>CP019882.1:0-4800000 GCA_002007745.1 Mycolicibacterium litorale | reverse complement strand
TGCGGAGACGATCGTGCTGCGGCGCAGCCGCCCACTGCAGATCTCGCTGGACGGCCAGAACGCCAAGCAGGTATGGACCACCGCGTCGACCGTGGACGAAGCCCTGGCCCAGCTGCGGATGACCGATACCGCCCCGGCCGCCGCCTCGCGCGGCAGCCGCCTGCCGCTGGAAGGGATGGCCCTGCCGGTGGTCAGCGCCAAGACCGTCCAGATCAACGACGGCGGGGTGGTCAGCACCGTTCACCTGGCCGCACCGAACGTCGCCGGCCTGCTGGCGGCCGCCGGTGTGCCGTTGGAGCAGGCCGACACCGTCGTCCCGGCGGCAGACTCCCCGGTGATCGCCGGCATGCAGATCCAGGTGACCAGGATGCGGATCGACAAGGTCACCGAGCGGGTGCCGCTGGTCCCGGTGGCCCAGCGGATCGAAGATCCCACGATGAACATGAGCCGCCAGGTCGTCGAGGACCCCGGAACGCCCGGCGTGCAGGACGTGACTTTTGCTGTCGCGAAGGTCAACGGGGTGGAGACCGGACGGCTTCCGGTTGCCAACACCGTCGTCATCCCGGCTCGTGACTCCGTGCTGCGGGTCGGCGCGAAGCCGGGGACCGAGGTGCCGCCAGTGCTCAACGGGCCCATCTGGGATGCCATTGCCAGGTGTGAAGCGGGCGGAAACTGGGCGATCAATACCGGCAACGGCTACTACGGTGGCGTGCAATTCGATCAGAACACCTGGGAAAGAAACGGCGGACTGCGGTATGCTGGCCGTGCCGATCTGGCAACCAGAGAAGAACAAATAGCAATTGCTGAAGTTACGCGTTCACGACAAGGCTGGGGAGCGTGGCCCGTGTGTGGTAGGGGTGCATCGTGACAATTCGTCTCCTCGGGCGGACCGAGATCAGAAATCTGGCCAAAGAGCTCGATTTCAAACCGCGTAAATCTCTGGGTCAGAATTTTGTGCACGACGCAAATACCGTGCGTCGAATTGTCTCCGCGTCCGGCATCAACAAGCACGACCATGTTCTCGAGGTCGGCCCCGGTCTGGGCTCGCTGACGCTGGCGCTGCTCGACCGCGGCGCGACGGTCAGCGCCATCGAAATCGATCCGGTGTTGGCTCAGCGCCTGCCGAAGACCGTCGCCGACCATTCGCACAGCGAGATCCATCGGCTGACCGTCCTCAACCAGGACATCCTGGCCCTCGAGCGCTCCGACCTCGCCGAGCAGCCGACCGCCGTCGTGGCGAACCTGCCGTACAACATCGCGGTGCCGGCCCTGCTGCACTTGCTGGCCGAGTTCCCCTCGATCCGCACCGTGATGGTGATGGTGCAGGCCGAGGTCGCCGAGCGCCTGGCCGCCGAGCCCGGCGGCAAGGACTACGGCGTGCCCAGTGTCAAGGTCCGGTTCTTCGGCAAGGTGCGCCGTTACGGCATGGTGTCGCCGACGGTGTTCTGGCCGATCCCGCGGGTGTACTCCGGTCTGGTCCGGATCGACCGCTACGAGACGTCCCCGTGGCCGGCCGACGAGGGCTTCCGCCAGCAGGTCTTCGACCTGATCGACATCGCCTTCGCGCAGCGACGCAAGACCGCCCGCAACGCCTTCCTCGAATGGGCGGGATCGGGCAACGAGTCCGCTGAGCGGTTGTTGGCTGCCAGCATCGACCCCGCCCGGCGCGGTGAGACGCTGACGGTCGCCGACTTCGTCCGGCTGTTGCAGCGATCCGGGGCTTCACTGCCACGCCGGACTCCTCCGAGGGGCCGTCGCGCCCGGCTCAGGTGTTCTGAGCGGTCCGACGCACCGTCTCGGCGATGTGCTGCACCAGCTCGGTGCACGACGGATATCGCCGGTCCGGGTCTTTGGCGATCGCTCTGGCCAGGACCAGGTCGAACGACCGTGACAGCCAGGGGATCTGCCGCGACACGTCCGGCGGCGGCAGGTGCAGGTGAGCGTCGACCAGGGCCATCGGATGGTCGGCGGCGAACGGCGGTGCGCCGGTGAGCAGTTCGAGCGCCGTGCAGGCCAGGGCGTACTCGTCGGTGGCGGCTTGCGGCAGGCGCCCCTGCAGCAGTTCGGGCGCCGCGTAGGGCAGTGAGGCCACCACCTCCGCGGGGCGGTGCCACACGTCCTCGGCCAGCACATGCGCCACCCCGAAGTCGATCAGCGCGCTACCGTGACGCGAAAAGTCTTGGTGGACAAGAATATTCGTTGGCTTGACGTCGGCGTGGACGATACCACTGCGGTGTGTGTGGTCGAGAGCGTCGGCGATCTGGGCGAGCGCGGCAAGCTTGGTCTCCACGGACGGCAAGCCCATCACATTGCCGCCGTCGACGTACTGCATCGTCATCCAGTACGGGCCATGCTCGTACACCTGCACGATGTGTCGGTGCCCAAGGCGCCCAGCCACCCGGTATTCCCGGGCCAGGCGCGCGACACCGGCCGGGTCGCGGTGGTGCTCGTCGAGCACCTTCAACGCGACCACCGGAGGTGTCCGGTTTCCGCGGGCCAGGTACACCGCTGCCTGACCGCCGCGGCCCAGCTCGGCCTCGACGGTGTAGCCGGCGAATGCCAGCCCGGGTTGCGCCACTACTCGACCCTAGAGTCGCCCGGCCGCGGCCGAGGAGAGAATCCGCCGCGGCGCGATACTCTCGTGCGGTGTCCCCGCCCAACGGTTCCATTGCCCCCGAATGGGTCGCGACCGGGTCGGTGACGGTTCGCGTGCCGGGGAAGGTCAATCTCTACCTGGAGGTCGGCGACCGCCGCGACGACGGCTACCACGAACTCACCACCGTCTTTCACGCCGTGTCATTGGTCGACGAGGTCACCGTGCGCAACGCCGATGTGCTGTCGCTGCGGGTGGTGGGGGAGGGTGCCGACGAGCTGCCCGCCGACTCGCGCAACATCGCCTGGCAGGCGGCGGAATTGATGGCTGAGCATGTCGGGCGCGCGCCGGACGTGGAGATCACCATCGAGAAGTCGATCCCGGTGGCCGGCGGGATGGCCGGCGGCAGTGCCGACGCGGCGGCGGTGCTGGTCGCCATGAACAACTTATGGGAACTGGGTGTGCCGCGGCGTGATCTGCACGCCCTGGCCGCGGAGCTCGGTAGCGATGTCCCGTTCGCCTTGCACGGCGGTACCGCACTGGGTACCGGCCGTGGCGAGGAGCTGGCAACAGTGTTGGCGCGCAGCACTTTTCACTGGGTGCTGGCCTTCGGCAAGGGCGGGCTGTCGACGGCCGGGGTGTATCGGGAGATCGACCGGCTTCGAGAGAACGGCGCGCCGTCGCGGCTGACCGACCCCGAGCCGCTGCTGGGGGCGCTGGCCGGTGGCGATCCGCGCGAACTGGCTCCTTTGCTGGGCAATGACCTGCAGGCGGCCGCCCTGAGCCTCAATCCCGATCTACGCCGAACCCTGCGGGCCGGCACCGACGCCGGCGCGCTGGCCGGCATCGTGTCCGGCTCCGGGCCCACCTGCGCCTTCCTGTGCGAGTCGGCCTCGGCCGCGGTGGACGTGGGAACCGAACTGGCCGGTGCGGACGTGTGCCGCACCGTGCGGGTCGCCTCGGGTCCGGTGCACGGCGCGCGCATCGTGCCGGGTTAGTCCCCGGGTCGCTGCGCTCCTGCCCGCTGAGGCTAGTTTCCCGGGTCGCTGCGCTCCTGCCCGCTGAGGCTAGTTTCCCGGGTCGCTGCGCTCCTGCCCGCCGGGGCCGCCCGGGTGTGACGCGCTTCTCATTACGAACGAAAACTTGGCAGTAACTTAAGGGAAGTTTAAGATGATCGACGGTGATCATCAGCGGCCTGGCACTGCACACGTGCGAGTCGCCCACCCCGGTCCGGGGCGGGCGGTGGCCCGGCGGCCGGGTCCATCGCGCTACCGATGTCGCCAGTGATGTCGCCATAGCATCACCGTTTCGAGACCGAACCGCTCCCCAGTCGTACTGGCGTGCCTCCTATGCAGCTCGTTGTGGCAGGTGGAGCATGAAATCCCGGGCGTTCGCGCCCAGTCCGATGTCGCTGAGCAGCCAGCTCCGGCGCCCAACGTCGCTACCGAGCCAGCTCTGGATGCCGAGGAGGTCGTCGTGAGCCGTTTCACCGACAAGATGTTCCACAGCGCCATGACCAGTAGTAAGGGCATGGTCACCGGCGAGCCTCATGAGCCGGTCCGGCACACCTGGCGCGAGGTACACGAACGTGCCCGTCGCATCGCCGGTGGCCTGGCCGCCGCGGGTATCGGCCTGGGCGACGCCGTGGGCGTGCTGGCCGGTGCGCCGGTGGAGATCGCCCCGACCGCCCAGGCGCTGTGGATGCGCGGCGCGAGCCTGACGATGCTGCACCAGCCCACCCCGCGTACCGACCTCGAGCAGTGGGCCAAGGACACCGCCAACGTCATCGACATGATCGAGGCCAAGGCCGTGATCATCTCCGATCCCTTCCTGATCGCCGCACCGGTGCTCGAAGAGCGCGGCGTCATGGTCCTGACCGTGGAAGCACTGCTGGCCGCCGAGCCGATCGATCCCGTCGAGACCTCCGAAGACGACGTTGCGCTCATGCAGCTGACGTCCGGTTCGACCGGGTCTCCGAAGGCCGTCGTCATCACGCACCGCAATATCCACTCCAACGCCGAGGCGATGTTCATCGGCGCCAAGTACGACATCGACACCGACGTCATGGTGAGCTGGCTGCCCTGCTTCCACGACATGGGCATGGTCGGCTTCCTCACCATCCCGATGTATTTCGGTGCCGAGCTGGTCAAGGTCACCCCGCTGGACTTCCTGCGCGACACGCTGCTGTGGGCCAAGCTCATCGACAAGTACAAGGGCACCATGACCGCCGCCCCGAACTTCGCCTACGCGCTGTTCGCCAAGCGGTTGCGCCGGCAGGCCAAGCCGGGTGAATTCGACCTCTCCTCGCTGCGGTTCGCGCTCTCCGGCGCCGAGCCGGTCGAGCCGGCCGACGTCGAGGACCTCCTGGACGCCGGGCGGCCGTTCGGACTGCAGCCCGAGGCCATCCTCCCGGCATACGGCATGGCCGAGACCACGCTGGCGGTGTCGTTCTCCGAATGTGGCGCCGGTCTGGTGGTCGACGAGGTCGACGCCGACCTGTTGGCCGCGTTGCGCCGCGCGGTGCCGGCCACCAAGGGCAACACCCGGCGGCTGGCCACGTTGGGGCCGCTGCTGACCGACCTCGAGGCCCGCATCGTCGACGAGGACGGCAACGTGCTGCCGGCGCGCGGTGTCGGCATCATCGAACTGCGTGGCGAGTCCCTGACCCCGGGCTACATCACGATGGGCGGTTTCGTGCCGGCCCAGGACGAGAACGGCTGGTACGACACCGGCGACCTCGGCTACCTGACCGACAACGGCCACGTCGTGGTGTGCGGTCGCGTCAAGGACGTCATCATCATGGCCGGCCGCAATATCTACCCGACCGACATCGAACGCGCCGCGGGCCGGGTCGCGGGTGTCCGCCCCGGTTGCGCGGTGGCTGTGCGACTCGACGCCGGGCATTCGCGCGAGACCTTCGCGGTGGCGGTGGAGTCCAATGCCTGGCAGGACCCCGCCGAGGTGCGCCGCATCGAGCACGAGGTGGCCCATGAGGTCGTCACCGAGGTCGACGTGCGGCCGCGCAATGTCGTCGTTCTCGGGCCGGGCACCATCCCGAAGACGCCGTCGGGCAAGCTGCGGCGGGCCAACTCCGTCGCGCTGGTCACCTAGACCGCCGACGAGCGGCCAGTTATTGCACGCCATCCGCCTCGCAGGCGTGCGTAAGTGGCCACTGGACCGCGAGCCTCAGGCTCGGCAGCTGATCTCCATGGCGTCGGCCTCCCGGACCGGAAAACTGACGCTGACATAGCCGTTGGCCGGGTCCCGCACGTAGTCCACATAGGGCTGGGTGTCGGGCAGGCCGGTGTTGTCGGCGACGACGAGCGCACCGGGTCTCAGCTGCGGCTCCAGCAGCCGCAGCACCGGGAGATACAGGTCCTTCCAACCGTCGAGCAGGACGAAGTCCACGGTCTCAACGCCGGTGAGTGTCTGCAGGGCATCGCCTTCCAGGACGGTGATCAGATCGTCCAACCCGAGGTCGGCGAACGTGGCCTTGGCGGCCGTCACCTTCGTGGCGCTGAGCTCGGTGGTCATCACCCGTCCTGAACCGTTGTCGCGGACCGCGCAGGCCAGATGGATGGTCGAGAGCCCCAACGACATCCCGAACTCCACCACGGTTTGCGGCCGGCTGGCGCGGACCAGGGAGTAGAGCAGGCGCCCGGATTCGGGTGTCACCGGTAGATAGAAATCGCTGAAGGCGTCCGCGCGCTCCTGCGCGCTCGCCGATCCGAGTCTGCGCAGTTCCGGCCCGCGTTGGTGCAGTTGAGCCATCTGCAGAGCCGACTCGTCGTACATCCGGTCGATCACCGAGGCCACTTGCGGGTCGCGCAGCGTGTTCATCGCGCCGACGCTACCCTCGGATTCTGGGTATGGTGTACTGTACCCAGGTATGAACCTGCCACCCCGCCTGGCCGAGCACCCGACCGTGCAAGCCGTGCGCTCGCGGCCACGCGTCAGTCCATCCCCGGTGATCGACGCCGACTGGCTGCGTGAGGTCTGCCTGACTGCCGGCGCCGACGACGTGGCCTTCGCCAGCATCGACAATCCCGAGCTGGCCTCCGAGCGTGAGCATGTGCAGGCCGCCCTGCCGGGAACGCGGAGTTATATCTCGCTGGTGGTGCGGATGAACCGCGACAACGTGCGCTCTGTCGCCCGCAGTGTCGCCAATCAGGAATTTCACCGCAGCGGGGAGGTCATCAACGAGGCCGCGCACCGGATCACCCGGGCACTCGAAGAGGCCGGCCACCGCGCGCTGAACCCCTCGGCCACCTTCCCCATGGAGATGGACCGCTATCCCGGCCGGATCTGGGTGGTCGCCCACAAACCGGTCGCGGTGGCCGCCGGACTCGGTGTGATGGGCATCCACCGCAACGTCATCCACCCCAAGTTCGGCAACTTCGTGCTGCTGGCCACCGTCCTGGTCGATGCACCGATCAGCAGCTATGGTGCACCACTGGACTATTCGCCATGCCTGGAATGCAAGCTGTGCGTCGCGGCCTGCCCTGTCGGTGCGATCAAGAAGGACGGCCAGTTCGACTTCATCGCCTGCTCGGTACACAACTACCGGGAGTTCATGGGCGGTTTCACCGACTGGGCGCAGACCATTGCCGACAGTGAAGACGCCGACGACTTCCGCTCCAGGGTCAGCGATTCCGAGAACGCCTCGATGTGGCAGAGCCTGTCGTTCAAGGCCAACTACAAGGCCGCCTACTGCCTGGCAGTGTGCCCGGCGGGGGAAGACGTCATCGAACCCTATCTCGACGACCGTAAGGCCTTCATGGACCTTGTGCTGCGCCCGCTGCAGGAGAAGGCCGAAACCCTCTACGTACTACCGAATTCAGCAGCCAAGGCGTTCGCCGAACGCCGGTATCCGCACAAGCCGGTCAAGGTGGTGGACAGCGGAATTAGGGGGCGCGCGTAGGCTGGTTCGATGGTGCGGGTGCTCGGCTGGCTCGGTGCGTTGGGTGGGTTGGTCGCGATGGCCGTGGTGCTCGCACTCGACGCCACCCTCGGTGGCCAACCGACACGGCGTGGGGAACTGCGCACGGCCACCATTTCCGAATACGTCTACACCGCGGGCAGTTGGGCGTTCGTCGCCGCCGTGGTGGTGTTGGCGACCGCTTCGGCCGCCCTGCTGTACGGCCTGATCCGGGCACGACGGGTGCGGTCGCTGTCGGCCGGCTCGGTGTTGATGACGCTGTGGGTGCTGGGGTTGATGGCTGTCGTGGCGTTCCCCAAACACAATTGGGACGTCGGGCCGAGCGCGTCGGGCACCGTGCACCGGTTCGCCACCCTGGTCGCGTTCGTCGCGCTGCCGCTGGCGGTACTGGTGATCGCCCGCGGCCGGTCCGGCGCCGCGCGCGCGGCCAGATGGTTAGCCGTAGCCGGAATCGGTTGGCTGACAGTGCTGTTCGCAGCGATTGCCGTTGGAGCAGTAACCGATCAATCGTGGTGGAGGCTGATCCCGCTCGGATTGGTGGAGCGGGGGATCGCCGGATTCGAAGTGGCGGCGCTGATCGCGCTGGGATTGTGGCTGGTTCGCGGCGAGCGTGCCGGCGTGAGTGCTTCCATCGCGTCGTAGACCTGCCACCAGCGCGCCTCGTGCTGCAGCGCCGAGATGCGTCCGTCCTCCAGATCGAGGTCGGCCTGATCCAACGCCCGGGCCAGAACCCGCAGCCGGAGGTACTGTTCGTCCACCTCGCGATGGCTGTATCCGGCGATCGTGGTGGCCCACGAGGTGCGCACCCGAAGCCGGTTCTCGCCGGACAGCGCGAACGTCAAAGCCCCCGCCGCGATGTAGATCATCGTCCCGCCGATCAGTGCGGTCTCCGGCATTCCGGCCGCGGCGCCGGCGACCTGCAGACTCAGCCAGAGCGCGGCACCCCACAACGGCCATGCCCGCCACACCCGCAGCATCCGGCGCTCGCCGGAGGTGATACCGGGCGGGAACACGACGAGGCGGTAGCGCCCCACGCCGTAACGGGCCGGGTAGATGTCGAAGGATCCCCAAACACGTGCGTTGTTCACACATTCAGGTCTACGGCCCTGCCGCCGGCTTGCCGGCGATCTCTACGGAATCCTGACGCCCGGTAGGGGAGATCCTTACGGAATGCTCACCAGGCGTGCACCTGGTTCTGGGCGGTCTCCAGCCCCACCTCGATCAGCAACTCGGTGGCGTCGGCGGCCTGTTCGCAGATGGCCGGCACCTCGGCGCGTTCGGCCGCACCGAAATTCTCCAGCACATACGCCGCCGGATCCTTCCGGCCCGGCGGCCGGCCGATCCCGACCCGCACCCGCTGAAAGTTCTTGGTGCCCAGCGCGCTGGCCACCGAACGCAGTCCGTTGTGGCCGCCCTCGCCGCCACCGAGCTTCAGCCGGATCCGGCCGAAGTCGATGTCGAGCTCATCGTGGATGACGATGACATCGCCGGGTGGCACCGAGTAGAACTTCGCCAGCGGCCCGACCTGGCGCCCGGACTCGTTCATGAAGGTGCGTGGCTTGGCCAGCACGACCGGCCGGTGCCCCAGCCGGCCGGTGACCACCTCGGCGCCGGAGCGCTTGTGCACCTTGAACTGTGCGCCGATGCGGCCGGCCAGCAGGTCGGCCACCATGAAACCCAGGTTGTGCCGGGTCTTGGCGTATTGCGGTCCGGGGTTGCCCAGGCCGACGACCAGAAGAGGATCGGCCATGGCGCGGGGCTACTCGGCCTCGGCCGACTCGCCCTCGCCCTGTGCCTCGGCTGCCTCGGCGGCCTGCTCGGCGATCGACTCGCCGCCACCCTCGGACTCCAGCTCTTCGGCCGACGGGGCGGGAACGACATTGACGACCAGCAGCTCGGGATCGCTGACCAGCGTGACACCGGCCGGCAACTCGATCTGACCCGCGGTGATCTGGGTGCCCTCCTCGACACCTTCGACCGAGACGGTCAGGGTCTCCGGAATCGACAGCGCCTCGGCCTCGATCTCGATGGTGTTGGCATCCTGGGTGACCAGGGCGCCGGGGGCGGCGTCACCTTCGACGGTGATGGTGACCTCGACGGTCACCTTCTCGCCGCGGCGCACGATGATCAGGTCCGCGTGCTGGATGCTGCGGCGGATCGGGTGCACGGAAAGCGCCTTGGTCAGGGCGAGCTGCTCCTTGCCGGCGATGTCCAGGGTCAGCACGGCGTTGGTGCCGGAGTGCCGCAACACCGCCGCGAACTCGCGGGCGTTGAGCTCCAGATGCTGGGGATCGGCGCCGTGGCCGTAGAGCACGACGGGAACCTTGCCGTCGCGGCGGGCCTGGCGCGAGGCGCCCTTGCCGGTCTTGTCGCGAACGTCGGCGGTGAGATTGTTGGTGGCGCCCTTGGCCATGATCGATGCTCCTGAGTTGCCTGTCGTGGACTTTCGCACGGCAAAGGCAGGCACCAGATATTGGAAGCCTCGTCGATAACGGTGGCCGGACCACCCTCGCCGTGACGCGGCCACCAGGGTAGCCGATCACGGTGTCATAGCGGAAATTCGATGCCCGTGAGCTGCTCGGACAGTCGCCACAACGACTTCGCGGTGGTCTGGTTGCGGGCCAGCGGGCTGCGCGGCGACGGCCCGGTCGGGCCCCGCATGGCGAATTTGGGACCGATGTAGGTGTTGCCGGGCAGGTCCTGGGAGGCGGCGTAGAGCGTCTGACGGGCGCCGAAGTCGGCGCTGGTGGCGAAGACGCTGTTGCCCAGATCCCAGACCCGGGTACCGGTCCGGTTGCCGGTATGGCCCTGCAGGTTCGTCGCCGAATAGCCGGGGTGGGCGGCATGTGACTTCAGTGCGGAGCCGGCGGCGTCGAGCCGCTTCTGCAGTTCACTGGTGAACAGCAGATTGGCCAGCTTGGACTGGCCGTAAGCCAGCCACGCGGAATACGGCCGTGCCTTCCAGTTCAGGTCCTTGAGGCTGATCCTGCCGAGCAGGTGCATGAACGACGCCACGGTCACCACCCGGTCGGTGATCTTGGGCAGCAGCAGATTGGTCAGCGCGAAGTGGCCGAGATGATTGGTGCCGATCTGGCTTTCGAACCCGTCCTTGGTCAGCGCATACGGGACCGCCATGATCCCGGCGTTGTTGATCAGCACATCGACCGAGTCCACCTGGTCGGCGAATTCACGGATCGAGGCGAGGTCCTGCAGATCCAGGGCGCGGACCTCCACGTCACCGGTCATGGTGGCGGCGGCGTCCTGGCCCTTGGCGGTGTTGCGGCAGGCCAGGATGGTGTGCGCGCCCACGCGGGCCAGCTCGCGGGCGGTGACCAAACCCAACCCGCTGTTGGCGCCGGTCACGATGACGGTGCGTCCGGCGAACGACGGCAGCTCTGCGGCGGTCCAACTCATGGCGAACACTTTAGGCGGGCTTGGTTCTTTCTGGTTGGTTCGCGGCGGGGCAGCGGCTACTTCAGCGTGACGCTGAAGCCCCGGATGATCGCCTCGACGTCGTCGGCGTCGGCAGCGGCCTGGTTGGCCAGCGTCGTCACCGTGAGCTGCACCAGGTAGCGCTGGAACGCCGGGGCGGGGGTGACCGGGATGACCACCCGGTTGTAGGAGTGCAGGCGCTTGTCCTTGAGGTCGTAGCTACCCTCGATCATCGACGACGGGAATCCGTCGAAATCCTGGTCCGAGGCATTGAGTTTGGTGAAGTTCTGCGACATCTCGGCGTCGACGCTGGCGTGCTTGAGCGCCTCCGCCACGTCGAAGTTGCCGGTCAGCTTGAACACGATCACCATGGCCGTCGGGTAGGTGTTGTTCTTGGCGATCACCTCGGTGCCGGGCGAGAAGTTCGAGTTGGTGTACTTCGTCCAGCCGGGCGGCCGCGGCAGGGTCACCTTGATGTCGGTGAGTTTGTCCAGCGGTATCTGCTCGCCGGTGACGCCGACGCCGTAAAGGTACTGCGCGATCGGTTGCGGGGTGGTCGAGGTGGCCGGCGCCGCTGTGGTGGCCGGCGAGGTGAACACCGACGAATAGTCCGGCGGCGTGCTCCCGCAGCCTGCCATGGCCATGGCACCGGACATGCTCAGCGCGACGGTCAGGGCTACCGCTGCAGTCCTCACAGAATGTCGTGGACGGCGTCGATCGGCCGGGCCAGCCGGGTGCCCTTGGGCGTCACCACGAACGGGCGCTCGATGAGAATCGGGTTGGCCGCCATGGCGTCGAGCAGTTCGTCGTCACCGGCCTCGGCCAGATTCAGGTCCGTGTAGAGGGATTCGCGCTTGCGCACTGCCGTGCGCACGTCGATGCCGGCATCGGCGATCAGCGTGGCGATCTCGGACCGAGACGGCGGTGTCTTGAGGTATTCGACGATTGTCGGCTCGATGCCGTTGTCGCGCAACAGCTCCAGGGTCTTACGCGACGTGCTGCAGCGAGGGTTGTGGTAGATAACGGTCGTGCTGGGCAACGAGTCTCCCTACGCGTCGCCGTCGAAAAGGCCCGTCACCGAGCCGTTTTCGAAGACCGCGCGGATGGTGCTGGCCAGCAGCGGCGCGATGGACAGCACCGTCAGCTGCGGGAATCGCTTGTCCTCGTCGATCGGCAGCGTGTTGGTGACGATCACCTCGCGGGCCCCGCTGGCCGCCAGCCGCTCCCGGGCCGGGTCGGACAGCACGCCATGGGTGGCGGCGATGATGACGTCCTTGGCCCCGTCGTCGTGCAACAGCTTGACCGCGCCGGCGATGGTGCCACCGGTGTCGATCATGTCGTCGGTCAGCACGCAGGTCTTGCCCGCCACGTCACCGACCACCCGGTTGGACTTCACCTGGTTGGGCACCTTCGGGTCGCGGGTCTTGTGGATGAACGCCAGCGGGGTGCCGCCGAGGGCGTCGGCCCATTTCTCGGCGACTCGGACGCGGCCGGAGTCGGGGGAGACCACCACGACGTTCTCGCAGTTGTAGTTGTCCCGGATGTAGCCGGTCAGCAGCGGCTGCGCGCGCATGTGGTCGACGGGGCCGTCGAAGAAGCCCTGGATCTGATCGGTGTGCAGGTCGACCGACACGATGCGGTCGGCGCCGGCGGTCTTGAACAGGTCGGCGACCAGCCGGGCCGAGATGGGCTCGCGGCCGCGGTGCTTCTTGTCCTGGCGGGCGTAGGGGTAGAACGGCAGAATCGCGGTGATCCGCTTGGCGCTGCCCCGTTTGAGCGCGTCGATCATGATCAGCTGTTCCATCAGCCACTTGTTCAGCGGAGCGGGATGGGACTGCAGGACGAAGGCGTCGCAACCGCGCACCGACTCGTCGAACCGAACGAAGATCTCACCATTGGCGAAGTCTCGTGCGGTCTGCGCGGTGACCTGGACGTCGAGTTCCTTGGCCACTTGCTCCGCTAACTCCGGGTGCGCGCGACCCGAGAAGAGCATCAGATTCTTGCGGTTGTCGGTCCAGTCCGTGCCCACTGTGTGCTGCCCTTGCCGGTCGGAGGTCGATACGGCCTCATCGTACGGTGCTACGTCCCCGGGTTACCAAAAAGGCAACATCTGGCTACGTGATCACGGCGTCCTCAGGTCGGGGAGTCGCCGGTCTCGCCCTGCTTGGCCTCCGCCGCTGCCTGCGCCGACGCACTGCCGGGACGTTTACGCAACACCCAGTCCTCGATGTTGCGCTGCGGGCCGGCCGAGACCGCCAGCGCGCCGGGCGGCACGTCGTCGCGCAGCACGGTGCCCGCGCCGGTGTAGGCGCCGTCGCCGACACAGACCGGGGCGACGAACATGGTGTCCGAGCCGGTGCGCACATGTGAGCCGATCCGGGTCCGGCTCTTGTTCTCGCCGTCGTAGTTGACGAACACGCTGGACGCGCCGATGTTGGAGTACTCGCCGATATCGGCGTCGCCCACGTAGGTCAGGTGCGGCACCTTGGTGCCGGTGCCGATCACGGCGTTCTTGGTCTCGACGAACGCGCCGAGCTTGCCCTGCGCGCCCAGGTCGGTCCCGGGGCGCAGGAAGGTGAACGGTCCGACGGTGGCCTGGGCGCCGATCACCGCATCGCTGCCGTGGGTGCGGATCACCGAGGCCTCGTCGCCCACCGTCACGTCGGTGAGGGTGGTGTCCGGACCGATGTCGCAACGGGCCCCGATCCGGGTGCTGCCCAGCAGTTGGGTCCCGGGCCGCACGACGGTGTCGCGGCCGATGGTGACGTCGACGTCGATCCAGGTGGTCCAGGGGTCGACGATGGTGACCCCGGCACGTTGATGGGCGGCCACCACGCGCTGGTTGAGTTCGCGGGCCAGCTCGGAGAGCTGCACCCGGTTGTTGACGCCGGCGACCAGGGCATGGTCGTCGATGTGGGTGGCGTGCACGATCCGGCCGTCAGCCCGCACGATCGAGATGACGTCGGTCAGGTACAGCTCGTGCTGGGCGTTGTCGGACGACAGCCGGCTCAGCGCCGAGCGCAGCTCGGTGATGTCGAAGGCGTAGACGCCGGCGTTGACCTCGCGAATCGCCCGCTGCTGCGGCGTGGCGTCGGCCTCCTCGACGATCGCGATGACCTCGCCGTCCTGGGTGCGCAGGATGCGGCCGTAGCCGGTCGCGTCCGGCACGGTCGTGGTCAGGATGGTGGCCGCAGCCTGCCCGGCGCGATGGGTGTCGATCAGATCGGTGAGGGTGCCGGCGTCCAGCAGCGGCACATCACCCGCGGTCACGACGACGGTGCCGGTGAAGTCGTCGGGCAGCCCGGACAGCCCGCACAGTGTTGCGTGGCCGGTCCCCAGCTGCTGTTCCTGAACCGCCACCTCGATGCGGCGGTTCAGGTCCTCGGCGAGCTGCGCGACGACGGGCGCGATGCGCTCCCGGTCTTTGCCCAGCACGACGACCAGATGTTCGGGCGCCACCGCGGTCACCGCGTGCAGGGTGTGGGCGAGCATGCTGCGGCCACCGAGGGTGTGCAGCACTTTGGGGGTGTCGGAGCGCATGCGGGTGCCCGCTCCCGCGGCGATGACCAGCACCGCCGCCTCGGTGTTTGTGCTCACCTGCGTCTCCAAGAGCTCCGTCGCCAGGACTCGAACCTGAACTATCTGAACCAAAATCAGAGGTGCTGCCGATTACACCACGACGGATTGGCCGAAATGTCCGCCTGAGACTCTAGTGCAAGCCGATAGGCTCGCTCGGAGGGCAGGAGCGCAGCGACTCGGGAAAGGTCTTCCGGAGGGCAGGAGCGCAGCGACCCGGGAAAGGTGGACAGTGGCCGCACCGGAGAAGGAGCCGCGGCCGCCACGCGCCCGGATGACCGGCACCGAGCGCCGTCGCCAGCTGATCGACGTCGCCCGCACCCTGTTTGCCGAGCGCGGCTACGAGGGGACTTCGATCGAGGAGATCGCCCAGCGGGCCAACGTCTCCAAACCGGTGGTCTACGAGCATTTCGGCGGTAAAGAGGGCCTCTATGCGGTGGTCGTCGACCGGGAGATGTCGGCCCTGCTCGACGGCATCACCTCCTCGCTGACCAACAACCGTTCCCGGGTCCGGGTCGAGCGGGTGGCGCTGGCGTTGCTGACGTACGTCGAGGAGCGCACCGACGGCTTCCGCATCCTGATTCGGGATTCGCCGGCGGCGATCAGCACCGGGACGTATTCCAGCCTGCTCAACGACGCGGTGGGCCAGGTCTCCTCGATCCTGGCCGGCGACTTCGCCCGCCGCGGTCTGGATCCCGAACTGGCCCCGTTGTACGGCCAGGCCCTGGTGGGCTCGGTGTCGATGACCGCCCAGTGGTGGCTGGACACCCGGGAGCCCCGCAAGGAGGTGGTGGCCGCCCACCTGGTGAATCTGATGTGGAACGGGCTGACTCATCTCGAGGCCGACCCCCAGCTGGGCGGCGAGTAGCCGGCCGAGTGTCGGGCGTCACTGTGGTCTGACCGTGCACCCGGGCGAATCGCGGCCCACCGCAACGTGTTCGGCAGTGCTGCCTAGAATGGATGTCACCATGACCGCACCGGGGCACCACCATGTCCAGACCCCGTTAGCGGGGCTGGTTGACCTGGCGCTGACCGCCCCGACTTTCGCCGAACTGGCGACGCGTGCCGGCGAGCGTCCCAGCGAGCTGGCGCTCTACGGCCCGGCCAGCGCGCAGCTGTATGCCGCCTGCGCACTGGTGTCCGACGGTCCGCTGCTGGTGGTGACCGCGACGGGGCGCGAGGCCGACGATCTCACCGCGGAGTTGCGCGGAGTCTACGGTGACTCCGCGGCGATGTTCCCGTCGTGGGAGACGCTGCCGCATGAGCGGCTGTCGCCCGGGGTGGACACCGTCGGTGCCCGGCTCATGCTGCTGCGCCGGCTCGCTCACCCCGAGGACTCCCGGCTGGGGCCACCGCTGCGGGTGGTGGTCACCACGGTGCGTTCCCTGCTGCAGCCGATGGCCCCCGATGTGGCCAGCCTGGAGCCGGTGATTCTGCAGATCGGCGCGGAACTCGACTTCGACGACCTGGTGACCCGGCTCGTCGAGCTGGCCTACACCCGGGTGGACATGGTCGGCAAGCGCGGCGAGTTCGCCGTCCGCGGTGGCATCCTCGACCTTTTCCCGCCGACCGCCGAGCACCCGGTGCGGGTGGAGTTCTGGGGTGACGAGGTCAGCGAGATGCGGATGTTCGCGGTCGCCGACCAGCGGTCGATTCCCGAGATCGACGTCGACGCGGTGGTGGCCGTGCCGTGCCGCGAACTGCTGATCACCGACGACGTGCGGGCCCGGGCCGCCAAGCTCACCGCGACCCGGCCGGCCGACGACAACCACGTCACCGGCAGCGTCGGGGAGATGCTGGCCAAGATCGCCGAGGGCATCCCGGTCGACGGCATGGAGGCGTTGCAGCCGGTGCTGCGGCCCGACGAGCTGACCTTGCTGACCGACCACCTGCCGGACGGCACCCCGCTGCTGGTGTGCGACCCGGAGAAGGTGCGCACCCGGGCCGCCGACCTGATCAAGACGGGTCGGGAGTTCCTGGAAGCGTCGTGGTCGGTGGCGGCGATCGGCGGTGACGCCCCGATCGACGTCGAACAACTCGGTGGATCGGGTTTCCGTGAGCTCGCCGAGGTGCGGGCCGCCGCCACCGCGGGCAACCACCCATGGTGGACGCTGAGCCAGCTGGCCGGCGAGCACGCCGTCGAGCTCGACGTTCGACCCGCACCGTCGGCGCGGGGCCAGCAGAGCACCGTCGACGAGATCTTCGCGATGCTGCGCGCCCACGTCCTGACCGGCGGTTACGGCGTCGTCGTCGCTCCTGGCACGGGTACCGCCCACCGAGTGGTCGAGCAGCTCGGCGAGCGGGACATCCCGGCCGGGATGCTCGAACCCGGTCAAGCCCCCAAGCAGGGGGTGGTCGGCGTGCTCAAGGGACCGCTGCACGACGGCATCGTGGTGCCTGGGGCCAACCTCGTGGTGATCACCGAGACCGACCTCACCGGTAACCGGGTGAGCGCCACCGAAGGCAGGAGGCTGGCCGCCAAACGCCGCAACACCGTCGACCCGCTGGCCCTGACCGCCGGCGATCTGGTGGTCCACGACCAGCATGGAATCGGCAAGTTCGTCGAGATGGTGGAGCGCACCGTGGGCGGCGCGCGCCGCGAGTACCTGGTGCTGGAGTACGCGTCGAGCAAACGAGGCCAGGGTGCCGACAAGCTCTTCGTGCCGATGGACTCCCTGGATCAGCTCTCGCGGTACGTGGGCGGCCAGGAACCCAGTCTGAGCCGGCTCGGCGGAAGTGACTGGACCAACACGAAAACCAAGGCGCGCAAGGCTGTTCGTGAGATCGCCAGTGAGTTGGTTGCCCTCTACGCCAAGCGGCAGGCGGCACCGGGGCATGCGTTCGCCCGGGACACCCCGTGGCAGGCCGAGATGGAGGATGCGTTCGGTTTCACCGAAACCATCGACCAGCTGACGGCCATCCAAGAGGTCAAATCCGATATGGAGAAACCGGTTCCGATGGACCGGGTGATCTGCGGCGACGTCGGCTACGGCAAGACCGAGATTGCGGTGCGGGCGGCGTTCAAGGCCGTCCAGGACGGCAAGCAGGTGGCGGTCCTGGTGCCCACCACCTTGCTGGCCGACCAGCATCTGCAGACTTTCACCGCCCGGATGGCCGGTTTCCCGGTGACCGTGAAGGGCTTGTCCCGGTTCACCGATCCGGCGGAGTCGCGTGCGGTCATCGAGGGGATGGCCGACGGCAGCGTCGACATCGTCATCGGCACCCACCGGCTGCTGCAGACCGGGGTGCGGTGGAAGGACCTCGGCCTGGTGATCGTCGACGAGGAGCAGCGGTTCGGCGTCGAGCACAAGGAGCACATCAAGAGTCTGCGCAGCCACGTCGACGTCCTGACCATGAGTGCCACGCCGATCCCGCGCACTTTGGAGATGAGTCTGGCCGGCATCCGGGAGATGTCGACGATCCTCACCCCGCCCGAGGAGCGCTACCCGGTGCTGACCTACGTCGGCCCGCACGACGACAAGCAGGTCGCCGCCGCGCTGCGCCGCGAACTGCTGCGTGACGGGCAGGTGTTCTACATCCACAACCGGGTCAGCAGTATCGATTCCGCCGCCGCGCGGGTGCGCCAGTTGGTGCCCGAGGCGCGGGTGGTGGTCGCGCACGGGCAGATGCCCGAGGAACAACTCGAGCGCACCGTGGAAGGCTTCTGGAACCGCGAATACGACATCCTGGTGTGCACCACCATCGTCGAGACCGGCTTGGACATCTCCAACGCCAACACGCTGATCGTCGAACGCGCCGACACCTTCGGCCTGTCGCAGCTGCACCAGCTGCGCGGGCGAGTGGGCCGCAGCCGCGAACGCGGGTACGCCTACTTCCTGTATCCCAAGGAGATGCCGCTCACCGAAACCGCCTATGACCGACTGGCCACCATCGCGCAGAACAACGAGCTGGGCGCCGGGATGGCAGTCGCGTTGAAGGACTTGGAGATTCGTGGCGCCGGCAATGTGCTGGGCGCCGAACAGTCCGGTCACGTCGCGGGGGTGGGTTTCGATCTGTATGTGCGGCTGGTGGGGGAGGCCGTCGAGGCGTATCGAGCCGCGGCCGACGGCAAGACGGTCACCACTGCCGAAGAGCCCAAGGACGTCCGCATCGACCTGCCCGTCGACGCGCACCTGCCGCCGGACTACATCGGCAGTGACCGGTTGCGGCTGGAGGCCTACCGCCGACTGGCCGCGGCCACCGACGACGCCGCGGTGAACGCGGTCATCGAAGAGTTGACCGACCGCTACGGACCGCTACCCGAGCCCGCGCAGCGGCTGGTGGCGGTGGCACGGCTGCGGCTGGTCTGCCGTCGCTACGGTGTGACGGAGCTGGCTGCGACGGGAAGTGGTTCTGCCACAACGCTTCGCGTGTCGCCGCTGACGTTGCCCGACTCCGCCCAGTTGCGCCTCAAGCGGGTCTATCCCGGCGCGGCGTATCGGGCGACGACGTCGACGGTGCAGGTGCCGATCCCACGGTCGGGCGGCGGGGTGGGCGCTCCGCGGATCCGTGATCTCGAATTGGTGCAGATGGCCGCCGACCTGCTTCTCGCACTGGACGGGCGTCCGCAGGGCGAGCTCGACATCACCACGTTCACACCGGCTGGTTCGCCGAAGGGGCAGCGATGACCGTCATCCTGCTCGACCCGCGCCGCCCCTCGCTGGTGCCGGTCGAGGCGGTGGAACTGCTCGGTGGTGATGTCCAATACACCGAGGAGATGCCGGTCAAGGTCCCGTGGTCGCTGCCGTCGGCGCGGCCGGTGCTCACCGGCGACACGGAGAGGCGCGCGCCGGTTCTGCTGTCGACCGACCGTGACCACCCCGAGGTGCGGGCCCGACTGGCCGGCGGGGAGCGGCTGATCGCCGTGCCCGACCCGCAGCCGGGCGAGCGGTTGGTCGACGCGGTGGCGGTGATGGACAAGCTGCGCACCGCCGGGCCGTGGGAGAGCGAGCAGACGCACGACTCGCTGCGGCGCTATCTGCTCGAAGAGACCTATGAGTTGTTCGATGCGGTGCGCGGTGGCAATGCCGAGGAACTGCGCGACGAGCTCGGGGATGTGTTGCTGCAGGTTCTTTTTCACGCTCGTATCGCCCAAGAGGCGCTGGCGCATCCGTTCTCCATCGACGATGTGGCCGACGCGCTGGTGCGCAAGCTGGGCAACCGGGTGCCCGCCGTGCTGGCCGGGGAGTCGATCTCGCTGGAAGACCAGCTCGCCCAGTGGGAGCAGCGCAAGGCTCTGGAAAACATCGGCAAAGGCGGCCGCACGTCCTGCGTCGACGACATCCCGACCGCACAGCCGGCTCTTGCGTTGGCGCAGAAGGTGATCGCCCGGGTGCGTAACGCCAACCTGCCCGAGGACCTGATTCCGCCGTCGATCACGTCGGTGACGGTGCACGCCGAGAAGGACGCCGAGAACGAACTGCGCACCGAGGTCCTGGAATTCATGGACACCGTGCGGCTGGTCGAGCGTGCCGTGGCGGCCGCCCGGCGGCACAGCGATGCCCCGAGCGAGCTCGATGCGGCCGGGCCGCTCGGTGTGGTCGGCGCTGACGAGTGGCGTCGACACTGGCCGGTGCGGGCCGACGCGCCGCTGGAGCTGCCGCTGGTTCCCGACATGGTGACCGGCGACGACGACCTGCTCGAGGACGTCGCGATCGTGCGTGCCGGTGAGGAGCTCGAGGTGCCCGAGATCACCACCGAGGACGGGGAGCTGATCGACGCCGACGAGGGGTAGCCGTCGAGGCCGACCACCGCGGCTCAGCCGAACAGCGTCGAACCCCAGTAGTCGCCGTCGCGCAGCCCCGGCGGGACGGCGAAGATCGCACTGCCGGTGTGGGTGATGTACTCGTTGAGCGCATCTCGGCGGGCCAGCTCCATCTGCATCGGGATGAACTGGGTCGCCGGGTTGCGGACGAACGCGATGAAGAACAGGCCCGCGTCCAGATGCCCGAAACCGTCGGAGCCGTCGGTGAAGTTGTAACCGCGGCGCAGGATCTGGATACCGCCCAGATGCTGGGCGGAGGCCAGCCGCACGTGGGCGTCGCGATCGATCAGCGGCTCGTTCTTGTCGTCGACGATGTCGAAGTTGAGTTCCTCGAACTCCTGCTTGAGCCCGTTGGGCGCGCCGCTGCCCTTCTGCCTGCCGATCACCCGCTCCTGTTCGAGAAGCGTGGTGCGATCCCAGGACTCGATCCGCATCCGGATACGGCGGCTGATCAGGTAGCTGCCGCCGGTCATCCAGTCCGGCCCGTCTCCCTTGGCCACCCAGACCTGCTGGTTGAGGGTGTCGGTGTCCTCGGCCTTGATATTGGCGGTGCCGTCCTTGAAGCCGAACAGGTTTCGCGGTGTGGCCTGTTCCCGGGTGGTCGAGGAGGTGCGGCCGAATCCCAACTGGGAGTAGCGGACCGCGACGGTGCCGAAGCCCACCCGGGCCAGGTTGCGGATGGCGTGCACCGCCACCTGGGGGTCGTTGGCGCAGGCCTGCACCACGATGTCGCCACCGCAGCGGGCCGGGTCCATCGTCTCGTTGGGGAACTTGGGCAGGTTCTCCAGCAGGGGTGGCTTCTGGTTGGCGATCCCGAACCGGTCCTTGCCGTCCTTGACGAACAACGACGGCCCGAACCCGATGGTCAGGGTCAGCTGGGACGGCGGTAATCCCAGCGCCTCACCGGTATCTGACGGCGGGGCATAGGGATTGAGACCGATGGCGCCGTCGTGGACGGCTTCCTCGCCGGCGGTCATCCGCTCGGCCATGCCCGTCCATTCCTTGAGCATGGCGACCAGGTCGGCCCGGGAGTCCGTCGTGACGTCGAAGGTCGCGAAGTGCATCCGGTCTTGGGCCGGGGTGACGATGCCGGCCTGGTGCTCGCCGCGGAACGGGACCGGTTTGTCCAGTCCGCCGGTTGCGGTGTCGGCCGCGGAGGCCCGCCCGGCCAGCGCACCCGCGCCGGCCGCGCCGACCACCGCGGCGGTGACACCCGCGGCGCCGAACAGCTTGCGCCGGGACAGGCCGTGCCGCTGGGCAGACTCGGTCTGGGTGGGTTCGGGACTACTGGGGAGCGATGACACCCTGCACCTGGCTCACGTCCTTGCCCAGCGCGTCGATGGCGCGGGAGAGTTCCTGACGCTGCGGCTCGGTGACGGTGTCGTAGAGCACGAATCCGTCGCCCTGGCGGTACTTGGCCAGCAGCGCTTCGACGTTGGCGAATCCCTTGTCGACCCGCTTGCCCAGGTCGGCGTCGCGCTCGTCGAGGATCGGGCGGACCGAGGCCACCGCGGTCTGCGAACCGTCGACGTTGGCCTGGAAGTCCCACAGGTCGGTGTGGCTGAAGATGTCTTCTTCGCCGCTGATCTTGCTGGCCGCGACCTCGTCGAGCAGACCCTGTGCGCCACCGGCGATCTGGGTCGAGTCGATGGTCCAGCCCGGGGCCTTGACGCCGTCGTTGAGCTCCTTGACGTCGGCCACCAGCTGGTCGGCGACCGCGTTGGTGTCGGGCTGCAGGCCGGTCACCCACAGGTCCTTCTCCAGCCGGTGGAATCCGGTCCACTTCTGGCCGGGCTCCAGGTCGGCCTCGCGCAGGTCGATGCGCGGGTCCAGATCGTCGGGGAACGATTCGGCCACCGGCTCGATGCGCTCGTAGTAGGTGCGGGTGGTCGGGTACAGCGCCTTGGCCTTGGCGACGTCACCGGCCTTGATCGCGGCCACGAACGCCTCGGTGGCCGGCACCAGGGCGTCGGTCTGGCTGTTGACGTAGCGCTTGTAGCTGTCGGCGGCTTCCTTGAACTTGCCCTCGGTGTCGACCGGCACCGCGTTGCCGGTCACCACGAAGTCGCCCCGGATGCCGTCGCCGATCATCCCCGGCTTGCACGCCGTCTGGTAGGTGCCGGGCTCGGCCAGCTGCACGACCAGCTTGCGTTGCAGTCCGGGGGAGATGTTCTCGACCTCGCCCATCACCCGCTCGCCCTCGCCGTAGACGTAGAACTCCGTGACCTTCGTCCCGCTGTTGCTGATCACGAAGGTGCTCGGGCCGGTCGCCGCCTGTGTGCCGGACAGCTTGCACTCGGTGTCGGAGGCGTCGACGGTGATCTCGGCGGGTGCGTTGCTGCCCGAGTCCGCGGACTTGGTTTCCTTGGCGGTGCAACTGGCCAGCGAAACACCGGCCAGGATGGCGGCTACGGCCACGGTGGGTGTCTTGATGCCGACGGGGAGCGTCACTTGGTGGACCTTTCGGGGAGAGGGGGTTTTCGGCGGGAGACTGGGCGGCCGGGGCCGGCGGCGGGGGCGCTGTCGCCGGGCGGGTGGGCCGCAGGAAGACGGTGAGCACGACGGCCAGGTAGGCCAGCCAGCAGATGAGCTGAAGCACCGTGGGGGTGGGGGTGATGTTGAAGACGCCCTGGATGATCTCGCCGTACCAGGCCGACCAGTTGAACCCGGTGCTGATGTCGAAGGCCTTGGAGCCGAGACCGGGCAGCCAGCCGACGGTCTGCAACGCGCCGATGCCGTAGGACAGGATGCCCGCGGCGACCAGGATCAGGAACGCTCCGGTGTACTTGAAGAACTTGGCGAGGTTGATCCGCACGGCGCCGGCGTACATGCCCCAGGCGATGGCGGCGGCCAGCAGCACACCGATCAGCAGCCCCAGCAGCGGCCAGGCGGTTTCGGCCTCGGCGTAGCCGACCATGAACAGTGCCGTCTCGAACCCTTCGCGGCCCACCGCCAGGAACGACAGCATGAACACGGCCAGGGCACCGGTTTCCAGCGCCTTGGACATCCCGGCGCGCAACTCGCCGGACAGGCCGGCGGATGCCTTGCGCATCCAGAGCACCATCGAGGTGACGATCGCGACCGCCACCAGGGAGGCCACGCCGGCGATGGCCTCGGCGGCCAGGTCCTTGACGGTGTAGGTGCCGTACTGGATGGTGAGGAACACGCCGACGGTCATCAGCACCGCGGCCCCGACACCGAGCCACACCCATTTCAGGGCATCGCGACGGTCCGATTTCACCAGGAACGCGACCAGGACCATGACGACGATCCCGGCCTCCAGACCCTCCCGCAGACCGATCAGCCCGCTGCCGAAGAGCTGTGCGGTGATGGTGGGGGCCGCCGCGCTCAGGGTGGTGTGGATGCCCGCCGGCTCGGCCGCTGCGAGGTGCTCGGAGACCTGCACGGTGATGTCCGCGATGTCGGTCATCGGCGCGTCCTTCTTCCAGGGAAATGCCAGGTAACCAAGGCTAACCAAACCAAGGTTCGGCTCACCTTAACAGACGCCAGGTAACCGAATTACCGACCTTCGGCACCGCTGGTAGGGACTAATGGCACCCAACCCGTGGGACGATGAAACGACGTGAGTGGGTTTGTAGGAGTCCTGTGTCGTCAACGCGTTGGCTGCGCGCTGTCGTCGTGATTGCGGCGGCCGCCATGCTGCTGGCATCGAGCTGTTCCTGGCAGCTGGCCACACCGATCCCCGAGGGCGTGCCGCCCCCGCCTGGTGATCCGGTGCCCGCCATCGACACCCATGCCAAGGGCCGGCCGGCCGACCAGCTGCACGAGTGGGCCGCGCAGCGGGCGCCGCAACTGGGCATCCCGATCCAGGCGCTCGAGGCGTACGCCTACGCCGCACGGGTGGCCGAAGTGGAGAACCCCAACTGCCATCTGGCCTGGACCACGCTGGCCGGCATCGGCATGGTGGAAAGCCATCACGGCACCTATCGCGGCGCGACGATCGCGCGCAACGGCGACGTCAGCCCGCCGATTCGCGGGGTGCACCTCGACGGCACCAACGGCAACCTGGAGATCATCGACAGCGAGCAGTCGCTGGACGGCGACGAGCCGGTCTACGTCCGGGCCATGGGCCCCATGCAGTTCATCCCGGAGACCTGGCGGCTCTACGGTGTCGACGCCAACAACGACGGCGTGATCAGCCCGGACAACTTCGACGACGCCGCGCTCTCGGCGGCCGGGTACCTGTGCTTCCGTGGGAAGGACCTGGCCACCCCGCGCGGGTGGATGAACGCCCTGCACGCCTACAACCACTCCGACCAGTACGCCCGCACCGTGCGGGACTGGGCCACCGCATACGCCGAAGGGCACACGCTGTAGAACCCGACCGGACCGCGGGACGCGTGCCAGCCCGCCGAGGCCACCCCGACCATCTAGGCTATGACCGGTCAGCGGGCGATCAGCCCGTCACCGGACGAGGACGTTCGTCGCACACCACGACGCAAGGAGACACCAGTGCCCATCATCGAGCAGGTTGCGGCCCGCGAGATCCTCGACTCCCGCGGCAATCCGACCGTTGAGGTCGAAGTGGCCCTGATCGACGGCACGTTCGCGCGCGCCGCCGTCCCGTCCGGCGCCTCCACCGGCGAGCACGAGGCCGTCGAGCTGCGCGACGGCGCGGCCCGCTACGGCGGGAAGGGTGTGGAGAAGGCCGTCGAGGCGGTCCTCGACGAGATCGCTCCCGCCGTCATCGGGTTGTCCGCCGATGACCAGCGGCTGGTCGACCAGGCGCTGCTCGACCTCGACGGCACCCCGGACAAGTCGCGGCTGGGTGCCAACGCCATCCTGGGCGTCTCGCTGGCGGTGGCCAAGGCCGCCGCGGATTCGGCCGCCCTCCCCCTCTTCCGGTACCTGGGCGGGCCGAACGCCCACATCCTGCCCGTGCCGATGATGAACATCATCAACGGCGGCGCACACGCCGACACCGGCGTCGACGTGCAAGAATTCATGATCGCCCCGATCGGGGCGCCGAGCTTCAAAGAGGCACTGCGCTGGGGCGCCGAGGTGTACCACTCGCTGAAGTCGGTGCTCAAGAAGCAGGGCCTGTCGACCGGCCTGGGTGACGAGGGCGGTTTCGCTCCGGATCTGCCGGGCACCAAGGCCGCGCTGGACCTGATCGGCTCGGCCATCGAGGGCGCCGGCCTCAAGCTCGGCACCGATGTGGCACTGGCCCTCGACGTCGCGGCCACCGAGTTCTACACGGCGGGAACGGGTTACGCCTTCGAAAAGGCGACCCGCAGCGCCGAGCAGATGGGCCAGTTCTACGCCGAGCTGCTGGACGCCTACCCGCTGGTGTCGATCGAGGATCCGCTGTCCGAAGACGACTGGGACGGCTGGGTCGAGGTGACCACCGCGATCGGCGACCGCGTGCAGATCGTCGGCGACGACCTGTTCGTCACCAACCCCGAGCGGCTCGAGGAAGGTATCGAGCGCGGGGCGGCCAACGCGCTGCTGGTCAAGGTCAACCAGATCGGCACGCTCACCGAGACCCTCGACGCCGTCGCGCTGGCCCACAACAGCGGCTACCGCACGATGATGAGCCACCGCAGCGGCGAGACCGAGGACACCACCATCGCCGATCTGGCGGTCGCCGTCGGCAGTGGGCAGATCAAGACCGGCGCTCCGGCCCGCAGCGAGCGGGTGGCCAAGTACAACCAGCTGCTGCGTATCGAGGAGGCGCTGGGCGATGCCGCGCGCTACGCGGGCGATCTGGCGTTCCCGCGCTTCGTCGTTCCGGAGTAGGCGTCAAACACACTGTGGCGGAAAGCAAGCGGCCCGACCCGAAGCGACGCACACCGGCCTCCCGGCCGGGCGCGTCGGGGCGGGCCCGCTCGCGTCCGGCACCGGTGACCAAGCCGCGACCCGCCGAGACCCGGGCGGTCGCCGAGCCGGTCAGCGTCACCGAGCCCATCCGGCGGGCGATCGCGGCGTCGGTGGAGCACCACAGTGAACAGCGACTCGGTTTCACCGCTCGCCGGGCGGCCATCCTGGCGGCCGTGGTGTGCGTGTTGACGTTGACCATCGCCGGGCCGGTGCGGACCTACTTCGCGCAGCGCACCGAGATGAAGCAGCTCGCCGCCACCGAGTCGGCGCTGCGCCAGCAGATCGCCGACCTGGAGTCGCAGAAGGCGAAGCTGGCCGACCCGGTGTACATCGCCGCGCAGGCGCGGGAGCGGCTGGGGTTCGTGATGCCCGGCGACATCCCCTACCAGGTGCAGCTGCCGCCGGGGGCGGCCGCGGCACCCGACACCGGTCCGCAGGCGCAGGCGGTGCACAACACCGACCCGTGGTACACCTCGCTGTGGCACACCATCGCCGACACCCCGCACGGGCCGCCGGCGGGAGCCCCGGCCGATCCGAACAACCCCGCCCTGCCCGTGCCGCCCCCACCGGAACCCGTTCCGGTTCCCCCGCCGGCCCCCGGTGGTTGATCCCGCCGATCTGGACGCGGTGGCGCGGCAGTTGGGACGCGAGCCGCGCGGTGTCCTGGAGATCGCCTATCGCTGTCCCAACGGTGAACCGGCCGTGGTGAAGACCGCGCCGCGCCTGCCCGACGGCACCCCGTTCCCGACGCTGTTCTATCTGACCCACCCGGTGTTGACCGCGGCTGCTAGCCGGCTCGAGTCCGACGGGCTGATGCGCCGGATGGGTGAACGGCTGCACCAGGATCCGGAGCTGGCCGACGCCTACCGGCGGGCGCACGAGTCCTATTTGGCCGAGCGTGACGCGATCGAGCCGCTCGGCACGACCTTCTCCGGCGGCGGCATGCCGGACCGGGTCAAGTGCCTGCACGTGCTGATCGCCCATGCCCTGGCCAAGGGCCGCGGGGTCAACCCGTTCGGTGACGAGGCATTGGCGATCCTGGCCCAGGAGCCGGGGATGGCCGGAATTCTGGCGAAGGAGGACTGGACGTGAACCCCGACCAGGACGTGGTGGCGAACCGGGTGGGTGCCATCGACTGCGGGACCAACTCGATCCGGTTGCTGATCGCCGACGTGTCGCAGGGGCCGGCGGCGCGCCTGCACGATGTGCACCGTGAGATGCGGATCGTGCGGCTGGGTCAGGGGGTCGACGCCACCGGGCAGTTCGCCCCCGAGGCGCTGGCCCGCACCCGCGCGGCGCTGGTCGACTACGCCGCACTGCTGCAACGGTTTGGCGTCGGCAAGGTACGCATGGTCGCGACCTCGGCGACCCGCGACGCGTCCAACAAAGACGTCTTCTTCGCGATGACCGCCGAGGTCCTCGGTCCGGTGGTGCCCGGGGCGGTTGCCGAGGTGATCACCGGCGAGGAGGAAGCCGAACTGTCGTTCACTGGCGCTGTCGGTGAACTGGATTCCGCTGCAGCACCTTTCGTTGTCGTCGATCTCGGTGGCGGCTCGACCGAGGTGGTGCTGGGCAGCGACTCGGCCGGTGGCGGCGTGCAGGCCAGTTTTTCCGCGGACATCGGCTGCGTCCGGCTGACCGAACGGTGCCTGCATTCCGATCCGCCGACGGCCGCGGAGGTGGCCGCCGCGCGCGAGGTGGTACGCGAGCGTCTCGGCGAGGCGCTGCGGGTGGTGCCGGTGGATCAGGCGAAGACCTGGGTGGGGGTGGCGGGGACGTTCACCACCATCGCCGCGCTGGCTCAGCGCCTGACCATCTACGACCCTGACGCCATCCACCTGTCCCGGGTGTCCTTCGACGACCTGCTGGCGGTCTGCGACCAGTTGATCGGCATGACTCGCAAACAGCGCGCCGCGTTGGGGCCGATGCACGAGGGGCGGGTCGACGTGATCGGAGGCGGGGCGATCGTGGTCCAGGAACTGGCTTCCGCGTTGGGGCAGCGGGCCGGGATCGGTGAACTCGTCGTCAGCGAGCACGACATTCTGGACGGCATCGCCCTGTCGATCGCGTGAGCGCCTGAACCGGGGTCACTCCGGATCGATGAGGGGTTCCCCGTCGGCTCCGGTGGGGATCCGGCTGCCGGCCAGGGTCACCCCCAGCAGCACCATGACCAGACCGATGGAGAAGTTCAGCCAGTTGTCGGCATCGTTGAGCGGCAACACATTTCGCGGACCGCCCAGATCGATGAGCAAGCCGTAGATCCACAGCCCGAGGTACAGGAAGCCGCCGACGATCAGGTAGGCGCGGGCACGGGCGAAAGTGGTCGCCAGCAGCAGACCGACCACACCGAACGCCAGGTGCAGCAGGTTGTGCACCACCGAGACCGTGAACGTCCCGAACAGGGCGGCTTGGGAGTGCTGGCCGAACCAGTGCAGTCGATCCAGGCCGGTGGTGAGGCCGGGGATGAACCCGGCGATCGCAAGAACCAGGAACGCGGCGGCCACCAGCACCGCCGCTCCCTGTACCGCCAGCAGGCCGACTCGGGGGCGCCGGAGCCTGCCGGATTGGGCCGTCTCCATGCGGTTTTGCATACCCGCGCAGGTAGGCGGTCAACCCCCGAGGTTACGGCGTCTTAGCCTCAGGGCTTGACCCGGCAGCCGCTGCCGATGTTGTGGCAGTGGTGGCCGCCGTCGCAGGCGTTGCAGCGACAGGTGCAGCCACCGGTGTGTTTGAGATCGTGCATGTCAGATCAGCTCCTTTGCTGCCGACGGGACGATCCCACGATAGATCGCCGATGACGCATATGTGGGCGTTTCAGAACCGGATGAGCCCACGCAGGTTGATGCCGGCGTGCATGTCGGCGTAGCCCTGGTTGATCTCTTCCAGGCAGTATTCCCGGGTGACGAGTTCGTCGAGCTTCAGTTGACCGGTGCTGTGCAACTCGAGCAACCGGGGAATGTCGCGCCGTGGACTTGACGAGCCGAAAAGCGATCCGCGCAACTGCTTTTCGTACAGCGTGAGGTCGAACAGCGACATGTCCACGGCCATGTCGGCCGGGTGGGGGATGGCCGTCATCACCACTCGGCCGCGCTTGCCGACCAGGCTCAGGGCTTGCGCCACATACCGGCCCTCGGCCACGTCGGTGCTGACCACGCACACGTCGGCCATCGCGCCTCGGGTGATGTCGGTGATCAGGGCCTGCGCTTCCGCCACGGTGGCGGCGGTGTGGGTGGCGCCGAACTCCACGGCGCGGGTGCGCTTGTATTCGACCGGGTCGAGGGCCATCACCACCCGAGCCCCGGCGATGCGCGCGCCCTGCACCGCGTTGATTCCGATGCCGCCGACACCCATCACCACGACGGCGTCACCGTCGCGGGTCTCTCCGGTGCGCACGGCGCTGCCGTAACCGGTGGTGACACCGCAGCCGACCAGCGCGGCGGTGTCCAGTGCGGTCGACGGGTCGACCTTGACCACCGAGGAAATCGGAACCACGGTGTATTCCGAAAACGTTCCCAGCACACACATCTGGCCCAGGCCCTGCCCTCTGGCGTGGAACCGGAAGGTGCCGTCCAGCTGCGGGCCGGCGATGATTGCGGCACCCAGTACGCACAGATTGCTCATACCGCGCGCGCACGGTTCACAACGTCCACAGGCGGGGATGAAGCTCAGGACGACGGGGTCGCCCTCGGCCACGTCGGTCACCCCGGGCCCGACCTCGACGACGACACCGGCGCCCTCGTGGCCGCCGACCACCGGCAGTTGCATCGGCATGTCGCCGGTGATCAGGTGGTCGTCGGAATGGCACAGTCCGCTGGCGGTCAGTTTGACCATCACCTCACCGTGCTTGGGCCCGTCGAGCTCGACCTCCTCGACCTCCCACTTCTGGTGCAAACCCCACAGCACTGCGGCTTTCGTCTTCACGTGTCGGTCTCCTTGTTTCTCAGAGCTGTTTCTCAGGGCTTCTCGGGTGTCCAGGTGGCGGGCAGGCTGTTGATGCCGTTGATGAAGTTGGCGAGCTGGAAGTCGGGCTCGGGCGCGCAGATGTCCGGGATGCGGGTGTAGACCTCGGTCAGCAGGGTCCTGAGCATGGTGCGGGCCAGCGCGGCGCCGAGGCAGAAGTGTGGTCCGCCACCGCCGAATGCGATGTGCGGGTTGGGGTTCCGCATGATGTCGAAGGTGTGGGGATCGGCGAATACGTCTTCGTCGCGGTTGCCCGAGTAGTACCAGAGCACCACCTTGTCACCGGCCTTGATGTGGGCGTCCCGGACGGTGACGTCCTGGGTCGCGGTGCGGCGCATGTGCAGCAGTGGTGAGGCCCACCGCAATACCTCCTCGACGGCGGTGTCGATGCGGCCGGGGATGTCCTCAATCAGCTTGGCCTTCTGGTCGGGGAACTTGGAGAAGGAGTAGATCGCGTGGGCCGAGGCATGCCGGGTGGTGTCGTTGGAGGCGACGGCCAGCAGGACGAAGAAGGCCTTGAGCTCGTCGTCGGTCATCTTCCTGCCGTCGAATTCGGCCTGCACCATCCAGGTGAGCAGATCCTCACCGGGGTCGGCGCGGCGCTGGGGGATCAGCTCGGCGGCCACCGCGTGCAGGTCCATCACCGAGGTCATGAAGACCTCCAGTTCGCTCTGCTCGCCGCGGATGTTCGGGTCGGTCCAGCCGAGCAGGCGCTGGGCGGCGTTGACCGCCTTGTCCCGGATCTCGCCCTCGGGCAGGCCGAAGAAACTGCCGAAGATGCGGCCGGGCAATTTGACCGAGACCAGCTGGACGAAGTCGCCCTCGCCGAGGGCGGACATCTCGGTGACCAGATCGCGGGCGTGGCCGCGGATCCAGCCTTCGAGCCGACGCATGTTCTTCGGCTTGAACGCCTCGAGGGTGATACCGCGCAGTTGGCTGTGCCGCGGGGCGTCCATGGCGATGAACGACTGGGCGATCTCGACGGCCTCGGGCGCGAAGTCCTCCATCGTGATGCCCTTGGCGGAGGAGAAGATCTCCGGGTGGCGGCTGGCCTGCCGGATGTCGTCGAGCTTGGTCAGCGACCAGTAGCCGCTCGGGTTCAGTTCGGGCGGCAGCAGGTCGGATTCGGCCGGGCCGCTCCACGGCACCGGGGTCTCCCGGCGCAATACGGCGAAGGCCTCGTCCTTCTCCTCGGGGGACTGCGCCCAGAAGCTGCGGGCGCCCAGGTCGATGTCGGTACGAGTCGGCCTTCTGCCGGTGGTGGTGGTGCTGGCGGCGGTCATCGACGTCCTCTCGTCACAGCCGCGGGCGCAGGTGTGGTCGGCGTCACGTCGGCATCGCACCCATGGTCATCAGCGCCGCCGCCGCGCGGGACCGGCGCGCGTGCCAATCAGTGGCCTGCGGGGGCCAGCGTCAGGCCTGCACCGGCGTCCGGAAGGTCACGGCCAGCCCGCCGCCCTCGCGGGCCGCGAAGTCGACGCGGCCGCCCATCGCCTCGACGATCTGCTGCACGATCCACAAACCCAGGCCCGCGGTGCCGCGCTGGCCGCCCACACTGACGTACTTCGCGGTCAGTTCACCCAGGCTCTCCTGCGGGATGCCCGGTCCGCGGTCGAGCACCGCGATCACCAGGTCGTCACCGTCGCGGGCACAGGTCACATCGACCGGGGCGCCGCGGCCGTGCCGGGCGGCGTTCTCCAACAAGTTGGTCAGCACCCGGCGCAGCCCCTGCGCGTCGATGGCGACCGAGCGCAGCTCGCCGGTCGCCGCCACCCGCAGCCGCGGCGCGGTGAGGCCCGCCGCGTCGGCCGCGGCGGTGACGACATCGGTGACGTCCACCCGGCGGACCCGGCCGGCGGAGAACGTGGGGCGGCGGCTCAGCGCGACGTCGGAGAGCGCCTCGATCATGTCCGCGAGGTGGTGGACGTGCCGGTCGGCCAGCTGCAGGCTGGTCTGCAGGTCCGGACCGGAGATCGACGACGACGTGAGCGCCGCCATCAGCGCCTCGAGTGAGGTGATCGGCGTGCGGAACTCGTGCACCAGGACCTGCAGGCCGTCCTGCTGGGACTGGTAGGACCGCAGCAGGCGGGCACGCAGGTCACGTTCCTCTTCGGCGGCGGCGTGCTCGGCCTCGGCCTCCACCAGCGCCCGGAGCCGGGACCGATGCTCGTGTTCGGCCAGCGCCGACAGGCCGGCGGTGATGACGGCGACGAACACCAGGAACAGTGCCGACCAACCCGCCTGCAGCGCAGGCGGGATGCCGGTCGGCGGGGTCGGCGAGAGGCGCAGGGCCACCGGCAGCAGGACCACCCCCAGCAGCAGCGCCACCACCAAAGTCTCGGCGAACGACAGCCGGGCGGCCGAGGCGACGATCACCAGGATCAGAACCGACACGACCGGGCTGTACACGCCGCCGGTGAGGCCGATGATCGCCAGGCTGAATGCCGCATCGAAGGCGGTGACCAGCCACGAATAGCGAGTGCGCCGCACTTCGAGCTGCGGATTCATCAGCATCGCGGCCGCGTACAGCAGCGCCCCGGTGAGTACGGCGAACGTGACCGGCGCATGGTGGCGCACCCAGGCCGGGCCGATCAGCAGGACGACACCGATGGACAGCACCACCACGGTCCGCACGGCGACCACGATGCGGGCCATGGCGTATCCGTCACCGGCGCCGGGACCGGTGAAGCGATCGAGCGGTCTCACCCGGCTGACCATAGGGTTGGGGCTAGCATCGCGGCAATGCGCGGCAGGGTCGGGGGCAGCAAGATCGTCGTGGTCATCGTCGATGACCACGAGCTGTTCGCGCAGGGGTTGGCCCTGCTGCTCACCAGGGAGTGGGGTGAGCTGTTCACCGTGGGTGGGCAGACCACATACGTCGAGGAGGCCGCCGATCTGGTCGCCGGCTGCGACGCCGACGTCGCGATCATCGACCTGACCATGCCGCCGCTGGGCGGGGTCGCCGCGATCCGGCATGTCAAGGCGCGCCACCCGCGGACCCGGATTCTGGCGCTGTCCGGCACCGACGACCTGACTCTGGCCGAGGAGGCGCTGCGCGCCGGCGCCGACGGGTTCCTGCCGAAGACGGCCCGCCCGGAGGCGCTGGCCGGGCCACTGTGGACGATCGCCGAGGGGCTGTGCGTGGTGGACAGCGCGGTGCTCCACGCGCTGCTGAGCAACACCCGCCGGCCCCCTCGGCGCTGCTGGACACCCTGTCCGACCAGGACCTGCGGTTGTGGACGCTGCTGGCGACCGGGATGGAGACCGCCGACATCGCGGCGCGGATGCTGGTGTCCGAACGCACCGCCAAGCGGATGGTGGCCGCATTACTACACAAGCTCGGCGTGACGAACCGGATCGCCGCGGCCGCGATGGCCGGGCGCTTCCGGTTGCTCGACGACCTGGCCGACGCGGAGCGGCTCAGCTGACAGTGATCGCCAGCGCCGGGCACATCGCGGCGGCCCTGATCGCGCGATCACGTTCGGACTCAGGCGGATCGGCGTCCAGCACCACCACCTGGTCGGCACCGTCGGGCAGGTCGAACAGTTCCGGTGCCGCCATCAGGCACTGCCCGTGCCCGTCACAGAGGTCGTAGTCGACGGTGATGTGCATGGCGCCAGTATTTGCGCCGCACTCGCGTCCGAGCCGGGCCGTCCGCGCCAACGCTGGCCCACTCGGGCCAGCCGCGAACCGGTCACGGCTGGAAGCGGTAGCCCATCCCGGCCTCGGTCAGCAGGTGGCGCGGATGTGACGGGTCGTCCTCCAGCTTGCGGCGCAGTTGCGCCAGGTACACCCGCAGGTAATGGGTCTCCTTGGCGTAGGCCGGCCCCCACACCTCTTTGAGCAGCTCCTCGCGACCGACCAGCTTGCCGCGGTTGCGCACCAGCATCTCCAGCATGCCCCATTCGGTGGGCGTCAGGTGCACCTCCGCACCGTTCTTGACGACCTTCTTCGCGGCCAGATCGACTGTGAATGCGTCGGTTTCAACTACTGGCTCGTCGGTCTCCGACGCTGCCGCACCCCGGCGGACGGCAGCGCGCAACCGGGCCAGGAACTCGTCCATGCCGAACGGTTTGGTGACGTAGTCGTCGGCTCCGGCGTCGAGCGCCTCGACCTTCTCGGCGGAATCGGTGCGGGCCGACAGCACGATGACCGGAGCGCTCAGCCAGCCGCGCAAGCCGCCGAGCACCTCGATACCGTCCATGTCGGGCAGCCCGAGGTCGAGCACGATGACGTCGGGACGTTGCTCGGCGGCGGCTTTCAGTGCCGCGGCGCCGGTCGCGGCGGTGATCACCTCGTAGCCGCGCACGCTCAGGTTGATCCGCAGCGCGCGCAGGATCTGTGGCTCGTCGTCGATCACCAGCACCTTGATCTTGTTCACTCACCGGCCTCCCGGTGGCGCGGCCAAGTCGACGATCACGGTCAGGCCCCCGCCCGGGGTGTCGGTGGCCGAAATGTTGCCGCCCATCGCCTCGACGAATCCCTTCGCCACCGAAAGGCCGAGTCCCACACCGTATTTGTTGTTCCGGTCGCCGAGTCGCTGGAACGGCTCGAACAGCTGCTCCTCGTTGCCCTGGGGCACGCCCGGACCCTCGTCGACAACGTTGATCAGCATCCGGTCACCCACCCGGCCGGCGTTGACGCGCACCATGCTGTCCGGGGCATAGCGCAGCGCGTTGTCGATGAGGTTGGCCAGCACCCGTTCCAGCAGGCCGACATCGGCCAGCGCCACCCCGTCGCCGACGTCGACCTTCACCCGGTCCAGACCCGAGGCGGCGAACCCGGTGGATCCGCGGCCGATGGACAGCAGCGCGCGCTGGACCGCCTCTTCGAGGTAGACCCGCTTGAGTTCGGGCCGCACCACGCCCGCAGCCAGCCGCGAGGAATCGAGCAGATTGTCCACCAGCGCGGTCAGCTGGTCGACGGACTCCTCCACCGTGGCAAGCAGCTCGGCGGTGTCTTCGGCGGAGAAGTCGATGTCGTCCGAGCGCAGGCTGGACACCGCGGCCTTGGCCGCGGCCAGCGGCGTACGCAGGTCGTGGCTGACCGCCGAGAGCAGTGAGCGGCGGAGTTCGTCGGCTTTCTCGATGGCCTCGGCCTTGCTGGCCTCCTCGGCGAGCTCTCGTTGTCTAACCAGCCCGGCGGCCTGCTTGGCCACGGCGGTGAGCACCCGCCGGTCCCGGGCCGGCAGGCTGCGGCCGGCCATCAACATCCAGAATTCGTCGTCACCCACCTCGATGGCGGTATCTGCGGAATCGACCGTCACACAAGGGTCCCTACCCACACAGGCGACGATCTGCTCGGTCTCGCCCTGGATTCGCAGCATACTGACCGCCCGCTGCGAGTAGGTTTCGCGCACCCGCTCCAGCAGGGTGTCCAGATCGGCACCGCGCAACACCGACCCGGCGAACAACGTGAGCAGTTCGGCTTCCTGGGAGGCGTGGCGGGCCTCGCGTTGCCGGTTGGCGGCACGGTCGACCAGGACCGCGACCGCCACCCCGAGCATCAGCAGCACCAGTTCGGTGACAGCGGCGTCGGGTTCGGCGATGGTGAAGGTGTAGCGCGGCGCGGTGAGGAAGTAGTTCAGCAGCAGGCCCGACAGCACGGCCGACAGGACCGCCGGTGCCACCCCGCCCAGCAGTGCGACCAGCAGCACCCCGACCACGAACAGCGCACTCTCGCCGCCGATGGACAGATATCTGTCCAGGAACAGCGCGGTGAGTGCGCAGATCACCGACGGCACGACGACGGCGGCCAGCCAGGAGATCATCCGGCGTTCCTTCGGCGACGCAGAACGCACCGAGAATCCGCGCTTGGCCTCCTCGTGGGTGACCATGTGCACGTCGATCTTGCCGGAGTCCTGCACGATCGCCGCGCCGATGCCCTCGTCGAAGATCCGCGCCCACCGAGACCGCCGGGACGTGCCGATGACCAACTGGGTGGCGTTCAGCTCGCGGGCGAAGTCCAGCAACGCTTTTCCCACGTCGTCGCCGACGACGGTGTGCACGGTGGCACCGACGCTGGCGGCCAGTTCGCGAACCTTGCCCATCTGGGGCGCCGACACCCCGGACAGCCCGTCGCCGCGGACCACGTGAACGATCATCAGTTCGGCGCTGGACTTCGAGGCGATCCGGGATGCCCGGCGCACCAGCGTCTCCGACTCCGGTCCGCCGGTGACGGCGACGACCACCCGCTCGCGGGCCTCCCAGGTCGCGGTGATCTTGTTGTCGGCTCGATACTTGGCCAGCGCGGCGTCGACCTGATCGGCCAGCCAGAGCAGCGCGAGCTCGCGTAGCGCGGTGAGGTTGCCGCGGCGGAAGTAGTTGGACAGCGCGGCGTCGACCTTGTCCGGAGCGTAGACGTTGCCGTGGGACAGTCTGCGCCGCAACGCTTCCGGTGTGATGTCGACCAGTTCGATCTGGGAGGCGCTGCGCACGATCTCGTCGGGCACCGTCTCCTGCTGCTCGATGCCGGTGATCTGCGCGACGACGTCGTTGAGGCTCTCCAGGTGCTGGACGTTGACCGTGGAGATCACCGTGATGCCCGCGTCGAGCAGCTCTTCGACGTCCATCCACCGTTTCGGGTTCTTGCTGCCCGGGGTGTTGGTGTGGGCCAGTTCGTCGACCAGCACGACCTGCGGTCTGCGGGCCAGGACGGCGGGTACATCCAGTTCGGGAAATCGGCTGCCGCGGTAGTCGACGTAGCGCGGCGCGATGACCTCGATTCCGCTGAGCAACTCGGCGGTCTTCTTGCGGCCGTGCGTCTCGACCACCGCGGCCACCAGGTCGGTGCCGCGTTCCAGCCGGCGGTGTGCCTCGCCGAGCATCGCGAAGGTCTTGCCCACTCCGGGTGCCGCGCCGAGGTAGATGCGCAACTCGCCTCGCTTCGGCCGGTGGCCGGAGGAGGCGGGCTGCGCATCGCTGTCGGTCGAGGTGTCCGGCGGCGGTTCACCGCCGGACGTCACGCGTGGGGGCAAGACGGTGTCCACGCTCCTATCATTCCCCGACAGGTCCACCGGTCAGCTCTTCATCGGGAACTTGTCGTCCAGCGCGATGTTGAGCTCCAGCACATTGACCCGCGGTTCGCCGAACACGCCGAGGGTCCGGCCGTCGGTGTGGTCGGCGACCAGCTGCTCAACCTGGCCGGCGCTCACGCCGCGGGCCTTGGCCACCCGGGCGATCTGCAACTGGGCGTAGGCGGGGGAGATGTTCGGATCCAGGCCGCTGCCGCTGGCGGTCACCGCGTCGGCCGGCACCGCCGGGCTGGACGCGGCACCCTTGATCGGCACGATCTGGCCGACCGAGTAGTCCTCACCCGGTTTGGCGCACTGCACCCGCACACCTTCGTAGGTGTCCAGGAACGGCTGCGCGGTGGTGTCGCACGGCTCGTTGATGCTCACGACTTCGGTCGGGGCCACCACGACGCCCCCGGCGTCGCGGGGGCCGATGACCGACAGCACCGCACCGACACCGCCGCCGGTGCAGAACGGCCGGGCGCCGTCGACGCCCTCCAGCTCGCCGATCGCCTTGCTGCGCGTGCACACCTGGGTCAGCAGGCTCGGCTTGGCATCGGCTGGATTGTCGGCACCGCCGACGGGACTGTCGACGATGCTCTCCGGGCCGAGATTGGACGCGCTGGTGGACAACGGGTCGTAGCCGGCGCCGGCGGCCGAGGGGCGGCTCTGGAAGTACTGCGGCAGCGGGTCGCCCTTGGCGTCGGTGAACAGCTGCCCGATCAGGCTGGAGCCGACCGGCTTTCCGCCCACGTCGACGATCGAACCGTCGGCCTTGTGCTGCAGACCGGGGATCTGGGCCACCAGCCAGATGAACAGCGGGTAGCCGATTCCGACGATCACGGTGAGCACCAGCAGTGCGCGCAGCGCCGCCCAATGGGTGCGAATAAGACTGGAGAAGTTCATGTCACATTCCTGGCAAGAATTGGATGATGAGATCGATCAGTTTGATCCCGATGAACGGTGCGATGATTCCGCCGAGCCCGTAGATGTAGAGGTTGCGGCTGAGCAGTTTCGATGCGCTGCTCGGCGTATAGCGCACGCCCCGCAGGGACAGCGGAATCAGCGCGATGATGACCAGTGCGTTGAAGATGACTGCGGACAGGATCGCCGACTGCGGGCTGTGCAACCGCATGATGTTGAGCAGGTCCAGACCGGGGAACAGAGCCACGAACATCGCCGGGATGATGGCGAAGTACTTGGCGATGTCGTTGGCGATCGAGAACGTGGTCAGCGCACCCCGGGTGATCAGCAACTGCTTTCCGATCTCGACGATCTCGATGAGCTTGGTCGGATCGGAGTCCAGATCGACCATGTTGCCGGCCTCTTTGGCCGCCGAGGTGCCGGTGTTCATCGCGACACCGACGTCGGCCTGCGCCAGGGCGGGTGCGTCGTTGGTGCCGTCGCCGGTCATCGCGACCAGCTTGCCGCCGGCCTGCTCCTTCTTGATCAGCGCGAGTTTGTCTTCGGGGGTGGCTTCGGCGAGGAAGTCGTCGACACCGGCCTCGTCGGCGATGGCCTTGGCGGTCAACGGGTTGTCGCCGGTGATCATCACCGTGCGGATGCCCATCTTGCGCATCTCGTCGAAGCGTTCGCGCATGCCCTGCTTGACGACGTCCTTGAGGTGGATGACGCCCAGCACCTCGGCCCGGTTTTCGCCAACGTCGTTGGTCACCTGGCCGACCACCAACGGCGTTCCACCGCCGGCCGAGACGCCGTCGACGATGTCGCCGAGCTGCGGTGGCACGGTACCGCCTTGGGAGCGAACCCATTCCGCGACGGTGCTGGCCGCACCCTTGCGCAGCAGGTGGCCGTTCTCGAGGTCGACGCCGGACATCCGGGTGGCCGCGGAGAACTCCACCCACTGGGCGTTGACCAGCTCACCGGGGGTGCGGGCCCGCAGCCCGAAGTTCTGCTTGGCGAACACCACGATGGAGCGGCCCTCCGGCGTCTCGTCGGCGAGGCTGGACAACTGTGCCGCATCAGCGAGCTGTTCGGGGTGACACCGGTCAGCGGGACGAAATCCGAGGCCTGCCGGTTGCCCAGGGTGATGGTGCCGGTCTTGTCCAACAGCAGCGTGTTGACGTCACCGGCGGCCTCGACGGCGCGGCCGGACATGGCCAGCACGTTACGCTGCACCAGCCGGTCCATGCCGGCGATGCCGATGGCCGACAGCAGCGCGCCGATGGTCGTCGGGATGAGGCACACCAGCAGCGAGACCATGACGATCCCGGACACTCCGTCGGCCGTCAGCGACAGTGAGTCGGGCACCCCGGGGTTGTTGGCCTTGGAGAAGATCGCCAGCGGCTGCAGGGTCGCGACGGCGAAGATGAAGATGATCGTCAACGCCGCCAGCAGGATGTTGAGCGCGATCTCGTTGGGCGTCTTCTGCCGGTTGGCGCCCTCGACCAGGGCGATCATCCGGTCGATGAAACTCTCGCCCGGCTTCTGGGTGATCTTGACCACGATCCGGTCGGACAGCACGGTCGTGCCGCCGGTGACCGCCGAGCGGTCGCCGCCGGATTCCCGGATCACCGGCGCCGATTCGCCGGTGATGGCCGATTCATCCACGGAGGCAATGCCTTCCACCACGTCTCCGTCGCCGGGAATGACCTGGCCGGCTTCCACCACGACCACGTCACCCTGGCGCAGCAGCGGGGCGGCGACTTCCTCCTCCCGGCCAGGTGTGCCCGGAGACCAGCCGGTCAAGCGGCGAGCCATGGTGTCGGCCTTCGTCTTTCGCAGCGACTCGGCCTGCGCCTTGCCGCGGCCTTCGGCCACCGCCTCGGCGAGGTTGGCGAACACCACCGTCAGCCAGAGCCAGAACACGATGAGCCAGCCGAACCAGCTCGGTGACAGGACTGCCAGGATGGTGCTCCAGACCGCGCCGATCTCGACGATCAACATCACCGGATTGCGCCACAGCGTGCGTGGATCGAGTTTGCGCAGCGCGTCCGGCAGGGACGTCACGAGCATCTTGGGGTCCAGCAGGCCGCCCTGTATCTGCTTCTTGGTGGCGGTGTTGTGCACGGGTTCGGCCTCGACTGTTGTGGTGGCCATGATCAGTGAATTCCTTCAGCGAGGGGCCCGAGCGCGAGCACGGGCAGGAAGGTGAGGGCCACCAGGATGAGTGTCACCCCGGCGACCATGCCGACGAACTGTGGACGATGGGTGGGCAGCGTGCCGATCGACTCGGGCGTGTGGCCCTGCTTGGCCAGCGCACCGGCCAGCGCGAGCACCAGGATGATCGGCAGGAATCTGCCGAACACCATCGCCAGCCCCAGCGCCGTGTTGTACCAGTCGGTGTTGACGGTGATACCGGCGAACGCCGACCCGTTGTTGTTGGCCGCCGAGGTGAACGCGTAGAGCACCTCGGACAGGCCGTGGGGTCCGCTGTTGAGCATTCCCGCCCGCTGGCCCGGCATCGCCATCGCGACCGCGGTGCCGGTCAGCACGATCAGCGGCGTCACCAGGAAATAGCTTGCGGCCAACTTGATTTCGCGTGGCGTGATCTTCTTGCCCAGGTACTCCGGGGTGCGGCCGACCATCAGGCCCGCGACGAACACCGTGATGACCGCCAGGATGAGCATGCCGTAGAGACCCGATCCGGTGCCGCCGGGGGCGACCTCGCCGAGTTGCATGTTGAACAGGGTCATCATCCCGCCGAGGCTGGTGTAGGAGTCGTGGAACGAGTCCACCGCCCCGGTCGAGGTCAACGTGGTGGCGTCGGCGAACACGGCGGAATCCGCGATGCCGAAGCGCTGTTCGACCCCTTCCATCGCCGACCCGACCGCGGTGGGCACGGTGCCGTGACCCTGCAGCTGGAACTGCAGCATCAGCGTCACGCTGATCAACGCCAGCACGCCCATCACGGCGGCGATCGCATAACCCTGCTTCTTGCTGTCGACCATCCGGCCGAATGTGCGGGGCAGCGAGAAGCTGATCACCAGCAGCAGGAAGATCTCCACCCAGTTGGTCCACGTGGTGGGGTTCTCGAAGGGGTGTGCGGAGTTGGCGTTGTAGAACCCGCCGCCGTTGGTGCCGAGCTCCTTGATGGCCTCCTGGCTGGCGACCGGGCCGCCGGTGATGGTCTGCTGCGCACCGGCCAAGGTGTTCACCACCTGGTCATGCAGGTGGAAGTTCTGGATGGCGCCGCCGGCGATCAGGATGATGGCGGCCAGCACCGACATCGGCAGCAGGATGCGCAGCGTGCCGCGCACCAGGTCGACCCAGAAGTTGCCCAGCTCGCTGGCGTTGCGCCGGGCGAACCCGCGCACCAGCGCCACCGCGACGGCCATCCCGACCGCGGCGGAGGTGAAGTTCTGCACCGCGAGGCCGGCCATCTGGACCAGGTGGCCCTGGGTGGACTCACCGGAGTACGCCTGCCAGTTGGTGTTGGTCACGAAACTGACCGCGGTGTTCCAGGCCAGGCCGGGTGTCATCGCGGTGGCCGGGTCGTTGAGGTGCAGCGGCAGCTTGCCCTGCACCAGTTGGAAGATGAACAGCACGAGGATGCTGATCGCCGAGAAAGCCAGCACACTGCGGGCGTAGGCACCCCAGGTCTGCTCCGATTCCGGGTCAGCGCCGATCAGCCGGTAGACACCCCGCTCGGCGCGGGTGTCCTTGTCCGAGGTGTAGACCCGGTACATGTAGTCGCCGAGCGGCACGTGTACGGCCGCCAAAGCGACGATCAGCAGGACGAGGAACGCGATCCCCGCCAGCCCGGAGCTCGAAGTCGTGGTCACTAGAACCTCTCCGGGAACAACAGTGCCGCCGTGACGAACAGGGCCAGCAACACGGACAAGATCAGGCCGACGATGTTCTGGTAGCTCACAGTCGCTCGACCAACTTCTGCACCAGGCCGAGCAGCGCGAAGATCGCCACCGTCAGCACGAGGTAAATGACGACACCCATGTGTCTCTCTCCGTTTCGAATCAGGGCTCGAAAGTCCACGATGAAGCTAAATCGCGAGAAGACGCCCACTGTCGCCATTGACGGTTTCTTTACGGCGGAGCGCGACGTCTTGACGAACTTCCTCCCGGCCCCCTGCCGCGGGCCCGCGGGCACTCGGATTCAGCGAGCCCACAGCGTGGTCAGAGCCACGTCAAGGTTTGGCCAGGCACCGTCAAGAGATCGCAAGGATTGCGCAACTCCGCTCGACGCCGAGCGATGGTGGAATTGGTGGCTCGTGGCAGCAGGCCAGGGCGTTGGTGAAGAGGGTTTCCCGTGACACTGTCGACTAGCTTTCGCTCTTTGGTTCGGGCACGCCAACTTACGCGGCCCGACCATCCGGCGGTCTGTCGGCTGATGGGATACCGCGATTCCTGCGCACCCGCTGAGGTGTCGTTTCCCGCTTCGGTCCTGAATGAGACGGGCGTGGCACGGTGGCTGCGCGATCATCGGTTCGCCGTCGACGTGCGGGTGGTGCCGGAGCTGCACACGGCGGTCTCGGTCGGCATTCATCCGGCACTGATGACGGTGCACGCCGAGCAGCTCGAGACCGGCGACATCCGCCGGGCTGCCCTGCTGGGGGTGGGCCGAGTGGTACTCGGCTGTGCGGAACACATCGCGTGGCTGGGCACCGGTCTCGGCGGCGGCAGACAGAATGTCTTGCTGCGCATGACCGACGCCCCGGCCGCGGCACCCGACCGGCGGCCCTTCGTCTTCGAATCCGGCGACACCGACAATGCGGTCGAGGAGATGATGGCCAACAGATCGGTGACCTTGATCGGCCTGCAGTGCGATGTCGGTTCCGCTGTCGACGATTTCGTCAGCTATCCGGCGGCCATCGGCAACATGATCGCGCAGATGGACCACATTCGGCGCCGTCACGGCGTCGTGCTGACCAGGCTCGTCCTCGGCGGGGGCAGTGTCTCGGCGACCGAGAGTTCCGTCGTGCGGCGCGACCTGGCCGAAGAGATCGACGAGTCGGTCGACGATGCGTGCGCCACGTTGCGCTTCCCGCGGCCGGCGATCGTCATCTCCGCTGGTGGGCAGGTCACCGGACGGCATGCGGCGTGACCGCGTCTGCCGGCTAGCTGTCGGTGCTGGGCCGGCAGTCGGCCCAGGCCGGGAGCACACCCGCGGCCTGGGCATCGGCCAGCGACGGCGCCGCGGCATCCCGGTCGGACCGGATCAGCTGATCGACCGGGATGGGCCAGTCGATGCCCAGGGCCGGGTCGGTGGCGGCGATGGAGTGTTCGCGCTGCGGTGAATAGGGCGCCGAGCACAGGTACATCACCGTCGAATGGTCTTGTAAGGCAAGGAAACCGTGCGCCAGACCCGCTGAGAGGTACACCGAGTTGTGCTGGACATCGTCCAGCAGCACTGAGTCCCAGCGGCCGTAGGTGGGGGAGCCGAGCCGGATATCGACGGCGACGTCCAGCACCGAGCCCGTCACACAGGTCACGTACTTGGCTTGGCCCGGCGGCAGCTGAGTGAAATGCAGCCCGCGCAGCACGCCGGCCGCCGAGATCGAACAGTTCGCCTGCCGCATATCGAAACGATGCCCGGTCATCTCGGTGAACCCCGCCTCGGTGAACCACTCGAAGAACGTCCCCCGGCTGTCGCGGAGCAGGTTCGCGGTGATCTCCCATGCCCCGGGGATAGCCAGTTCGCGAAAAGCCATGTCACTGACCACGTTCGGCGTAGCAGGCTTCGACCCGCTCCTTCAGCGGGCCCCACCACCACTGGTTGGCCCGGTACCACTGGATCGTGTCGGCCAACCCTTCGGTCAGATCGGTGTGCTTGGGCGCCCAGCCGAGTTCGCCGCGCAGCATGCCCGAGTCGATCGCATAGCGCCGGTCGTGACCGGGGCGGTCGGGGACGTGGTCGAATTCGTCGGGGCCACGGCCCATCAGCTGCAGGATCAGCTGCATCACCGAGAGATTGTCGTGCTCGCCGTCGGCGCCGATGAGGTAGGTCGATCCGGCTACGCCGGCGTCGAGGATCCGCCACACCGCGCTGTTGTGGTCGTCGACGTGGATCCAGTCCCGCACGTTGGCGCCGGCGCCATAAAGCTTGGGGCGCCGCCCGGTGAGGATATTGGTGATCTGGCGGGGGATGAACTTCTCGATGTGTTGATAGGGCCCGTAGTTGTTGGAGCAGTTCGAGATCGTCGCGTGCACACCGTAGGACCGCACCCAGGCCCGGACCAGCAGGTCGGCCGAGGCCTTCGTCGCCGAGTAGGGGCTGGACGGGTTGTACGGGGTCTGTGCGGTGAATCGCACAGTGGGGTCGAACGGGAGGTCGCCGTACACCTCGTCGGTGGAGACGTGATGCAGCCGCACCCGGTGCCTTCGGACGGCCTCCAGTACCGAGAAGGTGCCGACGACGTTGCTCCGTACGAACGGCGCAGGGTCGGCCAGCGCGTTGTCGACGTGGGTTTCGGCGGCGAAGTGCACCACGGCGTCCGATTCGGCGACCAGCCGGTCCACCAGCGACTCGTCGGCCACGTCGCCCTCGACGAGCCTGATCTCGTCGGCGACGGGGCCGAGTGATTCCCGGCTGCCCGCGTAGGTGAGCGCGTCGAGCACCGTGACCGACACCCCGACGCGTTCGCGCACGGTGCGGTGGACGAAGTTGGCGCCGATGAACCCGGCGCCGCCCGTCACCAACAACCGCATGGGTTCACCCTAACGGGCGCCCATCTCGGTCAACCGGTTGTCGACAACCCCAGCGGCCCGGCCAGTTCCCGCAGGGTCGGCAACAGCTCGTCCGCCCCGCCCAGCACCTGAATCGCCACGTGATCGGCGCCGGCGTCGAGGTGTTCACCCAGCCGGGCAGCCACCGCCTCCGGCGTCCCGTAGGCGACGACGGCGTCGATCAAGCGGTCACTGCCGGGCGGCTCGACGTCGACGTCGGTGAATCCGGTCCGCTTCCAGTTGTTGACGTAGTTGCTCAATCCCAGATAGAAGCCGACCGTGTCGCGGCCGAGCTGCCTGGCCTGATCGGGATCGGTCGACAGCACCACCTTGTGCTCAGGGGCCAGGAACACCGTCGGTCCGATCAGCTCCCGGGCCTGGCCGGTGTGTTCGGGTGTGGTCAGGTAGGGGTGAGCGCCGGCGCTGCGCTGTGCGGCCAGCGCCAGCACCTTGGGGCCCAACGCGGCCAGCACCCGGCGGCTGGTCGGCACATGGTGATCGTCGAGCACGTCGAGGTACTCGACCAAGGCCTCGTAGGGTTTGCGGTACTCCTGCGTGTGCTCGGGGTGCCCGACCCCGACGCCGAGCAGAAACCTTCCCGGATAGGCCTTTTCGATGCGGTGATAGGACTTGGCCACCTCGTCGGCCGGTGCGTTCCAGATGTTGACGATCCCGGTGGCCACCGACAGTTTCTCGGTGTGCTCCAGGATTGGCTCCACGAACGACAGATCGGCCGCCGGCGAGGCTCCGACCCATACCGCGCCGTAGCCCAGCCCTTCGATCTCGGCCGCCTGGTCCGGGGTCACCGGGGCGCCGGTCCACACGCCGTAGCGGCCGAGGTCCGGTTTGAGCAATGCTGGATTGGTCACGAAATACCCCTTACGGCTTGAGCCCGAGTGGGCCGGCGAGTTCGGCCAGCGCATCCACCAGCTTGTCAGAAGAGGTCAGGACCTGGACGGGCACGTGGTCGGCGCCGGCGTCGAGGTGCGCGGTGAGTCGGGCGGCGATGGCCTCCGGCGTGCCGTAGGCGACGACGGCGTCCACCAGTCGGTCGCTGCCCGGCTTGGCCACGTCTTCGTCGGTGAATCCCAGCCGCTTCCAGCTGTTGAGGTAATTCTGCAGGTTCAGGTAGATCTCCAGGGCCTTGCGGCCGACCTCGCGCGCCTGATCCGCGTCAGTGGTCAGCACCGCCTTGTGCTCGGGGCCAGGAACGCCTCGGGGCCCAGGATGCTGCGCGCCTCGGCGGTGTGCTCGGGGGTGGTGAGATAGGGGTGTGCGCCGGCGCTGCGGGCTGCCGACAGCTTGAGTACCTGCGGGCCGAGCGCCGCGACCACCCGACGGTTCTTGGGCACCCCGTATTCGTCGAGCTTGTCCAAATAACTGCGCAACGCGTCGATTGGCTTCTGGTACTGCTGGTGGGCTTCGGGGTGGCCGACGCCGATGCCGAGCAGGAACCTGCCGGGGTAGGCCGCGTCGATGCGGTGGAACGACTCGGCCACCGGGCCGGCTGCCGCGGTCCAGATGTTCACGATGCCGGTGGCGACCTTCAAGGTGGTGGTGTTGGCCAGAATCGGCTCCACCCAATCCAATTCGGCCGGTGGGGAGCCCCCGACCCAGACCGCGCCGTAGCCCAGCGCCTCGATTTCCTTGGCTTGCTGCGGGGTGACCCCGCGGCCGAACGAGCCGAAGCGGCCCAGGTCTGGTTTGTCGCTCATGGCGGCTACAACCCGCGGCGGAGGGCTCGCTATTCCGCCGCGGCCGGGAGTTCGATGGGTGTCGCCGCGATCGGCGCCGGCGCCGCCAGCGGCAGCAGAATGGTGAAGCGGGTATTGCCCGGTTCGGATTCGACGCGGATATCGCCCTGATGCTTCTCGACGATGATGCGGCGGGCCAGGTCGAGACCGAGCCCGTCGCCCTCCCCGAACGGCTTCGTGGTGAAGAACGCGGTGAAGATCCGGTCGATGATCTCTTCGGGGATGCCGGGGCCGTCGTCACAGATCTCGACGCGGATGCGATCGTCGTCGTGGCGTGCGGTGCGGATCGTCAGGGTGCCGCGGCCCTTCATCGCCTGGATGGCGTTGTTGATGATGACATCCCAGACCTCGTTCAAACCGCCTGGATAGCAACCGATTTCGGGGATGGACTTGTCCCATTCCTTGACCAGTTTGATCGGCTTGTCGAGTCCGACCTTGTCGCCGAACAGGGTCTTGAGGGTGCTGTGCAGCAGTTCGTGGACGTTGGCGACCTGGTATTCGGCGCGGTCCATCTGGGAGTACTTCTTGGCCCCGGCGAGCAGGCCGGAGATGCGCTCACTGGCGTCGGCGATCTCGTTCATCCGCAGCTCGGTGTCGATGGTGTACTTCAGCCATCCGATGGCGCTCTGCAGCGTCGCCGAACAGTCCACCGAGTCGATCGAGGCCTCGATGCGCTCCAGCCAGTCGACGTCCAGGCCCGCCTCCACGAACGTGGGCGCGTAATCCCACGCGCTGGCGATGCCGTGGTCTTCGAGCCAGTCGCCGATCTGATCTTCACGATCGGAGGTCTCCAGCGCCGACAACTCCTGGACCTTGGATTTCGCGACCTGCTCGGCCACCTCGTCCTGGATTCTGACCAGTACCCGCAGCGCCTCGGGGCTGAACTTGCCGTCGGCCAGCATCGCCAGCTTGTAGCGCATCTTGCCGACACCTTCACGCAGGTCGGCCACCGCGCGTGCGGTGGCCGCCGCCGGATTATTGAGCTGATGGGTCAGCCCCGCGGTGATGGTGCCCAACGCCAGCAGCTTCTGGCGCTGGCCGATGATCTGGCTCTGCCGCCGGCCGCCGACCATGTGGCCCTCGAGCAGATGCACGGCCATCGGAAACTCGGTCTGCATGAAGCGGGCGAACGCATCGGCATCGAGAACGAAGAACCGCGACGGCTTGGTCACCCGCACCGAGGCCTGGTACAGCTGCTCCTCGTCGGGGATGTAGGCCGACCAGGCGCCGCAGTAGACGCCCCGCTGAGAGGTGCGGTTGGTTTCCACGTCCACCCCGCCGGAGCGCTTGGACATCACCAGTTCACCGTCGAGCAGCACGTAGAAACAGGTCGCCGGCTCGCCCTCGACCACCACCGGGCCCGGCTCGAAGGTCGCGATGTGCCCGTTCTCGCACAGCGTCTGCAGCTGTTCGGGGGACAACTTCTCGAACAGGAACAACGTCCGCAGCTCGTCGGGCAGACATGTTTGGCCCATTTCGCTCAGTCCTCTCTGGCCCTTCGCAAGCCGTCTAGGCTTCCGCCAGGTAACGGTGCACCAACATGACCGCCATCGACCCTTCGCCGACGGCGGCGGCCACCCGTTTGGCGGACTCGGCGCGCACGTCTCCTGCAACAAACACACCGGGCACACTTGTTTCCAAGTGGTGCGGCGGCCGGTCGAGAGTCCATCCGGCCACGTTGAGCAGGTCGGGTCCGGCCAGGACGAACCCGTGGTCGTCGACGGCGACGACCTCCTTGAGCCAGTCGGTGCGGGGCTCGGCCCCGATGAAGCAGCACATCCGGCTCGCCTCGACGGTTTCCCGCTTTCCGGTCTGCCGGTTCTCCAGCACCAGCCCGGTCAGGTGGTCGTCCTCGCCGAGGGTGTCCACCACCTCGGTACAGGTGCGCACCGTGATCGTCGGGTTCTTCTCGATCTGCTGGATCAGGTAGTGCGACATCGACGCTTCCAGCGAGGGGCCGCGCACCAGCATGGTGACCGAGCGCGCCTCGCGCGACATGAACATCGCGGCCTGGCCCGCGGAGTTGGCGCCGCCCACGATGTAGACGTCCTCGCCTTTGCATTCCGAGGCATCCGAGACCGAGGCACCGTAGTAGACGCCGCGCCCGACGTAGTTGCAGGCCGGGTCGTCGGGGTTGTCCCAGCAGCCGGTGACCTGCAGCTGTCGGTAGGCCACACCGGTGGCCAGGATGACCGATCGCGCGGCGATGCTGCCGCCGTCGGAGAATTCGATGGTGCGCGCGGTGCCCGCCTCGCCGGCTGACAGTTTCACCGCCTTGCGGGTGGTGATGACCTCCGCGCCGAACCGCTCGGCCTGCCGGCGCGCCGATGTGGTCAGCTCGGCCCCGGACACACCCGTCGGGAAGCCGAGGTAATTCTCGATCCGCGACGAGCGCCCGGCCTGCCCGCCCGTCGTCGTCTCCTCGATCAGGACCGTCTTCAATCCCTCGGATGCGCCGTACACGGCCGCGGCCAGCCCGGCCGGGCCGCCACCGATCACGGCGAGGTCGTACATCTCCAGCGAAGGGGTGGTCGACAGCCCCAGCATGGCGGCCAGCTCGGCATCGGTCGGGTCGACCAGGATCTCACCCTGTTCGCTGATCACCACCGGTAGCTGGAACCCGTCCAGACCGCCGGCGTCGAGCAGCTGCTTGCCCTTGGGCTCGTCGGCGTTGAACGCCCGGAACGAATGCAGGTTGCGGGCCAGGAACTGGCGGACCTCCCAGGACCGCTCACTCCAGCGGTGACCGATCACCTTGGTGTGCGGAATCGCGCGGTCGCCGGTGGCGTGCCAGGCCTCCAGCAGGGCATCGATCACCGGGTAGAGCTTCTCTTCCGGCGGATCCCACGGCTTGAGCAGGTAGTGGTCGAGGTCGACGACGTTGATCGCGTCGATCGCGGCGTGGGTGTCGGCGTAGGCGGTCAGCAGGACCCGGCGTGCCATCGGGTAGACGTCCATCGCCTCTTCGAGGAACTGGATGCCGCTCATCTGGGGCATTCGGTAGTCGGCGACGAACACCGCCACGGTTTCGCCGCGCAGCTTGAGTTCGTTGATGGTTTCCAGCGCGTCGGGCCCGGATTCGGCGCGGACGATCCGGTATCGCTCGCCGTAATGGCGGCGAAGGTCGCGGGCCACGGCGCGCGAGACGGCCGGGTCGTCGTCAACGGTGAGAATGACGGGTTTGCGGGGCTGGGGTGCAGATCCAGACATCACACTTCAGTATGCGCTGCCCGTCCAGTTTTTATTAGGCTGGGCTTGCCCGGGCGCATCCCGTTCACCTGGACATTGACTGGTGGCCGGCATACCGTTCGGCACCTCGTGCTGGGGGCTGCGGCGCGGTTTTGGAGTAGCGCGCCGAAGCGGGTATCGTAGACCAACGGTGCGGTACCCGCGCCGACTCTTGCGTGCCTAGTCCTGGAACTTCTGGAATTTCCTGATCCCGGCTCACGTTTTTCAGTCGGGGCGAAGGCTGCCCCGACTGCGAGACATGTCGCCGCAAGCGACGTGCGCGAGCAGAACCAACAAGCAGGATCCGGAGGATATGGCCAAGAAAGACGGTGCCATCGAGGTCGAGGGCCGCGTGGTCGAGCCCCTGCCCAATGCGATGTTTCGCATTGAGCTGGAGAACGGTCACAAGGTGCTCGCTCACATCAGCGGCAAGATGCGGCAGCACTACATCCGCATCCTTCCCGAGGACCGGGTGGTGGTGGAGTTGTCTCCCTACGACCTGACCCGGGGCCGCATTGTGTACCGGTACAAGTAGCGACGAGCGTCAGCGCGTCGTTACCGAATATCTAGCGTGCCCGACCGCGAACCAGCACGAACAAGAAAAACCGACGAGAACTAGAAGGATCGAACAGCCGTGAAGGTGAACCCGAGCGTCAAGCCGATCTGCGACAAGTGCAGGGTGATCCGCCGGCATGGGCGGGTCATGGTGATCTGCTCTGATCCGCGCCACAAGCAGCGGCAGGGCTGACCTCCCGCCATCGGCGACCAACACAACTGAATGCAGACCTCCCAGTACCACTGAACAGATTGGCTGTTCAGCCACGCCCGGATCGGAGGCCGGGCCCCGACGCAGTTGGGAACGGACTGGGAACAGACCTCCGCATTAAAAGAAGGAATCACTGCCTGATGGCACGTCTCATGGGCGTTGATCTCCCGCGCGACAAGCGCATGGAGATCGCCCTGACCTATATCTACGGCATCGGCCGTACCCGCTCGCAGGAAATTCTTGCCGCGACCGGCATCGATCGGGATCTGCGCAGCAAGGACCTCACCGACGATCAGGTGACCCAACTGCGCGACTACATCGAAGGCAACGATCTCAAGGTGGAGGGTGACCTTCGCCGTGAGGTGCAGGCCGACATCCGCCGCAAGATCGAAATCGGCTGCTACCAAGGGCTGCGGCACCGCCGCGGTCTGCCGGTGCGCGGCCAGCGGACCAAGACCAATGCGCGTACCCGCAAGGGCCCCAAGCGCACCATCGCCGGCAAGAAGAAGGCCAGGTAACCCCAGATGGCACAAGCCAAGAAGGGCGCTCCCAAGAAGGGTGCCGCCAAGACCCGCCGGCGGGAAAAGAAGAACATTCCGCACGGTGCGGCTCACATCAAGAGCACGTTCAACAACACCATCGTCTCGATCACCGATCCCCAGGGCAACGTCATCGCCTGGGCGTCCTCGGGCCACGTCGGTTTCAAGGGTTCGCGCAAGTCGACCCCGTTCGCCGCGCAGCTCGCCGCCGAGAACGCTGCCCGCAAGGCGCAGGAGCACGGCGTGAAGAAGGTCGATGTCTTCGTGAAGGGCCCGGGCTCGGGCCGCGAGACCGCGATCCGTTCGCTGCAGGCCGCCGGCCTCGAGGTCGGCGCCATCTCCGACGTCACTCCGCAGCCGCACAACGGCTGCCGTCCGCCCAAGCGGCGCAGGGTCTAGGGAGGATCTAGAAAATGGCTCGTTATACCGGACCCGCCACCCGCAAGTCGCGCCGCCTGGGCGTCGACCTGGTCGGTGGTGATCAGTCGTTCGAGAAGCGCCCCTACCCGCCCGGCCAGCACGGCCGCGCGCGGATCAAGGAGAGCGAATACCGTCAGCAGCTGCAGGAGAAGCAGAAGGCTCGCTTCACCTACGGCGTGATGGAGAAGCAGTTCCGCAAGTACTACGAAGAGGCCAACCGGTCCGCCGGTAAGACCGGTGAGAACCTGCTGCAGATCCTGGAGACCCGGCTGGACAACGTGGTGTACCGCGCCGGCCTGGCGCGTACCCGCCGGATGGCTCGCCAGCTCGTCAGCCACGGCCACTTCACCGTCAACGGTGTCAAGGTGAACATCCCGAGCTACCGGGTGTCGCAGTACGACATCATCGACATCAAGGACAAGTCGCTGAACACCTTCCCGTTCGAGCTGTCGCGGCAGACCGCCGGCGAGCGCCCGATCCCGTCCTGGTTGCAGGTCGTGGGCGAGCGTCAGCGAATCCTGGTGCACCAGCTGCCCGAGCGCGCCCAGATCCAGGTTCCGCTGGCTGAGCAGCTCATCGTCGAGTTCTACTCGAAGTAAGAGACGACGCAGACCTCTGCAGGCCGACCGGTCCTGCGGATCACTTACCGGCATCAAATAGCGGGTGCCGAGAAGGAGATAGAAACACCATGCTGATTTCTCAGCGACCCACACTGAGCGAAGAGGTCCTCGCCGAGAACCGCTCCCAGTTCGTCATCGAACCGCTGGAGCCGGGATTCGGTTACACCCTTGGCAATTCGTTGCGGCGTACGCTGCTGTCGTCGATCCCCGGCGCGGCCGTGACGAGCATCCGCATCGACGGTGTGCTGCACGAGTTCACCACCGTGCCCGGTGTGAAGGAAGACGTCACCGACATCATCCTGAACCTCAAGGGCCTGGTCGTGTCGTCCGAAGAGGACGAGCCGGTCACTATGTACCTGCGCAAGCAGGGCCCGGGTGAGGTCACCGCCGGTGACATCGTGCCGCCGGCCGGTGTGACCGTGCACAACCCGGACATGCACATCGCGACCCTGAACGACAAGGGCAAGCTCGAGGTCGAGCTGGTCGTCGAGCGTGGCCGCGGTTACGTGCCGGCCGTGCAGAACAAGGCCTCCGGTGCCGAGATCGGCCGCATCCCGGTCGATTCCATCTACTCGCCGGTGCTGAAGGTCACCTACAAGGTGGAGGCCACCCGTGTCGAGCAGCGCACCGACTTCGACAAGCTGATTCTCGACGTCGAGACCAAGAACTCGATCAGCCCGCGCGACGCCCTGGCGTCCGCCGGCAAGACCCTGGTCGAATTGTTCGGTCTGGCACGGGAACTCAACGTCGAGGCCGAGGGCATCGAGATCGGCCCGTCGCCGGCCGAGGCCGATCACATCGCGGCGTTCGCGCTGCCGATCGACGACCTGGACCTGACGGTCCGCTCGTACAACTGCCTCAAGCGCGAGGGTGTGCACACCGTCGGCGAACTGGTCGCCCGCACGGAGTCCGATCTGCTGGACATCCGTAACTTCGGCCAGAAGTCGATCGACGAGGTCAAGATCAAGCTGCACCAGCTGGGCCTGTCGCTCAAGGACAGCCCGGCCAGCTTCGATCCGTCCGAGGTCGCCGGTTACGACGTCGCTACCGGCACCTGGAACAGCGACGCCGGCTACGACCTGGACGACACCCAGGACTACGCAGAAACCGAACAGCTCTAACCCCTTCCCGGCCCTACCTGATACGGGGGTCGGCGTAACTAGGAGATCGCAATGCCCAAGCCCACCAAGGGCCCTCGCCTCGGCGGGTCGTCCTCGCACCAGAAGGCGATTCTGGCCAACCTGGCTACCTCGCTGTTCGAGCACGGCCGGATCAAGACGACCGAGCCCAAGGCTCGGGCGCTGCGGCCGTACGCGGAGAAGCTCATCACCCACGCCAAGAAGGGTGCGCTGCACAACCGGCGCGAGGTGATGAAGAAGATCCGCGACAAGGACGTGGTGCACGCGCTCTTCGCCGAGATCGCGCCGTTCTTCGCCGACCGTGAGGGCGGCTACACCCGCATCATCAAGGTCGAGCCGCGTAAGGGCGACAACGCCCCGATGGCGGTCATCGAGCTGGTGCGGGAGAAGACGGTCACCTCGGAGGCCAACCGGGCGCGCAAGAGCGCGGCCAAGCAGGCTCCGGTGGCTGCCGCCGCGGCCCCGCAGGCTGCGGTCGAGCCGGATGAGGCGGTCGGTCCGGAGGCTGACGAGCCGATCGAAGCCGTCGAGGCGCAAGATGCCGGCATCGCCGACGCGCAGACCGCCGAGGCCGCCGAGGAGCAGGCCGAGGAATCCGCCGAGGGTTCGGACGCTGACAAGTCCTGACGCAGTGAGCACGAATGAACCCGCCACCGGCAACGGTGGCGGGTTTGTTCGTCTTCGGCTCGACATCGCCTACGACGGAACCGAGTTCACCGGCTGGGCGGCGCAGGACGGGTTCCGCACCGTCGCGGGTGTTCTCGAGGAAGCCTTCTCGACGGTGTTCCGCACCCCGGTGCGGCTCTTCGGCGCCGGGCGCACCGACACCGGAGTGCACGCCACCGGCCAGGTCGCCCACCTCGATGTGCCCGTCGATGCGTTGGCTCACGGGTACCCGCGCCACGCCCGGGCCGGCGACGCCGAATTCCTGCCACTGGTGCGCCGGTTGGCCCGCTTCCTGCCCGAGGATGTGCGGGTGCGTCATATCGAACGCGCCGCACCGGGCTTCGATGCCCGCTTTTCGGCGCTGCGCCGCCACTACGTCTATCGACTGTCGGTGGCGCCATACGGTGTGGAGCCGCAACAGGCGCGCTATGTGACGCCCTGGACCAAACAGCTCGATGTCGATGCGATGGCGGCGGCTGCCCGGCATCTGGTGGGGCTCAACGACTTCGCCGCATTCTGCCGGCACCGCCCCGGCGCCACCACGATCCGGGACCTGCAGCGCCTGGATTGGCACCGCGACGGCGACCTGGTCATCGCCTACGTCACCGCCGATGCGTTCTGCTGGTCGATGGTGCGCTCGCTGGTCGGCGCGCTGCTGGCCGTGGGGGAGGGCCGCCGCGAACCAGCTTGGTGCGCAACGCTGTTGACCGCCACGCACCGCTCCAGCGATTTCGCCGCCGCACCGGCGCGTGGACTGACCCTGACCGGGGTGGACTATCCGCCCGACGACGAGCTGGCCGCACGCATCGCCATCACCAGGGATCTGCGGACACTGCCGAAGACCCCGAACACCTAGAGCTTGCTCGCGACGAAATCGGCGGCCTGGTCGATCATCCCGGCCTTCTGATAGGCGGCGGCCAGGTGATCAGGCCAGTTCGCCTCCCACGTATCCGGATCTGCCGGATTGCAGATCGGATCCGCTCCGTGGCACAGCTCGATGGTCCGGTCGGCGAATGCGGGATTGAAGTTCGAGATCGGGCCCAGCCACTGAGTGCCGTTGCCGAACAACGCGACCGCGGCGATGTGGCTGTCGGCGCCGGCGGGCAGGGTGGTCTTGAAGCCGAGGATCGGTATCGGCACCGCCAACACCATGTCGGTCGCCGCCGCACCCAGGGAGTAACCACCGAGAACCAGGCGGGTGCCGGGGCAGTTGTCCATGTTGTACTGGATGCGCCGGCTGATGTCATTGGCGCCGACGTCGACCTGGTTGTCAGCGGGGTAGTTCACCGCGTAGACACCGATGTTCTGGTGCACCCGCGACCGCAGTGCGGCGACGAAATCTCGGCCGATCACCCCGGTGCCCGGGGACTCCAGGCGGCCGCGGGCGAAGATGACCTCGACGTCGGGGCACGATGCTGCGCCGGCTGCCGGCGGCGCGATCACCTCGGGCAGTGCAGCGGGAGCGACCACCGTCGCGGCCGCCGCCACGACCGTCGCGACCGCACTGCTCAGACGTCGGGCGAGCATCGATCAGAGCCGGTCTGCGGTGAATTGGGCGGCCTGATCGACCAGGCCCGAATCGATATAGGCGTCCTGTAGATGTGACGACCAGTTGCCGACGAGGGTGTTGGGATCGATACCGTTGCAGATCGGGTCGTCCGGGGTGCACTGGTCGAGCGTTCTTGCGCCGTATACCGGGCTGACCGACACCGGACCGAAGATGCTGCGGGTGCCGTTACCGAACAACACCACAGCCGCGATGTGGCTGTCCATGCCGGCCGGCAGCGGGTTGGTGAACCCGAACTGCGACTTGGTCGCACCCAGAACGACGTCGACCACCGCGGCGCCCAGCGAGTAGCCACCCGGCACCAGCCGGGTGTTGGGGCAGTTCGCCGCCATGTACTGGATGTGCCGGCTCATGTCGTTGGCGCCGGGGACGATGTCCCAGTCCGCGATGTAGTTAACCGCATACACGCCCACGCTCTTGGGTGTATCAGCCCGCAGTGCACCGACGAACGCATCGCCGATGCGACCGATGCCGGGCGGTTCCTCGCGGCCACGGGCGAAAATCACCTCGGCGTCGGGGCAGTCCGCAGCAGTCGCCACCGCGGTGGGCAACATTGATGCGGCAACCGACATGACCGCTGCCGCCCCGCTCAGCACCGCGTTCCTGCGCATGGCAGCCATCGTAGACGAGCCGTGAGGGGTGCTACCAGCAAATAAGGTAGCGGGGCTACAGTAGGCCGGCGATGAAACCGGCGGCCTGCGCCGGCATGTCGGTGGTCTCGTAATCGGTGTGGGCGAAGGGGTTCCGGCCCCGGGAGCAGATCGGATCGCCGTCGTTGCACAGGTCGATGCCCTTGCCCGCGTAGGGCGCACCCGCCGCCGACACCGGGATGCCGAACTTCGCGGACGGGTTGCCGAATGCGGCGATCCCGGCCACCTTCCCGGCGACTGACGAGGGCAGCGGTGGCGCCGAGCCGATCTCGCCGACCCTGTTGCCCAGCGGGGGGATGCCCACCAGCATGTCGACCACCGCAGCGCCCTGCGAGTAGCCACCGAGGACGAAGCGGGTCGTGGGGCATGCGGCCGCCGTGGCCAGGATGTGGTTGGTCGCGTCGGTGGCACCATCGGCGGCGGTCAGGAAGTCGTAGGTGGCGGGGTAGTTGACGCCGTAGGCGCTGACGGTGCGTCCACCCAGCTGGGATTGCAGGGTGTCGGTCAGGGCTTGGCCGACCCGGCCGATGCCCGGAGGCTCACTGGTGCCTCGCGCGAAGACCACGTCGACGTCGGGGCAGGGGTCGGCCGCGGCGGTCCACACCGGCCCGGCCGGGATGGCCAGCGCGACGGCGGCGGCGGCGGTCGCCGCGGCGGCACCGAATGTGCGGGCTGAGGTCACAGAACGCCTGGCCATGCGGAGAAAACCCCTTCGATCGCGAGCAGTGGGCTCATGGTCACACTGGGCTCATGGTCACACATTGCGGGCGGACGGCCCAAACCCGAAGTCATCGTCACAGCAGGCCGGCGACGAATGCGGCGGCTTGGCTGGCGGTGCCATCCGGGCCGTAGCTCCGGTGTGCCGGCACGCTGTCGCCGCCCGAGCAGACCGGGTCGCCGTCGTTGCAGAGATCGATGGCCTTGCCGCCGTAGACCGGGCTCGACGTCAGCGGCAGCCCGACTTTGGCGGTCGGGTTGCCGAACACGGCGAGCGCGGCGACGTGATCGGGCACATTCGGCGGCAGCGGGTTGTTGAACCCGACGGCCGGGAACGGCACCGAGGTGATGATGTCGATGATCGCCGCACCCTGGGAGTAGCCGCCCAGGACCAGGCGGGTGTTCGGGCAGGTGTTCACCACGTCCTGGATGAACGCACTGGCGTCGTTCGCCCCGTCGGCGGCGGCCAGGAAGTCATAACTGGCCGGGTAGTTGACCGCGTACACCCCCATCGAGCGGTTGCCGATCCTGCCGCGCAACGAGTCGACGAACGCCTGTCCGACTCGGCCGACGCCCGGCGGTTCGTCCGTTCCACGGGCGAACACCACCTGTACGTCCTTGCAGACCGCAGCGTCGGCGGTGGGCAGCACAGCCGGGCTGACGAGGGCGGTTGCGCCGACGAGGGCGGCGGCCGCCACGGCGCGCAGCGGCCGCTGGAGCACTCCGGTAGTTAGCACATCTGTATGTTACCGACCAGGCGGGAATTTCATTCCCGACGTTTGCTCGGCGTGGCTCCAGCCGCCTACAGCGGCGCGGGGTTGATATCCCGGGTCGCTGCGCTCCTGCCCGCCGGGTTGATGTCCCGGGTCGCTGCGCTCCCGCCCGGGGTTGCCTCCTCCATGGGTCCGGCGTCCGGCCAGGTCGCCGCGGTGACCTCGGCGCTGCGGTCACCGAGGCGGGCCAGCGCCAATCCACCCAGAACGACCAGCCCGCCGACGGCCTGCGTGACGGTGACGGCCTCGCCGAGCAGAACCCATGCCGAGAGCACCGCGAACAACACCTCGCCCAGGCCGACCAGCGACGCGAAGCTCGGCCGCAGTCGGGCCACCCCGCTGATACCGAGGGTGTAGGCGACCGCGGTGGCGACCACGGCCAGCATGATCACCGGAACCCACCACGGCACGGTCAGTCCGGCGACGACGGCGTCGTTGGCGGTGAAGGTCAGCGGCATCAGCCCGGTCAGGCCCAGCAGGGCCACGGCGATCGCGCCGACGACCAGGCCGCCGGCGGCCAGCGTGATCGAACTGAGGCCGCTGCCGTCGGCGGTCACCTCGTCGGACATCATGAAGTAGCAGGCCGCGCAAATGGCCGCCGCCAGACCCCAGGCGATCCCGACGGCGTTGATATGTGCAGCTCCGCCGCCCGATGCCGCCGGCCCGGCAGCCCCGGTGAACACGTTGAGCACCAGCATGATGCCGGCGACGGCCAGCCCCACTCCGGCCAAGGTCATGGTGCGGGGGCGCTGGCGGGTGGTGCCCCAGATCCAGCCGACGACCAGAATGGGCGCGGTGTACTCCAGCAGCAGGGCGACGCCGACTGACAGATGCGACACGGCGTTGTAATAGCAGAGTTGAGCGCCTGCGATCGGGATGAGGCCGTAGGCCACGACGGTTCGCGCGTGGGCGCGGGCCTCACGGAACCAGCCGGGCTTGACCACCGTGGCGAATACCGCCATGACCAGCGCACCGCCGGCAAGTCGGGCGGTCACCGCCGCGGTCGGCGACCAGCCGGCCGCCATCAGCGATTTGGCGAAGGGGCCCGACATGCCGAAGGTGAACGCGGATCCGATGGCAAACAGCAAACCGAGCCGGAAGTGGTCTTGGCCACGAATTGCCGACGTCATGAGGCACCCCCTTGCATGTAATGAGTAAAATAACGATTGGTCATGACATTACGTCCGGGAGGGGTCATGGGTCAAATGCTTTTCAGTCATGACACAGAACTCACCTTGCGCGCCGCGTGTGCCCTGGTTAACAGCAATCGAGCCGACGGTGAGCAGTTGGCCGACCAGAGCGCCCTGGACGCCTACCTCAACAGCCATGGCTGGACCGGACGGCGCGATCACGATGCCGCCGAGCTGGAGTCTGTGCACGCGCTGCGCGATCGGCTCGGCCGGATCTGGGCCACCGCCGACGACGAGGTGCGTGTCGTCGGGCAGATCAATGCCCTGCTGGCCGACACGCGGGCGGCGCCCTGGTTGACCCGCCACCCGGAGATGCCGGAGTGGCATCTGCATCTGGCCTCCATCCACGATCCGCTGGCCCAACGAATGGGCGCCGAGATGGCGATGTCGCTGGCCGATTTGGTGCGCGGCGGCGAGCTGCGCCGGCTCAAGACCTGCGCGGCCCCGGACTGCCATGCGGTGCTGGTCGACCTTTCCCGCAACCGCTCCCGGATGTTCTGCGACACCGGCAACTGCGGCAACCGGCAGCATGTCGCCGCTTATCGTGAGCGCCGCTCGAAAGAGGCGTAGCGTCAACGGCCATGCGCGCACGGGGGCGTGACATCGACATCACCGTCTTCGGTGCCACCGGCTACGTGGGCAGCCTCATCGCCGGCTATCTGGCCAGATCGGGCTCGGGTCTTCGGATTGCGCTCGGCGGCAGATCGCCGACCCGGCTGGAGGCCGTCCGCACCACCCTCGGCGGCCGGGCGAAGAATTGGCCGCTGATCCTTGCCGACGTGAATGAGCCAGGCTCACTGGAGGCTATGGCGTCCCGAAGCCGACTGGTACTCAACGCGGTTGGCCCGTACACCCGATACGGCCCGCCGGTCGTCGCGGCGTGCGCCGGGCGCGGGACCGACTACGTCGACCTCACCGGTGAGGTCCCGTTCGTCCGGCGCAGCATCGACCAGAGCCACCGCCGGGCGCGGGACAGCGGCGCGCGCATCGTCCATTCGTGCGGATTCGACTCGATCCCCTCGGATCTCACCGTGTACGTGTTGAGCCGGCGAGCCGCGGCCGACCAGGCGGGAGAGCTGGCAGCGACCACTCTTGTGCTGCGCGACTACTCCGGTGGGTATGCCGGCGGTTCGGTGGCCACCATGGTGGAGCTGATGCGGCTGGCCTCATCGGATGCCGCGGTTCGCCGCATGCTCGATGACCCCTACAGCCTCAGTCCCGATCGCGGTGCCGAGCCCGACCTGGGCTACCAGCCCGACCTGCCCTTGCTGCCGGGGCGCGACATCGCCCCCGAACTGGCCGGATTATGGACCAGTGGGTACGTCATGGCGCTCTACAACACCCGCTGTGTACGCCGCTCCAACGCGCTGATGGACTGGGCTTACGGCCGCCGCTTCCGCTACACCGAGACGCTCGTCATGGGCTCCTTCCCCGGTGCGCCGTTGGTCGGGGCGATGTTCAACGCCGGCATTGCCACGGCTTCCCGCTTTGGTGGACACTACTTACGTTTATTACCAACGGGTTTGGTGGACAGGATGACACCGGCCCCCGGCACCGGCAACGACATGGGGGTGCGCGGACACTACCGGGTCGAGACGTATGCCACCACCACCACGGGGCGCCGGTATCGGACCACCATCGCTCAGGCCGCCGACCCGGGATACTCGGCCACCGCCGTCCTGGCCGGCGAGAGCGCCTTGGGTCTGGTGCTCGACCGCGACCGGCTGCCGGACCGGCACGGCGTGCTGACGCCGGCCGCGGCGATGGGGGACGTGCTGCTCGAGCGGCTGCCGGCAGCGGGTGTGGGGTTGGAGACCGTCGGGCTGCGCTGAGCGCTCACGGCAGGTAGAACCCTTTGATCCGGTGGTGGCGGCCGTGGCCGAGCAGTGCGTTGGCGGCCTGCAGTCCAGATACCACGGCGGCTTCGATGCAGCCGGCGTTGATACCCGAGTCGGTCCAGTCGCCGGCCAAAACCAAGTTGTCGTAACCACTCTCATCGGGGCGGAGCCGATACTTGTCCGAGCCCGGCACCGAGAGCACATAGCGATCGGACGGGTCGATGTTGACGCTGACGTGCTGGGTCTGCAGCGCTGCGGCGCCTCGCCGGTCACCGGCGCCGCAGAGTAGCCCCCAGCAGAACCCGCCCTCGGTGACCGCCCCCGGCAAGTACATCCCGACGTGGTGCTCCAGATAGTGCACCGCGTTGGCCAGTACCCGCTCCCGGCAGGAACGCACATAGGCGGCCGGCTCTTCGTCGGTCGGCCACTGCGCATCCAGCGCCCCGCAGAAATACGCCACCGTGCGCGGCTCGTCCGATGGTGGCCACTGCTCGGCCCACAACGTCTGCGGCATGGACGCCCAGGTGTCGAAGGGTGCGACATAGCCGCTGGTGGTCACGCCGGGACGATGCCAGCCCAGCGCTGCCTCGGTCGGCCGGAGCCACAGCTGGAACGACTGGGTGGCTACGGTGCGGACGTGTGTGGTCATCTCCCGCCATTCCGGGCGGTCGGCGCTGAGTTCGCCGGTGATCAGCTCCACCATCGCCAACGACGCGGCGAGCACTACGTGATCGAAGTCGACGCCGCGGCGCAATACCCGCGTCTGCGCGTCGTTGCGTTGGCCGAAGTGGGATTCCAGGTCGCCCAGATCCGTTGCGACATCGAGCTGTTCGACAAGTGGCGCCTTGGGAAAGACCGCAAGGCCGCCCGCCCTGGTCAACGGCTGGTAGTCGGAAAGGCCGTCTGCGAGCCGGACCTGCCGGCCCATGGTGATGGCCTCGACGGCCTGGCGGTGGGCGTCGAGATGTAGCGCGTCGACGCGATGGAAGAACTCGAATCGGACACCTCGACGGCGCAGCACCTGGTAGATCGGCGCGATGACGACGTCGCCCATGCCCGCCGTCATCTTCCAGAAGAATGCCCCCTTGTACTGGAACAGGGCGATGCCGGTGAGCAGGACGGCCACGCCGGCGGCGAACGAAGGCCGGTTGAAGTCCCCGTCCGGATAGCCGAAGACCATGTCGTACATCCCGCGGATCAGTGGAAAGTCGAGCACATCCGGATGGCCGCCGTGGCGCAGGATCCAGGCGCCGTACTCTTCGTCGTTGATCGCGCGGAAGCCGGCCGGGTCGGTGATGAGGTTGTCGGCGATCATGCCGCGCGCGGTCGCCACCAGCAACGACATCAGCAGCCACATCCGGCGGTGCGCCGGATTGTGCTGGTAGTCCAGCGCTTCTCGTACCGCCTCGAGTGCCTCGGACAGGAAGCCGGCGTCACCGGCCACCGCGCCACGTGGTGCGATCAACGCGGCCAGGGTGGCCATCGTCGCCCGGCGCACAGCGGCGAGCCAGTCCGAGGATGCCGCGCTGGACTCCGGCTGCGGACTGGCCGACAGGGTCAGATCCTTTCCGGTTGCCGCGCCGAGTGATTCGGCGAAGTCCAGGAGTAGCTGCAGAGTCCGTGCGAGAAAGTCGACCACCGTCAACTCACGTCCGGTAGCGCCCGGTTCGCCGGGCAGCCCGCGGGTACGGCTGAAGTTGCCCGACCACAGCAACCAGTCGTCACCGAACCGGTCGGCCATCCCGAGTTCCTCGGCGGGTATCAGGGCCTGATCCCAGGTACGAACCGGCGCTGCGGGATCGGTGGTGTCCCGGTCGAGTTCGGCATAACACTCGCGCAGCAGAGCGAACGCGTTCTCGTAGGAACCGAGCCAGATGTGCAAGCCGTGTTCCTCGATACGGTCGTGCTCGCCACGGCTGGAGGCGCCCTTGCCGCCGAGTCGCCACCCCCGCTGGTAGACGGTGATCGACTCGAAGCGGTCGGTCCACCCGGGTTCGCTGAGCCGCCAGGCCGCGCTCAGTCCGGCCATCCCGCCACCGAGGATGGCGACCCGCTCGCGTCGGCGCTTCACTCGAGCAGAGCTCGCGCGCGGGCCAGCTCCGGCCAGTCCTGCCCTGCTGGGAAGCGGCTCAGAACCTCGACGAGCGCCGGCCGGCCGGGCTCCCCGAGTATGGCGAATAGATCTGCCGTGCAGCGCAATTCAAACACTGTGGCGCCTTGCCGGCGAGCCTCGTCGATGGCTGCGCACAAGCCGGTATGGCGCTGGGCCGGATCGTCATAGGTGTGTGCGAGCACCCGCAGCAGCTCGGCTTCGTAGTAGTGCGCACCGGTGGCGTGCGTGGTCCCGAGTGCCGACTCGATGCGCTGGCGGGCAGCCGTCAGGTCACCGGCAGCGGTCAACAGCCGGGCCAGCACACTCTCATACGACGACACGAACGTCTTCAACTCAGCCGCACGCCAACTCTCGACGATCAACGTCAGGGCGGTGATGTGGGCGTGCAGTACGGCGGGGTCTGACTCACCCGCGGCCAGTGCGGCACGCGCGGCCAGCGATGACCGGTTCGATGCAGCCACCATCTCCCACTCGCGCAAACCAAATCGCTGCGCGTGGGATGCGATCTCGTCGATGAGCCGCCCTGCGCGATCGAGCTGGCCCGCTTCGATGCGCGCCATCGCTTCCCGCGCGCGGGTGTAGCACAGCGTGGTCACGTTGTGCGGGAAGCGCAAGGACCGGCACCGGTCCTCGATCCGGGCGAATGCGGGTTCGGCAGTTTCCAGATCGCCCTGGAGGAACAGGATGAAGCCGAGTTCGGCGTACATGCCGGCGATCGGGTCGTTGGGGGCGTACCAGGACTCTTCCATCTCCGGCACGCCGGTCCGGTCGATCGTCGCGGTGGCCGCCTCCAGCGCAGCCCGGGAGGCGTCGAACTGGCCTCGGAACATCGCCAACGCACCCGCTATCGCGTTGTATGCGGCCGTGGACCAGTCGGACATGCCATCGTGGGTTTGCAGCACCTCCACCAGCTGGGTCGCCCGGTCCAGCCGGCCGCGGGCGGTGAAGTAGTTCCACAGCGCACTCAATGTCCCATACAGCTCCAGGCTGGGCTCGTCGCCGATCAGCTCCAGGCAGCGCTCGAACTCGGTGAACGCTTCGGGGCTCGTCTGCCCGGCCGCTGCGGTCGCCAGGAATCCGCGCTCGAGGCGGATCGTCACCTCGCGGCGGTCGCGGTCGCGACCTGGCGGCAGCATCTCGATGTCGGCCAACGCCCGGCCGAGATGGTGGCGCGCCTCGTTGAGCGCGCCGCGGCACCGGGCGTCGGCCGACGCCCGCTGACAGGCCGACGCCGCCTCGTCGAACCGCTCGGCCTTCTCGAGGTGGTGGGCCACCAGCGGCCATTCCGGTGCCCCCGCGGCGTTGTCGGCAAGGGCGTCGGCGATGCGGTGATGCAGGCGGCGCCGAACACTGGCCGGCGACAGTTCGGCGGCTACCTCGCGGAGCAACTCGTGGTGGAAGCTCCAACTGCGCTTGCCCACCGGACGCAACACCCGGGCCCGGGTCAATTCGTCGAGCAGGACGTCGATGTTGCGCCAACCCAGGCCGGTGACCGAGGAGAGCAGGTCGCGGTCGAAGCGACTGCCGATCAGCGCCGCGCTCTCGACGACCACCAGGGAGTCGGTACTCGACCGCAGCCGGGCGACCAGCGCCTCGTACAGGCTGTCGGGAACCTGCGCCGGATCGTCGAGGTCGTCGGTGCCGCTCTTGACCTTGGCGACGATCTCCTCGATGAACAACGGGACACCGTCACAGCGTTCCAGCACCACCTTGCATGCATCCGATCCCAGGTCGGGATGCAACGCATGGATGAGGGCCTCGGACTCTTCGGCGGCCAGTGGTTTGAGGTCCAGTTCTTCGACCGGCCCCCGCAACGGGGGCACGCTGCGGCCCGTGACGATCACCAGAAGGTGGTTGTCCTGCGCGCGGAGAAGGGAGTTGACGATGCTGATGGTGTCCTCGTCGTACCAGTGGACGTCCTCGGCGAGGATCAGGGCAGGCCCGCAGCCGGCGCATGCCAGTAGGTAATCCCGTACGGCGGCGGCAATTTGATCGAACCGGGCACCGGCGTTGACGGTCGCGGGCGGATACCGGTCATCGGGTGTGATGCCGAGAACCGGCGCCAGCAGAGGCACGACTGTTGCGGCGTCCATCGAGCGATGCCGGACTTCCAGCTCCAGCAGGCGCAGGCTGTCAGCGGCACCGGAGTCTCGGCGAATCCCGCATTGCCGCTCGATGAATCGCCGGACCGGCCGCAACCCGACGTCGGCGTGGAAGGGCGATCCGAACAGCTCGAGCACCGTTGCGCCGGAGGCGCGGGCCATCGCGACGGCCGCGCCGGCCAGTCGGCTCTTGCCCATACCGCCCTCGCCGCGCAGCAGGACCCCGCGGGTGGTCAGTGTCCCCGCGGTGGCCTGGTCCCACATCTCCTGCAGCGTGGCCAGCTCCTTTTCCCGCCCGACGAGCGGACCCCAGGCCCTGTCGTCGAGGTCGCGCTCGGCGGCCACCCGGTAATGGACGAGTGGACCGTCGATCCCCTTCACCGGTTGCGGTGGGCATTGCGCCATGTCGAAGTTGCCCCGCACCAGCCTTTCCACGGCCGAGGAGACCGCGACGGTGCCGGGATGGGCGAGGCTGCAGATCCGTGCGGCCAGGTTGGCGCCGAGACCGTAGACGTCGTCCTGGTCGATGTCGAGGAAGACCACGCCCCGGTGAATGCCGACTCGGACGTCGATGTCGAACCCGAATCGGCGCTGTGCGCGGGCGCTCAGCGCGGCGACCTCACCGACGATGTCGAGCCCGGCCAGCACCGACCTCCGGGTGTCGTCCTCGTGCGCTTTCGGGTGGCCGAACACCGCAAGCAGTCCGTCGCCCTTGATCGAGCCGATGTGGCCCTCGTAGCCGCCGACGATGCCGCGGACCAGCTCGCGGTAGCGGCCGACCACGGTGCGGTACACCTCGGGGTCGATGCGCATGGATAGGGCCGTCGAATCGACCAGATCGGCGAATAATACTGTCAGGCGCCGTATCTCACCGCCGCCGACGGGCGCGGACAACAGTTCCTCGGCATCGGGATTGCTGCGGTCGACGGCCAGCACGCGCCCGGCCAGGGCATCGGCGGTGGCCCGGTCACCCTGGTTGATCGCCCGGACTGCTTGTTCGAGGAGGTCGTCGATGGTCGGGGCGGTCACGCGCACCTACAAACCGACGGTGACCGTGACCGTCTCGGAGTCCCGGCCGGCACCGTCGGCGCGACGGAGACGAACGGTGCCGGTGTAATTGGCGCCCACGAAGCGGTTGTCGGTCAGGACGACTCGGAACGACGATTCGCCGGCGCCGAGGATCGGCGGCAGGAAGGTCAGCGCTGCCAGCGGAAGGCGGATGTCCTTGTGGCCGACCCGGGCGAAGGGCTGCGCGACGGACAGCGACCGCGGATAGGGCCGTGCCGGCACCTCGATCGGCTCGGGTGGGATCGGCTGGGTAGCGGTGGGTTGCAGCCACCAGGCCGGCCCGGCGAGCAGTGCCTGGACACCGGCCGCGTATGTGCGCACCTGGAGGTCGAGCAGGTTGTGGATCAGCCGGACCCAGCCGTCGATTCCCCATCTGCCTGCGTCGTCGCGTCGTGCCGCGTCCTGCGCGATCGCGTTGATCTGGTCGAAGTACTCCCGGGTGAACCCGGCCTGCCGGTGCAGCTGTACCTTCGGTGCGCTCACGTGCCACCTCCTCGGGTGCCCGGTGGCCGCGGAGTCGTCATCGCCTGCAGGTACTTCCACGGCGCCGCGGCGATGCTGCCGCCGAGCCGAGTGCTGTAGTCGGCGATGTCGGTCAAGGTGAGCCCGCCGGAAAGCCACTTCTCGGCGACCTCGAAGTAGCCGTTGGTCAGGTCCTGAACCGACTCCGTCCACGCCGCGACCGCGGCGGGGGCGAAGTGCAGCACCGGCGGGGAGCCCGAGCCCGTGACGTCATCGGCGTCGGCCTGGTCCTCGGTCGCCGGGAAGTCGAACGGCTTCGGATCGGCCGGCGGATTGGCGGCCGACCGGAGCAGGAAGTCCGCCGATCCGGTCCCGTAGCCACCGATGCAGACCAGCCTCGCCTGCGCGAAGGCCGAGATACCGGTGATATGAACAACTTTGCGGGTCGCCACCCTGACCCCGGCCGCGCCGGGGCTCCCGGACTCGTTGACCGCACGCATGTTGATGAAGCCGCGATCCACCAGCACCTGACCGTCGCCGGTGTCGAAACCCGACTCGTCGAGGTCGTAGTCCAGGTGGGCCTCGAGCGGGCGCGCGGGATCGGCGTACGGGTAGAACTTCAACGGCGTGGTCAACTCCACCGACTCGATCAGACGCACCGTCTCCAGTACGCGACGCCAGCCGTCGGGCAGGATGTCTGGCTCCTGGCCCTGCATGCGGACGAACAGCTGGGGATAGTCGTCAGCCCAGTTGAACGGGTTGACAATCCTTTTCAGCTCGTCCAGCGACACCGCATCGGAGGTGAACTTGGTGTCGACCACCACCGACTCATGGCCGTTGACGGTGATGACTGCGGTCTGGCACAGCGGCGCTTGAAGTTTCGACCCGAACCGGATGGAGTTCAGCGCCTGGTCGCGAACCGTATCGAAATCGCCGGGCCGGACGAACCCGGTCGAGGCGTCGTGCAGCAGGCCACCGCGCACCTCGGCGGCCCTGGCCCGGCGATCGTCGAGTGCGGTGCCGTCGGGTGCGATCGCGGCGAGTGATCCGATCAGTGCGCCGCCGAATTCGCTGCCGTCGGGTGCGGTGAACGCCGGCAGGGAGCAGGTGGGCGCGACCCGCTTGATGCGGGCCGACGCAGCGATACCGTAGAGCAGGCGCGCCTTCTGGTTCTGCGTCAGCCGCTCGTCGCGTTCGTCGGCCTCAGCGATCCTGCCCAGTGCCGCAGCCAGATCCGGCGTCCTGGCCTGATCGCCGAAGAACCGGCTCTCAAGCTCGCCGTACCACCCGGCGTGGGCCGCCGACCCGGGCAGCACCTTCTCGGCGGTCGCGGTGAGCTCGGGATCACCGTCCGCCTCGACGATCGCCCGGTCGATCGCGCCGAAGATTTCCAGTATGTCGCGAACCGATGCCATTGGCCGCCCCCAACCCGTTTGCGCAGCTAGCATAACGTGACTGGGACTCACTGCGCGAGGATTTTCTTGACGGGGGGCGGTCGGGTGGGCGGCTACGACGGCGGCATTCACGGTGACGGTCATGCCGACATTCACGATGTGCCGTGGGCTTCGATCTTCGATCCGGCCGCCAACGTGCGGGCGCTCACCGCCGTTCAGGCCGAAGGCTTTCAAGCCGCCAGCGAACTCGTCGACCGCTTCGTACGGATGGTGGCAACCCGACCCGACGGCACCGCCAGGACGGTGCGACGCACCGCACCGTTATCCACGGAGCAACGCGCGGATCTCTTGGGTGCCACCGACGTAGAACCGCTGATCAGATCCTGGTGGGCGATGGTCGGGCAGTTCCTCATGGGAGGTGCGTCGCAAACCCCCGCCCAGCATGGGGCCATCTCGCCGTCGCTCGACGTGGCCGGCTCCGCTGCCGCGGGCCGCCTGGAGTCAGAAGCCGATGCGGGCGGCACAGCAACGGCGGAGGTGTGGTTGCACAACGCCGCTGAGCACGATCTGGGCCGGATCCGCCTGCGGTGCAGCCCGTTGATGGCCGACGACGGGTCGATCATCGAAAGCACGGCGATCCGGTTGCATCCGAAGGCTGTTCCGGTGCCGGCCCGGTCCAGCCGCGGTGTCGGCTTCACGGTCAAACTGGGTAAGAAGACCAGGCCGGGGGTCTATCGCGGCACGGTGCTGGTCGAAGGCAGGCCGCAGTTGTGGCTGCCGGTGGCGCTGACCGTCCGCCCGCCGTCGTGACGGGCATCCTCGACCGCGAGCAGTTGGTGTCGGCCGTCGAGGCCAAGCTCCGCGAGGTCGGCAAGACGGTGCGGCGTTCGATGCTGGACGCCATGCCTGACGGTGAGCCGGTGCGGTGGCTCTACGGTCCGATGCGGGAGTACCCGGCCCGGCCCGGCAAGGCGCTGCGCCCGGCGTTGTGTCTGTCCGCCGGCCGGGCATTCGGGGCTTCGGATGAGGATCTGATCGGTATCGCGGTCGCAATAGAGTTGCTGCACAACGCTTTTCTCGTTCACGACGATATCGCCGACGGAAGCGAGATGCGGCGCGGGCGGCCGACACTGGCAGCCCGGCACGGAGTTGCCGCGGCGCTCAACGCCGGTGACGGCCTGGCGATCGTGGCCAGCCAGGTGCTGCGCCGCGCGACCCGTCGCCTCGACCGCGACATCGCCGACGAGGTGATGGAGGAGTTCGACATCATGGCGATGCGGACCCTCGAAGGCCAAGCGACCGAGATCGGCTGGCAACTCGACTGCGTGGAAGATCTCCGGCCCGTCGACTACCTCGACCTCATCATGCACAAGACATGCTGGTACACGACGATCTATCCGCTGCGGGTGGGCGCCATCGTGGGTTCGGGGGCACAGCGGATCTGGCCTCGATGGTCAGGTTCGGGTTTCATTTCGGGGCTGCCTTCCAGATCCGCGACGACCTGCTCAACCTCGTCGGCGACGAGCACACCTACGGCAAAGAGATCCTCGGGGACATCTACGAGGGCAAGCGCACCCTGACCCTGGTGCATCTGATGGCGACGGCACGCGGAGCCGACCGCGACCTGGTCGGGGATTACCTGCGCCGCAGCCGTCTCGAACGTTCCGAGGAGTTGGTGCGCACGATCCGGGCCCTGATGGACGACTACGGCAGCATCGCGTTCACCAGCGAGTACGCCGAAGGCATCCTGCTGGTCGCCGAGGAGTACTTCGAGCAGGCTTTCGCCGACGCCAGGCCGGGTGCCGACGTGGACTTTCTGCGGTCGTTGGTGCCCTATGTCTGGGCCCGGTGGCATTAGCCGATCGCTGTTGACAAGCGAATTCGGCGTCGGGGCGGATCTTCTACGCTCGCCCCATGTCCGGCCGTCCACCGCGACGCATCCGATCGAGCGCGCACCGTTTCCAGCTGCGCCGGATGGACTATGCCGTTGTGGGCCGGCACATGCCGCAGGAGGGCGACCCGTTGCGCGCGCAGCGGGTCGCGTTGCTGGCCGGCTGTGCGCTCACGGTCGGCGCCCTTGTCCTCACTACCGCCCTGCCGGCGGCGCGGCCCGGCGCCGGAGCCGGTGACGCCCCGCTGGTGGTGGTCAAACAGTCCGGCGCGCTCTTCGCCCGGGTGGACCAGCAACTGCGCCCGGTGGCGAACCTGGCTTCGGCCCGGTTGCTGCTGGGCTCGCCGGAGGTACCGCGGCTGGTCGACGAGGCGGCACTCGACGAGCTGTCCGGTGGCCCGGTTCTCGGTATCCCTGGAGCTCCGCAGTCACTGGGACAGGTCATCGAACCTGCCGGTGCTCGATGGGCGGTCTGCGACGACACCGCCGCAGTGACCACCGTCTCCGTCGCAGACGATGCGGTGCCCGCGAATCTGGACCCACACGACGCCGTGCTGGTCGCCGCCGCCCACGGCGACGGATCGGTCTATCTGCTCTACGACGGCAAGCGCGCGGCGGTCGACCCCAGCGATCCGGTGACAGCGCGGACACTGCACCTCGGCGGCGTGCCGGTTCGCAAGGTGTCCTCGACGATGTTGAACGCCATCCCGGAGGTGCCGGGCATCGGGCCGCCCCGGATCGGCGGGGTGGGGGAACCGTCCGGGGTGGCCGCAGTGCCGATCGGCACGGTGCTGCGCGTCCCCAGGGCCGACAGCTCCGAGTTCTATCTCGTGCTGGCCGGTGGAGTGCAGCGCGTCGGCGCGCTCGCCGCTGATCTCATCCGCTTCGCCGATCCGCACTCCGATGGTCAGATCGTCACCGTGGCACCGGGATTCATCACCGACCGACCGCTTCTCGATGCACTGCCGCTGGCCGCCTATCCGGAGCAACCACCACACATCGTCGATGCCGGCGACGTGTTGTGCGCGACATGGTCGTCGGGACGTAGCGGTATCGCTGCGGGCGCCGGCCCGTCCCGCGGCGTCACCTTGGCCGGATCCGACGGTGCCGGGCCCGGCGTCGATGTCGTGCGGGTCCCACCCGGCCGCAGTCTCGATGTCATCGCCACCATGCTGACCACCGACGGCGGCGGTGCCGGCCGCTACCTCGTCAACGACGCGGGAGTACGTTTTGCCGTGCATGACTCGGCAGCCGCCGCGGCGCTGGGCCTTGGCGCGCAGCCGGCTGCGGTGCCGTGGGCGATCATCGGCGCACTGCCTGCCGGTCCCGAGCTCGCCCGCGACGCGGCGCTAGTCGCCCGCGACGTCCCCGCTGCGGCGCCGTAGCCGCGCCGACGCGGCGACCGCGAGACCGATCAGGCACACCACCGTCCCCGCTGCCGCGACCGGATAGCCGTGTCGCGGCCCGGGAGCAGGAGGTGGTGCCGCCTGCACCGACCGTGGCACCGGCGAGGCCGGAGGCTGTTGATCGCTCAGCGCCGCCAGCGGGTCGACCGGACCGTTGCCGACGGCCGGATCCCACCCGCCCGCGGGGCGATGCGCGGTGGTCTCGATACGGGCCATCACCTGCCGGGCCGACAGCCGGGGAAACCGGGAGCGCACCAGTGCCGCCAGTGCGCTCACCACAGGGGCGGCATAACTGGTTCCCGATATCGGTGCCGCGCCCGACGGTGTCGGCACGGTGTCGACCAGACCTTCACCGTCCACGTCGAGGGACACCACGTCCTCCCCGGGCGCGGCGACGTCCACCCAGGGGCCGCGCAGACTGAACGACGACGGTGCGCCGTCGGCCCGCACCGAGGCGACGGTGAGAACGTAGTCGTCATACCAGGCCGGACTGGCGACCACGGTGGGCTGGGTCGAGGAATTCTGGCGTGGGCATTGACCGGCCCCGCCGACATTTCCGGCCGCGGTCACCACCACCGCGTCCTTGACGTCGACCGCGTAGAACAGTGCGGCCCCCAGGGCCCGGTCGTCGAAGGTCGTCTCGGCGCAGGCGACCGACGAGATGTTGATGACGGCGGCGCCCATGTCCGCCGCGGTACGCACAGCCATGGCCAGGGTGGCCACATCACCGACACCGCGGCTCGCCGGATCCGACACCGGCCCGAATTTATTGCTGGACTGGCGGATCGCGATGAGTGTGCTCTCCGGTGCGATCCCGGTGAAGCCGGACGAGTCAGCCGGGTCCGGAGCCGCGGCGATGATGCCGGCCACCACCGTCCCGTGTCCGTCGCAGTCCTGCCTGCCGTCGCCACTGAACACGTAGTCGCCGCCGGCGATGACGCCGGGCAGCCGCCGATGCGCGGCGATCCCGGTGTCGATCACCGCCACCCGCTGGTTGGCGCCGCGGCTGAGGCGCCACAGTGCCGGCATGTCGAACCCGGCGGCGTCGGCGGACCGGCTGCTGCCAACGGTGTGCAACGGGACCGTACACGGTTCGGTTTGCCCGGCCGGTTGCGCCGGCGACGGCGGAGCCGGGGGCGGGAGCAGAGAATTGTCGATGGCCGGCGGGCTGACCGCGTACGCCGGCGGTGCGCAGTGCACGCCGGTGAGCAGCACCGCCGCCGTCACCGCGACAAGGCGTCTGTTCCGATGCGTCACAGCAGCACGCCTGCGGTCAGGCCGGCCAAGGGCACGAGGGCGACGATCCCGGCGAGATCGAGCGCAGCGGCGATCCGCAACGCCGCCGGCGACCATCGCGCTCGCTGCCGGGTGGCCGTCCGCATCGCCCACGCCGCGACCGTCATCAGCACCGCGCACAACCACGGTGCGGCCGGAGCGGCCGCCACCGCCGCCATCACGACCACCGTCGACGCCGACACGCCCGTCGAAACACTCAGTGCGACAACACGATACGCATCCCGATTGGCACCCGCCCGCAGCAGCGTCAGCATGCCGGTCAGCGCGATCAGTCCCGCCGCGGGCACTGGTCGCGAAGTCCCCGCCGCGGTGAACACCACGCCGACGCCGGCAGCGGTTGCAGCCGCGAGCACCAGTACCGTCAGCCGCCGATGCGCCCGCACCGCCCAGTCGGCACAACCGCCGTCGGTCCGATCTGCTGTCGGCGGGCCGCCGCGCGCCACCAATCGCGGCGACACCACCAGCACCGCCAGCGCGCAGAGAACCAGCGCGGGACCCGCGGCGGTGAAGGCCCACCAGCCGGCAACCGCACCGACCGACACCACCGAAGCGGCCATCCCTGCTGCGGCCAGCGGTAGGAAAACCCAAGCGGCGCAGCCCAACAGGCGCCAGGCCAACACGGCCGTCGTGGCGGACGCGGACGTCGCCAAGAACACCCCGGGCAGCCCGGGATGCCCGGGCGCGGCCAGCAATCCGGTCACACCGGCGAACCCGGTAGCCAGCAGTCCGAGGCCCACCGCTGCGACACTGGCCGGATCGTGCCGCCGCGCCAGTGTCGCGCCGCTGAGCGCCAGCGCCGACGCCGTCGCCGCCGCGACGACGGGCCCGAGGGTGTGCCGATCGAACGCCGCACGGGCCAGCAACACCGCCGACGCCGAGGCCGCCCACCACAGCACACCCCACCCGGCCAGCCGGGTGGGGCTGCGGCCCCACGGCCGGGCGGCATCCTGGACCGCGGCGGCGACCTCGGCACAGGAATCGGCGTGGACCGGCGCCACCTCGGACTCGGCTGCCGCCAGGATCAGCGACTCACCGTCGTAAACGTCACTGTGCGCCAACGACATGACAGGATCGAGCACGTCTCCCCACACTCGCCGCAGGCACGGCCAACGGCCGTCGACGCTGCGGTCTCCGATGAGATCGACGACGGCGGGCAGCAGGTCCCGCAGCGGCAGGTGCGCCGGCAACGTGATGTCGACATCGCGGTCGCCGGCGCGGATCGACACCCGGCGCAACTCGTCAGCAACGGCCATGCCAGCGGAGGCTAGCCAGCCGGCAGCATCGCTGAACTCCTTTGTCCACAGGTGAATTGCCGAGCCGCACCGGCCATGCCTACCGTCCGTCCATGGATCAGCCCGTCAGGCTGGCGCCGCCAGACTTCCCGACCGATGAGGTGGTGGTCGCCGCGCCGCCGCGGGTCGACGGGTCCGGCATCTCGAGCCTCGCGCCGCTGATCGCGCTGGGCGGGACGGCCGGCGGCGCCGCGCTGATGTGGTGGACCGGGATGCTGTCCCGGGGGCCGTCCGCGCTGATTCTGCCGGCCATGATGGCCGTGTCCGCGGTCGGTATGGCGCTGCAATTCGGCACCCGCCCCGGCCCACGTCTCGACGCACAACGCCGACGCTATCTCGCCGAGCTGCGACACCTCGGCGACCAGCTGTCCAAGGCGGCACACCGCCAACGCGAGTCGATGCTGTGGGTGCATCCGCCCCCGTTGGCGCTGTGGTCACTGACGGCCGGTCCACGCCGCTGGGAACGCGGCGTCACCGACTCCGACTTCTGTCACGTGCGGGTGGGGCTGAGCCGGCAGCGGCTGGCACGCCGGCTGGTGCTGCCACCGACCGGGCCCGCTGCGGACTCCGATCCGGTCACCGCCGATGCGCTGCGGCAGTTCGTCCACCACCATGCCACCGTCGATGACCTTCCGGTCGCGGTCGCCCTCGGTGCGGTCGAGGTACTCGCGGTGGGCGGCGAGCCGCAGGCAGCCCGGGCGTTGGTCCGCGCGATGGTCTGCCAGCTGGCGACGCTGCATGGCCCCGACGCCGTGGCGATCGTCGCGGTGACAGATCGACGAACATGCTGGGACTGGCTGAAGTGGTTGCCGCACAACAACGACACCGCTCGTGCGGCGATGGTCTACACCGATGCGTCGGCAGCCGGGTCCGCGATGGCGGGCCTGCGTGAGTCCGACCGCCGCCGGATCGTCATCGTCGTCGACGGTGTCGACCACCGCGGCCTCGGCGGTCCAGGAACCAGCCTCCTCGTGGTGGGCGACGTGCCCGGCGGGCTGCGGCTGCAGGTGGACGGCGACCGGCTCGCCGTGCGAACCGGCGAGCGGATCGAGGAATTCGCGCGCGCCGACAGCATGCCGGCGGCCGAGGCACGGATCTGCGCCCGCCGCCTGGCCCGCCACCGTGCGGCGCCGCCCGGGGCGGGCGACGTGCACCGCTGGTGCGCGGACGCCGGCCTCGGCAGCCTGGAGGATCCGCCCGGTCCGCATGGGTGGCAACCCGTCACCGCCGGCGACCGGCTGCGCGTCACCCTCGGTGCGACACCAGACGGTGTCCCCGTCGCACTCGACATCAAAGAGCCGGCCGAAGGGGGCCACGGTCCGCACGGGTTGTGCATCGGCGCCACCGGGTCGGGCAAGTCCGAACTACTTCGCACCGCTGTTCTGGGTATGGCCGCACGCCATTCCCCGGACGAGCTCAACCTCGTCCTGATCGACTTCAAGGGCGGGGCGACCTTCCTGGGTCTGACGGGCCTGCACCATGTCGCCGCCGTCATCACCAACCTGGCCGATGAAGCCCAGCTGGTGGCCCGGGCGATCGACGCCCTCGGCGGTGAGATCCACCGGCGCCAACGGCTATTCCGGCAGGCCGGCAACGCCGTACACCTGAGCGCCTATCGCCGACAGCGGGCATCCGACACCAGCCTGCCGGTGCTGCCGGCACTGCTCGTCGTCGTCGATGAGTTCGCCGAACTACTGCAACTGCACCCGGAATTCGCCGATCTGTTCACCATGATCGCCCGGGTCGGACGGTCGCTCGGGGTGCACCTGCTGCTGGCCAGCCAACGACTGGACGAAGGACGCCTGCGCGGCCTGGAATCACACCTGTCTTATCGCATCTGCCTGAAGACCGTCACCCCCGCCGAATCCCGCGCCGTACTCGGTATCGCTGACGCCGCGGATCTTCCCGCGACGCCGGGTGCCGCGCTGCTGCGCGACAGCGAGGGTCGGGTAACCCGCTTTCAGGCCACCTATCTCGGTGTCGCCGCGGCTGGTGACCGGCCGGTGCCGACCGAACCCAAGGTGGGACTGTTCACCTCCACGCCGGCCGCGCCGCGGGCGGCCGGCAACGACACCCGCACGGTGCTCGACGTCGTCATCGGTCGGCTCCAGGGGCTGGGCGCACGCGCTCACCAGATCTGGCTGCCCCCACTGACCCGCGCTCCGGAGCTCGCCGAGTTGTCCGACGGCGCACCGGGCGAACTGTGCGCCGCCATCGGTGTCCTGGACCTCCCGTTCGAGCAGCGTCGGCACCCGCTGTGGGTGGACGCGGCCGGTGCGGGCGGCCACATCGCCGTGGTGGGGGCGCCCCGCAGCGGCAAATCCGATACCGTCCGCACCCTCGTCACCGCACTCGCCGTCGGGCACGGACCGAAACGAATCCAGTTCTACGGGTTGGATTTCGGTGGGGCATCCTCAGCACGCTCACCGCGTATCCGCACGTCGGTTCGGTGGCGACCCGACGGGAGCCCGAGTTGGTCCGGCGGATCGTCGGTCATGTCGGTGCCATCATCGCCACCCGGGAGGCCAACGCCGGCACCGACCAGTACGGCGATGTGTTCCTGGTCGTCGATGGCTGGACGACGGTGCGCGACGAGTTCGCCGACCTCGAGGCGACCATCGCCGGGTTCGCCGGCCGGGGATTGTCCTTCGGTGTCCACCTGATCCTGACCGCCAGCCGGTGGGCGGACATCCGGCCCGGCCTGAAAGATCAGCTCGGCACCAGAATCGAGCTTCGGCTCGGCGATCCGCTGGACTCCGACATCGATCGCAAGCAGGCGGCGCTGGTGCCGATCGGCAGACCCGGCCGTGGGATCACCGGTCAGGGCCAGCACTTCCTGATCGCCCGCGTCGGTGACGTCCGCGTCGCCCGGGACGGATCCTGGTGTGCGCCCGCGGTTCGTCTGCTGCCCGGCCTGGTCGATCACGACGAGATGGTGGCCGGGGCGCCCCGCGCGGATCAGGTCCTGCTCGGGCTCGGCGAGGCGGATCTCAATCCGGCCGCGGTGGACTTCTCCCGGCAGGCACACCTGCTGATCCTCGGCGACCGGGAATGTGGCAAGACCGCCGCGCTGCGCACGTTGTGTCGTGAGCTCGTGCGGGGTGCGGCTGGCCGTCCGGTCCTGCTGTTCGTGGTCGACTACCGGCGTGGCCTGGTGGATGTCGCCGATGCCGAACACGTGCACGGTTACGTCTTCTCCGACGGCGGGCTTCGCGAGCAGCTGGCGGAACTGATCGTGCTGCTGCAGGGTCGGCTGCCGACCGCGCAGACCGAGCGACTGCGAACCGGATCATGGTGGACCGGACCCGAGGTGTTCGTCATCGTCGACGACTACGACTTGGTGACCGCGGCGGCGGCCGACGCGCTGACCCCCCTGCTGGCCGTCCTGCCGCATGCCGCCGACATCGGCCTGCACGTGGTGTTGGCGCGACGCTGTGCGGGAACGGGACGTGCCATGTTCGAACCCGTGCTGGCGCACCTGCGCGACAGCGGATGTATGGGCCTGCTGATGCACGGCAACCCCGAGGAGGGAGCGTTGATCGGCCAGCACCGGGCCGCAGCGCAACCGCCCGGGCGGGGTCTGCTCGTGACACAGCATGGGGCTCAGCGGGTTCAGGTGGGTTGGTGCACACCGTGACCGTCACCGTCCTGGAGGTAGGCCCGGTGGGAGTGCGATGCCACCCGGCGCACCGGATGCAGGCGGATATGCAGCGTAACCCGTTGAGCGAGAACATGGTTGCGATCGCACTGGCCGGCATTGATGACAACACCGTCTTGGTCGACGAGCGGCCGGTGGCGGTCGCCGAGCTGTGGCGGGGAATCGTGGTCGCCCTGGTCCCGCGGCCGTGCCCGGCCCTGACGGTTGTGCACCCCACCTGGTGGCCGCGGCACCGGGTGGCCCGCGTCGTCGATGCGGCGGCAGCGGTCGCCGCGGAGGTGGTCGCCAGATCGAGGTCGGCGGTGATCACGGCCCGCGGCGCGGCAACGGTTGTGGAGATCACCGACGATGTGGTCGCCATCACCGGGGAACGCAGTCGCCGGTGGTGTTGTCGCGGCCGATCGATGCCGGTGAGGTAGCCCGAACAATCGGCGGCCGGTCCGGTGCGCAGGATCAGGCGGTCCTGATCGACGCAGTCGGCACCGCCGACGTGCTGGCCCGCGGTGTGTGGGACCGGCTGCGGGCCAGTGGGTTCCGGGCGCAGTTGGTGCAGATCGGCGATGTACTCGAGCCGGCGGGCAGTGATACGCCGGTCGCACCGACGGCGCCACCACCGCGTTCCTGGGTGCCGCCCATCGCGGCCGCCGCCGTGGTGGTGATCGCGATGGGCGCGGTGGGCTACGCCGAATCGCGGCGCGACGGTGCTGCCCGGATCCCGGCGGCCGGATCGGTCGGTCTGGCCGAAGGGCGGGTGGCACTGCGCATCCCGTCCGGCTGGGAGGTCACCAGAATCACCGCGGGTCCGGGTTCGCGCAGGGTGCAGATCCGTTCGCCCGCAGACTCGGTGACCGCTCTGCAGCTGACGCAGTCGTACGCCCCGGGTGAGGGGCTGGACGCGACCGGACGGATCCTGCGTCAGGCGATCGACGAGCAGCCGCCCGGTGTCTTCGTCGATTTCAACGCCGCGGACCGGCGCGGCGGGCGGCCCGCGGTCACCTATCGCGAGGTTCGGCCCGGACGGGAGATCCGGTGGTCGGTGATCCTCGACGGTGCGACACGGATCAGCATCGGCTGTCAAAGTGCGCCAGGGCGCCAGAGTTTCGTCCTCGACGCGTGCGAACAAGCTGTCGGCTCCGCCCACGAGGCAGTGGGAACCGCATCACCATCATGACCGTCTAAACCATTGTCACGATCAATGATTCGAACGGATGGGCATGACATGACCACATTGAGCACCGACTTCGACCTGATGCGCTCAGTTGCCACTGCCGCCGACGCCCGCAACGAGGAGATTCGGATTCTGCTGCACGGCTTCATCACCCGAATGGAAGCGGTGCCTCCGTCGGTGTGGGGAGGGCTGGCCGCCGCACGGTTCAAAACGGTGGTCGCGCACTGGAACGGCGAGTCCACCAGGCTGTCGCAGGCGCTCGCCGGGATCGCCGACACGATCCGGAACAACGAGCACCAACTGCGTGAGGCGGCGCAGTTGCACGCGCAGCGCATCTCCGCCGTGACCGCCGGACTCTGACGAAGGAGCGCCGCGATGGATCCTGTTATTTCCTACGATTTCGCCGAGATCGAGGCCGCGGTGTTGGCCGATATCAACGGCACGTCGGTGCGGCTGCGAGCCGCCCTGGATGATCTGAGCCGGCAGGTCGCCCCGCTGCAGCAGGTGTGGACCCGAGACGCCGCGGCCGCATACCACTCGGAGCAGGCGCGCTGGCAACAGGCCGCCTCGGCGCTGCACGACATCCTCGTCCGGCTGGGTACCGCGGTACGCGACGGTGCCGCAGAGGTGGCCGAAGCGGACCGGCGTGCGGCCGGGATGTGGGGCTGACGGCGGCGCGGGTGAACTCTGTGCGGCCCTGCCGGAGGAGAGCCGGTGGGGCCGCACAGTCAACGAGTGGGTACGCCGCCGGGCACCGGATGTCGCCTTTGACTGCCGATGGTGGTCCGCGTCACAGCTGGGTGAGCTATGGTGGCCGCACGCGTGTCGCCCGGGGTGGCGGTGCAGGAGTGTGATCGTCGATGGACCTTTCCAGAACGTCACGGTCCGGGGCGGTCAGTCCTCGGCCGTCGGCGGTGCTGCGCGCGGTCCATGAGAAGTTCGTCGCCGGCGAAGTCGACGCGACCTACCTGGAGGCCAGCTCGCTGCGGCCGCTGGTGGCCAAAAGCTGGCAACGCAGCCTGGCCAAGGGGGTGGATCCCGACTCCACGGCGCGCCCGTCACCCGTGGGTGAGGAGCTGGCCCGACTGCGCGACGCCCACCCGCTGGCCCCCGCGCTCCCGGTGATCCGGCGGCTGCTCGTCGACGACGCGGCCGGCTCCGGTGTGGTGGTCGCGGTCAGCGCGGCCGATGGCACCCTGCTGTGGGTCGAGGGCGATCACAGCGTCTGCCGGCGGGCCGAGGCGATGAACTTCGTGCCGGGCGCGGACTGGAGCGAACGCGGTGCGGGGACCAACGCCCCGGGCACCGCCCTGGCGGTGAATGCCGAGCTGCAGATCCATGGCTCCGAGCACTTCTCTCGCGTGGTACAGCCGTGGAGCTGCACTGCGGTGCCGGTGCACGACCCGAGCACCGGTGCGCTGCTCGGCGCGCTCGACCTGACCGGCGGCCCGCAGGTGGCCACCCCGCAGGCACTGGCCCTGGTCCGGGCGACGGTGATGGCGGTGGAGAACCACCTGGCGCTGTTACGGGTCACCGGCTCGGCCTTCGAACCGGCCCCCGGCGCCCCCGCCTGGCGGTACTGGGCTCGGAGCGGCCGCGCTGGCTGGTCACCGACGAATTCGGACACCTCCGGGCGACGCCGTTGACCGGTCGTCATGCCGACATCCTGATCCTGCTGAGCCGTCACCCCGAGGGCCTCAGCGCCGACCACCTGGCGATGCTGCTCGACGACAAGGACCTCGACGTCGTGACGGTGCGCGCGGAGATGTCGAGGCTGCGCAAAGTCGTCGGCGCCGAGACCATCGCCTCCCGGCCGTACCGGCTGCTGGTCCCGATCACCACCGACTTCGCCGAGGTCCACGAAGCACTCGACACCGGTGATGTGACAGCGGCGCTGGACCGCTACGCGGGCCCCCTCCTGCCGCAGTCCATCGCACCCGGGGTGGCGCGGCTGCGCGCCGAGCTGACGATGACCCTGCGCGCGGCGGTGCTGACCACCGGAGACCCGGTGGTGTTGCGGCGCTGGCTGGACAGCCCCGACGGCCGTGACGACCGTGAGGGCTGGCGCGCCCTGCACGACGGGACGCTGCCCGGTTCGGTCCAGCAGGCCCAGGCCCGCGGCAGACTCGCCGGGTTGGACCTCGACTTCGGCTGACAGCCGGCTGCGTTGCACGAGCCATGCAACTGTGCTGCAACCCTGCGCTGCCTATCTTTAGTGACGACCGACACATATTTCGTCGTCCCTGAAACAGGAGAGTGCCATGACCGTGTATGCCAGGCCCGGCGCCGAGGGCTCCGTGATGTCCTTCCAGGCGCGCTACGACAACTTCATCGGTGGGCAGTGGGTGGCGCCGGTCGGCGGGCAGTATTTCGAGAATCGCACGCCGGTGACCGGTGAGGTGTTCTGTGAGGTGGCTCGTTCGACCGAGGCCGATATCGAGCTCGCATTGGACGCCGCGCATGCGGCCGCACCGGGGTGGGGCAAGACGGCGCCCGCCGAGCGGGCCCTGATTTTGAACAGGATCGCCGACCGGATCGAGGCGAATCTCGAGTCGATCGCGGTGGCGGAGTCGTGGGACAACGGCAAGCCCGTGCGTGAGACGCTGAACGCGGACATCCCGCTGGCGGTGGATCATTTCCGGTATTACGCGGGGGCGATCCGGGCCCAGGAGGGCTCGTTGTCGCAGATCGACGAGGACACCGTGGCCTATCACTTCCATGAGCCGCTGGGCGTGGTGGGGCAGATCATCCCGTGGAATTTCCCGATCTTGATGGCGGTGTGGAAGCTGGCCCCGGCGCTGGCCGCCGGCAACGCCGTGGTGCTCAAGCCCGCCGAGCAGACCCCGGCTTCGGTGCTGTATCTGATCTCGCTGATCGCTGATCTGCTGCCCGATGGGGTGGTCAATGTGGTCAACGGGTTCGGGGTGGAGGCCGGCAAGCCGCTGGCATCGAGCAACCGGATCGCCAAGATCGCGTTCACCGGGGAGACCACCACCGGGCGGCTGATCATGCAGTACGCCTCGCAGAACCTGATCCCGGTCACCCTGGAACTCGGCGGCAAGAGCCCGAACATCTTCTTCTCCGATGTGCTGGCCGCCAATGACGACTATCAGGACAAGGCGCTCGAAGGCTTCACGATGTTCGCCCTCAACCAGGGTGAGGTGTGCACCTGCCCGTCGCGCAGCCTGATCCAGGCCGACATCTATGACGAGTTCCTGGCCATGGCGGCGATCCGCACCAAGGCGGTACGCCAGGGTGATCCGCTGGACACCGAGACGATGATCGGTGCGCAGGCCTCCAACGATCAGCTGGAGAAGATCCTGTCCTACATCGAGATCGGCAAGAGTGAGGGCGCCAAGGTCATGACCGGTGGGGAGCGCGCCGAGCTCGGTGGCGACCTCAATGGCGGGTATTACGTGCAGCCGACGGTGTTCACCGGCCACAACGCGATGCGGATCTTCCAGGAGGAGATCTTCGGGCCGGTGGTGGCGGTGACGTCGTTCACCGATTACGACGACGCGATCCGGATTGCCAACGACACCCTCTACGGGCTGGGGGCCGGGGTGTGGAGCCGCGATGGCAACACCGCGTACCGGGCGGGCCGCGACATCAAGGCCGGCCGGGTGTGGACCAACTGCTATCACGCCTACCCCGCGCACGCGGCGTTCGGTGGTTACAAGCAGTCCGGGATCGGCCGGGAGAACCACCTGATGATGCTCGACCACTATCAGCAGACCAAGAACCTGCTGGTGTCCTACTCCAACAAAGCCCAAGGCTTCTTCTGACAAGCCGAGCGAGAAGAAAGAGCTGGCACCGCTGATGAACGCGCTCGGGTGAGATTCGAGCTAGCGCTGAAGGTTCGCCTGCCCCGTCTTTGCTCTCCGGGGCAGATGGGGCAGGCGGACCCGCGGCGCCAGCAGTGCGGCGCTACGCAGCCCGCGGGCTCCGGCGATCACGCCGGAGCCGTAAGCCGCGTCCTCGGCCAGGTGCAACGCGATATAGCGCGGCAGATCGACGTCCGGGCGACGCGCGAACCACTCCCGAACGATCGGCACCACCATGGCGGCCGCGGCGAGCCGAGCCCAACGCGATCGTGGCGCGGAGAACAGGGCCAGCCAGCCGAGCGGCCAGGCCTCGCGCCGCAGCCAGTGACCGACCGCCTCCATATCGGATACCAGGCCCTTGCCGACGATGTACGGTGCGACGCTCGGATCCACCGAGGCGGGTCGCAACGAGCGCGCCAGCAGCGCCGAGACCAGCGCGGTGCCGCCGACCGCGCCGGCCACCCCCACCGGACGGGGGAGCCGGGTGTTCATCAGCAACAGCGCAATGGCGATGTTCCACCCCGACAGCCGGGCGGGCACGAGTCGCCCGGGATGCCGGCTGTCCAGCGCCGCCGCCGAGGTGCCGTAGCCGAACACCTGCCGGGCCCAGCCACGCGCATTCGGGCGGGTCTGATGGGTCATGGTCGACGCCGGCTCGTAGCGGACCAGCCAGCCGTCGTCGACCAATCGCCAGATCAGGTCGACGTCCTCGCCGACGCGCATGTCCTCATCAAAGCCGTTCTCGCGCAACGCGGATCGCCGAACCAGCAGGGCGGCCGACGGCAGGAAGCCGAGCGGGGCCCCGTACGCCACCAGCTCGGGTCGCGGCCCCATGTCGAGTGCCGAACGCGCGGCCTCGTAGCGCGACAGCAGCCCCCGGGAGGCCGAGCGGGGGCGGATCCGAGGTGCGACGGCGCCCACCCGCGGATCGTCGAAGTGCGCGACCAGCGGTGGCAGCCAGCCGGGAGTCGCAGCGCAATCGGCATCGACGAACGCCACGATGGGCGAAGTGCTCTCCCGCAGGCCGCTGTTGCGGGCCGCGGCGGGACCGCGGTTCACCGGATGCCGGACCAGGATGGCGCCACGGGTGCTGGCCACCTGTGCGACGGCGGGATCGTTCGAGGCGTCGTCGACGACGACGATCCGGGCATCCGGCGTCGCCGCACTCAACGAGGTCAGGCAGGCATCCAGCAGATCCGGTCGCTCGTAGGCGGGCACGATCACATCGACTCCGGTCACGGCGGCTGGGTACACGGTCAGCGGATGCACGATCCCGCGCGTCACCAGCTGATCTGCCAGCGCATGTTCCACGCCGGGGGCGGGGATCAGCCCGTGCCCGCCAGCCTCTTTCAGCCGTCGGACGAACGGACGGCCGGCGGGGGCGATCCGCATGACGCCCCACGGCGATCCGCCGAGCACCACCGAAGCGTTGCCCCACAAGCGGATTCGGGTATCGAGCGCGACCCGACGTCCGGCGGGCAGGCCAGGTCTCTTGGTCAAGCTCGACAGATCCTCTCCGCAGCTACCCCGCGGGTACGTACAACGATCCCTACCGGGCGCATGGTAACCCGAGAAATGAGGTCTCCGGAATGACGGTGTCTGCGACCGATGTCCTCGACCGGCCCACCGAAGTACCCGACCATCACGGTGCCCCGAGTCCCGTGGTCAAATTCCACGCCCCCGAGATCGTGTTCGGGCATGGCAGTCTCGCCGAGGTGGGGCACTGCGCCCGGCGCCTCGGCGCCCGGCGTCCCTTCGTGGTGAGCGACGCAGGGATCGCGGCGGCGGGCTGGGTCGACGAGCTGATCGGCCACCTCGCCCAAGTCGGGCTGCGGGCCCGGGTGTGGACCGGGCTGACGCCGAATCCGAAGGATCACGAAATCGCCAGCGGCTACGCCGAATACGCCGCACACGACGGTGACGTCATCATCGCGGTCGGCGGCGGCTCGTGCATCGACGCGGCCAAGGGCATTGCGATCCTGTCCGGAAACGGCGGTGAGATCCTCGACTACGCCGGGGTGGATCGCGCCGACCGGCCCATCCCGCCGCTCATCATGGTGCCGGCCACGTCGGGCACCGGCGCCGACGTCAGCCAGTTCTGTATCGTGACCGACTCGGTGCGGGCGATGAAGGTGACTATCATCGGGCGCGCCCTGGTGCCGGACATCTCGATCACCGATCCCCGGCTGCTCACCACGATGCCGGACTGGCTGAACGCCGCCACCGGTCTGGATGCGCTGACCCACGGCATCGAGGCGTTCGTCTCCCGCGCACACAACGTGCTGACCGACTCGCACGCGCTCAACGCGGTGCGCCTCATCGGAACGACACTCGAACGCACCCTCGACGAGCCGGCGGATGTCGACGCGCGGCGGGCGATGGCCCAAGCCAGCCTCGAAGCCGGGCTCGCCTTCACCAACGCGATCCTGGGGGCGACGCACGCGATGAGCCACCAGGTCGGCGGTCTGCTGGATGCGCCGCACGGAGTGTGCAACGGCGTGCTGTTACCGCACGTCATCCGGTACAACGCCGAGCATGACGCCAGTCGCTTCGCGACCATCGCGGCCGCGGTCGGTCTGCCCGTGCAGGGCATGCCCGACCATGACGCCGCGATGTGCCTGGCCCAGTGGACCCGCGACCTGGGGGACCGGGTGGGAGTGCCGCGCGGCTTGCGCGAGTTGGGGGTCACCGAGGCGGACATCCCGCGGCTGTCGCTGACGACGCTGGGCGACGCGTGCATGACGACCAATCCGCGCGACACCGGGGTGGCCGACGTCGAGGCGCTGTTCCGGGCCGCCCTGTGACCGACGTCCAGTTCTCCGAGGGCCACGCGCTGCGCGGCCCCGACCTGGCGTCGCTGACCGGAATGCGGTCGGGCAAGAGTTCCTACTATCGCGAATACCGCCGCAGCTCCGAACGTTTGGCGAGCACGCTGCGTTCGCTCGACCAGATCTCGGTGGCCGTCGTGCGCACCGCGGAGGGGCCGCGGGCGCTGCTCACCGCGGTGGTCCAGGCCGCCGCGGCACACCTGCAGGCACAGTGGGTGGTGCTGGCCGTCGCCGACGGCGCCCTGCCTCAGGCCCGCCCGCGGTTTCTGGGTGTGGATGCCCGTGGTCGGCTCTCCGATGTCGAGGAGGAGTTCGGGCCGCTGGCTCGGCACTGGCTGGGCGTGGTGCGCAACAACACTCCCGAGGAGCCGCAGGCGGACGCCGCCGGCTTGGTGGTGGTTCCGATGACCATCGACGGCATGCCGGTCGGGGGATCGCCGGACTGGCCTCCGACCCCGAGCTGACCGAACCGCTGGACCTGTCCGTCCTGCGCATCCTGGTCAACCAGGCCGCCGTCGCATTGCACAGCGCGTCGCTCTACCACTCCAGCCGGGCCTTGCGGAATCGCGCCGATCAGCTCACCGCCGAGGCGAGTCGGCATGCCCACGACCTGGCCATCCGAAATGAGGAGCTGCGCAGTGCGCAGGAGTTGCTCAGCGCCGCGCAACAGCGTGAGGCGCTGGACGCCGAGCGGCATCGGATCGCGCGCGAACTCCACGACAGCGTCACCCAGTATGTGCTGTCGGCGGGCATGATCGTCGACGTAGCCAGTAGCGAACTGGGCTCGCGGCGCGAGGACGCCGACGACCCGGACGAGCTCGCCGACATCGCCGAACGACTCAGGGGCGCCCGTGACCTGACCCAGCACGCGGTGGGACAGTTGCGGTCGGCGATCTATGCGCTGAACCGCATTCCGGAGCGGCAGTCCCCGCAACTGCCACGCCTGCTCGAGCGGGCCTGTCAATTGCATTCCCGGCCAGGCCTTCTCGTGGAGTTGCGCCTGGAGGGATCTCCGGTCGCCCTGCCGGCCGGCGGCGATCAGTCGCTGGCGACCCTCGTCGGCGAAGCGTTGTTCAATGTCGCCTCGCACAGTGGCGCCACCCGCGCCGTGGTGCGGCTGTCCTACCAGCCGCAGGAGATCCGACTGACGATCGACGACGACGGCAACGGCGACCCGGCCGCGCTGCGGACGCAATTGTCGGTCGCCTCGGCCGCCGACCTCGACGGCAGCCACCGCGGACTGGTCAACATGGCCAGCCGGGCACAGGAACTGGGTGGGCTCTTCCGGCTGCGCCGGTCACGGCTGGGTGGTGTGCGCACCCTGGTGGAGGTTCCGATCCGAAACGAGGAGTCGGCATGGCAGAGTCGCAGGTGAATGCCGCCGGTCGCGACGGTGCGACGTCGATCGATGTGGTGCTGGTCGATGACCATGCGATCGTGCGGCAGGGCCTGCGCGCCGTCCTCGAACGGGAACCGGACATCACCGTGGTGGCGGAGGCTTCCTGCCCCACCGAGGCGCTCGCCGTGCTGGAGCGAACGGGCGCACACGTCGTGGTGCTCGACCTCAAGTTGTCGCCGGGCGCCGACAGTGAAGGGCTGGAAGTCTGCGCGCAGGTGTCGCGCGATCATCCTGAGGTCTCGGTCCTGGTCTTCACCACCATGCTCGACGACCAATTGGTGGTCGACGCGATCCACAGTGGTGCAAAAGGTTACGTGGTCAAGGACGTCGACACCACCGAGCTGGTCCGAGCCATCCGGGCAGTGCGCTGCGGTGGTAGCGCGTTCGACGCCCGCAGCGCCGCGGCCATGGTCCGCAGCCTCAATGCCGGCACCATGGCCGAGGGCCAGCGTCTGACCGACCGTGAGATCGAGGTGATGCGGATGGTCGCCGAGGGCATGTCCAACCGTGCGATCGGCAAGCAGCTCTACATCTCCGAGACCACGGTGAAATTCCATGTCGGCAACATCATGCGCAAGCTCGAGGTGACCCGACGCGCTGAGGCGGTGTACGCCGCCAGCAAGATCGGCCTGATCTAGCAGCGGTTCACCGGGGCGATCCGATCCAGAACCAGCCAGCCGCCGTGGAATTCGCTGACCGCCCCGATCCAGCCCGGCCGGCCGACCGCCATCGCGCGCAGGTCGCCGGTGGTGATCTGGCGGACGTGACCATAGGTCGACTCGGGTCCGTCCTCCAGCGGAACGGCGATCACCACGCGCCGCCGGGCGATGCGCAGCGCCTCGTCGATGATGCGGCCACCGTGGGCGGCGTCGACGTGCTCGAGCAGGTGCAGCACGGTGACGACGTCCACGCACTCATCACCCAGCGGTATGCGGGCGGCGTCGCAGGTCAGTGTCCGGACCTGCCGGGCCAGCCGGCGCGACACCTGGTCCAGCAGGTGGGTGGTGCCAGCCTGCACGTCGCTGGCGATCACCGTCTGCACCGGTCCCGCTGAGCCGGAACGCAATCGAAGCGGCAGGAACCCGAAGCACGTCCCGACATCGAGCACCGAGCCGGCCGCGATCGCGGAGATGAGCTGCTCGGCACGCCGGTAGATCTGACTGAACACCCCGACCCCGGCGGACTCGCCTGCGTCCGGGGAGGCGTCCTGGTCCAGGCGGTGTAACGAATTGCGGTAGAACAGCTCCCAGGCCGCCAGCGGGTCGTGGTGGCTGGTCAGCACCAGACCGGTGAAGAGCCGCTCGAAGGTGTCGGCTCCGACCGCCCAACCCGGGGTGAACAGCTCGTCGACCAGGAGGTCACCGATGCCGTTGTGCACGTCGGCCGCCGCGAGATCGTGGACCACCACCAGCCGGCCGTCGTCGCGCCCGAGGGTGAAATGCGGGGTACGGCCGATGCAGCGCTCCGGGCCGGCCGGGCCGGCCGGCCGTCGGCGCAGCACCACGATGTCGCGGTCCTCGTAGCGGTATCCGGCCGCCGGGCGCAGGGCGTCGATGCGTCCGGCCGCCGGCGCTGCAGACGGTGCGGTAGATGTTGTCATCCGGTGGGGTCCAATCGCGACAGTCCGGACAGATCGCGAACGACCTGGACCCGTGAGCAGTGTTCGGCGTACAGCGGTAGATCGCACCGTCCCAAACCCCAGGAATAGGACGGTTCGGGGGTGAGCCAAATCGTCTCGCGCGCCCGGCGGGTCATCTCACGGAAGGCGGCTACGTTCGGATCGTGGCCGTTGCCGCGGCCGTCACCGAGGACGAGCAGGGTGGTCCGGCGGTTGAGGGCGGTGCCGCATTCCTCCAGGAAGGTGCCGAACACCCGGCCGTAGTCCGAATTCGCGTCGACGTCGAGCAATCCACCCGCGGGCAGGCCCGAGACCAGCAGGCTCAGCGCCTGCTCGGCGTGTTGCTCGGCGAAGACGTCGGTCGTTTCGACCACGTCGGCGACGAAGACCCAGCTGCGGACCTGGGACACCAGCGACTGCAACCCGTGCACGACGTGCAGGGTGAACCGCGATGTCGCCCGCACAGACAGCGAAACATCGACGAGCACAACCAGTTTCGGTCGGTCATGTGGCCGCGAGATGGTGACCGGGCGAAACGGCACCCCGTCATAGGCCATCGACGAGCGCATGGTCCGGCTGGCGTCCACCCGGCCGCGTGCGCTGACGCGGCGCCGGGCATGGGGTGCACCGTGCAGTGTGCGGATCAGCCGCCGCAACGACTCCTCCAGGTCGGCGCGCTGCTCCTCGTCGAAGGGATCGTGCACATCCGACGCAGCCTGTCCCGGTGACTCGATGGTGCGCTCGGAGATGGACAGCAGTTTCTGCAGATGGTCGCGCAGCCGCTCGGGCAGCCCGTCCAGCAAGGCTCCCATCCGTCGGCGCAACCGGGCGAGCTCGTCGGGGTCGAGGTCGTCGTCGGAGCCGGCTTCGTCGGCGAGCCAGTCCAGCAGCGCCAACTCGTCGGCGATCGAGAGCATCGCGTCGATGGCCGGGCGGTCTCCGGTGAGAAGATCACCGGGCTGTGCGGCGCCCTGGAGGCGGGAGACCATCAACTCGACGCGTGCCGCCTCGCCGAGCAGCGCGCCCTGATCGGTGGACAACACGATCTCGTCGGTCAGCGCCGCCAGGTCGATCTTGTTCGCCTCCTGGTGCAGGTTGTACTGCGCAGCCAGGTCCTCGGCGTCGAAGAAGTCCCGGATGTCGGCCGGTTTACCGTGCGAGTGGCCCTGTTCCGGGGTGCGCGAGGGTTCGTCGCCGAGGGTGACCTGGTCGGTTCCGCCGGTGTCATCCAAGTCGTCGTGGGTGTGACCGTGCCCGCTGTCGCCGGCGTCCAGAACCGGCCGGAGCCGAAAGAAGGCGTCGAAGATCCGGTCGAAGACCGGCAGGTCCCGGCGGTCCTTGACCAGCGCGACCGCCAGTCCGTCGTGCAGCAGGTCGCGGTCTTCGAGCAGGCCTGGAAGCGCGGCGACCTGCATGGCATCGACGGTCTCGCTCACCGAGATCCGCAGGCCCGAGAGCCGGCACAGCCGGACGAATCGGTGCAGGGCGCTGTGCACCGCGTCAGTCCCGTTGTCCGGAGCGCCGGTTGCGGCCGAGCGCGGCGGAGAAGGCGCGGCCGCCCTGGCCGGCCCCCACGGTGGGGCGATGCGGGGGCTCGCCGGCCGAGGTGACGCCACCGTAGTACGCCTCGTCGTGGCGACCGGGACGGTCCTTGGCCGCCCGGACGGTGCGGCCGTCGACATCGTGGTCGTGCGTGTGGTCCCCGGTGTGCGGGTGGTCATGGGAATGGGCGTGGCCATGCGCATGGGAGTGGCCGTGAGATTCGAGCCTGGCGGGCACCGTGGCATTCGGATCGACGAAGGCGGGCAGCTGTTCGACCGCGCGCTCGAGGTCGCGCTGGTACTTGAGCACCACATTCGCGGTGTCGGACAGCACCGCCGCGGTGAGCTCTTCGGCACCGAGCACCGCCAGAGTTCTGGCCCAGTCGACGGTCTCGGAGATGCTGGGTGACTTGCGCAGGTCCAGGTCGCGCAGTTGGCGCACGATGTCGACCAACTGCCGTGCCAGCGCGTCGGGAAGGCCGGTGTCCTTGGACTGCACGATCGCCAGCTCGCGTTCGGGGTCGGGATAGTCCAGAAACAGATGCAGGCACCGTCGCTTGAGCGCGGCCGACAGATCCCGGGTGGTGTTGGAGGTCAGGATGACGTAGGGCTGGTGCACCGCACGGAAGGTGCCGAGCTCGGGCACCGAGATCTGGAACTCGGCCAGCAGTTCCAGCAGCACTGCCTCCAAAGCCTCGTCGGCCCGGTCGATTTCGTCGACCAGTAAGACGACCGGTTCGGGTGATCGGACCGCCTCCAGCAGCGGGCGGGGCGCGAGGAACGTTTCGGAGAAGAACACGCTGTCCTCGTTGCCGATGCGGGCCACCGCCTCGGAGATGGTGGCCGCGTCGGCGATCACGTCACCGATCTTGTCCCGCAGCAGCTGGGTGTAGAGCAGCTGCTTGCCGTAGTCCCATTCGTAGAGCGCCTTGGTCTCGTCCTGACCCTCGTAGCACTGCAGGCGTAACAGCCGCCGGCCGGTCACCTCGGCCAGTGTCGAGGCGAGCTGGGTCTTTCCCACCCCGGCCGGCCCCTCCAGCAGGACGGGCTTGCCCAGCCTGCTCTGCAGGAAGACGGTGGTGGCCAGCCGGGAGTCGGCCAAATAGCCTGCTGCGGCGAAGCGTTCGGCAACATCGGCCACATCGGAGAATTCCGCAGCCCCGGCGGGCTGGGTGCGGGCGTCATGGCCGGCTGGGCCGATTCCGCCGGGGGCTGCGTTCATCGCGATAACTCCTTTGTTTCCAGCGACGTTCAGCTGAGCAGGTCGTCGAGGTCGCCCACCATGCAATGCTCGACCACCGGGCGCACGGTTTCGAACGTGCATTCCTTGGCGTTGCCCGGGGTGCAGGCGTCGCCGAGCACATGGTGGGTGATCCGGTCCACGTCCTTGGCGTCGCCGGCGATGACCGGGGCGTTCTCGTAGAACTTGGTCGGTCCGCTGCCGAGCCGGTTCTTCGAGTAGGAGTCCTTGGTGACATCGACGAACCGCTCCGGGATACCGACGTCGCGCAGCAGCCGGATGGCGGCGGCAAGCGCAGCGTCGGCGGCCTGCACGTCGGTCATGCCGTGCGTGTCGACGCCCATCACCTGGGCGATCTCGGCGAATCGCTTGTAGGCCACCGGCATGTTGAACGCCCACACCCGGGGCAGCGCGATCGCGTTGTTCAGCCCGTGGTGAGTGTCGTAGAACGCGCTGACCGCGTGTGAGATCGAGTGGATGATGCCCAGCCCGCCCGAGTTGAACGCCTGAGCTGCGATGTACTGGGCGTACATCATCCCTTCGCGGCCGGAGAGCTCCTGTGGGTTCCACACCGCGGTGCGCAGGTTCTCGGCGGTGAGCTTGATCGCGTACAGCGCATTGCCCAGCGAGGGGGCGAAGTTCAGCCGCGAGACGTAGGGCTCGCTGGCATGGGCCAGCACGTCGAAACCACACTGGGCGGTGTAGTCGATCGGGCATTCGTAATACAGCACCGGGTCGTCGATCGCCAGGGTCGCCACACTGGCGTCGTCGAACGCCACATACTTGTGCGGGTTGTCCGGATCGGTGGTGGTGTCGGTGATGACGTAGGCCCACGATGTCTCGGATCCGGTTCCGGCCGTGGTCGATACGGCGATGTGCGGCGGATTCTTGGGATTCTCACTCTTGTTGAAACCCTCGAACTCGTTGACGTTGCGCCCGTCGTGGGCGACGCTGATCCGCGCCCCCTTGCACGCGTCATGCGACGACCCGCCGCCGATGGACAGGAACGAGTCGCACTTGTGCTCCTGGTAGAGCGCGACGGCGTCCATGACGTTGTAGTCCTTGGGATTCGACTCGACCTGGTCGTAGATGACGACCTCGAGGCCGTGGTACTTCATCGACTCCGAGATCTTGTGCACGATGTCGGTGCCGCGCAGGCCGCTCGTCATGATCAGGGTCTTCCTGAACCCGAGCTTGAGTGCCTCCGGGCCGATCATCTCGTGCGCCCCGGGCCCCATCATGGCCCGGGGGAAGGGATGGAACTCCTTGATGGGGAAGGGCTTGAGAAGTTCTTCGACCTGCATTGGTCGTTCCTCTCCGTCGGGGGCCTGGGCAGCCCGGTGTCTGTTCGTGGCGAACGTAGCCACGTTCACCCCGGTGCCGGAACGGGTCGTGGCCAAGCCCCGACCCAGGCCCCACTTAGGGGCCGGTAGCACCTACCCGATCGGGTAGGTGGCGCGCGTCTGTGCGACCAGTGGTGCAGGTCACCGGGTCGTGATGGTCTGAAGGCCCCCAACGTCCCCGCACCGGCGAGCCGAGGAGCCGAATCGTGAGCATTCCGAACGCACAAGACGCAGACAGCGCTGCCGAGCAGGAGCCGGTCACGGCTCTGGTGGAGGACGTCTCGATCGACGGAATGTGCGGCGTGTACTGAAAGACGTTCACGGACACCTTGATCCGCACGTTCCACCACCCCGCGGGAGCGGGCAACACGAGGAGCCAAGATGGCAGACGAATGGTTCGAGACGGTGGCCGCCGCCCAGGCGCTGGCCCGCAAGAGACTGCCCAAGCCGGTGTACATGGCGTTGGTGGCCGGCTCGGAGGCCGGTGTCACGGTCGAGGACAACATCACCGCGTTCACCCAGCTGGGTTTCGCCCCTCACGTCGCCGCCGGGGTCGCCAATCGGGACCTGTCGACGACCTTCATGGGTCAGGAACTCGCTCTGCCGGTGGTGATCTCACCGACCGGCGTCCAGGGGGTGGACCCCGACGGTGAGGTCGCGGTCGCCCGCGCGGCCGCCGCGCGCGGCACCGCGATGGGGTTGTCGTCGTTTGCGAGCAAACCGATCGAAGAGGTCGTCGCGGCGAATCCCAAGACCTTCTACCAGGTGTACTGGTGCGGTTCGCGCGATGACATCCTGCTGCGGCTGGAGCGGACCAGGGCGGCCGGCGCGGTCGGACTGATCCTGACCCTGGACTGGTCGTTCTCGCACGGCCGTGACTGGGGCAGCCCGAAGATCCCCGAGCAGATGGACCTGCGAGCCGTGCTCCGCTACGCGCCGTCGGCGGTTTTCAAGCCCCGATGGCTCAGCCGCTGGGCCAAGACATTGCGGCCGCCGAGCCTGCAGGCCCCGAATATGTGCCAACCCGGTCAGACTCCGCCGACCTTCTTCGGCGCGTACGGCCAGTGGATCATGACCCCACCGCCCACCTGGGAAGACGTCGCCTGGCTTCGGTCCCAGTGGGACGGCCCGTTCCTGCTGAAGGGAGTGATGCGGGTCGACGACGCGCTGCGGGCGGTGGACGCCGGGGTCAGCGCCATCTCGGTGAGCAACCACGGCGGCAACAACCTCGACAGCACACCGGCGTCGGTGCGGGCGCTACCGGCCATCGTCGACGCGGTCGGCGACTCGATCGAGATCGCACTCGACGGTGGTATCCGGCGGGGGAGTGACGTCGTCAAGGCCTTGGCCCTGGGAGCCGATGTCGTGCTCATCGGCCGGGCGTATCTGTGGGGACTGGCCGCCAACGGACAGGCCGGCGTGGAGAACGTGCTCGACGTCATCGGCGGCGGTATCGACTCCGCGCTGCTCGGTCTGGGCCGCGCCAGCGTGGCGGAGCTGACCCGCGAGGATGTGCTGATCCCGGACGGTTTCCTGCGCGCACTGGGTGCGGGGTCGGCCATCGCGGTGTGAACTCCTCGCCAAGTGCCCTGCACGCCAAGGTCTAAAGACCCTTCACCACAAACTCTTTCACGATTGGAATGAAGTAATGACCCAGACACTCGGCGCCCCCAGCGACGCCTCCATCTCCACCGCCGACACCATGCGTGCCGCCGTCGTCACCGAATTCGGCGCACCGCTGCAGGTCGCCGACGTCGCGCTGCCCACCCCGGTCCCGGTGAGGTGTTGGTCAAACTGGAGACCTCCGGGGTATGCCACACCGATTTGCATGCCGCCCACGGCGATTGGCCAGTCAAGCCGCACCCGCCGTTCATCCCCGGCCACGAGGGGTACGGCACCGTCGTGGCCCTCGGCGCGGGCGTCACCGATCTGAAACTGGGTGACAAGGTCGGCAACGCCTGGCTGTGGTCGGCCTGCGGCAGCTGCGAGTACTGCCGCACCGGTTGGGAAACGCTGTGCGAGAGCCAGCGCAACGGCGGCTACAGCGTCAACGGCAGCTTTGGCTCGTACATGGTGGTGAATGCGGCCTACGCCGCTCGCATCCCGGACGGGGTGGACCCACTCGAGGTGGCGCCCATCCTGTGTGCCGGCGTCACCGTCTACAAGGGACTCAAGGTCACCGACACCCGGCCCGGTCAGTGGGTCGCGATCTCCGGGATCGGCGGCCTCGGCCACATCGCTGTGCAGTACGCCCGGGCGATGGGACTGCGGGTGGTCGCCGTCGACATCGACGAGGCCAAGCTCGCGCTCGCCGAACGGCTCGGCGCGGAGGTCACCGTGAATGCCAAGACCTCCGATGTCGTGCAACAGGTCCAGAAGGCGACCGGCGGTGTGCACGGCGTGCTGGTCACCGCGGTGCATCCGCAGGCGTTCGGACAGGCGATCGGTCTGGCCCGCCGTGGCGGCACCATCGTGTTCAACGGTCTTCCGCCCGGCGAGTTCCCGGCTCCGATCTTCGATATCGTCTTGAAAGGCTTGACGATTCGCGGCTCCATCGTAGGCACCCGCCAGGATATGGCCGAGGCGCTGGACTTCTACGCCCGTGGCCTGATCCACCCGACGGTGGAGGCAGCCCGGCTCGAGGACATCAACGAGGTGTTCGGCAGGATGGAACGCGGCCAGATCGACGGCCGCATCGTCATCGACTATCGCTGAGTACCCGGCTGCTCCCGAACGGCGTCGATGCCGGCCAGCCGAATGCCGTCGCGGCCGACGGCGGCCCACCGCCCGGGCGTCATGGTGAATGCCACCATGGTGTCGGGGCGGTCCCGTCGCATCTCCCGGGTGGTCCCGGTTTCGGCGCCCACCCCGTGCCGAGCAGACGCAGAATCGCACGCGTGGGTGTCTGATCGTGCGATTCTGCGTCTGCTCGCGCTTGTGCCCGCGTCCTGATCGGCGTTTTGACCTGCGCGCATCGTCGCAGGTAAGCTGCCACGTTGGCGTACGGTACGCCGCGGTCTCGCACCGCGGGGTCAGCCGGGTTCTCGGGTCAGTGTTGGTCGCCGAGAAGTACACCCCACCGTCGCGTCCCGACCGGCACCCGGGTCACACCGGGACCTAACCCGAGAGAAGAGAAGGTAGCGCTGTGCCTACGTACACGCCGAAGGCGGGTGACACCACGCGGTCGTGGTATGTCATCGACGCCACCGACGTGGTGCTCGGCCGGCTCGCCGTTGAAGCAGCGAAGTTGCTGCGCGGCAAGCACAAGCCGACATTCACGCCGAATGTCGACGGTGGCGACTTCGTCATCGTCATCAATGCCGACAAGATCGCCGTCAGCGGCGACAAGCTCCAGACCAAGATGGCCTACCGCCACTCGGGTTACCCCGGCGGTCTGCGCTCCCGCACGCTCGGCGAGGAGATGGCCAAGCACTCCGACCGCGTGGTCGAGAACGCCATCGTCGGCATGCTCCCGCACAACAAGCTGAGCCGCCAGATCCAGAAGAAGCTCAAGGTCTACGCCGGCCCGGAGCATCCGCACGCCGCTCAGCAGCCGATTCCGTACGAGATCAAGCAGGTGGAGCAGTGACCGACACGACAGACGAGCTGATCGAGGTGACCGACGTCGTCGAGGTGACCGACACGCCCGAGGTCCCTGAGCTCCCCGAGGTCCCGGAAATCTCTGAGGAGACCACCCCCGCGAGCCGGTCTATATCGACCGCCCGATCCAGACCGTCGGCCGCCGCAAGGAGGCCGTGGTGCGGGTCCGCCTGGTCCCCGGCACCGGCAAGTTCAACCTGGACGGCCGCACCCTGGAGGCGTATTTCCCCAACAAGGTGCACCAGCAGCTGATCAAGGCCCCGCTGGTGACGGTCGACCGGCTGGAAAGCTTCGACATCTACGCCCACCTCGACGGTGGTGGCCCCTCGGGTCAGGCCGGTGCGCTTCGCCTCGCGATCGCCCGCGCGCTGATCCTGGTCCAGCCCGAGGATCGTCCGGCGCTGAAGAAGGCCGGCTTCCTCACGCGTGACCCGCGTGCCATCGAGCGCAAGAAGTACGGCCTCAAGAAGGCCCGCAAGGCGCCGCAGTACAGCAAGCGCTGATCTGCCGCGTATCTCCGCAACGACCCACCGGGCGTCTGTCAGCTTCACCGCTGGCGGCGCCCGGTGCGTCGTTTGTGGCCTGGGTCACACGACGTGTGGCCTGCTCAGCGCCCCTGTCGCGACCGATTATTAAGTTTTGGTTTGAGTGGGGTCCCCGGTGGCAAGCCTCTGGGAGGCCGGCGGTGACGTCGGCTGCCCGAGGTAGAGGCGGGACCCTTCGGGGGGTCGGTGTCCTCCTCCGGGGCTGTGAGGTGATGGCTCCCGCAGCCTTGACTCCCTGCCAATACAGGAAGAAAAGGAGCGAACATGAACATGTTCACGAAGACGGCCGCCGGTGCGGTTCTCGGTGGCTCGCTGCTCGTCGCGGGTGGTTTCGGACTCGCGAGCGCGGCTCCGGAGGCCCCCGCGCCCGCGCCCCAGGCGCAGTCGGTGGTGGGTGACGGCAAGGTCAATGTCACGCTTTCCGTCAACGGCCAGCAGCTGGGTGTCATCCAGGATGTGACGCTTACCAACGCTGAGTCCCTCGCGACCGCGGTATGCCCGGGTGATGATCTGGCGTCGCGCCTCGGCGAGCTGGACACCAACCAGATCCAGACCCTGCCGGTGTGCGCCAGCGCGACCGCCGGCCTGAGCTACACCTTCAGCCAGAACGGGCCCGGTGGCTCCGAGGTCGCCCCGGCCGACAACCACGAGACGCCGAGCATGGCGCCCGCCATCACCAGCGTGATGCCGGCCCCGCCGGCGGCCGCCGAAACCCGGTAACCGGCCGAAACAGCAGAATCCCCCGCGCTGCCCGCACCCATCTCGGGTGCGGGCAGTGTTGTGCCGGGAGTCCCGGGGAGTATCGGTGAAATGTCGGTTCGGTGGCGACACGGGCGATAACCTCGTCGGTTGTGTCTTGAGTCGGCAGTTATGAGAGGTTTGTCCGCATGGGACGACTGTTCGGGACCGATGGGGTCCGCGGCGTCGCCAACCGAGAACTGACCGCTGAGCTGGCGTTGGCCCTCGGGGCGGCGGCAGCGCGGCGGCTGGCTGCCACCCGGAGTTCTGGGCGTCGCGTCGCCGTTATCGGGCGCGACCCACGGGCCAGCGGCGAGATGCTGGAAGCGGCCGTGATCGCCGGTGTCACCAGCGAGGGGGTCGACGCCCTGCGGGTCGGGGTGCTGCCCACTCCGGCGGTGGCGTACCTGACCGCCGCTTACGACGCCGACTTCGGCGTGATGATCTCCGCCTCGCACAACCCCATGCCCGACAACGGCATCAAGATCTTCGGTCCGGGCGGTCACAAGCTCGACGACGACGCCGAGGACCGTATCGAGGAGCTGGTGGCCCAAGGCCCCGGCCTGCGTCCCGTCGGTGCCGACATCGGGCGGGTGCGCGAGGCCCCTGACGCGCTGGAGCGCTACCTGCAGCACATCCGGGTCGCCGCCCCGCAGCGGCTCGATGGGCTGACCGTGGTGGTCGACTGCGCCAACGGTGCCGCCTCCCAAGCGGCACCGCGGGCGTACCACGCGGCCGGTGCGCGGGTGGTCGCGATCAACGCCGATCCCGACGGGCTGAACATCAACGACGGCTGCGGGTCGACGCACCTGGAGCAGCTGCAGGCCGCGGTGCTGGCCCACCATGCCGACCTGGGGCTGGCTCACGACGGCGATGCCGACCGATGCCTGGCGGTGGACGCGTCCGGGCAGGTGGTCGACGGTGACGCCATCATGGTGGTGCTCGCGCTGGCCATGCAGGAGGCCGGGGAACTCGCTTCCAACACGCTGGTGGCCACCGTGATGAGCAATCTCGGGTTGCACCTGGCGATGCGCGATGCCGGAATCAACGTGCGCACCACCGGTGTCGGCGACCGCTACGTCCTGGAGGAACTACGGGCCGGCGAGTTCACCCTGGGCGGGGAACAGTCGGGCCATATCGTGATGCCCGCGCTGGCCACCACCGGTGACGGGATCGCCACCGGGTTGCGGCTGATGTCGCGGATGGCGCAGACCCGTTCGCCGCTCGCCGCGCTGGCCGCCCCGATGCAGACCCTTCCTCAGGTCCTGATCAACGTCGAGGTGGCCGACAAGGCCACCGTCGCCGAGGCGCCCGCGGTGCAGACCGCCGTGCGTGAGGCCGAGGCCGAACTGGGGGATACCGGACGAATCCTGCTGCGCCCGTCCGGAACCGAGCAGATGGTCCGGGTGATGGTGGAGGCCGCCGACGAGGACACCGCCCGTCAGCTGGCCGTGCGCATCGCGGAATCGGTCAGCGCCGAAGGCTGATTTCCCCCATCGGGGAACCGTTTGGCGGTTCGGTGCGTCATATCCCGACATGGGAAACACACGCGTGGACACCGCGGCGATGCGTATCGCCGCGCAACGCTTCGACGCCGTAGCCGGTGTACTCGGCGGGATGCCGCTGACCCGGCTGGAGTTCGACGGGACCGTGGCCGGTGCGGTGCATACCGCTCACGGCAACGCGTTGCGTTCAGCGGTGGAGCGATTGGTCGGGCAAGTGGCCCAATGGTCGCGCGCGGCTGAGGAAGTCGCGTATGCGCTGCGGATGACTGCGGATCGCTACAGCGACGCCGAGCTGCGCGCGGCCGTCCGATGACGGTGGATGTCGCGGCGCGGCTGGCGGCTGGACGACCGTCGGCGGCCAACACACAGGTGTACGTGTCCGCTTGTCACGCCGTCGGATACCAACATCCGGAACTGACCGCGCACCCGGCTCAGATCATCGAATGGTATTGCGGCGAAGAGGGTTTAGACCTTTACGTGTTGGACGCGGACTGTGCTTCCCTGCGCGCGGCGGCCGCCGCTGCCGATGAAGCCGTCCACATGGCTCGCGATGGGCAGACGACGCTCTCCGCGGCCTGGCAGGGTGAATCAGGTTCGGTGGCACACGACTTCGTGGAGCGGCACTGTGCGGTCGGTTCGGCGGTGGCCGGCGCACTACATGCGGCGGCTGTGGCCTGTGCGGCGTTGCGGGACACCCTGGGGCGACTGGTCGACGAGAAAGTCGAGGCGGCGGTATCGGTCGACGACCGGCGCATCGGCGAGCGGTCGGCGTGGCTGGCCGCGGCGGCCACCGTGACCGGCGGGGTAGGGGGCCGCGACGAGGCGGTGGAGATCGTCACCCACCAAATCACCCCTTACGTCGATGCCGACGTCCGTACCCAATGGCTCACCGCGATGCGGTCTGCGACCGCATCGGTGGCCGCCGCCTACCAGGATGCGCTGCGTCAGGTGAACAGCGCTGCGCCCTTGTATTTCGAGGTGCCCGGGCAGTGGGGTGCCCCGACAGTGCCGCCACCGGCCACCGCGCGGATCGCCGCGCCCGCCGTGCCTGTCGCACCCACCGTGCCGGCCGCGGCGGTGCCGGTCGACTCCGGGGTGTCGCCCGTCGGTGCACCGGCACCCGCTTCGCCCGCGATGCCGCCGGAGAGCGCGGCGGCTCAACCCCTTCCGCCCGTGCCGCCATCGGAACCGCCGGGCGGACTCGGTGCTGCCGCGCCCGCCGGCATGCCTGCGCTACCTGATGCGACGGGTGGCCTGTCCGGGGTCCTGGGCCAGATCGCCGATGCGCTCGGCGGCTTGTTCGACGGCCTGCCCGAGGACTCGGGCGACGACATGCCGGAACTCGACGATCCCACCGAGTCCGGCGAGGGCGAGACAACGGGGGAGGTCATCGAGCCGAACGCGGAAGAGAATGCACCCGAGGAGGTCCCGGTCGCCGAGGACGTCGTCGAAGACGAGCAGCCAGCCGAAGAGCCGGTGGTGACGGAGACGCCCCCGGTAGCAGCCCCACCGCCACCGTCGGAGCCGCCATCCGAACCGCTGGCCGCCGAAGCGCCCACGCCGTCAGAGATGCCCGAGGATCGCACCCCGTGCGAGATCGCGGCCGACGAGCTGCCCCAGGTCGGCCAGTGAACCCCGGCCAGGTTTGCGCGGTCCCGGCCGGCCAGCGCCGGGTACTGCGACCCGCCGACGAGCAACGTGCGGCACGCCCGCCGGTGATCAGGGCAGCAGCTGTTGCAGCTCCTCGACCCAGCTGATGTATTCGGCCGGGTCAGTGGTGGTCGGCGTGGCCAACAGGGTGGTGACTCCCGCCTCGGCGAACGCGGCGATGCGCTCCTTGACGAAACCGCGCGGACCGATCAGGTTCAGCTGGCGCACCAGTTCGTCGGGTACGGCGGCAATCGCCTCGGCCTTGCGGCCGGACAGGAACAGGTCCTGAATACGATCGGCGACCTCGCCGTATCCGTAGCGGGTGGCCAGCTTGTGATAGAAGTTCTGGCCCTTGGCGCCCATACCGCCGATGTAGAGCGCCAGATGCGGTTTAACCCAATTCAACCGGTCCTCGACGTCGTCGCCGATCGCCAGGGACACCCCGGCCATCACGTCGAGTTCGCCGAGTTGGCTCATCCGCTTGGCCTTTCCGGCCCGCAGGGCGTCACCCCAGACGGCGTCGGCCTTCTCCGGATAGAAGAAAATCGGCTGCCAGCCCTCGGCGATCTCTGCGGTCAGTTCCACGTTCTTGGGACCGAGCGCGGCGATGGTGATCGGAATGCGTTCGCGGACCGGATGATTGATGATGTGCAGCGGCTTGCCCAGCCCGGTGCCCCGGTCAGCCGGCAGCGGGATCTGGTAACTGCGGCCCTGATGCTGCACCCGCTCGCGGCGCCAGACCTGGCGGCAGATCTCGACGACCTCCCGGGTACGCCCGAGTGGGGCGTCGAACGGAACACCGTGGAAGCCTTCCACCACCTGGGGGCCCGACGTTCCGATGCCCAGGCGGAAGCGGCCGTCGGAGACGAAGTCCAGCCCGGCTGCCGTCATCGCCAGCAGTGTCGGGGTGCGAGTGTAGATCGGGAAGACGCCCGAGCCGAGCTCGATCGTCGAGGTCTTGGCGGCCAGATAGCCGAGTTGGCTCACCGCGTCGTAGGAGTAGGCCTCGGCGACCAATGCGAGGTCCACGCCCGCCTTCTCCAACACCACGATGTGGTCGACGGCCTCGCGGAAGCCGCCCGAATAGTCCAGAAAGATCCCGGTGCGCATCAGGGTGTTATATCACCAACCAGTTGGTTGGGGCGTCGACGGGTGTGCGCTACTTGAGCAGCGCCACGATCCGCTCCTCCGGGGTGACCAGTGGTGCCTCCGGATCGAGCGGTTCCGTTTTGGGCAGCACCGCCTCGGGATCGGCGAAATCCCGGTAGGCCTTGTCGCCGGTCAACTGGAACAGCAGATACCCCGTCAGCAACGCCCGCACGGTCTTCTGGGTGCGCCGATCGGAGCCCGGCAGGCCCAGCGCACCGGCGAAGCGGCGCTTCTCGGCGAGGCCGGCCGCGGTGGCCTTGCCGACGACGTGCAGCACCGACCCCTTCCAGGCCCGGGCCAGCTCCAGGGCGTCGGTGCGCAGCGACTGCGGGTCGTCGGGCGCGCTGAGTACCAGTCCCGGCACTGTGAGGGTCGCGGCCGGCTGCGCGGTGGGCGGCTTGGTCACGGTGGGAAACAGCGCCGCCACCGCCTTGGGGCTTTTCGCGCCCGCACCGGACAGACCTGCCGCCGCGAACACCGCGGCCGAGCCGCCGAAGCCGTGCCCGGCCAGGCCGAGCTTGGTGGGATGCACGCTGATCTCGCCCGGGCCCAGCCGCACGCCGGTGATGATGTCCAGCGTCGTGCCCAGGTCGAATGCCAGGTTCAACACCGACGGTGCCAGGCCCCGCTCGGTGTCGGGGGCGGCCGCGACGATCCCCCAGGAGGCCAGATGCTCCAGCGTCCGGGAGTAGTGGCCGACATCTGTGAGCCAATCGTGGCCGAACGCCACCCCGGGCAGATTGAACCCCGACGACGGGGTGTAGACGACCCCGGGCAGCCCGGCGAAGGCCAGGTCACCGCGGAGAACCTGATGCGGACCGCGACGGGTCAGCGCCGCGAAGAGCTTGCGTGTCCGGGCCACCCCATGAACCTAGCCCACCGGCGCGGGCCCGGCGCTGCACTACCCTTGTTACCCATGTGCGGAATCGTGGCCTATGTCGGGCACCGTCCGGCCCGCGGTGTCGTGGTCGACGCCCTGCGGCGGATGGAATACCGCGGCTACGACTCGTCGGGAATCGCCCTGCTCGACGGCGACGGCGGGTTGACCGTCCGCCGACGCGCCGGCCGGCTGGCCAACCTCGAGCAGGCATTGGAAGAGACTGACGCCGCCGCGCTGACCGGCACCGCGGGGATGGGCCACACCCGGTGGGCGACCCACGGCCGGCCCACCGACCGCAACGCCCACCCGCACCGCGACGCGGCGGGCAAGTTCGCCGTCGTGCACAACGGCATCATCGAGAACTTCGCGACACTGCGCGAGGAACTGGAGCTCCAAGGGGTGGAGTTCGCCAGCGACACCGACACCGAGGTCGCCGTCCACCTGGTCTCGCACGCCTACCACCAGGGCCCGACCGCGGGGGACTTCGAGGCGTCGGTGCTCGCGGTGCTGCGCCGGCTCGAGGGGCACTTCACCCTGGTGTTCGCCCATGCCGACGACCCCGGCACCATCATCGCCGCCCGGCGGTCCACCCCGTTGGTGGTCGGCATCGGCCACGACGAGATGTTCATCGGCTCCGACGTCGCCGCGTTCATCGAATTCACCCGAGATGCGGTCGAACTCGGTCAGGACCAGGCGGTGGTGATCACCGCCGACGGATACCGGATCACCGATTTCAGCGGCAACGACGATGCCGCGAACGCCCGGGTCTTTCATATCGACTGGGATCTGTCGGCCGCCGAGAAAGGCGGCTACGACTACTTCATGCTCAAGGAGATCGCCGAGCAGCCGACGGCGGTCGCCGACACGCTGCTGGGCCACTTCGTCGACGGCCGGATCGTGCTCGACGAGCAGCGCCTGTCCGACCAGGAATTGCGTGAGGTCGACAAGGTGTTCATCGTCGCCTGCGGCACCGCCTTCCACTCCGGACTGCTGGCCAAGTACGCAATCGAGCACTGGACCCGGTTGCCGGTGGAGGTCGAGCTGGCCAGCGAGTTCCGCTATCGCGATCCGGTGCTGGACCGCGGCACGCTGGTGATCGCCATCTCGCAGTCCGGTGAGACCGCCGACACGCTGGAGGCCGTCCGGCACGCCAAGAGCCAGAAGGCCAAGGTGCTGGCCATCTGCAACACCAACGGCAGCCAGATCCCGCGTGAGGCCGACGCCGTGCTTTACACGCGCGCCGGCCCGGAGATCGGGGTGGCGGCCACCAAGACGTTCCTGGCTCAGATCGCGGCCAACTACCTGGTCGGACTGGCCCTGGCTCAGGCCCGCGGCACCAAGTACCCCGACGAGGTCGAGCGGGAGTACCGCGAGCTGGCGGCGATGCCCGACCAGGTGGCCCGGGTGCTGGACCACATCGGCCCCATCACCGAACTGGGCCAGCGGTTCGCGGCGTCACCGACGGTGCTCTTCCTCGGTCGCCATGTCGGTTACCCGGTAGCACTGGAGGGCGCGCTCAAGCTCAAGGAGCTGGCCTACATGCACGCTGAGGGGTTTGCCGCCGGCGAACTCAAGCACGGTCCGATCGCCTTGATCGAAGAGGACCTGCCGGTGATCGTGGTGATGCCCTCGCCGAAGAACGCGGCGACCCTGCACGCCAAGCTGCTCAGCAACATTCGGGAGATCCAGGCCCGTGGTGCCGTGACCGTCGTCATCGCCGAGGAGGGTGACGACACGGTGCGGCCCTATGCCGACCACATCTTCGAGTTACCAGCAGTGTCAACGCTTTTCCAGCCGTTGCTGTCCACCGTGCCGCTGCAGGTGTTCGCCGCGGCGGTGGCCCGCGCTCGCGGCTACGACGTGGACAAGCCGCGCAACCTGGCCAAATCCGTCACCGTCGAATAGCGCGAAGCACTGCGCATAAGTGTTCGTTTTGATCGGCGCGGACACGTAGACTGCGTGCGTGAAAGCGGAGCGGCTTGGCGAGATCCTGGACCGGTTGAGCGACGGCGGGAGCGTGGATGTGATCCGGCTCGCCGAGGAGTTCGACGTCTCGCCCGCGACGATCCGGCGCGATCTGCAGTCGCTGCACGAACAAGGCCTGGTGCGCCGCACCCACGGCGGTGCGCTGCCGAATCCGGCCGGATTGGAAATGCCGATCCGGTACAAGGCATCTCGACAGCTCAAGCAGAAGCGCTCGATCGGCATCGCGGCCGCGAAGTTGGTCGACGACGGCGACGTGGTCGGCATCACCGGCGGGACCACGGCCACCGAGGTGGCCCGCGCGCTGGCCGAGCGGCGAAATCTCACGGTGGTCACCAACGCGCTCAACATCGCCGCCGAATTGATCTCCCGGCCCAACATCCGGCTGGTCGTGGTCGGGGGCAAGGCCAGGCACGCCTCCTACGAACTGGTGGGTCCGGCCGCCGAGGCCATGATCGCCCAATACCACTTCGACATCGCCTTCGTCGGCGCCGACGGATTCACCGTCTCGGGCGGCTGCACCACCCACGACGAGATGGAGGCCCACACCGACCTGGCGTTCATCCAGCAGGCCACCCGGACGGTGCTGGTGGCCGACAGCTCCAAGATCGGCAAGGTGACCTTCGCCCGCATCTGCGGCCCGGAGCTGATCCAGACCCTCGTCACCGACTCCGGCATCACCGACGACGACCGCACGGGCGCCGAATCCCGCAATCTCGAGGTGATCGTGGCCGGTGGTCGGTAGCCCGCCGTCAGCCCAAGCTGATTCGCTCCCGGGAGCGCACCGCCGATCCGGTCTCGGCGTCGAACAGGTAGGTCTTCTCCGGCGACAAGCCAAGTGCCACAGCCGCTCCCGGATCGTAGAACGTCCCCGGCGGGGCCGCCACGACCACCCGGGCCGGCTCCCCGTCGACGTGGACGAGCGTGTGCACCAGGACATGACTGCCCAGTGGCTCGCAGAAATCGACCACCGCCCCGACCGCCGCGTCGGGCGCAGTCGCCGCGGGCTGTACGGTGACGTGTTCGGGTCGCACGCCGGCGGTCGCCGGCCCGTCCGGTGCCGCGACGGAATGGACGGCGGCACCGGCGATCTGCAGCACACCGCCGGAGACGCTCGCGGGAACCAGGCTCATCGGCGGGTTGCCCATGAACGTGGCCACGAAGGTGTTGGCGGGCCGGTTGTAGATGTCGTCGGGGCTGCCGATCTGCTGGACCTCGCCCTTGGACATCACGCACAACCGGTCTCCGAGCGTCATCGCCTCGGTCTGGTCGTGGGTGACATAGATCGACGTGACCGGATACTCCCGGTGCAGGCGCTTGAGTTCACCGCGCACCTGGGTGCGCAGTTTGGCGTCCAGATTCGACAGCGGTTCGTCGAGCAGGAACGCGCGCGGTTTGCGCACCAGGGCCCGGCCCATCGCCACGCGCTGACGCTGACCACCGGAGAGCTGGCCCGGCTTGCGGTCGAGCAACTCGCCGATCTCCAGGATCGCCGCGATCTCGCGGACGCGCTGCTCGATGTCCCGGCGCGGCGTCTTGCGTTGGCGCAGACCGTAGGCCAGGTTGCCGTACACGGTCATGTGCGGGTAGAGGGCGTAGTTCTGAAACACCATCGCGATGTCCCGCTCACCGGGCCCCAGGTCGTTGACCGTACTTCCACCGATCTTGATCTCGCCCGTCGTCGGCTTGTCCAGGCCGGCCAACAATCGCAGCGCCGTGCTCTTCCCGCACCCCGACGGCCCGACCAGAATCAGGTACTCGCCGTCCTGCACGGTCAGGTCGAGGTTCCGCAGCGCCTCCAGGCCACCGGCGTAGCGACGTGAGACGCCACAGAACTGCACTTCTGCCATATCAGCCCTTCAGTCCGGCGCTGGCCACGGATTGGACGAAATACTTCTGCGCCACCACGAACACCACCAGCATCGGCAGCACGCTGAGCACGTTGGCCGCCATCAGCAGCGGCCACTGCGTGGTGTGCGCACCCTGGAAATAACTCAGCCCCAATGGAACCGTCATCTGGTCGGTGTTGGTGATCACCACCAGGGGCCACAGGAAGTCGTTCCACGAATTGAGCACCGTCAGGGCGGCCAGCGTCGACAGTGCCGGCAGCGACAGCGGCAGGACGATCTTGAGCAGCACACCGATTCGCGAGGTCCCGTCCACCCGGGCGGCATCCTCCAGTTCGACGGGGATGGTCAAGAAGAACTGGCGCAGGAAGAAGATCCCGAAGGCCGTCGCGAGGTTGGGCAACATGAGCGCGCCGATGTGGTCGATGCCGGCCTGGGCCCAGACGTTGTCGCCGAACCACTTCACGATGAGGAACACCGGGATCATCGTCACCTGGAACGGCACCATCAAGGTGGCCATCATGACGACGAAGAGAACGCCGCGGCCCAGGAATCTGATCCGGGCGAACGCGTATCCGGCCAGGCCACACAGCACCAGATTGCTGACCAGCACCACCAGGGTCACCATCGCGCTGTTGAGGAAGAACTGCCCGAACGGTGCGGTGGCCCAGGCGTCCGGATAGTTCTGGAAGCGCGGGTGTTGCGGCCACAGTGTCGGCGGGAACCGGTTGGCTTCGCCCTGGGTCTGCAGGGAGGTGACGAACATCCATAGCAGCGGCACGAGCAGCAGGAATGTCACCGGGATCAGCACCAGGTGCCACGCGCTGAACGGCAACCGCCAGCGGAATCGGCTGCTGCCCGCGCCGACCGGTGGCACCGAAGGCGTTGCCGGCGCGGCGATCTCGGCGGAGGACACCGTGCCGGTCATGAGTAGTGCACGTATCGACGGGCCAGCCGGAACTGGACGGCGGTGATGACGACGATGACGAAGAACAGCGCGTAGGCCATCGCCGCGGCGTACCCGGCGTCGAACTGGATGAAGGCGCGGTCCCACAGGTAATACACCACGACGGTGGTGGCACGCAGCGGCCCGCCCCTGGTGGTCTGGTACACCTCGCCGAACAACTGCAGGGCGTTGATGGTCAACCACACCAGCAGGAACAGGTTGGCGGGCCCGAGCAGCGGCACCGTGATGGTGCGGAACCGGGTGAAGGCATTGGCGCCGTCGATGGCGGCGGCCTCATGCAGTTCGGGCGGAACCCCCTGCAGCGCTGCGAGATAGATGATCACCGAGAATCCGGTCCAGCCCCAGATGGTCATCGCGACGATGACGTAGAGGGCCTGGGACGGGGAGGACAGGAAGGGCTGGGAGCCGATCCCGACCGCGTTCAGTGCGGCGTTGACCAGGCCGAAGTCCCGGTCGGTCAACCACATGAAGATGATGCCCTGAGAGATGGTGGACACCGTCATCGTGACGTAGGCGGCGGTCCGGTAGAGCGACATGAACCGCAGCGACCGATTCATCGCCGCCGCGACCAGCAGCCCGACCAGCATCGTGCCCGGCACGAAAAGCGCGGTGTAGACCAGGGTGTGGCGCACCGACTCGACGAACACCGGGTCGCTGGCCAGCGTGCGGTAATTCGCCAGACCCACCCACGGGGTTTCCGAGCTGAGCAGATCGGACTTCTGGAACGACAGCTTCAGCGACATCAGCACCGGTAGCAGCCCGAAGATGCCGATCAGCAGCACACCGGGGCTGGCCAAGGCCCATCCCGACGCGTTCTCCGACTGGGCCAGCCGCCGCAGCAATGACGGTCGACGGGGTGCGGACGCGTGCTCGAGCATCGCCGGGTCTACTTGCCGGCCAGTGCTGTGTCGGCTGCTTGCGCTGCGGTGTTGAGGGCATCGGCGGGCTGGGCGCTGCCGAGCATCACCGAGACGATCGCCTGTCCCAGGGCCTCGGAGATGGCCGGGTACTGCTCGACGGTGGGCCGGATCTTGTGCACGTTGTCCATGTTGGCCACGAAGGTCGCCGAGCCGGGCAGGTTGTGGTCGAGTTGGTCGACGAGGGCGCGGTCCTGGCCGACCGAGATTCGGGTCGGCAGGTCGCCGGTGGCCAGCGAGGTCGCCTTGACCTGGTCGGCGGATGTCAACCATTTGACGAAGTCGATGGCTGCCTTCTTGCGGGCGTCCCCGTTGTCGAAGAGCACCCAGTTGTCCGGGCCGGAGATGGTCTGGTGGCCGCCGGACGATCCGGCGAAGGTCGGCAGTACCTGCACGCCGTACTGGATGTCCGACAGCGAGCTGAGATCCCAGGGGCCGGTGACGAGCATGCCGATCTTGCCGCTGTTCATCAGCTTGGTGCCGTTGCTGTTGGTGGTGTCGAGGTTGACGGACTTGTCGGTGACGGCCATCTGCTGCAGTACGGTCAGCGCTTTGACGCCGGCCTCGGAGTCGAAGACCGCGTGGCTGTTGTCGGGGGACAGGATGTCGCCGCCGGCCTCCCACAGCATCGGCAGCCAGTGCCACACGGTGTCCTCGGTACCGTCGGCGGGCACTAGCCAGCCGTACTGGCCCTTGGCCGGGTCGGTCAGTTTCGCTGCCGCGGAACGGAAGTCGTCCCAGGTCCACTGGTCGGTCGGTGGGGCGATGCCGGCCTGTTCGAACAGTGTCTTGTTGTAGACGATGGCGAGATTGTCGACCAGTGCGGGTACGCCGACGATCTTGTCACCGACGGTGGCCGCCTCGCGCTCGGCGGGATAGAAGTCGTCCCACTTCCAGTCGGGTTGGGAGACTTCCGGTTTCATGTCGACGACCTGGGAGATCTTGGCGATATTGGGCGACCAGGAGCCGAACATGTAGGCGATGTCGGGTGCGCTGCCGCCGCGGACGGCGGTGAGGACCTTCTGCAGTACCTGGTCGCTGCTGGAGACCAGCTGGGTGACCTCGACGTCGGGATGGGCCTTGTTGTACTGGTCGATCAGTCCAGTGAAGTTCTTGGCCTGTTCGTCGGTGTAGCCGTTCCACACCACGATCTTGGTCTTGCCGCCGGCCTGGTTGTCACCGCCGCCTCCGCAGGCGCTGAGTACCAGGGCGAGCGCCGCCAGCATGGCGACGAATACGCGTGATCGGGTCATCTCGGTACTCCTTGGGTGGGAGGGGGTGTCATGCGAGTACCACCGAGCGGGTCAGCCCGCGCGGCTGATCGGGGTTGAGGCCCTTGGCCTTCGCTGCCTCGACCGCGCAGCGTTGCGCCTGCACCAGCTGGGCCAGGGGGTCGAGGTCACTGGTGACGACGGTGGCGCCGGTCTGGGCGACCTGTTCGACCAGGCCGTCCGGTGCAGGGCCGAAGATCCAGACCAGGCTGCCCGGGCCGGCCACCGCGATCGGGCCGTGCCGATAGTCCATCGCGGGATACGACTCGCTCCAGGCCTGGGCGGCTTCGCGCATCTTGAGTGCCGCTTCGTGGGCCAGGCCGACGGTCCAGCCGGTGCCCAGGTAGACGTAGTGCCGGTAGTCGGCCGGGTCGACGGGCAACGGGTGTTCGACTGCGCGCCGGCCATCGGCCAGGGCGCGGGTCAGATCGTGGCCGAGCGCGCAGCGCAGTGCCACCAGGACGCTGGTCGGGAATCGGGTCTGCACCACGCTGGCCTCGTCGGCGTACTCCAGTGCCAACTCGTGATCCACCGTCGAGGCCAGCGGTCCACCGGGTACGGCGGTGATGACGACCTTGGTGCCGGCGTCGAGCCGGCGCAGTGCGGTGATGACCTCGGTGGTGGTGCCCGAGCGGGTGATGGCCAGCACGGCGTCGTAGCGGCGGTGTGCGGGGATCTCCGAGGCGTAGGCCCAGTCGGTTTCACCGTAGCCGGCGTCCTCCCGTAGCGTCGCGTAGGACATTGCCACGAAAGCGGATGTGCCGCAGCCGATTACGAGCATGCGCCGGCCGGGGGCGGTGACAAACTGCGGTACGCCGGCGGCGGCGGTGCTATGCCACAGCTCCGGTTGGGACGCAATTTCAAGGTCGGTCACCGTCACGCCCACAGTATGTGCACAGCGCGTCAATACGCGCAAGTACACGCAGAAAATGAACAAAAATAATCATCGGGCTACATCCGGGCAGGTGTTTGCAGAGCATCCGGCAACAACCCACCGTGGGCCTCGGTCAGTTCCGCGCACAACTGCCAGATCTGGTCCACGGTCAACGTGGCCGCGGTGTTCGGGTCGAGCATGGCCGCCATCGGCACCAGCTTCGGATCGCCGTCGACCGCCGCGCGCACCGCGAGGTCACCTGGGCCGATGTAGGTCCGGTTCAGCGCCGCGCACTGTGGCGGCAGATCTCCGACCCGGATCGGGTGGGCGCCCAGCTTGTCGATGACGGTGGGCACCTCGACGGCGAATCCGTCCGGCAGATTGGTGATCAGGCCGTCGTTCACCACATTGGCCGAGATGATCCGTGTCGCACCGGTTTCCATCGAGTGGATGACCTGGGGTGCGTACTCGGTCGAGCCGGCGTCGATGGGTAGCGAGTCCGCGGTGGCCAGTTCGGCTCGGACGCTGGCATATTCGGCCATGTTCGCCTTGCTGATGTCGACGTATTCGCCGATGTGCAACCGCAGCCGGTCCACCTCGGCGGGGTGGTGCAGGTACCAGGGCAGATACTCGCTGGAGTGCTCGCTGGTCTCGGTGGGGTAGTAGCCCAGCCGTCGGTACATGTCGATGCGAACCCGTCGGCGCAGTTGCGGGTCCGCCTCGATTCGCTCGTCGAGCAGCGGGTAGAGATCCTGCCCGTCGCGTTCCCAGCGCAGCACCCACGCCTGGTGGTTGACCCCCGCAGACCAGTAGGTGCAGTCCTCGAACGGCACGTCGACGAGCTCGCACAGCCCGACCATCGTCCAGTACACCGAATGGCACAGTCCGAGCACCTTCAATCGCGGCGCGACGTGGTGCAGGTAGGTGACGTTCATGGCCATCGGGTTGGTGTAGTTGAGCAGCCATGCGTCCGGGCACATTTCGGCCATGTCGGCGGCGATGCCGGCCAGTACCGGGAAGGTCCGCAGGCCACGGAAGATGCCACCGATGCCGATGGTGTCGGCGATGGTCTGATTGAGGCCGTAGCGGGCGGGGATCTCGAAATCGCGCACCGTCGCGTCATGCATGCCGACCTGGATGACGTTGATGACGTAGTCGGCTCCGTCCAGGGCGCGGCGCCGGTCGGTGGTGCAGACGACGTCGGGGTGTGCGCCGGCCGCGCGCGCGGTGGCATGGGCGATCGCTTCCGCGGTCTCAAGCCGCTCGGCGTCGATGTCGTGCAGCACCACCCGGACGTTCGTCAGCTCGGGGAACGACAGGATGTCCCCGAGCAGCTCGCGGGTGAAGACGACGCTGCCGGCACCGATGATCACGATCGTGGGTTTCATCCCAGCAGTATTGCGCAATTCGCGCATATCACTCAATAGTGCGCGTGCTGTGAATGCGCGTTCCTGCGTGATTGCTCTGCTGCGCTCGCCTCAGTCGACCTGCTCGGCGGCCAGGTCTCGGCGACCCCGGTGCGGGTCGTCCGCCGGGTTCGGCCATCGGCTTCCTTACCTCCCGATCCCAAGTAGTCTGGTGCGGCGCGGGTCTGTTGGATGGGACGGGAGCTGATGCGGCACTACTACACCGCCGACGCGATCCGCGCCGCCGAGGCGCCGCTGTTGGCGAGCCTGCCCGACGGAGTGCTGATGCGCCGCGCCGCCTACGGGCTGGCCACCGCGATCGCGGCCGAACTCCGCGCCCGTACCGGTGCCGTGCTGGGCCGGCAGGTTTGCGCTGTCGTCGGCTCGGGTGACAACGGTGGCGATGCGCTGTGGGCCGCGACGCTGCTGCGCCGGCGCGGAGCCGCCGCCACCGCGGTGCTGCTCAACCCGGAGCACACCCACGCCAAGGCGCTGGCGGCGTTCCGGGCGGCCGGTGGCCGGGTGGTGCCCGCCGTACCCCCATCGACCGACCTGGTCATCGACGGTGTCATCGGCATCTCCGGTAAGGGAGCGCTGCGCCCGGCGGCCGCCGAGGTGTTCGCCGCCGTGGACGCCGCGGACATTCCGGTGGTCGCGGTGGATATCCCCAGCGGCATCGACGTGCAGACCGGTGCGGTCACCGGCCCGGCGGTGCATGCCGCAGTCACGGTGACCTTCGGCGGATACAAGCCGGTCCACGCCCTCGGCGAGTGCGGGCGGGTGGAACTGGTGGACATCGGACTCGATCTGCCGGCCGCCGACCTGCTGAGCCTCGAGGCCGCCGACGTCAAGGCTCGCTGGCCGAAACCCGGCCGGCACGACGACAAGTACACCCAGGGTGTCACCGGCATCCTGGCCGGCTCGGCCACCTACCCCGGTGCGGCGATCCTGTGCACCGGTGCCGCGGTGGCCACCGCCTCCGGCATGAAGCGCTATGCGGGTTCCGCGGCTGCCGAGGTGGTCTCGCACTGGCCCGAGGTGGTGGCCGCGCCGAGCCCGCAGGCGGCCGGCCGGGTGCAGGCCTGGGTCGTCGGGCCCGGCTTGGGGACCGACGAGAACGCTTTTGCCACATTGACCTTCGCACTGAACACCGATCTTCCGGTGGTCGTCGACGCCGATGCGCTGACCATGCTGGCCGCTCATCCCGACCTGGTGGCGAACCGTGCCGCGCCGACGGTGCTGACTCCGCACGCCGGTGAGTTCGCCAGGCTGGCCGGCTCGCCGCCCGGTGCGGACCGGGTAGCCGCCACCCGCAGGCTGGCCGAGGCGTTCGGCGCCACGGTGCTGCTCAAGGGCAATGTCACCGTGATCGCCGAGGTCTCCGGCACGACCTACCTGAACCCGGCAGGTGGCTCCTGGGCGGCCACCGCCGGATCCGGTGATGTGCTGTCCGGCATGATCGGTGCCCTGCTGGCCTCGGGACTGGCGCCGGGCGAGGCGGCCGCGGCCGCCGCTTTCGTCCACGCGCGAGCCGCCAACGCCTCGGCGGCCGACCCCGGCCCTGCGCCGGTGCCCACGTCCGCATCGCGCATCCTCGCCCACATCCGTCAAGCCGTCGCAGAGCTCTAGGAAGGACACCATGCCCCACGTCAAGTACCGTTCCCCGTCGATCGCGCCGGCCTATACCGGGCGGCTGTCCACCGACCCGATCCCGTCGCTGCGGCTGCCGGACGAGGCGATGGAACCGGCTGCGGCGTACCGGTTCATCCACGACGAACTGATGCTCGACGGTAGCTCCCGGCTCAACCTCGCGACATTCGTCACCACCTGGATGGACCCCGAGGCCGAGAAGCTGATGGCCGAGACGTTCGACAAGAACATGATCGACAAGGACGAGTACCCGGCGACCGCGGCCATCGAATCCCGTTGTGTGGCCATGGTCGCCGACCTGTTCCACGCCGAGAACCTGCGCGACGACGACGCGTCCACCGCGGTGGGGGTGTCGACGATCGGGTCCTCGGAGGCGGTGATGCTCGGCGGGCTGGCGCTGAAGTGGCGGTGGAAGCAACGGGTCGGCGACCAGTGGAAGTCACGGACCCCGAACCTGGTGATGGGCTCCAACGTCCAGGTGGTGTGGGAAAAGTTCTGCCGCTATTTCGAAGTCGAGCCGCGCTACATCCCGATGGCCGAGGACCGCTATGTCATCACCCCCGAACAGGTCCTCGACTACGTCGACGAGGACACCATCGGCGTGGTGGCCATCCTCGGCACCACCTACACCGGTGAGCTCGAGCCGATCGCCGAAATCTGTGCCGCACTGGACCGGTTGGCGCAAGACAGGGGACTCGACGTGCCGGTACACGTCGACGCCGCCAGCGGCGGATTCGTGGTGCCGTTCCTGCACCCCGATCTGAAGTGGGACTTCCGGCTGCCGCGGGTGGCGTCGATCAACGTCAGCGGCCACAAGTACGGCCTGACCTATCCGGGAATCGGATTCGTGGTGTGGCGCAACGCGGACTGTCTGCCCGAGGAACTGATCTTCCGGGTCAACTATCTCGGCGGCGACATGCCGACCTTCACGCTCAACTTCTCCCGCCCCGGAAACCAGGTGGTCGGCCAGTACTACAACTTCCTGCGCCTGGGCCGCTCCGGCTACACCCATGTGATGCAATGCCTTTCAGGCACTGCCCGGTGGTTCTCCGACCAGCTGGAGAACTGCCAGCACTTCGAGGTGATCTCCGACGGTTCGGCGATCCCGGTGGTGGCGTTCCGGTTGAAGGGCGACCTCGGCTACACCGAATTCGACGTCTCGGCCGCGCTGCGCTCCTACGGGTGGCAGGTGCCGGCCTACACCATGCCTGAAGGCGCCGAAGACATTTCGGTGCTACGCGTGGTGGTACGTGAGGGCTTCTCGGCCGACCTGGCGCGGTCGCTGTGGGAGGACCTCAACGCGGTCCTGGGCCACCTGGACGCGATCAAGCCCGAGGGCCACTTCACCCAGGAACACTTCGCCCACTAGCCCGATCAGCTGCTCGGGGTGGCCAGCGCGCCGAGCAGCTGATTGAAGCACTCCGTCATGGACGGATGGGTGTAGATCGCGTCGCGCAGCTCGGTGGCGGTGATGCCGTGGCGCATCGCCAGCGCGACGGTGTTGATGACCTCGTGGGAGTCGTAGCTGAGCAGCGCCGCACCGAGGATCTGGTCGGTGGCGGCGTCGACGACCACCTTCATCAGCCCCGCGGTCTCCTCGACGATGCGAGCCCGCGGGACGGTGGCCATGTCGGCGACCCGCATGGTGGCCACCAGCACGTCACGCCCGGTGGTAACCGCCTCGCGCTCGGTGATGCCGACCCTGGCCAGCGGTGGCGTGGTGAACAGCACGTAGGGGACGGCGCGCCGCGTCGCGGTCGTGCGCGACCCGTCGCCGGTGATCTGGGACAGCACCACCCGGTAGTCGTCGAGGGAGATATAGGTGAACTGCGGGCCGCCGTTGACGTCACCGACCGCGAAGACGTGCGGTTGGCTGGTGCGCAGTTGCTCGTCGACGGCGACCGCGCCACGGCTGGTGGTCTCGATCCCGCCGTCGGCCAGGGCCAGGCCGTCGGTGACCGGTTCGCGACCGAGTGCCACCAGCACCGCGTCGGCCTCGATGGTGTGCGTGGCGCCGTCGACCTGATAGCTCACCGACGCCGCGCCGCCCGCCTCCGCCACCGCGGTGACCTCGGCACCGGTGACGATCTCGACTCCGTTGTCGCACAGGATGTCCAGAAGACATGCCGACACGTCGGGGTCTTCACGGCCCAGGATCTGCGGGCCGCGTTCGAGCACCGTCACCCGGGAACCGAAGTGGGCGTACATGGCCGCGAACTCCAGGCCCACGTAGCCGCCGCCGAGCACCGTCAGCCGGGCCGGCAGCTCGGGTAGGTGCAGCATGTCGGTGCTGGTCTGAACCTGCGGCGTGGTCGCCAGTCCAGGGATGTCGGGCAGCACCGGACGCGAGCCGGTGCCGATGACGATCCAGCGCGCCGCTACCGTCACGGTCGCGCCGTCGACGGTGTCCACGCTCAGCGTGTGCGGGTCGACGAAACGGGCATGACCGGTGAGTACCGTGACGCTGTCGAGGTTGTCGAGCATCGCGAAGTTGCCCGCCCGCATCCCCGCGGTGAGGGCGGCGGTCGACGCGACGGCGTGCCGATACGGCTCGACGTGCACCTCGGCGGGCGTCAGGCGCTCGGACTGGAAGACCAACGACTTGGTGGGCACGCAGCCGATGTTGATGCACGTGCCGCCGTACATCAGCGCGGACTGCTCGATCATCACCACCCGGCGGCCCTGCCGGCCCAACGCGGCCGCCAGCGTCTTGCCGCCCTTGCCGAAGCCGATGACGGCCAGGTCGGCCTCGATCCGTTCGTCGATCCGTTGGTCACTCATCGGTGCACGACGACCTTGCCGACCATCCGGCCGGACTCGACGCGCCGGTGTGCCTCGCGCAGCCCCGCGGCGCTGAAGTCGTCGATCAGCTCGGTGACGGTGGTGCGCAGCACCCCGTCGTCCACCAGGGTGGCGGCCTCGTCGAGGAGCCGCTGTTGTGCGATCATGTCGTATCCGAACATGGCTCGAGTGAACATCAGTTCCCAATGCCAGGCAATGCTTTTCGCTTTCAGCGGCACCAGGTCCAGCCCCTCGGGCTCGTCGATGGCGGCGATGTGGCCGAACGGCCGCATGATCTCGGCGTAAGTGTCGATGTTGCCCGCCGAGTGTGGGGAGAACAGGTAGTCCACCCCGTCGGGTGCCTCCTGGGCGGCTTCGGTCTGCAGGTTGTGGTGGTCGATGACGGCGTCGGCGCCGAGGTCCAGCGCCCACTGCCGCGATTCGTCGCGGCTGGCGGTCGCGATCACCCGCACGGCGGTCAGCTGCTTGGCGAGCTGGATCATCACCGAACCCACGCCGCCGGCTGCGCCGAGCACCACCAGGCTCCCGGTCGAGGCTCGGTCCAGGGAGAACCGTTCGAACAGCGACTCCCAGGCGGTGATGGTGGTCAGTGGGAGCGCGGCCGCCTGCGCGAACGACAGGCTGCGCGGCTTACGGCCGACGATCCGCTCGTCCACGGCGTGCAACTCGGCGTTGGTGCCCTGCCGGGTGATGTCCCCGGCGTACCACACCTCGTCGCCGACGCCGAAGTGCTGCACCTGGTCTCCGACGGCGACCACGGTACCGGCGGCGTCGAAGCCCAGGATCACCGGTTCGATGGACGGGTTCAGGCTGCGTCGCTGTTTCATGTCCACCGGATTGACCGATACCGCCTCCACCCGCACCAGCAGGTCGTGCGGACCCGGTTGGGGTACCTCCACCACCACGTCCTGCAGGGAGTCTGGGTCGTCGATGGGTAAGCCGGTGAAGGATCCGATCGCGCGCATGGTGGGCATGGTGTCTCTCCGTCCTGGGGTGTGGTGATCGCATGCTAGTGACGGATACCCACTTGCCTGCAAGGACACCTACTTCCATCGGGGAAAGCAATGCTGGTCAAAGGCGTGGTGGCAGAAAACATTTCACCGTGCACCTGCCGGGCATCCGTCCGACCGGCTCTGCCCGGCGCGCATTACTATCGATAAGAAAGCACTGCGAGCGTCCGGGAGAGGCGACATGGCCAGACCGTGCCCCAGCGGCAGGCATGATGAGCACAACGTGTACTCCGATCAGTGCCCGTGCCGGGCCCTGCTGGATCTGCTGTCCAACAAGTGGTCGGCGCTGATCATCGGCCTACTCGAAGAACGCGGCCCGGTGCGGTTCACCGAGCTGCAATCCGAGCTGCCCGGAGTGGGCGCCAAGATGCTCACCCAGACTTTGCGTCGTCTGCAGTCGGCCTCGCTGGTCGACCGGACCGTGTTCGCCGAGGTACCCCGCGGGTGGAGTACCGGCTGACCGAGCTGGGTACCAGCGTGGCCGAGCCGCTGGCGATGCTGCGGGCATGGGCCGAGACCAACATCGACCAGATCGAAGCGCTCAACCCGCACTGGGCCGGCGCAGCGGTCAGCGGACCCGCTCGTTGGCCGGGTCGTAAATCCCTTTGAGCGACACCGAGATCGGATAGACCTCGCCGCCGACGTTGACCGCGTAGGACCCGGCGCGCACCCAGTCCCCGGTGACGACGGTGTCGTCACCGGAACGCAGGTAACCCAGGCCGACGCACGCACCGGTGGTGGCACCCCAGGCCGCCGAGCTGACCTGTCCGGCCACTGCCCCGTCGCGCAGGATCAACTCCCCGCCCCACAGCATCGGTTCGGGCGAGTCGACGGCGAAACTGACCAGCCGGCGTCGCGGTCCGTCCGCCTTGGCCTTCTCCACCGCGGCCCGTCCGAGGAAGTCGATGTCGGAGGAGAGCTTGCAGGCGAACAGCAGGCCCGCCTCGACGGGATTGTCGTTCGGGGTCAGCTCGCGGCCGAACGCGCGGTACCCCTTCTCCAGCCGCATCGATTCGATCGCGTAGTAGCCGCCGCGGCCGATGCCGAACGCTTCACCCGCGGCCAGCAAGTCCTCGTAGACACCAACCGCGAACTCAGCGGGAACGTAGAGTTCCCAACCCAACTCGCCGACATAGGTGATCCGGGTCGCCCGCACCGTGGCATATCCCAGCGAGATCACCTGACTGGTGGCGAATCCGAACGCGGCATCGGAGAGGTCGGCATCGGTGAGGGTGGCCAGCAACTCGCGTGACTTCGGGCCCATCACCCCGAACACCGCCATCGCCGACGTCACGTCGACCAGTTCGGCGTGCATGCCGGCCGGCATGTTCTTGCGGATGTGGTCCTTGTCGCGCTCGGTGGTGGCCGCGCTACTCACGATCAGGAACTCCTGCGCCCCGGTACGGGTCACGGTGACATCCGATTCGTAGGTGCCGCGTTCGTTGAGCATGCCGGTGTACACCGACTTACCCACTGGGACAGCAACATCGGCGGTGCACAGCCACTGCAGGGCCTGCTCGGCGTCCGGGCCGGCCAGCACGTACTTGGAGAACGACGTCTGGTCGAAGACCGTCACCGCGGTGCGGGTGTTCACCTGTTCGGCAGCCGACCAGGGCAGCCAGTTCTGCTTGCCCCACGAGTATTCGATCACCGGCTCGGCGCCTGGGGAGCGAAGAAGTTGGCTCGCTCCCAGCCCATCCGGCTGCCGAAGTTGGCGCCCGCGGCGGCCAGGAGGTGGTGGACAGGAGAGCGGCGAAATGGCCGGGCTGTGGTCAGTTCGCGGTTGGGCCAGGGGATTTCGTAGTGCACACCGAGGATCTCAGCCACCCGGTCGTGCAGCCACGCCACGTTGCCGTTGAACGGAGCGAAGCGGCGGATGTCCACCCCGGTCAGGTCGGTGGTCGGCGAGCCGTTGACGATCCACTCGGCCAGGGCGCGACCGGCACCACCGGCCGAGGCGATACCGACCGAGTTGAAGCCCGCGCCGACGAAGAAGTTGGCACAGTTGGGCGCCTCGCCGAGGATGAACTGGTTGTCCGGGGTGAAGCTCTCCGGACCGTTGTAGAGCTTCTTGAGCCCGGTGTGCTCGAGCGCCGGAATGCGCAGCAGCGCGTTCTCCATGAGGATCTCGAAGTGTTCCCAGTCCTCGTCGAGCAGCTGGAACTCGAAGGGGTAGGGGATCTGGTCCGGGGCGACCCACGGCTTGGCTTCCGGCTCGAACCCGCCGATGACCAGACCACCGACCTCTTCCTTGAAATACGTGTATCCGTCCGGATCGCGCAGGATCGGCAGATCGGGATGGACCCCGGCGATGGTCTCGGTGACCACATAGAAGTGTTCGGCAGAGTAGAGCGGCACGTTGACCCCGGCCATCGCGCCGATCGCCTTGGCCCACTGCCCGGCGCAGTTGACCACGATCTCGGCCTCGATCTCACCGGCGTCGGTGCGCACCCCGGTCACCGCCGATCCGTCGGTGAGCACGTCGAGCACCCGCACCCGCTCGAACACCTTCGCGCCGCGCTGGCGGGCGCCCTTGGCCAGGGCCATCGTCAGATCCGTCGGGTTGGCCTTGCCGTCGGCGGGCAACCAGATCGCTCCCACCAGATCGTCGACCCGCATCACCGGGTAGCGCTCGAAAGCCTCCTCGGGGCTGAGCAGTTCGCAGTCCAGGTTGTAGGCCGCGGCGCTGGCGGCGGTGCGGCGCAGCTGGGTCATCCGATCCTCGGTGCGTGCCACCGTCACCCCGCCACACTGCTTGTAACCGGCGGTCAACCCGGTCTCGGCCTCCAGCTCGGCATAGAGCTGGGTGGAGTACTGCACCAGCCGGGTGCCGCTCTCGGAGGCGCGCAGTTGGCCGACCAGACCGGCGGCATGCCAGGTGGTGCCGCACGACAGCTGTCCCTGCTCGAGCAACACCACATCGGTGCGGCCCATCTTGGTCAGGTGGTAGGCGACGCTGGTGCCGATGACACCGCCCCGATGATGACGATCTGGGCGCGATCGGGCAGCTCCTGGGTGGACATGTGTTCCTATCGGTTGTCAGTCGGATGCCTGCGCGTCGGCGAGCAGGCGGGGAAAGTCGGGTCCGCGGAACTCGGCGACGGCGGATTCGTAGCGCTCCATCGCCCAGCCCCAGAAGTCGAAGTCCAAAGCGCTGGAACCGTTCTGGATGCACCCCCACAACGTCCAGCCGTATTTGCCGACGATGCCCTGCAACCGGGCGCGGGCGATCTTGTGTCGCAGCCGACGGCCGTAGTACCGGGTGACGAGTTCCTCGAGTTGATCGGTGGACAGGCCGCATTCGGCACCCAGATTGCCCAATTCGAAACAGGGATCGTTGTTGCCGGAGTACTCGTAGTCGATCAGCCAGACCTTCTCGCCGGTGTCGACGAAGTTGCCGGCCAGCAGATCGTTGTTGCACGGCACGGTGGTCTGGTCGGTGGCCTCGAGGATGCGTGCGATGGCGGCGAACTCGCGGGAAAAGTACAGGTAGTCCGCGGGGATGCGGAAGCCGTGCTCCTGCACCACCTTCAGATAGGCGGGCTGGCGTTCGAACATGTCGAACCGGTCGCGAAAGCGCGGCCCGGCGTGCAGCGCCCGGCAGCCATCCGCCACCCGGGCCAGCACATCGGGGCGCTGCAAGTCGGCGTTGGTCAACGTGGTGCCCTCGAGAAAGCCCACCAGCAGGATGCCGAGGTCGGGGCGGTAGTCGATGACCGGGGCGCCGACCCCGGCCTGTTCGGCGGCCTTGCTGTTGTAGTACTCGTTGTCGCGGTCGATGCCCAGCAAGTTCTTGCTGTTCACACTGCAGCGCGCGACGTAGCTGCCGGTCGGGGTGGTGATCTTGATGTTCCGGTTGGTCAGACCCCCGGACAGCTCTTCGAGCCGGCGGGGTTGGCCGGCGACCGCGGGTAGCTGCTCCAGCAGCGCATCCAGTTCCGAGTCGGACAGGAACGCCATGTGTAAAAGACTAGACTATTGACTTGCGCTGGTGTCAATGTTTGACTCGGCCGTGCCGTCGTACCCGGATGCCCGCCCCGCGCGCGTGCTGATCGAGCAGTGGGCCGCCGCCCAGCGCCCCGCGGTGATCTTCGATTTCAACGGAACGCTCTCCGATGACGAGCCGATTCTGTTCCGCATCTTCGGCGAACTCTTCGACGAGCACCTGAGCTGGGCGATGACTCAGGACGACTACGACCGACACCTGCTCGGCCACAGCGACCGGGAGATCGTCGAGAAGGCTCTGCAGATCACCGAGGCCGGGGACCAGGACGTCGATCGGTTGCTGCAGCTGCGCAAGCAGCGCTACCGGGAACTGGTCGCCGACGACAACCCGATCCAGCCCGACACCGTGCGCCTGGTCGAGCTGCTCGCCGCGCACCAGGTGCCGCTGGCGATCGTCACCGGCGCCCAACGCGACGACGTCCACGCCGTCCTGCAGAGCAGCCCGGTGGGGGAGCTGATCGAGATCGTCGTCGCCGAGGAAGACGTCACCCGCGGCAAGCCCGACCCCGAAGGCTTCCTTGCCGGGGCGGCTCGGCTGGGTCGCGATCCCGGCGACATCCTGGTGTTCGAGGATTCGGTGCCCGGGGTTCGCGGCGCTCTCGCGGCGGGTATGCGCTGCATCGCGGTGGCGGCCGAACCGGGCGCGGAGCTGATGGCGGTGGCGCCGGCATCGGTGCCGCGACTGTCGGCCGAGCTGATCGGCCACGTGTTGCCGACCTTGCGCGGCTAGGACGCCGGAGACGTCTCCACCCTGCCCTCCGGGCCGCGGTCGAGGCCGGACTTCACCCGGATGCGGGTGCGGTCGGAGCGGAAATAGTCGTGGGAGAACTCCACCGGAACACCGTTGGCGTCGTACGCCGTCCGGGTGACCAGCAGCAGCGGGTGGCCGGTCGGCACGTCGAGCAGTTCGGCCGACGACTCGGTGGCCGGCGTGGCCTCGATGTGTTCGTCGGCCGAGAACAGCGGTGTGTCGAAGCTGTCGGCCATCAGCGTATAGACCGAGCCGGTCAGGTCCGCCGACAGCAGCCCGGGGAAGCGGGCGGCCGGCAGGTAGGTCTCCTCGAGCAGCACCGGCGTTCCGTTGGCCGATCGCAACCGGACGATCTCGTGCACCTGGGCACCGCGCTTGAGCAGCAGCGCCCGTTTGACCTCGGGTGTCGGTGGTTGTGTACCGGCCCGAACCACCCGCGCTCCGGCCGACATGTCCAGCCGCCGCAGTTGCTCGGTGAAGCCGGGAAGCCCGGTGTGGTCGAACTCCAGGCGTGGCATCGCGACGAAGTTGCCGCCGAATCGGCCCCGGCTGCGCCGGATGAGTCCCTTGCCCTCGATGGCGCCCAGCGCCTGCCGCAGCGTCATCCGGCTGACGCCCAGCGCGCCGGCGATCTCCACCTCCGCGGGCAGTTTGTCGCCGGGGGTCAGGGCGCCGGAGAGGATCAGCGTCTCCAGCCACGCGGCGATGCGGGAATGCGCCGGCCGCTCGGACGGGCCGCCGAGGTCGGGCCGTTCGGCCAGCACGGCGTCGTCCATCGACAGCACACGCACGCCGACGACTCTACCGCCCCGTGCGGGCGCGAAACGACAGGTCAGCGCCCTGTGCGGGGTTTGCGGACAGGTTCTGGGACAATTGGCTCAGGTGACATGAACATGCACACGACATCGTTGACCTCGTCGACGCAATCCCAGGTTTCCGGCCCCGGCGCTGAAGTACTCGTCGACCTCGCGGCGATCGGCCACAACGTGCGCGTTTTGCGCGAGCATGCCGGCTCCGCGCAGGTGATGGCGGTGGTCAAGGCCGACGCCTACGGGCACGGCGCCGTCGAGGCGGGGCGCGCCGCGATCGCCGCCGGCGCCGCCGAACTCGGCGTCGCCACCATCGACGAGGCGCTGGCTTTGCGGCGCGGCGGGATCACCGCGCCGGTGCTGGCCTGGTTGCACCCGCCGGGCACCGACTTCGCCCCCGCGCTGTCGGCGGACGTCCAGGTCGCGGTGTCCTCGCTGCGCCAGGTCGGTGAACTGCTCGACGCGGTCGAGCGCACCGGCCGCACCGCCGAGGTTACGGTGAAGGTCGACACCGGACTGAGCCGCAACGGAATCCTCGCGGCGGACCTACCGGCGGTGCTCACCGAACTGCAGCGCGCCGCCGCCGCGGACGCGCTGCGGGTACGCGGCATCATGTCGCATTTGGCCAGTGGAGACGTACCCGACGACCCGCTCAATGACCTTCAGGCGCAGCGGTTCACCGAGATGATCGCCGAAGCCCGCAGGCGCGGAATCGAATTCGACGTTGCCCACCTGTCCAACTCGCCTTCGGCGATGGCCCGGCCCGACCTCGGCTTCGACATGGTGCGCCCCGGCATCGCGGTCTATGGGCTCAGCCCCATCCCGGAGCGGGGTGACATGGGGCTGCATCCAGCGATGACATTGAAGTGCCAGGTGGCGATGGTCAAGCCGATCAAGGCCGGTGACGGCGTGTCCTACGGGCACACCTGGATCGCCCAGCGCGACACCAACTTAGCGCTGCTGCCGATCGGCTATGCCGACGGCCTCTACCGCACCCTCGGCGGCCGGATCGATGTCCTGATCAACGGCCGGCTGCGGCGCAGCGTCGGGCGCGTCTGCATGGACCAGTTCGTCGTCGACCTCGGCCCGGGCCATCCCGATGTCACCGAGGGCGACGAGGCGATCCTGTTCGGCTCCGGGGCATCCGGCGAACCCACCGCCCAGGACTGGGCCGATCTGCTCGGCACCATCCATTACGAGGTGGTCACCAGTCCGCGCGGCCGAGTGGTGCGCACCTACCGGGGGATGCCGACCGATGGCCAGTGACTCCTCGAAGACACCGAAATCCAAGCGCGGCAGCGGAATCGACGAACGCCTGGCGCGTCGCGCCGAGAAGACCGCCGAACGCCTGGCCCGCAAGGCCGACAACCCCGGTCTCGGCGTCGGCAAGAAAGCCGGACTGCTGGCCGGGATGGCCGGGCTGAGCGCGGTCGGCACCGTGGCCGGGCTGTCGGCGGCACGTGCGCTGGGTCATCGCTCCTACATCGAAGACGCCTACCGGGGCGAGGATTTCGCCCTGCTGGATGCTGACCGCGGCTGCGTCGTCACCACCGCAGACGGCATCCCGCTGGTGGTCCGCGAGGTCGGCCCGGTCACCGCACCTCTGACCGTGGTGTTCGCCCACGGATTCTGCCTGCGCATGGGTTCCTTCCATTTCCAGCGGGCGGCCCTGGCGGCCCAATGGGGGACCAGGTCCGGATGGTGTTCTACGACCAGCGCGGTCACGGGCAGTCCAGCGCCGCGCCGGTGCAGACCTACACCGTGAGCCAGTTGGGGCAGGATCTGGAAACGGTTCTCCAGGTGATGGTTCCGCGCGGTCCGGTGGTGCTCGTCGGGCATTCGATGGGCGGCATGACGGTGCTCTCGCACGCCCGGCAATTCCCCGAGCAGTACGGCACCCGGATCGTCGGCGCGGCGCTGATCTCCTCGGCTGCCGAGGGTCTACCGCGCTCCCCGCTGGGTGAGATCCTGCAGAATCCGGCGCTGGAGGCGGTGCGTTTCGCCGCCCGCTACGCGCCCAAGCTGATCCACCGCACCCGTGGCGCGGCGCGTTCGGTGCTGCGCCCCATTCTTCGCACGGCCTCCTACGGCGACGACCACACCAGCCCGAGTGTTGCCGCCTTCTCCGAGGAGATGATTCACGACACCCCGATCGCCACCCTGGTGGAATTCCTGCATGCCCTCGAAGTCCACGACGAGAGCGCGGCGCTGCCGGTGCTGGCCCGGATTCCGACCCTGATCGCCTGCGGCGACCACGACGTCCTGACGCCGGTGGTGCACTCCGAGGAAATGGCCGCGGTGCTGCCGAAATCCGAGCTGGTGATCGTTGCCGGCGCCGGGCATCTGGTGCAACTGGAACAGCCCGAAGTCATCAACGACGCATTGGTGCGCCTGGTGGAGCGTGCGACACCGTCGAAGTTGGTGGCCTTGGCGCGGCGGTTGAAGGACCGTGCCCGTGGATGACACCCAGCTCCGAAGCGGCACCTGCGAGCTGCCGACGGTCGAGGACACCATCGCACTCGGTGCGCGGCTCGGCGCGCAACTGCGGTGCGGTGACGTCGTGGTGCTGTCCGGGCCGCTCGGTGCCGGAAAGACGGCGCTGACCAAGGGAATCGCGGTCGGCATGGACGTCGAAGGACCGGTGACGTCACCGACTTTCGTGCTGGCCCGGGTGCATCGAGCCCGTCGCCCCGACCGTCCGGCGCTGGTGCACGTCGACGTCTACCGGCTACTGGAGCACACCGGCAGCGACCTGCTGGCCGAGCTGGACTCGTTGGACCTCGACACCGATCTCGACGATGCCGTCGTGGTGGTCGAGTGGGGGGAGGGGTTGGCCGAGCGGTTGGCCGAACGGCACCTCGACATCACCGTGCAGCGCCGCCCCGACAGCGACGCGCGGACCGCGACCTGGCAGTGGAGCCAGGGATGATCCGCACCGTACTCGCCATCGACACCGCGACCCCGGCCGTGACCGCGGCGGTGGTGGTCCGCGACGGTGAGCGGCTCGAGGTGGTCGGTGAGCGCATCACCCTCGACGCGCGGGCTCACGCCGAGATGCTGACCCCCAATGTCGTGACGGCTTTGGCCGAGGCGGGGCTGACGATGGCCGACCTGGACGCCGTCGTGGTCGGCTGCGGACCGGGCCCCTTCACCGGGCTGCGGGTCGGGATGGCGACCGCCGCCGCGTACGGGCATGCCCTGGGGGTGCCGGTATACGGGGTGTGCAGCCTGGACGCAATCGGCGTGCTGACCGTCGGCGAGGTGCTGGTGGTCACCGACGCCCGCCGCCGCGAAGTGTATTGGGCACGCTATCGAGACGGGGTGCGGATCGAGGGGCCGGAGGTGGCCTCTCCCGCCGATGTGCCGGCCGGTACGGCCACCGTGGTCGCCGGCTCGCCGGAGCACGCCGCCCTGTTCGGCCTGCCACTGGTCGGGCCCGCCTACCCGAACGCTCTGGGACTGGTTGGCGCCGTGGCGGAGTGGGCTGCAGAACCGGCCGCTCTGGTGCCGCTGTACCTGCGCCGCCCGGACGCCAAGACGCTCGCGGAACGCGGAGTCCTGCAGTGAACGTCGAGTACGGCCCGCTGCTCAAGACCGACGCCGCGCGCTGCGCCGAGCTGGAGAACCAGCTGTTCGAGGGCGACGACCCGTGGCCGGACTTCGCGTTCGTCCGTGAGCTGGCCGCCCCACACAATCGCTACGTGGGCGCCCGGGTGGACGACAAGCTGGTCGGGTACGCCGGCATTTCCCGGTTGGGACGGACTCCGCCTTTCGAGTATGAGATCCACACCGTCGGCGTCGATCCCGCCTATCAGGGCCACGGCATCGGCCGGCAGATGATGACCGAACTACTCGCTCCGGTGGCGCCGGAATCGGTGGTGTTCCTGGAAGTCCGCACCGACAACGAACCGGCGATCGCGCTGTACACCAGCCTCGGATTCGTCAAAGTCGGGGTGCGCAAGCGTTACTACCGCGTCAGCGGCGCTGACGCCTACACCATGCGACGGGACGCGCTGACGTGACGACCATCCTGGCCATCGAAAGCTCCTGCGACGAAACCGGAGTCGGCATCGCCCGACTCGACGACGACGGCACCGTCACCCTGCTCGCCGACGAGGTGGCCTCCAGCGTCGACGAGCACGCCCGCTACGGCGGGGTGGTGCCCGAGATCGCCTCCCGTGCCCACCTCGAGGCGCTCGGCCCGACCATGCGCCGCGCGCTGGCCACCGCCGGGGTCGACCGGCCCGACGTGGTCGCGGCCACCATCGGACCGGGTCTGGCCGGTGCGCTGCTGGTCGGGGTCGCCGCCGCCAAGGCCTACGCCGCCGCGTGGGGGGTGCCGTTCTACGCCGTCAACCACCTCGGCGGGCATCTGGCCGCCGACGTCTACGACCACGGCGCGCTGCCGGAATGTGTGGGCCTGCTGGTCTCCGGCGGCCACACCCACCTGCTGCACGTGCGCTCGCTCGGCGAGCCGATCATCGAGCTCGGCAGCACCGTCGACGACGCCGCCGGTGAGGCCTACGACAAGGTGGCCCGGCTGCTGGGACTGGGCTATCCCGGCGGACGGGCGCTCGACGAATTGGCCCACACCGGAGATCCTGACGCCATCGCCTTCCCGCGCGGCATGACCGGACCACGCGACGAGCGGTTCGCCTTCTCGTTCTCCGGGCTCAAGACCGCGGTGGCGCGCTACATCGAGAGTCATCCCGACTTCCGTCCGGCCGACGTCGCCGCCGGGTTCCAGGAGGCCGTCGCCGACGTGCTCACCGCCAAGGCCGTGCGCGCCGCCACCGAGCTGGGGGTCTCGACACTGCTGATCGCCGGTGGGGTGGCGGCCAACTCCCGCCTGCGTGAACTCGCCGAAGAGCGTTGTACAGCAGCGGGTTTGACGTTACGGATCCCGCGGCCGCGGCTGTGCACCGACAATGGGGCGATGATCGCCTCGTTCGCCGCACACCTCATTGCCGCCGGGTCGGCGCCCTCGCCGCTGGACGTCAAGAGTGATCCCGGCCTGCCCGTCATCGCCGGACAGGTCGCATGAGCTCCGACAGGTTCGCGATCACCGACCTGCTCTACCGCTACTGCGAACTGATCGACTCCGGCGACTTCGACGGCCTGGGGCAATTGCTGGGCCGTGCCGCGTTCGGCGGCTCGGGCACCGCGATGGTGACGGGTGCGGCCAATATCGCCGGGCTGTTCGCGATGACCACCCGGCGCTTCCCCGATACCGGATCCGATGTCGCCGGCCCAGCGGCTCCGGGGACACCCAAGACCCGCCACCTGGTGCACAACGTCATCGTCGAGGTCGACGGCGACGCCGCCACCTCGCGGTCGACCTTCGTCGTCGTGCAGGCCACCGACAAGCTGGCGCTGCAGCCGATCGTCGTCGGCCGCTACCTGGACAGCTTCGCCCGCGACACCGACGGCTGGTACTTCACCGAACGCAAGGCGGACGTCGAGATGGTGGGCGATGTGTCCGATCACCTGATGATCGATCCGCACAGCTTCGGCCGGTGACGCCCCCGCGGTGTCCGCTCACGGCGAATCCGCAGCGGGCCACCCTTGAGTGCTAGCACTCGCATGTATAGAGTGCTAGGTGGCTTACGGACAACCCCTGCGCCGGCACCCGCGACGACGGTGCGAGGGCGTGGACGTATGCCGAACACCTGGTAATTCCGACTGGTCCGGGCGCACAGCCCCGGCCCGCACATTAACTAAGTGGAGGACTCCATCGTGGCCGTGAACATCAAGCCACTCGAGGACAAGATCCTCGTACAGGCCAATGAGGCCGAGACGACCACCGCGTCGGGTCTGGTCATCCCGGACACCGCCAAGGAGAAGCCGCAGGAAGGCACCGTTGTCGCCGTCGGCCCCGGCCGGTGGGACGAGGACGGCGAGAAGCGGATTCCGCTGGACGTCGCCGAGGGCGACACCGTCATCTACAGCAAGTACGGCGGCACCGAGATCAAGTACAACGGCGAGGAGTACCTGATCCTGTCGGCCCGCGACGTGCTGGCGGTCGTCAACAAGTAGCAGCCGTGAACCGCCCCGGAGATCCCCGCGCCTGCGCGGGCGGTTTCCGGGGCGGTACGCGCTCTAGCGAAGTCAGGACTGACATATGAGCAAGCAGATTGAGTTCAACGAAACTGCGCGCCGGGCCATGGAGGTCGGCGTCGACAAGCTCGCCGACGCCGTAAAGGTGACCCTGGGCCCGCGTGGGCGCCATGTGGTGCTGGCCAAGGCCTTCGGTGGCCCGACCGTCACCAACGACGGCGTGACCATCGCCCGGGAGATCGAGCTGGAGGATCCGTTCGAGAACCTCGGCGCCCAGCTGGTCAAGTCGGTGGCCACCAAGACCAACGACGTCGCCGGCGACGGCACCACCACGGCCACCGTGCTGGCCCAGGCCATCATCAAGAACGGCCTGCGCAACGTGGCCGCGGGTGCCAACCCGATCGCGCTGGGCTCGGGCATCGGCAAGGCGGCCGACGCCGTGTCCGAGGCGCTGCTGGCCGCGGCCACCCCGGTGTCCGACAAGCTGGCCATCGGCCAGGTCGCCACCGTCTCCTCGCGTGACGAGGAGGTCGGTGAAATGGTCGGCGAGGCGATGACCAAGGTCGGGACCGACGGTGTGGTCAGCGTCGAGGAGTCCTCGACCCTGCACACCGAGCTCGAGGTCACCGACGGTGTCGGCTTCGACAAGGGCTTCATCTCGGCCTACTTCGTCACCGATTTCGACTCGCAGGAGGCCGTCCTCGAGGACGCGCTGGTGCTGCTGCACCGCGAGAAGATCAGCTCGCTGCCCGACCTGCTGCCACTGCTGGAGAAGGTGGCCCAGGCCGGCAAGCCGCTGCTGATCGTCGCCGAGGACGTCGAGGGTGAGGCGCTGTCGACCCTGGTGGTCAACGCCATCCGCAAGACGCTCAAGGCCGTCGCGGTCAAGGCGCCGTTCTTCGGCGATCGTCGCAAGGCGTTCCTCGACGACCTGGCCGTCGTGACCGGCGCCCAGGTGGTCAACCCCGACGTCGGCCTGCTGCTGCGTGAGGCCGGCCTCGAGGTGCTCGGCACCGCGCGCCGTGTGGTGGTCAGCAAGGACGACACCGTGATCGTCGACGGTGGCGGTACCGCCGATGCGATCGCCAACCGGGTCAAGCAGATCAAGAGCGAGATCGAGGCGTCGGATTCCGACTGGGACCGCGAGAAGCTGCAGGAGCGGCTGGCCAAGCTGGCCGGCGGTGTTGCGGTGATCAAGGTCGGTGCGGCCACCGAAACCGCGCTCAAGGAGCGCAAGCACCGCGTCGAGGACGCGGTGGCGGCGGCCAAGGCCGCGGTCGAGGAGGGCATCGTCGCCGGCGGCGGCAGCGCCCTGGTTCAGGCCCGTGCCGCGCTCGATTCGCTGCGGTCGTCGCTGTCCGGCGACGAGGCGCTCGGTGTCGAGGTGTTCTCCTCGGCGCTGTCGGCTCCGCTGTTCTGGATCGCCACCAACGCCGGTCTCGACGGTGCCGTCGTGGTCAGCAAGGTCAGCGAGCTGCCCACCGGGCACGGCTTCAACGCTGCGACGCTGGCCTACGGTGACCTGATCGCCGACGGCGTGATCGATCCGGTCAAGGTGACCCGCTCCGCGGTGCTCAACGCCGCGTCGGTGGCCCGCATGGTGCTCACCACTGAGACCGCTGTCGTGGAGAAAGTAAGCCAAGAGGACGAGCACGCTGGCCATGGTCACGGCCACGGGCACGCCCACTAGGTTCAGCAACGAGAACACCCCCGGTCCTGCTGGGCCGGGGGTGCTTTCGTATTCGACGGGCTACAGCCCGGTCGCGCTGCCCGCGTTGGCCTCGACGTTCTTTGCCGCACGTTCAGCGTTGTACTTGCTGTCAAATGACTCGCCAGACGCCGCGACCTTGTCGCTTGACCGCCATGCACGCCACCGGTACTTGTTCCCCTCATCGAGGTATACGTCGTACCGCGCCGTCGCCGCGCCGGCCTTGAACGCCTGAGCTGCACGCTTGGCGTCGGACAGAGAGCCGAACCGTTGGCCGGCCCACGCCACCATCTCGTGGTTGCCGCCGTAGAGCCACCAGGAGTGCTTGCCGTCCTTAGTTTCGCCCACGCTGAAATACATCGTTGCGTTTCTCCTTTGCGTAGGTCACGCCCCCTGTGGGCGCGACCGCAACGCAGGCAAGGTGAAACTCTGGCCACAATGCTGGCGATTCAATTACCACCAGCGCGTGTTTCCTGATAACTTTGGCGCTCTACACACCACATGTAGGACAAAGCCTCAGGACCAGAGCCCCCAGGGTTTCGGACCTGGGGCTCTCCTGCGTTGGGCCTGACGTTACTCCACAGCGGGTGCACAGGACAGCGGCAGAATGCCAAGAATGAGATTCTCAGGAACTTCTTAGCTGAGATAGCTCAACGGTATCACATTTGATAAGAACGCCGCACGACACGCCCGCAAATAGGCCTGAAAACTGTCAGGGTCGTATGGTAGCTGGCGTCAAGGCTGCTGTAGCCACTCCCGGATCGACGCGACGGCATCGAAGCCGGCGATCTCCAGCACCTCACTGCCAAGGTCTGGGTCTGATCCTTGTTCAGCTAGCCAATTGCGCACCGCGGCCAGTACGTCGTACCAGTCGCCCACGATTAGATCGGCCGGCAGACGGAGCGCAAGGACCGCAGGATCGTTGGTGGCCCTGACTTTCCCGCGGATGTGTGTCACTTCGGCTTCTCTTTCTTCCACCGGACGTTGGCCGCGTGGCGTGCGCGCTCGCTGCGGAGGCGCGCCGCTTCGGTCTCGTCGTCCTCGTCCGAGTCGGGCAGACCCAGTGCCTTAGTGAGGGAGGCAAATAGGCCCTGCTGGAAGCGCTTCTCAGCGATCAGCGGATGGATCACAGGTTGATGCTTCGATCCCCACACGGTCAGCGGTTGACCAGTCATCCCCGCCTCAAGTTCGGCGATGCGGTCTAGCACTCGGCAAGCCTGTTCCAGGATGGCGAGCTTGTGAGGTTCCCCGTCCATCCAGTACCGCGTGAGGGTGCTGGTCCAAAAGGCCGCTCCGGCGGCGCCCAGGTCGGCGGGCTGTCTTGGGATGCTCAATTGACCCCCTTTCAGGCGGTCGGATGCCGTTGATCTGCGGCAATATGGAAATTCGGAGAATGCCCAGCGCATCGGACCGGGCAGACGCATTACCAACCGATCCTGGGGGCGGGGGCGGGGGGATACCCCCCTGGGTGCACAAGCGCAAGCCCCAAGCGGGCGCAGCCGGCACGCCGGCCACACAGCCCGAGCCACACGCACAGCGCACACCCTGCAAGCGGCAGTGCCCTGCCCACCTGCCTGCACCCCCACCTGTGCCCTCCCGCCCCACGGCATACGCACCCATGCCACACACCCACCACAGTGGTGCACCCACACGTCAAAGCGCAGCAGGAATAGGCGGTGCTATCAACTTCCGGGGAGTACAGAGGGCGGTTGCTGTCCTCCTCCACCGCCCGGACGGTGAACCTCGACGTAGTTCGAGGCCGTGGGAATGCCGCCGTCGTAGTCCTCGGCCAGCGGAGGCCAGTCCGGTGGGAAATCGATGGTGATGTCCACGTACTTGTACTGTCCCGTCGCGACGAGATCCCTTGCGGTGCTGGGAGGTACATCCGTCACCCCAGCCGCCGATACGGGCAAGCGGCCAGGGCCTACGTACTTCACGAGCGTCATGGTTCAACTCCATCTCTGATGGCCAGCCATTGCTCGTCGGTGATCCCAACCTCACGAGCCGCGCAGTAGACGCGTCTGCTGTTGTCGTTGCACACGGTCAGGGCGTCGTTGAGAGCGACTGCGGCTAACCACAATTCGGTGTCACCCGTTATCGCACAGATGCGCTGTATCCGGTTGAGTTCCCCGTCGACTGAGCAACAGAGCTGCGAGCAGTGGGTGTGGTCTGGTTGCCGTTTGTGGCTGCAACCTGCCCGGAAGCAGGTCGGAGACTTCCGTCGCCGCCGGCCTCGCTTACGTGGAGAGTCCTCAGCCATCGTTGTCGGTTGCCCGTCCCAGGCCTTGAAGCGCTGCCCTGACGATCCCAGCACCGTTCAGCGGCACGGAGTCCGGTCCGTTAGCCTCGTTCAACGTCTCTCCGAGAAGCTGCGCGACTGTGAGCTTGCGGGTCCGCTGCGTCTCGGCCTCGGCTTCCCTTTGCGCTTCCTTGTCGGCGTCGTACTGGCCTGAATTAAGGTAGCGGTTCCACTCGGCAAGCTCGCGAAGCGCTGCGCGGCGTTCCTCGGCCGGATCGGGTTCGTCAACCGGAGCGCCTGTCAACCTCCGAAGGATCGGATCATCCACTGCGGCCTGTGGCTTAACAGGTGTTCGGGCTAACGCCGCCCGCACGAGCCGATCCCCGTTACGCACGGGCGTAACGCCGATAGAACAGCTCTCGCCGCGCTTCGGTCGGGTCGGTCGTAGTAATGCCGAGCTTGGCAAGCTTTACGGGGTCTTCAAACCACGGGGCGGCACCGGCCGCTTCAACAGCGGCGAAGTAATTGACTGTGCTCTCCAGGTAGGACTGGAACGCGGCCTCGCGCTCGTCCTCGATAGTTGGTAATAGCATTCGGGTAATCCCCTTTCAGGGCAACGAAAAGGCCCCAGCGGTTTGAACTGGGGCCGGTGTAGTAGGTGAACGAGGCGTCAGCGGAGAGTGGCCACACCGGGGATTTGTTGTGGTGTTACGGTTTCCAGACGCTTGCGGAGTGCCGCCGCTTCCCGCAATGTGTTGATTCCGAATTCGATTCCCTCGCGCGCGGCGGTCCAGTAGATCGGATTCAACGCCCGAAGCGTCGCGTTGGCCGGCGTTGCGTGGGCTGCGTCCAACTTGGCCAATTCCGTGATTGACGCGGGTCGCAGGATTCTGATCACGGGCTCGATAGTGACGGAGTGGGTAGGTAGGGTGCTGGTGGCGGCGATGAAGCTACTCACTCGGTCGAGCTGGATAACCACTGCCTTAGCACGCTGGTACGCGGTGACCACGTCCGTGCCGGCCGCTAACAACGTCTCAGCTGTGAAGTCATCGGGCAGGGCGGCAACACATTCGACATACGTCCTGGCGTCTTGCTCGAACTCCGGCGTCAGTTGCTCGATGGCGTAACGGACCATCGGTCCCGCTGTGTTGGCCACATGCCGTGCCGCCGACTCTAGAGCGATGTTCTTCGCTTTGGCCAGAGCTGACAGACCGCCTGTCTCCGGGGACCCCTGGAGCGCGATCAGCGCGGCGAACGCACGCAGCTTGTCCTCGGCGTTTTCCGGGGTCAACTCTGACAAATCAAAGACTGCCGGCCTAGCGACCTCAAGATACTTGATGGTCTCGTAGCCCTCAACGACTTTGGCTAGATCGTCCGAGAATTGCGAAGTTTTAGGATCGAACTCAGGGAACTTGATTCCCTGCCCCGGCCAACGGCTGACAAACTCGGCTGCTTCGATGATGCTGGACATTGGTTGTTCCTTCTATTGGGTTGATGCCAGGCAGCCGGTTGCTACCTGACCGTGTGAAAACTGTTTGTCGTTTAACGTCGGTCGTACTGAAGCGCTTCGCGGTTTTGCAGAGTCCGCTGCATCGAGAGAGCCTCGTCACCGCTGCCGACGTTGAAGACAAATTTCTTGCCGGCGTTCATGCCCCAGTCGAGGAGGGTGTTTCCTACCTGCTCCAGAGCGCCGTTGCCGCTGAATCCGAGGTCTGACAACGCCTGTGTACCAACGGTCTTGGCAAAATCAACCGGGATGTTGGCTGCGTTGCCTAGTATCTCGTTGTAGTGGTCTTGAGTCGCGCTGGCATCGCCGTACTTCCGCTCGTTGGTCAGCTTCTCCTGCTGAAGGTCCAGGACGTTGCGCTCAGCGAGCAACGCGGCCATCTGGTCTCGGATGGACTGCTTTGCGCCCTTGTCGGACGTGTTGTTCAGGTCCACCTTCAGTTGCTTGCGCTGCTCGTCGATCGTGTCGAGCATCTTCTTCAGCTCCGGGAGCTTGTCACCGCCGAGGATCGAGGACAGGTTGGTGCCGTCTTTTATCGCTTGGGAGATCTGCTCGGCCATCGACTTGGCCTGATCGAGCACGGACTGAAATCCGTTCGCCATCCCGGTGCCGAGACCCTCCATGAGGGCTTGGCCCTGTGGGATCAGCTCGGTTCGGTCCTTCGGGAGCGGACCTTTCACCTTGGCGATTTGCGCTGCGATCGTGCCTGCGAACTCCAGCACCGATGCGAGGCCCTGCCGGATGCCGTTACCGAGGCCGTCCATCAGTGACTTACCAGCGTTCACCAGAACGCCCCCAAGGTCGCCAACGGCGTCAGCGATCCGGCTGCCGATCGTCTTCGCGTCCTCGACGACGTCTGAAATGAAGGACGAGATCTTCGCTGCCGCAGTAGAAGCGGCGTATGCAATCCCTCCGAACGCCTCCACCGCGGTCTGTTTGATGCCAGCCCACATATCGCGCCAGCCCGCATCCTGCGATGTGAAGGGTTTGAGCAGATCGGCTGAGATGCCCGACATGTCGAAACTCGGGGTCAGATTCTTGAACAGATCGCCCATGTTGTTCAGCTGGTTGCTCAGCGTCACGATGGATTGGACAGACTGGGCCACAGACCGCAATCCGGCGTTGAAATCTTCGACGCTCTGGGGGTTTTGGAAGTATTTCAGCCCTTCGCTGGCCAACCCTCCGAGTGCCTCCAACAACGTCTTGAGCGTGCTTCCCAGACCGTCGAACGCCTTTGACAGCGTGCCGTCCGCGGTGATCCTCTGGACCCAATCAGCGAAAGAATTACCCGCCCGATTGAACCACTCCGACACGGCGGGAAGCTTGGCGGTCAACGAATTGGTCAGCGACAGAAGACCATCGGTGAATTTGCCGATTCCGGGAGCGGACAGACTTATCGCATTACCGATGTTGTTGATGATGCTTTCGATCTTCGCCATGCCAGGGGCTGACGTAACCGTGTCAACGAACGCGGAAGCTACGTCGCTCAGACCGTTTGCAATCGAAGGCAGCGAGGACTTGAGCGAGGGAAAGAGATTGTCTAGCTTCTCGAACACGGGGGTAAGGCGGCTTACGAATACGTCGGACACCGACGACTGCAACGCCTTCAGGTTCTCCCCAAGGGTCGTCTTGCCCTTCTTGCCCTCCCCGAGCAGGCCGGCGTTCTCAGCGGCCTTCTTGATGCCGTCGAGACCGAGAGCAACCGCGCCAGCCGGTGCCACGACCGCGGTTAGCAAGCCGGGGAGGGTCAACAGCGAGGCTGTGAGCAACCCGACCGCAGGGGCGGCTACAGCCGCGATCCCCGCAAAGATCGCACCATATCCCGCCGGATTGATGCCTGATCCGAATGACAGGTTGCCGCCCGCGCCGCCGACCTTGTCGGCTATCTTGCCGATCGTCTCGCGTAGGCGCTCCAGCGCACCGCGCTTAACGTCCACATCGACATCGGTCTTGAGACCTGCGGTGGCGGCTTTGATCTTCTCGCGGAAGCCGGCCATCTCGGGTGTCACTTCGACTTGGGTCTTGAGCGTCTTCTCGATCGCTTCGAGTTCGTCCTTGAGCCGGCGACGAAAGCCGGAGGTGTCTGGTACGACACGAATCGACACCCTGCCAACTTCGTGGCCTCCAGGCTTATCAGCCATCGGTGTTTCCTTTCATGAAAATGCCCGCCTGTGTGGTCCACAGACGGGCGACGGGGGTTTGGTCTAGGCGGTTGCCTTGTACGAGCCCGCTAAGGCCTCAGCGAGCCGCTGAAGGTCGACGGGTGGTTCAGCTCGCATCACCTCGACGCCGTGTGCCTCCAGCGCGCGGGCGAGTTCCATCGCCGCCGAGCGGCGCGTGCGGTATCGGGCCTGGTTCCGGCGGTCACAGTGCCGGCACTGGCCGTCATCGAAGTAGTCAAGCGGGCCACGCTGTTCGTGGCCGTGGGCGCAAACCTGTTGCATCATCACCTCCGAGTCCTGTGCACAGGGGTCCTGGGAAAACGAAACCGCCCCCGGCCGAATGACCAGGGGCGGAAACGTGTTGATTGAAGGGGGGAGCCGGCAGCCAGCCAGGGGATGCAACTGCCGTCTCAACCATCCGTTGAAGATGCAGCCCCTCAACCGGCAGGCCTGCTCCTCTACCTGTTACGGAATACTTCGCCGGGCCGTCATCGGCTGGCCGAGATGTACCGGTGCCCGGTGCCCTCGGTACTGGACAGCGGTCCTCTCCGCGGACGGAACTTCAGACCCCTGTCCTCGGGTTCAGGTGGGGGCTCGTCGCCATTTTTGACCGCCTTCGCCAGCGCACGCTGCCACCGCTTGCGCTCGCTGCCCGCGAGATTCCGGCACCCTTCCGAGCAATACTTACGAGGCTGCCCGACGTTGCGCTCATTGCCCGACAGCACCAACCACCGGAGTCGACACCCCGAGCACTGGCAGCCGGGTCTCATGCAGTTGCACGCCGCCAGGTGCCGACACCCCGGCGACAGCACCGGTGGTCCCTGGTCGGCCCCGACAAGCGCAAGCTCGGCTTCGGTGAGATCTGGGTCGAACTCGCACCGGTAGGCGCTGACATCGGGCGGTGGTAGCTCCCCGCCGCAGTGTGCGCAGTGTGTCCGCGGCGCCGTCTTCCACGGACGGCTTCGGGGATCGTCCACGATGAACCCGTGACCGGCGTCGGTAATCTCGCCGGCCGGGTTTGTCTTCGGGGCGACCTGCACCGGGTCGCTGATGTCGCCGCGTTCGAGCTTCTGCCCGTCGAGCTTCGCTCTCGGTGTCGCGTACTCCGGGTTGTCGTCGCCGTCCGTCCCCATCGCGGGGCCGTTCTCGGACTCGAATGGGTCGCGCTCGGGATCGGTGAAGTCCCGCCGTTCGTCTTCGGATTCGTCGGTCAGCTCATCGAGCAGCACCTCACGCCACGGCTCGTTGAAACGTCTTCGGCCGTTGACCGTCACCGGGCGCTCACTCTTGGTAGCTCTCCCGGTGTGTAGTCGAACGGCTCACCAGTCTTGTCGTCAACGTATTGCACCGATGGGCGGCCCCACGGATCTTCCTCCCACGGGTCAATCGGGATGGGCTTGTCACGAGGCCAAGGCGTACCCGTGCTGCCAGAACCCCCGCAGCGGTGCGGGGAGTCGGAAGATGGGTTGTTGCATCGGAGGGAAGATCCCCCGAAGGCCCGCCCCCTAGCGGGCTCTCGGGCTGAACAGATCTATGAGTAGTTTCATGGTCTGTTGTATTAGTAGTTAGTACGGCACCTGTGCAGGGAGTACCCCCGCAGCGGTGCGGGGAGTTGATTGCACCAGTGCGGGGAGTTCCCCTGCACCAGTGCGGGGTGTTGAGAGGCGATACGTGGTCGTGTTCTTGAACGAGTTGCCCCTCTCGACCACCACCAGCCAACCAGCTTCGATGTTCTTTTTCAGGTGCCGACCAACGGTGTCATGATGCACTCCGGTGTCCTCCGCCAGTCGGCGTTGGCTCGGAAAGCACACCAGGTCACCGTTCGCGTACGTCATCAGAGCGGCCATCGTTCCGCGGGTTTCGTTGAGAGCGCGGTCCCCGTTGCGGAAGTAGGCGCGTGACCACTCGAATATGTCCTTAGGCGGTGCCGGCGCCATGTGTGCCCCCCAAGGCTGTGTTGATCTGGTCCCGCAGCATCCCCAGCTCCTCGTTGTTGAACAGCAGGAACGCTGGGGTGCCAGGCTTGCTGATCCGATGCGTAACCTCGGAACGCCCTGCATTCCAACGGCTTTTGATCTGCGGAGAAATCATCGAGCACCGCCGAGTGCTGCCAGGTATTCGTGGACATCGAGCAGTTCCGGCATCTGCGCCTCATAATCTTCGTCCTCGGGCAGGCCGTAGGACTCAAATACCTGGCCGCCAGCCTTGATCTCGCGGGACTGCAAGACGAGACCGTGCTGGTCGATAAAGCCTGTCGCATAATCGAATAGCGGCACGTCGGGGCCGATCTTCGGAGGCCGCAGGCGTATCAGCCGCTTGGCGTCTGCACGTACCTGTAGGTGTCGCGTAGTCGCTTGGTACCGGGTGGGCGCGACAAGAACCGCGCCGGGATGTCGGCCACGTACCCGGTAGACCACTGATATTCCTGTGCCGGTAACGGTGCGCTCCAGACGATTCGGTGACCCCTCGGCAAGTTGGCATAACAGCGCTGCAAACAGCCCTGCCGCCCGCAAGTGACCCACGTCAGTGCCATGCGTTTGGAAGGCGGAAACCAACGTGGTGCCGTCATCCTGCGGAGTGAAATCCGCTGCGAGGTAGAGATTCACCGGACCACGGGAATGCGACGCTCGAAGGTCCACGTGCGTTCGTCCTCGCTGATCGCGGTAGTCCGCAGGAACCCGAGGAGCAGCAACCAGAACTCCCCATCGTGTATCTGGTCGTCGGTCAGATCGGTTTCAACTCCCAGGCCGGCGTACGCCGCTAAGAGGTGCTCGGGCTTGATGTCGGGGTGCTGTGCGATGGCATCGAGCCACTCGCCAGCCTCGGTTGAAACTGGGGTGTGAAGTGTCATGGTGGTCATAGTCGTTGCCTCCCTTGGCAATGTGTTGGTTACTCGCGGTTGATTGCAGCCACAACTGCGGCGTTGTTATCTCGCTATATCCGAGCCGGCTCCCGGTCCTGCCGGAGTTTGCATCGGGGTCGAAGGGCTTGCACCCGTGGTCCCGAGTCTTGCTGCTCGGTTGTTCAGTTGTGGTGCCATCAGTGGACGAAGGGGAGCATGTCACATAACTCATTATCTCGTCAAGTTACTACATAATGATGCAAACGACTTGACATCGTACGTACACTTGATGTCATGGCGCGTGAAGTCGAGAATCTCGTGAAGCCGTATGCCGTGGACTTGGTGCGCGAGGCCGGCAAAGTTGTCGAACTCAACATCAGAGCTGTTCCAGGCGGCGAGCTGGACCCCGACACTCTTTACGAAGCCTTGCGTACCTTGATGGAGCGATTCCGGCGCGAACAGATGCACCAGCGGATGCGCGAGCGGAGACGCACCGCTCAACCAAGCTCGCTGATCACCTTGGGTGAGGCGTACCGCGCGGGGAAGGCCGCGTAACGGACGAGTACCTCGCGCGGCTGGCGGTCGCCTACGCCGAGCTTGTCGGCTCCGGCACGAACATCACCGCGACCATCGCGGAGGCACTAGGCGACGAGAAGCGGCCGATGTTGCCTCTGCCCACAGTCCGAACACACATTGCGCGCGCTCGGCGCGACGGCTTCCTCACGGAGACTACGCAGGGCAGGGAAGAGGGCGAAGCCACCCAGAAGGCGCGCGAGGTGCTTGCAACGGCCAAACTGGCTGAAGGCGCGTCGTGACCGATCAGGGTATAGATGCGGCGCTGGCGCAGGGTCTTGAGCGACGGCGGTCACTGGCGGTGCTGGTCGTCTGGGGTACAGCCACCGTCTTAGTTGTCGGCGGTGTCTTGTTCGGTTGGCTGGCGTGGATTCAAAGTCACCAACCGGCCCCGTGGCACGATCCAGCTGGTTGGTGGGCTTGGCTAGCACACGTCAACGGGGACAACATGTTCGATGCGTCCCGTACCACGGCGACCATTCTCGCAGTTGTCGGCGTCGGAGGGGCGGCGCTCGTCGCCTATCGGCGTCAGGCAACCCTGGAATTGACGTATGAGTTCAGCGTTCGCGCCCATCAGGTGGCTGTTCAATCCCAAGAGACTGCTGCGCGGCAATTGTCGCTTGACTCTCAGAAGTATGAACTAGATCGGCAACGTCACCAGCTTGATGAAAGCCGCCGAAGAGACGATCGTGAACGTGAACTTCGCGCAAGATTTGCAGCTATTTCTGAACAACTTGGTTCATCCTTGTCTTCCGTACGCCACGCTGGTGCTTATGCTTTGGCCGCGCTTGCCGACGATTGGCACGCGTTCGATAATGACACCGAACGCCAGGTATGTGTAAATCTGCTATGTGCGCAGCTGCGTAGCCCGCGGAGCCGAGGTTCATCAGAAGAGGCGGCGGCTGACGACGAAGTCCGAAAGACATTGATCGCTGTTCTTCACTCCCGTCGACGGGTTAATTCAGAAGATGTTGACGATTGGCGAACGTGCGCAGTCGATCTGTCTGGCGCGGATTTGTCGAATTTTGACTTCACGGAAATTGATCTTCAGGGCGCGAATTTGAGCCACGCAAACTTGACTGCTACGACGTTCCGAAGGGCGAACCTTCGTGGATGCTCAATGCGTTCTGCTGTCTTGGAGGACACCAACTTTCACCGGGCGTCACTAGTAGGTGCTGATTTATCGCGAGCTGGTCTCTCTAAGGCACGAGTGGAGTCCCAGGAAGATCTGTGGTGGTACGGGAATTACTTCGGAGAAGCCGACCTTTCCGAGGCGAATCTGTATGGAGCTGAATTACAGCATTCCAACTTCACTCAGGCAAACCTCCGAAAAGCGAATTTCACCGTAGCAAAGCTTCGAGACAGCACGTTCACGAACGCGATCTTGATCGACGCAAAATTTGGTGGTGCAGATATATCCAACACCAATTTCACGAGTAGCGACCTAAGTGGCGCAATAATGGTACGCACAACAGCAATTGATACCATTTTTACGGATGCAATCTCAAACGAAGCTACCAGGTGGCCACCGCCGCCGGATGAGCCAAGCGAAGTCGATTCATTTTAGTATTCTGACCAGATCCTGCCGGAAGCGTGCGTGAACTCGACTTGACCACCGGAGCCGATCGCGATGCCACGAATCTCGCTGTCGGCCATGACCTTAAACAGCTCTTGCATCTGTGATACCGTCCCGGCGGGATTCAGACGCTCCGTGAGTTGGCGTAGGTCACCGGGGTCCACCCGAATTTGATGATGGTCGTATTCCGCTCGGACATTCATGGTTCGCAGCCAGATATTGCGGCCCTCGATGTCCTGCCGCTCCCACCAGTCTCCGAACTTCTCCCCGGTTGGCGTTAAGGTCCAACCGGCCGGCTTCACCGCTTCGGCTGACAGAGCCTTTTGGCGCGCGGCCAGCGAGTTGATACGCGCGTCTAGTGCATCACGCTGCGGTGTGCCCGGACGGAATGCCGGAGTGCCGATCTGGCTCGTGAGGTCGGTCAATTCGTCGTTGATCATGGCCAGCTCTGCGGAATTGTCAGAGCCCGAATCCCACACGCGCTCAAGCCGTTCGGAGTCACCCAACAGTGACCGTACTGTCCGATCAACGAGTCCGTCGATTTCTTCTACGCGGATCGTCCGGTTGCCGCACTTGTCCGCTTTGGTCATCGACTTACAGCGATAGCGGGGGAACTGGCTATGACTGCCACCGTTGAATTTGTAGGCGGGGAGCCCGCAGACTCCGCAATGAAGCACCCGCAGGAGTAGGGAAGTGGTTCGCGCTGTCGGTTCTCCGCGCTTCGACCTGCTGGCCAGCTCAACGCCCAGACGGTCGAATACCTCGCGCTTGAGAATCGGCTCTGACCGGATGACGGGAGATGCGTCCTCGTTCCGCACTGCCTTGCCGTTCGACACGGCATACCCAAGCATGGTCTCGCTGAGGAGAGACCTCTTGAGTTGAGTCGCGCTCCACTCGCGGCCTTCGATCTTCCGGCCGCGGTGCTTCGCGAAGTGGTCTTTCGGTGTCAGCACGCCACGATGGGTCAGGTCATGTGCGATGCGCTGTAGCGGTTCGCTTTCGAGCACGCGGTGCACAACCTCGTTGATGATCTTGACCTGTGCCTCGTCCTGCTTTAATCGCCATACGCCGTCGACTCGCTCAGGTAGGTATCCCCACGGCGGCGTGCTGCCTCGGTACTTGCCCGCTTTGATGTTGTGACGGGCAGCGGAGGCGTTGCGCTCGCTGATGGCTTCCAGCTCCATCTGCGCGACGGTGCCCATGAGTGCGATCACCACCGCGGCGAATGGAGTCGTCATATCGAAGTGCGGTTCGGTGGCCGACACCACCAGCTTGTCGTTGTCCTCGGCCCACGCGACGAGCTTCTGAAGGTACCGGATGGATCGGGTCAGCCGGTCGACTCGGTAGGCAACGATCACGTCGAACTGCTCGCGCTCGCCGGCCAGCCACCGGGCCAGCTCGGGTCGGTCCTTCGCCTTGAACGGGTCGACTGCCCCGGACACGTCGAGATCCTGGGCCACTCCGACGACCTCGTAGCCCCGCTGGGTGCACAACTGCTCACATTCGGCCAACTGACGTTCGGGGCTTGTCGTAGCCTCCGTGACGCGAGATAGGCGAATCACGACTAGAGCGCGCATGGGCTGCAATCTAACACCACTGAGACCGCTGTCGTGGACAAGCCGGTCGAGGTCGACGAGCATGCCGGCCACGGACACGGTCACGGGCACGCGCACTAAGTAGTTCTCTGCGAAGCACCCCCGGTCCTGTTGGGCCGGGGGTGTTTTGTGTCAGGGGCGATGTCAGAGGGGACCGCTAGCGTCGACGTCGCCTTTTTAGACGCAAGGAGGATCACGATGAGTCTGACCATGCCGGAAGGCGATTGGTTCGCCAATGTCGAGGCACGACCGCACCCCTGGCCGGGCCTGGGATGGAACACCGTCGGGTTGGTGTACGACGATGTCGATGCCGCGGTCGACTTTTATGCGAAGGCTCTGGGTATGGTCCCCATTGCCGTTCTGCCGGACGAGGATGGTCATACCTTCTTTGCCCGGATGCGTTACCGCGGCACCAACATCACGCTGAACAGGCCGGGCTGGGACTCGGATTTGAAACAGACCACCGCCGATTCGCCGCCGCACTTCATCTTCTACCTGTACGTCGACGATGTGCCTCAGACGGTCGCGGCGATGGAAGCGCGTGGCGGGACCCCGGTGATGCCCGCCGCGCAGACGCCCTGGGGCGATCTCCGGGCACGGGTACGAGATCCCTTCGGCTACCTGTGGGATCTCGCGCAGCGCAACGACAGCTCGGCCTGACGCAAAGGCTGCAGTCGCCGACCACCGAGACCGCTGTCGTGGACAAGCCGGTCCTGTACGAAGCACCCCGGTTTTGCCGGGGTGTTGTCGTGTGTCAGGGAAGGCCGTTGGTCGGCGCGGGCGCCACCTGGCCGGTTGCGAGCAAGTAGGTGCCGGCGATGAACCCTGCCGCGCACACGAGCAACACCACGATGATGATGACGATGTCTCGCCGACGCATGGTTGATCGTATTCGTCCAGTGGGGCTCGCGCGTCGCATACTCAACTGCTGACATCCCGACGTCTCGAGCGGTCCGCACCCGACCCTCTGGGGACGGGCTTGAGCGGGCGCCGCTTCAATTCCCGAACAGATTTCGGCGGTAATACTTGTCGGACCCTGCTGGCATGATCGGGTCATGTCCTCGGTGGCGGCGGTTGATTCGGCGGTGAGTCCCGCTGAGCGCCTTGAGGTGTTGTTCGCCGAGTTGGCGCAGTTGGCCGGCCAGCGCAACGCGATCGACGGCCGAATCGTGCAGATCGTCGCCGAGCTGGATCGCGACGATCTCTGCGGCGCCACCGGGGTACGGTCCATGCCGGCGTTGGTGGCCTGGAAGCTGGGCACCTCTTCGGCCAACGCCCACACCATCACCACCGTCGCGCACCGCATCGAGGAGTTCCCCCGCTGCACAGCAGCTCTGTGCGACGGGCAGCTGTCGCTGGACCAGGTCGGGGTGATCGCCGCCCGCGCCGGCGATGGCTCCGACGAGCACTACGCCCAGCTCGCGGCGGTCGCCACCGTCAGCCAGTTACGCACCGCGCTCAAACTCGAACCGCGCCCCGACTCCGATCCGCGGCCCGAACCACGCCGCGCACTGACCAAGTCCAGCACCGACTCCTCGACGAGTTGGCGCATCACCGTGCCCCATGACGAGGCCGCCATCGTCGAGGCCGCGTTAGCCTCGCATCTGGATGCATTGATCACCGACTGGAAGCGCGAGCACGACCCCGCCCACACCGTCGTCTCCGAGCAGCGAGCTCCGGTGCCCACCGCGGTGGACGCGTTCATCCGGTTGGTCGAAGCGGGCTGGGATGCCGAGGTCGCCCGCCGCCCGCACGGCCAGCACACCACCGTGGTGGTGCACGTCGACATGGCCACCCGTGCCGCCGCCCTGCACCTGGGTCCGCTGCTCTCCGATGCTGAGCGCCAGTACCTGACCTGTGATGCCACCTGCGAAGTGTGGTTCGAACGCGCCGGCCAACCCCTCGGCGCCGGGCGGACCACCCGCACTGTCAACCGGCGGCTACGCCGAGCCTTGGAACACCGCGACCACTGCTGTGTGGTGCCGGGCTGTCATGCCACCCGCGGGTTGCACGCCCATCACATCGAGCACTGGGAAGACGGCGGCCCCACCGAGCTGGCCAACCTGGTCCTGCTCTGCCCGTTCCACCACCGGGCCCACCACCGCGGCCTGATAACCATCACCGGCCCCGCCCATCGGCTCACCGTCACCGACGACACCGGACAACCCCTACACCCCGGCTCACTGGCGCAACCACCCCAGCACCCGCCACCGGCTGTCCCGCCCTGCCCCGGACCGACCGGCGAACGTGCCCACTGGTGGTGGTACCAGCCCTTCCAACCCCAACCACCGCCTACCACCAACTAGGGTGGTCGGTTTGCCAAGCTCAAAACAGCTCGGCCGCTGGGAGTTCCATCCCTGATCACCACGTTCCTCGTCGGCCACCCGGGTCGCTTGATGCCGACTCGGTGGACGCCGCGAGGAACGCATCGACGCGAACTGTTGTAGAAAACCTTGTGGATGCGGAATTCAATCGACAGCCCGTCACGTTGCAGTCAGGCATGACCATTCGCCTTGGACTGCAGATCCCGAACTTCTCTTACGGAACCCCCGTCGCCGAGCTGTTTCCGGCCGTCATCGCCCAAGCCCGCGAGGCCGAGGCCGCGGGATTCGACACCGTCCTGCTGATGGACCACTTCTACCAATTGCCGGGCCTGGGTGAACCGGACCAACCGATGCTGGAGGCCTACACCGCCCTGGGTGCCCTGGCCACCGCCGTCGAGCACGTGCAGCTGTCCACCCTGGTCACCGGCAACACCTATCGCAATCCCACTCTGCTCGCGAAGGAAATCACCACACTGGACGTGGTCAGCGGGGGACGGGCGATCCTTGGCCTTGGCGCGGGCTGGTTCGAACTGGAACACCAGCAGCTGGGCTTCGAGTTCGGCACCTTCACCGAACGCTTCGAAAAGCTGGAGGAAGCACTGCAGATCATCATCGGGATGCTGCACGGTGAGCGGCCCACGTTCAATGGCAAGTGGTATCACACCGAGAACGCGATCAACGAGCCGCGCTATCGCGACCACATCCCGGTCATGCTCGGCGGCAGCGGGGAGAAGAAGACCTTCCGGCTGGCCGCGCGCTACGCCGACCACCTCAACATCATCGCCGACATCGACCAACTGCCCGCCAAGCTCGACGTGCTGCGACAGCGTTGCGGCGAGATCGACCGCGACCCGGCCAGTCTGGAGACCAGCGCACTGTTGACGGTCGTGCTCGACGGGCACGGCGCGCCGACCGACATCGACGAGGCCCGCGGAGGTCGCGCCGTTGTCGGCACCGCCGATCACATCGCAGATGAGATCAAGCGACGGATCATCGACGTGGGCGTCGACGGTGTGATCATCAATCTGCCGACGCATCGCTACACCCCCGGTGTCATCACCGAGGTGGGTCAGGCGCTCAAGCCGGTGGTGGAGGCCAGCCGGTAGCTCTGGGCTGGATGGTCACCAACCGGAACGTCCCGGACTGGGCGTCGTCGGCGGAGAACCCGACCACCAGGACATCCGGGGGAAACTGGGTGGCCAGGTCGTTGAGAGTCCGCGGCATGAACACTCGGGTCTTGGCATTGCCGTACCAGTTGGGATCGGACGGGTCGACGTCGAGGGCGCTCACGGACTTGATCGTGGCGTCCCAGCGCTGAATCGGATCCGGCGCCGCATCGCCGAATCCCGCCGACTCCAGGTAGGCATCGCCTTGTCCGGCAAGGGTGATCGCGGTGGCCGAGCCGATCGGGGTACCGGTGACGGTGCCGTTGACCACGTCAGCCGTCACCGACGCCAGGCGCACGGTGCAGATGTCGTCGACCACGTTGACCGGCGTGCAGACGCCGGGCAGCGGGGCGGCGTTAGCCGGGGCGACGGCCAGCCCTGCGCCGCCCAACGCGACGACGATCGACGCTGTGCGAATGATGCGGTGGCCGCTGCGCATCGGTAGTCCTCCTTCGGACCGGTTGAGCGGTATGTCGGTTCGTCGACCGCCGCAGTTACATCACGGATTGCCTCGGTGCGGCCGCGGCCTGATGATCGGCAAGGCTTCTTCTTCGTAGTCGAGTTCCCGCTCAAGCACACGCAGGCTCTGATCGGGCAGGGCGCCGGCGTCGCGCCACCGCAGGAGTTCTTCTCGTTCCGCTTCGATGGCCGCCCGCCGCACCGCCACCGCCGCCTCGTAGGCGGGGGAGGTGGGTACCTCGTCGGAATCTGCCGAATCCAGCAGATCGAGTCGGCGCCGGTATCTCTCCAGCCGAACCGACAGCTGTTTGCGGACACCGTCGATCGCTTTGGCTTCCACCTCGTCGTGGCGCTGTTCGTCCATGTCATCGAGTCGGGCGAGCGCGGCCTGCGCGGCGGCCGTGCGCGCCTGATTGCGCAGCCGCACATCGTCGGTGGCATTGGCATGGACCCCCAGTGCCCGGACAACCGGACCGAAGGTGACTCCCTGACCGATCAACGTCACCAACACCACCACGAATGCGCAGAACAGCAGCAAGTCGCGGTCGGGGAACGGTTCGCCGCTGTCGGTCACGAACGGCAGGGCGAAGATCGCGGCCAGACTCACCACCCCGCGGGTGCCTGCCCAACTCAATACGAAAATCTCCCGGCCGCTGAGCCGTTCTGTCCGTCCCTCCCGCCCGCTGCGGTCGGGCACCGCGTCGGTGGAATCCCCGAGACGGGTGTGCAACGGTCCGGGAAGGGATTGGGTGAGCAGTAACCACAGCGGTCGCACCCCCAGCACGATGCCGACCGTGACCACGACGGCGACGACGATCGTCGACGTCTGGTAGCCACGTAGGCCGGCAAGGATGGTTGGGAGCTGCTGGCCGATCAGCAGGAACACGCTGCCTTCCAGCAGGAAGTTGACCAGCCGCCAGACCGCGCGGGTCTGCAATCGGCTTGCGCCGGATTCCGATCGCGGCGAATCATGCCCGACGATCAATCCGCAGATCACCACCGCAAGCACACCAGAGGCGTGAACCTGTTCGGCGACAAGGTAAGTCGCGAACGGAGTAGCCAACGAGATCGCGTTGGCCGTCAAGACGTCACCGGCGAACCGTCGCAGCAGTCGACGCAGGAAAGCGACGGCCATGCCCACCGCGACACCACCGACGGCCGCCACCAGGAATTCGCCCAGCGCCGACGGCAGGGAGAACTCACCGCTGGTGGCCGCGGACACGGCCACGGCCAGGGTGGTGAGTGCCGTCGCATCGTTGAGCAGCCCCTCACCCTGGATCAAGGTCATGATTCTGGGCGGCAGACCGACTTTGCGTGCTACCGCGAGCGCGGCCACCGGGTCGGTCGGTGCCACCGCCGCACCCAGTGCCGTGCCCACCGCCACCGTCGCGCCGGCCACCAGTAGGCCGAACGTCGCGCCGACGAGCAGTGCGGTCAGCAGAACCAGAACCACCGACAGGCTGATGACCGTGCGCAGATTGCGCCGAATGCCGGCCAGGGACGATTCCAGCGCGGCGTTGTACAGCAGCGGCGGCAACACGCAGTTCAACACGACGTCGGGGCGAAGCTCGAGATTGGGTCCCGGCAACAGTGCGTAACCGCTCCCCGCGAGGACCAGCAGCACCGCGCTGGGCACGCCGGTTCGTTCGCTGAGCCGATTTGCCACCACGACGATGCCGACGGCGGCGAGGAGCAAAACCAAAGCGGTGTGCAGGCCCATTGACCTCATTGTGCCGAACAGGGTTTGCGGCCTGACCCCCGCGGCGTGGTCGACAACCGAGTGGCGCAAAGCCCCCGGATCGAGCCGGCTCGAGCGATACAGTGCTGCACGTGGCCAGGGTGTCGGCCGGCGGCTGGGGCCGCTGGATCGCAGCGGCGGCATCGGTCGTCGTCTCCGCCGCGATGTTCTATGCCCAAGGCCATGAGACCCCGAAGCCCACGCCGGTGAGCGGGCCGTCACCGATTGCTGCTGCCCCGACAGTGGCCCAGGCGACCGAGGCCGAACTGCTGGCGGCCAGTGCGCCCGCCGCCGCGGCGGATTACCAGTTTGCGCTCTCGCGCGGTGTCGCGCCGGAGGAGGGGCTGCAGGTCCACACCATTTGGGCCGCCCGGGCGATCAGCGTGATGTTCCTGGAGATCAAGACGATCGGCGGGTATCGGCAGGATCCACTGCCGTGGCATCCCAACGGATTGGCGATCGACGTGATGATCCCCAACTACCACTCGCCGGAGGGCATCGAGCTCGGCAACCAGATCGCCGGCTATGCCCTGGCGAACGCGAAGCGGTGGGGTGTCCTGCACGTGATCTGGCGGCAAGGCTTCTATCCGGGGATCGGCGCGCCGAGCTGGACGGCGGACTACGGCAACGAGACCGCCAACCACTACGACCACGTTCACATCGCCACCGACGGCGGTGGCTACCCGACCGGGCGCGAAACGTACTTCCTCGGTTCCATGCGCACCACAGCACCCTGAAGTTGACGCGATGGACGAACCGCTGGTTGCCTGCCGCAGCGATGCGCGGGGCGTCGTCAACTACGACGACGTGGGTACCACCATGGCCGCGAACATGATGCAGCCGTGCGCACTCGAGGGTGTGCAGGCCTTCATCGACAAGCGCCCGCCAAGCTCGTCGCAGCACTGAGGTGCCAACCCGCTACGACCGGTCCTGGCGCGGTGGCCCTGTCCGGGTGGATGAGTATTCGAGGGAGCCGGCGTTGCGATCATCAGATATCCACGACGATGCTGAGAGGTTTTCATGCGGATTGCAGTAGCCGGTGCCACCGGCAATATCGGTGCCCGTACCGTCGCGGCGCTCGAGCGCCGGGGCCATGAGGCCGTGCGGATCAGCCGCTCAACGGGCGTCGATCTGCTCACCGGGGTGGGTCTGGACGCCGCACTGGCCGGTGTCGAGGCCGTCATCGACGCGGTCAGCGCGCCACCGATCGGCCCCGACGAGACCCGTGAGTACTTCGCAACCGCCACGACAAATCTCCTCGACGCCGAGCGACGGGCCGGCGTGGGCCATCATGTGCTGCTCTCGATCGTCGGCATTCACCGAGTCGACAGCGGGAACGCCCACTATCTGGGAAAACTTGAGCAGGAGCGCCTGGTGGAGGACGGTCCGGTGCCCTGGACCATCGTCCCGGCGACCCAGTTCCACGACTTCGCGGCGATGGTGGCGAGCTGGACCGAGACCGACGGTGTCTCGACCATCGCGCCCCTGCTGGTGCAGCCGATCGCCCCTGACGACATCGCCGGGGTGCTGGCCGAAATCGCCACCGAATCCCCGCAGGGCCGGTACGTCGACGTCGCCGGACCGGAAACTCAGGACTTGGTGGACATGGCGCGGCGGACGCACGCCGTTCTCGGCCGGACCGTCAAGTTGGTCCCGACCTGGTCCGGTCCGATGGGGGAGGAGTTGGCCGGAAACGTTCTGCTGCCCAGCGCCAATGCCCGCATCGAGGCAACCACCTTCGAGGAGTGGCTGGCTGGTTGCGCGGAGTAGGTCCGAGCATGCAAAGAGGCCCATCCCGTGCTGGGGTGGGCCTCTTCGACGTTTGCTGAAGGTCAGGCGGTGCGGCGGATTCCACGCTTGAGCAACAGCTCGCGCTCCGACTCGGACAGGCCGCCCCAGATGCCGTAGGGCTCACCCACCGCCAGTGCGTGCGAGCGGCACTGGGTGATCACCGGGCAGCGCCGGCACATCTCCTTGGCGCGCATCTCGCGCTGTGCGCGGGCGCGGCCACGCTCGCCGTCGGGGTGGAAGAACATCGACGAGTCAACGCCCCGGCAAAGGCCTTGCATCTGCCAATCCCAGATGTCGGCGTTGGGACCGGGTAGCTGCTGCGGCTGTGGCATTGGAAAACCCCTCTCTCCGCGCATGTTTCGCACGTGAGTTGTGGAACCGATCCGAGCACTGTCGCCGATGACTACTCGTGCCCACAAAATTAGGGGTGGCTTGCAAACCGAGTCAATAGCCACCTCATGTGCGCAATCACATAACAGCGGCTCGAGAATTTACATCACGTTCATCATTGCGACCCACCGTCACCGGCTGAAGTGCTACAGCGAGGCCGCGCGCGTCGGCGCTTGCGCGGTTTGTGCACTACGAGTCGGCCGCTGTCGGCCGCCGATTTCCTAGCGCTCAATAGGTAGTTGACACGGATGTAACACGACGACCACAAACTGTTAACTGACATCAGTGTCGACAACTGGTTGATAGCGTCGCCGGTCTGATGAACTCTCACCCGCTGACCGCCGCGGCCTTCGGCGACGACCCCGGCCGCTGGCCGCTGCCCGCCGCGCACACCGCCGAGCAGTTGTGGCTGCGGGCCGTCGCGGCCGGCGGTCAGGGCCGCTACAGCAGCGCTCGCGCCGACCTCGCGGCGCTGCGCCGCCGACAGCCCACGGCTGCGCTGGCGTCACTGGCGTCGAGCACCGAGGCGTCCTTGCTGCGTCAGTTGGGTGGACATCGTCTTGCCAACGGATGGGACGGCCGGGCGCTGGCCCTGGCGCCGCGCGCCGGGGGCGATCCGATGACGCTGGCTGCCCGGGTGGACGCCACGGTCGGACTGGCGGCCGATGCGCTCGGCGTGGGCCGGTTGACGGTCTCGGCGCGTCTGCTCGGGCAAGCCGAAGAGATGATGCGCCGCGCCGGCGGGCCGGCCGCCCCGTCCCGGCTCGCCATCCGGCTCGCGTGGGTGAACGCCGAACTGGCGATGGCCGGCGGCCGCGGCGACGACGCACTGGCGCATGCGCAGCGCGGTGTCGAACGCGCCGAACAGGCGCTGCCCGCGCTGCGCCGGCACCGGGTCAAAAGCGATGTGGTCCTCGCCGCGGCGTTCTGCTGCGCCGGAATGCCGGATCGTGCGCGGGCCGTCGCCGACTCCGCACTGGCCGACACGCGCACCTACGATCTGGTGCCGCTGCGCTGGGCGCTGGCATGCCTGCTGACCGATATCGGTAGTGCAACGCTTACGTCACAGCAAGTCTCGGGAATCAGAGACGAATCCGCTGCTGTTATCACACGGCGCGGTGGGCGGTGGACTCGCCGCTAACGCCCGATCGGCAGTTCGGGCCGATATTGTCTAGCTGAATGGCTGCCGGGAAGCGTCCCGTTCGTAACGTTGGAGATATCGCCGTCGATGACAATTCCAGGAGATCGTCTCGACGCCGCCGTTGCTGAAGCTGTGGCCGGTAGCCGGGATGCGCTCCGAGAAGTTGTGGAGACCATCCGCCCCATCGTGGTCCGTTATGTCCGGGCTCGCCTGGGCGCCACGGAGCGGGTTGGCCTCTCTGCCGATGACGTCGCACAGGAGGTTTGCTTGGCCGCCATTCAGGCGCTGCCGCGCTACCAGGATCAGGGTCGCCCGTTCCTGGCCTTCGTATACGGCATCGCTGCCCACAAGGTCGCCGACGCGCATCGCGCCGCGGCCCGTAACCGGTCCGACCCCACCGACGTGGTGCCGGAGCGGTACTCGCTCGAGGCAGGCCCCGAGCAAATGGCGGTCCAATCCGACTCCGCAGCGCGGATGACGCAGCTGCTCCAGATTCTTCCCGAGAAGCAACGTGAGATCTTGATGCTGCGGATCGTCGTCGGCCTGTCGGCCGAGGAGACCGCCGATGCTGTCGGCAGCACACCCGGCGCGGTGCGGGTCGCCCAGCACCGGGCCCTGGCGAAACTGAAATCCGAGATCGCCGCGGCGGGGCACGACTATGCCTGACTTCGGACGAAACTCCCGCAACGACGAGCCGTCGCTGGACGCCGTCGTCCGCAGCGACCGCTTCATCGACGCGCTGGCCGCCGGCCATTCGGCGGCGCCGCAGGACCAGGCCGACGCGGTACTGGCCGCCATGCTGGGTGACTGGCGCGACGAGATGCGCTGGCCGCCGGCGACCGGACTGATCACCGAGCGTGACGCCGTCACGGCCCTGCGGGCCGGGCTGGCCGAGAAGCACAGCAGCGGACGCAGCCGCCGCGGGCTGAGCATCGTCGGCGCAGCGGCCGCCGGCGTGCTGGTGTTCGGCGGCTTCGGTGCGGTTGTGTACGGCGCCGGCCCCGGCGACGCTCTCTACGGCCTGCACACCATGCTGTTCGGGGAGTCCAAGCAGGTCCGCGACGAACAGGTCACCCTCGCCTCCGCCGAGGAACAGCTCAAGCAGGTTCAGCAGTTGGTCGCTCAGGGCGACTGGCAGCAGGCTCAGGACAAGCTCGTCGCGGTCAGTTCGCAGGTCAGCAGCGTCGGTGACACACCGCAGAAGCAGGAGCTGCTCGACCAGTGGAACCAGTTGTCGGCCAAGGTCGTGCAGAAGGATCCCGAAGCCACGGTGCCGCCCGGCATCACCTACACGGTGCCGCCGTCGGCGACAGACTTGGTGCCCGCCCTCGTCACCCCAGCGCCGGACCCGAGGTGCCGCCGACCAGCGTGCCGGACCTGCCGCCGATCACGCTGTCGACCAACCCGGACGAATCGGGGACCGGCACGACCGGACCGACCAGCCCGGAAACCCCGACGACAGAGCCGTCCTCACCGCTCGAGCAGACCGGATCACCGACGACCACGACGGTGCCGTCCACCACGACGACGACATCAGCGACATCGGCGCCGACCACGACGACGTCTGCCGCACCCGGTACCACGACGACCACAGCCACCACGCCGACGAGCACCACGACGGTTCCGACGAGCACCACGCCGACGAGCACCACGCCGACGACCACCATCACGACGACGCTTCCGACCACGACGACGACCGCCGCCGCGGCGGCCCAGTCGCCGGCGGACACCAGCTCGACGGCGGTCCTGCAGCAGTCGGCTGCCTCCACGCCGCCGTCCTCAGCTCCCACGGCCGCGGCGACGCCGAGTAGCGGACTGCGAACGGTCGTGTCGATTCCGTCGACGATCCTGTCCATTCCCTCGACAGTCGTTCAGGCGCCGCGCAACCAACCGCCGATTGTGATCAGCACCACCATGGTGATGCCGATGCCACTGCTGCCACAGCTTGGTGGCGGAGGGAGCTGAAGCTGGCCGCTAAGGGCCGATTGAATCGCGGCGCGCCGAATGGCCGCGCTCAGCGGAACCCGTCGTAGTCCGACGTCGCTTCGTTCAGTGACGCGTCGGCGTAGCCACGGCAGTAGTCCCACGTGACGTACGCGTCCGGCTCCGGGTCGTAAGCCGGCTCGTGCGGACGGACGGTGCCGTCGACGAGGAGTTGAAGAAGGTTGGCGCGCAACATATCCCAGTCGTGATAGTGGTCCTGCTGGCATTCGTCGCAGCACACCACCAGGCCGCGGACACCGCGATGGGCGAGCAGCGCCTCGTAGACCGCCAGGTCCGCCAGATCAGCCTCGACCGCGGCACGTTCCTGGGGATCCAGGGGCTGGCCCGGCTCGAGAGCGTCCAGTGCCGCCGACGGATCGCAGGGGTCGTCGGCGAAGGGGTCGGGTGGCAGGCCTGGTGGAAGGTGGTCGCGCACGCCTCCACACTACGCAGCGCAGCGGGTATCGCGCCAGGGAACGCCACCGCGAGCCGATAGGATGGTGTGCACATTCCACCAGCTGATGGGGGCCTACCGATGACCATTGCCGAAGGCAGCGCCGGCCGCATCGACGGCTTGGCCGCGCAACTGAATGGCCTGCTGGGGGAATCCGTTCCCACCGGCGGTGACGACCCGAACAAGATCGCCATGCTCGGCCTGACGTTCGACGACGTACTGCTGCTGCCGGCGGCCTCCGACGTGGTGCCCGCCGCCGCGGACACCTCCAGCCAGCTGACCAAGAAGATCCGGCTGCGGGTGCCCCTGGTCAGCTCGGCGATGGACACCGTGACCGAGGCCAGGATGGCCATCGCGATGGCACGCCAGGGCGGCATGGGCGTGCTGCACCGCAATTTGTCGATCGCCGAGCAGGCCGGCCAGGTGGAGATGGTCAAGCGGTCCGAGGCCGGCATGGTTACCGATCCGGTGACCTGCTCGCCGGACAACACACTGGCCGAGGTGGACGCCATGTGCGCCCGGTTCCGCATCTCCGGGCTGCCGGTCGTCGACAAGGGCGGCGCGTTGGTTGGGATCATCACCAACCGCGACATGCGCTTCGAAGTCGACATGAACAAGCCGGTCTCGGAGGTGATGACCAAGGCGCCGCTGATCACCGCCCAGGAGGGGGTGACCGCCGACGCCGCGCTGGGCCTGTTGCGGCGCAACAAGATCGAGAAGCTGCCGATCGTCGACGGGCACGGCAGGCTGACCGGGCTGATCACCGTCAAGGACTTCGTCAAGACCGAGCAGCACCCGCTGGCCACCAAGGACAGCGACGGCCGACTGCTGGTCGGTGCGGCCGTCGGCGTCGGCGACGACGCCTGGGAACGGGCGATGACGCTGGCCGATGCCGGCGTCGACGTGCTGGTGGTCGACACCGCACACGCGCACAACCGGCTGGTGCTCGACACGGTCGGAAAGCTCAAGGCCGAGGTGGGTCACCGGGTCGAGGTGATCGGCGGCAACGTCGCCACCCGCAGCGCGGCCGCCGCACTGGTCGCGGCCGGGGCCGACGCGGTCAAGGTCGGGGTGGGTCCCGGTTCGATCTGCACCACCCGCGTGGTGGCCGGCGTCGGAGCCCCGCAGATCACCGCGATCCTGGAGGCGACCGCGGCCTGCGCACCGCACGGTGTGCCGGTGATCGCCGACGGCGGACTGCAGTACTCCGGTGACATCGCCAAGGCGCTGGCCGCGGGAGCATCGACGACGATGCTCGGCTCGCTGCTGGCCGGAACCGCCGAGGCGCCCGGTGACCTGATCTTCGTCAACGGCAAGCAGTTCAAGAGCTATCGCGGCATGGGTTCGCTGGGGGCGATGCAGGGCCGGGGTGCGGCCAAGTCCTATTCCAAAGACCGCTACTTCCAGGACGACGTGCTCTCTGAGGACAAGCTGGTGCCCGAGGGCATCGAGGGTCGGGTGCCCTTCCGCGGCCCACTGGCCACGGTGATCCACCAGCTCACCGGCGGGCTGCGTGCCGCGATGGGGTACACCGGTGCCGCCACCATCGAGGCGCTGCAGTGCGCGCAGTTCGTGCGGATCACCGCGGCGGGCCTCAAGGAGAGTCACCCGCACGACATCACCATGACTGTCGAAGCCCCCAACTACTACGCCCACTAGGGGTGCATCGCGATGCGTGACATGGTTGAAATCGGCATGGGCAGAACCGCCCGCCGCACCTACGAACTCGACGACATCAACATCGTCCCGTCCCGGCGGACCCGCTCCTCCCAGGACGTGTCGACCGCGTGGCAGCTCGATGCCTACCGCTTCGAGATCCCGGTGGTCGCCCACCCGACCGACGCGCTGGTCTCCCCGGAGTTCGCCATCGAGCTGGGCCGTTGCGGCGGGCTCGGCGTGCTCAACGGCGAGGGTCTGATCGGCCGGCACGCCGATGTCGAGGCCAAGATCGCCCAGGTGATCGAGGCCGCGGAGAAGGAGCCGGAACCCTCGACATCGATCCGGCTGCTGCAGCAGTTGCACGCCGCGCCACTGGATCCCGAGCTGCTCGGTGCGGCGGTCGCCCGTATCCGCGATGCCGGGGTCACCACCGCGGTACGGGTCAGCCCGCAGAACGCGCAGGCCCTCACCCCGGCGCTGGTGGCGGCGGGCATCGACCTGCTGGTCATCCAGGGCACGATCATCTCCGCTGAGCGGGTGGCCCAGGATCACGGGGGTGGGGATCCCCTTAACTTGAAGACCTTCATCTCCGAACTCGACATTCCGGTGGTGGCGGGCGGCGTGCTCGACCACCGCACCGCCCTGCACCTGATGCGCACCGGTGCGGCCGGTGTGATCGTCGGCTACGGCTCCACCTCCGGGGTGACCACCAGCGACGAGGTGCTGGGCATCAGCGTGCCGATGGCCACCGCGATCGCCGACGCCGCGGCGGCTCGACGTGAGTACCTGGACGAGACCGGCGGCCGGTACGTGCACGTGCTGGCCGACGGTGACATCCACACCTCCGGCGACCTGGCCAAGGCCATCGCCTGTGGTGCCGACGCGGTAGTGCTCGGCACGCCGCTGGCCACCTCCCAGGAGGCGCTGGGCGACGGGTGGTTCTGGCCGTCCGCGGCCGCGCACCCGTCGCTGCCGCGGGGAGCCCTGCTGCAGGTGGCGGTGGGAGAACGGCCGTCGCTGGACAAGGTGCTCAACGGACCCTCCGATGATCCGTTCGGTTCGCTCAACCTGGTGGGCGGACTGCGGCGCGCCATGGCCAAGGCCGGCTACTGCGACCTCAAGGAGTTCCAGAAGGTCGGACTCACCGTCGGCAGTTAGCTTCTGGCAGCCGCTCGCGACCGAGTTAGGCGCCCCTTTCTAGCTTGTTACCCGTGAGTAAGTTCATACTGGTCTGATGGAGCCGGATTTCGACGTACTCATCATCGGTTCGGGTTTCGGTGGCAGCGTCAGCGCGCTGCGCCTGACCGAGAAGGGCTACAAGGTCGGCGTTCTGGAGGCCGGGCGACGCTTCGCCGACCACGAGTTCGCCAAGACCTCCTGGCGGCTGCGGGAGTTCCTGTGGGCGCCGAAGCTGGGTTGCTACGGCATCCAGCGCATCCACCTGCTGCGCAACGTGATGATCCTGGCCGGCGCCGGCGTCGGCGGCGGTTCACTGAACTACGCCAACACCCTCTACGTACCGCCGGACCCGTTCTTCAACGACCCGCAGTGGAAGGACATCACCGACTGGCGGGCCGAGCTGATGCCGCACTACGACCAGGCGCAGCGGATGCTGGGCGTGGTCAAGAATCCGACCTTCACCGACGCCGACCGCATCATGAAAGAAGTCGCCGACGAGATGGGAGTGGGCGACACCTTCACCCCGACCCCGGTCGGAGTGTTCTTCGGCCCGGACGGTGAGAAGACGCCGGGCAAGACCGTGCCCGACCCGTACTTCGGTGGGGTCGGCCCGGCCCGTACCGGCTGCATCGAGTGCGGCGAATGCATGACCGGCTGCCGGCACGGCGCCAAGAACACCCTGGTCAAGAACTACCTGGGTCTCGCGGAAAAGGCTGGGGCGCAAGTCTTCCCGATGACCACCGTGACCGGCTTCAACCAGCGGCCGGACGGTAGCTGGGAGATCCACACGGTGCGCACCGGCCGGTTGGCGCGCAAGAGCCGGCGCACCTTCACCTCCGCTCAACTGATCCTGGCCGCCGGCACCTGGGGCACCCAGCAGTTGCTGTTCAAGATGCGTGATACCGGCACCTTGCCCAAGCTGTCCGACAAGCTCGGCGTGCTGACCCGGACCAACTCGGAATCCATCGTCGGCGCGGGACGGCTGGAGGCTCGCCCGGACCTTGACCTGACGCACGGGGTGGCCATCACGTCCTCGATCCACCCCACGCCGGACACCCATATCGAACCCTGCCGGTACGGCAAGGGTTCCAATGCCATGGGCCTGCTACAGACCCTGATGACCGACGGCCCGGGTCCCGAAGGAAGCGACGTACCCCGCTGGAAGCAGCTGTTCACCAACGCCGGCGAAGACCCGAAGGCAATGCTGCGGATGCTCAGTCCGCGGCGCTGGAGCGAGCGCACCATGATCTCACTGGTGATGCAGCACCTGGACAATTCGATCACCACCTACACCAAGCGCGGTGTGCTGGGCTTGCGGCGGATGACCAGCAAACAGGGGCACGGCCAGCCCAACCCGACGTGGATCCCGGTCGGCAACCAGGTCACCCGGCGGATCGCGGAGAAGATCGACGGGGTTGCCGGTGGCACGTGGGGCGAGTTGTTCAACATTCCGCTGACCGCGCACTTCCTCGGCGGCGCGGCGATCGCCCAGAACCCCGACCGCGGCGTGATCGACCCCTATCAGCGGGTGCACGGCTATCCGACGCTGCACATCATGGACGGCGCTGCCATCTCGGCCAACCTCGGGGTGAACCCCTCACTGTCCATCACCGCGCAGGCCGAACGCGCAACGTCGCTGTGGCCCAACAACAACGAAGACGACCAGCGCCCGGCCCAAGGCCAGCCCTACCAGCGGCTGGCCCCGATCGCACCGAAGAATCCCGTCGTTCCCGTCGACGCGCCCGGCGGCCTGCGGCACCTGCCCATCGAACCGGTCAACACCGGACGTTAATCCTCGACATGCCAACGGGGAGCGCGCCCGGGTGGCTGTTCGGGCGTGGGAAGCAGCGCCGTACGGGGCCGTAACGCCACCGTCGTCGGACGTCGCGTCGTCAGGGTGATCTCGTCACCGGCGTGCCGGATCGTCAGCTGGCCGTTCGGCCCGTCGCGCAGCGTGTACGTCACGTCGTCGTGGTCGACTTCGGCCGCGAGACGGTAGTTGCGCCAGTGCACCCCGAACTTCAGCCGTGAGATCTCTTCGGGCAGTTGCGGATCCAGCGACAGGATGTGTTCATCGTCGCGCAGGCCGCCGAAACCGGCGACCAGTGCGGTCCAGGTACCGGCCAGCGAGGCCATGTGCAGGCCGTCGCGCGTGTTGTCGTGCAGGTCGCGCAGGTCGATCAGAGCCGCCTCCTTGGTGTAGGCATGGGCCAGCTCGAGGTGGCCGACCTCGGCGCACATCACCGCCTGGGTGCATGCCGACAGCGACGAGTCGCGCACGGTGCGGCGTTCGTAATAGTCGACGTTGCGGGCCTTCTGCTCGTCGGTGAACGCATGGCTCTGCCATTGCATCGCCAGCACCAGGTCGGGCTGCTTGATCACCTGGGCGGGGTAGAGCCGGACATAAGGTTCGTGCAGCAGCAGCGGATAGATGGTGTTGGTGGAGAAGTCCCACTCCCGCAGCCCGGTGAATCCCTCCGACTGCTGATGCACGCCCAGATGGTCGTCGTAGGGGATGTGCGCGTGCTCGGCCGCATCCCGCCAGTTGGCGGTCTCGTCGGTGCTGACGCCCATCGCATGGGCGGCTTCCGGGTTGCGGGCGCAGGCGTCGGCGGCGGCGCGCAGGTTGTGCGCGGCCATCAGGTTGGTGAAGACGTTGTCGCGCACCACTGCCGTGTACTCGTCTGGCCCGGTCACGCCGTCCAGATGCCACCCGCCGTCCCGGTCGTGGTGTCCCAGCGACATCCACAACCGCGCGGTCTCCACCAGGACCGCCAGACCGCAATCGCTTTCCAGCGAGTTGTCACCGGTGACCGTCCGGTACCGCTCGAAGGCCATCGCGATGTCGGCGTTGACGTGCCAGGCCGCCGTCCCGCCGGCCAGTACGCCGAGCATTCCTCGCCGCGAATGGTCCGCCACGGGTAGGCGGCGCCCTTGAGGTCCAGTTGTTCGGCGCGCTTCTTGGCGAGGTCGAGGATCGAGGCCCGCCAGCGCAGTGCATCGGCGGCGGCGTCGGGCTTGGTGTAGGTCAGCACCGGTAGGACGAAACCCTCGGTGTCCCAGAAGGCGTGGCCGTCGTAACCGGGCCCGGTCAGACCCTTGCCCGCGATCGCGCGGCGTTCCGCGCGGACGCTGGCCTGCAGCACGTGGAACAAACCGAACCGCACCGCTTGCTGACAACCCGGATCGCCGTCGACCTCGACGTCGGCGCAGTCCCAGAACTCGTCGAGGTAGCTGCGCTGGGTGGCCAGTAAGCCTTCCCAGCCCGTGTATCGGGCGCCGGCCAGCGCTCCGGCGACCTGGTCGCGCAGTGCGGGACGGGACCGCAGGCTCGACCAGCCGTAGGCGAGGAACTTCACGATGCGCAGTCGCTGACCCGGCCGCAGCCCGCAGATGACGGTGGTGCGGGCCAGGTCTTCACACACCATGGTGTCGACTTCTACCCGGCCAGGTACGTCGACGAGGTGATCCATGGCCGCCGCCGCCATCAACTTGCTGGCCTTGGTGCGGTGCACCAGCAGTGAGCCGTCCTCGGTCGACTCGTGGTGAATTGGCTCCAACGGATGCTTCAACACCGCCGACACCCGGGGGTCATCGGAGCGTTCCGGCTGGTCCTCGTTGGCGACCAACTCCGATTGCACTGTGACCCTGGTGAATTCGTCGACCGCCTCGACGGTGTATTCGATGGCCGCGACGGCTCGTTGCACCAGCGACACCAGCCGGGTGGACACCACCCGGATCTGCTTGCCTGCCGGCGAGCACCACACCGCCCGCCGGGTCAGCGTCCCGGCTCGCAGATCCAGAATCCGCTCGTGCTCGGTGAGGTCGCCGTAGCGGACGTCGAACGGCTCGTCGTCGACCAACAGCCGCAGGATCTTCCCGTTGGTCACGTCGACGATGGTCTGGCCCGCCTCCGGATAGCCGAACCCGGCTTCGGCGTACGGCAGCGGCCGGGTCTCGAAGAACGAGTTCAGGTAGGTGCCGGGGATGCCGAAAGGCTCACCCTCGTCGAGGTTGCCGCGTAATCCGATGTGCCCGTTGGACAATGCGAACAACGACTCGGACTGCGCCAGCTGGCTGAGATCCAGGTGGGTTTCCCGTACCTGCCACGGCTCGACCGGGAACGCTTCTCCGCTGATCATCGTTGCTCCAGCAAGTCGGCCAGGTCGGTGACTACCACATCAGCGCCGTTGTGCCGCAACGCATCAGCCTGTCCCAGCCGATCAACCCCCACCACGAATCCGAAGTCACCGGCCCGACCGGCCGCCACACCGGCCAGCGCGTCTTCGAAGACCGCGGTGTGGCCGGGTTCGGTGTCGAGCAGTTGGGCACCGCGCAGGAAGGAGTCCGGCGCGGGTTTGCCGCGCAGGTGCTCATCGCGGATGGTGACACCATCGACCCGCTGCTGGACGAAACGGTCCAGTCCGGTGATCTCCAGAACCTCGCGGGTGTTGGCGCTGGAGGACACCACTGCGGCCGCGATCCCGGCATCGTGGACGGCGGCGAGGTAGCGCCGCGATCCCTCGAACACGTCGACCCCGTTGTCGTGCAGCAGGCGCCGGAACAAGTCGTTCTTGCGGTTGCCCAGGCCGTTGACCGTTTCGGCGGTGGGCGGATCGGACAGGTCACCGTCGGGCAGGTGGATGTCGCGGCTGGCCAGGAACGAGCGGACGCCGTCCTGACGGCGCTTGCCGTCGATGTAGGTGCGGTAGTCCTGTTTGGGATCGAACGCGACGAACTCGGTGCCGGTCTGCTGGGCGCGCTTCTTCAGGTAGTCGTCGAACATCGATTTCCATGCCTGGGTGTGCACTCGGGCGGTGTCGGTGAGTACCCCGTCGAGGTCGAACAGGCAGGCGCGCACCGTGTCGGGTAGACCCAGCACGTTGACCTCCTCCATGTGGGCCCCCGGGTGGCCCCCTGGGGTCTCCATTCCCGTTCTCGCCGGAGAACATGCCTGCCTGGCCGGATGGCGCTGGCGTGGGCGTCTGTCGCACTAGACTCGACCCGTGAGTTCCCCATCGCCGCGCCCCGTGTTGGTGATCGACTTCGGTGCGCAGTACGCCCAGCTGATCGCCCGGCGGGTCCGGGAGGCCCGGGTGTTTTCCGAGGTCATCCCGCATACCGCCACCGTCGATGAGATTAAGGCCAAGGATCCGCAGGCCATCGTGCTCTCCGGTGGCCCGGCCAGCGTGTACGCCGAGGGAGCCCCGCAGCTGGACCCGGCCCTGTTCGACCTGGACGTGCCGGTGTTCGGCATCTGCTACGGATTTCAGGCCATGGCCCAGGCACTCGGAGGTGACGTAGCCCACACCGGGACCAGTGAATACGGCCGCACCGAGCTGGAAGTGATTGGTGGCGAACTACATTCGGGACTGCCGGGCAAGCAGCCGGTGTGGATGAGCCACGGCGACGCGGTGACTGCCGCGCCCGCGGGCTTCGAGGTGGTCGCGGTCAGCTCCGGTGCGCCGGTCGCGGCGTTCGAGGACCGGGCCCGTCGCCTGGCCGGCGTGCAATACCACCCGGAGGTCATGCACAGCCCGCACGGTCAGCAGGTGCTGAGCCGGTTCCTGCACGACTTCGCCGGAATTGGGGCAAGTTGGACACCGGCCAACATCGCCGAGAGCCTGATCGATCAGGTCCGCCGGCAGGTCGGCGATGGCAAGGCCATCTGCGGGCTGTCCGGTGGGGTGGATTCCGCGGTGGCCGCGGCGCTGGTGCAGCGAGCCATCGGCGACCGGCTGACGTGTGTGTTCGTCGACCACGGTCTGCTGCGTGCCGGCGAACGGGCACAGGTGCAAAGGGATTTCGTGGCCGCCACCGGTGCGCAGCTGGTGACGGTGGACGCCGAGGACCGGTTCCTGCAGGCGCTGTCCGGGGTGCATGATCCAGAGGGCAAGCGCAAGATCATCGGCCGGGAGTTCATCCGCGCGTTCGAGGGTGCGGTACGTGATCTGCTGGCCGAGGGCGATTCCGGGGGCAATTCTGGGGACCACCCCATCGAGTTCCTGGTGCAGGGCACGCTGTACCCCGATGTCGTCGAGTCCGGCGGCGGTACCGGCACGGCGAACATCAAGAGCCACCACAATGTCGGCGGTCTGCCGGCTGATCTGAAGTTCAAGCTTGTCGAGCCGCTGCGGTTGCTGTTCAAAGACGAGGTGCGTGCGGTCGGCCGCGAGCTCGGCTTGCCGGAGGACATCGTTGCCCGCCAACCGTTCCCGGGCCCCGGACTCGGTATCCGGATCGTCGGTGAGGTGACGGCGGCCCGGTTGGACACGTTGCGGCGCGCCGATCTGATCGCCCGCGAGGAGCTGACATCGGCCGGGCTGGATGCCCAGATCTGGCAGTGCCCGGTGGTGCTGCTGGCTGATATCCGTTCGGTCGGCGTGCAGGGCGACGGGCGCACCTACGGCCACCCGATCGTGCTGCGGCCGGTGTCCAGTGAGGACGCGATGACCGCGGACTGGACGCGGGTTCCCTACGAGGTGCTCGAGCGCATCTCGACCCGCATCACCAACGAGGTCCCCGAGGTGAACCGGGTGGTGCTCGACGTGACGAGCAAACCACCCGGCACCATCGAGTGGGAGTGACCGCTAGGTCAAGTCCTTGAGGCAGCGGCGATTTCGGTGATCGCCTCGTCGAGGGTCTTGTCGAACTCGGAGTCGCTCTGCTGGGCGGTGAGGCCCTCGGTCAGTGCGCGGGAGAAGCTGGCGATCACGCCGTGGTTGCGGGCCAGCCGTTCACACGCCTCGGCGCGGGAGTAGCCGCCGGACAGTGCCAGCACCCGCATCACCGCGGGGTGCTCGACCAGGTCGCGGTAGAGGTCGTCGGTGTCGGGCAGGGTGAGCTTGAGCATCACCTGCTGGTCGTCGCGGAGGCTGCCGAGGTGCGTGATGATCGCTGCCTTGAGCTGCTCCTCGGCTTCGCCTTTGGCGGGGGAGTGGATGTCGACCTCTGGTTCGATGATCGGCACCAGGCCGGCAGCCAGAATCTGGCCGGCGATCTCGAACTGCTGGTCGACGACGGCGTCGAGGCCGGCGCCGGGCATCTTGACCACCGAGCGCATCTTGGTGCCGAAGATGCCCTTGTCCACCGCGCGACCCAGCAGGTCGTCGAGGCCGTCGATGGGTTTCATCACCTGCGCGCCGTCCTGCTCGGCGGCCAGGCCCTTGTCGACTTTGAGGATGGGCACGACGTTCTTGACGTTCCACAGGTAGTCGGCGGTCGGGCGGCCCTCGATGTCGCGGTCCATGGTCATCTCGAACAGGATCGCGGCGATGATGCGGTCGCCACCGAAGCTGGGGCTGGTGATGATCCGGGTGCGCATCTGGTGAACCAGGTCGAACATCTGCTCATCGCCGGAGTACTCGTCCTCGGCGATGCCGTACAGCTTCAGCGCCTTGGGGGTGCTGCCGCCGCTCTGGTCGAGTGCGGCGACGAAGCCGTTTCCATGGGTGAGCTTCTCGGCCTGTTCGGTGTGCTGTGTTGTCTGCGCCATCGTCTGTCGTCCCCTTTCCCCGCGGTCCCGTCGTTGGGTTGGTCCGCCTGAGTGCATGGTGCCAGTCCGCATCGGGCGGCTGCGGCGGGGGTCTGGCGCCCCTGGCGTCTCATCTGTCACTGGCGTCTCGATCGCTTGACGCTGTCGGTGGGTGGGTGTTTACTCAGATCATCGAACATATATTCGAACACAGTGGGCGTTGATCTCGGTTGGAGGTGGGCGATGACGACGGCGATTGCCCTGGAAGAACGTCAACCCGACCGCGCTGAGCAGCTACAACAGCTCAGGCGCCAGATGGCTGCGGTGTCGGGGAAGGTCGGCGGCGGCCGGACCGTTGCGGACCGCGCCGACGAGGTGCTACCGACCTCCGAAAGTTTGCTACCAGTGCCCGAATCGCTGGCTGGGCTGCTCCCCGCCGGGTTGCCGCGCGGCACCGTGGCAGTGGTGTCGGGGGCCCGTTCGCTACCGGTGAGCATGGCCGCCGCCGTGACCGCGGCCGGCGGTCATGTGGCCGTGGTCGGATTGCCGGACTTCGGCTTGCTGGCCGCCGCGGAGATGGGTGCGGACCTGAGCCGGCTCGCGATGATCCCGGATCCGGGCACCGATCCCGTCGAGGTGGCCGCGGTGCTGATGGACGGGATGGATCTGGTGGTGCTGGGTCTGGCCGGCCGGACGGTGACGGCCACCCGGGCACGAGCGGTGGTGGCCCGCGCCCGGCAGAAGGGCTGCACCCTGCTCGTTGCGGGCGGGGACTGGCAGGGTGCCACCATGCGTCTGGATGCCCGGGTCCACGGTTACGAGATGACCGCGGGTCATGGTGGTGCTCCGGTGCCGGGGTGCGGACGCATCCATCGGGTGCGGCTGTCCATCCGGGCGCACGGCCGTGCCGCGCGGTCCAGGGTGGGCTGAGTGACCGGGCGGGTACTGGCGATCTGGTGTATGGACTGGCCCGCCGTCGCTGCAGCGGTGGCGGTGGGGCTGCCGGCGACGGCTCCGGTCGCGGTCACCCTGGCCAACCGGGTGATCGCCTGTTCGGCAGCGGCGCGCGCGGCGGGGGTGCGTCGCACCCTGCGTCGGCGGGAAGCCCAGGCCCGGTGCCCGCAGCTTCACGTGGTCACCGCCGACCCGGCCCGCGACGCCCGGTTCTTCGAAGGGGTGACCGCTGCGGTGGACGAGGTGGTACCCCGCGCCGAGGTTCTGCGTCCGGGGCTGCTGGTGTTGTCGGTTCGGGGGGCGGCCCGCTATTTCGGATCCGAGCAGCAGGCCGCGGAGCGGTTGGTCGACGCCGTGGCCGCCGCCGGTGCCGAATGCCAGGTGGGGATCGCCGATCAGTTGCCGACCGCGGTCTTCGCCGCCCGCGCGGGTCGGGTGATCGAGCCCGGCGGAGATGCGGCGTTCCTGTCCGCTCTGTCGATCCGACAGCTGGCGGGTGAGCCGAGCCTGTCCGGGCCTGGCCGTGAGGAACTTGCTGATCTGTTGTGGCGGATGGGAATTCGAAACTTCGGTCAGTTCGCGGCGTTGTCCCGCACGGACGTGTCCTCCCGGTTCGGGGCTGACGCGGTGGCCGCGCACCGGTTCGCCCGCGGTGAACCCGTGCGCGGACCGTCGGGCCGGGAACCGGCGGCCGAACTCGATGCGGTGCTGCACTGTGACCCGCCGATCGACCGGGTGGACGCGGCCGCATTCGCTGGACGGACGCTGGCCAGCGCCCTGCACCGCAGCCTGGAGGCGGCCGGGGTGGGATGCACCCGGCTGGCCATCCACGCCGCGACGGCAACGGGTGGGGAGCTCACCCGGGTATGGCGGTGTGCCGAACCGCTGACCGAGGATGCCACCGCCGACCGGGTGCGCTGGCAGCTCGACGGCTGGCTCAACTCCCGGCGGGCTGGGCTCACCAGGGGGCCGGACCGGCCGAACGCACCGTTGGTCCTGTTGCGGCTGCAGCCGGTGGAGGTCATTTCGGCTGAGGCGCTTCAGTTGCCGCTGTGGGGCGGTATTGGGGAAGAGGACCAGCTGCGGGCCCGCCGGGCCCTGGTCCGGGTGCAGGGCCTGCTGGGCCAGGAAGCCGTTCAGTTGCCGGTGCGCTCGGGTGGGCGCGGTCCGGCCGAGCGCATCACGTTGACCCCGCTCGGTGACGAGTTGGTGCCCAGGTTCGATCCCGACCGCCCCTGGCCCGGTCGGTTACCCGAGCCCGCCCCGACGGTCGTCCTCGACGATCCCGTGGATTTGCTTGACGCCCAAGGAAATCCGGTGCGGGTGACGAACCGGGGAATGTTCACCGCAGAACCGGTGCGATTGGACGGCGGCGGCCACCATTACCGGGGTGAGTTGAGCTGGTGGGCCGGGCCATGGCCGGTCGACGAACGGTGGTGGGACCAGAGTCAACCATCCAGAACGGGCCGCACGGCGCGGGCCCAGGTGCTGGTGAACACCCGGCCCGGTGGGGAGCCGGGGACTGCCCTGCTGTTGTGTTACCGGCAACGTCGGTGGTATCTGGAGGGCGTCTACGAATGAGCCAGGCGCCGCGCGAACGGACCGACCCGGTCGATGAACCGGTCGAAGAACCCCGCCGGATCAACGTCGACTCCGACGTGTGCATTGGGTTCCCGGCCCCACCGCCGGCTCCAGTCCGCGATCGTCATCGCCCGGGTCAGCGTCCCGGTGAGTTCGACGTCGACGGTCGCGGACCTGGTCTGGACCAGGCCGGGGTCCAGTGCCACCGCCGCTGCCAGCGGGTCGTGCAGGTGCGCCAGATACCCCTCGCCCTGGTCGAAGTGGAACTCGAAGTAGAACCGCATCGCGTCCTCGAGCGCCCGGATCAACGGATTGTCGGCCGACGACCGGGTGCCCCTGGAGTCGAGCACGCTCATCGCCACGGTCGTCGACCCGGCCGCGCCGGCCAGCCGGTTCAGTATCGCCGGGGTCAGCGCGATGTTCTCGGTGAGATTCAACCCGCACACAATCGGAAGTTGATGGGGGTCAATCTCATTCGACTCCGTGGACCGCCCCCAGGCGGCGAACACCTCCGCGGCTGCTTCAGGGTCCACGCTGATGTTCCACTCGGCTACCGGGGTCGTGTTGCCGCGGTAATCGAAGGAGCCGCCCATGATCACCAGCCGGCGCAACAGCGACGGCAGGCTTGGTTCGGCGCGCACCGCCAGTGCGAGGTTGGTCAGCGGACCGGTCACCAACCCGATGAGTTCACCGGGGTGCGCATGGGCGGCGCGCACCCATGCCTCGGCGGCGTCATACGGTGTGAGCTCACGATCGTGGGTGGGGAGTTCGGCATAGCCCAGCCCGGCAGGTCCGTGGGTGTCCTCCGCGGTGCGCATCGGGGTGGCCAACGGCCCGTCGGCACCGCGGGACACCGGAATCCTGCCGGCACCGCACAGCTCGAGGAGTCCGAGATTGTTGCGGCACACCTGATCGACCGAGACGTTGCCACCGGTCGAGGCGAGGCCCACTAGGTTCGCGTCGGGACTGGCCAACAGGTACACCAGCGCCATCGCGTCATCGACACCGGTGTCGACATCGGCGAAAATCGGTAGCGCCGCGTGCTCTTCCCCGGTCGTCACCGCGGTAACGATACCGGGACGGTCGTCACATACCGGGACGGCGCGTGCCACCCTGCCGCACGATGGCGGCCAGGCCGTCCCGGTCGGACACCCCGAGTTTGAGGCATGCCCGATACACGTGTCCCTCGACGGTGCGAACCGACACCGACAGCTGCTCGGCGATCTCCCGATTCGTCAGGTCGGCGGCCACCAGCTCGGCCACCTCCAACTCGCGGGCCGTCACCGGCAGTGGCCGAGCTGCTGACCTGATCGCGGGGGAGGAGGCGCCGCCACACAACGCTGCCAATTGCGTTGCCCGAGTGACCGATTCCAGACCCCGCCGGCGGTGACCACGATGTTCGTGGATGGCCGCAGCCTGTGCGGCGGCGTCGGCGGCCGAAAGTAGCAGGCCCACCTTCTCGAAGTCGACGCTGACGGCGTCAAGGGCATCGGCATCGGATTCGGCTGTGGCGAGGGCATGCTGGAGGAACAACTGCGGCAGCGGGCCGTCCACCGTTGCGACCAGTGCCTGCAGCCGAACGCTGGCCTTGCGGTCGCCGAACCGGGCGGCGTCGTGCAGGGCCTCGGCCGCCACCGCGTACTGCCCGCTGCGGGACGCGGTGGCGGCGGCCGCGTGGGCCAACTCGATGGCCCGCCGCGCGCCGCCGCGCGCCGCGGCGATCCACGCCTGCGCGATCTGCACCTGAGGGTCGAAGAGCGCCACCCGGGGCCCGGAATGCTCCGCGGCCTCGGCCAACACCCGTTCCGCTTCCTCGGGTCGTCCCGAACCGGCGTACGCGCGGGCCAGCACGAGCCGGCCGGGCAGCCGCCAGGGCAGCGAATTCTCGGCGTTCAGTGCGGCCAACGCCTGCTCGAATGCCGTGATCGCCTCGGTGAAGCGGCCCCGATATGTCGCGACGGTGCCGGCCATGAACTTGGCGATCGCCCACCCGAGGAACTCACCCGACGACGAGAACCCGCTGTAGGCCACCGCGCGGGCTTCGGCGGCGTCGAGTTGCCCGGTGTAGACCAACGACAGCACCTCCCCGTAGCGCGCCATCATCCGGATCAGGCCGTCGGTGGACCACTGGGGGTCCAGGCAGTGCTCGGCGATGGCGATGAACTCGCTGCCGCGGCCGGCGAACGGCATCGACAGTCCGGCCGCGAACGCCGCCGTCTCCACCGCCTGTTTGGGCGCACTCGGGTCACCCAGCACCGCCTCGGCCATCGCCACACCCTCGGGCAGCCTGTTCGCGAACACGGCGAAGGCGGCTTCGGCCGCGTGGACCATCGGTCGCAGCACCGGGTTGGTGACCCGATCGCGCAGCAACTGCAGCACGGCCTCGGCGCGGGCCGGTTCGCCCAGCGACCAGAACATGATCGATGCCCGGGGAACGCCCCACAGCACCAGCTGCCCCTCGTCGAGATCATCCGGGTCGAACCGGGCCAGGATCTCGTCGGCCTCGCCCGGTTTGCCCTGCCACAGCAGCGCCCGAGACAACAGGTGCGCGGCCCGCAGACCGTCGCCGCGCTCGAATGCGCTGCGCGCCAACCGCTCTCCGAGTGGCGCGTTGGCCAGTGACACCGCGTCCTTGGCGGCGGCGACCAGCAGCCTGGTGTCGGCGGTCTGGTCACTGTCCAAGTACAGCTGTGCGAGCCGGATCCGGCTGGCCGCCGACTTCGCCTCCCGGCCGTTGAGGACGGTGACGATCTGGCCGCACAGCATCCGCGCGGAGGCGGTCCCGATCCGGCGCCGCACCACATCGCCGTAGAGCGGATGGCTGATCCGCGCGTTGAGGGCCGTCCCGTCGCGGTCGATGCGGATCAGCTGCGCCTTCTCCGCCGCGTCGATGGCGCCCTCGCCGACCAGCTCCACCAGGGCATCGATGTCGAGCGGCTCACACAACGCCAACAGCCGCAGCACCGAGACCGCGTCCGGGTCGGCGTTGTCGAACCTGTGCTCCAACAGTGTTGCCAGACCCGATGACACCGTGGTGGCGCCGCGCAGCTGCCACACGCCGTTGACCTTGCTCAGGCTGCCCGACTCCAGTGCGGCCTCCACCATGTGCCGCAGGAACAACGGGTTGCCGGCGGACTGGGTCCAGATCACGTTGGCGCTGAGCTCTTCCAGCGTGCCACCGAGAACCGACTCGAGCAGCGCCACACATTCCTGCTTGGTGAACGGCTCCAGGTCGATGCGGTGCAGGTAGCCGTCCTTCCACAACGTCATCACCGACTCCGGCACCGGCTCGCCGCTGCGCACCGTCGCCACGATGGAGCCGGTGCGTTCCACGGCGATCTGGTGCAGCAGGGTGGCCGAGAGCTGGTCGAGCAGGTGTGCGTCGTCCACGCCGATCACCGCGGGTCCATCGGCCAACAGCGACTGGTGTGCGGAGACCAGCAGCTCGATCGGGTCGCGGGCGGTCGTCGGTTTCACCCACTGCGCGAATGCCCCGAGCGGGATGTTGCTCGACGACACCGTGCAGGCGGCCCATCTGGCACGGCCGGGTAACGACGCGGTGACCGAGCGAGCCAGCGTCGTCTTACCGACGCCGGCCGCACCGGTGATCACCACCCCGCACGATTCGCTGTCGGACAGCGCGGACAGGATGACCTCATGCTCGGCGGGCCGGTCGAGTAGCTGCCAGCCCGTACCCATGCGGTCAGCCTAGGGCGGTACCCGGCCGATTGCGCGTTGTTCGCAGCTGTCCCACCCAACTCACCAGTGCACCCCGGGCATCATGCGCACGATTCGTTTCACCGGACGGGGAGTGCTCAGCCGGACCGGGGCGGGGCGTCGCCGGCTCGGGCTGGGGATCGGGCCGGGCCGCGACACCCCGCGCGCGGCGGCCGAGTCGGGATATCCGAGATAGAGCTGATGCAGCACCCGGCGGGCCAGTTTCGGTGTGAAGTACTGGCCGACATCGGCCAGCGTGCCCAGCGGCGTGTCGATCCGGGCCGGCTTGTCCACCAACGCCCGCACCACCATCGCGGCCGCGTGCTCGGCGCTGATCGGGGGCACCGGATTCAGCCGTCCGGAGGGGGCGATCATCGGGGTCCGCACCAACTGCATGTGGATCGTGCTGAAGGTGATGTTGTCCGACAACGTCTCGGTGGCCACCACATCGGTGAACGCGTCCAGCGCGGCCTTGGTCGGCAGATACGAACTGTATTTGGGATTGCGGGCCTGCACGCCGGCGCTGGATACGTTCACCACGTGGCCGAATCGGCGCTCCTGCCAGTGCGGCAGCAGCGCCAGCACCATCCGCACGGCGCCGAAGTAGTTGACCGCCATCACCCGCTCGTAGTCGTGCAGCCGATCGGTGGAGGCGCTCACCGATCGGCGGATCGACCGGCCGGCATTGTTCACCAGATAGTCCACGTGGCCGAACCGGGCCAAGATCTCGGCCACCGTTGTCTCGACCGACTCGGTGTCGGTGACGTCGCAACCGAATGCGAAGGCCTGCCCGCCCGCTGCCCGGATCTCGTCGACGACATCACCGAGCGCTGACTCGTTGCGGGCCAGGGCAAAGACCGTTGCACCGCGGGCGGCCACCGCGACCGCCGCGGACCTGCCGATGCCGCTGGACGCGCCGGTGATGATGACGTGCCTGCCCACCAGCGGTCCGCTCGGGTCACCCCGCCGGGCCAGGTCCGGGTCGAGGTGATCGGCCCAGTACCGCCACAGCCGCGGCGCGTACTCCTTGAACGGGGGTGGTTCTATCCCGCTGGGCCGCAATGCTTCCCGCGTCTTCTCGGACCGGAAGGCTGCGGTCGTGCCGAGGCCGTCGAGCGCCTCCGGCGGCACCCCCAGCTGTGTCACCGCCATGTCGCGCAGCGCCTTTGCCCGACCCCGTGCCGCCAGCAGCGGCGCGGCCACCTGCCGCGGCAGCGCGCCACGCAGCGGCGGCAATCCGGCGCAGCGCGCCACCCCTCGATAGATCTGGCGCAGACCCACACCGTCGGGCGCGGTCAGGTGGAACGTCTGCCCGGCGTTGCCCTCGATGTGGATCAACTCGACCAATGCCGCGGCGACGTAGTCGACGGGCACCACGTTGATCCGGCCGACGTCGGGTAGCAGCACCGGCGTCATCGCGGGCAGTTTGGCCAACGGGGCCAGCAAGCCGAACACGTGGTAGGGCCCCACGATTCGGTCGGCCTCGCCGGTGCGGGAATCGCCGACCACCACCCCGCTGCGATAGATCTCCGAACGTGACGCCGGGGGCCGCGCGTACCAGCGCCTCGGCATCGAAGGCCGCCTGCTCACCGCGGGTGCTCAGCTGCTGGCCGACGTCGAAATCTTCTTCGGCGAATTCGCCGGCGAAGTCACCTGCCACGGCAGTTCACCACGTGGTGGGCGGTGGGTGCCTCGGTGTCTGCCGGCAACGCGTGGGCCCGCGGCCCCCAGTCCTGCGCCAGCCGGTGGAACCGTGCGGTCGAGGTGGCGTCCACCGTCACCCACACCTCGGCGTCCGCGCGCCGGCTCAGCAGCCGGGCCACGACCCGCCGCCCGATGAACCCGGTACCGCCGGTAACGACATAGCGCATGACTGCCATCGTGATCGGCAATCAGTTCCCGGTCAACCGAGCTTTTCGGCGAACCAGCCCGGCCACGGTCGTTTCTCGAACGTCGTCGCGTCCACGCAGACATGGACCATCGACGCCTCCGCGATCAGGTCCGCGCCGCGGCGGAACTCGTATCGGCTGCGCAGCGAGGTCCGCCCGGGCGGCTCGAAGGCGACCGCGACGACCAGTTCATCGTCGAAGTGCGCCGGCCGGCGGAACTGCAGCTCGGCGGCGGCCACCACGAAGTCGACGCCCTGTTCGGTCAGCACCTGGTAACCGCCGATGAGGTCCCGGATGGCCTCGGTGTGGGCCATGTCGATCCACGTCAGGTAATGGGCGTTGAAGGCGCGCCCCTGCATGTCGCACTCCACATAGCGCACGCGCAACGGCATCGTGAAAGGTGCGGGGGTCATGTCAGAACGAGGTGATGCCGTCCCAGTCCTGAAGCGTCCACCCGGTCACCGGATTCCCGGTCACCACCACGCGTCCGGTGTTGGGCAGCGGGTGGTCGGCCAGCAGGGTGTCCTTGGCGTTGCGCACGTTCATCAGCGTCCACATCATGATCGAGGCGGCGCTGGAGAAGGCGACCGGCTTGTTGTCGCCGCTTTCGTACATGCGCTGCACCGCCCCGGTGAACTGCCCGTTGAACTCGGTGCCGCTGATCGATCCGGGAATGGTGAAGCTGGTGTTGCCGCGCAACCAGTCGGCCGGGGCCACCATGTAGGTCGCCGCCGCGCTGTCGACGTTGGCGCCGTTGAACCAGCCCGCCGGGATCTCGTTGAGCCCGGGCAACACGGTGACCTGTTCACCGAGCGCCTTGGCCATCGGCGCGGCGGTCTGCTGGGTGCGGACCATCTCCGAGGCGTAGACACCGTCGTAGTCATTGCTCTTGAGCCGATTGGCCAGCGCCGAGGCCTGCTGCTCCCCGGTCGGTGTCAGCGACGGCCCCGGCACCGACGTGTCGATCACACCGGTGGAGTTGGCCGCTGACTCGCCGTGCCGGATGAACGTCAACGTGATCGACCGTTCCTTCGGCGCCGGCGAGCCACAGGCGGCGAGCAGGACCACCGCGAGAAGAGCGGCGATCGCTGCGACGAGAGTCCTGGCGCGGGAAAGATGCATGGGCATAGCGTGCCTTGTCCACCGCCGCGGCGGGTGAGATTGTCCGCAGTGCGACGATGGAATTCCCATCCACGACTTCCAGGAGTGCGGCAATGGCCATCGACCCCACAGCAATCGGAGCGGTCACCGAACCACAGCCCTACCAGTGGACCGACCGCGACACGATGCTCTACGCGCTCGGCGTGGGCGCGGGCACCGACGACCTGGCCTACACCACCGACAACAGCCACGACATCCCCCAGCAGGTGCTGCCGACCTTCGCCGTCATCTGCTGCCCGGCCTTCGGGGCCGTCGGCAAGGTCGGCTCGTTCAACTGGGGCATGCTGCTGCACGGTTCGCAGGAGATCCGGCTGCACGCGCCGCTGCCGGCTTCCGGTGCGCTGGCGGTGAGTTCCGAGGTCGTCGACATCCAGGACAAGGGTGAGGGCAAGAACGCGATCATCGTGATGCGCGGCCGCGGCACCGACCCGGCCAGCGGCGAGCTGATCGCCGAGACGCTGTCCACCGCGGTGATCCGCGGCGCCGGTGGCTTCGGTGGCGAGCCGGGTCAGCGCCCGGCGGCTCCGGAGTTCCCCGACCGGGAACCCGACGCTCGGATCGCCATGCCGACCCGGGACGACCAGGCGTTGATCTATCGGCTCTCCGGCGACCGCAACCCGTTGCACAGCGACCCGTGGTTCGCCCGTGAGATGGCCGGCTTCGACCGGCCGATCCTGCACGGGTTATGCACATATGGCTTCGCCGGGCGGGCCCTGCTGGCCGAACTCGCCGGCAACGACGCCTCGAAGCTCACCGCCGTGCGGGCGCGGTTCTCGGCTCCGGTGTTTCCGGGCGAGACACTGACGACGTCGATCTGGCGCACCGAGCCGGGCCGGGCGGTCTACCGCACCGAGGCCAGCGGCCCCGACGGCGCCGGCGCCCGCGTCGTCCTCGACGACGGCTCGGCCGATTACGTCTAGCCGACCGGGCTAACCCACTGAGTTAACCGACAACGCCGCCGACGAGGTGGCCGATACCGAAGGTGACGGCCATGGCCAGTGCACCGCCGATGACCACCCGGTAGATCGCCCGGCGCGGGCCGGCTCCGCCGAGGCGCGCACTGATCCACCCGGTGACCGCCAGTGCGAGCAGCACGGCGACGAACGTGACCGGCACCCGCATCGACGGCGGCGGCAGCAGGATGGCCAGCAGCGGCAGCACCGCTCCGACGGTGAACGCGACAGCCGACGAGAATGCGGCCTGCCACGGGTTGGTCAGTTCCTCGGGGTCGATGCGCAGTTCGATGTCCACGTGCGCGGCGAACGCGTCGTGGTCGGTGAGCTCCTCGGCGACGGTGCGTGCTGTCGCGGGGGACAGCCCCTTGGCCTCGTAGAGCGCCGCGAGCTCTTCGAGTTCCTCCGCCGGCTGGGTGTCCAGCTCGCGGCGCTCCTTGCTGAGCATGGCCTTCTCGGTGTCGCGCTGGGTGCTCACCGAGACGTACTCGCCGACGGCCATCGACAGTGCGCCGGCGGCCAGGGCGGCGATACCGGCCGTGAAGATCGGCCCCCGTTCGGCGGTCGCCGCGGCCACGCCGACGACGATGCCCGCCGTCGACACGATCCCGTCGTTGGCGCCGAGCACGCCGGCTCGCAGCCAGTTCAGTTTGCTGCCGATAGCCCCGTGGTGTGGTTCGGCGGGATGGGTCGGCAGGTCGCCAGGTGTGCTCACGTGTGCAGCGTAGGACCTTCGCCGTAGCGCCGTGCGATCTCGGGCGAGTCGGCCCAACCGGAATACGTCGGATGCTGCGGCCAGCCGTCCGGGGAGTCCTGCCATTCTTCCTGGCGACCCCATGGAAGCACGTCGATGAGGGCGAATGAGTGGCTAAGTTGTTCGGTGCCACGGCCATTGGTGTGCCATGTCCGGTACACCTGCCCGTCGCCGTCCCGCAAGAAGACGTTCACCGCGAATCCGTCGCCGGGGGCGGCATCGACGTCGGCGCCGAACGAGCTCTGCGACGACGAATACCAGTCCATCTTGTTGCCGACCTTCGCCTTGTAGGCCAAGGCTTCCTCGATGGGCCCGTTGGTGACGATGACGAACCGCGCGTCGTAGTGGTCCAGGAATTCCAGCCGGGTGAACTGCGAGGTGAATCCGGTGCAGCCGGGACACTGCCATTGCTCGCCGTCGGTCCACATGTGGTTGTAGACGATCAGCTGGTTGCGTCCCTCGAACACGTCGGCCAGCCGGACCGGCCCCTGCGGCCCGATCAGGGTGTAGTCGGGCATCCGCACCATCGGCAGCCTGCGCCGCTGGGCGGCGATGGCGTCGAGTTCACGGGTGGCGGCTTTCTCCCGCGTGCGCAGGTCGTCGAGTGCGGTGCGCCAGGTCTGCTGGTCGACCACGGGTGGCAAGGCGGACATCCGGGCTCCTTCCGTCGGTGATGCAGTCGGGGGTTCTCAGGGATGTTGACTGCCCGGACGCCCGGAACTCATCGCGCCGCAAGCCCGGACAGCGCGGCGGGCAGCGGATGCTGATGCAACACCCCCAACCGCTGGGTGGCGCGGGTGAGGGCCACGTAGAGCTCGGCCGCCCCGCGCGGGCCGTCGGCGAGGATGCGGTCCGGCTCCACCACCAGCACCGCGTCGAACTCGAGGCCCTTGGTCTCCGACGGCGCGACGACGCCGGCAATGTCCGGCGGCCCGATCACCACGCTGGTGCCCTCGCGTCCCGCCTCCGCCGCGACGAACTCCTCGATGGCGGCGGGCAGGTCCCCGGCGGCGACCCGGCGTGACCACGGCTGGACACCGCAGGCGCGCACCGACTCCGGGGGGCGGACGTCGGGAGCGAACTCGGCCAGCACGGCGGCGGCGACGGCCATGATCTCGGCCGGGGTGCGGTAGTTCACCGACAGCGACCGGTAGACCCAGCGGCCGGGCACATACGGCTCCAGCATCTCGGCCCAGGAGGTCGCCCCCGCCATCGACCGGCGCTGTGCGAGGTCGCCGACCACCGTGAACGACCGGCTCGGGCAGCGCCGCATCAGCACCCGCCAGTCCATCTCCGAGAGCTCCTGGGCCTCGTCGACCACGACGTGACGGTAGGTCCAGTCCCGGTCGGCGGCGGCGCGTTCGGCCAGATCCCGGTAGTCGCGTTCGGTGAAGCGCTCGGCGAGTTCCTCGGCATCGATCAAGTCCTGCGCGAGCAGACGGTCCTCGTCGTCCATCAGATCCTCGTGCGCAACCATATTCTCTAAAACACCTGCGGCATAGACTGTTTCGTCTCTGCGCGCTTGTTCGGCGGCAGCGTCTGCCTGCTTGTCGCGGCCCAGCAGGTCGACCAATTCGTCGAGCAACGGCACATCCGAGATCGTCCAGGCTGTACCGACTTCCCGCCACAAGCTCGGGTCGGCGCCGGCGGCGCGTAACCGCTCGGGCGAGGTGTACAACTCGGCCAGCAGATCTTGCGGCTCGAGGACCGGCCAGAGTTGATCCAGGGCCGCCAGGAACCGCTCGTTGTCTTCCAGGTCGGTGAGCAGGTCCGCCCGCACCTTCTCCCAGGCATCGCGATTGTCGCGGGTCAGCCAACCGCGGCCGATTCGGGCGATTCCGCGCTCGGTCAGTACGTAGGTGACGATGTCCCGGAACACCGCGCGAGCCGCATTGTGCGGCAGTCCGCTCGCACGCGCCTCGTCGATGGCCCACGCAGCGGTGTCGGCGGCGATCTGCATCGTGACATCGCCCAGTGGGATCTCCAACGGGTGCTCGGGCACCCGTTGGCGGTCCGCGATCGCCGCCGCCAGCACGTCGAGCATCGCGCGGGATCCCTTGATGTGGGCCACTTCTGGGGAATCTTCGGCCGTGACGTTCAGTCCGGGAAGCAGGTCGCCGACCGTCATGAACACCACCTCTGACTCGCCCAGTGAGGGCAGCACACGGCCGATGTGGTTCATGAACGCCTGGTTGGGTCCGACGACGAGCACCCCGTGCCGTTCGATCCGCTGGCGTTGCGTGTAGAGCAGGTAGGCGACCCGGTGCAGGGCCACCACGGTCTTTCCGGTGCCGGGCCCGCCCTCGATCACCAGCACGCCCGGGTGATCGAGCCGGATGATCTCGTCCTGCTCGGCCTGAATGGTGGCCACGATGTCGCGCATGCCGCCGCCGCGGGGGGCGTTGACCGCTGCCAGCAGAGCCGCGTCGCTGTTGAGCGGGCTGGCGTCACCGGAGTCGGGGTCGGGGCGGCCAAACACCTCGTCGGTGAAATCGATGAGTCGGCGCCCCAGCGAGTGGAACTGGCGGCGCCGACGCATCCCCTCCGGCCTGGCGCCGGTGGCGACGTAGAACGCGCGGGCCGCCGGTGCCCGCCAGTCGATCAGCAGCGGCTCGTGGTCGTTGTGCTCATCGAAGAGGCCGAGGCGGCCGACGTAGAGCCGTTCGCCCGAAAGGGCGTCCAGCCGCCCGAAGCACAGCCCCTGATCGGCGACGTCCAATCGTGCCGCGGATTGCGCCAGCGCACGCACCTCGGCGTCCCTGGCCACCAGGGTTCCGCCGTCCTGGACGTCGATCGGGCCACCGAGTGCGGCGCGGTACTGGGCTTTGACCCGCGCGCGCTTGGCATCGAGCCGGTCGTAGAGATCGGCGAGATATTCGCGCTCGGACGCCAGTTCGTGGTCGTGCGCGTCGTTGGTCATGCCCCTCATTTCCACTCGTCTTCTTCGGTCCGATCAGCGAGTTTGCGCCACCAACCGGGTCTTGCCGCAAGCCCCCCGGTGCGCTATAGCTTGAGAAGGGCAGACGTCATTGCGACTCCCATCTTCGTCGCTTTGTTCCCGGCCGGTCTCCCGGTAGAACACATGTTCGATTAAGCTGGCGACAGTGAGCTGGTTCAACGGACCGCCGAGCTGGGGCGAGATGGAGCGCGTGCTCAACGGCAAGCCGCGCCGGTCCGGTCTGTCGCTGGAGCCGCCCGGCCGGCGACATCATGGCCTGGGAGAGCCGCACGCCGACGGTGGGGACAGTCCGGCCTGGTCGCGTCGCCGCGAACCCTACGAACCGGCCGGTGACCGGCCGTTGCGCTCGAGCGTGCCCTACGCCGAGCTGCACGCGCATTCGGCCTACAGCTTTCTCGACGGGGCCAGCACCCCGAAGAGCTCGTCGAGGAGGCCGCGCGGCTGGACCTGCGCGCGATCGCGCTGACCGATCACGACGGTCTCTACGGTGTGGTGCGCTTCGCGGAGGCGGCCGCCGAACTCGACATGCCCACCGTGTTCGGCGCCGAGCTGTCGCTGAGCAACACCGCGCGCACCGAGCTGCCCGACCCGCCCGGTCCGCATCTGCTGGTGCTGGCCCGCGGCCCGGAGGGTTACCGCAGGCTGTCTCGACAGTTGTCTGCCGCCCACCTGGCCGGCGGCGAGAAGGGTAAGCCGCACTACGACTACGACGCCTTGACCGAAGCGGCGGGCGGGCACTGGCACATCCTCACCGGTTGTCGCAAAGGTCATGTCCGGCAAGCCTTTTCCGAAGGAGGGCCGCAGGCGGCGGCGCGGGCTCTGGCCGATCTGGTGGACCGGTTCGGGCGCGACCGGGTCAGTATCGAACTCACCCACCATGGTGATCCGCTCGATGACGAGCGCAATGCCGCGCTGGCCGCCCTCGCCCCGCGATTCGGGGTGGGTGTCGTCGCCACCACCGCCGCACATTTCGCCGAGCCGGGTCGGGCCCGGCTGGCCATGGCGATGGGGGCGATTCGGGCCCGTCAGTCCCTGGATGAGGCCGCCGGTTGGCTTGCCCCGGTGGGGGGCTCGCATCTGCGATCCGGTGACGAGATGGCCCGGTTGTTCGGTCAGCACCCTGAAGCCGTCACCGCCGCAGCCGATCTCGGTGAGCAGTGTGCTTTCGGACTGGCCCTGATCGCCCCGCAGCTACCCCCTTTCGACGTGCCCGACGGGCACACCGAGGACAGCTGGTTGCGCGAGCTGGTCATGGTCGGCGCCGCCAAACGCTACGGGCCGCGCCCGTCCGCGCCGGAGGCCTACGCCCAGATCGAGCGCGAGCTCGACATCATCACCGCCCTGAAATTCCCAGGCTATTTCCTGGTGGTGCATGACATCACCCGGTTCTGCCGGGAGAACGACATCCTGTGTCAGGGGCGCGGATCGGCGGCCAACTCCGCGGTGTGCTACGCCCTCGGGGTGACCGCTGTCGATCCGGTAGCCAACGAGCTGCTCTTCGAACGATTTCTGTCCCCGGCCCGGGACGGACCACCCGACATCGACATCGACATCGAATCCGATCTTCGGGAAAAGGCCATCCAGTACGTCTACGCACGGTACGGACGGGACTACGCCGCCCAGGTCGCCAACGTCATCACCTACCGGGGACGGAGCTCGGTGCGCGACATGGCTCGCGCCCTCGGCTTCTCCCAGGGGCAACAGGACGCCTGGAGCAAGCAGATCAGCCGATGGAACGGACTGTCCGATTCACCTGATGTGGAGGGCATCCCGGAGCCGGTGATCGATCTGGCGCTGCAGATCAAGAACCTGCCGCGACACATGGGCATCCACTCCGGTGGCATGGTCATCTGTGACCGCCCGATCGCCGACGTCTGCCCGGTGGAATGGGCCCGGATGGAAAATCGCAGCGTACTGCAGTGGGACAAAGATGACTGTGCGGCAATCGGTTTGGTCAAGTTCGACATGCTCGGCCTCGGCATGCTCTCGGCGTTGCACTACTGCATCGACCTGGTGGCCGAACACAAGGGCATCGAGGTCGACCTGGCCCGCCTCGACCTGGCCGAACCGGCGGTGTACGAGATGCTGCAGAAGGCCGATTCGGTCGGGGTGTTCCAGGTGGAGTCCCGGGCTCAGATGGCCACCCTGCCGCGGTTGAAGCCGCGGGTGTTCTACGACCTGGTGGTGGAGGTGGCCCTGATTCGCCCCGGGCCCATCCAGGGCGGTTCGGTGCATCCCTACATCAAGCGCCGCAACGGACTCGAGCCGGTGGTCTACGACCATCCGTCGATGGAACCCGCACTGCGAAAGACGCTGGGGGTGCCGCTGTTCCAGGAGCAACTCATGCAGCTGGCGGTGGACTGCGCGGGTTTCTCGGCAGCCGAGGCCGACCAGCTGCGCCGGGCCATGGGATCCAAGCGGTCGACCGAGAAGATGCGCCGGTTGCGTGACCGGTTCTACGCCGGGATGGCGGGGCGGCACGGTATCACCGGCGAGGTGGCCGACCGGATCTACGAGAAACTGGAGGCGTTCGCCAATTTCGGTTTCCCGGAGAGCCATTCGCTGAGCTTCGCCTCGCTGGTGTACTACTCGTCCTGGTTCAAGCTGCACCACCCGGCGGCTTTCTGTGCCGCACTGTTGCGGGCCCAGCCGATGGGCTTCTACTCGCCACAGTCGTTGGTCGCCGATGCGCGCCGGCACGGGGTTATTGTCCGATGCCCGGATATTAATGCCAGCCTGGCGCACCCGACACTGGAGAACTCCGGACTCGACGTACGGCTGGGGCTGGGCGCGGTGCGCCACATCGGCGACGATCTGGCCCAGCGCATCGTCGACGAGCGCGACGCGGGTGGACCGTACGAGTCATTGATGGATTTGACTGGGCGCGTGCAGCTTTCGGTGCCGCAGACTGAGGCGCTGGCCACTGCGGGGGCGCTGGGCTGTTTTTCCATCACCCGTCGCGAGGGGCTGTGGGCGGCCGGGGCGGCGGCCACCCAGCGGCCGGACCGGTTGCCCGGGGTGGGGGCGTCGTCCAATGTGCCGACGCTGCCCGGCATGACCGAGGTGGAGTTGGCCGCCGCCGATGTGTGGGCCACCGGCATCTCGCCGGACAGTTACCCGACCCAGTTCCTGCGCGCCGACCTCGACGCGCTGGGCGTGATCCCGGCCGATCGGCTCTTGGAGGTGCCCGACGGCAGCCGGGTGCTGATCGCCGGGGCAGTGACGCACCGGCAGCGGCCGGCCACCGCGCAAGGGGTGACGTTCATGAACATCGAGGACGAGACCGGCATGGTGAACGTGCTGTGCACACCGGGAGTGTGGAACCGTCATCGCAAACTGGCGCAGACCGCGGTGGCCATGCTGATCCGCGGCCAGGTGCAGAACGCCACCGGGGCGGTCACCGTGGTGGCCGAACGGATGGGTCACATCAGCTTGAAGGTGGGTTCGCGCTCCCGGGATTTCCGCTGAGCGAAGCGAAGCGGAAGAATCCGGCTCAAGCCGCTGAGCGAAGCGAAGCGGAAGAATCCGGCTCAAGCCGCTGAGCGAAGCGAAGCGGAAGAATCCGGCTCAAGCCGCTGAGCGAAGCGAAGCGGAAGAATCCGGCTCAAGCCGCTGAGCGAGAACCGCTGACGAGCACTACTCCGTCGGTGTCGTCCACACCTTGTCGATGCTGATCCGCAGCCTGAGGTGGTAGCCGCCCATCGACTCGGTGAGGCCGAATTGATCCGACAGCGCACCGTATTTCGCCCAGTAGGGGGAGTCGTCGCGGGGATCGGCATCCTCGGAGTCGACGGCGGCGGTGCCACCGACGACGATGATGCCGCCGCCGTTGCCGTCGGAATCGAGATTCAGGCTCACCCGCGGATGGGCTTTGATGTGGCGAACCTTGGCCGAGCTCGGCTCGGTATAGACGATGAGGTCGGTGCCGTCGAAGAAGAACCACACCAATTTCGGTACGGGCTGGCCGGACTTGGCCACCGTGGTCAGCCAGCCGTAGGCGTCGCCGGTGAGCCGATCGACCACCTCTGGAGTCAGTTCAGTTGCCATGAGCCCGAATGTAGTCTCATCCCATGACACTCGACCTGACCGTTGATGAACTTCTGATCTCGACCCGGTCGGTGCGCAAGCGGCTCGACTTCGACCGGCCGGTGCCCCGCGAGGTGCTGATGGAGTGTCTGGACCTGGCGCTGCAGGCGCCCACCGGATCCAATGCTCAGGGCTGGCAGTGGGTGTTCGTCGAGGACCCCGACAAGAAGAAGGCGCTGGCCGACATCTACCGCGCCAACGCCACCCCGTACCTGAACCTGCCCAGCCCGGTGCGCGGTGACATCCGCGACCAGCAGCAGGAAGCGGTGCGGAGTTCGGCGGCCTACCTCAACGAGAACATGGAGAAGGCCCCGGTGTTGATGATCCCGTGCCTGGAGGGTCGCCCGGAAGGCGCCGATGCCGGCATGCAGGCCTCGTACTGGGGTTCGCTGCTGCCCGCGGTGTGGAGCTTCATGCTCGCCCTGCGCTCGCGCGGACTGGGCTCGGCCTGGACCACGTTGCACCTGATCGGCGAGGGTGAGAAGCAGGCCGCCGAACTGCTGGGCATCCCCTTCCAGCACTACGCCCAGGGCGGGCTGTTCCCGATCGCCTACACCAAGGGCACCAACTTCAAGCCGGCCCATCGGCTGCCCGCCGAGCAGCTCACCCACTGGGACGGCTGGTGACACTCGCTGTTGAGTCAGTTCCCGCCGCGGAACCCGTGCTGTCGCCACGCCTCGTAGGCGGCCACCGCCGCGGCGTTGGACAGGTTCAGTGAACGACGGCCCGCCAGCATCGGGATCCGCACCCGCTCGGTGATGTGCGGGTCGGCCAGCGTCGTCTCGTCGAGGCCGGTGGGCTCCGGCCCGAACAGCAGGACATCACCCGCCTGGTAGGCGATGTCGGCATACGACCGCTGCGCGTGTGCGGTGAACGCGAACACCCGCGCGCCGGCGACCGCCACCCACGCCTGCTCGAGGCTGGGGTGCACCGTCACCGAAGCCAGGTCGTGGTAGTCCAGTCCGGCCCGGCGCAGCTTCGGTTCGGACAGGTCGAAACCCAGCGGCTGCACTAGATGCAGTTCGCAACCGGTGGCCGCCACCATCCGGATTGCGTTGCCGGTGTTAGGTGCGATACGCGGCGAATTGAACATCACCCGGAACATCGGTCGATGATCTCAGTTGCGCCGCAGCACAATTTGCTCGGCACCCGGTTCGGGGAAATGGGCCCGGCCCGCCGGTATCTCTCTGTTCAGTAACGACTCTGGAGATGGGAGACAATCGCTGTCATACTCGACGAAATTGCCAGGGGTAATTCGCAGCCCCGTTGTGGCCAACACGGGTGGCGAAGACCAGGAAGTCCGGATGAAGCAGGCGAGAACACTGAATTTCAGCGTGGCGGTCGGTGGCCCGGCCGTGGGCCGGTGACCATGTCCGCCGCCCCGGACGGGGCGCAGCAGCCCGACCCGCGGCAGCCGAAGGCACAGCCTGGCAAGCGGCCGTCGCGGTGGTCGCTGCGCAACTGGCCGGTGCGCGGCAAAGTTTTTGCGATCGTCGCCCTCCCGCTCGCGCTGGCGCTGGCCTTCGGTGGTGCCCGCATCTGGGACGAGGTGAACTCCGCGCGGGACCTGCAGCTGGCTGCCGACCGGGTCGAGATGATCCCGGCCATCGAGAACTACACCGGCGCGCTCGAGGGCGTGCTGCTGGCCTACTCCGCCGGCGGCGACACCCGGTCGGCCGGCAACACCTTCGACAGCAGCAGGGCGGCGCTGCAGAAGAAGCTGAACGGCACCGACGTCGCCCCCGACGTCCGCACCGGGGTGAGCAACCTGCTCTCCGGCGGCCAGAAGCTGGTTGGCGCGGTCTCGACTAACGCGATCGGGTTGCGCGAGCGGATCACCACCTACGCCCCGATCCTGCTGACCGCCGAGGACGCCATCAACGGATCGGTGCGGCTCGACGACGAGAAGCTGCGCGCCCAAGCCCAGGGCCTGAGCCGGGCGGTCGGCGCCCGCGGACAGATGTTCATGCAGCAACTGCTCGTCGAACAGGGTGGCGAGCTACCCGAGCCCGAACTGCGGACCTCGATGATCACCCTGGCCGGCACCGAGCCGTCGACGCTGTTCGGGATGAGCCAGGTGCTCGGCGTCGGCTCCCCGGACGCCAAGGTGCTCCAAGGCGAGATGGTCCGCCGGATGAGCATCATGTCCAACCCGGACGCCGCCCTGGTCGGCAACCTCGACCTGCGCCAGTCGCTGCAGGCCACCGACACCATCGCCGGTGAGGTCATCAAGGACACCACGGCCGAGATCACCGCATCGGTGTCGCAGCAGGCCAGCGACCGGCGCGCCGCGGTGGTCCGCGACGCGCTGCTGGTGCTGGCCGCCTTCGTCGTCACCCTCGTCGTGGTCTATCTGGTGGCGCGATCGCTGATCCGTCCGCTGCGCACGCTGCGGGACAGCGCCCTGCGGGTAGCGCACACCGACCTGGAACGGGGTATCGCCCGGGTGCGGGCCGGTGACGAACGCGAACCCGAACCGCTGCCGGTCTACACCACCGAGGAGATCGGGCAGGTCGCCCACGCCGTCGACGAACTGCACACCCAGGCGCTGCTGCTGGCCGGTGACGAGGCCCGGCTGCGGTCGCTGATCAACGAGATGTTCGAGACGATGTCGCGGCGCAACCGTTCGCTGGTCGACCAGCAGCTGTCGCTGATCGACCGGCTGGAGCGCAACGAGGAGGATCCCGAACGGCTGGAAAGCCTGTTCCGGCTCGATCACCTGGCTACCCGGATGCGGCGCATCGGGGCGAACCTGCTGGTGCTGGCCGGCGCGCAGGTCTCGCGCGACCAGCGCGACTCGCTGCCGCTGGCCAGTGCGGTCAACGCCGCGGTGGCCGAGGTCGAGGACTACAAGCGGGTGGACATCGCCGAGCTGCCGGACTCCGCACTCATCGGCCGGATCTCCGGTGACGCGGTGCACATGCTGGCCGAACTGATCGACAACGCGCTGCGCTATTCACCGCCCATCTCGCCGGTGCGGGTCAGCGCGGTGCACACCAGCAATGCCGGGGTGGTCATCGAGGTGCACGACGACGGCATCGGCATGACCGACAGCGATCTGCGGATCGCCAACATGCGGCTGCACGCCGGCGGGGAGGTCAGCCCGGACAACACCCGCCACATGGGACTGTTCGTGGTGGGGCGGCTGGCGCACATGCACGGCATGCAGGTGCGGCTGCGCAACGCCGTCGCCGGCCAGCCGTCCTCGGGGACCACCGCCGAGCTGTACATCCCGCCACAGCTGCTCGAGCACGGCGAACCCATCGGAACCGACGCCCGGCGTTACGGCGACGCCGCCCCCGGCCCCGGCGACACCGACGACGCGCAGGCCGGCAGATTCGCGGTACCGGTCGAGCAGGGCCAGCCCGCTGCCGCCGGACAAGCCGGTCTGCCGCGACGCGCACCGGGATCCAGCGGCATCACCGGGACGCCCACCGCCCAACCGGAACCCGAACCCGAGCCGCAACCCTCGCCATGGTTCGCCGGGGCCGAGGCCGGTGACCCAGCCAGCGCCCATGACCGGCCGTCGGACACCTCATCGTTCTTCGCCTCCCGGGCCCGTGCCGACGAGGCGCGCGAGGAGGGCATCGACATCAGCGATATGGACGTGCTCGCCGCCGACCTGTCGGCACCCGGCGCCGGCGATACCTATGAGGACACCGACACCGACTTCATCTATCAGAAGATGCTCTCGGAGTTCCTGGTCGACCCGCACACACTGGCGGTGCCCCAGGACTGGAAGTCGGTGTGGGACAACGGTTGGGCCGCCGCCGCCGAGGTGGACAACGTGGCGGTGCAGGCGCATACCGAACACGGCCTGCCGGTCCGCGAACCCGGTGCCCGGCTGGTGCCCGGCGCCGCCGACCCCGCTCAGCCGGCACCGGCCGCCGAACTCCCACGGCGCGACCCGAACGCCGTGCGGGCCTCCTTCAGCAGCCACTTCGGCGGTGTGCGGGCCGCCCGCTCGACCAGCCAGGCCGGCTCCCCAGAGAACGGACGAGATCACGAATGACCCACCCGCCACGCCCGCAGAACGGCTCGCTGGACTGGTTGGTGTCCAACTTCGCCCGCGACGTGCCCGGTGTCTCGCACGCCGTGCTGGTGTCGGTCGACGGCCTGCTCATCGCGGCCAGCGAGCAGCTGCCGCGCGACCGCGCCGAACAGCTCGCCGCGGTCACCTCCGGGCTGGCCAGTCTGGCCGCCGGGGCCGCCCAGCTCTTCGAGGGCGGCCAGGTGCTGCAATCGGTGGTGGAAATGGCGGGAGGCTACCTGTTTGTCATGCGGGTGGGGGACGGGTCGCATCTGGCCACCCTGGCCGCACCCAGCTGTGACATCGGCCAGATCGGTTACGAGATGGCCATTTTGGTGGAGCGGGTGGGCACCGTCGTCTCCTCGTCGCGCCGTGCGCCGCAACCGTCGTGAGCCGTCATGGACACCCCGGAGCCGTCACCAGCCGATGAGGCGAACCTGGTCCGCCCCTACACGCTGACCGCCGGGCGCACCGACACCACCGTCGACCTGCCCGTCGAGGCGCCCATCCAGACGCTGCAGCCGGCGCTGGGCCAGCACTGGCCGTCCGGCGACCTGCGTGGCCAGATCTGCCGGCTGTGCACAGACAGTCCCTCGGTGGCCGAGATCTCGGCACAGTTGGAACTGCCGCTGGGTGTCGCGCGCGTCCTGGTCGGCGACCTGGTGACGGCGGGCTATCTTCGGGTACAGACCACTTTGACCGACCGCTCGACCGACGACGAGCGCCGCGACCTGATAGGAAGGACCCTGCGTGGCCTACGAGCCCTCTGAGAGGCGCGACTCCGCCTCGACGAAGATCGTCATCGCGGGCGGGTTCGGCGCCGGGAAAACGACATTCGTCGCAGCGGTGTCGGAGATCATGCCGCTACGTACCGAGGCGATGGTCACCGATGCGTCCGCCGCGGTCGACGCTCTGGACGCCACCCCCGGCAAGTCGACGACGACGGTGGCGATGGACTTCGGCCGGATCACCCTGGACCGCGACCTGGTGCTCTACCTGTTCGGCACGCCGGGCCAGCGCCGGTTCTGGTTCATGTGGGACGACCTGGTGCGCGGTGCCATCGGGGCGATCATCCTCGTCGACGTCCGCCGACTGCAGGACAGTTTCCCCGCCGTCGACTTCTTCGAGCACCGCAAGCTTCCGTTCCTGGTCGCGATCAACGAATTCGACGGCGGCCCAAGATATCCGGCCGATGAAGTACGCCGTGCGCTCACCCTGCCCGAGTCCACGCCGGTGATCGCCGTCGACGCCAGGGACCGCAAGTCGGCGACCGATGCGTTAATCGCGATCAGCGAGTACGCCCTGGCGAGCCTGTCGCCGAGCAGCTCCTAGTGCAGCCGGGGCAACACTGGATCGACCGTGAAGTCGTCGGCCAGGACTTCCAGGACGAGGACCTGTCCGGCCTGCACACCGAGCGGGTGGTGTTCACCGAATGCGACTTCGGCGGCGCGAATCTCTCCGAGTCCCACCACCTCGGCTCGGCGTTTCGCAACTGCCGCTTTCTGCGGACCACGCTGTGGCACAGCACGTTCCGCAACTGCAGCGTGCTCGGTTCCACATTCGAGAACTGCCGGCTTCGCCCGATCGTCTGCGACGAGGTCGATTTCACGCTGGCGGTGCTCGGCGGTGCCGACCTGCGCGGGGTGGACCTGTCCGGCTGCCGGTTGCGGGAGACCTCCCTGGTGGAGGCGGACCTGCGCAAGGCCGTGCTGCGGGGGCCGACTTGAGTGGGGCGCGCACCAACGGGCTACGACTGGAGCAGGCGGATCTGCGCGGGGCGCGCATCGACGCCACGCTGTGGACCACCGCAGCGTGCCGGGGCGCGCGGATCGACATCGCGCAGGCGCTGGCCTTCGCCGCCGCGCACGGCCTCGACGTCAGCGGGCAGTGAGTTTTCCTGGGCTCCCGGCGGGCTCCCACGTGTGCATCGCGGCATCGAGCTCCACCTCACTGAGTGCCTCGACCGGAAGCTCCGGCTGGCCGGGGCGGCGGCGCATGCCCTCGATCAGCAGCGCCACATAGCGTCGCCACAGCCCGGAGTCGACGCCGCCGGCGAACTCGCTCACCGTGCCGGCCAGCAGTCCGATGAGAGGCATGTCCGCGGCCGCCAGCCCGGGCCGCAGATGCCCGTCAGCCTGCGCCCGTTCGACGAGTGCGGTCAGGGTCGGGACCAGGCTCTCCTGCGCGGCGTTCACCCGGGCGCCGGCGTAGCACTTGCTGAAGGCCACTTCGCGCAAGCCGCGGTCGCTTGCCGTCACCTGGCACATCTGCTCGACGAACCAGACGAACCCTTCCCATGAATCCTCATGTTGCAGACCGGTTTCCGCGTAGCAGGTCAACTGCTTGAGGCCGTCCTCGAAGATGGCCTCCAAGAGTTCCTCTTTGGTGGCGAAGCGGCGGTAGACGGTGCCCACGCCCACGCCCGCGTGATGCGCGACGTCGTTCAGATTGGGCTCCAGGCCCTTCTGCGCGAACAGGTCGCGGGCCGCGTCGATGATGCGCTGCCGGTTACGCTGCGCGTCCTTGCGCAACGGACGGTCGGCCGCCGAGTCGGGTGTCACCCAGTGAGTGTAACGACCGACACAAACTAAGTGGATTGACTCCATCCGTTTCTGTGGTTAGGTTTTGACTTCGTAGCACTGCTCCGGTCGCCGACTCCGCGGCCGTTCCCCGCCGAAGGGCCAGACAGATGAATTGTGTCGGTAGCACGCCGACTGTGGGAGCCGTTGTGTCCGCGGTGGATTCGCGATGACGCGGGTTCTCGGGCGGGTGTGGATCCCGGCACTCGTGATCGTCGTGGTCGCGGTGGGCGTGGCCGCGGTGAAGAACGCGAGGGCGGTCTTCGGCTCGAACCCCGTTGTCGTCACGCCGAAAAGCTCCGACAGTGCCGCCGATTTCAATCCCAAGGTGGTGACCTACGAGGTGTTCGGCTCGGGCACGGCGGTGGTCAACTACCTGGATCTGGCCGGCATTCCGCAGCGGGCCGGGAGCGTGTCATTGCCCTGGTCGTTGACGCTGAGCACGACCGATCCCTCGGCATCGCCCAACATCTTGGCTCAAGGCGACGGCGACAGCATCGGATGCCGCATCACCGTCGATGACGTGGTCAAGGACGAAAGGACCGCAACGGGCGTGAACGCCGAAACCTTCTGCTTGGTGAAGTCGGCATGAGCACTGACATCGACGATGCGCCCACCGACGCCATCGCCAGTGCCCGGCACCGGGCGCGTCCGCGGATCCCCAGGTTCATCAGGACGTTCGCGGTTCCGATCATCCTGGGGTGGATCGCGCTGATCGTCGTGCTCAGCACCGTGGTGCCCACACTGGAGGATGTCGGAAAGCTCCGCGCGGTGTCGATGAGCCCCAACGACGCACCGTCACTGATCGCGACCAAACGGGTCGGACAGGTCTTCAAGGAGTACGACACCAGCAGTTCGGTGATGCTGGTCATCGAGGGGGACCAGCCACTGGGCGCCCCGGCTCACGAGTTCTACGACCAGATGGTGCGGGAACTGCGCGCCGACACCACTCACATCCAGCACGTCCAGGACTTCTGGGGTGACACGTTCACCGCGGCGGCCGCTCAGAGCGCCGACAACAAGGCCGCCTACGTGCAGGTGTACATCGCCGGCGACCAGGGTGAGACGCTGGCCAACGAGTCGGTGGACGCCGTGCGCAAGATCGCCAGCGAAACCCCGGCTCCGCCAGGGGTGAAGGCCTATGTCACCGGGCCCGCCGCCACCACCACCGACCAGAACGAGGTCGGTGACAAGAGCATGCAACTGATCGAGCTGGTCACCTTCGGCGTCATCACCCTCATGCTGCTGATCGTCTACCGGTCGGTCATCACCACCCTGATCGTGCTGGTGATGGTGGTGCTCGGACTGTCCGGCGCACGCGGCCTGGTCGCGTTCCTGGGCTATCACAACGTCTTCGGACTCACGACGTTCGCGACCAACATGGTGGTCACCCTGGCGATCGCGGCCGCGACGGACTACGCGATCTTCCTCATCGGCAGATACCAGGAGGCCCGGCGTTCGGGTGAAGACCGAGAGTCGGCCTACTACACCATGTTCCACGGCACCGCGCACGTGGTGTTGGCCTCCGGCCTCACCATCGCCGGCGCGACCTTCTGCCTGCACTTCACCCGGCTGCCCTACTTCCAGACGATGGGTATCCCGCTGGCCTCCGGCATGGTCATCGTGGTGGCCTCGGCGCTGACGCTGGGTCCGGCGGTGATCTCGGTGTGCAGCCGATTCGGCCGGGTGTTGGAGCCCAAAGGCATTGGCAAGCAGAAGCTGTGGCATCGGGTCGGAACAGCCACCGTCCGCTGGCCGGGCGCCATTCTGGTGTGCGCCATCGCGGTGTCACTGGTGGGACTGCTCACCCTGCCCGGCTACCACACCACCTACAACGACCGCATCTATCTGCCCGACACGGTATCGGCCAACGTCGGCTACGCCGCGGCCGAGCGGCATTTCTCCCGCGCCAAGATGAACCCGGACCTGTTGATGGTCGAAGCCGACCATGACCTGCGTAATCCAGCCGACTTCCTGGTGATCGACAAGATCGCCAAGGCACTGGCCCGGGTGCACGGGATCGCCCAGGTGCAGACCATCACCCGGCCCGAGGGCAAGCCCATCGAGCACTCGACGATCCCGTATTCGCTGGGCCAGAACGGCACTGGTCAGCTGATGAACAACGACTACCAGCAGTCGCTCATCTCCAACATCTTGAAGCAGGCCGACGAGATGCAGGTCAGCATCGACTCGATGACCAAGATGCAGGGCATCACCCAGCAGCTCGCCGAGGTCACCCGGAGTATGTCGGACAAGATGACCGTCACCTCCGACGACATCGCCACGGTGCGCGACCACCTCGCCGACTTCGACGACCAGTTCCGGCCGATACGGAACTACTTCTATTGGGAGCCACACTGTTTCGACATCCCGATGTGCTGGTCGCTGCGCTCGGTCTTCGACTCCCTGGACGGGATCTCGACGATGTCCGACGATTTCCAGGACATCGTGCCCGACCTGCGCCGGATGTCGGATCTGACCGGACAGATGGTGGCCATCATGCCGCCGATGATCCAGTCGATGAAGACCCAGAAGCAGTTGATGCTCAACCAGTATCAGGTGCAGAAGGCTCAGCAGGACCAGAACATGGCGCAACTGGAGAACGCCACGGCGATGGGGCAGGCCTTCGATGCGGCCAAGAACGACGACTCGTTCTACCTGCCTCCCGAGGCCTTCGACAACGAGGACTTCAAGCGCGGCATCAAGCTGTTCCTGTCACCCGACGGGCATGCCGTCCGGTTCACCATCATCCACCAGGGTGATCCCCTGACCGAGGAGGGCACCGCCCGCATCGAGCCGCTCAAGATCGCCGCTGCCGACGCGATCAAGGGAACTCCGCTGGAGGGAGCCACGATCTACCTGGGCGGCAGCGCGGCCATGTACAACGACATGCAGCAGGGCGCCGACTACGACCTCATCATCGCCGCGATCGCCGCGTTGATCCTGATCTTCGTCATCATGGTGATCCTCACCCGGGCCGTGGTCGCCGCCGCCGTCATCGTCGGCACCGTGGTGCTCAGCCTGGCCGCGTCGTTCGGTCTGTCAGTGTTGTTGTGGCAGCACCTGATCGGGCTCCCGTTGCACTGGATGGTGCTGCCGATGTCGGTGATCGTGCTGCTTGCGGTCGGCGCCGACTACAACCTCCTGCTGGTGTCGCGGATGAAGGAGGAGATCGGATCGGGCCTGAACACCGGGATCATCCGTGCCATGGTGGGTACCGGATCCGTGGTCACCGCCGCGGGCCTGGTGTTCGCCTTCACCATGGGCTCGATGGCGGTCAGCAGCCTGATCGTGATCGGGCAGGTCGGGACGACGATCGGCCTGGGCCTACTGTTCGACACCGTGGTGGTCCGGTCGCTGATGACACCGTCGATCGCCGCGCTGCTCGGACGCTGGTTCTGGTGGCCGCAGCGGGTCCGTCAGCGGCCACGTCCGCAACCCTGGCCGGCGCCTGCCGCCGCCCAGGAGAGCAACGAGGTCCAGGACGCGCTGGTGCGGTGAGACTCGGCTACTTCCAGACCAGCAGGTCGGCCACGCCGTTGTTGTAGACCACCTGGGTCGGAGCCGGGCCGGTCACGTCGAAATACAGCTTGCCGCTGGACTTCACACCCTGCGGGATGGTCGCACCGCTGATGCCGTCGGCGCTCGCGGCCTGCCACAGCACCGGGTAGTTGGCGCCACCGGCGGCACGCGCGTTGAAGTCCGGGATGATCGGCGTCACGGTGCCCTTGGCGGCGCGCACGGCCGCGGTGGCCTCCCACAGCCGGCCGGCCAGCGGGTAACCGGGGATGGTGTCGGTGCTGGGCTTGAGATCGCTGATCTTCCACACCGTGATGACCGCGCCGTCGTTGTCGACCAGGTGGTTCCACCCGCCGAAGGTGTCCACGCTCGGATCGGCCGCTGCGGTCGGGGCCAGCGCGATCGAAAGGCTTACCGCTGCCGCGGCCAGAGCCGCCGTCCTCATCGTCATGCGCCGCACGCTATGGACACCGGATGAACGGAACCCAACCCCGACGCGAACTACGGTGATCCCGCCGATTTCAGCGCGGAAACCGGCGCTCAGCGCTCGCTGCGCTCCCGCATCGTCACCCCGCGGCGTGCGATGGCGGGGTTCCTCAGCGCTCGCTGCGCTCCCGCATCGTCACCCCGCGGCGTTGTATGGCGGGGTTCCTCAGCGCTCGCTGCGCTCCCGCATCGTCACCCCGCGGCGTGCAATGGCGGGGTTCCTCAGCGCTCGCTGCGCTCCCGCATCGTCACCCCGCGGCCTTCAGCCGGATCTTCCAGCGCACGAACGACAGATACCCCACGCACAGCGCACCCAGCATCGCCATGTCGAACCACCACGCGCCCGCGGTGTGCTCCCAATGCCGGTCCTTGGGGTCAGCGGCCCGGGCACCAGCTTGATCAGGTCGATCGTCGAGGCCGACGCCGCGAAACCCCACCGGGCAGGAGTGATCCAGGACAGTTGGTCGAGCACGATGCGGCCGGTCACCGGGATCATGCCGCCGGAGAACACCAGCTGGCTCATCACCGCCACCACCAGCAGCGGCATGATCTGCTCGTTGGATTTGGCCATCGCCGACAGCGCCAGACCCACCATCGCGGCGGTGACCGTGGTCGCCGCCATCACCACGAACAGCTCCGCCGTCGGGCTCAGGAATGTCAGCGAACCCTGCGTCGGCCCACCCTTGCCCATGACGGTGATCGCGGTGACGATGGATGACTGCACGATCGCGAAGACCGCGTAGATGCACACCTTCGCCAGCAGGTAGGCCGTCGTCGACAGACCCACGGCCTGCTCCCGGCGGAAGATGGCCCGCTCGCCGATCAGATCGCGCACCGTCAGCGCGGTCCCCATGAAGATGGCGCCGACGTTGAGCAGCACCAGGATCTGGCCGGGTTCGTTGGGTGCGTCGCCCATCGGATTGGGCACGCCGAAGCCGACGGTGCCGGGCACCGACAGGGACAGCACGCCCATGATGAACGGCAGCATCGCCAGGAAGGCGAAGTAACCGCGGTCGGAGACGATCAGCCGCAGCTGGCGTCGGGCGATCGTGGAGAACTGGCGCAGCAGGCTGGTGTGCGTGGGCGCGCCGATGTCGGACGGCTTCTCCACCGGCGGCGGCGGGGGAGTCGGCCCGGTATGGGCCAGGTAGCGCTGATGGGCGGCGTCCGGGTCACCGGCGACAGTGCTGAAGATGTCGGCCCAATTGGTGGTGCCCATCGCCGAGCCGATCTGGCTGGGCGGCCCGCAGAACGCCGTCTTACCGCCCGGCGCCAGCAGCAGCACCTGGTCGCAGACGTCGAGGTAGGTCAGTGAGTGCGTGACCACCAGCACCACGCGGCCGGCGTCGGCCAGCTGGCGCAGCATGGTCATCACCTGGCGGTCCAGCGCCGGGTCCAGACCCGACGTCGGCTCGTCGAGGATCAACAGCGACGGGCCGGTCAGCAGCTCCAGCGCCACCGAGGCGCGCTTGCGCTGGCCGCCGGACAGCTTGTCCACCCGGGTGTTCGCGTGCTGGGTCATCTCCAACTCGCCGAGGACTTGGGCCACCACCTGCTGGCGGTCTTCCTTGGTGGTGTCCGGCGGCAGCCGCAACTCGGCGGCATACATCAGCGCCTGGTTCACCGTCAGCTGCCCGTGCACCACATCGTCCTGCGGCACCATGCCGATGCGGGAGCGCAGCGAGGCGTACTCGGCGTGGATGTTGTGACCCTCGAACGTCACGGTGCCGCTCGTCGGATGGGTGTAGCCGGCGACCAGTCGGGCGAACGTCGACTTACCCGCGCCGGACGGGCCGATCACCGCCGTCAGGGTGCCGGGGCGCGCGGTCAGCGAGATGTTGTCCAGCAGCGTCTTGTTGTGCTCGATGGTCCAGGTGACCGCCCGCACGTCCAGACCGCCGGTGGCGGTGGCGGCCTCGGTCTCGGTCCGCCGGGCCAGGGTGCCCCCGGTGAAGACCAGGTCGACGTTGCCGATGGTGACGACGTCACCGTCGTTCAGCAGGGCGGTGTCCACCCGGGTGCCGTTGACGAATGTGCCGTTGATGCTGCGGTTGTCGACGATCTCCGTGCCACCGGGGGTGGGGATCAGCGTCGCGTGATGGCGGGAGGCCAGCACATCGGGGATGACGATGTCGTTGTCGGTCGCACGGCCGATCTTGATCCCGCCGGGGGGAACCTCGCTCGGTGCGCCCGGGCGCAGGATCTTCAGCATCGACGTCGCGATGTTCGACGATCCACCGGACTTGCCGACCGCCGGACGCAGCTGGGTGGGGGCCGCCGCAGGCGGCGCCGCCGAGGTGGGGGAGGTGGGCGGATGGTAGGTCGGTTGCGCCCGTGACCCGCTGGTCGGGTAGGCGGGTTGCTGCGGTTGCGGGTAGGCCGGCTGCGGACGGGACGGCGGCGGCCACGAACCGGCCGTCGCGGGGCCCGCGGTCGGGGCGGCCGGCCAGGACGGCGACGACGGCGGGGCGGCGACGTGCACCGACGACGTCTGCGGCGGACGTCCCACCAAGCCTTGCTGGCGGCCCAGCTCGAAATGGATGCCCGGCCCGTCGGGGTTGCCGACGTTGATGTTCAGGCCGTCGGTGATGTCCACCGAGGGAACGCGGCGTCCGTTGACGAACATGCCGTTGAGCGAGCCGTTGTCGATGGCCATCCACCGGCCGTGGTCGAAACGCAGCACCAGATGGGCACGCGAGATCAGCGGGTGTGCGATACGGACATCGGCACGAAGGTCGCGGCCAACCACGACGTCGTGCCCTGCGGCGAAGGTGCGCTCCGACCCGTCGTACCGAACGGTCAGCACAGGCGCGGCTGGTCGACTCATCGATACCAACTCTAACGGTATCGGGACCGTCGGCTCGTCAGGCCGGCGCGCCCGTCACCACACACAGGGTCCGCGAGTAGATCGTGGGCATGCACTTGTTGCAGTGCGTGCACAGCGACTTCACCGAGTGCGCGTCACCGTCGGCCTGGATGCGGTTGAGCAGATCGGGTTCGGCCAACAGGGCGCGGCCCATCGCCACGAATTCGAATCCATCGGCCATCGCGCGGTCCATGCTGTCGCGGTTGGTGATCCCGCCCAGCAGGATCAGCGGCATCGTCAGCTCCTTGCGGAACTGCGCGGCGTCGCGCAGCAGATAGGTCTCCCGGTAGGGATACTCCCGCATGAATTTCGTCCCGGTCATGCGCATGCCCCAGTTCAGCGGCCATTTCTGCGCCGCGGCGAACTCCTTGACCGGGGCGTCCCCGCGGAACAGGTACATCGGGTTGAGCAGCGAGCTGCCGGCGGTCAACTCGATGGCGTCCAGACCGCCGTCGTCCTGCAGCCACTTCGCGGTCTGCAGCGACTCCTCGAGGTTGATGCCGCCGCGCACACCGTCGGCCATGTTGAGCTTGGCGGTCACCGCGATCGGCGCCGGGCCGAGCCGCTCGACCTCGCGGCGGACCGCCATGACGATGCCGCGGGCCACCTTGGCCCGGTTCTGCAGTGAGCCGCCGAACTCGTCGCTGCGGCGGTTGACCAGCGGCGACAAGAACGAGCTGGCCAGGTAGTTGTGACCGAGATGGATCTCGACGGCGTCGAATCCGGAATCGATCGCGAACCGGGCCGCCGACGCGTGGGCGGCGATGACGTCGTTGATGTCGTCGCGGGTGGCGTGTTTGGCGAACTTCATCGACAGCGGGTTGAAGAACCGGACCGGAGCCAGGGCGGGGGCCCTGTTCGAGCGCGCATTGGCCACCGGCCCGGCGTGACCGATCTGTGCGCTGATGGCCGCGCCCTCGGCGTGCACGGCGTCGGCGAGTCGCCGCAGCCCGGGAACGGCTTGCGGCCGCATCCAGATCTGTCCACCGTTGGTGCGGCCGCCCTGGCTCACCGCGGTGTACGCGACGGTCGTCATGCCGACGCCGCCGGCGGCGATGGCGCGGTGGAAGTTGATCAGGTCATCGGAGACCACGTCATCGGGCGTGCGCGCCTCGAAAGTGGCCGACTTGATGGTGCGGTTGCGCAGGGTGATGGGGCCCAGCCGGGCCGGGCTGAACACATCTGGCGCACTGTTCATAGCCGCAGCTGACCACGCGGTATCCCATGCTGTCAACGGACGTCTCGCCCGCGATGGAAGAATGTCGGGCGTGGTCGCTATCGCGCTGGACGGCAAGCTCACCCGCGACGAGATTTTCGTCGATCTGACCGAGCGGGTGGCGGCTTTGACCGCCGCCGGGCGCACACCGGGACTGGCCACCGTGCTGGTCGGCGACGACCCGGGTTCGCACGCCTACGTGCGCGGCAAGCATGCCGACTGCGCGAAGGTGGGCATCACCTCGATCCGCCGCGATCTGCCCGCCGACGTCACGCAGGCCCAGCTGGACGACACTCTCGACGAGCTCAACGCCAACCCGGACTGCACCGGCTACATCGTGCAGCTGCCGTTGCCGCGCCACCTCGACGAGAACGCGGCGCTGGAGCGCGTCGACCCGGCCAAGGATGCCGACGGGTTGCACCCGACCAACCTCGGCCGGCTGGTGCTGGGCAAGTCGGCGCCGCTGCCCTGCACGCCGCGTGGCATCGTTCACCTGCTGCGCCGCTTCGACGTGCCGATCGCCGGGGCGCACGTGGTGGTGATCGGCCGCGGTGTCACGGTGGGCCGTCCGATCGGGCTGCTGCTGACCCGCCGCACCGAGAACGCCACAGTGACGTTGTGCCACACCGGAACTCGTGATCTGCCCGCACTGACCCGGCAGGCCGACATCATCGTCGCGGCTGTGGGTGTGCCGCACATGGTCACCGCCGACATGGTCCGTCCGGGCGCGGCGGTGGTCGATGTCGGGGTGAGCCGGGTGGACGGAAAACTCACCGGTGACGTCCACCCCGACGTCTGGGAGGTCGCCGGTCACGTCTCGCCCAACCCCGGCGGGGTCGGGCCGCTGACCCGGGCGTTCCTGCTGACCAACGTCGTCGAGCTCGCCGAAGGGCAGTGATGACGGCTCGGGTGCGGCGCCGACCGCCCACCGCCGCGGAGGCGGTGGCCTTCACCCGGCGCGTGGTGCGCTCACAGTGGCCGATCCTGGGGGTGTTCGGCATCTTCTTGATCGCGTTCATCCTGGTCGCCGCCGGATTCTGGCGGCGCGGCTCGCTGCTGATCGGTATCGGGGTGGGAGCTGCCGCCGCACTGCGCCTGGTGCTCAGCGAGGAGCGTGCAGGTCTGTTGGTGGTGCGCTCGCGCGGGGTCGATTTCGCGACGATGACCACCGTGTGCGTGGTGATGGTCTACATCGCCTCGACGATCGATCCGCTGGGCACTTCCTGACGCCGGCCGAGTGGCCAGTTAATCCACGCTGACGCCGGAAATCCGCGTCGTAAGTGGCCACTCGACGCCCGGATAATTATTGCCTGACGGGCAATTTTGCACGATAGGCAAGTTTAGGCGTACAGTGGCCGCATGACCGCATCGCAGGGACTGCGCGAACGCAAGAAAGCCGAAACCCGCAGGGCGCTCAGCGATGCCGCCCTGCACCTGGCCTTCGAGCGGGGGCTGGAGAACGTCACCCGCGACGACATCGCCGAACGGGCCGGGGTTTCACTGCGCACCTTCAACAACTACTTCGCGGGAAAGTACGAGGCGCTGGCATATCGCCAGGTCGAGCGCATGCGCCGCAGCATCGTCGCCTTCCGTGAGCGACCCGCCGACGAGCCGCTGTGGACCGCGATCAGCGCGACGGTGCTCGAACCACTGGTGGCCGAGGGTGCCGACGGCGTCGCGCCCACCCGTGAGCAACTCGCCGAGATCCGCAAGCTGTCGCTGGCTGCCGAGGTGCGCACGGCGCTGTCCAAAGAGCTGACCGCCGAATGGATCGAGGCGATCGCCGAGCGCACCGGCACCGATCCGGTGCGCGACATGTACCCACGGCTGGTGGCGGCCGTCATCCGCGCCGTCGCCGAGGCCGCCACCGACGCCTACCTCGCCGCGGATCCGCCGGTGCCCGCCGTCAGCCTGCTGCGCCGCGGGTTCGCTGATGTCGCCGCCGGCCTGCCACAACCGGAAAGGAATCCCTCATGACCAACGTCGTCATCGCCGGCGCCGGACCCAACGGCCTCATGCTGGCCTGCGAGCTTGCGCTGGCCGGTATCACCCCCGTCGTCCTGGACGCGCTGCCCGGGCCCAGTGCCGAGCCGAAGGCCAACGGCCTTGTCGGCCAGGTGATCCGGATGCTCGACATGCGCGGCCTCTACCAGGCGTTCACCGGCGACGAGAATCCCCCGCAGCCGTCGCCGGCCTGGATGTTCTCCGGTATGCAGCTCGATTTCGAGGACCCGTCACAGCGCCCCGTCTACGCCATGCTGATGCCGCAACCGCGGCTCGTGCGGCTGCTGGAGAAGCGGGCCCGCGACCTCGGGGTGGATCTGCGCTGGGGTCACGAACTGGCCGGGCTGCGACCGGAAGCCGACGGCGTGACGGTGGACGTGCGGACCGCAGACGGGCACTACACCCTCAAGCCCGCCTACCTGGTGGGCGCCGACGGCGGAAAAAGCCTGGTGCGCAAGAGCATCGGCATCGAGTTCCCCGGTACCACCTCGGCGACCGTCGCCCGGCTGGCGCAGGTGCACGTGCCGGACGAACTGCGAACTCCCGACGGTGGTCTGGACATCCCTGGTGTGGGCCGCATTCCTTTCGGCCACAACTGGTTCGAGAAGGGGATGGTTCTCGTCGGCGCGTTGCAGCCCGACGTTCTGCTGGTGGGCACCAAAGAGGACGGACGCGCCGACGAGCAGGGTCCGATGTCGATTGCCGAGCTGCGGGCCAGCCTGCAGCGGATAGTGGGTGTCGACGTGCCGCTGGAAGAACCGCGCGGCCCCGGGCCGCACGCGCTGCGCCGGATTGACGGCCAGAACACCAGGCAGGCAACGTGTTACCGAGCCGGACGCGTCCTGCTGCTCGGTGACGCCGCGCACGTGCACTCGGCGATGGGCGGCCCGGGATTGAATCTCGGCCTGCAGGACGCGGTGAACCTCGGCTGGAAGCTCGGCGCGCAGATCAACGGCTGGGCCCCGCACGGGTTGCTCGACAGTTACCAGACCGAACGGCACCCGGTCGGCCAGCGGGTCATGATGCACTCGATGGCGCAGAGTGCGCTGATGGGCTCCGGGCCCGAGGTGGCCGCGCTGCGAACGCTTTTCGGTGAGCTGATCGCCATGCCAGAGGTCAGCGTGCACCTGGGCCGGCTGCTGGCGGGCTCCGATGTCCGCTATGACGTCGGCGACGACCACCGGCTTTCGGGATACCTCGTGCCCGACCTCACCCTCGACGACGGCCGCCGCGTCGCTGCGCTGCTGCACGACGGACGTCCGGTTCTGCTGGACCTGACCGGCGCGGCGGCGAACACCGCGCGGCACTGGGCCGACCGCATCACGATCGTGGCGGGCACCCTGGCGGGGGGACCGGCGGCGGTGTTGATCCGCCCGGACGGCTATGTGGCCTGGGCCGCCGACGAATTCGACAGCGCCGACGAGCGGCGGCTGCAGGCGTCGCTCACCCGCTGGTTCGGACCGCCGCACTGAACCGTCACCGCGGGGCCCGGCCGCCGGACTTATCCAGGTACATCGACTGGTCGACCCTGGCCAGAAGATCGGACACGCTGTGGTCGTCATCGGAGGCGACGGTGAAGCCGATGCTGACGCTGACCGCACAGGGACACCGGTCACCGGTGCCCAGCCCCCCGATCCGCCGGCGGATCCGCTCGGCGGCGGCGCGTGCGGAGTCGGCGTCGGCATCGACCAGACCGACACAGAACTCGTCACCGCCGAGGCGGGCGACGAAGTCGTCGACGCCGATCTCCTGGTGCAGAACGTCGCCGATCGCCATCAGCACGTTGTCTCCGGCGGCGTGCCCGTAGTTGTCGTTGATCGCCTTGAAGTTGTTGACGTCGAGCAGCAACAGGCTCAGCCGGCCGTCCGCGCGACCGACGCGGGACACCTCCGCTTCCGCCCGGTCGACGAAGCCGCGCCGGTTCAGCAGCGACGTGAGCGGGTCGGTGCTGGCCAGCAGGGCGAGTTGACGCTGCAGCGATTTGAGCTGGGTGATGTCGTGCGAGGTGCTCAACACCGTGTGGATCGCGCCGTCGCGGCCGCGTTCGGGCACCACCCGGGTCAGGAAGTGACGTGGGCCGTCCACGGTGGGCAACTCGTGCTCCTCCTCGGCCGGCTCCGCACTGTGCAGCACCCGCTCGACCAACACTTCCCACTGCGACACCAGCTCCGGCGGCAGCCCGATCTCCCGCTTGCTCTTGCCGATGAACGCCTGGGCGGGAAGTCCGGTGACCCGTTCGATCGACGGATTGATGTACAGGTGACGGTGGTTGCGGTCCATCCGCGCGACGATGTCCGGCAGGGACTGCACAGTGGTGAAGAAGGCCTCGTTGTACCGCTGACGCAGGTCGGTCAGGCGCACGATCCCGACGCAGGAGCCGTCCCCGAGCGCCTGCAGCACGCACTGCCAGTCCGGCCCGTCCCCGATGTGCAACGCCGACGCCGAGTCGCCGCGCTCGGGCCAGGCCGCGGCCATCCCGGCCAGCAGCGCGGTCTCGCCCGGCCAGCCCGCGCCGAGGTGGATGGCGGCCTCGAATGCCGGCGTTCGGGCAACGATCTCGACCACAGGTCCGTCACGACGGCACAGGAAGGCCGGCACCCGACTCGCGGCAAGCCAATCGAGCCACTGTTCCCCGGTGCGCACGTTCCGGACTTTAGCGTCCTGTGCCGTCCGCCTCGTTCTCACCGCCGAACTTCACCTGGTACATCAGCATGTCGACCCGGGCCAGCAGGTCGAGGGCACTGCCGTCCTGTTGGTCGGCGGCGGCGACACCCACACTCACACTGACCCCGAGCGGCTGCCCGCTCTCGTCGGTGATGGTGCTGACCCGCTGGCCGATCCGCCGGGCGACTTCAGCCGCGCCGGTCGCATCGGTGTCGATCAGCGCCACGCTGAACTCGTCACCACCGAGCCGGGCCGCGACGTCCTGGGCGCGGATCTCTTCGGTCAGGATCCGCCCCACGGTCTCGAGCACGCGGTCACCGGCGAGGTGGCCGAACCGGTCGTTGATGTACTTGAAGTTGTTGAGATCGAGCATCAGCAGGCTGAAGCCGCCCTGCCCGCGTTGCACGCGATCCAGTTCGATGCCCAGTCGGGCGGTGTAGCTTCGCCGGTTGAGCAGAGATGTCAGCGGGTCGGTGCGGGCCAGCTGTTCGAGCTGGAGCTGGAGCCGCTTGACCTCGCTGATGTCGCGGACCACCGACAGCACCGTCTGGACCTGGCCCTCGAGGTCGAACTCGGGTGTGGCCCGGCCCAGATAATGGCGAAGTCCCGTCGTCCCGAGGTAGTCGAACTCGAGCTCGACGGGTTGGCCGGTGTCGAAGACCTGCTGGTATGCCGCCTGGAATGCGGTCGCGAGCGCGCTGGAGGTGCCCACTTCGTGTTGCGTCCTGCCCAACCGGGCCTCGGTGGGAATGCCGGTGAGCGCGGCCATCGGCGGATTGGCGTACAGGCACCGGAATTCGCGGTCGAACCGGGTGACCACGTCGGGCAGATTTTCCACGATGGTGAAGAACGCGTCGTTGGGGTCGCGCTCGGGCAACCGCAGAATCGCCAGTTGGTCATCGGGCTGGTCGGCGACGGACTGCAGCACACACTGCCAGGCGGGATCGCCGCTCGCCGACACCACCGACACACCGTCGTCGGCCGACGGCCACTGCGCCTGCAACCGGCCCAGCACCGCGCGCTCGTCGAGCCGGCCGGCCAGGGTCTGCATGACGCCCATGTATTCGGGTGTGCGCGAAACGATCTCGATCCCGGTCGTGGTGCGGCGGCAGAGGAAGGCCGGTACCCCGGCTGCTGTCAGAGTGGCCAGCCACTGATCCGCGGACGCCATGGCCGCCCGCTTATCCCGCGAGCGTCGCGCGGATGCACACCGTGATGTACGGCAGCGCCAGTCCGGAGGAGTTCGCCAACGCGGGATGGGTTGCCAACAGCTCGCGCACCTCATCGAGGGTGCGGCTGCGGACATCGGCCGGCGAGGTGATGCAGTAGCTGCGCGAGGCCACCAGGTCGATCAGCGCCTGTGGCGTCAGGTAACTCGTCCACTCGACGCGGTGATGTTCGACGTCGACGAACGGCGCCGGCACCGTGGTGGTGTCGTTGACCTGAGCGTTCTCGTGACCGATGATCCGGCCGAGATCCTTGACCCAGCCCAATCTCTCGTCGCGCGCGTTCCACACCAACCCGAGCCGCCCGCCCGGGCGCAGAACCCGGGCCACCTCGGCGACCGCCCGCTGCGGGTCGAACCAGTGCCAGGCCTGGGCCACCAACACCGCGTCAACGCTATCGTCGGGTAACGGGATCTGTTCGGCCGTGCCCAACAGGGCAGGGGTGTCGGGCAGCGCCGAACTGAGCAGCTCCAGCATCTCCGGGAGCGGATCGACGGCCACGACGTCCAGTCCGCGCTCGACCAGGCGAGTGGTGAGTTTGCCGGTTCCGGCGCCCAGGTCCAGCACGTCGCGCGCACCCGGGGGCAACAGCCAGTCGATCGCCTCCGGGGGATACGACGGGCGTCCGCGCTCGTAGGCGGCGGCTTCGGAGCCGAAGGACAGGGAACGGTCCCGCCGCGACTCCGTCACGGCGCGACGGAGCCCCGGGCCGCGGCACCGCCGTCGGCCAGCTCGAGGGTCTGGCGGACCAACCGGCCCACCGCCTCGGTCTCCACCAGAAAGCCGTCGTGCCCGCAGAGCGACTCGACCACGTTGAGACCGGTGCAGTTGGGCAGCAGGTCGGCCAATTCCTGCTGCAGTCGCAGCGGGTAGAGCCGGTCGGAGGTGATCCCACCGACCACGGTGGGCACCGGGCACGACCGCAGCGCGGCGGCCACTCCGCCCCGCCCGCGGCCCACGTCGTGATGGGACAGCGTCTCGGTCAGGGCCACGTAGCTGCCCGCATCGAACCGCTCGACCAGCTTGGCGCCCTGGTATTCCAGGTAGCTCTGCACCGCGTACCGGCCGCCGACCAGCGGGTCTTCGTCATCCTGGGCGTCATTACCGAACCGGGTGTCCAGTTCGACCTCGCCCCGATAGGTCAGGTGCGCGAATCGGCGTGCCAGCTGCAATCCCACCTCAGGGGTGCGGCCGGTGCCGTGGTAGTCGCCGCCCTGCCAGTCCGGGTCGGCCTTGATGGCGGCGATCTGAGTGCTCTGCGTGCCGATCTGGTCGGCGGTCGCGCGGGCGCCGACGGCCAACACCAGCGCGGCTCGGACCCGCTCGGGATAGCTGACCATCCACTCCAGCGCCCGGGCCCCGCCCATCGAACCGCCGACCAACGCGGCGACCTCGGTGATGCCGAGTGCGGCCAGTGCGGCCACGTCGGCGTTGACCTGGTCGCGCACGGTGATGATCGGGAACCGCGAGCCCCACGGCTCGCCGTCGAGAGCCAGCGAGCTGGGGCCGGTCGAGCCGCGGCAGCCGCCGAGCACGTTGGTGGCCACCGCGCACCAGCGGTTGGTGTCGATCGGTGCGCCGGGGCCGGCGATGCCGTCCCACCAGCCGGGCGTCGGATGGCCCGGACCTGCCGGGCCGGTCAGATGGGAATCGCCGGTGAGGGCGTGCAATGCCACCACCACGTTGTCCCGGCTGGGGACAGTTCGCCCCAGCGCTGGACCGCGATCGAGACGTTCTCGATCACCTCGCCGCTTTCCAGGGTCAGCGGCCCGATGTCGACGATGCCGATCTCGCCCTCGGCCGGCAGCATCACCAGGCGCTCATCGCTGATGGTCATGTCAGGCTCACTCAAAAGGCCGCCACGGCCCGCGGGTCCGCGGCGTCCACGCCGGTCAGCGACTTGGCGGCGGCGAAGCCCCGCTCCAGGTCGGCGAGGATGTCGTCGATGCCCTCGATGCCGACGGCCAGCCGGACCAGGCCGGGCGTGACGCCGGTGGCCAGCTGCTCCTCGGCGGACAACTGCTGATGGGTGGTCGACGCCGGATGGATCACCAGCGAGCGCACGTCGCCGATGTTGGCGACATGGCTGTGCAGCTGCAGGGCGTTGACGAACGCCTTGCCGGCCTCGATGCCGCCGGCCAGTTCGAAGGCCAGCACCCCGCCGGTCCCCTTGGGGGCCAGCCGCTTGGCCCGCTCATGCCACGGCGAGCTGGGCAGCCCGGCGTAGTTCACCGACACCACGTCGTCGCGGCCGGCCAGGTACTCGGCGACCTGCTGCGCGTTGGCGACGTGCCGTTGCACCCGCAGGCTCAGCGTCTCCAGGCCCTGGGCGATCAGGAAGGCGTTGAACGGGGCCACCGCCGAGCCGAGGTCGCGCAATAGCTGGACGCGAGCCTTCAGGGCGTAGGCGGGCGCGCCCAGGTCGGCGAACACCACACCGTGGTAGCTGGGATCCGGGCTGGTGAAGCCGGGGAAGTTGCCGTTTGTCCAGTCGAACTTGCCGCTGTCGACGATCACCCCGGCGATCGCCGTCCCGTGTCCGCCGAGGTATTTGGTGGCCGAGTGCACGACGATGTCGGCACCGTGGGCAATCGGCTGGATCAGGTACGGCGTGGCGATGGTGTTGTCGACGATCAGCGGCACCCCGTTCTCGTGGGCGACCTTCGAGACACCGGGGATGTCGAGGATGTCGATCTTCGGGTTGGAGATCGTCTCGCCGAAGAACGCCTTGGTGTTCGGCCGCACCGCCGCCTGCCACGAGTCGAGGTCATCGGGGTCCTCGACGAACGTGGTCTCGATGCCGAGCTTGGGCAGCGTGTAGTGCAGCAGGTTGTACGTGCCGCCGTACAGCCGCGGGGAGGACACCACGTGGTCGCCCGCACCGGCGATGTTGAGGATGGCGAAGGTCTCGGCCGCCTGGCCGGAGGACAGCAGCAGGGCCGCCACCCCGCCCTCGAGGGCGGCGATCCGCTGCTCGACGGTGTCCTGGGTGGGGTTCATGATCCGGGTGTAGATGTTGCCCGGCTCGGCCAGCCCGAACAGCGCGGCGGCGTGATCGGTGTTGTCGAAGGTGTAGGAGGTGGTCTGGTAGATCGGCAGGGCGCGGGCGTGCGTCGCGGCGTCCGGTGTCTGCCCGGCGTGGATCTGCTTGGTCTCGAACGACCAGCTAGCCGTCGGGTCTTCGGTTTCTTGCGTGCTCATAGGAAACGAACCTCCATCTGTTCTGGGGGCCCGCTCTGACGGACCCGCGCTTGCCGCGCAGCCTGTTGTGACTGCTCAACCTGGTCTTCACCCGGAGCACCCCACCGCGGTTGGAGGGTTGCCGGCCAGCGAGCCGGGGCTTGACGCTGGCGCTCATGACCGAACCAAAGCGTAGCGCACCTCCGTAACCGGAGGCCAGCGGGATATCGGAGCCGGGCCGGGACCGCCCGAGACAAGCCCCGAGACCAGCACTGTGACGTATACCTCGGCACGGATCCGACGACCGCGATCACGTAGCGTCGGGTGCGCGCGATACTGATAGCCGCTAGCGAAATCTGCCTGAAGACACCGATGACACCGAAGACACTGAAGACGACGCCTGGAGAACAGCACATGAGCGACGAGCAGCCGACCATCATCTACACGCTCACCGACGAGGCGCCGTTGCTGGCGACCTACGCCTTCCTGCCGGTCCTGCGCGCATTCGTCGAGCCGGCCGGCATCAATGTCAAGTCCAGTGATATTTCGGTGGCCGCGCGCATCCTGGCCGAGTTCAGCGACCAACTCACCGACGAGCAGCGGGTGCCGGACAACCTGGCCGAGCTCGGCGAGCTGACCCAGGACCCGAGCGCCAACATCATCAAGCTGCCCAACATCAGCGCCTCGGTCCCGCAGTTGACCGCCGCCATCAAGGAGCTCAAGGCCAAGGGCTACCAGATCCCGGATTATCCGGACGATCCCAAGACCGACGAAGAGCGGCAGATCAAGACCCGCTACGCGAAGGTGCTCGGCAGTGCGGTGAACCCGGTTCTGCGCGAAGGCAACTCCGATCGCCGCGCGCCGAAGGCGGTCAAGGAGTACGCCCGCAAGCACCCGCACAGCATGGGCCAGTGGTCGCAGGCGTCGCGCACCCACGTGGCGACCATGAAGCACGGCGACTTCTACCACGGCGAGAAGTCGATGACCCTGGACAAGGCGCGCAGTGTCCGGATGGAGCTCAAGACTGCGGGCGGCGAGACGATCGTGCTCAAGCCCGAGGTGAAGCTCGACGCGGGCGATGTCATCGACAGCATGTTCATGAGCAAAAAGGCCCTGATCGACTTCTACGAGGAACAGATCGAGGACGCCTACTCCACCGGCGTGATGTTCTCGCTGCACGTCAAGGCGACCATGATGAAGGTCAGCCACCCGATCGTGTTCGGGCATGCGGTGAAGGTCTTCTACAAGGACGCGTTCGCCAAGCACCAGGCACTCTTCGACGAGCTGGGCGTCAACGTCAACAACGGTCTGTCCGATCTCTACGACAAGATCGAGGTGCTGCCCGCCTCGCAGCGCGAGGAGATCATCGAAGACCTGCACAAGTGCCATGAGCACCGCCCGGAGCTGGCGATGGTCGACTCGGCCAAGGGCATCTCGAACTTCCACTCGCCGTCGGACGTGATCGTGGACGCCTCGATGCCGGCGATGATCCGCCTCGGCGGAAAGATGTACGGCGCCGACGGCCGCACCAAGGACACCAAGGCGGTCAACCCGGAATCGACCTTCTCCCGGATGTATCAGGAGGTCATCAACTTCTGTAAGACCAACGGCCAGTTCGATCCGACCACGATGGGCACGGTCCCCAACGTCGGCCTGATGGCGCAGAAGGCCGAGGAATACGGCAGCCACGACAAGACATTCGAGATCCCCACGGCCGGCGTCGCCGACATCGTCGACAACGACACCGGTGAGGTGCTGCTGACCCAGAACGTCGAAGAAGGCGACATCTGGCGCATGCCCATCGTCAAGGACGCCCCCATCCGGGACTGGGTCAAGCTGGCCGTCACCCGGGCCCGGTTGTCCGGGATGCCGGTGGTGTTCTGGCTCGACGACGAACGCCCGCACGAGAACGAACTGCGCAAGAAGGTGAAGACCTACCTCGCCGACCACGACACCGAGGGCCTGGAGATCACGATCCTGCCCCAGGTGTGGGCCATGCGCTACACCCTGGAGCGGTTGATCCGCGGGCGGGACACCATCTCGGCGACCGGCAACATCCTGCGCGACTACCTCACCGACCTGTTCCCGATCCTGGAGCTGGGTACCAGCGCCAAGATGCTCTCCATCGTGCCGCTGATGGCCGGTGGCGGCATGTACGAGACCGGTGCGGGCGGTTCGGCGCCCAAGCACGTCAGCCAGCTGGTCGAGGAGAACCACCTGCGCTGGGATTCACTGGGCGAGTTCCTCGCCATCGGCGCCAGCCTGGAGGATCTGGGCAACAAGACCGACAACGCCAAGGCCAAGATCCTGTCCGCCACGCTGGACACCGCGGTCGGAAAGCTCTTGGACGCCAACAAGAGTCCGTCGCGCAAGACCGGCGAGCTGGACAACCGCGGCAGCCAGTTCTACCTGGCCCTGTACTGGTCGGCCGAGCTCGCCGCCCAGACCGAGGACAAAGAGCTGGCCGAGCACTTCGCTCCGCTGGCCAAGACCCTCGCCGAGAACGAGGACGCGATCGTCGCCGAACTCAACGAGGCGCAGGGCAAGCCGGTCGACATCGGTGGCTACTACTACCCGGACCCGGAGAAGACCGCTGCGGTGATGCGGCCGAGCAAGACCTTCAACGAGGCGCTCGCGACCTAACCCGCGGAGTCCTCGCGCGCCACCGGCGGGACGTGAGCGTCGACCCAGTCGACGATCAGGTCGGCGATGCGCTGCGGCGCTTCGAACATCGGGATGTGCCCGACGCCGTCGAGACGGGTGACCTTGTCGATGGCCGGGATGTGCTTGAGGAAGTGCTTGGTGAACCGCGGATGCGGCAGCACCCGGTCACGCTCGCACACCACCAGGTGGGTGGGGATGTTGGTCTCGGTGAGTTCCATCAAGCCGGGTAACAGCAGCGCTTTGATCAGCAGCTGGTAATACGCCCGGCAGTGGGTGACGTCGTCGATGATCTCGCGCAGCTGCTCGTCGGTCAGCCCGGCCGGGGTGGCGCTGATCGGGACGCTGGCGGCAGCCTTGGCGCCGGGCAGGCGCAGTGCACGCTCACCGAGCAGCAGTGCGGTCAGCCAGACCGGTGCGCCGGCGACGAACTTGCCGACGATCTCGTATTTCACCGGTGACCAGCGGTGCCAGCCGCCGGCGGGTGCGATGGCGGTCAAGGTGCGGGCCCGGCCGCGCCGTTCCAGCTCGAAGGCCACCCAGCCGCCCAGCGAGTTGCCGACGACATGGGCGGTATCCCAGCCCAATTCGTCGAGCTGACGTTCGACGTGGTCGGCCAGGGTGTTGGTGTCCAGGAACACCGAGCGGGTGTGCGGGCCGCCGTTGTGGCCGGCCATGGTCGGGGCGAACACCTCGTAGCGGCCGGTGTCGGCCAGCCGGGGTGCCACGTCGGCCCAGACGTAGGACGACATCATGAACGGGTGCAGTAGCAGGATCGGTTCGCCGCCGGGCCGGCGACCATCGGCAGCACCTGAATGAATCGGTTCGCGGGGGGCCACACCCCGACCGTAAAGGTGATACCGCCGGTACCGCAAGATAGGTTTTATCCGTGATCGTGACGACCATCAATGTCAACGGTGTGCGCGCCGCGGTGCGTGAGCGCTCACCGGAAAACCTCGGCCTGCTCGCCTGGCTCTCGGCGACCACGTCCGATGTGGTGTGCCTGCAGGAGACCCGATCCGACGACGAGCAGCTCGCACAGGCGCTGGCTCCCGCTCTGGCCGACGGCTGGCACCTGGCCTCGGCCTGCCCCCACCTCAAGGGTCGCAGCGGTGTGGCGGTGCTGTCCCGCATGCCGTTCTCCGCCGTGCGAAGAGGCCTGCCGGCAACCGAATTCGAATTGCATGGCCGCTACGTCGAGGTTGATGTCGGCGAGGCGACGATCGGCAGCGTGTACGTGCACACCGGGGAGGCCGGCACCGACCGGCAGCTGGAGAAGGAGCGGTTCATGGGGGCGCTGGCCAAGCGGATGGCCGAGTTGACCGCCGATGGGCGCGACGCGGTGATCTGCGGCGACTGGAACATCGCCCACACCGAGAACGACATCAAGGCGTGGAAGGCCAACGTCAAGAAGGCCGGGTTCCTGCCCAGCGAGCGGCAGTGGCTCACCGATCTGCTGGATTCCGGGTGGGTGGACGTGGTGCGCCGCATGCACCCCGACGTGGCCGGCCCCTACAGCTGGTGGTCCTGGCGGGGCAAGGCCTTCGACAACGACGCCGGCTGGCGCATCGACTACCACCTGGCCAGCCAGTCGCTGGCGGACCGCGCGGTGGCCGCTCGGGTGGAGAAGCCCGCCGCCTACGCGCTGCGCTGGTCCGACCACGCCCCGGTGACCGTAGAGTTCACCTCATGAGCGTGCTGATCAAGAATGTCGGTGTGTTCGACGGGCTTTCGGGTACGGTCGTGCCCGGTCACGTCCTCATCGACGGCTCGAAGATCTCCGCCGTCGACACCTCGCCGATCGCCGAATCCGCCGCCACCACCGTCATCGACGGCGGTGACCGGGTGCTGATGCCCGGCATGATCGACGCCCACGCGCACCTGGTCGGCATGGCCAACACCCTGCTCGACCTGGCGATGGCCTCGCAGACCCAGCTGGCGGCCACCACCCTGGCCCGGGCGAAGGGCACGCTGCTGCGCGGGTTCACCACCGTGCGCGACATGGCCGGTGACACCGCCGGGATCAAGAAGGTGATCGACGGCGAACCCGCGCTGGGCCCGCGGATCTACCCGAGCCAGGCCGCGATCTCGCAGACCGGTGGCCACGGCGATTTCGGGTTCGTCTACGAGCGTCCAACCGCTCTGGGCGGCAACGAGTCCCGCGCGGAAACCATCGGATTCATGCGGGTCGCCGACGGGGTCGATCGGGTGCTGGCCGCCGTGCGCGAGCAGCTCAAGCTGGGCGCCTCGCAGATCAAGCTGATGGCCGGCGGTGGTGCTGCGTCGCTCTACGATCCGCTGTACACGGTGCAGTTCACCGAGGCTGAAATGGCGGCGGCAGTGCAGGCCGCCGCCGACTACGGCACCTACGTGGCCACCCACGTCTACAACGTCACCGGCATCCGCCGGGCGGTGCAGGCCGGGGTGAAGTCCATCGAGCACGGCCATCTCGCCGACGAGGCGACAGTGGCCATGCTGGCCGAGCGCGAGGTGTGGCTGTCCACCCAGCCGTTCGCCGAACACGACCACAGCTTCCTCAACCCCGACAGTGCCGAGAAGAACCGCGAGATCTGCAGCGGCACCCCGCACATCTACCAGTGGGCCCGCAAGCACGGGGTTAAGCTGGCCTGGGGAACCGACCTGCTGTTCGAACCGGAAAGCGTTGCGCGGCAAAGCGAGATGATGGCCCGGCTCGGCGAGTACGTCAGCAACGTCGACGCACTCAGGATGGTGACGTCAGGCAACGCCGAGTTGCTGCGGTTGGCCGGTGAGCGCGACCCGTACAAGGCGGCCCGTCTCGGTGAGATCACCGCCGGCGCGTGGGCGGACGTGCTGCTGGTCAACGGCGACCCCACGGTCGACCTCAAGGTGCTGGCCGACGCTGACACCGGCATCTCGGTCATCGTCAAGGACGGTGTGATCGTGAAGAACAGCCTGCCTGGACATCACAGCTGACAGCCCTGCCGGTTGGGCGCTCCCAGCGACCCCGGGGCGGCGTCGATCGCCGCGGCGACCGCGTCGAGCACGCGCGGATCCCAGGTCAGTGCGGTCTCGCGGGGCAGGTCGGCGATCATCGACACGTAGTCGCTGTGGGTGTCGTCGACGACGACGCAACGCCGGTGGGGCAGCACCGCGTCGTCGATGCCGACCGCGAGCGCGCTGCGCAATTCCACCACCCCGTCGTTCGGCCAGACCGCCGCATCCGCCTCGCGCGCGGCGGTGAAGTGGTTGCCGCCGATCACCGTGACCGGGATGTCGTCGAGCACACCGGCCTGCGCACTGTTCCACCCGCCGGCGCCCATCAGATATGACTGCGCCAACTCCCGGGCCGATCCTGAAACGTAGACCGCGGCAATGTCTTTGGCATACCCCTGCATCTGGCTTTCGCAGAACTGATCGCCCCCGCAGTCGCTCAACGGCACACTGTTCTCGGCGAAGTCAGCCAGATACGAACCCTGCCAGGGTGTTCCGATCGTCGTCAGCGATCGCACCGCAACCGGTGCGCCGCCGGAACGCAGCGTCCGCACCGCCGCCCTCGCGTACAGTCCGCCCATCGAGTGGCCCACCAGGTCGATCTCGTCGACCTGGTGCTCGGTGTGCAGCCAGTCGATGAACCGGGCCAGCTGCGCGCCGGCGGCGTCGATACCGCCGGTGCTGTCGACGGTGAGGTCGGCGGCCAGCGGTGCCGGGCACCCGGCGAACGCGCCGAACCCGGTCTGATCCCGCACCGGACCGGGCCCGGCCATCGACGGTGCGGTGAACACGGTGTGCCCGCGGTCGAGCAGATGCTCGCGCAACGCGGTGTCGGCGCTGCCCGCCGCCAGCCCCTGCGTGCAGGCCGCATCCGGCGACGTGTACGGGCTGATGCTGGCCAAGCCGGAGACCAGGACCACCGCGCGCGACGGCGGACGCTGTCCGCCGCCGGCTGCGCACCCGGCCAGCAGCAGGGCTGCCGCCAGTACCAGCAGCCGCCGCCCTAGGATGGGCACCCTTCCCGGTTGGGGCCCTCCAGCGCCTTCGGGGCGTTCTCGATCGCCTGGTGCACGGTGTCCAGCACCTGCGGATCCCACGTCAGCGCGGTCTTCCAGTCCAGCCCGGCCAGATTGGAGACGTAGATGCTGTGCGTGTCGTCGAAGGTGTAGCAGCGCCGGTGCGGCAGCACCGGATCGCTGATGTCCTTGGCCAGCGCGCTCTGCAGCGCCACCAGACCGTCGTTGGGCCAGACCGCGGGGTTCACCTTGCCGTCGCCGCCGGTCTTCTCGGGGCTGAACCTCTTGCCGCCGATCAGCACCACCGGGATCTTGTCCAGCACCCCGGACTGGAATTCGTTCCAGCCGTCCTTGCCCATCAGAAAGGCCTGGTTGACCTCGCGACCGGAGCCGGCCACGGTCCGTTTGATCTCGTCGCTGAAGGCCTTCATCGCGCTCTCGCAGAGTTTGTCGCCCAGGCACTCGGTCAACGGCATCAACCCGTTGCCGTAATCGGACAGGTAGGAACCCTGCCACGGGGTGCCGAGCGTCGTCAGCGAGCGGACCTTCACCGGCGCGTTCGTCGACGTCAGCACCCGGATCGCCGCCCGCGAGTAGAGCCCGCCCATCGAATGCGCGACGAAGTCCACGTCGGTGACACCCTTGTCGGTGTGCAGCCAGTTGAGGAACCGGGCGAGGTGCTCGCCGGCGGTGTCGATGCTGCCCGTCGAGTTGACCGTCATGTTCTCCGGCAGCGTCACCGGGCACACCCCGAACGGGCCGAACCCGGTCTGGTCGACGACCTGGCCGCGGCCGGCTATCGCCGGTGAGGTGTAGACGGCGTAGCCCTTGCCGAGCAGGTACTCGCGCAGCGCGGTGTCGGTGTTGCCGGCGGCCAGGCCGGTGGCGCAGGCCTGGTCCGGTGTGGTGAACGGGCTCGTCGCGTCGCCGCCGGACACGATCACCACCGCCACCGACGCCGGGCGCTTCTGATCACTCGAGCCGCTGTCGCAGCCGGCCAGCCCGAACACCATCGTCACCGCGGCGGCCAGCGCCAGAATTCGTCGCACGAAGCAGGATGCTAGCGCTGAAACGCCTCGTGACAGGATTGATGCATCATGAACAGTTCATCTCGTCGTGTCGTCTTCTCCGGCGTTCAGCCGACCTCGGACTCCCTGCACCTGGGCAACGCGCTGGGCGCGATCGAGCAGTGGGTCGGCCTGCAAGACGACTACGACGCGTTCTTCTGCGTCGTCGACCTGCACGCGATCACCGTGCCGCAGGATCCGGCCACGCTGCGCCATCGCACCCTGGTCACCGCCGCCCAATATCTGGCGCTGGGCATCGACCCCGCCCGCGCGACCATCTTCGTGCAAAGCCACGTTCCCGCCCACACCGAGCTGGCCTGGACGCTGAGCTGTTTCACCGGTTTCGGCCAGGCCTCGCGGATGACCCAGTTCAAGGACAAGTCGCAGAAGCAGGGCGCCGAGGCCACCACGGTGGGCCTGTTCACCTACCCGGTGCTGATGGCCGCCGACATCCTGCTCTACGACACCGATCTGGTGCCGGTGGGGGAGGATCAGCGCCAGCACCTGGAGTTGGCCCGCGACGTCGCGCAGCGCTTCAACGTCCGGTTCCCGGACACCTTCGTGGTGCCCGAGCCGATGATCCCCAAGGTCACCGCCAAGATCTACGACCTGCAGGACCCGACCGCGAAGATGAGTAAGTCGGCGGCCACCGAGGCCGGGCTGATCAACCTGCTCGACGATCCGAAGGTGTCGGCCAAGAAGATCCGTTCGGCCGTCACCGACAGCGAGCGCGAGATCCGCTTCGACGTCGAGGCCAAGCCGGGGGTGTCCAACCTGCTGTCCATCCAGTCCGCGGTGACCGGTACCGCTATCGACACCCTGGTGGCGGCATACGACGGCCGTGGCTACGGCGATCTGAAGAAGGAGACCGCCGACGCCGTCGTGGACTACGTCACGCCGATCCAGAAGCGGGTCGGCGAACTGCTGTCGGACCCGGCCGAATTGCAGGCCATCCTGGCCGCCGGGGCCGAGCGTGCCCGCGAGGTGTCTGTGAAGACTCTCGGGCGGGTATACGACCGGTTAGGGTTTCTGCCGACGAGTCCGTAGAACGGCGCGGGAGGCTGGCATGACGGAACCGGCCAAACCGGGTGTATTGGACCGGTTCCGGGCGCGCTACCACTGGTTCGACCATGTCATGCGGGCGCAGGGCCGCTACCAGGATTCCAAGGGCGACTTCTACGCCGCCGGCATCACCTACTTCACCATCTTCGCGCTGTTCCCGGTGCTGATGGTGGGATTCGCGGCCGGTGGTTTCGTGCTGGCCAACCAACCGGAGTTGATGGCCGACATCGAGGAGCGGATCAGGTCGACGGTGTCCGGTGACTTCGGCACCCAGTTGGTGAAGCTGATGGACTCGGCGATCGAGTCCCGCACTTCCGTCGGGGTCATCGGCCTGGCCACCGCGGCCTGGGCCGGGCTGGGCTGGATCTCCAATCTGCGCGAGGCACTCAGCCAGATGTGGGGCGAGCAGCGTGGCGAACAACTGAACTTCGTGCGTACCAAGCTGTCGGATCTGCTGGCGCTGGTGTCGGTGTTCGTGGCGATCACGATCACGGTCGCCCTGACCGCGCTGGGCGATCCGTCGCTGATGTCCCGGGTGTTGGAATGGTTTGGGGTGCACGATATTCCGGGCCTGAACGTGGGCTTGCGGATCGTGTCGATGGCGATGTCGTTCATGGTGTCCTGGCTGCTGTTCACCTGGATGATCGCCCGGCTGCCGCGCGAATCGATCAGCTTTCGCAGCAGTGTGCGGGCCGGGTTGCTGGCCGGGGTGGCCTTCGAGATCTTCAAGCTGGTCGGGTCGATCTATCTGCGGTCGGTGGTGCACGGCCCGGCCGGTGCGACCTTCGGCCCGGTCCTGGGCCTGATGGTGTTCGCCTACATCACCGCACGGCTGGTGTTGTTCGCCACCGCGTGGGCCGCGACATCGGCGGACAACCTGCGCCCGGATCCGGTGGGGGCGCCCGCGCCGGCGGTGATCTCGCCGCGGGTCGGTCCCGACGAGGGATTGAGCGCTCGCCAGTGGCTGGCCGCGATGGCGGTGGGCGCCGTTGGCGCGGTGGGTCTTTCGCGGTTGTGGCGGGGCGATCGGGACGACTGAGGCCAGGCCTCGACGATTTCTAGGGCACATGGCTGGTGCCCGCCTCTGAGCGACTTTCCGTGCTGCGGCGGCATTGTGCTGTCGTGTACGCGGCGGTCGACATTCCAAACCCCGACGACGTCGTCGGTGTAGTCGCTCGAAGGCGGGCATCGACGTTGGTGTCCGATTAGGGCGCAGCCGCCTAGCGCCCGCGCGCGGGCCTGCGGTTGACCGACCGGGCCACCATGATCAACCCGAACACGATCAGCGTGCCGATCACCGCGACGCCCACCCGCACCGGGACCGCGTCGGCGGCGGGCAGCAGTGGGGCGGCACTGGCGTTGACGGCATCGGCCGGATCGGGCTTGGGCGGTGTCAACGACGGGTCGGGGTCGATCAGGGTGCCGATCTTGGTGCCCGGCGGGGTGGCGAAGCCGTAGTCCAGCAGGTGGGCGGCCTGCTCCCATGGCGCGATCGGTTGCCGGGTGCCGCGCATCAGCACCGCCACCAGCCGCCGGCCGTCCCGATTGGCCGCGCCGACGAACGTCTGGCCGGCGTCGTCGGTGTAGCCGGTCTTGCCGCCGAGTGCGCCGGGGTAGTTGGTGAGCAGCTTGTTGTCGTTCTCCAGCTGGTAGGCCGGGTGGTCGCCGTCCTCGCCGGGCTTGGCCGGATGCCCGGGGAAGTTGTAGTCCGCGGTGGCGACGATGCTGGCGAAAGTCGGGTTCTGCCAGGCATATCGGTAGAACAACCCGATGTCGTAGGCCGATGTGCTCATGCCGGGTCCGTCCAGCCCGGACGGGGTGGCCGCCCGGGTGTCCTGGCCGCCGAGCTTGCGGGCCAACCCGTTGATCTTCTGCAGCGTGACGTCCATGCCGCCGAGCTGAACGGCCAGCGCGTGTGCCGCGTCGTTGCCCGAGTGCATCAGCAGGCCGTGCAGCAGATCGTTGACGGTGTAGTGACCGCCCTCGTCGACGCCGACCCGGGTGCCTTCGGCGTTGGCGTCGTCCTGGGTGCCCTCGACCATCTTGTTCAGCGGCAGCTCGTTGATCGCCTGCATCGCGGTGAGGACCTTGATGATGCTGGCGGGGCGGTGCCGGGCGTGCGGGTCGCGGGCGGCGATGACGTCACCGGTGTCGAGGTCGGCGACCAACCAGGATTCTGCCGAGACGTCGTCGGGTACCGGCGGTGTGCCGGGCGCGACGATCACCCCGCAGCCGGACAACGCGTCGCCGCCGACCGGCTTGGCAGGTACCGGCAGCGGCAGCGGCGGGTCACCGGCCTCGGGTACCTCCGAGGAGTCGACGGCCGGCGGGGTGGCCACCCGGTACGGGCAGGTGTTGGGGTCCGGTGCCGCGTTCGGTTCGGCCCACGCGATCGCCGGCGTGCCGGCGACGCAGAGCGCCGCGGCCACTGCGGCAGCGCACCGCGTAAGGATTCTTGAGCTCGCCATCGACTCGCAGAGTAGGGGACTGCGGTGCCGAAACCGGGGAGCCGCGCTGTGACGGATGTGGTTATTGATGCAATTGTTAGTTTGGCAGCGGGCAGTGCGCGACGGCCGAATGTCCGATGGTGGCCAGCCAGAGCCGGTCCCCGCGTTCCACCAGGCCGGTGACCAGACCGAATTCCGGATGGCTCATGTGCACCCCGGAGACGGCCGCCCCGCTGTCCGGATCGAACGCCACCGCCCACACCGTCGGAGTGATCTGCGGCTGCAGGGCGTCGGGCAGCTTCCACAGCACGGTGCGCAGACGGGGTGAGCGGGCGGCCAGGAAGTCCGCGGTGGTGTTGCGGGCCGAGACCATCGCACACCAGATCCGGCCGTCGGACCCGGTCGACAAGTTGTCCGGCATCGCGGGCAGGTGCACCGCCAACGGTGTCACGGTGCCGGCGGCGGGTCCGCTCAGCCAGTACTTCGACAGCCGCCGGGCCTGGGTCTCGGCGAACACCAATGCCGAGCCGTCCACCGTCGGGGTCAGCCCGTTGGCGAAGTACAGGTGTTCGACCACCGTGGACACCGTGCCGTCGGGGTCCAGCCGGAACAGCCCGCCGTCACCGCGCGCCTCGAAGATCGCGCCCTTGAAGTGCGCGAAACTGAACTTCGCCGTGGACTCGGTGAAATAGATTGTGCCGTCAGGCAATTCGACGACATTCGAGCAGAACTGCAGGCGCCGGCCGGCCACCGACTCGACCAGGACATCGACGTTGCCGGTGTTGCGGTCCATCGCCACCAACCCCCGGGGCTGGTGGCGATCAGCAGTCGGCCGTCGCGGGCCACCGTCATGCCCAGCGGCCGCCCGGTGGTCTGGCCCACCACGGCGATGCCACCGTCGGCGTCGATGCGCACGACGCGACCGTCGACCAGTCCGGTCCACAGCGCGCCGTCCGCGTCGACGACGATGTCCTCGGGTTGCTCGCCCGGCAGTCCGACGATGGTCAGCTCGGCCGGCCCGAACTCGGGCAGGGCTCCCACCGGTGGCGGCTGCCACCGGACTGGATCGATCGTCGGCTTGCCGGCCCCGGTCACAGCAGGCGGCTGGCCTCGCTGAGCACCCGGTGCAAGATCTCGTAGATCTCGTTGAACTCGTTCGGCCCGCTGATCAGCGGCGGAGCCAGCTGCACGACTGGGTCGCCACGGTCGTCGGCGCGGCAGTACAAACCGGCCTCGAACAGTGCCGCGGACAGGAAACCGCGCAGCAGGCGCTCGCTCTCGTCCTCGTTGAAGGTTTCCTTGGTGTGCTTGTCCTTGACCAGTTCGATCCCGTAGAAGAAGCCCTCGCCGCGGACGTCACCGACGATCGGCAGCTCGAGCAGCTTCTCGAGGGTGGCCCGGAAGATCGGGGCGTTGGTCTTGACGTGGTCGTTGATGCCCTCGCGCTCGAAGATGTCGAGGTTGGCCAGCGCCACCGCCGAGGACACCGGGTGCCCGCCGAAGGTGTAGCCGTGCCCGAAGACCGTCTTGCCGTCGCTGAACGGCTCGAAGAGCTTGTCGCTGGCGATCATCGCGCCGATCGGGGAGTAGCCCGAGGTCATGCCTTTGGCGCAGGTGATCATGTCCGGCTGGTAGCCGATGTCCTCACAGGCGAACATCGAACCGATCCGGCCGAACGCGCAGATCACCTCGTCGGAGACCAGCAGCACGTCGTACTCGTCACAGATCTCGCGGACCCGCTCGAAGTATCCGGGCGGCGGCGGGAAGCAGCCGCCGGCGTTCTGCACCGGCTCGAGGAACACGGCCGCGACGGTCTCGGGGCCCTCGAACTCGATGGCCTCGGCGATGCGGTCGGCGCAGTACTGGCCCCAGGCCTTGATGTCGGTGTCGTACGGCGCGGGTGCGCGGTAGAAGTTGGTGTTCGGCACCCGGAACCCGCCCGGGGTCAACGGCTCGAACGGCTTCTTGAAGTCGGGCAGACCGGTGATCGCCAGGGCGCCCTGCGGGGTGCCGTGGTAGGCGATGGCCCGCGAGATCACCTTGTACTTGCCGGGCTTGCCGGTCAGCTTGAAGTACTGCTTGGCCAGTTTCCAGGCGCTCTCCACGGCCTCACCGCCACCGGTGGTGAAGAACACCCGGTTCAGGTCACCCGGGGCGTAGTTGGCCAACCGGTCGGCCAGTTCGATGGCCGGCGGGGTGGCGTAGGACCACAGCGGGAAGAACTCCAGGGTCTCGGCCTGCTTGGCGGCGGCCTCCGCGAGTTCCTTGCGGCCGTGCCCGGCCTGCACCACGAACAGGCCGGAGAGGCCGTCGAAGTATTTCTTGCCGTGACTGTCGTAGATGTAGCAGCCCTCGCCACGGCTGATGATCGGCGGCGTGATGCCGTTGCCATGCCGGGCGAAGTGACCCCACAGATGCCGGTCCGCCTTGGCGGACAGTTCCGCCGTCACGTCTTCGCTCAGTGCTGTCATCGTGTTCCCCAATTGTATTGTTGTTTAACGAGTTTGAGGTAGACCAACGTTTCGGTGGAGGTCACCCCCGGTACGGCGCGGATCTCGGTGTTGAGCAACTCGAGCAGTTCCGCATCGTCCTCGCATACCACTTCGGCGATGGCGTCGAAGGTGCCCGCGGTGAGCACCACGTAGTCCACCGCGTCGATCTGCGCCAGCTTCTCGGCCACCTTGGTGGTGTCGCCGGTGCAGCGGATGCCGATCATCGCCTGCCGGGTGAACCCCAGCTGCAGCGGATCGGTGACCGCCACTATCTGCATCACCCCGGAGTCCACCAGCCGCTGTACCCGCTGGCGCACCGCCGCCTCGGAGAGGCCGACGGCCTTCCCGATCGCGGCGTAGGATCGGCGCCCATCCTGTTGCAGCTTCTCGATGATGGCCTTCGACATCTCATCGAGCTGGACGGGCCCGTTGCCACCCGCCCCGACCGCGCGGACGGGGAACCGACTGGCCGGTACACCCGAGTCGCGCATGCCCATGATTGTGCACGGAATCCGTTGTTTTAAGCAACGGGATCGATGAAATTGGTCGTATTTACGTACTCATACTGCGGTAATGCGTAGCACTGTCTGGGCGGGTCGGTTACCGTGGGATCGTGACCGCACTAGCCTCTGACAAGACCAAGATCGTGCCCAGTAGCTGGATTGATGGTGCGCCGGTGGTGACCGGCGGCAGCCTGCATCAGGTGGTCAATCCCGCCGACGGTGGCGTCGTGGCCGAGCTGGCATTGGCCGAGCCCGTCGATGTCGACGCCGCGGTGGCTTCGGCGCGGGCGGCGCTGGGTGGGTGGAAGTCGGCGACGCCGGCGGCGCGGTCGGCGGTGTTGGCCAAGCTGGCCGAACTGTGTGACGCCCACGCCGAGCAGATCGTCGCCGAAGAGGTGTCCCAGACGGGTAAGCCGGTGCGGCTGGCCACCGAGTTCGACGTGCCGGGCAGCATCGACAACATCGCGTTCTTCGCGGGAGCGGCTCGGCATCTGGAGGGTAAGGCCAGCGCGGAGTACTCCGGTGACCACACCTCGTCGATCCGGCGGGAGGCGGTCGGGGTGGTCGCGACGATCACGCCGTGGAACTACCCGTTGCAGATGGCGGTGTGGAAGGTCATCCCCGCGTTGGCGGCGGGGTGTTCGGTGGTGATCAAGCCGGCCGAGTTGACACCCCTGACCACCTTGACGCTGGCCCGCTTGGCCAGCGAGGCCGGACTGCCCGACGGGGTGCTCAACGTGATCACCGGCGCGGGCGCCGATGTCGGCACCGCGCTGGCCGGGCATCGTGACGTCGACGTGGTGACGTTCACCGGGTCGACGGCGGTGGGGCGTCGGGTGATGGCTGCGGCGGCGGTGCACGGCCACCGCACCCAGCTCGAACTCGGTGGTAAGGCGCCCTTCGTGGTGTTCGACGACGCCGACCTGGATGCGGCCGTCCATGGTGCGGTGGCCGGGTCCTTGATCAACACCGGGCAGGACTGCACCGCGGCCACCCGCGCGATCGTGGCCCGCAACCTCTATGACGACTTCGTCGCCGGGGTGGCCGAGCTGATGGCCAAACTCGTCGTGGGCGATCCGCACGATCCCGAAACCGACCTGGGTCCGTTGATCTCGGCGGCGCACCGCGAGAAGGTCGCCGCGATGGTGGCCCGGGCGCCCGGCCAGGGCGGGCGGATCGTGACCGGGGGCGCCGCCCCGGATCGGCCCGGCTCGTTCTTTCTGCCCACGCTGATCGCCGACGTCAGCGAGACCAGCGAGGTGTACCGCGACGAGATCTTCGGCCCGGTGCTCACGGTGCGCCCGCACGACGGTGACGACGACGCGCTGCGCCAGGCCAACGACACCGACTACGGGTTGGCCGCCTCGGCATGGACCCGTGACGTCTACCGTGCCCAGCGCGCCTCGCGCGAGATCAACGCCGGCTGTGTGTGGATCAACGACCACATCCCCATCATCTCCGAGATGCCGCACGGCGGCGTCGGCGCCTCAGGGTTCGGCAAGGACATGAGCGACTACTCCTTCGAGGAGTACCTGACCATCAAGCACGTCATGAGCGACATCACCGGCGTGGCTGAAAAGGACTGGCACCGAACCATTTTCAAGCTCCGGTAGGTGGCCGGTTCGGCTCGCTTGGGCGGGTAGTGGCACAAGCTTGCGGTGAAGGAGTGATCTCTTCTGTGTCTGCCTCATCCGGCGGTCGACCGATAGTCGCGGCGTTGGCCAGCCCACATGTGCTGGCCACCGACGCGGGCGCGCGCGTGCTGCGCGACGGTGGCACGGCCATCGACGCGGCGATCGCGGCCGCGGCGGTACTGACCGTGGTCTATCCGCACAACGTCGCGCTCGGCGGCGATCTCTTCGCCCTGATCCGGACCCCGGACGGCGAGGTTCGTTGTGTCAACGCGTCGGGCTGGGCGGGCACCGGGGTGGACGCCGACGCGCTGCGCGCCCGACACGGCGACTGGCTGCCGGCCCGCGGTGCCGACCCGGTTACCGTGCCGGGCGGAGTGCGGGGCTGGGAAGCCATGCGCGCCTTCGGGTCCCGTATCTCATGGAGTGCGACCCTGAGTGCCGCCGAGGTGCTTGCCCGAGACGGCGTCGCGGTGGCGCCGTCACTGGCCAACCACCTCAACGACCCTGAGAACGCCGACCTGATCGGCACCGAGGACTTCGATCGGGTGTTCCGGCCGCGCGGAGTGTCCCTGGGCGCCGGCGACCTGCTGCGGCAGCCGGCGCTGGCCGACACCCTGGCGATGTTGCGCGCCGAGGGGCCCGACGCGTTCTACGCGGGTGTGCTCGCCGAGCGGATGGTGGCTCATCTGCGGTCACACCAATCCAGCTTGTGCCTGGCCGATTTCGCGGACTTCGCACCGGAGGTCCAGGAGCCACTGCGGATGGAGTTCGGTGAGCTCACCGTGCTGACCAGCCCGCCGAACAGCCAGGGCTTCCTCTTGCTGAGAGCGCTGGCCGCGGTGCACGAGCAGGGCATCGATGAACCCGTCGGTGACGGGATGGGGGAACTCCTGCGGGCCTTCCACCAGGGCAACGCGATTCGTGACAGCGGACTTGCCGATCCCCGCTTCGTCGCGGCCGGCCTGGCTGCCGGCACACCACCGGGCGGGTCTGCCGCCGTGGCGTCGGGCACGCCGCGCGGCGACACCGTCGGCATTGCGGCCGCCGACGGCCAGGGATACGCGGTGTCGCTCATCCAGAGCGTCTACCACGCGTTCGGGTCCGGACTCATCGATCCGGCGACCGGTGTGCTGTTCCACAACCGCGGCTGCGGGTTCAGCCTGAACCCGGCTTCGCCGAACGTGATCGCCCCGCGCAAACGCCCGGCGCACACGTTGATGCCTGCGATGACCCTGCGGCAGGGCAGGATAGGCCACGTACTGTCGACGATGGGGGGCCAGGGTCAACCGCAGATCCTCGCCCAAATCTTGCTGCGCGGGCTGGCCGGTGCCGCAGCGATCGATGCGGTCGCAGCGCCGCGCGCCATCGTCGGCAACCAGAACGGCGGCGGCCCGGACACCGTGACCGTCGAGGCCGACCTTCCTGACGGTGCGGTCGCATCGATCCGGCGGGCCGGTTTCACGCCGACCGTCGTCGCTGCCCACACCGAATTCCTGGGGCAGGCCAACGTGATCGTCGCCGACGACGGCGGGGCGCTGACCGCCGCGTCCGACCCGCGTTCGGATGGCGCCGCCGTGGTGGTGCACTACCCCCGCCCCACGCCGCCGTGACCGGGTTCGTCCGCACCCATCTGCAGCTGTGGCTGATGCTGGCACTGACCTTCGTCACCGGATTGCTCGACGCGGTGGGCTATCTCGCGCTGGACCGGGTGTTCACCGGCAACATGACCGGCAATGTGGTGATCCTGGGGATGGGTATGGCCGGCGAGGACGAACTCCCGGTCGCCGGCCCACTGGTGGCGCTGGGCGCCTACGTGGTCGGCGCCGCGGTGGTCGGCCGGCTGCTGCAACGCCGCAACAGTGGGTGGGAGCCGGTGGTGACCGCGGTGTTCGCCACCAGTGCGATGGCCCTCGCTGTGGCCGCGACGGTGTTGACGGTCGTTCGGACCGGCGGGGACGCGGCGGTCGGCGTCGGCATCGCCGCCACGCTGGCGACCCTGATGGGAGCACAGGCCGCGGTCGCGCGGATGCTGGCGGTAGCCGACATCACCACCGTCGTGGTGACATCCACCCTGACCGCCTACGCCAGTGAAACCCTGTTCGGCCCCGGCTGGCTCTGGCTCACCCACCGCAGACTGTGGGCCATCGTGGTGATCATTGCCGGTGCGTTCTGCGGCGCCTCGCTGCTGCGCGTCGACCCCGGCTTCCCGGTGTATCTGGCGGCCGTGATCACCGCCGTGGTGGCCGTGGTCGGCCACCTGAAGTGGCAGGCGGGGTAAGGCGACCCGTGTGACCCGTCAGGCTTGCGGCCCGCGGGTGAATTCCTCTCCGGTCTCGGGGTTCAGCGCCGTCTCTCCCGGTGGCAGGTTGGACAGATCCGGTGAGATCACCGTCGGCATGTCACCGGAGTCGGGCAGCCCGAAGTGCGCCTCCACCGCGGTGGCCGGGGTGAGCACCAGATCCGCGCTGGAGCGCCGCGACAGCGTGCGCCCCCGGAAGAAGTCCGGTGACATCAGCCACCAGACCACCATCAGGATCACCCCCAGCACCAGGGCGCCGATGCCGACCACGGCCACCGCGCCGAACCCGAAGATCGTGACGTTGTTGCCGTTCTCGTCGGTCAGCCAGTCCGGCTTGGCGTACTGGACCAGGCCGTAGGCGAACACGACCAGCAGGATCACGCCGCCGAGCAGCGGCACCACCCCGCGCATCACGAAGTCGCGCGTCGACGCGGTGAGGTCCTTGCGGTAGAACCACACGCACGCGAAGCCGGTGAGGCCGTAGTAGAACGCGATCATCAGGCCCACCGAACCGATCAACGCCGACAACAGGTTCGAGCTGATCAGCGTGAACAACACGTAGAACCCGATGGACACCGCGCCCATGACGACGGTCGACGTGGTGGGGGTGAGGTAGGTCCGGTGGATCTTGGCGAACGATTGCGGCAGCGCCTTGTAGACGCCCATCGACAGCGTGGTTCGGGCGGTCGGCAGGATCGTGGTCTGCGTGGAGGCCGACGCCGAGGTCAGGATCGACGCCGACAGCAGCAGCAGCCCGATCTTGCCCAGGATGCTGTCGCCGAACAGGTCGGGGCCGATCGCGGCGAACGCGTCGGCGGCATTGTCGGGGTTGCCCAGGCCGATCCCGTCGGTGCCGGTACCGGCGAAGGCGATCGCCGACACGCTGACCAGTGCATAGGTGGCCAGCAGCAGGAACGTGGAGATCACCGCGGCGCGTCCCGGGGTGGTGCCGGGGTCGTCGGATTCCTCGTTGCAGGCCACCGCGGTGTCCCAGCCCCAGTAGATGAAGATGGCCGTCAGGATCGCCGGGGCGATGACGGTACCGAAGTCGAGCCCGCCGGGCCAGAACCAGGACAACGAGGGGTGCAGCGAGTAGGTCTCGGCCTTGCCCGCGTAGACCTTGATCAGGGCGATGATCGAGAACACCACCAGCACCACGATCTCGATGCCGAGCAGGCCGTACTGGATGCGTGCCGACACCTCGATGCCGCGGTAGCAGATGTAGGTCATCAGGATGATCCAGATGACGCCGGCCACGGTGGACCACAACGTGCTGTCGGCCAGTTCGGCGGCCGACGTCCAGCCGAGGTCGCCGGCGAAGGTGAAGGAGTAGGCGCCTGCGATCTGGGCCAGGTTGGCCATCACGATCACGTCGGCGGCGATGATGCCCCAGCCGCCGAGCCAGCCGATCAGCGGACCGAACGCGCGCGAGGCCCAGGTGAAGGTGGTGCCGCAGTCCGGTTCGGCCTTGTTCAGCTCCTGGTAGGCGACCGCGATCATGTACATCGGGATGAAGGCGATCAACACGATGGCCGGTGCTTTGACGCCGGCCAGCAGTGCGCCACCGCTGGCGACGATCAGACCGAGGGTGGCGGCCAGCGAGTAGGCCGGTGCGGTGGACGCCATGCCGACGACGATGCTGGACACCAGTCCCAGCGCGCCGCCCTTGAGTCCTTTGCTTTCGACGGATGTGGTGGGGCCGGGACCGCCGGGCTCCAGGGTCAGTTCACCCTTACTCATGGCATCTCCTGCTCAAACGCCTGAATCAACGAGATGAGAGTACGGTTTCAGTCGAACACGCGCGTCAAATCTACGGATTTGTTTTCATCGAGGTAATAAAGCGATGGAATCCGTGGCAAGAATGAGGGTGGCCTAACGCGGCTCCTGGTCCGTCCACGGCACTCGGCAGGCGTTTCCCGAGCCGAACCCCTGCTCGGTGATGCCCAGCGCCGCGTTCATCCGTGCTCGCATGTTCTCCACACCGACGTGGTACGTCAACTCGACGACCCCCGCCGCGCCGAAGCGGCGGCGAAGATCGGCCACCTGCGCATCGGTGACGGTGTGCGGATCGGTGGTCATGGCGTTCGCGTAGCCGATCGCCGCGCGCTCGTCGTCGGTGTAGAGCGGCGAGGTGGCGTAGTCGTCGATATGCCGGAGCCGGTCGAGGTCCAAGCCTTCCAGGCGCATGAGCATTCGCCCGAAATCCACACACCACGAGCAGCCGACGGTGCGGGCGGTCCAGAACACGGCCAGCTCGCGGACGCTGACCGGCAGCGTCTTGGATCCGCTCTGCAGCAGACCCTCGTGGGCGGCGTTGGCTGCCAGCAGACGCGGGTGGTGGGCGTACACGGCGAAGGGTTCCGGGACTTCACCGAAGCGGCGCCTGGCCCAGCGGTACATCAGCCGGATCAGCGGGGAAGACCGCTGTGGGGAGAGGGGCTCGAGGCGGGTCGTGGTGTTCATGCCCTCTAGATGCCCGCGGGATGCGAAATGTGACACGGCGATCCACAGCAATATTCGGTTGACGAACTAACTACTCGGCTAGGGTGCTCTGTTGTGGATTTCGCCCTTGACCCCCAGCAGCGCGCCTGGCTGACTGAGGTCCGGGAATTCCTGCGGGAGAACGTCACTGACGCACTTCGTGCCGAGATCGCCGAACACAATCTGGAACATCCCGGTGGCGAGGTGGCCGCCTTTCGCCGAAAACTAGGCGCCAAGGGATGGTTCGGCCTGAACTGGCCGGCCGAGTACGGCGGGCTCGGGCTCGGACCGGTGCACCTGCACCTGCTGATGACCGAGTTCGAGTACTGGGGTGCGCCGGGACCCGACCTGACGGTCACCTCGATCGCGCCGATGATCATGCGGCACGGCACCGAACAGAACAAGCGGGAGTTCCTTCCGCTCATCGCCCGGGGCGAGATGACCTGTGCGCTCGGCTATTCCGAACCCGAGGCCGGAACCGACCTCGCCGCCCTGCGGACCAGGGCGGTACGTGAAGGCGACGAGTGGGTGATCAACGGGTCCAAGATCTGGAACAGCGGGGCGCAACAGTCGACCCACGAGTGGCTGTGTGTCCGGACCGACCCGCAGGCACAGCGCCATCGCGGCATCTCGGTGATCGTGGTCCCCGTCGACACCGCCGGGGTTCGGATCCGCCCGCTCATCGCCTGGTCCGGCTACCGCACCAACGAAGTCTTCTTCGACGACGTCCGGGTGCCGGCCACGAACCTGATCGGCGAGGAGAACCGCGGATGGTCCTACATCACCGGTGCGCTCGATCTCGAACGTGGCGCGCTGACCAACGCCGGTGACCTTCGCCGTGCGCTCGACGAACTGCAGGTACTGGCCCGCATGCCGCGCCGCGACGGGTCCATCCCGATCGACAACCCCGCCTTCCGGCGCCGGCTGGCCCAGGCCGAGGCCGACGTCGAGGTCGCCGGGTTGATGGGCTACGAGGCGTCCTCCCTGCTGGCCGACGGGCTGATCCCCACCGTGGAGGTCAGCGTCGAAAAGGTGTTCAGCAGCGAACTGCGCCAGCGCATCGCCGACTTGGGAATCGACCTGCTGGGTGCCGAAGGCTTGCTGGCGCATCGCAATCCGGAAGCCCCGGCCGGTGGGCGATTCGAGAAGCTCTACCGGTTCGCGCCGCTGATGCGCTTCGGTGGCGGCACCAACGAGGTACTGCGCGACGTGATCGCCCAACGCGGCGACGGTATGCCGTCGTACGGGAGATGAGATGAAGCTCGTTGCCGAAAACGATGAACGCGACCTGGCGGCCAGCCTGCGCGGGTTGTTCAGCGCCGGCCGCGCGGACCTGTGGGGTGACCTCGCCGGCACCGGGGTGCTGGGGCTGGGATTGCCCGAGGGCTTCGGCGGCTCGGGCGGCACGCTGTCGGATCTCGGCGTCTTCGCCCGCGAGGCCGGCCGCGCACTGTGCCCGGTGCGGGTGCACAGCAGCGTGGCCGCCGAGCACGCCGTGCACATGCTCGGCGGCGAACAGTCCTGCGCCCGTTGGCTGCCCGACCTTGCCGCGGGCCGCACTGCCGCCACCACCGCGCTGTGGAACCCCAACGACGCCGCCGATGTGACCGCGGTCGTGCGAGCCGATCCCGCCCGCGACGGCGGTTGGCGGCTCACCGGCACAGCCGATTTCGTCACCGACGCCGACACCGCCGACCTGATCGTCGTCTCCGCCGCCGATCCCGCGGGCAACACCCTCGGCTTCGTGGTCGGGCTTCGCACCCCCGGCGTCACCATGCGCCGGTTGAACCTGATGGGTGGGCTGCACGCATCATGTGTCCGGCTCGACGACGTGCCGGTCGACGACGTGCTCAACGGCGGTGCGCCGTGCGACGCCGACCAGCTGCGCAGGGTGGCCAACGCGGCGGTCACGGTGACCGCGGCGGATCTGGTGGGTGTGGGGAGGCGGTGCTCGAGCGCACCGTCGCATACACCACCATGCGCCACCAGTTCGGCCGGCCGATCGCATCCTTCCAAGCCGCCCAGCACATCGTGGCCGACATGCACATCGCCCTGTCGGCGGCATGGTTGGCCGCCCGCTCAGCGCTGTTCTGGATCGGTCAGGGCCGCACCGCAGTCCGGGAGACCGCCATCGCCCGTATGCACGCGGCCAACGCCGCCAAATGGGCCACCCTCAATGCCCACCAGCTGCATGGCGGCATGGGGTATGTGGTGGAAACCGGCCTGCACCGGTGGTCCGAGCGTGCGCGGGTGCTGTCCACGCTGGGCGGCGGGGCGGACATCGCCGCGAGCTGGCTCGACGACGACGAGGCCAGCCGCGCGGCGGTCACCGAGCGGTTGCGCCGCAAAGACGGCCGGTGACCGCATCGTCAGCGCGGTGTTTGATGGCGCGCTTCCTCCTCGGCCCTGGGGGGCCGCATCGTCAGCGCGCGGTGCTAGATGGCGTGCTTCCTCCTCGGCCCTGGGGGGCCGCATCGTCAGCGCGCGGTGCTAGATGGCGTGCTTCCTCCTCGGCCCTGGGGGGCCGCATCGTCAGCGCGCGAACATCAGCGCGCGCTTGACCTCCTGGATCGCCTTGGTGACCTCGATACCGCGCGGGCAGGCGTCGGTGCAGTTGAACGTGGTGCGGCAGCGCCACACACCGTCGACGTCGTTGAGGATGTCGAGCCGCTCGGCGGCCCCCTCGTCGCGGCTGTCGAAGATGAACCGGTGCGCGTTGACGATCGCGGCCGGCCCGAAATAGGACCCTTCGCTCCAGTACACCGGGCAGCTGGTGGTGCAGCATGCGCACAGGATGCACTTGGTGGTGTCGTCATAGCGGGCCCGGTCGGTCGGGCTCTGGATCCGTTCGCGGGTGGGCGGGTTGCCCGAGGTGATCAGATACGGCTTCACCGCCCGGTAGGCGTCGAAGAACGGCTCCATGTTGACCACGAGATCCTTCTCCACGGGCAGGCCGCGGATCGGCTCGATGGTGATGGTGAGCGGCTTGTTGTTCTTGGGCAACAGATCGCGCATCAGCACCTTGCAGGCCAACCGGTTGACCCCGTTGATCTTCATCGCATCCGACCCGCACACCCCGTGCGCGCATGACCGGCGAAACGTCAGCGTCCCGTCCAGATAGCTCTTGACGTAGATCAGCAGGTTCAACAGCCGGTCACTGGGCAGGCAGGGCACCCGGAAACTCTGGTAGCCGGCGCTGTCGGGGTCCTCGGGGTTGAACCGGGCGATCTTGAGCGTCACCATCACCGCCCCGTCCGGGACGGGCGGGAGAGCGGGTTCGCGGGTGTCGACCTCTGGCGAAATCGTCATCAGTATTTGCGCTCCATCGGCTCGTAGCGGGTCTGCACCACCGGCTTGTAGTCCAGCCGGATGTCGCTGAGCAGATCCGTGCCTTCCTTGTAGGCCATGGTGTGCCGCATGTAGTTGGTGTCGTCGCGGTTGGGATAGTCCTCCCGGGCGTGCCCGCCACGGGATTCCTTGCGGTTGAGCGCGCCCACCACGGTGACCTCGGCCAGCTCCAGCAGGAAGCCCAGCTCGATGGCTTCCAGCAGATCGCTGTTGTAGCGCTTGCCCTTGTCGTGCACGGTGATCCGGGCATAGCGCTCCTTGAGCGCGTGGATGTCGGTCAACGCCTGTTTGAGCGTCTCCTCGGTGCGGAACACCGCGGCGTTGTTGTCCATCGACTGCTGCAGTTCGCCGCGGATGTCGGCGACCCGCTCGTTGCCGTGTTCGCTCAGGATGTTGGCCACCCAGTCGACCACCATGCCGGCCGGGCTCTCCGGCAGGTCGACGAAGTCGTGGCCGAGAGCGTAGTTGGCCGCCGCGATACCGGCGCGCCGGCCGAACACGTTGATGTCCAGCAGCGAGTTGGTGCCCAGCCGGTTGGCACCGTGCACCGACACGCACGCGCACTCGCCGGCCGCGTAGAGGCCCGGCACCGTCGTGGTGTTGTTGCGCAGCACCTGCCCGGTGATCGTGGTGGGGATGCCGCCCATCACGTAGTGGCAGGTGGGGTAGACCGGCACCAGTTCCTTGACCGGGTCCACCCCCAGGTAGGTGCGGGCGAACTCGGTGATGTCGGGCAGCTTGGCCTCCAGGACGTCCGCGCCGAGGTGGCGCACGTCGATGTAGACGTAGTCCTTGTGCGGGCCGGCACCGCGGCCTTCGAGGACTTCCAGCACCATCGAGCGCGCGACGATGTCGCGCGGGGCCAGGTCGACGATGGTCGGGGCGTAGCGCTCCATGAACCGCTCGCCCTCGCCGTTGAGCAGGCGGCCGCCCTCACCGCGCACGGCCTCGGAGATAAGAATCCCGAGCCCGGCCAATCCGGTCGGATGGAACTGGTGAAACTCCATGTCCTCCAGCGGAAGTCCCTTGCGGAAGATGATGCCCAGGCCGTCGCCGGTCAGGGTGTGGGCGTTGGAGGTGGTCTTGTACATCCGGCCCGAGCCGCCGGTGGCGAACACGATGGCCTTGGCGTGGAAGATGTGGATATCGCCGGTCGCCAACTCATAGGCGATGACACCGGTGGCGACGGGGCCGCTGGGTGTCTCGGTCAGTGCGATGTCCAGCGCGTAGAACTCGTTGAAGAACTCGACGTCGTGCTTGACGCAGTTCTGGTACAGCGTCTGCAGGATCATGTGGCCGGTGCGGTCGGCGGCATAGCAGGCCCGGCGCACCGGGGCCTTGCCGTGATCGCGGGTGTGCCCACCGAACCGGCGCTGGTCGATGCGGCCCTCGGGGGTGCGGTTGAACGGCATCCCCATCTTCTCCAGGTCCAGCACCGCGTCGATGGCCTCCTTGGCCATGATCTCGACCGCGTCCTGATCGGCGAGGTAGTCGCCGCCCTTGACGGTGTCGAAGGTGTGCCACTCCCAGTTGTCCTCTTCGACGTTGGCCAGCGCCGCGCACATGCCGCCCTGGGCGGCCCCGGTGTGGCTGCGGGTCGGGTACAGCTTGGTCAGCACCGCGGTGCGCACCCGCGGGCCGGCCTCCACGGCCGCGCGCATGCCTGCCCCGCCGGCTCCGACGATGACGACGTCGTAGCGATGTTCGGTAATCATGTTGGCTCCCGGGAGCTTCTAGGAGATGTTCGGATCGAAGGTCAACAGCACGTAGGTACCCACGACCAGCACGATGAGTATCGAGACCACCAGCAGCGAGTTCAGCCAGAACCGGGTGGAGTCCTTGCGTGCGTAGTCGGCGATGATCGTGCGCATCCCGTTGCCGCCGTGCAGCTGGGCCAGCCACAACAGCAGCAGGTCCCAGGTCTGCCAGAACGGCGAGGCCCAGCGCTGCGCGACGTAGTTGAAGTCGATCTTGTAGACCCCGCCGTCCCACATCAGGCCGATGAACAGGTGGCCCAGTGCCAGGAAGATCAGCACGACCCCGGAGAACCGCATGAACAGCCAGGCGTACTTCTCGAAATTCGGCATGCCGGCGCGCTGGCGGGGAGTGCGCGGGTTGTCCAGGCCCGCGGGGCGATCGTGGTTGCGTTCCAGGATCGGCGCCGGCGGCCCGAGCCTGTTCTCCGGGGCGGTCACAGGAACCGCTCCGCCATGTGCATGCCGATGATCACCAGCGAGGGCACCATCACCAGCAACCAGACTGCGGCCACACCCCAGAGCATTTGGCGCTGATAGCGCGGCCCCTTCCACCAGAAGTCGATCAGGATGATCCGGACCCCGTTGAGCGCGTGATACAGCAGCGCGGCCACCAGGCCGACCTCCATCAGGCCGACGATCGGTGTCTTGTAGGTGTCGACGACCTCGTTGTACGCCTGCGGGCTCACCCGAACCAACGCGGTGTCCAGGACGTGGACGAAGAGGAAGAAGAAGATCGTCGCACCGGTGATCCGGTGCAGCACCCACGACCACATGCCCGGGTCGCCGCGGTAAAGGGTGCGTCGCCGACGGGACGACTTGTCGCGCGGGGCCGGCACTGCCGGTGCCGCTGTACTCATCAGCGCCTCCAACGCTTTCGTTGCGTTTTGGGTGGACTCTAACCCCGTTTGTACTGTCGAAAGAATTACGGTGCAGGGGCAAGATGGGGCCGACCGGCCGATCAGGCCGGTGTGGTCGCTGCCGGGCAGCTTCGACGAGGCGGTTGGTGAATGCATTCAGTACAGGCGCGGTGAGCAACAGATGACCGGTGGTATTGACTGGGAAGCCTTGCGTGCCAAGGCAATTGAAGTAGCGAACCACGCCTACGCGCCATACTCGGCCTTCCCCGTCGGGGCGGCGGCGCTGGCGGACGACGGCCGGATCGTCGTGGGCTGCAATGTGGAGAATGTCTCATATGGCCTAGGTCTCTGTGCCGAGTGCGCGGTGGTGTGCGCACTGATCGCCGGGGGTGGCGGCCGGCTGGTCGCGCTGGCGGTGGTCGACGGCACCGGGGCCGCGCTGATGCCGTGTGGACGCTGCCGGCAGTTGCTGGCCGAACACGGCGGCCCGGAACTGCTCGTCGACCATGCCCAGCGACCGCGCCGGCTGGCCGAACTGCTGCCGGATGCGTTCGGGCCGGCCGATCTGGCCCGGGTGAAAGAGGAAAAGCCGTGACCCAGTTCACATTCGACGCACCCACCGTGATCCGGATGAAAAGGGACGGTGGCCGGCTCACCGACGAGGCCATCGACTGGGTGATCGACGGCTACACCCACGGCCAGGTCGCCGACGAACAGATGTCTGCGCTGCTGATGGCGATCTTCCTGCGGGGGATGGACCGCGCCGAGATCTCCCGGTGGACCACGGCGATGATCGCCTCCGGGGAGCGTCTGGACTTCAGCGACCTCCCACGCCCGAGGGTGGACAAACACTCCACCGGCGGGGTCGGGGACAAGATCACCATTCCGTTGGTCCCGGTGGTCGCCGCCTGCGGCGCGGCGGTACCGCAGGCGGCCGGCCGCGGACTCGGCCATACCGGCGGCACTCTCGACAAGCTCGAGTCCATTGCCGGGTTCACCGCAGAGATATCGAAAAGCCAGATCCGTCAGCAACTCTCGGACGTCGGCGCGGCGATCTTCGCCGCCGGCGAGCTGGCGCCCGCCGACCGGAAGATCTATGCGCTGCGCGACGTGACCGCCACGGTGGAGTCGTTGCCGCTGATCGCCAGTTCGGTGATGAGCAAGAAACTGGCCGAAGGCGCCGATTCGTTGGTGCTCGACGTCAAGGTCGGCCGCGGGGCGTTCCTGAAGACCGAGGACCAGTCGCGCGAACTGGCCGCCACCATGGTGGAGCTGGGTTTGTCCCACGGCATACCCACCCGCGCGCTGCTCACCGATATGGATGTCCCACTGGGCCGTGCGATAGGCAACGCCCTGGAGGTCGAGGAGTCCATCGAGGTCCTCGCCGGCGGCGGTCCCGCCGACGTCGTCGAGCTCACCGTCGCGCTGGCCGCCGAGATGTTGGAGCTGGCCGGGATCGACGAGTGCGACCCCGCGCAGACGCTGCGCGACGGCACCGCGATGGACCGGTTCCGCGCTCTGGTGACCGCCCAAGGCGGGGACCTGGCCGCCGCGCTCCCGATCGGTGGCTGTTCGGAGACCGTATCGGCGCCGCGAGGCGGCACAATGGGGGATATCGACGCGATGGCGATGGGGCTGACGGTATGGCGGCTCGGCGCTGGCCGGGCACGCCCGGGAGAACGCGTGCAACCCGGTGCCGGTGTCCGCATCCACCGTCGTCCCGGCGAACCGGTATCGGCCGGTGAGCCGTTGTTCACCCTCTACACCGACACACCCGAGCGGATTCCGGCCGCGATGCGGGAGCTCGACGGTGCGTGGGGGATCGTCGATGCACCCGCACGAGTGCCGGCCCGGGCACTCATCATCGATCGGATCGTCTGATGACCACACCACTGACACTGCCCATGATCCGCCAGGCGCCCAAGGCGCTGCTGCACGACCACCTCGACGGCGGGCTGCGCCCGGCCACCGTCTTGGAGATCGCGGAGCAGGTGGGCTACGACGAACTGCCGGCCGACGACGAGGCCGGGCTTGCGGACTGGTTCCGGACCGCCGCGCACAGCGGGTCACTGGTGCGCTATCTGGAACCCTTCGCCCACACCGTCGCGGTGATGCAGACCCCCGAGTCGCTGCACCGGGTGGCCTTCGAATGTGTCGAAGACCTGGCCGCCGACAATGTGGTCTACGCCGAGGTGCGGTTCGCGCCCGAGTTGCACATCGACGGCGGCCTGTCCCTCGACGCCGTGGTCGATGCGGTGCTGGCCGGATTCGCCGACGGTGAGAAGGCGGCCGCCGCCGAGGGCCATCCGATCGTGGTGCGCTGTCTGGTCACCGCGATGCGGCACGCCGCCCGGTCCCGGGAGATCGCCGAACTGGCGATCCGATTCCGCGACAAGGGCGTCGTCGGCTTCGACATCGCCGGGGCCGAGGCCGGCTACCCGCCCACCCGTCACCTCGATGCGTTCGAATACATGCGCGGCCACAACGCCCGGTTCACCATCCACGCCGGCGAAGCGTTCGGGCTGCCGTCCATCCACGAGGCGCTGGCGTTCTGCGGCGCCGACCGGCTGGGCCACGGGGTGCGGATCGTCGACGACATCGAGGTCTTGCCGGACGGCACGACCGAGCTGGGCAGGCTGGCGGCGATCCTGCGCGACAAACGGATCCCGCTGGAGATGTGCCCGAGTTCCAATGTCCAGACCGGCGCGGTGGCCAGCATCGCCGAACATCCCTTCGACCTGCTGGCGCGGCTGCGTTTCCGGGTGACGGTCAACACCGACAACCGCCTGATGAGCGACACCACCATGAGCCAGGAGATGCTGCGCCTGGTCGAGGCTTTCGGTTACGGGTGGAGCGATCTCGAACGCTTCACCATCAACGCGATGAAATCGGCGTTCATCCATTTCGACGAGCGGCTGGCCATCATCGACGAGGTCATCAAACCCCGTTACGCAGTGCTGATCGGGTGAGCCGAGGTTGCCGGACTGGCCCCGGGTTGGCCCCCCGAATTGGCCCCAAGCGTCGCGCGGGGCAGCCGATGGGCGCGTACGATCACGTTTCAGGGCACATCGGGCGTTCTTTGCCGCGCCCACCTCGTGATACATGTCCGGGTGTTCGCGCGATGTAACTTGGTGTGATGTCCAAGCGCGCCATCTTCAGCGGCGTGTCAGCACGTAAGCTCTTCGCGGGCTTGGGTCGGGTGATCGTTCGCCACCCACTGCTCGTGATCGCGGCGTGGCTGGTTCTTGCGGCAGCCATGATCACCCTCATCACCCCGCTGTCGGTCGTCGCGGCCCGCAACCCCCCGGACTTCCTGCCCAAGACCGCACCGGTGCTGCTCTCCGCCAAGAAGATGCAGGAGGCCTTTCACGAAGCCGACGCGGGCAATTTCGCGGCCGTCATCCTCAGCAACGACAACGGGCTGACCCCCGCCGACGAGGACACCTACCGCAGACTCGTCGACAAGCTGAAGAGCGACACCGAGAACGTCACCTCGGTCCAAGATTTCGTGCACATCCCGGAACTCAGGGAGGTGATGACCAGCAAGGACGGCAAGGCCTGGAACCTTCCGATCAGCATCTCCGGGACCATGGGCACCCCGGACGGCCAGGAGTCGTACCGCAACGTCATCAAGACCGTCCAGGAGGAGACGAAGGACTCGTCGCTGCAGGTCAACGTGGTCGGTGGCGCCTCGACCGTGGAGGACATGAACGTCATCGGTGCCCGCGATCAGCACATGATCGAGATCGTCACCGTCGGCTTGGTGTTCTCGATCCTGGTCATCGTCTACCGCAGCCTGGTGGCGATGCTGATGCCGCTGATCACCATCGGCATCTCGCTGATCGTCGCGCAGCAGATCGTCGCCGGACTCGGCGAGCTGGGTCTGGGGTTGGGTCCCCAGACGCTGATGCTGATGACCGCCATGATGATGGGCGCCGGGATCGACTACGGCGTGTTCCTCTACAGCCGGTATCAAGAGCTCACCAAGACCGGGATGGCCGCCGACGACGCACTGGTCGAGGCGCTGAGCTCGATCGGCGAGGTGATCGCCGGCTCGGCGGGCACAGTGGCCATCACCTTCCTCGGGATGTCCTTCACCAAGATGGCCATCTTCGCCACCGTGGGGCCTGCCCTATCGGTGACCATCGCCGTGGGTTTCCTGGCATCGATCACCCTGCTCCCGGCGTTCATCGTGCTGGCCGGCCGGCGGGGGTGGATCAAACAGCGGCGCGACGTCACCGGTCGGCTCTGGCGCCGGTCGGGCATCATGATCGTTCGCCGGCCGGTCGCATTGCTGGTGACCAGCCTGATCATCCTGGGCGGGCTGGCCGCCACCACGGCGCTGACCAAGTTCAACTACGACGACCGCAAGAACCTGCCCACCGACTCGGCGAGCAACCGCGCCTACGAGGTGATGGACAAGCACTTCCCGATCAGCAGCACGCTGCAGCAGTTCCTGTTCATCCAGTCGCCGAACGACCTGCGCACCCCCAAGGCGCTGGCCGACATGGAGCAGATGGCCGAGCGGATCGCGCAACTGCCCGACATCGACATGGTCCGTGGCATCACCCGGCCGACCGGCGAGGTGCTCGAGCAGGCCAAGACCACCTATCAGGCCGGTGAGGTCGGCACCAAACTGGGGGACGCGTCCAACCTGATCTCGGCCAACGAGGGCAACCTGAGCCTGCTGTCCGGGGGTGCCGGGAAGATGGCCGATGTTCTCGGACAGATCCGCAACCAGGTGGTGGGCTCGATCGCCAGTGTCCGCAGTTTGACCAGCGCGCTCGACGCCATGTCGCAGAAGTACGGCGGATCCAAGACGCTGGACCAGATCGACAAGACCGCCTCCCTGGTGACCAACATGCGCTCCCTCGGGGACGCGCTGGGGCTGAGCATTCTGCGGGTCACCAGCATCAGCGACTGGGCCACGCCGATGGTCAACGCGCTGAACGTCAGCCCGCAGTGCGATATGGATCCGGCCTGTGTGAATTCGCGGTCGGATCTGCAGAAGATCGTCGACGCCGGCAACACCGAAGCGGTGAAATCCATCGAGGCGTTCGCCCGCGACCTGTCGGCGACCGAGGGATCACAGAAGCTCGACGAGTCGGTCCATGCGCTGAGCCAGAACCTGCAGAAGGCCACGACGGCTGCGCGCGCGCTCGGGGTGGGCCAGCCGGGCGGGGTGGAGAAGAAGCTCAACGAAGCCGTTCAGGGCGTCAACCAGCTCGCCGATTCGAGCCGTCAGCTTGCTCTCGGCGTGCAGACTCTGGTCGACCAGACCCGGACTCTCGGTAGCGGCCTGGACCAGGCGTCGGACTTCCTCCTTGCCATGAAGCGGGAGGCGGCCGACCCGCCCATGTCGGGTTTCTACATCCCGCCGCAGGTGTTGACCATGGACGAGTTCAAGAAGGCCGCCAAGCTGTTCATCTCCGAGGACGGCCACTCCGCCCGCTACCTCATTCAGACCGCGCTCAACCCGTTCAGCAACGAGGCGATGGATCAGGTCTCCACGATCGTCGACACCGCCAACTCCGCCCGGCCCAACACCCAGCTGGCCGGTGCCGACATCACCATGGTCGGCTTCTCGTCGATCAATGCCAACGTCCGCGCTTTCTACGATGCCGACGTCGTCTACATCATGACCATGACGTTGATCGTGGTCTTCGTGATCCTGCTGGTGCTGCTGCGCGCGATCGTCGCGCCGCTGTACCTCGTGCTCTCGGTGGTGCTGTCGTACGGCGCCGCGCTGGGCCTCGGTGTCGTGCTGTTCCAGTTCATCCTCGGCAAGGAACTGTCCTGGGGCGTGCCGGGACTCGCCTTCATGGTGCTTGTGGCGGTCGGCGCCGACTACAACCTGCTGCTGATCTCGCGCATCCGGGACGAGGCGAAGTACGGCGTGCGGTCGGCAGTCATTCGCACCGTCGGCGCGACCGGCGGGGTGATCACGTCGGCGGGCCTCATCTTCGCGGCGTCGATGATGGCGCTGACCGCCAGTAGCGTGCTCACCGCCGTGCAGACGGGGTTCGTCATCGGTGTCGGGCTGCTGCTGGACACCTTCCTGGTGCGGACGCTCACGGTGCCGGCGGCCTGCGTCCTGGTCGGTGACGCCAACTGGTGGCCGTCCAAGCCGCCGCGGATCAAGTTCGAGGCCGCACGACGGGCCGCCGCCGCCGCCGAGGCATCCGCGGTCACCGCGCCGGTCGCGGTCCTCGACGATGCGGCGGTGGACGTCGACGTCGAATCCGTCTGGGAAGGGGAAGGCGGGGCGACCCGGGACGACAAGGGGGAGTGAGCGCAGCGGCGCGCGGCGCCGCTATTCGCGGCGCAGCCGCGACTCGACGAAGCGCTCGAGCTCTTCCCAGTCCTTCGCCGCCGCCGCGTACGGGCCGGCGGGCGGGGAGTTCTTCTCGGGCTCCAGCACGTAGTTGACCAGCTTGCCCAGCGGCCGGTCGTCGGCCAGCAACCGGTCGGCGGTGTCCTCTTCGGAGTAGTCGCCCACATCGCGCACCAGCTCGACAGCCAGCTCCAGCTGGTCATGGTCCACCGCGCCGGGACCGTCGGCGATGTCGTCACCGAGCCCGGTCAGCACGTAGATGTTGTCCTCGGTGACCTCCACCCGCAGCGACCCGTCGGTGGCCGCCGTGCGGATGTCGTCGTAGGTGCTCAGGTCGGAAAGATCGTGGTCGTGCTCGTCGGCCAGGTAGCGGGCCAGCGCACGTTCGGACCCGAACACGCTGATCCGGCCGTTGCGGCCCAGGAAGATCGGCCGGTCGTCGAAGTAGCAGCGCAGGGTGTACAGGGTGCCCGACCCGGTCATGATCCGGACCGGATCGATCCCGACCTGCGTCCAGAAGTCCTCATCGCTGCCGAGCACCACACCGCCCTGCGGTGCCGCGGTGGTCTGCTCGGGGCTGTCGGCCTCCGATCCGTCCTCGTCCTCGTCCTCGACATCGTCGACCTCGACGGCCTCCGGGGTGTCGTCCTCGAACGGCTCGTCGAGCTCATCAGCGGCGAGCTTGGCCGCCCGCTCGTCGACGTCGGGAGTGGTGATGACCTCGTCGATCGCCGAGATCACACCGTCCCAGCCGCGGGCCACGATGTCGCCGATCATGGTCCAGCGCTTGCGCCCGGCCTTGCCGCTGAACTGCTCGAAGCCGCCGGACACCAGCCCCAGATTGGGATTGCCGTTGAAGAACCGGGTCACCGCCGGCAGTTCGCACACCGATCCGATGGAGGAGGCCACGGCCAACGTGTTGGCCAGCGCCGTCACCGACTCCTCGGTCGGCTTCTCGGCCAGCAGCTCCTCGACCGCGATCAGATCGACTTGCCGGCTCTCGGTGGGTTCGAGCTTGTGCGCGTTCGCTGCGGTCAGGTCTTCCCACGCCGGATGATCGGTGAGGTCGTTGTCGGTGTCGGTCCGCACGAAGGCGACCAGGTCGGCCACCGACTCGAAGGCGAACAGATCCTCGTCCTTGCCCAGGAATGCCTCCCACTCGTCACCGCCGTCGCGCCAGCGGGGCGCCCACAATGTGTACAGGTCACCTGCGGTCACACCAATGCGGACCGGAACGAGCTCAGCAGCCATGCCGCACAGCCTAACGACGCAGCCTGGCCGGTAACCTGCCCCCGTGAACAGGGCCTGTCGCGCGCTCGCGATCGTGACGATCCTCGGCGTCGGCGGCCTGGCCGCACTGGGCGTGGCCGGGTACTTCCTGTTCACCCGTCCCCATGTCGACCCGCTGACCAAGGCCGACGCCATCATCGTGCTCGGCGGTGAGAACGACGGCCGCCTGGAGTACGGGCTGAATCTGGCCCGGCAGGGCTACGCCGACACCGTCGTGTTGTCCAACTCCTACGACGACACGAGTGAGACCGACCGAGCCGCCTACCGCCGGGCCTGCGCCGCCGGCACCCCGGCGATCACCGTCGTCTGCTTCAAGCCCGACCCCTACACCACCCGCGGTGAGGCGATGTTCCTGTCGCGACTTGCCAAGCAACGCAACTGGACTCATGTGATCGTGGTGTCCTGGAACTACCACATGGTGCGGGCCCGCTACATCTTCGGGCAGTGCTTCGACGGCTCGGTCACCATGCGGCCGGTGCCGCGCGCCTACGACTTCACCGTGCGGCGCTGGGCGATGGAGTACGCCTACCAGTACACCGCGCTGGTCAAAGCGTTCGTGCTGGGCTGCGATACCCGCTGAGACCTCACTACAGTCTCTGCGCATGGACGTGTGTGTGATCGACCACCCGCTGGCCGCGGCGCGGCTGACCACCCTGCGCGACGAGCGCACCGACAACGCCGCCTTCCGGTCGGCCCTGCGGGACCTGACGCACATGCTGGTCTACGAGGCCACCCGGGATGCGGTCTGCGAGGAGATCACCGTGCGCACCCCGATGGCCGACACCATCGGTACGCGGCTGGCCGCCCCGCCGCTGCTGGTGCCCGTGCTGCGGGCCGGGCTGGGCATGGTGGACCAGGCCCATGCGCTGATCCCGGAGGCGCGGGTGGGTTTCGTCGGCGTGGCCCGCGACGAGTCCACCCACACCCCGACGCCCTATCTGGAGTCGCTGCCCGACGACCTGAGCACCCAGCCGGTGATGGTGCTCGACCCGATGCTGGCGACCGGCGGGTCGATGGCCTACACCATCGGGCTGCTGCACAGCCGCGGCGCGGTGGACATCACCGTGGTGTGTGTGGTGTGTGCGCCGGAAGGCATTGCCGCGCTGGCGGAAGCGGCGCCCGAGGCCAGACTGTTCACCGCCACCGTCGATGACGGGCTCAACGACATCGCCTATATCGTGCCCGGACTCGGCGATGCCGGCGATCGGCAGTTCGGCCCGCGCTGATCACCAGGTGCCGGCCGCGTCCAGCAGCTGCTGCTGGACGTCGGCGGCGTGCCGGCGGGCCTTCGCCAGATCGCCGGTGACGGTGCGGCGTACCTCGGTGTAGCACTTCACCTTGGGTTCGGTGCCCGACGGCCGAACCACCACCCGTACCGAGGTGTCGGTATCGCCGCCGGCCAGGATGACCGCGTCGGCCTGCTCGGTGCAGTGGACCGGGTAGCCGGCCAGCTCGGGGGGCGGATCGGTGCGCAGCCGGGTCATCATCGCCGCGGCGTCCTCGGGGTGGGCGACCCGTCGAGACAGCGCCGCGGTGGTGTGCACCCCGTGCTGCCTGGCCAGCCTGTCCAGTGCGGTGTTGGCCGAATAGCCCTGGGCGCCAAGAAGAGCGATCAGATCGCAGGCGAGAACAGCGGCGCTGATGCCGTCCTTGTCGCGCACGGCTACCGGGTCGACGCAGTGGCCGATCGCCTCCTCGTAGGCGTAGGCCAGGGTGCACCCGGGCAGTCCCGCGTCGGCGCGCGCCAGCCACTTGAATCCGGTCAGCGTCTGGACGTGCCGCGCGCCGTGGTCGGCCGCGATCGAGGCCAGCAGCTGCGAGGACACCAGGCTGCTGGCCACCACAGTGATTCTGTTCTGCTCAGCGGACTGGCTGGACAAGATGTAATCGCCCAGCAGCCAGCCGGTTTCGTCACCGGAGAGCATCCGCCAGCCGGCGTCGGTGGGGATGCCGACGGCGCAGCGATCGGCGTCGGGATCCAGCGCGACGGCGATATCGGCGCCGCAGCGGGCGGCCAACTCCAGCAGTGCATCCGCGGCCCCGGGCTCCTCCGGATTGGGGAAAGCCACCGTCGGAAAGTCGGGGTCGGGACTGAATTGACTGGTCACGGCGTGGATGTCGTCGAAACCTGCGGCTCGCAACGTGCGCAGCGCGAGTTGGCCGCCGACGCCGTGCATCGCGGTCAAGGCCACCCGCAGCGTCCCCCGGCGCGCCCGGCGCACGCTCGCCGCCCGGTCGACGTAGGCATCGACCAGTGCGTCATCGGTGGCGTCGACCGCACGCCGGGGGATCTGGTCGGCCGGCGGTGCACCGGCCATGGCGGCCTCGATTTCGCGGTCGGTCGGCGAGATGATCTGCAGCCCGCCGTCGAGGTACACCTTGTAGCCGTTGTCGGTGGCCGGGTTGTGGGAGGCGGTGATCTGCACACCGGCCGCGGCGCCGGTGTGCCGGACGGCGAAGGCGACCACCGGGGTGGGCACCGGATGGCTCCAGGTGATCACCGAAAAGCTATGCGCGCACAGTACTTCGGCAGCCGCCGCGGCGAACTGGGCTGATCCGTGCCTGGCGTCGCGGCCCACCACCACGGTCGAACCGGACAGGCCGCGGTCGGTCAGCACCCGGGCCAGCGCCCAGGTGGCGCGCAGCACCACGGCCACATTCATCGCATCGGGCCCGCCGCGAACCGGGCCGCGCAGCCCGGCGGTACCGAAGGTCAGCGGTCGGGCGAACCGGGCCGCCAGCTCCTCGGGGTCCAGGGCGGCCAGCTCGGCGGCGGTGACCGGATCCGGGTCGTGGGCGATCCAGTCGTCGGGCGTCACGGCACCGATTGTGCCCGGTGCTCAGCGTCGGCGAGCTTGCGCAGCACCGGTGCGGTGAGCATCAGCAGGTTGAATTCCAGCTCGCTGAGGTGATCGCGCATCATCTCCGACAGCCAGGCGTCGCGCTGGGCCCGGTCCCGCAGCAGCAGATCCAGGCCGGCGGGGGTCAGTTCGACCAGCTGCCGGCGGCGGTCGGCGGCGTCGGGCCGGCGGGACAGCAGTCCACGGGCCTCGAGTTCGTTGATGCTGTCGGTCAGCGATTGCACCCGCACCTGCAGCCGGCCGGCGATCTCGGCGGGCGTGGTGACCCCGGCGCGGCTTACGTCGCCGAGGAGCTCCAGCTGGCTCAATGTCAGCCCGTTGTCGGGGCGGTGCCGGCGCAGCTGGCGAGCCAGCGCCATCATCGCTTCGCGCAGTTCGGTGGCCGGCGCCGAGGTGGGGGTCGGCTGGGTGACGGTATCCGCACTCATATTCCAAGTTATACCTTGTCAATACGTGAGAAACATCGCCTAAAGCGCAGATGACATCGAGACAAACGCAAGGGCATACTTGGGATATGCGATGGGTGCTGCTGGTCCTGGTGACGATCGGAGTCACCGTGCCACTGGACCGGCTCGGGGTGCCGTCCGCCGCGTTGTTCGCCGCGCTGCTGGTCGGCATCGTGCTGGCTATCAGCCGGCTGGCCCCGGCCCGGGTGCCGCGCCGGTTCGGGCTGGCCGCCCAGGGCGTCCTCGGGGTCTACATCGGCACCATGGTGCATTCCGATGCGTTGTCCGCCCTCGGTCCGAACTGGCCGATCGTGCTGGGCGTCGGGGTGGCCACCCTGCTGCTCAGTGTGGCAGCCGGTGCGCTGCTCGGGCTGCACCGCGACATCAGCGCGCTCACCGGCGCGCTGGCGCTGGTCGCCGGCGGCGCGTCCGGCCTGGTGGCGATCGCCCGGGAACTCGGCGGCGACGACCGGGTGGTCGCCGTGGTCCAGTACCTGCGCGTCGCGGTGATCACCGCGGCGATGCCGGTCGTCGTCACCCTCGTCTATCACGCCGACCGGAGCGCGCATTCCGCCGACGCGGCGGCCCAAACCGGCCAGTCTCCCTGGTATCTGAGCCTCGCGATGATCCTCGCGCTGGTGCTCGCCGGATCGCTGGTCGGCCGGCTCGCGCGGCTGCCCGGCTCCGGCCTGCTGGGTCCGATGGCACTGACCATCGTGCTGGAGCTCGGTGGCTGGTCCTTCGGCCTGACCGTGCCCGACCTGCTGGTGTCGGTGTCCTACATGCTGATCGGCTGGCAGGCCGGGGTGGCCTTCACCCGTGAGTCGCTGCGCGCGATCGAACGGCTGCTGCCGGCCGCGCTCGGACTGATCGTCCTGCTCAACCTGGCCACCGCCGGGCTCGGGGTGGCACTGTCCAAGATCGCCGGCGTCAGCCTGCTCGACGGATATCTGGCCACCAGCCCCGGTGGCATCTACGCGGTGCTGGCGACGGCGGTGGAGACCGGTTCCAACGTCACGTTCATCATCGCCGCGCAGGTCCTGAGGGTGTTGCTCATGCTGTTCGCGGCGCCGTTGCTGGCCCGCGGCTTCGTCCGGCTCGCCTACAGGCGGGCCAGCAGCGAGGCCAGCAGCGAACCCATCGCGGTGGCCGACGCGCGCCCGGCGGCCAGCACTTCGTCGTGACTGAGCGGCTCGCCGGTCATCCCGGCGGCAAGGTTGGTGACCAACGAGATGCCCAGTACCTCGGCCCCGACCGCCCGCGCGGCAATGGTCTCGTGCACCGTCGACATGCCCACCAGATCGGCGCCCAGCGTCCGCAACATGCGGATCTCCGCGGGTGTTTCATAGTGCGGTCCGGGCAGGCCGGCGTAGACGCCCTCGGCCAGGCTCGGATCGACCGCGCGGGCCAGCGCCCGCAGCCGCGGCGAGTAGGCGTCGACCAGGTCGACGAACTGCGCGCCGACCAGCGGGGAGCGGGCCGTGAGGTTGAGGTGGTCGCTGATCAGCACCGGTTGGCCGACGCTGTACTCCGGGCGCAGGCCGCCCGCCGCATTGGTGAGCACCACGATCTCGGCGCCGGCCGCCCGCGCGGTGCGCACCGGGTGGACGACGTCGCGCAGGTCGTGACCCTCGTAGGCGTGGGTGCGGCCGAGCAACACCAGCACGTTGTGCGATCCCAGCGGTACCGACAGCACCCGGCCGCGATGCCCGAGCGCGGACGGGGGAGTGAAGCCGGGGATGGCTGACATCGGTATCTCGGCCGCCGGCACTCCGAGCGCCTCGGCGGCCGGCGCCCAGCCCGATCCGAGGACGACGGCCACGTCGTGGCGCGGCGCACCGGTGCGCTCGGCGATCACCGCGGCGGCGTGTTCGGCGTCTGGACTCACAACCAGCGAGCCTAGCTGGGAGTGCGATACTGCGTGGATGCCTACAGCCACCGCGTCGACCCGTGTCGAGGGTGTGGTCGCGGCACGTCGTGGCGATCTGATCGAGCTCTCGCACGCCATCCACGCCGAGCCGGAACTCGCCTTCGACGAACACCGCAGTTGCGCCAAGACGAGGGCGCTGGTGGCCGAGCGCGGCTTCGAGATCACTGCGGCGCCGGGCGGTCTGGCCACCGCGTTCCGTGCCGATTACGGGTCCGGGCCGCTGGTCATCGGGATCTGCGCGGAGTACGACGCACTGCCCGGCATCGGTCACGCCTGCGGTCACAACATCATCGCCGCCTCGGCCGTCGGCACCGCCCTGGCGCTGGCCGAGGTGGCCGACGAGCTGGGGCTCACCGTGGCCCTGATCGGCACCCCCGCCGAGGAGTCCGGCGGCGGCAAGGCCTTGCTGATCGACGCCGGTGTGTTCGACGACGTGTCCGCCGCGGTGATGCTGCACCCGGGACCGATCGACATCGCCGCGGCCCGCTCGCTGGCGCTGACCGAGGTCACGGTCACCTACACCGGGCGGGAGTCGCATGCGGCCGTCGCGCCGTACCTGGGTGTCAACGCCGCCGATGCGGTCACCGTCGCGCAGGTCGCGATCGGGTTGCTGCGCCAGCAGATGGCACCCGGCCAGCTGACCCACGGCATCGTCACCGAGGGTGGCTCGGCCACCAACATCATCCCCGGCAGGGCGCGGCTGCAGTACACGATGCGGGCCACCGACAGGGCATCACTTGAGGCGTTGGAGACCAAGATGCGCGGCTGCTTCGCGGCCGGCGCGGTGGCCACCGGCTGTGACTACGACGTCCGGGAGGCGGCCCCGCCCTACGCCGAGCTGACCCCGGACCCGTGGCTGTCGGAGGTGTTCCGCGACGAGATGGTTCGGATGGGGCGCAATCCGGTGCCCGCGGAGGTGGAGGCGGCAATGCCGTTGGGCAGTACCGACATGGGTAACGTCACGCAGTTGCTGCCGGGCATCCATCCGGTGGTCGGGGTCGACGCCGGCGGCGCGGTGATCCACCAGCCGGGTTTCACCGTCGCGGCGGCGGGGCCGGGCGGCGACCGTGCCGTGGTGGAGGGGGCGACCATGTTGGCCCGCACCGTCGTTCGACTGGCCGAGACCGCCGCCGAACGCGACCGGGTGCAAGAGCTGCGGGATCGACGGGAGGGGCGCGCGTGAGTCTGGCTGATAGCTGCGAATCCTGGCTGGCCGCACATTTCGACGACCTGGTGCAGTGGCGCCGGCACATCCACCGCTATCCAGAACTCGGCCGCCAGGAGTTCGCCACCACCCAGTTCGTCGCCGACCGGTTGGTCGAAGCCGGCCTCAACCCGAAGGTGCTGCCCGGCGGGACGGGTCTGACCTGTGATTTCGGGCCGGAACACGCACCCCGTATCGCGCTGCGCGCCGATATGGATGCGCTGCCGATGGCCGAGCGAACCGGCGCGCCGTACAGCTCGACCATGCCCAACGTCGCGCACGCCTGCGGTCACGACGCCCATACCGCAATGCTGATCGGCGCCGCGTCGGCGCTGGCCTCGGTGCCCGAGCTTCCGGTTGGTGTGCGGCTGATCTTCCAGGCTGCCGAGGAACTGATGCCCGGCGGTGCGATCGACGCGATCGCCGCCGGCGCGCTGACCGGGGTGTCGCGGATCTTCGCGCTGCACTGTGACCCGCGGCTGGCGGTGGGGCGGGTCGCGATCATCCCGGGCCCCATCACCTCGGCCGCGGACTCACTGGAGATCACCCTGTACTCGCCGGGCGGGCACACCTCGCGCCCGCACCTGACCTCGGACCTGGTGTACGGGATGGGCACGCTGATCACCGGGCTGCCCGGGGTGCTGTCCCGGCGCGTCGACCCCCGGCACAGCACCGTGATGGTCTGGGGGGCCGCCAACGCCGGAGTGGCCGCCAACGCTATCCCGCAGACCGGCACGTTGGCCGGTACCGTCCGGACCGCCAGTCGCGAGACCTGGGTGTCGATGGAAAGCCTTGTGCGGGAAACCATTGCGGGATTGCTCGCCCCGCTGGGCATCGAGCATTCCCTGCAGTACCACCGTGGTGTGCCGCCGGTGGTCAACGAGGAACGCTCGACGCAGATCATGACCCATGCCATCGAGGCGGTCGCCCCCGACGCACTGGCCGACACCCGCCAGTCCGGCGGTGGTGAGGACTTCTCCTGGTATCTGGAAGAGGTCCCCGGCGCGATGGGCCGGCTCGGTGTGTGGAGCGGTCAGGGACCGCAGCTCGACCTGCACCAGCCGACCTTCGACCTCGACGAGCGGGCGCTGGCCGTCGGGGTCCGGGTGCTGGTGAACATCGTCGAACAGTCCGCGGAATTCTAGCGGGTGTGCTGATGAAGCTGCTGGTCACCGGTGGCGCCGGCTATGTCGGCAGTGTGTGCGCCCAGGTGCTGCTGGAAAAGGGTCACGAGGTGGTGGTCGTCGACGACTTGTCCACCGGGAATGCCGATGCGGTCCCGGCCGGGGCGCGGTTCGTCGAGGCGGACATGGTCGATGCCGCGCCGAAGTTGTTGGGCGACGGATCTTTTGACGGTGTGCTGCACTTCGCGGCGAAGTCGCTGGTGGGCGAGTCGGTGGAGGCGCCGCAGCGCTATTGGCACGGCAACGTGGTCAAGACCCTGGAATTGCTGGAGGCGATGCGGGTGGCCGGCACGCCGCGGCTGGTGTTCTCCTCGACCGCGGCGACCTACGGTGAGCCGGAGTCGGTGCCGATCACCGAGGACGCCCCGACCCGCCCCACCAACGCCTACGGCGCCACCAAGCTGGCCATCGACCACGCCATCTCGTCGTACGCCACCGCGCACGGTCTGGCCGCGACCAGCCTGCGCTACTTCAACGTCGCCGGCGCGTACGCCGGGCTCGGGGAGCGCCACGCCACCGAAACCCACCTCATCCCGCTGGTGCTGCAGGTCGCCACCGGCACGCGGGAGCAGATCCTGGTGTTCGGCACCGACTGGCCGACCCCGGACGGCACCTGCATCCGCGACTACATCCACGTGCGCGATCTCGCCGAGGCGCACCTGCTGGCGTTGCAGACCGCGCGGCCCGGTGAGCACCGCATCTACAACCTGGGCAACGGCACCGGCTTTTCGGTGCGTGAGGTGATCGCCTGCTGCGAGCGGGTGACGGGCCGGCCGATTGCGGCGCGTGATGTCGAGCGTCGCGCCGGCGACCCGGCCGTGCTGATCGCCTCCAGCGCGAAAGCCGTTGCCGAACTGGGGTGGCGGCCGCAGCACACCAGCCTGGACGAGATCGTCGCCGACGCGTGGGAGTTCACCAACCGCTGACCGCGAGCGTGCGTGTCGGTACCGGGACACGCCGTGCGGGTGGGCGTTTCACGCACGCTCGTCATCCACAGGTATGACTTTCCGTTGACGCGGCGGCGCTGCACCATCGGCGAGTGCACGATGAGCTGACCGCCCTCTTCACCTGCCAGGGTGGGGTGGCGACCGCCGCGCAGATCCTGGCCGTCATCAGCCGGCGGCGGCTGGACGAGCTGCTGGAATCCGCAGTACTGGAACGCATCTGGCGGGGTGTCTACAGCAACGGCGCGGCGGACGTGGCGCGCCGGCTCACGGGGTTGGACCTGGCCTGCGGCGAGGTGGTGGGCATCTGCCTGGCCACCGCCGCCGGGGCCTACGGATTCGACACCCAGGGCGGCCCCGATCTGCACGTGCTCAACCCCGTCGGGCACCAGCTGCGCCCCGTCCACGGTCTGATCGTGCACCGGCGCGACGGCGCACCCGTGGTGACGGTGTCAGGCCGCCCGGCGACGGCCCCGGCATGGACCGCTGTCGAGGTGGCTCGTTGCCTGCCGCGTCCGCGGGCACTGGCCACCCTCGATGCCGCGCTTCGGTCGGGGCATTGCGGGCTGACCGAACTGTCTCACGCTGTGGTGGCCCAAGCGGGACGGCGAGGCATCGTCACGGTGCGCGAACTGCTGCCACTCGCCGACGGCGGCGCCGAGTCGCCGATGGAAAGCGAGGCGCGGCTGGTGATGTCCGACGGCGGGCTGCCGGCTCCGATCCTGCAATACCAGCTGGTCGATGCTCGTGGACGGCTGCGCAGGCTGGACTTTGCCTGGCCGAAACACCGGGTCGCCGCCGAGTACGACAGCGATCAGTGGCATGACAGCGCCGGTGCGCTGCGCCGGGATCGGGAGAAGGTGGCCGCGCTGCAGGACCTCGGCTGGATGGTCGTCCCGATCGTGGCCGACGACGTCCGGCGCCGCCCGGATGCACTGGTCACCCGCATTCGGGCACATCTCGCCGCGCGCGAGTGTGCGTGAACTGCACGGCACCACGGCGTGTCGCGGTACCGACACGCACGCTCGCGGCGACCCGACTACCTAACCGCCGTGGCCGGGGCCGATGTTGCGGGCCGGGCGGGTGCGCAGATCGTGGACGTAGTCCGCCGGCGCCCCGGCGATCTCCGCCGCGTCGGCCATCACTCCGATGTAGCGCGCTGAGGGCAGCCCGCCCTCCCAGGCGTCCAGCACGTACAGCCAGGCCAACACGGGATCTGTTGTGGTGTCGGTGGATTCACACTCGATGCGGCATCTGATCTTCTTGTGGAAGCCCAGCTCGGAGCCTTCCCACCGGTCCAGGTTCTGCTCGTCGGCCGGTGTCATGTCGTAAAGCACCACGAACACCTTCGAGTCGGGGTCTTCGACCAGCGTCGCCAGCGCGCCCTCCCAGCCGATGTCCTCGCCGGCGAAGGTCAACCGCCAGCCGTGCAACCAGCCGGTGCCGGCCATCGGGGAGTGCGGGGCACGCTCCAGCATCTGCTCGGGATGCATGTTCGACCCGTAGGCGGCGTAGAGCGGCACGGGGAAAGCCTAGAGGGTCCCCTGGTCAGGAGCGCAGCGACTCGGACGATTCGTTCAGTGGGGGAGAGCACACCCGGCCCGGTCCACTAGATTGGGCCGCGTGACGACGCGGATCGTGATCATCGGTGGGGGACCGGCCGGATACGAGGCCGCGCTGGTCGCCGCGGGCCGGGGCAGGGATGTCGCCGAGGTCACCGTGGTGGACTCCGACGGCATCGGCGGGGCCTGCGTCCTCTACGACTGCGTGCCGTCCAAGACCTTCATCGCCTCGACCGGTGTGCGCACCGAGCTGCGCCGCGCCGCCGGGCTCGGGTTCGACATCAGCATCGACGACGCCAAGATCTCGCTGCCCGACATCAACAACCGGGTCAAGACCCTGGCCCGCTCGCAGTCCGCCGACATCGGCACTCAGTTGCTGCGGGAGAAGGTCAACGTGGTCGCCGGCCGCGGCGAACTGATCGACGACGTGGCCGGGATGGCTCATCACCGGGTGCGCGTGACCACACCGAACGGTCAGGCCGGGGTGCTCAAGGCCGACGTGGTGCTCATCGCGACCGGGGCCAGCCCGCGGGTGCTGCCCAGCGCGGTACCCGACGGTGAGCGGATCCTGACCTGGCGTCAGCTCTACGACCTGCCCGAACTGCCCGAGCACCTGGTCATCGTCGGGTCCGGCGTCACCGGTGCGGAGTTCTGCAATGCCTACACCGAGCTCGGTGTGACGGTCACCGTGGTCGCCAGCCGCGACCAGATCCTGCCGCACGAGGACAGCGACGCCGCCGCAGTCCTGGAGGAGGTGTTCGCCGAACGCGGTGTGACGCTGGTGAAGAACGCCAGGGCCGACTCGGTGGTGCGCACCGCTGACGGCATCCGGGTGACGATGGCCGACGGGCGCACCGTCGACGGCAGCCACGCGCTGATGACCGTCGGCTCGGTGCCCAACACCGCCGGGCTCGGGCTGGAACGAGTGGGTATCGACCTGGGCCCGGGCAATTACATCCCCGTCGACCGGGTGTCGCGGACGGCGGCCGCGGGCATCTACGCAGCGGGTGACTGCACCGGTCTGCTGCCCCTGGCCTCGGTCGCGGCCATGCAGGGCCGGATCGCGATGTATCACGCACTCGGCGAAGGGGTCGCCCCGATCCGGCTGCGCACGGTGGCCTCGGCGACCTTCACCCGGCCGGAGATCGCCGCCGTCGGGGTGCCGCAGACGGCCATCGACAACGGCACGGTTCCCGCCCGGACCCTGATGCTGCCGCTGACCACCAATGCCAGGGCGAAGATGTCCCTGCTGCGGCGAGGCTTCGTCAAGATCTTCTGCCGGCCCGCCACCGGCGTGGTCATCGGTGGGGTCGTGGTCGCCCCGATCGCCTCGGAACTCATCCTGCCGATCGCGCTGGCCGTGCAGAACCGGATCTCGGTGACCGACCTGGCCCAGACGTTGTCGGTCTACCCGTCCCTGTCGGGATCCATCGTCGAGACGGCTCGCCGGCTGATGGCCCACGACGATCTCGACTAGCCTGGTCTCATGAGCGACCCGATCCAACGACCGGGCACCGGCCAGACTTTCCTCGGACCTTCCCATCGCGCGCAAGCCTGGGAGCGGTTGGGCAGCGAACAGTTCGATGTCATCGTCATCGGCGGTGGCGTGGTGGGCGCCGGTGCCGCCCTGGATGCGGCGACCCGCGGCCTGAAGGTGGCGCTGGTCGAGGCCCGCGATTTCGCCTCGGGCACCTCGAGCCGCAGTTCGAAGATGTTCCACGGCGGCCTGCGCTATCTCGAGCAGCTCGAGTTCGGCCTGGTGCGGGAAGCCCTGCACGAGCGTGAACTGTCCCTGACCACGCTGGCGCCGCATCTGGTCAAGCCGCTGCCGTTCCTCTTCCCGCTGACCAAGCGGGTCTGGGAGCGGCCGTACGTCGCGGCGGGCATCTTTCTCTACGACCAACTCGGTGGCGCGAAATCCGTTCCGCCGCAGAAACATCTGACCAAATCCGGGGCACTGAGGCTGGCGCCGGGGCTCAAACGCAGCTCGCTGATCGGCGGTATCCGCTACTACGACACCGTCGTGGACGACGCTCGGCACACCATGACGGTGGCCCGCACCGCCGCGCACTACGGCGCGGTGGTCCGGACCTCGACCCAGGTGGTGTCGCTGCTGCGGGAGGGTGACCGGGTGGTGGGGGCGGCCATCCGCGACTCCGAGACCGGTGCGGTCACCGAGGTGCGCGGGCATGTGGTGATCAACGCCACCGGCGTGTGGACCGACGAGGTCCAGGCGTTGAGCAAGGAACGCGGCCGGTTTCGGGTGCGAGCCTCCAAGGGTGTGCACGTGGTGGTGCCCCGGGACCGGATTGTGTCCGAGGTGGCGATCATCCTGCGCACCGAGAAGTCGGTGCTGTTCGTCATACCGTGGGGCACCCATTGGATCATCGGGACCACCGACACCGACTGGAACCTGGACCTGGCCCATCCGGCGGCGACCAAAGCCGACATCGACTACATCCTCGACCACGTCAACACCGTGCTGGCCACTCCGCTGACCCATGACGACATCGACGGGTGTACGCCGGGCTGCGCCCGCTGCTGGCCGGGGAGAGCGAGGAGACCTCGAAGCTGTCCCGCGAGCATGCGGTCGCGGTGCCCTCTCCCGGGCTGGTGGCGATCGCCGGCGGCAAGTACACCACCTATCGGGTGATGGCCGCCGACGCCGTCGACGCCGCCGCCGAGTTCGTCCCCGCCCGGGTGGCCCCGTCGATCACCGAGAAGGTGCCGCTGATGGGCGCCGACGGGTACTTCGCCCTGGTCAACCAGACCCAGAGCGTCGGTGCCCGGTACGGCCTGCACCCGTACCGGGTGCGGCATCTGCTGGATCGCTACGGCTCGCTGATCGGCGAGGTGCTCGAACTGGCCGCCGAACGGCCCGACTTGCTGGAGCCGATCACCGAGGCGCCGGTGTATCTGAAAGTCGAAGCGGCCTACGCCGCGGTCGCCGAGGGCGCATTGCACCTCGAGGACATTCTGGCCCGCCGGATGCGGATCTCGATCGAGTACCCGCACCGGGGGGTGGCGTGTGCCCGCGAGGTCGCCGAGGTGGTCGCACCGATCCTGGGCTGGAGTCAGGCCGACGTCGATCGCGAGGTGGCGACATATCAGGCCCGGGTGGAGGCCGAGGTGCTCTCCCAGGCTCAGCCCGACGACGCCTCGGCCGATGCGCTGCGGGCGGCGGCACCGGAGGCGCGCGCCGAGATCCTCGAGCCGGTTCCCTTGACTTGAGCAGGCGTGCGGCCCCGCTGCCGGATCGTGACGGCGTTGGCCCGGCGCGGGTCCGGCTGCGCGGGGAGCGGTGCTGGTCGAGCTGGCCGATCGGTTCGGGCCTGCCGCGGCCGAAAAAGTCTTGGGCGGTGAGGTTTTCGATGCCGACGGCGTAGCGGTGACAGCAGCCACGGTGATGCCCCCGGATCGCACGTTTTCCTCTACCGGGAGTTGCCCGACGAGGTCGTGGTTCCGCATCCGATCCCGGTGCTGCACCACGACGAGAACATCGTGGTCGTCGACAAACCGCATTTCCTGGCGACCATGCCCCGCGGCGGGCACGTCGCGCAGACCGCGTTGGTGCGGCTGCGCCGGTCATTGGGGTTACCCGAGCTGTCGCCCGCGCACCGGCTGGACCGACTGACCGCGGGCGTGCTGCTGTTCACCGTGCGCCCGCAGGTGCGGGGTGCCTACCAGACGATGTTCGCCCGTGGCGGGGTTCGCAAGACGTACCTGGCCCGGTCGTCGGCGACGCCGAGCATCGAGTTCCCGGTGGTGGTTCGGAGCCGGATCATCAAGCGGCGCGGGGTTTTACAGGCGCTCGAGGAGCCGGGTGAACCCAATTCCGAGACGGTGGTGGAGGCCATGGGCGGGGGCCTGTACCGGCTGACTCCCCGCACCGGGCGCACCCACCAACTGCGGGTGCACATGGCTTCGCTGGGGCTGCCGATCGACAACGATCCGCTCTATCCGCGCATTGTCCAGGTGGCCCCGGACGATTTCTCGGCGCCGCTGCAGCTGCTGGCGCAGCGGCTGGCGTTCGACGACCCACTGACCGGTCAACCGCGCAGTTTCGTCAGCTCAGCTCGGTTGTAGCTGCTTACGGTAGGCGGCCGGTCCGCGGCCGAACCACCGATAACAGGACCGGGTGAGTACGCTCTGCTCGGCATAGCCCAGCTCACGTGCCAAGTGCGCCAAAGTGATTCGAGTGTCGCGAAGATAGCGCTCCGCGAGCTCGCGGCGTACCTCGTCGACGATCGCGGCGAAGGTGGTGCCGTCGGGGGCCAGCCGGCGCTGCAGTGCCTTGGGGTGCAGGTTGAGCTGCTCGGCGACCAGGTCCAGGGTGACGGTGCCGCTGGGCAGCAGTTGGCGCACCAACGTCCGCACCGAGGCGATGGTGCGCGGCTCGGCTGTGGTGATGGTGGCGAGGTAGCCGACGACGGCGTCGTGCGCGAGCTTGTCGCGGTGCAGCGGCCGGGACAGGTCCGCGGTCCGGATGGTGAAACCCATGCTGTGCTCGGCGAACACCGGGCGGCAGCCGAAGTAGTGCCGATAGTCCTCGGCCGCGACGAGCGGCTGGTGCGGGATGTGTACCGCCAGCGGGGAATAGCCGGCGCCGAGCAGGAAGCGCAGCACCCGCAGCGTGACCCCGAGCGACAGCTCGTTTCCCTGCGGGTGCAGCGGTAGGTCGGCGCCGATCATCAGGTACTCGATGAAGGTGCACTCCGGATCGGCCAGCGTCGTGACGCGCAGGCTGATCGCCGGGCTGTAGGCGGACAGGAAGTGCTCGAAGATGCGCAGTGCGTCGGCGACGGTGGGGGCGGTGCGGGCCGCCACCCCCACGGGGCCGAGGATCTCGATGCCCTGCAGCTGTGCCAGCCGGCGGCCGAAATCCGGCGTGCTGGTCGCCTCGGCGGCCGACTCGATGGCGGTGGCCACCCGCGGGAGCGGCACGAAAACGTCCTGACGGCCGACCGTGGCGGTGTCGATCCCGGCGATGGCCAGCAGGGCGGCGGGGTCGCCGCCGAGCTGGCTGACCAGCTTCGGGTAGTTCGACAGCGATGTGCCGCGCACCACCGACATGTCCTGAAATGTTAAATTTTGGTCGTCGAATGTCAAGGCCCGGCCTGCGCCGGTGGGGCAGCATGGCCGCCATGACGTCGATCGAGACCCGCCGGATCACCGTCGAGGGCATCACCACCTCGGTGCTGGCCGGTGGTGACGGCGCGCCGGGCGAGGCGGTGGTGTTCGTCCACGGCAACCCCGACGCGGGTGCGGACTGGATGCCGCTGATCACCCGCATCGCGGGGTTCGCCACCGTGGTCGCGCCGGATCTGCCCGGTTTCGGTGCCGCCGATGCCCGGGCCGACGGCGACTACACCGTCACCGGATATGCACGATTTCTCGACGGGGTCATCCGGCAGCTGGGCGTGGAGCGGGTCCACCTGGTTGCCCACGATTTCGGCGGCCCGTTCGCATTGACCTGGGCAGCCGACCATCCCGGCCAGGTCGCCAGCATCAGCCTGCTCAACACCGGCGTGATGATCGGGTATCGCTGGCACCGGATGGCGCGGATCTGGCGCACGCCGGTCCTGGGTGAATTCATGATGCGTCGCACCACCCTGCGCGTCGCGCGGGCGGTGCTGGGCCGGGAGAACCCCGGGCTGTCCCGCGACTGGGTGGACACCATCGCCCGCCATCTGGTCCCCGCCGCGACCAAGCGGGCCGTGCTGCGGCTCTACCGCTCCACCCGTGTCGAGGACATCGCGGCGCTGGCGCCCCGGCTGGCCGCCCACGACCACGACGCCCTGGTGGTCTGGGGCGGCGCCGACGCCTATCTGCCCGCCGAGTTGGCCCACCGTCAGCTCCGGGCCTTCCCGAGGGCCCAGATCCACCTGCTGCCCGGGGTCGGCCATTGGGCCTGGCTCGAGCAGCCCGATCAGGTCGCCGACCTGGTCGTACCGTTCCTCCGTCCTCGTGTCGGTGTTCCGGTAACCGCTAATGATCAACGATCGCAAGGAGATTCGTAATGACCAACGCCGTCGACGACCGACCGGTCAACCTCAAGGCATTCGCCAACCTGCCCGCCGATGCCCCGGTGGTGATGATCAACCTGCTGAAGTTCCACGCCGGTGACGGGCTCGACCACTATCTGCGGTACACCCGCGAGGTGCAGCCGCATCTGGAGCGGGTCGGGGGATCGGTGCGCTACGCCGGCACGACGCCGTACAGCATCATCGGCGACGGTGAACGCCCGTGGTGGGACGCGATCCTGGTGGTCGAATACCCGTCGCCGCAGGCGTTCGTCGACATGGTGCTCGACCCGGAGTATCAGAAGGTGCACGAGCATCGCGCCGCGGCGCTGGAGCGCGGCGATCTGGTTGCAACCTCGCAGTGGACGCTGGGCGCAGAGGTCGCAATGCCCTCGCCGCGGTGACCTTCGGTCCCTAGCTCGACGGTGTGAACTGCGTCACGCTTGCGGAATGGACGACGATCACGAGCTGGTTCTCGTTGCCGCCTACCAGACCCTCGATCGGGCCGCCACTGACTTCCGCGAGCTCGAGAAACGGATCAAGCACGGTCTGGAGCTGCGGGCGGCCGCCCTGGTCACCAAGGACGCCGACGGGCATCCGCACGTAGTCGAGGCCCACAACCGGCACGGCCGGGTGGCGGCAGGTCTCGGGGCGGGCGTCGGGATCCTGATCGGCCTTCTGCTGCCGCCGGTCGAGCTCGCGGTCCTGGTCGGCGGGGCGGCCGGCGCACTGGTCGGCGCGTTCGCCGAGCACGAACTGCGCAGTGGCCTGCGGCACGAAATCGGCGAGGCGCTCGATGCCGGCACCGGTGTGGTGATCGTGTTGGTCTACCCCAACGGCCGGGGACCGGTGGAGTCGACGTTGTACCGGGCCGCCGAGGTCAGGTCGGTTCGTCTGGACCGGGCGACCATCAACAGCCTCGACGAACTGGTCGCCGAGGAGATGGCCGCGCTCAGCGCTGGCAGGACGGACACCAGTACGTGACCCGTTCGGAGTCGGAGGATTCCGCGCGGCGGATGGGAGTGCCGCAACGCCGGCACGGCGCCCCCGCTCGGCCGTAGACCCACAGTTCCTGGCCGGATCGCCGGTTACCGGTGGTCGTTCTGTTCCAGCGGGAGCGGTTGGCCCACAACATATCCCGTGCCCGGCTCGCCACCCGCAGCGGATCGCCGAGGCTGCTGACCGGACTGGTGGGCAGCCGGCCGAAAACGAAGCACAGCTCGTTGGCATATACGTTGCCGACACCGGCCATCACCCGCTGGTCGAGCAGCGCGGCGGCGATCGGCCGGTCCGGGTCAGCGGTGAGATTGGCCACCGCGAGCGCCGGGTCCCAATCGGGGCCCAGAAGATCAGGACCGAGGTGGGCCACGACATCCTCGTCGTGCTCGCGGTCGAGCACTTCGAGCACCCCCAGGTCGATGCCGAGGGCCTGAATATCACCGGCTTCCAGAATGATCCGGACCTTGTACGCGCGCCCGACGGGTTTACCGCGTCGGTCGATCCGCCAGCTGCCGTCCATCTTCAGGTGGGAGTGGATGCTGGCCGGGCCCACCCGGATGAACAGGTGCTTGCCGCGACTGACCACCTCGTCGACGGTCTGCCCGCTCAGGTCGACCGTGGCGTATTGCGGGACGCGGACGTCGCAGCGGGTCAGCGTCTTACCGACCAGCGCCTCGCGCAGCTTGGTCGCTGTGTGGAAGACGGTGTCGCCTTCGGGCATGGTTCCAGCCTAGGAGGCCACCACCACGAGAACTGGCCGTCTACCATGCGCGAGTTGGGTATCCGACCCGGGCCACACTGTGCGTGCGGCCGCCGACCGACCCCGGCCCCGCCTGCCACCTCTACGATAGGTCTTGATCTCATGTCCTCGAATTCCGCCTCCGGCCTGCCGGTTTCCCATCCGACCACCCGTCGCTGGCGGGTGGTCGACATCGTCGTCGCGAGCGTCATCGGCGTCGCGTCCGGTGTCGTCTACTGGGGCTGGGACCTTGCGACCAACGGACTGGGCGTGCCGCTGCAGTTCCTTCCCGGCCTGTCCTCGATCCTCGGCGGTGTCTGGCTGATCGCCGGGGTCCTCGGCGGGCTGGTCATCCGCAAGCCGGGAGCGGCGGTGTACGCCGAGCTGCTCGCCGCGGTCGTGTCGGCGGTCATCGGCACCCAGTGGGGTTTCCTGACGCTGGCGTCGGGCCTGGCGCAGGGCGTGGGTGCCGAGATCGTCTTTGCCGTCTTGCTGTATCGCAGGTTCGGGTTACCCACCGCGGCGCTGGCGGGTGCGGTGTCCGGTCTGGCGCTGGCCATCAACGACCTCATCCTGTGGTATCCCGGGGTGACGAACACCTTCCGCTTGGTCTACCTCGTCGGATCGATCGCCTCGGGTCTCGTCATCGCCGGGATCGGCTCCTTCTACCTGGTTCGGGCGCTGGCCCGGTCCGGGGCGTTGAGCCGCTTCGCCGCCGGGCGCGAAGTCGCCCAGGACATCTGAATGCCGGCCCATCCCGCACGAGTCTGCGCCCGCGACTGGGGATGGCGGCACGCCGGGCGCAAGGGCTTCGCCCTGTCGGGGCTGAACCTGACCATCGAGCCCGGCCAGCGGGTGCTGCTGCTCGGCCGCTCGGGTGCGGGCAAGTCGACTCTGCTGCACGCGCTGGCCGGTGTCCTCGGCGGCGCCGACGAGGGCGAGCAACACGGCCGGTTACTGATCGACGACGAGCCGCCCGCAGCACACCGGGGTCGCACCGGCCTGCTGCTGCAGGACCCCGACGCACAGATCGTCTTGTCGCGGGTCGGCGACGACGTCGCCTTCGGCCCCGAGAACCTCGGTCTGCCAAGGGACGAGATATGGCGGCGCGTTGCCGACAGCCTGCGTCGGGTGGGGCTCGACATCCCGTTGGACCATCCGACGTCGGCCCTGTCGGGCGGCCAGAAGCAACGCCTGGCGCTCGCCGGCATCCTTGCCCTGCACCCCCATCTGCTTCTGCTGGACGAGCCGACCGCGAACCTCGACCCGGCCGGTGTGCTCGAGGTTCGGGACGCCGTCGCCGCGGCGCTGGAGGCGACGGGGGCCACACTGGTGGTCGTCGAACACCGGGTGCAGGTCTGGCTTGACCTCGTCGACCGGGTGGTCGTGTTGGATCCGGACGCCGGCGTGGTCGCCGACGGACCCCCGGAGCAGGTGATCGCCGCCCAGGGGGCCGAACTCGCCGCGGCCGGCGTATGGGTGCCCGGCCACCACCCGAGCCCTGTCCGCGGCGCGCGGAACGTCGGTGCCGACACCCTGCTGACGACCGACCGGCTCGACGTCAGCCGGTCTCGAGCCAACCCGCTGGGCCACCAGGTCGATCTCACCGTCGAGGCCGGCCGAGCGCTGGCGATCACCGGGCCCAACGGTGCCGGGAAGTCCACCCTGGCGCTCACCGTGGCTGGTCTGCTGCGCCCCGTCCGCGGCGCGGTGCGGGCCGCAGACGCCTTGGCGCAGGGGATCGGGACCGATCCGCTCCGGTGGCGGTCGCGCGAGCTGCTCACCCGGATCGGCACCGTGTTCCAGGAACCCGAACACCAATTCCTGACACCGACCGTGCGCGAGGAACTCGCCGTCGGGCCACGAGCACTGAAATTGTCGGAGCGCGACATCGCCGCTCGGACCGAGGAACTCCTGGACCGGCTGCGGCTGAGCGGGCTGGCCGGTGCGAACCCGTTCACCCTCTCCGGTGGTGAGAAGCGCCGGCTGTCGGTGGCCACCGTCCTGGCCAGCAGACCGCGTGTCCTCGTCCTCGACGAACCCACTTTCGGCCAGGACGGGAGAACCTGGACGGAGTTGGTGGCCCTGCTCGAGTCGCTGCTGTCCGACGGGCATGCCGTCGTCGCGGTCACCCACGACGAACCCTTCGTCGACGCACTGGCCGATACCGTGCTGCAACTGCCGGCCTACGCCGGCAGCGGTGCCGCCCGATGACCGAGGCTGCCCTCGCTACTCGGGGCGCACAGCTGAACCCGGTGGCCAAGCTGGCCGCTGTGCTGATCCTCACCGTCGTGCTGGTGTTGTCGATCGATTGGGTGTCGGCGACGGTCGCACTCTGCTGCGAGGCGATCGGACTGCGATGGGCCGGCTTGTCGCCGCGGCAGTTCGCCCGGCGAACCTGGCCGGTGTGGGTCGGCGCGGCGATGGCGGGACTGACCACGGTGCTCTACGGACAGACCCACGGTGAGGTCCATCTGCAGTTCGGTCCGGTGAACGTCTCCGATGGTTCGATCGAGCTGGGTGCGGCCACCGCCCTGCGCATCCTGGCCATCGGTCTTCCCGGTGTGGTGCTCTTCGCCACCACCGATCCGACCGATCTTGCCGACGCGCTGGCTCAACGGCTGCGGCTGCCGGCCCGATTCGTCCTCGGCGGACTGGCCGGCATGCGGCTGGTCGGCTTGTTCCTCGACGACTGGCGATATCTGTCGCTGGCTCGGCGGGCACGTGGTATCGACGACAGCCGCGGCGTCGTCGCCCGCATCCGTCGCCTGACGACCCAGACCTTCACCTTGCTGGTCCTGGCTATTCGCCGGGGCAGCAAGCTCGCCACGGCCATGGAAGCCAAGGGATTCGGTGCCACGACGACCCGGTCGTGGGCTCGGCCCTCCCCGCTGGGCCGGGCCGACGCGGTACTGGTCACCGCCTCGGTGCTCACCGCGGTCGCCGCGGTCGCGTTGTCCGTCACGGCCGGAACGTGGGGTACCCGGTGAGCCGCACGACGGCCGGTTAACGCAGCCGCAGGCCGCGTGGCGTGCGGGCGAACCCCGCGTCGAGAAGTGCCTGCGCGGTGCTGCGACGGTCCGGGTGGGCAGCGGTCTCCAAAACCGGTACACCGTCCAGCTTTTCAACCAGGATGCCGTCGACGCGGCGGTTGCCGACCAGCTCCGCCAGTGCTCCGGCCGCGGCCCGCTGGGCCTCTTCGTCGGCGCTGAAGTTCAGCAGGGAGCGCCCGCCGCGTTCGAGGAACCAGACCAGCTCGCCGTCGACGAGCACGACCAGCGCGCCCGCCTTGCGGCCGGGCCGGTGGCCGGCGTCGGCGTCCGGGCGGGCGGGCCAGCCCAGGGCGGCGCCATAGGGGTTGGCCGGATCGGCGGCGGCGAGCACGACCGCGTGGTAATCGGGGCGCTCGGGGTCGACGCCGTCGAGATAGCTGCGCAACCGGTCGACGGTGGAGGCCACCGCGAACTGCGCGCCACCCAGGGACTCGACGAAGTACCCGCGTTGGCATCGACCGGCCTCCTCGAATCCGGTGAGCACCTTGTACAGCGTGGCGAACCCACCTGGCACGCCCTCGGCGGCAACCGCACCCTTGGTCAGCACACCATGGCGGTTGAGCAGCGTCTCCGCGGAGAAGTGCGCCCGCAGTGTCGAATCCGGCTCGGGTGCCGGCACTGCCGACCACCGCCCGGCCACGGTGGCGTCGACGGGCCTGGCGTTGGGGTTGGCCACCGAGTAACGACTCAGCCGCGGCGCACGCCGGTGCCGGTGCGCGGGTGCGGCCGGCCGCCGGGTGCCGGGCCTGCGGCCGCCCGCGAGCATCGCCCGCACCGGCGCGAAGGTGTCCCCGGTGACCCAGCCCGCCCAGATCAGTTCCCACAGCGCGGCTTTGAACGCCTCCTCGGCGCCCTGCAGCAACTGCCGGAAGAAGAACGCACCGCGCGCCTCACCCGGCGAGCCGAGCACGTCGAAGATGGCGCGATGGACGTCGGTGAACTCGATCTCGGCGGGCACAGCCAACGTCAGCGGTGCGGTGTCGGCATGGTGAAAGGCGATCCAGCCGTCGCTGCCCGAGATGGAACCCGCACCCGACCAGGTGACCTCGCCGGCGGTCAACAATTCGTCCAGCATTGCCGGCTGGTAGTCGCGCACTCGCGGCCCGAACACCAGCGGTTCGACCGCCGACGCCGGCAGCGGCACCCCGGCCAGCTGGTCGATCACGCCGGCCAGCCCGTCCACACCCGACGTGGCCGACCTGCCGACCTGCTGCCACGCCGGCAGGAATCGGGCGTAGGCGGCTGTGCTCACCGGTTCGACCTGCGCGCGCAATGCGGCCAGTGACCGGCGCCGCAGGATGCGCAGTACTTCGGCGTCGCACCACTGATCCGCGTCCGGTCCTGCCACGAACTCACCGCGAACGAGCTTGCCGTCCACGGCCATTCGGCCCAGTACGTCGGCGGCGACCCGCAGGCCCAGGCCGAACCGCGCGGCGGCCTCGGCGGTGCTGAACGGTCCGCGGGTGCGGGCGAACCGGCTCATCAGCTCGCCGAGCGGATCGGCGACGGCTTCGGTGAAGCTCGTCGGGACGCCGACCGGAACCGCGACACCGACCGCGTCGCGCAGCCGGCCGATGTCTTCGATGCCCGCCCACCACGACATGCCGGCATAGGACACCGGCAGTACTCGTTTGGCGGCGTAAAGCCCTTCCAGCCAGGCGCCGACGTCGGCGGCGGTCGAGCGTTCGGCGATCTCGGCCTCGGTCAGCGGGCCGAGCAGGCGCAGCAGGTCGGCCACTGCCTCGGCATCGCGGGCCTTGCGGTCGTCGACAAGATGCTGCAGCTGCCGGGAGGTGGCCGCGATGACCTCGGGGTCGAGCAGTTCGCGCAGCTCGACCCGGCCCAGTAGTTCGGCCAGCAGGGTGCTGTCCAGCGACAGCGCGGCGGCCCGGCGTTCGGCGAGCGGGCTGTCGCCCTCGTACATGAACGCCCCGACGTAGCCGAACATCAGCGAAGCCGCGAACGGGGAGGGGATGGGTGTCTCGACTTCGACCAGCCGCACCCGGCGCTGGGCGACCCGCTCCATCAGCCCGGTCAGGGTGGGCACGTCATAGACGTCCTGCAGGCATTCGCGGACCGCCTCCAGCACAATCGGGAAGTCGGGGTATTTGCGTGCCACATCCAGCAATTGGGCTGCCCGCTGCCGCTGATGCCACAACGGCGACCGCTTGCCGGGATGTCGCTTCGGCAGCAGCAGAGCGCGTGCCGCGCACTCCCGGAACCGCGCTGCGAACAGTGCCGACCCGCCGACCTCCGTGGTGACCAGCGGTTCGATCTCGTCGGGGGCGAAGACGAACAGATCCGCACCCGGCGGGGCGTCCTCGGTGTCGGGCAGCCGCACGACGATGCCGTCGTCGGAGGCGGTCGGTTTCTCGTCGATTCCGTACCGTTCCAGCAGTCGACGGCTGACCGCCAGCGCCAGCGGCCCGTGCACCTTCAGCCCGTACGGCGAGTGCAGCACCACTCGCCAGTCGCCCAATTCGTCGCGAAAACGCTCCACCACCAGTGTGGTGTCGCTGGGCACCACCGACGTCGCGCCGCGCTGGTCGTCGAGAAGCTGCCACAGGTTGTCGGTGGCGTAATCGGCGAATCCGAGTCCGGCACAGCGCTTCTCGAATTCCTCGCGGCTCAGCGCGGCCAGTTCGCCGGTGAACTTCCCGATCGCCTGTCCCAGCTCGGCGGGCCGCCCGGCGTCGTCCCCGCGCCAGAACGGAAGTCGGGCCGGCTGCCCGGGCGCCGGGACGACCAGCACCCGGTCGTGGGTGATCTCGGTGATCCGCCAGCTCGTCGCGCCCAATGAGATCACGTCACCGGGCCGGGACTCGTAGACCATCTCCTCATCGAGTTCCCCCACCCGAGAGGGCTTTTCGGAGTCGGTGGCCAGGTAGACGGTGAACATGCCCCGGTCCGGGATCGCCCCGCCGGAGGTCACCGCCAGGCGCTGCGCACCGGGGCGCGCGGTGAGCGTGCCGGTGTCACGGTCGTAGACCAGTCGTGGGCGCAGTTCGGCGAAATCGGTCGAGGGATACTTGCCGGACAACAGGTCCAGCGTCGCCTCGAAGGCGCTGCGGGCAGCGTCGCGAACGGTGCGCTGCGGCGCACGACGTCGAACCACTCGTCGGCGCTGATCGGCTCCAGGGCGCACGCGGCGACGGTGTGCTGCGCCAGAACGTCGAGCGGATTGGTCGGGACCCGCATGGTCTCGATCTGTCCGGCGAGCATGCGCTGGACACTGACCGCGCACCCGATCAGGTCGGTGCGGTGTTTGGGAAACAGCACACCACGAGATATCTCGCCCACCTGGTGTCCGGCCCGGCCGACCCGCTGCAGGCCGCTGGCCACCGACGGCGGGGCCTCCACCTGGATCACCAGGTCGACGGCGCCCATATCGATGCCGAGCTCGAGGCTGGACGTCGCCACCACCGCCTTGAGCCGTCCGCTCTTGAGGTCATCCTCGACCGCGGCGCGCTGCTCCTTGGACACCGAACCGTGATGCGCGCGGGCCAGCAGCGGTTCGGCGCCGTAGGTCTGCCCGCTGCCCATGATGTGCGCCGGCGGTCCGCCCGGCACCTCGCGGTTGGGTGGCGCGGTCAGTTCGACGCCGGTGCGTTCGGCGTGAATCTCGTTGATCCGCGCGGTGAGCCGCTCGGCGAGCCGGCGTGAGTTGGCGAACACGATGGTCGAGTTGTGCGCCTCGATGAGGTCGACGACGCGGGCCTCGACGTCCGGCCAGATCGAGTTGTTCTCCAGGTTGGCCATGTCGGGCACCGGCACCTGCACGGTCAGCTCGAAGGTCTTGGCCGCGGGCGGAGCGACGATGGTGGTCGGGCGGGCACCCGACAGGAAGCGGGCGACCTCTTCGGGCGGGCGCACCGTGGCCGACAACCCGATCCGCTGGGCGGGGGCGTCCAGCAGCGCGTCCAACCGCTCCAGCGAGAGGGCCAGGTGGGCACCGCGCTTGGTGCCGGCCACGGCGTGCACCTCGTCGACGATCACGGTCTGCACCCCGGCCAGGGTCTCGCGGGCGGCCGAGGTCAGCATGAGGAACAGCGACTCGGGGGTGGTGATGAGGATGTCGGGCGGCTTGGATATCAGCTCCCGGCGCCGGGCCGGGGAGTGTCACCGGAACGGACGCCGACACTGATCCGCGGTGCGGGGACACCGTCGCGCTCGGCGAGTCGGCCGATCCCGGTCAGTGGGGTGCGCAGGTTGCGTTCGACGTCGACGGCCAGCGCCTTGAGCGGGGAGACATAGAGCACCCGGGTCCGCGCGCAAGCCTCCTCGTGAGCCAGCCGGTCGATCGCCCACAGGAACGCCGCCAGCGTTTTGCCCGATCCGGTCGGGGCGATGACCAGCGTGTTGTCGCCGTCGGCGATGGCCGACCAGGCGCGTGCCTGCGCCGGCGTCGGCTCGGCGAACGTGCCCGTGAACCAACTCCGGGTCAGCGGACTGAACCGGGCCATCGGATCTGCGGGACTCACACAACCAGGGTGCCAGCCGACACCGACAAGACGGTGTTCGGTCGTTATCCCCTCAGAGGAAACCGATGTTCTTGCGGCCCGGACCCACACATGGTCCGGGGTCGGCACCGAGGGTGCCCGCCAGCAGCTCGTGGTAGACGTCCCGGAAGTCGGTGGTCGTCTTGAGGTCACCGTTGTCCAGGTCGGTCAGGCTCGGTTCGTCGCCGTAGAACCCGCCACGGACGGGTGCGCCGGCTACGAAGACCGGGCCTGCGGTGCCGTGGTCGGTGCCCTGTGAGGCGTTCGCGTGGACCCGGCGGCCGAACTCCGAGTACACCAGTACGACGACGCCTTTGCCGTGCTGGTCGGCCGCCATCTCGGTGAGGAACGGGGTCAATGCGGTGTCGAGTGAGGTGAGCAGATCCTGCTGGGTCGAGCGCTCGTTGGCGTGGGTGTCGAAGCCGTCCAGATCCACCATGTAGACCCGAGTGGGCACCGCCGCCTTCACGCAGTCCGCCACCACCCGCAGTTGTGCGGCCAGGCCGGTGGACGAGTGGCCGTCGCCGGCGGTCATCAACGGGGCGAAGGTGGCGTCGGCGGTGCCGCTGGCACGGTAGGCGCTCGTCACCGCGGCCATTGCCGGAGTGTCCCGGATGTCGGGTTTGCCCAGCGCGGCGATGGTCGTCGCGGTCGAGGCGGACAGCGGGTGCGCGTCGGGCAGTAGCGTTGCCGCTGCGGTGTTTTCGCCGACCGCCAGCGGCGGCAGCACGGCGCCGACGTTGACGGCGTGCACCGGGTCGGTGCCGTCGTCGTCCAGCCATCGGCCGATCCACCCGGTGGACACCGGCTCGTCGGGCGACGCGGTCTGCCAGATGTCCATGGACCGGAAGTGACTGTGGTCGGGCTTCGGGTAGCTGACTCCGCGCACGATCGCGAGGTGGTTGTCCTTCCACACCTGGGACAGGCCCTTCAACCCGGGATTGAGCCCCAGCCGGTCGTCGAGGCGCAGTACCTCTTCTGGTGAGTAGGCGAGCTCGGGTCTGGCGTCGTGATAGGCACCGTCGGCATACGGGATCACGGTGTTGATGCCGTCGTTACCGCCATACAGCGTGACGATCACCAGGATGCCGGTGCCCGGGGCCAGCGGCCGATCACGACCAGTCGCCAGCAACTCCGGCAACGTCATCGCCAACGTTCCCGACAGCAGGCCGGCCGCACCGACACCGGCGGAGGCGAGAAGGAAGCGGCGACGGTTGATCTCGGGCATGGGAGCGGTCCTAGGAAGTCAGGTACTCGGGGGTGTTCACAGCGGTGACGAACAGGGCCGCTGGGTTGTCGGTCGACGGCTTGAGGGCGGCGACGCTGCGGTCACTCCAGCTCCCGATGCCGATGAGGTATCCGACCGCGTCGACGCGGTCGCTGGGTGCTGCGCTCTCGATCGTCGAGAGGTCGGCGGCCCGGGCCAGTACCTCGGCGATTTGAAAGCGGGTGGACGCACTCGAGGTGGACAACCACGCCGGGCCGTGCGGCCAGCCGCCCACGCTCGGCGGATAGAACGGCCGCTGGCCCAGCGTCCGCAGTGCACCGGTGACGGACGCGGTGAGTCGGGGTGTGTCCAGCGGCACCTTTCCGGCGCGAAGTACCCCGACCAGCCACTCGACCGGCGTGTTGACGATGCCCGCCGGCGCCGCGACGAACTCGCGGTCGGTCAGCACCGCGACGGTCAGGGCGCGAAGATCCCGTCCCGGGCCGTAGGCACTCAACAGCCGTTGGGTGACCGCGTCCGAGGGCGGACTGTCGATCGCCAATTGCCGCCAAAGGCGTCCGACGACGAACTCCGCGGATTTGGGCGCGGCCAGCACCGCGTCACAGAACTCCGCCGCACCGAGGTCTCCGGTCACTCCGAGTACCGTCTTGGTCGTCGAATCGTGGCGATGGGGTTTGAATGCGGTGGCCCCGTCCCGGTCGACCACCCACCCCGTCAGTGCGCGGGCACCGTTGCGCACGTCGTCTTCGTCGTAACCGTTGCCGTGCCCCAGCGCGAACAGTTCCATGAACTCGCGGGCCAGGTTCTCGTTGGGTGCAGCCGCGGTGTTGGTCTGGCCGTCGAGCCACATCACCGTCGCCGCATCGGTCAGCATGGCGTACGCCAGATCCCGGAAGTCGCCGAGTTTGCGCGTGCGTAGCGTCTGGTTCTGCGCGGCCATGTACGTCGCGACTTTGACCTTGGCCGCCGAGGTCGCGAAGTGGTTGTGCCAGAGCAGGGTGAGTTTCTCGTGCACCGGCTCCTGCACCTGCACCATGCGGGTCAGCCACCACCAGGACAGCTCCGACATCTGGGCGTTCAGGTCGCGGAAGTACTGCCTGTACTGCGCGAACGGCACCGCGTTTCGACGCGGCTTCACCAGCAGGTCCAGCGACGGCATGGGCGTGGCCAAGGCCCCGGGATCGGCATCCGGATCCGATGCCAGCGCACTGGCCAGATACTGCTGCCAGCCCGTCGTCGTCACCGCATCGACCTCGGCGCCGGTCACGCCGAAACCACAACGACGCAGTACGCGCGCCGTCGTGTTCCATTGGCGGGGCTGACCAGGCATGTAATAACAGTTGCCGCCGAACCTGGGAGCCAGCTGTGCAGGCACGGATTCCCAGGGTTATCTCACCGAGAATTTAGAGCAAACTCAGTCGATCGAGGAGAAGTCCACCCACAGATGCCGTGGGCCGCGGAACACCTGGTTGTGCCGGTACGGGGGCGGGTCCACGACCAGCCGGGGCGAGCGCACCCGGCGCAGGAAGATCTCCAGCGCGGCGTTGATCTCCAATCTGGCCAGCGGGCCGCCGAAGCAGGTGTGGATTCCGCTGCCGAAGCCCAGGTGCTCGTTGTCGGCGCGCATCGGGTCGAAGCGGTCGGGGTTGGCGAACCGGCGCGGGTCGCGGTTGGCCGCCGCCCACACCAGGAACACCGCCGACCCGGCCGGAATGCGGGTGCCACCGATCTCGATGTCGGCGGTGGCCCATCGACTCGGGAAGAACTGGACCGCTCCCTGGAGGCGCTGCACCTCCTCGATGGTGCGCGGGATCAGTTCGGGGTTGTCGCGCACCAGGTCCCAGGACCCCTGGTTGCGCAGCAGCGTCATGATGCAGTTACTGAGGGTGTTGACGGTCGAGTCGTGGCCGGCGACCATGAGCAGCAGCGCGTTGGACTCGGCCACCGCCTTCGACACCGGGCCGTCGGGTCCGTCGTCGTGCAGCGCCGCCGACAGCAGGCCGGGCGCCGGCTCGGCGGCGAGGCGTTCGACGAGATCGTGGACGTAGGCTCCCAGCTCGGCCATGCTGGCGGCGGCTTTCGCCGCTGCCGCGCGGCCCTGGGCGGTGTCGGCCTCCGGGCCCACGTCGGCGCCCTGCATGAAATCGGTGACCCAGCTGTGGAACTGCGGCTCGTCGGCCATCGGTGCCCCGAGGACCCGGAAGATCACCGACACCGGGATCGGGTAGGAGAAGTCCTCGACCACATCCATCCGATTGGAGCCGCCGGCGGCAGCCCTTTCAGCGACCTTGTCCAGCAGCTCATTGGCCAGGTCGACGACCATCGCCTCCATGCTCGGGATCAGGCCGGGGGAGTGCGGCGGGCCGAAGTGCCGCATGAACTGCCGCCGCATCCGGTCGTGCTCGGGCGGGTCAGAGACCAGCATGCTCAGATCCTGGGCCTGGGCGGCTTCGGCTGGCTCGAGGTGGGTGTCCTTCTCGCCGAAGAGCCCGGAGGGGCTGCGGCTGATGTCTGAGCTGATTCGTGGATCATGCGACAGCGCAACAGCTTCCGGATATCCGGTGACCACGTAGGTCTTGTCCGACACCTTGGCGACCGGAGTCTTGCGCAGTTCCTCGTAATACGGATAGGGATTCGGCCGGTTCTCGTATTTCATCGCCTCGGCCCAGGCGGTTGCGGCATCCATGCTCACTCCTCAGGCGCGCGGCCGGAATTCGGCGCCACGCGAAGTCGGGTCATGTCCGGTCAGCACCACATCGGGGTTGCCCGCGGGTTCACGCGGGTCGGGGAAACTCGCCGCCATCACCTCGGCCTCCACCGGACGGTCGTAACCCGGTGGCGGGGGCGGAAACGGCGCGGACTTCTCGATCAGTGCGGCGTAGTAGGGCAACCACTTGCCGTGGTTGAAGGTGACCGCGCCGACGATACGGCCGCGCTTGCCGTAGGCGGCGGCGAACCGGCGTTCGGACGGGGAGCCCTGCGTGAACACGATCTGGTCGCCGTAGGAGCACACCCCCACGCTCTTGATGTTGACGCCGAACTGCCCCGACCAGAACGACGGCAGCGGCAGGTGCGGCACCCGGCCGACTTCCAGGTTGATCATGTTGTTCGCGGCTACCTGTGCGCCGAAAACGGCGTTGTCCCAATGCTCTTGGGACATGAACTCGTAGTCGTAGAGCACGTGCGGGGCCCGGGCGACATCACCGGCGACGAAGATGTGGTCGGTGACCACGCCGTTGATGTCGAACGCTCGGCAGCCGGCGTCGCAGCCGACGCCCCACTGGCCGGCGGCCAGTCCGGCGCCTTCGAGCCATTCCACGTTGCGGATCGAGCCCAGGGAGGCCACCACCACGTCGACGTCGAGTACGGTGCCGTCGGACAGTTGGGCGCGCCGGACCTTGCCTGCCTCGCCCTCCAGGCTGCGCACCGCGACCCCGGTGCGCAGGTCGACCCCCGCGTCGCGCATCATGCCGGCCGCGATCTCGCTGATCACCCCACCCAGCGCGCCCATCAGCGGGCCTCTGCCGCGTTCGGCGACCGTCACCGGCAGGTCCAGATCGCGGCACACCGAGGCGATCTCCGATCCGACGAAGCCGGAGCCCACGATCAGCACCCGTTTGGGGCGGACCTTGAGCGCGGCCGCCAGACCGGCCGCGTCTTCGGTGGTGCGCACGGTGAAGACGCCCTGCAGTGCAGCCTCTTCGGGGTTGGGCCACGGCCGCGCCCGGGTGCCGGTGGCGATCAACAGCCGGTCGTATTCGACGTCCTCGCCGTTGGCCAGCTTGACCACGTGGTTGATGCGGTCCAGGCCCACCGCGGCCACGCCGAGCTTCCAGGTGGCGTCCACCCGCCGCAGGCGTGGCAGTTTGGTGTGGTCGGCCGGCACCCAGCCCTTGAGCACCTGTTTGGACAGCGGCGGCCGGTCATACGGTTCATGAGGTTCGTCGCCGATGATGGTCAGCGACCCGTTGAATCCCTTTTCCCGCAACGCCTCAGCTGCGCGCAGACCGGCCAGCGAAGCGCCCACGATGGCGATCCGGCCCTCGGCCCGGAACTTCGTGACGATCTCGTCGAACGAGTAGGTGCCGGTCATTTGGTGTCCCGGTCCGCGGGCGGGTCCAGTTCGACGATGATGGCCTGCACCGGGCAGGACGCGGCGGCCCGCAATACGCGTTGGCGCTGGGAGTCGTCCGGATTCGGATCGTAAGCCAGCGCCTCCTCACCGATCAGGTGCAGGACGTCCGGCGCCAGCGGAACACACTGGGCGTACCCCTGGCATTTGTTGAGATCGACCACCAAGCGCATGAGCGCAGACACTAGTCCGGCCCGAAGGCGTAAGAGCCGCTTTGGATTGACGTAGGAGTTAAATAACTCCGGCTATTTCGGCCTTCAACGGAATGTTGCAGCGGTTGCGCAGGTCAACGCCGGGTTGGCGGATCGCACCGATCTCGTCGCGAACCTGCGGATTGGCGGTCAGGTAGTCCTGGGTCTGCTGCTTGGCGTCGGATTTCGACAGCCCCTGCAGGCTGGTGAAGAAATCGTTGACGTCGGGGTGGGTGAACAGATACGTCGTCATCGAGGCCGACACCCCGGTCATCACCGCGGTGACGTCGCCGGCGGTGCAGCCGGGGATCGGGTCGGCGGCGGCGGTTCCGGCGGTGCCGAGCAGGGCTGCGCCGCTTCCCAGGATGACCGCGGCGACGCGACCGATACGGCGAGATGCAGACTTCATGCGGCTCCTAGTCCTCCGGGGATCGGTTAGCTGGCAGTCTAGACAACTCATAGCTGTCTATACGCGCTACCGGCTGGGTACGATCAGCAAAACGACACGAAGGACATCTCATGCAGCTACGTCGACTTCTGTTCCTGCCCGTCGCCGGCATTGGTGTCGTCGCCGCGATCCTGTCGGCCCCGATCGCCGCGGCGGACGTGACGGGGACCAACCCGCAGCTTCCGCAGTGCGAAACCTACGACGGCAGTTCCGTCGTGGGCGGGCAGACCACCGAGTGCGCCACGCCGGGCAACGTCCAGCTCAACTCGACGCCGCAGCAATTCCCCGGCGAGGAAGGGTTCTACGGGTTCCCGGCGTTCGGGTTCTGGTGATCCGGCCGTTCCGCATCGAAGTACCCGACGATGTGCTGTCGGATCTGCATGACCGGCTGACCCGGACCCGCTGGCCCGAGCGGGAGTGCGTCGAGGACTGGAGTCAGGGTGTTCCGCTGGATTACACCCGCGAGTTGGCGGCCTATTGGGCCGACGGCTACGACTGGCGCCGGCGCGAGGCTGCGCTCAACCGCTTCGACCAGTTCGTCACCGACATCGACGCTCTGGACGTGCATTTCATCCACCAGCGCTCGGCCAATCCGGCGGCGCTGCCCTTGATCCTGACCCACGGCTGGCCCGGTTCGGTGGTCGAGTTCACCAAGGTGATCGAGCCGCTGACCCGGGATTTCCACGTGGTGTGTCCGTCGCTGCCCGGGTACGGATTCTCCGGCAAGCCGAGTCGCACCGGCTGGGGTGTGGAGAAGATCGCCGAGGCCTGGGCGACGCTCATGCAGCGGCTCGGTTACGACCGCTACGGGGCGCAGGGCGGTGATTGGGGATCAGCCGTCACCACTCAAATCGGCCGAAACGGCAACGGCTGCATCGCCATCCACATCAACATGCCGTTGGCCTTGCCGACCGAGGAGAGCGCGAAGAACCCCACCGAGCAGGAGCGCGCGGTACTTGCCGCGATGGCCGAGCACACCCGTTGGGGCACCGGCTATTCGAAGCAGCAGGCCACCCGCCCGCAGACGCTGGGTTACGGGCTGACCGATTCCCCGGTCGGGCAGCTCGCCTGGATCGTCGAGAAGTTCTGGGCGTGGACCGACTGCGACGGGCATCCCGAGAACGCCCTGTCCCGCGACGAGATGCTGGACAACGTCATGCTCTATTGGGCCACCGCGTCGGCCACTTCGTCGGCGCGGCTCTATTGGGAGAGCTTCACCAAGCTGCGCGACGGCGCACCGGTGGCGGTGCCGACCGGGGTGGCGTCATTCCCCAAGGAAATCGTCCGGCCGCCGCGCAGCTGGTGCGAGTCGCGCTACAACATCACGCGCTGGACCGATATGCCGCGTGGCGGCCACTTCGCCGCCTTCGAACAGCCCGAGCTCTTCGTCGAGGACGTCCGAGCCTTCTTCGCCACGGTCGGCTAACGCCGCTGGGCAGCCTCGGCGAGCGCGGCGGGGATGCCCGGTACCCGCGCGACGGCGTCGAGCAGCGCGTGCGCGCCGGAGTCTGCCAGGTGGCCGGCATCGATCGACGGATCGAGGATGCGCTGGCGGCACAGCTCGAAGGTGAACGCCAGCCAGCCGAAGACGATCACCCGCAGGTCGCGCTCCACCTTGGAGTCCAGATCGCCGGACACCACATCGGTGATGGCGGCCATGATCCGCTGCATCTGGCGTTCGTTGTCGACATCGTCGATGCCGCGCAGCACCGGGTCGGTGCGGCCCATCCCGATGTAGGCCGCCCATGCACCGTGCGGATGTTCCTCGTCGTAGCGGATATAGGCCAGCACGCCGGAATGCAACCGGTCGAACAGGCTCTGCCCCTCGGTCGCGGGGGTGTTGGTGGCCTCGAACAGCCGCTCGCTCTCGGCGCGCACCACCGCGGCGAAGAACGCGCGCTTGTCCGGGAAGTAGTGATACATCAACGCCCGGGACACCCCGGCTCGTTCGGCGATCTCGTCGATGCGCACCTCGTCGTAGGGGCGTTGGCCGAAGACCTCGGCACCCAGGGCGAGCAGCTCGCTGCGCCGGTCATCGGGGGACAGGCGCCGGCGGGCGGGTGGCTCGATCATGGTCCCATCGTAGTTGACACATGTACAACAGCTTCTGACGATTCTGGGACGTGTGTGCTCACGGGGCAGCGTAGCGGCACCGCAACTGGTAACTCCGTGGTGCATGGCCGCGATATTGGCGTACGGCTCACCGGCATTGGGCCACCTGCTGCCGGTCAGCACGTTGCTGCGCGAGCTTGCCGGCCGGGGGCACGAGGTGCACCTGCGCACGCTGGCCGCCGGGGTGGTCGCCGGGCAGCGGCAGGGGCTGCACACCCGACCGGTCGACCCGGGTATCGAAGCCATCACCAGCCCGGATTGGACCGCCCGCAGTGTGTTCGGGGTGCTCGGCATGACGATCGACGTGCTGTGCCGGCGCGCCGAACTCGAGGTGGACGACCTCGCCCGTGCGGTCGACGAGGTGGCGCCCGACCTGCTGCTGCTGGACGCCAACTGCTGGGGGGCGATGTCCGCGGCCGATGCCGGTGACCTGCCGTGGGTGGTGTTCTCGCCGTTCACCCCGTTCCTGCGCTCCCGTGGGGTGCCGCCGGTCGGGCCCGGCATGCGGCCGATGTCCGGACCCATCGGGTTCCTGCGTGACCGGATCCTGCGGTCGGTGGTCTGGCAGGTGATGGACCGGCCCATGCTGCCCCGGATCAATGCGGTACGGGCCAGGGTGGGTGCGCCGCCGGTGTTCTCGGTGGACGGGTTCCTGCGCCGGGCACCGTTGATGTTGGTGGTGGGTGGCGAGCCGTTGGAGTATCCGCACCCGGACTGGGGCAGTCGGGTGCACCTGATCGGCGCCTGCGCCGGCCAGTCCGACGGCGACGTGCCGGACTGGCTGGCTGCGATCGAGGACCCGGTGGTGCTGGTCACCACGTCGTCGATCCGGCAGGCCGATTCCGAGCTGGGCCGTGTGGCGCTGCGCGCGCTGGCCGATGACCCGGTGCATGTGGTGGCGACGTTCCCGGCCGGCGTGCCGAGCGATCTCGTCATCCCGCCGAATGCGACTGTACGGCAGTATGTTCCGCACGGGCCGATACTGGACCGGGCGGTGTGCGCGGTGACCCACGGCGGCATGGGCGCCACCGTGCGGGCGCTGGACCGCGGGGTGCCGGTGTGCGTGGTCCCGTTCGGGCGCGACCAACCCGAAGTCGCGATGCGGGTGGAGGTCGCCGGCTGCGGCACTCGGCTGCCGGCGTCGCGGCTGACCCCGCGACGGTTGCGCACGAAGGTGCTCGAGGCGATGACGATGGCGTCCGGCGCCCGCCGGGTGGCGGCCGGCTTCGCCGCCACTGGCGGAGTGGCGCGCGGAGCTGATTTGATCGAGCGGGAACTCGTGTGCGCCCGCAACGTCGACCTCGATGGAGGAACCCGATGATCACCGAAGACCTGCGCCGCCGTCGGCTCGACGTCATCAAAGAACACATGGACACCGAGGTCACCAAGGAGTTCGACCGCACGCTGGCGACCTTCAACGGGCATCCCCGCTACGAGATCATCCCGACCGGGCAGGTCTTCGACGGCGACGACGAGGTGATGACGTACTACCGGACCACCCGCACCGCGTTTCCCGACCAGCGCCACGAGAATGCTCGTTTCCATCTCACCGACGAGGCGGTGATCGTCGAATTCGACTTGCTGGGAACCAATCTCGGTGAGTTCTACGGTCTGCCGCCGACCGGGAAGGCCTTCCGCGTCCCGGTCATCGCGGTGTTCTCCTTCGACGGTGACCGGATCACCAACGAGCGCATCTACTTCGACGCGGCGACACTGGTGAACCAGATCGGCCGAGGGGAGCTGCTGAGCCTGCTCGGCGGCTGACGAGGTCGCTGCCAGCCACCTTCCAGCGTCTACCCGCCGGATCGCTATTGACAGTGGGTATCCGCCACGAGATAGTTTTGGGTTGTATAGCCCAGTTAAGGGGCGGAAGGAGTCCGCCATGGACGGTGCACTGCACAGCCGCAGGATCCTGGTGGTCGGACGCGAAAGCGGCATCGCGCGGGCGATCACCCTCGCCGTGCGCGCCCAGGGCGGTCAGGTGGTGGTGGCCGGGCGCAACCGGGACAAGCTCGCACGGGCTTACGACGACCCCGGCATCACCGCCGAAGACCTCGACGTCACCGACGACGGGTCGATCGAGGCCTTCGCCGATCGGGTCGGGCACCTGGATCACGTTGTCTCGACGGCTTCGGCGCGCGCCCGCGGGACTCTGCCGGAACTCCATCGCCAAGACGTTCTCGTCTCGCTGAACACAAAGCTGCTCGGTCCGCTGATGCTCGCCAAACACCTGGCGCCGCGAATGGACAGCCACGACCGCAGCTCGTTCGTGTTGTTCTCCGGCGTCCATGCCTTCAAGGCCAAGGTCGGCTACCTGGGTGTCGGCATCACGAATGGGGCCGTGGACTTCCTCACTCGCGCGCTGGCGGTGGAGCTGGCGCCCATCCGCGTCAATGCCGTGTCACCGGGCGTCATCGACACCGGCGCGTGGGACGCCATGGGAGACGACGGCAAGCGTCAGTATTTCCATGCCATCGGCGCAGCCAACCCGGTCGGGCGGATCGGCACCGTCGAGGACATCGCGCAAGCGACGGTGTTCGCGATGACCAATACCTTCATGACCGGTGTCACCCTCAAGATCGACGGCGGCGAGCCCCTGGCATAGCGGGGCGTCGCCGCCGGCAACGGTGATCAGCCGAAATGCACGCCCTGGGCCAGCGGCAGTTCCGAGGAGTAGTTGACGGTGTTGGTGGCCCGGCGCATGTAGGCCTTCCACGAGTCCGAACCGGACTCCCGGCCCCCGCCGGTCTGTTTCTCGCCACCGAACGCCCCGCCGATCTCGGCGCCGGAGGTGCCGATGTTGACGTTGGCTATGCCGCAGTCCGAGCCGTCGGCAGCCAGGAAGCGTTCTGCCTCTCGAACGTCGGTGGTGAAGATCGCCGACGAAAGACCTTGCGGCACGGCATTGTTCAGTTCGATCGCCTCGTCGAGGGTCTCGTAGGTCAGCACGTAGAGAATCGGGGCGAACGTCTCGTCGTGCACGATCTGGGTCTGGGCCGGCATCCGGACCACGGCCGGTTCGACGTAGAAGGCGTCCCCGCCGGCGTCACCGCCGAGGTGGTGACGCTCACCGCCGGCCACCACACCGCCGTCGGCGCGGGCCTGCTCGAGGGCGCCGACCATGTCCCGGTAGGCGGTTTCGTGGATCAGCGGTCCGATCAGGGTTCCGTCCGCGGCCGGGTCGCCGATCGGCAGACTGCGGTAGGCGGCGGTGATGCGCTCGACGAGAGCGTCGGCGACCGAGGTGTGCACGATCAGCCGGCGCAGTGTGGTGCACCGCTGCCCGGCGGTGCCGGCCGCCGAGAAGACGATCGCCCGCACGGCCAAATCGAGGTCGGCGGACGGGGTCACCACCGCCGCGTTGTTGCCGCCCAGTTCCAGCAGCACCCGGCCGAAGCGTTCGGCGACGCGGGGACCGACCTGTCGCCCCATCCGCACCGAACCGGTGGCCGACACCAGCGCCACCCGGGGATCGTCGACCAGCGCCTCGCCGACGTCCCGGCCGCCGAGCACCAGCCGGCTCACCGCGGCCGGCGCACCCACGTCGGCCGCGGCCCGTTCGATCAGGGCCTGGCAGGCGACGGCGGTGAGCGGGGTCAGCTCGGAAGGCTTCCAGACCACGGTGTCGCCGCAGACCAGTGCGACTGCGGTGTTCCAGGCCCACACCGCGACCGGGAAGTTGAAGGCGGTGATGACACCGACCACGCCCAGCGGGTGCCAGGTCTCCATCAACCGGTGACCGGGCCGCTCGGAGGCGATGGTGCGGCCGTACAGCTGCCGGGAGAGCCCGACGGCGAAGTCGCAGATGTCGATCATCTCCTGGACTTCACCCAGGGCTTCGGAGGTGATCTTGCCCGCCTCCACGGTCACCAGGTCCGCGAGGTCTGCCTTGTGCTGGCGCAGCAGTTCACCCAGCCGCGCCACCAGTTGACCGCGCACCGGTGCCGGCGTGGTGCGCCACGAGGTAAATGCCTGTGCCGCTTCGCCGATCGCGTGCTGCGTCTGCGCCGCGGTGGTCTCCGCCACGGTGAACAGCACGTCCCCGGTGACCGGGGTGCTGGCCTGAAGTCCGGCCCGGCCCGGCTCGTCGAGTGCGACACCGGCGCCGATCGCGGAGAACGCGTGCCGAACCCGGGCGCGCAGGTCTTCGGCGGTGGGCACGTCGGTCGTGGTGGTGGTCGTCATGCGGGGGCCTCCTGGGCGGTCGCGTCGTAGAGGTCGTAGGGATCGTGGATGTGGTGGCCGATCGTGCCCGCCATCCAGTTCAGGCTGTAACCGGATTGGTCTGCCCCGGTGGCGGCTTCGGCGTCGGTGTCGAGATTGGACCGGAAGATACCGGCCGCGGAGGCCGGGAGGAAATCCTCGTAGACCACCGGTGCCGACGGGTCGCCGCGGTGGTAGTAGGCCAGGCCTTGTGAAGCCATTTCATCGTCGGTCCGGGGGAAGAAGTCGCCCCACACCGCGACCGTGTCCGTGTCCGTGTCCGTGGACGCCATCGCGGCGTCGTACCGTTCGCGACCCTTGCGGGTCAGCGCCACTCCACGCGCCTCCACCTCGCCGAAGCGCACCCGCAGCGTGCCGTCTGCCACGCTGCCGTCCGCCTCGCGGAAGCGGCGCGGCTCGGCCAGGGCGCGAAACGAGGTCTGGCGCAACAGCACATCGGGACCGTCCCAGCGGGGCGGACCCTGGATCGCGTCGATCATCGCGATCCCGCGTTCGCTCATCCGCCGGTACAGGTCGTCGATGTCGAGCACCCGGGGCGTCAGGTGATTGATGTGCGTGGTGGGCACCCCGGCGATGTCGGCCGCCACCGCAGAGACCGCCGTCAACTCGGTGTACCAGGCCCGGTCGACGGGCTCGCGGGACAGCGCGAAGGCCCCCACGGCGCGGGCGACGAAATCCTGCGCCGTGTCGGTAGCGCAACCGCCGTCGGCGGCGATCCGGCGCGCGTCGGCGATCAGTTGCGGATCGAACAGGGTTCGCCGGTCCAGGAACGCGTCGACTCGAGGACGCAGGTCGTCGCCGAAGAACCGGGAGTCCCGGGTGGCCAGCATCGACGTGAACACCCGGAATGGGTTGCGGGCCAGCTCGACCGCGTCGACCGGCCGGAACGCGGTGGACACCACCGGGACCGGTGAGGCCGCCTCGCGCAGGTCGTAGTAGCCGACCGGATACATGCCGAAGGCGGCGAAAAGATCTGCCACAGACGACAATTCAGCCGGAGTTCCGACCCGGATGGCGCCGTGGCGCTCGGCGGTCACCCGCTCGATGGACCCGAGCCGTTCGGCCTTGGGATGGGTGGCCACATAGTCGCGGTTGACCGCTTCACTCACCTCGACCAGCGTGGTGTAGGCCGGCACTTCCGCGCCGTACATCGTCGACAATGCCGCGGCGAACCGCGCGCGCAGCTGCCAGGTTTGGACCTCGGGTGTGCTCATCGTAGGACCCGGCTGGGATAGTCTGCGGCGATGGCGGACAGCGGGGATGCGGGGCACGGTCTCGACGAGATCGACCGCACGCTGGTGCGAGAACTCGTCGCCGACGGCAGGGCCACACTGGCGCACCTGGCCGCCACGACGGGCCTGTCGGTGTCGGCGGTGCAGTCCAGGGTGCGGCGCCTGGAGGCCCGCGGTGTGGTGATCGGGTACAGCGCCCGCGTCGATCCCGAGGCATTCGGGCACATGCTGTCGGCGTTCGTGGCCATCACCCCTCTCGATCCGTCTCAACCCGATGATGCTCCCGCCCGCCTGGAGAACATCGCCGAAATCGAGGCGTGTTACTCGGTGGCCGGTGAGGAGAGCTACGTCCTGTTCGTCCGCGTCCCGTCGCCGCGGGCCCTGGAAGGACTGTTGCAACAGATCCGGACCACGGCGAACGTGCGCACGCGAAGCACCATCATTCTAAACACATTTTACAGTGATCGGGTCTACCTGCCGGAATAGTTCCGGTCTTTGAGGGTCGTGGCCGCTGTTCTTCCGGAATTGCAACCGTGCCGGGTAATCCGGCTCTCTGCGGCGGCGATGCCCGGTGCGCCCGACCGGCTGCTGGAAATATTGCGCCTGCCGGGCTGGAAGATCGTAAAAATTACGATAGGATCGCCTAATGACGGAACTCTTGTCGCGTGATGACCTGCTGTCCGCCGCTCCGGCCACGCCGGGGCGGGCCGCCGTCGAACCGGGGAATGTGCATGCCGTCCTGGCCCGCAGCATCCTGGCCGACGGACTTGACCTGGTCCTGGACCTGGAGCGCTCGGCCGGCTCGAAGCTGGTCGACGCCCGGGACGGCACGAGTTACCTGGACATGTTCACGTTCTTCGCCTCCTCGGCGCTGGGCATGAACCATCCCGCCCTCGCCGCGGACGCGTCGTTTCGCGCCGAACTGGCCCAGGCCGCCGTCAACAAGCCGTCGAACTCCGACGTCTACACCGTGCCGATGGCCCGGTTCGTCGACACCTTCGCTCGGGTGCTCGGCGACCCGGCGCTGCCGCATCTGTTCTTCGTCGACGGCGGTGCGCTGGCGGTGGAGAACGCGCTGAAGGTGGCGTTCGACTGGAAGAGCCGGCACAACGAGGCGCGCGGTATCGACCCCGAGCTCGGCACTCGCGTCCTGCACTTGCGCGGGGCCTTCCACGGGCGCAGCGGCTACACCCTGTCGCTGACCAACACCGACCCCAACAAGGTCGCCCGGTTCCCCAAGTTCGACTGGCCCCGCATCGATGCGCCCTATCTGCGTCCGGGTGTCGACATCGAGGAGCTGGAACGCGAATCACTGCGCCAGGCTCGCGCAGCCTTCGAGGCCCACCCGCACGACATCGCCTGTTTCCTGGCCGAGCCGATCCAGGGTGAGGGCGGCGATCGGCACTTCCGCCCGGAGTTCTTCGCCGCCATGCGCGAACTCTGCGATGAGTTCGACGCGCTGATGATCGCCGACGAGGTGCAGACCGGATGCGGGATCACCGGCACCGCCTGGGCCTACCAGCAACTCGGCTTCCTTCCCGACGTCGTCGCGTTCGGCAAGAAGACTCAGGTATGCGGAATCATGGCCGGCCGGCGCGTCGATGACGTCGCCGACAACGTGTTCACCGTCAGCTCGCGGATCAACTCCACCTGGGGCGGCAATCTGGTGGACATGGTGCGCTCCCGGCGCATCCTCGAGGTCATCGAGGCCGATGGCCTTTTCGCCAACGCCGCCCAGATGGGGACCTACCTGCTCGGCTCGCTGGCGACGCTCGCGGCCGAGTTGCCCGGCCTGATCGGCGACGTCCGCGGCAGGGGCCTGATGTGCGCCTTCAGCCTGCCGGACCCGGCGCGACGCGACGCGGTGCTCGGTGCGCTGTGGGAACGCGGCGTCATCATGCTCGGCAGCGGGCCGGACAGTATCCGGTTCCGCCCGGCGCTGACCGTGACCCGTGCGGACATCGACCATGCGGTGGCAGCGTTGAGAGAGGTATTGCGCCCGGCGGTCTAGCATTCGGAGGCATGCGGCTGCGCCCGGTCTTCGCTGTCTTCGGTACAGCTCTGCTGGTGGCCGGGTGTGCGCACACCGTCGCGGGCAGCGCGGTGTCCAATCCGGCTCAGGGGATCACACCGCTGCGCGCCGACGACACCGACCAGGTGCTGATCAGCCCGGGGCAGTTGCGCGACATCGTCGGCAGCAAGTTGCAGACCGACGCCGACCAGGCCCGCCCCATCCCCGGTACGTCGGCGGTGCCGGCTTGTTCGGCCCTCGACGCCGCAGGCATGGCCGCCTTCCTCGGCGACAAGTGGCTGGGGTTCCACGTCCTGCTGTTCACCGACGGGGACAAGCACGACCACGTGGTGGCCGAGGCTGTCGCCGTCTATCCGGACGCCGCCGCGGCCGCGGCGCAGTTCACCGCCGGAACCAAGAACGCCAAGGCCTGCGACGGGCAGCGCGCCTTGAGCACGGGCGGCGACGCGGCGTGGAAATTCACGGTTCCCGAGATCAGCGCCGACACCGTGCGCTGGAGCAAGCAGCAGCTCGGCATTCCGTTCGACTGGACCTGCTACGCCGAGGCCCGGCTGCGCAACAATGCGATCGTGCAGGCGATGGCCTGCCAGGGTGACGACGGCGGTCAGGTCACCGTCACGACGATGACCGACCGGATGTCGGCGAGTGTGTGGGAGCTGTCTGGGCGTTGAGGGCCCGCCAGACCCGCGCCGGGGTCATCGGCAGCGCGCGGAGCCGGGCTCCGCAGGCGTCGGCGATCGCGTTGGCCAGGGCCGGCGCGACCGGGTTGTAGGGCGACTCGCTCATCGACTTGGCTCCCATCGGGCCCAATTCGTCGACGGTGTCGGCGAAGTACACCTCGGTCACCGGCAGGTCGGCCAGTTGCGGAATGTGGTAGTTGCGCAACGCATCCGTGGTCACCGCGCCATCGGGGCCGGTGCGCATCTCCTCGTAAAGCGCGGATCCGATGCCTTGGGCGGCGCCACCTTCCACCTGTCCCCGGCACTGCTCGGGATTGATCACCACACCGGCGTCGGCCGACTGGACGGACTGCAGAATGCGCACCTGTCCCGTCTCGACATTCACCGCCACCCGGAACGCGTGCACGTTGAAGGCGACCGATCGCGGCGAGCCGTCCTGGCGCCCGGTGCCGCGCAGCGGCCCGTTGTCGCGCAGATCGGCGAAACCGACGAACACCTCGCCGCACTGCACTCCGTTGGGGCCGAGGACACACGCCGAGCGGGCCACCCCGGTTCGTGCCGCAGCGGTGTCCAGCAGCTGACGGTGCAGCGCGCGACAGGCGTCCACCACGGCCTTGCCGGCGACCACCGTGCCCGCCGACCCGAACGCCCCGGTGTCGTGACCACCGACGTCGGTGTCGGACTGGTGTAGGTCCACGCGGTCGGCGGTGGTGCACAGTTCCGCCGCGGCGAGCTGCGTGTGCACCGTCGAGGTGCCGTTGCCGAACTCGGCTGTCCCCACCGAAACCAGGTATCTGCCTTCGGGATTCACCGTCACCACGGCGTCGGCGAGGTGGCCGCGCGGCGGGATCGTGGCGATCATCGCGACCGCCATCCCCTCGCCGACCCGCCATTGTGATCCCGGGGGCGGCGCTTGACCATTGCCGCGGGCCAACGCTGCCTGGGCCAGGTCCAGGCACTGGTCCAGGCCGTAGCTGCCGAAGGTGAGGTCGTCGGAGGCCACATGCCAGTCGACGAAGTCGTCGCCCGGCACCACCACATTGCGGCGGCGCAGTTCGAAGGGATCGATGCCGAGCCGGCCGGCCAGCTCGTCCAGCGCACATTCGACGGCGAAGATGACCTGCCCCAGGCCGTATCCACGAAATGCCCCGGACGGCAGGTGGTTGGTGTAGACCGCCTCGGCATCGACGCGCTTGTTGGGACACCGGTAGACCGACAGCGACTCGCCGCAGCTGTGGAACAGCACGCCCACGCTGTGGTTGCCGTAGGCCCCCGCATCGGTGAGCACGTCGACCGCGAGCGCGGTCAGCACTCCGTCGGCCCCGGCGGCCGCCGTGACGTCGACCCGGTAGGGATGGCGGCAGGGAGCTGTCCGGAACTGGTCGCTGCGAGTGAACTCGTAGCGCACCGGGCGCCCGAGTCGTAACACCGCGAGTGCGACGATGTCCTCGACCAACATCTCCTGCTTGGCGCCGAACCCGCCTCCCACCCGCGCGGCGAACACCCGCACCCGGTCGCGGTCCAGCCCGAAGATGTGACACAGCTCGTCGCGGACCAGGAAGGGAACCTGGGTGCTGCTGCGAATCACCAAGCGCCCCTCGGTGTCTCGCCAGCCGGTGCATCCGTGCGTCTCGAGGTGGGTGTGCTGCACCCGGGCCGTCGTGTACCGGCCGGTCACCACGGCTCCACCGGCGGCCCGGGCTCGCGCCACTCCGGCACCGATGTCGCCGACGCCGCCGTGCAGCTGGGCCACCACGTTGCGGCCCGGGTCGGCGATCCGGGCGTCGGGGCCCTTGTCCGCGTGCAGCAGCACCGCGCCGGGACCGCGGGCCGCGTCGGGATCGAATACGGCGGGCAGCTCCTCGTACTCGACAACTATTGCTCGGCAGCCTTTTTCGGCGGTCGCCACATCATCGGCCACCACGGCGGCCACCCGCTGGCCGACGAACCGGACGGTGTCGTCGAGCACCCTGGTGTCGTCGGGATCGTCGGTGCGTAGCTCGTGGCGTGCGGTGGAGAACGTGACCGGCGGACTGTCCCGATACGTCAGCACCAGCCGGACTCCCGGAATCGCCTGGGCCGCCGCGGTGTCGATGGCCGCGATCCGGGCGTGCGGGACCGGGCTCGTCAGTACCGCCATGTGCAGGAGCGGGCCGTCGTCGGGCTCGAAGTCCATGGTGTAGCGCTCGGTGCCGGTGACCACCCGCACGGCGGCCGGCGGACTCACCGAGCGTCCGACATCAGCGGACTCGGCCGGCTTCTCGGTGTTCGTCTTGCCCGCCAAGGCATCGGTGATCGAGCGGTATCCGGTGCACCGGCAGAGGTTTCCCTTCAGCTGCTCGGCCAGGTCACCGGGCTGATCGCCGTCCAGTGTCGACGCGGTGACGATCATGCCCGCCGTGCAGAATCCGCACTGGAACCCGCCCGCCTCGACGAACCGGCGCTGTAGCGGATGCAGGTCCTCGGGGCTGCCCAACCCCGCGACCGTCGTCACCGCGTGCCCGTCGGCGCGGAACGCCGGGTAGATGCAGGAGTGGATGGCCTGCCCGTCGACCAGGACCGAGCAGGCACCGCAATCGCCGGCGTCGCAGCCCTTCTTGACCTCGAAGTGCCCGTGCTCGCGCAGATAGGTGCGCAGGCACTGTCCGGCCCGCGGGGGTTCGGGTTGCTCGACCCCGTTGACGCGGATCATGTCAGTTCCGCACAGACCTGCCGGGCCAGCAGCAAAGCCATGGCAGCCCGCCAGTCCGGGTCGCCGTGTGCGTCGTCGGTCCAGTCGTTGTCCGGGATCGACGCGTGCGCGCCGCGCAGCTCGTCCTCGGCGGGCGGGCCGGCGAAGGTGAAGACGTAGGGTCGCACCGTCGCACCGGTGATCGAGACGGTCAGGCGGCCACCGTCGGCCACGGCGTCTCGCCGTCCGATGACCACCACACCGGAGCGCCCCCGCGCCGACGGCGCAACCTTGCGGTACGCGGTGCGGGCTCGCAACGCCACCGCCGGCAGGTGCACGGAGCGAAGCACCTCGGCCGGCGCCAGCCGATTACGGGCCGCCGCGGTGACGAACTCGGGCACCGGCAGCTGGCGGTCGACGCCGTCGGGTCCCCAGATCACCAGCCGCCCGTCCAGTGCGCTGCACAGCGAGATCATCGAGCCGGCGGGGAAGGACAGGCAGAGGTTGCCGCCCACCGTGGCCGTCTTCCACACCTTGAACGAGGCTTTCAGCGCACCGGCGCACTGCCGGAACAACGGTGCGGCCAGCCAGTCCGGCCGCTGGTCGGGCAGCTGCCGGGACAGGTTCGCCAGCTCCTCGACGGTGCACGTCGCCGCGATCTCGATCCCGCTCTCGTCGACCGTGACCGGGATCCAGCCGAGAGTGGTGATGTCGACCAGCCGGCGAAGGTGGACCTGCGGTTCGGAGAACAGCCAGGTCCCGCCGGCCAGCACGGCGTCGCCGGGCCCGAGCGGCCAGACCTCGGCGCGGCGGGTCGGCGTGTCGACCACCTCGACCGTCGGGATATCCACGACACGAACGTAAACGGCACGGCGGCTCGCCGCACCCGCAGCGCAGCAGGTTTATGCCGGCGCGCCGTGGGCAAACAGCGGACATGCAGGAAGTGCAGCAGCGGGTGCGGATCGCCCGGTTGGCGTCCGCCGCCGACGGTGTCTGGCCCGCAATCCGATTCGTGATGGTCGCCGCGGCCGCGGTCGTCGGGTTTCTGGCCGTCGGCACGATGTGGATGTCGACGTGCGCCGGCGCACTGGGTGCCGATCCTGTGGCGTGTGGCCCGATTCCCAACACTCTGCGCGGTGTCGGCGCGCCCGTCATCGCGCTCACCGCGGCCGGCTGGTCGTTCTGGCGCGCCTACGGTGCCCGCCGCGGGGGCGGCCCGCTCGCCGCCTGGCACGCGTCCGGCTGGTTCCTGCTGATCCTGGCCGGCATCACCTTGCTGCCGGGGACCTGACCGCACACAGCCGGCCGATCAACGCGCACACCACCCCTGAATCCCCTGAATGCACAAAACGAGGGCCCAGCAGCGTTGCTGGGCCCTCGTCTGGCAGTGCTGTTACTGGTGCGCCTTCTGGCGCTCTTCGGCTGCCTTCGCGCCGGCGCGGGCGGCCTCCGCCTCGGCTTCCTTCTGCGCGGCATCGCGCTGTGCCTCGGCCTTGTCCTGCTGGGCCTTGCCCTCGTTCACCAGGTCGTTGCGGCCGGCCACCGTACCCACGGCTTCCTTGGCCTTGCCCTTGACGTCCTCGACGACGCCCTTGATCGCTTCCTGCGGTCCACTGTTCTTGTTGTCGTCTGACATGGTTTCCTTCGGGTCAGTAACTACGGATCAGGGTGATCAGTTTTTCCTTGCTCAGGCCCGAATAGCCCGAGATCCCAAGCTGCTTAGCCCGCTTCTTGAGCTCAGCGACGGTCCAGCCTTCATAGGCGCAGGACCGGGTGGGTCGAAAGAAGCGGATATCGTCGATATCCGCAGCGCTACCCGACATCTCCTACCCCCTTTGCTGAGGTTGCTGCTTCCTCGCCGGGGCTAATACCCGCCTCGCTGGGCGGGTCAAACATTTTCCTACTAGCGGATCTCGTCCTCGTCAGGATCGTCGACGACCTGGCGTTGTTCCTGCCAGTCTGATTCGTTGCTCTCCAGCGGCGGATGCGCGTCCGAGTCGATGATGTCCGGATCGGGGGCCGGCACCGCCGGTCGCTGCTGCTCGACGGCGTCGGCAACGGGGACGTCGTCGGGGAAGGAGTCGCTCTGCGTCATCGGTGCCAACATACCCGTGACGAGGCCTGCTGGATCCCGCTCGGCTGCCACCATCCCTGAGCGGGTTTCGCGCCGATCAGCGTGGGTATCGCGTGGTGATGACGTCGCTGTGGCTTGACCACGCCCACCAAGCCCGTGAACGCCAAGCTGATGACACCGAAATTCCCAACGCCGAAGTCGTCGTGGTTGGAGCCGGCATCACCGGACTGGTGACCGCGGTCCTGCTGGCCCGGGCGGGCAAGCGGGTGGTGGTCATCGAGGCCCGTACCCCCGGCGCAGCAACCACCGGCAACACCACGGCGAAAGTCAGTCTGCTGCAAGGCAGTCGACTCTCGACGATCTCCCGCCGGCATTCGGCGGACCTGGTCGGCCAGTATGTGGAGGGCAACCGGGAGGGCCAGGCCTGGCTGACCCAGTACTGCATCGAGCGGGACGTCGACCTGCAATACGAGGATGCCTACAGCTACGCACAGACCGACGGCGGCCTGCCCACGGCCCGCGCCGAGTTCGAGGCCGCTTCGGCGGCGGGTCTCGCAGTGCAGTGGGTGGACCGACTCGACGTGCCGTTCCCGTTCCGCGGGGGTGTGCGGCTGGCCGGGCAGGTGCAGTTCGATCCCATGCCCTTCCTCGATGCGCTCGTCGCCGAACTGCGCGATCGGGGCGGCCGGCTGGTCACCGGTCACCGGGTGCATGCCGCCACGACCGCCGGCGGCCGGGTCCGCCTGAAAGTGCGCAGCGCTGACGATGCCGAACAGGTCGCCGAGGCCGATCACTGCGTGCTCGCGACCGGCACGCCCATCCTGGACCGCGGCGGTTTCTTCGCCCGGTTGCATCCGAGCCGGTCCTACTGCGTGGCCTTCGACCTGCCCGGGGCGGCGCCCCGGCCGATGATGTTGTCGGTCGACCAGCCCACCCGTTCGGTGCGCTATGCGCCCAGCGTCGACGGCGAACGGTTGATCGTCGGCGGGGGAGGGCACACCGTCGGCCGCAAGGACAGCGCGCGCACCTCCTACGACGAACTGATCGGCTGGACCAAACGACATTTCCCCGGAGCGCAGCCCACGCACTACTGGTCGGCACAGGACTACGTCGCGGTCGACGAGTTGCCTTACGTCGGGCCGCTGCTGCCCGGCAGCGACCACTTCTTCGTCGCCACCGGATTCGCGAAGTGGGGCATGACCAACGGGGTGGCCGCTGCGGTGCTGCTGGCCAAACACCTCCTCGGCGGCCGGCAGGCCCGGTGGGCCTCGGCCTTCGCCAGTTGGAGTCCGCACGAGCTGACCGGGCTGACCACCGCGCTCAAGATCAACCTCGAGGTGGGCTGGCAGCTGGCCAGCGGCTGGATGACACCCGTCGTGCGCCGCGACGGCCGGCTCCGCGACGGCGCCGGGACGGTGAGCGGACCTCCGTGGCACATGGTGGCCCGCAGTGTGGTCGATGGCGTGGAACGGTGTGTGTCGCCGGTCTGTAGCCACTTGGGCGGGGTGCTGGCCTGGAACGACGCCGAGCAGTCCTGGGATTGCCCGCTGCACGGCTCCCGATTCGGTCCGGATGGCACCGTTCTGGAGGGCCCGGCCACCAGCGACCTGAGCCGGCAGGGGGGCTGACGATGAAGATAGCGATGGTGTCGGAGGACGCGAGCCCGCTGATGACGCACGCAGGCATCCACGTCGGTGGTCAGAACGTCCACGTCGCGGAACTCTCAGCGGCCATGGTGCGTCGTGGCCACGACGTCACCGTCTATACCCGCCGCGACGATCCGGACGTTCCTGAACGGGTGACGGCTCCGCAGGGATACGCCGTGGTGCATGTTCCAGCTGGCCCTGCGCGACAACTGCCCAAGGACGAATTGCTCAGGCATATGGGCGCCTTCGCGCAGTTTCTTGACTCCCAATGGCTCGCCGAGCCCCCCGACGTCGCGCATGCACATTTCTGGACGTCGGGAATCGCCACCCAGTTGGCCGCCCGTGCGCACGCCGTGCCTACCGTGCAGACATTTCGCGCGTTAGGTGTCGTGAAACGGCGACACGAAGGTGCGCAAGACAGCGGGCTCAACGCGCGCATCAAACTGGAGAAGTTGGTCGCGACGCACGCCACATGGGTAGCTGCCACCTGTACCGACGAGCTCTTCGAGCTGGCCCGGATAGGTCGTTCGCGCGCACGCACTTCGGTAGTGCCCTGCGGCGTCGACCTCGACCGGTTCTCCACCGTGGGCCCCGTCAGTGAGCGCAGCGAGCGTCGTCGCATTGTCGCGGTAGGAAGGTTGTTGCCCCGCAAAGGGTTTGACACGATGATCGAGGCGTTGCCCAACATTCCGGACGCCGAATACCTGATCATCGGTGGTCCGGACGCCAAGTACGTGCAGCATGACCCGGAGCTCCGGCGGCTGGGAGCGCTGGCCATCGAACTCGGGTGGCTGACCGGGTCAAGTTCCTCGGTGCGATCTCCCACGCCGACATGCCGGCGCTGCTCCGCTCAGCCGACGTGGTGACCTGCACGCCCTGGTATGCGTCTTTCGGTCTCGTTGCGCTGGAGGCGATGGCGTGTGGCGTGCCGGTTGTCTCTTCGGCGGTCGGTGGCATGCTCGATACCGTTGTGCAGGACGTCACCGGCCGACTGGTCACCCCTCGGCGGCCGCGGGAGTGCGCCGAAGCGGTGACGGCGATCCTGCGCGACTCGTTCCGCAGGCAGAGTTTCGGTCTCGCCGGGCGCGATCGCGCTCGCGCCCGGTATTCCTGGGATCGGATCTCAACGGACACGCTGCGCATCTACGATCGGCTGGTCACCGCACGGATGCGGCACACGCCGCTCCCGACGGATTTGGGCCAGCCGACAATCCAGTCCGGGTAGGCGACGAACAAGAATTTGCGACCCGCAGGTTTGACCCATGCCCTCGGGTGGGTATGAAGGGGCCACCATGACGACGACTTCCTGGGCAGTGTTGCGCTGGGCACCGGCAGCCGCGTGCGTGTCGAGTACCCGGCCGATCCGGTCATCACACGACCGTGGCTAGCGCATCCCTGGACTGGAGTAGTGTCGGGTCGACATTGCCAGGAGGCCAGATGACGGATGGCGAAAGCCGTGGCAGCGCACACCAGCGGGGTGCCAGCGCTGTCGAGTTGAGGGTTGCTGCGAGGTTGGAGAACCTTGCCGTGCTGCGCACCGTGGTCGGCGCAGTCGGCACGTTCGAGGACCTCGATTTCGACGCGGTAGCCGATCTGCGGCTTGCCGTCGACGAGGCCTGCACCAGGCTGATCCGCTCGGCGTCGCCGGATGCGACGTTGGTGGTGGTCGTCGACCCGCGCGAAGACGTGGTGGTGGTCGAGGCGTCGACGACTTGCGACACCTACGACGTGGTCACCCCGGGCAGTTTCAGCTGGCATGTGCTCAGCTCGCTGACCGACGATGTGCAGACGTTCCACAACGGTCATGAGCCCACCGGCGACGGGCAGGTCTTCGGTATCACTCTGACCACGAGGCGGGCGGGCTCCGGGCAGTGAGTCCCCGAGCCAACAGTTCGTCACCGCGTACGAACTCGGAGTACGCCGACGTCCCGGACATGTTCCGCGAGCTGGCGAAACTCGATCCCGACTCCGCCGAATTCCAGCGCAAGCGTGACCGCATCGTCGAGCGGTGCCTGCCGCTGGCCGACCATATCGCCCGGCGGTTCGACGGCCGCGGTGAGCCCCGCGACGACCTGGTGCAGGTGGCCAGGGTGGGGCTGGTCAACGCGGTCATCCGCTTCGACGTCGAAACCGGCTCGGACTTCGTGTCTTTCGCGGTCCCGACCATCATGGGCGAGGTCCGGCGGCACTTCCGGGACAACAGCTGGTCGGTCAAGGTGCCGCGGCGGCTCAAGGAGCTGCACCTGCGACTGGGCACGGCGACCTCGGAGCTGTCCCAGCGACTCGGGCGGGCCCCCACCGCTTCCGAACTCGCCGAGGAACTCGGTATGGAACGCGAAGAGGTCGTCGAAGGCCTGGTTGCCGGTAGTTCCTACAACACGCTGTCCATCGACAGTGGCGGCAGCGGCAGCGACGAGGATGCGCCGGCGATCGTCGACACTTTGGGCGATGTCGATCTGAGCCTGGATCAGATCGAGAACCGCGAGGCGCTACGGCCCCTGCTCGCGGCGCTGCCGGAGCGGGAACGCACCGTGCTGTTGTTGCGGTTCTTCGAGTCCCTGACCCAGACGCAGATCGCCGAACGGGTCGGCATCTCCCAGATGCACGTCTCGCGCCTGCTGGCCAAGTCGCTAACTCGGCTCCGCGACCAACTCGAGTAGCCGGCGCGGTTCGCCGTCGAGCAGCGCGACGGCCGCCGGCACCGATTCGGCGACGGGGAGCGCGTGGTCGGGGTCGCAGACCCGGAGCAACCGGTCTACGGCCTCCCCGGTCACCAGCGCCCATCTGGTCGCCGAGTTGGCGCAGCGGACGTTGACGGTGTGCAGGGCCGAGAAACCGGCGGTGCCGAAGAAATCCAACCCGCTCAGGTCCAGGACGAGTCGCACGCCCTCGCCGGCGCACTCGACAACGTGGTCGGCGAACGCGGCCGCGTTGGATGCGTCGAGTTCACCGTGGGCGGTGACGATGCCGACACCGGTATCGGGCCAATGGGTGGTGAAACGTGCGGTGTGGCAATCGTGGGAATGCAGCGCAGCCGGACGCTGGGATTGATCTGTTCTGACGACAGACATGGTGACTCCATCAGTTAACGAGTATTCGTACTGTGGATGACGTCAAGTGGGTAAGCCCGTGGGTGCGGGGAGCTGGCGCGCCCTGCACGTCTTTGACGCTGTTCCGGGCGGCTGTTAACTCAACCTGGCTCGAACACTACCCCTCTTCATGGCCTGGGGGACAGCAACGGCGAACGGTTCTCATGAACCTCACACCGACCGAATTGACCCGCGGTAACCCGGCGGTCAGTCCGACGGGGTCAGCGGGCCACCCATGATGTTGCCCACAATCCCGCGAATGATGTTGGTGCCGTCCTCATTTCGCAGCTCCTCGTACCACTGCGCGGTTTCGGCGGGGTCCTTGGCGTGGGTGACGTCGCAGCGCCGGCGGGCCCGCAGCACCAGGTCGGCCGCCCGCTCGGTGCGAGTTTGCTGGTACGCCACCAGGGCGGCAGCCACGTCGTCGGGATGGTCGCGCAGCGCCCACTGCAACGCGACGGCGTCCTCCATCGCCGAACACCCGCCCTGGCCGATGTCGGGAGTGGTGTTGTGGGCCGCATCGCCGAGGACCGCGACCCGGCCACGGACCCAGGTGTGAAAAGGATCGAGGTCCAATATCTCGACCCGGTTGGTGGTGGCGGGATCCAGCGCGTCGATCAGCACCTGCACACCGGGCGCCCAGCCGGCGAAGTGGCCGCGCAGGACCTCGCGCGCCGAACCGCGGTCGTAGTCGGCGCCCTGGGGTTCGAGCACGTCGAAGAAGAAATAGAACCGTCCGCCCGCTACCGGCATCACCGAGACCCGTTTGCCGTCGCCGACGTAGGTGGTCCACTCGGTGGCTGGTCCGATGCGTTCGTCCACGTCGACCAGCCCGTTGAAGTTCACGTAACCGGCGTAGCGGCGCTCGACCGGGCCGCCCAGCACGTATTCGCGGGTGATCGAGTTCGCACCGTCGGCGCCGATCACCAGGTCGGCGGACACCGTCGTCCCGTCGGCGAAGGTCGCGATCGCCCGATCGCCGTCGTTGTCCACTCCGACCATCCGCATGCCGAAGCGAATCTGGTCGGTGCCGTAGGCCTGCATCAGCATGAGCTGCAGTTCGGCGCGGGCGATGGGGTAGGGCCGCTGGCCGACCTGGTCGATCAGCGGCTGCATCGAGAACCGGCACATGGTCTGCCCGGTGTGGCCGTCCATGTAACTCATCGTGTCGACGATCCCGCCGAGGGCGGCGGTCTGCTCTTGCAGGCCAAGGTAATTGAGGCATTTCACCCCGTTCGACCACACCGAGATGGCCGCGCCCACCGGCTTGTTGTCGGTGACCCGCTCGTACACCTCGGTGTCGATGCCGATCTGGCGCAACGCGATCGCCGCGCTCATGCCCCCCATGCCGGCCCCGATGATCACCGCTTTCACCGGCTCAACTCCCTCGGTAGGTGGAATAGGCATAGGGCGACAACAGCAGCGGCACATGGTATTTGCCCGCGGCATCGTCGATGTCGAAGGTGATGACCACTTCGGGGTAGAACGTGGTGATTCCACGGCCGGCGAAGTAGCCGCCCGTGTCGAAGCGCAGCCGGTGCACCCCGGCCACCAGGTCGGCACCGAAGCTGATCCGGCCGTCGGCGTCGGTGACGGCGGTCGTCACCGGGTTCCCGCCGGCGTCGTCGGGGCCGAGTAGGGTGACCGCGACCCCGGCGGCCGGCGTTCCGGCGGCGGCGTCCAGAACGTGGGTGCTCAGATGTGCCATGGGATCACTGTGCCCCATGCTCGCTCAGCAACCGCTGCAGCCGCAGCCGGTTGATCTTGGCGAGTTCACTGCGCATCACCCGGCGTTCGGTCTCCGGGTCGTTGCCCAGCCGCTCGGTGAGGATGGCCAGCAGCTCCTCGGCTGACCGGCCACTGGCACACACCAGATACACGTAGCCGAACCGGTCCTCGTACTCGCGGTTCTTGGCTGCCAGCTCCGCCTTGACCGCGGCGTCGGCGCCGGCCACGCCGGCCTGCTCGCGCGCTGAGGACGCATTGTCGGGGCGGTCGCCGATGCGGGGGTGGCCGTCGAGCGCGGCGTCGAGTTCCGCGTCGGGCAACTCGGCCAGCATTCGGTCGGCCCGGTCCAGTAGTGCCTCTTCGTCGGGAAACGGGCCGCCGGCCAACACCCGGCGTGCCCAGATCGGCGACGAGCACACCTCGAACAGGGCGTGCATCCGCTGCCGTTCGGACAGTTCGTTGAACGCGGACAGCCCGATGGCTCTCACGTCAGCTCGTTGAGCCGGTTGAACCGGGCCGCGGCGATCGGATTGGCGTCGGCGACCAGGTCGCCGAACCGGTAATTGACGATCTTGGCGATCTCGATCAGGGCGAAGGCCCGCTCGGCGGCCGGCGGGTTGTCCATTCTCGACCAGCCGTTGCGCAGCACCCGGTCGAAGTGCTCGGTTTCCCGGGCACAGATCACCAACGGGAAGCCGAAATGGTCACGATAGGCGGTGGCCAACTCCACCACGTCATTGTGGTCGTCGTCGGACAGATTGCTCAGCGCCACATGATCGACGGCCAGTGCGTGTCCGGTCTCGTCCTCGGCGCCCAGATCGGGAAAGGCGTTGAGCAACTCCAGTTGCTGCTCGGAGGAACCGGTGAGCACCGCGTCGGCGAAGGCCTCCCGCAGTGCCTTGGTGTCGGTGAACGGCCGTGCCGCGAAGGCCCGGGCGATCGCCCACGGAACGTCCTGCACCACGTGGCCGAACACTTCGGTGAACCGTTCGGCGGTCATCGCGTTGACCTCGTCGAGGGTGATGGTGCCGCCGCCGGCCACCCGCGGGCCGCGGCTGCCGGTGTGGAAGAACACGATGTTGAGCACGATCGCGGTGATCGCGCCGATGCTGATGCCACTGCCGAACAGCAGGTCGATCCCGGTCGGCATGGCCTTGGCGACGTCGGGATAGGTGGTCACCCACAGCGCCAGGGCAAGGCTGGTGGTGACGATGATCAGGTTGCGGTGGTCGGTGAAGTCGACCTTGCCGAGGGTCTGGATGCCGACGACCGCCACCGTGGCGAACAGGGTCAGCGCGGCACCGCCCAGCACCGGCTGCGGGATGGACGACACGACGGCGGCGACCTTGGGCAGGAAGCCCAGCACGATCATGATGACGCCGGCGGCGGCCACCACCCAGCGGCTCTTCACCCCGGTCAGCCGAACCAGCCCGACGTTCTCGGAGAACGCGGTGTAGGGGAACGAGTTGAATACCCCGCCGATTACGGTGGCCAGGCCGTCGGCGCGCAGCACGTTGCCGATGTCGTCGGCCTTGATCCGCTTGCCGACGATCTCGCCGGTGGCGATGGTGCTGCCGGTCGATTCCACGGCGGTGATGAGCAGCACGATGATCATCGTGATGCAGGCGGCCACATCGAATTTGGGCATGCCGAACAGGAACGGCTCGGTGAACCCGATCAGGTCGGCGTCGGCCACCTTGGCGAAGCTCATGTCGCCCAGCGCGAACGCCACCGCGCAGCCGGCGATCAGGCCGAGCAGCACCGCGATGGTGGCGACGAAGCCCCGGAAGAGCCGTTGGATGGCCACGATCACCGCCACCGTGCCCAGGGCGTAGAGCAGCCAGCGGATGTTGGTGGGGTCGTGTTCCCCGGTGTGCGGGTTGGTGACGGCATCGCCGGCGCCGACCGGGACCAGACACAATCCGATGATGGTGATCAGGGTGCCGGTGACCACCGGGGGGAAGAATCGCAGCAGCCGGATGAACACCGGGGCGATCAGGAACGTGAACACACCGGCGACGATCACCGCGCCGTAGACGTAGAGCAGGCTGGCCGCACCGCCGCCGTGGGCCAGCCCGATGGCGATGATGGGGGCGACGCCGGCGAAGGTGACACCTTGCAGCAGCGGCAGTCGCACGCCGACCTTCCAGAAGCCGACCGACTGGATGATCGAGGCGATGCCGCAGGTGAACAGGTCGGCGGTGATCAGTTTGACCAGGTCTTCACTGGGCAGCTTGATCGCGCTGGCGATCAGGATCGGCACCAGCACGGCGCCGGCGTAGAACGCGACGACGTGCTGGAAGCCGTAGGTGGCGAGCTTCGGGACGGGCAGGACCTCGTCGACGGGATGCACCCGCTTCTTCGCTTTCACCGGGGCGGACATGGTCCAAGAATCGCCCCAGTTCACACTGTTCGCATGTCGAAGCGCGAGCGGACGGCCGGTGTGCTGCTGGCCGCAGGCGCGGGAACCCGCTACGGGATGCCGAAAGTCCTTGCCGAACAAGGACGTTGGCTCAACAATGCGCTAGCCGCGCTGTCCGGCTGTGACGAGGTGGTCGTGGTGCTTGGTGCCGCGGTGGTCGACGTCGCGGCCCCGGCGCGCGCGGTGATCGCCCAAGACTGGCGCCACGGGATGGGTGCCTCGCTGCGGGCAGGCCTGGCGGCGGTGGCCGGCGCCGACTACGCCGTGGTGCTCACCGTCGACACCCCGGACATCGGCGGCGATGTCGTCGAGCGGGTGCTGGCGGCGGCGCGTTCGACGGCGGGTGGCATCGCACGCGCCACCTATGCCGGGCGCCCCGGGCACCCGGTGGTCATCGCCAGCCGGCACTGGCCGGCCCTGCTGGACACTCTGCACGGCGACGAAGGTGCGCGCGGTTTCCTGGCCGGGCGCGCCGATGTGGTGACCGTCGATTGCGCGGATCTGGCCAGCGGCCGCGACATCGACGAGCGTTAACCGATGCCGATCGAGGCGGCGAAGCGGCGCACCGCGTCGGCGGCGGTCTGGGTGGCCTCGGCATGACCGGGACGGGCCCGCAGCGCGATGGCCCCGGTGGCCACGTTCAGGATCACCTCGCCGAGCAGCTCGCCGGTGGTCGGTTCGCACACCGCCCAGGAATAGGCCCGGTCCTGCTGCCACCCAGCCAGGCTGGTCGGCACGTGGTCGGGGTCGGTTTCACCGAGGTCGGCCAGCGCGGGCCGGTCGTCGATGCGGTCGTCGGCGCGTAACGCGCGCAGATACCAGGTGCCGGCGTTGATCTCGACGGGATCCATCTCAGCGCCGGCCGTAGAGCACCATGCCGAGCACCGGCAGTGCCAGCCAGGCCAGCCAGCCGTGCGGCACCAGGATGGTGAACGCCAGCGCGACAAGCGGAATCAGGGCCATCACGATAGCGCGCCAGTCGCGGACCCGTTCGGCCTCCCGGCTCGGTGTGGCACCGGGTTTGGCCGGCAGGTCGGCGAAGATCGGGTCCAGGTCGGCGCGGGTGACGGCGGCGCTTATCGCGGCGCTGCGTTCGGAGAACTCGTCGGGGTTGAGCCGGCCCTCGGAGAACTGCCGGCTGAGCAGTTGCATGGCCTCTTCGCGCTCGGCGGTGCCGATCCGCACCCGCTCGATGTCCTCGCTCACAGGGTCCATCATGCTGGATGGTGTGAAGATATCCGTGTTCGGAGCCACCGGTCAGATCGGCAGTCAGGTGGTGGACCTGCTGGCCGCCGAGGGGCACGACGTGGTGGCGGCCTCCCGGCGTACCGGTGTCGACGTGCTGACCGGAGCCGGGGTGGCCGGCGCGCTGCGCGGTGCGCACGTCGTCGTCGATGTGCTGAACTCGCCATCCTACGAAGACGAGCCGGTTCTGGAGTTCTTCGGCACCGCCACCCGCACCCTCGTCGAGGCCGCCCAGTCCGCGGGGGTCGGCCATTACGTCGCGCTGTCCATCGTCGGCGCCACCCGGCTGCGGATGAGTGGCTACATGCGCGCCAAGGCGGCCCAGGAGACCCTCATCGAGGCGTCGGGCCTGCCCTACACGATCGTGCGGGCGACCCAGTTCGACGAGTTCGCCGAGCTGATCGTGGCGAGTATGACCGAGGAGGAGGTCGTGCGGGTGCCCGACGCGCGGATCCAGCCCATCGCGGCGGCGGAGGTGGCCGCCCACGTGGCCCGCGCCGCCATCGGATCACCGGCCGGCGTGGTCGAACTCGGCGGGCCCGACAAGATCAGCTTCGCCGAGCTGGCCCGCATCGTCGGCGCCCGGCACGGCGATCACCGCCCGATCGTCGTCGACGAGGACGCGACCTACTTCGGCGCCCGGGTGGACGACGACAGCCTGGTCACCGGCGAGGGGGCCGTGCTGGGGACGGTGCGGTTTACTTGATCTCCGCCAGCACGGTGCCCTGGGTGATCGCGGCGCCGGCCTCGACGGCCAGTCCGGTGATGACACCGTCCTTGTGTGCGGTCACAGGGTTCTCCATCTTCATGGCTTCCAGCACGACGACGAGATCACCGGTGGCCACCGTCTGACCTTCTTCGACGGCGACCTTCACCACGGTGCCCTGCATCGGCGCCGTCACGGCGTCGCCGGACGCCGCGGCACCGGCGTGTGCACCGCGCTTGCGGGGCTTCGGCTTCTTGCGAATGGCGCCCGACTCGGCGGGGCCGGAGCCGTTGCCCAGCGTCAGATCACCCGGCAGGGAGACCTCGACGCGACGGCCACCGACCTCGACCACCACCTTCTGGCGTGGCTGGGCTTCTTCTTCGTCGACCGGACCGCCGCCGGTGAACGGCTCGATGGTGTTGTTCCACTCGGTCTCGATCCACCGGGTGTGCACGGTGAATCCGTTGTCATCGCCGATGAACGCGGGGTCGCTGACCACGGCCCGGTGGAACGGGATCACGGTGGCCAGGCCTTCGACGGTGAACTCGTCCAGGGCGCGGCGCGCGCGATCCAGGGCTTGGTTGCGGTCGGCGCCGGTGACGATGAGCTTGGCCAGCATGGAGTCGAACTGGCCGCCGATCACCGAACCGGTCTCCACACCGGAATCCAGGCGCACGCCGGGGCCGGTCGGCGGTTCGAACTTGTTGACCGGGCCGGGGGCCGGCAGGAAACCGCGGCCGGCGTCCTCGCCGTTGATCCGGAACTCGATGGAGTGCCCGCGCGGCGTCGGGTCCTCGGTGATGTCCAGCTTCTCGCCGTTGGCGATCCGGAACTGCTCGCGGACCAGGTCGATACCGGAGGTCTCCTCGGTGACCGGATGCTCCACCTGCAGGCGGGTGTTCACCTCCAGGAAGGAGATCAGACCGTCCTGGCCCACCAGGTACTCGACGGTGCCGGCGCCGTAGTAGTTCGCCTCCTTGCAGATGCGCTTGGCGGACTCGTGGATCTCCTTGCGCTGCGCGTCGGTCAGGAACGGCGCCGGCGCCTCCTCCACGAGCTTCTGGAAGCGGCGCTGCAGCGAGCAGTCGCGGGTGCCGGCGACCACGACGTTGCCGTGCTGGTCGGCGATCACCTGTGCTTCGACGTGGCGCGGCTTGTCCAGGTAGCGCTCCACGAAGCACTCGCCGCGGCCGAAGGCTGCGACGGCCTCACGGGTGGCCGACTCGAACAGCTCGGGGATCTCTTCGATGGTGCGGGCCACCTTCATGCCGCGGCCGCCGCCGCCGAACGCCGCCTTGATGGCCACCGGTACGCCGTACTCCTTGGCGAAGGCCACCACCTCGTCGGCGTCCTTGACCGGGTCGGGGGTACCGGGCACCAGCGGCGCCTGGGCGCGCGCGGCGATGTGCCGGGCGGTGACCTTGTCGCCGAGGTCGCGGATGGACTGCGGGCTGGGGCCGATCCAGATCAGCCCGGCGTCGAGCACGGCCTGGGCGAAGTCGGCGTTTTCCGACAAGAAGCCGTAGCCCGGGTGGATGGCGTTGGCGCCGGACTTGGCCGCGGCGTCGAGGATCTTGCCGAAGTCCAGGTAGGACTCTGCCGAGGTCTGACCACCGAGGGCGAACGCCTCGTCGGCCAGCCGGACGTGGGGGGCGTCGGCATCAGGCTCGGCGTACACCGCCACGCTGGCCAGTCCGGCATCCCTGGCCGCCCGGATCACACGGACCGCGATTTCACCGCGGTTGGCGACGAGGACTTTGGAGATGGTCTGACTGGGCACCGCGCCTCCTGCTTTGCGTGACTCTAAGAACGTTCTTTAAAAATAGGTTCGCACGGCAGTGTAAGCGGCGCCTCTTGGACACGAACGAGCCGGTGCCCCTACTTATGAGTAAGTTCCAGCTACCGCTCGCGGAGCCGGCGTTTGATCCTCGCCAGCATCGCCGACATCCCGCGCAGCCGCAGCGGGCTGATCAGCGCGGCCAGGCCCAGTTCGGAATAGAAATCGTCCGGTACGGCCAGGATGTCGGCGGCGGACTGCCCGTCCAGACCGGTGGCCAGAATCGAGGCGAATCCGCGTGTCGTCGGCGCTTCGGCCGGTGCGCTGAAGAACAACCGAACGTGTTCGGCGTCGCTGGCGTCGACATGAAGAAAGAGCGGCGACTGGCATTCTGGAACAGGTTCCATCGCCGCCTCTTCGAGGTCGGCGGGCAGCGCGGGCAACTCGTCGGCGAACTCCAGCAACAGCTTGAGTTTGTCCTGACCCGCCACCTCGGCAAAGTCGGAGACCACCTCGGTCAGCGGCGCGGGCATGGTCATGCCGAACCCGGTACTGATCCTGGTTCCGTGCCGGCGACGATCGGCACCCGTACGGTGTTGCCCCATTCCGTCCACGAACCGTCGTAGTTGCGCACCCCGGGGATGCCCAACAGATAGGTCAGCACGAACCAGGTGTGGCTGGATCGTTCGCCGATGCGGCAGTAAGCGATGATGTCGGCATCGGGTTCGACGAAGGAGTAGACCTCCTCCAGCTCGGCGCGCTTGCGAAACCGTCCGCTCTCGTCGGCGGCCTTGGCCCACGGCACCGACACCGCGGTCGGGATGTGGCCGCCGCGCAGCGCGCCTTCCTCGGGGTAGTCGGGCATGTGGGTGCGTTCGCCGGTGTACTCCTGCGGCGAGCGCACGTCGATCAGCGTCGAATGCCCAAGGGCGGCAATGACATCGTCTTTGTAGGCGCGGATCGCGTCATCGTTGCGCTCGACAATGGGGTAGCCGGTACCGGTCTTGGTCGGCACGTCCAGCGTGGTGTCCCGTCCGTCGGAGATCCACAGGTCGCGCCCGCCGTTGAGCAGCCGGACATCCTGATGGCCGAACAGGGTGAACACCCACAAGGCGTAGGCGGCCCACCAGTTGCTCTTGTCCCCGTAGATGACCACGGTGTCGTCGCGCGAGATGCCCTTGCGGTTCATCAGGTCGGCGAACTGCTCACCGGTGATGTAGTCGCGCACATGCGGGTCGTTGAGGTCGGTGTGCCAGTCGATCTTGACCGCACCGGGGATGTGCCCGATGTCGTAGAGCAGTACGTCCTCGTCAGACTCGACTATGGCCAGCCCTTTGGACCCGAGGTGAGCCGAGAGCCAGTCGGCTGTAACCAGGCGTTCGGGGTGGGCGTAGTCCTTCAGGGCGGGGCTGGGATCTGGGGAAAGCGGCACGAGCTGAGCCTACCGCCGATCAGGGCACGGGATTGGCCGCCCACAGCTCGGCGATGCTCAGGCCGACGTCGTTGAGCAGCCGGTGGGTCAGTGCCAGTCCGAGGCCGACGACGTTCGACGGATCGCCGTCCACACCTGCCACGAACCAGCCGCCCAGGCCGTCGAGGGTGAAGGCACCCGCAACCTGCAGCGGCTCGCCGCTGGCGACGTAGGCGGCCAGATCGTCGGGGTGGGGCTGGCGAACCGGACCCGGGTGACCTCGGCCTGGGTTGCGGTGCGCACGGCCGCGCCGTGCAACATCCGGATCACGCAATGTCCGGTGTAGAGCAACCCGACTCGGCCGGCCATCGAATCCCATTGGCGCAGCGCCTGTTCGGCCGTGCCCGGTTTGCCGGTGAGCCGGCCGTCGATGGCGAGCATCGAGTCGCAGCCGATCACGACGCAATCGGCGGCGACATCGCTGTCCACGACGCGGTGCACCGCATCCGCCTTGGCGGTGGCCAGCGCACTGACCACGTCACCGGGTTCGGCATCGGGGCCGAGGTTGGCGATGATGGCGTCTTCGTCGACCCCAGAGACGACCACCACCGGGTCGATCCCGGCGTTGCGCAGCACCCGCAATCGGCCCGACGACGCCGAGCCCAAGACGACGCGAGTCACCGACGCATGTGCATCCGCTCCAGCAGCGTCACCCGCTGCCAGCTGGAGATGCCGTAGCGCAGCTTGTCCACCGGATGGCCCCACAGGTTGAGTTCCTGCGGGCCCGGGGCGGCGCTGCCACCGCTCGCGGCGGCCAGCACGGTGACCAGCGCGGCGATGTCCTCGTCGCTCGGGTTGCCCTTCTCGATGCGGATCTCCGGCGCCCCCGGCTCCGGGTTGTCGAGCGTGATCTCCCGGGGATCGCTGAGTTCGGTGATGTCCTCGTGCTTGGTCACAGGAGGGCCCCTTTCGTCACAGCGGAATGTTCCCGTGCTTCTTCGGCGGAACCTGGGCGATCTTGCGCTCCAGCAGCCGCAGCGCGGTGGAGATGTAGCCGCGGGTCTGCGACGGCGGGATCACCGCGTCGACGTAGCCGCGCTCGGCGGCGATGTACGGGTTCACCAGGGTGTCCTCGTAGGTCTGCTGCAATTCCAGCCGCAGCGCATCGACATCCTTGCCCTCGGCGGCCGCTTCCTTGAGCTCCTTGCGGTAGACGAAGCCGACCGCGCCCGAGGCGCCCATGACCGCGATCTGTGCGGTCGGCCAGGCCACCACCACGTCGGCGCCCATGTCCTTGGAGCCCATGACGCAGTAGGCGCCACCGTAGGACTTGCGGGTGATGACGGTGATCTTGGCGACGGTGGCCTCGCCGTAGGCGTAGAGCAGCTTGGCGCCGCGCCGGATGATGCCGTTGTACTCCTGATCGGTACCCGGCAGGAAGCCGGGCACGTCGACCAGCAACACGATCGGAATGTTGAAGCAGTCGCAGGTCCGGATGAACCGAGCGGCCTTCTCCGAGGCGTTGATGTCCAGGCAGCCGGCGAACTGGGTCGGCTGGTTGGCCACGATCCCGACGGTGCGGCCATCGACCCGGCCGAAGCCGATCAGGATGTTGCCCGCGTACCCGGCCTGCACCTCGAGGAACTCGTCGTCGTCGAGGATGCGCGAGATGACCTCGTGCATGTCGTAGGGCTGGTTGGGCGAATCAGGGATCAGGGTGTCCAGCTCGAGGTCCTCGTCGGTGAGGTTGTCCTCGATGGCGCCGGCGTGCGGCGGCGCGGGATAGCGCGGCGGCTCGGCGTAGTTGTTCGGCGGCAGGTAGCTCAGCAGGTCGCGGACGTAGTCCAGGGCATCCTGTTCGCCGGAGGCGACGTAGTGCACGGTGCCGGACTTGGCCATGTGGGTGTGAGCACCGCCCAGTTCCTCCATGGTGACGTCCTCACCGGTGACCGTCTTGATGACGTCGGGTCCGGTGATGAACATCTGGCTGGTCTGGTCGACCATGATGACGAAGTCGGTCAGCGCGGGGGAGTAGACGTGACCGCCCGCGGCCGCGCCCATGATCAGCGAGATCTGCGGGATCACGCCGGAGGCCTTGATGTTGTTGTGGAAGATCCGGCTGTAGAGGCCGAGGGAGACCACACCCTCCTGGATGCGGGCGCCGGCGCCGTCGTTGATGCCGATCAGCGGACGGCCGGTCTTGATCGCCAGATCCTGGACCTTGACGATCTTCTCGCCGTACACCTCGCCGAGGCTGCCGCCGAAGACGGTGGCGTCCTGGCTGAAGATGCAGACCTCGCGGCCGTCGATGGTGCCGTAGCCGGTCACCACGCCGTCGCCGACCGGACGGTTCTTCTCCAGGCCGAAATTGGTGCTGCGGTGCCGGGCCAGGGCGTCGAGTTCGACGAACGAGCCCTCGTCGAGCAGCGCCAGGATGCGTTCGCGAGCGGTGAGCTTGCCCTTGGCGTGGACCTTCTCCACGGCCGTCTCGCCGACCGGGTGCAACGACTCCTCGGCGCGCTGGCGCAGATCGGCCAGCTTGCCGGCGGTGGTGTGGATGTCGATCGTGTGGCCGGAGGCCGGTTCCGTAACGCTCGTCATGGGTGACGATGGTATCGGCAACCTTAAGGAGTCGCTAAGGCGCCGTCCGTCTTGTGTTCCGGCGCGCCGTGACGTAGTCAATGACCATGGGTTATCCCGACAACGTGCTGGCCGACGACGAGCAGGTCGTGCTGCACCGTCATCCGCATTGGAAACGACTGGTCGGTCCGGTCCTGGTGCTGCTGATCGCCACCGCCGTGGCTGCCTTCGTGGCCGCGGTGGTCAACAACACCTCGTGGGATCCCACTGCCAAGAAAGTCCTCTTCGGTGTGATCGCGGCGATCTGGCTGATCCTGGTCGGGTGGCTGACCCTGTGGCGGTTCTTGAACTGGCTGACAACACATTTCGTGATCACCGACCGGCGGGTGATGTTCCGGCACGGTCTGCTCACCCGCTCGGGCATCGACATCCCGCTGGCCCGCATCAACAGTGTGGAGTTCCGGCACGGTCTGCTGGACCGGATGATGCGCACCGGCACCCTGGTCATCGAATCGGCATCGCAGGACCCCCTGGAGTTCCACGACATTCCCCGCGTGGAACGGGTGCACTCACTGCTGTATCACGAAGTCTTCGACACCCTGGGTTCGGAAGAGTCGCCCAGTTGACGTGACGCGCGGCGGCGACGCAGCGGCGTCACAGTGCCGCCGGCGGCCTCGTACTCGTCTTCCATCGCCTCGGCCAAACCGCCCCCGGTGAGGGTGGATTCCAGCCCCTTGTCGTGGCCGGGACCGAACTCGTCGGGGAAGACCCAGCGCCGGAACGCCCAGAACCGGAACGCCATCTGCAGCAGATTGCCCAGCACGTAGGCGGCGATGAAGTCGGAGATGTTCTCCACGGTCAGCGACACGTGCGGTACGCGCAGTTCGAGCACGTAGCTGGAGAACCACAGCGGGGCCATGCTCAACAGCACGCCGACGCCGCTGAAGGCGAAGAACAGCAGCGCTTCGTGGTGACGCTCGTGGCCACCGCGGTTGCGGAAGCTCCATTCCCGGTTCAGGACGTAGGAGGCGATCACCGCGACGATGCCGGAGATCACCTTGGCGGTGACCGGCTTGGGTTCGAGGATCGTCAGCTTGAGGGTGTAGAAGATCGCCGAGTCGATGATGAAGGTCGTGGCGCCGACGATGGCGAATTTGATGAGCTCGTGATGCCGCTCCGCGAAGGGCCGGATCGGTCGGGGCAGCCGAGCGATCGTGGCATCAGCAAAAGACACAAGGAGCAAGTCTACGGAAGTCGGTGCAGGTGTGCCCAGCCGCGCAGGTCTGACACCATGATGGCCGTGTCGAACAGCCCCAGATCCCCCATCGTCGCCATGGTCGGCGGCGGACAGCTGGCCAGGATGACCCACCAGGCGGCGATCGCGCTCGGTCAGTGCCTGCGGGTGCTGGCTGTCAGCCCCGACGATCCGGCCGCACAGGTGAGTCCGGACGTGGTGATCGGTGCCCACACCGACCTCGATGCCCTGCGCCGGGCCGCGGCCGGTGCTGACGCGCTGACCTTCGACCATGAGCACGTGCCGACCGAGCTGCTGGAGGCGCTGGTCGCCGATGGCGTGAAGGTCTTCCCGCCGCCGGCGGCACTGGTGCACGCCCAGGACAAGCTGGTGATGCGCCGCAAGCTGGCGGCGCTGGGCGCGCCGATCCCGCGCTTCACGGCGGTCTCCGAGGTCTCCGACGTCGATGCGTTCGCCGCCGCGGTGGACGTGCCGCTGGTGGTCAAGACCGTGCGGGGTGGGTATGACGGCCGTGGAGTGGTGTTGACCCGGGATCTGGGGCATGCCCGCGAGGTGGTCGCCGGATATCTGGCCGACGGGGTGCCGGTGCTGCTCGAGGAGCGGGTCTCGATGCGCCGGGAGCTGTCGGCGCTGGTGGCTCGCTCGCCGTTCGGGCAGGGCGCCGCGTGGCCGGTGGTGGAAACGGTCCAGCGTGACGGCATCTGCGTCACCGTGCTGGCGCCCGCGCCGGGTCTGTCCGACGAATTGGCTTCGGCCGCTGAGCAACTCGGCCTGCGGTTGGCTGACGAGCTGGGTGTGGTCGGCGTGCTCGCGGTCGAGCTGTTCGAGACCACCGACGGCGCGTTGATGGTCAACGAACTGGCGATGCGGCCGCACAACTCCGGGCACTGGACCATGGACGGGTCGGTGACCAGTCAGTTCGAGCAGCATCTGCGCGCCGTGCTGGACTATCCGCTCGGCGACACCCGGCCGCTGGCGCCGGTGACAGTGATGGCCAACGTGCTGGGTGCGCCGCACGCGCCGTCGATGGGGCTCGACGAGCGGCTGCACCACCTGTTCGGCCGGATTCCGGAGGCGAAGGTGCACCTCTACGGCAAGGCGGAACGGCCGGGCCGCAAGGTCGGCCACGTCAACATCGCCGGATGTGATCTTCAAGACGTCGACCGCGTGCGTGAGCGCGCCGAGCGGGCGGCACACTGGTTGTCGCACGCGGAGTGGACGGATGGATGGGACGGGCACAGCGCCGATGACTGACAAACCACGGGTCGGCTTGATCATGGGTTCGGACAGCGACTGGCCCGTGATGGAAGCGGCCGCAGCGGCGCTGGCCGAATTCGACGTGCCCTTCGAGGTGGGCGTCGTGTCGGCGCACCGCACGCCCGGACGGATGCTCGACTACGCGCGAGGGGCCGCGGCCCGTGGCATCCAGGTGATCATCGCCGGTGCCGGCGGTGCGGCCCACCTACCCGGGATGGTCGCGTCGGCCACGTCGTTGCCGGTGATCGGAGTCCCCGTACCGCTGGCCAAGCTCGACGGTCTCGATTCACTGCTGTCGATCGTGCAGATGCCCGCCGGTGTGCCGGTGGCCACGGTGTCGATCGGCGGCGCCCGCAACGCCGGCCTGCTGGCCGTGCGCATCCTCGGTTCCTCGGACACCGTGCTGCGCAAGCGGATGGAGGCGTTCCAAGACGACCTCGAGGCGCAGGTCCTGGCGAAGGACCGGGCGCTTCGGGAGCGATTACTCGGCGAGTAGAGACCCGAGTAAAGTTACCAGCGAGTAGCAAGGAGAGCTTTATGGCTGGTTGGGGCGGTAATCCGGATTTCGATGTGTTCGGTTTGCCTGAGGAGCACGTGGAGTTGCGGGCGGCGATTCGGGCGTTGGCGGAGAAGGAGATCGCGCCGTACGCGGCCGATTGCGACGAGAACTCGCGTTTTCCGCAGGAGGCGCTCGATGCGTTGAACGCGTCGGGCTTCAACGCGGTGCATGTGCCGGAGGAGTACGGCGGTCAGGGTGCCGATTCGGTGGCGGCGTGCATTGTCATCGAGGAGGTGGCCCGGGTGGACGCCTCGGCGTCGTTGATCCCGGCGGTGAACAAGTTGGGCACGATGGGCCTGATCCTGCGCGGTTCGGAGGAATTGAAGAAGAAGGTGCTGCCGTCGATCGCTTCGGGTGAGGCGATGGCGTCCTATGCGCTCTCTGAGCGTGAGGCCGGCAGTGATGCGGCCGGGATGCGGACCCGGGCCAGGGCTGACGGGGATGACTGGGTCCTCAACGGTGCCAAGGCGTGGATCACCAATGGCGGCAAGTCGTCCTGGTACACGGTGATGGCGGTGACCGATCCGGACAAGGGCGCCAACGGTATCTCGGCGTTTATGGTGCACATCGACGACGAGGGCTTCTCGATCGGGCCCAAGGAACGCAAGCTGGGCATCAAGGGTTCGCCCACCACCGAGTTGTACTTCGAGAACTGCCGGATTCCCGGCGACCGGATGATTGGTGATCCTGGTACCGGGTTCAAGACGGCGTTGGCGACGCTGGATCACACCCGTCCGACCATCGGGGCCCAAGCTGTCGGTATCGCGCAGGGCGCGCTGGATGCGGCGATCGCCTACACCAAGGACCGCAAGCAGTTCGGCACGTCGATCAGCACCTTCCAGGGTGTGCAGTTCATGTTGGCCGACATGGCGATGAAGGTCGAAGCCGCCCGGTTGATGGTCTACAACGCGGCCGCTCGCGCCGAGCGCGGCGAGCCCAATCTCGGGTTCATCTCGGCGGCCTCGAAGTGTTTCGCCTCGGATGTGGCCATGGAGGTCACCACCGACGCGGTGCAGTTGTTCGGCGGGGCGGGCTACACCGTGGACTTCCCGGTGGAGCGGATGATGCGCGATGCCAAGATCACCCAGATCTACGAGGGCACCAACCAGATTCAGCGGGTCGTGATGTCCCGCGCACTACTGCGCTAACCGGCGTCCTCGGCGGGCCGCAGGTGAGTGATGTCGCCCGCCGAGACCGTCACCAGTTCGGCGCCGGTGTCGATGTGCAGGCGACCCAGGTCGTCGACATCGACTGCGGTGCCGGTGATTTGGTGGTCGCCGGGCATGAGGGCGCGTACCCGGCTGCCGATCGTGATGCTGCGCCGGCGGTAGTCGGCGATCAGTTGTGCGTCGGGGCCTTGGGCGGCCTGCCAGCGCTGGATGCGGCCGCTCAGCTGACGCAGGATGTCCGCGACGAGGGTGTCGCGGTCGAGCATGTCGGCGCCCAGCAGCTGCAGTGAGGTGGCGCGCGGGTCGGGTGCCTCCGCGGCGGTCAGGGTGACGTTCAGTCCGAGCCCCACCACGATCACCGGGTCGGGGGCGGCCACCTCGGCCAGGATGCCGGCCAGTTTGCCGGTGCCGACCAGGACGTCGTTGGGCCACTTGACCCCGGCCTCGATACCGGTTGCCGACTTGACCGCGTCGACCAACGCGACACCGGTGAGCAGCGGTAGCCAACCCCAGCCGTCGGCCGGCACCTCGTCGGCGGCGACGCCGATCGACAGCGAGATCTGCGAGCGCGGGGGAGCCGACCAGCTGCGCCCGTTGCGGCCCCGGCCGGCGCTCTGGTGTTCGGCGATCAGCACGGTGCCGCGGATGTCCTCGCCCGCGGTGTGCCGGGCCAGTAGGTCGGCGTTGGTGGAGCCGGTCTCGCTGACCACGTCGATGCGGCCGGGGTACTGTTCGCGAAGCGAGGCGAGATTCAGGGGAGCGCGGTTCACCCTGGGCAGCCTAGTGCCTGCGTTCAGCCATCACTCGGGAGCGCCGGTCCTGGGCGCGGGTTCGGCTGCGGGTGGGCATCATCACCCCGCGCCATCGCGAATCTCCCTGCCGGGCCGTGACATTGAGCCTGCCGGTGGGCGTGCACAGGCTCGGGATGAGTAGCTTGCTTCCCGGTGTCGTCCGGTAGGTGCGCCCGGACGGGGAGGTCCAGATCACGGTGCCGTCGGCCAGCTGCACATCCCGCCAGCCGCTGGGCCCGCACCAGAAAGTCTTGAGCAGGTGATGTTTTCGGCACAGGGCTTTCAGATTCGAGGCGTGTGTGGGACCGCCGGCATCGTAGGGAATCGTATGGTCCAGGTCGCAGCGGTCGGCGGGGTGGTCGCAGTTCGGGAAGCGACAGGTGAGGTCGCGGCACCGGACGAAATCGGCGAGTGCGGTCGAGGGCCGGTAGTGCTGTTCAGGTGGCGCGTCCCGGGGATGGATGACCCGCTTCACCTCGGCGAGGCCACGCGCAATCAGATCGGCCAGCACACCGGCCGATAGCGTCGACCCACCCAGCACCAAACCCGACGCCGTGGGATTGGGTATGAGGGTGCGGGCAGGGGTAGCCCGCGGTGTCGCCGCTGAGCGCAGGACCTCGGCGAATCGCTCCCGCGAGGTGATGACCTCGCAGGTGTCGTCCTCTGGTCGCTCACCGTGTACATCGCTCGGGTGCGCCATCTGTAGCGTCGCCGCCTCGGTGACGACGTGAACGACAACCGAAGCGCCGGATCCACTTTCGGCACGAGGGCACTCGGATGACCCGCACGCGCACGGCAGCGTCACCCGTCCGGCGGCCAGTGCGCCCAGCGCATCGGCGCGGCGCTGCTCCGGGGTTCGCGGATCGTTGTCGCACACGGCGCGGGCCATGGCCGTCAACCGCTGGTCAAGCAGCGTGCCGTCGGTGCCGAACAGGGTGCCGGTGAGGTATGAACCGTGCCGGTCATGCCTGATGTCGACGTGCCGGGACCGCGCGCGGGATTCGGTGCGCCGGCGTGCCTCGGGGTCGTGACGTTCGACGAGCCGGTCCACCGCCAGTTGAGTGCGGTACCTGGACAGCCCCGACCAGGCGCTGATCGTCTCGGCCAGCTCCGCGTCGATCGCGGCCAGGACCTCCGGCTCGATGGCCAGCAGCGTCCGGCTGACGACCAGCCGAACGGTCCGGTAGTCGATGGTCCCGGCGGCGAACACCGCCGCGACCCGGGGCAGCCGCAGATGCAGGCAGGTCGCGACGTGCACCAGCGAATCGGCCGCACCCGAGGTGGACGACTGCGCGGCCGCGACCTCAGCCACCACGGCATCCCACGGGTCGATCCGCCAGCGCTCCCGGCCCTGGCCGTCTTCGACCATGACCACCCGGCGGCGATAGAGCTCGGCGACGGCCGCCAGCCGACGCGCACAGGCGACGTTCTCCGCGCGCGCCGAGCTCCCGATCTCCTCGACCAGCGAATCCGCGGATACGTTCTCGAACATGTGTTCGAGTATGCCACGAACCACCGACAGGGATGTTTGCCGAGTTCAGGGCATGTTTCGGCAGGGCATTTCGTGAATGGGCAACCGACTGAACACCAGGGTCAGGCGCAACGGCCCGATCCGATCGCGGAGTTCGGCGAAGGTGCGGGCCCGCAGTTCGTCCTGCTCGTCGACGGTCATCGTGCCGGTGTAGGCCACTCTCAGATCCACCTCGGTGGCCTTACCACGGCTGATCGCCAGCGCGTCGACAAGGGTCAGTTCGTGGTCGAGTTCATGGGCGTGTTCCTCGGCGACGGCCTCGATCGCGGCGCGCACGGCGGCATCGAGGTCCGGATCTGCCCGGCGGCCCGACAACCGGCCGAACTCGAGACGGATCTGCCGGATGGGTTCACCGACGAGCAGCGCGCAGAGGATCAGCACGATGATGCTGTCGGCGATGTCCTTGATGTCGAAGGTGGGCGAGGTGAGGAAGGTGCCTTCCGGGAGCACGGCGACGAACACCAGGGACGCGCAGATCCCACCGCTGATGAGGGCTTCCATCTTGGCTGCGGTGGCCTCGACCCGAAGCAGGGCCGAGGCGCCGTTGACCGAGCGGTTGTTGCGTTCGTGGTTCCACTTGAGGCCGAAGCAGATCAGCACACACGCGGCGGTGTACACCGCCGCGAGCCCGAACTCCGGCTCGGATCCCTGCCGGGTGATCAGGTAGTCGATCACCTTGATCGAGTTCGTCACCACCCCGACGATCACCACACCCAGGATCATCAACGAGCGGAACAGGGCGTAGAGGTTCTCCAGCGCCAGTCGGCCGTAAGGGCTTTCGACGTCGGCCGGCTTGGCTGCGGTGACGGCGAGCCGGGCGGCGATGAATGCGGCGGCAGCGTTGATCAGGGAGATGACGCCGTCGAGCTGGGTGGCCGAGACCCGGGTGATGGCATAGATGGCGAAGCCGAGTACCGCCAAGCCGACCATCGTGACCATATAGGCGTACAGGCTGCGCCGCTCGGCCCGAAGGACTGCGGCATCGGAGGTGTCCGTCATCGGTCGCGGGTGACTTTCTCGGTCTCCCGTCGCCGCTGCAGCACTGCCGGATCGGGGTTGGCCACCTGGACCAGCGACGCGCCCGCGACGAGCACCGCCACCAGGTTTTCGACCACCTCTTCGGCCGTCGACCACGGCAGCGACGACATCACCCGGTCGCCCGGGCTCAGGTCGGCGGTGTGCGCCGAGGCGAGTACCTCGTCGACGGAGCGGCCCTCCAGTGCCGGCCCCGGCCGCGGCTCGGGGGCGTACTGGTCGCCGTGCACTCGCACCGCGGTCGCGTAGTCCGTCACACCGATCGGCAGGTCGGGCACCGGCTTGCCGAACGGATCCAGCGACAGCACCGCGACCTCACCGCCGGCCACCGCCTCGTCGGCCTCGTCGAGCCGGTCGACTGTGCACAGCGCCAGATCCGCCGGGCCAGACAGCATCACCTCGGCGCCGATCCACCAGATCCCGAGCAGCACCGCGGCCGTCTGCCAGTGCGCGGGCAGGAGCACCGCCACCCGGGTGCCCGGACCGGCGCCGAGTTCGTCGCGCAGCAGATTGGCGGTCTTGGCCGCCCAGTTGGCCAGCGTCACCGTGGAGAGCTCGATGCGCTCACCCGTCGCGTCGTCGTAGTAGGTGATGCGCGGACCCATGGGGTCGGTCCGCAGCAGCGGATCCAACACCGCCGCAGTTAAATTCGTCATCAGTTGACGCACTTGGGGTCGTCGGACCCGGCGGTGATGATGGGCGACGGCGGCGGTGGCGCGCCGTCCCCGGCCTGTCCGGCGGCCTGGTCGACGGGCGCCGAGGTCGGCAGCGAGCCTTCCAGTCCCGAACCCGGCCCGGAGTAGTCGCTGGACAGCACCACCCGGACGGTGCCCGCCGGGATCGAGCCGTCGGCCACCACCGGCAGGCCGCCGAGTTCCCTGGCGATGGCCTGTGCGCCGAGGTCGTCTTCCTTGGCCGCCTGGACCTCGCTGCGCTGCACGTGGTCCTTGTCGTTATTGCCGACATCGCCCACGCCAAAGCCCTTTGCGCTCAAGGCATCTGAGACGGCAGCGGCCAGACCGTTGATGTCGGTGTCGTTGACGACATCGGCCTTCGTCTGGTCTGGTGAGTAGGCGATCTTCTCGGTCTTGCCCTCTTCCTGGTCGTGCAGCAGGCTGGCCACCCAGGCCTGCACCTGACTCGGGTCGACGCGGACCACCGACTGCATGCCGTCGTCGCTCCACCCGGCTTCGTCCAGCACCGGGATGGTCGCGAAAGCCACGTTGCCGCCGGCGAGGTTCTCCAGCTGCTTGATGAAATCCATGATGTCCCAGCCGGACGAGATGACCACCGAGCGCTGGATGGCGTCCTGCAGCCGGTTGAGCGTCGACGGGCTGGTCAGCGTCTTGCCCGAGATCACCTGGTGGGCAAGGGAGGCCATCACCACTTGCTGGCGCACCACCCGGTCCAGATCGCCACGCGGCAGGTCGTGGCGCTGGCGAACGAAGCTCAGCGCCTGCGGCCCGTTCAGCTTCTGCCAGCCCGCCGGAAAATCTGCACCGGAAAGCGGTTCGTACACCGCGTCTTTGAGGCACACGTCGACGCCGCCCAGCGCATCGGTGATCAACGCGAAGCCGAGCAGCCCGATCTCGGCGTAGTGGTCGACGGTGACACCGGTCAGATCGGCGACGGTCTTGATCAGGGCTTCCCGGCCGGCCTCCACCGCCTTGGGCTCCGCCTCGGCGGGGTCCATGCCCTGTTCTTCGACGAGCTCTTTCATCTTCTCGAGCTTGACCTGGCCGTAAACGCCATTGATCTTCGTCTTGTCCAGGCCTGGCGCCTTGACGTAGGAGTCGCGCGGGATCGAGATCGCCGTCGCCGACTTTCCGTTGTTGGGGATGCGGACCAGGATGATCGTGTCGGTGTTGGTCGACACGTCGTCACCGGCATGCAGGGTCGCCAGCTCGTCAGCAGACAGCGGATTGCCGTGCGCGTCGGTGCGGCTGTCCATGCCGACCAACAGGATGTCGATGGCTCCGTCGTCGCCGCCGCCGCTGCCGCCGAGCGCCGACGTGCTCATGTGGAAGATGCCGTTCTCGAACGACCGGATCTTGCCCCACGCGACGCCCGTACCGACCATCACCATCACGGCGATCAACGCGAGCACAGTCTGAGTCGCCCGCCGGGCGCCCGTCACAGACCTTGCTTCGGTGTCAGCAGGCATCAGCCCAGGCTACTGGCGAGATGGGCGCAGATGCGGTAGCCGAAACCGGCGTGCCAGACTCGTGATCATGGCAGCGAGGATCGTGATCACCGGCGCCGGCGGCCAGGTCGGAAGGTTTCTTGCAGGTGAGGCGGCCCGTCAGGGCCGTGAGGTGGCCGCCCTGACGCACGCGCAGTGGGATATCGCCGACCCGAAAGCGGCCGAGCGGTTCGTGGCCGAGGGTGATCTGGTGGTCAACTGCGCCGCCGTCGCCGACGTCGACGCCGCCGAAGCGGACCCCGACACCGCCCACGCCGTCAACGTCACCGGCCCGGAGAACGTCGCACACGCGTGCGCCCGGGTGGGTGCCCAAATGGTGCACATCTCCACCGACTACGTCTTCTCCGGTGAGCAACGTCACCCCTACGACGTCGGGGACCAGACCGGTCCGTTGAGCGTGTACGGACGCACCAAGCTCGCCGGCGAACTGGCGGTACTGGCAGCGATGCCGGATGCCACCATCGTGCGGACCTCCTGGGTGTACACCGGCACGACCGGCAACGACTTCGTCGCCGTCATGCGCAGGCGGGCCGCCACCGACGGGACGGTGGATGTCGCCGACGACCAGACCGGATCGCCCACCTACGTCAAAGACCTGGTCGACGCGCTGTTCGAGGTCGGACAGGGGCGGATCAGAGAGCCCGTCCTGCACGTGGCGAACGAGGGCGCCTGCAGCCGTTTCGAGCAGGCTCGGGCGGTGTTCGAGGAGTTGGGTGCCGACCCGGACCGGGTCCGGCCGGTCAGCTCGGCACAGGTCGCCCGGCGGGCCGCCCGCCCGGTGTACTCGGCGCTGTCGATGGCGTTGTCGGTGCGTGCCGGGCTCACCCCGCCGCGGCCCTGGCGCGCGGCGTTGGCCGAGGCGCTTGGCGAACCCTTCGACGACGGACAGTTACCCTCTACGCCGTGACGTCCAGCCGCCCCCTGACCGTGGTGACGGTGACGTATTCGCCGGGCTCGCATCTGGACCGCTTCCTGTCGTCGCTGACCGTGGCAACCGATCGTCCGCTGGCCGTGGTGATGGCCGACAACGGGTCGACCGACGGCACCCCCGAGGAGGCGGTGGAGCGCTACCCCGGCACCCGGCTGCTGCGCACCGGTGGCAACCTCGGATACGGCAGCGCCGTCAATCGTGGTGTCGCGACAGCGCCGGCCGACGACGAATTCGTGCTCATCGCCAACCCGGACGTGGTGTGGGGACCGGGCAGTATCGACGAACTGCTCGAGGCTGCCGACCGTTGGCCCCGCGCGGGATCTCTGGGCCCACTGATCCGCGACCCGGATGGGTCGGTCTACCCGTCGGCGCGGCACCTGCCGAGCCTGATCCGGGGCGGCATGCACGCCGTCGTCGGCTTCGTGTGGAAGACGAACCCGTGGACGAAGGCCTACCGCCAGGAGTACCTGGAGCCCACCGAACGGCCGGTGGGCTGGTTGTCGGGGTCGTGCCTGCTGGTGCGTCGCGCCGCGTTCGACCAGATCGGCGGGTTCGACGAGCGCTACTTCATGTACATGGAGGACGTCGACCTGGGCGACCGGCTGGGGCAGGCCGGCTGGCTCAACGTCTACGTCCCGTCGGCGGAGATCCTGCACGACAAGGGTCACTCCACCGGGCGGGACCCGGCGACCAACCTGCGGGCGCATCACGAGAGCACTTACATTTATCTCTCTGACCGACATTTCGGCTGGTGGCGCGCCCCGCTTCGATGGACGATGAAGGGCGCACTGAAAATTAGGTCGCGCGCGGCGGTACGCAAGTCTCGGCGGGAGCTGGCGAAAGGGATGGGGGGAGCCGGTGAGTGAAGTCGACGCCTCGAAGGTTGATGCGGTCGTGCTGGTCGGTGGGAAGGGCACCCGGCTGCGGCCGTTGACGTTGTCAGCGGCCAAGCCGATGCTGCCGACCGCCGGTCTGCCGTTCCTGACCCACCTGCTGTCCCGCATCGCCGAGGCCGGTATCGAGCACGTCATCCTCGGGACGTCGTACAAGGCCGCAACCTTCGAATCCGAGTTCGGCGACGGCTCGAAGTTGGGTTTGCAGATCGACTACGTCACCGAGGAGCATCCGCTGGGCACCGGCGGTGGCATCGCCAACGTGGTGCCCAAGCTTCGGCACGACACCGTGATGGTCTTCAACGGCGACGTGCTGTCCGGGATGGACCTGCGTCAGATGCTGTCCAGCCACCGCCAGTCGCAGGCCGATCTGACCCTGCATCTGGTGCGGGTCAGCGACCCTCGAGCGTTCGGGTGCGTGCCCACCGACAGCGACGGCAACGTGCAGGCGTTCCTGGAGAAGACCGAGGACCCGCCGTCGGATCAGATCAACGCCGGCACCTACATCTTCAAACGCGAGATCCTCGACCGGATCCCGCGCGGCCGGGAGGTGTCGGTGGAACGTGAGGTGTTCCCCGCGCTGCTGGCCGATGGGGTGAAGGTGTGCGGCTACGTCGACGCGAGCTACTGGCGCGATATGGGCACACCGGAAGATTTCGTGCGCGGCTCGGCGGACCTGGTTCGCGGGATCGCCCCTTCGCCGGCACTGGGCGGACGACGGGGGAGAGCCTGGTGCACGACGGTGCTTCAGTGGCCCCTGGTGCCCTTCTCGTCGGCGGGACCGTGGTGGGCCGCGGTGCCGAGATCGGGCCCCGCGTCCGACTGGACGGCGCCGTGGTGTTCGACGGCGCGTGCATCGAGGCGGGCTCGGTGGTGGAGCGGTCGATCATCGGTGCCGGTGCGCGCATCGGGCCGCGTGCGCTGATCCGTGACGGCGTCATCGGTGACGGCGCCGACATCGGCGCGCGCTGCGAGTTGCTGCGTGGCGCGCGGGTGTGGCCCGGAGTGTCGATCCCGGACTGCGGAATTCGGTACTCCTCGGATATCTGAGGTCGGCTGGCGCGCCGAGTGGCCACTTGTGTTACCTTCTCGCGCTTTTGGCGTGCGATAACTGGCCACTCGTCCTGGGGATGGCCGCAGGCGTCGGCCCCGCGGGCGTGCCAGGGTGGCGTCATGGCAGTCCTCGTCACGCCCTTTCGTGGGTCGACGGCACTGGCCGAAGGTCTCGTCACTCGCCGGTCGCTGGCCCGCGACTATCGTGCGATACACCGTGACGTCTACGTGCCCCGCGACTGCGACCTCACTGCGACGGTGAAAGCGCGTGCGGCATTCGTCTGGTCTGGGGGGACGGCTACGCTCGCCGGCTTGTCGGCCGCCGCCCTGCTCGGCTGTCGCTGGATCGACGATCGCCATCCCGCTGAACTCCTGCGTCGCAACGGTAAGCCGGTGGCGGGCATCGTCATCCACCGCGACGAACTGCGCGATGACGAGGTGTGCCGGGTCGCCGGGATGCCGGTGACCAGCCCGGCTCGTACCGCCTTCGACCTTGGCCGCCGGCCAGGTGCCGACAGAGCGGTGATCCGACTCGACGCACTGTGCAACGCCACCGGTGCGCGCCGCTCTGACATCGCGGCTTTGATCGACCGCCACCGCGGTGCTCGCGGGGTTGTGCAGCTGCGGCGCGTGCTCGAGTTGGTGGATCCCGGCGCCGCGTCACCGCAGGAGACCCGCACTCGGCTGGTGTTGGTCCGTGCCGGACTGCCATCGGTCGCCACGCAGATCCCCGTGTTCGACGGATGCGGTCACTTCATCGCGCGGATCGACATGGGGTGGGAGCAGTGGAAGGTCGGGGTGGAGTTCGACGGCGCCCAACACTGGACCGACCCAGTGCAGCGCACCCGTGACATCAACCGGCTCGCCGAATTGGAGGAGTGCGGGTGGCGGATCATCCGAGTCAGCAGTCAGTTACTACGCCATGCTCCCCGCGTGGTCGTCGAGCGGGTGGTGGCGGCACTGACCGCGGCCGGTTGTCCGATCGAGTGGCCACTTATGACGCGGAATTCGCTCGGGCGCGTGTCGTAACTGGCCACTCGCCGGAACGCTAGCGCGCGCGGCCGCAGCCGACGGCCACCAGATGAGCCAGCGCCGGATCGGTTCCCTCGGGGAGTGCGTCGGCCGGCCACCATCGCAGATCCAGCGACTCGTCACTGATCGCGATCTCGGCCCGGGTCGGCGCGCGGGCGATGAACTGCAGATCCAGATGGCGGGTCGGCACCCCGAGCGAGCAGGTGAGCGGGTGGACGTGGATGGCGCCCAGTGCCGCGTCGATGCTCAATCCGTCGATGCCGGACTCCTCGGTCGCCTCGCGCAGCGCCGCGGCGACGATGTCGGCATCGGAGTCCTCGCAGTGTCCGCCGAGCTGCACCCAGCGCCCCAGCCGCGGGTGCAGCGTCAGCAGCACCTCGTCGGCGGCGTCCGAGACCACCAGTGCTGATGCGGTGATATGGCCTGGCGCGCAAGCCCTTTGGCAGGCATCGGTGCGCGCGTAGAGGAAGGCCAGCACGGCGTGGCGCAGCGCGTCCTGGCCGGGGTCAGGGGCGTCCCACGCCGTCAGCAGATCGATCGCCGAATCGCGGACCGGACTCATCGGCGCACCAGCAGGTCGCCGACCGGCGCCGGCTCGCGCGGCTCGGGCGGCTCGGGCGGATAGCCGATCGCGACGGCGCCCAACGGCTCCCAGTCGGGGGGCAGCTCGAGGGTGCGGCGAACAAGGTCGGGCGTGAAGATCGTCGAACCGATCCAGCAGCTGCCCACCCCGCGGACAGCCAGCCCCACCAGCAGTGCCTGGACGGCCGCGCCGACGGCGACGGTGAACATGGTGTGCTCGGCCTCGGTGCGAACCGGATCCGGATAGCTGTGCGCCCCTCGGGCACCAGGAACGGGATGATGACCTCCGGTGCGTCGTAGAGGATCTGCCCGCGAGCCACCCGCCGCTCGACGGACTCCGCCGGCCTGCCGTCGCCGGTGAGATCCGCCCGCCAGGCATCCTTCATCGCATCCAGCAGTGCGGTGCGCCGTTGCCGGTCCTGGACCCAGACGAAGCGGACCGGCCGAGTGTGATGCGGAGCTGGGGCGGTGAGGGCCTCCGCGACGGCCTGCTCGATGAGCACGGGGTCGACCGGTTCCGGACCGAAGTGCCGCACCGACCGGCGGAGCAGCTGGGCTTGGCGCCGCCCGAGTTCGATCGACTCGGCGGTGCCCAGCCAGAACAGGTCGTCCTCGCCGCCGCGCAACAACCGTGCTGCCGTTGATCCGTCGTCGGCGAGGTCGAGCCCGCGTACCACCGCGACCGGCACCGCGGTCAGCTTGCCCTTGACGAGGTCGGCCGCGGCGGCGATCTCGTCGGCGACGGCGACCTCGGTGACCAGCAGCTCGTTGCCGTGGGTGTCGACGGCACCGGCGTAACCGTAGAGCACGGGCAGTCCCGACGCGCCGATCGCGGCGTCGGTCTGGCCGTTGCGCCAGGCGCGACCCATGGTGTCGGTGACCACCACACCGACGGTGACGCCGAGTCTTTGCTGCAGTGCCGTGCGCAGTGCCGCGGCGCTGGCATCGGGATCCTCCGGCAGCAGCGCCAATTCGGTGGTTCCCACGTTGGAGCCGTCCACACCGGCGGCGGCCTGCACGATGCCGTTGCGGTTGGCGGTGATCAGCGTGCGACCCTTACGGGCCAGTACACGCACCGCCTCCGCGTCGATGAGGCTGCGGCGCAGGGCATCCCGCTCCTCGGGGTCGGCGGGTGCTGCCACGATGCGCCCCTCGCACTTGGACATCACCTTGCTGGTGACGACGACGATGTCACCGTCGCGCAGCCAGGGCGCGGCGCCGGCCAGGGCCGCGGCCAGGTCGTCGCCGGGGCGAAACTCGGGAAGCCCGGTGACCGGGAGGATCTCGACGGGAGCAGCACTTCCATGTTCCACGCTCACAGGGCGACACCGGCCAATTCCAGCCCCGCGCGCACCATCTCGGCGGTGGCCGACGGATCGCTCATCAGCAGTGGAATGGACTTCACGGTCACCCCGTCGACGTCGGCATGGTCACTTTCGGAGATCAGCCAGTAGTCCAGGATGCCGGTGGCCGTGCGAGCGCCGAAGTGATGCGCGACCGCTTGTGAGGAGGTTTCGACGCCGATCACCGACAGGCATTCGTCGGCCATGCCGCGCAACGGTTTCCCGCCGATGATGGGTGAGTAGCCGATCACCGGGGCGGGCGTGGACCGCAGGGCGGCGCGGATGCCGGGGATGGCCAGGATCGCACCGATGCTCACCACCGGATTGGACGGCGCCAGCATCACGACGTCGGCGTCAGCGATGGCGTCGATGACTCCGGGTCCGGCGCTGGCCGATTCGGAGCCGACGAAGGCGAAGCTGTGGGTCGGCACCTTGGCCCGGTAGCGCACCCACCACTCCTGGAAGTGGATGGCCTTGCGGTCACCGGTTTCCGGATCGTCGATCACCACGTGGGTTTCGCACCGGTCGTCGCTGGCGGGCAGCAGAGTGGCGCCGGGGGACCAGCGATGGCAGAGCGCTTCGGTGACTTGCGACAGCGGATAGCCGGCCCGCAGCATTTGACTTCGCACCAAATGTGTGGCCAGATCTCGGTCGCCCAAACCGAACCAATCCGGCTGGACTCCATAGGCCGCCAATTCTTCTTTGGCATTCCAGGTCTCGTTGCGATGGCCCCAGCCGCGTTCGGGATCGATGCCGCCGCCCAGGGTGTACATGCACGTGTCGAGATCCGGGCAGATGCGCACGCCGTGCATCCAGGCGTCGTCGCCGACGTTGACCACGGCCGTCAGCCTGTGATCAAGATCGCCTGTGGCCCCGGTTATCTGGCCGGCGGATTGATCGGCGAACTGACCGAGACCGAGTAGTCGTTGCACACCAAGGAGGAAGCGGGCGCCCCCGACGCCGCCGACCAAAACGGTGATCTTCACACCGATCGACACTAGGCGGTCGGGTCATTCGGTGACGCACGCGGTCACGATCGAGTCACCACGAAGACACGCCGGTGCATCGACTCGCCGAATTGTCCGGGGGAAATGGTATGGAATTCCGTTCAATCGCTTGACCGCGCAGGCGCGGACGTGTCTAATCACATCAGTGTCATTTCCCGGTCGACCTGCCGGTTTCGGTGTCGCAGACCGTGATTCGACCAGGTGTTCGAATGAGATGGCCACACTTCAAAAGTGGGCGACATACAGGATCTACGAAACCAGGTGAGGAGGCGGAAATGTCCTATGAGTACTTGATCGGTGCGATCGGGGCGCCGCAGTCCGGTACCGGCTCGCAGAACATGGGGGTAACGGCGCGCACTCACCTGAGTTTGGTGCCGGACCCCATCGACGCGACGCCGGAACCCGACGAGGACCAGTGGCAAGAGCGCGCGCTGTGCGCGCAGACCGACCCGGAGGCGTTCTTCCCGGAGAAGGGCGGCTCCACCCGCGAGGCCAAGCGCATCTGCCTGGGCTGCGAGGTGCGCGACGCGTGCCTTGACTACGCCCTGGCCCACGACGAGCGCTTCGGCATCTGGGGCGGGCTCTCCGAGCGGGAGCGCCGCCGCCTCAAGCGCGGCATCATCTGACGAAGGCGGCCGATTCGGCCGCCTTCAGTCTTCTTCCATGCTGGGGTCGATCACCGACGGCTCGACCCCGAGGTAGGTGGCCACCTGAGCCACCAGAATCTCGTGCAACAGATCCGTCAAGTCGATCGAGTCTTTGGCTCGACGCTCGATCGGCTTGCGGAACAACACAATTCGGGCCCGCGTGGAGTTGCCGCGGACGTCCACGCCAGCCGGGATGAGCCTAGCCAGTGCGATGGGTCCGTCGGCCACCACTTCGGCCGGCCACTGCACGCTGTCCGGATCCTTCGGGGCGATGCGGGGAATCTCGTCGACCGCGACATCCAAACCGGTGAGCCGCTGCTGCCACCGCCGCTCGATCGGCTCATAGGCCTCGAGCACCGCCATGTCGAAGCGTTCAGCGCGACTGCGCCAACCCGGCACCGTCGGCGGCAGCAGGGGACCGCGCATCTCACGTCCCCGGCGCGAGCCCGCGCCGCCACCCGACCGGCCACCTCGCCGGGAGCTGCGGGAATCGACCACGGAACTGATCGTAACGGTTGGGAATCGGCCGCCCCGCGGCTGCGCGTGTCCGGTGCCCACCTGCGATTGAACCGCGATAGCCTCACGGGCGTGAATGTTCCCCGTCGCTGCTGCCGGCCCGGGTGCCCCCATTATGCGGTGGCGACGCTGACGTTCGTCTATTCCGATTCCACCGCCGTAGTCGGGCCGCTGGCGATTTCCCGAGAGCCGCATTCCTGGGACCTGTGTGTCGGCCATGCCACCCGGATCACCGCGCCGCGCGGTTGGGAGCTGGTCCGCCACGCCGGCCCGCTGCCCGAGTATCCCGACGAGGACGACCTGGTCGCCCTCGCCGACGCGGTCCGGGAAGGGCGGGACGGAGTTGCCGCCCGGGCACCGATCGCCGGATTCTCCGACCCGGGCGGCGCTGTGCACGCCCCCGCCACCGGTGCGCCGATGGTCCCGTCGGCCGCCCACCGACCCACTACCGCCGGTCGCCGGCGCGGACACCTGCGCGTACTGCCGGACCCAGCCGACTGAGGTGATGGGACGCCCGTTACCTGAGCGTCGAAACAGATAGGCTGGCGGCCAAGAGTCCCCTTCGGTCAGGAGATCCGCCATGTCCAGGCCCGCCGCCGCGGTCCGCAGTGTGATCAAGGCCTACGACGTGCGTGGCCTGGTCGGCGAGCAGCTCGACGAAGCATTCGTCGCTGACGTCGCCGCCGCGTTCGCCCGACTGATCCGTGCCGAGGGCGGTGATCGGGTGGCCATCGGCTTCGACATGCGGGAGAGCTCTCCGGCGCTGGCCGCGGCCTTCGCCGACGGCATCACCGCCCAGGGTCTCGATGTGGTGCGGATCGGGCTGGCGTCCACCGATCAGCTGTATTTCGCCTCCGGTTTCCTGAACTGCGCGGGCGCCATGTTCACCGCCAGTCATAACCCGGCCGCCTACAACGGCATCAAGTTGTGCCGGGCCGGCGCCAAGCCGGTCGGTGAAGACACCGGGCTGGCGATCATCCGCGATGAGGTGATCGCCGGTGTGCCGTCGTATGACGGACCGTGCGGACAGGTGCGCGATCAGGACGTGCTGGCCGAGTACGGCGAGTTCCTCCGGTCACTGGTCGACATGAACGAGCTGCGCCCGCTGCGCGTCGCGGTGGATGCCGGCAACGGGATGGCCGGACACACCGCGCCGGCGGTGCTCGGGCCGATCGAATCGCTGACGCTGGTGCCGCTGTTCTTCGAACTCGACGGCTCCTTCCCCAACCACGAGGCCAATCCGCTGGAGCCGGCCAACCTGGTGGACCTGCAGAGATTCGTCGTCGACAACGGGGCCGACATAGGGCTGGCGTTCGACGGCGACGCCGACCGCTGCTTCGTCGTCGACGAACGGGGCGAACCGGTCTCACCCTCGGCCGTCACAGCGCTCGTCGCCGGCCGCGAACTCAGCCGCGAGATCGGTGCGACGGTGATCCACAACCTGATCACCTCGCGCGCGGTCCCCGAACTCGTCATCGAGCGCGGCGGCACGCCGGTGCGCTCCCGTGTGGGCCATTCCTACATCAAGGCGCTGATGGCCGACACCGGCGCGATCTTCGGCGGGGAGCATTCCGCGCACTATTACTTCCGGGACTTCTGGGGTGCGGACTCCGGCATGCTGGCCGCGCTGCACGTACTGGCCGCGCTGGGCGAGCAGGACCGGCCGCTGTCCGAGGTGATGGCCGACTACCAGCGTTACGAGGCCTCCGGCGAGATCAACTTCCGGGTGGCAGATGCTGCGGCCTGCGTCGAGTCGGTGCTGAAAGCCTTTGGTAGCGATGTTGTTTCACTCGATCATCTGGACGGTGTCACCGTCGACCTGGGGGAGGGAGCCTGGTTCAACCTGCGCACCTCCAACACCGAACCGCTGCTGCGGCTCAACGTCGAGGCACGCAGTACCGGTGAGATCGACGAGATCGTCCGCCGGGTGTCGGCGGACATCGCGGCCGCACAGAACGAGCCCGTCCCATGAGTGCCGCGCACGCGACCGTCGACTTCGACGACACCGAGGGACTGCTGGATGCCGACCGCGACGGGCTGCTGCGGGCGGCGGCGATGGCCGGTGCCCAAGTTCGGGCCACGGCGGCCGCCGTCGAGGAAGGCGAGCTGGAATCGGTGACCGGCGGCGGCCGGCCCCGGACCATGATCTGGGTCGCCGGTCGCGGAGCGGCCGAGAGTGCCGGTGCCATCCTGGCCGCCACCGTCAGTGGTGTGGCGGGGGAGCCGATCGTGGTGGCGGCCGAATCCCCGCCTTGGATCGGGCCACTGGACGTCCTGGTCGTGGCCGGTGACGACGCCGGTGACCCGGCGCTGGTCACGGCCGCCGCCACAGCGGTGCGGCGCGGTGCCCGGGTGGTCGTCGCCGCACCCTACGAGGGTCCGCTGCGTGACGCCACCGCCGGGCGAACCGCGGTCCTGGCTCCGCGGATGTGGACGCCCGACGAATTCGGACTGACCCGGTACCTCGCGGCGGGGCTGGCCACACTGCAGGCCGTCGACCCGGCTGTGCAGACCGACCTGTCGGCGATGGCCGACGAACTCGACGCCGAGGCGCTGCGTAACAGCGCGAGCCGCGAGGTGTTCACCAACCCGGCCAAGGCGCTGGCCGAGCGGATGTCGGGCCGGCAGGCGGTGCTGGCCGGCGACTGCGCGGCCACCCTGGCGGTGGCCAGGCACGCTGCGACGGTTCTGCTGCGGCTGGCCGGCCGCGCGGTGGCGGCGGCCGGGCTGGCCGACGCTCTGGTGGCGCTGCGCACCGGCATGGCAGGCCAATTGGGCAACCCCGTCGATGCCCTGTTCCATGACGAGGAACTCGACGGTCCGCTGCCCAGCCGGCCCCGGGTGCTCGCTCTGACCCTGGACACCGATCGGCCGATGGTCGCGGCCCGGGTGAGCGGTCTCGACGACGTCGACCTGGTCGGTGCCGAAGACATCGGCGAAGCCGGGTCGGTGCCGATGCCGGCCGGGCGGCCCGAACAACAGCTCGCCACGCTCGCCGTGCGATTGCAGATGGCGGCGGTTTACCTCAGATTGGTGGGGGGATAGCTTCCCAGTGGAACTGCTACGAGGGGCGATACGCACCTACGCGTGGGGATCGAGAACGGCCATAGCGGAATTCACCGGACGGCCGGCGCCGACCGCCCATCCCGAGGCCGAATTGTGGCTGGGTGCGCACCCGGGTGACCCGGCGTGGTTGGAGACCGGCGATGGCGAGACGTCGTTGCTCGACGCGGTGCGCTCGGACCCGGAGGGTCAGCTCGGACCTGCGGTACGGGCCCGGTTCGGCGACGTCCTGCCGTTTCTGGTCAAGGTGCTGGCCGCCGACGAGCCGCTCTCGCTGCAGGCCCATCCCAGTGCCGAGCAGGCGGTCGAGGGTTACGTTCGGGAGGACCGCCTCGGGGTGCCGTTGAACTCCCCGATTCGCAACTATCGCGACCGCAACCACAAGCCGGAACTGCTGGTGGCGCTCAGCGATTTCCACGCCCTGGCGGGATTTCGGCCCGCAGCGCGGTCGGTCGAGCTGATGCAGGCCCTGGCGGTGCCCGAGCTCGACCCGTTCATCGCGCTGCTGAGCGGGCAGTCCGACGCCGACGGTCTGCGTGCCCTGTTCACCACCTGGATCACCGCACCGCAGCCCGACCTCGACGCGCTGATTCCCGCGGTGCTCGACGGCGCGGTCGCCTATGTACGTTCCGGTGCAACGGAATTCGCCGAGGAAGCCAAGACGGTGTTGGAGCTCGGCGAGCGTTACCCGGGTGATGCCGGTGTGCTGGCGGCCATGCTGTTGAACCGGATCAACCTGGCGCCGGGGGAGGCGATCTACCTCAGCGCCGGCAACCTGCACAGCTACATCCACGGAGTGGGCATGGAGGTGATGGCCAACTCCGACAACGTGCTTCGTGGTGGCCTGACCCCCAAGCACGTCGACGTCCCCGAGCTGCTGCGGGTTCTGGACTTCACCCCGGCCGACGAAGCGGCACTGAGGGCGCCCACCCATCGAGACGGTATCGAGCTGGTCTACGACACTCCCGCGGTGGAGTTCGCCACCTGCGTGCTGATGCTTGACGGCGATCACCTTGGACACGAGATCGACGCCCCGTCCCGCCACGACGGGCCGCAGATCCTGGTCTGCACGCAGGGTTCGGTGGTGGTTCGGGCCAAATCCGACGTGGTGACCCTGGAACAGGGCCGCGCGGCCTGGGTTGCCGCCGACGACGGACCGATCCGGCTGGAGGCCGCCGCACCGGCCAAGCTGTTCCGGGCTACGGTTGGCCTCTAGAACAAGGAGGACCGATGTCGACCGAGGGCAGCACCAAGGCGATTCTGGCCGCACTGGCCGCGAACGCGGGCATCGCAGCCGCGAAGTTCATCGGCTTCGCGATCACCGGCAGTTCCTCGATGCTGGCCGAGGCGGTGCACTCGGTGGCCGACACGTCCAACCAGGGACTGTTGCTGTTCGGCCAGCGCCAGGCCCGCAAACAGGCTGACAGCCTGCACCAGTTCGGGTACGGGCGCAGCCGGTATTTCTATTCGTTCGTGGTCGCGCTGGTGCTGTTCAGCCTCGGCTCGATCTTCGCCCTGTACGAGGGCTATCACAAGATCAGCCACCCCGTGGAGCTGACCTCGCCGCTGGTGGCCGTCGCGATCCTGGTCGTCGCAATCGCGTTGGAGAGCTACAGTTTCCGCACCGCGATGGTGGAATCGCGTCCGCTCAAGGGTGGGAGCAGCTGGTGGCAGTTCATCCGCCGATCGCGCAACCCTGAGTTGCCGGTGGTGCTGCTCGAGGACACCGGTGCACTGATCGGCCTGGTGTTCGCGCTGCTCGGTGTCGGGCTGACCATCCTCACCGGCGACCCGGTGTGGGACGGCATCGGCACGATGCTCATCGGGGTGCTGCTGGGTGTCATCGCGGTGATACTCATGGTGGAGATGCACAGCCTGCTGATCGGCGAGGGCGCCACCGCCGAGGAGTGCAGCGCGATCCAGGCCGCGCTCGAGAACACCCGGCACGTCGACCGGGTCATTCATCTGCGGACCCAATACCTGGGGCCCGACGAGATGCTCGTGGGTGCCAAGATCGCGCTGGCCGCCGACACCGATCTGGCCACGGTGGCGGCCACCATCGACAACGCCGAGGCCGCGGTCCGGGCGGCGGTGCCCATCGCCAAGGTCATCTACCTGGAACCGGATCTGGATCGCGCGTTGACCCGCTAGCCGCGCCCCGCTGGGCCCACCACAGCGACATGTTGTGCCAGATGGCGCGTCCGACGATCGACGCCGGCGGAACCATGTACAGGCTGTCCAGCAGGCTGAATCGGCGCAGGAACCATTCGGCCAGAACGGGATCGGTTTCCGCGGCGCCGAGAAACTGGTCGAACAGCGCACCCACCGGCCGATACCACCAGGGCGACGGGCCGTCGTTGCCGTGCAGGGTGAGATCACCGATGGCGTTCATGGTCCACACCGGGTAGGTGCTCTTCGCGGTGGCGCGATTGAGTTCGCCGGCCAGATCGGTGCTGCCGGCGGCCAGCAGCCTGCGCAGGTGCCCGGCCTGCAGCGCGGTCATCGTCATGCCCTGGCCGTAGGTGGGGTTGAAACTCGCCACCGCGTCGCCCACGGCGATCAGACCGCCGGGGAACCGCCGCAGTTTGTCGTAACGGCGCCAGCGACTGACCGGGTAGCGGTGAAACGCGATGTCGCCCAACGGTTCAGCCTGCCGGATGGCGGCGGCCTGCGACGCGGGCAGCACCTGGTCGGCTACCGTGCACATCTGCGCGAACGTCTGCGGTGGGGCGAGGTGTCCGACGGTGAACGTGGTCAGTCCCCAGGTGTCGTCCTCGTAGTACAGCATGCCGAGCCCGGCCGGCTGGGTTCGCGATACGCCCGCCACCACCACCTTCTCGGCTATCAGTCCATTGGGGATTGTCAATTGTTGTGTCGCATAACCGATTCCAACATCAACGGTCTGTTCGGCAGGCCTGGCGAACCCCCACTGTTCAAGCCAGGCCGGAAGCCGGGTACCGCGACCGGAGGCGTCGACGACGAGGTCGGCCGCCACGAACTCGTCGTCCCCACCCGAAGCGAGCAAGACGCCGGTGACCGCCTGGCGTTCCCCGTCGAACAGGGGTGCATTGACGTCACGTTGCACGATCTCCACGTTGGGCAGGGCCGTGGTGCGGCGACGGATCTGCCACTCCAGTTGCTTGCGGCTGGGAACGTAGGCGGTGAACTCGTGCCGCAGGGTATGCCCGGTGCCGAGCACGTGCCCGGCCGCGCCGAAGTGGATGCAGTCGGGGCGGTTCTCAAGTTTGGCGACGCCGGCCGCGGTCATCTCCTCGAGCAGGCCGCCGAACAGCGACTCGAACTCGTTGGCGCCGCGGGCCATCAGGATGTGCACGTGGCGGTCCTGCGGTACGGCGGCGCGGTAGGCCGGCGTGGGGGGCAGATCGTCGCGGTCGTAGACGGTGACCCGGTCGTAGAAGTCGCAGAGCACCCGCGCGGTGCTCAATCCTGCGATGCTGGCCCCGATGACGATCGCATGTGCTCGTTTCCCGGGTCCGCTCATGCGGTCCCACGTACCCTGCTGCCACACCAGCTAATCCGAGGCACAAGAAGGGACGGGAGATGACCCGCAATCGGCGGACCAAGTCGGTGGAGCAGTCGATCCTCGACACCGACGAGCCGGGCACGCGGCTCCGCAAGGAACTGACCTGGTGGGATCTGACGGTCTTCGGGGTATCGGTGGTCGTCGGTGCCGGCATCTTCACCGTGACCGCCTCGACGTTCGGTGACATCACCGGTCCGGCCATCTCGCTGTCGTTCATCATCGCGGCGGTAACCTGCGGCCTGGCCGCCCTGTGCTACGCCGAGTTCGCCTCGACGCTGCCGGTGGCGGGCAGTGCCTACACGTTCTCCTATGCGACGTTCGGTGAGTTCACCGCATGGATCATCGGTTGGGACCTGATCCTGGAGTTCGCCATCGGTGCCGCCGTGGTGGCCAAGGGGTGGTCGAGCTATCTGGGCACGGTGTTCGGTTTCTCCGGGGGAGTCGTCGAGATCGGCCCGCTGAACTTCGACTGGGGTGCGCTGCTGATCGTCGCCGTCGTGGCCACGCTGCTGGCGATGGGAACCAAATTGTCCTCGACGTTCTCGGCGGTCATCACCACCATCAAGGTGGCGGTGGTCGCCCTGGTGGTGATCGTCGGCGCCTTCTACATCAAGGCGGCCAACTACTCGCCGTTCATCCCGCCCTCCGATGCCGGGAAGGGCGGGGGCGGGCCGGAGGTCGATCAGTCGGTGTTCTCCTTGCTCACCGGCGCGGACAACAGCCACTACGGCTGGTACGGCGTTTTGGCCGGTGCGTCGATCGTGTTCTTCGCGTTCATCGGTTTCGACGTGGTGGCCACGACGGCCGAAGAGACCAAGAACCCACAGCGCGACGTCGCGCGCGGCATCCTGGCGTCGCTGGCGATCGTCACCGTGCTGTATGTGTCGGTGTCGGTCGTGTTGTCGGGCATGGTGCGCTACACCGAGTTGCGCGACGCCGCCGCCGGCGGTCACGCCAACCTGGCGACCGCGTTCGCACTCAACGGGGTGAACTGGGCGGCCAAGCTGATCTCGATCGGGGCACTCGCCGGCCTGACGACGGTGGTGATGGTGTTGATCCTGGGCCAGTCCCGGGTGCTGTTCGCCATGTCCCGGGACGGGTTGTTGCCGCGGGGGTTGGCCCGTACCGGCGCGCGCGGCACTCCGGTGCGCATCACGGTCATGGTCGCGGTTCTCATCGCGGTCGCGGCGACCGTCTTCCCGATCGCCAAGCTCGAGGAGATGGTCAACGTGGGCACGCTCTTCGCGTTCGCGCTGGTGTCGGCCGGGGTCATCGTCTTGCGGCGCACCCGCCCGGACCTCGAGCGGGGCTTCCGGGCGCCGTTCGTGCCCATCCTGCCGATCATCTCGATCGTTGCCTGCCTCTGGCTGATGCTCAACCTCACCGGGGTCACCTGGATCAGGTTCGGGATCTGGATGCTGGTCGGCCTGGTGATCTACCTGCTCTATGGCCGGCGGCACTCGGTCTTGGCGCAACGCCAGCGGGCAGCCACCCTCGCGCCCTGATTTACAAATCAGCTCTTTTTGTCTAGACACGCGACAAAATCGCCTCTATAGTCAAGCCATCAATGGTGATGGCACTCACATGGAGGTATGAGCCGTGACGTCTCAGCTGGAGACCGGCGCCGCACAGACGCCTGCGACGCAATGGCGCGACAAGAAGCGCTACCTATGGCTGATGGGGCTGATCGCCCCGACCGCGTTGTTCGTGGTGCTGCCCGTCGTCTGGGGTTTGAACCAAGCGGGCTGGACCACCGCGTCGCAGGTGTTCTTCTGGGTCGGGCCCTTCCTGATCTATGTGCTGTTGCCGGCGCTGGACCTCAAGTTCGGCCGCGACGGCCAGAACCCGCCCGACGAGGTGATGGCGTACCTGGAGAACGACAAGTACTACCGCTACTGCACCTACCTGTTCATCCCGTTCCAGTTCGCCAGCCTGATCTTCGGCGCCTACATGTTCACCGCCTCGAACCTGAGCTGGCTGGGCTACGACGGCGCGCTGAGCTGGGTGGCCAAACTGGGTCTGGCACTGTCGGTCGGTGTGCTGGGCGGGACCGGCATCAACACCGCCCATGAACTGGGGCACAAGAAGGACTCGCTCGAACGCTGGTTGTCCAAGATCACCCTGGCGCAGACCTGCTACGGACACTTCTACATCGAGCACAACCGTGGCCACCACGTCCGCGTCGCCACCCCCGAAGACCCCGCCTCGGCGCGCTTCGGGGAGACATTCTGGGAGTTCTTGCCGCGCAGCGTATTCGGCAGCGCACGGTCGGCACTGAAGCTGGAAGCCGCCCGCATCCGCCGACTCGGCAAGAGCCCGTGGGACCCGCGTACCTGGCTGGGCAACGACGTGCTCAACGCCTGGCTGATGTCGGTGGTGCTGTTCGGTGTGCTGATCGCGGTGTTCGGCCCCGCCGTCATCCCGTTCCTGGTGATCCAGGCGGTGTTCGGATTCTCGATGCTGGAGTCGGTGAACTACCTGGAGCACTACGGCCTGCTGCGGCAGAAGAACGAAAGCGGCCGCTACGAGCGCTGCTCGCCGCAGCACAGCTGGAACTCCGACCACCTGGTGACCAACCTGTTCCTCTACCACCTGCAGCGGCACAGCGATCACCACGCCAACCCGACGCGCCGCTACCAGACACTGCGCAGCATGGACGAGGCGCCGGAGCTGCCCAGCGGGTACGCAACCCTGATCGGGGTGACCTACTTCCCGTGGGTGTGGCGCAGGATGATGGACCACCGGGTGCTCGAGCACTACAACGGCGACATCACCAAGGTGAACATCGACCCGCGCCGTCGGAGCAAGATCTTGGCCCGGTACGGGACTGGGGTCAGCGCATGAGCGCCTACCAGTGCCCGGTATGCGACTACATTTACGACGAGGCGAAAGGTGCTCCCCGGGAAGGCTTCCCGGCCGGCACCGCCTGGGCCGACATTCCCGACGAGTGGTGCTGCCCGGACTGCGGGGTACGGGAGAAGGTCGACTTCGACGCGATGGAGGTGAAGCAGTGAGTGATGAGCGCTTGCGCGAAGAACAGACAGACGCGGACTACAAGCTGTACGTCTGTGTCCAGTGCGGTTTCGAGTACGACGAAGCCAAGGGCTGGCCCGAAGACGGGATCGCCCCGGGCACCCGGTGGGACGACATCCCCGAGGATTGGAGCTGCCCGGACTGCGGCGCGGCCAAGTCCGACTTCGAGATGGTGGAAGTCGCGCGCGGGTGACGGCCCTGATCTCGGCTAATGTCGCGCATGTGAAGAGGCCTCGGGTTCCCTATCCCGAGGCCTCTCGTGCGCTGCTGCGGGACTCGGTGCTCGACGCGATGCGCGAGGAGTTGCTGACCAAGGACTGGTCGGCGATCACCCTGTCCGACGTCGCACGCAGCGCCGGCATCAGCCGCCAGACCATCTACAACGAGTTCGGCAACCGCCAGGGGCTGGCCCAGGGCTACGCGCTGCGGCTGGCCGACCGCCTGGTCGATGCCATCGGCGATGCCATCACCTCCAACGTCGGCAATGTCTCGGCCGCGTTCTCCGAAGGTTTCCGGCTGTTCTTCACCGAGTCCGCGGCCGACCCGCTGGTGATTTCACTACTGACCGGGGTGGCCAAACCCGACCTGCTGCAGATGATCACCACCGACAGCGCACCGATCATCACCCGCGCCTCGCAGCGCCTCACCGAAGCCTTCACCAACAGCTGGGTCAACGCCACCGAGGAGGACTCGGGTGTCCTGGCCCGCGCGATCGTGCGGTTGGCCATGAGTTACATCTCGATGCCACCCGAAGCCGACCACGATGTGGCCCAAGACCTGGCCCGATTGATGACGCCGTTCGCCGAACGCTACGGTGTTATCGATATTCCCTAGCTGTCAGAGCGCGTCACGCGCCTGTCCCGCGAGCCCGCAGGCTAGGGGTGTCGCCAGCGCGCGTCTGCGCGCTCACCGGCAATGACGAATGAAATGGGGCTCTTTATGTCTGAACTGACCGTCGATGTGCGTAACGGCATCGACTTCAAGGTCGCCGACCTCGGCCTGGCCGAATTCGGCCGCAAGGAGATCCGGCTGGCCGAGCACGAGATGCCCGGCCTGATGGCGCTGCGCCGCGAATACCACGACGTCCTGCCGCTCAAGGGAGCGCGGATCTCCGGTTCGCTGCACATGACCGTGCAGACCGCCGTGCTGATCGAGACGCTGACCGCCCTCGGTGCTGAAGTTCGATGGGCGAGCTGCAACATCTTCTCCACCCAGGACCATGCCGCCGCGGCCGTCGTGGTCGGCCCGCACGGCACCCCGGAGGAGCCCCAGGGCACCCCGGTGTTCGCCTGGAAGGGCGAGACGCTGGAGGAGTACTGGTGGGCCGCCGAGCAGATGCTCACCTGGGAGGGTGAGCCGGCGAACATGATCCTCGACGACGGCGGTGACGCCACCATGCTGGTGTTGCGCGGTGCGCAGTATGAGAAGGCCGGCGTGGTTCCGCCCGCCGAGGAAGACGACTCGGCCGAGTGGAAGGTCTTCCTGGAGCTGTGCCGCAAGAGCTTCGAGAAGGACAACACCAAGTGGACCAAGATCGCGGAGTCGGTCAAGGGTGTCACCGAGGAGACCACCACCGGCGTGCTGCGGCTGTACCAGTTCGCCGCTGCCGGTGAGCTGGCGTTCCCGGCCATCAACGTCAACGATTCGGTCACCAAGAGCAAGTTCGACAACAAGTACGGCACCCGGCACTCGCTCATCGACGGCATCAACCGTGGCACCGATGTGCTGATCGGTGGCAAGAAGGTGCTGATCTGCGGCTACGGCGACGTGGGCAAGGGCTGCGCGGAGTCGCTGGCCGGCCAGGGCGCCCGCGTTCAGGTCACCGAGATCGATCCGATCAACGCGCTGCAGGCGCTGATGGACGGCTTCGACGTGGTGACCGTCGAGCAGGCCATCGGCGATGCCGACATCGTCGTCACCTCGACCGGCAATAAGGACATCATCACCCTCGAGCACATGAAGGCGATGAAGGACAAGGCCATTCTGGGCAACATCGGCCACTTCGACAACGAGATCGACATGGCCGCGCTGGAGCGCTCGGGTGCCACCCGGATCAACATCAAGCCGCAGGTCGACGAGTGGGTGTTCGGTGCGGACGGCAAGTCGATCATCGTGCTGTCCGAAGGCCGGCTGCTGAACCTGGGCAACGCGACGGGCCATCCGTCGTTCGTGATGAGCAACAGCTTCTCCAACCAGGTGATCGCCCAGATCGAGCTGTGGACCAAGAACGACGAGTACGACAACGAGGTCTACCGGCTGGCCAAGCACCTCGACGAGAAGGTGGCTCGCATCCACGTGGAGGCTCTGGGCGGCACGCTGACCAAGCTGACCAAGGATCAGGCCGAGTACATCGGCGTCGATGTGGAGGGCCCGTACAAGCCGGAGCACTACCGCTACTGACGGTCCATGCGAGCCCGGGCGCAGTGCTCTGTGCCCGGGCTCGTTGCTGTCGCGGTGCGCGTGGAAGATTCGCGCCCGCCCGGCGTTGATGGTGACATGACACCTCGAAACCTGCCCCCGGGATGGACCCGCTTTCGCCACGGGGACTTCGTGTGCACCGTGGTCTCCGATGGGCTGCTGGAGATGGGCCCCGCCCGCGACAACTTTCCCAGCGCCGACCAGGCCGAGCTCGACGGACTTCTCACCGCGAATTACCTTCCGGTCGACAATGTGCGGCTCAACCAGAATCTGCTCATCGTCGACACCGCAGACAAGACGGTGCTGTTCGACACCGGTGTCGGCATCAACGCCGAGTTCGGCAGGGCGACGTTCGGTCCCGGAACCGGGCGGGCGATCCCGAACATGCGGGCGGCGGGCATCGACCCCGGCGACATCGACATCGTCGCACTGACCCACGGGCACCCCGATCACTGCTGGGGGCTGGTCGACGACGACGACAACAAGCTCTACCCGAATGCCGAATTAGTCATCAGCGCAAGCGAATTCGCGTATTGGACGGACTTGAGCCGGGCTGACGCGGCGCCCGAGGGGCTGGGCAAGGACCAATTCCGCGGCGCTCACAAGAATCTGATGGCCTACCGCGACCGGCTGCGGCTACTCGACGACGGGGACGAGGTGGTCTCCGGTATCACGGCGATCGCCACTCCCGGGCACAGCCCCGGCCACCTGGTCTACCGGATCGCCAGCGGCGGGGAGGCGATGATCTGCTGGGGCGATCTGTGCCACCACCAGGTCCTGCTGCTCAAGCGTCCGCAGTGGCGCTTCGTGTTCGACGACGACCCGACCGCGGCGACCCGCCAGCGCATCCGGATCTACGACCTCGTCGACACCGGCCGCCTCGGGGTGTTCGCCTATCACTTTCCGTTTCCGGGGTTGGGTCACCTCGTGCGCGACGGCGACGGCTACAGCTGGGTACCGGCCGAACTGGAACTCGCCGACCCGCGGTGAGCCGTTAGGCTGCGGCCGTGCTCATCGTCATCGAGGGACTGGACGGGGCGGGCAAGCGCACGCTGACGGAGGGATTGCGGGGTGCCTTCGAGGCTGCCGGCCGCTCGGTCACGACGCTGGCGTTTCCGCGGTACGGCCAGTCCGTGCACGCCGACCTGGCCAGCGAAGCGCTGCACGGACAGCACGGCGACCTGTCCGCATCGGTCTACGCGATGGCGGTGCTGTTCGCCCTCGACAGGGCCGGAGCCAAGGACCAGCTCGCCGCGCTGGCCCACGAGCACGACGTGGTCATCCTGGATCGCTACGTCGCCTCCAACGCGGCGTACAGTGCCGCGCGGCTGCACCAGGACGCCGCCGGTGAGGCGGTGGCCTGGGTCGGCGAACTCGAGTATCAGCGGTTCGGCATGCCCCGGCCCGATCGGCAGATCCTGCTCGACGCGTCGGTGGAGTTGGCCGCGCAGCGGGCCAAGCAGCGCGCACAGCAGGAGACAGACCGGGCCCGAGACGTCTACGAGCGCGACGACGGGCTCCAGCGGCGCACGGGGGCGGTGTACGCCGAGTTGGGCGCCGCGAATTGGGGCGGGCCCTGGTCGATCGTCGCGCCGGACGTCGATCCGGCGGAGCTGGCCCGGTCCTTCCTCGGCTAGCACCGATTACGCAGCGGAAATGTCGCAACTCGCCCGTGTGGTAGCCGGGGTTTATCGCGATTCGGTGACACCATGGACACCATGAGGCAAAGGATTCTCGTAGTCGACGACGACCCATCGCTGGCCGAGATGCTCACCATCGTGCTGCGTGGCGAGGGTTTCGACACCGCGGTCATCGGCGATGGTTCGCAGGCGTTGACCGCTGTGCGCGAGCTACGCCCCGACCTGGTGTTGCTGGACCTCATGCTGCCCGGCATGAACGGCATCGACGTGTGCCGGGTGTTGCGTGCGGATTCCGGCGTGCCGATCGTCATGCTGACCGCGAAGACCGACACGGTCGACGTGGTGCTGGGCCTGGAGTCCGGCGCCGACGACTACGTCATGAAACCGTTCAAACCCAAGGAGCTGGTGGCCCGGGTCCGCGCCCGGTTGCGCCGCAACGAGGACGAGCCGGCCGAGATGCTGTCGATCGCCGACATCGACATCGACGTACCGGCCCACAAGGTCACCCGCGAGGGTGAGCAGATTTCGCTGACACCGCTGGAGTTCGACCTGTTGGTGGCGCTGGCACGCAAACCGCGGCAGGTGTTTACTCGTGATGTGCTGCTCGAACAGGTGTGGGGTTATCGGCACCCCGCGGACACCCGTTTGGTGAACGTGCATGTCCAGCGGTTGCGAGCCAAGGTCGAGAAGGACCCGGAGAACCCGCAAGTGGTGCTGACCGTTCGAGGAGTGGGTTACAAGGCCGGACCCCCGTGATCGGCTCATGATCTTCAGCTCGAGGCGGCGCATTCGCGGCCCGTGGGGGCGATCCGGCCCCCTGGTACGCGGCACGAGTGCGCTGAGTCGAGCGGTCGGGTTGATCTGGCGGCGCTCGCTGCAACTGCGGGTGGTCGTGTTGACGCTGGGGTTGTCGGCCGCGGTGATCGTGGTACTCGGGTTCGTCCTGACCAGCCAGATCACCAACCGGGTGCTCGACGTGAAAGTCCATGCCGCGACCGAGGAGCTGGATCGGGCGCGGAACACCGTCAGCGGGATCGTCAGCGGTGAAGAAGCGCGCTCGCTGGACAGCAGCCTGCAGCTCGCCCGCAACACCCTGATCTCCAAGACGGGCCAGTCGTCGGGCGCGGCGCTGGCCGGCACCTTCGACGCGGTGCTGATGGTTCCCGGTGACGGCCCGCGGGCGGCGACCGCCGCGGGACCTGACGAACAGATACCGAAGTCGTTGCGCGACTTCGTCAAAGCCGGCCAGGTCAGCTACCAGTACTCGACCGTGCACACCGATACGTTCTCCGGGCCGGCGCTGCTGATCGGCAGCCCGGTTCCTTCGCAGGTGCCCAACCTCGAGGTGTATCTCGTGTTCCCGCTCAACAGCGAGGAGAGCACGATCAGCCTGGTCCGCGGGACGATGGCCACCGGCGGCCTGGTGCTGCTGGTCCTGTTGGCCGGGATCGCGCTGTTGGTTTCCCGGCAGGTGGTGCTGCCGGTGCGTTCGGCGTCGCGGATCGCCGAACGCTTCGCCGAGGGCCACCTGTCGGAGCGGATGCCGGTTCGCGGCGAAGACGACATGGCGCGCTTGGCGGTGTCGTTCAACGACATGGCCGAGAGCCTGCAACGCCAGATCACGAACCTCGAGGAGTTCGGCAACCTGCAGCGCCGGTTCACCTCCGACGTCAGCCATGAACTGCGCACCCCGCTGACCACGGTGCGGATGGCTGCCGACCTGATTCACGATCACTCCGAGGAGCTGGACCCCGCGCTGCGCCGCTCCACCGAGCTGATGGTGAACGAACTGGACCGGTTCGAGACGCTGCTCAACGACCTGCTGGAGATCTCCCGCCACGACGCGGGGGTGGCCGAACTCTCGGTCGAGGCCGTCGACCTGCGCTCCACCGTGAACAGCGCGCTGGGCAACGTCGGGCATCTGGCCGACGAGGCGGGCATCGAGCTGCTGGTCAACCTGCCCGACCATGAGGTGATCGCCGAGGTCGACGCACGGCGGGTGGAGCGCATCTTGCGCAATCTGATCGCCAACGCGATCGATCACGCCGAACACAAACCGGTGCGGATCCGGATGGCCGCCGACGAAGACACCGTGGCCGTCACAGTGCGCGACTACGGTGTCGGGCTGCGGCCCGGTGAGGAGAAGCTGGTCTTCAGCCGGTTCTGGCGCTCGGATCCGTCGCGGGTGCGCCGCTCCGGAGGTACCGGCCTGGGCCTGGCGATCAGCATCGAGGACGCCCGGCTGCACCAGGGGCGGCTGGAAGCGTGGGGCGAACCCGGTAAGGGCGCGTGCTTCCGCCTGACGTTGCCGCTGGTCCGCGGTCACAAGGTGACCACCAGCCCGCTGCCGTTGAAACCCGTTGCCGCGGAACGTCGGGAAGCCCGGCCGCGGGAGAGCGTGTGAAACGCCGGTTGCTGGCCCTGCTGGTGGTCGGACTGGTCGCGATGACGACGGGTGCATGCGCCGGAGTGCCGAATTCCTCGGCGCCGCAGGCGATCGGGACCGTCGAGCGACCGCAGCCCAAGACCTTGCCCAAGCCCACCCCGGGCATGGATCCTGATCAGTTGCTGCGGGAATTCCTCAAAGCCACCGCCGATCCGGCCAACCGGCATCTGGCGGCGCGACAGTTCCTCACCGAATCGGCCTCCAACGCCTGGGACGACCAGGGCAGCGCGTTATTGATCGACAAGGTGGTGTTCGTCGAAACTCGCGCACCCGACCGGGTTTCGGTGACCATGAAGGCTGACATCCTCGGCTCGCTGTCCGACGTCGGGGTGTTCGAGACCGCTGAGGGGCGACTGCCCGACCCGGGGCCGATCGAGCTCTTGCAGACACCGGACGGTTGGCGGATCAACAAGCTGCCCAACGGCGTGTTCCTGGACTGGCAGCAGTTTCAGGCCACCTATAAGCGCAACACCTTGTACTTCGTGGACCCGACCGGCAAGACCGTGGTTCCCGATCCGCGCTACGTCGTGTCCGATCCCGACCAGCTGGCCACCGAACTGATCACCAAACTGATCGCCGGACCGCGTCCGGAGATGGCCAGGACGGTGCGCAACCTGATGGGCGCGCCGCTGAAAATGGTCGGCCCGGTGACTCGGGCCGATGGCGGTAAGACCGGTATCGGCAAGGGCTACGGCGGCGCGCGCATCGAACTGGAGAACCTCACCACCACCGACCCGCACAGTCGGCAACTGCTTGCCGCCCAGATCATCTGGACGTTGGCCCGGGCTGACATCAAGGGCCCGTACGTGATCGACGCCGACGGTGCCGCACTGGACGACCGGTTCGCCGACGGGTGGAACACCACCGATGTGGCGGCAACCGACCCTGGCGCGGTCGACGGGGCCTCGGCCGGGGTGCATGCTCTGATCGGCGGGGCGATGGTGTCGCTGGATGGCCAGCGCGCTACCCCGGTACCCGGATCATTCGGCCAGATGCCCGGCCAGGTCGCCGCCGCACTGTCGCGGACCGGTCAGGACGTGGCCTCGGTGATCGTATTGCGCCCCGGCGCACCGGACATGGCGTCATCGTTGTGGATCGGTCCGGGCGGGGGAGCGGCCGCGCAGGCCACCGATGCCCGGTCACTGACTCGGCCGTCCTGGGCACTCGACGATGCGGTGTGGGTGGTGGCCGACGGCAACAGCATCGTACGGGTCATCCAGGAGGCCGCCTCCGGCCAGCCGGCCCGCATCCCGGTGGACTCAGCCGCCGTCGCCTCTCAATTCCCCGGTGCCATAACCGAACTGCAGCTCTCCCGGGACGGGACCCGCGCGGTGATGGTCATCAACGGGCAGGTGATTCTGGCCGGAGTGGAGCAGACTCCCGCCGGTGAGTTCGCGCTGACCTATCCGCGCCGGCTGGGCTTCGGCCTCGGCTCGTCGGTGGTGTCGCTGTCCTGGCGCACCGGTGACGACATCGTCGTCACCCGCACCGACCGCGACCATCCGGTGTCGTATGTGAATCTCGACGGCGTCAACTCCGACGGCCCCGGTGGGAACATCGCGATGCCGGTCACGGCGGTCGCGGCCAACCCGGCTGCGGTGTTCATCGCCGACGGGCGCGGGGTGCTACAGCTGTCCGGGACGACCGCCGAGAATGGTCAATCCTGGTCAGATGTACGGCCTTTCATGGTTCCCGGTGCTGTGCCGGTGCTGCCCGGCTGAGAGGAGATGGCGATGTCGGGTCCGGTGTTGCCCGGGGCGATCCGCCAAATCGGTTACATCGTCCGCGATTTCGATCACGCGTTGGCCAACTGGGTGGAACTGGGCGTCGGGCCCTGGTATGTGCTGCGCGGGATCACCCAGACCGGGCGCTACCGCGGCGAACCGTGCACGGTGACGCTGACGATCGGCTTTGCCAACAGCGGCGACTTGCAGGTCGAGGTGATCCATCAGGACGGTGACGGGCCGTCGATCTATTCCGAATTCGGCGAAGGATTTCACCAGCTGGCCTACTGGGCGGAAGACTTCGACGCCGCGTTGGCCGCGGGCGAAGCCGCGGGATGGCCGGTGGTGTGGTCCGGTGGTGATCCCGGCACGGCGCGCTACGTCTACTTCGAGGGTCCGGCGGGTCCGGCGACCATCATCGAGCTGATGGAGCTGACCCCGGCGACGATCGGGATGGCGGATTTGGTGCGCTCGGCGGCGGTGGGCTGGGACGGAAGCGACCCGATCCGGGTGCTGAACGGGTAGCCGCCTACCGAACCTCGCGCAGCTTGTCCAGCTGGTCAGCGCTGAATTGTGGGCGTTCTGTCAAGCCGGTAGCGTTTGCTCAGTGAGGGGGGAGCTGTGGGTCGACCCGGCGGTGCTGGCGGCCGCACGTGAGTCGTTGCGGGCGGGTGCGCAGCAGTGATGGCTGGCGAGCATGCAACGCCGCTCGTTGAAGCCGGGTCTGATGTCAGCGATAACTCTTTACTGGTGAAGATGTCCTACTGGCTCTCCGCCTCGACGGAGGATTTGCGGAGCACCCTTCTCGATCCCGATGGTTACCCACTGTTCCCGTTGCCCCCGCTATCGAAATAGGTCCGCTGAGGTCCTTGTGCTGGCGGGGGCATTTGGCTCATGACACGCAGGCCTGGTCGGCATCCCCCGAAGCCCGAAGCCGACAGATATGACGCCACTTCGGAGTGTTGAGATAACCGAACTCGGCTCCTGACCGCCTGGGGACAAGCGAAACGGGTCGTCGCGCCACCCACCCACACTGAGGGCATGCTCGACCTCATCCTGCCGCTGGAATGCGGAGGCTGTGGGGCTCCGTCGACCCGGTGGTGCGATGTGTGCGCGGCAGCGCTTCAGGTCAAGCTCGACGAGCCACACCTGATCACCCCACGCGTCGACCCGGGCGTGCCCGTCTTCGCCCTGGGTCGGTACGCCGGCTCGCGGCGGCAGGCCATCGTCGCGTTCAAAGAACACGGCCGCCGCGACCTCGTCGCGCCGCTGGCGCGGGCCCTGGCCCTCGGCATCCACCGACTTCTCGGCTGGGGCATTCTCGACGCGCCGTCCACGATCGTCCCGGCTCCCACTCGCGTCCTGGCCGCTCGCCGCCGCGGCGGCGATCCGGTGACCCGCATCGCCGCGCGGGCCACCGGGAACCACCCCCGAATCTCCGTCACGCAGGCCCTGCGGACCCGTGCCTTCGCCCGCGACTCCGTCGGCCTGACCAGCGCCGACCGGGAGCGCAACCTGCGGGGCCGGATCAAGCTGACCCGATCGGTGACCGGCCCCGTGCTGCTGGTCGACGACATCGTCACCACCGGCGCGACGGCCCGCGAATCGGTCCGGATCCTGGAGGCGGCAGGGGCGCAAGTGACGGCTGTGCTCACCCTCGCACACGCCTGACCAGGCGGGGTCCTTCGTCCTTGTAACAGGTGCCGAAAGAACTGGAAACAGGTGTGCCAAAAAGGTGGCACGGGTCGGTGAACAACGACTACCTTCGGAAGCCAACACACCGTGAACACATCACGGGGGCGGCCTAGACCACGGGCCCGCCGCTTCGCCGATATCGGTAGGAGGTGAGGTTTCTCGACCCCTGGCGCCGGCAAGTGAGACTCGTGCCAAAACCCTGTCGGCGCAGCTATCGAAGACAGGCCGGCACGCCGCAGTGCGTGCAACCCGTAAGAGAAACGAGTTGTCAAGCATGTCAATCGAATCCGTGAACTCCGCTCAGTTGTTGACCGACGAGGACGACCGTGTCGAAGAGGCCAACGCCGAAGTGCAGGTCTGTGGCCGCAACGTCGAAATCCCCGATCACTACCGCGTCTACGTCGCCCAGAAACTCGCCCGTCTCGAGCGGTTCGACCGCTCCATCTACCGCTTCGACGTCGAGCTCGAACACGAACGCAACCGCCGTCAGCGCAAGAACTGTCAGCACGTCGAGATCACCGCGCGTGGCCGCGGGCCGGTCGTTCGCGGTGAAGCCTGCGCCGACAGCTTCTACGGCGCCTTCGAGGCCGCCGTCCACAAACTCGAGAACCGGCTGCGACGCACCAAGGACCGGCGCAAGGTTCACTACGGCGACAAGACGCCGGTTTCGCTGCACGAGGCCACCGCGGCCGCGGCTCCCGTCGACATCGCCGAGGTGTTCAAACCCGAAGCTGCCGCGCCATCCACACCGATCGTCGAGGATCACGAACCGGGCCGGATCGTGCGCACCAAGGAGCACCCGGCCAAGCCGATGACCATCGACGACGCGCTCTACGAGATGGAGCTCGTCGGCCACGACTTCTTCTTGTTCCAGGACAAGGAGACCGATCGGCCTTCGGTCGTCTACCGCCGCCACGCCTACGACTACGGGTTGATCCGGCTGGCCTGACCGCCGTTGCCGGGGCCCGACCAGCGCGTCACCTAGGATGGAGGACGCCTAAGCCTCCAATCCACAGGGGAAACATTCGTGCTGTCGAAGTTACTGCGCCTTGGTGAAGGTCGCATGGTCAAGCGCCTCAAGGGGTGGCTGACTATGTCAACACCTTGTCCGACGACGTAGAGAAGCTCTCCGACGCCGAGCTGCGGGCCAAGACCGACGAGTTCAAGAAGCGCGTTGCTGACGGCGAAAGCCTCGATGACCTGCTCCCCGAGGCTTTCGCCGTCGCCCGCGAGGCGGCCTGGCGGGTGCTGTCCCAACGCCACTTCGACGTCCAGGTGATGGGCGGGGCGGCCCTGCACTTCGGCAACGTCGCCGAGATGAAGACCGGTGAGGGCAAGACCCTCACCTGTGTGCTGCCCGCCTACCTCAACGCGCTGTCCGGCAAGGGCGTGCACGTCGTCACCGTCAACGACTACCTGGCCAAACGCGACAGCGAGTGGATGGGCCGGGTGCATCGCTTCCTCGGGCTGGACGTCGGCGTCATTCTCTCCGGGCTCACCCCCGACGAGCGGCGGGTCGCCTACGCGGCCGACATCACCTACGGCACCAACAACGAGTTCGGCTTCGACTACCTGCGCGACAACATGGCGCATTCGCTCGACGACCTGGTGCAGCGCGGCCACAACTACGCCGTCGTCGACGAGGTCGACTCGATCCTCATCGATGAGGCCCGTACCCCGCTGATCATCTCCGGCCCGGCCGACGGCGCCTCGCACTGGTACTCCGAATTCGCGCGGCTGGCCCCGCTGATGGAGAAGGACACCCACTACGAGGTGGACATCCGCAAGCGCACCGTCGGCGTGCACGAGCTCGGCGTCGAGTTCGTCGAAGACCAGCTGGGTATCGACAACCTGTACGAGGCGGCCAACTCGCCGCTGGTCAGCTACCTCAACAACGCGCTGAAGGCCAAGGAACTCTTCCAGAAGGACAAGGACTACATCGTCCGCAACGGCGAGGTCCTCATCGTCGACGAGTTCACCGGCCGTGTGCTGCTGGGCCGGCGCTACAACGAGGGCATGCACCAGGCCATCGAGGCCAAAGAGCACGTCGAGATCAAGGCCGAGAACCAGACCCTGGCCACGATCACGCTGCAGAACTACTTCCGCCTCTACGACAAGCTCGCCGGCATGACCGGTACCGCCGAGACCGAGGCCGCCGAGCTGCACGAGATCTACAAGCTCGGTGTGGTCCCGATCCCCACCAACCGGGCGATGGTCCGCAAGGACCAGACCGACCTGATCTACAAGACCGAGGAAGCCAAGTACATCGCCGTCGTCGACGACGTCGTGGAGCGCTATGAAAAGGGCCAGCCGGTCCTGATCGGCACCACCAGCGTCGAGCGCTCCGAGTACCTGTCGCGCCAGTTCCAGAAGCGGCGTGTCCCACACAACGTCCTCAACGCCAAGTACCACGAGCAGGAAGCCAGCATCATCGCCGAGGCCGGCCGGCGCGGCGCGATCACGGTGGCCACCAACATGGCCGGCCGCGGCACCGACATCGTGCTCGGTGGCAACGTCGACTTCCTCGTCGACAAGCGGCTGCGCGAGCGGGGCCTGGACCCGGTCGAGACCCCCGACGAGTACGAGGCCGCCTGGCACGAGGAGCTGCCCAAGGTCAAGGCCGAGGCCGCCGAGGAGGCCGAGGAAGTCATCGCCGTCGGTGGCCTGTATGTGCTGGGCACCGAGCGGCACGAGTCGCGTCGTATCGACAACCAGCTGCGTGGCCGCTCCGGTCGTCAGGGCGACCCGGGTGAATCGCGGTTCTACCTCTCGCTCGGTGACGAGCTCATGCGCCGGTTCAACGGTGCGACGCTGGAATCCCTGCTGACCCGGCTGAACCTGCCCGACGACGTGCCCATCGAAGCCAAGATGGTCACCCGCGCCATCAAGAGCGCCCAGACCCAGGTCGAGCAGCAGAACTTCGAGATCCGCAAGAACGTCCTCAAGTACGACGAAGTGATGAACCAGCAGCGCAAGGTCATCTACGAGGAGCGCCGCCGGATCCTGGAGGGCGAGAACCTGCAGCAGCAGGCGCACGACATGCTGGTCGACGTCATCACCGCCTACGTCAACGGTGCCACCGCCGAGGGGTACGCCGAGGACTGGGACCTCGAGCAGCTGTGGACCGCGCTCAAGCAGCTCTACCCGGTCGGGATCGACCACCACGACCTGCTCGATTCCGACGCCGTCGGCGAGCCCGGCGAGCTGACCCGCGAGGAGCTGCTCGACGCGCTGGTCGAGGACGCTGAAAAGGCTTACGCCAAGCGAGAAGCCGACATCGAAGCACTCGCCGGGGAAGGCGCCATGCGCCAGCTCGAGCGCAACGTGCTGCTCAACGTCATCGACCGCAAGTGGCGCGAGCACCTCTACGAGATGGACTACCTCAAAGAAGGCATCGGCCTGCGCGCGATGGCGCAGCGCGATCCGCTGGTGGAATACCAGCGTGAGGGCTACGACATGTTCGTCGGCATGCTCGAAGGCCTCAAGGAGGAGTCGGTCGGCTTCTTGTTCAACGTTCAGGTCGAGGCGACGCCGCAGGCACCGACGGTGGCCCCGGTCCAGACCCCGCAGGGGCTGGCCGACCTGGCCGCCCCGAAGGAAGAGCCGGCACCCGCACTGCGCGCCAAGGGAATCGACGACGAGGAATCCCGGCAGCTGACCTACAGCGGCCCGGCTGAGGACGGCTCGGCCGAAGTCAAGCGCAACGGTGGCGGCAAGCATGCCGCGCCGGCGGGCGGGGGCACCCGCAAGGAGCGCCGCGAGGCGGCCCGGCAACGAGCGAAGGAAGGTAGGTCGCTGCGCCGGGGCTGATCACCCGATGTGCAGTGCGACCACCTGCCAGCGCAGCCCGCTCGGCGTCGCCAGCTGCTCGACTCGGCACGCGATGGCGTGCAGCCGGTCACCCCGGGTGTAGGTCGCGGCCACTTCGGCGGCGCTGCCGTCGGTCCCGACTGGCTGCACCCGCATCCGGCGCAACCGGGCGGCGCCGTCACCGTGCTGGTGGGCGACCTGACCAGATGTGGCGGCCAGCAGCGAATCCACCAAGCCGGCCGCCAGCAGCGGGCGCAGTTGGCCAAGGGGTCGACGGCGATCGATGACCTCCAGCACTCGCCGCAGGGCGGCGTCGGCGAATCCACCGGCAGCACGCACCGGCGCCGTCGGCCGCGGTGGCGGATGGGGGTTGCGGGTGGACACCGGCGGCGGCCCGGTCCGGCGGGGGCGCAGCAGGCGGGGCCCATCCGGCGTCGCGCCCAGCGTGGGCGGCTCGTAGTCGACGACGGGAACGACACAGGACATGGGGCACTCTCCGGCTGTTCGGTCGGTAGGGGACCAGCCGCGGGAGAGGCGCAAGCCGATGGCGACATGATGGCATAGGCGCGCCGTTCGGGTGTGCACCCGCGATGCGGACCCCGGGTATCGGCGGTTACCGTGTCGGAGTCGGGATGTCTCGGGGATGTCTCGGGGATGGCTCGGGGATGCCTCGGGGATGCCTCGGAGATGCCAATGAGGGGATAGCGCAACGATGGTGACTCGGCTGTCGGCATCAGATGCGTCGTTCTACCACCTGGAGAACACCGCCACGCCGATGTATGTCGGGTCGCTGTCGATCCTGCGAAAACCCCGGGCCGGACTCAGCTACGACACCCTGCTGGAGACCGTCGAGCGACGGCTGCCGCAGATCCCGCGCTACCGGCAGAAGATCCGGGAGGTGACGCTCGGCCTGGCCCGGCCGGTGTGGGTGGACGACCCGGACTTCGACATCACCTATCACGTCCGCCGTTCGGCGTTGCCGTCGCCGGGGAGCGACGTGCAGTTGCACGAACTGATCGCCCGCCTCGGTTCCCGCCCGCTGGACCGGTCCCGCCCGCTGTGGGAGATGTACCTCATCGAGGGGCTGGCGAAGAACCGCATCGCGATCTACACCAAGTCGCATCAAGCACTGGTCAACGGGATGACGGCGCTGGAGATCGGCCATGTCATCGCCGACCGCACCCAGAAGCCGCCCGCATTCGGCGAGGACATCTGGATTCCAGGTCGGGAACCCACCAACGGTCAGCTGCTGCTCGGCGCCGTCGGCGAATGGCTGGCGCGGCCCACCATGCAGCTGCAGGCGGTGCAGTCGACCATCAGCGATGTCGTGACCAACAGCGGCGAGCTGGCCGACCTGGCGCGACGACTGACCGACGTGGCGCGCACGGTCGCCCGGGGTACCGCACCCAACAGCCCACTGAACACCAAGGTCTCGCGCAACCGCCGGTTCACGGTGGCCACCGGCTCGCTGGCCGACTACCGGTTGGTGCGCTCCCGTTACGACTGCGACGTCAACGACGTGGTGCTGGCCGTGATCGCCGGGGCGCTGCGCAACTGGCTGCTGTCTCGCGGTGAGCCGGTCACCACCAGCTTGACGGTGCGGGCCATGGCGCCGACGTCGGTGTACCCCGAGGCGGACCTGGATTCCTCGTCGGGACCAGGCCAGGCCATCAGCGAGGTGGCACCGTTCCTGGTCGACCTGCCGGTCGGGGAGGGCAACGCGGTGGTGCGGTTGTCGCAGATCGCTCATGCCACCGAATCCCATTCGGCCGCAGCAAGCCTGGTGGACGCCCGCACCATTGTGACACTGTCCGGATTCGCGCCGCCCACCCTGCACGCGATGGGCACCCGGGTGGCCACCCAGTTCTCCGCGCGCCAATTCAACCTGTTGATCACCAACGTGCCCGGCCCGCAGTCACAGATGTATGTGGCCGGCACGAAGCTGCTGGAGACCTACGCGGTTCCGCCGCTGTTGCACAACCAGGTGCTTGCCATCGGCGTGACGTCCTACTGCGGCAACCTGTATTTCGGCATCAACGCCGACCGTGACGCGATGAGCGACGTCGAGGTGTTGCCGTCGCTGCTGGCCGAATCGCTCGAGGAACTGCTCGAAGCCGCCCAGTAGACGTACTATTCGGCGATGAGTAAGGGCCATACCAACGGTGACGGCTCGGCCGAGGCCGACGACAAGGTCGACCGCAAGATTCCCAAAGACGTCTATCGAGCCGAATTGTTCCGGCTCCAAACCGAATTGGTGAAGCTACAGGAATGGACCAAAGCGACCGGAGCTCGGGTGGTGGTCGTCTTCGAGGGCCGCGATGCGGCCGGCAAGGGCGGCACGATCAAACGCATCACCGAATACCTGAGCCCCCGGGTCGCGCGGATCGCCGCACTGCCGGCGCCGACCGAGCGGGAGCGCGGGCAGTGGTACTTCCAGCGCTACATCGAGCATCTGCCGGCCCGCGGTGAGATCGTCCTGTTCGACCGGTCCTGGTACAACCGCGCCGGAGTGGAGCTGGTGATGGGGTTCTGCACCCCGCAGGAACATCAGCTGTTCCTGCGCCAGTGCCCGATCTTCGAGCAGATGATCATCGACGAGGGGATCATCCTGCGCAAGTACTGGTTCTCGGTGTCCGACGACGAACAGCTCCGTCGGTTCAAGTCCCGCCGCAACGATCCGCTGCGGCGCTGGAAGCTCAGCTCGATGGACCTGGAATCGGTGTACCGGTGGGAGGAGTACTCCCGGGCCAAGGACCAGATGATGGTGCACACCGACACCCCCGCCAGCCCGTGGTTCGTGGTGGAGTCCGACAACAAGAAGCACGCGCGGCTGAACATGATCGCGCACCTGCTGAACAGCATCGACTACGACGAGGTGGAGCACCCCAAGGTCGAGCTGCCGAAGCGGCCGGTGCTGGGCAACTATCACCGGCCGCCGCGCGAGCTGTCGACCTACGTCGACGACTACGTGTCGACCCTGATCGGGGACCGCGAGAACGGCGGCTAATCTGCGTGGGTGCGGGTCTACATCCCGGCCACCTTGGCCATGCTGCAACAGCTGGTCGCCGACGGGACGCTTGCGCCGCGCAGCGGCACGGCGTTCGCGGTGACACCGACGCTGCGCGAGTCCTACGCCGAAGGTGACGACGAGGAACTCGCCGAAGTGGCGATCGGCGAGGCCGCGCTGGCGTCGATGCGGCTGCTGGCCCTCGACGGCGAGGGCGAGGGGGCCGACCCGGCGGACGGTGCCCTGCCGCTGCGCCGCGCGGTCCTGGTGGCCGATGCCGAGGCGACCGCGCGACCGGATCTCGACGACGCGGTGGTCCGTGTCAGCGGGCCGGTGACCCTGGATCAGGTGGTCGCCGCCTATGTGGACAACGCCGAGGCCGAACCGGCGGTGAAAGCCGCGATCGCCGTCGTCGACGCCGCGGATCTCGGGGACGAAGATGCCGAGTTCGTCGTGGGCGACGCCCAAGATCACGCGTTGGCCTGGTACGCCACCCAGGAGCTGCCGTTCCTGCTCGACTTGCTCTGAGCCCTGGATACGCAACCGTAAGTTACGGTACCGTAGGTTAGACACGGGCAGGGAGCGGCGATGGCTAAGAACGAGGTCAAGATCAGCGCGAATGTGGCTGACACGGTACGGCCGAAGGTGGCTGGTGCAGGGCGAAACCCCGCCGTCGACGCGGTGCGCGCGGTGTTCGGGCGCATCACGTCACCACTGCTGCCCGACGATTACCTGCAGCTCGCCAACCCGTTATGGTCAGCGCGCGAGCTGCGCGGCCGAGTGCTCGACGTGCGGCGTGAAACCGAAGATTCCGCGACGCTGGTCATCAAGCCCGGCTGGGGATTCACCTTCGACTATCAGCCCGGCCAGTACATCGGAATCGGCCTACTGGTCGACGGCCGGTGGCGGTGGCGGTCGTATTCGCTGACGTCGAGTCCGCACTCCGACGGCGCCGGGCGCAAGCGCACCATCACCATCACGGTCAAGGCGATGCCCGAGGGGTTCCTGTCCACCCATCTGGTCGGTGGCGTCAGGCCCGGCACCATCGTGCGGCTGGCCGCACCGCAGGGCAATTTCGTGATGCCCGACCCGGCCCCGGCCTCGGTGTTGTTCCTCACCGGGGGCTCGGGCATCACGCCGGTCATGTCGATGCTGCGGACGCTGGCGCGCCGCGATCAGATCACCGACATCGTCCACATCCATTCGGCGCCGACCGAGTCCGACGTCATGTTCGCCGCCGAGCTCGACGAGTTGGCCCGCGATCACGACGGCTACCGGCTGACGGTGCGCACCACGAAGACACAGGGGCGCCTGGATCTGCAGCGGCTCGACGAGGCGGTGCCGGATTGGCGGCAGCGGCAGGCCTGGGCCTGCGGGCCCGAGGGCATGCTCGACGACGCGAACAAGGTCTGGCAGGCGGCCGGCCTGGGTGACCAGCTGCATCTGGAGCGATTCGCGGCCTCCCGGGCGGCCACCCACGGGCAGGGCGGCACGGTGACCTTCGAGCGCAGCGGTAAGACGTTGACGGTCGACGCCGCGACGTCGTTGATGGAGGCCGGCGAGCAGGCCGGCGTGCGCATGCCGTTCGGCTGCCGGATGGGTATCTGCCAGTCCTGTGTGGTGGCGCTGGTCGACGGCCACGTCCGCGACCTGCGGACGGGTGCCGAGCACGAGCCGGGCACTCGGATTCAGACATGCGTGTCGGCCGCGTCGGGTGACTGCGTGGTCGATGTTTAAGGTTTACTGACTAGTAACCTACGGGTACGTAGGTTACGGTAGCGTAGGTACAGGAAGGGAGGCACGACATTATGGCAATTACCGACGTAGAAGCATTCGCGCATCTGACGGACGCCGACATCGAGAGCCTCGCGGTTGAACTGGACACGATCCGCCAGGACATCGAGGATTCCCTGGGCGCCCGCGACGCCCGCTACATTCGCCGCACCATCGCCGCCCAGCGCGGCCTCGAGGTGGCCGGCCGGCTGATGCTGGCGGCCAGCTCCAAACGATCGGCGTGGTGGGCCGGCACCGTGACGTTGGGTGTCGCCAAGATCATCGAGAACATGGAGATCGGCCACAACGTCATGCACGGCCAGTGGGACTGGATGAACGATCCCGAGATTCACTCCTCGTCGTGGGAGTGGGACATGAGCGGGGCGTCCAAGCACTGGCGGTTCACCCACAACTTCATGCACCACAAGTACACCAACATCCTGGGCATGGACGACGACATCGGCTACGGCGTCATCCGGGTCACCCGCGATCAGCGGTGGAAGCCGTTCAACCTCTACGGCAACCTGCTCTTCAACACGCTGCTGGCGGTCGGCTTCGAGTGGGGCGTCGGCCTGCAGCACCTGGAGCTCGGCAAGATCTTCAAGGGCCGCGACGACCGCAAGGCCACCCTGGTCCGGGTGCGTGAATTCGGGGCCAAGGCGAGCCGGCAGCTGGTCAAGGACTACGTCGCCTTCCCGGCGATCACGTCGCTGTCCCCGCATGCGACCTACCGCTCGACGGCCACCGCGAACGCCGTGGCCAACGTGATCCGCAACGTGTGGTCCAACGCGGTGATCTTCTGCGGTCACTTCCCCGACGGCGCAGAGAAATTCACCAAGACCGACATGGTCGGTGAGAGCAAGGGCCAGTGGTATCTGCGCCAGATGCTGGGTAGCGCCAACATCGACGGCGGCCGGGCAATGGACTTCATGACCGGCAACCTGTCCTACCAGATCGAGCACCACCTCTATCCGGACCTGCCGAGCAATCGGCTGGCGGAGATCTCGGTGCGGGTGCGCGCGCTGTGCGACAAGTACGACCTGCCGTACACCAGCGGACCGTTCCTGGTGCAGTACGCCAAGACCTGGCGCACCATCGCCAAGCTGTCGCTACCGGACAAGTACCTGCGCGACACCGCCGACGATGCCCCCGAGACCCGCAGCGAGCGGATGTTCGCCGAGTTGGAGTCGGGTTACGCCGGTACCGACCCGCGCACCGGCCGCAAGCGCGGGCTCAAGACCGCGATCGCGACGGTGCGGGAATGGCGCCGGGAGAAGCGGCTGGCCAAGGCGGCATAAGGCGCCGCGTAGAGCTGTGAGACTGGCGCTGGCAGGCGGTGATTCGATTCACCACCTGCCAGCGTCGGTCTATTTCGGGATTGTTCTATTTCGGGATGTAGTCGAACGTGTCCGGGTTGGGGCCCGTGCGCCCGGCCTCACCCTTGTCGAGTTCGGTCAGCGCGTCGATCTCGTCGTCGCCGAGCTCGAAGTCGAAGATCTCGAAGTTCTCCTTGATGCGCTCGGTCGTCACCGACTTGGGGAACACGATGTCGCCGCGCTCGATGTGCCACCGCAGCACCACCTGGGCCGGGCTCTTACCGATCTTCTGGGCGATCTGACCCACCACCGGATCGGTGAGCACAGCGCCCTGAGCGATCGGCGACCACGCCTCGGTCAGGATGGTGTGGTCGATGCCGTAGGCGCGTACCGCGTCGTTGGTGAAGTACGGGTGCACCTCTATCTGGTTCACCGCGGGCACCGTCTCGGTGTCGCGGGCCAGCTCTTCGAGATGGTGGATCTGGAAGTTCGACACCCCGATGCTGCGGGCCCGACCGTCGGACTTGAACTCCTCCAACGTCTTCCAGGTGGACACGAAGTCGCCGTCGTAGAGAGTCGGCAGCGGCCAGTGGATGAGGAACAGGTCGACGTAGTCGAAGCCGAGCGCCTCGAGGGTCTTGTCGAACGCCCGCCGCGCGTCATCGGGCTTGTGAAAGCCGTTGTTGAGCTTGCTGGTTACGTACACTTCGCCACGGTCGACACCGGAGTCGCGGATGCCCTGCCCGACGCCCGCCTCGTTCTGGTACATCTCGGCGGTGTCGATGTGGCGGTAGCCGATCTCCAAGGCGGTGCGGACCGCTGCGGCGGTCTCGTCGGGCGGGATCTGAAAGACGCCGAACCCCAGCTGGGGGATGCGGTTACCGTCGTTCAGGGTGAGGCTGGGAACCTGGGAATCTGCGGTCATGAGTGCGGCGTGCCCTCTCGGTTGGCGTTGCAAACAATTATCAATACGCTGCGGTTTCTGACAACGCCGCCAGCAGCCGGCGGGCTGCGGCGACGCGGCGGGCGGGCGCTCCGCTCAGTGCGTCGAGCGCGCATTCCGGGTCGGCCGGCGGCCCCATGTGTCCGCAGCCGCGCGGGCAGTCGTCGATCGCATCGGCCAAATCGGAGAACGCCCGCAGAACGTCGTCGGGCTCGATGTGCGCCAGCCCGAACGACCTGATGCCGGGAGTGTCGATCACCCAGCCGCCGCCGGGCAGCGGCAGCGCCACCGACTGAGTGGAGGTGTGCTTGCCCTTGCCCACGCCGGACACCTCGCCGGTGGCCCGCTCCGCCTGGGGCACCAGTCGATTCACCAAGGTCGACTTGCCGACACCGGAATGTCCGAGCAGCACGGTGACCTGGCCGGTCAGCAGCTGCTCGACCGCGTCCAGGCCGTCGTCGCGGCCCGCGGTGAGCACGGTGAGATCCAGGTCCGCGAACTGCTCGGCGAACGGCTCCGGCGGGGCCAGATCGGTCTTGGTCAGGCACAGGATCGGCCGCAGCCCGCCGGCGAAGGCCGCGATCAGCGCCCGCTCGACCAGTCCGGTACGGGGCGGCGGGTCGGCCAGCGCGATCACGATCAACAGCTGGTCGGCGTTGGCGACGACCACCCGCTCGGTGGGGTCGGTGTCATCGGCGGTGCGCCGCAACACCGTTCGCCGTTCCCCGCGGCGCACGATCCGAGCCAGGGTGTCCGGGCGCCCGGACAGGTCGCCGACGACGTCGACCTGATCGCCGACGACGATCGGGGTGCGGCCCAACTCGCGGGCACGCATCGCCGTGACGTGTCGGTGCGGATCGCCGCCGAGGACACACCCCAGCGACCGCGGTCGACGGTCACCACCATGGCCGGCTCGGCGTCGGCATGCTCGGGACGAGTCTTGGTGCGCGGACGCGAACCACGGCCCGACCGGATCTTGACGTCGGACTCGTCGTACTCGCGTCGGCTCAATCGCGCCCCAGCATCTCGGTCCACAAGCGCGGGAAGTCGGGCAGCGTCTTGGCTGTGGTGCCGATGTCTTCGATCAGCACACCGGGCACCCGCAGCCCGATGATCGCGCCGGCCGTCGCCATCCGGTGATCGGCGTAGGAGTGCCAGGTGCCGCCATGCAGGGGCTGCGCGGTGATGACCAGCCCGTCGTCGATCTCGGTGCAGCTGCCACCGAGGGCGTTGATCTCGGTGCTCAGCGCCGCCAGCCGGTCGGTCTCGTGGCCGCGCAGATGCGCGATGCCGGTCAGCCTCGACACGGAACCGGGGGAGGCCAAGGCGGCCAGGGCGGCCACCGAGGGTGCCAGCTCGCCGACCTCGTGCAGATCGACCTCGAAGCCGGGGTAGCCGTCCGCCGGCCCCTGCACCTCGATGTAGGAATTCTCTTGGTGCACAGCCGAACCCAGTAGCTTCAGGATGCCGAGGACGGTATCGACGGGCTGCACGCTGGATGTCGGCCAGCCGCCGACGCGGACTGTGCCCGCGGTGACTACGGCCGCGGCCAGGAACGGCACGGCGTTCGACAGGTCCGGTTCGACGATCCAATGCCGAGCCGAGATGGGGCCGGGCCGCACCTGCCACTGGTTGGGCACGGTGTCCTCGACACTGACCCCCGCCTCCCGCAACATCACCACGGTCATCGCGATGTGCGGGGCCGACGGCACCGATGTGCCGGTGTGCACAACGGTCAGCCCGTGGGTGAAGGCAGCGCCGGACAGCAGCAGGCCGGACACGAACTGGGAGGAGCCCGACGCGTCGACATGGACCGTCCCGCCCTCGACGGCGCCGCGGCCGCGCACCGAGAACGGCAACCTGTCGCCGTCGATGTCGACTCCGAGGCTGCGCAGCGCGTCCAGCAGAGGGGCGATCGGCCGGGTCCGGGCCTGCTCGTCGCCGTCGAATTCGACGACGGCGGTCCCGAGGGCGGCCAGGGGCGGAACGAACCGCAGTACCGTGCCGGCCAGTCCGCAGTCGATTCGCGTGGCGGCCGCGGGTGCCAGTGATCCGCCGACCTCCAGGTCGGCGCCGGACCCCGAGACGTCGATGCCCAATGCCCGCAGGGCCCCGATCATCAGGTCGGTGTCGCGGCTGCGCAATGCGCCGTTGATCGTCGAGCGACCGCTGCCTTGGGCGGCGGCCACCGCGGCGAGCACCAGGGTCCGGTTGGTCTGCGATTTCGAACCGGGCACCGCGACCGTGGCGTCGACGGCCGTCGCTGCCCACGGTGCCGCCCACAGTTCGCTCACGGCTATACATCCTGCCTTGTCGGGCCGGTGCGCCACCATGGAGGCATGTGCGGACGATTCGCGGTCACCACCGACCCGGCATTGCTGGCCGAGAAGATCCACGCCATCGACGAGATGACAGCGTCCACCGAGGCGGTTGACCAGGCCCGTGGGCCCAACTACAACGTGGCACCGACGTCGAGCATCGCCACCGTGGTCAGCCGTCACGACGTACCGGATGACGCCCCTACCCGCCGGCTGCGGCTGATGCGGTGGGGCCTGGTGCCGCCGTGGGTCAAGGCGACCGCCGACGGCACTCCGGAGAGCAAGGGCCCGATGCTGATCAACGCCCGGGCCGAGAAGATCACCACGTCGCCGGCCTTCCGGGCGTCGGCCAAGAGCAAGCGGTGCCTGGTGCCGATGGACGGCTACTACGAGTGGAAGCCCAACCCGGACACCCCGGCCGGCAAGAAGGCCCGCAAGACCCCGTTCTACATGCACCGCGCGGACGGCGAGCCCATGCTCATGGCCGGCCTGTGGTCGGTGTGGCGCCCGGAGAAGGACGCTGCACCACTATTGACCTGCACGATCATCACCACCGACGCCGTCGGGGAGCTCGCTGAGATCCACGACCGGATGCCGCTGGTGGTGGCCGAGCGGGACTGGGACCGCTGGCTCGACCCCGACGAGCCCGCCGCCGCCGACCTGCTCGCCGCCGCGCCGGACACCACCGGCATCGAGATGCGCGAGGTGTCGACGCTGGTCAACAGCGTCCGCAACAACGGTCCTGAACTCATCGAACCCGCTGAGCCAGGCAACCAACCGGTTGGCCTGTTCTAGCTGAGTGATGCCGGTTACGCTCACAGGCAAATCTGACCAGCGAGAGGAACCGTCATGACCGCGGTCGAGCCCAAAGCCGATCAAGCCACCATCACCGTGCGCAATCCCGCCGACGGCCGGCTCTCCGGAACTGTTCCGGTGGACAGCCCCGACGTGGTCGCCGCCAAGGCGCGCGAGCTGCGACTGTTCCAGGGCGAGTGGGAGGCGATGGGTCCGCACGGCCGCAAGCGCTGGATGCTGAAGTGGCAGGACTGGATTCTGGACAACTCGGAGCGCCTCACTGAGGTGCTGATGTCGGAGACCGGCAAGTCCCACGGTGACGCCAAGCTCGAACCGGTGGCCCTCGCCGATTCGATCCGGTACTGGGCGGGCAACGCCGAAGAATTCCTCGCCGACCGGCATCCCAAGCCGCACAGCCTGCTGTTCAAGGTCAAGAAGCTCACCACGGTCTACCGTCCGTATCCGCTGGTGGGGATCATCGAGCCGTGGAACTTCCCGCTGGCCATGCTGGCCCTCGACGTGGTGCCGGCCCTGGCTGCCGGTGCCGCAGTCTTGTTGAAGCCCTCCGAGGTGACCCCGCTATCGGCCGTCGAGTTCGTTCGCGGGTGGACCGAGGTCGGCGCCCCGCCGATCCTCGGGCTCACCACCGGCTACGGGGAGACCGGTGCCGCGGTGATCGACAACGCCGACTACGTCCACTTCACCGGCTCGACGGCCACCGGCCGCAAGGTCGCCGTGGCGTGCGCCCAGCAGCTCAAGCCGTTCAGCCTGGAACTGGGCGGCAAGGATCCGGCGATCGTGCTGGCCGACGCCGACATCGACCGCGCCGCCAATGGCATCGCCTGGGGTGGCATGTTCAACTCCGGTCAGGTGTGCATCTCGGTGGAGCGGGTGTACGTGGAGGCTCCGGTCTACGACGAGTTCGTCGCCAAGCTCACCGACAACGTCCGGTCCATCAAGCAGGGCCAGGAGGAGTGGGGCTTCAAGTACGACACCGGTGCGATGGCAACCCCGGCCCAGCGCGACATCGTCGAGCGCCACGTCCAGGATGCGGTCGCTGCGGGCGCGCGGGTGCTGACCGGGGGCAAGCCGACCGGCGTCGGCACCTTCTTCCAGCCGACCGTGCTGGCCGACGTCACCCCGACCATGTCGTGCATCGCCGAAGAGACCTTCGGCCCCACGTTGCCGGTGGTCAAGGTCGCCGACGAGGACGAGGCCATCCGGCTGGCCAATGACTCTCAGTACGGATTGTCGGCCAGCGTGTGGACCGGTGATATCGAACGCGGGGAGCGGGTGGCCCGCCGGTTGGAGTGCGGCGCGGTCAACATCAACGACGCGCTGACCAACGTGTTCTGCCCGTCGTTGCCGATGGGCGGGTGGAAGGAATCCGGTGTCGGCTACCGGTCTGGTGGCGCCAACGGGCTGATCAAGTTCTGCCGCCAGCAGGCGATCACCGCACCGCGGATCCCGACTCAGAAATCCGAACTGATGTGGTACTCGTCGTCGAAACGGCAGGGTCAACTGGCATTGGCCGCGATGCGCGCCATGGCGGGCACGGGCGTGCGCCGGTTCGGGCTCCGCCCGAAAAATTAGACACAGTGGGCTGCGCCCGAAAAATTAGGGATTGCGGTAGCCGGGCGGGTTGGGGGAGTCGACCCACAGGTCGACCCCCAACTCCGAGCCCGGGATGCAGTCATAGACCGACAGGTCGGTGACGCCGGACTCCAGCAGCACGTCCTCACACAGCAGGGTCTGCCCGGTGTACTCGCCGGCAGGCCTGCTCAGCACCGCGTAGGCGGCGTCGGCGTACACCTCGGGCCGGCGGGAGCGCGCCATCGCCTCGTCGCCGCCGAGCAGGTTCTGCACGGCCGCGGTGGCCACCATGGTGCGCGGCCACAACGTGTTGGAGGCGATCCCCGCCGGGCGCATTTCCTCAGCAATACCCAAGGCGCACAAAGTCATTCCGAATTTCGCCATCATGTACGGCGTCGGCTTGAGCCACTGGGGTTCCAGCCGGATCGGCGGCGAGAGGGTGAGGATGTGCGGGTTCTCCCGGCCCTTCATGTGCGGGATGCAGGCCTGCGACACGGCGTAGGTGCCGCGCACCTGGATGCCGTTCATCAGATCGAATCGCTTCAGCGGAACCTCTTCGATGGACCCGAGGTTGATCGCCGAGGCGTTGTTGACGCAGATGTCGATGCCGCCGAACTGTTCGACCGCTTTGGCCACGGCCGCCGCGACAGAGTCGCCGTCGCGGACGTCACCGACGATCGGCAAGGCCTGGCCGCCGACCTCCTCGATCTCCTTGGCGGCGGTGTAGATCGTGCCCGGCAACTTCGGGTGCGGTTCGGTGGTCTTGGCCACCAGAGCGATGTTGGCGCCGTCGGCCGCCACGCGCTTGGCGATGGCCAGGCCGATACCGCGGCTGGCTCCGGAGATGAACATGGTCTTACCCGCGAACGACATGAACCTCACCCTAGGGCGCGAATATCGGCAGTGACCGCGTGGGTGAGCGAAACCAGGTCCTCCGGCGCCAATGCCACCTCCAAGCCCCGCTTGCCAGCACTGCAGGCCACCCGATCGAACGTCAGTGCCGAGCTGTCGATCACCGTCGGCAGCCGCTTGCGCTGGCTCAGGGGGGAGATTCCGCCCAGGACATACCCGGTGGCCCGCTCGGCCGCCGACTGCTCGGCCATCGTCGCCTTCGACAGCCCCAGCGCTGCCGCGGCGGCTTTCAACGACAGCTTCGAGGGCACCGGCACCACCGCGACGGCCAACGTCGACCCAGCGGCGATGACCAGCGTCTTGAAGATCTGTTCGGGCATCAGGCCCTCGCCGGCGAGCGCGGCGACGGCCTCGTCTCCGAATGAGTCCGCCCGCGGGTCGTGGTCGTAGCGCAACACCTCGTGCTGCACACCCGCTGCCAGCAGGGCGGCGATCGCCGGGGTGGCCGCTCGAGTCACGCGGCACAGCTTAACCACGACCGGAAATAGCCCGGTCGGTAAACCCGTTGTGGACAGTGGTCGCACCTTTCAAGGACCGCGACGGAAAAAGTTGTTGGTCACAGCCTTAGGATTGGAAGGAGAGAAGTCCGGTGTCCGCTGCTGTCAGCCTGATGGTCGAAGCGCAGGCACCCGTATTTCTCGTTCGTCCGATACCGCTGCCGGAGCTCTTCACGGGCGCCGCGGCAGAAGGGACTGTGTCACCCACGATGACCGACATCGACGACACCGACGGCTCGGGTTCAGCCCAGACCGTGACGCGTGAGGAGTCCGACGCGGAGTTGACCGCGCGCTTCGAACGCGACGCGATCCCGCTGCTCGACCAGCTCTACGGTGGTGCGCTTCGCATGACGCGAAACCCGGCCGACGCCGAAGACCTGCTGCAGGAAACCATGGTCAAGGCCTACGCCGGGTTCCGGTCGTTCCGCGAGGGAACCAACCTGAAGGCGTGGTTGTACCGGATCCTGACCAACACCTACATCAACAGCTACCGCAAGAAGCAGCGTCAGCCGGCGGAGTATCCGACCGAGGAGATCACCGACTGGCAGCTGGCGGCCAACGCCGAACACACCTCGACCGGATTGCGGTCGGCCGAGGTCGAAGCGCTCGAACTGCTACCCGACACCGAGATCAAAGAAGCTCTGCAGGCCTTGCCGGAGGAGTTTCGGATGGCGGTGTACTACGCAGACGTCGAGGGCTTCCCGTATAAGGAGATCGCCGAAATCATGGATACTCCGATCGGGACGGTGATGTCCCGGCTGCATCGAGGCAGGCGCCAGCTACGCACCTTGTTGGCTGATGTCGCCAAGGAGCGTGGGTTTTCCCGGCGGGCCGAAGCGGACGAACCCGAGGAGGTGTCGTCATGACCGACGATCAGGTATCCGCCGGCGAGGCCGAGTGGCGCCCGCCGATCGGACCGGTCGATCCGAACCATCCGGAGTGTGCCGCGGTAATCGCCGAGGTGTGGACGCTGCTCGACGGCGAATGCACCACGGAGACCCGCGACCGCCTGCGGCATCACCTGGAGGAATGCCCGACCTGCCTGCGCTACTACGGCGTGGAGGAACGGATCAAGAGCCTGGTGGCCAAGAAGTGCAGCGGAGAGAAGGCGCCCCAGCATCTGCTCGAGCGGGTGCGCCTGGAGATCAGCCGGACGACGATCATCCGGCGCGGTTGACCGCCCACCTGCGCGGCTGAGTCGTCAATACAAAAGTGCCCGGCGTACGCCGGGCACTTTGTCTATCAGCTGGGTGTATCAGCTGTTGGGCCGCTTGCCGTGGTTAGCCTTGCTGTGCTTGCGGTCCCGCTTCTTACGGCCACGCTTGGCCATGATGTACCTCCATTGGTTCGACGCTTGAATACAGTGTCTCACGGCGCCATCGAACCGCTGACCACCCGGTGTTGTGGTTCGATAGAGCCGACTGAGACAAAGAGTGAGGGTGAGAATGGCCGAGGATGTGCGCGCCGAGATCGTGGCCAGTGTGCTCGAGGTTGTGGTCAACAAGGGAGACCAGATCGGCGCGGGCGACATCCTGGTGCTGCTGGAGTCGATGAAGATGGAGATTCCGGTGCTCGCGGAAGTCGCGGGCACCGTCACCGAGGTCAGCGTGTCGGTGGGCGACGTCATCCAGGCCGGCGACCTCATTGCCGTGATCGACTAGCTTCGTGTCCACCCTCGGTGACCTGCTCGCCGAGCACACGGTGCTGCCCGGCAGCGCCGTGGACCACCTGCATGCGGTGGTCGGCGAGTGGCAGCTCTTGGCCGACCTCTCGTTCGCCGATTACCTGATGTGGGTGCGCCGCGACGACGGCGCTCTGGTGTGCGTTGCCCAATGCCGACCCAACACCGCTCCGACCGTGCTGCTCAAGGACGCCGTCGGCACCGTCGTCGCCGCGTCCGAGCTGCCGCTGGTGTCCGTGGCGTTCACCTCCGGTGCGATCGGCCGGGGGGACGCCGACACCGAGCTGCGAGAACCGGGCCTCAACGTCGAAGCAGTCCCGGTCCAGTACAACGGGCAGGTCGTGGCCGTCCTGACCCACCAGACCGCGCTAGCCGAACGTCGCACGTCCTCGCCGCTGGAAAAGGCCTATCTGGACTGCGCGGGCAACCTGCTGCACATGCTGTCCGAGGGCACCTTTCCCAATGTCGGAGATCTGGCGTTGTCCCGGTCCAGCCCGCGCGTGGGCGACGGCTTCATCCGGCTCGACGTCGACGGTGTGGTGGCCTACGCCAGCCCGAACGCCCTGTCCGCCTATCACCGGATGGGACTGAGCGCCGAACTGGAGGGCCACAACCTGGTGGCGATCACCCGGCCGTTGATCTCCGACCCGTTCGAAGCCCAGGAGTTGGCCGAACACGTGCGGGACTCACTGTCCGGCGGAGCGAGCATGCGCCTGGAGGTTGACGCCGGCGGCGCCGCGGTGCTGCTGCGCACCCTGCCTCTGGTGGTTCACGGGGCCGCTGCCGGGGCGGCGATGCTGATCCGGGATGTCACCGAGGTGAAGCGCCGCGACCGCGCTCTGCTGTCCAAGGACGCGACAATCCGCGAGATCCATCACCGGGTGAAGAACAACCTGCAGACCGTCGCGGCCCTGCTGCGCCTGCAGGCCCGTCGAACCAGTAACGGGGAGGCCCGTGAGGCGTTGACGGAGTCGGTGCGGCGGGTGGCTTCGATCGCCCAGGTGCACGAGGCGCTGTCGATGTCGGTGGATGAAGAAGTGAACCTCGACGAGGTGATCGACCGGATCCTGCCGATCATGAACGACGTCGCCCGGGTCGACACGCCGATCCGTATCAACCGCGAAGGGGCACTCGGTGTGCTCGACGCCGACCGGGCGACCGCGTTGGTCATGGTGGTCACCGAGCTGGTTCAGAACGCGATCGAGCACGCCTTCGATTCGTCGGCCAAGCAGGGCTGCGTCACGATCCGGGCGGAACGCTCCGCGCGGTGGCTGGATGTGGTGGTGCACGACGACGGGCGCGGCCTTCCAGACGGATTCAGCCTGGAGAAATCCGACCGGCTGGGTCTGCAGATCGTGCGGACGCTGGTCACCGCTGAACTGGACGGCTCCCTGGGAATGCACGACGTTCCCGGGGGCGGGACGGATGTCGTGTTGCGGGTCCCACTCGGGCGGCGTTCAAGCGCGCGGGTGCCGCAATAGCAAATGTGACGAAAGCTACATTCGAAAATAAAGATCGCGGCCCGGGACATTTGCCGGGGCCGCGATCTTTTCGTGCTGCGATACGGGCTCAGACAGTGCTGCGCGCGCGGGTGCGAGCGTTGCGGCGCTTGAGCGCACGACGTTCGTCCTCGCTCATTCCGCCCCACACGCCGGCATCCTGTCCGGAATCCAAAGCCCAGGTCAGGCACTCGGTGGTCACCGGGCACCGGTTACAGACGAGCTTCGCGTCAGCGATCTGGGCGAGCGCCGGGCCGCTGTTCCCCACGGGGAAGAACAGTTCCGGATCCTCGTCACGGCAGACCGCCTTATGGCGCCAATCCATTTGTCGCTACTCCTTACTATGTGCGCGGCGAAGCGCACTGGTTTTTACCTTCGGCTGTTAACGCGTGCACATAAATGTTTCTGCGTTGTTGCATCCGATCGTTTCACAGCCTCGACGGATGTCAATAGGACTCAGTTAACACGTGTGCAACGTCACTACAGGGGGACGTTCTCAAACCCTCTACCCGTTTGTACTACACTCAATCCACCTGCGCCCTCGATCAGCGGCAGGTTCGGAATCATCCCAGGTCAGCCTTGTTTTGCGGTGGGGGAGCCACCACGTTCAGCGCCGCCGGGACCGCTCGGAACGTCATTTCGGCGCGAAGGCCGAGAAAATCTCCGTCGATCTGGCTGGCGACTGGTTCGGACGCGGTGATCCGCACCCACGGCACGTCGTCCTCGCGGATGAGGTGGCTGGCCTTGATGTCGGCCTTCTTCGACAGCATCCGGCGCACCAGCATCAGGTTCTTCCACGCGTTCATGCTGGTCGTGGCGAATACCCCCAGCCCCGTCTCGAAGGTGGTGTCGGGATTGGTCCACACCGGCCTGGCGTTGGCGTAGGTCCAGGGGCTGGAGTTGGAGATGAACGCGAAGTGCACTCCGGGCACCGGCTCGCGGCCCGGCAGTTCGAGCGTCAGCCGCGGTTCCCGGCGGACGCTGGCCAGCACCTCGCGGACCGCCACCCGCACGTAGCGGCCCGCGGTGACCTTGCGTCCTTTGGCGCGTTGGGCCTCGACCGCGGCGACCACGTCACCGTCGACACCCATCCCGGCGGTGAACACCGCCCAGCGTTCCCCGCAGTCCATCAGTCCGATCTGGCGCCAGGCGGCGCCGTTGCGGCGGGCGCTGAGCTGGTCGATGAGTTGGTTGGTGGCTTCGATCGGGTCGGGACTGATGCCCAGCGCCCGGGCGAAGACGTTGGCCGATCCGCCCGGGACGACGGCGACCGCGGGCAGCGCGGTCTGGCGCTCCTGCCCGCCGGGTTGGCCGAGCAGCCCGTTGACGACTTCGTTCACCGTGCCGTCGCCGCCGTGCACGATGATCACATCGATCCCGTCGCGGCGGGCGTCTGCGGCGATCTCGATCGCGTGGCCGCGGTGATCGGTGTGGACGACGGTCAAGTCCACCCGGCTTTCCAGCGCATGGGCGAGCAGATCGCGGCCGGCGGCGGTGGTCGAAGTGGCGTTGGGATTCACGATCAGGACGGCGCGCACGAGGTTCGAGCCTAACCGGGCGCCGAGCCCGCGTTCGAAGTGTTCGCCTGCTCATCACGAGCCGGTCAGCTGCCGGTGGCAAGCTCGCGACGTGATCGTGGAGTGGGAGCCAGGCTCGGCCAGCGCTGTGGGCTGGCTTCACCGGGCTTGCGAGGCGGTCGTCGCGCGGTTGCCGTTCGGGCTGAACTCCGTTGTGGCGCCGACTTTTCTGGGCTTCGTCGTGATCAACTCCGGCACCTTCGCACTGGATCTGGTGGTGCTCACGTTGTTGCACGGGGTTGTGCACACACCCTTCGGCATCGCCGTGACGCTGGCCTACGCGTGTGCCTTCGCGGCCAGCTATGTGCTCAACCGGGTGGTCAACTTCCAGTCCCACGGCGAGATCGGGCCGCAGATCGCGATCTACGTCGTGGTGGTGGTGATCAACTACCTGGCTTTCATCCTCGGGGTCTCCACCGCGCTGCGCGCGCTGGGGCTGGAGTACCACCTGGCCCGGATGGCGGCCGGCGCCTGCGAAGGGATCTACATGTACTGCGCCATGCGGTGGGTGGTGTTCCGGCGCTGAGCGGTCGGTACGGTACTGGCGTGACTGATGGTCGATTCCCGCCGGTGGTCCGCTACGCCGGCTTGGTGGCGGCCGCCGAGGGCGTGGTGGCGCTCGTCGTTGCGGCCGTGCTGGTGCTGCGCGGGTTCGCCGGCGCCGACCAGCACATCGTCAACGGCTTCGGCACGGCTGCCTGGTTCGCGGTGATGGGAGCCGCCGTGCTGGCCGCGGGGTGGGCACTGGCCACCGGCCGGCGCTGGGGCCGCGGGATTGCCGTGTTCGCCAACCTGCTGCTGCTGCCGGTGGCCTGGTACATCGTGCGCTCACATCAGCCCGTGTACGCGGTGGCGATGGGGGTGGTCGCCGTGGCGGTGCTGGCGTTGCTGTTCAGCCCGCCGGCGGTGCGATGGGCATCGGGCTCCGAACACTAGTCGGCGACTTCGGCGGCCAACTCCCCGAGTTGCGGACCGGACACCCGGTAGGTGATCCACTCCGACATCGGCTTGCCTCCGACGCCGTCATAGAGGGCGATGGCGTTGACATTCCAGTCGAGCACCGCCCAGGTCAGCCGGGTGTAGCCGTTGTCGACGCACTCCTTGGCCAGCGTCGCCAGCAGGGCTCGTGCCAGCCCCCGGCGCCGGAACCTGTCCCGCACGAACAAGTCCTCCAAGTAGATGCCGGCGACCCCGTCCCAGGTGGAGAAGTTCCGGAACCACAGCGCCACCGCCGCCGCTTCGCCGTCCACCTCCGCGACATGGCAGAACCCGATCGGGTCGGCCCCGAAAAGCGCGGTGGCGATCTGGCTTTCGGTCACCGTGCACTGATCGGTGGCCTTCTCGAACTCGGCAAGCTCGCGGATCATCGCGACGATCTCGGCCTCGTCACCCGGGCGCGCCCGGCGGATCGTGGTCACAACTGCACCCCCAACGCTGACAGGATGGTCTTGAATTTCGTTGTCGTCTCGTCGACTTCGTCGTCGGGATCGGATTCGGCGACGATACCCCCACCGGCCTTTGCCAGGGCACTGCGCCGGTCAGCGGACAGCTGCGCGCCGCGGATGCTCACCACCCAGCGACCGTCGCCGCGTGCGTCGCACCATCCCACCGCGCCGGCGTAAAAGCCCCGATCGCCTTCCAGCTCGGCGATGAGGTCCACCGCGGTCTCGGTCGGCACACCGCCCACCGCCGGAGTGGGATGCAATGCGAGCGCGAGATCGATTGCGGTCGTTGACGTGTCGCGCAGCCGCCCCCGAATCGGAGTGGACAGATGCCACAGCGCCGCGGTGCGGCTGAGCGCAGGCTCGGCCGACACATCCAGTTCGTCGCACAGCGGTTCCAACGCCGCTCGCATCGTGTCGACGACCAGCTGGTGTTCGTGGCGGTTCTTGCCCGATTCAGCGAGCGCGGCGCCACTGGCGGCGTCGGTGTCGGGATCGGGTGAGCGCGGCGCCGAGCCGGCGAACGGCTGACAGGTGACCAGCTCGCCGGAGCGGGCGACCAGGAGTTCCGGGCTGGCCCCGACCAGGACGGTTCCCCGATGCTCGGCGCCGGCCGCAGACAGGTCGGCCAGGTAGGCGGTGGCTTCGGGGTCGTCGGCCACCAGCCGGTGCAGGATCGTCAGTTCGTCCATCTCTGCTTCGGCCGCCAAGCGCAGTGCGCGTGCCAAAACGACCTTCTGCAAAGGGTTTTCGGGATCACGAAGGTGTCGCAGAGCGGCCCGGATGCGGGCCCGGTGTTCCTCGGGTGGCGGCAGTGTCGCGACCACCCGGACCGGCGGCAGCGCAGGCACCGACCATGCCGGCAAGGCGTCGGCGAAGCTCACGCTCACCGGCGTCAGCAACGCCGCAGCACCGCGGATGTCGAACGGCAGGGCCCCGACCACGATGTCGGCCGATCCGCCGGCCAGCGCCGCTGCTGCGGCCGCGACGTCGTCATAGCCGGCTGCGATGCCGTCGGCGACGACGGTCCCGGCAGGCCCGCTCAGGACAAAGGACGGATGGGCCATCAGGTCCCGGTGACCGGCTCGCGGTGGCTGGTCATGCCCAGCACCGACAGCTGCCGCAAGCCGTACTCGAAACCGCACACGGCCACCGAGGCAGCGCCGAATCCGTACCGGGCACCCTCGCGCAGCGGCTGTTCCACCCAGCGGGTGACCACCGAGCGGGAGAAGTGGCCGTGTCCGACGAACACCACGTCCCGGTCGGCCATGTGTTCCAGCGCGTAGGACACCGCCTGGTCGGCGCGCATGCTGACCTGGTCGACACTCTCCCCGCCGGGACAGCCGTAGGTCCACAGCAGCCAGCCCGGGGTCTCGGTGCGGATCTCGTGGGTGGTCAATCCCTCGTAGTCGCCGTAGTCCCATTCCGCCAGCAGCGGGGACACCTCGGCGACGGTCAGCCCGGCCAACTCCGCGGTCGACAGCGCGCGCTTGCGCGGACTGCTGACCACCAGCGGGTTGTCCAGGGCCAGGTGCTCGAGTGTCAATGCGGCCAGCGTCGCCTGCTCGCGGCCGCGTTCGGTGAGATCGAGGTCGGTGGTGCTGGTGTGTTTGCGGTCTCTGGACCACTCGGTCTCGCCGTGTCGAAGCAGGACCAGCCGATGGGTGCCGACGCTCACGTCCGCTCATTCTGCCCGATGACCAGGCGCGGCGTGGCAGCCGGGACGCATCGGCGCAGAACCTGCAAGGATGGTGGTCGTGACCCGAGTACTCGCGGTGGCCAACCAGAAGGGTGGCGTGGCCAAGACGACCACGGTCGCGTCGCTGGGGGCGGCCTTCGTCGATGCGGGCAAGCGTGTCCTGCTCGTCGATCTCGACCCACAGGGCTGCCTGACGTTCTCCCTGGGCGCCGACCCGGACAAGCTGCCGGTGTCGGTGCACGAGGTGCTGCTCGGCGACGTCGAGCCCAGTGCTGCGCTGGTGACCACTGCCGAAGGCATGACGCTGCTGCCGGCCAACATCGACCTGGCCGGCGCGGAGGCCATGCTGCTGATGCGGGCCGGCCGCGAATATGCGCTCAAACGGGCGCTGGCCAAATTGAGCGACGATTTCGACGTGGTCATCATCGACTGCCCGCCGTCACTCGGGGTGCTGACGCTCAACGGGCTGACCGCGGCCGACGAGGTGATCGTGCCGCTGCAGTGCGAGACGCTGGCGCACCGCGGTGTCGGCCAGTTCCTGCGCACGGTGGCCGACGTTCAGCAGATCACCAACCCCGACCTCAAGCTGCTCGGTGCACTACCCACGCTGTACGACTCACGCACCACCCACAGCCGTGACGTGCTGCTCGACGTCGCCGACCGCTACGACCTGCCGGTGCTGGCTCCGCCGATTCCGCGGACGGTCCGCTTCGCCGAGGCCAGCGCCTCCGGATCATCGGTACTCGCGGGCCGAAAGAGCAAGGGCAGCACCGCATATCGCGAGTTGGCCGCCGCGTTGCTGAAGCATTGGAAGTCCGGCAAGGCGTTGCCGACCTTCACCCCCGCGGTTTAGGTCTTCGGGCCGAAGGCGGCCAGTGCGGCACCGTGCTGTTCGATCACCAGCGAACCGGTCACGGCCGGCACGACCGGTCCGTTGCCCGCCGGGTGGGTGACGGCGATGGTGCGCTGGTTCTCCCCAGTGGTCGGTTCATACACCCCGATGCCGGTGCTCAGCGGGATCAGCAACCGCCCGGCCATCATGGCGCCAGGGCCCAATGGGCGTACCGGTCCGGCCGCCTCGATGGTGTACCGGTAGGACAGTCGGCCGTCGAAGACCTCCACACTGTCCCCGGTCCACCAGGTGAACAGATCACCGGCGCGGGTCACCGCCTGCGCCGGGTTGGCCAGCACCGGCGCCTGCTTGAGCAGCGTGCTGGACACCTTGGTCCCGGTGTCGTCGTAGACGGCGATCTCCGGACGGGGGAGGGCAGGTACACCGCCGTCGTCGTGCCGGAGACGGCCAGCACCCTGGCCTCGGAATCGGTGGCGACGCCGGGCAGCGGAACGTTCTTGGTGTCGGGCTCGTCTTCCTCTTTGGCCGGCTTGAGCAGCGTCAGACGCAGGTCTTTCTGGTCCCGGCAGGCCTCCATCACCGAGACTGCCTCGTCGCTGGCCGCCGCTGACATCAGCGTGCAGCCCGCGCCGAGGCCTTGGTTGACCGGCTTCACCCGGGCGTCGATCTCGCCGTAGGACAGCATCCGCACCAGATCCGACCGCCACAGTTCCAGCCGGGTCGGGCCCGCCGACAAGACGGCGCTGCCGTTGGAGCTGAGCACCACCTGTTTGTCGGCGTAGGCGGTGCGGGTCGGGCCGCGGCGGCCGGTTCCGCCGTTGATACTGCTGACCTGTCCGCAGCCGCGGATGTCGGGGTAGACGGCGACCGCGAGGTCGTAGACGTAGGACACCCCGCACAGGTCGAGATCGCGCGCGAAGGTCCAGCGGTCCTGCCCGGTCAGCGGGTCGTGGCCGGTGACGGTTCGCCCGGCACCGGTCACCACGGTGCCACCGACGACGAGGGGGCTCAGCGTGCGCGGACTGTCCGCGGTCCACAGTTGGTGCAGCGTGTCGGGCACCACCCGGGCCGGGACCAGGTTGGGTGTCGGCGTGGTGGCGGGGCGACTGATCGTGGCCCGCGCTGAACTGTTCCACCAGAACAGCGCGGCGATGACCACGACGACAAGCGCGATTACCGCCGCGGCGACGAGGTCGCCTTTGGTGCGGCGCTCGGGTCTGACCATCTAGGCGACGATAGCGGTCGTCAGCCCGCCGTCGCGCCGGCCTCGGCCGTGTTGCGCGGGCGACGGCGGCGGCGACGCTTGCGGGCCGGGCTGGCGTCCCCGGAGGCGGCGGCGGGCTCGGTGGCCTCGCCGTCGGCCTGGGTTTCGCCGACGTTCTCCGCACTCTTCTCGACGTGTCCGGTGGCGCCCTCGCCGCCGCGGGTGCGACGACGCGAGCGGGTGCGGCCGGATCGCTCCCGGTTGGAATCCGCCGAACTGATCCGGGTTCCGCCGTCACTCTTGGCGGCCTGCTTCGGCTTGCGCGCGGCGCCGACAGTGCCGGTCGCATCGGTGGGAATGCCGAGCTCGGCGTACAGGTGCGGTGAGCTGGAGTAGGTCTCGGCGGGATCAGGGCACTCGAGCTTGAGAGCCTTGTCGATCATCGACCACCGGTCGAGTTCGTCCCAGTCCACCAGAGTGATGGCGATGCCGGTCTTGCCGGCCCGCCCGGTGCGCCCGATGCGGTGCACGTAGGCCTGCTCGTCTTCGGGGATCTGGTAGTTGATCACGTGGGTGATGTCGTCGATGTCGATACCGCGGGCCGCGACGTCGGTCGCGACCAGCACGTCGACGTCGCCGGTCCGGAAGGCCTTGAGCGCCTTCTCCCTGGCGATCTGGCCGAGGTCGCCGTGCACGGCGCCGACCTTGAATCCGCGCTCGGCGAGTTCGTCGGCGACCTTCTGCGCGGTGCGCTTGGTGCGGGTGAAGACCATGGTCGCGCCACGGCCTTCGGCCTGCAGGATGCGCGCAACCATCTCGACCTTGTCCAGCGCATGGGCGCGGTAGACGAACTGCTCGGTGGTGTCGTGGGTGGCCGACGACTGCGGCGACTCGGCCCGGATGTGGGTCGGCTGGTTCATGAAGGTGCGGGCCAGCGTGATGATCGGCCCCGGCATGGTGGCCGAGAACAGCATCGACTGGCGGTTGTCCGGGGTGAGCTTGAGAATGCGCTCGATGTCGGGCAGGAAGCCCAGGTCGAGCATCTCGTCGGCCTCATCGAGGACCAGCACCGACAGCCCGCCGAGCTGCAGGTGGCCCTGCTGGGCGAGGTCGAGCAGCCGGCCCGGCGTCCCGACGATGACATCGGCGCCCTTCTGCAGCGCTTCGATCTGCGGCTCGTAGGGGCGGCCGCCGTAGATCGAGACGACGCTGAGCTTGCGGCCATCGGCCTGCAGGTACTTCGACGCGTCCTTGAGGTCGTCGAACACCTGCAGACACAGCTCGCGGGTCGGAACCACAACCAGCGCGCGGGGGGTGCCGTTGAGCGGGCGGGTGTCGGCGCCGGTGGTGATGCGGTGCAGCAGCGGCACACCGAAGGCAAAGGTCTTGCCCATGCCGGTGCGGGCCTGGCCGATCAGATCGTCGCCGGCCATCGCCATCGGCAGCGTCAGTTCCTGGATCGCGAAGGCGTGCTCGATGCCCTTCTCGGCGAGGGCGCGGACGATCTCGTCACGCACTCCGAGCTGGGCGAATGAAATCTGGGGATGAGTGGTCAATGGTGTCATGCTTGGGGCGCTGTGCCTTCCGAAGTCGTTCCTCGTTGGTGTAGTCACGCGCGCACGAGTTCTGACGTTCGGAATGGAGTCGGCGTCTTCATGTCGATGCCGATTCGCCGGGCCCTGCACTGAGGGAGGCGGGCCCACTGCGTGCACGCACATTTCCTTGACAACGCCTCACGGCGGTCGTCGGGTTCCATTGTAGCTGGTCGCGGTCTCCGGCACTGATCGGCGCCCTGGCCGGGACTACAGTGACGGCCATGACCGCCCCTCAGCCTGCCCCGGCGTCGCCGTCGCGAATCGCTGCCGATCATCCGGGTGTCACCGAGTTGTTCGCCCTGCTGGCCTATGGCGAGGTCGCGGCGTTCTACCGGCTGACCGAGGAAGCGCGAATGGCGCCGGACCTGCGCGGCCGGATCAATATGGCCAGCATGGCGGCCGCCGAGATGGCGCATTACGAGCTGCTGCGCGACGCCCTGCAGGCGCGCGGTGTCGACGTGGTGCCGGCGATGACGCGCTACGCCTCGGCGCTGGAGAACTATCACCGGCTGACCACACCCAGCACCTGGCTGGAGGCGCTGGTCAAGACTTATGTCGGTGACGCGTTGGCGGCCGACTTCTATCTGGAGATCGCCGACGTGCTGCCCGATGAGGTGGCCGCGGTGGTGCGCGGCGTGCTCTCCGAGACCGGTCATTCCCAGTTCGTCGTGGCCGAGGTCCGCCAAGCGGTGACCGCCAGCGGGCGGCAGCGCAGCCGGCTGGCGCTGTGGTCACGCCGGCTGCTGGGCGAGGCGATCACCCAGGCCCAGTACGTGCTGGCCGACCATGACGAGCTGGTCGATCTGGTGCTGGCCGGTCCCGGTGGGCTCGGGCAGGTCGCCGACTTCTTCGATCGTCTGCAGCGCACGCACAGCGACCGGATGCAGCAGCTCGGCCTGGCCTGAGATCGGCTAGCGGTTGCAGGTCGCCGAGATGGTGTTGTCGGTCTGCGCGGCCACAGTGGCGCCGTTGGCGTCGGTGATCCAGCAGTTCAACTGGCTGCCGCCGCTGCTGGCGGTGACGTAGTTGACCGGCACGGTCGGGATGACGGTCATGGTCCAGGGCAGCGCGACATTCTCGACCGTGCGCAGCGCGCCGGTTTCGTCGGCGTAGACGATGGTGACCGGATCATCGGGGCGCTGGTTGCCGGCGACGGTGTACTCGACCTGGCGGGGGTCGACCAGAGGTTGCGCCAGCGCCGCGGCGGGGGAGTGCTCGGTGTCAGCAGCACCGGCGTCTCGACCGGCAGGCCCGGAACGGTAACCGTGACCGGTGCGGCCGGTGGGGTGGAGGTCAGCGGGCCGGGGGTGGCGATCACGGTGCGCTTCGGCGCGTCGGTGTCGGCGGTCGTGGTGGCGGCATCACCGGTCCGAACGACGAACGTCGTCGCGGATGCGGCCACCAGCACCCCGGCGGTGGTGAGGGCCACCCGGGGCCACTGCACCAGCCGCTGTCGGCGCTTCTTGTCGCTCACGGGCCAAGGCTATGAACGCATCCTGGCGGCGACGACGCGCCGCGCCTGCTCGTTGCCATGCTGTTACCCCAGCTTGACGCCCTATTCGCTAAACGCGAACGGCTGGGCGCAACCGTGTGGTCGGGCGTCCACTAGCCTTCTTGGGTATCGCGTAGACGAACGGAAGGGTGCAGCGTGGAGGTCAAGATCGGTGTCTCGGACAGCCCTCGTGAGCTCGTCTTCACCAGCTCGCAGACGCCCAGCGAGATCGAAGAGCTGGTGACGTCGGCGTTGTCGGAGGGTAGCTCGGGCGTGCTGAGCGTCACCGACGACAAGGGCCGCCGGTTTCTGGTGCAGACCAGCAAGATCACCTACGTCGAGATCGGTGTCGCCGACGTCCGCCGGGTCGGGTTCGGAATCGCCGCGGGACCGGCTGCCGGCGTCAGCTAGTTGCGGGTCAGCGGGACGTGTGACAGGCCGCCCCAGGCGAACTGCACCGTCCCGTCGACCGCGTCCTCCTTGGAGACCGGGCGGTCGGCGTCCAGCCAGTAGCGGGCGCAGTCGACGCTGATGCCCACCAGTCCCACCGCGATCATCCTGGCGCGGTGCGGATCCAGGCCGGAGTCGCGGCTGATCAGGTCGAACACCGCGTCGGTGCACGCCTCGGTGGCCACCTTGACCTGGGCGGCGACCTGCGGCTCGGTGACGTAGTCGTTCTCGAAGATCAGCCGGTAGCCCTGGCCGTCGTGCTCGATGAAGTCGAAGAACGCCTGGACCGCGGCACGCAGCCGCTGGCGGTTGTCGGTCGTGGTGCGCAGCGCCTGCCGCACGCCCGAGACCAGGTTGTCGACGTGCCGTTGCAGCACCGCCAGGTAAAGCTCCAGCTTGCTCGCGAAGTGTTGGTAGAGAACGGGTTTGCTCACACCCGCCCGGTCGGCGATTTCGTCCATGCCGGCGGCGTGATAGCCGCGGTCGACGAAGACTTCACTGGCGGCGGCCAGGAGTTGGCCCCGTCGCTCGTCACGCGGGAGTCGGCTGCCGCGCCGATTACCGGGACGGTCGCCATTGGCCGTTCGAGCGGACTTCCGCTCGGCCGTGTCGGCGAGTTCGCTCATGGGCCCTCAATCTGGTGTTCTGGCTGGGCGGCGCTGCACGCGCCCCCCGGCCTCGTCGCTCCGACACTACTACTCGCCGCCGGTTACTCGCCCGTAGCGGGCGCGGGCACCGGTACGGGCGTGCCGGGAGTCGTCGATCCATCTGTTGTGCCATCCTGGGTCGGTGACCTACGACCCGGGGCACCGCGGTGGCGGTCGTGTGCCGGTGCTGCGCAACGAGTGGCGTGAGCCGCTGCGCGCCCAGCGTGACCCCTTGGCCGAGGAATCGGGCCGGGTGCGATCCAACCGGGACCAGCGCCGCCAGTGGCGCAAGCAGACCTGGCTGGGGCGGTTCGTCTCCACCTACGGGTGGCGCGCCTACGCGCTGCCGGTGTTGGTGGTGCTAACCGGGATCGTGCTGTACCAGACCATCACCGGCACCGCCGCGCCTGCACCGCACAGCAGTGCCCACGACCCGGTCCAGGGTCCGCCGACGATCGGCTCCAGCGGCACGTCGATCATCGGTGCACCGCCGCGCGGACTGACGGAGTTCGACGCCAACCTGCCGACCGGCATCCTGCCCGACGGCGGGGTGTTCACCGAGGCGGGCGCCAAGACGTGGCACATCGTGCCGGGTACCACGCCGAAGGTCGGCGAGGGCACCGCCAAGACGTTCACCTATACCGTCGAGGTCGAAGACGGGATCGACACCGCGCCGTTCGGTGGTGACGAGGGGTTCGCCCGGATGGTCAGCGAGACGCTGAGCAACCCGAAGAGCTGGATCCACAATCCCCAGTTCGCCTTCCAGCGCATCGACGCCGGCAGCCCGGACGTCAAGCCGGATTTCCGGGTGTCGCTGACCTCACCGATGACGGTGCGCGAGGGCTGCGGATACGAGATTCCGATCGAATCGTCCTGCTACAACCCGGCCTACGGACCGGACGCGCAGCCCAGGGTCTTCATCAACGAGTCACGCTGGGTGCGCGGTGCGGTGCCATTCCAGGGCGACATCGGCTCGTACCGGCAGTACCTGGTCAACCATGAGGTGGGCCATGCGATCGGCTATCAGCACCACGAGCCGTGTGACGAGAACGGCGGACTGGCGCCGGTGATGATGCAGCAGACGTTCTCCACCTCAGACGACGACGCCTCGCGCTTCGACCCCGAGTACGTCAAACCCGACGGCAAGACGTGCCGGTTCAACCCCTGGCCGTACCCGATCGCCTAAGCCTTCGCAGCCATCGATTCAGAACTCAGCGCGACTGCGGGGCGCCCAGGCTCGCTCTGAGTTCTGCATCGATAGCTCTGCGTCACCGCTCGATGCAGCTTGTCGGGAAGGTTCGGCGGATGTTTGCCGTTGCTGTACCTACCTGCTGAGATAGGTGGGGAACGTCGCAACCCGAGGAGTATCCGGTGTCGTCACCGTTGCCGCCGCTGGTCGAGCCAGCCGCCGAACTCACCCGCGAGGAGGTGGCGCGTTACAGCCGCCACCTGATCATTCCGGACTTGGGGGTGGACGGGCAGAAGCGCCTCAAGAACGCCAAGGTGTTGGTGATCGGCGCGGGTGGGCTGGGCTCGCCCACCCTGCTGTATCTGGCCGCCGCGGGGGTCGGCACCATCGGCATCGTGGAGTTCGACGTCGTCGACGAGTCGAACCTGCAGCGCCAGATCATCCACGGCCAGTCCGACATCGGCCGCTCGAAGGCCGAAAGCGCCCGCGATTCGGTGTTGGAGGTCAATCCGCTGGTGACGGTGCGGCTGCATGAAATGCGGCTGGAGCCCGACAACGCCGTCGAGCTGTTCGAGCAGTACGACCTGATCATCGACGGGACCGACAACTTCGCCACCCGCTATCTGGTCAACGACGCGGCGGTGCTGGCGCACAAGCCGTATGTGTGGGGTTCCATCTACCGTTTCGAGGGCCAGGCGTCGGTGTTCTGGGAGGACGCCCCCGACGGGCTGGGGCTGAACTATCGCGACCTGTATCCCGAGCCGCCGCCCCCGGGCATGGTGCCGTCCTGCGCCGAGGGTGGAGTGCTGGGCATCCTGTGCGCGTCGATCGCCTCGATCATGGGTACCGAGGCCATCAAGCTCATCACCGGGATCGGCGAGACGCTGCTGGGTCGGCTGATGGTGTACGACGCCCTGGACATGACCTACCGCACGATCCGGATCCGCAAAGACCCGCAGACCCCGAGGATCACCGGCCTCATCGACTACGAGGCGTTCTGCGGGGTGTTGTCGCAGGCCGCGTCCGATGCCGCGCAGGATTCCACCCTCACCCCGCGTGAGCTGCGCGACCTGCTGGATTCCGGCAAGAAGGTGGCGTTGATCGACGTCCGCGAACCGGTGGAGTGGGAGATCAACCACATCACCGGCGCCGAGCTGGTGCCCAAATCGGTGATCGAATCCGGCGAGGGTCTGTCCAAGCTGCCGCAGGACCGCATCCCGGTGTTGTACTGCAAGACCGGTGTCCGTTCGGCCGAGGCGCTGGCGGTGCTCAAGAAGGCCGGCTTCTCCGATGCGCTGCATCTGCAGGGTGGCATCGTGGCCTGGGCCAGACAACTCGAGCCCGACATGGTGATGTACTGACGGCTCGCACGGGTGCCGACACTTTAGGCTGTCGGGGTGACTGACGAGCGCCCGCCTGAGCATGTCCTGGCGACGTTCGGTCTCAAGGGCCAGGATCCCGAGCCGCTCGGTGCCGGCTGGGAGGGTGGCTGGCGTTGCGGCGAGGTCGTGCTGTCGGTGATCGCCGATCATGCCCGCGCCGCCTGGTCGGCCAAGGCGCGCGAGACGTTGTTCGTCGACGGGGTGCGGCTGGCCCGTCCGGTCCGCTCCACCGACGGGCGCTACGTGGTCTCGGGTTGGCGGGCAGACACATTCGTGGCGGGTACTCCGGAGCCGCGCCACGACGAGGTGGTCTCGGCGGGTGTGCGGCTGCATGAGGCCACCGCCAAACTCGAGCGACCACGATTTCTGACCCAGGCGCCGGTGGCGCCGTGGAGCGATGTCGACGTGTTCATCGCGGCCGACCGTGCCGCCTGGGAGGAACGTCCATTGCACTCCCTGCCCCCCGGGGCGGTGGTGTCGCCGGGTTCGGCCGACGGTGAACGCTCGGTGGATCTGCTTAACCAGCTCGCCGGGTTGCGCAGGCCCACCAAGAGCCCCAACCAGCTGGTCCACGGCGACCTCTATGGGACGGTGTTGTTCGCCGGGACCGCCGCTCCCGGCATTACCGACATCACCCCCTACTGGCGGCCGGCCTCCTGGGCGGCCGGGGTGGTCGTCGTCGACGCACTCGCCTGGGGCGAAGCCGACGACGGGCTGATCGAGCGCTGGGAGGCGCTGCCGGAGTGGCCGCAGATGTTGCTGCGCGCCTTGATGTTCCGGCTGGCCGTGCATGCCCTGCATCCCCGGTCGACGGCGGCCGCGTTCCCCGGCCTGGCCCGGACCGCGGCGCTGATCCGGCTGGTCCTCTAGAACCGGTGGCGGGCGCGGGCCAGGTCCACTCGCCCGTCGTCGGCCAGCACGCCCTCGGCGCGCAGCAGCTCGAGCTGGCGTGTGGCCAGGTGGGCGGCCGGACGCCCGGACGCGGTGATCACCCGATGCCAGGGCAGATCCGAGGAGTCGGTGCGCATGATCCAGCCGACGATGCGGGGGCTGGAAAGCTCTGCCGCCGAGGCGATGTCGCCGTAGGTGGCGACCCGGCCGGGCGGGATGGCCGCGACCAGTCTGCGCACCAGCTCCACCTGGTCGTCGGTGATCGGCGCCATCGCTAGCGGGCTCCGAGCATGTCCCGGATGACGATGGCCGTCTCGGCCGGTTTGGCGTGCGGAACCATGTGCTGGCACGCGAAGTCGAGCAATGTGAAGTCGGCGCCGAGGTGGCCGGAGAGCTGGTCGATCAATTCCTCGCTGACGTAGGGCGGCGCCGTCCATTCCGCCCGCACCAATGTGGTCGGGGTGCCCTTGCGCGGCATCGCGATGTCGCGGGCCAGTTCACTCCAGTACGACATCATGGCCGGCAGGCTGATCCGCCAGCCGTAGCGGCCGTTGGGCAGGGCGACGAGGTGCTCGTCGAGGTCGGCGTCGAGCTCGGCGGGTGACACATCGGCCCACGAGCCGGTGAGTTTCTCGGTGCGGGCCTCGTCGCGGTCGGTGTAGTCCGGCGAGGCCAGCATCGCGTCGGCGATCTCCCGCATCCACTGTCCGTCCAGGCCGGTCGCCGGATCCAGCAGCACCAAACCGGACACCAGATCGGGGCAGGCGGCCGCCAGGTGCAGGGCGATCGCCCCGCCGAAGGAATGACCGACCACCAGCACCGGGCCGTCGGCTTCGTTCTCCACCAGGGTTGCCAGGGCGGCCACATTGGCATCGATCGTCCAGGGCGCTGCCCACGAGGAGCGGCCGTGGCCGATCAGATCGGGTGCGGCGACGGCGAATTCGGGCAGATGCACGGTGGACAACGTGTGCCACCGGCGACCGTGGCCGGTCAGCCCGTGGATGGCCAGGATCTGTACCGGGCCGGGTGGGCCGTAGCGGTGGTGGTGGAGAGGGTGGGTCACGAGCTTCATGCTGCCAGCTGACTCGGGAAACCGAACTTGTCGGACCGTCGTGATGTCATGCCCGTCATGACCACACCGGCCCGTCTGAGCCCGCAGCCGCAGTCGAGCGACCTGCTGCGTCCCGGGCTGCGCGGCACGGTCCGGGTGGTCGGCGGGCCGGGCACCGGCAAATCCAGCCTGCTGGTGGCGGCGGCCGCTGCACACATCGCCGCCGGGACCGATCCGGAATCGGTTCTGCTGCTGACCGGTTCGGGCCGGCTGGCCGCTGCCACCCGCAGCAAGCTCACCGCCGAGCTGTTGGCGGCGCGTTCGCCGGAGCCGTGCCGTGCGGTGGTCCGCGAGCCGCTGGTCCGATCGGTCCACAGCTACGCCTTCGCGGTGCTGCGGCAGGCCGCGGCGCGCGCCGGGGATCCGCCGCCGCGGCTGGTGACCGGCGCCGAGCAGGACGGCATCATCCGGGAGCTGCTGGCCGGTGACGTGGAAGACGGCGCCGCGGCGGCGTCGCGTTGGCCGGACCAACTGCGCCCGGCGCTGACCACCGCCGGGTTCGCGACCGAGTTGCGTGATCTGTTGGCCCGCTGCGCCGAGCGCGGCGTGGACCCGCTACAGCTGCAGCGCATCGGCCGGCTGTCCGGGCGGCCGGAGTGGGTTGCGGCTGGGCGATTCGCCCAGCAGTACGAGCAGGTGATGCTGCTGCGCGCCGCGGTCGGGACTGCGGCGCCGCAGGCCACGGTGCCCGCGCTGGGGGCCGCCGAACTGGTCGGTGCCGCGCTGGAGGCACTGGCCTGCGATCCCGATCTGCTGGCCACCGAGCGGTCCCGCACCCGCCTGCTGTTGGTCGACGACGCCCAGCATCTCGATCCGCAGGCGGCGCGTCTGGTCCGGCTGCTGGCCGCGGGTGCCGAGCTCACATTGCTGGCCGGCGACCCCAATCAGGCGGTTTTCGGCTTCCGCGGCGCGGATCCGGCGTTGCTCACGTCGGCCGACGTCCCGACGGTCGAGCTGACCCGTTCGCACCGCTGCTCGACGGCGGTGGCCCGGGCGATCGGCGGCATCGCCGGTGGCCTGCCCGGCGCCACCGCGTGGCGGGGCCTGGACGGCAACGGCGCCCAGGACGGGTCGGTCATCGTCAAGGTCGCCGGTTCGGCCTATGCCGAGTCTGCGCTGATCGCCGACACCCTGCGGCGAGCCCACCTGGTCGACGGGGTGCCCTGGTCCCAGCTGGCGGTGATCGTCCGCTCGGTGTCGGCGGCCGCCGCGCTGCCGCGCGCGCTGGCCGTCGCCGGGGTACCCGTCGCGACTCCACACCTGGGCGGAGCGATCAGCGATCAGCCGGCGGCGCACGCCCTGCTGACCGTGCTCGCTGCCACCGCCCGTGGGCTGGACGGTGACCAGGCGCTGGCCCTGTTGACCGGGCCGATCGGCCGGGTCGACCCGGTGTCCCTGCGTCAGCTGCGCCGCGCGCTGCGCCGGGGCGGCGACGACGATTTCGGCACGTTACTGGTCGCTGCCCTGACCGAGGAGAAGCCGGTCGACCTGCCTGCCACGCTTGCCCGCCCGGTCAACCGAGTGCGCGCGGTCTTGACGGCGGCCGCCCGCGGCGAGCACCGCCACCGTGACCCTCGCTACACGCTGTGGCAGGCCTGGGAGCGCAGTGGGCTGCAACGGCGTTGGCTGGCGGCCGCTGAGCGGGGCGGCACCGAGGGTGCACTGGCCGACCGCAATCTCGGCGCCGTCACCGCTCTGTTCGACATCGCCGCCGACTACGTCTCGCGCACCACCGGCGCCTCGCTGGTGGGCTTTCTGGATCATGTTGGCGCCCTGCAACTTCCGCCGGCCGGTACCGACAGCGCGGTACCGGCCGAGACGGTCGCGGTGCTCAGCCCGCACGCCGCGTTGGAGCGGGAGTGGGACCTGGTGGTGATCGCCGGACTGCAGGACGGTCTGTGGCCCAACACCACTCCGCGCGGCGGGGTGCTGGGCACGCAGCGGCTGCTTGACGTGCTCGACGGTCTGGGCGACGACGTCTCGGCGCGGGCTCCGCTGCTGGCCGAGGAACGCCGGCTGCTGATCGCCGCGATGGGCCGGGCGCGACGGCGACTGCTGATCACCGCGGTGGACAGCGATGCTGGTGACGATGCGGCGCTGCCGTCGCCGTTCGTCGCCGAGCTCGCCGGATACGCGGCCTCCGACGGCGCGGGTGGCGATGCGGCCGGCCAGCCGGTGGTCGCGCCGCCGGTGCTGTCACCCGCGGCGGTGGTCGGACGGTTGCGGGCGGTGGTGTGTGCACCCGAGGGGGCGGTGGGTGACGGTGAACGTGCCACCGCCGCAGCGCAACTGGCCCGTCTGGCCGCCGAAGGCGTGCCCGGTGCTGATCCGGCGCAGTGGTACGGCATGACAGCGCTGAGCACGGAGGAACCGCTGTGGAGCGGTCCGGAGCACACCGTGACCGTCAGTCCGTCCACCTTGCAGACGCTGTCCGACTGCCCGTTGCGCTGGCTTGCCGAGCGCCACGGCGGCGGCGATCGCCGGCAGTTGCGCTCGGCCCTCGGTTCGGTTGTGCATGCGTTGGTTGCCGATGCCGGCAGCGGCGTCGAGAAGCTGATCGCGGACCTTGAGAAAATCTGGGGCACACTACCGTTCGATTCGCCGTGGTATGCCGACAATGAACTCGAGCGGCATCGGGCGATGCTGGAGGCGTTCGTGGCGTGGCGTTCGGCGACGCGACACGAACTCACCGAGATCGGCACCGAGGTCGAGGTCGACGGCACCCTTGCCGAGCCCGGCGACCAGCTGCCGGGGGTGCGGGTGCGCGGGCGGGTCGACCGGCTGGAACGCGACGCCGAGGGCCGGCTGGTGATCGTCGACGTCAAGACCGGCAAGAGTCCGGCGACCAAGGACGAAGCGCAGCGTCACGCCCAGCTCGGCCTCTACCAGTTGGCCATCACCGAGGGGGCGTTGCGCGAGGGCGACCAGCCCGGCGGCGGTCGACTGGTCTACGTCGGCAAGCCTGCTGCCTCCGGCGCCACCGAACGCGAACAGTCCGCCCTCACCCCGGAAAGCCGTGACGAATGGCGGCAGACCGTCCAGCAGGCCGCCGCCGCCACCGCGGGGCCGCAGTTCGTCGCCCGGGTCAACGACGGCTGCGTGCACTGCCCGATGCGCCCGGGCTGCCCGGCGCACACCGCACCACGAACGGAGCCGTCATGACCTACACGCCCGCGGAACTCGCTGAGGCGCTTGGTCTTCCGACGCCTACCGATGAGCAGGCGGCGGTGATCTGCGCCCCGCCGGGACCGCTGGTCGTCATCGCCGGGGCCGGGGCGGGCAAGACCGAGACCATGGCCGCCCGGGTGGTATGGCTGGTGGCCAACGGATTCGCCGACCCCGGGCAGGTGCTCGGACTGACGTTCACCCGCAAGGCTGCCGGGCAGCTGCTGCGCCGGGTGCGCTCCCGGCTGGCCCGGTTGGCCGGTCACCTGGGCGGCGCTGCGGCACCGGGCGCCCCGACAGTGAGCACCTATCACGCGTTCGCCGGCACGCTGCTGCGTGAGTTCGGGCCGCTGCTGCCCGTGGAACCCGACGCCCGGCTGCTGTCGGAAACCGAACTGTGGCAGCTGGCCTTCGAGGTGGTCAGCGCCTACCCCGGTCCGCTGCGCACCGAGAAGGATCCGGCCGGCATCACCGCGATGGTGCTGCGGCTCTCCGGTGAACTGGCCGAGCACCTGGTCGACACCGAGCAGCTGCTGGACACCCACCTCGAACTCGAGCGGCTGGTGTTCAACCTGCCGGCCGGTCGCTACCAGCGTGACCGCGGACCGAGCCAGTGGTTGCTGGGCATGTTGGCCACCCAGACCGAGCGCACCGCGCTGGTGCCGCTCATCGACGCCCTGCACCAACGGATGCGCGCCGAGAAGGTCATGGACTTCGGCTCGCAGATGTCGGCCGCGGCCCGGCTGGCGTCAGCCTGTCCGCAGGTGGGTGCGCAGCTGCGGCAGCGGTTCCGGGTGGTGTTGCTCGACGAATACCAGGACACCGGCCATGCCCAGCGCATCGCGCTGTCGTCGTTGTTCGGCAGCGGTGCCGACGAGGGTCTGGCGCTCACCGCGGTGGGGGATCCGATCCAGTCCATCTACGGGTGGCGCGGTGCGTCGGCCACCAACCTGCCCCGGTTCACCACGGATTTCCCGCGCGCCGACGGTTCCCCGGCCCCGACGCTGGAGCTGCGGACCAGCTGGCGCAACCCGCCGAGCACGTTGCACATCGCCAACGCCGTGTCAGCCGAGGCGCGACGCCGATCGGTGGCGGTGCGTGCCCTGCGGCCACGTCCGGGGGCCGAGCCCGGCACGGTGCGCTGCGCGTTGCTCACCGATGTGGCCGCCGAGCGGGACTGGCTGGCTGACCACATCGCCGGGCGCTACGCCGCCGCCGCGGATGCGGGCGACCCGCCGCCGACGGCCGCGGTGCTGGTGCGTCGCAATGCCGACGCCGGCCCGATCGCCGAGGCGCTGGGCGCTCGCGGGGTTCCAGTCGAGGTGGTGGGTTTGGCCGGGTTGTTGTCGATCCCCGAGGTCGCCGAAGTGGTGGCGATGGTGCGGCTGGTTGCCGACCCGGCTGCGGGCGCGGCCGCGATGCGGGTACTCACCGGACCGCGGTGGCGGCTGGGTGCGCGCGATCTCGCTGCGCTGTGGCGGCGGGCGGTCACTCTCGATGGCTCCCGCCCGGCCGCGGCCACCGCCGAGCAGATCATCGCGGCGATCGCTCCCGACGCGGACGCGGCGAGCCTGGCCGATGCCTTGGCCGATCCCGGCCCCGCCAGCGCGTACTCGGCGGACGGATACCGGCGGATCACCGATCTGGCCGGTGAGTTGGCAAGGCTGCGAACACTGTTGGGGCATCCCGTCCCCGAGTTGGTAGCCGAGGTGCGGCGCGTACTCGGTGTGGACGTCGAGGTGCGTGCGGCTCGTCCGGTGGTCGCGGGGTGGACCGGCACCGAGCACCTCGACAGGTTCGCCGACGTGGTGGCCGGCTACGCGCAGCGTCCCGGGGTCGGCGTCGGTGTTGACGGCCTGCTGGCGTATCTGGACGCCGCCGCAGTGGTGGAGAACGGTCTGGCGCCGGCGGAGGTCAGCGTGGCGAGCGGTCGCGTGCAGGTGTTGACCGTGCACGCCGCCAAGGGCCTGGAATGGGAGGTGGTGGCGGTGCCGCACCTGTCGGCGCGGGTATTTCCCTCCACCGCCTCCAAGCGCACCTGGCTGACCGATCCCGCCGATCTGCCGCCGCTGTTACGGGGGGATCGCGCAGACGCGGGCCTGCACGGCGTTCCGGTGCTGGACACCTCCGCGGTAGGTGACCGAAAAGCCTTGTCGGACACCATCATGGCGCACCGTGATCAGTTGGAGCAGCGGCGTCTCGACGAGGAACGCCGGCTGTTGTACGTCGCGATCACCAGAGCCGAGGACACCCTGCTGCTGTCCGGCCACCACTGGGGAGCCACCGAGTCCAAGCCGCGCGGGCCGTCGGACTTCCTGCGTGAGGTCAAGGACATCATCGACGCGGCGGCCGAGGCGGGCCAACCCTGCGGCGAGATCGAACAATGGGCCCCGCCGCCGGCTGATGGGGAACGAAACCCGCTGCGGGACAGCGTTCGTGAGGCGATCTGGCCCGCCGATCCGCTCGGTCACGGTCGCGGCGACGTCGAGCGGGGCGCCGCACTGGTGCGGGCGGCGATGGCCGGGTCGGTCCCGGACAGCTCCACCGATCCCGAGGGCTGGGTCGCCGATGTCGACGCGCTGCTCGCCGAGCGGGCCCGCACCGCCGCACCGCCGCCGCTCGCGCGGCCAGGCCGCCTCTCGGTCAGCGCGCTGGTTGAATTGGACCGCGACCCGGCCGCGCTGCGCCGGCTCACCCGGCGGCTGCCGTCACGCCCCGATCCGCACGCCATTCTCGGTACTGCGTTCCACGAGTGGGTGCAGCGGTTCTACGGCGCCGAGCGGCTTTTCGACCTCGATGACCTGCCCGGCGCCGTCGACGGGGTCGCCGCCGAGACCGCGGAGCTGTCGCGCCTGCAGGCGGCCTTCACCGCTTCGCCGTGGGCGGCGCGCACGCCGGTGGACGTCGAGGTGCCGTTCGAGATGGCGATCGGGGACACCGTCGTGCGTGGCCGCATCGACGCGGTGTTCGCCGACGCCGACGGCGGCATGACCGTGGTCGACTGGAAGACCGGCGAGCCGCCGGCCGACGAAGACGCGAAGAAGCATGCCGCCGTCCAGCTCGCGGTCTACCGGCTGGCCTGGGCGGCGCTCACCGGCCGGCCCGAGTCCGAGGTTCGCGCCGCTTTCCACTATGTGCGGGCGGGCGCCACCGTGGCGCCGGGAAACCTGCCCGGCCCAGCGGAATTGGAGGCGCTGCTGGCCGCCGCTAGTAGCGCGGAGCGTTGCGCCTGATCGCGACCGCCTGGGCGATCATCGGCAGTTGCAGGGGCAGGCGGGCGAGCGCGGCCAGTTTCATCGGCAACGGCTTGCCCCACCACAGCCGGACCATGTTGACGTTGGCCGGGAACACCGCCAGGTACAGCGCGATCGCCGCCAGCGCACCGGCGCGACGGGTGCGCGGCACCAGCAGCATGGTGCCGATGCCCACTTCGGCCACCCCGGAGGCGTAGGTGTAGAACCGCGGGTCGCCCGGCAGTTCGGCGGGCACGATCGTGTCGAACGGCTTGGGAGCCACGAAGTGGCCCACGCCGATGCCGATCAGCATCGCGGCGGTCCGGTAGGCGGGCAATTGGCTGGCGGTGCGTGCGGGTTCGGTCGTCGTCGTCGGCATGGGTACATAATGCTCGTGTGGTGGGACGCCGGGCGAGATTGGGCACGATGACGGAGTCGCGTGGCCAAGGGTAGGTTGCGGCGCAGGCTCGAGGCGATCGACGAGAACCTGGCGGCCAAGCCGGACAGTGCGCTCGTCGACTACCTGCACATCCCGGAGAAGTTCGTCAGCCCGGGCCGGCGCATCGCCCGCCGGCTGATCTACGCCCTGACCGCGTTGTTCGCCGCGGTGGTGATCGTCTACCTCGACCGTGACGGCTACCGCGACGTGCGCGAGGGCCCACTGACGTTCCTGGACTGCCTGTACTACGCCACGGTGTCGTTGTCGACCACCGGCTACGGCGACATCACGCCGTTCACCGAGACCGCCCGCCTGGTGAATGTCCTGGTCATCACGCCGCTGCGGGTGGCATTCCTGATCGTGCTGGTCGGTACCACCGTCGAAACCCTGACCACGGCGTCGCGGCAGGCACTCAAGATTCAGCGTTGGAGGAACAGCGTGCGCAACCACACCGTCGTCATCGGTTATGGGACGAAGGGCCGCACCGCGGTGGCCGCGATGATCGGGGACGGCGTCGCTCCCGCCGACATCGTCGTCGTCGACACCGATCAGGCGTCACTGGACCGGGCCAACGCGGCAGGACTGGTCACCGTGCGCGGCGACGCCAACAAGTCCGACGTGCTGCGGCTGGCCGGCGCCCAGCACGCGAACTCGATCATCGTGGCCACCAACAGTGACCCGACCGCCGTGCTGGTCACGCTGACCGCCCGCGAGCTGGCTCCGAAGGCCAAGATCATCGCCTCGGTGCGGGAGGCCGAGAATCAGCATCTGCTGCGCCAGTCCGGCGCGGATTCGGTGGTGGTGTCCTCGGAGACCGCCGGGCGTTTGTTGGGCATCGCCACCAGCACCCCGAGTGTCGTGGAGATGATCGAGGATCTGCTGACCCCGGACGCCGGCTTCGCGATCGCCGAGCGGGAGGTCGAGCACAAGGAGGTGGGCGGTTCGCCGCGCCACCTGCCCGACCTCGTCCTCGGTGTGGTGCGGGGCGGGAAGCTGCTGCGGGTCGACGATCCTGACGTCGACGCCCTGGAGACCACCGACCGGCTGCTCTACGTGCGTACCGCCGGGGAGTGAGCGCCGTGCCATTCCGGCTACGCAACGTGCCGCTGCTGTCGCGGGTGGGCGCCGACCGCGCGGATCATCTGCGCACCGATATCGACGCCGCGATCGCCGGCTGGGTCGACGCGGCGTTGTTGCGCGTCGACCACCGCAATCAGGTTCTGGTCGCCGACGGGCGCGTCGTGCTGAATGCGGCCGCCGCCCTGGCCGACACACCGCCGACCGACGCCGTGTTCTTGGGCCGGCTGCCCGACGGCCGGCACGTGTGGGGAGTGCGGGCCGCGCTGGAGGCGCCCGCCGACGGCGATGCCGAAGTGTCCGATCTGCGTCGCGGCGGTCAGCTTGACGACGCCAGCGCCCAGTTGGTGGCCTCGGCGCTGGCGCTGCTCAACTGGCACGACCACGCCCGCTACAGCGCGGTGGACGGTTCGCCGACCCGGGCGGTCAAGGCCGGCTGGTCGCGGGTCAATCCGCTCACCGGCCACGAGGAGTTTCCCCGCATCGACCCGGCCATCATCGTGTTGGTGCACGACGGCCACGACCGTGCGGTGCTGGCTCGTCAGACGAACTGGCCGCAGCGGTTGTTCTCTCTGGTCGCCGGGTTCGTCGAGGCCGGCGAGTCGTTCGAGACGTGTGTGGTGCGCGAGGTCGCCGAGGAGATCGGGCTGGCCGTCACCGACGTCGAGTACCTGGGGAGTCAGCCGTGGCCGTTCCCGCGGTCGCTGATGGTGGGCTTCCATGCGGTCGGCGACCCCGAGCAGGAGTTCGTCTTCCACGACGGCGAGATCGCCGAGGCGGCTTGGTTCACCCGTGCCGAGGTGCGCGAAGCCCTCGAACACGGGGATTGGAACAGCGATTCCACCTCGCGGCTGCTGTTGCCGGGGTCGATCTCGATCGCCCGGGAGATCATCGAATCCTGGGCGTGGGCCCCCTGACGCCCAAATCGACGATTGGCAGCGAAAATTCGAGAAGAACGCTGCGTTTCGTCGATCTCGGCGCCGACTAGACCGACGCGAGCTTGGCCTGGACCTCTTTGAGGCTTGGGTTGGTCAATGCGCTGCCGTCCGCGAACTTGACCGTCGGCACTGTCTGGTTGCCGTCGTTAACCGACATCACGAACTCGGCAGCGGCCGGATCGTGCTCGATGTCGACTTCGGCGAATGCGATACCCGCCGATTTCAGCTGGGTCTTGAGGCGACGGCAGTAGCCGCACCACACGGTGCTGTACATCGTGAGCTGGGCAGCAGAGTCACTCATAAGTCCTTCAACCTAGCCGAGCCGGTGTTCATGCCCGCGACCGGCGCGGCGCTCGACGAGAAATGTCACCGTGCCCTGACAAGATGGAGGCCATGCCGGTGACCGTCGACAATCTGACCGGCCTCGACGACGAACAGCGCGAAGCCGTGCTGGCCGCCCGCGGGCCGTTGTGTGTGCTCGCCGGCGCCGGCACGGGAAAGACGCGCACCATCACCCATCGCATCGCGCATCTGGTGTCCAACGGTCATGTCGCCGCCGGCCAGGTGCTGGCCGTCACGTTCACCTCACGGGCGGCCGGTGAGATGCGGTCGCGGCTGCGGGCGATGGACGCCGCCGACGGCACCGGTGTGCCGGTTGCCTCGGTGCAGGCCTTGACGTTTCACGCCGCCGCCCGCCGGCAGTTGCAGTATTTCTGGCCGCGGGTGGTGGGCGATACCGGTTGGCAGCTGCTGGATACCAAGTTCTCTGTCGTCGCGCAGGCCGCCAGCCGGTCGCGATTGCAGGTCAGCACCGACGACGTCCGCGATCTCGCCGGCGAAATCGAGTGGGCCAAGGCGTCGTTGATCAGCCCGGAGGGCTATGCCGCCGCGGTGGCCAAGGAAGCTCGCGACATCCCGCTGGACGCCGAGAAGGTTGCCGCCGTCTATGCCGGTTACGAGAAACTCAAGGCCAACCGGGACGGGGTGGCGCTGCTGGATTTCGACGACCTGCTGCTGCACACCGCCGCTGCGATCGAGAACGATGCGGCGGTCGCCGCCGAATTCCGGGATCGATATCGATGTTTCGTGGTCGACGAATATCAGGACGTCACCCCGCTGCAGCAGCGGGTGCTCGGCGCGTGGCTCGGTGAACGCGACGACCTGACCGTCGTCGGGGACGCCAACCAGACCATCTACTCGTTCACCGGTGCCTCCCCGCGCTACCTGCTCGACTTCTCCCGGCGGTTCCCGGATGCGACGGTGGTCCGGCTGGAGCGCGACTATCGCTCCACGCCGCAGGTGGTGTCGTTGGCCAACCGGGTGATCGCCGCGGCCCGCGGCCGGGTGGCGGGCAGCAAACTGCACCTGATCGGTCAGCGTGACCCGGGCCCGTCGCCGACGTTCCACGAGCATCCCGACGAGGTCGCCGAGGCTGCCGCGGTGGCCCGCTCGATCAAGCGCCTTGTCGAATCCGGTACGGCGCCAGCCGAAATCGCAGTGCTCTACCGCATCAACGCACAGTCCGAGGCGTATGAGGAAGCGCTCACCGAGGCGGGCGTCCCGTTCCAGGTCCGTGGTGGGGAGGGGTTCTTCAGCCGTCAGGAGATCCGCCAATCGCTGTTGGCGCTGCAGCGCGCCGCCGAGCGCGGTTCCGAAGGTGACCTGCCGGAGGTGGTGCGCAATGTCCTCGAGCCACTGGGCCTGACCGCTGAACCACCGCAGGGCACCAAGGCCCGCGAGCGCTGGGAAGCGCTGACCGCCCTGGTCGACCTTGTCGACGACGAGGTGGCGGCCCGGCCGCAGCTCGACCTGTCCGCGTTGGTCGCCGAACTCAGAGTCCGCGCCGATGCCCGCCATCCACCGGTGGTGCAGGGTGTGACGCTGGCCTCGTTACACGCTGCCAAGGGTCTGGAGTGGGATGCGGTGTTCCTGGTCGGCCTGGCCGACGGGACCCTGCCGATCTCGCATGCGCTGGCTCATGGGCCCGACAGTGAGGCGGTGGAGGAGGAGCGGCGCCTGCTCTACGTCGGAATCACCCGGGCTCGGGTGCATTTGGAGCTCAGCTGGGCGTTGGCCCGCACCCCCGGCGGCCGGCAGGGCAGACGCCCCTCCCGGTTTCTGAACGGCATCGCACCGCAGACCCAGGCCGAACCGTCGCCGAACAAGCCCCGGCGGCAGAAGGGCGCCACCCCGCGGTGTCGGGTGTGCAACGCGGTGCTGACCACCGCTACGTCGATCATGTTGCGCCGCTGCGAAACCTGCTCAGTCGACGTCGACGACGAACTGCTGGCCCAACTCAAGGACTGGCGACTGCGCATCGCGAAGGAGCTGAAGGTTCCCGCCTATGTGGTGTTCACCGACAACACGTTGATCGCCATCGCCGAGTCGCTACCCACCGACGACGCCGCGCTGGTGGCTATCCCGGGCATCGGCGCGCGCAAGCTCGAACAGTTCGGGTCCGACGTGCTCGAGCTGGTGCGCGCCCGACGGTGATCGTCCGGTCAGCTCACGGGTGACCGGGGCCGAAGTTCACCGTCCTGCTGGTCGAGTTGGTGCCGTTCTGCGCGATTCCCGGGCTGCCCTGGCCGGTGTAGCTGTTGACGTCGCCGACGCCGAGGCTTGCGGTGCCACCTGAGCTGTTGAGTGTGGCGGCGCCGGTGTAGCTCGACGCGTCGCCGACGCCGAGTGAAGCACCTGCGCAGTTCTCGGTGATGGAGCCGCCGGAATTCGGCAGCGGTCCGCCGCACAGATCGTTGGAGGTGGAGTTTCCGGTGTAGCTCGATGCGTCACCGACCCCGAGCGTAGGCCCGAAGCCGGCTCCCGTCACCGCGCCCGATTCGCCGTCGGCCCAGGCTGTCGCGACGGGGAGGCCACCGAGTGAGATCACCGCAGACGCGGCCAGCACTGCGCCAATACGGGCAATTCGCCATTCGTTCATCGTTGAGCACCCTCTCGTTCACCTAATGTTCACCAGGTTACGCGCGTCGAGGGGCAAGTCGAGGAAGAACCGCGTTGCGCGGCAGATTTGGCCTGCTTCAGGCCCGTGGTCGATGCGGGGTGTTGACGTCAACACCACCCGTGCAGGTCACGCGACTCATACTGAAATCGAATGTGTTTCAGGAGCTGCCGGCAGTGCCGGGGCGTGACGCAGAAGAGGTCGGGGGCCACCACGTCACCGCACGAGGATGCCGCATCGGCATCCTCGTGCGGTGGATGTCGCAGCGGTCAGCTCACCGCGGCCAGTGCGGCTTCGTAATCCGGCTCGGCGCCGATCTCGGGCACGAGTTCGGTGTAGGTGACCTTGCCGTCCGCGCCGACGACGATGACGGCGCGGCCGAGCAGTCCGGCCATCGGACCGTCGGCGATGGTGATGCCGTAGTCCTCGCCGAAGCTGCTGCGGAACGCCGACGCCGAGACGACGTTCTCGATGCCCTCGGCGCCGCAGAACCGCTTCAGCGCGAACGGCAGATCCTTGGACACGCACACCACCGGGACGCCGGTGGCGGCGGCGCGCTCATTGAACGTCCGCACGCTGGTGGCGCACACCGGGGTGTCGACCGACGGAAAGATGTTGAGCACCAACGCCTTACCGCTGAACTGGCCGCTGTCCACGGCGCCGAGATCGGTTCCGGTCAAGCTGAACTCGGGGGCTTGGTCGCCGACGGCGGGCAGCTCTCCGACGGTGTTGATCGGGTTTCCACGCAGGGTTATCTGTGCCATGACGCCTAGTTTGTCAGGACCGGCGATGCGGCGACCGGCCGGGTCGTGGATCATCCGGCGATCATCCGGTCCAACTCCGCGCGGGCCAGCTGTCGGCGGAACTCGCCCGCATAGCTGGCGTCGCCGGCATTGTGCATCACCTCGGTGATCCACATCGCCGAGATCTGGGCGTTCCAGATGTGGGATAGGCACGTCGGGGAGTAACTGTGGAGCAGGCTCGGGTCGTGGTCGTGGATGTGCGCCATGACAGCCCGGGCGAAGACGTCGGCGTCGTGCAGGGCAAGGCTCATTCCTTTGGCGCTCATCGGCGACACGATGTGGGCGGCGTCCCCGAGCAGGAACAGTCTTCGATAGCTCATGGGAGCGTGCACCACACTGCGGATCGGCACGATCTGCTTGTCGGTGATCGGTGGGCGGGTGGGCAATGGTGTGCCGAACCGGGTCTCGAGTTCGTTCCAGACGCGGTCGTCGGGCCACTGATCAATGGTGTCGGTGAGTAGGCATTGCAGGTAGAGCCGACTGGCGTTGGGGCCCCTGGTGATCTGCGCCGAGAAGCCGCGATCGTGGATGGCCATGACGGCGGGCGGGTCGGCGGGAATCTCGGCGAGCATGGCCAGCCACGCGTAGCCGTGCTCGTGGCAGTAGCTGGTTACCGCTCCGGGTGGGATGGACCTTCTACTGACCCCGCGGTCTCCGTCGCAGCCGGCGATGTAGTCGCAGTCGATGGTGTGCGGTGCACCGCCCGCATCGCGGTAGTGCAGTCGCGGGTGCACACCGTCAAGGTCGAGGTGAACCTGGTCGGCGTCGAAACGGAGGTCTCCGCCGTCGCGCAGAAAGGCGGTGATCAAGTTGCGGACCAGCACCTGCTGCGGGCAGAACACCCCGTCAGCGCCGACCTCGTCGCCGGCTAACCACGGTCGTGGCTGGCCGTCGATGCGCAGCGGTGCTCCGCCGGTCCCCGCGGTGGTGACCGGTTGGCCCTCGATGACGTCGTCGAGCCCCCACGTGGTCAACACCTCGACGGCGGCGCCGTCGAGGGCGCCGGCGCGTTGTCGGTGCTCGACCTGGTCGCGGCTGTGCCTCTCGACGATGATGCAAGCAATGCCGTTGCGTAGCAACATGTTCGCAAGTGTGAGGCCGGCTACCCCAGCGCCGATGATCCCAACGGCCGCGCGTTCTGTGTCATCCATGTCCTCCACTGTGGTGTGAGCCGTCGCGGCCGCCCACCGATAAGTGGCCAGCGGATACCGGAAAGTCGCCACGTTGATCCGCCGACCCGCTGCGGATGCGGCTCAGGCCGGACTGGTAGCGGCCCGGGGTCTCGCCGACGATGGCGGTGAACGCCTCGATGAAACTGGCGGGATTGGACCATCCGCAGGCGAACGCGGTGCCGGTGACCGATGCTCCAGCACCGAGGTGGACCAGTGCGTGGTGAACACGCAGAACGGTGCGCCAGCGGTGGAAGCTCATGCCAAGCTCATCGCGGAAGAGGCGGGTCAGGGTGCGGGCGCTGGCGCCGGTCTGCCGACCCAGTTCGGCCAGCGTTGTGGTCTGGCTCGGGTCGGCGCGCAGTATCTCGGTGACGGCGCGCAGTCGGTCGTCGCGGGGTTCGGGCAGGTGCAGGGACTGATCGGGGGTGTCGGTGATTTCGTCGATCACCACCGCGCGTAGTCGTCGGTAGGCGTCGGATCTGTCGTCTTGCCGACTGGTGAGCGACAGAAGAGCTTCGCGCAGAAGAGGATTCACGCTGAATACGCCGGGAGTCGCGGCGAGCTCGGCGCACAGCTCGGCGGGGATGACCACCAGCCGGACGTCGGTTGTGCCGTAGAACCGGTGGGAGTGGGCGAATCCGGGCGGTGTCCAGGTCAGGCGGTTCGCGGGTGCCACCCAGGTGCCCAACTCGGTGGTGGTGGCCAGCAAGCCCGAGGCGGCGTACACCAATTGTCCGTCATCGTGGGTGTGTGCCTCGATGCGGAAACCATGTGCCATCTGCCCCGCACCGTGCGGGGTGCCCGGCGGGCGCAGTTGCCCCATGCCCCTCACGCTACGGGTGCGCGGTCGGCCATGGTGTCCCACGCGGCGGCCGCCGACGCTCACGCGAAAACCCCAGGTCAGAAAATCGCTTGTGGCGAAATGGTGTTAGGGTTTAGCCTCGAATCCGACAGTCTGTGCCGACGATTGCGAGAGGAGGGCCCGACGATGATTTCCAGCACCGCTGACTATGGCGTAGCCGGCTTTGCGCGTCTCATGTGGTCCTCCCACGCCCCCCAGGCTTTTGTGGCGACCCCGCCCGCGCATACCGCTTTTGGCGCTCACCCCGCCGGGGCGGCCGCCGCTATTGCGGCGCAGCGTAAGCGCCGCGCCAACGCCGCCCCGACCATCGCGTCCGTGGACAGGAGCTTCATCTAGGAAAGCTCCCAGACACAGCCACTGGCCACGGACCCGAAGTCAAAGGATCCGTGGCCATTGTTTTTCTCCAAGATTCCTGGTCCGGATCCCCACCGAAGCGATACGTAACTCGATACGACCAGGAAGCAGGTGAGCAGGACATGTCGACATCGACAGTCCGCCAGGAGAAGCTGCCGGTGTTGCCGTGCCACGTCGGGGATCCCGATCTGTGGTTCGCCGAGACCCCCGTCGACTTGGAGCGCGCCAAGGTGCTCTGCGGGGATTGCCCGATCCGGCGGCAGTGTCTTGCCGCCGCGCTGGAACGTGGTGAGCCATGGGGTGTCTGGGGCGGCGAGATCTTCGAACGGGGCAGCGTTGTGGCGCGCAAGCGCCCCCGTGGGCGTCCGCGCAAGGACGTCATCGCGGCCTGATGCGGTGTCGTCGGGCCCGGCCCGTCAGTGCACGGGTTCGGGCTCGGCGAACCCCGGGACGAACTTCGCGGCCAGCTCCCGGGTCGGCACGTGCGCGTCGAGCTGGGCCGAGATCGCCACCGTCGATGCGATCACCCGCAGCGGGATCGCCAGTTTGGCCGGCAGATCCATCTGGCGGGCGGTCTTGAGTTGCTGGGGCGAGACGGCCATGTTGGCGGCGGCCATCTTCTGCAGCCACTTGCGGGTGTAGTGGAAGACGTCGACCTCGATCGGCTCGACGTACTGACGCAGCATGTCGTCGATCTCGCGAGCCGAAACCTGTTCACCCTTCTGGATGAAGCCGACCTTCTCCATGGTGGGCAGCAGTCGGTCGTAATCCTTGTCGCGGGCCAGCCGGATGATCATCCCGATCTCGACGGGCAGTCCACCGGGCAGGGGAGCCACCGCACCGAAGTCGATGACGGCCATCCGGCCGTCGGGCAGCATCATGAAATTGCCGGGGTGCGCGTCGCCGTGCATCATGCCCAGCCGGGCCGGGGCATCGAAGGTCAACTCGATAAGCCTTGTGCCGCAAAGGTCCCGCTCGTCGGGTGTGCCGTCGCGGATGATCTGCGCCATCGGCTTGCCGTCGATCCATTCGGTGATCATCACCTTCGGTGAGCTGGCCACCACGTGCGGCACCACGAAGTGCGGATCATCTTGGTAGGCCTTGGCGAAGGCACGCTGGTTGTCGGCTTCGAGCCGGTAGTCCAGCTCCATCTCGGTGCGCTCGATGAGTTCGTCGACGACACCTTGGATGTCGGCGCCGGGCGCGAGTTGCTTGAACACGCTGACCATGCGCTGCATGGTCTTCAAGTCGGCGCGCAGCGCCTCGTCGGCGCCGGGGTACTGGATCTTGACCGCCACCTCGCGGCCGTCCGACCACACCCCCTTGTGGACCTGACCGATGCTGGCCGAGGCGACCGGGGTGTCGTCGAAGGAGGTGAATCGGGAGCGCCACTTGGTGCCGAGCTGTCCGTCGAGCACGCGATGAACCTTCGCCGCCGGCAGCGGCGGAGCGTCCTTCTGCAGTTTGGTGAGCGCTTCGCGGTAGGGCTCGCCGAACTCCTCGGGGATGGCGGCTTCCAACACCGACAGCGCCTGGCCCACCTTCATGGCGCCGCCCTTGAGCTCACCGAGCACGGTGAAAAGCTGGTTGGCGGCCTTCTCCATCAGTTCGGCGTTGACCTCGTCCCTGGACTTGCCGGTCAGCCGTTTGCCCAAGCCCAGCGCGGCCCTGCCCGCAAAGCCGACCGGGATGGTCGCGAGCTTTGCGTTGCGGGCTGCACGCCCGCGCTTGATGTCTGCCACCACACCATCATCCCCGACGCCGTCGTGCTGGCAACCAGGTATGTCAGCATTCGCAGTCCGGGTGCCGTGACCAGCGGCGAGCCGAGATCGTGTTCGCGGTGACGTCGACTTCCAGGGTGGTGTTGAGGGTGGCCGGGGGCGGGCCGGCGGCTTCGGTGCCGCTCACCGCGGTGATAATCCGGTTTAGCTGGCTCAGCGCGACGGCGGCGGTGGCCAGCACCGTCGGACGGTCGGCAGTACCGATCACGTCACGTAGCTGGGCGGCGAGCGCGGGCCAGGCGGCGTCGCGGTCGGTGCGGTGCAGGTCGGCGCAGGACAGGCAGCTGGTCACGCCGGGAATCACCAGCGGGCCGACCAGGCCGGCGCCGTCACGGACCCGGACCGGCAGATGCGGGACGCCGACGGTGTGCAGATCGCGGACCAGGCGCGGGTCGGCGACCAGGTAGTCGGTCAGCACCACCATGTCGGCGCTGGTGGCCGACACCGTGGCGTTGGTGTGGCTGGTCCGGGCGATCCTCGCCCCGGACCGGTGCAGCGCGTCGACGAGCAGGTCGGCCAGCGGGCCGCAGCCGTGCACCCGGATCGCCAGTGCCCGCCTGCTGGGGGTGCCGGCACGGTCGCGGACCACCGCGGCGGCCACCAATGCGGCCAGTAATTCGTCGAACCCGGCCGGATCGGCCAGCCCGTGGGTGGCGGCGAGCCGGTGCAGCCGGCTCCGGTCGGTGGGCACCTGCATCCCGCGCAGCACCGCGGCCAGCCCGTGGGCGGTCAGGCCGTCGGGCGGGTGGACCAGTACCGCACGGCGCGGGTCCCAGCCCACCTGGACGGTGCCGTCGGGCCGCAGCAGCACCGGCAGGGTCGGGTCGAGTGCGTAGCGCCGCATAGCGCGACTCTGGCACCGCGGCGATGTTTCGCGGCCCGGCTATCCACAGGCGAACCCGGGGTGGTCAGCCCTTCGGGCCGTCGTCACCCTCGTCCGGGCCCAGTTCCTTGTCGAGGTCGGCGATCGCCTGGTTGAACGCTTCGTCGATGCCGGTGGTGTCGCCGCCGATGATCCGGTCGATGAACGCTGCCGGCTCGTCGAGGTCGGCCGAGTTGGGCAGCAGGTCGGGGTGCTGCCAGACGGCGTCGCGGGCGTCGACTCCGACGGCCTCGGTGAGCCGCTCCCACAGCACCGCCGCTTCCCGCATCTTGCGGGGCCGCAGTTCCAGCCCGACCAGGGTGGCGAAGGTCTGCTCGGCCGGACCGGCGGTGGCCCGCCGACGCCGCAGCATCTCCGACAGGGCGGCGGTGCCGGGAATTCGGTCGCCGAGGGCGGCGCTGACCACGGTCTGCACCCAGCCTTCGATGAGGGCCAGCAGGGTTTCCAGCCGCTCGAGGGCGGCGGTCTGTTCCGGGGTGGCCTTGGGCTCGAACATGCCCTGGCTGAGCAGCTGCTCCATGGCGGCCGGATCGCCGAGGGCGGCCGGGTTGAATCCGGCTGCCAGCTCTTCGATTCCACTCATGTCGATCTTCATGCCCTTGGCGTAGGACTCGACGGCGTTGAGCAGCTGGCTGGACAGCCACGGGACGTGACTGAACAGCCGGTGGTGGGCGGCCTCCCGGGCAGCCAGGAAGGTCAGGATCTCGCTGCGGGGCTGCTCGAGGCCCTCGGAGAGGGATTCGATGGCGTTGGGCAGCAGCGCGGCCACGCCCTTGGGGCCTAGCGGCAACCCGATGTCGGTGGAGGTGAGCACCTCACTCGACAGCTTGCCGAGCGCCTGGCCGAGCTGGGAGCCGAAGGCCATGCCACCCATCTGGGTCATCATCGCCATCAGCGGGCCGGCCATCGCCCTGGCCTCTTCCGGCAGGGCCGACGCCCATACCGAGGAGATTTGTTCGGCCATCGGGTCGCACAGCCGCTTCCAGGTGTCCAGGGTGTTGTCCACCCAGTCGCTGGGGGTCCAGGCGACGGCCTTGGTGGCCCCGGCCGGCAGCGCGGTGGCGCCGTCGAGCCAGGTGTCGGCCAAGTGCACGGCGTCGGAGATGGCGGTGGTGGTGCTAGCCGAGATGGGGGCGACGAATCCGATGGAATTCGAGGCCAGCTGGCGGGCCAGGTCGTAGTTGACCGGTCCCGACGAGCCACCCATTGGGCCGCCGGTGCCGCTGAACATCTGGCCCAGCTGGGTGAAGATCTGGCCCAGGTCGGCCATGTTGAAATCACCGCCACCGAAGCCGAACGGGTTGTTGGAGCCGGGGTTGGGGTCCTTTTTCGGCTTGTCGCGGTCGGGGTCGTCTCCCGCGGAGAAGCCGAAGGGCAGGTCAGCCATGCCTCAACCGTACTCAACCTAGGTCGGGAGCGGGGCGGGAGGCGATCACGCTGTCAGTGAACCGGGGGCGGGGTCTATTCCCCGGGTCGCTGCGCTCCTGCCCGCCGGGTCTATTCCCCGGGTCGCTGCGCTCCTGCCCGCCGGATCTACTCTTGGCGGCGTGAACAGGCGGATTCTGACGCTGATGACGGCGCTCGTGCCAATCGTCGTCTTCGGCGTGCTGCTGGCGGTCGTGACGGTGCCCTTCGTGTCGCTGGGGCCCGGCCCGACGTTCGACACCCTCGGTGAGGTCGACGGCAAGCAGGTGGTGGCCATTGACGGCATCCCGACCCATCCGACCTCCGGGCACCTGAACATGACGACGGTGGCCCAGCGCGACGGTCTCACCTTGGGGCAGGCGTTGACGTTGTGGGTGTCCGGGCGCGAGCAGCTGGTGCCCCGCGACTTGATTTTCCCGCCGGACAAGTCCCGCGAGGACGTCGAGAAGGATCAGGATGCCGACTTCAAACGCTCCGAGGACAGCGCCGAGTACGCCGCGCTGGGCTACCTCAAGTATCCCGAGGCGGTGCGGGTGGAGAACGTCAACGACCCGGGGCCGTCGGCCGGCAAACTGCAGGCCGGTGACGCCATCGACGCGGTTGACGGCACGCCGGTGCCCAACGTCGAGGCGTTCACCAAGTTGCTGAAGGCCACCAAGCCGGGCCAGCAGATCACCATCGACTACCGGCGCAAGAACGCTCCGGCCGGCAGCGCGCGGATCACCCTGGGCACCAACACCGACCGTGACTACGGCTATCTGGGGGTGGCGGTGCTCGACGCGCCGTGGGCGCCGTTCACCATCGACTTCAACCTAGCCAACATCGGTGGTCCGTCGGCGGGGCTGATGTTCAGCCTGGCCGTCATCGACAAGCTGACCACCGGCGACCTCAACGGATCGAAGTTCATCGCCGGCACCGGGACGATCACCGAAGACGGCAAGGTCGGCCCGATCGGCGGCATCACCCACAAGATGCTGGCGGCCCAGGAGGCGGGGGCGTCGGTGTTCCTGGTGCCCGCCGACAACTGCGACGAAGCCAAGTCGATGCGCGACGACAAGATGGAGCTGGTCAAGGTCGACACCCTCACCGGGGCGGTGGACTCCCTGCACACGCTGACCTCCGGCGGCCGCCCGCCCTCGTGTTAGCGCGTTGCTGCAGGACAGACCCGTCGTCGCGATGCGTACAGTTGGGTCCGTACTTCTGCCATGGCGTGCCAGTGCAGCCCGACAAGAACCAGGAGTCTGACAGGTGAGTATGCGGCCCGGCGCCCGGATGCCGAAGTTGACCCGGCGCAGCCGGATTCTGATCGGTATTGCGCTCGCGGTGGTGGTGCTGCTGCTGGTGGGGCCCCGGCTGATCGACGCCTATGTGGACTGGCTGTGGTTCGGCGAGCTGGGGTACCGCTCGGTGTTCACCACCGTGCTGGTGACCCGCATCGTCGTTTTCCTGGTGGCCGGGGTGCTGGTGGGGGCGATCGTGTTCGCCGGGCTGGCCCTGGCGTACCGCACGAGGCCGGTGTTCGTGCCGACCACCGGGCCCAACGATCCGGTGGCGCGCTACCGCACCGCGGTGATGGCGCGGCTGAAGCTGTTCGGCATCGGGGTGCCCGCCGTGATCGGCCTGCTGTCCGGTGTGGTCGCGCAGAGCTATTGGACGCGGGTGCAGCTGTTCCTGCATGGCGGGAAGTTCGGCGTCACCGACCCGCAGTTCGGCAAGGACCTCGGCTTCTACGCCTTCGACCTGCCGTTCTACCGGCTGGTGCTGACGTTCCTGTTCGTCTCGGTGTTCCTGGCGTTCCTGGCGAACCTGGTCAGCCACTACGTGTTCGGCGGCATCCGGCTGGCCGGGCGCACCGGTGTGCTGAGTCGGCCGGCGCGCATCCAGTTGGTCGCACTGGTCGGGCTGCTGGTTCTGCTCAAGGCGGTCGCCTACTGGTTCGACCGCTATGAGCTGCTCAGCCACACCCGGGGCGGCAAGCCGTTCACCGGTGCCGGCTACACCGACATCAACGCCGTGCTGCCGGCCAAGCTGATTCTGCTGGCCATCGCGCTGATCTGCGCGGCGGCGGTGTTCTCCGCGCTGGTGCTGCGCGACTTGCGGATCCCCGCGATCGGGCTGGTGCTGCTGTTGCTCAGCTCGTTGATCGTCGGTGCCGGCTGGCCGCTGGTGGTCGAGCAGATCAGCGTCAAGCCGAACGCGGCGCAAAAGGAAAGCGAATACATCAGCCGTAGCATCGCCGCGACCAGGCAGGCCTACGGTCTGACCAACGATCACGTCACCTACCGCGACTACAGCGGCACCGCGCCCACCACCGCGCAGCAGGTGGCCGCGGACCGGGCGACCACGTCCAACATCCGGGTGTTGGATCCGACGATCATCAGCCCGGCGTTCACTCAGTTCCAGCAGGGCAAGAACTTCTACTACTTCCCCGATCAGCTGTCGATCGATCGCTATCAGGGGCCGGACGGCGACCTGCGCGACTATGTGGTGGCCGCCCGTGAGCTCAACCCCGACCGGCTGATCGACAACCAGCGCGATTGGATCAACCGGCACACCGTCTACACCCACGGCAACGGCTTCATCGCATCGCCGGCCAACACGGTGCGCGGAATCGCCAACGACCCCAACCAGAACGGCGGCTATCCGGAGTTCCTGGCCAGCGTGGTCGGGGCCAACGGCAGTGTCATCTCACCCGGCCCGGCGCCGCTGGATCAGCCGCGGGTCTACTACGGTCCGGTCATTTCCAACACCGCGGCCGACTACGCGATCGTCGGCAAGAACGGCGCCGACCGCGAATACGACTACGAGACCAACACCGAGACCAAGAACTACACCTACGCCGGCACCGGCGGTGTGCCGATCGGCAACTGGCTGGCCCGTGCGGTGTTCGCCGCCAAGTTCGCCGAGCGGAACTTCCTGTTCTCCAACGTGATCGGGGAGAACAGCAAGATCCTGTTCAACCGCGATCCGGCGCAGCGCGTGGAGGCGGTGGCGCCGTGGCTGACCACCGACAGCACGGTGTACCCGGCCATCGTCAACAAGCGGATGGTGTGGATCATCGATGGCTACACCACCTTGGACAACTACCCGTATTCGGAGTTGACGTCGTTGTCCTCGGCGACAGCCGATTCCAACGAGGTGGCGGTCAACCGGCTGGCTCCGGACAAGCAGGTGTCCTACATCCGTAACTCGGTGAAGGCCACCGTCGATGCCTATGACGGCACCGTGACGCTGTACGCGCAGGACGAGTCCGACCCGGTGCTGCAGGCGTGGATGAAGGTGTTCCCGGGCACGGTGAAGCCGAAGAGCGAGATCACCCCGGATCTGGCTGCGCACCTGCGCTATCCGGAGGACCTGTTCAAGGTGCAGCGGATGTTGCTGGCCAAGTACCACGTCGACGACCCGGTGACGTTCTTCTCCACCTCGGATTTCTGGGACGTGCCGCTGGACCCGAACCCGACCGCCAGCAGCTACCAGCCGCCGTATTACATCGTCGCCAAAGACATTGCGCGCAATGACAATTCGGCGTCATTCCAGCTGACCAGCGCGATGAACCGGTTCCGGCGTGACTTCCTGGCCGCCTACATCAGCGCCAGTTCGGATCCGGACACCTACGGCAGGATCACGGTGCTCACCATCCCGGGCCAGGTCAACGGCCCGAAGCTGGCGTTCAACGCGATCAGTACCGACACCGCGGTCAGTCAGGACCTCGGTGTGATCGGCCGGGACAACCAGAACCGAATACGGTGGGGCAATCTGCTCACGCTGCCGGTGGGGCAGGGCGGCCTGATCTACGTGTCGCCGGTGTACGCCTCGCCGGGCAGCAGTGACGCCGCGTCGTCGTATCCGCGACTGATCCGCGTGGCCATGATGTACAACGACAAGGTCGGCTACGGCCCGACGGTCAGTACGGCGCTGGACGGCATCTTCGGCGCCGGCGCGGGTGCCACCGCGACCGGTCCCGCCCCAGCCACGCCGCCGGGCGGCCAGCCGCCTGGTGCTCGTCCGCCGGCGGCTGCCCCGGCCACTCCGGCGCCGGGCAGCGTGCCTGAGGTGCCCTCACCGCCGGTCGCGGTGGTGCCGGCGGTGCCCGGTGGTGCGACCACACTGTCCGGGGCCAAGGCGGCTGCGCTGCAGGATGTCGAGTCGGCCTTGGGTGCGGTGCAGGAGGCCCAGCGCAACGGCAACTTCGCCGATTACGGTGATGCGCTGCAAAGGTTGGACGACGCCATGAAGAAGTACGAGTCCGCCAAGTAGCGGAGCGGATTGGCGAAGTAGGTCGGTACCGCGATGCGCGAGTTGGTGGTGCTCGGGACCGCGAGCCAGGTGCCGACCTGCTACCGCAACCACAACGGCTATCTGTTGCGCTGGGACGGCGAGGGCGTGCTGTTCGATCCCGGTGAGGGGACGCAGCGCCAGATGGTGCTGGCCGGGGTTGCGGCGGGCGCGGTGAACCGGTTGTGCCTCACGCACTTTCACGGCGACCACTGCTTGGGGGTGCCGGGCGTCATCCAGCGGGCATCGCTGGACCGGGTGAGTCATCCGATCACCGCGCATTTTCCGGTGTCGGGGCAGCAGTACTTCGACCGGCTGCGGCATGCGTCGGTGTTCTACGACGCGGCCGATGTGCGGGCGGAGCCGGTGCAGACAGACGGCCCGGTGGCGGCCGGGGCGTTCGGCGTGCTGGAGGCGCGGGCCCTGGACCACTCGATCGACGTGTTCGGCTACCGGCTGGTCGAGCCCGACGGTCGCCGCTTCGTGCCGGAGTTGTTGTCCCGCTTCGGGATCAGCGGGCCGCAGGTGGGGGAGTTGGAGCGGGCCGGGCGGATCACCGTCGCAGACCGGGTGATCGAGCTGGCCGAGGTGACCGAGGTGCGGCGTGGGCAGCGGTTCGCGTTCGTGATGGACACCCGGTTGTGCGATGCGGTGTATGAGCTCGCCGACGGCGCTGACATGTTGGTCATCGAGGCGACGTTTTTGCAGCAGGACGAGGACCTGGCGCAACGGTACGGGCATCTGACGGCGCGTCAGGCAGCAGGCGTTGCGGCCGCCTGTGGGGTTCGCACGCTGGTGTTGACGCACTTCTCGCAGCGATACCTCGACGCCGTCGATCGCTACCGCCAGGAGGCCGCTGAGGCGTTCTCCGGCGACATTGTGGTCGCCGAGGATCTGATGCGCATTCCGGTGCCCGCCCGCCGCTAAGGCGTGGGCAGCCCGACCCGCAAAGCGATGTCCTGCTTCTGGCCGACATTGGTGACGAAGTCGGCGGGTGCGGGCTGGCCGGGCAGGCCGTCGAATTCTACCCGGGCCAAAGTGGCGCCCTCGGTGAACAGCAGGACCGTCACCGATTTCGCGCCGTCGGGGGAGTTGCCCGAGACCACGGAGCCGCCGGTGCCGACCGGCGAGGTCTGCGGCGGGCCGGGGTCGACCGACTTGGCCAGGCTAGCCTGCGCCTCGGCCAGGGCGGACGGCGCGGCGGCGGGACTGTCCAGCCCGACGATGAGGATGCTGACCGCCTTGGTCTGCTCCTGGTTGACCAGTAGCACCTCGGCGCCGGGGCGACTGTCCGGATTCGGCGTCGGCGGCTGCTCGATGTAGGTGTCACCCGTTCCGGAGATGTCGCGGGCCTGCAGCAGCAGCCGGGTGTAGTCGACGGGCGCGGGCTTCGCGGTGGTACTCGTCGTTGTAGTCGCCGTCACAATGGGCAACGGAGGCGCGGGTGCGGCGGGTTTGCTTGTGGCGACACCGGATTCGGTGTCGCAGGCGGCGGTACCCAGGGCGACGGCAGCGATCACCAATGTCGCCGCATAACGGGTGGCGTGTTTTCGTCTCATCTCCTTCGAGCCTGTCGACTTCTTCGACGAGAAGCAAGTGAATAGCCCTGACCTCTACACTTCCAGCGACCAATCGACGAAAGGGACGCGATGACCGCTGTCACCGAGGAGCATCTCGGCGACGCCGTATCGGACTTACGAGCGCGGCTGGAGGGCGTCCTGGCATTGCCGGGCGAGGCAGGCTATGACCGGATCACGCCGTGGAATGTGACCGTGCCGGTGCGGCCCCGAATGGTGGCGTTCGTCGCGTCGGCCGACGACGTCTCGACGGTCATGCGGTTCGCGACCCAGCACGGTCTGCGGGTCGCGGTGCAGTCCACCGGTCACGGCGCGCTGCCCGGGGTGGGGGCCGGCACGATCCTGGTGCACACCGGTGCGCTGTCCGGGTGCCAGGTGGATGCGCGCAACCGGGTGGCGCGAGTGGGGGCCGGCGTGCGCTGGCAGCAGGTCTTCGACGCGGCGTGCCCGCACGGGCTGGCGCCGTTGTCGGGTTCGGCGCCTGGGGTGGGGGTGGCCGGCTTTCTGACCGGGGCGGGCATCGGACCGCTGGTGCGCACGTTCGGTGCGTCCTCGGATTACGTTCGCGCCTTCGAGGTGGTCACCGGAACCGGTGAAATCCTGCGGGTGACCCCGGAGCAGCATCCGGATCTGTACTGGGGGGTGCGGGGCTCCAAGTCGACGTTGGGCATCGTGACCAGTGTGGAGATCGAGCTGCTGCCGATCACCGAATTCTATGGGGGTGCGCTGTATTTCAACGGCGCCGACGCCGCAGCCGTGCTGCACGAATGGGCCCGCTGGGGGGTCGGGCTGCCGGAGACGGTGAACACCTCGATCGCCCTGCAGCAGCTGCCCGCGGTGCCGGGAGTGCCGGCGGTCCTGGCCGGTCGGCTCACGGTGGCGGTGCGCTACACGGCGGTCGGCGATCCGGGTGAGGCGGCGCGGCTGCTGGCACCGATGCGGGCGGTGGCCACCCCGGTGCTCGACACCGTCGCCCAGCAGCCGTTCGCCGCGCTGGGCGCGGTGCACGCCGATCCGGTGGACCCGATGCCCGTGCACGAGGGGCATGCCCTGCTGCGGGCGCTGCCGGCCGAGGCGGTCGACACGTTGCTGGCGGTGGCCGGTTCGGAGTCGGGCTCGGTGCAGACCGTCGTCGAGCTACGGCTGCTGGGCGGGGCGCTGGCGCGCGAGCCGCGCCATGCCAGCGCCCTGTGCCACCGCGACGCCGCGTACTCGATGTGCCTGATCGGCGCGCCGGTGGGGCCGGTGGCCGAGCAGGTTGTCGCGCACTCGCGGGCGGTCGTAGCGGCGATGGCACCGTGGGCGACCGGCGGCCAGTTCCCGAACTTCGCTCCCGAAGCCGGTGCCGAGCGGCTGCGGCGGTGCTACGACGAGGACACCCTGCACTGGCTCGGGCAGCTGGCGAGCCGCTACGACCCGGTCGGAATCCTGGCCGTAGGACAGGTGGCAAGGCTCTGACCACCCGATTTGGTTCCACCGCTTGGCGTTCGGTAACGTTGCGTTCACCAACGCGGGGTGGAGCAGCTCGGTAGCTCGCTGGGCTCATAACCCAGAGGTCGCAGGTTCGAATCCTGTCCCCGCTACCAGTGTGATGTTGCAAGACATCGGAATAGTCCCGGCCCTGCTTAGGGTCGGGGCTTTTTCCGTTTGGGGCCTTTGGGGGCTCCGGTGGGTTGGTAGTCCCTGGTGGGGTTGAGGGTGAAGTCGCGGAGTACTTCTCCGGTGGCGGCGTTGATGACGGTGATGTGGTGGTCCTGGGCCAGGATTAAGACGCGGGTTCGGTGGTGGTGGCGGCCGATGCCGATGTGGTGCAGGCGTCCGTTGACGCGCAGGGTGACGGTTCCGGCTTGGTCGACGCGGTCGGTGCGCACTCGGTTGTGGGTGTCGAGGCGGGTTGCTGGGTCGGCTTTGGGTCGGCTGGTGTAGATGGTGGCGGGGGTGGCTCGGTGCGGCAGGGATCGGTGTGGTCGGTGGTGGTTGTATTCGTCGGTGAAGGCTTCGAGTTGGGTGTTGAGAGCGGCGAGTGTGGCGGCGCGGGGCTGGTTGGTGAGCCAGCGTTTGAGGGTTTGGTGGAAGCGTTCGACTTTCCCGCAGGTGGTGGGGTGGTTGGGGGTGGAGTTGATTTGGTGGACGCCGAGGCGGTGTAGTTCGGCCTCGAAGGCATTGCGTCCGCCTTTTCCGCCGGCGAGGCGAGTGGTGAAGACCATGCCGTTGTCGGTCAGGGTTGAGTATGGGATGCCATGGTGGTCAACGGCTTTGCGGAACTCTGTTAGGACGATGGCTGCGGTGACGCGCTGGTGTGCGGTCACGGAGATGGCGTAGCGGGAGTGGTCGTCGAGCCAGCACAGGATTTCCACGTGGGTGCGGTCGGGCAGCCGCCAGTGGGTGAAGTCGGCTTGCCAGCGTTGGTTGGGTTGTTCGGCGGCGAAGCGGATGTAGGAGGTTTTGGGTCGTTTGTGTGGGCTGGGTTCGACCAGGCCGGCGGCGTGCAGATGTCGGCTGATCGATGCCGCCGACACGATGAGGCGGTGGTGATGTTCGAGGTGCCAGGCGATGGTGTGAGGACCGTTGTCGAGACCTTTGCTGGCCAGTGTGCGGCGCAGCTCGATGATCAGGTCGATGGTGGTCTGTGGTAGTCGGGTGGGGCTGGTGTGGGGCCGCCGGGAGCGGGGTTCGAACGCTGCCTCGCCCTCGACGGTGTAGCGGGCGATGAGCCGGGAGATCCAGCCCTGCGAGACCCCGTAATCGCGGGCGACCTGCGACTGCGAGCGGCCCTCGACGAGCACCGCGGTGATGACCAGACGAGCCTTCGACACCAGCCGAAACTGGCCCACCACCTATTCCGATGACTTGAGACACCCTATTCCGATGTCCTGAAACACCACACTGTCCCCGCTACCAGCGGAAATGGCCCCCGGAGATTTCTCCGGGGGCCGTTTTCTATCCCGATGGGAACACTTTTGGGAACATTCGCGAAGCTAACGAGTTGTGGGAACGGATTTGGAACGCTTCGGCTCCGCGAAGTTCGCTCAAGTAGGTCGGCGCGCACATTCCTGCGGGATGAAATCTCGGAAATTATCATCAGCGTGAATCCCAGCTAGTACCGTGGCGTCACCTATTAGGAGCCGGGGGGTGCCAAGGTGGGAATGTCGGCAGGCTGGTACGACGACCCGTGGATTCAGGCTGACCTGCGCTGGTGGGACGGTCGTGAGTGGACCGGACGCATTGCGCATGCGGCGCCCAATGTCGATTCAGTCTTCCCGTCAGCACCACCGGTGGGGACCGGCATCGAGCACCTCATCGGCCGGGGTGGCTCCATTGCCGTAATCGATGTGGAAACGACTGGCGTGTACAACGTCGATCGGATCGTCGAGATTGCGATCCTCACGATGGATTGTGACGGCCGGATTCACGATGAGTTCGAGACCCTCGTTCAACCGCTCCGGGATGTCGGCCCGACATGGAAGCACGGCGTCGACGCCGCGATGGTTCACGGGGCGCCTCTGTTCGCTGACATTGCGCATCATGTCGCCTCTCGGCTCGATGGAGCGGTCATCGTCGGCCACAACGTCAGCTTCGATATGCGCATGATCGGCAACGAGCTTACGAGCGCCGGGATCGACATCGAGTGGGGCAAGGCTTTGGACACCATCAGAGCTGTCGGTGGCTGCAGCCTCGGGCGGGCCTGCGAGCAGCGCGGCATCGAGTTGATGGACGCGCACCGTGCTATCGCCGACGCTCGCGCTACTGCGCGCTTGCTGTTCGCAACGCGTGAGTTCTATTCCGTTGCATGCAGACCCGCGACGGCTCGACCTCTACAGGTCACGCCGCTGCGCGTTCTGGCGCGAGAAGGTCATGTCGAAGTTCTGCCTCCCGCGCCGTACCTATCGGCTTTGGCTCGGGGAGTGCATACAAGTATCGACGTCGCTCCATACGTTCAATTGCTGGATGTCGCAATCGCTGACTTGCAGTTGACAACGGACGAACGAAAGGCATTGCAGGATCTAGCGTCTGGTCTCGGTCTCGATGCCCAGGCAGTCGCACGTGCGCATCGAGAATTCATGAGCGGTCTCATTGACGCCGCCCTCGAAGATCAGGTCGTGACCGATACCGAATACGACCAACTATTCAGAGCAGCAGCCCTTCTCGATGTCGATCTGGATCTGGTTCAGAGCCGAATCGACCCATATCGTGCCATGACCGACGAAATGACCCTCGCTCCAGGCTTAACCGTGTGCTTTACCGGACAAGGCGAACTCAATGGAGCCTTGGTCGATCGTCCGTCTCAGGAAAGAATGGCACAGCAACACGGACTCATTGTCGTGAAGTCTGTAACGAGGAAGGGGCCTGACCTCCTTGTTGCGGCAGATCGTGATTCCCGCTCGGGAAAAGCCCGTAAAGCCCGACAGTCGGGGATCGCCGTTTGCAGCTTTTCAGACTTTGCGCTAGCGCTCAAATCTGGTGAACCGGTGCGAGTCTCGCGCATCGCCTCCCATGGTGTACCGGTCGTGTGCGTAGGTTGCGGCTCCTCGTGGATGGCGCCGCGTGCCGCGGTCGGTGCGCTGTGCGCCGACTGTTCCCGGACGGTGCTATTGGAGCGGAGGCCGGCGGCGACTAAACGCGTACCGGCGGCCGGAGGCTCGCTATCGGTAGTGGTGTTGGTATGCAATGGTTGCGGAGTGCAGTGGGAACGGACGCGAGGCAGAGGACGCCGGCCCACCCATTGCCCTGATTGTGTGGCACAGGAATAAGCTGTGGATACCGATTATCAATCGATCGCGGTAGTAGACGCGTCTTCGAAGTACGTCGTCGTGTGGAAAGTAAGCGTCGGCGTTGTCCCGTCAGGAATGAGCCGCATGGCCGGAGCGTGGGTCATCGGGTCTGACGAACCAACGCGACTGAACGCGCTCACGCAGGATAGGTATCTCGTAGGCACCCCTGCGGGAATGGAAGTCTATCGATCCCTGCAATCTGACACTGGCGCTGACGAGATCGACCTCGGCATGACGCTCGTCAGCATCGAGGATGAAATCGACTGCCTCCGAAAGAAGTTCGAGGAAGCTGCAGCAAAATCGAAGTCCAGGTTGATTGAGCCCAGCTGGCCGCGACCTCCTAGGCCCCTAAATCTAGAGGCCCCGCCCGCGGATGCGAGTGCTCCTGCAGAGGTTGCCGTGGTACTTGGGATCGCCCGATGGCTTGAAGCATTGGCGATGACGTGGGAGGCGATCGAGCAACAGCGAATGATGCGAAAGTACCTCCGTGGTAAGGATGCTGGCCGGCGGAGACTCCCGGTGAAGGTCCCCCGCGCCGGCATCCCTAATCACCGTTAGGCGGGTTGTATGGCGATCAGCACGGCCAACGTCTGGGCCGAGCAAGTCACCATCGGTGGCAACTCCATTCGACAGCTGCTCGTGCCCGCATGCGATGACCTGGCCATTGCGGACGTTGATGGCCACCTTTCCGTACACAGTCGGTATGGACACTGGCCCGCCACCCGCGGGACAGGCCCCTACGCCGCCGACCACCTCATCGCCACGCTCCCCACCCTCAACAGATCCACCTTTCGAGTCGATTGGGCTGGTAGTCGCAAGCAAATCGGCTCGGGTGAGGTGCTTGAAACATTCAGAGATGCAATCGGATTCACACCCTATGATGAGCCCGGAAGCCTGCGCCGTCCCCAGATCGCGGCATTGCATTCCATCGTGGGATATCAATCCTCAGGGCTGCAGGAGCCTGCAGTCGTCGTCATGCCCACCGGCACTGGCAAGACCGAGACGATGTTGGCATGGATGGTCGCCGCTCGGCCTACCAGCCTCCTGGTGCTTGTCCCGTCGGTCGCTCTGCGCGATCAGATTGCTTCGAAGTTCGAGACTTTAGGTGTGCTCCAGCGAGAGGGAATCGTTTCAAACACAGCGCAAAGGCCCTCCGTGGGACGCCTGGAGCATGGTTTCCAGGATTCCGCTGGGGCTGCCGAATTCGCTAGGCGGTGCAATGTCGTGGTCGCGACACCGAATTCGATCGACGCTTGCGACCAGGCTTCACGCGCAGCGCTATTAGACGCATTCACACACCTCGTTGTCGATGAAGCGCACCACGCCCCTGCAACGACATGGAGCGGCATCATCCGCGCGTTCGACGCACGCCCCGTGTTGTTGTTCACTGCCACCCCCTTCCGTGCCGACGAGCGTCCACTGCCGGGCCGGACCATCTTCCGATTCCCACTCCGAGAAGCCCAGAAGGATAACTACTTCAGCCGCATCGAGTTCGCGTCGATCGTAGCCATCGACGACCCCGACCGTGAGCTCGCTGTCACTGCCCTTGCGCGGCTACGCAGGGACCGAGAAGCCGGATTCGACCACGTGTTACTGGCACGTGCCGCGACAAAGGTCCGTGCAGAACAGGTCTTTGCGATCTATCAGTCACTCGCACCTGAGGCGGCGCCACGACTGTTGCACGAAAGTATTGGCCAGCGCCGCAAAGCCGAAGCCCTAGGTGCTCTGTCAAACGGGCAGTGTCACGTAATCGTCTGTGTCGACATGCTCGGAGAAGGATTCGACATGCCGAACTTGAAAATTGCAGCATTCCATGACAATCGCAAATCCCTAGGACCGATGATCCAGCTTGTCGGACGTCTTGCGAGAACGGTATCCGCAAAACCCATCAGCACCGCAAGCGTATTCGTCTGCCGCGACCCAACAACGGCGTTCTCACCGCTGCGGAAGCTACTGCGAGAAGATCCCGACTGGGACAAGGTGCTCAGCGACGTCACCGACTACGCCATCGCGCGGGCCGAAGCCACGAGCGAATTCGACCAATCCTTCGCTGCGACACCGTCCGGAGTACCAGTCGGGTTGGTAGAACCAAAGATGAGCGCTGTCGCGTATCGCACCTATGCGACCGAATGGAATCCCGATGCAGCGCTCGACGTCTACGGGGAAGCGGTACTTGAAGGAGTAATCAGTGTGAGCGCGGCCGACACCGTCGCGTGGTTCGTTATCGAATCGGTCGCCGATCTCAGATGGGGCGACATACCTGGGCTACAGGCCGTTTCATACGACCTGCTGGCGATGTATTTCGACACAAAGCTTGGGCTTCTCTTCATTCACAGTTCGGATACCGAGAAGAAGTACGACGAGTTGGCCGAGGCTGTACTCGGCGAGGAGCCACAGATGGTCCGCGGGATGGATACGTTCCGTGTATTCGCGGCGTTGGATCGCCTAATACCGACCAACGTCGGGTTGCTAGACGCCCGCGACCGCGACAAGCGGTTCTCGATGCATGTGGGTAGCGACGTCGAGACCGCACTCAACGAGGCCGAGCGCAACCACAAGACCAACACCCACATAGCCGCGAAAGCATTTGATGATGGTGAACGCGTCACGATCGCTGCCGCGCTGTCGGGCCGATTCTGGTCAATGCGGACCGCACCTAGCCTGTCTCAGTGGCGCGATTGGTGTCACCTACAAGGCGCCAAACTCCTTGATACGTCAGTCGATCTGCGCTTACTATTCCGCGAAATGATCATTCCGATTGCCGTGACCGAGCGGCCCCAGCATGCGTTGCTCGCACTGGAGTGGCCATGGAATCTCTACCTCGGCACCGGCACCGCCCAGCACGCCGTGTATGACGACAAGCGATTCCTCATCACCGATGTCGGTTTCCGTGTGGACGACTATTCGCCGAGCGGACCATTCATGTTTTCGGTTGTGACCCCGCTGTGGGAGGTGCCCTACACAGCGGTCGTGGGCAATACCGGATTGCACTACCGGGCCGTAGATGCTGAGGTGTCGGTTGAAGGCCGCGGCACCGGGGTCGATCTGTCCGCCTGGTTCAACAACCACAAACCGACCCTTTTCCTCGCCGGCGACCGACTCATCACTGGCGACGACCGGTTGCTCGAACCGCGGACAGAGCTGGCGCCCTACGACAGAACCAACCTATTGCCACTCCCGTGGCAGGCCGACGGCGTTGACATCACGGTCGAATCACAAGGCAACACAAGGCGATACGACTCGATCCAGGCGTACATGTCGCGCCACCTGCAGGCGAGCCAGGCATTTGATGTATTGATCGACGACGACCGTGCGGGCGAAGCAGCCGATCTAGTAGGCCTACGCGTAGATGGCAACGATCTGCTCATCACCTTGGTGCACTGTAAGTACTCATCGCAGCCCACGCCCGGCGGCCGGCTTGCTGACCTCTACGAGGTATGCGGTCAGGCTACCCGCGGTGCCCGGTGGCGCGACCACGGAGCAACACCACTCATTAACCACATCGATCGCCGTTCACGAAACTACTCAACGCGAACAGGACACAGTGCGTTCGAGGTGGGTGATCGAGCGGCATTAGTTCGCATACAGGAGAAGGCGCCGCTCCTATTTGTTCGATTCACAACGATCATCGCTCAACCTGGAATGAGCATCGCCGACAGCACAGACGAACAAATGCGACTGATCGCTGGCGCCGAGGCCTACGTCAGAGCCGTGACAAAGGGAGGTTTCGCCGTTTACTGCTCGGCCTGAGATCACCTCTTGTCAGTCCAGTAAGGAACTGGCAGTCCGCTTGTCGGTGTCGCTGCCGGAATGCCCCACTTTGACACAACTGCTCCACAGCTGAAGATCCCCGTGCAGTCGGTAGCCTCGCAGGTGTGGATGCAAGCGAACTCTTCGATGCAGCGCAGGTTGAAGCTGAATTGAGCGCAGCGCGGGACGCCGGGCGCGCCATGCTTCACGACGCACTGGTCTACCTAAAAGACGGTCGAATTCACTACGATGACCTTCCATACCTTGGATTCATTGAGCGCGCTCAAGCGTTCCATCTCGGCGTTATATCCCTGGTGGAGCAAGGAAACCCACTGGCAGCAGTGACAGTCCTGCGTGCGTATGCGGAGAACCTCGCGGTGGTGTACTGGGTCAATAGTAAGCCTCAGGAGTTCGAGAAACTGCGCCCGGGAGCGACGCAACGGCTGCCGATCGGCAAAGTGATAGCAGAAGCAGAGCGACATCTTCCCGGGTTCAAAGCTCTCTATGATCTGTGGAGCGACCACGCACACCCGTCTGGATCGGGAGCGTTTCATACCCTGAGGAACCCTTCAGATGGGCAACTCACCTGGCAGTCGTATCCGAATTTTAGGTCAGTCGAAGATGCCCGGCAGGTGCTTGATTGGCTTGATTCAATCTGCATTCTCACAACGCGCGTCATAGGTCAGACACTCGAGAACCGACAACAGGGAGCAAACGCTCCCTGAGAGCTGTTCAAGTGGTCAACTCCACGGACCTTTCGTCAAACTCGGCGACTACCCGGAGGCTCCCACCGAGCGCAGCATGGCGAGAATCTCATTCGGATGTCTTGCGGTCGCGCCGGGAAAATTCGCTGTGCCGGACGGCCGGATATTCATCGGTCAAGTTACAGATGTAAATGCCGCTCATGATCAGCCCGATGGCGACCCCGCCGCGAACTGGTGCGGGCGTGCTGCGCGAGGCCGTACGTGGCTACCTCGCCCGGTTTGGCCGCAACGCCATCGAGCTGGTGTTCACCAGGGATCAACTCTGTGCAGTGCGCGACGCCCGGGCCGACGTTGCGCTGGTCTGTTCAGCGGGAGACGTCACCGGCCTACATGTGCGCAGCGTCGCTTCCGAGCGCCCGGTCGTGCTCGCTCCGGCGCACCATCCCCCTAGCGGGCGCAGGACATCGTGACATTGGCCTGTCGACCCGCACGCCCGCGCGTCGTCGGCTTGGTTGATGTGATCGAGCAATGTCGCCGCCGGTCGGGGCCCTTGTCTGCGCACGGTGATTCGGGTTCAGACCATGGCAACGGGCCCGCGCCCTCTGGGCGAAGCCCGGCGAAGATGATCGCAACGTCACGCGGGCGGCGGCTTGGTGCGGGCGACTGATAGATGTGGAGGACGAGCACCGGCAACAGGAGGCGAACACCGATGACGGTCGCAATAGGTTCTGTCGAGATCGCGCGGGTGCTGGAATGGGTTGGCCCGGTGAAGACCGTCGAAGAGATGTTCCCCGACACCCCAGCCCACCTGTGGACCGACGACATCGCGCCGCACCACTGGATTCCGGAGTCCCGCGCTTACCGGGCGGCGATTCAGACCTGGGTGGTGCGGACCGGTGGGCAGACGGTGCTGATCGACACCGGCGTGGGTAACGACCGTGAGCGTCCGCAGGCGCCTGCGTTCGACCACCTGCATACCGACTTCCTGAACGAGCTCGCCGGAATCGGTGTGCAGCCCGAGGACGTCGACGTCGTGATCAACACCCACATCCACTACGACCACGTGGGGTGGAACACCAGGCTCGATGGGGGACAGTTCGTGCCGACGTTCCCCAACGCGACCTACCTGGTGCCCCAGGACGACTACGACTATTTCCGGCCGGAGAACGCCGAACGAATGCGGCCGGCCCGCACCGAGGACGAGAAGGCGCGTTTCGCCGGGATCCGGCTGGTTTTCGAAGACAGCGTCGCCCCGATCGCTGCTGCCGGGCAGCTGCAGACGTGGCGCGGTGGGTATCAGCTCGGCGACACCCTGCGCCTCGAACCCGCGCCGGGGCATACGCCGGGCTCGTCGGTGGTGTGGCTTGAAAGTGGTTCCGGCGCAGTCTTCGTCGGTGATCTCGTCCACACCCCCTTGCAGATCAGCCGCCCTCACGACTCGTGTCTATTCGACATCGATGCCGCTGCGGCGCGGGTCAGCCGCAATGCCGTTCTCGCCAGCGCCGCGCTGCGGCGTGCGGCCGTGTTTCCCGCGCACTTCGCCGGCCGTGGTGCACTCACTCCGGTGTCGCGAGGCGACGATCTCGAGATCGCGCACTGGGAGGATTTCGACGCGGTGTGAGTGTGGCTGCACTCGAAGTAGAAAGTGGGCAAAGGACGCAATGCGCCCAGGGCGCATGATGGGGTCATGAGCGCACGCGCAACAACCCGGCTATTCCGAGTCCTCGCGGCAGTCCTCGGCCTGCTGTTGGCGCTGGTCATGTGCGGCCCGGTCAGCGGCGTCGCGCAGGCGGCCGCAGCGGCACCGGCTGGCGATGTGCTCTCGATCGGCGACCCCGACGCACTGCGCCAGATCGACCTCTACGTCGACCCGCTGTGCCCGTACAGCGGCAAGTTCGTGCGAACTCAGGGCGAGCAGATCAGTAAGCGCATCGAAAATGGCGCGCTGCGCGTCAACCTGCGATTCGTGGACTTCCTCGACAAGTACTCCGCCAGCGGTACCTACGACAGCCGAGCGATCTACGCCGCCTACGTAGTGGCCGACCAAGCGCGATCGAGTGACGTCGCGTGGCACTTCATCGAGGCGATCTACGCGAAGGACACCCAGCCCAAGGAGGGCGGGCCCACGGACCTGAGCAACGACCAGCTTGCCGACGTCGCCCATCGAATCGGTGCGCCGCAACTGGCCCAAGACCTCATTCGGATCGGTTTGCCCATCGGTTTCGACCCGCACGCGATCGCGGTCAACAACCTTGATGCCCTGCACCGATTTCCCGAGCCGGGAGTTCCGCTCGTCGTCATCAACGACCAGCCCGTCGACGAAGATTCAGACTGGCTGGCGCAGTTTCCCGGATGAGCCGACACGAAGTCGACATAAAGAGGCCCGCGCGACCATGGTCGCGCGGGCCTTCGGGCAGAGGCTATAGCTGGCCCAGCGGCCGGCAGACATTGGACAGCGCATTCCAGTACTGACCCGCCGGGCAGTCTTCCGCTGGCCGCGGCGTCTGGCAGGTATTCGTGATCGGGTCCCAAAATTGCCCGTTCACACAGTTCAACGGTTCCGCAGCACTTACGCCGACACTCAACGGCGCTGCTGCGGCCAGGCAAACGCTTGCGACGACGGCGGCCGTCGCGCGACGACGGAGTGATTTCATGCTTGATTCCTTCCCAGCCGTGTGTGTGTCCAAACCATCGGCCGTCCGGACCACACCGTCGCCTGACCCTTAGACGGTGCGCGCCAGCCGCTGCGCCAGTACTCCGGCGAACTTCGCCGGATCGTCGAGCGTGCCACCTTCGGCCAGAAGCGCGGTGCCGTAGAGCAGCTCAGCCGTTTCGGCCAGGGCCGCATCGCCGCCCCGCGACGTGAACGCCTCCCGCACCCCAGCGATCAGCGGATGATCGGGGTTGAGCTCCAGGATGCGTTTCTCCGCCGGGATCGTCTGCCCCGATGCCTGCAGCATGCGCGCCAGCGCCGGAGTGATGCCGAAGCTGTCGGTGATCAGGCAGGCCGGCGACTCGGTGAGCCGGGTCGACAACCGCACCTCCTTCACGTGCTCGGAGAGGGTCTCCTTGAGCCACTCGAGAAGGCCACCGAACTCCTGCTCCTGCTGCGAACGTTCGGCTTCGCTGGTCTCCTCCTCGGCGGACAGGTCCACCTCACCCTTGGCGACCGATTGCAGTCGCTTGCCGTCGAATTCGGGCACCATGTCCACCCAGACCTCGTCGACCGGGTCGGTGAGCAGCAGCACCTCATAACCCTTGGCCTTGAACGCCTCCAGGTGCGGTGAGCTCAGCAGCTGCTGCCGCGAGTCGCCGGTGGCATAGAAGATCTGCTCCTGTCCGTCCTTCATCCGCCCGACGTACTCGGCCAGCGTGGTGGCCTGCTCGTCGCTGTGCGTCGAGGCGAACGACGACACCGCCAGCAGGGTGTCCTTGTTGTCGGCGTCGGAGAGCAGGCCTTCTTTGAGCACTCGGCCGAACTGGCCCCAGAAGGTGCGGTAGTCCTCGGCCCGCTCCTTCTGCATCTCGGCGATCGTCGAGAGCACCTTCTTGGTCAGCCGGCGGCGGATCGCCTTGATCTGCCGGTCCTGCTGCAAGATCTCCCGAGACACGTTGAGCGACATGTCCGCCGCGTCGACGACACCCTTGACGAACCGCAGGTACGGCGGCAGCAGCTCCTCGCAGTCGGCCATGATGAAGACCCGTCGCACGTACAGCTGCACACCGATCCGGGCGTCCTGCTGAAACAGGTCGAACGGCGCGTGCGACGGAATAAACAGCAGGGCCTGGTATTCGAAAGTGCCCTCGGCCTTCATTGGGATGACTTCCAGCGGATCGTCCCAGGCGTGCGCGATGTGTTTGTAGAACTCGACGTACTCCTCGTGGGACACTTCGTCTTTGGGACGGGCCCACAACGCCTTCATCGAGTTCACGGTTTCGGTCTCGATGGTGACCTGCTCTTCGCCGCCCTCCTCGTCGGCCGGGCTGCGGCGCTCGACCTGCATCCGGATCGGCCAGGCGATGAAGTCCGAGTACTGCTTGACCAGCGCCCGGATCTTCCATTCCGCGGTGTAGTCGTGCAGCTCGTCCTCGGCGTCCTCGGGCTTGAGGTGCAACGTGACCGACGTGCCCTGCGGAGCGTCGTCGACAGCTTCCACGGTGTAGGTGCCCTCGCCGGTGGACTCCCAGCGCGTCGCCGACGCCTCGCCCGCCTTGCGGGTCACCAGGGTGACTTTGTCGGCCACCATGAACGACGAGTAGAAGCCGATCCCGAACTGGCCGATCAACTCCTCGGAGGCGGCAGTGTTCTGGGCTTCGCGCAGTTGCTGGCGCAGTTCGGCGGTGCCGGATTTGGCCAGCGTTCCGATCAGACCGACCACCTCGTCGCGGGTCATCCCGATCCCGTTGTCCCGGATCGTGAGGGTGCGGGCGGCCTTGTCGATGTCGATCTCGATGTGCAGATCGGAGGTGTCGACGTCGAGGTCCTTATTGCGGAATGCCTCCAGGCGCAGTTTGTCCAGCGCGTCGGACGCGTTGGAGATCAACTCCCGCAGGAAGGAGTCTTTGTTGGAGTAGATGGAGTGGACCATCAGATCCAGCAACTGGCGGGCCTCGGCCTGGAACTCCAGCTGTTCGACGTGTTCGGTCATGGTGAATCCGTTCGACGGGACGACACTTGATGCCGGCGCCGATCATAGCTACCTGGCACGGCACGTCTCGACGAGAACCTGCCCGACCGCCTTCGGTGTCATCTTCGCCCAAGGCCGGCAGGTGGTTAACGCTGTCAGGCGGTGGAACGTGCCCGCCTGAACGCCACAGCGCAGCGCCCAGGGGTCCAAGCCCGAGCGCCGCGTCTCCGAGAACGAACATGCCCGCCGGTACTATCGCCGGATGACCTCCGAGCCCCGCGAGCTGCAGCGCGACGCGGAGCGCACCCGCGCCGAACTGCTCGCGGTGGCGACGGAGGTGTTCGCCGAATCCGGTTACTCCGGCGCGCGAGTGGACGTGATCGCCGAACGCACCCGCACCACCAAGCGGATGATCTACTACTACTTCGGCGGCAAGGAACAGCTGTACATGGCGGTCCTGGAGAACGCCTACCGGGGGATTCGCGAGGCCGAGCAGCAACTGCAGGTTGATCACGTGGATCCGGTGGTGGCGCTGCGCCGTCTTGCGGAGTTGACGTTCGACCACCATCTCGATCACCAGGCATTCATCCGGCTGGTGTCGATCGAGAACATCCACCGCGGCGAGTACATCGGCCGCCTCGATTCGCTGCGCACGCTGTCGCGGCCGGCAACCTCGGTGCTCGACGAGATCCTGGCCCGTGGTCGCGAACGCGGGGTCTTCCGCACCGACGTCGACGCCCTCGACGTGCACATCGTGATCAGTTCGTACTGCGTGTTCCAGGTGGCCAACCGCTACACGTTCGGCTTTCTCTTCGACGTCGACCTCACCGACCCGGCAAAGCGTGCGCACCTGCGGCAAATGATCGGCGACGTCGTCATCGGCTGGCTCACCGCGCGCTGACAGAGAGCCCGCTCACAACGAATCCTTGACGAGACGTGGGCCACAGTGCTGTACTGAGTGTGAACGTACTAGTTAGTACATTAGCGAGGCGGTGCAGCGTGACATCAAAGCCGTATCTGGTCGGGCTCGTCGGGCAGGGGGTGGGGCCGTCGCTCACGCCGGCTCTGCACATGGCCGAGGCCCGCGAACACGGACTTGACTACGTGTACCGCACGATCGACCTCAATGAGATCGGCATAGCGCCCGCGCGGATCGGGGAGGTCCTCTTCTGGGCGCGCGCGTTGGGCTTCGACGCGCTCAACATCACGCACCCGTGCAAGCAACTGGTGATCCCGCATCTCGATGACGTTGAGGACGATGCCGCAGCGCTCGGGGCGGTCAATACCGTGGTCTTCGGTGACCGGGTGATGGGATACAACACCGACAAGCCCGGCTTCGCAACGGGATTCGCAGAAGGCCTACCGGATGCGGCCACCGCGAACGTGGTGCTGCTGGGTGCCGGCGGTGCCGGCGCCGCGGTCGGTCACGCACTGCTCGACCTCGGGGTCGAACACCTGACGGTGGTGGACCTCGACGTCGACCGCGCCAGCGCGTTGGTGCGCGACCTCGCCGACCGCCACCCGCAGGTGCGCGTCGACTCCTCCTCGTTCGACAAGCTCTCAATCGTGCTGCCGCACAGCGACGGGATCGTGCACTGCACCCCGACGGGGATGGCCGACCACCCCGGCCTGCCGTTCGACCAGGCGTTGCTGCATCCGGCTCTCTGGGTCGCCGACATCGTGTACCGGCCGCTCGAGACCGCGCTGTTGGCCGCCGCTCGTGCGGCGGGATGCCGCACTCTCGACGGCGGCCACATGGCCGTGCACCAGGCCACCACGGCCTTTGAACTCATCACCGGGATCACCCCGGATGCCGACCGCATGTCGCGGCACTTCCGCTCACTCGCCGGGTCGAATCCGCCCGCCGACGTCACGTCAGAAAATTAGGGAGGAACTCATGACCGTCAGCTACGAAGATCCGCCGGACGGCGCGTCAGCCGCAACCCCTGAACGGACACCCAAGAAGGCAGCACTGGCCAGCTTCATGGGTAGCGCCGTCGAGTACTACGACTTCTTCGTGTTCGGATTCGTCGCGGCCCTGGTCTTCCCGAAGATCTTCTTCCCCGCGGGTAACGAAACCGCCGCACTGGCGAGTTCGTTCGCGACGCTGGGCGTCGCGTACATCGCACGTCCCGTCGGGGCTTTGGTGATCGGCCACTTCGGTGACCGGATCGGCCGCAGGAACGTGCTGATGTTGACGCTCCTGCTGATGGGCGCATCGACCTTCGCGATCGGCTGCCTGCCGACCTACGCCTCGGTCGGCGTGCTGGCGCCGATACTTCTGGTGGGTTGCCGGCTGCTGCAGGGCTTCTCGGCTGCAGGCGAGCAGGCCGGCGCGAGTTCGTTGACGCTCGAGCACTCACCGGACAACCAGCGCGCCTTCTTCACCTCCTGGACGCTGACCGGAACTCAGGGCGGCTTGATCCTGGCGTCGCTGGTCGTCATCCCGATCGTCGCCCTGCCCGACGAGGACCTCTATTCCTGGGGTTGGCGAGTTCCCTTCTGGCTCAGCGCAGTCGTCGTGGTCGTCGCCTACTTCATTCGTCGTCGCCTCGGCGAAACGCCCGAGTTCGAAGAGGCGAAGTTGGCGGGCACTGTGGCCCGGGTGCCGCTGATGCCACTGATGCGCGACCACTGGCGCGACGTGTTGCGCGTCATCTTCTGCGCGTTCATCGCAGCCGTCTCCACGGTGTTCGCGAACCTCGCGATCGCCTACGGCAAGAAGATGGGCCTGCATGCCGACGAGACCCTCTGGCTCGTCGTGGTCGCCAACATCGTCGCGCTGGGAACACAGCCCATGTTCGGCAAGCTCGCCGACCGGATCGGCCGCAAGCCGGTGTTCATCTACGGGGCGCTGTCGTCAGCTGCCCTGATGCCGCTGTACCTGTTGTCGATGACTAGCCATAACGACGTGCTGATGTTCGCGTTGGCGGTGGCCACCTTCTCCTTCGGATACGCCGCAGCCAACGCCGTCTGGCCGTCCTTCTACGGCGAAATGTTCTCGACGCGGGTGCGCTTCTCCGGATTGGCGATCGGCACCCAACTGGGATTCCTGGTCGCCGGGTTCGCCCCCGCGATCGTCACCGCTCTCGGCGGAGTGCAACAGGGCGGCTGGGTCGTCATCAGCATCTTCACCGCGGCCGTGTGCGTCATCGCGACGGTTTCCGCTCTCACCGCCCGTGAGACCAAGGGCGTGCCGACCGCACTGCTGGGCCGCCGCACGCCCGACGATTCGCGCCAACTCGTCGACCACTGAGGATTGACCACCATGCAGAGCACGACACCGATCGTGGACACCAACCCCGACGCGGCGGCCGCCAGCCAGGCGTCTATCAGTGCCGAGGTCAACGCCATCGAGTCCGCGTACCAGCGTGCGGGCGTTGAGGAAACCCAGCCCCGGCTGAACTACCCGCCCTATCGGAGCAGCCTGCTACGCCACCCCACAAAAGATCTCGCGCACGCCGATCCCGAAGGTATCGAGCTGTGGACGCCGTGCTTCTCCGAACGCGACGTGCATCCACTCGAGTCCGACCTGACGATTCAGCACTCCGGCGAGCCGATCGGGGAACGCATGGTGGTGACGGGTCGCATCGTCGACGGCGACGGCCGCCCGGTGCGACGTCAACTCGTCGAGATCTGGCAGGCCAATGCGGCGGGCCGCTACATCCACAAGCGAGATCAGCACCCGGCGCCCATCGATCCGAATTTCACCGGGGTGGGACGCTGCCTCACCGACGACGACGGCACCTACCGCTTCACCACCATCAAGCCCGGCCCCTACCCGTGGAAGAACCACCGCAACGCGTGGCGGCCCGCGCATATCCATTTCTCGCTATTCGGAACGGAATTCACGCAGCGGATGGTCACGCAGATGTACTTCCCGGGTGACCCACTGTTCGCACTCGACCCGATCTATCAGTCCATCACCGATCAAAAAGCCCGCGACCGGCTCGTCGCCAGCTACGACCACGACGTCACCACCCACGAGTGGGCCACTGGATACCGATGGGACGTTGTGCTGACGGGTCCTGCCCGCACCCCGATCGAGACCGGCGAAGGGGCCTGACACCCATGAGCACGCTGCTGACCGCCACCCCGGGGCAGACCGTCGGCCCCTTCTTCGGCTACGCACTGCCGTTCGAGCGCGGAGCCGAGCTCGCCCCCCAGGCTCACCGGGCGCCATCCGGTTCGGCGGCGTCGTCTCCGACGGCGACGGCCGGCCCATTCCCGATGCGCTGCTCGAGATCTGGCAACCCGACGCGCAGGGGCGGGTACCGACGGCCGCGGGCTCGCTGCGCCGCGACGGCTGGACCTTCACCGGCTGGGGGCGCGCCGCGACCGACGACGCCGGGCACTACTTGTTCACCACGGTCGTGCCCGGACCGACGGCGCCGGGTCGCGCCGCCTTCTTCCTCGTGACGGTGTTCGCCCGCGGTCTGACCAACCGGCTCTTCACCCGCGCCTACGTACCGGGGGAGGCCTTGGCGGCCGACCCGCTGCTCACCTCGTTGCCTGCCGACCGCGCCGAGACGCTCGTCGCCACCCGTGCCGACCACGGACTGCGTTTCGACATCCAACTGCAGGACAGCGCAACGAGACCCGAAACCGTGTTCCTGCGCTATCGGGACACCGGCAATGACGGATCTGTTCTGGCCGGGTGACCAATTGGCCGGTCCGTTGATGAGTGATGCCGCATTCCTCGACGCGATGCTCAGCGTGGAACAGGCCTGGCTCGACGGTCTGATCGCCGCCGGAATCGCCCCGCAGTCCGCGGCCGCCGAGCTCGCAACTCACCTCACCGACGGTGACCGTGAGACCATCGCCCGCGGCGCCGACACCGACGGCAACCCCGTCACCGGCCTCGTCGCCCTGTTGCGCAGCCGGGTCGAGCATCCGGCTGCGCGCTGGGTGCACCGCGGGCTGACGAGTCAGGACGTCCTCGACACCGCGATCATGCTGTGCGTCCGTGATGCGCTCTGCCGAATCGGCAAGGACGCCACACAGCAGGTGCAGACGGCGGCCGCATTGGTCGAAAAGCACCGCGCCACAGCAGCGCTCGCGCACACCCTCACCCAGGCAGCACTGCCCAGCACGCTCGGGTCAAGTTCGCCCGCTGGCTCACCGGCCTGCTCGACGCCGCCGAACCGCTCGCCGGTCTGCGCGCATCGCTGCCGGTCCAGGTTGGCGGAGCCGTGGGAACACTTGCCGCGATCGTCGAACTGGCGGGCTCGACCGACGGTGCGATCGCGCTGAGCGACGCACTGGCCGCCGCGCTCGACCTGACCCCCGCACCACCGTGGCACACCACCCGCGTGACGATGACCCGGATCGCCGACGCCCTCGTCACCTGTTGCGACGCCTGGGGGCACATCGCCGCTGACGTCGCCACTGCGAGCCGAACCGAGATCGGCGAACTGGCCGAAGGCACGGCCGGCGGATCATCGACGATGCCGCACAAGGTCAATCCGGTGCGTTCGGTCCTCATCCGCCGCACGGCGCTCACGGCGGCTCCGCTCGGCGCCACGCTGCACGCCGCGGCAGCGATGAGCGTCGACGAGCGATCAGACGGCGCCTGGCATGCGGAATGGGCCACCCTGCGTACGCTGGCGCGGCGGACCGTCATCGCAGGTGCACACTGCACCGAGCTTCTCTCCGAACTGCGCGTGCACGCCACCCGGGCAGCGGCCAACCTGGCCTCGGCGCCCGACCTGGACGCTGAGCAGCGCAGCATGATCGAATTGACCGGCCGCCCAGCACGTCCCGACTACCTCGGCGTCACCGACCGACTTGTCGACGCCGCGCTGGAACGAGCCGACCGCTTCCTCAAGGACACCGAATGAGCACCGAGCAACTCCGTATGGTGGATTTCGGCGGCCCTGCCGATGCTCCGCTGTTGATCCTCGGCCCCTCCCTGGGCACGTCTGCGGCCACCTTGTGGGGCGGCGTCGCAGAGCGCCTGATCGACCGGATGCGTGTCGTCGGGTGGGACCTCCCCGGGCACGGATCGGGCGCCCCGTCGTCAGCGCCCTTCACGATCGCCGACCTCGCTGCGGGTGTTGTGGGGCTGGCCGATTCGCTGGGCGTCGAGGGCTTCCATTACGCCGGCGACTCCGTCGGGGGTGCGTGGGACTGCAGTTGGCCCTGGACGCCCCCACTCGGGTCGCGTCGGCCACCGTGCTCTGCACCGGCGCGATAATCGGCACGGCGCAGGGCTGGCATGAGCGCGCCTCGACCGTACGGACACACGGCACCGACGCCCTGCTGCCGGGAACGCCGCAACGCTGGTTCGGCGCCGGGTTCGTGCAGCGTCGGCCCGGCGTCGCGGCCGCTCTGCTCGACGCCCTGCACCACGCCGACGCCGAATCGTATGCGCGGACCTGTGAGGCCCTCGCGAGCTTCGACGTCGAGCAGCGACTCGCCGACATCGTCACCCCAGTCCTGGCGATCGCCGGTGCGCAGGACACGCCCACACCTCCGGAATCGCTGCAGCGGATCGCAACCGGCGTCAAACACGGCAGGTTCGAGGTGCTCGACGGGGTCGGCCACCTCGCCCCGGCCGAAGCGCCGGAGCGCGTCGCGGCGCTGATCGCCAACCACACCGGTGCACCGGTCCCGCCGGTGGACGTCTACACCGCGGGCATGGCGGTGCGCCGCGACGTGCTCGGTGACGCGCACGTCGACCGAGCGGTGGCCTCGACCACCGATCTGACCGCCGACTTCCAGCGGATGATCACCGAGTACGCGTGGGGCACCATCTGGACTCGCCCCGGCCTGGACCGGCGCAGCCGTTCGCTGATCACGCTGACCGCGCTCATCGCACGCGGGCACCACGAGGAGTTCGCGATGCATCTGCGCGCGGCCCGCCGCAACGGCCTGACCAATGACGAGATCAAGGAGCTGATCATGCAGAGCGCCGTCTACTGCGGCGTGCCGGACGCGAACACGGCGTTCCGGATCGCCGCAGACGTGCTGGCCGACTACGACGGGGGAGCCCAGGGGTGAGCAGAACCGAGATGTGCACTGTCGCCCGTCAAGCCGTCGAGGGAATCAGCGACGGGGCAACCGTTCTCGTCGGTGGCTTCGGAATGGCCGGCATGCCGACCACGCTCATCGACGCGCTGATCGAGCAGGGCGCGACTGGGCTGACGATCGTCAGCAACAACGCGGGTAACGGCGACACCGGACTGGCCGCGCTGCTGGCTGCCGGTCGCGTCGCCAAGGTGGTCTGCTCGTTTCCCCGTCAGGTCGACTCCTACGTCTTCGACGGTCTGTATCGCGCCGGGAAGATCGATCTCGAGGTGGTGCCGCAGGGCAATCTCGCCGAGCGGATCCGGGCCGCGGGAGCCGGAATCGGCGCGTTCTTCTGCCCGACGGGCTTCGGCACGGAACTGGCGGCCGGCCGTGAGACCCGCACGATCGACGGCCGAGACTACGTGTTGGAGTATCCCATCCGCGGTGACGTCGCCCTGATCGGCGCCCACCTCAGCGACGAGATGGGCAACCTCGTCTATCGCAAGACGGCGCGCAACTTCGGCCCGGTGATGGCCACCGCCGCTGATCTGACGATCGCCGAAGTCAGTGGCGTCGTGCCCACTGGCAGCCTCGACCCCGAAGCCGTTGTCACGCCGTCGATCTACGTCGACCGGGTGCTGGACCGCAGTGCCGCGCGTGCCGCGGCCACGGAGGCGTCATGACCATCGCTCTGGGCGTATCGCACACCGTCGAACACCTCGACCGCGGGCCGCGCAGCCGCGACGAGATCGCGATGGCGATCGCCGCCGACATTCCCAGTGGCTCCTACGTCAACTTGGGCATCGGCCAGCCCACGAAGGTCGCGGACTACCTGACCCCCGACAGCGGAGTCGTCCTGCACACCGAGAACGGCATGTTGGGCATGGGCCCCGAAGCGTTCGGCGACGACATCGACCCCGACCTGACCAACGCGGGCAAGATCCCGGTCACCGAACTGCCCGGTGCCGCGTACTTCCACCACGCCGACTCCTTCGCGATGATGCGCGGCGGTCACCTCGACGTGTGCGTCCTCGGCGGCTTCCAGGTCTCGGCGTGCGGCGATCTGGCCAACTGGCACACCGGAGCTCCCGGTGCGATCCCCGCGGTCGGCGGCGCGATGGACTTGGCGATCGGCGCCAAGGACGTGTTCGTCATGATGAGCCTCTTCACCAAAGACGGGGAGCCGAAACTCGTTCCGCAGTGCACCTATCCGCTCACCGGCCTGGCCTGTGTGAGCCGGGTGTACACCGAACTGGCGACCTTCGCCGTCGGGCCCGGCGGCGTTCGCGTGATCGCCACCTTCGGCACGTCAATGGCGGATTTGCAAGCCCGCCTGGACACACCGCTGCAGCGCGTGAGCGGAGGCTGACGGTGGCCGCGGTTCTCGTCCTGAACGGACCCAACCTGAACCTGCTCGGCACGCGCGAGCCGGATCACTACGGCACCGGGACACTCGCCGACGTCGACGCGCTGTGTCAGCAGGTGGGCAGAGAGCTGAACCTCGACATCGAGTGCCTGCAGTCCAACCACGAGGGTGTCCTGATCGACAGGATCCACGCCGCGGGGCCGAACACCGGTCCGGCGAGCTGCTCGGCGCCGTGTTCAATCCGGGCGCGCTCAGCCACACGTCGATCGCGCTGCACGACGCGATCAAGGGCGTCGGGCTCCCCGTGGTCGAGGTGCACATCTCGAACATTCATGGGCGAGAACCGTTTCGGCATCACTCTCACGTATCGGCGGCGGCCGCAGGCATCATCGTCGGACTTGGCATCGCCGGATACGCCTGGGCCATCCGAGCTCTCGTTGCGAAAGAAGGTCGACCACGATGACTTCGAGCCGTGCTCCTCACACCAAGACGATAGCGACGGTCTGCTTGTCGGGAACACTCGAGGACAAGCTCGTCGCCGCGGCACACGCCGGTTTCGATGGGATCGAACTGTTCGAGCCCGACCTGATCGCGTCGGTATCGAGCCCGGCGCAGATCCGCCGACAGTGCGAAGACCTCGGGCTGAAGATCGTTCTCTACCAGCCGTTCCGAGACCTGGACAGCACCGACGAGGCGCAGTTCGAGCGCAATCTGCGTCGGCTCGATCGCAAGTTCGATGTAATGGAGCAACTCGGCGTTGATCTGATCCTGGTCTGCTCCAACGCCTCGGACGACGCGGTGGCCGATCCCGACGAGCTCAGCCGCCAGCTTCGCGCCGCGGGAGACATCGCGCACCGACGCGGCATGCGAATCGCCTACGAGGCGCTGGCGTGGGGCCGCGAGGTCGATCTGTGGCAGCTCTCCTGGGATGTCGTTCGCCGCGCCGACCACCCCGCTGTCGGCCTGTGCCTGGACAGTTTTCACGTGCTGTCCCGAACCTCGTCGATTGCCGAACTCAGCGATGTGCCCGGAGAGAAGATCTTCTTTCTCCAGCTCGCGGACGCACCGCACAAGGACATGGATGTCCTCCAATGGAGTCGGCACTACCGGTTGTTCCCCGGCGAGGGGGCATTCGACCTCGTCGCCTTCACCGGAGCCGTTCTCGGAGCGGGCTACCGTGGACCGCTGTCGCTGGAAGTGTTCAACGACGTCTTCCGGCAATCGTCACCCGTCCGCACCGCGGTGGACGCGCTGCGGTCACTGGGATGGCTGGAAGCGGCCCTCACCAACCATCGACCATCCCGGCTGGGCTCCGCGGCCTTCATCGAAGTCAGCGTCACGCCCCCCAACCTGGCCGCGGTCGAGCACGTCCTGACGGCCCTGGGCTTCGCGCGATCGGCGACCCACCGCACGAAGAAGGTCGACGCGTGGACTCAGTCCGGCGCCACCATCCTGGTGTCCGTGACGACCGATCTGCCCGACGACGACGCCGCGGCCATTTCGGCGATCGCCTTCGACGTCGACGATCCGGTGGCATTCGCAGCGTCGGCGGAGGGATTGCACGTCGCCGCGTTGCCGCGGGTCGTGCGTCCGGGCGAAGCCGATCTGCCGGCTGTCGCGGCACCGGACGGGCTATCCGTCTTCTTCGTCGGCGCCGACGGGGGCGAACTCGACTGGCGGATCGACTTCGACGCGACGCCACCGGCAGGTGCCCTCGCCCACGTGGACATCACCGGCGTCGACCATGTCTCGGTCACAGCACCTTTCGATCGGTACGACGAGAGCGTGCTGTTCTACCGCTCCGTGCTCGGCATGCGTACAGAGGAGGTGGCGGAATATCCGGGGCCCTACGGATTGGTGCGCAGCCATCTATTGCGGTCCCAGTCGGGCATTGGCGTTGCGCTCGACGGCCCGCTCCTGCGCCGTGGCAAATGGTCACCGGGAGTCCGAACCCCCCAACACATCGCGCTGCGCACATCGGACATCGTCCGTACGGTCGCTGCGTTACCCGCCGACGCACCGATACTGACGATTCCCGCGAATTATTACGACGACCTGCTGTCTCGCTTCCCACTCACCGACGAATTCGTCGAACAGCTACGGCGGCACAACATCATGTACGACCGCAATGCGTCCGGCGAGTACCTCCACGCGTACACCACGGTCCTCGGTTCGCAGGTTTACTTCGAAATTGTCGAGCGTCGAGGTGCTTATCGTGGTCGCCCGCTGGCGGATGCTCCCGTCCGGATGGCCGCCCACATCGCCGCGCGCAGGGGAACCGTCAGCGCCGCACGGTAACGGCGCTGCGCGTTGCCGCGCCACCACCGAGCCGCTACCAGTCGTCAGGGTCGGCGGGTGATGAGATGTAGGCAGCCGTGCCAACGTTGCGAGGTCGCCGAATGAGTACCAATCCCTTGCGGATAGCCGATTTGGGATCTGACATCGGATCTGTGCAGCGACTCTTGGCTTATTTTGACCAGCTGGCCGAATCCGCCGCCAGCATCGATGCGGTTCTGCAGGCGGCGGCGGTGACCGCGGGCTGCGCTGTCGGTGTGCGCTGGGCCTCCGGTACGGCCATCAGCTACGACGAGACGGGGGAGATGCCGGCGCAACGCCGGCCAACCTCAGCCGACGGCGTCGACGACATGGACGTGTGGCTGGATCGACGCCACAGCGCACACCCACTCGACTCCGTGTTCCTCGGCCGGCTGACGTTCGTCATCCGACTCATCTCGGAACGCACATTGAGGGCGGAGTTGCTGCACATCACCGACCCGGCGCTGCTGGAGATCGTGTTGTCGGCCAGGGAGCATCCCGAGGACCGCGCCCGGGCCGTTCAGCTGCTCGGGCTGTCACCCGACCTGGACGCGTGCGTGCTGGCGGTCGCCGGGTTACCAGAATCCGACGCGCTCAAGGCGGTGAGCAACCAGCTGGACGGCCTGCACACCCGTTCGACGACGATCGGATCCATCACGGCCGTGCTGTGCCAAGGGGCCATCGACACCCGGGTATTGTCTGAGGCGCTGGAGACCGCGATCTCCCAACGATTCCCCCCGGCGGTGCGCTCCGGCAACTCCGGCCCGTGGGTTGGCGTGGGCGCCGCCGGCAACCTCTTCGCCGCGTCAGCGTCGTGGCATCAGGCGCTGCGCGCGTTGCGATTCGCCTCTTCGACCGGATTTGGTCGCCGTGTCGTCGCCTTCGAAAGACTCAGCTCGTTGGAGTTGCTGGCCGACCTGCCTTTGGAACGCATCTACCGCAACCGTGATATCGCGCGGATCGCCGAGATCGCGGCGACGCCGGCCGGAGCAGTAGAGGTGGACACGCTGGAGGCGTTCCTCATCCTGGGGTCCCTGCGCAGGACCGCCACCGAACTGCATGTTCATCACAGCACGGTCGCCGCCCGGATCGCCCACATCGAATCCTTGATGGGCTGGGATCTCAGCGATCCGGTCGAACGCTTCCTGGCCACCCTGGCCGTGGTGATCCGACGCATCGCGCATTCCAGAACGGAACTTGGTCAACCCCCGTTCTGATCAGACATGTGTCGGGTAACGGGCGCGAACAGGCCGACACCTGTCGGATGTGTGTGACGCCCGTAGCTCGTAACTTTCTTGTGTGCCACAGTTCACGCAAGTGCCACCCGGTCTGACTCGGGACACGACGTCGCGACCATGCTGCTGGCTCGAGTCGGCGACAGCCACCTCGGCTTGCGGACCCGGCATCACGAATGGACGTGGGATGACGTGGTCGCCGAGTCGGCGGCCCGAGCAAACTGGGCTATGTCCATGCGCGACAGTCTCTTTCCGTCCGAACCATTCCACGTCGGGGTGCTGCTGCCCAACGTCGAGGACTTCGTCTTCTGGCTCGGTGGGGCCGCGTTGGCCGGAGCGGTCATCGTCGGGATCAACCCGACCCGCGGCGACGCGGACATGGCCGCCGATATCCGACACGCCGACTGTCAGCTCATCGTCACCGACAGCACCTACCTTGACCGTCTCGACGGGCTTGACGGGTTGAATCACGACCGCATCGTGCTGGTGGACAGCCCGGACTATGCCCGCCGGGTCGACGAGCACCGGACGGCACCCCGCCGGGCCCCCGGCGTCGGCCCGGACTCGCTGCTCCTGTTGTTGTTCACCTCCGGGACCACCGGCGCCTCGAAGGCGGTCCGGTGCACGCAAGGCCGGCTGGCCCGGATCGCCGACTACGCGGTGGCGAGCTATGGACACCAGCGCGACGACGTCGAGTACTGCTGCATGCCGCTCTTCCACGGCAATGCCCTGATGGCGTTGTGGGCGCCGGCGTTGTCGGTCGGGGCGACGGTATGCCTGACGCCGTCGTTTTCGGCCTCGTCGTTCCTGGCCGATGTGCGGCGCTTCGAGGCGACGTTCTTCACCTACGTCGGCAAAGCGCTGGCGTACCTGATGGCGACCCCAGAAACGCCCGACGACGCCCACAACACGCTGACGCGCGGCTTCGGCACCGAGGCCTCGCCGGAGGACCAGGTGGAGTTCCGCCGCCGGTTCGGTGCCGAACTGTTCGAAGGATACGGTTCGAGCGAAGGCGGCCGCGCCGCCATCGCCGACCCTGATGCACCACCGGAGGCGTTGGGGCGACCCGCGCATGCCGGCATCACGATCGTCGACCCAGAGACATTGCACACCTGTCCACCCGCGATCCGTGACGAGCACGGCCGATTGCTCAACCCCGACCAGGCCGTCGGTGAGATCGTCGACAAGTTCGGTGCACGCGATTTCGAAGGCTATTACCGCGACGATGCCGCGAACGCCGACCGGATTCGCCACGGGTGGTATTGGACCGGCGATCTGGGTTATGTCGACGAGGCGGGATTCCTGTATTTCGCCGGCCGTCGCGGTGATTGGATCCGGGTGGACGGCGAAAATACGTCGGCGTTGAGCATCGAGCGGGTCCTTCGTCGCCATCCGGATGTCATCGCGGCAGCCGTGTACGGCGTGCCCGATCCGCGCTCGGGTGATCAGGTGATGGCGGCCCTCGAAGTCGCCGAACCGGAGCGGTTCGACATGACCAGGTTCGCCGGCTATCTCGTCGACGCACACGACTTGGGCAGCAAGGGGATTCCCCGGTTCGTCCGCCTCTCACCGCGGCTACCGGTGACCGGGTCCAACAAGATCCTCAAACGCGATCTACAGGCCGCACGCTGGCAACACGCCGAAGGCGACCTCGTCTACCGCTGGGCGGGCCGGGGCCGCCCCGACTACCGCCTCATGACAAGCGCGGACACCGAAGGTCTGGACGGCGACTTCCAGCGGTACGGCCGGGCCCAATGGTGAAGGAGTAGCTCTATGGGGGATATCCGCGAGATCGACACGGGCGCACCGATGACGCGGTTCGCGCGCGGCTGGCATTGCCTGGGACTGGCCGAGGACTTCCGTGACGGACAACCGCACGGTCTCGACGCTTTCGGCACCAAGCTGGTGGTTTTCGCCGACAGCGATGGTGCGCTGAAGGTGCTGGACGGGTACTGCCGGCATTTAGGTGGTGATCTGTCCCAGGGCACCGTCAAAGGCGACTCCATCGCGTGTCCGTTTCACGACTGGCGCTGGGGCGGGGACGGCAGATGCACGCTGGTGCCCTACGCCAAACGCACCCCGAGGCTCGCCCGTACTCGCAGCTGGCTCACCACCGAGGTCAACGGGCAACTGCTCGTCTGGCACGACCCCGAACACTCAACTCCGGCAGCGGAACTGACGCCACCAACGATCGACGGTTACGGCGACGGTCAGTGGTCACCGTGGCAGTGGAACTCGATTCTCATCGAAGGCTCGCACTGCCGCGAGATCGTCGACAACAACGTCGACATGGCCCACTTCTTCTACATCCACCACGCGTATCCGACGTTCTTCAAGAATGTCATCGAGGGCCACACCGCCAGTCAGTTCATGGAGTCCAAACCGCGCCCGGACTATGTCGCCGATCCCGACAAGCTGTGGGAGGGCACGTATCTGCGCTCGGAGGCAACGTATTTCGGCCCCGCCTACATGATCAACTGGCTGCACAACGACCTGGCTCCCGGCTTCACCGTGGAGGTCGCCCTGATCAACTGCCACTATCCGGTCACGCACAATTCGTTCCGGCTGCAGTGGGGCGTGTCGGTCCAGGCCATGCCGGGTCTGCCGGCGGACAAGGCAGCGAAACTGGCGGCGGCGATGAACCGGAGCTTCGGTGACGGTTTCCTGGAGGACGTCGAGATCTGGAAGAACAAGACCCGGATTGACAACCCGCTGCTGACCGAGGAAGACGGTGCGGTATATCAGCACCGGCGCTGGTACGAGCAGTTCTACGTCGACGCCGCCGACGTCACACCGGATATGACCGACCGCTTCGAACAGGAGGTCGACACCACCCATGCTTCCGACATCTGGCATCGCGAAGTCGAGGACAACCTCAGGCAACGCGCACTGGCCAAGGAGGCCTCACTCTGATGCTCGAGATCATCGAGAAGGGATCGATCAGTGCCAGGCATCCGGTGCCGCTGCTGTTCATCCATGGTGGATGCCACGCGGCGTGGTGTTGGGCGGATAACTTTCTCGGCTACTTCGCCGACGAGGGGTTCCGGGCCAGCGCAGTGAGCCTGCGCGGCCACGGCCACAGCACCTCGACCCAACCCATCCAGTCGTGCTCGATGGCCGATTACCTCGACGACGTGATCTCGGCGGCCGGCCAGGTCGGCGGAAATCCCGTCGTGATCGGCCATTCGACGGGTGGCTTCCTCATCCAGAAGTATCTGGAAAACCACCGACCCCCGGCGGCTGTCCTTCTGGCCTCGACGCCCCCACAGGGAATCTTGCGAGCATCGATGCGCATCTGGCGCAAGCATCCGTGGACCGCAATGCGCGCCAACACTATCGGTGAATCGCACGAGGTATTCAACACGCCGGCCCTCGCGCGCCAGCAGCTGTTCAGTCCCGATACCCCCGAGGACATCGTGCGACGGTGTGCCGAACGTCTCGAACCGGACAGCTTGCGGGCCGTGTTCGTGGACCAGGCTTTTCGTCTTCCGAAACTCGATGGTGTCACGACACCCGTACTGGTCCTGGGCGGAAAGGAGGACGGCACCATCTCCAATCGTGAGGTGCATGCAACCGCGGAAGCATTCGGAACCCGCGCTGAACTCTTCCCCGACATGGGCCACAACATGATGCTCGATTCGGGTTGGCGCGACGTCGCAACACGCATCACCACGTGGCTACAGGGACTGGGGCTCTGACCGTCCGTCGTCCGTCGCCCCGTATCAATGTGTGTGCTTGGGCGACACCCACGGATAGACGATATCGGTGTACTCGTCCCGGGATATGACGAGGGTGTCTGCGGGAACCGTCATATCGACATAGCAGTGTCCGGATCGCGGGGCGCTCAATGCATTCAGATCCTTGGCAATCTCAGTCGCTTTGGCCTCGTCGAGCCGCCACTCCACCCGCTCAGGACTGAGTTCGATACGTGCCGCACCGGGCTCGATATGGAACTCGTGCGCGACACCATCGTGCAGAAGGCGCGATGAGCGGTTGGCTCTTGCGTCTGCTACCGCCGCGGCGAACGCGTCGAGCCCGTCGCCGTCGACGGTCAACAACACTGCGTCGTCACCGAAGTGGAACTCGGGAAGATAGTTGACACGGATGACGCTCATGCTCTCCTAGGCTCGGATGACTCGTTCATATCGTAGGTTGCCAGCTCGTTTGAAAAGTCGAAGTGCCGGATCGGGCCAGCGCTGCGCTACTGCCAGAGCGGGTCAATTCTGGCACGGATGTCGTCTTGTTGGACTCTCAACTCTTCGTCGAAGAGGGCGGCCAACTGTGCCTCCATATCGTCGAGTTCGTCTGTCCGGACCAACTTGTCCGGGCTGACGCGCGCGTCTGCGGCGACGTAATAGCCGTAGCGGCTTAAGATCTCATCGAACTGTTGAACATGGTCTGACAGGAAGTCAGACAAAGCCGCCGAGACGGGCCGAACAGCGCGCCAACGGATCTGCGTAGCGTCGGCATTGGCAAGAAGCTCGCGGAGATTGTTGGCCGCCGCCTCCCACTCGCCGCGGAATTGTTGATACCGCTTTGCCTCTGCTAACAGACTGGTCGTGGAAACCTGCTGATACGAAACCATTTTGGCATGGTCTATCAGTCGTTCGGCAATAGCCTCGGCAACCGCCGCCCGGGCGGTCTGCAGCCCCTCTTTCACCTGATTCTGGAGTGTTTGAAGCTCCGGGTGGGCAGTGCCAAGCCTTGTCGCAGTAGCTCCGTCGATCGGCTCAGGATTTCTCTCTTGCCGCAAAACTAGCCTTCGTTGAGCAGGCATTACCGCCGTCGCTGCCGGCGTTGTCGCTGTCGTAGTCGACGGTGGCGAGGGGGCGGTCAGCGTTGCTTGCGCCTGTTCAGATATCAATGCGGCCAAGCTGTTAGTCAGATCTCGCTGCGTATCGCGGACCTCCTGAAGAATGTTGTCCGGCACTGAGCCGTCGTTCCGAATAGTCGCCAGGACGTGTATTGCTTTCGCCGCGGCGTTCTTCAACTTCTTGTAGGCGCTATCAGCCTGTTCGCTCGTCCAATGATGGACCACCCTCTTCAGGTCACCGTCCCGTAATTTCCCTGCATTACGCTCGAGGTAAGAGAAAATCTCTTCGCGTGGTTTGCCTTTCAGAAAATCTACCCGTTCTGGATCGGCCAACCAGACAAACCGATTCCATACATCGTTGATCCGATCGTTCTTCCATTTGTCGCGGACAGTTCTCCAGACACCGGTCAGCGTGATGATCGCAACGATAATGGTCACGCCTGCAGCCACCAAAGCAGCCCTCGGCGCGTTCAGACCGCTCTCGTGTGCAGGTCCTAGTCGATCAATCAAAGAGCCAGGAATCTGCACATCAAACGTTCGGTCCTCGACATTACTCGGATGGTCCGGATTGTAGGGGATTGTGACTTGAATGGTTTCCGTCGCAGCCGCCGTTGGCGCGCTGCTCGACGCCGATTTCTCGCTACTGTCGCTCGGGGCACCCGGTGTGATGGAGTCAATCTTCCAGGGAAAGACACCGAGCCCCAGCATGATCAAGCAAGCGCTGAGAAAAAGAGCAAACCCCAAGCAGACGGCTATCAACACCGTGTTCGCCCAGGTCTGGGCAGCCCAGATTTTCTCTTGGTTGCGCTCCCTACGAGAAAGTGGCGGGCTGCTCAATTGATCTTGATCTGGGAGAGGGCTAGTCGATGTAGCGGTATTCTGTGACACCCGAAGACCCCCGAACCCATTTGGCAACAAGAGGTAAAGAGTAATTCGACGGTTGGCAATGCTATCCCATGTTGAGCAGGCTGCCAACGTAAAAATTAGCGGAAAAGGGCCCCATAACACCAGTGCGCACTTGCGTCGCACTAATCACGCGTTGAAGGATCTGTGTCGGGAGACCACCAAATTCTGGGGGTGAAACGGTCGGCGGTAGGGCGACGTAGTCACAGCCGTCTCCCAGCCACCCTCCAGCTTTCGCGAGTACCTCAGAGAGGAGTCGAACGAAAGGATCGCTGCTGATGAACACCGAGACCGTGGACCGGCAGTTCGCCGCTCTGCAATCGCAGGCCGACCAGACCGGGTCGTTGATCCGCACGCTGGTCGACAAGTTGTCGGCCGCCGCAGCGGCGGGGGATTCGAACGCGCGGGAATGGGGCTTGGACCTCAAGGAGATCGCGTTGGCTATCCGCGACGAGCAGACCACGACAAGCGAACTGCTGCAAGCCATTCACGGGCTCGTCGATGATCACGTCTCGTCCGTGCAGCAGCCGGCGCCGCCACAGCCCGCGTACGCCGCTCCCGCCACCTATGCCGCCCCGCCGCAGTATCAGCAGCCGCCGCAATACCCGCAGTATCAGCAGCCCACCGGCGGTGGCACGCTGCAGCGGTTCCTCAGTGGCCGCTTCGGTCAGGCGATGGTCACCGGAGCCGGTATCGGCATCGGCGACGACATCGTCAACTCGATATTCGATCGGTTCTGACGGCGGGACTCACCACCGGAACGGTGCGCCCGGCTCGTAGCGACAACGGTATCGCGGCGCGCAGGGCCGGCTGGATTGTCGCTCGAAGCCGGGCACCTGCACTACCCCAATTCCCCGAGCCCAGGCCCGTCGACGCCGACCCCTCGCGAGGTGTCCTTCAGCGAGACACCGGAACGCCCGAGCTGACGCGCCCCGGCGACCAGACCGCCGGCGATGCGGGCCGCCTCACGGTAGCCCAACCCGTCGGGCGGGTGGATGTTGGAGATGCAGTTGCGATCGGCGTCAGTGCATCCGGGCCGCGGCCGGTGGGTGAGGTAGATGCCGAGGCTGTCGGCGACACTGAGGCCCGGTCGCTCACCGATGATCACCAACAACGTTGTGTACTGCCCACGTTCGGCGATATGGTCGCCGAGCGCCACCCGCGCCTGCGTCGCGATGACCGGCTCGGCGAGGCTGTACCGCTCACCGAACTCCTCGACCAGCGCGCGCAGCAGCGCAGCGCCGTGATGCATCAGCGCAGTCGGCGACAACCCGTCGGCGAGCACGAAGCCAATGTCGGCCGGGGCAGTGGCCACCGCCGCGAGGTCCGCCGGCAGTCGGCCGAGGTCGGGCCGGCGCAGGTATTCATCTCGCGATGACGCCTGACTGGTGACTACCGCCGGCCGGCCGATCCCGACATCTGCGATCGCGGCGGCCAACCGTTGGGTGTCCAGCGGAATATGCACCGCATCGCGCGCGGCGGCGTGGGCGGCGGCCAGCTCCAGCACATCGCGCGTCGGCAGCGCATTCCCGGAGCGTCCCAACCCGATTCGCGCCTGCGTCGTCTGGCGCAGCGCATCCCAGAACTGCTGGCGCGCCATGTCACTCATCGGGCGTGCGCAGACGTCAGTTCGCGCAGCGGTGAACTCGTCACATCAAACGGCGTCAGCCGGCCGGCCTCGTCGACCATGCCGATGCCGCGCAACCACGTCTCGAATTCCGGGGCCGGCCGCAGCCCCAGCGTCTGGCGGGTCAACAGGACGTCGTGGAAGGACAAGCTCTGATAGCCCAGCATCACGTCGTCGGCCCCGGGAACGGTGATGACAAACGCGACGCCAGCGGCGGCCAGCAGCGTCAACAGGTTGTCCATGTCGTTCTGGTCGGCCTCGGCGTGGTTCGTGTAGCAGACGTCGACGCCCATCGGCAGCCCCAGCAGCTTGCCGCAGAAGTGATCTTCCAAACCCGCGCGGATGATCTGCCGGCCGTCGTACAGATATTCCGGGCCGATGAACCCGACGACGGTGTTGACCAGCAGCGGCTGCAGGTCGCGCGCCACCGCGTAGGCGCGCACCTCCAGGGTCTGCTGATCGACCGGCTTGCCGCCGGTGCCGAGGTGAGCACCGGAGCTCAACGCCGAGCCCTGGCCCGTCTCGAGGTACATCACGTTGTCGCCGACGGTGCCGCGGTTCAGCGACCGCGCGGCCGCGTTGCCTTCCCGCAGCAGCTCGATGGTCACCCCGAAGGCGGAGTTGGCGCCTTCGGTTCCCGCGATGGACTGGAACACCAGATCCACCGGTGCGCCCTCTTCGATCAGTCCGATGGTGGTGGTGATGTGGGACAACACGCAGGACTGGGTGGGGATGTCGAAGCGGGAGCGGATCGAATCGAGCAGGTACAGCAGATCGGAGGTGGCGTGCGGGGAGTCGGTCGCCGGATTGATCCCGATGACGGCATCGCCGCACCCCAGCAGCAAGCCGTCGAGCACGGCGGCGGCCACCCCGCGCGGATCGTCGGTGGGATGGTTCGGCTGCAGGCGGGTGGCCAGGGTGCCGCGACCGCCGACGGTGGTGCGGAACCCGGCGGTGACCTCCATCGCCGCCGACACCGCGATCAGGTCCTGATTGCGCATGATCTTGCTGACCGCGGCCGCCATCTCCGGGGTGATGCCGGCGCGGACCGCCGCGATGCGGGCCGTGCCGTCGTCATGACAGGCACACTCCAGCAGCCAGTCGCGCAAGCCGCCGACGGTCAGGTGCGAGATCGCCGAAAAGGACGCCCGGTCATGGCTGTCGATGATCAGCCGGGTGACCTCGTCGCTCTCGTAGGGAACCACCACCTCGTTGAGGAAGATCTCCAACGGCAGGTCGGCCAGCACCCAGGCCGCGGCGGCCCGTTCGGCATCGGATTGCGCGGCGCAGCCTGCCAACTGATCACCCGAGCGCAGCGGGGTCGCCTTCGCCATCACGTCGACCAGACCGTCGAAGGCGTAGCTGACACCGGAAAGTTGTTGGTGGTAGATCATGTCGATCGGCGTTCTCGAGTTGCCAAGGCGGTGCACTCCTCATCCAGCGAGCGAGAGAGCCACCGTGGGTCTCTTTAAAGGTTGGTTCATCGACCTTTAAAGTCTGGCCCATGATGTGGCCGTTGTCCACCCGAAGCGGCATTCGCAGCACATTGACAGGAAACTGGGGCCGAGCCCGTGAGCTGCGACAGCGGTATGCCGCCCGCCGATCCTGCGGGCACTTGCGGTTGTCGGATCATGTTTTCACATAGACATGTAAGCTGATCGGGCATACCGTGATGCCCCGTCCGCCCCGGCCAACCGGCGTCCCGCGCGGACGAAGGAGAGCCCTGTGACCGCTGCGCCGACATCATCTGACACGCGCGGGCTGGCCCAGTTCCGCAGATCGCTGTCCCGCGCCGACAAACGCTCGCTGGCAGGCATGTACGGATTCGTCGTCCTGCTGCACGTAGCAGGGTTCGTGGTGCTGTTCACCCTGGTTGTCCCCGAGCACTACCGGCTCGGCGGCGACCATCCGGTCTTCACCATCGGGGTGGGAATCCTCGCCTACACCTTCGGGCTTCGGCATGCGTTCGACGCCGATCACATTGCGGCCGTGGACAACACCACCCGCAAACTGATCGCAGACGACCTCGAGACCCGCCGGGATCGCAAGCCGCTCTCGGTCGGGTTCTGGTTTTCATTGGGCCACTCCACGATCGTCTTCACCCTCGCGCTCCTGTTGTCCCTCGGCGTCCGGGCGCTGGTCGGCCCGGTGCAGGATGAAGACTCCGCACTGCACACGATCACGGGCATGATCGGTCCGTCCGTCTCCGGGGTGTTCCTGTGGATCATCGGAATCCTCAACCTCGTCGCGCTGGTCGGCATCATCAAGGTCTTCCGGGCGCTGCGCCACGGCCGTTACGACGAAGCCGAATTGGAGCGCACGCTCGAATCCCGCGGATTCATGAACCGATTCCTCGGCGGCCTCACCAAATCGGTCACCAAGCCCTGGCATATCTACCCGATCGGGGTCCTGTTCGGGTTGGGCTTCGATACCGCGACCGAGGTCGGATTGCTAGTGCTCGCCGGTGGAGCGGCCGCCTTCAATCTTCCCTTCTACGCCATCCTGGTGCTGCCCATCCTTTTTGCGGCAGGCATGTGCGTGATGGACACCACCGACGGCATCTTCATGAACTATGCCTACGGCTGGGCCTTCGCAAACCCGATACGCAAGATCTTCTACAACCTGACCATCACGTCGCTGTCAGTGGCGGTGGCCCTGATCATCGGCACCATCGAACTGGTCGGGGTGCTGGCCGACCGCCTGCACATCGAATCAGGCCCGCTCGCCGCGATCGCCAACATCAACCTCGACTACGCCGGTTACGTCATCGTCGGCCTCTTCATCGCGGCCTGGCTCGTCGCGGTGTCGGTGTGGAGATTCGGTCGTGTCGAAGAGCGCTGGTCCACCGATGTAACCGGCTGACGACTGCCCTCACCTCGCTATCGTCGACACCGTGCACCTCGAAGAACTGCGCTGGTTCGTGGTGCTGGCCGACACCGAGCACGTCACCGAGGCCGCGGCGGAACTCGGCGTCAGTCAGCCCACCCTGTCCCGGGCGCTGACCCGGCTCGAACAGGAGACCGGCGTTGCACTCTTCGACCGCGTCGGGCGCCGGCTGCACCTCAACGAATACGGCCGCATTCTGCTCGAGCACGCCCGCCGCGGCATCGCCGAGATGCAGACCGCCACCGACCGGATCGCCGCGCTGCGTGACCCCGACACCGGCCGGGTCCGGCTGGCGTTCCTGCATTCGTTGGCCAACTGGTATGTGCCCGAGCAACTTCGGCGGTTCCGTGAGGCGGCGCCGGGAATCATGTTCGATCTGTTCCAGGGTCCCGCGCATGAGATCACCCAGCGGCTGGCCGATGGCAGCTCCGATATCGGCATCACCTCACCGCGGCCGGACCCCGCCGCCTTCGGCTGGCACCGCCTCTACGTCGAGCGGCTGTGCCTGGCTGTCCCGGCTGGGCATCGGCTGGCCGCCCGCAGCCGCGTCAGCCTCTCCGCCGCGGCCGACGAGCCGTTCGTGGCTCTGGAGAAGCCGTTTGGGTTGCGGCTGCTCACCGACGACCTGTGGGCCGAGGCGGGCATCGACCCCGACATCGTCTTCGAGGCCTCCGAAATCCCCACGATGGAAGGCCTGGTCGCGGCGGGATTCGGGGTGGCCGTGGTCCCGGTACCGCGCGACGGAACCGAGGCCCGGGTAGTGCACGTCCCGCTGACCAACAACCGTGCCAAGCGGGAAGTCGGAGTGGCCTGGCATCGTGACCGGGCGCTGGCCCCGCCGACGCAGCGGTTTCGCCAATTTCTCAGCGAGGGCTGAGGCTCGAAGCCACCACGATCAGCACTCATACGTCGACCGCATGAAATTAACCTGTTTCATGCATTGGACACATCAGCGCGGGAGTTCCTACCGTCGAGCAAATGACCGTCGAACCCGTCGTGGACCGCGCCTGGACCGGGCACACCCGCGGATCCTCGGCCTACGCACGGCTGCTCGCGGCGTTGTTCTGCGCCGGCGTGGCCACCTTCGCGCAGCTGTACTCCCCGCAGGCCGTCCTTCCGCTCATATCACAGGATCTGGGCATCGGTGCGGCCAACGCCGCACTGGTGATCTCGGCGTCGACAGTCGGTCTGGCGATCGGCGTCATCCCCTGGTCGGCGCTGGCTGACCGGATCGGCCGGGTCAAGGCCATCACCATGTCCGTCTCCGGCGCAACCGCGGTGGGCATGCTGGTGCCGTTCGCGCCGACGTTCGGTCTGCTGATGGCCGGCCGCTTCGTCGAGGGCCTGCTGGTGGGGGTGTACCTGCGATCGCGGTGGCCTACCTGACCGAAGAGGTGGACCCGGTACACGCCGCCAGGGCGGCCGGCACCTTCGTGGGCGGCACGACGATCGGCGGTCTGCTCGGCCGGCTGGTGTCCAGCCCGGTCGCCGAATTCGCCGGATGGCGTGTCGGTGTGTTCATCGTGGCCGTCATCTGTGGTCTGGCGGCCATGGGTTTCGTCAAACTCGCACCCGCACCCCGGGGTTTCACACCCGCGTCCGGGCGCGGCCTCAACCCGGAGGGCAACCTGGGCCACCGCCTCGCGGTCAACCTGCGCACCCCGCGCCAGCTGGTGCTCTTCGCGCAGGGGTTCCTGCTGATGGGCGGGTTCGTGGCGCTGTACAACTTCCTCGGCTTCCGGCTGACCAGCCCGCCGTTCGACCTCGCACCGTCGGTGGTCAGCCTGGTGTTCCTGGCCTACCTGGCCGGGACCTGGGCATCCTCGCGGGCCGGAGCCGAGGCTGCCCGTTTCGGCCGCAAGCGGGTGCTGCTCGCCTCGGTCGCGGTCATGATGGTCGGTGTCGCAATCACGCTCAGCGACAACGTCTTCGCCGTGCTTGCCGGCCTGGTGATCGCGACGGCGGGTTTCTTCGGCGCGCATTCGACCGCGGCCGGGTGGACCGGTCAGGCCGCCCCGGTCGGCAAAGCCCAGGCGTCGTCGTTGTACAACCTGTTCTACTACGGCGGCTCCAGCGCCGTCGGGTGGCTGGGTGGGGTGGCCTTCGACGCCGACGGTTGGCCCGCGGTGGCCGTGACGATTCTGGTGCTCGCCGCTATCGCCGCCCTGTTGGCGGGGATCGTCCTGCGCGACCGGCCCCCACGCATCTGCTGATGTAGTACAAATTCGTACTACGCTGACGGGGTGGCTGTACTACCCGTCCGTGTGCTCAACCAGGAAACCGCCAAGGTCCTAGCGCGGGTGAAAGCGGGCGAGGAGATCATCCTGACGGAGCGCGGCACGGTGATCGCTCGCCTGGTGCCGGCCTCGCCGGGCCCGTTGGACGACCTGGTCAGCGCTGGTCGGGTGCGCCGCGCCGCAACACGCGGTCCCGCTCCTCGGCCTACGGTCCATGTCGATGAGCCGGTCCCCGATGCCGGCACCCTGGTGCGGAGCATGCGCGACGGCGAACGCTACTGAGCGCCGTGATCTACCTCGACCCTTCTGCCCTGGTGAAGTTGATCCTTCCGGAGCCCGAATCCACGGCACTGGCGGATTGGCTCGATGAGCGAGCCGAGATGTCCTGGATCACTTCGGCTTTGACTGAGATCGAGCTGCCCAGGGCGCTCATCCGCGCGGGTGTGCCCGACGGTCTGCGGGCGGTGCCTGGCGTCCTGGCGAGGCTGGATATCTTCGAGATCGATCCCGTGGTGAGAGCCACCGCGGCGGCGTATCAGGACCCGATGTTGCGCTCCCTGGATGCCATCCACCTCGCCACCGCCGCGGTGGCGGGCGCCGTTGCGACGCTGACCGCGTTCGTGACCTATGACGTTCGGCTTGCCGGCACAGCCGCACAGCTGGGTATGCGGCCCCTTGCGCCCGGCGCAGACTGATTGCAGGTGCGCAGGACCTTGATTCGCCAGCCAGCTGCGGTGCTTGATCGCGGCCAGCAGCGGCGGTGTCGAGTATCTCTGGCCAAAGCCCCTCGCAAACTCCTCGACCTGCATTAGGGTCCGTGGGAAGTTAGGTGCACTAGGCGGGGGTCATGGCGAGCGCTGTTTGTGGGTACGTGTCGGGGGCGACCGCGCTCGAACGTCATGCCGGTCAACCCTGAGCCCGGCAGTAGGAAGCACCAGCGGGTAGTCGACCACATCGTCGAACACCTCGCCGGCCGTGGCGTCCGCTATATCTTCGGCGTGGACGGCGCCAACATCGAGGACCTCTACGACGCGGCGCACACCTGCCCGGGCGTCACCGCCGTGGTCGCCAAGCACGAATTCAGCGCATCGGCCATGGCCGATGCTTACAGCCGGGCCGGCACCGGTCTCGGTGTCGTCGCCGCGACATCGGGCGGCGGCGCCCTCAACACCGTCCCGGGGCTGGGGGAGTCGCTGGCCAGCCGGGTGCCGGTGCTCGCGCTCATCGGCCAGACCGCGACGGCGGCGGACGGCAGAGGCGCCTTCCAGGACACCAGCGGAGCCAACGGCTCCCTGGACGCCGTCGCGCTGTTTACGGCAGTGTCGGTGTTCTGCGAACGAGTCACGACCGCCGAGGACATCCGCACCGCGCTACCCGCCGCGGTCGCCGCCGCCATCAGCCGGCGCGGTCCGGCAGTCTTGCTGCTGCCCAAAGACATTCAACAAGCCCCGATCGAGCCTGCCGGTGAACCCCCGGCGCCGGCGCACCGTCGCACCGGTGACCCCGCCGCGGTGATCGAAGTGCTGCGCAACGCCGGGGGACCGGTGGCCATCATCGCCGGCGATCAGGTCGCTCACGACGACGCCCGCGCGGAGCTGGCCGCACTGGTGCAGGTGCTGCAGGCCCGCACCGCCACGGTGCCCGACGCAAAGGATGTCGTCACAGGCGCGGTGGGTGTGGCCGGAGTGATGGGACATCCCGCGGTGCGCCAGGCGATCTCGGGCAGCGCGGTGTGCCTGCTCATCGGGACCCGGTTGCCGTTGATGGCCCGCGGGGGTCTGGAGGATGCCCTGGCCGCGGTGCAGATGGTCTCGGTCGGAGCGGGTCCGCCCTACCTGCCGGCCATCCACGTCGACAGCCACGACCTGAAGGCCACCCTCGCTCAGATCACGGCCGCCATGACTCCCGCCGTCCCCGCGTCCGTCGGGCACTGCGCGACCGAGCTCACCCCTCCACCGCACAACGGGCCCGGCGTGCGCTACCGGGACGCGATGCGCGCCCTGGACACCGTGCTTCCCGAGGGCACCGACATCGTCGTCGACGCGGGGAACATCGGCGCGGCCGCCATCCACTGGCTACCGGCTCGCGGCGACGGCCACTTCCTGGTCGCCCTCGGTATGGGCGGCATGGGCTACAGCTTCGGGGCCGGTATCGGGACGGCGTTCGCTCGCGGGCGTCGCACCGTCGTCATCGCCGGTGACGGCTCGTTCTATATGCACGGCATGGAGATTCACACCGCAATCCAGCATCGGCTTCCGGTGACGTTCCTGCTGTTCGACAACCACGCCCATGCCATGTGCGTCACCCGCGAGCAGATGTTCTACGGCGGGCGGTACAGCTTCAACCGGTTCGGCCCGAGCCGACTGGGGGCGGGCCTGGCCGCGATGTTCCCCGGCCTGCCGGCCGTCGACGTCACCGACCTCGCCGGGCTGGCCGCCGCGCTCCCCGAAGCGCTGGCCGCCGACGGCCCGTCGGTGATCTCGGTCGAATGCTCATCCGATGAGATCCCGCCCTTCACAGCATTTTTGGCGACCGAACCGAAGGACAAGTCATGACACTGCCCGCGCTGGAGGACATCACTGAGCCGCTGTCCGGACTGATGCGGATCGAGACCTCACCCCGGGAGAAGGCAACCCCGGTGCTCATGGAGATGATCCACGCCGTCTACCCGCACGACGAGGTGTTCGGACAGTACTGCAGTGTCAGCGATTTCGTCGACTGCCCACCCGACGAGCTGTTCGAGTATCTGGCCGACACCCGCTCCCTGGAGGAGTGGACCTATAGCCTGCGCGGGTTCACCGAGACCGACGAGCCGGGCCTGTGGTTGGCCTATGACCGGCTGGGCAGCGAGACCGAGATCTACACGCGCACCGTGGCCAACCGGGAGGCCCGTACCGTCGACTACCACTGTGCGTGGGACCAGGGCAAGCACCTGTGGATGATCTACCTGATGCGAGTCGTCGACGCGCAGTTGGTGTTCGACAAGCCCGGCTCGGTGGTGCTGTGGACCAACTGCCACCACCCGTTCTACGACCGCAACCCCTATCCGGACACCGCGCCCCCGCAGCGCCCGGTCTGGGTCGGTGACTTCTGGGAGATGTTCGGCGCCGGCCACCAATTGGAACTGAAGAACCTCAAGGCGATCGCCGAGTACCGTAACCGCAACGGTCTGCCCGTCACCCCGGACTGGATGCGCGCCCGGTGACCACCGTCAGCCTCATCGACCTCGCCACCTACCTGCCCGAAAACCGGGTTCCCGCGCAATGGTTCACCCGGTTCAGCGACAACGACGACCTGCGTGACAACCCGATGTTCCGGCCGCCCGACTATCGGCACCACGCCGCCGACGACGAGTCCAACGTCGACATGATCGAGAAGGCGGTGGCGGCCCTGGTCGCCCGGCACGGGCCCGGCGTGCTCGACGATGTCGACGTGCTGCTCACCCACTCCCAGCTGCCCGACCTGCCCATCCTCGGTGCGGGTGGCGAGGTCGCCGCCCGGCTGGGGATCAACCCGGAATGGATCGTCGACGTCCACAACGGCGGCTGTGCGGCGTTCGTGTTGATGCTCAAGCTGGCGAGCCAACTGCTGGCCGGCGGCGGGCGCAAGGCGCTGATCGCCGTTGCCCAGAACGCCGCAGGCAAGATCTTCGTCCAAGACCAGGTACGCCAGCTGGCCCAGGCCTCAGTCCCCGGTGACGGTGCGGCCGTGGGCCTGGTCACGGTGTCGGACACCGCACCGGTGCTCGACATCGCCTGCCGCTACTACGGACAGCACGCCACCGACATGACCCTGGCCGCCGACCCGCCGCGGCGCTGGTGGGAGGCCGGCCCGGGACAGGGCTACGTCGGGTTCAACGAGGGCAAGATCATCAAGGTGCTCGCCCGCGGCAACCGACAGGTGCCTGAGGTGGTTCGCGCGGTATGTGACCGAATCGGGGTCAAACCTGCTGACCTGGACCTGCTGGTCACCAACCAGCCCAACCGACTGCTGCTGCGCAACTGGAACGAGGCGCTCGGTCTGCCGCCCGAACGGCACCGCGACACCTTCCACGAATGCGGCAACCTGTTCGCCGTCGGGATCCCGGTCAACTTCGAGGCCGCGATCGCCGACGGGCAGATCAAGGCCGGGGACATCGTCATGATGGCCGGCTTCGCCCATGCCGGGGATTTCGCGGCGGCTGCCGCCGTGAAATGGGCAGGACGGCCGGCATGACGCTACCCGGCGGCCAACCGGCCACCCTGGCCACGGTGACCCAGGAGATCGTCGGACTGATCGAAGCCGAAAGTGATTCCGGTGCCGGTGTTCTCACCGCCGACTCGACACTGCAGGACGCCGGGATGGATTCGGCGAGGGTGCTGTCGCTGGTCTTCCGGATCGAGGCGCGCTACGACATCGAACTGGACGCCGAGGATGGTGATGATCTGCGCACCGTCGGCGACCTGTCTCGGCTGGTTCTGCGCCGCATCCAGGAGCGCACGTGAAGGGGGCCCCCGCAATCGAGCCCAGGTACGCGACCCTGACCGAGATGCTCGACGCGGCCGCATACTCCGATCAGAGCCTGATCTTCGTCGGCCGTGACGAGCAGGACCACCCGGTGTCGATGGCCGACATCCGCAGCCACGCCCACGCGCTGGCCGCCGGCCTGCGCGACGCCGGTGTGCGCCCCGGCGACCGGGTCGCCCTGGTGCTCCCGACCGGACCGGACTTCGTCGCGTCGTTCTTCGGGGTGCTCGTCGCCGGCGCCATCCCCGTCCCGCTGTATCCGCCGGTGCGGCTCGGCAAGCTCGCCGAATATCAGAGCCGCACCGCCGCGATGCTGCGAGCTGTGCAGGCCGCCCTGGTGGTCACCGACGACCGGATCCGTCCGGCGCTCGAGGCACCGGTCACCGACGCCGGCCCCCGGCTGGGGTGCGTCACCGCCGCCGCGCTATGCCGCCCGGGCGACGTCGGCCACCGCGCCGCTGCCGACGATGCGGCGCTCATCCAGTTTTCCTCGGGCAGCACGCACGATCCCAAACCGGTCGTGCTGACCCACCGCAACCTGCTGTCCAACATCGCCGCCATCGCGGACTATTTCACCGGCCACGGCATGCCTGACCCGGTCGGCGTCACCTGGCTGCCGCTCTACCATGACATGGGCTTGATCGGGAACCTGCTGACCGCGTTCTACCTTCCGCGCCCGCTGGTGCTGCTGGCGCCCGAACACTTCCTCGCCGTGCCCGCGGCTTGGCTGCGCGCCATCTCCCGGCACCGCGGGACCGTCACCGCCGCACCCAACTTCGCCTTCGGGTTGTGCCTGAAGCGAATCCGCGACGCGGAACTCGACGGCGTCGACCTCAGCTCGTGGCGGCTGTGCCTCAACGGGGCCGAGATGATCAGCGCCGACGTGCAGCGCCGGTTCGGTGATCGGTTCGGGCGCTGGGGATTCGAACCGTCGGCCCTCACCCCGGTCTACGGGCTGGCCGAAGCGTCGCTGGCGGTCACCTTCAAAGCGGCCGGCGCCGCACCGAACGTGGTCGCCGCGCCGCGGCCCGGTGCCCAGGACCTGGTCGGCACCGGGCGGCCCCTGGCGGGCGTGGAGATCGACATCCGCGACGACGACGGCTCATCGCTGCCCGAGGACAGCGTGGGACGCATCGTGGTGCGCGGACCCAGCGTGATGGCCGGCTACTACGGCCGCCCCGACCTCACCGAACAAGTCCTGCACGACGGCTGGCTCGACTGCGGCGACATCGGATTCCTGCACGGCGGTGAGCTTTTCGTGTGCGGGCGCAGCAAAGAGACCATCGTCATCCGCGGTGCCAATCACGCACCCCAGGACTTCGAGGCGGTCCTGGACGCAGTGCCCGGTGTCCGCACCGGATGCGCGGTGGCGGTGGGATACCTGCCCGCCGACGCAGGGGAGGAAAGCCTGGCCCTACTGGTCGAGACCACTCCCGACGCCGCCCCGACCCTGGCGCAGGACGTCGCGGCCCAGGTGCTGGCCCGCACCGGCATCAGCGCCCACCACGTCGAGCTGTTGGCGCCGGGCACGCTGCCGCGCACGTCGAGCGGAAAGCTGCGCCGGCTCGAGGCCCGTAGCCAGTGGCTGGCCGGAACGCTCACCCCGCGGAGGACACCCTGCTAGCCGGTATCGCAGGGCTCGCGCTGCGAGCACCCCGGCGGGTCATCGGGGTCGCGCTGCTGATCCTGCTCGGCGCGGCGGTGTTCGGGGTGCCGGTCGCCGCCCGGCTGTCCGCCGGCGGGCTCACCGATCCGGGTGCACAGTCGTCGAAGGCGACCCAGCTGCTGGCCCGCACCTTCGGCCAGGGTGACATGCCGCTGCTGATCACCGTCAGCTCCGCCGGCGGAATCCACAGCGGCCCAGCCCATGCCGTGGGCACCGACATCGTCCGCACGCTGCAGCAAGCGCCGGCGGTGGCGATGGTGACCTCGCCGTGGACGGTGCCGCCGCCCGCGGCCGCGCCACTGATCAGCACCGACGGCACGATCGGGGTGATCGTCGCCGGCATCACCGGCGGCGACAACGGCGCCCCCAGGAACGCCGAGGCGCTGATCGAGAAGGTGGTGCACGACCGCGACGGCGTCACCGTCCGCGCCGGCGGGCAGGCGGCGATGATGCTCCAGATCACCCGGCAGAGCGAAAAAGACTTGAAACTCATGGAAGGCATCGCGATTCCGCTGAGCTTCGCGGTGCTGGTCTGGGTGTTCGGCGGCCTGGTGGCCGCGGCGCTACCGGTCGCCGTCGGCGCGGTGGCCATCGTCGGGACGCTGGCGGCACTGCGGATCATCAGCTTCACCACCGACGTCTCGATCTTCGCGCTCAATCTGGCTGTCGCCATGGGCCTGGCGCTGGCCATCGACTACACCCTGCTGCTGTTGAGCCGCTTCCGCGACGAGCTGGCCACCGGCGCACCCCGCGACGTCGCCCTGTCGCGCACCATGGTCTGCGCCGGCCGGACGGTGCTGTTCTCGGCCATGACGGTGGCGCTGTCGATGTCGGCGATGGTGCTGTTCCCCATCTACGCGCTGAAGTCGTTCGCCTATGCCGGGGTTGCGGTGGTGGTCTTCGCCGCCCTCGCCGCGGTCGCCCTCACCCCGGCGGCCATCGTGGCGCTCGGCGATCGTCTGGGCAGTCGCCCGGCGGCGGCAGCGCGGCCGGCCGACGACAGCCGCTGGTACCGGCTGGCCCTGTTCGCGATGCGCCGCGCGGTTCCGGTCGGTGTCGTGGTGGTCATCGTGCTGGTGGCCCTCGGAGCCCCATTCGCCGGTGCCAGCTGGGGTGTGCCCGACGACAGGGTGCTGCCGGCGTCCAGCTCCCCGCATGTGGTGGGCGACCAGCTGCGCACCCGGTTCAGCACCGATCTCGCGACCAACCTGACCGTGGTGATCCCCGACGTCGACGGGATCAGCGTCGCCGAGCTCGACCGCTACGCCGCAGAGCTGTCCCGGGTCCCGATGTGGCGGCGGTCTCCGCACCCGGTGGCACCTTCGTTGCCGGTGCGCCCGCGGGACCGCCCTCGGCGCCGACGGCCATCACCGCCGGCAGTGCCTTTGTCACCGTGACCAGTACCGCGCCGCTGTACTCCCGCGCCTCCGGTGACCAGCTCGACGCGCTGCAGGCCGTCGCCGGTCCGGGTGCGCGTCACATCCTGCTTGGCGGCACCGCGCAGGTGGACCGTGACACCACCGACGCCGTCGGATCACGGCTCTGGCTGGTCCTGGCGATCATCGCCGGCATCACGTTCGTGCTGCTGTTCCTGATGACCGGCAGCGTGGTCGTACCGCTGAAGGCGTTGTTACTCAACGTGTTGTCCCTGACGGCGGCCTTCGGTGCCCTGGTGTGGATCTTTCAGGACGGCAACCTCGGCGCCCTGGGCACCACCTCGACCGGCACCTTGTCCATCAGCATCCCGGTGCTGCTGTTCTGTGTCGCGTTTGGGTTGTCGATGGACTACGAGGTGTTCCTGGTGTCCCGCATCCGCGAATACTGGCTGGCCAGTGGGCAAGCCGACGCCGACAACGACAGAAGTGTGGCGCTCGGACTGGCCCGCACCGCGCGGGTGATCACCGCCGCTGCCCTGATCATGGCCATCTCGTTCGCGGCGCTGTCCGGTGCGCAGGTGTCGTTCCTGCGGATGCTCGGGGTCGGCCTGACGCTGGCCGTCCTCGCCGACGCCACCCTGGTTCGCGTCCTGCTGGTCCCGGCCTTCATGCATACGATGGGCCGGTTCAACTGGTGGGCGCCGAAACCGCTGGCGCGCCTGCATGAACGGATCGGAATTCGGGAGGCACCCCATGCCTGACATCGTGCCGCCCGCCGGGCTGGCCCGCGCCCTGCAGTGGGTGCGTCACCATCTGCTGTGGCTGCATCAGCGCCTGCTGCCGGCACCCATGGCAATGATGGAGCTGATCGTGTCCGGGTGGCCGGCGCAGGCGATCACCGCCGCCGCCCAGCTCGGCATCGCCGACGCCCTCGCCGACGGTCCGCTACCGCTGGACGAACTGGCGGCCCGGGTGGACGCCGACCCCGACGCGCTGAGCCGGCTGCTGCGCGCCTTGATCGGTCGCGGCATCTTCCGGCGTCGCCGCGACGGCCGTTACGCCCTGAATTCTCTTGCCGCAACGCTGCGTTCGGACGCGCCGATCTCGCTGAAGGGCGCGGCACTGTTCCAGGGCTCCGCGGAGCAACGCGAACGCTGGACGCTGCTGGCCGACTCGGTGCGCAGCGGCGAATCCATCGTCCCTGCGCTGCGCGGCAAGGACGGGTTCGACTACCTGGCCGACCTCCCCGAGCATGCCGATTTGTTCAACCAGACGATGACCAGCCTGGCCCAGATGACGCTGGCCGTCGTGGTCGGCAGCTATGACTTCGGCACCCACCGCACCATCGTCGACGTGGGCGGCGGGCAGGGCGCGATGCTGGCCGCCATCCTGGCCAAAGCTCCTGCCTCGCAGGGCATCCTCTACGACCTGCCGACGGTGGTGGCCGGCGCTCCGAGGATGCTGCAGCAGAAGAACGTCGCCGGCCGTGTGCGGATCATCGAGGGCTCGTTCTTCGACATGGTGCCACCCGGCGGGGACGCCTACGTGCTGAAGAACGTCATCCACGACTGGCCCGACGCGAAGGCACTGCAGATCTTGCGCAATGTCCGGGCGGCGGCCGGCCCCGGCGCCACGGTGCTGCTCGTCGAGATGGTCGTCGGCGACAACGGCCGCGACGGGCCGCAGAACTGGGTGGACCTGGAGATGCTGCTGAATCTGGGCGCGCGTGAACGAACCGCCGACGAATACCGGAACCTGTTGAGCGCTGCCGGGTTCCGCATGACACGGATCGTGCCGACCGCCTCACCGCTGAACGTGATCGAGGCGGTCGGCTGATGGACATCACGACCATGCCGCGGGGCGGGTTCGACGCGTCCTGGTTGGACCGGCGGCTGCAGACCGACCGGCTGGAATACCTCGACCGCGACGACGTCGCGGACCGGGTCAAACACCAGGTGATCCGATCGCTGGACTGGATGGGCCGAGTCCTGCGCGACCACCAGCGCATCGCCGACCGGGCGCTGCGCCTGGTGGCCGACGTCGCGGAGCCGGAGATCCTGGAACTGGGAGCGGGCCACGGTGCGCTGTCGCGGGCGGTGCTCGCCCAACGGCCCGACGCCCGGGTCACCGTCACCGACATCGACCCGGCTCTGGTCGCCGCGCTGGCGGCCGGCGACCTCGGCGCCCACCCGCGTGCCGAGGTCCGCCACCTGGATGCCACCACCATCGACGCACCCGATCGCTCGTTCGATCTGGCGTTGTTCGCCTTGGCTTTTCATCACCTGCGGCCCGCCGCTGCCGCGCAGCTCCTGGCCGAGGCGACCCGCGTCGCCGACATCCTGGTGGTGTGTGATCTGCGTCGTCCACCCGCCGCGCTGCACCTGCTGCGGCTGGCCTCATTCCTACCGTTCGCAGCTGTCCTGCCATTCGCGCACGACGGGCTGATCAGCTCGCTGCGCGCCTACAGCCCCTCGGCGTTCCGTGCGCTGGCTGCGCATGCCGATCCCGCCATCACCGTCGACATCCACCGGATGGGCCGCAACCAGCTCGTCATCGCCCGCCGGCCCCGGCCGCCGAAATGACGTGGGCCACCACGGTCTCGGCATTGGCCCGCGCCGCATGGGCCGGCATTGACCCGGACGGCTTCTTCCACCACCACGCCGCCGACACCGAGCCGTTCCCGGTGCGGTTCCCCGGACTCGGCACGGTCCTGTTCTTTGCGACCGGAGACGCCGCCCGCGACATCCTGACCGCCCCCACCACACTGTGCCGCGCACCGTTGCCGAATCCGATCGAACCTGTCGTCGGCGAACACTCGCTGATCCTGCTCTCCGGGGCGGCCCATCGCCGCGCTCGTGCCATCGTGGCGCCGGCGTTTCGCGGTGAGGCGGTGCGCGGCTACCTCGACCTGATCGCGGAGGTCACCGCCGAGCAGGTCGCGGCCGTGCGCCCGGGCGGACGGCTGCTCGTCGGCCGGGTGGCCCAAGCGATCACCCTAGACGTGATGATCCGGGTGGTGTTCGGGGTGGCCGACCGCGCCCGGCACGCCCAGTACGCCCGAGTCACCACCGAACTGCTGCACGCCGGCAGCGGGCCGCTGATGCTGGTGCCCTGGCTGCGCCGGGAGGTCGGCGGGCGCGGACCGTGGGCCCGGCTCGTCGCCGTCCGCACGCAGCTGGACCGGCTGCTCGGCGCGCAGATCGACGAACGGCGAGCGAGTGCCCAACACCACGGCGACGTCATGGATCGCATCCTGAACGCGACCGATGACGACGGCGGCACCCTGACCGACACCGCGCTGTGCGATCAGTTGCGGACCATGCTGGCCGCCGGGCACGAAACCAGTTCCACCTCGTTGACGTGGGCGCTCTACCACATCCACCGCGACGACAGCATCCGCATGGGCGTGCTTGGCGAGCTGGCGACCGCAACCACACCAGGTGAGTTCGCCGCGCTGCCCTACCTGAACGCGGTGATCTCCGAGACGCTGCGCATGCATCCGCCGGTGCCGATCGTGCTGCGCGAACTCACCGGGCCCTACACCGTCGATGGCCATGCCTACCGCGGCGGAGACGTCGTCGGGATAGCGCTGCCCGCAATGCATTTCAACCCACGGCTGTGGCCGCGTCCGGACGTCTTCGATCCCAGCCGCTTCCTGGACGGCAAGCCGACACCATTCCAGTACGCCCCCTTCGGGGGCGGCTACCGGCGCTGTATCGGGGCCGGTTTCGCCCAACACGAACTCGCCGTGGTGATCGGCACCATCATGACGACCCTGCAGATGCGGCTACCGGCAGGCGAGCGGCGACGGAGATCGCCCCGCGCCGTGCCCCGCGGTATCGCCACCATCCCCAGTCGCGAGATCGCGCTGCAGGTGCTCACCCGCGGCTGACACGGTCACTGCCGATAGCCGGCCAGGAATGTCCCGATGCGTCCGATGGTCGCCTCGAGTTCGTCGGCTGGCGGCAGCGTCACGATCCGGACATGATCGGCCGCAGGCCAATTGAGGCCCGTCCCGGGCACGATGTGGATCTTCTCCTGCAGCAAGAGGTCCAGCACGAACTGCTCGTCGTCGCGGATGGGGTAGACCTTCGGGTCGATCCTGGGGAATGCGTACAACGCGCCCCTGGGTTTGACACAGGACACGCCGGGAATCGCGTTCAGGGCGGTCCATGCCCGGTCCCGTTGCTCTTGCAGCCGGCCGCTGGGCAGGGTCAGATCGCGGATGGACTGGTTCGCTTGATCGCTGTCGCTGGCCGCCAGGGCGATCCGAATCGCCTGCTGCGCTGGGACGTTGGCGCACCGGCGCAATCCGGCGAGAATGGTCAGGCCGTCGAGGTAGCCGGTGGCGTGGTTGGTCGGACCGGACACGGTCAGCCAGCCGGCCCGGAAGCCGGCGCAACGGTAGGCTTTGGAGAGGCCGTTCACGGTGAGGCACAACAGATCCGGCGCCAGCGATGCGGTCGTGGTGTGGGTGACGGCGTCGTAAAGGATCTTGTCGTAGATCTCGTCGGAGAAGACGATCAGGTTGTGTTCGCGGGCCACATCGAGTATGCCGCGCACGACCTCGGGCGGGTACACCGCACCGGTGGGATTGTTCGGGTTGATGATGACGATCGCGCGGGTGCGCGCGCTGACCTTCGCGGCGATGTCGGCGAGGTCGGGATACCAGTCCGATGCTTCGTCACAGTGGTAGTGCACGGCGCGTCCACCGTTGAGCCGGACCGCTGCGGTCCACACCGGGAAGTCGGGTGCCGGAATGAGCACTTCGTCGCCCTGGTCGAGCAGGGCGGTCATCGCCATCACGATCAGTTCCGATGCCCCGTTGCCCAGGAAGATGTTCTCCACGTCGACGCCGACAACTCCCCGCGCCCGGCAGTACCCGGCAACCGCAGCCCGTGCCGACAGCAGCCCCTTGGATGCGACATAACCGGCTGACATCGGCAGGCTCTCGGCTACCTGGTGCACCAACTCAGGCGGCGGCTCGAAGCCGAACGGGTAGGGGTCGCCGGTGTCGAGCCGCACGACGGGGTGCCCCTGCGCCTCGAGCCGCGCCGCGTGCTCCGCGATCGACGCCGGCATCTCGTAGGACAGATTGAACAGCCTGGTCGACTGCGCGAACTTCATCGACGTTCCCTTCCCTGCAGAACTATCGCAGGAAGTCGCCGCCGGCAGACCCACTTCGCCGCGACCCACCGGCTCACTCCCAACTCACCTGCGGAAATCTGCAGAAGAAGGCCCGTCGGGAACGCTCATCAGTCTTTGCCTGGACCCGTGACGGCGGCACTGCGCTCTGTTCGTCACCGCGGCACGGTTTGCGCCGCGCCGATCCGGGCTACCAAAAGGACATGACCGGCCACGAAGTCATCGTGGGCCGCTACGCGCTGCGCGGAGTGCTCGGCCGGGGCGGCATGGCCGAGGTACGCGACGGCTGGGACACCAGGCTCACCCGACACGTGGCCGTCAAACTGCTGCACCCGCCGCTGCGCGCCCAGCCCCACATCCGGCGCCGGTTCGAGGACGAGGCACGGGCCGCCGCCCGACTTTCGCACCCGAACATCGTCGCCGTTTTCGACTTCGGTGAGCACGACGGCAACCCGTTCATCGTGTTGGAGCGGCTGCCCGGGCAAACTCTGGCGCATCTGATCGGCGCCGGCCCGATGTCGCCGGGGCACGTCCGGGCCATGCTCGATGACGTGCTGGCCGGCCTGGGCGCCGCGCACCGCGCCGGCATGCTGCACCGGGACATCAAGCCCGGCAACATCCTGGTCTCCGCGGCCGGCGATTCGATGAAAGTCGCCGACTTCGGCATCGCCAAGACGGCGGCCGCCGTCACCCACACCGCGACCGGACACGTGGTGGGCACCATGTGCTATCTGAGCCCCAGCGGTTGGCGGGTGAACCGGCGTCGGTCAGCGACGACCTCTACGCGGTCGGACTGCTGGCATACGAGGCCTTGCTGGGCAGACCCGCCTTTCCCCAGGATGACCCGGCCGCGCTCGCCGGTGCCATCATGAACCGGGCCCTGCCGCCCGTCACCGAGTTCCGCCGGGACGTGGATTCTGCGCTGCTGGCGGTGATCGAGCGGGCCACCAGCCGAAACCCCTTGCAGCGGTTCACCAGTGCCGAACAGATGCGGGCCGCGCTGGCCGGCGACCGTCTCGCGCTGACCGGTGGCACCGGCACCGCCGCTGGCCCGGCTCGGCCGCCCACCAAAGTCCTTGCCCCGTCGGCGCTCCCGCGACGCCGTCGCTCCGCGCGAGCGTTCGTGATCGGGGCCGTCGCCGTGGCTGTCCTGGTCATCTCCGCGCTGGCAGTGGCCACCGAGCCGGCCACTGAACAGTCACCTTCGGCGCCGCCGGAACCAGCCGCGACCAGCACGCCCGTCGTACCGTCGCCGGCCGTCGTCGCGCCGCCGCCGCAGATTCAACAACCCGAACTGGGCCCGCCGCCACCACCTGCGGGCCCGGGCCGCAACCGCGGACCGGGCAAGCCGGACAAGAAGCACCCGTAGGGCCTGACCGCGGCGGTGAAATGCCGGGTGGGCGGCCCAGCCCGGCGATAACATCAGCTCCACGGCCGTGCGCCGCACGGATCGGGTCAAACCAGGGGAGGCGGCGTGCCATCGGAGTGGCCGTTCGTGGCTCGGTCGGTCGAGATCGGCCAGGCCATGGAGGCCATCAACAGTCCGCTGTACACCGGCGTGGTTTTCGTCGGCGAGGCCGGCGTCGGAAAGACCGCGCTGGCGCGCAAAGTCGCCGAGCAGCTGGGTGGTCGCGGTATGCGCACCCACTTCATCCTGGGCACCCAGACCTCCCGAGAGGTGCCCCTGGCGGCCTTCGCAGGCATCGTGGAGATCCCTGGCGCCCTGGAACCCATCCGTCTGCTCGCCGCCGCGCACGATGCACTCGACGGCGGCGACGATCTGTTGCTGGTGGTCGACGACGCGCACCTGCTCGATCCGCTCTCCGCGATCGTGGTTCACCAGCTCGCGGTGCGGGGCGCGGCGACGTTGATCGTCACGATCCGCTCGGAAACCGATGTCCCCGACGCGATAACGGCGTTGTGGAAAGACCAGTACCTGCGCCGGGTAGAGGTCGGGGCGCTGTCCCAGGCTGATTCCGCCCGGGTGATCGCAGAGGCGCTGGGCGGACCCGTCGCCGGGACCGCCGTCGACCAGTTCCACCAGCTCTCCGAGGGCAGCCCGCTGCTGTTGCGCGGTCTGGTCGATGCGGCGGTGGACGACGGGGCGCTGGTCAACGACACCGGCCGGTGGCGGCTCACCCGGGCGCCGCGACTCGGCGCCGATATCGACGAACTGCTGGAGTCGCGGGTCCGTACGCTGCCGGCCGGTGAACTCGAGGTGCTCGAGATCGTCGCCGCCGCCGAAGTCGTGGACTGGAATGCGTTGCGCGCACTGTGCGACATCGACGCGATCAGCGATGCTGAACAGCACGGCAGCATCCAGGTCGTCAGCGACCCGTCCCGTCCGCGGGTGCACGTCGCGCATCCGGTGCTCGCCGACGTGGTCCGCAAACGCTGCGGAGTCGCGCGGCTGCGGCAGATCAACACCCTTCTGGCGCAGCACTTCTGGCCTGCCGATGCCGATCAGGACCGGGAGCGCGACCCGCGGCTGGTGATCGAACTTGCTCGCTTGATGATGAACAGCGATGCCGAGCCCGACGTGCAGTTGATCATCGACGCAGCGGAGAGCGCGATGACGATGTCGAGTCTGGGCTTGGCCGAACAGTTGGGCCGCTTCGCCTGCGAGCACGGCGGGGGCCTGCGAGCCGCCATCGCGCTCGCCGACGCACTGGCATGGCAGGGCCACAACCACGAAGCCGAGGAGCTGCTGGCCACGTTCGACCCGCGCGACGAAGTGATGGTCGTGCGCTGGGGGTGCCTGCGGGCGATGAACCTGTTCTTCGGCTGCGGGCGTCGGACCGCCGCCGAGGACGTGCTGGCGACGGTACGGGCCCGGGTTGCGGCGCCCTTTCTGCGTAGTTACCCCACCGCGGTGGAAGCCTCGATCGCGTACTTCGCCGGTGATCTGGATACCGCGGAGGCGGCCAGCGCAGCCGTGATCGCCGACCCGGACGCGATGCCCATGGCGGTGCTGTGGGCAGCGGTGCCGGCGGCGGCTGCGGCGAACCTGCGCGGACGGCCCGATGACGTGGCATTGGCCGCCGGCCGCGGTGTCGAGGCTGCCCGGCACTGCCCGTCCGGCCCGCAGCGATACGCCATCTCCCTGTCAGAGGTGCTCTCGGCGCTCAACCAGGCAGACATCGCGGCTGCCCAGGCGATCGTCGAGCGACAGCGTGCCCTCACTCACGGTGCTCCGCACGCCGAAGCCATCGTGGCGGCGATGGCCGGTCGCGTCGAGTTGGCCGCCGGCCGACCACAGGCGGCGTGTGACTGGTTGCAGCGGGCGCTGTCGGCGATGGTGTCGACATTGTCGGGCGGCTGGGTGACGTTGGTGGCGACGTGGACCGTCCAGGCCGAGGCGTTGCGCGGTGACGTCGAGGCGGCCGCCCGTGCGCTGCGAATGGCCGAAGAGAGCTGGGGCCCGGCGGTGGAGGTGTTTCGCCCGCTGCTCGAGCTGGCCAGGGCCTACCTGCATGCCGCCAGCGGTGCGATCGCCGATGCGCAACGGGCCACCGAGCTATCGGCTCGGGTCGCTCGTGACTCCGGCATGGCCGCTGCCGAACTGGAGGCGCTGCACACCGGCCTGCGGTTCGGCCGGATTCCGGACCTGGATCGCATGAAACTGCTTGCAAACCAGCTGAATACGCCCATCGCGACGGCCGCTGCCGAACATGCTGAGGGTGTCGCCGCCGGCGACGGTGAACTCCTGGACCGGGTGGCTCACGACTGGGAGTCGTTGGGAATGATGGCGCACGCGGCGGACACCTTCGCCGCAGCAGGCTTGGCGCACCGCCGGGTGGGCACCCGGTTGCAGGAGTTGGAGTCCGCGAGCCGGGCGCATTGGCTGGCCGGCAGCTACGGCCTGCACACCCCGGCGACGGCGACCACCGGCGTTCCGCTGCCGCTCAGCGATCGGGAGCGACAGATCGCCGCTTTGGTCGCACAAGGGCTGTCGAACCGGCAGATCGCCGAACAGCTGGTGGTCTCGGTCCGCACCGTCGAAGGGCACCTGTACCGGATCTTCGCCAAGCTGGGCATCAAAGAACGTGATCAGCTGGTGCAGCTGATGGACAAGGGCGGGCCGGCGCCCGCCGGTTAGCGGTCGGAGAACTCCGGGTTCTGGACCGGCGCGGCGGCGAGTTCCTCATCGGCGATCACCGGTTCCGGTTGGACGGGGTGGGAAAACAGGTGATCCATAAGGGTCCCCTTTCGAATAGACAGTGTGGTCAGGCGACGTCAGCGGCGGGCGGTAGCGGCAGCCTGCTGAGCGGATCGCAGACCCCGACCACACGCGAGACGTGGTACGAGGGTTCGATGGTCCAGGTGACTCCCGCCATCTGGCAACGGTCGTCGATGTAACACAGCGCGGCAAAGCCCGCGCAGTCGAAGAACCTCACCTGGCTCAGGTCGAGCCTGAGGTTCTGGCAGTTACCCGCGCGACGAAAAACGTAGTCGCTGAACCGATGTGCGGTCGACATGTCGATGTCGCCGATGGCTGTGATCACCACGTCGGTGGTGTTCTGCCATTCGGTGAAGAGCTGCAATCGATTTGGGTTGTGACGACCGACTTCGAAGCTCAGCGGGCCGGCCCGCCCGGCGGTGGGTGAATTAGAGGTGGAACTGATCATGGCGATGACTCCGATGAGAAATAGAAGCAGAAAAAAGTGTGTGTGGGATGCGCCCGAGAGGCTCGCATGGCGGGTGCACGCACACCGCGCGCCTGCGACGAATACCGTGGCTGGAAAATCAACCTGTGGCCAGTCTACACCCTGGCAGCGCCACGGCCGTTCAGCGTCGGTGTCGCTCGGCTGCCTTGCTGGTGAGGAGGCGTTCTGCGATGTCGACAAGGCGGGTGTTCGATTCCTGGGACAGTTTGCGCAAGAGGTCGAAGGCGGCCACCGCGTCGATGTCGAACCGTTCCATCAACATGCCCTTGGCCTGCCCGATCAGGTCGCGGCTGGCCAATGCGCTGCGGAACTGCTGCTCGCGGCGCAGCGAGTTCCACGCCACGCTGGTGTGCGCCGCAAAGATCAGCCCCAGCTCGATGCTGTCGTCGTCGAACGCTCCCGGGTTGTCGGCATACAGATTCAGTGCGCCGGCGACGTGGCCGTCTCCGAACAACCGGAAGGACAGGATCGACCGAACCGGCGTGCGTGCCAGGGCTGCGGCACGATAGTGCGGCCAGCGGGCGTCGGCGGCGAGATCGTCGATATGGATGGTGTGTTGAAACCAGGCCGCCGAAAGGCAAGGGCCCTCGTTGAATTCGGCTTGCACACCATCGAGCAGGGCCGGGTAGGTGTGCGTGGCGGCCAGTGTCGAGACGCCATCCGGTCCGCCGGTGATGGTCAGTCCCGCGTACTGGGCGCCCGGCACCGAGGCCACGGTGGTGTTGTTGATCGACAGTAACGAGGCGTCGAAATCGGTCTCATCGAGACGTTGCAGCCCGTCCACTTTCCGCAACACGTCGAACATCTGTTGCCGCTCATCGGAGAGTTCGCGCTGCGGCGGCAGCGACTGCCGGTAGTCACCGTCATTCGCGTAGAGTCCCACGACTCCTCCAGTCCCACCGTGTGCCCAGGTCGAGACGCCACCGGGGTAGATGCCTCCAGCTCGAATATGGCACTCATCCATCCGAGGCTCAACCCTGCCTCGGTGACGGCTGCGTGAGTTTATTTACTTAGATATGGGTATAGAAGTGTCATGGCACTGAAGAAGATCTCTTTCACCTCAGTTTTCCTCACCGGTGCTGCGGCCACTGCCATCGCGGCGGCGCCGTTGGCGGCAGCCGACCCCGCACCGGGTTGCGTCAATCCGGACGGCAGCCCGTGCCCGGTCGCCACCGCAGGCCCCGGCGGGGCGTCAGGCACCATTCCCTATGGCCCAGGTGGGGCAGCCGGGCCGGACGGCGCCAGCGGGGCGATCCCGTTCGGGCCCGCCGGTGAAGCCGGGCCGGGCGGGGCGAGTGGATCCATTCCCTACGGCCCCGGCGGCACAGCCAACTCCGGCGGCGCCAGCGGCGGCATCCCCAACGGGCCGAGCGGTACGGCGGGCCCGGGTGGGGCAACCGGCTGCATCCCCTATGTGGGTTGCGCGTCCGTCGGATAACCGGGTCGGTCAACGACTCGACCCGGTGGCCTGAACATCAGACGGTGAACCGGTCGAACCGCGAGTCGTAAGCCTGCTGCCGGTCGGAGAGCTGCTGTGCGCGCTGCTCGGGCGTGACATAGACGGTGCCGGCCGGTAGCACCGTCGGCAGGTCCTCGAGGCGCACGATGCGGGAGGTCACCGTTGGCGGGCTCGCATCGGGATTGGCGTCGGGCAGCTGCCAGCGGACGAACAGGCTGCCCTGGTTGAGGCCGCCGGTGTCGACCCAGTTCGCCACCCCCGGATCGGTTTTCGAGATCACCAGGGTGTAGGAGCCGTCGGCGTTCGGTATCGCCTGTGACGAGTTCAAGCTGCTCTGGTGGTTGCGATAGTCGGGGGTGATGGTCCACGCGTCAGTGATCGGGGTGGTGAAGTAGCCGGCGTCGCCCAGCGTCACCGTGACCACCATCGCCTGGTCGTCGCTCAGGCGAAACAGCGTGGCGCTCTGGCGCTGGGTCGACAAGGTCCCGAAGGTGTGACCGGGCGGGCCGAGTGCGTTGGTGGGCTGGATGAACGGCAACAACATCAGGCCGTACAGGCCGAGGCCGGAGGTCAACGCCAACGACACCGCCCCGTCGACCAACTGGCCATACGTTCTGGGGGCGGCCACCGGTGGTCCGTCGACCCGCACCACCGACAACTCCACCGGAGAGTCGGTCCACGCGCCGAGCGTGTCGCGGATGAAGACCTGCTGGGCATCCGGGGTGAGCTGCAGATGATTGGGCGCACCGTCGTCAGCGGCGGAGCTCACGGTGATGGTGAACGTGCCGTCCGGGTTGACCACCAGATCGTGCAAACCGATGTTGTCCACCGAGTTGGTGACGTTCGGGTCGGTGTACACCGAGAAGTTCAAGTCCGCCGGCGGGTCGCCGACGAACCTGCCGGAGATGACGTAGGACGAATCGCCGCGCACCGGAATGGTCCGGTACACCGAGTCGGGATTGTCGTAGGCCCAGCGGCCGCCCGGCACCGTGTAGGTGCCCCAGGCGTGCGGCGGGATCTCGTAAGTGAGGACCTGAGGCCGATCGGGATCGGTGTTGACCATCCGCATGGCGACGCCGAACGTGAACTCGTCCAGCGCCTGGTTGAGCCTGGTGATGTTGCCGGCGTCGAGGCCGCCGGCGGGCAGGTATTTCAGCGCCGCCAACGCGAACCACCACGGCCGCAGCACATCCTTGACCAGTTGGAGCTGAGGCGAATTGGCGATCTGCGCCGCGAGTGCCTCCATCTGGAGCTGCGCCGGGGGTGCGGTGGATCCCTCGGCCAGCGTGACGCTCACCTGCGCCTGCCCGGCCGTCGGGTTGGGGTTGACCAATGCGGATAGGTTGACGTGCAACGGATTCCCAATGTGGTCGCCGACGCCGACGGTGAACGTGTCGGTGCCGCCGGTGGCGGCGAAGTCGCCGTTCGGCACGTAGGAGAAGGTGCCGTCCGCGTGGATGACGACGCTGCCGTGGGTGGGCGCCGATGTCAGGACGTAGGAGATGCGGTCGCCTTCGGGATCGGCGGCGTTGAGAGCGCCGGACACCACACCGTATTCCGATGTGCTGTTCTGCGTCGGATCGTAGGCGGTGGTGGGTGCGGCGTTGAACAGGGTGTAGTCGATCTGACGGCGCACCCACTGGGCGGCCGCCGCGACGATGTCCTCCGGCGCGGGCAGCCGGGACCCGCGGGTGGCCGGATCAGTGCCGCGGATCGCAGTGGCTTTGGCCGGGCGCGCCTGCCGCGTCGTCCCGGCGATGCGGGCGGCGGGCTTGGCATTCGCGGCCCGCTGTGCCGTCGGCGCCCTCTTTGCGGCTGCTGTCCCTTTGCTGACGCGGGGTCCAGCAGCGGTGGAATGCGCAGACGACTGCGAAGCGTGCGGGCTGCTGTCGGCGTCTGCCGAAGCGACTGCCGGTGCCAGTGCCGCTCCGACACCCAGGAAGAGTGCCAGTGCGCCAACTCTGCCGATGAACCTGCCATATCCGGACGAGTCGGCGCGGTGGGTCGATGGGCTCATCGGCGGACCTCCAGCACGGCGTCGTGTGAGTTACGAGCCGAAGCGTAGCGTAAATTGCTACGGCCGTCCGCGAATTACCGCCAACTATTTTCGCTGACGAATTCCGTCAGTGGCCGGCCCACCGTCCACTCGTCGATCTCCAGCGCCGGCCGATCAGGAAAGTCCGGCACCGGACCCAGACAGAGGATCGCAACCGGCTCGGCACCGTCGGGCATATTCAGGAGTTCGGCCAGGCCGGCGGGTTCGAAGATCGACACCCAGCCCATGCCGAGGCCTTCCGCTCGGGCTGCCAGCCACAGGTTCTCGACGGCGCACGAGACCGAGGCCAGGTCCATGTGCGGCATCGTCCGCCGGCCGAAGACATGGGCGTCCCGGCCCGCACTGAGCGCCACGACCAGCAGTTCCGCGCAGTCCAGGATCCCTTCCACCTTCAGGGCCAGGAACTCCTCGGCACGGCTGCCCAGCGCGTCGGCGGTCTGCCGGCGCTCCTCGTCGACCAGGGCGTGGATCTTGTGGCGCAGGCCCCGGTCGGTGATGCGGATGAACCGCCACGGCTGCATCAACCCCACGCTGGGCGCGGCGTGCGCGGCGGCCAGCAGCCGGGCCAGCACCGGCGCGGCAACCGTGCGGTCCGGGGTGAAGCGGCGCATGTCCCGGCGCTCGTTGATCACCCGGTAGACGGCACGGCGCTCGGCGTCGGTGAACGCATGCTCGGGCATCGGGTCATCCTTGCACCCGTTCTCACGTCTTCACCGACGGCCACGGAGCGGTAACGGCGCGCGCGGTCCGCTGATCCGGTGGTTGGTCACCGGCTACTCTGAATTCCCCGGTGCCGCAACGTTGCGCATCGACGACAGGAGTGGCCATGTCAGCGTCTCGAGCGGCCGTCATCAGCGGCCCCAAGCTGCCGCGCAGCCGAACGGTCAATGTCCGGGCCGCCGACGGCACCCGCCTGCACACCGAGGTCTTCGGGCCCGACGACGGTTACCCGATCGTGTTGGCGCACGGCATCACCTGCGCCATCCGGGTCTGGCATGAGCAGATCAACGACCTGTCCCGCGATTACCGGGTGATCGCCTACGACCACCGCGGTCACGGCCGCAGTGGCCTGCCGCCCCGGTCGGGATACAGCCTGGGTCACCTGGCCGGTGATCTGGATGCGGTGCTCTCGGCCACCCTGCGGCCGGGGGAGCGGGCCGTCATCGCCGGACATTCGATGGGCGGCATCGCGATCAGCTCGTGGGCCGATCGGTACCGCCATCGGGTCGAGCAGCGAGCTGACGCCGTCGCCTTGATCAACACGACCACCGGTGACCTGCTCGATGAGATCAACCTGCTGCGGGTGCCGCCCATGCTGACCACCAGCCGTTCACTGGCCGCCCGTCGGATGATCAGGGCGTTCGGCGGTGCGCCGTTGTTCCGCGGCGCCCAGCCGGGCAGCCGCTGGTTCGTCACGCTGATGGCCGTCGGCGCCGAGGCCGACCCGGCGGTCGCCGACTTGATCCACGACCTGTTCGCCGCGACTCCCGCCGCCGGGCGCGGTGCCTGGGCACGGGTGCTGGTCGACGAGATGGGGCCCCGGCACATCGATCTCACCGGCCTCACGGTGCCGACCCTGGTGATCGGCAGCACCAAGGACCGGCTACTGCCGATGTGTCAGGCCCGCAAGATCGCCGAGGCCGCCCCCAACCTGGTCGAACTGGTGGAGCTGCCCGGTGGGCACTGCGCCATCCTGGAACATCCCGAGGACGTCAACGGCCACTTGCGAACACTGGCGGAATCGGCGGCCGCGCAGCGCCGCATCAGTTCCTGAGGGTCGCTGCGACTTCGGCGGCTGCGCGTTGCCCCGAGCGCACCGCCCCGTCGAGGAACCCGGTCCATTCGTCGGCGGTCTCGGTGCTCGCCCAATGCAGCGGGCCGACCGGCTTGCGCAGCAGTCGACCGAATTCCGTCCACATTCCCGGCGGCACCGCCGCGGTGGGGCCACCCGGGGCGAAAGGCTCTGCGCCCCAGCAGTGATCGAGATAGTCGACAGGGTTCTCGGCGTCCGGGCCGAAGAGCGCGGTGAAACCGGCCACAGCCTGCCGGCGGCGCTGGTCGGGGCTGAGCCCGTCGAACCCGCGAGAGTCGACGAATCCCAACAGGATTCCAGGACCCTCGTCGCCGGGACTGACGTCGAAGGTGATGAAGACCGGCCCCTGATCGGACAGCGCCTGACCGGACAGCCCGTGCTCGCGCCAGAACGGCCGCGGGTAGGCGGCGTAGGCCTTGCTCAGCGCACCCTGCGCCCAGCGCTGGGCCAGCTGCTGATAGCCGATCGGTGGGGGAGGGGCGATGTCGATGCCCTGCCGGTGTGCCGGCGGGATCGCGATGATGGCCCGGCGGGCCTCCACCACCCCGCCCGACGAGGCGACGGCGACGGCGTCGTCGGACCATTCGATGCGGGTGACGACGGCGCCGAGGTGGATCCGGTCGCCGAGGTCCGCGGCCATCTTGTCGGCGATCTGCTGGGTGCCGCCGGGGAAGTGGTCCTGCTGGGCCCCGCCGACGACGTCGAGCATGCGGTCCAGGCCACCGGCGGCCTTGACGTAGCGCGCCGCGTGCAGCATCGACACGTCGTCGGGCTCGGCGCCCCAGGTGACCCGCGCCATGATGGCCAGCAGGTCGCGAGAGGAGGCGCTGGCTCGCACCGAACGCAGCCAGCCGCCCAGCGTGGTGGCGTCGAGCTGCTTGGCCCTGCGCGATGTCCACGGCTGGGTCACGTCGATGTCGCGGGAGAGCCGCTCGAACTGCCACTGCACGCGGCCGATGTCGAGCAGGCCGAACAGCGACAGCTTCGGGATGGTGCCGCGGTAGGAGCGGACCTTGCCGCGCCAGCGGATCAGGTTCGCGCCGTCGTGGTAGGTCGCGGTGGTGGGGCAGCCGAGTTCGGCGGCCAGCGCCAGCACCGCGTCCTGGGTGGGCCCGACGAACGTGCCGCCCAGGTCGACCGGCACGCCCGCCAGTGTGGTGGTGCTCGAGCGGCCGCCGACCCGATCGCGGCCCTCCAGCACCACGGTGTCGAATCCGGCCCTGGTCAGCTCGCGTGCGGCCGTCAGACCCGCGAAGCCCGCGCCGATGACCACTACGTCGTAGCTCATGGCTCCAATGGTGCCTGTCCGGTTCGCCCAAACCAACAATTCGCAGTGGAAATGCGAGAGGAAGCCTGCAAAACGTCGAGTTCGGCGACTAGCTGTACTGACCATGGACGTTGGTGACGGCGTGGCGTGGTGACATGACGAAGACCTCCGAGTGAAGTGCGAGCTGTCTAGGAACGCCACTCACTCCGGAGGTCTTCGTGGTCCACCGTAATGCTCCGCTGTCTGAAACTGGCCGTCTGCGGCTGGCTCGTTGTGTCGTTGATGAGGGTTGGCCGCTGCGACGTGCTGCTGAACGGTTCCAGGTCTCGGCCACCACTGCCCGTCGCTGGGCTGGTCGTTACCGCGAGGAGGGGCACGTCGGGATGGTTGATCGCAGCTCGCGTCCGCATCGCAGTCCGAACCGCACGCCGACTCGGACCGAGCGGCGGATCATCAAGGTACGTGTGCTGCGCCGCTGGGGGCCGGCGCGGATCGCCTACCTGTTGGGCCTGAATGTCTCGACCGTGCATAACGTGCTCACCCGCTACGGGCTGGCCCGATTGCGCTGGCTGGACCGAGCGACCGGCCAGGTCGTGCGGCGGATGGAATCAGCCCAATGCGGCGATCTTGTTCATGTCGACGTCAAGAAATTGGGCAAGATCCCCACCGGGGGCGGCTGGCGCATGCTCGGACGCACGATCGGCAACCGCAACGCCCAAGCCGGTAGGAATCCCGGACAACACCGAAACCGCCGCCTGCTGCGCGGGTATCACTTCCTGCATACCGCTGTGGATGCCTACTCGCGGCTGGCTTACTCCGAACTCTTGGCTGACGAACGAAAAGAGACCGCTGCAGCGTTTTGGCTACGCGCCAACGCGTGGTTCAACGAATGTGGCTTTAGTGTTCGAAAGGTATTGACTGACAACGGGTCCTGCTACCGCTCGCACATCTTCCGTGACGCCCTTGGCGACATCGAGCACCGCTACACACGCCCGTACCGGCCACAAACCAACGGAAAAGTGGAGCGATTCCATCGCACCCTGGCCGATGAATGGGCCTACGCCCGTCTCTACCGCAGCGACGCCGAACGCTGCGAGGAATTCCCCCGCTGGCTCCACACCTACAATTACCACCGCGGCCACACCGCACTCGGCGGCCAACCACCAGCCACCCGCGTACCTAACCTCTCAGGTCAGTACAACTAGCTGGCCAGTTCGTCGACGACCTCGGCCAGCGTTTCGATCGCTATCGGTCCCGGCTGGTAGAGGCAGACGGTATCGCCGATGCCGTCCGTTCGGTCCCGGATGTGGTCGGCGATCTGCCTGGGTGTGCCACATGCCGCGATGGTGTGCAGTATCTCGTCGCTGATCAGCCCGGCCATTTCCAGCCATTTGCCTTGCTTGGACATCGAATTCAGTTCGGGCTGCAGATCTCCCCAGCCGTGGATGTCGAGAACCGGACGGTAGGCCGGGGTGGACCCATAGAACGCCAGGAGGCGCCGCGCCGCTTCATGATCCTCGCCGGCCGACAGAATGATCTCCGGAATGACGGTGAACGAGGACTCCGTGCGCCCGGCCGCCGCCAACCCCGCACGCACCGCGGGCATCGTCGACTCTCGCAGGAACTTCGCCGACCCGAACGGCATGACCAACAGTCCGTCGGCCACCTCGGCGGTGGCGCGGGTCAGTCTCGGGCCCAGCGCGCCGACGTAAATCGGCGGCGGTCCATAGGGATTCGGGCCGGGATTGAACATCGGCGTCATCAACGTGTGCCGGTAGTACTCGCCGCGGAAGTTCAGTCGGTCCCCGGTCTCCCAGGTGGCGAAGATCGCCCGCAGCGCGCTGACGAGCTCACTCATCCGCGCGACCGGTTTGTCGAACGCCGCGCCGTAATGCTTCTCGATCTGGGCTCGCACCTGGGTGCCGAGGCCGAGTGCGAAACGACCCTGCGCGAGCAGCTGGTGATCGTAGGCTTGATGCGCCAGCTGAATCGGATTGCGCGGGAACGCGATCGCCACGTTGGTCATGAGGTCCAAACCTCCGACGCCGGCGGCGAGCGTCAGCGGCGCGAACACATCGTGTGGACCTTCGAAGGTGAACACGCCGCTGGCGCCGGCGTCGCGCAATTCCCGCGCGCGGTCGACGGCGTCGGTGGGCCCGTACAGGGCGGTCATCACCTTCACGGCGCGCTCACTCTTTCCGAGATCGACGTTTTGCTGAGCTCAACTCGCACTTTCGCTGCCATTTGTCGGTTTGGGCGAGAGAGTCCGAGAGGGTCAAGGCCTTAGGGCGCGACGGTCAGCCAGTCGGTGAAGCCCGACGGATCGTGGCGTCCCAGCGCGCCGTGCTCGAACAGCCCCCACCCCTCGGACGACGTGCCGCCGCCGTGGCAGACCGCGCGCCCGACGTGGTCGATCACACCGAACGCGGCGCGGCCGATGACGGCGGGGTCGGTCATGTCGTACGTGAGCCGCTCGGTGAACTTCTCGCCCTTCCACACCCCGTGAATCCAGTCCGAGTCACCGCCGTAACCACCGCCGACGTGAATCGGCACCGGCAGCTTGGATTCCACGTCAAATCGCAGCGGCGCGCCCGCCGCATCGGTGGCCTCGATGGTGGCGCCGGTCGGGATGCGGGTGCCCGAGCGGTAGTGGATCTTCACCCGCGGCCAGCCCAGCTGCTCGACCCGGCCGTCCCGCCAGATCCGCGTGCAGTCGTTGAGCGAACGGAACCCGTCGGGGGCTTCCTGAATGATGATCACGATCGCGAAGTCCTCGAAGGCCATCGGGACGTAGAGCCACCACATGCCCTCGAACGGCGGGTCGGCCGGCCGGCCGGCCGGTTCGGCCTCACCGATCGGCCGGATACCCCACGACCGGTCGCGGCTGCCGATCCACACCGACGGGTCGACGGTGATCTCCTGGCCGTCGATGGCGATATGGCCTTCCCACGAACCCAATTGCGCGAACCGCTGGGCATCCAGCGTCACCCGGTTGCCCTGGCGCATGATGTGCGGTTGTTCCTGGACCACCGGGAACAGTCCGCGCCAGGTGAGGTCGACGGCCATGCCTTCGGTCTCGTCCATCACGATCCGCACGGTCTGCAGGGGGTCGACGACCTCGACGCGGTAGGCGCCCACGTGCTGGTTGAGTCGATCTTGGTCGATACTGTCGGACAGGTGCACCGCGGTCTGGGCATCTCCGCGACGTACCAGCACGTAGGCGTCCTTGACGCCGAGGTTGGGGTAGTACCCGATGCCGGTGATCAGGAAGATGTCCCCGGTGCGGTCATGGGCGTTGAAGTAACTGCGGTCGTAGAAGTTCCGGTCCGAGGAATTCGGCCAGGCGATCGGCAGTGGTGCCTGGTGGACGGGGTATTCGTCCATCGGTCCGAGCATTAGGTCTCCTCAATCAGCCGGCGCAGCAGCCCGGCGTGGTAGAACATCGACTCGACGTCCTCTGGCTTTTCGATCTCACCGAAGTGCACCCGTCGTGCGCCGGTGCGCATGAACACACAGCACCAGATCACCCCGGAGTACACGTAGAACCACTTCAGGTCACCGAGCTCGACACCGGTCAGCTTCTGGTAGGTGGCGCGCACGTCGTCCTCGCGCATCACATCCGGCAAGCCCGGCATCCCCGCGAGCCCGGCGAGTTCCTGGAACACCATGTGCGCGAAGATGATCCACGCGACATCCAGCTCTCGCGGGCCGAGCGTGGCCATCTCCCAGTCGAGCACCGCGACCGGCCGGAAGTCGTCGTAGAGCACATTGCCGATCCGGGAGTCTCCCCAGGCCAGCACCGGCTCGGTTGCGGCGACGTCGGTGGGGAAGTTCTCCTCCAGCCACCCGAGTGCCTTCTCGACCAGCGGCGAGCGGCCGATGTCGGGTACCGCGAACTCGTACCAGTCCTTGAGCCAGTTGAACTGCCGGCGCAACGGGGTGTCCCCGTCCGGCACGGCCTCGGCGAGGAAGCCGAATGTCTTCTCCGCATCGGGGATGGAGTGCAGCTTGGCCAGCACCTCGACGGTGGCGTCCTGCAGGGCGCGCTGCTGTTCGGGCGCCGCGTCGGCGAACCAGTTGGCGCCGAAGGTGTAGGGCATGACGTCCGGCGGCACGATGCCGGCGATGTGATCCATCAAGAAGAACGGGCTGCCCAGGACCTCGCCGGTCGGATCGATCCAGCGGACTTTCGGCACCGGCACGTCGGTCAGTTCCTCGACCAGCCGGATGACATCGAACTGATGGTCCATCCGGTAGGTGATGAAGACCGGCACGTCTTCCTGCGTGGGCGCCACCCGGGCCACCCACTTCTGCTCGACGGGGGTGCCGTCCTGCTCCCAGCGGCCGGTCAGGATGATCGTCTCCGACGACATGCCGTTGGAGTCGACCCCGCTCTCCACGGTCACCTCCGGCTTGACGCCGCCGGGCATGACGGTCGACAGCCAGTCGGACAGCACCGCGGGAATGGTGCTGACATCACGGCCTGAGCGCTGTAACCGTTCGACATCGGTCTCTACGCTCGGTTGGTTGGTCACCTTTGTCCTCCAACCCTATTACGATACGGTGGGTAGCGTTATGAAAGCAGACCCGTCTTCGGTTGACAAGGCCGGGGCCGCGGGGCGTCCCCGCGATCCGCGTATCGACGCTGCCATACTGGCTGCCACAGCGGAGCTGCTTGTCGAAATCGGTTATCCGAATCTGACTTTGGCGGCGGTCGCCGAACGCGCGGGCACCACCAAGACCGCGTTGTATCGGCGCTGGTCCAGCAAGGCGGAGCTGGTGCACGAGGCCGCCTTCCCGGCGACGCCGACCGCGCTGCTCGCCCCCGCCGGCGATATCGCCGCCGACGTGCGCGCCATGCTGGCCTCCACCCGGGACGTGTTCACCAGCCCGGTGGTGCGGGCAGCCCTGCCCGGGCTGATCGCCGACATGGGTGCCGACCCGGCCCTCAACGCGCGGGTGATGGCCCGGTTCGCCGACCTGTTCGCCACGGTGCGTGCTCGGCTGGTGGAAGCGGTGCACTGCCGTGAGGTGCACGCCGACGTGAACCCGGACCGCCTCATCGAACTCATCGGCGGTGCGACGATGATGCGGTTGCTGCTGGCCCCCGAGGACGTCCTGGACGACAGCTGGGTGGACCAGACCACGGCGATCCTGGTGCACGGTGTGGCGCTATGACCGAAGGGATGTTGTGATGGCAGCACGTCTGGCCGGGCGCACCGCGATCGTCACCGGCGCCAGCCGCGGGCTGGGACGTGCGACAGCACTGGCGTTGGCCGCCGAAGGTGCGGCGGTGGCCGTGGTGGCCCGCACCGAGCAGCAGTGGGACGACCGGTTGCCCGGGACCATTGGTGAGACGGTCGCCGCCATCGAGGCCGCAGGCGGGCGGGCGGTGGCCATCGCGGCGGATCTGCTCGAGCGCGACGACCTGCCCCGGCTGGTCGCCGAAGCCCGTGCAGCACTGGGGCCGATCACCATCCTGGTCAACAATGCCGCGTTCACCGCACCGGGGCGCCCGCCGAAACCGGACGCCGCACCGCGGATGTCCACACCGAAAGCCGCACCGGCCGGGAACGCCGACTGGCCGGGCTTCCTGGCGGTTCCGGCGAGCGCGTATCGCCGGCATTTCGAGATCGGGGTGTTCGCCTCCTACGAGCTGATGCAGCTGGTCTGCCCGGACATGTTCGATGCCGGCCTGGGCTCGATCATCAATGTCACCTCGGTGGCGTCCCGGGTGCCCGGTGACGGGCCGTACGAGAACTTCAGCGGCGGCGTCCTGCCGGGCTATGGCGGATCGAAGGCCGCGCTGGAACACCTGACCTGGTGTGCGGCTTACGATCTGCAGCGGCGCAACATCGCCGTGAATGCGCTGGCGCCGTCGCGGCCAATACCCACACCGGGCCTGTCGTACTACCGGAACGAATTCGCCAGCGTCTCACCGGAGGACGAATTCGCTCGCGCTGCCGTGGAATTGACGCTGGTCGACCCGAATGAGGTAACCGGCCGCACCATCGGCCACCTGCAGGTGCTCGACGGCAGCTTCAGCCCGTTCACCAACATCGCCACCGCGCTGGGGTAACCGGCTCCGTCAGCAGCGATCAGGTGAGGAATCTCGCCGCGTTGTCGGCGAGGTCCAGCAGTGGCTGCGGCAGCGCTCCGAGCGCGAAGGTGATCGCCGCGGTCAGCGTGATGGTGGCGACGCTGAGCGCGCTGGGCGTGACGACCTGGGGGGCGTCGTCGGGCGGATCGGTGAAGAACATCAGCACGATGACCCGCACATAGAAGTAGGCGGCCACGGCCGAGGCGATCACACCGACGATGACCAGCGGGATCGCGCCGCCCTGACCGGCGGCTTTGAACACCGCGAACTTGCTGACGAAGCCGCTGGTCAGCGGAATGCCGGCAAAGGCCAGCAGGAACAACGAGAACACCACCCCAACCAGGGGTAGCGCCGGCCAAGACCCGCCCAGCGGGCCATGTTGGTTTCCTCGGCACCTGCCGCGTCGCGGACCACACTCACCACCGCGAAGGCACCCAACGTGGAGAAGCCGTAGGCGAACAGGTAGAACAGCGTCGCCGATAGGCCCGCCGGATTGGCGGCGATCACTCCGGTGAGGATGAATCCGGCGTGTGCCACAGCCGAATACGCCAGCATGCGCTTGACATCGGTCTGTGTCACGGCGGTCACGGTTCCGACCACCATGGTCAGGATCGCCACTGCCCACAGCGCCGGCCGCCAGTCGTGGGCCAGCCCGGGGAGGGCGACGTAGAAGATGCGCAGCATGGCACCGAAGGCGGCGACCTTGGTGGCCGCCGCCATGAACGCGGTGATCGGCGTGGGCGCACCCTGGTAGACGTCGGGAATCCAGGAATGGAAGGGCACGGCCCCGACTTTGAACAGCACGCCGACCGCCAGCAGCGCGGCACCGACCAGCGCCAGGGTGGCGTCGTCGGCGTCGGTGCGGATCGCGGCGGCGACGCCGGTGAGGCTCAGCGTGCCGGCGAAGCCGTAGAGCAGGGCGATGCCATAGAGGAAGAACGCCGACGAGAAGGCGCCCAGCAGAAAGTATTTCAGGGCGGCTTCCTGGGACAGCAACCGGCGGCGCCGGGCCAGCCCGCACATCAGGTACAGCGGCAGCGAGAACACCTCGAGCGCGATGAACATGGTCAGCAGGTCCCCGGCGGCTGGGAACAGCATCATCCCGCCCACGGCGAACATCGTCAGTGGGAACACCTCGGTCTGTACCAGCGCTGCCTTGGTGGCGATCTTCTCCGCCACGCTGCCGGGCACCGTCGATGCGTCCGCAGTGAACGCGTCCAAAGCGATTGCGCTGTCGTCGTATTCGGCCGGTGCGCGACGCTCGGCGATCAGCAGCACCCCCAGAATGCCGATCAACAGGATGGTGCCCTGCAGGAACAGCGCCGGCCGGTCGACGACGACGGCACCGGCCACCGCGGTGTGGCCCAGACCACCGCGCAGACCGCGCGCCAGCAGGACCACCGCGACGAACGCGGCGACCAGGCCCGCGAGGCTCAGAGTGACCTGAGTGAGGTAGCGGCTTTTGCGGGGAGCGAACGCTTCGACGACGACCCCGGCGACGGCGGCGCCCAGGACGATCAACAGCGGCGCCAGTTGGCCGTATTCAATGCTCGGTGGGGTCATGGGTGGGCCCCCTCTGCTGGGGATAGGCGCTCACGCGAAGACAATTGGGCCTGCGTGGGCGCCGGGTCGGTTTGGTGGATCGAGGTGAGGGTGGCGGTGACCGCCGGGTTGATGACGTCGAGGGCGATCTTGGGATAGATGCCCAGCCCGATCAGCAGGGCGATCAGTGGCGCCACCACCAGCAGTTCACGCTTACCGAGGTCGCGGACCGTCTCGTTGCCGTCGGTCACCGGGCCCGTCATCATCCGCTGGTAGAGCCACAGCACATAGACGGCTGAGAGCACCAGCGCCGTCGAAGCGATCACGGCGAACACCGGGTAGCGGGTGAACGTCCCGAAGAGGACCAGAAATTCACTGATGAACGGGGCAAGGCCCGGCAGCGACAGCGTCGCCAGGCCCGCAACCAGGAAGGTGCCGGCCAGCACGGGCGCGACGCCCTGCACGCCGCCGTAGGCGGCGATGGCGCGGGTGCCGCGGCGGCTGACGAGGAATCCGGCGATCAGGAACAGGGCGGCGGTGGAGATCCCGTGATTGACCATGTACAGGGTGGAGCCGGCCTGGCCTTGGCTGGTCATGGCGAAGATGCCAAGGATGATGAAGCCGAAGTGGCTGATGGAGGTGTAGGCGATCAGTCGCATGACATCGGTCTGCCCGATGGCCAGGACGGCACCGTAGACGATGCCGATGACCGCCAACGCGATGATGACCGGCCGGAAATATGTTGACGCGTCGGGGAACAGCGGCAAGCAGTAACGCAACATGCCGAACGTGCCGACCTTGTCCATCACCGCCATCATCAACACCGCCGACGCCGGCGTGGCCTGGACGGCGGCGTCGGGCAACCACCGATGGAACGGCCACAGCGGCGCTTTCACCGCGAACGCGAACATGAAGCCACCGAACAGGGCATTGGCGACACCGGGGTTCACGGTGAAAGAGCCGTCGGCCACTGCGGCCGCGATCGCGCGGAAGTCGAACGTGCCGGAGTCGAAGACTGTGCTGGCGGCGGTCACCACATAGAGACCGATGACGGCGGCCAGCATGATCAGCCCACCGAACAGGTTGTACAGCAAGAACTTCACCGCGGCCTTGGACTTCTCTGGTCCGGTCGCGCCAAACCCACCGATCAGGAAGTACATCGGGATCAGCATGGCTTCGAAGAAGACGTAGAACAGCAGGATGTCCAGCGCTACCAACGACATGAGCACCATGGCTTCGACGGCCAGCATCAGGGCGATGTAGCTGTGCGGTCCGCGACCGGACAGCCCGGGCCGCTCGTCGGCGTCGTGCCAGCCGGCGAGCAGCAGTAGCGGCATCAGCACCGCAGTGAGCACCACCAGCGCCAGCGCGATACCGTCGACGCCGAGGACGTAGCCGGTACCGAACGACGGTATCCACGGGTGATTTTCGACGAACTGGAACTGCGCACCGCCCGGGTCGAACCGGACCGCGAGCAGCAGCGCCACGACGAGCACTGCCAGCGCGACGACCAGGCCGGCGTACTTAGCAAATTGGCGCAGCGCTGCGGGCAACACGATGATCAGGGCGGCCCCCAGGACGGGGATCGCCCACAGGACGGTCAGCCACGGCACGGTCATGGCACTCACCGCCAGGCCGTGAACAGGACGACGGCGATCACCAGCGCCGTACCGGCCAACATGGACAACGCATAGGAGCGGGCGAACCCGGTCTGCAACTGACCGAGCCGCTGCGATCCCCGCGCGACAATGCGGGCCAGACCTTGGGTGGCCCCCTCGACCGCCTTCTCGTCCACCACGACAAGGCCTTTGGTCAGTTCCTGACCGCCGCGCATGAACACGGCCTCGTTGACGGCGTCCCCGTAGAGATCGCGGCGGGCCGCCACGGTGAGTGCGGAGACATCCTGCGGGGCAGTGCTGGCCACATTGTGGTTCGCGTATTGCCGATAGGCCACCGCGACACCGATGGCCACCACACCCAGCGCCGTCGTCGTCATCATCCACGCGGGCACGACATGTGCGGCCTCGTGGTGGCCGACCACTGGCTCGAGCCAGTGTGGCAGGGTGTTGCCGATTGTGAGCAGGGCGCCGGCACCGATGGAGCCGGCGGCGAGGATGATCATGGGCGTGGTCATGGTGGCTGGTGATTCGTGCGGGTAGGTCTGGGTGGCTTTCTCGGTCCAGCGGGCCCGGCCGTAGAACGTCAGGAGCATGACGCGGGTCATGTAGAAGGCGGTGATCCCGGCGCCGAGCAGCGCGGCTCCGCCGAGCACGAAGCCTTTGAGTCCGCCGGTGTTGAGGGCGGTTTCGATGATGGCGTCTTTGGAGAAGAACCCGGCGAACGGGGGCACGCCGATGATGGCGAGGTAGCCGAGTCCGAAGGTCACGTAGGTGATGGGTAGGACTTTGCGTAGTTCGCCGTAGCGGCGCATGTCGGTCTCGTCGCCCATGGCGTGCATGACCGAGCCGGCGCCGAGGAACAGGCCGGCTTTGAAGAATCCGTGGGTGAGTAGGTGCAGGATGGCCACCGCGTAGCCGGCGGGGCCCAAGCCGGCGGCCAGGACCATGTAGCCGATCTGGGACATGGTGGAGGCGGCCAACGCTTTTTTGATGTCGTCTTTGGCGCAGCCGATGATCGCCCCGAACAGCAAGGTGACGGCGCCGACGGTCACCACCGCGGTTTGGGCGGCGGGTGCCTGGTTGAAGATCGGGCCGGAGCGCACGATCAGGTAGACGCCGGCGGTGACCATGGTGGCGGCGTGGATCAGGGCCGAGACCGGGGTCGGGCCTTCCATGGCGTCGCCGAGCCAGGATTGCAGCGGCACTTGGGCGCTTTTGCCGCACGCGCCGAGCAGCAGCAGTAGCCCCACCGCGGTCAGCACCCCGTCACCGATGGCGGGGACTGCGGCGAAGACGGTGCTGTAGGTGACTGAGCCGATGGTGGCGAACAGGACCATCAGGGCGATCGCCAACCCCATGTCGCCGACTCGGTTGACGATGAACGCTTTCTTGGCCGCGGTCGCGGCCGACGGTTTGTGGGACCAGAATCCGATCAGCAGATACGAGGCCAGGCCGACGCCTTCCCAGCCCAGGTATAGACCGAGGTAGTTGTCGGCGAGCACCAGCAGCAGCATCGCGGCCACGAACAGGTTGAGGTAGGCGAAGAACCGCCTGCGGCCGGGGTCGTGTGCCATGTAGCCGATGGAGTAGATGTGGATCAGCGCGCCGACGCCGGTGATGAGCAGCACGAAACACAGGGACAGGGCGTCGAGGTGCAGACCGAAGTCCACCTTGAGCGCCCCGACCGGTACCCAGGTGAACAACACCTCGTGCACGGTCCGCCGCTCGGCGGGCAGCCGCAGCAGGTGGGTGAACAGCACTGCGCCACAGGCGCAGGCGCCCAGGACGGCGGCGCAGGCCAGCAGGTGGCCCCACGCGTCGGTGGCCTTGCCGCCCACCAGCAGCACAATGGCGCCGGCCAGCGGCAGGGCGATGGTCAGGAACAGCAGGGTCTGCATGCCGGTGCCGTTCAATGCCGCAGCAGGTGGGCGTCGTCGACGTTGGCTGAGCGTCGGGTGCGGAAGATGGTCATGATGATCGCCAGCCCGACGACCACTTCGCAGGCCGCGACCACCATGGTGAAGAACGCGACCACTTGCCCGTCGAGATGGCCGTGCATCCGGGAGAAGGTGACGAATGCCAGATTGGCGGCGTTGAGCATCAACTCGACACACATGAACATCACGATCGCGTTGCGCCGCAGCAGCACACCGGACGCACCAATGGTGAACAGCAGCGCCGACAGGTACAGGTAGTTGCCCGGGTTCATTGCTGGCCGTTCCCGATCTCGTCGCGGTGCAGGATGGTGCTCACCGACGACCGCTCGCGCGAGCCGTCGGGCAGCTGGGCCATGGTGTCGACGGCGTTGTGGCGGGCGTAGACGCCGGGGTTGGGTAGCGGGGTGGCGCGCGCCCCGGTCTGGAAGCGTTCGACGACCAACTCGCGCTGGGTCTTTCGCCGCTCGAAGCGTTCCCGGTGCGCCAGCACCATCGCCCCCAGCGCTGCGGTGATCAACAATGCACTGGTCAGCTCGAACGCCCACAGATCGCGGGTGAAGATCAACACCGCCAGACCCTCGACGTTGCCGCCCTCATTGGCCTGCGCGAGCCCGGTGAAACCCGTGGTGGCGGCGCTACCGATCCCGGCGATCAGCAACACCCCGAACCCAAGCCCGGCCACGATCGCCGCGACCCGTTGGCCGCGAAGGGTTTCGGTCAACGATTCCGCAGAATCCACGCCGATGAGCATCAGCACGAACAGGAACAACATCATCACCGCACCGGTGTAAACCACCACCTGCACCACGCCCAGGAACAACGCATCCTGCGCCACATAGATCATGGCCAAGGCGATCATCGCCGCGGCGAGGAAGATCGCCGAATAGACCGCCTTGGGTGCGGCGACCACCCCGATCGCCCCGGCCACCGCGACGGCGGCGAGGATCCAGAACGCCACCGCCTCGGGGGTGGAGGTTCGGGTCAAGGTTTCCACCGCCAGCACAGTGGTCGTCATCGAATGTGTCCGAGGTAGTAGTCGTCGTCGGTGGTGCCGGGGGCCATGTCGTGTGGGGGTGGTTGCATGCCGGGTTGTAGTGGGGCCAGCAGCTGGTCCTTGTCGTAGATCAGGTCCGATCGGTTGTCGTCGGCGAGTTCGTAGATGTTGGTCATGGTCAGTGCACGGGTGGGGCAGGCCTCGATGCACAGCCCGCAGCCGATGCAGCGCAGGTAGTTGATCTGATACACCCGCCCGTAGCGCTCACCGGGGGAGAACCGTTCGGTGTCGGTGTTGTCGGCGCCCTCGACGTAGATGGCATCGGCGGGACATGCCCACGCGCACAGCTCACAGCCGATGCACTTCTCCAACCCGTCGGGGTAGCGGTTGAGCTGATGGCGACCGTGATAACGCGGGGCGACCGGGCCCGGCTTCTCCGGATACTCCTCGGTGATGGGGCGCTTGAACATTGTCGAGAACGTCACACCGAACCCCTTGACCGCATCCAGGAACTTAGGCATCGGCTCTCTCCTTGTTGATTGCCGGGCCCGCGGCAGGCGTGACCGGCAGCGGGGTATCGGGAACGCTCGAGCGTCGGCCGGTGGCATCGGGACCTGGACCCGCCGAATCCGCCTGTGCCGCAGCGCATTGATCGCGACCAGGGCGAGCAGCAGTGCCGCCGCGGCGATCAGGCCGGGGATCACTCCGGTGAGGTCCGCGGTGCGCAGGAGGGCGACGACCACGATCCACACCAGTGAGACCGGGATGAGCAGCTTCCACCCGAGGGCCATGAACTGGTCGTAACGCAGCCGGGGCAGGGTGGCGCGCAACCACATGAACACGAACAGGAAGGCCCACACCTTGGCCACGAACCAGATCAGCGGCCACCAGCCTTCGTTCGCCCCGGGGATCAGGCTGATCGGCCAGGGGGCGTGCCAACCACCCAGGAACAGGGTGGTTGCCAGCGCCGAGACGGTGGTCATGTTGACGTATTCGGCGAGATAGAACATGGCGAACTTCAGGGAGCTGTACTCCGTGTGGAACCCGCCGACCAGTTCGCCTTCGGCTTCGGGCAGGTCGAACGGTGCGCGGTTGGTCTCCCCGACCATCGCCGTCAGGTACACCGCGAACGACGGCAGCAGCAGGAACACGTACCACGTCTTCTCCTGGGCGGCGACGATGCCTGAGGTGGACATGGTGCCCGAGTAGAGGAAGACCGCGGCGAAGCACAGCGCCATCGCGATCTCGTAGGACACCACCTGCGCGGTGGACCGCAGCCCGCCCAGCAGGGGATAGGTCGAGCCCGACGACCAGCCGGCCAACACGATGCCGTACACGCCGATCGAGGTGATCGCCAGCACGTAGAGCACCGCCACCGGCAGATCGGTCAGTTGCAGCGGTGTGCGGTGTCCGAATACCGACACCACCGGACCCATTGGCATCACGGCGAAGCCCATGATGGCGGTGATCACCGAGATCACCGGCGCCATCAGGTAAATGGGTCGATCGACGCCGGCCGGGACCAGACCCTCCTTGAGGGCAAGCTTGATTCCGTCGGCCAGCGACTGCAGGATCCCGAACGGCCCGACCCGGTTGGGTCCGTAGCGCATCTGCATGCGGCCCAACACTTTACGTTCGAGCAGGATCGCGACCAGCACCGTCAGCAGCAGGAAGACGAAGACGCCCAACGCCTTACCCAGTATCAGCCACCACGGGTCGTGGCCGAACACCGTCAGGTCTGGAGGGATCACCGCGTCGCCTCCCGCTCGATGCGCACCATCGCACCGGTGGTGACCGCGAGCTCTCGGTGCACCGCGCTGCCGGGGGAGTTCAGCGGCAACCACACCACCCCGTCGGCCATCTCACCGATCGTCAGCGGCAGGCTGATCGTGCCGCGGCCACTGGATACGCCCACGATGTCCCCGTCGACCGCGCCTATGCCGGCGGCCGTCGCCGCGGACAGCCGCACCACCGCGGCGCGGGCGGTGCCTGCCAGATGGGGCTCACCGTCCTGGAGCCGCCCGTCGTCCAACAACAGTCGCCAGCCCGCCAGCACGGCCTCGCCCGGCTCCAACGGGGCCGACGGATTGGCGGTGGCGGCGGGTGCGGCGGGGCGGCGGCCGTCCCACAAGCCCAGCCCGCCCAGATCCCGGCGGGCCTGCTCGGCGGTGCGGAACCCGAGATCCACGCCGAGCTCGTCGGCCAGGATCTGCAGCACCCGCAGATCAGGAAAGGCATTGGAGGCCAGAGCCGGGGCGAAGGAGCGCACCCGGCCTTCCCAGTTCAGGAACGAGCCGGCCTTCTCGGCGACCGGCGCAACCGGCAACACCACGTCGGCAAGGGCGGTCACCGCCGACTCGCGCAGCTCCAGGCTGACGACGAAATCGGCCGACTCGATGGCGGCCAGCGCCGCGTGCGGTTCGGCCAGGTCGGTGGGGTCCAGCCCACCGATGAGCAATGCGTCGAGTTCTCCGGCGGCCGCGGCAGCCAGGATGCCGGCGGTGTCGCGGCCAGGGTCGGCCGGCAGCGAGTCGACGTGCCAGGCCGACGAAAGCTGTTGGCGGGCTGCGGGGTCAGCGACCGGGCGGCCACCGGGCAGCAGGTTGGGCAGACATCCGGTCTCGACCGCGCCGCGGTCCCCGGCGCGGCGGGGGATCCACGCCAGCCGGGCGCCCGTGCGGTCGGCGAGCCGGACGGCCGCCGATAACGCGCCCGGGCTGGTGGCCAGCCGTTCCCCGGCCAGGATGACGGCACCCGGCGGCAGGTCGGCGCCCAGAGCGTCGAGCGCCTCGGCCTCGCCGCCGGGTGCGGTCAGGATCACGTGCGCCGCCAGCTTGATCGATCCGCGGGAGGCCAGCGGCGCGATGCTGACGACGGCAAGGCGCCGTTTGCGGACCGCCTTGCGAAGCCGCAGGAACACGATCGGGGACTCGTCTTCGGGTTCGAAGCCGGCCAGCACCACCAGCGGTGCGGTCTCCAGATCGGCGTAGGTGACGTCTCGCCGGCCGGCGACCACAGCCGCCAGGAAGTCCTGTTCCTCCAGCGAGTGCGGCCGGGATCGGAAATCGATGTCATTCGTGTCGAGCGCGATGCGGGTGAACTTGGAGTACGCGTAGGCGTCTTCGGCACTGACCCGACCGCCCACGAGGACGCCGGTCCGGCCGGTCGCCAGCCCGGCGGCGGCCACCGCGACGGCTTCGGACCAGGAGGCCGGCCGCAGCGCCCCGGCCTCGTCACGCACCAGGGGAGTGGTCAGCCGATCACCGAGGCGGGTGTAGGTGAAGGCCCAGCGGCCTTTGTCGCAGTTCCATTCCTCGTTGACTTCGGGGTCGTCGCCGGCCAGTCGGCGTAGGACCACCCCGCGGCGGTGGTCGGTGCGCTGGGCGCAGCCGGATGCGCAGTGTTCGCACACGCTCGGGCTGGACACCAGATCGAAGGGGCGGGCCCGGAACCGGTAGGCGGCACCCGTCAGGGCCCCGACCGGGCAGATCTGGACGGTGTTGCCGCTGAAGTAGGAATCGAACGCCTCGCCAGGGGCGATGCCCACCTGCTGCAATGCCCCACGCTCCAACAGGGAGATGAACGGGTCACCGGCGATCTGTTCGGAGAACCGGGTACAGCGGGCGCACAGTACGCACCGTTCGCGGTCCAGCAGGACCTGTGTGGACAGGTTGATCGGCTTGGGGAACGTGCGTTTGATGTCGGTGAAGCGGGTTTCGGCCCGGCCATTCGACATCGCCTGGTTCTGTAGCGGGCATTCGCCGCCCTTATCGCAGACGGGGCAGTCCAGCGGGTGGTTGATCAGCAGCAGTTCCATCACCCCGTGCTGAGCCCTGTCGGCCGCCGCCGAGGTGAACTGGGTGCGGACCACCATGCCCTCGGAGACGGTGATGGTGCACGACGCCATCGGCTTGCGCTGGCCCTCCACCTCGACCAGACACTGCCGGCAAGCCCCCACCGGGTCGAGCAGCGGGTGATCGCAAAACCGGGGGATCTGCACCCCCATCAGCTCGGCGGCGCGAATCACCAACGTGCCCTTGGGTACCGACACCTCGACATCGTCGATCACCAGGGTGACCAGCTCCGGTTCTTCTCCGCGAGCAGACGCAACCGCGCCCTTATCCGCGGCGTGTCGGGGACTTTCCTGTCTGCTCGCGGGGGAACCGTCATGCGCCCACTCCTTCCGGTGCGGCCAGCATCGAGGCGTATGGGTCGAAGGGGCAGCTGCCCTCGAGGTGGGCTTCGTATTCGGTGCGGAAATGCTTGATCGAGGAGATGATCGGTGACGCGGCGCCGTCACCTAACGCGCAGAACGACTTTCCGAAGATGATGTCGGAGATGTCGAGGAGTTTGGCGATGTCTTCCTCGGTGCCGCGGCCGGTTTCGAGCCGCTCGTAGATCTGGCTGAGCCAGTAGGTGCCCTCCCGGCACGGTGTGCATTTGCCGCAGGACTCGTGGGCGTAGAACTGGGTCCAGCGGCGCACGGCTCGCACCACGCAGGTGGTCTCGTCGAAGATCTGCAGCGCCTTGGTGCCCAGCATGGAGCCGACCGACGCCATCCCTTCGTAATCCAGTGGCACGTCGAGGTGTTCGGCGGTCAGCAGCGGCGTCGACGAACCCCCGGGGTCCAGAACTTCAGCTCGTGCCCGGCCCGGACCCCGCCCGCGTAGTCGAGCAGCTCGCGCAGCGTGATACCCAGCGGCGCCTCGTACTGTCCGGGGTTGGTGACGTGTCCCGACAGCGAATACAGCGTGAAGCCGGGGGATTTCTCCGAGCCCATCGATTTGAACCAGTCGACGCCGCCCAGCAGGATCGGTGGGACGCTGGCGATCGATTCGACATTGTTGACCACGGTCGGGCTGGCGTAGAGACCGGCGACCGCGGGAAACGGTGGGCGCAAGCGTGGTTGGCCGCGCCGGCCCTCGAGCGAGTCCAGGAGCGCGGTCTCCTCGCCGCAGATGTAGGCCCCCGCCCCGGCGTGCACGATCAGGTCCAGGTCGAATCCCGAGCCGCCGATGTCGGTGCCGAGGTAGCCGGCCTCGTAGGCCTCGGCGACGGCGGCCTGTAATCGGCGCAGCACCGGGACCACCTCGCCGCGCACGTAGATGAACGCGTGCCGCGCGCGAATGGCGTATGCGGCGATGATCGCGCCCTCTACCAGGAAGTGCGGTGTGGTCAGCATCAGCGGAATGTCTTTGCACGTACCGGGTTCGGACTCGTCGGCGTTGACCACCAGGTACTTGGGTTTGGCCCCGGCGCCGGTGGCGTCCTGGGGGATGAACGACCACTTCGTCCCCGTCGGGAAGCCCGCACCGCCGCGGCCCCGCAGCCCGGATTCCTTGACGGTGGCGATGACGTCGTCGGGCTTCATGCTCAGCGCCGAGCGCAGCGCACGGTACCCGTCGTGGCGCAGGTAGGTCTGCAGCGTCCATGGCTCGGCCTCGTCCCAGAACCGGCTCAGCACCGGCGTCAGCGGCGTCGCGGGCGTCATGGCGTCTCCCGGTCGGGCAGGGCGGGCGCCATGCCCAGTTCGTGGGCGACGCGCAGGCCGGCCAGAGTCGCTGCGCCTGGTCCGCCGCCGTCTGCGCCAGCCTCGCCCGGTAGTCCGGCCAGCGTGCGTGCGGTCTCCCGGAACGGGCATACCTGGCCGCCACGAGTGGCCTGCGGTCGCTGTCCGGCACGGATATCGGCGACCAGTTGGCGTGCGCTCGAAGGTGTTTGGTTGTCGAAGAACTCCCAGTTGACCATGATGACAGGGGCATAGTCGCAGGCCGCGTTGCATTCGATGTGCTCTAAGGTGATGCGTCCGTCGCCGGTGGTTTCACCCGCGCTGACGGCCAATTCGGTTTCCAGCGCCTCGAGGATCGCGTCGCCGCCCATGACCGCACACAGGGTGTTGGTGCAGACCCCGACCAGGTAGTCGCCAGTGGGGGTGCGCCGGTACATCGAGTAGAAGGTGGCCACGGCGGCCACCTCGGCGTCGGCCAATCCCAGCTGGGCGGCGCAGAAGCGGATGCCGGCGGTGGTCAGCCGGCCGTCCTCGGACTGCACGAGATGCAGCAGCGGCAGTAGCGCCGACCGCGGCTGGGGATAGCGGGCGATGACGGTGGCGGCGTCGGCAGCGAGGCGTTGTTCGACGTCGGGCGGATAGGACGCGCGGCCACCGATCGGCGGTCCGGGTTCCTCCGGCCGCGGGCCCAGGACCAAATCAACTGTCATCGAGCTCTCACCTGTCCACGCCTCCCATCACCGGGTCGATGGAGGCGACGGCGGCGATGACGTCGGCGACCATGCCGCCTTCGCACATCGCGGCCACCGCTTGCAGATTGGTGAAGCTCGGGTCGCGGTAGTGCACCCGGTAGGGCCGGGTGCCGCCGTCGGAGACCATGTGCACGCCGAGTTCGCCGCGCGGGGATTCCACCGCGACATACACCTGCCCGGCCGGTACCCGGATTCCCTCGGTGACGAGTTTGAAGTGGTGGATCAGCCCCTCCATCGAGGTGCCCATGATCTTGGCGATGTGCTCGGGGGAGTTGCCCAGTCCATCGGGCCCGAGTTTGAGATCGGCGGGCCAGGCCAGCTTTCTGTCCTCGATCATCACCGGTCCCGGCTCGAGCCGCTGCAGGCACTGCTCGACGATGCGCAGCGACTGGTGCATTTCGCCGACGCGGATGAGGTAGCGGCCGTAGCAGTCCGCGCCGGTGTCGGTGATGACGTCGAAGTCGTAGGTCTCGTAGCCGCAGTACGGTTGGCTCTTGCGCAGGTCGTGCGGGAGGCCGGTGGAACGCAACACCGGGCCGGTGATGCCCAGCGCCATGCAGCCGGTCAGGTCCAGATAGCCGACGCCCTGGGTGCGGGCCTTCCAGATGTAGCTCTCGGTCAACAGGTCTTCCAGCTCGCGCAGCCGGCCCGGCAGGATCTTCAGTAGGTCGGCCACCCGCTGCGCGCCGTCGTCGGGCAGGTCGGCGGCCAAGCCGCCGGGGCGGATGTAGGAGTTGTTCATCCGTAGACCGGTGATGGCCTCGAACACGCTGAGGATCAGCTCGCGTTCCCGGAATCCGAAGAACATCGGGGTCATCGCACCCAGCTCCATGCCGCCGGTGGCCAGCGCGACGAGATGGCTGGAGATCCGGTTGAGTTCCATCAGCATGACCCGCACCACCGAGGCGCGGGCTGGGATCTGCTCAGTGACGTCCAGAAGGTGTTCCACGCCAAGGCAGTACGCGGTCTCGTTGAAGAACGGCGACAGGTAGTCCATCCGGGTGACGAAGGTGACGCCCTGCGTCCAGTTGCGGTACTCCAGGTTCTTCTCAATGCCGGTATGCAAATAGCCGATTCCGCAGCGGGCTTCGGTGACGGTCTCGCCCTCGATCTCGAGGATGAGTCGGAGCACCCCATGGGTGGAGGGATGCTGCGGGCCCATGTTGACGACGATCCGCTCACCGGCCTCGCCTTGCCGCGCCGCGGCGACGATGTCGTCCCAGTCTTGTCCGCCGAGGACGATCACTCCGTCGCCGCCGGATGTGTTTTCGGCCATCAGTGATACGCCCGGCGCTGGTCGGGCGGCGGGATCTGCGCGCCGTGGTATTCCACGGGCACACCACCGAGTGGGTAGTCCTTGCGCTGCGGATGACCGACCCAGTCGTCGGGCATTTCGATGCGGGTCAATCCCGGATGTCCGTCGAAGACGATCCCGAAGAAGTCGTAGGTCTCCCGCTCGTGCCAGTCGCAGGTCGGATACACCGAAAACAGCGACGGCACATGGGAATCGGCATCCGGACAGGTGGTCTCCAGCTGCAGGCGCCGGTTGTGCGTGATGGACATCAACGGGTAGACCGCATGCAATTCACGCCCGGCGTCCTGCGGGTAGTGCACACCGGAGACTCCGCAACACAACTCGAATCGCAGCGCCGCGTCGTCACGCAACGCCTGTGCGGTGACCAGCAGGTGCTCGCGCCGCACTTCCAGCGTCAGCTGGCCGCGGAACACCACGACCCGTTCGACGGCTGAGTCGAAGACGTCGGTGCCGAGTACGTCGGCCAGCCGGTCGACGAGCTCGTCGAAATAGCCGCCGTAAGGCCGCGGTGAACTTCCCGGCAGGGCAACCTCGCGGACCAGCCGGCCGTACCCCGAGGTGTCGCCGCTGCCGTCGATGCCGAACATGCCGCGCCGCACGCCGATGACCTCACTGCCGTTGTCGTCGCTCACCGCAGCAGGCCTTTGAGTTCCAGGGTGGTGGGGGCGGCCAGCGCGGCCTGCTCGGCAGCAGCGATCACCTCGGCGCGATGCACCCCCAGCGGCATCTGCGCGATCTTGGCGTGCAACGTCAGAATCGCATGCAACAACATCTCCGGCCGCGGCGGGCAGCCCGGCAGATAAATGTCGACCGGCACCACGTGATCCACGCCCTGGATCACCGCGTAGTTGTTGAACATCCCCCCACTGGAGGCGCACACCCCCATGGCCAGCACCCACTTCGGCTCGGCCATCTGGTCATAGACCTGCCGCAGCACCGGCGCCATCTTCTGGCTCACCCGGCCCGCCACGATCATCAGGTCGGCCTGCCGCGGCGTCGCGGAGAACCGCTCCATCCCGAATCGGGCGATGTCGAAACGGGGCCCGGCGGTCGCCATCATCTCGATGGCACAACACGCCAACCCGAATGTGGCCGGCCACAACGATCCCTTGCGGACGAAGCCGGCCACCTTCTCGACGGTGGACAGCAGGATACCGCCCGGAAGCTGCTCTTCTAATCCCATTCCAGGCCGCCCCGCCGCCACACGTAGCCGTAGGCAACGAAAACCGTTGCCATGAAGATCAGCATTTCCACCAGGGCGAAGGTGCCCAGCGCGTCGAACGTCACCGCCCACGGATAGAGGAACACGATCTCGATATCGAACACGATGAACAACATCGCGGTCAGGTAGTACTTGACCGGGAATCGCTGGCCGACCGCGCCGCCCGCCACCGGCTCGATGCCGCACTCGTAGGCCTCCAGCTTCGCGCGGTTGAACCGCCGCGGACCGACCACCAACGCGATCACCACAGACACCACCGCAAAACCTGCCGCGATAATCCCCAACACCAGAATGGGCGTGTAAAGACTCATACCGCTGTGCCGCTCCTCGCTCTGGGCTGTCGATGTGAGCTGGATGTGAGCTATGACACAGCCTACAGATGTGTGGACGTGGGTCGCCGCATTTTCGTTAGGATCGCTCCAAGAGCCGGGCGCGCCTATCTCAGATCGAGAGGGCAAGGGCGGCAGCGTAATTGCTGCGTCTGGTTACAGAACCTTTGTGCGTAGCAAATTTGTGACCGCCTCGCCCAACCGGATCGGATCGATCGGGTGTGGCACCGCCGCCTCCGCGCGCGACCAATTGGCCAGCCACGCGTCGTCAGCCCGTCCGGTCAGGACCAATACCGGCGGGCAGTCGCTGATCTCATCCTTGAGTTGTTTGGCAATGCCCATCCCGCCGACCGGCGACGCCTCGCCGTCGAGGATCACCAGATCGAATCCGCCGGCGTCCATCAGCTGGATCACCATGGGGCCGGTGGCGACGTCGGTGTAGGTCAGCTCCGGGAGTTCGGGGTGGACGCGTCTGCCGAGAGCCAGCCGCACCTGTTCGCGCGTTCTGGCATTGCTGCTGTACACCAGGACGTGAAGGGGCTGCGCACCAGGGCCGGACACGCAGCCGATGCTACTGCGAAATGGCCTGCCGCCTAGAGCGTTCGGCAGTTCCTGCTCAGGCCTTGGCGAAGACGAGGTCGGCCAGCAGTGTGGTGGTGGCCGGAATCATGCCGACCATATTGCCGCTGACCCCCAGTTTGGTGCGGTCGACCGTTGTCCGCGTCGACACCTGCACGTTGCCGTCACCCAGCCGGCTGATCGTGGCAGTCAACGGCAGCGGTGCGGTGGTGCCGCGCACCGTCAGGGTGGCATTCAGGTCGACGCTGTCGGTACCGGTCGGCTGCGCCCCGGTGACCTCGACGCGGATCTCGGGATGGGCTTCGGTGTCGAAGAAATCCGCCGACCGCAGGTGCTCGTCGCGTTTCCCGATGCCGGTGCTCAGCGACCCGGCGCGGATCTCGACCTGCCCGACTACCCCGCCGTTTGCGGTGATCTGGCCGCTGCCGCTCACATCGGTGAATTCGCCGTTGACCGGCACAAGTCCCCAGAAGGTCTTGTTCTTGAACCGCACCGACGACCGGGCCGGCACCAGGGTCCACGTTCCGGCGAAGGTGGGGTCGTCCAGCAACGATTGCAGGGTGGTCATGTCATCTCCATGTCTGTCGGGGTCTGTCGGCGTCTATCGGTTGCTTCAGGAGCGGGGCCGAGTGCGGTCGGGTTCCGTCGATCAGGCCGTCCTGAGCTTTCTGAATGCCCCGTCGCCACCATTGTCGAACACCCACGTTCGAGGTCGAGGGCTTACCGGGATCCGTCGTATCCGGGATGGGCGATGGACAGGCGGTGGCGCACCAACGTTCGCAGGCAGGCCACCACCTCGGGGCCACGGTGGTCGAGGTCGCCGGCCCGGATCGCCGCGGCCAGCGCCTGCTCGTCGGGATATCCCACCGAACTCAGCGCCGCCTGCGGTGCGCAGGCCTGCTCGTCGAGCAGTTCGCGCTCGACGGTCCGCAGCGCGTTGGCCGCGACCAGGGCGTGGAAGTTCACCGAACCGGTGGTGTTCGACCGCACCTCACCCTCGAGGAATTCGGCGACGGCGGCGACCAACTCGGCGGCGGTCGGGCGTCCGGTCAATGCGCTCACAGCGAATCCTCCAAGAGATCGAGGACATCCCACTCGGTCTCACAGACCCGTCGCCCGATCGCGGCGAGTTCGACCGAGCGGGTCTGTCCACTGAGATGCCGTTCGGCTTGGAATCGGCAGATCACCCCCCAGCGCAGGGTCGCCAGCACCAACCACCAATGCAATGTCGTGCGATCGACGGGCTCGCCACCGGCCGCCTCGTAGGCGGCGACGAAATCGTCGACACTGCCCAGGCCGCCGGCGGCCATGCTCGGTGCAGCACCGAACCGCCAGGCGCGGATGCAGAACCACGCCAGGTCCTCGTAGGCCTCGCCGATGTGCACCAGTTCCCAGTCCAGCACCGCCGCGAGCCGCGACCCGTCGATGATGAGGTTGCCCATCCGGAAGTCGCCGTGCACCAGGCGCCGAGGAGCCGGCGGTGGCCGATGTGCGGCCAGCCATCGAAACGTCCACTCGAATGTCGCTGTCGTATCACCCATCTCGTCGAGGCGTTGACGCCATTCGCCGAGCTGATCCTGCTCGGCCAGTCCCGGAGCGTCGGTCGCTGCGCGGTGAATGGCCGCCAGCGCGCCAGCGCATTGGCGGAGCAGCCGAGCCCGCCCCTCGGCGTCGAGCTGGCGCTGAATGCGACGCACGATGGTCTCACCGGTGATCTCGTCACAGATCAGGAACGGCATGCCAAGGGCGGCGGTGGAATCCGATGCGACCAGCACATGGGGCACCGGTGCCCCGGCCGCCGCGGCTGCCGATTGCACGGCCGCCTCCAACTCCATGCCGGCGTGCACGTCGTCGGGCGGCCCGGTGCGCAAGATCAACGCCCGGTGCTGCGACCCGGTCACAGCGTCGAACGCCCAGGTGGTGCGGCTGGCGCCGCCGGTGAGAGCGCGCAGGTTGTGTATCTCGGTCGCGGCACCCAGGACGGGGTGTAGCACCCCGGAAAGGTCCGTGGACAGCGTCTCGGTCGTCATGTCAGCGGGCCGGCTTGCCGAACTTGAACATCCGCTGAGCCACCCTGCGCATCTGAATCTCCTCGGCCCCCTCGGTGATCCGGTAGCGGCGATGGTGTCGGTAGATGTGTTCGAAGGGTTCGTGGCGGCTGTAGCCGATGCCGCCATGCACCTGCATCGCGCGATCGGCGGCGTCGCACACCAACCGGTTCGCCCGGTAGTTGGCCATCGAGACCTTGTCCGATACCTCCAGGTGATGATTGCGGTCAAGCTCCCAGGCGGCGTAGTACACCAGTAACCGGACCATCTGAGCTTCGGTCTGCAGCTCGACCAGCGGCCACTGGACAGCCTGATTGACCGACAGCGGCTTGCCGAACGTCACTCGCCTGCCGGCGTAGTCGACGGCCCGGTCGATGCAGTACTGGGCGGCACCCAGGCTGCTGGCGGCCTGCCGAATCCTGTTCTCGTGCAGGAAGGTCTGCGCCACCTCCAGTCCGTGATCCACCTCGCCGAGCACGGCGTCGGCGGGTACTCGAACGTCGTGCAGTTCGACTTCCGCGTGGTCGCTGGGCATGTTGAAGGTCCACCAGTAGTACGGCACATCGAAGCCTCGGGCGTCACAGGGGACCAGGAATGCGGTGATGCCGCGGGCCTGCCCCGGCTCGCCGGAGGTCCGGGCGAACACCAGGTCGTGGGTGGCCCGGTGCACGCCGGTGTTCCAGCGCTTCGAGCCGTTGATCACCCAGTCTGTGCCGTCGCGTTGGGCGCTGGTCTCCAGCCAGGTGGCATCCGAGCCGTGGTCTGGTTCGGTGAGTCCGAACGCCATGGACCGCTCACCGGTCAGCATGGCTTCGATCCAGTCCTTCTTCTGTTCTTCGGTGCCGAACCGGTCCATCATGATGACCTGCGGAAAGTTGCCGACAATGGAGGACTCGTCCTGGAGGTCGTTGTGCAGGCCGAGACCCTTGTGCGCCAAGTGTTCTCGGATGACCGCCATGTCGAGATTGGTGCCGTCGCGGCCGCCGAACTTCGACGGCAGTCCGTAGCGTAGCCACCCCGCCTTGTCGGCGCGCCGGCGCATCTCGTCGAGGAGGTCTTCCCATTCCCGACGGGGGATGCCGCCGTTGTCGATGTCGGTGCGGGCGAACTCGCGCCGCCGGTCGAAGTACTGCATGTGCTCACGCTCGAGGGGTTTGATCTCGGCCTCGATGAACGCGTCCATTTCGGCCAACAGCGCCGTGAGGTGTTCGGGCAGAGTGAAATCCACGTTGATCTCCTTGGTTGGCTAGAAGCCGTAGAGCGTCTTCTTCCAGATGGCGGACAGGGTGGCCACCGCCTCGTCGTCGGACAACCGTAGGCCCAACCCGGCGCTGTCGGGCCGCAGGCAGACGGTGGTGAATTGTTCGAACAGCAGCGCGATGGCCAGCGCGGTGTGTTCGGGCTGAACGTCGACGGCGTAGCCCTGATCCTGGGCGCGCCGGACCGACGCGTTGACGATATCCATGCCGAACCGGCGAAACTGGTTCTGCAATGCCGCAAACCGGGGGAGGGTGGCGGCGAGTTGGTCGACGCCGACCATGATGCCGATATTCGGCTTGAACATCGACCAATACGCGCTCACCACGGTGACGAAGAATCCGGTGTCCTGTGCCGACTCGGGCAGGTGCACCCGCAGTCCCGACGGTTGCACCACCTCGTGCAGGAATTCCTCGGCCATCGCCGCCAGCAGATCCTCCTTGTCGTCGAAGTAGCGGTAGAACACGGCGGGAGACCGGCCTGCGGCGGCAGTGATGTCCACCAAGGTGGTGCCGTGGAATCCGCGCTCGGCGAACAACTTTCGGGCAGCGTCCTCGATCGCGCGCCGGGTCTGGCGGCCCTTCGAGCTCAGGGTGCGCGGCGCGCCGGTGCGCCCGTCCGCGCCGGGCGAACGGCTGGACGGTTCCATGTGGGCCCCGCGGTCGCCGGTGAGAAAACTGAAGCTGACGTTACTTTTGGTTCTTGCGGTTGGCAAGACCGCCGCCGGGGCCGGAAATTCCCTCTGACCAGGTGCGACGCCGTGCCCTGCGCGTGCCCACCGACAGTCCTTGACGTGGGTGCGTAGACTGGCCGCGGGTCGGGGAGGCTCTTGAACAGACTGGAGCTGCGTAATCACGAAGCCCGACGTCAAAGGCCTTTCCCTTGTCACAAGCAGCCAGCAGTACATCAGCCCTGAAGCCGCACTTCGACGACGTTCAGTCGCACTACGACCTTTCTGACGACTTTTTCCGGCTTTTCCTGGACCCGACGCAGACCTATAGCTGCGCCTACTTCCAGCGCGACGATATGACGCTGCAGGAAGCGCAGCTGGCCAAGATCGACTTGTCACTCGGCAAGCTCGGCCTGCAGCCCGGCATGACCCTGCTCGACGTCGGCTGCGGTTGGGGTGCCACGATGCGCCGGGCTGTGGAGAAGTACGACGTCAACGTCGTCGGTCTGACCCTGAGCCGCAACCAGCAGGCGCACGTCGAGCGGACCTTCGCCGCGATGGACACCAACCGCACCCGCCGGGTGCTGCTGCAGGGCTGGGAACAGTTCACCGAGCCGGTGGACCGCATCGTGTCGATCGGGGCCTTCGAACACTTCGGGGCCGACCGCTACAACGCCTTCTTCGACTTCGCCCACGGCGTGCTGCCCGACGACGGCGTGATGATGCTGCACACCATCGTGCAGATCCGACGCGCCGAGATCGAGGCACTCGGGCTGCCCATCACGATGAACCTGCTGAAGTTCTTCAAGTTCATCCTGGTGGAGATCTTCCCCGGCGGCCGCCTGCCCACCGTCGACCTGGTCGAAGAGCTATCGCAAAAGGCTGGCTTCGCAGTCGATCTCGTACAGCCGCTGCAGAAGCACTACGCCCGAACGCTCGACTTATGGGCGGCGGCACTCGAATCGCGCCGCGACAAGGCGATCGCCATCCAGTCCGAAGAGGTCTACGACCGCTACATCAAATACCTGACCGGATGCGCCGACCTGTTCCGCGACGGCTACACCGACGTCTGCCAGTTCACCCTGACGAAGTAGCGCTCAGCGCAGTCCCGCCCGCCACTTCTCCAGGGCGCGGCGCTCGCGTTTGGTCGGGCGGCCCGCGCCGCGATCCCGTGCGGCCACCGGCGGCGCGGGCACCGACGGCGGTGGGGGCGTGCGGTCCAGGTAGCAGGTTGCGGCGTCGACCGCCCCGACCCGTTTCGGGATCGCCCGCAGCACCTCGACGATCCGCATCGTCTCGCCCACCCGGGCGCGGACCACGTCGCCGGGTGACACCAGAGTCGACGGCTTGGCCATTCGATCGTTGACGCGGACGTGCCCACCCCGGCATGCCGCGGCGGCGTCCGGGCGGGTCTTGGTCAGTCGAACCGCCCACAGCCACCGATCCACCCGCGTCGAGTCCATGGCGTCCACCCTCAGCTCGCCAGGGTGCGGTCACCGGCTCGCAGCAGCGCACTCGGCAGCGCATGGCCCACCACTGACTGTGCCACCTCGGCCGCGCGGATCGCCGCCTGCAGGTCGACATCCACACTGAATCCGCTGTCGCGCAACAGGTAGACCAAATCCTCGGTGGCGATGTTGCCGCTGGCTCCCGGCGCGAACGGGCACCCGCCCAAGCCGCCGACCGAGGAGTCCAGCCGCCGCACCCCGGCGGTCACCGCGGCGTAGGCGCTGGCCAACCCGGCGCCACGGGTGTTGTGGAAATGCGCGCCCAGCGGCAGCCCGCCGATGCGGGGCCGCACCTGATCCACCAGCGCGGTCACCCGGCCCGGGGTGGCGGTGCCGATGGTGTCGGCGATGGCGAGCCGGTCGGCTCCGTATCCAGTTGCGGCGTCGACGATCTCGAGCACTCGGTGTGCTGGGGTGGGTCCGTCGAACGGGCAATCCCATGCGGTGGCGATGATGACCTCGACGCTGACGCCGCAGTCGTGGGCGATGGTTACGATCTCGGCGATCTGCGCGGTGGCCTCCGCGCTGCTGCGCCCGACGTTGGCACGGCTGTGTCCGTCGGCGGCTGACACCACGTACTCCAGTGAGCGCAGGCCCGCCGCGATGGCTCGCTTGGCGCCGTTGGGACTGGCCACCAATGCCGAGAATTCGATGTCGGGGTAGTCCGAAAGCGCCGCGGCGAGATCCGGTGCGTCGGCCAGCGCGGGCACTTTCGAGGGGAGACGAACGCCGTCGCCTCGACCTCGCGGACCCCGGTTGCGGCGAGTGCGGCGAGCAGTTCGAGCTTGGCCGCCAGGGGGATCGGATCCTCGATCTGCAGGCCGTCGCGCAGCGCGACTTCCCGGATGGTGACGTGATCGGTCACAGCACCCCCTCGCTCTCGAGGTCGTTGATCTGTGCGGTGTCGAGACCTAAGAGGGCGCCGTAGACCTCGTCGTTGTGCTGGCCGGGCCGGGCGGGACCGGCGCTGCGTACGCCGCCGGGGGTTTCGGAGAGCACCGGGATGACGCCGGGGCCCAAGACGTTACGCCCGATGCCCTCGTCGAAGTGCTCGACGAGCATGCCGCGGGCCCGCAGTTGTGGATCGCGAACCACCTCGGCGACGGTGTTGATCGGTCCGCTGATGACGCCCGCCTGGGAGAGGGTCTCGATGATGTCGCCCGGCTGCCGTTGGGCTGCCCAGTCACCGATGATCTTGTCCAGCTCGTCCTGGTTGCGCCCGCGGGCGCCATGATCGACGAACCGGTCATCGGTGGCCAGTTCGGGCTGACCCATCGCGGCGCACAGCCGCCGGAAAACGGTGTCCTGATTGGCCGCGATCACCACCCAGCTGCCGTCGGCGGTGCGGTAGATGTTCGACGGCGCAATACCTTCCAGCCGGGTCCCGGACGGGCCGCGCACGACGCCGCCGACGTCGTAGTCGGGGATGGTGGACTCCTGCACGGCCAGACAGGCCTCGGTCAACGCGGCGTCGACGACCTGGCCTTCGCCGGTGACCGTGCGCCGATACAGTGCCGCCAGCGCGCCCTGCGCGGCGAACATGCCCGCCAGGCTGTCACCCAGCGACAGCGCCATCCGCGGCGGCGGGCCGCCGGGGAAGCCGTTCATGTGGCGCAGACCGCTGGCGGCTTCGGCTACCGAGGCGTAGCCCGCCTTGTGCGCGTCGGGTCCGGTCTGCCCGTAGCCCGAGACCCGGACCAAGATGATGCCCCGGTTGTGGTCGTGCAGCACGTCATAGCCCAGACCCCACTTCTCCAGGGTGCCGGGCCGGAAGTTCTCCACGATGATGTCGGACTGCTCGACCAGCCGCAGGAACAGCTCCCGGCCGCGCGGCTCGCGCAGGTTCAGCGTGACGGCCTTCTTGTTACGGGCATGCACCGTCCAGAAGAAGTGGTGACCATCGAGTTCGGCCTGGCCCCAGGTGCGCAGCGGATCCGGGGCACCCGGCGGCTCGATCTTGATCACCTCGGCTCCCATGTCACCGAGAAGCCGGCCCGCGAACGGCCCGGAGATCAGCGTGCCGACTTCGATGACCCGGATACCGTCCAGAGCTCCGGTGACCGTCGCCGGGCTCTCGGGCGCAGAAGTCATTCAGTCCGCCTTCGCAAAATCGTGCCGCAGCAGCCAGTCGGTCACGGTGCCGACGGCCTTGGCCAGCGTCTCACGTTGGCCGGGTCCGGAGTAGTAGTGGTTGGCGCCCTCGATTTCGTACATCTCCTTATCGGGATGGCCGATGGCCTCGAACAGGCGGCGGGTGTGGCTGGGTGTGCAGGCGTCATCGGCGAGATTGCCGATCACCAGGGCCGGGATCGCGATGTCTCGTCCGCACTCGATCCCGTCGCCGTGGGCGTCGTCGTAACTCCACTGGGAGAGCCAGCTGCGCAACGAACAGAACCGGGCCAGACCCACCGGGCTCATGTTCACCACCGCGGGGTCACCCAGATAGCAGGTGCCCGGGGTGCGGTCGTTGGGATCGACCGTGGGATCCAGCCAGCGCGGATCGGCCATGGTTCCGTGCACCACGAACCCGAACTCGGCAACGTCCGCACCGGGGCGGCCGCTGCTTTTCAGTTCGGCGAGCTTGTTCTTGACCCACGCCGTGATACGGCGGTTGCGGGCAATCTGGGCTTGGCGGTAGCGGGCCAGGAACTCCTCGCTGTAGGGCGGCTGGTTCGGGTTGTCCGGGTTGTACAGGTCCAGCTCCGGGTCGCGCCGGGACGGATCGGCCTCGTCGAGAATGGCGGCGTCCAGCCACTCGGTGAGGGTGCCGTGCCGGCTGATGTGGGCGGCCAGCAGCATGATCCCGTCCGCGGGGACCAGTCCGAGTGCGGTCAGATCCGGCCCGTCGCCGGACGGGCTGGCGGTGACCGTCGGTCGTTGAGCCTGCTGCTGGTAGAACAGCGACAGCGAGCCGCCGCCGCTCCAGCCGGCCAGCACCACCTTCGAGTAGCCCAGCCGGTTCTTGGCGTCCTTGACGGCCTCGCCGAGGTCCTGCACCACCTTCTCCATCAGCAGCGCCGAGTCGGTGCCGCGAAAGCGGCTGTTGCAGTAGATGACGTGATGTCCGGCACGGGCCAGGGCATTGATCATCGGCAGATAGGCGCCGCCGCCGATCGGATGCATGAACACCAGCACGGTATCCGAAGGCGTGGCGGGCTTGAGCAGGTAACTTTCCAGCACCACCAGCTCGGCCACCCCGCCGTACACGTCGCGGACGCTCGAATCATTCTGGTAGGCAATGAGATACGGGATGCGCTCATAGGCGCGCTTGACCGGCGTCACCATCAGTGCTGGCCCAAATCGTGTGCCAGGACCGCGGGGGACGGCGTCAGCCGCTGCCGGGTGTCGATGGCGATCACCTGCCAGTCCACGCTGTCGTACTCGTCGAACTTTCGGCGGGCCCGCTCGCGCGCCTTCTCCGGCGCGCCGTGGTGCACGCCCTGCGGGGCGTGGCTGATCAGACCGGGCGGCATCGGGATGCCGTACAGCGACCCGCCGTGGAAGAAGGCGATCTCGTCGTAGTCGACATTGCGGTGATACCAGGGGGTCCGCTCGGTGCCCGGCACGGTCTCGGCCGGCTTGGGCAGGAAGTTGCAGACGTAGACGCCGGTGGCCTGCATGAACAGGTGGACAGTGGGCGGCAGATGCAGGCTGTCGGAGGTGATCACGTTGTAGTCGGCGATATTGAAGGTGAACGCGTAGTTGTCGCCGCGCCATCCCTCGACATCGATCGGGTTGTGGGCATAACGCAGCGTCGTCGTCTCGACCCCGTTCACCGGGCGGTGCATCAACCGCACCAGGTACTCGTCACGTCCGTCGTCATCGATGGGGGCCGGCTCGGGGATGACGATCTGCGACGGGTCGAACGGCCAGTGCCGTCCCAGCGGTCCCGGCGGCGGAACGCGGAACTCGTCGGCGGCCTCGACCATCAGCCAGGCGCTGAGTGGTCCCTTCTCTGGCAGCTGTCGCCAGGTGCACCCCTTTGGCAGGTAGATCCAGTCGCCGGTGCGGTAGGGCAGCGGGCCGAACTCGGTCTCCAGGCGTCCGGCGCCCTGATGGACGAAACACAACAGGTCGCCGTCGACGTAGCGGACATGAAACGGCATCGCCTCGGGCCGCCTGCTCAGCGAGACCCGGCAGTCCGGATTGGAGAACAGCAGCAGCGGGCAGCCCGTGGCGTCGGTGGCGTCCGACGGTTTCAGCTCACTGGCGAGCACATCGGTCGGCTGCAGCGGGCCGGCGGCCCGGAATTCGGTCGGATCGTGACGGCGATACAAGTTGGCCGTCCGGCCGGTGAAACCGCCTCGGCCCAGCTCGTCGTCCTTGAGGCCGTCCAGGTCGGCATGCACACGTCGTGGCGTGGTGCCTTTACGCAGGTGAGTGAAGGATTCCATGGAATCTCCCGAGGTCGGCGGCACGGGCCGGGCGGCCAGAAACTAAAAGTGACATTAGTTTTTGTTTACTACGCAGACAAGAGCCGAACGACGACCGTGTAACGTAGCGGACTTTCAATGCTCCGAGACGACGTGTTTTACTCGACTCTGAAATCCGTGAACCGGGGTCATAGAAAGCTGGGGTGGATTGGTGAAGTCCATGTTCGACAAGGTGCGCGGCTGGCCGCGCCGATTCGCGATCGTCGCAACCATGGTGGCGGCGCTGCCCGGCCTGATCGGCCTGGTGGGCGGATCGGCAACGGCGGGGGCGTTCTCGCGCCCCGGCCTGCCGGTCGAATACCTGATGGTGCCGTCACCTTCGATGGGCCACGACATCAAGATCCAGTTCCAGAGCGGCGGCCCCAACTCTCCGGCGGTGTACCTGCTGGACGGTCTGCGCGCCCAGGATGACTTCAACGGCTGGGACATCAACACCCAGGCGTTCGAGTGGTACTACCAGTCCGGTCTGTCGATCGTCATGCCCGTCGGTGGGCAGTCCAGCTTCTACGCCGACTGGTATTCGCCGGCCTGCAGCAAGACCGGTTGCCAGACCTATAAGTGGGAGACGTTCCTCACCCAGGAGCTGCCGCAGTGGCTGGCTGCCAACCGGGACGTCAAGCCCACCGGCAGCGCTGCCGTCGGCCTCTCGATGGCCGGCTCGGCATCGCTGATCCTGTCGGTGTACCACCCCGAGCAGTTCATTTACGCTGCCTCGCTGTCCGGCTTCCTGAACCCCTCCGAAGGTTCCTGGCCGTTCCTGATCAACATCTCGATGGGTGATGCCGGCGGCTTCAAAGCCAACGACATGTGGGGCCCGACGCAGGACCCGAACAGCGGCTGGAAGCGCAACGACCCGATGGTGCAGATCCCGACCATCGTCGCCAACGGCACCCGCATCTGGGTCTACTGCGGCAACGGCACGCCCGACGAGCTGGGCGGCGGCGACCTGCCGGCGACCTTCCTGGAAAGTCTGACCATCCGGACCAACATCACCTTCCGCGACAACTACCTCGCCGCGGGCGGCAAGAACGGTGTGTTCAACTTCCCCGACAACGGCACCCACAACTGGGCCTACTGGGGTCGCGAGCTGCAGGCCATGAAGCCCGACCTGATCAGCCACCTGGGCGCTACGCCGCAAGCCTGACGTAGCTGCTCAACGAAGCGGGCCGCCGGTGTTCATGCCGGCGGCCCGCTTTCGTCGTCGTGGGGGTCAGAACCCGCCGGCGACCCGCACCACGGCCCGGCCGGAGTACTTCCCGGCCCGAACCTGGTCGATGACGGCGACGACGTCCTGGATGTCCACGTCGTGGGTGAGGTCGTCGAGGTGGCGCGGTTTCAGATCGGCGCCCAGGCGCTCCCACAGGGCACGACGGGGGCCGATCGGCATCTGGACCGAGTCCATGCCCAGCAGCGAGACACCGCGCAGGATGAAGGGCATCACGGTGGTGTTCAGCGCCGGGCCACCGGTCAGGCCGCTGGCCGCGACGGCCCCGCCGTACTTCAGGGTGCTGATCACGTCGGCCAGGGTCGCCCCTCCGACGCAGTCGATCGCTGCTGCCCAGCGGGCCTTCCCCAGCGCGCGCGGCTTGGCCTCGGGATCCTCGGGCAACCGGCCGATCACGTCGGCGGCACCGAGTGCCTTGAGCTGCTCGGCAGCCGCGGCCTTCCCGGTGGACGCCACCACCTGGTAACCCGCCGCCGCGAGCAGGTCGACGCTGACCGATCCGACGCCACCGGTCGCCCCGGTCACCACGATCGGGCCGTCCTCGGGGAGATGCCGTGCTTGATCAGCGCATCGACGCTCATGGCCGCGGTGAAGCCGGCAGTTCCGATCGCGGCGCCCTCACGGGGCGACAACGACCCGAGTGCGACCACCTGGTCGGCCGGTACCCGGGCATACTCGGCGTAGCCGCCGTGCCGCCCCGTGCCGATCTCGTACCCGTGCGCCAAAACCTGGTCACCGACCGCGAATTCGGGCGATTGGGACTCCACCACCTCGCCGGTGAGGTCGATGCCGGGAACGATCGGGTACTCCCGCACGACGCCACCCCGGGGGGTCAGCGCCAGTGCGTCTTTGTAGTTGACGCTGGAATACGCCACCTTGATCGTGACGTCGCCCGGCGGCAGATCGGAGGCGGTGAGGGTCTCGATCGCCGAAGTGATCTGATCGCCGTCCTGACGTGCCAGCAGTGCCGTGAAAGTCTCCATAGCCAAGACCGTAGCCGTCGCCACGGGAGCACAGACATGGTGGCGGGTGGCGGTCGGGGACTCAGTCGTCGATCGAATCGGCCAATCGGTGCAGGAGGTCGGTGAGCAGGAGCTGCTCCTTGGCCGACAACGCGGCGAAGACGTCGTCGGCAGCCGCGGTGTAGGCCGCCGCCCAGGTGTCGGCCTGGCGCCGGCCGGTGGGGGTGGTCTGAAGCAGCGTCACCCGCCGGTCGGAGTCGTCGGCGAACCGTTCGACCAGGCCCTCGCGGACCAGCGCGTCGGTCAGGGTGGAGGCGGTGCCCTGGGTGATGCCGACCGTCCTGGCCAGGTCGGTGAGCCGCACGGGCCCGCACCGATTGACTTCGAATAGGACCTTGGAGCGCGGGTAGACACTCCGTGGTCGCCGAGTCGTTCGTCGAGGGCGCGCACCAGCGTCTTGCTCGCACGTCCGAACGCATCGGCCAGTCGCGCGGCCCGTTCACGGGAGTCGGCGCCGGATGCTGAGCTGGAAATCTCGCTTCACCTCCCTGGGGTTGACAGGGAGCCTACGCGTCCGCAATATATATTGATATCGAACTATTCGACCTCAACCTATTTTCCCGGGAGATCCCATGCAACGCTTCCCACTGGCCGGCTACGACGTGCACCGTGTCGGATTCGGCGCCATGCAGCTTCCCGGCCCCGGTGTCTTCGGACCGCCACGGGACCGCGAGCAGGCGCTGGCAGTGCTGCGCCGCGCCGTCGACGCCGGCGTCGACCACATCGACACCTCGCAGTTCTACGGGCCCAACGTGGCCAATGAACTGATCCGCGAGGCGTTGCATCCCTATCCCGAGAACCTGGCCCTGGTGAGTAAGGTCGGCGCGCGCCGCGACGACCAGGGCGCGTGGCTGCCCTACAACGAACCCGACCAATTGCGTGCCGGCATCGAGGAGAACCTGCAGACCCTCGGCGTCGACACTCTGGCCGCCGTCAACCTCCGGGTTATGGAGAACGAGGCCGACTCGCTGTTCACCGACCAGCTCGGCGCCATGATCACCGCCCGCGACGAGGGCCTGATCACCGGGATCGGGCTGAGCAACGTCAGTCACGAGCAGCTGCTGCACGCTTTGGAACTCACCGAGATCGTGTGCGTGCAGAATCCGTTCAATCTCGTCGACCGTGCCTCGCAGCCGGTGCTCGACGAATGCACTGCCCGCGGTATCGCCTTCGTGCCGTTCTTCCCGCTCGGGTCGGCGTTCCATGAGGTGAATCCGGTGCTGACGCACCACCTGGTCACCGGGGCCGCCGAGCGGCTGGGCCACACCCCGGCGCAGATCGCGTTGGCATGGACGCTGGGCGTGGCCGACAACGTCCTGCTGATCCCGGGGACCTCGTCGCTGAACCACCTGGAGGAGAACCTCGCCGTCGCCGACATCGAGATCGACGAGGAGACTCAGCGCGAGTTGACCGCGGTGGCCTGACTATTTCAGTTCGGTCGACGACATGCCGAGCAGGCGGCGCGCCACCACCAGCTGCTGGATCTGCTGGGTGCCTTCGAAGATGTCGAGGATCTTCGAGTCGCGCGCCCACTTCTCCAGTAGCGTCTGTTCGGAATAGCCTGTCGTGCCGGCCAATTCGACGGCCTTCAGGGTGATGTCGCTGGCCACCCGGGCGGCCTTGGCCTTGCCCATCGACGCTTCCTTGGAGTTGGGGATCGCGTTGTCCGCCTGCCATGCCGAGCGCACGGTCAGCAGATAGCCGGCCTCCCAGTCCGCCTCCATGCGGAGGAATTCCGCGGCGGCCGCGCTCTGGGCGTGGGCGGGCTTGTCGTAGGAAATGTCCACCCCCGCGTCGGTCAGGATTGCGCGCAACTCCTCGAGTGCGGCACGGGCCACCCCGACCGCCATCGCCGCGACGATCGGCCGGGTGTTGTCGAAGGTCTCCATGACCCCGGCAAAACCCTTCTCCACCTGGATCTCCGGGCTGCCGAGCAGGTTCTCCTTCGGGATGCGGGCATTGTCGAAGCGGATCACCGCGGTGTCGGAGGCCTTGATGCCGAGTTTGTGCTCGAGACGCTCGACGGTGACGCCGGGGTGCTCGCGCGGCACGATGAACGACTTGATCGCCGCGCGGCCCTTGGTCTTGTCCAGGGTCGCCCAGACCACGATGTGGGTGGCCCGGGATCCCGCGGTGACGAAGATCTTCTCGCCGTTGATCACGTACTCGTCACCGTCGAGCACCGCTGTGGTGGACACGGCGGCCGAATCGGAGCCGAACGAGGGCTCGGTGATCGCCATCGCGGCCCAGACGTTCTTGCCCAGCCGCTCCAGCTGTTCGTCGGTGGCGACGCCGGAGATCGCGGCGTTGCCCAGGCCCTGGCGAGGCACCGACAACAGCAGCGCGATATCGCCCCAGGAGATCTCGAGTGCGTTGAGCAATGCGGACATGTTGCCGCCGTTGATGTTTCCCTTCGGTCCCGCGTCGCTGTCGCGGAACGCCTCCGCGCCGGCGAACGAGATGGTGTTGGCCTCCGAGATGCCCTCGAACAACGTGGCCAGGGTGTCCAGCTCGACCGGGTAGGCGTGCTCGGCGAGGTCGTACTTGCGTGAGATCGGCCGCAGCATCTCCGCGGCGCCCTGGTGGGCTTTCTCGATCACCGCTTCCAGCTTGCGTGGCATTTCGAGATTGATTGCCATGACAGAATTCTTCCGTTCGTTGACCTGGGACGATTACAGGACGACAACACCCTCGGCGACGCCGATGGCCCGCAGATCGCGGTACCAGCGCTCGACCGGGTGCTCTTTGGTGTAGCCGTGGCCGCCGAGCAACTGCACACCGTCCAGGCCGATCTGCATGCCTTTGTCCGTGCCCAGCTTCTTGGCCAGCGCCGCCTCGCGGGCGAACGGCAACCCGCGCTCTGCGCGAGCGGCGCCCCGCCACGTGATCAGCCGCAGGCCATCGAGCTCGATGGCGATATTGGCGCACATGAACGCGACGGCTTGCCGGCGGGCGATGGGCTCGCCGAACGCTTCGCGCTCCTTGACGTAGGGGACGACGTAGTCCAGCACCGCGCGTGACGTGCCGACCGCCAGTGCGGCCCAGCCCAAGCGCGACAACGCAATTGCTTCGGAATAGTCCGCGTCGGTGGCGCCGTCCTCGCCCAGGCGCGCGGACAGCGGCACCGCCACCTTGTCCAAGCTCACCCGGCCGAGGGCCGTCGCGCGGATGCCCATGCTGGGATCGGCCGTCACCGAGACCCCCGCGGCGGAGGCCTCCACGATGAACAGCGCCGGCTTGCCGTTGAGTTGCGCCGCCACGATGAACAGTTCAGCGTCGGCCGCGGCCGGCACCAAGGACTTCACCCCGTCGAGGCGGTACCCGCTCGGCGTGCGGACCGCGGTGGTCTTCAGGGCGGTCGGGTCGAACAATGCGTGCGGCTCGGCGATCGTGAGACAGGCCTGCGGCACATGCTCGCCGGAGAACTCGTGCAGATAGGTGGCCTGCTGATCGGCGCTGCCCCAGTGGGTCAGGGCCGAAGCGACCCCGCCGGGCGCCAGAATGGGCAGCGCCAGGCCCATGTCTCCGTAGGCCAGCGCCTCGGCGACCAACGCGTTGGTGACGGTGGAGCGGTGTTCGGCGATACCGTCGAAATCTTCGGGGACGTTGATCGCGGTGATGCCGAGTTCGGCTGCCCTGGCGATCAGATCCGCCGGGTAGCTCGCGGCGGCGTCGGCGTCGTGGGCGGCCGGTCGCAGGATCTCCTCGGCGAATTCGTTGACCGTCTCGACGATCATCTTCTGGTCGTCGTCGGGGTGAGGTCGAAATAGTCTGCGCCACTTGGGCGTAACCGTGTCGGGGGCTTGTTCAGGCCTTGGACCCTCTTGAACTGCCGGGTCGCCGCGCCCGCAGTGGAGAACACCTGCTTGACGCCGTACTTCAGACCGCGGTTGAGCGGATCACGCAGGCCGTAGCGGTCCAGGAACTCCTGGCCGACCAGGGGTGTGAGCAGCGCCAGGCCGATATCGGTGGCCGATCGCTTATGCCGGTACTGCCCGACCGCGCTGTCCTTGGCGCGGGGGCTGGTGGATGTGGAGGGAAGGGTGTTGGTCATTGGCAGCCTCGTCGACGGTGGGCGGTGCTGATCAGAACTCGCTGACCGCTACCTTACTCCAGAGTAAGGTACGCCGAGGCTGTTAGTTAGTTCACACCCGCAAGCGCGCGAGAACCGCCTCGTGTAAGAGCCCGTTGGACGCCACGGCGTCGCCGCCGTGCGGCCCCGGCGAGCCGTCCAGGCTGGTGAAGGCGCCGCCGGCCTCGCGGACCAGAATGTCCAGCGCGGCCAGGTCCCAGAGCTTGACCTCCGGCTCGGCGGCGATGTCGACGGCTCCCTCGGCGACCAGGCAGTAAGAGAAGAAGTCGCCGTAGGCTCGAACCCGCCACACTGCGTCGGTCAGGTCGATGAACTGCTCGCGCTGGCCGCGCTCGGCCCAGCCCGACAGGCTGGAGAAAGACAGGCTCGCCGACTCCAGGGCGGTCACGCCCGACACCGACAGGGTGCGCGGCGCGGCGTTGTCCACGGCAGCGAATGCGCCGAGGCCGCGGCCGGCCCACCACCGGCGGTTCAGGGCCGGCGCGCTGACCACGCCGACCACCGGCACCCCGTCCTCGAGTAGTGCGATCAGGCTCGCCCACACCGGTACGCCGCGAACGAAGTTCTTGGTGCCGTCGATCGGGTCGATCACCCACTGCCGCCCGGCGAACACGGCGGTGCCGCCGTACTCCTCACCGAGCACCGCGTCGGCCGGACGCCGGCGGGACAGAATCTCCCGCAGCGCGGCTTCCACCGCCTCGTCGGCGTCGGTGACCGGCGTCAGGTCGGGCTTGGTGTCGACACGCAGATCCAGCGCGCCGAATCGGTCGAGGGTGATGGCGTCGGCTCGCTCGGCGAGCTCCAACGCCACCGCGAGATCTGCGTGCACATCGGCTTGTGCGTCGTGGCCGGTCATGCCAGCAGTCCTACCATGGGCGTCATGTGGGAATTCGCGGTGCTGCTGTTGATCGTCGGCGCGTTGGCTCTCGTACTGGGCCCGCGCCTGATGCGCCGCGGCCCACGCGGGGAGATGGCCCACGGCACGCTTCTGGTCACCGGGGTCAGCCCCCGGCCCGACGTGACCGGCGAGCAGTTCGTCACCATCAGCGGTGTCATCAGCGGTCCCACGGTCAACGAGCACGTGGTCTACCAGCGGATGGCCGTCGACGTGAACAGCTGGCCGACTATGGGTCAGCTCATCCCGGTGGTCTACTCGCCGAAGAACCCGGACAACTGGTTCTTCGCGCCGCCGGAGCAGGCGGCTCCCGAAGGCGTCTAGCCGGGACCGGGTCAGGGCTGTGGTGCGTCCACGCGCTGGCCGATGAGGCGATCGATGACCGCCAACAGGCCCTCATCGAGCTCGGTGCGGGTGTGCTGCCCACTGTGCGCGCTGAGCAGCGCGTTGTGATAGAGGCCGTCGCCGATCAGTTTGATCGTGCGCGCCAGATCGCGGTCGCCCAGAGCCTCGTGCAGCACGCTCAACCACTGGTCGGAGATCGCCTCGATGACGGCACGCGCCCGCGGGTCTCCGGCTTGCTGCAGCCGGGCGACGGCGACCAGGGTGCGGTCCAGCTGGGTGTCGCCATAATGCGACGTGCGGATGTAATGCCGGGCGGGACCGTCGGCGGCGTTGCGCATCGCATCGACATCCGCGGCGGCCAGCGCGACGAGCCGGTCGCACAAGGCGTCGGCGAGTTGGTCCTTGCTGGGGAAGTGGTAGAGCAGGCCGCCCTTGGACACGCCGGCCCGGGCCGCGACAGCCTCCAGCGTGGCGTGGCGTTCTCCGTCGACGGCGAGCGCCTCCGCGTAGGCGTCGAGGATGCGCTCGCGCGAGGTCGTCATTGCGGCCAGTTTAAATCGCTTTGGGACTGTACCGTCCGGACGGTACAGTTGAGGTGCATGTTCGAGAAGTGAGGAAGTGATAACCGTGCGCGCCTACGTCGAGCTCGTTCGGGTGCCGGGCGTGGTCAATGTGACCGCCTCGCAACTGTTCGCGCGATTGCCGTTGGGCATGCTGTCGCTGGCGATCCTGCTGCATGTGCAGGCCCGGACCGGCTCCTATGCGATCGCCGGAGCCGTGGTGGCCTGCACGAGCATCGGCGAAGCGATCGCCATGCCGATGACCGCGCGCCTGCTGGGGCGACTCGGGATGAAGACCACGCTGGTGTCGGCGGCCCTGATCAACGGCGTCAGCATGGTGGTGCTCGCCATGGTCCACGCCCCGGCCGGGGTGTTGATGGGCCTGGGCTTCCTCATCGGCGCCTCGGTGCCGCCGCTGTTGCCGGCCGTCCGCACGCTGTACCCGCAGATGGTGCCGGGGAGGGGCTGCGCGCCCTGTTCGCGTTGGACACCACCGCCCAGGAGCTGATCTGGGTGATCGGCCCCGTCGCGGCCACCTTCCTCGCCTCGGCGGTCTCGACCGCGCTCCCGCTGCTGTTCTCCGCTGCCGTCACGGTGGCGGGCACGGCCTGGTTCCTCACAAGCGCACGCAGCTTCCGGCCGCGAATCACGCGCAGCGCAACGGCTTTCGGCCGGGTACTGGCCAACCCTGCGGTGATCCTCGCGATGGTCGTCAGCCTTGCGCTGGTGGCGTCGTTCATGGCCCTCGAGGTGGGTGTGCTGGCCCTCTACGGCAATCACAACCTCTCGGCGGGCGTGGCACTGGCGGTGGCCAGCCTCGGCTCCCTGGTCGGCGGCATGCTGTTCGGCCACCGCAACCTCGGTGTGCGCGGGCTCGCGGCGGCGATGGCGGTCGTCGCCGGCGGCACGGTGCTGTTCGGACTTGTGGACGGCTACGGCCTGCAGCTGGCTGCGCTGTTCGCCTCCGGCCTGGGATTCGCGCCCGCGCTGGCGGCGCTGTACGTGATGGTCTCGCACCAGACCGACGAGCACTCCACCGCGGAGGCGTTCGGCTGGCTCAACAGCGGTGCACTCGCCGGTGGTGCGGTGGGCACCGCGCTCGGCGGCGTGGTCGCCGACGCTCACGGCCCGTTCGCGGTCGTCGTCGTCGCGGCGCTACTGGCCCTCATCGCGGCCGGCACGCCGCTGGTGGCCCGCACGGCGGGCCCGGTGCGCGGGCTGTCGGCCGAACCGCGACGGGTGACCGCCGACGTGTGACCGCTAGCCGTGGCCGATCCGCAGGAGTTCGGCCACGTTGGCGATCTTCACCCGCGGGCGGCCGTGCGGTTCGCCGGCCGTGCGCTCATAGGTGTCGATCAGCTGCCAGTGGTCATCGGTCACCAGCAGCGGCTGGCGCTCGACCAGCCACCGGACCAACTCATCGGAGTGATCCGGGCCCACGTCGGTGAGCTCGGCCCCCGCGAGATCGGCGATCAGGGTGTCGACGGTGTCCTGGGAGTCCTTCTTGTTGGTGCCGATGATCCCCGACGGGCCGCGCTTGATCCAGCCGACGACGTACTCGTTGGCTCGGTCGGCCACCCGGCCGTCGGCGTGCGGGATGGTGCCCGAGGCCTCGTCGAAGGGCAGCCCGGGAACGGGGACTCCGCGGTAGCCCACCGCGCGCACGACCAGCTGCACCGGCAGCGTCTCGCGCTCACCGGTGTCCTTGGCGACCACCCGCCCGGTTTCGTCGGACACCAGTTCGTTGCGGCCGAGCACGATCTCCTCGACCCGGTCGGTGCCGCGGATCTCGATCGGGGAGGTCCCGAACCGGAACACGATGCGACGGTGTCCGGGGGTCAGCTCGCGCTGCGCGTAGTCCCGCAGCACCTTGATGTTGCCCTTGGTGATCTTGCCGACGGCCTCGGCGTCCTCGTCGCTGATGTCGGCCAGATCCGCCGGATCGATCACCACGTCCACCCCGTCCAACTCGCCGAGCTCGCGGAGTTCGAGCGTGGTGAACGTCGACTGCAGCGGGCCCCGCCGGCCGAGCAGGATCACCTCCTCGACACCGCGGTCATGCAACGCCTTCAACGCGTGGTCGGCGATGTCGGTGTTGGCCAGTACGTCGGGGTCGGTCACCAGGATGCGCGCCACGTCGAGGGCGACGTTGCCGTTGCCCACCACCACGGCGCGTCCGCTGGTGATATCGGGGGAGATGTCCTCGAAATGCGGATGGGCGTTGTACCAACCCACGAAGTCGACGGCGGCGACACTGCCGGCCAATTCCTCGCCGGGGATGTGCAGGGCTCGGTCGGACTGCGCGCCGACGGCGTAGATCACCGCGTCGTAGCGGTCCGCGAGTTCGTCGGCGTGCACGTCCTCACCGACGGTGATGTTGCCGAAGAACCGGAATCTCGGGTCGATGGACGTCTTCTCGAAGGTCTTGCTGATGGACTTGATCTTCGGATGGTCCGGGGCCACCCCTGATCGGACCAGACCCCACGGGGTCGGCAACATCTCCAGCAGGTCGACCCGCACATCGGGTCCACCGGCGGCCAGCGACTGGTCGGCGAACTTCAGCAGCGCAGCCGCCGCGAAGTATCCGGACGGGCCTGCACCGACGATCGCGACATAGTAAGGACGCATTCTCGAGCTTTCTCATCAGCCCGGCTGCGCGCAATGGGCTGTCGCGTCGCAGTCGAGAAGCGCCGCTGCGGCAGTCGCGCGGCACACATCCTGGTTACAAAAGTGATGTTAAACGCGGAGCCTGGCCGGCCGCCTCAGAAGTCCCAGGAGCCGTCGTGGATCACAACGCTTCGCCGCCGGTACCCTGAGAACCCGTGGACCTCGATCGTCAGACTGATATCGCCGCCCTGGACACCACCCTCACCACGGTGGAGCGGGTGCTCGACATCGATGGTCTGCGCGCCAAGATCGAGAAGCTCGAACACGAGGCGGCCGACCCCAACCTGTGGGACGACCAGAGTCACGCCCAGAAGGTCACCAGCGAGCTGTCGCACGCCCAGGGCGAGTTGCGTCGAGTCGAAGGCCTGCGCAGCCGTCTGGACGACCTGCCGGTGCTCTACGAGCTGGCTGCCGAGGAAGAAGGAGCCGGCGGCGCGGACGCCCTCGCCGAGGCGGACGCCGAACTGAAAGCACTACAGGCCGACGTCGAACAGCTCGAAGTCCGCACGCTGTTGTCCGGTGAGTACGACGAGCGCGAGGCGCTGGTGACCATCCGGTCCGGCGCCGGCGGCGTGGACGCCGCCGACTGGGCCGAGATGCTGATGCGCATGTACATCCGCTGGGCCGAGCAGCACCACTACGGCGTCGAGGTGTTCGACACCTCCTACGCCGAAGAGGCCGGCATCAAGAGTGCGACGTTCGCGGTACACGCGCCCTACGCCTACGGCACCTTGTCGGTCGAGCAGGGCACCCACCGGCTGGTGCGGATCAGCCCGTTCGACAACCAGAACCGCCGGCAGACCTCGTTCGCCGACGTCGAGGTGCTGCCGGTAACCGAGACCACCGATCACATCGACATCCCCGAGCAGGATGTGCGCGTCGACGTCTACCGCTCCAGCGGGCCCGGCGGCCAATCGGTCAACACCACCGACTCGGCGGTGCGGCTGACCCACATCCCGACCGGCATCGTCGTCACCTGCCAGAACGAGAAGTCCCAGCTGCAGAACAAGGTGTCGGCGATGCGCGTGCTGCAGGCCAAACTCCTGGAGCGCAAACGCCAGGAAGAGCGCGCCGAGATGGACGCCCTCAAGGGCGACGGCGGAAGCTCCTGGGGCAACCAGATGCGCTCCTACGTGCTACACCCCTACCAAATGGTCAAGGATCTGCGGACCGAGTACGAGGTCGGCAATCCCGCGGCGGTCCTGGACGGGGACATCGACGGCTTCCTGGAAGCAGGAATCCGCTGGCGCAACCGACGAGATGACGAAAACTAGTGTCCTAGCGTTCGGGTTCGCCGATCGCTGGCACGACTTCTGGCACGGCACCATCGGCGAGTGGATCCTGACCCGTGGGCTGCGGATCACCCTGTTGGTCCTCGGTGGCCTGCTCGCTGCGCGGTTCATCAACTGGACGGCGCAGCGGATCAGCCGCCGCATCGACGCCGACTTCCGGGAGAGCGATGCCCTGGTCCGCTCGGAAAGCGCCAAGCACCGCCAGGCCGTCGCCTCGGTGATCTCCTACGTGGCGATCGCGCTGCTGGCCGTCGTGGTCGTGGTCGAGGTCACCGATGTGCTGGCGGTCCCGGTCAGTTCCCTGGTGGCGCCGGCCGCGGTGTTGGGTGCCGCGCTGGGCTTCGGTGCGCAGCGCATCGTCCAGGACCTGCTGTCGGGGTTCTTCATCATCACCGAGAAGCAGTACGGCTTCGGTGACCTGGTGTCGTTGACCGTCGCCGGCATCGCCAAGGAGGCGACCGGCACCGTCGAGGACGTGACACTGCGGGTGACCAAGCTGCGCTCGTCGGAAGGCGAGATGCTCACCATCCCCAACGGCCAGATCGTCAAGACCCAGAACCTGTCCAAGGACTGGGCCCGGGCCGTCATCGACATCCCGGTGCCGACGACCGCTGACCTCAATCAGGTGAATGAAGTGCTGCACGGGGTATCCGAAAGAGCGATCGCCGACCCCGGGCTCAAGGACCTGCTTCTGGACGCCCCACAACTGATGGGAGTGGAAAGCATCGAACTCGACACCGTCAACCTGCGCATGGTGGCGCGCACGCTGCCCGGTAAACAGTTCGAAGTCGGACGCAAGCTCCGGGTGCTGGTGATCGAGGCGCTGAGCCGCGCCGGCATCGTCAGCCCATCCGACAGTTCACCGATGGTCGAGGCCATCGTGCATCCGGCGACCGCGGGCGGCGCCGAGGGAACGCAGGGGCCGGTGACGTCCGAATGAAGCTGATCCCGACCCGTCGCGAGGGCCGCGGCTGGCCGAACTACATCCTGTGGGGGCGTGTGCGCACGTCCACGGCGGCGCTGCTGGCCGCATTCATCGCGGTGTGGTGGCTGTATGTGGCCTACCAGCCGCAGACGCCGGCACCGCAGGACCAGAACACCCAGGTGGTGCCGCCCGGCTTCATCCCGGACCCGTCCTACACCTGGGTGCCGCGCACCGATGTGCGAACCCGCACCACGACGACCACCACCACGACCACGACGACGACCACGTCGCCGACCGAGACGACCGAAACCAGTCCGAGCGAGACCTCACCGACGTCACCCACGTCGCCGACATCGCCGACGTCTCCCACCACCACCGCGCCACCGGGACTGCTGCCGTTCCCCGGCCTGCCGACTCCGTCGCCGGCTCCCGCCCCGACCCCCACTCCGGCACCGGGGCAGGGGCCGATATCCACCCCGGCCGTACCCACGCTGTAGCCGGGAAGCCTGCCGGTCGAGGCCGGACGGCTACACTGGCGTGCCGTGATGATCACCCTTGACCATGTCTCCAAGCAGTACAAGTCGTCGGCTCGCCCAGCCCTCGACAACGTCAGCGTCAAGATCGACAAGGGTGAGTTCGTCTTCCTCATCGGGCCGTCGGGGTCGGGCAAGTCCACCTTCATGCGGCTGCTGCTGGCCGAGGAGACGCCGACCTCCGGCGAAATCCAGGTGTCGAAGTTTCACGTCAACAAGCTCTCGGGACGCCACATCCCCAAGCTGCGCCAGGTGATCGGCTGCGTGTTCCAGGACTTCCGGCTGTTGCAGCAGAAGACCGTGTTCGAAAACGTCGCCTTCGCGCTGGAGGTGATCGGCAAGAAGCCCGACACCATCAACCGGGTGGTGCCCGAGGTGCTGGAGATGGTGGGCCTGTCCGGCAAAGCCAACCGGCTGCCCGCCGAACTGTCCGGCGGCGAGCAGCAGCGCGTGGCGATCGCGCGCGCGTTCGTCAACCGCCCGCTGGTGCTGCTGGCCGACGAGCCCACCGGAAACCTCGACCCCGAGACCAGTAAGGACATCATGGATCTGCTCGAACGGATCAACCGGACGGGCACCACCGTCTTGATGGCCACCCACGACCACCACATCGTCGACTCCATGCGCCAGCGTGTGGTGGAGCTGTCCCTGGGCAGGCTCGTCCGCGATGAGCAGCGTGGTGTCTACGGAATGGATCGATAAGTGCGCTTCGGCTTCCTGATCAACGAGGTCTTCACCGGACTTCGTCGTAACGTCACCATGACCGTGGCGATGATCCTGACCACGGCGATCTCGATCGGTCTGTTCGGTGGCGGGCTGCTGGTGGTGCGGCTGGCCGACCACTCGCGCGACATCTACCTCGACCGGGTCGAGACGCAGGTGTTCCTGACCAACGACCTGTCGGCCAACGACCCCACCTGTGACGCCGACCAGTGCAAGGCGTTGCGCGCCAAGATCGAGGCTCGCGATGACGTCCGCTCCGTGCGCTTCCTCAACCGTGACGACGCCTACAACGACGCGATCCGCAAGTTCCCGCAGTACAAAGACGTGGCCAGTAAGGACTCCTTCCCGGCGTCGTTCATCGTCAAGCTGGACAACCCGGAGCAGCACAAGGATTTCGACGCCGCGATGCAGGGCCAACCGGGGGTGCTCAATGTGCTCAACCAGAAGGAGCTGATCGACCGGCTCTTCGCCGTGCTCGACGGATTGTCCAGCGCCGCGTTCGCGATCGCGGTGGTGCAGGCGATCGGCGCGGTCTTGTTGATCGCCAACATGGTTCAGGTGGCCGCCTACACCCGGCGCACCGAGATCGGCATCATGCGGATGGTCGGCGCGACGCGCTGGTACACCCAGTTGCCGTTCTTGTTGGAGGCGGTGCTGGCGGCGACGATCGGTGTCGTCATCGCGATCGTCGGGCTGATCGTGGTGCGCGCCGCCTTCCTGGAGAACGCGCTCAACCAGTTCTACCAAGCCAACCTGATCGCCCGGATCGACTACGCGGACATCCTCTACATCTCGCCGATCATGTTCGGCGTCGGCGTCCTGATGGCCGGTATCACCGGTTACGTGACGCTGCGCCTGTATGTGCGGAGATAGCAGTGGCCAAGAACGCCAAGGACAACAAGTCGGATCGCAAGGTCGTCGCCACCAACCGCAAGGCGCGGCACAACTATTCGATCCTCGACACCTATGAGGCCGGTGTCGTGCTGCAGGGCACCGAGGTCAAGAGCCTGCGGGAAGGCCAGGCCTCAATGGCTGACGCCTTCGCCACCGTCGACGACGGCGAGATCTGGCTGCGCAACCTGCACATCCCGGAGTATCACCACGGCACCTGGACCAATCACGCCCCGCGGCGCAACCGCAAGCTGCTGCTGCACCGCCGCCAGATCGACACGCTGGTGGGGAAGATCCGCGACGGCAACCTGACCCTGGTGCCGTTGTCGCTGTACTTCACCGGCGGCAAGGTGAAGGTGGAGTTGGCATTGGCGCGCGGTAAGCAGGCCCACGACAAGAGGCAAGACATCGCCCGCCGCGATGCGCAACGTGAGGTGACACGGGAGCTCGGCCGCCGCGCCAAGGGCATGTCCTGATCGCGGTCCTGCTCGCGCTGACCTCGGCGATCGGTTACGGCGTCAGCGATTTCGTCGGCGGCATCGCGTCGCGGCGGGTGGCCGCCCTGCGGGTGGTGCTGGTCTCCTACCCGGTGGCGATGGTTCTGCTCGGGCTGCTGGCGGTCATCGTGGGCGGGACGGTCACCACGCCCGCCGTGGTGTGGGGACTGCTGTGCGGGGTGAGTCAGGCGTTCGGCGTCTGGTGGTTCTACGCGGCACTGGGAGCCGGCCCGATCTCGGTCGTCTCCCCGCTGACCGCGGTGCTGGTGGCCGGGGTGCCGGTCAGTGTCGGACTCGCGCTGGGGGAGCGGCCGGGTGTCCTCGCGGGCGTCGGGACGGTGCTGGCCCTGCTGGCCGTGGCGTTGGTCAGCCGCGAAGCCACCGACGAAGACGTGCGCCCGCACCCCTTCACCGCCAAGGTCGCGTGGCTGACCATCGGCTCGGGGCTGGCGTTCGGGCTGAACTTCGTGCTGATCCACCAGGCCCCGGTCGAGGCGCGGCTGTGGCCGTTGTTCTTCGCGCGGCTCTCGGCGACCGCGGTGGTGATGGTGGTGGCTGCCTGTACCGGCAATTTCCATGCGCCGCGCGGCTTTCCGTTCAAGTTGGCGATGGCCGCCGCACTGCTGGACACCGGGGCCAACGTCGCGATGCTGCTGGCGCTGCAGGCGTCGATGCTCTCGTTGGCCAGTGTGCTGATGTCGCTGTATCCCGCCGCCACGGTGTTGTTGGCCATCGTGGTCCTGCGCGAACGGGTCACCCGCTGGCAGGTCGTCGGCATGGTCCTGGCGCTGGCCGCGGTCGCAATGATCTCGCTGCGCTGACCATTGGCGTCAGCTCTCAGCGCAAAGGTTCGGTCGGCACGTCGTAGCGCTCCTGATAGGCGCGGACCTTCTCCCGCAAGTCGGCGGCGTCCAGGCCGGTGTCGGCCCAGGTGTAGCGGTTGCCGCCGCCGTCGCTGGGGTTGGCCGAAAGATGCTCGCGCATGCGCTGTTCGGCGACCGGGGTCAGCTCTCGGCCCATCCGGTCATAGACCGTTCTGATCGTGGTGAACGGATCACGCATGAAATCGGCGAACCGCACGTCGATGATTCGATCCTCGGTGATGACGCCGTCGTCGATCAGCTTCATTCCGCGCTCGATCCCGAGCAGCATCTCGGAGCTGCACTGCCCAGCGGTGCGCTGCACGGATGCGCTGTCGCTGGCTAGCTTCTGCAGATGGGCCATCAGAGCGCTGATCGAGGAGATCACCACCAGGGGGTCACGGTGGGTCTGGACCAGGATCGCGTCGGGGTACTCGGCCAGCAGGGTGTCGAGCTGCCACAGGTGCGCGGGCGTCTTCAGCAACCACTGCCCGGGCACGCCGGATTGCAGGTGCTGCAGGTAGGCGCGGTGGTAGCGGTAGGCCGCGGTGTGGTCGGCCTCGTGCATCAGCCAGCGGGCGTAGTTGGGCAGCCGGTACTGGGTGCTGTAGATCATGCTGCAGAAGGTGCCGGCGGTGATGCGGACGCATTCCTGGCCGACCCGCGCGCCCATCGGATGCCATTTCATGAATCCGGGCATGAGCTGTTCGACCATCTCCAGCTGGGCCTGGATCTCGTCGATCCGCGGGTCGGTCTCGTAGGTGTCCGGTTGCGGCACCGGGAACGGGCGGTCCACCTCCCAGGTCAACGGAGCCCGCAGGTCAGGGTCCTGGTTGAGCAGGTCGTAGAGGATCGTGGTGCCGGTACGCGGCTGGCCCATGATGACGATGGGTGCTTCGATGCGTTCGGCGGCGACCTCGGGATGTGCGCGGCGCCAGGCGGTGATCTGCAGGCGGTTGCGCAAGGGGACGATGATGTCGCCGGCGGCGATCTCCACGCCCAGCGGGGACAGGTCGGCTTCGCCGACGAGGTCGTCGACCAGCCGGTCCAGGTTCTCCCGCCAGCCGTCGTCCGGGCCGAAGTCATCGGCTTGGGCGAGGTCGCAGGCCTGCTCGATCAGCTTGTCCGGGTCCAGCCGGGCCTTGATGGCGCTGGTCATCGTTGAACCTCCTTCTCCTGCACGCGAACTGTGACATCGGGAGCGTTGGGATTGTCCAGCCAGCGGATGACGACGAAGCCGCGGTTACGGCCCCCGGTGTCCAGCCAGTAGCCGCTGCCGTCGTCCTCGGCCCCGATGGACAGCCGGACGTATCCGTCGGCGTCGGGTGCGACGCCCTTGTTGGTCACCGAACTGGTGCGATTCAGTGGTTCCAGGCATTCGTGCCAGATGCTCTCCAAAGTGACTGACCAGTACCGGGTTTCGGGGGGCAGGAACTCCAATTGCAAGGTCTGGTGCGGCTCGAGGGAGAACATGCCGAGCATGTAGAGATTGTCCGGGGTGGTGTTCTCCCCGCCGAGGTTTTCGGCGCCCGAGGTGATCAGCACGTTGGGGGCGTCGAGCAGGTCGGGGCGCACTGTGCGGTGCAGGGTCGCGAGTTTGACGATCGTCCACCCCATGGCGGTGAGCTGGCCGGCCAGCTGTTCGTCGGTCAGCGGCGCCGGTGGGGGAGCTGAGCCGATCAGTGAGATATCAAGCTGCGCAGGGATTTCAGTCGCAGGATCGGCGATGTAGTCGCGCACCACGATCGAGGTCGCATCGTCGGGGATCGGCACCCACTGCGCACCGGTGAGGTCGGCGTCGGTGGGGCGTGCGGTGGCGAAGACGAGATCGAACCGGCCGTTCGCGTCCAGGACCAGATCACGGTCGGACAGGTAGTTGCTCATCCGGCGCGGGTTCATCCCGGTGCCGGCGAGTACCTGCAGGCCCAGGTAGGTCGATGTGCCGCGATTCCCAGTCACCCGGTAGGCGCGGTCGGCGCTGATCATGGCCAGCGGGTAGGCGCCGTGCGGGTTGGGGCCGCCGACGAAGCGGAACGGGGTGCTCATGTCGACGAAATGCGGGTGGTCCGGATCGGTGTCGACCGACAGCTCGGTGCACAGCGCGCTCACCCGGTTGAGCACCCGCAGCCCCTCTAGGAGCTCACGCTCATCGCGGGCGTCCTGACTGATCTGTTCGGTCAGGTCGTCGAGCACCTTGCGGACGAATCCCCAGGCTTCCAAAGACTTTTCGCCACCCACCGCTGCCTCATTTCGTCATTGGTCGTACGGTCATGGAGGTGACCGCGCGGGAGATCCGCTCCGACAGCGAGCCGCCGTCGCGTAACCAGTCGTCCAGCGAGATCCGGACGGCCGCCATCGCCAGCGCGCCGAGCAGCCGTGGTCGCGGGTCGTCGACCGTCAGGTCGGGCAGCCGGGGGGCGATCGTCTCGGCGATTGCCGTCTCGAAGTTGAGGTAGCACAGCAGTGTCCAGGCCCGCAGGGTCAGGGATTCGCGGGTGCGCAGCTCGATCTCGGCGATCTGGTCGCCGATGGAGTCGAAGTCGGTGGCGAGGTCGGCGAAGGCGGCGGTCAGCGCGTCGGTGGGGGATAGCTCGGCCGGCTGGCGGCGCAGCGCGTCGGTGATCGCGGTGATCCAGGCGGAGGTGAACCCCTCGGCGACGGCGTACTCCTTGGATTCGAAGTACCGAAAGAACGTCGCCCGGGCGATGCCGGCTTCTTCGGCAATCCGGTCGGCGGTGGTCGCGGCCAGCCCGTTGCGCATCACCAGCTCGGCGGCCGCGGCGGCGATGCGCTCGCGGGTGCGCTGCCGCTTGCGCACCCGGAGGCCCTCAGACACCGGCCCAGAGTAGACAGAGTCTCATTTTCTCCGCGCCGAAATGGACAAACCGCAGGAAATGTCCCAGGACAGGCCCGTCGAAACGTCGATCTCGGCGCGGGAATTAATTGACTTCAGTTCCCGGTTACACCTCGCGTAAGATTGACAGTCCGGCCGTACCTCGGCCGGGGTTCGAGGGGCTGAAGGGTTTCGACTTCGCGCATCGAATCAAGGGAAGCGTGCCGGTGCAGGCAAGAGACCACCGTAAGCGTCGTTGCAACCAATTAAGCGCCGATTCCAATCAGCGCGATTACGCTCTCGCTGCCTAAGCGAAGCTAATCCGTCAGACCGGGAGGGCCCTCGGCCCGGACCCTGGCGTCATCTAGGGGGACCCACCCACGGGTTCGGTCGCGGGACCCGTGGGGACATCAAACAGCGACTGGGATCGTCATCCCGGCGAGTTCGCGAGACCGGGAGATCCAAGTAGAGACATAGCGGACTGCGCACGGAGAAGCCTTGAGGGAATGCCGTAGGACCCGGGTTCAATTCCCGGCAGCTCCACTGTTTTGCCTGGTCAAAGCCCCGAGATTCGGGGCTTTTTCCATGTCCACGCTCCTGTCCACGCCGCGGGTACGCAGCAGGCCCATGACCTCGCTGCGCCGAAGGGAAGGCCAAGACGGCGTCACCACCTGGCAACTAAGCCACCGCCTTGATGGACGGCGGTCGTCGTTTACTTTCCCGGCCGCGGCATGGCTCGTCGATTCGCCCATAGGCCGACGCGCGTGGTGCCACACGACGCCGGCCGAGACCGCCCTGTCCGACATGCGGCTCGGGCCAGAGCATGCCGATAGCGAGCTAGCGTCGCCCCATAGGCGCCGGGGCTCTATGCCCTCAACCGCGCGGCAATGTCCCCTTGACGATAAGACCGAACCGGCCTGCTCAGCCGGTTATCTACCGAACCGTTCGTTGACTTGTTCAGGAGTCAATCCGTAGTCCGACAACATGTACCGGTGCTTTGGTGCGCGGTGGCCCTCGTTGCCCTCAAGATGCGCGAGCTGCATGGCCGATATCGCGTCGTCGCTCAACGGCAAACCGAAGTGACGGTACACCCCGGAAGCCACAGCCACTGGATCGGCTACGAAATCAAAGTAGTCGACGTCGCAGAATTGATCCGGGTTGTGGTTCGCGCGTGACGCTCTGAAGAGCTCACTACCCCGTGCCCACGTGTCCAACACGTCCTGGCCTATCTGGGCGCCCACGAAGGTGTTCGACCAGCCTTTCGTGGTGTGCTCTGCCAAGGAACACATAGATGCCAGCAAGGTCTCGGGCGGGCGGTGGCATTGAACGATCAGCGCGTCCGGGTAGACGGCCATTATTGCGTCAAGAGAGAACAGATGACTTGGATTCTTCAGCACCCAACGCTTCTCAGGTTCATTGGACCCGATTAGCTGCAGGTTCTTGCGATGCCGCCTGAAGGATGGCGTCCAGTCTTGGGCAGCCAACCAACTTGTATAGCTGGGTATGTGGGCCAGGGACTCGTAGGACACCGAGTGCAGCGACTGACGAAGAAGCTGCCAGCATTCCTCCAACACGTCTTCCGCGATGTAGTGCAAGCCCAGGAATTCGGGATTCTCTTGATGCGCGTTCGCGTAATATGCCTTGAGTACTTGATATTCGGGAATGGAATCCCACTGATCGCGCGGCGGTCGAGGCTGCGGGTACTCGGCCAGCCAGAGCTCCAGCCCCTGATGGTGGGGGTCAGCCCCGAGTAGGCGGTGCAGCGCGGTGGTTCCGGTTCGGGGCAAGCCAGTCACGAAGATCGGTTGCGTGATGACGACATCCGAGTAGCCGGGGCTGCTTTTCCACGCGGCCTCACTCAGGAGGCGTGCCACCAAACCTGAACGAAGATAGTGCCGTGTCATACTCGCTCCCAGCGGCGTGAAATCAGCTTCGCGGGAGTAGCTATCGAGAAGAACGTTCAATGCCTCACTGAAGTTGTCTGACGTGTCGCCGAAGTCGCTGTGGCCGGCAATCTGGATGGCTTGGTCGCACAACTCTTCTGCAGTTCCAACCTCGGTTGTTGTGGTCATGCTTTGTACTCCCCACAGTTGACATCAAGAGTCTGGCCGGTGATGCCATTGGCCAGGTCGCTGATCAGAAAGAGAATGGCCGAGGCGACATCGTCCTCGGTCACCAGCCGCTTGAGATCCGATGATGCTGCGGCGGCGGCATAGACGGTGTCGAGAGGCACCCCCGAGGCTTCTGCCTGTTGCTGAAAGTAGTCCTTGAGCACCTGACCCCAAATGTAGCCGGGAGCAACAGAATTGACGCGAATCCCGCTGCCGCCAAGCTCACTCGCCAGGGACTGAGACATCGCCAGCAATGCCGACTTGGCCAGTTTGTAGGGGCCGTAAACTGGGTCAGAGTGTCGGATGACCATCGAGCTGAGGTTCACAATCGACCCCCGCGATTCGGTGAGAGCCGGGGTGAACGCCTGGATGGTACGCAGCACGCCGAGCACCGTCAGTTCGAGGGATTCGCGGATATGAGTGAAAGTGGTTCCAGCGAAGGGCTGCATGGATGGATACATGAAGGCGTTGTTGACGAGGCCGTCGACCTTGCCGAAGGCGGAGAGCGCTTCTCTGGCGAGCACCTCGACGTCGTTGTCCACGGTAATGTCTGTGGCCACGGCGACCGCGCGCCGCCCTAGTTTAGTCACGCTGCCGGCGATCTCATCGAGTCGCGGTGCCGACCGCGCGGCCAACACCAGATCGGCACCCTCGTGGGCGCACCGCAGGGCCAAAGTCGTGCCCAAGCCGGGGCCAACACCTGTGATCACGACGACCCTGTCGTGAAGTAATCCCACCATGATTCAGCCCAGCATCCTCTGGCCGATCTGTCCCTGTCGCTGCGCTATTCGAGCTTGCCAGTCTTTGGCGGAGATCCTGTTCTGCGCGATGTAGGGAAGTGCATCGGCGACATCGGCGAAGTCGACGAGTTGAACCGTAGGACCGTCAGCCTCGGTCAGCGTGCGTGACAACCGTTGCCAGCGGAACTGAAGGTAACCACGGCGGTGGCCAAGGGTTTCAACCCAGTTGGTCACGCCGGGGTTCTGTTCGCTGACAACGATCCGCACCAAACCATCGGGGTCGACTTGCATTTGGGCACCGTTGAGAGATGTTTGGTGGTTGATGTAGTCCAGCGAGGTGTACCACATGTTGCCCAGTTGGAATCCCAGATACGGCGCATCGCTCATCGGCACGGTGATGATCAGCGCCTGATCTGGGTCAAGTGCGAAATGTCCCGCCGACGAGTACTGGGTGGTGAGACCGCCCGGCGTGGAACGCGGCGCCACGGCGGTATTGACCGGAAGGTTCAAGTAGAACCACTCGGGAAATTGAAGCCAGGTCTTCACCCGATTAGTCAATTGTGTTGCTGCATAGCCGAATTGCTCTTGGACAAGTTCAAGGCTCAGTGGTGCTGGGGCGGTGCCCACGGTGTCGGTGCGATGAATCGTCAGGGTTCCTCGGCGTTGTGACCAGTCTCCGTACACCTCACGGATGACCAGCTGTCCGGGACGCTGTGGGACAAATCGCCACTCGAAGTAACCGTCTGGCGAGATGCTGAGGTCGCGATCGTCGAAGGCTACTTCGCTTTCGGGCACGGTGTCATCGGTGTATTCGCCGGCAAGGTACTGGAAGCTCAAATCGGTGGTGGTTCCGCGAACTCCGGTGACGACGTACTCGAAGCCGGCCCGCATTTTAGTGCCGAAGTAGAGGGTGTCCGGGTTGTCGAGACCCATCTTGGTGAACGGACCGGTGCCGGTGAGCAGGAAGGGGTGATCGGGGTGATGGTTAAAGGCCTGGTGGGTGCACGCGGCAATGCCGCCGGCAAGATACTGCAAGCCTTCAGCCAGGTCGTTGTCGTTGTCGATGTGCGGCGCTGCTCTGACCAGTTGTTCTGCTTCGCGGATTGCAGTGGCTAGTAGGTCTGAGTTCATGTTTCGGGACGTTAGTGACCGCGGCGGTTAGCGTCACTCGACCGCGTCCACTGAGCGGAACGTTTTTTTGGCAATGTTGGTTGGTTTACCCAACATTATTTGTGAGATGCCGGCGTGGCAGTCGATCGGGGCTAGGCCGTTCGCTGTTCGTTGCAGGGCTGGATGGGGTCGTTCCGCGAATTAGGCTGGTGTGTCTTTGCGTTCGGAGTGAACGAGTTCGCTACGTCGTTTCAAAGCCAGAGCGGTGTCATCGAAGGCACGTTTGACCCAGCTTCCGGTCGCGGTCATGATGTCGTGGGCATGGTCTCCCAGGAAAGCGTCGGAAGAGTAGTAGCGGCATCGGTTGGCGTCGACGCGTTCGATTACCTGGTCTCTGCGCGCGGCGTAGGGAGACTCCGCCGTCGCGACCAATTCCCAGGACAGCAATCGTTCAGGTACGACGGCGCAAACGAACTCGGTGTTGGTGAATGTGCCCTCCCCGTGCGCGTAATCGGTCAGGACCATGTCTACCGGGGCGCCTAGCTCCAGTGTCGATACTGCCGAGACGCAGAACGGATTCCACAACGGGTAGCGGTCCAGGTCCACCAGGACACCCCAGACGACATGGGACGGGGCGTTGATCTCGACGGTGATCGATTGCACCAGTGTTTCCGGGTCGTAGTTGGGGATCTGAAGCTCTGACATTGGCTTACTCCTGCGAGAAGTGCTGCTGTGGAGTCCGATCCGCCATAGATGGGGCGGACAAGCGCATCCTGTCACGGCCATCGCGGCCGGGTACGGTTTGGTGCCGGTCAGCGGGAGGACGGTGACCACAACCGCTTGACGTGGCGTTTCCTCGTAGGGTGGTCGACCGCCGCGGAACTGGGTAGCTTGCGGCGGGCTAGCGTCGAGCTGAAAGTTTCTGATGTGCCGCGGATCTCGCACAATTTGAGCTGGAACGAGAGAAAGTCGAGACGGAGATGAGCGTCGGGCCGTTGAGTGGACAGGTTGCCTTCGTGACGGGAGCCGCGCGCGGCCAGGGCCGCGCCCACGCGGTGCGCCTGGCGAAGGATGGTGCGGACATCGTCGCACTTGATATCTGTGCACCTGTCTCGGACACCATTACTTACCCGGCGGCCAGCGGCGACGACCTAGCCGAGACGGTGAGACTCGTTGAAGCTCAGGGCCGCAAAGTCATCGCGCGCATCGTCGACATTCGAGATTTGCCCGCGACCAGGCTGCTGGTCGACGAGGCCGCGAATGTGTTCGGCCGGCTTGACATCTTGGTTGCCAATGCTGGTGTGCTGAGTTGGGGGCGCCTGTGGGAGTTGTCGGAAGATCAGTGGGATGCCGTCATTGACGTGAACTTGTCGGGCACATGGCGCACGATTCGTGCAGTCGTTCCTGCGATGATTGCTGCGGGGAATGGCGGCAGCATCGTAATTGTGAGCTCCGCGACTGGTCTGAAGGCCACTCCCGGCAATGCACACTATTCTGCTTCCAAGCACGGACTTGTGGGTTTGACGAATGCCCTGGCAATCGAGACTGGGGAGTACGGGATTCGCGTCAACTCGATTCACCCGTACTCAGTAGACACCCCGATGGTGGAAGTGGATGCCATGGCAGAGCTTTTCGGTAGGTGGCCGCACTACCTGCATAGCTTTGCCCCGATGCCTTACCGTCCTCTCGACGCAGCGGGGGAGCCGACGAGCACCGACGCGATCCGGCCCGACGAGGTATCCGATGTTGTCGCGTGGTTGGCCGGGCCGGGGGCCTCGACGCTATCGGGTTCGCAGATCGTTATTGACCGCGGTGTGATGAAGTACTAGGGCCCGGAGGTCAGTGTCGGCGGGAAACATGCAGGTCAAGCCCCGACACCTCCACGCAAGACAAGCGGGTCAGCAGGCAATTCCGGGCCTTCTTCGTGGTTGCGGAGAAAGCGACTGCTCTCGGTTGGCGCACCGATGTTTGCTCTTCGGGCCAACGGGGTAGAGACGAACATGGTATGTCGCGGCACGCGTGGGTTGCGTGTGTGCCGAGCCCGCTGTGCTGTGCTTGGCGCCGCGGTATTACTCGGCGCCGGCGTGCTCGTCACCGGCCCGAGCACCGCGACGGCGTCTGCCGCTGACTGCCCCGATGCGGAGGTCATCTTCGCCCGCGGCACCGATGAGCCGGACGGTCTCGGCCGCGTCGGTGAGGCGTTCGTCGACTCACTGCGCACGCAGGCCGTCGGCCTGGATATCGCCAGCTATGCGGTGAATTACAAGGCCACCAAGCTGCAGTTGCACGGCGGCGACGGCGCCAACGACACGATCGCCCACATCAAATCGACCGTGTCCTCTTGCCCCGACACCAGGATCGTTCTGGGTGGCTATTCCCAGGGTGCCAGCGTGATTGACATCGTGGCCGGAGTCCCGCTGGGCGGCATCACCTGGGGCAGTGCCCTGCCGCCCGAATATGCCGACAACGTCGCGGCCGTGGCCACCTTCGGCGACGTTGCCGATCGCACCGGCGGATCACTGCCCACCCAGAGCGCCCTGCTCGGTTCCAAGGCGATCGACCTGTGCAACCCCGCGGACCCGATCTGTCACGCGGGCCCCGGCAACGCATGGAGCGGGCACACCGAGGGCTACGTCCCGGCCTACACCACCCAGGCGGCGACCTTCGCCGCCGCCAAGCTGCTGGCCGGCTCCACCCAGACGCCCGGATACGGGCCGCTGCCCGGGTACGGACCGTTGCCCGGCTACGGCTCGGCCGTGCCGGATTACGGCCCCGACACCTCGGTGCATGGTCCACTGCCGGGTTACGGTCCCCAACCACCCGGCCCACAATCGCCCGGGCCGGGGGCGTCAGTGATCAGCCCCACCACGCCGTCTCCCGATACCGGCGCTATCTCGGCGGTCTACTGACCTTCGGTCAGCGGGTGATGCCGGAGCGGATCAGGGTCCGGCGGACGTGCGCGGTTGTATCGGCCAGCCGGCTGTCCGAAGACGTGAGCATCCGGGTGATTGGCCCGGCCACGCTCAAGTGCCCGAGCCGTCGCCGGGTAATCCCTGCCCCCACGATTCCGGTGAGAACGCCGAGAACGAAATACACACGCGAATGCCGCCGGTTTCGCTGCCGCACCGTGGCCGTGACGTAGCCGCACAGAGCCGCCACCGCCGCGATGATGATGAGCAGCGCAATCAGTGATCCGACCGGATCCACGCGGCACCCTCCTCATAACTCGGTGCTTCGATCACACCACTGCCGGTGGCCAATAGGTGGCGCCGAGCGAAGGTCGTGATGCAACCGAGGAGTAAGCGTTACCTGTCGCTAGGCCGTCGAACTCGATTGAAGGCCCCCGCCCCTGCCGCCGAGCCCGCCGACACCGCCGGTCTCGCCATTGGCGGCATGACCCTGCTCCCCGGGGTGGCCTGGGCTGAGCCCGCCGAGGGCGGTGCCACCGTTGCCGCCGTGACCGCCGCTGCCGCCGCCGAGACCCGAGTTGGCAGATCCGCCCGGGCCGCCGTCGCCGGCTTCGCCGCCGACGAGCCCGCCAGCTCCGCCGTCGCCCCCTCGACCGCCGGTCCCGCCGAGACCACCGGCCACTCCGCCGTGACCGCCGTGACCGCCGGCACCGCCGCGGCCGCCGGGACCGGTGGTGCTGCCGCCCCCGTCGCCACCCGGTCCGGCGTCCCCGCCATGCCCGACGATGCCGTCGCCGCCGTTGCCGCCGGCACCCCCGCTGGCGTTCACCCCGCCGGCACCGCCGTCTCCGCCGTTGCCGCCGGAGCTGAACAGACCGCCGTGTCCGCCCGCCCCACCTGCTCCGCCGTTGGCGTTCGTGCTGACGCCGTATCCACCGTTGCCGCCGCGGCCGCCGGGGCCGCCGAACAGCCCGGCGCTGCCGCCGTTACCCCCGTTTCCACCATTGCTGCCCGGCGACCCGGTGCCGGCGAACCCGCCGTTGCCGCCGTGACCACCGAACAGTCCGCCGCTGCCGCCGTCACCACCGTTGCCGCCACCGGGTGCGCCGTGGCCACCGTCAGCTCCGGCTCCCACGAGCAGACCGCCGCGACCACCGCTGCCGCCGTTGATGTGTTGGTCGTCACCGTCACCGCCCTGTCCGCCCTTGCCGAACAGCCCGGCGTTCCCACCGTCGCCGCCGTTGGCGCCGGTTCCGCCGTTACCGGCCAGCAGGCCGCCGTTGCCGCCGCGGCATGCCGTGCCGCAGGTGGCGGGATCCGGGCTGTAACCATTGCCGATCAGCAGCCCGGCGTCGGGATGCTCGGCCGTGCCGTTACCGACCAGTATGAGGCCTGAAGGGGCCGGCCCGGCGGGAGCGAACGGCGCCCCGCCCGGACATGGTGATGCCGGAAGGCATTGGGTAACAGTACTATTCGGGCCGGCCGAGGCCAACGCCGGATCTACGGCCGAGAGCAGATAGCCGGTTCCGGCGATCGCGGCAGCGGCCAGCGCGGTGCGCAGGTACGGTACATGCGACGGGGGCGCGCGGTGTTTACCGGCGGCGTGGCCGAGCCGCAGCACGGGGTCGTAGAGCGTCGCCGTCACCCGCAGCCAAGGGGGCGGCGCGGTCGGGGCAGGCATGTTTTGGGCCATGCTCGGAATCTACGAATCAGCCGTGGCGGGCCGCATCGCTCGATCCGGCCATTCTGCTGCGATGGCCGGTTCCGGTTACCCAGAGTCGAGCCCATGGGCGAGGGCTGGGAAGTCATGCACAAGAATTCAAGGTCTTCGGCGTGAGGGGGACATGCGGCCCGGTCACGTCAATCGGTGAACGCCCGGGAGTATTGGCAACCGTCGCGCTGCACCCACGGGGTCGTCCCGCCAATCGGCGGCCCGAAGGTGATGCGCTCGGGCATTCGCGGGTCGGCGCCGATCCGAAAGGTTCGCCCGCCCAGGGGGACCAGCTCTGCGTCGTCGGTGGGAGCTTCGACGCCACCGGGCGCGATCAAAAAAAGACGGCCCTGCCGCAGTATCACCCTGAAGTTGGTGAACCACGGCGTGTAGGCGCGGTAGTGCCCGCAGAACACTTCCAGCTCCTCGGCCGCCGGGACCGCCGGGACCGCTGTGCCGGCGCGGGTGAACGTCCGTGGGCCCCAATGCCACGCGTCGTCACGAAAGGTCAGCGAGAACTTCGCCAGTTCCGCGGTCTTGACCACCGCACCCCGGGTCCAGGTGCGCAGCAGCGGCTCGCGCCGGTCGGCGAACTCGATGGTCAACCGCACGCGGTCGGGCCCGCGCTCCTCGACGCTGACCCGAATTAACTGCAACTCCTCGGATTCCGCAGTGCCGTCGACGAATTCGCCGACATAGCCGCGGTCCTCGACCTCGGCGGGCCACCATTGCGGCGTGAGCCCCGGGATGTCGACGGAGCCGGGCGACTTCAGTTCAGCGGCGACGCTGCGTGCGATCGCCTCGGCGACCGGGCTGTCACCGTTGGCGTTGGTGAGTACGCAGACCCCGAGGCCGTCGTCGAGATCGGCCAGCAGGAACGAGGCGTAGCCGACCATGCCGCCGCCGTGGGTGAGCACGGTGCGTCCGGCTACTCGCTCGACATTGACACCCAAGCCGTAGCGGCTGGTGTCGGTCGCGGGCACGCCGGGCAGGGCGAGGACGTCCTCGCCGTCGGTGGCCGTCGACCCGATCATGGTCTCGAATTCGGTGGGCTGCAGGATCGTCGTATCCCCGAGCGAGCCCCGTCCCAACAACATGCGCGCGAATATGGCCAGGTCCGCGGCGGTGGCCGCGATATTGCCATCGGCGCCGGCAACCTCCAGCCAGGGCGCCTGCACCAGCGGGTCACCGGGAGTCCACGGCTGGTCGTCGTGCAGCGCCTGGTAGCCGCGCGCGAGCGACGGGTAGTCGGCGTGTGTGACGCAGGTGATGGTGGAGGTCATTCCGAGAGGCGCCAGGACATCCTCGCGCACCAAGTCGACGATGCGGCGGCCGCAGACTTCGCTGGCGGCCAGGCCGAGCAGCAGGAAACCTAGGTTCGAATAGTGGAAGAACGTTCCCGGATGAGCCGTCGACACTGCACCGGTGAACGCGGCCACCTGTCCGAACTCGTCGGGCAGGGCTTCGACGCCGGCCACCAGGCCGGCGGTGTGGGTGAGCAGCCGCTCGATGGTGATCTCCGCGGCGCGTAGGGGTTCGGGCAGCCACTCGAGTACCGCACCAATGGGATCGTCGAGGCGGATGAGGCCGCGGCGCACGAGTTGCAGGATGCCGATCGAATTGAACACCTTGCTGATCGAGCCGATCTCGAAAAGGTGTTGTGGTCCAACGGGAATCCGGGCGCTGACGTCGGCATGGCCGAATCGGTGGGTGAACACTTCGCGATGCCGGTCGACAGCCACGACCACGCCGCCCGGAACGGCCCAGCGCTCGGCAATGGTCGAGACGACTGTCCGCGCAGTATCGCTCATGCGCCGGCTAACCCGCGCCGGGATCTGATGGTCATACTTAGTATGCTAAGTGCAGCGACTAGTGATCGCCCGCTTGACGTCAGGTGCCGGAGTCGCCGTCCCCGCCGGTCACCTTGTCGAGAAAGTCGACCGCGAGAACTCGCACCGGAACGTTGGTCTGCTGACTCTGCTTGCGCAGTACGTCGAAGGCCGCGTCGGCGTCGATCCCGTGCATCGCCATCAGCACTCCCTTGGCCTGTTCGATGGGCGCTCGGGACTGCAACACCCGCTGGATGGACTCCGCCGTGTCGCGAGCCGACTTGAACCTGGCGAAGTCCCCGATCGCCCGGGACACCGCAGTAGTGAGCAGGTCGAGGATCTCCGCGTCGAGAGAGTCGAAGGCGTGAAACCCGCGCCCGTACAGGTTGAACGACCCTAGGGTCAGTTCGGCGCTGAACAGCGGCGCCGCCAGGAAGCTGTTGACGCCCTGGGCGCGGGCGGCGGAAGCGAACGCCGGCCAATGGGCCATGGCTTCTTCCGAATCGAGCATGACGCTGGTGCGGGTGCGCGAGGCGTGTAGGCAGGGACCTTCGCCCGCTTCGTACTGCTCGGTGTCGATGCTCAGGGTGCGTTCGTCGGTGTGCACGGCGGTGTAGGTGAGTCCGGCGAGGTCGATGGTGATGCCGGTGTAATCGGCGCCGTCGATCGCCTCCTGGGCGATGCCGGCGACCCGCTGCAGCAACGTCAGCAGGTCATCCTCGTCGGTGATGCTGCGTCCCGCGTCGACCAGCAGGCGCGCCAGGTCCGAGGCGGACATCGTCTTACGGGCCGCCGCCTCGACGACGAGTTCTGCCGCCTGCTCGGTCTCGGTGCCATCCAGCACGTCAGTGGGGATGGAGTCCTCGACTCGCGGGTCGCTGTGGTCCATGAGCAGAGTGTCCCACCTTTGGGAGACGAAAATGCGTCAGGGCAGCACAGTGTGCATGAGCATGACGTTGTAGGCCGACCACAACGACAGGTTGTAATACAGTTCGCGCCCCGTCGACCACGGATGCAGGAACGGCGCGTAGATGCCCCCCGGGATCTGCATCGACGACACCAGCATTTGCTCCGGTCCCCACGGGCCCTGCGGTGCCGGTGCGGTTCGCATCACCACGTCGTTGTCGCCGTTGCAGTACAGCACCAGATACTGCTTGAGGTAGTTGTTGAACTGCGCCGACATCTCGCCGACCGGGCCCGGGATGACGGGGTGGCGGCGGCCGGGTTGCCCGGTACCCAGGAGTTGCTGTCGGAGTTCCAGTATTCGTACTTGGTCAGGTCGGGGATGAGCCCCGGGTTGACCCGGGCGATGTAGGCCGAGCCGCCCCGCCCGTTCGGGGTGCCGAACGAATAGATGTAAGGGTCACCGGGGCCTGGTTTGAGGAAGGCGCCCATCTGGAACTTCTCATTGCCGGCCGCGGGGGTGCGGATGGTCCCGGGGTAGACACCCCAGGTCTCACCGTTGTCAGGCGACACCGCGATCGCCGAGAAATTGGTGGTCCAGGCGCCGTTGTTGTCCCAGCTCTTGATGGACATGAAGTTCATGAACTGGCTCGGCCCGACGGCGATGCCGGCGGTGGGGATGATGCCGGTTTCCTCCGGTGCGGCGTTGATGCTGTTGATCACCTGCTTGGCGATGCCAGCCCGCCAGACCGGTGCCCCGGAGTATTTGTTGCCCACGACGCCGTCGGGAATCGCGATGGTGTTGGTCAGCGCGCCGTCCGAGGTGCGCATCAGGGTGTTGTAGCGCCACTGCTTTCCGGGGATCTGGCAGTAACCGTTCGTGTCGCCGAACGCCATGAGGACCTGGCGGTTGCTCGGATCGCCGTTGTCCCACATGATTCCGAGATCGGTGCCGGTGACCGCGAACCGTGGAATGGTCTTGTTCGGGCTGTCCGGCCCGGTCACCCAGCCGACGAGTGACGTCCCCGGAGGTGCTGTGGACGGTGGACCGGCGGCCGCCGCCGGTGCCGGGGCGGGCTGGGCCGCAGCGGGCGTTTGAGAGGTTCCCGTGCCGGGTTTCGGCGACGGCGCCACTGCGGCCTGCTTCTGCACCTGACTGGACTGCGGGATCAGCGATTTGATGAGTTCGCCCAATTTCGGAAGCGGCGCTTGATCATTCGCGCCGACGGGCTTGTGACCGATGGGCCGATCGAACGGGGCGATCCCGGACGGCTTGGGGATCTGGAATGCCTGGTTGGGTAGTGGTTGCGCTTCGGCGGATGCGCCTTCGCACGGCTCCGCGGAGGCCGGGGCCGCCACACCGGTGGCGACGCAGAGTCCCGCGCACAGCCCGACGGCAAGCGCCGACGCCATCGATCGCGACGGGATGCGAGGGCGCGGGGACACAGCACACCTTTCGAAGGGGGCAACGACAGTGATCACTGTGACGATAGGGATGGCTGGGTCTGTTGTGACCGATGGTGTATCGACTGGTATGCATCCGTGACCGTGTCGCGACCTGGGAGCCTGCTGAACGGGCCCGTGCCGATCGACCGCCCTGGCTCACGGCCCAGCGTGGACCGCGGACGGCTCCTCGTCGACATCGCAATGACCAGTAGATGACCGGCTGGCGTCGCCGACCCCGATTGGACCTCAGCAGCCGGCGCGGAACGTGCAGACTGGAAATGTGCTCTGCCGCCTGACAGCGTTTGTCGCCGCGCTTGCCCTGGCCTGCGGGCTCAACAGCCCGATTGCCTCGGCCAGTGACGATCCGCCGGGTGTCCTGACCTTCGGCGACCTGCAGCGCACGTATATCGTTCACGTTCCGTCGGGCCGGCCGAAGGGATTGGTGCTCAACCTGCATGGCGCCGGGCAGACCGGGCACGACCAGGAGATGCTGACCAACTACGACGCCGTGGCCGACCAACACGGATTCGTGGTCGCCTATCCGGATGGCATCGACCTGAGTTGGGCCGACGGGCGGGGTGCCTCCACCCCGGACCGGCAAGGTGTCGACGACGTCGGCTTCCTCGCCGCCCTGATCGATCGGGTCAACCGCGATTACGGTCTGCCGCCGGGGCCGGTATTCGTCACCGGCATGTCGGCTGGCGCGTTCATGACCAATCGGTTGGCCTGTGACCGGGCCGATTTGATCGCGGCCATCGCGCCGGTCTCCGGCACATTGGGCTCGGCGGTTCCGTGCAACCCCTCGCGGCCGGTGTCGGTGCTCGCGGTGCATGGAACCGCCGATCCGGTGGTGCCCTACAACGGTGGCCCGATGGTCGGCCGCGGCGGCCCCAGCGACATCGTGTCCGCTCCGGCGATGGCCGACCGCTGGCGGTCCATCGACACCTGCCCAACACCGGTCGCAGACAACGCCTCTGGTGTGGATCGCCTCAGAGCCACCGGTTGCGCAGGTGGTACCGACGTCTCGTTCGTCAGCATCACGGGCGGCGGCCACACCTGGCCCTCGGGCCGGTTCGCCCTACCGGCAGCCATGGTCGGACCGACCGACTTCACGTTCGACGCCTCGCAGGCCAGCGCTCAGTTCTTCGCGGCTCACCGCGGCTGAGTGACGGTGTTGATTGAACGGCTGAGTCACATGTGGGCGCCGCCGTCGACGCGTACTTCGGTGCCGGAGACGAAGAAGGCGTCGGGGCTGCCGAGCATGGCGACGACGGCCGCGACGGCTTCGGGTTTGGCGAAGATGGCGCCGTCGGGTAGTGGGAGTAGCGGCGCGACTTTGGCAAACAGACCAAAGTCGGCGTCCTCGGGTAGGCCTGGGCCGACACTCTGTTTGGACTCGCCGGTTCCGTCGGTCATGCCGGAGGCGATGGAGCCGGGCTGCACCGAGTTGAACCGGATGCCGTCTTTGGCGAATTCGGATGCGAGTGAGTGGGTCATTGCTTGAATGCCGCCTTTGGAGGCGGCGTAGGCCGACATGTAGGGGTGGGCGAACGCGGCCGAGGTGGAGCTGAAGTTGACCACGGCCGGGGCGGTGCCGGCACGCAGTGCCGAAATTGCCTCCCGCGTCACAAGAAACGTGCCGATCAGGTTGACGCGAAGCACGTGTTCGAAGTCGGCCAGTGTGGTGTCCAGGAAATGTGCCGACCGCAGGATTCCCGCGACGTTCACCAGGGTGTCGAGGCCGCCGAGTGCGGAGATCGCCTCACCGACACCGGATTTCACCGAGTCCTCGTTACCGACGTCCATCACCAGGGTGGTCAGCCTGCCGGCGCTGTCGGCGGCCTTTGCTGTGGTGTCCTTCAAACCGGATTCGCTGATGTCGGCGGCCACGACGTGACCGCCCTCGTCGAGGATGCGCAGCACGCAGGCTTGGCCGATGCCCGAGCCGCCGCCGGTGATCAGCACACGACGATCGGTGTAGCGCTGCAAGGTCGGCATGACAGATTCGCTCCTAAGTCTTAGGGAAGTCGGGAGAGGAGATCATCGCTTCCCACTGATCTGTCTGACTGACGAACCTCCCGCTGATTGGGAACACGGTGTGGCGGCGCACACATTCTGGGGTGCACTCATCGACCGTGAAGTCACGTCCCGACCGGCCGACATCGATTGCCGACCGTACGGACGTCTTCTCTCGCGCCAGCTGGCGAGCCCGGACCGCGGGCAGGGCGGTGGAAATACCGTGCAGTTTTGGGTCGGTTTGCGCCGTGATGTTGGTCTGATGGCCACGACGATGTTGGAGGTTCGGAAGACACCAATGACAAATCGCGCAGCAGATCGTTGGTCTCCGGGCATTGCTCTTCGTAGTGGTGTGTCGGGTCCGATGCAGGCCATTGGTGGTCTTTTCGCTATGTCGGCCGATGCGGTGCGGTTCGTGTTTCGCAAGCCGTTTCAGTGGCGGGAGTTTTTGGAGCAGTCCTGGTTCGTGGCGCGGGTGTCGTTGGCGCCGACGTTGCTGGTGGCGATCCCGTTCACGGTGTTGGTGAGTTTCACGCTCAATATCTTGTTGCGGGAGTTGGGTGCTGCCGATCTGAGCGGGGCGGGCGCGGCTTTTGGTGCGGTGACTCAGGTGGGTCCGTTGGTGACGGTGTTGATCGTGGCCGGTGCGGGGGCGACGGCGATGTGTGCGGATTTGGGGTCGCGCACGATCCGTGAGGAGATCGACGCGATGGAGGTGCTGGGGATCAACCCGGTACAGCGGTTGGTCACCCCGCGGATGCTGGCTTCGGGTTTGGTGGCGTTGTTGCTCAACAGCCTGGTGGTGATCATCGGCATCCTGGGTGGCTATGTGTTTTCGGTGTTCGTCCAGGATGTGAATCCGGGCGCGTTCGCGGCGGGGATCACCCTGTTGACCGGGGTGCCGGAGGTGATCATCTCCTGTGTCAAGGCGGCGTTGTTCGGGTTGATCGCGGGGTTGGTGGCCTGTTATCGCGGGTTGACGATTTCCGGGGGTGGGGCCAAGGCGGTCGGTAACGCGGTCAACGAGACGGTGGTGTACGCGTTCATGGCGTTGTTCGTGGTCAATGTGGTGGTGACCGCGATCGGGATCCGGATGACGACGCGATGATCACCTTGCGTGGGGCCTATCCACGGCTGGCCCGCCAGATCGACCGGCCGGTGAACTTCTTTTCCCGGATCGGGGACCACACCTTGTTCTACGCGCGGGCGTTGCGGGGTACGCCGCACGCGGCGGTGCATTTCCGCAAGGAGATCATCCGGTTGATCGCCGAGATCTCGATGGGGGCCGGGACGCTGGCGATGATCGGCGGCACCGTGGTCATCGTGGGGTTCTTGACCCTGGCTGCCGGTGGGACGTTGGCGGTGCAGGGCTATAGCTCGTTGGGCAATATCGGTATCGAAGCGCTGACCGGCTTTTTGGCGGCGTTCATCAACGTGCGGATCTCGGCTCCGGTGGTGGCCGGCATCGGGTTGGCGGCCACGTTCGGGGCCGGGGTGACCGCCCAACTCGGGGCGATGCGGATCAACGAGGAGATCGACGCGCTGGAGTCGATGGGCATCCCGCCGGTGGAATACCTCGTCAGCACGCGGATTGTGGCCGGGATGGTGGCGATCACGCCGCTGTACTCGATCGCGGTGATCTTGAGTTTCGTGGCCAGCCAGTTCACCACGGTGGTGCTGTTCGGCCAGTCCGGCGGCCTCTATGACCACTACTTCAACACCTTCTTGAACCCGATCGACTTGTTGTGGAGTTTCCTGCAGGCGGTGTTGATGGCCATCACCATCTTGTTGGTCCACACCTACTTCGGCTACTTCGCCACCGGCGGACCCTCCGGAGTCGGCGTGGCCGTGGGCAACGCCGTACGTACCTCCCTGATCGTCGTCGTATCAGTCACCCTGCTGATCTCACTGGCGATCTACGGATCCAACGGCAACTTCAACCTGTCCGGATAGGGGAGAAGACGTGACACCAAATGTCGGCCCCGGGCCGGCTGATCGATCTGAAACCGAAACCGACGCCGGCCCGGTGGCCGCCAAGCCTGGCGAGAGCTTCGGTACTCGCAGCTATGCCCGGCCGTTGGCTGGTGCGCTGACTGCTTTGACGATCGTGGCGATCGTCATCGTCGCGATCGGGTTGTTCCGTGGGTCGTTCACCAAAACCGTTCCGGTGACTGTTATTTCCGAGCGTGCCGGGCTGGTGATGAATCCTGAAGCCAAGGTGAAGCTGCATGGCGCCCAGGTCGGCAAGGTTGATTCCATCGATCCGCTGCCCGACGGCAAGGCCGCCCTGCACCTGGCGATCGACCCTGCGATGGTGCGTATCATTCCGGCTAACGTCAATGCCGACATCACCTCCTCGACGGTGTTTGGCGCGAAGTTCGTCGAACTGCGCACTCCTGCCGATCCCTCTGCCCAACGAGTACGTGCCGGGCAGGTGATCGAAGGTCAGCACGTTACCGTCGAAATCAATACCGTCTTCCAGCAATTGGTTTCGGTGCTGTCCCAGATCGAGCCCGTCAAGCTCAATCAGACCCTGGGCGCCATCGCGACATCGCTGAGGGGGCGTGGCAACAAGTTCGGCCAGACCCTTGTCGACCTCGACGCCGCGTTGGCCAAGCTCAACCCCAGTCTCGATACGCTGAACCACGAACTCGCCATCGCCCCAACAGTTCTCGACGCGTACGCCGACGTCTCGCCGGACTTGCTCAAAACCGTCAGCAACTCGACGAAGATCAGCGACACCATCGTCGACCAGGACAAGAACCTCGACACCCTGCTGGTCAGCGCCATCGGACTGGCCGACGTCGGAACCGAGGTCATCGGCACCAACCGGCAGCCGCTGACCGACGTCCTGCATCTGCTGGTGCCCACCACCGACCTGACCAACACTTACCACTCGGCCCTCAACTGCGCACTGGAAGGCATGATTCCGTTGGCCACCGGTCCGGGTACCGCGCAGCCAGGTGTCATGTTGCTGGACTCGTTCTTCCTAGGCCGCGAGCGCTACCGCTATCCGATGAACCTCCCCAAGGTAGCGGCCACCGGCGGACCGCAATGCATGGACCTGCCCGCCGTGGGCTTCGAGCAACGCCCGCCCTACGTGGTCACCGATATCGGCGCTAATCAGGCGCAGTACGGCAACCAGGGCATCCTGCTCAACTCCGACGGCCTCAAGCAGGCCCTGTTCGGTCCGCTCGACGGGCCGCCCCGTAACTCCACGCAGGTTGGACAACCCGGATGACCGCCCTGAGCAAGACGATCGTCAAGGTGAGCACCTTCGGTGTGGTGATGCTGTTGCTCACCGCAGCGCTGTTCGCCATCTTCGGCCAGTACCGCAGCGGCTCGACGAACAAGTATTCGGCTCTCTTCGTCGACGTGTCCCGGTTGAAGTCCGGGGATTCCGTCCGGGTGGCCGGGGTCCGAGTCGGCACCGTCACCGACGTGGCCCTGCAGCCCGACAACAAGGTCGTCGTTGATTTCGACGCCGATCGCGATGTCGTGCTGACCTCGGGCACCAAGGCGGCGGTACGTTACCTCAACCTGGTCGGCGATCGCTACCTCGAACTCGTCACCGGTCCGGGATCGGTGAAGATCCAGCCACCCGGCTCCCAGATCCCAATGGATCGCACCGAGCCCGCGCTGGACCTGGACCTGCTACTCGGTGGTCTGAAACCCGTTGTTCAGGGCCTCAATCCGCAAGACGTCAACGCCCTGACCAACTCGCTGATCCAGATCCTGCAGGGCCAAGACGGCAACATCGAGTCGTTGTTCTCCAAGACCTCGTCGTTCACCAGCGCACTGGCCGACAACGGCAAGACCGTGCAACAACTGATCGACAACCTCAACACCGTCGTCGCGACGATCAGTAAGGACGGGGACAAGTTCTCCGGCGCGATCGACAAGCTGCAGAAGCTGATCACCGGGCTGGCGGCCGAGAAAGACCCGATCGGCGAGGCCATCACGTCCCTGGACAACGGCACCGCCTCGCTGGCTGACTTGCTGACCCAGGCCCGGCCACCACTGGCCGGCAGTATCAACGAGTTGGGCCGGCTGGCGCCGCTTCTTGACCAAGACAAGGCTCGCCTTGACTTGGCGCTGCAGAAGGCGCCCGCCAACTATCGCAAACTTGTGCGGCTCGGCGCCTACGGGAGCTGGCTCAACCAATATCTGTGTGGGTTGTCCGTGCGAGTGACGGACCTGCAGGGTCGAACGGCTTACTTCCCCTGGATCATTCAACACACTGGAAGGTGCGGCGAGCCCTGATGCTCAAATACCGTGGATCATCGTTGATCAGGTCGGGCTTCATCGGCCTAGCACTGATCATCCTGATCATCACCGTCGGGCTGCAGCCCGAACGACTGCTGACGTGGGCCAGCGCCATCAAGCACGAGGCACTGTTCAGCGAAGCCGGGGGGCTAACCCCCGGAAGTGATGTGATTGTCGCAGGGGTCAAGGTCGGGACCGTCTCAAATGTGTCACTGCACCACGGCGATGCCCTGGTGACCTTCATGGTCAACGGCACAGTGCGGCTCGGATCGGAAACCACCGCCCACATCCGCACCGGCACACTGCTGGGCCAGCGGATCTTGACACTGGAATCCGACGGCAAGGGAACGCTGCGGTCGGCGGACGTGATTCCCGTGGCGCGCACCGGCTCGCCGTACTCACTGACCGATTCGGTGAACGACTTCACTGCCAATACCGCCGGTACGGATACTGCCGCCGTCAATCAGGCTCTGAACACCCTGTCGGACACGATCGATCGGATCGCCCCACAACTCGGACCCACCTTCGACGGTGTCAGCAATCTGTCGCGGACGCTCAATGAGCGCAACGGTTCGCTGTCCGATCTGTTGAAGAGCGCCGCGAACGTCACCGGGATCCTGTCGCAGCGCAGCCAGCAGGTGAACACGCTATTGCTCAACGCCAACGACCTATCCGGGGTGCTGGAGCAACGCCGCTATGCGTTGGTCAACTTGCTGACCAAGACCAGCGCACTGTCTCAGCAGGTGACCGGGATGGTGCACGACAACGAGAAGACGCTCGCCCCGGCTCTGGAGAAGATCAACTCCGTGACCGCCATGCTGCAGAAGAACAACGACAACATCGTCAAGGCGCTCAACGGCTTGGCCAAGTATCAGTTGACCCAGGCCGAAGCGGTCAACAACGGCTTTTACTACAACGCCTTCATCGGCAACTTGATACCGGCGCAGTCGCTGCAACCGTTCCTCGACTACGCACTGGGCTTCCGCCGCGGCACCGACGCCGGCCAGCCGCCCGACAACGCCGGACCCCGAGCGGAATTCCCATTCCCCTACAACGGAATACCGCAGCCCAATGAGCGATGGGGACAGCCATGACGTCTCGCAAGCGGTTCACCGTGGTGGTGGTGGCAGTGGCGCTCGCTTTGCTGTTCGCCGGTGGCGCCACCGTGCTTGTCCGCCACACGGTCACCAAACCCACCACGATCACCGCGTACTTCACCAGCGTCACAGCGATCTATCCCGGCGACGAGGTGCGGGTATCCGGGGTGAAGGTGGGCACCATCAAGTCCATCGAGCCGGAACCGACCCGGGCCAAAGTCGTACTTGCCGTTGACCACGGCGTGTCGATCCCGGCCGAGGTCCGTGCGATCATCGTCGCGCAGAACCTCGTGGGTGCGCGCTTCGTTCAACTCGCTCCGGCCTACCGAGATGCAGGCCCCACTTTGCCCGACGGCGCGGTGATCGACGTTGACCGCACGGCGATACCGGTGGAATGGGATGAGGTGAAGACCCAGCTGATGCGTCTGGCAACAGATTTGGGGCCCACCGGCGACGATTCGAACACGGCCGTGGCCAGATTCATCGATTCGGCAGCCAATGCGATGGACGGTAATGGCGACAAGCTGCGCGAGGCGATCGCCCAGCTGTCCGGTATCAGCCGGGTGCTGGCCGGCGGCAGCGGCAACATCGTCGACATCCTCAAGAACCTGCAGACCTTCATCACCGCACTGCGCGACAGCAACACCCAGATCGTGCAGTTCCAGAACCGCTTAGCCAGTGTCAGTAGCGTCGTGAACGGGAGTCGCTCGGATCTTGACGCGGCGCTGACGGATCTGTCCGGCGCCGTGGTCGACATTCAGCGGTTCATCGCCGGCAGTCGCGACCAGACGGCCGAGCAGATCCAACGGCTCGGCGACGTCACCCGCAACGTCGCCGATAACAAATTGGTACTGGAGAACGTGTTGCACGTCGCACCCAACGCGATCGGCAACAGCTACAACATCTACAACCCCGATACCGGAAGTGGCATCGGCGCATTCGCCATGGCCAACTTCTCCAACCCAGTTCAGTTGGTCTGTTCGGCAATCGGTGCGGTGAGTAACGCGACCGCAGCTGCGACCGGCAACGCGTGCGCGGAGTATCTGGGGCCCGCGCTGCGCCTGCTGAACTTCAACTACCTGCCCTTTCCGTTCAACGCCTACCTGGGCAAGTCACCCAGTCCGGAGAACCTGGTCTATTCCGATCCGAAGCTGGCACCGGGAGGGTCTGGCGCGTCGATACCTCCTGGTGAGATCCCGCCGGCGGTGTCGGCCTATACCGGCTACAACGGCGATGTGCCGCCGCCGCCCGGCTGGGGCGCACCGCCCAACACAACACCGGGCTCCTACGCGCCCAATGGGTTGCCCGCCGACCCGCAACCGGCTTTGTACCCCGGGGCGCCGATCCCGCCCGGTGTTCCGTCAGCGCCGGCCGGCCCGCCCCATCAAACCTGCGAGACATGCTGCTACCGGCCGAGGATCCACCGGCGCCTGCGCAGCCCATTGAAGGGACGCCACCATCATGACCCGTTATCGGTCACTAGGACGCTGCGTCGCGATGGCCTCGTGCATCGTGGTCAGCGTGAGTGGTTGTGCTTTCGGTGGTCTCAATTCGGCACCGTTGCCCGGCACAGCCGGCCGCGGTTCGGGAGCTGCCACCTATCACGTCGAACTCGCCAATGTTGGCACTCTCGAATCAAATTCACCGGTCCTCATCGGGGACGTGGTGGTGGGCAGTGTCGGGAAAATGACGGTTCGTGACTGGCATGCCGATGTGGAGGTGTCGGTGAAGCCCGACGTTGTGGTGCCTGCCAACGCGGTCGCGACAGTCGGGCAGACCAGTCTCTTGGGTTCGATGCACCTGGCGTTGAACCCGCCGCTGGGGCAGAGCCCGGCGGGTAGGCTACAGCCCGGGGCCACGCTCGGTCTGAACCAGTCTTCAACGTATCCCTCTACCGAACAGACCCTTTCGGCGCTATCGGTAGTTGTCAACGGCGGCGGTCTTGGACAGATCGGGGATATCGTCCACGAGTTCAACGCCGCTCTCGACGGCCGGCAGGACCAAGTCCGTGATCTGCTGGGCCGCCTCAACGACTTCGTCGGCCTGCTCGCGCAGCAACGGGACAGCATCAACGCCTCGATCACATCGCTGAACCGGTTGGCCGGCGTCTTCGCCGGTCAGAATGCGGTGCTCACCGAGGCACTCAAACGGATTCCACCCGCACTCGATGTGTTGGTCAAGGAGCAGCCACGGATCACCACCGCGTTGGAGAAGCTGGGCCGATTCAGCGATCTGGCGACCGGCCTGATCAACGACACCCAGGCCGACCTGGTGCGCAACTTGACAAATCTGGAGCCGACCTTGCGTGCACTTGCCGACGTCGGCCCCAAGCTCGACACAGTTCTGGCCTATGCCACCACATTTCCGTACACCCAGAACTTCATCGACCGCGCCATCCGCGGCGACTACATGAATCAGTTCATCGTCTTTGACTTCACCGTTCCGCGGCTCAAGCGCACCCTATTCTTGGGCACTCGGTGGGGAGAGGAGGGCGCCAAACTGGTTCCCGCGCCCGGTGATCCGTGGTATGCGACGTACACCTACGATCCGCTGAAGGCGCCGTTCAGCGCGCCGCCCCCGACCGAGGTGGCCGGCATTCCGCCGCTGGTTGACCCGGCCCCGGCACCCGCCGCCCCGCCGGCTGCATTGATCGGTGCCAGCCAACCTGCACCGGGGGTCGGAACCGGACCGTTGCCGGGTCCGGCGCCGCAACCGACGCCGCAGGACGAGGGTGGTAACTGATGCTGACGCGCTTCGTCCGAAACCAGCTCATCATCTTCACGATCGCCTCCATCGTGGCAGTCGCAGTGATGGTCGTCGCCTATCTCCAGGTCCCGACCCTGTTGGGCATCGGCAAAATCACGGTCAAGCTGGAGATGCCCGAAACCGGCGGGCTCTATCGGTTCTCGAACGTCACCTACCGTGGCGTCCAGATCGGCAGGGTGACAGATGTGCGGGCCACCGAGGATGGTGCCGAAGCGACGCTGATGTTGGACACGTCCCCGAGAATCCCCGCCAACCTGCAAGCTCGAATTCTCAGCGTGTCGGCAGTCGGTGAGCAATACGTCGATCTGGTGCCCCGAAGCGCGGCCGGCCCGAGCCTCCAAGACGGCTCGATCATTGCAGCAACCAATGTCACCGTCCCGCAGGCGGTCGGCCCGACACTCGATCAAGTCAGCACGCTGTTGAAGAGCATCCCCAAAGAGCGCCTTGGTGATTTGATGAATAGTTCATTTCAGGCGCTGAACGGATCCGCCGATGATCTGAGTGCTCTGCTGGACTCATCCTCACGGCTGACAACCGACTTCAACGGCGCCGCGGATCAAGCCAAGGTCCTCGTCGACGACAGCAGCCCGCTGCTCGATGGACAGCTGGCCTCCACTGACGCGACCCGGACCTGGGCCCGTAGCCTGGCCGGCATCACCGACCAGTTGTCCATCAACGACCCGCAGGTGCGAGGTCTGTTGGCCAACGGCCCGGGGGCCGCCGACGAGGCTTCGGCACTGCTGAACCAGGTAAAGCCCACGCTGCCCGTTCTGCTGGCGAATCTGACGACCATCAGTCAAGTGGCGGTGACCTACCATGCGTCGCTGGAACAACTACTGGTGTTGTTACCGCCGGACATTGCCGCCACCCAGTCAATGGGCGGAGGTCCGCGTAATCCGACCGGCATGTCGCTGGGTGACTTCACCCTTGTGATGAACGATCCGCCGGCCTGCTCCGTGGGATTCCTGCCGCCGAGCTCGTGGCGCTCCCCGGCAGATCTCTCTGACGTCGACACACCCGACGGGTTGTATTGCAAGCTTCCGCAGGACTCACCAATCGCTGTCCGCGGCGCCCGCAACTATCCCTGCATAGGCAAGCCAGGCAAGCGCGCGCCCACGGTGGAGATCTGCAACAGCGATAAGCCCTACCAGCCGCTGGCCATGCGCCAACACGCACTGGGGGCCTCTCCCTTGGATCCGAATCTGATCTCGCAGGGCATCCCCCGGATGACCGGACGACGTTCAACGACCACATCTATGGGCCGTTGCAGGGTACGCCGATGCCACCGGGACCGGCCCCCGCGGCGCCGCCCGGACCACCGCTGTCGGATATCCCAGCGGCCCCGGCGGCCCCGGCCAGCGTGCCGCCACCCAGCGAGGACCCGGTGACACCGGTCGCCCCGAGTGGGTTTGATCCCGGTTCACCGGAGGGGCCGTCGGTAGCCGTCACACGGTACAACCCGAAGACCGGTCAATACGTCACCCCGGAAGGTGCGGTGTTTCGGCAATCAGACTTGGTTGCGTCGGGCGCGGACCGCACGTGGAAGGACCTGCTGCCGACCGCGTGACGGTCGCCGCGTACGAGGCTCGAATCGTCTTAGGCCTGCTTGACCAGTTTGAACGGCATGTTGATGAAGAGTGAGAGGCTGCGTCCACATGCACCGCTGGGGCCGGTGGTCTGGTCCTCGCCCAGCAGGGTGTTGGAAGTAGGGTCGCCGGCGTCGCCACCCGGTGTCATCGGCTGGAACCAGAACACCTGGAATCCGTCGGCGCTGGTGCCGTCCGGGCACGGTTCCCAATTCTTCACCGTCCGTTTGACGTACCACATCCCACCGGTTTGGTAGATGGGCGCCGTCCACCCGGCATCGCTGCTGACGGTGCCGGTGCATTCGGTTGGATAGCTGCACACCGTGGAGATGGTCCAGGTCGTTCGTATGCTGTTCTCGTCGTGGAAGACGTCATTGGTCCTTGCCCACTCACCGTTCGACGTCGCGGTGAAGGTGCCATTGAGGCCCCAGTCGTCGGCGGCATAAGCAGGAGTCGCATTGCCACCAGCGACGACCGCGCCAATGGTGACCAGGCACAACATCGTTCGCGATCTACGCATCGCTCAGCTCCTCAAGACCGGCACGCCATCGTGTCCGCAGCAAGTCGGGCGACGTTAACACCGGCGCCGCCGCTGGGCAGTCAGCGCTGCCCACTGAGCGGACGGCATGATCGGCGCGGCTTGTGCGGAGTGCAGACGACCGCCGAGCTTAGGTGGCGATGATGACCGAGGAGCCGTGGCCGAAGAGGCCTTGGTTGGCGGTGATGCCGACGGTGGCGCCTTCGACTTGGCGGCCGGTGGCTTGGCCTTTGAGTTGCCAGGTGAGTTCGCAGACCTGGGCGATGGCTTGGGCGGGGATGGCTTCGCCGAAGGAGGCCAGGCCGCCGGAGGCGTTGACCGGGACCCGGCCGCCGATGGTGGTGGCCCCGCTGCGCAACAGCTGTTCGGCCTCGCCCTTGGCGCACAGCCCGAGATGCTCGTACCAGTCGAGTTCCAGGGCGGTGGACAGGTCGTAGACCTCGGCCAGGGACAGGTCTTCGGGGCCGATGCCGGCTTCGGTGTAGGCGGCATCGAGGATCTGGTCTTTGAACACCCGTTGCGGGCCGGGCACCACGGCGGTGGAGTCGGTGGCGATATCGGGTAGTTCGGGCAGATGCTGGGGGTATTGCGGGCTTTGCAGGCTGACCGCGCGTACCGAGGGGACGCCCTTGAGTGAGCCGAGGTGTTTTTCGGCGAACGACTTGGAAGCGACGATGAGTGCGGCGGCGCCGTCGGAGGTGGCGCAGATGTCGAGCAGGCGCAGGGGGTCGGAGACCACCGGGCTGGCCAGCACGTCCTCGACGGTGGCTTCTTTGCGGTAGCGGGCGTAGGGGTTGTTGAGGCCGTGGCGGGCGTTTTTGACCTTGACCGCGGCGAAGTCTGCCAAGGTGGCGCCGTAGAGGTCCATCCGGCGGCGCGCGAGCAGGGCGAAGTAGACGGTGTTGGTGGCGCCGATCAGGTGGAAGCGCTGCCAGTCGGGATCGTTGCGACGCTCTCCGCCGACCGGGGCGAAGAATCCTTTGGGGGTGGTGTCGGCGCCGATGACCAGGGCGACGTCGCACAGCCCGGCCAGGATTTGGGCGCGGGCGGACTGCAGGGCTTGGGAACCCGAGGCGCAGGCGGCGTAGCTGGAGGTGATCGGGATGCCGTTCCAGCCGAGTTTTTGGGCGAAGGTCGCCCCGGCGACGAAGCCGGGGTAGCCGTTGCGGATGGTGTCTGCGCCGGCGACCAGTTGGATCTGGCGCCAGTCCAGGCCGGCGTCGGCCAGGGCGGCGCGGGCGGCGATGACACCGTATTCGGTGAAGTCGCGGCCCCATTTGCCCCACGGGTGCATCCCCGCACCCAGGATGTAAACCGGTTCAGGTGCCATCAGAGGGCCTTCCAGGCGTAGGTGAGGCGCTCGACGCCGTCGTCGTCGGTGTAGAGAACCATGGTGGTCAGCTCCACGGGCATGCCGACTGTCAAATCGGCGGCCAGGGTGCCCTCGACCACCTTGCCCAGCACGATCAGTCCCTCGTCGGCGAGCTCGACAGCGGCCACCGCGAACGGTTCGAACGGGTCCGGTGAGGGGTACGGCGGGGGCGGTGCGTACCGGTTTTCGGTGTAACTCCACACCGTGCCCCGCCGCGACAGCGCGACGGCCTCGAGCACATCACTGTCACAGGCCGGGTTCGGACAATTGTTGGCCCGGGGCGGGAACACATAAGTCCCGCACTGCGGACACTTCCCCCAACCAGATGAGGGACACCGGCATCGTCGTACTCCCACCAACCCTCAACAGCCGGTAGTTGAGTGGACGTCATCGTTGATTCATTGCTCATCCGGGTCTGGTCCTTTCGGTCGAATGAATACACCGTGCGCGTCCACGGTGACTCCGTCGGAGTCGCTAAGGTGGCCGACTGCAAACGTTTTCGCGCCGTCTGACCGATCGATTCGAGCCTCGGCGTGGACCGGACCGAGTCGTGTTGGTCGCCGATAGCGAATGGTGAGGGTGCCGGTGAAGGCGGGCTTGTCGGGCTGGTGGGCCGTCGCTGCGAGCACGTGGTCGAGGATCAAGGCACTGATGCCGCCGTGTACATGCCCGGGTGGCCCTTCGTAGGCTGCGCCGAGGTCGATATCGGTGCACACCGATCCGTCGGCGCGGTGGTGGATGACCAGCGGCGGGGCGACCGGATTGCGAAGCCCGATCGCGACATTGCCCCATGCCACGGTGCCGCCGTCGGAGGCTTGTCGGACACCGAAGGGACCGGCGATTTGTTGTTCGGCGAGTATCCCGGTGGCCTGGTCTACAAGTGCGCGGGCGGTCTCGACGGCGTGGTCGTCGACGTCGGTTCTGATCGTGGCGTCGATCAGTCGGCGCACCGATTGGGTCAGCGGCGCGAAAATCGCATGGCCCCGGTCGATGCCGACGTGCTCGGAGTCCTCAGAGTGTTCGGTCATTCCGCCACGTGCCGGGCCATGTCCAGTGCGGCGAGGTGACTGAACAACATTGACGCTCCGATGGGATTACCCCCGCCGGGATATGCCGTGCCGCTGACCGCCGCCATGGTGTTACCGGCCGCGTACAGGCCAGCAATCGGCTTGCCGGCCTTGTCCAAGACCCGGGCGTGCGCGTCGGTGCGCAGCCCACCCTTGGTCCCCAGGTCTGACAGCCCGAAAGCTGCGGCGTGAAAGGGCGGGGCTTCGATGGGCACCATCGGAGAATGCCCGCCCGAAAACGCCCGATCGTAGGCCTCGTCACCACGGCGGAAATCCTCGTCGACCCCATTGGCGACCATCTGGTTGTAGCGGGCAACCGTCGCGGCCAGAGCGGCCGCCGGTACACCGATCGCCTGGGAGAGGCCTTCGAGAGTGTCGGAGGTATGCCACAAGCCTGCGGCCCGATAGCGGTCGGTGGACACCATCGACACGTTCGTGGCCTTGACCGGCGGGACTTCGCCCTCGCGGTCGTCATAGATCATCCAATAGGGCAAGGTGAGGTGTCCCTGGTCGATCTCCCGGATGATCTCGCGTCCGATCCGGTCATACGGGGCGGACTCGTTGACGAACCGCTGGCCAGCCTGGTCGACAAAGATACCGCCGGTGAACCACAGCGCGAAGGCCGAGGACCCGTCGGGATGCGTCAGTCCAGGCGACCACCATGCCTGATCCATCAGATCGGTGTCTGCCCCGATAGTGATCGCCGCCCGGTGTGCGGCGCCCATGTTCGGCGGGGCACCCATCGTGTCCGCAGCGCTGCCCGGAACGCCGTACTCGCTGCGCATCTGCGGGTTGCGCTCGAATCCACCCGACGCCAGCAGGACGCCGTGCCGCGCTCTGATCGAGATCAGTAATCTGTTGCGGCGCATCACCGCACCGATCACCCGATGTTCGTCGGTGATCAACTCGACTAGCGCCGTGTTGCGATACAGCCGCACCGCTGGGAATTGGCGCAGCGCGGCCAAGAACCGGCCAATAAGCGCGCGGCCGCCGGTCAGCAGCTCGGGTGCGGGTGTGCCGAGTCGCTCGTTGTCCAGCGGACCTCGAATGAGTCCGCCGTCGGCGCCGAGAACTTCACCCGGTAGCGGCGTGGGCACGATGTGACGTAGTCCGTCGAGGCGCGCCCCGGGAGCATGGCCGTAGTAGTCCGGCCACGGCAGAACCGCGAATTCGAAGTTGTCGTCAGTCTCGAGGTAGTCGACCAGCTTGCTGCCACCGCGGACGTAGGCTTCCTGGAGGTCGGCGGGCGTGCGATCACCGACCACGGCTCGAAAGTAAGTCAGGGCCTCTTCGACGGTGTCGTCACTACCTGCTCTGCGCAGCACGGCATTGCACGGATACCACATTCCACCGCCACCGGAGTACGCAGTCGTGCCGCCGAACTTGTCGCCGGCTTCGACAACCGCCACCGAGAGTCCTTCGCGGGCAGCGGTGTAGGCGCCGGCGAGGCCGCCGCCCGATCCAGCCACGATGACGTCGACCGTCTCGTCGAAATCAGCCATGTGTGTGCTCCAAACTAAACTGGCCCCCGCTCAGGGCGTTTTGGCTGCGGGAGCATCACTGTGGAATCCGCCGAAACCGCCGCGGAAGAACAGCAACGGATCCCGGGCCGCATGTGCCTCGAGTGCGGTGACCCGAGCTACGACGATCGTGTGATCGCCGGCGGCGTGTTCGAATTCGACATCGGCCTCGATGCAGGCGAGTGCGCCGTCGAGCGCAGGGGACCCATTGTGGCCACGGTGCCAGCGGATTTCGCTGAATTTGTCGGTGCCACTCCTGGCGAACTGGGTACAGATCGACCCTTGATCGTTGGCCAGGACGTTCACGCACACCGCGCCAGTGTTCCGGATCAACGGCCAACTCGTCGAGGAGGCCGCCGGACAGAACGAAATGTAGGGCGGCTCCAGTGACACCGACGTGATCGACTGGCAGGTGAACCCGTGCGGTTGCTGCCCGTCGTGACCGGTGATGACCGCGACACCAGTGCAGAAATGGCCCAGGACGCGGCGCATAGCCGCAGGGGAGGGCACGAGCCGGTCATCGCCGGACAAGGTGTCGCGCACCGTCATCAACCTCCTTCGGGTCGTCACCGCCCACCATGCGATTTCTCCCGGGTGCGCGCAATGGCACCATCCCAATGAGCGGTTGTCGGCGTCGGTGGCCTGCGAGTTGTTGCTAACCTCTGGGAATGGAAGCGGACCCTGCGAAGCCGAATCTGTCGGCTACGGGTTGGGCGCTGTTAGGCATGTTGTCCGGTAGCAATGAGCTTTCTGGTTACGACATCAAGAAGTGGGCGAACTGGTCGCTGCGATTTTTCTACCAAAGTCCCGCCTACAGCCAGATCTACTCCGAGCTCAAGAAGATGGAAGATCTCGGTTTGGTGGTCTCCCGCGTCGAAAACGATGGTGGTGCCAGGACCCGCCGGCTTTACCGGATCACTCCGGCGGGCCTGGAGGCCATCGCGGGCTGGACGAGCGAGGCCCCGTATGACCCGCCGACGCTCAAGCACAGTGTGCTTCTGCGGGTGACGTTCGGGCACCTGACCCAGCCCGCCAGACTGCGGGAATTGCTGCAGGAGCATGTCGCCTACTGCGATCGAATGCAGCGCGAAGCCCGGATCGAAGCCCAAGCAGCCGAGGACCAGCCGGTCTGGGCGTATGCCAAGATCGCGCTGAGGTGGGCCGAGCGGTACTACGCGAGTGAACGCGAACTCGCGCTGGATCTCATCAAGGACATCGACGCGGCCGAGGCGGAGTTCGGCAAGCCCTTCAGGGATGGGAGCGCTGGCATTCCCTGGCCCGATCGCGAGTATTGGTACGAGGTAGAACGGCGCCTCAACGAGGAACCGCCCGACTAGCCCGGTGGTTCGCCGGGTCAGTCCAGCTGCTCACCTGCAGCCGCGTGGGCGGCGATGTAACCGAAGACGAGTCCCTGACCGATGGTGGCGCCCGCGCCGGGATAGCTGGCGCCGAACACGTTCGCAGCGGTGTTCCCGATCGCGTACAACCCGTCGATGGACGTGCCGTCCTCCCTCAGCACCCGACCTTGTGCGTCGGCTCGCACACCGCCGCAGGTTCCGAGATCGCTGAGCACCATTTTCACCGCAAAGAAGGGTCTCTCGTGAAGCGGACGGAGATTGGGATTCGGGCTGATGGTCGGATCGCCGTAGTAGCGGTCGTAGGCGCTGACGCCCCGGTCGAAATCCGGGTCGTCGCCCAGGTCGGCGTTCCTGTTGAAGCGGTTCATCGTCGTCGTGAAATCCTCGACCGGCAGCCCGATCTGCCGGGCCAGCGCCGACAGCGAGTCGCTGCGGAAGGCTATTCCGGCCTCGTACCACGTCTTTGGGATCGGCATCCGGGGGAAGAGCTCCGCGGCCATCAGGTAGCTGTTGCGATACTGCTGGTCGAAGATCAGCCACATGTCTTCGACGGGGTTGCCGTTACGTTCGCGCTCCAGGACACGCTGGCCGAACGACATGTAATCGCAGGCCTCGTTGACGAATCGGCGCCCGGTCTGGTCGACGATGAGAGATCCGGGCAGCGACCGCTCGGCCAGCATGACGAGCGGGTCCGCGTCGGGCAGGGGAGCGAACGCCGGGAACCACCATGCCTGATCCATCAGCGCGATGTCGGCGCCGACGTCCTGAGCCAGCCGGATGCCGTCGCCGGTGTTGCCCTCAGCGCCCAGGCTGAGATGGGATCCCAGTGCCTCGGATTGAAACTTCCACCGCCAGTCCATTCGATGATCAAAGCCACCTGCGGCCAGGACGACGCCTCGGCGCGCGGCAACGGTGACGGTCCGGCCACCGCGGCTGAGCACGGCGCCCGACACCCGGCCGTTGTCGACGCTGAGTTCGGTCAGTGTGGTGTCGGTCCATACCGGGATGCCGGCCTGCAGGACACCTGCGAACATGCCGGCGGCCAAGGCCTGTCCGCCGGCAACGTAATGGCGCCCCAACAACAAGCCGCCGAGACCCTGGACTGCGCGCTTGACGACCCGCGGTATGGCCTTGCGGGGCACACGGGCCATGAGGTTGAGCCACCGGTAATCGGCTCCGGTGACGGGCATCGGGAACGACGACTTCATCACTCCCGGCCGCAGCATATCTCGGTGTTTGCCGAGCAATGACGTGTTGAACGGTCGGCATTCGCAGGTGCGGCCGACGGCGCTGCCGCCCGGCTCCTCTGGGTGGTAGTCCGAGTAGCCCTGCGCCCACATGAATTTCATCGGGGTGGTCCGCGAGAGCATGTCCACGGTGGCCGAGCCGTATTCCAGGAAGCTCCGCGCGCGGTCCGCCGGTGCATCATCACCGATCACGGCCTGCACGTAGCGTTCGGCGGCCGACGGCGAATCCGGCGATCCCTCCCGGCGCAGAATCGGATTGGCCGGCAACCAGAAGGCGCCGCCAGAGCGCGCTGTCGAACCGCCGACGACGGTCGACTTTTCCACGATCAGCGTCGATAGGCCCAGCTCGCTGGCGGCCAGGGCCGCTGCCATGCCAGTGCCGGACCCGACAACGAGCAGGTCGACAGCGATGTGGTCCGTGGTGTTGGCCACCGGGTTGGTCGTCATCCGCCTTCTTTCACTCGACCGGGTCCGACGACCATATTCGTGCGGTCTGACGGTGTGCCCCAGCGTTCCCTCCCAGTGGGAGGCAAGACCGGGCTCAGGTGTCTGGTTCAGGTGTCCGATGAGTGGAACAGGGCAACGTCGCTGCGATACCGCGCTGCTAGAAACGGGACAGACTAGCGATGGAGGTTGGCCGAAATGGCGACGCTGCAATCAGATACCGCAGAGGTGCGCGACATCGAGGCGGCCGCGCTGCCGACCCGGTTCGCCCGTGGCTGGCACTGCCTGGGCTTGGCCCGCGAGCTTGGTGACGGAAAGCCGCACACCGTCAATGCCTTCGGCCAGAAGCTCGTGGTGTTCCGCGCGGCGGACGGCGGCCTGCACGTGCTGGACGGTTACTGCCGGCACATGGGCGGGGATTTGTCCCAGGGCGAGGTGAAGGGCAACGAAATCGCCTGCCCATTCCATGACTGGCGCTGGGGTGGTGATGGGCGCTGCAAGCAGATCCCTTACAGCCGAAGGGTTCCCAAGCTCGCCCGGACTGCGGCGTGGCCTACCCTGGAGCAGGACGGCATGTTGTTCGTCTGGAACGATCCGGAGAAGGAGGCCCCGCCCGCAGATGTCACCATTCCTCGCATCGAGGGAGCCACGAGCGACAACTGGACCGACTGGCATTGGTACACCACGGTGGTGAACACCAACTGCCGCGAGATCATCGACAACGTCGTCGACATGGCACATTTCTTCTACATCCATGGCGGCCTGCCGACCAGTTTCAAGAACGTATTCGAGGGATACGTTGCGACGCAGTACTACACCAGTGCAGCCCGTCCGGACCTGGGTCTGGCAGCCGACGGGCCACCGATCCTGGGCACCACGTCGGTTGCTTCCTACTACGGTCCGTCGTTCATGATCGATGACCTCACCTACCATTACGAGCACGGCGATCAGCGCACCGTGCTGCTCAACTGCCACTACCCGATCAACGAGCATTCCTTCGTCCTGCAATACGGGATCATTGTGGAGAAGTCGGAGTCGGTGCCTGAAGAGGTCGCGATGCAGATGGCAACCGGCCTCGGCGACTTCGTTAAGCTGGGTTTCGAACAGGATGTGGCGATTTGGCGCAACAAGGCGCGCATCGACAATCCGCTGTTGTGTGAAGAAGACGGCCCGGTGTACCAATTGCGGCGTTGGTACGAGCAGTTCTACGTTGATGCCGCCGATGTGGCCCCCGACATGGTCGATCGCTTCGAGTTCGAGATCGACACCACCCGTCCGCGGGAGGCATGGATGAAAGAGGTCGAGGCGAACATCGCCGCGAAGCGGAAGCCGAAGTTGGTGGGCTTCACCGGATGACAGTCCGCCCCGACAACCGGCTCAGTGATGCGCCGATGACACCGGTCTCCTGCGATTCGTGTGGGGCGCGGGTGCTCGTACGCAAGAGCAGTTGGGAGCAGACCAGCGTGCAATGGGACTCCGACGCGCTCGCGGTCTGTCCCGAGCGACGCGAGCTGCTATCGCAGTCCAGCGAATCGAACCAGCGGATCAGCTTGCGGCCGGGCCTCTTTCTGTCCTGTTCGCGGTTACGCGATTCGATCGAAGACGCCGTCCGCCGTGGCGATCTAGTGATCGTCGGCCAGAGTGCCGCGCGGTCTGGGCGTTAGGTGAGCGGCCGGTGAAGATCGCCGTCACCGGGGGCACCGGGTACCTGGGCGCCCACGTGGTGCGGAGCCTGCTGGACGCCGGACACCAGGTCAAGCTGTTGGCCGAGCCGGGATGGGACAACCCAGAGCTGCTCGAACGGCTCCACGAACTGGGATCGGTCAGTGTCACGCACGGCGACATCCGCGAAGCTGCCGATGTGGAAGTTCTTTTGGATGGTTGCGATGCGATGTTGCATGCCGCTGGAGTGGTGGGCACCGACGACCGTCGTTCGCAACTGATGTGGGATGTCAACGCCTATGGCACCGAGCGCATCCTGCGGCTCGCCCGCGCCCGCCGTCTCGATCCGATCGTTCTGGTCAGCAGTTACAGCGCATTGTTCCCGCCACCCGGCTCGGTGATCACGGCAGACAGCCCGACCGCGGCTGGCAAGTCGGCCTACGCCCAGACCAAAGCGTATGCGGATCGGATCGCCAGGGTCATGCAGGACGACGGCGTGCCGGTGGTAATCACCTATCCGTCCAGCATCGTCGGGCCGGCATTTCACACCCTGGCCGGGGTGACCGAACAGGGCTGGGCCACCATCGTCGACCGGCGGATCGCTCCCCGGCTGCGTGGTGCGGGCATGATGATGATCGACGTCCGTGATGTCGCCGACGCGCACACCGCGCTGATGCAGCCCGGCCGTGGCCCCAAACGCTATTTGTGTGGCGGAACGATGCTCGGGTTCGACGAGATGATCGCCTCGCTGGAGGTGGGTTCGGGGCGCCGGATCACACGGATTCCCATGAGCCCAAAAGTATTTCGCGCACTTGGGCGATTATCCGATGTCATCGGTGCTGTAGTTCCCATCGGCGCGGCGTTCAGTCACGAGGCGGCGCAATTGATTACCGCTGCTATTCCCACCGATGACCAGCAGACGCTCGATGATTTGGGTCTGACATGGCGAGATCCGCGCGATGCGATCATCGCGACTTTTCGGTCGGTGGCCGCGGCACCCCCGACGTAGCGCCGCGGCCACTGCAACCTACTTCGATACTGTGACGTCCATCAAGGGGATTCGCTCCATCGCGGACTGGCGTGGGTCGGGGGCGGCGGCAGCCGCCGCGTGATTCTCCTCGCCCCGCGTGTAAGTCCACACGCAGAACGGCTCGCCTTGAGCAAACTTAAAGTCTTTGGGCGGCAGATTGATCGCCAGCGTGCAACCGGGGAAGAACGGCGCCGAGATCCGTTGCTCGAAGGTGCAGTTCATCCACGCCCGGGCGGGCGGGTAGAGGCCCTCGTCGGTGTACTTCTGCAGCACTTCACACCGACGCATGTTCAGCACGACATGGTCCGGGTTGTAGACGATGTACTCGCCGCCGTAGCCCAGTGTGCCGTCGATGCTCAACACTGCTAGTTTGAGGAAATCCACCACGTGCACCGGCTCAATCTTGAAGACCTTGGCTAACTTCGGGTATTGGTAGTCGATGATCAGCTGGTACATGTCGGGCAGGCCGAGCCAGACTTCTTCCTCGGGGATAATCTTGGTCCACTGATCGATGAAGTAGTTGTGACCTTTCAGATACTGGTCCCAGTAGGTCTTGATCAACCGGATCAGGGCCGGCTTGGTGAGGTCCTCGGTGTGGATATCGAACGGAATCGCCTGGTATTGAGCGTTTTTCCAGTCCCATCCCTGAGGTGCCAGGTAGCGGCCCATCGGCATGACTTGGCGCATACCGGCGCGGGAAACCTCTGCGGCCACATCCATGGCGGCGTTGATGCCGACCTTCTCCGAATAGATTGTGACGTGTGCATAGGGCATGAAGTTCAAGACGTCCTCGAAGACTCGAGCTAGGCCCAACAGGAAATCGCGCGAGAAGTCCTGGATATTGCCGACCTTGCCCATGAAGTCGTGCGTGTAATCGTCGTAGTTCAGTTCCTGGTCGGTGTCGGTGTCGGCTTCGGTGCCGCTGCTGGGGGTCTGCTCGGTAGCGGTTGACATGTCGTCCTCCTGGGAGTGAGCTGCGGAGTGGTGACAGAATCTGACTCTGTGTCAGGATCTGACGCTTACGACTTTAGGGTGCTGCGACGTGGATCACTGCCGTGCTCCCGCTGATCGGGAGACCGCTCAGCGGGCTGGCCGGTGCACGCGATCACGAGTTTTACGATGAACGAGCCGTTCAGACGAAGGAGCCGCAGATGGCAAAGACCGGAAGGCCGGCGAGCCTGAACGAACGTCGGGCCGAGGAACTGCGGCTGGAGATCGCGTTCGCCGCTCGCGATATCTTTCTCGCCGATAACTCGCTGTCAGCCACGGTGGAGCGAATCTGTGATGTCGTTGGCGTCGCACCGCGTACTTTCCACCGGCACTTCCCAGTAAAGGAGGACGTCGTCCTCCCACTGTTCGCGCGGTTCGGCAGTTTGAGCGTCCACGTCTTGGCCGACGCAGGTGATGATGACGATGCGGTTGACGTTCTGGTCGACGCCTTCAGCACCGAAGTCCCTAAGCGCGGCCAAGTCGAAGTAGACCGAGCGTTCATGGCGTTAGTGCTCAGAGACCAGCAGTATCGACTTCGATGGTTGGACTGGGGCCAAGACCTCGCCGGTCCCATTACCGCGTTCCTTGCCAACCGCTTCGATTTGGGCACCGACACATTCACGCGCGAGTTGCCCGCCCAGTTGGTGGTTCAGGCATGCCGGCATGCCTACGTCCACTGGGTCGAGGACGGCGATTTTGATCGCCTGCGGATCGCCCTTCGCACCGCGATGGTGATGATCGTGGGATCGCTCAATCCGTGCCCGGTCCGTCCTGAGCGGCGGCAGGAGAGCGTATCTGACGAGTGACACCGCCGTCAGATCGGCGCACCGATTCCCGGGGGCGAGCATGGGCGAAGGCCGCCGATATCTTAAGCGGCGGACGGCACCGGTCCGACTCGACGATGTTGTGTCCGCGACTTTCGCTTAACGACAATAGCTTCCGGTTTAGACGGCACCGGCCCGGTGGTCGGCGGCGCTACCCCCCGGGACTTAGCGCCGCCAACCACCGGGCCGGGCCGGCGTTGTCTGTGCCGTTAGGCGAACTGGAAGGCGCTGATGGGTGCCTCCTCGGGGTAAATCGCCGGGCCACCGAGGTCGTAGGCGGCGTTGAGAGCACCGATGAACGCCGGATCGTGTAGTGGCGCACTCGGGATGTCGAGCTTGATGCCCTTCTTGGATAGGTCGTCGACCATCATGTCGATGGCCTTATCGATGGTCAGGTCGTCAGACCCGTCCATGTTCTTCTTCAGTTCGTCGTAGTCTTCGAATACCTCAGCCGACCAGTGCACGAGGAAGCGCAGCTCGTCGGTGTGATGGCGGGCGATGACCGTGTCGTCGTTCTTGAGCACCCAATGGTCGCGATCGGCGGGGTCACCCGCAAACACCGTGTCGAACGCCAGGCCGGCCGGAACTTGCTGATCGAGTGGACCGTTGGCCTCGCCCCGATGCACGAGCATCTCGTTCTGCACCACCACACCGCGGTTGTACACCGGTGGAAGGACCCGGCCCGGTGCCTTCAGCGGCCCGTCGGGCCAATAGGTGAATCCGCTGGTCTCGTCCAGCGAGAACCACGTGATGACCTGGGCCATCTTGATCAGGTAGTCCTGGAACAGGCCTGACTTGCCCATGACGCTGACGAGCCAGGTCGGGGCGTTCTCGTAACGGATTCCGCGGAAGCTGGGCGAGTCGAGGTGGCCGGGATCGCGGTTTGCGCAGGGCCCGTTGATGTTGAACAACATCATTTGTGGCTTCGCGTATTCGGCGTTCCAATACGACTTCGCCATGTCGATGAACTTGGCGTTGTAGAAGCAGTCGTGCACCTCGGGGTAGAGCGCGGTGCCGTAGTTGGCCAAGAAGCCGCGGAACGTCGGGGTCAAGAAGATATCGAGAGTGGGGGTGAAGCCCTCCGGGAACTTGCCGCTCATCGTCGCAATCAGCTCTTCAGGCGAGGCGAAGTGCTGGGCGATGATCAGTTTCCACGGTCCGTTCTGGCGGACCACGTCGAGCAGGCGTTCCCGCTGATCCTCGGTGTAGATGTTGTCGATCTCACGGGGCGGTGCGACCGGCCGGAGGATATCGGACAGCTCCTGACGTCGCTGTTCGGTGAGCATCACGGGACTCCTTACTTCGTCATCCGGCGTTGATACACGCCATCGGTGGGATCGATTGTGGGCCGAGTCACCCGCGAGCGGTGCCACGGTGTCCGGCTATCGGGAAACTAAGTCCAGCCTTTGTTTCCACTGGCCGCGACAAGCTCAGACAGACTGGGCGAGACCGGCACGACGCTCAGAAGGGCAGCGGGCGGGCGAACTTCGCTCGGACCAATGCCGAGGTCTCGGCGATGGCCAGCCGGCCCCGCGCGGTCGCCTCCGAGCGCATCAGAAACCCATGGTAGGCACCGGGATAACGGGTCATCGTGGTCTGCACGCCGGCGTCACGCAGCCGCACTGCGTAGCGCTCGCCCCAGTCGCGGATGGGATCGCATTCACCGGTCACCACGATCGCCGGCGGCAGACCACTGAGGTCACTGGCGTAGGCAGGCACTCGGTAGGCGTCGTGCGGTCTGGAGGCGCCGGCGTCGGCCAGATCGTGCATGTATTCGATGTCGTCGCGGGTCAGCATCGGGGCATTGGCGAGCAGGGCGATGGACGGCGCCGCCATATCCCGGTCGAGTCCCGGGTAGAGCAATACCTGGCAGGACAGGGCCGGCCCACCGTGGTCGCGCGCGGCCAACGCGACCGCCGCCGCAAGGGACCCGCCCGCACTATCACCGACGACACCGAGTCGACCCGGATCGAGCTGGAGGACGTCGGCGTTCTCGGCGACCCAGTTGGTGCATGTATAGCAGTCGTCGAATTGGGCTGGCGGCGGGCATTCCGGCGCGAGCCGGTATTCGACAGCGATCACGACAGCCCCTGACTGGGCTGCCAATTCGCGGGCGAGCGGCTCGAATGAATGGTTCGTGCCCATCACCAATCCGCCACCGTGGAAGTAGACCAGGGCCGGCGCCTGCTGAGCTTTCGTGGGCCGATAGATTCGCAGCGGGATCGGACCAGCCGGCCCAGGCGCCGAACAGTCTTCGATGTTCGCCATCGGCGGCATCGACTCCGGCAGCGGTGCGGCCTCCACCGACTGGCGCACGGCCGCCAACCCACGCTGCCGCATGGGCGGAAGCGGGCCGAACGACGTGACGCGGGCCGCGGCGTCGGGGTCCAACGGGGGAACGGACGCCGTCATTGGTGAGCGGGGTCGAACCGCCGTTTGGCGCGCAAGACCGGCGCGCGACGGGTGATCAGGGTGTCGGCGCGTTCCCGCATCGCGTTACCGACGTATTCGGGCTGCGTCAGGAGGTAGAACTCGCCGGCCGCCGCCTGGTCGAAGACCACATGGGCGGCGGCGAGGGGATCCATCGCCTCAGCCTTGATATCCAGCATGGCGACGCGCTGTGCCTCCGCGGCTGCCACATCGCCGTTGTCCACCCCGCCGGCGGCCTCGAAGATGTTCGACTTGACCGCACCGGGGAGCACCGCCTGCACGTGCACTCGGTCAGCGTGACCGGCCAACTCGACTTCCAGACGCAAACATTCGGTCATCGCCAACACGGCGTGTTTGCTCATGATGTAAGGCGCCTGCAGCGGAACCGCCGCCACTCCACCGATCGACGACAGGTTCCACACCCAGCACGGCTGACCGGCATCGATCATGCGAGGCAGGAACGCCTTGATGCCGTAGAACACGCCGCTGATGTTGATCTGGACCAGCCGATCCCAGTTCGGTACCGGGGTATCCCACAGGTAACCAAACTGTTCGACACCAGCGTTGTTCACCAGTAACCGTACTGAGCCGAAGCCGCTGTAGACGCGTTCGGCAAGTTCCTCGATAGCTGCATGATCGCGTACATCGCATACGACGTCGACCGCATGTGAACCACCATCGACGAGCTCTCTGCGTAGCGCGGCCACTGCCGGCGCATCGACATCGACGAGCACAACCGTCATGCCCAGACCCGCCGCATGACGCGCGAGGCCGGCTCCGATGCCTGCACCCGCACCGGTTATCACGGCGACTCCGCCGCCGAACGTCTCCCGAGCGCTGCTCATGGTGTCAGTTCGCGGTGACGTTCGCCGCAGCCTTGAACTCTGCGAAGGGAACCGAATTGTCGGTGTCCATGATCAAGTCGAATTTGGTGAACTCCAGACCCTGGTCGCCGCGTCGGATCGCCGTCTCCAGCACGCCGCTGCTGACGGCGAAGGGAACGTGGTTGGCGACCTGGGTGACGAAGATGTAAGACCGCACATTGGTGACGTCACCGTCGGTGCCGGTGCGGTGGATGTTGGTGCCGTTGTGCCGCAATGGATAAGGGCCACCCTCACGGTGCTCTGTCAGCCAGGCGATGATGGTGTCGCGGCCGGACAGATTCGCGGCGAGCACCTCCTCGAATGGCGAGGCACCACTTTCGCTGCGGCTGATGTAGGTCGCGTCGTGAGCAAACCGAGCAGCCAACTCCGAGTAATGCCCGGAGTCGTAGTGGTACCAGAAATCGCCGAAGAACTCCTGCACTTCGTTGAGCGAGATCTCATTGCTCACGTGGTCTTCTCCCATCGATCGATTTGCGACCCAACCAACACTCCGATGGTGTCGAGTGAACCTGCATCAACGCCGTCGCACTCTGGCGGTGACCGGTGAGTGGAACACCAATGCCCATCGCCAGATGCGTCGTCAGCCGGTGATCAGGCTCCATAGACCAGTACCGCCGGCCCGCAGCGCCGCGTCTGCGACCTGGCCGTCCCAGTAGTCCACCGAACCGAACTCCGAGCGCCAAGCCAGTGCGGGCCTGGTGTATTGGTGCAGCCGATGCTCACGGGTCGTTCCGATGGCGCCAAGCGCTTGATGGGCGTTACGCACCACGACCGAGGTCGCGTGCCCGGCGCACGACCGCGCCGCAGCGACCAGGAACTCGAGCCTCGGCGCAGACCACCCGCCGGTGACCGCAGCGACCAGCGCGGCCTCGGTGGCGGCCCGGGCCAGCGCCGCTTCGGCAGCGGCGTCGGCGATCAGGTTCTGCACGGCCTGGAATTTGGCCAGCGGGCGGCCGAACTGAATGCGCGAAGTCGTATGGTCGACGGCCAGCTCGACGACCCGGTCTAGCGCCGCGCAGACTTGGATCGCACGGACGAGGGCGGACTTGAGCCTCAGCTCGGCGACCGTCGCGGAGGGCACCTCATCCCCGGTCAGTGCGGTCACATCTACCGCGACGGCATCGCGAGCCTCACCGATCATGTTGGCACCAGGGGTGATTCGCACGGACGGAGCTGCGGCATCGAGGTCGGCGATGCGGTAGGCGCCCCCGCTGGGCCAGACCGCGACGATGCTATCCACGGTCGACGCCCACGGCACACCGTTGGCGGTGCCGTCCGCGTCGAGCACGCACGCTGTGCGGACGGCGCCGTCAACCGGCAAATCCGCGGCTTCCAGCAGCCAACACCCCAGCAGGTCGTGTTCGGCCAACGGGATGCGCACCGCGTGGCGCGCCGCGGCGGTGAGCAGTGCGGCGGCTTCCGGCCAGCCGGCGCCGCTGCCGCCGGCCTCCTCGGACCCGGTCAACCGCACCAGCCCCAGTTCGTCCAGATTGCTCCACAGCCGGCGATCGAGATCCACGGGCGCGTCTGGGGACTGGTTGGCCCGCTGGTCGGCGAACACCGCGTCCATCATGGCGATCAGATCTGGATCGACAGTCGTCGTCAGATCAGCCTGCGCAGTACTCATCGCAACCCCAATCCGCGCGCGATCACGCCGCGCAGTACTTCGTTGGTTCCGCCGCGCAAGGTGAATCCCGGCCGCTGATCGAGTGCAGTCGTGACGAGATCCGTCAGGGCGGGGTCGATCGCGGTGTCATCGCCGGTGTGCAGTGCGGCGAACTCGGCAATATCACCTTCGGTGGAGGTGCCGATCACCTTGACCACCGCCGCCGGCACATCGGCGGCGTCGTGACGTGCCAGCGCACCGGCCACCGCCGACGACATCTGATGCAAACCGGAGATCCGGGCGACCAGGCGGCCGATTTGCGAGCCGGCCGCGACCTGTTGTGCTACAGCGGCGTCCACGACGGCAGGCAGCAACACGAAGGTGGACAACAGCCGTTCGGGGCCGCTGCGTTCGAAGGCCAGTTCCGAGGTCACCTGCTGCCAGCCGTCGCCGATCTCACCGAACACCATCGTGTCCGGGACGAAAACGTTGTCGAGAATGACTTCGTTGAAGTGGTGCCGGCCGTTCATCGAGATGATCGGGCGGACCTCGACACCGGGACCGTCGAGGCGAACGATGAACTGGCTGAGCCCCTCATGCCGGTGTGCGGGGTCCACCGGCGCAGTGCGGGCGAGCACGATGAAGGCGTGCGCATGGTGGGCGCCGGAGGTCCACACCTTGGTACCGGTGAGCGACCATCCGCCGTCGACCGGCACTGCCCGAGTCCGGACGCTGGCCAGATCCGAACCGGAATCCGGTTCGCTCATGCCGATGCCGAAGAAGCACTCGCCGGCAACGATGCGCGGCAGGAACTCGTCCTTCTGAGCGCCGGTGCCATACTTGAGCAGCGACGGCACGATCTGACGGTCGGCGATCCAATGCGCGGCGACCGGCGCGCCGGCGGCCAGCAGTTCCTCGGCAACGACGAACCGTTCGATCGCCGTCGCTCCGCGCCCGCCGTACTCGGTCGGCGCGGTCATGCCCAGCCAGCCGCGGGCAGCCAGTGCTGCGGTGAACTCCTCGTCCCAGCTCGACAGCCAGGAGTCCACCGCCGGCACGAAGGTACCGGCGGCGAGCTGCTCGGCGAGGAACTGGCGTACCTCCGCACGCAGCGCGGCCGTTTCGCGGGTATCGACGGCCGCCGGTGGTACCAGTCGGGGCAGTGGGTTCATCGGGTGCGCCACCTGTCGATGCGGCGTTCGTGTTCGGGATCCCGATGCGCCAGCGGTTGCATGGCGGCAGCCATGGCCAGGGTGGACTCCAGTGCGCCGGTGCGGGATTCCTGCATCAGGCGTTTGGCCATCCGCAGGCAGTGGGCCGGGTTCTTGGCGATCCGCTCGGCCAGCGCGCGCGCTTCGGGAAGTAGCTCGTCGTGTGGTACGACGCGGCTGACCAGACCCCAGTCCAGCGCGGTCGCCGCATCGATGCGATCACCGGTGAACGTCAGCTCGGCAGCCCGCTCGTATCCGATAGCGCGCTGGATGAACCAGGTTCCGCCGTCTCCGGGGATGAGACCGATCTGGACGAAGCTCTCGGCGAACGATGCCCGTTCGGAGGCGATCCGGATATCACACATGGCCGCCAGATCGCAGCCGGCTCCGATCGCCGCACCGTTGACCGCGGCGATCAGAGGCACCTCGAGCCGGCCCAATGCCCTGGGGATCCGCTGGATCCCGTCGACGTAGGCGTAGCGCTGGTCGATGGCGTCCAGGCCGAACATGCCTTGGCGGTCGGCCATCTCCTTGACATTGCCACCCGCGGAGAAGATCTTGCCCTGCCCGGTCAGGATCACGACGTTGATCGCGGTATCCGAGTTGGCCGCATCGACGGCCGCCTCGAAGCCGGCGATGATGTCAGTGCCGGTGATGGCGTTGCCGACGTCGGGCAGGTCGATCGTCCACACCTGCACCGAGCCGGATGTCTCGATCCTCAGCGGGCCGGTCATGCGGGCAGCTGAAGGGACTTGATCTGCAGGTACTCTTCGAAGCCGATCCGGCCGAGTTCTCGGCCGATACCGGACTTCTTGTAGCCCCCGAACGGCGCCGCCGGGTTGTACTTTCCGCCGTTGATATCGAGCTGACCGGTCTGCACCTGGCGGGCGAACGCGATCGCGGTGGCGTCGTCGGCGGCCCAGACCGCGCCGGATAGCCCGTATGGGGTGCCGTTGGCGATTCGCAGGGCATCCTCTTCGTCGCTGAACGGGATCACCGCGAGCACCGGTCCGAAGACCTCTTCCTGGCCCAGCTCGGAGTCCGGGTCGACATCGGCGAACACCGTTGGAGCGACGTAATACCCGACGTCACGCACCTTCTCAGCGCCACCGACCAGCAGCCGTGCGCCATCGCGCTGGGCGCGTTCGATGAAGCCGAGCACCGTCTGGTACTGGCCCGCCGACGCCGACGGCCCGAGCCGGGTGCTGGGGTCCTGCGGGTCGCCGACGGAGTACTTCGACGTCGCGGCCTCGATCAGGGCCAGCGCTTCGCCGTAGCGGGCCTGCGGGACCAGCATCCGCGTCCAGGCCATGCAGGTCTGCCCGCTGTTGAGGAAGGCGTTGCCGACCCCGACCTTGATCGCCGTGGCCAGGTCGGCACCGTCGAGGATGACGTTGGCGGACTTGCCGCCCAATTCCAATGCGACCTTCTTTACTGTCTGGCCGGCCAGTTCGCCGACCCGGCTGCCGACGGTGGTGGAGCCGGTGAACGAGACGAAGTCGACGTCAGGGTGTTCGGACAGCCGCTCACCGATCACCCGGCCGGGACCCGACACCAGATTCACCACACCGGGTGGCAGGCCGGCGTCTTCGAGGGCCTCGACGAACTCGAACACCGACAGCGGCGCTTCGTTGCTTGGCTTGAGGACGACCGTGCACCCGGCCGCGATCGCCGGCAGCACCTTGGCCACTACTTGGTAGAGCGGATAGTTCCACGGCGTGATCGCCGCGACCACGCCATAAGGCTCGCGCACCACCAGCGAATTGCCGATGCGCTCCTCGAACTCGAAAGTCGCGAGCGCATCGGCGAAACCGCGCGCGACCGCCAGCGGCACCTGAGTCTGGACGGTCTGGGCGATGCGGATCGGCGCACCCATCTCCGCGCTGATGGTCTCGGCGATGTCGGGCAGCCGCTTCTCCATGGCGGTGATCACCGCGTCCAACCGGGCCTGACGATCGGCGACGCTCACCAGCGGGTCGAAAGCGCGTCGCGCCGCGGCGACGGCGGCATCGACATCGGCCACCGACCCATCGGGCACGCTGCCGATGACCTCTTCGGTGGCGGGATTGATCACCTCGATCGCGCCGGAACCGTCCGGCTCGACCCACTGGCCGTCGATGAAAAGTGTTGTGCGGGTGTAGTCGTGCATCGTTGGTCTGCTTTCGGTTTTCTGCGTTCGGCTTTAGTCTCAGGGCACGATGCTGGCGCGGACGTCGCGCTTGTCCTCGGCGGCGGTGAAGGCTTCGTTGATCTGGTCGAGCGGATAGCACGCCGCCGCAAGGCGGTCGAAAGGCAGCTTGTCCTGGTACTGCTCGAGGAAGGCCAATGCTCGCGACAACACAGCGGGGTCGTACAGCGAGACTCCGACCATGGTCTTGTTGCCGAAGACGAATCGGGACGGATCAAACTCGAAGGTCTTGCCGATATTGATGTTGCCGATCTCGACGTAGCGCCCGAACTGACCCAGCATCTTGAGGCCTTCGTCGATCGCCGACGGGTGACCGACGACTTCGACCACGACGTCGGCGCCGTGCCCCTGGGTGAGGCTGCGAACGATCTTGGTGCGGTCTCTCTCGGTGGTCACCTCGGTGATGTCGATGACGGCATCCGCACCGAACTCGGTGGCCAGCTCAAGGCGCTCGGGTACGCCGTCGATCGCGATCACGGTCGCGGCTCCGCGGGCCTTGGCCACCGCGACGGCGTACAGACCCAACGCGCCGGCACCCTGGACCACGACACTTTCGCCGAGTTGCAGATCGACCCGCTCCAGGCCGTACATCACTTGGGAAAGAGCGCAATTGGCGCCCGCGGCGATGTCATCGGACACTGAATCGGGCACCGTGTAGACGACGGCGCCGGCGGGAGCAGATAGTAGTCGCCGTAGCCGCCGACGAAATAGGGCGGCTCGTCGGCGCGGCCCAGCATCGCCATCTTGAGGTTGAGGCACGCGTTGCGCCGGCCGGCCAGGCAGTTGCGGCAGGTGTGGCAGCAGAAGAAGTACGGGAACACCACGCGGGTGCCGATGTCCAGCGGCGCGCCGTTCGAATCGGTGCTGACGTCATCGCCGAGTGCCGCGACCGCGCCCACCATTTCGTGCCCCAGGACGGTCGGCAGTTGCCCGCCCAGCCCGCGGGTGGCGAAGGTGCCGTGCCAGGCGTGCACATCGGAGCCGCAGATATTGGCGCGGTTGACCTTGATCAGAATCTCGCCGGGGCCCACCCCGGGCAGGCTGACGGTCGTGATCTCGAACGGCTTCCCTGGCTCGTCGAAGCGGGCGATTCGTCCGGTGAACGGAGCCAGCGACACTGGGCATTCCTCTCGATCGGTGATCCATCGGTGTAGTGAGCACACGTAATCGTGGGCGGTTCCATGGCTCGAATGGTCAGCGCGCACGCACACCGCACCTCGTGTCCGATTCAACTGGGCGGCGTGGCGTTCCGGGGTGCAGTTTCCCGCCCAGCGGTCATCGCTAACCAGCGAAACGGATCGCAACTCGCGGGCTTCAATCACCGATTCAAACAGTGATTGACTCAGTCATCGATGGATGCTTCGATGGCGACGTGGCGCATGTCGACTCGAATACTCGGGAACGGTTGCTGACCGTGGCTGAACGGTTGTTGCTCGAGTCGGGATACGACGACGTCTCGGTTCGCGCGGTCTGTTTGGCCGCCGAGGTGAACCCGGCTTCGGTGCATTACCACTTCGGCTCGAAAGTCGGCTTGGTCTCGGCGCTGCTGGAGGCCCGGCTCGGACCGTTGTGGCAGGCCAGCCTGGCTGATCGCACAGACACCGATAGGCTGGGTGTCGCGCAGGCGGTGCGGATCGTCGTCGACCCCCTGGTGGAACTCGCCGCCGATCCGGCCGGACGGCTCTACTTGAATCTGTTGTCACGCCTACTGCTGGCCCGCCGGGAGGTGAGTTGGACCCAGCGTTGGTTCTCCATCGCGCCGTGGGCGCAGATGCTGCAGCGCAACGTGCCCGGCTTGTCGGCCGACGAGGCGGCGCACCGCTGGATGCTCGCCTTCGAGCTGATCTTCACGCAGTTCGGCGACCCACTCAACGGTGATCGGACGCTGTCGAATCAGCAGGTGGACGCGCTGTGCACCTTCGTCGCCGCCGGGTTGTCGGTACCGGCGGTGGCGCGATGAACGGTTCGATCACCAATGTCCTGGCCCCAGCCAGGCTGGGGCCGCTGCTGCTACGCAATCGAGTGATCAAGGCGGCGACGTTCGAGGCGCGCAGCCCTGGCGGAGCGGTTACCGATGACCTGATCGACTACCACCGGGCGCCCGCTGCTGGCGGTGTCGGGATGACCACCGTGGCTTACTGTGCAGTCTCGCCGGAAGGCAGAACCGAGCGGGACCAGATCCTCATGGGGCCGGACGTCGTTGTGCAGCTGAGGCGGTTGACCGACGCCGTGCACGCCGAAGGGGCCGCGGTCTGCGCGCAGCTGGGCCATGCCGGACCGGTCGCCAACGGTGCATCGAACGGCGTGGCGGCGATGTCGCCGAGTCGGCTGTTCAGTCCGCTTGCCATGCAGGCCACCCATCGTCCCGACGGTGCCGACCTCGCTCGGGTCGTTGACGACCATGCTCGGGCAGCGGTACTGGCAGCCGATGCCGGTTTCGATGCGGTCGAATTGCACTTCGCCCACAACTATCTGGTCAGCGCATTCCTGAGCCCGCTGCTCAACCGGCGTCGAGACAGTTACGGGGGAGCGCTGGCCAACCGTGCCCGGCTGGCCCGCGAGATCGCGATCGCGGTGCGGGAGGCGGTGGGGGACCGGATCGCCGTCACGGCCAAGCTCAGTATGGATGACGGTGTCCCCGGTGGGTTGCGGATCGCGGAGAGCCTGCAGGTTGGCCGTTGGTTGCAGGACGACGGTGCGCTCGACGCCCTCCAGCTGACGGTCGGCAGTTCGCTGCTCAACCCGATGTTCTACTTCCGGGGCGACGCGCCGCGAAACGAATTTGCCCGGACCTTCCGGCCCCCGCTGAGTTGGGCTCTGATCTCCGCTGCGCGGTTCTTCCTGCGCCGCTACCCGTTTCACGAGGCCTACCTGCTCGACCACGCCCGTCAGTTCCGTCGAGAGCTGTCCATGCCGTTGATTCTGCTCGGCGGTATCACGTCCAAGGAGAGCATGGATCTGGCAATGCGTGAAGGCTTCGAGTTCGTCGCGATGGCCCGGGCCTTACTGCGAGATCCACAGCTGCTCAACCGGATTCAAGCTGATGCCGAGGCGGTCTCGCTGTGCATCCACTGCAACAAATGTATGGTGACGATCTTCGAGCGAACGCGCTGCGTGCTGCGCACTGAGCCGGCTGGGGTCAGCTGAAGGTGTGCTGTTCGAGGTCGAACTGATCCCGCAGAACACGCTTGAGCAGCTTCCCGCTGGGATTTTTCGGCAGCGAGTCGACGAAGAACACGTGCTTGGGTGTCTTGAAGCCGGCGAGGTGTTCTCTGCAGTGGCCCAGGACGTCGTCTACCTCGAGCTTGACCCCGCCGCGCGGCACGATCGCCGCGACCACGGCTTCCACCCAGATGGGGTGCGGCACCCCGAACACCGCCACCTCTTCGATGCCGCTGTGCCGGTAGAGGACCTCCTCGACCTCCCGGCTGGCGACGTTCTCCCCACCGGTCTTGATCATGTCCTTCTTGCGGTCCACAACATGCAGTAGTCCGTGCTCGTCGTAATAGCCGAGGTCGCCCGAGTGGAACCAGCCACCGCGGAACGCATCGGCAGTCTTGTCCGCGTCGTCGAGATAGCCGAGCATCAGATGCGGGCTACGGTGGGCGATTTCGCCGACGACCCCGGTGGCAACCTCGACGTTGTCGTCGTCGAGGATCGCGGTCTCGACGTTGACCACCGGCCGGCCCGCCGAGCCGGCGTGGGCGTCTTGCTCGTCGGGTCCCAGGGCTGAGGCCAGCGGCGCCATCTCGGTCTGTCCGTAGAAGTTCCACAACCGCAGGTTCGGCAGCCGGCTGCGCATCTCGGTCAGGATCTCGATCGGCATCGCCGAGGCGCCGTAATACCCCTTGCGCAGGCTCGAGAGGTCGACATCGTCGAAGACCGGCGAGCGCAGCAGCGAGATCCACACCGTTGGTGGTGCGAAGTAGTTGGTCACCCGGTACTTCTCGATGGTGCGCAGCACGGTTTCGGGCTCCGGGCGCGGCAGGATGATGCTGGTGGCGCCCAGGTAGACATCGGTGATAAGGAAGTTGTCGAGCTGGGCGCAGTGATACAGCGGCAATGAGTGGATCTCCACATCGTCGGATTCCATCGATCCGGCGACGATCGTGCTGACGTAGTTGCCCATCAGACTGCGGCTCGAATGCATTGCGCCTTTGGGGTGCGATTCGGTTCCGCTGGTGTACATCAGCCGGATCAGCCGATCATCGGCGACGTACGGGTGCGGGGCGACTGACGTGGTGGTCAGCCAGTGCGCGAAGTTGGACCAGCCGGCCGGCAGGTCCTGGCCCGGCAGGACCAGTGCCGCGGTGGTCTCGACATTGCCGCCCAGCTGCATCGCGCGTTCCGCGGTGGGAACCAGGTCGGCTTCGACGACGAAGCCGCTCACCTTGCTGTGGTGCAGGATGAACGAGATCTCTTCGGCGGTGAGCATGAAGTTGATCGGAACCAGCACTACTCCTGCCCGGGCAGTCGCGAAGGTCAGCACCGCGTACTGCCAGCAGTTGTGGGACAGCAGGCCCAGCCGGTCGCCGCAGGCAAAGCCGTTGTCCTGCAACGCCGCCGCGGCACGGTCGACGAGGTGCTCGAATTCGGCGAAGGTCAGCGCAACGTCGCCGTCGATGATGGCGATCTTGTCCGGCCGTTTGCGCGCGGATCGGCGCGGGATGTCGCCAAGTGCATGGCTGCGCGCCTGCGCGATGAGCATGTCTTCCTCGGGACCCGGCATGCCGGGGACTTTAGGCCCCAGATTTGGGCTTGGAGCACACCGCGTCCCGCTCAGTAGACAAGGCCCCTGCCATGTGTCAGCGCCGATCACATACTCGGCAGCACGAGCAAGGAGGTTCGATGGCAGCCGAAGCGACCGGAACGGTCGAGAGCACACGTGTGGACCCGGAGGAGTTGCGGGCCAACCTGCGCCGTGCCGACGCGGGATCTTGGTAGCGGTGTTGGCTCAGCTCACCGGTGACCCCACGGTGGTCGACCAGTTCGCGGGCAAGATCTCGTATGTACCGGACCCGCCCGAGCAGGCCGGCGTCGCTGATCCCGAAACCACCGAGGCGTTGGTCGACGAGGTCGTGACCGCGCTGAGCGCCGCACGCCCCGACAACGCGCTGGCCTTCGACGATCCGGCGCTGTTCGCCAAGATCGCGCCGCTGGCCCTGGGCACCGAAGTCGGTCCTGAGTACGTCGGACTGCTCCTCGAGCAGGGTGGCTTCCACCCGTCCCAGCCCGTGCTGCCACGCACCGCGAAGTTGCCGACGGATTTCAAGGTCACCATCATCGGCGCGGGCATCGCGGGCATGGCTGCCGCCTTGGAATGTGCCGCTGCTGGAATCGCTTACGAGATCATCGACCGCAACGACGAGGTCGGTGGGACCTGGTACACCGCGGTGTATCCGGGGATCGGGGTTGATACTCCGTCGGCGTACTACTCGCTGTCGCGTGATATCAACGGGGACTGGTCGAGTTACTATCCGCAGGGCGGGGAGTACCAGGCCTACCTCGTCTCAGTGGCCGACAAGAATGGTCTGCGCAGTCACACCCGGTTCAACACCGAGGTGGAAGCACTGTGGTGGGACGACGAGCGCAGTCAATGGCGGATCCAGACCGTCGGCGCCGATGGTCAACGGCAGATCGACTACGCCAACGTCGTAATTCCGGCGGCGGGCTATCTGAACCGGCCGCGCTGGCCCGAACTCGAGGGCCGGGAGAGCTTCGCCGGAATCAGTATCCACTCCGCGGAGTGGGACCCCGAGCTGGATCTGTCCGGCAAGAAGGTGGCCATCATCGGTGCGGGCTGCACCGCGGTGCAGATCGTCGATGCTTGCGTGGATCAGGTCGAGCACCTGACTGTCTTCCAGCGTCAGCCGCACTGGGTCGCCCCACGAAAGCGACTCACCGATGACGTGCCGGAGCAACGCCGATGGCTCAATACCCATATCCCCTTTTATGCGAACTGGAATCGGCTGAAGTCCTTCTGGGGCACCGCCGACAACAACTTCCCCGTCATCATCCGCGATCCAGACTGGGCGACCGATCACCTATCGATCTCGCCGGCCAACGACGTCCTGCTGCAGATGTGCCTGGAATACATCGATCGGGTGTTCGGGGCCGATTCGGAGCTGGCCAAGAAGGTCACACCTGATTTCGCCCCGTACGGCAAGCGCATCATCCGTGACCCAGGCGGTTACTACACGGCCTTGGCGAAGCCCCATGTCGACGTGGAAGCGGCCGAGCCGGCCTACGTCAACGAAAGCGGCATCGTCACCCAGGACGGCCGGCAGATCGAGTTGGACGTCATCATCTACGCCACCGGCTATTACCTGGACTTCTTGTCGACCATCGATATCCGCGGCCGGGACGGTGTCAAACTCGCCGAGGTATGGGGTGACAGCCCGAGCGCCTACCGGGGCGGGACGGTGCCTGGTTTCCCGAACCTGTTCATCTCCTCGGCACCGAACTACAGCCCCGGCCATGGCGCCGGACACAACTTCGGTGTCGAGGTCATGGTGCACTACGTGATGGAGTGCCTGCAGCTGATGGCGCTGCGCAATGCCGCGACCATCGAGGTCAAGCCGGAAGCGTTCGCCAATTACGTCCGTGAGATCGATGACGCGATGGCCGGAACCGTCTGGTGCCACACCCCGACCGCCCACACCTACTATCGGTCCGGCGGCGGTCGCATCGTCACCGCGTTCCCGTTCCGCCTCATCGACGTCTGGAACTCGCACCGCACGCCGATCGAAGAGGACTACACCCTCCGGTGAGTGGGTTACTCCGCGGCAGAACCGCTTTGGTGACCGGTAGCAGCCGGGGAATCGGCCGGGCAGTCGCGCAGCGACTGGCTGCCGAAGGCGCGACGGTGGCGGTCACCGCGCGCTCGCTGGAGCCGTCGCTGTCAACGCGCGCGGGGCAGACCTCGGCGCTACCCGGCACGATCGGCGAGACCGTCGAACTCATCGAAGCGGCCGGCGGCAAGGCCTTCGGTATCGCGGCCGACCTAGAGGACGCCGAGCAACGCGCAAGTCTGATCGGCCAGGTGGTGGAGCGCACCGGTCGCATCGACATCCTGGTCAACAATGCGGGGTTCGCCGACTACTCCGTCATCGAGACGATGCCGATGGAGACCTTCGACCGCACCGTCGAACACTACCTGCGAACCCCATTCGTCTTGACCCAGGCTGCGACTCCACACATGCGGCGTCAGGGGGCGGGCTGGATCGTCAACATCGGCTCGGTGACCGGCCTGGCGCCGGCCCGGCCGTACCGCGAGTACAACAAGTCTTCCGGTGATGTCATCTACGCCTCCATGAAGGCTGCGCTGCACCGCTTCACCCAGGGCGTGGCTGCTGAGCTAGTCGATGCCAATATTGCCGTCAACGTGGTCGGGCCGTCCAGCGCGGTGCGGACCCCGGGTGCGGCCAGTCTGATTCCGGATACGTTTCCCACCGAGCCGGTGGAGTATCTGGCCGAGACGGTTCTGGCGATGTGCCACCGCCCCGCCGCCGAGCGAACCGGACTGGTGGCCTTCAGCCTGCATTACCCGTGGTCGCAACAACTTCCGGTGCACACCCTGGACGGTGGCCAGGTGCTGCCGCCGTTAGAGCCGCCGAGCACGGCCAATCCCAACATCTTGCCTGCCGGCATCTGAAACGGAGATCTGTGACTATGCGCTGGTATGTCGCCGTCGCGGGCGCCGCCGTCATTACGCCGTGCGGGTCGCCGGTCGCCGGTCGCCTCGGCCGGCGGTGAAGGCAGCACCCTCGGGGTCACCTACCATTACCACGGCCAGCCAGGCGTTGCGGCGCAGGTGACGGCGGCAACCTGCTCGGACCTCGACGGCGTCAAGGGTTTCGGTTTCCAGAACCCGACCGAGGTCGGGGTGGCGCCGGGTGATACCTGGCGCGCAGGTTCGGCCGCCGACGCCAGTTGCGCCTATCCGAACCCGGACGGCAGCTTGCACTACATCGGGACCGAGACCGGCACGGTGACCCTCGACGGCTGTGGCACCGGCGTGGTCACCATCCACTTCGACGGGCTGGCGACCGCACCAGATGCCGCGGGCGTGCGGAACGGCCGGGCGACCTGGCAGATTCTGCCTGGGCAGGCCGCCGGCGAACTGGAGGGCTTCTCGGGAAGTGGGATGTCGGAAGAGGCGATCAGTCCCGACAACAGCTCCGACGGCTTGGCCACGGGGACGCCTAGGTGCCCGCACCCGGCGAGCTAGATCTGGCTTCGCTGCCGAAACACGTTCAGAGAGTGATGGCTTCGCCCGCAAGGACGGGTTCGACGATCGCGCAATAGCTGTGGCAGACGCGGGCCCGGATAATGAACTCGGGACATTCGGGGTCGAACCAGCGGTCGACGACAGCCCAGTGGATCGGGTGCATCAGGTAGGTGCCCATGATTCCGGCTTCGTCGGTGAACTCCTGCTCGAAGACATGGGTCCAGCGTGACGCACCGCAGGTGTTGGTCGGGTGGGTCAGTGCGAATGCGGTGATGGTGCTGACGTAACGCGGCATGAGCAGCAGATCGGACTCGAACTGCGCCACGACGGGCGCGGGCGTCTCCGGTTGGACGGCCAGCAGCAGCGTGCGATACACCGTGCCCGGCGAGCCGACCTCGGTGGAGTCCGTCTGGTAATCGACACCGTCGACGTGCACGATCCGGACGTCGGCGAGCACCGCCTCGAGCGCAGGCCGGATTTGGCCCCAGGACTGTTCGCTTTCGAACTGGGCGTGGACCAGGATGTCACCGCCATTGCGGGAGCCTGGCAGCGTCGGTTCGACGACGCTGCGCGATGCACCGGCCAGCGCAGAACTCAGCTGAACGCGCAAGTCGTCGACGCTTGCCTTGTCGACACCCGAGGCCAGGCGGACCAGTCTGGTGACCTTAAACATCGCAGAGGGCGTCGACGTCGTCGGCTGCTGCCGCCATGGTGCGGCTGCGGGACTCCACGAGTTCGTCCATCGTGTCCCACCACTGGCCGAGATTCTTGTCCGGACGGCCCTTCCAGGTCATTTCCCACCAGGCTTGCGCCCCGGCCAGCTCCCAGCACACGGTCACGGTGTTGGCCTGGTCGCTGAACCAGATCGGTGGGCTGACCAGAACGCGATCCAGAGTCATACCGCGGTCGGCGGCACCCGGAGCGTATTCGGCGAGATACCGATCCACGAATTCGCGCGCTCGCCCCGGTCGTGTCATGACCCGGTCGATGACGTACACCTTGCCCTCGGACACGGGATCCGAGGCTAGGGAGCAGGGGCGTGTGCTGGGTTCGGGGTTCCCACCCACCGGGAGCGTGCCGCTGATCGGGAACAGCCCGTTGACCAATGCGTGGGTTCGGCGGACGGTGAGAGTCTCAGGCTCACCGAGGAGAGGCGCACTATGGCGTTGACCGATCAATCGACCGTCGACCCGTTCGCGCCGACGACGCTGGGTCCGGTCCGGCTGCGCAACCGGGTGGTCAAGGCCGCGACCTCCGAGGGACGTTCACCCGACGGTCTGGTCACCGAGGATTTGATCGACTTCCACCGCAGGTTCGCCAAGGGCGGCGTCGGGATGACGACCGTTGCCTACTGCTGTGTCTCCCCGGACGGTGCCAGTGCGCCCGGCCAGATCGTGATGGACGACCGTGCTGTTCCGGGCCTGCGGCGGTTCGCCGACGCGATTCACCAAGAGGGCGCAGCGATTTCGGCCCAGCTCGGGCACGCCGGCGTAGTCGCCAACAAGAGGCTCATCGGCAAGACCCCGATGGCGCCGAGCAGGTTCATCAATCCCGCGTCGTTCGACTATTGCCGGGAAATTCGTCAGGACGAGATCAGGCGGGTGATCGACCAATTCGGTGAAGCCGCCCAAGTAGCGGTCACCGCTGGATTCGACGCGGTGGAACTGCACTTCGGACATCTGTACTTGCCGAGTTCCTTCCTCAGCCCGCTCATCAACCGGCGCAAGGACGCCTACGGCGGCACCATCGAGAACCGGTCTCGGTTCGTCCGCGAGATCGCTCAGCGGGTCCGGGAAGTCGTCGGTGACCGAATCGCGGTGACCGCCAAGCTCAATATGGTCGACGGCATGCGCGGCGGCATCTGGCTGGCGGAATCGTTGCGAACCGCGCAGTTGCTCGACACCGACCGCAACCTCGACGCGATCGAACTCACCGAAGGCTCCTCGGTCTACAAGCCGATGTACCTGTTTCGTGGTGATGTGCCCGCCGACGACTTCGCCAAGGTACTGCCGCAGCCGCAGAGCATCGGTGTCCGGATGTTCGGCAAGGCCGCCATGGGCAACTTTCCGTACCACGACCTGTACATGCTCGACGATGCCCGTCAGTTCATTCCCGTCATCAACAACACCAAACTGATCCTGTTGGGCGGCATCAACTCTCGCGACCATATGGTCACCGGGCTCAGCGAGGGATTCGACTTCGTCGCACTCGGTCGGGCACTGCTGCGCCAGCCCGACCTGGTGAACCGGCTGATGGATGATCCGACGGCCCGCGGACTGTGCAACCACAACAACAAGTGCATGGTGACGGTGTTCGGCAGCACCCACTGCGTGCTCGACCCGAGCCAGGCCTACGACGCCGTCGACGGCGCCAGCTACCGGGGCCGCAGCGAGATCAGTTCGAGCTGACCCGGCAGAGTAGTTGGCGCAGATCTGTCCAGGTCTGTTGACGAGCCCGTGCACCGAGTTCGAGGTTGTTCATCGTCATGAACCCGTGAATGGCGCCTTCGTAACAACGATGTGCGGTGGGCACGCCCGCGGCGGCCAATGATGCGATGTAGGCCTCGCCTTCGCTGCGTGGCGGGTCGAAACCGGCGCCGATCAGGAGCGTGGGCGGCAGGTTTGCGGGTTCGGCCCGGGCGGGGTCGGCATACGGATGGGTGCGATCGGCGGCGTCGGGCACGTACTGATCCCAGTACCACATCATCGCTTCGCGGGTGTTGTAGTAGCCGGTGGCGTACCGCCGATAGGACTCGGTATCGAAGTCGGCGCCGATGACCGGATACAGCAACAGTTGCGCCGCGATGGCAGGCCCACCGCGGTCGCGGGCCATCGCCGCGGTGACGGCAGCGAGGTTGCCGCCTGCGCTGTCGCCGGCGACGACCAGCTGGGCGGGGTCCGCCCCGAGCTCGGCAGCGTTGCGGGCCGCCCATTCGGTGACCGCATAGACGTCTTCGGCTGCCGCCGGCCACCGATGCTCGGGTGCCAACCGAAAGTCGACAGCGATCACCACGGCGTCCACCCCGTTGGCCATTGACCGGCACAACCCGTCGTGGCTGTCCAGATCGCAGAACACCCAGCCACCGCCGTGAGCGAACACCACGAGTGCCGGAGACCCCGAGCTCACCGACGGGTGGTACACCCGCACCGGGATGTCACCACCGGGTCCCGGTACCGTGCGGTCTGCGACCGACGCGACGGGTTCAGGATCGGTCACCGATTGCCGTCGGGCGACGATAGCCGCCCTCGCCTCGGCGCCGGTCATCGTCGCAACCCGGGGGAACCCGTTGTTGAGTGCATCGATGATCGCGGCGATATCGGGATCGAGTGTCACGCGAGTTGCAGTCCGCTGGCCTCGGACGCGGCGTCGTAGCCCCGGACAGTCGGGCCGAGGCGCAGCGGCCGCATCTGTTGCAGTGTGGGTGCTACTCCGCCTGCACCACAGTCGATTTGGCGCCAGATGCCCAGCGCCGCCATCCGCACCGGAGCCACCAGGCGCTGATCGAACATCATCCGGTTCATCGGGCCGCACACCGATACCGCTGCGACCGCTTCGCCGGGGCCGCCGATCGAGGCGGCGACACAGCCGAAGCCGGCCAAGGATTCCTCACGGTCGAAGGCGACGCCGTGGGCCGCAACCTTGCTCAGCTCAGTGCGCAGTTGACTGGGAGTGGAGATCGAGTATTTCGTCTTGCGGGGCAGCAGGTCGGTCGGCAGGGATTCGATCACGTTGTCGCCGGAAGCTGCCAGGATCGCCTTGCCCACCGCCGTACAGTGGGCCGGATGCCGGCCGCCGACGCGGGTGGGGATGGCTGCCGTCATACGGTCGCCGATCTTCTCCAGATAGACGACATCGGCGCCGTCGCGCACAGCGAGGTGGACCACCAGACCAGTGGCCCGGTGCAGCTCATGCAGCAGCGGCATCGCCGCCCGATGGACCCGGTCCTGGTGCACTGCCAGCGAGCCTAACTCCACCAGCCGCATTCCGAGTTCGTAGTCACGACCGCTGCGCCGCAGCCACCGCAACTGGACCAGCCGTTCGAGCATCCGATGGGCAGACGAGCGAGGCAGGCCGGTTCGACGAACGATCTGCGCCAGGGTCAGCCTGCCGGGGCCGTCGAAAGCATCGAGGACCAGCGACACCCGATCGATAACGGCGCTCGGGGTGGCGGCTTCGACAGTCATTGTCATGTGAGTCCCTCCGTCGGCATATGACTAATTGAAATATGCCTGTTTGTATCACAGCCCTGTGGCTGTTGTCACACAACAGGGTCAGTTGTGTTCCGAAGGGGAAGGTGGTTGATGCTGCGACGACTGGGTTGCCGAGCGATCTGCCAGGCAACATGAGTGGCTAGCGGGCCTGAGCTGCCCGGCGTCCGGCGCGTCGGCCGTAGAAGCTTCCGTCGCCCAGGGAGACACCGGAGGCGTAGCCCCACGCCGCCAGACCCGCGGTCGAGCGGCCGGCCGCGAACAGGCCAGGGATCGGGTCACCGTCGACGTGCAACACCTCACCGTTCAGGGTGGTCTGCAGACCACCGAGGGTGAAACCGCCGGTGCTGTTGCGCAGGTCGATCGCACCGACGGGAGAGCCGATCGGGCGTAGCCACTGGGGCTTTTTGTGGAGCAGCGGATCCTCACCGCGAGCGGCACCGGCGTTGTAGTACTCGATGGTGGACTGCAGCGAACCGGACGGCAGCCCGATCTCGCCCTCGAGTTCAGCGACGCTCTCGCACACCCACGTCGGGGGGCGCAGCATCAGCTGTGGCGTCAGCGAGGCCAGTGCCTCGTCCTGCGCGTCGGCGTCGATGACGAGGTAGGCGGTGTCGTCCTGGTGGTAGAGGGTGAGTTGCCCGATCCGTCCGGGGTAGGTGTCTTCTGCGACATAGCGCTGACCGCGACCGTTGACCAGGATGCCGCGCACCAGTTGCTGGGGGTCGACGAAAATCGCCACCTCGGTGGCGTCCATGTGGGCGAGGTCCGCGCCGAGCGCCTGCGCCATCCGGATGCCCTGCCCGTCATGCTGTTCCACCGAGGCCGCCGGCTTGCCGGCGATCCGCGGGGCGTATTGGGTCACCATCGCGTCGTTGTAGGCGAAGCTGCCGGTAGCCAGCACGACGCCGCGGTGAGCCCGGACGGCGACGTCTTTTCCGTACTGGCGGGCGGTGATCCCGACAACTCGCCCGTCGGATTCGACGATCAGCGACTGCACGCGGACGTCGTAGACCGCCCGGGCGCCGAGCCGGGTCGCGGTCTCGACCAATGGCTTCATCAACATGAAACCCGCGCTGGATTCGCCCTGTTTCTTATTCTGCATCTGCGGGATGTGCCCGCGCGGCGCCGGCTCGGCGATGGTGTTGAACGGGAAAGAGTTCTCCCCGCCGCTGTACATCAGGCCTTGGTCGCCCATCGGCTCCCAGCCGGGCTCGGCGAAGAACTCCGGTTTGAACGGCACCCTGCACTCGACGAGCCAGTCGAAGTGCTCCAGGCTGCCTGCGCAGTAGTCAGCGATGCGGCTTTTGTCCGCGCCCGGTCCCATGGCGGCGTTGAGGAAGGCGGTCATGTTGTCGACGGAATCAGCGAAACCGCATGCCGTTTGGATGGGGGTACCGCCACCGAGGTAGATGAACCCGCCGGCCATCGCCGCTGCGCCACCCCAGGCGCCGGCCCGTTCCAGTACCAGCACGTCGGCCCCGGCAGCACTGGCCTCCACCGCAGCGGCGGCTCCGGCGATTCCGTAGCCCGCGATGACCACGTCTGCGGTGAAGTCCCAGCTGCGGATATCGCCCACGGGAACAGGGTGGACTTCGAAGGTCATGTTTACGGTCGCATGGCCAGCGGCAGGTCAGACACCCACTGGTGGCCCCAGTAGCTGTCCGCGGTGATTTCCTCGGCGGTGTAATAGGTTTCGTCGACGCGCATGCCTTCAGTGCCGAACTCGATGTCCCAGTCCCCGGGGGCGCGCACGTAAAAGGACACCATCTTGTCGTTGGTGTGCCGGCCTAGGGTCGAAGACAGCTGGAAGCCGTCCCGGTTGACCCGGTCGAGGGCCTGGCCGACGGCATCGAGGGTGTCGACCTCCACCATGAGGTGGATCAGCTTCGGGTCGCGCAGGTTCATGGCCGGGCAGATAGCCAGGCTGTGGTGCCGCTGGTTCACACCCATGAAGCGGACGCGGATCGGCCCGAACTCCGGTGGGGTGGGAACCCGGAATGCGCCGCGGGACTTGAAGCCCAGCACTTGGGTGTAGAAGTCGAACAATCCATTGACGTCGAGCGCGGGCAGCACGACGTGACCGAGTCCCTGCTCGCCGGTGACGAAGCGCGCGCCGTGGGGTGTGATGACCGGGCTGTGGTCGAGCACGGCACCGTGGAAGACCTCCAGCGAGTTGCCGGCCGGATCGTCGAACGCGATGAGTTCTTCGACGCGACGGGCGTCGGCCTCTGCCAGGGAGAGTTCCTTGTACGGAACTCCGGCCCCATCGAGGACACCCTTGAGTTCCTCGAGAGCGTTGTGGTCGCGGACTTCCCAGCCGGCGGTGATGATCCGGTCTACATTGCCGGGGGCGACGATGATGCGCGCCGCACGCTCGTCCATCCGCAGATACAGCACATCGGGGTCGGGACCCGATCCCTGTGCGAATCCCAGTACATCGAAAGCGAATTGACGCCACCGCGTCATATCGGTGGCCTGGACCTTGACGTACCCCAGGCTCTTGATGAGGCTCATTGATCCTCCTTTAGATCATCGCCCGCAGTGGACCCTGGGGGTCGACGCCCAGGGAACTCAATGCGGAGGCGTGGTACACCGTGCCCGGGACGTGGATGGCGTGCGCCTGTCCGACGTGGACGTCGCGCCAATACCGTTGCAGTGGCTTGTCCATCCGGGTGCCGTTGCCGCCGCAGCGGGCGAAGATCTCGTCGACTGCCGACACCGCACGCCACACCGCACGCACCTGGGTGCGCCGGCCGGCCGCGCGGTCTTCGAAGGTCACCTCTTTGCCAGAGTCGACCAGGTCGTAGATCCGGTCGATATTGGCCAGGATCTCCTGGCGCGCAGCGTTGATGTCGGCGGCGGCCTCACCGATCGCGTACATCACGTACGGGTCGTCCTTGATCGCGACACCGCTGGAGTTGACCCGGCTGCGCTGGTAGTCCAGCGCAGCGGCCAGCGCGCCCTCGGCGATCCCGATCGTGGCCGAGCTGATGCCCAACGGGAACATCGCCGACCACGGCATCAAATAGAGGGTTTCGGTCATCCCGGCCTCGCGCTGGGCGGTGCCGTCCATCACCTTCATGGCGTCCATGGTTCGGTAGCCGGGCACGAATGCATCCTTGACGATGACATCCTTGGAGCCAGTGCCACGCAGACCTACGACGTCCCACGAGTCCTCGACGATCTCGTAGTCCTTGCGGGGCAGGATCATGTGCAGCATCTGCGGTGGCATCAGGGGCTTGCCCTCGGAGTCGCCGATCATGGCGCCCAGGATGATCCAGTCGCAGTGGTCGGTGCCCGAGCTGAACTGCCATCGGCCGTTGAAGATGTATCCGCCGTCGACCGGTACCGCAACCCCCTGCGGTGCGTAGGGAGAAGCCACCCAGGTGTCGACGTCGTCGGCCCAGATCTCCTCGCCGACCCGTGGATCGGCGTAGGCCAGTTGATAGGGGTGCACGCCGACAACACCATTGATCCAGCCGGCTGAGGGGTCCAGCGCGGCGACGGCCATCACCGTCTCGGCGAACTCCCGCGGGTGAACCTCTAATCCGCCGTGCTGCTTCGGCTGCAGGAGCCGGATGTGACCGGCCTCCTTCATGGACTTCACGGTGGTATCTGTGAGCTTGCCGATCTTCTCGGCGTCAGCCGCCTGCTCACGCAGCTGCTCGGCGAGGTCCATCGTCTTGTCGATCACCCGAGTGGTCATGAGAATCCTTGTCTGCCAGGTGTGTCAGGTTCATGGTGGACGGCCCCTGTCGGCTGCCGTGCGGGTTATCCCGATCAGCGGGCCACATTCGCCGGTTGTGGTGGTGTATCAGAACTCGATCGTGACCTCGTCGCTGACTGGAGTGGCCTGGCAGGCCAGGAACAGTCCGTCGGCGATGTCTTGTTCTTCGAGGATGTTCGCGTTACCTAGGTCGACCGCCCCCTGGACGACGGTTGCCGCGCAGGACCCGCAGTTGCCCTCCCGACAGGAGTACGGCACCTCGATCCCGGCGCCCAGCATGGTGTCCACCAGGTTTCGGCCGCGCGGCCAGCGCAGGGTATGTGTTTGGCCGTCGATGTCGATGTGTGCCTCGGCGGCATCGGTGTCGTCGGGAACTGGGTGGATGGGGGCCTCGACGAACGGGTCACCGGTCAGCGACTGGAATACTTCCAGGTGAATCCGGTCCCTGGGCACCCCGGCCTCCGAGAGTGCTTCTTTGACCACCGCCATGTAGGGCGCGGGACCGCAGATGAACGACTGATAGCCGGTAAACAGGTTCGCGAAGCCGGCCAGCTGCGCGCGGGTGGGCAGGCCTTGGATCGACTCGAGCCAATGCAGCACTCGTAACCGGCCGACGTAGCGGGCGGCGAGTTCGCGAAGTTCGGCGGCGAAGATCACCGAGCGCTCGTCGCGGTTGGCATAACACAGGACGACTCGGCCGGTCCCCGCAGTGAGTACTGATTTCAGGATCGACATCACCGGCGTGATGCCGCTGCCTGCGGCCCACAGCAGGAAATCGTCGTCGAGGTCAGTCGGGGTGAAGATTCCAGAAGGTGGTAGCGACTCGATGGTGTCACCGGCGGCAACGTTGTCGCACAGCCAATTCGAACCGTAGCCGCCATCAGTTCGCTTGACTGTCACCTTGTGTGCTTCATCGGTGTGCGGCGAACTTGCCAGTGAGTAGCAGCGAGCGACCGAGCCGGTGAGGTCGCTCGGGACCCGCAGGGTGAGGAACTGGCCGGGCCGGTAGGTGAACTGCTCTCGATGGCTGTCGGGCACGCTGAACACCAGGGAGCGGGTGTCCTCGCTCTCCTCGATCACCTCGCTGACGGTCAGTGGCACGGCGCGTGAGCCAGGTGCGGCTCCCATGTCGGTCATGGCGGACATTGTTGCCGGGTTTCGCACGCCCGACCGTGGCCGAGTCCGTTGGCCGGGAGGAAACTCGATGCCCGTTGACCGGGAATGCGGAGCATTGGTGCGGTTTCGGCGACCTAGCGTCTGTGGTTGTGAGTAGCGCGGCTGAGAATCATGTCGACGTAGTTGTGGTCGGAGCGGGATTTGGCGGGCTCTATGCCCTGCACAAGTACCGTGAGCAGGGCTTGTCCGTTCGGGTGTTCGAAGCGGCACCGGACGTGGGCGGCACCTGGTACTTCAACCGCTACCCGGGCGCCCGCTGCGACGTCGAGAGCGTCGATTACTGCTTCTCGTTCTCCGACGAATTGCAGCAGGAGTGGACCTGGACCGAGAAGTACGCCACCCAGACCGAGATCCTGGCCTACCTGAACTGGGTCGCCGACCGCCTGGACTTGCGCTCGGGCATCACCTTCAACACCCGGGTCATCTCGGCCCGGCTCGATGAGGTGAGCCTGCGCTGGACGATCACCACGGACACCGGCGAGGTGGTGCAGAGCCGGTTCTTCGTCCTGGCCACCGGTCCACTGTCGGCCGCCATGACGCCGGAATTCAACGGCCTCGACACCTTCGGCGGCGAGATCTACCACACCGCGCACTGGCCACATGAAGGGGTCGATTTCACCGGCAAACGTGTCGGCGTCATCGGTACCGGATCGTCAGGCGTGCAGTCCATCCCGATCATCGCCAAGCAGGCCGATCAGCTGTACGTCTTCCAGCGCACGCCCAACTACAGCGTGCCGGCCGGCAACCGACCGCTGAGCGCAGAAGAAATCGCCGACGTCAAAGCCAACTACGCCGAGCGCCGGCGGATGTCGTGGCGCAGCGGTGGGGGCTCACCGCACGTCGCCCACCCAAAGCTGACGATGGAGCTGTCACCCGAGGAACGGCGCGCCGCGTTCGAAGAGCGTTGGCAACTGGGGGGTGTGCTGTTCTCTAAGACCTTCACCGACCAGATGACTGACTTGGAAGCCAACGAAGAGGCGCGCAAGTTCTACGAGGAGAAGGTCCGCGCGGTCATCGACGATCCCGCGGTTGCCGAGCTGCTGATTCCCAACGATCACCCAATCGGTACCAAGCGAATCTGCACCGACGACAACTACTTTCAGACGTTCAACCGGCCGAACGTGAAGCTGGTCAGTGTGCGCAAGACTCCGATCGAGTCCTTCGACCAGACTGGTGTCAACACCTCCGACGCACACTACGACCTCGATGTCGTGGTCATGGCAACGGGTTTCGACGCCATGACCGGGGCGCTGGCCAAGATCGAGATTGTCGGGCGAGGCGGCGAAACCCTGACCGAGGATTGGTCCAACGGTCCACGGACCTACCTCGGCCTGGGCGTTGACGCGTTCCCGAATCTGTTCCTGGTTTCGGGCCCCGGTGCCCCCGCAGTCTTGGCGAACATGGTCTTGCACGCCGAGGCCCACATCAACTGGATCGCCGATGCCATCCGCTATCTCGACGAGCACGGTTACGCGGCGATCGAGGCCACCTCCGACGCAGTGGACAACTGGATCGCCGAGTGCAACCAGCGGGCCGAGGCGACACTGTTTCCCAAGGCCAACTCCTGGTACCTGGGCGCCAATGTGCCGGGCAAGCCCAGGGTTTTCATGCTCTTCATCGGAGGATTCGCGGTGTACCTCGACATCATCAACGAGGTCGCCGACGCCGGGTACAAGGGATTCGAACTGATCAAGGTGCCGTAGTTGTCGCGGTTGGCCGGCAAGGTCGCGGTAGTCACCGGTGCCGGCCGGGGGACCGGTCGGGTGCACTGCGAGCGGATGGCTCAAGAGGGCGCCGACGTGATCGCGTTGGACACCGTCGAACTGGACGGTACCGCGGGCGCGGTCGAGGTACATGGCCGCCGCTGTGTGGCCCTGCGCGCTGACGTTCGTGATCTCGACGCGCTGACGGAGGCCGTGACACACGGGGTGGCCGAGCTCGGTCGGCTGGATATCGTGGTCGCCAACGCCGGCATCCACGCGACCGGTGTGCCGGCCTGGGAGATCACCGAGGACGCGTGGCAGAGCACGCTGGATGTGAATCTCACCGGTGCCTGGCACACGGTGAAGGCGGTGATCCCGCACTTCGGTGCCGACGGCGGCTCGATCATCATCATCAGCTCAACCAATGGCTTGCGCGGCACGGCCAACACTGCCGACTACACTGCCAGCAAACATGCTGTGGTGGGCTTGGGTCGCACTCTTGCCAACGAGCTTGGGCAACAACGGATCCGGGTCAACACCGTATTTCCTGGTGCGGTCGGGACGGCGATGGTGCTCAATCCTGCGACGTTTGCCCGATTGTGTCCGGGCGTGGAAAACCCGACTTCCGAAGACGCGGCGAAGGTGCTGGCAGCCCGAAACCTGTTGCCTGTCGGTTGGGTCGATCCTGTCGACGTGGCCAACGCGGTGGTGTTCCTCGCCTCCGACGAGGCGCGGTACATCACGGCCGCGCAGATCGTCGTCGACGCCGGCCTGACTCAGAAGGCGTGATGAGAAATCAAGGCAGACTCACGGGCAAGGTCGCCTTCATCACTGGGGCAGCCCGAGGGATCGGGCGGGCGCAGGCGGTGCGCTTTGCGCAAGAGGGCGCAGCGATCATCGCCGTGGATCTGTGTGGTCCGATGGACACTGTCGTCGTCCCGCCCTCGACCCAAGCCGACCTGCAGGACACCGCGAATCTGGTCAATTCGACGGGTGGGCGGATCCGAACCACGGTCGCCGATGTACGCGACGTAGATGGGCTCCGTGACGCGGTGGCGGGCGGGGTCGAAGAATTCGGCGGACTGGACGTCGTCTGTGCCACCGCCGGTATCACTTCGCGTGCACCGCTGGCGGAAATGAGCGAGGCCACTTGGCAGACGATGCTCGACGTCAACCTCACCGGGGTGTTCCACACCTGCAAGGTGGCGGTGCCGCACCTGATCGAACGGGGCGGCGGCGCTGTGGTGCTGATCAGCTCGATAGCCGGACAGCGTGGCCTGGTCGGGGTCGGGCACTACACGGCAGCCAAACACGGTGTCGTCGGTCTCATGCGCGGCCTCGCTCATGATCTTGCAGCACATGGGGTTCGAGTGAATTCGGTGCTTCCGACAAATGTCGACACACCGCTGATCCAGAACGACGCGGTGCGGGCCGGCTTCCGCCCTGACCTGGAGCGCCCGCCAACCCGCGCTGAATTCGCGGCGGCCGCAAGGCCGATGAATCTTCTGGATGTGCCGTGGGTGGACCCGATCGACGTGGCCAACGCCAGCCTGTTCCTGGCCTCGGATGAAGCCCGCTACATCACCGCGGTCGCCCTACCGGTGGACGCCGGAAACTCCCAACGTTGAGAAAGGAAGGATAGCGATGGGCACCTACGCGGTAACCGGGTCGGCTTCGGGAATGGGTAGGCAGGCCGCCGAGAAATTGCGCGGGTCCGGACACCGGGTGATCGGGGTCGATATCCACGATGCCGAAGTGGTAGCCGACCTCTCCACCGTCGAGGGGCGACGGACGGCCGCTGATGCTGTTCTCGCCGTATCCGGCGGCAGGCTAGACGGGGCGATCCTGGCCGCCGGTCTCGGCCCCGCGCCGGGCGCCGATCGACCGCGAATGATTCTGGAAGTCAACTACTTCGGCGTGGTTGATCTGCTGCAAGCCTGGCGTGGTGCGCTGGTCTGCGCCCGCGGGAAGGCGGTGGTGATCGGAAGCAATGCGACAACCACGACCCCACTCGTGCCGTCGCGTGCGGTGCGAGCGTTGCTCAACCGTGAGTCGGGGAAGGCGCTCAAAGCGGTCGGTCGATACGGCAGGGTCGCGCCGGCGATGGCCTACGGAGCTTCCAAGATCGCGGTGAGCCGCTGGGTCCGCGAGAACGCCGTCAAAGCCGAGTGGGCCGGCGCCGGGGTTCGGCTCAACGTGCTCGCCCCGGGAGCCGTCCTGACTCCGTTGCTGGAGCGCCAGCTGTCGACGCCGAGTGAGGCCAAGGCGATCAAGGCCTTCCCGGTTCCTGTCGGCGGCTACGGCGATCCCGCACATCTCGCCGATTGGATGGTCTTCATGCTGTCCGATGCAGCGGAGTTCCTCTGCGGTAGCGTCATATTCGTTGACGGCGGCTCCGACGCCCACTTCAACCACAGGATGTGGCCCAAGGGTGTTTCCGCGCTTCGTCTACCGCGCTACCTGATCCGGATGCGCAGATTCCGCGCGCCGAACCAGCGATCAATCGCGGCTGAGGAAGGCTGAGACTGTCGCCTCGAAGGCGTGTTTGGCTTCGATCATGACCCAGTGTCCGCAGTTGGGGAATACGTGCAGTTCGGCGTTGGGGATGGTGCGCATGGGGATCAGCGACATGTCCAGTGGGCTGACCCTGTCGTCGCGGCCCCAGGTCAGCAGGGTGGGGGCCTTGACCTTGTGCATGATGGCCCAGGGCAGGGGGAAGTCGGCGTTGCGCATCATCTTCGTCATCGCCGCAAAGGCGGCCTTGCCGTACATGCGGCGAGCACTGGCCAGCGTCTCGGGGTCGGTGGCTAACGCCCAGCGTTCCTCGATCAGGTCCTCGGTGACGATCGCGGGGTCGTAGACCATCGAGTTCAGCCAGTCGACCAATCGTTGCCGGGTCGGGTCTTCGGTGAACTCCTGGAGCAGTCGGATTCCCTCGCTGGGGCCGGGGCTGTAGATGTTGGTGCCGATCCCGCCGATGCTGACCAGTTTCCCGATCCGGTCGGGATTGTTGATGGCGAAGTTGATCCCGACCCCGCCGCCCATGGAGTTGCCGATGACATCGACGCGGTCGAGTGCGAGGGCGTCGATGAAGGTGGGGACGGCGGTTTGAGCGTCGAGCATGGGGTGGCCGCCGAAGTCGTCGCTGACGCCGAAGCCGGGGAATTCCAGGATCAGGCAGCGGAAGTGCTGGGCGAAGAAGGCCAGGTTGCCGCGGAAGTTGCGCCAGCCGGTCACGCCGGGGCCGGAGCCGTGTAAGAGCAGCAGGGGTGGTCCATCGCCGGCTTCGTGGTAGCGCAGAACGCCTTTGTCGGTGGAGATCTCACGCAGCGTGCCGTCGTACCTGGTATCCATGCCGCCCATCCGATCACGGGTGGCGACCTCGTGGGCGGCGCCTTCCCACCGACCGGGCATGGTGCGCGGGCCGACAGTCCTGGCGCGGCGAGCCTGGCTACCGCGGCTGGCCGCCCGGCAGCCGGACCACCTGGACGAAGAACTCGTCGATCTGGCGCACCGCGCTCATGAACTGGTCGAGGTCGACCGGTTTGGTCACGTAGGCATTGGCGTGCAGCTTGTAGCTGCGCAGGATGTCCTCCTCGGCCGAGGAGGTGGTGAGCACCACCACCGGGATGGTGCTCAGATCGTCATCGGACTTGATCATCTCGAGAAGCTGGCGCCCGTCGTACTTCGGCAGGTTCAGGTCGAGCAGGATCAGGTCTGGCCGCGGCGCGTTCGCGAATTCACCGCGCCGATAGAGGTAGTCCAGGCCTTCCTGCCCGTCGTGCACGACGTGCAGGGTGTTCTTGAGCTTGTTGTGTTCGAACGCCTCTCGGGTGATCAGCTCGTCTCCCGGGTCGTCCTCGATGAGCAGGACGTCGATCGCGCGACCGTTGTCGGTCATGAAGGGGTTCCTTCCAGTTGTGGCTCGTGTTCGTTAGCAGTCAGGACGGGCAGGGTGAATCGGAAGCAGGTTCCCCCGTCGTAGGAGGTGTCGATCCAGATGGTGCCGCCGTGGTACTCGATGATCTTCTTGACCAGCGCCAGACCGATTCCGGTGCCGGCGTAAGCATCTCGACCGTGCAATCGCTGGAAGATCACGAAAACCTTGTCGACGAACTCGTCCTCGATCCCGATCCCGTTGTCGGAAAAGGTGAACATCCACTGGCCGTCGTGCTCTCCAGACCCCGGCGCACAGTTGATCGTGACATGCGGGGCGACGTCGTCGCGACGGAACTTGACGGCGTTGCTGACCAGGTTCTGCCAGACCATCGTCAACAGCGTCGGGTCGCCCATCACCCGGGGCAGCGGATCCGGCCGAGTGATCTGGGCGCCCGATTCCTCGATGGACGTCGCGACGTTGGCGAGAGCGGCGTCCAGCACAGAGTCGAGATCGACCTCGGATTCGGTGGTGTTAAGCCGCCCCACCCGGGAGAACGTCAGCAGGTCGTTGATCAACACCTGCATCCGTTTGGCGCCGTCGACGGCGAACGCGATGTACTGCGTGCCGCGTTCGTCGAGTTGGTCGCCGTAGCGCTTCTCCAAGAGCTGACAGAACGACGCGACCTTGCGCAACGGCTCCTGCAGGTCGTGCGAGGCGACATAGGCGAACTGTTCGAGTTCGGCGTTGGAGCGCCGCAGTTCGTCGGCTTGTTCGTCCAGTGCTGCGCGAGCCTGGGCGGATACGTCCAATTCGGCGACAATGCGTTGCCGCATGTCCTCGACGTCGGCGGCGATCGCGCGAATGTCCTTGGGGCCCTGCGGAACGATCTGCTGGCCGAAGTTGCCCTTGGTGATCCGCCGGCAGGCCGCCGCCAGCGCCGCCAACGGCCGGGTGACGGCATTGCGCACCAGAATCGCCAGGATGAAGCCGGTGATCAAGAATGTGGCGATGATCGCCGCCAAAACGCGATCACGCCAGGCGCGGGTTGTGTTGAGCTGATCGAGCGCAGCCGTCCGCACATCCGTGAAATGCTGGTCCTGCTCGTCGAAAAGCTTTCGCAGTGAATCGAACTGGGACTTTCCAGCTTCAGCGTTCGACTTGGTCACCACACTGGGTGATCCCGGTCTGACGCTGGCGATCAGTGGCTCGGCATATTGCGCACGCCATACCGACGCTGCCCGCTCTATCGCGTCGAGATCCCCGATCAACTCCGGGTTGGCGGCGAGCCGCTGGCGAATGGTTTCTGCGGCAGCCTGTTCGGTGCGTTGTCCTTCGTAGTACGGATCCAGGAATTGCGCATCGGCGGCGATCACATATCCGCGGACGGCGGTCTCCTGGTCGCGCAGTGCGCCTTGCAGGCGGTAGGCGGCGACCCGGGCGGGCTGGACGTCGTCGATGAGGTGCGCGCTGGTCTCGTCGGTTCGGTTGAGCAGCACCGCGGCGACCAGCGCGCCCCCGAGTACCACGATGCCCACCACTAACAGCACGAGGCTGAGCCAGCCCCGCACCGTCAGGCCAGTCAGCCGGGTGCCCTCGACTTCTTTCACCGGCGAGTCCGCTCGACCCGGAGCACCGCGATGTCGTCGCTGATACCGCCGTGTGACTGGGCGAGATCCTCCGCACCCTGGATGAGCGCATCGATGAATGCCGCGCCGGGCAGCCCGGCCACCGAACGAGCCAGTTCGAGCAGGCCCTCTTCGCCGAGTCGCTGCTCGCCGATTCCGGCGTGGCCTTCGAAAAGGCCGTCGGTGAGCAGCACCAGCCCGTGGCCTTCGGGAAGTTCCAGTTCGTTCTGCGGCCACTGTTGCGCACCGAGTCCCAGCGCCGGACCAGCAGGTGGCTCAAGCCATTCCACCGAGTTGGGTCCGTGTAACAGCATGCCGGGGTGGCCGGCGCGCACCGCGGTGAATCCCAACCCGTCCGGCCACAACGCGACGCTGAGCACGGTGGCGAAAATGCCGGTTCCGGCGCGCTCCGCGCGCAGGATCTCCTCGAGCCTGCGCATCCGCTCGTTGCCCCGCAGGCCGGCGAACGTCAAAGCACGCCAGGCGATCCGCAGTGCCGCGCCCAGGGCCGCCTCGTCGGGCCCGTGTCCGGCCACGTCGCCGACCATGACGTGCACAGTGCCGTCGGGTGTCTGCACCACGTCGTAGAAGTCGCCACCCAACAGCGCGTTCTCGCGGCTGGGTCGGTATTGCGTCGCGATCTCGACACCCGGGTTCTCGGCAAGCAGGGGTAGCGGCAGCAGCGCCCGCTCCAGCCGGGCGTTCTCCTGGGCGCGTGCCAGGCTGGTGTGCAAGTCGACGGCGGTCAGCTCGGCGCGTTTGCGCTCGATCGCGTACAGCAGCGAGCGGTGCAGGGTTTCGGGCTCGACAAGGCCTTTGATCAGATAATCCTGCGCGCCCGAGGCCATCGCCGACATGCCGAAGTGCTCGTCGTTGAGACCGGTGAGCACCACGATCGGCAGCGCCGCGTCACGCTTGGCGATGCGGTCGACGGCGGAGATGCCGTTCGCATCGGGCAGATTCAGGTCCAGCAGGACACAGTCGGGCCGGGCACTGGTCAGCTTGTCCTCAGCGATCGACATCGACGCCGCCCAGTCCACAGTGATGTCGGCACCGGCGTCAGCGATCAGCTCTTCGACCAGCACGGCGTCGCCCTCGTCGTCCTCGATCAGGAGAACGGAGATGGGTCGTTTGTTCGCCCCGGCGAAACCGGCGGGATTCAAGGTTTCAGGGTCGTAGCGTGCGCGCATGGGCCATCAGGTCCTTATGTCAGATCGGCCGCGCTTTGACCTTTGATTTCCAGAAAACAACATGACGACCCTACCGGCTAGTAGCCGTGGCACCCAAGCCGCGCCTGCAGAACGGCTGGTCACTGGCGTGCCGAGCTGGCCGATGGCGGGTGCAGGTGGCCCCGAGAATGCCAGCTGACCGTGCTCGGGCAGGGAATCCCGGGAGTGCGGTCCCGTTCGGAATCGAGGCGAATTTCCAATGCTGGCGGACTGTCCCCGCATGATCGGCCCCCTCGTGGTCGCGGTTGGCATGTGTTTACCGGACATCGCCCCTCGGGTACAGGAGCCCGTTGGAGGAATCGACGATATGAAACGCACGAAAATGTTCGCGTATGCCGCGCTGGTCGGTGCGGTGATATCCGGTGCCGGGGCCGGTCTGGCCCACGCCGCTCCGCCCGGGCCGCCGGGCCCCCCAGGCCCGCCGCCGCCGATACCGGGTGGTCCGGGGCCGGGGGCCAATGTCGGTGGCCCCGGAAATCCGCTGCCACCCGGACAGGGCTACCTTCCCCCACCTGGGCACTTGGCTCAGATCGACGGGGTGGTACCGGCGTGGGCCCCGCCACCACCCCCGCCGCCGCCATGGGCACCCTGGTTGCCGGTGGTGTGGAACGCCGACCTGCCCGGCTGGGGTGTGTGGTGGAACGGTGGTTTCATCCGGCTCTGAGCCGAGGCGCCGGGCTGTCCGAACTGCACCCGTCCGATGCGGGACGTCTGGCACAGTTGGCTGTTGACGAGCTCGTGTCGGGCACCCTCCCGCAAGGTTCACGAGTTCTCGCCCGCGACTGGCAGTGAGGGGAGACCGTGGAACGCTCGATGGCGGTCGCGGGGGCAGCCGTGTTCGTCTGGCTGGGGATGGTGCTGGCCATCTCGTTCGTCGAGGCACCGCTGAAGTTCCGTGCCCCCGGGGTAACCATCGCGCTCGGTCTGGGTATCGGCCGGTTGGTTTTCCGCGCGCTCAACGCCAGTGAAATAGTGCTGGCCGCGGTGATCGTCGCCGCACTGGTCGTCGGGACCCCCAGCGCCGGCGTCACCGCCGCGATCCTGGTGGCCATCGGTGCCCTGCTGGTCCAGGTGATCGGGGTGCGGCCGTACCTGACCCGACGTTCGGATGCGGTGCTGGCCGATGCCAGCCAGGCGGAGACCGGACGCTCCCTGGCGCATTACGTCTATGTCGTGTTCGAAGTCGTCAAAGTGGTGGCGCTGCTCGTCGGTGGCGTTCTACTGCTCAACCCGTGAGAGCTCGGAGGACCGATGGAATCCGTCTCGTTGTCCCAACTGGCCGATGAACACCTCGCCGCCGCCCGGTCGTCGAACAGTGGGCGCTCGGCCCACACCGTGCACGGTGGCCACGAACACCAGCTTCGCCAGACGTTGATCGCGCTGGCCGCCGGGCGTGACCTCAGCGAGCACCACACGCCGGGGGAGACCACCCTGCAGGTGCTGCGCGGTCACGTGCGCTTGACGACGGCCGCCGACGGCTGGGACGGGCTGGCCGGTGATCTGCTGGTGGTACCCCGCGAACGGCACGGCCTGCATGCCGTCGACGATGCGGTGATCCTGCTGACCGTGCTCGCCGACAGCTGAGCCGCTAGTAGCGGTAGTCGGCCAGGTCGGTCGCTCCGCGGCGCACGTCGCCATCGAGCATCAGCAGCGCCGGCACCATCTCGCAGGTCACCAGCCCGTGGCTGCCGGTCACCTCGTCGACGATGTCGAAGGACCGGGCGATCACGTCCGGCGTGTCGACGACGATCGTGGTCACCGGTACTTGCCGACCGTATTGAATCAGCTTGTCGCCGTGCGGTTTATGGTCGCCGTAGAAGCCCCAAATGCCGCGTAGCACGGTGGCGCCGCTGGCGGTTTCCGATTCCCAGAGCCGGCGGATCAGAGCGCGGTGAATCGGAACGCCGTCGTGATGGGTGGACTCCGAAGTGTGGATGGTCAACTTCTGGCGAAGTTCGCGGCCGGCGGCGTCGGCGGCGGGCAGGACGGGCGGGCGGGCCAGCAATCGGCCGTCGCGCTTGCACACCTGCACGCGTTCCACCGTGACCAGCGGTTCGTATAGCAGCGACTCGAGTTCGGGCAGCACCGCCCGCGCCTGTGCGGCGCTCCCGACGGCCACGATCATGATCGGCACATCGGTGTTGGCGCTGAAGAATCGGGCCCGCCGACGGCGGCCGTGGGCGGTGCCATCGACCCCGAGGAACACGGTGGCGCCAGCGAAATGGTGGCGGTGCAGCAGATCGCAGACGGCGTAGTAAGCCGCCGCGCCGCCGACCCGGCGGCGCCGACCGATAGAGATGGTCAGTTTGATCGCGTCACCGTCGGTCGGCAGGGAAGCGCCGGAAAGGCCACCGTCAAGCAGCCGGGCCCGCTCCACGGTGATCAGCCCGCGGCGGGTCAGGCCGATGACGTCGTCCAGCAGAGCGGTGATCGTCGATTCGGTGTCCACGGCGGTGACGGCGACAGGCGGATCTTCCGACAGGGTGAGGGACTCGTCGCTGCGGATGACGTGGCGTGGGCCGAAGCTGGCGATACCGCGCAGCATGATGCTGCTGGCCACCTCGCGTTCGGTGTAGAGGTCCAGCACGGCCTCGGCGAGGAAACGCGAACCGGCGCGCTGACGCTCGCCGAAATAGGTTGTCAGCTTCAGATAGGTGCCGTTCACAGGGCTCGTCACAACAGGCTCGCAATCCACTGGCCCAGCATGGCGGCGGCAATGCCCAGGACGACGCTGACGACGAGATTGGCGATCGCCGGCCAGATCTGGCGTTCCTCGGTGAGCCGCTGGGTTTCCAGCATCCAGGTGGAGAAGGTGGTGTAGGCGCCCACGAAGGCGGTGCCGGCGAGCAGTGCGACCTCGTGGCTCAGAGCCAGTCCGGTGACGAAGCCGAGCAGGACCGCGCCGCTGATGTTGACGGTCAAGGTGCCGAACGGGAACGACCGTGCCGCGCGGCGGGCTACCGCACGGTCGACCATGAAGCGGGCCACCGAGCCCAGCCCGCCGATGACCAGCACCCCGGCCCAGACGGCGACGCTCACCCGCGCACCCTGACCCGGCGCACCAGAACCGTCGCGACGTACACCGCCAGCAGACCGGCGGCGATGCTGGCGACGGTGTAACCGGCTGCCAGACCGTACTGACGATGCTCGATCATCCTCAGCGTCTCGACCTGCATGGTGGAGAACGTGGTCAGACCGCCGCACAGCCCGGTGCCCAGCAGCGGGCGGCGGTAGCTGGACAACGGCAAGCGCTCCAGGAGACGGGTGGTGAAGTAGCCGAGCAGGAACGCGCCGACGATGTTGACGATGAACGTCGGCCACGGCCAGCGTCCCGGGTCGGTGACCATCACGGTGGCCAGTCCGGCACGGGCGAAGGTGCCCAACGCACCGCCGACGAACACAGCCGCCAGTTCGCGGTTGTCATGTCCGAACATGGGCTACCCCCTTAACCGTCAGTGAATCCGCGAGCAAGTATCGCCCGCAGAGAGGCAGAATTGGCGCCATGGCGGCTAACCCCGCGCCGGAAAGCCGGCGCTCCCCGAAGACCTGGTCGATCTGTCTCACCTGGTGACCGCGTATTACACGGTCGACCCCGACCCCGACAACATCGATCAGCAGGTCGTGTTCGGCACGTCGGGGCATCGGGGCTCCAGTCTGGACGGGGCGTTCAACGAGGCGCACATCCTGGCCACCACACAGGCGATTGTGGAGTACCGAGCTGGGCAGGGCACCACTGGGCCGCTGTTCATCGGCCGGGACACCCATGGGCTCTCCGAGCCGGCATGGGTGTCGGCGCTGGAGGTTCTGGCCGCCAATGACGTTGTCGCGATGATCGATTCGGCTGACCGGTACACCCCCACGCCGGCGGTCAGCCACGCCATCCTGACCTACAACCGCGGCCGGAGCAGCGACCTGGCCGACGGCATCGTCGTCACCCCCTCGCACAACCCGCCGCGCGACGGCGGATTCAAGTACAACCCGCCCAACGGCGGCCCGGCAGACACCGACGCCACCAGCGCGATCGCCAAGCGCGCCAACGAGATCCTGCGCGGCGGTCTGGCCGGTGTGAAGCGGGTGCCGCTGGCACGGGCGGTGCAGAGCGCCCAGCGGCACGACTACCTGGATGCCTACGTCGCCGACCTGCCCAACGTCGTCGACATCCACGCCATCCGCGCGCAGAAGATCCGCATCGGTGCCGACCCGCTGGGCGGGGCCAGCGTCGACTACTGGGCGGCCATCGCCGAGCGGCACGACCTCGACCTCACCGTCGTCAATCCCCTGGTGGATTCGACCTGGCGGTTCATGACGCTGGACACCGACGGCAAGATCCGGATGGACTGCAGCTCACCCAATGCGATGGCCTCGCTCATCGCCAACAGGGACGCCTATCAGATCGCCACCGGCAACGACGCCGATTCAGACCGGCATGGCATCGTCACTCCCGACGGTGGCCTGATGAACCCCAACCACTACCTAGCCGTCGCGATCGACTACCTGTACTCGCACCGGCCGGACTGGCCGGGCAGCGTCGCGGTCGGCAAGACCGCGGTCAGCTCGTCGATCATCGACCGGGTGGTGGCCGGGCTGGGCCGCAAACTGATCGAGGTGCCGGTCGGGTTCAAGTGGTTCGTCGACGGGTTGATCGGCGGCACAATCGGTTTCGGCGGCGAGGAGTCGGCCGGTGCGTCGTTCCTGCGCCGGGACGGCTCGGTGTGGACCACCGACAAGGACGGCATCATCATGGCGCTGCTGGCCTCGGAGATCCAGGCGGTTACCGGTGTGTCGCCCTCGAAGCGGTACGCCGAACTGGCCGAGAAGTACGGCGCGCCGGTCTATGCCCGCGTCGATGCCCCGGCCAACCGCGAGCAGAAGGCGCGGCTGGCCAAGCTGTCGCCGGAGCAGGTCAGCGCCACCGAACTGGCCGGTGAGCCGATCACCGCCAAGCTGACCTCCGCGCCGGGCAACGGCGCCCCGCTGGGCGGGCTCAAGGTGACCACCGCCGACGGCTGGTTCGCCGCCCGCCCGTCGGGCACCGAGGACGTCTACAAGATCTACGCCGAGTCGTTCAAAGGACCCGAGCATCTGGCCGAGGTGCAGGAAGCCGCGCGTGAAGTGGTGAATACAGTCATCTCGTGAGTTCTGTCGCCGAAGGTGACTGTCCCGCGGAAGCCGAAGCCAAACTTCCCCGGGAAGTCTGGGTCCTGATCGCCGCCAATGCGGTCATCGCCCTGGGCTACGGGGTGGTGGCTCCGGTGCTGCCGCACTTCGCCCGCAACTTCGGGGTGAGCATCAGCGCCGCGACGTTCGTGATCACCGCCTTCGCGTTGATGCGGCTGCTGTTCGCGCCCGCGTCGGGCATGTTGGTGCAGCGGCTGGGGGAGCGGCGGATTTATGTCAGTGGCCTGCTCATCGTGGCGCTCTCGACGGGCGCCTGTGCCTTCGCCCACACCTACTGGCAGCTGTTGTTGTTCCGGTCGCTGGGCGGAATCGGCTCGACGATGTTCTTCATCTCCGCGTTGGGGCTGATGATCCGGATCAGTCCCCACAACGCCCGCGGCAGGGTGGCGGGGATGTTCTCCAGCGCCTTCCTGGTCGGGTCGGTGGCCGGCCCGCTGATGGGCAGCCTGACCGCCGGGCTGGGGCTGGCCGCGCCCTTCCTGATCTACGGTGTGGCGTTGCTGATCGCGGCGGCGGTGGTGTTCATCAGCCTGCGCCACTCGCACCTGGCCGCCCCGGCGCCGGAGAGTGAGCTGACGGTGACCGTGCGGGTCGCGTTGCGCCACCCGGCCTACCGGGCGGCATTGTTGTCGAACTTCGCGACCGGCTGGTCGGCGTTCGGGCTGCGGGTGGCGCTGGTGCCGCTGTTCGTCACCGAGGCGCTGCACCGCGGGCCAGGAGTGGCCGGCGCGGCGCTGGCCACCTTCGCGGCCGGCAATGTGGCGGCGGTGATCCCGTCGGGGCGCTTCTCCGACCGGACCGGGCGCCGGCCGCTGCTGATCGCCGGCCTGGCGATCTCCGGCCTGACCACAGCGGTGGTGGGGGCCGCGACGTCGTTGCCGGTGTTCCTGGCCGGAGCGTTCGTGGCGGGCGCGGCCACCGGGGTGTTCACCGCGCCGCAGCAGGCCGCGGTGGCCGACATCATCGGCAAGGCCCGGGGCGGGACGGCGGTGGCGACGTTCCAGATGATGTCCGACCTTGGCTCGATCGTGGGCTCGCTCGGGGTGGGGGAGATCGCCCAGCACCTGTCGTTCGAGTGGGCCTTCGCGGTCAGCGGCGCCATCCTGGTGCTGGCGTCGGTGGGCTGGTTGTTGGCGCCGGAGACCCGGGACTCCCCGCCGCTGGAGCACACCCCGCCGCGGCCGTTGGGCCCGGAGGCCGCGGGCGAGCTGCCGTAGCGGCCGAAGGGGTGTGGTTGGTGCCCGCCTCGCAGCGACAAACCGCCTCGCTGATCGCGGTGTCGCTCGAAGGCGGGCAGAGATCCTGGCGGTAGTGGGCCTTCTCACCCCGTTCGAGCTCGCCCTGACCAGCGATTTTGAAGCGCGCGTTCCGGTGGTGTAACTTCGGTGGGCACGCTTGGGGCTATGGCGCAGCTGGTAGCGCACCACACTGGCAGTGTGGGGGTCAGGGGTTCGAGTCCCCTTAGCTCCACCAGGCACGACGGCACTCGTTCGGGTGCTCAGCGGGTCGTTTGACGACAGTTGGCCCAGGCAGCTCCCTCGTAGCAGCGCTACGTCAAGAGGAGTCGCGTTCCTTGGTTCGGTCCAGGGAGTGACGGCCTGTGCAGCATCACGAATCCGAGAATTTGCGGATTACCGGGGCAAATGAATTCGGCCGCAAGATACTGGCAGACCTCGATCGATCGCAAACTGAGTGGTCGTGAACTCGACGTATGCCGGTGCACTGCTGCAGCGTTACCACGACGGTCATCGGAACACTTGCACGAAGCCGAGGGTGCTCTGATTTGATAGCGCCGCCGGCCGAAGCGCATTTCTCAAGGTTGGCACCGGCAAACCCGATAGGGTAAGGCCGACGTCTGCCAAGTGACTAGTGGGCGAGACGAACCGATAGGACAGTCTGAACGAGGCGGGAGGACGCAGCTTTGCGCGCCCAGTCGGCCGTTGACCAGCTCACACAGCGAGGTCTCTAGCGTGGCCCTAAACCGGCCACAGAACAGCCGGGAAACTCTTTCCCTACTGGCGTTTATCAGAGGGACAATTTCAGCAGTTGTGTGGAGCTCTCCTGCGCCAGAAGTACCCGTCGGTGCGGTGCCTCCCGAGCGATGGCGTAGGCCTCGTCCGACTCTCTAAACGCGAGCCATAAGGGTTCGGCCCGGCGGGCTAGCCGTGAGCCGATAGTGGCACCGATATTCGGTCTGCCCGGTGGTCGGTCGCCACTCTTTTTACCGCGCCAGGCGCTGTTGGCTCATCAGTTGGTGCTCTCGCACCCAAGCCTGCGCGGCCATCTGCGTTGCGTCCCAGGGTGAGCCCAGTGGCGGGGTGTAGGAGAGGTCAAGCTCGCTGAGCGCTTCGACGGTCATGTTGTGGAACAGTGCGGTGGCGTAGGTGTCGACGCGTTTGGAGACTTCGGCGCTGCGGTGGCCGATGAGTTGTGCACCGAGGAGTTGGCCGGTGTTCCGGTCGCCGGTGATGCGGATGTGGATGGGTGTGGCGCCGGGGTAGTACGCCTTGTGGTCATCGGGGGTGGCGGTGGTGCTCACTGGTTGCCAACCTCGTTGTGCTGCTTCCACTTCGTGTTCGCGCAGGCCTGTGCGCGCGGCGACCAGGTCGAAGATCTTGACGACCTGGGTACCGAGGCTGCCGGCGAAGTGCGCGTCGCCGCCGATGGCGTTCTCGCCGGCGACGCGACCTTGCTTGTGGGCGGTGGTGCCGAGTGGCAGCCAGGTGAGGCCGAGCTGTCGGTGGTGGGTGTGGACGCAGTCGCCGGCGGCGAGGACGTCGTGCAGGTTGGTCCGCATAGTGTCGTCGACGGCGATAGCGCCTTTGATGCCGAGTTCGGCTCCGGCGTCGGTGGCCAGTTCGGTGTCTGGGCGCACGCCGACGACGACGAGGACGAAATCGACTGTGCGTGACACTGGTTCGCCATTGCGGCTGGCCGCGACGGTCAGCGCTCCCTTGTCGGTCCGGCTGATGCCGGTGACGGCGGTGTCGGTGAGGACTTCCACGCCGTTGCGTTCCAGTTCGCCGTGCACCAGCCAGCCGAGTTCGGGGTCGACGGTCGGCAGCACTTCGGGCAGCGCTTCGATCTGGGTGACAGCGATGCCGCGCGTGGTGAGGGCTTCGGCCATTTCCAGGCCGATGTAACCTGCGCCGATGATGACGGCGGTGGCCGGATCGCGTTGCTGCAGTGAGTCCATGACGGCGAACGTGTCGCCCATGGAATGCAGCAGGTGGACACCGTCATCGGTGCCGAGGGCGTCGGGTCCGCTCAGGCCATCGATGGGTGGTCGGGCGCTGACGGCGCCGGTCCCGACGACGATGGCGTCGTAGGCAAGCTGGTCCGGGTGGCCATCGGGGCCGAGGACGTCGAGAGTGTGGGCGTCGACGTCGATGCGGGTGGCTCGGGTGTCGGTCAGCACGTGCATGCCGGTGGCGGCTAGGTCGGCTGCGGTGCGGTGGGCGAGGTTGGCCCAGTGGGTGACCTCGCCGGAGACGTAGTAGGGGATTCCGCAGATGGAGAAGTTGGGGTAGGCGTCGGCGACCACGACGGTCACCTCGGTGGTGGGGTCGAGTTCACGGATACGCAGTGCTGCGCTGATGCCGGCGTCGCTGCCGCCGACCGCGATGATATGGCGAGACGCCATGGTGGGGCTCCTCGAAGTAGGGGATGGGATTCAGTTGTGGCGGGGTGGAGGCAGTTATGCGGAGTCGCTGGGGTGGGTGTCGGCGTGGGGGTGGGGGACGACGACGTCGTCGGCGTCGGCGGCGATGCCGGGATAGAGAGTGGCGATGAGAGCCAGACCGATTACGGCACCGATGATTTGGGCGATGATGAATCCTGGAGCCGAGCCCGGTGTGATGCCGGCGAATGTGTCGGAGAAGATTCGTCCGATGGTCACGGCCGGGTTGGCGAATGAGGTGGAGCTGGTGAACCAGTACGCCGCGCCGATGTAGGCGCCGACGGCGGCGGCCGACATCCCGGCGCGGCCGGTGCGGGCCAACGCGAAGATCAAAGCGATGAGGCCCGCGGTGGCCACGACTTCGCCGACGAGGTGTCCGGTGGTGATGCGGTCCTTGGTCGCGATTTCGAAGACCTGCCGGTCGAACATCAGGTTGGCCAGCCAGGACCCGCAGATTGCGCCCGCGATATGGATTGCGCTGTAGGCGACGGCGTCGCGGGCGGTGATGCCGGTGCCGGCCTTGCGCCCCAGGAGCCAGTCTGATGCGGTGACGACGGGATTGAAGTGAGCACCGGAGATCGGGCCGAACAGCAGGATCAGCACCGCTAGTCCTAAGACGGTCGCTGTCGAGTTCTCCAAGAGTTGCAATCCGACATCGTGGGGGACAGCTGCGCGGCGGCGATTCCTGAGCCCACGACGACTGTGACCAGCAGTGCGCTGCCGACGAATTCAGCCAACAGGCGCCGGGGCAGACCCATGGTGTCCATTACCGGCTGCGGATCAGACTGTCGGCGCCGAGCACGGCTGAAAGCTGTTGCAGTGCTTCGGGGATCACTCGGTAGTAGACCCACGATCCGCGCCGTTCGCTGTCGATGAGTCCAGCGGTCCGTAACACCTTCAGGTGGTGGGAGATCGTCGGCTGGCTGACGTCGATGCCCTCGGAGATATCGCAGACGCAGGCCTCGCCACCGCTGTGGCTGGCGACTACGCTCAGTAGCCGCAGCCGTATCGGATCGGACAGTGCTTTGAGCATTCCCGCCAATTCGGCTGCGGCCGAGGCAGTGAGCGGCTCGCGGACCAGGGGCGCGATCTCGCAGCACGCGGGGCGGGATGACTTCGACACGCGTCGATATTGACAGGTATCGAATCAGTCGACAAGCGAACAACGTATGAACGTAGCGAGGAGGGGCCCGGCTGTGACGTTGCCGGTCCCCGCCGCTCGCGTGATCAGCAGCAGGACGCCTGCTTCGCGGTCGCGGGCTGCTCGTTGGCCGCCGTGTCGCAGCAGGCCCGGGCGCCGTCGGTCGGTGTAGCGGCCTGCGCGCTGACGCCGAAGGTGTCATCGGACGGGGTCGCGATCTGCGGGCTCACGCCGAAGGTGTCGGAGTCGGCCAGCTTGGTGTAGACCTCCCAGCGTTCCCCGCCCGGGCCGGTCACCCAGACCTTGTCCTGGGTGGCGAAGCAGCAGGTGGTACCGATCTCTTCCTCGGTGAACATGCCCTCGTTGGTGAGGCGGGCTATCTCGGTGTGCACCTTGTCGCTGGATTCGACCTCAACCCCAAGGTGGTTGATACTGCCGCCGTGCCCCGGGTTTTCCAGCAGCACAAGCTTCAGCGGCGGTTCGGCGATGGCGAAGTTGGCGTAACCGGGCTTGACCTTAGCCGGCTCGGCGTTGAACAGCTTGGAGTAAAAGGCGATGGCGGCGTCGATGTCATCGACGTTGAGGGCCAACTGAATACGGGACATGGGATGCCTCCTAGAAACCTGTGCGACATATGTCGAAATCATCGGACAATGCTCAGCATGCCACCTTTTCGATATATGTCAAGAGATGTGGCATGATGGCCTCATGCCCAAGGCGTTGCCGTTGATCGATATGTCCCAGCCGGTGTGTTGTGCGCCGGTGGCGGCGGGGGTGATGAGTGATGACGATGCGTTGCAGGTGGCGTTGCGTCTGAAGGCGTTGGCTGACCCGGCACGGGTCAAGATCATGTCGCTGTTGTTCGGCTCGGCCGATGGCGAGGCGAACAGTCGGGACCTGGCTGCGGCGATCGGGGTCGGAGAGTCGACGGCCAGCCACCACCTCACGCAACTGCGAAATGCCGGACTGGTGGAATCGGAGCGTCGCGGGATGAACGTGTATCACCGTCCGCACCGTGACGCCGTGGCTGCGCTGGTCGCCGTTCTCGACCCGAATTGTTGCTCTTAGAGCCGAGTTTCGGTCTCTGCGGTGCGTGGCAACAGTTCTGCGATGAGGTCTTCGATGCGTGTCTTGATCTGGTCGCGGATCGGCCGCACGGCTTCGACGCCCTTGCCTGCGGGATCATCGAGGACCCAGTCGCGGTAACTCTTGCCCGGGAAGAAGGGGCAGGCGTCGCCGCAGCCCATGGTGATCACCACATCGGAGGCTTCGACCGCGTCGGTGGTGAGGATCTTCGGAGTTTGGTCGGAGATGTCGATCCCGACTTCGGCCATGGCCTCGACGGCGGCGGGGTTGACCGCGTTGCCGGGGGCGCTGCCGGCTGAGCGCACTTCGATCGCGTCTCCGGCCAGGGCGGACAGGAATCCGGCGGCCATCTGGGAGCGTCCAGCGTTGTGCACGCAGACGAACAACACCGACGGTTTCGTGCTCATCAAGAGATCCTCTCGAAGCGTTCAGGTGTCGTGTGCGAGGTGGTGATGTCGAGTGCCAGGACTGCTGACAGGTGAGCTATTGCCGAAGGTATCGCCCAGTAGTACACCCACGTGCCGCGCCGCTCACAGTCGAGCAACCCGGCTTCGCGCAACGTCTTGAGGTGATGGGAAATCGTCGGCTGGGACAGCTCGAAGTGGGGGGATATTTCACAGACACAGCACTGGCCGCCGTCATGGCTGGCGATCAGGCGCAGAATGCGCAGCCGCACCGGATCGCCCAGCGCTTTGAACATGGGAGCCAACTCGTCAGCCCAGTCCGAGCCCAGTGGCTCATGGGTCAGCGGTGGGCAGCAGGGCTCACCCGGGGATGACGACGCGGCGGACACGCCTCTATATTGATAGTTATCGATACAGCCGTCAAACGGTAGAGGAGGACAACGTGCCCGATATTTCGGTGTTCGAGCCGGCCCTGTGTTGCAACACGGGGGTGTGTGGTGAAGACGTGGACCCGAATCTTGTTGCGTTCAGCGCGGATATGGGGTGGCTCATCGAGCAGGGTGCGACGATCGCCCGCCACAACCTCGCCAACGATCCGTTGGCCTTCGCCCACGACGACGTCGCCCGACGATTCGTGGAGATCGCCGGTTCGGCGGGGCTGCCGCTGGTGTGCGTCGACGGGGTCACGGTGCTGACCGGGCGCTACCCCACTCGTTCCGAGCTGTCCCAGTGGGCGGGGCTGGATGTGCCTGTGGTGCCGGCCGGCGCTGTCAGCCTCGGGCTGTCCGACACGTCCGAGACGGCGTGCTGCCCACCCGGGCAATCGGACTTTTGCTGAGACCGTTCACCATCCGAGGCGCGAAAGGGCCGACTCGTGACCAGTAGTCAACAGCAATTCCTGACCGACCCGCCACGGTTTGTCTTCTTCACCGGCAAGGGCGGCGTCGGCAAGACGTCGATCGCCTGTGCGTCGGCGGTGGCGCTGGCCCGTACGGGCAAGACGGTACTGCTGGTATCCACCGACCCGGCGTCCAACGTGGGTCAGGTCTTCGGGTTGCCGATCGGCAACCTCATCACCGACATCCCTGCTTTGCAAGGCTTATCGGCCTTGGAGATCGACCCCGAGCAGGCCGCATCGGACTACCGCGAGCGTATCGTAGGCCCAGTGCGCGGCCTGCTGCCCGAGGCGGAAATCGCCACGATCACCGAACAACTGTCCGGCTCCTGCACCACCGAGGTCGCCTCCTTCGACGAGTTCACTGCCATCCTCACCGACACCGAAGGACCCGTCTCGCGTTTCGATCACGTGCTCTTCGACACCGCACCCACCGGCCATACGATCCGACTGCTGCAACTGCCCGGAAACTGGACCGAATTCCTCAAAGCGGGTAAGGGCGACGCTTCCTGTCTAGGCCCGCTGGCGGGTCTCGACAAACACAAAGCTACCTACGCCGCCGCCGTCGATGCTTTATCCGACCCTGAGCGCACCCGCCTAGTCCTGGTGGCCCGCCCGACACGCTCAGCGCTGCACGAAATCGACCGCACCCACCGCGAATTGGCCGCACTGGGGATGCACCGTCAGTACATCGTCATCAATGCCGTGATGCCAGCGCCCAACGGCGACGATGACCCGCTGGCAGCCGCCATCGCACGCAGAGAACAGTCCGCCCTCGCCGACATGCCCGAGGCCCTGCACGCATTGCCGCAAGACCGCATCGACCTCAAGGCCGCCAACATGGTCGGTCTCGACGCACTCGAGACCCTGTTCGACACCACGGTTGTCGATGATGCCGATTCCGTGTCAGCCGGCGTCGCACCCGTGGCCGACGCCCCGTTGGTCGCTCTGGTCGACGAGATTGAACGTAGCGGAAACGGTTTGGTGATGTGCATGGGCAAGGGTGGTGTCGGCAAGACCACCGTCGCGGCCGCGATCGCGGTCGCCCTGGCCGAACGCGGTCACGACGTGCACCTCACCACCACCGACCCCGCGGCCCACCTTGCCGAAACACTGCAAGGCGGCACCGCGCACCTCCAGGTGTCGCGGATCGACCCCGTCGAGGCCAGCCAGGCCTACCGTGACCGGGTCATGGCCACCAAAGGCGCGCACCTTGACGATGCAGGCCGCGCCACCCTCGCCGAAGATCTGCGCTCACCGTGCACCGAGGAAGTCGCTGTCTTCCAAGCCTTTTCCAAGGTCATCCACGAATCCCGCAGCAAGTTCGTCGTCCTGGACACCGCGCCAACCGGGCACACCCTGCTGTTGCTCGACGCCACCGGTTCCTATCACCGCGAAATCGCGCGCCAGATGGGCGACAGCGGGCACTACACCACCCCGCTGATGCGCCTGCAAGACCCGGACATCACCAAGGTCCTGCTCATCACCCTGGCCGAAACAACGCCGGTACTCGAAGCCGCCGATTTGCAACACGACCTCGAACGTGCCGGCATCCAGCCATGGGCGTGGGTGATCAACAATTCGGTCGCCGCCGCCGCGCCCAGTAACCCGCTACTGCGTCAGCGAGCCGCCGCCGAGTTCGACCAAATCGACACCGTCCGCACCAAGCATGCCGCTCGATACGCCGTTATCCCGCTGTTGGCTGAGGAACCCGTCGGCATCCCCGCGCTGAAAGCGCTTACCGCACATACGGTCTGACCGGTCCCGTCGAGTCAGGACACGGCGTTGGCCGCCGCGGCGACCTTAGCCTGAAAGTCCGGCGGGAGCGCGAAGTAACCGTGGTCTTCAAGGTGCAGTTGACCGGGTCCGACCGTCGACTGCAGAAACGCCCGCACCGCCTGTCCGGTGGCAGGATCACTGTATTTCGAGCACACCAACTCATAGGTTGCGAGCACGATCGGGTAGGCCCCGGGACTGCTGGGCGTGTAAAACTTCGAGGTGTCCAACACCAGGTCGTTGCCTTCGCCGATGACCGTCGCGGCGGAGATCGTCTTACCCACCGTGTCGGCGCTGATCGGCACCGGCGTCGATCCGGCAGAGGTCACGATCTGAGCGCTGGACAGGCGCTGCGTTTTGGCGAACGAGTACTCGTTGTAACTGATCGCACCTGGGTTGTCCCGGACCACCGCCGATGTTCCCTCGTTACCCTTGGCCGCTTGTCCGACGCCACCGTTGAATGCCTTACCGCTGCCCTTGCCCCAAGAGCCGGCTGACGCTGCGTCAAGGTAGCGCTGGAAGTTGTCGGTGGTGCCCGAGTCGTCGCTGCGGTAGATGACTTGGATCGCTTGGGAGGGCAGCTGCACCGTCGGGTTCAAGGCGGCAACGGCGGGGTCATCCCAGCGGGTGATGGTCCCGTTGAAGATCTTCGCCGCTGTTGGGCCGTCGAGGACGAGACTTGAGACGTCGCTCAGGTTGTAGGTGATCGCGATCGGCCCGAACACCACGGGCAGGTTCCAGGCAGGCGAGCCGCACCGCTGTTGAGCTGCGTCGTACTCTCCGTGCTGCTGACTCAAAGGGGAGTCCGAGCCACCGAAATCAGTTTTGCCGCTGATGAATTCGCTCACCCGGCACCCGAGCCGTTCGACGTGTAATTCACCGTATGCCCGGGACAGTTCTTGGAGAACGCCTCGACAAACACCGGCATGGCGTTGGCCTGCGCCGTCGAGCCGCTGGCCGCCAAAGACGGCTTACCTGCGCAGTCGATGTGCGCGGCGGTGACGTACGGAGGCGGCGTGTTGTCGATACCGCACGCCGACATCGGCAAAGCGGCGGCTGCTGTGAGACACAGCGCTAGACGAAAGTTGGTGCGTTTCAACATTGAAATGTCCACGATTCATCCTTCGAAGCTAGGCGGGGAGGAGCGGGTCGAGAGCCACGTCGCGGCCACCGGTCAGCCGGCGCGTAGTGCTGGGAGAAGCCGCTCGATGCGCGCCGTCAGAGTGTCGACGGCTTCATCGAAGGCTTCCGCCGCTTCCGAGGCGGCCGGATCGGGCACCGACCAGTGCAGCCGGCGCGGGTCGGAGGTGAGTTCTTCGTGGGCGTTGTCGCACACCGCGACTACGAGGTCGCCGGCGCGGATCACGTCGCCGAAGTGCACCGGGGTATGCGATCCCAGTGGCAGGCCGTGGCGCTTGGCAGCCTTGACGGCGCCGGGATGAACTTTGGCGGCCGGGCGGGTGCCCGCCGATACCGCGGGAAGGTCGCTCCGCCGATTCCATATCGCGACCGCTAAGGGACTGCGGGCTGAATTGTGGCTACAGATGAAGACCACGCGCTGCGCCTGCCAGTTCGCGGAGGGAACCGCAGCCTCCAGCGCTTCAGGAACCAACTGCAGATAGGTGCGCCGGCGGTCGGCCTCCGAGCGGCTGCGACGAACGACCCCCGCCTCCTCCAAGATCCTCAGGTGGTGGGCGACCAAGTTCGACGGCATCGACACCAGAGCCTGCAACTCCGACGGCGAGGCGTCACCAAGCAAAAGACGGTCCACGATCGACAGCCGAGCCGCATCTCCCAAGGCGGCATGGACGCGCGCCCGCCGCTCCTGGTCGAAGTCTCCACCCATTGGAGAAAGCTCAATAATCATTGAGTCAATGATGATGGAGTTATCTACGTCTCGTCAAGCCCGGCACGCTTGACGGCGGGTCGGCTGAAGACAGGCGTCAGCGCGGAGCTGAGTGGTGTTCGTCCTATTGACCACACGTTCAGGTACGCGTCACGCCATTAGGTGTGGCGGCGTTGACCGAAGAGCAGATCATCGAGCAGTTGAGTAGCCGACTGGCCGTTGCTTACCCGCACATTCAACAGGAGCAGGTCTCCCGGACGGTCAGCGAAGAATACGGCCGATTCGACGGCCGGCCGATTCGGGACTTCATCCCACTCTTCGTCGAGCGGCACGCCACTCGACGCCTGTCGCAGCTCGTTTCGGAGACGCCGTAGCGGCCGGGTCGAGGGGCGCTGCGATACCTTATATGGGCGATGAGTGCTGAAGATATGGGCGATGAGTGCTGAAGGCTCCGGGAGCCAGTCCGATGAGATCCGACGAGCTGCAGACCGGGCACAGGCCGACTACTTCCGGGATGAACTCCAGCGAGAGTTCCAAGCGCTCGCCGTGCAGGCCGACAAGCTGCAAGTCCAGCTAGCGGACCATGTCCGTCACCAGAGGTCGCTTGAAGCTTTCCGGCTCGAAGAGGCCCTGCGATCGGTCGCGGTAGCCCGCCGCACCGTCAGCGACATGCTTTCGGCGCTTGCGGGCCGCTTTCCTTCACGATGAATGGACCCTGCCCCCGGAGTGACTCGACGACAGTTTTGACGACAACGCTGACGACAGTTGCTGCCTGAACCACGTCTACTACAGGCCTTTTTGTGGCTTATCGTGCCTGTTCAGCGCGCGTGCCTGGTCCTGGCAGTGTGGGGGTCAGGGGTTCGAGTCCCCTTAGCTCCACTTTGAGAAACCCGAAGTCACCTGACTTCGGGTTTCGCTATGTCTGGGGCCCGACGCGACCTACTCGCAACCCGGCACTGACGGGTCGCGTAGATTCTCTACGGACCAAGCCCAGAGATTCAGCGCAGCATTTGACGAAAGCCATCATGTCCGAGGATCAGATCGCAGACGTTCCACCCAATCACCTCTCCATCGATCCGCGCAGCCCCTTCTACGACGAAGACGTGCTGCGCCGCGATGTGGGTATCCGCTTCAACGGCGTCGAGAAGACCAATGTCCACGAGTACGACGTGGCCGAGGGTTGGGTGCGTGTCGAAGTCCCCACCGCCAAGGATCGCCGCGGAAATCCGATGGTCGTCAAGCTCAGCGGGACGGTTGAACCTTATTTCCGACCGGCGGAATAACAGCACCGTGTGGTGGGGCTAGCGGCGACGTTGTTTCGTGCGAGCCGGTAGCGAAAAACCCTGCGGGACAACTGTTCTAGTGCCGGCACCGATCGGGTCACCCGAGGCGGACGCCGGTGAGTTCCTGAGACACGGTCCACACTCGTGCCGCGCTCTCGTTGTCGAGTAACGGTTTCCACAGTTTCTGCCTGCCTGGTGGGCCGCCGGCGCTGCCTGGCCACTGTGGCCCGTAGAACGCGCCGTCCTCGGCCGACGGCGAAGCGGCCGCCATCAGTGCCGGAAGTGCGGCGGTGTCGAGATCGCCGACAACGAGGCGGCGGGCGGAAAGCCATCGGATCACCCGAACGCCGCCGGTGTCCTGACGTCGGCCCAGTTCGGGTCGGGCCGCGAGCAGGCTGGTCGGTGCGACACCGGGATGACAGATATTGCTGGTGATTCCCCAACCTTCGCTGCGGCTGCGGTGGGCCAGCTCGATCCCGAACAGCGCCAACGCGATCTTGGACTGGCGGTAGGCGCGCATGCCGTCGTAGTCACGTTCCCAGTTGAGGTCCTGCCAGTTGATCGCACCGCTGCGCGCGGCGATACTCGCCTGCGACGTCACCCGTGCGCGCCCCGCCTTGAGCAGTGGCAGCAGCTGCCCCGTCAAGGCGACATGGCCCAGATGGTTGGTGCCGAACTGCAACTCGAATCCGTCTGCCGTCTGCTGTCGATCCGGCGGTGTCATCACACCGGCGTTGTTGACGAGCAGATGAATCGGGGCGCCGTCGGCGCGCAGCTTTGCGCCGAGCGCGCTCACCGATGCCAGCGACGCCAGGTCGAGTTCGGCTAACGACACTCGCGCGCTGGGATGTTGAGCGCGTATCGCGGCGGCGGCCGCCGCACCCTTGTGCTGGTTGCGCACCGGCAGGATCACCTCCGCGCCGGCGCCGGCGAGTCGCGCCGCGATGCGCAGTCCGATGCCGTCGCTGGCGCCCGTGACCACGGCCCGCCTGCCGTGCAGGTCGGCGATTGTGACGTCGTACTGTCCTCGCGGCATGAGCCCGCTCCTTGTTCGTTTCATCCCGCCCCAATGGCGTATGACGACGAGAATCGCCGGTCGGCGTGGTTCTATCCACGGTCTGACAGTCAGTGGCTGGGCCCCACCAGTCGGGAGACAATGGCTCATGCTCGATCGAGAGGGCTTGGCGGACTTCCTCGTCCGTCGCCGGGCGGTGCTGCAGCCCGAGGATGTCGGAATGCCGCGCGGGCAACGCCGCCGGACAAGCGGGCTCCGGCGGGAGGAAGTCGCCGCACTGTGCCACATGTCGACGGACTACTACTCCCGGCTGGAGCGAGGGCAGGGCCCCCATCCTTCGGAGCAGATGATTGCCTCGATCGCCCAAGGGCTGCACTTGTCCCGGGACGAGCGCGACCACCTCTTCCGCCTGGCCGGTCACCAGCCGCCCGCCCGCGGCGCCGGTGGCGACCACATCAGCCCCGGCATGCTGCGGATCTTCGACCGGCTCACCGACACTCCTGCCGAGATCGTCACCGAATTAGGGGAGACCCTGCGGCAGACTCCGCTCGGTGTCGCACTGGTCGGCGATTTGTCGCATTACACCGGCCCGTCGCGGAGCATCGGGTATCGGTGGTTCACCGACCCGACAGCGCGGGCCATCCACCCACGCGAGGACCACGAGTTCTACTCGCGGATGTACGTTTCCGGCCTTCGGAGTGTGGTGGCTCTGCGGGGGCCCGATTCCAAAGCCGCCTGGCTCGCGAAATCGCTGATGGGCCAGAGCGAGGATTTCAGTGCGCTGTGGACACGCCACGAGGTCGGTATCCGTCCGCGGGAAGTCAAGCGCTACCAGCATCCGGTTGTCGGGCTGCTCGAGCTGAATTGTCAGGTCTTGTTGGACCCCGACGAGTCGCATGCACTGCTGGTCTACACCGCGGTGCCGGGCAGTGAAAGTTACGAAAGACTTCAGCTGCTTTCGGTCATCGGGGCGACGTAGTCGGTGAGAACCGGGCTGACCCGAGCTCCGGTCAGCCGATTCGACCCGCTCGGGAGCGGGACGCAGCGGTGTCGGTGACACCGTGATTCGACGGAGCCGCCCTACGACCGCCACATCCGCGACGGCTGGCAGGTGACGTTCTCAAAAATTCCTGATTTGCCGGATCCTGGACTCCACCCCGAATTGAAATATTCGAAATAGGAGAGTCGACGTTTCGGGGAAAGCTCGGGGATGGACCACCCGGAATGTCAATTGATTAACGACGGCGTCGATTATCAAGAGCCCGTCTCACGGCCGCGTCAATTTTGCGGATGAATGCCTCTTCCCCGCCAAGCGCAGCGATATGGGAGTAAAACTGCAGTTCATGAGGGCGGGCCGTCGCCGTGAAATAGTTGACTGTAACCTGTTTCAGTCTCGTTGAACTCCTGCACTCGAAGCCCGGTCCGTCGCGGACGTTTTCGGCGATTTCGCGGGTGTAATGCGTGGTCGCAGTATGAGATCCGGGACACTGGTGGAGGTGGCGAGGTCAGCGCGGGGACGGTAGCCCACGACGGTCGGCGACCGCGATGCATCGGCGTTTCGCCCACCCCGACCGCGTTCGAGTCGGAAACTGCAGACTGTGCAGGATTGTGACGTAGTGCGATTACGTTGAAGCGAACGCGCGCTCGGGCTGTAGAGTGGTCGCAGACGTATAAACGTCGGGGATTGCGACGAAGGAATTTGACTATGGCCGAGCGCGTTGTGCGGCAGCTGATTGACGACATCGACGGGACGGAGATTCCCGATGGTGGTGGCGAGCGGATTGAATTCTCATTCCGTGGCGTCGCGTACCACATTGACCTGTCGTCATCGAATGCTGCGAAGTTCGCCAAGGCGCTGAAGCCCTATATCGAAGCCGGCGAAAAGGCGAACGGCGCGGTGCGTGCCCGTCGCAACGGCGACGGCGCGACGAAGGCGTCGAGTCGCGGCCGGGCGCGGCGGTCGAATTCCAACGGCCGGTCGAAGACCAACGGCAACGGGCACCGCTCCGCCGACCAGATGGCCGCGATTCGCGAATGGGCCCGCAACAACGGCCACGAGGTGGCCGAACGCGGCCGCATCAAGGCCGAGGTCGTCGAGGCGTTTGCCGCCGCGCACTGACGCGCGGCGCGCTCGAAGGTGTTGCACGGCGACGTGTTCAGCTGCTCATAGCTGAGACGCGCCGCCGTCGACCGGCAGTTCCGCGCCGGTCGTGTAGGTCGCTTCGAACGCCAGGAAGATGATTGCCTTGGCCACTTCGGACGGTTCGGCGAATCGGTGCATGGGGTTGTCGGCCTTGATCTGCGACAGGAATTCTCGTGCCGCCTCGGCCGGCATCGATCGTTCCAGGATTCCGGTGTCGACCGGCCCCGGGGATACCGCGTTGACCCGGATACCCCGGTCGATCAGTTCACGCGCGAATGTCCGCGTCATCGACCGCAGTGCCGCCTTGGTCGCCGAATAGACACTCGTTGACGCGATACCTTTTCGGTTGCTCACCGAGGTCGTGAGCACGACGGCACTGCCAGGCGGCATCAGCGGCAGAAATCTCTGGAGCGTGAAGAAGGGCGCTTTTGCGTTGACGGCGAAGACCTCGTCGTAGGCTGCCTCGCTGGTGTCGGCGACGGACGCTCCGAGTGATATGCCCGCATTGAGCACCAACAGGTCGACGCTGCCGAATTCCGCGGCCGCGCGCTCAGCCAGGGTCTCGATATCGGTGACTGCATCATTGGCCAGCACGATGCCCGCCGGTCGCAGTTCCGTCTCCGCCGCGGCCAGCGAAGCCGGTGTGCGACCGGTGACCAGAACGCGAGCGCCGGCGGCGGTCAGCGCCTTGGCCGTGGCCAACCCGATTCCGCTTGTCCCGCCGGTGATCACTACGCGCTTACCGTCGTATCGCCCCACGCTGTCCATTCCTCTCTCGTCGTAGGTTCGAGTCTTCGGTGGGTGAGCGAAGCTGTCCAAGACCTGCTCGGAATCCCGCCATACCGAAACGGCATGATGCGGAATAGGGCCCGCTGCAACACGAGTTGGCAGTCTGTATGAGGCTTGCCCGGTGAACGATCTCGGAATCGACCTCGAGCTGCGGCTGGTGCGGTATTTCACGGTTGTCGCCGAGCATCTGAACTTCGGTCGGGCTGCCGCCGAGCTGTACCTGGCACAGCCCGCGCTGAGTCGGCAGATTCTGCGACTGGAGGACCGGCTCGGCGTGCGGCTGCTGGATCGCACCCCGCAGGGCAGCCAGCTCACCGAGGCCGGCAAGGCGTTTCTTCCGCACGCCCACGCTCTCCTTCGGGCTGCCCGTGAGGCCGCGTTGATCGCCCGCGCCTACGCGCCCGTCGGCAAGCTCATCGTCGGTTACGTCGAAGACCTCGTCATCACCCCGGCCGTGCGCGAATTGCGCCGCCGGCATCCACAGGCCGAGATCGCCACCCACCATCTGGAATGCCATGAGGAGAAGGTGTTCTCCGAAGGCCAGCTTGATGCGCTGGTCGCCCGCGATCCGCTGTTCTTCGATACCACCGGCGCGCGCGTGGCCGTGCTCTACGAGGAGCCGCGAATGCTGGTAGTGCCGGCCGGTCATCGTTTGGCCGGCCGGGCCTCGGTGTCGCCGGCCGACTTCGCCGGCGAGGAGTCCCTGCTGTGCCCACACGGCGGCACCCGAGCGATCTACCCGACTGACTCCTACCGACCCAGCCACCCGGGTCCGATGTCGGCCATGCCGATCCCGGAAAGCTACGAGGACAGAGTCGAACTCATCGCCAGCGGCCAGGCGATCGGGGTGATACCGATCGGTGACCGGCGCAGCTCGCTGCGCCCTGACCTGGTTACCGTTCCGGTGGAAGGTCTGCCTGCGAGCAGGGTCGTGATCGCCACCCGGATGGGGGATCCCAACCCTCTGGTAGCCGAATTCGTCGAAGCTGCTCGCGATCACCTCACGGCGGCAACGGTCTGATCAACTCACGGCGGCGCGGTGTCGCGAAGACACTGATGTCGGCGCCGGACTCAGTCGTAGATGCCGGAGCGGATCGCCTGGTCCGGATCGTACTTGCGGCGAATCCCGTTGAATCGACCGGTATTCGGGCCGAGATAGCGCTGCAGTGAAACGCCGGCTTCCGGGTAGTTGACGTAGTTGCCCACCGATGCCGAGCTCACCGATCGGTGTGCGTCGTCCAACCATTGACCGGCGGACGGGTAGGTGGCCTCGGTGTACCACTGGACCGATGCGGCCTGCCGCCGCCACGGGAAGGCGCTGTCGGTGGGATCGACGTCGTCGACCGCGCCGGACAGCGATTCCACCACCGCGGTAGCCGAGCCCACCGACTGCGGCCACGCTGACAGTGCGGTGACGATGGAATCCGCAGCAGCCGAGGTCATTTCACCGATAATGTCGGATCCGGCGACGAATGGTCGCGGCACCCGAGCGGCCGCGCCACCTTCGAAGTAGTGCAGGAAGTCGATGCGGCTCAGCGTCTGGGTGCGGGTCGAGATCGCCTGCAACCCGGCCGCGGTGAGCATTTGGCGTGCGATGGCGGCTCCGGTGCGCGGTGGTGTGGCGAGGATGACGGTGCAGTGTCCCGGCCCACCGCCGACGGTGATGTTGACCATGCCCCAGATGGTGCGCTCGGCCCCCTGTATCCAGTCGTGCCAGCCGGTGAGCACAGTGGCGGCCGAGTCCATCGGGAAGGCCAGCGTCACCACGTCGCGGTCGGTCGCCGGGAAGGTGCGCAACGTCAAAGATGTGACCACACCCATGTTTCCGCCGCCACCACCGCGCAGTGCCCAGAACAGATCGGCGTGTTCGTCGGCTGCGGCGGTCACCACCTCGCCGCTGGGTAGCACCACCGACGCCGACACCAGTGCGTCGCAGGTCAGTCCGTGCAGCCGCGCGTCCGAACCGAGCCCTCCGCCGAGCGTCAGACCCGCGACACCGACCGTCGGGCAGCTACCCGACGGGATCGACCTGCCGTGCGTGGCAAGGCCCGCCTGGACCGAATCGAGGTCGGACGCCGGCGCCACCATCACCTCACCGGGTGTGGCGCCGCCGTCAGATGGCCCGGGAAGCCGGCGCAAGTCGAGCACCAGTGTGCCGTCGAGGGACGAGGCGCCGATGTAGGAGTGTCCGCCGCCGCGGACGCTGATGCCGATCTGGTGTGCCGCGGCGAATTCCATGGCCCGCTGGATGTCGTCGACCGAGGCCGCGGCGAGTACCGCCGCGGGGGTCGAGCCGGCGAAGCGCGTGTTGAACACGCTTTTTGCCGCCGCATAGTCGGCGCTCGACGGTAGGACCAGTCGTCCGGTGAGCTGACTGGCAAGGCCCGTCCAGTCGGCCGGCTTCGACTCCGCCGGCGGTACGACCGACCGGCAGGAGCCGAGCAACGCGGCCCCGGCAACCCCCAGCAGGGCTCGGCGGACGAACGCCTGACGGGAGAGGGGACCCGGCATGGGCGCAATGGTAATGCCGAGGCCCGGGCCGCCGGTGTTACTCCAGGACGAAGACCGGGATCTGGCGCTCGGTCTTGGTCTGGTACTCCGCGTAGGGCGGGTAGGCCTCCACGGCCAGCTTCCACCAGTGGTCGCGCTCCTCGCCGGAGACCTCACGGGCGGTCAGGGTGACCACCTTCTCGCCGTCCTGGGCCGTGACGGTCGGGTTGGCCTTCACGTTGAAATACCACGACGGGTGCGCCGGGTCGCCGCCCTTGGACGCGACCATGGCGTAGCGGCCGTTCTCTTCCACGCGCATCAACGGCACGTAGCGCTTCTTGCCGGACTTGGCACCGGTCGTGGTGAACAGGACGACCGGGCGGTCCATGATATGGACGCCGTCGGTGGTGCCCTGCTTCAGAATCTGTTCGGTCTGCTCGCGCACCCAATCGGTGGGGCTCATCTCGGCTTGTTCAGTCACGGGGCGGTCAACGTCGGTCATGGCTCCAGTATTCCCGCTCGCACCGGTTTCCGAACCCCACAAGGATCAGCGTGCGGCGCCGACGAACGGTATCGCCGGGACCACTACGTCGGCGGCTGACCCATCGAACAGGCCGCGCTCGCGCAGAATCGGAATGACGCCTTCGCCGAACCAGTACAGCTCCTCCAGATGCGGGTAGCCGGAGAAGATGAATTCGTCGATGCCGATGTCGGCGTACTCGGCGATCCGATCGGCCACCTCGGTGTGGCTGCCGACCAGGGCGGTGCCGGCGCCGCCGCGCACCAGGCCGACTCCGGCCCACAGGTTCGGCGCGACCTCCAGGCTGCGGGCGTCATGCCAGGAGCCGTCGGCCCGGTGTGCTTCGTGCAGGGCGAGCATCCGGCGCTGCCCTTCGGACTGGCTGCGGTGCAGGCCGGCCTGGGCCGAGCGGACGGTCTCTTCGTCGAGGGCGGCCACGAGTTTGTCGGCCTGTGCCCACGCCGCACCGGCGTCGTCGCGCGAGATGGTGTGCAGCCGGATTCCGAACCGGACGTCGCGGCCTTCGACGGCGGCCAGTGAGCGGATCCAGTCGATCTTCTGCTGCACGGCTGCCGGTGGCTCTCCCCAGGTGAGGTACACGTCGGCGTGCCGTGCAGCAACCGGGCCGGCGGCAGCCGAGCTGCCGCCGAAATACAGCGGCGGCACCGGGTCCGGAGGAACGGCCAGGGCGGCCCCCTCCACGCTGATGTGTTCGCCGTGCGCGGTGACCGTCTCACCGCGCCAGAGCCGGCGCACCACGTCGAGGAACTCGTCGGCGCGGGCATAGCGCGCGTCCTTGTCGAGGTGGTCGCCGAACGCCCGCTGCTCGTGGGCTTCGCCGCCCACCACCACGTTGAGCAGGATGCGGCCGGGGGCGTGCCGGGCGAACGTGGCGGCCATCTGGGCCGAGAGCGTCGGACTGACCAGACCGGGTCGGAAGGCGACCAGGAAGCCCAGCGACGTGGTCTCGCGGGCGAGCAGGGCCGCGGTGATGAAGGCGTCCTCACACCAGGCGCCGGTCGGGATCAGCGCTCCGGTGAAGCCAAACTTCTCCGCCGCCCGCACGATCGAGGCCAGGTAGTCGATCGAGGCGTCGCGGTCGCTGTGGGCCGCCCCGGCGGGGGTGCCGTGGCCGCCGCCGACGATCAACCGGCTGTCGCCGTAGGTGGGCAGGAACCAGTGCAGCTTCACCGACATCAGACGCTCTCACGATCTTCGTAGGCCAGCGGTCCCCGGCGAGGAGGACCCGTGAACGGTGCAGAGTCTTGCAGCAATCGCGTCCGCCGACGGGCGGTGCGAGCGCAGTCGAGCGCGCTCCGGTCGGGATTGGCCTGCTCGCGGGCGGTTGCGTGGTCGACAACCAATCCGCTCATCGCGCGCGAAACCTGCTCGACGCCGCCACATCGCGTGTCGAACGCGGCGTGGTCAGCGTGCCGGTGCGGTGCAGTAGGTCCGGGCGGGCGTGGTGAACAGGATCTGGTTGGTGCCTGACGGGCACAGCCCGAAGTTCACGGTGTCGGCGCGACGCACCACTGCGAACTCGGCGGAACTGTCGGCGCACTCGACGAGCTCGATCGTGTCGCTTCGGTATGGATTGGCTTGTGTCGGCTGGCCTTTGACGGTCCGATAGCAGTGATCGGTCGCCAGATTGGGGATGAAACACACGGTGGCCGCCTGATTGGTCCAGCGCGCGAAGCGGGTGTCGACCTTTCTGCCGTCCGGGCAGCTCGCATCCGCGCCGCCGATGCTCGCTACTTCAAAGACAGCGTTCGGGTCGGCGCAGTCGGCGATGTCCTTCTCCCGGATCAGTCCCGAGGACATGGCCGAACCGGTGATGCACTGGCCCATGGCGACCGGCGGCGCCGCTGTATCGGATGCCGGTGTGTCACCCAATCCCGATGCCGTGCGGGCGACGGTGCCGACCACCGTGACGCCGACCAGAATTGAGCCGGCGATGATGAGGCCGCGACCCGCGGTCGTTTTCGGTGGTGGAACCGGTGGATATCCACCGGGTGGGAAGGCGCCGGGATACGGCGGCGGGTAACCGGGTGGCGCCGTGCCGGGATAGGGGGGTGGATAACCCGCCGGCGGCGGCCACGGCGGGGGAGCTGGATACGGTGGCCGGGCCCGCCGAGCCTTGGACCGTTCGTAGAGCCCGACGACGAGGAGGATGATCCCGATGACGGGGATCGCCAGGCTCCCGACCACCACGCCGAATCGTTCCGGCCCGCTGCCATCGGCAAGCAGCGCGGCGGTCGCGGCGTGGCTGAATAGGGTCACTAACCGTTGACTGTAGTGCCGATCGGATTAGCCTGCGGTCATGACGATTGACCCGAAGACCACTGCTGTTGTGCTGATCGAGTACCAGAACGACTTCACCACCGACGGTGGAGTGCTGCACGAGGCGGTCAGCGAGGTGATGCAGCAGACCGACATGCTCGCCCACACCCGCGCCGTGGTGGAGGCCGCGCGGAAAGCCGGCGCAACGGTCATGCACGCCCCGATCACGTTCGCCGAAGGCTACGGCGAGATCACCAATCATCCGTACGGCATCCTCAAGGGTGTCGTCGACGGCAACGCGTTTGTCAAGGGTTCGTGGGGCGCCGCGATCGTCGACGAACTGGCGCCCGCCGACGGCGACATCCTGGTTGAGGGCAAGCGTGGCCTGGACACCTTTGCCAGCACCAACCTGGACTTCATTCTGCGGTCCAAGGGAATCACCACCATCGCCCTCGGCGGTTTCTTGACCAACTGCTGCGTCGAGTCGACCATGCGCAGCGGCTACGAAAACGGTTACCAGGTCATCACGTTGAGCGATTGCGTCGCGGCCACCTCGATCGAGGAGCACGAGAACGCGCTCAAGTACGACTATCCGATGTTCTCCCGGCCGATGACCGCCGACGAATTCATCGGCCAGCTGGCATGACGTCGGTGCCACGGCCACAGGTCGCAGTCCTCGACGACTACCAGAACGTCGCATTGGAGATGGCCGACTGGTCGCCGGTGAGCAGCCGCGCTGACATCACCGTCTTCAACGACCACATCTTCGATCCAGACGAGTTGGTCACCAGACTGGCCCCGTTCGACGTCATCATGGTGATGCGGGAGCGAACACCGCTGCCGCGCAGCATCATCGAACGCCTGCCTCGGCTGAAGATGATCGCCTCGACGGGCCCGTTCAACGCGGCCATCGACATGGCCGCCGCCGAGGACCACGGTATTTACGTCGGGACCACCGGCGGCTCGGTCGCGTCGACTGTGGAGCTGACCTGGGCGCTGATCCTCGCCGGCGCCCGCGACCTGGTGGCCGAGAGCGTCTCGGTACGCACCGGCGGGTGGCAGGTGTCGGTGGGGACAGAATTGTCCGGGCGCGTCCTGGGCATCCTGGGGCTCGGGCGGATCGGCGCCCGGGTGGCCCGCATCGGCGAGGCCTTCGGCATGCGGGTCATCGCCTGGAGCCAGAATCTCACCGCCCAGGCCGCGGCGGAGCTAGGGGCGGAGTACGTCGCCAAAGAGGAGTTGTTCGGCCGCTCCGACGTCCTGACCATCCACATGAAGCTCAGCGAGCGTTCCACCGGCCTGGTGGGGGCCCCGGAGCTGGCACTGATGAAGTCAACGGCGTTGCTGGTCAACACTTCTCGTGGTCCGATCGTCGAGGAGGCGGCACTGGTCGAGGCGCTGCGAACCCGAACCATCGCCGCGGCCGCGCTCGACGTGTTCGATATCGAGCCGCTGCCTGCCCAGCACCCGCTTCGTGCGCTCACCAACGTCATCGCCACCCCGCACATCGGCTACGTCGCCGACCGTCCGTATCGCATCTTCTACCGAGACGCCGTGGGGGCTATCTCGGAGTGGCTCGACCGGCAGGCGTCCTGAGCTATTTCGGCAGCCGCCGCTTCAGGCTGGCGCTGCGCAGCATCCGGATCCCCAGGTTCGTCGAGGTGAACATCGGGATGACGCCGAGAAAGGTGCGCTCCGACGGGGTTGCGCCGTGCAGATGCTCGAGACTGCCGAACACGTAGAAGCATCCGATGCTGAAGATGGTCAACGGAATACACAACGCCATGAACGAGCCCCGGTCCGAGATCGCCTGCCGGGCCAGCGCCAGTTCCTCCTCGGTCATCGGTTCGCGCTTGCGTACCTTCGCCAGCACCTTCGGGATGGCCTGCAGTTCGTCGCCGATCGGCTGCGCGGGTCGCCGCACCAACCGGCTGACGTACACCCCGGCGGTCGCCGCGAACACCATCACCAGCGTGAAGGCGACGATCGACAGAACTGCCCACACGCTCATACCTTCACTCCGAAGTCCGATGGTTGCCGGCGCGGACGGGTGCGCACCAGGGTCGGCCACCAGAACCACGGCCCGAGTAGCCGCATCAGGCACGGCACGATGAACGACCGGACGACCAAGGTGTCCAGCAACAACCCGATGCACACCGTCGAACCCACCTGGCCGATGGTGCGCAGATCGCTGGCCAGCATGGCCAGCATGGTGAACGCGAACACCAGACCCGCCGACGTGACCACGCCGCCGGTGCTACCGAGCGCCCGGATCAGCCCGGTGTGTAATCCCGCACCGATCTCCTCCTTGACCCTGGCGATCAGCAACAGGTTGTAGTCCGAGCCGACCGCGACCAGGATGATGAACGTGATCGGCAGCACGAGCCAGTGCAGATGTAGACCGATCAGATGCTGCCACACCAGAATCGACAGTCCGAATGCACCGGCGAACGAGAAAGCCACCGTACCGGGGATGACCAGGGCGGCGATCAGACTCCTGGTGAGGAACAGCATGATCAGGAAGATCAGGATGAAGGCGGCGATCGCCACGATCAGCAGATCGGATGCGGCGTAGAGCTTGATGTCCTTATTGTTCGACCCCGCGCCGCCGATGTAGATCTTGGCCCCCGCCAACGAGGTTTCCTTCAGCGCGATCTTGATGGCCTCGGGAAATGCGTCGACGTGCGCGATGCCCTCGGGCCCCATCGCGTTGCCCTCATGAGTGACGATGAACCGGGCCGCCTTGCCGTCCGGCGACATCATCAACTGCATGCCGGTCTTGACGTCGTCGTTGTCGAATGCCTCCCTGGGCATGTAGAAGAAGTCGTCGCTGCGGGATTTGTCGAAGTCATTGCCCACGTTGATCAGGTCGTCGAAGGTCTGGTCGGTCTGGGTGGACTGCAGGTGCGCCGGGCCGTAGGAGTGCACGATCACCGCTTGCAACGCCTGGGTGTTGTCCATCATCACCTTCAGCTGGCTGATCAGCTGGGGGAGTAGCCGGTCGACGGCCTGCAGATCGGTGACGGCGTTGGCGATTTGGGCGTCGAGCGCGTCGATTCCGTCGAGCCCGTCGAACAGCGACCGGAACGCCCAACAGATCGGGACATCGAAACAGTGTGGTTCCCAATAGAAGTAGTTCTTCAGCGGTCGCATGAAGTCGTCGAGATTGGCGATGTCGGCGTTGACCTGATCGGTGACCTGCTGGAGGTTCTCCATGGTCAGCACGGTCGCGTGCAGTTCGTCGGCCATCTTCTGGGTGAGGTCGATCGTCTTGGCCAGCACCGTCACCGAGTCGGCCTGGATCTGGGCCTGTTCGTCGGTGTCGGCATTCTGCTGCTGGTTGAACGGCAGCTGCTGCCCGCTGCCGCTGCCCTGGGTGGTGAACAGGTACGGGATGGTGGCGCGGTCCAGTGGCCGGCCGAGCGGCCTGGTGATGCTCTGCACCATGGCGACACCGGGCAGCCGGATCAGCGCCTTGGCGACCCGGTCCAGCGAGATGAAGTCGGCGGAATTGCGCATGTCGTGGTCCGACTCGACCATCAGCATCTCGGAGAACAACTTGCTGGGCGCGAAGTGCCGGTCCGAGGCCTCGAAGCCCTGATTCGCGAGCCCATCGGTGGGTTGGTACTGGCGGTCGTCGTAGTTCACCTGATAGGTCGGCACGAAGATGGCGCCGATCATGACGATGGCACAACTGGCCGCCAGGATCGGGACGGGCCAGCGCACGACGCTGGCACCGATCCGTCGGTAAAGGTGGCCCCGCGTCGGCCGCTTGGGGTCGAACAGCCCGAACAGACTGCCGACGGTCAAGATCGCCGGGCCCAGGGTCAGCGCGGCAGCGATGGTGAACAGCATGCTGATCGCCACCGCGGGCCCCATGGTGTGGAAGTAGTCCAGTCGCGCGAAGCTCAGACAGAAGCCGGCGCCGGCGATGGTCAGGCCCGAACCGATGATGATGGGCGACACCCCGCGGTAGGCGGTGAAGTAGGCGTCTTCGCGGCTCTCACCGGCTTGCCGCGCCTCGTGGTAGCGGCCCAGCAGGAAGATTCCGTAATCAGTCCCGGCGCCCAGGGTCAGCGAGACCACCATGTTGACGGCGAATGACGACAGCGGGATCACGCCGAAATGCCCGAGGGTGGAGACCACCCCCTTGGCGATCAGCATCTCGAACAACACGCTGGCCAGCGGCACCAGCAGGGCGCTGGGTGAGCGGTAGACGAGCAGCAGCATGACGATGATCAGCGCAATGGTGACAATCGTGATGTTGTTCAGGCTGGCGTTGGCGATGGACAGTGTGTCCGATGCCAGCGGCGCCGCTCCGCTGACGTAGACGTGTAGTCCGGGTGGCGGAGTGTCGTTCTCGACGATCGCGCGCACCGCGTCGACGGAGCGGTTGGCTTCGATCTGGCCGATGTCACCGGCCAGTCTCAGCAGCACGAAGGTGGCTTTGCCGTCGACGCTCTGCGCGCCGGCTGCGGTGATCGGCTTGCCCCACAAGTCCATCACGTACTGCACGTGGCCGGTGTCGTTCTTGAGGCGCTGCATCAGGTCGTCGTAGTAGCGGTGATCGCCGTCGTCGAGAGGGCGGTCGGCCTCGAACACGACCATGGTCAGGCTGGTTGAGGTGGATTCGTGAAACTTCTCCCCGATGCGCAGCATGGCCACCTGCGACGGGGCATAGGTGGGGATCATCGGCCCGGCGAGCTCGGCGGCGACGTCCTCCACTTTCGGGATGAACGTGTTGGTGGTGACCGCGACCAGGCCCCAGAAGACGATGATCGGAATGGCTAGCAGTCGAACCGTTCTGGCGAAGAACGGTCGTCCCGCGCGATGTGCGCTCACGCGGATTTCACCCGGCAGGTGACGTCGGCGTCCTGGCGGGCGGCCGACTGCTCGTCCTTGACGACACCATTGACCAGCATCCGGCAGTGCACTTCACCGCCGTGAACCTGAGCCGAGATGCTGCCGGAGACCACGGTGAGGGTGGTGGTCTCGGTGTGCGACCAGGGCAACGTGGTGATGTCGACCTTGTGGGGATGCCCGTCGATGTCGATGTAGTCGAGGATGCCGCCGGTGCCGACGTCACCGGACAGCTCGTAGGTCAGTTGTTTGGGAACGAATTCCTCGGGGCTTGTGGTGGATTGACGGCCAGCACCGGGCCCGGGGCCGACGACTGGTGCACCTTCCACATGCACACCGCGCCCAGGCTCACGGCGACGACGGTGACCAGCACCAGCCACGTCCGCTCCAGCAGGGTCCGGCCCGTGGAACGCCGGCTCATCCGCCGGCACCTGGGGAAGCACCTCGTACGTCCACGGCCATGAAGCGATTTATATCGCATACAGGATGGACTGCTCAACCGCTGTGAACTTGCTGTGAGTGGAACCGAGGCTACGAGTCGCGAAAATATGTGCACGAATTGGGAATAAAATGCGTCACCGATGGCGACATCCCGTCGAGCGGCCGCCGATTTCTATCATGTAAGTGATATAAAGTGGTCATGGATCCAGCCGCGCTCGACGGTGCACAGGCAGTCTCCGAGATGATCGACCTCACCAACGACCTGACCTGGCGGTATCTCATCGACCGCGAAGACCTCAGCGCGAGTGCGGCGTTGGTGCTCAATCGGCTCTATCGGGAAGGGCCGTTGCGGCTGACGGCGCTGGCGTCCGCCGAGGGTGCCAGTCAGTCCGGGATGACCCAATTGGTGCAGCGGATGGAACGGCAAGGACTGCTGGAACGCTGGAGCGACCCTAACGACGGCCGGGCCTCCCTGGTCATGCTCGGGGACGCGGGCCGCAGGTTGTGGGAGGGGCGGGGCGAGATCCGCCGGCAGCGGATCGACAAGCTGTTGCCGACCCTGTCCGACGACGATCAGGTGGCGCTGTGGCTCGCCGCGAAGGTGGTCGTGCGGGTGCTGGGTGAGCTCCGGCAACGGGCATGCGCCCCGGCGGCATCCGAGGTGGCCAGCGGCGAATGAGCAGGCCGCGCGCCGTGCCAAATTCCGGCATGGCACGGCACCGGCCCGCGCCTTGCCGACGCTGTTGGCGGCTACCGGCGTGCCGACTACTCAGGCGGTCCGGCAGTTGAAAAGCCGTTGCGCACAGGCAAAGTTGAGACGCACCGTCCCAAGCTTGATCCGGCGCGACGGATGTCCGTCTGCTCAGAGGGTGAGATTGTCGATGGCCTCGAACTCGGCGTCGGTGAGTTCGATACCGGCGGCGGCCACGTTCACTTCCAGGTGGTCCACCCGTGACGTGCCGGGGATCGGAAGCATGACCGGCGATCGCCTGAGCAACCACGCCAGCGCCAGCTGGGACGGAGTCGCGTCGTGGTCGGCGAACAGGGAGCTCAGTGGGCCGCCCTCGGTGGCCGCCAGCGGTCCCGCAGCGAGGGGGAACCACGGGATGAAGGCGATACCGGTGGCTTCCGCCTCGTTGAGCACCGGTTCGGCGGATCGATTGGTCAGGTTGAACAGGTTCTGCACCGAGACGATGGGGGTGACCTCCTGGGCAGCGCGCAGCTGTTCCACACTCACCTCGGACAGGCCGACGTGGCGGATCTTGCCTTCGTCCTTCATCGTCGCGAGCTCGCCGACCTGATCGGCGAGCGGATAATTCGGGTCCACCCGGTGCAGCTGAAGGAGGTCGATGCGTTCGACGCCGAGCCGACGCAGGCTCATCTCGACTTCCTGGCGCAGATAGCTGGGGTTGCCCAGGGGAACCCATTCGTCGGGGCCGGTGCGCAACAGCCCGGCTTTGGTGGCGATCACGACTCCGTCGTAGGGATGCAGAGCTTCCCGGATCAACTCTTCGGCGACGTACGGCCCGTAGGAGTCGGCGGTGTCGATGAAATCGACGCCGAGTTCGACCGCACGCCGCAGCACTCGGATGCACTCGTCATGGTCGGCCGGCGGGCCCCAGATGCCCTTGCCGGTCAGTCGCATGGAGCCGAAGCCCAGCCGGTTCACGCTCAGGTCGCCGCCGATCGCGATGGTGCCGGCGGCCGCTGCGGGTGTCGCTGTTTCAGTCATGATCGTTGTGCTCCTTCGTTACCGTCGAGGCTAGTCGCCGTCGGCGGGTGAGCCGATCCAAACGGTCTTGGCATTTCTGCATTCCCGCATACCCAAATCCGCCAGTTCCGCCGATGTCGCGCGCTCAGCGGGCGGGAATGGGCACACATCGAGCAGGAATGCGATACCACGGTCGACGAAGGTGCGGTTTGCTGGAACCAGCTGACGGGCGGCATACGAGAACCGTGGAGGAGAACATCATGCAGATGCGGGCAGCACGGATGCACGACTACCACCGGCCGTTGGAGATCGACGAAGTCCCTGTTCCCGAGGTCGGCCGCAACCACGTTCTGGTCAAGGTCGCCGCTACCGGCATGTGCCGCAGTGACTATCAACTCCTGGACGGATACTTCCGAGACGGGTTGCCGGTCGACTTCCCGTTCATTCCGGGGCACGAGGTGGCCGGCACCGTCGCCGAGTTGGGCGCTGATGTGCCCAAGTCGGCGGGGTTGTCCGAGGGCGATCTGGTGGTGGTCGACCCGAACTGGGGTGATGGCACCTGCCGGCAATGCCACGAAGGCAATCAGCAACTGTGTGGCAACGGCCAGTTGGTCGGCTTCGGCCCCAACGGCGGATTCGCCGAATACATGGTCGCCCCCTTCGACCATGTGATCTCGATGGCCGATCAGCCAGATCACGATCCGCAGTATCTCGCCCCGTTGACCGACGCCGGTATCACCCCATACCGCGGCATGAAGAAGCTCCGCGACGCCGGAAAATTGGGAGCAGGGCGGACAGTCGTCGTCAACGGAATCGGCGGCCTCGGCGGCTACGCGGTTCAATACGCTCGGCTGCTGGGAGGCGGTGCGACAGTGCTCGGCTTCGCCCGCAGCGACGAAAAATTGGAGGTGGCAACGGAATACGGGGCCCACCACACGGTGAACGTGCGCGACAAGACCTCCGAGGACGTCCAGAACGAACTCGAAGACCTCACCGGCAGGCGCACCGTCGACGCGGTGCTGGACTGCGCCGGCTCCGTGGAGTCGCTCGGCCTGGCGGCGACCATCTTGGCGACCGAGGGTGCCCTGTCCCAGGTCGGCCTGATGGGCGATCGGGTGGAGCTTCCGATCTTTCCGTTCGTCAGTGGCGAGAAGTCGTACTTCGGGTCGTTCTGGGGCAACCACAACGACCTCCAGGAAGTTCTGGCCCTGGCCAGTCAGGGTCTGATCAAACACCACATCGTCCCGGTCAAGCTCGACGACATCAACGACAACCTCGAAGCGTTGGGCCGCGGCGACATCGTCGGGCGCGCGGTCGTGGTATTCGACTGACCAACCGACCACATAAGCAGCCCACCAACCAGATTGGAAGCCATGAGCGTCCCGTACGTGTTGTTCGTCGTCACCAACGCCGCCGTGATCGGCCCTCATCAGCGGCCCACCGGGTACTTCTTTCCCGAAATCGCCCACCCCGTCGGTGTTCTGGATCGGGCCGGCATCGCCGTCGAATTCGCCTCTCCCTTGGGCGGCACGCCGCCTGAGGACGGATTCGACGCCGAGGATGCGTCACAGGTCGACTTCCGCGACAGCAAGGCCCATCGGCGGCTGTCGCGAAGCCGTCGGCTGGCCGACGTCGACGTCCTGGACTACGACGCCGTGTTCTTTCCCGGCGGGCTGGGCCCGATGGTCGACATCACCGGCAACCCCGACGTCCAAGCCGTCGTCAGCAGCGCCTGGAACGCTGGCATGATCGTCAGCGCAGTCTGCCACGGTCCGTCGGCATTCCTCGGAGTAACCCTCGAGGACGGCACACCGCTGGTACGGGGTCGCCGGCTGACGGCGTTCTCGGACGCCGAGGAGGACGGTTACGCCGACCAGGATGTGCCGTTCGACCTGGAGAACGCGTTGCGTGACGAGGGCGCGCTGTATGAGGCCACCGACCCGTGGCAGCCGAAGCTGGTGGTCGACGGGCGGCTGATCACCGGTCAGAACCCCCAGTCGGGGTCCATGGTGGGTGAGGCGCTGGTGGCCGCGCTTCGCCGCGAGGCATGATGTCGACGGTTACCCCGCTCGTCGTGGTGGCCCGCTGGCGGGTCGCCGAGGAGCAACTCGATGCGGTGCTGGCGCTTGTCGCGCAGCTCAGCATGCGCTCCCGCGCCGAGCCGGGCTGCCTGGGTTACGACGTCATGCAGGGCATCGACGAACCCACCACCCTGGTGCTGGTCGAACGGTACGCCGACCGTGCCGCACTCGACGCCCATCTGAACTCGGAGCACTATCAGGGGCTCGGCTGCTGTGGCCTCTCACGTTTGATGGCCAATTCTCATTCTAATTGTCCACACGATGGCCAGTTGGCCATGTAAGTGAGAATTGGACTCAGCGTGGGGTTCGGTGGTCTCACAGGTTGCGGGTGGCGTGGTGAGGCAATTTGGCATAGGCAGCTGGCTCAGAGCTCATCGACGTGCCTGACGGACTCAGGTGCGGCCGTAGCCGAGTTGGCAGCACGCGCTGCACTGTGCCCTGCTCGGTGCCCAGCTCAGGCCGCAAGGAGCGGACCATCCGCGCCGCGGTGGCGTTCTCCTCGGCACTCTATCGATGCGTCTTGGGTTTCACGGGGACTGTCCCTTCGGCACACCTCTCGCATCCTCGCTTGCAGGTGGGGAGCCTCCGAAATTCCAGGGCGTTTCAGCGCCAGGGAATCCACGGTCATGGTAAAAGGGCTTTGCTCACTTTCAACGGCTGTGCACGTCGACCAGTAGGTACGAGTTTGCAGCTGGCTATGACAACGGGGGAACAATGAAGAAAGCGCTTTTAGCTGGCCTTCTCGCCACTGCCTGTCTGGCCGGCGTGCCTGGGGCGTCCGCAACTCCTTGCCCTCCACCAATGCCTGGCATCGGATGTTTCATTTGCTGTGGACCCGCAGTACCGCCACCACCGCCGCCGGCGCCCCCGATTCCGCCTGCAATCGCGTAGGGGATCTCTGAGCCTTGAGCAGCTACTACGGGACAGAACAACTATCGACCGATGAAATCCCTTGCAGAGCTGTCGATTCGGATGATGCGGGTAACCCTGCATCTTCGGTTTCTGCATAATCATCGAGGCGATCGATCGAGAAACAGAGAGTGGTTACCGCCAACTTCTAGGGCGTGGTGAACAGCGCAGTCGACAATCGCTATGCAGTCAACCCGTGTTGTCCCTACTGCGTCAGTGCGACATTCCAGAACCGGCGTAGGCAGATGAAGCGCAGCGTCGGATGACTTCCGCCCGCCGAATCTATGTGTGAGACCGCGAGGCTGCGCCCAAGGATGCGGAAAAGTGTTGCAATGCAACGGCTGTGAAGTTCCGCGGGTGTCTTGCCGAAGAGATTCCTGGCGTTGCATCACAGTGACGAGTTGAGGGCCGATATCTGTGGGACGCCGCGCAGCGCCGGCTCCGCTTCGAAACCAGCGTGCCGTCACCGTGGCCGCCGGTGAGCGCCCGGACATCACCGGCTCCGACGCCACGGGTCCGTAACCGCGGACGTCACGGAGACGGCGGACCCCTCTCCGGGCTCCGCAGGCTCCGCCGAAGTGCCCGCACCGGGACTGCGGGGAGTACCGTCCGCATCATGGTGTCAGCCGGTGAGTCGTCGAGTGACCTCGGAGCATTCCTGCGCGCGCAGCGCGCGCGGGTGTCTCCCCAGGACGCGGGGCTCCCGGCGGCACCGGGCCGCCGTGTGGCCGGGCTGCGGCGCGAAGAGGTCGCGGTGCTGTCTGGGGTGAGCGCGGACTACTACACGCGGCTGGAGCAGGGCCGGGAACGCAGTCCGTCGGCCCCGGTACTCGATTCGATCTGCGAGGCGCTGCGGATGACGGTGGATGCCCGCGACCACGCGTTCCGCCTGGCCCGGCTGGCGCCGAGGGTGGACCGCCACGACGAGATGATCAGCCCCGAGCTGCTACAGACCATGGATGCGTTCCAGCACACCGCCGCGTACGTGACCAACGCGTCGTTTCGGGTCCTGATCGCCAATCCCATTGCCGCAGCGCTGATCGCGCCCCTGCAACGACGCAACAGCAGCATGCTCGCGGCGATCTTCGTCGACCCCGTGGCACGCGACTACTACGTCAACTGGGATGAAGTGGCCCGCGCGGCGGTCAGCGCGCTGCGCCTGGCGCAGGGATTCGTTCCACCGGTGCCCGAGGTCAACGAGCTGGTGGAGCGTCTCCATCAGCGCAGTGAGGCCTTCCGGACGATGTGGGACGACCAGCGGGTGGCCGGGTTGTCGGCGACCCGCAAGGCGATCCGCCACCCCGATGTGGGGCTGCTCGAGTTGAGTTTTCAGACCTTCGACGTCAACAACGCTCCGGGGCAGCAGTTGACGGTGGCCACCGCGGCCACCGGATCGGCCAGCGCGGACGCGCTGGCACTGTTGGGATCGCTGGGCGCCACCCGCCGCCAGGAGCACGCGCAGCACGACCGCTGATCCTGGGTGCGCTGCACCCAGGAAGTTCCGCCCTTCTTCACAATGCGCGTGCGGCGTTGACTCATTTCCGTCAGCCACACGACGGAAGGACACAACGTTCATGACGATCATCGTCATCACCGGCGGAAGCCGCGGCTTGGGCGCGGCCACGGCGCGGGCCTGCGCGAACCGGGGCATGGGTGTCGTGCTCACCTACAACGCCAGCCCGGAGTCGGCGATGCGCGTCGTTGACGACATCACCGCAGGCGGTGGCACCGCCGTGGCGTTGCCTCTCAACGTCGCCGACGTCGCCTCGTTCGGCGAATTCCGGGATTCTCTGCGCGCGGCGCTGAGTGCGACGTGGCAGCGTGAGGAGTTCGACGGGCTGGTCAACAATGCCGGCTACGGCGAGTTCACGCCGATCGCCTCGGTGACCGAGGCGCAGTTCGACGGCCTGTTCAACGTGCACCTCAAGGGTCCGTTCTTCCTGACCCAGACGCTGCTGTCGCTGCTGGCCGACGGCGGGCACGTCGTCAACATGACCAGCTCGACCACTCGGGTGGCGACGCCGGGCGTGGCGGCCTACGCCAGCTTCAAGGGCGGGCTGGACGTGCTGACCCGGTATCAGGCCAAGGAGTTCGGGGAGCGCGGAATTCGCGCCAACGCCGTCTCTCCGGGCCCGATCCGCACCGAGCTGGGCGGCGGCCTGACCGACGAGTTCGAGACCGTTCTGGCCGCGCAGACTGCGCTGGGTCGCGTCGGAGAACCCGACGAGGTCGGCACCGTGATCGCCAGCCTGCTGTCGGACGACAACCGGTGGATCAACGCCCAGACCATCGAAGTCGCCGGCGGCTACATCATCTAGAAGGGGGACCCCCAAGTGCTCGACCACGTTTTCCTCACCGTGTCCGACCCGCAGGCGTCGACTGCGTTCTACACCGCCGCGCTGGCACCGATGGGCATCACCACCCGGCTGGACTACGCCGGCAAGGACGGGCCACCCGGCCACCCCGACCTCTACGGGCTCGGTGACGCCGACACCGGCCGGATGATCTTCTGGCTGCGCCGCGGTGCCGCTGCCGGTGGCGCCGCCCATGTCGGGTTCGTCGCTGACAGTGAGGCTGAGGTGGACGCCGCCTACGCCGCGGCGATCGCCGCGGGCGCAACCGACAACGGGTCACCGGGTCCGCGGTTGCACTACGACCCGCGCTACTACGCCGCCAACGTGTTCGACCCCGACGGCTACAGCCTGGAGTTCGTCTACAAGAGCTGGCAGCACTGACATGGGTGAGTTATTGATATACGGCGCCACGGGTTACACCGGCGCGATGGCCGCCGAGCATGCCCGCGACCTCGGTTTGACCCCGGTGCTGGGTGGTCGCCATGCCGAGACGATCGCGGCTCTCGCCGAGCGATTGGGTTACCGATACACCGTTTTCGCCGTCGACGATCGGCCTGCTGTCGACGCGGCACTGAGCGAGGTCGAGGTGCTGCTGAACTGTGCCGGCCCCTACCTGCGCACGGCGCGGCCGCTGATGGAGGCGGCGATCCGCACCAGCACCCACTACCTCGACATCGCCGCTGAGTTGGACAGCTACCGGCTAGCCGAAACCCTCGACACCGCCGCGACCGCCGCGGGCGTCATGCTCCTGCCGGGCAGCGGCGGCAGTGTGGCCATGCTGGGATGTCTGGCCGCGCACACCGCCGCCCGCGTCGAGGCGCCGCAGCGGTTGCGGATCGCTCTGCACGTGGCGGGGTCGATGTCGCGGGGCTCGGCCATCAGCGCCAGCGAGAACCTCACCACCGAGACCCTGCACCGCGTCGACGGACACCTGGTCACCGGGGACCCGAAGGCGGTGCGGCACTTCGATTTCGGGTTCGGCGACGTGGAGTGCACGCCGATTACGCTGCCGGACTTGATCACCATTGGGCGGGCGACCGGTATCCCGAACATCGACACCTACGTGTACGCCTCCGGTGACGCGTTCCCCGACGGGGCGCTGGCCGACCTGCCCGACGGTCCCAGCGCGCAGCAACGCGATGCAAACCGCTATCACGCGGCCGCGGAGGCCACCGGACGCGACGGCCGGATCGTGCGCTCAGTGCTCGACACCGTGAACGGCTACACCTTTACCCCGCTGGCCGCGGTCCATGCCGCGCGCCGGGTGCTGGAAAGCGAGGTACGCCCAGGCTTCCGCAATCCCGTCGAGGTGTTCGGCGTCGGGTTCGCCGAAACGGTCGCCGACACCCGCATCACCGACCGCTGACGAACACACAGGAGACGAACATGGACACAGCGAGCGGCTTTTTCGCCGACTTGGGCGCCGGCGACATCGAGGCGGCACTGGCACGCACGACGCCGGACTTCACCTGGACGGTGCCCGGTAGGCCCGGCGGGCGGTTCGCCCTGGCGGGCACCTACGACCGGGAGCAGTTCCCGGCGATGCTGGGCCGGGTCGCGACGGCTCTGCCTGACGGGCCGCGGGTCGACGTCACCTCGGTGACCGCAACCGAGGAGCGGATCGTGGTGGAAACTCACACCACCGGCCGATCGGCGACCGGCGTGGACTACGACAACCGCATCGTGTGCGTATTCGACCTGCGCGACGGGCTGATCGCGGCCGTGCGCGAATACCTCGACACCATCCACGCCGCCGACGTCTTCACCCCGTAGCCGGGCAGCGAGACGGCTGTGCTGCACACCGATATACGAACAGAGGAGAACCGCTGATGAGCAACGGAGACACGCCGACACTGGAGGTGTCGATGGTGACGGTCGACTGCACCGACCCCGAAGCGCTGGCGGCGTGGTGGGCCCGCGCCCTCGACGGTCGGGTGACCGTCGCGGCGGCAGGTGAATTCGTGATGGTCACGCTGGCAACCGGTCTGCGGCTGGGCTTCCAGAAGGTGCCCGACCCCGCACCGGGGAAGAACCGACTGCACCTGGACCTGCACTCGCCGGACAAGGACCGCGACGCGGCCCGTCTGATCGCCGCGGGCGCTGTGGAGGTGGGCCGGCACACCGCCGGCCCGGACTTCGGGTGGGTGGTGCTGGCCGACCCGGACGGCAACGTGTTCTGCGTGGCCGGCGCGCCATAGCGGCCAGCTAGGAGACTGCGGCGTTGGCGGCGTACTCGGCCACCGCGTCGCGTAGCACGTCGGCGATCGTCGTGTTCTTCAGCGTGCTGCACAGCGAGGCGGTGGCATCGGCGTACACCCGCGTCAACACGGGTTGGATGCCGAACCCGACGTAGCACTCGGCATCCGGCGGGGTGGTGTGCATCGCGAAGATCGGCTCACCGCCCACGGCCAGATAGACGTCGAGCAGGGTGATGTCGGCGGCATCGCGGGTCAGGGTCCATCCGCCGTCGCGACCACGCGTGGCCTGCACCAGGCCCGCCTTACGCAGTTCTCCCAGGCTGCGCCGGATCACCACTGGGTTGGTGTTGACGCTGGTCGCGATGCGCGCCGAGGTGGCGATCTCCTTGTCGGTCCCGCGGCGATCGAAGGCGATCCACGTCAACACGTGCACCGCCAGACTCATCCGGCTGTTCGCGCTCACCTGCATCTCCTCACACCATTTGACTGTAACCACCATCATTACATATGGTCTGATGTAACAGTGATAGTTACACATGCTGGCAACCGCTGACGCATGCGGTGACACCACCGGAATGGAGCGAAACATGGCCGAGCCGTTGACAATCGACGAACGTCCTTCCGATGACGCCATGAGGCGGGTGCAGTTCACCCACCTCGACGGCCCCGAGGTGCTGGAGATGGTGCCGCTGAAGCTGCCGGCACTCGAGCCCGGGCACGTGCGCGTCGCGATCCACGTCATCGGGGTGAACCGCTTCGAGGCCCTGTTCCGGCGAGACCACTACGTCATCGCCCCCACCCTGCCGGCGACGCTCGGGGTCGAAGCCGTGGGCACCGTCGTCGACACCGCACCCGACGTCGACGGATTCGCCATGGGCCAGCGGGTGGCGATCCTGCCGATCCAGTCCCCGACGGTCGGTACCGGCACCTACGCCACCCACGCCGACGTCCCCGTCGGGGCCCTGGTCCCGGTGCCCGCTGACCGCTCCGACGAGCAGGAGGCCGCGACATGGATGGCCGGCCTGCAGGCCTACACCCTGGCCACCAAGGTGCCCATCGGCGCCGGGGACGCCGTGATCGTCACCGCCGCAACATCGTCGGTCGGTACCGCGTTGATTCAGATCGCACGCGACTTCGGCGCCACCGTCATCGCCACCACCCGCACCGCCGCCCGCAAGCCCGAACTGCTGGCGCTGGGAGCTGACCACGCCATCGCCACCGACGACGAGGACCTCGCCGCCGTCGTCGCCGCGATCACCGCCGGGCGCGGCGCGACGGTCGTGTACGACACGGTGGGCGGACCCCTGCTGGCTCAACTGATCACCGCCACCGCGCCGTTCGGGCACGTGTTCTGCTACGGCGCGCAGACCTCACCGGACATCCGCGCGGCCCGCGTCGACGTGCCCCTGGTCGCCCTCGACCGCAAATCTGTCGCCTTCGTCGACCTGTTCGAACTCGTCGAATCCCCCGACCGTCTCGCCGCCGCGAAGGCCTACATCGCCGACGCCGGCAGGCGCGGCGCATTGAACATCGGCATCGACAGGGTGCTCGACTTCGACGACGTGCGGGAGGCGCACCGCATCCTCGACACCGGCCGCTTGGCGGGAAAACTCCTGCTCCGCGTCGCCCGGCCCTGACCCACCACCTCACCCCATCGACGACGGGAAGACGCACACCATGAGATTCGGCCTGCTAGGCGTGAACAGTTTCTACGGTGCTCACCCCGCCGCTGCCGCGAGCACCGCTCGCCTCGCCGAAGAGATCGGGCTGGACTCGGTGTGGGCGATCGACCACGTGGTCGTCCCCGCCACCTACGAGACCACCTACCCCTACGACGAGAGCGGCAAGATGATGGGCGGCGAGGTCGAGTTCGACCTCGCCGATCCGCTGATCTGGTTGGCCTACGCCGCCGCCGTCACCGAGCGCGTCATCCTGGCCACCGGTGTTCTCGTTCTCCCGCAACGTAATCCGCTGGTCCTGGCCAAACAGGTCGCCTCCCTCGACGTGCTCTCCGGTGGGCGCGTACACCTCGGTGTCGGTGTCGGCTGGCTCGAGGAGGAGTTCACCGCGGTGGGGGTGCCGTTCGCGGACCGCGGCCGCCGCCACGACGACTACGTGACCGCGCTGCGCGCGCTGTGGCGCGACACCAAGGCCACCGTGGACACCACCTACGCCACCTTCACCGACGCCGTCAGCCTGCCCCACCCGGTCAACGGCGGCGTCCCTATCGTCATCGGCGGCGGCTCCGAACGCGCGGCGCGCCGTGCCGGACGCATCGGAGACGGTTTCTTCCCCACCGTCGCCGGGCCTGACGCGCTGCAACCACTGCTCGCCATCATCCGCACCGAAGCTGACGCCGCCGGACGTGACGCGGACGCCATCGAGGTGACGGTCCCCTACGGCGGGGACCTCACCGGCCTCGACGACGGCACGCGGCGCCGGGCGATCGTCGACGAGCTTTCCCGTACCGCCGACGGCTACGCCGCCATCGGCGTCACCCGCATCCTGATCCCCGCACAGCCCGCAGACGCACTGCGCGCACTGGCGGCCGACCTGTCCGACCGTTACGGCATCACCGACGCGACCATCGGGGTGCCGTCGCAGCGGTGTGATTCGCGGTGCGACAGCCGATGCCGCCCAGCAACGGGCGTGAGCTGTCGCCACCCGATCCAGACGATCACCGCATGCCGAAAGAGAGTGCGGCACAACACCAAAGAAAGGTTCACCCATGTCCGGGAAACTCGAAGGCAAAGTAGCCGTCATCACCGGCGGTTCCAGCGGCATCGGTCTGGCCACAGCCACGGAGTTCGTCGCCCAAGGCGCCCACGTCTACATCACCGGTCGCCGCCAGACCGAACTCGACAAGGCGGCCACCGAGATCGGGCGCAACGTCACCCCGGTTCAAGGCGACGTCGCTGAACTCGACGACCTCGACAGACTCTACGAGGTGGTCCGGCGCGAGAAGGGCCGCGTCGACGTCATCTTCGCCAACGCCGCCGTCGGCGGTCTGGCACCCGAAGGAGCCTCCGCGACACCCGAACACTACGACAAGGTCTTCAACGCCAACACGCGCGGCGTGTTCTTCACCGTCCAGAAGGCCGTCGACCTCCTCAGCGACGGCGCCTCGATCGTCCTGACCGCCTCCAACGCCCACTATCTCGGCATTCCGGGCTTCGGACCCTACTCCGCGTCCAAGGCGGCGGTCCGCTCGTTCGCGCGAACCTGGGCCGCCGAATTCAAGGACCGCGGCATCCGCGTCAACACGCTGAGCCCCGGGCTGATCGACACCCCGATCCTGCACACCTCGGGGCGCACCCCCGAGGAGGAGCGAGCCTTCGAACAGCAGATGATCGGCATGGTGCCGCTCGGCCGGATCGGGCGCCCCGAGGAGATCGCCAAGGCCGTACTCTTCCTGGCCTCCAGCGACTCCAGCTTCATCACCGGCATCGATCTCGTCGCCGACGGCGGCATGACCCAACTCTGAACATCGCCTCGTCGGCACCCCCGCCGACGAGCCGCACGGTCGGCTGCACCCCACCGCCACCGTCGTGGGTCGGCGCATGTCCGACTTCGAGTGCGCCGACCCACGGCGGCATCCGTTGGTCGTCGTGTGCATTGATGATCGTCGGGGGACTCACGTGCACATCGTGATTACAGATCCCTCTGGGTCAGACTCGATTCGGCACTGCAAGTAGGAGCCCACGCCGAGGGAGGATGAACACATGGGAAGCCCAGTGCGTGGTGCTCGCGGTCAGGCCACGCCGCACCGATATCCAGCATCGAGCGACCGCCCGACAGCACGTCGACGGTGGTGACAAGTCTTGGCTAACACTCCGGGATGGCGGTGGGTCACGCTGGTGACCAGCATTGTCAAAGTGATGCGGTTGGTCAGTGCTGCCAGATATCCCAGCGAGGTGTAACCCTCGAGAAAGGGGTTCTCGGCGCCTCCGGACCGCGGAATCTGAAAGGTATTTAGAGGCGGCAGCGCGTGCGGTCGATGAGCACTTGATAAAACTGCCTCGGTACTCATGACACTGCATTGCCGCGGTGTGGCGGCCTAAGAGCGCAGTCCGTTCTCGGTCTGCGGGAAACGTGTCGGTTGCTACTGCGCTGAACCACTGCAGGTGGCGCAGATACTCGTGGCAATGGGTGCGTGGTGATGGCTTTGGTCCAGGTCCAGCTCCTTGCAAGGGGATCCCGCGGAAGTGCAACACAGTGACGAATTGGGTTCTGGTATTCGGGTCTACGAGTTGACGCTTCGCAAGCCCGGTCTACGGCATCGACGCAGTGGACATAAAAGTGAGAATTTGGGGGTGGACATCGAGTGAGAACGCTGCTGACGGTGCAGGTCAGGACAGTGGGTGTGGACACGAAAGGTGAGAAGCCACATCGTCGCCGGCCAGATCCGTCCGCTGCTCGCCGACCGAGAGGTGGTGTTCACCCGGCCGCTGGGAATGGACTGAGTGTCAGAAGGCGTTCGGATCCTGTTGGATCGCCGCCGGGACCGGATGCTGGTAGAGCCGGGATGCGTTCTCCCAGGTCACTTTTCGGATGATCTCGGCGGGCAGGCCGCTGATCTGCTCGTGAATGGTCAGCTGGGTGTGCGGCCAGGTGGAGTCGCAATGCGGGTAGTCGGCTTCCAGCAGGATGTTGTCGGCGCCGATGCGCTCGTACTGGATGAACGACGACTGGTCCTCCACCGCGCAGAACCAGAAGTTCCTGGTGAACACCTCCGCGGGTGTCAGCTGCTCGCCGAGGGCCTTCCAGGTGCCGTACATCTCGTGGTAGCTGAGCATGTGGTCGAGCCGGTCCAGAAGTCCGGCCACCCAACCGATTCCGCCTTCCGACAGGCAGATCTTGAGGTCCGGGTAGCGGGTGCACACCCCTGAATAGAGCCAGTCGACGGCCGCGGTGATCGCGTAGGCGAAGAACAGCACGCCCTGCACGTCGGGCGGGGCGTCCGCGGTGGTGGACGGTGACGTTCCCGACGAGCCGATGTGCAGGTTGACCACCGTGCCGGTATCGGCGCAGGCGGCCAAAAGCGGCTCCCAGTAACCGGAGTGGATGGTGGGCAGCCCCAGCATCGCCGGGTTCTCGCTGAAGGTCACTGCGTGAAAGCCACGCTCGGCGTTCTCGTAGATCATCTTGGCGCCGACCTCCGGATCGAGCAGCCACGGCAGCTGGCAGGGGATGATCCGGTCGGGATAGGCACCGGCCCAGGCCTCCAGGTGCCAGTCGTTCCAGGCCCGCACCGAGGCCATCGCCAGGTCCCGGTCGGTGGTCACCTGCTGCAGCCGCTGACCGGCGAATCCGGGCAGGAACGACGGGAAGTTCAACGAGGCGTACACCCCGTTGAGATCCATGTCGGCCACCCGGGCATGGATATCCCAAGCGCCGCGGCGCATCTCGTCGAATCGGGCCGGCTCGAAACCGTACTCAGCCACCGGACGGCCGACGACGGCGTTGAATCCGACGTTGGGCAGCGACTGCCCGTCATACATCCACGTCTGGCCGCCGTCGTCGGTGTCGACGACCTTGGGTGCGCGGTCGGCGAACTTGCTGGGCACCCGACCCTCGAAGGTGTCGGGTGGCTCGACGATATGGTCGTCCACCGAGATGACGGTGTAATAGCGCGTGGCCCGCTGCGGTTCGGGCAGGAACGTCACCGTGCGCTCGGCGCCGGTCTTCGCGGTGGTGAAGCTCAGGTTCGCCGACATCTCGTCGATGGACGCCATGGGTCAACTCCTTCAGTCGAGTACGCCGGGGTCGGCTTTGACGGTCATCCGCGCCGCACCTGCCCAGTACACGTCCGCCGCGCGCTCGATGAGGGAGGCCTGCATGCCCACCATGTCGCCGCGGTTCATCTGCGCCGGCGTGCGCCCGGTGAGCAGCACGTCGTAAGCCAGTCGGCACACCCGCTCGATGGACACCGCCCGGTAGACCGCCGACGCCATGTCGTGGCCCATGGCGATGACGCCGTGGTTAGCCAGGATCACCAGGTTGGCCGAACCGACCTGCTGCGCCAGTTCGGCCGCGCGCCAGGGTGCGTCGATCTCACCGTCGTACTTGTCCACCAGATACATGTCGTCGAGGAACAGCGCTCCGGTCTGGTGGACGAGCTCGGGCAGGATGCCGAGCGCGGCGATGAGGCTGACGTAGTAGGGGTGGTTGTGAATGACCACCCGGGCGTCGGGCCGGTGCCGATGGATCTCGGTGTGGATGTGGATGGCGGGGGTGACATCCCAACGGCCACCCACCACGCGGGCGTCCTCGTCGACGACGCAGATATCGGAGGCGGTGAGCTCGGCCCACCACAGCCCCCACGGGTTGACGTACATCTCGCGCGTGCCGTCGGGTTGCCAGGTGATGTGGCCGGCCATGTTCTCGGCGAAGCCGATGTCGGCCAGGTGCCGGAACGCGATCGCCATGGTCTGCTCGTCGGTCAGTTCGACCCCGACGGGTGGCACCTTCGACGGCGCCCAGACTCCGAGCCCGCCCTGACGCACACCTTCGGTACTCATGATTGCTCCAGTGTCGATCGGATGCGCTCGCGAAGTTGGCCTTTGGCGATCTTGCCGCCGGAGGACCGGGGGAGTTCGTCGAGGATTTCGAGTCGTTCGGGTAGCAGTTCCTTGGACATCCCCTGGGCCAGCAGATGCTTGACCAGGGCTGGCAGATCCAGGGAATCGGTGGGGTCCCGAAGTTCGGCGTACACGCACACCCGCTCGCCGAATAACGGATCGGGCATGGCGACGGCGGCGGCGACCGCCACCGCCGGGTGGGTGGCCACCACCTCTTCGACCTCGACGGCGCTGATGTTCTTGCCGCCGCGCAAGATGAAGTCCGATGTCCGACCAGTCAGCCGCAGGTAGCCCTCGTCATCGACTTCGCAGACGTCACCCATGCGCATCCAGCCGTCGGCGGTGTACAACTTGTCGTGGTCGGTCCCGCCCAGGTATCCCAGGCTCAACGCCGGTCCACGGCAAACCGGTTGCCCCCGGCCGGTTTCGGTCACATCCCGATCGCCGTCGAACAATCGCACCTGCATCTCGGGCACGATCCGCCCCGCGGTCCGCAACCGGTGGTGCAGCGAGTCCTTCGTCGTGGTGGCACTGAGCATCCCGGTCTCGTTGGACCCGTAGAACTGCAGGATCGTGACCCCGGCAAGTTCTTCGAACTCGGCGGCCTGAGTGTAGGGCAACGGTTCTCCGCCGGTGAAGACGATGCGCAGGCTGCTCAAGTCGTGCTCGCGGGCGGCGGCATCGGCCACGATCATCATCAGTTGGGTACTGACGCAACACAGCACGGTGACGCGGTGGCGCTCGATGGCTGCGCAGGTCGCGGCAGCGTTGAAGCGTTCGGTCCGCACCGTCGTCGCACCGAGCTGGATCGGGGTGGTGTGGGAGGTCCAGATCCCGAATCCGAACGGCGTGGGGATGACCGGCAGGAAGACGTCGTCGGAAGTCAATTCACCGTTGGCGACCGCCTTGTGGTGAAAGTAGTGCCAGCGGTTCTGGGTGTGGACGACGCACTTCGGCAGCCCGGTGGTACCTGAGGTGGAGTTGATCAGGAACGGCTCGTCGGGACCGACCGGCGACAGGCTCGGCCCGGCGCCCGGTCGCACTGTCGCGTCGATGCGCAGTTCGTCGCCGAGGGACACCGCCCGCAGCGCGGGATCGGCCTCCGCTGCCGCTTTCCTGGCCTGCGCACGCCGCCCGGCGTCGCTCACCAGCAGGCTGGGGTGTGCGGTGCGCAGGATCTGGGCGGCCTCGCGGATTCCGGCGCGGGCACCCAGGCCCACCGCGACCGCACCGCACCGTTCGATGGCCACCAGCAGCACATGGATCGGCGAGCTGTCGCCGTGCCAGAACGCCACCTGATCACCCGGTCCCACACCGAGGTCGCGCAGCTGCACTGCGAGGTTCGTGGCGGCGGTGTCGAACTGCACCCAGGTCAGCACTCGGTCGGGCGAGTCGAGGGAGAAGTCGACATAGGCCGGCTTGTCCGGTGTCGCCGAGGCGTTGTGCTGGATGCACTCCGAGAGTGTGGTGTCCGCCCACCAGCCCGCATCTCGGTATGCCGCAGCTTCCACGCTGGTCGTGGCGGCACCATCGACGGCCATCAGCAGATCATGATGAAAGGAAGAAGGCCCGTCAATGGTCCTTGAGTGCGCATCGTCACCTCATCGACCACGTCGGTCCGGCTGGGCGGTGCTCGGCCACGTCGGAACCCGGGTGCCCCAGGGTATTTCGGGTGGCCCAAGAATGGCGGCCATGGCCCACAAGTGGGTGGCCGGCCAGAGGGTGATGAACTATCGCGGCCTGCGGTGCAGTCCGATCCTCCTCGCGAAACGTGCATATTACGGTTGCGTCAATATGCGGCGCGAGCCGGCCGAAAATGCGGTCTGATACACGCATGCACGACGAGGGCCTCGGTATATCCACCACCGCGGGGCGCACCGAGTACTCCGCGGAGTCGTTACAGGCCCTTGTGCACCTCGTGCGCGCCCGTCTTGGCCAGGATGTCGCGTGGTTTTCGGCCGTGCGAGACGGAGCCCAGGTCTTCGAGATCATCGACGGCAACGCCGAGGCGTTGGGGCTCGACTACGACGCCCGCCAGACCTTGACCGCAGCCTGTTGCCGCCAGGTGATCGAAGGGCAGCTGCCCAAACTGGTCCAATGCCCGGCGGTCAGTTCCGAGGCGGATGCTGGTTGCCGTGCGCATACCGTAGCGCTGGGCGCGTACGTCGCGGTCCCGATTCTCGACCATGACGGCCGGGTACAGGGAACCCTCTCAGCCGCCAGCCGCCAACCCCGGCCGCGGCTGAGCGACATCGACCTGCGGTTGACCCGACAGGTGGCAGATCTGATCGGGACACTGCTCGGCTGCCCGGATAGCATTCACCCGGCCTCGGCTGACGAGCGTGCGGTGATCCGCGAGATGGTCGCACGCGGTGACTTCGAAGTCGTCTTCCAGTCTGTGCATCACGTGACCTCCGGGGCCGTGGACAAGATCGAAGCGCTTGCCCGCTTTGCCTGTCCGCCGTTTCGCCCCGACGCCGTCATCGCGCAAGCGACACAAATCGGCCTTGGCGTCGAGCTCGAACTCGCGATCTTGCGGCGCGCCCTCGCAATGCTGCCTCAGCTCCCCGACGACCTTGCCCTCGCGGTGAACATCTCGCCGTCGGCAGTCCTGGTAGCGCCCTGGCCCGAGTTGCTCGCCGACGTCGACCCAGCCCGCATCGTGTTGGAACTGACCGAGCACGACGCCGTCGAGGACTATGACGCGCTCGACGAGGCGCTGCACGTGTGCCGGCAGCGGGGCGTACGGATCGCTGTCGACGACGTCGGGGCCGGGTTTTCCACCTTCTCCCACGTTCTCGAGTTGAGTCCCGACTTCGTCAAACTCGACCAGTCGATCACCCGCCACATCGACGTCGACGACGCCCGGCGCCGACTTGCCCATGCCATCACCGAGTTCGCAGAACAGCTGGGCGCCACCGTCATCGCCGAAGGCGTCGAGACCCAAGGGGAACTCGACGCCGCGGCAGCCGTCGGGATCACGGCGGCTCAGGGGTATTACCTGAGCAGGCCGCGGCCCGTCACCGCACAGTTTCCGACTGCCGCCGCCACCGCCGAAGTCACCGACCGCGTGCCCACCGGCCTGGACGTCCTGGCCGACCGGCGGTTCGAACTGGCGTTGGCCCACTCGCCGATCGGGATGGCCGTCGTGGGCCCCGACGGCACGTTTATGCGGACGAACCGGGCGTTACGGACCATGCTCGGGTACAGCAAACGAGAACTGGAAGCGCTCACTTTCCAGGAGATCACCCATCCTGACGACCTCGACGCCGATCTCGCGCTACTCACCGAATGCCTGCAGGGACGGCGCCGCTCATACCGTATCGACAAGCGCTATATCACCGCCAACGGCCGAACCGTCTGGGGTGCTTTGACGGTGGTCAGCGTCCACGCCCCACGTGACCGCCCGCAATACTTCGTGTCCCAGATCGTCGACATGACAGCCGAGCGCATTCGCGAGGCCGACCTGACGCGCCAGGCGGCCACCGACCCACTGACCGGGCTGGCCAACCGGCATGCCGGCTGGCGCCGCCTGGAGGAGCTCGACGCCAGCAGCGCCGGATATGGAGTGCTGTTCTGCGACATCGAACGCTTCAAGGCCGTCAACGATCGACATGGTCACCGCGCTGGTGACCACCTGTTGATCGCGGTCGCCAACTGCCTCCGTACCGCCACCGCGGATGCCGGCCTCGTAGTCCGTTGGGGCGGCGACGAATTCCTGGTGATCACCCACTCCGGCGACGAATCAGAGCTGGCCCGACTCGCCGACCGCCTCACCGGGCAGCTGCACAACACACCCGTCATGCTCGACAACGGTGTCGAGGTGCCGGTCCGATTGACCGTGGGGTCGGCCGTGCACCGGCCGGGCGACAGCAGCTCGATCGACGTCGTCCTCGACCATGCCGACCACGCCATGTACGACAAACGGCGGCACCGATCGGGCACGGCCAGGTCCTAGGCGCGGTCGGCGTTCGTCCCCAACGCCCGGATGGCCAGCCAGGCCGCGGCGCGGTCATCTGGATTGGCCATCGACATTCCGGTGAGCTGTTCGATCTGGCGGATCCGGCTGGCGAGGGTCTGACGGTGGATGCTCAGGCGTTTCGCGGTCGCCCCCCAGACCCCGTGCTCGGCCAGATAGACCTCCAGGGTGCGGGTCAAGGCGCCGTGCCGGCCGTCGCCGTCGCGAAGTGGGTCCAGCACCGCGGCGATCCGGGTGGTGGCGCTGTCGTCGAGGTGGTCGAGAACATGGCTGACGGTGGCCAGCGAGCGATACCAGACCACCGGACGGGCGTCGACGACCGCCACTTCCAGCGCCTGTCCCGCCTCGGCCGCCGAGCGGGCCAACATCTGGGCCCGGGCCGGGGAGCCCAGTCCGAGCCGCAACGGCATGTGCGCTTGCCGGCTCAACCCGTCGACGATCCGGGCCAGCTCCTCAGCGCGATCGTCACGAATGAATCCCAGTATGCGGCCCCGGTTTTCGGCCAGAACGTGGGCCGCGCCGAGGTCGTCGAGCCAACGGATCGCCAATCGTTCGGGATCGATGGTCCGCGACCGGGACGCGACGGCGAAGGCGGTCAGCGAGGTTTCGTGAACCCCCCACCGGCGCAACAGCGAGGCAGCATCCGGGCCACCGCGCAGCAGGGTCGAGACCATCACCTCGCGGCCCAGACGTTCGGTGGCCGGATCGTCGGCGGTGCGCAACAGCAGGTCGAGCAGAGCGGCGGCCTGCGATGCCAGATCGCGACTGCGGCTGGTCGAGCCGCGCGCGCCGATCACCAGATGCGCACTGATGTCCTCGCCCTGGCCGACCGGGTGCACCTGTAACCCGGTGTGGCGCACCCGGACCGGGCGGTGGAAGGCGACCGCGATCGCGTCGCGGATGTGCAGGCCGCCGGCACCGGTGGCGGTGATCACCTCACCGCGCGCATCGAGCAACACCGCCCAGCCGTCGACCCGCCGGGCGAGTTCGGTGACCACCGCGACCACCCCGCCGCGGCGGGCGACCTGGGTCAACACCTTGGTGCCGGTGGTGACCCGCCGGTCCTCGGCGGCCTGATCGGTCGCCAGCCGGGCGATCAGTTCGGGCTGGACGACTTCGACGGCTGAATCGGCGACGAAGATGGCGGTGACTGCGGCCTCGGCCAGTGCGCTGCGCAGTTCCTCGGGCGCGTCACCTCCGGCGACGACGGCCACCGACGCGGTCAGGGCCGGCACCCGCGCCGGGTCGGCCAGCGTTGTGGCGAACTCCGCCGCGGTGCCGGTCACCAGGGTCGCGAATCCCAGCGAGCTGCCGACGACGAAGTCGGTGACACGGACTGCGTCAGCGACCGTGGCGGCGCCGTCGACGCGCCCGACGATCAGCTCGGCCGACAGGAAGCCGGCGACGGCCCGCACGTCGTACGCCACCTCGGCAGTGTACAGATTGATGAAATTCCACCGCAGATCCACATATTTGCGCAATGACGAACCCGGTCTCGGCTCCCTACCATTCGGAACATTCCGACCGTTCACTTCGAGTTCGACTGAGCCCAGCGAGGTAACCGCGTGAAAGCGATCGTCTTCCGAGACCCCCAATCACCGATCGAGCACATCGACGTCGACCTCGCTGGTCCCAAAACCGGTGAAGTGCGGGTGCGGATCGCGGCCGCGGGCGTCTGCCACTCCGACCTGCACGTCAAGCGCGGCGACTGGGACGCCCCGGCGCCGTTGGTGATGGGTCATGAGGGCTCGGGCGTGGTGGTCGAACTGGGTGAGGGTGTCACCTCGCTGGCCGTCGGCGACCACGTGGTGCTGTCCTGGGTGCCGCCGTGCGGGGAGTGCCGGTACTGCCGATCCGGTCACGAGGCCCGGTGTCAGAAGGTCGCAACGGTGGTCGCCCCCAAGGGAGTGCTGTTCGACGGCACGTCGCGGCTGTCCCTGGACGGCCAACCCCTGCACCACTATCTCGGTGTCTCATCGTTCGCCGAAGAGGTGGTCGTGCCGGCGTCGGGTGCGGTGAAGGTCCGCGACGACGCCCCGCTCGATGTCATCGCCGTGGTCGGCTGTGCGGTGGCCACCGGCGTCGGCGCCGTGCTCAACACCGCCGCCGTCGAACCGGGCGCCACTGTCGCCGTGATCGGTTGCGGCGGCGTCGGACTCAACGTGGTGCAGGGCGCCAAGCTGGCCGGCGCCGAGCGGATCATCGCCATCGACGTCCGGCCCGACAAGACCGCGCTCGCCGCGCAATTCGGCGCGACCGACCGCATCGATGCCTCCGCAGGCAACCCGGTCGAGCAACTCCTCGCCCTGATCCCCGACGGCGTCGACTACGCCTTCGACGCGTTCGGGCACACGAGCACCACCGAACAGGCCATCCAGATGCTCGGCCTGGGGGGTGCGGCGGTGATCGTGGGTCTGCCGCCGACCGGGGCCAAGGCATCGTTCGAGCCGTTGGTGCTCGCCGAAGCCGACCAGCGGATCCTCGGGTCCAACTACGGCTCGGTGCGTCCGCTCATCGACATCCCGGCGCTGGTCGACCGCTACATGGACGGCCAGCTCAAGCTCGACCCGCTGGTGTGGGGCGCCGGCCACTGAGCGAGGCGGCCGCCGCATTCGAAGACCTGGAATCCGGGGAAGCTCTGCGCACCCTGCTCATCCCCTGACCACCCCGCCCAGCTACGAGGAGCACTACCTGATGTCCGAGACCACCCAGGCGGCCACACCGACCGACGCGGGCCTTCGCCGCGGGGTCATGTCGGGCCCTGAGCTCGCCGCCCAGGCGATCGCCAACATCGCACCCAGCGCGGTGATCGCCTTCACCGCCGCCGCGATCTATCTCAGCGCCGGCAACGGCACGATCCTGTCTTTCGCGCTGGCCACCGTGGTGATCCTCGCGGTGGGCTACTGCGTCGTCGTGTTCGCCCGGCGCAACGCGTCGGCCGGCTCGCTCTACACCTACGTCGCCAAGGGGCTCGGGCCGTCGGGTGCCTACCTGGCCGGTGTGACCCTGTTGATCGGCTGCTGGGGGATCGCGGCAGGATCACTGGGCGGCGCGGTGTCCTACGTCAACGATTTTCTGGTGTTGCTCGGGATACCGGCCAACGGCGTCGGCTGGCAGATTGCCCTGGCGATCGTCCTGGGCGGATTGGCGACGCTGTTCACCATTCGGGGGATCAGGCTCTCGGCCCGGGTCTCACTGGTGCTCGAACTCGTCTCGGTCACCATCATCACGATCCTGCTGATCCTCGCGCTCATGTGGGCCGGGCCGGCCGCGTGGGACCCGGCGCAGTTCTCGCTCACCGGTGTTCCGTTGCAAGGTGTCGCATCGGGAATGGTGCTCGGCATCCTGGGCTTCGTCGGCTTCTCCTCGGCTGACGCACTGGGACGCGAAGCCCGCAATCCCTACACCGCGATTCCGCGGGCGATCATCTGGAGCGCCGTCGTGGTCGGGGTGCTTTACGTGTTTGCCGCCTATACCCAGATCGCGGTGCTGAAGGAGGGCCTCGCCGACAGCGCCAGTCCGCTGCAGGACATCGCCAACATGATCGGGATGCCGTCTTGGTTCACGCCAATCCTGACGTTCGGGGTCGGGGCATCCTTCTTCGCGGTCGTCGTCGCCCCGCTCAACGTGGTCGGTCGCATCGTGTACGTGATGGGTAAGGAGGGCGTGGTCCCCGAGCGGTTCGGCCGCACCCACGAGAGCCACCTGACCCCGCATCGGGTTCTGCTCATTGCCGGGCCGTCGGCAATCGCGCTCGACGTGCTGCTGCTGGCCGCCGGAGTACACCCAATGGACATCGTGGTCTGGGTCGACACCTACGGCACCTACGGCTACATGGTTGCCTACGCGCTGGTGGCGATCGCCTGTGTGGCCTACACCAAGCGGGCCGGTATGCCCAACAGGCTGGTGTGGACGGCGGCCGTCGTCGCGGTGGTGGCCATGGCGTACACCTTCTTCGCCAACGTGTACCCCGTTCCGGCCTTCCCGCTGAACGTGATTCCGTACGTGTTCCTGGCAAGTGTGGCGGTCGCGGTGGTCTGGTTCTACCGGCTCAAGCAGACGCGCCCAGAGGTGATCAGCCGCATCGGTGCCACCGAGACGGACATGCTTGACGGGGTGGGGTGACGTCGGGCGCCGCCAGCACAGCGCGAAGGCAGGGCAGCCGGCCATAACGGGCCAGCGCGGCCGGCGGGCGCGCAGGGATTACTTGTGCGCGGGGCGCTTCAGCAGGAACTGAAGCCAGCGAACGTCGATCAGCATGTGATTCAACGTAGGGCCCAAAATTAAGGTGGCAAGCCCGTAGCGGTAATACGTCGCTAAGAATATTTGCCAGAACGCCATTATCTTCGATGCCGCGAAGGGGGCCTACCGGTGGCCGCGGGCAGTGCGGAGCTGTGCTCGGGCTGCTGGCCAGCGAGTTCGTCGGCGCCGACCGGTGCCCGCGTCCTCGCCGACCGAACGTTCCACCTGTAGCTACGCCGGCGGCAGCTCGCTTGGTGAAGAACCCCGACAGCCCAGTGCGGGGTCGGGGTGCCGCCCCGGGTGCCCTCAGGCAGGCTTGCCGTACACGGCGACCACGACCGAGCGGTCCAGGCTGTTCTCCGACCAGACCCCGATCGCGGTGTTGGCGCAATCGGACATCACGGCGAATGCGGCCGGGTCGTAGTACCACTGATTGATCACATCGAGGTTGTTGATGGCCAGGGCAGGGTTGATCGCCACCGTCTCGGCAACCGTTCCGCTGAATCCCGCTGCGGCCGACCGGCTTTGGGCGGTGGAGCCGTCCGAACCGACATCACCGTCCAAGGCGCGGTTGTTGAGCACATCCTGGGCGTGCCACTGCGCGGCCAGCGTCAGCGCCGGATTCTTCTTGATGTCGGTGGAGCAGCCCGCCTGATGCTGGACGGTGTAGACGTTGGCGACCACACCGTTGTTGAGCCGGGTGTTGTCGGCGTGGGCAGACGGCGCGCCGAGGGCGGCCAGTACCGTGACGGCCCCCAGTGCGGCTGCGGCGTGAACGGTCCTGTGCGACAAGGGCATTCCCTTACTATGCGGACGGGACGTAGCCGGCCGCGGATTGGCGCAGCTGCCAGATCGAGGCGGGGCAGAGCTCTTGAGCGGACTGGCTGATCAGGTACGACGCCTGGAAGTCGTCGTCGGTGGCGAAGTCGGATTTGATGGTGTTCACCAGCTGCGCGTAGCCCGTCCCCGCGTTGATCTGATCGCAGATCCCGTTGCCGTAGGCCAGCGCGGCGTCGGCGTTGGGGAAGTTGTAGCCGGGCCGGACGGTCACGTTCACCAGGTAGCCGATGGTGTCGGCATGGGCCGGCTGGGCGGTGGCGAGCGCCGTGCAGGCGCCCGCCGCGGCGAAGGCGGCGACGATCAGGCGGGTGGCGTTGGCGCGCATGGCATTCACTGTCTCACCGATCAGTCGGCCCTGGTCAGGGGAGTGGGGATTGGGGCAATATACATCGACGGCGTCGGCGGTGATCTAGTATTCGGCCATGATGCGGCCGACCCACGTGGCATTCGCGATCCCAGCGGCGATTGCGGTGGCTTTCGGCGGCTTGGCGACGGGTGCCATGGGTGCCATGGGTGCGATAGCCCACGCCGGCCCGTTGCCGCCGTGCACCTACACGCTCTCGCCGCCCGAGGTCGGGCCGGGCGGCGTGACCGCCACCGCGGAACTGGCCGGATGCGGACCCGCGGGGGGGCCCTATCTGGCGGTCGCGTGCCTGCTGGGTGCCGATGGCGTCACGCACTGCGCCCAGGCGCGCGGTGCGGATCCGGCGGTGATTGCGGTCCCTTACCAGCCGGGTACGACTTACATCGCGACCGGCCGGGGCTGCCCGATCTGGCTGGGGCAGAATCCGGCGCCCGACTGCCAGATCCTTGGCCCCCTCACCGCGACCCTCTAGGCGGAGTTTCGATGTCGATCGACCGGGCCGCGCTGGTGGCCGGCACCATTCGGCTGGCCTCCGGCGTGCACTTCCTCGTCGACCCGATGGGCGCCAACAAGCTGTGGGGCGAACCGAACGACCCCGGTCCGTCGGCCCGGCTGCTGCTGCGGTCGATGGGTTATCGGGACGCCCTCATCGGGGGTTTGTTGTTGTCCGCGGGCCTGCGCGGGCGTGACACCCGCGGCTGGTTCCTGGCCTCCGGCGGCGCCGACGCCGCAGACCTGCTGGGCGGGATGAGCGTGCATCATGACCTCACCCGCGGGCAGCAGATCATCGGATTGGGCGGCGCGGTGGTGGGGATCGGGGTCGGTTTGTGGGGCGCCACCCGGCGACCCAAGCCGGCCGCAGTCACCGCGCCCTGAGGTATCCGGCCCGTTTCAGGCGCACGAGCCACCGCTGAGTGCGTGGCCGAAGGCGATCAGCGCCGTGCGGCCGATGTCGAGGATGGTCTCGTCGAAATCGTTGTTGTCACGGTAGGACAACTCGAGCATGCGGTCGGCCATTTCGACGGCAACCAGCATGTTGCGCGGATCGGTCCCAGCCGGAATCAGCTCGGCCTCGACGAGGATGGTGTGCAGTCGGCCCGCCAGGGTCTGCATCCGGGCGTGGACATGTTTGGTGACGGTGGGTGCGGTGCGGCCACCCATCCACAGCCCGGCCGCGCCGGGATGCCTGCGGTAGTAGTCGACATGCAGGTCGAGTTCGTTGTTCAGCAGTTCGGCGATCGAAGTGATCCGCCAGGTCCGCTCGGCGGCCACGCAGCGCGCATCGATCTCGGCGCAGTGCCGTTCCATCAGCTCGTCGAGGATGGCGTCCCGGTCGGCGAAGAACCGGTAGAGCGAGGGATAGGACACTCCGGCCCGGTCGGCGATGGCGCGGGTCGTCACGGCGTCGACGCCATGCTCGTCGGCGATCGTCGCGGCGGCGTCGAGGATGCGGGCCACGGTCTGCCGGCTGCGGGCCTGCACCGGCGCCCGCCGCTGAACCGGCATCGTGGTCATCGCGTGAACCCCCTGGAAAGCCTTGACAGTTGTCGGCAAAACTATAACACTATTCGCGTTACAGTTTCTACCGTCTGATCCGGAGAGTGCCCGATGACCGTGAACTCGCTCAACCAGGCCCGTCCCACAGAGTCGCTGAGCGGCCATGTCGACGTGCTGATCGTCGGCGCCGGAATCTCCGGCATCGGGCTGGGCCACTACCTGGCCACCACGCTGCCGGGGAAGACCTTCGCGCTGGTGGACAGCCGCGATGCGATCGGCGGGACGTGGGACTTGTTCCGGTACCCGGGCATTCGCTCGGATTCCGACCTGCACACCTTCGGCTACGAGTTCAAGCCGTGGACCTCCGACAACGCGATCGCCGATGCGCACGAGATCCTGGACTACCTGCACGAGGTGATCGACGAAGACGACCTGGCCCGCCGGATCTACCTGCATCACAAGGTGATCCGAGCTGACTTCACCTCGGACACCGCCCAGTGGACGGTCACCCTGGAACGCGACGGTGAGCGATTCGAGGTGACCTGTGACTTCCTGTTCGGCGCGACCGGCTACTACGACTACGCCGGCGGCTACCAACCGCACTTCGAGGGTGAAGACGATTTCCAGGGCGTCATCGTGCACCCGCAGTCGTGGCCGGAGGGTCTGGACTACACCGGCAAGAAGGTCGTCGTGATCGGCAGCGGCGCCACCGCGGTCACCCTCATCCCCGCGATGGCCGACGACGTCGAGCACATCACCATGCTCCAGCGCTCACCGTCCTACGTGATGCCGTTGCCACGCAAGGATCCCATAGCCAACGGCCTGCGAAAGATCCTGCCGCCCAAGGCTGCCTACGCCGCGACCCGGCGGTTCAACATCGGCAAGGGCCGGTTCATCTACAACCTGTGCCAGCGCAATCCCAAGCTCGCCCGGCGCATCATCCGCGCGATCAACGTCAAGGCGCTCCCGCAGGGATACGCGGTCGACACCCACTTCAATCCGGTCTACAACCCGTGGGATCAGCGGCTGTGCGCGGTGCCCGACGCCGATCTCTTCCGCTCGATCGCCCAGGGCAAGGCCTCGGTGGTCACCGACCGGATAGTGCGATTCACCGACAACGGCATCCTGCTGGAGTCGGGCGCGACGCTCGAGGCCGACATCATCGTCACCGCAACAGGTCTCAAACTGCTCCCGTTCGGTGGCATTGCGGTCTCGGTGGACGGGGAGGTCAAAGATCCGCACGATTCGCTGGTCTACAAGAGCTTCATGCTCTCCGGCATCCCGAACATGGCGTTCGCCTTCGGCTATACGAACTCGTCGTGGACGCTGAAGGTCGGCCTGGTGTGTGAACACCTCTGCCGGCTGCTCGCCTACATGGACCAGCACGGGTACACCACCGTCGTTCCCGTCGTCGACAACCCGATGATGGAGAAGCGTCCCATGCTGGATTTCCCGGCCGGGTACATCCTGCGCGCGGTCGAGCAGTTTCCCCAACAGGGCACCAGCGGACCGTGGACCGTCGAGATGGACTACTGGTCCGATCATGAGCGGCTGCGTAAGGGTTCGGTGGAGGATCCCGCGCTGCGGTTCGGCACCGCGGTGCCCGACGCCGAGCGCTCCGGGGTGACCTCCGGCCTGGCTTCGGCATGAGCCGGCCCACCTTCATCGAGGTGGACGGCAGGCGCACCCGGGTCCGCACCGACGGTGACCCGGCCAAGTCGCCGGTGCTGTTGGTGCACGGCATCGGCCGCAGCATGGAGGACTGGGCCCCGCAGTACGAGCGGCTGGCCCAGTCGCACCGGGTCATCGCCCTCGACGTCCCCGGCTTCGGGTTCTCCGAGCGGCCTCGGGCGGCGATCACCCTGACCGCCTTGGCCGACGGTGTCGCGGGCACCCTCGACGCACTCGGCGAGACCCGGCCGGTGCACGTGGTGGGCAATTCACTCGGCGGCGCCATCGCCCAACAGTTGCTGGCCGCCACACCCGAGCGGGTGGCAAGCCTGGCGCTGATCAACAGCGCGGGCTTCGGCAGCGAGGTCACCCCGCTGCTGCGGATGCTGACGGTGCCGGTGCTGGGCGGGCTCGGTACCCGACCGCCCACCCGGCTCAGCGCGGCGTTGTTCGAGCGCTCCATCCACGCCGACAGATCGGTGGCCACCAAGGCGCGCATCAACCACGCACTGGCTGTCGGAGCCCAGCCCGGTGCCGGCGCGATGCTGCGCGAGACGGTGCTCGAACTCGGAACGCCGCGGGGCGTCAAGCCGCAGTGGCGCCGGGAGCTCGCGGCGGCGGTCACCCGGACGCCGCGACCGACGCTGATCATGTGGGGCACCCGCGACCGTATCCTGCCCGCCAAGCACATCAACGAGGCGATGCGGGTGTATCCGCACGCCGAGGTGCACCTGTTGAACGGGATCGGACACATGCCCCAAATCGAATGTCCGGCCAGGTTCGCCGATCTGGTACTGCCGTTCCTGGCGCGCGCAGACGCTTGAGCTGACGCCTCACGGCGTGTTGATCAGCCGGGAGACCACGCGCATCACCTGCCGGCTCGCCGCGTGGCGGACCCGATCGGGCAGCGGCGTCACCGGCGGGGGTGCCGCGCCGCCGAGGCGGGGGAACAACCTCAGCGCGTTCTGCCGGTCGATGGCGGCCAAGGCGGTGGCGTCCAACCCGGGGTAGCCCGTCAACCCGGCGGCGAAGAGCTTGCCGGCGGCCACCGGCGCGAACGGAAAATCGGACCCGAAGGTGATATGGCCCGGCTTGGCGAATGCGAGCAGGGTCGGCAGCGCAGCCGCACTCGACGACAGCGCGGTGTCGAAATAGAAGCTTGCGAAGTCGTCGAGACTGTCGGCCGGACTACGGCCGGTGTCCGCCATGATCGACACCGCCATCCGGTGCGAGGCGTACGGAACGAACCCGCCGGCGTGGCTGAGGATGAACTTGATCCTGGGGTATTTGCGTCGAAAACCATTGCGCACCAATAGGTAAGCCGCCCTGCTGGTATCGAGCAGAAAGTCGGTGGCGAACGGCGGCACTCCGGCGATGGCAGGCCCGGGCAGCTCAGCCGGATGGATGAACACCACCGCATCGCGGGCGTCCAGTGCCGCGAACAATTCGTCCTGGCCGTCGTGGCCCAGATAGACGCCGGCGCTGTTGGCCAGCAGCACGACCCCGTCGGCGTGCAATACGTCGAGTGCGCGAATCGCTTCCGCGACCGACTGCTCGACGTGCGGCATCGGGACGGTGGCGAAGAAGCCGAATCGGTCCTGGTGCGCGGCGCTCAACGCCGCCAGGTAGTCGTTGACGTCGCGCGCTAGTGCCGCCGCGTCAGCGGCGGCGGGCAGGAACGCCGTGCCCGGCGTCGACACCGACAGGATCGCGGTAGAGACGTCCAATTCGGCCATCGCCGCCATCGCGGCATCGGGGCTCCAGTCCGGGATCGCCCAACCGCCGCCGTTGTCGATTCGCGCGCGGTGCAGCGCGGCCCGATAGTCGGCGGGTACGGCATGGGCATGGGTGTCGATGCGCCCCATCGCGGAGTCCTCTCAGTCGTCGGCGACCCCTGCTCCGGCGAGGGCGGGTACCGTGTCTTCGCGGTGCAGCATCGACTGGGCGCCGGTTTTGAACCGCTCGAATATCTCGACGATAGCCTGCCCCTCGGGGGTGTGCCCCCAGATGCTGATGCCCTGGTGAGTGGTTGGCTCCCAAGTCGTTTCGTCGACCACGATGGGGTTCCAGCCGAGTTCCCATTCGAAACCCGACGGGCTGACGGCATAGAAGGACAGCTCTTTGTCGTTGGTGTGCTGACCGATCGACAAGGCCATCTCGAAACCGAGCGCCTTCACCCTTTGATAGGCCGCCGTCAGGTCGTCAAGCTCGGCGACCTGTACGTTGCAGTGCTGGATCCTGGTGCGAATCGGGTTGAGCGGCAGATGTTTCACCGCGGCGATCGCCACCGTGTGGTGACGTTCGTTGACCCGCAGGAACCGGATCTTGAACTTGACCCCGTTGATCGTCTCGTCGATGTAGTCGCTCAGCCGCGCGTCGAACACCGTGCTGTAGTAGCCGCGCATCTGGTGGGGCTTCTTGGTCGCGACCGCGACGTGACCAAGCCCGTCGGCGCCGGTGACGAAGCCGCCCGCGGCGGCCAGCCGCAACGGTTCGCGACCCGCGGTGGGATTGACGTAGATCTCCTGGGTCAATCCGTTGGGGCCGGGGAAGCGGGCGATCCGCTCGACGCCGCGCACGGCGGCGTCCTCGGCGGACCCCGCAGTGACCGGCACACCGCGGCCGCGGATGCGTGCCTCGATGGTGTCGAAGGTGGCATGGTCGTCGAGTTCCCACCCCAGTGCGGTGGTGTCCTCGGCCGGGCCGCGGTGCAGCAGGAAGCGGCAGGCGTTGTCGTCCAGCCGGAACCGGATCACGTCCGGGACGGATTCGTCGAGATGCATGCCGATGGCGTCGCGGCCGAAGCGGCGCCAGTCGGCAAACTTCTCGGTCTCGACGACGACGTAGCCGAGATGAACCTTGCCGAAGACATCGACCGTCGTCATGACATCGCCAACTGCGAGTCCGGCGAGAGGAATTCGGTGACGAGCCGATTGAACAGCCCGGCGCGTTCCCACTGCATCCAGTGGCCGGTGTGCGAGGTCATGACCAGCTTGGCGTTGGGCATCATGGCGGCCAGCAGGGGGCCGCCCGACGGACGGTTCACCTTGTCATTCAGACCCCACAGCACCAGCGTGGGGTTGGGCAGCCGGGTGAGTCGCCGATCACGGGTGAGATCCATCCGCCACAGCGTGCGCAGACCCGACGGACGGCGCAGGGGTGGATTGGCCACCACCTCGGGATCGATCGACGCTTGATAGCGCAGATCGATCAGCTCGTCGGGCACCGCCGCGCCGTCGAACACCAGGTAGTTGCGGATGAAGTCGGCCAGCTTCTCGCGGCTCGGTCCCTCGCCGCCGTAGTACGACAACAGGCGCTTGAGTCCGGCGGTGGGCAGTGCCCGGGTGGTGCCGATGCCGCCCGGACCCATCAGGACCAGTTTGCCGACCCGGTGCGGGGTGTCCAGTGCCAGCCGCAGCGCGGCGGCACCGCCGTAGGAGTTGCCCGCCAGATGGGCGCTGGGAATCCCCAGCTCGTCGAGCAGACCGCGCAGGGTGTCGGCGAGGTAACCGAAGGGATCGCGATGATCGACGTGTTTGTCCGAGCGGCCGTAGCCGGGCATGTCCGGCACGATCACCCGATAGGACTTCGCCAGGGCGTCCACGTTGCGCGAATAGTTCGACATTCCCGAAGCGCCGGGCCCGCCGCCGTGGAGCAGGACGACTGCCGGCGCATCTGAGCCGGTGTCGGTGAGGAAGATGTTCGCGCCCCTGACGCGGACGGTGTGTTCGACTGTGGCGCTGTTCATGCGTGGTCCTTCACTCGGTCGGCCGGCGCGGTGAACCCGGCCGGTGGTGGGGGCAGCGGTTGGTCGGTCCCGGCGCCGGCGTAGACGAACCCGTCGGGCCGCAGCACGACCACCGATGCCTTCTTGCTGTCCATCCACCGAATCAACGTGGCTGTCGCGTCGACGATGCGGCCGACGCCGGGGGTGCTGCCGGGCGCAAGCAGCCCGATGACCGGCACACCGGCCGCCTGCCATGACTGCCATCCTCGGTCGGGGCCCCTGTGTAGCACCACCCACCTGCCGCCGACCACATCGTCGAAGCGCACCCGGTCGCCCCTGTCGTCGATGACCCAGGGCTGGGGGATCAGCCAGCCCGCCGCCGGGTTGCCGTTGTGGGCCAGCAGGCCGGCGCGGTAGCGCGCGTCGGGCAGCCAACGATGGTTGCGCAGCCACGCGGTGAAACCCGGTACGGCGCTGGCGAACCGGAAGAGGTGATCGCGTGCCGCGGCCCGGATGGGGTTGCGTTCGATGATGAGTCTGCCGACCTTGACCGCGCGGTTGGTGACTTCCTTGACGTGCGGGAGTCGCTCGGTCTGGTAGGTGTCGAGCACCGAGTCGGGCAGGGACCCGGACAGTACCGCATGAAGTTTCCAGCACAGGTTGGCGACGTCGCGCACACCTGCGCACATGCCCTGCCCGATCCACGGCGGCATCGCGTGGGCCGCGTCGCCGGCGAGGAAGACCCGGCCGACCCGCCACCGGTCGGCGAATCGCACGTGGTGGCTGTAGCAGGCGAACCCGATGATGTCGACGTGCGATTTTGTGATCCCCTGTCCGGCAAGAACCTTCCAAATCACCTCTTCGTGCAGGAGGTCTTTCTCGTTCTCATCGTCGCGCACCGGGAATTCCCAGCGATGGTGTCCCAGCGGTGTCGGGCAGTCGACGGTCGGGCGGACCGGATTGCAATGGAAACGCAGGCGGTTGTGGCCGGGCCATTCCTGGCGCACCTTGGTGTCGATGACGATCCATCGTTCCGAATAGGTCCGGCCACTGAAGCCGATGCCCAGCTGGCCCCGGATGGCGCTTGATCCGCCGTCCGCGGCGATCACGTAGCGAGCCTGGATGCGCTTGAACTCGTCGCGGGTGAGATCGGCGAGCATCAGTTCGACGCGGTCGGACTGCTGGACGAGGCGCAGGCATTCGTGCTCGAGCAGGATCGCCACATTGCCGAAGCGATCGACGCCTTCGCGTAACACCGCGTCCACGGCGGGTTGGTAGATGAACTGCTGTGGCGGATGGCCGTTGCCCCGGTCGGCGGGCATCAATGCGACAAAGGGGACGCCACTGGCGTCGACGAAGTGGGCGCCCGCTCCGGGCTGCATGTCGGCGTTGAGCCGATCTGCAAGCCCGACCTGCTGCCAGATTCGCACCACCTCTTCGTCGGTCGAGATCGCCCTGGCCCGGAAGTAGATGTCGGGGTCACGTTCGACCACGACGACGTCCAGGCCCATCTGTCCCAGCAGGTTTGCGGCGGTGGCGCCGACCGGGCCGTATCCGACGATGGCGACGTCGTAGATCGAGGCGTCCATGGTTGTTCCTCATTCGTCTGCCCGGTCCGCGTCGACCGGGGACTTGTTCCGTAATGATCGCTACGGTAATGTAGTGATCATTACGGAGTCAAGAGGGGATTGTGATGGCCGACATAGCTGCCCAGCCGCCGCCTCGCCGCCGTCAGCGGCGTGCCGACGGCGAGCTCTCCCGCAACCGGATCCTCGATGCGGCCACCGAGATCGCCGCCGAACGGGGCTACGAGGGCACCAGCATCGGCGCGGTGAGCGCCAAGTGCGGGCTGCCGGCGAGCTCGATCTACTGGCACTTCAAGGACAAGGACGACCTGATCGCCGCTGTCATCGAACGAAGCTTCGCGCATTGGCTGACCGTCTGGCAGCTGCCCGATGACGTGCTGGCCCGGGACCGGCTGATGGCGGTGGCGCTCGGGACGGCCAAAGCCGTCCTGGACTCCCCGGACTTCCTTCGGCTCGGCCTGATGCTGGCCTTGGAGCGCAGGCCCGTTGAGCCTCGCGCCCGCGCCGTGTTCGTCCGCGTACGACAGCAGGCTTTCGAGGCGTTGTCGGCCAGCATCCGGGAATTCGGGCCGGCCCTTACCGACTCGCAGGTGCGCCAGCTGGCTACTTATGCGATCGCCGGTGCCGACGGGTTGTTCGTCGCCAAGGAGATCGGCGGAGATTCCGTGGACCTGGTGGAGATGTTCGAACTCCACGGCCACGCACTCTATGAGACCGCGGTGCGGATGATCCGGGAGAACGAAGGCCAGTGACGCTGACCGGCAACCTGATTCGAGAAGCGGCCGACCTGCTGGATTCCGCGGACGCCGCGGCGGCGCCCGTCGCTCCGCTGACCGAGCGTTACCGCGGGATGGACGTCACCGACGCCTACGCCATCCAGCGGACCAACCTGGCGCGGCGCCTGGCCAGCGGGCGGACCCTGATCGGCCACAAGGTCGGACTGACCTCCCAACCCATGCAGGCCCTGCTCGGTGTGGACGAACCCGATTTCGGCTACATCCTCGACGACATGTTGGTTCGCCACGGTGCCTCGGTGCCGCGCAGTCGCTTCTGTGCGCCGCGAGTCGAGCCGGAAGTGGCATTCCTGCTGCGAGAACCACTGCGGGGTGACCCGGTGACCGCGCACGATGTGCGCGCCGCCACCGAGGCGGTGGCCGTGGCCCTGGAAATCGTCGACAGCAGGATCGCCGACTGGCGGCTGACGCTGTGCGACACCGTCGCGGACAACGCGAGTTCGGCGGCCGTCGTGCTCGGCCCGTGGGTGCCGCTCACCGACGACATCGACCTGGCCGGGGCCCATGCATCGCTGTGCCTCAACGGACGGCACGCCGACGAGGGCCTCGGGTCAGCAGTGCTCGGTGACCCGGCCAATGCCGTCGCGTGGCTCGCTAACACGTTGGCGCCGTTGGGCACCGACATCGAGCCGGGCCAGTTCATCATGTCCGGTTCCTTCACCGCCGCCGCGTTCGTCAACGCCGGCGACATCGCGTCGGCCACCATCAGCGGCCTGGGCACCGTGTCGCTGCACATCGTCTAGAAGGAACCCATGTCATCGAACGAATCCTGGCCGGTCGCCATCATCGGCTCCGGCAACATCGGCACCGACCTGATGATCAAGGTCCTGCGTGGGGACGGGCCGCTGGTGATGGGTGCGATGGTCGGCATCGACCCGAATTCCGACGGGCTCACCCGGGCTCGTCGACTGGGGGTAGCGGCCACGGCCGGCGGTCTCGACGGCCTGCTGGCGATGCGCGAATTCGCCGATGTCAAGCTCGTTTTCGATGCCACTTCCGCGGGCGCCCACCGGGCCAACTGGGCCAGGCTCAAGGACACCGGCGTGCGGGTGCTGGACCTGACCCCGGCCGCCGTCGGCCCCTACTGCGTGCCGGCGGTCAACCTCGATGACCACCTCGACGCCCCGAACCTCAACATGGTGACCTGCGGCGGCCAGGCCACAGTGCCGATCGTCGCCGCCGTCGGACAGGTCGGCATCGTGTCCTACGCCGAGATCGTCTCGTCCATCTCGTCGAAGTCCGCCGGGCCCGGCACCCGGGCCAACATCGACGAGTTCACCGAGACCACCGCGGCCGCACTGAAGGCGGTCGGAGGCGCTCAACGGGCCAGGGCCGTCATCGTCCTCAACCCGGCAGATCCGCCGATCATGATGCGTAACACCGTCTATTGCCTGGTAGACGGTGATGTCGACCATGGCGCGATCGCGCGATCCGTCGAGGCGATGGTGGACACGGTGAAGGCCTACGTCCCCGGCTACCGGTTGAAGCAGCGGGTGCAGTTCGAGACCTTCACCGCCGATCATCCGCTCCACATCCCGGAAACCGGGAAGTTCATCGGCACTCGGGTGACGGTACTGCTCGAAGTCACCGGTGCCGCACACTATCTGCCCGCCTATGCCGGAAACCTCGACATCATGACCTCGGCGGCCAAGGCCACCGCGGAGCGGATCGCCCACCGGGCACACCAGCACGCCGGAGCCGCAACGTGACCCACGACCTCTACATCAGCGATGTCACACTGCGCGACGGTATGCACGCCGTGCGCCACCAGTACACGATCGAGCAGGTGGCCACAATCGCCGGCGCACTCGACCGCGCCGGCGTCGACTCGATCGAGGTGGCCCACGGCGACGGGCTGGCCGGCTCCACCTGCAACTACGGATTCGGCGCGCACACCGACCTGGAATGGATCGAAGCCGTGGCCGGCGCCGCGGTCCGGGCCAAAGTGGCAACCCTGCTGCTGCCCGGTATCGGCACCGTGCACAACCTCCGAGACGCCTACCGGGCCGGTGCCCGCGTGGTGCGTGTCGCGACGCACTGCACCGAAGCGGACATCGCCGCCGAACATATCTGTGCCGCAAGAGAACTCGGCATGGACGCGGTGGGATTCCTGATGATGAGCCACCTGGCCACCCCCGCCGTGCTGGCCGGCCAAGCCAGCCTGATGGAGAGCTACGGGGCCGGCTGTATCTACGTCGTCGACTCCGGCGGGGCGATGCTGATGCACGACGTCGCCGACCGGGTGGACGCACTTCGGCAAAGTCTGCTGCCCACCACGGAAATCGGCATCCACGCCCACCACAACCTCGCACTGGGGGTGGCCAACTCGATCGTCGCGGTGGAGCACGGCGCCAATCGGGTGGACGCGTCACTGGCGGGGATGGGCGCAGGCGCCGGAAACGCTGCGCTGGAGGTCTTCATCGCCGCCGCCAACCGGCTCGGCTGGAACCACGGGTGTGACCTGCACGCGCTCGAGGATGCCGCCGACGACCTGGTGCGCCCGCTGCAGGACCGGCCGGTCCGGGTCGACCGGGAGACCCTGACACTCGGTTACGCCGGGGTGTATTCGAGCTTCCTGCGACACGCCGAGGCCGCCGCGGCTCGCTACCACATCGATGCCCGCGCACTGCTGGAAGAGGCCGGCCGTCGGGGGATGGTCGGCGGCCAGGAGGACATGCTCGTCGATATCGCGTTGGACCTGACCGGCGGACGGTCGCGCTAGTCTCGATCAGTCGACGGGCACGTCCAGGATCGGTCGCTGGACGCCGGCGCCTGGCCCGTCGAAATGCCACCATTCACCGGAGTAGACCGCCAGCCCGCCGTCGGTCATCGCGGCACGCAGCCGAGCACGGTTGGCCTGTGCGGCGGCGCTGACCCCATCGGTGGCGAACGCCTGGGCGCGCGCGGAGAAGTCGTCGAATCCGGTGCCCATGTCGACCAACTGGCCGTTCTCGGCGATGGTCACGTCCACCGAACGCCCCGCTTCGTGGCTGCGCGCATACGGCCCGGGCCTGGCCACCCAGGCCGGGTTGGACACCACCTCGAACATTCGGACCTGAACATCATGGGGGCGGTAGCAATCCCAGAACACCAGCACGTCACCGGAAGTGCGCAGCGTCGCCGCGGCCTTGGCCAGCCCCGGCGCCATCGACTCGTGCACCAGGCAACGCGCGTCGGGCGGATACAGCGGCACACCCACGAAATTGTCCGGTGTCGCGTACCGCAGGTCGACGATCGCGTCCGGAACCACACTGCGCACGTCGACGAACCCGGCCGCCGCGGCCTGCGGGCTCACCGGCGGGACGCCACCATCGGGTGCCGCCCCGGCGTCGGGCGCCACGATGAGTGCGGAGCCGGTCAGCACAGCCAGCAGTCGGCGAAAAACCGTCATGCCTGCATTGTCCCGGGCACGTCCAGCCGCTCGGCCCCGGCACGGTAGCGCGGGTAGCCCAGCCGCCCGCGGGTCACCGCCAGCACGGCCAGCGCCGCCAGCGCCGACGCGATCAACACCCCGAACGCCACACTGAACTGCGCGACGTCGCTACCGATCACGCCCCGATCCGCCAATCGCTGCAGGTAGGTTGCGGTGCCGTCGATCGATCCGTGCAGCAGGACGGCCAGCAGCAGGCTCGCCCCGGTGTTGTTCGACAGCCAGGTGAAGACCACCGTGATGCTGGTGGTGAACACGACGAAGATCCCGGCCGAGATGACCGCGCCGCCCGGCCCGGCCCGCAACCAGGACGGCACGTACAGAAAGAAGTGCCAGCCACTCCACAGCAGGCCCAGCAGCAGCGACGCCCGCACGGGCCCGAACCGGTGCTGCAGCCGCGGCAGCGCGAAGCCGCGCCAGCCAGACTCTTCGAACAGCGGGCCGAAGACGAAGTGCGCCAGATACGACATCGGATACAGCGTCAGCGCGGATGGGGCCAGCGCCCGCAGCGCGGCCGGGCTGACCAGCACCGCAGTAATCAGGATCTGGCCCAGCGGGATTGCCGCCACCGCCACCAGATACCAGCGCAGGCCGACGCGCCACTGCACCAGGCGTCGCAGCATTCGGGTCGCCCCGGCGCGGCCTTGGGTGGCCGCCGCCATCGCGAACGCCGTCCCGGTGACACCGACCGCGACGCCAGGCAGGGCGTACCACGACGGTGTGTGCGTGCCGGCCGAGAAGGCGGGCACCCCGGCAATCACCAAGGGGGCCCACAACAACCAGGTGATCCCGTACGCCAGGACGAAGAACGACACCAGCGGCCTGGCGCGCAGCAGCTTGCGCACCACGGCAGCATAAGGTCCCGGCCGGGGGTCAGTGCGTCTGCGTCTCGGGCGGGCTGCCGATGCGATGGTCGGCGGTGAGCAGCAGATTGTCGTACGCCGAGCGGTGCGGTGCGGTCTCGGTCTGGGACAGCGCGATGAAATCGGCCACTACCTGGTCGGCCAGCCGCCGCAGCTTCACATTGGCTTCCTGGGAGCGCCAGCGGAGCAGGTCGAATGCCGCCTCGGCGTCGATTCCGTAGATGACCATCAGCATGCCCTTGGCCTGTTCGATGGTCGCCCGGTTCTCGGCGATCTCGGCGATCGCCGCGCTGAACTGCTTCTGCTGCTGGTGTTCGGCGGGACTGACGTCGAGATAGAACCCGTGCGTGCCGATCACCGCACCCGACTCGTCCTGCAGCTTGTCGGCCACCACGATCACGTGGTGGATCCGGCCGGTGGTGTCGATGATGCGATGTCGGGTGCTGAATGCCTGATGGTGCCGGCGCACCTCATCGAGGGTGGCTGCCACCTGCTGGTAGTCGTCGGGGTGCTTGTGTGACATCACCAACTCGGTGGTCGGCGAAACCGTGCCCGGCGCGTAGCCGTGCATGGCCTGCACCTGCGCAGACCACTCCCAGCGTTCGTCATCGAAGTAGAAGCGGAACCAGCCGACCTGGTCCGGGCGAGGATTCGGCACGTCGACCGCCCGGCCGTCACCGTCTTCGCCGGCCATCGCGGGGTCCTCTTCCACAACCATGGACACCTCTCGCCCCAAAACGTCGCCCGTCGCTCTCAAACAGACACGCCGCATGTGCCGGGGACGCCGAAGAGTGCCGAAAAGGCAGAACCCATCGCCATCCCAGGTTCTGCGGGCAGAAAATTTTTACATCCCGGCCAGCCGTGATTCAAGCCCGCATTCCGGGTGCGCCCACGGCCCCGGCCGGATGAGACGGGGGTGACCGAAGTGACGGGTGTAACAAAACGGGGTGATCCGCGGAATGACCGGTAGAGGGCGTTCACCGGCGGGCCGGCTTTGTCGCCCATCGGCGAGCCCACCCTGACCTGCGGAGGACACCACGGTGAAGATCACGACGAACGCACTTGTCCACACCGGCACTGCCACGCGCCGGATCTGCCTGGGCCTCGGCACGCTGGGTGCTGCGCTGGCGCTGTTCAGCGCCCCGTCGGCCGTCGCCGATCCGACCAGCCCGGTCGATCCGGCGCCGCCGACCGTGGTGCCCGCCGGCACCGACCCCGCCGCTGCGATGACTTCGACCGACCCGAGCGCCGACTCGGCGGCGGCGGCCCCGGCCGCGGTACCGCACCTGTCCAGTCCCGAAAACCTGCCCCCGGGCACCACCGATGCCCCGCCGCAGGGCCGGCTGAACTATCTGCGTGACCTGTTGCACGCCATCCGCACCCAGGATGTGTCGGGCAGCGACGCGCTGCTGCTGCTCGCCCAGCGTCCCCTCGACGCCAATCCGACCCCGCCGCCGGGGTGTCCCTCGGCCCGACCGGACCGGTTGGTTCCTCCGCCGTCGCTCCAGCGGCTCCCGACACAGCGCCGATCGTCGCCGCCGACCCGGCGACTCCCTGACCTCCTACCGGCTCACCGCGTCCAGGGCGGCGTCGAGGTCGGGTTGGTAGCGGCCGTCGGCCTCGACCTCATGCCACCACTCGGTGCGTCCGATGGTCTGGCGGGCGCGTTCCGGCAGGGTGCTGAACATCAGCCGGATTCCGGCGCCGGACAACTCGAGGTCGAGATCGACGAGGATGTGCAACACCGTCGACTCCAGCACGGTCTGGCGAACCAGGTCCAGTACCACCGTCGACGGTCTGGTGTCCGAACCCAGCGCGGCGTCGCGGACGGCGGTGACGTTGGGGCGAACATTGGCGGCGTAGAGGGGACCAGGCAGCGCAGCACCAACGGGTCGGCGGGAACCAGGGGCGCGTTCTCCGGCTGCTCGGACCACGCCCCGTTGTCCAGGTGCACCACCTGCACGACGTGCGGGCTGTTCACCACATGCAGCACAACCAGCAAGGTGACCGCCACCGCGACGACGACTGCGGGAACCAGCCCGAAGATCAGACCGATCGTCGCGACACCCAGAGCGCCGAAGCATTCGCGCGGATTGAGCCGGTACAACCGGCGCAGAGCCGCGACGTCGACCAGCCGGGTGACCGCGACGACCACCACCGCACCGAGCACAGCCTGGGGGAGTAGATCGAGGATCGGGGCGACGACCAGCGCCACGAGCACGGCCAGCACCACCATGACCAGACCACTGATCTGACTGCGCGCACCCGAACGCAGGTTCACGGCGGTCTGGGCGAATCCACCGGCCGGCGGCAGGGAGTGGAAGAAGGCCCCGAGCACCGAGGCCGCCCCCAGCGCGAACAGCTCTCGGTCGGGTTCGATGGGGGCCTCGTCTGCCCGTCGTGACGTGCGTGCCACGGCGATGCTCTCCAGGAACGCCATGACCGCGATGGCCAGCGCGCCGGGCAACAGCGGCACGATGTGCCGGTCGAGGTGGGGAACCTCGGGCATCGGGAAACCGGCCGGGACCGCCGGGATGAGGGCGACGCCGTGGGCCGGGAACGCCACGACCGCACTCACCGCGATACCGATGGCCAACACGACGAGCGGGCCCGGAACACGCGGCGCGAAACGAGTCAACAGCAGCAACACGAGCAGACAGACCGTCGACACCGCTACGGTGCTCGCGCTGGCCCGCGGAAGGTCGGATAGCGCCGCCCACGCCACCCGGAAGAACCCGGTGGTGTGCGGGTGCGGACGGACTCCGAGGAGCTTGGGCAGCTGCGCAGCCATCACGGTCAGCCCGACCGCGATCTTGATGCCGACCAACGTCATATCGCTGATGTTGTCGACCAGCATCCCCAGCCGAAACACCCTGGCAATCAACAGGAACAACCCGACCAACAGGGTCAGCGTCACCAGGTCGCCCCGCTGATCGTCGGATCCGATGAGGACCCCGCCGGCCAGCATCGTGGATGCGGTCAGCGTCGAGACCGTCGAGGTGGTGCTGATGCTGGCGATCCGGGAGCCGCCGATGAAGGCGTACACCACCACCGGCACGATGCAGGTGTACAGGCCCATTTGGACCGGCATGTTGGCCACGGTGGCGTATGCCATGGCCAGCGGGATGACGACGGCGCCGGTGCTCAACCCGGCCAGGATGTCGGCGCGCAGCCAGCCCAGCTGGTAGGGCCGGATCCCAGGCGCCAGCCACGTCGGTGCGGCGATAGTGGGCACGAGCGGAATTGTGACATCAGGCCACCGGCCGCTGCGCGACTTGTGGCCAGCTGTTCACCTACCGATTCACTCGGTCTGCGCGGGCACGCTCACCACGACTTCATTGCGCCGGCGAAACGGCAGCGTCCAGGGCGGATCGTAGAACCAGGCCAGCGGGTCGCCGGCGGTTGCGATGTCGTTGCGGGCCAAGGTGTCCAGGAGCTGCCTGGTGCGGTCGGCGACGGCATCGGGGCCGATCGGGCCGTTGAACCTCAGCACGGCCACCGTCTCGGCGGGCACCGGCACCAGGCGGATCCGGTCGTCGTTCGGGGTGGGCAGCGTGTCCAGCGTGTACTCCGAGGGCATGAAGAACCGGATCACCCACTCTCCGGACGGCGCCCGCTGGGTGGCCACCGGCGCGGTCATGGCGATCTTCGTGCTGTGCTGTTGGGCCACCGGTGCGGTCATCGCGATCTTGCCGGCGCCGGAGTTCGCCCCGAAGATGTAGCGGGCCAACCGGCGGAAGCCCTCGTTGCGGGCGGCTTCCTCGTCGTTCGCCACGGCCGTCTCGGCCGCGATGCGCGGCCCGTAGCGCCGGATCTCGACGGCGTCGACCTGCCGTTGCACCGTGTAACGCGGCTCCTCGGTGCCGTGCCGGATGCCGACGATGGTGCCGCCGGCCTCCGCGACCGAGGCGACTGCGCCGGCGATCTTGTTGAGCATGACTCCAGTGAAGTCGTCGCGGCGCGCAATGTCAGGCCGGCGCCGGTGACGAGTTTCTGACACCTCCTCACCGGTATATGGTCCCGACATGAACCGGGTTGCGGTGATCACAGGTGGCGCCGGCGGGATGGGCCTGGCCACGGCGAAGATCGTCGGCCGTGACCACACAGTGGTCCTCGCCGACGTACGGCCCGACCGGCTCGATGCCGCGGCCGCCGCACTGGCCGAGGTCGGGATCACCCCGATCGTCATCGCCTGCGACGTCACCGACCGGGCAGCCGTCGGCCGGCTGTTCGAGACGGCCGCCGCGCTGGGGCCGATCGGGTCGGCCATCCACACCGCCGGCGTGAGTCCCAGCATGGGCAGCGCCGACTACATCCTCAGAACCAATGCGCTGGGCACGCTCAATGTCAACGAGCTGTTCTTCGCCTCGGCCGCGGGCGGCGCCGCGATCGTCAACGTGGCGTCGATGGCCGCTCACCTGCTGCCCGACGATCTTGTTCCGGTCGGGCACTTCGGCCTCGCGTTCACCGACGAGCGGCGGTTTCTTGCGGAGATGCTGGCGGCCTGCGACATCGCCGATGACCAGATGCGGCCCGGTCTGGCCTATGGCCTGAGAAAGGCCTTCGTGCGCTGGTACAGCTGTGCGCAGGCCGAACGGTTCGCCGGCCGGGCGCTGCGCATCGTCTCGGTCTCCCCGGGATCGGTCGACACCGAGATGGGGCGCCTGGAGGAGCAGGCGGGTGCCGGTGCGATGGTCGCCAACGCCGCCGTCGCGCGCTGGGGCACGGCCGAGGAGATGGCCGAGCTGTTCGCCTTCTGTGCCGGTGCGCGCGCCGGGTATCTCACCGGCACGGACATCCTCAACGACGGCGGGGTGGTCGCCTCGATGCGGGCGCGGGCCCGGCTGGCCGGCGAAACCGCTTAGGGGCGAGTCAGTTCGGCGTAGCGGGTCCGGTGGTAGTCGGTGGACCCGAATTCGTATTGCAGCGCGGTGAGGCGCTTGAAGTAGTGCCCGATCGCCAGCTCCTCGGTCATGCCCATGCCGCCATGCAATTGCACGGCGTTCTGGCCCACGAACCGGGCCGCTCGCCCGACCGTCACCTTGGCCGCCGAGACGGCCCGCGCGCGCACGGCCGGTTCGGCCGGCAGGTTCAGCACTGCGAGATACGTTGCGGCGACGGCCTGTTCGAGCTCCATGTACATGTCCACCATGCGGTGCTGCAGCACCTGGAAGGTGCCGATCGGTTGGCCGAACTGCTGTCGCTGTTTGCAGTATGCGACGGTGTCGGACAGGACCTTGCGCATCGCCCCGACGGCCTCGGCGCACACCGCCGCCGCTCCCTCGTCTCGGGCCTGGTCGAGCGAGGGCTGTGCGTCCGCACTCAGCAGGGCGTCCGCCGGCAGGCGCAACCCGTCGAAAACCAGGTCGGCGGCCCGCCGGTCGTCGATGGTGCGGTAGCTGTGCACCGTCGTCCCCGGTGGCGTTGCGGCCGCGTCGAATTCGGTGACGAACAGCGAAACTCCCTGCGCTGCATCACCCGAGGTGATGAGCAGGTGGGTAGCCAGCGGGGCGGCCACGGTCATCGTCTTGGCCCCGGTGACCGACCAGCCGCTGTCGTCGGCGACCGCCGCCGTCGAAGCCGGGCCGTCGGCGGTGTCGGGGTCGGTGGCCGCCACGGCGACCACAGCGCTGCCGTCGACGATGCGTTCCAGCAGTGCCATCGCCTGGGGGGTTCCGGCGCGCTGCAGCAGGCCCGCCGCCACCACGACGGTGTCGACGAACGGCTCGATAACCAGGGCACGACCCAGTTCCTCTGCTATTACCATGATCTCGACCGGGCCACCACCGATGCCGCCGACCGACTCCGGAAGTGCGGCGCCCAGGATGCCGAGTTCGGCGGCGAAGCCGCGCCAGATGTCGGGCTGCCAGCCGGCGCCGACCTTCGCCGCGGTCCGGCTCTTCTCCAGGTCGTAGCGGGTCGACAGGAACCGGCCGAGGCCGTCGCGCAGCAGCTCTTGTTCCTTGCTCAGATTGAAGTCCATTTACAGCCCCAGGGTCGCCTTGGCCAGGATGTTGCGTTGAATCTCGTTGCTGCCGGCGTAGATCGAGCCGGCCCGGTCATTGAAGTAGCGCAGCGGCGCCACCGCCTGCCACGCCTGTCCGCTGACGTAGCCATCCGCGGGCGGCTCGAAGTCGGCGACCGGCCCACCGGGGCGGGTGGCGTGCGGTTGATATGCGCGGCCGCGGGGCCCGGCTGCTTCCATGGCCAGCTCGGTGATGGTCTGGGAGAGCTCGGTGGACAGGATCTTCAACATCGACGACGCTGCACCAGGATTACGGCCCTCGGAAACCGTTGCCAACACCCGGTATTCGAGTATCTCCAGCACTTCGGTACGGATGCGGGCATCGGCGAGTCTGGCCGCGAACGCCGGATCGTCGATCAGCGCGCCACCCGCCGGCCCGGGCTGCGTGGTCGCCGCGGCGGCGACCGACTCGGCCATCACCTGCAATCCCGGCGCCGTGGCGCCGCCTCCGCGTTCGAACTCCAGCAGATATTTGGCCACCGTCCAGCCGTCGTCGATCTCACCGATGACGTTGGACCTGGGCACCCGGACCGCGTCGAAGAAGATCTGGTTCTGCACCTGCTCGCCGGAGGTCATCACCAGCGGCCGGATCTCGATTCCCGGTGCGGCCATGTCGATGAGCAGGAAGGTGATGCCCTGCTGCTTGCGCGCTGCGCGAGAGGTGCGGACCAGGGCGAAGATCCAGTTCGCCTCCGTGGCGTGGGTGGTCCAGATCTTGCTGCCGGTGCAGATGAGGTCGCCGGCTGATTCGTCGACGATCGCCGACATCGACAGCGCAGCCAGGTCCGAACCCGCCTCAGGCTCGGAGTAACCCTGGCAGAAGAACACCTCACCGGTCAGGATGCGGGGCAGGAAGAAATCCTTCTGTGCCGGTGTGCCGTAGGCGATGATGGCGTGCGCGACCATCCGGATGCCCATCGGTGACAGCGCGGGTGCTCCGGCCAGCGTCGACTCCCGGCTGAAGATGTAGTGCTGGGTCAGCGTCCAGTCGCAGCCGCCGTATTCGACCGGCCACGCCGGCGCCGCCCAGCCCCGTTCGTGCAGGATGGCCTGCCACGCCATGCTCGCCTCGTGGTCGGCGTACACGCTGGTCATCAGCCGTCCGGCGGCCCGCAGGTCCGGCGTCAGCTTCTCGTCGAGGAACGCCCGCACCTCGTCACGGAACTGCAGATCCTCCGGCGACCAGGACAGGTCCATCGAGTGCCCCTTTATCTGCGTACGACGGTTTTCAGAACCCACGGTAGCCCGTCGGGGCTGCCGGGCCCGCGTAGGGTTGTTCGTCGTGGATGTGTTGCTCGGAATCGACATGGGTACCGGGAGCACCAAAGGTGTCCTCGTCGACTCCGCGGGCGCGGTCATCGCCTCCGAGACCATCGCGCACTCGATGCAACTGCCGCGCCCGGGCTGGGCCGAGGTGGACGCCGAGGGCATGTGGTGGGCCGAGGTCTGTCGGATATCCGCCGCATTGATGGCGCGCATGCCCGCCGGCGGGCGGCTGGCCGCGATGTGCGTCAGCGGTGTCGGTCCCTGTCTGGTGTTGTGCGATGCCGAACTACGACCGTTGCGGCCGGCCATCCTCTACGGTGTCGACACCCGGGCCAGTGCCGAAATAGCTTCGCTTACCGAGGAATTCGGCGAAGCAGCCATCCTCGACCGGGCCGGCACACTGCTCACCAGCCAAGCCGTCGGACCCAAGATCGAATGGGTTCGGCGACATGAGCCGCAGGTGTTCGCCGCGGCGCGCGGCTGGTACGGGTCGAACTCCTACATCGCGGCCAAACTCACCGGTGAATACGTGCTGGACCATCACACCGCCAGCCAGTGCGACCCGCTGTACGCCACCCGCGAGTTCGGCTGGAACATCGACTGGGCGCGGCGGATCTGTGGACACCTGCCGCTGCCCCGGCTGGTGTGGCCGGCCGACGTGGTCGGCCAGGTGCACGCCGAGGCGGCCGAGGCCACCGGAGTTCCGGTCGGGACGCCGGTGGTGGCCGGCACCGTCGACGCGTACTCCGAGGCATTCTCGGTCGGGGTGCGTCATCCCGGCGACCAGATGCTGATGTACGGCTCGACGATGTTCCTGGTGCAGGTGATCGACGAGTATCACAGCGATCCTGCGTTGTGGACGACCGCCGGCATCGAGCGTGACACCCTGGCGCTGGCCGCGGGCACCTCGACGGCCGGCAGCCTGATGAGCTGGTTGCAGACCGTGACCGGGGGCGCGTCCTTCGACACGCTGATGGCCGAGGCGCAGGCTGTTCCGCCGGGGAGTGAGGGATTGCAGGTGTTGCCGTATCTGGCCGGCGAGCGCACCCCGGTGTTCGACCCGCAGGCGCGGGGAGTGCTGGCCGGCTTGACCCTGCGGCATGGCCGCGGGCACCTGTTCCGGGCTGCCTACGAAGGCATTTCGTTCGGCATCCGGCAGATCTTGGAGCGCTTCGACGACGCCCATTGCGCGGTCCGCACGGTCGCGGTGGGCGGTGGATTGCAGAGCCCGATCTGGGCACAGACACTCAGTGACGTGACCGGGCGCGCCCAACTGGTGCCCGAGCAGGCCATCGGCGCCAGCTATGGTGACGCGCTGCTGGCGGCGATCGGGGTCGGACTGGTGGCGCCGGACACCGACTGGGCGCGCATCGCCCGCCAGATCGAGCCCGACCCGGACAACGTCGAGCGTTACGAGGAGCTGTACGGCGTCTGGCGGGAGCTGTATCCCAGCACCCGTGATGTGGTGCACCGGCTGGCCGATTTCGACGGGCCGGCTCAACCCATCGTGTAGCCGCCGTCCACGGGGAGGTCGACACCGGAGATCATGCTGGCCGCGTCGGAGGCCAGCCACAGCACCGCCTCGGAGACCTCTCGCGGAACGGCGAAGCGGCCCAAGGGTATCCGGGCCAGCATGGGAGCGGCCTTGGCTGCTTCGCCCCACACCCGCTGACCCATTTCGGTGAGCACCACCGTCGGGCACACCGAGTTGGCGCGGATACCGTGCTCGCCGAGTTCGCGGGCCAGCACCTTGGTCGCCATGATGAGCCCGGCCTTGGAGGCACAGTAGGCGTAATGCTCGGGCAGCGGAGCCAGTGCCGCCGCCGAGGCCACCGTGATGATCGAGCCCGCGATGTGCTGGCGCACCATGTCGGCGCCCACCGCCGCGGCCAGCAGTGCCGGCGCGCGCAGGTTGACCGCGATGGTCTGGTCGAAGTGTCCGGGGTCGGTGTCCACGACCGACTCGGGATAGGAGATACCCGCGTTGTTGACCAGGACATCCAACCCGCCGAACGCGGCGGTGGCCTGCGCGGCGAGTTCGGCCGGACCGTCCGGGTCGGCGAGGTCGACCTCGGCGACGGCTACCTCGACGCCGTAAGCGCCAGCCAATGTGCTTCGCGCGGTGGCGAGTTCGGCGGAATCCCGACCGGACAGGACCAGGGTGGCCCCCGCGGCGGCGAATGTCCTGGCGATGTCGGCTCCGATGCCCTTGGTGGCACCGGTGATCAGGGCGCGCTTACCGTCCAGGCGCACGGTGGTGGTGGACTGGGCCGCGGCGATGGTGGTCACGAAAGTTCCTCGTCTTGTCGTTGCAGGCTGGGGCTGTCGAGAATGGCGGCCGCGGTCGCCGGGTCGGTGACCAGCTGGTTGAAATAGCCGCCGCGGGCCCCGCCGATGATGGATTCGATCTTCTCGCTGCCGACCGCAACGGCGATGGTCACCGGAACATGGCGCAGCGCTTCGAGTTCGACGGCGATGAGCCGGTCACCGCCTTCGAACGACACCGGCGCCCCGGCCCGGTCGTAGAAGCGAGAGCATACGTCACCGACCGCCGCACGCAGTGAGTCCGATCCCGTCGGCACGAATTGCGGTATGTCCGAACGCATCAGCGGCGGGGCGCCCACGCCCATGAGGGCGCAGCGGGCACGTGGCCACAGATGCAGCACCCGCTGGATGCTCGGATCGCGCAGCAGCGACGGGTAGAGGTCGGGGCCGGGCAGCGCCGGGGCGAACAGGTAGCTGGCGCGACCATTGACCCGATTGGCGACCAGCCGGGTGATCTCGTTGGTCTGATACCACTCCTCGGGCTGGTCGTTGCCGCCGACGGTGGGCGCCACGACGACGCCGGGCAGCGCGGTGAGTTCGAATTGGGCGACTTCGTACACCGTTCGGCCCGACGACACCAACAGGACGTCACCGGGCAGCAGTTCAGCCGCGGCCAGTGCCTGGCCGACGGCGGGTGCCAGCACACCGCCCATCACATCGACGACGGTGCGGCCGGGGCCGGGATTGGGCAGCGGCAGGCTCAGGTACACCTTGGCCAGACTCAGCGCGCGGGCCAGTTGGTCGGCCAGATCACCGGTGCGGGCCTGATCGGGTGGCACCACCTCGATGCGCACGATGCCTTGCCGCTTGGCTTCGGCCAGTAACCGGCTCACGGTCGCGCGACTGGTGCCGAGCTGCGCGGCGACCTCGGCCTGGGTGGCGTCCTCGGTGTAGTAGAGCTTCGCCGCGGCATAGAGCAACGACAGCGGGAAATGCCCGGTGTCAGCGTCGGACCCGGCACCGTCCACGCCGGTCAGGCTGCTGCGCTGGGCTGGCCTCGGCATGCCACCGAGTATGACACTGAACATTTGTTCTGGTCTGTAGAATCGCTGAACATCCGTTCTGGACATATGTGCGGCAGCGCGTTAGTGTGACTGGAGCCACACCGGGGTAGGCCATGTGTGAACCCGCGCAAGCTGCCGAAACCCGCCGTGAGAGGAGCCGCAGATGCCCGACCAGATTCCCGAGAAGATGCAGGCCGTGGTGTGCCACGGGCCGCACGACTACCGACTCGAGGAGGTCGCGGTACCGCAGCGCAAGCCGGGTGAAGCCCTGGTCAAGGTCGAAGCCGTCGGTATCTGCGCCAGCGACCTGAAGTGCTACCACGGCGCGGCGAAGTTCTGGGGTGACGAGAACCGTCCCGCCTGGGCCGAGACCATGGTCATTCCCGGCCACGAATTCGTAGGCCGGGTAGTCGATCTCGACGACGAGGCCGCCGCTCGGTGGAACATCGCGTTGGGGGACCGGGTGGTCTCCGAACAGATCGTGCCGTGCTGGGAATGCCGGTTCTGCAAGCGCGGTCAGTACCACATGTGCCAGCCGCACGACCTCTACGGCTTCAAGCGGCGCACGCCCGGCGCGATGGCCAGCTACATGATCTATCCGGTAGAAGCGCTGGTGCACAAGGTTTCTCCGCACGTGGCTCCCCAGCATGCCGCTTTCGCTGAACCGCTGTCGTGCTCACTGCACGCGGTCGAACGCGCCCAGATCCAGTTCGAGGACACCGTCGTGGTGGCCGGCTGCGGTCCGATCGGGCTCGGGATGGTGGCCGGAGCCCGGGCCAAGAACCCGATGCACGTCATCGCCCTCGACATGGCGCCGGAGAAGTTGAAGCTCGCCAAGCAGTGCGGGGCCGACATCACAATCAACATCGCCGAGCAGGACGCGGTGTCGATCATTCGGGATCTCACCGACGGTTACGGTGCCGATGTCTACCTGGAGGGCACCGGCCACCCGTCGGCAGTTCCGCAGGGCCTGAACGCATTACGCAAGCTCGGCCGCTACGTCGAATACGGCGTGTTCGGCAGTGACGTCACCGTCGACTGGAGCATCATCAGCGACGACAAGGAGCTCGACGTGCTCGGTGCGCACCTCGGGCCGTACTGCTGGCCAGCGGCGATCAAGATGATCGAATCCGGTGTGTTGCCGATGGATGAGATCTGCACCCACCAGCTGCCGTTGACCGAGTTCCAGAAAGGCCTCGACCTGGTAGCCAGTGGCTCCGAGTCGGTGAAGGTCTCGCTGATCCCCGCCTGAGAACACCCGAGATCGCCGAAAACGAGGACGTCTGTTCAATGACTGCACAGGGCAGATTCACCGGGCCGCAGATGTCGCGGCGCAACATGTTGGCAGCCATGGGGCTGGCCGGCGCGGCAGCGGCGAGCCTGCCGGTGCTCAGTGCCTGCGGTGTGGGCGGCAAGGCGAGCATGCCCAATGGGGCATCGGAGGTATCCGGCGGGTTCGACTGGCGCAAGGCGGCCGGGCAGACCATCAACATCCTGCAGACTCCGCACCCCTACCAGAAGTCGTACCAACCACTGCTGGCTGAGTTCACCGAACTCACCGGGATCAACGTCAACGTCGACCTGGTGCCCGAGGCGGACTACTTCACCAAGCTGAACACCGAACTCGCCGGCGGCTCGGGCAAGCACGACGCCTTCATGCTCGGGCTTACTTCATCTGGCAGTACGGGCCGCCGGGCTGGATCGAAGACCTCAACCCGTGGCTGCAGAACACGTCGGCCACCAGCGCCGAGTACGACTTCGACGACATCTTCGAGGGCTTGCGAACCTCGACGCGCTGGGACTTCACCCTGGGGCACCCGCTGGGCACCGGTGGTCAGTGGGCGATTCCGTGGGGCTTCGAGAACAACGTCGTCGCCTACAACAAGGCCTACTTCGATCAGCGCGGCATCACCAAGCTGCCGGACCGGCTCGACAACTTCATCCAGTTGGCTGTCGACCTCACCGACCGCTCGGCCAACCGGTACGGCATCTCCACCCGCGGCTCGAAATCGTGGGCCACCATCCACCCCGGGTTCATGACCCAGTACACCCGCGAAGGCGCGGTGGACTACAAGTTCAACGGTTCCGAACTGGTCGCCGAGATGGATTCGGACAAGGCCATCGAATTCACCAAGAAGTGGATCGAGATGCAGCACAAGGCCGGTCCCACGTCGTGGACCACCTACGACTACCCCAACGCCACCGGCGATCTCGGCGACGGTAAGGCGATGATGGTGTTCGACGCCGACAGCGCCACCTATCCGAAGAACAAGCCCGGTGCCAGCAAGGAAGCCGGCAATCTCGGCTGGTACGCCGGCCCGGCCGGACCGGACGGCAACTACAAGACCAATCTGTGGACGTGGAGCTGGGCGATGAGCGCCAACTCCCGCAACAAGCTGCCGGCCTGGCTGTTCATCCAATGGGCCACCGGCAAGGAATCGATGAACAAGGCGGTGGAGGGCGGCACCTACGCCGACCCGGTGCGAAAGTCGGTGTTCGACACCACCTTCAAGCGGGTAGCGGCCAACCAGTACGGCTATCTGGAGGCGTTCGAGACCGTCATCGGGGAATCGAAGATCCAGTTCACCCCGCAGAAGAAGTTCTTCGACACCACGCAGAACTGGGCGGTCGCGTTGCAGGACATCTACGGCGGTGACGACGCCGCGTCCCGGCTACGCAGCCTCGCGAAGACCAACACGTCCAAGGTCAACCTGTAGGAGCAGCGGCTATGACCACGCAGACCCCCAAGGCGCCGACCGCCACGTCGGACCAGCCGGCGGCCGCCCGACGCGGTGCCCTGCCGGAGGTTCCGGAGTGGCGGCGCAAACTGCGCCCCTACCTGTTGTCGATCCCCGCCCTGGTGATCGTCATCGGCATCCTGTACCCGTTCGTCGTCGGCGCGTACTACGCGTTCCTGAACTACGCCGCGGTGAACCCCAACCCGCACTTCGTCTGGTTCAAGAACTTCGCCTCGGTGCTGGGCGATCAGGTGTTCTGGCAGAGCGTGAAGGTCACCGCGATCTTCGCGCTGGTGGCCACCGCCGTGGAAACCGTCCTGGGCGTGGGTCTGGCCCTGCTGCTCAACCGCTCCAGCCTGATCGGCAAGCTGTTCGAGAAGGTCCTGATCCTGCCGTTGATGATCGCGCCGGTGATCGCCGGCGTGATGTGGAAGCTGATGTTCAATCCGCAGTTCGGCATCCTCAACCACGTTCTGGGACTGGGCAACACCTTCGATTGGCTGTCCGGCACCACCGCGCTGTGGTCGGTCATCCTGGTCGACGTCTGGATCTTCACCCCGTTCGTGGCCATCCTGGTGCTGGCCGGCATCCGGTCGCTGCCCCGCGAACCGTTCGAGGCATCCGAGGTCGACGGCGCCAGCTGGTTCTACATGTTCCGCAAGCTGATGCTGCCGATGCTGTGGCCCTACATCCTGGTCGCGGTGATCTTCCGGTTCATGGACAACCTCAAGGTTTTCGACCACATCTTCGTGCTGACCGCCGGTGGTCCCGGCGTGGCGACCCGCACCCTGCAGATCGGTGCCTTCGAAGACTCGATCATCAACCTGGACTACTCCCGGGGCAGCACGTACATGCTGCTGCTCTGGATCATCGTGTTCATCACCGCGCGCTACCTGGTGAGCGTGCTCGGCAAGGCGCAGCGCCGCGCTGCGGGAGCGGAGTCCTGACCCATGGCACTGTTGAGCAGACGTGAACTCCTGCCGGGCCAGAAGCGGTTCGCCATCGGGTCGGTGGCCGCCGACGTCGGCCTGGTCTTCTGGTTCATCTTCTCGCTGTTCCCGATCGCCTGGATGGTGATCCTGGCCCTGAAGAACAATGAGCAGCAGACCACCACCTATTTCTCGTTCAGCCCCACCTGGTCCAACTTCGCCACCGTGTTGTCGGACAAGGGGACCGAGATGACCAGCGTCGATTTCAAGTCCGCGATGCTGACCAGCCTGATCAACTGCGGTGGGGCGGTGATCGTCTCGCTGGTGATCGGCATTCCCGCGGCCTACGCCGCCGGCCGGTGGAAGTATCGGGGCAGCGAAGATCTGATGTTCCAGATGCTCTCGTTCCGGTTCGCCCCGGAGCTGATGGTGATCGTGCCGCTGTTCGTGATCTACAACCAGATCGGTCTGTTCGACACCAAGGTGGGGATGATCTGGGTGCTGCAACTGGTCACCATGCCGCTGGTGATCTGGATCCTGCGGTCCTACTTCCAGGACCTGCCCGAGGATCTCGAACACGCCGCGCTGCTCGACGGCTATACCCGGCGCCGAGCCTTCCTGATGGTGGCCCTGCCGATCGTGCGGCCCGGAATCGCGGCCGCCGCGCTGCTGGCCTTCATCTTCGCCTGGAACAACTACGTCTTCCCGCTCATCCTGGCCGACACGAATGCCGGCACGGTCACGGTCGCGATCACCAAATTCCTCGGCGGTGGCGGGCAGGCGTACTACAACCTCACGGCCGCAGCGGCCGTCATCGCCGCGCTGCCACCTTTGATCCTCGCCCTGACCATCCAGCGCTATCTGGTGCGGGGCCTGTCGTTTGGGGCGGTGAAAGCCTGATGGCAACAGTCTCGCTGGCCAACGTTCGCAAGACCTACGGCAAGGTCACGGCGGTCGACGACCTGACCGTGGACATCGCCGACGGTGAATTCTTCGTCATCCTCGGCCCCAGCGGCGCGGGTAAGACCACCACCCTGAAATCGATCGCCGGGCTGGTGGACATCGACGGCGGGTCGGTGCACATCGGCGGGGTGGACGTCACCCGGGTGGAGCCCTATCACCGCAACGTGGCCATGGCGTTCGAAAGCTATGCCCTCTACCCGCAGAAGTCGGTCAGCGAGAACCTGGCTTCGCCGCTGAAGTCGGGTCGCACCGGCAAGTACACCGAAGCCCAGCGCACCGAGCGCATCGGTCAGGTGACGACCACGCTGGGAATCAACCACCTGCTCAACCGTTTTCCGCGCGAGTTGTCCAACGGGCAGCGCCAGCGGGTGGCACTCGGGCGGGTTCTGGTGCGACCCGCCGACGTCTATCTGCTCGACGAGCCACTGAGTCACCTCGACGCGAAGCTGCGGGCAGCCATGCGCGCCGAGCTCAAGCAGCTCGGCGCGATGTCGAACACCACCACCGTCTATGTCACGCACGACTACCAGGAGGCGCTGGCGCTCGGTGACCGGATCGCGGTGCTGCGCAACGGCTCACTGGTGCAGATCGGCACACCCGAACAGATCTGGCGACGGCCGGCCGATACCTTCGTCGCCAGGGCGCTCGGTCAGCCCGAGATCAACATCCTCGACGGTGTGGTCGACGACGGCCGGATCCGGCTCGGCGACGGCTCGTTCGATGTGCCCGTCCCGGCGGCAGTCACGCTCGATCGTGGTGATCGGGTCCGAGTAGGGTTGCGGCCCAGCGATATCGAGGTCATCAACGTCGTCGACGACAGCGACTCGCGGACGCAGCTGCACGGCCGGGTGAAGCTGGCCGAGCGACTGGGCCGCAACATCGAACTGACCGTCGACGTCGGCGGGACCCAGTTGATCGTGCTGGCGTCCGGACGCGAGGGTGTCGGCGAGGGGGCGACCGTCGCCATGACCGTCGCCGAGTCCGACATTCATGTGTTCGCCCCCGATCACGGCGACGGAGCCGGGCACACCGAGAGTCTGCGGACCGACGACCGCGACACCACGTTGGAGGCAGCACAGTGACTATCACCAGTACCCAACCGCGCTCGGCTCTTGACGGCACTGGGGGAGCCGCCAAGAGCCTCACCCTCACCGACCTCGTCAAGACCTATGCTTCGCGCGGACGGGAGAGTGTCACGGCGGTCAAGGGCATCAACCTGGCCATCGAAGCCGGCGAGTTGGTGGCCCTGCTGGGACCGTCCGGATGCGGCAAGACCACCACGCTGCGGATGATCGCCGGACTGGAAACGGTCACTAGCGGATCCGTCCGGATCGGTGACCGGGAGATCTCCCAGCTTCCGGCCGCCAAACGCGGAATCGGAGTCGGATTCGAGAGCTATGCGCTCTACCCGCCGATGTCGATCCGCGACAACCTGCTCTACGGGCTCAAGGCGCGCAAGGTGAAGGGCGCCGAGAACATGGTCGCCTCGATCAGCCGCCGGCTGGAGATGGACGACCTGATGGAGTTGCGCCCGGCCGGGTTGTCCTCAGGGCAGAAGCAGCGCGTCGCGCTGGCCCGCGCGCTGGTGCGCAACCCACCGGTGCTGCTGCTCGACGAACCGCTCAGCCACCTCGACGCCTCGGCGCGCCAACGGGTGCGCCGCGAGCTGAAGATCCTGCAGCGTGAGTTCGGCTACACCACCATCGTGGTCACCCACGACCAGGTGGAGGCGCTGTCGCTGGCTGATCGGCTGGCGGTCATGGATGCCGGAGTGGTGCAACAGTTCGGAACACCCGACGAGGTCTTCGACGACCCGGCGAACTTGTTCGTCGCCCAGTTCGTCGGCGAGCCGCAGATCAACACGCTGCGCGGGGTCACCCGCACCGACGGTGGCCGCGTCTACGTCGAAATCGGTTCGGGCGCTGGTCGGTTGGCCACCGCCGCGACCGGCGTGGCCGACGGCACCCGGGTCACGGTGGGCATCCGTCCCCAGGACGCCGCGATCGTCACCGCGAGTGAGAGCGGAATCGACTGCACCATCGCCTATTTCGAGCACCTGCTGGAATTCGGCCTGGCCACCAGCACGGTGGCGGGGATAGAGGAGGGCATCGTGGTGCAGACGCCCCCGCAGGACAGCTACGACCCCGAGCAGGGTGTGGTGGTGACGGCGCCGCCGGAGCGGGTCTATTTGTTCGACGTCGACAGCGGAGTGCGACTGCGATGACCAAACTGTTCAACGACCCGGCCCGATTCACCGAGGACATGCTGGCCGGCTTCCTCGACGCGAACGCCTCCTACGTCACCGGTGTGCCCGGTGGGGTGGTGCGCGCCACCGAGACCAGGCCCGGCAAGGTCGCCGTCGTGATCGGCGGCGGCTCGGGCCACTACCCGGCCTTCTGCGGGACCGTCGGCCCCGGTTTCGCCGACGGCGCGGTGGTGGGCAATATCTTCACCTCGCCGTCGGCCGAGGATGCGGCCTCGGTGGCGCGGGCCGCGCACGGTGACGCCGGTGTGCTGCTGACCACCGGCAACTACGCCGGCGACGTGATGAACTTCGGGCTCGCCGTGAGTCAGCTGCGCGGTGAGGGGATCGACGCCGAGTACTTCGCCGTCACCGATGACGTGGCCAGCGCGCCCAAGGGCGAGGAGACCAAACGACGCGGTATCGCAGGCGATTTCACCGTCTTCAAGTGCGCCAGTGCGGCCGCCGAGGAAGGACTGGATCTGGCCGGGGTGGTGCGGGCGGCGCAGGCCGCCAACGCCGCCACCCGCACCCTCGGGGTGGCGTTCGACGGCTGCACGCTGCCCGGCGCGCACGACCCGCTGTTCACCGTCCCGGACGGGAAGATGGGCCTGGGCCTGGGTATCCACGGTGAGCCCGGCGTCGCCGAGCAGGACATGCCGACCGCAGCGGAACTGGCCGCGACCCTGGTCGACGGGGTGTTGGCCGACGGCCCGCAGGACGCATCACAGCGAATCGCGGTGATCCTCAACGGCCTGGGCCGAACCAAGTACGAGGAGCTCTTCGTGGTGTGGGCCGATGTGGCCCGGCTGCTGCGCGAGCGCGGCTACGAGATCGTGGAGCCCGAAGTGGGGGAGCTGGTGACCAGCTTGGACATGGCCGGCTGCTCGCTAACGGTGATGTGGCTCGACGAGGACCTGGAGCGGTATTGGACCGCGCCGGCGGACACCCCGGCCTACAAGAAGGGCGCCGGCGCGCTGGACCGCGACAGCGGAACCCGGCGCTCCGGTGACGCCACGGTCGGTGGTGCCAAGGTGGATCTGGCTGACCTGTCCGATGAGGACGGCCGCGCCGGCGGCAAGTTGGTCGCGCGGGCGCTCGACGCCATGGCATCGATGCTCGCCGACGCCGAAGAGGAGCTGGGCCGCATCGACGCCGTGGCCGGCGACGGTGACCACGGCCGCGGCATGGTCAAGGGGTCGGCCGCCGCGCGCGCGGCGGCCGGCGATGCCGTCGCCCACGGTGCCGGACAGGGGTCGGTGCTGGCCGCAGCGGGTACCCAGTGGGCGGCCAAGGCCGGCGGCACGTCCGGTGTGCTGTGGGGAGCTCTGCTCAGCGCACTGGGTGCTCGGCTCGGCGATACCGGTCGTCCGGATTCGGGCGCGGTGGCCGCGGGCATGCGCGACGGCTATAACGCGTTGATTGAACTCGGGGAGCCGCCCCCGGAGACAAGACGATGCTCGACGCGCTGCTGCCGTTCGTGGAGGAGCTCGAACGGCAGGTCGCGGCGGGGCAGATGTGGCAGGACGCCTGGCGTTCGGCCGCGGAGGTCGCCACCGCGGCCGCGCGCGACACCGCGGAACTGCGCCCGAAGGTGGGCCGGGCCCGGCCGCTGGCCGACCGCAGCGTCGGGACCCCCGATGCGGGGCGACCTCGCTGGCCATGTGCGCCCGCACCGTCGCGGAGTGCTTCACGCTGACAGCCAAGGGAGACAACGGATGAGTGAGCGACTACGGATTGTCGTCGGTGCCGACGACGCCGGATTCGAATACAAGGAGGCCCTCAAGGCGGATCTGCGCGCCGATGATCGGGTCGCCGAGGTCATCGACGTCGGTGTCGGCGCCGAGGATCACACCGCATACCCGCACGTCGCGGTGACCGCGGCCCGGATGGTTGCCGACGGCAAGGCCGACCGGGCGCTGCTGGTGTGCGGCACCGGGCTGGGCGTGGCGATCAGTGCCAACAAGGTGCCCGGTATCCGGGCGGTAACCGCCCACGACAGTTTTTCGGTGGAACGCTCGGTGCTGTCCAACAATGCGCAGGTGTTGTGCTTCGGCCAGCGGGTGGTCGGCCTCGAACTGGCGCGCCGGCTGGCGCGCGAGTGGCTGGGTTATCAGTTCGACCCGGGCAGCGCCTCGGCGGAGAAGGTCGAGGCCATCTGCGGCTACGAGCCCGTCGCGCAGTGACCTTGGGGTGTTTGAAGCTTCGAGCACCTGGGAACAGTCTCGGTGGGCACGGGGTGCCGCCCACCGAGACGTGACACTGAGAGGCTCGGTCCCTGGACAAGGGGCCGGGCCTTTCGTCTGGTCAGGGTAGGTTGGGGCACCATCGTGTCTGTCACTGAGGTCCTGGTCGCCGACGTGTCGGCGCGGCTCGAGGCCGCGCCGCGACGGCTGGTGATCGGTCTGGTCGGAGCGCCCGGTGCCGGCAAGTCGACGCTGGCGCACACGCTGGTCGGGTCGATCGAGGGTGCGTCGTATCTGCCGATGGACGGCTTCCATCTGTCCAATGCCGCGCTGGACCGATTGGGCCGGCGAGACCGCAAGGGTGCGGTGGACACCTTCGACGCCGCCGGCTACGTCGCCACCCTGCATCGGGTGGTCGACGACTACGGTCGCCGCGACGTCTACGTCCCGGCCTTCGACCGCGGCATCGACGAGCCGGTGGCAGCCGGCCACGTCGTGCCCGCCAACAGCCGGCTGGTCGTCACCGAGGGCAACTATCTCGGACTGCCCGAGGGTGATTGGGCCGATGTGCGCCCGTTGCTGGACCGGCTCTACTACGTCGACTGCCCGGCCGAGATTCGCCGGGCACGACTGGTCCGCCGTCATATCGACGGGGGCCGCACGCCGGAGGACGCGGCCGCCTGGGCCGACGGCGTCGACGAACCGAACGCCCGGCTGATCGCGGCCACCCGCCAGTTCTGCGACGCGGTTCTCGACGCCTGCTGACGCCGGCCGCCGACAGTAACGTCATGGCGGCTGCCGATGTGCTTTCGCGCTGTGCGCGGCGGCTAACAGCAGCGGGCAGTCGGGTTGGAGTCAGCTTGGTTGTGGCGCATCCGCCAGTACTCGGCCTCGCTGAGCACGGGCTCGCCCGGGTGAGTGCGGCCGCGGTGCTCGACATAGCGGCGGTAGTGGCTGTCGCCCATCAACGCGCCGATGTAGGAACGGATTTCGCGTGCGGCGCGGATAGCGCGTCCCATTGCTTCTGCACCTCCTTCTCCGCGGGCGTGGCCATCAGGCCGGACGGTCCGAAGATCTTCGACGGCACCGGGGTCTCTTCGCTGAGCGGCCGGCTGGTGCTGCGCAGGGCACGCAGGGCCGTGATCACCCCGGCGATGAACACGATGATCACCAGCACCGCGAACACCACCGACAAGGTGCCTTGGATGAACGTGTTGCGGATGACGTCATGCAGCTGTGTGGCGTTCTTGGCCGAGCCGAACGCGGTCTTGCCGGCCTCCTCAGCCGCGCGGTACTGGAAATGCTGGGTCCAGTACCCGACCTTCGGATCACCGGAGAAGATCTTCTGCCAGGACGCGGTGAGGGTGACGGTGAGGTCCCACAACAGGGGGACGCCGGGGATCCAGGCCCATTTTAGCAAGCCCTTCTTGATCACCACGACCGTCACCACGGTCAGCGCGATCGCCGCCAGCAACTGGTTGGCGATGCCGAACAGCGGGAACAGCGTGTTGATCCCGCCGAGCGGATCGGTGACGCCCATCAGCAGGATGGAGCCCCATGCCGCGACCACGATGACGCTGCAGGCCCAGGCACCCACCCGCCAGCTGGGGTCACGCAGCCGCTTCAGTGGTCCACCGAGGTTGGCCAGCCCGTCGGAGAGCATGAAGCGGGCCACCCGGGTGCCGGCGTCGACGGTGGTCAGGATGAACAGCGCCTCGAACATGATCGCGAAGTGGTACCAGAACGCCTTCAGCGAGGCCCCGCCGAACACCTGGTGCAGTACCTCCGACATGCCGAACGCCAGTGTGGGAGCACCGCCGGTACGGGAGATGATCGACTCCTCACCGACGCTCGCGGCCGCGTCGGTGAGTTCGCCGGCGGTGATCGGTGCGCCGGACAGCCCCAGCCCGTTGACATACGTGGCGGCAGTCTCGGCGGTGGTCCCGGTCTGCGCCGACGGCGCGTTGATCGCGAAGTACAGATGCTGGTTGAGGATGGCGGCGGTGATCAGCGCCATGATCGCCACGAACGACTCGGTGAGCATGCCCCCGTAGCCGATCAGTCGCATCTGGCTTTCCTTCTCCAGCAGCTTGGGGGTGGTGCCCGACGAGATCAGCGAGTGGAAGCCCGACAACGCCCCGCAGGCGATGGTGATGAACAGGAACGGGAACAACGAGCCGGCGAACACCGGGCCGGAGCCGCTCTCGGCGAATTTCGACACCGCCGGCGCCTCCATGATCGGCCGGGCCAGCAGGATGCCCACCGCCAACAGCGCGATGGTGCCGACCTTCATGAACGTCGACAGATAGTCGCGGGGTGCCAGCAGGAACCACACCGGCAGCACTGAGGCGGCCAGGCCGTAGATGATGATGCACCACGACAGCGTGACCTTCGACAGCGTGAACCAGTCGGCGCCCCAATCGGTTCCGGCGACCCAGCCGCCGCTCGCCACCGCGAGCAGCAGCAGTACGACACCGATCAGTGACACCTCGGAGACCCGGCCGGGCCGCAGGAATCGCAGGTACAGGCCCATGAAGACGGCGATCGGGATGGTCATCGCGATGGAGAACACGCCCCACGGACTTTCGGCGAGCGCGCCGACCACCACCAGTGCCAGCACCGCCAGCAGGATCACCATGATGACCAGGACGCCGACAATGGCGGCCACTCCGCCGACGGCGCCGAGTTCGTCGCGGGCCATTTGCCCCAGTGAGCGGCCGCGCCGGCGACTGGAGATCGACAGCACCAGGTAGTCCTGGACACAACCGGCGAAAACGGCGCCGACGATGATCCAGATGGTGCCGGGCAGGTAGCCCATCTGCATGGCCAGAACCGGGCCCACCAGCGGTCCGGCGCCCGCGATGGCGGCGAAGTGATGGCCGAACAGCACCCGTCGGTCGGTGGGCATGTAGTCGGTGCCGTTCTCGAAGATCTCCGCCGGGGTCGCGTGGTCGTCGCGGGGTCGGACGATCTTCATCTCGATCAGGCGGGCGTAGAACCGATAGCCGATGACATAGGTGCAGATCGCGGCGATGACGAACCAGACGGCGTTGACGGTCTCACCGCGGAAGAACGCGATGATCGCCCAGGCGATCGCCCCGAGGACCGCCACGGCGCCGAAGATCAGTTTGTGCCGGGTCGTGATCGGCGACCGGTCCACGATCGCCACCGGCGGCAGGTCCTTGTCCGTGCGGATATAGGTGACCTCGCCCCTGGTCTCCTCGATGAGTTCCGACGGCGCAGCGGTCGGTGAAGCCACAGTGTTCTCCCTTGCGAGACGTTCGGCGTCTGGCTGTGAACCGATCCTTTCACTCACGGGATCGCCAGTACGGAGAACGCGGAAACGCCGCCCGGCCTTCGCGGCTCGAACCAGGCTCAAACGGAGGTTCTTAATGTAACCACAAGTTTCTCTTATTTTTCTTAAAGTTGGGGTACCGTCGCTGCGCATGGGCAGTCGGTGGGCCGCCCGCAAAGGAGGCGACCGAATGGCCGAGCAGGGTTCGCACGCGGTGGTTCTGGGTGCCGGCATGGCGGGGCTGTTGGCGGCCCGGGTGCTCTCGGAGTTCTATGCGACGGTCACCATCGTGGAACGCGACGCGTTACCGGATCATGCCGAGCGTCGTCCTGGGGTGCCGCAGGGGCGGCACCTGCACAGTTTTCTCAGTCGCGGTACTCAGGTGATCGGCGAGTTGTTTCCGGGGCTGCTCGGCGAACTCCGGGCCGCCGGGGCTGTGGTCGACGACGGCGACGACCTGTCCCGGCTCTACGTGCGGATCGGCCGATATGAGCTGAATCCACCTGGGCGGCTGGCTGATCCGGGGCCTCTGGCGGCATACCAGGCGAGCCGTCCGTTCCTGGAGTTCCATCTGCGGCGACGGGTGAGCATGTCTGACAACATCGCGATCCTTCAGCGCCGCAACATCGTGGCCCCGGTGCTGGCCGGCGGCACCGTCACCGGTGTGCGGATCATCGACCGCGACACCGGCACGGCCTCGACACTGGCCGCGGATCTGGTGGTCGACGCCACGGGCCGGGCGAGCCGCACCGCGCACTTCTTGGCCACTGCGGGCTTCGGCGCGGTGCCGCAAGACAAGATCCCGCCGACCGGCGGCTATTCCAGCCAGCTGTTGAGCATTCCGCCCGGGCGTATCTCTGCGCGGATGGCATTCGTCAACCAGGGCAGCGGGGCCCCGGGTGCGATGTTGGTGGCCCACGAGGACGACACCTGGATGCTGGCGATCGCCCATCCCGCGGAGTGTGGCGGTCCGCCAAGAGATTTCGCAGAGATGCTGCACTCGGCCGAGCGGCTGCTGCCGGCGGAGATCATGGCCGGCGTCCGAAGCGCGACCTGTATCGGCGCGACGTCGATCTCCCGCAACACCGCCGGGGTGTGGCGACGCTACGACCGGATGCCACAGGTGCCGGCAGGCCTGGTGATTCTGGGCGACGCACTCTGCAGCTTCAATCCGCTTCATGGCCAGGGCATGACAATGGCGGCGGTGCAGGCGCTCGTCCTGCGGGAGTGTCTGCGTGCCGGTGATACCGACCTGGCCCGGCGCTTCTATCGGGCCGCCGCCCGACACATCGCGCCGGTTTGGGCGGCCAACCGGGCGACCGACCAGCGATCGACGTCCGCCGCCGAAGGGTCCGTGCGGCGGCGCCTGAATGGCTGGGTGCAACGAGCGGCGCTGCGCGCCGGAAGTGCGGACATCGCCGTGACGGAGCGGATGTTGCGGGTCCGCGGACTCATCGATTCGCCCGCGCGACTGCGGGAACCGGCGTTCCTCGCGCGAATCGCCGTGGCCAACATCCGCAATCCGCGCCCGCACTGCCGTGCCACGGCTGCCCCCCGTGCGGCGCTGAGCCGTATCGCCGGTCAGGCCAGGCGCCGGCGGCCGGCTTTCTCGCGGAACACCGCCCACTGAGACGGAGGCGTCGCATGCTGGAGCAGATGTATCGCGCGGCCCGCGGCCGGGTGCGGGAGATCGCTGCCACGCTCGACGAGGAGCAACTGCGGCGACAGGTGCCCGCCACGCCGGAGTGGACGGTGCACGAGTTGTTGGCGCATCTGGTCGGGGGCGCCGCCGACGCGGTCGCCGGACGATTGGACGGGGTGACCACCGACCGCTGGACGGCCAGGCACGTCGAGGAACGCCGACACACCTCGACCGGCGAACTGATGTCGCAGTGGGAGCGCATCGGCGTGGCCGCTGATGCCACCGTGACCGACGACCAGCTGTACGGACCCAACCTCGCCGTTGACGCCATCTGCCATGAATCGGACCTGCACGAGGCGTTGGGGCTGGCCCGAGTGAGCCGCGAACATTGGCAGCCGCTGCTGGAAGTGATGATGTTGTACCTGCGAAAACAATTGCGGCACGGCAGTTCTCTGTTGATCCATGACGAGGTGGGGCAACACTGGAGGTGCGGTTCGGGGCCGCCGGCGACATCGCTGCGGGTTGACGGCTACGAACTGCTGCGCGCCAGTTACAGCCGTCGCTCCCGACGCCAGATCGCCGCGTGGCAGTGGTCACCCGCGCCCGTCGAGGACATGGTGCACGCCTTCGGGGTCTTCGGCACCCGTGAGGACGACCAACCCATACCGCGGGGCTAGTGACGCTCGTAGAAGGCTCGCACCGTGTCGACGGTGTCGGCCTCGGCGGGCCCCTTGTCGTCGCGGTACCGCAGTACCCGCGCGAAGCGCAGCGCCATCCCGGCCGGATAGCGGCTGGAGCCCTGGACGCCGTCGAAGGCGATCTCCACGACCTGCTCGGGCCGCACCGGCACCACGTAGCCGTCCAGGTCTCCGGTCGCCAGCTCGGTGAACCGCGCCGTCTGCCACTCGAGCATCGCGTCGGTCATCCCCTTGAACGTCTTGCCCAGCATCACGAAGCCACCGTTGTGTGGATCGCGCGCACCGAGGTGGATGTTGGACAGTTTGCCGGTGCGCCGTCCCGAGCCCCATTCCACCGCGAGCACCACCAGATCCAGGGTGTGCACGGGTTTGACCTTCAACCAGCCCGCGCCGCGGCGGCCCGCTTCGTAGGGTGACGCCGCTGACTTGGCCATCACCCCTTCGTGTCCGGCGGCCAGGGTGGTGTCCAGGAATGCTTGCGCGGCAGCGGAATCGGTGGTGACGAGCCGGTCTACGCGCTGTTCGGTCGGCACGATCGCGTCGAGCGCGGCGGCCCGGGCGTGGGTCGGCTCGTCGAGCAGGTCGACGCCGTCGAGATGCAGGATGTCGAAGAAGAACACCGACAGTGGCTGCGCCGCTCTGGCTGCGGCCACGTCGACGGACCGTCCGAATCGGGAGGCGGTGACCTGAAATCGGTGCGGACGGTTGTCGGGTCGCAGTGCGATGGCCTCGCCGTCGGCGATCAGGTCGGTGACCGGGAGAGCCAGCGTCGCCTCGACCACCTCGGGCAACCGGGCGGTCACGTCATCGAGGCTGCGGGTGTAGACGGTGACCTGGTCGCCGCTGCGGTGGATCTGCACCCGCGCACCGTCGAGCTTGGCTTCGAAAACGGCTTCACCGCCGAGGCGTTGGAGGGCTTCGGTCACATCTGCCGCGGTCTGGGCGAGCATGGGGCCAACCGGCCGGCCGACCCGAAGGGTGAAGTCGCGCAGCGCCGCCTCGCCGCCGGTCAGTGCCGACGCCGCGACGGCGGGCAGGTCTCCGCCGAGCATGGCGGCGCGGCGAACCGCGGCCGCGGGCAACCCGGCGGCCTTGGCGACCGCGTCGGCCATCACCCCGACCAGGGCGCCCTGGCGTAATTCACCCCCGAGCAACCTGCGCAGGAACACCTGCTCGGTCTCGGTGGCGGCGGCGAACAGGCCACCGATCAGTTCGGTGCGCCGGGCCTGCGACCCTTTGCCCGCCACCGAGCCGATCTCGGTGAACGTGGTGTCGACCCCTGACACCGTCAGCGACATCTCGTCGGCGGGTGGCGGCAGCGCCCGCAACGAAGCCCATCCGACCCCGATCTGACGTTGCGGCAACTCGCCGGACAACCACGACACCACGATCGCGACCACCCGCGGCTCGGCGATCCGTGCCAGCAGCTCGGCGATGCGCGCCACCTTGGCCAGCCGCGACGTCGTCGCACCGACATCTGCCGAGGCCGCCGCAACATCGCCGAGCAACATGTCTCCAGATTGGCACGCCGCACCGACAACGCCGGCGGCGCAGTGTCAATCGACCCCGAAGGACACCGAGTGCCAGCCGGTGGCGCCGTCGGGTACCGGAAGGGCTTGGTCTTCGGTCTGCACCGCACCGGTGTTGTCGGTGGCGCGCACCGTGATGGCGTGCGTACCGGACTGCGTGGCGGTCCACGGAAAACTCCACAACCGCCAGGCATCGTTGGAGTACGACGCCCCCAGTCGGGCCGGCTGCCACGGTCCGTCGTCGATGCGCACCTCGACGGCCTTGACGCCCCGGTTCTGCGCCCAGGCCACCCCGCCGAAGGTCACCGGACCCTTGGCAACCTGCTGGCCGTCGCGCGGCACGTCGATGCGCGACTCGGTCTTGATCGGGCCGCGTTCGGACCAGCCCAGCTTGGTCCAGTAGGCCTGGGCCCGGTCGAAGCGGGTCAGTTCCAGGTCCACCACCCACTTGGTGGCCGACACGTAGCCGTAGAGCCCCGGCACCACCAGGCGGGCCGGGTAGCCGTGCTCGACCGGCAGCGGCACGCCGTTCATCCCGATCGCCAGCATGGAGCTGCGCGCGTCGGTCAGCGCGTCGACCGGGGTGCCCGCGGTGAACCCGTCGATGGAGGTCGACAGCACCATGTCGGCGTCCGGGTGGATGCCGCTGGCGGCCAGCAGGTCCCGGACCCGATATCCGGTCCAGGTGGCGTTGGAGATGAGGTTTCCGCCGACCGGATTGGAGACGCAGGTCAACGTGACCACCATCTCGATCGGCTCGAACTTCTTCAGGTCGTCGAAGGTATAGGTGACGTCGCGGTCGACCATTCCGTGGATACGCAGCCGCCAGTCCGCGCGGGAGAGCTGTGGCACGCTGAGCGCGGTGTCGATCCGGTAGAAGTCGGCGTTAGGGGTGATGAAGCTCGGTAAGTCGACGCCCTTGGGCATGACGTCGGCCGGCACCGGCGCCGGCTGCGAGGGCACCGACGGCAGCGCGAAATTCTCCCGGTCGCCCGACACCGAATGCAGCCGGCGGCTGAGCACCACGCCGGCGACGCCGCTGAGCAGGCCGAGCCCGGCCAACCCGAACGTCACGAGCGACAGCCGACGGCCAGGGTCGACGCCGGCCGCTTCGGTGGCGGCGGTGACCCGGCCGTCGCTGATGCGGCCGGAAGTCAGCAGACGCAGCACCGCGATGCCGCAGACCGCACCCAGCAGCGTCGGGATGATGTCAGCGGGGCCGGCGCCCGGGCGGGCCAGGACGGCTGCGCTGCCGGCGACCGCGCCGGCCAGGATCGCCAGCGTGCCCAGAGGCACCCGAAGCCGTTCGCCGATGGCCGCGACAGCGGCCAGCGCCGCGACCACCGCGATGACAGCCACCGACAGAAACAGCTTGTCGGCGGTGCCGAACGTCTGGATCGCCCACTCTTTGACCGGTCCGGGCGTCAGATTGATCACCGCGGTGCCCACGGCGGTGCGTGCATCCGCGTTCGGTGAGAAGAAGACAGCGGTCAGCTGGGCCACGCCGAGCGCCACCGCGGCGGCCGCAACACCGGCACCCATTCGCAGACCGATGCTGGTTGTGGCCACGTCAGCCAACCTACCGCTGGGTGGGACTCGATGTTCCTTACCAGGTCGTGACGAGCACTAACGTCCGTACCGTCCGACGGCGACGTCGACGACAGGAGCACGGATGGAGATCTCGGGTAAGAAGGAGTTCGCCCAAGCTGGTCGCCGCGAGCCGCGCTGCGCTTCGCGCCCAAGTGATGTCCACCCGGTGACCAGTCCCGTTTCGAGGAGGAGCCGATGGGCATCGCACTGACCGACGATCACCGCGAACTCGCCGACGTGGCGCGATCGTTCCTGAGCGCACATCAGGCCCGCTCGGCGGCCCGCGAGCTGCTCGACGCCGCCGACGACGGCCGCCCGGCGCTGTGGCCGGCGTTGGCCGAACTCGGCTGGCTCGGACTGCATGTCGAGGAGCGGTACGGGGGTTCGGGTTTCGGCCTGCCGGAGTTGGTTGTCGTCGTCGACGAGCTCGGGCGGGCGGTGGCCCCCGGCCCGTTCGTGCCGACAGTGGTCGCCTCGGCGGTGCTGTCGGCGACGGGCAGCGAGGAACAGAAGAATCGGCTGTTGCCCGGCCTGGTCGACGGATCGGTCACCGCGGGTGTCGGATTCGACGGCGCGGTCACCGTCACCGCCGGCACGGCATCCGGTGACGCGGGTGTGGTGCTCGGCGCCGGGACCGCCGATCTGCTGGTGCTGATCTGCGGTGACGACGTGTTGGTGGTGGAGCGCGACGCCGACGGGGTGTCGGTGGACGTGCCGGCAAACCTGGACCGGACCCGCAGGTCCGGGCGGGTGACGTTGCGAGACACGCCGGTGGACGTGCTGGCCGGAGCCCGGCCGGCGGCGCTGGCCTTTGCGCGGACGTTGTTCGCCGCCGAAGCCGTCGGCGGAGCGTCGGACTGTGTGGACGCCGCCGTCGAATACGCCAAGGTGCGTGAGCAATTCGGCCGGACCATCGCGACGTTTCAGGCGGTCAAGCATCATTGCGCCAACATGCTGGTGGCAGCCGAATCGGCGGTGGCCACGGTATGGGATGCTGCGCGCGCCGCCGGCGGAGGCGGGCAGGCATTCGAGCTGATCGCCGCGTCCGCGGCCACCCTGGCGTTCGGCGCCTACGTGCGCAACGCCGAGTTGAACATTCAGGTCCATGGCGGCATCGGCTACACCTGGGAGCACGATGCGCATCTGCACCTGCGCCGCGCGTTGACGCTGCGCGCTCTGCTGGGCGGGGACGGCCCGGCCACCGACGTCTTCGCGTTGACCGCGGCCGGGGTGACCCGGCCCAACAGCCTGGATCTGCCGGCCGGAGCGGTCGAGCTGCGCAAGCAGATCCGGGCCGACGCCGATCAGATCGCCAAGCTCGACGACACGGCTGCGCTCGACAAGCTGATCGCCACCGGGTACGTCATGCCGCACTGGCCCAAGCCGTGGGGCCGGGCCGCCGGTGCCGTCGAGCAACTGCTCACCGAGGAGGAGTTCGCCGCTGCCGGCGTCAGGAAGCCCGACTACGGGATCACCGGATGGGTGATCCTGACCCTGATCCAGCATGGAACACCGTCGCAGATCGACCGTTTCGTGGAGAAGGCGCTGCGCAAGGAGGAGATCTGGTGCCAGCTGTTCTCCGAGCCGTCCGCCGGCTCGGACGCCGCGGCGGTCAAGACCCGGGCCACCCGGGTCGACGGCGGCTGGACGATCACCGGCCAGAAGGTGTGGACCAGCGGGGCGCACTACTGCCGCCGGGGGCTCGCCACCGTCCGCACGGATTTCGAGGTACCCAAACATCAGGGCATCACGATGGTGATCCTCGACATGCACGCGCCGGGTGTCGAAGTGCGCCCACTGCGGCAGATCACCGGCGGCTCGGAGTTCAACGAGGTGTTCTTCAGCGACGTCTTCGTGCCCGACGAGGACGTGGTGGGGGAGCCGAACGCGGGCTGGACGGTGGCGCGGGCCACGCTCGGCAATGAGCGGGTCAGCATCGGCGGTGGCGCCGGCGGCATCGCGCCGGCGTCGGCCTGGCTGATCGACCTTGCCAACCGGTACGGCGGGCGGGTCGCCGGCGCCACCCGGCGAGTGGGGGAGTTCTTGGCCGAGGACCACGCATTACGGCTGCTGAACCTGCGGCGGGTTGTCCGCAGCATCGAGGGTGCGGGCCCCGGCCCGGAGGGCAACATCACCAAACTCAAGCTGGCCGAACACTTCCACGAACAGGGCGCGATCGCCGCGGCGCTGGTGGGGCCTGACTTGGTGTTCGACAGCGGCGAGGGTGAACTGGCGGCCCGCGCGGCCCTGGGCGCGCGCGGGATGGCGATCGCCGGCGGCACGTCGGAGGTCGCCCGCAATCAGATCGCCGAGCGCATCCTGGGGATGCCGCGCGACCCGCTGATCAGGTAGGCCACCGCGCCGCTTGTCGCCGATTCAAGCCGGGCGCCCGAGACCGCCAGCCGCCATCGCAGCGCCTTCGGCGCCCAGGGGGAGTGTCTGCTGATCACCGCGGGCAAGCGCTGAGGGCACGGTTATGGGTGGCCGATCGAGGGGTGTTGGCGTCTGACAGCGGCCAGCATGGTGGTGATGCCGCACTGATCAGGATGATCGTCGTATGTCTGCAGCCACACAGACAGCTCGGCGATGATAGTTGCCGGAATCGAGACGTCTTCGCTGACGGCCGCTCGTAGGGCTTCAGTGATGGCTCGGCGATAGTGCCGGCAACCCAGCTGAACGTAGACAGGGTGTCTGGCTTCCGGGGACAGCTGATGTCCGACGGCGTCCGCCAGGCGCCAGGCGACCTGGTGCGGGCGCTGCTTAGGAAACGATGGTGCGGCCGTCGGTGGGTGGGCTGGGGGTTGGCGGCGCGGTGAGCGGTGGTGCGACATCGTGAGGTCCTTCCTCTCGAGGGCGGCGGGAGAATCCCGGGAAGCAACTGCGTTGGTGCAGCCGGGTTTCCGGGGCTTCGCGTCTACGGTCTGAGTGGGGATCGGCACGCGACACCATTGGCATTCTTAATCGCATGCCTTATGGTATACCGTGATGCACATCATAGAGCTGAAGGGAACGCGATGCTCGTCATACTCGGCTTCTCCATGGTCACGGCCTTCCTGTGGCTGATCATGACCAAGCGGATCACGCCGGTGGCGGCGCTGATCTTGGTGCCTACCGTCTTCGGGCTGTTGGCTGGCGCAGGTCTGGGGCTCTCCGACATGATCTTGGAAGCGCTGCTCAAGTTGGCGCCGACGGCCGCGCTGCTGTTCTTCGCGATCACATTCTTCGGAATCATGATCGACGTTGGCCTGTTCGATCCGCTGATCCGGCTGATCTTGCGCGTGGTGAAGGATGACCCGCAGCGTCTGGTCGTGGGCACGGCGCTGCTCACGTCGGTGGTTTCACTCGACGGCGACGGGTCGACCACGTTCATCATCGTCACGTCGGCACTGCTGCCGATCTATCTGAAGCTGAAGATGAATCCGGTCATTCTCACGGTCGTCACCGCGACTGCCAACGGCGTCCTCAACACCGTTCCGTGGGGCGGATCCACCGCGCGTGCGGCCGCGGCGCTCAATGTCTCCCCGATCGACATCTTCGTACCGATGATTCCGTCGATCGTCGCGGGTTTGTTGACCGTGGTCCTGCTGGCCTACTTCCTCGGACGAAGTGAGCGCAAGCGGTTGCGCCGGTTGGTTCTGGACGGGCGGGCCATGGAACAGCCAGACACCGCCGAGGCGGCAGCGCTCACCGTGAAGTCCGAACAGCTGGCCACGATCACGTCGATGACAGGTACGGGCCTGGGAAGCGTCCCTGGAGAGGCGTCTTCGCCTGCGGACGGTGTGCGCGGTGGACTAGAGGATGAGTCGGGTTTCGCTGATCGCGACGAAGAAGCGGGCCATCACCTGCACCGCCCGAAGGCCCGTCCCAAGCTCGTGTGGATCAATTTCGCACTCACCGCTGCGGTCATGGTGCTGTTGGTGTTGGGCACGCTCGAGCCACCTGTGACGTTGATGCTCGGCGTCGCGTTGGCGCTCGTCATCAACTTCCCGCGCGTGGCAGAGCAGGCAGAGCAACTCAAATCGCATGCCTCGAGCGTGGTCTCGGTTGTCGCGATGGTGTTCGCCGCGTCGGTATTGACCGGAGTGCTTAACGGGACAGGGATGGTGGAGGCGATGGCCGCATGGATCGTCGGCGTCATCCCGCCCAGCTTCGGACCGCACCTGGCGATCGTCGCCGGCGTACTGAGCCTGCCGCTGACCTTCTTGATGAGTAACGACGCATTCTTCTTCGGTGTGCTGCCGGTGTTGACTAAAGCAGCTGCACATTTCGACATCAGCAGCGTGGAGATGGCGCGCGCGGCTGTCACGGGTCAGCCCCTGCACACGTCGAGCCCTCTGGTGGCGTCCTTCCTGCTGCTGGTGGGCCTGGCCAAAGTGGAGCTGGGAGAACACCAGAGGAAGACCATCTGGCGAGCTTGCGCCGTGGGTCTGGTGATGCTGATCGTCGGCGCGCTGACCGCCGCGTACCCCTTCTGATAAGGAGTGTCCGATGAGTGATGTTGTCGTACTTGTGAATGAACGTCCCGAAAGTCGTGCGGCGCTCAACTGGGTGATCGACCATGCCGCGGACGCTACTGTGCACCTGGTCTTAGGGCCTTCGACCGACATCCCGGGTGGTCCCGAGTATGTCTCACCCTCATTGATCGAGGAAGTCACCGCACAGTTGCGCGAATCCTCAGTGCATCACCGAATTCATTGTGCTGCGTCCGATCCCGCCCACCACACGGTGGAATTGGCCGAGGAGGTCAACGCCGCCCTCGTGGTGATCGGGATGCCGAGGCGCTCGGCTACTCTCAAGCTCATCATCGGCAGCTATACCCGGGACATTCTCGCCGACGCGCCGTGCCCCGTCGTCATCGTGAAGGATCGACCGGCTGTAAGGCGATAACGCCGTGAGCGCGCATCGTCAGCTCAGCGCGGTTCCGTGTTCCTCGTCGATGCGGGTGGTCACGCCAGTGGCGACGATGGTGCGATCGGCATCCACGGAGGCGTAGGTCCAAAAGATGTGCAACTCCTCGGTGTCCGACGCATTACGGAAGTAGTGCGGGATCCCGGCAGGGATGAACGTTGTGTCACCGGTCGTGAGCCGTTCAGCGCTGCCATCGATGTGAGCGATTGCCGCGCCCGCGAGTAGCAACACTGCCTCGTCGCAGTTGTGAAAATGCTCTGGGATGGCCGCGGCTGGACCAAAGATGGTGATGCCGTTCAGGAATCGGCGAGCGCCGACTTGTTGGGAGATCATCGGGATCGTGCGTGCGCCGCCGCCGCGCTGGCGGGGCGTGATCTCGGCGGGACGCAATACGGTCGCTCTGCGCCCGTCACGGAGCGCGGCGGAACGGCCAGCGGCCGTGGCGGCGGTAGATTCAGTGGGCATGTGGTTCTCCTCTTCGGCTGTAAGTGTCTGGCGTGCAGGATCATTCAGACCTCGGTGCCACCCTTGGTGGGCTGTCGAGTGCCCACCACGTGCGGATGTTGACGAATTCGCGAATGCCGGGGGCCGCGAGCTCCCGGCCGTAGCCACTTCGTTTGGTTCCCCCGAAGGGCATTCTGGTGTCGGAAGCGGTCAGTGCATTGATAAAGCACGCACCCGAGGTGATGCGTCTGCCAACGTCGATGGCAGCGTCGACATTCCGGCTCCACACGCTCGCGCCTAGTCCGAACGGTGTGTCATTCGCGACGGCGACGGCTTCGTCGACGTCGTCGACGACCAAGATCGTTGCAACGGGGCCGAACACTTCTTCGCTGTGGATAGCCATCGTCGGCTGTACGCCGGCCAGAACGGTGGGCTGGTAGTAGAAACCCGGGAGGTCGTCACGAACGTGTCCGCCGGTGAGTACGGCGGCTCCCTCGGCGACCGCGGCTGCGACTTGCGCCGCCACATCGTCACGGAGATCGAGGCGTGCCAGCGGACCGACGTCGGTGCCGGGAGCCTCGGGATCCCCGACGCGAAGTGCGGCCGTCTGTTCGACCACCAATCGGGTGAATTCCTCAGCCACCGGGGTCTCGACGATAAATCGTTTGGGCGAGATGCAGCTCTGTCCGGCGTTGAGGAACCTGCCCCTGACAGCAAGTCGGGCCACGGCCTCCACCTCGGCGTCGGCGAGCACGACGAACGGATCCGAGCCGCCGAGTTCGAGTACTGACTTCTTGATCTCGCGGCCGGCGAGCGCTCCCACGGCGCGACCGGCCCGCTCACTTCCGGTGATGGTCACTGCACCAACCCGCGGATCGGCGATGAGTTGCTCGACAGCGGTCGGCACTTCGGCCTCGGTGATCACCAGCGTGGTGAACAGCCCATCCGGAAGCCCGGCATCGGTGAAGATGTCTTGACAGGCCAGCGCGGACCCGGTGGTGTTCGGCGAGTGTTTGAGCAGCGCGGCATTGCCTGCCATCAGTGCTGGAGCAGCGAACCGGAACACCTGCCACAGCGGGAAGTTCCACGGCATGATCGCCAACACGAGCCCCAAGGGCTCGTAGGACACCCAACTGCGGTCGGCCGGCGTCGGGTAGTCCTCGTCGGCAAGAAGCGATGCGGCGTGCACGGCGTAAAACTCCAACCCGGTCGCACATTTGTGTATCTCCGCGCGTGACTCGGTCAGCGGTTTGCCCATTTCGCGGGTGACCAGCCGAGACAGCTGTTCCTCGCGGGTGCGCAGCACTGCGGCCGCCGTCCGGAGAACATCGCTGCGCCCTTCGAAACCCACAGTGGCCCAAGTCGATTGAGCAGCGGTAGCGGTGGCGACGGCGGAGTCGATCTGAGCCGCCGTCATGGCCGGGTACTCGGCCAGCGTGGCACCAGTGGCCGGATTGACAGTCGCGATTGTCGGCGGCATGGGGATCCTTCGGGTCGAAGTCGGTGGCAAGCAGTTGTCACATGCGCATTCCGCGCATGCGGTATGGAATACCGTAAAGTATGCCATACTGGGGGCGTGCGAGTTCCGGTCGACCAGCCCATGACGCAATCCCGCGCGAATCCCCAGGCGCTCACCGACTTCGGTAGCGCAGTCCTGCGCACCCTCGGGGTGCCGGCTGTCGAAGCGGCTTTCGTGCTCGACAGTCTGGTGCGGGCCGATCTGTGGGGGCATCAATCCCACGGAGTTCTACGGCTACCCTGGTACGCCGCCCGCCTGGAAAGCGGCGCGATGTCCTCCCGTACCGAACCCGAGACGCTCATCGACGGCGGGGCGGTATTGCTGCTCGACGGCCACGGCGGGATCGGTCAGGTGGTCACCGAAACCGCTCGCCGCGAGGCGGTCGCCCGCGCCCGCGCGCACGGGGTTGGGGTGGTGGGAGTGCGCAACTCCAACCATTTCGGCACCGCGATGTACTACACCCGCCGCGCCGCCGAAGAAGGATGTGTGGCCATCTTGACCACCAACGCCAGTCCGGCCATGGCGCCGTGGGGTGGGCGCACTAAAGTGCTCGGCACCAATCCGTGGTCGATCGCCGCACCGGCACCTGGCGGCGTGGTCGCCGTCGACATCGCCAACACGGCGGTGGCTCGCGGGAAGATCTATCTGGCTCGCGCTCGCGGTGATTCCATCCCGGAAGGCTGGGCGATGGACCAATACGGCAATCCCACCACCGATCCGGACGAGGCAATCAACGGTGTTATCTTGCCGATGGCCGGCCACAAGGGGTACGCAATCACGTTCATGATGGACGTGCTGTCGGGTGCGTTGACGGGGGCCAAGACCGGCACTGGGGTGGGTGGACCGTATGACCCCGAAAAGACCAGCGGCGCTGGACATTTATTCATCGCAATCGATGTCGAAGCCATGGGTGCGGCCACTGACTTCCTGTCCGTCGTCGGCCAGCTCATCGACGAGGTGAAGACGGTTCCACTGGCGCCGGGAAGTACGGAAGTCCTGTTTCCGGGTGAACTCGAAGACCGCGCCGAGGCGGCCAGCCTGGCTGCCGGCGGAGTCCTGCTGCCCGCGCAAACCCGTGCGGAACTCGAAGCGCTCGGCACGCGATTCGGCCTGCCGGTGACCTTCTAGCCTGCGGTGCCCGGTGATGAAAGAAGTCAGGAAAATTCGAGGACTACACCGAGAGATCACTAGGCGCACAGTCCTCGCCAGGACTGGCGCGGTGCTGCTGGCAGCTGGTGGTGGCACGGCGCTGCGTCGGGCGGCACCAGGGCACACCGCACCCAGCGATGGGCAGATGTACGCCTACGTCGGGTGCTACACCACCACCGAACGAGGCGGCAACGGGCGGGGCATCTCGGTTACCGAGTTGGTGAGAACAACGACTGGAATCTCGTCGAGGTAGCCCCCGCCGACCCCAATCCGTCCTACCTCGTTGTCGACAAGCCTGGGCACACACTGTATTCCGTGCACGGCGATGGTGACGTAGTGTCGTTCTATCGCATCGGGCCAGCCGGGGGCCTCACCCGCCTCGGTAGCCAAGGTACCGGTGGGCGCAACGGGGTCCACCTGGCGCTGTCGCCCGACGGGCGGTTTGCGTTAGTGGCCAACTACGCCACCGGCTCGATCGCCGTCTTCGGGCGTAATGCGGACGGTGTCCTGGGCCCGCGCCGCCAGCTTCTCGCGCTGACCGGTACCCCAGGTCCGGTTACGTCGGAGCAAAAGGGTCCCCAACCCCACGAGATCTCCTTCGACGCCACCGGCGTACACCTGCTTGTGCCCGACAAGGGAACCGACCGCGTCCACCGATTGGCGTTCGATCCGCGCTCAGGCGAAATAGCCGTTCTCGCAGAACCGGTGGAGACGCCGGCCGGTAGTGGCCCGCGCCACCTGGCATACCACCCGAGCCTGCCCCTGGCGTATCTTGTCGACGAATTGTCGTCGAAACTGACCGTCTACCAGTACCACGCACAGACCGCGGCCATGACACCCGCCCAAGCGATGTCGACCCTCCCTGATGGTTTCAGCGGCGACTCCACTGCTGCCGAAATCACAGTCAGCGGCGACGGGCGCTATCTTTTCGTCTCCAATCGCGGCCACGATTCGATCGCGACGTTTGGGCTGGACCCCATGGGTCTGCCGCTGAGCCCGAGCTTCACTTCCACCGGTGGGCAGCAGCCACGGTTCATGACGTTCGATCCCACCGGGAAGACGCTGTATGCGGCCAATCAAAAGTCCGGCACTATCGTCGGATTGCTCGTCGACGCCGAGACCGGACGGCTGTCGCCGGCTGGGCCAGCCATTGCTACCGGCACGCCATCATCGATCGCCTTCACCACCGCGGTGGGATGACTCCATTTTGGCGTGCGCAGTCGTTGGACACTCGACCAGAACGGTCCGTTACCGCGTGGGCGCCAAAGCGTCGGCTTGTTCGGTTGTCAACGGTTGGACGGGTCGGCCGTGCAGAAGCAGGAAGAGTTTGGCGGTCTCTTCCAGCTCCTCGACAACATCCAGTGCGCTGTCGAGGTCCTGGCCGGCGACGATGGGTCCATGGTTGCGCAGCAGAAGTGCCGGGTGACGTTGCGCGGCGTCTTCAGCGAGCGGTCCCAGCGCCAAATCGCCGGGGGCGTGGTACGCCAGCAACGGCAGCTGACCCACACGCATGGCGAAGTAGGCAGTCAGCGGCGGCAGCGCATTGTCGGGGTCCAGCCCGGCCAGGCAGGACACTGCCGCCGAATAGCTGGAGTGGGTGTGCACGACGGCGGTGGCGCTCGGTCGTGCACGCAGCATGGCGACGTGCAGAAAGGCCTCCTTGGACGCGGGAGGACCGCCGAGGTGCTCACCGTCGACTCTGATGACCGACAGTTGGTCAGCCTGAACAGAGCCCAGACTTGCTCCCGTAGGCGTGATGAGGATCCGCTCTCCCAGCCGAATGCTGAGGTTGCCGGTGCGCCCGTGAGTGAGGCCGCGCCGGTGGATATAGCGCGCGGCGGCCACGACTTGTTGACGTGCCAGCCCGGTCTCTGGAGTGATCATCGGGCACCTACAGCAGCATCAGCGAGCAGCGATCGGTCACCGAAGTTGCCGGACTTGAGCAGCAGTGCCAGTGGCGGAGAGGTCTGGTCGACCACAATCCAGGCCACCCCGGGTGCTGCCTGTCCGCCGATCACACCTTCTGCAATCCCCAGTGCCCGCACCACCGCACCCGATGTCTCACCGCCGGCTATCACCAGCCGGCGCACACCACGAGCGACGAGACCGCTCGCGACCTTCCCCATCGCCGCGTCCAGAATTGTCGCTCCGTGCTCGGCGCCGATGGCGGCCTGCGCGCTGCGCAGCTTGGCCGGCGGCAGCGAGGTGTAGATTAGCGGCGCGCTGGCAGGGAGCTGTCGGTCGTACCAGTCGAGTGCTTGTTTGGTCAGCGCATCAGGGTCGGGTGCGGTCACAGCATCGAGCCGCAGGGCGGGGTGATGGCGCCGATGCATCTCGTCGATCTGTTCGAGGGTGCGTGCTGAACAACTGCCGGCCAGTACTGCACCGGGGCCGGAGCCGTCGGCCGCGCGAGAACTCGCAGCGGTGGTGACCGAGCGCCCGAGGCGGCGGGCGTGGGCAATTCCCAAGCCACCAGCGAGTCCTGCGGCGCCGGTGACGAGAGGATCGTCGAGACAAGCCGCACCGATCGCGGCCAAGTCTCTCTCGTCGATTGCGTCGACGAGAGAGTAAGGAACATCGAAGTTTTGGGAGGCGCGAAGCAGGTTGGCGACTCGCCCGGCGCCCTGTCGCACGTCGCGGTGGCTGACGAGTCCGACCCGATGGGCCGTTTGCCGGGACAGAACCCGCGGCAGGTACGAGTCCGTCATCGGCGTCAACGGGTGGTCGCGCATCGTCGACTCCGACAGCAGGACATCACCGACGAACAAATGGCCCAGGTATTGAGTGCGTAGGTGTAACGGTGAAGCGGGCACGAACACCGCGTGCTCGGCGTCGAGCGCGTTCAGCAGGGCGTCGGCGACGGGCCCGATGTTGCCTTGGGGACTGGAGTCGAAGGTGGAGCAGTACTTGAAGAAGATCTGCGTCGCGCCGCGTGCGCGCAGCCAAGCCACGGCAGTCAGGCTCTGCGCCACGGCGAGGTCGGCCGGCGTGGTGCGCGTCTTGAGGGCCACGACTGCAGCATCAGTCTCGGGCAGCTCGGTCAACTGGGTGGTGTCAAAAACAATGGCGGTCCGCAACCCGGCATGGCGGAATGCGATGGCGACATCGGTGGCACCGGTGAAGTCATCGGCGATAGCGCCGATCATGCCGACCGCCAGGTGAGCATGGTGTGTAGCCGCCGTACAGCGAACTCCGGGCCGGGCAGCGTCGGAACGTCGGTGATCCTCTGCACGGCGCGCGCGGTGGGCGCCAGCGAAAACTGGCTCAGGACAATGGCATCGACAGGATTGGTGATATCACCGACTGCGGTGACGACGGAGTCGACCAGCGCGGCGACGTCGCCGGCGCGCGCCGCGTCGACCGCACCCGGGGCGATGACACCCTCCAAGACGGTGTCGGCGTCGAGCACGTCCCGCAAGCGGGAAAGTGAGTCAGCGAGGGGATCGGCTGCCGAGGAGACCACGGCCAGCCGCCGGTACCCGCGTTGTGTGGCAGCCTCGAACAGTGCATCGTCCGGGCCTAGGACGGGGATACGAATCGTGGCACAGACCTCTCGGGCGACTGGCGCATACATCGAACAGGTGAGCAGGACCGCATCGGCATCCTCGCTTACTGCGTGGGTGATGAGTCGGTGCATGCGTGCGGACAACGCCGCGGTGATGCCGCCGTGGCGGCCAGCATCTGCCAGCAGGCGATCATCGAGAATGTTCCACACCGTCGCTGCCGGCAACAACTCCTCGAAAGCGGTGGCCGTGGGCGGAATAGCCGCTGGCACTGCGCTGATTACCGCGATAAGGGGGTTGTGCTCAGGCATGCGATGGCGTCTCGATGCGCTCGGGAATGTCCTGCGGGAACAGTGGTTCGGCGTAGGTGTTGTGCTGGCTACCGGGGACCACGCAGCGATCCACCACGGTGCGCCATCGCGCGTAATGTGCGGCCTGCCTGTGGGCGACTTCGAAAGACTCCTTGCTGGTATAGATCTCGTAGAAGTAGAACCGGGTGGGAGTAGCAGCGTCCTGGTGGACATCGAATCGGATACACCCCGACTCGTCGCGCAGGCTGGCTTGTGCGTTTTCATGAATGCCGGCGACGAATTCACCAAGCGCGTGTGGATGAACATCGAGTTCGACGATTACGGTGTACATGGTTGGGACTTTCTGTAGGTGCGGCAGCTTCAGGGGACGTTCTCGACGCGTTGGTCCGCGTCTGTGGTCACTGCTCGGGTGACGGCGTTGGCGAACTGTGTTGTGGTGGCCGGGCCGCCGAGATCCCGTGTTCGATTATCGGGGACCAACAGGGTCTGATCGATCGCTGTGTTGATGGCGGCGGCAGCCATTTGGTAGGCGGCGTCATTGGTTCTAGAGCCCCACCAGGCCAGCAGTAACGCGGAAGAGAGCATCAGGCTTGTCGGGTTGGCGATCCCCAGCCCGGCAATGTCGGGAGCGGACCCATGGCCGGCATTGGCGGCAGCATGGTCGTCGCCTACGTTGAGGGCTCCTGCCAGGCCAAGGCCGCCGGCCAGAGCGGCCGCCTCGTTGGACAAAATGTCGCCGTACATGTTGGTGGTCAACAGCACGTCGAACTTCTCTGGACGTAGATACAAGTCGGCTGCCATGGCGTCGACATCGATCTCATGCAGTTCGATGTCGGGGTATTGTTCGGCGACCTCGGTGACAGCGGACATGAACAGTCCGTCGGTGACCTGAAGGACGTGGCGTTTGCCGACCATTGTGACGCGCCCGCGCCGTCCTCGCGCATATTCGAAGGCCGTCCTGGCGATGCGGCGGGACGCTTTGGCGGTGATGAGCCGCAGTGAAAGTGCGGTGTCGGGAGTCGGACGAAACTCGCCATAACCCTCGTACAGCGAGCGGTCGGCGTAGAAACCTTCGGTGTTCTCCCGGACGATGAGTACGTCCAGACCGGGCCGACTCAGTGGGATGCCGGCGCGATATCGCGATGGTCGCACGTTGGCATAGAGATCGAGCCGTTTACGGATCGTTCCGGGGATGTTGACACCCCCGTCGGCGATCGGTGGGTAAGCCGACATGCCGGCCGGACCGAGGATGACGCCGTCGGCGGCTAGGCACGCGTCCACCACCGACTCCGGCAGCGTGGTCCCGGTTCGTCGCAGACACGTCACGCCGACCTCGTGCACGTCGAAGTCCAGGCCGAGGCTGAAATGGCGGTCGACGGCCTCCAACACACCTCGCGTGGCGGCGGAGATCTCCGGGCCGATGTCGTCGCCGGGCAGAAGTGCGATTCTCATGAAATCCGATCTGTCTCAGGGGCAGTCGTGGCGCGGATGCCGGAACTGGGGGCATCGGAGAGGGCATCGGTGCATCCGCAGCATGACGACATTCGCTATGGAATACCATAACGCATGCGGAAAGGGATGCCAAATGGGGTGTTAGAGTGCGTTTCGTGGCGCGCGACAGTAAGGCCGAACAGGTCTACACCGCCTTGCGCGAGGAGATCCTGACCGGTGAGCTCAGGCCCGGTACGTCGTTGAGCGTCCTCAAGATGGCCGATCGTTTTGGCGCCTCTCGAACCCCGGTGCGGGATGCGTTCCTGCGCCTGGAGTCCGACGGTTTGGTCTCGCTCATCGACCGCCAGGGTGCCAGGGTGTCACCGATCTCGATCCGTGGCGTGCGTGACCTGTTCGAGATCCGCACCATGCTCGAAAGCGACGCGACCCGGCGCGTGGCCGCGGCCGCGGAACAGGACGAGAAGATCGGTGAACTGTTCGCCGGGCTGAGAGCTGAGTTCGAAGCCATTGCCGGCCAAGACGACACGCCAGCTCGGCGCGATCGGTTTTACGAGCTGACCGAGGCCTATGACCAAGCCGTCATCGCGACTACTCGCAACCAGCACCTATCTCGGATCATTGCAGAACTTCGCCCGCACAGCGCGCGCTTGCGCATCATCGCGCACTCGCCCCGCCGGCTAGAAGAATCCCTGAGTGAGCATCTCGCCATGTGCGATGCCATCCTCGCTCACGACCCAGGCGCAGCTGCGAGTGCCTGCATCGAGCACCTTGCCAAGACACAGCGAACGGTCCTCGATGCCATTCTGGATCCAGACAGCTCCGGAGCGACTGCCGACATCGTCAGTCCGTAACGCCGCCGACGGTAAGCCCGGGTTCGGTCCGTGTCGGCCTCACTGCGCCGGCACCAGGTGCGGGAACATGTCGTGAAGCCGTTGCCGCACACTGGGTTCCTGCCGCTGCGGCACCTGGGTCGGCGGCACGGCCAGGGTCGATGCCGTCGCGGTGGCGCTCCACGACGGGTGTGGTGCCGGCGTCGGCGGAGCCGGGGCGGCCGCCGACGTGCTCACCGCCACCGTCGAGGACGGAGCGGGTGACGCCGGGGCGGCATGCTCGCCGGGTCGCGAGGATTCGTGGGACATGGTGATGACGGCAGCCACCAGGACCGCGAGCACGACGATGCCCAACGCCCCGAGAACAGCCGACATCCAGCGGTGTCCCCTGCTGAAGGCGGACGGTGCAGTCGCGCGGTCGAGGGGCCGCGTGGTGGCGTTCATGGAAATGGCCGTGACCTCCTCGTCGTCCGGGCTCTGCGGCAGATGGTAGTGAGCGGACCCGAAAAAATGCTGTGAACACTTCTCCGGTGTTGTCTTGTCCATCCGGAGGTGTCCGGCATGCTGCAAGTCGTGGCAGGCACGGACAAACTGGTCATGGGTGCCAGCGGGTTCCTCGGATCCCAGGTGACCCGGCAGCTCGTCGAGCGGGGTGACACCGTGCGCGTCATGCTGCGCCGCAGCAGTTCGACCCGCGGCATCGACGACCTGCCTGTCAGGCGCTACTACGGCGACATCTTCGACGACGCGGCATTGGCCGAAGCCATGCACGGCTGCGACGTGGTGTTCTACTGCGTGGTCGACACCCGCGCCCATCTGCGCGACCCCGCGCCGCTCTACCGCACCAACGTAGAAGGGCTCAGGCACGTGCTCGACGCCGCCGTGACCGCCGACCTGCGCCGCTTCGTGTTCACCAGCACGATCGGCACCGTCGGGCTCGGCACCGGCGGACCGGTCGACGAGGACACCGCGTTCGACTGGGGAGCCAAAGCCGGCGGTTACATCAGGTCCCGGGTGATGGCCGAGAACCTGGTGCTGGATTACAGCCGTCAGCGAGGGCTGCCCGCGGTGGCGCTGTGCGTCGCCAACACCTACGGTGCCGGGGACTGGCAACCCACGCCGCACGGTTCCCTGGTCGCGGCGGCCGCAGCCGGCAAACTGCCGTTCTATCTGCGCGGGATGGCCACCGAGGTGGTCGGCATCACCGATGCCGCCCGGGCCTTGGTCTTGGCTGCCGACCACGGCCGGGTCGGCCAGCGCTACATCATCTCCGAACGCTATCTGCCCTACCGCGACCTCTACGAGTCCGCCGCACGAGCGGCCGGTCGGCAGGCACCCCGGTGGGGGATCCCCAAACCGGTGCTGCGCGGTATCGGGATCGCCGGTGGCATCGCCGGCGCGCTCACCCACCGCGACCTACCGCTCAATCCCACGACGGTGCGGCTGATGCACGTCATGGCTCCGATGGATCACCGTAAGGCGGTCCGCGAACTGGGCTGGCAACCCCGCGATGTCCACGAATCGATCCGGGAGGCGGTCGAGTTCTTCGCCGGACGCCGACGCGACCGTCCCGCAGGTGCCTAGTCTGGCGCCATGACTGCCGTCGACATCCGGGTGCGGGGGGTGCACACGGTCACCATGCCGCCCGAGCGCGCCACCGTTCACGCTGTGCTGAGCCTGGAGGGCCCGCAGCCCGAGCCGGTGTTCCAGGCGGTCAGTTCGACGCTGGCCGACGTCAAGGCGTCGATCGAGGCGCTGCACCATCCCAAGCGCGGTCCGGTCACGTGGTACTCGTTCGACCAGGTGCGGGTGACGGCGCGGCGCCCGTGGAACTCCGAGGGTGCGCAGTTGCCGCTGGTGCATTCCGCGGCGGTGCCCATCACCGCCACGTTCGCCGACTTTGACGAACTGGCCACCTGGGTGTCGTGGGGTGTCGGTCTGGACGGAGTCGGCATCGGCCACATCGAGTGGGATCTGACCGGGGCCAAGCGGGCGAAGACCGAGCGGGCGGCCCGGCAGAAGGCGGTTCGTGACGCGCAGCAACGGGCTCAGGACTATGCCGACGCCCTCGACCTGGGCCCGGTGGCGGTACGCAGCATCAGCGACCCGAGCACGGGTGCGGTAACCCCGATGGCGCGGGCGACATTGGCGGCGCAGAGCATGTCCGGCGGTGGCGGGACACCGGAATTCGCTCTGCGCCCCGATGACGTCGAGATCACCGCCGTGGTGGAGGCCGGGTTCATCGTGCTGCGCAAACGGTGAAATCCGAAGAACAACAACGGGATCAGGCCAGGAAAGGTTCCGGCCCAACGCGCGACCGCGGCTGATTGGCTAGTTCGGCTCGGATTTTTGCCCGCGGATGGATAGGCTCATGCGGTGCGGCTGGCAGTTGATTCGCGGACTCTGCGGCGGGTCCCGGTGAGCGATTCCGGCCGGCCCGAGTGGATCAGGGCCGCGACGCCGTTGTTCGGCTGGATTGTGCTGGCCTACCTGGCGGGTGCGGTGTTGTCCTGGCAGGCCTTCGGCGCCGGTATCGGCGCCGCGTTCTTCCCGTCGGCCGGCGTGACGGTCGCGGCGATGCTGCTCACCCGAAAGAGTTTGTGGCCGCCGATCGTCGCCGCCATCGTGGTCGTCGAATTGGCTGTCGACCTGCGCTACGGGACATCGCTGGCCAGGGCCGCGGGGTTCGCGGTGGCCAACTCGGTGGAGCCGCTGGTCGGGGCGTCACTGGTGCGGGCTTGGTGCAAGGGGCCACCGGACCTGCGCAGGCGCCCGGATCTGGCCCGGTTCGTGGCCGGAGCCGTGGTCCTCGGCCCGCTGGCGGGCGGGCTGATCGGCGGATTGCTCAGCGCAGTCGACGGGCACAGCCGGTGGCCCAGTGCCGTACTGCACTGGTGGGCCGGCGATGGTGTCGGAGTCCTGGTGATCGGGGCGCCGATCCTGTTGTGGCCCTTGCAGTCCCACATCGTCCGCCGTCGCTGGCCGGAGACCGCACTGGTTCTGCTCGGCACCGCGGTGCTGTCATTGTCGGCGTTCTGGTTCGGCATACCGCCGGCCCTGTTGTTGCTGCCGGTGATGGCGTGGGCGGCATTGCGGCTCGACATGATCGGCGCGTGCCTGTCCGGTGCGGTGCTGGCGTTCACCGCCAACGTCATGACCGACGCCGGCCGCGGGACGTTCGCCGACCTGCCGATGGCCACACCGGGGCGGCTGGCGATCACTCAGGCGTTCATCGCCGTTGTCGTGCTGGTCGCAATGCTGACCGCGCAGGAGGCCGCCGGCCGGGTCACCGCGGTCCGGCAACGCGAGGCTGAACAACGCGAACGGGCCCGCCTGGAAACGCTGGCCAACCTCGGCCAGTTGCTCTCCGGTGCGTTCACCCAAAGTCAGATCGGCGACGCGGTGGTCGGACAGGTCATCAACGACGCCGGCGCACAAGCCCTGACGGTCGGGCTGGTCACCACCGACGGAACCGGACTCGACTGGGTGACGATGGGCGGCTATCCCGACTCGGTCGTCGACCGGTTCGCCGGCGGCTTGGAAATCACCGCACCCACCGCGGCCACCGAGGCCGTCCGTACCGGCCAGCCGGTGGTCGTCCGCACCCTGGCCGAGTACCGGCGGCGATACCCGGACAATGCCCGATGGATGGTCGCCAGTGGCAGTGCGTCCCTGGTGAGCTGGCCGCTGACGGCGGGCGGTGATGCCATCGGGGTGCTGGTGCTGTCCTGGCGCGAACCGCAACCGTTGGATACCGCGCAGCTCGCCTACACCTCAGCGGTGGCAACGATGATCGGGCAGGCCTTGGTGCGGGCCCGCGTATACGCCGACGAACACGCTCGCGCGGCGGTATTGCAGGCGGCCGTGCTGCCCAGTAGTCCAGCGCCGATCGAGGGCGTGGATGTCGCAGTGAGCTATGAGCCCGCCGACGTGGTGCAGGGACTTGGCGGTGACTGGTATGACGCGCTGGCATTGCCGCACGGGCGAATGTATTTCGCCGTCGGTGACGTGGTCGGACACGGACTTCCGGCGGTGGAGGACATGGCGCAACTGCGCAGCGCCGGCCGGGCACTGGCCCTGCAGGGGCTGTCCCCGGCGCAGCTGCTCGTCGAGCTCAACACGTTCACCCGCTACGCCAGCAACGGGAAGTTCGCGACCATGGGGGTGGCGGTGCTGGACCCGGCCGAAGGCATCCTGGCCTACGCCTCAGCCGGTCACCCGCCACCGCTGCTGCGACGTTGCGCCGGCGGCGGGGTCATCCGGTTGTCGGGCGCGCACGGGCCGGTGCTCGGCCCGCTCGACGATGCCTTCTACACCCAGGGCCACATCGAGATCCACGACGGTGACATCGTCGTCATGTACACCGACGGACTCGTCGAGCGGCGCGGCCAGGACATCGAGACCGGTCTGGAACGTGCGCAGGGTCTGGTCGGCCAGTGGAGCGGTGAGGAATCGCTGCCCGCCGCGTGCCGGCAGCTGACGCAGGTCCTCGCGCCGACGCCGCGCAACGACGACGTCTGCGTGGTCGCAGTCCGGTTCCGCCTTACCGGCGCGCCGCATTCACCCACTCCAGCGTCGAAACCGTAGCCGCCGCCAATGCGCTGACCTCGTCGTCGCCGAGCCGGCCGCAGACCCAAGCCCAATGAGCGGCGACAGTATCACCGGCGACTGGAGCCGGCGCCAGCGAGATGCCGTCGCGGCACCAACGCACCGTCTCCGGTGCCGGGCCGGCCAGGCGCAGCCGACCGCCGTCCAAGCGCAGCGGGCGAGACAGCAGTGTCGCGTACTCACCGTTGACGGAATCGACTACCCCCAACGGATCCGGCAAGCCTGCAAGATCCGCAAGGCAGTGGTCGGGTCGACATCGAGAAACCGTACCCACGGATAGACGACGAATACATGGAAGCTGTGGTGAGCCAGAACGTGTCTGTCGAGCCGGTCGAGCAGGCCGGTCGGCTGGTCGGCGAACGCCGAGCGCAACCGGCGGCCCAGCGCACCGGGGTCGACGGCATCGAGCAGTGGCCCACCCACCCAGTAGCCGCGAACCACCTCGGCGTCCAGCGGATCGTCAATCCCGGCGGCCGCGGCGATCTCCTGTAGGTAGGGCCAGGCCCCATCGAAACCCTTGGCATGCCCGGCAATCTCGCCGGGCTCGTTGCCCGGCAGCAGAACCGAGGCGTCGGGCGGGCCGCAGTAGCCCAGCTCGTTGGGCGGGAAGGCGAAGCGGGCGAACAGCTCCCAGCCTCGTGTCGAAGCCGGCCGGGTTGTCATGGCCCCTCGTCGAGTCCGCTGCCCATCAGGCGCAGGCCGGCCAGCGCCGCCTCGGCACCCTCGGCGTCGGTCTTCTCGACCACGAACCCCATGTGGATGATGACCCAGTCACCGGTGCTGAACGTCTCCTCCGGCAACATGCCTATGTTGACGCGGCGGTGCTCACCGGCGACGTTGACGAGCGCCAGCTGCCCGCCGTAGCCCGACACCAGCGCTACCACCTGGCCGGGTATGCCCAGACACATCGCCTCACACCTCCTGCACTGCCGGTCCCGTCAGCATGGCCACTGCTGCCCGCACGGCGTTGACCGCATCGGGCACCGACGCGCGCACCGGCTCGCTCAAACCGATGCCTTCGGTGGTGTCGACGACCTCGCATCCCACCACGACGGTGCGCGGTGCGCTCCCGCCGAGTGCGCAGAGGCTGGCGAAGACCGCGCCGGGGTCGATCCCGTGGGCATCCAAAGCGGCGGCCGCATGCGGTGTTTCGTGATCCGCTTCGAACACGTGCAACGCGCCGGGCGCTCCCCGGTCGGGCAGCGCGTCGACGAGTACCAGTGCGGCCCAGCCGTCGAGCAGGTCGTAGGCCAGGTGCATGCCGCCGATGCCGTAGTCGGTGACTCGGACGTCGTCGCGCCGGTAAAACGAGTCGCCGAGCGAGCGAATCACCTCGGATCCAAAGCCGTCGTCGCCGAGGAAGATGTTGCCGATCCCGGCGACCAGGATGCGCGTCGCCATCACCGCGCTACATGTGCCGAATCCGCATGTAGCGCTGGACGTCGGGAATCGACCTGACCCCGATCACCACACCGCCGAGGACGACCAGCCCCACCACCACGGTGGCGATCCACCCTATGACTTGCATCGCGAACCTCCTTCTGTGCTCAACGGTTCGGGGTCGAGCGGTTCGACCTCGTCGGGCGCGAAATAGAGGTAGCGCCCGTACCAGTCATGCAGGTCGGCCGCCGGATCTTCGTCGACGACCACCCCGACGTGAGTGTTGCCGTCGACGTCCTCATGGACGGAGGTGACCCGGGCGACCTTGCCCGCGACGAAGATGTCCTGAGCATCCGCGCGGCGGCTCGGCCGCAGCCGAACCCGGCTGCCGCGCGCCACCGGGACACCACCGACGAGGACGGCGTCGACTTCGGGACGGACCGCACGGTCCGCCGACGGATCCCACCAGTCGACGCCGTCTGGTACTTCGGGCACCAAAGCTGCTCCGCCGGGCCCAGTGTGCGGGTTGCGCAGGACGCCGTGCAGTCGTTGCATCGCCTCCGGCGACATCGCGTCGCAGCGGTCGACGATCGCGGCCGCCAGTGGATCGGTGGCCCGGGCCTGCGCCTTCTCCTCGTCGGTCATCGTCATCACCCGCAGCGTGAGGATTTCGTCGATCTCGGTCGAGTCGTACAGCGCGCCATCGCTCTGCTCGGCCACCTCCGGGTGGTCGTAGAGGATGATCGGTGAGACGAGCAGCAGATGCTGCTCGCCCGGGGCGCCGGCCAGAACGGGGAAGCACCGGTTGTGTCGGCAGCGCGCCGCTGCGGCAGCAGCCGGTCCGGGCGGCTCGAGCAGCGACACGAACCGGCCACCGCGGACCTCCGCGATGACGTGGGTGCCGATCATCGAGGTGGCGATCGCCTCCTGCGCGTCGAGGGCCGGGGCCGCCGTGCAGGTCACCGTCAGGCTGATCCGGTCCAAACCGTCGTCGCGCTCCACCTCGATGGTGACCGCGCCGCGGATTTCACGACGGGTGCGCACCAGCCGGCCACCCTCGACATCCTCGATATCGGCACCGCCCGGCACCAGGAGCGGCAATGTCCACGATGGTTGCGGTGCACATACATTCAGCGGCCCGAACTCGACCTCGCGCTCCACAGCCTCGTCCCAGCTCAGCCAGTGCCCACCGGGGGAGACGAGCTCGCCGACGTCGACCAGCCGCCCGTCGGATTCGGCACGCTGCACCTGGCGGTGCTGCAGCTGCAGAAAGCGGACCAGCAGGATGATGGCTGCGCCGCCGTCGACCAGAAACTGGGTGTTCAACTCGGCGGGCTCACCGATTCCGGCCTCGGCGGCGCCCGGTGGCCCCAGGACGCCGAACTGCCAGCGGCACTGATTCTTTCGCGACGAGGACCGGTACGGATAGAGCAGGTACCCTTCGTAGAGCACCGCGTCGGCGACGGTGCGGGCTCGATCCCAACCGGTGTTCATGGCTGCCGCTGCGCGGATCCGTTGGAACACAACACCGACGCGTGAGCGCCGGTCAGCAGCGCATGGACCGCCTCATCGAGGTTCAGCAGTCCGCGTGCCGACTTGAAGGCACACAGCGCGGCGATGGTGTCGTGCGTGAGCCGCAGCCAGCCGGTGTCGGGGAAGTGCTGGGCCATCAGCTCCCGCCACACCGCGACCGGCATGTCGTAGGAGTCTTCGCATTCCCAGGAAACCTGGCGGACCCGCAGACTGTGTTGCCCGGCGTCGAAGATCGTTCCGCTGAACAAGAAGCGCAACGGGATCACGCCGTCACGCAGTGCGTGGAAGTACTTGGTCGCCGCTACCTCGACGTCATAGGTGCACGGCAGTGGCAGATCGACCCGGCTGGCTGCGGTGAAGCCGGGCACCATCGCCGTGGCGTGCAGCCACAGGAAGCTGCGCTGGGTGTCCGCCCAGCGTTGCCGCGGGCCGAACAGGTCGAGCAACCCGGCCGCCTCGTCATCGGTGTAGGGCCGGCGGTGCGGTTCGACGCGGACCTGACAACGCAGAGCGATGGCCTGGATCGGGGCCTCGCCCGTTGTGCTGATCCCGATGCCGGCCGCCAGCATCGGTGCCACCGAGTACGGTTCGGGCCGCACGCCGAGCACGCTGAACGTCACCTCGCCACGGGACCCTGTCATGGCAGTTGCGCCACACTGCGTTCGGCCACCTTGGTGAAGAACGCGTCGATGAAGTCGCGGGCCTGGGTACCGCCGTCGAAGCCGCGCCACAGCATTCGAAGCCCGCCGACGAACCCATAACAGGCGTCGATGGGAACCAGCCAACAGTGTGGTGCCTCGCCGTTGTCCCCGGCCCGCACCAGCAGTGCCTCGACGTCATCGGCGAGCAAGCCCACCCGCGGGTCGCGGCTGACCGTGGCCCAGGCTGCCATGTCGAGATCGGATTCGGTGGCCCCGGCCGGCCCCGGGTAGAAGGCCACGGTGCGGTCCAATGCGGAGTTGTGGAAGAAGAAGGCGCACCCCACCGGGATTTGCAGTGCCTCCCATTCCGATCGGCCCAACGCGAAGTCGGGGAACGAAAGATAGCGATCGGGCACCGCGCGGTAGCGCAGCGCCGCATGGGAATCGGTGAACAACAGATAGCAACCGCGACAGACACACATCAGCTCGCGGGCACCGACGTCCACGACATGCTGGTGCTCCTCGGCGATCGTCTCGGCGCACATCTCGCAACGTTCGCCGTCCGGTTGCGGTGCCGGGCGGGTGGCGCGTATCCGGGCCAGTACCGCCGTGGGGGAGGACGTGGTCATGCTGGTGCTCCGATCGATTCGCCGGACAGCGCCAGCGACGGCACGCCGTCGCGGATCAGCACCGGGACCGGTTCGAGGTGCTGGGTGGCGTCGGCGATCCCGACACCGGCATGGACGACGTCATAGCGCCCGTGGCAGCGGGCGCAGCGCAACACCGCACCCGAAAGCACCGCGCCGGCCAGCGAACCGGCGCACCCGGGGCAGCGGTCCAGATAGGCCAGCATCGCATCGGCGACCCGGCAGGCCACGACGGCGGTGTCGGCGACTGCGAAACCAGCCACCTCGCCGGCCCGCAAGTCGGCGAGCTCGGGCACCGGAACCCACCGGGTCGGCCGATGCCCGCCGTGCTGGACCCGTGACATCAACGACTCGGCCGGAATCACGTCGTCGACCACCGGGTTCGAGGCGATCACCTCGACGGCATCGATTTCCGGGGCGGCTGCGCGGACCGCGTCCTCGACGGTCAGCTCCAGTGTGACCGCCGACGACGGGCAGCTCTTGCAGCTTCCCGAGAAGGCCAGCCGCACAACGCCGTCGCGGATATCGAGCAGTCGCACATCGCCGCCGTGCGAGCCGAGATACGGTCGGACCGCGTCCAGGGCGCCGGACACCCGCCGTGTCACGTCGTACGGGTGTGCGCCGTGCACCAGCAGCAGGCTGGCCACCAGGTCGTCGGCGGCCAGCCGCTCGTTGATGACGGGGTCGTCCACCAAATCCATCACCCGCGTCAGCGCCGCGCCGTAGAGGTCGACCACCTCGCGCACCAACTGCTCGGCGCGGGCCGCGGCCACCGGGCCGCCGACCGCACTGGCATCCAGCAGGCTGGCGATCCGGTCACCCGCGAGGCGCCAGTGCGAGTCCGTGGCCACGCCTCACTCCCCGGTCAGCGACTGCGTTGGCGAGTGCAGCTTGTCCAGTGACTTGCCCGCACCCAGATACATGTGCACTCCGCATGGCAGGCAGGGGTCGAAACTGCGGACCGTGCGCATGATGTCGATGCCCTTGAAGTTCTCCCGGTCGTTCTCCTCGAAGATCGGCTGGCCCTGGACGGCGTCCTCGTACGGGCCGGGCGTGCCGTAACTGTCTCGGGGGTTGGCGTTCCAGGGTGTCGGGGGATAGGGGTGGTAGTTGGCGATCTTGCCGTCCCGGATCACCATGTGGTGGCTGAGCACGCCGCGCACCGCCTCGGTGAAGCCGCAACCGATGCCCTCGTCGGGAACGTCGAACTTCTCCCACGTCTTGGTCCGGCCGGCCCGGATCTCCTCGAGTGCCTTCTCGGCGAAGTGCAGCGCGCAGGCGGCGGCATAGGCCTGGAAGTACGTCCGGGCTCGGTTGCGTTCGATCGTGTTGCTGCCGTGCACGGGAACCTTCCACTCGAATTCGACCGGACCTTTCAGGGCGGTCTTGGGCAGGTTGATCTGCACGCTGTTGCCGGTGGCTCTGACATAGCCGACGTCGACCAGCCCGGCCAGCGCCGTCGACCACAGCCGGGCCAGCGGTCCGCCACCGGTGTCGAGGGCCAGGTGGTCCTTGCCGTCGAACCAGCGCGGGGACATCACCCAGCTGTAGTTCTCGTCGAAGTCGCGCTTCTGCGGTCGTGGATTGGTGTGCTGGTTCCAGGGATGGCGCCGGTCCACCGGGTTACCCAAGGGGTCGGTCTTGACGAACATCTCCTGGTCGTTCCAGTCGTCATAATAAGAGTGGCCCAACAAGATTCGGATTCCGAGGTTGATGTCGACCAGCGACGTCGTGACCAGCTTGCCGTCCACCACCACGCCGGGGGTGACGAACATCGCCCGGCCCCAGTCGGCCATGTCGCGGTAGGCGAAGTTGCAGACCTCCGGGTCCTGAAACGATCCCCAGCAGCCGAGCAGGGTACGGCGCAGGCCGACCTTCTCGTAGCCCGGCAGGGCCTGGTAGAAGAAGTCGAACAGGTCGTCGTGCATGGGCACGACCTTCTTCATGAATTCGACGTAGCGCATCAGCCGGGACATATAGTCGGTCATCAGCTGGATGGTCGCGACCGTACCGATGCCACCGGGGTACAGCGTGGAGGGGTGCACATGGCGGCCCTCCATGAGGCAGAACATCTCCCGGGTGTAGCGGCTGACCTGTAGCGCCTCCCGATAGAACTCGCCGGTGAATGGGTTGAGCGCACGCATGATGTCGGCGACAGTGCGGTAGCCGTGCATGTCGGCGTGCGGCGCGGCGGTGTTCTCGGCCTTGGCGAGCACCCCCGGATTGGTCTCGGAAACCATCTTCTCGCAGTAGTCGACGCCGACGAGGTTCTCCTGAAAGATGTTGTGGTCGAACATGTATTCCGCGGCTTCGCCGAGGTTGATCAGCCATTCGCCGAGGTGCGGCGGTTTGACGCCGTAGGCCATGTTCTGCGCGTAGCACGAGCAGGTGGCGTGGTTGTCGCCGCAGATGCCGCAGATCCGGCTGGTGATGAAGTGCGCGTCGCGGGGGTCTTTGCCCTTCATGAACAGTGAGTAGCCGCGAAAGATGGACGAGGTGCTGTGGCACTCGACGACTTCACGGTTCTCGAAGTCGATCTTGGTGTAGATACCGAGGCTGCCCACGATCCGGGTGATCGGGTCCCACGCCATTTCGACGAGGGAGCCCGGCTCGTTCTTGATCTGCGAGGGCTCGGGAATGATTGTTGTCATCGAAAAGTTCGCCTTCGATTGTTCCGGTGCTACCAGGTGCGCCGCGCGCCGGTGGTGAGTTCTTTGCCTTTGTGCCGCCAGCGCGGCTCCTTGTCGACGGTGCGGCCGGTGATCTCGCGCAGGTTGCGGATCACCGACCCGTAGAGCCCGGAGGCGGCGGTGGACAGTTTCCCGCCGGGTGGTTCGTCCATGAACGGCATGAACTTGTCCGGGAATCCCGGCATCGTGCAGCCGATGCAGATGCCGCCGACGTTCGGGCAGCCGCCGACACCGTTGATCCAACCACGTTTGGGCACATTGCATTTCACGACTGGACCCCAACAGCCAAGCTTGACGATGCACTTGGGCGAGCCGTACTCTTCTGCGAAGTCGCCCTGCTCGTAGTAGCCGGCCCGGTCGCAGCCCTCATGCACGGTCTTGCCGAACAACCACTGCGGACGGAGGGCGTCGTCGAGTGGGATCATCGGGGCTTGGCCGGTGGCCATATAGAGCAGGTAGGTCAGGGTCTCGGACAGATTGTCCGGGTGGATCGGACAGCCGGGCACGCACACGATGGGGATACCGGCCTTGCTCTTCCACTCCCAGCCCAGATAGTCCGGGACACCCATGGCGCCGGTGGGGTTGCCGGCCATCGCATGGATGCCGCCGTAGGTGGCACAGGTGCCGACCGCCACGACCGCGGTGGCCTTGGGCGCCAGCCGGTCGAGCCATTCGCTGGTGGTCATCGGCTGGCCGGTGGCCGGGTTGTTGCCGAACCCGCACCAATACCCCTCGGTGTGCAACGCCTCGTTGGGGATCGAACCTTCGACGACGAGCACGAACGGCTCCAACTCGCCACGGTCGGCTCTGAAGAACCATTCCAGGAAATCGTCGGCGCCCCCGTTAGGTCCGCACTCGAAATCGATCAGCGGCCAGTGCACCGCGACTCTCGGCAGTCCGGGTAGGGCACCGAGGGCGATCTCCTCGACACTGGGTTGGGTGGCGGCAGTCAACGCCACCGAATCACCATCGCAACTGAGGCCTGCATTGATCCACAGAACATGGATCAGTGTTTCTTCCGCTTTGACTGCTGCTTCCGTCGGCATGTTGGCAGCTTCCCGGGGCGGAGCGCACCGCCCCTGGCGCCGCCGGAGTCGACCGTCGGCCCTCTTGCGCGGCGCTGGTTCTGGGTCTACTCCCGGCTTCAGGTGTTGTCAACGGTTGACCGGCTGGTTGACCGGCTGGTTGACCGCCTGCTTGGCGAAAACGCAGACGGCGCGGTCCGGAACCTGATAGACCGAACTCAGCGGTCAACGCGAAATGGTGTGCCCGCGCGTCAATTTCGACTGCGCGCGGCGGTCAGTCCTGTGTCGTCGAGGCGAACTCGCGCAGCCATTCGAACCACGCGGGCATGCCTTCGCCGGTGCGCGCACTCACCGGCAGGATGGTTGCCGTCGGGTTCACCTCGCGAACCCGCGCCACGTAGGTGTCGACGTCGGCGTCGAGGTAGGGCACCAGGTCGATCTTGTTGAGCAGCACCACGTCCACCGACCGGAACATCACCGGATACTTCAGCGGCTTGTCCTCGCCCTCGGTCACCGAGTACACCATCGCCTTGGCATGCTCGCCGACGTCGAACTCGGCCGGGCACACCAGGTTCCCGACATTCTCGATGATCACCAGATCCAGCGCGGCGAGGTCGAGGCCCTGCAACGCCCGGTTGACCATCGGGGCGTCGAGGTGGCATTCGCCACCGAACCCGTTGTTGGTATTGAGCAGCGAGATCTGGGCACCGCGCCCGCCGAGTTTGGCGGCGTCGAGGTCGGTGGCGATATCGCCCTCGATGACGCCCACCGCCAGGTCACCGGCCAACTCGTCGAGCGTGGCGCCCAGCACCGTGGTCTTTCCGGAGCCCGGTGAGCTCATCAGGTTCAGCGCCCGGATCCCGTTGGCCTCGAAAGCCGCCCGGTTGATGTCGGCCCTGGTGTCGTTCTCGCTGAAGATCGCCTCGAGGACCTCGATGCGTTGGGATCCGGTGGCGTAACCGCTGTGGTCGCCATGATCGTGCGGATGATCGCGCGGATGGTCATGCGGATGGTCATGCGGATGGTCATGGTCATGGCTGTGTGAGGTGCCGTCGTCGTGGCGATGAAACCGACCCATGTTGACTACCTTTCGCCTCCGCTTACGTCACGTCCAACGAGGTGACCAGGAACTCGTTGCCGTGCACCACGTCCACGTCGCCACTCTCGCACTGAGGACAACACACCGACCATCGGGACGTGATCTCTGATTGCTGTCCGCAGCTGCGGCACTTCACCTCCGCGGCGACGAGCTCGAGCTCCAGCTCGGCCTCGGGCATGCTCTCGTGGTCGCGGACCAGGCTCCAGCAGAACGACAATGACTCCGGCACGACCTGCCGCAACGCCCCAACCTGAACCCGAACCACGTCCACGCGGCGGCCGGCGGCGTAGGGCTTGACCACCCCGGCGATCGCCTGGCAGAGGGACAGTTCATGCACCGGCGGCCCCTCTCATCCACGTCCGGATCGTGCAGGCCTGCACCCTACAGCGCACCCTGGATGCGGCCGGGCCGATTCCGGGCGGAAAAACGCAGAGTTTCGGTGCGAAATTGTGATTGTGGTCATAGCGGTGCGGGACTAGCGTGGTTGCCATCTACCCGTGCGGACAGCCCCCGACGCGGGTGGCCGTCTTTGCTCAGGAGGTTCATGAGCACCTTTCTACCCCTGTGCCTGCCGGGCTGAAGGCGAGGGCGACACCATGAACGTGCGGGTGCGCCTCGACATCACCGGTGTGGTGCAGGGCGTCGGGTTCCGCCCGGCGGTCGCACGGATCGCCGCCGAGTTCGCACTCGGTGGCTTCGTGTACAACGACGCCGGGTCGGTTCACTGTGAGCTGGAGGGGCCGGCCGTGGCGGTGGAGGCCGCGATCGCCGCTCTGCGGCACCGGCCGCCGCCGATGGCCCGTATCGACACTCTGCGGAGCCGGCGACTGGAGCCGAACGGGGACAACATTTTTGAGATCATCGCCAGCCGCGACGGCGATGACTCTCGCACCCTGGTCCCGCCTGACATCGCGGTGTGTCAGGACTGCCTGCGCGAGATGCGTGATCCCGCCGACCGGCGATACGGCCACCCGTTCATCACCTGCACCAACTGCGGACCGCGCTACACCGTCATCACCGATCTGCCCTATGACCGGCCGGCCACCACGATGGCCGGCTTCCCGATGTGCGCGGCGTGCGCCACCGAGTACCACGACCCGCTCGACCGTCGCTACCACGCCCAGACCATCGCGTGTCCGGACTGCGGCCCCCGGCTGAGCTGGCGGCCCGGTGCCGGGCCGGCCGAGACGGACGACCCGATCGGGGCGGCAGCGGCCGCGCTGCGGGCCGGGCTGGTCGTCGCGGTGAAAGGCATCGGTGGCTTTCACCTGGCCTGTCGTGCCGACGACGCCACCGTCGTCGCCGAGTTGCGGCGGCGCAAGACCCGCCCGGCCAAACCGTTCGCGCTGATGGTCGCCGACCTGGCCGCCGCCGCCGAGATCGTCGTCGTCGACTCCGCGGTAGCGGCGGCTCTGACGTCACCGGCCGCCCCGATCGTGCTCGCACCGCGCCGTCGCGGCCCGGTGGCCGACGAGGTGGCCCCCGGGCTGCGCGATCTGGGCGTCATGCTGGCCTACTCGCCGGTGCACCACCAGCTGTTCGACCGGCTGGGACCCCTCCCGCTGGTACTGACCTCGGCCAACCAGGGCGGTTCGCCCATCGTGTTCCGCGACGACGACCTGTCCTGGATCGACGGTCTCGCCGACGCGGTGCTCAGCCACGACCGGCCCATCCACGTGCCCTGCGAGGACTCCGTCCTCACCATCGACGACCAGGGCGATCAGCTGCCGCTGCGCCGCTCGCGCGGATACGCGCCCCTTCCGGTCACGGTGCCCGGACCCCGGACCGACGCTGTCATCCTCGCCACCGGGGAGACCTGAAGACCACGTTCTGCCTGATGGGTCGCGCCGACGGCGGGGCCGGGCACGCCCACCTGTCCGCCCACCTCGGCGACATGGCAGACCCCCGCACGCAGAGCTGTTTCGCGGCCTCCTTCGAGCATCTGGCGTTCATGACCGACCGCCGCCCCGACGTGATCGTCCGCGACCTGCACCCCGGCTACGCCACCACCGCCTGGGCACAGCGCCACGCCGCGGGGCGCCCGGTCGTCGCCGTGCAACACCACCACGCCCACGCCGTCGCACTGCTGGCCGAACATCACCGGCTGGACACCCCCGTCATCGCCGTGACCTACGACGGCACCGGCTACGGCACCGACGGCACCATCTGGGGCGGCGAACTGTTGGCCGTCACTGACCCCGCGCGGTTCACCAGGGTCGGTCACCTTGGCCCGTTCGCGCTCCCCGGCGGCGACGGTGCGGTGCGCCAGCCCGCCCGCATCGCGCTGGACCTGATGTGGCGCAGCGGCGTGGCGTGGGCCGCCGACCTGCCGCCGGTCGCGGCGCTCGGCGAGAACGCGCTGCACATCCTGGGCCAGCAGATCCCGCGCGGGCTGGGGTGTGTGCCGACCACCAGCATGGGCCGGCTCTTCGACGCGGTGGCCAGCCTGCTCGGGGTATGCCAGGAAGTCAGTTACGAAGGCCAGGCGGCCGTCGAGCTCGAACACCTGGCGCGGGGCGCGGACCCGGCACCGCTGGACTTCGCCGTCGCCGACGGGGTGCTGGATCCGGCACCGGCGATCCGCGGCATCGTCGACGGGTTGCGCCGCGGCACCCCGATCGCCGACCTGGCCGCCGGCTTCCACGCCGCGGTCGTGCGCGCCACCGCCCAGGCCGCCACCGGATGCGCCCGGGTCGCCGGCATCGGCGTCATCGGGCTCACCGGCGGCGTGTTCGCCAACCATCTTCTGCTGCAGGGACTTCGGTGCACCCTCGCCGAACGTGGCTTCGAGGTCCTCAGTCACCGTATTGTGCCCTGTAATGACGGTGGCCTCGCTCTGGGCCAGGCCACCATTGCCGCCGCGATGCTGGCCAACGCGGACCCGGCGGCTGGATCGGAAAGGAACGGCGTATGTGCCTCGGAATCCCCGGCAAGGTGATCGAGATTTGGGAGGAGGCGGGGACCCGGATGTCGACCGTCGACTTCGGCGGCACCACCAAAACCGTGTGCCTGGCCTACCTGCCCGACATGGAAATCGGCGAATACACGATCGTTCATGCGGGTTTCGCGATCACCCGGCTCGACGAAGCCTCGGCCAACGAGACGTTGAAGATGTTCGAGGATCTCGGTGTGCTCGAGGAGGAATTGGGCGGCACCGAGGGGCAGGGTAGGAGGGAACCGGCATGAAGTACCTCGACGAATTCCGCGATCCGGTGGCGGCCAAGGCCCTGGTCGATGCGATTCAGCGGCGCGCCACCCGGACCTGGACGATCATGGAAGTCTGTGGCGGGCAGACGCATTCGATCATCCGCAACGGTATCGACCAGTTGCTCGACGGTGCCGTCGAGTTCATCCACGGCCCCGGCTGCCCGGTGTGCGTCACCCCGCTGGAGATGATCGACCGGGCACTGGAGATCGCGGCCCGCCAGGACGTGATCTTCTGTTCGTTCGGCGACATGCTGCGCGTTCCCGGCAGCCGCCATGACCTGTTCAGCGTGCGGGCGCGCGGCGGTGACGTGCGAATCGTCTACTCCCCGCTGGATGCCACCCGGGTAGCCGCGGACAACCCGGACAAAGAGGTGGTGTTCTTCGGTGTCGGCTTCGAGACCACCGCCCCGGCCAACGCGATGTCGGTGCTGCACGCGAAGCGATTGGGCTTGACCAACTTCTCGGTGCTGATCTCCCACGTGTTGGTCCCGCCGGCGATGACGGCGATCCTGAGTTCGCCGACCAACCGGGTGCAGGGCTTCCTGGCAGCGGGGCACGTGTGCACGGTGATGGGCACCGCGGAGTACGGGCCGCTGGTCGAGCAGTTCGGCATCCCGATCGTGGTGACCGGATTCGAGCCGCTGGACCTGCTCGAAGGGGTGCGCCAAGTGGTGGATCTGCTGGAGTCCGGCAAGGCCGAGCTGCGCAACGCCTATCCGCGGGCCGTGAACGACGCCGGCAACACCGTCGCCCAGCAGGCGCTGGCCGACGTGTTCGACGTGACCGATCGGCAATGGCGCGGCATCGGCATGATTCCCAAATCAGGCTGGACGTTGTCGCCCCGGTATGCCGAGTTCGACGCCGAACGCAAATTCGGGGTCGGGCATCTGCAGGTGCAGGAATCGGCCGAGTGCCACGCCGGTGAGGTGCTGCAGGGCCTGCTCAAGCCCAACGAGTGCCCGGCGTTCGGCAAGAGCTGCACGCCGCGAACACCGCTGGGGGCCACCATGGTGTCCAGCGAGGGCGCGTGCGCGGCCTACTACCAGTTCCGGCGGCTGGAGACCTCGGCGCATGTCTGATGTCTCGGAGGGCAGGAGCGAAGCGACCCGGGGAGTCAGGCCGGAGGGCAGGAGCGAAGCGACCCGGGGAGTCAGGCCGGAGGGCAGGAGCGAAGCGACCCGGGGAGTCAGGCCGGAGGGCAGGAGCGAAGCGACCCGGGGAACGACCCTGCCTGATCCCTCCGACTGGGTGTGCCCACTGCCCCTGCGCGAGACCAAGCGCATCGTGCTCGGCCACGGTGGTGGCGGCATCCTGTCCGAGGAGCTGATCGAGAACCTGTTCCTGCCGGCGTTCGGTTCGGTGGGCGGACCGGCCCGCGATTCGGCTCTGCTGACGGTGGCCGGCGGACGGATCGCGCTGACCACCGACTCCTACGTGGTCAACCCGTTGTTCTTCCCGGGCGGCAACATCGGCGACCTGGCCGTCAACGGCACCATCAACGATCTCGCGATGAGCGGCGCCCAGCCGCTGGGGCTGACCGCCGGGTTCATCATCGAGGAGGGCCTGGAGATCGAGGTGCTCGGCGCCGTCGCCCACTCCATGGGCAAAGCCGCCGCCGAGGCCGGCGTCGGCATCGTCACCGGCGACACCAAGGTCGTCGGAAAGGGCGGTGCCGACGGCCTTTTCGTCAACACCGCCGGTGTCGGCGTGGTCCCCGACGGCATCCACATCGGGCCCGAACGGGCTCGCCCCGGTGACCACGTGATCGTGTCGGGCAACCTCGGCGAGCACGGCGTGGCGATCATGAGCGTGCGGGAAGGCATCGACTTCGGCACCACCGTCACCACCGACAGTGCGCCGCTGCATCATCTGGTCGCGGCCATGCTGGCCGCGGTGCCCGACGACCCAGGGGCTGTGCACGTGCTGCGCGATCCGACCCGGGGCGGTCTGGTCGCGTCGACCGTGGAGATCGCCCGCGCCGCCGGAGTCGGCATCGAGCTCGACGAACACCGCATCCCGATTCCCGACACGGTGTCCTCGGCCTGCAGCTTCCTCGGGCTCGACCCGCTGCAGGTGGCCAACGAGGGCAAGCTGGTCGCGTTCGTCGACCCGGCGCACAGTGAGGCGGTGCTGGCGGCGATGCGGTCGCGGCCCGAGGGCGCGGGTGCGGTGGTCATCGGCCGCGTGGTGGCCGAGCATCCCGGCATGGTGGTGGGGCGCACCGCCTTCGGCACCACCCGGATCATCGAACGCGAACTGGGCGAGCAGCTTCCGCGGATCTGCTGATCGGTGACGAACACCGCCGACCGGATGGCCGAGGCCCCCGGAACGCTCGACGACACGGCCGTGGCGGCACTGTCGGCGTGGGCGCGCCGGCACAACATCGGCTCGTCGGTCAGCGGAGTCGAGCCACTGGTCGGCGGCACGCAGAACGTCGTCGTGCGGCTACGCATCGACGATCGCCGATTGGTGCTGCGCCGCCCGCCTCCGCATCCGCGGCCCAACAGCAACCGGACCATGCAGCGCGAGATCGCGGTGCTGCGCACTCTGGCCGGCGGCCCGGCGCCGCACCCCCGAATCGTCGCGGCCTGCGAGGATCTCGACGTCCTCGGTGTCGTCTTCTATGTGATGGAGGACGTCGACGGTTTCAACCCGGCCACCGAGGTCGCCCCGGCCTACCAGGATTCGCAGATCCGCTATAGGGCGGGGATCAATTACGCCGCCGCGCTGGCCGGACTGCACCGGGCGCCATGGCGGGGCCGGCCGTTGGAACAGTTACACCGGCCGGGATCGTTTCTGGCCCGCCAGGTGCCCAGCTTCGTCGCACTGCTGGAGAGCTACCGGCACGAGCGCTATCGGCCCGAGACCCTCGACGTCGGCCGGCTCGCACGCTGGCTCGACCAGCACCGGCCACCCGATGCGGAGCCCGGCATCATGCACGGCGACGCGCATTTGAACAACACCCTGTTGTGCCGGGAGGCGCCCGAGGTCGCTGCCTTCGTCGATTGGGAGATGTGCACCGTCGGTGACCCACTGCTGGACCTCGGCTGGATCTTGGTGTGCTGGCCGCAGGATCCGGACCCGATCAACGCCGGGCGTGAGCTGGCCGCCCTCGGCGGGCTGCCGTCGCGCACCGAGCTGGTGGCCGCCTATGCCGCTGCCGGGGGCAGACCGACCCGGCACCTGGACTGGTATGTCGCGATGGCGTGCTTCAAGCTGGCGATCGTCATCGAGGGCACCTACTCGCGCTATCTTGCCGGCCGCGCCCACCGGGATGCCGGCGAGCGGCTGCATGATTCGGCGACCCGGCTGATCGGGCTGGGAGAGCGCGTCGCCGCCGGCGACAGTCCGTTCGTCTAGCGGCCCCACCGCCGACCGGACCAACCGCTGAGCAGACGCAGAGTCACGCTGGCGAGGCCTGATTCGTGCGATTCTGCGTCTGCTCGCGGTTTGCGTGTCAGCGGTGTGGCGCGCCGTTCTGCCCGCAGGTGCACTGCTGGGCCGGAGGGACGGTCCGCATCACCTGGTCGACGTGCTCGCCGCACCCGCCCCAGGTGGTCTTGTGGCAGCGCGGACATTCAACGGGATAACACATTTCTGGCTCCTTCTGATCGAACGATTATGCGTCGGCTTCGGCCTTGCGGGCAGTGATCGCCGCCCGAACCTCGGCCATGTCGAGCGCCTTGACCTTGGTGATCAGCTCTTCGAGGACTGCCGGCGGCATCGCGCCGGGCTGGCTGTAGACCAGCACTCCCTCCCGAAACGCCATGATCGTCGGAATCGACCGGATCTGCAGCGCGGCCGCGAGTTCCTGCTCGGCTTCGGTGTCGACTTTGGCGTGCACCACCTCGGGGTGGGCCTGAGCGGACTTGTCGAACACCGGGCGAAGGCGCGGCACGGGCCGCACCAGGAGGCCCAGAAGTCGACGAGCACGATCGGATTGCCGACGATGGTCGATTCGAAGTCGTCGAAGGTCAGGTTGGTGGTGGTGGTCATGATTCTTCCTTCTCTGTAAACGGTCAGGCAGCGACGTGGGCCTGCGCCCAGGCGTTGTAGCCGCCTGCCAAATCGGTGACGTTGTCGAAGCCGTGGGCCCGCAACAGCGAGGCGGCGACGCTGGAGCGCCAGCCGCCGGCGCAGTGCACCACGATCGGCCGGCCCGTCGGCACGTCGTTGAGGCGAACCCGCAACTGCGCCAGGGGGATCGGGACCGCCCCAGGGATCACACCGTTGTCGCGTTCGCCGGGATTGCGGATGTCGATCACGGTCACCGCGTCCTGCGCGATCAGTCGGTCGAGGTCGGCGACCGTGGTGCGGGGTGCGGTGCGGACCAGATCGCGCAGCTCGGTGGGAAACCGGCCGTCGGGGCCGACGTTGAGGAAGCCGATGGCGTTGTCCGAACCGATCCGGGCCAGCCGCAACGCCGCGTCCTGCTCCTCGCCGGGGTAGGTCAGAAGTGCGATCACTTCGCCGACCTCGGCGACCATCCCGCCGGTTTCGGCGAAGCGGCCGTCGAATCCGACGTTGACCGAGCCACGCAGGTGGCCGGCGGCGAAGTCGTCCACCGATCGGGCGTCGACCACGCGCACGCCGCTGTCCAGAGCCTCACGCAGCTGTGTCGGCGTCAGCTCCGGGATCTGCCGCGTCCCGCTGAGCAGGGGATGGGTCCGCTTGTTCATCGCGGCGTTGACCGCGAAGTAGGTGGGTGCCGCGGGTTGGCCGGTGGTGATCATCGCCACGAACTCGTCGATACCCATCGGTTGCACCGACGGGTTGGTGCGGCGCTGCGCACCGATGGTGGAGGTGAGCTCGGTCGACAGATTCTTGCCGCACGAGGAGCCCGCGCCGTGGGCGGGCAGCACTGTCACCGAGTCGGGCAGTGCCAACAGGGTGTCGTGGATGGAGTGGTACATGGCCCGGGCCAGGTCGCTGGTCGAACTGTCGCCGATGTTGACCAGATCCGGGCGGCCGACGTCACCGATGAACAGCGAGTCGCCGGTCAGCACCGCGGTCGGGGTGGCCCCGGGGTGTTCGCGGACCACCACGCTGATCGATTCCCAGGTGTGTCCCGGGGTGGCAAGGATCTCCAGATCCACCTCGCCGAGACAGATGTGCTCGCCGTGCTGCAGCCGACGGATCGGGTAGTCGGTCTCGGCGGCGGCACCGAATCCGATCCAGGCCCCGGTGGCCTCGACCAGTTCGAGGTGTCCGGAGACGAAGTCGGCGTGGAAGTGGGTGTTGATGACGCCTTCGATGCGCAGACCGTGGGTTTCGGCGTCCGCCAGGTATTCGGCGATGTCGCGGCGCGGGTCCACGACGACGGCGCGTCCGCTGGTCTGGTCGCCGATCAGGTACGACGCGTGCGACAGGCACTCGATGTAGTACTGCTCGAGGATCATCGTGACTCCTTGGGTCTGGGTCGGGGGTGTTCGGGTCGTTACTCACAACATACCCCTGGGGGTATATATTCCGGCCGCGCTGGCCACGTGGGGTGGCGCCTTGCTGCTCAGGATACCCCTGTGGGTATTGTCGGCGGGGCCAGTGCCGCTGGCCGCTCCGGGTGCGCCGCCGACGCCGATGTTCGCGCAGCTCGACGCGCGGTGGACGTGATGCGGGCATGGAAAGTCCCGGCTGTGGTGTTATACCCCCGCGGGTAAGCTAGACCTAACAGACCTGAGGAGGGTTCACCATGGTTGGTGATGAAGACGCCATTGCAGCGGTGCTCAACCGGTTGCGCCGAGCACAAGGCCAGCTCACCGGGGTGATCTCGATGATCGAGCAGGGCCGGGACTGCAAGGACGTGGTCACGCAGCTGGCTGCCGTGTCGCGCGCGCTGGACCGTGCCGGTTTCAAGATCGTGGCCACCGGGCTGCGGGAATGCGTCAGTGGCAGCTCCGCCAACGGCGACGCTCCGATGAGCGAGGCCGAGTTGGAGAAGCTGTTCCTGGCCCTGGCCTAGTACGGCACAGTGGTGAGCATGGATATCGCACTGTCGACCACGTTGCACGGATCCTTCGACGATGTGCTTACCCGCACCCGGGAAGCACTCGCCGGGCAGGGATTCGGCGTGCTGACCGAAATCGACATGAAGGCCACCATGACGGCCAAGCTCGGCGCGGCCGCCGGCGACGACGTCGGTGACTACGTCATTCTGGGTGCCTGTAACCCGCCGCTGGCGCATCGGGCCGTCACCGCCGACCCCCAGATCGGCCTGCTGCTGCCCTGCAACGTCGTCGTCCGCGGCGATGCCGAGCAGATCGGAACCGTCCACGTCGAGGCGATGAACCCCAGCTGCTGGTGGGCGTGACGGGCCAGGCGCAGCTGCAGCCGGTGGCCGACGAGGTGACCGCGAGATTGCAAGCGGCGATCGACACCCTCAGTGACGCCTAGCGCCGCTGCCACGCCCGGGTACCGCGCGCTTGTCGTCGACGACGAGGTCTCGCTGGCCGACGTGGTCGTCGGATATCTGGAACGGGAGCACTTCGAGGTGGTGTCGGCCGCCGATGGTGCCGAAGCGTTGCGGCTGGCCCGGGAGAACGACCCCGATGTCGTCATCCTGGACTTGAGCCTGCCCGGCATCGACGGACTGGAGGTCTGCCGGCAGCTGCGGACGTTCTCCGACGCCTACGTGGTGATGCTGACCGCGCGCGACACCGAGGTGGACACCATCGTGGGGTTGTCCGTCGGTGCCGACGACTACATGACCAAACCCTTCAGTCCGCGAGAACTCGTCGCCCGCATCCACGCCATGCTGCGCCGGCCGCGCGCCGTCGCGCGGCGCACCGACGGTGCCGCCGAACCGCCGCCCCGGGTGTTCGGCGATCTCCGGATCGACGTGTCCGGCCGGGAGGTCACCGTCGCCGGCGGGTCAATCACCCTCACCCGCACCGAATTCGACGTCCTGGCCGCCCTCGCTGCGCGACCGGGGCTGGTCTACACCCGTCGCCAACTTCTCGAAGCGGTGTGGGGCGACGACTGGTTCGGCAACGAACACCTCATCGACGTCCACATCGGACACCTGCGCCGCAAGCTCGGCGACGATCCCGCCAAACCGCGCTACGTGTTGACCGTCCGCGGCGTCGGCTACCGGATGGGCAGCGGCCAATGAGCCGGTCGTCGGGGCTGGGCACCCGATTGCTGCTGGCCCAGATCCTGGTCCTGCTCGCCGGTGCCCTGACCACCGCGGTGGTGGCGATCGTGGTGGGGCCGCCGCTGTTTCGCGAGCACCTGCACCGGGCCGGTGTGCCCACCGACTCCCACGAACAGTTCCACGCCGAACAGGCCTACACCTACGCCACCGCGATCTCGGTGGGCGTCGCCATCGCCGCGGCGGCGCTGACCGCGTCCGTGGTCACCTGGTACGTGACCAGGCGGCTGCGTCGGTCGCTGTCGGAGGTGTCGGCTGCGGCGACCCGGATCGCCGACGGACGGTTCGACGCCCGGGTCTCTCCACCGCACCTCGGTGCCGACTTCGACGCGCTTGCCGGTGCTTTCAATGCCATGGCGACGCGGCTGGAAGACGTCGAGGCCACCCGACGCCGGCTGCTCGGCGATCTCGCACACGAGATCCGCACCCCGGTCTCGGTGGTCGGTGCCTATCTCGAGGCGCTCGAAGACGGGGTGAAAACCCTTGATGAATCCTCGATCTCGGTGATGCGCGATCAGGCCGGCCGACTGGTGCGGCTCTCCGAAGACGTCAGCGCGCTGGCTCAGGCCGAGGAGGGCCGGGTGATCTCCCGAGAGTGGGTGGACACCGAGCGGCTGGTCGCTGCGGCACTGGCCACGGTGGCCGACCGCGCCACCGCGGCGCACGTCGCGCTCGGGTCCCGCATCGATTCGGGCGTCGGTCCGCTCTGGGTCGATCCGCAGCGACTCGGCCAGGTGCTGGGCAACCTCCTCGACAACGCCTTGCGGCACACTCCGGCCAATGGACGTGTCGACGTCAGTGTCAGCGTCGGCCCGGGCCGCGGCGGGGCCGTCATAACCGTCGCAGACACCGGTGAAGGTGTTGCCGCAGAACATCTTCCGCATCTCTTCGAACGTTTCTACCGGGTGGACCCGGCCCGCGGCCGGGCCGGCGGTGGCAGCGGCATCGGCCTGGCGATCGCGAAGGCGATCGTGGAGGCACACGACGGACGCATCCGCGTCGCCAGCGCGGGGCCGGGGCAAGGAACCGTCTTCACCATCGACTTGCCCTCCGGCCCAGCCGCTTAGCTCTTGGGGATCGCATCGTCGTACGGGGCGGTGCTGCGGTCGTGCAGTGGATGGACGGCCATGTACACCAGTCCGATGCCGACGACGATGGCCGCCGACAGGGCGACGATCCAGTTGTCGTACCAGGGTGCGTCCGGGGTTCGCGGCCACGCCATGTTGACCATGGCCGTCACCCCGTAGAGCAGTGCCGCCACGTTGACGGCGATACCCCACCGGCCCAGCGAGTACTTACCGCTGGGCACCCAGCCCTTCAGTCGGGCGCGCAGCGCGGCGAGAACGACCATCTGGAAGCCGAGGTAGATGCCGAACGCCGCGAAGCTGATGATCTTGGTAATCGCGTCGGTGGAGAACTTGGAGCCGATCACGATCACCGCCGGGATGAGCGCGGCCAGCAGCAGCGCGTAGGGCGGCACATGCCGGCTGGCGGAGAACTTCTTGAGCAGCGAACTGCCCATGATCATTCCGTCGCGGCCGTAGGAGTAGGCCAGTCGGCTGGCCGCGGCCTGCAGGCTCATCGCACAGGACAGAAATGAGATCAGCACGATCAGCAGGACCACCTTGGCGCCCGTGGTGCCGAAAGCCTCGTTGAGCACGGTGCTGACCGGGTCGGTGTCCTCGCCGGCGATGACGGCGGGGATGTCGGTGACGGCCAGCACCAGCGCCAGACACACGAAGGTCGCCGCAGCGCCGCCGACGTAGATGGTGCGGCGCATGGCCTTCGGAATGAGCCGGCCCGGATCGGGAACCTCCTCGGCGACGTCACCACAGGCCTCGAAGCCGTAGTACTGGTAGATGCCGATCAGCGCTGCCGCGGCGAACGCCCACAGGTAGTTGCCGTCACCGCCGGCGCCGAACCGGTCGAAGATGACGCCGAGGTTGTGTTCGCGGTGTGCGACCAACAGCCAGCCACCGACGGCGAGGGCACCGACGATCTCTGCGGTGAATCCGATGATCGCCGCAGTGGCAAGGACTTTCGTGCCCATGAAGTTGATGGCGGTCGCTACCGCCAACAGGATCAGCGCGAACACGATGGTGTTGTTCACCGTCGCCTCGAATCCGAACGCCGCCGCGACGTAGGGCCCGGCGCCGTAGACCACCGAGGCGATGGTCACCAGCAGCGCCACCATGTAGACCCATCCGGTCATCCAGGCGTAGCGGCGCCCCCACAGCCGCCGCGCCCAGGGGTACACCCCACCGGCGACCGGGAACTGGGCGACGATCTCACTGAAGACGAGTGCCACCAGCAACTGGCCGACTCCGACGATGAGGAAGCTCCAGATCATCGGCGGGCCGCCGGTGGCCAACGCGTAGGCGAACAGCGTGTAGACGCCCACGACCGGGGACAGATAGGTGAATCCGAGCGAGAAGTTCGCCCACGGGCTCATATCCCGCTTGAACTCCGACTGGTAGCCCAGGGCGTGCAGGTGCCGGGCGTCGTCCTCGTCGTGAAAGTCGTAGTAGCCGTCCGTGGAGGGATTGTCGGGGGGACGGGAGTGGGGAGACGGCGCACTGGATGTGGACATGGACTGCCTTCTTCCGTAGGTCCTGGCGTGGCCGAAAAACTACAGAGCTATTGTTTATGCGGCAACCGGAACGGCGGAATTGGTCGGAAATCGGGTAAGTTGCCGACGTCGGATCCATCGGCAGCAGCGCGGAGGAGGGCCCGGTGTCGTCGTTGTCACCGCTGGTTGCGCCGGAAGCGCCGGTGAGCCGCGCCGACGAGATCGTCGCGCGCATCACCGAGGCGATCCACCTCGGGCTGCTCGACGACGGGGAGCGGCTGCCGGTCGAGGTCGACCTGGCGGCTCAATTCGGTGTCGCCCCGATGACAGTCCGCGAGGCGCTGGCCACGCTGCGCGAGCAGGACCTGCTGGAAACCCGCCGCGGCCGCAGCGGGGGCTCGTTCGTGCGACGGCCCGCGGGACCGCCAGTCGACCAACTCACCGCGCGGCTCGCCGCGATGAGCGCCTCCGACCTCCGCGACCTGTTCGACGAACACACCGCCATCGCCGGTCAGGCCGCCCGGCTGGCCGCCGAGCGCGCCGCCTCCTACGCGGTGCGCCGGCTGTTCGCCCTGACCGACCAGCTCGGCACCGCCACGACCCTCGGCGATCGCATCCGCGCGGACAGCCGGTTTCACATCCAGGTGGCGGTCGCCTCACAGTCCGCGCGGCTGGCCCGCCGAGAGGCCAATCTGCAGGCCGAGGTGGCGGGCTTGATCTGGCTGCCCATCGGCGTCCAGCCCGATGTCGCCGCGCACGTCGAGCAGCAGCACGCCATCGCCACCGCGGTCGCGTCGGAGAACCCCGGCGAGGCCCGCCGGCTGGCCGAGGATCACGTCATGGGTCAGCTGGCCCGGCTGACCAGGATCAATCTCGAGCTCTCGACGGACGGACCGGCGTCATGATCGCCGAGGTGTCCGCGGGTCAGCTCGCCGAGCAGGCGACCCAGGCACTCGAACCCGTCTACGAACTGCTCGCGGACGTCGCCCAGGAGGTTCTGCGCAGCCGGCCCGCCCGGGCGGCCCTGACCGAGGCGCACTTCAGCGGCCTGCAGCGGCTGCTCGCCGATCTGCTGGGCCGTGAGCAGGGCATCTGGGGGATGGGCTTCGTGGCGGCGCCGTTCGTCGTCGACGGCCTCGAGCGCTACATGGCCTGGTGGCAGCGGCACGCCGACCGGGTGGCCAGGCTGCGGCTGAACTTCGACCCGACCAGCATCGACGTGTACGACTACCTGCAGATGGACTGGTATCGCCTGGCCCAGCACGGCCAGGCCCGGGTGGCCTACGGGCCATACGTCGACTACAGCGGGTCGGACATGTACACGATCACCGCCACCGTGCCCGTCGTCGCCAACGGCACGTTCTTGGGCGTGGTGGGCGCGGACCTGGCGGTGGGACCGGTCGAACGCAAACTCGCCGAGGTGCTGCGGCGCAGTGCCCGGGACGCCGTGGTGGTCAACACCGAACGGCGGGTGATCGCGGCCAACACGCCGCGCTGGATCGTGGGTTCTCGGTTGGCGAGCATGCCGGCTGCCGGACCCGCCACCGATCCGGCGGCGTTTCGGGAGGTCGCCCAGCTGCCGTTGGGCACCGATTGGGTAGTGGCGGTGGCCTGGCCCACCGGTGAGATGAGCGCCAGCTGTTGACAGTAAGACTCTACTCGTAGAGTATTTACCGACATTCCTCGCCGGTGTGTTCCGGGTATCGGGGATTCCCGTCGGAGCTGTCCGGAGGTTGCGCAGATGTCGTCTCTCGCCCAAGGAGAAGTGCCCGCCTTCGAGGTGGCCGACCCGGCGTTCGCCATCACCTCACAGGACGTCCACGCCGCGCGGGAACGCAGCTGGTACGCGACCACGCCCTATGGCATCGCCGTCCTGCGCTACGAGCAGATGAACAAGTTGCTCAAGAGTCGCCAACTGCGCCAGGGCTCGATCGCGTGGCCGGCGCACAACGGAGTGATCGAAGGGCCGTTCGCGCGGTGGTGGTCGAGCTGGCTGCTCAACAAAGAGGGTGAGGAGCACCGTCGCTTGCGCCGGCTGATGACCCCGGCGTTCTCGCAGCAGATGATCGTCGGTCTCGTTCCCCGATTCCAGGCGCTGGCAGGCGAACTCGTCGACGACTTCGCCGAACCGGACCGGTGCGAGTTCGTCAGCGAGTTCGCCGAGCCGTACTCGGCCCGCGTCATCGCGATCATGCTCGGACTACCCGAACCGGAGTGGCAGGTCATCGCCACCGAGTCGGCGACATTGGGGCTCGCGATGGGGGTGACCCTCAAACAGGATCTGCCCAAGATCGAGGACGCGCTGGCGCGGCTGTACGCCTACTGCGACGAGGTGATCGCCGAGCGCCGGGCCAATCCCCAGGATGATTTCGTCACCGCCCTGGTCAACGCGTCCTCCCCGAAGAGGGCCGGCTCAGCGACGACGAACTCCGAGACGGACTGCTGCTGTTGATCTTTGGCGGGTTCGACACCACCCGCAACCAGCTCGGCCTGGCCATGCAGACCTTCTTGAGCCATCCCGACCAGTGGCGGCTGCTGGCCCAGCGCCCGGAACTCGGCGCCAAGGCCGTCGAAGAGGTGATGCGGGTCAACCCGACCACCCGCTGGGTGACCCGTGAGGTCATCGAGGATTTCGAGTACGAGGGCGTGCTCTTGAAAGCCGGAACAACGGTGCACCTCTACGCCGAGTCCGCGGGCACCGACCCGCGAGTGTTCACGCCGGGCTTCGACATCACCGCGGAACGCAAGCCGCACTTCGGATTCGGGGGAGGCGTGCACTACTGTCTGGGCCACTTCGTCGCGCGTGCCGACATGAGTGAGGCGCTGCCGCTGCTGGCCCGCCGGATGCGGAACCCGCACGAGCTGCCCGGGGCGACATGGCTGCCGGACTCCGGCAACACCGGTCCCAACACCCTGCCGATCGGCTTCACCCCCGGCGCCTGACCCGCCCCCCCGCCACCGAGAGGACCACGATGAGCACCACTGCGCTCGACCTTCACCGGCAGGCCAACGCCGCCAGCGCCGACCTCGCCGCGGCGCTGGCAACGATCTCCGACCGGGGCGTGCAATTCGTCTATTTCCAGGCCATCACCATCACCGGCCGGGTTGTCGGCAAGGTCGCCCCGGCTCGCCACTTCGAGCGACTCGCGGTCAAAGGCGTCCAGCAGCACCAGACCGCGGTCGCCAACCTGCAGAGCACCCGTGACGGCGTCCTGCTGGCCGGCGGGGTCAACGCCCCCGAATACACCGCGCTGCCCGACCTCGACACCTTCGCGGTGCTGCCGTGGGACACCGACTTCGCCAGGGTGTTCTGCCGGCTCTACGAGCCGGATCACCTCTGCGAGCGGGCCGGCTCCGAATTCGCATCCGACACCCGGGGATTGCTGCGGCGCCTGCACGCCGACTTCACCGAGCGCACCGGCTTGGAGCTACGCACCGGCTGCGAACCCGAGATGACTTGGCAGGGTGAGGGTCTGGAAGCCCACTTCCGGCCCGGATCCAGTCCCGCCTATCACATCGAGCACCTCGAACGGAACCGTCCGATCGTCAAGAAGGTCATCGACTACGCGCAGGCGCTCGGCCTGGACATGGTCGAGGGTGACTACGAAGACGAGTTCCAGGTCGAGTTGAACTTCATGTACGACCGCGCCGAGCTGACCGCCGACCGGCTGACCACCTACCGGCAAGTCTGTAAACAGGTCGCCCGCGAATTGGGTATCGAAGCCAGCTTCATGCCCAAGCCGCGCACCGGGATGATGGGCAACGGCTGCCACCACAACTTCAGCTTGTGGCGTGAGGACGTCAACGTGCTGGCCGATCCGGGCCGGCGCGACCTGCACCTGTCCGAGGTCGGGCGCCACGCGCTCGGCGGCTTGCTGGCGCACACCGCCGGTGCGATGCTGGTCAACGCGTCAACGGTGAATTCCTACAAACGGTACTGGGACGCAGGGCAATTCGCGCCGTCGACAATCAACTGGGGGCTGGACAACAAGACCTGTACGGTGCGGCTGTCCACGGTCGGCCGGTTGGAGTACAAGCTCCCCGACGCCGCCGTGAATCCTTATCTGTCACATGCGGTCATCCTCGCCGCCTGCGAGGACGGCATGAAGAACGCCATCGACCCCGGCGCCCCGACACAGGGATCGTCCTACGACGCCGCTCCCGACGACCGGTTCCCGGCGCTGCCACTGACTCTCGGCGAGGCGATCGAGGCTTTCCGGGCCGACCCGCTGCTCACCTCGACGTTCGGGCCGGACCTGTCCAGCCTGCTGATCGACTTCCACGCCGACGAGTGGGCCAGATTCTGCGGATACGTGACTGATTGGGAGCGTGACATGTATTGGAGCGACGCACCGTGACCGCGGCTCTGCGACTGGCGTGCCTGGACGCCGAAGCGCCGCCACTGTTCTCGCTGTGGACACCGGAAGCCGGCCGCACCGGGTACGAACCCGGCGTCGCCGAAGCCCTTGGCGCCGAACTCGGCCGACCCATCGAGTGGGTGCGGGTGCCCTGGGTGGACATGATCCCCGCCGTCCAGCGGAGGGAGGCCGACGCTGTGCTCTGCGGGCAGGGCATCACCGCCGAGCGGTTGGCTCAGGTCGATTTCACCCGGCCGTACGCGGTTTTCCACGAGGGGGTGCTGGTACGTCGCGGCTCGGGGATCCATGCGCCGCAGGACCTCGTGGGCCGGCGGGTGGCGGCGATCGAGAACAGCACCAACATGGCGCTCGTCGAGACGTTCACCGAGGCGATCCCCGTGCCGTTCGGGCCGGGCTCCGACGATGTGTATGCCGACATGCTGGCCGCCCTGCTGGCCGGAGAGGTCGACGCCGTCGTCGACGATGACGTGGTGTTCGTTCCGTTGGGTGCCACCCATCCCGATTACGAACTGGCGTTCACCGTGCAGACCGCCAACAAATGGGGCATCGCCGTCGCCAAGGACCGGCCAGAACTGTTGGCCACCATCGACGCGGCGCTGGGCCGGATGATCGAATCGGGCCGGCTGCGCCAGGTCTGGGCGCAGTGGCTGCCGACCCTCGACTACCCGTTCCAGAGCTGAGGGTGCGACGACCGCTGGTGGCAGTCGTCGGCCGGCGGGCCGAACAGGTGCCCATCCTGCGGTTCTCGGCCACCGTGGTGGCCGAGGCGATCTGCGAGGCGGTGTGGGCCGCGGGCGGTGAGCCGATGGCGCTGCACGGACCGGCCGCCGACCCGTACGCCGAATTGCCCGAGCGGATAGCGCAGTTCGACGCTGTGCTGCTGCCGGGCGGAGCCGATGTCGAACCACACCGCTACGGCGCGCGGGCGCAGCCGCAGACCAGGGACACCGTCGCGTTCCAGGACGATCTCGACCTCGCCGTCACCAGAACCGTGCTCGCCCTGCAGGTGCCGACCTTGGCGATCTGCCGCGGCATGCAGATCCTCAACATCGCACTCGGCGGCACGCTCGTGCAACACCTGCCGCAGAGCTCCACCGCCCATCACGACGCCGTCCACGACGTGACGGTGCTGACCGGAAGCCGGTTACACACCGTCGTCGGATCCGAACGCATCGCCGTGTCGTCCTATCACCACCAGGCCGTCGACCAACTGGGCGCCGGCCTGACGGTTTCGGCGGTCGCCGCCGACGGCGTCGTCGAGGCGGTCGAGCACCCGGATGCCGACATCGTTGCCGTCCAATGGCATCCGGAAGACCGGCACGCCTGCTCAGCCCCGGATGCCGCCCTGTTCGCCGACCTCGTCGTCCGAGCCGCCACCCGAAGGGAATCCCGATGACCAGTGCCGACGCCGTTGATGCCCGGGTGCGCCGCGAGGACGTGATCCCCGACCTGCCGGCTCCCGGCACGGTTCGCGCCCACATCTGCGTGCTGGCCTCGCTGAACTTTCCCGACATCAGCGCGGCCGACGTCGCGCTCATCCGGCGGTTCACCAGGCTGGCGCTGGCCACCTTGGTCGGGCTCGGAGCCACCTACGAGCTGTGGGACACCTCGACCGCACTGGACAACCCTTCGGGCGCTGCCGAATTCGACGGTCTGCTCCTGCTGGGCGGCGGCGACGTCGACGGCAGCTGTTACGGGGTCGCGGCCCCCAACCCGGCGGCCTACGGTGTCGACGTGCGAGCCGACCGGGATGCCTTCGGTGCCATCGCGGCCGCCGAGGCCGCGGGCCGGCCGATCTTCGGAATCTGCCGCGGATCTCAGTTGCTCAACGTGGCCCGGGGCGGCACGCTGATCCCCGACATCGTCGACTACGCGCTCCACCACGGTGCGCCGGGAGAGCCGGAGTTCGTCGACGAACCGATCGACATCGTGGCGGGCACCCGGCTGTCGTCGATCCTGGGCGCGGGCCGGGTGATCGGCCGGTCGGGGCATCACCAAGCGGTCGACCGCGTCGGGGCGGATCTGGTGGTCGCCGCCCGCGCACTGGACGGCATCGTCGAGGCGATCGAGGACCCGAGCCGCTTCTACCTCGGCGTCCAGTGGCATCCGGAGGACGACTACGGGCCGGAGGCCGACCGGCTGCGGCTGTTCTCGGCATTCGTCGGCGCCGCCGAAGAGGCCCGCCGCGGTGTCACAGCGTCGCCAGGATCGCGTTCATCTGGTCGATCTCTTTCTGCTGACTCTCGGTGATCGACCTGGCCAGCGCGATCACCGCCTGGTCCTGACCGCCGGCGATCTCCTTCTGCGACATCGTGATCGCGCCCTGGTGATGGGAGACCATCTGGGTGAGGAACAGCTTGCTGGCCGCTACGCCCTGCGCATTCTGCAGTGCCGTCATGTCCGCGGGTGACATCATGCCCGATCCCGTGCCCATGCCCGGCATGGTGTCGTGACCCGGCATCCCCGGCATCCCCGGCATGTCGCCCATGTCGCCCGGCGTCATCGGCATCGCCGGCGCGCCCCACAGCCGTAGCCAGCCCTGCATCTGCTGGATCTCCGGGCCCTGCGCCGCCTTGATCTGGTTGGCCAGGGTCACCACCCGCGGGTCGATGCCCTGTTTGGCAAGGATGGTGTCGCTCATCTCGATGGCCTGCTGGTGGTGCGGGATCATGTGCTGGGTGAACCACACGTCAGCGTCGTTGTGCGCCTGGTCGGCGGGTGCGGATGCGGTGGTGCTCGCCACCGCCGACGCGCTCGCCGTGCTGGTGGCAGCCGTCTTCGTCGCGTTGCCGCAGGCGCTCAGCGCAACCACCGCCGCCAAGGTGCTCGCCGCGACGGCCACAGTCCGGGTCTTCATCGTCGATGTGTCCTTACCTCGGGCGCATGGGCCGGATGCGCCACGCGTCGTCGGAATCGAGGGTTGTCGCCGCGGATAGGGCTTCCCTAGTCCTTCGATGAAGATTCGATGAAGGCCGCCTGGAAACCTGGTTGCACACGCCGTCGGCCGGGGTCTAGCATCGCGGACGTGCATCGTGCGCTTGTCGTAGTAGCTACCCGCAGCGGGGTCTGATCCAGACCGACCCCCGCTGTGGGTCGAATGCTACGACGTCGGTCACCTCCGCTCGACGAGAAGACCGCACCATGAACCCGCACAGCACCACCCTCCAACCGTCCCCACGCTTCTGCTCGCGGCTGCCCATCGGCCTGCGTGAAGAGGCCGAAACCATGCCGTGGGCGTCGTTCACCGCCACCTACAGCCCGAGCGGCGGGCCCGTCCGGCTCGGCTCCTGGGAGTGCGACGACGTCCGCGCCGGGATTCGGCTCGGTCCGCAACCCAGCGGCTATCGGGCCACCCTGGCGATCGGTGATCGCATCGAGACCGCCACCGCGCAGGCCAGCGGTCCACTCGCCGCGCTGACCGCGATGCTCTACGAGCGCGGTGTCGGCGTGGAGATGACCCGCTTTCACCAGCTGACCGCCGGCGAGCACACCGCGACGTTCCTGCAGGGCTGCAACGGCCGCGACCGGCAATGGGCGATGGGCTGGTCCGAGGACCCCGTCCAGTCGGCCCTGCGGGCGTTGATCGCCTGCGCGAATCGCCTACTCGCCGCCTGAGATCGAACCGCTCAGTGCAGCGGGCGCAGGACGATCGGCATGCCGTCCATCGGCACCGGCATGCCGGCGTAGTCGTAGTGCGGCCGATACCCCGGATGCGGTAGTTCGAGGCGGTACCGGCGCAGCAGCCGGTGCATGACGGTCTTGATCTCCAGCTGGCCGAACACCATCCCGATGCACTTGTGCGCGCCACCGCCGAACGGGGCGAACGCGTAGCGGTGCCGCTTGTGTTCCGAACGCGGCTCGGCGAAGCGGTCCGGGTCGAACTTCTCCGGATCGGTCCACAGCTCGGGCAGCCGATGGTTGAGCCCGGGCCAGACGTTGACGTTGGTGCCGGCCGGGATGAAATATCCCAGCAACTCGGTGTCGCGCACCGCCTGCCGAACGTTGAACGGCAACGGCGTCACCATCCGCAGCGACTCGTTGATCACCAAGTCGAGTGTCTCGAGCTTCTCCAGCGCCTCGATATCCAACGGCCCGTCACCGAGCCGGTCGGACTCGTCGCGGCAACGTTCCTGCCACTGCGGGTTGGCGGCCAGCTGATTGGCCATCGTGGTCAGCGTCGACGTCGAGGTGTCGTGCGCCGCCATCATCAGGAAGATCATGTGGTTGACGATGTCGTCGTCGCTGAACTTGTTGCCCTCATCGTCAGCGGTGTGGCACAACACGGTCAGCATGTCGGTGCCCTCGGCGTCGCGGCGCTCCTTGAGGCGCTCGACGAAGTAGTCCTCGAGCACCTTGCGGGCCTGCAGGCCGCGCCACCACTTGAAGGGTGGGACGGCGGTGCGGATGATCGCTCCACCGGCGCGGGTGGTGGTGGTGAACGCCTGGTTCACCTTGGTCACCAGATCATGGTCGGAGCCGGGTTCGTGGCCCATGAACACCACCGAGGCGATGTCGAGGGTGAGTTCCTTGACGGCGGGGTGGAACAGGAAGCGGGGGTCGTTGGTCACCCACTCGTCGGCGATCACCTGCGAGGCGACCCGGTCGATGTGCTCGACGTATCCCGACAGCCGGGTGCGGGTGAACGCCTCCTGCATGATGCGGCGGTGGTACATGTGCTCATCGAAATCGAGCATCATCAGGCCGCGGTTGAAGAACGGCCCGATGACCGGATGCCAGCCCTTCTGGGAGAAGTCCTTGTTCTTGTTGGAGAACACCGCCTGGGTGGCGTCGGGTCCCAGCGCGGTCACCGCGGGCAGGGCAGGGGAGTAGGCGTAGTGGATCGGCCCGTACTTGCGATAGACCTGCAGCAGATAGTCGGGGCCGCCGCGGAACGTCTCGACCATGTGGCCCAGCAGCGGCAGGCCCGAATCGCCCATCACCGTCTTCAGCCCGCTACCGGCCGGCGGTTCGGCCAGGGCGAACTGCGGCCAGTCACGCCCGCGCAGGCGCTTCTCGACGACGCCCATCCCGGGGATGGTGTTCAGCGTCGGCGTGAGCCGGCGGCGCGCCTGGTCCAGCAAGTAGTGCGGGGTACTGATGGTGGCCATCAACGCTCCTCAACAACGGGGGACGGGCGTCCCGGGCGGCCAACATGTGGCCGGCACCACAGGTTCTCCTATCCTCACCAACGTTCTTGACGCATGTCAAGTTTTCTTTCGGCCGCGGCGTGGTGCAAGGTGAACGGGTGACCGCGCATCAGGACTCCGTCGAGGTGCCACGTCGCCGCGGCGACAAGCAGCGGCATGCCATCGTCCAGGCCGTCCGCGAGCTGCTCCAGGAGAAACCCTTCGCCGAACTGTCGGTGAGCACGATCAGCGATCGAGCCGGGGTGGCACGCTCGGGCTTCTACTTCTATTTCGACTCCAAGTACTCGGTGCTCGCCCAAATCATGGGTGAGGCCGGCGCCGAACTCGAGGAACTCACCCACTCGTTCGCCCCGCGCGGGCCGGAGGAGACACCCACCGCCTTCGCCGAGCGGATGGTGCGCAGCGCGGCGGCGGTCTACGCCCACAACGACCCGGTGATGTCGGCGTGCAACGCCGCCCGCCACACCGACGCCGAGATCCGCGATCTCCTCGACGGCTTCATCGACAAGACCGTGGGCCAGATCGTCCCGATCGTCGAGGCCGAAATCCGCAACGGCACGGCCGATCCGATCACCGACGACATCCAGGGTCTGGTCCGCACCCTCGCCGCGACGACGGCCTTCACGCTGTCCAGCGAGAGCCCGTTCATCGGCCCCGACCGCGACCTCAACCGCGCCGTACGGATTCTGGAGAAGCTCTGGCTGCACGCGCTCTGGGGCGGGCGGGTCGACTGACCTGATGGTCGACGGTTTCGCGGGCAAAAGGGCGTTCGTCACCGGCGCGGCGAGCGGGATCGGCCGAGCCACCGCACTGCGGCTGGCTCGCGAGGGGGCCGAGCTGTATCTGACCGACGTGAACGCCGACGGGCTGTCCCAGACCGTGGCCGACGCCCGATCCCTGGGCGCTGTGGTGGCCGAGCACCGCGCCCTGGACATCGCCGACTACGACGCCGTCGCGCAGTTCGCCGCCGATATCCACACCCGCCACCCGGCGATGGACATCGTCATGAACATCGCCGGGATCTCGGCGTGGGGGACCGTCGAACAACTCACCCACCGGCAGTGGCGGTCGATGATCGACGTCAACTTGATGGGGCCGGTGCACGTCATCGAGACCTTCCTGCCGCCGATGGTCGCCGCCGGCCGCGGTGGTCAGTTGGTCAACGTCTCGTCGGCGGCCGGACTGGTCGCGTTGCCGTGGCATGCCGCCTACAGCGCCAGCAAGTTCGGGCTGCGTGGGCTCTCCGAAGTGCTGCGCTTCGACCTCGCCCGGCACGACATCGGCGTCTCGCTGGTGGTGCCCGGCGCGGTCAACACCCCGCTGGTGCAGACCGTGCAGATCGCCGGCGTCGACCGCGACCATCCGAAGGTGCAACGCTGGGTCAAGGTGTTCAGCGGCCACGCGGTGTCGCCGGAGAAGGTCGCCGACCGGATCCTGGCCGGCATCTCCCGCAACCGCTACCTGATCTACACCTCGCCCGACATCTGGGCGCTGTACACCTTCAAACGGCTGGCCTGGTGGCCCTACAGCGTCGCGATGACGCGGGTGAATGTCTTCTTCACCCGGGCTTTACGCCCGCGTGGCGCGAGTTTTCGGCCGCCGGACTGAGTCAGGAAGGCGGGGCCAGCTCCAGTCGCACACCCAGCAGCCGGACCGGACGATCCACGTCGAACAGGTCCAGCACCCGTAGGGCGGCGGCGGTGATGTCCTCGGCGTCGGTGCCCGGCCGGTCCAGCTTGCGGATCTTGGTGCGGGTGTAGAAGGTGTTGGTGCGCACGGTGACCGCCACCCGCGTCACCACCCGGGACTGCGCCACCACATCCGCCAGCGCCCGCCGGGCCAGGTCGGTGACGGCGGCGTCCATCTCTGCCCGCTCGGTCAGGTCCCGCGGGAACGTCACCACATGACTGCGCGAGCGGGGGATCCACGGATCGGCGCTGACCGTCGCATCACCGCCACCCTTGGCCAGCAGCAGCAGCCACAGCCCGGTGCGCGGCCCGAACGTTGCGGTGAGGCGTTCGGCATCGGTGTGGGCGAGTTCCCACACCGTAGTGATGCCAAGGGCGGCAAGCTTTTTGGTGGTCTTCGGGCCGACGCTCCATAAGGCGTCCACCGGCCGGGACGCCATCACGTCCATCCAGTTCGCGTCGGTCAGCGTGTAGACCCCGTCGGGTTTGGCGAAGCCGGTGGCCATCTTGGCGCGCTGCTTGTTGTCGCTGATACCCACCGAGCACGCCAGCCCGGTCTCCGCTGCGATCACTGTGCGGATCCGCTCGGCCAGTTCCACCGGGTCGGCCACCCGGGCGCCGAGGTAGGCCTCGTCCCAGCCCCACACCTCGACCGGGTGACCGAGATCGCGCAGCAGCCCCATCACCTGGTCGGAGGCTTCGTCGTAGGCGGCCGGGTCCGACGGCAGGAATGTCGCCTCCGGGCAGCGCCGCGCCGCGTTGCGCAACGGCATGCCCGCGTGCACGCCGAAACTGCGGGCCTCATAGGACGCGCAGGTGACCACTTTGCGCGGTTCGGTGGGGTCGCCGCTGCCGCCCACGATCACCGGCAGCCCCACCAGTTCGGGGTGTCGACGCAGTTCGACCGAGGCCAGGAATTGGTCCAGGTCCACGTGCAGGACCCAGTCGCGGGGTTGGGGAGCGCTCACTTCCCGCACAGTTTGCGCGCGACGCTTTCCCAGGCGTCACCGAGGCTGTCCAGGGTGCGGCCGCGATCGACCAGCTGATGGGTGACGTAGTCGGCGTCGAGGAGGGCCAGCAGCGCATCGGCCTGGGCGTCGAGATCACCGGTGCTGCCCGCGGCGGTCAGCAAGACGCGAATGTGGGTGTGTTGGACCGTGAACGGGGCGCCGTAGCGCGTTTCGGGGTTGCGGCCGGCCTCGGAGAGCAGGCCGCGGTGGGTCTGCACGAACCGCAGCCGCTCCCGTCCGAAGGCCAGCAGTCGTTCCAGCGGCGGCGCGTCTGGGCCCAGCGGCGGCGGGCCGAACAGAAATGCCTGTTGGATGGCGTGCTCGTCTTCGTCCAGCAGCACCATCATCAGACCTGCGCGGCTGCCGAAGCGGCGGAACACGGTGCCCTTGCCCACGCCGGCCGCGGTGGCGATATCGTCCATCGAGACGGCATCGGCGCCGTGTTCGGCGATCAGCGTGCGGGCGGCGTCGAGCAGGAGCAGCCGGTTGCGGGCCGCGTCGCCGCGTTCCTGCGGCGCGGACACCGGCAGTCCACTGGCCCCGCCGGTGACGCTCACACCTCCACTTTAACTCAGCCGGAAATAAACCGGACCATGGTCCGGTTATGTCGTGCGAAGATCCGGATGAGCGAAGGGATGAACGGACATGGCCGATATCAAGGTGCTGGCACTGGTGGGAAGCCTTCGGGCCGCGTCGATCAACCGCCAGCTGGCCGAGCTGGCGGCCGAAGCTGCGCCCGAGGGCGTCACCGTGACGGTCTATGACGGGCTGGGTGACCTGCCGTTTTACAACGAAGACCTCGACACCGAGGATGCGCCCGCGGCGGTGGTGGCATTGCGGGCCGCGGCCGCTGAAGCCGACGCGGCGCTGGTGGTGACCCCGGAATACAACGGCAGCATCCCCGGTGTGCTGAAGAACGCGATCGATTGGTTGTCTCGGCCGTACGGCAGCGGCGCTCTCAAGGACAAGCCGCTGGCCGTGATCGGTGCCGCGCTGGGCCAGTACGGCGGGGTGTGGGCGCACGACGAGACGCGCAAGTCGTTCGGTATTGCCGGCCCGCGGGTCATCGAGAGCGTGAAGCTGTCCCTGCCGGGCACCGCGCTGGATGGCAAACATCCCCGCGAGAACGCCGAGGTGGCCGCGGCGGTACGCGACGTGGTGGGCAAGCTCGCCGCCGAGGTGAGCTGAGCCGGATCTCCCCAAAAAACCGCCGGTGGCGTGCACCGGCGGTTTTTTTTGCTCGCGGTCAGTGGTGCTGGCCGGGATTCGACGCGCGTGTCGGTGGCGGGTGCTAGATCTAGGGCACGAGATCGGCACCCGGCGTGTTGTGACCTGCGACACGCCGGGCCGGGTGTCGGCAACAGGCTTACGACCAGGGAATTTCAGAAATGTTATTCAGAACATGTTGTATCTCTTCTCGCTGTCGGCCACTAGGTGTAGTGTCTGACAGGCCGACAGACCCGAGAGTCACAGGTCCGCCGGATCGCCGAAACCGACGCTGAAATGTCGGTGGGGGCGGCTCCGGTACCCCAGGAATTTCGACGTCCGAAAGCTCGCTGAAGTTCACGAGTGCCTGCGCACAGCCTGTCTTGTGATCGACCTGAGTCCATCTCTTGAGTTTCGCTGAGGAGTCGTACCGCAGATGACCATCACCGTCTACACCAAGCCCGCCTGCGTGCAGTGCAACATGACCTACAAGGCCCTGGACAAAGTAGGCCTCACCTACGACGTCGTCGACATCAGCGAGGACGCCGAGGCTCGTGACTACGTGATGGCGATGGGCTACCTGCAGGCGCCGGTCGTGGTTGCCGGCGGTGAGCACTGGTCGGGTTTCCGGCCCGATCGCATCAAGGCACTCGCCGGTGCCGCTGTCCTGAGCGCCTAGGGGTCAGGGCGCCACGGGAGGTCGTGATGAATCCGGATGGCAGCCCGAGCCTGGACGGCCCGGTGCGGTTGGTCTACTTCTCCAGCGTTTCGGAGAACACCCACCGCTTCGTGCAGAAGCTCGGAGTGCCCGCTGTCCGGATTCCCCTGCACGACCACATCGAGGTGCATCGGCCCTACGTGCTGCTGCTGCCGACCTACGGCCGTGGCAAGGGGGACAGCCCGACCTATGACGCCAAGGGCTACGTCCCGAAACAGGTCATCAGGTTCTTGAACAACGCACACAACCGGTCTTTGATCCGTGGCGTGATCGGAGCCGGCAACACCCAATTCGGTGCCGAGTACTGCTTTGCGGGAGCGCTGGTCTCCCACAAGTGCCAGGTGCCGTTTCTGTATCGCTTCGAAATGATGGGGACCGCCGAGGACGTGCAAGCCGTCCGCGCGGAACTCGCCGAATTCTGGAAGGACGAGGACACGTGCCACCAACGGTCACAGCTGCAGAGCCTGTAACGTCGACGCACGCGTTGCCGGGGGAGACTGACTACCACGCGCTCAACGCGATGCTGAATCTCTACGACAAAGACGGAAAGATTCAGTTCGACAAGGACGTTCTGGCTGCTCGCGAGTACTTCTTGCAGCACGTCAACCAGAACACCGTCTTCTTCCACAATCAGGACGAGAAGCTCGATTACCTGATCCAGAAGGACTACTACGAGCGCGAGGTGCTCGACCAGTACTCCCGCAATTTCGTCAAGACGCTGCTGGATCGCGCCTACGCCAAGAAGTTCCGGTTCCCCACCTTCCTCGGCGCGTTCAAGTACTACACGTCCTACACGCTGAAGACTTTCGACGGGAAGCGCTACCTGGAGCGCTTCGAGGACCGCGTGGTGATGGTGGCGTTGACGCTGGCCGCCGGTGACACCACCCTGGCCGAGAAGCTGGTCGACGAGATCATCGACGGCCGCTTCCAGCCGGCCACCCCGACGTTCCTCAACTCCGGCAAGAAGCAGCGCGGCGAGCCGGTGAGCTGCTTCCTGCTGCGCATCGAGGACAACATGGAGTCGATCGGCCGCTCGATCAACTCCGCGCTGCAGCTGTCCAAGCGCGGCGGTGGAGTCGCCTTGCTGCTGACCAACATTCGCGAGCACGGCGCGCCGATCAAGAACATCGAGAACCAGAGCTCGGGCGTCATCCCGATCATGAAGTTGCTGGAGGACTCGTTCTCCTACGCCAACCAGCTCGGTGCGCGACAGGGCGCGGGTGCGGTGTACCTGCACGCCCATCACCCAGACATCTACCGCTTCCTGGACACCAAGCGGGAGAACGCCGACGAGAAGATCCGCATCAAGACCCTCTCGCTGGGCGTGGTCATCCCGGACATCACCTTCGAGCTGGCCAAGAAGAACGAGGACATGTACCTGTTCTCGCCGTACGACGTCGAGCGGGTGTACGGCGTGCCGTTCGCCGACATCTCGGTCACCGAGAAGTACTACGAGATGGTCGACGACGCCCGGATCCGCAAGACCAAGATCAAGGCGCGCGATTTCTTCCAGACGCTTGCCGAGCTGCAGTTCGAGTCGGGCTACCCGTACATCATGTTCGAAGACACTGTCAATCGAGCTAATCCCATTGATGGCAAGATCACCCACTCCAACCTGTGCTCGGAGATCCTGCAGGTGTCCACGCCGTCGGAGTTCAACGACGACCTGTCCTATTCCAAGGTGGGCAAGGACATCTCCTGCAACCTCGGTTCGCTGAACATCGCCAAGGCGATGGACTCGCCGGACTTCGGTCAGACCATCGAGGTCGCGATCCGGGCGCTGACCGCCGTCAGCGACCAGACCAACATCACCTCGGTGCCGTCGATCGAACAGGGCAACAACTACGCGCACGCCATCGGCCTTGGCCAGATGAACCTGCACGGATACCTTGCGCGCGAACGGATCTTCTACGGATCCGACGAGGGCATCGACTTCACCAACATGTACTTCTACACGGTGCTCTACCACGCGCTGCGGGCCTCGAACAAGATCGCCATCGAACGCGGGACGACGTTCAAGGGCTTCGAGAAGTCCAAGTACGCCAGTGGTGAGTTCTTCGACAAGTACACCGAGCAGGTGTGGGAGCCGGCGACCGACAAGGTGCGCCAGCTGTTCGCCGACGCGGGGATCCGCATCCCCAATCAGGACGACTGGTTGCGGCTCAAGGAGTCGGTGCAGGCCCACGGTATCTACAACCAGAACCTGCAGGCGGTTCCGCCGACCGGGTCGATCTCCTACATCAACCACTCGACCAGCTCGATCCACCCGGTGGCCAGCAAGATCGAGATCCGCAAGGAAGGCAAGATCGGCCGGGTCTACTACCCGGCGCCGTACCTGACCAACGACAACCTGGAGTACTACCAGGACGCGTACGAGATCGGCTACGAGAAGATCATCGACACCTACGCCGCAGCCACCCAGCATGTGGACCAAGGCCTGTCGCTGACGCTGTTCTTCAAGGACACCGCCAACACCCGCGACGTCAACAAGGCGCAGATCTACGCCTGGCGCAAGGGAATCAAGACGCTGTACTACATCCGGCTGCGTCAGATGGCGCTGGAGGGCACCGAGGTGGAGGGTTGCGTGTCCTGCATGCTGTAGGGCATCCACGCTGAAAAGCAAGCGGGCCAGGGGAATTACCCCTGGCCCGCTTGCTTTCGGTTGGAGCCCGGGTAGCTGACATAACCGAGAGTCACTGCGGTGATGGCGAACTTGATCAACGCTGCGATTCGGGCGCGACGCGCGTTGCGCGCGACGTCTTGCCCGTCGAGCACGCGGAGCAGGGCGACGCCTTCGACTGCGTCAGCGGCAACCGCGCCGACGGCAAACGCTGGCAGACCCGCTGGGTGGCCCCGGCGAAGACGGCGACGCTCGACGAGCAGCCCGAGCAGGATTCCGTAGCTGGTCATGTATCCGAAGTCGAGCCACATCGACTGGCGCGCTGCGCGTTGCCCGTCTGCGCCCCACCGGTCCAGGATCGTCTCTGCCTTGGCGGCGCTGCCCGCCAGCTCGAACGGGATGATTCCCGGACCACCGGTGGAGCGCATCCGACTATCCAGTCGAAGCATCACCGCCGAGTAGCCGACATATCCGACGGCAGCTGCCGCTATCCGGTTCCTACCCGCCCAAGAGCTCATGCTCGGCAGCCTTTCGCCGTCACCCCGCTCCATCGAAACAGAGCTGGGAGCGATACATCAGCGAATTCTTCGCTCTCAGTTCTGCCTCGATGGCCCGCGGCCCGCCGTCAGCGGTTACTTCCCGCGCGCCTTCTCCGCCCGTAGCGCCTTCACCCGGCGCTCCTCGGCCAGCACGTTCTGGTAGTTCTCCCGTTCGGCGATCAGCCAGTCCGGCTTGTCAGCCAGCAGCGCATCGATCTGCTCGGTGGTGAGTGCCTCCACCACGCCGCCGCGCCCCAGCCCGGCGATCGACACACCCAGCTTTGCCGCCACCAGGTTCTTCGGATGCGGCCCGTTCTTGCGGAGGTCCTTGAGCCACTGGGGTGGATCGGCCTGCAGGGCGGCCAGCTCGTCGCGGGTGATCGGGTTCTCCTGGAACTCCGCCGGTGTCGCGGGCAGGTACACGTCCAGCTTCTTGGCCGCCGTGGCGGGTTTCATGGACTGCGGATTCGGCCGGCTCATCCGATGAGCGTATCGGTAGCCTGAGGCGGTGGCTCCGCCCTCGCCGTCCGCGCCGCCCTCGCTCACTCTCGGGTACGTCCCGGGGGCGACGCCGGCCAAGTGGGCGCGGGTCTGGGCGGATCGGCATCCCGACATTCCGCTGCGATTGCACACGGTCACCGCGGCGGACGCGGCCGAGGAGGTGCGTGCCGGCACGCTCGACGTGGCGCTGTTGCGGCTGCCGGCCGACACCACCGCATTGGCCGTCATCCCGCTCTACGAGGAGACGACGGTCGCCGTCGTGCCGACCGACCACCATCTCGCCGCCGCCGATGAGATCACCGCCGCAGACCTCGACGAGGAACCGATCCTGCTGCCACTCGACGACGTCGTCGCCTGGTCCTCGGCGCCCGGCGAGTCGATCGATCATCGGCCCGAAACCACCGGTGACGCAATAGAACTCGTTGCCGCGGGGCTGGGCGCCCTCATCGTCCCGCAGTCGCTGGCCAGGCTGCACCACCGTAAGGACCTCACCTACCGGCCCATCGTCGATGCGCCCACATGCCCGGTGGCACTTGCCTTCCCGGAAGGTCCGCCGTCAGCTCTGGTCGAGGAGTTCACCGGAATCGTGCGGGGGCGCAAACCGGGTTCGTCACGGGGGCAGGCCCAACCGGCGCCGAAACGCACGGCGCGGGAGAAGACCCTGGCCAAGCAGGCCGCCCGCGCGGCGGCGGGGAAGGTCGCCCGCAAGCCGACGCCCGGTAAGCGCCGTCGGCCGTAACGGGTGCGTGACGCTGTTTTACCTGGTCAACACACATGCTCGAGATACTGGGGTGCATGACCACGCTGACGCACGTTCCAGCCAGCACATCCCCGGCTGATCTCGCCGACCACCTGCGCCGCGACGGCTACGTCATCATCGACAACCTGGTCCCTGACTCGTTGATGGACACCATCAGCGACGAACTCGCCCCATACCTCGACGCGACGCCGATGGGCTACAACGCGATGATCGGCCACAAGACTCGGCGCACCGGGGCGCTGATAGCCCGGTCGCCGGCCTGCCGCACGCTCATCCAGAATCCGACCATCCTCGAGATGTGCGGGGACTTCCTGGGCCACGCCAGCGCTTTTCAGCTGATGCTGACCCAGGTCATCTCGATCGAACCGGGCGAATCGGATCAGGCCCTGCACCGCGACCAGAACGCCTTCGACTTCTACCCGTTTCCCGACGACTACCACGTGCAGTGCAACACGCTGTGGGCGATGACCGACTACACCGCCGAGATGGGCGCCACCCGGGTGGTGCCGGGAAGCCAGGTCGGCGACAAGAAGCCGACCGACTACGCCGATGACGAATGCGTGCAGGCCGAGATGTCCCGCGGTTCGGTGCTGCTGTACTCCGGCAAGATCGTGCACAGCGGCGCGGCCAACCGCAGCGACCGGGTCCGGCGCGCCATCAACGTGAACTACTGCGTTGGTTGGGTGCGCCAAGAGGAGAACCAATTCCTCTCGGTGCCACCGGAAGTCGCCCGCACACTCGACGACGACCTGTTGAAGCTGATCGGCTACCAGGAGGGTGCGTGGGCGATGGGCTATTTCCGCGACTTTGAGGATCCGCTGCGCGCGATCCGCGGTGACGCCGTCGCCTATGGCTTCGACGCCGCCAAGCTGACCGGCAGCGCGAGTACCGCGTTCGCCGATCAGCTCACTCATAGTGAGTGACGCCGCACCTGCGTCGCCGGTCTGCGGTTAACTTGCTGCATGTCCACACTGATGCCGGCCGCGTTCATCGGGCACGGCAGTCCGATGAACGCTTTGGAAATCAACCGCTTCACCTCGGCGTGGCGGGCGTTCGGCCACGGTGTGCTGGCATCGTTCGGCAGGCCGCGCGCCATCCTGGTCGTCAGTGCGCACTGGTACATCAACGCCACCGCTGTGACGGCGATGGCCGTACCGCGAACCATCCACGACTTCTACGGATTTCCGGCCGACCTCTTCGGTGTGCAGTACCCGGCGCCGGGGCTGCCGGAGCTCGCCGACGAGATCGCCGAAGTGGTCAAGCCGACCTGGGTGGGCGCCGATCTGGACAGCTGGGGCATCGACCATGGCACCTGGTCGGTGCTCGTCCACGCCTTCCCGGACGCGTCGATACCCGTTGTGCAGCTGGCCATCAACGCCTACAAGCCCCTTGAGTACCACCTCGAGCTGGGCGCCAAGCTGGCGGTACTGCGGGAACGTGGCGTGCTGATTCTGGGCAGCGGCAACGTGGTGCACAACCTGGCCGGGATGGACCCGGCGCTGGAGAACCGCGGCTTCGACTGGGCGCAGCGCTTCGACGACCAGGCCCGCGCGCAGCTGCTCGATGACCCGGCCGCGGCCGTCGCACTGCGCGAGCACGCCGACTACCCGGCCGCCGCGCCCACCCCCGACCACTTCCTGCCGCTGCTGTACTTCGCCGGACTGGCCGGGGTCCAAGGCGGTGGGGTGGACGTGCTCACCGACGGATGCGCCTACGGGTCGCTGTCGATGACGTCCTACACCCTCGGGCTGGCCTGCACCCAGACGGCGCAGGGCCGCGGTGCCGCCGCTCCCGCCGCGGGCGTGCCCGTCGACGAAACCAACATCTGACCAGTCGCCGAGCGGCCAGTTATGGCACGGGATGTGGCCTCAGCGGTGTCGTAATTGGCCACTCGCCGACACGGCGCGAGCTAGCCGATCAGGTCCGACCAGAACCGCACTGACGACGTCGGCGCGGGTGCCGCTTCGGGCGCCACGCCGAACTCCCGCTCGACATAGTCGGGAAGGTCAGCGCCGCAACAGATGACCTGGCTCTGGTACACCGACAACACGGGCCGACCCCAGCTGCCGCGTCCGGCCGGGAGAAAGCGATTCGCATGCAGCGGCACCAGCTGCGGCACTCGCGCCAGATGGTAGTTCGCGCTGCGCAGCGCATCCTTGCCCTTTTGCGGCCGGACACCCCATGCGTCGGACCAAAAACCCCGCCACTCGACGGCGAAGAGGATCCCCTCGGCAGGCAGTCGGAGTTGCAGGTGCAGCGTTCGCCGTGGTGCCGACCGCCAGTCCGGCCACCCGTCTCCCACCGGCAGGCCAGCGGACAGGAAGGTGCGATGGTCGTCGGCGAACGCGAAACCGAACTCGTCCTCGATGCGCGCCAACTCGTCAGCGCTGAGACCAGGCGTCAGCATCACCGAGCCGAGCGCCGCGAGCCGCCGCGACGCCTGGTCGCCGAGGTTGGCGCCGATGTCGTCGACCATGCGGGCAGCACCGCTTCAGTAGCGGTGCTGCGGCCCCTGCGCCTTCTTGTACAACGCCTTGAGCATGGCGTCGCGGAAGCGGGCGTTGTCGATCAACTTGATGCCGGCGTTGGCCAGCTGCGGATAACCCAGCAGCTTGTGGAAGTAGCGGCCCCGCTTGTACTCCCGGCCCCACGCCGCTTCCATCCGCTGCGCGTAGTTGGTGAAGTCGTCGGGTCCGCCGTTCTCCAGCGCCGCGATGGCACACTCGCCGGCCGCCAGCCCGGACTCCAATGCCTTGGAGATACCCGCCCCGGAAGCGGGTTTGCCCGCGCCCAGCGAGTCGCCGGTGAACAGCACGCCCGGGCGCCACGGCGGCCACGCCGTGAAGCCCATCGGCAGCCGCCAGGCCCGCACACTCTTGTTCTTCTTGAGCTCCTCGATGGGGGGCAGCTCCCACTCCGCGGGCAGGGTGCGCAGAAACTCGCCGAGGAACTGGGTGGCGTTGATGGACTGCCAGTTCTTGTAGCTGTTGACGTACCCCAGGCCGATGTTGAACCGGCCGCCGCCCATCGGGAAGACCCATCCGTAACCGGGCAGCTGGTCACCCTGGAAGGCGAGCTTGAGATAGATGTCGAGGCTGTCGGAGTCGGGCCGGTTGGCGTCCATCTCCGAGCGGATGGCGATCGCCGAGTAGCCGTTGTATTCCGAGTCCAGCTTCAGCGCCCGCTTGATGGGCGAGTAGGCGCCGTCGGCGGCGATCACCGCGTCGCCGAAGACCTTCTCGCCGCTCTTGAGCACGACGCCGATCACCCGGCCGCGCTCGTCGAGTTCGGGGCCGGCGACTTCGCATCCCTGCCGGACGACTGCGCCGGCCGACTCGGCGTGCTTGAGCAGCAGGGTGTCCAGTTCGGTGCGGCTCACGGTGTGGCCGTGGTCCGGCATGCCGGGCCGCTTGGGGAAGGACAGCTCCCACTGCGACGGGCTGAACACCGTCACCTTGTTGACCCGATGGAACTGCGACACCTCGTGGGCCAGACCCATCTTCTGCAGGTAGCTGACTGCCCGCGCGGTCAGGCCGTCGCCGCAAGGCTTGTCCCGCGGGAACACGGCCTTGTCGAGGACCACCACTTTCGCGCCGGTCTGTGCAGCCTGCCAGGCCGCCGCGGATCCCGATGGCCCCCCGCCGGCTACCACCAGGTCGAATCGCTCGGTCACTACGTCTCGTCTCGCTTCGATAGTCGGATCGCATCGATGCTATCGGAGAACACCAAGCCGCTCAGATCGGCGGTTGTCGATGTGACGTTGAACGCCCGCAGTTGGCCCTGGTCAGCAGGCGGCGCCGGGTACAGTGCTTGACGTGCGCAGAGTGTCCAGATCGCGATCCGGCGCCGAGCCGGGCAAGGTCGACGCGCGCAGCGAGCGCTGGCGCGAACATCGCAAGAAGGTGCGCGCCGAGATCGTCGACGCCGCTTTCCGGGCCATCGACAAGAACGGGCCCGACGTCAGCCTGCGCGAGATCGCCGAAGAGGCCGGTACGGCGAAGCCGAAGATCTACCGGCACTTCACCGACAAATCCGACCTGTTCCAGGCCATCGGCAAGCGGCTGCGCGACATGCTGTGGGCGGCCATCTTCTCCAACCTGGACTTCGCCGCCGACCCCACCCGCGAAGTGGTGCGCCGCAGCGTGGCCGAATACGTCAACCTCGTCGAACAACACCCCAACGTCCTTCGCTTCATGCTGCAGGGCCGCTTCCCCGAGCAGTCCGAGTCGACCCAGCGGGCCCTCAACGAGGGACGCGAGATCACCATGGCGATGGCCGAGATGTTCAACAACGAGCTGCGCGAGATGGAGCTGGACCCGGCTGCGCTGCAGCTGGCAGGGGCGGCGACGTTCGGCTCGGCGTCCGCGGCCACCGACTGGTGGCTGGGTCCCGACCCGGACAGCCCCCGACGGATGCCGTCGGAGGAGTTCGTCAACCACCTGACCACGATCATGCTCGGCACCGTCAAGGGCACCGCCGAGCTGCTGGGGATCCAGCTCGATCCCGACCGGCCGGTCCACGCGGCGGTGCCGCTGCGTGCCGCCGCCGGCTGAGCGACCTTCACCCGATACCGGCGGTATTGGGTATTTTGGTGCCATGACCGCTGTCGAACCGACCGTCGTGCCCGTCAGCACCGCCCCGCCGGTGCGCACCCGTGCCCTGGTGATCGGCACCGGCTTCTCCGGTCTGGGAATGGGCATCGAGCTGCAACGGCGCGGCGTCGACTTCCTGATCCTGGAGAAGGCCGACGACATCGGCGGCACGTGGCGTGACAACAGCTACCCCGGGTGTGCCTGCGACATCCCCGCCCACATGTACTCGTTCTCGTTCGAGCCGAAAGCTGACTGGACCTACATGTGGTCCTTCCAGCCCGAGATCCTCGATTACCTCAAAGGCGTCACCGACAAGTACGGCCTGCGCCGCTACATCCGGTTCGGCGCCCACGTCGACCGGGCGCACTGGGACGAGGCCCAACAGCGCTGGCACGTGTTCACCAAGGACGGTCGGGAGTTCGTCGCACAGTTCCTGATCTCGGGTGCCGGCGCCCTGCACATCCCGGCCGTTCCCGACTTCGACGGGCTCGAGGACTTCACCGGTGCGGCGTTCCACTCCGCGCAGTGGGACCACGGCGTGGATATCACCGGTAAGAAGGTCGCCGTCATCGGGACCGGCGCCAGTGCCATCCAGATCGTGCCCGAGATCGTCGGCCGGGTCGCCGAGCTGCAGCTCTACCAGCGCACCCCACCGTGGGTCATGCCGCGGCCCAACAACGCGATCCCGGCACGGTTGCGTCAGCTGCTCGCCACCGTGCCCGGCGCCCGGGCGCTGCTGCGCGACGGCATCTACTGGGCGCACGAGGGTGTCGGCTTCGCCATGACCCAGCGCCCGGCGCTGCTCAAGATCGGTGAGCTACTGGGTAAGTGGAACATCCGCCGCCACGTCCGCGACCGCGAGTTGCGTCGCAAACTGACCCCGAACTACCGGGCGGGGTGCAAGCGAATCCTGAACTCCGACACCTACTACCGCGGCGTCGCAGACCCGAAGACCACGTTGGTGACCGAGAAGATCAGCCGGATCACCCCGCGCGGGATCGTGACGGTCGACGGCGTCGAAAGAGAAGCCGACGTGATCGTGTTCGCCACCGGGTTCCACGTCACCGACTCCTACACCTACGTCGACATCAAGGGCCCCGGTGGGGAAGACCTGGTCGACCGCTGGAACCGGGAGGGGGTGCAGGCCCACCGCGGGATCGCCGTCGCCGACATGCCCAACCTGTTCTTTCTGCTCGGCCCGAACACCGGGCTGGGGCACAACTCGGTGGTGTTCATGATCGAGTCCCAGATCCGCTACGTCGGCCAGGCGATCGCCGCTGTCGACAAGGTGGGTGCGCAGGCTTTGTCGCCGACCCGGGCCGCGCAGGACGCGTTCAACACCGATTTGCACGATCGGCTTGAGCGCACGGTGTGGAGCACAGGCGGCTGCAGCAGCTGGTACCTCGACGAGCACGGCAAGAACCGCACCTTGTGGAGCGGGATGACGTGGCAGTACTGGCTGGCCACCCGTTCGCTTCGGCGCTCGGAGTACCGCTTCACCCGGTGATCGTCCGACACGCCGGGCCGATCCGCGCCCAGTGCGCGGACCTGTGGATTCGACGCCGAAAAAACACAAAGTGTTGTGTTGGCCTTAGTTGTCCGACCCCAGGGGTAGTGTTTTGGGCGTCAGCCGGAGACGGGCATACATCGTGGTGAAGTGGGGTTGCGGTGGCCGAAGGAGCGAAGCTGATCGACCGGGCGACGGCGATCAACTGGAACCGTGTCGTCGACGAGAAGGACGCCGAGGTCTGGGATCGCTTGACCGGCAACTTCTGGTTGCCCGAGAAGGTTCCGCTGTCCAACGACCTGCCGTCGTGGAACACGCTGACGCCGGCGGAAAAAGAACTCACCATGCGGGTGTTCACCGGCCTGACGCTGCTGGACACCATCCAGAGCACGGTCGGGTCGGTGAGCATGATCCCCGATGCGATCACCATGCACGAAGAAGCGGTGCTGACCAACATCACCTTCATGGAGTCGGTGCACGCCAAGAGCTACAGCTCGATCTTCTCCACCCTGTGCTCGACGGCCGAGATCGACGAGGCGTTCCGCTGGTCGGAGGAGAACGTCAACCTGCAGCGCAAGGCGCAGATCATCCTCGACTACTACCACGGTGACGACCCGCTCAAGCGCAAGATCGCCTCGGTCTTCCTCGAGGCGTTCCTGTTCTACTCCGGCTTCTACCTGCCGATGTACTGGTCGAGCCGGGCCAAGCTGACCAACACCGCCGACCTGATCCGGCTGATCATCCGCGACGAGGCCGTGCACGCCTATTACATCGGCTACAAGTTCCAGAAGGGCTACGCGCTGCAGACCGACGAGCGCAAGCAGGAGCTCAAGGACTACGCCTACGAGCTGCTGTATGCGTTGTACGAGAACGAGATCGAGTACACCCAGGACCTGTACGACGCGGTCGGGCTGACCGAGGATGTCAAGAAGTATCTGCGCTACAACGCCAACAAGGCGTTGATGAACATGGGCTTCGAGGCGTTGTTCCCGCGCGACGAGACCGAGGTGAACCCGGCGATCCTCTCGGCGCTGTCGCCGAACGCCGACGAGAACCACGACTTCTTCTCCGGGTCGGGCTCCAGCTACGTCATCGGCAAGGCCGTGGTCACCGAGGACGACGACTGGAACTTCTGACGCACCCAGCCGTCAGTTCACCGCGCCGCGGGTCACCTGCGGTTCGGGTGTAGCGCGATACCGCGACAGCAGGCGTGCCGCCTGTCCCGGGCCGCCGAGCTGAAGCATTGCCGCCAAGGCGGTTTCGAGTACCACTTCGTGTTGCACCCGGCTGCCTCCGATCGACGGTAAGCCGGGCAGCGACTCCAAGAGGTAGTCGAGGGCGGTGCGTGGCTCGCCCTCGGACAACGCGATCAGGCCTTCTCCGATGAGTCGAAGTGTGGTCGCCTGTTCGTCGGTGGCCGCGGGAACGTCGATCGCCCTGATCCCGGCCGGGTCGTTGGCCGCTGCGAGCAGAAGCAGCGCATGAAAGGCGATGAACGGTGTCTTCGGCGCGTAGGCCAACGATCCGACTTCGGCGATGACCGGCATCGGGTCGGGCGGTGTCACCCAACTCGGGTGCAGACGCGCTCGCCATGCCAGCGAACCCGCGTCGACCAGGCAGCGGACATCGTGGGAATGGGGCGGCGCCAAAGAGGTGGCGTATCGGCGCGCCGCGGCAGCCGCGTCGCCCATCGCGAGCTCGTGCAGCGCAGCGTGCCACTGGAAGTGGGCCAGGTAGCGCTGGGTATTGCCATGGCTGGGAATCCATTCCGTCAACCACTTCAAGCCGGCCCGGTGTGCGTCGGTCTCGTAGTGCACGTGCGTCAACGCGTGCGCCGCGTTCCCGTTGCCGGGATCGAGTTCCAGCGCGGCCTCGGCCAGGTCGGCGGCGTCGTACCAGAGCCCCTGTTCTGTTCTGCCGTAAGCGCGCAATCCGAGGTACCAGGGTGCTTCGCCGTGTACACCGGTGAACCGTTCGACGTACTGCCATGCGTCCGGCAACGCGTCGCCGGCACCCGCGAACGCGATCGACGGGGCCAGCACCAGTAACGCCACCGCGTCGTCCGGTTCCCGCTCGAGATGCGCGATCAGCGCCTCAGTGCCTGCGGCGTTGCCCTCCGCGCACCAGGTGGCGATCGCCTCGACGTGGCTGCGGTCCTCGCCGCTGCCGTGAGCGAGGGCCGCCCGCGCCCGGGCCAGGTGACCGCTGACCGCATCGGGGCCGCCGGCCCGGTCCGGCCGCTCCGTCGCGATCATGGCGAGCCCGACATGGGCACGCGCGTGGTGCGGATCTTCGGCGACCGCGGCGGCGAACGCGACGGAGGCGCCGTCCTGGACGGCCAGCAGGCGCCGCACACCCTCGGCGTAAGAGGCGGCCGCACCGGTGACCGCCCGCGGGGCGGCCGCGGCAACGGGCCTGCGCGCCGGGCGGGTGCGTGTCTCACCCCCCAGCAGTCGCGCGATGGCGGCGGCCTGGGTGCGGATCTCGGGGATGGCCGTGGTCTCCCACTCCTCACCCTGACGGATCGGCCCGATACAGACGATGCCCGGCACTGTCGTGCCGGTCTGGTCGATCAGATGTCCATCGGCATCGAGCTGAACGCCGATACCGCACGGGTGCAGCGACGCGACGCCCGAGGCCAGCATGTTGGCCCACAGTGGGGACCGCTGCAGCGACCGCCGGTCCCACGCGGTGCCGGTCGCGATGACCACCGCATCACCGCGCCGGCGAACCGATCCGTCACTGGTCGTCACCACCAGCTCCACGCCGGAGCCGTGGATCGCGACATCGGCGACTTCGCCGGCGTCGACGACGAGAAGGCCGCTTTCCAGCGCGGAGTGGATCGCGTCGGCGGTGGTGGGCGGCATGCGGTGGCGAAGAATCTCCCACTGCCGCAAGTCTTCCCGCAGGAACCGACGCTGGTCCTCCCACCCCAACGATCGCCACACCCGGGTGGTGTGTGAGCGCATTCCGTCAATCACCCGCCGCCAGTTCACCCCGGCTTGGCGAGCTTGGCTCAGATCGTCGCCCAGTGCCGCGCGCACCTGATCGAGGGAACACGCACCGGCCAACGCAGCGATATGAGGCACCTCGGCCGGCGGCCCCACGTCGTGGAACCGACGGGGAAGCGCGCCGTGCCGAGACAGCAGGGTGACTTTGGTGCCGCGCGCGATGAGGTGCAGCGCAACGTCCACGCCGGTGAGTCCCGACCCGATCACCAGGACACTGCCGAGCCGCAGCGCGCCGAGGGTGGCGAGCGCGCCCGGTGCCCACGCGTCGGACACGACCTTGCCGTCGGTGCCGGTCGCCAACGCTGGAGCGAATGCGCGTTCCAGCGACTCGGGCATACCTCCGGCAGGGCGCCCCGGCGCGAGCACGACGGCGTCTGCGATCAGGGAGCGCCCGTCGCTCAGCTTCAGCTGGCACGTCGGCCCCGGCAACAATCCGACCACCTCGGCGGTCTCGATCCGGACATCAGCCTGGGACAGTTGCTCCTGCAGGTAGCGACCGTAGGCGAGGCGGGGGGCGAAACCGTGTGCCGCGGTGACTGCCCGTTCGTCGAGCCAGCGGCAGAAGTGATCGGGATCGTCGGGCCACGCCGACATCCGGTGGGCGGGAACGTTGAGCAAATGGGTCGGGTCGCTGGTGCCGTACGCCGCACCCGTCCCGGGGCGCCCAGATGCGTTGATCAGGGTGATCTGTGCGGTGGGGTCGTTCCGACGTAAATGGACCGCCGCAAGCACTCCGGCAGCTCCGCCCCCCACGACGGCTGCGCGCAACATAGCCCGGGAGGCTAGCCGTCGCCCGAAGATGCGTCGTTCCTTAAACGCAGCCTGAGTTTATCCCTTCGCCGGTCATCATCCCGCGAGGTTGAATCCGCCTCCGCCGCCGTAGATGGCCAGCGAGATCAGCAGCGTCACCGACACGACGACGACCAGCGATGTGCGCACGGCATCGCCGGTCGCCACCCCGACACCAGACGGGCCACCCGCGGCGAAGAAGCCGAAATAGGTGTGAATCAACAAGATTGCCAACGCCATCAGGATCGCCTGCAGGAACGACCACAGCAGGTCGACCGGGTTGAGGAAGGTGGCGAAGTAATGGTCGTACAGACCCGCCGACTGTCCGAGCAGGGCGACGGTGGTGTAGCGGCTGGCCAGAAACGACAAGATGACCGCGATCGCATACAGCGGGGCGATCGACACCATTCCGGCGGCGATGCGGGTGCTGACCAGGAACGCGATCGGCCGGATTGCCATGGCCTCCAGTGCGTCGATCTCCTCGCTGACCCGCATCGCACCCAGCTGCGCAGTCACCCCGGCGCCGAACGTGGCCGCCAGACCGATCCCGGCAACCACCGGCGCCGAGATCCGCACATTGATGAACGCCGCCAGGAAGCCGGTGAGTGCCTCGATGCCGATGTTGCCCAGCGAGCTGTAACCCTGCACCGCCAGCGTGCCGCCGGTGGCGACGGTCAGAAAGCCGACGATCACCAGCGTCCCGCCGATCATCGCCAGCACTCCGGCGCCCATGCTGATCTCGGCGATCAGCCGGATGATTTCGGTGCGGTAGTAGCGCATCGCGAACGGGACCCCGCCGATCGCCTTGGCATAGAACAACGCCTGGTCGCCGACACGGCCCAACACCAGCCACGGCCGTTCCAGGGCGCGGGTGAGGCGAGGGAACACGCTGCGGTGTGTCATGGCCGTCCCGGGATCCCCGGCCGGACACGAGGACAGGCGCGCTCGCCGGGTCGCCACGCTCCTTGTGCCACCTAGCTCAAGGTCCTCGCCCGGGCAGGCGCCTTCTAGGGCCGTTCGTCCCGGCTGCGCGCGGCCGAAGTGCTTCTAGTTACGGGACCCCCGCAATGGTGAACACGGCGTGAAGCGGTGGCGAACTGTGCAACCGGTGGTGGCGCCGTGGCGGCGCGAGCACGACACTGTTCACCGTGACTGAGGCATCGCTCTTCCACCGGGTCCTCGACTGGCTGCGGGGCGGCTATCCCGCCGGCGTTCCCGGCCCCGACCGGGTGCCGTTGCTGGCGCTGCTGCGCAACACCCCGCTCAGCGAGGACGAGATCAAGGACGTCGTGCGCGAGATCTCGGTGCAGGAGTCGCAGGCCCCGGCCGGCCACGAAGTCGATCGCGACGAGATCGAGCACTTCATCGCCGAGCACGTGCACCACGACGCCGGCCCGGAGAACATCAAGCGGGTGGCCGCCAAACTGGCTGCCGCCGGATGGCCTCTGGCCGGCGTCGATGAGGGCGCGGTCAGCGACTGATTACGCGGTGCGCAGCGATTCGGTGTTGATCACGAAGCGGTAGCGCACATCGCTGGCCAGCACCCGCTCGTAGGCCTCGTTGATGTAGTCGGGCTCGATGATCTCGATTTCCGGGGCGACACCGTGCTCGGCGCAGAAGTCGAGCATCTCCTGGGTCTCCGGGATGCCGCCGATCATCGACCCCGACAGGCTGCGCCGCCCGCCGGCCAGCGGGAAAGCCGGAACCGACATCGGATGCTCGGGGATGCCCAGTTCGACCAGCGTGCCATCGACGGCCAGCAGCCCCAGGTAGGCGCCCATGTCGAGGTTGGCCGACACCGTGTTCAGGATCAGGTCGAAGTGGCCGGCCAACTTCTTGAAGGTGTCGGGATCGCTGGTGGCGTAGTACGCGTCGGCGCCCAGCCGAAGGCCGTCTTCCATCTTCTTCAGCGACTGGCTCAGCACGGTCACCTCGGCGCCCATGGCGTGGGCCAGCTTGACGCCCATGTGGCCCAGGCCGCCCAGGCCGATGACGGCAACCTTCTTACCGGGGCCGGCGTTCCAGTGCCGCAGCGGTGAATACAGCGTGATGCCCGCGCACAGCAGCGGTGCCGCGGCGTCAAGGGCGATGCTGTCGGGAATGCGCAGGACGTAGTTCTCGTCGACCACGATCTCGCCGCTGTACCCGCCGTGGGTCGGCTGACCGTCGCGACCGACGGCGTTGTAGGTGCCCACCATCCCGGTGCCGGTGCAGTACTGCTCCAGGCCGGCCTTGCAGTTGTCGCACTCGCGACAGGAATCGACGAAACAGCCCACCCCGACGCGGTCGCCGACCTTGTACTTGGTGACATCGCTGCCCACCTCGGTAACCACACCGGCGATCTCGTGGCCGGGTACGACTGGGTAATTAGGCTGTCCCCATTCGGCTTTCACCGTGTGGATGTCGGAGTGGCAGATGCCGGCGAAGTGGATGTCGAAGCGGACGTCATGCGGGCCGACGTCGCGACGGGTGATGGTGGTCTTGGTCAGCGGTTCGGTGGCGGAGGTGGCCGCATAGGCCGAAACTGTGCTCATCGTGTCCTCGTGTTCGCGTTTCAGGCAGCACTGAGTTACTCAGCGTTAATTAGAGCGTCGCAACACTGCGACCCAGAGGAATAACCCGGGAAGGCGGGCGCCTAATCCCGCTTCACCAGATTTATAACCCGGGCGCCCGGATTCCGCCGTTGAACGACAGCCGTGCATAGCTGACCAGGCCGGCCAGGGTGTAGGGGTCACGCGCGATGATGTCGTCGGCGTCCTCGGCGCTGATGTCGCCGGTGATCAGGACGCCGCCGGCGCCCGATTCCTGCCGGCCGGCAAGCAGGATGCGCCCCGCGGCGACCTCGTCGTTCAGCCACGCCAGATGGGCGGGGCGGGTCTCATCGACGACCTCGATCGGCTTCTCGTAGGTGAGAGTCAGCACATGGAACACAGGGGATGACGCTACACGGCTAGTTGATCGGGGCGTTGAGCCAGCGCAGGTCGTCGAGGATGCCGCGGGCGGCCACCAGTCCCTGCCCGGTCTGCCACACCTCGTTGTTGACGACGAACACCCGGTTGTCGCGGTTGGCCGACAACGCGCGCCACGGCGCACTGTCCAGCACCGCCGGAGCGTGGTCCTTGGCCGCCGGTGAGGCGAACGACAGGTAGACGATGTCACCGTCGGCGGGGGAGAAGTCCGGCGAACGGTGCAGGTCGGCGTTGGAGATCCCGATCTCGAGGTAGGGCTTGTCGGTGAACCGCTGCGATGCCGGCCGGTCGACACCGACGTCGGCGAACACCGAACCGGGGAAGGTGTCGAGGCCATAGACCCGCATCGTGGTGTCGGTGAACTGCACGATCGAGGCCTGGAAGTGGCCGGCGTCGACGGCGGCGCCCTTCTGTTTGGCCTGCTCGGTGAAGTCGCCGAGCAGGTCGGCGGTGGCCTGCGCGCGACCGGTCGCCGCGCCGACTGTCCGCAGGTTGTCCTGCCACTTGGCGCCCGGCGCCTCGGTGAACACGGTCGGGGCGATCGCCGACAGGGCCGGGTAGGCCTGTGGGGTGAGCGCGGCCGAGCCGAGGATCAGGTCGGGCTTGGCGGCCTCGATCGCGGTCAGGTCGGGCTCGCTGCGGGTGCCGGCGCCCGGCACGTTGTGGATCACCGTGCCCAGATAGGACGGCTGAGCGGGGGAGCCGTCGGGCAGGGCGGCCGCGACGATCCGCGACTGCAGACCCAGCGCGCACAGCGCATCCAGTTCGTCACCGGCCAGCACCACGATGCGCTGCGGATCGGGTACCACCGCCGTCTCGCCGGCGGCATGCCGCACCGGCGGCGGGGGAACCGGATCGAGGCGGGCCGGCTCGGGCGCGCAGGACTCGTCGGGGCGGCGTTGGTTGCCCAGCACGCCGGCTCCGGCGATCTTGGTGGTACTGGTCACCAGGCTGCCGCCGGCGGCGCCCGGCGCAGGCGTGTTGGACGAGCCCGAACAGCCGCTGGTGATTGTCATCACGGTCGCCGTGAACACCGCAGCTGCGGACATCACCACGCCCGGGGAAGACTGCGCAACCGCACGCCGCCGACCGTAACACCTGGCCGCAAACGGCCCGCTGAGCTGCGGGCGGCGTGGTCGCGGCGGTATTACGACGCAATGTAGGACCCACCCTCCGCGCAGCCCCGGGTGAGGCTAGGATCAACACCATGTTCTCGGGGTGCTAGCCGGGTACGGATATTTGGAGGACTGTTGACTGCCGTTGTGCCTTCGCGGGGAGAACTCGAGGCCACCCGGCCCATGCCTGCACGCATGGGTCCCAAGGGCAACCTCATCTACAAACTGATCACGACCACCGATCACAAGCTGATCGGCATCATGTACGTGGTCGCGTGCTTCGTGTTCTTCGCGCTCGGTGGGCTGATGGCGCTGTTCATCCGGGCCGAGCTCGCGGTGCCGGGTCTGCAGTTCCTGTCCAACGAGCAGTACAACCAGCTGTTCACCATGCACGGCACGGCGATGCTGCTGTTCTACGCGACGCCGATCGTGTTCGGGTTCTCCAACCTGGTGCTGCCGCTGCAGATCGGCGCCCCGGACGTGGCCTTCCCGCGGCTGAACGCACTGTCGTTCTGGCTGTTCCTGTTCGGCGCTTTTATCGCGCTGGCCGGGTTCATCACCCCCGGCGGCGCGGCTGACTTCGGCTGGACGGCCTACACCCCGCTCTCGGATGCCATGCACTCGCCGGGCGCCGGCGGCGACCTGTGGGTCCTGGGCCTGGCCGTGGGCGGTCTGGGCACCATCCTCGGCGCGGTCAACATGATCACCACCGTGGTGTGCATGCGCGCGCCCGGTATGACGATGTTCCGGATGCCGATCTTCACCTGGAACATCTTCGTCACCTCGATCCTGGTGCTGGTCGCCTTCCCGCTGCTGACCGCCGCGCTGTTCGGCCTGGCCGCCGACCGTCACCTCGGTGCGCACATCTACGACCCGGCCAACGGCGGTGTCACCCTGTTCCAGCATCTGTTCTGGTTCTTCGGCCACCCCGAGGTGTACATCATCGCGCTGCCGTTCTTCGGCATCGTCTCGGAGATCTTCCCGGTGTTCTCCCGCAAGCCGATCTTCGGCTACACCACCCTCATCTACGCCACGATCAGCATCGCGGCGCTGTCGATCGCGGTGTGGGCCCACCACATGTACGTCACCGGGGCGGTGCTGCTGCCGTTCTTCAGCTTCATGACGTTCCTGATCGCGGTGCCCACCGGCATCAAGTTCTTCAACTGGATCGGCACGATGTGGAAGGGGCAGTTGACCTTCGAAACCCCGATGCTGTTCTCGATCGGCTTCCTGGTGACCTTCTTGCTCGGTGGTCTGTCCGGCGTGCTGCTGGCCAGCCCGCCGCTCGACTTTCACGTCAGCGACAGCTACTTCGTCATCGCGCACTTCCACTACGTGCTGTTCGGCACCATCGTGTTCGCCACCTACGCCGGTGTGTATTTCTGGTTCCCGAAGATGACCGGCCGGCTGCTCGACGAGCGGCTGGGCAAGCTGCACTTCTGGCTGACGTTCATCGGCTTCCACACCACCTTCCTGGTGCAGCACTGGCTCGGTGACGAGGGGATGCCGCGGCGCTACGCCGACTACCTGCCCTCGGACGGCTTTGAGACGCTGAACATCGTGTCCACCATCGGCGCCTTCATCCTCGGTGTCTCGGTGCTGCCGTTCGTCTGGAACGTGTTCAAGAGCTGGCGTTACGGCGAGGTCGTGACCGTCGATGACCCGTGGGGTTACGGCAACTCGCTGGAGTGGGCCACCTCCTGCCCGCCGCCGCGGCACAACTTCACCGAACTGCCCCGAATCCGTTCGGAGCGGCCGGCTTTCGAACTGCACTACCCCCACATGATCGACCGGATGCGGGCCGAGGCTCACGTCGGTCGCGCGCACGGACCCTCCGACGGCGACGTGACGCGGCTCGACAACGAGAACGTTCGCACCTAACGCGGAAAGAGCGCCCGTCCAGGTATGAGTACGTCCAAGGTGTCGGTGCTGATCACCGTCACCGGTGTAGACCAGCCTGGGGTCACCTCGGCATTGTTCGAGGTGTTGGCCCGCCACGAGGTGGAGTTGCTCAACGTCGAGCAGGTCGTCATTCGTGGCCGGCTGACGCTGGGCGTGCTGGTCTCGGGCCGGGCGGAAGTGGCCGACGGTGCGCAGCTGCGCGCCGACGTCACCGACGCGATCCACGAGGTCGGTCTGGATGTCACGATCGAGCGCAGCGACGACATGCCGATCATCCGGGAGCCGTCTACCCACACCATCGTGGTGTTGGGGCGGCCCATCACGGCTGCGGCCTTCGGCGTGGTGGCCCGGGAGGCCGCCGCCCTCGGGGTGAACATCGACTTCATCCGCGGTGTCTCCGACTACCCGGTGACCGGGCTGGAGCTGCGGGTGTCGGTCCCGGTCGGCGTCGGTGGTGAACTGCGCACCGTGCTGGCCCGGGTGGCCGCCGAACAGGGCCTCGACATCGCCGTGGAGAACTACTCCCTGGAGCGCCGGGCCAAGCGACTCATCGTCTTCGACGTCGACTCGACGCTGATCCAGGGTGAGGTCATCGAGATGCTGGCCGAGCGAGCCGGCGCCGGGGAGGCGGTGGCCGCCGTCACCGAGGCGGCGATGCGGGGCGAGCTGGACTTCGCCGAGTCGCTGCATCGCCGGGTGGCCACCCTGGCCGGCCTGCCCGCGGAGGTACTCGATGAGGTCGCCGAGCAGATCGAACTCACGCCCGGAGCGCGCACCACGATCCGGACATTGCGCCGCTTGGGGTTTCACTGCGGTGTGGTCTCCGGTGGTTTCCGCCAGGTCATCGACCCGCTGGCGCACGAACTGATGCTGGACTTCGTCGCCGCCAACCAGCTGGAGGTCGTCGACGGCAAGCTGACCGGCCGGGTGGTCGGTGAGGTGGTCGACCGGGCCGGAAAAGCCAAGGCGCTACGTGATTTCGCCCAGGCTGCCGGTGTTCCGATGGAGCAGACGGTCGCGGTCGGCGATGGCGCCAACGACATCGACATGCTGGCCGCCGCGGGACTGGGTGTGGCGTTCAACGCCAAGCCGGCGCTGCGTGAAGTCGCCGACGCCTCGCTGAGCCACCCTTACCTGGACACCGTGCTGTTCATCCTCGGCGTCACTCGCGCCGAGATCGAGGCGGCCGACGCGATCGACGGCGTGGTGCGGCGCGTGGAGATCCCCGCGGAGTAGCGCGCGCGGAAGCTAGATCACCACCGCCGAGCTCTGCGGGGCAGCCGACCCGGTGACGCTGTGCCATGCCCGGCCGATCAACTCGACGGCCTCGGTGAGCCGTTCTTCGGGCAGTGCATAGGGAATTCGGACGAAGCGCTCCAGCGTGCCGTCGACACCGAAACGCGGGCCGGGTGGCAACTCGACGCCGAGCCGTGAGGCCGACGCGCACAGCGCCGAGCTGATCGGAGCCGGCAGTTGCACCCACAGCGACATTCCGCCGGTCCCGGGCAACGGCCGCCACTCCGGTAGATGACGGCCGAGCAGATCGAGCAGCAGCGCACGACGGGCCCGCAGGATGTCCCGGCGCTCCGGCAGCACGTCGTCGGCCCGCCGAGTGAGAAGCCATGCCGCAGCGAGCTGTTCGATCACCGAGGTGCCCAGATCGATCGACGGGCGGATCGCGCGAATGGTTGCCAGCACACTGGGCTCGGCGCGGATCCAGCCGATCCGCATTCCGCCCCAGAACGACTTCGACATGGAACCGACCGTGATCAGCAGGTCGTTGCGCGACGTCATCGATGCGGCCACCGGTGCCGGCACCGGTTCGTCGAGCCAGACGTCGGTCATCGTCTCGTCGACGACGGTGCGGGTGCGGGTCTCGGCGATGATGGCGCACAACCGCTTTCGATCCTCTGCCGGCATCGACAGGCCGGTGGGATTGTGGTTGTCGGGCACCAGGTAGGCCAATGTGGGTGCCAGTTGCCGTACTGCGGCGTGCACGGCGTCGAGCTCCCAGCCGGTGCCGGTCAGCGCGACCGGCACCGGGCGGGCGCCGGCCGTCCCGATCGCGGTCAGCGCGCCGTGATACGTCGGCTGTTCGACGAGCACCCGATCACCGGGTTGCGCGTAGGTGGCCAGGATCAGCGCGATGGCGTGCTGCGCTCCACTGGTGACCATGATCTGCTCGGCAGTGGTGGGCAGGCCTCTGGCGCAATAACGCTCGGCGATCGCGGAGCGAAACGCCAAGACGCCGCGCATATCGTGGCCGGTCTCCTGCAGGTAGGAGACCGACTGGCGGGCCGCCTCGGCGAACGCCTCCTGCACGGCGCTGGCCGGCGCCGCCAGGGCAGCGGCGGCCAGATTGATCGCCGCGGGAGCTTCGCCGGCCGGGACGATCGGGGTGTGGGGGAGGGCGATCACGCTGCGCGCGCCCTGCCGGGCGTTGAGGTATCCGTGATCGCGCAGCTCGGTGTAAGCCGCGGTGACCGTGGTACGCGAGACCTTCAAGACCTCGGCCAGGACTCGTTCACCGGGCACCCGCGAGCCGACCGGCAGGCGGCCGTCGATGATCAGCATGCGCAGGCAGTCGGCCAGCGCCTGATAGCTGGGTCCGCTCCGACTGGACGTGCGCCAGTTGCCCAGTTCGCGCGCCAAAAGGTCCGGGTCGAGTGCTCTGACCGCCATCGATGTCGTCATTGCATGCCAGTATCGGCTGACTGGCTATTGATTGGCAAGCCAGTTGCGGCGCAAGGTGGGTGCTATGAGTACCTGGTTCACCCGAGTGGCCGACCGCCTGGCGGCGCTGCTCGACCCCAATGTCGGTCCGTGGAATGCAGCGTCATCCGACTGGCCGGATGTCGACGCCGATGCGCGGCGGCTGCGCAACGAGCTCGACGCGATCCGCATCCGCTTCCCCGACCACCGGTGAGTGCGGGCCTGCGCGCTGTCGCGCTGCTGACCGGACTGGCCGGCTACGGATTCTCGATGGCGATGATGGTGCGTGCCGGGCTCGGCCTCGACCCGTGGGATGTGTTCCACCAGGGCCTGACCCGGCACACATCGATGTCCATCGGGGTGGCCTCCGCGGTGGTCGGCGTCATCGTTCTGCTGGCCTGGATCCCGCTGCGCAACAAGCCCGGCGTCGGGACCCTCGCCAACGTCGTCGTGATCGCCGTCACCGTCGACGCCGGACTGGCCGTGCTGGTCGCGCCCGCCTCGCTGCCGGCCAGGATCGCGATGATGCTGGGTGCGCTGCTGCTTAACGCGGTGGCCACCGTGCTCTACGTCGGCGCCGGGCTGGGTCCCGGACCGCGGGACGGGTTGATGACCGGATTGGTTGCCCGCAGCGGCATTTCGGTGCGGGTGGTCCGGACCGCGATCGAGGCCACGGTGTTGGCCGCGGGCTGGGTGCTGGGCGGCAGCGTGGGTGTCGGAACCGTGGTCTACGCGTTCGGCATCGGGCCGCTGGTGCAGCTGGTGTTGCGGCTGACACCGAATCCGGTGCTCGCGCGCAGCGGGTGGGCGTCCATCGTCGCGGCGCGCCGCAGCCCGGACAATACGGTCGGCGGCGAATGCGGCACGATGGTGCAGTGTCCGACGCCGCCGACGAGGTCGACCCCGACCTGCTGATCGACTTCCGAAAAGTTTCGCTGCGCCGCGGGGGCCGCGTCCTGGTCGGCCCCGTCACCTGGCAGGTCGAACTCGACGAACGCTGGGTGGTGATCGGCCCCAACGGCGCGGGCAAGACCTCGCTGTTGCGCATCGCGGCCGCCATGGAGCACCCGTCGTCCGGCACCGCCTATGTGCTCGCCGAGCGGCTCGGGCGGGTGGACATGTCCGAGTTGCGCCAGCGGGTCGGCCTGAGCAGTTCGGCCCTGTCCCAGCGGGTGCCCGACGACGAGGTGGTGCGTGACCTGGTCGTGTCGGCGGGCTACGCCGTGCTGGGGCGCTGGCGGGAGAACTACGAAGACGTCGACTACGCCCAAGCCGTTGACACGCTGGAAAGCGTCGGTGCCGAACACCTCGCCGACCGGACCTACGGAACGCTGTCGGAAGGCGAACGCAAGCGGGTGCTCATCGCCCGCTCGCTGATGACCGACCCCGAACTCCTGCTGCTCGACGAACCGGCGGCCGGGCTGGACCTCGGCGGCCGGGAGGAGCTGGTCGCCCGGCTGGCCGATCTGGCCGCCGACCCGGACGCGCCGGCGATGGTCCTGGTCACCCACCACGTCGAGGAGATCCCGCCGGGGTTCAGCCACTGCCTGATCCTGTCCGAGGGCCAGGTGGTGGCCGCCGGACTGCTCCATGACACGCTGACAGCCGAGAATCTGTCCACTGCGTTCGGTCAATCGATCGCCCTGGACACCATCGACGGCCGCTACTTCGCCCGCCGGGTACGCAGTCGCGCGGCCCACAGGAGGCGTTCGTGACCGCGAGTCGACGATGCGGGCCGAGGGACCAGGCCCGAGGAGGAGCGAGCAATTGACCGACGACAAACTCGAACCGCTGCCGGTACGCCCCGCGGCGACGGTGATGCTGATCCGGGACACGCCGGCCGGCATCAACGTCTTCCTCATGCGCCGGCACCGGGCGATGGAATTCGCCGGCGGGGTGATGGTGTTCCCCGGCGGCGGAGTCGACGATCGGGACCGCAACTCCGATATCGCGTGGTACGGACCCGAACCGCGGTGGTGGGCCGACCGGTTCGGCATCGATGCCGACCTGGCCGAAGCGCTGGTGTGCGCGGCGGCCCGGGAGACCTTCGAGGAATCCGGTGTGCTGTTCGCCGGGCCGGCCGATGACCCCGACGGGATCGTCGCCGACGCGTCGATCTATCACCAGGTCCGCGCGGCGCTGGTGGACCGAAGCCTGTCGTTCTCCGAATTCCTGCGCGGGGAGAACCTGGTGCTGCGGGCCGACCTGCTGCGGCCGTGGGCGAACTGGGTGACCCCGGAAGCCGAGCGCACTCGCCGCTACGACACCTACTTCTTCGTCGGCGCGCTCCCGGAAGGACAACGCGCCGACGGGCAGAACAGCGAATCCGACCAAGCCGACTGGACCAGCCCCGAGGCTGCGATCGAGGACTTCGCGCAAGGACGGTCCTTCCTGCTGCCGCCGACCTGGACCCAGCTGGACTCGCTGGCCGGCCGCAGTGTCGACGAAGTGCTGGCCCTGGAGCGCCAGATCGCCGTCGTCCAGCCGAATTTGGCTGTCCGCGATGGCAATTGGGAGATCGAATTCTTCAACAGCGACCGGTACAACGCCGCCCGTAACCGGCGTAACCCGGCGGGGGACTGACATGCGGGAGTTCGTCAGCATCCACGTCGGTGAGCAGCATCCTGGCGTGGGAGTCCTGCTGGTGAACCGGCCGCCGACCAATGCGCTGACCCGACAGGCGTATCGGGAGCTGATCTCGGCGGCCGAGGAGCTGGCCGGCCGCGACGACATCGCGACGGTCATCCTGTTCGGCGGCCAAGAGATCTTCTCCGCCGGCGACGACGTCCCCGAGCTGCGCACGCTGAGCCGCGTCGAGGCCGAATCCGCCGATCGGAACCGGCGTGCGGCGATCGACGCCGTCGCGGCCATCCCGAAGCCCACCGTCGCCGCGATCACCGGCTACGCACTCGGCGCCGGACTGAGCCTGGCCCTGGCCGCCGACTGGCGGATCAGCGGCGACAACGTGAAGGTGGGGGCCACCGAGATCCTGGCCGGGCTGATCCCGGGGGGTGGGGGATGCGAGCGGCTGGCCCGCGCGATCGGGCCGGCGCGGGCCAAGGAGCTCACCTTCAGCGGCCGATTCGTCGACGCCAAGGAGGCGCTGGCGCTGGGGCTGATCGACGAGATGGTGTCCCCCGACGACGTCTTCGACGCCGCCGCGACCTGGGCGAGCCGGTTCGTCGACGCCGCTCCCGCCGCGCTGGCGGCGGCGAAGGCCCTGCTCGACGGCCGAGTTGATGCCGGTGACCAGGCAGAACGCTACGGTGAGGTCTTCTCCGCCGTCGACGGGAGTTAGGCTGCCCTGCATGACGATGAAGGATTCCGGCACGCTGTCCGATGTCGCGGGTGACCCCGCCCCGAATCCCCACGCCACCGCTGAGCAGGTGGAAGCGGCGTTGAAGGACAGCAAGCTGGCCCAGGTCCTCTACCACGACTGGGAGGCCGAGACCTACGACGACAAGTGGTCGATCTCCTACGACAAGCGCTGCGTGGACTACGCCCGCAATCTGTTCGACGCCACCGTCCCACCCGCAGAGCTGCATGACCTGCCCTACGACCGTGCGCTGGAGCTGGGCTGCGGCAGCGGCTTCTTCCTGCTGAACCTCATCCAGGCCGGGGTGGCCCGGCGCGGCTCGGTGACCGACCTGTCGCCGGGCATGGTCAAGGTCGCCACCCGCAACGGCGAGAACCTCGGCCTGGACATCGACGGGCGGGTCGCCGACGCCGAAGGCATCCCCTACGAGGACGACACCTTCGACCTGGTCGTCGGCCACGCCGTGCTGCACCACATCCCCGACGTCGAGAAGTCGTTGCGCGAGGTGGTCCGGGTGCTCAAGCCGGGCGGGCGGTTCGTGTTCGCCGGTGAGCCGACCACCGTCGGCAACACCTATGCGCGCTCGTTGTCGACGCTGACCTGGCGGGTCGCGACCAACGCCATGAAGCTGCCCGGTCTGGAAAGCTGGCGGCGGCCGCAGGCCGAGCTCGACGAATCCTCACGTGCCGCGGCGCTGGAAGCCGTCGTCGACCTGCACACGTTCGATCCCGCCGACCTCGAACGGACGGCCCGCAGCGCCGGTGCAGTCGACGTGTCGACGGCCACCACGGAGTTCACCGCGGCGATGCTCGGCTGGCCGCTGCGGACCTTCGAGGCCGCCGTCCCGCCCGGTCGGTTGGGTTGGGGCTGGGCGAAATTCGCCTTCAACAGCTGGATCGGCCTGAGCTGGCTGGACGACAACGTCTGGCGCCGCGTGGTACCCAAGGGCTGGTACTACAACGTCATGATCACCGGGGTCAAGCCGTCCTGACGTTCGGGCGCGACGACGTCGCCTACCTGACCGACGACGCCGGCGCGACAGCCCTGGCCGAGGTCGCCGGGTATCCGCTCACCGATGCCAGCCGGCTGGCCGACGTCGCCGCCATCCGCGGCCGGTTCGGCGAGCGAACCACCGCACTGATCGAGACCACCCTGCTGCGCCGCAAGGCGGTCGCCAAGCTGGGCGACCTGGCCGACGTGGCCGACTGGCTGTTCACCGACGAGGCGCTGCAACAGGCCACCGCGGCTCCGGTGGCCCGGCATCGGGCCGCCCGGCTGGCCGGTGCGGTGGTGCACGACGCCACCTGTTCGATCGGCACCGAACTGGCCGCGCTGCGATCCACGGCGGAATTCGTGCTGGGCAGTGACCTCGACGAGGTCCGGTTGGCGATGGCCCGGCACAACGTGCCGGACGTGCCGTTGTGCCGGGCCGACGCGCTGCGACCGGTCAGCCGCGACGCCGTGGTGGTGCTGGACCCGGCGCGCCGCTCAGGTGGGCGGCGCCGCTTCGACCCCCGCGCCTACACACCGCCGCTGGACGAGCTGCTCGAGGTGTACCGGCAGCGATCCGTGGTGGTGAAATGCGCCCCCGGCATCGACTTCGACGCGGTTCGCCAGCTCGGCTTCGTCGGCGAGATCGAGGTGACCTCCGCAGGCGGGTCGGTGCGCGAGGCCTGCCTGTGGCCGGCGGCGCTGACCGAGCACGGGGTGCGCCGGCGAGCCTGTGTCTTGGACCGTGGCGAAGTCCTCACCGACGTTGAACCCGACGACTGCGGGTCCGGGCCCGCTGGGCGGTGGATCGTCGACCCCGACGGTGCGATCGTGCGCGCGGGACTGGTGCGGCACTACGCGGCCCGGCACGGACTGTGGCAGCTCGACCCCGACATCGCCTACCTCAGTGGCGATCGATTGCCTCCCGGGGTGCGCGGGTTCGAAGTGCTCGAGGAATTGCCATTACGGGAAAAGGTGTTGCGGCAAGCACTTTCGCGGCGCGACTGCGGAGCTCTGGAAATCCTGGTGCGCGGTGTCGACGTCGACCCCGACGCCCTGCGACGCCGGTTGCGGCCGACCGGGGGCACACCGCTGTCACTGGTGATCACCCGGATCGGGGCCGGCGCCGGCGAGCGGACCGTGGTCTACCTATGCCAGTCCGGTATCGCTACCGCACGGGTAGGCTGAGTTCGGCGGCGCTGGTGCCGTCTTCACGGCGCGAGGGACTGTTCACGGATGCGCATTGTCAGCCTGGCCGCCCTGCTGGCCGCCGTCACTCTACTTGCGGAGCCCAGCATCGCGGTGTCCGCGGCGCAGGACGATTGCGCCCAGCTGGGCGGGTCGATCGAGGGCGGCAACGTCTGCCATGTGCACAGCAGCGGCCCGTCGTACACGATGGACGTCCGGTTCCCCACCACCTACGCCGACGAACAGTCCGTCGTCGACTACGTGACCCAGAGCCGGGACGGGTTCATCAACGTCGCGCAAACACCGGATTCCCGCAACCTGCCCTACGAGATGGACATCACCACGCAGTCGTTCGCCTCCGGACCGCCCACCGCCGGCACGCAGAGCGTGGTGCTCAAACTGTTCCAGGATGTCGGCGGCGCCCATCCGACCACCTGGTACAAGGCTTTCAGCTACGACGTCGGCGGGCGCAAGCCGCTGACCTTCGACATGCTCTTCGCGCCCGACCCCAAGCCATTGACCACGATATTCCCGTTGGTGCAGCGAGATCTCGAGCGCCAGACCGGCTTGACCGGTGCCATCGCCGCCAGCGACGGGCTCGACCCGTCGCACTACCAGAACTTCGCGGTCACCGACGATGCGGTGGTCTTCTTCTTCGGGCAGGGCGAGCTGCTGCCGTCGGATGCCGGCGCCACCTCGGTATCGGTTCCGCGGGCTGCCATTCCGCCGTTGCAGCTCTGAGCCGGCCCGAACTACTTCGGGTCGAAGCTGTACACCTGGCCGGCGCTGGTCGCCACCACCACCCGGCGGTCACGGCCGACCGAAACACCCACCGGGAAGCCGTCGGCCTGCGGCAGCGGATAACTGTTCAGGGTGCGTCCGTCGCCGGGGTGGAAGACCAGCAGCGAAAGGCCCGCGGGGTCGGAGCCGATCACCGTGTACGCCACGTCGGCGCCGGCCTGGCTGGAGCTGGTCAGCGGGGTGACGTCGTCGCGGCGCCACACCGGTTGCGGGTGGTCGCCGGCGTCGGTGAACGCGACCAGGTGGGCACCGGGGCCGCCGCCGGCGATGATCACCCCGCCGGGGGCGACCGACGGCGGGGTCTGGGCTTGAAAGTCAAGCGGGGCAGACCATTTCGCCTTACCATCGGCGGCATCCAGCGCCCAGAGCCTGCGGTCGCGGCCGTTGACGTAGACGGTTTTGCCGTCGGCGGAGAACACTGGCGCACCCAGCACTCCGGCGGGGATCGCAGCACTGGTCCATTCCCTGGTGAGCAGGGGCGTCTGACCGGGGTGGTATTGCAAGCCGACGAGGGTGGCGGCCGCGGCGCCGGGCTGCCACAGGCTCACCACGATCATTCCGGTTGCCGCGGCGAACGCCGGCGGTGCCGATACCGGGCACTGCGGCTGCGCCTGCGCGCAATCGGTCAGCCCGCGGGTCGAATCGGTCGGGTCCAGGCCCTCGACCAGATCCAAGGGGGTACCCGTCACCACGCCGCGGTGCGAGTCGAAGACCAGCACCTGCCCGAGGTGGGTGACGACCAGCAGTTGTCCTCCGCCGAGAAACCTTGCCGTGGTGGGCATTCCGATGACGTTCTGGCGCCAGCGGACCCACTGGGTCGGCGGGTAGGACAACATCAGCCCGGGCTGGCCGATGTAGAGGTTGTCGAATTGGTCGAACAGCGGACTGGTGAACCCGCCGCCGAGCACCATCCGGGTGCACCATCGCTGCCGACCGTCGTTGTCGACCTCCCACACCATCAGCGAGCAACCGCCGGCGGTCTGTCCGTTGACGGCCAGATAGCTGCTGCCGGAGGCCAGCGCGGCGCCGGCGCCAAGTTCACCCTTGACCGAGCGACTCCATTGCAGCGACAGCGCAGCCGCTCCGCCCGTCGCGGTGTAGCTGCTGTTGGCGGCATCGCCGTACTGGGCGGCCCAGCCCGGCGCGGCGGTGGAATCCACCCAGGAATCGGTGTTGCCGCAGCCGGCCACGGTGCTGACGACCAGCGCGGCCGAGGCCAAGGCCACCAATCGGCGCAGCACCAGCGTCCTTCCTCCTCCAGCCCGTCCCGAACGGGACAGTACAGGCGAGGGTAACCCGAGCGCGGTAGGCGCCCGGATTGACTGCCGTTAGGCTCTCAGGCCATGACGACCATGTGGGGTTCGCCGATCCACAAACGCTGGATGGGTTCGCGGCTTCGCGATCCGCGGCAGGCACGGTTCCTCACCAGGGATTCGCTGCGGTGGGTCATCGCCAACCACGCGTACACGCCCTGGTACCTGGTGCGCTACTGGCGGCTGCTGAAGTTCAAGCTGAGCAACCCGCACATCATCACCCGCGGCATGGTTTTCCTCGGCAAGGACGTCGAGATCCACGCCACCCCCGAGCTGGCGCAGCTGGAGATCGGCCGGTGGGTGCACATCGGCGACAAGAACACCATCAGGGCCCACGAAGGCTCGCTGCGGATCGGCGACAAGGTGGTGCTCGGCCGCGACAACGTCATCAACTGTTATCTGGACATCGAGCTCGGTGACTCGGCGCTGATGGCCGACTGGTGCTACGTCTGCGACTTCGACCACAAGATGGACAACATCGAGATGCCGATCAAGGACCAGGGCATCATCAAGAGCCCGGTCCGCATCGGACCGGACACCTGGATCGCGGCGAAGGTGACCGTGCTGCGGGGCACGACCGTCGGCCGCGGGTGCGTGTTGGGCGCCCACGCGGTGGTCAAGGGCGACATCCCGGACTACTCGATCGCCGTCGGGTCGCCCGCCAAGGTGGTCAAGAACCGCAAGCTGGCCTGGGAGACGTCGGCGGCCCAACGGGCCGAGCTGGCCGCCGCGCTGGCCGACATCGAGCGCAAGAAGGCATCCCGGTAGGTACCGCGTCGCCCGGGCGGGCGGTGCGTCAACGCCCCGGCAGGGCCTGCTCGACGATCGGCCGGCGCGAGTGCGCTTCACGTTCTCGGCGCTTGGCGGCCAGATAAACCTGCGCGGTCTCAGCGGCCACGGTGTGCCAGTCGAAATCTGAGGTCAGCCGTTCCCGTGCGGCGATCGCCCGCTGCTGGGCGGCCGCCGGGTCGTCGAGAACGCGGCGCACGGCGGCGGCCAGCGCCGCGACGTCGCGGGGCGGGCAGGACACCCCGGTCTGACCGTCGATCACCGCCTCGCCGAGCCCGCCCGCGGTTGACGTGACCAGGGGGTGCCCGCGGCGGCCGCCTCGAGGGCGACGATGCCGAACGGCTCGTAATGGCTGGGCAGCACGGCGGCGTCGGCGCGGTGCAGCAACGCCAGCAACTCGTCGTGGTCGACTCGGCCGACGAAACGAACGGCTTTGAGTACCTTGTGCTTTCGAGCGACCTCCACCAGCCATTCCTGCTGCGTTCCCTCACCGGCGATGGTCAGCGTCGTCCCGGGGTGGCTGCGGCGAATGCGCGGCAGCGCCGCGATGGCCTCGTGTACGCCCTTCTCGTACTCCAGCCGGCCGAAGAACAGCAGTTCCGCCGGGCCGGTGTGGACCCGGCGCCGGGCGAACTGCCAGTGGCTGGAATCGATGCCGTTGCGGATGACGGTGATCTCCGCCAGTCCCGGGCCGAAGAGTTCGGAGATCTCCTCCGACATCGACGCCGAGCAGGTGATCAGCGAATCGGAATCCCGGACGAACCAGGACTCGACGGCGTGCACCTGACGGCTGATGTGGCCGGACACCCAGCCGGAATGCCGGCCGGCCTCGGTGGCATGCACGGTGGAAACCATGGGCACGTCGAAGTATTCGGCCAGTGCGATGGCGGAGTGCGCGACCAGCCAGTCGTGGGCGTGCACCACGTCGGGCTGCCAGCCCTTGGCATGCAGCGCCAGCCCGGCGCGGATCATGGCATGCCCCATGGCCAGTGTCCACGCCATCAGGTCGCGGCCGAAGTCGAACTCGTGGGGATCCTCGGCGGCGGCGATCACGCGCACGCCCTCGTGCACCTCGTCGGTGGTGGGGTGCGTGCTGGGATCGGTGCCCGACGGCCGCCGCGACAGCACCACCACCTCGTGACCGTCGGCGGCCAGCGCGGTCGCCAGTTGGTAGACGTGCCGCCCCAGCCCGCCGATGATCACCGGCGGGTATTCCCACGACACCATAAGGATCTTCATGGGCGCACCGGCAGGCCGGACCGGCGCGAGCGTGCGCGAACTGCTGCATGTTTGGGCGTGTCACCGCGCCGACACGCACGCTCGCCCAACGCGGGGCGCGTCATCGGGGCAGACGCCTGGCGTCCAACGCGCCGAACAGGCCGTCGGCGCGGTTCCAGCCGGCAGCGAGGCGCTCGGCGGCGTCGCGCCGCCCGGAGGCCAGCGCGTCGGCGATCTCACGGGTGGCGTGCGCATGGAGGTGGGCCCGGTAGCGGGCGTAGTCGGCAGCGGAGTCCTTGCTCACCATGAACGGCCAGTCGCTGGACACCGTCAGCAAGGTTTCGCGCAGGATCTGGTCAGCGACGACGTCGCGGGTGGGCGCCGTGCCGGTCTGCGCCAACGCCTTGTCGACGCACGTCAGCGCGGCATCGACGACCTCGGCGTTGAGCTGCACCAGATCGGTCACCTGCTCACCGGCCCACACCTGCCAGTCCTTGCCCGATCCCCACGAACTCGGCGGCAAGTCGACCGGCACGCCGGTGAACCCGTTGGCCCGCGCATCACTCAAGGTGCCGACCCGCACCCCCGCCTCGGGCAGGGCGCGCAGCAGCCGCTCCAGCCAGATCGGACCCTCGTACCACCAGTGTCCGAACAGCTCGGTGTCGAATGCGGCCACCACGTGCGCGGGGCGGCCGATGCGTTCGGATTCGCTGATGAGCCGCTGGCGTACCACCTCGACGAAGTCGGCGACATGCGCGTCGATCGCCCGGTCGGCACGCTCCGGGTCGTAGGGAGCTTTGGCGTCGGAGTCGACGTTGCGGCCGGTCACCCGGGCCGGCTTCAACCCGGTGAGATGGTCGTAGGTGTGGAAGTCGCGGTAGGCGGCGTGGCCCGGATAGCCCGACTTCGGCGACCACACCCGGTAGCTGACCTGCAGGTCGCGGCCGAACGCCACCACGTCGGTCTCGCCGACCGGCCGGCCCAGGGCGGTGTCACCGTGCAGTGACGGCCCGTCGACCATGAAGTGGCCGACGCCGGCGGCGGCGTACTCGTGCTCCATGCCGGGGGCGTAGGCGCATTCCGGTGCCCAGATGCCGGCCGGGACGTGCGCGAAGCGCTGACCGGCGTCGGCGAGCCCTTCCCGCAGTGCGAATTCCCGCAGCCGGGGGTTGAGCAGCGGCTGGAAAGGATGGGCCAGCGGGCCGCCCAACAGCTCGACGGTGCCCGCGTCGATCAGTTGGCGCAGCAGCGGGCTGGCGCCGTGGCGCCACAGCGCGCTGAACTCCTCGAGCGCCCGTCCGGCTTCGTCGTACTCTCGAATACCGAACTGGCGCAACGCTTCCGGCGTGCTGGCGGTGCCCGGTGCGGCGCCGGTCGCGGTACGCAGGGTGGCGGCCTCCAGCGCCCGCAGCTGCCAGTTGGCCAGCCAGCGGTGCATACCGTCCAGGCAGTAGGGGTCGTCGAGCTGCGCGGTGACCACCGGCGTCATGCCGAGGGTGAGCACTCCGGTGCGGCCCTCGGCGGCCAGCGTCCGCAACACCCGCAGCAGCGGCAGGTAGGACGCCGACCAGGACTGGTACAGCCACTCCTCGCCGACCGGCCACCGGCCGTGATGGGCCAGCCACGGCAGGTGGGTGTGCAGGACCAGGGTGAACTGCCCGGGGATTGATCCCGTCATGACCGAACCGCGATCGCCACCAGATCCAGGCTCTCGTCGATGTCGCGCTCGTCGTCGGTCATCAGGTCGAAGTCTTCGCACCGCACTGCGGCCACGTCGGCCAGCAGATCCTCGGCCCACGGGGCGTCGGCCACCGCCCGCGCGATTTGGGCTTCGATGATCGAGCCGCCGTGCCGGGCGTCCATGGCGACCAGCTCCGGGCCATGGAAGACCCCGTACATCCGCTCGAGGGCGAAGCCGCCGTCGGAGAGCAGTTCGGCCAGCTCGGCAGCGTTGAGTTCGCGGGTGTGGAACGGGTTCACCGGGGTGTCGAGGCCGGGGGAGAAGGTGATGCGGTTGGGCGTCGACATCAACAGCAATCCGCCCGGCCGCAAGACGCGGGCGCACTCGGCGACAAACTGTGGCTGATCCCACAAATGCTCGATGACCTGGAAGTTCACCACAATGTCAACTGAAGCGTCCGGCAGTGGCAGCGAGGCCAGGTTGCCCGCCACCACCTGAACCCGCGGATAGCGGGTGCGGACGTGCGCGACGGTGGCGGTGTCATAGTCCACCGCGACCACCCGGCGGGCCACCTCGGCGATCAGGTCGGCACCGTAGCCCTCGCCGCAGCCCGCTTCGAGCACGTCGCGACCTGCGCAAAGGTTCGACAGGCGGCGGTAGACCACCTCGTGGCGGCGGAACCAGTAGTTCTCCTGCGCCAGCCCGGGGACGGTCCGCTCACCGGTCAGCGGCAAGCCACTGTCACCTGTGTCAGTTACGAATGCGCTCATTGCAAGGCAGGCTAACCCGAAGTTGGCGGTTCGCGAACTGCTCGGTACCTATGGGCTGCTAGAACGCAAACTTCGCTCAGCTATGGTGTTCGTGCGAACCACTCAAAGTTACTCGCCGGTAACATGGTGTGAGTTGCGAAAAGTGACCCAAAGTCTTGCGTCCTTTCATGGCCGCGGGACGCCTGCCAGGAGGACGTAGGAAGACTCATGACGAACATCGTGGTCCTGATCAAACAGGTCCCAGACACGTGGTCCGAGCGAAAGCTGTCCGACGGAGACTTCACGCTTGATCGCGACGCTGCCGACGCCGTGCTGGACGAGATCAACGAGCGCGCCGTCGAGGAGGCGTTGCTGATCAAGGAGCGTGAAGGCGACGCCGCCGGCACGGTGACCGTGCTGACCGCCGGCCCGGAGCGCGCCACCGAAGCCATCCGCAAGGCGTTGTCCATGGGTGCCGACAAGGCCGTGCACCTGCTCGACGACGGGCTGCACGGTTCGGACATGGTGCAGACCGGCTGGGCGCTGGCCCGTGCGCTGGGCGCCATCGAGGGCACCGAGCTGGTCATCGCCGGCAACGAGGCCACCGACGGCACCGGCGGTGCGGTCCCGGCGATCATCGCCGAGTACCTGGGCCTGCCCCAGCTGACCCACCTGCGCAAGGTGACCGTCGAGGGCGGCAAGATCACCGGCGAGCGGGAGACCGACGACGGCGTGTTCACCCTCGAGGCGACGCTCCCCGCGGTGATCAGCGTCACCGAGAAGATCAACGAGCCGCGCTTCCCGTCCTTCAAGGGCATCATGGCCGCCAAGAAGAAGGAAGTCACCACCCTGACGCTGGCCGAGATCGGTGTCGAAGCCGACGAGGTGGGCCTGGCCAACGCCGGCACCACCGTGGTGTCCTCGACCCCCAAGCCGCCGAAGACCGCAGGCGAGAAGATCACCGACGAAGGCGACGGCGGCACCAAGATCGCCGAGTACCTGGTCGCCCAGAAAATCATCTAGCAGACCTGAAACACGAAGAGGCTGAACACAAATGGCTGAAGTACTTGTGCTCGTCGAGCACTCTGAAGGTGCGGTGAAGAAGGTCACTTCCGAGCTGCTCACCGCCGCCCGCGTCCTGGGCGAGCCGTCCGCCGTCGTCGTCGGTGCCCCGGTACCGCCGCACCGCTGGCTGACGACCTCAAGGCCGCCGGTGCGGCCAAGATCTACGTCGCCGAGTCCGACGATGCGGCGGGCTACCTCATCACCCCGTTCGTCGACGTCCTGGCGTCGCTGGTGGAGTCGGCCGGCCCGGCCGCGGTGCTGCTGGCCGCCAACGCCGACGGCAAGGAGATCGCCGGCCGGCTGGCCGCCCGAATCGGTTCGGGTGTGCTCTCCGATGTCGTCGAGGTCAAAGACGGCGGGGTGGGCGTCCACAGCATCTTCGGTGGCGCCTTCACCGTCGAGGCCAAGTCCAACGGTGACGTGCCGGTGATCACCGTTCGTCCCGGCGCGGTCGAGGCCGCGCCGGCGGCCGGCGCCGGCGAGCAGGTCACCGTCGAGGTTCCCGCGCAAGGCGAGGGTGCCACCAAGATCACCTCGCGCCAGCCCGCTGTCGCCGGTGATCGCCCGGAGCTGACCGAGGCCAGCGTCGTGGTCGCCGGCGGCCGCGGCGTGGGCAGCGCCGAGAAGTTCTCGGTGGTCGAGGACCTCGCGGACTCCCTCGGCGGCGCCGTGGGTGCTTCGCGCGCGGCCGTCGACTCCGGCTACTACCCGGGCCAGTTCCAGGTGGGTCAGACCGGCAAGACCGTGTCGCCGCAGCTGTACATCGCCCTGGGCATCTCCGGCGCGATCCAGCACCGGGCCGGTATGCAGACGTCGAAGACCATCGTCGCGGTGAACAAGGACGAGGAAGCCCCGATCTTCGAGATCGCCGACTACGGCATCGTGGGCGACCTGTTCAACGTCACGCCGCAGCTGACCGACGCGGTCAAGGCGCGCAAGGGCTAGTTTTTCCTGCGCGAGCAGACGCAAACGCCTCCGACACGCTGAGTGTTCGGGGGCGTTTGTGTCTGTTCGTGGTCAGTTTTTATTCGTCATGCAGCGTGCACTAACACGTCACGCAGGCGTTGACATCCCGCTGAACGCCTCGGCGACCGTTGCGCTATGAGCACTGCCTCTGTACTCATAGCCCCTGACCGGAACGACACCGCCGCACTGCGCGGCCCGCGCTACTCGCTGCTGCTGTCCACCGACCCGGCCCTGATCGACGCCGCCCAGCGGCTGCGTTATCAGGTGTTCACCACCGAGCCGGGCTTCGCCCTGCCCGCCGAGAGCGACGGCCGGGACGCCGACCGGTTCGACGAGTTCTGCGACCATCTGCTGGTGCGCGAGGACACCTCGGGCGAGCTGGTCGGGTGCTACCGGATGCTACCGCCGCCCGGTGCCATTGCGGCCGGAAGTCTGTATACCGCAACCGAATTCGACGTCAGTGCATTGGACGAACTACGTCCGTCCCTGGTGGAGATGGGTCGCGCGGTGGTGCGCGCCGACCACCGCAACGGTGCGGTGGTGCTGCTCATGTGGGCCGGGATCCTGGCCTACCTGGACCGCTGCGGCTACGACTACGTCACCGGGTGCGTCTCGGTGCCCACTCATCCACAGGACGGTGCTCCGGGCAGTCAGGTCCGCGGCGTTCGCGACTTCGTCCTGCGCCGGCATGCCGCGGCGCCGGAGCACACCGTCTACCCGTACCGCCCGGTCGTCCTGAACGGGTGCGGCCTCGACGACATCGAACCGCCGGCGCGGCCCACCATTCCGCCGTTGATGCGCGGCTATCTGCGCCTGGGTGCGCGGGTTTGTGGCGAACCAGCCCACGACCCGGACTTCGGCGTCGGTGACTTCCCCGCGTTGCTGGACAAGCGGCATGCCGACACCCGCTACCTGGCTCGGCTGCGTTCGGTGTCGGCGGCTGCCGACGTGGTCGACGGCATCGGAGGAGACCGGTGAGCACCCACGAGCACGCCTGGCTGCCCCGGGCGCTGTGCGACGACAGCTGCGTGCGCGCCGGCGGCGCCGCGCCGGGACGGCGGGTCGCGGTCGCACTGCGCGCCGGCCTGCGCATCACCATGGTGCTGCTGGTCCTGCCGCTGGTGCCGCTGCTGGCCCTGCCCGTCCCGGGCCGCGGGCGGGTGCAGCGACTGTACTGCCGAGCCTTCCTGCGCTGCCTCGGTGTGCGAATCACGGTGTCGGGCGGGCCGATTCGCAACCTGCGAGGCGTCCTGGTGGTCAGCGGACACGTTTCCTGGATCGACATCTTCGTCATCGGCTCGGTGCTGCCGGGCTCGTTCGTCGCGCGCGCCGACCTCGTCGACTGGCCCGCGGTGGGGCTGGCCGCCCGCATCATGAAGGTGATCCCGATCGACCGGGCCAGCCTGCGCCGGCTGCCGCAGGTGGTGACGGCCGTCGCCGACCGACTACGCAACGGGCAGACGGTGGTCGCGTTCCCGGAAGGAACCACCTGGTGCGGCCTGGCCTACGGGCGGTTCCGGCCGGCGATGTTCCAGGCCGCCGTCGACGCCGGTCGCCCTGTGCAGCCGCTGCGGCTGACCTATCACCACCGCGACGGGCGGCCCTCGACGGTGGCGGCCTTCGTCGGTGACGACTCGTTGTGGCAGTCGCTGAGCCGGACGGTGCGGGCCCGGCTGACGGTGGTCGACATCCAGGTGGCGTCGCTGGAGCTGCCCGGCGACGACCGCCGCGAGCTGTCCGCGCGCTGCGAGGTGGCGGTGCGCGGGCAGGTCGCGCTGCACTTCGAGGACACCCACGCGCACGCCCACGCGTTGGCGGGCTGAGCACCCCGCATTCGACTGGTCGGGGCCATCACCGGCCTGCCGGTATCCTGGACAGGCCATGAGCCCGACCACCGACCAGGTGTATCTCGACCACGCTGCCACGACCCCGATGTATCCCGCTGCCATCGAGGCGATGGCGGCTGCGCTGGGCACCGTCGGCAATGCGTCCTCGCTGCACACCTCGGGCCGTGATGCGCGCCGCCGGATGGAAGAGGCCCGCGAGAGCATCGCCGCCCGGCTCGGCGCGCGCCCGTCGGAGATCCTGTTCACCGCCGGCGGCACGGAAAGTGACAACATCGCGGTCAAGGGCATCTACTGGGCCCGGCGAGACGCGGATCCGCGACGGCGGCGCATCGTCACGACCGCGGTCGAGCATCATGCGGTCCTCGACGCGGTCACCTGGCTGGCCGAGCACGAGGGCGCCGAGCTGACGTTCCTGCCCACCGAATCCGACGGATCGGTGACGGCCGCCGCGCTGCGCGCTGCGCTGCGCGACCACGACGACGTGGCGTTGATCACGGTGATGTGGGCCAACAACGAGGTCGGCACCATCATGCCGATCGCCGAACTCGCCGCGGTCGCCGCCGAGTTCGACGTCCCGATCCACAGCGATGCCGTTCAGGCCGTCGGCCAGATTCCGGTCGACTTCGCCGGCTCCAACCTCTCGGCGATGAGCATCACCGCCCACAAATTCGGTGGACCGACCGGTGTGGGTGCGCTGCTGCTGCGCCGCACCACCGCGTGTGTCCCGCTACTGCACGGCGGTGGGCAGGAGCGCGACGTCCGCTCCGGCACCCCGCATGTCGCCGGCGCGGTGGCGATGGCGGTGGCCGCCGACATCGCTGTGCAGAACCTCGACGCGACCGGCGCCCGGTTGCGTGCCCTGCGCGACCGCCTGGTGGCCGGCGTCCTGGACTCCGTCGCAGACACCCACCTCAACGGCGCCAGGGGAGTGCAGCGGTTGCCGGGCAACGCCCACTTCACGTTCCGCGGTTGCGAAGGTGATTCCCTGCTGATGTTGTTGGACGCCAACGGCGTCGAGTGTTCCACCGGATCGGCGTGCACGGCCGGGGTCGCCCAGCCGTCGCATGTGCTGCTCGCCATGGGAGCCGATGCCGACGCCGCCCGCGGCTCGCTGCGCCTGTCGCTGGGTCACACCAGCACCGAGTCCGACGTCGACGCGGCACTGCGGGTGCTGCCCGCCGCCGTCGAGCGGGCCCGCCAGGCCGCGCTGGCCAGTTCTGCTTTGGGTGGTCTGCGATGAGGGTGCTTGCCGCCATGAGCGGTGGCGTCGATTCGTCGGTGGCCGCCGCCCGCATGGTCGACGCCGGGCACGAGGTCGTGGGCGTGCACCTGGCGCTGTCCCGCTCGCCCGGCACCCTGCGCACCGGTTCTCGGGGCTGCTGCTCCAAGGAAGACGCCGGCGACGCTCGCCGCGTCGCCGACGTGCTGGGAATCCCGTTCTACGTCTGGGACTTCGCCGACAAGTTCGCCGAGGACGTCATCGACGACTTCGTCTCCTCCTACGAGCGCGGGGAAACCCCCAACCCCTGTGTGCGCTGCAACGAGAAGATCAAGTTCTCCGCGCTGGCCGCCAAGGCGCTCGCGCTGGGCTTCGACGCGGTGGCCACCGGCCACTACGCCCGGCTGGCCGAGGGCAGGCTGCGCCGGGCCGTCGACCGTGACAAGGACCAGTCCTATGTGCTCGGTGTCCTCACCGCCCAGCAGCTTCGGCATGCCGCCTTCCCGATCGGCGACACCCCCAAGCCGGCGATCCGGGACGAGGCCGCCGGCCGCGGTCTTGCGGTGGCCGAGAAGCCGGACAGCCACGACATCTGCTTCATCCCCTCCGGTGACACCCGGGCGTTCCTCGGCGCGCGGATCGGCGTGCGCCGGGGCACCGTCGTCGACGACGCGACCGGCGCGGTGCTCGCCGAACATGACGGGGTGCATGGTTTCACCATCGGGCAGCGCAAGGGGTTGGGCATCGCCGGTCCCGGGCCGGACGGCACACCGCGGTACGTGACCGCGATCGACGCCGACTCCCAGACTGTGCGGGTCGGCGCGGCCGCTGACCTGGACGTGCGCTCGCTGACCGGGGTGCGTCCGGTGTTCACCTCCGGTGCGCCGACTCGGGGACCGATCGAATGCGAAGTCCAGGTGCGCGCACACGGCGAGGTGGTGCCGGGTGTGGCCGAACTGGTCGGCGACGAGCTGACGGTGGCGCTGCGTACGCCGCTGCGCGGGGTGGCGGCGGGCCAGACCATGGTGCTCTACCGTCCCGATCCGGCCGGCGACGAGGTGGTCGCCAGCGCGACGATCAGCCGTTCGGGATCTTGCTGACGATATTGGCCATGACGGTCGCGGGCACCGATTCCGGGAACGCGCAGAACGTCACCTCCACCAGCACCGTCGATTTGAGTTGATAGTCGCGTCCGCATCGGCCGGGGCGGGTATGTAGCGAATCGGTGGCGGCACGGACCTTGCCCACCAGATAGTGACCGAATGGCCCTGCGGCGCAACGATTCACCGTGGTCGACAGGGTGTTGAAGGTCTGCTGGGCGGTGGCGTCGTCCCGGTAGGCGGCGGCCGCCTCCGAGATCAGCGCCCGCCGGGGCGGGTATTGAAAGCTGGTCTTGTGAAAGTCGTCGACCGCGGTGCCGAACACGTCGCTCTCGGCGAACAGGAAACGGCAGTCACGGGGAACCGATTCGGCCAGCGAGTCGATGTCCACCGGGGATTTGCCGTCCATGCTGGGGATGACGGTCAGCTCGGGGCCCCCGCCGGTGATCGCGCGCATCTGGGCCTGGGTCAACAGCACCTGGTCGACGTCGACGATGCCCGGCGGGTGGAAGGCCGGCTCGCTCGCGGCCCGCAGCGGCGCTCCGGCGACCCACTGGGTGCAGCCGGTCAGCAGGGCGGCCACCACGCCGCACACCAGTGCCGTCGGCGCCGTCATGACACCACGGTAGGCCCCCGGCTGGGGACGCCGGCCGGGTCGTCCAATACGGTTTGGCGGTGAATGTTTTCGCCGCGGCCACCGGGATCGGATCGTGGCCCGGTTCGGCGCCGCGCGAGGCCGCCGAGATCGTGGTCGGGGAGTTGCATCAGCTGCCGCACCTGATCGAGCTGCCGGCCCGGGGTGTGGGGGCCGATCTGATCGGGCGGGCCGGGGCGCTGCTGGTCGACATCGCCATCGACACCGTGCCGCGCGGCTACCGCATCGCGGCCCGCCCCGGCGCGGTCACCCGCCGTGCGATCAGCCTGCTGGGTGAGGACGTCGACGCATTCGAAGAGGCTTGGGAGAAGGCCGGCGGGCCGGGTTCGCAGCGCAGCGTCAAGGTGCAGGCGCCGGGGCCTATCACGCTGGCCGCCCAGCTCGAGCTGCCCAACGGGCACCGGGCCATCACCGACGCGGGTGCGGTTCGCGATCTGACGTCCTCTCTGGCCGAAGGGGTGGCGCGGCACCGAGCCGAGCTGGCGCGCCGGCTGGACACGACGGTGGTGGTGCAGTTCGACGAGCCCGTGCTGCCCGCTGCGCTGGCCGGGCGGCTGAGCGGGGTGACCGCGCTGAGCCCGGTTCACCCGGTCGACGAGGCGGTGGCCGTCGCCCTGATCGACGAGTGCGTGGCGGCGGCGGACACCGCGGTGGTGTTGCACAGCTGCGCCGCCGAACTGCCGTGGGATATGCTGCGGCGCACCGCAATCCATGCGGTGGCCGTGGATGTCGACTCGTTCGGGGATGGCGATCTGGACGGGCTGGGGGAGTTCCTGGACTCCGGGCGTGCCGCGGTGCTCGGGCTGGTGCCCGCGAGTGCTCCGCCGCAACGGCCGTCGGCCGAGGAAGTGGCCGCCGCGGCAGCGGCGATCACCGACCGGATCGGCTTTGCCCGCGCGACGCTCCGGGACCGGATCGGGGTCAGCCCGAGTTGCGGACTGGCCGGCGCGACCGGCGGGTGGGCCCGGATCGCGGTCGAGCTGGCTCAGCGCGCCGCCGACGGTCTGGCCCAGGACCCCGACGCCATCTAGCCGAGGATCGCGTAGTCGCAGAACCGATTCGAGTGGCCCGCTACTCGTGGCGAATCGCGTCGGCGGACCTAGCGTTGTCGGTAGTGGGTGCATGGGTCGCACCACATGTCGCAGGGGGTGCGATATGGCGGTACTCGGGGAACGCGCTGTGGTGCTGGGATCCAGCATGGCGGGCATGCTCGCGGCTCGGGTGGCCGCCGAACACTACCGAACGGTCACGGTGATCGACCGGGACATGCCGCCGGCGCAGCCGCTGAACCGGCGGGGTGTGCCGCAGGGGAGGCATGGCCACGTCCTGCAGGCTGGCGGCGCGGCTGTGGTCGACGAGTTGTTTCCCGGCATTCTCGCCGAGCTGGCCGCCGACGGCAGCCCGGTATGGGATGACGGTGACCTGGCCAGGGTGCTGCTCGAATACGGCGGCCACACGTTCGTGCGGTCCGGGCGGATGGCCGGCTTGACCGCGTCGTATTTGCCGAGTCGTGCATTCTTGGATTGGCATGTGCTGCAGCGCTTGTCGATGCTTCCCAATGTGACAGTGCTGGGCGGCCACGATGTCGTCGGCCTGACCTCGTCGCAGGACAGCCGGCGGGTGACCGGTGTGCTGCTTGCCGGTCGCGATGTCGCCACGAACTCCGTCCTGGGTGCCGATCTGGTCATCGACGCGACCGGCCGCGGGTCGCGTGTCCCGTTCTTCCTCGAGCAGCTGGGATTCGACCCACCGACCGAGGATGAACTCGTGGTCAACCTCGCCTACACCAGCCAGTGGCTGCAGGTGGCGCCCGGTGCGATCGCCGAACACATGGTGGCCATGTTCCCCAGACCGGGTGATCTCAGTACCGTCGCCCTGATCGGCCACGAGAACGGCAGTTGGTTGATGACGGTCGGCGCGATGGCGGGTCAGCAGCCGGCCGACAGCTTCGCCGACATGCTGGTGATCGCGTTGCGCCGGGTTCCCGCGCACATCCGGGCCGCCCTGCTGGACGCCGAACCGGTCGGCAAGACCGCGCACTACCGGGTGCCGTCGAGCCGCTGGCGGCGCTACGACCGGCTGGTGCGGTTTCCCGACGGGCTGGTGGTCACCGGGGACGCAGTGTGCAGCTTCAACCCGATCTACGGCCAGGGGATGTCGGTGGCCGCGTTGGACGCGGTCGCGCTGCGTCGGTGTCTGCATCGCGGCGACCGAGACCTGCCACACCGTTTCCACCAGGCCAGCGCCAAGGCCATCGCGGTGGCTTGGCGCAGTGCGGTCAACGCCGACCTGGCGCTGCCCGAGGTCGCCGGGCAGCGGCCGATCGGGACCCGTCTGAGCATCAGGTTCCTCGACCGGGTGCTGACCGCGATCGAGACCGACCAGGTGGTCGCCGAACAGTTCTTCCGGGTGACCGGAATGCTCGATGCCCCCACCCGGCTGATGCGGCCGTCGATCCTGGCCCGGGTGCTGCGCGCCAACCTGGCGCGGCCACGGCCCGTCGAGCAACCCGAGCTGTCGCTGGCCGGTTAGCCGTCGAGGCGGCGGATCAGCCGAGCCGGTGCCTGCAGCCGGAACGAGGCGTCGATCAATTCGGTCACCTCGGACCAGTCGACCGCGGCGGCATCCAAATCCAGGCCCAGCCAGCCGAACGGGCCCAGGTAGGCGGGGAAGAAGAACCGTCGGTCCTGCTGTAACGCCGGCCGCTCGCTGTCGTCGACCTTGACCAGCAGCGCGTGGTCATACCGCGTCATCGGGCCGCTGCTGTTCTTGCGGCTGCCGCCGTACACCGCGAACATCTTGGGTGCGCAGAACGTCGGCCGGCCGTGGGAGATCTTCTCCGTCGCCTCCGGAAAGCCGAGCGCGATCGAGCGTAGCTGTGCCAGGACCGGGTCATCGTCGTCGAACATGATCGGGTGCGGCATGGCTCAACCCTGCCACGGCTGAACGTCGTCGGAGCCCTCGATTAACCTGCAACAGTGGCTCCCGAGACGTCCGATCCCGACGCTGATCCCATCGATCCGGATGTCCGTCGGCGCTGGCAGGAGCTGGCCGACGAGGTGCGCGAGCATCAGTTCCGGTACTACATCAAAGACGCGCCGATCATCTCCGACGCCGACTTCGACAAGCTGTTCAACGAACTCCTCGCCCTCGAGGAGCGCTACCCCGAGCTGCGGGTGGCCGACTCGCCGACCCAGTTGGTCGGCGGCGCCGGCTTCGCCACCGACTTCACCGAGGCCGCGCACCTGGAGCGGATGCTGTCCCTCGAGGACGTGTTCAACACCGAGGAATTGGAAGCCTGGTCGGTCCGGGTGGAGAACGAGATCGGCGCCGCACCGCACTACCTGTGCGAGCTGAAGGTCGACGGGGTGGCGCTGGCCCTGGTCTACCGATCCGGGCGCCTGGATCGGGCGGCTACCCGCGGCGACGGCAGGGTCGGCGAAGACGTCACCAACAACGCGCGGACCATCGATGACATTCCCGAAACCTTGAGGGAGTCACCGGATTTCCCGATTCCCGACGTGCTCGAGGTGCGTGGCGAAGTGTTCTTCATGTTGGCCGACTTCGAGAACCTGAACGCCAGCCTGGTCGCCGAGGGCAAGGATCCGTTCGCCAATCCGCGCAACAGTGCGGCCGGCTCGCTGCGGCAGAAGAACCCCGCGGTGACCGCCCGCCGGCCGTTGCGGATGATCTGCCACGGTCTGGGCTATACCGAAAACTTCAACCCGGCCACCCTGCACGACGCCTACTTCGCCCTGAAGGCCTGGGGCTTGCCGGTCTCCGAGCACACCACGCGAGTGCAGGGTCTCAAAGCCGTGCAGGACAAGATCAGCTACTGGGGTGAACGCCGCCACGAGATCGAGCACGAGATCGACGGAATCGTGGTCAAAGTCGACGATTTCGCGCTGCAGCGGCGCCTGGGTGCCACCTCACGCACCCCACGATGGGCGGTGGCGTACAAGTACCCGCCCGAGGAAGCGCAGACCAAGCTGCTCGACATCCAGGTCAACGTCGGGCGTACCGGACGAGTAACCCCGTTCGCGGTGATGACCCCGGTGAAGATCGCCGGATCGACGGTCGGCATGGCCACCCTGCACAACGGATCCGAGGTCAAGCGCAAGGGTGTGCTGATCGGGGACACCGTGATGATCCGCAAGGCCGGCGACGTGATTCCGGAGGTGCTCGGGCCCGTCGTCGACCTGCGCGACGGCACCGAACGTGAGTTCGTGATGCCCACCCACTGCCCGGAGTGCGGCACGCCGCTGGCCCGGCCAAGGAGGGCGACGTCGACATCCGCTGCCCCAATGCCCGGTCCTGCCCGGCCCAGCTGCGCGAGCGGGTGTTCCACCTCGCCGGCCGCGGTGGCCTCGATATCGAGGGCCTGGGTTACGAGGCGGCCACCGCGCTGCTGGACGCCAAGGTCATCGTCGACGAGGGCGACCTGTTCACCCTGACCGCCGAGGACCTGCTCACCTCCGATTTCTTCCGGACCAAGAGCGGCGCGTTGTCGGCCAACGGCGCGCGCCTGCTGGCCAACCTTGAACAGGCCAAGGACCGGCCGCTGTGGCGCATCCTGGTCGCCTTGTCCATCCGGCACGTCGGCCCGACTGCGGCGCGTGCGCTGGCCACCGCGTTCGGCAGCCTGGAGGCGATCATGGCGGCCTCCGAGGAGCAGCTCGCCGACGTCGAGGGTGTCGGTCCGACCATCGCCGCGGCGTTGATGGAGTGGTTCGAGGTCGACTGGCACCGGGCGATCGTCGACAAGTGGCGGGCCGCCGGCGTGCGGATGGAAGATGAACGCGACAGCGGCATAACCCCGACGCTGCAAGGACTTTCGATCGTGGTGACCGGATCGTTGCCGGGCTTCTCCCGGGACGAGGCCAAGGAGGCCATCATCGCCCGCGGCGGTAAGGCGGCCGGCTCGGTGTCGAAGAAGACGTCGTTCGTGGTGGCCGGTGATTCGCCGGGATCGAAATACGACAAGGCCGTCGAACTGGGGGTGCCCATCCTCGACGAGGACGGTTTTCGCGCGCTGCTGGCTGATGGCCCACCGCAGGCCGAGGGGCAGACCTGACTCAGCGCAGGATGGTCGCCACGATGCCGGCCAGATAACCCAGGCGGGCGACCTCCGACGGCCGGAACAACGGCCCACCGGGCCGGCCCAGCAGCACCGCGGTGTTCGGGTCGCCCAGTGGCGCGGCCGCCAGCGTGGTGTCCATGTCCTGCCACAGCTGCGGCACCCAGTCGGCGTCCCCGTCGAGTGCTTCGGCGTGGGCGATCGGCAACCACGGCGCGGAGGTCGCCGGGGTCTCGGGCGCGCCCGGGCTGCCCACGATGCGCTCCAGTCCGGAATCCGACATGCGCGCCACCGTGCACCAGCCCACCCGCAGCACCCGCGGCGCCTCGTCGGCGAGCACCTGCAGCTTGGCCGCCCGGTCGCCGGCGGCGGCGATGTGATCGATCAGTTCCAGCTCGCGGTGCGCCTCCAGCAGGCCGGTGTGCGGCCGGATGGTGTCCACCCGAACCCCCTCGAGCCGCTCGGCGGCGGTGATCAGCATGTCGGGCATCGAGCCGTGCGGCAGTTCGACCACCAGATCGTCGATCGCGTACCCCGAACCCCGCTCGACGACGTCGAGCGACAGGATGTCGGCGCCGACCGTACCCAGGGCCACCGCGAGCGACCCGAGGCTACCCGGGCGGTCGACCAGCTGGACCCGCAGCAGATACGAAGGCACGCGGACACTGTTGCACAGCCGGGGAAACTCAGCATTCCGGCAGATTCGCCCCGGACAGCCGTTGTTGCGGGCTTTGTCCGCACCCACCTGCGGTCTCGGTAGGGGAGGGGGCCCTCTAGGCTTGAGCACCGTGTCCCAGATCTCCAGCGATGAGGTTGCCCGGCTGGCCAAGTTGGCCCGGCTGGCGTTGACCGACCACGAACTCGACAGCTTCGCCGGCCAGCTCGACGCCATCCTGGGCCATGTCAGCCAGATCCAGGCCGTCGACGTCACCGATGTGAAGCCCACCGGCAACCCGTTGAAGGATGTCAACGTGACCAGGCCCGACGTGGTCGAGCCGTGCCTGACCCAGGAGCAGGCACTGGCCGAGGCGCCAGCCGCGGCCGAGGGCCGGTTCGCGGTGCCGCAGATCCTTGGGGAGGCGGAGTAGATGAGCGAGCTGATCCGCCTCGACGCGGCCACGCTGGGGCGCAAGATCTCGACCAAGGAAGTGTCCTCGGTCGAGGTCACCCAGGCCTGCCTGGACCAGATCGCCGCCACCGACGAGCGCTACCATGCCTTCCTGCACGTCGCGGGTGACGAGGCGCTGGCCAGTGCGGCGCGCATCGACGCCGCCGTGGCCGCCGGGGACGAGCTGCCCTCCCCGCTGGCCGGGGTGCCGCTGGCCCTCAAGGACGTCTTCACCACCACCGACATGCCCACCACCTGCGGGTCGAAGATCCTCGAGGGCTGGATGTCGCCCTACGACGCGACGGTGACCGCCCGGGTGCGGGCTGCCGGGATCCCGATTTTGGGTAAGACGAACATGGACGAGTTCGCCATGGGCAGCTCGACGGAGAACTCCGCCTACGGCCCCACCCGCAACCCGTGGGACACCGACCGGGTTCCCGGTGGATCCGGCGGGGGAAGTGCGGCCGCGCTGGCCGCCTTCCAGGCGCCGCTGGCGCTGGGTTCGGACACCGGCGGGTCGATCCGTCAGCCCGCGGCGCTGACCGCGACGGTGGGGGTCAAGCCCACCTACGGGACGGTGTCCCGGTACGGGCTGGTGGCCTGCGCCTCGTCGTTGGATCAGGGCGGGCCCTGCGCCCGTACGGTGCTCGACACCGCGCTGCTGCACGCGGTGATCGCCGGGCACGACCCCCGTGACTCCACGTCGGTACAGGCGCAGGTTCCCGACGTCGTCGCCGCAGCGCGCCGCGGCGCCGGTGGCGACTTGTCCGGGGTGCGGGTCGGTGTGGTCAAGCAGCTGCGCAGCGGCGAGGGTTATCAGCCCGGAGTGCTGGATTCGTTCAATGCGGCCGTCGAGCAGTTGGGTGCCCTGGGCGCCGATGTCGTCGAGGTCGACTGCCCGCACCTGGATTATTCGTTGTCCGCCTACTACCTGATCCTGCCGTCGGAGGTGTCGAGCAACCTGGCCCGATTCGACGCCATGCGCTACGGCCTGCGGGTCGGCGACGACGGCACGCATAGCGCCGAGGAAGTGATGGCCCTGACCCGCGCCGCCGGATTCGGTCCGGAAGTCAAGCGCCGCATCATGATTGGCACGTATGCGCTGTCGGCCGGCTACTACGACGCCTACTACAACCAGGCGCAGAAGGTCCGCACCCTGATCGCGAACGACCTGGACAACGCCTACCAACAGGTCGACGTACTGGTGTCGCCGGCGACGCCCACCACCGCGTTCCGGCTCGGCGAGAAGGTCGACGACCCGCTGGCGATGTACCTGTTCGACCTGTGCACGCTGCCGCTGAACCTGGCCGGTCACTGCGGAATGTCGGTGCCGTCGGGACTGTCCGCCGACGACAATCTGCCGGTCGGACTGCAGATCATGGCTCCGGCGCTGGCCGATGATCGGCTCTACCGGGTGGGCGCGGCCTATGAGGCTGCTCGGAGTCCGCTGCCAACGGCGATCTGACGGGGCAGGATAGGACGCATGCGAATCGGAGTGCTCACCGGCGGCGGTGACTGTCCCGGCCTCAACGCCGTGATCCGTGCGGTCGTGCGGACCTGCGACGCCCGTTACGGCTCGTCGGTGGTCGGTTTCCTCGACGGCTGGCGCGGCCTGCTGGAGGACCGTCGGATCCAGTTGCACAACGACGATCGCAACAACCGGCTGCTGGCCAAGGGTGGCACCATGCTGGGCACCGCGCGGACCAACCCGGACAAATTGCGCGCCGGCCTTGACGACATCAAGCAGACGTTGGAGGACAACGGGATCGACGTGCTGATCCGATCGGCGGTGAGGGCACGCTGACCGCGGCGCACTGGCTGTCCGAGGAGGGCGTGCCGGTGGTGGGCGTGCCCAAGACGATCGACAACGACATCGACTGCACCGATGTCACGTTCGGCCACGACACCGCGCTGCAGATCGCCACCGATGCCATCGACCGGTTGCACAGCACCGCCGAATCCCATCAACGGGTGATGCTGGTGGAGGTGATGGGCCGGCACGCCGGCTGGATCGCGCTCAGCGCCGGGTTGGCCTCCGGTGCGCACATGACGCTCATCCCGAGCAGCCCTTCGACGTCGAAGAGGTGTGCCGGCTGGTCAAGAAGCGGTTCCAGCGCGGCGAGTCGAGCTTCATCATCGTGGTCGCCGAGGGCGCCAAGCCCGCCGAAGGCTCGATGCAGCTGCGCTCCGGTGGGGTGGACGAGTTCGGCCACGAGCGGTTCACCGGGGTGGCCCAGCAGCTGGCCGTCGAGGTGGAGAAGCGGATCAAGAAGGAAGTGCGGGTCACCGTGCTCGGCCACGTCCAGCGCGGCGGCACCCCGACGGCCTATGACCGCGTGTTGGCCACCCGGTTCGGGTCAACGCCGCCGACGCCGCCCATGCCGGCGAGTACGGCATGATGGTGTCGCTGCGCGGCCAGGACATCGGCCGGGTGCCGCTCGCCGACGCCGTTCAGCAGCTCAAGCTGGTGCCGCAGTCCCGCTACGACGACGCGGCGGCCTTCTTCGGCTGACCGTTCCTGTGCGCCGAAACCGACAAACGGTTGCGAAAGATCGAGTAAAACCCGCCATTTCGTCGAGTTCGGCGCAGCGGTCTAGTCGCCCATCCCCGCGGCAACGAACTCTACGACCGCCGCCACGGCTTCCGCGGCCGCAGGGCCGTTGCCGCTGACCGAAGCTGATCGCCTGCCCGGCTGTCGAGGCTCACAAGCATGATCATGCTGTCGGCGGTTACCGGGCCGACGTCACGGGTGACGTTGGTGATGGTCACCGTGGCGTCGAACTCGCTGAGCTTGGCGACCAGCCTGGCTGCTGGTCGGGCGTGAAACCCATTGGCATTCGCCACTTCCACATCGCGCGATACATCCGCCACGGCCGGGCCGGGTTCGGTGGCGGCGGGTGCGGTGTCGCCGAGGTGTTGCTGTTTGGCGGACAACCCGCGCAGCGCCTCCGCGGCGACGGCCTGCACGGGTGCGCCGGCCGCGGCGGTGACCACCGCGGCGACCAAACCCTCGACCAACGGCGCCGAGCACAGCGTGACCCGGCCCGCGATGTCCTCGTCGAGCAGTTCCAGGGCCAGCTCCGCCGACATCACCGCGCTGCCCAGATCCATCAGTACCAGCACGCCGTCGGGGCTGTCGGCGCGCTCGATGGCCGATGCGACCGCGGTGGCGTCGGTGCCGAACGTGGTGGCGTCCAATCCGGCGGCCACGGTCACGGTCGGGCGGGTGTCGGGAGCCATCTCGGTGGCCAACGCGACGGCGGCGTCGGCAAGCGCGCGGCTGTGCGAGACCACCACCAACCCGATCACGGCAGCATCGCCGTCGCGGATTCCAGCAGCAGGGTGGCGCTGGTCGCGCCCGGATCCTGATGGTCGGCGCTGCGCTCCCCGAGATAGCTGGCCCGGCCCTTGCGGGCGACCAGTGGGGTGATGCGGTCCCGCTCCGCCGCGGCGGCCGCCGCCGCGGCCGCCAGTGCCGCGCGGAATCCGGTCTCGGCGGCGCCGTCGTAGGCGGCCGACGCGGCGGCCAGCGCGTCGTACATCGTCTTGTCATCGATTTCGGCCTTGCCGCGGGCCTGTACGCCCTGTACCCCGGCGCGCAGAGCAGCCCCGAACGCCGGCGCGTCGACGACGTCGACACCCAGGGCCGCGCCCAGTCGCAGGAAGAACGTCCCGTACAGCGGGCCGCTGGCGCCGCCGACGGTGCTGACCAGGGTCATGCCGGTCTTCTTGCACAATTCGTCAGGACGCTCGAACGGTGTCTGGTCCAGCAGGGCGACGACCGCCGCCATCCCGCGGTCCATATTGCTGCCGTGGTCGGCATCGCCGATGGCCGAGTCCAGTTCGGTCAACAGCGCGGCATTGTCATGGACGGCGGTAGCGAAGGTCCGCAGCCAGCGGGCGAAATCGTCGACGGTCAGTGCAGTGGCCACGGCTCAGGCACCCCAGCGCAGACCCGGGGTGTTGACTGGGGCATCCCAAAGCCGGACCAATTCGTCGTCGACTTTGAGCAGGGTGACCGAGCAGCCCGCCATCTCCAACGAGGTGATGTAGTTGCCGACCAGCGAGCGTGCGATCGTGATCCCCGCCTTCTCCAGCAGCTGTGCCACCTCGTGGTACATCACGTACAGCTCGATCAGCGGGGTGCCGCCCATACCGTTGACGAACGCCAGCACCGGTTCGTCCGGACCGAACGGCAGGTCTGCCAGGATCGGTTCGACCAGCATCGTGGCGACCTGTCGGGCCGGCTCGAGCGGTACCCGCTTTCGGCCCGGCTCGCCGTGGATGCCGATTCCGAGCTCCATCTCGTTCTCACCGAGCTCGAAAGTCGGTTTACCGGCCGCGGGGACGGTGCACGACGTGAGTGCCACTCCCATGCTGCGGCTCTGTGCGTTGACTTTGCGCGCGATGTCGGCCACCGCGGCCAACGGCCGGCCCTCCTCGGCGGCGGCGCCGGCGATCTTCTCCAGCAACACCGTCGCACCGACCCCGCGCCGGCCGGCCGTATAGAGGCTGTCCTGCACCGCGACATCGTCGTTGGTGACCACAGCCGCCACCTCTATTCCGGTTTCGGCTGCGACGAGTTCGGCTGCCATCTCGAAGTTCATCACGTCGCCGGTGTAGTTCTTCACAATGTGCAGCACCCCGGCCCCACCGTCGACGCCCGTGGTGGCGGCGACCATCTGGTCAGGCACCGGGGAGGTGAACACCGCGCCGGTGCACGCCGCATCGAGCATGCCTGGCCCCACGAAGCCGCCGTGCAGCGGTTCGTGGCCGGAGCCGCCGCCCGAAACGAGACCGACCTTGCCGCTGATCGGCGCGTCCCTGCGAAAGATCACCCGGTTGTCGTGGTCGATCCGCACCCGGTCGCCGTGCGCGGCCTCGATACCCAGAAGCGCTTCCTCGACGACGTCGGCGGGATCATTGATCAGCTTCTTCATCAAGCCATCTGAACACGCGGGCACGGCGCCCACAACCACCCCTAGTCGGCCGTCGAGGTAGGTCGCGGCGAGGGTGCTGGCGAGCAGACACAGAATCGCATGAGTCCGGACTGCCGGGTGCGATTCTGCGTCTGCTCGTCAGGTCGGGCGCGCAAAAGCGACCCCACTAGGATTGACGGTATGACCGCTGCCGCGCAGGCCGACCTGCTCGACTACGACGACGTCGTCGCCCGCTTCGACCCGGTGCTGGGCCTGGAGGTACACGTCGAGCTGTCGACGGCCACCAAGATGTTCTGCCCGTGTTCGACCACCTTCGGTGCCGAACCCAACACCCAGGTGTGCCCGGTGTGCCTCGGTCTGCCAGGTGCCCTGCCGGTGCTCAACGAGGCCGCCGTCGAGTCGGCCATCCGGATCGGCCTCGCGCTGAACTGCGAGATCGCGCCGTGGTGCCGATTCGCGCGGAAGAACTACTTCTATCCCGACCAACCGAAGAACTATCAGATCTCGCAGTACGACGAGCCGATCGCGTTCAACGGGTACCTCGACGTCCCACTGGACGACGGCACCACCTTCCGGATCGAGATCGAACGCGCCCACATGGAGGAGGACACCGGCAAGCTGACCCACGTCGGCAGCGACACCGGCCGCATCCACGGGGCCACCACCTCGTTGCTGGACGTCAACCGCGCCGGCGTGCCGCTGATCGAGATCGTCACCAAGCCCATCGAGGGCGCCGGTGAACGCGCTCCCGAGGTGGCCCGCGCCTATGTCACGGCCCTGCGGGACTTGCTGCGCGCACTGGATGTCTCCGATGTCCGGATGGACCAGGGCTCGTTGCGCTGCGACGCCAACGTGTCGCTGCGGCCGATCGGTCAACGCGAGTTCGGCACCCGCACCGAGACCAAGAACGTCAACTCGCTCAAGAGCGTCGAGGTCGCCGTCCGCTACGAAATGCGGCGTCAGGCAGCCATTCTGGTCGACGGCGGGAAGATCCACCAGGAGACCCGACACTTCCACGAGGACGGCTACACCTCGCCGGGGCGCGATAAGGAGACCGCCGAGGACTACCGGTACTTCCCCGAGCCCGATCTGGAACCGGTCGCGCCCAGCGCAGAGCTGGTCGAGCGGCTGCGGGGAACCATCCCTGAGCTTCCGTGGTTGTCGCGCAAGCGAATTCAGCAAGACTGGGGGATCTCCGACGAGGTCATGCGGGACCTGGTCAACGCCGGCGCCGTCGACTTGGTGGCGGCCACCGTCGCGGCCGGCGCCTCCAGTGAGTCGGCCCGGGCCTGGTGGGGAAACTTCCTGGTGCAGAAGGCCAATGAAGACGGGGTGTCGGTGTCCGACTTGCCCATCACCCCGGCCCAGGTCGCCACGGTGGTGGCGTTGGTCGACGAGGGGAAGCTGTCGAACAAGCTGGCCCGTCAGGTGGTCGAGGGTGTGCTCGCCGGGGAGGGTGAGCCCGAGCAGGTGATGACTGATCGGGGCCTGGCCCTGGTGCGCGACGATTCGCTGATCCAGGCCGCCGTCGATGAAGCTCTCCAGGCTCAACCCGATGTGGCCGAGAAGATCCGCGGCGGCAAGGTGCAGGCCGCGGGTGCCATCGTGGGCGCGGTGATGAAGGCCACCAAAGGCCAGGCCGATGCCGCGCGGGTGCGCGAGTTGGTGATGGCCGCCTGCGGGCAGGGTTGATCAGGCGCTGAGCCGGGCGCGGTGGATCCACCACCGCTCGTGCAACCGCCGACATCGGTGGGCCGACAGTGGCTCGGCACAGTCATATCTGTCCTGCACGGCCGCCGCGCCGGCGAAGTCCTGGCTGCGGATGGCGTGGGTGGTCACCGCGATCGTCGCCAGCCCGGCCGCCCGCGCGGTGTGAAATCCCGACGGCGAATGCTCGACGGCCATGGCGCTGGCCGGACCGATCCCCAATTCGGACAGCGCCCGGTGGTAGACCTCCGGGTCGGGTTTGGGCCGCACCACGTCCTCGGCGGTGATCATCACCTCGACGACCCCGTCTCCAATCAGCTCCCGCACCAGCGGTTGGATCCGCGCCCGCGGACCCGCGGCGGTGACCGCGACCCGGATGCCGCCGCAGTGCAGGCTCCAGATCAGCTCGCGGAACATGTGGGCGTCTTGTTCGGTGGCGGCCAGTGGGGCGTCGAAGTCGAAGATGACCGCTTCGAGCAGCGGTACGTCGGCGTACGCACAGCGCGCCCGGTCCCACCAGAACGAGCGGTTCCGGACGATGGTGTCCACGGACGTTGCGGCCACGCGGGCAGTATGGCCCCGCCGAGCAGACCCGGGCATCCCCCGATCAGGGGATAGCGGGGCACAAGATTCCCCGAGCCGGAGCCCGTCAACGGCCCGCGGCCAGCACGTGGTGCAGGAGCAGCATCTGGGTGATCGCCAGCGGGGTGCTGCGTTCGTCGGCGCCGATGCGGCCCAGCACGTCGGGAACCGCCATGTCATCGTGGCCCAGCGCGTGCCACACCATCTTCTCCGCGGTCGCGCTGTCCTCCGGATTGGCGTAGCCGTGCACGTGCACACTGTCGACCGGCCTGCCGTCGGCGTCGCGGGCCAGCCGCATGTGGATGGTTCGCGCCATGCCCGGGTGCAACACCTCCGAAAGGTCGGGCTGACCGATCGTGGTGCGCAGCAGCAGCGAGGCCGACAGCGGCGTGTCCGGTGGGTCGTCGCGGGCTTCGATCGGGGCGAACCGGACGACGATGTCGGCGTGCGCCCGCTGCGGCCGGATGAACGTCACCGACTCGGATTCCCGCTCGACCAGCTCGGCAAGCACCTGGTCCTCGGTGTAACCCCGAGAAGTGGTGTCCCGGGCGACCTTCCAGCTGCGGCGAATGTGTTCGGGCGGATCTAGATAGACGGTCACGTCGAAGCAGGCCCGGGCCAGCTTGGTGTGCAGCGGTAACAGGCCCTCGACCACGATCACGTCGGTGGGTTCGACCAGCTGCGGCCGGATCAGTCGGCCGCTGCTGTGGTCGTAGACCGGCTTGAGGATCGGTTGTCCGGTGGCCAGCAGCTGGAGGTGCTGGGCCAGGATGGCCAGGTGATGGCAGTCGGGATGCAACGCGGTGAACGGCTTGTGCGCGCGCTCGTACCGGTCGTAGCGGTGATAGTCATCGGTCGACAACACCACGCAGCGGTCCGGACCGAGAGCATCGACGATGCCGTTGGCCACCGTGGATTTGCCGGCCGCGCTGTCCCCGGCGATGGCCAGCAACACCGGGCGACGGCGGTCTTCGCGGGAGGCGCGGCGAATCCGAATCATCTTGTCAGCCATTGCCGTCCGGCGGGATACCGGTGCTGCGGCCCAGTGTTTGCAGCGCGGTGGCCGCCACATGCTGTGCCGACAGGCCCAGATGTTCGGCGACCTGGGTGCCGGGTCCACTCTCGCCGAAGCGGTCGATGCCGACCACGGCGTCGCGCGGTCCGGCTATCGCCTGCCACCCGGTCGGCACACCCGCCTCGATCCACACCACCGGTGTGTCGCGCCGGGCCACCCGCTGCTCAGGGTGTTCTCGAGCCGGCGCCGGCACAGCACCGAGACCACCTCGGCGGCCACGTCCTGGTCGGCGAGCAGGTCGGCGGCTTGCAGGGCGAGCGCGACCTCCGAACCGGAGGCGGCCAACACGACCACAGGGCGGCCGATGGTGGCGCGGACGGTGCGCGTCCCGGTGCTGCGCATGTCGTCGAGTCCGGCGGGCCCGAGCGCCGGCAGATCCTGCCGGGACAGGATCAGTGCCGTCGGCCCCTCCAGGTTGGCGGTGGCCAGTTCCCAGGCCAGCGCCGTCTCGGCCGCATCGGCGGGGCGCAGCACGGTCAGACCGGGAATCAGTCGCAGCGACTCCAGCTGTTCGATCGGCTGGTGTGTCGGGCCGTCCTCGCCCACGTGCACCGAGTCGTGGGTGAACACGTAGATGACGGGCAACCGCATCAGCGCCGAGAGCCGCAGCGCCGGCCGAAGATAGTCGGCGAACACCAGGAAGGTGCTGCCGAACGGGCGCAGCCCGCCATGCAGGGCGATCCCGTTCATCGCGGCCGCCATCGCATGCTCGCGGATCCCGAAGTGAATGGTGCGCCCGGTGAACTCTCCCGGTGCCACGTCACCGCCGGGGATTGCGGTGTTGGTCGACGCCGCCAGGTCGGCCGAACCGCCGACGAGGCCGGGGTAGCTCTCGGCCAGCGTCGTCAACGCCGCGCCAGATGCCTTGCGGGTGGCCATCTTCTGGCTGTCGGTGCCGGCCAGCTGATCGGCCAGGACGGCCAGGTTCGCCGGGGCCGGGACAGCGTCGAGCGGAAAGTGTTGGGCCAGGCCAGGATTGGCTGCTGCCCACGAGGCATAGGTCGCCTGCCACACGGTGCGGGCCGCCTCGCCCTGGGCGGCGCTGGCCGCCGCGGTGTCGGTCACCGCCGCCGGAACGTGGAATTCGGCATCGGGCCAATCCAGCCGCGAGCGCATCGCGGCGAGCGTGTCAGGACCCAGTGGGCTGCCGTGGGCCTTCGGTGTGCCTTCGACACCGGGGGCGCCGTCGCCGATGGTCGTCTTCACCCTGATGAAGGTCGGTCGGTCCTCGCGCGCACGGGCCAGGGTGAACGCGCGGTCCAGTGCCGGGACGTCGTTGCCGTCGTCGACCCGCAGCACATGCCATCCGTACGCGGCGAACCGGGCTTCCACGTCGTCGGCACAACTGCGGTGGGCCGGCCCGTCGATGGTGATGTCGTTGTCGTCGAAGATCACCGCCAGCTTGCCCAGCGCCAGGCGGCCGGCCAGCGAGGCGGCTTCGTGACTGATGCCCTCCATCAAGCAGCCGTCGCCGACCAGAGCCCACACCCGGTGGTCGACGACGGTGTGATCGTCGGTGTTGCAGCGGGCGGCCAGCATTCGCTCGGCCAGCGCCATTCCCACCGCATTGGCCAAGCCTTGACCCAGCGGGCCGGTGGTGGTCTCCACACCGGGGGTGTGGCCGTATTCGGGGTGTCCAGGCGTCCTCGAGCCCAGCTGCCGGAACCGGCGCAGCTCACTGACGGGCATGTCGTAACCGAACACGTGCAGCAGCGAATACAGCAGCATCGAGCCGTGTCCGGCCGACAGCACGAACCGGTCCCGGTCGGGCCATCGGGGGTCCGACGGGTCGTGGCGTAGGTGCCGTGACCACAGGGTCCAGCCGATTCCGGCCGCGCCGAGCGGAAGGCCGGGGTGGCCGCTGTTCGCCGCCTGGACGCCGTCGGCGGACAGGAAACGCACCGTGTTGATCGCCAGTCGGTCCAGTTCGCTGGTTCGGGTCGTACCCTCGATGTGGTTGGGCGCCAACGTCATCGGACGACCACCCGTTGCGTGGCGGCGGTGCGCAGCTCGGCTGCGCGTTCGCTCATCGTGCCGGGACCGCTGAACAGCGCAGAGCCGGCACAGAACACGTCGGCGCCGGCCGCGGCGGCCGGCCCGATGGTACCCACACCGATCCGCCATCGACCTCCAATTCGATGTCCAATCCCCGGGTGTCGATCTCCGCGCGGGCGGCGGCGATCTTGGCTTCCATGCCGGCCAGGTAACGCTGGCCGCCGAAGCCGGGATTCACCGTCATCACCAGCAGCAGGTCGGTGAGGTCGAGCACGTTCGCCGCGGCGGCCAGCGGGGTCGCCGGGTTGAGGGCGACTCCGGCCTTGGCGCCCAGATCCCTGATGTGGGACAGGGTTCGGTGCAGGTGGCGGCATGCTTCGGCGTGCACGATCACGATGTCACAGCCCGCCTCGACCCAGCGATGCAGCATCGGGTCGGGATCGTCGACCATCAGATGGGCTTCGAACCCGATCGAGGTGCGATCGCGGTTGGCTGCGATGACATCCGGACCGAATGTCAGATTCGGCACGAACGACCCGTCCATCACGTCCCACTGGATGCGATCGACGCCGGCCCGCTCGATCTCCTCGACATCGCGGCCCAACTCGGCGAAGTTCGCCGGTAGCACTGAGGCCACCAGCTTGGGGGCCGGAATGGTGGTCACACTCATCGGGACATCCCTCCTCACGGTTTCGCCAGATGCTAGGGCGGCCGAACGGGGGTTGATGTCCCCCGAAGGGGGACCGATCGAGTTAAGTGACCGGGAATCAACAGGACTGTGCCTTATCGTGGCCATATGACCACCGGCGACGACGACGCAGAAGCAGTGTTCGCGTGCGGGGGAGAGCGGCGCTCATGACGGCCCCGGTGGCGAACGGGCCGGTGCGGGTCGTTCTCGTCGACGACCACGAGATGGTGATCGAAGGCCTCAAGGCCATGCTGGGCCCGTTCAAGAACCGGGTGCGGGTGGTGGGCGAGGCTGTGGGCGTCGACAAGGCCCTCGGGGTCATCGCCAGTCTCGAACCCGACATCGTGCTCTGTGACGTGCGGATGCAAGGCGCCAGCGGGCTGGATCTGTGCCGGTCGGTGCGGGAACGTGACCCGCAGCGCAAGGTGATCCTGCTGTCGGTGTACGACGACGAGCAGTACCTGTTCCAGGCCCTGCGGGTAGGGGCGTCGGGATACCTGCTGAAGGGGATCAGCAGCGACGAACTGGTGCGCCAACTGGAATTGGTGCACAACGGGGCCACCGCGATCGACCCCGGGCTGGCCGCCCGCGCGGTGGATACCGCGGCTCGGCTGCAGCGCGACGAGTTCTGGCCCGGGGCCCGGCACGGCCTGACCCAACGGGAGAGCGAGATCCTGTCGTTCGTGGTGACCGGACTGTCCAACCGTGGCATCGCCACCAAGCTGGTCATCGGCGACGAGACCGTGAAAAGCCACCTGCGCTCGATCTACCGCAAACTCGGCGTCGGCGACCGCACCAGCGCGGTGGCGACCGCCCTGCGGGAGGGCATCTTCCAGTGACGCCGGCCGGTGGTCTGGGCGCACACGACGTCCACGGGCTGGTCGACGCCGACCGTGAGGTCAGCCTGCTGCTCGACATCATCGCGGCCACCTCCAGCGGGCCCGGGGTGGAACCGATGGCTGCCGCCGTCGCCCAGATGATCACCGCCGCCACCGCCTCCGACGTCTGCTTCGTCCACGTGCTCGACGACACCGACCGCTCGCTGACCCTGGCCGGCGCCACCCCGCCATTCGACGAACAGGTCGGCCGGGTGCGGTTGCCGCTGGGCTCCGGGGTGTCGGGCTGGGTGGCCAGCCACCGTGAACCGGTGGTGATCGTCAGCAACAAGGAGGACGACCCGCGGTACGTGCCGATCGAGTCGTTGCGGGGCTCGGACTTCACCTCGATGGCCTCGGTGCCGATGGAGACCGAACCCGGGGGTCTGGTCGGAGTCCTCAACGTGCACACCATCTCTCGCCGTGACTTCACTGCCCGCGACATCCAGTTGCTGTTGGTGATCGGCCGGCTCATCGCCGGTGCGCTGCACCAGGCGCGGCTGCACCGCCAACTCGGTGCCCGTGAACGCGCGCACGAGAATTTCGCCGAGCAGGTCATCGCCGCCCAGGAGACCGAGCGGCGCCGGCTGGCCGCCGACATCCACGACGGCATCAGCCAGCGGCTGGTCAGCCTGACCTACCGGCTGGACGCCGCGGCCCGGGCTGTCGACGACACCGAGACCGCCGAGGCTGCCGAACAGATCGAAAAGGCCCGTGATCTGGCCGATCTCACTCTCGCCGAGGCGCGGTCGGCCATCGGTGGCCTGCGGCCGCCGGTGCTCGACGATCTTGGTTTGGCCGGCGGGCTGGCCAGCCTGGCGTCCTCCATCATGGAGGTGGACCTGGAGTTGGAACTCGCCGACGACCGGTTGCCCGAACACATCGAGGTCGCGCTGTATCGCATCGCGCAGGAAAGCCTGCAGAACGTGGTCAAGCACTCCCGCGCGTTGACGGCCACGGTCCGGTTCACCGTCGCCGACCGAACGGCGCGACTGGAAGTGTCCGACAACGGTATTGGTTTCGACCCCGGCGCCAAGCGAGTGCCCGGCACCACCAATGTCGGTGGTTACGGCATGTTGTCGATGGCCGAGCGCGCTGAACTGGTCGGCGGCCGGCTCGCGGTGCGGTCCCGGCCCGGCTCGGGAACCACGGTGACGGTGGCGATTCCGCTCGACGTGGCTGAGCCCGCTCAGACCGGTTGAAGCTGCCCGCGCATCCGGACGGCCGCCGCGTTGGCGCTGACGTGCTCCGAGAGCGCTGCCTGACCGTCGCGCACCCGGTCCTCGTCGCCGCGCCAGGCGGTCAGCGCCGGCGACACCAGGGCACGCCCGAACGAGAAGGTCAGCGGCCACGGCGTGTGGTGACTCTGCATGGCGGCCAGGTTGGCCGTCGCCCGCTGCGGCGGCTGGCCGCCGGACAGGAAGGCCACACCGGCCAGGTCGGCGGGCCAGCGGTTGAGCACCTCGACGGTGGCGGCCGCGACCTCGGCGGGTGCGCAGGTCTGCGCGTTGTCCTCGCCTTCGGTGACCATGTTGGGCTTGAGCACAATGCCGGCCAGGTCGACGTTGAGCAGCGCCAGGTGCTCGCGCACCGTCTCGTGGACGGCGGCGGTGACCTCGGCGCACCGGTCGATGGTGTGCGATCCGGCCATCAGCACCTCGGGCTCGACGATCGGCACCAGACCGGCCACCTGGCAGGCGGCGGCATAGCGGGCCAGCGCGTTGGCGTTGGCGACGATCGCACCGCGGGTGGGGGTGGTGTCGGTGATGGTGAAGACCGCACGCCATTTGGCGAAGGCGGCACCCACCTCGGCGTAGGCCGCCAACCGGCCGGCCAGCCCGTCGAGGCCTTCGGTGATGGTCTCGCCCGGCAACCCGGGGCAGGGCTTGGCTCCGGTGTCCACCTTGATGCCGGGCAGGATGCCTCGGGCGCGGCATGCTTCGGGGAATGGCGTGCCGTCGGCGAATGTCTGATGCAGTGTCTCGTCGCAGAAGATAATGCCGGAGACGCCGTCGGCCAAATCCGCAGCGGCGACCAGCAACTCGCGGTAGTCGCGCCGGCTCTGCGCGGTCGGGGTGACCCCGGCCGCCTCCAGGCGGGCCGACATGGTGCCGATGCTCTCGTCGGCGGCCAGGATGCCCTTGCCGAACGTGGTCATCTGCTGGGCGATCTCGCGAGTCGTGGTCATGGTGTGCCTCCCTGGTTCCGGTTCTGGCGCGAGCAGACGCGAAATCGCCCAAAAACGCCGTGAGATGGGGGACTTCGCGTCTGCTCGGCGTTCGGGGTCACGGTAGGGGTGGTCACCGGGTGCGGCCTCACCCGTGCGGTGGAGGGCTGGGGGAGTTCTCTAATACTGAAGTAAATAGTTAAGAATGAAGGCAGAATTCTAGATAGACAGTTTCAGTATTCGAACGGCAGCATTCGGGTCATGACACAGCGATGGAACGCAGGGGTGATCCCCTATGCAGAGATGGGCTATTGGCAGCCGGACTACGTGCCGAAGGACTCCGACGTCCTGTGCGCGTTCCGGATCACCCCGCAGGACGGTGTGCCACCGGAGGAGGCCGGCGCGGCCGTCGCCGGCGAGTCCAGCACCGCCACCTGGACGGTCGTGTGGACCGACCGTCTGACCACCTTCGAGCATTACCAGGCCAAGTGTTACCGGGTCGACGCGGTGCCCGGGGTGCCCGGGCAGTGGATCGCCTGGATCGCCTACGACCTGGACCTGTTCGAGGAAGGGTCGATCGCCAACCTCACCAGTTCGATCATCGGCAACGTGTTCGGGTTCAAACCGCTCAAGGCATTGCGGTTGGAGGACATGCGCATCCCGACCCAGTACGTCAAGACCTTCCAGGGTCCGGCACACGGCATCGTGATGGAACGCGAACACCTGGGCAAGTTCGGTCGTCCGCTGCTCGGGGCGACCACCAAGCCCAAACTCGGTCTGTCAGCCCGCAATTACGGGCGAGTGGTCTACGAAGCGCTGCGCGGCGGACTCGACTTCACCAAGGATGACGAGAACATCAACTCCCAGCCCTTCATGCGCTGGCGGGACCGGTTCTTGTACTGCATGGAGGCTGTCAACCGGGCCCAGGCCGCGACCGGGGAGATCAAGGGCCACTATCTCAACGTCACCGCCGGGACCATGGAGGAGATGTACGAGCGGGCTGCGTTCGCCGCCGAGCTGGGCTCGGTGGTGGTGATGATCGACCTGACCATCGGCTACACCGCAATCCAGTCGATGGCCAAATGGGCCCGCGACAACAGCGTCATCCTGCACCTGCACCGCGCCGGGCACGGCACTTACACCCGGCAGAAGACCCATGGCGTGAGCTTCCGGGTGATCTCCAAATGGATGCGGCTGGCCGGTGTCGACCACATCCATGCCGGCACCGTGGTGGGCAAGCTGGAGGGTGATCCCAACACCACCGCCGGCTTCTATGACACCCTGCGGCTCGACCACGTCGACGCCGACCCGGTCAAAGGCCTGTTCTTCGACCAGGATTGGGCCTCGATGCCGGGTGTGATGCCGGTGGCCTCCGGGGGCATCCACGCCGGGCAGATGCATCAGCTCATTCACTACCTGGGCGAGGACGTGGTGTTGCAGTTCGGTGGCGGCACGATCGGGCACCCGATGGGCATCGCGGCCGGCGCCGAGGCCAACCGGGTCGCCCTGGAAGCGATGATCAAGGCCCGCAACGAAGGCCGGGACTACTACAAGGAAGGCCCGGAAATCCTGAAGAAGGCCGCCGCGAGCAACCGCGCGCTGGACACCGCGCTGGCGACGTGGGGCGACATCACCTTCAACTACGAATCCACCGACACCCCCGATGTCGTCGCCACCCCGACGATGAGCTGACAGGAGCGCGACGATGCGAATCACCCAGGGCACCTTCTCCTATCTGCCCGACTTCACCGACGCCGAGATCACCGCCCAGATCGAATACGCCCTCGAGCACGGCTGGCCGCTGTCGGTCGAGTTCACCGACGACCCACACCCGCGCAACATCTACTGGGAGATGTGGGGGCTGCCGATGTTCGACCTGGCCGACCCGGCCGGGGTGTTGATGGAGGTCAACGCGTGCCGGGCCGCCTACCCCAACCATTACATCCGGCTCAACGCCTACGACGCGAGCCTCGGGCGGCAGACCACGGCGCTGTCGTTCATCGTGAACCGGCCGGCTGAGGAGCCCGGTTTCCGGGTGGATCGCGCCGAGCGGGCCAACCGTACGATCGGCTACACCACGCACGCGTACGCGACCGATCGTCCGGCCGGGCAGCGGTACGGGAACCCGTGACCCGCTCCGCGTTCGGCGTCCGGCCCGTCGAGCTCGAACCCGAACTCCTCGAGCCGGACGCCGTCGTGGATCTTGCTGCCGCGCGGCGTGATTCGGGTATCGACGAGGTGCTGTCCCGGCTCGACACCGAGCTGGTCGGGCTTGAGCCGGTGAAGACCCGCATCGGCGAGATCGCGGCGTTGCTGCTGGTGGACCGGATGCGGGCTCGGTTCGGGATCGACGCCGTGCAGCCCACGCTGCACATGTGCTTCACCGGGAATCCGGGCACCGGCAAGACGACGGTGGCGCTGCGGATGGCCGACCTGCTACACCGGCTGGGCTACCTGCGCCGCGGCCATCTGGTCAGCGCCACCCGCGACGATCTGGTCGGGGAGTACGTCGGGCACACCGCACCCAAGACCAAGGAGGTCATCAAGCGGGCGATGGGCGGTGTGCTGTTCATCGACGAGGCGTACTACCTGTACAAGGCGCACAACGAACGGGATTACGGCTCGGAGGCCATCGAGATCCTGCTTCAGGTGATGGAGAACAACCGCGACGATCTGGTGGTGATCCTGGCCGGCTACGCCGACAAGATGGACCAGTTCTTCTCGGCCAATCCGGGCATGCAGAGCCGGGTCGCCCACCACATCACCTTCCCGGACTACACCGCCGGTGAGCTGAGCCAGATCGCGGCGTTGATGAGTGCGGGCATGGGGTACCGGTTCTCCGAGCAGGCCGAGACCGTGTTCGCCGAGTATCTGCGGCGGCGGGTCGACCAGCCTTGGTTCGCCAATGCCCGCAGCGTGCGCAATGCGCTGGAGCGGGCCAGACTTCGACACGCGCGTCGGCTGCTCGCCCGGCCGGGGATGGTCGGGCTGGCAGAGTTGTCCACGATCGAACCCGCCGACCTGCTCGGCAGCCGGGTCTTCCGGGCGCCGGACGGCCCGGATAGCGAGGAGACGCCATGACGACCAAGGCCCGATTGCGGGCGCTCGTCGAACTCGCCGAGACCGGATCGGTGCGCGGTGCGGCCGAGCGGCTGGTAGTGACCGAGTCGTCGATCTCCTCAGCGGTACGAGCACTTTCGGCCGAGATCGGGATCGCGTTGATCGACCGGGACGGTAGGGGAGTCAAGCTCACCCCGGCCGGTGCCCGCTACGTCGAGTACGCTCGGCGCATCCTCGGCCTGCACGACGAGGCGATCCTGGCGGCGCGCGGCGAGGCCGACCCGGAGAACGGTTCGGTGCGCTTGGCGGCGGTGACCACCGCCGGTGAGTTGCTGATCCCGGCGGCGCTGGCGTCGTTCCGGGACGAGTACCCCGGGGTGGTGTTGCACCTGGAGGTGGCCTCCCGCAACGCGGTCTGGCCGATGCTGGCCCGTCACGAAGTGGACCTGGTGGTCGCCGGGCGTCCACCGGAGGATCTGCGCAAGAAGACCCGGGTGCGTGCGGTGAGTCCCAATACGCTGGTCCTCGTCGGAAACCCTTCGGTGGCAGCCGAGTTCGAACCGGCAACGACCACTTGGCTGCTGCGCGAGCCCGGCTCGGGGACTCGCTCGTCGACGACGGCCCTGCTCGACGAACTGGCCGTCAGCCCACCGCTGCTGGTGCTCGGATCGCACGGGGCGGTGGTCGCCGCAGCCGTCGCCGGACTCGGTGTGACCCTGGTGTCCCAGCAGGCGGTGCAGGACCGTCTTGACGCCGGAGCACTGGTGCAGATCCCGGTGCCGGGCACCCCGCTGAACCGGCCGTGGCATCTGGTCAGCCAGACCGCCCCGACGATGTCGACCGAACTGCTGGTCAAGCACCTGATCGGGAATCGCGATCTCGGGTGGCGCGCGATCAGTGCGGTCCGCAAGGCCGCGTCCTGATGTCGGCGCGCCGGCGAGCGCTGAGCGCACGTCAGCGCGCCACGACGCTCAACGCCGCAGTGTTTCCGACGGGGCCTCGCCCCAGCGTTTGCGGTATTCGACGGCGAAGCTACCCAGGTGGTTGAACCCCCACCGCTCGGCCACCTGGGTCACCGTCACCCCGTCGGAGGGCAGGGCGTCGGTCAGCTCCTCGTGCACCCGCTCCAGTCGGCGTTCGCGCACATAGCTCATGGGGCTCATCCCGAGCTCTTCGCGGAAGCCCTGTTGAATCGAGCGCACGCTCATGTGCACCGCCTTGGCCAGCGCGTCCATCGTGATGCGTTCGGCCAGATGGTCGTCGATGTAGTTCATCGAGTTCTGTACGACGGCGCGGCGCTGGTCTGACGGCGGAGGGGCCAGGAACTCCTCGTGGTAGTTCGACGGCTGCAGCTGGAGCAGGCTGCTCATGACCAGCTCCTCGACCGCGCCGATGCCCTGGCCGCGCTGGATCAGCGAGCCTTCGTGGAACACCTCGGTGTGGATGAGTTGGACGGCGGCATGCCAGCGCATCGCGGCTTCGGTGGCCATGTCGAACTCGGGCTCGAACACCAACGGGCGGTTGAGGCTTCGCCCCAGCAGCCGGGTCAGATGGGCGGCCATCGCGCGTTCCTCGACTCGGATGATGAGTTGCGGTGAGTCGTGGTCGAACGCCATCCGCAGTGACACTCCCGGGCTGGTGACCGCCGACCGGATCGTGTTGGCCTCGAAGGTGTGGCCGCGGTGCTCGACCACGGCGCGCCCGTTCATCGGCATGTGCACCCCGTAGTAGGGGCCGAGCATCGGGATGTCGATCGCGGCGGCGACGTGGACGTCGAGGTAGAGCATGCTGACGTTGCGCAGCCGCACACCGTGCATGGTGGCCGCGAAACCCTTGACCTCGTCAGCGCTCACGGTGAGGTTCAGCGGTCCCAGCGTCTTGGCGATCAGCCGGGACGCCTCCGGGACGTCCTCGGTGTAGAAGATCTCATTGTTGGCCAGCGCCGGCGGCACACCGCGGGACCGGACCTTGCGACGCACCGGGTTGCTGGTGCGCCGGACGTCGATGTAGCCAAGCCGAGTGAGCCGGTGCATCAGCACAGACCATGGAGTTCCCGGCTGAAAAGTGAAGTTTTGATTAAAGTATCCGCGCTGATCACGCAAGCCTCCAAACATCCGGGCGCGCTCCAGCGCGTCCAACTCTGCGTAATCCTGACAGCTCCTGCGCGAAAGCGATAGGCACGGCGGCGTGCTCCGGCTAGCTTGTGACCGAGGCCACATTTGCCAGCAGGAGGTTTGCATGACGGCTAACGGGCAGGCAGTCGCGGTATCGCCAGCCGATCAGATCCGCGACAAGCTCGACGATCCCAAGGTCGCGGCATCGCTGAACAACCTGCTCGATCACGCCGATCTGCTGGCCGTCCTGGTCACCGGCCTGGACGGGTTCGTCCGCCGTGGCGACGCCATCACCGACTCGCTGTCCGCCGCCGTCAACGACTTCAAGGGTGCCTCCGCTGCCGGGGTGGTGCCCGGCGCCGAGGCGCTGAAGAATGTCGACCTGCAGGGCCTGGCGCAAAGCCTTGCCACGCTGTCGAATTCACTCGTGGGAGCCACGCCGGCGCTGAACACCCTGCTGTCCTCCCGATTGACCGACCCCGAGGCCGCTGAGGTGTTGGCCCAGCTGGGACAGGCGCTGGTCGAGGGCAAGGCCGCCGCCGTGGCCGACCCCGGCGGACCGAAGGGTCTGTTCGGCTTCTGGAAGGTGACCAAAGACCCTGACGTGGTCCGCGGGCTGGGCTTCATGATTCAGGTAGCCCGCGCCTTCGGCCGCCAAGTGGGCAAATAGTGGCGCCGGTCCGCCCGCCGCTTCGTGCCTTTGTCGTTCCAGCCCACACATTTTCGGCCTCGCCCTGGGTCGTGATCTGAGAGGAGTTCCGCATGGCTTCCGTTCTGTGGTTTCAGGGAGGGGCATGCAGTGGCAACACCATGTCGTTCCTCAACGCCGAGGAACCCAACGTCGTCGACCTCATCGTCGACTTCGGTCTCGACCTGATCTGGCATCCGTCGCTGGGGCTGGAACTCGGCAAGAACGCGCAGAAGGTGTTCTGGGACTGCGCCAAGGGCGATCGGCCCCTGGATATCTTCGTCTTCGAGGGCAGCGTCATCGAAGCCCCGAACGGCACCGGGCGGATGGACATGTTCGCCGACCGGCCGATGAAGGACTGGGTCACCGACCTGGCCGGCGCCGCGCAGATCGTCGTCGCGATCGGCGACTGCGCCTGCTTCGGCGGCATCCCGGCCATGGAGCCCAACCCGTCGGCCTCCACCGGCCTGCAGTTCCACAAGCGCGACAAGGGCGGGTTCCTCGGGCCCGACTTCCGCTCCAAGATGGGTCTGCCCGTCATCAACATCCCCGGCTGCCCGGCCCACCCGGACTGGATCACCCAGATCATCGTCGCGCTGGCCACCGGCCGCGCCGGTGACATCGCGCTCGACGAGCTGCACCGGCCGGAGACGTTCTTCAAGACCTTCACCCAAACCGGTTGCACTCGTGTGCAGTTCTTCGAATACAAGCAGTCGACCATGTCGTTCGGCGAGGGCACCCGCACCGGGTGCCTGTTCTACGAATTCGGCTGCCGCGGCCCGATGACACACTCGCCGTGCAACCGCATCCTGTGGAACCGGCAGTCGTCGAAGACCCGCGCCGGCATGCCCTGCCTGGGCTGCACCGAGCCCGAGTTCCCGCACTTCGATCTGGCACCGGGAACGCTGTTCAAGACCCAGAAGGTCGGCGGAGTGATCCCAAAGGAAGTTCCGGAGGGATCCGACCACCTCACCTACATGGCGCATGCGGCGGCGGCTCGGATCGCCGCACCGCAGTGGTCCAAGGAAGACATGTTCGTGGTCTAGCCACTCCGCAACCACCAGCCCTGGTTCAGCTCTCACTCTTTGGAGGACTTTCATGACCGCGCTCGACCTCTACGTCAGCCCCCTGGGCCGTGTCGAGGGTGACCTCGACGTCCGGGTCACCATCGACGACGGTGTCGTCACCTCGGCCTGGACCGAAGCCGCGATGTTCCGCGGTTTCGAGATCATCCTGCGCGGCAAGGACCCGCAGGCCGGACTCGTGGTGTGCCCCCGCATCTGCGGTATCTGCGGCGGCAGCCACCTGTACAAGTCTGCCTACGCACTGGACACCGCGTGGCGCACCCACATGCCGCCGAACGCCACGCTCATTCGCAACATCGCGCAGGCCTGTGAGACGCTGCAGTCGATCCCGCGGTACTTCTACGCGCTGTTCGCCATCGACCTGACGAACAAGAACTACGCGAAGTCGGCACTCTACGACGAGGCAGTTCGGCGATTCGCGCCCTACGTCGGCACCAGTTACCAACCGGGCGTGGTTCTTTCCAACAAGCCGGTCGAGGTGTACGCGATCTTCGGTGGCCAGTGGCCGCACTCCAGCTTCATGGTGCCCGGTGGTGTCATGTCCGCACCGACCCTGTCCGACGTCACCCGCTCGATCGCGATCCTCGAGCACTGGAAGGACAACTGGCTCGAAGGCCAGTGGCTGGGTTGCAGCATCGACCGGTGGTTGGAGAACAAGACCTGGGAAGACGTGCTGGCCTGGGTCGACGAGAACGAGTCCCAGTACAACAGCGACTGCGGCTTCTTCATCCGCTACGCGCTGGACATCGGTCTGGACAAATACGGCCAGGGGGTCGGCAACTACATCTCCACCGGCACCTATTTCGACCCGACGCTGTACGAGAACCCGACCATCGAGGGCCGCAACGCCGCACTGATCGGTCGCGGCGGCGTCTACGCCAAGGGCCAGTGGTACGAGTTCGACCAGGCCAATGTGCGCGAGGACGTGACGCACTCGTTCTATCAGGGCAGCACGCCACTGCACCCGTTCGACGGCGAGACCATCCCGCTGGATCCCGACGACGGCAAGAAGCAGGGCAAGTACAGCTGGGCGAAGTCGCCGCGTTACGCCGTCGGAGATCTGGGCAACATTCCGCTGGAGGCCGGTCCGCTGGCCCGCCGGATGGCGGCCGGTGGCCCCAACGCCGGAGCGCACCAGGACAACGACCCGTTGTTCGTCGACATCATGAACAAGATCGGCCCGAGTGTGCTGACGCGTCAGCTGGCCCGGGTGCACGAGGGTCCGAAGTACTACAAGTGGGTCAGGCAGTGGCTCGATCAGCTCGACCTCAAGGAGAGCTTCTACACCAAGCCCACCGAGTATGCGGAGGGCAAGGGCTTCGGTGCCACCGAGGCGGCCCGCGGCTCGCTGGCCGACTGGATCGTCATCGAAGACAACAAGATCAAGAACTATCAGGTGATCACCCCCACGGCGTGGAACATCGGGCCGCGGGACGGCAACGAGGTCCTCGGTCCGATCGAGAAGGCACTGGTGGGCTCGCCGATCGTGGACCCGGAGGACCCCGTCGAACTGGGCCACGTGGCACGCAGCTTCGACTCCTGCCTGGTGTGTACCGTGCACGCCTACGACGGCAAGACCGGCAAGGAGCTCTCGAAGTTCATCATCAACGGAATGGTGTGATCCCGGCACTCGAGCCTGGGTCACCCGACTCCCGCAGCGGCCCAGGCGGTTCCGATGTCCAGCCCCCTCATCTGGACATCGAACCGCCTGGGTGCGCGGTACTGGTGGTCGGTTGCGGCAACCTGCTGCGTGGGGACGACGGTGTCGGCCCGGTTCTGATCCGGCATCTGTGGGAACGCGGTGTGCCCACCGGGGCGCGTCTGGTCGACGGGGGTACCGCCGGCATGGACGTCGCGTTCCAGATGCGCGGCGCACAGCGCGTCGTGATCGTCGACGCGTCGGCCACCGGTGCCACACCCGGCACGGTCTACCGAGTGCCCGGCGCGGAGCTGGACGACCTTCCGCCGCTACAAGGCTTGCACACCCACTCGTTCCGATGGGATCACGCGATCGCCTTCGCCCGCTGGGTTCTGACCGATGCCTGCCCGAGCGATATCACGGTGTTCCTGATCGAGGCGGCCGGTGTCGAGTTGGGCGCCGATCTCTCCGAGCCCGTGCAGGCAGCGATGGAGCAGGTGATCAGTGCGATCGAACGCGACTACTTTGCCGCACTGCGCCCACAACCCTCCGACGAGGTGTCGGTGCAGTTCACCGCCGACGGCTACCTGCGCGTCGATGCGGTGTTGGCCGCCAGCCGGTTTCCGTCCGATGCGGTGGCCGCGGTGTTGCGTGACGATGCGCTGTGGCTCATCCCGCTGCGCGGGCCGCGCAGCGGTGGGCTCCTGCTCAAGCAACGCACCCCGGCCGGCGACCGGTCGCTGTTGGTCCGCGAGGTGATCGGGGACAGCCCCGTCACCGGCGTTCGTCGGGCATTCTGGGACGATGCAGAACAAGCGCTGCGCATTCCGCTGGGGTCGGCCCGGTGATCGCCGTGTGTGAAGAGCCGCGACCCAAGACCACCGTACGTCAGGACAGCTCCACCGACGAGGCCCTGGACGTGCAGACCGTCGTCGTGGAGGAACGGGGCCGCTGGGCGGTCGAGATCGTGGTGGTGTTCGCCGACGGCGTGGTGCGCAGGCGCATCGACACCCACCACACCAGGGCCCGCGCCGAGCTGTCGGCCAAGCTGATCAAACGCGCCGCCGAGCGTGACATACGAGGACCCATCCACGGATGAAGGAAGGGGTGTTGTGACCGCATTGGCGAACACCGATCTGGTCGAGACCGCAGTTCTGGCGACTCGGCCGCAGCCATTGGGCGCATTCGCACTTCCCTTGGGCTACATGCTGGTTCCCGCTTCACCGGACACCGAGGCAGCCCGGGCCGCGCTGCTGGCGGGGGAGATCCCGCAGTGGCCGCAGGCGTTGCGCGCCCACGAACTGGCACTGGCCGGTGACCGCGAGGGTGCGCTCGCCGCGCTGACCGGAGCGGATCCGGTGAGCCGGTACAACCGCTTCGTCATGAACCCCGACGGGGACGACGCCGAGGATTTGCGTTCGGTACTGGGCGAATTCGCTGTGCTGGTGGACGTCGTCCTGTTCGCGATCGGACGTTCGGATGTGCCGCCGGAACTGGGATCGGCCACCGCAGAGCTAGCCGCACTGGTGTTGTCGACACAGGCGAGCCGGGCTTTCAACGACGGCGACACGACCACCGCCACCGCCCTGCTCGATCAGGCCGCTGACGAGGCAGCCCGGGTATCGGCTCCGCTGTCCGGCGTGCTGCTCGGCGCGGCGGCGTCCATTGCGGCGCAGGCCGGGTATCCGGACGCCTACCGGCGTTACGAGACGGCACTCAAGGCGCTCGATGGTGCCGACGGGCTGCGCGTCGCGCGGGCCGAACTTCATCTGGACCTGGCGGGCTTGCTGCACGAGCAGGCGCAGAGCCGGCCGGAGCTCCTGGCCGCCGCTGTGCCGCACTATCATTCGGCGCTGCAGCTGGTGCTGCGTGAGGAAGCCCCGCTGTTGTGGGCGTCGGCGCACGCCAACCTGGCGACCGCGTACCTGACGATGCCGATGACAGAGGCCTCCGGCCAGCTGCGGCTGGGCATCGCCGCGCAGTCGTTGCGGTCGGCGCTGAAGGTCTACACGCGCGAGGACTATCCCGAGCAGTGGGCCAGCGTGCAACTCAACCTCGCCAACTCGCTGGTCTACACGCCGTCCAAACATCAGGCGGACAATCTGGTGGAGGCGGTCGAACTGTACGAGGCGGTGCTCGAAGCCCGCGACCGCGACAGCGATCCGATGGGCCGGGCGCGGGTGTTGGCCAATCAAGGCAACGTACTGGCCCACCTCGGGGCGTTCGATCAGGCGAAAGCCAAGCTGTACGAGGCACGGTTCCTGTTCGAAGAGCTCGGCGACGACGACTCGGTACGCACCGTGCGCGGGGTGCTCGACGAGATCGCCCGGCAGACCACGCTGACCCGGGCAGGAGAACACGATGACGGCGACCACTGAACGGCCGGTGGACCAGCCCGGTTTCGAGCAACTGGCCAAACGGGTCGACGACGCGGTCGCGGCGCTGGCCGGCCTGGATCCGGCCGCCCGGGCGGTGGCCGAGGAGCTCAAGTCGGCCATCGAGGAGATTCACCGGGCGGGTCTGGTGACCATTGTGCGCCGGATGCGCGAGGACCCGGCGGCACGCGATGCGCTGTTCGACATGGTCGACGACCCCACTGTGCATCTGCTGCTGTCGTTGCACGGCATCGTGCGGCCCGACCCGGTCACCCACGCCAACCAGGTGCTGACCTCGGTGCGCCCGCAGCTGCACAGCCACGGCGGCGATGTCAGCTTGGTGCGGGTGGAGGACGGCACCGCCTTCGTACGCCTGGAAGGGGCGTGCAACGGCTGCTCGATGTCGTCGGTGACATTGCGCAACCTCGTGGAAGAGGCTCTGGTGCAGCAGGTTCCGGCCATCTCCGCGGTGCAGGTGCTGCCCAACGAGCCGACTCCGACGCTGATCCCCGTCGAATCGCTGCGGATCGGGCGCGATCCGGCCAGCGAGGGCTGGGTCAGGGTGGGGGCGGCGACCGAGCTGCCACTCGACGAGCTCACCCCGCTGAGCTTGACTACTGCCTCCGGGCGGGCCGTCGAGGCGATCGTGGTCAATGCCGGCAACCGGTTGTCGGCGTACCGCAACGAGTGTGCACACGAGGCGCTGCCGCTGGACAATGCGGTGCTCGACCTGAGCAACAACACGCTCACCTGCCCGTGGCACGGCTTCTGCTTCGACGCGACGTCGGGGGAGTGCCTGAGTGCACCGGGTGCCCAGCTGGAGCAGCTGCCGTTGCGCGTCGACGACGGTGTGGTCTGGGTTCGCGTCGAGCTGTGAGGGTTCGACCGATGAAGACCCCACCCCGATGAGCCGATACACCGTTCGGCACAACAACGCGGCCGATGGTCGCTGGCCCGGCAGCTCCGGTGGCCTAGGTACCCGCGCTGACGTCATCCCGGAGGTCGATCTGACCGATGGCTGGTCCCCGGCCCTGTGGCTCGGGGCCCCCGCACCCGGTGGTCTGGCGTTGCCGCCGGCGAAGCCGTCGATGGCGTGGATGTACTCGCCACGCGGTGTCTTCGTCGGTGAGCGCCATCTGGTGGTGGCCGACTCCGGGAACCATCGCGTCCTGATCTGGCACGGCTTGCCGTCTCGTGACGAGCAGCCCGCCGACGTGGTGCTCGGTCAGTCCGACGGCGAGTCCGAGGGCCGTGCCGCGGGTGGCCGAGGCCCGGAGCGCGGTATGAACCTGCCCACCGGGGTGCTGATCCACGACGGCCGGTTGATCGTGGCCGACGCGTGGCATCACCGGATCCTGGTGTGGGACAGTGTGCCCGAGACGAGCGACGTCGCACCTGACCATGTGCTGGGCCAGCCAGACGCCGCCTCGGTGCGCGAGAACCAGGGCGGCGCCTGCTCGGCCGCGACCTTCTACTGGCCGTTCGGCATCGCGGTGATCGGCTCGGCGTTCTGGGTGGCCGACACCGGCAACCGGCGGGTGCTGGGCTGGCTAGACGGTGTTCCCGGCCCCAGGCAGGCCGCCGACGTCGTTCTCGGACAACCCGACGGCGCCGCCCGCGAGGAGAACCGCGGTGGCGCGGTGGGTCCGGCCAGTTTCCGCTGGCCGCACGACATCACCGGTCGCGACGGGATGCTCGTGGTCGCCGACGCCGGTGATCACCGCCTGCTGGCCTGGTCGCCGCAACCGGACGCCGATCGGGACGCCGACGTGGTGCTGGGTCAGCCGGATTTCAGCAGTGCCCTGGAATGGCCGTACGGGCCGCACACCGCGGATCGGTTCCGGTTCCCGTACGCGGCATGCCTGGATGATGGGCGGCTCGCCGTAGCCGACACCGCCAACAATCGAATTCTGTTGTGGGACGACATGCCGACCGACGGCCGCGGTGCCGACCATGTGCTAGCCCAACCGGATTTCGGCTCGAACGGGGAGAACCGGTGGACGTCGGTGCAGCGGGACACCCTCTGCTGGCCCTATGGGCTGTCATTGCGTGGGGACACGCTGGCGGTTGCCGATTCGGGCAACAATCGGGTGATGGTCTGGCGTCGCGCGAAGAGTAAGGGGCCCGATGAGCGCTCGCGCAAAGAGTAAGGGGCCCGATGAGCGCTCGCGCGAAGAGTAAGGGGCCCGATGAGCGCTCGCGCGAAGAGTAAGGATATGTAGTGCGACCCCGAATCATTCAGGCCGAGGGCCAGATCGGCTTCTACTGGGAGACTCCCGCCGGGGAGCCGGCCTCGTTGCAGGCCCTGATCGCCGTCGACGACGAGCCGGATCGGCTAGCCGCCACCCATCTTGAAGCGCTCGATGACGCGCTCATCATCGCCGCGGCGCGGTTCGGTGATGTGCTTGGTGGTGGGCGGTCACCCGGCGACGCCGACGAACGCGATGATCTGCTCGAGCTGCACCGCACACTGGACCGGTTGTGCTTCGAATACGCCGCCGCCCTGGAGCGCGCCGGACTGCAGCCCGATCTGCGCGCGGGAAAGATCGTTGGCACCGCGGCGCTGTTCTCGATCCGTGCCCGGCTGCCGCTGGATCTCCTCGGTCCGGCGCCGTTCGACGGTGAGCTCGACGACCCCTCCCTTGGTGTCGTTGGTGGCTTCGGCGAGTTCCACCTAGTCGATCCGGACAAGCCGTGGAAGGGCGGCCGCTGGCTGGTGAGGACCGAAGCCGGCCAGCGCTTTCCACTCACCCTGTCGATGTTGTTGTTCGACAGCTCCGGAGCCAACAAGGAGGCCGCCCGCAAGGAACACCGCGACGCTCTGCAGGCCGTGGTGTCGGCGGCTCGATCACCGGAGGCTGACCCGTTGGCGGTGACCTGTGCGGTGGACTGGCTGCTGTACGACTGGTTGATGGCACACCGCGAGGGCCCGGACAGCGCCGAGATCATCTTTCCCAAAGGGTATGAAAGTGATGGGGCGCTGGTGGTTTCGGCGGCCGCGGCGTCGATCGCCGCACGGGCGACTTTCGACCCGGCCTTGGCGGGATTGATCTCCTGACCACCTGCCCGGCGGTCTGCTGAGCGGAACCGGCCGGAGACCAACGGGCACGGTTCATCTGGCACTGGGCACGTCGTGAGCTGAAACGTGAAAGCTACTGGTGGGTATCAAATATCCCCCTGCGGCTCACCTTCCATCTCCCCCCGAACGGGGGATACCTGAGCTTCACCGACCGGTAGACATACGCCTACCGCTCGGCGCCATCCGGGTGGTCTACGGCGTCCCCGGAAGGAGGGCAGCGGAATTGGAGCTGTATCTGCCCATTCTGGTGTTGGGGATTATCGCGGCAGGTTTTGCGGTGGTGTCTGTGGTGATCGCGTTGGTCGTCGGTCCGCGGCGGTTCAACCGCGCGAAGCTGGAGGCCTACGAGTGCGGCATCGAGCCGGTGGCGGGCGGCGCGGTCGGCCAGCGATTCCCGGTCAAGTACTACCTGACCGCGATGTTGTTCATCGTGTTCGACATCGAGATCGTGTTCCTCTATCCGTGGGCGGTGACGTTCGACGCGCTGGGCACCTTCGCCCTGGTGGAAATGCTGATCTTCATGGCAACGGTTTTCGTTGCCTACGGCTACGTGTGGCGGCGGGGCGGCCTGGAATGGGACTAGAAGAGCAGCTTCCGGGCGGCATCCTGCTGTCCACCGTCGAGAAGGTGGCCGGCTTCGTCCGCAAGGGATCGTTGTGGCCGGCCACATTCGGGTTGGCGTGTTGTGCCATCGAGATGATGGCGACCGCCGGGCCGCGCTTCGACATCGCCCGATTCGGGATGGAGCGGTTCTCCGCGACGCCGCGGCAGGCGGATTTGATGATCGTGGCGGGCCGGGTGAGCCAGAAGATGGCGCCGGTGCTGCGGCAGGTCTATGACCAGATGGCCGAGCCGAAGTGGGTGCTGGCCATGGGGGTGTGCGCCTCCAGTGGGGGATGTTCAACAACTACGCGGTGGTCCAGGGCGTGGATCACGTGGTGCCGGTCGACATTTATCTGCCGGGCTGCCCGCCGCGGCCGGAGATGTTGTTGCACGCGATCCTGACGTTGCACGCCAAGATCGCGCAGATGCCGCTGGGGGTGCATCGCGCCGAGGTGATCGCTGCCGCCGAGCAGGCCGCGCTGGCCGCCCCCACCACCCTGGAACTCAAAGGCCTGCTGCGGTGAGCGACACCCACGAGCGCAGCAACCCCGAAAGCAAGTACAACGACGTCTCCGGGTACGGCGGGCTGGTTCGGCGTGAACCCCTGCGGCGCAGTAGTAGTCGTCCCTACGGTGGTTACTTTGACGAGGTGGTCGACGCGTTGTCGGCCGCACTCGGTGACGATTTCAGCTATGCCGTTGAACGTGTGGTCGTCCACGCCGGCCAACTCACCTTGCATGTCGCGCGAGCATTCCTCCCGCTGGTGGCGGGCGTCCTGCGTGATGACGAGCTGTTGCGGTTCGAATTGTGTTGCGGGGTTTCGGGTGTGCATTATCCGCTGGATTCGGGGCGGGAGTTGCATGCGTTCTACCCGTTGATGTCGATCACTCATAACCGGCGGCTGCAGTTGGAGGTGGCGTGCCCGGATGCCGATCCGCATGTGCCGTCGCTGTTCTCGGTGTATCCGACCTGTGATTGGCATGAGCGGGAGACCTACGATTTCTTCGGCATCGTGTTCGACGGGCATCCGGGGCTGACCCGTATCGAGATGCCCGATGACTGGGTGGGTCATCCGCAACGCAAGGACTACCCGCTGGGCGGCATACCGGTCGAATTCCGCGGCGCCAGCGTGGCGCCGCCCGACCAACGGAGGTCATGCCGCTGATGGTTGAGACAACGTTCACTGTCAACGGAAACGACTGGGATGCCGTCACGTCAGCGGCGATCGACGATCACGCGGAGAGACTCGTGGTGAATATGGGTCCACAGCATCCGTCGACGCACGGGGTGCTGCGGTTGATCTTGGAGATCGAGGGCGAGACGGTCACTGAGGCGCGGTGTGGGATCGGCTATCTACATACCGGGATTGAGAAGAATGTGGAGTATCGGTCCTGGACGCAGGGGTGACGTTCGTGACCCGGATGGATTATCTGTCGCCGTTCTTCAACGAGACCGCGTATTGCCTTGGTGTCGAGCACCTGTTGGGCATCACCGACGACATCCCGGTACGGGCGTCGGTGATCCGGGTGATGTTGATGGAACTCAACCGGATCTCCAGCCATCTGGTGGCGTTGGCCACCGGCGGTATGGAGTTAGGGGCGATGTCGCCGATGTTCTTCGGTTTCCGCGACCGCGACCTGATCCTGTCGTTCTTCGAAGCGGTGACCGGCCTGCGGATGAACAACTCCTACATCCGCCCCGGCGGGCTGGCCGCCGATCTGCCCGACGACGGCCCCGCCCGCTTGGCGGAACTGCTGTCGGTGCTTCCCGGCCATCTCGACGAACTCGGCGAGTTGTTGACCGACAGCTACATCTGGAAAGCCCGCACCCAAGGCATCGGCTACCTCGACGTGACCGGCTGCATGGCCTTGGGCATCACCGGCCCAGTCTTGCGCGCCACCGGCCTCCCGCACGATCTGCGCAAGTCCCAACCTTATTGCGGCTATGACACCTACGACTTCGAGGTCATCACCGACACCGCCGCGGACTGCTACGGCCGCTACCTGATCCGGGTCAAAGAAATGTACGAATCCCTCAAAATCGTCGGCCAGTGCCTAGAGCGCCTGGAACCCGGGCCGGTGATGATCACCGACAAGAAACTGGCCTGGCCCGCCGACCTGCAGGTGGGCCCCGATGGTTTGGGCACCTCCCCAGCCCATATCGCCACGATCATGGGCACCTCCATGGAAGGCTTGATCCACCACTTCAAACTGGTCACCGAAGGCTTCCGCGTCCCCGCCGGACAGGTCTACGTCGCGGTGGAATCCCCCCGCGGAGAACTGGGCGTGCACGTGGTCTCCGACGGCGGCACCCGGCCCTACCGGGTGCACTACCGCGACCCGTCCTTCACCAATCTGCAAGCGGTGGCCGCCATGTGCGAAGGCGGCATGGTCGCCGACGTCATCGCCTCGGTCGCCTCCATCGATCCCGTCATGGGCGGAGTCGACCGATGAGTGTGGATCTGGTGTTGGGCCCGCGGCCCGAAGAACCCGGCCCGCCCATCGGCGGCCCTCAGGCATACCACGCTGACGCGCACGGGCGGTTGGCTGCTGATGCGGCCACCATCATCGCCCGCTACCCGCACCCTCGCTCGGCACTGCTGCCCCTGCTACACCTGGTCCAGTCCGAGGACGGCTACCTCACCACCGCCGGCGTCCGATTCTGCGCCCACCAACTGGGACTCACCGACGCCGAGGTCAACGCGGTGGCCACCTTCTACTCGATGTACCGGCGCACCCCCACCGGTGACTACCTGGTCGGGGTCTGCACCAACACGCTGTGCGCGGTCATGGGCGGCGACGCGATCGTCGAGGCGCTGGCCACCGAACTGGGCGTGGACCCCGGCCACACCACCGGCGACGGACGCATCACCTTAGAACACATCGAATGCAACGCCGCCTGCGACTATGCCCCCGTCGTCATGATCAACTGGGAGTTCTTCGACAACCAAACCCCCTCGAGCGCAAAACAACTCGTTCACGACCTCCGCAACGGCCACACACCCACACCCACCCGCGGCGCACCACTATGCCCTTTCCGCGACACCGCACGCACCCTCGCCGGGCTGCCCTCCCGCGGTGGGGGAGGGAGCTGAGATGGCTTTCGAGCGTGTGCTCACCCGGCACTGGAACGAGCCGGAATCCTGGACCCTCGCGAACTACCTCCGCCACGACGGATATCAAGCGTTGGCGAAGGCCCTCACGATGACCCCGACCGATGTCATCGCAACGGTGAAGGAGGCCGGCTTGCGGGGCCGCGGCGGTGCGGGCTTCCCGACCGGTGCCAAGTGGTCGTTCATTCCGCAGGACTCGGCTCAACCGCACTACCTGGTGGTCAACGCCGACGAGTCAGAGCCGGGTACCTGCAAGGACGTTCCACTGATGTTCGCGACACCGCACGCCCTTGTCGAGGGGACCATCATTGCTGCGTATGCGATTCGGGCGCGGCATGCCTTCATTTATGTGCGCGGTGAGGTGGTGCCGGCGTTGCGCCGGTTGCAGGCGGCGGTGGCCGAGGCGTACGCCGCCGGCTACCTGGGCACCGACATCGGCGGCTCGGGATTCGAGCTGGATCTGATCGTGCACGCCGGTGCCGGCGCCTACATCTGCGGGGAAGAAACCGCACTGCTGGACTCGCTGGAGGGCCGGCGCGGCCAACCTCGACTACGCCCGCCGTTCCCCGCCGAGGCTGGTCTGTATGCCTGTCCCACCGTCGTCAACAATGTGGAAACCATTGCGACCGTGCCCCTCATCCTGCGCAACGGCATCGGTTGGTTCACCTCGATGGGGACCGAGAAGTCACCGGGTTTCACGCTGTATTCGTTGTCGGGGCATGTCACTCGGCCGGGTCAGTACGAGGCGCCGCTGGGTATCACGCTGCGCGAGCTGCTCGACTACGCGGGCGGGGTCCGGGCCGGGCACGAGCTGAAGTTCTGGACCCCGGGGGGTTCGTCGACGCCGCTGCTGACCGCCGAACACCTCGACGTGCCCTTGGATTACGAGGGCATGGCCTCGGTCGGCTCGATGCTGGGCACCAAGGCGCTGCAGATCTTCGACGAGACCACCTGCGTGGTGCGAGCGGTTCGCCGCTGGACGCAGTTCTACGCCCACGAGTCCTGCGGCAAGTGCACACCGTGCCGGGAGGGCACCTACTGGCTCAGCCAGATCTACGCGGATCTGGAGAGTGGTTGGGCCACCCTCGCTGACCTGCGCAACCTGCTCGATATCGCGGATACGTTGAACGGAAAGTCGTTCTGCGCGTTGGGTGATGGTGCTGCCGCACCCGTGATGTCGTCGGTCAAGCATTTCCGTGTCGAGTACGAGGCTCACCTCGCCGGTGGTTGTCCGTTCGACCCGCATGCGTCGATGCTGGCCGCACCGGAAGGAGTGGGCCCGTGACAGTTCCTCCCGCGAGCAGACAGGAAAGTCCCCGACACGCCGCGGATAAGGGCGCGGTTGCGTGCCCCCGCAAGCGGGAGGTACCCCCAGCTCGCGGTGACGACGTCGAGCTGGTCACCCTGGTGATCGACGATGTCGAGGTGTCGGTGCCCAAGGGCACGTTGGTGATTCGCGCCGCCGAGCTGATGGGGGTGCAGATCCCCCGGTTTTGCGATCACCCGCTGCTCGACCCGGTGGGGGCCTGCCGGCAGTGTCTGGTCGAGGTGGAGGGCCAGCGCAAGCCGATGGCGTCGTGCACCATCACCGTCTCCGAGGGCATGGTGGTCCGCACCCAGTTCAGCTCGGCGGCGGCCGACAGGGCTCAGCACGGGGTGATGGAACTGCTGCTGATCAACCACCCGCTGGACTGCCCCGTCTGCGATAAGGGCGGCGAATGCCCCCTGCAGAACCAAGCCATGAGTGGCGGGCGCACGGAGTCCCGGTTCGACAAGGTGAAGCGCACCTATCCGAAGCCGGTCAACCTCTCCAGTCAGCTGTTGCTGGATCGGGAGCGGTGTGTGTTGTGTGCGCGCTGTACCCGGTTCTCCGAACAGATCGCCGGGGACCCGTTCATCTCGCTGCTCGAACGCGGTGCTGTGCAACAGGTCGGGATCGGACCCGGGGAGCCCTTCGATTCCTACTTCAGCGGCAACACCGTGCAGATCTGCCCGGTCGGGGCCCTGACGGGTGCCGCCTACCGGTTCCGGGCCCGCCCCTTCGATCTGGTGTCCAGCCCGAGCGTGTGCGAACACTGCGCATCCGGCTGCGCCCAGCGCACCGACCACCGCCGCGGTGTCGTGCTGCGCCGACTGGCCGGCGACGACCCCGAAGTCAACGAGGAATGGAACTGCGACAAAGGCCGCTGGGCCTTCACCTACACCCGCACGGGTGACCGCATCACCACCCCACTGGTCCGCGATCGGGAGGGCTTGCGCCCGGCGTCCTGGTCGGAAGCCCTCGATGTCGCTGCGCAAGGACTCGGAGTGACGGGCCGTCCAGGGGTGGTGGTGGGCGGCCGGCTGCCGGCGGAGGACGCCTATGCATACGCGAAGTTCGCGCGCATCGTGTTGGGCACCAACGACATCGACTTCCGCTCTCGCCCGCACTCGGTGGAGGAACAGGAGTTCCTCGCCGCCCACGTGGCCGGGCGCCGCGACGTCACCTACGCCGATCTGGAGACCGCACCCGCCGTGGTGCTGGCCGGCTTCGAGCCCGAGGACGAATCGCCGATCGTCTTCCTGCGGCTGCGCAAGGCCGTCCGCAAACACCGGCTGCCGGTGCTGGCCGTCGCACCGTTCGCCTCACCCGGATCCACCAAACTGGCCGCCCAGGTGCTCCTGACCGCACCCGGTCAGGAAGCCGTCGCCCTCGACGAACTGACCGAGATCGTGCCGGGCACCATCATCCTGGCCGGAGAACGACTGGCGACCAGCCCCGGCGCACTCACCGCCGCCGTTCGCCTGGCCGAACGCACCGGCGCCCGGCTGGCCTGGATCCCGCGCCGCGCCGGCGACCGCGGCGCGCTGGAGACGGGATGCCTACCCAACCTGCTTCCCGGCGGCCGTCCGGTGTCCCATGCCCGCGCCCGAGAGCAGGTCGAGCGCGTCTGGCGGACAACGCGTTTACCCGTATATCCGGGACGTGATGTCGCGGAGATCCTCACCCCGGGACTCGGCGCACTGCTGGTGGGTGGTGTCGATCCGGCCGACCTCGCCGACCCGCACGCCGCGTTGGCGGCGATCGAGTCCGCGAGGTTCGTGGTCAGCCTCGAGGCCCGGCGAGGCGCGATAACGGATCGTGCCGACGTCGTCTTCCCAGTCGCCACGGTCCACGAGCGTGCCGGGGCCTTCCTGAATTGGGAGGGCCGGTTGCGGTCCTTCGGCACAGCGATCGCCACGAGTCACGATCCCGACCATCGAATTCTGCACAACCTGGCCGGCTGGATGGGGATCGATCTCGCAACGCCCGACGTCGAGTCGGTGCGCACCGAGATGGACCAGCTTGGCACCTGGGACGGCCCGCGGGGTGAGATGAGCGGCTATTTCGCCGGCCCACCAGCACAACTCGGGCATGCCGAAGCGGTGTTGGCGGGATGGCGGCTGTTGTTGGATGACGGTCGGTTGCAGGATGGTGAGCCGTTTCTAGCGGGGACGGCGCGGCCGGCGGTGGCGCGGTCCTCGGCGGTGACGGCGGCCGGTATCGGCGCCAGTGCGGGCGACTGGGTCAGGGTGTCTAGCGGGCGGGGGGCGATCAGGCTCCCGCTGGTGATCACCGACATGGTTGACGGTGTGGTGTGGCTGCCGTTGAAATCCCGGGGCAGTGCGGTGCACGAGCAGCTGGGCGTCACGGCCGGCGCGGTGGTGCGGATCGAGCGGGAGGCAACGCCGTGAGTTATCCGGATATGACGGTGTTCGGCCACGATCCGTGGTGGCTGATGTCGGTCAAGGCGGTAGCGATCTTCGTGTTCCTGCTGCTGACGGTGTTGGTGGCGATCCTGGCCGAACGCAAGATCTTGGGCCGCATGCAGTTGCGGTACGGCCCGAACCGGGTGGGGCCGTTCGGGTTGCTGCAGTCGGTGGCCGACGGCATCAAGCTCGCATTGAAGGAGGGCCTGGTTCCGGCGGGGGTGGACAAACCCATCTACCTGCTGGCTCCGGTGATTTCGGTGGTCCCGGCGATCACCGCGTTCGCGGTGATCCCGATGGGTCCGGTGGTGTCGGTGTTCGGCCATGCCACTTCGCTGCAGTTGACCGATCTGCCGGTGGCGGTGCTCTACATTTTGGCGGTCACCTCCATCGGGGTGTACGGCATTGTGCTCGCCGGCTGGGCCTCGGGATCGACCTATCCGTTGTTGGGTGGGTTGCGATCCAGCGCGCAGGTGATCTCCTATGAGATCGCGATGGCGTTGTCGTTCGCGGCGGTGTTCGTCTACTCGGGCACGATGTCCACCTCGGGCATCGTCGCCGCCCAGGACCGCACCTGGTATGTGTTCTTGCTGTTGCCGTCGTTCGCGGTGTATGTGACCGCGATGGTCGGGGAAACCAACCGGGCACCGTTCGACCTGCCCGAAGCCGAAGGCGAACTGGTCGGCGGGTTCCACACCGAGTACTCGTCGCTGAAGTTCGCCATGTTCATGCTCGCCGAGTACGTCAACATGACCACCGTCTCGGCGTTGGCGACCACGTTGTTCCTGGGCGGCTGGCACGCCCCCTGGCCGATCAGCCTCATTCCCGGCGCCAATGCCGGGTGGTGGCCGTTGATCTGGTTCGTGGCCAAGGTCTGGACATTCCTGTTCGTGTTCATGTGGCTTCGCGCCACCCTGCCCCGCATGCGCTACGACCAATTCATGGCCCTGGGCTGGAAACTACTCATCCCCATCTCCCTGATCTGGATCATGATCGTCGCCGTCCTACACACCGCCCACATCACCGGCATCATCCCCAGCCTCATCGCCGCCGCGACCCTGCTGGCCGCGGTGCTGGTCGCTCGGCGCATCCTGCGTAGCCTCCGAAATAATCGGACTCTTTCCATGCCAGGGGGTTTCGACCCGATGGCGGGCGGCTTCCCGGTGCCTGCGCTGCCGGGCCAGCAGATGGTGGCCAGCTGCTCGACACCAATCGCTGCGGTGACGCCCATCGGCAACGGGAAGCACGTGCACGAGGCGGTCGCCGCCGGGCGGCGGGGGAGTGACGATGCCTAAGTTCCTGGATGGTGTCAGGGGGTTCGGTGTGACGTTCTCGACAATGTTCAAGCGCCCCATCACCGAGGAGTATCCGGAGAAGCCGGGCCCGGTCGCCCCGCGTTATCACGGTCGCCATCAGCTCAACCGCTACCCCGACGGGTTGGAGAAGTGCATCGGCTGTGAGCTGTGCGCGTGGGCATGTCCCGCCGATGCCATCTACGTCGAGGGCGCCGACAACACCGACACCGAACGGTTCTCCCCTGGTGAGCGCTACGGGCGGGTGTATCAGATCAACTACCTGCGCTGCATCGGCTGCGGGCTGTGCATCGAGGCCTGCCCCACCCGTGCACTGACCATGACCAACATCTACGAACTCGCCGACGACAACCGATCGGACCTGATCTACGACAAGGACCAGCTGCTGGCCCCACTACAACCCGGCATGCAACCACCCCCACACGACATGGCCCCCGGCACCACCGACGACGACTACTACCTCGGACACATTCGATGACGACCACTGTGCTGGCGGTGGAAACCCTGACCCGAACCTCCACCCCCGAGGCGGTGGCGTTCTGGATCCTCGCCGCCGTCGCGGTGGCCGGGGCGATCGGGGTGGTCGCCGCACCCAAGGCGGTGTATTCGGCGATCTTCCTCGCCGCGACGATGATCGCCTTGGCCATGATCTATGTGGCGCAGGATGCGTTGTTCCTGGGCGTGGTGCAGGTGGTGGTTTACACCGGTGCGGTGATGATGTTGTTCCTGTTCGTGCTGATGCTCATCGGCGTGGATTCTGCGGAGTCGTTGACCGAAACCCTTCGCGGCCAACGGGTCGCGGCGATCGTGGCCGGGCTCGGGTTCGGGGTGTTGCTGATCGCCGGGATCGGTAGCGCCGCCGCCACGGGTTTCACCGGGCTCGCGCAGGCCAATGAGGGCGGCAACGTCGAGGGTCTGGCGGTGTTGATCTTCACCCGCGATCTGTGGGCGTTCGAGCTGACCAGTGCATTGTTGATCACCGCAGCGCTGGGGGCGATGGTGCTGGCGCACCGGGAACGCTTCGAGCGGCGAAAGACCCAGCGCGAGTTGGTTGTCGAACGCTTCCAGACCGGAGCCCGCGCCACCCCGCTACCCAACCCCGGCGTCTACGCCCGCCACAACGCCGTCGACACCATGGCCCAGCTGCCCGACGGCTCGCGCGAGCGGTCGTCGGTGAGCACCATCCTGCACCGCGACGAGATCGGGAACGGCCAGCAATGAACCCGGGCAACTACCTCTACCTGTCGGCGCTGTTGTTCACCATTGGTGCGGCCGGCGTGCTGCTGCGGCGCAACGCGATCGTGATGTTCATGTGTGTCGAGTTGATGCTCAACGCCGCCAATCTGGCATTCGTCACGTTCTCCCGGATGCACGGCCATCTCGACGGGCAGGTCGTCGCGTTCTTCACCATGGTGGTCGCGGCCTGCGAGGTGGTCGTCGGCTTGGCGATCATCATGACCATCTTCCGCACCCGACGCTCAGCCAACGTCGACGACGCCCACCTGCTGCGGCATTGAACGGCACCGGCATGCAGACCCTGCTGTTCCTGACCATCGCCCTGCCGCTGGCCGGCGCCGTTGTGCTGCTGGTGGGCGGACGACGGACCGACGCCTGGGGGCACCTACTCGGGTGCGCCACCGTGATCGGCGCCTGCGCCTGTGGCGCAGTGCTGTTCACCCACCTGCTGCGGCTGCCCGCCGAGCGGCGGACCGTGCACGAGGTGGTGTTCACCTGGGTACCGGTCGGGGCGCTGCGGGTGGACTTCGGTCTGCACCTCGACGCCCTGTCGGTGTGTTTCGTGCTGCTCATCACCGGCGTCGGCGCGCTGATCCACATCTACTCCATCGGCTACATGGCACACGACCCCGGCCGCAGGCGGTTCTTCGCCTACCTCAACCTGTTCGTGGCCGCGATGCTGCTGCTGGTACTCGCCGACAACTACCTCGGTCTATACCTGGGCTGGGAAGGCGTCGGCCTGGCCTCGTATCTGCTGATCGGATTCTGGTCGCACAAACCGTCGGCCGCGACCGCGGCCAAGAAAGCGTTCATCGTCAACCGAGTCGGCGACATGGGGTTGGCGATCGCCCTGATGGTCCTGTTCGCCACCATCGGCTCAGTCACCTACAGCACCGTCTTCGCCGCAGTCCCGCACATGACGTCGAACACCCTGACCGCGGTGGGGTTACTGCTGCTGCTCGGCGCGTGCGGCAAAAGCGCCCAAGTGCCGCTGCAATCCTGGCTCGGCGACGCCATGGAAGGCCCGACCCCGGTCTCGGCCCTGATCCACGCCGCCACCATGGTCACCGCCGGCGTCTACCTGATCGTGCGCTCCGGCCCGATCTTCAACCAGGCACCCGCCGCCCAAACCGCAGTCGTCACCGTCGGCGCCATCACCTTGCTGTTCGGGGCGATCATCGGCTGCGCCAAAGACGACATCAAAAAAGCGTTGGCCGCCTCCACCATGTCCCAGATCGGCTACATGGTCCTGGCCGCCGGCTTGGGTCCCGCCGGCTACGCGGTGGCCATCCTGCACCTGCTCACCCACGGATTCTTCAAAGCCGGCCTGTTCCTCGGCGCCGGCTCGGTCATGCACGCCATGGGCGACGAGACCGACATGCGCCGCTACGGCGAACTACGCAAGGTCCTACCCATCACCTTCGTGACCTTCGGACTCGGATACCTCGCCATCATCGGCGTGCCCCCGTTCGCCGGGTTCTTCTCCAAAGACGCCATCATCGAAACCGCCCTCAACACCGGCGGACTCAAAGGCTTCGTGCTCGGCGGAGCCGCGCTGCTCGGCGCCGGGATCACCGCCTTCTACATGACCCGCGTCATGATCCTGACGTTCTACGGCCGGGCCCGCTGGACCGAGAAAGCCACCCAGACCTACCCGCACGAATCACCGGCCACCATGACCGCGCCCATGATCATCCTCGCCGCCGGCTCCATCGGTGCCGGGGCCCTGCTCACGATCGGCAACACCCTGCCACACTGGCTCGAGCCAGTGGTCGGCCACCACGAGGCCGCACATGTCGTGCCCGCGTGGATGATGACGACGACGGCGCTGGGTGTGGTGGCCATCGGCGTCGCCGTGGCCGTTCGAATGTATGCCGGTAGAGCGATCAATCAGGTTGCTTCGGAATGGGTTTCGGGTCTCACCGTCGCCGCGCGCAACGACCTCTACGGCGACGCGTTCAACGAGGCAGCCTTCATGCGCAGCGGCCAAGCCCTGACGAAAGGCCTGGTATCCGTCGAGCGGCGCGGTATCGAAGCCGCGGTGGACGCTATCGCAGCCACCGTCGCCTTGATGTCGAACGTGTTGCGCCGCAGCCAGACCGGCTTCGCCAGGTCCTATGCGTTGTCGATCTTCGTCGGCGCCAGTCTGGTGGTCGCCACGCTGGTGATGGTGAGGTTGCGGTGAGTCAGATTCCCTGGTTGAGCATCGTGTGGTTGTTGCCGTTGGCCGGGGCGGGCGCCATCGCGATCCTTCCCGCGGGTACCGGCCGATACGCCAAGTTCACTGGTCTGGCGGTCTCGATCGGCGTGCTGGTGCTGGCCGGTGTGCTCGCGGCCCGTTTCCAGCCCAACGGGGCGCAGTTCCAGTTCGCCGAAAACCACTCGTGGATACCGGCATTCGGCACCAGCTACCTCCTTGGCGTGGACGGTATCGCCCTGGCCCTGGTGGTGCTCACCGCCGTCCTGGTGCCGATCCTGCTCATCGCCGGGTGGAACGACGCCGACGACCGCTCGCGCTCCACCAACGCTTACGTCGCGTTGACGCTGGCCGTCGAAGCCATGGTGCTGATGTCGCTGGTCGCCCTCGACATCCTGGTGTTCTTCATCTTCTTCGAAGCCATGCTGATCCCGATGTACTTCCTCATCGGCGGCTTTGGCGGCAGCAACCGGTCCAGGGCGGCCTTGAAATTCCTGGTGTACAGCCTGTGCGGCGGGCTGGCGATGCTGGCCGCGGTGATCGGGCTCTACGTATACACCTCGCGCAGTGCGGTGTTCGGGGAGGCACCTTCGATTTCCGGGCGATCGCCGACGCCGTCGCCACCGGCAAGTTCACCCTCGATCCGGGGATTGCGCATGTCCTGTTCCTCGGGTTCTTGGTCGCCTTCGCGGTGAAGGCCCCACTGTGGCCGTTCCACACCTGGCTACCGGGCGCGGCCGCCGAGGCCACGCCGGCGTCGGCGGTGTTGATGATGGCGGTGATGGACAAGGTCGGCACGTTCGGCATGTTGCGTTACTGCCTGCCGCTGTTCCCAGACTCGGCCACCCTGTTCCGGCCCGTCGTGATCGCCCTGGCGGTCATCGGCATCGTCTACGGCGCCGTCCTGGCCATCGGCCAGACCGATGTCATGCGGCTGATCGCCTACACCTCGATCAGCCACTTCGGCTTCATCATCCTCGGCATCTTCGCCATGACCAGCCAAGGCCAGTCCGGTTCCACCCTCTACATGGTCAATCACGGCATCTCCACCGCCGCCCTGTTCCTGATCGCCGGGTTCCTGGTCAGCCGCCGCGGCACCCGCGTCATCGCCGCCTATGGCGGCGTCCAGAAAGTCGCCCCCATCCTGGCCGGCACCTTCCTGGTTGCCGGGATGGCGACCCTCGCCCTGCCGGGCTTGGCGCCGTTCGTCAGCGAATTCCTGGTCCTCATCGGCACCTTCACCCGCTACCCGGCCATCGCCGTCATCGCCTCCAGTGCCCTGGTGCTCTCCGCGATCTACCTACTGTGGCTCTACCAGCGGATCATGACCGGCCCCGTCACCGACGGCAACCACACCATTACGGACCTCAGCAAGCGCGAACTACTGGTCGTCGCACCGCTGCTCACCCTGCTCATCGGACTCGGCGTCTACCCCAAGATCGCCCTCGACGTCATCAACCCGGCCGTCGGGCACACCCTGGGCGCGATTCACCAGTCCGACCCGGAGCCCGCGCAAGCCCGATTGTCTTCGCGCGAGCGCTCTTCCCCGGCCGAAGGAGCCCACCCGTGACCCCACCCAGCATCGAATACGGCCAACTGTCACCGATGTTGATCGTCCTGGGCGCCGCCGTCGCCGGAGTCCTCGTCGAAGCATTCGCCCCTCGCGCTGACCGGTTCCGCTGGCAGCTCGGCCTCTGCCTGGCCGGCTTGTGTTCCGCCCTCGTTGCCGTCGCCGCGCTCGCCGGCACGGTGGGCTCCGCGGTGTCGGGGGCCGTCGTCTCGGACGGTCCGGCATCGTTTCTCCAGGGTGTCGTCCTGGTCGTCGGGCTCGCGGCGGTCGCCCTGGTCGCCGAGCGTGATTCCGGCGCCTCGCTGTCGTTCACGGCGCAGGCCTCGACGGTGCCCGGCAGCGTGGCCGAGAGAACCGCCGTGCGCGCAGGGGGTGCCCAGACCGAGGTGTTCCCGCTGACCCTGTTCGCCGTCGCCGGGATGCTGGTCTTTGTGGCGGCAGGTGACCTCCTCACGATGTTCGTTGCGCTGGAGGTGTTCTCGCTGCCGTTGTATCTGATGTGCGGGCTGGCCCGCCGCCGGCGACTGCTCTCCCAAGAAGCCGCCCTCAAATACTTCCTGCTCGGCGCCTTCTCCTCAGCCTTCTTCCTCTACGGCATCGCGATGCTCTACGGCTCCACCGGCACCCTGACCCTCACCGGCATCGCCACCACCCTGGCGACCCACACCGACCACACCACCCTGACGCTGCTGGGCACCGCCCTGCTCACCGCCGGCATCCTGTTCAAGATCGGCGCCGTCCCCTTCCACTCCTGGATCCCCGACGTCTACCAAGGCGCCCCCACCCCCATCACCGCCTTCATGGCCGCCGCCACCAAAGTCGCCGCCTTCGGCGCCATGCTGCGGATCTTCTACGTCGCCCTCCCCACCCTGAGCCACAACTGGCGACCCATCCTGTCGATGATCGCGATGGTGACGATGATCGGGGGAGCGGTGCTGGCGGTGAGCCAGACCGACCTGAAACGGCTCCTCGGATACTCCGCGGTCGCGCAGGCCGGCTTCATCCTGACCGGCGTCGTTGCCGGGGATGGCGCCGGACTGTCGGCGACGCTGTTCTACCTGGCAACCTACGCGCTGACCACATTGGGTGCCTTTGCGGTGGTCAGCCTGGTCCGCGACGAGGCCGGCGGCGAGCAGACCGCGATCGCTAACTGGGCGGGAATCGGTCGGCGCCATCCGCTGACCGCGTTGGTGTTCACGGTGTTTCTGCTGGCTTTGGCGGGCATCCCGCTCACCAGCGGCTTCATCGGCAAGTTCGCGGTGTTCGCCGCGGCGGCGCACAGCGGCCAGGTGATGCTGGTCCTGATCGGTGTGATCGCCAGTGCGGTCACCGTTTTCGTCTATGCACGGGTGGCGGTGGTGATGTACGACCAAGCCGCACCCATACGGCCGGCGATCGTGCGCGCACCGAGCCGGCTGACGGCAACCGCGATCCTGTTCGGCGTTGTGGTCACCATCGCGTTCGGCGTGCTGCCTCAGCCGTTGCTGGATATGGCGCACCGGGCCGGAGACTTCCTCCGCTGACTCAGCGCACGGCGAGTTCGGCGTTACGGCGCTCGAACAAGCGCAGCACCATCGGCGTGAAGATCAGCTGCATGGCCAGTTCCATCTTTCCGCCCGGGCACACGATGGTGTTGGCCCGAGACATGAAGGAATCGTGCAACATCGACAGCAGATACGGGAAGTCGATGCCGTGCGGATCGCGGAACCGGATGATCACCATGGATTCGTCGGCCGTCGGGATCGACCGGGCGATGAACGGGTTCGAAGTGTCCACCATGGGAACCCGCTGGAAGTTGACGTCGGTGTAGGAGAACTGTGAGCAGATGTAGTTCACGTAGTCCGGCATCCGGCGCAAGATGGTGTCGGTCACCGCTTCGGAGGTGTAGCCCCGGGAAACCTTGTCGCGGTGCAACTTCTGGATCCACTCCAAGTTGATCACCGGCACCACACCGATCTTCAGGTCGGCGTAGCGGGTCACGTCGACGTCTTCGGTGACGATCGAGCCGTGCAGCCCCTCGTAGAACAGCATGTCGGTGTCGTCGGGCAACACCTCCCACGGGGTGAACGTGCCTGGCTCCTGATTGTAAGGTGCCGCTTCGATCTCGTCGTGCAGGTACTTGCGCACCTTGCCGGTACCGGTCTCGCCGTACGAGCAGAACAGGTCCTGCAACTCGGTGAACAGGTTGGCCGCGGGGCCGAAGTGGCTGAACGTGTGGTCGCCGCGGGCGTAGGCGTCGGCGATCTGCACCTTCATCTCGGCCCGGTCGTAGCGATGGAAGCTGTCACCTTCGACGTAGGCCACGTTGATGCCTTCGCGCCGGAAGATCTGATCGAACGTCCGCATGACGGACGTGGTGCCCGCCCCCGACGAACCGGTCACCGAGATGATCGGGTGTAGACGAGACATCGGCTTTCCTTCCTCAACCCACGGACGAACGGAACAGACCCCGAACGCCGTACAGCGGCAGACCATCCGGGCGGTCATTGCTCTCGGTGTGATAGTTCTCGATGCGCCGCACCTCCTCGGCGGCACCGAAGATCAACGGCACGCGCTGATGCAGGCTGGTCGGTTCGACCTCGAGCAGGCGGCCCCGGCCGGTACTGGCCAGCCCACCGGCCTGCTCGACGAGGAAAGCGATCGGATTGGCCTCGTAGAGCAGCCGCAACCGCCCCGGCTTGCCCGGGTCCTTGGAATCCCGCGGATAGAGGAATACCCCGCCGCGGGTCAGGATGCGGTGCGTCTCGGCAACCAGCGAGGCGACCCAGCGCATGTTGAAATCCTTGGCGCGCGGGCCGGTCTGGCCCGCTTGGCACTCCTCGATGTAGCGCTGCACCGCCGGCTCCCAGAAGCGGCGGTTCGATGCGTTGATCGCGAATTCCCGGGTGTGCTGCGGAATCCGGACCGACTGGCGGCTCAGGAAGAACTCGCCAAGACCCGGATCGAGGGTGAAGGCGTGAACGCCGGTGCCGACGGTCAACACCAGCATGGTGGAGGGTCCGTAAATCGCATACCCGGCGCACACCTGTTCGGTGCCCGGTTGCAGGAAGTCCTCCGGGGTGGGATCGGCCCCCGGAGTGGGGGCGCGCAGGATCGAAAAGATGCTGCCCACCGAGACATTGACGTCGATGTTGGACGAGCCGTCCAGCGGATCGAAGATCAACAGGTATTTGCCGCGGGGATGCTGAACTGGGAGCGGGTAGGGGTCGTCGATCTCCTCGGAGACCATGCCGGCCACCTGGCCGCCCCACTCGCAGGCCCGCAGGAAGTACTCGTTGGCCAGCACGTCGAGCTTCTGCTGCACCTCGCCCTGGACGTTGACCACGTCGGCGGATCCCAGGACACCACCGAGCTCACCCTGGGCGACACGGTTGGAGATCGCCTTGCAGGCCAGCGCCACATCCAGGATCAGCGCATTGAGTTCCCCGCTGGCGTCGGGATGATGGCGGCGCTCCTCGATCAGGAACCGGACAAGCGTGGTGTGGTTGGCGAGCATGACCTGTCCTCGTCCTCACTGCTGCGGGTGCATGGCATGACCGCGGGAGGCGCGGTCAGATTCGATGGTCACCGCGCCGTGCGGGCCGACCATCCCCCGGCCGGGTGGCACCACGGGGGGATGGCCACGATCGCGGCCGATTCCCGGTGCCGCGGCATCTACCATCACGGCATGACAGCGCCCGTGACAGTGCTGGTATACAGCGACAATCGCATCACCCGGCACCGCGTCATGGCGGCGTTGGGGAGCCGTCCGTCCACCGAGCTGCCCGTGTTCGGCTACGTCGAGGTCGCCACCCACCCGATGGTGGTGCAGCACATGGATTCTGGTGGTATCGATGCCGCGATCCTCGACGCGGAGGCCACACCAGCCGGCGGCTTGGGACTGGCCCGACAGCTCACCGACGAGCTCGTCGATTGCCCGCCGTTGATCGTCCTGACCGGCCGGCCCGCCGACTCCTGGCTCGCCCACTGGTCACGTGCGGATGCCGCGGTGCCGCACCCGCTGGATCCGGCCCACTTGACCGCCGCTGTGGTGGCAGTGGTGCGACGGCGCCTGGCGGCGGCAATCGCGCCTAGCTAGCCGATTCGGAGCGGCCGGGCGGAAACGGCTGGCGTGCCGGGGGCTGCTCTTCGACGATGGCGGGCGCCTTCGCCGCCCAGGCGGTGCCCTCACAGACGAAATCGTGTGGCACTGGGATCTGTGCGGGAAGCAGGTTGGCACCGGGCACCGCGTCCACGATCGCCTGGACCGGAATCGGGGGCGCCAGCGCCGCCGCATCCGGCAGTGTGGTCAGCGCGGCGGGTACCGGGGGTGCCGGCGCGGCAGCCGGCGCCGGGACCACCGGTACCGGCGCCCCGAGCGGGACGGCGCCGGCGGGCGGTACCACCACCGGCACGGCGGCCGGGGGTGCGCCGGCCGGCAGCGCGGCCGCGGAGTCGAGCACCGGAGCCGCCGGTGCAGCGTCGGCAGGTGCCGCGGCGACGTCGGCCACCGGGGTCACCATGTCGGCCACCGGCACGGCATCGGGTACGGGGGCCGGCACTGCGGCGGGGGGTGGAGTTTCGGGTGGGGCTGCCACCGCAACGGCCGGCGGCGGGGGAGCGGCCGGAGCCACTGGTGCAGCCGCGGCTGATTCCAGTACTGGTTCGGCTTCTGGCGGCGCGACGACCTCCGGCACCGCCACGGGCGTGATATCGGCCACCGGCGTCACGTCGGTGACCGGTGCCGCGACCGGCACCGCCGGTGGTGCCGCGACCGGTGCCGGTACTGGAGCTTCGATGGGGGCAGGAATCGCGGCAGCGGCCGGCAGGGGTGCGGGGATGACCGGGACCGTCGGCGCCGGCACAGCGGGCATCGGTGCCGTAACCACCGGAACGACCGGCACAGCGGGCATCGGTGCCGCAACCACCGGAACGACCGGCACTGCGGCCGGCGCCGCCGGGCCTAAGGCACTGTCGGTCACCGGGGCGGCGGTGACAGGCAGGGCTGCCGCCGGTGCCGGCCCCGGTCCCGCCACCGGGCCGGCGGAATCCGGCAGGGCGTCACCGATCGCCGACGTGGCGCCGCTGAGCATGTCGGGCAGTGCCGTCGGTGATGCGGCGAAATCCTCGATCAGGCTGGCGCACGGCACCCCGGGACTGATCCCCGGTTCGGCACCCGCCAACGGGCTGGCCGCAAACGTCACCACGGCCAGCGCTGCGATGCCGGCCGACACGACTGCCGGTCGGTCGAACTTCGGCGACAACGCTTCCCCGTCCCTGATGACCTTGATTCGTCAACAAGACCGTATCGGCTGCGCCGAGCAAAACAAGATCGCCGGAGTTCCTTTATGAAACCGATGCACACCGGAGTCTGTCCAGTGATGTCAGCTTAAACATGTTGCGCCTCAGTGTATTTGCCACACCACAGGCGGGGCGAAGTGGTGAGGCTAGGTGTTGTCGGCGTTGCTGCGCGGGAAGCCGCCGCCCTGCGGGAACAGCGGGAAGACCACGTCGTCGAGCTTTTCGGCATCACCGGCGGTGCGATTGATCGTGGCGCCCCAGATGTTTCCGTCCGGTGCCACCTGCAGCGCCCAGGCGTGACCGTGGGTGTCCTGGCGTACCACCTCGGGCTCGCCGGTGACCGCGCCGGTGCCCTGGGCCAGCCGCACCGCCACAGTCTGCTTGGCGTTGACCAGATTCACCAGAATGGTGCCGTCCAGTGCCGCGCACCCGGCCACCCCGGGCCGGTCCGGCCAGGTCCACACCACCGAGGTCTTGGAGTCCGGCGCGATGCGCTGCAACCGGTCGCCGGCCGGCGTCCGGTCGGTGATGTAGAGCGACCTGTCGGTGGGATCGATGCACATGCCGCCGCCGGGGCCCATCCCGCTCAACGCGGTGGTGGGCGGTGCCTGATTCACCGTGGTGGGCTGCTCAATGCGGATGACCTTGCCGGCCAACGAGTTCGGATCGGCGGCCAGTGCAGGGTTACCCGCATCCCCAGTCTGCACCACCAACGTCGTCGGGCTGGTGAAGATCAGCGAGCCGGTGTTGCCGGTGACCCCCTTGGGGATTCCGGTCAAGATGTCCTTCGGCATGTCGCCGTCGGCCACCCGGATCACCCGATTGTCGGTCGGCGTACTGATGTAGGCGTACATCAGCCGGTCCTGCGAGTACGTCGGGGACAGCACGATGTCCATCAGTCCACCGTCACCGCTCGGATCGACCGGGATGACGGTATGGATCTTCGGCTCGGCGCTCACCGATACGTCCTTGATGGCGCCGGTGGTGCGTTCGGCCACCATGGCCGTCTTGCTGTCGGCACCCATGATCAACCCGCTGGTGCTCTCCAGGCAGCCCTGCATCACTCCGGGTGCCGGGCAGGCCTTGGGGAACGGCTTGGGCGGCAGCGGGGGCGGCGGTGGCGGCGTCGACGTGGGGCCCGGCGCCAACTCCGGTGCCGTGGTGAAGGGCTGGGAGATGGAGTTGTTGAACTTCGCACAGCCAGCCGACGCCCCCGCAACCACCGTCACGGAGCACACGACGGCCGCCACTGCACGAACCCGCCGGCGCACCTGCATGCCCGCCAGGTTACGGACAGCGTGCCGGTGTTCGCCACGACGGCCCGGACACACCGCGAAATCCAGGCAATATTGGCCGCTCGAAGCGCCGCTCAAATCCCCGATTTGCGCCGATCTGCACTTACTCTGACTTTCGTGACGAGTCAAGGCCCCGATCCACGCTGGCAGCGACCCGACGACTCCTCGGTCCGGCCGGCGTCGGCCCAGTTGGTCGACCCGGAAGACGACCTGCCGTCGGCCACCTACGGTGGCGACTTCGAGACCACCACGATCCCGCACTACGGCTCCGGTCTGCCCGGCTCATCGCCGTCCACCGGATACGGCCTGCTGCACGATCCCGAGCCGTTGCCGTATGTGCAGCCGCACGTCGATCCCACCCCGTCGATGGCGGCGCCGATGGAGATCGAACCCATCGACGCCGAGGAACGGGCCAAGGCGGCCGCCCGCAGGGGCACTCAGGACCTCGGGCTGCTGCTGCTGCGGATCGTCGTCGGCGCGGTGTTCATCGGTCACGGACTGCAGAAGGCGTTCGGCTGGTGGGGCGGACAGGGCCTCGACGGTTTCAAAACCGCGCTGGCCGACGCCGGCTACCAGCACGCCGGGATATTGACCTATGCCGGTGCCGGCGCCCAGATCCTGGTGGGCGTGCTGCTGGTGCTGGGCCTGTTCACCCCGCTGGCCGCGGCGGGTGCGCTGGCCTACCTGGTCAACAGTGTGATGACGGTGATCGCGGCGCAACGCCAGGACGGCTACCTGTCCGTCTTCGGCCCCGAGGGCATCGAATACCTACTGGTTCTCGTGGTGGCGGCGGCGTCGATCATCCTGGTCGGACCGGGTCGCTATGGATTGGACGGCGGGCGTGGCTGGGCGCGGCGGCCCTTCATCGGCTCGTTCATCGCACTGGTGCTCGGCATCGGCGGCGGTATCGCCGCGTGGATCTTCCTGCACGGCAACAGCCCCCTGTCCTAGTGACCAGCGGGAGCGCCGCGGCTCACGCGTAGGGGTCTTACGCCTAGGGGTCTTACGCGTAGGGGTTGGGCACCTGCCCGCCGCTGGCCACGGCCAGCGCCGGCAGCGTCGCGAACGTCACCGCGGGCAGCAGTAGCTCCGAACCGTCCCGCAGGTGGGCGTGGCCCCACGTGCTGCGGTCGAATCGCAGACCGTCGACGTCCTGCCATGCCACCGTGCGGCTCCTGAGCAGTGTGCGGGCCGTGACCGTGTCTCGGTCGGCGACGGTCCGCAACCGCACGATGGCCACCGACGCCAGCACCGGGAGCACCAGGAACACCGCACCCCACGTGGGGAAGAGCGGGACCAGGACCAGCAGGCACAGCGCCAGGAACCCGGAGGCGAAGTGCGCCATCGGCGACATCCGGATCACCACCGGCTCATCGGCGTGGTCCGCGGCCGAGGGTCCTGGTGCGCGGCGGGAAGACATACCTGCATCATCCCATCCCCGGTCAGGGGCCGGGATTTGACGCCTGACCTGTGCGGAGGCTACCGTCGCAGGTTATGAAGACCGGCGGAATGCTCGTAGTAATTGGCCAGCGCGTTGGTGCCGCGCTTGCCCCGACCCGGGCATAGCCACACGCACCAGCGCGCAACCCTCGTACAGCCGCCGAAGCTGACGGGGGTTTTTTCTTGCCCGAAGAAATGAACGCAGACCGAAAAGGACGACACCGTGAGCGCACCCACCACGCGACCACCCGAGCCATCGGCGGCATCGACGCCCGCCAACGGCGCCGGAGCCGCAGCCCAGACCGCAGGAAAGGCCGGCGCGACCGCCGCCAAGCGCGTCGCCCCTCAGCAGCTCACGGGCGCCCAGGCGGTAGTCCGCTCCCTGGAGGAACTCGGCGTCGACACGATCTTCGGCATCCCCGGCGGCGCGGTGCTGCCGGTCTACGACCCGCTGTTCGACTCCCAGAAGCTGCGCCACGTCCTGGTCCGCCACGAACAGGGGGCCGGCCACGCAGCCAGCGGATACGCCCACGCCACCGGCAAAGTCGGCGTCATGATGGCCACCTCCGGCCCGGGCGCGACCAACCTGGTCACCCCGCTGGCCGACGCCCAGATGGACTCCATCCCGGTCGTCGCCATCACCGGGCAGGTCGGGCGCAGCCTGATCGGCACCGACGCCTTCCAAGAGGCCGACATCTCCGGCATCACCATGCCGATCACCAAACACAACTTCCTGGTGCGCAATGGTGACGACATCCCCAAGGTGATCGCCGAGGCGTTCCACATCGCCGCGACCGGCCGTCCGGGTGCGGTGCTGGTCGACATCCCCAAGGACATCCTGCAGGGCCAGTGCACCTTCGCCTGGCCGCCGCAGATCGATCTGCCCGGCTACAAGCCCAACACCAAGCCGCACAGCCGGCAGGTGCGGGAAGCCGCCAAGCTGATCGCCGAGGCCCGCAAGCCGGTGCTCTACGTCGGCGGCGGGGTGATCCGCGGCGACGCGACGGCCGAGTTGCTGGATCTGGCGGAATTGACCGGTATCCCGGTGGTGACCACGCTGATGGCCCGGGGCGCATTCCCGGACAGCCATCCGCAGAATCTCGGGATGCCGGGCATGCACGGCACGGTGGCCGCGGTGGCCGCGCTGCAGAAGAGCGATCTGATCATCGCCCTGGGCGCGCGCTTCGACGACCGGGTGACCGGCAAGCTGGATTCCTTTGCTCCCGAGGCCAAGATCATCCACGTCGACATCGACCCGGCCGAGATCGGCAAGAACCGGCATGCCGACGTCCCGATCGTCGGTGACGTCAAGCTCGCGATCACCGAATTGATCGAGTCGTTGCGTAAGACGGGTGGGACGCCAAAGGCTAACCAGGACAACTGGTGGGAATACCTGTCCGGGATCCGGGCCACCTACCCGTTGAGCTACGACCCGCAGCACGACGGCAGCCTCAGCCCGGAGTACGTCATCTCCCAGCTGGGCAAGATCGCCGGACCCGACGCCATCTACGTCGCCGGGGTGGGCCAGCACCAGATGTGGGCCGCGCAGTTCATCTCCTACGAGAAGCCGCGCACCTGGCTCAATTCCGGCGGTCTGGGCACCATGGGCTTCGCCGTGCCGGCCGCGATGGGCGCCAAGATGGCCCGGCCCGAGGCCGAGGTGTGGGCGATCGACGGCGACGGGTGCTTCCAGATGACCAACCAGGAGTTGGCCACCTGCGCCATCGAGGGCGTGCCGATCAAGGTCGCGCTGATCAACAACGGCAACCTGGGCATGGTCCGTCAGTGGCAGACGCTGTTCTACGAAGAGCGATACAGCCAGACCGATCTGGCCACCCACAGCCACCGCATCCCGGATTTCGTCAAGCTTGCAGAGGCACTCGGATGCGTCGGATTGCGGTGCGAGCGTGAGGAAGACGTCATCGACGTCATCAACCAGGCCCGGGCGATCACCGACCGCCCGGTGGTGATCGACTTCATCGTCGGCGCCGACGCCCAGGTGTGGCCGATGGTGGCCGCAGGCACCGGTAACGACGAGATCATGGCGGCACGCAATATCCGTCCGCTGTTCGACGACAACGAGGAGGGACGGGCCTGATGTCGGGAAACACTGTCACCCACACACTCTCGGTGCTCGTCGAAGACAAGCCAGGTGTGCTCGCCCGGGTTGCCGCGCTGTTCTCCCGGCGTGGGTTCAACATCGAGTCGCTGGCTGTCGGCGCCACCGAGCAGAAGAACATGTCGCGGATGACGATCGTCGTCACCGCAGAGGAGACCCCGCTCGAGCAGATCACCAAGCAGCTCAACAAGCTGATCAACGTGATCAAGATCGTCGAGCAGGATGAGGAGAACTCGGTGGCGCGCGAGCTGGCGCTGATCAAGGTGCGCGCCGACGCCGGCACCCGCAGCCAGGTCATCGAGGCAGTGAACCTGTTCCGCGCCAAGGTGATCGACGTGTCCACCGAGTCGCTGACCGTCGAGGCCACCGGCACGCCGGAAAAGCTCGAAGCGCTGCTGCGGGTGCTCGAGCCCTACGGCATTCGTGAGATCGTGCAATCCGGCGTCGTGTCGCTGTCGCGCGGTCCGCGCGGGATGACGACGAGCAAGTAACAAGTAACCAACAGAAGGAAAGTTCAACCGTGTCAGTTGAAATGTTCTACGACGATGACGCCGACCTGTCGATTATCCAGGGCCGCAAGGTCGGTGTGATCGGTTACGGCAGCCAGGGCCACGCTCACTCACTGAGCCTGCGGGACTCCGGCGTTGAGGTGAAGGTCGGCCTCAAGGAAGGCTCCAAGTCCCGGGAGAAGGTCACCGAGCAGGGCCTCGAGGTCGACACCCCGGCCGAGGTCGCCAAGTGGGCCGACGTGATCATGCTGCTGGCGCCGGACACCGCGCAGGCCGAGATCTTCTCCAACGATATCGAGCCCAACCTCGAAGACGGCAACGCGCTGTTCTTCGGCCACGGCCTCAACATCCACTTCGGGCTGATCAAGCCGCCGGCCAACGTCACCATTGGCATGGTCGCCCCCAAGGGTCCCGGCCACCTCGTGCGCCGGCAGTTCGTCGACGGCAAGGGCGTGCCCTGCCTCATCGCCGTCGACCAGGACCCCAAGGGTGAGGGCCAGGCATTGGCGCTGTCCTACGCCAAGGGAATCGGCGGCACCCGCGCCGGGGTCATCAAGACCGACTTCAAAGAGGAGACCGAGACCGATCTCTTCGGCGAGCAGGCCGTGTTGTGCGGTGGCACCGAGGAACTCGTCAAGGCCGGATTCGAGGTCATGGTCGAGGCGGGCTACGCCCCCGAGATGGCGTACTTCGAGGTGTTGCACGAGCTCAAGCTGATCGTCGACCTGATGTACGAGGGCGGCATCGCTCGGATGAACTACTCGGTGTCCGACACCGCCGAGTTCGGCGGCTACATCTCCGGTCCCCGCGTCATCGACGCGGACACCAAGGAGCGGATGCGCGGGATCCTCAAGGACATCCAGGACGGCACGTTCGTCAAGCGGCTGGTCGCCAACGTCGAGGGCGGCAACAAGGAACTCGAGGCGCTGCGCAAGAAGAACGCCGAGCATCCGATCGAGGTCACCGGCAAGAAGCTGCGTGATCTGATGAGCTGGGTCGATCGCCCGATCACCGAGACCGCCTAGGCGGCAGCCGCGCCGAAAATGAAGCCACGCAGGGACATGCCGACGAGGCACCTGCGTGGTTTCCTTTTCGGTGTTCGTCGCCGACCGGTCGAGTTCCGGCGCGCTGCTTCACGGGCGCAGCGACGGCACCGGTAGGCCGAACTCCCGCTTGAGGACGGTGCGGGCGGCGTAATAGCCGCACATGCCGTGGACGCCGGTCCCCGGCGGGGTCGCCGACGAACACAGATACGCCTTCGGTATCGGCGTGGTCCAGGGGTTCCAGCGCAGGGTGGGGCCGACCATCGCCGCGAACAAGGTCGCGCCACCGACGATGATGTCCCCGCCGACGTAGTTGGCGTTGTGGTCGGCCATCCGCGCCGCCGGGGTGCAGCGCGCCGCGACGACGAGGTCCCGGAATCCTGGCGCAGCATCCTCGAAGAGCGCGGTGACGGTCTCGGTGAGGTCGGCCGTCGAGTTCGCCGGGACGTGGGCGTAGGTCCACAGCGGGCGGCGCCCGGCCGCGTCGATGCGCGACGGATCGCACAGGTGCGGGAGCGCGGCCAGCGTCATCGGGTGCTCGGCGTGGCGGCCGGCGGCGATCTCGCTCTCCGAGCGTGCCATCTGGGCTCGTGTTCCACCCAGGTGCACCGTGGGGAGGACGCCATCCGCTCATCGCGCCACGGAATCTCGCCGGACAGTACGAAGTCCACCTTGCAGACGCCGGGGCCGTAGCGATAGCGGCGCAGCGCTTTGGCATAGCGATCGGGTACCGCAGGTCCGTAGATGTCGAGCAGGGCAGTGGGCGCCGTGTCGTAGATGACGACCCCGGCCGGCGCTGACGTCACGGGCTCACCCACCCCGAGTTGGCCACCGTGGGCTTCCAGATCGGCGAGCATCGCATCGACGATGACCTGGCTCCCGCCGGCGGGCACCGGCCAGCCAGCGGTATGCGCCACCGTGGCGAGCATGATGCCGGCACCGCTGTTCACCGGCGACGGCATCCGTGAAATGGCATGTGTTCCAACGCCGGTGAATAAGGCTCGGGCGTCCTCGCCGGCCAGCATGCGCCATGCGGGGCTGCCCTGGGCGAGCACGCGCAGGCCGGCCCGAATGGTCGTCGGCAGATCAGGCGGCAGCGACCGTTTGTCGCCGAGGAAGAAGCCCAGCACACCTTCGGGATGAGCGGTCAGCGGCCCCAGCAGGGTTCGCCACGAGCTGCCGTGTTCCAGTTCAGCACAGGTGCGCTGCAAGTCGTGGTAGGCGATGGCGGCCCGGCCGCTGGGCAGCGGATTGGCGTAGGAGACCTCCGGAACCGCCAGCTGCACGCCACGGGCGGCCAGGTCGAATTCCGCGAAGAACGGCGAGGCCAGGGCCAGCGGGTGCACCGCCGAGCAGATGTCGTGCCGGATGCCGGGGTACTCGGGGTCGACCGCCGTCCGAGCGCCGCCGCCGAAGCTGGGTTGAGCCTCCAGAACCTGCACGGCCAGGCCCGCCCGGGCACAGATGACGGCAGCCGCCAACCCGTTGGGACCGCTGCCGACCACGGTGACGTCCACGAGTCCAGTACACCCCACCGTCGGCGGGCAATGAAAGTCGCGGTCTCGTCAGGACGGGAAGCGCCGGGCCGCGTGATGCTCCTGGGCCAGCCGTCGTAACGCTGCCATGGCGCGCTCCATCAGCACGGTGCCCGCCACCACGCGTTCGGTGAGCAGATCCCGGGACAAATCCACTGGGGTGTGTGCGATTTCGTCCGCCGCCAGCGGCTCGACCGCGTCGGCATAGGGATCCAGAAGTGTGCAGACCGATTCGACGTCGCTCACGGCCGGTGCGGGCACCTCGCTGCCCGCCGGTGGTTGCAACGTGGCCAGCGCGTTGAGCACTGCTGCCAGATCACGCCGCGCCGGGGACTCCGGGTCGACCTTCCAGCCCCGGTGCTCGATGAAGGCATCACCAAGATCGCTGGCCTGCTGCGGGGGTGCCGGGCTGTCGACGGCACCGGCGCGCCGGGCGACGGCGAAGACTTCGCCGACGGGGCGCCGTGGGTCGTCCACCGCAGCCAGTACGTCGCGGACGGCGTCGGTGCTCAATCCGCCGACCTCGACGAGCGCGCGGATGAGCCGTAGCCGGTGCAGATGGGTGTCGTCGTAGCGCGCCTGATTGGCCGCGGTCGCCTCGCCCCGCGGGAGCAGCCCGATCCGCAGGTACCACTTGACGGTGGTCGGGGACAGTCCCGCCGCCTGACTGAGCTGTGACAGTCGCACTTCCCCATGCTACCCCATACAGCTAGCGGAGAGCGCTGCTATCTGTAATTATGGAGAGTGTCAGTATCCATTCAAGCGAAGGGTGTGGGATGAAGATTCTGGTGATCGGGGCGACGGGAGGCACCGGGCGGCTGGTCGTCGAACAGGCACGTCAGCGCGGCCACAGCGTGACCGCACTCGTGCGAGAGTCCACGGCACCCGCTGAGTTCGGTGATGCCGACGTGGTCGTCGGCGACGTACTGGATCCAGACGCCATCGCCGCTGCGCTGGCGGGAATCGACGCGGTGGTCAGCTGTCTGGGGGTCCGGCTGGGCCAACCGGCAGGCACCGTGCGCTCGACCGGCACCGCCAATGTGGTGGCCCAGATGGGTGTGCTCGGCGTGCGGCGCCTGGTGGCGGTGTCCACGATCGGCGTCGGCAGCAGCATCGCCGATCAGGGGCGGGTGGCGCGATGGATGTGGAAGCGGATCGTCGGTGCTGAACGCCTCGCCGAAGCCGACGCTGCCGAGGCGCACATTCGCTTGGCCGCAGACGGATTGGACTGGACGATCGTGCGCCCGCCGCGTCTGGTCGACGGCGAAGCCCATGGTGGGGTGGTCGTCGGCGCCGCCGTCGCGACCGGGCTACGGTCGCAGCTGACGCGTGCCGCGTTGGCGGGGGTCCTCCTGGACCAACTCGACGATTCCCGATATGTGGGCCAAGCCGTCACGGTGATTGCCGGGACCTAGTGCGCCGTGTCGGGGCGCGTCGTCGCCACGCTAGGCTGACCGGCGTGAATCTGCCCGTTGTGTTGATCGCCGACAAACTCGCCGAGTCGACCGTCGCGGCCCTGGGCGACCAGGTCGAGGTCCGCTGGGTCGACGGTCCGGACCGCCCGAAGCTGCTGGCGGCGGTGGCCGACGCCGATGCGCTACTGGTGCGCTCGGCGACCACCGTCGATGCCGAGGTCATCGCCGCAGCCCCGAAGCTCAAGATCGTCGCCCGCGCCGGCGTCGGGCTGGACAACGTCGACGTCGACGCCGCGACGGCCGCCGGAGTGCTGGTGGTCAACGCGCCCACCTCGAACATCCACAGCGCCGCCGAGCACGCATTGGCACTGATGCTGTCCGCAGCCCGGCAGATCCCCGCCGCGGACGCCACGCTGCGCGAGCACACCTGGAAGCGTTCGTCGTTCTCGGGCACCGAGATCTTCGGCAAGACCGTCGGCGTGGTGGGCCTGGGGCGGATCGGACAGCTCGTCGCACAGCGGCTGGCCGCCTTCGGCACCCACGTCATCGCCTACGACCCCTATGTACCTGCTGCCCGTGCCGCACAGTTGGGCATCGAGCTGCTCACCCTGGACGACCTGCTGGCCCGCGCCGACTTCATCTCGGTGCACCTGCCCAAGACGCCGGAGACCGCCGGCCTGCTGGGCAAGGAGGCACTGGCCAAGACCAAGCCGGGCGTGATCATCGTCAACGCCGCCCGCGGCGGTCTGATCGACGAGCAGGCACTGGCCGATGCGGTGAAGAGCGGCCATGTCCGTGCGGCGGGCCTCGACGTGTTCAGCACCGAACCGTGCACCGACAGCCCGCTGTTCGAGCTGCCGCAGGTGGTCGTCACCCCGCACCTGGGCGCCTCCACCGCCGAGGCACAGGACCGGGCCGGCACCGACGTGGCGGCCAGTGTGAAGCTCGCGCTCGCCGGGGAATTCGTGCCGGACGCGGTCAACGTCGGCGGCGGCGCGGTGAGCGAGGAAGTGGCCCCGTGGTTGGACCTGGCCCGCAAGCTCGGTCTGCTCGTCGGTGTGCTGTCCACCGGGGCGGTGTCGAATCTCTCGGTTCGCGTGTCCGGTGAGATCGCCTCGGAAGACGTTGAGGTACTGAAGCTTTCGGCGCTGCGTGGGTTCTTCTCGACGGTGACCGACCAGCAGGTCACGTTCGTGAATGCGCCCAACCTGGCCGCCGAACGGGGCCTGCAGAGCGAACTGACCACCGCCAGTGAGAGCCCCAACCACCGCAGCCTCGTCGACGTGCGGGTGGTCGGAGCCGACGGCGCGGCGACCAACGTGTCGGGAACGCTGTCCGGCCCCCAGCAGGTCGAGAAGGTGGTCCAGATCAACGGCCGCAACTTCGATCTGCGTGCCGAGGGGGTGAACCTGGTGCTGCACTACTCCGACGTGCCCGGGGCACTCGGCAAAATCGGCACGCTGTTGGGCAACGCCGACGTGAACATCCTGGCGGCACAGCTCAGCCAGGACACCAGCGGCACCGGAGCGACGCTGATGCTGCGGCTGGACCAAGAGGTCTCCGACGACGTCCGGTCGGCGATCCGTGCCGCTGTCGGCGCAACGACATTGGAAGTGGTGGACCTGTCATGACACGCGCGGCGCAGATAAAGCTGGCGGTGATCGCGGGCGACGGCATCGGCCCGGAAGTGATCACCGAGGCGCTGGCCGTACTCGACGTGGTGCTGCCGGGGTGGAGCGCACCGAGTACGACCTCGGCGCGCGCCGCTACCACGCCACCGGCGAACTGCTCACTGAGCAGACCATCGAGGAACTGCGCGGTTATGACGCGATCCTGCTCGGCGCGATCGGCGACCCCTCGGTGCCCAGCGGGGTACTCGAACGCGGACTGCTGCTCAAGCTGCGATTCGCCCTGGACCACCACGTCAACCTGCGACCGGGCCGGCTGTACCCCGGTGTGACCAGCCCGCTGTCCGGCGTGACCGGCATCGACTTCGTCGTCGTGCGAGAAGGCACGGAAGGCCCCTACACCGGCAACGGCGGGGCGCTGCGCGTCGGCACCCCGCACGAGGTGGCCACCGAAGTCAGTGTGAACACCGCGTTCGGGGTCGAGCGGGTGGTGCGGGACGCGTTCACCCGCGCGCAGTCACGTCGCAAGCATCTGACGCTGGTGCACAAGACCAACGTGCTGACCTTCGCCGGTGGGCTGTGGTCGCGGGTGGTCGCCGAAGTGGGGGCCGAGTTCCCCGACGTCGAGGTCGCCTACCAGCACATCGACGCGGCCACCATCCACATGGTCACCGACCCGGCCCGGTTCGACGTGATCGTCACCGACAACTTGTTCGGCGACATCATCACCGACCTGTCCGCTGCGGTCTGCGGAGGGATCGGTCTGGCCGCCAGCGGCAACATCGATGCCACCCGGACCAATCCGTCCATGTTCGAACCCGTGCACGGCAGTGCGCCCGATATCGCGGGGCAGGGCATCGCCGACCCCACCGCGGCGGTCATGTCGGTGGCGCTGCTGCTGGCTCACCTCGGTGAGGACGCCGCGGCCGCCCGCGTCGACGCGGCGGTGGCAAACCACTTGGCCACCCGCGGGGACACCACGTTGTCGACACGCGAGGTCGGCGACCGCATCCGCGCCGCGCTTTAGTCGAGTCGACGATGCCGCCGAGGTACGAGGCGGCGGAGGAGCGAGACGGTCGGGCTTAGTCGAGTCGACGATGCCGCCGAGGTACGAGGCGGCGGAGGAGCGAGACGGTCGGGCTTAGTCGAGTCGACGATGCCGCCGAGGTACGAGGCGGCGGAGGAGCGAGACGATCAGGGCTGGTCCCTGGCCGGCGGGTCGGCGGGCACCAGGGGCAGCGCGAGGACCGGGAACAGCGCGCAGACCGCAAACGCCACCGGGTAACCCAGCGCGCCGATCAGCGCCCCGAACAGTGGGGGAGTGAGCCCGGCCGCCAGCAGCTGGCTGGTGTTCTGCGCGCCCAACGCGCGTCCGCTCCAGAACGGCCCGGCGATCTCGGCGATCGCGGTGAACGCCAGCCCGTTGTCGACGACGGTGATCACCGACGCCGCGATCATCACGGCAATGCTCGCCGGGGAGTGCAGTGCGTCGGTCAGCGCCAGCGCCAGCATGGCCACCGCCGCCGCGCCCGCGATCATGCGAATCGGCCGCAGCCGCGACCCCATCTGGTCCGACCAGCGTCCGGCGGCGATTCGGCCCAGTGCGCCCAGTATCTGGGCGACCATCACCAGCACGCCCGCGGACTGCGCCGACCACCCGCGGTCGGCGATCAGCCACACCAGGGTGAACGTCCACACCACGCATTGCGGCACCACCAGCAGCACCGACACCGCGTGAATGCGCCACAGCAGTCCCGATCCGCGGTACGGGTTGGCCAGGTGCTCGGCAGGCGCCTCGGCACGAGGGGGCCTCGGCGGGTCGAGCACCCCGACCGCGCACACCAACGCCGCCACCCCGCACACGATCGCCGGAAACAGCAGCGCCGATCCCACGCCGTAGGCCTGCGCCAACCGCGGGATGGTCAGCGCGCCCACCGCGACGCCCAGCGGCTGGGCGGTCTGCCGGATGCCCATCACCAGTCCGCGCTGCTGCGGTGGAAACCAGCCGACCACGAGCCGTCCGCTCGCGGAATTGCTACTGGCCGCGGCCATTCCGCCCAGCAGCAGGAAGGCGCTCACCATGATCAGGGAGTGCGACAAGGCTGCGGCGACCGCAGCCGCCGCGGTCAGTGCGGAGCCGACGCTCAGCACGAACCGCTCACCCACTCGGTCGACGACGTAGCCCCAGGCGATCAGCGTGACCACCATGCCGAAGCTCGGCATGGCCGACACCAGTCCGGCCCTGGCCAGGTCGAGGCCCATGGTGGTGTGCAGGGTGGGGATCAGGAAGGCGGCACCGTTGATGAACACGTTGGCGGACAACGTCGCGAACAGCGCGATCGCGAGCATCGACCAGCGCCGCACGGTGCTGAGCGTGTCGACGGACATGTGATCATGATTCCATGGGCGTCTCACGATGCTGAATTTTATTCTCACTATATGGAACGCCTGGACGGTACCGTCCGGCCGGCTGCCCGCGCTCGGCCGCCGCGGCTCGGGACACTAGGCTGTGACGAATGCGCCTGGGTCGAATCGCCAGCCCCGATGGGGTCGCCTTCGTCAGCATCGAAGGTGACCGCGGGAGTGAAACAGTCCGTGAGATCGCCGAGCATCCGTTCGGTAATCCGACATTCACCGGGCGCAGCTGGCCGCTGGCCGACGTGCGTCTGCTGGCCCCGATCCTGGCCAGCAAGGTGGTCTGTATGGGCAAGAACTACCAAGCCCATATCGAGGAGATGGGCGGCGACGCCCCCGAGGACCCGGTGATCTTCCTCAAGCCCAACACCGCGATCATCGGTCCCGGCGCGACCATCCAGCTGCCGGCCAACGCATCGCCGGTGCACCACGAAGGTGAACTGGCCGTCGTGATCGGCCGTCCGTGCAAGGACGTCCCGGCCGCCCGCGCCGCGGAGAACATCCTGGGCTACACCATCGCCAATGACGTCTCCGCCCGGGACCAGCAGAAGGCCGACGGGCAGTGGATCCGGGCCAAGGGCCACGACACGTTCTGCCCGGTCGGACCGTGGATCGTCACCGACCTCGACCCCTCGGATCTGGAGATCCGCACCGAGGTCAACGGACAGGTCCGTCAGCTCAGCCGCACCTCGCTGATGATCCACGACATCGGTGCCATCATCGAATGGATCTCGGCGGTCATGACGCTGCTGCCCGGCGACCTGATCCTCACCGGCACGCCTGAGGGCGTCGGGCCGATCGAGGACGGCGACACCGTCAGCGTGAGCGTCGAAGGCATCGGAACGCTGACCAATCCCGTCGTCCGGAAGGGCAAATGATGACCGCGGCGCCCGATAGTGTTGTGCGCGTGCGCTTTTGCCCGTCGCCGACCGGTATTCCGCACGTCGGCATGGTGCGCACCGCGCTGTTCAACTGGGCTTACGCCCGCCACACCGGAGGAACGTTCGTCTTCCGGATCGAGGACACCGACGCCCAGCGCGACTCCGAGGAGAGCTACGCCGCCCTCCTCGAGGCACTGCGGTGGCTGGGTCTGGACTGGGACGAGGGTCCCGAAGTCGGCGGACCGCACGAGCCCTACCGGCAGTCGCAACGCAAGGACATCTATCGCGACGTGCTGCAGCGCCTGCTCGAATCCGGCGAGGCTTATCTGGCCTACTCCACACCCGAGGAAGTGGAGGCACGCCACCTCGCCGCTGGGCGCAATCCCAAACTGGGCTATGACAACTTCGACCGCGACCTGACCGACGAGCAGCGGGCGGCGTACGCCGCGGAGGGGCGCAGCGCGGTACTGCGGCTGCGGATGCCCGACGAAGACATCACCTGGCATGACCTGGTTCGCGGCAAAACGACCTTCGCCGCCGGCACGGTTCCCGATTTCGCGCTGACCCGGGCGACCGGAGAGCCGTTGTACACCTTGGTCAATCCGGTCGACGACGCGTTGATGAAGATCACCCATGTGCTGCGCGGTGAGGACATCCTGCCGTCGACGCCCCGACAGATCGCACTCTACCAAGCGCTGATCCGCATCGGTCTGGCCGAGCGCGTACCCGAATTCGCCCATCTGCCACCGGTTCTGGGGGAGGGCACCAAGAAACTGTCCAAGCGCGATCCGGAGTCCAACCTATTCCTGCACCGCGATCGCGGCTTCATACCGGAGGGGTTGCTGAACTATTTGGCGTTGCTGGGGTGGGGGATTGCCGAGGACCGCGACGTGTTCACCCTCGACGAGATGGTGGCCGCCTTCGACGTCGTCGACGTCAACTCCAACCCGGCGCGCTTCGATCAGAAGAAGGCCGACGCCATCAACGCCGAGCACATCCGTCGGCTCGACGAGGCCGACTTCGCCAGGCGGCTGGCGGCATACTTCGCCACGCACGGGTACGACACTCGGCTGGACGACACCGGCTTCGCGGTGGCCGCGCAACTGGTCCAGACGCGCATCGTCGTGCTCTCCGACGCCTGGGGGCTGCTGAAGTTCCTCAACGACGACGCCTACGAACTGGACCCCAAGGCCGCCGCCAAGGAACTCGGCCCCGATGCGGCACCGGTACTCGATGCCGCGATCCTCGCGCTGGAGGCGTGCAGTGAGTGGACGGCGGCGAGCATCGAGCAAGCTCTCAAGACGGCCCTGCTCGAGGGCCTCGAGCTCAAGCCCCGCAAAGCGTTCGGGCCGATCCGGGTCGGCGTGACGGGTGCCACGATCAGCCCGCCGTTGTTCGAGTCGCTCGAGTTGCTGGGGCAGGCCCGCAGCCTGGACCGATTGCGGGCCGCACGCGCCCAAGCCGGGGGGCTGGATTAGACGGGCCGAAATCTTTGATAGTGTGCACGTCGGCCCGCAACCGCCGGCCCAGTGGCCCCGAGTCCCGCGCTTCACCGGGATGAAGGCCTCTGACCAGCGGTTATAGGCAGCCAATGGGGTATGGTGTAATTGGCAACACAGCTGATTCTGGTTCAGCCATTCTAGGTTCGAGTCCTGGTACCCCAGCTATTTGTCGGCACGACGCTCAATTTCGTGGGCGAAGCGCTCTGAGCTATGCTGACAAACCGGTGCGCCGCAAGGCGCGCCACGGATTGGTTCTGGCCCCGTCGTCTAGCGGCCTAGGACGCCGCCCTCTCACGGCGGTAGCGTGGGTTCGAATCCCATCGGGGCTACCAATCGAATCGCTCGGTCGAAAGGCCGGGCGATTTGTCGTTTCGGGGGTCATGCGGGGCCGATAGCCGGCAGCGATACCTCCATAGCGGACTCCGATCTCCGACTGTGACGCAGCGGACAGACGTGGCCGCGGCCGGCCGGTAACGTCGGCGTCCGCGATCGCAGCGGCGCAGTCGCCGAACCCATCACTTCCGCCCGAGAGGCCACCATGCCGACCATCACGACCAGCGACGGTGTCGACATCTTCTTCAAGGACTGGGGCTCCGGTCAGCCCATCGTCTTCAGCCACGGCTGGCCGCTGTCCTCGGACGACTGGGACGCCCAAATGATGTTCTTTCTCGACCACGGCTACCGGGTGGTGGCTCATGATCGGCGTGGGCACGGCCGCTCGGCGCAAGTGGGCGACGGACACGACATGGACCACTACGCCGACGACCTCGCGGCCGTGGTGAACCATCTCGATCTGCGCGACGCGGTCCACATCGGACATTCGACCGGCGGCGGCGAGGTGGTGCGCTATCTGGCGCGGCACGGCGAAAGCCGTGCCGCCAAGGCCGTGCTCATCGCATCGGTGCCGCCGCTGATGGTGCAGACCGCGGCCAACCCGGGCGGTCTACCCAAAGCGGTGTTCGACGATTTCCAGGTCCAGGTCGCCACCAATCGAGCGGCGTTCTACCGGGCGGTGCCCGAGGGACCCTTCTACGGTTTCAACCGCGACGGTGTGGAGCCCGTCGAGGGAGTGATCGCCAATTGGTGGCGCCAGGGCATGATGGGCGGCGCCAAGGCCCATTACGACGGGGTGGTGGCGTTCTCGCAGACGGACTTCACCGAGGACCTGAAGAAGATCCAGCTGCCGGTGCTGGTGATGCACGGCGATGACGACCAGATCGTGCCCTACCCCGACTCCGGCCCGCTGTCCGCGGCGCTGCTGCCGCACGGAACGCTCAAGACCTACAGCGGGTTTCCGCACGGCATGCCAACCACCCATGCCGATGTGATCAACCCCGACCTCCTCGAGTTCATCCGGTCCTGAGTCCGCTTTGCGGGTCGGCGGGTGAGTGTGTGCGGTGGTCTCGCCACAGCGAAAGGAACGCCCGCAGAGGCGCACTCGGGGTGATGTCGTTACGCCAGATCAGGACCTTCTCGAACGAGATCTGCGGCGTGATCTCCCGCACAGTCAGCGGCGCGACGTCGTCCAAGGCCGGGTCGGTACGGGCGCACAGCGCGACGCCGACCCGCTGGCGCGCCAGGGCGATCTGCATCCGGACATCGTTGGCGACGTAATTGACCCGCAACGGGGCTGATTCCTGCTGGGCGACGGCGTCTACCCGCGCGCGCAGGGCGCTGCTGGCCGGATAGCTGATGATCGGGTGGGCAGCGAGCTCGGTGAGTGGCGCCGGATCGCCGTCGATCCGGAATTGGCCGCCATCGAAAACGGCGACCAGCCGATCGGTGAACATCGGCGCCCAGGAGATCGTCGCCGGGGGCGAGGAATCGGTGCGCGCGATCACCGCGGCATGCAGCTCCCCGTCGAGCACCATGGCCACCAGCGGCGCGCTGGTGGCCTCGGTCAGATGGACGTCGATGCCAGGGTACTTCGCCCGGAACCTGCCCAGCAGCGCCGGCACAGCGGTGTTCTCGATTCCGCCACCGCTGCCCACCCGTAGTTGGCCGCGCAGCAGCGCCGAACGGGCCGAGAACTCCGCCGCCGCATCGTCGACCGCCGACAACGCGCGCCGCGCGAAGGGCAAGAGCAACCGGCCGCCCTCGGTGAGCAGGATCCCGCGGGGGTTCTGTCGAACAGGGCTTCGCCGAGCTCGCGCTCCAGGGTTTGGATTTGAGCGCTGATCGTCGGTTGCGTCACGTAGCAGCGTTGTGCCGCACGGGTGAACGACTCCTCGTCAGCGACCGCCACGAAGTACTCCAGGCTGCGCAGATCCATACCGTCAAGGATGGCTCACCGCCGGCGGCCCGACGACGTCGGGCGGAATCTCGCGGGGCATCGGTCGCGTCTATCCCGGCCCCGCGCAGTTCCTATTGGACCGCAGCATCGCGGCGCACCAGACTTACACGCGACCAATCCGGTACTCCCGGCGGCGGATAGCCCAGATCGATCCAACGAGGAGCCAACGATGAACCGACCGACGGTGGTGCTGGTGCACGGCGCGTTCGCCGACGCCTCCACCTATGGTCCCGTGACCCGGGCGCTTCTGGATGCGGGACTGGCCGTCACCGCCCCTGCGGTACCGAACCGCGGCCTGAGCGCCGACGCCGAGGCCGTTCGATGGGCCGTCGCCCACATCGACGGTCCGGTGGTGTTGGTGGGTCACTCGTACGGCGGGGCGGTCATCACGGTGGCCGGTGATGCCCCCAACGTCGTTGCGCTGGTGTACCTGGCGGGTTATGCACTCGCCGAAGGCGAGAGCCTCGCCCAGTTGCAGGGCGGTTTCCCCGACTCCGACCTGCCGCCGGCTCTGGTGCAGACCCCGTTCCCGCCCAGTGCGGGAGAGGGGGTCGACGTCACCGTCGCGCCGGAGAGGTTCCCGGAGGTCGTCGCCGCCGATGTCGACCCCCGACTGGCGGCAGTCCTGGCGGCCTCCCAACGTCCGTTGGCGGCAGCGGCATTCACCGAGCCGGCGCCGTTGGCCGCTTGGCGAACCACACCGGCCTGGGGTCTGGTCTGCACGTCGGATCGTGCGATCAATCCCGATGTGCAGCGCTACGGCTACCAGCGGGCCAACGCCACCATCAGCGAGGTGGATTCCTCACACCTGGTGATGCTCTCTCATCCGGCCGAGGTGGCCGAGCTGATCACTGCGGTCGTCGCAGCCGTCGAACAGCGCGGCTAGGCCGCCGCAGGCAGTTACTGCCCGGGGGCGGTGGATCCGGCCAACGGCATCGCGGGCAGGCCGAGCTTGCCGTGATCCCAGGATCGGGTGCGCTTGGCGACGATGCGAACCGCCACACGCTTGTTCATCATCATGTCGACGGCCGGCTTGAGGTCGTCGGAGTAGGGGCCGTTGTAGCGTTCCCAGACACTGACGCCGACCTTGAAGATGGTGTCAGGGTCTTCGACGATCTCGGCGACGCCCTCGAAGGAGACGCCGCGCAGGGTGTCATAGGTCATGCCGTCCTCGATCAGGAAGCTCACCCGCGGATCGCGTCGCAGGTTGACCGCCTTCTGGGACTTGGCTTTCGTCTCGATCCAGATCTCGCCGTCGAGCACCCCGTACCACATCGCGACGAGGTGCGGCTGGCCGTCGGGACCGATGGTCGCCATGGTGCCGGTTCGGCTGCGTGCCACGAAATCGGCGATCTCGGCGTCGGTCATGACGATCTGGTTGCGCTGATTGGTTCCCATGCCGTCAGTTTGACAGGCTAGGCAACGAGCACTGTTGCGGGGGATCACAGTCTGCGGGTGAGCGCCTCGGCGGCGGCGAGCAGATCCGCGGCCCACCGGGCTCCCGGCCGCCGGCCCATCCGGTCGATCGGCCCGGACACCGAAACCGCCGCGATCACCGCGCCGCTGCGGTCGCGCACCGGAGCCGAGACGCTTGCCACCCCGGGTTCGCGCTCGGCGGCGCTTTGCGCCCAACCCCGGCGCCGAACCTCGGCGAGGCTGCGTTCGGTGAACTTTGCGCTCGGCAGCACGGCCTGCTGGGTGGCCGAGTCGCTGTAGGCCAGCAGCACCTTGGCGCCCGAGCCCGCCGTCATCGGCAGCCGAGTGCCGACAGGCACGGTATCGCGCAGCCCCGCAGGCGGTTCCAGTGCGGCGACGCAGATGCGGGTGGTGCCCTCCCGCCGGTAGAGCTGAACACTCTCGCCGGTGATCTCCCGCAGCCGGGGCAGTACCGCCGCTCCCGCGCCGATCAGCGGATCGTTGACGTGCGCCGCGAGTTCGGTGACGGCGGGCCCCAGTCGCCAGCGCCCGGAGCTGTCGCGGGCGAGGAGTCGGTGCACTTCCAGTCCCGCAGCGAGCCGGTGTGCGGTGGCTCGGGGCAGGCCGGTGCGTTCGCAGAGTTCGGCCAGCCCGCAGGGGGACTCGGCGATCGAGTGCAGAACACCCATAGCTTTGTCGAGCACGCCGATGCCGCTATCCTGTCTCATATCGAGATACTAACTTCCCGGAATATGAGATAGCCACACTCGCCCGGGTGGTCGACGAAGGAATCGAGAAGTCATGGCCCAGCATCGCAAGCCCAGGACACTGCCCGAGAAGGTGTGGGACGACCACGTCGTCGTCGCCGGTGCCGGTGCCGGCGCGTCGCGCGAACCCGACCTGATCTACATCGACCTGCACCTCGTCCACGAGGTCACCAGCCCGCAGGCGTTCGATGGTCTGCGGCTTGCGGGCCGGCCGGTTCACCGTCCGGACCTGACCATCGCCACCGAGGATCACAACGTGCCGACCGTCGACATCGACAAGCCGATCGCGGACCCGATCTCGCGTACCCAGGTGGAGACATTGCGCGGCAACTGCGCGGAATTCGGTGTCCGGCTCCATCCCATGGGTGATGCCGAGCAGGGCATCGTGCACGTGATGGGGCCGCAACTCGGGCTGACCCAGCCGGGGATGACGATCGTCTGTGGCGACAGCCACACCTCGACACACGGCGCCTTCGGCGCGCTCGCGATGGGTATCGGCACCTCGGAGGTAGAGCATGTGCTTGCCACCCAGACACTTCCGCTGCGGCCGTTCAAGACCATGGCGGTCAATGTCGACGGTGCCCTGCCTGCTGGTGTCAGCGCCAAGGACATCATCTTGGCCGTGATCGCCAAGATCGGCACCGGCGGCGGTCAGGGATATGTCATCGAATACCGCGGCAGCACCATTGAATCGCTGTCGATGGAGAGCCGGATGACGATCTGCAACATGAGCATCGAGGCGGGCGCCCGGGCCGGCATGGTGGCCCCGGACGAGACGACCTATGAATTCCTGCGCGGACGCCCCTACGCTCCGAAGGGCGCGGACTGGGATGCGGCGGTGACCGCATGGGAAGCCCTGAAAACCGACCAGGGGGCGGAATTCGACGCCGAGGTCTACATCGACGCAACGACGCTGACCCGTTTGTGACGTGGGGCACGAATCCCGGCCAGGGCATTGCGCTGGGGGAGGCGGTGCCCGATCCCGAAATGATGACCAGTGACGCCGAGCGGCAGGCCGCCGAGAAGGCGTTGGCTTACATGGACCTTCGCCCGGGTACGCCGATGCGCGACGTGGCCGTGGACGCAGTGTTCGTGGGTTCGTGCACCAACGGGCGTATCGAGGACCTGCGGGTGGTGGCCGAGGTGTTGCGCGGCCGGCGGGTGGCCGAGGGGGTGCGGATGCTGGTCGTGCCCGGCTCGATGCGGGTGCGGGCGCAGGCCGAATCCGAAGGTCTGGGCGAGATCTTCACCGCGGCCGGCGCGGAATGGCGGCAGGCCGGATGCTCGATGTGTCTGGGCATGAACCCCGATCAGCTGGCCGTGGGGGAGCGCTGCGCGTCCACGTCGAACCGCAATTTCGAAGGACGGCAGGGCAAGGGCAGCCGGACCCACCTCGTGTCACCGGCGGTGGCGGCCGCGACTGCTGTGCGCGGAACCCTGTCCTCACCCGCCGATCTCGACAACTAGACCTGCTAAGGAGACCGCCATGGAGGCATTTCACACTCACACAGGCATCGGCGTTCCGCTGCGCCGATCCAATGTCGACACCGACCAGATCATTCCGGCGGTGTATTTGAAGCGGGTCACCCGAACGGGTTTCGAGGACGGGCTGTTCGCCGCTTGGCGTGCCGATCCGTCCTTCATTCTGAATCTGAGCCCCTTCGACCGCGGTTCGGTGTTGGTGGCCGGACCCGATTTCGGCACCGGGTCGTCGCGCGAGCATGCCGTGTGGGCGCTCATGGACTACGGATTCCGGGTCGTCATCTCGTCCCGATTCGCCGACATCTTTCGCGGCAACGCCGGCAAGGCCGGACTGCTGGCCGCCGAAGTCGCTCAAGATGATGTCGAACTGCTCTGGAAGCTGATCGAGCAGAATCCCGGGCTGGAAATCACTGTGAATCTTCAAGATCGAAATATCACCGCCGGAACGGCCGTGGTGCCGTTCACGATTGACGATTACACCGCGTGGCGACTGCTCGAAGGTCTCGACGATATAGGCCTTACGCTGCGGAAACTCCCGGAGATCGAAGCCTTCGAAGCGGCCCGGCCGAGCTGGAAGCCGCGCATTTCCGTGGACTCCTGAACGATGCGGGGCGCCGAATTCCCGCCCCGAAAGGGGGGTTCAGCCCCCCTCGAATCACCGCCCTAGGGCGGCAAGCGGATTGCTGAAATCCTCCTAAGTGGTGCCTGAAATTGGGCGTGGCTCTTGGAAATCTGCAGCACAAGGGTTTACCGTGTTCTGCAGTCGGTCCAAAGTGGACCACTGGCTTCGGAGGAATTGAATGAACAAAGCAGAGCTCATCGACGTACTCACGGAGAAATTGGGCTCAGATCGTCGGCAAGCAACCCTGGCGGTGGAGAACGTCGTCGACACCATTGTGCGCGCGGTGCACAAGGGCGACAGCGTGACGATCACCGGCTTTGGTGTTTTCGAGCAGCGGCGTCGCGCCGCCCGTGTCGCGCGTAACCCGCGCACCGGCGAAACCGTCAAAGTGAAGCCGACTTCCGTTCCCGCCTTCCGTCCCGGCGCTCAGTTCAAGGCCGTCGTCTCCGGCGCGCAGAAGCTTCCGGCTGAAGGTCCGGCCGTCAAGCGCGGTGCTGTCGCCGGCCCCGCCAAGAAGGCCGCCGCCAAGAAGGCCGTCCGCAAGGCGGTTGTGAAGAAGGCCGCTACCAAGGCTCCGGCGAAGAAGGCTGCGCCGGCGAAGAAGGCTGCCGCTCCGGTCAAGAAGGCTGCCGCTCCGGTCAAGAAGGCCGCTCCGGCGAAGAAGGCCGCGCCGGCGAAGAAGGCTGCGCCGGCGAAGAAGGCTGCCGCTCCGGTCAAGAAGGCCGCTCCGGCCAAGAAGGCTGCGCCCGCCAAGAAGGCCGCTCCGGCCAAGAAGGCTGCGCCCGCCAAGAAGGCCGCCGCCACCAAGGCTCCGGCCAAGAAGGCGCCGGCCAAGAAGGGCCGCCGCTAAATTCAGCAGTCGAGTACGCCGCGGGCCTGGTGCCCGCGGCGTACTTGTGTGTCTGCAACCAGACGGGCCGACGATGTCCGGCCCTGCGGCGACGTCGGATCAGGCCCGAGTAGCGAGCGGGCTGTCGATGTAGTCGGCAGCCAGTATTCGTCCGCCCGTCAATGACAACACCCACGTGCTGCCCTTGCGGTTGCGCGACTTGTCCGGTTTGCCCGACTGCCGCCACCAGGCCAGCAGGTAGGGGATCACCTTGCCCTGTGTACAGATGACGGGAATGCCGCCCCGTCCGGCGATTTCGGTCACCCGGTGGTGGGCGGTGTCCGGGTCGGCGGCGTACGCCTCTTCGGTGAGGCTTGCCTCGACGGAGATCTTCACGCCGAGTTCCTGTGCCAACGGCTCGACGGTCTGAATGCACCGCACCCGGTCGGCCGCGTAGACGTCGGTGGCCCCGAACGCCATCAGCTGTCCCGCCAACGACTCAGCCTGTGCGCGGCCGTTCTTGTCCAGCGGCCGGTTTCGGTCGTCGCCCTTGTAACGGGACTTGATGCCCGCGGTGCCGTGCCGGACGATCAGCACGGTCTGGGTGTCGGCCGGGTGTGCCGCGAACGCCGCGAGTACTTCCCGGTCATGAGGATAGGTAAGGCTTTCCGACGCATCGGCGAGGCATCGCCACTCCAGCCGGTCCACCTCGTCGCCGGGCGCGAATTCGCCGCCGAGTGCCCGTGCCGCCCAGTAGTGCACCGTCTTGTGGCCCTGTGGAACCTGATAGTGGGTCTGGATCAGGCGACGGCCCAAGCGGGCACGCTGGCCGGTCTCCTCCCAGATTTCGCGGACCGCCGCCACCGGCTCGTTCTCGCCGGGATCGACCTTCCCTTTGGGAAGCGACCAGTCGTCGTATCGCGGTCGGTGGATCACCGCCAGCAACGGTTCGCCGGTGTTCGGGTCGGGCCGCCACAGCGCGGCACCGGCCGCGATCACGCGCCGGGGCGCCGCCGTGGCCTTCTTTGCCGAAGCCTTCTTGGTCGATTTGGTCTTCGAGCCGTCACGTGACGCTCTCTTGGCCACCTCAACTCCTGCAAGTCAATTCGGGCCCACCGCGGGGCAGGACCTGATGGGTCGCGACGGACAGTGCACTCAGTGCTGCCGGTGGAGTTCCATCAGCCACACCTGGTGATCCCGGACCTGCCGGCCGTCCTGCGGTGAGGCGGTCCAGTGACCGTCGGGACCAAGCTCCCAGCACCGGGTCGACGGATCCATCGCCGACTCGAACACCTCGTCCAGATACGCCGTCAACCGAGGGTCTTTCACCTGCGCCAGGACCTCGACGCGCCGGTCCAGATTTCGGTGCATCATGTCGGCGCTGCCGATGAAGAACTCGTTGATCGCATTGAAATGGAAGACCCGCGAATGTTCCAGGAAGCGGCCCAGAATGGAACGGACCACGATGTTCTCCGAGAAACCCTCCGCACCCGGCTTGAGCGCGCAGATCCCGCGAACGACCACCTCCACGCGAACCCCGGCCTGTGAGGCGCGATAGAGCGCGTCGATGACCTGTTCGTCGACAAGGGCGTTGGCCTTGAGCCGGATCCGCCCGTTTCCGCTCTGACGGTGCGCGTCGATCTCGCGGTCGATGCGCTCGATGATGCCGCGCCGCACCCCGTAAGGCGCGACCAGCAGATTGCGGTAGTTCAGCTTGCGCGAATACCCGGTCAGCGAATTGAACAGGTCGGTGAGGTCGGCGCCGATGTCCGGTGCCGCCGTCAACAGACCGACGTCCTCGTACAGCCGTGCGGTCTTGGGGTTGTAGTTCCCAGTGCCGATATGGCAGTAGCGACGGATCGTCGACCCTTCGCGGCGCACCACCAGGCAGGTCTTGCAGTGGGTCTTCAAGCCGATGAGGCCGTAAACCACATGCACGCCCGCGTCTTCCAGCGTGCGGGCCCATTTGATGTTGGCCTGCTCGTCGAAGCGAGCCTTCAGTTCGACGAGGGCGACCACCTGCTTGCCGGCCTGGGCGGCGTCGATGAGCGCGTTGACGATCGGGGAGTCACCGGATGTTCGGTACAGCGTCTGCTTGATGGCCAACACATTCGGATCGGCTGCGGCCTGCTCGATGAAGCGCTGCACGCTCGTCGAGAACGAGTCATACGGGTGGTGCACCAGTACATCACCGTCGCGCAGTGTCGAGAAGATGCTCTTCGGTGTCTCGCGCTCACCGAAGGCGGGGTGCGTCGCCGGCACGAAGGGGCGATCCTTGAGGGCCGGTCGGTCGACGCCGTAGACCTGCCACAGCGATGAGAGGTCCAGCAGGCCCGGCACCTGCACCACGTCGCCGGGGTCGACGTCGAGTTCGCGCAACAGTAGTTCGAGCATGTGCTCGGTCATGTCGTCGGCGACCTCGAGCCGTACCGGAGAGCCGAACCGGCGACGGGCGAGTTCGCGTTCCAACGCCTGCAGCAGGTCTTCGTCGCGGTCTTCCTCGACCTGCATGTCGGCGTTTCGGGTGATGCGGAACACGTGATGCTCCACGATCTCCATGCCGGGGAACAACACCGGCAGGAATGCCGCGATGAGTTCCTCGGTGGGCAGGAACCGCACCACGTCGGTGTCGCCGTTGGTCCCCTTGAGTTTGACGAACCGGTCGACGTTGTCGGGAACTTTGATGCGCGCGAAGTGTTCCCCGCCATCGTCGGGGGACTTCACGGTGATCGCCAGGTTCAGGCTCAGGCCGCTGACGAACGGGAACGGGTGGGCGGGATCGACAGCCAGCGGAGTGAGGACCGGGAAGACCTGCTCATGAAAGTAGGTCGACAGCTCACTGCGCTCGGCGTCAGTGAGCTCGGACCACGTGACGATGCTGATGCCCTCCTCAGCCAGCGCGGGGCGCACCGACTCGAGGAACACCTGGGCTTGGCGCAGCGAGATCTGGCGGGTGCGCTCGCCGATGCGGCGCAACTGCTCACGGGGGGACAACCCGTCTGCCGAACGCACCGACAGACCCATCTCGTCGCGGCGCTTCAACCCGGCGACGCGCACCATGTAGAACTCGTCGAGGTTGGAGGCGAAGATCGCCAGGAACTTCGCCCGTTCCAGCAGGGGCAGTGAGGTGTCGGCTGCCAGGGCCAGCACCCGGGCGTTGAAGTCCAGCCAGCTCAGCTCGCGGTTCAGGTACCGATCCTCAGGCAGCTGGTCGTCGACGGCCTCGGCTGTCGCCGCGGGAGGAGCCTCCGGCGCGGCGTCACCGGGCTGCCAGTCGTCGTCCGCGGATCGCTCGTCGGTTTCAGTCTCGGTCACACGTGCGATCATCCCCCATCGGCAACAGCTGCGGATGCCGGCAGCCGAAAGTCGGCCGTCGTTCAGGCATTGTTAACCGTCAGTGGCGCCCGATTGCCCCCGCTGTTGCCGGGCCGACACCGAGCCGGCGCGCAGCACGCAGGTCCTCGAGGGTGTCGATGTCACACCGCAGGCCCGGCCACGCCCCGGTCAATTCCACGGCCCCGGAATCTCGGTGCCGGCGCGCCGAATCGGCGCCCAACAGCGGGTCGAGGGCAGCGCCGAACGCGAACAGCGCGGCCGTCCCGCTGCCGTGCCGGTCGGCGACGAAACTGCGCGGGTACCCGCGGGCCTGGGTCACCGCCTCGCTGAGTTCCGCAGGTTGCAAGGCGGGCAGATCACCTTGCAGTACAAGGGTGTTGGGTGTCCTGCTGGCAACCGTCGTCCAGGCGAACCGAACGGCGGTGTTCAGCGGATCGGGTTCGGTGTGCGGCGTCGTGTCGGCAAGGACCTCGGCCCCGAGTTCACTGACGGCCGCCGCTGCGGTGGCGTCGGGAGTGATGACCGTGATCGACTGCACGGCGCTGACCGCGCGCGCGGCAGTGATGGTGTCGACCAGCATGGCGAGCACGACCTGCTCGCGAGTGTCGGTGGAGAACACCGGTGCCAGCCTGGTCTTGGCCGCCGACAGGCGCTTGACCGCGATGATCACGCCGATGTCCGCAGCGCCGCTCATGGTCACCATCCTTCCAGCGTCATCGGTGCCGGTTGTAATCCCGGGGGTGCCGGCACCCGTGACGGCAGCTCGCGCAGCCCTGGGTTGTGCCTCGGCTACCTTGATGACCATGACCAGCTCGGTGGGAACTGCCGCGGTGATGGGTGCCGGTGCCTGGGGAACCGCGTTGGCCAAGGTGCTGGCCGACGCCGGCTCGGAGGTCAGGTTGTGGGCCCGGCGGGCCGAGGTGGCCCAGGAAATCAACTACATGCACACCAACACTCCTTATCTTCCCGGGGTCGGCCTGCCGGCCTCAGTGCGCGCCACCACCGACGCGGCCGAAGCACTTGATGGGCTGACCACCGTGTTACTGGGGGTGCCCGCTCAGACGCTGCGGGACAACCTCGAGCGCTGGCGTGGGCTCTTGGCCGACGGCGCCACGCTGGTGAGCCTCGCCAAGGGCATCGAGCTGGGCAGTCTGATGCGGATGAGCCAAGTGATCGTCCAGGTCACCGGTGTCGACCCCAGCCAGGTCGCGGTGCTGTCGGGACCCAACCTGGCCGCCGAGATCGCCGACGAACAACCCGCGGCCACCGTGGTGGCGTGCACCGACTCCGGCCGGGCGGTGGCGTTGCAGCGCGCGTTGAGCACCGGGTACTTCCGTCCCTACACCAACGCCGACGTCATCGGCACCGAGATCGGTGGGGCGTGTAAGAACGTCATCGCGCTGGCCTGCGGCATGGCGGCGGGGGTGGGCTTGGGCGAGAACACCGCGGCGGCGATCATCACCCGCGGCCTGGCGGAGATGATGCGGCTGGGAATCGCGCTGGGCGCCAAGTCCGCAACACTGGCCGGCCTGGCCGGAGTCGGCGATTTGGTAGCCACCTGCACCTCGCCGTTTTCCCGGAACCGCAGTTTCGGCGAGCGCCTGGGGCGTGGCGACACCATCGAGGCTGCCCAGCGCGCCGCCGACGGGCACGTCGCCGAGGGGGTCGCCTCGTGCGAGTCGATACTGGCCCTGGCTTCCAGCTACGACGTCGAAATGCCGCTCACCGATGCGGTGCACCGGGTGTGTCACCGAGGGTTGTCGGTGGATCAGGCCGTCGTGTTGCTGCTCGGTCGCAGCACCAAGCCGGAATGACCGACCGTTACGGGGACTCGACCCGCGCGGTCAAAGCCGTCAGTTCCCAGCCGGTTCCCGGTGATCCGATCGGTCCAGGCCCGGTGCTGGCATCGGCGTTCCACCTCTCGCCGGACGAGGAGGGCAGCGAACGTGACACCTACGGCCGGGGCTCCAATCCGACCTGGCGCCAGCTGGAGTCGGCGCTGGCCCAGTTGGAAGAAGCCAACGGTGCGCTGACGTTCAGTTCCGGGATGGCTGCCATCACCACCGCCCTGCGCGTGACGGCCAAGCCCGGGTCAGTGCTCGTCGTACCGGCCGACGGCTACTACCAAGTCCGCCGCTACGCAGTGGAAAGCCTTGCACCGCTGGGTGTTACGGTTATCGAGGCGACTGCCGAACAAATGTGCCACGCGGCCGAAGGGGCCGACGTCGTGCTGGCGGAGACGCCGACCAATCCCGGGCTGGATGTCGTGGACCTGCATCGTCTGGCCGGCATCTGCCGCGGCCGCGGCGCCCGTCTGCTCGTCGACAACACCACCGCCACGCCGTTGGGGCAGCAGCCGCTGTCCCTGGGTGCTGACCTCGTCGTGGCCAGCGCCACCAAGGCGCTGGCCGGGCACAGTGATCTGCTGGCCGGGTACATCGCGGGCAGCCACCCCGAGCTGATGGCCGCCCTCGAGCGGGAGCGGCTGCTGTCGGGGGCGATCCTCGGTTCGTTCGAGGCCTGGCTGGTGTTGCGCAGCATCGGCAGTGTCGGCCTGCGCTTCGAGCGGCAATGCCGCAATGCGCTGGCTCTGGCCACCGCGTTGCGCCACCATCCCCGAGTGCGGTCGGTGCGCTACCCGGGTCTGCCCGACGACCCGTCCTATCCGGTGGCCGTCACGCAGATGCGTCGGTTCGGCGGACTGGTTTCCCTGGAACTGTCCGACGCCGCGGCGGTCCACGCCCTGGTGCAGCGCAGTGCATTGCTGGTGGCCGCGACCAGCTTCGGTGGCATCCACACCTCGGTGGATCGCCGGGCGCGCTGGGGAGACCCGGTTGGCGACGGCTTCGCCAGGATCTCGGCGGGAATCGAGGACCCCGATGACCTGGTGGCCGACGTGCTGGCTGCCCTGGACCCGTCATGAACGCCAAAATGCCTGTTCAGGGCGTCGGATCGTGCCCTCGACGCCCGGGCTGTAGCCTCTCTAGGTTGTGACTCCCCGTCTGCCCTCCGACAGTCCGGCGCAATCGGGCACGACGGATGCCCGCATCCGCGTCGCCGTGATCTACGGGGGCCGCAGCTCCGAGCACGCCATCTCGTGTGTGTCGGCGGGCAGCATTCTGCGCAATCTCGACCCGCAGCGATTCGAGGTCGTGGCCGTCGGGATCACCCCGGAAGGTTCTTGGGTGCTCACCGATGGGCGTCCGGAAACCCTGGCCATCACCGGCCGGCAGCTACCGGCGGTCAGCGGCGAGTCGGGTACCGCCCTGGCGCTGGCCGCCGACCCGATGCGACGTGGCCAGCTGGTGTCGCTGGGTCAGACGGCGGGAGAGGTCTTGACCTCCGTCGACGTGGTGTTCCCGATCCTGCACGGGCCCTACGGTGAGGACGGCACCATTCAGGGCCTGCTCGAGCTGGCGGGGGTGCCCTACGTGGGCGCCGGGTGTTCGCCAGTGCGGCGGGAATGGACAAGGAATTCACCAAGAAACTGCTTGCGGCCGACGGGTTGCCGATCGGCGATCACGTGGTGCTGCGTCCAGGCCGGGCGGCGCCCACCCTGGACGAGATTGAGCGGCTTGGCTTTCCGATGTTCGTCAAACCGGCCCGCGGCGGCTCGTCGATCGGTGTCAGCCGGGTCGGCAACGCCGACGAGTTGTCGGCGGCGATCAGCGATGCCCGCCGGCACGATCCGAAAGTGATCGTCGAGGCGGCGATCCCGGGCCGGGAACTCGAGTGCGGGGTACTCGAATTCCCCGACGGCTCGGTGCGGGCCAGCGCGATCGGCGAGATCCGGGTGTCCGGCGCGCCGGGCGGCCAGGACGGCTTCTATGACTTCGCCACCAAGTACCTCGATGACGGCGCCGAACTCGACGTACCCGCCGACATTGCCGACGATGTTGCAGACGAGTTGCGTCGCTTGGCAATTCGTACTTTCAAGGCTCTGGATTGCCAAGGCCTGGCGCGCGTCGACTTCTTCCTGACCGATGCGGGTCCGGTGGTCAACGAGATCAACACCATGCCGGGATTCACGACGATCTCGATGTACCCGAGGATGTGGGCGGCCACCGGTGTCGACTACCCCACGCTGGTGGGCACCATGGTCGAGACCGCCCTCGCGCGGGGCACCGGCCTGCGCTGAGCCTTCAGCGGGCCGGGTTGGGGCTGATCGGAACCGCCGCCATGGTGTGGGCGATCGCATCCGAGAGGGCCTGGATGGGTGTCGGCCCGGATTGCTGCGGCAGGGTCAGGGCGACGTAGACCGGCCGGTCCACACTGACCCAGGTGCTGCGGTCGCTGGCGGTGTCGTCCAACCGGAACCACTGCACGCCGTTGACCATCTGGATGGGCGAGCCCACCACGAACTCAGCGGGACGGTCCACCCCGCATCGCAGGATCACCGGAACGCCGTCGTCGCCCGAACGCCACGCCGCCGTCGCGGCCGGGGCCGGTTGTGCGGCCGTCACCCGTTGAAAGTCGCCGAGCCGATCGGGCAGGGCTTCGATCAGGGTGCGGCAGGTGGGGGAGTCGGCCTTGGGCGCCGGCACCGACGCGATCACCACCGGCGCGACCGGGGGCCGACGGGTGGCCGCGATACCCAGCACCGCACCGATGGCCGCCACGGCCACCACCAGTGCGGCGATCAGCATGGCGCGCGGAGGCCCGTCCGAGGTGGACTCCCCGGCCGGGGTCACAACAGGTTCACTCATCTGCCGTGCGGGAACCGTTCAGCCGGCATCGGCGATGGGGCAGGTCAGGGTGCGGGTGATGCCGGCGATCTGCTGGATGCTGGGCACGATGCTGCCGGTGAGTTCGTCGTCGCTGGCTGCGCCGACCCGAACCACCACGTCATAGGGGCCGGTGACGTACTCCGAGGACAACACCCCGGGCAGGCCGGCGACCTGCTTGGCGACGACCTCGGCGCGGCCGACCTCGGTCTGGATCAGCATGTAGGCCTGCACCACCCGTCGTCTCCTCGTCTCGATGTTCGCCGCGCGCGGTGCCGCCTACACTGACGTGTCCGTGGGTCCTGACGCTTGTCGACAGGGACCAAACGTACCGCAGGTTGCGCCGGCCTGCGGCGATGAGCGGCTGTGACGCCGGGAGGGGAGACGGGTGGCCAACGGCCAGGAACCCACGCTGCGGCAACTGGGCGAGTTCCCGACGATCGACCGTTTGGTGACCAACCGACATCAACCAGCGGGTGTCAGTGTCGGTCCCGGTGACGACGCCGCGGTGGTCGGCGCGCCGGACGGACGGGTCGTCGTGACCACCGACATGCTGGTGCAGGACCGCCATTTCCGGCTGGACTGGTCGACCCCGTCTGATATCGGCCGAAAAGCGATCGCGCAGAACGCCGCCGACATTGAGGCGATGGGCGCTCGGCCGACCGCGTTCGTGGTCGGGTTCGGTGCGCCACCGGACACCGCCGTGGCGCACGTGCAGGCGCTGTCGGACGGGATGTGGCAGGAGGCCGGGGGATTGGGCGCCGGAATCGTGGGCGGTGATCTGGTGAGCAGCCCGCAGTGGGTGGTCTCGGTGACGGCCCTGGGTGACCTGGCTGGTCGTGCGCCCGTGCTGCGCAGCGGCGCCAGGGCGGGCTCGGTGATCGCGGTCGCTGGTGAACTCGGTCGGTCGGCGGCTGGATTTCACCTGTGGCACAACGCCATCGGTGGTTTCGATGATCTGCGCAGACGGCACCTGGTGCCGGTGCCGCCGTATGGTCAGGGGATCGCCGCAGCCGAGGCCGGTGCGCAGGCGATGAGTGATGTCTCCGACGGGCTGCTCGCCGATCTGGGCCACATCGCGGTGGCTTCCGGTGTGGTGATGGAACTCTCGGGTGATGCGTTGCGAGCCGACGTGGCGGCGGTGGCCGCCGCGGCGGATGCGGCCGGCGTCGACCCGTGGCAGCTGGTGCTTTCCGGTGGCGAAGATCACGCTCTGGTGGGCTGTTTCCCCGGCCCGGTGCCGCCGGGCTGGCGGGTGATCGGCGCGGTGGCAGACGGTGCCGCCGAGGTCCGGGTGGACGGCCGGCACTGGGCGGGTCCGTCGGGCTGGCAGTCGTTCGACGAGGTCTGACGCGATAGGTTGACCTGCATGACGACCACCGCCCGGCCGCTGACCGAACTCGTCGACGACGGATGGGCGAAGGCGCTGGCTCCGGTCGGTGAGCAGATCGCCCAGATGGGCCAGTTCCTGCGATCCGAGATCGCCGCCGGCAGGCGCTATCTGCCTGCCGGGCCGAACGTGCTGCGCGCGTTCAGTTTCCCGTTCGACGACGTGCGGGTGCTGATCGTCGGTCAGGACCCCTACCCGACACCGGGGCACGCGGTCGGCCTGAGTTTCTCGGTGGCGCCGGACGTGCGGCCGCTGCCACGCAGCCTGGCCAACATCTTCACCGAATACACCGCGGACCTGGGCTACCCGCAGCCGTCCAACGGCGACCTCACCCCGTGGTCGCAGCGGGGGGTGATGTTGCTCAACAGGGTGCTGACGGTGCGGCCGGGCACGCCCGCGTCGCATCGGGGTAAAGGCTGGGAAGCGGTCACCGAATGCGCCATCCGGGCGTTGGTCGCCCGTGACCAGCCACTGGTGGCGATCTTGTGGGGTCGCGACGCGTCGACGCTCAAGCCGATGCTGGGGCCCGGCGGGCAGGAGCGCAGCGACGCGGGGATAAGGCCCGGCGGGCAGGAGCGCAGCGACGCGGGGACAAGGCCCGGCGGGCGATGTGTGGCGATCGAGTCGCCGCATCCGTCGCCGCTGTCCGCGTCACGCGGATTCTTCGGCTCACGGCCGTTCAGCCGGGCCAACGAACTGTTGACTCAGATGGGTGCCGCGCCGATCGACTGGAAGCTGCCGTGAGACGTCCCAGGCGGTACTGAGCGATCGCCGAGATCGACGTTCTGAGGTGAACGTATCGACATTCTGCGTCCAAACGTCGGGTTGGGCGCAGATGGGGCGGAGCTAGCCGCGAGTGACCTTGCCGGCCTTAAGGCACGAGGTGCAGACGTTGACACGCTGCTTGTTGCCGCCCGGACGGGCCACCGCGTGCACAGTCTGGATGTTCGGGTTCCACCGGCGGCTCGTCCGGCGATGGGAATGCGACACCGACTTGCCGAAGCCGGGGCCCTTTCCGCAGATATCGCACACGGCAGCCATGTAGAACTCCTCAAGTAGTCGATCAGTAATCGATGGGGCCAACAACCGTGCGACGGGTGACCCGACAACCTGACTAGGATAGCCGTCCGGTGAACTGAACGCCAAAATGCGCCCCGACGGGAGCTGCGAGCAGGTCGCAGGACCCCCGTTGAGCTGCACTGATCGCACCTGCGGAGTCCATGGGTTCATGGTGACGACGAACTGTCGGGCGCACTGGTTAGGCTGGCGCGACGACAGCCGTGGGGTGTGCCAGGGATCGCGAGGAGGTGCCGATGCCGGACCGGCGGCTGGACGCTTCGGCCCTGCGTGACTGGGCCCACACCGCCGTCGGTGACCTGATCACCCACACCGACGAGATCAACCGGCTCAACGTGTTCCCGGTGGCCGACTCCGACACCGGCATCAATCTGTTGTTCACCATGCGCTCGGCGCTGGCCGAAGCCAAGTCGGCGGCCGGCTCGGGGGATGTCACCCAGGTCGCCGCCGCGCTGTCGGAGGGGGCATTGCACGGTGCCCGCGGCAACTCCGGGGTGATCCTGTCGCAGATCCTGCGGGGGCTGGCCGATGTGACAGCCTCGGCCGCCGCCGACACCGATGGTGCGCTTGCCGACATCGACGCCGTCCTGTTCGGTGCGGCCCTGCGGCATGCCGTGGGGCTGGTGGTGTCGTCGATGGGCGGCCAGCTGGTGGCCGGCACCATCGTGTCGGTGCTGCAGGCCGTCGCCGAGGCGGTCGAACACCACGCGGGCGAGGGCGCGCAGCTGGGCGAGGCGCTGACCGCCGGTGGCGAGGCCGCGGTCACCGCGCTCGAGCGCACTCCCCATCAGCTCGACGTGCTGGCCGAAGCCGGCGTGGTCGACGCCGGCGGGCGCGGTCTGCTGGTGCTGCTCGATGCGATGATCGCCACCATCACCGGCCACCCGCCGCATCGGCGCAGCTACGAGCCGGGCCCGCCGCGGGAGGACGGCACGGTCACCGAACCGGCTCCGCTGCAATTCGAAGTCATGTATCTGCTCTCCGACTGCGCGCCGAGCGCTCTGGACGGGTTGCGTGCCCGGCTGGAGGAACTCGGTGAATCCGTCGCCATCGCGGCTTCCGCGGCCGAAGCGCACCCCCGTTATTCGGTGCATGTGCACACCGACGATGCCGGGGCGGCCGTGGAGGCCGGGCTCGCCGCCGGTGCGGTGAGCCGGATCCAGATCTCGGTGCTCAGTTCCGGTTCGGCCCGGGTCTCACCGGGCGGTTGGAGCCGGGAACGTGCGGTACTGGCCGTCGTCGACGGCGACGGTGCCGAAGAACTGTTCGGCGGTGAAGGCGCGTGTGTGCTGCGCCCGGATGCCGCGCTGGCCGACCCCGCGAACGGCATCAGCGCCCGCGAGCTGCTGCGTGCGCTGGTGGACACCGGCGCGGCGCAGGTGATGGTGTTGCCCAACGGTTTTGTCGCTGCCGAGGAATTGGTCGCCGGCTGCACGGCCGGCATCGGGTGGGGCATCGACGTTGTGGCACTGCCGACCGGATCGATGGTCCAGGGACTGGCCGCTCTGGCTGTGCACGACGCCGGCCGGCAAGCCGTCGACGACGGCTACACCATGGCCCGGGCTGCCGCCGCGGCCCGGCACGGCTCGGTCCGGGTGGCCACCGAACAGGCGTTGACGTGGGCGGGAACGTGTGAACCGGGCAACGGCCTCGGCATCGCCGGTGACGAAGTGCTGGTGGTCGCCGACGATGTCGCCGGTGCTGCTGCCGGACTGATCGATCTGCTGCTGGTCGCCGGCGGCGAGCTGGTGACGGTGCTGATCGGCCACGACACGGACCCGGCCGTCGCCGCCGAGCTGGCCGACCACATCCACCGCCGCCACCCCGGCATCGAATTGGCGACCTATGCCACCGGTCATCGCGGTGACGCGCTGCTGATCGGGGTGGAGTAGCCGTGGTCAGTCTCAGCGACCGCCTGGACGGCATCGTCGGAGGCAAGGCTGCCGGCCTGCTCGAGGACGTCTTCGGCATCCGCACCGTCGACGACCTGCTGCGGCATTACCCGCGCAAGTACATCCACGGCATGTCGGTCTGGGGTGAGGACGAGGAGCCGCCGGAGGAGGGTGAGCACATCACGCTGGTCGGTGAGATCGCCAAGGCCGAGGTGCGCTGGACCAACCGCCAACCGAAACGTGAATACCTGGTGATCACCCTTGGCCGGGGGCGGCGCAAGGTCACCGCGACGTTCTTCAACGCCAAGTATCTGAAGAAGGATCTGGTGGAGAACACCAGGCTGATGCTGTCCGGCGAGGTCGGTTACTTCCGGGGCGCCATGCAGCTGACTCACCCCGACTTCCTGGTTCTGGACTCGCCGAAAGGGCGGGTGTTCGGCAGCAAGTCGCTCAAGACCATCGCCGACACCTCGACGTCGCAGAGTGGTGAATTGTCGATGTCGGCGTTCGAGCGGGACTTCTTCCCGATCTACGCGGCGAGCTCGAAGTTGCAGAGCTGGGACATCTACGCCTGTGTGCAGCAAGTGCTCGCCGTGCTCGACCCTGTCGCCGACCCGCTTCCCGAAAGCGTGGTACGCGAACGTGGTCTGATACCCGAGGACACCGCGCTGCGCGACATCCACCTGGCGGAGCGGGAACCGGAACGGGAGGCCGCCCGCGAGCGGCTGACCTTCGACGAGGCCGTCGGCATGCAGTGGGCGCTGGCCCAACGCCGCCACGGCGAACTCGGCCAGTCCGGGCCGCCCGCCCCGCGCCGCGATGACGGACTGGCGGCCGCCTTGACGCAGCGGTTGCCGTTCGAGCTGACAGCCGGACAGCGCGAGGTGCTCGCCGTGATCACCGCCGAGCTGGCCGCAACCAAGCCGATGAACCGCCTGCTGCAGGGTGAGGTCGGATCCGGCAAGACGATCGTCTCGGTGCTGGCCATGTTGCAGATGGTCGACGCCGGCTATCAGTGCGCGTTGCTGGCGCCGACGGAAGTGCTTGCCGCCCAGCACGCCCAGTCGATCCGTGCCGTCCTGGGTCCGCTGGCCATGGCCGGCCAGCTCGGCGGCGAGGAGGGTGCGACTCGGATCGCGTTGCTGACCGGGTCGATGTCCGCGGCTCAGAAACGGCAGGTGCGCAACGAGGTGGCGGCCGGAGAGGCGGGCATCGTCGTCGGTACCCACGCACTGCTGCAGGATGCCGTCGAATTCCACCGGCTGGGCTTCGTCGTTGTCGACGAACAGCACCGGTTCGGGGTAGAACAACGAGATCGGTTGCGCGCCAAGGCTCCTGACGGCCTGACGCCGCACCTGTTGGTGATGACCGCCACGCCGATACCACGGACGGTGGCGCTGACGGTCTACGGCGACCTGGAAACCTCGACGCTGCGTGAACTCCCGCGGGGGCGACAGCCGATCACCACCAACACCATCTTCGTCAACGACAAGCCGCAGTGGCTGGCCAGAGCCTGGCAGCGCGTCACCGAGGAAGTGGCCGCCGGGCGGCAGGCCTACGTGGTGGCCTCCCGCATCGACGAGGACGACAAGCCGCCGGGCGAGCAGGCCGGACCGCCGGCCGAGACGGTCGTCGCCCTCCACGAGCGGCTGCGTCAGGGGCCCTTGGCCGGGCTGCGACTGGGGCTGATGCACGGACGCCTCACGGCCGACGAGAAGGACGCCGTCATGGCCGCCTTCCGGGCCGGTGACATCGACGTCCTGGTGTGCACCACGGTCATCGAAGTCGGTGTCGACGTACCCAATGCGACGGTGATGGTGGTGATGGACGCCGACCGGTTCGGCATCAGTCAGCTGCATCAGCTGCGCGGACGCATCGGCCGTGGTGCGCACGCCAGCCTGTGCCTGCTGGTGACCAAGTTCCCGGAAGGATCCAAGGCGGGGGAGCGCTTGCGGGCAGTCGCGGGAACCCTGGACGGATTCGCGTTGGCGGATCTGGACCTGCAAGAGCGCCGCGAAGGGGATGTGCTGGGGCTCAACCAATCCGGGCGCCCGATCACCTTGCGGTTCCTGTCGCTGGCCGAACACCTCGACCTCATCACCGACGCCCGGGAATTGGCTCAGCAGATCTATGACCGCGACCCCGGCAACCGCGGGATGGAGGTCCTGGCCGGGCAGTTCACCGGTGGCGACCGCATCGACTACCTGGACAAGGCATGAGACGCCGGCCGCTGCTGTGGCTGGCGGCCATCGCCACGTTGTCGATGATCGTCGCGGTGCAGGTAACGTCCTCGGCCGGTGACCCGGACCGCTCGGTCGCGCGGGCCGATGTCCCGACGGTGGTTCCGGGTGCCGACGTGCTCGACGGTGTGGCAATCGTCGCGGAGCGGATCCGTGGCTACGACTACCGGCGCGCGGCATTCGGCGACGCGTGGGACGACGACAACTCCGCCCCCGGCGGCCACAACGGTTGCGATACCCGCGACGACATTCTCGACCGTGATCTGGTCGACAAGACCTACGTGTCGACCACGCGTTGCCCCCAGGCGGTGGCCACCGGCGTGCTGCACGATCCGTACACCAGCGCCACGATTGCGTTCACCCGCGGCGCGCAGGTTGGTGCGGCGGTGCAGATCGATCACCTGGTGCCGTTGGCCTATGCCTGGGATATGGGTGCGCGAAACTGGCCGGACGCCTTGCGGATTCGCTTCGCGAACGATCCGGCGAACCTGCTCGCGGTGTCTGGTCCGGTCAACCAGAACAAGGGTGATCAGCCGCCGGCTGCCTGGATGCCTCCCAACCATGCGTTCTGGTGCCAGTACGCGATTCAGTTCATCGCGGTGCTGCGGGGGTATGCGCTGCCGGTGGACCGGGCCTCGGCTGACGAGTTGCGCGAGGCCGCGGCCGGCTGCCCCACGGGGTGATCGGTCGGGCCGCGAATGAGTGCCCGCGGCGCCGGGTCGATCTCGGCGTTGGCGCGGGCCGGTCGAGCCGAAAGCTCTCGCCGCCAAGACAAGTCGCTCCATGATGTGCTGCATCGATGTGGTCTCAACCGGTCCGCACCCTCAGCGTAGCGCATCTGCATGAACATGTGAACACCTAGACAGATGTTGCTGAGCGGTCATAGGGTTCGAGAGCGGATCAGACCGCAACCACGACCGGAACAGGGGCGCTCATGACGCACTACACACTGCCCGACCTCGATTACGACTACGGCGCATTGGAGCCGCATATTTCGGGCCAGATCAACGAGATTCACCACAGCAAGCACCACGCGACGTATGTCAAAGGCGCCAACGACGCGATCGCCAAGCTGGACGAGGCCCGCGCCAGCGGCGATCACAGCGCGATCCTGCTCAACGAGAAGAACCTGGCGTTTCACCTCGGCGGCCACGTCAATCACAGCATCTGGTGGAAGAACCTGTCGCCCAACGGTGGTGACAAGCCAACCGGCGAGCTCGCCGCGGCGATCGACGACCAGTTCGGCTCCTTCGACGCCTTTGCGGCCCAGTTCGCCGCGGCGGCAAACGGGCTGCAGGGGTCGGGCTGGGCGGTGCTCGGCTACGACACCCTGGGCCGGCGCCTGCTCACCTTCCAGCTCTATGACCAGCAGGCCAACGTCCCGTTGGCTGTCATTCCGCTGCTCCAGGTGGACATGTGGGAACACGCCTATTACCTGCAGTACAAGAACGTCAAAGCCGACTACGTCACCGCATTCTGGAACGTCGTCAACTGGGACGACGTGCAGGCCCGGTTCGCCTCGGCTCGCGCAGCGGAGGGCCTGATCTTCTAGGCCGCCGCTCCCGCCGCTAGGTGCCGGTGTAGGTCTCCGGATTCGGCCGGAACCGCGTCCCGTCGTCGAGCGCGTTGATGGTGTCGACCTCGGCGGCGGTCAGCTCGAAGTCGAACACGTCGGCGTTCTCGGCGATTCGGGCCGGGTCCGAGGACCGGGGGATCACCACGTTGCCCAGCTGCAGGCTCCACCGGATCAGCACCTGGGCCGCGGTCTTGCCGTGGGCCGCCGCCACCGCGGTGATCGCCGGGTGCTCCAACAGCTTGCCCACGCCCAGCGGGCTGTAGGCCTCGGTGACGATCGAGTGCTCGGCGTGCACGGCTCGCAGCTCGGCCTGGTTGAGCAACGGGTGCAGTTCGATCTGGTTGACCGCCGGGGTGAAGAAGCTCAGGTCGATGATGTTCGATAGGTGCTCGGGGGTGAAGTTCGAGACGCCGATCGACTTGGTGTAGCCATCCTCGCGCGACCGTAGGATGCCGCCCCAGGCGTCGATGTACTTGCCGTTCTGTTCGGCCGGCCAGTGGATCAGGTAAAGGTCCACGTAATCGAGCCCGAGCCGCTCCAGGCTGGCCTTGATGGCGTCCTGCGACGACTGGAAACCCTGGTCCTCGGTGGCGAGCTTGGTGGTGATGAACAGCTCTTCGCGAGGAATGCCCGATGCGGCGACAGCCCGGCCGACGGCCTCTTCGTTGCCATAGGCCGAGGCCGTGTCGATCAGCCGGTAGCCGGCCTGCAGTGCGCTGGCCACCGCGCTCTCGGTCTCCCCGGAGGACAGCTCGGCGACGCCGAGGCCCAGCACCGGGATGGTGTTGTCGTCGTTGAGCGTGACGGTGGGGATCTCGGCCGCCGGCGTCATGTCACCTGCCTGTGGGATTGAAGGGTCCGGGTCGAGACCCGCATGTTCGGCTTCGGGGTCACCGACGTTCGGGAAGACGATAGTACCCAGTCCGATACGTCGTCTGAGCAGGCCCGTCGGCGGTGTCGCCCAGATGGCTCCCGCAGCGGAGCAAATTGTCGTGCTTGTCAACGCATTCTGCGGGCCCGTCGGACCTGAGAGCTGCCCAGAGCCGGGTGCCGTACGCTGCGGCGGTATCGGCGTGGCGGCATCGGGCCGGCGGGCCGCACCCGTGCTCCGCACACCCGAAGCCAACCGAGGGGAGCAGCGATGACAGGAAGCCCATCCGGCACAACCCGTGCTGACGTGCCGCCCGACACCGCGCCGCAACGCAGCCGATGGCTACAGCGGGCGTTGGCCACCGGCAACCGCGCCGGGGTCAAGGTGATCCCGCACCTGCCCAACGGGCTCAAACGGCTGCTGTCGGGCGGTCGCGCCGTCGCCATCGACGGCAACACGCTGGACCCGTCGCTCCAGATGATGCTGGCCGCTCAGCGGGCGGTCGGCATGAGCAGTCTGGTGGTCGCCAACGACGCGGTCGCCACCCGGCGGCAGAACCGCGAAGCCACCCGCAGCCTCGACGAGGCCGACGTCCACGTCGCACACATCGAGCCGGTCGCTATCCCGGGGCCGGCCGGCTCCATCGCGGCGCGCCACTACCGGCCGACCGCAATGGTGCCGGCCGACCCCGCGCCATTGCTGGTCTTCTATCACGGTGGCGGCTACGTCTTCGGCGACCTGGACACCCACGACTCGGCCTGCCGGCTGATCTGCCGCGACGCAGGCGTGCACGTGCTCGCCGTCGACTACCGGCTGGCGCCGGAACACAAAGCCCCGGCCGCCGTCGACGATGCCTATGCCGCCTACCTGTGGGCGGCGGCCCATGCCGCGGAGCTGGGTGCCGACCCTGCGCGTGTCGCCGTCGGCGGTGACAGCGCCGGCGGGTGCCTGGCCGCCGTCGTCACCAGATTGGCCCGCGATGCCGGCGCCCCGCTGCCGACGCTGCAATGGCTGATCTACCCGGTCACCGACATGCGCGGCCAGACTCGGTCTCGGACCCTGTTCACCGACGGCTTCCTGCTGACCAAGTCCAACATCGACTGGTTCCGCGACGCCTACGTCGACGGGTCCGGCCTCGAGGTCACCGACCCGCGGATCTCGCCGCTGCTGGCCGACGACCTGTCCGGCCTGTCACCGGCACTGGTGATCACCGCCGGCTTCGACCCGCTGCGTGATGAGGGCGAACTGTATGCGGCGAAGCTGCGGGAGGCCGGGGTCACCGTCGACGCGCGGCGGATGGGGTCGATGATCCACGCGTTCATCAATTTCAACGCCCTTGGCGGCCAGGTCAGCCGGGCCAACGCGGAGATGATCTCGGCTCTGCGCGCCCACCTTGCCCGCGGTTGACCAGGCCGGCGGACCACGCCGGTACTCTAGAGGCGCCAACCCTGAGTTCTGAACAGCGAGGATCAGCCGAGCCGTGGCCACCAACAAGAAAAGCGCCCCCCGCTACGACCTGAAAGCCCAGGACCGTAAGCGCAACCTGGCCATCCAGCTGGGGCTGACCGCGATCGTCGTCGTGTTCGCCGTCGCTCTGGTGCTCTACATCGTCATGAGCCACGACAAGAAGACCGCCGCCGGCGACGCGCAGGCGGTGCGCATCACCTCGCCCGCGCTGATCAAGAAGGACGGCACCGACGAGCCCAAGGCGGTGCTCTCGGTCTACGAAGACTTCCAGTGCCCGCATTGCCGGGACTTCGAGAAGGCATACGGCTCCACCATCGGCAAGCTCGTGGAGAGCGGCGCGGTGGCCGCCGATTACTACTCGGTCGCCATCCTGAACTCGCCGTCGAACAAGAACTACTCGACCCGCGCCGCGAACGCGGCCTACTGCGTCGGCGATGTGGACAAGCAAGCCTTCGTCCGGTTCCATTCGGCGCTGTTCGCCCAGCAGCCCGAGGAAGGCTCCGGCGTCGCGCCGGACAACAACGCACTGATCGAGACCGCCCGCCAGGCCGGCGTGCCGACCGACAAGGTCTCCCAGTGCATCAACTCCGGCAAGTACAGCAGCATGGTCGAGGGGCTGGCCGCGGCGACCAAGATCACCGCGACACCGACGATCCGCCTCAATGGCCAGGACATCAGCCCGGCATCCCCGGACGATCTGATCGCCAAGGTCAAGGCCATCGTCGGCAATGTGCCCACCCCGGACACGGCCGCCAGCCCGGCCCCGCCGGCCCCGGCCCCCGCAGCGCCATGAGCCTGACGACCCCGGCGCCGGTCGAACCGTCCCCGCCCGCTCAGCCTTCGGGCGCGGTGGCCGGCGTCACGGTCCGGCCCGCCAGCGCCTGGTGGGTGCTGATCGCCGGCGTCGTGGGGCTGATCGCTTCGGCGACACTGACGATCGAGAAGATCGAGATGCTGAAGAACCCGGCCTACGTGCCGAGCTGCAGCATCAACCCGGTGCTGTCGTGCGGATCGGTGATGCTGACCCACCAGGCTTCGGTGTTCGGCTTTCCCAACCCGTTGATCGGCATCGCCGGCTTCTCGGTGGTAGTGGTCACCGGAGTGCTCGCGGTCGCCAAGATCCGGCTGCCGCGCTGGTACTGGGTCGGGCTGACGATCGGCACCGCCCTCGGCACGGTGTTCGTGCACTGGCTGATCTTTCAGACGCTCTACCGGATCGGCGCCCTGTGCCCGTATTGCATGGTGGTGTGGTCGGTGACGATCCCGCTTCTGGTGGTGGCCGCCTCGATCGCGCTGCGACCGCTGGCCGGTAACCCGGTGGCCCGAATTCTCTACACCTGGCGGTGGTCGATCGTGGCGCTCTGGTTCACCGCCGTCGTCCTGATGATCCTGGTCCGATTCTGGAACTACTGGTCAACGCTCATCTAGCCGTGCCGTGCGGGCATGGGGGGTAGGGTCCGCGTGTGATCTCCAAAGTGCTTGTCGCCAATCGTGGTGAGATTGCGATCCGGGCGTTTCGCGCCGCCTACGAGATGGGCATCGGTACGGTCGCAGTCTTTCCTTACGAGGACCGCAATTCGTTGCACCGGTTGAAGGCTGACGAGTCCTATCAGATCGGTGAGGTCGGCCATCCGGTCCGCGCGTACCTCTCGGTCGACGAAATCGTCGACACCGCACTGGCCTGCGGGGCCGATGCGATCTATCCCGGCTATGGATTCCTCTCCGAGAATCCCGAACTCGCTGCGGCCTGCGCCGCCTCGGGTATCACCTTCGTCGGCCCCGGAGCCGACATTTTGGAGCTGACCGGTAACAAGGCGCGCGCGATCGCGGCGGCCCGGGAAGCCGGGCTGCCGGTGTTGGCGTCCTCGGCGCCGTCGTCGGTGGTGGCCGAGCTGGTCGAGGCCGCGCAGGGGATGGAATTCCCGTTGTTCGTCAAGGCGGTGGCCGGTGGCGGCGGGCGCGGGATGCGACGGGTGACCGATCCTGCGGGACTGCCGGAGGCGATCGAAGCCGCCAGTCGCGAAGCCGAATCCGCCTTCGGCGATCCGACGGTGTTCCTCGAGCAGGCCGTGGTGAACCCACGCCACATCGAGGTCCAGATTCTCGCCGACAACCACGGCAACGTCATCCACCTGTACGAGCGGGACTGCAGCGTGCAGCGCCGCCACCAGAAGGTCATCGAGCTCGCCCCGGCGCCGAACCTCGAACCAGCTCTGCGGGACCAGATTTGCGCCGATGCGGTCGCCTTCGCCCGCCACATCGGTTACCGCTGTGCGGGCACAGTGGAGTTTCTGCTCGATGAGCGCGGCCGGCACGTCTTCATCGAGATGAATCCCCGGATCCAGGTGGAGCACACGGTGACCGAGGAGATCACCGATGTCGACCTGGTCTCGGCGCAGCTGCGGATCGCCGCGGGGCAGACGTTGGCCGACCTGGGATTGAGCCAGGAGGCGATCTCTCCGCACGGCGCGGCACTGCAGTGCCGGATCACCACCGAGGACCCGGCCAACGGTTTCCGGCCCGACACCGGCCGCATCACCACCTACCGGTCGCCGGGCGGGGCGGGGATCCGCCTGGACGGCGGCACCCATCTGGGCGCGGAGATCAGCGCTCACTTCGACTCGATGCTGGTCAAGCTCACCTGCCGGGGTCGGGATTTCCCGACTGCGGTGGCTCGCGCCCGACGCGCGGTGGCGGAATTCCGCATCCGGGGGTGTCGACGAACATCCCGTTCCTCCAGGCGGTTCTCGACGATCCGGACTTTCAGGCGGGGCGAGTCACGACCTCGTTCATCGACGAGCGTCCGGAACTGCTGACCGCGCGCACCTCGGCCGACCGCGGCACCAAGATGCTGAAATTCTTGGCCGAGGTGACGGTCAATTCTCCGTACCGGGACCGGCCCCGCTACTACCCGCAGGACAAGCTGCCCGACATCGACATCACGACCACCCCGCCGCCGGGCAGCAAGCAGCGCCTCGTCGAGTTGGGGCCTGAGGGGTTTGCCCAGTGGCTCAAGGATTCTCCGGCGGTCGGGGTGACCGACACCACCTTCCGTGACGCTCATCAGTCGTTGCTGGCGACTCGGGTGCGGTCCTCGGGGCTGCTGAAGGTCGCCCCTTACATCGCCCGCCTGATGCCGGAGTTGCTCTCGATCGAGTGTTGGGGCGGTGCGACATACGATGTGGCGCTTCGCTTTTTGAAGGAAGACCCGTGGGAGCGGCTGGCCTCGCTGCGTGAGGCCATCCCCAACATCTGCCTGCAGATGCTGCTGCGCGGCCGCAACACCGTGGGTTACACGCCGTACCCGGAGATGGTGACGCACGCGTTCGTAGCGGAAGCGGCGGGCACTGGAGTCGATATCTTCCGGATCTTCGATGCCCTCAACAACGTCGACTCGATGCGACCGGCGATCGACGCGGTGCGTGCAACCGGGTCGGCGGTCGCCGAGGTCGCGATGTCCTACACCGGTGATCTGTCCGATCCCGGCGAGACGCTTTACACGCTGGACTACTGGCTGCGCCTGGCCGAGCAGATCGTCGAGGCCGGCGCCCATGTGCTGGCCATCAAGGACATGGCCGGCCTGCTGCGCCCGCCCGCGGCGGCCGCCCTGGTGTCGGCACTACGCAGCCGCTTCGACCTGCCCGTGCACGTGCACACCCACGACACGCCTGGCGGCCAGCTGGCCACCTACACCGCGGCCTGGCAGGCGGGGGCCAGTGCGGTCGACGGAGCGGCGGCGCCGCTGTCCGGCACCACCAGCCAGCCGCCGCTGTCGGCGATCATCGCCGCGGCGGCGCACACCCCGTTCGACACCGGTCTGAGCCTGGCCGCGGTCTGCGATCTGGAGCCGTACTGGGAGGTGCTGCGCCGGGTGTACGCGCCGTTCGAGGCTGGGCTGCCGGCGCCGACCGGGCGGGTGTACACCCACGAAATCCCCGGCGGCCAGCTCTCCAATCTGCGCACTCAGGCCATCGCGCTGGGGCTGGGGGACCGCTTCGAAGACATCGAGAACGCCTATGCCGGCGCCGACCGCATCCTGGGCAGGCTGGTCAAGGTCACCCCGTCGAGCAAGGTGGTCGGGGACCTGGCGCTGGCCCTGGTCGGCGCGGGGATCACCGCCGAGGAGTTCGCCGAAGATCCGGCGCGCCACGACATCCCGGATTCGGTGATCGGCTTTCTGCGCGGGGAACTCGGTGACCCGCCCGGTGGTTGGCCGGAGCCGTTGCGCACCAAGGCATTACAAGGCCGGGGGCCCGCGAAGCCGGAACAACCGCTGTCGGTCGAGGACGAGAAGGTGCTCGCCGAGCCGGGCCCGGCCCGCCAGGCCGCGCTGAATCGGCTGTTGTTCCCCGGGCCGACACGGGAATTCGAGGCTCACCGCGAGGAGTACGGCGATACCTCGGGACTGTCGGCCAACCAGTTCTTCAGCGGGCTGCGGCACGGCGACGAGCATCGGATCCAGATCGAACGCGGCGTCGAGCTCATCGTGGGGCTGGAAGCCATCTCCGATCCCGACGAACGCGGGATGCGCACCGTGATGTGCATCATCAACGGACAGCTGCGCCCGGTCTTGGTGCGCGACAGCAGCATCGCCGACACCGTGCCGACCGCGGAGAAGGCCGACCGGGCCAACCCCGATCACGTCGCCGCTCCGTTCGCCGGGGTGGTCACCGTCGGAGTCGCCGTCGGCGACGAGGTCAGCGCCGGCCAGACCATCGCCACCATCGAGGCGATGAAGATGGAAGCCGCCATCACCGCACCCAAAGCCGGGACTGTCAACCGGGTTGCCGTCGGCAGCACCGCCCAGGTGGAAGGCGGCGATCTGCTGGTGGTGATCGGCGGCCCGGCGGGCAGGAGCGAAGCGACTGGGGGATCAGGCCCGGCGGGTGGGAGCGAAGCGACTGGGGGATCAGGCCCCGCGGGTGGGAGTGGGGGTACGACCTGACGCGCATCGTCGCGGGCGCAGCCGGCGGCCGGCGCCTCGATGTGCCGCCGCGGGGGACGCGGCCGACCACCGACCGGGTTCGCGAGGCGCTGTTCAACGTGCTGGCCGCGCGCCGCGATTTCGACGGTCTGCGGGTGCTCGACCTGTACGCCGGTTCGGGTGCGCTGGGGTTGGAAGCGCTGTCGCGCGGCGCAGTCTCGGCGCTGTTCGTCGAAAGTGATTCGCGCGCAGCGGCAGTGATCAGCCGCAATGTCGAGTCCCTCGGTCTGCCCGGTGCGACCGTGCGCCGCGGGGCGGTCGCGGCGGTGCTGGCGTCGCCGGCGCAGCGACCGATGGACCTGGTGTTGGCCGACCCGCCGTACGAGGTGACCGTCGCCGAGATCGAGGGCGTGCTGGGCAGTCTGGCCCGCAATGGCTGGATCGGCCCGGGCAGTGTGGTGGTGGTGGAGCGGCCGGCCTCCTCGGCGGCTCTGACCTGGCCGCCGGGCTGGACCGAGTGGCCGTCGCGGCGTTATGGGGACACCAGGATCGACATCGCGGAGTGCTAGCGTCTTGCGACATGAGTGGCGCCGTATGCCCGGGATCGTTCGATCCGGTGACCTTGGGGCACATCGACATCTTCGAGCGCGCGGCCGCCCAGTTCGACGAGGTGATCGTCGCGGTGCTGATCAACCCGAAGAAGTCCGGGATGTTCGATGTCGACGAGCGGATCGCGATGATCGGTGAGGCCACCGCCCACCTGCCGAACCTGCGGGCCGAGTCCGGGCAGGGTCTGGTCGTCGACTTCGTCAAGGAGCGCGGGTTCACCGCCATCGTCAAAGGTCTGCGCACCGGCACCGATTTCGAGTACGAGCTGCAAATGGCGCAGATGAACAAGCACATCGCCGGCGTGGACACCTTCTTCGTGGCGACCACGCCGCAGTATTCGTTCGTGTCGTCCTCGTTGGCCAAAGAGGTGGCCACCTTGGGCGGTGACGTCTCCGCGTTGCTGCCGGAATCGGTGAATCGGCGGCTGCAGGCCAAGCTGGCCCAGCGCGGCAGCTGATGTTTGATGCCCCATAGCCGGGGTACCGGGTGGTTGGCGCCCAGCCCAGCGCCGACCAGCCTGATTCACCGAGCAGCGGAGGCATTGCTGTGGTCGAAACTTTCGTGCAGTCCACGACCGACGTCGTCGACTTTCTCAAGCACCAACACAATCTGATCAAGGACATGTTCGACGAGGTGTTGCACGCCTCGGACGGCAGGGCTCGCGAGACGGCCTTCGTCGAACTGCGCCAGCTGCTGGCCGTCCACGAGACTGCCGAGGAGATGGTGGTCCACCCCCGTGCCCGGCGCGAGATGGCCAACGGTGACGACATCGTCGACGCCCGCCTCAAGGAAGAGCACGAGGCGAAGGAGCAACTCTCGGCCTTGGAGAAGATGGACGTCGACTCCCCGGAGTTCCTCGACGCGCTCGCCCAGTTCCGCGACGCGGTGGTGGCACACGCCGAACGCGAGGAAACCGAGGAGTTCGACAAACTGCAGGCCGAGCTCAGCGGCGAGGACTTGGAGCGGATGGCCGGCGCCGTCCGCGCTGCCGAGGCGATCGCACCGACCCGCCCGCACGCCGGGGTCGAGTCGGCCACGCTGAACTTCGCCGTGGGGCCGTTCGCCTCGATGCTCGACCGCGCCCGCGACGCGATCTCGGCGGCCGTCAAATAGCGGGCCACCGTTTCGACGATCGCGCTTCCGGCCGGCGGCCGGCCCGTCCATAATCGCGGTGTAGTGGCCGCTGACCGGTGCCGTCGTCGGAAGTTCTTTCCGACACACCGATCGTCCACCGCTGTCACAGGCGTAACACCAGGCACACTGGTCACTACCAACTACGGAGGGTGGCGCCGTGTACCGAGTCTTTGAAGCGCTCGACGAGTTAAGCGCGATCGTCGAAGAGGCACGCGGCGTGCCGATGACGGCCGGGTGTGTGGTTCCCCGCGGTGACGTGCTGGAACTGATCGACGACATCAAGGACGCCATCCCCGGTGAGCTCGATGACGCCCAGGATGTGCTGGACGCCCGCGACAACCTGCTGCGCGAGGCCAAAGAGCACTCCGACTCCATGGTGTCCACCGCCACGGTCGAGGCAGACTCGCTGGTCAGCCATTCCCGTGCGGAGGCCGACAGGTTGCTCGCCGACGCCAAGTCCCAGGCCGACCGCATGGTCGCCGAAGCCCGCCAGCACAGCGAGCGGATGGTGCACGAGGCCCGCGAAGAATCCGTGCGGCTCGCGGCAACGGCGAAGCGGGAGTACGAGGCCGCGACCAGCCGAGCCAAGGCCGAAGCCGACCGGCTCGTGGAGAACGGCAACATCTCCTACGAAAAGGCCGTCCAAGAAGGCATCAAGGAGCAGCAGCGGCTGGTCTCGCAGACCGAGGTCGTCCAGGCCGCCAACGCCGAAGCCACCCGGCTCATCGACACCGCGCATGCCGAAGCCGACCGGTTGCGTGGTGAATGCGACATCTACGTCGACAACAAGCTGGCCCAGTTCGAGGACTACCTGAACGGCACATTGCGGTCGGTGAGCCGGGGCCGTCACCAGCTTCGCACCGCCGCGGGCACCCACGACTACGTGCAGCGCTGAACCCGGCCGCCCGCCCCTACCGGCGCAATCGAGCCGGGACGAGTCCTAAGATCGGGGATATGGCGACGCTCAAGGGTGCACAGGCACGGCACAAATCCCGGTCGCCGCTCGTGTTCGACGTGTCGCGGTTGGGTCGACGGCCCGGGGCCATGATGGAGCTGCATCAGACCGTACCCAGCCCCGCGCGGATCGGTCTGGACCTGGTGGCGATCGAGCGCGACGCGGACCTCGACCTGGACCTGAGAATGGAATCGGTGTCCGAAGGCGTCCTGGTCACCGGTAGCGTGCACGCTCCGACCCGGGGCGAGTGTTCGCGCTGCCTCACCCCGGTTTCCGGCGACGTCGAGATCACCTTGACCGAACTGTTCGCCTACCCGGACAGCGCCACCGAATCCACCACCGAGGAAGACGAAGTCGGCCACGTCGTGGACCAGACCGTCGATCTCGAACAGGCCATCGTCGACGCCGTGGGCCTGACGCTGCCCTTCGCGCCACTGTGCTCGGCCGACTGCCCCGGCCTGTGCTCGGAGTGCGGCGTCCCCCTGGCCACCGCCGAAGCCGGGCACCACCACGATCTGATCGACCCCCGGTGGGCCAAGCTCGCAGGCATGGCTCCCGCCTCAGCGGTGGACCCGGAGGAGGGGAACACCCCGGAGTCAGGGGCCGGCGCTTCGTGACCCCGCCTCGCGAGAATCTGCTGGGCGCCCTGGGCGTATCCCTGCCCGACGAGTTGCTGACATTGGCGCTGACCCACCGCAGTTACGCCTACGAGCATGGCGGTCTGCCCACCAATGAGCGGCTGGAATTCCTCGGTGACGCGGTGCTGGGGCTGACCGTCACCGACGAACTATTCCACCGGCACCCGGACCGCTCCGAGGGCGACCTGGCCAAGCTGCGGGCCAGCGTCGTCAACACCCAGGCGCTGGCGGACGTGGCTCGCGGGCTCACCGACGAGGGGCTCGGGGCGCACCTGTTGTTGGGGCGCGGCGAGGTTCACACCGGCGGGGCCGACAAGTCCAGCATCCTGGCCGACGGGATGGAGTCGCTGCTGGGGGCGGTCTACCTGCACCACGGGATCGACATCGCCCGCGAAGTCATCCTCCGGTTGTTCGGCGACCTGCTGGACACCGCACCGACGCTGGGCGCCGGGTTGGACTGGAAGACCAGCCTGCAGGAACTCACCGCCTCGCGGAGCCTGGGGCCGCCGACCTACGTCGTCACCTCGACCGGGCCCGACCACGACAAGGAATTCACCGCCGTGGTGATGGTGATGGAGACCGAGTACGGCTGCGGTGTCGGGCGATCCAAGAAAGAGGCCGAACAGAAGGCCGCGGCCGCGGCCTGGAACGCGTTGGAAAACGCTTGAGCAGCAGTCCTATTCGGAACCCGATCGATGCCTGAGTTGCCCGAGGTGGAGGTCGTCCGGCGCGGCCTGCAGGCGCACGTCGCCGGCCGGGTGATCACCGCGGTGCGGGTGCACCACCCCCGCGCGGTGCGCCGCCACGTTGCCGGCGCCGCCGATCTGACCGCACGGCTGCTGGACGCGCGCATCACCGGCACCGACCGGCGCGGAAAGTACTTGTGGCTCAATCTCGACGACGATCACACCGCATTGGTGGTGCATCTGGGGATGAGCGGGCAGATGCTGCTCGGGGCGGTCCCGAACACCGGCCATCTGCGGATCGCGACGTTGCTCGACGACGGCACCACGATGAGCTTCGTCGACCAGCGCACGTTCGGCGGGTGGCAGCTCGCCGATTTGGTCACCGTCGACGGCAGCCGAGTCCCTGCCCCCGTCGCGCACATCGCCCGCGATCCGCTGGACCCGTTGTTCGACCGCGACGCCGTCGTTACGGTGTTGCGGCGCAAGCACTCCGAGATCAAACGCCAGCTGCTCGACCAGACGGTGGTGTCGGGTATCGGCAACATCTACGCCGACGAGGCACTCTGGCGAGCCAAGCTCAACGGCGCGCGGCTGGCCGAGAAACTCACCCGCCGCGAACTCGCCACCCTGCTGGACGCGGCCACCGAGGTGATGCGCGAGGCACTGGGTCAGGGCGGTACGTCCTTCGACTCGCTGTATGTCAACGTCAACGGCCAGTCCGGCTACTTCGACCGGTCCCTGAACGTCTACGGCCGCGAGGATCTGCCCTGTCCGCGGTGCGGCACCGCGATTCGGCGGGAGAAGTTCATGAGCCGCTCGTCGTACTACTGCCCGAAATGCCAGCCCCGCCCGCGGCGTTGACCTACTTCGAGAACGACGTTTTGGCGTGATTTACTCGCACTTCCTCGCCCGAATGTCGGTTTGGGCGCAAAAGGAGCGAAGGGCACATGACTGAATTGTGGGTGGAACGCACCGGGGTGCGCCGCTACACCGGCCGCAGCAGCCGCGGAGCGGAGGTGCTGATCGGTTCGGAAACCGACGACGGCGTCTTCACGCCCGGCGAACTGCTCAAGATCGCTCTGGCCGGCTGCAGCGGTCTGAGCAGTGACCAGCCGCTGCGGCGCCGCCTCGGCGACAACTACCCGGCGGTGATCAAGGTCTCCGGGGCCGCCGATCGTGACCAGGAGCGCTACCCGCTGCTGCAGGAGAACCTCGAGATCGACCTCTCCGCGCTGTCCGCCGAGGAGATCGAACGCCTGCTGGTCGTGGTGAACCGCGCCATCGACCAGGTGTGCACCGTCGGACGCACCCTCAAGAGCGGCGCCGAGGTGCGCTTCGACGTCACCGACACCGGGTCATGACCGAGTCCGTCCGCCTGACCGCATGGGTGCACGGCCACGTGCAGGGAGTCGGTTTTCGCTGGTGGACGCGCTCGCGTGCGCTGGAACTGGGCCTGACCGGCTACGCCAGCAATCAGCCCGACGGCCGGGTGCTGGTGGTGGCCCAGGGCCCGCGCGCCGCCTGTGAACGGCTGTTGGCGTTGCTGCGCGACGGATCCACCCCGGGTTCGGTCGAGAAAGTAGTGGCCGACTTCACCGAATCCGGCGAGCCGATGAGCGGGTTCCGCGAGCGCTGATCGTCGCGCCGGTAATCTCACTGCACGTGTACCTCAAGAGTCTGACGCTGAAGGGCTTCAAATCCTTCGCCTCGTCGACGACTCTGCGCTTCGAACCGGGCATCACCTGTGTGGTCGGTCCCAACGGCTCGGGCAAGTCCAACGTCGTCGACGCCCTGACCTGGGTAATGGGTGAACAGGGTGCCAAGACGCTGCGCGGCGGCAAGATGGAGGACGTCATCTTCGCGGGCACCTCGTCGCGCGCTCCGCTGGGACGCGCCGAGGTCACGCTGACCATCGACAACTCCGACAACGCGCTGCCCATCGAGTACTCCGAGGTGTCGATCACCCGGCGGATGTTCCGCGACGGAGCCGGTGAGTACGAGATCAACGGCAGCAGCTGCCGGCTGATGGACGTCCAGGAACTGCTCTCCGATTCCGGCATCGGCCGCGAGATGCACGTCATCGTCGGCCAGGGCCGGCTCTCCCAGATCCTCGAGTCGCGCCCGGAGGATCGCCGAGCCTTCATCGAAGAGGCCGCCGGCGTGCTCAAGCACCGCAAACGCAAGGAAAAGGCGGTCCGCAAGCTCGAGTCGATGTCGGCCAACCTGGCTCGGCTCACCGACCTCACCACCGAATTGCGCCGTCAGCTCAAACCGCTGGGCCGCCAAGCCGAGATGGCCAGGCGCGCCCAGACCATTCAGGCCGACCTGCGCGATGCGCGGCTGCGGTTGGCCGCCGACGATCTGGTGGCCCGGCGCGCCGAATTCGCCGGGGCCGACAACACCGAGACCACGCTGCGCCGTGAGCACGAGGAGGCCGCCGAGCGGCTCGCGGTGGCCACCGAGGCGCTGGCCGCCCACGAAGCCGCCGTCGCCACCCTGTCGGAACGAACCGACGCCGCCCAGCAGGCGTGGTTCCGGTTTTCCGCGCTCGCCGAGCGGGTCGGCGCGACCATTCGTATCGCCCGCGAACGCGCGCAGTACCTGGAGGCCGAACCGGCCGCCAGCACCGGTCCCGACCCCGACGCGCTGGAAGCCGAGGCCGACGAGATCGCCGCCCGCGAGCAGGAGGTGCTCGCCGAGCTGGAAGAGGCGCGGTTCGCGCTCGAGGCGGCCAGAGCCGAGCTGGGGGAGCGCGAGCGTGCCGCGGCCGAGGCCGAACGCGCGCACATGGCGGCCGTGCGGGCCGAAGCCGACCGGCGCGAGGGATTGGCCCGGCTGGCCGGCCAGGTGGAAACCGTGCGTGCTCGCGTCGAGTCCACCGACGAGGGGGTCGCGCGGCTGAGCAGCGCCATCGAAGAAGCGGCCGCCCGCGCCGAGCACGCCAAGGCCGAGTTCGAGACGGTGCAGGGCCGGGTCGGTGAACTCGACCAGGGTGAGGTGGGCCTGGACGAGCAGCACGACCGATCGGTGACGGCCCTGCGGCTCGCCGACGAGCGGGTGGCTGAGTTGCAAACCGCCGAGCGTGCCGCCGAGCGGCAGGTGGCCTCGCTACGGGCCCGGATCGACGCCCTGGCGGTGGGGCTCGAACGCAAGGACGGCGCGGCATGGTTGACGCAGAACCGCAGCGGGGCAGGCCTTTTCGGGACCATCGCGAAACTGGTCAAGGTGCACGCCGGTTACGAGGTGGCGTTGGCGGCGGTGCTGGGATCGGCAGCCGACGCGGTAGCGGCCGACGATTCCGGCGCGGCCCGCTCCGCGGTGCGGGCGCTGAAGGAGGCTGACGGCGGCCGGGCGGCAATCGTGTTGGCGGACTGGCCGATTGCCCCGCGACCGCACGACGCGCCGCTGCCCGACGGGGCCCGCTGGGCGCTGGACCTGATCGACACCCCCGACCGGCTGCGGGGCGCGATGACCGCGATGCTCGCCGACGTCGCCGTCGTCGACGATCTGGGCGGGGCGCTCGACCTGGTCGCCGCGCGCCCAGCGTTGCGCGCGGTCACCCTCGAGGGCGACCTGGTCGGCCCGGGATGGGTGACCGGCGGATCCGACCGCAAGCCGAGCACCCTGGAGATCGCCTCGGAGATCGAGAAAGCCAAGGCTGACCTGGCTGCCGCCGAGACTCAGGTGGCGCAGCTGTCGGCGGCGCTGGCCGGTGCGCTCGCCGAGCAGTCCAACCGTCAGGACGCCGCCGAAGAGGCGCTGGCCGCCCTCAACGAGTCCGATGCCGCCATCTCGGCGATCTACGAGCAACTCGGCCGGCTCGGCCAGGAGGCCCGCGCGGCCGAAGAGGATTGGCGCCGTCAGCTCGCACAACGTGACGAGCTCGAAGCCGGCCGGGTGCAGACCGTGGCGGAACTGACCGAACTGGAAAACCGGCTGGCCGCCGCGCAGGAGGGCCAGACGGTCGTCGAGGACGCCCCGGAGGACCGCCAGTTCATGCAGGCGGCCGCCGAGGAGGCTCGTGCGGTCGAGGTCGAGGTGCGGTTGGCGGTCCGGACCGCCGAGGAACGCGCGAATGCTGTTCGCGGACGGGCTGATTCGTTGCGCCGCGCCGCGGCTGCCGAACGGGAGGCGAGGGTGCGAGCACAGCGGGCCCGCGCCGCGCGCGAGCACGCCGCCGCCGTCGCGGAGGCCGTAGCCGAGTCCGGCCGCCGAGTCGCCGAGAGGCTCAGCGGGGTGGTGGCCGCGGCCTCCCAACGCCGCGACGGACTGGCCGCGGAGCGCCAGGAGCGCGCCACGGCCATGGCCGCCGCCCGCGAAGAGGTCGGCGCCCTGAACAATCGGATCACCGCGCTCACCGACTCGCTGCATCGCGACGAGGTGGCCAAGGCGCAGGCCGCACTGCGCATCGAGCAGCTCGAGGAGATGGTGCTCGAACAATTCGGCATGGCCGCCGATGACCTGATCGCCGAGTACGGCCCCGATGTCACACTGCCGCCCTCGGAGCTGGAGATGGCCGAGTACGAACAGGCCAAGGAGCGGGGCGAACAGGTGATGGCCCCGGCGCCCATGGTGTTCGACCGGCCGACCCAGGAGCGGCGCGCCAAACGTGCCGAACGTGAACTGGCTGAACTGGGCCGGGTCAATCCGCTGGCGTTGGAGGAGTTCGCCGCGTTGGAGGAACGCTACAACTTCCTGGCCACCCAGCTCGAGGACGTCAAGGCGGCCCGCAAGGACCTGATGGACGTGATCGCCGACGTCGACAGCCGGATCCTGCAGGTGTTCGCCGAGGCCTACGCCGACGTCGAGCGGGAGTTCGAGCAGGTGTTCGCCACCCTGTTCCCGGGCGGCGAAGGCCGGCTGTTGCTGACCGACCCCAACGACCTGCTGACCACCGGAGTCGAGGTGGAGGCCCGCCCGCCCGGCAAGAAGGTCAAGCGACTCTCGCTGCTGTCCGGCGGGGAGAAGTCACTGACCGCGGTGGCGATGCTGGTCGCCATCTTCCGGGCCCGCCCCTCACCCTTCTACGTGATGGACGAGGTGGAGGCTGCCCTCGACGACGTGAACCTGCGGCGGTTGATCGGGTTGTTCGAGCAGTTGCGGGCCCAGTCCCAGCTGATCGTGATCACCCACCAGAAGCCGACGATGGAGATCGCCGACGCGCTCTACGGCGTGACCATGCAGGGTGACGGCATCACGACGGTGATCTCTCAGCGGATGCGCGGCGAGGAGCTGGTGTCCACCGGGGGTCAGCCCGGTTAGTTTCTTCGCTCGGAACGTCGGAGAACGCCCTAGACGGATTTCGCGATCTGTACACTCCGGGCGTGCATGAATCTTTGCCGGGCACGGCCTGATGACCCACGACTCCCGACTCGACCGACTGCAGGACTGGCTTGCCGAGCGACTGGGGGGACCGGCCGAACTGGCGCCGCACGGCCGACCGGGCAGCGGATTCTCCGCGGACAACCTGATCTTCACCGCCACCGTCGGTGACCGCACCACCACCCACGTGCTGCGTACCGACGCGCCGCACGCCCAGCCCTACCCCGAGCAGGCGCTCGGCCTCGGAACCGGGGTCGGGTTGCAATCGCAGGTGATGCGGGCGGTCGCCGACCACGTGCCGGTCGCGTCGATCCTGGGTGTCGAGTTCGACACCGAGCTGCTCGGTGCGCCGTTCATGGTGATGGACTTCGTCGAGGGCCTGGTGCCCAAGGAGACCCCGCCGTGCACGGCCGAAGGTTTCTACGCCGAGGCGAATGCCGGATACCGCGCGACGATGATCGCGCACGGCTTGGAGGCCTTGGCCGCGGTGCACTCCGTGGCGTGGCGCGAGGGTGGGCTGGCGGTGCTCGACAGCGATTCCGAACCGGCGGGCGCCGGGCGTCAACTCGACCTGTGGGACGCGCACCTGCGGGCCGGCCTGCGCGGGCGTGACGCCGAGATCTTCGGCACCGCCCTGGAGCGGCTGCGGACGACGATGCCGCCGGCGCCGGCCGCCGACGACGTCGTGCTGCTGTGGGGCGACGCCCGGCTGGGCAACGTCATCTGGGACAGCCTGCTCGGAATGCCTCGATGTCTCACCGATTTCGAGGGCGCCGCGGTCGGTGAGCGTGAGCTCGACCTGGGCTGGTGGTTGATGGCCGACCGGTGGATGCACGAGGGCTCCGGCATCGACCGGCTGGCCGGCGAGCCCACGCGCGCCGCTCAGGTGGCGCTCTACGAAGCTGCCGCCGGGTGTTCCACAGCCAACCTCGGCTGGTACGAGCTGTTCGCGGCGTACCGGTTCGCCACCACGGTGGTCTTCGTGATGAACCAATGGGAGCAGGCCGGCGCGGTGCCCGCCGACCACACCATCTGGCGCGACAACCCGGCAACGGAACTGATCGCGGCGATCCTCAACGAGGACGCGCGGCCATGATCGTCGGCCCTTACGCCGACAGTCACGACGAATTCCACCCGCCGCCAGACCCGGCAGATCCGGACTGGGCCGAAACATGCTGGTTCACCTTCACCGTGCCGCAACGACGGCTGTCGGGCCAGCTGTACCCGTTCTTCAAGCCGACTCTCGGGGTGGCGGCGGCCGGCGCCTACTTCTGGGACGATACCGGAGACCAGATCTGGAATTGCCTGTACGCCAAGAACTTCTGGCACCTTCCGCTGCCCGAGCAGCCATTGAGCGATCTGCGGCTGGCCAACGGCTCCTCCTACCGAGTGCTCGACCCCGGCCGGCGATACCAGATCGGCTACCACGATCCGGACGGCGACGACCTACACGTGGATCTGACCTTTACCGCCGTCGCCAAGGCGCACCTGCTCGGTGCGAGCCATTTGGACCAACCGGGCCGGTTCGAGGGCGAGATCGTTCTGCGCGGTGAGCGAATCACTGTCGACGCCTTCGGTTTTCGTGACCGTTCGTGGGGACATCGGCCGCAACACGGCCCCGGTATCCACGCCACCCCAAGCAAGCGCGGTGGCTACAGCTACGCGACAGCCTCCGAACGTGACGGGTTCCATGCGATCACCATGGACTTCGGCGACGGGAACGCGATCGCCATCCACGGCTACATCCTGCGCGGTGGGGTGTGGGGAAAGCTCACCGCGGGCCGTCGTGACGTGCTCGACCGGGACGGTTCCTGCGGCGCGCCGACCCGGGTGCGGCTCAGCGCGACCGACGAACACGGACGCACGATCGAGGCATTCGGCTCGATGCTCAACCGGATCGGGTTCGCCATCAATCCCAACCTGTGGACGTGGAACTGCCTGACCGAGTGGTCCTGGGACGGGTTGACCGCCTACGGCGAGGATCACGACAACTGGAGCATAGCCGGCCAGCGCGAATTCGCCTGCGAGTTCTTCGCCGCGCGTTCCTAGGCCTGGCCGGGGCATCGGGTGAAGTGGTCCTCGACCAGCCGCCGCGACAGCGGCAGGTCGGCGAGGACCGCGACCAGCAGTTGCGCCAACTCCGTTACCGCCGAATCATTTACGCTGCGCGCCCGCAAGATGTCGCAGACCCACTCGGCAGTCTCCGAGATGGGCCGGCTGTCGCCGGTGAGCAGCGCAGCCGAAATCGCGTGCAGCGTCTGGTTCAACGTGTCGGTACCGATGCCGGCGCCGACAGGCGACGGCGTCCGGGTCAGCGACCAGCTCGCGCGGACCGAATCGACGATCGCGCGGTGCCGAACATCGAGGACCGTCTGTTCGGTGACCGCGGCCGCCGGCAGATTCGGCAACGCTGCGACCACTGCCGGCAGCCGATTCATCGCCGCCACCGCGGAATGCGCGTCACCAGCCCAGGCGGTGGCGCCCAAGGCGCGGGCCCGGGCATCGTCGCGGCCAAACGCTTGGCCGCCGACCAGCACCGGCACCCCGGCGGCGCTGGCCGCCTCGATGAAGCGGCGGGTGGTGGGCAGCGCGCCCAACACCGAACAGCTGACCGCCACCGCGTCGGGACCGATGTCGGCGAGGTGTTGGCTGAACCGCATCGGCGACGTCGCCGCGCCCAGCAGCGTGGTGTTCCAGCCGTGGCTGCGCAGCGAACACGCGATGATCATGGCCGGCAACTCGTGCCATTCCCGCTCGGCACAGGCCACCAACACCGTTTTGCCGCTGAGCGGGAGTTGCCCGACGAACTCGGCGACGGCCCGGGTCGCCGCCACCGAGATCGCGGTGCAGGCATGCTCGTCGGCGACCGTCCATTCGCCGCGCTGCCAGCGCAACCCGACCTCGCGCTGGGCGGCGGCTACCACCTCGGTCAACACCGTCACCGGGTCGACCCCGTCCACGAGCAAGCGGGTGACGATGTCGGTGGCGGCGGCTCGATTCCGCTCTGCCAGCGCCTGCTGGTAGTCCGAAAGCCACGTCAGCTCCCGCATGTCACCGCCACCAAGGCCATGTCGTCGTGCGGATCACCGTCGAGGTACTCGAGCACATCGCGTTCGACGGCTTCGCAGATCACGTCTGCGCCGGCGCCGGCATAGGCGGGCAACAGATCGAGCAACCGGCGCATCCCGTACAGCCTGGCGTCGCGGCGGGCTTCCTCGACTCCGTCGGTGAACATCAGCAGGGCGTCCCCGCGCTGCAGCTGCACCGACGCCGGCCGGTAGACGACGCCCTGCTTCACCCCGGCCGCGACGCCGACGACGTCGATCTGCTCGACGAAACCGTTGGCGCGCACCATGATCGGGCTGGGGTGGCCTGCCGCCGCGACCTGCACCTCGGCCGAGGTTCCGTCGGGCCTGCCGCGCACCCGGGCACACAGCACCGTGACGAATTTGCGCGTGGATTGCTCGCACAAGACCGAGTTCAGCGCATCGAGCAGCCGCTCGGGTCTGCGATCGAAATGTGCTGCGGTACGGATGCTCTGCCGCGCCTGCAGGGTGACTGCCGCCGAATCGGCTCCTTTGCCGCACACGTCGCCCACGGTGATGAGGAGGTCGTCATCGGGGCCTACGACGTCGTAGAAATCGCCACCGACCTCGAGGTGTTCGATCGCCGGCCGGTACCGGGCCGCCAGGCCGAGTCCCCGGGGTCGGGGAAGCACCGGCGGCCGGAGGGTGCGCTGCAGTGCGGCGGCCAACTCACCGCGTTCGGAATAGATCCGGGCCGAATCGAGGGCGACGGCGGCCAGCGCGGCGAGACGCTCGGCCCTGGCGATGCCGTCGTCGTCGAAATGCCGCCCCGGGCCGCGGGCGAGTACCAAGGCGCCCAGCGTCGCACCGCGGGCCGTCAGCCCGACGATGAGCACATCGACGGGCCGTAAGCCGATGATCTGCTCGGCGATCGCCGGATGGTGGATGACGGCGTCGACATCGGCGGCCGAACAGTCTGGCCCGAAGCGGACCAGCGCGTGCTGACCGGTGCGCAGCACCTGGTCCAAGCCCGGTGCGGCCGTCGAGGATCTCGCGATGGCGTCACAGAAGCCCACGTCGGCACCCCCGAACAGGCCCAGTCCGCCGGTGCGGTGATCCGACATCGCGAGCATCGCCCAGTCGGCCAGGACCGGCCGAACGGCCGTGAGCACCTGCAACACGGTCCGGCGCAGATTCAGCGAACCATTCACCGCGAAGTCGACGGCGATTTCGAGGCCCTCGACCGCGGGTTCAGGACGCGATAGACGCGCGGGGGACTCATTCGCCATTGCTCTCACGCTAGCGCGATCGCCGATCGCGGCGGTTCTCCCGGTGGCCGTGAACTATTGTGTAACCCGGTTCAAGCAGCAGCCGGTTCCGATGAAGATCATCGCCCCCTGGGGCACCAAGTCGTCGAGGGTTGCATGTGACGTCACAACATCCCCGCCAGCAATGGTTGGGTCGAACCGCCGTCGTCAGCGCGTCCGGCGCCCTCGACCTGTTGACCTCGCCGCGACTCGAGCAGGTCATCGCCTCCGCGTTGGCGGAGCGTCCCGCCGGCTTGATCGTCGACCTGACTGACGTGGACTTCCTCGGGTCGGCGGGCATGCAGGTGCTCGTCGACGCTCACCACGCGTCGGTGCCCGATATCGGATTCACCGTCGTCGCCGACGGACCCGGCACCAGCCGTCCGCTGGCACTGGTCGGCCTCACGGAGGTCTTCGACGTTGTCGCGACGCTGCAGGCCGCGGTGGAGAAGCTCAGCTGAGCTGCTGCACGCCGACGGCGCGCAGCGCGGCCAGGTCCGGCACCCCGCATCCGTGCAGGCAGACCCGTAACTCCTCGACGAAACCGTGCAGCACGTCCAGCGCGGCAGCGGGGGAGTCGATCGCGGGCGCCAGCAGGGGGCGGGCCAGGGCCACGACGTCGGCACCCATCGCCAACGCCTTGGCGGCATCCATTCCGGTCCGGATGCCGCCCGAGGCGACCAGCGGCATCCCCGGCAGGGTGGAGCGCGCTTCCTGCAATGCCTGCGCGGTGGGGACACCCCATTCGGCGACCGCCGGGTAGCGCACCTGTCCGTAGCGCACCAGCTGCTCGACGCGCGCCCATGACGTGCCGCCCGCGCCGGCCACGTCGACGGCCGCGATCGGCAGCCCACGCAGCCGCTCGGCGGCCGCCGCACCAATCCCGTGGCCGACCTCCTTGACCAGCACCGGGTAGGGAATCTCCGCGGCCAGCCGGTGCAAACGCGCCACGGTACCGCGGAAATCGGTGTCACCGTTGTCCTGCATGGCCTCCTGCAGGGGGTTGGTGTGCACGGCGAGCGCGTCGGCGCCGATCCGGTCGAGTGCGACCGACAGCTTGGGCAGCACGGCGTCGGAGAGCTGCGCAAGCCCGATGTTGCCGATCAGCAGGATGTCGGGAGCCAGCTCGCGCACCTCGAAACTGGCGGCCGCGGCGGTGCCGGTGGGGGAGTCGTCGAGCATGATGCGTTGCGAGCCGAGCATCATGCCGATACCCAGTTTCTGGGCCGCTTCGGCAAGGTTGCGGTTGATCGTCCTGGACAGTTCCGCCCCGCCGGTCATCGCACCCACCAGAACCGGTGCGCGCAATTCGGCGCCCAGGAATGTGGTGCTCAGGTCGATGGCGCCCAGACTGGTTTGGGTCAGCGCGTTGTAGGGCAGAACGTAGCGCTCGAAGCCGGTGGTCACCGTCTCGTACTCGACGGCGCCATGCAGGCAGGCGTCGATGTGGCGCAATTTGCGCCTCGACATCGACATGCCCTCGCCGCTGCGTTCCACCATCACCGCTTACCCCGTTGCCCAGGGCTGACGCAGGCCCGCCCCGCGCCCTGAAAGAATGGCACGGTGTCACAGGGTCTCTGGATCGCTATCGCGGTCATCGCCGTCCTGATCGTCGCTGCACTCGTCCTCGGTCTGGTGCGGTACCGGCGGCGGCGGATCAGTCTGCGCCGCAGCTCAGAGGGTGCCACACCGATCGACCGGTCCGGCGGATACACGGCCTCCTCAGGCATATCGTTCACACAATCGTCAGGGACCGCGACGGCGGCTCCGCCGACGGAGCGCATCGACTCGGGGATAGCCACCGGCCTGCCCGGGGTTGGGGACGACGCCGCACTGCCCCGTGACTCGGTCAAGCGACCGATCGCCGATGTGCGGCTGCCCGAACCGCCGGTGGTGCAGGAGCCGGTCATGCGCGACACCGGGGTGGCGCCGCCGGCGCCACCCGTGGAGACGCCAGAGCCGGAGTCGCCGGCTCCCGCCGCCGAGCCGCCGGCCGCCGCTGCGGAAGCCCCGCCGGCATCCCGCCCCGCCGAGGTCATCGCACCCACCGAGGGCAGGCTGGAGCGGCTGCGTGGACGCCTGGCCAAATCCCAGAACACGCTCGGTCGAAGCATGCTCGGCCTGCTCGGCGGCGGTGACCTCGACGAGGGATCGTGGGAAGAGGTCGAAGACACCCTGTTGATCGCGGATCTCGGTCCGGTGGTCACGGCGTCGGTGATCGAACAATTGCGCAGCCGGCTGGCCAGCAGCACTGTGCGTAGCGAGGCCGACGCCCGGGCGATTCTGCGCGATGTGCTGATCGGCGAACTCAATCCCAGGCTGGACCGCTCGATCAGGGCCCTGCCGCACGCCGACAAACCGTCGGTGCTCCTGGTCGTCGGCGTCAACGGCACCGGTAAGACGACGACGGTGGGCAAGCTGGCCCGGGTGCTGGTGGCCGACGGTCGCCGCGTGGTGCTCGGTGCGGCCGACACGTTCCGGGCCGCTGCGGCCGACCAGCTGCAGAGCTGGGCGTCGCGGGTCGGTGCCGAGGTGATCCGCGGTGCTGAGGGGGCCGATCCGGCGTCGGTGGCCTTCGATGCGGTGGACAAGGGCATCGCCGCCGGTGCCGACGTCGTCGTCATCGACACCGCGGGGCGGCTGCACACCAAGACCGGTCTGATGGACGAGCTCGGCAAGGTCAAGCGGGTCGTGAGCAAGCGTGCGGCCGTCGACGAGGTGCTGCTGGTGCTGGACGCCACGATCGGGCAGAACGGCCTGGCACAGGCACGGGTGTTCGCTGAGGTGGTCGACATCACCGGTGTCGTCCTGACCAAGCTGGACGGCACCGCCAAGGGCGGTATCGTCTTCCGGGTGCAGCAGGAGCTGGGCGTGCCGGTGAAGTTGGTCGGATTGGGCGAAGGTCCCGACGATCTCGCGCCGTTCGAGGCCGCCGCGTTCGTGGATGCGCTGCTCGGGTAGCCGCAAATCGCTTCTCGGCGGGGCGAATTGCGGGACGTAACACTCGCGAAACGAAGACGGCCTATCCGTTCACATGTGTGAAACACCCAGGCGTCGTAGCTGAAACAACCACTGCGCATTGTCTTGGCCTAGGTCAACGGTGCCTAACCGTGGCATGGGTGAAGGAGGAGACTGCGAGTGGACCAATTCCCAGTACTGGGCGCGCCGGACACCGGCGACACAGCGTGGATGCTTGCGAGCGCCGCGCTCGTGTTGCTGATGACGCCAGGCCTCGCCTTTTTCTACGGCGGTATGGTGCGCGCCAAGGGCGTGCTCAACATGATCATGATGAGCATCAGCGCGATGGGCGTGGTGACGGTGCTGTGGGTGCTGTACGGCTACTCGCTGGCCTTCGGCAACGACAAGTTCAACCTCTTCGGTGACCCCACCGAGTTCTTCGGCCTCAAGGGCCTCATCGGCGGCAATGCCGTCGCTGCGGTCTCCGCGGACCCCGCTGCGGGCGTCGAGGCGGCCGACGCGGTGAACATCCCACTGGTCGGCACCTTGCCCGCCACCGTGTTCGTCGCGTTCCAGTTGATGTTCGCCATCATCACCGTCGCCCTGATCTCCGGATCGGTGGCCGACCGGCTGAAGTTTGGTGGCTGGCTGGTCTTCGCCGGTCTGTGGGCGACCTTCGTCTACTTCCCGGTCGCGCACTGGGTCTTCTCCTTCGACGGTGTGACGGCCGAGACCGGTGGCTGGATCGCCAACAAACTCAAAGCAGTTGACTTCGCCGGTGGTACTGCGGTGCACATCAACGCCGGTACGGCGGGCTTGGTTCTCGCCATCATCCTGGGCAAGCGGGTCGGCTGGCCGGGCACCCCGATGCGGCCGCACAATCTGCCGTTCGTGATGCTCGGTGCGGGTCTGCTGTGGTTCGGCTGGTACGGCTTCAACGCCGGTTCGGCGACCTCCTCCAACGGCGCGGCGGGCACCACCTTCGTCACCACGACAGTGGCTACCGCGGCCGCGATGCTGGCCTGGCTGCTCACCGAGCGGATCCGGGACGGGCACGCCACCTCGCTGGGCGCCGCGTCCGGCATCGTCGCGGGCCTGGTCGCCATCACGCCGTCCTGCTCGTCGGTGAATGTGCTTGGCGCGCTGGTGATCGGCGTCGTCGCGGGCGTGCTCTGCGCCCTGGCGGTCGGACTGAAGTTCAAGTTCGGCTTCGACGACTCGCTCGACGTGGTCGGTGTCCACCTGGTCGGCGGTATCGCCGGCACCCTGCTGGTCGGCCTGGTTGCCACCCCCCAGGCGCCGGCCGCGGTCAGTGGCCTCTTCTACGGCGGCGGATTCGACCAACTGTGGCGACAGGCGGTCGGTGCCGGTGCGGTTCTGCTCTATTCAGCGGTCGGCACGGCTATCTTGGCCTTGATCGTGAAGTACACCATCGGACTGCGACTTGATCGCGAGGAAGAGGCGACCGGCATCGACGAAGCCGAACATGCGGAGACCGCATACGACTTCGCAACTGCGGGTACCGGCTCGGTTCTCGGACGTCACGGCGCGGAGGAATGAGGGAAATGAAGCTGATTACTGCGATCGTCAAGCCGTTCACGCTCGAAGACGTCAAGACCGGTCTGGAGCAGACGGGTATCCTGGGGATGACCGTCAGTGAGGTCCAGGGTTACGGACGCCAGAAGGGTCACACCGAGGTGTACCGCGGCGCGGAGTACTCCGTCGACTTCGTGCCCAAGGTTCGCGTCGAGGTTCTGGTCGATGACTCCGCCGTCGACAAGGTGGTGGACGTGATCGTGCAGGCTGCCCGCACCGGGAAGATCGGTGACGGCAAAGTGTGGGTCAGCCCGGTCGAAACCGTTGTTCGGGTTCGCACGGGTGAGCGGGGGTCCGACGCTCTCTGACGCGCACGATGTGAGTCTTTTTGCGGCCACACCGAATAAGAGTTAGTTGGCGTCGGCCGCAGGAGGACTGAGATGACGAAGCAATCACGACATTCCGCCGCCGGTGCTTCCCGTTGGGAGGCGCCGGCGGCGGCCGTCTCGGGTGCGTTCAAGCCCGCGAAGGATTTGGCCGCGGCGGCTCAGCAGTTACTGGAAGGCGGTCAGCGCCAACTCGATTCGGCTGCACTACGCGACGCGCTTGCCGATCTGAACGAGTTCTGGCTGGCCACCAAGGCCACCGAGATCGGCATCACCCCCACCAGTGGATTCGCCATCGTCGCCACCGGCGGGCTGGGGCGCCGCGAGCTCGTGCCCTACTCGGACCTGGACCTCACCCTGCTGCACGACAACATGCCCTCCGACGTCGTCAGCCAGGTGGCTGAACTGCTGTGGTATCCGTTGTGGGACGCGAACATTCGCCTCGACCACAGCGTGCGTACCGTCCCTGAGGCGCTGAAGGTCGCCAGCGAGGACATCTCGGCGGGGCTGGCCATGCTGGAGGCGCGGCACATCGCCGGTGACGCCGAACTGTCCAACCTGTTGATCGGCGGAGCGCGCAGGCAGTGGCGCACTGGAATCGCCTCCCGTTTCGACGAACTCGTCGAACACACCCAGGCCCGTTGGCAACGCAGCGGCCAGATCGCGCACCGCGCCGAGCCGGACCTCAAATGCGGCCGGGGAGGCCTGCGAGACGTTCAGCTGCTCAACGCACTGGCCATCGCCCAGCTCGCCGATGTGTACCCCAACCATTCGCTGGCGTTACCGACCGGCTCGCTGGGCGGGGCGCACCTGGCGCTGCTCAACGTGCGCACCGAGCTACACCGGGTGTCCAAGCGCGGCCGAGACCAGCTGTTGGCGCAGTACGCCGACGAGATCGGTGCGGCGCTGCGCATCGGTGACCGTTTCGACCTGGCGCGGGTGCTCTCCGACGCGGCGCGCACGATCAGCTACTACGTCGATGCCGGCCTCCGCACCGCCGCCAACGCGCTTCCGCGGCGCGGCCTTTCGGTGTTGCGCCGGCCGGCACGCCGACCGCTCGACGAAGGGGTGGTGGAGTTCGCCGGTGAGGTCATCCTGGCCCGTGATGCCCGGCCGGAGCGGGATCCCGGCCTGATCCTGCGGGTCGCTGCGGCGTCGGCCACCACCGGCCTGCCCATCTCCGGTTCGACGTTGAGCAGGCTGGCCGATTCGGCGCCCGAATTGCGGACCCCCTGGCCGCGCGATGCGCTCAAGGACCTGCTGGTGCTGCTGGCCGCCGGCCCGACGACAGTGGCCACTGTCGAGGCGCTGGACCGCACCGGCCTGTGGGGACGGCTGTTCCCGGAGTGGGGAGCGGTGCGTGATCTACCTCCCCGCGACGTCGTTCACATCTGGACCGTCGACCGTCATCTGGTCGAGACCGTGTCGCGGGCAAGCGCACTCACAACCCGGGTGTCGCGGCCGGATCTGCTGGTGCTGGGCGCGTTGCTGCACGACATCGGTAAGGGCCGCGGCGGTGACCACAGCGCCATCGGGGCTGAGCTCGCCGTGCAGGTCGGAACCCGCCTGGGCTTGTGGCCGTCGGACATCAACCTGCTGTCGGCGATCGTGCGCTACCACCTGCTGCTGCCCGATACCGCGACCCGGCGCGACCTGCAAGACCCGCGAACCATCTCCCGGGTTGTCGATGCACTCGACGGCGACCCGGTGCTGCTGGAGCTACTGGATGCGTTGGCCGAGGCGGATTCGCTGGCCACCGGTCCCGGCGTGTGGGGCGACTGGAAGGCCTCGCTGATCGGTGACCTGGTGCGCCGCTGCCGCTTGGTGCTGGCCGGTGAGCCGCTGCCGCAAGCCGATCCGATCTCCCCTCACCACCTCGAGCTGGCGGCGGATCTCGCCGTGCATGTCGAGATGACGCCCGGCGAGAGTGCGCACACCTACAACGTCGCGATGATCGCTCCCGATCGGCGCGGGTTGCTCTACAAGGCGGCCGGCGTGCTCGCGCTCAATTCGTTGCGAGTCCATTCGGCGTCGGTGAACAGTGCGGGCGGATCGGCGATCAACACCTTCGTCGTGTCGCCGCATTTCGGTGCCCCACCCGCCGCGGAACTCCTGCGCCAGCAGTTCATCCTGGCTCTCGACGGAGATCTCGACGTCATCGCCGCGCTGGAGAAGCGCGATCGGGAGGCGGCGCAGTACGGTACCGCCCGGGTCGGGGAGTCGAAGCCGGCAGTGCCGGTCAACGCGGCCCCGGCGCCGCCCCGTGTGCTGTGGCGCGACGGCACCGCCGAGGGCCACCTGCTGGTCGAGATCCGCACCACAGACCGTACCGGGCTGCTCGCGATGCTCACCGCCGTGTTCGAGCGTGCCGGCGCGGATATCGCCTGGGCGAAGATCACCACGCTGGGCTCCTCGGTGGTCGACGTATTCGGCATCTCGGTGCCGGCGCTGGGGTCCGTCGAGGACGTGCGCAAGCAACTCGAACGTGACCTCTACGCGGTGCTACCGACTCCGCCGCCAGCGAAGCCGATCGAAGAGGCGAGTTAGCTGACACCGGCGCGCGCCGGCTGAGTGCGCACAAGTTCACCACGGGTTCATGTGGGTGAACGGCAATCGTGCGCTGACACAACAGCGGTTCCGTGGTTCGCGCAACATATCCGGGGTGTTCACCTGACGGTCCGGTACGGCGGGCGCGGCGGGCAAACGACCGACGCGCACGCGACCGAAAGCTGCGCCGGTGTAGGCGGTGGGCGAAAGGTGTTCTCTACGTTGAGCGCAGGACTGATTCAGCTGCCGGTGGGGGCGCGTGCGGCGTGGCCGCCGGTAACGCCGACAGCAGGCTGAGCCGGGCATCGAGTACGGGCCACGGTCGTCGATTCTCGGGTTCATCGACGCCTCCAATCGGGCGTCCGAGTGGTTTGAACGCCGATTCAGCTCCGTGTAGTGTCCGGTCGTCCGGGGCGGCACGACCAGAAGTTGGATGCGAATGTTGGCAGAGCCCAATGTGTTCGAGCGCGGCGGGGAGTGGCTGCGGTGCGCACTGCATGCGCACTCCACCGTCAGTGACGGTGACCTGCCACCCAAGGCGGTGGCCCGCCAGTACGCGACCGCGGGGTTCGACGTACTGGCTCTCACCGACCATTGGCGGCTCGCCACGGTCGACGGTGTCCCGGAGATCCTGACGGTCCCGGCGGCCGAGCTCACCGCCGACCTGGGCCCGGTGGGCTGGACCGCCGATGTGCTGGTGTATGGCATCAGCAATATTCCGGACGACCCCGGGGGAGACCGCCGTAACTGGCTGGTCAACACCGAAGAGCACTGGGAGCAGCGCACTTTCCCGTCCGTCGAAGCCTGTGCGGCCTGGGCCTATGAGCAGGGTGGGGTGGCCTACCTTGCCCATCCGTACTGGACGGGAGCGGGCTCGGACGCTCTCGACGACGCCCCGCACTTGGCCGGCGTCGAGATCTTCAACGGCAGTGCCGAGTACGAGGGCGGCAGGGGTGACTCCTCACTGCTGTGGGACGAGGCGTTGCAGCGCGGCCTTCGGCTGCACGCCATCGCCACCGACGACTCGCACATGCCGCTGTTCGACATCGGGCTGGCGTGGACGTGGGTCAAGGTGGCGCAACGCACCCCGGAAGCGGTGGTGCAGGCTCTGCGGGCCGGTGACTCCTATGCCTCCAGTGGACCGGAGATCTTCGAGGTCCACACCGACGCCACCGGCGTCGAGGTTCGGTGTTCGCCGGTGCGTTCCATCCACGTCACCACCAGCAGGGAGAACGGGGCCAGCATCACCGCCGGCCGCGGAGGCAGAAAGACCGGCAGAGTTTTCCAGACCGACGGGACAGGCATGATCACCCACGCACGCGTCGAATATGATTTCGACACAGTCGAATACATCCGGGTACGCGTCGTGGACGCGGCCGGCCACCAGGCTTGGACGAACGTCCTGTGAGCGCGCACATCACGACCATCGGGCGGCGTGCCGTCGCGGTGCTGGCCACCGCCGCGGTGCTGGCGACCGGGTGTTCGTCGAACGCCGCGAAGGGCACCGACAGCGTCCTCACCATCGGCACGACCTACTACATCTCGTCGCTGAATCCGTTCGTGGGCATCGAAACCCAGGACAGCACAGCCTATTCGATGCTGTACCCGCAACTGGTGCAATACGGGCCCGGTCTCAAGCTCGAAGGCGACTGGGCCAAGGAGTGGACCGAATCACCCGACGGGCACACCATCACCTTCACCCTGCATGACGGCAAATGGTCCGACGGCCAACCACTGACCGCCGATGACGCCGTGTGGACCATCGACACCATCCGCAAGTACGCCGAGGGCGCCACCGCGTCGATGGCCAAGGTCCTTGCCGGAGTGGCATCGGCGGACGCACCCGACCCGCACACCCTGGTCATCCATTACGAGCAGCCGATGGGCCCGGCGATGGCCAACCTCGAGCAGATGTACATCCTGCCCAAACACATCTGGGAGACTCATGCGACCGGGGACGGTGGCTCGGGCTTGACCGATTTCAAGCCCGAGCAACAGTTGCCGGTCGTGGCAGGTGGTCCCTTCACCGTCACCAAGTTCGAAGACAAAGGCACCACGGTCTTCACTCCCAACCCGAACTTCTACGGCCCCAAGCCACATGCCTCGGCGGTCGCGTTGACCTACTACACCAACCCGACCGCGCTGATCGCGGACTTGAAGGCCGGCCGGCTGGGGTTCGTCGACAACATCCCGTTCAAGGATGCCGCCCAGCTCAAATCCGTTCCCGGCATCACGGTCAGCAGCCAGCCCGGCAACGAGGTGACCAACTTGGGCTTCAATTCCAGCGACGCCAAGAAGCTCAACCGGGAACTGCTGGACCCCAAGCTGCGGGAGGCGTTCGAATACGCCCTGCCGCGCGAGCAGATCGTCGGCACCGTCTTCGGTGGTGAGGCCAAGCCGTGGGCGAACATCTTGTCCGGCTGGTCCGGTGACTGGGTGAACCCCGATGTCAAACCGTTGCCGACCGACGTCGACAAGGCGAACCAGATCCTCGACTCGCTGGGCTACCGGCGCGGCCCGGACGGTATCCGGGTGGTACCGGCGACCACCGGTGACAAAGCCCAGCCCGAACATCCGATGAGCTACTCGGTGATCGTTCCCAACGACACCGACTACGACGGCCACCTGCAGTTCACCCTGCTCAAGAGCGCGTTCGACAAGGTCGGCGTGGACCTCACCGAGAAATCCGGTGGTGACGGCACCCAGGCCTACGCGCTGATCACCGGGCCGGACGGCAAGTACGAGGACGCCGACATGTTCACCTGGTACTGGCATCCCTACATCGACCCGGACTTCAACCTCGGCGTGGTCACCACCAGCGAGCTCGGCAACAACAGCGACACGGGCTGGAGTAACCCCGCCTACGACGCGCTCTACGAGCAACAGCGCACCACGGTGGATCCCGCCGCTCGCCGGGCGCTGGTCTGGCGGGCCGAAGCCGAGATCGCCGGCGCCAGGCCCTATATCCAGATCGTGGAGACCAACCTGGTCACCGCCAGTTCGAACGGCTGGAGCGGCTTCGAGCCGGAGCTGTTCACCCTGGGCAAGGCCTACTACACCAGTCCGAAACGGGATTGATGGCTGTACTGAACCGGGTCTGGTTCGCGCTGGTCACCGTTTTCGTCGCCGCGACGATCAATTTCTTCTTGTTCCGGGTGATGCCGGGCAACGCGGTGTCGGCGTTGCGGTGCCGCAGCTGCACTCCTGAGCTGCGGCAGGCCCTGCTGGAGCGCTACGGGCTCGACGAGCCACTGCCGGTGCAGTTTGTCCGGTACCTGGCCCAGCTGGCGCGCGGTGACCTCGGCATCAGCCTCGCGACCGGAAAGCCGGTGTGGCAGGCCATCATCGGCCCACTGGTCAACACCTTGCCGATGCTGGTCGCCGGCACGCTCATCGCCCTGATTCTCGGCGTCGTGAGCGGTGTGGTCTCGGCCTGGCGACGCGGCACCGTACTGGACTCGGCGTCACAGTGGACCGGTCTGGCCTGTTATGCGATGCCTACCCAGTGGATCGGGCTGCTGGTGGTGTTCTACGTCGCTGCGGCGGTGGGACTTCCGGCGGTGGGCATCCAGACTGCGACGCTCGACGTCCTGGGTGCGCCCTCGACGTGGGACCTGTTGGTGGACCGCACCCAGCATCTGATCCTGCCGGCGCTGACCCTGGGGATCGGATGCTATGGCCAGTACGCCATCGTCGTGCGGTCGGCGATGCTCGAAACCCTCGGGGAGGACTACATCCTCACCGCTCGGGCCAAGGGACTGCGGGACTGGACCATCGTGCGACGGCACGCGTTCGGCAACGCGATGCTGCCGCTGGTGACGATCGTGGCGCTCTCGGCCGGCTCGATCGTCGCCGGGGCGATCGTCGTCGAAGACGTGTTCAGTTATCCCGGTATCGGATTCGCCGCCGTCGATGCCATCAACAAGCGGGACTACCCGGTGCTGCAAGGCATCTTCCTGTTGCTGACGGTGGCGGTGGTGGTGGCCAACCTGGTCGCCGACCTCATCTATGTCCGACTCGACCCGAGGATCTCCCATGGTCGCCGCGCTGCCCGCTGACCGCGCCGGCGGTGTCCCGAAGCGGTCCGGAACACTGCGCCGCCTGATCACCGGCAACCGTCAAACCTTGGTCGGGTTGGCTGCGCTGGGGGTCTTCGCCGTCGTCGCGCTCGCCGCTTCGGTGATCGCGCCGACGGGGATAGACACCCAGTTCTCCAACGGATTCGCCCCACCCAGCAGTGCCCACCCGCTGGGGTTGGACGGTGGCGGTTTCGACGTCGCGACCCGGCTGGTGCACGGAGCCCGAACCTCGCTGCTGGTCGGCTCGGTCGCCGCACTGGTCGGCATGCTGATCGGGGTGTGATCGGTGTGGCCGCAGGGTATTTCGGCGGCCGTACCGATGGGCTGCTGATGCGGATCACCGACTACTTCCTGGTCATCCCCGACATTCCGCTGATGATCGTGGCCGCGGCGGTGTTCGGCCAGAATCTCGCCAACATCGTCATCGTGATCGGACTGGTGTACTGGGCCTCGACGGCACGGCTGATCCGGGCCCAGGTGATGTCGGTGCGGCAGCGCACCTTCGTGCGACGGGTCGAGGCCATGGGCGCCTCGCCGCTGTCGGTGCTGACCCGCCACGTCGTCCCGCACGTGATGCCGCTGCTGGTCGCCAACACCGTTCTGATGGTGGCCAATGCGATCTTCGCCGAGACCTACATCAGCTTCCTCGGGCTGGGTGATCCCTCGGTGGTGTCCTGGGGGCGGATGATTCAGGATGCGCTGGACCAGGGCGCGGTGCTCGCCGGGGCGTGGTGGGTGGTGTTGCCGCCCGGTCTCGCCGTGACGATGGTGGTGCTGGCCGCCACCGTGGCGGGGCAAGGCATGGAGGACACCCTCAACCCGCGGCTGAAGGTGGGCCACCTGGCGGTGCGCCGATTTCGGGTCCGGCCGCTGCACGGCCGGCTGGACCGCGCGTGAGACCGCCACTGCTGCAGGTGCGTGACCTGTGCGTCGAATTCGACTCGGGCACCAGGAAGGTCGACGCGGTCCGCGGAGTCACGTTCACCCTCGACGAGCGCGGCCGGCTGGGCATCGTGGGGGAGTCGGGGTGCGGGAAGTCGACCGCGGTGCTCGCAATGATGGGTCTGCTGCCCCCGAACGCCGAGGTGTCCGGGCAGGTGCTGCTGGACGGGGTCGACATCCTGGCCGGCGGCGACGCGGGCATGCGCAGACACCGCTGGTGCGACATCGCGATGGTGTTCCAGGGCGCGATGAACGCCTTCAATCCGGTACGCACCGTCGGTGAGCAGATCGCCGAACCGATTCGTTTGCACCAGAACAGCAGTCGCCGGCAGGCCGCCGAGCGGGTGCGCGAACTGCTCGAACTGGTGGGCATCGGCGCCCAGCGGGCCGCCCATTATCCGCACGAGTTCTCCGGCGGGATGCGGCAGCGCGCCGCGCTGGCGATGGCGCTGGCGTGCGGGCCGAAGGTGTTGCTGGCCGACGAACCGACCACCGCACTGGATGTGATCGTCCAGGCTGAGGTGTTGGAGCTGCTGCGCAACGTCACCGACCAGCTCGGAGTGGCCTTGGTGTTCATCAGTCACGATCTGCCTGCGGTCGCACAGGTCGCCGAGCGGGTCGCCGTCATGTACGCGGGACGCATCGTCGAGGAGGGCCCGGTGAGCACCCTGCTCACCGACGCACGACATCCGTACACCACCGCGTTGGTCTCGGCCATCCCGAACCCGTTGTCGGATGCCGGGATGTGCTCGATCCCGGGCGAACCACCCAGGCTCGACGCGCCGTTCGCCGGGTGTCCGTATGCGCCGCGCTGCCCGTCGGCCCACGATGTCTGCCGGGAGCTCGAACCGCCCGCTACCTTTGACGGCGTCCGCACCGTCGCATGCCATCTGGTCTCGACGACGGAGGTTCACTGATGAGCGCTGCGCTGCTGCAGGTGTCAGGTCTCACCGTGCACTACCCGGTGGGGGCGGCCGGGTTGTTCGGTCGCCGCCGGTCGGTGGTGCATGCTGTCGAGCAGTTGTCGCTGAGCGTGGCCGTCGGTGAGATCGTGGCGCTGGTGGGCGAATCCGGGTGCGGCAAAAGCACTGTCGCTCGAACGATCGCGGGTGTGCAGCGGGCGAGCGCCGGACAGGTGTGCTTCGAGGGAACCGATCTGACCCGGCTGACCGGTTCCGCGCTGCAGCCGTACCGCCGGGCGATCCAGCTGGTACATCAGGATCCCTACGATTCGCTGGATCCGCGAATGACGGTGCGTTCGATCGTCGAGGAAGGGCTGCGGATCCACCGCGTACCGCGTTCTGACCGCGACGCCGTGGTGCGCCGGGCCCTGGAGCGGGTGGGACTGACCCCGGCGCAGTGGGTCCTCGACCGTTTCCCGCACGAATTGTCCGGCGGGCAGCGCCAGCGGGTGGCCATCGCCGCGGCGGTGGCGTTGACCCCGCGGCTGCTGGTCGCCGACGAACCGGTCTCGATGCTCGACGTCTCGGTGCGGGCCAGTGTGCTCAACCTCATCGACGACCTGCGCCGCGATGGGCTCGGCGTGCTGTTCATCACCCACGACCTGGCCAGCGCGGTTGTGCTGGCCGACCGCATCGCAGTCATGTACTTCGGGCGAATCGTGGAGGAGGGTCCTGCGCGGCAGGTGTTGCACCGGCCCGCCCATCCCTACACCCGGGCGCTGCTCTCGGCGATGCCCTCACCCGATCCGTCGGTGCGGACCCGACCCGATGTGGTGCGCGGTGAGTTGCCCGACGCCCTGCATCCCCCGCCAGGGTGTGCGTTTCGCTCCCGCTGCCCGGTGGCCCGACCCGACTGCGCGGTGCAGATCCCGGCATTGTCGACGGTCGCCGCCGGTCAGCAGGCCGCCTGCTTCGTGGCGTCAGCCTTAACCCCGGCCTCAGCCGATTCCGACGGCGACGGTGCTCGCCCATCGGTGCAGCCGCGGATCACCCAATGAGGCGGTGAGGAAGTCACCGTCGAGGCCGCCGGCCGGATCCGAGGGCACCGCGACGACGAACGCACCCGCGGCACGGGCCGCCGCGATCCCGGTCGCGGAGTCTTCGAAGGCGATCCCGTCGATGGCCGACGCGCCGAGTTCGGCGAACGCCCGCAGGTACAACGCGGGATGCGGCTTGGGATGATCCACCTCGTCGGCGGCGACGGTGACCTCGAAATGGGCTGCTATTCCACTGGATCCCAGGATGAGGTCGAGCACCGCGCGATTGCTGTTGGAGGCGATAGCCAGGGGGAACCGCTGCGAGAGGATGCCGAGCAACTCGGGGACCCCGGCCATGGGCGTCACCTGCTCGCCGAGCTCGATTGCGACCAACTCGTTGAGCGGATCGCGCAGGTCCGCGCCTTGGCCCGGTCGGCCGATCAGGGTGGCGATGACCTCGCAGATGTCTTCGACGGTCCGGCCCAGCAACAGTCTGCGTTCCCGTTCCCCGAACGGGTGGCCGTAACGGGCCAGCAGTGCGGCCTCGGCACGGGCCCAAGACGTCTCGGTGTCCAGAAGCAGCCCGTCGCAGTCGAACACGATTCCGCTCACCGCCTGCGGGAGCTCGCTCACGGAGTCTGACCCTATCGTGGCGCACGCCAGTGGCCACGTTGGGCACGGATTCGTGGCCCACGCGTGCGCCAACTGGCCACTCGAGCCGACAGGCGTGGCACCAGCGGCCGCGTCCTACCAGATAGGCTTACCTCGTGTTTGAATCCCTGTCCGACCGGTTGACCGGTGCGCTCGCTGGCCTGCGCGGCAAGGGCCGGCTGACGGACGCCGACATCGATGCCACCACCCGGGAGATCCGGCTGGCGCTGCTCGAGGCCGACGTCTCCCTGCCGGTGGTCCGTGAGTTCGTCAATCGCATCAAGGAACGGGCCAAGGGCGCCGAGGTCTCCGCCGCGCTCAACCCGGCACAGCAGGTCGTCAAGATCGTCAACGAGGAGCTCATCGGCATCCTCGGCGGCCAGACCCGTCAGCTGGCGTTCGCCAAGAACCCGCCGACCGTGATCATGCTGGCCGGTCTGCAAGGTGCCGGTAAGACCACCCTGGCCGGCAAGCTGGCCAAATGGCTCAAGGGTCAGGGCCACACCCCGCTGCTGGTGGCCTGCGACCTGCAGCGCCCCGGGGCGGTCAACCAGCTCAAGATCGTCGGCGAACGGGCCGGCGTCAACGTCTTCGCCCCGCACCCGGGCACCGCCGAGGGTTCGCACGACTCGCCGCCCGGAGACCCGGTCGCCGTGGCCGCCGCTGGTCTGGCCGAAGCACAGGCCAAGCACTTCGACGTCGTCATCGTCGACACCGCGGGCCGTCTCGGCATCGACGCAGAGTTGATGGCCCAGGCCGCCGCGATCCGCGATGCCGTGCATCCCGACGAGACGCTGTTCGTCCTGGACGCGATGATCGGCCAGGACGCGGTGGCGACCGCCGAGGCGTTCGGTTCCGGCGTCGGGTTCACCGGCGTGGTGCTGACCAAGCTCGACGGCGACGCCCGCGGTGGTGCGGCGCTGTCGGTGCGCGAGGTCACCGGCGTGCCGATCCTGTTCGCGTCGACGGGGGAGAAGCTGGAGGACTTCGACGTCTTCCACCCCGACCGGATGGCCAGCCGCATCCTGGGCATGGGCGACGTGCTGTCCCTGATCGAGCAGGCTGAGCAGGTCTTCGACCAGCAGAAGGCCGAGGAGGCCGCCGCCAAGATCGGCTCCGGCGAGCTGACGCTGGAGGACTTCCTCGAGCAGATGCTGATGATCCGCAAGATGGGGCCGATCGGCAACCTGCTGGGCATGCTGCCCGGCGCGGGCCAGATGAAGGATGCGCTGGCCACGGTCGACGACAAGCAGCTCGACCGGCTGCAGGCGATCATCCGGGGCATGACCCCGCAGGAGCGGGCCGACCCGAAGATCATCAACGCCTCGCGCCGGCTGCGGATCGCCAACGGCTCGGGTGTCACGGTGGCGGAGGTCAACCAGCTCGTCGACCGCTTCTTCGAAGCCCGAAAGATGATGTCGCAGATGGCCGGCGCGATGGGCATGCCGTTCGGTCGCCGCTCGTCGAAGAAGGCCGCGAAGGGCAAGAACAAGCAGGCGGGCAAGAAGAAGGGCGGACGCGGCCCCACCCCGCCGAAGGTCAATCCCTTGCTCGCCGCCGGAATGCCCGATCTGTCCAAAATGCCCCAGGGCCTCAACGAGTTGCCGCCGGGCCTCGCGGATTTCGATCTGTCGAAGCTGAAGTTCCCGGGCAAGAACTAGCGTGCGGGCGAGCGCGGCCCTTCACGTTCGCGGCCTGGGCCTGCCCGACGGCGAGCCCGTCGAGTGGTGGATCGTCGACGGCATGCTGCGTGCCGAGCCGGTCGCCGGCGCCCAGACCGTGTTCGGCGCTGACGGGGCCGGCGGCTGGATCTTGCCCGGCCTCGTCGACGCGCACTGTCACGTCGGGCTGGGGGAGCACGGCGAGATCCCGCTGGACGAGGCCATCGCCCAGGCCGAGGTGGAACGCGGGGTGGGCGCACTGCTGCTGCGAGATTGTGGATCGCCCACCGACACCCGCAGTCTCGACGATCACCACGATCTGCCTCGGATCATCAGGGCCGGAAAGCATTTGGCCCGGCCCAAGCGCTATTCCCACGGCTTTGCCATCGAGCTCGAGGACGAATGGCAGCTACCCGAGGCGTTGGCCGAGCAGGCCCGGCTCGGTGACGGGTGGGTGAAGCTGGTCGGCGACTGGATCGACCGCTCGGTGGGTGACCTGGCGCCGTTGTGGTCCGACGAGGTGCTGCGCGCGGCGATCGCGGCCGTCCACGACGAGGGCGCCAGGGTCACCGCCCACGTGTTCAGCGAGGATGCGCTGCCCGGGCTGATCAACGCCGGTATCGACTGCATCGAGCACGGCACCGGGCTGACCGACGACACCATCGCAATGATGGTCGAGCACGGCACCGCGCTGGTGCCCACCCTGATCAACATCGAGAACTTTCCCGGATTCGCCTCTGCGGCAACGAAATACCCGACGTACGCGGCGCACATGCGTGATCTCTATGACCGCTGCTATCCCCGGATCGCCGCGGCACGGGAGGCCGGGGTGCCGATCTACGCCGGCAGCGACGCGGGCAGCACGATCGCTCACGGCCGTCTGGCCGACGAGGTGGAGGCGCTCAAGGGCATCGGGATGAGCCCGACCGAGGCGCTGGGTGCGGCCTGCTGGGACGCTCGGCGCTGGCTGGGTCGGCCGGGGCTCGCCGACGGCGCACCGGCGGATCTGGTGTGTTTCAGCCAGGATCCGCGCGGCGGCGCCGAGGTGCTGGCGCACCCCGACCTGGTGATTCTGCGGGGCCGGGTGTTCGCCGGCTGAGAGTGCGGCTCAGTGGCCGTACTGGTTGAAACCCCAGTCGAGCAACCGGGACGCCTGATCCCAGAGATCGGCGCTGCCGTACATCTGGACCACGATCAACCGCCGCCCGTTGCGTTGGGCCATCCCGACGTAGGTCTCCCGCGCGAGATTCGTGAATCCGCTTTTGCCGCCGATGAATCCCGGATAGCTGCGCAACAGCCGATCCTGGTTCTTGATCTCTCGATACCCGGAACGATCAGGGAACAGCGCAGAAGGCTGGTGGACGATCTGGGCGAACAGCGGATAGCGCAACGCCGCTCGATAGATCACGGCCAGATCGTGCGGTGACGTCACCGATTCCCAGCCCGGCCCGTCCAGACCGGACGGCGATCCGGCCCGGGTGCTGCGTACCCCCAGCTGATACGCCTTGGCGTTCATCCGCAGGACCGCCGCCTGGTATCCGCCGAGCATGTCGGCGAGCAGGTTGGCGGCGTCGTTGCCCGACACCATCAGCAGGCCGTCGAGCAGTTGCCGCGCGGTGTACACCTGACCGGGTATCAGACCCACGCACGAGCACTCCACCTGCGTGTGCGCGGCGCTCGCCCGCACCGCGGCGTTGGGCGCCAACTGATCGAGCACGACCATCGCGAGCAGGGCTTTGATGGTGCTGGCCGGGGCATGTGCGCTGTAGGGGTCGCGGCCGCCCAGGATGCGGCCACTGTCGAGATCGGCCACCAGCCAGGCCTGCGCGGGTCCGTCCGGCGGGGTGACCGCGGCCGCCCCGGCCGGCTCCGGACCCGGGGCCGCGGCCGTCGGCGACGCCAGCATCAGCGACATGGCGATGCTCAGCAGCGCGATGAACGGTCGGCGCGGCATGACTGCCGACGCTAACCAGCGATCACCTCGGCAATGACGCGATCGCATCTCGAAATCGTTGCGATGAGCGCAGCGACCCGGGACAGAGGTCCGGTGGGCAGGAGCGCAGCGACCCGGGGGCAGAGGTCCGGTGGGCAGGAGCGCAGCGACCCGGGGGCAGACTCAGAGCGCGGCGACGCTCTCGGATCGGTCTTGGGCGAAGCCCCAGTCCAGCAGTGCGGCGGCCTGGTCCCAGTAGGTGGGGCCGCCCTCGTGGATCAGCCCGTACATCATTGCGATGACCAGCCGACGGCCGTCGCGGTCGGCGGCGCCGACGAACGTCTTGCGGGCGGCGTCGGTGAACCCGGTCTTGCCGCCGATCGCACCCGGGTAGCGCACCAGCAACTCGTCCTGGTTGACCAACGGCTTGTCGCCGGTGTCGGTGGGGAACATCGCCACCGGCTGGGCGGTGATCTGGGCGAACACCGGATTGGCCATCGCCGCGCGGAAGATGGCGGCCAGGTCGTGCGGGGTGGTCCAGCCCGGACCGGCCGGGCCGTCGAGGCCCGACGGTGTGGTCGCATGGGTATTGGTGGCCCCGACTGACATCGCCTTGGCGTTCATCTTGTCGACTGCGACGTCGAACCCGCCGAGCAGGTCGGCCAGCGTGTTGGCCGCGTCGTTGCCGGAGACCAGTAGAACCGCGTCGAGCAGCTGCCGGGCGGTATACGTGTGGCCGGGCTTGATCCCCGCGCAGTTGCATTCGACGAGGGTGTCGGCGTTGTCGGCCACCACGGTGGCGTTGAGATCGGGCAGTTCGTCGAGGGCGGTCAGCGCCAGCAGTGTCTTGATCGTGCTGGCCGGCGGGTGGGCGGCGTACATGTCGCGCCCGGCCAGCACCTGACCGGTGTCCATATCGGCGACGATCCAGGCCGGCGCCGGGCCGTCGGGAACAGGCACCGAACCGGGTGGCTGATCGGCGTTGTCCGCGTTGGCGACTCCGGCTGTGGTGATCAGCACACTCAGCGCTGTCGCGACGCCAGCGAGAAGTCTGCGCATGGTGGCTGAGCCTAGCCCGGGCCGCTGTGCAGCGCGGGACTCAGTAGACGTCTCGCAGGTAGCGGTGGGATTTGATGAGGTCGTTGACGTAGGAATGTGCGGTCGCAGCGTCCATGCCACCGGCCTCGGCGACGATCTCGTGCAACGCCTGGTCGACGTCTCTGGCCATCTGCTCGGCGTCGCCGCAGACATAGAGGTGTGCACCGTCTGACAGCCAGGCGAAGAGTTCGTCGGCATGGTCCTTCATGCGGTGCTGGACGTACGTTTTCGGCATCCCCTGTTCCCGGGAGAACGCCAGATCCAGGCGGGACAGAGTGCCTGAGTCGAGGAAGTCCTGCAGTTCCTGCCCGTAGAGGAAATCAGTACGGCGGCGCCGGTCGCCGAAGAACAGCCATGACCGGCCCGGCACGCAGCTCGCCCGCCGCTCCTGCAAGAACGCTCGGAACGGCGCGATCCCGGTTCCCGGACCAACCATGATGATCGGCACGTCGGGGGCGGGCAGCCGGAAGTTGTGGTTGGGCCGCAGATGGATCCGCACCGTCCCGCCGCGATCGGCCAGGTAGGTCGACGCGACACCGCCACGCCGGCGGCCACCGCGCTGGTAGCGGACTGTGGCCACCGTCAGGTGCAGCCGGTTGGGATGCACCACGGGGCTGGAGGCGATCGAATAGTCGCGGAACTGCAAGGGGCGCAAGGTGTCCACGACTTCGTCGACGCCGAGTTCGGCGTATTCGAGCAAGTCGGCGACATCGCGCCCGGCCATCCAGGCCGACAGCTGGGCCGGATCGGCGGATCCGAGCGCGCTGGCCGCCTCGGCGTCGGTGGTGCGGGCACCGACCAGCGCCTGCAGCGCACGCGACGGGGTCCGGATCTCCAGATGGTGGGTGAGCAGTTCTGTCAGGGGGAGATCGGATCCGCTGACGCGGTAGGTGTCGTCGACCCCGAGTTGGGCCAGCAGGTGCTCGACGAGCTGGGGATCGTTGACCGGGTGCACAGCCACCGAATCCCCGGCTTCATAGGTGATCCCGGAGTCGGCGAGGTCCAGTTCGAGATGGCGGACCTCTTTGTCGGAGTCCGGCGCCGTCAGCAGGCGGTTGACGACCGTCGTCGCCGGGTAGGGGTTGGCCTCCGTCCACGGCGTCAGGCTCGGGCGCCGGTGCGGCGGCACGGAGGGGGCGGCCGACGGCATGGCATGGTCCGACGTGGCGGAGCTGGCCTCGACCAGCAGCTCGGTGGTGTCGGTCAGCCACTGTCGGGCGTCGCCTTCCCGATAGCAGTCCAGTTCGACTCGTTCGGCGAACCGCCGGCCGCCGAGCTCGCTGAGGCGAGCGTCGATGATGCGACCGGCGTTGCAGAACAGGTCGTAGGAACTGTCGCCCAGGGCCAGGACCGTGTAGTGCAGGTGCTCGAAACCTCGGTGGTCGGCGCTGAGTTCCTCCCAGAAGACGGTGCCGTTGTCGGGTACTTCGCCATCGCCGAAGGTCGAGGTGACCACCACGAAGTGGGTTGCCGCCGCAACCGCGTCAAGGGGGATGTCGTTGAGCTCGGTCTCGGTCGCATCGATGCCCTGGGCTTTCACGGCGTCGGCGAGATGCATGGCGATGTACTCGGCCGTGCCCATGTCGCTGCCGTAGCCGATGATCAGGGAAAAGCCGGGATCTTTTGGCACCGCGCCTCCACTCGCCACTAGTTTGGTTAGGGTTACCTTAGTTGCATTGTCCCGCTGGTGTGGACCTCCCCGCCGTGCGCCCTGACAGCCGTGTTGAATCACACAAATGCTGAGTCTTGAAGAGATTTCGGATCGGATGGAGATCCAGCAGCTGCTGGTGGACTACTCGACGGCGATCGACAGTCGCCGGTTCGACGACCTGGACCGGGTGTTCACCCCCGACGCCCACATCGACTACACCGAGCTGGGCGGAATCGCAGGCAGCTATCCCGAGGTCAAAGCGTGGCTGGCTGAGGTGCTGCCCAACTTTCCGGCCTATTTCCACATGGTGGGCAATTTCGACATCCGAGTCGACGGCGATGCCGCCACGTCCCGAACGATCCTGTTCAACCCGATGGCCCTCGGCGAGGACGGCCAGATCATGTTCTGCGGACTCTGGTACGACGACGCTTTCGTCCGCACCGCCGAGGGCTGGCGGATGATGCGACGCGTTGAGCAGAAGTGCATCCAGAAGGTGGTCTAGCGATTAACACCTGACCAGCCCGGTCTGGCACAATGGGCGGCTGTCCGCGAGCGGCTTCTGGGAAGACAGATGCGCCGCGCCGCGGTCACACACGCGAGGCAAAACCGGATCCGGCACTCCCGCCGTATCGCTGAATTGCAGCGTGACACCCACAGGAGTTAGTTCATGGCTGTCAAGATCAAGCTCACCCGGCTTGGCAAGATCCGCAATCCCCAGTACCGCATCGCTGTCGCCGACTCGCGCACCCGCCGCGACGGCCGTGCGATCGAGGTCATCGGCCGCTACCACCCCAAGGAAGAGCCGAGCCTGATCGAGATCGATTCCGAGCGCGCGCAGTACTGGCTGTCCGTCGGTGCTCAGCCCACCGAGCCGGTCCTCACGCTGCTCAAGATCACCGGTGACTGGCAGAAGTTCAAGGGCCTGCCGGGTGCCGAGGGCACGCTGAAGGTCAAGGAGCCCAAGCCGAGCAAGCTCGACCTGTTCAATGCCGCGCTGGCCGAGGCCGACGGCGCTCCCGGCGGAGAGGCCACCTCGCCGAAGAAGAAGAAGGCCCCGGCCAAGAAGGCCGAGTCGGCGGAGACCGCTGCGGCCGAGCCGGCAGCCGAGAGCGCCGAGGCCGCTGAGGCCGCCGCCGAATGAGTTCGGTCGTCGTCGACGCCGTGGAGCATCTGGTCCGCGGGATCGTCGACAATCCCGACGACGTTCGCGTCGACATGGTCACCAGCCGGCGCGGGCGCACGGTCGAGGTGCACGTCCACCCCGATGACCTGGGCAAGGTGATCGGGCGTGGCGGTCGCACCGCCACCGCGCTGCGCACCCTGGTCGCCGGGATCGGCGGCCGGGGCATCCGCGTCGACGTGGTGGACACCGACCAGTAGTCCGGCGAGCCGGAGCAAAGCGACTCGGAGGGCAATATGGAGCTCGTCGTCGGGCGGGTGGCCAAAGCCCACGGCGTCACCGGCGAACTGGTGGTGGACGTCCGTACCGACGACCCCGACGAACGGTTCGCGGCAGGTAACCGCCTGCGGCTCAAGCCTTCTCGGGGCGACGGAGCTCGCGATGTCGTGGTGGAGACTGTCCGCCCGCACGGCGGCCGCTTGTTGGTCCGGCTACACGGAGTGTCGGATCGCGACGCAGCCGAGGCGTTGCGCGGCAACCTGTTCGTCGTCGAATCCGGAGCATTGCCGCCGATCGAAGACCCCGACGAGTTCTACGACCATCAGCTCGAAGGGCTGACGGTCCGGACTGTCGACGGGCAGGTCGTCGGCACCGTCGCCGAGGTGCTGCACACCGCCGGCGGAGAGCTGCTCTCGGTGCGCACCGCCGAGGGTGCCGAACTGCTGGTGCCGTTCGTCAGCGCCATCGTGACGTCGGTGTCGCTGGCCGACGGGCTGGTCGAGATCGATCCGCCCGAGGGGCTTTTGGACCTCGAATAGGCAGGGACCGCCGTGCGCATTGACGTCATCACGATCTTCCCCGACTACCTTGACCCGGTTCGGCAATCGTTGCCCGGCAGGGCCATCGAGTCCGGCATCGTGGACTTCGCCGTGCACGACCTGCGCCGCTGGACCCACGACGTGCACCACTCCGTGGACGACGCCCCGTATGGTGGCGGACCCGGCATGGTGATGAAGGCCCCGGTATGGGGTGAAGCACTCGACGAAATATGCACTGAAGAAACACTTCTCGTCGTCCCGACACCGGCTGGTCGGTTGTTCACCCAGGCCGACGCCCAGCGTTGGACGCGGGAGGGCCATCTGGTCTTCGCCTGCGGGCGTTATGAAGGCATCGACCAGCGGGTCGCCGAGGACGCCGGCAGGCGGATGCGCGTCGAAGAGGTATCGATCGGCGACTACGTGCTCGCCGGGGGTGAGGCCGCCGCGCTGGTCATCATCGAGGCGGTGGTGCGGCTGTTGCCCAATGTGATGGGTAATCCGCGCTCACACCAGGATGATTCGCACTCGCCGGAGAACGAGGGCTTACTGGAAGGGCCGAGTTACACCCGCCCGCCGGCCTGGCGTGGGCTGGCGGTGCCGGACGTGCTGCTCTCCGGAGACCACGCCAAGGTCGCGGCCTGGCGACACGAACAAGCCATGCAGCGCACCCGCGAACGCCGGCCGGACCTACTCGATAATTGATGTGGGACCGCGCGGGCGCCGGTTACCGGCTTCCGCCGCTGGGTACTGTCAACCGGTGACTCGTCCATCAACCGGCGCGCCGCCAGAACCGGCACCGGCGCCCGCCCAGATCACGGGTCAGCGTCGCAACCTGGTGTTCCTGGCCGTCGTGCTGGGCATGTTGCTGGCTGCCCTGGACCAGACCATCGTCGCCACCGCGCTGCCGACCGTCGTCGCCGACCTCGGGGGAGCCGGTCACCAGTCGTGGGTGGTGACCAGTTACCTGCTGGCGTCCACGATCGTGACGGCGGTCGTCGGCAAGCTGGGTGACACGTTCGGCCGCAAGACGGTGTTCCAGGCCGCGATCCTGTTCTTCCTGGCCGGTTCGGTGCTGTGCGGTCTGGCCAACTCGATGAGCATGCTCGTCGCGTCCCGGGCGCTGCAGGGCATCGGCGGCGGGGCGATCACCGTCACCGCCGTCGCGGTCATCGGCGAGGTGATTCCCCTACGCGAGCGTGGCCGTTACCAGGGTGCGCTGGGCGCGGTGTTCGGGGTCACCACTGTGGTGGGGCCGCTGCTCGGGGGCCTGTTCACCGACCACCTCGGCTGGCGATGGGCGTTCTGGGTGAACGTGCCGGTCGCCGTCGTGGTGCTGGCGGTGGCGGCTTCGGCGATTCCGCACATGGGCCGGACCGCGAGGCCGGTCATCGATTACGCGGGCATCGTCCTGGTGGGTCTCGGCGCCGCCGGACTGACGCTGGCGACCAGCTGGGGCGGGACCACCTACGCCTGGGGTTCGGCGATGATCATCGGCCTGTTCGTCGGATCGATTGCGGCGCTGGTGGCCTTCGTCGTCGTCGAGCGCCGCGCCGCCGAGCCGATCTTGCCGATCCGGCTGTTCTCCGACCCCGTCTTCACGGTGTGCTGCGGGCTGTCGTTCGTGGTCGGATTCGCCATGCTGGGCGCGCTGACCTTCATGCCGACCTACATGCAGTTCGTCGACGGCGTCTCGGCGACAGTGTCCGGCCTGCACACCCTCCCGATGGTGCTCGGGCTGCTCGCGACATCACTGAGCAGTGGTGTGATCGTGGGCCGCACCGGGCGGTACAAGATCTTCCCGGTGGTGGGCACCGCGGTGATGGCGTTGGGTTTCGTCCTGCTCTCGAGGATGGACGCCGGCACCTCGACCTGGCTGCAGTCGCTGTATCTGCTGGTGCTGGGCGCCGGCATCGGGCTGAGCATGCAGGTGCTGATCCTGACCGTGCAGAACACGGTGGATTTCACCGATCTGGGCGTCGCCACCTCCGGCGTCACGTTCTTCCGCACCATCGGCAGTTCCTTCGGCGCGGCGATCTTCGGTTCGCTGTTCAGCAATTTCCTGGCCGACCGGCTGCCCGCGGCGCTGGCCGCCAGCGGCACCGAACCCGCTGTGGCGCAATCTCCTCAGGCGCTGCACCAGCTTCCACACGACGTGGCCGCGCCGATCGTGCAGGCCTACGCCGACTCGCTGAGCAAGGTGTTCCTGTTCGCGGCGCCGGTCGCGCTCGTCGGTTTCGTCCTCGCGCTGTTCCTCAAACAGGTTCCGCTGCGCGACGCGGCCGCCACCGGCAGTACCGATCTCGGCGAAGGCTTCGGCATGCCCACCACCGAGCCCTCGGAGAAGGTACTCGAAGTCGCCGTCAGCCGACTCCTGCGCGAGTCGCGCGGTATGCATCTGCAAGCACTGGCCCGTTCCGGCGGCAGCGGGCTCGACACCCCGCGGCTGTGGGCGTTGATGCAGATCTACCGTCACGCGCAGGTGGCCGGGGTTGCCGACCTCGCCGCCATCGCCGCACGCCACCGGGTCCCGAGGGAGATCCTCGAGCCGACCTTCGATCGACTGGTCGCGACGGGCTTCGCCCAGCGCAACGGCGATCTCTTCGCGCTGACCGCGACCGGGGCCGGCGAGGTGAACCACGCCCGCAATCTGATCGCCACCTGGATCACCGACACGCTGACCCGCTCGCCGTCGTTCGAGGGGCGACCCGATCGGCTACAGGTGCAGGGGGCGATCGAACGAATCGCCAGAAGCGTGCTCGCACAGGACGAAGGTCCCGATCAGACGGCCACTCGACCGGTCGTCACGGCTCCGCGGCGCATCGGCGCCGATCCCGCGGCCACCACCATGCGGCTGCGCAGCGGAATGCTCGCCGTGGAGGACGCCAACGAGCCGACGCGACCGTTTCGTTCGCCGCCCACGATCCACCGGCCACCGCCGCCTCGGCCCCCGGGGCCACCGCGGCGCTAGACGGCGCCGGTCAGATCTGCCCGCCGGGGAACATCGTCTTGATGGCCTGCGTCACGGTGTTGCGTGCGGTGGCGTCGTCGACCGGTTGCAGCGAGGCCATCGCGATCACGAACCGGTGGTCGGGTCCGACCACACCGGTGGTCATGTGCAGCCAGTTGCCGCCGTTCCAGCAGCACATCCACCCTTGTTTGACCGCGACAGGTTCGGCATAGAGCCCGTCGGGGATGCCGAACCGCTGCGGGTAGCCGTCGAGCCCGTTGGGGGTGGAGGCCGCGAGGTCGGACAAGATGAGCGCGGCCTGGTCGGCGGGCAGGCCTCCGGCGCCGTCGAGCAGCTTGTCGTAGTAGCGCACCAGATCACCGGTCGTGCTCATGGTGTTCCACCAGTGCCCGTCGTAGGGCAGGCTCGTCGACCCCAGTCCGTAGCGAGCGGTCACCCGGCTGACGATGGCGCTGCCGCCGCTCTCGCTCCAGAACACCTCGGCGGCGCTGTCATCGGACGATCGCAGCATGGTGTCGAACGACTGACGCTCGGCGGGGTGAGCTGACGCTGTCCCTTGGCCACCTGCAGGAGCAGATCGTCGGCGATAAACAGCTTGCTCACCGACGCGATGGGGAACGGGCTGTCATCGCCGCCGGACAGAATCCGGCCGGTGGTGCGGTCGAGGACGGTGAAGCTGATGTCGGCGCCGTGGTCTTCGGCGTCGGCGGCGGCCTGCTTGGCCCGCACGTCGAGGCCGATCGTCGGATCGGGTGGAGCGGCGGGCATCGGGTCCAGCGCGGGAGCCTGCGCCACTGCGTCCGGGTCGACGGCCAGCAGGGTCATCGGCCGGGAATCGCCCGGACCGGCGTTGACCTGAGCCGAAGACGCGGCTGCCAACACTGCGATGGCTACCGCGGCGGTTCCAGTGACCAGCATCGACAGATGCCGTCGCATGGCCGTCTCCTCGAAGATCTGGTGGATGCACTGATGCGGGCCCGCCGCGCCGCCGCCCGCACTCAGGTTAACCGTACCTTCTGTCCATCGCTCTTTTAGCCAGCCGATCCATCCCCGTGCCGATGGCGCGCAAGCTGCGGGTCGTGCGATTTCACTGCTCGCGACCCATCTGGCACAATTGAGCAGTTGCTCGCGCGGGCCGGACCCGTTCTCCGCCTGCTGCGACGTACAACCACGTGCCCGAATCCATCGGCCCGGCGACCGCCAGCGCTTTGCGCAGGTGAGTTGGCCGCGCCGCGAACCGCAAGGAAGTGTCACCGATGAACACGCTGGACTTCGTCGACCAGGCGTCGCTGCGCGACGACATTCCGACCTTCAGCCCCGGGGACACCGTCAATGTCCACGTGAAGGTCATCGAAGGCAACAAGCAGCGCGTGCAGGTCTTCAAGGGTGTCGTGCTGCGCCGCTCCGGCGGTGGGATCCGCGAGACCTTCACCGTGCGCAAGGAGAGCTACGGCGTCGGCGTCGAGCGGACCTTCCCGGTGCACTCGCCCAACATCGACCACATCGAGGTCGTCACCCGCGGCGACGTGCGTCGGGCCAAGCTCTACTACCTGCGCGAGCTGCGCGGCAAGAAGGCCAAGATCAAGGAGAAGCGCTGAGCTTCGGCATGGCCGCGACAGAAGCGCTGAGCTTCGACGTGGTCGTGTGTCGGGCACTGAGCTGGCTACGCTGATCCCGTGACCGACGACAACACCGAGCCGCGCTCGGCGACATCGGAGCCGGCCGCGGACACCCCGGCGGCGGACCGTCCCACGGCGACGGAGTCGGTGGAACATCCCGCGCCCGACGTGGCACCCGAACAGGGTGAGAAGAAGCGCTCGGCATTGCGCGAGGGCGCGATCCTGGTCGGCATCGCTGTGGTCCTGTACTACGTGATGCTGACGTTCGTGGCCCGTCCGTACCTGATTCCGTCCGAGTCGATGGAGCCGACGCTGCACGGCTGTGCCGGCTGCGTGGGCGACCGGATCATGGTCGACAAGGTCACCTACCGGTTCAGCGACCCGCGGCCCGGTGACGTCATCGTGTTCAAGGGCCCGCCGAACTGGAACGTCGGCTACAAGTCGATCCGCTCGGAGAACCCGGCCATCCGGACCCTCCAGAACGCGCTGTCGTTCGTCGGGTTCGTCCCGCCGGACGAGAACGATCTGGTCAAGCGCGTCATTGCGGTGGGCGGCCAGACGGTGCAATGCCGCGCCGACACCGGGCTCACGGTCGACGACAAGCCACTCGACGAGCCATACCTCAATGCGCAGACCATGATGGCCGACCCGCTGGTCTACCCCTGCCTGGGCAATGAATTCGGCCCGGTCAAGGTGCCCGAGGGCAGGCTGTGGGTGATGGGGGACAACCGCACTCATTCGGCTGATTCCCGCGCACACTGCACCAGCACACCCGCCGACGCCCAGAAGGGCATTCTGTGCACCGGCGACCCGATGGCCGGCACCGTCCCGGTGGCCAATGTCATCGGCAAGGCGCGGTTCATCGCATGGCCGCCGTCGCGGTGGGGTGGGGTGTCCTCGTTCGACCCGCAGCAGGGCTGATCCATGGCCGCGAGGACGTGGCCGCCACGCACGGTGATCCGCAAATCCTCGGGACTGCGCACCCTGGAATCGGCGCTGTATCGCAGTGGCCTGGGCCCGGTGGCCGGCGTCGACGAGGTGGGGCGCGGCGCCTGCGCAGGTCCGCTGGTGGTGGCGGCGTGTGTCCTCGGCCCGAACCGGTTCGAGAGCCTGGCGGCGCTCGACGACTCCAAGAAGCTCAACGAGAAGACCCGCGAGGAGCTCTTTCCGCTGATCAGGCGCTACGCGCTGGCCTATCACGTGGTCTTCATCCCGGCGCCGGAAGTCGACCGCCGGGGAGTGCACGCGGCCAATATCGAAGGTATGCGACGGGCCGTCGCGGGCCTGTCGCTGCGGCCGGGCTATGTGCTCTCCGACGGATTCCGGGTGCCGGGGCTGCCCATGCCGTCGCTGCCGGTGGTCGGCGGGGACGCGGCGGCAGCCTGCATCGCGGCGGCCAGCGTGCTGGCCAAGGTCAGCCGCGACCGCCTGATGGTCGCGATGGATGCCGAGCACCCCGGATATGGTTTCGCCGACCACAAGGGCTACAGCACGCCAGCGCACAGTGCAGCGCTGTCCGAGCGGGGACCGTGCAGCCAGCACCGGTTTTCGTTCATCAATGTTCGACGCGTCGCCGGCGCGGGTGGTACGGAGGTGGTGGTCGAGTGCCCACCACCGCAGCGCGACGACGAAGTGTGAGTCAAGATGGAGAACAGCCCACGATGCGAAGAGGACCGCTGAACCGATGAGTGCCGAGGATCTCGAAAAGTACGAAACCGAGATGGAACTCTCGCTGTACCGCGAATACAAGGACATCGTGGGGCAGTTCAGCTACGTCGTGGAGACTGAGCGGCGCTTCTACCTGGCCAACAGCGTCGAACTGGTTCCGCGGAACACCGACGGCGAGGTGTACTTCGAGCTGCGTCTGGCCGACGCCTGGGTGTGGGACATGTACCGGCCGGCCCGCTTCGTCAAGCAGGTTCGGGTGATCACCTTCAAGGACGTCAACATCGAAGAGGTCGAGAAGCCGGAACTGCGCCTGCCGGAGTGACTCAGCGCAGCGCGACGTCGATGGCGTCGGCGGACAGGATCTGGTCGAGCACCAGCGCAGCGCTGCCGATATTGCCGGCCTTGTCGCCGTAGGTCGACGGCACCACCTGCAGATGCCGGGTGGCCAGTGCGGTCGCGTTGCCGTAGAGCGTCTCCCGCAGGCCGGCGACGAACACGTCGTAGGCCCCGGACATGTCGCCGCCGACGACCAGGACAGCCGGGTTGAGCAGGTTCACCGCGGCAGCGATCACCTCGCCCACATGCCGCCCGCTTTCCCTGAGCAGCCGGCGTACCTCGCCGTCGCCGTGGTTGGCCAGTTCGACGACGTCACGGATGTGGTTGACTTGACGGCCCTGGTCCTGCAGGGCGCGGACCAGCGCCCATCCGCCCGCGATCGCCTCCAGGCAGCCGGTGTCGCCGCACCGGCACGGCAGGCCGGCGGCGGCGGCGGTCTTGTTGTGGCCGAACTCGCCGGCCGCACCCAGCGCACCGCGTTGCAGCACGCCACCGGCGACGATGCCGGCCCCCAGACCGGTCGACGCCTTGATCAGCAGCAGGTCGTCGTAGGCCTTGAGGGCGCTGCGGCGCTCGGACAACGCCAGAACGTTGGTGTCGTTGTCGAGCACGATCGGAGCCGAGGTCAGCTTGCGGAAGTAGGGCTCCAGCGGGACACCGTCCCAGCCGCTCATCACCGGCGTGGCGAGGCTGCAGCCGCGTTCCTGGTCGACCGTGCCGGGAAGGGAGACGCCCACCCCGAGCACGTCGTGGGCTGACCGCCCGGTCTCGTCCAGCAGCACTTCCAGGCGCTTGACCAGGTCGGGCATCAAATCATCTGGGCCGATGCGGATTTCGGAGTCCATATCGGTCAGGGCATGGATATCCCCGGCGAGGTTGCACACCGCCAGCCGGGTCCGGCTGCGGCCGATGGCCGCCGACAGCACCACCCCGGCTTCGGCGTTGAACCGCAGCAGGGCCGGCGGCCGGCCACCCGTCGACGGGCCTTCCTCGCCCTCGGACACCAGTCCGCGGCGCGCCAGGGCGGAGACTCGGGCGCCGACGGCTGTGCGGGACAGTCCGGTCATGTCCCGGACGGCGGCGCGGGTAGTGGCGACGCCATCGCGGATCAGCGTGAAAACCTCCCCAGCGGTAGCGGGGGTGGCAGAACGCCTGGTGACCGGCACCTTTCCATTGAACCAAGATCTATCGATGTCTGATAGCGAAAGAGACGCCGATCACTTTGTCTTTTTTGCGGCCTAAGTCCGATTGATGAACGGCGGAAGTGGCGATAGGGTCAAGGGCAGCATCGAGCGCTGCAATGCGGCAGCAACCGACGTCGCCGGATATCCGGTGACCGCCCGCCTCCGCACAGAAAGTCGATACCGCTGTGACCGTCACTTCCCGGCCCGCGGCGCCGATGGCGTCGCCCGCGCTGTGCCCGACCAGAGCGCGGCTGGGAATCCTTGCCCTCGCGCTCGGCGGGTTCGGCATCGGCACCAACGAGTTCGTCGCCATGGGCCTGCTGCCCGAGATCGCCGGCGGACTGCACATCACCGAGCCCATCGCGGGCCACGTCATCTCGGCGTACGCGCTCGGGGTGGTGGTCGGTGCGCCGGTGATCGCCGCACTGACCGCGAAGTTCAACCGCAAGGTCGTGCTGATGAGCCTGATGGCGGTGTTCGCCCTGGGCAACGTGGCCACCGTGTTGGCGCCGAGCTATCCAGTCCTGATGGCGGCACGGTTCCTGGCGGGTCTGCCGCACGGCGCCTTCTTCGGCGTGGCGGCGCTGGTGGCCGCGCAGTTGCTCGGCCCGGCTCAGCGGGCCAAGGCCGTCGCCCAAGTGATGACCGGGCTGACGGTGGCCACCGTGGTGGGTGTCCCGCTGGCCTCCTGGCTCGGCCAGCTCTTCGGCTGGCGCAGTGCGTTCGCGCTGGTTGTGGTCGTCGGGCTGGTCACCTTGGCGGCCATCTGGTTGTGGCTGCCCGAACTCGGGCCCACCCATGCCACCAGCACCCGCACCGAACTCGGCGCGCTCAAGCGGCCGCAAGTCTGGCTGGCGCTGGTGATCGGCATGGTCGGCTTCGGCGGCATGTTCGCCGTTTACACCTACATCGCCACCACCCTGACCGACGTCGCCGGCATGTCGCGGACCTGGGTTCCGCTGGGGCTGATGGTCTTCGGCGTGGGGATGGTGGTGGGTAACTTGATCGGCGGCAGGATGGCGGACCGCTCGGTGATCCGCGGCCTGTACCTGTCGATGGCCTCGTTGGCCGTGGTGCTGGCGGTATTCGTCGCCGCCGCCCACCACCCCTTCACCGCGATGCTGCTGCTGTTCGGTATCGGTGCCAGCGGGGCCGCCATCGCGCCCGCCCTGCAAACCCGGCTGATGGACGTCGCCGCGGAGGCCCAGACACTGGCGGCGGCGCTCAACCACTCGGCGCTCAACATCGCCAACGCCTCCGGGGCATGGATCGGCGGGCTGGTGATCGCGGCCGGTTACGGCTACACCGCACCGGCTGCGGCAGGTGCCGCACTTGCCGTCATCGGTCTCGTGGTGCTCACCGTCTCCGTCGCGTTGCAGCGGCGCACGACCGGGGCGGTGGCCGCATGATCAAGGCGGTGACCGCACTGCTTCGCGGACAACGCGAGCCGCTGCACCTCGAATTGTATTTACCTGCGCGACAACGCTTCACCGTTGTCGTCGGTCCCAGCCGGGGCCGCCCACCGGAGGGAGATGAGCTGAGATGACCGATCACGTGATCTTCCGCTACGACCCCGAGAACCAGCCCGAAATCACCTTCCGGGCCGTGCCCAGCGGGTGCAGCGGGGGAGCGAACACCATGGCCGAGGCGCGCGCTTGCTACCGAACCTGCCTGTCGGCGCGCCTGCACGTGGACCGCCGGGCTCTGCCGTCGGTGGTGGAACACATCGAAGGGCTGGTGGCCGGGATGTGGGTCCGCACCAAAGTGGGAGCGGTACATCGCGATCAGGCCAGCGACCGGATGCTGCTGCAAACGCTGCTCTCCGCGGGCGAACCGCAGGAGGCGCTGCGTCAGGAGGTTGCCCGGCTCACCGAGCGGGAACCGGAGCCCGTCGTCGTCCTCACCGAGCCCGACCAGGCACTCGCGTCTCTGATAGACCAGATGCTGCCCAGCGATACCCTCGTCGTCGCGCATTGCGACGGCCGGGGCGCCGTGGCCTGGACGACGCTCTTCGGCTCGGAATCCCTTCATGCGCAAGCTGTTCCGACGGTCATCGACGACGCCGACACGGTCCCGACTCCGATCGCCGAACTCACCCGGTCAGGCGCCGCCGTGGTGGTCCGCCGCGCGCCCGCGGCCGACATCGCGTCATGACCGCGCTGCTCGATCGCCCCGAATCGGGGATTCGTGCGGTGTTGTCGGGGAACACTGGTGCTGACGACGTCGTCGAAGGGAGGACCGTGCGCACCACACCGCAATGCTGGCTCACCGACATGGACGGCGTGCTGGTGCGCGAGGAGCATGCGCTGCCGGGAGCCGCGGAGTTTCTGCAGTGCCTCATCGACAAGCAGCGCCGATTCCTCGTGCTCACCAACAACTCGATCTACACGCCGCGGGACCTGGCCGCGCGGCTGGCGCGGTCGGGCCTCGACGTGCCGGAGTCGGCCATCTGGACCTCGGCGCTGGCCACCGCGGCGTTCCTCGTCGACCAGCTGCCGGGTGGGTCGGCCTACGTCATCGGCGAAGCCGGGCTGACCACCGCGCTGCACGAGGCCGGGTACACGCTCACCGACGCCGGCCCGGACTTCGTGGTGCTCGGCGAGACGCGCACCTACTCCTTCGAGGCGATCACCAAGGCGATCCGGCTGATCGGCGCCGGTGCCCGCTTCATCGCGACCAACCCCGACGTCACCGGACCGTCGGCCGAGGGGCCGCTGCCGGCGACCGGGTCGGTCGCCGCGCTGATCACCAAGGCCACCGGGCGCGAGCCGTACTTCGTGGGCAAGCCCAACCCGATGATGTTCCGCAGCGCGCTGAACCGGATCGAGGCGCATTCGGAGAGCACCGTGATGGTCGGCGACCGGATGGACACCGACGTGGTGGCCGGCATCGAAGCGGGTCTGGAAACGATTCTGGTGCTGACGGGTTCGACGACCATCGACGACGTCGAACGCTATCCGTTCCGGCCGGCCCGGATCCTGCCGTCGATCGCCGAGGCCATCGACCTGATCTGACCGGCGTCCGGCGATAGGGTGAAGGCGTGCTGCTGAGCGCCCGAATGCCTGACCTCAGTTCGCTGGAGGTGCTTCTCGCCATCGCTCGGACCGGCAGTTTGAGCGCGGCCGGCCGGGAGTGCGGGCTCACCCAGCAGGCAGTCTCGGCCCGGGTGGCCGCGCTGGAACGTCAGACCGGTGTGCGGATGGTGATTCGGACCAAGACCGGGTCACGCCTCACCGAGCACGGAGTCGTCGTCGCGCAGTGGGCCGACCGCTTACTCGATGTCGCGCTCGAGGTCGATGCCGCGCTGGCCACGTTGCGCGGTGACAGCAAGACCCGGGTGCGGGTGATCGCCAGCCAGACCGTCGCCGAGCAACTGTTGCCCCGATGGCTGGTGACCTGGCGCGGCGCAGTCACCGAGCAGGGGGAACGGGCGCCGGATGTGGTTCTGCAGGTGGCCAACAGCGAGCGGGTGGTCGCCGCGATACGCGCCGACGAGGCCGATCTCGGCTTCGTCGAAAGCCCCGGGGTGCCCCGCGGATTGCGCAGCAGCATCGTGGCGCGCGACGAACTCGTGGTGGTGGTGCCGCCGGGACATCGGTGGGCGCGTCGCGGTCAGCCGATCACCCCCGACGAGTTGGCACGGACCGCTCTGGTCACCCGGGAAGAGGGTTCTGGCACCAGGAACTTTTTGACCGGCGCGCTCGGACGGGTCAGTAGCACCCCACCGGCTGCTCCCGCGCTGGAATTGTCGACGGCGGCGGCCGTCCGCGCCGCGGTGCTGGCCGACGCGGGCCCTGCGGTGATGAGCCGCCTGACCGTCGCCGATGACCTCGACCTGGGCCGCTTGCGTGAGGTGAAGGTCGACGGGCTCACGTTGTGCCGCGGGCTGCGGGCGGTCTGGATGGGAGCCAGGACGCCTCCGGCCGGCGCGGTACGCGACCTGCTGAGCCACATCGCCACGGTTGCCAGAAGTGCTCGCCTGGCAGCCGGTTCACGTTGATGAGATAGCCTGCGCGGCAACACTATTGAGTAGTTCGCCGGTTGGGTCGGACACCACGGCGACGCGTTGGGTCACAAACCGAGGTTGTGAACATGGGGGTGTCACCGCTGCGGGCCGGGTCGTAGTTTGGTGGGCATGGGAGCACATCGGCCGGCCACTGTGCCGCAAACTTGCCAGTCCACAACACTGTCCGCGGCGTGGCGCCTGATCGGCCGGATGGGGCCGAACTGGTTCGCCTCGGTGATGGGAACGGGCATCGTTGCCACTGCGGCGGCGAGCTTGCCCGTGCAATGGCCGGGCCTGCGCGGTTTCGCGCAGGGGGTGTGGGTGTTGGCCGCGGTGCTCCTCGTGGTGTTGGTCATCACCGTGGGAGCCCATTGGTTGCGTCATCCCACGGTCGCGCGCAGCCATGCCCACAACCCGCAGATGGCACATTTCTACGGTGCGGCGCCGATGGCGTTCCTCACTGTCGGGGCCGGGGCACTGCTGGTCGGCGGCGACCTCATCGGGCAGCATTACGCGCTCCGGCTCGACTGGGTGTTGTGGACGCTGGGGACGGCGGGTGGGTTGTTCACCGCCACCACGATTCCGTTTCTGATGTTCACCCTGCATGACGTCGGCCCGGACGCCGCCTTCGGCGGTTGGTTGATGCCCGTGGTGCCACCGATGGTCTCTGCCGCGACGGGAGCTCTGCTCATCCCGCACATGGCGCCCGGCACGGCGAGAAGCACGATGCTGTATGGGTGTTTCGCGATGTTCGGGATGTCGATGCTGGCCGCGCTGATCATCATCACGATGATCTGGAGTCGACTGGTCCACTACGGCACATCGGGTACCGTCCGAGTAGCCACCTTGTGGATCGTGCTGGGTCCGCTTGGCCAGTCGATCACCGCCGCAGGTCTGCTCGGAAGCAATGCGGCGCTGGCCGCCGACCCGGAGATCGCCAGGGGCATGCAGGTTTTCGCGGTCCTGTTCGGTGTTCCCGTGTGGGGGTTCGCCGTGTTGTGGATCGGCCTGGCCGCCGCCTTGACGGTCCGGACCGTGCTGCGCGGCATGCCGTTTGCGCTCACCTGGTGGAGCTTCACGTTCCCGGTCGGCACCTTCGTGACCGGGACCACCCAGTTGGCCCTGCACACCGGTCTTCCGGTGTTGCGCATCGCAGCCGCCGTCGGTTACCTCGGACTGCTGGGCGCCTGGTGTCTGGTGGCGGCGCGAACGGCGCACGGCAGTGTCCGGGGCGAACTTCTGGTGCCGTCGTCTCCGGTGGACCCGAGCAGGGCGGCGGGCCAGCTGGTGGCCGCGGGTGCGTGAATCCACCCATGCCCCCGCTGTGAGCTAGTCCGCAGCGGTGAGCGCGGTGACCTGACGCTGGCTGTGGATGAGCGCGGGTGTGTGGACACCCCCGGCGTGTCCCCGACCCAACCGGCTCGGCGCGTCGGCGGCTGTCGGTCCCGGCGTCGAGGCTGCTGCCATGACGACGTTGACACGCAACCAGTTGGGCGCGCTGGGGAAGAGCTGGCGGTGGAGCATCTGCGCGCGCAGGGGCTGCGGATCGTGGCTCGTAACTGGCGCTGCCGCTACGGCGAACTCGACGTGATCGCCGCTGACGGCGACCGCAGCGTGGTCTTCGTGGAGGTCAAGACCCGCACCGGTGATGGGTTCGGCGGCCTGGAACAAGCCGTGACGCCGGTCAAGGTTCGGCGGATCAGGCGGCTCGCCGCGCTATGGCTCGCCGCCCAGGACGACGGATGGGCGACGGTCCGCATTGACGTCATCGGAGTGCGGATCGGCCGGCGGCGGACACCGGAGATCACGCACCTGCGGGGGGTCGGCTGATGGCGCTGGGCCGGGCCTATTCGGTGGCGGTGCGCGGTCTGGACGGTGAGATCGTCGAGATCGAGGCCGACATCACCTCCGGGCTACCCGGCGTGCACCTGGTCGGGCTGCCCGATGCCGCGCTGCAGGAGTCCCGTGACCGGGTGCGGGCGGCAATCACCAACTGCGGCAACACCTGGCCCATGTCGCGGTTGACGCTGGCACTGTCCCCGGCCACTCTGCCCAAGACCGGGTCGCTCTACGACATCGCCATCGCCGCGGCCATCCTCTCCGCGGGCCGCAAGTCGCCGTGGCACCGCCTGGAGAAGGCGGTGCTACTGGGTGAATTGGCGCTCGACGGCCGGATCCGCCCGGTGCGCGGCGTGCTGCCCGCGGTGCTGGCGGCGAAGGCTCAAGGCTGGCCCACCGTGGTGGTGCCGGTGGCCAACCTTGCCGAGGCGAGTCTGGTCGAGGGGATCGAGGTGCTCGGAGTCCGCACGCTGCGTCAGCTGCTGGGCTGGCTCACAGGTTCGGCGACACTGGAGGCGCGCGTCGATCCGCCCCCGCCGGCGGGGGAGTCGGTGGCCGATCTCGCCGATGTGGTCGGGCAGACACATGCCCGGTTCGCGGTCGAGGTCGCGGCCGCGGGGGCGCATCACCTGATGTTGACCGGCCCGCCAGGAGTGGGAAAAACCATGTTGGCCCAACGGCTTCCGGGACTGTTGCCCGCTCTGAACGAAAGCGAGGCACTGGAGGTGACGGCCATTCATTCGGTGGTCGGGCTGCTGTCGGAGACCACCCCGTTGATCACCCGACCACCGTTCATCGCACCGCACCACTCCTCGAGCGTGGCCGCGCTGGTCGGCGGTGGATCGGGAATGGCCCGTCCCGGTGCGGTCAGTCGGGCGCACCGGGGTGTGCTCTTCCTCGACGAATGCGCCGAGATCCGGGTCAGCGTACTGGAATCCCTGAGAACACCCTTGGAGGACGGCGAGATTCGACTGGCCCGTCGCGACGGCGTGGCGCGCTACCCGGCCCGGTTCCAACTAGTGTTGGCCGCGAACCCGTGTGCCTGCGCACAGACCGATCCGAAAGACTGTGTGTGCACGCCCCTGGAGAAGCGCCGCTATCTCGGAAAGCTGTCAGGTCCGCTGCTGGATCGCGTCGACCTGCGGGTGCAGATGCACATGGTGCGAGCTGGGGCGTTCACTCCGGAGGCGGCGGAGAGCACCGCGGCGGTGTGTGCACGCGTCGCCGCTGCCCGGGCGGCCGCTGCCGAGCGCTGGCGACAGTACGGCTGCACCACCAACGCCGAGGTGAGCGGCTCGCTGCTGCGCCGGAAGTTCCGGCTCGACAGCACGGCGATGGCCCCACTGAAGACCGCATTGGAACGCGGTGCGCTCAGTATCCGCGGTGTCGACCGGTCCTTGCGTGTCGCGTGGACGCTCGCCGATCTGGGCGGCCGTACGCTGCCGAATGTCGACGATGTGGCGGTGGCGTTGAGCTTCCGACGTGGTGAGGCAACACCGTGAGCCACGATGCCGGCCGGCTGGCTTGGGCGTACCTGTCCAGGGTCGCCGAACCGCCATGCGAGGAGATCGCCGCGTTGGTCGGTGAAGTCGGACCCCTCGAGGCCGCCCGCCGTGTCGCCCGCGGCGAGGTGAGCCTGGCACTGGCTCAGCGCACAGCGGCGCGTCGCGACATCGACGCCGCAGCAGCGGATCTGGACGTGTTGCACCGACGCGGTGGCCGGCTGATCACACCCGACGACGACGAATGGCCGGCATTGGCGTTCGTGGCCTTCGGCGGATCGGCGCTGCGGGACAAGCCGCAGGGCCGCCCGCCGCTGGCGTTGTGGGCGATCGGCCCCGCCCGGCTCGACGAGATCGCCGATCGAGCCGCCGCCCTGGTCGGGACGCGGGCCGCCTCAGGATACGGCGAGCATGTGGCCGCCGATCTGGCGGCCGGGCTGGCCGAACGGGATGTCGCCGTGGTCTCCGGTGGCGCATACGGCATCGACGGGGTGGCACACCGTGCGGCCATGTCCACCGAGGGCACGACGGTGGCCGTCCTCGCCGGTGGTATCGACATCCTCTATCCGGCAGGGCATTCGGCACTACTGCACCGCATCAGCGCCACAGGTCTGTTGCTCAGCGAGTACCCGCCCGGCGTTCGGCCGGCCCGGCATCGTTTCCTGACCCGCAACCGGCTGGTGGCCGCCCTGGCGGCGGCCACCATCGTGGTGGAGGCAGGGGTGCGCAGTGGAGCCGCCAGTACCGCCGCGTGGGCCCGCGCGTTGGGCCGGCTGGTCGGTGCGGTCCCCGGCCCGGTGACCTCGGCGGCATCCGCCGGCTGTCACACCCTGTTGCGCGGTGGCGCCGAGGTGGTGACCCGCGCCGAGGACATCGTCGAATTAGTTGGCCGGGCAGGGGAACTGGCCGTCGAAGAATCGCACCCGGTCGGACCGCTGGATGGGTTGTCCGATGCTGAGCGACAGGTCTACGAGGCACTCCCGGCCCGCCGGGCGGCCAGCGCCGACGAGATTGCGGTGGCTTCGGGGCTGCCGCCGACCGCGGTGCTCGGCCCCCTGGCCATGCTGGAGATCGCCGGCCTGGTGCGCAGCCAGGACGGGTGCTGGCGGCTATGCCGCCCGGGATAGCGGGACGGTGACGGCCACGTGGGTACCGTTGGTCACCTCAAGGATTCGCAGCGTGCCGCCGGCGGCCTCGATTCGGGCGCGCTGCGAGGCCAGGCCGATGTGGCCGTGGCGCAGCCGGTCGGCCGCCGCGTCCGGGGAGATCCCGATGCCGTCATCGACGACGTCGAGGCGGCAGACGCCGTCCTGCGTCCGCAGCGTGACCGTGGCCCGGGTGGCCCGGGAGTGCCGCACGACGTTGGACAACAACTCCCGGGTCACCGCGAACACAATCGGGTCGGCCCGGTCGGACAGCGGGTAGTCGATGTCGGTGGCGATGTCGATGCCAGACCGCTCGGAGTTCGCGTCGGCCAGTTGGGTGACAGCACGGGCGAGCCCGGCTCCGGCCAGCACCGCCGGATGCAGTTCGAAGGTGGCCTGCCGCATCTGGTCGGTGGCGTCACGCAGTCCGGTCAGCGCACGCTCGAGCGCCTCGTCCGGATGGCGTTTGAGTACCGACAGGATGTCCTGGCGGGCCATCAGCACCGACTGCAGCGGGCCGTCGTGGAGGAACTCGGAAATGACGCGCTGCTGCTCGTCGGAGGCCGTCATGATGTCGACGAGCAATGCCTGTCGCGACGCGCTGAGCCGTGCGATCTCGTCGAGCTGACGGCCCTGGGCGTACACCGCCAACCACACCGTGCAGCACAGGAAGACGAAGATCACCGTCGTCAATGTCATTGGGGCAAAGCCGATCTGCTCCCGCATGACCGGGTCGGTGTAGATTTCGACGGCGAACGTGCCCGCGATCACCGCCAACGCCACCGTGGCCCGTGGCCACGAGACGTCGAGCACCACCATGATGGGCAGCAGCATCAGCACCAGCAATGGGACATAGGCGCCGTCAACGGAGATGATCTTGTAGGTGAAGATCGCCGCCACGTCGACGATCACCAGCACCAGCTGCATCCGCGACGCCACCAGACGCCGCGCCCTGGCGCTGAACAACAGCACGACGGCGGCGACGGCGACTGCCCCGTAGACGTAGGGCACCCAGCTGAATTGCGGCCACTTCGGCTTCAGGCCGATTTGTGTCGCGGTGATCATCACCGCCGCCACGCCGAGGCGGGCCAGCGCCACGATCCGCAGCGCGCTCAATTCGCGTGCGCGGCGAATCTGGTCGAGGTCAGGGGCTTCCACGGCGGGCACCCTTTCAGACGTCGGGCGGGCGGGTCGACTCCGTTTTATACGCTGCGCCGGCCAGGGACATGCGCAAATGACCGCACCGGCCGCAGTGACGTGAGACGATGTCGGCCGATCTAGGCGGTTCGAGAGGGCACGATGGCGCGAGAGTCGGAACCGGTCACCGTCGTCGTCGGTGACGACCACCCGATGTATCGGGAGGGTGTCGTGCGTGCGATGAAAGAGTCCGGCCGGGTCCGGGTCGTCGCCGAGGTCGGTGACGGCCGTGCCGCGCTGGCGGCGATCAACGAGCATCAGCCCGCAGTTGCCCTGCTCGACTATCGGATGCCCGAACTCGACGGCCTGGCCGTGGTGGCGGCCGTGACCCGCGACGGTCTGCCCACCCGGGTGCTGCTGCTCAGCGCAACCGAGGATCCGGCGACCGTCTACGAAGCATTGGCAGCCGGGGCAGCCGGGTACCTGACCAAGGAATCCGACCGCGACGAGATCGTCGCCGCCGTCGTCAGCTGCGCCAACGGCGGGGGCTATGTGCCCACTCAGGTGGCCAGTGGACTGGCCAACGAGGTCCGGCAGCGTTCCCGCGGCGACGCCACGCTGCTGTCCCCGCGCGAAGCCGAAGTGATCACATTCATCGCCCAAGGCCTCTCGGTACCCGACATCGCCAAACGCCTGCACCTGGCGCCCACCACGGTGCGCACCCACGTGCAGCACCTCTACGAGAAACTCGGGGTCTCGGACCGGGCAGCCGCGGTGGCCGAGGCCATGCGGCGCCGCCTCGTCGAATGAGGTAGCCCACCCCCGTACGCGGTTGGACCGTATAGTCGAAAAGGTTGGCTAACGATTCTCGTCGGGAGGCGATGTGGCGGGTCGACCACTACACACATTTCAGGTCATCAAGACTGAGCAACTCGCACCGCACATGGTGCGCGTGGTGCTCGGGGCACCGGGTTCGACACGTTCCGGCCCGGTGAGTTCGCCGATTCCTACGTCAAGTTGGTGTTCGTGCGCGATGACATCGACGTGGCGTCGCTGCCGCAGCCATTGACGCTGGACAGCTTCGCCGGGCTACCCCCAGAGCACCAGCCGACGGTGCGCACCTACACCGTGCGCCGCGTCGATCCCGAGGCCCGGCAGATCACGGTCGACTTCGTGGTGCACGGTGAGCACGGTGTCGCCGGACCCTGGGCCGCCGCCGCGCAAGCCGGCGACACCCTGCACCTGATGGGGCCCAGCGGGGCATATTCACCGGACCCGGCCGCCGACTGGCATCTGCTCGCCGGTGACGAGGCCGGACTCCCCGCCATCAGCGCGGCACTGGAAGCGTTGCCGTCCAACGCCGTTGGTAAGGCCTTCATCGAGGTCGCCGGTCCCGAGGACGAGATCGAGCTTGTCGCACCGGATTCGGTGGACATCACCTGGATCTACCGCGGCGGCCGGGCAGACCTGGTCGGCGAAAACCGTGCCGGGGACCACGCACCACTGGTAGAAGCCGTCACCACCGCGCTGTGGCTGCCCGGGCAGGTCCAGGCGTTCATCCACGGAGAAGCCCAGGCCGTCATGCACAATCTACGGCCCTACATCCGCAAGGAGCGCGGCGTCGACGCCAAGTGGGCATCGATCTCGGGCTACTGGCGGCGCGGACGCACCGAGGAGACCTTCCGCCAGTGGAAGCGGGAACTGGCCGAGGCCGAAGCCGGGCAGGGCTAGGCCGGGGCCAATTCCTCGCCGGCTGTCGGCTCCTCGCTGTCGCGCTTGGGTGAGATGGCGTTCATCCGCTCGCTGTAGGCCGGGCGCTGGCGGACTCGCAGCGGCCACCAGAACCAGGGGCCGAGGATCGCCGCGATCGATGGTGTCATGAGCGAACGCACGATCAGGGTGTCCAACAACAACCCGATGCCGATGGTCATACCGCCCTGGCCCACGTTGAGCAGGTCGCCGGAGATCATCGAGCCCATCGTGAACGCGAACACCAGACCTGCCGCGGTCACCACGGTCCCGGTGCTGCCCATCGACCGGATGATGCCGGTGTTGATGCCCGCCCCGATCTCCTCTTTGAAGCGCGACACCAGCAACAGGTTGTAGTCGCTGCCCACGGCCATCAGGATGATCACCGCGAACGCCAGCACGATCCAGTTGAGGTCGATACCGAGCACCCGTTCGAAGAGGAACACCGAGAGTCCGAACGCGGCACCCAGCGAGATCACCACCGTCCCGACGATCACCATCGACGCCACCAGTGCCCGCGTGATCACCAGCATCACGATGAAGATCAAGGTCAGCGCGGCGAAAGCGGCGATCATCGTGTCGTATTTGGCACCGGACTGGACATCGCGATAGGTGGCCGCGGTGCCGGTCAGGTAGATGTCCGCCCCCGCCAACGCGGTGCCCTTGACGGCCTCGTGCGCGGCGGTGAGCTGATCGTCGACGACGGCGATGCCCTCCTCGGAAGCGGGATTCACATCGTGAGTGATGATCAGCCGGGCCGCCTTGCCATCCGGTGACAGGAAGAGCTTCAGGCCCTTCTGGAAATCGGGATTGGCGAAGACCTCCGGCGGCAGGTAGAAGTAGTCGTCGCTCTTGGACGCGTCGAAGGCCTCGCCCATCGCGGTGGCGGTGTCGGTCATCTGCTGCATCTGCTCGATGAGCCCGTCGAAACTGCTGTGCACGGTCTGCAGGGTGTCCTGCATCGCGGTGGCGGTCGCGATGATCGGACCGAACTGCGACACCATCTGTGGCACCAGCGCGTCGATGTCGCCCATGCCGTTGACCATCTTGTCCATCCCGTCGACCATCGCGGTCATGTCGGTCTGCAGCGAGGCCATGTTGTCGCTGAAGGTGTTCACGCCGTCCATGGCGTCGAAGGCCGAACGCACAGCCCAGCAGGCCGGGATGTTGAAACAGTTCGGCTCCCAGTAGAAGTAGTTGCGGAACGGGCGGACCTCGTCGTCGAAATCGGCGATGTGGTCGCGCATCTGGTCCAGCGTTGCCTTCATGGTGTTCATGTCGGCGACACTGCGGTGCGCGGAGTCGACCATGCCGTTGGCCGACCCGACCGTGGTGTGCATGGCGTCGGAGAACTTCACCATCAGCGCCTGCATCTGCGTCATCGACGAGATCATCGCGCCCATGTCGTCACTCATCTTGCTGATGTCACCCACCCGTTGCTTCAAGAACTGCAGGTTCTGGGTGATCGGCACCGAGGACATGCTGATCTGGTAGGGGATGGAGCTGTGTGCGATGGGGGAGCCCAGCGGACGCGTGATGCTCTGCACCATTGCGATGCCCTTGATCCGGAACAGCGCCTTGGCGATCCGGTCCAGCACGATCATGTCGGTTGGGTTGCGCATGTCGTGGTCGGACTCGACGGTCATGATGTCCGGATTGAGTCGCGCTGTGCTGAAATGCTTTTCGGCCGCCGCATAACCCACGTTGGCCGGAACGTCGTCGGGGATGTAACGCCGGTCGTCGTAACTGGTCTTGTAGCCGATCATGGCCAGCAGGCCGAGCAGCACGACGCTGGTTGCCGCGGCCAGAATGGGTTTGGGCCAGCGAACCGTCGCGGTGCCGACCTTGCGCCATCCTCGGGTCTTCATCATCCGCTTGGGATCGAGTAGTCCGCGCCGGCTGGCCACCACCAGGATGGCGGGGGCGACGGTCAGGGCGGCGGCGACGACGATGATCAGGGCCATCGCCGACGGGTAGGCCAGCGAACTGAAGTAGGACAGCCGGGTGAGCCTCAGCGTCAGCATGGCGCCCGCAATGGTCAAACCCGAACCGAGGATGACGTGTCCGACTCCGTGGAATGCGGTGTAGTAGGCCGATTCCGGGTCCTCACCGTTCTGCCTGGCCTCGTGGTAACGCCCGATCAGGAAGATCGCGTAGTCCGTCCCGGCAGCGATCGACAGCGCCGTCATCAGCGGGACCGAGAACGTCGAGAAGTCCATGATCCCGAGGTGACCGATCACCGCCACCGCGCCGCGCGCGGCCCCCATCTCGATCCCGACGATCGCCAGGATCAGCAGAACGGTGCTGACCGATCGGTAGACCAGGGCCAGCATGATCGTGATGACGATCATCGTGACCACGGTCATCTTGATCATGCCGCGATCGCTGGCCTCCAGCGAATCGGTGGTCAGCGGTGCCGGGCCGGTGACGTAGGCGTGCAGGCCCGGCGGCGGTGGGGTCTGGTCGATGATCGTGCGAACGGCGTCGACCGAATGGTTGCCCTGCGTGCTGCCCTGGTCGCCGGCGAGGTTGAGCTGGACGTAGGCGGCTTTACCGTCGCTGCTCTGCACGCCGGCGGCGGTGATCATGTCGCCCCAGAAGTCGTGAACATGCTCCACGTGCTTCTTGTCGGCGTCGAACTTGTCCACCAGGGCTTCGTAGTAGCGGTGCGCGGCCTCGCCGAGGGGCTGGTCACCGACCAGCACCACCATGGCAATGCTGTCAGAGCTGGATTCGCCGAACTTCTGCCCCATCCGTTTGGCGGCGATCACCGAGGGGGCATCCTGGGGTGACATCGACACGGCATTGGCCATGCCGACCTTCTCCACCTGCGGGACAAGCAGATTCACTGCGGCGGTGAAGGCCACCCACGCCAGGATGATCGGGACGGCTAGAGTCCGGATGGTGCGGGGAAGGCCCGTGCGCGCTTTTTCGGCGTGGGTGCTCATGCCGCTTTGTCCAGACAGAAGGCCTGGGCGTCCCGACCTTCGGCGAAATCCTCGGCGACGAGCTTGTCGTTGACCAGGATGCGGCAGCCGAGCGCGGCGGTGTCGCCCTGGGCGACGACGTTGGCGAGCACACCGGGGTCGGTGGTGTCCACGGTGACTGACCACGGCAGTTCGGTGAAGCCTGCCTCTATCGTCTTGCCGTTGACGTCGAGGTAACTGACCCGTCCGGAAGCTGTTGCTGGGCCGACGATCTCGTAGGTGACCCGTTTGGTGTTGATGGGCTTGATGGCGTCGGCAGGCATGGCGGCGGCAACGTAGGGCTTGTCGGAGTCGAAGAACGTACGCAGTCGGCCGACTACGCCGATCGCGGCGATCACCGCGACGACGATGACCGCCACCACCCAGAACCGTTTCATGAAGCCGAGCATTGCGGCATCTCCCTTTCGTCGGATCCGGCGCAGACCCGCGTCAGGCGGGTATCGGCCACTGCTAGTAATACCATAGGGGGTATGGTATACAGAAATGGCCGGAGGTCGAAAGGGGATGTTGTGAGCGCGGAAATCCGCCAGCCGCAGTGCGATGCGGCCGTGGCCGCAACACTGAACCGGTTGCGTCGCGTGCACGGTCAACTCGGTGGCGTGATCGGGATGATCGAGGATGGCCGCGGGTGCAAGGATGTCGTGACCCAGCTCGCCGCGGTGTCAAAAGCGTTGAATCGTGCGGGGTTCACCATCATCGCCACTGGCTTGCGCGACTGTGTCGACCCGTCCGCTCGCTCTGGCGAGCCGAAACTGACGATCGACGAGCTGGAGAAATTGTTCTTGAGCCTGGCCTGAGGCCGGCTCCATCGGGAAGGGATCACCATGTGTCGAGCTGCGAAGTGCCGCGTGTGCGGGAAGACGACATGGGCTGGCTGCGGCATGCATGTCGACGCGGTGCGGCGCAGCGTGCCAGCCGGGCAGTGGTGTGCGGGTCACGCCGCCGGCGAAGCGGCACCCGCGCGCTGGAAATTCTTCAGACGCGGGAAGTGACACCTGGCGCGGCAACCCACGCCCGCGTTACCCGGCTGATGACCCGACCGTATGGAATGCGTAACAGCCAGGACACGGCCCCGCGTCGCTCGGCCGCGGTGTCGGCGATTGATGCGACGGTGGGGCAGTGCAGCACGGTACCCAGTACGAGGCAATCCTCGACGAGTACGCCGATCATCTGGCGCTGGAGCGGGCCCGCTCTGAGCACACCCGGCGCGCTTACCTGGCCGACCTGCGCTCGTTATTCACCTTCCTCGACGAACGGGCGCCAGGGGCGGGGCTGGCCGGCCTGAGTCTGCCGATCCTGCGCTCCTGGTTGTCCGCTCAGGCTGCCGGGGGTGCAGCCCGTACGACGCTGGCCCGCCGCACCTCGGCGGTCAAGACCTTCACCGCCTGGGCGGCACGGCGGGGCCTGCTCGAGTCCGATCCGGCGGCCCGGCTGCAACTGCCCAAGGCTCGCCGCACCTTGCCTGCGGTGCTGCGCCAGGACCAGGCAATGGCAGCCATGGCCGCCGCCGACCTCGGAGCAGAACAGGGCGATCCGCTGGCGCTCCGCGATCGGTTGATCGTCGAACTGCTCTACGCCACCGGCATCCGGGTCAGCGAGCTGTGCGGGCTCGACGTCGACGACGTCGACACCGAGCGTCGGCTGCTGCGGGTGCTGGGCAAGGGCAACAAGCAGCGAACGGTCCCGTTCGGGGCGCCGGCGCTCGTGGCTCTGCGGGCATGGCTGGCCGACGGACGGCCCGCGCTGGTCACCGCCGACTCCGGCCCGGCGCTGTTACTGGGCACCCGGGGGCGACGGTTGGATCCGCGCCAGGCCCGCACCGTGGTCCATCAGACCGTCGCCGCAGTGGACGGCGCGCCCGACATCGGCCCACACGGCCTGCGGCACAGCGCGGCAACCCACCTGCTCGAGGGCGGCGCCGACCTGCGCATCGTCCAGGAGATCCTCGGCCACTCGACGCTGGCCACCACCCAGCTCTATACCCACGTGACCGTGGCGCGGCTGCGCGCCGTTCACGACCAGGCTCATCCGCGAGCGTGAAAACCTAGGTGCCGCAGAAAGTTTGGTAACACCGCCCGAAGTCCTCGGGGGCCGGTTCGGCATAGCGTTCGAATCCCGGCCGCTCGTCGTACGGCGCGCTGATCACCGCGAGGAGCCGGTCGAACGGGTCCATGTCTCCGGCACCGGCGGCGGCCAGCGCCTCCTCGACCAGATGATTGCGCGGAATGTAGACGGGGTTGACCCGCTGCATCGCCCCGACATCCGGGTCCAGGCTGCGCCAGCGGGCAGCCCACGCCTCGAACGCGGGCTCGATCGTGCCGCGCGCGAGCCGGCGGAAGAACGAGGTGTAGTCCGCGTGCTCACCCTCGAGCAGTCCCATCAACTCGTCGAGAAGTTCCCGGGCCACGGCGTCATCGCGATTGCCGACCTCGGCGGCGAGGCCCAGCTTTCGGCGCATTCCCGCCGACCAGGCCGCGACGTAGTGCTGCGGGAAGTCCTGCACGGCTGCGGTCGCCAACTCGACGGCCTTTTCCTGGTCGTCGGCGATCAACGGGAGCAGCGCTTCGGCGAAGCGCGCCAGGTTCCACGCGGCCACCGACGGCTGGTTGCCATAGGCGTAGCGGCCCCAGGAGTCGATCGAGCTGAACACCGTGTTCGGGTCGAAGGCATCCAGGAACGCACACGGTCCGTAGTCGATGGTTTCGCCCGAGATCGTCATGTTGTCGGTGTTCATCACGCCATGGATGAATCCGACCAGCATCCACCGCGCGATCAGGCCGGCCTGGGCGCTCACCACCGAGTCGAGCAGTGCCAGATACGGATTGTCGGCTCGGGTCGCGTCCGGGTAGTGCCTGCCGATCGCGTGGTCGGCGAGACGACGCAGCAGTGCGAGATCGCCTGCGGCCGCCACGTATTGGAAGCTGCCGACACGCAGATGGCTGGCCGCGACCCGGGCGAGCAGGGCGCCGTCCTGAAGGGTTTCTCGCCGGACGGGGCGTCCGGTGGCGACGACGGCCAGCGAGCGGGTAGTCGGAATCCCCAGGGCGTACATCGCTTCGCTGATGAGGTGTTCCCGCAGCATCGGGCCCACGGCTGCCAGACCGTCGCCCCCGCGGGCGAACGGCGTCCGTCCCGACCCCTTCAGATGCAGGTCGCGTAGCCGTTGCCGGCCGTCGACCAGTTCTCCGAGCAGTAGGGCGCGGCCGTCGCCGAGCCGCGGAACCCAACCACCGAATTGGTGGCCGGCATAGCCCTGGGCGACCGGCTGCGCCGCCGCCGGCACTCGTGTCCCGGTGAGCAGCCCTATTCCGTCAGGACTACGCAGCCAAGCAGGATCGAGCCCCAGTTCGGTGGCCAGTGCGTCGTTGAGCACCAGGACCCGCGCGTCGGGGGTGGATTCGGCCTGCCAGCGCACCGCGAGTTCGGGCAGCTCGGTGGCGAATCGGTGGCCGAGAACGACGGTTGAGTCGGGCGCAATGCTCATTGACATCCAGCGTACGGCGACGTGCGTGAGGCGCAGCCAGACGATGCGCGACCGTGCACTTCGTGTACGCCACCGGCGGCGTGTCACGGACAGACACGCACGCTCGCGCCAGGAAAGTCACCCCGCGAGCGGCTTGAGCCGGATCGGCGTGCTCGCCAGCAGGCCCAGCGGGTCGACGTAGTCAGCCCGCGAGGCCGGACCCCACAGTGCGCCCCAGTGCAGGCATGCCTCCGCCGGGCAACCGGCGTGGCCGGGCAGAAGCCGGCCCAGTGGGGTCGAACTGTCGACCAGCTGGCCAACCCGGACCGTCGCCTCGACGGGCTCGTAGCTGGTACGCAGTCCGCCGGCGTGGGCCAGCGACACCACCGGCCGCCCGGCCAGCCTGCCGGCGAACACCACCGTCGCGGGTCCCGCGGCATAGACCGGTTGCCCGGGCACCCCCGCCAGATCCACCCCGCGGTGGCCGCGTTGCCAGTCCGGCGAGGGTGCGTCGAAGGCCCGAGTGATCGCCGGGCGCGGGCGCAGCGGCCATGCCAACCGTGCGGTGTCGGCTGACGCCGGACCGATGGATACCATCAGGGCCGCCGCGAGGACCGGGGCAATGCGCATCATCCCAGTTCAACCGGTTGTGCTTGGGTGTGAAAGGGCTGTCGAGCCGGCCTGGGGACCGCGGTGGCGCTGTGGACAAAGCACCCCGTCGGGCGGTGTAAACTTTGTTACGCAACTCGCGCGAGCGGGTTGACTTCGCGCGCCTGTTCGCAAGTTCGCCACGTCGATACTTGCTCACGCATGCCGGTTGGTCCCGTCTGACGGGTCGGTGTGCGCGCAGACGCCAGGGTCCGGCCTCACCCGAAGCCGGACGACAACCGACAATGAAGGCTGGCCACAACCATGGCTGTTGTAACCATGAAGCAGCTGCTTGACAGCGGCACCCACTTCGGGCATCAGACCCGGCGCTGGAATCCCAAGATGAAGCGGTTCATCTTCACCGACCGCAACGGCATCTACATCATCGATCTGCAGCAGACGCTGACCTACATCGATCAGGCATACGAGTTCGTCAAGGAAACCGTCGCCCACGGCGGCAGCATCATGTTCGTCGGCACCAAGAAGCAGGCGCAGGAGTCCATCGCCGAGGAGGCGACCCGCGTCGGCATGCCGTACGTGAACCAGCGCTGGCTCGGCGGCATGCTCACCAACTTCTCCACCGTTCACAAGCGTCTCCAGCGGCTCAAGGAACTCGAGTCGATGGAGCAGACCGGTGGCTTCGAGGGTCGCACCAAGAAGGAAATCCTGATGCTGACCCGCGAGAAGAACAAGCTCGAGCGCAGCCTCGGCGGTATCCGGGACATGCAGAAGGTGCCCTCGGCCATCTGGGTCGTCGACACCAACAAGGAGCACCTGGCCGTCAGCGAGGCCATCAAGCTCGGCATCCCGGTCATCGCGATCCTGGACACGAACTGCGACCCCGATCAGGTCAACTACCCGATCCCGGGCAACGACGACGCGATCCGCTCGGCCGCTCTGCTGACCAAGGTGATCGCCTCCGCGGTCGCCGAGGGCCTGCAGGCCCGTTCGGGTGCGGGCGATAAGGCCGGTTCCGAGGCCGGGTCCGGAGCTGAGCCGCTGGCCGAGTGGGAGCAGGAACTGCTCGCCTCCGCCACTGCGTCGGCCCCCAACGAAGCCGGGCCGGTCGCCACCGAAACCACCACTGAAGGTTCTTAGTTCTTAGGGAAGGGCCACATGGCTAACTACACCGCTGCCGACGTCAAGCGGCTTCGGGAGCTCACCGGTGCGGGCATGCTCGACTGCAAGAACGCCCTGGCCGACAGCGACGGCGACTTCGACAAGGCTGTCGAGGCGCTGCGCATCAAGGGTGCCAAGGACGTCGGCAAGCGCGCCGAGCGCGCGACGGCCGAGGGTCTGGTCGCGGCCAAGGACGGTGCGCTGATCGAGCTCAACTCCGAGACCGACTTCGTCGCCAAGAACGCCGAGTTCCAGAAGCTGGCCGACGACGTCGTCAACGCGGCGCTGGACTCCAAGGCGACCGATGTCGAGGCCCTCAAGGCCGCTCCCATTTCTTCGGAATCGGGAGCAAAGACCGTCGAGCAGGCCATCGCCGAGCTCTCGGCCAAGATCGGCGAGAAGCTCGAGCTGCGCCGGGTGCAGTACTTCGACGGCAACGTCGAGACCTATCTGCACAAGCGTGCGGCCGATCTGCCGCCCGCCGTCGGCGTGCTCGTCGAATTCACCGGTGAAGACAAGGATGCGGCGCACTCGGCTGCCCTGCAGATCGCCGCGCTGAAGGCGAAGTACCTGACGCGCGACGAGGTTCCCGCGGACATCGTCGCCAACGAGCGCCGGATCGCCGAGGAGACCGCCAAGGCCGAGGGCAAGCCCGAGCAGGCGCTGCCCAAGATCGTCGAGGGTCGCCTCACCGGCTTCTTCAAGGATGTCGTCCTGCTCGAACAGCCGTCGGTGTCCGACAGCAAGAAGAGCGTCAAGGCGCTGCTCGACGAGGCCGGCGTGACCGTCACTCGGTTCGTCCGCTTCGAGGTCGGTCAGGCCTAACCAGTAACAAGCTTGGGCAGCCCACCAACGCTGTCCACTGGAAAACCCCGCGTCATATCCGGCGATCCCGGAGACGCGGGGTTTTGCCGTTCTGCGGGGTTACAGGCTGAAGGCGCGCGGCGGACCGGTGAGCGCAGCTTTCGCGTCGAGGCTGAACGGATCGAGGATCTCGACTTCCCCGGCTTCGAGGCCGTCGAGTGCGAGTCGCGCGAGGTCTCCCGGGTCGATCACCACATCTGCGGGGAGTGTGAGGCCGGCCTGCTCGGCGAAGTCGAACAGCGTCTGCGTGCCGATCAGTCCGGGGATGAGGGCGGTGACCAGGGTGCCCTGCTCGGCGAGTTCGGCGCGCACCCCGTTGGTGAGGCCCCATTCGGCGGACTTGGCGGCGGCGTAGGCGGTGTTGCCGTCGACGGCCAGCCACGCCGCTGCCGAGAGAACGTTGAGGATGGCGCCGCCGCCATTGCGGGCCAGGATGGGGGCGAATGTCCGGATCATCGCCAAGGTGCCGTAGTAGTTCGTATCCATCGTTGACCGGATCGCCGCCATGTCGCCGGTCACCAGGTTGCCGCCATGGGTGTCAGCGGCATTGTTGATCAGCACATCGACGTCGCCGGCGAGTTCTGCGACCGCGTCGATCGATGCCTGGTCAGTGATGTCCAGGGTCACGAGTTCGGCACCCGGGACGTCGATGAGTTCAGGACGCCGCGCCGTGGCGTAGACCTTTGCACCCCGCCGCAGCAATTCCGCGGCGAAGTGGTGACCCAGTCCGCGGTTGGTGCCGGTGACCAACGCGGTAGCACCCTGTAATTGCATGACGCCTCCAAACGCATCGAGCCTGGGATCAGCGGCCAGGATAAGTTGACCAACTGGTCATATTGCCTTGGCCGACGATAACAACAAGATGACTGGGCGGTCAAGTTGGTAGGGTGGGCGGGGTGACCGCGCCTGATCGACCGCTCCGGGTGGATGCGGCCCGCAACCGGGAGTCGCTGCTGGCCGCAGCTGAGCAGGAATTCGCCGAGCGCGGCCCCGCCGCCTCGGTCGCCGACATCGCGCGCCGCGCCGGCGTCGCGAAGGGCACGGTATTCCGCCACTTCGCCACCAAAGAAGACCTGATCGCGGGGATCGTTGTCGGTCACATCGCCGCACTCATCGCGGTAGCCGAACAGCTCGCGCAGGCACCGGATCCGGGTGCAGCGTTGCTCGAGTTCCTGACCGTGGCCGCAGACCAGCGTCGCCAACACGACCTGACGTTCCTGCAAGTGGCCAGTGCCGGCGACGCCCGGGTGGCGGCGGCCAGTCGAGCACTCCAGATCTGCATCGAGACCCTCGTCGTGCGGGCGCGTGAAGCGGGCGCGATCCGTCCCGACATCACCGGGGCGGATGTCTTCCTGCTGATGTGTGCGCCGGTCCACGTCGTGGAGAACCTGCCGGATCCGGCTCCGGATCTGTGGCAGCGCTACCTCGCCATCATTTTCGACGGGCTGCGCCCGGAAGGGGCCAGTCCACTGCCACGGCCGGCGCCGACGTTGCCCTGATTCGCAGGCGCGGCCACGGGGTCGGTGAGTCGGGCCGCTATTGAACACGTGCCTGCTAGCGTCGGGTGAATGCAGCATGTGCACGCCTTCGGCGACGACGCGCTCGGCGACCTCGACGCGGTGGCCCTGGTCGACGCCCTGCGCACCGGCAAAGTGTCCCGGCCAGAACTCGTCGAAGCCGCCATCGCCCGGACCCAGGCGGTCAACCCGATCCTCAACGGACTGGCCCACGAAACATTCGACCAGGCGCTGGCCCGCGCCCACGCCGGTACTCGCGATGGGGGGTACTTCGACGGCGTCCCCACATTCATCAAGGACAACGTCGACGTCGAGGGCATGCCGACCATGCAGGGCACCGACGCGTGGGACCCGCGTCCGCAACCCGGCCACGGCGACTTCGCCCGGTTCTTCCTGGCCACCGGACTGATCCCGCTCGGCAAGACCCAATTGTCGGAGTTCGGCTTCAGCGCCTCGGCCGAACACCCCCGGCTCGGCGCGGTGCGCAATCCGTGGGACACCGACTACACGGCTGGGGCGTCGTCGTCGGGGTCGGGGGCCTTCGTCGCCGCCGGAGTGGTGCCGATCGCCCACGCCAACGACGGGGGCGGGTCCATCCGGATCCCCGCCGCGTGCAACGGGCTGGTCGGCCTCAAGCCGTCACGTGGCCGGTTACCGCTGGACAAGATGACCCGGCAGATGCCGGTCCGCATCGTCAACGACGGCGTCCTGACCCGGTCGGTGCGCGACACCGCCGCGTTTTACCGTGAGGCCGAACATATTTGGCGTAACCGCCGGCTGCCACCGATCGGTGCGGTGACCGGCCCGAGCAGCCGGCGGCTGCGGATCGCCGTCGTCACCCAGTCGGTCAACCGGCAGGCCGGTCCGAGTATCCGCGAACTCACCTTGCAGAGTGCCGAACTGCTCGGCGGGCTCGGTCACCAGGTCGAGTATCTCGACGACAACCCGGTGCCGAGCTACTTCGTCGACGACTTCCTGCTGTACTGGTCGCTGTTGGCGATGACCATGGTGCGCACCGGGCAGCGGACATTCGGAGAGTCCTTCGACCGAACCAAGTTGGACAATCTCACGCTGGGGCTCGACCGGTACGCCAGTCGCAACCTGCACCGGTTGCCGGTCGCGATCGCGCGGCTGAGCCGGCTGCGCCGGGTCACCGCCAAGTTCTATCGCACCTACGACATCCTGCTCACGCCGACGCTGGCCGAGGAGACGCCCCGGATCGGGCACCTCGACCCGACCGCGGACTATCAGCAGATCATCGATCGGCTGGTCGACTGGGTGGCGTTCACCCCGCTGCAGAACGCCACCGGCGAGCCGGCGATCTCGCTGCCGATGGCCCAGTCCGCTTCCGGCATGCCGGTCGGGATGATGCTGTCCGCACCGATCGGCCACGAGCGCCGGCTGTTGGAGCTGGCTTACGAGCTGGAGGCGGCCAAGCCATGGCCGCGCATCGACGGGTCACAGCGCAAGCCGTTGTCCGACAACGTCGTCGGCGGATAACGCGTCGACGACACCGTCCATCAGCGCCTCGGCGCGCTCGGCGGTGATGATCCCGTCGACGTAGCCGAGGTTCAGCGACAACTCGTCGCGTCCGATGGTGGCGTAGAGGATCAGATAGCCGCTGATGGACATCCCGGACACCACCTGGATGCCGGACAACCGCAGACCGCCGATGCGGGCCGGGAAGTCCGCGGCGTCGACCAGGCTCATGCAGAGATTGCCCGGACCACCGGCATCCAGTGCCCCGACGACCCGATCGGTGAACGTCGGGGTGATGGTGGCCAGCGCCCCCAGCAGGGGCAGGTTGGCCAGATGATGACGACGCTCGATCGCGGTCCGCAGCCGGGCGTCGGCCGGTGGTGCGGCCTCCCACAGCGAGCCGCCCGATTCGCAGCAGATCGGGATCGCCACCATCGCCTGGAAACTACCCGTCGCATCTGCTGCGGGTTCCGGCGTGAGGTGTTTCCGAAACGGCACCGATACGCTGACCGCCAAACATCCACGCCGGCAGTCTGTTTCGTGGATCGCCGCGATCGCCAACGCGGTTGCGATCGCCGATTCCGGCAGCAGCCCGCCGCTGCGGCACTGCCGCATCAGGTGCTGGAATCCGCCACCGGCGATGGTGCGATGCGCCAGCCGGCTGCGGCGCCGGGCGGCAGGCACCGCCTCGCTCGGGGCCAGCCGCAACATCGGCGCGCCGCCGCGCTGCCCGGCCGCGTCGGCGGCCATCCGGCCCAGTGCGCGGAGCTTGCCGCGAAGCCCCTGAAACTGCTTGGGCAGCAATACCTCCGGTGCCGGCGACGCCGGGATCTCAGGATGCCACCGGGTGGAATCGGCCCCGGCGAGCAACTCCACGAGCTGACGGCACAACGTGATCATGGCGACCCCGTCGGCGATCGCATAGGTCGAGGTGAGCAGCACGTCGTGTACGCCGGGACCGGTCGAGACCAGCGTGGCACGAAGCAGCGGGCCGCACCCGTCGAACGCCGCCTGCAATTCGCGGTCGACCTCGGTGCGCCAGCAGCCGCCGTCGACGGTGCGCAACGGGATGGTGTGCTGTGCCGTGGGCCGAAATGACCGGCCGTGGATCGCCGCCCGCAACATCGGGTGCCGGTGCGCCAGGACATTCAGGGCCGCCTCCACTTCGGCTGCGGCGACGCGACCCTCGATACGGACCCGGGCGCAGATGTTCAGCGGCGAGACCCGGTCGGCGGTCCAGTGCCAGCGCTCCAGCGCCGACAGGCGCCGGGGCAGCGCCGTCTTGTCGGCGGTGTCACCGAACCCAGGCCAGGTCATCGGCTTGGCCATGAAGCCGTGCACGGTCCGCTCGCCGGCGTGCCGGATGAGCCGGCGTCGAATCCCCAGGACCACCGGGTTGGTGTTCTCCTCGATGCGGGCGAGCCTGCGTGACCCGTCGACCAGCTCGGTGGTGCGGGGGATGCGATGCTGCTCGTAGCTGCGCAGCGCCTGCCGAGGGTCCGGATGCACGCTCAGCATGTGGGCGAGGACCACCGCGTCCTCGATCGCCGAATTGGCGCCCTGGCCCAGACTCGGCAGCATCGGATGGGCCGCGTCGCCGAGTAGCGTGACGCGCCCTTCACCCCAGTGACGCAAAGGTTCGCGATCCACCGCGGGCACCGTGAGGATGGCGGATTCCTCTGTTGCGGAAACGATCTCGGTGATCCCCGGGTGCCACTGGGCGAGTCTGCGCAGGAGGTCGGCTTTGCCGTGTGGCCAGTGCGCGGCCAGCGCCGCGTCGGTGGACATGGTGGCCCACCAGTAGACCGTGCCGTGTCCACAGTCGTGCAGGCCGAACCGCATGTCGGCGCCCCAGAAATGGATCGATTCTCCCGGCGCCAGCATCGCGGGGGTACACCGGGCCAGCGCCAGCCAGCACACGAAGTTCGCCGGGCGGGGTTGCTGCACACCGTGAAACTGTGAGCGGACGGCCGAATTGATGCCGTCAGCGCCGATCAGCACGTCCGCGTCCAGGCGGCGTCCGTCGGCCAGCCGCAGTGTCACGCCGCCGGAGTCCTGCTCAAAGCCGACGGCCTCAGCCCCGGTCAGCACCTGCAGACCGCTGCCCGCCGAATCCAGCAGGACATCATGGAGGTCCTTGCGGGCCAACACCACCGAGGGTGCGCCGAGGGTGGTGTCCAAGGGGGAGAGGTCGACGCGGCGCAGCAGTGTGCCGGCTGCGGTGCGGAAGCTGAACGTGGTGACCTGGCTGCCCGCCTCCAGCAACGCGGCATCGACACCGAGGTCCAGGGTGCGCAGCGCGTTCATCGCATTGCTCTGCACGGCCAGGCCGAATCCGGCCGCCCGCAGCTGCGGTGCTCGCTCGCACAACGTCACCGCCACGCCCGCTCGGCACAGCGCCGCCGCCGCGGTCAACCCGCCGATCCCGGCGCCGACGACAATCGCCGAATCGGTCATGACGTCATCTCCAGGGCGCCGGCGCGGGTGGCGACATGCTCGGCGATCGCGGCCGCCAGCACAGCCACATGAGGTTCGGTGACCATCGTGAGGTGGTCGCCGGGTACCTCGACCACGTCCAGCCGGCCGCCGACGTAGCGATCCCACCCGTTGGTCGCCTCACCGTAGTGCGAACCGGCCGCATCGTGGGCCCGCCGCAGTAGCTCCGGTAGCGGTTCGGTGGCCCGGAACAGCGCCGCATCCACGTCGCAGCGTGCGGGGCGGTAGTGCGCCCCGGCGCGCCAGCAGGCCCGGAACGTGTCAAGTAGCCGGCGCAGCAGCTCGCGCGCCCCGGGGCCGGGCAGCACCGCGTGCTCGACAGCCACCGCGAGGATGTGGTCGAGCGCGGCCTCGTCGCAGTCGACGCCCGGCGGCAGGGCCGTGGCGGCGGCGTCGGACCCCACCGCCGTCCACATCAGCTCGGCGAGGAAGAACGAATACAGCTGTCGAGCAGTCACATCGGTGTGCGCTGCGGGGTCCAGAGTCATGGTGTCGATGAGAATCAGTGACCCGACGTGGTCGCCCTGTTCGGACAGTTGGCGGGCCATCTCGAATGCGATCAGCCCGCCCAGTGACCAGCCACCGATGTGGTAGGGGCCGCGCGGCTGAACCCGGCGGATGGCCCGCAGGTAGTCGGTCGCCATCTGCGGCACCGAAGCCATTGTGGCGCTGCCCGGCTCGATGCCACCGGCCTGCAGGGCGTACAACGGCTGCCCGGCCGGCAGGTGCCGGGCCAGATCGGAGTAACAGAGCACCGTGCCACCGATCGGATGCACCAGGAACAGCGGCGCCCGGTCACCGGCCGGTTCGAGCGCCACCACCGGGTCGGCCGGCGTTGGGCTCCGGTGTCGCACCCGCCGGGCCAGGTCGGCAACGCTGGGCCCGGCCGCCAGCGCCGACATCGGGATGCTCACCCCGTAGCGCTGTTCGATACCGACGATCAGCCGCACCGCCGACAGCGACGTCCCGCCGAGAGTGAAGAAGTCGTCGAGGACTCCGACGCGCGGCACCCCGAGCGCGTCCGCCATCAGTCCGGCGATCGTCACCTCGTGGGCATCCCTGGGTTCGACGTGGGCTACCGGCGCCGTCGACAGCGGCAACGCGGCCAGCGCCGCGTCCGCCCGCTTGCCGGTGGGCGTGCGCGGCAGGGCGTCGAGCCACTCGAACCGGCTGGGAACCAGGTGCCCGGGCAACGTGTCGCGCAGTGCCTGTTCCAGTCGGCCGGTGACCTCCTGGTCGCGGTCGCCGACCAGGAATGCGACCAAGTGTGTTGCAGCGCTGGATTGTTCGTCTGTCGTGCGGGCGACGACCGCCACCTCGGAGACCGGCAGCTCCGCTGCGGCCCGCACCAACGCGATCTCGACCTCCATCGGCTCGACGCGGTGTCCACGGACCTTGACCTGGGTACCGCGCCGGCCGTCGAGGAGGATCCGCCCGTCGGGCAACCGTCGGCCGAGATCTCCGGTGCGATAGGCCGCCCGCCCGGCCGCCGCCGGAATGCGTTGGAACGCTTCGGCGGTGAGGTCCGGATGGTTCAGGTAGCCCTGCGCCAGTGCGGCGCCGGTGATCCACAGTTCGCCCGGCGCCCCGTCGGGGACCGGACGCCGGGCGCCGTCGAGGACCAGCACACTGACGTGGTCGATCGGCTTGCCGACCGGCGGCAGCACCGGAAAGTCGTGCGGGTCACCGGTCATGGTCTCGTGAGTGACGACGTGGGTCTCGGTCGGTCCGTATTGGTTCTCCAGCACCGCACCGTCGATGGCGGCACATAGCTGCCGGATCTCTTCGGTGATCCGCAACTGTTCACCGGAGGACACGATGATGCGCAGCCCGCCTGGCACCGACCCACGGGACACCGCGATCTCGGCCAGTGGTTGCAGCGCGACATACGGCAAGATCACCCGCTCGGTACCGGCGGCGTCGAGAACGCCCAGCAGGGCGGGCAGATCGTGGCGCAGTTCCTCGTTGATCAGCAGCAGGGTGCCGCCACCGCACAGAGTGGAGAAGATCTCCTGGAATGCGACGTCGAACGACAACGGCGCGAACTGGACCGTCGACGGGGCCCGCCCGGTCTCGGCACACCACCCGCTGGGCACCGAAAGTTGCCAGCGGACCAGATTTCCCAAGGCGCGGTGTGACATCACCACGCCCTTGGGGGTTCCGGTGGAACCCGACGTGAACAACACGTAGGCGGGGTGCTCGAGCCCTACCGGCGGCACTGCGGCGGTTCCTCCCGGGGTGGCCAGCAGATCCGCCAGGTTCAGTCGCGGCCAGCGGCCGGTGTCGACGGTTGCGTCCGCGACGACCACGGCGGGCGCGGCTTGGGAGAGCATGGCCGCCTGCCGGGCCGGCGGATAGGCGTTGTCGATCGGCACGCAGGCAGCGCCGGTACGGGTGATGCCCAGCACCGCGGCAATCTGCCCGGGGCCTCGATCGGTGCTCAATGCCACCCGGTCGCCGGGTCGTGCTCCGTGGGCCAGCAGTCCGGCCGCGACGCGGTCGGCCATCGCATCCAGCTGCGCGTAGGTCACGCGGGAGTCGGCGAAGCGCAGGGCCACCGCATCCGGTTGCCGTCGAACCTGATCGGCGAACCGGGTGACGACCGTCTCGATCGTGGTCGGCTCGGCCGGCGCGGCGACCTCGCGGCCGGAGGTCGTGGCGAACTGCACCGGTCCGTCGGGATCGGTGCAGATGTGCTGTAAGGCAGACAGATACGCCGTACCGAGCTGTTCGAGTTGCGCACTGGTGTAGCGCGCCGGGTCGCCGTCGAGCCGCACCGTGACGGTGCCGTCACGCGGATCGCGGGACACGGTGGCCAGCAGGCCGAAGTTGGTGTCCTCGTTGACCTCCACCTCGAGCAGGTCGACCTCGAGGGCACGCAGCGCGGTGGCGGCCCGGTTGAAGTTCACGTAGTTGAAGGCCACGTCGAGCGCCAGGTCGGTGTCGCGCTGGATGTCGGCGAGCGGGTAGCGGGCGTGCGATGCGCCGGTTCGCTCGGCGTCGAAAGCGGCGTGAACCACCGACCGCCACGTCGTCGAGGAAATGTCGACGCGCAGCGGAACGGTGTTGAGGAACAGGCCGATGGCCCGGTCGGCATGGGCGCGCTGTGGCCGGGCGTGGGTCACCACACCCGAGACGACGTCCGGACGGCCTGCGAACACTCCCACGGTGATCAGGTGAGCCGCCAGATACAACGACTTGACCGGGAGGTGCTCGGCCGCCGCCACCCGGACCACCTGGGCGGCCAGGGATTCGGGGACCGGCAGCACACTGCGGACCGGCTGTTCGGGTGCGGGACCGGCCGCGGCCAGCCGCCCGCGCATGCCGGGAATCCGGGTCGCCTCCGCCTCGGCGAGGGATCGCAGCCAGAACCGACGGTCGTCGGGGTCGCACCGTGCGTCCCGTTCGGCGCGCACGTATTCGGCGAACGACGGCAGGTCCACGCTGTCCACCGCCGGCACGGCGGCACCGCCGAGATGTCGGTAGTCCTGCAGGATCTCGGCCAGCAGCGTCGAGACGCTCCAGCCGTCCAGAATCGCGTGGTGGAAGGCGAATACGACGTCGACACGATCGGTTAACAGATGCACCCCGAAGTGGTACAGCCCGGGCTGATCCAGCCGGTATCGGCGGTGACGGCGCTCGCGGACATGCTCGCGCAGCACAGTTTCGGCATCGGCAAGGTCGGCGGCCCGCAGATCGACGACATCGCAATGCGCCGCGGCCTTCGGATGGACCAGCTGCACCGGCTCCGTGCAGCCGGTCAGATCGAAGGAGGTGCGCAACATCGGGTGCCGGGCCACCGCGCGATCCAGCGCGGCCCGCCAGGCCCGCTCCTGCCACGGCATGCGCAGGCTGTACCGGAACACGTCGTGATAGGTCGAAGATCCCGGCTGCTCGCCGCTGTGGAACAGCATGCCCAGTTGCAGGCGGGTCAACGGATAGGCGTCCGCGAGGTGGCCCAGCTTCGTTCGGTCCACGGCGGCCACGAGCTCGAACGGGCGCGCCGGCGGGATCGGATCCGAGCCGACGACGGCGTGGGCGGCCAGCTCGGCGACGGTCGGATACCGGGCGATGTCGCGGCTGTCGAGCAGGATGCCGCGCGCTTCGGCCAGCGCCCTGACCCGCAGGGTGAGGATCGAGTCACCGCCGAGATCGAAGAAGTTGTCGTGGACCGACACCGACTCGGTATCCAGTACCTCCTGCCACACCGAGACCAGGGCGGCCTGGACGTCGGTCAGCATCTCGGGCAGGCGGCTGGGCGGGGTGGGCTGGCCGCACCCGGCCAGCAGCGCCGCACGGTCGGCCTTGCCGCTGGCCGTCAGCGGAATGCTGTCGACCCGTCGCAGCTGCGCGGGGATCATGTATTCCGGCAGTCGCCGAGCCAGCAGGGCGCGCAGCCCGCTGGCGCTCAGATCCGCTGCGCCGGTGTAGAAGGCAGTCAGGTAGGTGCCGCGAGAGGGTGTTTGGTCAGCGATGACGACGGCGTCGCGCACCCCGGGCAGTTCGGTGATGGCATTCTCGATCTCGGCCGGCTCCACGCGGTTGCCCCGCACCTTCACCTGCCGGTCGATGCGCCCGAGGAATTCGAGCTGGCCGTCGGCCAGTCGGCGGGCCAGATCGCCGGTGCGATACATCCGTTCGCCCGGGTGGAACGGATCGGCGACGAAACGTTCCCGCTCCAGGTCGGGACGGCCCAGATAGCCGCGGGCCACGCCGGCCCCGGCGACGCAGAGCTCGCCGGGAACACCGGTCGGCTGCGGATCGCCGGCCGCGCCGAGCACGTACAACCGGGTGTTGTCGATCGGTCGGCCGATCGGCACCCGGCGGGGTGGGTGAACCGGATCGGTCGGGCAGTCGAAGTAGGAGACGTCCACGGTGGCTTCGGTCGGCCCGTACAGGTTGACCAGCCGTGGTGCCCGCTCGCCGAGGTGGGCGAACGCGCGGTTGAACCGGACCACCTGCCGCGGGCGCAGCGCCTCACCGCTGCAGAACACCAGTCGCAGGGTGGCGGCCCGGTCGGCGGCGTCCGGCGACTCTTCGAGCAGATCGAGCAACGGTGTCAGCATGGACGGGACGAAATGCGCCACGGTGACCCGGGACCGGCAGATCGTGTCGAGGATCTCGCGCGGGTCTTTCTCGGCACCGGGCGGGGCCAACGCCACCGCGGCGCCGTGCATCGCCCACCAGAACAACTCCCAGACCGAGACGTCGAAGGAGATGGAGGTCTTGTGCAGGATGACGTCGCCGGGACCGATCGGGTAGCGGCGCTGCATCCAGTCCAGCCGGTTGATGACCGAATGATGCTCGACAGCAACACCTTTGGGCTGACCGGTGGAACCGGAGGTATAGATGACGTAGCCGAGGTCGGCGCCCGAGGCCGGCGACGGTCCGAGTGTCTGTGCCGTGATTGCCCGACCCGGCACGACGACGGCGAACCCCTCGAGGCCGCGGCGTCCGGTGTCGTCGGTGATCACCACCGCCACCGCCGCGTCGCGCAGCACCGCGGTGATCCGCTCGACCGGGAAGCGCGGGTCGACCGGAACGTAGGCCGCGCCGGTGTGTAGGGCCGCCAGGATCGCGATCACCACGTCGGGGCTGCGATCCATCAGCACCCCGACCCGGTCGCCCGGGCCAACCCCGCGCTCGCGCAGTCGCGCGCTCATATCGGCGACCCGGACCCCGAGATCGGCATAGGTCACTGCGGGGCAGCCGGCCGTCAGCAGGGCAGGTGCCTCGGGGGTCAGGACGACCTGGTCGACGATCCGGTCGATCACGCTGACCGTGCTGTCGTAGGGCACCGCGGTGTCGCGAAGGTGGTCGACGAGGGTGCCGTACTCGTCTGCCCGGGCCAACGGCAGCGTCATCGGATCGTCGTCCAGCGCGTCCAGCCCGGCATCCAACAAGGTCTTCAGCTGGCGCTCGACCGCCTCGATCGGATAGTCCTCGTCGAACACGTCGGTGGCGTAGTCGAAGATCAGCTCCATCGGGCCGTCCTCGTCGAACTCGTGGACGTGCACGGCGAGGGTCAGCACATCGGAGCCCTGCGGCAGGCCGTCCACGGTGTCGACGATCGGTGACAGCGCGGCGACCTGCGGCAGCCGCAGATAGTTGACCGTGACGTCGAACAGCGGGCCGGGATCGCCGCCCGCGCGGCGCAATTCGGTCATGAGGTCGCCGAGGGCGAATCGCTGGCGGGCCTTGGTGTCCTGCACCCGCCGCTTGACGTCGGCCACCACATCGGCCAACCGGGCGTCGTTGCCGAGTTCGACGCGCAGCGGCAGGGTGTTGGCCAGATGGCCGCCGGCGACGCCCATCTCGGCGCCGATGCGGTTGTTCAGCGGAATTCCGACGGTGATGTCGTCGCTGCGCAGCACGTTGGCCAGGTAGGTGCCGACCATGGTGCACAGGTACGGGAAGAACGGCAGGCCGGCGGCACGGACCCGATCGGCGAACGCCCGGGGCAGCTCGCAGCGGTAGCGGGCGACGCGAGCGAGTTCCACACCGGGCCGGTCGAACAGGACGGGGTTGGCGTCGCCGGCCTGGGCGACCAGGAAGTCGCGGTCGGCGAGCCACTGCTCGGACTGACGGTAGTCATGGGCCCGGTCCACGCAGTCCAGGAACGACGACCCGGGCACGTCGGCCGGCTCACCGGTGGTGGCGATGATGTTGTATTCGGCCAGGATGTGGGCGGCGAGGATGAACAACCCGGTGGCGTCGGTGGCGATGTGGTGCGAGCGCAGCAACACCCGGTAGGAGGTGGGGCTCTCCCGCAGCAGGGTGAGCTCCAGGGGTACCCGGCCGTCGCGCAGGTCGATCGCCGAATCCATCGAGGCCTGGACCACCGCTCGGGCTGCGGCCACCGGATCGGCGTGTCCGGACAGATCGAGGACGTCAATCCTGGGTCGGAGGGTGTCGGCGGCGGCGAATTCCTGATAGGGCACCCCGTCGGCGACGCCGAACCGCACCCGCATTCCGTCATGGCGTTGCCAGGCCCTGCGGTAGCACGCGATGAGCAGGTCGATGTCGATGTCGCCGACCAGGTGTGCCTGCAACCCGGAGATGTAGCAGGGCACGTCGGGGAACAGGTCGGCGACCATCCAGAGATCGCGCTGATACCCGGTGAGTTGGCGACGCGATCCATACCTCGCGCCGCTCGCGGCGATGTCCACGCTGCCGGTCACCCCATCTTCTGTGCTCATCTCGGTGGCGCGGCGTCGCTCGTCTGGGCGACACCGTGCCCTCAAACCGTCGGAGCCTAAACGGGCCGGGCCGGAAATTGGGGGCTACCTTTCGGCCCTTCGCTGCCGACGGTGCCGGCCGTCGGCCCAGGTGGACCCGTCACCGCGGATATGCGCCGCCGGCAACCGCCACCCAGGTGCCCGCCTGTTTGGCGCGGATACCTCGAATTAACAACACCATTGCTGACTTAACCGGGCTGACATCTTTGGCTCCGGTGCGCGAAACAGGCCACGCTGAATATGTTCGGTGTGGAAACCACTGCGTCCACGTTGATTTCGCGACCATCGGCGATCGCCACCTCTTCCGGGAACAACACACTTGTGTGTCTGCTCCGGTTTGCGTGGGCGAATATCCGTCGACGGCCCGAGCGCTTCGTGCTGTCTGTTCTCGGCATCGCGCTGGCCATCACGTGTGTGATGGTGGTGCGCACCATCTCGTCGAGTTTCGCGATCACCGGGGCGGATTCGGTGACCGATGTCCTCGGCGGGGCGCAACTGTGGGCGGTGCCCGCCGCGGGGGTGCACTACGACAGCGAGGTGCAGGCCCTGGTGGCCGACGGCCCCGCACCGGCGATCACGAGCCCCGAGGGGTGGCGCGCGGTCAAGACGCTGTCCGGTACGACCACCGTGAACGGGAAGCCGGTATCGCTGCGCGGGAGCGACGAGATAGCTTCCGGGCAAGCAGTTTTGGGATCCGCCGTCGCGCAGCGGCTCGGGGTGCGCGACGGTGACCGGATCGGGGTCGGCGGCCAGGAGCTGACCATCGGGATCCGCGGTGACGGCCAGTCGGTCACGGTGGCCACTGCGCTCGCGCAGTCGGTGGTCGGCGATCACGGATGGTGGACGGTGTTCGCGCCGGCGGGACAGGAGAAGAGTCGCAGTCTGGGTGCCACCTTCGGCGGCGCCGTCGGCTTGCCCTCGACGGCTGATCCCTCGGTCAAACCGGATCCCGCCGGGGCCGGCCTGATCTACGACACCGTCGGCGGCTCGGGTCCGCTGACCTTCGACCAGAAATTCTCCGCCCTGTTCTCGGGGAAGGTGACGGGCTCGACACTCGGCATCATCTCGATCATCGGGCTGGTGTTGGGATTCATCATCGCGGTGTCCTCGTTCCTGGCCGCCGTGCAGGAGCGGCGTCGCGAGTTCGGCATCATGTCCAGCATCGGATTGGCCGACGAGGTGCTCTACTTCTTCCTCGTCGAATCCGCCGTCGTGTTCGTGGCGGCCTATGTCCTGGGCGTGCTGACCGCCGGAATCGCGGTGGCCCTGGTGATTCCGGGTATCGCCACCCCGATCGCATGGCTGCAGGCGGCCGGCATGGTGGCCGGGTTCCTGCCCGCGATGGCGATCGTCGGCGCCCTCATTCCCGTACACCGGCTGCTGCAACAGCGGCCCGTCGACCTGCTCGGAGCCCGCTGATGATCGCCCATGGACTGTCCTACGGCTGGCTGGCCGCCCGGCGCCGGGTCCGCGAGATGGTGTTGCCGATCGTGACCACGGCCACCGGCGCGTTTCTGGTCGTCATCGTCTTCGCGATGTCGGCCGGTATCCGCGCCCAGTCGGCCTCGCTGGGCCATGCCGCCGAAATCGGCAGGGCCGTCATCTTGATCGCCATCACCGTGTTGCTTGTGGGCGTGGTGGAGGTGGCGGTGGCCACCACCCGCACCATCGCCCATCGCACCCGTGAACTTGGGGTGCTCGGGGCCACCGGCGTGCCGCGTCGGCCGGTCATCGCGGCACTGCTGGTCGAGCCGGCGGTCGGAGCCACCCTGGGCGCGCTGCTCGGTGTGGTGCTGGCGGTGGTGGCCGCCGTGGTGCTGGCGATGCTCGGCCTGGTCCCCACCGGGGTGTCGGCGGCAGGGCTGGGCCTCGGCGCGGTGATCGCCGTCGTCGTGAGCATCGTCGCCGCACTGGCCACCAGCATCATTCCCACGTGGAACGCGGCGTCGCGTCCACCCATTCGTTCCCTGTCGACCGGAGGCTAACCATGACCGCAGTCGAAGACGCCACGCCCGAGGCTGTGCCGGCCCCCGAGCCGACGCCGGTGATCGAGATCAGCGATGTCTGGAAGTTGCACAAGCTGGGTGACGAAGTCGTCAAGGCGTTGATCGCCGCCGAATTGACCGTCATGCCAGGTGAGTTCGTGTGCTTGATGGGTCCGAGTGGTAGCGGCAAGTCGACCTTGCTGAACATCATCGGCGGTTTGGACCGGCCCACCAAGGGCTCGGTGACGATCGCCGGGCGGGACACCGCCAAACTGACCGAAAGCCAGTTCGCCGCGTTACGGCACGACACCATCGGCTTCATCTTCCAGAGCTACAACCTGATCCCATTCCTGTCGGCGGTCGAGAACGTGGAACTGCCGCTGATGTTCGAGCCCTACGACCGCAAGTCGCTGCGCCAGCGGGCACTGGAACTGCTTGACCTGGTGGGCTTGAGCCACCGGGTGCACCACCAGCCGACCAAGATGTCGGGCGGTGAACAGCAGCGCACCGCGATAGCGCGGTCACTGATCAGCAACCCGACGCTCGTCCTCGCCGACGAGCCGACGGCCAATCTCGACCACCGCACGGGGAGACGGTGGTGCGCATGCTGCGCGACCTGTGTTCGACGCTGGGCGTCACGGTCGTCGCGAGCACCCACGATCCCACGGTGGCCGACGAAGCGAGCCGTGTCGTCCGGATGAGAGACGGACAGATCATCAATTGATCAACTGCCCCTAGCGGAATCAACTGCCTCTAAGCGGGATTGGGAGAAACACGTATGACGCAAGAACTCGATGCTCCGGCGTCGGCTCAGCGTGACAAGCTGCTGACCACAGAGCTGGTCCCTGAGCAGATCCTGCCCAAGGTGATGACCACCTACGGCCTGGTCGCCACCTATGTCTTCATCATCTGCTGGCTCACCGGCTCATCGGTGATGGCGGCCGGTGGCTGGACAGCGATCCCGATGTGGGTGCTGGGCATTCTCACCTTCCTGGTGCCCGCGGGCATGGCGGTCGCTGAACTGGGCAACCTGTGGCCCGGCCAAGGCGGTGTGTACATCTGGGCCACCCGGACCATGGGCGAGACGTGGGGCTTCATCGGCGGCTACCTGTCCTGGATCCCGGTGATCCTCAACGCCGCATCCTCGCCGGCGATCATCCTGCAGTTCGTGCTGCTCGCCTTCCACGCCGAACTGGGCTTGACGCTCAGCATCATCCTGCAGGTGGCGATCCTGTGGGGGTCATCGGCCTGTCGCTGGCGAGGCTGGCCGCCAACCAGCGGGTGATGAACATCGTCTTCGTCATCTACGGCGTGCTGACCCTGGTCATCTTCGTCGCCGGTCTGACCTATGCGCTCAAGAACGGCTCCGGAACGCCATTCAGCGTGCACGACGCCCTGGTACCCAATTTCGCCGAAGCCGGCTTCCTCTACGGCACCGTGCTGCTGTACCTGCTGGGCGTCGAGACTCCCTACAACATGGGTGCGGAGTTCCTGTCGGTGCGCAAGAGCGGGCCCAAGATGGTGATCTGGGGATCGGCTGCGCTGGTGGCGATCTACCTGCTGACCACGCTGGGCACCATGATGGTGCTGCCGTCGGACCAGATCGACCCGGTCACCGGTGTCATCGGCATGCTGGGCACCGCCGCGCCCAAGGGCGTGATGGAAGTCTGCGCCATCGTGCTGGCCGGCATCGTGTTCGTGGCGTTGATGACCTACCAGGTCACCTACTCCCGGCTGATCTTCGTCTCCGGCCTGGAACGTCACCTCCCGCGCATCTTCACCCACCTCAACCCGCGCACGCGTAACCCGGTGACCGCCATCCTGATCCAGGGCGTGCTGTCCTCGCTGATCCTGGTCGGGCTGTACTCGCAGAGCAGCATGGCCAACGTCACCGTGTTCCTGCAGGGTGGCCTGTCCACCGTGTGGCTGCTGTCCGGGTTCTTCTTCCTGTTCCCGGTTCTGATCGCCCGCAAGAAGTACGCCGATCGCTATGCCACCGAGAAGTTCTGGCGGATCCCCGGCGGCATGGTGGGTGTGTGGATCGCCGTGGTCGTCGGCACGCTCGGCACCATCGGCGGCGTTTACTACTCGTTCGCCAAGTCGTGGATCAAAGATGTCCCCGACTCGACCTGGATGGTGTGGACCGGCGGCATCTCGGTGGGCATGTTCGCCCTCGGCGTCATCGTCTACTTCTTCGGACGTCGCTCCGCACACAAGATGAACCAAGAAGACGCACTGGCCCACCTGGCCGTGCTGGATCTCAAGAAGTCCGAATCACCAAGCCCTGAGGCGGTTTAACCCACAATGACCATGGACAGCACCGTGCTGAGCACGGGAACGACCGGCGACCGCGCCTGTTACCCTCTCGACCCGCTGAGCGGGGCAGAGATCGAAGCGGCCGCCGCTGTCGTCAAGGAGTCCGAATATGCCACGCCGACACTGAAGTTCGTCATGATCCAGCTCGCAGAGCCGGACAAGAACGCGCAGTTGACTTTCACGTCGATGACCGAGGTGCCGCGGCGGGCATTCATCACCATGTACGACGGCGCGGCGAAGATGATCTACGAATCCGTCGTCGACATCACCGCACGGGTGGTGGAGAGCTGGGCGGCCGTTCCCGGCCGGTTCCCGTCGTACCTGGTGGAGCACATGACCGGCGTGGAGGAGGTGGTCCGCGCCGACCCACGCTGGCAGGAGGCGATGCGCAAGCGCGGCATCACCGATTTCGATCTGGCGATGATCGATCCCTGGCCTGCCGGCTACTACGGCGCGCAGGACCATTACGAGAATTCACCGTTGATCTGCCGGCCGCTGACGTTCATGCGGGCGGCGCCCTCCGAGCACGGCTACGCCCGTCCGGTGGAGGGTGTGATCGTCACGTTCGACCTGGACGCGATGAAGGTCCTCGAGGTCGAGGACCACGGGGTGGTGCCGCTGCCGCCGAAGGCGGGCAACTACTCACCGGAGTTCATGTTCAGTGAGGACAACCGGCCGGCGTTCACGCAGTTCCGCGACGATGTGAAGACCATCGATATCACCCAGCCCGACGGTCCGAGCTTCACCGTCGACGGGTGGAAGGTGCAGTGGCAGAAGTGGTCGCTGCGAGTGGGGTTCAACCCGCGCGAGGGGCTGACCCTGCACGAGATCACCTACAACGACCGGGGAACGGTGCGCCCGATCATGTACCGGGCGGCGCTCTCAGAGATGGTGGTGCCCTACGGTGACACCTCGCCCACCCACTGGAACAAGAACGTCTTCGACATGGGCGAGGTCGGCATGGGGTTCTCGGCGAACCCGTTGACCCTCGGCTGTGACTGCCTGGGTGAGATCTTCTACTTCGACGGTACGGTGCACGACTCCGACGGCAATGCGGTGGTGATCCCCAACGCGATCTGCATGCACGAAGAGGATTACGGAATCTCTTGGAAGCACACCGATTTCCGCACCGGCGAAGTGGAGGTGCGCCGGTCGCGCCGACTGGTGATCTCGATGATCTGCACGGTGGGCAACTACGAATACGGGTTCTTCTGGTACCTGTACAACGACGCCTCGATCGAGATGGAGGTCAAGCTCTCCGGCGTGCTCACCACCGGCTCGATCCCGGAGGGGGAGACCCCGCGGTGGGGCAAGCTGGTGGCGCCCGGCATCTACGGGCCCAACCACCAGCACTTCTTCAATTTCCGGTTGGACATGAGCATCGACGGGCCGAACAACAGTGTCTACGAGGTGGATTCGGTGGTCGAGCCGGACGCCGAGCTCAATCCGCACCACAACGCCTGGATCGCCAAGGACACCCTGGTGGCGTCCGAGGCGCAGGGTGCCCGGGACTGGAACTGGCAGACCGGACGGTATTGGAAGGTCACCAACCCGTCGAAAATCAACGAGCTGGGCGCTGCGGTGGGCTACAAACTGATGCCGCGCGACCCGGTTCCGGTGATGGTGCAGGAGGGCTCCTACATCTACGACCGGGCGCGCTTCGTGCAGCACAACCTGTGGGTGACCAAGTACGACCCGGCCGAGAAGTTCGCGGCCGGCGACTACATGTACCAATGCGCCGAGGCGCAGGGGCTGCCGCAGTACGTGGCCGACGATGCGCCGCTGGAGAACACCGACATCGTGCTCTGGTACACCGTGGGTGCGCATCACATCGTGTGCCCGGAGGACTGGCCGGTGATGCCGTGCCACTACACCGGATTCAAGATGAAGCCGGTCGGCTTCTTCGACGGTAACCCGGCGCTGGACCTGCCGCCGTCACCGCCGAAGGGTTGCCACAGCCACCATCACGGCGACATCGCCGGCGGCTGGCAGACCACCGAGCACCACGAGATACGGGTCGACTGACCCGCTAGTTCCTGGTTCCGAGGGCGACGAGAATTCTGCGGAATTCTCGTCGCTCTTCGGCGTTCAGATCCACCATCAGCCGGTGTTCGGCCGCGCGCACCTCGACATCGGTGCGGGCCAGCAGGTCGGCGCCGGCCCGGCTGAGGTTCGCGGGCAGCGACCGCCCGGAGGCGACGCTGGCCGGACGGGTGACCAGGCCACGGTCCTCCAGGCTGCGCAGCACCGTGTTCATCGCCTGCGGTGACACCCCGATGTCGCGGGCCAGTTCGGCGTTGGTTCGGTCACCGAACTTCGACAGCACGCGCATGCAGATGTACTGCGGGAACGACAGGTTGACGTGGTCCAGTGCGGTGGACACCTCGGCGCGCAACGCTGAAGTCACCCGGTACAGCAGATAGCCCAACGGCTCATCACCCACGCCCAGACCCTTCATGTCAATGATGTTGACATATATCAACCCAGTTGATAAGCCTGGAGTATGAGCACACCTGAAGATCTCTTCGATTCGGCATATCGCGGCGAGGCCGCGGAGTTCTCCGGCTTCCGTCCGCCCTGGAGTATCGGTGAGCCCCAGCCCGAGATCGCGGCGCTGATCGAACAGGGCAAGTTCCACGGCGACGTCCTCGACGCCGGCTGCGGTGAGGCGGCGGTGTCGCTGTACCTGGCCGAGCGCGGCGTCACCACGGTGGGTCTCGACCTGTCACCGACCGCGATCGAACTGGCCCGCGCGGAGGCGGCCAAGCGGGGCCTGACCAACGCCACCTTCGACGTCGCCGACATCAGCAACTTCGACGGCTACGACGGTCGCTTCGGCACCATCGTCGACTCCACGCTGTTCCACTCCATGCCGGTCGAAGCCCGCGATGGATATCAGCGCTCGATCGTGCGCGCCGCAGCCCCGGGGGCCTCGTACTTCGTGCTGGTCTTCGACGCGGGCACCATGCCGGCCAACGGGCCCGCGCATCCGGTCACCGCGGCGGAGTTGCGCGCCGCAGTGGAGCCCTACTGGGTGATCGACGAGATCCGTCCCGCCCGCATCCACGCCAACGTGCCGCCGGAAATGGCCGAGATGGTCGAGTTCGCCGGCGGGGACCTGCGTGACGAACCCAAGGGCCGCAAGTCGATGGCGGCCTGGCTGTTGTCGGCGCACCTGGGATAACGACGCTGCGCCGCTACCGCGGCTGTGACCAGCGGTGTCGTACGCTGAGCGGCATGGAGCTACTACGCAACGTAGTCGTCTTGCTGCACATCGCTGGGTTCGCCGTCACGTTCGGCGCATGGGTGGCCGAGGCGGCGGCCCGGCGGTTCCGCACCACCAGGGTGATGGACTACGGGCTGCTGCTCTCGCTGCTGACCGGACTGGCGCTGGCCGCACCGTGGCCGGCCGGCATCGTGTTGAACTACCCGAAGATCGGGCTCAAGCTCGCCATCCTGGTGGTCATCGGCGGCCTGCTCGGGATGGGCAACGCCCGACAGCGGCGGACGGGCCAGCCCGTGGCCCGGCCGGTCTTCGCGGCAGTGGGGGTGCTGGCATTCTCGGCCGCCGCCGTCGCGGTGCTCTGGTGACCCGGCGGCGTCCCCGTTACCCGGGACACCGCACACTTCGTCGATGAGGCAGGATAGAAGTGCTGTCCCGAACGTCGCCGGGATGGCACTCTCGTGCCAGGAGTCTGACAATAAACGAGGAGTCTGATGGGGGAGCCGGCCAGTCCCAACGGCGCTGAGTCGTCGGCGACGCATTCTGCAGAACTGCGCCCGAAGTATTCGCGGGTGTTGCTCAAGCTCGGTGGCGAGATGTTCGGCGGCGGATCGGTGGGTCTGGATCCCGACGTCGTCGCCCAGGTGGCCCGCCAGATCGCCGAAGTGGTACGCAGCGGTGTCCAGGTTGCGGTCGTCATCGGCGGCGGCAACTTCTTCCGCGGCGCCCAACTGCAGCAGCGCGGGATGGAACGCACCCGCTCGGACTACATGGGCATGCTCGGCACCGTGATGAATAGCCTTGCGCTGCAGGACTTCCTGGAGAAAGAAGGCATCGCCACCCGGGTGCAGACCGCCATCACCATGGGCCAGGTCGCCGAACCCTACATTCCGTTGCGGGCAGTGCGGCATCTGGAGAAGGGCCGGGTGGTGATCTTCGGCGCCGGCATGGGGCTGCCCTACTTCTCCACCGACACCACCGCCGCGCAGCGCGCCCTCGAGATCGGTGCCGAAGTGGTGCTGATGGCCAAGGCGGTCGACGGCATCTTCACCGACGACCCGCGGGAGAACCCGCAGGCCGAGATGCTGACGGCGATCAGCCACCGCGCCGTCATCGACCGGGGTTTGAAAGTGGCCGACGCCACCGCCTTCAGTCTGTGCATGGACAACGGCATGCCGATCCTGGTGTTCAACCTGCTGACCAACGGCAATATCGCCCGCGCGGTCGCAGGTGAGAAGATCGGAACATTGGTCAGTTCCTGACGATCGGGACCGAGAGCGAAGCGATGAAGAGGAGCGGCGCATGATCCCGCCGGCGACGATGCAGAGCGAAGCGATGAGGAGGAGCGGCGCATGATCCCGCCGGCGACGATGCAGAGCGAAGCGATGAGGAGGAGCGGCGCATGATCCCGCCGGCGACGATGCAGAGCGAAGCGATGAGGAGGAGCGGCGCATGATTGAAGAGGCTCTCTTCGACGCCGAAGAAAAGATGGAGAAGGCCGTCGCGGTCGCCCGTGACGATCTGGCGTCCATCCGGACCGGGCGGGCCAACCCCGGCATGTTCGCGCGCGTGGTCGTCGACTACTACGGGTCACCGACCCCGATCACACAGCTGTCCAGTGTCAACGTGCCCGAAGCCCGGATGGTCGTCATCAAGCCCTATGAGGCATCGCAGCTCAAAGCGATCGAGGACGCCATCCGCAATTCGGACCTCGGGGTGAACCCCACCAACGACGGCAGCATCATCCGGGTGTCGATCCCACAGCTGACCGAGGAGCGCCGGCGCGACCTGGTCAAGCAGGCCAAGGCCAAGGGTGAGGACGCCAAGGTGTCGGTGCGCAACATCCGTCGCAGGGCGATGGACGAACTGGCGCGGATCAAGAAGGACGGCGAGGCCGGCGAGGACGAAGTCGGCCGCGCGGAAAAGGACCTCGACAAGTCCACCCACCAGTACACCAACCAGATCGACGAACTGGTCAAGCACAAGGAAGGCGAGCTGCTGGAGGTCTGATGACCGCTCAGCAACCATCGCCCGTGGCAGACACCGAGTCCGGCGCCCCCGCCTCCGGGGCACCGGAGAAGAAGACCTCACGAGCCGGCCGTAATCTGCCCGCCGCGATCGCCGTCGGCGTCGTGCTCGGTGCCATGGCCATCGGCAGCCTGCTGTTCGCGCCGAAGTGGTGGTTCCCGCTGCTGGCCAGCGCCATCGCCATCGCCACCCACGAGGTGGTGCGCCGGCTGCGTGAGCACGGGTACGTCATGCCCGTCGTGCCACTATTGGTCGGCGGGCAGGCGATGATCTGGCTGGCCTGGCCGTGGGGCGTCGCGGGAACGCTCGGCGCCTACGGCGGCACCATCGTGGTCGCCATGGTGTGGCGGCTCGTCGGCCAGGGGCTGCGCGAACAGCCGGTCAACTATCTGCGCGATATCGCCGCAACGGTCCTGCTGGCCACCTGGGTGCCGCTGTTCGCCAGCTTCACCGCGCTGCTGATCTTCCAGGCCAACGGCGGGGCGCGGGTGTTCACCGTGATCGCCACCGTCGTCTTCGCCGACATCGGCGGCTACATCGCGGGCGTGCTGTTCGGCAAGCACCTGTTGGCCCCGGCGATCAGTCCCAAGAAATCCTGGGAGGGGTTGGGCGGCTCGTTGCTGTTCGGCATCACCGCCGCTGTGTTGTCGGTGACATTCCTGATGCACAAGCCGGCCTGGGTCGGCCTGCCGCTCGGGTTGATGCTGGTGATCACCGGTGTGCTGGGCGATCTGGTCGAATCGCAGGTCAAGCGCGATATGGGCATCAAGGACATGGGCACGCTGCTGCCCGGCCACGGCGGGATCATGGACCGCATCGACGCGATGCTGCCCTCGGCGGTCGCCGGCTGGATCGTGCTGACACTGCTGGCGTGAGCCCGCGCCGTCGCGGTCGGCGATACTGGATGCAATGAAACAAGAGCTCGTCTTCGAGGCACCGCGTCGCGCCCTGCCGCCGCGGCACCTCGCCGATCTCGACGCCGAGGGCCGCGCGGCGGCGGTGGCCGAACTGGGCCTGCCGGCGTTCCGCGCCAAGCAGTTGGCCCAGCAGTACTACGGGCGGCTGTTGGCCGACCCGCAGCAGATGACCGATCTGCCCGCCGCGGTCCGCGACGCCGTCGCCGATGCGCTCTTCCCGCGACTGCTGACCGTCGCCCGGGAGATCGAGTGCGACAAGGGGGAGACCCGCAAGACGTTGTGGCGCGCCCACGACGGCACCACCTTCGAGTCGGTCTTGATGCGCTACCCGGACCGCACCACGGTGTGCATCTCCTCGCAGGCCGGCTGCGGCATGGCGTGCCCGTTCTGCGCGACCGGGCAGGGCGGGCTGACCCGCAACCTGAGCACCGCCGAGATCCTCGAGCAGGTGCGTGCGGCGGCGGTGACATCGCGTGACGAGTTCGGTGAGCGATTGTCCAACGTGGTGTTCATGGGGATGGGCGAGCCATTGGCGAACTATGCGCGGGTGCTGGCCGTGGTGCGCCGGATCACCGCTGCGCCGCCGGAGGGGTTCGGCATCTCCGCGCGGTCGGTCACGGTGTCGACGGTGGGCCTGGCACCGGCGATCCGCAAGCTGGCCGATGAGCATCTGGGCGTCACGCTGGCCCTCTCGCTGCACACCCCCGACGACGAACTGCGCGACACCCTGGTGCCGGTGAACAGCCGTTGGAAGGTCAGCGAGGTACTGGAGGCCGCGCGTTACTACGCCGATCAGACCGGTCGGCGGGTGTCCGTGGAGTACGCGCTGATTCGGGACGTCAACGACCAGCCGTGGCGGGCCGACCTGCTCGGCAAGAAGCTGCACCGGGCACTCGGGCCACTAGCCCACGTGAACCTGATCCCGCTCAACCCGACGCCGGGCAGCCAGTGGGATGCCAGCCCCAAGCCCGTCGAGCGCGAGTTCGTGCGCCGAGTGCGCGCTCAGGGGTCTCCTGCACGGTGCGCGATACCCGCGGCCGGGAGATCGCCGCCGCGTGCGGCCAGTTGGCCGCCGAGGGCTGACCACTCTTGCGCCCAAACTGACAATTCGCAGGACAAGTGCGAGTAGATCGCGACGAAACGTCGATCTCGACGCGCAGCGCTAGCGGATCCAGCCCCGGCGGCGGCCCCACCAGTCGCGCACCGTGACGGCGAACACCAGCACCGCGAACACGATCAGCACGTAGTCCTCGACATGGCCGACGTGATTGCCCTTCAGCATCGCCAGCAGGAACAAGGTGACGAATATGCCGAGGGCGTGCCAGGTACGGGGATTGATCTTGCTCCAACCCCAGGCAGCCGAGGGCACGTCGGCGGTATCGACCTCGTTGTAGCGCTCCACCTCGGTGCTGACCATTGCGGCTCCTGTCGAAAGATTGGCAACTCGGGTCATTCTGGCACACCGGCCCGGCGTGGGCTCAGCCGATCTGGCCGTAACGGCGTAACGCCTCGACCCGCTCGGTGGCATGGTCGACGATCGGCTCCGGATAGCCGGCGGGCCGCCCGCGTTTGAGCTTGTGCACGTCGCCACCGGCCAGTTCGGTGTCGGCCAGCTCCGGCACCCAACGCCGCACGTAGTCCCCGGACGGGTCGAACTTCTCACCCTGGGCGGTCGGATTGAACACCCGGAAGTACGGCGCGGCGTCGGTCCCCGAGCCGGCACACCACTGCCAGCCGTGCTGATTGTTGGCCATGTCGCCGTCCACGAGTTGCTCGAGGAACCAGCGTGCACCCCACTGCCAGGGCAGATGCAGGTCCTTGACCAGAAAGGACGCCACAATCATCCGGACCCGGTTGTGCATGAAGCCGGTCTCGCGCAGCTGCCGCATCCCGGCGTCGACGATCGGGAAGCCGGTACGGCCCTGCTTCCACGCCTCGAACGCCGCGACGGCCGCCTCATCGGTATCGACTTCGATCGCGTCGTAGCGGGCATTCCAGTTCCACCATGCGCTGCGCGGCCACTCGGCCAGGACCGCCGCATAGAAGTCGCGGAAGGCCAGCTCGCGCAGGTATGCGCCCGCGCCGGTGCGGCGGAAGTCCAGGTCGGCGGCCATGGTGCGCGGGTGGATGGTGCCGAATTTCAGGTGAGCCGACATCCGGCTGGTGCCCGGCTTGTCCGGGCGGTTGCGATCCTCGGCGTAGTCGGCCAGTCCGGTGTCGACGAACTCGGCCCATTGGTGCCGCGCCGCCGGCTCGCCCGCCTCGATGTCGAGGATCACACCGGGATCGGGTGGATCGACACGCCTGATCCGGTTGGGCATCGCCGCCGGGTCGACCCACTGCACCGCCGTCGTGGCGGAGGGGGCCGGCGCTCGCCAACCGACCTCGCGCCAGCGGGCCAGGTAGGGCGTGAACACCTTGTAGGGACTGCCGTCCTCCTTGGTGACCCGTCCCGGTGAGACCAGGTACGGCGAGCCGGTGGCCTGCATCGTGACCCCTGCGTCGGCCAAGGCCGTGGCCACCGCCTCGTCGCGGCGCACCCCGAACGGGCTGAAGTCGGCCGACACGTGCACCGTGCCCGCATCGACGGCCGCGCACAGCGCGGGTATCTGCTCCTCGGGCCGGCCGCGGGTGACCAACAGCCGGCCGTCGAGAGCCGCCGACAGCGCACGCAGCGCGTCACCCAGATACTGCAACCGGCGCGGGCCGGAGGACGTCTCCAGTCGTGGGTCCAGCACGAAGCAGGCCAGCACCTCCGCGCCGTCGGCCGCCGCCTCCAGCAGCGCAGGCAGGTCGTGCAGGCGCAGATCCCGGCGAAACCACAACAGTGTGGACGACATGCCATCCATGCTGCCTTGCCGGCGAAGTCGGTGCCGGCCGGGGTTGACTGCCAGAATGCAGCGATGACCCGTTTGGGCGGCGCGGCCGACTATCCGCGCGACATGGTTGGCTACGGGCCGCACCCGCCGCACCCGCACTGGCCGGGCGAGGCGAACATCGCCGTCCAGTTCGTGCTCAACTACGAGGAAGGCGCCGAGAACTCGGTCTTGCACGGCGATTCGGCCTCGGAGACGTTTCTGTCCGAAATCATTGGTGCCCAGCCTTTTCCGAATCGTCACATGAGCATGGAGTCGCTCTACGAGTACGGCTCGCGGGCGGGGCTGTGGCGACTGCTACGGGTGTTCGACCGTCGTGGTCTGCCGCTGACGGTCTTCGGTGTCGCGCTGGCCCTGGCCCGCAACCCCGAGGCCGTCGCCGCCTTCGCCGCCCGCGGCGACGAGGTCGCCTGTCACGGCCTGCGTTGGATCAGCTACCAGATGGTCGAACCCGAGGTCGAGCGTGCGCACCTGACCGAGGCGGTGGAGTTGATGACCGAGCTCACCGGCGCCGCCCCGGTGGGCTGGTACACCGGCCGGGACTCCCCGCAGACGCGCCGGCTGGTGGTCGAACACGGTGGTTTCCTCTACGACTCGGATTCGTACGCCGACGACCTGCCGTACTGGACCCGGGTCGACGGCCACCAGCACCTGGTGGTGCCTTACACGCTGGACACCAACGACATGCGCTTCGTCATTGCTGGTGGATTCTCTTCTGGTGAACAGTTTTTCGTGCACCTGCGCGACGCGTTCGACGTTCTCTACGCCGAAGGCGCCGCCGGCGCGCCAAAAATGCTCTCGATCGGACTGCACTGCCGGTTGGCCGGCCGGCCGGGCCGCACCGCGGCGCTGGAACGCTTCCTGGATCACGTGCAATCCCACGACAAGGTGTGGATCACCCGCCGGGTGGACATCGCCCGGCACTGGATCGAGCGCTTCCCCGCCCCTGACCGCAGACCCAGCAGACGCAGAATCGCATGGATCTGGGTGCAGAAGTGCGATTCTGCGTCTGCTCGGGGTTGTCAGGCCGGCGGCATCAGCACCGTGTCGATCAGATAGACCGTGGCGTTGGCGGTCTTCACACCGCCGCACACCACGTTGGCCCCGTTGACCTGAAGGTGATCACCCGAGCCGGTGACGGTCAGATCCGCGCCCTGGACCGTCTTGTGAGTCCCCACCACCGCGGCCGGGGAGGCCTGTCCGGGGACCACGTGGTAGGTCAGGATCGAGGTCAGCAGATCGGAGTTGGTCTTGAGCTGGTCGATGGTGGCCGGGTCGATCTTGGCGAAGGCCGCGTCCGTCGGTGCGAAGACGGTGAACTGACCGCCATTGAGGGTGTCCACCAGATTCACCTGCGGGTTCAACTTGCCTGAGACTGCGGCGGTCAAGGTGGTCAGCAGCGGATTGTTCGACGCCGCGACGGCGACCGGGGACATCGCCATTCCCGCGACCGAACCGGGGCCGGTGGGGACCTGCTCGGCGTAGGCCGCGCACCCTGGTCCGACCAGCGGTGTGGCGGCGTCGTCTGCCGCGGCGGACGGGCTCAGTGACAATGCCAGGCCCAGCGCCGCAACGCCGGTCAGACCGGCCATCGCAGTTGCGGTGTGGCGGAGGTGAACTCCCATGGTGACTCCCTTGTCTCGGTGTGGACCGACCGTCTCTTGATCGGGGTTACACCAGGGATTCGGCTCACGGCCGGTCGCGGACGGGTCCGGACGGGTCGGGTCACAAACGCGTCATATCCCCGCTCGCCCGGCGGGGGAGCGGCGCACGAGGCCGCGTCCGGGCACGCCCGACGGCCACGACCCGCGCTACGGCGATGCCGGCCAGGATCGCCACGACGACGCCGACCAGTCGATGACCGAACAATGGATACACCTGAAAGTGGGTGAGGTAGATGTACAACGACGCCTCTGCGACCACCCCGGCGACAACCGTCACCGCGGCGGGCACCGATATCGCGGGCAACCAGATCAGCAGCAGGATGCCGACCGCGACCAGCGCCTCGCGGTGACCGTCCCCGAAGTAGCCGACCAGTCCGACGACCACGACCCCGCTCACCAGCAGGCGCTGCCAGGCCGTGCCGGCTTTGGCGGCGGCCCACCCGGCGGCGAAGAACCAGAACGCCAGGACGGTGAACCACGCGTCGTGGCCCAGGTGGAAGCCGGGCAGGTCGTAGCGCACGGCCAGCCCGAGCGCCAGGAATGCCGCGGCGACCCCGAACGGGTAGCGGCGCTCGACCCGATCCGACAGCGGTAACCAGCACAGCGCGGTGAGCGCCACCAGAATCCACACCAGCACCTCGACAAACCACAGCCGGCCCGCGGTCATACTGTCGTGGGGACCGAGAACCTTCTGCAGCAGAACCAGATTCGACGGCGCGTAGTCGTCGGTGACCACCAAGGCGAACGCGATCCAGACGATCGCCGGCACGGCGATCCAGGCCGTGGTGTCGACGAGGTGGCGCACGCGCTGCCGCCGCGCCGGGCTCGCCAGACAGAACCGGGCGAAGTTGTAGCCGGCCACCGCGAGCAGGATGTGGGCACCGCCCCACAGCTCGAACAGGCCGGCGTGGGAGCCCACGATCAGGACGATGGCCACTGCCCGCAGGGCCACGCTGGTCTCCAGCAGCGCACCCCAGCGTGGGCGGGATGGCCGCTCACCGAGTGCTTCGAGCTCTGCCACCGCAGTGTTCTGCCAATCCGCGGGCAAGTGGCCCAGCACTCGCTCGAGCCGGATCGACATGGTCACGTAGGACAGCGAATTGCCGCCGAGCCCGACGAAAGTGCTCTGCGGGCTCAGTGCCCGCTGGTCGACATGGAGCACGTCGGCGAACAGGGCCCGCACACCGGTAGCCGGTGGTGGCTGCTGCTCTCGGGCCAGGGTCCGCAGGGTGGGGTAGTCGGGCTTGCCCGACGGCAGCACGGGCAGTTCCGGCAGGGCGACGGCCCGCACAGCGGCGGTGGGCAGACCCGCCGCTGCGGCGGCTCGCTGCCGCAGTTCGGCCGGGTTCACCGCGCCCGCGGCGGCGACCACGAGCCGGCCGTCGGCGTCGGTACACATCGCCGGCGAGCCGTGTTCGGCCACCAGGGATTCGACCCGTTGCAGATCGATGCGCAACCCGTAGAGCTTGACGAACCGGCCCAGCCGGCCGATCACCTGGTAGAGATCGTCACCGAGGTGGCGGGCCACATCGCCGGTGCGCAGTGCCCGCAGCTGTGCGCCGGCCGCGAGGTCGGCCGGCGAATGTGCGTAACCCATCATCACATTGGGCCCGTGGTAGATCAGCTCGCCGACATCCGGTCCGGCGAAACCGTCCAACGGTGCGAGCGTGAACGATCCGCCCGGGATCGGCCGGCCGATGGCCTCGGGAAGTTGCCCGGCCAGCTCGGGTGGGAGGTAGGCCATCCGTGCGGTCGCCTCGGTGGCGCCGTACATCACGACGAGGTCGAAGCCGCGCCGCGCCCCGAGTTCGGCATACCGGCGCACCGATTCCGGGGCCAGCCGCCCGCCGGCCTGGGTGATGTAGCGCAGTGCCGGAAGCTCCATGGCGTCGAAACCGACCCGGTCGAGCAGCTCGAATGTGTAGGGAACACCGGCGAAGCTTGTTGCGCCGTGGCGGGTGAACAGCGCCCAGAACCGTTGGTCGGCCACCGAGAGATCGGTGAGCATCACAGCTGCGCCCTGCCGCAGGTGGCTGTGCACCACAGAGAGCCCGTAACAGTACGACATCGGCAACGTGGTTGCGGCCCGGTCGTTTTCGGAGATTCGAAGGTAGTCGGCGATGGCGACGGCGTTGGAGCGCAGATTGTCGGCCGACAGTCGGACCAGCTTGGGTGAGCCGGTGCTGCCCGAGGTGCTCAGCAGCAATGCCAGATCCGGATGCAGGCGGTGCCGAGCCCGGCCGCGGCGATGGTGGATGACCCCAGCCGAATCGACGACGACGTCGGGATCGTAGATGTCGCGCAGCGCGCCGTGGTCCGCCGCGGGCGGCACCGGGATGGCGACGTGGCCGCCGCCGAGGGCACCGAGATAGGCCACCAGGCTCGGCACCGTGTTGCCGGTCTCCAGCAGCACGAGCCTGCGCTCGGTGCCCAACTCCGCCGCCGCGTCGGCGGCACGGCGGGCCAGCTCCCGGTGGGTCAGCGTCTCGGTATCGGTCGCCACGGCAAGACGGTCGCCGAAGGCGGTCATCCGGTCGATCAGTTCACGCACCGCTGTCCTCGAATATGACTGGCGTTCCCAGCAGTTCGATGTTGACCTTGGTGTGCACCCCTGGACAGCCGAAGCTGTGCTGGCGCACGGTGATCGGAGCGGCACCGCCGGCGGGTTCGATGGTGAGCAGGACATCGGGACCGAGGAACTCCGCGTCCACCACGGTGCCCAGGCCGGCGTCGGAGACATCGGTGACCACGCTGGCCTGCAGCTGCTCGGGCCGCAGCAGCATGGTGGCCGGGCCGTCGGGCACCGGTCCCGCGGGCAGCCGGCCCAGCAGAGAGTCGGCGACGCCGTCGCGCACCGTGCACGGCAGGAACACGCAGTCGCCGAGGAACTCGGCGGTGAACCTGCTCGTGGGGCGGAGGTACACCGCCTGGGGCGTGCCCACCTGGGTGAAGCGCCCGCCGCTCATCACGGCCACCTGGTCGGCGATGGACAACGCCTCCTCCTGGTCGTGGGTGACCAGCAGTGTGGTGACCCCGGCCTCGGAAAGGGTGCGGGCCACGGCTTTTCGGGTAGTCGCCCGCAGGCCGGTGTCCAAGGAGCTGAACGGCTCGTCGAGCAGCATGAGGGCCGGCCGGCGTGCGAGCGCACGGGCCAGCGCGACGCGCTGCTGTTGGCCGCCGGACAGTTCACTGGGACGCCGACCGGCCAGTGATTCGTCGAGCGACACCGTGCGCAGCAGCTCTGCCACCCGCTCGCGCACCGCACGATGGCGCAGTCCGGCGTTGAGCCCGTAGGCGACGTTCTGCGCCACCGTCAGGTGCGGGAAGAGGGCGCCGTCCTGCGCGACGTAGCCGACACCGCGGCGATGCGGTGCGACGCTGCCGTCCGGACCGGCGACGCGGCGCCCGGCGAGGGTGACGGTGCCGGAATCGGGGGTGTCGAACCCGGCGATGATCCGCAGCAGCGTGGTCTTGCCGCAGCCCGACGGTCCGACGACGGCGGTGATGCTGCCCTCGGCGATGTCGAGATCGAGGTGGTCCAGGACCGTGATTGCGTTGAACGACTTTGTCAGGGAACGTGTTTGGAGTTGGATGTTCATAAGGCCGCCACCTTCGACGATTGCCGGACCAGCAGCATGGTGACCGGAAGGGCCAGCAGGATCATGATGGCCGCGTACGGGGCGGCCGCGGCGTAATCCAGCTCGCTGGCCAGCGACCAGAACCGCATCGACAGGGTGCGGGTGCCGGTGGGCGCCAGCAGCAGGGTGGCGGTGAGCTCGGTGGCGACCGCGACGAACACCATCGCCGCGCCCGAGGCGGCGGCGGGCGCGGTGAGCCGCAAGGTGATCCGGGTGAACGTGGCCGCCGGGGGCACCCCGAGGGTCCAGGAGGCCTCCTCCAGGCCGACCGGCATCTGGGCCAATCCGGCCCGCACGCTGACCAGCGCTCGCGGGATGAACATCAGGACGTAGGCGCACACCAGCAGCGTCACGGTCTGATACAGCGGGGGAGTCACCCGGATGGCCACCGTCACCAGCGCCAGCGCGGTCACGATGCCCGGCAGCGAACTGGTCAGGAAGTTCGCCCCCTCGACCATCCGCGCCAGCGGTCCACTGGTGCGGACCGCCACCCAGGCGACAGGGTAGGCCAGCACCGTGGCGGCCAGCGCGCCGGCGGCGGCCAAGCCGACAGTTTGTAGCAGCGCGACGCCGAGATCGTCGAACACCCAGACATCGGCACCGCCGATGCCCAACCAGCGCACGATCGTCCACGCCGGGACCCCCAGCGCCAGCACCGACAGGACAGCCAGGGCGGTCACGGCGGGGATGCGGGCAGCGCCCAGCGCCACCGTGGTGGCCGGCCGGGGAGCGCCCGAGCCGACCCTGGCGAACTGGGCCCGACCCCGCGCGGCGGCTTCGGCCACCAGCAGCACCAGGCACAGCAGCACCAGGACACCGGCCAGCATCGAGCCGGCGGCACCGTCGAACGTCGCCTGAAACTGCTCGAAGATGGCGGTCGTGAAGGTGTTGAACCGCAGCATGGCGAACGCGCCGTATTCGGCCAGCAGGTGCACCCCGATGAGCAGCCCGCCGCCGAGGATCGCCAACCGCAGCTGGGGCAACACCACCCGGGCGAACACCGCCGTGGACCCGGAGCCCAGTGCTCGTGCCGACTCCTCGACCGCCGGGTCCAGTCGCCGCAGGGTGGCCGCCGCCGGCAGGTAGGCGAACGGGTAGTACGACAACGTCGTCACCAGGACGGCACCGGTGAACCCGTGCAGCGCGGGCACGACACCGACCCAGGCGTAGGAGTTCACGAAAGCCGGTACCGCCAGTGGGGTGACCAGAAGCGGCCGCCACAGTGCCCGGCCCGGCACGTCGGTGCGCTCCACGAGCCACGCCGCACCGACGCCGATCACCACGCACAGCGGCACGGTCACCAGGACCAGACCGACGGTGTTGACCAACAGCTCACCGACCCGTGGCCGCAGCAGCAGCTCGGCGACCCGCCCCGGCCCGGTGGTCACGAACGCCCACGCCACGTAGCCCAGCGGGATGAACGTCACCGCGACCAGGACCGCGACGACGCCGGCCGTGACGGGTCCGGGCCGGCGGCGTGCACCTGGATGGCTCGCCGTCGGCCGTGCCGGCGCTTCGGTGGCGGGGGACACCTACAACAAGCCCGCCTGCGTCATGAGATCGGAGACCTTCTTGGCGTCCAGCGTGGACGGGTCGACGGCGGGCGGATTCAGCTGACTCAGCGGCACCAGCGCGGCGTTGGCCGGGACGCCGCTGGCCACCGGGTATTCGAAGGAGGTGCCGTTCTGCAGTACTTCCTGACCGGCCTTGCCGGTGATGAAGGTCAGGAACTGCTGGGCCTTGTCCTGCTTCTTACTGGACTTGAGCACGCCGGCGCCGGACAGGCTCAAGAACGCGCCCGGGTCCTGATTGCCGAAGTAGTGCAGCTTGGTGTTGCCGCTCATCTCCTTGGTTTTTGCCTGGTCGCGATACCAGTAGTAGTGATAGATCACCCCACCGGCGACCTCGCCGCTGTTGACGGCGCGCAGGGTGGCGATGTTGTCGGAGTAGATGGCCGCGTTGGTCTTCATCCCGGTCAGCCACTGTTCGGTGGCGGCGGGGCCTTTCAGCTGCAGCAGCGCGGCGACGATGGCCTGGAAGTCGGGCTTGGTCGGCGGGGCGCCCCAGCGGCCCTTCCATTCCGGGCGTTCCAGATCCAGCAGCGAGGTGGGCAGCTGGTCGGCGGGCAACTTGGCGGGGTTGTAGACGAACACGGTGCTGCGGGCCGCCACGCCGGTCCAGGCGTTACCGGCCGGCCGGAACTGCTCGGGCACATTGGCCGCGACCTTGGCGTCGATGGGTGCGAACAGACCGGCCCGCTCCACCGCCGCCATCGCCGGCGAGTTCTCGGTGAGGAAGACGTCGGCCGGCGAGTTGGCGCCCTCGGCGATCAGCTGGTTGCCCAGTTCGGTGTCGCCGCCCTGCCGGTAGGTGACCTTGATGCCGGTCTCCTTGGTGAACGCGTCGATCCACTCTTTGGTCAGCGATTCGTGCTGGGCGTTGTAGACGAGTAATTCATCATCCCCGCCGGATGAGCAGGCGGTGCCGGCGAACCCGAGCAGCAGGGTCACCAGGAGTGCCGAGGTGGTCCGGAGTGCGGTTCGGCAGCGGAGCATGCGGGCCCTTCCCGTCGTTGGCCTAAGGGTTGGCTAACCATATACCCCGGCGACGGTCTCGCGGACCCGCGGCGGGCCGGCCGCCGCGGATGTGACAACCCGCCCCGCAGAAGCGGCACAATTGGAGCGTGAGCTCCGCCGACCGCCTGAAGGTCTTGATCCTGGGCAGCACCGGTTCCATCGGAACGCAGGCGCTGGAGGTCATCGCCGAGAACCCGGACCGCTTCGAGGTCGTCGGCCTGGCCGCCGGCGGAGGCAACCCCGAGCTGCTGGCCCGCCAGCGCGCCGAAACCGGTGTGACCGATGTCGCGGTCGCCGACGAGGCGGCCGCCGACGCAGTCGGTGACGTCACCTACCGCGGAGCCGACGCCGCCACCCGGTTGGTGGAGAACGTGCACGCCGACGTGGTGCTCAATGCCTTGGTCGGGGCCCTGGGGTTGGAGCCGACGCTGGCCGCGTTGGCCAGCGGTGCCCGGCTGGCGTTGGCCAACAAGGAGTCGCTGGTGGCGGGCGGCCCGCTGGTCGTCAAGGCAGCCCGACCGGGCCAGATCGTGCCCGTCGACTCCGAACACTCGGCGCTGGCGCAATGCCTGCGCTCCGGCAGCGCCGACGAGGTCGCGAAACTGGTGCTGACCGCGTCCGGCGGTCCGTTCCGCGGGTGGTCGGCGGCCGACCTGGAATCCGTCACGCCCGAGCAGGCCGGTGCCCACCCCACCTGGAATATGGGCCCGATGAACACGCTGAACTCGGCGTCGCTGGTCAACAAGGGTCTGGAGTTGATCGAGACGCACCTGCTGTTCGGAATCGGATACGACGACATCGATGTTGTCGTGCACCCGCAGTCGATCGTGCACTCGATGGTGACCTTCCGCGACGGCTCGACGATCGCCCAGGCCAGCCCGCCGGATATGAAACTACCCATCTCGCTGGCGCTGGGCTGGCCCGAGCGGGTGCCCGGCGCCGCGGTGGCCTGCGACTTCAGCAAGGCCGCCAGCTGGGAATTCGAGCCGCTGGACGCCGCGGTGTTCCCGGCCGTCGACCTGGCCCGGCACGCCGGGCAGACCGGCGGCTGCCTCACCGCGGTCTACAACGCCGCCAACGAGGAGGCCGCCGAAGCCTTCCTGGCCGGGCGCATCCGGTTCCCGGCGATCGTGCGAACAATTGCTGACGTCCTGCACGCCGCCGACCAGTGGGCGGGCGAACCAGCTACCGTGGAAGAGGTACTTGACGCGCAGCGCTGGGCCCGGCAACGAGCCCGCGCGGCCGTCACACAGGAGGTCACGTCAATCCGATGATGTTCGCTCTCGGCATCGTGCTGTTCGCGCTCGCCATCCTGCTGTCGGTGGCGCTGCACGAATGCGGCCACATGTGGGTGGCGCGCGCCACCGGAATGAAGGTCCGGCGCTACTTCGTCGGCTTCGGGCCCACGCTGTGGTCCACCCGGCGGCCCAACAAACTCGGCCACACCGAGTACGGCGTCAAGGCCATCCCGCTGGGCGGGTTCTGCGACATCGCGGGCATGACGTCGGTGGAGGAACTCGCGCCCGAGGACCGGCCCTACGCGATGTTCAGGCAGAAGACCTGGAAGCGGGTGGCGGTGCTGTTCGCCGGCCCCGCGATGAACTTCCTCATCGGCCTGGTGCTGATTTATTCCATCGCGGTCATCTGGGGGCTGCCCAATCTGCACGCACCCACCACCGCGGTTGTCGGTGAAACACAGTGCGTTGCACCGGAAGTCACTAAGGGCAAGCTCGGCGACTGCACCGGAGCGGGCCCGGCGGCGCTGGCCGGCATCAAGGCCGGCGATGTGATCGTCAAGGTCGGCGGCACCGAGGTGAAGAACTTCGACGAGATGGTGACCGCTGTCCGTAAGGCATCCGGTCCTACCCCGTTCGTGGTGCAGCGCAGCGAGAACGGCGCGAGCCGGGAGTTCACCACGACCGTCGACGTCACCCCGACCCAGCGGTTCGCCGCCAAGGACAAGGACAGTGAGCCCGTCGCCACCCAGGTCGGCGCGGTCGGCGTCAGCGCGGCGACGTTCCCGCCGACCCAGTACAACCCACTGACGGCGATACCGGCGACCTTCACGTTCACCGGCGACCTGGCCGTCGAACTGGGTAAGTCACTGGCCGCGATCCCCACCAAGGTCGGGGCGCTGGTGCACGCGATCGGCGGCGGTGAACGCGATCCGGAGACGCCGATCAGCGTGGTCGGTGCCAGCATCATCGGCGGCGACACCGTCGATCACGGTTTGTGGGTGGCGTTCTGGTTCTTCCTGGCCCAGCTCAACTTCGTGCTGGGCGCGATCAACCTGGTGCCGCTGCTGCCGTTCGACGGCGGCCACATCGCCATCGCGGTGTTCGAGAAGCTGCGCAATCTGATCCGATCGGCGCGCGGCAAGGTTGCCGCGGCACCGGTCAACTACCTCAAGCTGATGCCCGCCACCTACGTCATCCTCGTCGTGGTGGTCGGCTACATGCTGTTGACCGTCACCGCCGACCTGGTCAACCCGATCCGGCTGTTCCAGTAGTCGGCCTGAGTTTTGGAGATGAATCAGTGACTTCGATAGGCCTGGGCATGCCCGCCCCGCCCGCCCCGGTTCTCGCCCCCCGCCGAAAGACCCGCCAGCTCATGGTGCGCGACGTCGGCGTGGGCAGTGACCATCCGATCTCGGTGCAGTCCATGTGCACCACCAAGACCCACGACATCAACTCGACTCTGCAGCAGATCGCCGAGCTCACCGCGGCCGGGTGTGACATCGTCCGGGTGGCCTGCCCCCGTCAGGAAGACGCCGACGCGCTGCCTGCGATCGCCAAGAAGAGTCAGATCCCGGTGATCGCCGACATCCACTTCCAGCCGAAGTACATCTTCGCCGCCATCGACGCGGGCTGTGCCGCGGTGCGGGTCAACCCCGGCAACATCAAGGAGTTCGACGGCCGGGTCGCCGAGGTCGCCAAGGCGGCCGGGGCGGCGGGCATCCCGATCCGCATCGGCGTCAACGCGGGCTCGCTGGACAAGCGTTTCCTGGAGAAGTACGGCAAGGCGACCCCGGAGGCGCTGGTGGAGTCCGCGCTGTGGGAGGCCTCGCTGTTCGAGGAGCACGGGTTCGGCAATATCAAGATCAGCGTCAAGCACAACGACCCGGTCGTGATGGTGGCGGCCTACGAGCAGCTGGCCGAAAAGTGCGACTACCCACTGCATCTCGGCGTGACCGAGGCCGGGCCGGCCTTCCAGGGCACGATCAAGTCGGCGGTCGCGTTCGGCGCCCTGCTGTCGCGGGGATCGGCGACACCATCCGGGTGTCGCTGTCGGCGCCGCCGGTCGAAGAGGTGAAGGTCGGCACCCAGATCCTGGAGTCGCTCAACCTGCGGCCCCGCGGTCTGGAGATCGTGTCGTGCCCGTCGTGTGGGCGCGCCCAGGTCGACGTCTACACCCTGGCCAACGCGGTGTCGGCCGGTCTCGACGGGCTCGACGTTCCGCTGCGGGTGGCGGTGATGGGCTGTGTCGTCAACGGTCCTGGGGAGGCGCGCGAGGCCGACCTCGGCGTGGCCTCAGGCAACGGCAAGGGCCAGATCTTCGTCAAGGGCGAGGTGATCAAGACGGTGCCCGAAGCCCAGATCGTGGAGACCCTGATCGAAGAGGCGCTGCGAATCGCCGAACAGCAGCGCGGCGCGGATGCATCTGCCAGCGGTTCACCGGTCGTCACCGTAAGCTGAGGCGTAACCGCGCAGCGGTTTTCGATCCCGCAGAAAGTAACGCCCATGTCGGCTCCGCCACTGTTCCGCCTGGTCGACGAACGTCGGGTATCAGTGGTGCGGGACGCCGCCGCCGTGGGCCGGGTGCTCGCCGACGACCCGGTCGGATCCTGCATGGTCGCCGCCCGCGTCGCCGAGCACGGTGTCGAGCCACAGGCGATCGGCGGGGAACTGTGGACGCGGCGGGGTGCGGAGGAGTCGCTGTGCTACGCCGGGGCGAACCTGATCCCGCTGCGTGGCGCGCCGGCGGACCTGCATGCGTTCGCCGACAAGGCGATGAGCGCGGCGCGGCGGTGTTCCTCGCTGGTCGGCCGGTCGGAATTGGTGCTGCCGTTGTGGGACCGTTTGCAGCACGCCTGGGGTCCGGCGCGCGACGTGCGGGACCGCCAGCCGCTGATGGCGCTCGGCGGGCCGCCCTCGTGTGCCGCGGATGCGGCGGTGCGCCGGGTGCGGGTCGACGAACTCGACGCCTATCTGGTGGCCGCGATCGACATGTTCATCGGTGAGGTGGGCATCGACCCCCGGATCGGTGACGGCGGCCGGGGATATCGCCGCCGCGTCGCCGGCCTGATCGCCGCGGGCCGGGCTTACGCCCGCTTCGAGCACGGACAGGTGGTGTTCAAGGCCGAGGTGGGATCGCAGTCGCCGGTGGTCGGCCAGATCCAAGGGGTCTGGGTGCATCCGGAGTGGCGCGGCCATGGGCTGGGCACGGCGGGCACGGCGGCGGTGGCGGCCGCGGTGGTCAACAGCGGACGCATCGCCAGTCTGTATGTGAACAGCTACAACACGGTCGCCCGGGCGGCCTATGCCCGCGTCGGGTTCGCCGAGGTGGGCACGTTCGCCACCGTCCTTCTCGACTGAACCCCCTCAACCCCGGTGCGCCTCCGCCGAATTGGGGTCACGGACTCATAACATCTGCCCCAATGGCTACTTCCACCTCATTGGTAACACGAGTCACAGGCGTCCTGTCGATCGCGGCGGTGATCGCCGCGTCGGCGACGCTGTCCGCCTGCACGCCGCGTCCCGATGGACCCGCCCCGGCCGCCGAGCAGTTCTTCGCCGACCTCACCAAGGGGGACACCGCCGCGGCTGCGCAGCTCTCCGACCGGCCCGCCGACGCCCAAGCCGCCCTCAACGAAGCCTGGGCCGGCCTGCAGGCCACCCATCTGGACGCACAGATCCTCGGGTCGCGCTACACCGAGGACACCGGCAGTGTGAACTACCGCTTCACCTGGCAACTGCCGAAGAAGCGAACCTGGACCTACGACGGCGTGCTGCAGATGATCCGCGACGAAGGCGCCTGGCACGTCCGCTGGACCGCCGCCGGACTGCACCCCAAACTCGGTGAGCACCAACGGTTCCTGTTACGGGCGGATCCGCCGCGCCGGGCGTCGGTCAACGAGCTGGGTGGGACCGACGTGCTGGCCCCCGGCAACCTGTACCGCTACCAGCTCGACGCCGCCAAAGCTGGTGCCGACCTGATGTCGACCTCGCGGGTGGTCGTCGACCAGCTGCGCCAGTTCGACAACACCCTGGACCCGCAACGGCTGGCCGAGCAGGCCAGCTCGTCGAGTTCGCCGCTGGACCTCGTGACGCTGCGCCCCGCCGATCACGACAAGGTCGGCCAGGTACTGGACAACCTGCCCGGTGTCGTCGTCACGCCGCAGGCCGACCTGCTGCCCACCGACGACCACTTCGCTCCGGCCATCATCAGCGAGGTCAAGAAGGCGGTCATCAACGAGCTCGACGGTGAGTCCGGCTGGCGTGTGGTCAGCGTCAACCAGAACGGTGCCGAGGTCGACGTCCTGCACGAGGTGGCCCAACCCCCGCGCCGTCCATCTCCATCACCCTGGATCGCTCGGTGCAGAACGCCGCCCAGCACGCCGTCGACACCCAGGGTCGCAAGGCGATGCTGGTGGTGATCAAGCCGTCGACCGGCGAGATCCTGGCGGTGGCGCAAAACGCGGCCGCTGATGTCGACGGCCCGGCCGCGACCACCGGGCTCTATCCGCCGGGCTCGACGTTCAAGATCGTCACCGCCGGCGCAGCCATCGATCGGGACATGGCCACCCCCAACACCCTGCTCGGCTGCCCGGGCACGATCGACATCGGCCATCGCACGATCCCCAACTACAACAAGTTCGACCTCGGCACGGTCCCGATGGCCAAGGCGTTCGCGAACTCGTGCAACACCACCTTCGCCGAACTGGCCAGCCGGATGCCGCCGACCGCGCTGACGGTGGCGGCTTCCCAGTACGGCATCGGCCCCGACTACACGATCGACGGCCTGACCACGGTGACCGGCACGGTCCCGCCGACGGTCAACCTGGCCGAGCGCACCGAGGACGGCTTCGGCCAGGGCAAGGTGCTGGTCACCCCGTTCGGGATGGCGCTGGCGGCCGCAACCGTCGCCGCCGGCAAAACCCCCGACCCGCACCTGATCGTCGGCAGCCAGACCACCGAAACCGGTGATCACCCGACGATCACCCCGGCCATGCTCGACGGCCTGCGCTCGATGATGCGGATGGTGGTCACCAACGGCACCGCCAAGGACATCAACGACATGGGCGACGTGCGCGGCAAGACCGGGGAGGCCGAGTTCGAGGGGGGCTCGCACGCCTGGTTCACCGGATATCGCGGCGATCTGGCGTTCTCGGCGCTGATCGTCGGCGGCGGCAGCTCGGAGTACGCGGTCCGGATGGTCAAGATGATGCTCAGCGAGCTGCCCACCGATTACCTGGCCTGAGCGCCGCAGGCCGTTTCGTTATCGGATAGACCCCGAAGTGGGCTACGGTCAGGTTGCGGAGACATCCGGGCAGCTCACGGTCGGGGGACCCCTCGTGACTGCCGCCGGGTGTTCAGGAAGGCGCGTATCGCGATGCCCAAGCAGCTCAAACCCCATTTCGAGGACGTCCAAGCCCACTACGACCTGTCCGATGACTTCTTTCGGCTGTTCCTCGATCCGACGCAGACCTACAGCTGCGCCTACTTCGAACGCGACGGGATGACGCTGGAAGAGGCGCAGATCGCCAAGATCGATCTGGCGCTGGGCAAGCTGGACCTCCGCCCGGGCATGACGCTGCTGGATGTGGGGTGCGGGTGGGGCTCGACGCTGAACCGGGCGCTGGAGCGCTACGACGTCAACGTGATCGGGTTGACCCTCAGCGAGAACCAGCAGGCCTACGTCGAGCAGTTGTTCGCCGCGTCGGACAGCCCGCGCTCGAAGCGGGTGGAACTGCGCGGCTGGGAGCAATTCGACGAGCCGGTCGACCGAATCGTATCCATCGGCGCCTTCGAGCATTTCGGCTTCGACCGTTACGACGACTTCTTCACCTTCGCCTACGACGCGATGCCCGACGACGGCATCATGCTGCTGCACACCATCCTGGGTCTGCATCCCGAGGAGGTGCTCGAGAAGGGCATTCCGCTGACCTTCGAGCTGGCGCGGTTCTGCAAGTTCATGATCACCGAGATCTTTCCCGGTGGCCGGCTGCCGTCGGTGCGGATGGTCAAGGCGCACGCGGTCAAGCCCGGTTTCACCGTGACCCGGTTCCAGTCGCTGCAGCCGCATTACCCCACAACGCTCGACCACTGGTCGGCGGCGCTGGCCGCGCACAAGGACGAAGCCCTCGTCGTCCAGTCGCAAGAGGTGTACGACCGCTACATGAAGTACCTGCTCGGCTGCCCGGGCATGTTCCGCAGCGGCCTGATCGACGTCGGTCAGTTCACTTTGACGAAGTAGCGCCCGGCCGCGAGGCCCCGCCGCTGGGAAACGCCGTCGGCCCTGCTGCAGCGCGGACGGCAACGCCCACCAGTGGAATCAGCCGGCTGATTCAGCCAGCGATGACCTGGTTGCCCTGAACCTTCACCGCCACCGGCGTCAGCGGAGCCATCGCCGGACCGCGGAGCACCGCGCCGTCGAGGCCGAATCTGCTGCCATGACACGGGCAGTCGATGGTGTCGCCGCTGACCGATGGCAGCACACAACCGGCGTGGGTGCAGCGCGCCACGAACCCCTCGAACACCCCGGCCCGCGGCTGGGTGACGACGGTATCGCCGACGACCGCGCCCGAGCCGACCGGAATGTCGGCGGTGGCCGCCAGGACCTGACCCGCGGCCGGCGGTGCGGGCGGCCGCATCAAGTCGTCGGAGTTGGTGCTACAGGCGGCGACCGGGACGACCGCCGCCCCGATGAGCACGCTCCGGCGTGGCAACCCGGATTCAGGCGCAAACATCGGCTCAGGCTAACCGAGCCGCAGCAGGTACCGTGGAATGGCTATGACCGGGATCGACAACACTCCCGCGCTGCGGGTTTCCGACGCCGACCGCAACGGAACGCTGCGGCGGCTGCACAACGCCGTCGCGCTCGGGCTGATCGACATCGGCGAATTCGAGGAGCGCTCCGCGCAGGTGTCGGCCGCGCGGATGCAGACCGATCTCGACGTCCTGGTCGACGATCTGCCCGGGCCCGGCGCGTTCGTCACCTCGGCAGCCGACCGGGTCGAACTGCGTGGCTGGCTGGGCTCGCTCAAGCGGCACGGCGAGTGGACGGTGCCGACCCGGCTGGCGCTGGTGCGCCGGGTGGGCTCGGTGGAACTCGATCTCACCGGCGCCCGGTTCGCCGGGCCGGTCGTGGTCATCGAACTCGACCTGGTGCGCGGCTCGCTGGACCTGCGGTTGCCCGAGGGCGCCAGTGCCTCCATCGACGACGTCACCGTCTACGCCGGCAACGCCAGCGACCGCCGCAAGGACGCCCCCGCCGAGGGCACCCCGCACGTCGTGCTCACCGGGCGCGTCGTACTGGGATCCGTCACCGTCCGCGGTCCCAAGCGACCACTGTTGCGTCGCCGTTAGGCTGGCAACATGCCCGTACGCAGTGCACTCCGCCCCGGAGTGGTTTCGCCGACCCTGCCGGTCCCCAAGTCGATCGAGCGCCCCGAATACGTGGGCAAGTCGTCGGCGCAGGAAGGCAGCGAACCCTGGGTGCAGACACCCGAGGTGATCGAGAACATGCGCATCGCCGGGCGGATCGCGGCCGGTGCGCTCGCCGAGGCCGGGAAGGCCGTCGCCCCCGGGGTGACCACCGACGAACTCGACCGGATCGCCCACGACTACATGATCGACCACGGCGCCTACCCGTCGACCCTGCACTACAAGGGCTTTCCGAAGTCGTGCTGCACCTCGCTCAACGAGATCATCTGCCACGGCATCCCGGACTCGACGGTCATCTCCGACGGCGACATCGTCAACATCGACGTCACCGCCTACATCCACGGCGTGCACGGCGACACCAACGCCACCTTCCTGGCCGGCGATGTGAGCGAGGAGCACCGGCTGCTGGTCGAGCGCACGCACGAGGCGACGATGCGGGCCATCAAGGCGGTCAAACCGGGGCGGGCACTGTCGGTGGTCGGCCGGGTCATCGAGGCGTACGCAAATCGGTTCGGCTACAACGTGGTTCGCGACTTCACCGGGCACGGCATCGGCACCACGTTCCACAACGGACTGGTGGTGCTGCACTACGACCAGCCCAGCGTCGAGACGGTGCTGGAACCGGGTATGACGTTCACCATCGAGCCGATGATCAACCTCGGTGCCTTGGACTACGAGATCTGGGACGACGGCTGGACGGTGGCCACCAAGGACCGCAAGTGGACCGCGCAGTTCGAGCACACCCTGGTCGTGACAGAGGACGGCGCGGAGATCCTCACCCTCGCGCCATGACGGTCCCCCGCGAGCAGACGCAAACCCTCCCGACACGCCCCGCATTTCGGGGTGTTCACGTCTGCTCGCGAGGAAGGCGTGAGCGGGGGAGCGCTGCTGATCGCCGGCACCACCTCCGACGCCGGCAAGTCGATGGTGGTGGCCGGCCTGTGCCGGTTGTTGGCGCGCAAGGGAATCCGGGTCGCACCGTTCAAGGCGCAGAACATGAGCAACAACTCCGTGGTCACCGTCGAAGGTGGCGAGATCGGCCGGGCTCAGGGTATGCAGGCCCGCGCCGCCGGGCTGGAACCCAGCATCCGGTTCAACCCGGTGCTGCTCAAACCGGGCAGCGACCGCACCTCCCAGCTGGTGGTCAAGGGCCACGCCGCCGGGACGGTCGGCGCCGCCGACTACATGCGGTACCGCGAGCAGCTGGCCGATGTGGTCGCCGACGAACTGGCTTCGTTGCGAGCCGAATTCGATGTGGTGCTGTGCGAGGGAGCCGGCTCGCCGGCCGAGATCAACCTGCGGGCAACCGATCTGGCCAACATGGGGCTGGCGCGTGCTGCGCGGCTGCCCGTGGTGGTCGTCGGTGACATCGATCGCGGCGGGCTGCTGGCTCACCTGTTCGGCACCGTCGCTGTGCTCGAACCGGCCGATCAGGCGCTGATCGCCGGGTTCATCGTCAACAAGTTCCGCGGCGACCCCGCGCTGCTGGCCCCCGGCCTCGACCAGCTCGAGGCGCTGTCCGGGCGACCCACCTACGGCGTGCTGCCGTACTGCGACGAGTTGTGGCTCGACGCCGAGGACTCGGTCTCGGTGGTGGCCCGGCAGGTGGTCGGCGTCCCCGCACCGCCGCGCGGGCAGGACTGGCTGCGCATCGCGGCGATCCGGCTGCCACGGATCTCCAACTCCACCGACGTCGAGGCGCTGGCCTGCGAGCCCGGAGTTCTGGTCCGCTGGGCCAGTGACCCCGCCGAGGTGGCCGATGCCGACGTGGTCGTGATACCCGGCAGCAAAGCCACCGTCGCCGACCTGGCCTGGCTCCGCGCGCGTGGACTGGCCGATGCGGTCGCCGCACACGCCGGGTCCGGGCGTCCCGTGCTCGGGATCTGCGGTGGTTTCCAGATGCTGTGCCGCCGCATCGACGACACCGTCGAGACCCGCTCGGGCGTCGTCGAGGGGCTGGGGCTGTTCGACGCCGACATCGAATTCGCCTCGGACAAGGTACTGCGGCGGTGGCAGCGGCCGTTGAGCGGATACGAGATCCACCACGGCCGGCTCACCCGGTGCGCCGAGGACGGCTGGTTCGATGCCGACGGCACCGCACAGGGATACGCCCGCGGTGCGGTGTTCGGCACACACTGGCACGGCCTGCTGGACAACGACGAATTCCGTCGACGCTGGCTCACCGACGCCGCCGCGGCTGCCGGGCGCCCCGGTTTCCGGGTGGCCGACGACGTCAGCGTGTCCGCTCGCCGCGACGCCCAGCTCGACGTGATGGCTGAGCTGCTGTCCGCCCATGTCGACATCGGCGCCTTACTCGCGCTGCTCGATGACGGGCCGCCGGGGCGTCCCACGGTCAGCACCGAGCTGCGTGGGTAGCCTGAACCTCATGTGGGGTCGGGGAGTGCTGGTCGCCGCGGCGGCGCTGGTGGCGGTGCTCGCCGCCGGGTGCGGGTCGACGGTCGCCGGCACCGCGACGTGGCCGGGTGCCACCCTGGCGAAAATCACCCTGACTTCCTCCGACTTCCCGTCCGGCGTGCGCTACGACCGCATCGTGGAACAGCCCGGCCAGCCCGACGGCACCGGCAGCCCACCCTCGATGCTGTCGCGGCCGGAGGGGTGCGCGAACGCCCTGACGAATGTGATCGCCGCATCGGCCGAACGGGGACCCGGCAGCGCGGCGAAGTACTCGGCGACCTACGACGGCGCCCGCATCGTGATGACGGTGTTGTCGTGGCCGCTGGATCTGGACAAGCTGGCGGCCGCCGCCAGCCGCTGTGCGAAGTTCGAGACGTTCTTCGATCCGATGTCGCCCGGGATACCGATCGTCACCACCAAGCTCCCCGGTCTGGGGGATGACGCGCTGGCGTATCAACAGACGATGCAGCTGAAAGGTTCGCCCAGTAGCGTTTACATGGCGTTCCAGAATGTCGGCAGATACGGCATGTTCGGAATCGCCTTTCCCGCACGTGATCCCAGCGTCGACGCCAAGGCGTCATTACCGCAGACATTTCTGGACGCATTTGCCAAGCAGGCAGCGAAGATTCGCAGCGTTACCTGAGCGAGAGCTGAAAGACCCTGTCCAAAACGCGCACCGGAAGGCACTTTCGCAGTAGCGTGGCGTAATGCCTTCGACAATGGTGACTGTCGACGGGTTCCCCGTGCCGGTCAGCGTGACCGGCCCGGAGAAGGGCCCCTTCGTCGTCGTACTCGGTGCGGCCCAACATGCGCCCGCCGCCTACGACGGTGTCTGTCAACGACTGCACACCGCGTCGGTGCGGACCGTGGTCATCGGCGCCGACCCCCGGCTGCACCCCAAGGCGGTGCTCGGCATCCTCGACGCGCTCGATGTGCGCTGGGGTGTGCTGGTCGGTGACCGGGTCGGCGCGGAGATCGCGTGGGAACTGGCCGCCACCCGGCTGGACCGGTTCACTGGACTGGTGGTGATCGACCGCGGGCACCCCCGCGTTCCCGACCAGAACGGTGTCGTGCGCGACGAGGACTGCCCGCCGGTGGAGGTCAACACCACCGCGTTGGTCAGTACCCCGGCGGCCCGTGCGCTGGCCAGGGACAGCCAGCGGTGGGTCTACAGCGACTACCGGCTGGTCGAGTTCGCCGCGCGCCGCAACGCCGCCGAGTCCACCGCGCAGCTGGCCGCCGAGATCGTGCTGCGTACCAGCACCTGGTGAGCTCAGCCCTCGGTACGGGGCTCGGCCGGAGTCCAGGCCTGCGGTAGGCCGGGCTGGCCGGGAAACAGGAAGTCGACGAAGGCCTGTGCGGTCGGCTGCGGCTCATGATTGGCCAGACCCGGACGCTCATTGGCCTCGACGAACACGTACTCGTCGCGGGTGACATCCGGCACCAGCAGATCGATGCCGGTCACCGGGATGCCGATGGCCTCGGCGGCCACCACGGCCACCCGGCACAGTTCGGGATGCACCTTGGCGGTCACATCGTGGATGGTGCCGCCCTGATGCAGGTTGGCCGCCCGGCGAACCCGTAGCCGGACTCCTTCGTCGAGCACGTCGTCGAAGGACAACCCCGCCTCGGCCACCGTCGACTCGGTGACCGCGTCGAGCGGGATCCGGGACTCGCCGCCGGTGGCGGCCGCGCGCCGCCGGCTCTGCGTCTCGATCAGTTCCCGCACCGTGTGCTTGCCGGTGCCCACCACCTCGGCGGGCTTCCGCAGGGCCGCGGCGACCACCTTGCCGTCGATTACCACCAGCCGCAGGTCGTCGCCCACGGCGCGCTGCTCGATCAGCACCTCGGGATGTTGTTCACGAGCCCGGGCCAGCGCCGCGTCCAGCGCCTCGGGGCCGTCGACCCCGACGGTGATGCCCTTGCCCTGCTCGCCGCGGGTCGGCTTGACCACCACGTCGCCGACGTCGGCCAGGAACGCGTGGTCCTCGGCGTCGAACGTGGCCAGTCTGCCCTTGGGCACCACAATGCCGGCTTCGGAGACGATGCGGCGGGTCAGCCGCTTGTCGTCGCAGCGGCTCATCGCGACCGCGGAGGTGTACTCGCTCAACGATTCCCGGGTGACCACGCTGCGCCCGCCGTGCGACAGCCGCATCTCACCGGTCTCCGCGTCGAGCACCTCGACGTGGATACCGCGGCGCATGGCTTCGTCGGCGATGATCCGGGCGTACGGGTTGAGATCGTCGACCGTCTCCGATGCCGGGGTGAACAGCGGCTCGTTGATCGCGTTCTTGCGCTTCACCGCCAGCACCGGGACACGCTGAAAGCCCAGCTTCTCGTACAGCGCGATCGCCGCGGCGTTGTCGTAGGCGACCGACAGGTCCAGGTAGGCCCGGCCCCGGTCCCGGAACAGCTGGGCCAGGGTGCGGGTGAGTGAGGCGCCGATGCCCGGCAGGCTGGCGGTCGGGTCGACGGCCAGCGTCCACAGGCTCGACCCGTCTTCGGGATCGTTGAACAGCCGCTTGTGGTCCACTCCGGTGACCGTGCCGACCACCGAGTCGTCGTCGTCGCGGACCGCGACGAGATATTCGACGGCGTCGGCATGCAGATGGTTGTTCCAGATCACCTCGGTGGGGGCGGGCACCATGCCGCACCGCACGTACACCCGGTTCATCGCATCGGCCTCGGCTTTGTCGCGCAGCGGCCGCACCGAGAACCCGATCGGACGGGGGTCGGTGACATCGTCGTCCGCGCTGAACCGCCACCGGTAGGTGTGGCTGGGGTCGATGAACAGCTCGGCCGGCGACTTGGCGACCAGTACGTGGGATTCGCGGGCGTAGATGCAGATGTCGCGCCGACCGCGAACCTCCTGTTGCAACACCGCGGCGAGCTTGTCGGGGTCGGCGAAAGTCTGGCCGAAGATGAGCCTGCCCCAACCCAACTCGAGCACCACGTCGTCGGACATCTCCTCGACCAGGTGCTGCGGCGACGCGTCGTGCAGGCCCAGGGTGATGGCTTCGGTGTGGTTCATGCGGCAGGCCCGGTGATGCCGTGGCGCTGCAACCACAATTCCAGCAGCCCGATCTGCCACAGTTCGTTGCCGCGCAACGGGGTCAGCCTGCCGTTGGGGTCGGCCAGCAACCGCTCGACGGCCTCGGGCCGGAACAGCCCGCGCTCCTTGGCCTGCGGCGCGTACAGCGCGTCGCGCACCATGTCCAGATACGGCCCTTCCAGGTGCGTGAGCGCCGGAACCGGGAAGTAGCCCTTGGGCCGGTCGATCACCTCGGCCGGAATCACCTGGCGGGCAGCCTCTTTGAGCACACCCTTGCCGCCGTGGGCGGTCTTCAGTTCGGGCGGGCAGGTGGCGGCCAGCTCGACGAGCTCATGGTCGAGGAACGGCACCCGGCCCTCCAAACCCCAGGCCATGGTCATGTTGTCGACCCGTTTGACCGGATCGTCGACCAGCATCACGGTGGTGTCCAGCCGCAGCGCCCGGTCCACGCCGGTCTGTGCGCCGGTCCGAGCGAAGTGTTCGGTGACGAAGGCCAGGCTGGGGTCGGCCTGCCCGGCGATCCGGTCGTCGGCTAGCAGCGCGCCCACCCCGTCGTGGTCACGGTCGAAGAACGCCGCGCGGTAGCGGGCCACCGAGCCGTCGACCGTGGCCGCGTCGGGCTCACCCATCGGCGGGTACCAGTGGTAGCCGGCGAACACCTCGTCGGCGCCCTGACCGGACTGCACCACCTTGACGTGTTTGGCCACTTCCTGGCTCAACAGGTAGAACGCCACACAATCGTGGCTGACCATCGGCTCGCTCATGGCGCCGATCGCCCCGTCGAGAGCCGGCAGCATGCGGGCGGTGTCGATGCGGATCTGGTGGTGGTCGGTGCCGAACCGCTTGGCGACGATGTCGGAGTACACGAATTCGTCGCCCTTGACCCCGCCGACCGACTCGAAGCCGATGGAGAACGTGGACAGTCCGGTCTGGCCCGCCTCGGCCAGCAGCCCCACGATGAGGCTGGAGTCGACACCACCGGACAGCAGGCAGCCCACCGGCACGTCGGCCACCAGCCTGCGCTTGACCGCCGTGCGCAGCGCCTCGAGAACCGCGTCCTGCCAATCGGTTTCGCTCCAGTCGGCGCGGTCCTCGCGGCGGGTGAAGTCGGGTGCCCAGTAGGTGGTCTCGGTGCGGCTGCCGTCGGGTTCGATCGCCAGCAGCGAGCCCGGGGGCAGTTTGCGCACTCCGGCGAGGATCGTGCGCGGGGCCGGCACCACCGAATGGAAGCTCAGGTAATGGTGCAGGGCGATCGGGTCGATGCGGGTGTCGACTCCGCCGCCGGCCAGCAACGCGGGCAGGGTCGAGGCGAACCGGATGCGACGGGCGTCCTCGGTGATGTACAGCGGCTTGATGCCGAGGCGGTCACGGCCCAGCAGCACCCGGCCGCTGTCGCGCTCGACGATGGCGAAGGCGAACATGCCGTGGAGGCGCTCGACGAAGCGGTCACCCCAGTGGTGGTAAGCCTTGAGTAGCACCTCGGTGTCGCTGTGGGAGAAGAATCGGTAGCCGTGGCCGGCGAGTTCGTCACGCAAGGCCTGGTAGTTGTAGATGCAGCCGTTCCAGCCGATGGTCAGCCCGAGTTCGGCGTCGACCATCGGTTGGGCCCCGGCCTCGGAGAGATCGATGATCTTCAGCCGTCGGTGCCCCAGCGCGACCCGGCCCTGTGACCACACCCCGGCGGCATCCGGCCCGCGCGGTTCCATTGTCTGGGCCATCGCGGCCACGGCGGCCACATCGGGGACTTGGTTGTCGAGACGGACTTCACCCGTCGCTCCGCACATCGTTACCCGACCATCCCGTCTCAACTCGCTGACTCGGCCCCCTATTTACCCGGGACGGTCGAGTTTCAATCCGCGGCGCGACATCGGTCACACAAGACGGTCACACAAAACCGCGCCCCTCGGCCTGGGGCACGAGGGGCGCGGGACCCTGCCTCACGGCGGGCCTGGGGTGTGGCCTCCGGTCAGGAAACCCCCTCCAGCTCTTCACCGGTGGCGTCGACCTGGCGCACCGGGCCGGTGAACCAGTTCTTCACCGAGGCGTGCCAATAGATGTAGAGCAGGATCAGCACACCGCCGACCAGCAACGGGGTGTAGTTCACGAACTTCCACTCGAAGCTGGCGTCCCACGGTGCGCCACCGATCGAGGTGGGGAACATCGCGATGATCGAGGTGATGATGATCTCGGCCAGGGCCAGCGGCGCCATCCACTTGTGGTGTCCGCGCAGGTTCCACTTGCCCAGCGGGAACGAGTCGCCGGCCTTCCAGCGGTAGTAGATCGGCACCGCGAAGCACAGGTACAGGCCCACCACGCCGATGGAGACCACGGCGAAGAACGCGATCGGAACCGGGGCGCCGTTGATGTCGACCTCGACCAGGGCGGGCAGGGTGAGGATCGCGGCGATCGACGCGGTGATGATGACGGCGTTGGCCGGCACCTTCTTGGCGTTGACCTTCGACCACAGTTGGTGGCCGGGCACCGCGCGGTCGCGGCTGAAGGCGAACAGCATCCGCGAGGCGCTGGTCTGGCAGGCCGTGGTGCAGAACAGCTGGCCGGCCGTCGAGATGAGCAGCACGACCGCCACCCACTTGGAATCCATGGCCTGGCTGAAGATGGTGGCGACCGCGCCGCCGCCCTTCGTCACACCGTCGACGTCCTGCACGGCGAACAGGAAGGTCAGCAGCAGGATCCAGCCGCCGATCGCCGAGTAGAAGATCGACCGCCAAATGCCCTTGGCGGCACCGTCGGCCGCGCTCTTGGTCTCCTCGGACAGGTGCGCGGAGGCGTCGTAGCCGGTGATCGTGTACTGGGTCAGGATCGCCGACATCGGCAGCACGAACAGCAGGAAGCCGAAGCCGGAGGTCGAGCCGCCGAAGAAGCCGGTGTTGTTGACCGTGGTGGCGAACACCGTCGAGAAGCTGGCGTGCTGTTCGGGGATCGCCCACAGGATCACGATGACCGCGGCGGCGCCGGCGACATGCCACCAGACCGAGATGTTGTTGATCACCGCCAGCAGGTGGCTGGAGAAGATGTTGATGGTCGCGACCACCACCAGGATGATCAGGAACAGGATGAACGTCCGGGTCAGGCTGTAGCCGGCCAGCCAGCTCTCGCTGAAGGTGCCCAGCGTCAGGTCCAGGAAGGTCGCCGAACCGTAGGCCACCGAGGCCAAAATGGCGATCAGCCCGACCAGGTTCAGCCATCCGGTGTAGTAACCGGCCTTGGGGCCGCCCAGCTTGGCGGCCCACCAGTAGATGCCGCCGGAGGTCGGGAACGCCGACACCAGCTCGGACATGCACAGCCCGATCAGCAGGATGAAGACCGAGATGATCGGCCAGCCCCAGGCGATGGCCGCCGGGCCGCCGTTGTTCCAGCCCAGGCCGAAGGACGTGAAGCATCCCGCGAGGATCGAGATGATCGAGAATGAGATGGCGAAGTTCGAGAAGCCAGACCAAGACCGGTGTAGTTCCTGGGTGTAACCCAGGCTGGCAAGATGCCGTTCGTCTTCGTCGAGCAGTTCATGACCCTCTGGCACAGCGTGACTCCTTCTGGGCGTGACGAGTGAGCGGGGCGGTCGGCTGCCGCTCTCTGGTTAGGGACAATAGAGTGCTATTGGTCTGGTGTCCTACCTTTGGAGTGACGTTTGTGTAAATCTGGAAGGTGACTTCGCCGCTGAGGTGACGTCCAATGGTTGACTTTCCGTCTAATCAATCCCGACCCGTAGCGAGAGGGGCCCACGTGACGCCCGATGGTGCAAGACGCCGCCGGCCCGGTCTGCTGACCCAGTCCGAGCTGGATCAACTGGTGGCCGCCGGCGAGATCGACACGGTGATCGTGGCGTTCACCGACATGCAGGGCAGGCTGACCGGCAAACGGGTCTCGGCCCGGCTGTTCGTGGAGGAGGTCGCCGCGCACGGCGCCGAGTGCTGCAACTACCTGCTGGCCGTCGACGTCGACATGAACACCGTCGACGGCTACGCGATGTCGAGCTGGGAGTCCGGCTACGGCGACATGGTGATGACACCGGACTTCGACACCCTGCGGTTGGTGCCGTGGTTGCCGGGCACCGCCCTGGTGATGGCCGACCTGTCCTGGGTCGGCGGGGGCGCGGTGAACCCCGCACCCCGCTCCATCCTGCGCACTCAGCTGGACCGGTTGGCCGAGCGGGGCATGGAGGCGTTCGTCGGCACCGAGCTGGAGTTCATGGTGTTCGACCAGACCTACCGTGACGCCTGGGCGGCCGGCTACCGGGGTCTGTCCAAGGCCACCGATTACAACGTCGACTACGCCATCCACGCCTCCACCCGGATGGAGCCGCTACTGCGCGACATCCGCCTGGGCATGGACGGCGCCGGCATGTACTGCGAAGGCGTCAAGGGCGAGTGCAACTTCGGCCAGCAGGAGATCGCCTTCCGCTACGACAGCGCACTGGTCACCTGCGATAACCACACGATCTACAAGAACGGTGCCAAGGAGATCGCCGACCAGCACGGCAAGAGCCTGACGTTCATGGCGAAATACGATGAGCGGGAAGGTAACAGCTGTCACATCCACATCTCGCTGCGCGGTGCCGACGGTTCGGCTGTGTTCGCCGACGCCGACGAGCCGCTGGGGATGTCGCCGATGTTCCGCAGCTTCATCGCCGGTCAGATCGCCACGCTGCGCGAACTGACCCTGTTCTATGCGCCGAACATCAACTCCTACAAGCGGTTCGTCGAGGGCAGCTTCGCGCCGACCGCGATCGCCTGGGGGTTGGACAATCGCACCTGCGCGCTGCGTGTGGTCGGCAGTGGGCACTCCATGCGGATGGAGTGCCGCGCCCCCGGTGGCGACGTCAACCAGTATTTGGCGGTGGCCGCCCTGATCGCCGGCGGCCTGCACGGCATCGACAACGGTCTGGAGCTGCCGGACCCCTGCGCGGGCAACGCCTACACCAGCGGGGCGGACCGTCTGCCGACCACGCTGGCCGAGGCGGCCGAGCTGTTCGACGGCTCGGCGGTGGCCCGTGCGGCGTTCGGCGACGAGGTCGTCGAGCACTACCTCAACAACGCCCGCGTCGAGCTGGCCGCGTTCAACGCCGCGGTCACCGATTGGGAGAGGGTTCGCGGTTTTGAGCGACTCTGATCAGATAATCCCCGGGTCGCTTCGCTCCTGCCCGCCGGGCCCTCGTCCGGTGATCGGCCTGACCACCTATCTGCAGCAGGCGCAGACCGGGGTGTGGGATGTGCACGCCAGCTTCCTGCCCGGTATCTACATCGAGGGCGTCACGCTGGCCGGTGGGATCGCCACCCTGCTGCCCCCGCAGCCGGTGGATGCCGAGATCGCCGCCCGGGTGCTCGACGGGCTGGACGGTCTGATCATCACCGGCGGCAAGGATGTCGACCCGGCGGCATACGGCCACCAGCCCCACCCGAATACCGACTCGCCGGCCCGCGACCGCGACGCCTGGGAGTTCGCCTTGTTGGCGGGAGCGCTGCGCAGACACCTGCCGGTGCTCGGGATCTGCCGTGGCGCACAGATTCTCAACGTCGCACTGGGCGGCACGCTGCACCAGCACCTGCCCGACCTCCTCGGGCACACCCGTCACCAACAGGGCAATGCGGTGTTCTCCACGTCCACAGTGCGCACCGTGGACGGCACTAAGGTCGCCGGACTGATCGGCGCGAGCACCGACGCGCAGTGCTATCACCATCAGGCGATCGATCGGCTCGGAGACGGGCTGGTAGTCAGTGCCCGCGACAGCGACGGGGTGATCGAAGCCGTCGAGATGCCCGGCCACGACTTCGTCGTCGCCGTGCAGTGGCATCCCGAGGAGACCCTCGACGACTTGAGATTGTTCGCCGGCCTGGTCGAGGCCGCGCGGGTGTACACGACAGAAAGAGCACAACTTTGAGCACCACAGAGCTGGTCAATCCGGCCACCGAAGAGGCGCTGCGGACCGTCGAGCTGACCGACGTCGCCGCTGTCGACGACGCCGTCGAGCGGGCGAAGGTCGCGCAGAAGGCCTGGGCGGCCCAGGCGCCGGCCGAGCGGGCCGCCGCGTTGCGGTCCTTCGCCGCCGCGGTCGACGCCCACGTCGGCGAGCTGGCCGCTCTGGAGGTCGCCAACTCGGGGCATCCGATCGGTGCCGCCGAGTGGGAGGCCGGCCACGTCCGCGATGTGCTCCAGTTCTATTCGGCTAGCCCGGAGCGGTTGTCCGGCAAGCAGATTCCAGTGGCCGGTGGCCTGGATGTCACCTTCAACGAGCCGATGGGCGTGATCGGTGTGATCACCCCGTGGAACTTCCCGATGCCGATCGCGGTCTGGGGTTTCGCTCCCGCGCTGGCCGCCGGCAACGCGGTGTTGCTCAAGCCGGCCGAGTGGACCCCGCTGACCTCGATGCGCCTTGGTCAGCTCGCGCTGGGGGCCGGCCTTCCCGAGGGCCTGTTCCAGGTGCTGCCCGGAAAGGGTTCGGTGGTCGGCGAGCGCTTCATCAGCCATCCGGGCATCCGGAAGCTGGTGTTCACCGGTTCCACCGAGGTCGGCACGAAGGTGATGGCGGGTGCGGCGGCCCAGATCAAGCGGGTGACGCTCGAGCTCGGCGGCAAGAGCGCCAACATCGTCTTCGCCGACTGCGACCTGGAGCGTGCCGCTGCCACCGCACCCTACGGCGTCTTCGACAACGCTGGCCAGGACTGCTGTGCCCGCAGCCGGATCCTGGTGCAGCGCAATGTTTTCGACAAGTTCATGGAATTGCTCGAGCCGGCCGTCAAGGGCCTGGTGGTCGGCGATCCCGCTGACCGGCGGACCGAGATGGGCCCGCTGGTGTCGCGCAAGCACTACGAGTCGGTCGCGGCCTATGTGCCCGACGACGCCCCGGTCGCCTTCCGCGGTTCGGCGCCGGGCGGGCCGGGGTTCTGGTTCCCGCCGACGGTGCTCACCCCGCAGCGCGACGACCGCACCGTGACCGAGGAGATCTTCGGCCCGGTGGTCACCGTTCTGCCGTTCGAGGACGAGGCCGACGCCATCGCCCTGGCCAACGACACCGAATACGGCCTGTCCGGCTCGATCTGGACCGATGACCTGTCCCGGGCGCTGCGCGTATCGCGGGCCGTCGAGGCCGGCAATCTGAGCGTGAATTCGCATTCGTCGGTGCGGTACAACACCCCGTTCGGCGGATTCAAGCAGTCCGGATTGGGCCGCGAACTCGGTCCGGACGCACCTTTGCATTTCACGGAAACCAAGAACGTCTTCTATGCGATCGGAGAAGCATGACCTCGAAAGTTGACCTCACCCAACGCTTGTCGGGGAAGGTCGCCGTCGTCACCGGTGGTGCCAGCGGCATCGGGCTGGCAACCGTCAAGCGGCTTCGGGCCGAAGGCGCTGTCGTCGTCATCGGGGACCTCGACGCGACGACCGGGCAGTCCGTCGCCAACGACCTCAACGTCCAGTTCGTCCAGGTCGACGTCTCGGATCAGGTCGCGGTGGATAACCTGTTCGACACCGCGTTCGAGACCCACGGCGGGGTGGACATCGCGTTCAACAACGCCGGTATCAGCCCGCCCGAGGACGACCTGATCGAGACCACCGGCGTCGACGCCTGGGAACGGGTGCAGGACATCAACCTCAAGTCGGTGTTCTTCTGCTGCAAGGCCGCGCTGCGGCACATGGTGCCGGCGCAGAAGGGTTCGATCATCAACACCGCCTCGTTCGTGGCGGTGATGGGGTCGGCGACCAGCCAGATCTCCTACACCGCGTCCAAGGGCGGCGTGCTGGCCATGTCCCGCGAGCTCGGTGTCCAGTACGCCCGGCAGGGGATCCGGGTCAACGCACTGTGCCCCGGGCCGGTGAACACCCCGCTGCTGCAGGAACTGTTCGCCAAGGATCCCGAGCGGGCGGCCCGCCGGCTGGTACACGTGCCGATGGGCCGCTTCGCCGAGCCCGAGGAACTGGCCGCCGCGGTGGCCTTCCTGGCCAGTGACGACTCGTCGTTCATCACCGGCTCGACCTTCCTGGTGGACGGCGGCATCAGCGGCCACTACGTCACGCCGCTGTAAGGGAGGTTGAGCGGTGTCGGCGGCGGGCAGGGGCGAAGCGACTCGGGAAATGAGTGAGGTACCGGAACCGCAGCAGGCCTCCGAGGCACTGCTGCGTCCGGTGCGGCCCGGAAACGCCTTCGAGGACACCGTCGGCCGGCTTTTGCAGACCATCCGGCTCGGCGTCCTCGCGCCGGGCGACTCGCTGCCGCCCGAGCGGGAGTTGGCCGCCCGGCTCGGGGTCAGCCGCGACACCGTCCGGGAGGCCATCAAATCGCTGGCCGACGCCGGGTATCTGGTGTCGCGGCGGGGCCGTTACGGCGGCACCTTCCTGGCCGAGGAACTGCCCGCACCCACCGACGGTGTGGTCCGGGTGGACCGCGCCGAGATCGACGACGCGCTGCGGCTGCGGGAGATCCTGGAGGTCGGAGCGGCGCGGATGGCTGCCACCCGCACGTTGACCGCGGCCGAACGCGACGAATTGTGGTCGCGGCTGCTCGACGTGCGCAACGCCGCCGCCGACGATTACCGGCGGCTGGATTCGCGGCTGCACCTGGCCATCGCCGAGGCCGCCGGATCACCGTCGCTGGTGCCGTTGGTGGCCGAGAATCGGATGCGCCTCAACGCGTTGCTCGACCAGATCCCGTTGCTGCGCCGCAACATCGTGCACTCCGACGAGCAGCACGAGGCGATCGTCATCGCGATCCTGGCCGGCGATCCCGATGCGGCGGCTGGTGCGATGCACGCGCACGTCGCGGGATCGGCGGCGCTGCTACACGGCTTCCTGGACTGAGCCGCGCCGGATGTCGGGCTGCGAACGCTCCAGCGGGGTGAGGATCAGCCGCAGCCATCCGATGGTCAGCGCGGCGGCGCACACCACGCCGACCGTCATCCAGGCCGACGGCCCGGGCGTCAGCGACTGTGGCGCGGTCTGATGCCACCACACCACCGCGAATCCGACCACGGTCGACAGCCCGCCGGCATACGCGGCCGCACAACACCACCGGAATCGGCGCCGCCACAACGCGATCGATGACAGTGCGCCGGTCACGGTGAACAGTCCGATGGCGACTCGCGAGATCCAGACGCTGTGGTCGGCGGCGAGCCAGCCGGTCGACGCGTCAACGCCGAGGACGACGACCCCGATGAGCATGCACAGGGCGGCGCGCCGACCGATCCAGACGTCCTCCAGAACGCTTCGACCGATCCGGCGCAGCATCACCTCGACAGTGGGGTCAGTGGGCACGTTCTGTGGTCGCATGGCAGCGTCCGGCGGGTCGGCCTCAGCCGACCTGATCGTCGCGGTGGGCTGCACTCATCAGATCCTCGCGGGCCCGGGCGACCCGGGAGCGGATGGTGCCGACCGGGCAGCCGCAGACCTCGGCGGCCTCGGCGTAGGACAACCCGAGCACCTGGGTCAGCATCAGCGCGTGGCGACGGTCGGTGTCCAGGCCGTCGAGCAGCATGCGGATTTCGATGATGTCCTCGAAACGTGCTGCGCTGGGCCGGGTGTCGAGCACCTGGTCGAGATCCACGCCGTAGCCGGTCCGCGGCCGGGCCTGATTGCGCCGGATCTGGTCGATGACCACGCGGCGGGCGATCGACAGCAACCAGGTGCGTGCCGAGGACCGGCCGGAGAACCGGGGCAGCGCACCCAGCGCCCGCAGAAAGGTCTCCTGGGTCAGATCGTCGGCGTGTCCGGGATCACCGAGGAAGGCGACGGTTCGCCAGACGTCGCGCTGGGTGGCTTTGATGAAGGCTTCGAGCGCGGCCGAATCGCCCCGACCGGCGGCCAGGGCCAGCCCGGTCACCTGGTCGTCGTCGCGTTCGCCCACGGTCAGTCAGCGTAGGGGATGGCCCCCCGCGGCACATCCCCAGCCCACCGCCGAGCGGTTCCGGCCACACCCGGCGGAGTATTTTGGAGGCAGGTGTCGTCGGCACCGCTGCGGCCAATGTGCATCGCGCCGGGAACCCGACGGCCACACCGGCCGACTATCCGACGTGGGGCTCCGAACGCCCCCGCCGGCTCGGCCGGCACTGAGCCAAGGAGGGCGATGACGGCTTCCGTCGTTGGTGGTCCCGCCGCGTCCCGAACCGAGGCCGCCGTCCACCGGGTCGAACTCGACGTGTCGGGCATGACGTGCGCGGCCTGTGCGGCACGGGTGGAAACCAAGCTCAACAAGCTCGACGGCGTGCGCGCGTCGGTCAACTACGCCACCCGGGTGGCCACCGTCGACGTACCCGATTCGGTGGGCGCCGACGACCTGTGTGAGGTGGTTCGCAAGGCCGGCTACGACGCCGCCCCCCGCGCCTCCTCGGCGGTCGAACCGGCCGACCCGGACGACGCTGCGGCCCGCAGCCTGCTGCGTCGGCTGGCGATCGCCGCCGTGCTGTTCGTGCCGCTGGCCGATCTGTCGGTGATGTTCGCCGTCGTCCCCAGCACCCGCTTCGCCGGTTGGGCGTGGGTGCTGACCGCCTTGGCCCTGCCGATCGTCACCTGGGCAGCCTGGCCGTTCCACCGGATCGCGCTGCGCAACGCCCGACACCGGACGGCGTCGATGGAGACGCTCATCTCGGTGGGGATCACCTCGGCCACCGTGTGGTCGCTGTACACCATCTTCTTCAGCCACCACGTCCGCGAAACCCGGGGTGTCTGGCAGGCGTTGCTGGGCAGCGACGCCATCTATCTCGAGGTCGCCGCCGGGGTGACGGTGTTCGTCCTGGCCGGCCGATATTTCGAGGCGCGGGCCAAATCCCGGGCCGGCAGCGCATTGCGCGCCCTGGCGGCGCTGAGCGCCAAGAACGTGTCGGTGTTGTTGGCCGACGGCACCGAGATGCTGCTGCCCGCTGACGAGCTGAAGGAACAGCAGCGCTTCGTCGTGCGGCCCGGTGAGACCATCGCCGCCGACGGTCTGGTGGTCGAGGGCGGCGCCGCGATCGACATGAGCGCGATGACCGGGGAAGCCAAGCCGGTCCGCGCCAATTCCGGTGGCCGGGTGATCGGCGGAACGGTGGTGCTCGACGGCCGGTTGATCGTCGAAGCCGCTGCGGTGGGTGCCGACACCCAGTTCGCCGGCATGGTGCGTCTGGTCGAGGAGGCTCAGGCGCAGAAGGCCGACGCCCAGCGCTTGGCCGACCGGATCGCCGGGGTGTTCGTGCCGGTGGTGTTCGGAATCGCCGCGCTGACCGCGGCCGCCTGGCTGCTGGCCGGCGCCGAGCCCGACCGGGCGTTCTCGGCTGCGCTGGCCGTGCTGGTGATCGCGTGCCCGTGTGCGCTGGGGCTGGCCACCCCGACGGCGATGATGGTGGCCTCCGGGCGGGGTGCGCAGCTGGGCATCTTCCTGAAGGGTTACCGCGCGCTGGAAGCGATCCGAGCGGTCGACACCGTGGTGTTCGACAAGACCGGCACCCTGACCACCGGGCACCTGGCGGTGACTGCGGTGACGGCCGGCGAAGGGTGGGAACCGGCCGAGGTGCTGGCGGTGGCCGGTGCCGTCGAGCTCGCCTCCGAACACGCCGTGGCCGTGGCCATCGCCACGGCCACCGACGAGCGACGGCCGGTTGACGACTTCCGGGCCCACACCGGACGGGGCGTCACCGGCGTGGTGGCCGGTCGCTCGGTGGTGGTGGGCCGCCCGTCCTGGGTCGCCGGCCAAGCCCAGCTGCCCGCCCACCTGGAATCAGCCCGCCGATCGGGTGAAGCACGCGGAGAGACCGTCGTCTACCTGGCCGTCGACGGGCAGGTGTGCGGGGCGATCTCGGTGGCCGACGCGGTCAAGGATTCCGCGGCCGACGCGGTCGCGGCGCTGCATCGCCGAGGGATGCGCACAGTGCTGCTCACCGGCGACAACGCGGCCGCCGCCGGTGCGGTGGCCGCGCAGGTCGGCATCGACGACGTCATCGCAGAGGTGCTGCCGGAGGGCAAGGTCGACGTGATCGAGCAGTTGCGCGACCGGGGCCGGGTGGTCGCCATGGTCGGCGACGGGATCAACGACGGGCCCGCGTTGGCGTCGGCCGACCTGGGCCTGGCGATCGGGCGCGGGACCGACGTGGCGATCGGCGCCGCCGACATCATCCTCGTGCGCGACGACCTCGACATCGTGCCGCAGGCGCTGGACCTGGCCCGGGCCACCATGCGCACCATCAGGGTCAACCTGTTCTGGGCGTTCGGCTACAACGTGGCGGCCATCCCGATCGCCGCGGCCGGCCTGCTCAACCCGCTCATCGCCGGTGCGGCGATGGCGTTCTCGTCGTTCTTCGTCGTCTCGAACAGCTTGCGGCTGCGCAACTTCGACAGCCGCGGGCACTGAAAAGCGAAAGGTGCATCCCATGTCCCAGCAGACCTTCAAGGTCGACGGCCTGCACTGCCAGAGCTGCGTGCGCGTGGTCAGTGGCGCGCTGACCGCGCTGCCCAGCGTCAGCACCGTCGAGGTCGATCTCGGCACCGACGGCCCGTCGACGGTCCGGGTGGAAGCCGAGGCAGAGCTGAGCCTCGAGCAGGTTCGGGCCGCATTGGAAGAAGAGGGCGAATTCTCGGTCGTGGGCTGAGCACGGCTGCCATCATGGAGATCGGTCGAATCTGAGAAAACACGAGGAGACAACGATGTCGCGAACGGCCGGAGAGCGCTACCAGTGCGGTGAGTGCGGAGCCACCATCGTCTACGAAAAAGCCTGTCCCTGTTGCAAATCGGCGACCGACCACGCCGAGACCTGCTGCGGCAAGCAGATGGCCAAGGTGACCTAGCCCGTCAGCCCCGGGTCTCGGACAGCTTGCGCAACATCGCGTTGTAGGCGTCCAGATCGTCGTCGTACTTGGCATCGGCATGCCGATCGGTACGGACCGCGGTGCGGCGGTCCTGGCGTGACCACTGCACCACCAGCGCGACCACCACCACGATCACCGGCAACTCGCTGGATCCCCAGGCGATCGCACCACCGAGATGCTGGTCGTCGATGAGACTGGACAGCCACGGTAGATCCAGGTTGCGGTAGAACGTGCCGCCGAGTACCGAGGTCATCGTCATCGTCGCGATACCGAAGAACGCGTGGAACGGCATCACCGCGAACAGCATGCCGAGCCGTCCGATGAACGGCAGCCGGCGCGGGCCGGGGTCGATGCCGATGATGCCCCAGAAGAACAGGTATCCGGTGATCATGAAGTGCAGGCTCATGAATTCGTGGCCCCAGTGGTACCGCACCAGGGTGTCGAACAGCGGCGTGAAGTACACCGCGTACAGCGAGCCGACGAACAACACGAATGCCGTCGCCGGGTGGGACAGGAACCGGGACGCCGGCGAATGCACCAGCCACAGCAGCCATTCCCGCGGCCCCGGCGGGTGGTCCTGGCCGGCGGCGGGCAGCGCGCGCAGCGCCAGCGTGATCGGGGCGCCCAGCACCATGAACACCGGGATAAACATGTTGAGCGCCATGTGTTCGGACATGTGCACGCTGAACATGGCGGAGCCGTAGGCGCGCACACCGCTGCCGGTGGTGAACAGCAAAGCGGCACAACCGAACAACCACGACACCAGCCGGCCCGGTGGCCAGCTGTCGCCGCGCCGGCGCAACCGGATCACCCCGATCACGTAGCCGGCCGCCAATGCCACCGCCGTGATTCCGAGCAGGACGTCGAAGCGCCAGACGGTCAGCAGCGTGACCACCCCCGGGGGGCGGGTCAGTTCGTAGCCGAGGAAGACGTCCCACGCGGTGAACCGGTGGGCCAACAGTCGCGGCGCGGTCTGGATCGCCATCGCCGAGACGGTCGCGACGGCGAGCATCGCGGCCAGGGCGCCCAGCACCCCGCCAGTGCCGCCTGCAGTGCGGAGCCGGACCACGTCGGTCACCCACATGCCCAGCAGGACGACGGCCGCCAGGATCCCGAGCCGGCCGTAGTCCGAACCGGTGAGCGCGCCGGGGCCGGTGAGCATTAACAGCAGCAGCGCCCCGTACACCAGCGCCGCGGCGCCGGCGGCGACCTCGATAACCAGCACCCGGCGTCGCAGTGCGGCGTCCGGTGCGGCCACGACGGCGCTCACCTTGATGCCGGCCAGCACTGCCAGGGCGGCCGCGAAAACGATGACGGCACTGGTTGCGTAGTCGTGATCGGGCCCCTGGCCGGCGTTACCGGTGACCGGCAGAGCGATCAGCCCGATGAAGGTGGGAATCAGCAGCACGACGTGCCACACCCACCGCACGGTCAACCGGAGGAAGACGGTGACGACGGCGGCGAACACGGCGGCGGCGACCCAACCCCGCGCCATTTCCGAGGCACCGATGGCACTGCCGAGGCCACCGTGACCCACCAGGCGCGCAACCGGCACGCCGGAGGCGCTGGCGGCCTGAACCGGCACCATCACCAGCGCCGCGATCAGCCAGACCGGGGCCAGACGCTCGGCCAGCAGGTGGGCCCGGAACGCGGCCGGGTCGAGCACACCCCGTTCGTCGGGGTCGGCGGTGACGACGACGTAGAGCAGCGATCCGAGGCAGAGGGCGGCGGCCAGGGTCGCGGTGAAGTAGCCGAGCACCTCGGCGGTGCTGGTCAGGGCCCCGGGGAAGGAATCGCCGGTCTCGGTGAAGCGGCGCGCCCCCGAGGCCACGGCGTAGCCGGTCAGTGCGGCGACCAGGGCGAGGTAACCGCCGACGATCCGCCGGCCTGCCGGCCGGGTGGCTGTCTGGGTCGACTGCATCGTCGTCGTGGCCTTTCACCCCCGGTGTCTCGGCCGCCAGTCTACGACTGGCCGTCGTAGTCGAGTCGCCGCGGTGGGAACTTTCTGGTGCGATGAATCGACCATTGCTGACGTGTGCAACGAAGAGAGAGGCTGAGCGGTGATTCAGGATGTGACGCTGCGGTGGGTTGTCACCCTGCTTTTCGTGCTCAGCGCCGCCGAGTGCGTGTACTCGCTGGCCGTCAGTCATCGGCGCTGGCCGAGCGCGGTCGGTCAGGTATTGCACGCCGTCATGGCGGTCGCGATGGCGGTGATGGCCTGGCCGCGCGGGGCGGAGTTGCCCACCGTCGCGCCGATGGTGTTCTTCCTGCTCGCCACCGCCTGGTTCATCGGCGTCACCGTCACCCCGCAGGCCGCCGGCCACCGCATCGCCGGGACCTACCACGCGCTGATGATGTTGGCGATGGCGTGGATGTATGCGGTGATGAACGGCCGCCTGCTCCCCGGCCAGTCCTCGGGCTCCGACTCCGGTGCCGACGCCGCACCGGTCCCGGCCGCGTCGGGCCACACCGGGCACGCCGGGATGAACATGCCCGGTATGGATATGCCGGGGATGGACATGGGGACCGCCAGCGCGGTCGGCACCGGCGGCCCACCGGCTTACATCACCACCCTCAACTGGGTGTGCACCATCGGATTCGCCGTCGCCGCGGTGTTCTGGCTGTACCGGTATCTCAGTGTGCGGATCACCCGCGTGCCCGATACCGGGCATCCGCTGGGCATCCTGTGTCAGGCGATGATGGCGGCCGGCATGGCGATCATGTTCGGCGTGATGCCGTAGCGCTTTCAGCGCGCCGAACTGGACGTTCTGCAGGCTTCCTCTCGCGTTTCCACTGCGAAGTGTCGGTATGGGCGGAAAGGAGGCGAGCGCTCAGGCCGCTGAGCCGTCGGTGGGGTAGAGGTGTCCGCGCCGGCGCCCACGAGAAGCGTTGGCGGGCAACACCAGGTCGTCGTCCAGCGGCGCCGCGTCGGATCGCGGTTCGGGCCCGCGGACGCGCTCCTCGCGCCACACCAGCAACGCCAGCACGGTGCCGGCCAGCACCGGCAGGTGGCTCAGGACGCGGTCGGCGCTCACCGCCCCGGACACCGCGTCGCTGACGACGTAGCCGGCCAGCAGCACGGAGAACACCGACAACACCCCGGCCAGACCGGCGGCCGCCGTCGGCCGCAGGGCGGCGATGACCATGACCGCACCCAATGCCGCCGACCAGGCGGTCGACTCGTTGAGCAGGTGCCCACCCATCATCGGGTGGTGGCCGCCGGCAGACGTGCCGACGTTGGCCCCGAATGCCTGGGCGGCGGCCAGCCCGAGCTGGAGTACGCCGATGCCGGCCAGCGTCCACCGCCGCCACGCCGGTACCGGCAGCCGGCCCCGGCTGCTCGCCGGCGATGATTGCCGGTCAGCGGGCGCTGCCACCGCGGCCACCTGCGACCGGCCCGCCAGCCGGCGCAACTGCTGGGTCTGCTCCACCGCACGCGCATGCCAGGCGCGGCAGTCGTCGCAGCCGGCCAGATGTTCATCGACCCGGGCGGCGGGAACGGGTTCGCGTTCTCCGTCGATCCGGGCCGACAACGCCTCGCGGGCGACCTCGCAGTCCACGCCCTAATAGTCGCGTATCGGGGGCGGATTGTTCCAGCGTCCCGGGGTTGACCGGTGTCCTGGGCTAGATTCCTAGGCATGGACGGGCCGGGTGACGAGGTCAAGGTGCAGCTCGCCTCCTCGGCGCTGGCCGATGTGGACATCAACGGCTGGACGCAACGCTTCGACCTGCTCTCCGACCCGCATCGACTGGAGATCCTGCTCGGCCTGCACCGGGCGCCCGGTATCTGCGTCGGTGACCTTGCCGCCGCGGTGGGCAGGTCGGAAAATGCTGTGTCCCAAGCACTTCGCGTGCTGCGGCAACAGGGTTGGGTCACCTCGACGCGGGTGGGACGGCAGGTCAGCTACCGGTTGGAAGATCACACCGTGCACGACCTGTTGCACTGGATCGGCGCTGCGCACACCGAATGACCCCGTTATTTCAATCCATTATCTGAACATGTAGACAGATATCGGCCGTCGCACTACGATCCTGTCCTGGGGCTGGGGAAACCGACCCCAGCGCGAGGAGGCACGCTTGAGCGTCGAGTTCACGGCCATGCACATGAGCGACGGCCTGGTCAACGCGCCGACATCGGTCGGGTTCGCGGCTCTCGCGATCGCGGTGGTGGCGTTCTGCGGGTGGCGGGCGCGCACCGAGCTGGACGAGCGCACCGTCCCGCTGGCCGGACTCGTCGCGGCCTTCATCTTCGCGGTCCAGATGATCAACTTCCCGATCCTGCCCGGTGTCAGCGGCCACCTGCTCGGGGGTGCGCTGGCGGCCATCCTGGTCGGCCCCTACACCGGGGTGCTGTGCATCACCATCGTGCTGGTGGTCCAGTCGCTGTTGTTCGCCGACGGCGGGATCACCGCACTCGGGATGAACATCACCAACATGGGCCTGATCGGCGTCGCCGCCGGGTACTCGACGGCCCTCGTCCTCTACACGCTGGCCCGCCGCCGCCAATCCGAGCCGTCGGCTGCCATTCTGGGTGCCGTCGGCTTCACCTCGGCATTGGTGGGAACCGTCTGTGCCTCAATGGGATTCGTCATCGAATATGCCATCGGCGGTGCGGCGCCCACCTCCCTGAGCACGGTGGCGACCTACATGCTGGGGACGCACGTCCTGATCGGCATCGGCGAGGGCGTCATCACCGCGGTCACCGTAATGGCCGTCGCCCGCTCCCGGCCCGACCTGGTCTACCTGCTGCGCCGCAGCCGCCAGCCCGCGGCGGTGGCCGCATGACCACCCAAGCCGGTACCCGCCACCGGCGCTTCTGGGTCGGCTTCGGCGTCGCGATTCTGCTCATCGCCGGTGTGGTGTCCTACTTCGCCAGCTCGAGTCCCGACGGCCTGGACTCCGCCACCCTGCGCGGGTGCCAGGTGGTCACGACCGATCAGGGCGAGCAGCTGACCGGCAACTGCATCGCCCAGCACGCCACCGAACACCCGATGTCGGTGTCTCCGTTGGCCGACTACACGGTGCTCGGCCACCCCGCCACCGGTGGATTGGCCGGGATCATCGGCGTCGCCGTGGTGTTGGCCATCGCCGGCGGCGCGTTCTGGGTGATCGCCCGCACCCGTCGCAGCAAGGGCTAACCGATGGGCGCCGGCCACTCCCACCCGCTCTACCGGGACGGCGATTCGGTGGCGCACACCGCACCCGCCGAAGTCAAGATCGTCGGCCTGGTGCTGTTCGTCCTCGCCGTGGTGGCGACTCCGCGGGAGATGATCTGGCCGTTCGCGGTCTACGCGGCAATTGTGCTGGTGGTGTGGCGGGTGGCGCGAATTCCATTGCGATGGATCCTGCCGCGGATGCTGATCGAGGCCCCTTTCCTCGTGCTGGCCGTGTTGTTGCCGTTCGCCGAGGGCGGTGAGCGCGTCGAGGTCGCGGGTGTACAGCTTTCGGTGGCCGGCCTGTGGGCCGCGTGGGGAATCGTCGTCAAAGGCACCCTGGGCGTGGCTGCCTCGCTGACCGTGGCGGCGACCACCTCGGCGCGGGAACTGCCGCTGGCGTTGAGCCGGCTCGGGATGCCCGGGCTGGTCACTTCCATGCTGGTGCTGATGATCCGCTATGTCGACCTGCTCTCGGCCGAGGTCGGCCGGATGCGGATGGCCCGGATCTCGCGCGGGGACTCTCCGCGGGCCATCCACCAGGCCGGCGCCATCGCCAAGGGCGTCGGGGCGCTGTTCCTGCGGTCCTACGAACGCGGCGAGCGGGTCTATCTCGCGATGACCTCGCGCGGATTCGACGGCAGGGTCCCCGAATTGGCGGCGGTCGGGGCCGGGCCGCGGGCCTCCGGCGGGCAATGGGCGTTCGCACTGATGCCCGCCGTGGCGGCCGCCACGGTGGCGGGCGCGGCCTGGGTGGCCCGATGACGGCGCCCGCGATCCGCGTCGAGCAGCTGCACTACCGCTATCCCGACGGGCGGGTCGCGCTCGACGGTGTCGACCTGAGCGTCGCGCCTGGGGAACGGGTGGCCATCCTCGGTCCCAACGGAGCGGGCAAGACCACCCTGATGCTGCACCTCAACGGTGTGCTCAGCGCCACCTCGGGAACCGTTGAGATCAGCGGAATAGCGTTGCACCGCAGCACTCTTCGCGACATTCGGCGACGGGTCGGGCTGGTCTTCCAAGATCCCGACGACCAGTTGTTCATGCCGACGGTGGCCCAGGACGTCGCCTTCGGCCCGGCCAACTTCGGGGTGACCGGCGACGCACTGACCGCCCGGGTCCGCACCGCGCTGGAGGTGGTCGGGATGGCCGAACACGGCGACCGCAGTCCCGCGCACCTGTCCGGCGGGCAGCGCCGGCGGGCGGCGTTGGCCACCGTGCTGGCCTGCGAGCCGGAGATCCTGGTGCTCGACGAGCCGTCGGCCAACCTGGACCCGGTCGCCCGCCGCGAACTGGCCGAGACGCTGGCCGCCCTGCCGGCCACCATGATCATCGTCACCCACGACCTGCCCTACGCCGCGCAACTGTGCGACCGGGCGGTCATCCTCGACGGCGGAGTGGTGGTCGCCGACGACACCGTTTCCGCGGTGCTCTCCGACAGTGCCCTGCTGGCCGCCCACCGGCTGGAACTGCCGTGGGGTTTCGTGGTCCCGGCGCGCTGATTTTCTCTGCCGAGCAGACGCCAAATCCCCCTAATCCCGGCGTGTCGCGGCGGTTTCGCGTCTGCTCGCGCAGAGAAAGTCAGTGCCGGCGTGACGGGGGCCAGGGCGGTTCGCCGCACAACGCCAGCAGCGCGTTCTCGATCACCTCGGGCAGCGCGGGGTGGATCCAGTACTGGCCGCGGGCCATGTCCTGGCCGGCCAGACCGAAACTCATCGCCTGGATGAGCGGCTGGATCAACGACGACGCCTGATGGCCCATGATGTGGGCGCCCAGGATCAACCCGGTGTCGCGTTCCACGATGATCTTGGCGAAGCTGGTGGTGTCCTCCATCGCCCAGCCGTACGCCACGTCGGCGTAGTCCTGCACCTTGACCTTGATGTCGTAACCTGCTGCGCGGGCCTCGTTTTCGGTCATCCCGACGCTCGCGATCTGCGGATCGGTGAACACCGCCGACGGTACGAAGCGGTGATCGGAGTACATCAGCGCCTCGGTGTCGTCCCAGTCCTGCAACAGGTTGTGCCGGACCACGCGAGCCTCGTGGTTGGCCACGTGCTTGAGCTGATACGGCGACGACACGTCACCGAGTGCGAAAACACCACGTGCGGTGGTCCGTTGGTAGGCGTCGACCACCACCAAGCCGTCCTCGTCGAGTTCCACCCCGGCCAGGTGCAGGTCCATCAGATCCCCGTTGGGAATCCGGCCGGTGGCCACCAGCACCGTGTCGGCGGTCAGCTCCGAGCCGTCGTCGAGTTCGACGACGACCTGCGAACCCGTCTCGCCGGTGTGCAGGTGTGCGCCGATCATGTTGCGGTGACTGCGGATCTCCCACTTCTTGGCGGCGATGTCGGTGTACCGCTCGCAGATCGTGTCGTCACAGTGCGACAGCATGCCGGCGCCGCGGATGACGATGGTGACCCGGCTGCCCAGCGACGAGAACACGTGCGCGAACTCGGCGGCGACGAACCCGCCGCCGATGATCACCAGGTGCTCGGGGACGTCCGGGATGCGCATGATGGTGTCACTGGTGTGGACGTCGACCCCGCAGCCGGCAATGGCATCGGGAACCATGGCGCGTGCCCCCGCCGCGATGACCACCTGCTCGGCGCTGAACTCCTGGCCGCTGTCGGTGCGCAGCAGATAGCCGGTGTCGTCACGGCCGGTGAATCGGGTGTGGCTGTCGTAGACGGTCACATTGGGGGAGGAGCGCCGGTAGTTCTCACCGCCGATCGCCAGCGGATCGATGCGGCCGAACACCCGGGAGACGATGTCGGGCCAGCGCACCGAGTCGATGTGCGCATCCACCCCGTATCGGGCCGCCTCCCGCACGGTCTGCGCCACCTCTGCCGCGTAGACGAACATCTTGGTCGGGATGCAGCCGACATTCAGACAGGTTCCGCCGAACACCCCCTGCTCGCAGATCGCGATCTTCTTCTCGGCATAGCGCTCGTCGAGAATGGTGTTGCCCGAACCGGTTCCGATGATCGCGATATCGAAATGCTCCAACGAAGATCCCCTTATCCGCGACCAGTCGACGCCGGCGGCGCCGCGTGATGATGTCCGAGATACCCGGCCAGCCAGCCGTCTAGCTCACGGTAGGCCGCCGCCCGCGGCTGCGACAGCGACAAGAACACGTCGTGTTTGGCGTCGCGCACCGGCACGACCGTCGAGCGGTTGCCGATGCAGCCGGCCCAGCGGGCGATCTGGCTGACGTCGAGGACGGCGTCACCGCGTTGCATGGTGGATGCGTCGGCGGTCTCGGCCACGCTGTGGTCGGAGCGCAGGATCAGATTCGGCACGCCGACATCCAACCCCCGGTGCAACCTCGCATGCCCGCGCCGGATCGCGTTGATCCAGCCGAACGTCACCGGGAAACCGCCCAACGGCTTCCACTGCAGGTTGTACTCGAACTCGCCGTCGTAGTCCCGGTGCAGCGTCAGCCCGTAGCTGCCCTTGCCGGTTCCGCGCACCACCTGCGTCTTGCGCACCCGCGACATCGCCCCGATGGCCGTCGAGGTGACCCGGGTACGCAGGATCGCCGGACCGTGCAGATCCAGCCACGGGCTGTTGAGTACCAGGCCCCCGATCGACAGCGCGGTGGTGGCCCGGCGGCGGTGCACCCGATCCAGCCACAGTGACACGATCAGCCCGCCGGCCGAGTGGCCGTAGACCAGCACCCGGGCGCCGGGGTTCTCGGCGGCGACCACTGCCACCGCACGCTCCAACTCGCGGTCGTAACGGGCCAGGTCGGTGGTGAAGTGCGGGGTCTGGCCCGCGCGCCAGGACCGCCCGCACTTGTGCTGGTCGAGGGCGTAGAAGCGCAACCCCGCCGCGGTGAAGTGGTCGGCGAGCTCGGTATTGAAGAAGTAGTCGGTGAATCCGTGCACGGCCAGCACGGCGTGCGGCGCCGGTGTCTCGTCGGTTCGGCGCACCAGGGTGGCGAACAAGTCGCCCTCGCCGTCGGGGTCGGCGCCCAACGCCATGGTGGTCTGCTGGTAGCCCGGGAGGACGTCGTCAGCCCATTCGGTCCGCCCTGCCGTCACAGCGTTCACCTTAGTAGGGGTGTGGTGCTGGTGACTCGCGCGAATAGTTCGGAGTCGGTCGGGATAACCTGACTATCGGTACAGCTGTCAGCGAGTAAAGGACGACGAGCCGGTGTCAGATAACACGGTGCCAGATAACGGCAAGACCGACGTGGTGCTGGTCGGCGCGGGAATTATGTCCGCCACGCTGGGTGCGCTGCTGCGGCTGCTGCAACCCGACTGGTCGATCACCCTGGTGGAGCGCCTCGACGCCGCCGCCGCGGAGAGCTCGGATCCGTGGAACAACGCCGGCACCGGGCACTCGGCGCTGTGTGAACTCAACTACACCCCGCAGAAGCCCGACGGCACCATCGACATCGCCAAGGCCGTCAACGTCAACGAGCAGTTCCAGGTCACCCGCCAGTTCTGGACCTACGCCCACGAGAACGGCATCCTGCCCGACGTCCGCAGCTTCCTGAACCCCATCCCGCATGTGAGCTTCGTGCACGGCGCCGAGCACATCGACTACCTGCGCCGCCGCCGCGACACCCTGGTGCGCAACCCGCTGTTCGCGACGATGGAGTTCATCGACGGCGCCGACGAGTTCGCCCGCCGGCTGCCGCTGATGGCCAAGGGTCGCGACTTCTCCGAGCCGGTCGCCCTGAACTGGACCCAGGACGGCACCGACGTCGATTTCGGGTCGCTGACCCGCCAGCTTCTCGGCTACGGCACCGAACGCGGTATGACCACCCTGTTCGGCCATGATGTGCGCGGTCTGCACAAGGAGTCCGACGGCAGTTGGACGGTCAAGATCGCCAACCGGCGCACCGGGCAGAAGCGCAAGCTGTCGGCCAAGTTCGTGTTCGTCGGCGCCGGTGGCGGTGCGCTGCCGCTGCTGCAGAAAGCGGGCATCGCCGAGGCCAAGGGCTACGGCGGCTTCCCGGTCAGCGGTCAGTGGCTGCGCACCGGCAACGCCGAACTGGCGGCCGCACACCAGGCCAAGGTCTACGGCATGCCGCCGCTGGGCGCCCCGCCGATGTCGGTGCCGCACCTGGACACCCGCGTGATCAACGGACGGTCGTGGCTGCTGTTCGGGCCGTTCGCCGGCTGGTCGCCGAAGTTCCTCAAGGAAGGCAAGGTCACCGACCTGCCGCTGTCGGTCAAGCCCAACAACCTCGCCTCGATGATCGGCGTCGGGCTCACCGAGATGAGCCTGCTGAAGTACCTCATCGGCCAGCTCGCGCTCAGTGAAGCCGACCGGGTGGACACTCTGCGTGAATTCGCCCCAGTGCAAAGGATTCCGACTGGGAGCTGGACATCGCCGGCCAGCGGGTGCAGGTGATCCGCCGCGACTCCAAGAAGCTGGGTGTGCTCGAGTTCGGCACCACCGTGCTCGCCGCCGCCGACGGCTCCATCGCCGGTCTGCTCGGCGCCTCCCCGGGTGCCTCCACCGCGGTGCCGGCGATGATCGACGTCCTGCAGCGCTGCTTCGCCGATCGCTACCCGGGCTGGGAACCCAAGCTCAAGGAGATGGTGCCCTCGCTGGGCGTCAAGCTCTCGGAGAACCCCGAGCTGTTCAACGAGGTCTGGACCCACGGCACCAAGGTGCTCGGGCTCGGCGGCGCAGACGCCGGCGCGGCCGCGCTGTCTGCCGGCGCCGAGGCCACCCCGGTCACATCCGGCAGCGGCGACCCGGAACCAGCGGGAGTGGTGTGACCGTCGCGCTGCGCCGGTCCTGGGCGAAAGACCTCGACGCGGCGACCCTCTACGAGCTGCTCAAGCTGCGGGTCGAGGTGTTCGTCGTCGAGCAGGCCTGCCCGTATCCGGAACTCGACGGCCGTGACCTGCTGGCCGAGACGCGCCACTTCTGGCTGGAGCAGCCCGACAACACCGTGATCGCCACGCTGCGATTGATGGAGGAGCACACCGGCGGTGAGAAGGCGTTCCGCATCGGCCGGGTCTGCACCCAGCGCGCCGCCCGCGGTCACGGCCACACCACCCGGCTGCTGCAGGCCGCACTGGCTGACGTCGGCAACGACCCGTGCCGGATCAACGCCCAGACCTACCTCGCCGACATGTACGCCCGGCACGGCTTCGTCGTCGACGGCGACGAGTTCGTCGAGGACGGCATTCCGCACGTCCCGATGCTGCGGCCGGGGGCGCCTACGGTGGCGCCATCGCCGACCGGGCAGCCGTGAGCGCCCCGGCCTATCCGTTCAGCGCGATCGTCGGCCATGACCAGCTGAGACTGGCACTGGTGTTGTGCGCGGTGCGCCCCGAGATCGGCGGTGTGCTGATCCGCGGCGAGAAGGGCACCGCGAAGTCGACGGCGGTCCGTGCGCTGGCCGCCGTCCTGGAACAGGTCGACGCGGGATCGCGACTGGTGGAATTGCCCATCGGCGCGACCGAGGACCGGGTGGTGGGTTCGTTGGACCTGCAGAAGGTGCTGCGCGACGGTGAACACACCTTCTCGCCGGGCCTGCTGGCCCGGGCCCACGGCGGCGTGCTCTACGTCGACGAGGTCAACCTGCTGCACGACCATCTGGTGGACATCCTGCTCGATGCCGCGGCGATGGGCCGGGTGCACATCGAGCGCGACGGGGTGTCGCATTCCCACGAGGCCCGCTTCGTGTTGATCGGCACCATGAACCCCGAGGAGGGAGAGCTGCGTCCGCAGCTGCTCGACCGGTTCGGGCTGACCGTCGACGTGCACGCGTCCCGTGAGGTGCCGGTGCGCAGCGAGGTCATCCGGCAACGGTTGGCCTACGAGGCGGACCCGACCGGTTTCGCTGCCCGATACGCCGAGCAGGACAGCGACCTGGCCCGCCGGATCGCCGACGCGCGCGCCCGGGTCGCCGGTGTGACACTGCCCGACGCCGAGTTGAATCGAATCGCCGCGTTGTGCGCGGCCTTCGACGTCGACGGGATGCGCGCCGACCTGGTGGTGGCCCGCACCGCCGTCGCGCACGCCGCCTGGCGGGGCGCCGAAGCCGTTGCGCAAGAAGACATCCGGGTGGCCGCCGAGTTGGCACTGCCGCACCGCCGCCGGCGTGACCCGTTCGACGATCCAGGCCTGGACCCCGCGCAACTCGACGAGGCGCTGGCTGCCGACAGCGGGCCGGGACCCGACTCCGATCCTGATCCCGACCCGACCGGCGGTGGCCAGTCTGCCGATGGTTCGTCCGAACAGTCTGCACCGCAGCGTAATTCGTCATCGACATCGTCGTCACCAGCGTCGAACCGGACGGCGCCGTCCGCCCCGCCCGCACCGACGTTTCGCACCAAGGCGCTGACCGTGCCCGGCGTGGGGGAGGGCAATCCCGGACGTCGATCGCGGGCGCGTAACCGCTCCGGGTCGGTCATCACCGCCACCGACGTCGCCGACCAAGGGCACGGACTGCACCTGTTCGCCACCGTCCTCGCCGCCGCGGCAAACGGCCGGCTGCGGCCGCAACCCGACGACGTGCGGCGCGCGGTGCGGGTTGGCCGCGAAGGCAACCTGGTGATCTTCGTCGTCGACGCCTCGGGCTCGATGGCGGCCCGGGACCGGATGTCGGCGGTGTCCGGCGCGGCGCTGTCGCTGCTGCGCGACGCCTACCAGCGCCGCGACAAGGTCGCGGTCATCACCTTCCGCGGCGACGACGCGCGGGTGCTGCTGCCGCCGACGACGTCGGCGCATATCGCCTCGCGGCTGCTGACCCGTTTCGACACCGGCGGCACCACCCCGCTGGCGCAGGGACTGCTCACCGCCCGGGACCTCGTGGTGCGGGAGCGGGTGCGCGACCGTTCCCGGCGGCCGCTGGTGGTGGTGCTCACCGACGGCCGCGCCACCGGCGGCCCCGACCCGTTGGGCCGCAGCCGGTCCGCGGCGCGACGGTTGGTGGCCGAGAAGACCGCCGCGGTGGTGGTGGACTGCGAGACGTCCTTCATCAAACTGGGTCTGGCCGGTGAGCTCGCCGAGCAGCTGGAAGCCCCGTTGCTGCGGCTCGAGCAACTGCGCGCAGACTATCTGGCACAGGCTGTGCGACGCGCCGCCTGAGTGCGAAAGGGGACCGTCCATGCCGCAGGGTCAGCCGGTTGTCGTCCCTGACGACGGCCTGACGACACGCGCCCGGCGCAACACGCCGGTGCTCGCGGTGCACACCGGCGCCGGCAAGGGAAAGTCGACCGCGGCGTTCGGCATGGCGTTGCGGGCGTGGAACGCCGGGATGAGCGTTGCGGTGTTCCAATTCGTCAAGAGCGCCAAGTGGAAGGTCGGCGAGGAATCGGTGTTCGCCGCACTGGGCTCGTTGCACACCGAACAGGGCCGCGGTGGTGCGGTGGAATGGCACAAGATGGGATCCGGCTGGTCATGGATACGTCAGCGCCGCGAGTCCGAAGCCGACCATGCCGCGACCGCCGCCGAGGGCTGGCGCGAGATCGCCACGCGGCTGGCCGAACAGCGCCACGACTTCTATGTGCTCGACGAGTTCACCTATCCCTTGAAATGGGGCTGGGTCGACGTCGACAACGTCGTCGAGACCCTGCTGACGCGCCCGGGCGGCCAGCATGTGGTGATCACCGGCCGTGATGCGCCGCAACGGCTGATCGACGCCGCCGACCTGGTCACCGAGATGACCAAGGTGAAACACCCGATGGACGCCGGCCGCAAAGGCCAGCGCGGCATCGAGTGGTGAGCATGGTGAGCGGCGTTCCGGCTGTCGTGATCGCGGCGCCCGCCTCGGGAAGCGGAAAAACCACCGTGGCAACGGGTTTGATCGGCGCCCTGCGCCGCGCCGGACATCGGGTGGGGCCGTTCAAGGTCGGCCCCGACTTCATCGACCCGGGCTATCACGCTTTGGCGGCCGGCCGCCCCGGCCGCAACCTCGATCCCGTGCTGGTACCCGAGGAGCTCATCGGACCGCTCTACCGGCACGGCAGCCGCGACGCCGACATCGCCGTGATCGAAGGCGTGATGGGTCTTTTCGACGGCCGTATCGACGAGCACGCCGTCATGCCCGCGCGTGGGTCGAGCGCGCACGTCGCCGAACTGCTGGGTGCACCCGTCCTGTTGGTGGTCGACGCGCGCGGACAGAGTCAGAGTATCGCCGCGGTGCTGCACGGCTTTTCGACACTGCACAGCGGAGCGCACGTCGCCGGGGTGATCCTCAACCGGGTCGGCTCGCCGCGCCACGAGCAGGTGCTGCGGCAGGCCTGCGACACGGTCGGGGTGCCGGTGCTGGGGGCGATCCCGCGCCACGACGAGCTGTCGGTACCGTCGCGGCATCTGGGTCTGGTGACCGCCGTCGAGCACGGCTATGCCGCCCAGTCGGCGGTCGCGGCGATGACCGAACTGGTCGCCCGGCACCTCGATCTGGCCGCCGTCGTCGCGCTGGCCGGTGCCCGGGTGTCAGCACCGGCCTGGTCACCGCAGGAGGCCGTCGGTGCACCGGTCGAGGGCGCACCCGTGATCGCGATGGCCGCGGGCCGGGCGTTCAGTTTCGGCTACGCCGAGCACCCCGAGCTGCTGCGGGCCGCCGGCGCCGACGTCGTGACGTTCGATCCGCTGCGCGAGCGCCTGCCCGATCGCACCGCGGCGCTGGTGCTGCCGGGCGGGTTCCCGGAGGAGCACCTGGCCGAGCTGTCGGCGAACACCGAATTGCGCTCGCAGATCCGCGAATTGGCTGCGAAGGCGCCAGTGCAGGCCGAATGCGGCGGCCTGGCCTACCTGATGCAGGAGTTGGACGGTCACCCGATGTGCGCGGTACTCGGTGGATCGGCCCGGTTCACCCAGCGTCTGACCCTGGGCTATCGCGAGGCCGTGGCCGTCACCGACTCCGCGCTCTACCAGACCGGACAGCGAGCCATTGGTCACGAATTCCACCGCACCGCAGTAGAATTCACCGACAGTCTGGAATCGGCCTGGGCATTCCGGGCTGGTGACGGGCGCCCGGTGCGAGACGGTGTCGTCCGGGCCGGGGTGCACGCCTCGTACCTGCACACCCATCCCGCCGCCCAACCCCGATCGATCACCCGGTTCGCCGCACACGCAGCCGGCGTTGCCGCCCCGGCGGTCCGGGCATCGGGCTGACCGGACTCTGGTCCCCGACGAGCGCTCGGCCGTAGCTCTCGCGTGGTAGCCCGGTGTTGAGCATCGGGTGCCGGGCGGTCTCGACATCGTGCGAATCGCCGGCTGATCGGGGATTCGTTGCCGCCTGCGGGCTTGGCTAAGCTCGGTCGGTGACCGAGAACGCCTACCTCGTCGGCTTGCGGCTGACCGGTAAGAAGGTCGTCGTGGTCGGCGGCGGCACGGTGGCCCAACGTCGGCTTCCGCTGCTCATCTCGGCAGGCGCGGATGTGCACGTGATCGCGCGGGCGGCGTCGCCGGCGGTAGAAGCCCTGGGCACCCAGACGCCCGGCATCACCCTGGCGCTGCGCGACTACCGCGACGGTGACCTCAAGGGCGCCTGGTACGCGATCGCGGCCACCGACGAGCCGGCCGTCAACGCCGCGATCGTCGATGAGGCCGAGCGGCGGCGGATCTTCTGCGTCCGTGCCGACATCGCCCGGGACGGCACCGCCGTCACACCGGCGTCCTTCGACTACGACGGTCTGGCGGTCGGGGTGCTGGCGGGCGGGGAGCATCGCCGCTCGGCGGCCATCCGCTCGGCCATCCGAGAGGCCTTCCAGCAGGGGCTGGTCACCGCCGAGGCGAACGCGGGAGCGCTGCGCGGCAGCGTCGCCCTGGTCGGCGGCGGCCCCGGCGACCCCGAGTTGATCACGGTGCGCGGGCGCCGGCTGCTGGCGAGGGCCGACGTCGTCGTCGCCGACCGGCTGGCCCCACCGGAACTGCTGGCCGAGCTCGGCGCCCACGTCGAGGTGATCGACGCCGCCAAGATCCCCTACGGCCGGGCGATGGCGCAGGAAGCGATCAACAAGGTTCTCATCGACCGGGCCCGGGAAGGGCGTTTCGTCGTGCGTCTCAAGGGGGGCGATCCGTTCGTCTTCGCGCGTGGCTATGAGGAAGTCCTCGCCTGTGCCGAGGCTGGGATACCGGTCACAATCGTGCCCGGTGTGACCAGCGCCATAGCAGTGCCGGCGATGGCCGGTGTGCCCGTTACTCATCGCGCGGTGAATCATGAGTTCGTGGTGGTCAGCGGCCATTTAGCGCCCGACCATCCGGAATCGTTAGTGAATTGGAATGCGCTCGCGCAATTATCGGGAACGTTAGTTCTCTTGATGGCCGTCGAGCGCATCGAACTGTTCGCCGAGGTGCTGATCAAAGGCGGCCGACCAGCGCAAACGCCGGTATTGGTGGTTCAGCACGGCACCACGGCGGCCGAACGCATTGTCCGGACGACGTTGGGTGAGGTGCCGGAACGAATTCGAGCCGACGGTATTAAGCCGCCCGCAATCATTGTCATCGGTTCGGTGGCGGCTTTCGCGGCTTAAACTTCTCTTAAGATTACTGTAGGGTAGCTAGGCATGACGGCTCTCAACGATGCTGAGCGGGCGGCTGACCGCCACGCCAACAGTTCAGAGCGCGCGGTTCCGATGCGCCTCGAGCCGGCTGCCAGCCGAAAGGATCTGGTGCAGACAGCCAAGTACTACCCGACGTGGTTACCGTCGCGGCGCTTCCTGGCCGCGGTGACCGCCATCGGCGGTATGCAGCTGTTGGCCACCATGGACAGCACGGTCGCGATCGTGGCCCTGCCGAAGATCCAGGACGAGCTGAGCCTGTCCGATGCGGGCCGCAGCTGGGTCATCACCGCCTACGTGCTCACCTTCGGCGGCCTGATGCTGCTCGGCGGCCGCCTCGGCGACACCATCGGCCGCAAACGCACCTTCATCGTCGGCGTCGCGCTGTTCACCATCGCCTCGGTGCTGTGCGGTATCGCCTGGGACGAGACGACGCTGGTGGTGGCAAGGCTGCTGCAAGGTGTCGGTGCGGCCATCGCCTCGCCGACCGGACTGGCGCTGGTGGCTACGACATTCCCCAAGGGACCGGCGCGCAACGCCGCGACCGCGGTGTTCGCCGCCATGACCGGTATCGGGTCGGTCATGGGCCTGGTGGTCGGCGGTGCCCTGGTCGAAGTGTCCTGGCGGTTGGCGTTCCTGGTGAATGTGCCGATCGGGCTGTTGATGATCTACCTGGCCCGCAACACCCTGCGGGAGACCCAGCGGGAGCGGATGAAGCTCGATGCGGCCGGCGCACTACTTGCCACCGTGGGCTGCACCGCGGCGGTGTTCGGCTTCGCCCAGGCACCCGAGAACGGGTGGGCTTCGCCGGTGACGCTGGCCTCGGGCGGCGCGGCCGTGCTGGCGTTCGTCGCCTTCGTCTTCGTCGAGCGCCGCGCCGTCAACCCGGTGGTGCCGTTCACCCTGTTCCGGGACCGCAACCGGCTAGCCACGTTTGCCGCGGTGTTCCTGGCCGGCGGTGTCATGTTCACCCTGACTGTGCTGATCGGCCTGTATGTGCAGGACATCATGGGCTACAGCGCGCTGAAGGCCGGTATCGGGTTCATCCCGTTCGTGATCGCCCTAGGCATCGGATTGGGCCTGTCTTCACAGCTGGTGTCGATGTTCCCGCCGCGGCTGCTGGTGATCGCCGGCGGTGTGCTGGTGCTTGGCGCGATGATCTATGGCTCCACCCTCAACGGCGGCATCCCCTACTTCCCCAACCTGGTCCTGCCGATCACCATCGGCGGATTGGGCATCGGCATGATCGTCGTGCCGCTGACCGTTTCGGCCATCGCCGGCGTCGGATTCGACCAAATCGGCCCGGTATCGGCCATCGCCCTGATGCTGCAGAACCTCGGCGGCCCTGTCGTGCTGGCCATCATCCAGGCCGTGATCACCTCCCGGACGCTGTACCTGGGCGGCACCACCGGGCCGGTGAAGAAGATGGACGCCGCTCAACTGCACGCCTTGGACCAGGGCTACACCTACGGTCTGTTGTGGGTGGCCGCCGTGGCGGTGATCGTCGGCGTGGTTGCGCTGTTCATCGGCTACACCGCACAGCAGGTGGCGCACGCTCAGGAAGTCAAGGACGCGATCGACGCCGGAGAGCTGTAGAGCTCGACATCGGGCACGGAGAGCTGTAGAGCTCGACATCGGGCACGGAGAGCTGTAGAGCTCGACATCGGGCACGGAGAGCTGTAGAGCTCGACATCAGGCAGGGCGAGCTGTAGAGCTCGACATCAGGCAGGGCGAGCTGTGCGCGCGCCGAAATCGCATGGGTAGGGTAGTGACCCATGTCTGGCGTGAGCGATCCTCAACCGGCTGCCAGACCCCTTGCCTCCAGTGTGCTGGGCATCGCGATCGTGGCGATCACCGGTATGCAGCTGATGTCCACCCTCGACGGCACCATCGTGATCGTCGCGCTGCCCCGCATGCAGGCTGAACTCGGCCTCTCCGACGCCAGCAAGAGCTGGGTGATCACCGCCTACGTGCTGACCTTCGGCGGGCTGCTGCTGCTCGGCGGGCGGGTCGGCGATGCCATCGGCCACAAACGTGCCTTCATATCCGGGGTCGGGGTGTTCACCATCGCCTCGCTGGCCTGCGGTGTGGCGACCGAGCAGTGGACGCTCATCGTCGCGCGTGCGGTGCAGGGCATGGGTGCGGCGGTGGCGGCGCCGACCGGCCTGGCGCTGATCGCGACCACCTATGCGGTCGGACATCCCCGCAACCGGGCCATGGCGGTCTCGGCGGCGATGCAGGGACTCGGATCGGTCCTCGGCCTGGTTCTCGGCGGAGCATTGACCGGCATCTCCTGGCGGCTCGCGTTCCTGGTGAACGTGCCCATCGGCATCCTCATCATCGTGATCGGCCTGACCAGGCTGGACGAGACCCGCCACGAACGCCTCAAGCTCGACATCACCGGGGCGCTGCTGGCCACCCTGGCGTGCACCTCGGCGGTACTGGTCTTCACCCAGGGGCCGCCGCGGGGGTGGGTCGATCCGTGGGTGATCGGGGCGGGCGTGGCCGCCGTGGTGTTCTTCATCGCCTTCCTGATCGACGAACGCAGCGCCGACAACCCGCTGGTGCCGTTCTCGGTGTTCGACAACCGCAGCCGGGTGGCGTCATTCGCGGCCTATTTTCTGGCCGGCGGGGTGATGCTGACCCTGAGCGTGATGATCGGCCTGCTCGTCCAGGATGTGCTCGGCTACTCCCCATTGCGGGCGGGTATCTGTTTCATGCCGTTCGCGGCCGCCTTCGTCGTCGGCAATGTCGCGGCCACCCGGCTGGCGCTGCGGGTGCCGCCGCGGTGGATCATCCTCGGCGGCGGCCTGCTGGTGCTGGCGGCGATGCTCTACGGGTCCACGCTGAACCGATCGATCCCGTATTTCCCGGATCTGTTCGTCCCGATCGTCGTCGGTGGCCTCGGGATCGGCATCATCTCGGTGATCTTGCCGTTGTGCACGCTGGCCAACGTCGAGCCGCGCGAGATCGGCCCGGTTTCCTCGATCACCCTGATGGCGTTCAACCTCGGCGGCCCGCTGGTGTTGGTGGTCGTCCAGGCGGTACAGACATCGCGAACGCTCTACCTCGGCGGCACCACCGGACCGGTCAAGTACATGACCCCCGCCCAGCTGGACGCGCTCGGCCACGGCTACACCTATTCACTGCTGTGGGTGGCCGGCATCGCGGTACTGGTCGGGGTGGCGGCCCTGGGCATCGGATACACCACCCGCGACATCGCCGCGGCCCAGCACACCCGCGAGGCGTTCGAAGCCGGCGAGCTCTAGGACCGGCGGGCCCGCAACAGCCGGAACCCGCCGTACACCACCGCTGCGACCAGGAAATTCACGAAGTACGCCAGGTCGGCGCCATGCAGGGCGGTCGCCACCGGTCCGATGATCAGGTTGGTGTGCATGAACGGGACCGCCGCGGCGAATGCCACGAAGAACGTCACCAGCGCGACCACGCCGTCGGTGCGCGCGGTGAGTTCCGCGGTGGGGTCGACGGTCTCGCGTCCCGCGCTGCGGTAGCGCCAGTCGATGGCCACGATCGCCACGAACGCCGGAATCCAGTAGCTCACGAAGAGCAGCACCCCCTGGAACCGGGCGACCAGGTCACCGGAGTGCAACCACATGATCAGCCCGAACGCGATCACCACCACGACGACCGCGGACACCGGCCGGCGCACCCGGACACCGACCGTCTGCAGCGCCAGCGAGCCGCTGTAGTCGTTCATCGCATTGGAGGCGACCGAACCCAACGCGATCACCAGCAGGGCCAGCGCGCCCAGCACCCCGCCGCCCATGATGGTCCGGACTCCGGCGGCGGTCTGGTCGGTCAAGGTCCCCGCCGCCGCCACCCCGATGGCCTGTACGGCGATATAGGCGACCGCCAGGCCCGCGAAGGTGTAACCGAACACCGCGCGCCGTGAGGTGCGCACCGGCAGGTAGCGGCTGTAGTCCGAGGCGTAGCTGGCCCAGGAGATGGCCAGGCTCAGCGCGATGGTCACTTCCAGCACGAACGCGCCGGCCAGGTCCGGGCCGGCCAGGGTGGGCGGCGACATCACCTGGTGGCCGTCGATCAGCTTCCAGGCGAATACCGCGAAAGTCACGATGAGCACGACAGTCATCACCGCCTGCACGCGATGGATCACCTCGTAGCCGAAGACGCCGACGGCACCCTGAGCCGCGAGCACGATGACCACCGCCAGCCAGAACGGAATGCCCAGTAACTCGGCCAGCGCCTCACCCCCGAAGAGCCCGACCAGACCGTCCCAGGCGATCGAGGACAGCCACTGGATCACCGCCACCACGGCGACGGTCCCGCCGAACGCCATGCGCGCGTTGGGCAATTGGGCGGTGCCGGTGCGCGGCCCCCAGGTGGACAGATAGCCGACCGCCAGCGAGCCGATGACCGTACCGACCGCCATCGCCAGCAGACCCAGCCAGAAGCCCAGGCCCAACACGACAGCCAGGGTGCCGGTGAACACCACCGTCATGTTGACCTGTGGGGCGAACCAGACGGTGAACAGTCGGCGCGCGGTGCCATACCGGTTATCCGGTGGGATCGGGGCGATGCCGTGGGTCTCCACCGCCATGTCACCGGCGCGGGCGGGCATCCGGCCGGTGTAGGCGTGGTCGGTCAACGACGATCCGGCGGGGGATGCTTCGGCGGCCACCCACTCACCCTAGAGCCAACCGGGTGTCAGACCTCGATCGGTGGATGCAGCCGTTCCATCGTGTACTGGCGGTTACGCCGGGCTGCCCATGCGGTGACCGTCAACGACGCGGCGAGCACACCGGTCAGCACCGCGATCGAGATCCACAGCCGATGGTCGATCCCGCCGTTGATGAGTTGCCGGAGCCCGTTGACGGCGTAGGTCATCGGATCCGCCGGGTGGATCACCTGGAACGGCTTGGCCGTCGTCTCGACCGGATAGATCCCGCCTGCCGACACCAGCTGCAACATCAGGAAGGCCAACGTGACCACCCGTCCGACGGCGACACCGAACGCCGCGTTGAATGCCTGGATGATGCCGAGAAAGGTGGCGATGACCAGAATCAGGAATGCCACCGTGGCCAGCGGATAACGCGCCTTGAGCCCGACGCCGTAATGCACCACCGCATACATCACGACTACCTGGCACACCGCCACGAGAAGGGCCGGCCAATAGGAGGCGAGCACCACCCGCAGCGCGCCGAGCCCGTTGATGATCGGCCGGGACTGCAAGGGGGTCAACAGCATCCAGATGATCAATGCGCCGATGAACAGTGCCAGTGGTAGGAAGAACGGTGCGAATCCGGTGCCGAAGGTGGCTGCCGGGTTGTGCGTCACCATGTCCAGATTGACCGGCGCGGCAACGGTTTTGGCGACCTTCTCGCGCTGTTGCGGCGTCCACGACGGGATTTGCGTCGAGCCTTGGCGCAGTTTGCCGGCCAGTTCCTGGCTGCCGTCGCGCAACTGGCTGGTGCCGGCAGCCAATCGCTGTGCGCCGCCGGCCAACTGACGGCTGCCGTCGGTCAGTGCGACGAGGCCGGCGCTGAGCCGCTGGGCGCCGGAGTCGAGCTGCTGGGCACCCGACCTCAGCTTGAGCACGTCGGTGCGGAGCTTGCCGTCGACCGCGGCGGTCAGGAATGTGCGCAGTTTGCTGTTGGGGTCGCCCAATTCGTCTTCGAGCCGTCCGGCGCTGTCGCGCAGCCGGGCGAGCCCGTCGTCGGTGGCGGGATCGATGCCCTGGGCGCGCAGCAACCGCTGAGCGCCGGCCAGGACTGCGCCGACATCGCGCACAGTGGGGTCGGGATTATTGGCCAACGTAGCCACCGCCTGGTCCACGATCGCCGCCGCCTGGGTCTGGTCGACGTGCAGCGCGGCGATGCGGTCGGTGGTTGAGCGCACTGCCCCGCTCAGACGTTCGGCGACCGCGCCGACCTCGACCGGGTCCAGTCCCAGACCGTCGACACGCTCCAGCACGTGCACCAGCGGATCGGTCGCCGTGGTGACGGCTGCGTTCAATTGCCTTGTGCCGGTGGCGAGTTGAGCGGCGCCATCGCGGGCGGTGGCCATACTGGTGGCCAGCGTGGTCGATCCGGCGGCGAGTTGATGGGCCCCGGCGTCAGCGGTGTTCAACCCGGACGCCAACTGATCGGCACCGTCGGCGGCAGCCCTCAGACCCGCACCGGCGTCGGTCAGCCCGGTCAGCACCGTGCCGACGGTCTGTTCGCCGACGCTGGAGTTGACCTGGTTGATCACCTCGCGCGCGGCATTCTGGCCGATGATCGAGCCGAGGTAATTGTTGGCGTCGTTGAAGGTGAACTTCAGGCTGGCCGGGGTGGGTTGTCCGCCGGACGGCGAGGCGATGTCAGCGCTGAATTCGGACGGAATCGTGATGGTGAAGTAGTAGGTCCCGTCGGCCAGCCCCTTGGCCGCGTCGGACCCGGACACCTCGTGCAGCTGCAGCTGCCCGGAGTCTTTGAGCGCCTGGGCCACCTGGTCGCCGGCGCGCAACGGCTTGCCCTGGACCTGGGTGCCGCGGTCTTCGTTGACCAGGGCGGCGGGCACCTTGTTGACCGCCGCGAACGGATTCCAGAATGCCCACAGGTACATCGCGCCATACAGCAGCGGCATCAGCACGATGGTGATCAGGGCGATTCGGGGCAGAACTCCGCGGGAGTACCGCTTGAGATCGGTGCCGAGCGACATTCCGGCGAGCATGGTCAGCCCGTGCCTTTCTGGGTTTCCGACAGCTCAGCGCGGTCGGTGTTGGCCACCGGGATCTGTGAGCACACGTCGTGGCCCGCGACCCCGTTGACCGTGGCGGTCACGACGGTCTGATCGCGGCCCAGGTCGATCAATCGCTCGATGAGCAGGTCCCGGTTGAGGTCGCTGGTGACGAAATCCAGATTGCCCACCACGAGTAACGGCGGGCGCTTGGTGTTGGCCAGGGCGATCCGCAGCAGCAGCCGGTCGAGCTCGGAGAGCTCGTCGAAATACTCGTTGAGGGGAGGCAGTGGATGTGGGCCGAACACCGGTGCGCATACGGCGCTCAGCGCGTCGGCGTCGGCTCGCCGAACCATGCGATACCACGGTGCGTCCCAACGCAGTTGCTCGGTGATCAGGTCACCGACGGTGACCGACTCCGGAACCGTGTCGAGTTCGTCGATGCCCGCCAGGGCGGACGCGGCGAAGAAGTCGCGAGCGCAGTCGTGCCCGAACACCGTCAGCTCGCCGGACTGCGGTGCCATCCGCCCGGCGATCGTCATCAGCAGCGCGGTGCGCCCCGAGCCGGCCGGGCAGATCAGGACATTGACCCCGCCCGCCGGTATGTCGAGGTCGACGGGCCCGTAGACCGGTCCCCACGGTCCGCGCATTCGGATGCCGCGGGCGACGACAGCGGGTGGACCGGCGTCGTCGGCGTGGCCATCGGGCAGTTCCGGTAACACTGCGCCCCTCCCAAGTCGCGCCCCGCTCATCGGTGCCCGCACATCACAACATGCGCGGCGGTGACATCGCTACGCTGAGCACCGTGACTGTGTCGTCGGACCGGCCCACCCGCCAGGAGATCTCCGATGCGGTCGGCGAAGACGGTTGGCGACTGGTGCTCGGGGCGATCTACGCCGATGTCGAGGTGGCTTCGCTGGCACAGGGAGCGCAAGCCGCCGCGCTGGCCGCGGACGCCGCCGGTGACCTCGGCGACGGTCATCTGAGCATCGACATCCGGGCCGATCGGGCGGTATTGCGACTGCAATCCGCCGCCGCCGGCGCGGTGACCGGCGCGGATATCCGATTGGCCAAGACGTTGGCGGCGGCGTTGACCGCCGGCGGCCGGCGGCTACGTCCCGGCACGGTCCAGGCGATGGAGATCGCCATCGACGCGCTCGACATCGCCGCGGTCCGGCCGTTCTGGAAGGCGCTCACCGGCTACGTCGACGAGTCCGGCCCCTCCGACCTGTCTGACGGATTGGTCGACCCGCTGGGCCGTGGGCCGGCGATCTGGTTTCAGCAGATGGACGCGCCGCGGCCGCAGCGCAACCGGATCCACCTCGACGTCGACGTTCCTCATGACACCGCCGCCGGGCGCATCGGGGCGGCGCTCGCCGCGGGCGGGCGGTTGCTGTCCGATTCCGCGGCGCCGGCGTTCTGGGTGCTGGCCGACCCGGAGGGCAACGAAGCCTGTATCTGCACCTGGCAAGCGCGCGACTGACGCCCAACCGGAGGTCCCAGGCTCTTCGCGCAAGCGCTCATCGTGGCCCGACGGCTCTTCGCGCAAGCGCTCATCGCTAGGCTGTTCCACCGTGATCACCCGCATGTCCGAGCTGTTCTTGCGCACTCTGCGCGACGATCCGGCCGACGCCGAAGTCCCGAGCCACAAGCTGTTGATCAGGGCCGGTTACGTCCGGCCCGTCGCGCCGGGGCTGTACACGTGGCTGCCGCTGGGGCTGCGGGTGCTGCGCAAGATCGAGAAGATCGTGCGCGAGGAGATGGTCGCCATCGGGGGTCAGGAGATTTTGTTCCCCGCGCTGCTGCCCAAGGGGCCGTACGAGACCACGAACCGCTGGACCGAATACGGCGACGGGGTGTTCCGGCTCAAGGACCGCCGGATGAACGACTACATGCTCGGGCCCACCCACGAAGAGTTCTTCACCTTGACGGTGAAGGGGGAGTACAGCTCCTACAAGGACTTCCCGCTGACGTTGTTCCAGATCCAGACCAAGTACCGCGACGAGGCACGGCCGCGCGCTGGCATCCTGCGCGGCCGCGAGTTCATCATGAAGGACTCGTATTCCTTCGACATCGACGAAGGTGGCCTCAAGACCGCCTACCACCTGCACCGTGACGCTTATCAGAACATGTTCCGGCGGATGGCAATTCGGTACGTGATCGTCTCGGCGGTCTCCGGTGCCATGGGAGGCAGCGCTTCCGAGGAATTCCTGGCCGAAAGCGAGGTGGGTGAGGACACCTTCGTCCGCTGTCTGCAATCCGGGTACGCGGCCAACGTCGAGGCCGTGATCACCGCGGTGCCCGAGTCGCGGCCGGTCGATGGCCTTGCCGAAGCCACCGTCCACGACACCGGGGACACCCCGACCATCGCCACGCTGGTCGAGTGGGCGAACTCCGCGGGCCTGGGCCGAGAGGTGACCGCCGCCGACACCCTGAAGAACGTGTTGCTCAAGGTCCGGCAACCCGGCGGTGACTGGGAACTGCTCGCGATCGGTGTGCCCGGTGACCGGGAGATCGACTACAAGCGACTCGGCGCCGCCCTGGAACCGGCCGACTACGCCATGATCGACGACGCCGACTTCGCCAGGTACCCCTTCCTGAAGAAGGGCTACATCGGCCCGAAAGCACTGTTGGCCAACGGAGTTCGCTATCTGGTGGATCCCAGGGTGGTGGATGGGACGTCGTGGATCACCGGTGCCGACGAAACCGGAAAGCATGTCGTGGGTCTGGTGGTCGGACGTGACTTCGTCGCCGACGGCACCATCGAGGCGGCCGAGGTGCGCGACGGTGATCTGTCGCCCGACGGTGCCGGGCCGCTGGTATCGGCGCGCGGCATCGAGATCGGCCACATCTTCCAGCTGGGCCGCAAGTACACCGACGCGTTCGCCGCCGACGTCCTCGGCGAGGACGGCAAGCCGGTTCGGTTGACCATGGGTTCCTACGGTGTCGGGGTGTCCCGCCTGGTCGCGGTGATCGCCGAACAGCACCACGACGGCCTGGGCCTGCGCTGGCCGTCGTCGGTGTCGCCGTTCGACGTGCACGTGGTGATCGCCAACAAGGACGCCCAGGCCCGCGCCGGCGCCGAGGAACTGGCCCGGGATCTGGACCGGCTGGGCCTAGAGGTGTTGCTCGACGACCGCACCGCCTCGCCGGGGGTGAAGTTCAAGGACGCCGAATTGCTCGGTGTGCCGTGGATCGTCGTGGTCGGGCGGGGCTGGGCCGATGGCGTGGTGGAGCTGCGCAGCCGGTTCGGGCACGACAGCCGCGAGATCGGCATCCAGACCGCGGTCGCGGAGATCGCGGCGGCTCTCGCCGAGCCACAGCCCTAGCGGAGGCCGACGGTAACGCCACGGCGGCGACAGGCCGGTCTGGCCGCCAGGACGTTACTGTCGGCGCCTACTCACTGCCGCCGGGGAAGGCCACCGTCACCGGGACGGTCCGCAGCACCTGCTTCCAGCGGGCCGCCAGCACCGCCGATTCGGTCAGCGCGGTGACGCCGAATGCCCGGTCCTGCTCGGTGGTGGCCTGCTCGATCATCGCTCGCCAGGCCACCGCGCAGTCGTCTTCCATCCGCACCGCCAGGTTGGCCGCATCGGTGGGATTGTTCACCGCGATCGGCAGCTGGTAGCCGGCGGCCGCCAGCGGCGCCTTGGCCGAGCGGCCGGTCAGCATCGCGATGGCCGCCTCCCGCCGCTCGCGGTGCTGGGCCATCGCCTGCGACACCAGGTCGTTCTCGTCGGGTGAGCTGTGTGCCGACACGATGCCGTAGCCGTAGATCGCGGCGTGCTCGGCGCCGACCGCGTCGAACAGTGCCGCCGCGGCGGCATCCGAGGGTCGGTCCGGATTCGGGGTGGTCGACGGCGTCGGGGAAGTCGGGGAGGTCGGGGAAGTCACTGTGCACCTCTACGGGACGGCAGCGCCACCGAGTAGGCGGTGGCACAGGATGCGGCGATGGATCCGAGCAGACCCGCCCGGTAGCCCGACAGGGTGGGCGCCAGCTTGGTGGCGCTGTCGGCCGAGCTGCGCAACGCGGCGACCACGTCGTCCACCGTTGGTGGTGGCGGGGCGGCGGCCGAGGTGGTGGTCGGCGTCGCGGTGCTGGTCTCACTCGATGGAGTGGGTTTGCCGGCCGCCCGGGCGATCTCCTCGATGAGCGCGCTCGCGTGCCGGGAACGCTCGGCCGCGACCTCGGTCAACGCCGGCGCCAGAGCCGGCGGGGCGGTCTTCGCCGCGGCGGCCGCGAGTTCGCTGTCGTGGCGGGCCAACTCGACCTGCTGTTCCAGCGGATCGGGTCCGGGCGGGGCGTCCGAACCGCAGGCGGCGGTTGCGGCGCCGACCAGTGCCAGCGCCAGCAGCCCGCGACCGCCGTCGAGGAGAATCCGGCGCCGGGTGATGGCTGGGGAAGGGCTGGGATCTGGGCTCAGCACGCCAACATCCTGCCATTGCGGCATGGGCCGCTGGCGTATCGTTGAGACCTGGCTCCTGCGGGGGCCCTGCATTCGACGCAGCGGAACAGGACAACTCAAGATGAGGAGCTCGCCGTGGCTGGCCGTTCTACGGGGCTACCAACCCAGAAGCAGGTGATCGAGCTACTCGATGGTGAGTTCGCGCGCGCCGGATACGAAATCGAAGATGTCACGATCGACACCCGGACCAGTCCGCCGCGTCTCACGGTGATCGCCGACGGGGACACTCCGCTGGACCTCGACACCGTCGCAGAGCTGTCCCGTTCAGCCTCCGCCCTGCTCGACGACATCGACATCGGCGTGGACAGCTATGTCCTGGAGGTCACCTCGCCCGGAGTGGAGCGGCCGCTGACCGCCGAGAAGCATTTCCGCCGCGCCCAGGGACGCAGGGCCGACGTCGAACTCGGCGACGGCACCACCGTGACCGGGCGGCTCGGCGCCGTGTCCGACGGAGCACTCGATCTGGTCGTGCGCGACCGCGGCAGTTTGACCGTCCAGCGGATCCCGCTCGCCGATATCACCAAAGCTATTGTCCAAGTTGAGTTTTCGACGCCAAACGTGCGCGAACTGGAACTCGCGGGGCTCGCCGGAACGGAGGCTGGTACATGAACATCGACATGGGTGCACTGCATGCGATCGAGGTCGATCGCGGCATCTCGGTGGATGAACTACTGGACACCATCTCCTCGGCGCTGCTGACCGCCTACCGCCACACCGAGGGTCATCAGCCGGACGCGCGGATCGAGATCGACCGCAAGAGCGGCGCCGTGCAGGTCATCGCGCGCGAGACCGACGAGGACGGCAACGTCATCAGCGAGTGGGACGACACTCCGGAAGGTTTCGGCCGGGTCGCGGCGACGACGGCGCGCCAGGTCATGCTGCAGCGGTTCCGCGACGCCGAGAACGAGCGCAGCTACGGGGAGTTCTCCGCCAAGGAGGGCGACATCGTCGCCGGCGTCATCCAGCGCGACGCCCGCGCCAACGCCCGCGGTCTGGTGGTCGTGCGGCTGGGCAGCGAGACCAAGGGCGCCGAAGGTGTCATTCCGGCCGCCGAACAGGTGCCCGGCGAGAGCTACGAACATGGTGACCGGCTGCGTTGTTATGTCGTCGGCGTCAGCCGCGGCGCCCGCGAGCCGCTGATCACGTTGTCGCGCACCCACCCCAACCTGGTGCGCAAGCTGTTCTCCCTGGAGGTACCCGAGATCGCCGACGGCTCGGTGGAAATCGTGGCCGTGGCCCGGGAGGCCGGGCATCGCTCGAAGATCGCGGTGAAGTCGCGGGTCCCCGGGCTTAACGCCAAGGGCGCCTGCATCGGGCCGATGGGCCAGCGGGTCCGCAACGTGATGAGTGAGCTGTCGGGAGAGAAGATCGACATCATCGACTTCGACGAGGATCCGACCCGGTTTGTCGCCAACGCGCTGTCGCCGGCCAAGGTGGTGTCGGTCGGCGTCATCGACGCCGGTACCCGGGCGGCCCGGGTGGTGGTCCCCGATTTCCAGCTTTCGCTGGCGATCGGCAAGGAGGGGCAGAACGCCCGGCTGGCGGCCCGCCTGACCGGTTGGCGCATCGATATCCGCAGTGACTCGGCACCGCCCGAAGGCGGCCCGCCGGGCGGTGCCGAGGAGCGCTAACACCTCGACTTCGCGGGGGAGTCGACAGCACCGAGACAGGGGGACTCGCCGGTGGCCGACGTCGATGAGGGGGCGGCCGTCGACGTCCTTGTCATAGGGGCGGGTCCCACCGGATTGTCGGCGGCCGACGCGTGCGTGAGAGCGGGTGCGTCGGTGGCTGTCATCGAGCGCACGGCGGCAGTGGGCGGGCTGGCGCGCTCGGCGCGCGTCGCGGGCAACGAGGTGGACCTCGGCGGACACCGGCTGTTGTCGGCAACCGCCGAGCAGCGGCGGATATGGACCGATTTCTCCGACCGGATCGGCGGCGTGGCGATGGCCGAGATCGGCCGCCGCAGTGGCATCCTGCGCGACGGCTATGTGGTGGGCTACCCCTTCGACTGGCGACAGTTCCGCGATTGCCTGCCGTGGCGGGTGCGTGCCCGCGGGGCGGCCTCGCTGATCGCGCGCAAGGTGACGGCGCCGGCGGATCCCACCGATCAGAGCCTGGACCAGTGGGTGAAGAACCGCTACGGGCCGTATCTGGCCGAGAAGTTCATGACGCCACACGCGCGCAAGGTCTTCGGCGTTGATCCCGCTCAGATCCCGGCTACCTGGGCGGCCCAGCGCATCCTCAGCCCCCGCGTCAGTGCCGTGCTGGCAACCGCCCTTCCGCGGCTGGGCGCCGGCTGCCGCAGTCGTCATCGCGCCGGCGCCGCGGAGGACCGATTCCTCTACCCACTCGGGGAGTGGGGGTGCTGTGGTCCCGGTTGGCGGCAGGCCTCGGTGAGCAGGTGCAGTGGTTGTTCGAGTCGCGCGTCGAATCGATCGCTCGACCTACCGCCGGGCGAATCGCGGTCACGGTGGCCGGCCCCGGGGGCCGGCGCGTGCTGTCCTGCGGGCGGATCGTGTCCACCGGCCGGCCCGAGGACCTCGCCGTCGGCCTCGGCCGGCCCGATGTGGCCGCTCGGCTGTCGCAGGCGGTGGGGCGGCGCGACCTGCTGGTCGGCGTTGTCCGGGTGCACCACTACCCGCAGGACTGGCACGGCTACCAGTGGCTCTACACCCACGACGCCGGCGTCCGGGCGCACCGATTCAACAACTTCGGGGAGTGGCAGAACCTGCGGTGCCCGCCGGGCGTCATCGGGCTGGAATACACGGTGCCCGCCGGCGACTCATTCGACGTGCGGACCGCCGCCGAGCATGACATGGACATCTTGGTCGGGCCCGGCGCGTTCGAGTTCCTGGGCGCCGAGGCGGCCAGGGACGCGTACGCCAACTTCGACGCCGCCGGCGGCGAGTTCGACCTGCTCGACGATGCATTGCGCCGTTTCGGTGACGGCATCATCAGTACCGGACGTCAGGGCGCGGGCGTCTACATCAACCTGGACCAGGCGATCCGGCTGGGGACGCGGGTGGCCGGGATGCCCGACGATCAGGCCGGCGTGGTGGGGCGGGCCGAATACTCCTCGTATCAGGAGCGCATGCGCTGATCGGCGGTCCGTGCGGGTTGGCGAAGGGTGGTTCTGAGAGGTGCCGCGATGACGGTAGACTGTGCCGTGATCCAGCGCGAGACTCCGACCCCCGGGAAAAGTCATCGTCGCACCGAAGGACCGGTGCGGACATGCATCGGGTGCCGGAAGCGAGAGTTGGCCGTCGATCTCCTCCGAGTGGTGGCTGTGTCGAACGGGAACGGTCCCTGCGCCGTCACCGTTGACCAAGCAGGTAACCTCCCGGGGCGGGGTGCGTGGTTGCATCCCGACGACCGGTGCCTAGAGGCAGCGATTCGGCGGCGAGCTTTCGCTCGAGCGTTGCGCATCACCGGTTCACCGGAGACATCCGCGGTGGTCGAGCACTTCGAGAAATCGAATGGCCACCCCGGTCAAGAGAACAGGCAGCGAAGAACATGAGCACACCGTGAAGTCCCGACGATGACCATGCGTCGTAGCTAAACCCGAGGCGCGGCCGACCACCGCTGTCGCCTCTTGAGTAGGAGATTGCAGTGGCAGCACCTGGCAAGGCCCGCGTACACGAGTTGGCGAAGGAACTCGGTGTCACCAGTAAGGAAGTTCTCGCTCGGCTGAGCGAACAAGGCGAATTCGTCAAATCGGCGTCGTCGACGGTGGAAGCTCCCGTCGCGCGGCGGTTGCGCGAAGCGTTCGGCGGCAAATCCGCCGACAAGCCGGCGGCCAAGCCGGCTCCCAGGCCGTCCGGAAACGGTGCGCCCCCAAGCCCGCTCCGGTGTCCCCGGCTGCCGTCGCGGCCGCACCGCCGCAGGCGCCGGCCCCGAAGCCCGCCGCCCCGATCCCGACGCCCCCGCCGGCGCCGCCCACGCCGCCCGCCCCCGCGGCCCCGGTCGCTCCGGCGGCGTCCGCCCCGGCTCCGTCCCCGGCCCGTCCCGGCCCCACTCCCGGCCCCCGTCCGGGACCTGCGGCGCCCAAGCCGGGCATGCCCCGTCCGCCGCGCGTCGGCAACAACCCGTTCTCCTCGGCCCAGCCGGTCGAGCGTCCCGCGCCGCGCCCGCAGGGCCCGCGCCCCGGTCCCGGCGGTCCGCGCCCCGGTCCCGGCGGTCCGCGTCCCGGTGGTGCCACGCCTGGCAACATGCCGCCGCGGCCCGGCGGAACGGTCGGCCGCCCTGGAGGTCCGCGCCCCGGCGGCGGCCCGCGTCCCGGCGGTGGCCCCCGGCCCGGCCCGGGTGGCGGCGGTCGTCCCGGCGGCGGCGGTGGCGGTAACTACCGCACCGGCGGTCCCGGTGGTGGCGGCGGTGCCGGTGGCGCCGCTGCCGGCGGCTTCCGCGGTCGCCCCGGCGGCGGCGGTGGTGGTGGCGGCGGTGGCCGTCCCGGCCAGCGCGGTGGCGCGGCCGGTGCGTTCGGTCGTCCCGGTGGTGCCCCGCGTCGTGGCCGCAAGTCGAAGCGCGCAAAACGCGCCGAATACGAGAACATGCAGGCACCGGTCGTCGGTGGCGTTCGGTTGCCGCATGGCAACGGTGAGGTCATCCGGCTGGCCCGCGGCGCGTCGCTGAGCGACTTCGCCGAGAAGATCGACGCCAACCCGGCCGCTCTGGTCCAGGCGCTGTTCAACCTCGGCGAGATGGTGACCGCCACCCAATCTGTGGGTGACGAGACCCTGGAGCTGCTCGGCAGCGAGATGAACTACGTCGTGCAGGTCGTCTCGCCCGAGGACGAGGACCGCGAGCTGCTGGAGTCCTTCGACCTCACCTACGGCGAGGACGAGGGCGACGAGGGAGATCTCGAGGTCCGCCCGCCGGTGGTCACTGTCATGGGTCACGTCGACCACGGCAAGACCCGACTGCTGGACACCATCCGCCAGGCCAGCGTCCGCGAGGGCGAGGCCGGTGGCATCACCCAGCACATCGGTGCCTACCAGGTGGCTGTCGAGCACGACGGCGTCGAGCGGTTGATCACCTTCATCGACACCCCGGGTCACGAGGCGTTCACCGCCATGCGTGCCCGTGGTGCGAAGGCCACCGACATCGCGATCCTGGTGGTGGCCGCCGACGACGGCGTGATGCCGCAGACGGTGGAGGCCATCAACCACGCGCAGGCCGCGGATGTGCCGATTGTGGTCGCGGTCAACAAGATCGACAAGGAAGGCGCAGACCCGCAGAAGATCCGGGCACAGCTGACCGAGTACGGACTGGTTGCCGAGGACTTCGGTGGCGACACCATGTTCGTCGACATCTCGGCCAAGAACGGCACCAACATCGAGGCGCTGGAAGAGGCCGTGCTGTTGACCGCCGATGCGGCGCTGGACCTGCGGGCCAACCCCGACATGGAAGCCCAGGGTGTGGCCATCGAGGCGCACCTGGACCGCGGCCGCGGCCCGGTGGCGACCGTGCTGATCCAGCGCGGCACGCTGCGGGTCGGCGACTCGGTGGTGGCCGGCGACGCCTACGGGCGAGTGCGGCGGATGGTCGACGAGCACGGCGAGGACGTCGAAGAGGCCTACCCGTCGCGTCCGGTGCAGGTCATCGGCTTCACGTCGGTGCCGGGCGCCGGTGACAACTTCCTGGTCGTCGACGAGGACCGCATCGCCCGCCAGATCGCCGACCGGCGCAGCGCGCGCAAGCGCAACGCGCTGGCGGCCCGTGCCCGCAAGCGGATCAGCCTGGAAGATCTGGATTCGGCGCTGAAGGAAACCAGCCAGCTGAACCTGATCCTCAAGGGCGACAACGCCGGTACGGTCGAGGCGCTCGAGGAGGCCCTGCTGGGCATCCAGGTGGACGACGAGGTGGAGCTGCGGGTCATCGACCGCGGTGTCGGTGGTGTCACCGAGACCAACGTCAACCTGGCGTCGGCCTCGGATGCGATCATCATCGGCTTCAACGTCCGCGCGGAGGGCAAGGCCACCGAGCTGGCCAACCGCGAGGGCGTGGAGATCCGCTACTACTCGGTGATCTACCAGGCGATCGACGAGATCGAGAAGGCCCTGAAGGGCATGCTCAAGCCGATCTACGAGGAGAAGGAGCTCGGCCGCGCCGAGATCCGGGCGATCTTCCGGTCGTCGAAGGTCGGCAACATCGCCGGCTGCCTCGTGCAGTCGGGCATCATGCGGCGCAACGCCAAGGCGCGGCTGCTGCGTGACAACGTCGTCGTTGCCGAGAACCTCACGGTCTCGTCGCTGCGCCGGGAGAAGGATGACGTCACCGAGGTCCGCGAGGGTTACGAATGCGGTCTGACGTTGACCTACTCCGACATCAAGGAAGGCGACATCATCGAGACCTACGAGCTGGTCGAAAAAGAGCGCACCTAGTGATGAGCGCTTGCGCGAAGAACCGAGGTGACCGTGGCTGACCCCGCACGGGCGAAGCGGCTGGCCAAGCGGATCTCCACCATCGTCGCCTCGGCGATCGAGTACGAGATCAAGGATCCCCGGCTCGCCGGGGTGACGATCACCGACGCGAAGGTGTCCGGAGATCTGCACGACGCCACGCTCTACTACACGGTGATGGGCCGCTCGCTGCAGGAGGAGCCGGACTATGCCGGGGCGGCGGCGGCGCTGGACAAGGCCACCGGTGTGCTGCGCAGCAAGGTCGGCGCCGGCACCGGTGTCCGGTTCACGCCGACCCTGACGTTCGTGCGTGACACCGTCCCCGACACCGCGCACCGCATGGAGGAACTGCTGGCCCGTGCCCGGGCCGCCGACGCCGATGTGGCGCGGATCCGGGCCGGGGCCACTCCTGCAGGAGACGCGCAGCCCTACCGTGTGGTAGGAGAAGAGGGGGCGCGCAGCGACCCGGGGGATGACAGGGCGAAAGAGGACGACCAGGACGCCGGTGACCGCGATCGACTCGACGACTGAAATCACCCGCCTCGGCAGGCGGGTGGATGCGCACGGTGCCGTCGCGGTGCTGGGCGCAGCCGGTTCGGTGAGCGTGATCTGTCATGTCCATCCCGACGCCGACAGCGTGGGCGCGGGTCTGGCCTTGGCATTGATCCTGGAGCGCGACGGTGTCGAGGTGCAGGTGAGTTTCGCCACGCCGTCGACGCTGCCCGAGTCGCTGCGGATGCTGCCGGGCGGCCATCTGCTGGTGGCTCCCGCTGACATGCGTCGGGACGCCGACCTGGTGGTCACCGTCGATGCCCCGAGTCTCAACCGGCTCGGCGGTCTGGCGGCGCTGGCCGAAGCCGATCGCGAGGTTCTCGTGATCGACCACCACAAGTCGAACACCTTGTTCGGCACCGCCAATCTTGTTGACGCGGCCGCGGATTCGACCACGATGGTGGTCGCGGAGCTGCTCGACGCGTGGGGTAAGCCGATCGATCGGGACGTGGCCATCTGCCTGTACGCGGGGCTGACCATCGACACCGGTTCGTTCCGGTGGGCATCGCCGCGGGCGCTGCGGCTGGCGGCCCGGCTGGTCGAGTTGGGGGTCGACAACGCCGCGATCAGTCGAGAGCTGTTCGACACCCACCCGTTCGTCTGGCTGCCGCTGCTGTCGCGGGTGCTGTCGTCCGCCCGGCTGCTCCCGGAGGCTGCCGCCGGTGACGGCCTGGTCTATGTGGTGGTCGGTCACGAGGACTGGATGGCTAATCGCTCCGAAGAGGTGGAGAGCATCGTCGATATCGTGCGCACCACCCATGAGGCGGAGGTTGCGGCGGTTTTCAAGGAGATCGAGCCGCAGCACTGGTCAGTGTCGATGCGGGCCAAGAGCTACGACCTGGCAAAGGTCGCCAGTGGCTTCGGCGGCGGCGGCCACACGTTGGCTGCCGGCTACTCCGCCCAGGGACCGATCGACGACGTGGTGGCGCAACTGACCGCCGCTCTTGGCTGACCCGGCTGGACCTGGCGACTCGACTCCGGTGACCGGACGCCGGATCGCGGCGCTGGCGTTTCCGGCACTCGGAGTACTCGCCGCCGAGCCGATCTATCTGTTGTTCGACATCGCCGTCGTCGGTCGGCTGGGCGCGCTGAGCCTGGCGGGTCTGGCGATCGGCGGGCTGATCCTGTCGGTGGTCAGCTCGCAGCTGACCTTCCTGTCGTACGGGACGACGGCCCGTTCGGCCCGCTTCTACGGCGCCGGCGATCGCGGCTCGGCGGTCGGGGAGGGCGTGCAGGCCACGTGGCTGGCGGTGGGCATGGGCGCGGTGATCGTCGCGGGGGTGCAACTGGCCGCGGTGCCGATGGTGTCGGCGATCGCCGGGTCGAAGTCCGGCGACGGCATCGCCGCTGCGGCGATGCCGTGGGTGCGGATCGCCATCCTGGGGGTGCCGGCCATCCTCATCTCGGCGGCCGGCAACGGCTGGATGCGCGGGGTGCAGGACACCGTGCGGCCGCTTCGTTATGTCCTTGTGGGCTTTGGTGTCTCGGCGGTGCTGTGTCCACTGCTGGTGTACGGGTGGCTGGGTCTGCCGCGCCTGGAGCTGGCCGGCTCGGCGATCGCCAACCTGGTGGGCCAGTGGTTGGCCGCCGTCCTGTTCTGCCGCGCGTTGCTGGTGGAGCGGGTGCCGCTGCGGTTGAACACCGCGGTGCTGCGGGCGCAGGTGGTGATGGGCCGCGATCTGGTGTTGCGCACCCTGGCGTTCCAGGCCTGCTTCGTGTCGGCGGCGGCGGTGGCCGCGAGATTCGGCGCCGCCGCGGTGGCCGCCCACCAGGTGGTGTTGCAACTGTGGAATTTCCTTGCGTTGGTCCTGGATTCGCTTGCGATCGCCGCCCAGTCGTTGGTCGGCGCCGCCCTCGGGGCGGGCCAGGTGAGCCATGCGAAGTCGGTGGCGTGGCGGGTGACGGTGTTCTCGACCATCGCCTCGGCGGTGCTGGCCTTCGCCTTCGCCGTGGGCGCGTCGGTGCTGCCGTCGCTGTTCACCGACGATCGTTCGGTACTCGACGCGATCGGGGTGCCGTGGTGGTTCATGGTGGCGCAGTTGCCCATCGCCGGCATCGTGTTCGCCCTCGACGGCGTGCTGCTGGGTGCCGGCGATGCGGCGTTCATGCGGACCGCCACCCTGGTGAGCGCGCTGGTCGGTTTCCTGCCCCTGATCTGGTTGTCCCTGGTACTGGGCTGGGGACTGCTGGGCATCTGGTCGGGGTTGACCACGTTCATGGTGCTGCGGCTGGTGTTCGTGGGCTGGCGCGCCTTCTCCGGACGCTGGTTGGTGGCCGGGACCGCCTGAGCCACGCGGCGGATACCGCTTTGGTGACACGCGGCCGACGAACGTGTCAATTTTCGCTGACTTGCGCGCGCCCGCGCCGAATGTGCGCTATTACTTAGCGTTGCTGACGTAGCGACCGGATTCGGGGTGCCATGAGTTCGAATGGGTTTGGTTTACGTGTCGGATCCGCCGCGTTTGCGATGGGGTTGGGGCTGGCGGTTGCCAGCAGCCCCGGGGTCGCGGTAGCTGACACCTCTGATGCGGGATCGGCCGCACAGTCGTCGAATTCGACGGAAGCGGCCGATTCGCCGACCACCCGGCGGTCGGAGCATCGTACTGTCGGTCCGCGCCGGGCCGCTCAGGCGCGAACCGGTGGGTCGTCAGCCGCCCGCCGGCAGGCGGCCGGGGTGGCCTCAGATGCCCGGCCGGGCTCGGCTCGACGGTCCGGAACGACGGCTGAGGGCGTCACCGCCGCGAGCGTCGGGCCACGCAGCGATTCGCGGGCTCGGGCAACCATCCCAGCCGATTCTGGTGTGAAACGTGCTGTTGACCAAGATGTTTCGACTCTCGCACCGTTGCCGGCGGGTGCTGAGGAACAGACTCCCTCCATCGCGAGCATGGAGCCGGTGGCATCGGTCCAGCGGGCGGTGCTGGCGCCGGCCCGACAGGCCGCGGCCGCCGCGGCCAGTCCGACCGACGTCGTGTCAGGCTTCTTGTCACTGATCGGGCTGAAGGGATCGGGTGCCGGCACGGGCCTCCCCCGGGACCGGTCCAGCTGCTGACCGGCGCGCTGGCCCTGATCCGCCGAGAGATCGAAGCCTTCGTCAATCAGATCTCGGCCCTGCTCCCGGCGGCGAAGACCCAGAGTGTGGTGTCCGGAGCTGTGACGGCCGCTGCGGCCACCGGCACGACAACGACGATCACCTGGGCGTGGGGCGCCAACCCGGTGCTGGCGTTCAACCCTGCCACCGACAAGCTCGACTTCGGGTGGATGCAACCCAGCCAGTTCACCGTGGCCGAGAAGTCGGGTTCCGTGGTGATCGGGGTTGTCGACAACAACCACACTTACACCCTGCAAGGTGTCTCCCTGGGACAGCTGCAGATGAGCAACATCGTCGCCAAAGACGCTGCCACCGTGGCGAAGTGGCAGTCACTGATCAGCGGTGCTCAAACCGCGCTACCCGGCATTTCGATCGCCGACGCCACGGTGACCGAAGGCAATAGCGGCACCACCAACGCAGTGTTCACGATCACGCTGTCCAAGGCGTCGACGACCGCGGTGACGGTGAAATACAGCACGGCCGCCGGCACCGCGACGGCCGGTCAGGACTTCGTGAGCAAGTCGGGCACCGTCACCTTCGCCCCCGGGGTGGTGTCGCAGGTGATCAAGGTCGGCGTGGTCGGCGACACGACATACGAGACGAACGAGACGTTCAGCGTGACGTTGTCGAATGCCTCCGGTGCCACCATCGGTCGCTCGACCGCAACCGGCACGATCAGCAATGACGACGCCGCGCCCGTCACCCCGCCGACCGTGTCGATCGCCGATGCCGGAAGGGCCGAAGGCAACGGTGGCACCGCCGCCTTGGCGTTCACGGTGACGCTGTCCAAGGCGTCGACGACGCCCGTCACTCTCAGCTACACGACGTCCAACGGGACCGCGGCGGCCGGTCAGGACTACGTGGCCTCCTCGGGCACCATCACCTTCGCACCGGGTGTGGTGTCCCAGGTCGTCAACGTCGGCGTGCTCGGGGACACCACCGTCGAGCCCGCCGAGACGTTCACCGTGACGCTGTCGAATCCCACCGGGGCCACCATCGCCGACGGCACCGCGATCGGCACCATTACCGACGACGACACCGTTGTCACGCCCGGCGGCACCGCGCAGTGGGGCAATAGCTTCTTCGCCCCCTACGTCGACATGGGGGCGTGGCCGGTGCCCAACCTGGTGCAGCTGGCCCAGGCTACCGGGACGTCGCTGTTCACCTTGGGCTTTATGCAGGCCGATCCGAACGGCAAGCTCGCCTGGGCGGGATTGGCTGCGCTGGAACCGGATTCGACCAACGATCAAGCGAAGGCGATCAAGGCCTCGATTGCGAATCTGAAGGCGGCCGGCGGTGACGTGATGATCTCGTTCGGCGGTGCGTCGGGTACCAGCATCGCGCAGGCATACGCTGCCAAGGGACTCAGCGCGCAGGCGTTGGCCAACGCGTACGCGGCAGTGGTCGAGGCCTACGGCGTCACCCATCTGGACTTCGACATCGAGGGTGCCGCGGTGGCTGACGCGGCGTCCGTCGCGCTCAACAGCCAGGCCCTCACACTTCTGCAGCAGGCCCACCCCGAGGTGCAGATCTGGTACACCCTGCCGGTGCTGCCGACCGGCTTGACGGCCGACGGTGTCAAGGTGGTGGACTCCGCGCTCAAGGCGGGCGTCAAACTCGCCGGTGTCAACGTGATGGCAATGGATTACGGCGAATCCGCGGCGCCCACCACCGGAGCCAACGCCCAGACGATGGGCGCCTACGCCATCAAGTCCGCCGAGTCGACCTACGCCCAGCTGTCGACGCTCTACACGAAATACCGCCAGAGTTTTGGCTGGAGCCAGCTGGGGGTCACGCCGTTGATCGGTGTCAACGACATCGTCAGCGAGGTGTTCAGGCTCTCCGACGCGCAGATGCTGGAGGACTTCGCGCGGGTCAAGGGCTTGGGCATGCTGTCGATGTGGTCGATGAACCGCGACAATCCGGGCGCGCTGGGCCAGTCCACGCCCTACCTGTCCGGCTTGAGCGACCCCGCCGGCAGCTTCGCCAAGCTTTTCAGCGATTACGGCACGATCAACGCGGTCAACTACGGCAGTAACACCGGCGGCACGGGCGGTGGCAACACCGGCGGTGGCGGCACGCCGGTGACGGGCGGTACGACGACGACGGTCACCTGGCTGTGGGGCACGAATACGGTGCTCGCGTTCAACCCGGCCACCGACAAGCTGGACTTCGTCTGGATGCACCCCAGCTACTTCCAGGTAAGCGAGCAGGCCGGCTCGGTGCGCATCACCATCCTCGACAACAACCAGACGTACACGCTGCAGGGTGTGAAGCTCAGCCAACTGCAGATGGGCAACATCGTCGCCAAGGACGCCAGCACCCTGGCGAAGTGGCAGAGCGTCCTCGACGCCGCGAAAGCCGCGTGACGGCCGGTTAATTGACCTGCGTCCGGCCGCGCTCGATCACCCCCGCGCGGCTGGCGGCGATGTCGTCACCGGTGGTCTGCGCCATCCATGCGCGGGCCGAGGCCGCCTCGATCCACAGCCCCGGTCCGGTCTGGTTGTCGTCGATCAGGTGATAGGAAGCCAGCAGAGCCCGTACCGCCTTCTGGTTGTTGCCGACGATCGACGCGGCCACCGCACGGGCGGTCGGCAGCAGTTGCTCGTGTGGGACCACCTCGGTGACCAGCCCGGCCCGCAACGCGTCCTCGGCGGACAGATAGTCGCCGGTCAGGCTCATCCGCCGGGCCATCCCGACGCCGACCTTCTGCGGCAGCCGCACGCTCAGCCCCCAGGTGGGCAGCAAACCGACCCGCGCGTGGGTGTCGGCGAAGCGGGCGCGCTCGGAGGCGATCAGGATGTCGCAGTACAGCGCGAGCTCGAGCCCGCCGGTAACGGCGGCACCGTTGATCGCCCCGATCACCGGCTTGGTCATCGGCGGCCATTTCGGGGAAATGTCGGGCAGTTCGGTGGTGTCGCCGAGTTCCTTGAGGTCCAGTCCGGCGCAGAAGACCGGATCGGCGCCGGTGACGATGACGACATCGACGTCCTGCGCTGCGTCGGCGTCGCGCAACGCGGCGAAGAACTGGCTGCGCAGGGCCGCGGAAAGCGCGTTGCGGGAGTTCGGCCGGTTCAGCGTCACAGTCCGCACGCGATCGTCGGTTTCGATGAGCAAGATGTCGTCGCTGGTCATAGCGACACCGTAGTAGCGCTCTGGGCACCTGTTCGCCAGAGGTCCGTGCCGGGGCTAACCAGGCCGGTCTAGGCCAAACCCGGCAATGCCGAGGCGGTCAGCACCCAACGCCCGACGACCATGGCGGCGAGCAGGTCGGCGGCGCAGCCGGGCTCGCCGGCGCGCGCGGCCTCGTGACACAGCCTGCCGACCTCCGCTGCGATGTCCGCGACCCGGGGCGCGACCTCGGCCGTGCGATGCGGCTGGGCCAGGGCGCTGCCGAGCAACGCGCGAGCCCAGCGGGTTTCGAGGTCGGGTTCGTCAGGACCGAGCAGGGCTGCGAGCGGGGTGGCGGGCGGTGAGTCGACGAGCGGGGCCAGGACGAGCTGGTAGGCCCGGTCCAGCGCCGCCTGGTAGAGCGCGGTCTTGCCGGAGAAGTAGTGCTGTACGGCTGGGCGGGTGATGTCGGCGAGGCTGGCGACATCACTGAGGGTTGCGGCGTCGAACCCCCGGGTCGCGAACACTCGCACCGCCGCCGACACCAGGGCACGTCGACGAGCCTCACTGTCCGAACCGCGGGGTCTGCCGACCGTTCGCCTGATCGCGGCCGTCGGTAGCGGCCGTAGCGGTGGCCTGATCCGACGGTCCCCACCCGGCCTCGGAGCGTCGGCAGGTGCCGGCTGGGAAGCCATGATGCGACCTTTCATGCCGTGACGCGGTGTCGCCCAAGTTAGGCCACGAACGTGTGAGGCGGATGTGTGCTGGTTAGCAATCCGATCTGAGATCTGGGGCATGCTGGGGTGATGTGCCGAAACATCACCGAGCTGCGTGGTCTGGAGCCGGCAGCCACCGCGGAGGAGATCGCTGCCGCCGCGCGCCAGTATGTTCGCAAGGTCAGCGGGATCAACCGTCCGTCGGATGCCCTCGCCGACGTCTTCGAGACGGCGGTCGCCGAGGTGGCCGACACCACGGCGCGGCTGCTGGGTGCCCTGCCGGCGCGGCGTCAGCCGCCGAAGACCGTTCCGCCGCTGCGCCGGCCCGAGGTGCGGGCGCGCCTTGAGGCCGGGGCGGCGACCCCCGGCCGACCGCGATGACCACCGCCCTCAAGGAGTGGAGTGCCGCCGTGCACGCGCTGCTCGACGGCCGGCAGACGGTGCTGTTGCGTAAAGGCGGGATCGGTGAGAAGCGGTTCGCTGTGGCGGCTGAGGAGTTCCTCCTGTTCCCGACGGTCGCGCACAGCCACGCCGAGCGGGTCCGACCAGAGCATCGCGAGTTGCTCGCCGCCGCCGCCCCGGACAGCACCGATGAACAGGTGGTCGTGCGTGCGGCGGCGAAAGTGGTTGGTGCCGTTGAGGTCAACCGGGTCGACGGGTTGGCCGACATCGAAGACCTGCACATCTGGACCGCCGAATCGGTGCGCGCCGACCGGCTGGACTTCCGGCCCCGGCACCGGTTGACCGTGCTCGTGGTGCAGGCCACGGCACTGGCCGCACCGATCCGGTTGACCCGCGAGCCGCAGTACGGCGGGTGCACCAGCTGGGTACAGCTACCGGCGACGGCGGAGCTGGGAGAACCGGTTCACGATGCCGCGGCGCTGGCCGCGGTCGCCGCGCGTGTGCGGGCTGCCGTCGGCTGACGGTGCGCTGTCCGAGGCGGGCAGGATCAGCTTGGACACCCCGCCCGCTCCGTGGTGCACGGTGTGGGTCGAGGTCACCATCCGCAGCCCGCGCAGCGCCGGCTCGCCGGTGCCGAGGTTGCGGGCGTAGCGGGGATGTGAGCCGCCGGCGACGAGCACCCGCACCCGGGTTCCGGCCCGGAATCGGTGTGCGATCGCATCGAGTTCGATGCGCAGCGGCCCGTCGGGGCCTCGAAGCGCCGGTAACCGTCGCTGACATTGCGGGAGCGTCCGCGCGGATCCAGCTCGCTGATCCGGACGAACACATCGAAGTAATCGGTGTCGGCGGTGTGCGCGAGTTCGATCACCGGACTGCCGAACACGTACAGATCGGCGTCCAACGGCCCGCTGGTGAACGCCAGCACGTCGGCGCGCTCGGCCAGCGCGGAGTCCTCCCGGTATCCGCTCGCCGGCGACAGCAGGCGGCCGCCCACCGTCGGCGTCGGATCGGTCGGGTCGTAGCGGAAACTCGACGGTGCGCCCGATCCGACGCCGACGACCGGCGGCGGGCTCGCGGCCAGCCGGCCGCCGGGCTGCAGGAACAGCACCCCTTCGCCGGTAGCGGGGGGCCAGTCGGGCAGGTCGATCCAGCCGTGATGAGCGACGAACACCCGGACCCGGCTGCGGCGCGGCGGCGTGGGCACCTTGGCCAGATGGGCGCCCAGCCAGGCGAGCGTCTCGGCGGCGGCGATGCCACCGGCCTTGGTGATCATCTCGGCGTGGGTCCACGGCCCGATCGTCATCGCGACCTCGACACCACGGTCACGCAGATGCCGGTACTGGAGCAAGGTCTGCTCCAGGAACAAGTCCTGCCAGCCGCTGAGCAGCAGCACCGGCACCTCGCAGCGGTCCAGCGCGGCCGGCATCCGCATGGTGTCCCAGAACGGGTCCTCGGCGGCCGGGTGTTCGATCCACGACTCGTACCAGGGCGCGGCGTCGCCGAGCAGCTGCCGGCCGGCGCTGCCCAGCGGTAGACCGGCGGTGCCCCGTTCGAGCCGGCGTGCGGAGCCGAGCTGGAATGCCAGCCGCCGCAGGGCCGGCTGCTCCTGGTGGCCCACCATGTCCGACCAGCCGAGGAAATCGTTGAGCGAGAACGACCCGGTACCCCACGATGAGGCGTGGAAGTCGTGCGGCCCGACGGTGATCACCGCCGCCGCCAGTTCCGGGGGCGGATCCGACAGCAGGGCCCACTGGGTGAATCCCAGATAGGACAGTCCGATGGTGGCGAAACTCCCGGTGAACCAGGGTTGGCGACGCAGCCAGGCCACGGTGTCGGCAGCGTCGTCGGCCTCGTGCACCATCGGTACGAACTGCCCGCCGGAACCGAACGTGCCGCGCACGCTCTGCAGCAACACCTGGTAGCCGCGAGCGGCGTAGAGCTGGGCGTAGACCTGCGCGAACGGAAACGAACGGCCGTAGGGCCCGCGGACCAGGATGGTGCCCAGCGGGTCGACGCCGGTCGGGGTGTAGTGGGTGGCCCGCAGCACGACACCGTCGCGCATCGGCACCCCGACGCCGCGGTGCACGGTGTAGTCGGTGGTCGGCGCCGGCAGCCGCAGCAGACGGGCTAGGACGCGGTCGGAGAACGGCCGGAGCCGGCGGTTGGGCACACCGCTCAGACTAGGTAGTGGGGCAAGTGTCGCCGACCACCCGGTGGGAGTGGCGGACCTGCCGTCGCGGCAACTCCGGCGCAAACCCCAGTAGGCTGGTCGGTTGTGGCTCCCACACTCTGGGCGATCAGTGACCTGCACACCGGTCACACCGGCAACAAACCGGTCACCGAATCGCTGTACCCCTCGACGCCGGACGACTGGCTGATCGTCGCCGGTGACGTCGCCGAACGCACCGATGACATCCGGTGGTCGCTGGATCTGCTGCGCCGGCGATTCGCCAAGGTGATCTGGGTGCCGGGCAACCACGAACTGTGGACCACCGGCAAGGACCCGGTCCAGATGTTCGGCCGCGCCCGCTACGACTACCTGGTCAACATGTGCGACGAGATGGGCGTGATTACTCCCGAGCACCCGTTCCCGGTGTGGACCGAGCAGGGCGGCCCCGCCACCATCGTGCCGATGTTCTTGCTCTACGACTACACCTTCCTGCCCGAGGGTGCGACGACCAAGGCCGAGGGGCTGGCCATCGCCCGGGAACGCAATGTGGTGGCCACCGACGAGTTCCTGTTGTCCAGCGAGCCGTACGCCACCCGGGACGCCTGGTGCCGGGAGCGGCTGTCCTACACCAGGAAGCGGCTCGAAGGGCTGGACTGGATGACGCCGACGGTGCTGGTCAATCACTTTCCGCTGCGCCGAGAGCCGTGTGACGTCCTGTTCTTTCCGGAGTTCGCGCTGTGGTGCGGCACCGTCGAGACCGCCGACTGGCACACCCGATACAACGCGTTGTGCTCGGTCTACGGGCACCTGCACATTCCGCGGACCACCTGGTACGACGGGGTTCGGTTCGAGGAGGTGTCGGTCGGTTATCCGCGAGAGTGGCGGCGCCGCAAGCCGTATCGCTGGTTGCGTCAGATCCTGCCCGATCCGCAATACGCGCCGGGCTATCTCAACGACTTCGGTGGCCACTTCGTGATCACCCAGGAGATGAAGGAGCAGTCGGAGAAATTGCGCGACCGGCTGCGCACTCGCCGCGGATGAGCGAGTTGATGCCGGCGGTGCTGCCCGAGATCACCGACCTGGTCTATGCCGAGGCTTACGACGACCCGCCTGGGCTGGCACCGCTGCCCGAAGAGGAGCCGCTGATCGCCAAGTCGGTGGCCAAGCGGCGCAACGAATTCGTCACCGCACGGCACTGCGCGCGGGTGGCCATGCAACAACTGGGCGTGCCGCCGGCGCCGATCCTCAAGGGCGACAAGGGTGAACCGTGCTGGCCCGACGGTCTGGTGGGCAGCCTCACTCATTGCCAGGGTTATCGCGGTGCGGTGGTCGGCCGCAGCGCGGCGGTCCGATCGGTGGGCATCGACGCCGAACCGCACGGGGTGTTGCCCGACGGCGTGCTCAACGCCATCAGTCTGCCCGCCGAGCGGTACGAGATCGGCGCCCTGCCGGGTGGTCTGCACTGGGACCGAATTCTGTTCTGCGCTAAAGAGGCAACCTACAAGGCATGGTTTCCGCTGACCCAGCGCTGGCTGGGCTTCGAAGACGCCCACATCACCTTCGACGTCGACGACTCCGGTGTGACGGGTGGCTTCGTCTCGCAGATCCTGATCGACCCGGCCGCCCGGTCCGGCCCGCCGCTGACCGAGCTCGCCGGCCGGTGGTCGGTCAGCGGTGGCCTGGCGCTGACGGCGATCGTGCTGTGAGTGGCAATTCAGGCAGCAGTGCCGGGATCGTCGTCGTCGACAAGCCCGCCGGAATGACCAGCCACGACGTGGTCGGCCGGTGCCGGCGGATCTTCGGCACCCGCAAGGTCGGCCACGCGGGAACCCTGGACCCGATGGCCACCGGGGTGCTGGTGATCGGCATCGAGCGGGCCACCAAGATCCTCGGCCTGCTCACCGCCACGGCCAAGTCGTACTCGACGACCATCCGGCTGGGCCGTTCCACCACCACCGATGACGCCGAAGGTGAAGTCCTGCAAGATGTTTCCGCAGCGGATGTCTCCGACGAGCAGATCCACGCCGGGATCGCCGACCTGCGCGGCGAGATCGCCCAGCGCCCATCGGCGGTCAGTGCGGTCAAGATCGGCGGCAAGAGGGCGTACCAGCTGGTGCGTGAGGGCCAGGACGTCCAACTCGCCGAACGCCGGGTGCTCATCACCCGATTCGAGGTCGTCGCCATCCGGCGGGACGGCCCGTACGTCGATGTCGACGCCGAGGTGGACTGTTCCTCGGGCACCTACATCCGTGCGCTCGCCCGCGACCTCGGCGAGGCCCTGGGCGTGGGTGGCCACCTGACCGTGCTGCGCCGCACCCGGGTCGGCGGGTATGGACTCGACCACGCCCGGTCGTTGGCGGAGTTGGCCGAGACGCCGCGGCTGAGCTACACCCTCGACCAGGCGTGCCTGCTGGCGTTCCCGCGCCGGGACATCACCGCCGAGCAGGCCGAAGACGCCGCGCACGGCCGGCCGTTGCCGGCTGCCGGGCTCGACGGTGTCTACGCGGCAACCGATCCCGCTGGGCAGGTGATCGCCCTGTTGGAAGACCGGGGCGCGAGGACGAAGTCGGTGGTCGTGATCCGCCCGGCCACCCTGTAGCCCGGCGCAGCCGCTGGTGAGGTCACACTGGCTTGCCGTTGCCGTGACCGGGAATGCCACGATGGCGGCATGACTGACATGCCCTCCATTCCGTCGGCCGGTTCCATCGTGATCGCCGATCTCACCGGTGACCAGCTTGTGCGGGTCGCCGCGGATTCCACGGTGGCCGACGTCGCGGCCGCGATCGCCGACAACCAGGTCGGCGCGGTTGTGATCGGGGATGACGAGCGACCCTCTGCGCTGGTCACCGAACGGGATGTGGTGCGGGTGGTCGCATCGGGGCAGGATCCCGCGGCGGTCAGGTCCATCGACGTGGCCAGCACCCAGCTGGTGTGGTGTGAGGCCGACGAGACCGTGGACCGGGCGGCCATCCGGATGACCGACCACCAGATCCGCCATCTGCTGGTGGAACGCGACGGCGTGCTGGTCGGCATCGTCTCGGCGCGCGATCTGCTCGGCGTCTACGCCACCGACGTCGACCAGAGCGATCTGGTCTGAACTCACCGAATGAGGTGCACCTGCACCCCGGCCGCTGAGATGCGGTCCAGCTGGGCGGGATCGGCGCTGGCATCGGTCACCAGGTCGTCGATCTGGTCGAGGCCGACGATCCGGGCGAAGGTGACCTTGCCGACCTTGGATCCGTCGACGGCGACGACCACCCGCGCGGCGTTGACGGCCATGGCCTTGGCCGCGCGGCCCTCGGTCTCGTCGTACGTGGTGGCCCCGCTGCTCACCGACATCCCGTCGACACCCAGGATCGCGGTGCCTACGGTGATCGATTGGAAGGCGTGCTCGCACAGCGGCCCGACCGCTTCCATCGAGTTGGGCCGCACGTATCCGCCGGTGATGAACACCTTGAGGTTCGCATCCACGGCGCAGTCGGCGGCCGTGGTGAGTGAGTTCGTGACGATCGTCAGGTGCGGCCTGCCGCGCAGGCATCTCGCCACCTCGCCGGTGGTCACCCCGCCGTTGAGTGCCACGGCCTGCGGGCCGGACGGCACGAGCGCCGCGGCGTGAGCGGCGATGCGCCGTTTGATCGCCACCAACCGGTGATCGCGTAGCCGTACCGGAATCTCGCTGTCGGTGGCGTCCAGCGCCCGCGCGCCGCCGTGGGTGCGGGCCAGCAGGCCCTGCTCCTGCAGGTCGGCGAGATCGCGACGCAGCGTGGCGGGGGAGACGCTCAGCGCAGCGCCCAGATCGGTGGCGGACACCTGCCCGTTCTCGCGCAGTATCGACAGCACGCGGCGCATCCGGTCCGTGCGTTTGACCGACATCGCCGCTCCTCGCCCTCCGGTTCGGCCGCTCACCTGAACGCTCAGTTTTATTGATCGTATCCCTGCGCATTATTGCGCGAATTGCGCGAATTTCGAACAATCAAGGGATGACCGCTGTCCGAACGTCCGACTTGGTGCAGGCCGCCGGCATGGCCGGGGAGGCGGTATTCGCGTTCAACGTGATCACCGTCGAACACGCCGAGGGTATCGTCGCCGGCGCCGAGGCCGCCGAGACCGCGGTCATCCTGCAACTCAGTGAGAACACCGTCGGCTTCCACGGCGGGCGGCTCGCCCCGCTGCTGGCCGCATGCGCCGCGCTGGCCGCGACATCCCACGTCCCGCTGGCGCTGCACCTGGACCATTTCACCGATCCGTCGCTGATCGCCACCGCGCTGGCCGGCGCGGCCGACTTCGGCGTCAGCTCGATCATGGTCGATGCCGCCCACCTGCCCTACGAGGCCAACGTCGAGCGCACCCGCGAGTGGTCCACCGCGGCGCACGCCGCCGGGCTGTGGGTCGAGGCCGAACTCGGCGAGATCGGCGGCAAGAAGGGCGCCCACGCCGCCGGTGCCCGCACCGATCCGGACGAAGCGGCCGACTTCGTGCGGCGCACCGGCGTCGACGCGCTGGCCGTCGCGGTCGGCAGCAGCCACGCGATGGCCACCCGCGACGCCGACGTCGATATCGCGCTGACCGCTGCCCTGGCCGCGGCGGTCCCGGTACCCCTTGTGCTGCACGGGGGTTCGGGTGTCTCCGACGAGCTGCTCAACGCGGTGGTTCGGGCTGGAGTCCGCAAGCTCAACGTCGGGACGGCGCTCAACATCGCCTTCACCGCTGCGGTGCGCGACCACCTGGGCCGGCACCCGGACGGCAACGACCCCCGCGGCTACCTTGCCGCCGGCCGGGATGCCGTCGCAGAGGCCGTCACCCGGCTGTGCCGGGCCGTGAAGCCTGAAAGTGCCACCCGATGAGCGGCGTCGCACTGGACAATCCGTTCGCCGAGACGATCTGTCGGCACAAGGCCGGCCGGCCGGTCGGCGTGTACTCGGTGTGTTCGGCCGACCCGACCGTCATCCGGGCGGCGCTCGAGCAGGCCGTCGCCGACGGTACCTACGCCCTCATCGAGGCGACGTCCAACCAGGTCGACCAGTTCGGTGGCTACACCGGGATGCGGCCGGACGACTTCCGGGACATGACGTTCGACTTGGCCGGCGGGGTGGGTCTGCCGCAGGACCGCGTAGTTCTCGGCGGAGACCATCTGGGGCCCAACCGCTGGCAGGACCGGCCCGCCGAGGAGGCGATGGCCAATGCCGAGGTGCTCGTCGCGGCCTACGTCGAAAGCGGTTACACCAAAATCCATCTCGACTGCAGCATGCGCTGCGCCGACGATCCGGCGGTGATCGACGACGGCATTGTCGCCGCGCGTGCCACCCGGCTGTTGGGGGTGGCCGAGACCGCGGCGGCGCGGGTCGGGACCACCGATGCCGTGCGCTATGTCATCGGCACCGAGGTACCCGTGCCCGGCGGGGCACATGAATCGCTCGACCGGGTGGTGCCGACCGCGCCGTCGGACGTGCGCCAGACCATCGCCGCGCACCGGGAGGCCTTCGCCGCTGCCGAGCTCGACCACGTCTGGCCGCGGGTCGCCGCGCTGGTGGTGCAGCCCGGTGTGGAATTCGACCACCTGAAGGTCGTCGACTACCACCGGTCCGCGGCTGCTGAGCTCAGCCGGGAACTCGACGCCGAACCCAACCTGGTCTTCGAAGCCCACTCCACCGATTATCAACGGCCCCAACAGCTGCGCGAGCTGGTGGAGGACCACTGGGCCATCCTGAAAGTGGGTCCGGGGCTGACCTTCGCGTTGCGGGAGGCGCTGTTCGCGCTGGCGCGGATCGAGGAGGAACTGGTCGCGCCCGACAATCGCTCGAACCTGGTCGACGTGGTCGAGCGCCGGATGGTCGCCGAACCCGGTTACTGGCTCGGCTATTACGACGGGGGCCCAGCTGAGCAGCGCATCGCCCGGCGTTACAGCTACAGTGACCGCCTGCGCTACTACTGGGCCGATCCGGCGGTGAAAGCCGCCCGCGCCACCCTGCTGGCCAACCTCTCGACCGCTGCCATCCCCTTGCCATTGGTCAGCCAGTTCCTGCCCGACCAATACCACCGCATTCGCGACGGGCGCCTGGGCGCCCAGCCGCACGCGCTGGTGATCGACCGAATCCGCGACGCACTGCGGCCCTACGCCGCTGCCTGCGTCACAACTGTCACGGAGTAACGCTTGTCCAACCAGATCAACGAAGTACCCGCCCAGACCGAGGGTGGGGCAACCATTCTCGAGATCACCCAGCAACCCGACGCCTGGCGGGAGATCGCCCAGCGCGACCACACCGCGTCGGCACGCTTGCTGGATCGGATGCTCGAGCGCCCGGATCTGCGGGTGATTCTCACCGGTGCCGGCAGTTCCGCGTTCGGCGGTGAGGTCGTGGCCGCGGCGCTGCGCCGCCACCTGAACCGGCGGGTGGAGGCGATCGCCACCACCAGCATCGTCGCCAACCCGCTCGATCACCTGGAGCGCCGGACCCCCACGCTGCTGGTGTCGTTCGCCCGGTCCGGCAACAGCCCGGAGAGCGTGGCGGCCACCCAGCTGGCCGATCAACTCGTCGACGACGTCGCCCATCTGGTGCTCAGCTGCGACAGTTCCGGCGAACTCGCCCGTCACCACACCGGCCGCGACGACTCCGCGGTGGTGCTGATGCCGGAACGCACCAACGACACCGGGTTCGCGATGACCTCGAGCCTCACCTCGATGATGCTGACCTGCCTGCGACTGCTGGGCGGCACCACCGAGGCCACGGCAGAGGTGCTCGCCTCGGCCGCCGAGCGTCTCTGCGAGCGCCGCGACGCCATCCGCACGCTGGCCCGGGCCGGACACCACCGCATCGTCTACCTGGGCAGCGGACCGCTGGAAGGGCTGGCCCGCGAGTCGGCGCTGAAACTGCTCGAACTGACCTCCGGTGACGTGGACACCTACTTCGACAGTCCGCTCGGTTTTCGGCACGGCCCCAAGTCGGTGCTCGATGACGACACCCTGGCGGTGGTGTACGTGTCCACCGACCCCTACACTCGCCGCTACGACGTCGACATCATCGCCGAGCTGCGACGCCAACTCGGCGCGGACCGGGTGGTGGTGATCGCCACGGCCGCCGGTGTCGACACCCCGTGGACGCTGCCGGATCTCGAGGGTCTCGCCGATTCCGAGGTCGCGCTGGCCTATCTGGTCTTTGCCCAACATCTTGCGTTGTTCACCGCGCTCGAACGGGGCAAGACTCCCGACAACCCGTTCCCGGCGGGCGAGGTCAATCGCGTCGTCAAGGGCGTGACCATCTATCCCATGTCCGACAGATAGGCAGAACCCATGGCGCGTTATCTCGGTGTCGACGGTGGCGGTTCGAAGACCGCTTTCGCGCTGATCGACGACTCCGGTGCGGTACTGGCCCGGGCCAACACGGCCACCAGTTACTACTTCACCGAGGGCTTCGAGGTCGTCGAAAGGGTGCTGACCGAGGGGGTCGAAACCATCTGCGCCACAGCGGGAATCCGTCCCGGTGACATCAGCGCCGCCTTCTTCGGCATCCCCGGTTACGGCGAATCCAGCCGTGATATCGAGCGCCTCGACGCCGTACCCGCAGGCGTGCTCGGGCACCACCGCTACAGCTGCGACAACGACATGGTGTGCGGCTGGGCCGGTTCTCTGGCGGGGCAGGACGGGATCAACGTCATCAGCGGCACCGGATCGATGACCTATGGCGAGTGCGCCGGGGTGGGTGCGCGCGTCGGCGGGTGGGGCGAACTCTTCGGCGATGAGGGATCCGCGTATTGGATCGGCACCCAGGGGCTCAACGCGTTCAGTCGGATGAGCGACGGCCGGCTGGAACGCGGCCCGCTGTACTCGTTGATGCGCGAACGTCTCCAGCTCGACGGTGACCTGGATGTGGTGAGCCTGGTCATCGACCAGTGGCACGGCAGCCGGTCGGCGATCGCGGATCTGGCCAAGACGGTGTGTGCGGCCGCGGCGGACGGTGATGCCACGGCTGGGCGGATCCTCGCCGACGGAGTCCGCGAACTGGTGGCGTTGGTGGAAACCACCCGTACCGCAGTCGGTTTCCCCGCCGCCGTGCCTGTGCCGCTGTCCTACTCGGGCGGGATGTTCGCCGACCCGGGTTACCTGCAACGGTTCGGAAGCTGCCTCGCGCAGCTGTCCGCCGACTATGACCTGCGCCGGCCGGTGCTGGACCCGGCGCTCGGCGCCGCCCTGTATGCGGCGAAGAAGAACGGCGATCCGCTGACCCCCGCCGCGCTGGCCGCGTTGACCAGCGCTCGACTCTGACACGAGGTGACTTCATCATGAGCGACTCATCGCCCACGACACGGCAGACCCGGAGCTGGATCTTCTACGCCATCCTGCTGGTGGTGTTCTGGGGGGTGTGGGGCGCCTTCTCGGCGCTGCCGGCGACCCGCTACGGCTACCCGGACGAGATGATCTACAGCATCTGGGCGCTGACCATGATCATCCCGGCCGCCTTCGCGATGCGCGGGCAACGGTTCGACCGGCGCCCGCAGGCGGCGATCTACGGCCTGCTGATCGGGTTCACCGGGGCCGGCGGCCAGCTGGTGCTGTTCCAGGCGCTGACCATGGGACCGGCGTACCTGATCTTCCCGATCGTGTCGATCTCGCCCGCCATCACCGTGCTGATGGCGATGCTGCTGCTGCGCGAACGCATTTCGGCGCTGGCGACAGTCGGCCTGATCGCCGCACTGGCGGCCATCGTGTTGTTCAGCATCACCGGCGGCAGTTCGGATCAATCGCACGGTCCGTGGCTGATCCTGGCCATCGTGATCTGTGTGGCGTGGGGGTTCAGGCGTACTTCATGCGCAAGGCGGCGACCATCGGGGTCAACGAGGCCACCACTTTCGGCTGGATGGCGATCACCGGGCTGTTGCTGATTCCGGTCGCGCTGCTCTCCCTGGGCGGCATCCCCACCGACTTCCCTTGGCAGGCACCAGCTCTGACCGCTGTGACGCAGCTGCTCAACGCGGTCGGGGCACTGTTCTTGGTGATGGCACTGGCTCGCGGCAAGGCGACGATCGTCGCACCGACCACCAACGCACTGGCCCCGGCGCTCACCGTCATCATCTCGCTGGTGGTCTACCAGACCCTGCCGTCGCCGTATGCCGCCGTCGGCATCGTCTTGGCGCTGGTCGGTTCGACGCTGATGGTGTACAGCGACGAGAAGCGCGGCGAAGCGGTGACCGAAGGCGCCCAGGTCTCCACCGCCGAGCGGGCCGGGACCTAGCCGCCGACCACCCAGATTGCTTGGGCTGCAGGGCTTCCCAGCTCGACGGTGCTGGCCCCGCCGTCCACCGACTCCACCGACACCGAGATCATGCCGGCGAAGTCGCGCCGAGCCAGCACCCGCAGCCGCGAATCCAGGCTGATGCCGACGGTGTCGAAGTAGCGCAGCATCTCGGGGTCGGCGTCGGAGATGCGGGCCACCGTGCCCTGGTCGCCGTCGGTGCACGCCGACAGCTGGCGCGCCGGCGGCGTCGGGACGCGTCCGTCGGCGCTGGGGATGGGATCGCCGTGCGGATCGCGGGTCGGGAAGCCGAGCTTGGCGTCGATACGGTCGAGCATCATGTCGCTGACCGCGTGCTCGAGGATCTCGGCCTCGTCGTGTACCTCGTCCCAGCTGTAGCCGAGTTCGCGCACCAGGAAGGTCTCCAGCAGCCGGTGCCGGCGGACCACGGCCAGCGCGGCGTGCCTGCCGGATTCCGTCAGCGTCACGGCGCCGTACTTTTCGTGGTGCACCAACCCTTGGTCGGCAAGCTTGCGGATCGATTCCGAGGCGGTGCTGGCCGATACTCCGATGCGTTCGGCCAGCAGCTTGGTGCTGACCTTGTCGTGCGACCACTCCTGGGCGGTCCAGATGGTCTTGAGGTAGTCCTGGGCGACCGTCGTCAGGTCGCGTACCCCGGGGTTGGGGGTGCCGTCGGGACTCACACCGGAAAGTTTAGGCATTCATCACCTGATCTGGGATCTAGCGTGTCCGGTGGCGACAGCGGGTCGTAGGCTTGGCTGCGTGGAGCGATGGCGGGGACAGGACGACATCCCCTCGGACTGGGGCCGGTGCGTGCTGACCATCGGCGTGTTCGACGGTGTGCATCGCGGGCACGCCGAATTGATCGCGCGGGCGGTGAAGGCCGGACGCGCGCGCGGGGTGCCGACGGTGTTGATGACCTTCGACCCGCACCCCATGGAAGTGGTCTTCCCGGGCAGTCACCCCGCCCAGTTGACCACGCTGGCCCGGCGCGCCGAACTCGTCGAGGAGCTGGGCATCGACGTCTTCCTGGTCATGCCGTTCACCAGCGACTTCATGAAGCTCACACCCGATCGCTACATCCACGAACTCCTGGTCGAGCGGCTACACGTCGTCGAGGTGATCGTCGGCGAGAACTTCACCTTCGGCAAGAAGGCGGCCGGCAACGTCGAGGCCCTGCGCAAGGCCGGCGACCGGTTGGGCTTCGCCGTCGAGAGCATGTCGTTGGTGGCCGAACACCTCACCAGCGAGACGGTGACCTTCTCCTCGACCTACATCCGGTCGTGCGTCGACGCCGGCGATGTGGTGGCGGCCGCCGAAGCTCTTGGCCGGCCCCACCGGGTGGAAGGTGTCGTGGTGCGTGGCGACGGGCGCGGCCGGGTGCTCGGCTTCCCGACCGCCAATGTCGCGCCGCCGATGTACTCGGCGATCCCGGCCGACGGTGTCTACGCGGCGTGGTTCACCGTGCTGGGCCACGGGCCGGTCACCGGCTCGGTCGTCCCGGGGGAGCGGTACCAGGCCGCGGTCTCGGTGGGCACCAACCCCACCTTCTCCGGGCGCACCCGCACCGTGGAGGCCTTCGTCCTGGACACCGCCGCCGACCTGTACGGCCAGCACGTGGCGGTCGACTTCGTCGCGCGGCTGCGTGGCCAGCTCAAGTTCGACTCCGTCGACGATCTCATCGTGGCGATGGGCAAGGACACCGAACGGGCCCGCACCATTCTCGCGGCGCAGGACTGACGCCGTTCAGGATGCGATCAGGCCGTCGATTTGGTTGATCGCCGACGTGGAGCCCTCCACCACGCCCATGTCCAGCACCTGCGCGAGGCCCTCGGCGGAGGCGAAGGTGCACAGGTAGACCGCGCGGGTGCCGCCGTCGTGTTCGGTGAAGGTGTAGACGTTCTGCGAGACCGGCAGGTCCGGGTTCGGGTTGAAGTCCTGGTCGGCGAATCCGTCGAGGAATGAGAAGGTTCTCGGCTCGTCGACGGCGGTGACCTCCCAGTAGCCGGCGTACTTCTCGCCGTCCGGACCGGTCATGAAATAGGTGACCCGGCCGCCGGGAGTCAGGTCGTGGTCGACGACGGTGGCGGGGTGCGACGGTGGGCCCCAGACTCTTTCGAGCTGACGGGGATCGGCGTAGATCTGCCAGATGCGGGCCACCGGCGCGGCGAAGTGGGCGGTGATGGTCAGGGTCAGGGCGTCGGGATCGTGTTGGACGTCGGTGACGGGCATGGGTCAGTCCTCCTGGGTCGGGTCGGTCGAGATCAGTTCGTCGATGCGGGCGATGCGGCCCCGCCAGAGATGCTCGAGTTCGGTGAGCATGGCGGTGACCGACCGCACGGCCCGCACGTCGCCGCTGGCCAGTTGTTCGCGCCCGCTGCGTCGTTTGGTGAGCAGGCCGGCCTTTTCCAGGACGGCGACGTGTTTCTGCACCGCGGCGAAGCTCATGTCGTAGTTGAGCGCGAGTGCGGAGACCGAGTGTTCGCCGGCCAGCGTGCGGCGCATGATGTCGCGCCGGGTCCGGTCGGCCAAGGCGTGGAACAGGGCGTCGGCCCGGTCTTCCTGAGCTACGGTCACTCGCCAAACATACAACCGAATGGTTGTATATTGTCAAGGGGTGGGGCGGCGCGATTTCGGCGGACGCCGCCGCCGCTGGTAGGCTCGCCCCTCGGTATGGCGTGTGCTGCAGTCCGCGGTGGCCCACGTGTTCAGGCAAGAAATGATTCGCGGCACCGATTGATGGAGATGTTTTCGTGGCGCTGACCGCCGAGCAGAAGAAGGAAATCCTGGGCCAGTACGGTCTGCATGAGACCGACACCGGTTCGCCGGAAGCCCAGGTCGCGCTGTTGACCAAGCGCATCGCGGACCTCACCGAGCACCTCAAGCAGCACAAGCACGACCACCACTCGCGGCGCGGCCTGCTGCTGCTGGTCGGCCGTCGTCGCCGGCTGCTCAAGTACGTCGCCGACGTCGACGTCGCCCGCTACCGCTCACTGATCGAGCGGCTGGGTCTGCGTCGCTGATTGCGGCAACGCCCCGGTGTAACATAGGGGCGTTACGAGCCGGTTTCCGGCTCGAACATCGGGTGCGGGTCACGCATATCCGCGTGTCCCGTTCCCGCGTGTCATAGCGGAGCCTCCCTGATCGGGCGGTCTTCGGTAGTGGCTGCCGGGCCCCATTCTCGACCGGGGAGTGCCCGGCCGCTTCGATCGACGGCCGTAGCCGCATCAAGGTTCACGCTTCGTGATGCCCAGGGACACCTGGGCTCATCTGTGGCATCGCGAAACAGCTGAACTGCAGAAAGGCTGTACGGACTTCTATGTCTGTAGCTGAAATCGACGAAGGCGTGTTCGAATCGACCGCCGTCATTGACAACGGGAGCTTCGGCACCCGCACCATCCGCTTCGAGACCGGCCGGCTGGCCCAGCAGGCCGCCGGCGCCGTCGTCGCCTATCTCGACGACGAGACCATGCTCCTGTCGGCGACCACCGCCAGCAAGAGCCCCAAGGAGCACTTCGACTTCTTCCCGCTGACCATCGACGTCGAGGAGCGGATGTATGCCGCCGGGCGGATCCCCGGCTCGTTCTTCCGTCGCGAGGGACGCCCGTCCACCGACGCGATCCTGACCTGCCGCCTCATCGACCGGCCGCTGCGCCCGTCGTTCGTCTCGGGTCTGCGCAACGAGATCCAGGTCGTCGTCACGATCCTGAGTCTGGATCCCAAGGATCTGTACGACGTGCTGGCGATCAACGCCGCCTCGGCCTCCACTCAGATCGCCGGCCTGCCGTTCTCCGGCCCGGTCGGCGGCGTGCGCGTCGCCCTCATCGGGGACCAGTGGGTGGCCTTCCCGACCGTTGAACAACTCGAAGGTGCGGTTTTCGACATGGTCGTCGCCGGCCGGGTGGTCGGCGATGGTGACCACAAGGACGTCGCGATCATGATGGTCGAGGCCGAGGCCACCGAGAACGTCATCGACCTGGTCGCCGGCGGTGCGCAGGCGCCCACCGAGAGCGTTGTCGCCGAGGGCCTGGAGGCTGCGAAGCCCTTCATCGCCACACTGTGCGCGGCGCAGAGTGAGCTCGCGAGCCGGGCCGCCAAGGAGACCGCGGATTACCCGCTGTTCCCGGACTACGCCGAGGACGTCTACAACGCCGTCGCCCACGTGGCCAGTGAGCCGCTCGCGGCTGCCCTGACCATCGCCGGCAAGAACGAGCGCAACGACCGCACCGACGAAATCAAGAACGAGGTGCTCGGCGAGCTCGGCGAAACCTTCGCCGGCCGCGAGAAGGAGATCGGCGCCGCTTACCGGTCGCTGACCAAAAAGCTTGTGCGCCAGCGCATCCTGACCGACCACTTCCGTATTGACGGCCGCGGCATCACCGATATCCGGGCGTTGTCGGCCGAGGTCGCCGTGATCCCGCGGGCCCACGGCAGCGCCCTGTTCGAGCGTGGCGAGACCCAGATCATGGGTGTCACCACCCTGGACATGGTCAAGATGGCCCAGCAGATCGACTCGCTCGGACCGGAGACCTCCAAGCGCTACATGCACCACTACAACTTCCCGCCGTATTCGACCGGTGAGACCGGCCGGGTGGGTTCGCCCAAGCGCCGCGAAATCGGCCACGGCGCGCTGGCCGAGCGGGCCCTGATGCCGGTGCTGCCGAGCGTCGAGGAGTTCCCGTACGCGATCCGTCAGGTGTCCGAAGCGCTGGGCTCCAACGGTTCGACGTCGATGGGTTCGGTGTGCGCCTCGACCCTGGCACTGCTCAACGCCGGTGTGCCGCTCAAGGCCCCGGTTGCCGGCATCGCGATGGGTCTGGTGTCTGACCAGGTCGATGGCGAAACCCGGTATGTGGCGCTGACCGACATCCTCGGTGCCGAAGACGCCTTCGGCGACATGGACTTCAAGGTCGCCGGCACCAAGGACTTCGTCACCGCCCTGCAGCTGGACACCAAGCTGGACGGCATCCCGTCCCAGGTGCTGGCCGGTGCGCTGTCGCAGGCCAAGGATGCTCGCCTGACCATCCTCGAGGTCATGGCCGAGGCGATCGACGCCCCGGACGAGATGAGCCCCTACGCCCCGCGGGTCACCACCATCAAGGTGCCGGTGGACAAGATCGGTGAGGTCATCGGCCCCAAGGGCAAGATGATCAACTCGATCACCGAGCAGACCGGCGCGTCCATCTCGATCGAGGACGACGGCACCGTCTTCGTCGGTGCGACCGACGGCCCGTCGGCGCAGGCCGCGATCGACATGATCAACGCGATCGCCAACCCGCAGCTGCCCAAGGTCGGCGAGCGGTTCCTCGGAACGGTGGTCAAGACCACTGATTTCGGCGCCTTCGTGTCGCTGCTGCCCGGCCGTGACGGCCTGGTGCACATCTCGAAGCTGGGCCGCGGCAAGCGGATCGCCAAGGTCGAAGATGTCGTCAAGGTCGGTGACAAGCTCCGGGTGGAGATCGCCGACATCGACAATCGCGGCAAGATCTCGCTGATCCTGGTCGCCGAGGACGAGTCCGCGGAATCGGCTCCCGCTACCGAGGAAGCTGCACCGGCTGCTGCCGATGCCGATGCCGCGACAGCCAGCAGCTAGTCCTTCGCTTCGCCGCGGCCGGCACTCCGATGAGGTGCCGGCCGCGGTTAAGCGCACCGTGCTGCCCGGCGGCCTTCGGGTCGTCACCGAGTACGTGCCGTCGGTGCGTTCGGCTTCCGTCGGGGTGTGGGTCAATGTCGGCTCCCGCGACGAGGGGCCGACCGTTGCCGGGGCCGCCCACTTCCTGGAACACCTGTTGTTCAAGGCGACTCCGACGCGCACGGCGGTCGACATCGCCCAATCGGTCGACGCCGTCGGCGGCGAACTGAACGCGTTCACCGCCAAGGAACACACCTGCTACTACGCCCATGTGCTCGACGACGATCTCGAGCTGGCCGTCGACCTGGTCGCCGATGTGGTGCTCAACGGCGTCTGCGCCAGCCATGACGTCGAGCTCGAACGCGACGTCGTGCTCGAGGAGATCGCCATGCGCGACGACGACCCCGAGGACGCGCTCGGCGATGTGTTCCTGACCGCGATGTTCGGTGATCATCCGGTCGGCCGGCCGGTGATCGGCAGCGTCGACTCGGTGTCGGCGATGACCCGTGCGCAGCTGCATTCGTTTCACGTGCGGCGCTACATACCCGAGCGGATGGTCGTCGCGGTCGCCGGCAATGTCGACCACGACGAGGTCGTCAAGCTGGTGCGCCACTATTTCGCCGCCCGCTTGGTCCGGGGCCGCAAGCCACTGGCGCCGCGCAAGGGTGCTGGACGGTTGACCGGTCGTCCGGGCCTGGCGCTGATCAACCGGGACGCCGAGCAGACGCACCTGACGCTGGGAGTTCGGGTGCCCGGCCGGCACTGGCCGCACCGCTGGGCGCTCAGTGTGCTCAACACCGCCCTGGGCGGCGGGTTGAGTTCACGGCTGTTCCAACAGATTCGGGAGAGTCGCGGCTTGGCCTACTCGGTGTATTCGGCGGTTGACACATTCTCCGACAGCGGGGCATTGTCGGTGTATGCGGCTTGCCTGCCGGAGCGCTTCGACGAGGTGGTGCGATTGACCACCGAGGTTCTCCACGACGTGGCCCGCGACGGCATCACCGAAGCCGAATGGCGCATCGCCAAGGGGTCGATCCGCGGTGGCCTGGTCCTGGGCCTGGAGGATTCGTCGTCGCGGATGAACCGCATCGGACGCAGTGAGCTCAACTACGGGGAATACCGCAGCATCGCCAGTACCCTGCAGCACATCGACGAGGTGACCCTCGAGGATGTCAACGCCGTGGCCCGCCAGGTGCTGTCCAAGCCGTTCGGTGCCGCTGTTCTCGGGCCGCACAAGTCCAAACGATCACTGCCGCAGCCACTTCGGAGTATCAGGAGCTAGTCGTGACCTTCAGCCTGCGTGACTTGGCGGTACCCATCCTCGGTGCTCCAATGGCAGGAGGTCCGAGCACACCGGCGCTGGCGGCGGCGGTGTCCAACGCCGGTGGTCTGGGCTTCGTGCCGGCCGGCTATCTCAGTGCGCAGAAGTTCGCCGATGTGCTGGCCGCGACCCGGTCACTCACCACCGCCGCGATCGGCGTGAATCTGTTCGTGCCGCAACCCTCGGTCGCGACGCAGGCCGCGCTGGACCGCTACCGCGAGCAGCTCGCCCCGCTGGCGCAACGCTACGGCGCTGAACCGGGCACACCGCGCCCGGACGACGATGGATGGCAGGCCAAGCTCGAGGTGGTCGCCGAGTTGACGCCGGAGGTGGCGTCGTTCACCTTCGGCTGTCCGTCCCCGGAGGTGCTCGGCCGGCTGCGTGAACGCGGGATCCTGACCGCGGTGACGGTGACCAGCCTGGCCGAGGCGGACATCGCGGTGGCGGCCGGAGCCGACACCCTGGTGGTGCAGGGTCCCGAAGCAGGCGGACACCGCGGCACCTTCGTCCCCGATCGCCGGCCCGGTGAACAGCCGCTGGCCGAGTTGCTGGCGGCCGTGGCGTCGACACACGATCTGCCGGTCAGCGCCGCGGGTGGCCTCGGCGATGCCGCCGCCGTGCGGGCCGCGCTGGACGCCGGGGCGGTGGCGGCGCAGGCCGGTACCGCGTTCTTGTTGAGCGACGAGGCCGGCACCAATGCCGCCCACCGCCGCGCACTGGTCGACGACCGGTTCACCAAAACGATTGTGACGTGCGCATTTTCCGGTCGTTATGCGCGCGGTCTGGCCAACGGCTTCACCGACAGCTACGACGATATGGCGCCGCTGGGCTACCCCGAAGTCAATCAACTGACCGGTCCGATCCGCGCCGCCGCGGTAGCCGCGGGCGATCCGCACGGCACCAATCTGTGGGCGGGCACGGCGTGGCGCGGCATAGCAGGCGGCAGCGCCGGTGACATCGTCGCAGCGTTGGCCGGGGAGGTCGGGTGAGCGTTTCGCGGCGCGGGCTGCTCGTCGCGGGGGTGGCACTGGGCGCCGTCGCCGCCTGCCGTCCCCGGACCGCACCGGCACAGCCGACGCCAAGCGATCCGGCCGAACCGCTGCCGCCCATCGAGGACCGCATCGCCGCGCTGGAGCGGCGGCACAATGCGGTAGTCGGCCTGTACGCCGTGAACCTGGATTCGAATGCGACTGCGGCGCACCGTGACAACGACCTGTTCGCGATGTGCTCGACGTTCAAGGCCTACCTGGCTGCCCGAGTGTTGCAGCAGGATCAGGCGGGGGAGTTGCGGATCACCGACCAGGTGTTGGTCGACCCTGCCCTGCTGCGGGGCAATTCGCCGCGCACCGAACCGAACGTCGGCAAGCCGATGGCGATTGCGGACTTGTGCGCGGCGGCCCTGCAGGTCAGCGACAACACTGCCGCGAACGTCCTGCTGCGGGTCATCGGTGGTCCGCCGGCGATCACCGCGTTCGCCCGATCCATCGGCGACGATCGCACCCGGCTGGATCGCTGGGAGACCGAGCTGAATTCGGCGCTGCCGGGCGATCCCCGCGACACCAGCACCCCACGCGCCCTGGGCGGGGGATCCGCGCGATCCTGACCGGTGATGTGCTCGACGGTCCGCACCGCACGCAACTCGAAGACTGGATGCGGGCCAACACCACCTCGAGCATGCGGGCGGGTCTGCCGGCCGGCTGGGCCACCGCCGACAAGACCGGGGCGGGTGACTATGCGAGCACCAATGACGTCGGAATCGCGTTCGGGCCCAACGGTGAACGCTTCCTGCTGGCCATCATGACTCGCACTCAATCGGCCGATGCGAACGCGCCGGCACTGCGCGACCTCATCGCCGAGGTGACTGCCGCGGTGTTGCCGACGCTGCGCGGGCAGGGCTGACGGCACGGCCATGCGACCGACCGAGGCGTGCCCCTGCGGGTCCGGCCAGCCGTTCGGTGCGTGCTGTCTGCCGCTGCACCGAGGCGAGCGCCAGGCGGGTACCGCCGAGGCGCTGATGCGGGCCCGATACAGCGCCTACGCCGTCGGCGACCTCGACTATGTGTGGCAGAGTTGGCATCCGCGCACCCGGCCCCACGCGATGACGCCCGCCGACGCCCTGACCTGGACCGGACTGCAGATCCTCGACACGGTCGACGGCGGGCCGCAGGACCAGACCGGAGAGGTCGAATTCCGTGCTCGCTACCGCGACGGCGGGCGCACCGGGACGCTCCACGAGCGGTCCCGATTCGCCGTGCGCGCGCAGCGCTGGTTTTACCTCGACGGACAGCTGTTCGACTGACCGTGCGATGAGTTTCCGGTCGCGCGGTTGTCAGTCAGGGGGACCGACCACATCGCCGAAAGGATTCACCCGTGAGTGAGTACACCGCCCCGGTCGGGGCACCCATCTGGTTCGACCTGGTGAGCAGTGATCCGGCCCGGGCCGCGGAGTTCTATGGCGACATCTTCGGCTGGGAGCTCGAGGGACCCGCCCACCCGGAGTTCGGCGGCTATCAGAACTTCACCCGCAACGGCAAGCGGGTGGCCGGTCTGATCCCGCCGATGGGGGAGGGCCCGACCGACATCTGGTCGGTGTACCTGCACACCAGCGACGGCCCCGCCACGGTCGCCGCGGCGCAGGCCGCCGGGGCGAGCGTGATGGTGCCGCCGATGCCGGTCGGCGATCTGGGCTCGATGATGGTCGTTGTCGACCCGGCCGGCGCCGTCATCGGATTCTGGCAACCGGGCACGCATCCGGGGTTCACCGAATGGGGTGAGCACGGCACACCGTACTGGTTCGAATGCCACAGCAACGATTACGAGGCGTCGTTGGCGTTCTACCGGTCGGTCCTCGGCGCGCGTATCGACGAGATCGGCACCGGCGGCGACCCGGATGCGGTGGGACCCGACCGGTATGGACAGGTCTTCGCCGGTGAGAGCGCCTATTCGGGAATCATGGATGCGGCCACGCTCATGCCCGCCGAGGTGCCCTCGTTCTGGCAGGTCTACATCACCGTCGACGATGTGGCCGCGACCGTGCAGCGCAGTCAGGCTCTCGGCGGGCGGCTGCTGATGCCCGTCGAGGACACGCCGTACGGCACGTTGGCCGCGATCAAAGACCCGCTGGGTGCGCTGATCTGCGTGGGCCATCCGCCGGCCGGCATGGACTGAGCTTCGACGCCAACGAACCGGGACGCTGCGGCAGCTGTCCCGGTCCGCTGTGTGCGGGTGAGCCGTTGGCTCACCGAGGTTTTCAGGCCAGCAGGCCCGCGGGATCGGTGAACGGCAGGTCGAGATCGTGGGCGACCTCGGCGTTGAGCAGCTGACCCTGATGCGTCGACAGGCCCTTGGCCAGAGCCGGATCGGAGAAGCAGGCGCCCTGCCAGCCCTTGTCGGCCAGCTTGAGCACGTAGGGCATGGTCGCGTTGGTCAGTGCGTAGGTCGAGGTACGCGGGACCGCGCCGGGCATGTTGGCGACGCAGTAGAACACGGCGTCATGCACGGTGAAGGTCGGGTTGTCATGCGTGGTGGGCTTGGAGTCCTCGAAGCAGCCGCCCTGGTCGATGGCGATGTCCACCAGGACTGCGCCCGGCTTCATCTGTGCCACAGTCTCGTTGGTGACCAACTTGGGGGCCTTGGCGCCCGGCACCAGTACGGCGCCGATCACGAGGTCGGCCTGCTTGACGGCGTCCTCCAGGTCCAGCCGTGACGAGTAACGGGTCTCGATGGCGCCGCCGTACTCGGCGTCGATCTTGCGCAGGGTGTTGACGTTGAGATCGAACACCGTGACGTGCGCGCCCATACCCCAGGCGACGGCGGCGGCGTTGTCGCCGGCCATGCCGCCGCCGATCACCACGACCTTGGCCGGGGCGACGCCGGGGACGCCACCCATCAGCACACCGCGACCGCCCTGAGTACGCATCAAGTGGTAGGCGCCGACCTGAGCGGACAGCCGGCCGGCCACCTCACTCATCGGGGCCAGCAGCGGGAGCGCGCCGTCGGCAGTCTGAACCGTCTCGTAGGCGATCGACGTGGTGCCCGACGCCAGCAATGCGTCGGTGCACGGACGCGAGGCAGCCAGGTGCAGGTAGGTGAACAAGGTCTGGCCCTTGCGCATCCGGGTGTATTCCGGCTCGATGGGCTCCTTGACCTTCAGCAGCAGATCGGCATCGGCCCACACCTGGTCGGCACCGTCGATGATCTGAGCGCCGGCGGCCTTGAAGTCGTCGTCGTGGATGGCCGATCCCTCGCCGGCACCGGCCTGGACCAGCACGTCGTGGCCGCGGCGGACCAGCTCGGACACGCCGGCTGGGGTGATGGCTACGCGGTACTCGTTGTTCTTGATCTCGGTCGGGATGCCGACGCGCATGATCGCTCCTTGTTCTGGGATTGGCTTACAAGAATTGTGAAGAACCATCGGAGTTTAGGCAATCAGGACGACAAAGATTCACTAAGATCGTGTCGTGACCGAAGGATCGACAAAAATTGCCATGCGAACCGCGAGCACGCCGAAGGATGTTCGGACCGAGCTCGATGACGTGGACCGACGCATTCTCGCGGCACTGCACGCCGACGCAAGGATCTCCAACAGCGCGCTGGCCGACGCGGTCGGCATCGCCCCGTCCACCTGTCACGGGCGAGTGCGCCGGCTGCAGGACATCGGGGTGATCCGCGGGTTCTACACCGACATCGATCCCGCGGCGATCGGGTTGTCCCTGCAGGCGATGATCTCGGTGAGTCTGCAATCCAATGCCCGCGGCAAGATCGGCACCTTCATCCAGCAGATCCGGCGCAAGCCGCAGGTGATGGACGTCTACTTCCTGGCCGGTGCCGACGATTTCATCATTCACGTGGCCGCCCGCGATACCGACGACCTGCGCTCGTTCGTTGTGGAGAACCTCAACGCCGATGCCGATGTGGCCGGCACGCAAACCTCGCTCATCTTCGAGCACCTGCGCGGCGCGGCCCCGCTGTAGGCGGTCGCCGGTCACGCGGCTTCACCACCCGCGCCGTCGGACGGTGCGGTGTCGTCCCGGTCGAGGAGTCGGTCGGGGTGGTGAAAGTCGTTGACACCGCCGGTGATCGGGAGGTGGGGTGGCGGGATCCATTCGGTGGTGCCGTCCGGGAGTTTGCGGGTCTTCCAGCCTTGGTCGAGCAGTTTGTGGTCCGGCGGACACGCCATGGTGAGTGTGTCGACATTGGTGTGGCCGCCGGCCGCCCACTCGTCGATGTGATGGATTTCGGTTCGGTAGCCGGGCGCGTCGCAGCCGGGACGGGTGCAGCCGCGGTCCTTGGCGTGCAAGACGATGCGCTGATCGGCGGAGGCTACGCGTTTGGTGCGGCCGAGCCACAGTGCTCGTCCGGTCACCCCGTCGAACAGGGCGAGATAGTGATACGCGTGGGTGGCCATCCGGATCACGTCGGGGATGGGGACCAGGGTGCCGCTGGCGGTGACGGCCTGGCCGGTGCGGGCCTGGATGTCGTGGAGGGTGGCTGAGACGATCACGGTGACCGGCAGCCCGTTGTGCTGGCCCAGTTTCGGGTCACCGAGTTGTCCGCGGACCAGGGCGGTGAGGGCGTCGTGCTGGCGCTGACCATGGCTGCGCAGGTCGCGCTCGGCCTCGTCGGGGGTGGGGGCCAGGCTCGGGCTCTGGTCGGCCGGGTTGCACACCCCCGGTGCGGCGAACTTGGCGAACCAGGCGTCGAGCATGGCGCGCAATTGCGGGTCGGCGATCAGCTTGCCGACGCTCATGCCGTCGGGGCGTTGCCCACCACACCACAGGAAGCCGCGCCGGCGAGCACGGTCCTCGTCGGAGAACGTCCCGTCAGGGTTGAGTAGCAGCGACAGTTGGTGCGCGACTTTGGCCAGCTGGTCGGGGCGCAGTGTCACCGCGTGTTCGGCCAGGGACTTCTCGGCTTTCTCGATCTCGACGGGCGGTACATGGTCGGGCAGGTCCCGCAGGAATCGTTGGATGACCTGAAGATGCTCGCCATCCAACAAGCCGTCATGCCAGGCCTTGGCGGTTTCGGGCAGCAGCGGCGCCAGGGGTTCACCGGTCAGCGTGGTGCGCTGCTTGAGCTGGTCGGCGTCGCGCAGCCGGCGGCGCGCCTCGGCGCGGCTGATCCGCAGGACATCGGCCAGCGTGATCGGGACCGGTGGGCAACCCGGGACATGCTCGAGTCGAGCGGTGTGTTCACCGCTGATCGCGATCTGGCGTCGTCGTGCGATCTCGAGCCGATCGACGATGCGATAGCGCTGCACTGCCGCAACGCTGTCGAGGTCGATCGCCGCCAGGGCGTCCACGGCCGCGTCGAGCGCATCCAGTGCCGCGTCGATCCGAACTTTCGAAAGACTACGCCGGCCGTCCGGCAAAAATCCCGCGGAAGAGCGGTGTCAGTCGCTGCCGCGTGCGGCCCTGGTGTTGACCCGATGGCGGACCGGTGCGTCCCGGCCCGGTTTCGATGCCGACGCGGCCGGCACGCCCGAGCGGCGGGACGCCGCCTTGGCCCGAACCGGCGGCTGCAGCGCTGCGGTCCTGGCGCTCTGCGTGGCAGCAGAGGCCGCCGGTGTGGGATCGGGGATGTCGACCGGCCGGTGATAGGCCTTCTCGATGATCGGGCGCAGCGCGTTGTCCAGGGCCGGCGCCAACGGGCCGGCCCAGGCGGCCAACGGCAGTGTCTTGGTCGGTACCCACACGTAGGTGACGTTGCCCGGCTGCCCGGCCACGTCGGGGGTGAAGCGGACGTTGTTCGGGTCGTCGAGGTCAACCTGCCGGTAGTTCGTATGGATCGAGAACATGCCGGCGACGGCGTTGGCCACAGCCAGCAGATTGCTCGGATCGTCGGGCCAGTCCGCCCACCCGTCGTACTGCCGGATCACCTCGGTGCCCTGATACGCGGTGTCCGGTGGAAGCCATTGCGCCCCAGCACCTTCGGTCTTTGGCCGTCGACCCCCGTACGGGTTCTCCGGGTTGCCGATGGACACCCACGACACCCGGGCCGGATCGGGCGCACCGGCCGGGTCGGCGGCCCAGCGGCGCAGGTCGGTGTAGATCACCTGGCCGCCCTGGCTGTGCCCGAACAGCACGACCTGCTCGCCGGCCGGCAGCGCGTCGATGGCGTTCTGGACATCGGTGGCGCCGCGTGCGTTGAAGGCGTCGCCGGGCAGCGCGAAGTAATCGACCGGCTGGCAGTGGTTGGGTGCCGCGCACAGGTCGCCACGCAACTGCGTCGGCGTGAAGTGCAGGATGTGTTGCATCCCGACGAATCCGCCCTCGAGGGTGAGGACGGTTGCGGCATGGCCCACCGGAGCGGTTGCGATCACCGCCGCGCTCAGTATGGCCAATCCGGCTCGTTTGAACATTCCCCCGGCCTTTCCCCGACCAAATGCTACGGCGTGACGTCCTGCGTTGAGCCACGAATGCGGCATCACGCTCAGGGTGACTAGTGGTGCCGTGCGTGATCACCTAACTTCTGCCTCACGCGGAGCGAGGAGGCAATACAGATGAGCCTGACACTTGACGACATCGAGAGATGGGACGACTCGTCGATCAGTGCCGTGGCGCGAGCAGCCGCCGAACAGGGGTCCGCCACGAGCGCTGCAGCCGACCAACTCGGCGTGATCATGAACGGCATTCAATGGGAGGGACATGCCGCGGACGCGGTCCGGGCCGCCATGTGGCGAACCAGGCTCGAGATGTATCGCCACGCCGACGAATGCGAGTCCATTGCCGCGGCGATCACCCGGTCGGCCGCGCGGGTGGCGCACGTCAAGGACGAATGGGAGCGGCTCCAGGATTTCGCGGCTTCGTGGGATTTCCAGATCAACCAGAGGTCCGGTGCGGTGAGCTGGACGGTGCCTTTCTACGCGTCGGAGCAACGGCGTTGCGACCTCGAAGCAGCCGGCCGGGAATTAGTCGGCCGGATAGACAAGCTCATTCACCTCGCCGACCGGGTGGACGCCGAACTCGCGCAGATCCTTGACGGAACTCAACTGGAGGCCGACGTCCGCGCCTTGGGTTTCGACCTGGACCCGCGAACACCGGAGGTGGAGCGGGACGCCGAGCGGCGTAGCAACCAAACCACGGCATTCCGCGAGCTTCTCGGTCGCGAGCCGCGCAGTGCCGCCGATTGGGATACCGCCGCTGCACTCGATCCGCACAGCTACAGCGCGAAGAACGACGGGGTCGCGGCAAACATTGTGGTGGGCCGGATAAGGCCGATACCCGGGCAGGGGGTGGTGCGCACCAATCTGTTCATCCCGGGTGTGACGGCCTGGACCCCGTTCGGTGACAACCTTGGCGACGGAAGGGGTTTCGATCCGATGGCGGGACCCGAGCAGTCGCGGGTGTCCTTCTACCTGGACTACGAGAACGGCATCGTCCTGGCCAGGCAGAATCCGTCCGTCATGCCCGGCACCGGGGTGCGGACCGGGTCACCGAATGTCAAAGTCAGCCAGAATTCCAACGGTTCGGTGCAGATCGACTATCGCGCCGCCGACCCCTTCTCGCCTGGCGGGGAGGGCGTCGCCAAGTCAAGCCCGTGGAATGTCAACGGACGACTGGTGTTCAAGCCGACTGATGCCGGCCCCATTGCCGGCGGCGTTGTCTCCGACTTTCCTGCGATCGAGATCTATAACGACCGGGGTGGGGCGACGACCCTGGTAGACAGGATCATGCCGCTCAATATCGGACCCGTTGCTCCATTTTTGGGCCTGCCGCTGTCCCAACAGCTGGGGCCGGGGCTGATGGGCGAGTTTCCCGATGAGTCCCATCCGCCCGAGCGCCCCGTGATAGGACAGCGGGTGCCGATGCCGCCCGTCGCTCCTATCCCGCCGTACCCGTCCGCCGAACTGCGGCCGGTCGGGGAACAACGAGTGGCGGTGTTGGCGGCACCATGAAATCGAGGATGCTGTGATGGTCGGCCAATACGGAATCCGAAGCAGGGTAGCGATTTTCGCTGGTGCCGCGCTCGGCGGTGTTTATTGGGCGTTGTTGTCGTTGCTTGTGGTGACTCGCAACGGCGCTCGAGCCAACACTGGCTGGATAGTGCCAAGCGATCTCCTCATCGTCATCGGGGTGAATGCGTTGACGCTTCTCGCCGGTTCGGGTCTGCTGCTGCTGTCGCGTCCGGCAGCCCGCACTGCGGGCCTCGCGCTCATCCTGTGTGCGCTTTCTGGATGGGTCGTATTCGGCACTGTCGCGATCCAGTCGTGGCTGTGGAGGTTGTTGTGATGTCGCGGGAATTCGAACACGGCTGGGCTCAGGTGCCGCCGCCGCGGCCGACGCTGGCACCGATGGCGGCCGGCTTCTTGGGTGGCCTCGTATCGATGGCGGCCACACCGTTCGTCTATTACTGGCTGTTCGTACCGGTCATCCCGGCATTCGTCGGTTTTGTGGCCATGCTGCTGTCGATCAAGGTCAGGGAGCTCTGGCCGGTTGTCGAGGGTTTCTTCGCGGCGACACTGTTCGGCATCCTTTTCGTCGCGGTCGCATTCGGCGGCCTGTCCAGCATTGCCTGACCTCGCCTCGCGCGGGGTCCGGTTCTGCTCCTCGCTAGGCTTGTCGCCATGCGAGTCGGGGTCCTGGGAGCCAGAGGCAAAGTCGGAACCACCATGTGCGCGGCCGTGCGTGATGCCGACGACCTGACGCTGAGCGCCGAAGTCGACGCCGGCGACGACCTGAGCTTGCTCACCGACAGCGGCACCGAGGTGGTCATCGACTTCACCCACCCCGACGTCGTCATGGACAACCTGAAGTTCCTCATCGACAACGGCATCCACGCCGTCGTCGGCACCACCGGTTTCACCGAGGAGCGCCTGGAGCAGGTCCGGGCCTGGCTGGCCGACAAGCCGGACAGCGCCGTGCTGATCGCCCCGAACTTCGCCATCGGTGCGGTGCTGTCGATGCACTTCGCGCAGAAGGCCGCGCCGTACTTCGAATCGGTGGAAGTCATCGAGCTGCACCACCCGCACAAGGCCGACGCGCCGTCGGGTACCGCGACGCGCACCGCCAAACTCATCGCCGAGGCGCGCAAAGACCTGCCGCCCAACCCCGACGCCACCAGCACCGGGCTGCCCGGTGCGCGCGGCGCCGACGTCGACGGTGTTCCCGTGCACTCGGTGCGGCTGGCCGGTCTGGTGGCGCACCAGGAAGTGCTGTTCGGCACCGTCGGTGAGACCCTGACCATTCGGCACGACAGCCTGGATCGCACCTCCTTCGTGCCCGGCGTGCTGCTCGCCGTGCGCGAGGTCGCATCCCGGACCGGGTTGACCATCGGAATCGAACCGCTGCTCGACCTGTGAACCGGGCGCTGCGCATCCAGCTGCTGATCGGGCTCATGTGTGCGGCCCTGATCGTGTACTTCGTGCTGCTGGGCCGCACTGGAATCACGCTGATCAGCACCGGCACCCCGGTGGCGATCGCCCTCGGCATCGGGGTGCTGCTGCTGCCGATCGTCGGGGCCTGGGCGATGGTCGCGACCCTGCGGGCCGGCTTCGCCCACCAGCGGCTGGCCGCACTGGCCAAAGAAGACGGCATGGACCTCGATGTGAGCGACCTGCCCCGCACACCGGCGGGACGCATCCAGCGTGACGCCGCCGACGCCCTGTTCGACACGGTGCGTGCCGAGCTGGAAGCCGACCCGGACAATTGGCTGCGCTGGTACCGGCTGGCCCGGGCCTACGACTACGCCGGAGACCGCGGCCGTGCCCGCGAGACGATGCGCACCGCGGTGAGCATGCAGGCGGGCAAGCGGTAACCCGCGGGAATGGCGGGAATGGACTGACGGTCGACACGGTTTGTCTCCCGCATGACCGCCATCCCCGAATCGCACCATGATCTCGCCGAATCACCACTCGTCGCCTCACTGTCCACCGTCGGAGCTGACGGAACACCCCAGGTGACCGCTATCTGGTTCGTCCTCGACGGGGCCACCGTCAAGACGTCGTTGGTGACCTCGCGGCAGAAGTACAAGAACGTCGTCGCCCGCCCGCAGGCGACGCTGTTCATCATCGATCCGCAGAACCCGTTCCGGACCCTGGAGATCCGCGGCACCGTCGAGGTCGACGACGATCCCAAACTCGAGCTGTTCGAGCGGGTCGCCCGCCACTACGGCGAGGATCCGGACACCTTCCCGGCGGAGCGCGAGGGTCGGGTCGCCGTGACCTTGCGGCCGACGCGCGTCGTGGCGCAGGGCTGAGCACCTTCGCCCGAGGGACCCAATGGGGTGCCCGCTGCCCGTGGTTCTTGGACAGCCTCGCCGGTGCGCACCGTAACCTTGCGGGGACTCCGACGCGGGGGAACTCTGGGGAAAATGTATCCATCTTGCGAAGGCTGGAAGTGCCTGCACAGCGATTGTTGATCGTCCACCACACGCCGTCGCCGCACTGCCAGGAGATGTTCGAGGCGGTCCTGTCCGGTGCGAGCGCTCCCGAGATCGAGGGCGTCGAGGTAGTCCGCCGGCCGGCATTGACCGTCTCTCCGGCCGACATGCTGGCCGCCGACGGCTACCTGCTGGGCACCCCGGCCAACCTCGGCTACATGAGCGGTGCGCTCAAACACGCGTTCGACGTCTGCTACTACCCATGCCTGGACGCGACCCGGGGCCGGCCGTTCGGGCTCTACGTGCACGGCAACGAAGGCGCCGAGGGCGCCATCCGCGGCGTCGAGGCGATCACCACCGGTCTGGGCTGGATCAGGGCTGCCGAGACCGTCGTCGTCTCCGGCAAGCCCGGCAGGGCCGACGTCGAGGCCTGCTGGGAGCTGGGCGCGACAGTGGCCGCCGGCCTGATGGAGTAGACGGCCACCGCGGAGCGGCGCGGGCACTACTGTTCACAGACGAACTGGAGGTGTCATGTCGGGAATCGCTTCGATCGCGCTGGGAGCTGCGCCGATAGCCGGTGGAGCATTGTTGGGTCTGGCGGCCGGGAACCTTAGGGGTCCCGATTTTCGCGGCATGATCAAAGACGACCTCGACCTTCTCGACAAGATTCCCGAGGAGAACACCGAGTTGCGTGCGGCGTTGCGCCGCAGCATCGACCAGCGCATCGTCGACCTGATCGCCACCACCGAGAAGAGTCGCGAGTTGCGCCAGATCGCCTCGTCTTATGAGGGCAACTGGCGCGACATCGTGGTGTTCATCTGCGCGGTGCTGTTCACCATCGTGTGGTGGAACGTGCCGCACAGCCGCAGCAACTGGCTGGTGATGTTCGTCTTCCTGATCATCCTGTCGGTCGTCGTGGCGGTCTACGCCTCCCGCGGCGTGATCCGGGCGCTGGCCAGCATCCGGCGCAGCCGCCACCCCGAGGAGTCAGCGGGGTAGGTGCGCGGCGAAGAAGTCCTTCATCGCCGCCCAGTGTCGTTTCGCCGCGGCCTCGTCGTACGGAGCGTTGTCCGGGACGGCGAAACCGTGTGCAGCCGAATACCACTCGATGACATGCTTCACCCCCGCCTCGGTGAGAGCCTTGTCCAGCAGCTCGGCCTGTTCCGGGGTGAACGACGGGTCGTCCTGGGCCCCGCCGACATAGACCGCCGCGCGCATCCGGTCGGCCAGCAGGTGCGGACTGCTCGCATCGTCGGTGGCCAGGCCGCCGCCGTGGAACGACATCGCCGCCGCGACTCGCTCGGGCACCCGCCCGGCAACCGTCAGCGACGTCCGGCCACCCATGCAGTAGCCGGTGGTGCCGAACGTCTGGCCGGCGACCTCGGGGCGGGCCGCCAGGTAGTCGAAGAACGCCCGGGCATCGGCCTCCATCACATCGGGCGTGACGCTGGCGATCATCGAGAACAGCCGCTCGCGTTCGCCCTTGTCGGAGAACACCGTCTCCATCTGGAACGGCTCCCAGTCGCCACTGCGGTAGTAGACATCGGGCACCAACACCACGTAGCCGAGGCCCGCCAGCTCGACGGCCATGTCGACGAGGGCGGGTCGGGTTCCACCGGCGTCGGGATACATGATCACCGCGGGCCAGCTTCCCTGGCCATCCGGGACGGCCAGCGTGACGGGGCAGGTTCCATCGGTGGTGGTGACGGTGTCGGAGATGGTCGGCATGGCTACGTTTGTACCCTCCTCGTCCGGACGTAAGCTGAGCGGCGTGCCGATCGCCACACCCTACGAGGACCTCCTGCGACTTGTGCTGGCCGACGGCACGCCGAAATCCGATCGCACCGGCACCGGAACACGCAGCGTGTTCGGCCACCAGTTGCGCTACGACCTGTCGGCCGGGTTCCCCCTGATCACCACCAAGAAGGTGCATCTGAAGTCGGTCGTCTACGAATTGCTGTGGTTCCTGCGCGGCGATTCCAACGTGCGCTGGCTGCAGGAGCACGGCGTCACCATCTGGGACGAATGGGCCTCTCCGACCGGTGATCTCGGGCCCGTCTACGGCGTGCAGTGGCGGTCCTGGCCGACTCCGTCGGGTGAGCACATCGACCAGATCAGCAATGCGCTCGAGCTGCTGCGCACCGATCCGGACAGCCGTCGCAACATCGTCTCGGCGTGGAACGTCGGCGAGATCCCGCAGATGGCCCTGCCGCCGTGCCATGCCTTCTTCCAGTTCTACGTCGCCGACGGCAAGCTGAGCTGCCAGCTCTACCAGCGCAGCGCGGACCTGTTCCTGGGTGTTCCGTTCAACATCGCCAGCTACGCGTTGCTCACCCACATGATGGCCGCGCAAGCCGGCCTGGCGGTAGGGGAGTTCGTCTGGACCGGCGGCGACTGCCACATCTACGACAACCACGTCGAGCAGGTCACCGAACAGCTCAGCCGCGATCCCCGGCCATACCCGGAACTGGTTCTAGCCCAACGTGATTCGATCTTCGACTACACCTACGACGATATCGAGATTCGCAACTACGACCCACACCCGGCGATCAAAGCGCCGGTCGCGGTATGAGGCGGACGGGCTTGGGCCTGATCTGGGCGCAGTCGAGCTCGGGCGTCATCGGCCGTGACGGCGGCATCCCCTGGCAGCTGCCCGAAGACCTGGCTCGCTTCAAGGACATCACCATGGGACACACCGTGGTGATGGGACGGCGCACCTGGGAGTCGCTACCGGCGCCGGTGCGTCCGCTGCCGGGACGCAGAAATGTCGTACTCACCCGGCAAGCTGACTACATGGCGCACGGAGCGACGGTGGTGACGGACCTCGAGGATGCCCTGGCGGAGGACGGCGGGCAGGAGCGAAGCGACTCGGGGATGGACCCGGACTGCTGGGTGATCGGCGGGTCGGAGATCTATCACCTCGCCCTGCCGCTGGCCACCCGGTGCGAGGTGACCGAGGTGGAGATCGACCTGCGCCTCGAGGACGACGACGCCCTGGCCCCGATGCTCGACGGATCCTGGGTCGGCACCTCCGGCCCCTGGCAGGACAGTCGGTCCGGGCTGCGCTACCGGTTCCACACCTACCAGCGGGCATGACCCGGCTGACCGCCGACCAGGCCCGCCGCGTCGCCGTCGCGGCCCAGGGCCTGGCCGAACCGAGGCCGCGCGGCCCGGTCACCCGCGCGCATCTGCGGCGGCTGATCAGCCGGATCCAGGTGCTGCAACTGGACTCCGTCTCGGTGGCGGTGCGCGCGCACTACGCGCCGGTGTTCAGCCGGCTCGGCCCCTATGACCGGGACGTGCTCGACGGCGCGGCATGGAGCCACAGTGCCCGCTCACCCCGGCTGCTGGTGGAGTACTGGGCGCACGAGGCAGCGCTGATGGCGGTCGAAGACTGGCCGCTGTTGCGCTGGCGGATGCGGGAATACACCCACGGCCGGTGGGGCACCGAGATCGTCAAGAAGAACCCGCGGCTGGCCGAGGACATCCTGGCTGCCGTCGCCGAGCTGGGGCCCAGTACCGCCGGGCAGATCGAGGCGCACTTGGAAAGCGAACCCCGCGGCCGCAAGGGCCCGTGGTGGGATCGCAGCGACACCAAATGGGTGGCCGAGGCGCTGTTCGCGTCGGGGGCACTCACGACGGCCACCCGGGTCGGCTTCGCCCGCCACTACGACCTCACCGAACGCGTGCTCCCGGCACATGTGCTCGCCCGTGAGGTCGACGACGCCGAGGCCATTCGCGAGCTGACGCTGCGGGCGGCCGGCGCGCTGGGGGTGGCCACCGAGGCCGACATCCGGGACTACTTTCGGTTGAGCCCGAAGCAGAGCAAGCCCGCGGTGGCCGGCTTGGTCGCCGAGGGTGAACTCGAGGAGGTCGAGGTCGCCGGCTGGTCGGCACCGGCCTATCTGCGGGCCGGGCGCACCGTGCCGCGCGTCGATCGGGGCACGGCCCTGCTGTGCCCGTTCGACCCGCTGATCTTCTTCCGCCCCCGGGTGGAACGGCTGTTCGGATTCCATTACCGCATCGAGATCTACACCCCGGAACCCAAGCGCCAGTTCGGCTACTACGTGTGGCCGTTCCTGCTCGACGGGCGGCTGGTCGGCCGGGTCGACCTCAAGGCCGAACGGACCAACGATGCACTGAACGTGGTCGGAGCGTTCGTCGAGCCGGGCCATGACCCGGCCGCCGTCGCCCCGCGGCTGGCCGCCGAACTGCAGACCATGGCGTCCTGGCTCGGGCTCTCACAGGTGAGCATCGGCGAACGTGGCGATCTGGTGGGGGAGTTGCGGCAGGTGCTGTAAGGGATGTCGAGTGTGGTTGCTGTGCATGCCTTTTGGCGGTATCGCGTGCACAGCCCCCACAGTCGACCCGGGTCAGCTCTGCGCGGGTACGGTGCTGACCCCGCGCACCCGGTTCACGATGAACACCACCACCCCGATGGCCAGCCAGACCAGGCCGCCGATCTTGGCCAGCGCGTCGGCGTTGAACAGCACATAGGCGATGATCACGAAGCCCAGCGCCGGCACCACCAGGTGCAGCAGATAGTTCTTGGACTTCTGGCGCACCAGGTAGTACCAGGCCACCGAGACGTGCAGCAGGCAGAAGCTGAACAGCGCGCCGAAGTTCACCAGGGACGAGATCAGCCCGATCTGCCCGACGAAGAACAGCACCAGCACGACGCTGATCGCACTGACGGTGAGGATGGCCGCCATCGGGACCTGCCGTGAGCTGACCTTGGACAGGTAGCTGGGCAGCTGCCGGTCGCGGCTCATCGAGTACAGCAGCCGGCTGGTGGCGGCCTGGGCGGCCATCGCATTGGCGAAGCCGACCGCCAGCACGTTGACCGCGAAGAAGGCGTTCATCCAGCCGGTGTTCGAGGCCGCCTTGACCAGTTCGAAGAACGCGTTGCCGGCTTCGTCATCGCTGAACGATTCGCGGCCACCGGCCAGCAGGCTGGCCAGCCAGGTCTGCAGGACGAACAGGAATGCCACGATGAACAGCGAACCGACCATGGCCTTGCCGGCCGGATTCTTCTTGCCGGTGGATTCCTCTGCGAGAGTCGAGATTCCGTCGAAACCGAGGAAACTCAGCACCGCGATGGACAACGCCGAGGCGATCAGTGGGGCGCTGACGGTCTCGGGGTTCCAGATTGGTGCGGTGCTCCAGCCGACGTTGGGCAGCGACCCGCCGCTGATGGCCCGCACCGCGATGTAGACGAAGATCACCACGAACACCAGCTCGATGGCCAGGAACGCCCGGTTGGCCATCTTCAGGGAGTCCACGCCCAGCAGGTTGATCACGGTGTTGACGAGCACGAACAGGATGGCCCACAGCCACCGCGGGGTGCCGGGGAACAGGCCGATCATCGACTCGGCGGCGAAGACGTACAGCAGGGTCGGGACCAGCACGTAGTCCAGCAGGATCGCCCAGCCGGCGAAGAAGCCGACGTTGGGGTGGATGCCGCGCCCGACATAGGAGAACACCGAGCCGGCCAGCGGGAAGCTCTTGGCCATCTGCGCGTAGGCCAGCGCGGTGAACACCATGGCCACCAGGCCGATGACGTAAACCAGCGGGACCATGCCCGCGGCGCTGTTGTAGACGGTGCCGAAGATGGCCCACGGCGCGATGGGCACCATGAAGACCAATCCGTAGACCAGCAGGTCCACGGTCGCCACCGAGCGGTGCAGTTCCTGCTTATAGCCGAACGATTCCAGCGTGCGCTGGGCCTCTGGTTCGGCGGCCCGTGCTGAGACGTCCATGGGAGTTCCTGTCGGTCGGGTGATCAGTTGTCCGCGTCGTGTGCGGTGAGGAACGCGGCGACGACGGCGCGGAACTCCTCGGGTTTTTCCAGATGTGTGCAGTGGCTGGTGTCGGGGAAGACGTGGCTGACGACGTCGGGGATCTGTTCCACGTAGGGCGCCCAGGTCGCCGGGGTCGCCTCGTCGAACTCACCGGCGATCACCAGTGTCGGGACGCTGATCGACGGCAGCCGGTCGACGATGGTCCAGTCCCGCAGCGTGCCGACGACGTGAAATTCGTTGGGGCCGTTCATGGTGTGGTAGACGGTGGGCTCGGCTTCCATCTGAGCGACGGTGTCGACGAAGTCCTGCGGAGTGGGCTCGACCCGGCACACGTGGCGCCGGTAGAACTCCTCGGTCGCAGCCAGGTAATCGGGGTCGGTGACGGTGCCATCGGCCTCGTGGCGGTCCAGTGCGTCCTGGACCTCCGGGGGAAGCTGCGCCCGCAGCTCGCCGGCGCCCTGGACCCACAACTCCATCGACGCCGGGGAATTGCAGATCGACAGCGACACCAGGCCGGTGGGTTGCCGCACGGCGATCTCCGCACCCAGCATGCCGCCCCAGGACTGGCCGAGCACGTGGTAACGCTCGATGCCCAGCGCGCCGCGGACGGCGTGGAACTCGTCGACGAACAGCGCCGGTGTCCAGAAGCTGGTGGGCGCGTCAGGCAGGTGAGTGCTTGCCCCGCAACCGATCTGGTCGTAGTGGATCACCACGCGGCCGGTCTCCTCGGCCAGCGCGGCGATGTTGGCGACGTAGTTGTGGGCCATACCCGGTCCGCCGTGCAGGACGAAGAGCGGCACGGTGCCGTCCTTCGCCGTGGTGGGCGTGGTGATCTGTACCCAGGTTTGGTAGTCGCCGAACGGCACCATTCGCGTGTCCACTGCCATGGCGATCAGCATGAACCGGTAAAGGTCTCATGGCAAGACCATTGATTAGGAATTAACATCACGGTGACGAAGGAGGATGCGGCCCATGGCTCACGACGGCACGCCGACGGGCCCGGGCCTGCTCGGACAGCAGCTGGACTCGCCGTCGCGGGTCGACGAGATCACCGACCGGCTGATCACGGCGATCGCCATCGGCGAGTATCTGCCGGGGGCCCGGCTACCGGTGGAGCGAGAGCTCGCCGCCTCCCTCGGTGCGGGCCGGATGACGGTGCGCGCCGCGCTGGCCCGGCTGGTCGAGCGCGGCCTGCTGGAAACCCGCCGCGGCCGCGGCGGCGGCTCCTATGTGTTGGACCAGTGGCCGGAGTCCTCGACCGACGCGGTGGGGCGCACGCTGAGCATGCGGCTCGGCGAGCTGCGCGACCGCTGCGACGCGGTGTGCCGGCTGCAGGGGGTGGTCGCGCGCGCGGCGGCGGAGTCGCGGACCGACACGGATTTGGCGCTGATGCGCACCCGGCTGACGGCCTACCGTTCGGCCGGCACCGGGCTGGCCGCCCAGCAGGCCGACAGCCGGTTCCATTTGGCGATCATGGACGCCGCGCACAACGACGTCATCAAGGGTCTCCTGCTGGAGCTGAAATCCACCGTCAGCATCGGTTCGCCCGCCCATCTGTGGGGCGAGCCATCGACGATGCGCACCATGGAGATTCGCGCGCTGCACGAACACGAGGAGATGCTCGCCGCGATCGAGGCCGGCCGCGGCGACGAGGCCGACGCGCTGGCGCGCGAGCACGGAACCATCGACTTCGAGCTGATCACCACCGCGATGCGTCGCGCCGGAGTCCTGGCCGACTGATTCAGCTCAGCGGAATGGCGTTGTCGCCCTTTGATTCCTGATACTGGGTGGAGAGCCTGTCATAGTGCGCCCGGATCCGGGCCTGCTGGTGCTGCAATTGTGTACGTAGCGGTTCGGGTTCGGTGTCGACCAGCGCCGGGATGGAATAGGCCGTCCAGAACGCGTTGCTGCGCCGATAGCCGCCGGGCGGCAGCCCGAACACCTCCTGGAGGATTTTCAGATCGTGGGGGATGGCGAAGCTGTCGCGGGAATCCTCGTGGCTGAAGAAGTAGTAGAAGTTGTCGAACCCTGCCCAGGTGATGGCCGACATGCACATGGTGCACGGCTCGTGGGTGGACAGGAACACCAGCTCGGCTGTCGATGGCGGGTCGGGCAACTCGTAGAACCGTTTCAGGGTGTGGATCTCGCCGTGCCACAGCGGGTTCTCGATCTCACCGTTGGTTTCGGCGACCACCACAGAAAGGTCGTCCTTGCGGAGGACCGCCGCGCCGAAGACCTTGTTACCGCCGGCCACGCCGCGTTCGGTCAACGGCAGGATGGCGGTGTCGATCACCTCGAGCAGTCGTGGGGCGATCGTCGAGGACATGGCCCAGGCTAACGCGAAGCCCGCCGGGGCGCGCGCCAAGAGACCGTCAGCCGGCTCGCGCCACCACCCGCCGATCCGGCAGCCGGGTCAAACCGAGATGTCCGCGCAAGGTCGTCGTCGTGTACTCGCGCCGGAACAGGCCGCGAGCCCGCAGGATGGGCACCACATGGTCGACGAACAGCTCGAGGCCGGAGGGAAACACGTCGGGCATCAGATTGAACCCGTCGACGGCACCGGCGGTGAACCATTCCTCGATCGCGTCGGCGATCTGTTCGGGGCCGCCCACCACCAGCCGATGCCAGGTGATCACCCGGTCCAGCAGTTCGCGCACCGTCAGGTGCTCGCGGCGGGCCAGGTTCACCACGATGTCGCGGGCACCCTGCGAACCCGCATCGGCGACCGCGCCGTCGAGCAGCCACTGCGGCAGTGGTTTGTCCCATGTCAGTTCCGAGGGATCCACCGACAGCTGCCCGGCCAGGTGCGCGAGCCGCCGCTCGCCGGCCAACTCGTTGAGTTCGTCGTTGCGTCGCCGGGCCTCCTGCTCGGTACTGCCCAGCACGAACGACAGCCCCGGCATGATCCGGATGGCATCCCGCGGCCGACCGTAAGACGCCGTGCGGGACCGCAGCTCGGCCGCGTTGCCCAGCGCATCGGGCAGCGACGCCTGGGCGGCGAAGACCCCGTCGGCGTAGCGCGCCGCGAGGTCTAATCCGCCTGCGGAGCCGCCGGCCTGGAACAGCACGGGATGGCCCTGGGGCGGGCGGGGCAACGTCAACGGGCCGTCCACCGAGAAGAACTCGCCGCGATGGTCGATGGTGTGGATCGCGCCCGGCCGGCTGAACGCTCCGGTCGCCTTGTCCGCCAGCACCGCATCGTCGTCCCACGAATCCCACAGCGCCCGAACGACCTCGATGAACTCCGCGGCTCGCCGGTAGCGCTGTTCCCGGTCGGGTTGGGTGCCGCCGCCGAAGTTGTTCCACGCGTAGGGATCACTGCTGGTCACGACGTTCCACGCCACCCGCCCGCGGCTGAGGTGATCCAGGGAGGCGAACCGCCGCGCGACGTTGTAGGGCTCCTCGAACGATGTCGACACCGTGCCGATCAGGCCGAGATGGGTGGTGGCCGAGGCCAATGCCGACAGCAACACCAGCGGATCCAGTGCCAGCGGCGGCGCCGCCAGCGGTTCGTCGGGGTTCTGGAACAACGACGGGCTGTCGGCCAGGAACAACGCGTCCAGCGTGCCGCGCTCGGCGATCTTCGCCAGGTTGACCCAGTAGGACAGGTCGGTGAACCAGTGCGGATCGGCGCCGGGGTACTGCCAGGCCGCCGGGTGCATCCCGTCGGACAGCACATTGACCCCCAGGTGCAGTTGGCGCGTGCTCATGCCGGGTTGCCCGGTAGTGCAAGCTGCTTCACCTCGGGGTCGGTAGCGATGAATTCCTGGACCCGCGGGTCTTTGAACGCCTTGATGAGGTTCTGCACATTCGGCGTGTCGACGTATTCGCTGCCGACGGTGAGGACCGAGGCGAATTCGTCGGGCGACTTCGGTGCGAAGATGAGTTTGTCCTCGCTGACCCCGGCGGCCAGGAATGACTCGGCGTAGCCGACGATGGCGTCGAGATCGGCTAGCGCCCGCGGCTGGGCGCCGAAGTCCAGCAGCGTGAACCTGAGGTTCTTCGGGTTGCCGACGATGTCCTTGGTCGTCAGCGCGGTGATGTCGGTGCCGGGCCGTAGCGTGACCAGACCGGCCTGAGCCAGATACCAGATGCCTTGGGCATTGTTGGCCGGGTCGGCGAGCAGCGACACCGTCGCACCGTCCGGAATCTCCTGCGGCGTACGGTACTTGTCCGACCAGATGCCGAAAACCCAGTGGAAGAACGGCCCGGTGGCCGCCTGTTCCTTGAACCCTGGGTTGGCGTCGAGTACCTGCTGTAGCCAGTGCCGGTGCTGGAAAATCGTGCCGGCGTAACGGCCGTCGCTGATCGCCTGATTGATCTGGGTGCTGTCGCCCAGCCCGACCGCGCCGACCTTGATATGGTAATCGGGGGCGACGTGCGCGGCGATGTAGTCGATGATGGCTTTCTCGGCCGGGTTGGAATCCAGATACACCACATCGAGCGTGGCACCGGCGGTTTCATTGGCCGACGTTGCGCCGCCACGTCGATCAACCACGAAGTACGTTGTGGCCGCGATGATCACGCCAGCCGCGATCAGCAGGTAGGGCCACCGTCGACGCTTCTTGAGGGTGAAACCGTGCGGCTCGGCGGTGACCGACTCGTCGATGCTCATATCTGCGAGAGCGTGCCGCACGCCGGCCGGCGTGCCCAGGGTTGCGATCAGCGCGATCGACTCACGGTGATCGCAACGCTGTCCGCGAGCGGAACCCGTTGACAGGGTGGGCAGGACGTGGCGATGGCGCCTGCCCACACTCCGTTTCCGAAGGGCTCTGTGATGATCGAGCTGACTGAACTGACCAAGGTCTACGGCCGTGGTGAGCACCGCACCGTGGTCCTGGACCGCATCACCTTCCGGGTCGAGGCCGGCGAGATCCTGGCAGTGGTCGGGCCCAGTGGGGCAGGCAAGAGCACCCTGGCCGAGTGCATCAACCTGCTGACCGCGCCGACATCGGGCTCGGTGGTCGTCAACGGTGAAGACCTCACCACGCTGTCCGCGCAGAAGTTGCGGGTCGCGCGCCGACGGATCGGGACGGTCTTCCAGTCGGCCGGGCTGTTCGAACGGCGCACCGCCGCCGAAAACGTCGCGCTGCCAATGGAATACCTCGGCGTCACCGCGGCCGAATCGCGCCGGCGCGTCGCCGAGCTGCTCGACCGGGTGGGGCTGGCCAACCGTGCCAACCACTACCCCTTCCAGCTCTCGGGCGGGCAGAAGCAGCGGGTCGGCATCGCTCGCGCTTTGGCGCTGCGCCCGTCGGTGCTGTTGTCCGACGAGGCCACCGCCGGCCTGGATCCCACCACCACCGTCTCGGTTGTCGAGCTGCTGCGCGAACTGCGCGACGATCTGAACCTGTCCATCGTCTTCATCACCCACGAGATGGACACCGTGCTCAAGATCGCCGACTCGGCGGCTCGGCTCGAACACGGCAGCATCGTCGAGTCCGGCCCTCTGGTGGACCTTCTCACCGACCCCGATTCCGCGCTCGGTGCCGAACTGCGCCCGCAGGGCATTCCCAGCGGTGCCGCCGCCGGACAGCACGTCTGGCAGGTGGTCTACGACTCGCCGGTCGTCCCATCGGACTGGATCGCCCGCGCCTCCGCCGATCTCGGCGCCCCGATCGCAGTGCTCGGTGCATCGGTTCAACAGGTGCACGGTGTGACGGTCGGGTCCGCCACCCTGGGCATCCCGGCTGAGCTGTCCGAACGGGCCGCCGACATCTTGGCCCGCTACGGCCTGTCCACCGGCGAGCGGCAATTGCGGGGCGCGGCGTGACCGAGACCCTGCTGGCCAACGCCAAAGTCCCGCTCAACGAGCTGCCCGGCCTGCTGTTTCCGGCTCTGCTCGACACGTTGATCATGGTCGGCATCGTCATGACCATCGTGGTGTTGGTGGGGGTGCCGCTGGGCGCACTCATCCACAACCTGGCGCCTGGCGGCCTCTACGAAAACCCAACCCTGCACACGGTTCTGGGCTGGGTGATCAGCATCGGGCGATCGCTGCCCTTCCTGATCCTGATGGCGGCCATCATGCCGTTCACCCGCTTCATCACCGGCACCAACATCGGCATCGCCGCTGCCGTGGTGCCGATGTCACTGGCCGGCATCGCGTTCTTCACCCGCATCGTGGAGAACTCGCTGCGCTCGGTGCCGCCGTCGGTCGTCAGGGTCGCCCGGGCCGCCGGCGGATCGCGGCTGCAGATCATCCGCACCGCGCAACTCAACGAGGCGATCCCCTCCATCCTCGGCGGCCTCACCATCAACGTCATCGCGATGATCGAGTACTCGGCCATCGCCGGGACCATCGGCGCCGGCGGAATCGGTTACGTCGCAGTCACCTACGGCTACCAGCGCTTCGACCAGGGCGTCATGCTGGCCACCATCGTGATCCTGGTGATCACTGTCGCGGTCGTCCAACTGGTCGGCGACGCTCTGGTCCGCTTCACCACCCCCATGCCCGTCTGAAAGGAACCGTCAACGCATGACCACCACCGACACCCCGTCGAGAGCCCCGACGATCACGGCTTCGAGCTCCGTAAGCGCCGGACATGGGTCTGGGTGGCCACCGGCCTGGCGGTCGTGATCGTTGCGATCGTCGCCGGGCGGTACTTCTTCTTCGGAAAGACGAAGTCCGCCAACGAGATCCCCGGTGCCACCCTGGTGGTCGCCACCAACGAAGGCAACGCAGCCGAACAGTCGCTCATCGAATACATCAGCCGGGAGGTCGCGCCCAAACACGGCATCAAGGTGGCTTTCCGTGGACTGGCCGACAGCAACACCATCAACCGTGCAGTCAGCGATGGCGAGGTGGCAGGCACCGTCTATCAACACAAGTTGTGGCTGGGCCAGGTGCTGGAGGCCAACCCGGACTTCCGCGAGGAAGCGGCTACGCCGGTGTTCCGGTGGGGCTTCGGTATTTGGTCGGACAAGTACTCCGACGTCAACCAGTTGCCCGACGGGGCCAACGTGTCGCTGTATTCCGATCCCGCCAATGAGGCGCAGGGGCTGTGGCTGCTGCAGCGGGCGGGCCTGATCACCATCGATCCGAAGGTCGACAAGTGGACCGCCACTCAGAAGGACATCGTGGCCAACCCGAAGAACCTGAAGTTCACGCTGCTCGACTTCGCCGCGCAGTCCCGGTCGCTGCCGGATCTGGACGCCGCAGTCGGCTACACCGAGTATTACCTGGCCGCCAAGGTGCCGATCGAGCAGCAGATCTTCGCTCCGCCCGCACCGGACGAGTTCGCCGGACAGCTGACCATCGGCAGCCGTTGGGCCGACACCGACAACATCAAGAAGCTCGTGGAGACCTTCAAAGACCCTGCCGTGCAGCAGTTCTTGGCCACCGATCCGAGCGTCAAGGGGATCCTGCTACCGTTGTAGATCCCGCTGGCCGTTTCCCCGGATTGCCGGTCGGCCGCTATGGCACAGTCGGTCCTCGACCACCTTCGGCGACCGGGGGACAATCGGTGGGGCAGCGGCCCTGACGGGGAGCCTTCCCGACGCGAGCCGACCCGTGGCGGGCCCTGATACCGTACGGCGCACCCGTCGCGCCGAGGTGCTGAGAAGGACCGCCTGGCGTTCTGCACGAGGAGGGGTGTGAAAGAGCCAGACCCGAACCTACCCGCGGCGTCCTCCCGCGCGGAGGTCGCCGCCACGACGCTGGACCGGCTGCCGGTCAGCCGGTGGCATTGGCGCCTGGTCGTCTTGGTGGGGCTTGGCTGCTTCTTCGATCTCTACGAGGTCTTCCTGGGCGGTGTCTTGGCTCCGGTCCTCGGCAAAGAGTTCGCTCTGGGATCCACCGGCAAGGCATTGGTGATCGCATCCGGTTTCGCCGGCATGTTCGTCGGAGCGGTCGGGTTGTCCATCGCTGCCGACCGTCTTGGACGGCGCCGGGTGTTCATGATCAATCTCGTCCTCTACTCGTTGTTCTCGCTCGCCACCGCCTTCTCGCCCGACATCGAGACTTTCTTGGTGTTGCGCTTCCTGACCGGCATGGGGCTGGGCGCCGAATTGGTGCTCATTGACACCTATCTGGCCGAGTTCTCGCCTGCCCGAGCGCGTGGCCGACTGACGGCATGGGCGTACACCATCGGATTCCTCGGGGTGCCGCTTGCGGCCCTGCTGGGTGGCCGCCTCGTCGCGCGTCAACAACTTTTCGGCATCGACGGATGGCGCTGGCTGCTGGTCTTCGGCAGCCTCGGGGCGGTCCTGGTGGTGGTGCTGCGCCGAGCGCTGCCGGAGTCGCCGCGGTGGTTGGAGAGCCGCGGTCGCCACGCCGAGGCCCGGGCCGTGGTCGACTCGGTAGTGCGTGCCGTGGGATCAGACACCGCCGAACGGCCGAGCACCACAACCGAGACGACGCCGAGGACCGGCGACAGCGACGAGGCGCGGACGTTGGCAGACGTGCTGCGACTCGTCTTTCGTGATCATCGGTCACCCTTGGTGATGCTGGTGATTTTCCAGATCTTCCAGACCGCCGCCTACTACGGATTTGCCGCCCTGGCGCCGTTGGTTCTGGTCGGTAAAGGGTTCACCGTCACCGAGTCGCTGGGCTACGCGGCGTTGAGCTTCGCAGGCTATCCACTCGGCTCGTTGGCATCGGTTCCGATCCTCGAACGTTTCGAGCGCAAGCACATCATCATCGCCTCGGCCCTGGGCATCGGTGCCTGTGGCATCGTGTTTGCCGCAGCAGATCAGGTCCCGGTGATCGTCGTCGCCGGTTTTCTGCTGACCGCAATTTCCAACGTGTTCTCCAATGCTTTCCACATCTACCAGGCCGAGATCTTTCCGACCGCCGTCCGCAGTACCGCCAGCGGACTGGCCTATTCGGTGTCGCGCGCAGTCTCGGCGGTGCTGCCGTTTGCCGCGGTTCCGGCGCTCGCGAAGGTCGGTCCGGTACCGGTCTTCTCGTGTGCTGCCGTGCTCATCGTGCTGTTGTGCCTGGATGTGGCCCTTCTGGGGCCGTCGAGTACGGGCCGACAACTCGAGGATGTGTCGTGACCGACAGCGCCGCCGCGAGGTCTCGACGGGACTGGGGCTGATCTCTTCGGTCTTGTCGTGACACGCCCACTAAGGTGAGCGGCGTGGCCGAGATCGCGCCGCTGCGCGTGCAGCTGATCGCCAAGACCGAATTCCTGCCCCCGTCGGACGTGCCCTGGACCACCGACGCCGACGGCGGTCAGGCGCTGCTGGAGTTCGCCGGGCGGGCCTGCTACCAAAGCTGGTCCAAGCCCAACCCCCGCACCGCCACCAACGCGGCCTACCTCAAGCACATCATCGACGTGGGCCACTTCTCGGTGCTCGAGCACGCGTCGGTGAGCTTCTACATCACCGGCATCTCGCGGTCGTGCACCCACGAGCTCATCCGGCACCGCCACCTGTCCTACTCCCAGCTCTCGCAGCGTTACGTTCCGGAGACCGACGCCCAGGTGGTGATCCCGCCCGGGCTGGAAGACGACCCGGAGCTGCAGCAGATCCTGCTCGCCGCCGCGGACGCCAGCCGGGCCGCCTACGTCGAACTGCTGGCCAAGCTGGAAGCCAAGCTCGCCGATCAGCCGCATGCGGTGCTGCGGCGCAAACAAGCCCGGCAGGCGGCACGTGCGGTGTTGCCCAACGACACCGAGACCCGCATCGTGGTCAGCGGGAACTACCGCGGATGGCGGCATTTCATCGCCATGCGGGCCAGCGAACATGCCGACGTGGAGATCCGCCGCCTGGCAATCGCCTGTCTTCGTCAGCTCGCCGACATCGCGCCGGCCGTGTTCGCCGACTTCGAGATCACCCAACTCGCCGACGGCACGGAGGTTGCGACGTCTCCGCTGGCGACGGAGGTCTAGGCCCACCGGGTATTCGCCGAGGCACCCGCGCCGACCGGGTAATCTAGGCGTCCGTGAGCACCAGCGGATTCGACGTCAGCGCCCGGCTGGGCACCGTTCTGACCGCAATGGTGACCCCGTTCAAGCCGGACGGCACGCTGGATACCGTCACCGCGGCTCGGTTGGCCACCCATCTGGTCGACTCCGGTTGCGACGGGCTGGTGCTGTCCGGCACCACCGGTGAGTCGCCGACCACCACCGACGACGAGAAGCGGGCGCTGCTGGGCGCGGTGCTCGAAGCCGTCGGTGACCGGGCCCGCATCATCGCCGGCGCCGGTACCTACGACACTGCGCACAGCGTGCACCTGGCCAAGGCCTCTGCGGCCGAGGGGGCGCACGGGCTGCTGGTCGTCACCCCCTACTACTCGCGCCCACCGCAGTCCGGGCTGGTGGCACATTTCACCGCGGTGGCTGACGCCACCGACCTGCCGGTGATCCTCTACGACATTCCGCCGCGCTCGGTCGTCCCCATCGAATGGGACACCATGCGCACACTGGCCAACCACCCCAATATCGTCGCGGTCAAGGATGCCAAGGCCGACCTGCACGGCGGTCTGCAGATCATGGCCGAGACGGGGCTGGCGTACTATTCCGGCGACGATGCGCTGAACCTGCCGTGGCTGGCGATGGGAGCGGTCGGGTTCATCAGCGTGTGGGGGCATGTGGCGGCTAGTCAGCTGCGAGAGTTGTTGACCGCCTTCACTTCCGGTGACATCGCCACGGCGCGCAAGATCGGTGTGTCGCTGGCCCCGCTCAACGCCGCCCAGGGCCGGTTGGGCGGCGTGACGCTGGCCAAGGCCGGATTGCGGCTGCAGGGCTTCGAGGTCGGCGAGCCGCGCCTGCCCCAGATGGCCGCCACGCCCGAACAACTCGACGAACTCGCCGCCGACCTGCGCGCAGCAGCAGTCTTGCGATGAACACCGAGTTGTCGCCGCCGGGGCCGCTGGCCCCGGGTGGCCTGCGTGTGACGGCGCTGGGCGGTATCAACGAAATCGGCCGCAACATGACCGTTTTCGAGCATCTGGGCCGGTTGCTGATCATCGACTGCGGGGTGCTGTTCCCCAATCACGACGAACCCGGCGTCGACCTGATCCTGCCCGACCTGCGGCTGATCGAGGACCGTCTCGACGATGTCGAGGCACTGGTGCTGACCCATGCGCACGAAGACCACATCGGCGCCATTCCGTATCTGTTGCGGATGCGGGCCGACATTCCGGTGGTGGGCTCCAAATTCACCCTCGCACTGGTGGCCGCCAAGTGCCGTGAGCATCGCATCAACCCGGTGTTCGTCGAGGTCGCGGAGGGCCAGCGCAGCACCCACGGGGTGTTCGAGTGCCAGTACTTCGCGGTCAACCACTCCATTCCCGACGCGCTGGCGATCGCCGTGCACACCGGCGCCGGTACCGTCCTGCACACCGGTGACATCAAGCTCGACCAAACCCCGCTAGACGGCCGTCCCACCGACCTGCCCGGCATGTCGCGGCTCGGTGACGCCGGGGTGGACCTGTTCCTGTGTGACTCGACCAACTCCGAGATCCCCGGGGTGGGCCCGTCCGAGAGCGAGGTCGGCCCGAACCTGCACCGGCTCATCCGCGGTGCCGAGGGGCAGCGGGTCATCGTCGCCTGCTTCGCGTCCAACGTCGACCGGGTGCAGCAGATCGTCGACGCCGCCGTCGCGCTCGGCAGGCGGGTGTCGTTCGTCGGGCGTTCGATGGTGCGCAACATGGCCATCGCCCGGGAACTCGGCTTCCTGCACGTCGAAGACCGCGATGTGGTCGACATCGCGATGGCCGAGGAGATGGCGCCCGGGCAGGTGGTGCTGATCACCACCGGCACCCAGGGCGAGCCGATGGCGGCGCTGTCGCGGATGTCGCGCGGCGAGCATCGCAGCATCACCGTCACCGCCGACGACCTGATCATCCTGTCCTCGTCGCTGATCCCCGGCAACGAGGAAGCCGTCTACGGCGTCATCGACGACCTGGCCAAGATCGGTGCCCGGGTGGTGACCAATCAGCAAGTGCGGGTGCACGTTTCAGGCCACGCCTATGCCGGTGAGCTGCTGTTCCTCTACAACGGGGTGCGGCCCCGCAACGTGATGCCCGTGCACGGCACCTGGCGCATGATGCGCGCCAACGCCAAGCTCGCCGTCCGCAGCGGTGTGCCCGAAGACCGGATCGTGCTGGCCGAAAGCGGGGTCAGCGTGGACCTGGTGGCCGGCAAGGCCAGCATCGCCGGAGCGGTACCGGTCGGCAAGATGTTCGTCGACGGTCTGATCACCGGCGATGTGGGTGACGCCACGCTCGGCGAACGGCTGATCCTGAGCTCGGGCTTCGTGGCGATCACCGTGGTGGTGCATCGCGGCACAGGCCGGCGCGCCGCGCCGCCACAGCTGTACTCGCGGGGTTTCTCCGAGGATCCCACGGCGCTGGAGCCGGCGGCGCGCAAGGTCGAGGCCGAGCTGGAAGCGCTTGCCTCCGACAACGTCACCGACCCGGTGCGGATCGCGCAGGCGGTGCGCCGCACCGTCGGCAAGTGGGTGGGGGAGACCTACCGGCGCCAGCCGATGATCGTGCCGACCGTCATCGAGATCTGATCGGTCACGACCGGGTGAGCAACCAGGACACCAGGCGGTCGCGATAGCCGCTGATGCCCTTGTAGGCGGCGATGTCCTCGGGGAGTTCTGCCAGCACCGACGCGGCGCGGGTACGCCACTCGTCGACGGTGGCGATATCGGCGAAGGGCAGCATGTAGGTGCGGATCAGGAAGCAGATGGCACCGGACTCGGCCAGCCGGATCAGATGCTGCACCTCCACGCGCAGGTGCACCAGCCGCCCGAACGTCTCGTCGTCGACGGCAAGCAGGTCGATGTCCTCGGACACCCGCTCGGGCAAGGTCTCCACCGACAGGTCCAGGGTCCGCCCGATCGCCATCGACCAGTTGGTGCGCCGGTAGATCTGGTTGGGCTGCAGCCGCATCAGGAAGTCGCGGGCCCGACCGACCACCCCTGATTCGCGCAGCCCGGGGACCGGACCGTGGATCTCCAGGAATGTCATGCCGACGTCGAACCCGAACGACCAGCCGGCGGCGAAGGTCACCACGCCGGCGTCGGCGAACAGATCGCCGTCGCGCTGATCGAGCAGGACGATATCGTCCTGGACCTGTTCGGCGATGTAGGCCAGTGGGTCGCAGGGCAGGGTGGACTCGTCTCCGAGAATGAAATCCTGTGCCAGACCGAGCAGTTCGTTGCGCCAGTGCCAGGTGTCGCCGTCGCGGGTCAACGACATGGCGTCCGGATAGGCGGTGGCGAGTTCGGTCATCAACGCCAGCATGGTGTCCCAGCAGGCGATCCGCATGTGCGGCAGCACTGCGTGCCGGGTGGGGTCGGCGGCCAGAATGCGCTGGCGCTGGGCCAATTCGGTGGCGTACTCACTGTCGATGTGCAGCACGGAGGCACCCCACTGCCCGGTGCGGGTCTGCACCTGCGTGCCGCCCGGTTCCAGATGGGTGTTGTAGCGGTAGGTGTCGCCCGCATACGGGAACGGGAATGCCGCCACCAGGTCGGGTGCCGAAACCGGGGTACTCACAGCTCTAACTCCAGAGGTCCGTCAGCGCGGGAAACACAGGCCATCATCACATCGCCGGCGTCACGTTCGGCCTCGCTCAGATACAAGTCGCGGTGCACCACGTTGCCCGAGCGCACCGAGATCCGGCATTCGCCGCACACTCCCTGGCGGCACATGTTGGGCACCGGAAGACCGTGCGCCTCCAGGGCCTCCAGCAGCGACACCCCGGATTCGACCACGAAAGTCGCACCGCTTGTTGCGATCTCGACTTCGAAAGGCTCGCCGGGGGTGAGCTCGCCGCCGAAGTGCTCGGCATGGATGCGGCTCGGCGGCCAGCCCAGCCCGGCGGCCAGGGCGCTCACGTCATCGATGAACTGGCTGGGGCCGCAGATGTAGGCGTGCGTGCCGAACGGCGAATCGGCCAGCACCGCAGCCAGTTCGGCGACGAACGCCGCCCGGTCGGTGAAGAACCGGGCCTGGTCGGTGAGCTCCTTGATCTCGTCGACGTAGGCGCCCCGGCCGTCGCGGTGAACGTAGAGCAGTTGGGCGTCGCGACCCCAGCGCCGAGCGCTGCGCAGATGCGAGACCATCGGGGTGATCCCGATCCCGGCGGCGATCAACAGATGCCGCCGGGCGCGCAGGACGGGGGCGAACGCGCTGCGCGGTTCCCGGACCGTCACGGTGTCACCGACGCAGAGTTCACGGTGGATCCATCGCGAGCCACCCCGGCCGTCGGGGCATTCCAGCACCGAGATCACGTATTCGCGGGGTGCCGCCGTCTCACCGGTCAGCGAGTAGGCGTTGGCGCCGCCGTCATACTCGACGACGATGTGGCTGCCCGGCGTGAGCGACGGCAGGGGCCCGCGGTCGGGCAGCGCCAGCGTCAGCGTACGGACGCCCGGCACATCATCGTCGATGCCGACGATCTCCAGACTCAGGCTGCTCACGTCGTTCCCCGGTAACTGGCGGCGGTGGCGAAGCCGAGGTGGGTTCCCAGTCGGCGTGACACGTGGTAGTAGACGAACAGTTCACGCCCGCAGCCGGTGCAGGGCACCGTCTCGGACAGTCCGACCACAGCCGTGGTGACCGCGCGGCAGTGCGCACAGAACACCGTCCGGGTGTCCACGTCGGTGCTGGCGACGGTGATCTCGTCGTCGGCAGCGCCGAGCTCGAGTGCCCGGGCCCGCACCCGCAGGCAGTCGTGTGCGGATCCGGTGATCAGCAGCCGCCACCCGACAACGGCCCTGGTCAGGTCGTCGTCCAGCGCCGTGCACGCCGCCTCGGCGTCATCGACCAGGTGGACCCACGGCCGGGCGCCGGGGTGCCGTCCGGCGATCTCGGCGACCCACCGGTCGGCGACTGCGGCCGCATCGGGGCCGATCGCGAGCACCGTCCACTGGCGCCCGGACAGATCGGCCGGCGCACTGGTGGGTTCGACGGCCCAGGCGGGGACGCTGGTGAGCTCCAGTGGGGGTCTCATGGCCCCCCGATCGTAGTGGCGGTGGCCCGGTCAGCGCTTGTTGACGAACCCCGCGTCGACGGGCAACGCGACACCGGTGATGTAGCGGCCCGCCTCCGAAACCAGGAAGAACGCCGCGTTGGCGATGTCCTCGGGTTCCAGGGTCTGTACCGGCAGGGCGTTGGTCATGTCCGGGCCGCCGAAGTCCTGCTGGGCCAGACCGTCGAGCCAGGACCGGGTGAACTCGTTGTCGATCATCGGGGTGTTCACCCCGGCGGGGTGCACCGAGTTCACCCGGATATTGAACGGCGCAAGGAAATTCGCATACGCCCGCATCAAGCCGACCAGGCCGTGCTTGGCCACCGTGTAGCCCAGCGAGCCGGCGATCGGGGCGCCGATGCCCACCAGGCCGGCCACCGAACTGGTCAACACGACCGACCCGCCGGCGCCCTGCTTGATCAACGGCTTCATCGTCACGTCGACGGTGTGGTAGACCCCGGTCAGGTTCACGTCGATGACGTCCTGCCAGGCGCTTGCGTCGGTCATCGGGGCGATGCCGGCGTTGGCGATCACGATGTCGAGCCGGCCGAGTTCCTCGATGCCCTGGTACACCGCGGACTTGAGCGCGGCCCGGTCGCGGACGTCGGCTTGGCGCGCCACGATGCGAGCGCCGGTGTCCTCGACGAGTTTGACCGTGGCGGCCAGGTCCTCGGGGTGGCCATCGGGTAGGGGACGCTGGCGATCTGGTCGCAGATGTCGATCGCGATGATGGCGGCGCCTTCGGCCGCTAGTTTGACCGCGTGCGCACGGCCCTGACCGCGGGCCGCCCCGGTGATCAGCGCGACTTTGCCGTCGAGTTCACCCATGAGTCGTCGGTCCCGGTCAGGGACGCAGCTGGCCCTTGGCCGGGTCACCGGCCACCACGGGGGTGAGCATCTTGATATCGGGTGCACCGTCGAGGTGCTCGCCGATCTCGCCGAACAGCGTGGTCACGCCCGGTGCGGTGCTGTGCGTCGTCAATGCGTCCGCGTCGGCCCACTGCTCGACGAACACGAACGTCTTGTCGCCCTCGTGCAGCGAGTACAGCTCGCAGCCCGGCTCGTCGTGGACTGCGGCGATCGCCTTCTTGCAGGCTTCCCGCACGGTGTCCACGGATTCGGGCTTGACGGTGAAGGTGGCGACGACGACGACTGGCATGGGCGGTCTCCTGGATCGGGGTGTGACGCCGCTTACCTTAACCTGGTGCGATTTCGGCGCGTTTTCCGCCGTTGGGCGGCGAAAACCACGCCCGATTCGTCGTTGGTCGCAGGTTGGCAACAGCCCCTCTGTAACTCGTGTGGCGGATGGTGCAGATGGGGCCTTTGCGACTAGTCTTGCGCGCATGGCGAATAAGACGGCCGCTCGCTCTGGCGCGCGAACGACCAGGTCAAAGGGTGCGGCGCGGCCATCAAAGGGTGCGTCGAAGCCGGCACCGCGGCGCAAGCCCGCCAAGAAGCGCGCCGGGTCACCGGTCGGCACCGCGGCGGCGGCCGGTGGCCGCGCCGCCCGGGCCACCTGGCTGATGCTGGCCAGGGGAGCCGGTTCCACCGCCCGGTCGGTGGGCCGGGCCCGCGACATCGAGCCCGGACATCGGCGCGACGGCATCGCGCTGGGCCTGCTGGCCGTCGCCGTCGTGATCGCCGCCGGCTCCTGGTTCGACGCCGCCCGGCCGGTCGGCGGGTGGATCGACTCGGCCCTGCGCACCCTCGTCGGCGGGGCGGTGGTGCTGCTGCCGCTGATCATCGCCGTCGTCGCGGTGATGTTGATGCGCACCGAACCCAACCCCGACGCCCGCCCGCGCCTGGTGCTCGGCTGCGCGATGATCGCGCTACCGGTGCTGGGACTGTGGCATCTGTGGTCGGGCGCGCCGCAGGATCCTGCCGCCCGCCAGCGCGCCGCCGGATTCGTCGGCTTCGCCATCGGGGGACCGCTCTCCGACGGGTTGACCCCGTGGATCGCCACCCCGCTGCTGATCATCGCCGCGCTGTTCGGCGTCCTGCTGCTGACCGGCACCACGATCCGGGAGGTGCCCGAGACGCTGTATGCGATGTTCAGCACCCGCGGGCATTACGACGAAGACGACGAGTACGACGACTACGACGAGAGCGAGCCCGACGAGCTGCAACAGGCCGCCCCCGAGGACTTCTCCGACGGCTACTACGACGATCCGCGGACCTACGCCGACGAGGCCCCGGCCTGGCCGGGCGCGGCGGCACCGGCCGGCACACCGCTGGAGAACTATCCGCTCGACGAGGACGCCCCGACCGTCCCCGAGCCGGTCAAGGCGCGCCGCCCGAAGAAGGTGGTCGACAAGGAAGACAAGGAAGACAAGGAAGACAAGGACATCGCCGCGCCCGCGCCGCGCCAGGACACCAAGGCGCTGGACCGGGTGGTGGAAGGGCCCTACCACCTGCCGTCGCTGGACCTGCTGGTCGCCGGCGATCCCCCGAAGCGGCGCAGCGCCGCCAACGAGCAGATGTCCGACGCCATCTCGTCGGTGCTCGAGCAGTTCAAGGTCGACGCCGCCGTCACCGGCTGCACCAGGGGTCCGACCGTCACCCGCTACGAGGTCGAACTCGGGCCCGGGGTGAAAGTCGAGAAAATCACTGCGCTGCAACGCAATATCGCCTACGCAGTGGCCACCGAGAGCGTTCGCATGCTGGCCCCGATCCCGGGTAAGTCGGCCGTCGGTATCGAGGTACCCAACACCGACCGCGAAATGGTGCGCCTGGCCGACGTTCTCACCGCGCCGTCGACCCGCCGGGACCACCACCCGCTGGTCATCGGACTCGGCAAGGACATCGAAGGCGACTTCATCTCGGCCAACCTGGCCAAGATGCCGCACCTGCTGGTGGCCGGCTCCACCGGCTCGGGCAAGTCGAGCTTCGTCAACTCGATGCTGGTCTCGCTGCTGGCGCGCGCCACCCCGGACGAGGTGCGGATGATCCTCATCGACCCGAAGATGGTGGAACTCACGCCCTACGAAGGCATTCCGCACCTGATCACCCCGATCATCACGCAGCCCAAGAAGGCGGCGGCGGCGCTGGCCTGGCTGGTCGAGGAGATGGAACAGCGCTACCAGGACATGCAGGCGTCCCGGGTGCGTCACATCGACGACTTCAACGCCAAGGTGCGCTCGGGTGAGATCACCGCACCACTGGGCAGCCAGCGGGTGTACAAGCCCTACCCGTACATCATCGCGATCGTCGACGAGCTGGCCGACCTGATGATGACCGCGCCCCGCGACGTCGAGGACGCGATCGTGCGGATCACCCAGAAAGCCCGCGCCGCGGGCATCCATCTGGTGCTGGCCACCCAGCGCCCCTCGGTCGACGTCGTCACCGGCCTGATCAAGACCAACGTGCCGTCCCGGCTGGCCTTCGCCACCTCGTCGCTGACCGACAGTCGCGTCATTCTCGACCAGCCCGGCGCCGAGAAGCTGATCGGCATGGGTGACGGCCTGTTCCTGCCGATGGGGGCGAGCAAGCCACAGCGACTGCAGGGCGCCTACATCACCGACGAAGAGATCCAGGCCGTCGTGCAGGCCTGCAAGGACCAGGCCGAGCCGGAATACACCGAGGGCGTCACCGCGGCCAAGCCCTCGGGTGACCGCGCCGACGTCGACCCCGACATCGGCGACGACATGGACGTCTTCCTGCAGGCGGTCGAGCTGGTGGTGTCCAGCCAGTTCGGTTCCACCTCGATGCTGCAGCGCAAACTGCGGGTCGGGTTCGCCAAGGCCGGCCGGCTGATGGACCTGATGGAGACCCGCAACATCGTCGGGCCCTCCGAGGGATCCAAAGCCCGCGAGGTGCTGGTCAAGCCCGACGAACTGGCCGGAACGCTGATGTTGATCCGGGGCGGGTCGGCCGGCGACGACGGCATGGACGACGAGGCCTGAGGACGAGGACTTCTCAGACCCGGCGCTAGAGGATCAGCAGCATCCGGGTGTTACCGAGGGTGTTCGGCTTCACGTAGGACAGGTCCAGGAACTCGGCGACGCCGATGTCGTAGGAGCGGCACATCTCCTCGTAGACCTCGGCGGTGACCGGGGTGCCCTCGATCTCGGTGAAGCCGTGTCTGGCGAAGAAATCGGTCTCGAAGGTCAGCACGAACAATCGCTCCAGCTGCAGCTCACGGGCGACCGTCAACAACTGGTCGACGATCACATGCCCGATGCCGCGGCCCTTGACCTTCGGGTCCACCGCTACAGTGCGCACCTCACCGAGGTCCGCCCAGAGCACGTGCAGCGCCCCGCATCCGACGACCTCGCCGCCGAGCTCGGCAACCCAGAACTCCTGGACCGCCTCGTAGAGCGTGACCAGGTTCTTCTCCAGCAGGATGCGCCCGGCGTAAGTGTCGACCAGACGCTTGATGTCGGGGACGTCCGAGGTGCGGGCGCGGCGGATGACGACATCGGAGTTCACGAGGGGGTTCACGCGCCTGCCTCACAGGCTCGGCCGTCGCGTGCCATTCGCTGGTTCGCTCCGCAAGCGTCATTCACGGGTGCAGAGTATCGGGCGCACGACCGCGAGCTGCCAACCGATATTCTGTTAGCCGTGTCGGGACAACCCCAAACCGGTCCGGCGGTCCCGCGCGTGCGAGTGGCCAACGTCGCCAACCTGCTGACCGGAATCCGGCTGGTCCTGGTCCCGATCTTCCTGCTCTTCCTGTTCGCCGGTGATGGCCACCAAACAGGCAGCCGGATAACCGCTTTCATCATTTTTGCGGTGGCGGTGATCACCGACCGGTTCGACGGATCGCTGGCCCGCACCTACGGGATGGTCACCGAATTCGGCAAGCTGGCCGACCCGATCGCCGACAAGATGCTCATCGGGGCAGCGTTGATCGGCCTGTCGATGCTTGGCGACCTGCCGTGGTGGGTCACCGTGGTGATCCTGGCCCGCGAACTCGGCATCACGCTGCTGCGGTTCGCCGTGCTGCGGCGCGGCGTCATTCCGGCCAGCCGGGGTGGCAAGCTCAAGACACTGGTCCAGGCCGTCGCGATCGGGTTGTTCGTGCTGCCTCTGCACACCTGGCCGGCGCCGTGGCTCACGGTGGCGTGGGTGATCATGTGGGCGGCCGTCGTGCTGACCGTGATCACCGGCATCGACTACGTGGTCTCGGCGATCAGGGACTCCCGTGAGCGATCCGCTGGTCGATGACGCCGCGCGCGAGCTGGTCGCCGCGCTGAGCAGGCGGGCGCACACCGTCGCCACCGCGGAATCACTGACCGCCGGGCTGTTGGCCGCCACGCTGGCCGGGGTGCCCGGCGCCAGCGCCGTCCTGCAGGGCGGGCTGGTGACCTACACCGTCGAGACCAAGATCACGCTGGCCGGTGTCCCGCGCGAACTGCTCGCCGCCGTCGGCCCGGTGGCCGCCCCAACGGCGGCGGCACTGGCCGACGGGGCTCGGAACCGTTGCGCGGCCACGTGGGGGTCGGCCTGACCGGGGTGGCCGGGCCGCAGCCACACGGCGGACACCCGGTCGGCACGGTCTACCTGGGCCTGGCCGGACCTGGGGGCGTCGAGGTCGCCGAACTGGGGTTGGCCGGATCGCGATGGGACATCCGGCTGGCGGCTGTGCACCACGCGATCGGCCGGCTGCACGCCCTGGTCGAGGCCTCCTGACAAGGTCCTGGGAACCAATCGGGGCCCTCCCGGCGTTGCACAGGTTGGCTGCGACTAATGGAGGAGGACAGCCCGATGGCGGTACTGCTGCGTGAAGTGATCGGCGACGTGCTTCGCGATGCCCGCACTTCACAGGGACGCACCCTTCGCGAGGTGTCCGATTCGGCGCGGGTGAGCCTCGGCTACCTGTCCGAGGTCGAGCGTGGTCGCAAGGAAGCTTCCAGTGAACTGCTCAGCGCAATCTGCACCGCACTGGACGTCCCGCTGTCGCGGGTGCTGACCGACGCCGGGGAGAAGATGGCCGACCGCGAGCGCCTCGCGCGGCTGACCGCGGTACCCAGCCAGGACTCCTCGATCAATGTCGCCACGAAGGTCGTCATCCCGCACCCGGTCGCCATGGCGGTGGCCTGACCTCATTGACCGGCGGACATGCCCACACCGCTGTGGCCGGGCATCGTGAACCGATAAATTGGGGTTCGACCACCACCACACTGCGGCACTCGACACGAAGGCGGGGCAACTGATGGCCAATCCGTTCACCAAGGCGTGGAAGTACCTGATGGCGCTGTTCAGCTCCAAGGTCGACGAGTACGCCGATCCGAAGGTGCAGATCCAGCAGGCCATCGAGGAAGCGCAGCGGCAACACCAGGCGCTGACCCAGCAGGCGGCTCAGGTGATCGGCAATCAGCGCCAGCTGGAGATGCGGCTGAACCGTCAGCTCGCCGACATCGAGAAGCTGCAGGTCAATGTCCGCCAGGCGCTGACCCTTGCCGACCAGGCGGTGGCCTCCGGTGATGCGGCCAAGGCCACCGAGTACAACAACGCCGCCGAGGCCTTTGCGGCCCAGCTGGTCACCGCCGAGCAGAGCGTGGAGGACCTCAAGGGTCTACACGACCAGGCGCTGCAGGCGGCGGGGCAGGCTAAGAAGGCGGTCGAACAGAACGCCATGGTGCTGCAGCAGAAGATCGCCGAGCGCACCAAGCTGCTGTCCCAGCTGGAGCAGGCCAAGATGCAGGAACAGGTCAGCGCCTCGCTGCGGTCGATGAGCGATATCGCGGCCCCGGGTAACACCCCCAGCCTCGACGAGGTGCGCGACAAGATCGAGCGCCGGTACGCCAACGCGATGGGCGCGGCGGAGCTGGCGCAGAACTCGGTCCAGGGTCGGATGATGGAAGTCCAGCAGGCCAGCGTGCAGATGGCCGGCCATTCCCGCCTCGAACAGATCCGTGCCTCGATGCGCGGCGAGGCGCTGCCTTCTGGCGCCACTCCGGCGGCTGGCGCCGCCCCGGCCACGCCGGCCGCCCCGGCGATCACCCCCGAGGCCGAGAAGCCGCTCGGGCAGTAAAGACGGGTACTTCGATGGCGGTGACACCCGACAAGCCGGGATTCGTATCGCGACAGTGGCGTTCGACCCTGCAGCGCGGTGTCGACGCCGTCAGTGAATATGCCGACGTGGCGGCCCAGAGGCTCAGTGCCGCCGCCGACCCGCGGGCCCGGCTGCTGCGCAAGCGCCGCTGGGCTTTGCGGCTGGGTCTGTTCTTCGCGTTCGCGTCGGTGTTCTGGGTGGCGGTCACCGGGTTGCTCGCCACCTGGAGTGTGCCGGTGTGGGGGCTGATCATCACCGGGGTGATCGCCGCCGGAGCGGCGGCGCCGGCGACCCTGCTGCTGTTGCGTTATCGCTGGCTGCGCGCCGAGCCGCTACCGCCGCAGCGTCAGGTCAGTGGACGGCGACTACCGCCGCACGGGTCAGTGGCCCGGCCGTCGATGTCGGCGCTGGGGGCTTCGGAGCGCGGACTGCATTCCCTGCTCGGCGTGATGACCCGGGGAAACATGTTGCCGCCGGAGGAGATCCGCGAACTGACCGAAGCGGCCAACCGGACCGCGGCCACCATGGCGGCCACCGCCGACGAGGTGGTGTCGATCGAGCGCGCGGCCATGGAGACGCCCAACTCGCGGTCGTACCTGGCGCCGACCATCAACGCGTTCACCGCCCAGCTCAATCATGGTGTGCGGCAGTACAACGAAATGGTCACCGCCGCAGCGCAACTGGTATCCGCGGCCAACACAGGCTCGCTGTCCAGTTCCCCGATGTCGGCGCAGCGCTACCGCAACGAGCTGGCCGACGCCACCGACCGGCTGACCGGGTGGGCGCAGGCCTTCGACGAGCTCGGCCGGTTGCGACGAGCCTGATCAGCCGAGATCACAGCCGCGGGCGCAGCCCCGGCACGACCGCACCGAGAATGCCGCGGGCGATCGCCTTGCTGAAGTCGAACATGTCGAAGTAGTCCCGCCATAGTGTGATTCGGCCGTTGCTCACCTCGAAGACGCCACACACCCAGAACTGCAGCCGCACCGGCCCGATCACCAGGACATCGGTGCGCTCGGTCAGCACGACCGGGCCGTTGACGGCGATGCGGTGGATCTTCACCTCGAAGCCGCCCTTGCCCTGCATCCGCCGGAACAGTTTCATGGTCCGGGCCCGGCCGCGGATGGTCGGGAAGCCGACGTTCTCGTAGACCAGGTTGTCGTCCAATTGGGCGTCGGCGGTCGTCAAGTCCTCGGCCTGCAGCGCGGACAGGAAAACCTCGACGGTGTGCGCATTGTCGATATCGGAGCTCACGTTGGTGGTCTGCTCGGTCATGCTCGCCAGAGTAGACCTCGACGCAGGGCACCGATCTCGGTTCGGTCAGTCGGCTGCGCCGCGGTCGACGGACTGCAGGAGGCAGGACAGCACTTGTTCGACCCCCGTCGAGGTGAATGCGATCGGCCACGTTGGCGCCGGCCCCAGGAGGCGGCGCGCCTTGTCCAGCGCGCGGTTCTCCCACCCCGGGTCGTCACCCTCACCCCAGGGTTCGGTGATGCCCGACGATAGTTCGGCACCGTCGGCGGTTCGCACGACGACCGAGCTCAGCCGTCGTTGCGGGAACTCCGCGGTGAGCTCGGGATCCACGACTGTCCGGATGAGTGGCAATAGCCGATTCGCCGCCGGATTGTCGAACTCACCCAGGGCCTCCGCCACCCCGTATCGCCCCAACCCCAATTGGCAGGCGACCGGCCAGACCAAGCTGTACTGGGCCTGCTCGGTGTCGGTGGGCGGTGAGGCGGCCAGTGCCGCTGCCGCATCGAAGGTGTGAATCTCGATCGAGGTGATCCGTGCAGGATCGAATCCTGGGACCGCCGAAATGCTTGCAGCGGCCACAACCGCCGACTGGGCCCACCGGCAGCAGGGGAACGGCTTCAGGTACAGTTCCTCGACCACCCTGCGTTGATCCCAGTCGCTGAACTCCATATCAGCGAATTGCCCTGTCGTGGAGGTGAACCCGGAATCCGCGAGGAATGCGCTGGCAACCCCGGTCATAGCGCCCCAACCGATCCCGTCCTTGGTCATGGCGGGTTCGGCGACGGAGCGCATGATCAGTGCGAGCGGCCCGTGGTACTCGGCGAGACTGATCGCGTGACGGCAGGTCGCCGCATCCGACCCGAGCAGGCGGGCCGCCGCTGCGGCGGCACCGACGGCGCCCCAAGACCCCGTGCCGTGGTACTGCGGCCACCGGTCGTGTTGGGCGACGGCGGCGCGCACCGCGACCTCGTAGCCGACGGCGATCGCGGCGAGAATCGCCTGCACGGACGCTTGGACGTGCTCGGCAACCGCGATTGCAGCGGGGATCACAACGGCACCGGGATGGCCCTTGGTCAGACTGTGTCCGTCATCGAGGTCCAAGACATTGGCCAGCACGCCGTTGGCCAAGGCTGCGGCCGCCGGGCTGAGCCGCCTGTCGTCAAGCCAAGCGGTTGACCGTCCGGTGCCGAAGACCGTCTCTGCCGTGTCGACGGCTATCCGGGCCGCCGGGGCTGGCCGCCCGGCGTGACAAACCGCCGCCAGGTCGAGCACGGCCAGCTCGAGGCGGCGCCGGGCCGATGGGGACAACTCCGCGAGTTCGAACGTCGTCGCGAAATCGCTGGCGGTACGGGCGGTGCTCACGAGACCGCCTCGTTTCCGATTGTCGTCGCGGACTGGCCGACGGCGTCGATGCCGAGTCGGTGCGCCCACCAGATGTGGAAGTCCACCACCGAGCCTTCGGTGACCGGGGACAGCGGACCAGGGCGATAACCGGCGGAACGTATTCCGGCGTGGGTTTTTTCACACAACGCCCAGTCCTGCTCGGAGGTGGCGACCCAGACGGCCTCGACGTCGCCGATCTCGTAGTCGATCCCGGCTCGCGCCCCGTCCCGCACCTGGAATGTCACATCGACGTGGGTGGTGTTCTCATCGATCGGGGTCAGCCGGGTGGCCATCACATAGTCTGCATTCACGTGAATCCAGCTGTTGGGCAACGTTACTATTCGGATGCTGCCGACATCGGGGGAGGCGAGGTCGCCCAGCAGCGGTCCGACCAGCTGGCCGGACATCGACTCGGTCAGATAGCCGTCCTTGAGTGGCAATCGCGCCACCCGGAAGAAGTCGCCGTCGGGAAAGCTGACGTCGTCGACCGGAAGCCCTTGTTCGCTCCAGCGGTGGCGTTGCCGGGTGACGACCTCCTGGTAACGCTGGTTTGTTCGACTGTCGCCAGGCATGCCGAGTTCGTAATTCGACAGACAGAACTCCGGATGATTCGGCGAGCAGTGATAGCACTCGCGGTTGTTCTCTACCAGAACCTTCCAATTCGCGTCCACCTCGTAGTGGTGGACGGAGGTGATTTGGGTGGCCTGCGCGCGATAGCGTCCAACGTGAGCGGTGATGGCGTCGTGCGCGCGCTCGATCGGCGGTGGGCTTTGGCTGAAGCAGACGAAGATCAGCCCCGCGAATTCGCTGACCGGCACTGGGACGAGCCCGAGTTCGGACCGCAGCTCGGCGGTGAGCGCGTCACCCATGTGGGGTGCACCGGCGAACGAGCCGTCGAGCCGGTAGGCCCAGTTGTGGTAAGGGCACACCAGCGCCCGGCCTTGGGCAGTCCCGTCCGGCGTAATCCGGCAGCCGCGGTGGCGGCAGGTGTTGTGCATGGCCGCGACGGCACCGGACGTGGTGCGGGCCAACACCACTGATTCTGATCCCACAGTCCAGGTCAGGGTGTCGCCGGGATTGGCCAGTTGGGCGGAGGTGGCCGCGAACAGCCACCCGCTGTGGAAGATATCGGTGAGCTCCTTTCGGTAGATCGCCGGGTCGTGGTATGCGGCACTTGGTAACGCCCAGCCTGGGCGGATGTTCAGCGCCGGGCCTTGCTCGGGGGAAGTCATCATGGTCTGCGGCACCTCATCGGTGATAGCGGGCAGCGAAATCGGGGTCGATCAACGCGGGCCGGTTGGTTTCCAGGCCGGCGATGTTCTCTGCCGTGGTTCCAGTCAGCGCGAGGTCGGCGAGGATCTGACCCATCAAGCTGGCGAACTTGTAGGCATGCCCGGCGCCGATGAAGACGCAGATGCGGGGATCGGACGCCAACGGACCGAGCACGAAATTGTTGTCCGGTGGAATGGTGTAGAGACAGGTCTTGGTGTAGAGCTCAGGTCCGAGGAAGCCCGGGATGCGTTCGACCAGGAAGGTCCGCTGCCGTTCGATCCGGACCGGATCCGGGTCGAATGTCCTTGTGCGGGAGGTGACGTGGTGGCCACCGAGGTGCTGCCCCAGTTTCGTGGCAACCTCGCCGTAGACGGGAAATCCGTAGAAGTTGTCCGCGCCATGCCACATGAAAACCGGGAACCGCTCGGGGTGAAATCGGCAAGGTTCTCCGTCGAGTAGTAGGTGACCTGTTCCTGGGTGACGACATAGGGCAGGGGTGTCGCCTCCGGCGGCAGGATCTCGTTGGTCCACCCGTCGGCGGCGGTGATGACGCGACGAGCCAGATAGGTCTCGTCGTCGGTCACGACCTCCACGCCGAGCGGCGTTGACCGCATCGCGCGTACGGGGCTGTTGTCCTTGATCTGCGCACCTCGGGCGCGAGCCAGCGCGATGTGCACGGCGATGCCCTTGGCGGCGTCGACGAGTCCGGATTCTTCTTGGAAGATAGCTCTCTCGTCGCCGCGCAGCGTGTACTGCGGCCATCGTGACATCACCTGCTGGGCGGTGAGCAGTTCGAAATCCACGCCGTGATGCTGGAATGCGCGAATGTAGCCCTCGATGTTCCGGTCGCCGGTGTCGAGTCCGGCGCGCGCGCTGACATCCTCGATGATCAGGCCGCCGGTCTTCACGACGAGCTGGATTCCCGATTCCGCCTCGACGTCATGCCAAGCGCGGTAGGCGGCGGGCGCCAAACTGGCGTACGGCTCCTCAAACTGTGCCAGCCTGATGATGCGGGAGTGGTCCTGGGAGGCGCCGTTGGGGTGGTACAGGTCGAACTGCTCCAAGCCGAGGACGCGTTCACCGGCCCGGGCAGCCCAGTAACACGCCGCCGAGCCGATGCCGCCCACGCCGACAACGATGGTGTCGAAGTCGCGATTCATGATTCTCCGGTTCTCATTGGTGGGAGTCGTTGGTCTTCAGGCCCCGGCGACCGGTGCGGGTGCCACGCCGCCGTTGCCGCGCAAGTTGTAGTCGCCGGCGATCAGAGACGCCCCGAGGTCGCGCACATAGCCGTCGACGCGGTAGTGCAGCGTGAAGGTTCGGGTGTCGCGGAAGATCTGCTCGAGTTGGTAGCGTTTGAAGATCGATCTAGCCCCGCACACGTCGAAGGCCTGCTGGGTCACCTGAAGCGCAATCTCCTTGGCTACCACGAGTGTCTGGACCGAGGCCAACTCGGCGGCCGCACCGGGGTGCTCTTCCCATGCGCGCGCGGCGGTCAGCAGCGACGTGCGAGCAGCCTGCACGTAGGCCGACATTGTGCCGATCTGATGCTGAATGATCTGATCGGTGCTGAGGTGCGGACGTTCCTTCACCCATCCGATGGTGAACTCCAAAGCGGCTCGGGCGGAACCGATGTGGTTGGCGGCAAATCCCAACGTGAACGTTCGCGGATCGCTGTCCTCGAACCAGCCACTGTGGCCGAACATCGCTGACTCGGGCACCTCCCAGTCGTTGATCCGCACTCCCCAGCTGACGGTGGGGCGCATTCCGAGGGTGTCCCAGTTGTTGATCCACTCGATCTCGGGAATATCGCGCGGCACCAGGATGGCGACGCTGCGAGCGTCGTAGGAGTCTTCGCCCGGGACGGCCGTCCAGATGATCAGATAGTCCGCGCCCGGTCCGACTGACGCGAAATGCTTCTCGCACGTCAGCCGCCACCGCCCGTTGTCGCCACGGACCAGTTCGGAGGTGGAGTTGCCCCGATTGGTCTTGCCGGGCACCGATTCGCTGCCGACGGACGCGACCCGCTGTCCGGACCGTGCGATCGGGACGAGGTACTCCTGGGCCTGTTCGTCGGTGGCGACATGAGCGAGCATGCCCAGAGCGTGGGAATGGACTTGCAGGAGTTGACCTGTCGGAGGGTCAATGCTGGCCAGGTGTTCGAGGACCTCGTAGTACTCGACGTATCCGCCCTCGCCCCATAGTCCATCGCCGCCCCACTTCTCCGGCACGGTCAGCGAGAGTAGGCCCGCGTCGGCAAGCTCGCGGAAATTCTCCTCGGGAAGATGGCTTCGGTGTCATACCGGGCGGCACGTTCCCGGAATGCTGGAGCGAGTGCGTCCAGGGCCGCCAGGCGCTTGGCGTTACTTTCAGTTGTCATGGTGTTCCTTGGATTCGGCGCTCGAATGGATGGCGCAGGCTGAACTGGCCTGGAAAAATGTGCGGTACCCGAGTGCATTGCTCGGTGATGTTGTGGCGGGTGGGAAATCTCCTTCGTCGGCGCCGAGATGTTCGATTGCCTTGGCTTTGATCACGTTGGTCCAGTTCGGATCATCGGCGTCACCACGAGCGCCCTGGACCCGGTGAGTCGAGCGGCGTCCGTCGGTGAGCTCAACGCTCACCACGGAAACGCGGACAGCGGGAAACGCTGCCGACAGCTGGTCGTGCGGAGTACACCGTGACCGTGGATCTCGTAATCCGCGCCGTTCAGCCGGAGCCAGGCGGCTCGTTGTTAATATGACAATTCCTGTGGTGCTTATTGCAACAATCTTGGCATGGGTGCGGCTGTTGGGCCAGCACTCGGCGTGAAAACTGCGTTAACTCCCAAGCCTTTTCGGTGGCCCCGCCGTCGTGACCGCACCGGCTTGGGTGATCAGACCGGCCAGTAGCGCGGTGCGAGGGATGATGGTCGCGATCTCGACGGTCTCTCGGCTGCTGCACTGGTCGAACGCGACCGGCCCCAGGCCGTCGAGGGTGGGGGTGCCCTGGTCGGCGACGAAGCTGCCATCGGATCCGCCCATCTCGGCGACACCGAAGGGGGTCCAACCCGCGGTGTGGGCCAGGCTTGCTGCCATGGCGAACACGGGCGCGGAACGGTCGGCAGCCATGGCGGGACGTGTGATACCCCGAGCACCTCGATTTGCAGTCGCCCGGCCGCGGCCGTGGTCGCGAGTTCTCGGATTCGCTGTGTCAGTTGATGTCCCGTCGACGTGTCGGGTGCCCGCAGGTCGATGTGGAGTTCGGCGCAGCCGGGTACCACTTGGCGGGCGGTTCCGGCGTTGAGGATGCCGACGGTGCAGATGAGGCCTGCCGCCCGGTCGGTGAGCGCCTCGATCGCTGTGACCAATCGGGCCGCGGCGCTCAGCGCGCTGATCCCGCTCGGATCGGTGGAGTGTGACGTCCGGCCGGTGAGCCGAACGACCATGGCGCCGACTGCTCCCCGGGATGTGATAGTCCCACCACCCGGGGCTCCGGCCTCCAGCGTCAGGCATAGGTCCGCCGCCCGTCCCCATTCCTCGATCGCTGCTCGGCTGCCGACGCTGCCGAGCTCCTCGTCAGGGACCAGCGCGTAGGTGATCTCGCCCAGTTGGTGCGGTGCGACGGCGATGGCCGCGCTAATCGCCTCCACCGCCATCGACAGCGCGCATTTCATATCGCCGACACCGGGCCCACTCAATCGGGTGCCGTCGTTGTCGAATGGCCACTGCGCGGCCGTTCCCCGCGGCCACACCGTGTCGGCATGGCCCAATATGAGCACCCTCGCCCCATCTCCGAGTCGGAGCGAGGAACTGAACAGGCGCCCGCGGTCCGGCCCGATCTCATGGTGGCGACCGGTGAAACCCAAACCCGACAGTGCCGTCTCGATCACTGACACGACGGCATTGACACCGTCGGGATCGTTCGAGCCACTGTCGATTTCGACTAGATGCGAGGTCCGTTCGATTATCGCCGCGAGCCGGCCGCCGAGCAGCTCGGTGAGCTGTTCCATCACAGCCGGAAGGTTGTCGCTCATGCCGAGATCGATCCACTTGCCGCGTCTGGATCGAGGGCGCGGCTCAGGTATTCGTGTGCCGCGGGCTCATAGAGTTGGTGCAGCCGCCGAAGCTCGACCAGTGGCTGTTTGTGGTCGTCAACTCGCAGATCGATGAAGGGGAAGGGGTTTTCGGCGTAGACCAGCAATGCCGCCGAGCGCAGCGGATTCTCCTCGCCGCCCGCGCCCAGTCCGGCCTCCAGGGCTGCGAGCAATCTCCGGGACAACGCGCTGTCCGGTGAGGCTGCGAAGGCCGCACTGATCGCTGGCCCGACGGTGGTGGTCGCGAGGATGTTGCCCGCCACCGCATGGTCGCCGGCCGCGATCTCGGCCAGGCCCGACCGATCAGCCCGTTCACCGGTCCACACGTAGGCCGGCCCGGTTGCGCCGATTGCGGCGAGCTGACGCCATGGCGCGTGGATGGTCGAAGACCTTGCCCCTTCTACTGACTCCTGGGCTGTGGCCCCCAACGCCATCAGGTCCAGCATGCGCGCACCCAGCCGCGGGTCGGTGCGGTGCTGGGTGACCACGGCGCCGACCCGCGGACGGACCCATGGCACCCGGGAACCGATCGCGATGTCAGACGTTGTGGTCGCGACACCGAGCTGGCCGGTCCGCTCGCACCGCCCGATGATCGAGAAGGTCATGATCCTCCGTTGTTGCAATAGTGACATCTTGAATTGCAATAGTATTGACATGCGAGTTCCATCGGGTTTCGGTGGCGTTACTTCTCCTAGGCCCGGGCGCGGCGGCATTGCAATGGGGGATAGCCGATGTCGGAGTTGCGATAGTGACAACCCCAGACCACGATGAGTCGACGAATCCAAGGAGTTGTGTGGCCACAAACGACGACGTGCGTACCTCGGCTGACCGCGATACCGGCCTTCGTCGAGGATTGGACATCCTCGCGTGCCTCGCCGGTGCGGAAGCCCAGCGGTCCGGCGGACTCGGCGTCACGCGCGTTGCCGAACTGCTGAACCAGGACAAGAGTCAGATCTCGCGCAGCCTGAAGGTGTTGGCCGAGTACGGAATGATCGAGCGGGATGCACGTACCCGCGCCTTTCGGCTCGGATGGCAGCTTTATGCGATGGCCGGGCTCAGTGGCGACCGCAGACTGCTCTCGGTGGCTGAACCCGTCCTCAAAGACCTGCTCGCGACGATCGGGGAATCGGTCTACCTGGCGGTCGTCGGCGGCTCGAATGCCCTGACGGTGCTCAGCTACGAGTCATCCCACGCAGTGCAGGCGCGCAGCAATGATTGGCCTCTGCACGCAACCGCGGTCGGACAGGTGTTGCTGACATCGCTCACGGAGGCCGATCTGCGACGCCGATACTCCGACAAGGATTTTCGCTTCCTCGATCACAAGGGGCCATCCGCTACCGAACTCCTCCTCGCGCGCGTGGGGCAAGTGCGAGAACAGGGCTACGCGATCGTGGTGGACGAGTTCGAGGTCGGGCTTTCGGCGGTCGGTGCGCCGATCTTCGACACCGACGGCAAGGTGCTGGCCGCCGTCGGCGTCTCCGGGCCATCCTTCCGATTCGCGCCACGGGTGCACGAGGCCGCTGCTCTGGCGCGCAGTGCGGCGGCCGAGGTGACCCATGCGCTACGCGACCTCGGCGCCCGATGAGCAGTAGCCCACAAAGCTCACTCGTCGGGATCGCCTGTGTACAGCTGGATCCCGCAATGCTGGATCTGAAGGGCAACCTCGAGCGCAGTGCGTTAGCGGTGGGTCGGGCGGTGGAACGGGGCGCATCATTCATCGTTCTGCCGGAGCTGGTCACTACCGGGTACATGTTCGACAGCGCAGACGAGGTGCAGGCCGTGGCGCTCGAGGTGGATGACGAACGGCTGGACATCTGGCGGCAGGCGCTAGCTGACTCCGGGGCCGACTCCGGTGTATCGGTCGTGGCCGGGATCGCCGAGCGTGGACACGACGGGAGCGTCTACAACAGTGCAGTGATGTTGGACGCCACCGGTGTGCTGGCCGTCTATCGCAAGATCCATCTGTGGAATCGTGAGAAGCGGTACTTCACGCCGGGCAGCCGAGCCGCCCCGCTGATCCCCACCGCCCACGGGACTGTGGGCCTCTTGGTGTGCTACGACTTGGACTTTCCCGAGATGCCGCGTTCGTTGGCGCTTCGCGGCGCTGATCTCATATTGGCCCCGACCAACTGGAGTCTGCTGCGCCGTCCTGAGGGGGAGTCGGCACCCCAGCTTCTCAACGCGCGAATGGCCGCACGTGCGAACCATGTCTTCCTGGCTGTCTGCGACCGTTGCGGTACCGAGCGGGGGCAAAGCTGGACCGGTGGGAGTGCGGTCGTGGATCCGGATGGCTGGGTGCTGTCCACCCCCGATTCCGACGGGATCGCACTCGCCTGGGTGGATCTCGCCGCTGCCCGAGATCGCCAGCTCAGTGCCGTGAACCACGTCTGGGGCGATCGTCGGCCCGAGCTCTACCAGTGGTGAGCCGGACGGGCGATGTTACGTGGGCGTAAGGCGTTTGTTTCTGTTTGTCCCTGCGCTTGTGCTGCACTCCCGACAAAGGTGAGGATGTCATTACGCCAATAATTGTTGGAATCATGACAACAAAATGGCGGTGACGTCACCTACGCCGACAGGGGAACCAACCCAGATGACAGCAGCTCGTTCGCCGCTCCGTTTTGCCGCTGGGGGCGGGTTGTCCCGCCGCTCAGTTCTCCGTGCGGGGTTGGGCATCGCCGGCGCGGCAGGTCTTGCAGCTTGTGGGGCGAAGGGGGCAGTTCGGCAGGTGGCGAAACCGCGCAGGCCGGCCACCAGACGGCCACCCTGAAGTTCCTCAACTACCCCGATTGGATCGGAAAAGACGAATACGCAGCGTTCGCGGCTGCCAACCCTGGCGTGACGGTCGTCGAGACGGCTCTGGCAGAAGGCGGTGTATCGGCGATCTCGGCCCAGATCGCCCAGAACAAGGGCGCCTACGACTTTGCGATGGTCGGCGAAACGACTGCAGCTCAGTTGAAAGCCGGCGGCTTGTTGGACGAATTCGACCCCACCCTGGTTCCCGGCATCACCAACATTCCACAGACCTTTCGCGACATCTATCCCTACGGCCTGCCAACCGATCTTGGGAAGGTCGGCATCGGTTACCGCGACGACAAGGTGAGTAAGCCTCCAACCACGTGGAAGCAGTTGTTCGAGATGATCCCGCAGTATTCGGGTCAGGTCATCTTCCCCAACTATGACGTCGATGTACTCGGGATAGCGCTGCTCGCGCTCGGGCACGATGTGAACTCCGGCAACGAGTCTGAGCTCGATGCGGCCCGAGATCTGATCATCAGCGTCAAACCACATCTCAAAGCGTTCCTCTCCACAGACCAAGGTGCCAGCCTGGCCGACAAGTCCTCGGCGATCGCGGTCTTCTACGACTACAGCTACGCCTCGGTCGCGCCGAAGGACCCGGCCATCAAATGGTCGGCGCCCACCGAAGGGCTGCCGGCCTACGTCGAAGGGTGGGCCCCGCTGGCCGGCATGAAGCAGATGCCGCAGCTGGTCAAGTTCATGCAATTCCACCTTCAGCCAAAGGTGTACGCCGGGTTCATCAACGCCACCAGTTCCGCCTATCTGCTGCCTGAGGCCGAACCGTACATCGACGCTGCGATCAAGAACGATCCCGCCCTGAAGTACGACCCGTCGCAGAACCTCAAGTTCTACGAATTCAAGGGTGCCGACGCGGTCAAGATTCGCTCCCAGGTCTGGGAACAGATCAAGGCGGCCTGAGGTGCCCGCACCGGGCGCCCCCGGTTCATTCCCGCAGCAGACTGTGCCGTCGAAGACGCAGGTCACCCGTCGTCTGGGCGGATGGGTGCTCGCGGCACCCCCGATCCTGTTCACACTGTTGTTCTTCATCGCGCCATTGGCGCTGCTGGTGATCTACAGCTTCGGGCAGATGGACATCTTGACGTTCCAGATCAGTTTCGGCTGGACGTTGGAGAACTGGCGGACCGTATTCACCGGGGTCTATGGCTCAGCACTCCTTCGCTCCGTGGCGCTGACCGTGATCGCCACGGCGTTGTGCGTCCTGATCGGCTTCCCAGCGGCGCTGGGCCTGAGTCGAATGCCCGCACGCGCACAGAACTTTCTGCTGTTGGCGGTGATCGTGCCGTACTGGGTCAGCTTCGTAGTGCGCAACTACGCCTGGCTGGTGCTGCTCGGTCCGGACGGGGCCGTCACCAAGATCCTGGCCGCGCTGCAGCTCACCGGCGATGGAAGAGACCTGCGCTACACCAACACCGCGATTCTCATCGGAATGGTCTCGAGCTATCTGCCGCTAATGATCCTGCCGATCTACGTCGCTTTGGAGCGCATTGATCCGTCGATCATCGATGCCGCGGCCGACCTCGGGCTGCACGGCGTCCATGCTTTTCGTCGGGTGGTGCTGCCGTTGTCGGCTCCCGGGTTGATCGCCGGAATACTGCTCGTCGGAGTGCCGGCGACGGGTGAGTACACGATTCCCGCGATCCTGGGCGGGGGCAAAACGTTGATGGTCGGCAATGTCATTCGCGACAAATTCCTTGGAGTGGGCGACTTTCCGTTGGGCGCTGCCCTCGCCGCCACGTTGATGGCACTGCTGATCGTCGTGCTGGTCGCCAGCCGCAGGCGGATCCGCCAACTCGAGGATGTGCTGTGAACTCCCGGAGACGTCCACTGTTCCCCACGATCATGCTGGGCGTGGTCATCTTGCTGCTCAACCTGCCGATCCTGGCGGTGGCGATCAACTCGCTCAATGCGGGCGACACCGTAACCGACTGGGCCGGCTTGAGTCTGCGCTGGTTCGGCGAGATCCTGCACGACGATCGGATCCAGACCGCGTTCTGGAACAGCGTTGTCATCGGGACACTCGCAACCCTCGTCGCAGTGGTGATCGGGGTGCTCACCACCCTGGCCGCTCGCCTATTGCCGAGATCGGCCCAGACCGCGTTCACCCTGACTACGTATGCGCGCCTGATCCTGCCTGAGGTGGTGACCGCAGTCGGGCTGTACCTACTCTTCGACTACCTTGGCATCGGCCTCGGGGTCACCACGGTTGTCATTGGACACGCGCTGTTCTGCTCGGCTTATGCCACGGTGGTCATCCAGGCGCGATACGCGGGAATCTCGGACCGGTATGCCGAGGCTGCGGCGGATCTCGGTGCCACGCCCATGAGGGTGTTTCGGCGGGTGACGGCGCCGCTGCTGGCTCCTGCACTGTTCGTCGCGGGGCTGTTGTCGTTCGCGTTCTCCTTCGACGACGTCCTGAGTACGACGTTCCTGGGTGGACCTGATACTGAGACCCTGCCCATCCTGATGATGGGAATGATCCGCCAGCACGTGACCCCTGAAGTCAACGCCATCGCGACCGTCGTCATGGTCGCGACACTCGCAGTGGTCGCACTGCTCGTCGCGGCCACCAGTATTCGCGCTGTTGCCGGCACGCGTGATCGATCAGGCCCGAGAGGAGATGTCTGCGGTGAATGAGCCCAGTGAGTGGCCCGTGCTCGAGCTCCGCGGGCTTCGGCGCAGCTACGGCAAGAAGGATGTGGTCAAAGGCATCGACCTGGCGTTGAAGGACGGCGAATTCTTCTCGCTCATCGGTCCGAGTGGTTGCGGAAAGACCACCACTCTGCGGATGATCGCCGGATTCGAGAACGCCACCGCGGGCACCATCATGCTCGAGGGACGCGATGTGACGGCGAAACCGGCGTATGACCGCAACGTGCACACCGTGTTCCAGAATTACGCACTGTTTCCTCATCTCACGGTCGAGGAGAACGTGGCTTTCGGTCTCAGAGAGAAACGCGGCCGCGGCCGCAGCGTGCGGGACAAGGTGCAACACATGCTCAAACTCGTCGAGCTGGCCGGTCGCGAGCGCGCCCGACCCAGGGAGTTGTCGGGAGGGATGCAGCAGCGGGTGGCGTTGGCACGTGCACTGGTGCTGGAGCCGGCGGTACTGCTTCTCGACGAGCCCCTGGGAGCCCTCGATTTGCGTCTGCGTCGTCAGATGCAGCTGCTGCTCAAGCAGATTCAGCACGAGGTCGGGATCACCTTCGTCTACGTCACACACGATCAGGAAGAGGCGTTCTCGATGTCCGATCGCGTCGGAGTGATGGACCAGGGCGTGCTGGTCCAGGTCGACGTGCCCGGCGAGGTGTACCGCAAGCCGGCCACGCCGTTTGTCGCCGACTTTGTCGGAGCGTGTAATCAATTGACAGTCAGCGTGTTAGCGCAGGATCCGACGACTGCCGAGATCGATATACCGCTGTTCGGACGGCACCGGGCGCACTCGGCCGGCGGACTGGGATCTGACGCCATCGTCATCATCCGGCCGGAGGTGGCAACTTTGGCGCGCTGCGGCGCCGGCCCGAAATTCACGGTCGCCGATGTGAGTTTCCAAGGTCCGCAGACCTCGGTCGTGGTGCACGGCGGAGTTGAGATCACTCTTACCCTCGTCCTCCCGAGCCACACCGTGCCGGCTGGACTCACACCCGGCGAACAAGTCGTCGTCGCCGTCGCGGGAGAAGACCTGTGGGTCATCCCGACACCGTGACCTCGCACGCCCTCATGGGGAAACCGACCGTCGTCGGGGCCGACGAGCTCCCGCAGCGCGTGCGGATCGTCGACCCGGTATGGATCCCGATGCGGGACGGACGACGACTTGCGGCGCGCGCGTGGTTCCCCGAAGACGCGGTGGCACCTGCGGTACTGGAGGCCATGCCGTACCGGCGCGGCGATATCAGCCTCGTCGATGACGAGATGCGCTTCCGTTACGTCGCTGCACACGGGTACGTCTGCATCCGAGTGGATCTGCGCGGCAGCGGAGACTCCGACGGTGTCCTCGACGACGAGTATTCCGAGCAGGAGCAGGCCGATGTGGCCGACGCGATCTCGTGGACGAGTGAACAGTCTTGGTGCACCGGCAAAGTGGGAGCGACCGGCATCTCGTGGAGTGGTTGTTCGTCGGCGCTCGCGGCGTGGAATAGGGCGCCGGGCCTGGCGGCGGTGATCACCGCGTGTTCCAGCGACGACCGATTCCTCAACGATGTGCACTACATCGGCGGCGCGGTGCTGGGGTTCTACATGCATGTCTGGTCACATGTGGTGACCGCGTTCAACGCCCGGCCGCCGGACCCCGCCGTAGTCGGATCGCAGTGGCGGCCCATGTGGCTGGAACGCCTGGAGGCCAACCGGATGCTCAGCCGGCACTGGCTGTCGCACCCCACTCGCGACGACTACTGGCGCACCGGTTCGATTGCCGCCGATTACGGGCGCATCGAGGTGCCGACTCTTGCGCTGAGTGGTTGGGCCGATGCCTACACCGATTCGGCCCTGCGGATGGGCCTCCTGGTCGACAATGCACCGCTGTGGGTGATCATCGGTCCCTGGGGCCACACGTGGCCCGAGCGTGCCGTGCCCGGTCCCTCGATCGGTTACCTCCAGGACGCGGTGCGCTGGTGGGATCACTGGCTCAAGGGGATCGACAACGGGATCGAGAAGGCGCCTAAATTCCGTTACTACCAACAATATTGGGATCCGCCTGCCACCGATGCCGATATTCGCAGCGGCACGTGGCGTTCCAGCGCCGTCGTCCCGACGACAAGCGGTGGTGCTGTCGTGTTGAATCTGTCCGCCGGCGGAACGCTCGACGATGCGGCGGCGGAGCCATTCGCCATGATCTGCCGCACTCCGCAATCCTTCGGCTCGCTGTCCGGATCCTGGTTGCCATGGGGCAATCCGACCGACCTACCCGCTGATCAGGCTGCCGAGGATCACGCGGCGGTGACGTTCGACGGGCCCGTGCAGGACGCGGAGCTGGAGATTGTCGGGGAGCCGATGCTGCGGCTTGTCATGGAAGCCGACAAGCCGCAAGCACATGTCATCGTTCGCCTCTGCGACGTCGCGCCGGACGGTACCTCGCTGCTGCTCACCCGTGGAGTGCTGAACCTCACCCACCGGGAAGGCCACGACCATGCCGTGGCGCTCGAGCCGGGAGAGACATACGACGTCAGGATCCCCCTCAAAGGAGTGGCCGCCACGATCGGACCGGGACACCGGCTCCGGGTCTCGCTGTCGACCACGTACTGGCCATGGGTGTGGCCCGCTCCCGAGGAAGCGACGGTCACTGTCCGCGGTGGAACGCTGACGCTGCCGCAACAGCCGCAAGAAGCGCTGCTGGTGCCGCCGGACTGGGATCCTCCCGTAGTCACCGCGGCGCCGCCGGTCCAATCACTGCGGCCGCGACGGCCGCTGATGGGGGAGACCTCCGTGGACGCCGAGACCGGTGAGCACGTGTACACGCTGCGCCGGGATCTCAACGGAATTCAGCGGTTTCCCAACGGACTGCTCTACGACGACACCGAGGACGGCCGGTTTGTGATCAGAGATGGCGATCCTCTCTCCGCACGTCTGGAGTTGCATCGCACCGTCGTCATGTCGCGCGAGGACGGCTGGTCGACGCGCGTGGAGACCACCTCGACGATGACCAGCACGGCATCGGATTTTCTACTGCAGACCAGCCTGCGGGCCTGGGACGGCGAGGATCTGATCTTCGCCCGCGACTATGACGCAGCTGTTGCACGACACCACAATTGACGAATATGTGACCAGCATTGGAGCCCCTATGAACGTCGCCTATCTCTACCAGCGTCTGGGAATCGTGATCGAGGACATTTATTTCGTCGAGCCGAACCCAGATCCTGGGGAGGAAGGCCCTGAGCGTGGCGTGCGCGTCGAGGTCCGCCACGTCGAGAATCAGCCGAAATCAGGCTCCCGATACTCTGCCTATCCCATCGATATCCGGACCGCGATATGGCGAGCCGACCTGCTCGGCTCCGTTGCTGCGGGACCCGGTGCCCGCGACCGGATGCATTACCACCCGGGGATGGTCGATGACGAACCCGGCGATCGTCAATACGCTCCCGCGATCACGGCCGATCCTCTCGCCTGGCTCACCTCCCAGATTGAACAGATCGAACAGATCGTCGCGGCCAAGGTTCCCGATGTGACCGAATACGACAGCGATCTCCGCGAGATCCGGCGCCAGGTGCCGGTGATCGTCGCGTCCGTCGCGCAAATGATGGAGCAGGTGCGCCGCGGCGAGCTCGCCAAGGAGCCGGCGTAGCGTACGCGGTGTCACCGCGGGACGCTGTCAGGCGGGTTGCCGCCCCGGTTCTGTGGCAGGGTAGGCCGCGTGCGCGTCGCGGTGGTGGCCGGTCCGGATCCAGGTCATGCGTTTCCCGCGATCGCACTGTGTCTGCGGTTCGCCTCCGCCGGTGACCAGCCTGTGCTGCTCACCGGCACCGAGTGGCTCGACACGGCGCGCGCGGTCGGTGTGGAGGCCGTCGAGCTGGCCGGACTTGACCCGACCCAGGATGACGACGACGCCGACGCCGGCGCCAAGATCCACCGACGTGCGGCCCGGATGGCGGTACTCAACGTTCCGGTGCTGCGCGAGTTACAGCCTGACCTGGTGGTCTCCGATGTCATCACCGCCTGCGGTGGGATGGCGGCCGAACTGCTGGGCATACCCTGGATCGAGCTGAGCCCGCATCCGCTCTACCTGCCGTCGAGGGCCTGCCGCCGGTGGGGAGCGGACTGGCCCCGGGTACCGGGCTGCGCGGCCGGCTACGGGACGTGGTCATGCGCGCGCTGACCGCCCGGTCGGTGCAGGCGGGCCGGCGCCAACGCGCGCAGGCGCGCATCCAGATCGGACTGCCCGCCCGCGACCCCGGCCCGGTTCGCCGGCTGATCGCCACCCTTCCCGCCCTCGAGGTGCCCCGGCCCGACTGGCCGGCCGAGGCGGTCGTCGTCGGCCCGCTGCATTTCGAACCGACCACCGCGGTGCTACCGATCCCGGCGGGGGACGGCCCACTGGTGGTGGTGGCACCGTCGACGGCGACCACCGGTGCGGCCGGGGTGGCCGAACTGGCGCTGGCGCATCTGGTGCCCGGCGACACCCTGCCCACCGGTTCGCGGTGGTGATCTCCCGGCTCGGCGGCGCTGATCTCGACGTGCCGCCGTGGGCGGTGGTGGGCCTGGGACGCCAGGACGAACTGCTGGCCCACGCCGACCTGGTGATCTGCGGTGGCGGCCATGGGATGCTGTCGAAGACCCTGTTGGCCGGGGTGCCGATGGTGGTGATCCCGGGTGGGGGCGACCAGTGGGAACTCGCGAATCGTGTTGTCCGGCAAGGCAGCGCCCGGCTTCTCCGGCCGCTGAGCATCGATGCGCTGGTGGCCGAGGTCGATGAGGTGTTGTCGCGGCCGGGTTATCGGCGGGCGGCCCGGCGGGCGGGGAGAGCATCGCCGATGTCGATGATCCGGTACGGGTGTGCCATGAAGCGCTGCCCACGACTGGGTAGGTTGGTGGCGTGCGGCTGACGGAATTCAACGAGCTGGTCGAGGCGCAGTTCGGCTCGGTTCGCGGTGCCTCGCTGCTGGTGGACCATGTGCTGACCAAGCTGGGCGGGCGTACCGCCGCGCAGGCCATCGAGGACGGTGTCGAACCCCGCGACGTGTGGCGGGCGTTGTGCGCCGACTTCGACGTGCCCCGCGATCAGTGGTAGCGGACACGCGCGGCGCGTCGGCTTGCTTTCGAACACCTGTTCGCTACTGTGGTCAACGTTCGACCGTTCTTGTCGGTGCCCTGGCCTAGCGTCACGGCCAACCGACCGGGAACCGGTCAACAACGACTACCAGAAGAGGTATCACGATGGCTCAGCAGGCACCCGATCGCGAGAAGGCCCTCGAACTCGCGATCGCGCAGATCGAGAAGAACCACGGCAAGGGTTCGGTGATGCGCCTCGGCGACGAGGTTCGCCAGCCCATCTCGGTGATCCCCACCGGCTCCATCTCCCTGGACGTGGCACTGGGCATCGGTGGACTGCCCCGCGGCCGCATCGTCGAGATCTACGGCCCGGAGTCCTCGGGTAAGACCACCGTCGCCCTGCATGCGGTGGCCAATGCCCAGGCCGCCGGCGGTATCGCGGCGTTCATCGACGCCGAGCACGCCCTAGACCCCGACTACGCCCAGAAGCTGGGTGTGGACACTGATTCGCTGCTGGTCAGCCAACCCGACACCGGGGAGCAGGCACTCGAGATCGCCGACATGCTGGTACGGTCCGGCGCCATCGACCTCATCGTCATCGACTCGGTGGCCGCCCTGGTGCCGCGCGCCGAGATCGAGGGCGAGATGGGTGACAGCCACGTCGGTCTGCAGGCCCGGCTGATGAGCCAGGCGCTGCGCAAGATGACCGGCGCGCTGAACAACTCGGGCACCACGGCGATCTTCATCAACCAGCTGCGCGAGAAGATCGGCGTCATGTTCGGTTCGCCGGAAACGACAACGGGCGGTAAGGCATTGAAGTTCTACGCCTCGGTGCGCCTGGATGTGCGGCGGATCGAGACGCTCAAGGACGGCACCGACGCGGTCGGTAACCGCACGCGCGTCAAGGTGGTCAAGAACAAGGTCTCGCCCCCGTTCAAGCAGGCCGAGTTCGACATCCTCTACGGCCAGGGCATCAGCCGGGAGGGCTCACTCATCGATATGGGCGTCGAGCAGGGCTTCATCCGCAAGTCCGGGTCGTGGTTCACCTATGAAGGCGAGCAGCTCGGACAGGGCAAGGAAAATGCCCGGAAGTTCCTGCTGGAGAACCCGGATGTGGGCAACGAGATCGAGAAGAAGATCAAGGAGAAGCTCGGTATCGGTGCGGTGATAACCGATGAGCTCAGTGATGACGCCGTTCCCGCCCCAGTCGACTTCTGAGACCCGCGAGGAGCAGGCGCATGCGGTATGCCTGCGCCTGCTCACCGTGCGGTCGCGGACGCGCTCCGAGCTGGCCGGGCAGCTGGCCAAACGGGGCTATCCCGACGGGGTCGCCGCGACGGTGCTCAACCGGCTGGCCGCCGTCGGGCTGATCGATGACGCCGACTTCGCCGAACAGTGGGTGCGGTCGCGGCGGGCGCGGGCCGGAAAAGGCAAGCGCGCCTTGGCTGCTGAACTGCGCAACAAAGGTGTCGACGACGAGGTGATCGCCGGTGCGCTCGACGGCATCGACGCCGGCGCCGAGCGGCAGCGCGCCGAGCAACTGGTGGAGCAGAAGCTGCGCCGGGAAGCGTTGGGCGATGCCGACGACACCAAGGTGATGCGCAGGCTGGTCGGCATGCTCGCTCGGCGCGGTTACAACCAGAGCATGGCCGTCGCGGTGGTGACCGAAGGGCTGGCAGCCGAGCGCGAGCGCCGCAAGGTTTGAAGTACCCCGGACACCGCAGCGGGAAGCGGGCGTGCGTGTCGGTACACCGACACGCCGCATGGCCGGTACCGACGCGCACGCTCGCGGCGCCGCCAGGCGTGCGCCGACGTCGGGCGGGACCCTGCGGCCATCCGACGATCGGCCCAGCTGTTCCTGCGGCCGCGAGCGCGGTGCTCTCGTCCTACCGGCCACCGTCGAGCGAACTGCTGCAGCGCTGCGCACAGCTGGGCTAGCCGAGATTCACCATCGACGGACAGCTGGCGGATGCCAGGTCCCGGCGATGGCTTCGCGGCGCGGCGCATAAAGTCGCATCGTGACCCCCAGTGTTCCCAGCGGTGCGGGCAGCCAGTTGGCTTCCCGGTCGGCGCCCGGGTTGGTGTGCTGGAGATAGAGGTCAAGGGAACCGTCGGCGTTGTACCGCAACGCATCTCGGTCCCCGATGGCGAACCGGTTGATCTCGTTGGCCACCTGATAGCCCTCGCTGTCGTACATGGTCACCGACCAGAACGCATCGACCGGGGGCAATTTGTCGGCGTCGAAATGCATCACGTAGTTGTTCTCGCCGGACAACGGTCGGCCATCTGCATCGCTCACCAGCAGCGGGTACACCGCGTCCTCGGGCGGGTTCGCGCCGAGTCCCACCAGGGTGACAACGGCGCGCCGTAGATAGGAGTTGCCGTAGACGCCCATCCCTTCGGTCAGGCTCATCCAGCCGTTGACGATATCGCCCAGTGCCGGGGCCGCGGAACTGATCGCCGCAAGGGCGTCCTGTCTGCCCGCCTCGATCTCGGCCTGTTGCTCGGCGGAGAACCGCTGCCGGTCGAACGGTTCACCGGCTGCGATGCCCAACCCCGCGAGGCGGGCCAGAATCGAAAAGTCGGTCGGGTGGGGCGGATTGACGGCCAGCAGGTCGGCGGCGTAGGAGAGATAGTCCAGCGCCGCCATCGCATTGACCTTGCGCAACGGCTCGGTGGTCACGTCGTAGCCGTCGTCGGCAACGAAGGTGGTGGTGGGTGCCACGACCGGCGTGAGGGTGTAGCCGTCCTGGACGGCGTGCACGGCCGGATAGTCGGCCGGGCCGTTGGTCTGGGTGCGTCCGATGATCCACACATACGGCGTCGGCGCGTGAATGGCCGGAACACCGGGCGGTAGCGCGCCGGTATGGCCGGGGCCCACGATCACATAGCGCTGCGGCCCGGTCCCGGATGTCCGCTTCCCGGGGTTGGCGAAGACATCGGTCCACATGTCGATGAGCGGCAGCATGAAATAGCGGTCGTGGGTGTCGGGAACGCCAAGGATCACCGGCCCGTGGGTCAGGTCCAGCCAGGCCGACGAGTACAGCGTGTCGAAGTTGGGCCGGACCACCGACCGGAAATCGGCGCCCGGGTACTGGCGAATATGGTTGAACTGATTGGGTGGCCCGGCCCCGGGCGAGGTTCGATTCACCGTCTGTAGGCGGGTCACGTCCATCGTCACTAGCGGGTAGAAGTAGATGAACGCCTCGTAGCTCAGCGTCCGCAGGTCCGATGACAACGTGCTCACGTCAGTCCTTACGTTGACGTCATTTATGTGTCGACCCTACCGGAACGAGCTAATCACCCGGGTCGAGCTCGGCGTTGGCATGCATCGGTCGAGCACCGCGGTTGGAGCGGCGCAGCCGGCGCTCCAACCGTGTCGCAGCCACCGACAGGGTGAAGTTGGCGCTGATCATCAACACGGCGATGACGATCAGTGCCGGGATGTAGTTACCGTACGAGGAGCCGACCACGGTGCCCTGACGCACCATCTCCACGAAAGTGATCTGATAGCCGATCGCGGTGTCCTTGAGGACGACGACCAGTTGTGACACCAGCACCGGCAGCATCGAGGTGATCGCCTGCGGCAACAGGATCGAACGCATGGTCTGGCCCCAGCGCAGGCCCAGCGCGGCGGCCGCCTCGCTCTGGCCGCGGGGCAGCGAAGCCACCCCGGCCCGGACGATCTCGGCGATCACTGCGCCGTTGTAGAGCGTCAATCCGGTGACCACGCCGGCCAGCGCCAGGTTCTTCGACGGAAAGGCATCGTAGAGAGCGAACAGGAAGTACGCGAAGATCATCATGATCAGCACCGGAACAGCCCGGAAGAACTCGACGATCACCGCCGACGGCAACCGGATGACGGCCTTGTGCGACAACCGGCCGACACCGAGCAAAAAGCCCAGTATCAGCGCCAGCACGATCGACAGTGCCGCCGCCTTCAGGGTGCCCTCGATACCCGGCAGCACGTAGGTCTTCCACAGATTGGCGGTCAGGAACGGCTGCCACTTGGCTGCAGTCAGCTGCCCCTTGCCGGCCAGCTTGGCGATGACCGCCCACGCCACCAGGGCGACCACGACGACGGTCACCACCGACACGATCCGGTTACGGACCCGGGCCCGCGGGCCCGGCGCGTCGAAGAGAACAGAGGCTGTGCTCATCGGTGTCTCCGGCTCTTCGCGCAAGCGCTCATCGGTGTCTCCGGTTCTTCGCGCAAGCGCTCATCGGTGTCTCCGGTTCTTCGCGCAAGCGCTCATTACCGCACCACCGCCAGCCGCTTGCCCAGCCAGCTGAACAGCAGCCCCAGCGGCAGTGTCAGGATCACGAAGCCGACGGCGAAGATCGTGCCGACGGTGATCAGCGCCGCGGTGTTCTCGATCATCTCCTTCATCAGCAACGCCGCCTCGGCCACCCCGATTGCCGAGGCGATGGTGGTGTTCTTCGTCAGTGCGATCAGCACCGAGCCGAGCGGGATGATGACCGAACGAAAAGCCTGCGGCAGCAGGATTATCCGCAAGTTCTGGCCGAACGTGAACCCCAGCGAGCGGGCCGCTTCGGCCTGACCGAGAGGCACGGTGTTCACCCCGGCGCGGATCGTCTCACACACGAAAGACGCGGTGTAGAACGTCAATCCGAGCACGGCGAGGCGAAAGTTGCTGTCCGCGATCGACGTCGGTGATTTCGGGTCGACCAGGGTGATGCCCAGGGTCTGGGCCAGGCCGAAGGAACAGAACAGGATGATCAGCGTCAGCGGGGTGTTGCGCACCACGTTGACGTAGGTAGTACCCAGCCAGTTGAGCATCGGCACGGGTGCCAGCCGCATGGCGGCCAGCACCGTACCGAGGATCAGCGCTCCGATCGCGGAGAACACCGTGAGCTGCACCGTGGTCCAGAAGGCCTCGAAGATCTGGCCGCGGTACTCGCTGAAGACCTCCACGTGCTCTGCGTCTCAGCAGGCGGCGGGCGTGGGCGGTGCCGGGGTGGCGATCCCGGCGGGGCCGAGGTTCTTCTCGAACGCTGCCTTCCAGGAGCCGTCGGACTCCATCTTCTTGAGGGCATCGGTGATCTTGGTGCACAACTCGGTGTCGTCCTTCTTCAAGCCGATGCCGTAGTTCTCCTCGGAGAATGGCTCGCCGACGATCTTGAACGCGCCGGGGGACTGTGCGGCGTAGCCGGCCAGGATCACCTCGTCGGTGGTCACGGCGTCGATCGCGCCGTTCTTCAGCGCTTCCACGCAGGCGGAGTAGGTGTCGTACTGCTGCAGCTGCACGCCGGGGTACTTGTCCTTGATCCGCTGGGCGGGGGTCGAACCGCTGACCGAGCACAGCTTCTTGTTGTTCTGCAGCGATTCGGCACCGGTGATGTCGGTGTTGTCGGCCTTGACCAGCAGGCTCTGCCCGGTGACCAGGTAGGGCCCGGCGAAGCTGACCTTCTCCTTGCGGCTGTCGGTGATCGAGTACGTCGCGACGATGTACTTCACCTGCCCGTTCTGGATCAGCGTCTCGCGCTGTCCGGACGGCGATTCCTTCCACTCGATCTTGTCCTCGGGATAGCCGAGTTCCTTGGCGACGTACTTGGCCACGTCGACGTCGAAGCCGCTCATCGTGCCGTCGGGGTTCTTCAGACCGAGGCCGGGCTGGTCGAACTTGGTGCCGATGACGATCGTGTCGCCACCGCCACCGCCGCTGCCCCCACCGCAGGCGGTTGCTGCGAACGGCATTGCGGCGGCCAGCACAACGGCACCGAGCCGGCGCCATGAGGTGGAAGGCATATGAAGTGTTCCTTTCGCCCTAGTGGTTGAGGATCTTGCCGAGGAAGTCTTTGGCGCGGTCCGAACGTGGGTTGTCGAAAAACTCGGCGGGCGGGGCGTCCTCCACGATCGCCCCGTCGGCCATGAACACCACCCGGTCGGCGGCGCGGCGGGCGAAACCCATCTCGTGGGTCACCACTACCATCGTCATGCCGTCAGAGGCGAGCGAACTCATGACCGCCAGCACCTCGTTGATCATTTCCGGGTCCAGCGCGCTGGTCGGCTCATCGAAGAGCATCACCTTGGGATTCATCGCCAACGACCGCGCGATGGCCACCCGCTGTTGCTGGCCGCCGGAGAGCTGGGCGGGATACTTCTCCGCCTGGTTGGCCACTCCCACCCGCTCCAGCAGTGCCATGGCCTCCTCGCGCGCCTTGTCCTTGCCCACCTTGCGGACCTTCACCGGCGCCAGCATGACGTTTTCCAGGATCGTCTTGTGCGCGAACAGGTTGAAGGACTGGAAAACCATGCCCACATCCGACCGCAGTTGCGCGAGTTTGCGCCCCTCCGAAGGCAATTGGTCGCCGTCGATCGTGATGGTGCCGGAGTCGGTGGTCTCCAACCGGTTGATGGTTCGACACAACGTCGACTTGCCCGAGCCGGACGGCCCGAGTACCACCACCACCTGGCCCCGATCCACCTCGAGGTCGATGTCCTTGAGCACGTGCAGGTCGCCGAAGTGTTTATTGACGCCCTTGATCGAAATCATCGGCTCCCCGCCGCTGCGCCCCATAGGCTCTGACCATACCCAGCTAACCCACAGTTTGCGCAGCGTTGGCCGATCCGGCGATTTCTCCCGCAGCGGGGCCGCTCCGTACGATGAGCGGGTGACATCGGTGCTGACCAACGACCAGCCGGCGGGCGACACGCCCGACCGGGCGGACGGGCGCACCTACCAGGTCCGGACCTACGGCTGTCAGATGAACGTCCACGATTCCGAGCGTCTCGCCGGGTTGCTGGAGGCAGCCGGATATCGTCGGGCGGCCGACAACGCCGACGCCGACGTGGTGGTGTTCAACACCTGCGCGGTCCGGGAGAACGCTGACAACAAGCTGTACGGCAACATCAGCCACCTGGCGCCGCGCAAGCAGGCCGACCCTGACATGCAGATCGCCGTCGGGGGCTGTCTGGCCCAGAAGGACCGCGACAGCGTGCTGGAGAAGGCGCCCTGGGTCGACGTCGTGTTCGGCACCCACAACATCGGATCCCTGCCCGCCCTGTTGGATCGGGCCCGGCACAACCGGCAAGCTCAGGTCGAGATCGCCGAGTCGCTGCGGGAATTTCCGTCGACACTGCCGGCCGCGCGCGAATCTGCCTATGCCGCATGGGTTTCCATTTCGGTGGGCTGCAACAACACCTGCACGTTCTGCATCGTGCCGTCGCTGCGGGGCAAGGAAGTGGACCGCCACCCCGACGAGATCCTGGCCGAAGTGCGATCGCTGGTCGACCAGGGCGTGCTGGAGATCACCCTGCTCGGCCAGAACGTCAACGCCTACGGGGTGTCCTTCGCCGACCCCGGAACGCCTCGCGATCGCGGCGCATTCGCCACGCTGCTGCGCCGCTGCGGTGACGTCGACGGCCTGGAACGGGTCCGCTTCACCTCACCGCATCCGGCCGAGTTCACCGACGACGTGATCGAGGCGATGGCGCAGACCCCGAACGTCTGCCCCGCGTTGCACATGCCGCTGCAGTCCGGCTCCGACCGCATGCTCAAGGCGATGCGCCGGTCCTACCGGGCCGAGAAGTATCTCGGCATCATCGACCGGGTGCGCGCCGCCATGCCACACGCCGCTATCACCACCGACATCATCGTCGGCTTCCCCGGCGAGACCGAGGAGGACTTCGCCGCCACCCTCGATGTGGTGCGCGCAGCCCGGTTCAGTGCGGCGTTCACCTTCCAGTACTCCAAGCGGCCCGGCACACCGGCCGCCGAGTTGCCCGATCAGCTGCCCAAAGCTGTTGTGCAGGAACGTTATCAACGGCTTATCGAGCTCCAGGAAGCGATCTCGCTGGAGGAGAACAAGGCCCAGATCGGCACCGAGGTCGAACTGCTGGTGGCCACCGGCGAGGGGCGCAAGGATGCCAGCACCGCCCGGATGAGCGGGCGGGCCCGCGATGGCCGGCTGGTCCACTTCACGCCGGGGCAGACCACGGTGCGTCCCGGCGACATCGTCACCACCACGGTGACCGGTGCCGCGCCGCACCACCTCATCGCTGATGCGCCGCTGCGCAGCTACCGCCGCACTCGGGCCGGCGACGCCCATGCCACCGGGCAGCGCCCCCGCACCGTCGGGTTGGGACTACCTCCGGTGGGTCGACCTCGCCCCGAGGAGACGACGGGATGTGCGCGATGAGTCGTCACAACGATGACAGCTGGGAGGACTACCGCTCGGAGATCGAGGCGGCCGAGCGCAAGGTCGCCGGCGAGATCCAGCCCGGCGCCCGGGCCATGGTCGTGGCGATCCTGGTGTTCATCCTGCTGGTGTCGCTGATCCTGCCGCACACCGGCAGCGCCCGCGGGGTCGACGTGCTCATGGGCGATGACAAGGCGCTCAGTGTGGGCATCGCCCTCCCGTCACGGATCTTCAGCTGGCTCGCGCTGGTGTTCGGCGTCGGGTTCTCGATGCTGGCGCTGCTGACCCGCCGCTGGGCGTTGGCCTGGATCGCCCTGGCGGGATCGGCACTGGCCAGCGCGCTCGGACTGCTGGCGGTGTGGTCGCGCCAGACCGCGGCGCACGGTCACCCCGGCCCCGGGATCGGGCTGCTGATCGGCTGGTTCGCGGTCATCCTGCTGACCTTCCACTGGGCGCGGGTGGTCTGGACGCGCACTGCGGTGCAGCTGGCCGCCGAAGCGCAGCGGCGCGACGAGGCCGCCCAGCGTCAGTCCCGCACCCTCCTAGAGGATGTGGACCGCCGCGAGCGAGGCGGCCAGCAGCCGCCCGCGGAGGACGCGCCCTAGCGGCGCTTGCCCAGTGCCTCGGCGGCCGCGTCCGCCCACTGCTGCCACTGCTCGGCACTGGCCCGGGCCTGCTCGGCATCCTTGGTGCGGCCCGCCGCCGCGGCCTTCTCCGCCTGCCGCTGATACTGCTCGGCGCGGGCACGGAACTGCTCGGCACGAGCCTGCGCCTCCGGATCGACGCGACTGGAGTCGACTGCGTCGCGGATCTTCTTCTCCACCGCCCGCAGTCGGCGCTCCAATTCGGGGCCCGCTCGCGGGGGACCTTGCCGATGGCGTCCCACTTGTCGGTGATCGTCCGCAGCGCCGCGCGAGCGGCGTCAAGGTTGGCGGTGTCGAGTTTCTCCGCCTCGGCCAACAGCGCTTCCTTCGCGGACGCATTGGCCGTGAACTCCGCGTCACGTTCGGCGCTGACCGCGTTGCGGGCGGCGAAGAAGGTGTCCTGAGCGGCCTTGAACCGATGCCACAGCGCGTCGTCGACATCCTTGGCCGCCCGCCCGGCAGCCTTCCACTGGGTGAGCAGATCACGAAACGCACCGGCCGTCGCCGCCCAGTCCGTCGATCCCGACAGCTCCTCGGCCCGCTGGCACAGCGCCTCCTTGGCCTGCCGGGCCCCGGCGCGCTCACGGTCGAGATCGGCGAAGTGCGAGCCTCGCCGACGGTTGAACGTCTCGCGGGCGGCCGAATAGCGCTTCCACAATGCGTCGTCAGTCTTGCGGTCCAGGCCGGTGATGGTGCGCCACTCGTCGAGGATGGTCCGTAACCGGTCGCCGGCGGCCTTCCACTGGGTGGCGTTGGCAGCCAACTCCTCGGCCTCGGCGGCCAGAGCCTCCTTGCGGGAGGTTTGCTCGGCACGGTGTTCGTCACGACGGGCACGGTCGGCCGCGGCGGTCTCCTCGGCATGGTCGCGGATTGCCGCCAGACGTGCGGTCAGCGCATCCAGATCGCCCAGAACGCTTGCCGTGGGCAGGGTTTCGGCCAATGCGGCGGCGGCTGCCTTGATCTTGCGGGCGTCGCCGGCACCCGACGCCAGCCTGGTCTCCATCAACGTGACCTCGGTGGCCAGATCCTCGAACCGCCGGCCGAAGTGGGCGTAGGCGGCCTCGGTGTCACCGGCCTGCCACGACCCGATCGTCCGCTCGCCGGCGGCGGTGATCAGCCAGACGGTGCCGTCGTCGTCCACGCGCCCGAACCGGTGCGGATCGCTGGACGGTGGCGCGGCCACCGGCGCGGCTGGTGGGTGGGGCTTGGGAACGGGTCGCGGCGGACCAGGACGGGGAGCCGGCCTGGGTGGGCCGCCGGCGTTCGGTTCATCGATGGCCATGGACTCGCCTCACCTACCCTCCGCGCGGGGAAGCCCGCGCATCTGCCGCGCGACGCGGCGCCACTGCATGGTCGACGGTGCCGGATTGCGGGCAGCCGTCCTCGTTGGTATTGAACCAGGTTGAGTCGACCCGTGCCCCCGGGTTGGGTGGTCTGGGGTTGCACCGGGCACCGATCGGCGGGCAGGCTGGCCCATTCGAGGGCGGAGGAGATCGGTCATGGCACGAGCGGACATCGCTGCCCTCCTGGCGTTGTGCGCCGCTCTGTTCATCGCGATCGGGGACGTGATTCAGCAACGCTCCGCGCACGACGTCACCGATGAGGACGTCGGCCATGTCGAGCTGTTCACCCGCCTGCTGCGCGACAAAACCTGGTGGTTGGGCAGCCTGGTCGGGGGAGCGGGGTTCGGGTTTCAGGCCGCTGCGCTGGCCTTCGGGTCTGTGCTGCTGGTGCAGGCACTGCTGGTCACCTCGCTGCTGTTCGCGCTGCCGCTGAGCGCCTATTTCGCGCACCGGCGCATCAGCCGGGTGCAGTGGATGTGGGCGGTGCTGCTGGCCGTGTCGGTGGCGGTGATCGTCACCGTCGGCAATCCGACCGAAGGGCATTCCCGCGCCGGGCTCGGACTATGGATCTGGGTGGCCGCGATCATGGGCCCCGCCGTGGTGCTGTGCGTGCTGGGCGCCAGGGTCCTGTCCGGGCGGCCCGCCGCCGCGGTACTCCTCGCGCTGGTCTCCGGATCGTTGTGGGGACTGTTCGCGGTGCTCACCAAGGGCGTCGTCGACCGCCTCGACCACGGCATCTGGGCGATGCTGAGCACCCCGGAGCTCTACGCCTGGGCGCTGGTGGCGGTCGCTGCGACCGCCTGGCAACAGTCCGCGTTCCGGGCTGGTGCGATGGCGGCGTCGTTGCCGACGATGACCGTCGCCGAACCGGTGGTGGGCTCGGTGCTGGGCATCTTCGTGCTCGGCGAGACCTTGCGGCCCGGTGAGACCGGCTGGTTCATTCTCATCGCCGCGGTCGCGGTGATGATCGTCGCCACCGCGGCACTGGCCAGCGGGGAGGCCGCCTCCAGTGCGCAGTCCGCCACCGAGAATGTCCCCGGCTGACGGCCACTAGCGTGTGAGGCGTGTTGAGCGCCATTGCCCTGACGCCGTCGGCGCCGGTTCTGGTTCCCGAGCTGGCCGGTGCGGCCGCCGCCGAGGTGGCCGATATCCGCGCCGCCGCGGTGGCGGCGGCCGCCGAGCTGCCCGACCGCTGGATCGCGGTCGGCGTGGGCGCCGCTGATCAGGTCATCGAGGCCGACACCCGCGGCACATTCGCCGGGTACGGGGTGAACGTCGACATCGCGCTGGCCCCGGACGCACCCCCGGCGGTGCGTGCCCTGCCGTTGTGCGCGCTGTTCGCCGGCTGGCTTCGCGGGCAGGCCAACCCGGCCGCGCGAGCTCAGGTGCGGGTGTTTCGCGCCGAAACTGACAGCGCGTCGGCGCTGGCTCACGGCCGAGCGTTGCGCGCCGAGATCGACGCCGTCGCCGACCCCGTCGGTGTGCTGGTGGTCGCCGACGGCGCGAACACACTGACACCGCCCGCTCCCGGCGGCTACGACCCCGGCGCCGCGCCGCTGCAGGCGGCCCTCGACTCCGCGCTCGCCGCAGGCGACACCGGCGCGCTCGATGCGCTGCCGAACGCTGTCGTCGGCCGCGTGGCCTACCAGGTGCTGGCGGGGCTGGCCGGTCCCGGGCCACGCGCCGCCCGGGAACTGGTCCGCAGCGCGCCCTACGGGGTGGGTTACTTCGTCGGCGTGTGGGTCCCGTGACCAGGATCAGACCGATCGCCGTCATCGGTCCCACCGGCACCGGCAAGTCACAGCTGGCGCTCGACGTGGCCGAACGGCTGGGCGGGGAGATCAGCGTCGAAGTCATCAATGCCGACGCCATGCAGCAGTACCGCGGCATGGACATCGGCACCGCCAAGCTTCCCGTCGCCGAACGCCGCGGCATCCCGCATCATCAGCTCGACGTCCTCGACATCACCGAAACCGCGACCGTCGCGCGCTACCAGGAGGCTGCCGCCGCCGATGTCGAGGCGATCACGGCCCGCGGGTCGGTCCCGCTGATCGTCGGTGGGTCGATGCTCTACATCCAATCGCTGCTCGACGACTGGGCGTTCCCGGCCACCGACCCGCGGGTGCGCGCGCGCTGGGAGCTGCGGCTGGCCGAGGTGGGGTGGCCGCACTGCACGCCGAACTCGCCGACCGCGACCCCGCCGCCGCGGCCGCGATCCTGGCCACCGACGGCCGCCGGATCGTGCGGGCACTGGAAGTGGTCGAGCTGACCGGACAGCCTTTCGCCGCGTCGGCCCCGCGCATCGGGGCGCCCCGCTGGGACACGGTCATCATCGGATTGGACTGGGAGACCACCGTCCTCGACGAGCGACTGGCGCAACGCACCGACGACATGTTCGCCGCGGGCCTGGTCGACGAGGTGCTCGGCCTGCTGGACTGCGGTCTGCGCGACGGGGTCACCGCCGCCCGTGCGCTCGGGTACGCCCAGGTGATCGCCGCTCTCGACGCCGGCGGCACCGACGAGCAGTTCGCCGAGGCCCGTGAACTCACCTTCATCGGTACCCGCCGTTACGTGCGCCGACAGCGGTCGTGGTTTCGCCGCGACCACCGCGTGCACTGGCTCGACGGGGCGGCGCCCGGGCTCGCCGACGAGGTGATCGCGCGGTGGCGGGACGTATCCTGAACGGGTGATCTTCGCCAAAGGGCACGGCACGCAGAACGACTTCGTGGTGTTGCCCGACCTGCACGCGCAGCTGGATCTGGCGCCCGCCGCCGTCGCTGCGCTGTGCGATCGCCGTCGCGGATTGGGCGCCGACGGCGTGCTGCGGGTGACCACCGCAGGTGCGGTGGTAGCGGCCGGCGTGCTCGACCGACTGCCCGAAGGCGTCGAGGCCGGCGACTGGTACATGGACTACCGCAATGCCGACGGTTCGTTCGCCCAGATGTGCGGCAACGGAGTGCGGGTGTTCGCCCACTACCTGCGGGCCAGCGGCCTGGAGGATCGCGACGCATTCGTGGTCGGTTCGCTGGCCGGGCCACGCCCGGTGATCGTGCACCACGCGGACTCCCTCGACGCCGAGGTCACCGTCGAGATGGGCAAGGTCAACCGGCTCGGCTCCGGTGCCGCCATCGTGGGCGGCCGACGGTTCACCGGTGTCGGTGTCGACGTCGGTAACCCGCACCTGGCCTGCCTGGATCCCGAGCTGACCGAGGCGGGTCTGGCCGCCCTCGACGTCGGCGCACCCGTCGAGTTCGACCACGGCCAGTTCCCCGACGGCGTCAACGTCGAAATACTGACTCCGCCGGTCGACGACTCGGTGCACATGCGCGTGCACGAACGCGGCGTCGGCGAGACCCGCTCCTGTGGCACCGGCACGGTCGCCGCCGCGGTCGCCGCACTCGAGCATCTCGGCAGGCCGACCGGTGTGCTGCGGGTGCGGATTCCCGGCGGCGAGGTCACCGTCGAGGTCAACGACACGACCAGCTTCCTTCGCGGCCCCTCGGTGTTGGTGGCCGGCGGCGAGGTGGCCGACGCGTGGTGGGCGGCCCAACACTGATTCCGGGGGTGGGGACGTTATTGGGATGCGCGACGTTGTATGTGCGTGACACCATCGGTACCAGTTATGACCAGACCTGATTCTCCCGCCGACCCGAGCGTCGGCGAACTCGCTCTCGAGGACCGCGCCGCGCTGCGCCGCGTCGCCGGGCTGTCCACCGAACTCGCCGACGTCTCCGAAGTCGAATACCGCCAGTTGCGCCTGGAGCGCGTCGTGCTGGTCGGGGTGTGGACCGAGGGCAGCGCGGCCGACGCCGACGCCAGCCTCGCCGAACTCGCCGCCCTGGCTGAGACCGCGGGCTCCGAGGTGCTCGAAGGGCTCATCCAGCGCCGCGACAAGCCCGACCCGTCCACCTACATCGGCTCCGGCAAGGCTCAGGAGCTGCGCCAGACCGTCATCGCCACCGGCGCCGACACGGTGATCTGCGACGGCGAACTGAGTCCCGCACAGCTCAACGCGCTGGAGAAGGTCGTCAAGGTCAAGGTCGTCGACCGCACCGCGCTGATCCTGGACATCTTCGCCCAGCACGCCAGCAGCCGCGAGGGCAAGGCGCAGGTGGAGCTGGCCCAGATGCAGTACATGTTGCCCAGGCTGCGGGGCTGGGGCGAGTCGATGTCGCGGCAGGCCGGCGGCCGTGCCGGTGGCAGCGGTGGCGGTGTCGGAACCCGTGGCCCGGGTGAGACCAAGATCGAGACCGACCGGCGCCGGATCCGGGAGCGGATGTCCAAGCTGCGCCGGGAGATCAAGGACATGAAGCAGGTCCGTGACACCCAGCGCAGCCGCCGGCTGCACAGCGACGTGCCGTCGATCGCGATCGTCGGCTACACCAACGCGGGTAAGTCCAGCCTGCTCAACGCGCTGACCGGTGCCGGTGTGCTGGTCCAGAACGCGCTGTTCGCCACCCTCGAACCCACAACGCGCCGTGGGGAATTCGACGACGGCCGTCAGTTCGTCCTGACCGACACCGTCGGATTCGTCCGGCACCTGCCGACCCAGCTGGTGGAGGCGTTCCGGTCCACCCTGGAAGAGGTCGTCGACGCCGACCTGCTGGTGCACGTGGTCGACGGATCCGACTCCAACCCGATGGCCCAGATCGAGGCGGTCCGCGAGGTCCTCCGCGAGGTGCAGAACGACCACCACGCACCGCCGGCCCCGGAGTTGTTGGTAGTCAACAAGATCGATGCCGCCGATGAGCTCACGCTGGCGCAGCTGCGCCGCGCCCTGTCCGGGGCGGTGTTCGTCTCGGCGCGCACCGGGGAAGGCATCGACCGCCTGCGCACCCGGCTCAGTGAACTCGTCGAGCCCCGGGAGGTCACCGTCGACGTGACGATTCCCTACGACCGGGGCGATTTGGTGGCCCGGCTGCACAACGACGGCCATGTCGACGCCACCGAACACACCGAGGCCGGAACCCGGCTCAAAGCCCGGGTCCCCGCTGCACTTGCCGCCGGCTTGCGCCAATACGTGACGGCCTAGGGCCGGTCAGCCGGACAGCGGTGCTGTACCGGAACTTTCGGCCACCACGTCGAACGCCGTCGCGTCACCCCGGTGTGATCAAGCGCAATCGACCCAACGGTTCCGGACGGGTGTGGCCGCTGCGCAATTCGCTGGTCGGCCGCTCTGCTCACGGACGGAATTGTCGACGCGAGACATTGATCAGCGACGTTTATGCTGTTGGCGACTACAGCCGCGCGTTGACGGCTCGTGCGGGCGGGCGCAGTCGTAAGTCCTGATGGATCCCGGTCAACGAAGCTCCGGGCCGGAAGAAGAAACGCCGCTTGTCGCTGCTCGTCCGGTCGATGTGAGTGAGGTGTCATGGCGACTCGAGTCGTGGCTGTCGAAGGCGTCCAACGCCATTACGACTGGGGTTCCCACACGGCCATACCCGAACTCCTGGGTCGGCCGAGCGACGGACGGCGCGTCGCCGAAATCTGGTTCGGCGCGCATCCCGAGGCGCCGAGCCCGGTCCCCTCGCACGGGATAGCGCTTGACCAGCTGCTGGCCCGTGACCCCCAAGCCGCCCTCGGGCCGTCCGTCGCCGGGCGGTTCGGGGGCGGCTTCCGTTTCTGCTGAAAATCCTCGCCGCCGACAAGGCTTTGTCGATCCAGGTGCACCCGACCCGCCAACAGGCCGACGCCGGTTTCGCCGCGGAGGAGGCTGCGGGAATACCCAGGAGCGCACCGGGACGCAACTACCGCGACCCCAACCACAAGCCCGAGCTGCTCTTCGCTCTCACACCCTTCGACGCGATGTGCGGATTCCAGCCGGTGGCCCAATCGCGAGCGCTTCTCGCCGAATTGGCGCTGCCTGAGCTCACTTTTATCGAAGATGCCCTGGCCCAGCCCGAACCGATTCGTGCCGCGTTCACCGCCGTGCTGACCCATCCGGAGCCCTGGGCGGCTGTCGAGGCGCTTGCGCGTCGGGCGGCGCGCGCGACCGACGGCCCCCTTCTGGCTGCCCGGCTGGCATATCGCGACCACGGTTGCGACGTCGGTGTGTTGCTCACGGTGCTTCTCAACTACGTGCATCTGTCACCCGGTGAGTGTGTCTACCTCGACGCTGGAACCGTACATGCGTACCTGCGTGGCACCGCCGTCGAAATCATGGCCAACAGCGACAACGTATTGCGGTGCGGCTTGACGGCCAAGCATGTCGATGTGCCCGAACTGCTCCGCATCGCGGAGTTCACCGAGTTGGCACAGCCGCGATGGTCCGTGCAGACCGCGCGGATCGATGTACCCGTGCCCGATTTCCATCTCACCAGACTGGTCGTCGAAGGCCGAGGCGTGATCTGCGACGAGGGGCCCGTGATCGCGCTCTGTGTGCAGGGCGAAGTCAGCATCGACGATGTCGCCCTCGGGCCGGGACAGGCTGCGTTCGTTCCAGCCCGAACGTCTAGCGCCGTCGCGGGCGACGGCGTGCTCTTCCTGGCCGGAACCCCGGTGAACGGTCAGCCGAGCTGGTAGACCTCGTCGGCGGGCGCGGCCAGCAGGCGTTGGGCCAGTTGCGCTTTGAGCACGTCTAGGCGCCGCTCCTGCTCGGCGGTACGGTCGGGCGTGCGCGCCAGGTCGATGAACGCCGCGGTGACAAAGCCTTCTCGCAGTGTCATCGCGACGGTATTGGCGTCGATGCCGACTTCGAAGACGAAGTCCTCGCGCAGCCGGCCCAGATCGGTGCGCACCAGCGTGCGGTCGAGGGTGAAGCGGTCGTCGGTGACCGCGCGGGTGACCGCCTCGAACCCGTCGCGGGCGCCGGGGCCGCGAAACGCCGTCCTGATCGTCACCGAGCGCCGGGGCGGCGCAGCGTCGGGGGACAGTACCGCGAAGGCGCGTTGCAACACCTTGAAGGCGGTCGCCACACCGGCCGGCGATCCGCCGCCGTGGTAGCGGTTCATATCCTCGAAACCGAACGAGATCAGTACGTCGCGCTCGATCACGGTGATCTTCTCGGTCATCGGATGACCGGCGGCTGGTGAGCGCGCACCGGCGGCAGCGGCTCGGTGAATCTCTCGACCTGCACCAGCACAGCCGCGCCGGTGCAGCCGCGGGCGAGCGACGAGGTCCCGGCGTCGTCGGTCAGCACGTTGGGGTTGCCGTGCACGCACAGCGAGTCCGGGTCCGACGGGTCCAGCGGGTCGTACCACGCGCCGGTCGGCAACTGCACCACCCGGGGTCGCAGAGCCTCGTCGACCACCACGCCGGCCAGACATGACCCGCGGTCGTTGAACACCCGCACCACCTCGCCGTCGGATAACCCGCGTGCCGCGGCATCACTGGGGTGTATCCGGATCGGTTCGCGGCCTTGTACTTTCGCTCCCTGGCTGACCGCGCCGCCGTCGAGCTGGCTGTGTAGTCGGGTGGCGGGCTGGTTGGCGATCAGGTGCAGCGGGAACCGCTCGGCGCGTTCGCCGCCCAGCCATTCGAGGGGCTCGTACCAGCGGGGGTGACCCGCACAGTCGGGGTATCCGAATCCGTCGATCTCGCTGGAGAAGATCTCGATCCTGCCGCTCGGGGTGGCGAGCGGATGCGCACGCGGATCGGCCCGGAAGTCGGCCAGCAGGGTCAGGCCCGCCTCGACCGGGAGGCGCACGAATCCGTCAGCCCAGAATTGCTCGAAATCCGGGACGGCGAAGTCGATTTCGGCCGACCACGCGTCGTACATGTGCGCCAACCACTGCCGGGCGTCGCGTCCTTGGGTGAACCGCTCGCCGAACCCGAGCTTTTCGGCCAGCGCGGCGAACGTGGTGTAGTCGTCGCGAGACTCGGCATAGGGCGCGGTCAGTGCCGGCATCGCGACGAGCAGCGGATCATTTCGTGACCCGGAGTAGTCATCGCGTTCGAACGCCGTGGTGGACGGGACCACGATGTCGGCGTGCCGGGCCATCGGTGTCCAGTACGGATCGTGGACCACGACGGTGTCCACCCGGGCCAGCGCGCGGCGCAGTCTCGGCAGGTTCTGATGATGGTGGAAGGGGTTGCCGCCGGCCCAGTACACGCAGCGGATGTCCGGGTAGGTCAGCGTGCGGCCGTTGTAGGCGAACTGCTCGCCGGGATGCAGGAGCATGTCACTGACCGCCGCGACCGGGATGAACGTGGTCACCGGGTTGTGGCCTTGCGGCAGGGACGGCAGGCGAACGCGCAGGGGCGGCAGGCCGGGTTCGTTCATCGAGCCGTAGCCGTGGCCGAAACCTCCTCCCGGAAGCCCGATCTGGCCCAGCATCGCCGCCAATGTCAGACCCATCCACGGGGCCTGCTCGCCGAACCGCAGCCGTTGCAGCGACCAGCTGACCGTGACGATGGTGCGCTGGGCGGCCATCCGGTGGGCTAGGTCGGTCAGCGTGCCCGCATCCAGGCCGCACAGCCGCGCCGCCCACTGCGGCGACTTCGGCTCACCGTCGTCGAGGCCCAGCAGGTACCGTTCGAACCGCTCGTAGCCGGTGCAGTAGGCGCCGACAAAATCGCGATCGGCGAGGTCCTCGGTGGCCAGCACGTAGGCCAGTGCCAACATGATCGCCACGTCGGTGCCCGGTATCGCGGGAAGCCACCGGCAGTCACCGTCGACATCGCTGCGCAGCGGGCTGATCGAGATGATCTGACCGCCCTTGTCCCGGAACCGGCGCAGCGCATCGCGAGCCGGATGGCCGGTGGTGCCCCCGTGGTTGATGCCGGTGTTCTTCAGGTTGACCCCACCGAAGCACACCAACAGCTCGGTGTGCTCGACGATCACATTCCATTCGGTGGAGCGTTTGAACAGGTCGTCGTGGGTCCCGACCACCCGCGGCATGATCACCCCGGTTGCGCCCAGGCTGTAGGAGTGGCGCGAAAACGTGTATCCGCCAAGCATTTTCAGGAAGCGATGCACCTGGCTCTGGGCGTGATGGAACCGTCCCGCACTGGCCCAGCCGTAGGAACCGCCGTAGATGGCCTCGTTGCCGTAGGTGTCGACCACCCGGCGCAGTTCGCCGGCGAGCGTTTCGGTGAGCTCGTCCCAGCCCACCGCCACGAACTCGTCGGCGCCCCTGGCGGTACTGGGGCCCGGCCCGTCGCGCAGCCATCCGGCCCGGATCGCCGGGGTGCTGATCCGGGACTCGTGGCGCACCGATCCGGGGATGTTGCCGAGCAGGGGAGAGGGGTCAGCATCGCCGGCCAGTGGGCTCACCCCGGTGATCTCGCCGCCTGCGACAGCGGCAGTGAAAGCACCCCAGTGGGTGAGGCTGGTGCGACCCATGGCCGGAGTCTATGCCCAGGTCGCGGGACCCCGAGACCAACCAACCATCCGGTTGGTCTATCCTCGTCGCAAGAACGCGCAGCGACTCCTGGAGGGGCTATTCATGGGCAGTGCCATCAAGTACGAGCGGACCTTGTTCGAGCCGGAGCACGAGCTGTTCCGCGAGTCCTACCGCGCGTTCCTCGAGCGGCATGTGGCGCCCTACCACGACCAGTGGGAGAAGGACAAGATCGTCGATCGCGGCGTCTGGCTCGAGGCAGGCAAACAAGGTTTCCTCGGGATGGCAGTGCCGGAGGAATACGGCGGTGGCGGCAACGCCGACTTCCGCTACAACACCATCCTCGTGGAGGAGACGGTGGCGGGCCGGTTCAGCGGACTGGGCTTCTCACTGCACAACGACGTCGTCGCGCCGTACCTGCTGCGGCTGGCCAACGAGGAGCAGAAGCAGCGCTGGCTGCCGAAATTCTGCACCGGCGAGCTGATCACCGCCATCGCCATGACCGAGCCCGGCACCGGTAGCGATCTGCAGGGCATCAAGACCCGCGCGGTCAAGCAGGGTGACCACTACATTCTCAACGGTTCGAAGACGTTCATCACCAACGGCATCAACTCCGACCTGGTGATCGTGGTCGCGCAGACCGATCCCGACAAGGGCGCGCTGGGCTTCTCGCTGCTGGTCGTCGAGCGCGACATGGAGGGCTTCGAACGCGGCCGCCATCTGGACAAGATCGGGTTGGACGCCCAGGACACCGCCGAACTGTCGTTCACCGACGTCAAGGTGCCGGTGGAGAACCTGCTCGGTGAGGAAGGGCAGGGCTTCATCTACCTGATGCAGAACCTGCCGCAGGAGCGCATCTCGATCGCCATCATGGCGATGGCCGCGATGGAGGCGGTGCTGGAGGAGACCATCCAGTACACCAAGGAGCGCAAGGCTTTCGGCAAGCCGATCGGCTCGTTCCAGAACAGCCGCTTCGTGCTGGCTGAACTGGCCACCGAGGCGACCGTCAACCGGATCATGGTCGACGAGTTCATCCGCCTGCACCTGGAGGACAAGCTCACCGCCGAGCAGGCCGCGATGGCCAAGTGGTACTCCACCGAGGCGCAGGTGCGGCTCGTGGACCGGTGCCTGCAGTTGCACGGCGGGTACGGCTACATGCGTGAGTACAACGTCGCCCGTGCCTTCCTGGACGCCCGTGTGCAGACCATCTACGGCGGGACGACGGAGATCATGAAGGAGATCATCGGCCGCAGCCTGGGCGTCTAGCTGGCCCGCCCTTGGCGGGCCTGAGCCATCGGCTCTGAACTGCGGTTTTAATCTCCGCCACCCGTGTGGTGGGGGTCCGTGGCATCCACCACCGATGCCTGTGCTCGACTTTTCGGGTGCTTTGCGCCGTCATCGGCGTGTCTTATCTCGGATATCGCCGCGTGTCGCGGACTGCTGACGCACAGTTGACCCGGAGGATAAGAAGAGGCATCTTGACCGCAACCACGGGGAGAATGCATGACCTGGCTTGGAAGTCGTCTCAACAGAGGCGTCGGGCGGATGGCGCTCGGCGTCCTCGCGACGGCTGCGGTGGCGGTGTTGTGGGCGCCGGTGGCGGTCGCGACGCCGGAAAGCGATGCGAGTGATGCGATCGACCAGGCGTGGCAGGCCGCCGGTGGCGACGGCTCACCGGTGGGCAGCAAGGACGGCGACGTCTACCCCGTCGGTGACGGGTTCGGCCAGAACTTCACCGGCGGCAAGATCTTCTTCACCCCCGCCACCGGGGCGCACCTGATCTTCGGCGCGATCCTGGACAAGTACCAGGCCCTCGGAGGCCCGGCCGACAGCGATCTCGGGTTCCCCACGATCGACGAAGTGCCCGGCTTGGTCGGCCCGAACAGCCAGGTGAGCACATTCAGTGCCAGCGACAAGCCGGCCATCTTCTGGACCCCCGACACCGGAGCCTGGGTGGTCCGCGGCGCCATCAACGCCGCCTGGGACAAGCTGGGCGGTTCGGCCGGCACGATGGGCGTGCCCACCGGCGACGAAACCTACGACGGCGACGTGGTGAACCAGAAGTTCACCGGCGGCGAGATCTCCTACAACAACACCGCCAAGACGTTCTCGACGGTGCCACCGGAGCTGGCCAACGACCTGGCCGGTGTCGAGGTCCCGAGCGACGCGACCTCCGCGATCAACGAAGCCTGGCGCGCCGCCGGCGGCCTCGCCGGACCGCTCGGTGCCCGTCAAGGAGCCCAGTATCCGGTCGGCAGCGACGGCGCGGCACAGGACTACGCCGGTGGCAAAGTGTTCTATTCGCCCGCGACCGGGGCGCACGCAGTGACCGGTGCCATTCTGGCGAAATACGACTCCCTCGGCGGGCCGACGGGCGACCTGGGCCTGCCGACCGGCACCGAAGCCGATGGTGGCGCGCCCAACAGTCGCGTCAGCTCGTTCAGCGCCCCGGACAAGCCGGTGATCTTCTGGACACCCGACAACGGGGCGATCGTGGTACGCGGCGCGATCAACGTCGCGTGGGCCAAGCTGGGCGGTGCGACCGGCCAGCTCGGAGTGCCGACCGGCGAGCAGACCGTCGACGGCGACGTGGTGACCCAGAAGTTCAGCGGCGGTGAGATTTCGTGGAACAAGGCCACGAACACGTTCACCACCAAGCCGCCGGAGCTGGCCGGGTCACTGGCGGGCGTTGAGGTGCCCAATGCCACCGCACCGCAGACACCATCGGCAAGTCCGAAGTCCGCCGCGGGCTTCACCTGGCATTGGTGGTGGTTGCTGATCATCATCCCGGCCGTGTTGCTCATTGCAGTGATCGCATTGGCACTAATCCGGCTGCAGCGGCGCCGGGGGGCCGACGAGGTCGAGTTCGACGACGATTTCGAGGACTCGGACTACGACGACGAGCACTGGCCGACGGAAACCGCCAGCGATCCGGCCGCATCGCGCTACTCGACCTACCCCGACGGCGGTCGGGTCGAGATTCCGCACTCGGCAGGCTTCAGCTGGTCGGCGCCGGACTCCGAAGACCAGGCGATGCCAACACCGGAGGATGTGTTCGACGGCGATCAGGATGCCATCGACACCACTCCCACCCGGGTGCCCGCGGAGCCCGACCCACACGAGGTGCCCGTCGAGCACGAGTACGCCGAGATCGAAGAACTCGACGACAGCTACACCGACGACGAGGACACCGACGACGAGGTCACCGACACCGGCCGGCACGCGGTGGTGAATCTCGAAGAGTCGCAGGCGATGTGGAAGCTCAATCTGGGTGAGCTCGGGGCGCCCCGGCGCCGCCGCGCCGCCGCCGAGCCCCCACCGGAATCCGAAGACGTGACCGCCGACGTCGTGGAGGAGGAGTTCCCGGTCGAATCGGACGCCGAGCCCGCTGAGGAACTTCATTCCGATGTGCAGAGCCCGGGCCGACCGGCTATTCACCTACCGCTGGCGGACCCGTATCAGGCGCCGGAGGGATACGTGGTCAAGGCCAACACCCATTCCGGCTTGTACTACACGCCCGAATCGGCGCTCTACGACCACACGGTGCCCGAAGTCTGGTTCGCCAGTGAGGAATTGGCCCAGGCGAACGGCTTCATCAAGGCTGAGTGAGCCTCAGTTCTGGCCGTGATCGTCAGATCTTGCGGATGACGGTGACCACCTTGCCCAGGATGGCTGCGTCGTTGCCGGGAATCGGGTCGAACGCCGGGTTGTGCGGCATCAGCCAAACCTGGCCACCGGTGCGCTTGAAGGTCTTCACGGTGGCCTCGCCGTCGATCATCGCCGCGACGATATCGCCATTGTCGGCCACGTTCTGCTGACGGACCACGACCCAGTCGCCGTCGCAGATCGCCGCATCCACCATGGATTCGCCGACCACTTTGAGCAGGAAGAGCGAACCTTCGCCGACCAGCTCACGCGGTAACGGGAAGACGTCTTCCACGGCCTGTTCGGCCAGGATCGGTCCGCCGGCCGCGATGCGGCCCAGAACCGGCACGAACGTCGGCTCCGGCAGGGCATCCGAACCTGCGACGTCGGTCGTCACTGCGTTGGCCACGTCGTCGACACCACGGACATCCACCGCGCGCGGCCGATTGGCATCACGGCGCAAATAGCCCTTGCGTTCGAGGGTGCGCAGCTGGTGGGCCACCGACGAGGTGGAGGTGAGCCCCACGGCATCGCCGATCTCGCGGATGCTCGGCGGATAGCCGCGGCTGGTCACTGACGCGCGGATCACCTCGAGGATGGTTCGCTGCCGCTCGGTCAGTCCGGAGCCGGTGCTCCCGTCGCGGCGGCTTGCGTCGGTGCCCGGGGTCTCACTGCGGTCGCTCATGGGCCTGAATGTAGTCGGGTGCGCGCCGATAATCAAACATGTGTTCGAGCGTGTCGCGGTCGGCAGGACCGGGCCGGCGACCTCGAGAATGCGGCCGGCCGGATTTGTCGGTGCCCGGATTTATCCTTCGGACACGCTCGCTCACATGTTCGGAATTCGAACGGATGATCGAGTATATTTCGAACACGCGAGCGAACAGTGGGCGCCCGGAGGAAGGAAGCAGACGTGACAGTCATCGACGATCGGCAGGCATTCGCATCAGCGCCGGCGCGTCGGCGCGCAGCCGTGCACCCCTCGGCGCCCGTTCGGCGGCGCCCGTCCGGGGACCGGGCGTACCGGCCACACCCCGCCCGGCCGGCCACTGCGGCGCTGCACTATCGCGGCACCGGTGTGGCGTTCTCGCGCGCGCCGCACACCCGGCGGCCGGTCAGCGCCACCGTCACCATCGCACTGGCGGGTCTGGCGGCTCTCATCACCTTGTGGCTGGGGATGGTCGCCCATCTCAGTGGTGCACCGGTGGCCACGGATCAGACACCCGACCAGCTGGCCGTGGTCCAGGTTCAGGCGGGGGAGACGCTGCAGCAGCTGGCCGGTCGAGTCGCTCCGGACGCACCTGCCGGAGCGGTCATGCAGCGCATTCGGGACCTCAACAAGCTCGACTCGGTGACGCTGGACGCCGGGCAGACCCTCATCGCGCCGATCGGTTGAACGGCATCGCGCCATGCACGGCGAAAATGTGTGCCGGACAAGCGACCCGGTCGACCGCCCGGCGGGTGTGGTGCGCGCCGCACGCCGGGACCGGGCCATGGCAGGTCGGCGGCCGGCGCAGGTAGGCTCTGGGTGGCCTGATACACCGGGCTACCACAGAGGTGAAGGAGCGGTCGTGCACTGTCCGTTCTGTCGTCACCCCGACTCCCGCGTGGTCGACTCCCGGGAGACCGACGAGGGCCAGGCGATCCGGCGGCGCCGATCGTGCCCGGAGTGCGGTCGCCGGTTCACCACTGTCGAGACTGCGGTACTGGCAGTCGTCAAGCGCAGCGGGGTCACCGAACCGTTCAGCCGGGAGAAGGTCATTCGCGGTGTGCGGCGGGCATGCCAGGGCCGCGACGTGGACGACGACGCGCTGAACCTACTGGCTCAGCAGGTCGAGGACGCGGTTCGGGCGGGCGGGTCGCCCGAGGTGCCGAGCCATGAGGTCGGCTTGGCCATTCTCGGTCCGCTGCGGGACCTCGACGAAGTCGCTTACCTGCGGTTCGCCTCGGTCTATCGCTCGTTCAGTTCGGCCGAGGACTTCGCGCGGGAGATCGAGGACCTGCGGGCCCACCGCAACCTCAGCACGTCAGGCTGAGCGTCACTCGATCTGACGCACGCCGTCGCTGACAACCCGGCCGGCCACCAGCACCCACCCCTCTGGTGTCCAGGTGGTGTAGATCTTCGAGCCCTTCCCCTGCGTAATGGTCAGGTCGCGGCTGAGGTAGTCGGTGATGCGGGCTGCCGCCGATCCGGTTGCCTCGTCCTCCGGGACGCCCAGATCGGTGGCGAACATCCGCGACCGGATCTGCCCGCTGTCGCGGTCAAGCCAGGTCCACAGATAGTGCTCGACGTCGTCGGGATAGTCACCGGGATCGCTGCTCAGCAACTCCTCGACCGAGAGCAGCTCGTGAAGGGCGAACTCAGGCGACCATTCGGCCCGGGCCCGGACGGTGGTCAGGTCGTCGTGGTAACTGATCTGCACGATGCCGGCCGGTACCTGCAGGGTGTGTACGGGTGTGCCCCGTTCCCGCAGCCACCACCCCGCACCCACGGTCGGATGACCGGCGAAGGGCAGTTCGGTGGCCGGAGTGAAGATGTGAGCGTGCGCAGTCGTCGACCCGCTCTCCGGAAGATCGATGAATATCGTTTCGCTGTAGCCCAATTCGGTGGCAACCCGCTGGCGTTCGGCGGGCGGGACGCAAGCGGCGTCGACAACACCGAGCGGATTGCCGAAGCTGCCGTCCGGGTCGGTGAACACCCGCAGCACAGTCACATCGACGGTCATCTCCCGACTCTACGACGACGTGCTGGGTCCTAGGTCGGGTAGCGTCGGTCAGGTCGCGCTGCGCTCGTCGGTGCCCATGGCGTCGAGCACGGCGACCCGGGTGTCGAGCGAGCCGGTGACCGAACGCTCGGACAGTCCGCTGCGCAGCAGTTGGCGCAGGGCCCCCTGGTCGTATTCAGCCGGTGCGGTGGAGTCGATGAATTTCTCGACCACCTCGACGAAGCGGTCCGGATCGTCATGGAAGGGGAAGTGCCCCGACCGGGCGAAGATCTCCAACTGCGAGCCGGGCATCGCGGCATGCGCCATGCGTGCGTGGCTCACCGGGATGACGGCATCCTGATCACCCCAGATGAGTTGCACGGGAACCGATTCGGTGAGGTAACAGCGGTCCAGCATGGTCACCACCTGCCCGCGCCAGTCCACCACCGAGCGCAGGGTTCGGGTGAACGCCGAGGACGCCGTGGGCTCCGGGAGATCGGTCAGGATGCGCAGCGCGTCGGGCAGGTCGCGGCCCAGGCCCGTCGAACCGAAGACGCTGCCCAAGGCCCGGCCGGCGACCTGCAGGGCAGGCAGCACCATCGGCAGGCGCAGCAGCGCCAGCGCCTCACCGCCCAGCGGCAGCGAGGCCAGCCGCAGTGCCACGTTCACATCCTTGGTGACCCCGCCCGCACCGACCAGAATCAACCGTTGCACCAATTGCGGGAACTGGTAAGCGAATTGCATGGCGACACCGCCGCCCAGTGAGTGCCCGACCACGGTGACCGCGTCGATGTCGAGCACGCTGAGCAGGTCGCGCATGCCGTTGGCGTAAGCGGCCACCGAGTAGTCGGCCCGCGGCTTGTCGGACTGGCCGTGCCCCAGCAGGTCCGGTGCGATCACGGTGAATCGCTGTGCCAATTTGCTGTGCACGGAGTGCCATGTCGTCGAGTTGTCGCCGATGCCGTGAATCAGCAGCAGCGTGGGACCGGATCCGGCCACCCGAAATGCGCGCCGGTAACCATGGATGGTCCGGAAATGCAGGGTGGGCGTCACTTCCCGCACCGGCTGCAGATTGGGCTTTCGCTGCGTCATCTCCAACCCCATCGTCGGTGCGGTGGACCTCGCTAGGTTTCGCCGTTCTCGTTGAAACCGTCTTTGAAGTCCTCGGCGTGCTGGGCCAGGAATTTCTCGAACTCCGCACCCAATTCCTCGCCGCTGGGCAGATCCTCGTCGCGTGCGAGCAGCGACCGGTTTTCCTGAGCGGCAACGAAAGCATCGTACTGGCGCTCCAGCGCGGTCACCACTTGAGCGACTTCCGGCGAGGCTTCTACCTGCTCGTCGATCTTGCTGCGGATGCCCGCACCGGCGTCGGTGAGCGCTCGCAGCGGCACCTGCAGCGAAGTCAGCTTGGCCACCTGTTCGAGCAGCGCCTCGGCGGCCGGCGGGTAGTCGGTCTGAGCCAGGTAATGCGGGACGTGCACGGTGAAGCCGACGACCTCATGGCCATGCTGCGCCATCCGGTATTCCAGCAGGTTGGACACACTGCCGGGGACCTGGACCTCACCGATCCAGGGGGCGTGGTCGGTGATCAGCTCGCGGTTGTTGGAGTGCGCGGTCATCGTCACCGGCCGGGTGTGCGGCACCGCCATCGGGATGGTGCCCAGGCCGATGGTCTGCCGCACGCCGAGGCGCTCGGCCAGCAGTCGAACCGCAGTGACGAACCGCTCCCATTTCAGGTCCGGCTCCAACCCGGCCAGCAGCAGAAACGGTGTGCCCAGGCTGTCGCGCAGGGCATAGAGGTTCAGCTGCGGATCGTCATAGTCGGTGAAGTGGTCGCTCTTGAACGTCATCACCGGCCGGCGGGAGCGGTAGTCCAGCAGTTCGTCGATGGCGAACGAGGCCACCAGCTCGGTGTCGAGCTTGCTTTTGAGGTGCTCGGAGGCCAGGTGAATCGCATGCCCGGCGTCGGAGAACCCTTCCAAGGCGTGGATCATCACCGGCCCGCGGCCGTCCGGCGCGGACAGTTGCGGGGCCGGGAACTCCAGCTCATACATCCCGGTCTGCTCGGGTTGGTAGTGCTGTCCCTGCTCGTCAGTCATCGTTTTCCGCCTCCTGCGCGGTGCTCGGCCACGTCATCGTGGCCATCCACTGTGACAACAGTGTCTCGCAGATTCGGGTGGGCGCTGTCAGTACCGCCCGTGTTGCACAACGTCGGGATCCCGGCAGCCGTTCCCCGGTCCGTCGACCGTTCTGGCGGGACCGTGATCGCGTTATCAGGCATGATCGTGCCCATGCGGACAGTCGCGGCGGCCGTGGGCCTGGCGCCGGCGGTGATGATGCTCGCCGGCTGCCACGCGCCGGGCGAGCCGCCGGCAAGGGCGGCCGGCGCCGTCGCGCCGGCCGCGGTGGCCCGGACCGCCGAGCCGGTGAAGCCCCAGCCATCGGTGGGAGCGGTCTTCCTCGGCGGCACCGACACTCACACGTGCACCGCCTCGGTGGTGCGGTCCCCGAGCCAGGACCTGATCCTGACCGCCGCGCACTGCCTGGCTGCGGGTTATCCCGCCACCTTCGTTCCCGGGTTCGACGACACAGCCGATCCCGGTGACGTCTGGACCGTCGATGCGGTTTACCTCGACCCCCGATGGCTGGCCACCCAGGACCCGCGGGCCGACTTCGCGTTCGCTCGGGTCAGTCGTCCAGCCGGTGGCACGCTCGAGGCGGCCGTCGGCCAAGCGCTGACGCTGGGCCGGACCCCGGCCCAATCCGCTGCCGTCACAGTGGTCGGGTACCCGCTGGGCGTGGGTGGCCCACCGATCGGCTGCGAGACCAGCTTCACAACCGATCCGAGTGGCTATCCGTCGCTGGCCTGCGGCGGTTTGGTGGACGGGACCAGCGGCGCCCCGTGGATCGAGGGTTCGACGGTGGTCGGGGTGATCGGTGGTCTCGACGGTGGCGGCTGCCAGGACAGCATCTCCTACACGGCCCCATTCGACGCGGCGACCGCTGCGCTGCTTCGCCGCGCCGAGGCCGGCGGACCGGGAGATACCGCGCCGAACAGTTTCGAGAGTGCGTGCTGAACCGCGCTAGTTCCGGAACTGGCTCAGCGCACGCAGTTTGTTCATCACGTCCAGCGCGGCGACCTTGTAGGCCTCGGAGAATGTCGGATAGTTGAAGACCGCGTCCACCAGGTATTCGACGGTGCCCCCGCAACCCATCACTGCTTGGCCGATGTGCACCAACTCAGTGGCGGCGGTGCCGAAGATGTGTACGCCGAGCACCTTGAGATCCTCGGTGGACACCAGCAGTTTGAGCATGCCGTAGGAGTCGCCGGCGATCTGGCCACGGGCCAGTTCGCGGTAGCGGGACACCCCGACCTCGTACGGGATCGAATTCTTGGTCAGATCCACCTCGGTGGCCCCGACGTAGGACACCTCGGGAATCGAATAGATGCCGATGGGCTGCAACTCGGTCATGCCGGCCGTGGGCTCGCCGAAGGCGTGATAGGCGGCCAGCCGGCCCTGCTCCATCGACGTGGCAGCCAGCGCCGGGAAGCCGATGACGTCGCCGACGGCGTAGATGTGGTCAACCTTGGTCTGGAATGTCTTGTCGTCGACGAAGATTCGGCCCCGGTTGTCGGCTTCCAGACCGGCGCTGGGCAGGTCGAGATGGCCGGTCTGGCCCTGACGGCCGGCCGAGTACATGACGGTTTCGGCGGGGATCTGCTTGCCGCTGGCCAGCGTGGTGACGGTGCCGGCCGAGCCGACGTCGACTGCGGTCACCTCCTCGCCGAAGCGGAACGTCACGGCCAGATCGCGCAGGTGGAAGCGCAGCGCCTCGACGATTTCGGGGTCGCAGAAATCGAGCATCGAATCTCGTTTCTCCACCACCGTGACCTTGGTGCCCAGCGCGGCGAACATGGAGGCGTATTCGATGCCGATGACTCCGGCGCCGACGACGACCATCGATCCAGGAATCGTCTTGAGGTCCAGTATCCCGTCGGAATCCAGCACCCGGTTCTCGTCGAATTCGACGCCCGCGGGGCGTGCCGGGGTGGTGCCCGTGGCGATGATGATGTAGCGGCCGCTGACGGTGATGTGTTCGGCGCGGGTCGGGTCCTCGATGAGCACGGTGTGCTCGTCGATGAACCGGCCGTGACCGACGTAGAGCTCGATACCGTTGCGCATCAACTGGTTTCGGACTACGTCGACTTCTTTGCCGATCACGTGTTGGGTGCGGGCGAGCAGGTCGGCCGGGGTGATCTTCTCCTTGACCCGGTAGCTGGCTCCGTAGAGTTCGCGTTGGCTCATCCCGGTGAGGTAGAGGACCGCCTCGCGCAGCGTCTTCGACGGGATCGTGCCGGTGTTGACGCACACCCCGCCCAGCATGCGGCCACGCTCGACAACGGCGACCGACTTGCCCAGCTTCGCGGCGGCGATGGCGGCCTTCTGGCCGCCCGGCCCCGAACCGATGACGACGAGGTCGTATTCCAAACCCATGAGGGATAGGTGTACGCCGGTTTGCCGAATCTCGCATGCCGACGCGGTCAATATGACGTGAACATTCGTCGCGGGCGCCAGTCAACCCGGATCACGTCGATCGGCGCCGCCATCCCCAGATCCGACTTCATCCACAGCCCACCCACTGTCGGGCCCGCGGTCGGGTGATTACGACGGTGACCCTTGACAGCGTCGAGCCATGACCACACACCGATCTGATTACCGCTTCACGCATCCCGGCGCGCTGATCGCCGCCCTGCCCGCCGTCCTCGGTTTCACACCGGAGAAGTCGCTGGTGCTCGTGGCACTCCAACACGGCCAGATGGGTTCCGTCATGCGGATCGAACTGTCACAAGCGCTGGACGGCGACCTCGACCACCTGATGGAGGTCACCTCGGGGTCGGGCGCCGAGCAGGTGGTGGCGGTGATCGTCGATGTCGACGGCGCCTCCTGCCCGATGTGCAACGAGGAGTATCGCGACGTGTGCGAGGCGCTGGGCACCGCGCTGGCCGATGACGACATCGAGCTCTGCGCCGCGCACGTCGTCGACCGGATCGAGGCCGGTGGTAGTTGGCACTGCGTCGACGGCTGCGGAGCCAGTGGGCCGGTCGACGATCCGATGGCCTCGCCGCTCGCGGTGGCGGCCGTCCTCGACGGACGGCGGCTCTACCAGCGCCGAGCCGATCTGGGGGCGGTGATCGCCGTGGCCGACGTTGAGCGCAGCCAAGCCCTGGTGGCGGTCATCGAACAGCATGCCGCAGTGCGCGAGACGAACTGGCGGCTCGATCCCGACGGTTGCGGGCGGCGCGACGTGGAGGCGGCAATGGCGATCAGCTCGCGGGTTTGCGATGGGGAACAGTTGGCCGACGCCGAACTGGCCGAGTTGGCCTGCGCACTGACCGACGTCGCGGTTCGGGACACCTTGTACGCGCTGGCCGTGGGGGCTGACGCCAGCCGCGCGGAAACGTTGTGGGCGGTGCTGGCGCGCACCCTGCCTGATCCATGGCGGGTGGAAGCTCTTGTGTTGCTGGCTTTTTCGGCCTATGCCCGCGGGGATGGGCCGCTGGCCGGACTCGCACTGGAGGCGGCGTTGCGCAGCAACTCCGAACACCGGATGGCCGGGATGCTCGACACCGCACTGCAATCGGGGATGCGGCCGGAGCAGATCCGGGAGCTGGCCGGCACCGGATACCGCCTGGCCAAACGCTTGGGGGTGCGACTTCCACCGCGCCGGGGTTTCAACCGGCGGGCGGTGTAGATGCGCCTGGCTAGACCTTCTCCACCTTCACCGCGTGGGCCATCTCGTGGGGGAGTTGGACGTTCTCGTGCCCCCCGATCACGATCGTGACCGCGCCGCTGGCGCTGTTCTCCACCTGCACACGGGCGTTGGGCACCACACCGGCGTCCTTGAGCTGGCTGATCAACTCGACGTCGCCCTGCACGTGTTCGGTGAGCTGGCGTACCACCACCGCCACCGCGGCACCGGCGGGTAGTTCGGTCAGCCGCACCAGGTTGGCGTCCTCCCGCTGGTTCATGTCCACTCCGAGCAGCGACAGGCCCGGAATCGGATTGCCGAACGGGGACACGGTGGGATCGTCGAGGACCTGGACCAGGCGCCGTTCGACGTCCTCACTCATCACGTGTTCCCACCGGCAGGCTTCGGCGTGGACTTCCTCCCACGGCAGGCCGATGACGTCGACCAGCAGGCGTTCGGCCAGTCGGTGCTTGCGCATCACCGAAATGGCCAGTGCCCGGCCCTTCTCGGTAAGTTCGAGGTGGCGATCACCGGCGACACGCAGCAGCCCGTCGCGCTCCATCCGCGCCACGGTCTGGCTGACCGTCGGACCGCTCTGCTCCAAGCGTTCAGCAATGCGTGCGCGCAGCGGGGTGACGCCCTCCTCTTCGAGGTCGTAGATCGTGCGCAGATACATCTCGGTGGTATCGACCAGGTCGTTCATTAGGTCACCCTTCTTCTGTGCCGAGTCTACTTGGCTAGCTGGGGAAACGGTCGAACAACGCCGCGGCGGCACAGCAGTGTGCCCGCCGGACGATCCGACGGGCACACCGGGGGGTTGCTCGGGTTTGATCAGCTGGCGTACGACCGCAACCGGTCGGCCCGCTCACCGTTGCGCAGCTTGGCCATCACCTCACGCTCGATCTGGCGGACACGCTCGCGGGACAGGCCGAACAGCTTGCCGATCTGGTCGAGGGTGCGGGGCTGGCCGTCGTCGAGGCCGAACCGCAGCCGGATCACCTGCTGCTCGCGCTCGTCGAGCGTGGCCAGCACGTGGCGGATATCGGTGTGCAGCAGTTCGGCGATCACGGCGTTCTCGGCCGACATCGCCTCGGCGTCTTCGATGAAGTCGCCCAGCGGGGCTTCCTCGTCGCTGCCGACCGGCATGTCCAGACTGACCGGGTCGCGGCTGTGCTCGAGCAGATCGTTGATCTTCTCGACCGGGATGCCGGACTCCTCGGCCAGTTCCTCGTCGGTGGCCTCGCGACCCAGGTTCTGGTGCATCTCCCGCTTGATGCGGGCCAGCTTGTTCACCTGTTCCACGAGATGGACGGGCAGTCGGATGGTGCGGCTCTGGTCGGCCATGCCACGGGTGATGGCCTGACGGATCCACCAGGTGGCGTAGGTCGAGAACTTGAATCCCTTGGTGTAGTCGAACTTCTCCATCGCCCGGATCAGGCCCAGGTTGCCCTCTTGGATGAGGTCCAGCAGCGGCATCCCGCGGCCGGTGTAGCGCTTGGCCAGCGACACCACCAGGCGCAGGTTGGCCTCGAGCAGGTGGCTTCGGGCGGCCTGCCCATCGCGAACCACGAAGGCCAGGTCACGCTTGCGGTTGTCACTCAGACGCTTGCGGGTTTCCAACAGATGCTGGGCGTACAGGCCCGCTTCGATGCGCTTGGCCAGTTCGACCTCGTCTTCGGCAGTGAGCAGAGCGGTCTTGCCAATGCCGTTCAGATACACGCGCACCAGGTCGGCGGCTGGACTCTGCGCGTCCAGATCGCTGTCGAACCGGCTGGTGGTGGCATTTGCCATGGTGGCCTCCTGATCGGCTGCAACTGTTCAATGGGTCCAACGTCCGAATGGAGCAAAGAGTTCCCACGTGGCCGCCGTCTCACACCCTCTGACGTGCAGGGATGCGGTTAAGCCCTGAGAATGTCCTGAGAAACGACCGTCGCGGCGGTCAGTGGGAACCGTCGTCGGCGGAACCCGCCGAATGCGGTTGCGCAGCGGGCACGCCGGCATTGAGTTCGGGGCGTTCCGGCCGGGGGAACAACTGGGTGCGGCGCGGGGCGTGGTCGAACCGGCGCGGCTCTTCGGCCTTCCGGGGCGGCCGGTCGTTCGCGATCAGCACCGCCATCCACGGCAGTGGCAGCGACACCGCGATGATCGCCAGCGAGATCAGCCCGTTGTGCCAGATCCCGTAGGCGACCGCGGCCAAGATCAGCGCCGGGATACGAAAAGACATGATGGTCAAGTACTTCCGCACTCGCTGCCGGTGTTGCTCCTCGTAGGCGGGAGCCGCGGCGGTGATGAGCACGGGCCGACCTTCGTCGTCGAAACCCAGCTCACGCTTCATAGCTCCACTGTTCCACATTCTGCGCGGTCTATGCAGGTCGGTTTCTTACATCTGTCTGACCGGGCACAATGTTCCCATGCAGACCGACACGATCGAGCGCACCGAGACCGACGAACGCGTCGACGACGGCACTGACAGCGACCGGCCCAAGTTCTTCCACTACGTCAAGAAGGACAAGATCGCCGAGAGTGCGGTGATGGGCACGCACGTGGTCGCGCTGTGCGGAGAGGTGTTCCCGGTGACCCGCTCGGCCAAGCCCGGCTCGCCGGTGTGCCCTGATTGCAAGCGGATCTACGAGAACCTCAAGAAGGGCTGACCCGCTCGGCACGAGCCTCGTCGTCGGGCTCGGGCAGTGCGTCACGACGGCCCGCATCACGGTCGCCGAACGAGCGTGCTTTGTCCCGCAGCCACGTCTGGAACTGGTGCGCGTGCGGGGCCGGCGCGGGCCACTCCTCCTCGATGGCCGCATTGAGTTCGGCGCCGATCATGATCGCGAAGCCCAGGAAGAAGGCGAACAGCAGGAACGCGATCGGCGTGGCCAGCGCACCGTAGGTGTAACCGGTACTGGTGATCCAGGTGAGGTAGAACCGCAGTCCCATGGTCGCCACGACGAATACCGCGGTGGCCAGGAGCGCCCCCCACACCAGGCGGTGAGTCGGCAGCGGCTTGGGCAGCGACACCCGGTAGAGGATGGTCACCGCCACCACCAGGCCGAGGGCGAGGGCGGGGTAGTACCCGAAGTGCAGGGCGTTGTCCCAGCTGTCGGGCAGATATCCAGCGATCTTGCGGGGTCCCAGAGCCATCACCGGTGCGGCGGCGATGACGAAGACCAACATCACCACGTACAGGCCCAGCGCGAAGAATCGCTGCCGCACGGGGTGGCGCAACGGCGTCTGGTCGTGGGCTTCCACCACGGAGTCGACGAACGCCGAGATGGCCGACGACCCCGCCCACAAACTGATGACGAAGCCGAACGAGACCACCTCGCCGCGCGCGCCCGCCACGATGTCGCGGACGGTCGGCTGGATGATCTCGTTCACCACGTTCTTGGAGAAGAAGCTGTTGGCGGTGTTGATCAGCTGACTCTCGATAGTCGGCAGGGTGTCCGGACCGAACAGCGGCGCGATGTAGGCCAGGCTGCCCAGCATCCCGAGCAACAGCGGCGGCAACGACAGCACCGACCAGAACCCGGCCTGAGCCGACTCCGAGAAAATCGAGTCGTCCCAACTCTTCGACAAGGTTCGACGGCTGATCCGCCACACATGATGGCGAGATGGTTTGGCGGATTGGTCAGTCATGACCAGTCCAGCATTCCTGACGACGGCTGTCCTGCCCAGCGACGCGGCCGTGAGGTGCGGTTATGCCTCCGACGGGCTGACTTCCAGCACGGCGGCGAGCTCAGCCAGCTTGGCCTGGTGCTCATTCGCGTGGTGCTGGCAGAAGAGGAGTTCGGCACCGGAAGGGAGCTTGGCGCGTACCCGGGCCGCCGCACCGCAGCGGTCGCAGCGATCAGCCCTGGTCAATTCGGGACTGGTCAGGGTGGCGTTCATGGGCTCCTCCGTAAGGTGCTCAGCGCTCCGGCGACTCGGCGCCGCCGTCGCGTATCTCTACTCTCTCAGACGTTTTGCGTTCCGGCCTTGTTCCCCGGGGGTTTAGCGTTGTGTCGTGTCTCACGCCCCCTCCTGTTGCGGGTGGTGCAGTGTGGTCGTATGTACCCGAATCCGAAATTCTTACTCCACCTGTGCGGACGGCGAGACTGGGACGACGCCCGCGTCGTCGGCGAACTTTGCCCCGCGTCGTTGGCCGAGGTCGGATTCGTGCACCTGTCGACGCCGGAGCAGGTGCACCTGCCCGCGAACCGGCTTTTCGCCGGTCGAAGCGATCTGGTGTCGCTCCACATCGACCCGCGGGCACTGCATGCGCCCGTGTTGTGGGAACCAGGACTTCCAACGGATCCCGAGTCCATGCTGTTCCCGCATCTGTACGGTCCGCTGCCGGTTTCTGCTGTGATCGGTGTCACCGCCTACCAGCCGGGCGAGGACGGCAGCTTCCCGCCGTATCAGTCACCGACGTAGGCGTCGGCTTCGATCTCCACCAGCAAGTCGGGCTCGATCAGTGCGGAGACCTCGACCATGGTGGCCGCCGGGCGTACGTCACCGAAGAACTCCGCGTGCACCGCGCCGACCTCACGCCACCGCGCGATGTCGGTGACGTACATCCGGGTGCGGACCACGTCGCTAAGTGTCGCACCGGCTTCCTGAAGCGCAATGTGGATGCGCTGCAACGCGTTCCGGGTCTGGGTGGCGATGTCCTGACCGGCGGCCGTCGTTCCGGCGACCCAGATGTGCCCCCCGGAACGCACCGCGCGGGAGTATCCCACCGAGCTCTCGAATCCGGATCCCGACGCGATGTTCACCCGAGGCGACGACACCCGCCAACGATACCCACGGGGCAGTGGCGGGACGGAGCGCACTACAAAACTGACGTTTAGGACAATTAGGCCGCACGTGGTCGCCCGACACTCAACAATCGTGACGACATCGCGGAAGGAGGTGGATGTGAGACGCCAGGCGAGAGCGGAAGCGACCCGGCGCAGGATCATCGATGCCGCGGTCGAGCTGTTCGCCGCCATCGGCTACGGCGACACCTCGCTGGCCGACATCGTCAAAGCTGCGAAGGTCACCAAAGGGGCGTTCTACTACCACTTCACCTCGAAGGAAGCGGTGGCCGAAGCCATCATCGGCGAGAGCAACGAGCGGGTGGCTGCGGCGTATGCCGACGCCACCCGTGAGGCCCGCCCCGCTCTGGAGAAACTCATCGCGGGCAGCTACGCCATCGCCGGCGCCATTCGGTCGGACACGCTGGTCGGCATCGGCAACCAGCTGATCCAGTCACTCAGCCAGATCGGCGACACCGGCGGCCAGGTCTATCCGCGCTGGAAGTCGATCTTCGCCGAGGAGGCCAACGCGGCCGCGACCGCCGGTCAATTGCGTGACGGCATGATCGCCGACGATGTGGGCGAGGCGATCTACGTCAGCATGGTCGGCTGTCAATTGCTCTCCGACGCCATCGGCGACGACGCATTCGACCGCCTGGCGCGGGCGTGGCGGATCCTGCTGAGAGCCGTCGCGCCGGGGAAGGCGCTGGCCGAGCTCGACGACTTTCTGATCGGCACCCGGCAGCTGTACCGCGACCCGACACGCTAGCGCGGGTTCTGTTGTGGCCTCAGGGCGACCCGGCTAGGTTCATCGACAGCGGGGGCGGATCCTTCCTCCGGTGCTTGAAGTCCAAGCAACTGAAACGTGCTGGACATGGGAGCCGCTCCCGCCCGATTTCGGCTAGTCCAGGTAGTCGCGCAGAACCTGGGAACGGCTGGGATGCCGCAGCTTCGACATCGTCTTCGACTCGATCTGGCGGATCCGCTCGCGGGTGACGCCGTAGACCTGGCCGATCTCGTCGAGGGTGCGGGGCTGACCGTCGGTCAGGCCGAACCGTAACCGCACCACGCCGGCTTCCCGCTCGGACAGCGTCTCGAGCACCGACTGCAGCTGATCCTGCAGCAGGGTGAAGGAGACGGCGTCGACGGCCACCACCGCTTCGCTGTCCTCGATGAAATCGCCGAGCTGGCTGTCACCCTCGTCGCCGATGGTCTGGTCCAGCGAGATCGGCTCACGCGCGTACTGCTGGATTTCCAGCACCTTCTCCGGCGTGATGTCCATCTCCTTGGCCAGCTCCTCGGGAGTGGGCTCGCGGCCCAGGTCCTGAAGCAGCTCACGCTGGATGCGGCCGAGCTTGTTGATCACTTCCACCATGTGGACCGGGATGCGGATGGTCCGCGCCTGGTCGGCCATTGCGCGGGTGATGGCCTGACGGATCCACCAGGTCGCATAGGTGGAGAACTTGTAGCCCTTGGTGTAGTCGAACTTCTCGACCGCGCGGATCAGACCGAGGTTGCCCTCCTGGATGAGGTCCAGGAACGCCATGCCGCGGCCGGTGTAGCGCTTGGCCAGCGACACCACCAGACGCAGGTTGGCCTCCAGCAGGTGGTTCTTGGCCCGGTCACCGTCGCGGCAGATCCACTGCATGTCGCGACGCTGCTGGACCGGCAGCTTCTCGCCCTTGTCGAGCAGTTCGGACAGCTTCTGGGTGGCGTAGAGCCCGGCCTCGATGCGCTTGGCCAGCTCCACCTCCTCCTCGGCGTTGAGCAGCGCGACCTTGCCGATCTGCTTGAGGTAGGCGCGCACCGAGTCGGCCGAAGCCGTCAGCTCGGCGTCCTTGCGAGCCTGCCGCAGCGCCTCGGACTCCTCCTCGTCCCAGACGAAGTCCCCGGAGGCCTTGTCCTTCTCGGACGGCTCGGAGATCTCGTCGTCGTCGCCCTCGCCCTCGGCGGCCGCCGTGCCTTCGGCCACCGGCTCGCCGTCGGCCGCTTCGTCGGCGTCGTCGGCAGCGTCTTCGTCGGAGTCCTCGGCGACATCCTCGAGGTCGTCGAGCTCCAGATCGTCCTCGGCTACGTCGAGGTCGGGATCGGCATCGAGGTCGGTGTCGAGATCGTCGTCACCGCTCAGATCGGCGTCGCCGTCCACACCGTCGCCAGTGGAATCCTTCTTCGCCCGGCCGCGGCCCGCGGGTGCCTTGGCGGCACGGGTCTTGGTGGCGCGGGCCTTGGTCGGAGTTACGCCTTCGGTGGACTCGGCGTCGCCGGCTTCCGCATCAGCGGAGCCGGGTGCGGCCTTGGTGGCGCGCTTGGCCGGTGCCGAACCGTTGGCAGCCCTGGCTTGGCTGGCTGCGGGCCGCTTCGCGGGAGGCTTGGTGGCGGTGCGCTTCACCGGCTCTTCGGTTGCCGGGCTTGCCTTCGTCGCTGCCACGTACACCCTTTCGGTCGTGCTGGCTTCCGGCGGGCGCGGGCGCGCCACCGAAAGCGTCGGCTATGAGGACTGTTGGCGTGGATCTCGTGTGTGGATTCTCGCCGCTATCCGGTAGGCGGCCGCCATCGACCATTGTAACGACTCTGTGGGGTTCCACCGCCCGGTGCGGGCAAAAATCAGCGCGTGACGTCGACTTGGGCCGCCATCGCCGCGCCGACGATTCCGGCTTCGTTCTGCAGTTCGGCGGCCACCACCGGGGTGCGGTTCTTCAGCAGGGGGATCCACTTGTCGGCCTTGCGGCTGATGCCGCCTCCCGCGATGAACAGGTCGGGCCAGATCGCGTTCTCGATCGTGACCAGCACTTTGGTGACTTCCTCACTCCACCGCTCGTAACTCCAGTCCTTGCGCTCCTTGACCGAGGACGCCGCCCGATGCTCGGCTTCCTTGCCGCCGACCTCGAGATGGCCGAACTCCGTGTTGGGCAGCAGGACGCCGTTGTGGATCACCGCCGAGCCGATGCCGGTGCCGAACGTCAGCAACACGACGACACCGCTCTGGTTGCGTCCGGCGCCGTAGCGCTGCTCGGCCAGACCGGCGGCGTCGGCGTCGTTGAGCACCGTCACCTGCTGGCCGCCCAGCGCCGCGCTGATGATCTCGGGACCGTTGGCGCCGATCCATCCCTTGTCGACGTTGGCCGCGGTCTGCACCACACCGTTGACGACGACGCCGGGGTAGGTGACACCCAGCGGGCCCGTCCAGTCGAAGTGCCGGACCACCTCGGCGACAGTCTCGGCAACCGCGGCCGGCGTCGAGGGCTGCGGAGTCGACAGCTTGAACCGGTCGCCGATGAGCAGGCCGGTGTCGAGGTCGACGATGCCGCCCTTGACCCCACTGCCGCCGACATCCACGCCGAATCCGCGATTCTGTCCGGGCGGCGTGGATTCGGTCTCGGGCATGGCTGCTCCTCGGCGAGGCGGGCTGTCGGCGCGATCCACAGACTAGTGGGTGCCCGCCCCTTTGTACCCGTGTCGGGCAGGCTGTGCTGCGATGGGTCTGTGAGTGACAACCGGCCTGAACTATTGCGGGTGGTAGCCGAGCAGCTGGCCGCCGAGGCGGCCGCGTTCGTGCGCCGCCGGCGCGCGGAGATCTTCGGCGGCACGCCTGATTCGATCCCCGCCGATCCCGAGCACACGGGACCGGACCGGACGGGGTTGGTTCAAACCGGGTTGGTTCGAACGAAGAGCACCCCGACCGATCCGGTGACGGTGGTCGACACCGAAACCGAACTGCTGCTGCGTGATCGGCTGGCCACCCTGCGCCCGGATGAGCCGATCCTCGGGGAGGAGGGCGGCGGACCGGCCGGCGGACAGGACGGCGCGGTGTGTTGGGTGCTCGACCCGATCGACGGCACGGTGAACTTCCTCTATGGCGTTCCCGCATACGCCATCTCGGTGGCCGCTCAGATCGACGGTGTGTCGGTCGCCGGCGCCGTGGCCGACGTGGTCAGTGGGGAGGTCTACACCGCCGCGGTCGGTCAGGGGGCCCAGGTGGTGTCGTCCGACGACACGCGCCGCCCACTGCGCTGCAGCCGGGTCGGCGAACTGTCGATGGCGTTGGTGGGCACCGGTTTCGGGTACGCGCCGCAGCGGCGCGCCGAGCAGGCGGCGCTGCTGGCCCAGATGCTGCCGTTGGTCCGCGATATCCGCCGGATCGGTTCGGCGGCGCTGGACCTGTGCATGGTCGCCGCCGGCCGCCTCGACGCCCATTACGAGCACGGGTTGCACGTGTGGGACTGGGCGGCCGGGGCGCTGGTGGCGGCCGAGGCCGGCGCGCTGGTCGTGTTGCCCGGCGGGGACGGCACCGGTGACGAGGCGGGTCTACTGCTCGCGGCGGCGCCGGGCATCGGCGCTGCCCTGCTCGACGCGCTCGATCGGTCCGGTGGGCTGCGCCCGCTGCCGTGACCGACTCAGCAGGTTCCGTTGTGGATCTTGGCCAGCAGCGCCGAGTCGGCGGGTTCGGTGGCGTCCGGGCGTAGCCCGGCCAGGACGGCGTCGATGTCGTCGCTGTGGGCCAGCGTGGTGAAGTCGGTGCCGATGGCCAGATCCACCGAATCGTCCGGGCGGTCGTCCTGGAACAGCTCCACACACGGTGCCACCAGCCATACCGATGCGGCGCCGGCGCGGCCGTTCGGTCCGAACCGGATCTGGCCCTGGCAGGTCAGCCGCACTCCGGCGTACACCGGGTCGTTGGCGGCGGTGGGCTGGGCGAAGCCGAGATCGCGCAGCGCGCCGGCCACCTCGCCGGCTTGTCCGCCCTGGCCGCTGGCGTTGAGTACCCGGATCTTGGTGTCGGCGAGCTTGGCCGGCGCCACGTCGACCATGGAGGAGCGTGACACCTGCTGGCCGAGTTTCGGGGCCGCTGGATCGGTGGCCGGGGGCGGGGGATTGCAGGCCGCTGCTTCCCTGACGTCCACCGGGCGGGTGAGCACAACCGCCCACACCACGGCGGTGACCGCGAACATGACGCCCAAGGCGATCAGTCCGGGCAGGTAGTTGCGCCGGCGGAACGGGCGACCGTGCTTGTCGAAGGCCGTGCCCTCCGTGATTTGAGCGACCACGGATGCACTCTAGAGCCACTCGGGCGACGCTGGTGGAACACGCCCGTCGCCACCAAGCAATATCTGTGATGTAAATCACAGTTGGGTATTGTGTGATCTGGGCACGAATCATTTGGCGGATGCGTTCGACGCTGATACAAAGCCATGCTGAGGTTACGAGGGGACAAGAGATGGCTACCGACTACGACGCACCGCGGCGCACCGAGACCGATGAGGTGTCCGAGGATTCGCTCGAAGAGCTGAAGGCACGCCGCAACGAGGCGCAGTCGGCCGTGGTCGACGTCGACGAGACCGATTCCGCGGAGAACTTCGAGCTGCCCGGTGCCGACCTGTCGGGCGAGGAGCTGTCGGTGCGCGTCGTCCCCAAGCAGGCCGACGAGTTCACCTGTTCGAGCTGCTTTCTGGTGCATCACCGCAGCCGCTTGGCCAGCGACAAGAACGGCGTGATGATCTGTACCGACTGCGCGGCCTGAGCGTCTAACTGCGCAACGCCGAGAGCACCCGATCCGGGTGACGCGCGCTCACCAGCCAGTACGGGGTCGGGTCATCGGGATCGTCGAGAACGACCAGGACCAGTGGGCCCACCCAGCCCCGGTGCAGGACGAAGGCGGCCGGATCGAGCTGGCGTCCCAGCGCGGCGGACTTCGCCGTCCTCGGGATCTCCGCCGACCGGGACACCACCGACATGGGTAGATGAGCCTGGCCGGCCCACAGCTCCGTGGTCGCGCCGTCACTGACCACCAGGACCTCGGTGCGGCTCATCCACAACAGCACGCCCGCCGCGACGGCGCCGAGCAGCAGGTAGGGCAGCCAGGGCGGCAGCGTCCGCACGCCCATGTTGACCTCCTTGGCGATGAGCGCCGCCAGTCCGAAGCCGAGCGGCCACCACCACCAAGGCACCCACAACCGCTCGCGATACCGCACGGTTTGCGAGGTCACACGCGAACCAGACACGCGGCCAAGGGTAGTCTGTGGCATCGTGCCGACCAGTCTCGCGGTGGTTCGCCTCGACCGCGATCTTCCGATGCCCAGCCGCGCCCACGACGGCGACGCCGGTGTCGATCTCTTCAGTGCCGAGGATGTCGAACTCGCCCCGGGCAGCGCGCGCTGGTAGGCACCGGGATTGCCGTGGCAATCCCGCACGGCATGGTTGGTCTTGTCCATCCCCGCTCCGGATTGGCTGCGCGCGTTGGGCTTTCGATCGTCAACAGCCCCGGCACCATCGACGCCGGCTATCGCGGCGAGATCAGAGTGTCGTTGATCAACCTCGACCCCACCGCGCCGATCTCCATTCGACGCGGTGACCGCATCGCCCAGTTGCTGGTCCAGCGGGTCGAACTACCAGAGCTGGTCGAGGTGGTCTCGTTCGACGAGGCTGGACTGGCTGACACCACTCGTGGCGAGGGCGGCCACGGATCCTCCGGCGGACATGCGAGTTTGTGATGGCATTCGGCAGACGTAAGAACGAGCAAGAAACCGGCGGCCAAGCCCCGGACACCACTGACACCGGGGAAACCCCGGCGGTTCGGGCCAGTTCCGAGCCCGCCGAACCCGACGTCGACGGCGGCTACGACGGCGGACCCTTCGATATTGAGGACTTCGACAACCCCGAGGATGCCGCGCAGGCCCGGCTCGACCTCGGCTCGGTGCTGGTCCCGATGCCGCCGGCCGGGCAGGTTCAGGTGGAACTCAACGAGGTGGGTGTGCCGAGCGCGGTCTGGGTGGTGACCGCCAACGGACGGTTCACCATCGCCGCCTATGCGGCGCCGAAATCGCCCGGCCTGTGGCGCGAGGTGGCCGGTGAACTGGCCGACTCGTTGCGCAAGGACAACGCCCGCGTCTCCATCGAGGACGGACCGTGGGGCCGGGAAGTGGTCGGCACGGGCGCGGGTGTGGTGCGCTTCATCGGCGTCGACGGCTACCGGTGGATGATCCGCTGTGTGGTCAACGGTGCGCCGGAGGCAATGCAGAATTTGGTGGCCGAAGCTCGGGAAGCCTTGGGTGACACTGTCGTTCGTCGTGGGGACACCCCGATGCCGGTGCGGACGCCGCTGCCCGTGCAGCTGCCCGAACCGATGCTGGAACAGCTGCGGCAGGCCGCCGCCCAGCAGGCCCAGATGGTCGCGGCCCAACAGGCATTGCAGCAGCAGATGCAGCAGGGTGAGCTGCCGACCGAGCGCCGCAGCGCGTCCGGTTCGGCTATGCAGCAGCTGCGCAGCACCAGCACCGGCGGCTAATCAGGCCGGCGCTCTCCTCCTCAGGCTCCTTCGTCGCCTGCATCGTCGAGCGCCGCTAAACACGCCGCCCCGAGAACCGTTGGCTCCGGCCCGAATTCGTCGAGCGTGACCGTCCGCAGCGCCGCACGCGGTGCCGCAGTGACCCATTCCAGCGCCACCTCCAGCGGATGGATCGGGTCGTCGGCGGCGGCGACCACACCCAACGGCACACTGAGGCGCTCCAACTCGTCGACGCTCGGCGCGGGGTAGGCGGCCGCCTCCTCCATGGCGTCGGGCAGATCGGGCCATTGACCCAGCCAGCTTCGTGTCAGCTCGTCGCCCAGCCACGCCGGGCTCGAGGCGCGCATCTGCGCTGCGGTGGCCACCAGACCGTCGCTGCGCAGCTGACGGGCGGTGTGGCGCGCGGCCAGCGCCGCGGGGGCCTCGTGCGGCATTCCGGTCCAGGCGGGCAGGGCGGCCAGCACCGCGACCGTGTGCGTCGGATGCGCCAATGCCCACGCCAGCGACACCGCCGCCCCGATGGACACTCCGCCCACCACGATCGGTCCCTGCCGGGCGGCATCGTCGAGCGCCTCGAGATACCCGGCGACCAGCCGGGACGGCTGCGGTTTGGGGGTCGTGACCACCGCGCCGACCGCGTGCAGCGGCCCGGCGAACACCCGATAGACGTAATCGTCGTCGGAACCGGTTCCGGGCAGCAGAACCGCGGAAACTCCGCGCAAGTCGATCGCCATACCCTGATCGTGCCCTGCCGCTGATTGAGCTCCGCCGGGACGGGTATGCCACGTGGCATTAGGGAACCAAGAGGTCTACCGTTGCGTTGGCATTGTGATCCGCTGAAGTATCAGGAGAGGCCATGGCTACGGCCGAAAGTTTTGTCCGCCGTCTGACCCGTCGGTTGACGGAGGACCCTGAGCAGCGCGACGTCGAGGAACTGACTGACGAGGCCGCGAGTACCGGCGCGCAGCGGGCCATCGACTGTCAGCGCGGCCAAGAGGTCACCATGGTCGGAACCCTGCGCAGCGTCGAGATGAATGCCAAAGGCTGCGCCGGGGGGTGCGCGCCGAGTTGTTCGACGGCACCGACACCGTGACGCTGGTCTGGTTGGGCCAGCGCAGGATCCCCGGCATCGAGTCGGGCCGCGCCCTGCGAGTACGCGGCCGGCTCGGCACGCTGGAGAACGGCACGAAAGCCATCTACAACCCGCACTACGAGATTCAGACTTGATCCCTCCCGTCAGCGTCGCGACCGGACTCTGCCGCCGGTGAAGCCCGTGAATTCCACCGACGACACCGAACACGCCGACGACGCTCCCGCCGAGAAAACTCCCGCCCAGGCACTCCTGGCGCAGATGGGCGGCGTCAGCGGCCTGATCTATTCAGCGTTGCCCGTCGCGGTGCTGGTCCCTGTCAACACGGCGTTCGGACTGGTGCCCGCCATCGCTTCGGCACTGGGTGTGGCCGCCCTGATCCTGGTGTGGCGACTGATCCGCCACGATTCCGTGCAGCCCGCCGTCTCGGGCTTCATCGGGGTCGGCATCAGCGCCCTGATCGCGTGGTTCGTCGGGGCCTCCAAGGGTTACTTCCTGCTCGGCATCTGGACGTCGCTGATCTGGGCCGCGGTGTTCGCGGTCTCGGTGGTGATCCGCCGGCCGGTGGTGGGCTACATCTGGAGTTGGGTCAACAGTCACGACCGCGGCTGGCGTGCCAGCCGGCGCGCCGTGCTGGCCTTCGACCTCGCCACCATCACCTGGGTACTGGTGTTCGGCTCCCGATTCGTCGTGCAGCGCCACCTCTACGACCTCGACCAGACCGGTTGGCTCGGGGTGGCCCGCATCGCGATGGGGTGGCCGCTGACCGCGGTCGCCGCGCTGGTCACCTACCTCGCGATCCGTGTGGCCCAGCGGGCGGTGCATGCGGCCCACGCGGAGAGCCGCGAGCCTGACAGCACTCCCACCGACACCGCGCCGGCCAGCGACTGATCCGCCGTGGTTGACCGCGACGAGCGTCTGCTGGTCGCCGTCGCGGTGCTCGCCTCGTTCGTCGCGTTCCTCGACGGTTCAGTGGTGAACCTGGCGCTGCCCGCCATCAGCGCCGAGCTCGGCGGTGGCCTGCTCACCCAGCAGTGGGTGGTCGACGGCTACCTGCTCACCTTGGGCGCGCTCATCCTGGTCGCCGGGGCGATCTCCGACACGTTCGGGCGTTTGACCGTGCTGCGTGCCGGTCTGATCTTGTTCGGCCTCGCCTCGCTGCTGTGCGCGGCGGCGCCGACCGGCGTGGTGTTGATCGCCGCGCGATGTCTGCAGGGAGTCGGTGCGGCCTTTCTGGTGCCCAGCTCGCTGGCCATGCTCAACGCCCGGTTCACCGGGTCCGCGCAATCCCGGGCGATCGGCGTCTGGACGGCCTGGACCGGTACGGCGTTTGTGATCGGTCCGCTGCTGGGCGGGGTTCTGGTCGAAACCCTCGGCTGGCGTTGGGTGTTCGCAGTCAACCTGCTCCCGCTGGCCGTGACGCTGGCGCTGTCCGGTCGGGTGGCCGACGTGCCGGCGCGCCGGGGTGGCGGTATCGACGGCGGCGGCGCGCTGCTGACCGTCGTCGGCCTGAGCGCGACGGTGTTCGCGATGATCGAGCAGCAGCGACTGGGCTGGACGCACCCGGTGATCCTCGCCGCGCTGGTCGTCGGCCCGGCCGCTCTGGTGGCATTCGCCTGGTGGGAGCGCCGCGCGGCGCACCCGATGCTGCCGCCCGCAATCTTCGCCGCCCGCAATTTCACGGTCGGCAACCTCGCCACCGTGTTCCTCTATGCGGGCGTTTCCCTGGGGCTGCTGCTGGTGGCGCTGTTCCTGCAGGAGGTGGGGCGGTTGTCGCCCGTCGCGGCCGGGCTGGCGACGCTGCCGGTGCCGGTCCTGTCGTTTCTGCTGGCCGCGCGGTTCGGTGAGCTGGCCGGCCGGCATGGGCCGCGGCGCTTCATGGCTGTGGGGCCGCTGATCGCCGCGGCGGGCTTCGGCTGGATGGCGGTGACGCCGGGCAGCGTCTGGCTGCAGACGGTGCCCGGTCTGGTCTTGTTCGGCCTCGGGCTGTCGGTCACGGTGTCACCGCTGACGGCAGCGGTCCTGGCCGCGGTGGACCCGGCACAGAGCGGCATCGGCTCGGCGATCAACAACGCCGTCGCCCGGGTGTCGGGGCTGATCGCGATCGCGTTCGCCGCACTGATCGTCGGCGGGGCAATGAGTTCGGCCGGCTTCCGGCACGCAGCGGTGGTCACCGCGCTGCTGCTGGCTGTCGCCGGGCTGGTGTCCGCGGTGGGTATCCGCGACGACACCGCCAGCCTGCCGGTGGATTCCTCGGCGGCGCTTGCCGCCTGCCACGACCGGGACGGGCCGCCACCGGCCGCGGCCAGGACGGGCTAGGTCCGCGTCGCCGTCAGCTGGTCGTCGCCGACAGCACCGTCGCGCGCAGCTCGTCCTCGACCTCGGGGGCTGCGACGAACAACAGCTCGTCACCGCCTTCCAGGGGCTCGTCGGACTCCGGCACGATCACCCGCTGGCCGCGCAAGATCGTCACCAGCGCGGCATCGCGGGGGAGCACCAGTTTGCGCACCGGGCGGCCGCCCCACGGCGTGTCATCGGGCAGAGTGATCTCCACAAGGTTGGCGTGGCCCTTGCGGAACTGCATCAGGCGCACCAGATCGCCCACCGCGACCGCCTCCTCGACCAGCGAGGCCAGCATGCGGGGGGTGGACACCGCCACGTCGACGCCCCACGAGCTGTCGAAGAGCCACTCGTTGCGTGGATCGTTGACCCGGGCCACCACCCGCGACACGGCGAACTCCGTCTTGGCCAGCAGCGAGAGCACCACGTTGGCCTTGTCGTCGCCGGTGGCGGCCACCACCACGTCGAACTCCTGCAGGTGCACCGACTCCAGCAGGCTGATCTCACAGGCGTCGCCGAGCCGCCAGTGCGCGGCCGGGATGGCGTCGACGTCGATGTGTTCGGCATTGCGCTCGATGAGCGTCACCTCGTGCTCGCTCTCGAGCAGCTCACGGGCGATCGACCGGCCGACGGCCCCGGCTCCGGCGATGGCCACCTTCAGTCGCTTGTCGCCCATCTCAGTGCCCCTCTCCGACGTCCGGACCGGGCGGCAGCGCGGCGATGGCCAGCGCTTCGGCGGCGCGCCCGGACACCGCCGCGATGTACACCTGATCACCGGACTGAACGACGGTCTTGGCCTCGGGCAGGATCCCGGTGCCGAACCGGATCACGAACGCGACCCGGGCGCCGGTCGCCTCCTCCAGCGAAGTGATGCGGTGGCCCACCCATCCCTCGTGCAGCGTCGCCTCGGCGACGGCCACGGTCCCGGTGGGATCGCGCCATTTGGTGGTCTCGGTGTCGCGCACCAGCGCGTTGAGCAGCCGGTCGGTGGTCCACGGCACAGTAGCCACCGTCGGGATGCCGAGGCGTTCATAGACCGCGGCGCGTTTGGCGTCATAGATGCGGGCCACCACCCGCTGTACGCCGAACGTCTCGCGGGCCACCCGCGCGGAGATGATGTTCGAGTTGTCACCGGAGGACACCGCCGCGAACGCGTCCGCATTCTGGATTCCCGAGCGCAGCAGCACTTCTCGGTCGAACCCCATGCCCAGGACCCGCTCCCCGGAGAAGTCCGGCGAGAGCCGGTGGAAAGCGGTCGGGTCCCTGTCGATGATCGCGACGTCATGCCCGATCCGGGACAGCGCGTCGGCCAGCGAGGCGCCCACCCGGCCGCACCCCATCACCACTACCCGCACCTGGAGTCCTCTCGGCTACGTCGTGCGTCGGCCCGTACCGACCGGGGCCGAAAAGTGGCTGACCAATCCATACGGACAACGACCGTATGGGGAACGCTACAGCCAAAGCGGCATGGGCTTACTCTTGGCACTCGTGTCTAAGCTTTCGACCGCCGCCCGTCGGCTGGTCTTGGGGCAGCCGTTCCGCAGCGACAAGCTGAGCCACACGCTGCTGCCCAAGCGGATCGCGCTGCCGGTCTTCGCCTCCGACGCCATGTCGTCGGTGGCGTACGCACCTGAGGAAATCTTCCTGGTGCTCTCCGTCGCCGGGTTGTCCGCCTATGCGATGGCGCCGTGGATCGGTGTCGCGGTCGCCCTGGTCATGCTCGTGGTGGTCGCCTCCTACCGGCAGAACGTGCACGCCTACCCCTCCGGCGGTGGCGACTACGAGGTGGTCACCACCAATCTGGGGCCGACCGCGGGGCTGACGGTGGCCAGCGCCCTGCTCGTCGACTACGTGCTCACGGTGGCCGTGTCCATGGCGTCGGCGATGTCCAACATCGGCTCGGCGTTCCCGTTCATCGCCCAACACAAGGTGGCGTTCGCGGTGGCGGCGATCGTGCTGCTGACCGCGGCCAACCTGCGCGGTATCCGGGAGTCCGGAACCGCGTTCGCCATACCGACCTACGCCTTCATCGTCGGCATGTTCATCATGTTGTTCTGGGGTTTCTTCCAGATCCACGTCCTGGGCAACCACCTGCAAGCCGAGTCGGCCAAGTTCGAGATGCACTCCGAACACGGCGATGTGCTGGGCTTCGCGCTGGTGTTCCTGGTTGCCCGGGCGTTCTCGTCCGGTTGTGCGGCGCTGACCGGTGTGGAAGCCATCAGCAACGGCGTGCCGGCATTCCGCAAGCCCAAGTCGAAAAACGCCGCGACCACGCTGCTGCTGCTCGGTTCCATCGCGGTCGCCCTGTTGATCGGCATCATCGTGCTGGCGACCGAGACCGGGGTGAAGATCGCCGAGCGGCCGCTCGAGCAGCTCGGCGGGGCGCCCGCCGACTACCACCAGAAGACGATGGTGGCGCAGCTGGCCGACACGGTGTTCGCGGGCTTCCCGCTGGGGCTGTGGCTGATCACCGGCGTCACCGCGCTCATCCTGGTGTTGGCCGCCAACACCGCCTTCAACGGCTTCCCGGTGCTGGGATCGATCCTCGCGCAGGACCGCTATCTGCCGCGCCAGCTGCACACCCGCGGTGACCGGCTCGCGTTCTCCAACGGCATCCTATTCCTGGCGCTGGCGGCGATCGCGTTCGTCGTCGCGTTCCGTGCCGAGGTCACCGCCCTGATCCAGCTGTACATCGTCGGGGTGTTCGTGTCGTTCACCCTCAGCCAGATCGGCATGGTGCGGCACTGGACCCGGCACCTGCGCACCGAGACCGATCCCCGCGCCCGCCGCCACATGATGCGTTCGCGGGTGATCAACACCATCGGCTTCATCGCTACCGGTGCGGTGCTGATCGTGGTCCTGGTGACCAAGTTCGTCGCCGGCGCCTGGATCGCGATCCTGGCGATGACGAGCCTGTTCGTGCTGATGAAGGCGATCCACAAGCACTACGACACCGTCGCGCGCGAGCTCGCCGAGCAGGAGGCACAGCAGGGCGAGGTGGTGCTGCCCAGTCGCAACCACGCCGTCGTGCTGGTCTCCAAGTTGCACATGCCGACACTGCGGGCGTTGTCCTACGCCCGCGCCACCCGCCCCGACGTGCTGGAAGCCATCACCGTCAACGTCGACGACGCCGAGACCCGCCAGCTGGTGCACAAGTGGGAGGACAGTGACATCACCGTTCCCCTCAAGGTCGTCGCCTCCCCGTACCGCGAGGTGACCCGCCCGGTGCTGGACTACGTCAAGCGGATCAGCAAGGAAGCGCCGCGCACGGTCGTCACCGTCTTCATCCCCGAGTACGTCGTCGGGCACTGGTGGGAACAGGTGCTGCACAACCAGAGCGCGCTGCGGCTCAAGACCCGCCTGCTGTTCATGCCCAATGTGATGGTGACTTCGGTTCCGTGGCAACTCAATTCGTCGGAGCGGGTGCACGAGCTACAGGCCCAGAACGCACCAGGTGACGTCCGCAGGGGTTTCCTGGAGTGACTCGATAGTGGGGGAGGGCGAATCGGCCGAGCTGGTACTGGAGACCGGCGCCGCGGCCAACGGGGGAAGTTGCGTGGCGCGCCACGACGGCCGGGTGGTGTTCGTCCGCTACGCCCTGCCCGGCGAACGCGTGCGTGTCCGGGTGACCGGCGACCGCGGATCATATTGGCACGCTGAGACCCTCGAAGTGCTCGAGCCGTCGCCGGACCGGGTCGAATCGCTGTGCCCGATCGCGGGCGTGGACGGCGCGGGTTGTTGCGATCTGGCCTTCGTGGACCCGGATGCCGCGCGGGTGCTCAAGGGTCAGGTCGTGGCCAACCAGCTGGCTCGGCTCGGTGATTTCGCCTGGTCGGGGGTCGCCGAGCCGGTCGGTGACGGTGCGGCACGGGGCTGGCGCACCCGGGTGCGGCTGGCGGTCGGCGCCGACGGCCGCGCCGGGTTCCACCGCTACCACAGTTCGACGCTGGTCACCGATTTGCGCTGTGGTCAGCTGCCCGACGGCATGCTCGACGGGCTCGACGAGCCGCGCTGGCGCCCCGGTGAGCAGGTGCATGTGGTCCTCGGCGACGACGGCACCCGGCATGTGGTGTGCACCAACCGCCAGCAGCGGCGGGGGCATGCCGTGGAGGGCGGATACGACGCGGTGCAGCGGGTCGGCCAGCGGGAGTGGCGGGTGCCGGCCACCGGGTTCTGGCAGTCCCACCGCGACGCCGCCGCCACCTACAGCGCCCTGGTGGCGGACTGGACACGCGACCTGGGGGCGGCGAGGGCGTGGGATCTGTACGGCGGTGCCGGGCTGTTCGCCGCCGTGCTGGCCGAGGCGGTGGGACAGTCGGGCCAGGTGCTCACCGTCGACACCTCGCGGGCCGCCTCCCGGGCGGCACGGTCGGCACTGGCCGACCTGCCACAGGTCGAGATCCTCACCGATTCGGTGCGACGCGCGCTCGGTGGCCGGCGCGAGGGTGCCGATGTCGCCGTGCTGGACCCGCCGCGCTCGGGGGCCGGCCGCGAGGTCATCGACCTGCTCGCCGACGCCGGGGTGCCGCGGGTGATCCACGTCGGCTGTGAGGCGGCGGCATTCTCCCGCGACATTGGGCTGTACCGGGGGCACGGCTATCACGTCGAAAAGCTGCGGGTGTTCGACTCGTTCCCGCTGACGCATCACATCGAATGCGTCGCCCTGCTGACCAAGTGAGATAAATCACCCGACTAGACTCGCCAATAGGTGCGCCGGGAAGTCTGGTCGGCAGTGATTTTCCGTCCCGTCGATAAGGGTGAATGGTGGCTGACCGCAAACCGTTGCTGCACCGCGCGCTGTTCGCCCGCGGCTCCTGGTCGGAAACCTCGCGCATCACCACGATCCTGCGCAAGGAGACCGTCGGCGGCGCGCTGCTGCTGCTGGCCGCTGCGGCCGCCCTGATCTGGGCCAACTCGCCATGGTCGGCGGCCTATCACCGGCTCACCGAATTCCACGTCGGCACCGACCGGCTGGGCCTGCACCTGGATCTGAGTCTGGGTGGCTGGGCCGCCGACGGGCTGTTGGCCATCTTCTTCTTCGTCGTCGGGCTCGAACTGAAACGGGAGTTCGTTGCCGGCGACCTGCGTGATCCCGGCCGCGCCGCGTTGCCCATCGCCGCCGCCGTGGGCGGCATGGTCGTGCCGGCGCTGATCTTCATCGCGTTCACCCACCAGGTCGGCGACGGCGCCACCCGGGGCTGGGCCATCCCGACCGCCACCGATATCGCGTTCGCCGTGGCAGTGCTGGCCGTCATCTCCACTCACCTGCCCTCGGCGCTGCGGACGTTCCTGCTGACCCTGGCGGTGGTGGACGACCTGCTGGCGATCTCGGTGATCGCGGTGTTCTACACCGACAAGATCAAGGTGGTCCCGCTTCTGGTAGCGCTGATCCCGCTGGCGCTGTTCGCCGTCCTGGTGCAGCGGCGGGTCCGGTCGTGGTGGCTGCTCATCCCGCTGGCGGTGCTCACCTGGGCGTTCGTCCACGAGTCCGGGGTGCATGCCACGGTGGCCGGGGTATTGCTCGGGTTCACCGTTCCGGTGCTGCGCAGTGCGGCGGCCGGCGGTCCGGAGGCCGGTCCGGGGTTGGCCGAGCATTTCGAGCATCTGATGCGGCCGGTGTCGGCCGGTTTCGCGGTGCCGGTGTTCGCGTTCTTCGCCGCCGGCGTGACCTTCGGCGGGTATGACGGTTTGGTTACGGCCCTGCGGGATCCGATCGCGCTGGGCATCGTGACCGCACTGGTCGTGGGGAAGACCGTGGGGGTTTTCGGCACCACCTGGACGCTGGCCGCGGTGACTCGCGCGAGTCTCGACTCGGCACTGCGCTGGATCGACGTGTTCGGCATGTCCCTGTTGGCCGGAATCGGCTTCACGGTATCCCTGCTGATCGGCGAATTGGCCTATGACCCCGGCTCGCAACGGCACGATGTGGTGAAGGTCGCAGTGCTCACCGGAAGTTTGCTGGCCGCCCTTATCGCGGCGGCGGTGCTGCGGCTGCGCAACCGGCATTACCGCACGGTGTGGGAGCTGGAAACCCGCGATCGTGACCATGACGGCGTGCCCGACATCTACGAGTCTCATCAGGACTGATCCCGAGCACGGTGGGTAGACTTGCCGGATGCTTGAACAGGTTCGCGGCCCCGCCGATCTTCAGCACCTGTCCCAAGCGCAGCTGACCGAACTGGCGGTCGAGATTCGCCAGTTCCTGGTTCGTAAGGTCGCTGCCACGGGTGGTCACCTCGGTCCCAACCTCGGCGTTGTCGAGTTGACGCTGGCGTTGCACCGCGTCTTCGACTCGCCGCACGACCCGATCATCTTCGACACCGGTCACCAGGCGTACGTGCACAAGATGCTGACCGGTCGTGCCGCCGACTTCGACACGTTACGCAAGAAGGACGGCCTGTCGGGCTATCCGTCGCGCACCGAAAGCGAGCATGACTGGGTCGAATCCAGCCACGCGTCGGCTGCGCTGTCCTACGCCGACGGCTTGGCCAAGGCATTCGAGCTGACCGGGCACCGTAACCGGCACGTGGTGGCCGTGGTCGGTGACGGTGCGCTCACCGGCGGTATGTGCTGGGAAGCGCTCAACAACATCGCCGCCGCCCGCCGCCCGGTGGTCATCGTCGTCAACGACAACGGTCGCTCCTACGCGCCGACCATCGGTGGCCTGGCCGATCACCTCGCCGCGCTGCGGCTGCAGCCCGGCTACGAGCGCCTGCTCGAGCGCGGGCGCGTCGCCGTCCGCGGTGTACCGGTCGTCGGTGAGGCCTGCTATCAGGCCATGCACAGTGTCAAGGCGGGCATCAAGGACGCGTTGTCCCCGCAGGTCATGTTCACCGACCTCGGCCTGAAGTACGTCGGCCCGATCGACGGCCACGACGAGCACGCGGTGGAGAACGCGCTGCGGCACGCCCGCGGCTTCAACGCCCCGGTGATCGTGCACGTGGTCACTCGCAAGGGCATGGGCTACGCGCCGGCCGAGAACGACGAGGCCGAGCAGATGCACTCCTGCGGGGTGATCGATCCCGACACCGGCCTGGCCACCAAGTCCGCTGCGCCGGGCTGGACGTCGGTGTTCTCCGAGGCGTTGATCTCGTATGCCGCCAAGCGCCGCGACATCGTCGCGATCACCGCGGCGATGCCGGGCCCGACCGGGCTGTCGGCGTTCGGCGAGCGCTTCCCGGATCGGCTGTTCGACGTCGGGATCGCCGAGCAGCACGCGATGACCTCGGCGGCTGGACTGGCGATGGGTGGACTGCACCCGGTGGTCGCCATCTACTCGACCTTCCTCAACCGCGCGTTCGACCAGATGATGATGGACGTCGCCCTGCACAAGCTGCCGGTCACGATGGTGCTCGACCGTGCCGGCATCACCGGCAACGACGGCGCCAGCCACAACGGCATGTGGGACCTGTCGATTCTCAACATCGTTCCCGGGATGCGGGTGGCCGCGCCGCGCGACGGTGCCCGGCTGCGCGAGGAACTCGGCGAGGCCCTCGAGGTCAACGACGGGCCGACCGCCATTCGATTCCCGAAAGGTGAAGTCGGCCAAGATATTCCGGCTATCGAGCGGCAGTCAGGTGTGGACGTGCTGGCCCGCCCCGCCGACGGGCTGGGCAACGACGTCCTGCTGGTCGCCATCGGGTCGTTCGCGTCGATGGCGCTCAAGGTCGCCGAGCGGTTGCGTAACCAGGGCATCGGCGTCACGGTCGTCGACCCGCGCTGGGTGATCCCGGTGCCCGACGCCCTTGGGCCACTGGCCAAATCGCACAAGCTGGTCGTCACCCTGGAGGACAACGGAGTCCGTGCCGGTGTCGGCGCCTCGGTATCCGCGTCGCTGCGAGCCGCCGAGATCGACGTGCCCTGCCGTGATCTCGGTGTGCCGCAACAGTTCCTGGATCACGCGTCCCGCAGTGAGGTGCTCGAGAGTATCGGCCTGACCGAGCAGAACATCGCCCGGCGGGTCACGGGCTGGGTGGCCGCGCTGGGCGCTCAGGACGAAGCGGTTTCCGAGCAGGTCGACTAGGACTCAGCTCTCCGGTACCGGCGCGGACAGCGCCTCGGCCAGTACCGGCACCGCCAAGGCGCGCTGCCAGGCCCTGGCGCCGCCGTCGCGCAGGAATGTCTCCACCGCGCCGCTGACGTCGGCGGCGTCCTGCCAGTCCCAGCACAGCCTGCGCACCAGGTCGGGGGAGAGCAGGTTCTCGGTCGGAACGTTCACCCGTGCCGACAGTTCAGTCAGCGCCGAACGGGCGGCATCGAGCCGCGCGGCAGCCTCGGGCTTGCGTTTGGCCCAGCGCACGGCGGGCGGCGGGCCGTTCTGCGGTTCGGCACTGTCGGGCGGGTCGGGGTTGTTGCGGGCGGCGTCGAGCGCCTCCAGCCAGACGTGCGCGCTGCGGCGTTGTTTGTGCCCGCCGAAGATCGGCAGCTTGATCAGGTCCTCGACCGTCTTCGGGTCGGCTTGGGCCGCGGCGATGATCGCCGAATCGGGCAGGATGCGTCCGGGAGCGATATCGCGACGGCGGGCGATATGGTCACGCACCGTCCACAACTCGCGCACCGCCGCCAGCGCCTGCCGGTTGCGGACTTTGTGGATGCCGGAGGTGCGCCGCCACCGATCCCGTCGTGTCGGCGTCGCCTCCGCATTGCGAAGATATTCGAATTCCTCAGCGGCCCAATCGGTTTTGTTCTGCTCGGCGAGCACCGCGGCAATCGACTCGCGCAGCGCGATGAGCACTTCGACGTCCAGCGCGGCATAGTTCAGCCAGGCATCGGGCAGTGGCCGCTTGGACCAGTCCGCCGCGCCGTGCCCCTTGGCCAGCCCGAGCCCCAGCAGGCGCTGCACCATGGCGGCCAGGTTCACCCGCTCGAATCCGGCCAGCCGGCCGGCCAGCTCGGTGTCGTACAACGACGGCGGCCGCAGGCCGACCTCGGCCAGGCACGGCAGGTCCTGATCGGCGGCGTGCAGGATCCATTCGTCCTCGGCCAGCACCTCGGCCACCGGTGCCAGCACGTCGATCGGGCTGCTGCCATGGTTCACCGGATCGATGAGCACCGTGCCGGCGCCGGTACGGCGGATCTGGATCAGGTAGGCGCGGTTGGAATATCGGAAACCCGATGCCCGCTCGGCGTCGACGGCGAACGGCCCGGTGCCGGCGGCCAGTCGCTCCGCTGCCGCGGCGATCTCGGCGGTCGTGACCGACAACGGCGGCACCCCCTCGGCGGGGTGCAGCAGGGGAGTCGCCTCCGGTGCGGTGTCAGGGTCAGTGGGAGCGTCGGGCGCCGTCGTCGCGGCGTCGTCATCGTCGAGTTCTGGCATGTTATGCGCGCGAGCGGGAGCCCAGATCCGTCACGCCGACCGGCGGCAACCCGGCCGCGTGTTCGAGGACCTCGCAGAATGCCTGGACATGGGTGTCGAGGTCCATCGTGGTGGCCGTCCACGACGCCCGCATCTCGAGCTGGTGGGCCCGCGGCGGGCCGGAGATGTCGCCGTAGCGCACCGACGTGGTCGCGGTGACGGTGCCGCCGAGGGCGGTGACGTGCTCGGAGCGCGTGTCCAGGGCGTCGACCAGCCAACTCCACGCGACCTCCGGCAGCAGTGGGTCGACGGCCTCGCTGGAGTCCAGATCAGCCTGGATGTAGGCGACCAGCCGCATGGTGCCGTCCCAGGCTTCCGAGCCCTCGGGATCGTGCAGCAGGATCAGCCGCCCGAACGCGTCGCCTTCGGAACGTTCGGGGACGACCTCGGTCTCGGGGTGTTTGACCTCCGCGCCCAGCGCATAGCTGTAGGGCGCGAGACGCTGAGGTGGACGGATCGGACCGAGTTCGATCTCCGGCCGTACCTCGGCGGCGTTCATCGCCGCCACCGCCTCGCGGAATTGCGCCGGTTCCGCAGTGGTCACGCCGATTGACGCTAGCCCCATCGGCGAGGTCGGGGGGTCAGGCGCGCCGATTTGGTGCCATCAGACGGCTCCGGGCCTGGCGGGGCGTGGCAGCATGGACGCGATGAGTACCCTGCCCGAGCGCAAGCGCCAACTGCCTGAGGCGCCCTACCTGGCCGCCGCCGCGGGCCGCAAACCCAGCCGCGTTCCGGTCTGGTTCATGCGCCAGGCCGGCCGCTCGCTGCCCGAGTATCGCGAACTGCGAGCCAAGAACACCATGATGCAGGCCTGCTTCGACCCGGCCCTGATCTGCGAGATCACCCTGCAGCCGGTGCGCAGACATGGGGTGGACGCGGCGATCCTGTTCTCCGACATCGTCGTCCCCATGCGGGCGGCGGGCATCGGCCTGGACATCGTCCCCGACGTCGGGCCGGTCATCGACCACCCGGTTCGGACGGCGGCCGACGTCGAGGCCTTGAAAGGCCTTGAGCTGCAGCGGGTCAGCGCGGTCTCCGATGCGGTGGAGCTGCTGGTGTCCGAGCTGGGCGAGGTGCCGCTCATCGGTTTCGCCGGTGCGCCGTTCACCCTGGCGTCCTATCTGGTGGAGGGCGGACCGAGCAAGCTGCACGAGCGCACTAAAGCCATGATGCTGGGCGACCCGCAGACCTGGAACGCGCTGATGGATGTACTCACCGATCTGACGATCGCCTTCTTGAAGCTGCAGCTCGACGCCGGTGTCGACGCCATCCAGGTGTTCGACTCCTGGGCGGGGACGCTCTCGCTGGCCGACTACCGCACACATGTGCTTGCGCACAGCCGCCGGGTGTTCACCGCGTTGGCCGATTACGGCGTGCCGATGACGCATTTCGGTGTCGGGACCGCCGAGCTGCTCGGCGCCATGGGGGAGGCGGTCGCCGGGCACCACGCGCCCGCCGTCGTCGGCGTCGACTGGCGCACCTCGCTGGCCGATGCCGCGTCGCGCGTCGGCCCCGGGATTGCGCTGCAGGGAAACCTCGATCCCGTCGTGCTGCTGGCCGGCTGGCCGGTGGTGGAACGGGCTGCCCGTGCGGTGGTCGACGACGGCCGTCTCGCCGTCGACGTCGGTGCCGCCGGCCACATCTTCAACCTCGGTCACGGTGTGCTGCCGGCAACCGACCCGGCGCTGCTCACGGATCTGGTGGCGTTGGTGCATTCGCTGTGAGCGGTCGTTCGTATTGCGTTGTCGGGGGTGGTATCTCGGGTCTGGTGGCGGCCTACCGGTTGCGGATGCTGGCCGGCGCCGACGCCGTCATCACCGTGTTCGACCCGGCTGACCGGCTGGGCGGGATCCTGCGCACCGAGCGGTTGTGCGGACAGCCGATGGATATCGGTGCCGAGGCATTCGTGGTGCGCCGCCCCGAGGTGCCCGCCCTGCTGGCCGAGCTCGGACTGGCCGGCCGGCAGATCACCACGACTGGTGTCCGGCCGACCATCTTCAGCCAGGGTCGCATCCACCCGCTTCCGCCCGACACGGTCAACGGGATCCCGACGTCGGCGAGTTCGGTGACCGGCCTGGTCGACGACGCGACCATCGCGCAGATGGCAGCCGAGCCGCACCGGCCGATGTACTGGCGGGCCGGCTCGGACCCGTCCGTCGGCGAGGTGGTCGCCGACCGGTTCGGCGAACAGGTGGTGGCCCGGTCGGTCGACCCGATGCTGTCCGGTGTCTATGCCGGATCGGCCGCCACCATCGGGATCCGTTCGGCGGTGCCGACGGTCGCTGCCGCGCTGGACGCGGGGGCCACCAGTCTGACCGATGCATGCCGTCGGGCGTTGCCGACTGGCAGCCGCGGCCCGGTCTTCGGCGCCATCGAGGGTGGCTACCAGGTGTTACTCGACGAGTTGGTGCGGCGCAGCCGTTTGCAGTGGGTGCAGGCGTCGGTGGCCCGGATCGAGTCCGACGGCCCGGGTTGGATTGTCGGCGACGACGACGGTGGACAGTGGCGAGCCGACGGGGTGATCCTGGCGGTGCCGGCGCCGCGGCTGGCGCCGCTGGTCGGTGAGATCGCGCCGGGCGCTGCCGCGGCCGCCGCCGGTATCCCGGTGGCCTCGGCGGCGGTGCTGGCGATGGCCGTACCCGGTGGCACCCCGCTGCCGCCGCAGTCGGGAGTATTGGTCGCCAGCGGAGAACGCTTGCACGCCAAGGCAATCACGTTGTCGACCCGCAAGTGGGGCGCGCGCGGGAATGTGGAGCTGTTGCGGATGTCGTTCGGCCGGTTCGGTGATCAGCTGGCCCGCGCCACCTCCGACGGCGATCTGCACTCCTGGGCGGTGGACGATCTGAAGTCGGTCTTCGGTATCACCGTCGACCCGGTGGATGTGCTGGTGCACCGTTGGCTGGACGCGATGCCGCAATACGGCCCCGGACACGCCGGCCTGGCCGCCGAGTTGCGGGCCGGTCTGCCCGCCTCGCTGGCCATCGCCGGCAACTATCTGGACGGCATCGGGGTGCCCGCCTGCCTGTCCGTTGCCGGCAAGGCTGCCCAGCGTGTGGTGGCCGCCACCACACGCTCGTAGCGGCCTGGCCGCGTGGCACGATGGGTGCCATGGCCAAACTGGACTACGACGAGCTCAACGCCACGATCCGCTACGTCATGTTCTCGGTGTTCGCCGCCGAGCCGGGTGCGCTGGGCTATGACGAGGACGCCCGGGCAGCCGTCGTCGACGAGACCGCCACCTTCCTCAAGCAGCAGGAGGAGAACGGTGTCGTGGTGCGCGGCATCTATGACGTCGCCGGCCTGCGCGCCGATGCCGACTTCATGATCTGGACCCACGCCGAGCGCATCGAGGCGTTGCAGGCCACCTACTCCGATTTCCGTCGCACCACGGCACTGGGCCGGGCAGTCGAACCGGTGTGGAGCAGTGTGGCGCTGCACCGTCCGGCGGAGTTCAACAAGAGCCATGTCCCGGCATTCCTGGCCGGTGAGGAGCCGGGCAACTACGTCTGCGTGTATCCGTTCGTGCGATCGCTGGACTGGTATTTGCTGCCGGACGAGGATCGGCGCAAGATGCTCGCCGACCACGGGATGGCCGCCCGCGGCTACAAGGATGTGCGAGCCAACACCGTGCCGGCCTTCGCCCTGGGCGACTACGAGTGGATCCTCGCGTTCGAGGCGCCCGAGTTGTACCGAATCGTGGATTTGATGCGCGACCTCCGGGCCACCGAAGCCCGCCGGCATGTCCGTGAGGAGACCCCGTTCTTCACGGGGCCACGGGTCGGTGTCGAGGAGCTGATCGCAAAGCTGCCGTAGCCGCTGGGCCAACGCGGCGGCGACGGCCTGAGAAAGTCCCCGTAGTCCGAACGGAAGTTCGCTAAAATCGGCTTCGCCGTCGACTCCTGTGCAGATCAGCGCGGGGAATGGCCGAGAGATCGGGGGGCCGGGTGGCGGGTGTGCGGGCGACGCCGAAAGTGGTGGTGATCGTCGGCGCGCTGCTATTCGCATACGGTTGCCTCGCTTGGCTTTTCGGGCGGCTGTCCGGGGTGTCGGCGATCGCGTACGCCACCAATACCGACACCCTGATGGTGGTCTTCGCCGGGGCCGCGGCGTTCGCTGCGGCGGTGACCGCGCGGGCCGCTCGCGGGCGGGAACGGCTGGCATGGGTCTCGCTGTGCATCGGGCTCGCCGCGTTCAGCGTCGGCGCGGCGATCTGGCGCTATTTCAAGCTCAACGGGGTCGCGCCGTTTCCGTCGGTGGCGGACGCGGCATACCTGGTGCTGCCGCTCGCGACCGGTGTCGCCCTGCTGCTGTTGACCCCGACGTCGAGCAGGACCTCGCGGACCCTGCTGATGCTGGACGGCGTGATCGTCGCGGCGTCGTTCACGATCGTCGCCTGGATATTCGTGCTTGACGTCGTATGGCAGTCGGGACTCGCGGACAAGGCCAGGATCGCTGTGTCGATGGCCTACCCGGTGGTCGATGCCGCGGTGCTCACCGTCGCGGTTCTGGTCCTGACTCAGGCCCGGCCGGGGCAACGACTGACCCTGGCGCTGCTCACGCTGGCCCTGACCGGCATCGCGATCTCCGACGGCACTTTCGTCTATCTGGCCGCTAACAAGCTCTACACCGGCATGCCCTTGCTGGACATCGGATGGCTGGCCGGTTGCCTGTTGTTCGTGGCCGCCGCGGTGGCGGGGCGGCGCTTCTCCTACTACGAATCCGCTGTGGCGCAGAACCCTTCGATGGGTTCGGTCTGGTTGCCGTTCATCCCCGTTGCGGCCGCGGCGGTCGCCATGTTCTTCGAGTCCGCGCAGAACCTGAAGGCCGGCCCGATCATCGTGGCGGGTGCGCTGCTCATCATCGCGTTCCTGGCTCGCCAACTGCTCGTGATGAGCCAGAACCACCGGCTGCTCGCGACGGTGGCGGATCAGGCCCTGCGTGATCCGCTGACCGGGGTCGGTAACCGGATCGTCTTCCACGATCACCTCAACCACGCGATGCAGATGCGGCAGCGCGACAGCCTGTCGGTGGGCGTGCTGATCATGGATCTCGACGACTTCAAGGTGGTCAACGACACGTTGGGCCACCCGGTCGGCGACGAGCTGCTGAACCTGGTCGCCGACCGGATTCTGGGCAGCGTGCGTGCCGGTGACACGGTGGCCCGGGTCGGTGGTGACGAGTTCGCCGTCCTCATCGAGGGCCGGGTCGACCATTCCCAGCTGATCGCTCATCGGGTGGTGGAGGCGTTCGATCAGCCGTTCGTCCTCGACGGTCAGGATGTGCTGATCCGGCCCAGCGTCGGGCTGGCCATCGCCGAGCCCGACGAACCCGACTTGACCAGCGAAGACCTGCTCAAGCGGGCTGACATCGCGATGTACTCGGCGAAGCGCTCGCGCACCGGGGGTGTGCACACCTTCAACGCCGAGATGCTGCTCACCGGATCGGCCGACACCGACCTTTTCGAGCGGTCGACGTCGCCGCCCTGGAGCGGCGGCGCGGGAACCGTGCGGCTGCTCGGCGAGCTGCGCCAGGCCATCGACCAGTTCGAACTGACGCTGGTCTACCAGCCGAAATTCGACCTGAACACCGCGGAGATCGTCGGAGTCGAGGCGCTGGTGCGCTGGCCCCACCCTGAGCGCGGATTACTGGGCCCCGACGAATTCCTGCCGCTGGTTCGCCGCTACGGGTTGATGGGCTCGATCACCGACTTGGTGATCAGCCGTGCCCTCGACGACCTGGTGACCTGGCGAGCCTCGTCGCTGGCGGTGCCGATCGCGGTCAACATCTTCGCACCGTCGATGGCCGACCTGAGACTGCCCGGCAAGATCGCCGCCGCGCTCTCCGAGCGCGGCATCGACCCGTCGGTGCTGACCGTCGAGATCACCGAGGACCTGTTCCTGGAGAATATGGACCGCACCAAGATTGTCTTGAACAACCTGCGGGACAACGGTATTCGGATCGCGATTGACGATTTCGGCAGCGGATACTCGGCGTTGTCCTACATGCGGGACCTCACCGTCGACGAGGTCAAGCTGGACCGCCATTTCATCGCCCCGATTCCCGGCGACGTGCGGGCTGGGGCGGTGGTGCGGGCAGTGGTGAACCTGGCCGGCGAACTGGGATTGACCACTGTCGCCGAGGGCATCGAGAATTCGGAGACGGCGGACTGGCTTCGCGACCATGGCTGCCAGGTCGGCCAGGGCTACTACTTCAGTCCGCCGTTGCCTTCGGCCGGACTGCTCGAGGTCCTGACCAGATGTGTGGCCGACGGTATCTGCCGGACGCTGGGGTGTTCGGTGCGGGAGGGCAGCTGTCGGTGGTCGCGATCCACGCCCACCGAGATCGAGCTGGCGCGCTAGGTCGGGGCAACAGGGGAGGGGGTCGCCGGATGCGCTACACGATCTGGACAGCAGCGGTTGCCGTGGCCGCTTTCCTCGCGTTCGTCGTCTGGATCCTGAGCGGCTGGACGCACGGGACCGCGTTCACGGCGATCGATGACATTGCTCTGATCGTGGTTCCTGCCGTCGCCGCGGTGGCGACCGCTCGGACGGCAGCCGCCTTGCGAGGGCGGCCCCGAGCCGCCTGGGCGGCGTTGACGTTCGGATTGGCGGCCTACACCGTCGGACAGGTCATCTGGACCTACCGCGAGTTGATCGTCGGGGCGAACCCGTTCCCGTCGGTGGCCGACGTCTTCTTCCTGATCTATCCGGCCGGGGCATGCGTGGGATTGCTGCTCTTCCGGGAGCAGACCAGCCCGTCGTCGGACTGGCGCATCGTTCTCGACGGGGTGATCGTGGCGGGTTCCCTGCTGGCGATCTCCTGGGCGCTGGTGATGAGCGAGCTGTACCACCCGGAGGCGGCGAGCCGATTCGAGTTCGTGTTGTTGATGGCCTACCCGGTCTGGGATGTCATCCTGGTGACCATCGCCTGTGTGGTCATGCTGAGCGTGGGGCCGGGTCAGCGTCTGACGATGAGCCTGGTGTCAGTCGGCCTCGCGGCGATGGCAGTGGCCGACAGCGGATATGCGTACCTGTCGGCCCGAAACGAGTATTTCAGCGGCAATCTGGTGGACATCGGCTGGATCGCGGGTCTGCTGCTGTTGACCGTGGCCGCGGTGGCCGGCCGCTTCGCCCAGTCCGGCGATCGCAATGCCGACGCGTTGCCCGGCTGGGCGTCGGTGTGGGTGCCCTACGCGCCGTTGATGGTCGCGGTGGTGGTCGTCGCGGCGCAGCCCCCCGCCGAGTTGGCTTCCGGCCCGATCTTTCCCCTCGGTGTGGTGCTGCTGGTGGCGGTGCTGGCTCGCCAGTTCCTGGCTGTCAGCGAGAATCGCCGCCTGGTCAGTGTCATCGCTGCCCAGGCGTTGCATGATCCACTCACCGGCCTGGCAAACCGGGCCCTGTTCAACGACCGCCTCATCCATGCAATGCAGTTGCAAGAGCGCGCGGACGGCGTGGTCGCGCTGGTCGTGATGGACCTCAACGATTTCAAGCTGGTCAATGACAGTCTCGGCCACCCGGTCGGTGACGAGCTGTTGCAGTCTGCGGGTGAGCGGATCGCCGGGTGCGTTCGCGCCGGCGATACGGTGGCCCGCCTCGGTGGCGACGAGTTCGCGGTGCTGATCGAGGGCGAAGTCGACCATGCCGAACTGGTGGCCCACCGCGTGGTGGAGGCATTCGACCACCCGTTTCTGGTCGGTGGGCAGGAGCTGCTGATTCGGCCGAGTGTGGGGCTGGCGGTCGTCGCACCCGGGGGACCGGAGATGTCGGGCGAGGAGTTGCTCAGGCGGGCCGATGTCGCGATGTACTCGGCGAAGCGGTCGCGCACCGGTGGTGTGCACACCTATAACGCGGAGATGCAGCTCACCGGCGGCGACGCCGACTTGGCGCGACGGCCGCCGTCGCCCACCTCCAGCGGCGCGGCCGTCGTGCGGCTGCTGGGCGAGCTTCGGCAGGCCATCGACAAGTTCGAGCTCACCTTGGTCTACCAGCCGAAATTCGATCTGCGTTCCGGTCAGATCCTAGGGGTCGAGGCGTTGGTGCGCTGGCCGCACCCCGAGCGCGGTCTGCTCGGCCCGGAGGAGTTCCTACCGCTGGTTCGCCGGCACGGATTGATGGGTGCGCTCACCGATCTCGTGGTGAACAAGGCGCTCGACGATGCGCTGCAGTGGCACCAGGCCGGCTTCCGGACTCCGGTGGCGGTGAACCTTTTCGCACCGTCGATGGCGAATCCCGAGCTTCCGGTGACGATCGCCCGGGCGCTGTCCGAGCGTGACCTGGCGACCGCCGCCCTGACTGTGGAGATCACCGAGGACCTGTTCCTGGAGAACGTGGAGCGCACCCGTGCGGTGTTGGATAGCCTGCAGCGCAACGGTATTCGGATCGCGATCGACGATTTCGGCAGTGGCTACTCGGCGCTGTCGTATCTGCGTGATCTGCCGATCGACGAGGTGAAGCTCGACCGCGAGTTCATCGCGCCGATCCTGGTCGACGCCCGGGCGGCGGCCGTGGTGCGGGCGGTGCTGAACTTGGCCGGCGAACTGGGCCTGACCACCGTTGCCGAGGGCATTGAGGATGCGGCCACCGCAGACTGGCTGCGTGAGCACGGCTGCCAGGTCGGCCAGGGGTTCTACTTGAGTCCGCCGGTGGGGTTGGCTGAGCTGGTTGGCCTGTTGGCCAGGTCGGCAGCCGCCGCCACCGCGATCAAGTCGACTCGATGACGCGGGCTGAGCAGGCCCATTGAGTATACTTTCGTATCCGTCAATTTTGTGGTGGGCGGCTCGCTGAGAGGGGCTCAGCCGTGTCGAAGACTGCACGAATCGGCTGCATCGCCCTCGGTGTCTTCGTCGCGTTCGTGGTGTGGCTGCTGATCGCACGGGCCCGGGGTTGGACCGTGACCCTCGTCGACGATGCGGTGTTCACTGTGCTGACGGCCGTAGCCACGGTGAGTGCCGCCCTGGCGGCCCGCTCACTGTCGGGCCGGCTACGGGTCTCCTGGCTGGCGTTGGCGGTCGGTCTGCTGGGCTGGACAGCGGGCGAGATCATCTGGGCCGTGTACGAAGTCGGCCTGCATGAGGCGCCGTTCCCGTCCATTGCCGACGCCGGCTACCTGATGATGCCGATAGGTGCGTGTGTCGCACTGCTGCTGGCGCCTGCCAACCGCAGCACCCCATCCCGGGGTCGCCTGCTCCTGGACGGCGTGATCGTGGCCGGCTCGTTGTTTCTGGTCAGCTGGGTGACGATCCTGCTACCGCTCTACCACTCGGGCTCGACCAGCCGGATCGGCTTTGTGGTCTCGCTGGCCTATCCGGTCTCCGACATCGTCGTTCTGACGGTGGCCGCCGTGGTGCTGGTCAGGGCCGGCAGCGAGCATCGACTGTCGCTCACCTTGCTGACGGCCGGTTTGGCTTGTATCTCCGTGTCGGACAGTGCCTTTGCATATCTGTCCGCGAAGGGACAGTACGCGACCGGCAATGTCATCGACATCGGTTGGATGGCTGGTCTGCTGCTCATGACGGTCGCCGCGGTAGCGGGCGGAGAAAGCGTTCGCCACGATTCCACTTCGGTGATCCTGCCGGGCTGGGCCTCGGTCTGGCTGCCGTACACACCGCTGTTGCTGGCGGCCGTCATCGCCGCCGCCCAGCCCGTTCCGCTGCTGGCGACCCGTCCAGTGCTGACCGTCGCGGCGCTGCTGGTGGTTGCGGTGCTCGCCCGCCAATTTCTGGCGGTGAGCGAGAATCGCCGCCTGCTGGCCGCCGTCGCCGAACAGGCGATGCACGACCCCTTGACCGGGCTGCCCAATCGCGCGCTGTTCACCGACCGGTTGGACCGCGCCATGAGGCAGCATGCGCAGGACGGTCTCCCGGTCGGGCTGGTGGCCGTCGACCTCAACGATTTCAAGCTCGTCAACGACCACCTCGGCCACCCGGTCGGCGACGACCTGCTGATCCGCGTCGGCAATCGACTGCTCAACTGTGTTCGCGCCGGAGACACGGTGGCACGCCTCGGCGGCGACGAGTTCGCGATCGTGGTCGACGGCGGGACCGATGCCGCGGATCTGGTCGGCCAGCGGGTTGTGCAGGCCTTCACCGAACCGTTCCGGATCGCCGGTCACGAGCTGTTGATACAGGCCAGCGTCGGCGTCGCCGCCGCCGAATCCGGTGCCCTGTCGGCCGACGAACTGTTGCGCCGTGCCGATACCGCGATGTATTCGGCCAAGCGGTCCCGGATCGACGCCGTGCAGACCTACACCCCCGAGATGCAGCTGGTGGACGACGCGGCCGACAGCCGCCTGCTCGGCACACCGCTCCTGCGGTCCGGGCATGACGGCGTGACGGCGATCTTCCGCCTCGGCAAGCTGCGCCGAGCGGTGGAGAAGTCCGAACTGACGCTGGTCTATCAGCCGAAGTTCGACCTGGGCACAGGTGCCGTGGTGGGCGCCGAAGCATTGCTGCGATGGCCACAGCCCGACGGCGGTGTACTGGTTCCGGAGGACTTTCTGGCGTTGGTGCGGCGGCACGGCCTGATGGAATCGGTGACCCAGCTGGTGGTCAACAGGGCGCTCGACGATGCGTTGGCCTGGCATCGGTCCGGCGTCGACGTTCCGGTCGCGGTGAACATCTTCGCGCCGTCGATGGCCAACGCGGACCTGCCGGACACCATCGCCGGCGCGCTGGCCGCCCGTGGCTTGGACCCCGCGGCTTTGTCTGTCGAGATCACCGAGGATCTGTTCCTGGACCGGACCGAATGCTCCCGATCGGTATTGCAGCAGTTGCGCGACATCGGAATCCGAATCGCCATCGATGACTTCGGTAGCGGGTACTCGGCCCTGTCTTATCTGCGTGATCTGCCGATCGACGAGGTGAAGCTCGATCGCGACTTCATCACGCCGATCCTGGTGGATCCGCGCGCCGCGGCTGTGGTGCGCGCGGTGGTGGAGCTTGCCCACGTGCTGGGGCTCACCATCGTCGCCGAGGGCGTCGAGGATGCCGCGACGGCATCGTTGGTGCGCGACTTCGGGTGCGATGTAGGGCAGGGCTTCTACTACAGTCTGCCGCTACCGCCCGGCGAGTTGCTGAGGCTGATGACCTCGAGGCTGAGCACGAGTCCGCCCTTGAGGTGACGCCCATCACCGTGTTTACCCTTAGTTGCGCACTGAAGTTTGCTACGCTACGCCGGTTCGTCCGTCTGGGTGCGACGCTGGGGGACCCTTTGGCATCACTACGCGACCGCGCTGGGTTGGTGCCTGGGGCAATCCTGGCCACAGTCGGTTTGCTGGCAGGCCTAACCGTCGCGTTGTCGGACGCGCCGAGCGCGGTGACGATCGTCTCCTTCAAGCTCATCCTGGCGCTGGCTGCTTTCGGGGCTGTCGCTGTCACCGTACGGACTGCCCTCCTGGCCCGGGGGATGACACGGCTCGCGTGGTCGATGCTCGCGCTGGGTTTGGGCGGTTTCGCTGCCGGGGTGGCCGTCCGGACCTGGGACGCGCTGCATGGGCGCCAAGCCGCGTTCCCGTTTGCGGCCGACATGGTGCGACTCTTGCTTCCGCTGGGCACCTGTGCGCTCTTGCTGTTGCTGCCGGTCGGCTTGGACCGGATGTCCCGGCTGCGGCTGCTGCTCGACGGCCTGGTTGTGGCCGGGTCTTTCGTGATCGTGGTGTGGACCGGGGTGCTGGAAGGCATCTACTCCGCCCGCGTCGGCGACCGGGTGGCCCTGGCAACGTCGATGGCGTACCCGATGCTCGACGCGGTGGCGGTCACTGTCGCCCTGCTGGTCTTCCTGCGTGCGCTGCCGGGTCAGCGATTGACGCTGGGCCTGATCCTGCTGGCCAGTCTCAGCATTGCGCTCACCAACGACTTCGTCGTGTATTTCATTGCGACACAGCAGTATTCAGGTCACCGAGGTGCGGCTGTCGGCTGGCTTGCCGGTCTGCTGCTGTTCGCTGCGGCGGCCGTGGCGGGCCGGTCGTGCGCGTACCGTCCCACCCCCGTGGTGCAGCCACCGTCGCGGGCCTCGGTGTTCCTGCCGTTCATACCGGTGGCGGCCGCGATTGTGGCGACGTTCACTTCCGCGCCCAAGGATGTGCTCGCCGGCCCGCTGGCGGTGGCCGGCGCGTTGTTGATCGCCGCGTTTGTGGCCCGCCAGCTGATCGTGGTCAGTGAGAACGGGCGACTCTTCGCCGCTGTCGTGGACCAGGCGCTTCGCGATCCGCTCACCGGCCTGGCCAACCGTGCGGTGTTCTACGACCGCGTCGGTCACGCCATGCAGATGCGCCAGCGCGACGGGGTGTCGGTGGGAGTGATGGCACTCGATGTCGACGACTTCAAGATGGTCAACGACACCCTGGGGCACCAGGTGGGCGACGAACTGCTCACCCTGATCGGTGACCGGATCGCCACCTCGGTGCGCACCGGCGACACCGTGGCCCGGGTGGGTGGCGACGAGTTCGCTGTGCTCATCGAGGGCAGGAACGACAATTCTCAGCTCGTTGCCCACCGGGTGGCGGAAGCGTTCGAGCGACCATTCGACCTGCGGGGCAACGAGTTGATCATCCGGCCCAGTGTGGGCTTGGCGGTGGCCGACGAAGACGACACCGAGGTCACCGCCGCCGAGCTTCTCAAACGGGCCGACATCGCGCTGGACGCCGCCAAGACATCACGGGTAGCCGGCGTGCACACCTTCACCACCGAGATGGAAGCGGACTTCTTTGCCGACGGCGTCCTGCATCCACCACCGGTGGACCCCGGTGAGCGAGCCTCCACCGTCCGCCTGCTGGGCGATCTGCGGCGGGCCGTCGACAGACGGCAATTGACGTTGCTCTACCAGCCCAAGCTGGATCTGCAGACCTTCGAGATCGTCGCCGTGGAGGCACTGGTGCGCTGGCCGCACCCCGAGCACGGACTACTCGGTCCGGATGCATTCATGCCCCTGGTGCGGCGGCACGGCCTGATGGGTGCCGTCACCGACCAGGTGGTCAACCGGGCCCTCGATGATGCCGTTCGCTGGCACCAGGCCGGCTTCGCGGTGCCGGTCGCGGTGAATGTCTCGGCACCCTCACTGGCCACCATGACACTGGCCGCGACGGTCGACAAGGCCTTGCGCGCGCGGAGCCTGGATGCGTCGTCGGTGATCGTGGAGATCACCGAGGACCTGTTCCTGGAGGGGCTCGAGCAGACCAAGCTGGTCCTGCACGAATTGCGGGAGCACGGCGTGCGGATCGCCGTCGACGATTTCGGCAGCGGTTACTCGGCGCTGTCCTACCTGCGTGACCTGCCGGTCGACCAGGTGAAACTGGACCGGCGTTTCGTGGCGCCCATCACATCGGATCCCCGTGCGGCAGTGGTGGTTCGGGCTGTCGTCAATCTCGCCCACGATCTGGGCCTGTCCACGGTCGCCGAGGGCATCGAGAACGTCGACACACTGGACAAGCTCCGTGAATACGGTTGCGATGTGGGGCAGGGATACCACTTCAGCCCGCCGGTTGAAGCCGACAGGCTGCTGACCATGCTGGCTAATCCTCCGTGGGGACCAGTTTCAGCGAGATCGAGTTGATGCAGTAGCGCTGATCGGTCGGGGTGGGGTAGCCCTCGCCGCTGAACACGTGGCCCAGGTGGCTGTGGCAGTGTGCGCACAGGACCTCCACCCGATGCATACCCAGCGAGTCGTCGGGTTTGAGGATCACCGCATCGGAATGCGACGGGTCGAAGAACGACGGCCAACCGCAGTGCGACTCGAATTTCTCTGTGCTGCGGAACAATTCGGTGCCGCACGCCCGGCAGACGTACACGCCCTCGGTCTTAGTGTCGGTGTACTCCCCGGTGAACGGCCGCTCGGTGCCGGCCTGGCGCAACACGGCGAACTCCTGAGGAGACAGCCGCTTGCGCCACTCGTCGTCGGTCAGTTCCAGCTTCGGAGCGGGAATCGAACTCATGCGTTCACGTTACCGCGTTCGGCTCGCACCGGGTCGGTGCGCATCCACGCTGGATCGATGCCGTCGGCCAGTCTGCCTTCGGCCTTGGCGTCGCTGTAGCGGAAGTACAGCACGCAGAACACCACGATCAGCATCAGCGACCAGCCGTAGGTGATCTTCATGTACTCCAGGAACCGGCCCGTCGTCGGCCAACGCCACATCAGCCAGCGGTCCATGGTCAAGAACCCGTAGGTGGCCAGCCAGGCCGGCCAGTTTCGGACCACCGAGTTCGGCAGTACCACGGTCATCAGGAACGGGAACAGCATCATCGAGTAGTAGCCCTGGGCCAGTGACAGCACCAGCCACGAGGCGATCAGCAGCACACCCGAGGAGGTCAGCATCCAGAACAGCGGGTCGCGCTCGCGGTAGTAGCGGTACAGCAGCCACAGACTCACCACGGCCAGCGCCAGGAACAGCAGCCGTAGCGCCAGGATCAGCCACATCGGCAGGCCGTAATAGACGCCGTTGCCCAGCACCGAACTGTTGAAGTAGTCGCGGGTCGAGAAGATGTACGGCAGTGTGCGTTTGACGAAGTTCATCGGGTCGGTGACCAACGGCCAGGCGGCGATGTTGAACACCAACGGCACGACGACCGCGGTGACCAGCACCCGCCATTGCCGGTTCAGCAGCGGCAACAGCAGCAGCACCCCGAGCAAGGGCTTGACCACCAGCGAGAGTCCGATCGCTACCCCGGCCCACCATTGCAGGCCGGTCTTGCCGGCCAGTATCCAGCGGAAGAACAGCACCTCGCACAGCAGGATGCAGCCATTGACGTTGGTGAACACCAGCGTGTTGGTCACCGATTCGGTGCAGAACATGGCGAGCAGCAGGGCAGGCAACGCCACCGAGGTCAGCGGGAAGTTGAACAGCCGCACCAACAGACAGGCGGCGATGATCATCGCGACGGTGTTGAAGAACACAAACCAGTTGTGCGAGGCGAACACCGGCAGGTAACCGAAGGGCGCCATCAGCAGCGTGCCGCCCGGCGGGTAGAGGTAGTGCGGGTCGACGTAGTCGAAGTGCTCGTTGTAGATGTCGAGCCCGCGGCGGAAATTCGACACCGCGCGGTACACCGGGCCGAAGTCGTCGGTGATGTAGCCGTTGGACGACAACACGTAGCTGCGGTGGATGATCGACATGATCGCGATCGGCCACAACGCAGACCGTAGAACCGTCGCCGCGCTGGCCGGTCCAGATCGGGGACCAAACGCCTTCCGCACAGATTCGCCTACCGCCACGTCCGCACCGTACACCGGACCGATGCGTCGGAAGGTCAGGCGGGGCAGTAGGTGTCGGTGGGGGGCATGTTGCCACTGTCCAGGTAGGCCATCATCGGCGGCAGAGCGCAAGCCGAGTAGATGCTGGCTCCGTGCCCGATGCCCTGCCACATCACCCGCTTGCTGGCCGCGCCGGCGTTGATGATGGACGCCCCCGCGGCGGGCACACCCTGGTTGCCGACGATCGGGTCGTTCTGGACGCCCAGCAACAGCACGTTGGTCTTGAGGTTCTTCGGCTCTTTGGGGGCCGCACCGCTGGGCCAGTTCAGACACTTCACCATGTCCAGCGCGCCGACCCTGCCGAACTGCGGGTAGAGCTTGCCCCACGCGACGACGAGTTCCCGGACCCGGTCGGGGGTCGGCCGGTTCAGCGCGTCGCTGCACGAGTTGACGAACTGGCCGTCACTGTCGCGGGTGGCCTGCGCCTGGTTGATCAGGCTGTTCAGTTGGTTGGTGTCGCCGGAGCGCGCGGCGGCCAGGGTGTTGGCCAGGCTGACGGTACTGCCGACCCGATCACCGCTGGGAAAGCCCAGCGCGGTGACGATCGCGTTGGTCAGCACCGCCACCGAGACCCCGCCGGGTCCGTTGCCGGCGCGAGCGGCGGCCAGCAGCGCGTCGACGGCCCCCTTCGGGTCGGGGCCAAGCGCACAGTTGACGGCGATGCACTGGGTGGCGAACGCGTCGAGGGCCGCCTGCTGGCCCTTGACCTGTTCTTCGGCCTCCGCCTCGGCGCTCACGCCGGGGGGGACGGGGGAGTCGAGCACCAGCCGCGCCACCTTGTCGGGGTGCGAGCCGGCATAGGCCATCGCGATCTGCGCGCCGTTGCCGACGCCGATCAGCGCCAGTGCCGGGACGTCCCACGTGCTGCGCAGGCGTTCCAGGTCCTCGGCGGCCCGGGCGTTGTCGTAGGCCGAGTCGCCGGGGGCGAGGGTGTCGGTGCAACTCGTGGTGGCGGTCATGGTGATGGCGCCGAGGTTGGCCACCGGGTCGTCGCCGGATTCGAACTGGGCCTGGTCGCGCATCTCCTGACGGTCGAACGCGTCGCGGCAGTCGACTGGGCTGCTCATGCCCATCCCGCGCCGGTCCACCGAGACGATGGGATGGCTCTTGAGGACGTCGGCACCCGAGCGAGACAGCCAGACCGGCAACTGCATCGACGACGGGATGTCGGTACCGGTGGTGAACACCAGCGGGCCGGCATCGGGTGGGGTCTGCACCGAGCGGGCCCGCACCGCGCCGATGCTCAGGGTGCCGTTGGCTCCGGCGATCGGGTCCAGATCGGCGTCGTAGTTGGCGCACTCCAGGATGACGCCGGGCATCGGCGGGGTGCCGGCGTCGCCGAACACCCGGGAGGTGCAGTCCTTCCACGGCAGGTCGTTCTTGGGCACGGCGATGGCCTGCGGTCCGCCGGCGGCTTTGGTGCTGGTGGGGCCGGACGGGTTGTGCGCCGAATTGCTGGCGAACTGTGGGTTGGCGGCCAGCCACGGGGCACATCCGGTGAGCAGAGCCGTCACGGCCGCGGTGCCGAGGCTGACTATGGCCTGGGAGGCCCAGACCCGACGATCGCGCATGCCCCCCACAGTAGCGACCTTGATGCCCGGTTCTGGTCAGCCGACGCGCACGTAGCGCCCGTACAGATAACCCTCGTCATCGGAGATCAGGTGCCGGCGCGCCAACTTGGTCAACACGTGACCGTGGCCGGTGGCGATTCGCGGTGCGGCGCCGCCGACGAGCATCGGCGCGGTGGTCAGGCACAGTTCGTCGAGCAGCCCGTGCTCGACGAAGGTGCCGGTCAACGTCGGGCCGCCTTCGCACAGCACTCGTCGTAGTCCGCGGTCGGCCAGCACGGCCAGCGCGGTGGCCGGGTCCACCTGGGCCGGGTCCTGGGCTGAACACGCGATGACTTCGGCGGCCCCACCCACGAAGGCTTGGGCGTCGGCCGCGGCCGACTCGGAGGTCAGCACCAACGGCGGCACCTCGGTGCGGGTCAGTACCGGCAGGTCGTGATCGAGCCGGCCGGACCGGGTGACCAGCGCGATGGGCGGTACCTCCTGCTGGCCTCGCCGCTGCCGGTTGCCGCGTTGGGTGACGGTCATCTGGGCGCCGGAGTAGTTCTCGGCGCGCGCGGTACCGGCGCCGACGACGATGACGTCGGCGAGCTCGCGCAGTACCCGGAACAGTCGCCGGTCACCGGCACCACCCAACCCGCCGGAGGTTCCGTCGGTGGCGGCGCCGCCGTCCAGGCTGGTGATGGCGTTGCCGCGCACCCAGCACCGGGCGAGGCCGGCGGGGTAGGCGTACAGGTCGTGCAGCCGATCGTCGTCGACTGGGCCGGCGGCGCTGCCCGGCCCGAGCAGTGTGAATTGCGTCCCATCCGGGTCGTCTGCGCTTGGGTCGGACATACCGACGATTGCAGCACGTCGATACAGTTCGTGCATGGACCGCCCCGCCGCACCCTCCGAAGCCGGTGTCGGCCATCTGGTCGACCGGCATCCGACGGTGTCCCCGGAGCGTCTCGTCGCCCAGTTGGTTCCGCCGCCCACCTTCACCGATGTCAGCTTCGAGACGTACCGGCCGGATCCGGGTGAGCCGACCCAGGCCGCCGCGGTCGAGGCGTGCCGAGCGTTCTGTGTGCAAGCCCAACAGCGCCGGGCGGGCAAGAAGAAGATGTTCGGCAAGCGGGAGACGCTGCCCGGGGTCGGCATCTATCTCGACGGCGGCTTCGGTGTGGGCAAAACCCATCTACTCGCCTCGACCTACCGGCAGTTGGGGGATTCTGCCGAGCATCCGCGGGCCTTCGCGACGTTCGGCGAGCTCACCCAGCTGGCCGGGGTCTTCGGCTTCGTGGAATGCATCGACCTGCTTGCCGACTACACCGTGGTCTGCATCGACGAGTTCGAGTTGGACGATCCGGGCAACACGACGCTGATCTCGCGGCTGTTGTCGCAACTCGTCGAGCGTGGAGTGTCGATCGCCGCGACGTCGAACACGCTGCCCGAGCAACTCGGGGAGGGGCGCTTTGCCGCGCAGGACTTTCTGCGTGAGATCAACACGCTGGCAAGCATTTTCACGACGGTGCGCATCGAGGGGCCGGACTACCGGCATCGCGGCCTGCCGCCGGCGCCGCCGCCGCTGTCCGACGAGCAGGTGATCGCCGGTGCGGCCGCGGTGGCCGGTGCCACGCTGGACGACTTCGACGCGTTGTGCGCCCACCTGGCGACCATGCACCCGTCGCGCTACCTCACCCTGATCGAAGGCGTGACCGCGGTGTACATCACCGGCGTGCATCCCATCGACGACCAGAACGTGGCGCTACGCCTGGTGGCGTTGACCGATCGGTTGTATGACGCCGGCATTCCGGTGGTGGCCTCCGGAACCAAGCTGGACACGATCTTCTCGGCGGAGATGCTGGCCGGCGGCTACCGCAAAAAGTACCTCCGGGCCACCTCGCGGCTGCTGGCGTTGACCAGCCCCGGCGGGCTGTGAACCGCAGCGGTCACCGATCGTCCGTCGGCGGTGCTTCCCGCACCTTCGCCAGTTCGGACAGGCCGCTGACCCGAAGCACTCGCATCAGGATCGGATTGGCGATGATCTCCAGCGATTCCGCGTGCGGGGCAAGGGCATTGATCGCCGCGCTGTCCAGGTAGTCGACGGCGCTGAGGTCGACGACCAGTGCGTCGGCGCAGTCGGCGGAGGCTGCTGCCACCGCCTCGGCGAAGTCGGTGACGTTGCTGGCGTCGATCTCCCCGATCGCCGAGACCACCAGTTGGCCGTGGGCGTCGCGGCCGGTGTTGACGGACAGCGGCGTGCTCATCGGCGGATCCTGGTCGAGAGGCGAACGATGGTGCCCGTGGTGTCGGGCATGATCGATACGTCCTCCATCAGCGCCTGCATGATCTGGATCCCGCGGCCGCGATGGGTGTAGCCGGACTCCTTCGGTTTCCACGAACCGCTGTCGGTGATGACCAGGTGCAGCAGGTCCACTTCCGAGCACGCGTACAGGGTGATGGTGCCGCCCTCGATGTGGCGGTAGCCGTGTTCGATCGCGTTGGTGACGGCTTCGCCGGCGGCGACGAGTACGTCCTGGGCCTGATCGTGGTCGATACCCGCCGCCGTCAGCCACTCCCGCAGGGCCGCCCGGGCCGGAGCCAGATGCAGGGCGTCGGCCGGGATGGTGACCTCCAGCGGCAGGGGGTGCCGGTACAGCAGCAGGGCGACGTCATCCTGGTAGCCGCCCGGCGGTGCCAGCAGCGACATGATCTCGTCGGCCAGCGGGTCGAGGTCCAGGGCGCCGTCCTGGCGAATGAGCTTGGCGGCGCGGTCAATTCCGTCGTCGAGAGAGATGCGGCGGCGCTCGACGAGTCCGTCGGTGTAGAGCAGCAAAGTGGCCTGCGCCGGTATGGTCACCTGGGCCTGCGGGCGATCCCGGTCGGGACGGATCCCCAACGCGATGGAGTGTCCCCCGTCGAGTAGCTGCGTCGAGCCGTCGGCGCAGACCATGATCGCCGGCGGATGCCCGGCGCTGGAATAGACCAGTTCGCCGGTGTCGGGGTCGAGCACCGCGCAGAAGGCGGTGGTGGACTGCGCCCCGGCAGACGGGCGGCGAAGCGGTCCAGACCGGCCAGGGTGGCGGCGGGGCTGGCCCGTTCCAGCAGTAGCGCGCGGCAGGCACTACGCAGCTGTCCCATCACCGTCGCCGCGGCGAGGTCGTGGCCCACGCAATCACCGACGACCAGGGCGATGCGCCCGTCGTCGAGCGCGACCACGTCATACCAGTCACCGCCGACCTGCAGCGGGTGCGATGCGGGCTGGTAGCGCACGGCGAACCCGGCGGGCAGGTCCGCCGGACCCAGAATCGAATGCTGAAGAGCCAGCGCGGTTTCCCGCTGCTGGTCGAGTTGGTGGACACGCTGCAGTCCCTGCCCGAGGCGCCCGGCGAGCACGGTCAGCAGGGTCTGGTCTTCGGCGGTGAAGGGGCGCTGCTCGGGCAGACCGATCCAGGCCACCAGGATGCCCCGCGGGTGTTGCAGTGCGATGCCGGCCGATCCCGGGCTGTCAGTGTCGGGAGTCAGCAGGTCGCCACCGGCGGCCAATGCGGTGATCCGATCACGCGCCAGCGGCGGCACGTCGTCCCACTGCACCGCGCCGGCGTCGTCGATCACCTCCGGGGCGTGCGTGGGTGACGGGAATATCGCGGCCAGCACCTGCAGGGCCGACCACTGCCGGCGAAGCTGACGCAGCGCGTCGCGCAGCGCATCCTCGACGGTGTCCGCCTGGGCCAGTTGTTGATTCAAGGTGGCCAGCGCGTTCTGGCGTTGCACGCTGTAGTGCTCCGCGGTGACGTCGCGGAATGTCCCCACCATCACGCCGCGCCCGGTGTCGGGATCCTCGGCGTGAGCGATGTTCGCGGTGATCCACAGCCTATGCCCGTCACGGTGGGTGACCGGCACGGTGTAGCTGCCGGTCGGCTGGTCGGGAATGCTCGCGAACGCCTCGATGATCTGCTGGTGGGCTTCCGGCTCGGTCTCGGGGTCCGGCCACCACGGGTGTTGGGGGTGGTAGGGCAGATCCTCCGGACCGTAACCGACGATATCGGTGAATGCATTGTTGATTTGGATGACGGCGCCGACCTCGTCGCACACGAAGAATGCTTCCTGCAACGAGTCCACCAGCGCCGTGCGCCACCGGGTGTGGTGAGTCCGGAGCCGGGCCAGCTCGATATTGGCCCGGACCCGCGCCAGCAGTTCCGCGGCGGCGAACGGCTTGACCAGATAGTCGTCGGCGCCGGCGTGCAGGCCCTCGATGGAGGCCTCCTGACCGGCGCGGGCGGACAGCAGCAACACCGGCACGCCGAGTGTCCGCGGGTCGCTGCGCAGCGCGGCGACCAGCGCCAGGCCGTCCAATCGGGGCATCATCACGTCGCTGACCACCAGATCGGGCAGCGAGGTGCGGACGTGCTCAAGAGCGAGTTGGCCGTCGGTCACCGCGTCCACCTGATATCCGGCGCCGCGCAGCAGCCGTACCAGATACTCCCGCATGTCGGCGTTGTCGTCGGCGACCAGTACCCGCGCCGGGGCGTCCCGCGCGCCGGGTGCACCGAGCGCCGGTTCGGCGGCGGGCAGGTCGGCCGCGGAGTCGACGGTGGGTTGGTCCTCACTGGGCAACCACCGAAGCGCTTCCTGCACATACGGTTCGGCGATCCCAGAGGATGCCCGTCCCGCGCCGGGCATGGTCAGCGCCCCGGCCGGTAGATGGCTCGCGCCGATCGGCAGCCGCACGGTGAAGGTGGTGCCGACGCCTTCAGCGCTGTCGGCGGTGATGGTGCCGCCGTGCAACCCGACCAATTCTTTGACCAGGGCCAAGCCGATGCCGCTGCCCTCGGTGGAACGGGCGCGGGCGCTGTCGATCCGGTGGAACCGCTCGAAGAGCCGAGGCATCTCCTCGGCAGGTACGCCGATCCCGGTGTCGGCCACGCTGACGACAGCCTCGGCGCCCTCGCGCGCCACCCGCACCGTGATGGTGCCGTCGAAGGTGTACTTCAACGCGTTGGACAGCAGGTTGAGGACGACTTTCTCCCACATGTCGCGGTCGAGGTACACCGGCTCGTCGCAGGACTGACACTCGACGATCAGCTGCAGGCCGGCCCGTTCGATAGCCGAGCGGAACACGCTGGTCAACTCGGCGGTGACTTCGGCCAGGTCGACCGGTTCATAGCGGGCCTGCATCCGGCCCGCCTCGATGCGGGAGAAGTCGAGCAGCGTGTTGACCAGCTTGGCCAGCCGCAGCCCATTGCGGTGCACGACTTCCAGTTCATGCCGCGCGTGATCGTCCAGCCCGGTCGGGCGGCCACGCAGTTCTGCCACCGGCCCGAGGATCAGCGTGATCGGCGTCCGGAATTCGTGGCTGATGTTGGAGAAGAACGTCGTCTTGGCCCGGTCCAGCTCGGCGAGTTCCTCCGCCCGGCGCTGCTGGGCGCGATAGCTGCGCGCACTCGAGACCCCTGTCGCGATATGACCCGCGACCAGGTTCACAAAGCCGCGGTACTCGTCATCGATGGGACGGAACCGGTTGAGGGCGGCAACCAGAAATCCAGACGGGGTGCCGCCCTGGGCGAGTAACGGCGTCACCAGTGCCTGCTTCGGCGGGGCGGACCAGGCGCCGGTGGGCAGGTCGGTGAACGGTGGCCCGTCCAGGTCCACCAGCACCGTCTCGCCGCGAGCCGGGGGCGCCACCGGCCACAGCGTGGGCCCGCTTGGCGAGAGGGTCGGCGGTGCGGCCGGGTGGCCGACGCTGATGCCGCTGAGGCCGGCCAGCCGGGCGGTCCCGTCATCGTCGAACAGATACATCAGCGAGAACGGCAGGTCTTGCGGATTGCGCTCGAGCTGGCGGGCGGCGAAGGCCAGCATCTCCTCCTCGGTGCGCACCACCGACGGGTCCGAGCCGAGGTCACGCAGGGTGGTCATCCGTCGCTCACCGATCACCCGGTCGGTGTCCTCGCTGACCACGCACAGCATGCCGACGACAGCGCCGTCGTCGTCGCGCAGCGGGCTGTAGGAGAAGGTGTGGTAGGTCTCCTCCGGGTAGCCGGACCGCTCCAGGAACAGCAGTAGGCCTTCGTCCCAGGTGGCTTCGGCGGTGGCCAGCACCCGATCGATCCGCGGTCCGATGTCGTCCCAGATTTCGGCCCACACTTCGCGGGCGGGTCGGCCCAGCGCCCACGGATATTTGCGGCCCAGGGTGTCGCGGCGGTAGGCCGCGTTGCAGAAGAACGTCAGGTCCGGGCCCCAGGCCATCCACATCGAGAACCGGGAGGACAGCAGAATGCTCACGGTGGTCCGCAGGCTCTGCGGCCAGCCGGCTGGAAGCCCCAGCGGAGTCGCCGACCAGTCCACCCGCGTCAGATCGCGACCGACATGATCGTCGGGGCCGGAGCCCGATCCAACGTCCACCAACCGTCCTTAAGCTCGGCCTGCTGCGATCAGCCAACGGGTTCACATTACGAGACTTCGGCAAACCAGGGGAGGAACGAGCCGAATATCGCCGGCGGCGAGGTCAGAGTGGACGCACCAGGACGAAGTCGCGTTCGGTGTGGGCGCCGAGCTGAAACGTCCTGGTGCCGGTGATCGTGAATCCATGCTTGGCGTAGAACCGTTGCGCCCGCAGGTTTTTCTGGTTGACCCCCAGCCACAGTGCCCGCGCCCCGGTGGCCGCGGCGCGGCTGATGGCGGCCCCCGCGAGCATCGCCGACGCCCCCGACCCGTGGAAGTCCGGGAGGACGTAGATCTTGGAGAGTTCCGCGGCGGGACGGATGCGCACCGCCGAGGCGACGTCCGTGTCGTCTCCGACGCCGGGTACCAGCAGCGCGTAGCCGACGATGCGACGGCCGTGCCGGGCGACCAGCACGAGGCGGGAGTCATCGGCCAGATACTCCGCGAAGCGCCCGCTGGACAGGTTGGCGGCGATGAAGGCCGCGATATCCGGCGCCGCGACGCTGGCCGGGCAGGCCAGCGGAAATGTTGCTGCGGCCACTGCCGCGAGCTCGTCGGCGTCCTCGTCGGCCGCGTCGATGACGATCACCGATTCCGAGTCAAAGCCGTTGGCGCCGAGCGGGTTCGTTGGGTCCGCGCTGGACATCAACCCACGATAGCAGCGGGCCTGGGTTGGCCGGCTGCCCCGTCGCTGCCGTCCAACCTAGGGCCGGAGGGGGACGGCGGTGTCGTGCTTCCTGCCTCGGCTGTGCCGAGTCCTCACTCGCCGTCGACGAGAGCTCGCCATGCGTCGCCAGGGCCACGCGACACCGGTGCTAGAGACGGCGCGGGCCAGGACCGGCCGCAGTCGCGGGAGAGCAGGTCGGCGACGGTTTCGCGGCGGATCAGCTGCTGGCAGCGCCCGTTGGCGACCGCGATCAGCGGCGGCCGGCCGACCATGTTGTAGCTCGAGGCCATGCTGTGGTGGTAGGCGCCGGTGCAGGCGACAGCGAGAAGGTCACCGGCGTGAATGTCGGCGGGCAGTAATACATCGCGGGCGATGACGTCACCGGCTTCGCAGTGCCTACCGACCACCGTCACGACCTTGTCCGGGGTCGGTGTGTGCCGGTTGGCCAGGGTGACAGTGTATTTGGCTCCGTAGAGCGACACCCGGGGATTGTCGCTCATACCTCCGTCGACGGCGACGAAGGTGCGACCGTTCGGCTGTGATTTCACCGCGACGACCCGATAGACGGTGACGCCCGCTCGCGCGCTGATCGCCCGGCCGGGTTCGATGACCAACGCGGGTCGGGGGAAGCTGGCCGCGGTACAGGCCGTCCGCAGCGCGGATTCGATGGCGGCGCCGAACTGGTCGACGTCGAGTTCGGTGTCACCGGTTGTGTACGGCACGGCGTGGCCGCCGCCGATGTTGAGTTCGGTCAGCGTGACGCTGAGCCGAGTCCGGATCTCGGCCATCGCCGCGATCATCCGTGTGACAGCGAGGCCATAGAGACCGGGATCAGCGACCTGGGACCCGATGTGGCAGTGCAGACCGGACAGGTGCAGTGCAGGCTGGTCGAGGACCAGGTGTGCCGCCTCGAAAATCGCGTCACCGCCGAGGGGCAAGCCGAACTTCTGGTCGAGGGTTCCGGTGGCGACGGCGGGATGACCGCCGATGTCGATATCGGGGATGACGCGAAGCAGCACAGACTGGCGGCCGCGTACCTGGCCGGCCAGAAAGGCGATCTCCAGTGGGCAGTCCAGCACTACTTTCCCGACGCCGAGGTGGGCCGCGTCGCGTAACTCGTCACAGGTTTTCGCGTTGCCGTGCATGACGATTCGGGCGGGATCAACACCGGCCGCCAGCGCGGTGGCCAGTTCACCGCCCGAGCACACGTCCAGTCCCAGCCCCTCTGCTTCGACCCACCGCGCGACGGTGGTGGTCAGCAGCGATTTGCCCGCGTACACCACCGATATACCCGGGAGGGCGGTCCGGTACCGGCGCATCCGCCCGCGGATGTCATCTTCGTCGAGAACGTAGGCGGGGGTGCGAAATTCGTCGGCGACCTCGGTCAGTGGCACTCCACCGACACACAGTTGGCCGAGGTCGTCTCTATGAGTGGTAGACGGCCAGAGTCGATGGTCGAGCCCGAAGTGGGTCGCGTGTGCCAGCGAGGGCAGCAGTTCGGAAAGTGTCATGCCTTCACGGATACTCCGGCGGCCTGGGGGAGCGGGGATTCCTTGACGGTCCCTTGACGGGTCATCCGCCGATTTTGATGCCGCCTTCTCGGGGTGTCAGTTCTTGTCCGCGGTGATCGCGGCCAGCGTTTGGATGATGTCGGCCTCGGCACGGGCTTTGTCGAAGCCCAGCCGATGCAGGGTGCCGTCGTCGGCCTCGGCCTCCATCAGCGCCAACAGGATGTGCTCGGTGCCGATGTAGTTGTGGCCCAGGCGTAACGCCTCGCGAAATGTCAGCTCGAGGACCTTACGGGCCTGTGCATCGAACGGAATCAGGTCAGGCACCGGCTCCACCCGCGGCGGCAGCGTGATCGCGGCTCGAACAGCGTCGGCACTGATCAGCTGGGCGCGCAGTATCGGGGTGGCCAGCGCAGCCGGGTCGGCGAGCAGACCGAGCAGCAGATGGTCGGCGGTGATCTCGGCGTTGCCGGCCTCGTGTGCGGTGTTCTGTGCGACGACCACCGCATTGCGGGCCCGTGGGGTGAACCGGGAGAAGCCCTGCCCGGGGTCGAGATCCAGGGCGTTCAGCGTCGTGGGCTTGGGCACGAAGCGCTTCTGCGCCGCCTGTTTGGTGACACCCATGCTCTTACCGATCTCGGTCCAGGAAGCTCCCGAACGGCGAGCCTGATCGACGAAGTGCCCGATCAGGTGGTCGGCGACGTCGCCGAGGGCCTCGGCGGCCAGCACGGCGTCGGTGAGTTGTTCGAGCGTGTCGGTGTGTGCCCGCTTGATGGCGTCGATGAGGTCGTCGAGCCGGACGGGGTAGGCGATCCGGGCTGGTTCTTCCATGCGTCAACCGTAGGTTGACGGCGACCTCTCGTCAACCCTGAGTTGACGTTGCGTGTTGTTCGCTCGGCGTTCACCCCGGCCCGAACTGGGTACTCCCGCCTCATGCCCACTAGCGTCACTCGCGATATCGCCGCGCCCCGGAGCCGGGTCTGGGAGGTGCTCGCCGACGGCTGGACCTACTCCCAATGGGTCGTCGGCAACAGCCGGATGCGAGCGGTCGACGCCGACTGGCCCGCCCCCGGTACCCGCATCCTGCACTCCATCGGTTTGTGGCCGGCTGTCATCAACGACGAGACGGTGGTGCTCAGTTGCATCCCGCAGCAGGAGTTGGTGCTGTTGGCCAAGCTCGGACCCGCGGGCGCCGCGCGAATCACCCTGCGGCTCAGCGATATCGACGGTGGATGCCGCGTCGAGATGGCGGAGGTGGCTGTCGAGGGGCCGATGAAATTCGTTCCCGATCGTGTGCAGCTGACCGGCTTCTGGCCGCGTAATCGGGAGAGCACCTGGCGGCTGGCCAACCTGGCGGAGCATCGCGAGCCCGCCGAGTTCGACTAGGCCGGACGTGGCGCTTGCCGAATCACATTGGCCCCGGCTTCCCCATTCCACCACCGGGGCCGTGGCGGGCTCCATAAACTCGCGGCATGGCAGGCCTGCACAAGTCCCAAGAGCGGCCCGACATGAGCAGGATCGACAACCGGGCGCCGTCGGTGCCGCGGATGTTCCTCGATCGCGTCGCGGCTACCCCCAACGCTGAAGCGTTCCGTTATCCCGACCACGACGGGTGGACCAGTGTCACCTGGCAACAGGTCGGTGATCGGGTCGAACTGATCGCCGCGGGGCTGATCGCGTTGGGCATCAATCCCGAGGACCGGGTCGCACTGGCATCGGGCACCCGCTACGAGTGGGTGGTGGTCGACTTCGGCATCCTCTCGGCCGGGGCCGCCACCACGACGGTGTATCCGTCCACCAATGCCGAGGACGTCGCGTTCATCGTCGCCAACTCGGGCAGTCGCGTCGTCGTCGCCGAGAATCAGTCTCAGGTGGAGAAGCTGGTCGCCCATCGGGCGGAGCTGCCCGCTGTGGAGAAGGTGGTGATCATCGACGGCAGCAGCGACGACGACTGGGTGATCACCTTGGAAGACCTCGAACAGCAGGGCAAGCAGCTGCTGGCCGACAACCCGACCGCGGTGAGCGACCGGATCGACCAGATCCGCCCCGACCAACTGGCAACTCTGATCTACACCTCCGGCACCACCGGCAAGCCCAAAGGTGTGCGGCTCAACCACGAGGCGTGGACCTACACCGCCGCCGCGCTGGACTCGCTGCACGTGCTGTCCGACAAAGACCTCAACTACCTCTGGCTGCCGCTGGCGCATTCGTTCGGCAAGGTGATGCTGGCCATGCCGCTGGTCATGGGTTTCCCGACCGTCATCGACGGCCGGGTGGACAAGATCGTGGAGAACCTGGCCGTCATCCGGCCGACGTTCATGGGCGCGGTGCCGCGCATCTTCGAGAAGGTGCACGGTCGTATCACCGAGACGATCGCCGAAGAGGGTGGCATCAAGAAGCGGTTGTTCGACTGGGCCATCGAAGTGGGGCTGCAGGTGTCGCGGGCCAAACAGGCCGGTCACCGGGTGGGTCCGCTGCTGGCGTTGCAGCACAAGCTCGCCGACCGACTGGTGTTCTCCACCATTCGGGATCGGTTCGGCGGTCGGTTGCGGTTCTTCATCTCCGGGTCCGCGGCACTCGATCGCGACGTGGCGCAGTGGTTCGATGCCGTCGGCGCCATCGTGCTGGAGGGTTACGGGCTGACCGAGACCTCCGCGGCGTCGTCGCTGAACCGGCCGCAGGCCTACCGGTTCGGCACGGTGGGGTGGACGCTGCCCAGCACCGAGGTCAAGATCGCCGACGACGGCGAGGTGCTGCTCAAGGGGCCCGGCGTGATGAGCGGGTATCACGATCTGCCCGATGCCACCGCCGAGGCCATCAACGACGACGGATGGTTCCACACCGGCGACATCGGCGAGCTCGATGCCGAGGGATACCTGCGGATCACCGACCGCAAGAAGGACATGTTCAAGACGTCCCAGGGCAAATACGTTGCGCCGTCGGCTATTTCGGCGACGTTCAAGGGCTTGTGCCCATTCGCCAGCGAGATCATCGTCTACGGCGAGGGTAAGCCGTATTGCGTCGCGCTGGTGAGCTTGGACGGCGAGGCGATTCGAGAGTGGGCCGATCGAAACGGCTTGGCCGGCAAATCGTTCGAGGAGATCGCCCACGACGAGAAAACCAAGGCGATGATCGGGGAGTACGTCGAAACCCTGAACAAGCACCTCAACCGGTGGGAGCAGGTCAAGCGCTTCTCCATCATCGACCGCGAGTTGACGGTCGAGGCGGGCGACCTGACGCCGAGCCTGAAGCTCAAGCGCAAAGCGGTCGTGGAGAACTTCCACGACAACATCGACCAGCTCTACGGCTGAGGGCGGTTCATTCGCCGGGCGCGGGCCCGGACGTGGCCCGGGTACCACGACGTGAACGCCGCCGCGCCGATCAAGGCGGCGTAACTGGCGCTGTGGCAGGCCCATTGAGGTAGCAGGCCTGCCATCTGGGCCCAGGCGAACCCGGTGTTGATCGTGAACACCGACGCCCACACCGAGGTGAGTAGCACGTTGACTCGGATGAAGGTGGCGTCGGTCCACTTCGCCGGGTCGGTGTGGGCGCGGGCGTACTCCAGCGTGAACGGCCTGCCGATGGCCAGGGTGATCCAGGAGCCCAGTGCCAGTGCACCATTGGCCAGCACGCCGAGATGGCGCACGGTCCAGACGTCGTGGAAGCCGAGCACGGCGACGGTGGCCCCGGCGAAGAACACCAGCCCGACCCACATGATGATGCCCCGGTGCAGCTTCAAGATGGCCATGAGCACTGACAGCATCAGCGCCACGAGCAGCCCGAGCTCGACCTGCGCCATGGTGTCACGGGCGATGATCAAGAACGCGATCCACGGAGCAAAGGACAACAGCAGCTTCAGGAATGACATGACACGGCCTTCTGGTGCGGTGTCGACGGGCGGTTCGAGTGAAAGGTGTTCGGGGGGAGTGGCGTTGGGCGTACTCTGTGGCCTGGATCGAGGACCTGAACATGGCCGATGACACCGATGCCGAACCGACGGAGGTCGGCGACTGGGACGCGCAGCTGACCCGCCGCGTGATGGGCCTGCTGCTGCCCATCCTGAAGGTCTACCACCGCAGCGAGGTCCGTGGCCTGGACCGTCTGCCCGCCGGGGCCTGTCTGGTGGTGTGTAACCACACCGGCGGCATGCTGACCCCGACGCGGCGGTGTTCGCTGTCGACTTCTACCACCGGTTCGGTTATGCCCGGCCGCTGTATGTGCTGGCCCACGACGCCATGTTTCGCACACCGGCGGCCGAGATTCTGCACCGACTCGGGGTGGTACGGGCCAATCCGCAGAACGCGGCGGCGGCGCTGGCGGCCGGGGCGGTCACGCTGGTTTATCCCGGCGGGGACTACGACGTATACCGCCCAACCGTATGCGAGAGCGTCATCGACTTCGCCGGGCGCACCGGGTATGTCGAGGCCGCCGTGACGGCGGGGGTCCCGTTGGTGCCGGCGGTGACCATCGGCGGGCAGGAGAACCAGTTCTATCTCAGCCGTGGGCGGCGGCTGGCGAGCCTGTTGCGGCTCAGTGATTTCGAGCGCCGGATCTTGCGCACCGACATCCTGCCGGTCAGTGTGGGCTTCCCGTTCGGGCTCAGTGTGCTGGTGCCGGTGAACATGCCGCTGCCGACCAAGATCGTCACCGAAGTGCTCGAGCCGATCGACGTCGTCGCGCGCTACGGTCCCGGTTTCGACATCGTCGAGGTCGACGCCCACGTCCGGCGCGTGATGCAGGCAGCGCTGCACCGGCTCTGGCGCAAACGTCGCGTTCCGGTACTGGGATAGCACCGCGGCCCTCCTGTCGTTGCGCGTCGCGATTCGATTCAGCCCGGTCGGTGCGCCGGTCGGTAGGGGCCATGGTCCCGGGCGCCGACACCGTTCGTCCCGTTCCGGCGGGGCGGGCGGCGACGTAGTGTGATGCAGATGAGGAGTGGTGCTGCCCTGATCGCGGCGGTGCTGGCGGCCGTCGCCGTGGCAGCGCCGGCGCGCGCGGACGAACCGGTGCCGCAGGCGGGTGCGCCGTGTCCGGCCGGCTTCGGCGACGTGACGACACAACTGCCGGGCGGCGCCGACTACCTGGTCTGCCAGGCGGGCCCGGACGTGCCGGGCAGTTGGGCGCCGGTGGTCTCGCCGTTTCCGCCCAACAGTCGATGGCTGAGTTACGGGCCGGAGATCATCCTGCACGGGCAGGGCTTTCGTAACCCCAATCTGAGGTCGGGGCCGTGGACTGCCACCCCGCTCGATCCCGAGGCCACCTGCAGTGCGCGGCAAGTCGCCGTGGTCAGTGCGGGAGTCCTTGCGCCGCCGCAGGATTCGCAAAGCGAGCCGGGTCAGCCGCTGAGCTTCGACGTGTTACCGAAGCTCTTCACCGTCACGCTCGGGGGCGATTGCCTGTGGACCGAAGACCAGCCGCCACCGCTGGGCTGGTAGCTCGGTCAGGCGCGGCGGATCTGGCCGAGAAGCGCCTCCCGGATGTGTCTGCGGGAGTATTTGAACACCACGTCGGCCTCGTGCCGGTGGGCGTCGAAGACGAACCCCTGACGCAGGCCCGGGTGCAGTGGAGCGGTCTTGGCGACGGGACGGGCGCAGTGGCCGTTGTGAGAGCCGTTGTGATGAGCGTTGTGAGCGCCCAGCAGCGTCCAACTGCCGTCGGTGTGGAAGGCCAGATGCATACAGGTGATGCCGTGGCCGGGGATGTGCTCGGTGCACAGCCGGAAGGCCCAGGCACGTCTGAACAACGCACCGTCGAGGCGGATCCGCTTGCGTCGGTGCCGGCGGCACTCGGCGACGATCTCGGGCCCCAGCGAATCCAGCGCGGCACGGGTGGCGTCCCACTGGCGCTGGCGCTCGGCTTCGGCGGCGACTTCCCGCTGGCCGATCGGGTCAGCCATGTCCACGATCTGACGGTATGTCCGGTACCGGCCGCCGAGTCGCTGAACAACAGTAAAAGACGAAATGGCCGAAAGGTGAACGACACTGGAGAAGTGGTCTCCAGGGGTAGGCGCCCGTGGCCCAAGGGGGTGGCCGCGATTGCGTTTTCCCACCCCTGGAGACCCGCTCTTGGGTCGGGGCGTCAGAACCCGACCCGTCGGCTGTTTTCAGCCTCTCCAGGAATCTACGACACCGTAGGGACGGTGTGGTGCGGTTCGGGCGAAAAAATTGACGATTGGGTAAGGGTTGGTGGGTGGTTACGGGCGGAACGCTCGACCACCTCGTCGAAGTAGGGCAGCGACGATTCTGGGACGACACCGCGCAGCAACACCGTCCAGGCCCGTGACAGCCGGGCCACCAGATCGTCGCCGATCGCTGCGGACAGGAACTGACAACCCAGCACACACACCCAGATGGCTTCGCCGACGTCATCGGGATTGACGTCATCGCGCAGATCACCGGCGGCGGCTGCCTTCTTCAGGACGTCGACAAACGCTTGGGTGGTTTCGCGCAGAATGCGCGGGCCGGCGTCACTGACCTGCCCCAAGGCTTGGGCGAGTTGGTTACCCACGCGGACGGTGTCGTCGGACTGCATCAGCCTCGCCACGGCAAAGGTGCCCCGGATGACCTGCGCCAGTCCGGGTGGTGCCGGAGGGTCGATGATGGTGCGGAAAGCGGTCCGCAGCTTAGTGCGGAACTCCTCGATGACCGCGGCGGCCACCGCTTCCTTGGAATCGAAGTGGTAGTAGAAAGCGCCCTTGGTCACGTCGGCACGCAGCTGGATGTCGGCCAGGCCGGTGTCGCCGTAGCCCCGTTCGCTGAACAAGGCCACGGCGGCAGCGATGATCCGCTGGCGGGTGGCCTGAGCCCGGGCCTGCAGCATCGTGGCACCTCCGTCGTCTGGTCTCAGCCTAATGATTTATGACGATCTGTCACCCGATCGGCGGAATGGGTTCTCCACTGCTCAATGGGCTGGTCGGCGGACAGACGCGCGTCGTCAGGTGCTGCAGAGTAGTCGGCGTCCGGCCGGTGCGGCCTGGACCGACTACGAGGGGTGTCGCTCATGAACGTCAAAGGATCGTCAGTGACCGTCGTCATCGGTGCGGTGTTGACGGCCGGGTCTCTGCTGTTCGCCGGGCCGGCTTCGGCGCACTCCGGGCACGCGGCGGCCGGGGGGACCGTCTCGGCGGGCCCGGCCCGGACGGTGACGGCGCCGGGTCCTTCCGGCCCGCATGCCGAGTCGACGGGTACGCAGGTCGGTAGCGAACTCCCCATCGCCTCGGTGGGCACGGCGGGATCCGGCCGAGTGCCGATGACGCCGCTGACGCCGCCGGCTCCCAGCGTCGCCACGCTGGGGACGGGTGAGCTGCCGATCGCGCCGGTGGGGACGACGCGCTAGCGGCGCGAAGCGGCTACGTCACCATGTCACCGGCAGTGCGACCAGCCCGTGCGACAACGAGTGAAATCCGCCGGTGGTCATGGTCGAGGGGTCCACGGCCAACGTCAAGGTGGGAAATCGCGGAATGAGTTGGCCGAAAACCGTATTCAGCTCGAGTCGGGCCAGCGCTGCGCCGATGCAGTAGTGCAGGCCGTAGCCGAATCCGACATGGATGGCGCCGGTGCGGGCGAGGTCGAGGCGATCGGGGTCATTGAACACGTCGGGATCGTGATTGGCTGATCCCGGGTCCAGCAGCACCAGGTCGCCTGCCCGGATCGCCACGCCGTCGACGTCGATGTCTTCGCGTGCGTAGCGGGGACACCGACGCCGCCGGTCATCCCGGCCCGGATCAGTTCCTCGACGGCCTTGGGGATCAGCGTCGGGTCGGCCAACAACGCCTGCCATTGAGCCGGGTTGCTGAGCAACAACAGGGAGTGCAGCCAGATCTGCATCATGGTGGTCTCGTGCCCGGCGAACAGCAGCTGCATGGCCAACGTGGCGATTTCGAAATCGGCGAGGTCGGGCTCCTCGCACAGGCGGGAGATCACGTCGTCGGCCGGATTGGCCCGCTTGGCTGTCACCAGCTCCATCCCGTAGCCGAGCAGGTTTTCCAGGCCCTTGACGGAGGCGGCGTCGTCGGTGGCGAAAGCGGCGTCTTCGACCCAGAGCCGGAACCGTTCTCGATCGGAGTAGGGGACGCCGAGCAGGTCACAGATGACCAGAACCGGCAGCGGCTGGGCCAGGCTGGTCAGCAGGTCGGCCGGCGGGCCGTGCTCCTCCATTTCATCGAGCAGGCCGCTGCACAGCGCTTCGATTTTGGGTTGCAGGGTGCGCATGTGTTTGGGGGAGAAGTGCGGTTGCAGTAGCTGGCGCATTCGGGAGTGATCGGCGGGCTCGGTGTCGAAGTCGCCGATCGGGCCGCCGAACAGCGCCGAGGTGCGGCTGCGCGGCGCGTTGGATGGGTCGCGATGGGTGCGGCCCAGGAGCTTGTTGTCCATCAGCCGGCGCACCTCGGGATAGCCGATGACCAGCCAGGCTTCATCGCCGACCGGGGTGCGGACTTTGTGGATGGGCCCCTGTGACCTCAGCTGGTGCACTTCGTCGGGGGACTGCAACGGGTGGCTTTGCCGGAACGGCAACTGCGCGGGAGCGGTCATGGCGATCCTTGCGGGTGTGAGGCGAGTCACGTCGCAGCGTACGACGGCGACAGGGCGCAAGGGAAGACTTTTGAGACTATTCGTCTCGTTTGGTGCGATGGGTGGATCCGTCTGGCGATCGCTGGAAGGGCGACACCCGGCCGGTGCCTGAGGTCTACTACTGGTACGGGTCAGATGCGGACGAGGGGGCGCGATGGCGGTGCGACGCAGGCGGGGTCGAGCGTGGGCGACGGCGGCGACGTTGTTGATAGGACCACTGGGCTGGATCCCGGTGATGTCGGCGGCTCCGGCGGCCGCCGATTCCTGCGAAGGATGCGATACGCCCAACGTTCAGTTCTTCAAGTCACCGTCGGGGAATCTCCAGTGCGAGATCGACTTCCAGCGCGACGGGGTGCCCGACGGTGCCTATTGCATGTCGATGAAACCGCCGCAGCATGTGCTCATCGGGCCGGACGGCGCGCTGAAAGACGTCTGCACCAACAACGTGAGCTGCCTGAGCAACGGCCCCGTCGGCGAACCGGTCCTGCCCTACGGCCAGAGCAAGGGCATCGGCCCGTTCGTGTGTCAGTCGGAGCAGACCGGGATGACCTGCACGGCCAACGGCAAGGGATTCACCATCTCGATGGCGGGGATTGTGCCGGTCTAAGGACGACAGGTGAGTGAGGCCGCAAACCCGCCTAATGTGGTCAAACTGGTGCGCGATACTGGGATTGAACCAGTGACCTCTTCCGTGTCAGGGAAGCGCTCTCCCGCTGAGCTAATCGCGCGGGGTAAAACTCGGAGGTGGAGACGGGAATCGAACCCGTGTGCACGGCTTTGCAGGCCGTTGCCTCACCACTCGGCCACTCCACCGTTGGGTCTGATGCCGTTGCACCTTCGAGCGGATGACGGGATTCGAACCCGCGACCCTCACCTTGGCAAGGTGATGCGCTACCAACTGCGCTACATCCGCGTGCTGGGGGTGAGATCGTCACCCCGCTGCGAAGGACGACAATAGTGCACGCAACCGGAGCCACACAAATCCCTATGGTCACGCCGTGTTGAGGAGGGCATTCTGGTCGGAAGGCGTTGTCGTGCTAGTGTTCCTCCTCGGCGCGTTCGCCGCCTCGCCGGTGTGTCCGCCGCCCGGTCCCGTGGCTCAGTGGAAGAGCGTCCGCTTCACACGCGGAAGGTCGCTGGTTCGATCCCAGCCGGGACCACTCATATTGACGGTTGCTCGCCGGCCTCGGCCGCGGGCATGGTGAACCGGCTCAGCCGCACCGCGGTGGGGAAGATCGGCCCGAAACACGCGAACCGACAGCCGGGGTTACGCCGGGCCTCGGTCCGCACCAGCCGCGCGGTCTCCTCGGCGAAGCCGTCTCGGGGGTAGTGCCCCAGGATCTCGGCGAGATTGTCTGGATGCACCCGCCACTGCTGGGCCAGCACATCGACCAGACCACCGTCGCGCAGGTAGTGCGCCACCGGCCCGTACCGCTCCAGCGAGACGAACGGGTTGAGGTTTGTGGTGATCGCCAGCGCCACGCCGTCCTGGCGTGCGGCGTCCCAGCCGGCCGCGGTCATGATCGTGCGGGCTGTACGGGCCCGGACACCGTGAAACAGCCCCGCCGGCCGGGGTCGAACAGTCCGGCGTCGTGCAAAAGTGCTGCCACACAGAGGGCTTCGTGATCCAGTGAAGCCCCGCGGCCGCTCAGCTCATAGCGGATCGCGGTGAAATAGTACGTGCGGTAACTGTGGTCGATCATCACCTGGCTGGCCACCGATCGCAGGTGACTCTCGGCGGCCCGCACCGCTGCGGTCTGCGGCGGCGCCCACCGTGCGAGGTCGACCCTGCGGGGCGGGCGTGCGCGGCCGATCATCCAGCCCAGCCGCGGCCCGGCATCACCCAGCAGCACGGCCGCGCTGCCGCTTAGCAGCGAAATACGTTGGGCCAGAGACAGGCCGGGGCCGCCTGCGCGCTCCCAGTCCAGCGACCCGACTGCCGGTCGGCGCACTGGCCTACCCTGCCCCGACCGGATGGGCGGCGAGGAATTCCTCGATCGCGGCGACCAGACGCTGCGGTTGTTCTTCGGGGATGAAGGTGCGGCTCTCGGCGATCAGTCCGAACCGGCCCCGCGGCAGCAGCTCGGCCAACCGCCGGCCGTGCTCACGGGGAAAGATCTTGTCGTCGCAAGCCCACAGCACCAGCGCGGGCTTGTCGAAACCGGCCAGCCCGGCGGCAGCCTGGAAGGTGTACCGGGTGTCCACCGCGGCCAGCATGCGCCGAAAGTCGCGCCGGACACCAGAACTGCGGCGGATCGGCGTGACGTAGGAGGCCATGATGTCCGGTGGCATCGGCCGAGAGGTCACGAACCCGTACGCGGTCGGCAGTCGCTGGACGAAGCGAAACTGCGCGGTGTAGGCGACGATCCAGGTGAGCACGCGGGAGTGGGCCGTCACCGCCAGATACTTCTGCGGGGTCGGCGGAAACTTCTCGAAGGCGTCGCACGAGGTGAGGATCAGCCGGGCGATCCGCTCGGGATGGGCGGCCACCAACGCCTGGGCCACCGCGCCACCGGTGTCGTTGGCGACGATCGTGACATCGTCGAGGCCGAGGGCAGCGATGAAGTCGGCGGTGATCCTCGCCATCCCGGGCAGGGACAGATCCACGTCCGGCTCCAGTGGTGCGGAGTGCGAACCCCACGGCAGATCGGGAGTGATGCACCGATGACCGCTCGACAGCGCTGGTGCGACGTGGCGCCACAAATCGCCGTTGACGGCGACGCCGTGGACGAACACGATCGGTGCTCCGCTGCCGGAGTCCCGGTAGTCGATGCGGCCGGCCGGGATCTGTACGCGGCGCGCCCGGCCCAGAATTGCGCTGATCGACACGACCGGATCTTACTTGCATGACGCAAGCAGCGGAAGGCTCAGTGTGGCGGGCGACCGCCCCAGGCCGCGAGTTGGGGCGGCGTGAGAGTCACCGGCTCGCCATCGGGGCCGACCGTCTCCTGGGTCGGGATGACTCGCAGGTCGGCCAGTTCGATCGGGTCACCGCAGTGCTCACAGCGGAGCGCGCCCCCGGCGTCGTGGCCGCACCCGACGTGGCGGATGGAGACCTCCGGCCCGTTCGGTCCGGGTTCGTGACGATCCGCCCAGGCCATCAGCGTCACCAGCACCGGAAACAGGCCGCGGCCCTTCTGGGTCAGGTGGTAGGCGCCGCGCGGGCCGGTGCGTTCCAGCACGCCGTAGTCGACCAGCTTCTGCAACCGGGCGCTGAGCACGTTCGTCGCGACCCCGAGGCTGCGGTGGAATTCGTCGTAGCGGGTCAGTCCGTGAAAGGCGTCCCGGACGATGAGCATGGTCCACCGTTCCCCGAGAATGCTCAGCGCACGGGCCAGCGCGCAGTCCTGCCCGTCGTAATCCCGTCCAAGTGGCATGATGCAAGTTTAGGCGCGCGAAAGACGTTGGCAGGCAACCAGGCAAAGGCGGACCGCATGAGTGACACCGCCGATGTCGTGGTGGTCGGCGCCGGCCTGGCCGGTCTGATGGCGGCGCGCACCCTCCGTCGCGCCGGTGTGGACGTCTGGAGGCCCGCGACCGGGTCGGTGGCCGCACCCTCAACCACGATCTGGGGCCTGAGCACGGCGACGCCGTCGTCGAAGTCGGTGGGCAGTGGGTCGGGCCCGGCCAGGACCGCATCCTGGACCTGGTCGGCGAGCTGGGCCTGACGACCTTCGACACCCACGACGACGGCGCCAAGCTCTGGGAGCAGGGCGGGCGCGTCCGTCGCTACAGCGGTGAGATCCCGAAGGCGGGAGTGCACGAACTCGTCGATCTCCAGGTGGCGCTGAGCCGGCTGGAATGGATGGCGCGCCGGGTCGACCCCGCCGCACCGTGGACCGCACGCAAGGCACTCGACTGGGACGCCCAGACCGTCGCCTCCTGGACGCGGCGCCACGTCCGCACCCGGGGGCCGGGCCTTCATCGGCTTGGCCTGTGAGGCGGTGTGGGCCGCCGATGCCGCGGATCTGTCGCTGCTGCACTTCCTCACCTACGCCGGCGCCAACAACGGTCTGCAACGGCTCATCTCGACGCGGGGAGGCGCTCAGCAGAGCCGGATCGTCGGCGGCTCCCAGCGCATCGCGCTGGCGCTGGCCACCGAGCTGGGCGACGTGGTCCGGCTCGACGCGCCGGTGCACGCCATCGGATGGCGCCCGGACGGCGCCGAGGTCCGTACCGACGCCAGCGCGGTGCGGGCCAAGCGGGTGATCGTGGCGACCAGTCCGGCGCTGGCCGGGCGGCTCGCCTACGACCCGGGGTTGCCCGCCGACCGCGACCTGCTCACCCAGCGCATGCCCAACGGCTCGGTGATCAAATGCATGGCCGTCTACGGCGAACCGTTCTGGCGCGCCGACGGGCTGTCCGGGCAGGGGGTGAGCATCACCGGCCCGGTGAAAGTCTTCTTCGACAACACCCCGCCGTCGGGTAGCCCCGGCGTGCTGCTGGGTTTCCTCGAAGGCAACCAGGCCCGCCGTTACGGCCGCCTCGATCAGGCCGCCCGGCGGCAGGCCGTCGTCGGCTGCTTCGCCACCATGTTCGGGTCGCGCGCTGCCCACCCGGACCTCTACGTCGAGAAAGTCTGGGCCGACGAGCAATGGACCCGTGGCTGCTACGGGGCGTTCCTGCCGCCGAACACCTGGACCAATTTCGGGCCGGCGCTGCGCGCGGCGGTCGGGCCGATGCACTGGGCCGGCGCCGAAACCGCGACGAGGTCGATGGGCTACATGGACGGCGCCGTGCTCTCCGGGGAGCGGGCCGCCGCCGAGGTGATCAGCGCGCTGGGAGGTGCGACGCCAGCCTGAGCGCGCCCGAACTGGCGGACTTATTGAAAATCATTATCATTAACGCTCATGTCTGCTCCCGCTGCTGAACCCATCCCCGTCACCGTGCTGTCCGGCTTCCTCGGGGCCGGGAAAACCACCCTGCTCAACCACATCCTGGCCAACCGCGAGGGCCGCCGAGTGGCCGTGATCGTCAACGACATGAGCGAGGTCAACATCGACGCCGCGCTGATCGCCGGCCAAGGTCACCTGGACCGCACCGAGGAGAAGCTCGTCGAACTCACCAACGGCTGCATCTGTTGCACCTTGCGCGAAGACCTCGTCACCGCGGTCGCCGACCTGGCCCGCCAGCAGCGCTTCGATCAGATCGTCATCGAATCCACCGGCATCTCTGAACCGATGCCGGTGGCCGCCACCTTCGGCTGGGAGTTCGACGACGGCTTCACGCTGAGCAGCGTCGCCCGGTTGGACACGCTGGTGACGGTCGTCGATGCGTCGACGTTCCTGCCCGAGCTCGCCCGCGGCGAGGCCCTGACCGAACGGGATCTCGCCGTCGCCGACGGCGACGGCCGCAACATCTCTGACCTGCTGGTGGACCAGGTCGAATTCGCCGACGTCATCCTGCTCAACAAGACCGACCTGGTCAGCGCGCAAGCGACGGCAACCGTGGAAACGGTTGTCCGGCGCCTCAATCCGACCGCGCGCATCGAGCGCACCACGAACGGCGTCGTCGCCTTGGAGACGGTTCTGGAGACCGGCCTGTTCGATCCCGATCTGGCCGCCCAAGCCCCCGGCTGGGACGAGGAGATCGCCAACGGGCACACCCCGGAGACCGAGGAGTACGGCATCGGCAGTCTCACCTTCCGCGCGCAGCGCCCGTTTCACCCGCAGCGCCTGGCCGCCGCTCTCGATCAGGTCCGAGGGCTGTTGCGCAGCAAGGGTTTCTGCTGGATCGCGACACGACCCACGATCGCCGCTATCTGGTCGCAGGCCGGGCCAAACCTGGTCATCGAGCCGGCCCAGTTGTGGTCGGGCACCGACATCGAGCCCGGTCAGGAGATCGTGTTCATCGGTGTCCGCCTCGAAAAGAGCCGCGTGCGAACGCTCTTGGCGTCAGCCCTGCTGAGCGACACCGAAATGGCCGCCGGCCCCGCCGAATGGGTGACCTACCCCGACCCGCTGCCGGCCTGGTCGGTGACGCACAGCCGTCACTGAGCCGAGCCGGACCGCCCGACGGCGGCCGTCGGCCGCGCGGTGAGGTGCCGGGCCAGCGTGATCCGGGCACCGCGATGCGGGATGAGGATCACGTGCTTGACCTTCTGGCGTTCGGCGGGGGCATCGGTGGCGACCAACTCCACCCGGCACAGCACCTCCCGCAACACCACCCGCATCTCGGCCATCGCGAACGTCGCGCCCAGACAGCGCCGGGCGCCGCCGCCGAACGGCAGCCACGTGGTCGGACTCAACGTCGCCCCGACCATCCGATCCGGGTCGAAACGTTGCGCATCCGGGTAGATCCGGTCATCGGAATGCACCAACCCGACGCCCGGCGCCACCAGGACACCGGCCGGTAGTCGATAGCCGGCGATCTCCACCGGTCGGGTCAGGATGCGGCCGACGTCGAACACCACCGGCCGGTTGCGCAACGTCTCCTTGGCCACCGCATCCAGGTAGTCGTCGCCCTCGGGGTCGCCGGCGGCGCTGGCCTGCGCGGCCTGCACGGCTTTGGTCAGGATCTCCGGATGGCGGGTGAGTCGCTCGAGTGCCCAGGACAGCCCGGTGGCGGTGGTGTCATGCCCGGCGACCAGCAGGGTCATCAGCTGGTCGCGCAGCTCGGCGTCGGTCATTCGGCGGCCGTCTTGGTCGGCGGCGCGCAGCAGCATGGCCAGTGCGTCGGTACGGGTGGCCAGTTGGGGTCGGCGCGGCGCTCGGCGATCTCGGCGTACAACAGTCGGTCGGCGTCAGCGATTCGGCGACGAACCCCGCGCCACGGCCAGCGCCGTTGCAGTCGGGGCGTTCCGATGGCGAAGAGCTGGAACGTCGAGAGATTCAGCAGCCGGGGCATCACCTCACGCAGCGCGGCCAGCCGGGCGGGGTCGCTGGCGCCGATGACGGTCCGCAGGATCACGTCCAAAGTGATCTCCGACATCCTCGGTGCCACCGCGAATGATGTGCCCACCGGCCACGTGGCGATGTTGGCCGCGGCGATCTCCGCCATCAGTGCGGTTTGGCGTGCGACCGCATCCCGGTGGAACGGCTCCAACATCAACCGGCGGCGATCCCTGTGCACCTCCTCGTCGACCACCAACACCGAGGCCGGGCCGAGCAGACCAGTGAGGATCGAATTCGCTTCGCCGGCATGGTAAGTGGCGGCATCCCCGGCGAATACCGTCTTGATGGCATCCGGGTCGTCGAGGTAGACCAAGGCGCCGACCTGGGGTATCCGCAGGGTGAAGACGTCGCCGTAACGGCGCCGGCAGGCGGCCACGAACCGGGGCCAGTAGCGCAACATCATCGCCGCCTGCACGGCGGGCGGCAGCGGGGACCGGGCGGCAGCGTTGACGTGTCGGTCATCGATTCAGCATAGGAATCGGGCGGGCCGAGTCGTCGAGATCGACGAAATGGTGGGATTTACCCCGAACTATTGCTGCGATTTGTCGGTTTGGGCGCGAAGAACTCGCCGCGGGTAGGGTTGGCCTGTCTCGCCCGAAACGGCGAATCGGCTCCAAGCCCTTCCAGCAGCGCGGAGGTGCGGCCAACCAAGCTCAACGGCGGAAAGCCATGGTGACCACTCAGTTTTCTGCGCGCTCGGCCGACGACGTCGAGGCCGAGCGCCTGCGGGCCCTGGATCGCTACGCGATCCTGAATACCCCACGCGACGAGGCGTTCGACCGCATCGCCCGGCTCGCGGCTCGCTCGCTGGACCGGCCGATAGGCGCGATCACGTTCGTCGACGACCGCCGCATCTGGTTCAAAGCCATCCACGGTGTGGAAGGTGTCAGTGAGATCCCGCGCGATTCCGGGCTGTGTACCTTGGCGATTCGCGACAGCAGGACCTACGTGGTGCGCGACACTGCCGCCGACCCCTACGTCGCCAACCACGTGCACTTCAGCGGGCACGTCGGCATCCGGTTCTACGCCGCCGCACCGATCACTACCGCCGACGGTCACCAGTTGGGCACCGTCAGCGTCCTGGACACCAAGCCCGGTGATGTCACCGACGGGCAACTGGCCACGCTGGTGGATCTCGCCGCGCTCGTCATCAACGCGCTCGAGTTGCGACTGTCGGCACTGACCACCGTCCGCGCCGAACGAGAGCTGCGGGATACCGCCGAACGAGATCGCGCCACGGTGGAGGACTACGCGACGGTCTTGCAGCGCGCGCTGCTGCCGCCGGCGCTGCCGGACATCCCGGGGATGTCGATGGCCGCGCACTACCACCCGGCGGCTGCGGGGCAGGTCGGCGGCGACTTCTACGACGTCTTCGGCCTGGGCACCGACAGGTGGGGGTTCTTCCTCGGCGACGTCGAGGGGCACGGTGCCGCCGCGGCGGCGGTCACCGCGCTGGTGCGGCACACCCTGCGGGCGGCGGCCCTGCACCACGACGACCCCACCGACGGGCTCTACGAGCTCAACACCGCGCTGATCGCCGACCCCACCGAACGGCGGTTCTGCACGGTCCTGTTCGGCAAGCTGGCCGTGCAACCCGCCGGTGGCGGATTCCAGGTGACGCTGGCCACCGGCGGTCACCTGCCCGCCTTGCTGCTCGACAGCGCGAGCCGGACCGTGCGCCCGGTCCGGTCGTCGGGCGGGATGTTGATCGGAGCCGTCCCCGACGCCAACTTCGAGGCGTGCGAAATGTTGCTGACGCCCGGGCAGACTCTGCTGCTCTACACCGACGGCGTGGTGGAAGCCCGCCCGGACGGCGTCACCACGTTCGGTGAATCGGCGCTGCGGCTTTTCCTTTCCGAGCGGGTCGGAATGCCTGCCACCCAGCTCGTGCCGGAACTTGCCGAGCTGGTCAACGCCCTGCAGCCCGACGACGACGTGGCCTTGCTCGCGCTAACCGCCGATCCCACCTCTGGGGACGGAGTAGGTTAGCCTGAAGGGGTCGCGTCGGGTGATTTTCGGGCGTGATACCCGCGTCGCAAGCAAATCGGCGCAGACCTGATAGTAGATTCTTGCCAGGTTCAGACTGCAGCCTTGCATGCATGACGTAACCCCAAGGCGCGCCGTCTGGGCGCGCGCTAGTGAGGTGGATCTTGGACGAACAAGCCGCTGCCCCCACAGGCACGACTACCGCTGCCAACACGGGTTGCGTGATCAACGAGGAGTGGTTCGGTCGGACGGCCGTCATCTCCGCTGCCGGCGTGGTCGACATGCTGACCTCTCCGCAACTCGAGGAGAGCATCGCCACCTCGTTGCAGAAGAACCCGACGGCCATCATCGTCGACCTCACCGATGTCGATTTCCTGGCCTCGGCGGGCATGGGCGTTCTGGTCGCCGCTCGTGACAAAGCCTCCGCCGAGATCGGTTTCGGCGTCGTGGCCAGTGGCCCCGCCACAAGCCGGCCGCTCAAGCTCGTGGGTTTGGCCGATATCGTCGGTCTGTATGCCACATTGGAAGAGGCGCGCGCCGCACTGGGGTGAGTAATCACGGGAAGTTGGGTATACGACATTTGCCATGACGACACCGAGTTACCCACGTCGCCCGCCGCCGGTGACCGTTTCATCTGCCAAGACGTCGTCGCCGACGCCCACAACGCAGCCAGGATTCGCGACGATGTCGCCGCCTGGTTGCGTGCGACAGGGGACATTGACGCTGTCCGGTTCAGCGATATCGTGCTCGCCGTCAATGAGGCGCTGGCCAACGCTGCCGAATTCGCCTATCTGAAGAACGGCGGCGTCGGCACCATCGACGTCGAAGCCGTCCGTGACGGGCCCACGCTCACCGTCACCATCGCCGACCAGGGTTGCTGGCGTGAGCCGAGTCCGGCCACGCAGAGCAGGGTGCGTGGACGCGGCATCCCGTTGATGCGGGCGCTGTCCGACGACCTCACCATCGACACCTCCCAGCTCGGGACCACGGTGTGTCTGCGGTTCAACAACGTCCACGCAGTGCAGGGCGCCGACGAGGGCGCCACAGTCGGCTGAGTCAGGCCGGCTCGTAACGCAACATCGTCACCCCGTCGTCGGGGTAATCGCAGAACACCGGCCGCACCCGCATACCGACCGACAATTCATGGGCTTCGGCATTGACGATCTCGGTGGAGAACCGCGGTCCTTCGTCCCACTGCACCACCGCCAGCAGCTGCGGCACGTCCGCTGCGAAATGCGGCGCCACCGCCCGGTAGGCCACGGTGTAGGTGTACAGCGACCCCGCTCCGGAGATCTCCCGCCACTGCAGGTCATCGGCCAGCGTGCCCGGTGCCAGCACGCGGGGGTAGAACACGTAGCGATCCGATGACGGGGAGTACTGGATCCGGATCCGGTGTTCGGCCAGTGCATCCCAGAACGGCTTGGCGGTGGGTGTCGGGATCGGCATCGGCCTGGCGAAGTCACCCATGACTAGTCACCTTCCAGCACGAGAGTGGTTTGTTCGGACAGGATGCCGCCGTTGCCGGAGACGAAGGCACGGTTGCAGTCGGGTACCTGGGTGGTCCCGGACCGTCCCATGATCTGCCGCGTCGCGTCGCACACGTGATGCATGCCGCCGGCCGTTCCGGCCTGGCCGTACCCGAGCTGGCCACCGGCGGTGTTCATCGGAAAGTCACCGCCGTAGGTCAGATCGTGCTCGGCGACGAACTGCAATCCCTTGCCCTTCTGACAGAAACCGGCGTCCTCCAGGCTCAGCAGCGCGGTGATGGTGTAGCAGTCATAGATCGACACCATGTCCATGTCGGCCGGCGTCAGGCCGGCCATCGAGAACGCCGACTGGGCGGCCCTGATCATCGGGTCTGCAGCAGGTCCCGGGCGTAGGTCGGCGTCTTGTAGGGCACCCGCTCGCCGAAACCCTTGACCCACACCGGCCGGTTGGCCGAGCGCCGGGCCAGGTCGGCATTGGTCACCAGGACCGCGGCCCCGCCCATCACCGGCATGACGATCTCCAGCATGTGCAGGGGTGCGGCGATGACCGGGCTGTTGAGCACGTCGTCGACGGTGATCGGGACGTCGTGGAAAATGGCCCCGGGGGTGTGGTTGGCATTGACCCGTTGGTCGACGCTGATCTTGGCCATGGCCCGTTCGTCGTAGCCGTAGGTGGCGGCGTACAAGGTCGCCACCTGGCCGTAGGGGCCGTTCTGTCCGAGATTGCCGTACGGGATCTCGAACTCGGCTTGCGGTGAGCCGTACCGGTTGCTCGACGCCCCGAAGTAGAGCATGTCGCCGAAGTCCGGCGGCCGCTTCTCGGTAACCGGGGTGATCGGTGTTCCGGGGATGACGCACAGCACCGCGTTGCACAATCCCAGTTCGATCGCCGCCGCGGCGCGCCACACCATGGCGGCCGCGCTCGCCCCGCCGAGGTCGACCATCTCGGCGAAATTGGCTTTCACACCGAGGTATTCGATGACGGTCGACGGTACGAAGATCTGTGATTCCTGCAGGTACGTGGTGCAGATACCGTCGACGTCGGATGCCGACAAACCCGCATCCGCGAGCGTGGCCGCCGCCAGCCGGGCCCACTGCTCGAGGTTGAACTCAGGCGGCCCGGACGGCCGCTTGACCGACGGAAGCTCGGTATAGCCGACGATCGCGGCCTCTCCGCGAAGACCCATGCCGCTGCCCTTCGTCGTCATTGCCCAAGAACATTGAGCATGTAATCATATTGAGCGCTTAATGAAAATCGGCACTCGGGAGAGGTTGCTCACAGTGGGCAGTGCGCAGGCGTTGGACGGCAAAGTCGCCGTGGTCACCGGCACCAGCCGCGGTGTCGGGCTCGGCATCGCCCACGAACTCCTGCGGGCCGGAGCCACCGTGATCGGCTGTTCGCGCGGCCCCCTCGACGCCATCCCCGGCGTGGCCGACCACCCGGACTGGCTGGCCAGGTCCGCACAGCGGGTCTGCGACCAGGGCGACTTCCGCGCCATCGACGACTTCGTCACCGGTGTCGTCGCCGACTACGGCCGGATCGACATCCTGGTCAACAACGCCGGCGGCACCGTGCCGACCCCACACGTCGAGGACGTCCCCGAACTGGTGGCGCGCATCCAGGGCGCACCGGCCGCGGCCGACGACTACGAGCGCACCGTGCTCTTCCACGCCTTCGCGATCCAGATGAATCTGATCAGCCCACTGTGGTTCGCCATCCGGGTGTTCCGGCAGATGCGCGAGCAGGACGGCACCGGCTCGATCATCAACATCTCCAGCGGCGCCGGACATCCGGCCGGATCGCCAACCCTGGTGTCCTACGGCGCCGCCAAGTCCGGCCTCAACCACCTCACCCGGTCGCTGGCGCAGGAATGGGGTCCGCATGCCCGGGTCAACTGTTTGGCCCTGGGTCCCACGATGACCGATAACTTCAAATCGTTCGTGTTGCCCAAGGACGATCCGGGTGGGGAGAAGTACTTCCGCGACGTGCCCCTGCATCGAGCCGGAGAGCCCGCCGAAGTGGGGCGCGCGGCGGTGTTTCTGTGCAGTGGCGCAGCCGATTTCATCAACGGCACCACGATCGAGATCGACGGCGGCATGCTTCCCGGGGTGCTGTACGAGGCCGGCCTCAAGACCATCACGGACCTGCTGTGAAGCGCGTCATCCAGTTCTCCACCGGCAACGTCGGGCAGCACGCCCTGCCGATGATCATCGAACGGCCGGACCTCGAACTGGTCGGCCTGCATGCGCACGGCCCCGGCAAGATTGGCCGGGACGCCGCCCAGATCTGTGGCCGCCGCGAGCCCACCGGTGTCATCGCCACCGACGACATCGAGGCGCTGGTGGCTCTGGGTGCCGACTGCGTGGTCTACACCTCGCAGGCCGAGATGCGCCCCCAGCAGGCGATCGAGGAGATCTGCCGGTTCCTGCGGGCGGGCACCAATGTGGTCGGCACCTCGATGGTGTGGCTGGTCGCCCCACAGCATGCCGATACCTGGATCCGCGAGCCGCTGGAGCAGGCTTGCCGCGACGGTGGCACCTCGCTGTACATCAACGGCGTCGACCCCGGCTACTCCGGTGACAGCCTGGTCTACACCGCGCTCACCCTGGCCGGGCGCGCCACCTCGGTCACCGTTTCCGAGATCTGTGATTACGGCAGCTATGACGACGCCGAATTCACCGGTGTCAGTTTCGGTTTCGGGATGACTCCGGACCACACCCCGATCATGTTCGCCCCGGCGTGCTGGCTTCGCTGTGGGGTGGGCAGGTTCGCTCGCTGTCCGAAATGCTGGGCGTGCACCTCGATGAGGTGCGGGAGCGGCACCAAAGCTGGCTGGCCACCGAGCAGATCGATTGCACGATGATGACCGTGGCTCCCGGGCATGTCGCCGCTGTCAGGTTCGCCGTCGAAGGGATCCGAGACGGTCAGCCGGTGATCACCATGGAACACGTCAACCGGCTGACCCCGGCAGCCGCCCCGGACTGGCCGTATCCGCCCGATGGCCGACCGGGCGTTCACCGGGTCGTCGTGCGCGGCAACCCGGGAGTGGAGATCAACACCCATCTGGGCCTGGACGGCGTGGACCACAACGACGGGGGAGTCATCTCCACCGCGGCACGAGCGGTCAACGCCATCGATGCGGTGTGCGCCGCCCCGCCGGGCCTGTTGGCGGTCAAGGACCTGCCCGCCGCGCACGCCGATGCGGTGATGTGGTGATCGGCAGACGGGAGCGCAGCGACCGGGGAATCGGCGAGTGAGCCCCAAGATCGCCCCTCGTCGGCCGCCCGGTGGGAGCCAGCCGCGAGCGGACCGCACCCGCGACGCGGTGCTCGACGAGACGGTTCGGTGCGTCATCGAGGAGGGCTTCGCCGCCGCGAGTGCCAAACACATCGCCGAACGGGCGGGTGTTACCTGGGGTGTGGTGCAGTACCACTTCGGCGACCGCGACGGGCTCTTGATGGCCGTCGTCGACCGGGGTTTCGGAGAGCTGCTCGACTCACTGCGCCACCTCCCGCCGCCGTCGCCCGCGCAGGACCGGCACGCCCGGGTGAAACTGGTCGTGGGGGCGGCGTGGGAGGTGTTCTCCAGCCCGACCTCGCGGGCGTCACTGGAAATCCTCATCGCCACCCGCGCCATGCGCGACAAGCGCGCCACCCGTCATCTGGTCGAATTGCACAGCGCTATCACCGACCTCAGCCGCGACATCGCCGAAGGACTGGACAGCCCGCACGCGACGGCTATCGGCGATCTCATCTGGGCGGCCATGCGTGGGCTCGCGGTCTCCCAACTGGTGATGGCCGCCCCAGTGGACGCCAGCAGGGAACTGGCCGCACTGGTCGAGGTGATCTGCGCCTACCTCGACCAACATCAGCCCACCTGAGCCTGCTCCCCGATGGGGTGGCACGGTGGTCTCAATCGTGTTCCGATGCGGCGCGCCTGAGTGACTTCGGTATGGGGCCGCGGTGACCATGGCCGGGTGACTGAACCCCTGGGCATCTCCGTGGGCACCACCAGTCTGGTCGCCGCGCGCGCCGGGTCGGTCCCGGTTGTTCGGCCCGCGGTGCTGAGGCTCGACGGCGAGCTCTGGAGCGGCTTCGTCGACCGGGTCGGCGACCCGATGCCGATGATCGGTGCCACCGGCGTCGGCTATCGCGCCGAACAACTGCTCGCCGCCACGCTCGCTGAGCTTGCCGGTGCCGCCGGCCCCGGCTTGGCGGCGGTGGCCGGTGTTGCGGTCCCGGCGCATTGGGGCCCGGGCCGCCGGGATGCGCTGCGTGACGCGCTGTGGAGACTGCCGGAGTTGGCCGAGGCGCCAAGCCCACCGCTGCTGGTGTCGGACGTGACCGCCGCACTGCGGTTTCTGCAGCAGGATCGCGGGCTGCCGCGGCACGGGGTGATCGTGGTATGCGATTTCGGCGCCACTGGTACCAGCGTCACGTTGGTCGACGGCGGCGCCGATTATCGCCAGATCGGTGAGACCATGCGGTGGGCGGAGCTCTCCGGCGATGCACTCGACCAGCTGCTGCTGGCGCGGGTTCTGGATGCCGGCGGGCAGGCGGGCGCATCGGAGTCCACCGCCGCAGTCGATTCGCTGGCGGCGGTGCGGGAGCAATGCCGGGCCGCCAAGGAGCGCCTCTCCATGCTGGCCGAGACCACGGTGGACGGCGCAGCCGGCAGCCGCACCGTGATCACCCGAAGCGATTTCGGGGATCTGATCGATGGCCTGCTCACCGTGTTCGTGCGGGCACTCGACGACGTTCTGCGGCGCGCCAGACTCACCACCGCCGATCTCAGCGCGGTGGTCGCCGTCGGTGGTGGTGCCGCAATACCCGCTGTGCAACAACGACTCTCGCAGCACATGAGCCAGACCGTCGTGGTCCCCGCTGAGCCGGCGTCGGCTGCCGCGCTGGGCGCGGGACTGGCGGCAGCGCGGCAGCTGGCCGCCGACGCGCCGACCGGACTGGCGCCCGCGCCGCTGATCGCCCCGGACGACCCGGCGCCGCAGTCGGCGACGATGGCCGCAGCGCTGGCCTGGTCGCGCGACGACACACCCGAGGACATGGCGCCCTACGACCCCAGTGGCTACGACGACTACCGCAGCTACGACGACTACCGCAGCTACGGCGACTACCGCGGCTACGGCGAAGACGACGACGACCTGGCCATCCTGGTCGACGACCCGCCGGCCCGGCGCGGTTCGGGCTTGGCCCGCGGAGTGCCGTTGCTCATCGGTGGGGCGGCCGCGATCGCCGCCGTCGCGGTGGGCGGCTTCGCCTATACGTTGACCGGTTCGAGCACCCCCAACACGCCCGCGGTGACGCCGGTCCCGGCGACGGGCGTCAGTACACCACCCAGTGCCGCGCCACCACCGCCGGTGCCAACGGAAACGGTGACCGTGACAACTCCGCCGATCAGCACGGTCACCGAACAGGCCGCCCCGCCACCCCAGACCACCACCATCACGGTCGAGACGACGACGACCACGACCACGACGGCGCCGACCACCACCACGACCACGCCGACCACGACCGCGACCACCACGACGACGCCGACGACCACGACGCCGACGACGACCACCACCACGGTGCCGACCACCACCACGACGGTGCCGACCACCACCACGACGGTGCCGACCACCACCACGACGGTGCCGACCACCACGACGAACGAGTGGGACACCACGACCACCACGAGCAGAGAGCGGCTGTTCCCATTCCTGCCGCCGCCGCCGACCATCCCCGGCTTGCCGCCACTGCCGCGGATCGGTGTGGGCTGAGGCCCGGCGGCCTCACCGGGCCCCGGGCACTCCGGTGCGACCCGCCACCGATCGCCGCGATCGGGTGTCGAACACCTCGATGACGACGTCGTCGTCGAGGTAGCCGCCGATGCGATGCAATCCTGTTGTTGCGCCGATGATTTCGGTGACATCGTCGCCAGACAGCGGGTAATCCGCCACCGGGTGGCGCCAGTGTGCGCAGATCACAGTGGCGGGCGGCCTGGACTTCGAACACAACAGGGACACTTCCCGATCCAGGGTTGCCCGCAGGGTTTCGGCGTCGAAGTAGTAACCGATCTCGGAGATCACCACCAGGTCGAAGGCGACCGCCGGCCAGGTCGCCTCCATCGATTGACGCGACAGGGTCACCGCGTCACGTCGCCCCGCCCGGCGCAGCCGGGCGTCTGCCTCGGCCAGCGCGGCGTCGGCGACGTCGACGGCGGTCACGTGGTCGCAGCGCTCCGTGAGCAGTTCGGTGAGAACCCCGACCGAACAGCCCGGCTCGAACGCGTGCCGGTACCGTGGCTCGGGCAGCAATGCGAGGGTGATCGCATACTTGCGCCGCTCGTACCAGCGCGAGGCAAGCTCCCACGGATCGGGCGACGCATCGTAGAGAGCGTCGAAATAACTCGCGGGCAGACCGGATGTCACCAGAACACCACCTCACCCACGCTCTCGAGCCGCGACAACACCGCCGGCGGCAGAACCGGTTGACGGCCGCCGCCGTCGGGCTCGGTCTGACTGCGGTACACCGCGACCGCCTCGCGTTTACGTTCCACCGCAACCGGATCCAGCACCGCGCGGGCCGCGCTGTGCCAGGGCACGGCAGGGTCGCCCGGCTGGGCCCAATGCCACATCCAGACTGGATATTCGAGCAGGACCGCTCCGGTGCGTGCCGCAGCGACGGCCGCGGACCGACCGACTGCCTCGTGATCGGGGTGGCCGTCGCCGCGCCAGGTCGCCGCACACCAGGTCCCGGGCGCGCGGGCGGACAGAATTCCGGTCAGGATATCGGCCAGCCGTGCTTCCTCGCCGACCAGGCCACCATCGGCAAGCCTGAGGAACGTTGGCGCTGACAGCTTCAAAACCTCTGCTGCACAACGCGACTCGTGGCGCCGGGTGGCTTCCAGCTGGGTGCGCTGCGGTGCGGCAAGCCCGGGGTGAGCCGCGCCGCCGTCGGTGGCGACGACCACGTGCACATCGATTCCCAGTGCGGCCGCCGTGCCGGCCGTGGCGCCGAAGCCGAGGGTCTCGTCGTCAGGGTGCGGGGCCACCACCACCAAACCCCGGCAGCGGTCGAGCGGAAGCGGCGGGAAGTCGGGTCGCCACTGGAGCCATTGCGCGGCCGGAGTACCGCCAGTGCGTATTGGCACCTCGGCGAAGCGGGCGGCGTTGCTCGCCGTGGTCGCGTTCACCGGGCGACCAATACGCCCAGTGCCGCCAGATCCTTCTCGGCGTGACTCTGCCGGACATACATCGTCAGGTCGGCCACGCGCCGGGCGTGTTCGGCGTCCAGTGCCAGGGGTGCGGGCCCCAGCGCGCGGGCAGTTCGACCGATGACCACCTCCACGGCCGTCTCCACGACCGCACGCAATCGTCGGGCCGCCACCTCGGCATTGCTGCGCGGTGCGGCGTCGACCTGCGCAGCGGTCTCGGCGAGCAGGGACTGGGCGGCCGCCAGTGCGGAGTCGACAGCGCCCAGATGAGCGTCGGCGTGCGGGCCGGCGTTGCGCTGCCCGACCGCCCGATACAGGGGAGCCGCAACGGCGCGCGCCGCGCCCAGCCAGCACGCGCCTACCCCGGCCGCGCCGTGCCAGAACCCCGCCCTGCGCAGATAGTCGTCAGCCCCGCCGACCGGGATGGCCGCCACCTCGGTGAAGTTCACCCACCGGGTGTCGGAATCGGCCATGCCGGCGTTGGCCCAGGTGCTGGGCAGCGGCGCAACGCCCGGACCGCTGAGGTCGACCGCGTACAGGCCCCGGGCGCCGGACGCGGTGCGGGCCGTCACCAGGGCATCGGTGCACAGCCCGGCGCCCGAGCACCAGGCCTTGGTTCCGCTCAGTGACGTCGAGTTGCCGTTCTCCCGGGCGTGCACCGTGGCATCGGGTGCCTCGGCAGCCCACACACCCCACAGCCGGCCAGGCCGCGCCGGCGGTCCGCCCAACTCGGCCAGGATCGCCACCGCGTCGGTGTGCGCCTCGGCCAGACGACCGGCGGTGACGTCGACCTCACACAATGCGGCCAGCCGGTTCCAGCGGCACAGGGTGTCGCCCGAGCCGGGCAGCGGCAGGTCCAGTTCACCGGTGTCCAACCAGTGCCGCACGGCCAATGCGGTCATGCCGAGTCTCGAGTCCGCTCCGCCAGCATGCCACGAAGGTGGGCAGCGAATCCCTGTGGAGCACGGCCTGTTTGGCGCGCCGACGTGGCCACCGAAAGCCGGGAGTCGCGCCGGATGTGATAGCCGGCCGATTCGAATCGACGCACCAGGTCGGCGTCCTCAGCGGTGCTCAGCGCGGCGAACCCGCCGACATCCCAGTACGCGCGGGCGGCGAAACCCATGTTGGCGCCGTGAATGTGCTCGTGGCGACCACGGTCGGGATGGATCTTGGCGTAGTAGGCGCGCAGGTACCGGCGCGCCGCCGCAGCGGGGATGTGTCGCCAGCTGGCGATGCGGACCACGCCCAGAACCATGTCCGCCTGCGCGACCAGCTGGCGCGCCAGCCAGTCCCGGTCGACGCGGCTATCGGCGTCAGTAGTGGCATACCAGCAACCCGGGCCGTCGGGATCGTCAGGGAAATGGCTGCGGGCGAAGCAGAATCCCGCGGCACGAGCGCTGCCGACATTGTGCGCCTCGACCGAGACGAAGTGGACATCCGGCCCGAACCGGTCAGCGAGAGCCTGGCTGCCGTCGTCACAGGCATCCAGCACGACGACGACGTTCACCGGGATGTCGACCCGCGCGCCGGCCGCTTTGACCGCGGCCACACTGGTCGGCAACGCCGACGCCTCGTTGTGGGCGGGAATGACCACGACAGCGCGGTCGAAGGCAGGTCGTGGCACACCGGGTTAATAGCCGTTCGTCGCGATTTTCACACCTGTGCCCGAGCCGGCACGCCGCCCGGGGTCTACAGAATCGGGCGTCCGCCGGTGACCGCGATGCGGGCGCCGCTGATGTAGCTTCCCTCGTCCGATGCCAGCAACACATACACCGGTGCCAATTCGGCGGGCTGACCGGCGCGGCCCAATGGGGTGTCCGAACCGAACGACTCGACCTTCTCCGGTGGCATCGTCGCCGGGATCAGCGGTGTCCAAATCGGTCCGGGCGCCACACTGTTCACCCGAATGCCCTTTTCGCCCAGCAGTTGCGCCAGGCTCGCCGAGAAGTTCGCGATCGCCGCCTTGGTCGCCGCATAGGGCGCCAGGGTCGGGGAGGGCATGTCGGAGTTCACCGACGAACTGCCGATGATCGCCGCACCCGGCTGCAGGTGGGGCAATGCAGCCTTGGCCAGGTAGAAGTAGGCGCCGATGTTCAGGCGGAACGTGTAATCCCACTCCTCATCGGTGATGTCCTCGAGGTTCTCGTGGGTCATCTGGTAAGCGGCGTTGTTGACCAGGATGTCGATGCCGCCCAATTCCTCGACGGCCTTGTCGATCACGGCACGGCAGTGTGCGGGATCGGACAGGTCACCGGCCATCAGAACGCAGCGGCGGCCGGCCTTCTCGACGTAGGAGGCGACATCCTTGGCATCGCCGTCCTCGTTGAGGTAGGCGATCAGTACGTCGGCGCCTTCCCGGGCGTAGGCGATCGCCACCGCCCGGCCGATGCCGCTGTCGCCGCCGGTGATCACCGCCCGCTTGCCGGTGAGCCGTCCTGACCCGCGGTAACTTTCCTCCCCGCAGTCAGGTATCGGATCCATCTGCGCCTGGACGCCGGGCGGTCGCTGCTGCTGCTTGGGAAAGCTCATGCCGGCCGGGTACCCCTGGCGGCGCGGTCAAACCGCTTCAGAGTGGATTCGACTGTGCCGCATCGACAATCTTGGCCGCCACCGCGGCCAGGGCGACATTGGCATCGTGCGACAGCTGACGCAGCATGTCGAACGCCTGATTGGCGTCGACGCCGTAGCGTTCCATGATCATCCCCTTGGCCTGACCGATGACGTCGCGGCTGGCCAACGCCTCCTGGAACTGTGTTTCGCGTCGAGCGGCGTCCCACACCAACGCCGAGTGGGTGGCCAACAGCGTGCCCAGCCGTGCGGTCTCCTCGTCGAAGGCGGCGGGTCGGTCGGCGAACACGTTGAGGGCGCCCATCGTCTTGCCGGACACGAACAACCGAAACCCCATGATGCTGCGCACCGGAGTAGTCCGCAGAGCCTCGGTGCGGAACTTCGGCCAGCGGGCGTCTGCTTCGAGGTCGGCGACATGGACGGTCTTGTTCTGCCATGCCGAGGCCAGGCACGGTCCCTCGCGGTGACGGCGCTGGATGTCGTCGATGCGCACCGCACACGGATGTGTCGCGGTCGGCGTATCGATGTCATCGGGACCTGAAGTCACGGTGATACTGGCGCAGTCGACGCCGGGCAACTCCGCAACGGCGTGCTCGGCGAATTCGGCCACCAGTGCACCATCGAGCGTTCTGCGTTCGTAAAGCCGTCGCGCGATCTCGGCGATGCGGCTAGGCGCATCCCGGGGATCGGGGCCATCATCGACCGACATGGCAGATGCCATACCCATCAGGTGTAGTGGCTCAACATCGGCGGGAGCGGAGATCGATGCCCGAGAAACGCAGTAGACGCGGACCTATCACCCGCAACGCCGTCGGCCCGAGCGCGGCGGAAGCATTCGTGATCATCGCGATCGTGACCATCCTGCTGACCCGGCTCTATCTCCGACTCACCGGCTACCCGCAGATCGGTGGCGGTGACCTGCACATCGCACATGCACTGTGGGGCGGCGCCTTGATGATGCTGGCCCTGCTGACGGGCTGGATGGCGCTGGGTCTCGGTGCCCGGGTGCTGTCGGTGGCGCTCGGTGGTGTCGGCTTCGGCCTGTTCCTCGACGAGGTGGGCAAGTTCGTCACCAAGGACAATGACTACTTCTACGGTCCGGCCGCCGAGATAATGTATGTCCTGGTCTGCCTCATTCTGGTCGGGGCTCGGTTGATCCGGGTGATCAGGCCGCTCAGTGCCCACGAGTGCCTGGCGTCGGCCGCGGCGATCGCCGCCGACGGTGTGGCCCGCGGCCTGGCCGACCATCGCCGGGCGATCGCTCTGCGGCTCCTGGAACAGGCCCGCACCGGGGAGCGCCTGAAGCCGAAGTCGAGCACGTGCGCGCACTGGCCCTCGCCGCGCCGCACGCCACCGACCGGTTGTACCGACTGCAGCGGTGGGCGCCACGGCTGATCCCGAATGTGTTCCGCAGCCCCAAGTGGGTGCCGTGGGTGGGCTGGATTCTGGTGGCGGGCGCGATAATCGCGCTGGCCTTCCACGCGCTCGGCATGCTGCTGGGCCGCGACAATCCCGTGCTGCACCGGCTGCCGGAGACCGCTGCCGTCGGCGACCGCCCCGCCTCAGTGATCTTGCTGGTCAGCGCCGGCCTGACGCTGCTGATGGCACTGCCCGCGATGTTGGCCCGCACCCGCACCACGGCACTGTGGCCGCTGCGCCTGCTGCGCAGCGCCGCGCTGGTCTTCGTGTTCCTCAACGCGCTCGTGCACTTCGCCACCCTGGGATTCGCGGCCCTGGCGAACTTCTCGATCGGCCTGTTCGGCCTGGCGATCCTGTCGTACCAGATCGACGTTGCGGCCCGCGGGGCGGTTGCTACACCACCGACAGGTACCGCTGGGTGATCACCCGTTGGATCAGCGAGGCCACCGGCGCCGCGACCTGACTCCACCAGGTCGCCGGTGTCGAGAACGCCACCACCTCGGCGTGGACGGAATCGTCGGCCGGCTCGTAGCGCACCCCGAACATCTCCTCGCCGGAAACGGCGTGCCCGGGCAGGCTGCCATAGGCGAAGCCGCGCCGGTTGAGTTCGTCGACGACATAGACCACCCGGCACGGCGCGGCGAACGGTCCGAGCTTGCCCAGCACTTCCGTGCCGACCTGGGCCACCTCGGTGGTGGCGCTCACCCGCAGGCCCGCCCCGCGCAGCATCCCGTACTGCATCACCGCGTCAGCGGCCCGCTCGAACCGTGCCCGGCCGGTTCCGATCTGCGACGACAACCGCACATGGTGGTAGCCCACGGGCAGATCTGCCGCGGTGGCCCCGACCTCCGGATAGGTCAACGGCTGGCCGGCCAGGTCGCTGAGCTTCACGGGTCTACCTTGCCATCGTCGCCGGCAGCCGGTTCGGCGCGGCTCGTCCTCATCGCTCGTGGCTGGCTCGGTTACGTACTGTCGAAGGGGAGAGCTCGCAGTCGGCGGCATACGGTAACCAGGTGGCAGAGGACATGACGGCACTCGGCGACACCGCGGCGGCGGTTCACCCGGGCGGTGGATTCAACCCGCCCGTGCCGACCGGCCGGGGCGGCGCGGATTATGGGCGGTTCGTCGACGCGGTACGTGACCTGCAGGATCACGCCCGCGCCGTGGACGCCCCGGATCACGTGATCACCCGGGCGGCGGACCTGCTGCAGGAGGCCTCGGCGTTGCTGGCGCCCTATGACGCCGACGAGTGGACGGCGCCGTCGGGACGACGCACCGACCTGCCGATGCGGGGCAACATCCTCAGCGTCCCCAATGAGACCGAGCCGGGCGAGGACGGCCGGTTGCACGGATGGGCGCGCTTCCGGCGGTTTCACCTCGGCCGCAACGGCGCGGTGCACGGCGGCATGATCGCGCACCTCTTCGACTCGGTACTCGGCAAGACGTCGTTCCTGCTGACCGGCGGGCCCTACCAGCGCACCGCCTACCTACATGTGAACTACCGGCAGATCGTGCCGATCGAGAAAGAGCTCCAGGTGGACGCCGGGGTGCTGCGCACCGAGGGCCGCAAGATCTTCGTCGACATCCGGCTCTGCGACGGCCAGGACCTGCTGGCCGACGGCGAAGGGCTGTTCGTGCTGCTCAAGCCGGGGCAGCCGTGAAGCGGTTTCTACGGGCGTGGTCGCATCGGCGGGAGAAGCTGCGCAGTCGGCCGGTGGCCGATTTCACCTATCGGGCCGTGGTGGGGGTGTTCGGACTGGCCGTGCTCCTCGTCGGCATCGTCGCCATCCCGTACCCCGGCCCGGGCTGGGCGATCGTGTTCCTCGGGCTGGCCATCCTGGCCACCGAGTTCTACTGGGCGCACCGCACCCTGTCGTTCACCCGCGACCGCTATGACAGCACCATGGCGTGGTTCCGCAGGCAAGGCTGGTGGGTGCAGGCGCTCGGGGCGGTGGCCACCGCGGCAGTGGTGGTCGCGACGCTGTGGCTGCTGGGGGCGGTGGACTGGACCGCGGGTCTGGTGGGCGTGGACCACCCGGCCTTGGAGAGCCCCATCGGCCTCGGCGCCTGATCAGCGCCCCGATAGCATGGTCGCGACCGACCGCGAGCCCACGCGGCGGTGCTCTGTGTCCACATCAGCCGAAAGAGGCCAGCGATGACCGCGCCCGCACACCCCGCCCCAGCAGCCCCGATCCGGGTGGCTGCCGGGACTACCGCGGGCGCTGCGGTGCGCGACGCGGGGCTTCCCGGCCGCGGGGAACCCGACGCGATCGTCGTCGTGCGCGACGCCGAGGGCAAACTTCGCGATCTGAGCTGGGTTCCGGACGCCGATGCCGACGTCGAGCCGGTGGCAGCCAACACCGATGAGGGCCGCAGCGTGATCCGGCACTCGGCGGCCCATGTGCTGGCCCAGGCGGTGCAGGAACTCTTCCCACAGGCCAAGCTCGGCATCGGTCCGCCGATCACCGACGGCTTCTACTACGACTTCGACGTCCCGGAGGCATTCACGCCCGACGATCTGGTCAAGCTGGAGAAGCGGATGCAGAAGATCGTCAAGGACGGCCAGCTGTTCGCCCGCCGGGTCTACGAATCCAAGGACCAGGCCCGCGCCGAACTGGCGAATGAGCCCTACAAGCTCGAACTGGTCTCGGGAGATCTGATCAAATCCGACGATCCTGAAGTCATGGAAGTCGGCGGCGACGAATTGACCGCCTACGACAATCTCAACCCCCGCACCCGGGAACGGGTTTGGGGAGACCTGTGCCGCGGTCCGCACATCCCTACCACCCGCTACATCCCGGCGTTCAAACTCACCCGCAGTTCGGCGGCCTACTGGCGCGGCGACCAGAACAACGCCAGCCTGCAACGCATCTACGGCACCGCGTGGGAGTCGCAGGAGGCGCTCGACCGCCATCTCGAGCTGATCGAGGAAGCTCAGCGGCGCGACCACCGCAAGCTCGGTGTCGAACTCGATCTGTTCAGCTTCCCCGACGAACTCGGATCCGGCTTGCCTGTCTTCCATCCCAAGGGCGGCATCGTGCGCAAGGAGCTGGAGGACTACTCCCGGCGCAAGCACGAGCAGGCCGGCTACCAGTTCGTCAACACCCCGCACATCACCAAGGAAAACCTCTACATCACCTCCGGTCACCTGGAGTGGTACGCCGACGGCATGTTCCCGCCGATGCAGATCGACGCCGAGTTCAACGAGGACGGCACCCTGCGCAAACCCGGGCAGGACTACTACCTCAAGCCGATGAACTGTCCGATGCACCACCTGATCTATCGGGCTCGTGGCCGCTCCTACCGTGAATTGCCTTTGCGGCTCTTCGAATTCGGCTCGGTCTATCGTTACGAGAAGTCCGGCGTCATTCACGGCCTGACCAGGGTGCGCGGAATGACCCAGGACGACGCGCACATCTACACCACCCGTGAGCAGATGCGCGACGAGCTGACCAAGCTGCTGCAATTCGTGCTCGACCTGCTCTCCGACTACGGGCTGGACGACTTCTATCTGGAGCTGTCCACCAAGGACCCCGACAAGTACGTCGGCTCCGACGAGGTGTGGGAGGAAGCCACCGACACCCTGCGTGAGGTGGCCGAGGCTTCCGGGCTGCATCTGGTGCCGGATCCGGGCGGCGCGGCGTTCTACGGACCCAAGATCTCGGTGCAGGTCAAGGACGCGCTGGGCCGCAGCTGGCAGATGTCGACCATTCAGCTCGACTTCAACATGCCCGACCGCTTCGAGCTGGAGTACACCGCCGCCGACGGGACCCGGCAGCGGCCCGTCCTGATCCACCGGGCGCTGTTCGGCTCGATCGAGCGGTTCTTCGGGGTACTCACCGAGCACTACGCCGGCGCCTTCCCGGCGTGGCTGGCGCCGGTTCAGGTGGTCGGCATCCCGGTCTCCGACGATCATCTGCCGTATCTGGAAGATGTTGCCGCCGAGCTTCGTTCGCACGGTGTGCGAGTCGAGGTCGACGGCAGCGACGACCGGATGGCCAAGAAGATTGTGAACCACACCAACCAAAAGGTGCCGTTCATGCTGCTCGCCGGTGACCGGGACGTGGATGCGGGGGCGGTGTCGTTCCGGTTCGGGGACCGCACCCAGACCAACGGGGTGCCCCGTCACCAGGCCGTCGCGACCATCCGCAAGTGGATCGCCGATCGTGAGAATGCCGCTCCGAGTGCCGAATTGGTGAAGGTTGATGGTGGCTGACGAACACAACTCGATAGTCGACCGCGGCGTGGGCCAGCCCGATCGACTTCAGCGGCTCTGGACTCCGCACCGGATGAGCTACATCGTCGAGGGTCCCGCGAAGAAGGACGAAGGCGGATCCGCGGGATCGTCGCAGCCGTTCACCGACATCCCCACCCTGCCCGACGAGGACGGCTTGGTGGTCGCCCGCGGTGAGCAGGTCTACGCCGTGCTCAACCTCTACCCATACAACCCGGGGCATCTGATGGTGGTGCCCTACCGGCGGGTCTCGGAATTGGAAGACCTGACCGACGCCGAAAGCGCCGAACTGATGGCGTTCGCGCAGAAGGCGATCCGGGTGATCAAGGCGGTATCCAGCCCGGACGGTTTCAACGTCGGACTCAACCTCGGCAAATCGGCGGGCGGCTCGCTGGCCGAACACCTGCACATGCACGTCGTGCCGCGCTGGGCCGGCGACGCCAACTTCATCACCGTCGTCGGGGAAACCAAAGTGATTCCGCAGCTGCTGCGCGACACCCGCACGCTGCTGGCCGGCGAATGGGCCAGGCAGTCGTGAGCGACTTCTACCTGATGACCCGGGCGGCCTACGCCAAGCTCAGTACGCCACTGGCCAAGGCCGCGTTGCGGATCGGACTCACCCCCGACATGGTCACCATCATCGGGACGGCCGGCTCGGTGCTGGCCGCGCTGACGATGTTCCCGATCGGCGTGCTGTGGTGGGGTGCGGTCGCGGTGTTCTTCTTCGTGCTCGCCGACATGCTCGACGGCGCGATGGCCCGCCAGCGCGGCGGGGGCACCCGCTTCGGCGCGGTGCTCGACGCCACCTGTGACCGGATCAGCGACGGTGCGATCTTCTGTGGGTTGTTGTGGTGGGCAGCGTTCGGATTGCACAGCTCGTCGCTGATGGTGGCCACACTGATCTGTCTGGTCACCTCACAGGTGATCTCCTACATCAAGGCCCGCGCCGAGGCCAGCGGCCTCGACGGCGGCGGCGGGCTCATCGAGCGGCCGGAGCGGCTGGTCATCGTCCTGGTCGGCGCCGGATTCTCCGACCTGCCGTTTTATCCCCTTCCGCTGGTATTGCCGATCGCGATGTGGCTGCTGGCGGTGGCCAGCCTGGTCACGGTCGGTCAGCGGGTGCACTCGGTGCGCTGCTCGCCGGGTGCGATGGACAAGATTGCGCCCGCCAGCCCGCAGCCGTCCGGCGACGACCAGGAGAGTGCCGAGCAGTGATCACCACACCTGCGCAACTGTGGCGGGCCGGCCGAGAGCGGATGCCGCTGGGCGAGCACCTCAGCGACTGGGGTTACGCCGCCGGTTGGCGGCTGGTCCGGGCCATGCCGGAATTCATGGCACGCAACGCTTTTGACGCGGGCGCCTGGTACGCCGCCCAAGGCGGCGGCCCCGAGCAGCTGCGCAAGAACCTGGCCCGAGTCACCGGAACCACACCCGCTGAGGTGCCCGAGTCGCTGATGCGGGCTTCGCTGGCCTCCTACGCCCGATATTGGCGGGAAGCGTTCCGCCTGCCGTCGATGGACCTGCCGACGGTGGCACGCCGCCTCGACAGCGTCTTCCAGGGCGCCGAGAAGTTCGCGGCCGCTCACGCCGGTGGCCGGGGCGCGGTGATGGCGTTGCCGCACAGCGGCAACTGGGATATGGCCGGGGTCTGGCTGGCCCAGAACTACGGCACCTTCACCACCGTCGCCGAGCGACTCAAACCGGAGTCGCTCTATGACCGCTTCATCGCCTACCGCGAAAGCCTCGGGTTCGAGGTGCTCCCGCTGTCCGGAGGGCAGCGGCCGCCGCTGGAGGTACTGGCCGAACGATTGCGCGCCAACCGGTTCGTCTGCCTAATGGCCGATCGGGATCTGACCCGCTCCGGTGTGCAGGTGGATTTCTTCGGCGAGCCCACCCGGTTGCCGGCCGGGCCTGCCAAGCTGGCGATCGCCACCGGCGCACCGCTGCATCCGGCGCACGTCTACTACGACGGTGACGACTGTGTGGTGCAGATCGACGACGCGCTGGACACCAGCTCGGGCGACATCGGCGTGATCACTCAGGCATTGGCCGATCGGTTCGCCACCAACATCGCCGCGCATCCGCAGGACTGGCACATGCTTCAGCCGCAGTGGCTGTCCGACCTGTCCGAAGAGAAGCGTGCCCGCCTGCAGAACGGGAGCTGATGCGGATCGGCATGGTGTGCCCGTACTCGTTCGACGTGCCCGGCGGGGTCCAGTCGCACGTACTGCAACTTGCCGAGGTGATGCGCGAGCGCGGTCACGAAGTCAGCGTGCTGGCACCGTCGTCGCCGCATGTGAAGCTGCCCGACTACGTCGTCTCCGGCGGCAAAGCCGTACCGATTCCCTACAACGGCTCGGTGGCCCGGTTGCGGTTCGGGCCGGCGACACACCGCCAGGTCAAGAAGTGGCTGGCGCACGGTGACTTCGACGTGCTGCACCTGCACGAGCCCAATGCGCCCAGCCTGTCGATGCTGGCGCTGCAGGCGGCCGAGGGCCCGATCGTCGCGACGTTTCACACCTCGACCACCAAGTCGCTGACGCTGAGCGTGTTCCAGGGCATCCTGCGGCCGTACCACGAGAAGATCGTCGGCCGCATCGCCGTGTCCGATCTGGCACGCCGCTGGCAGATGGAGGCACTCGGCTCGGACGCCGTCGAGATCCCCAATGGCGTTGACGTCGCATCGCTGGCGGGCGCGCCGAGGCTGCCGGGCTACCCGCGGCCGGGAAAGACGGTGCTGTTCCTGGGCCGATACGACGAGCCACGCAAGGGCATGGCGGTTCTGCTCGGCGCGCTGCCCCGGCTGGTACAGCGATTCGGCGATATCGAGATCCTGGTCGTCGGCCGCGGCGACGAGGAGGAGTTACGGGAGAAAGCCGGCGAGCTGGCCGGTCACCTGAAGTTCCTCGGCCAGGTCGATGACCAGGAGAAGGCCGCGGCGTTGCGCAGCGCCGACGTCTACTGCGCGCCGCACACCGGCGGGGAGAGCTTCGGCATCGTGCTGGTGGAGGCGATGGCCGCGGGGACCCCGGTGGTGGCCAGCGACCTCGACGCGTTCCGGCGGGTGTTGGCCGACGGCCAGGCGGGCCGGCTGGTTCCGGTCGACGATCCCGACGCGATGGCCGAAGCCCTCATCGAGGTCCTCGACGACGGCGCGTTGCGCGACCGCTATGTGGCGGCCGCCGACAACGTGGTGCGGCGCTACGACTGGTCGGTGGTGGCCGACCAGATCATGCGCGTCTACGAGACAGTCGCGGCCTCCGGGATGAAGGTGCACGTGGCCGGGGCGTCGAGCTGATGGCGGGGCCGTTGTACTGGTCGCTGACCGCGATCCTCGTGGTCGTCCTGCTGTTCAGCGCGCTGTGGGCCTACCAGACCGCCACCCGGCTGGACCGCCTGCACGTCCGCTACGACCTGTCCTGGCAGGCACTCGACGGAGCGCTGGCGCGGCGCGCGGTGGTGGCCCGCGCGGTGGCCGCCGACACCTATCGCGGTCGTCCGGAAGGCCGGCGACTGGCCGCACTGGCCGACGCCGCCGAACGGGCGCCACGATCGGGGCGGGAAGCCGCCGAGAACGAGCTGTCGGCCGCACTGGCGACCGTGGACCCCACCTCGATGCCGGTCGCCCTGGTCGCTGAACTGGCCGATGCGGAGGCTCGGGTGCTGTTGGCCAGGCGCTTCCACAACGACGCGGTGCGGGACACCCTCGCGCTGCGGGAACGTCGGCCGGTGCGCTGGCTGCGGCTCGGCGGCACGGCGGCGCTGCCGACCTACTTCGAGATCGCGGAACGGGCCGGACCGCAGGACGCCGAGCTGGTGGAGCGGCGCACGTCCGCCCGGGTCGTGCTGCTCGACGACAGTGGTGCGGTGCTGCTGTTCTGCGGCTCGGACCCGGCGATCACCGACCGGGTGGCTCCGCGCTGGTGGTTCACCGTCGGTGGACGCGCTCATCCGGGGGAGCGGCTGGTGGACACCGCCGTGCGCGAAATCGCCGAGGAGACCGGTCTGCGGGTGGATCCGGCGCAGATGGTGGGACCGGTCTGGCGCCGTGACTCGATGATCGACTTCAACGGCGCCGTCGTCGCCAGCCAGGAGTTCTACTTCGTGCACCGCACCGTCCGGTTCGAACCGGCGGCGGCCGGGCGCACTCCGCTCGAACTGCGGTACATTCACGGCCACCGCTGGTGTGATTCCGCCACGATCGGACAGCTGGTCGCCGCAGGGGAGACGGTGTATCCGCTGCAGCTCGGCGAGCTGCTCGCCGAGGCGAATCTGCTGGCCGACGGCGGTGGTGGCGGCCCGACAGCCGAGTTGCAACCCATCCGCTGAATGGTGGATATATTCAGTTTGAGGTCGCCCCCTAGACTGGATCCGTATCAATCGAAGGGATCGACAGTGGAAAACGGAGCTGGAGTCAACGGCTCGGGTAGCCCCGCGCAGACCGGTACCGCGCGGGTCAAGCGCGGCATGGCGGAGATGCTCAAGGGCGGCGTCATCATGGACGTCGTCACCCCGAGCAAGCCCGCATCGCCGAAGGCGCGGGAGCGGTGGCCGTGATGGCGCTCGAGCGCGTGCCGGCGGACATCCGCGCGCAGGGCGGCGTGGCCCGGATGAGCGACCCCGACCTGATCGAAGGCATCATCTCGGCGGTCACCATTCCGGTGATGGCCAAGGCGCGGATCGGGCATTTCGTCGAAGCGCAGATCCTGCAGAGCCTGGGTGTCGACTACATCGACGAGTCCGAGGTGCTCACCCCCGCCGACTACACCCACCACATCGACAAATGGAAGTTCACCGTGCCGTTCGTGTGCGGTGCCACCAACCTGGGCGAGGCGCTGCGCCGGATCACCGAGGGCGCGGCGATGATCCGCTCCAAGGGCGAGGCCGGCACCGGTGACGTGTCCAACGCGACCACCCACATGCGTTCGATCGGCGCCGAGATCCGCCGGCTGTCCTCGCTGTCGGAGGACGAACTCTTCGTCGCCGCCAAGGAGTTGCAGGCCCCCTACGATCTGGTCGTGGAGGTGGCCCGAGCCGGGAAGTTGCCTGTCACCCTGTTCACCGCGGGCGGCATCGCCACCCCCGCTGACGCCGCGATGATGATGCAACTCGGCGCCGAGGGCGTGTTCGTGGGCTCCGGAATCTTCAAGTCCGGCGATCCGGCACTGCGGGCGGCCGCCATCGTCAAGGCCACCACTTTCTACGACGACCCCGACGTTCTGGCGCGGGTCTCCCGTGGGCTGGGTGAGCCCATGGTCGGAATCAACGTCGAGGAGATCGCCGAGCCGCACCGACTCGCACAGCGCGGCTGGTAACCGTTCGTGGCGATCGAAGAGATCCTCGACCTGGAACAGCTCGAGGTCAACATCTACCGCGGCGGGGTGTTCAGCCCCGAATCCGGGTTCCTGCAGCGGACTTTCGGCGGTCATGTCGCCGGCCAGTCACTGGTGTCGGCGGTGCGCACGGTGGATCCCAATTTCCAGGTGCACTCGCTGCACGGCTACTTCCTGCGCCCCGGTGACGCCAAGGCCCCGACGGTGTACCTCGTCGAGCGCCTGCGTGACGGCGGCTCATTCGTCACCCGGCGGGTCAATGCCGTCCAGCACGGGGAGAGCATCTTCTCGATGTCGGCGTCGTTCCAGACCGATCAGAGCGGCATCGAGCACCAGGACGAGATGCCCGCCGCGCCGCCGCCGGACGACCTGCCCGGCTTCCGCGCCAAAGGCGGGGTGTTCGACGACGCCGGGTTCGCCCAATTCGCCGAATGGGACGTCCGGATGGTTCCGGCCGACCAGGTGACCCGGCTGCCCCGCAAAGCCTCCCAGCAGCAGGTGTGGTTCAAACACCGGGATCCGCTACCCGATGACCACGTGTTGCACATCTGCGCGCTGGCCTACATGAGCGATCTCACCCTGTTGGGCTCGGCTCAGGTCAACCACCCCGAGGAGCGCAAGCACCTTATGGTCGCGTCGCTGGATCACGCCATGTGGTTCATGCGGCCGTTTCGGGCCGACGAGTGGCTGCTCTACGACCAGTCCTCGCCGTCGTCGTGTGGGGGGCGCTCGCTGACCCAGGGCAAGATCTTCAACCGCTACGGGGAGATGGTCGCCGCGGTCATGCAAGAGGGCCTGACCCGCTACCAGCGCGGATACTCCCCGGCCCAGTGACGGCCCACGTGGGGGTGCTCGCCCTGCAGGGCGACACCCGCGAGCATCTCGCCGCCCTGCGTGAGGCCGGCGCCGACGCCTCGACCGTGCGCCGCCGCAGTGAACTCGACACCGTCGACGCACTGGTCATCCCGGGTGGGGAGTCGACGGCGATGAGCCACCTGCTCCGCGAGTTCGACCTGCTCGAACCGCTGCGGGACCGGCTGGCCGCCGGCATGCCGGCCTACGGGTCGTGCGCGGGAATGATCCTGCTGGCCACTGAGATCCTCGACGCCGGAGTACCGGGACGAGACGCCGTTCCGCTGGGAGGCATCGATATGACGGTGCGCCGCAACGCTTTCGGCCGGCAGGTCGACTCCTTCGAGGGCGACATCGACTTCGAAGGGCTGGACGGCCCGGCTCATGCCGTCTTCATCCGGGCGCCGTGGGTGGAACGGGTCGGCCCGCAGGTGCAGGTGTTGGCGCGCGCCGGCGACCACATCGTCGCCGTGCGCCAGGGCTCGGTCATGGCGACCGCATTCCATCCCGAGATGACCGGTGACCGCCGAGTGCACAAGCTGTTCGTCGACATCGTCACCGGCCGGGTTTGAGCCGCGAGAGTCCTGAATTCGTCGGCTGACGTTTATCCGCCGTCAATCTGGGCAGTCCCGCTGTGCCGAGAGCAACAGCCATACTCGATGTCTCACTCGCGGCGCGACGGTAGGAGGTCGTGATGATCGTCTGGTTGAGTCGGCGGGTCAGGCAAGCGTTGGACAGTCACGGCGCCGCACGGGCAGCTGCGGCTGCGGGCATGTGGCGCCCGGCGTGGCAGAGCGAGTCGGGTACCCGGCCGGTCGGCTGGTGGCGCGCGCTCTAGGGCGAGCCGCCCCGCGTCCTGGTCACTGCAGGACGGGCAGTAACAGCCGTGACGATGACCGCACCGTGTTGAGGCTGCTGGTCCCCACGCTGGCGTGCCGAAAATTCATGATCGCAGGGACGGCGGGATCTTGATCGTCGCCGGCAATGGTCAGCGCGATCCGATGGCCTTCGCTGAAGCGGCGGGCATTGGGCACCAACGGAATTCGGTACTCTACATCCTCGCCTATCGGAATCGCGGTGGCAGTGCGGCAGGGCAGTGTCGGTGCGCCGGGCCGGCTGGTGCCTTCGTCGACCTCGCGCAGGCTGGCACGCAGCCATCCGGCGGTGAGGAGCTCGGTGCTGCCGTCGGGCGCCACGTCGGACAGCGTGACCATCCACGCGGTGTCGGCAGCGGTGGCCGCGGCTACCAGTCGTAGCTCGATATCGCCGGCAACGTCGAGTGATTCGACCAGGGGCGCGCTGGTCCAGGTCAGCGTCGGCGGGGGATCCAGCGGGCTGGACTTGGCCCGGCCCAAGCCGCTACCGAGCACCATGAACTCCCTTGCGCCGCTGGCGCCTTCGTCGCGGTCGAGTGTCGCGTCGGCGCGCAGCGCGAGCTCCCGGTGGTGTGCGGATGGTGGCCATGAATCGGCGGTGCGCCACTCGTCGGCCCCGGGCAGGACATACCGGATCGGTGGGCCGTCCAGGATGCCGGTGTCACGGCCCTTGAGCCAGTGGTCATACCAGGCCAGTGCCTCCACATGGAGGCTCTCCCACGGCCAGGTCAGTCCGAATTCGCCGAGCATGCCCACGCGCACAGCCGGGCTGTTCGTCAATCCAGCGAGAGTGGCGAAGGTCGACGGCAGGTGCAGGGGCACGTTCTGCCAATCGCAGCCCAGATAGACAGGGATGTCGACGTTCTCGAGCAGCGGCAGCAGGTTGCGCTCGTCCCACCACTGGTCGCGGGTGGGATGCCGGACCGCCGCATCGAGCCAGAGCTCGTCCCATGGGTGTGGGTCGTGCGGGAGTTTGAGCAGCCCGCGCATCATCGTGACGGCGGCTTCGCCGTTCATGGTGGCGAATTTGTGGTGCAGGGCGGGGGTATTGAGCACCCAGCGCGCCACCCCCAGCGGACGGCTGCGCCAGAACGCGTCATCGCGGGCGGCCGTGAGACCCAGCATCGACAGGAATGGGGTGACGAACGATGCGCTGAACAAGCCGTGATGGGACGCGGCCTCGTACAGGTCGGCCGTGACGGCGACCGGAAAGATCGCCTTCAGATGCGGTGGCCTCTCCACGGCGGCCTCCAGCTGGGTCATGGCGAAGTAGCTGATACCGATCATCCCGACGTTGCCGTCGCACCACGGCTGAGCCGCCACCCACTCCACCAGGTCGTACATGTCGCGGCGTTCCTGGGCGTCGAAGAACCCGAAGGTGCCCTCGGACCCGCCGGTGCCGCGCAGGTTGGCGATGACGTGCCCGTAACCGCGTGGCACCCAGAAGTCGGTGGCGCCCGCCTCGATGAATCCGGCGGGCGCACCCAGATCCTGGATCTGGCGAGGGTAGGGCGACGCGGCGATCAGGGCGGGGAAGCGACCGTCGGTATCAGGGCGGTGCACGTCGGCGAGCAGGCGGGCACCGTCACGCATCGGCACGCCGACGTTCATCTCGGTGGTGACGCGGTGGCCTGGCCCGCTCAGGTTGCGGTACTCCCGGCCCGTGGTCTGGGGGCCGTTGAGGCGCCGCTGGCCGGATTCGGTGCCGGAGATGGGGGCATCGGCCATGGCGCACTCCTTATTTTCATGGGCCGTTGAGTTTCACGCTATGGTGAAACTCATCGGGAAGCAAGGTGGAATTCGGCGACGAGGTGATTGCCATGGCCGGCAGGGCGGTGACGCCGGGGCCGCGCGACGAGCGCGGGGTGTTGGCAGCGCGAATTCTGGATGTCGCCCGCTCCCAGTTCGCTGAACACGGGTGGGCCGGCACGACGATTCGGGCGGTCGCTCGAGCCGCCGATGTCGATCCGGCGCTGGTCTATCACTATTTCGACTCCAAGGAGAGGCTGCTCGACGCGGCGACAGCACCACCGCAGCGATGGCTGGACTCGGTCGCGGCCACCTGGGCGGCCCCGCGCGACGAGCTGGCCGGGCGGCTGCTGCGCAACGTCATGGCCGCATGGGCCGACGAAGAGATCGGCCCGACACTGCGTGCGATCGTGCTCACCGCCGCGCACGAGCCCACCACCAGGGAGAAACTGCGCATCGTCGTCGAACACAGCCTGATCGGCGGATCCACCCTCGGTGACGACGCGGGCGATCGGCTCGAGCGCAGCGGGCTGATCGCCACCCAGCTGCTCGGGTTCGCTCTGGTGCGCTACGTCTGGCAGATCGATCCTGTCGCCTCGATGACCGAAGCTGAGGTGCTGGCGGCGATGACGCCGGTGCTGCAGCACTACATCGACGGCGACCTGGGCGTCTAGCGGTCCCGAGCGCGCATATTGTTAGGGCACTAACTATTAGGGTACGATCTTTCTTGTGACGAGAACTCCGGTGGATCCGCTGGCACTGGAGCAACAGGTCTGCTTCGCGCTGGCGGTGACCAACCGTGCCGTACTGGCCGTGTACCGCCCGATTCTGGAGCCGCTCGGCCTCACCCACCCGCAATACCTGGTCATGCTGGCATTGTGGGATCACGACCGCGATAGCACTGCGGCCGAAGACCTTTCGGTTAAAGAGATCGCCTCTGCACTTCAGTTGGAGTCGGCGACGCTGTCGCCGATGCTCAAACGGTTGGAGGCCATGGGACTGGTCCGACGGCATCGCAGCGCCGCCGACGAGCGAGCCACCGCGATCACGCTCACCGAGGAGGGGCGAGCCCTGCGCCGGCGAGCGCTGGCCGTTCCCGCGGCCGTCGTCGAACGCCTGGGGGTGGATCTGTCGGAGCTGGAGAATCTGCGCGACGTCCTGCACCGGATCAACGCGGCGGCCCTCGCGGCCGGCGCCCTTCCCGGTGTGTGAAAACCGGCCCGATGCGGGTGCTGACGGGTCGGGCGACGACGAATCGACTGTGCCGCCCACAGCACCGGGCGGATGGAGATGGATGAGCAATGTTCATGAGTGACAAGTCGTTTCACCGCCCGGACCCGGTCCGATGGATGTGGTACGCCTACGGCGGCACGTTGGCTCCCCGCTATCGGCAATGGGTGCTGCACGATCTCACCGCGAGAAGTCGCTGGTGGCGACAGGTCGCGCGGACCTTGATGACCCTGCTGCCGTTCGCGGTCTGCGGCATCCTGCTCACCAGCCCGGTGTGGATCGCGGCAACAGCGGTTCTCGGCGGTGCCTGCATTGCCCTGATCTATGCCGCGGCCTACATCGACCAAAGTGCCGAACACCGGCTGCGCAAACACGGCTATCCGCTCGGGACCCTGGAGCGCGTCCTGTCCGAACGGGACCAATCGGCGCAAGCCAGCCGGCGCCGCAGCTACGACGCCAGGTACCGCTAACATCCCAGGACTGGGCGCACCGACCAGATTGATCCGCGCGGACCAGTAGACTCGTCGGGTTACGGCAGGACGATACGTACGGAGAGAAACCCGATGAGCGGCCATTCCAAGTGGGCTACCACCAAGCACAAGAAGGCCGTCATCGACGCCAAGCGCGGCAAGATGTTCGCCAAGCTCATCAAGAACATCGAGGTCGCGGCGCGCGTCGGCGGCGGCGACCCGGGCGGTAACCCGACCCTCTACGACGCCATCCAGAAGGCCAAGAAGTCTTCGGTGCCCAACGACAACATCGAGCGGGCACGCAAGCGCGGCGGCGGCGAAGAGGCCGGCGGCGCCGACTGGCAGAACATCACCTACGAGGGTTACGGACCCAACGGTGTCGCGGTACTCATCGAGTGCCTGACCGACAACCGTAACCGTGCCGCTGGCGAGGTCCGGGTCGCGATGACCCGTAACGGCGGGAACATGGCCGACCCCGGTTCGGTGGCCTACCTGTTCTCCCGTAAGGGCGTGGTGACGCTAGAGAAGAACGACCTGTCCGAAGACGATGTGCTGATGGCGGTCCTCGACGCCGGCGCCGAGGAGGTCAACGACCTCGGTGACAGCTTCGAGATCATCTCCGAGCCGACCGACCTGGTCGCGGTCCGCACCGCCCTGCAGGACGCCGGCATCGACTACGACTCCGCCGAGGCCGGGTTCCAGGCCTCGGTCACCGTGCCGCTGGACGCCGAAGGCGCCCGCAAGATCATGAAACTCGTCGACGCGCTCGAAGACAGCGACGACGTCCAGGACGTGTACACCAACGCCGACATCCCCGACGAGATCCTGGCCCAACTCGAGGAGTGAGCTCAGGGGTGATGCAGGCTCACCGGCAGCCCTGAGTAGCGGGTCATCCCGGTGGCCGGGTCCAGGTCGTCCTTACTCGTCAACCGGTTCACGTTGGCGTCGACGTGCGCATGCGGCACCGACACGGCGCCGCTGCGCACCGAGGCATCCAGCCTCGCGATCCCGGTGAGTTCCCCATGCTCGGTGCGTACCACTACTTTCTGGTCCTCGACGATGCCCGCGGCCGCCGCGTCACCGGGGTTCAGCAGTATCTCGGGTTGCTCGCCGAGATACTGCAGTTGTGCGTTGACTCTCCGGAATTGGCGCCGTGGTATCAGCACCGGGCCGGCTGCGTGATGCAGCCCGCGCAACTGGTCGACCAGGAGCCGGGGAGCCAGCCGCCAGCCGCCCAACCGCTCGACGTGTCGTTGCAGCCACGCTGCGGGTAGCTCCCGCTCCGACTCGGCCCAACCGGTGGCTACCAGGTCGTGATAACTGGTACGCCCGCCGGCGTTGAGTTTGGCGAGCATCTCCTCGTCGCTCACCGTCGTGTCGGCGATCTCGTGCCCCATCCGCGCGCCGATCTCGGCGAGCACCCACCACATCGAGCGGCGCTCACCGATCGGGCCGACTAGCGCCGACGTGTGCTGAGCCGAGATCCGCGTGCTCATGAAATCCCACAGCGTGACGTCGGGCCGCTCGAGCTGCCCCTTGGTCGGTAACACATGCGTGGACAGCGCCGTCGTCTCGGTCGGCAGGATCTCGGTGGTGGCCAGTACCTCGAGCTTCGGCAGCGCCGCCCGCAACGTGTCGGTGGCGGGAAAGGCGGTCAGCAGACTGCCACCGAGGTTCAGCAGCGCGCGAATGTTGCCGGCCTCGATCTCGTCGGGCAGTGCGGCACAGGGCCATTCGCGCATGAACGCGCGGGTGTCCGGGCGACTCCGCGGGCCGGGCCTCGACTTGCCCTCCGGCGGTGCGATCGGCAGCTCGAACATCTCCAGCTGATAGCCGTAGCCGGGATGGAACCACTCCCCACCGGGGGCGTTCATCGAACCGGTCAGGATCAGCAGAGCCCACGAAAACCATTGCGTGACATTGGCACTCGCCGACATCGTGATACCGGTTCCGGTGTCGATCGCAATGCGCCCGGCGCGGCGCACGGCGGCGAGCAGATCGTCGAGCTCGGTTGGATCGACGTCGGCGAGAGCGGCGGCATGTTCGCGGGTGAACGGCTCGACCGTCGCAGCAAGCACATCGAGGTCCTGCACGGCGACGGTCGGGTCAGCGCCCTCGCGCAGGATCTCGCGCACCAGGTGGGCCAACACTGCGTAGTCGGTGCCCGGCCGCGGCGCGAGGTGGCGGGTCGCCAACCGGGCCGTCTCCGTGCGGCGCGGGTCCAGGACCCACAGCTGGGCCCGCGCGGCGAGGTCGCGGAACAACTTGCGCGGGTTGGGCATGCCGATGGTGTGGCCGTGGGAGACAACGGGATTACTGCCGATCAACAGGACCAGTTCGGCATTCTCGTAATCGGGGCGTCCGGTCAACCCGGCGGATCCGCCCATCAACTCCGCAACGAGAACCTTGGCGGTGCCGTCGATGGTCAGCGGACTGAACTTCGCCGGCGTACCGATCGCCCGGTGCAGTGCCTCGGCGATGCGGTAGCCCGCGGCATCCATGCCGATACCGGTGCCGAAGTTGACCGCAACCGCGGCCGGCCCGTGTTCGGCGACGATGGCCCGCAACCGGTTGCCGAGGTCGTCCAGACATGTCTCCCAGCTGGTTTCGGTCAGCTCGCCGCCGACGCGCAGCATCGGCCGCTCCAGCCGATCCGGGTGGTGGTGGATCAGCGGCAGCGCGCGGCCCTTGGGGCAGGTATAGCCACCAGAGAACGGATTATCCCGATCGCCGTGGACAGCCACTACCCGGTCGCCGTCGACCTCGACGAGGATCCCGCACACCGACGGGCACACCCGACAGAAACTGCGTACCGTTGCGACTCCGCCCGCGGCCATGGCCAAGACCGTACGCTCCGGTCGGAGGTGATCATGGCCGAGGTGACCGATCCCGAGGGGATCACGTGGTCGGTGCGTCGCTGGTGGTGGAAGACGATTCCGTGGGAGACCGGCTTCGCCACCCTGGACGGGCTGATCTTTCTAGTCGTCTTCCCGTTCATGCTGATGTGGCCGCTCTGGCTGCTCGCCAAGTGGCTCGGCGTGCCGTGGACGCTGGTGATCACGCGGGACGGAACCGAATTCGGCCGCGAACGGGTGGCGGGCTGGCGTCGGTCCGGCGAGCGGATGGCCGACATCGCCGCCTCGATCGAGACCGGGACGCTGACCGAGACCAACACGAGCCAGTGACTCAGCGCATGCCGTGACCGGGGTTGTTGTGGAACAGCAGGCCGCCGTCCAACAGGAACGGATACAGCGTCGGGTACGGGATGGTCTGTGGCGACGCCGAGAGTTGGGCGTTGCCGGCGGTCTCGCAGGTGCTGTTGCCCTGGCTCTGATAGGTGCAGGTCAGGTGCGGGTCGTCGGCGGCTGCGGCGATGGGCGAGGTGGCAATGGCGGCGGCGGCGCCGGCGGCCAGCAGCGGGGCGACAAGACGGAATGAGATCTTCATGGTCGAACTCCTTTAAAACTGAACGTACAGTTTCGAAATATGCAGCGCGCTGGGAGTGGCCGGTAATCCCGGTCAGGCAGTGACCTCACTCACCGGCCACACCGCGCATGACTGCGTCGATGATCGCGTCCGCGGCGGCGTCGTCCAACGCGGCCCCGCTGAGCATCAGGCGGTACAGCGCAGGCCCGACGATCAGGTCGATCGCGATATCCCGGTCCACATCGGCGCGCAGCTCGCCGCGGGCCACGCCGCGCTCCCAGATGGTCTCCAACGCGGCGCGGCGGGACAGGATCAACCCGTCGTGCAACTCGGCGGCCACCTCGGGATCGAATTGAGCCTCGCCGACCAGTTGGGCGAACACCCGCCCGCTCGGGCCGGTGTAGAAGTGGAACAACCCGCGCAGCCAGGCCGTCAGATCACGGCGCGCCGAACCGGTGTCGGGATCGGGCGAGTCGGACTGCAGTTCGGAGAGGAACGCATCGACGGCCACCCCGTACTTGTTGGGCCACCACTTGTAGATCGTCGCCTTGCTGGTACCGCTGCGAGCGGCGATCTGCTCGGTGGTCATGGCCCGCAGCCCGATCTCACGGAGCAGTTCCGAGGTCGCGCGGACCACCGCCGAACGGGACTGTTCACTGCGCGGACGGCCGGGCCGGGGACGCGCGGTGCTGGGCTCTGCGGTCATCGAGCTCAGTATCGCCGAGCGGAGGCCGCGCCACCGCGTGTCCTGACCGATCCTGTCCGGGCCGCCCGCTAAGGTATCGAACAGCTGTTCGTAACCGAAAGGCGATCCGTGCGGGTGATGGGAGTCGACCCAGGGTTGACGCGCTGTGGGCTCTCGGTCATCGAGAGTGGGCGGGGACGTCATGTCATCGCCCTGGATGTCGATGTCGTGCGCACCCCCTCCGACGAGCCGTTGCAGCGCAGACTGCTGACGATCAGCGATACCGTCGACCATTGGATGGACACCCACCAGCCCGATGTCGTCGCGATCGAGCGGGTCTTCGCCAACCAGAACGCCAACACCGCGATGGGTACCGCGCAGGCGGGCGGGGTGATCGCCCTGGCGGCTGCCCGCCGTGGGATCGACGTGCACTTCCACACCCCCAGCGAGGTGAAGGCCGCCGTCACCGGAAACGGCCGGGCCGACAAGGCGCAGGTCACCACGATGGTCACCCGGATCCTCCAGTTGCAGCAGAAGCCGACACCCGCCGACGCCGCCGACGCGCTGGCTCTGGCGATCTGCCACTGCTGGCGGGCGCCGATGATCGCCCGGATGGCCCAGGCCGAGGCGATGGCAGCCGAACAGAAGCGCGCCTACCAGGCCCGGTTGAAGGCGGCCAGGTGATCGCCTCGGTACGCGGGGAGGTCGTCGACATCGCCCTCGACCACGCCGTCATCGAGGCCGCCGGCGTGGGATACAAGGTGATGGCCACGCCGTCGACGTTGGCGACACTGCGCCGTGGCGTGGAGGCGCGCCTGATCACGGCGATGATCGTGCGCGAAGACTCCCAGACGCTCTACGGCTTCGCCGACTCCGACGCCCGCGACCTGTTCCTGACCTTGCTCGGGGTGTCTGGGGTCGGCCCCAAGATCGCGCTGGCGACGTTGGCTGTCTATGACGCGACCGCCCTTCGTCAAGCGCTGGCCGACGGCGACGTGACGGCCCTGACGAGGGTCCCCGGCATCGGCAAGCGCGGCGCCGAGCGGATGGTCCTGGAATTGCGCGACAAGATCGGCCCGGTCTCCGGGACCGCCGGGATGACCACGGCCAGCGGCCATGCTGTGCGCGCGCCGGTGGTCGAAGCCCTTGTCGGACTTGGCTTCGCGGCCAAGCAAGCCGAGGAGGCCACCGATAAGGTGCTCGCCGGCGATCCGGAGGCGACCACACAGAGCGCGCTGCGGGCCGCGCTGTCGATGCTGGGTAAGAAATGAGCAGGTTCGACGAAGCCGAGGACGACGAGCTCGAGCGTGACGTCTCGCCGGCGCTAACCGTCGGCGAAGGGGATATCGATGCCAGCCTGCGGCCCCGGTCGCTACGCGAGTTCATCGGCCAGCCGCGCGTGCGCGAACAGCTGCAGCTGGTTCTGGAGGGCGCCAAGAACCGCGGCGGCACACCGGATCACATCCTGCTGTCCGGGCCGCCGGGACTGGGCAAGACATCGCTGGCGATGATCATCGCCGCCGAGCTGGGATCATCGCTGCGGGTCACCTCCGGGCCCGCGCTGGAACGGGCCGGCGACTTGGCGGCGATGCTGTCCAACCTGGTCGAGCACGATGTGCTGTTCATCGACGAGATTCATCGCATCGCCCGGCCCGCTGAAGAGATGCTGTACCTGGCGATGGAGGATTTCCGGGTCGACGTCGTGGTCGGCAAAGGCCCTGGGGCCACGTCGATTCCGCTCGAGGTCGCGCCGTTCACCCTGGTTGGTGCCACCACCCGGTCGGGCGCGCTGACCGGGCCGCTGCGCGATCGATTCGGGTTCACCGCGCACATGGACTTCTACGAGCCGCCCGAGCTGGAACGGGTGCTGGCCCGCTCGGCCGGCATCCTGGGCATCGAACTGGGAGCTGAGGCCGGTTCGGAGATCGCCCGCCGGTCCCGCGGCACACCGCGCATCGCGAACCGGCTGTTGCGGCGCGTGCGCGACTATGCCGAGGTCCGCGCCGACGGAATCATCACCCGTGATATCGCCAAGGCCGCACTGGCCGTCTACGACGTCGACGAACTGGGGCTGGACCGGTTGGACCGAGCCGTACTGTCCGCGCTCACCCGCAGTTTCGGCGGCGGCCCGGTCGGAGTGTCCACGCTCGCCGTCGCGGTGGGCGAGGAGGCCACCACCGTCGAGGAGGTGTGCGAGCCGTTCCTGGTGCGCGCCGGCATGATTGCGCGGACCCCCGCGGCCGGGTCGCCACGCCGCTAGCCTGGACCCACCTCGGCATGGTGGCACCGCCGCGGGCCAGCGGGCTCGGCCAGCCCGGCCTTTTCGAATGATGGGAGGGAGCCCCGATGCTTGTCGCCGCGTTGATCTTCGCCGGACTTGCCGCGCTGCTGCACGTCTACATCTTCACGATGGAGTCGCTGACCTGGACCACACCGCGCACCCGCGCGGTCTTCGGCATCAGCGCCGAGGAAGCCCAGGCCACCAAGGAGTTGGCCTTCAATCAAGGCTTCTACAACCTGTTCCTGGCGATCGTCGGTGCCGCGGGCATCGCCGCGATCATCCTGGGCCACAAGGGGATCGGCGCTGCATTGATACTCGCCGGAGTCGGCTCCATGCTGGCCGCGGCGGTCGTGTTGCTGGCGTCCTCACCGGATAAGGCGCGCGCCGCGGTGACCCAGGGGGCCTTCCCGTTGGTGGCTGTCGTGCTGCTGGTGATCGCCGTCCTCTGACGGGGCGCACCAAGACGACACCAGGGCCGTCGATCCCCGTCGATCGCGACCCTGGTGTCGAGTTCGGTGTCGTTACAACAGACCCAGTAGCGTCAGGTCGGTCGCGTACTTGACGATGACCTCCGGTGAGACGTGCGGGATGTCCTTGTCCGGACCGATCTTGGCGTCCTGCACCGCGGCACGGAACCGGTCGGTCGGCGCGATCGAGCCGTTGATCGGGTGCTCGGGCCGCTGGTAGTTGTGCAACAGCGGCAGCAGCGAATACTGGCGCTGACGATCCGGCAGCGAGCGCATCGCGGTTTCGAACCGCTGCAGCCAGCCCGCGTAGTCGTCGATCCGCTGAATCGGGTAGCCCGCCTCGACCAGCCAGTCGACGAACTCGTCGAGCCCGATGCCGTCGTCGTAGGGGTTCATCACGTGGTAGGTCTCGAACCCCTCGTCGACCTGTGCGCCCAGCGTCGAGATGGCTTCGGCGATGAATTCCACCGGTAGACCGTCGTAGTGGGCGCGTTGGCGGCTGCCGTCGGCGGCGAGCTCGTAAAACGACGCCGGTGCGATGCCAGTTGCCACCAGGCTCAGCATCATCCGGGTGAACATATCCGGCAGATTGAGCTGGCCGCCGTAAGTGGTGTCGGCCAGGATCATGTCACAGCGGAACACCGAAACCGGCAGGCCGCACAGATCGTTAGCCTCGCGCAGCAGGACCTCGCCGGCCCACTTGCTGTTGCTGTACCCGTTGGCGTAGGAGTCGTCCACCGCCCGGGTGGCACTGATCGTGCGGATGTCGGCGTCCTCGACGAACTGCCCGGCAGCGATCCCCGCTCCGACGCCGATGGTGGACACGTACACGAACGGCTTGAGCTTGGTGGTCAGCGCGATGCGGATCAGCTCGGCTGTGCCAACGGCGTTGGGACCGAACAACTCCCGGTACGGCAGCACGTGGTTGACCAAGGCGGCCGGGTCGACGATGAGATCGACGGTGTCGGCCAGTCGCTGCCAGGTGGCGGGATCCAGCCCGAGGTTCTCCTCACCCTTGTCGCCGGCGATCACTTCCAGGTGCGCGGCGGCCAACTGCTGGTAGTGCGCCAGCAGCTTCGGGTCGCCGCTGTCGAAGGTGGAGTCGAGACGTTGGCGGGCATCCTCATTCGAGCGGGCCCGCACCAGGCAGATCACCTTGCCGTCAACCATGCTCATCCGCTCCAGCCACTCCAGAGCCAGGTAGCGGCCCAGGAATCCGGTCGCACCGGTCAGCAGGACCGTGCGGATCTCGCCGGTGGGGCCGGGCAGCGTCGCCGCGGCGGCCAGCGTGGCTTCGTCGATGAACTTGTCCAACGTCAGATCCCGGGCGTGGGCCTCGGTGGCGCCGGCGCCGTGGACAGTGGCGAAGGTCGGCCGCTTGCTGCCGGAGGTCCGCTGCGTCTCGACGTAGGCGGCGATGCCGGCCAGGTCGTTGGCCGGGCTGACGATCACCCCTACCGGCACCTCGACGTCGAAGATCTCCTGTAAAAGGTTGGCGAATGTCAACGCCGACAGGGAATCTCCACCCAGATCGGTGAAGTGGGCATCGGGCTGGAGGTCGGCGGCCGCGGCGCCCAGCAGAGCACCGGCAGCCCGCGTGACGGTCTCCAGCGCCGGGGCATCGGAACCGCTTTGCCGGAGCGCGCGCAACTCATCGGCCTGACCCTCGGCGAGGTCGACGTAGAGCTGCTCGAGAGCCGGGCCGTAGCGTTCCTTCAGGCGAGGCCAGGCCAGCTTGCGAATACCGGTCAGCAGCCCGTTCTCCAGGGTGAAAGGGGTTGCTTCGATGAGGAAATCGCGCGGGATCTCGTAGGACTGCAGGCCGGCAGTCCGCGCCACATCCTGCAAGGACTCGCCGATGAGCGCCTTGAGCTCGGTGGTGTCGTGGTCGGCCAGCGCCTCGGCGGTCGGCACGACGACGGCAAGCAGGTAGGGCCGAGCACTGTTGCCGTACAGGTAGATCTGGTGCACCAGCGGGCTGCGGCCGAAGGCCGCCTCCAGCTTGGACACCGTGACGAACTCACCTTGGGACAACTTGAGCACGTTGTTGCGCCGGTCCACGTACTGCAATTGGTCGGGACCGAGCTCGGCGACGATGTCGCCGGTGCGGTAGAAGCCCTCGGCGTCGAACATCTCCGCGGTGACTTCGGGCCGCTTGTAGTAGCCGGGGAACAGTTGCGTCGACTTCACCAGCAGCTCTCCGCGAGGATGCGGGAGATCGGTACTGAAGTAGCCGAGTTCGGGAACGTCCACGAGCTTGTAATCGGTGACCGGTGGACGGCGAACCAGACCGTCGACGAACACCGCTCCCGCCTCGGTGGAGCCGTACCCCTCGACCAGATGCATGTCGAGGAAGTCTTCGACCCACGCCTTGAGCTCGGGTGCGATCGGTGCCGAACCGGTCATGGCGTTGACGAAGCGGCCGCCCAGGAGGCTGCTGCGCTTCTCGGCCAATACCTGCGCCCGTTCGGTGCCAGCCCGGCGGTCGAGCTCGCTCTGCACTTCCTGGTGGATCATGTCCCAGACCCGGGGGACCAGGTTCAGCTGGGTCGGACGCGTCAGTGCCAGATCTTCCAGGAACGTCGACAGGTCAGGACGGGCGGCGAAATACACTGTGCCGCCGGTGCTCAGCGCGCCGTAAAGGGCACCGCGTCCCATGACGTGGCTCATCGGCATGAAGCTCAGGACGATCGCCGGGAACGCGCCGTGCTTCTCGTCCCAGTGCGCGGCCGCAGCCCGCCACATGTCGGCCACCTTATGGGCCGGATACATGGCGCCCTTCGGAGCGCCGGTGCTGCCGGAGGTGTAGATCAGCAGAGTCAGCGGATCGTCCTCGTCGGTGTCGCGCAGGACGGTGGGGGTGGAGGGGGCGCCGGCGATGTCGTCGGCGAGGGTGGTGACCGACACGGCGGTGCCGGCCAAACGGGTCCGCGCGGCGGCCAACGCGTCGCGCTGGTCGTCGATCTCGGGACGGTAGTCGAAGACGACCAAGCGTTTCGGTTCGGGGCCGCGCAGTGCCAACTCCACGGCATCGGCGACGTAGTCGATGCTCGACGCGATGAGCGCCGGCTCGGTCTCGGCGATGATCGGGCTCAAGGAGTCAACCGCGGAGCTGGTCTGCAGCGGCACGGAGACCGCACCGAGCAGCACCAGCGCGAGATCGATGGTCGTGTAGTCGACGCTGGTGAACCCCAGGACCGCGACCCGGTCACCGGGACGCACCGGGTTGTCGGCCCACGCGCCGGCTACAGCCTGTACTCGCTGCCACAGCTGCTGGTAGGTGATGGTCTCGAAGGCGGGTAAGAGCTCGGCGGTGGTGCGACCGGTGACGGGATCCTCGGTGAACCGCACCGTTCGCTGTCCAACGGCGGGACGGTCGGCGTAACCGTCGAACACGGTCTTGATGATTGCGGGTAGGCGCAGTCCCGGCTGGTCGGCTGCCGCCGTGATGTCAGGGTCGGGGGTGGCCGCGGCGAACTGCGCATCGTTCGCGGCGAGATCGGCGACGCGCTGTTCGAATCGCGCTTCGCGAGTATCAGTCGGCATGACGAAACTCCAGTAAGTCAAAAGGAGAAATAGGTATCGGCGCTTCGTTGCGCCCACGAGAAACTACGTTAGCGAAACTAACGTTATTCCTCGCTTCGGCCCCGATGCTAGAAACCAAGACTGTGAACTTGCTCTCGATGGCGCTCGAGGTGCGCCGTTAGACCCTGACAAGCCGCGGGTACTCGGACTCATCACGGGGACACACCCAGAGCCGAGGAGGCGTCATGAAAGATGCAGACACCCGCTTGCGGGACGTCGACACGCGCGCGGGACGGATGGAGATTCCCCGCAGCCGGGGTGCGGCAAGCGGTTTCCTGCTCGTCCTGCTCGGGCTGTGGGGCGCGCTGATCCCGTTCGTCGGGCCCTACTTCAACTTCGCGTACGACCCCGATACGCCATGGGCATGGACGCCGGGGCGCGGGTGGTTGGAGGTGCTGCCCGGTGCGGTAACGGTGGTGGGCGGCCTCTTGTTGCTGATGTCGCGAAACCGGGCGACCGCAGTGTTCGGCGGTTGGCTCACCGTCGTCGCGGGCGCCTGGTTCGTTGTCGGCCGGATCTTCGCGGTGCCGTTGGGCCTCGGTGACTTCGGTGCGCCGGCCTCCGATACGGTCGCCGGCCAAGTGGCGTTGGAGCTGACCTTCTTCAGCGGCCTCGGTGCGCTGATCATCTTCCTGGGCGCCATGGCGCTGGGCCGGGTCTCGGTGCGCAGCCTGCGCGACATCCGCTACGCGCAGCGCCCGCTGGCAACTGCCGAACCGGTGGCCGCCGAACCGATCGACGCCCGCATGACGACGACCGAGCCGGTCGTGGCCGGCAATCGGCATCACGCTGACGAGGCGGTGGACCAGCCGGTCGACGAACCGCGCCGGCGCCGCGGCCTGCGCGACATGTTCGGTGGTTCGCGCCGAACACCCGTCGCACACTGACCCCGCCGCAGGGCCACCCGCCGCCGACCGGTGCGCGGGTGGCCTTCGCTTGCCGGGGTGGGAGCATGATGGATGACGGCGCAGTGTCGACGTGGACGCGGTTCAAGGGAAGTGGTGGCGATGCAGATCAGCATGTTCGGGCAACTCAGCGGATCGGGCGACGGATCTCCCATCGATGCGACCATCGCCAACCTCGCGATGCTGCGCGACGAAGGCTTCAGCCGGGTATGGATGAGTCAATTGCCCTATGAGCCAGACCTTCTCACCGTCCTGGCGATCGCGTTGCGGGAAGTCGACACCATCGAAGTCGCCAGCGGTGTGGTGCCGATCCAGAACCAACATCCGATGCAGATGGCTCAGCGCGTCCTGACGCTGAGCCTGGCCTCCGGTGGCCGATTCATCCTCGGGCTGGGCATGACCCACCAGGCCGTCACCGAGGGCATGTGGGGCATCCCCTGGGACAAACCGGTGCGCAGACTCAACGAGTACCTCGACGGACTGCTACCGCTGTTGGCCGGTCAACCCGCCGACTCGGTGGGGGAGACGGTGACCACCCGCGGCGCACTGATGATTCCTGGAGCACCACGCCCGGATGTCTACATCGCGGCGCTGGGACCTCAGTTGCTCAAGATCGCCGGGCGGCGCACCTCCGGCACCTGTACCTGGATGACCGGACCCAAGACACTCGCCGAGCACGTCGGACCGACATTGCGCCAGGCGGCGGTCGACGCCGGCCGCGGCGGCGGTGTGCGGGTCGCCGCCTCGTTGCCGATCAGCGTCACCGACGACGTGGACACCGCCCGAAGGCAGGCCGCCGAGCAGTTCGCGATCTACGGGCAGCTGCCCTCCTACCGCGCGATGCTGGACCGGGAGGGCTATGCCGGCCCGCAGGACGCCGCCATCATCGGTGACGAAGACACCGTCCGCGGGCGGCTCGACGAGCTGCGCGCCGCGGGCGTCGACGAATACGTGGCCGCGACGTTCGATCCGTCGCCGGAGGGCAAGGCCCGCACCCGGGCACTGCTGCGCGCCTACAACCCCTGACCCGCAGCGACCGACGGTGGCCTCAGCCGGTGTAGGCCATCACGTGCTTGATGCGGGTGTAGTCCTCGAAGCCGTACATCGACAGATCCTTACCGTGCCCGGAGGCCTTGTAGCCACCGTGCGGCATCTCGGCGACCAACGGGATGTGGGTGTTGATCCATACGCAGCCGAAGTCCAGCGCATTGGACACCCGGATGGCGCGGGAGACATCCCGGGTCCACACCGACGACGCCAGACCGTATTCGACGCCGTTGGCCAGGCGGATCGCCTCCTCCTCGTCGGTGAACGACTGGACGGTGATCACCGGGCCGAAGATCTCCTCCTGGATGTGCCGGTCGCCCTGCACCAGTCCGCCGATGACCGTCGGTTCGACGTAGAACCCCTTGTCGCCCTGGCGGTTTCCGCCGGCAGCCACGCTCGCGTGGGACGGCACGTCGGACAGGAAGCCGAGCACCCGGTCAAGCTGATTGGGATTGTTGACCGGTGGTACCCAGGCGTCTTCGTCGTCGGCGGCGCGCCCGAAGGTGGTGGTTGCTCCCTTGGCCTGCTCGGCCAGCGCGGCGGTGAGATCCTCGGCGATCCCGGCTCGGGCCAGCACCCGGGTTGCGGCGGTGCAATCCTGACCGGCGTTGAAGAAGCCGGCCACCGCAATGCCCTCGGCGGCATTGGCGATGTCGGCGTCGTCGAACACGATCACCGGTGCCTTGCCGCCCAGTTCCAGGTGCGTGCGTTTGAGGTGGCCGCCGGCGCTGACCGCCACCGCCCGCCCGGCGGCGACCGACCCGGTGATCGACACCATCTGTGGCGTTGGGTGCCCGACCACAGCTGCGCCGGTCACCCGGTCGCCGCAGACAACGTTGAGCACACCCGGCCCGAAGTGCTCAGCGGCGATCTCCGCGAGCATGACCGTGGTCACCGGCGTGGTGTCACTGGGCTTGATCACCACCGTGTTACCCGCGGCGATGGCGGGACAGAACTTCCAGATCGCCATCATCATCGGGTAGTTCCACGGCGCGACCTGACCGATGACGCCGACCGGCTCGCGGCGGATCCAGGAGGTGTGGTTCTCCAGGTACTCGCCGGCCGACTTGCCTTCCAGAATCCTTGCCGCGCCGGCGAAGAACCGAATCTGGTCGAGCATCGGCGGGATCTCTTCGGCCAGTGTGACGTGGTGGGGCTTACCGGTGTTGCGGCCCTCGGCGGCGACGAGGCGTTCGGCGTTCTTCTCGACGTCATCGGCGAAGCCCAGCAGCGCCTTCTGTCGATGCGAAGGCGTGGTCCGCTTCCAGTCGGCAAACGCCGACGCCGCGGCCGAGTACGCCGCGTCGATGTCCTGTTCGTTGGAAACCGGTGCAGTACCGTACTTTTCGCCTGTTGACGGGTCGACGAGCGGCATGGTCGCGCCGCTCACCGAGTCCCTGAGCTCGCCGTTGATGAAGTTCTTGACCGTAGCCATCGCGGTGCTCTTCTCAGAGCTCGGCGAGAATTCCGGCGAGCACGTCGAGTCCTTCCAGGAGCAGGTCGTCGCTGATCGTCAGCGGCGGCAGGAAACGCAGGATGTTGCCGAACGTGCCGCAGGTCAGTACCAGCACGCCCTGCGCGTGCGCTCTGGAAGCGAGGTTCTTGGCCAGATCCGGGTTCGGGTCGGCCGAGCCGGATTTCACCAGCTCCACGGCGATCATCGCGCCACGGCCCCGGACGTCGCCGATGCGGTCGTCGTCGGCCTGCATCCGGCCGAGCTTGTCCTTCATCACGCTTTCGATGTGCTTGGCCCGGTCGAGCAGCCCGTCGAGCTCGATGGTCTCGATGGTGGCCAGTGCTGCGGCGCAGGCCACCGGGTTGCCGCCGTAGGTACCGCCGAGACCGCTGGCGTGCGGGGCGTCCATGATCTCGGCGCGGCCGGTGACCGCGGCCAGTGGCAGGCCGTCGGCGATGCCCTTCGCGCTGACGATCAGGTCCGGTTCGATGCCCTCGTCCTCACAGGCGAACATCGCTCCGGTGCGGGCGAACCCGGACTGCACCTCGTCGGCGATGAACACCACGCCGTTGTCGGAGCACCAGGCGCGCAGCGCGGGCAGGAAGCCCGGAGCCGGCACGATGAAGCCACCCTCGCCCTGAATGGGTTCGATGATGATCGCCGCCAGATTGGCCGCGCCGATCTGCTTGTCGATCACCGACAGCGCCCGTTCGGCGGCCAGTTCGCCGTCGGTGGCCCACTCCTTGTCGATCAGGCCGTCGCGGTAGGGGTAGGACATGGGGGCCCGGTAGACCTCCGGCGCGAACGGGCCGAAGCCGCTCTTGTAGGGCATCGACTTGGCGGTCAGCGCCATCGTGAGGTTCGTGCGGCCGTGGTAGGCGTGGTCGAAGGCGACGACCGCGCTCTTGTGGGTGTAGGCGCGGGCGATCTTGATCGCGTTCTCCACCGCTTCGGCGCCGGAGTTGAACAGCGCCGAGCGCTTCTCGTAGGAGCCGGGGGTGAGGCGGTTGAGATGCTCGGCGACTGCGATGTACTCCTCGTACGGCGTCACCATGAAGCAGGTGTGGGTGAAGTCGGCCACTTGCGCTCGCACGGCGTCGACCACTCGCGGGGAGGAGTTGCCGATCGTCGTGACCGCGATGCCGGACCCGAGGTCGATCAACCTGTTGCCGTCGACATCCTCGATGATTCCGCCGGCGGCGCGGGCGGCGTACACCGGCATGGTGACTCCGACGCCGTGCGACACCGCGGCGACCCGGCGCTTGGTCAGTTCGACGGATCCGGGGCCGGGTATGTCGGTGACGAGTTTGCGGCTCTGCTCGAGGGTGGTCACGTTCTTCTCCTAGACGAGGGTGGCTCTGCGCGTAGCGGCGATCTGAGCCTAGTCGGGTGCGCGCCGAATGCAACTGATTACCCGCCCCAACGGCGTGATATTAAACGGATTACGTCGTTTCAAGGGGTGAGATCAACGTAATCGGTTGCGCTGCCAGGCGCTCAGCCCGGGAACGCCGGTCCGTCCACCCGGTCGACTGTGGTGAACGACTCGACGGGCTGGCGGGTGAGCCGGCGCGGTTGATGATGGACGGGATGGCCGAGTGCGATCACCGCAGCCAACACCAGGGGGCCCTTCGCGCCGAGCAACCGCTTGACCTCGTCCTCCTCGCGGATCAGCATCGTGGTGAGCACACCGCCGAGACCTTCGGCGCGGGCGGCCAGCAGCACGCTCCAAGCGAACGGGTACACCGACGCGCCGCCGGCCAGCGAATACCGATCGAGGTCACGGTCCACCGCTGCCAGCTGGGTGAGGTCGGCGAACACCGCGAGCAGCACCGGGACCTCGTCGAGATGGGCGGCGAATCCCTGCTTGGCGGCATTGCGGGCCTGATCGGTTCCGGTGGCCAGCGCGGCCGCCTCCGCCGCGCGATCGTTGACCGGGGACCAGGGCCGCAACCCGGCCGAGCTCAACGTCAGATACTCCACCCACCCCGGTAGATAGAGGTCGCGAAGGCGCGCTCGGGCGGCGGGATCCTTCACCACGACCACCCGCCAGGCCTGGGCGTTGGCGCCGCTAGGGGCGAACCTGGCGGTATCGAGGACCCGTGCGAGCACCTCGTCGGCCACCGGTTGGTCGGTGAACTCCCGCACCGCGCCGGTGCTGCGCAGCCCCTCGATCAGGTCCATCGGATCATTGTCCACCGGTGTTCCCTGCAGGTGCCGGTCGGAGCACGACCCCGCCAATGGCAGACTGGGCAGCTATGAAGCCCGCGGCCTGCCGGTCGCGCGGCGTTGACCCCGCACCCGATACGAAAGAATCGTGCCGCCATGGATCTGCTCGTCTTCCTGCCCCTGATCATCATCATGGGCGCCTTCATGTACTTCGCCTCCCGGCGTCAGCGCAAGGCCATGCAGGCCACCATCGACCTGCACGAGTCGCTGCTGGTCGGTGACCGGGTGCACACCACCTCCGGTCTGCAGGCCACCATCACCGGGATCACCGACGACACCGTTGACCTGGAGATCGCCCCCGGCGTGGTGACCACCTGGATGAAGCTGGCGATCCGCGACCGCATCGAGCCTGAGGTGCCCGAGGTCTCCGAGGCCGGCGACGTGGGATCGACCCCCGCATCTGGAGCCACCGAAATCACCGGCACCGACGCGGACCGCCTCACCAAAGACTGATCGCCAGGCACGCCACGTACCCTCTAGCGGGAGCCCAGAGGACCGCTGAGCGGATCGCGGCACAAACCTAGGAGAAAACACAACGTGGCATCGTCTTCGGCGCCGGTGCATCCTTACCGCTACCTGACGCTGTTTCTGGTCCTGCTTATCGGGGTCTACCTGCTTGTTTTCCTCACCGGAGACAAGCGGGCCGATCCGAAACTGGGCATCGACCTACAGGGCGGGACGCGGGTCACCCTCACGGCGCGCACGCCGGACGGGTCCCGCCCGACCCGTGATGCGCTCAATCAGGCGCAGCAGATCATCGGCGCCCGCGTGAACGGCCTGGGCGTGTCGGGATCCGAAGTCGTCATCGACGGCGACAACCTGGTCATCACGGTGCCCGGAAACGACAGCAACGAGGCGCGCAACCTCGGCCAGACGGCACGGTTGTTCATCCGCCCGGTGATCGGTCAGCCGATTCCGGTTGATGCCATCAAGCAACAGCTGAACGCGCAGCAAGGCGGCGCGCAGCAAGGGGGACCGCCACCGGGCGGTGCTCCCGCGCCCGGAGGCCCGCCGCCCGGTGCGCCACCGGCACCCGGGGCGCCCGGGGCCGCCAACCCGGAGGCTCCGGCCAATCCGGAGGCTCCGGCCAACGCGCCGGCCAACGCGCCGGCCAATCCGGAGGTCCCGGCGCCGCAGCCACGCCCCTACCCAGCCGAACCGGCACCCACGCCGCCGCCCAGCCCGGCGGAACCCGCGCCCGGGCAGCCGGCCGCTCCGGCCCCCGGCCAGCCGGCACCGCCCGCGGCGCCGGCACCGCCCGATCCCCGCAAGGACCTGGCCGCGCGCATCAAGTTCGAGAAGGAACTGCGGCAGAGCACCAACCAGAACCTGCTGCTGATCGCCGTGCAGTACATGGCGGGCAAGTGTGACCAGCAGGACGTGCTGGCCGGCAACGACGATCCGAACCTGCCGCTGGTCACCTGCTCGCAGGATCACAAGTACATCTATGTGCTGGACAAGTCGATCATCAGCGGTGACCAGATCAAGAACGCCTCTTCTGGTTTCGACCAGCAGAGCGGCGCGTTCGTCGTCGACGTGGAGTTCAAGGACAAGGCCGCCACCACCTGGGCCGACTTCACCGCCGCCAACATCGGCACCCAGACTGCGTTCACCCTGGACTCCGAGGTGGTCAGCGCACCGCAGATCCGGGAGGCGATCCCCGGTGGCCGCACCCAGATCAGCGGCGGCAATCCGCCGTTCACCGCCGACTCGGCCAAGCAGCTGGCCAACGTCCTGAAATACGGATCGTTGCCGCTGTCCTTCGAGTCCTCCGAAGCCGAGACCGTGTCCGCGACGCTCGGCCTGGCGTCGCTGCGGGCCGGTCTGATCGCCGGCGCGATCGGCTTGGCGCTGGTGCTGGTGTATTCGCTGCTCTACTACCGCGTGCTGGGGCTGCTGACGGCCCTGTCGCTGGTCGCATCCGGCGCCATGGTGTTCGGCATCCTGGTGCTGCTCGGCAGATACATCAACTACACCCTGGATCTCGCCGGCATCGCGGGTCTGATCATCGGTATCGGCACGACGGCCGACTCGTTCGTGGTGTTCTTCGAACGCATCAAGGACGAGATCCGCGAAGGCCGGTCGTTCCGGTCGGCCGTGCCCCGTGGTTGGGCACGCGCCCGTAAGACGATCCTGTCCGGCAACGCGGTCACCTTCCTGGCCGCTGCGGTGCTCTACTTCCTGGCCGTCGGCCAGGTGAAGGGCTTCGCATTCACGCTGGGCCTGACCACGATCCTCGACGTCGTCGTGGTCTTCCTGGTGACCTGGCCGCTGGTCTACCTGGCGTCGAAGTCACCGACGATGGCGAAACCGGCGCTCAACGGTCTTGGTGCGGTCCAACAGATCGCCCGGGAACGCCGAGCCGCCGCCAGTGCGACGGGACGGGGGTAACGGCATGGCCCGCAACACCACAGACGACATCGAATCCACCGCCGTCGAGGCGCCCGACCTTGAGGCGGCCGCCCCAAGCACGGCTTCTTCGTCCGGCTCTACACCGGAACCGGCGCTTTCGAGGTCATCGGCAAACGCAAGCTCTGGTATGCCGTCAGCGGCCTGATCGTGCTGGCCTGCATCCTCAGCATCGCAATCAAGGGATTCACCTTCGGCATCGACTTCGAGGGCGGCACCAAGGTGTCGATGCCGACGGCGGGACAGAACGGCACCGCGACCGTCCAGCAGGTCGAAGACGTATTCAGCAAGACCCTCGGCAAGAGCCCCGAATCGGTGGTGCTCGTGGGCAACGGTGCCTCGGCCACCGTGCAGATCCGCTCGGAGACCCTGGACAACCAGGAGACCGAGAAGTTGCGCGACGCGCTCTACGAGGCGTTCAAGCCCAAGGGATCCGACGGCCAGGCCAGCAAGCAGGCCATCAGCGACTCCGCGGTGTCGGAGACCTGGGGTGGCCAGATCACCAAGAAGGCGCTGCTGGCGTTGGGTGTGTTCCTGGTGCTGGCCGCCATCTACATCACCTTCCGCTACGAGCGGTATATGGCCATGTCGGCGCTGTTGACCCTGGTGTTCGACCTGGTCACCACCGCCGGGGTGTATTCCATCGTCGGATTCGAGGTCACCCCCGCCACGGTGATCGGCCTGCTGACCATCCTCGGCTTCTCGCTGTATGACACCGTCATCGTGTTCGACAAGGTCGAGGAGAACACCCACGGCTTCGAACACACCACCCGGCGCACATTCGCCGAACAGGCCAACCTCGCGGTGAACCAGACGTTCATGCGGTCGATCAACACCAGCCTCATCTCGGTGCTGCCGATCCTGGCGCTGATGGTGGTGGCGGTGTGGCTGCTGGGCGTGGGCACTCTGATGGACCTGGCACTCGTGCAGCTGGTCGGTGTCATCGTCGGCACGTACTCGTCGATCTTCTTCGCCACCCCGCTGCTGGTGTCCCTGCGGGAGCGCACCGACCTGGTGCGCACCCACACCCGGCGGGTGCTCAACCGGCGCAAGCCGAGCGCGACGAAGGCGTCGGCCAGCGATGTCGTCACCGGCGGTGCCGCCGACCTCGACGAGGCCGCCGCTGCGGTGCCGGCCGAGGCCGCCATCGGTGGGACGCCCGCGGTGGGTAACAAACCCGCGCCCGGCGCCAAGCCGTCCCGCCCGACGGGCAAGCGCAGCACCCGCGGGCGTTAACAACCCATGGCTGCCAGGCGCCGGCGCGCCGCCGCTGTCGCGGTGGCGGCTGTCCTCGGTGTGCTCGCGCCGACGGTGTTGGCCTCGTGTTCGGGCAGCCCCGCCGATCAGATCAACTACGCCGTCGACGGCAGGTTGACCACCTACAACACCAACACCGTCAGCGGGGCCGCCTCGGCGGGTCCGCAGGCCTTCGCCCGGGCACTCACCGGATTCAACTTCCACGGCCCCGATGGGCAGGTGTTGGCCGACCACGATTTCGGATCGGTGTCAGTGGTGGGGCGCGACCCGCTGGTGCTGGACTACCAGATCGCCGACAACGCGGTGTACTCCGACGGAAAGCCGGTGACCTGCGATGACATGGTGCTGGCCTGGGCCGCCCAGTCCGGGCGGTTCCCGGCCTTCGACGCCGCCAGTCACGCCGGCTACATCGACATCGAGGGCATCGACTGCCAGCCGGGACAGAAGCGCGCCCGGGTCAGCTACGCACCCGGGCGGGGGATCACCGACTATCTGCAACTGTTCACCGCGACCTCGATGATGCCCTCCCATGTCATCGGCGATGCGCTCGGCATCGACGTGACCCGGTCCATCCAGTCCGCGGATCCGGTAGCGATCGATCGGATCGCGCAGACCTGGAACACGATCTGGGACCTCAAGCCCGGGCTCAGCGCCGAGGACCTCAAACGATTTCCGTCGTCGGGCCCTTACAAGATCGACTCCGTGCTGCCCGAGGGCGGGGTCGTGCTGACCGCCAATGACCGCTGGTGGGGGCTAAACCGATCACCAAACGGATCACCGTGTGGCCACGTGGCGTCGACGTGCAGGACCGGATCAACAACGGCACATTCCAGGTGATCGACGTCGCCACCGGCTCCTCGGGCACGCTGACCACCCCGACGACTACGACCGCCGGGAGATCCCGTCCGGTGGGATCGAGCAGCTCATCTTCGCCCGCAGGGGCCGCTCGCGGCACCGCCGGCCCGGCGCGCGGTGGCGTTGTGCACGCCGCGTGACCTGATCGCGTTGAACGCCGAGATGCCGATCTCCAATAGCCGGCTCAACCCCGCCAGCGACGACGCGTTCAGCGGTGTGGAAGGTGTCGCCGTCGCCGGGCAGTTCGGCCCCGCCAATCCCGACGCTGCCCGCGACGCGCTGGGGGGTCAACCCCTGACCGTGCGGATCGGCTACCAGGCGCCCAACCCTCGGCTGGCGGCCACCGTCGGAGCGATCACCAAGGCCTGCGCGCCGGCGGGCATCACCATCGTCGACGCGACGTCGGACACCACCGGGCCACAGGCACTGCGAGACGGCCAGCTCGACGTCTTGCTGGCCAGCACGGGTGGTGCGACGGGAAGCGGCTCGACGGGGTCGTCTGCGCTGGACGCCTACACGCTGTTCTCCGGCAACGGCAACAATCTGCCCGCCTACTCCAATCCCCAGATCGACGGCATCATCTCCGCGCTGGCGGTCACCGGCGACGCGAAAGAGCAGGCCCGGTTGCTCGGCGACAGCTCGCCGATCCTGTGGGGCGACATGCCGACACTGCCGCTGTACCGTCAGCAGCGCACGGTGATGTCCTCGAAGAAGATGTATGCCGTCGAAGGCAATCCGACCAAATGGGGCGCGGGTTGGAACATGGACAGGTGGGTGTACGAACAGTGACCGGACCGTCGGAGCCGGACGGCCGGCGACATGCGGAAGGGGAGCCGGACGGCCGGCGACATGCGGAATCCGTCGCCGACGTCATCGCGTCACTGACTCGGGAGGTGCCCGACTTCCCGGAACCGGGTGTCCAGTTCAAGGACCTCACACCGGTGTTGGCCGACCGGCACGGATTGGCCGCGGTCACCCGGGCGCTGGCCGAGATCGCCGACGGTGCGGACCTGGTGGCCGGGATCGACGCGCGCGGGTTCCTGCTCGGCGGTGCGGTGGCCAACCGGCTCGGAATCGGTGTCCTGGCCATCCGCAAGGGCGGCAAACTGCCTCCGCCGGTGTTCAGCCAGACCTACACGCTGGAGTACGGCACCGCGACGCTGGAAATCCCCGGCGACGGTATCGACTTGGCCGGCCGACGCGTTGTCATCATTGACGACGTGCTGGCCACTGGTGGCACGGTGGCCGCGGCCGCGCAGTTGCTGGCCGCCGCAGGCGCCCAGGTTCCGGTGGCGGCGGTGGTCCTGGAGCTCACGGCATTAAGCGGGCGCGACAAGGTGGCTCCGTTGGCGGTGCGCAGCTTGCAGACGATCTGAGGCGATATCCTCGCCGTAGCGGCTAGGAGGTGACGATGGCGGAGGAACCGGGCACGAACACGGCGCCGATGCCGGTCGCCGAGATCCCGCCGGCCGAGCCGCGGGCGGAGAGCCCCAAGACCACGAGCAGCGCTTCGCGCCGGGTGCGGGCCCGGCTGGCGCGACGGATGACCTCCCAGCGCAGCACCATCAACCCGGTGCTCGAGCCGCTGGTGGCGGTGCACCGTCAGATCTACCCGAAGGCCGACCTGGCGATCCTGCAGCGCGCCTACGAGGTGGCCGAGGCCAAACACGCCGACCAGCTGCGCCGCTCGGGTGATCCCTACATCACCCATCCGCTGGCCGTCGCCAACATTCTGGCCGAGTTGGGCATGGACACCACCACGCTGGTGGCCGCATTGCTGCACGACACCGTCGAGGACACCGGCTACAGCATGGAAGCGCTGACTGCCGACTTCGGTGAAGAGGTGGCTCACCTCGTTGACGGGGTGACCAAGCTGGACAAGGTCGCGTTGGGCACCGCGGCCGAAGGCGAGACCATCCGCAAGATGATCATCGCGATGGCGCGTGATCCGCGGGTGTTGGTGATCAAGGTCGCCGACCGGTTGCACAACATGCGCACGATGCGGTTCCTGCCGCCGGAGAAGCAGGCGCGTAAAGCCCGCGAAACGCTGGAAGTGATTGCCCCGCTTGCCCACCGGCTCGGGATGGCGACCGTCAAATGGGAGCTCGAGGACCTGTCGTTCGCGATCCTGCATCCCAAGCGGTACGAGGAGATCGTGCGGCTGGTCGCCGACCGTGCACCGTCGCGGGACACCTACCTGGCCAAGGTGCGGGTGGAGATCACCACCGCGCTGTCGGCGATGAAGATCAGCGCCAGTGTCGAGGGCAGGCCCAAGCACTACTGGTCGATCTATCAGAAGATGATCGTCAAAGGTCGCGACTTCGACGACATCCACGATCTGGTCGGCGTGCGCATCCTGTGCGACGAGATCCGGGACTGCTATGCCGCCGTCGGCGTTGTGCATTCGCTATGGCAGCCGATGCCCGGCCGGTTCAAGGACTACATCGCCCAACCGCGGTTCGGGGTGTACCAGTCGTTGCACACCACGGTCGTCGGCCCGGAGGGTAAGCCGCTGGAGGTGCAGATCCGGACCCGCGACATGCACCGCACCGCCGAGTACGGGATCGCGGCACACTGGCGTTACAAGGAGGCCAAGGGCCGCAACGGTGTTCCGCACCCGAACACCGCCGCCGAGATCGACGACATGGCTTGGATGCGCCAGCTACTCGACTGGCAGCGAGAGGCCGCCGACCCCGGCGAGTTCCTCGAGTCACTGCGCTATGACCTTGCGGTGCAGGAGATCTTCGTCTTCACCCCGAAGGGGGACGTGATCACCCTGCCGGCCGGGTCCACTCCGGTGGACTTCGCCTACGCGGTGCACACCGAGGTCGGCCACCGCTGCATCGGCGCACGCGTCAACGGTCGGCTGGTGGCACTGGAACGCAAGCTGGAAAACGGGGAAGTGGTGGAGGTCTTCACTTCCAAGGCGCCCAACGCCGGTCCGTCCCGGGACTGGCAGTCGTTCGTGGTGTCCCCGCGTGCCAAGGCCAAGATCCGGCAGTGGTTCGCCAAGGAGCGTCGCGAGGAGGCACTGGAGGCCGGCAAGGACTCCATCGCTCGCGAGGTCCGCCGTGGCGGGCTGCCGTTGCAGAAGCTGGTCAACGCCGAGGCGATGGGCGCACTCGCCCAGGAACTACGGTATGCCGACGTCTCGTCGCTGTACACGGCTGTCGGTGAAGGGCACGTCTCGCCTCGCCACGTGGTGCAGCGATTGCTGGCGCTGCTGGGCGGCGCCGACGGCGCCGAAGACGAACTCGCCGAAAGGTCTACGCCGGCCACCATGCCGGTGCGTCAGCGCAGTACCGACGACACCGGCGTCAGTGTGCCTGGCGCGCCGGGAACACTGACCAAGCTCGCCAAGTGCTGTACACCAGTTCCGGGCGACAACATTATGGGATTCGTCACGCGCGGCGGCGGGGTCAGTGTGCACCGCACGGACTGCACCAATGCTGCATCGCTACAACAACAGTCAGAGCGCATCATCGAGGTGCATTGGGCGCCGTCGCCGACATCGGTGTTCCTGGTGGCGATCCAGGTCGAAGCGCTCGACCGGCACCGGTTGCTCTCCGATGTCACTCGGGTGCTGGCCGATGAGCGGGTCAACATCCTGTCCGCGTCGGTGACCACGTCCAACGATCGAGTGGCCATCAGCCGCTTCACCTTTGAGATGGGTGACCCCAAACATCTCGGGCATGTGCTCAACGCGGTGCGCAACGTGGAGGGCGTGTACGACGTCTACCGGGTGACTTCTGCCGCGTGACGATGCCGGGCGAGGGACGAGTCCGGAGGAGGAATGCGGCGATTGGGCTTGTGCCGCGTGACGATGCCGGGCGAGGGACGAGTCCGGAGGAGGAATGCGGCGATTGGGCTTGTGCCGCGTGACGATGCCGGGCGAGGGACGAGTCCGGAGGAGGAATGCGGGTACGCCTACGGCCCGCCGCCGTTGACGTACCACGCCAGGCATCCGGGATGATGCCGGCAGGCGATGATCGCCCCAGCGTCCGGCGCCGCGCCGCGCACCCGTGGCTGCGCGGAGGGCAGGCTGCAACTCTGCAGATACGGATTCCACGGGATCACCCCGTCATAACACTGTGCGACCGGGCTCGACGGGGCGGTCTGGGAGCTGAACACGACGCTGGGTGTGATGAGGAAGGCCGCTGCGGCCAATGCGCTGAGGACGGTGAGAAGCAATCTGTGCAGTCGAGTGGTCATAACACTCTGACCAACGGCGCTGCGCCACAGATTATTTCATCCGGTGCTTATTGACGTCTGTGAGCACTTCTGTTGTGCATCACCACGATCAGATGGAATAACCACGCGGCGTTCTGGCGTTTGAGCCAAATGCCAAGAGAGGCTTGGCGACAGCGTGCGATATGCAAAAGAGAACAGGTATGAAAACACGACATATGTTGTCCGCGACCATCGGAGCCGGTGCCCTTGTCGCACTGGGTGTGGTGGCCGCTGTCGAGGCTTACCCGCAGAACGGCGACGGAACGTTCACCAGCTCGGAGATGTCCACCGGAGTCACCGTCACCCAGTCGGCGGGCCCGACCGGGTCCAACCTGCCCATTGCGGTTCCCGCCATCAAGGGCCCGGCCGCGTTGCCGCCCGAAGAGCAAGGGCTGCCTGGATAGTCGAGAGTGGATGAACCCTGGCAGTGGGGTGCAGGCGGCGCTCAGTCCAGCCGGATCGACTTGATGGTCACCGGCCTCTTGGGCTGACCGTCGTCTGAACCACCGGCGATGCCGGCTACGGAGATGTCGTCGACCGTCTCCAGGCCGGTTTCGTCGACCCGGCCAAACACCGTATAGGTGGGCGGCAGCGTGGAGTCGCGGTAGACGATGAAGAACTGGCTGCCGTTGGTGTCGGGTCCGGAGTTGGCCATGGCCAGGGTGCCGCGCGGATAGCGCACACCTCGCTGCAACGCCGGATCGAACGGGCGGTACTGGTTGGTGGGGTATTCATTGGCGAAGCGGTAGCCCGGACCGCCGGAGCCGCTGCCGGTCGGGTCGCCGCACTGCAGTACCGACAATGACGGCGAGTCAGTGAGGCGGTGACATGGGGTGTCGTCGAAATACCCCTGCTGCGCCAGGCTGACAAAGCTGTTGACGGTGCAGGGCGTCTTGCCATTGTCCAACTGCAGCCCGATCGTTCCAGCGCCGGTGACCATCGTCGCGTCCACGGTTGTCGGCATGGTCGGCACTTTCCCGGTTCGCGGCGGTTTGTTCGGCTTGTCGGCCTTGGTGGCCGTGGCGGGATAGGTGCAGTTCGCGCCGAGCGCCGCCGGTGGTGCGAACGGTGGTAGCTGCGCGCCGCCCGGGCCGGCCGCTGTCGTCCTCCGCGGGATGCCGGCGCCCCCAGTTCTCTCCAACTCGCGTGCCATCCAGGAGAAGAACAACACGCCGGCGAGCACGGCCACGAGTGTCAGCACCGTCACCAGGTAGCTGATCACCAGCCCGGCGATCGCCAGCCCGCGGCCCTCCTCACCGGTTTTCTTGATCTGCGACAGCGAGATGTGCCCGAACGCGATGCCCAGCGGCGCGAAGACGAATGCGCAGACCAGCGATGCGATCGCCATCGCATTGGTCTGCGGCGGCGCCGGATAGGGGTAGGGCTGCGGTCCGTACGGCGGCGGACCGTACGGGGGCGGTGGCGGGTAGTACGGCGGGGGCTGGGTCATTGCCGCCTAGTCAAGCAGGATCGACTTGATCTGGACATCGGTTGCGGGTTTGCCGTCCTGGCCGCCGCCGGCGACGCCCGCGGCGGCGATCTTGTCCAGCGTGGCCAGACCGGTGGCGTCGATGGTGCCGAACGCGGTGTAGTTGGGCGGCAGCTGCGAATCCTTGTAGACCAGGAAGAACTGGCTGCCGTTGGTGTCGGCGCCGGCGTTGGCCATCGCCAGCGTGCCGCGCGGGTAGGTGATCGGCTGCTGCAGCGCGGGATCGTCCTTCGGGTACTGGTCGGTGGGGTACTCGTTGGCGAACTGGTAGCCCGGGCCGCCCGTGCCACTGCCGGTCGGGTCCCCACACTGCAACACCGATAGTGACGGCGAGGTCGTCAGCCGATGGCATGGGGTGTCGTTGAAGAAGCCCTTCTGAGCCAGGCTGGCGAAGCTGTTCACGGTGCACGGGGCCTTGGCGTTGTCCAACACCAGGCCGAGGTTGCCCTGGTTGGTGGACATGCTCGCAGTCAGGGTCGCCGGGTCGGTCGGCACCTTGCCGGTGCGGGGCGGGTCGACCTTCTTACTGGCCGGCTCCGAGGAGGCCGGGTACTGGCAGTTCGCCCCCAGGTTCGCGCTGGCCTTGAACGGCGGGAGGCCACCGGTCGCCGGCGGCGCGGCGGTGGGGCCACCCGTGTCCGGTGCCGTGCTGCTGGTGGTGCTGGATGACGCGCTGGTGTTCTTGCCGTCTTTGTTGGTCAGGACGAAGGTGACCACCACGGCGATCGCGGCGGCGATCACGACCACGCCACCGAGCACGGCGAACAGGCGGCGACGCTTCTCCTGTTGGGCACGGCGCTCCAGCTGCCGCTCGAGTTTGCGCTTAGCCGTCGCACGTCGCTGTTCGTTGGTGGGCACCGCCGCGGTCCTCCATGTGGTGATCGGGTGAGTCGGCACCGAGTGTGCCAGCTAATGCTGAGGCGAGGGGGCGCGACCCTGGTGAACGGGGAGTGGGAAACTGGACAGCGTGTTACTGACCGGGTTCCCGGCCGGCATGCTGGCATGCAACTGCTACGTGCTGGCCCCACGCGCCGGAGCCGACGCCATCGTCGTCGACCCCGGTCAGCGTGCCATGGGAAACCTGCGCCGTATCCTCGACGACAATCGGCTGACTCCGGCCGCCGTCCTGCTGACCCACGGTCACATCGATCACATCTGGTCGGCGCAGAAGGTGGCCGACACCTTTGGTTGCCCCGCCTATATCCATCCCGAGGACCGTTTCATGCTCGCCGACCCGATCCGCGGTTTCGGACCCAGACTGGGCCAGATCGCATTCGGTGCGCTGTTTCGTGAACCCAGGCAGGTCGTCGAACTGGACCGCGACGGGGACAAGATCGACCTCGGCGGCATCACCTTCACGGTCGACCACACACCCGGGCATACCCGAGGTTCGGTGGTGTTCCGGGTGGGCCGGTCCGGTCTGGACCAGCCGCTGGCGTTCACCGGCGACACCCTGTTCAAGCAGTCGGTCGGGCGCACCGACCTGCCCGGCGGCAGCGGCAAAGATCTACTGGGTTCGATCGTCGGAAAACTGCTGGTGCTCGACGATGACACCCTGGTATTACCGGGACACGGTGAATCCACCACCATCGGCCTCGAACGCCGAACCAACCCCTTTCTCGAAGGTTTGACTGCGTGAGCGACTTCCAGGCACCCAAGGGTGTCCCCGATTACCTGCCGCCCGAGTCGGCCGAGTTCGTCGCGGTCCGTGACGGTCTGCTCAGGGCGGCTCGGCTCGCCGGCTATGGCGACGTCGAGCTGCCCGTCTTCGAGGACACCGCGCTGTTCGCCCGCGGCGTGGGGGAGTCCACCGACGTGGTGTCCAAGGAGATGTACACCTTCGCCGACCGCGGCGAGCGTTCGGTGACACTGCGCCCGGAGGGCACCGCCGGGGTGATGCGGGCGGTGATCGAGCACGGACTCGACCGCGGTGCTCTGCCGGTCAAGCTCTGTTACGCCGGACCGTTCTTCCGCTATGAGCGGCCCCAGGCCGGCCGGTATCGCCAGCTGCAACAGGTCGGGGTCGAGGCCATCGGCGTCGACGACCCGGCACTGGACGCCGAGGTCATCGCCGTGGCCGACGCCGGCTACCGGTCGCTGGGATTGGACGGTTTCCGGCTGGAGATCACGTCGCTGGGCGATGACACGTGCCGTCCGCAGTACCGCGAGCTGCTCCAGGAGTTCCTGTTCAAGCTCGATCTCGACGATGAAACCCGTCGTCGCGCGCAGATCAACCCGTTGCGGGTGCTCGATGACAAGCGCCCCCACATGCGGGAGATGACTGCCGACGCGCCGGTGATGCTCGACCACCTCTCCGATGCCGCCAAACAGCACTTCGAGACGGTATTGGCTCACCTTGACGCACTCGGGGTGCCCTACGTGATCAATCCCCGGATGGTGCGTGGGCTGGATTACTACACCAAGACCACGTTCGAGTTCGTGCACGACGGGCTGGGTGCCCAGTCCGGGATCGGCGGCGGTGGCCGTTACGACGGGTTGATGCGTCAGCTCGGCGGTCAGGACCTCTCCGGTATCGGCTTCGGGCTGGGCGTCGACCGCACCGTGCTGGCGTTGCGAGCTGAGGGAAAGGCCGCCGGAACCACGGCGCGCTGCGATGTGTTCTGCGTGCCCCTGGGGAGCAGGCCAAGCTGGAGCTGGCGAAGCTGGCCGCAGCCCTGCGTGCCGCGGGTGTGCGAGTCGATCTGGCCTACGGTGACCGCGGCATGAAGGGTGCGATGCGGGCGGCTGACCGATCCGGCGCGCGGATCGCGCTGGTGGCCGGCGACCGCGATATCGAGGCGGGCACCGTCGGCGTCAAGAGTCTGTCGACCGGTGAGCAGGTCGACGTGGCGGCGAATTCGGTTGTGGTCGAGGTTATTTCACGGCTGACTTGATCCAGTCAGCCTGCCGGGCAGAGGTCGGTTTTGGCGAAGTTGATGGCCGCGTCGGCTTGGGCGTGGCTGATCGAGCCTGAATTCGTGTAATACGTCTGGGACAACTCATTGGGGTCCGCGCCGGCCGACAAGGCTTTGCAGATGGTCCAGCCGTCGGAAATCAGTGCCTCCTGGTCACCGGTGATCCCGGCGCTGGTGAGGTCGTCGATGTAGTCCGCCTCGGCGTTGGTGATGGCTCCGGCTGCCGGCGCGCCGGCGAGAGCGACGGCCCCAGCAGCGACTGCTGTCAGCAGATATCGGTTCATTGTCGTCTCCTATACATCGGAGTTGGTGATAGCGGCAGAAGCTACTCGCGTCCGAGATTGTCGGAGCGGAAATACGCAAAAACCGGTCCCGCAATTCGCAATATCGATCTGCACGCATTTTCGGGCGCAGGTAAGCAATTCCTCGTGGGCGTGCCGTTTATCGAATTCTCAACAGATTCTTGGCCTTAGCTTGGCAGTTCGGGGAACCGGGGCGAATAGGAGAGCCGTTGAACGGACATGACCACCGCAACCGGCTCCGAACTCATCGAAGGCTATCTGCGCACCCGGCGGGTGCGGCATTTCCGCGGCCACAACGACGGTGAATTCTTCTTTCTGCTCAACACCTTTCACGGTCGGCTGCACGTGCATCTGGAACCGTGCGGGCCGCAGGCGAGAACCGCGAAGATCACCGTGTCGACGGCGCGGTACTACCCGGTGGCCCAGCGCCCCCGGGTGGCGGCACTGGCCGAGCAGTGGAACCGCAGCGATCCGCGGGCCGTGGCCACCGTGTTCGGGTCCTCTGACCCGCGACTTGTCGGTGTGGTAACCGAGAGCCGCTACCGCGACGGTGGTGTCGAATTCGGGGTCTTCGTCGACGAGGCCATCCAGTCGGCTATTGAGTTGTTCGGCCGGATGAAGGCGTCCACCGGCGGGCAGGAGCGAAGCGACGTGGGGATAGGCACCGGAGGGCAGGAGCGAAGCGACGTGGGGATAGGCACCGGCGGGCAGGAGCGAAGCGACGTGGGAATCGAGACCGGCGGGCACCTGCTCGACGCCGGCTGATCAGCTGGACCGTGCGCGTCGGCGATGCCGCACGATCAGGAAGACACCGACCGCCGCCGACACCACGATGACCAGTCCTGAGGCCGCGATTGTCAGCAGAAGTGCCCCGATATCGCCGTCATCGGGCTCGGCCCCGATCACTCGTTGGTAAGGATCGTCAGTCGGTGCGGGCCCGAAGGTGAAATCCGAGGTGATCGACGCGGGGGCTGTGATGGTGGTCGAGATTCTGGTCAGATACGGATTCTTGGCGGCCAGTTCGGTCAGGGTCGTGTCGCTGGTGCGGCCCGCGACCCTGCCGGCGTAGTCGACGGTGACGTCCTGTCCCGAGGCGTCGGCGTCCGTTCGCTGCATCCGGTGCTGGGCGAGGGTGTAGATCACCACCCGCTGAGTATCTTTCGCAGCAGCCGACATTCGCATCGGGTAGACCAGCCGCTCGGAGGCGAAGTCCAGGCGAACCGGGTCCAGCTGACCGTTGAGCGGCAAGTCGGCGGTCAGCCGCATCGCCACGAAGGACCAACCCTGGCTGAGGTAGGGCTGCAGTTGGGCGCTCACCTCAGGCCGCATCGTGTACCCGTGCCCGTCCAGCCAGCCGCGCACCCCGGTGAGATCACCCCCGGTCAGGGTGGTGGCTTCCAAGGGGCCGAGTTGAACCTGTGCCACCACAGTCGGGGCGCTTCCCAGCGCGGGACCCGCTTCGTCGAGATCTGACCGGCCGCTGCCGCGACGTTCGATCCGCGGCGCGGTCAGCCGCTCGAGTTCGGTGAAGATCGCGGGACCGGCCTGGGTGGCGGTCGCCGGAGTGGGGGTGGGAATGATCAGCGCAGCGTTGTCGGCCACGGAGTCGACGTCTAGACGCATGACGATGGTCTCGACGTTGCCGTCGAGTGCCACCAGACTCTGCTCGCCGGTGACTCGTGCATCGAGGTCGGCACTGACTATGCCGCCACACGCGCACGCGCCAGCGGTGCCGCCCGGGGCGGCGAGCAGCGTCGCTCCCGCCAGGGCGCACGCCGCCACCATCTGGACCCGCCGCATCATGCTCCTGTCAGTCGACAGTCATGATGCCTTCCCGGTCTTCGCTGGGGGCGCCTTTCTGCTCGATTGCGTCGCGACCGAACGTCATCCTGCTCAACATTCGGTCCCGCAGGGTCAGGGTGTGGAGCAACACCGCCGACACGTGCGCCGCGATCGTCAGCACCAGCAAGTAGGCAAGGACCGAGTGGGCTTGCCGCAGAAAGAAGTACAGGTCCGCGTCGAACGGCGCGATGCGCGGCAGGTGAATCGCGCCGAATACCACGATGGGCCGGCCACCGGCGGAGACCATCGCCCATCCGATCAGCGGCTGGGCCAGCATCAGCGCGTACAACCCGAGTTCGGATCCGACGACCAGTTTGTGTTCGACCGACCCGACCGTGGCCGGCAGCGCCGGGGTGCGATGGGTGAAGCGATTGGCTGCGCGCACCACCACAACGACGAGGATCAGCACTCCGAGAGTCATGTGTACGCGCACCAGGGCGCCGTAGCTGGCGAGCGAGTTGACCATCACGAACCCGACGAACAGCGCGCTGAACACCAGAACCGCGGTGAGCCAGTGCAACACCCGGGTGCGGATCGGATACCGGTGGACCTCGGTCATGCGCTGACCTCCTGCACCTGCACCGCCGACGGCGATTTCGGCTCCCCGGTGCGCTGCCGGTAGGAGGCCGCGTAGACGTCGGACCGCGCCGACAGCAGCGGATCGTCGGACGGCTCGATGCCGTCGGGCAGGGTCAACGGATCGAAGTTGATGTCGCGGGCGTTGCCGCGGGCCTCGGTCTCTGCCGAGGTGAGCGTGAGCAGGCCGACGTCGATGGTGCGCCGGTCATCGGGCCAGGGCTGCGTCGCATCGGTCACCGGGTCGCCGGGATTGCCGACCGTCACCACCATGTGCCAGCGCAGCGGGCCGCCGCGAAGTTGGCGGACCACCGCGTCGAACAAACCGTTGGGGTCGCCGCCCCGTGGCTTCGGCGCCGTCGTCTGCTGCGGCACGAATGACCACCGCACCGGCGTGCGGACACCGGATTCGTTGACGAAGTAGAAAACGTTGAGGCCGCGGAATGTGCTGTCGCCGAAGCCTATTGCCGGCGGCTGCTTCTTGATGATGGCCATCGCGGCCGCCGTCTCGGGGTGGGCGGCCAGAAATGCCTTCATCGCCGCGGGATCGGGTGCGCCGGTGCCCGGGACGACCTTGGACGCGAGTAGCCGGTCGTAGAAGCCGCGCGGGGTGGCGTCGGGAAAGACCGGAAGGTTGAGCATCGCGGTGCGCCATTGCCAGCTCTCGGGGAAGCCGAATGCCAGCCCGAGACCACGGGCGGCACCTGGCGCGTCGGCCACGTGGGCGTCGCCACCGGACAGCGAGAAGCGGCCGACGACGGGAAATTTTCCGGGGCGGAACACTGCCGCGCGGCTGAGCTCCTGTCCGTTTCCGTTGCTCTCGAAATAGCCGGTGACAACGACGCCTTTGGCGTGGTTCTTGCGAAAGCCGAGTTGAGGCCCGTAGACGGTCAGGAATCCGTCCAGGAACGTCTTGCGTGGGGCACCGGAACCTATCCACTTGTTGGCGTAGGCGACGGCACCGAGATCGGCGGCCAGGAAGGCGCCCACGGCGCCCATCCCGATCAGTACCGACCGCCGACTCACGGCAGCGTTCATTCCCCAGCGCGAACGGTTGGTCACTTAACCAAGGACGCCAGGGGCGGCGAGTTTGTTCATCGTCGTGACGTAGCTCACGTCGAAAGTGTAGATCGGGACAGCAGCGCGGGCCGGCCTCAGATCGCCATCGCCGCCCGCACGTCGGCTTCCGAAGCGGATCCGCCGGTTCCGCTGGACGTCACCCGGCCGGACTCGAGAATGTAGTACTGCTGCGCCGATTCCAGCGCGAACCCGATGTGCTGTTCCACCAGCAGCACGCCGAGATCGCCGCGGCGGGTCAATGCGGTGATGGCCGCCTCGATCTCGGCGACCACCGACGGCTGGATGCCTTCGGTCGGTTCGTCGAGGATCAGGATCTTGGGGCTGGTGATCAGCGCGCGGGCGATGGCCAGCTGTTGGCGCTGGCCGCCGGAGAGCAGTCCGGCCCGCCGGGTCAGCAATTCCTTGAGGGCGGGGAACAAGTCGAGCTGTTCGTCGATCAGCTGCTTGCCGTTCTTACGGCCGTCGGCGACGACCTGAAGGTTCTCCGCCGTGGTCAACTGGCCGAACGACTGTTGGCCCTGCGGCACGTAGGCCAGCCCGCGAGCCACCCGGGAGCTGGGCCGCAGCCGGGTGACGTCCTCGCCGTGCAGCAACACCTTGCCGGAGGCGCACTTCAGCAAGCCGACGGCGGCGCGCAGCAGGGTGGTCTTGCCTGCGCCGTTGTGTCCCATCACCGCTGCCACGCCGTCGGCGGGCACCTCGATACTGACGCCGTGGATCACTTGCGACCGGCCGTAGCCGGTGTGGACGTCGATGAGCTGCAACACTATTCGCCGGCCTCCAAGTCGGATGTACCCGCCGCTGCGGTGCCGAGGTAGACCTCCTGCACCTTCGGGTTGGCCTGTACCTCGGCCACCGACCCTTCGGCGATGACCTGCCCGCGGGCCAGCACCGTCACCGAGGTGGCGAACGCCCGCATGAAGTCCATGTCGTGTTCGACGACGACGACGGTTCGAGAGGAGCCGATGCGCCGCAACAGGTTTCCGGTCTCTTCCCGCTCCTCCCCGCTCATCCCGGCGACCGGCTCGTCGAGCAGCAGCACGTCGGCGTTCTGCACCAGCAGCATCCCGATCTCGAGCCACTGCTTCTGGCCGTGGGCCAGCACGCCGGCCGGTCGGTCGGCCAGCTCGGCCAGGCCGATGGTGTCCAGCGCCTCTTCGATGATCGGCAGGACGGAGTGGCGCCGGCGCAGCAGCGTCCACCACGATCTGCCGGCCCCGGCGGCGATGTCGAGGTTCTGCAACACGGTCAGCTGCTCGAAGACACTGGCGGTCTGGAAGGTTCGTCCGACACCGAGCCGGGCGATTTGATGAACCTTCTTGCCCAGCAGGTCCACGCCCGACTTGCTGATCGACCCGGTGGCGGGCACCAGGCCGGTGATCGCGTCGATGACGGTGGTCTTGCCGGCGCCGTTGGGCCCGATCAGGAAGCGCAGGTCTCCTTGGAACAACGTCAGGTCAACCCCGTTGACAGCCTTGAACCCGTCGAAGTCGACGGTCAGGCCCCGGACCTCGAGATACTCGCTGCCCATGCCGACGTTGCCGCCGGCCACCGGTTCGGCGACCTCGGTCATGTCGCGGCACCCACTTTCTCGGATTCCGTTCGTGGGTCTGGCTCGTCGTCGGGTGCGGGGGACTTGGCCCGGCGGCGGCGCAGCAACGCACCCACACCGGCCAGCCCGGCGGGGAAGAAGCCGACGACGATGATGAACAGCAGACCTTGGGCATAGGTCCAGCCGGACGGGAACCGTTCGGAGAACGCCGTTTGCGCCCACGCCACCCCGATGGCGCCGAGTACCGGTCCGAGCAGGGTGGTGCGGCCGCCGATCGCGACGCCGATCAGGAAGGCTATGGAGGGGACCACACCCACCTGGGCGGGGGTGATGAACCCGATGATCGGTGCGAACAGTGCGCCGGCCACGCTGGCGAACAGTGCGGCCGCCGTGTAGGCGACCACCTTGATGGTGGCGGGGTCGTAGCCCAGAAAGCGCACCCGTTCCTCACCGTCGCGCACCGCGACGAGCAGTTCGCCATAGCGGCTCTGCATCAGCTGGCGCACCACGGCGACGACCACCAACAGCGTGCCGGCGGCGATGAAGTACAGCATCTGCCGGTTCACCGGGTCGGACAACTTGAATCCGAAGAACGTCCGGAAACCGTTGAGCCCGTTGCTGCCGCCCAGTGTCGACTGGCCGACGAGCAGGATGGCCAGGGCCGCCGCCAGGGCTTGGGACAGGATCGCGAAGTACGCGCCCTTGACTCTGCGTTTGAAGACACCGAGACCCAACAGCGCCGCGATGCCGGTCGGGATCACGACGATGGCGAACAGGGTGAAGGCGGCCGAGGAGAACGGCTGCCAATACGACGGCAGCGCAGGGATACCGGCGATCTGCATGAAATCCGGTACGGCCTGCTTGCGAATCTCGGCGTCGGCGATCTTGAGGTGCATTCCCATCATGTACGCGCCCAGCCCGAAGAACACGCCCTGGCCGAGGGTGAGCATGCCGCCGCGGCCCCAGGCCAGCCCGATGCCGGCGGCCACGATCGCGTAGCAGAGGTACTGGCCCAGCAGGCCGAGCCGGAAGCTGCTCAACACCGCGGGCGCCACGCCGAACAACAACACCGCCGCGACTGCGAAGCCTACCCAGGTCTGCCACCGGCCCAGGACGGTTCTCATACCAAACTCCTTGTCCGCACGGTGAACAGCCCCTGTGGTCGGACTTGCAGGAAGATGACGATCGCCACGAACACGATCACCTTGGCCAGTGACGCGGTGGTGCTGTACTCGGTGAACGAGTTCAGCAGGCCCAGCGCGAATGCGGCGATCACCGTGCCCTTGATCTGTCCCAGTCCACCGACCACCACGACCAGGAACGCGTCGATCAGATAGCTCTGTCCGATCGTCGAACTGGTCGACCCGATCAAGGTGAGTGCGACACCTGCGACGCTGGCCAGGCCTGAGCCGATGAAGAAGGTGGTGATGTCGGTCTTGCGACTCGAGATCCCACTGGTCTCGGCCAGGTCGCGGTTCTGCACGACTGCCCTGATCCGTCGCCCCATCGGGCTCAATTTGAGCACCGACGCCAGCGCCACGACGCACACGACCGCGAGCACGAGGATGAAGATGCGGGTCTTGGGCACCACCGCGCCGAGGATCTCCACCCCGCCGGACAGCCAGGACGGCGCGGTCACGTTCACTGCGGGCGCACCGAAGATGCTGCGGGCGGCCTGCTGCAGGATCAGGCCGACACCGAAGGTGACCAGCAGGGTGTCCAGCGGGCGGTCGTACATCCGCTGAATCAGCGTGACCTCCAACAGAACTCCGAGCAGGCCGCCGACGGCGAACCCCACGATCAGCGATACCAGCAGTGAGGCGCCCGCGTTGGCGATCACCTTCTGCACGACGAAGGCGGTGTAACAGCCGACCATGATGAACTCGCCGTGCGCCATGTTGATGACGCCCATCTGGCCGAAGGTCAGTGACAGCCCCAGTGCCGCCAGCAACAGGATTGAGCCGAGGCTCAATCCTGTCGCCAGCTGCCCGACAAGGACATCCATGCTGTGTTAGTTCCCCGTCGCTTCGCTCGCCCGGCTCAGCCCGACAGACCCTTGGCCCACGGGTAGGACTTCAGGTACGGGTCCGGCGTGATCGGGCCGGGGGACTGCCAAATGGTGTAGATCAGGCCGTCGGGGTGGATCTCACCGATCCGCGCGGTCTTGGTGATGTGGTGGTTCTCGCCGTCGATGGTGACCAGACCCTCGGGCGCGTCGAAGGTGACTCCGCCCGCGGCGTCTTGAATCGCCTTGACGTCGAACGACTTCGCCTTCTCAACGGTGTTCTTCCACAGGTAGACCGACACGTAGGCCGCTTCCATCGGGTCGGAGGTCACCCGGTTGGCGCCGTATTTCTGCTTGAACGCCGCGACGAACGCCTTGTTCACCGGGTTGTCCAGTGTCTGGTAGTAGTTCCACGCGGTCAGCTGGCCCTCGATGTTCTGCGCGCCGATGCCCTGCACCTCTTCCTCGGCGATCGACACCGATACCACCGGCATCTTCTGCGGAGTCAGGCCGGCATTGGTGTACTCCTTGAAGAACGCCACATTGGAGTCGCCGTTGAGGGTGTTGAACACCGCGCCCGCGTTGGAGGCGCGGACCTTGTTGACGATGGTGGAGAAGTCGGTCGAGCCCAGCGGGGTGTAGTCCTCACCCTTGATCTCCATGCCGTTGGCGCCGGCGTAGGCCTTGATGATGCGGTTGGCGGTCTGCGGGAACACGTAGTCGCTGCCCACCAGGTACAGCGACTTGATGCCCTTCTCCTTGAGGTAGTCCAGCGCGGGCACGATCTGCTGGTTGGTGGTGGCGCCGGTGTAGAAGATGTTCTTCGACGATTCCAGGCCCTCGTACTGCACCGGGTAGTAGAGCAGCGAGTTGTTGCTCTCGAACACCGGCAGCATGGCCTTGCGACTGGAGGACGTCCAGCCGCCGAACACCGCGGCCACGCAGTCGTCCTTGATCAGCTTCTCGGCCTTCTGGGCGAACACCGCAGGGTCCGATGCGCCGTCCTCACCGACGATCTGGATCTGCTTGCCCATCACCCCGCCTTTGGAGTTGATCTCATCGACGGCGAGTTTGATGGAGTCGCGCACAGTGACCTCAGAGATCGCCATGGTGCCCGACAGGGAGTTCAGCGAACCCACCTTGATGCTTGAGCCCGAGGTGTCCACGCAGGACTCAGACTTTGCTGAGTCGCTTTCGGTCGCCTTGCTGCCGCAGCCGGACAGCACTAGGCCCGCGGTGACCAGAACGCTCGTCGCAGCCAATGCCGACCGATACAATGTGGAACGTCGGAGTTGCATAAATGCCCTTTCATCTTGGAAACGACAAGCATTGGGCCCCGACGGACAGGAGGGACGTCGGGACCCGCGGCGGTGTAGACCCCGGACGTTAGAGCGAATAAGTTTCTGTGAAATATCTGTGTGTGACAAACTTGTTAACCTGGCATTCATTCGCTGTGGTCGTCGTGAAGCGGCAATCCGTAACGGTGTCGGTAGCGTGGCCGATATGGCCGGTATGCGAACAGTGACAGCAAAAGTAGGGGCGGCGCTCGTGTTGGCGGCCGCCGGAGTTGCAGCCACGCACGCGGTGTCGAGCGCCGATCCGGCGCCCGGACATCAGGTGACCTACACGCTCGCCACGGGAGGCACGTACAGCTTCACCGTCACCTACCTGACCGCCCAGCCGCCGAGCAAGGCCGCGTTCAACGCCGATTCCGACGGGTTCATGAAGCGCGAGACCATCAGCGTGTCACCGGATGCGCCCTGGGTCTTCCAGACCACCCTCGAGGATCCGCAGTGGGCGTTCTTGCAGGTGGCCAGCACCACGCACGGCGGTCAGGCCGCCCCCAACGCGCATTGCGAGGTCGCGATCGACGGTCAGGTGGCCATTGCCCAGGATGCGCCGTACAGCCCGCAGTGCTACCTGTCGCAGTGGACGTCTTAGTCGGTCGACAGTCGCTTGCTGAAGAAGACTCTGCGGAAGCCGTCCTGACCGGCGCGGTGCGTCTCCACGTAGCCGAACCGCGGATACATGGCGACGTTCTCGGTCATCGCGGCATTGGTGTAGAGCCGGACCTCCGTCAGGCCGGCATCATGGGCGTCGTCCTCGGCGCGGCGCAGCAGTAGCGCGCCGTACCCGCGACCCTGTGCCTCCGGGATGACGGCGATGGATTCCAGCAGTAGATGGTCGTCCATCACGCAGGTCACCATGCTGGCGAGCAGTTGGTCGCCATGCGTCAGGACCCACACGTTCGCCGTGTCGATCAGTCCGGCGTGGTCGGCGTCCATCGGGGCGGGTCTGCGTCCGATGCGGGCGACGTACTTGTCGTAGGCGCGCTCGACGAGCTCCGCGATGGCCTGCGCGTCCGACGAGGTCGCCCGGCGCAACGAGGGTTCGGTCATCGTTTCACCGTAGGTACGTTGGAAGCCGTGGGCACCTCGATAGCACTCGTCGGTCCCGGGGCGATCGGTGCCACCGTCGCCGCGCTGTTGCACACCGCGGGCCGTGCCGTCACGGTGTGCGGGCACACGCCCCGCGACCGGATGGAGGTCCGGCCCGACTCGGGAAGCGCACCGCCGACTGGAATGGGATATCCGCGCAACGGGGTCGTCGTTCGCAAAGCCGCCGGGCACGGACTGCCGACCCCGATCACTGACGTCCTGGTTTCGCTGCTGGCCGCCGCCAGCGACGGGACGGGTTGAGCAGATGGCATCCTGACCAGGTGGGCCTGATCTTCCGGTTGGTCGAGCTGTTGCTCGTCCTCGTTCCGCTCGCGGGTGCGATTTACGCTGCCGTACGCGGAGTCTCGGCCCTGACCAGAAGGCGCGACGAGCCGGGGGAGGAACCCCCCGCGGTGCCTGGTGTGTCACCGAAAAGCCAAGCGGCGCAATGGCGTACCGTCACCAGGGTGATCGGCGAGCATGACCGCACCGATGCGCGCTGGCTGGAGTATGAGCTCGACGCCGCCAAACTTCTGGACTTCCCGGTGATGACCGACATGCGCGAGCCCCTGACGGTGGCTTTTCACCGGGCCAAATTGCGCGCGGAACTCTTACGTCCGGGTAAAGCCGAAGATCTGCTCGACGACCCCGACGCTGCCCGTCAGTATCTCGACGCCGTCGAGGCGTACGTCACCGCCTTCGACGCCGCGGAGAGCGAGGCGATCCGGCGCCGGCGCAACGACTTCTCCCGCGATGAGCAGCAGCGGATGGCCAGAGCGCAGAGCCTGTTGCGGGTGGTTGCCGACCGCGGCGCCACGCCCCAGGAGCGCGAACGGGCCTACGACCTGGCCCGCGGTGAACTCGACGGGCTCATCGTTCTGCCGGACCGTACCCGGGGCACGCTCGAGCGCGGTATCGCCGGCGAACTCGACGACTAGGGTGCGTGGCCGACGAGCGCGAACCGGTCGTAGTCGAGCGTGCGGCCATCAGCGCCACGGCGTACGCGACGGCACGGGCGATCGCCTCGGGGCGAGCAGCCTCGGCTCGGCAGTGGGCAACGCGTACCTGCTGATGAGATCCGCGTGCACGTAGGCCAGCAGACATCGGTACCTATCGGTGCAAAACGAGTACTGTCGTCAGCATGAAGTCTCAGCAAAAAGCCCCGATGGGGCGACCGAGAGAGTTCGATCCTGAGTTGGCCTTGCAGCGCGCGATGGAGGTGTTCTGGGAGCAGGGCTACGAGGGCGCCACGCTCACCGATCTGACCGCGGCCATGGGAATCAGTCGCACCAGCATGTATGCGGCCTTCGGCAATAAGGAAGCGCTATTCGCCAGGGCCTTGGAGCGCTATGTCGAAGGTCCCGCCTCGTACGGTTTGAGGGCCCTGCAGAAGCCGACTGCAAGGGAGGTGGCTGCGGCGATTCTCAAGGGGGCGATCAGGGCCACCACCAACGCGAGCGCGCCGGCCGGTTGCCTGACGGTGCAAGGTTCTCTCGCTGCTGGCGGCGAGGCGCGCGAGATCCGCGACATGCTTGCCGCGTGGCGCAACAAGAGCGTCGCTCACCTGACCGGGCGGTTCCGACGCGCGGTTGACGAAGGCGACTTACCCGACGACGTCGATGCCGCTGTCCTTGCGCGCTACGTCATCACCGTCGCCAATGGGATCGCCGTTCAGGCCGCCAGTGGCGCCAGTCGCGCCGACCTCAACCGTGTGGCCGATGTCGCCCTGCGGACCTGGCCGATGGTGTGACGTCGAGATCGTACTGCCAAAGCTGTAGTAGCACAGCCTTTTCGGCATGGACGCCTCCCGCGATGTCGGGCATCGAGCACGCGGTGCCCGTGGCCGCCAGCGGGCTTGCGAGCCGAATGCGGGAGTCACATTTTCGCAACGCTGCGTTTGATCGTGTTTGGCGTGATGCGCAGCATGGTCGGAAGCAGCTTGGTCGGTCCAGGCAGGGCCATCGGACGCCGGCGGTCGAGTGCTTTCAGCGTGATGCCAGCTACGGCTTCCGGTGCCATCTTCTTGCCGGTGAGTTCTGCGTTCATCGGCGTATCGGTTGCTGGTGGAAGTAGTTCAAGGACATGGATTTTGTTCGGCGCAAGCTGTCGGCGTAGCCCTTCGGCGAAGCCGTGTAAGCCCGCTTTCACCGCGCCGTAGGTTGGCGCGCGAGTGGGTGAGACCAGCGCGAAGCCCGAAGTGACGAATACGATGGCGGTGAGGTCTGCCCAGCGGTTGAGCACATCGTTTGTCAGCTCAATCGGCGCAGTCAGGTTGATCGCGATCTCCTGATCCAGGCCGCGGGTGGCGTCGGGATCTGTGGCGAAGTTTCTCTCATTGAAGGTGCCGGCATTATTGATCAGCACATCAAGGCGGTCGAACCGCGCTGTCACGGCATCAAGCATCATGATCCTCGCGCCTGGGTCGGTGATGTCGGCCTGGATGGCCAGCGCTTCTGGATGTGCACGGCTGAAACGCTCCAGCGGACCCGCTGACCGGCCGCACACCGCGACGGAGGCGCCGCGCGCCAGATAGGTCTCGGCCAGGCTCAGGCCGATACCCGACGTTCCCCCTGTGATCAGCACAACTTGTGCCGACCCGCTTTGCGTTGCCATGACGGAACCGTCCCTCCACCTCTATTTCGTACCGACCGGTACTTATATCGTGGCCACGGTAACACTTATGCACCTAATGGTCCAAAAGTTGGCTGGCCGCTGTGCCGCCGTCAACCGCCCGCTGGGCCGCGCCTGTTGACATCTTCTCGAACGTCAGTTCGAATGGAGTCATGCGGTGGTCCGGCCAAGCGGTAGCGGTGGACGACGGCGCGCTGCCCGGCCTACAGCGCGTCGGCTTCGTGCGTAGCGTGCGCACACCGCAATTCGAGGGCATGACGTTCCACGAGGTGCTGTGCAAGTCGGCGCTGAACAAGATCCCGGCGGCGGCGATGCTGCCGTTCCGCTTCACCGTGAACGGTTACCGGGGCTGTGCTCATGCCTGCCGGTACTGCTTCGCCCGGCCCACCCACGAGTATCTGGATTTTGATGCGGGAGCTGATTTCGACAGCCAGATCGTGGTCAAGACCAACCTCGTCGAGGTGTTGCGCCGCGAGTTGAACCGGCCGTCCTGGTGTCGGGAGACCGTTGCACTGGGCACCAATACCGACCCCTACCAGCGGGCCGAGGGGCGTTACGCGTTGATGCCAGGCATCATCAGCGCCCTCGCCGCGTCCGGCACGCCGATGTCGATCCTCACCAAAGGCACCGTGCTGCGTCGCGACCTGGATCTGATCGCCGATGCAGCGCAACAGGTTCCGCTATCCGTAGCGATCTCGCTCGCCGTCGGCGACCCCGAGCTGCATCGCGATGTCGAGCCGGGAACACCCTCGCCGCAGGCGCGGCTCGGCCTGATCACCGCCGTGCGAGACGTCGGATTGGACTGCCATGTGATGGTGGCCCCGGTGCTGCCGCACCTGACCGATTCAGTCGATCACCTCGACGCGTTGCTCGGTCAGATCGCCGCCGCGGGAGGCTCCAGCGTCACCGTGTTCGGCCTGCACCTGCGCAGTTCGACCCGCGGCTGGTTCATGACCTGGCTGGCCCGCTCGCATCCGGAACTGGTGGCCACCTACCGCCAGCTCTACCGCCGCGGGGCCTACCTGCCCGCCGACTACCGTGACATGCTGCGCCGGCGGGTGGCGCCGCTGGTCACCCGGCACGGCCTTGCCGGCGATCAGCGGCCGTTCGCCGGCCCGGTCCCGGCCCCGGCTCCCGCGCCGGCCGTCATCGAGCCGCAGCCGACCTTGTTCTGAGACGAGAACCGCCGCTGCGCGGAGTCAGCGAGGCAGCAGGCCGTGGACACAGAAGTCGAAGATGTGCTCACCGTCGATCGGCACACCACTGAGTTCCGCGCCGAGGCTGCGCAACCGCACGGCGCCGAGCGCGGTCTGCATGATCAGTGCGGCGGCGGTCTCGACTTCCAGCGCCGGCCGGAAGGCGCCCTCGTCGATGCCGCGTTCGAGAATGTCGGCGATCAACTGGTGCAGTGGAGCGAGGACCCGGGCGTACTCCCGCGGCAAGGTCTCCGCGAGGCGGCCGTTATAAGACGTCAGGCCGCGGCTGATGCTGTCCTCTTTGGTCGTTTCGGCCGGTGTGCAGATCCGGTCGATCAGCACCCGCATGGCCTCGGGGGCCGGCAGCTCCAGGGTCTGTCCGCGCCACCGCGTGGTCGACTCGGCGATGATGTTCTCGATGAGGGCCAGCAGCAGTTCGTCTTTGGTGGAGAAATGCTGATAGAACGACCGCAGCGACGTCTTCGACCGCTCGACAACCTCCAGGACGGTGAAGTCCGTGCGGCCCGTTTCGGCCAGGATCGACAGCGCCGAACGCATGAAGCGGCTGACTCGCGACTCCGCATCGGTGCTCGCTGACGCCGGCAGACGTTCGGCCTTGGTCATGTGGTCAGCTTATCGGTCGGATGCCAACCTGGAGAACGGCGTTACCGTCGGAGCGTCCGAACACCGGGCGGCACCTCGCTCAGCCGAGGTCGCGGGCCCGGAATGTGTCACATTGCTTGGGGTCACCGGTCTGATAGCCGATCGTGAACCATTTCTGACGCTCCGCCGACGAGCCATGGGTCCATTGCTCCGGATTCACCCGGCCGGTCGCCTGCTTCTGGATCCGGTCATCGCCCACTGACGCCGCCGCCGACAATGCATCGGCAATGTCCTTGTCGCTCAACGGCTCCAAATAAGTCACGTCAGTCCCGGGCTGCTTGGTGACTGCGGCGTAGTGCGCCCACACCCCGGCGTAGCAATCGGCCTGCAACTCGGTGCGCACTCCGTTGCCGCCGGCGCCCTGGGCGCCCTGTTGCGCCCGGCCCAGCACCCCGAGCAGGTTCTGGACGTGATGGCCGTACTCATGGGCCACCACGTACTCCTGGGCCAACGGTCCACCACTGGAACCGAATTGGTCCTTGAGCACCTGGAAGAAGTCGGTGTCGAAGTACGCGGTCTGGTCCACCGGGCAGTAGAACGGCCCGACATCGCTGGTCGCCGGCCCGCAGCCGGTCTGCACCTGGCCCTTGAACAGCATCATCTTGGGACGGGTGTAGCCCTTGAGCAGCTGCTCCCACACCCCGTCGACGGAGTTGCCGGTAGCCACCACCCGGCACTCGACGTAGGCGTTCGCGTCGGCACCAGTCTTGCACTTGCTCAGGTCATATCCGGACTGCTCGGCGCCCGGAGGTAGCGCGGGCTGCTGGCTGATCACCTGGCCCGGATCGACGCCGAGGAACAGCGCCACCAACACGATCACCAGGCCGCCCAGACCGCCGCCGATGGCAATGCCCCGACCGTGGCCGCCACCGGTCGAGGTGGTGCTCGTGTCGATCTGCATACCCTCGTTGAAGGTCATCGTCGCTCCTTGAGATTGACCGCTCGGGTGAGGCAGCCAGCCGCGTTCAGCTTGCCACTCTACGATTGCGCCGTGGCCGTCGTCGCCGATCCGTCGACCCTGGTGCACACCTGCCTGGGCGCCCTCCGTGGCACCACCGAGGGCGGTGTCCGGGTCTGGCGCGGAATCCCGTACGCCGAGCAGCCGGTCGGCGAGCGCCGGTTCCGCGCGCCCACACCGCTGGCGCCGTGGTCCGGCGTGCGCGAGGCCGTCGAGCACGGGCCGGTGCCGCCGCAGGGCCGCTCCTTCGTCGGAGGCGGACGCGACGATCCCAAGATCCGCGACGAGGCGTGCCTGACGCTGACCATCTGGGCGCCGGATTCCGCCGATGGCGGCCCGCTGCCGGTCATGGTCTGGATCCCCGGCGGCGCATTCGTCTACGGCGCCGGGCAGCTACAGCTCTACAACGGTTCCCGACTGGCCGCCAACGGCGATGTCGTCGTGGTGAACCTGACCTACCGGCTCGGTGTGTTCGGTGGCTTCGAACTCGGCGATCTCGGTGAGGGGTTCGCCGACAACCTGTGCCTGCGCGACCAGATCGCGGCACTGCACTGGATTCAGGACAACATCGCCGCCTTCGGCGGAGATCCGCAGCGCGTCACCATCTTCGGCGAATCGGCCGGGGCCACGTCGGTACTCGCCCTGCTGGCCAGCCCGGCCGCAGCCGGACTGTTCGCCCGCGCGATCGCGCAGAGCCCGGCGCTGCCGTTGATCGCCGACCGCGCCACCCGGTCGCGCCGCGCCCACGAATTCGTCGACCTCGTCGGCGCGCATCCGGCCACCTTCTCGGTGTTACCGCAACGGGTCCTGCGTCGCGCAGCCGGTGAGCTCCAGCGCCGCAGCGCCGAGACCACGCCGACACTGGCCTACGGCCTCACCCACGGGGTGGACCTGCTGCCGCGGCACCCCATCGACGCGGCCCGCACCGGGCAGGTCAACGCGGTGCCGCTCATCATCGGGACGAACACCCATGAGGCGTCGATGTTCGCCTGGTCCAAGCCCCCGATGCTGCCGACCACCGTGGCCGGAATCGATGACTACTTCACCCGTGCCGCGCCCGATGCGCGCACCCGGGTGCTGGCCGGCTACCCGGACTACCCGCGCCGGCGGGCGTTGATCGCAGTGGGCTCCGACGTCATGTTCGGCGCTCCGACGTGGGCGTTCGCCGACGCCTACAGCACGCACGCGCTGACCCATCTCTATCGCTTCGACCACACCACCTGGACGCTGCGGATGCTCGGACTCGGTGCCACTCACGGCAGCGAGATCGTGCACGTCCAACACAGCTACGGGTCCTATCTCGGCCGCAAGCTGCACCCGCTGGGGCGGCACGTGCCGCCGTCGGTCGGCAAACGGATGCAGCGCACCTGGCTGAACTTCGCCACCGGCGTCGCGATGGCGGACTGGCCCCGTTACGACGCCGACGAACGCCGCACCCGGGTGATCCGCTCCAATCGGGATGTCACGGTCAACGACCCCGACGGCGTGCGGCGCGAAGCCTGGGCCGGCATCTACTAGTGGTAGCGCTTGTCGGTGTAGCGGCGCAGGTTGGCCAGGAACCACTTGAAGGACAGGTTCATCACCGGGCCGCCCAGCACCAGGCCGAACCGGGCCGGCCCGGTCGCCTTCTGCGCGACTGTCCAGGTCAGCCGGCAGCCGTCGGGGGTCTCAACCACCCGGTACTCCTCGGCGAACGCGGCCACCACCTTGTTCGAACAGGTGTTGAACCGGAAGGCCAGATAGGTGTAGGGCTCCCAGGCCAGGAACTCCTCGTCACCCACCAGCCCGCCGAGCATGTCGACGGTGCGGGTGGTGCCGACACCGTACGGCTCAGGGCTGGTCCAGGTGACCGCGGTGATGACCTTCGCCCACTGCGGCCAGGAGCCGGCGTCGGCGAGCACCTCGAAGAGCTGCTGCGGGGTGATGCGCAGGTCGACGCTGTTGGAGAACCGGAACGGCGCCGTCTGGATGAAGCTCAGGTCGACGCGCTCGCAGGGATACATCGTGGTCATCGGGCTACCTCCGCGGGAGACCATACACCGAGGGGGCGTCTGTTCGGTCCGGTTGACCTCATAGACTGAGCAGTCGATTTCACCACCATCCGATCTCACATCCCCAGGGAGTTTCTAGTGCTGCGCAGTCACGCCGCCGGGACGTTGCGGGCCACCGACGCCGGGCAGAAGGTCACCCTGGCGGGCTGGGTCGCGCGCCGTCGTGATCACGGCGGTGTCATCTTCATCGATCTGCGCGACGCGTCCGGGGTGGCGCAGGTGGTGTTCCGCGAAGCCGACGTGCTGGCACAGGCGCACCGGCTGCGCGCCGAGTTCTGCATCGCGATCGACGGCGTGGTGGAAATCCGTCCGGAGGGCAACGCGAACGCCGAGATCGCCACCGGTGACATCGAGGTCAACGCCACCTCGCTGACGGTGCTGGGGGAGAGCGCCCCGCTGCCCTTCCAGCTCGAGGATCAGGCCGGCGAGGAAGCCCGGCTGAAGTACCGCTACCTCGACATGCGCCGTGAGGGCGGCCCCGGTGATGCGATCCGGCTCCGTTCCAAGGCGAACGCGGCGGCGCGTTCGGTGCTGGCCGCCCACGATTTCGTGGAGATCGAGACGCCGACCCTGACCCGATCCACTCCTGAGGGTGCGCGCGACTTCCTGGTGCCCGCCCGGCTGCAGCCGGGCTCCTTCTACGCCTTGCCGCAGAGCCCGCAGCTGTTCAAGCAGTTGCTGATGGTGGCGGGCATGGAGCGCTACTACCAGATCGCGCGCTGCTACCGCGACGAGGATTTCCGCGCCGACCGCCAGCCGGAGTTCACCCAGCTCGACATGGAGATGAGCTTCGTCGACTCCGACGATGTCCTCGCCGTCGCCGAGGAGATCCTGGCCGCGTTGTGGGCGCTGATCGGATACGAACTGCCACGCCCCGTTCCGCGGATGACCTACGCCGACGCCATGCGGCGCTACGGTTCGGACAAGCCCGATCTGCGGTTCGGGCTGGAACTCGTCGAGTGCACCGAGTACTTCTCCGACACCCCGTTCCGGGTGTTCCAGGCCGACTACGTCGGGGCGGTGGTGATGCCCGGCGGTGCGTCGCAGCCGCGGCGCACCTTGGACGGCTGGCAGGAGTGGGCCAAGCAGCGCGGCGCCAAGGGGCTGGCCTATGTGCTGGTCGGCGAGGACGGCGAGCTGTCCGGCCCGGTGGCCAAGAACCTCTCCGATGCCGAGCGCGCCGGGTTGGCCGCCCATGTCGGCGCCAAGCCCGGGGATTGTGTGTTCTTCGCGGCCGGCCCGGTCAAGACCTCCCGGGCACTGCTGGGTGCGGCGCGCGGAGAAATCGCCAAGCGCCTGGACATGATCGACCCGAACGCCTGGGCGTTCACCTGGATCGTCGACCCGCCGCTGTTCGAGCCGGCCGGCGACGCGACGGCGGCCGGCGACGTCGCCGTGGGCTCGGGGGCCTGGACGGCCGTGCACCACGCGTTCACCGCACCCAAGCCGGAATACGAAGGCTCGATCACCGCCGATCCGGGTGCGGTACTGGCCGACGCCTACGACATCGTGTGCAACGGCCACGAGATCGGCGGCGGCTCGATTCGTATCCACCGGCGCGACATCCAGGAGCAGGTGTTCGCGATCATGGGCATCAACCATGACGAGGCGGCCGAGAAGTTCGGATTCCTGTTGGACGCCTTCACTTTTGGTGCCCCTCCGCACGGCGGCATCGCATTCGGCTGGGACCGGATCACCGCGCTGCTGTTCGGTGCCGACTCGATCCGCGAGGTGATCGCCTTCCCGAAGTCCGGTGGCGGTGTCGACCCACTGACCGACGCGCCGGCACCGATCACCGCGCAGCAACGCAAGGAGTCCGGAATAGATGCCAAGCCGGAGCGGCTGGACAAGGCGTGACCTTTCCTGACAAGGCGTCCCTGGATGCGTTCAACGCCAACATCGTCGACGAGTTCCGCAGAAACGGCGGTGTGGTAGGCGGCCCGTTCGAGGGCGCGACACTGCTGCTGCTCACCACGACCGGCGCCAAGTCCGGCCAGCCGCGCCTGGCGCCGCTGGCGTACCTGACCGTCGACGACAAGATGCTGATCGTCGGCTCGAAGGCCGGCGCCGACACCAACCCGGACTGGGTGCACAACCTGCGTGCCAACCCGCGGGCGCACGTCGAGGTCGGCACGGACGCCTACGACGTGGTCGCCCGCGAGCTGCCGCTCGATGAGCGCAACGAGCTCTACCCGAAGGTGGTCGAGGTGGCTCCCGGCTTCGGCGAGTACCAGGCCAAGACCAGCCGGGTGATCCCGCTGTTCGAACTCACCCGGTGACCGCGGCGGCGAGTGCGGCCAGCTTCGCGTCGAGATCCTCGGCGGCAGCCTGCAGCTCGGCATTCGGCTCGGTGACCATCAGCGACGACGGCTTGACGTAGGTCAGGCTGCTGCCGCCGTCCTCGTCGAGGATCAACAACTCGACGGGGGCGAACAGGCCCGCTGTCACGTCGTGACGCAACATGGTGATCGCGATCAGCGGGTTGCCCAGGATCACCCGCATCACCTTGCGTTCTATCCCGGCCTTGGTGATCCAGGCGCCGTGGTCGAGCAATGCGAACAGCATGAAACCGTGCGGGCCGACGTGCTTGTCGACCCGCTCCCGATACGACTGCCAGTCGCCCTCGACCGCGGAGATGTCGTTGATCGGCACCGGCTGCTCGCCGATGTCGGCGAGCAGCGCGGCGACCAGTTCGGGGTAACTCTTGGCGCTGTCATAGCGCACCCGAACCCCGTCGAACCGGGTCTCGGTCGCCATGTCAGAGCCGCTCGATGATCGTGGCGTTGGCCATGCCGCCGCCCTCGCACATGGTCTGCAGTGCGTAGCGCCCCCCGCGCTGGTCAAGTGTGTTCACCAGCGTGGTCATGATCCGGGCACCGCTGGCACCCAGCGGGTGGCCGATCGCGATCGCGCCCCCGTTGACGTTGGTCTTGCCCAGGTCGGCTCCGGTATCACGAGCCCACGCCAGTACCACCGGTGCGAAGGCCTCGTTGACCTCGAACAGGTCGATATCGGCCAGGGTCAGGCCGGCGCGGGACAGCACCTTCTCCGTCGCCGGGATGACGCCGGTCAACATGTAGAGCGGGTCCGAACCCACGACGGTGGTGGTGTGGATGCGAGCCAGGGGGCGCCAGCCGTGCTTACGCGCGACTTCCGAGGAGGTGATCAGCACCGCAGCACTGCCGTCGGACAGGGGAGAGGAGTTACCCGGCGTGATCTGCCAGCCGATCTGCGGAAAGCGCTGCGCCACGGCCTCGTTGTAGAACGCCGGCTTGAGTCCGGCCAAGGTGTCGACGGTGGTTCCGGGCCGGATGATCTCGTCGTACTGCAGACCTGCGACGGGCGCCAGCTCATTGTCGAACAGCCCGTCCTTGGTGGCCTGCGCCGCCTTCTCGTGGCTGCCGGCCGAGAACTCGTCGAGCTCGGTGCGTGACAGACCCCAGCGCGCGGCGATCAGCTCGGCGCTGATGCCCTGGGGGACCAGCCCGTCGCTGTAGCGTTCGGCTAACCGGGTGCCGAACGGATCGCTGCCGGGCAGCACCGACGATCCCATGGGCACCCGGCTCATCGATTCCACGCCGCCGGCGATCACGATGTCGTAGGCCCCGGCCAGCACGCCCTGCGCGGCGAATGAGATCGCCTGCTGACTCGAACCGCACTGGCGATCGACGGTGGTTCCGGGAACCGACTCGGGGAAGCCCGCACCCAGCAGGGCGTTGCGGGCGATGTTGACGGCTTGGTCGCCGACCTGAGTTACCGCGCCGGCGATCACGTCGTCGACCTCGGCCGGGTCGACTCCGGTGCGGGCCACGAGTTCGGCCAGGCTGTGTGCCAGCAGATCGGCCGGGAGTACGCCGTGTAACGCGCCGCTGGGTTTGCCCTTGCCGATCGGGGTGCGGACCGCGCCCACGATGACAGCGTCACGTCCTGAATAACCGGCCATATCGTTTCTCCTGCAATCTCGTCGCTGAGTAAAGCATCCTATACCCAGATGTAACACCTAGGTATACTCAAAACAACTCAGGAATGGAGTGATGTCCGTGACAGTTCTGCAGGGCCCCCTGCTCGACCGCGATTCCTGGTCGGCGGTGGGCAGATGCCCGATCGAGAAGACGATGGCGGTGATCGGCACCAAGTCGGCGATGCTGATCCTGCGGGAGGCCTACTACGGCACCACCCGGTTCGACGACTTCGCCCGCAGGGTCGGCATCACGAAGGCGGCCACCTCGGCCCGGTTGGCCGAACTCGTCGAGGCCGGGCTGTTGACCCGTCGGCCCTACCGCGAGCCAGGGCAGCGGGTGCGCGACGAGTACGTCCTGACCCCGGCGGGCACCGATCTCATGCCGGTGGTGTGGTCGATGTTCGAGTGGGGGCGCCGGCACCTGCCCGGCGACTCGCGGCTGCACCTGACCCATCTCGGGTGTGGCGCCGAGGCCACCGTCGAAATCCGCTGCGCCGAAGGGCATCTGGTCTCCCCGGATGAGCTCGGCGTGGAGATCGGACGCAAAAGCCGGGCAACGCCGACGCCGGAGTAGTGCCGCGGCCGCCTAACATACGCGTGTGGACAACACGTTGGCCTACATCGACCAAGGTTCGTTCCTGGGGCTTCGGGCGCTCGGTCGCGGACCGCTCGCCCAGTTCGGCTGGATCTACGAACACCCTGTCGACATGGAGGCGCTGCGCCGATTCCACCACAACCTCGGCCACGGCCTGCTGGGCCGCCGGATCGAGCGGTCCGCACTGCCCTTCGGTCGCGACCACTGGGTGGCCTGGACCGGCCCGGCTGACGTCGACCTCGCGCCCGACCTCCGGCCGCGCCATGAAGCGATGGACTGGTTCGACGAACAACTCCGCATCCCCATCGACCCCGAGGCCGGACCGTCCTGGCGGCTCGCGATTCAGCCGTTCGGCGAAGGTGGCGCGGCGGTCACCCTGATCGCCTCGCATTCCATCTGCGACGGGCTGGCCCTGACGTTGGCGATCGACCAGGCCGCCCGCGGTGAGACCCGCGACCTGGGTTACCCGCCGCCGAATGTCCGCACCCGTGGACGCGCGTTGCGCCAGGACGCCGCAGATCTGGCGCGCGCGCTTCCTGACTTCGCCGAGGCGATCGGTGCAGCGGTGAAACTGGCCAGGAACAACCGTGACGAACTGACCTCGTCGGCCAACCGATCGGCCCCGCTGCCGGCTGCCGCCGATGGCTTGCGGCCGGTGACGGTTCCCTCGATCGCGGTCTATGTCGACGAGGTGCAGTGGTCGCAGCGCATGGAAGCCCTTGGCGGAACCAGCAATTCGCTGTTCGCGGGGATCGCCGCCAAACTCGGGCAGGTAATGGGCAGGGTCGATGAGAGCGGCAGGGTGCGGCTGCAGTTCCCGGTCAGTGAGCGCACCGAGGGTGATACCCGGGCCAATGCGCTGACCGGGATGACGTTGACCGTCGACCCCGCCGACGTCACGACAAGCCTGCGTGCGGTGCGGGCCGAACTCAAGAAGAACCTGGCGGCCCTGTCGGAGGCCCGCTTCGAGCTACTGGGCCCGGTCGCGCTGGCGCCGCTGATCCCGCCGGCGCTGGCGCGCCGGCTCGAAGGGATGGCCTTGGGTGCGGGCGCCCCGGTCGGCTGTTCCAACCTCGGCAAGCTCGCCCCGGCGGTCAACCGCCCCGACGGTACCGACGCCGAGTACCTGATGCTGCGCCAGATCGAATCCAAGACCACCGCCGCGCACCTCGATCGCCTCGGTGGCATGCTGTTCCTGGCAGCAGGTCAGGTGAACGGCCGGGTGTCGATTTCGGTCTCGGCATGGCGGCCCGGGGGTCCGAACGGTCGAGACCTCCTCAGGGCCGCGGTCGAGCCGGTTCTCGGCGAATTCGGTCTGATCGCCACGATCGAATGAGCGACCTGGTGTGACGGTGCAGGAGTTTCTTGCGGGCTCATGACGCTTGTCACACGGGTTAGGATGACCAAGTCCGTTAGTCCTACTATGTAGCGGTGCTAAATGCAGCCGCGGTGGACCGGCAGGCGCAACTGCAGGGCAAGAAGGGGAACAGGTCGTGACACTCGACAGCCAGACCTACACCTCATCGGGTCCGTCCGAGGCCGCCTCCGACCAGGCTGTGGCAGAGCCCGGCGCCCCCGGCGGGGCAAGCGCGGCACGGGCCGTCGCCTGGGACCGATGGGACTGCTGCGCAAGATCTGGCTGCCGCTGGTGATCCTGCTGGTGGTGGCGGTCGCCGCCTTCGGGGTCTTCCGCCTACACGGCGTCTTCGGCAAGACCGAGCTCACCCGTGAGGGCAGCGGCCTGGCCAACGACACCAAGCCGTTCAACCCCAAAACGGTGGTCTACGAGATCTATGGCCCGCCGGGAACCGTCGCCACCATCAACTATCTGGACCTGGACGCCGTCCCGCAGATCGCGCGGGACGTGACATTGCCCTGGTCGCTGACGCTGACCACCACCGCGCCGGCGGCCTCGGCCAACATCGTCGCCCAGGGTGACAGCGACACCATCAGCTGCCGGATCACCGTCAACGGCGAGCTGAAGGACGAAAAGACCTCGACCGGAGTGAACGCTCAGACCTTCTGCCTGGTCAAGTCCGCATGATCGCGTTGAACAAGGGCGACAAGCCGCAGGTCGACGAACACGGCAACCGCCCCCACCTCGCGCACTGGATTCGTTGGCTGTCGGTACCCATCATCCTGGGCTGGCTGGCCCTGACGGCGATCACCAACATTGTGGTACCGCAGGTCGAAGTGGTCGGGCAGGCCCAATCGGTGCCGATGTCGGCCGCCGACGCGCCGTCGACCATCGCGATGAACACGATCGGCAAGACGTTCCAGGAGTTCGACTCCAACACCTCGGTGATGATCGTGCTCGAGGGCGACCAGCCGCTCGGCGACTCCGCCCACCAGTACTACAACGAGATCATCAAGAAGCTCGAGGCCGACAAGACGCACGTCGAGCACATCCAGGACTTCTGGAGCGACCCGCTGACCGCGGCGGGCTCGCAGAGCGCGGACGGGAAAGCCGCCTACGTGCAGGCCTATCTGGCCGGCAACATGGGTGAGGGCCTGGCCAACGAGTCGGTCGAGGCGGTCAAGAAGATCGTCGACAGCGTGCCCGCGCCGCCCGGGATCAAGGCCTACGTCACCGGATCCTCGGCGCTGATCACCGACACCCACATCGCGGGCGACCGAAGCCTCAAGATGATCACCGGACTCACCTTCGGCGTCATCTTCGTGATGTTGTTGTTCGTTTACCGCTCGATCGTCACCGTGCTGCTGGCCCTGTTCATGGTGTTCCTCGAGTTGGGCGCGGCCCGCGGCGTGGTGGCCTTCCTGGGCCACCACCACCTGATCGGACTGTCCACGTTCGCGGTCAACCTGCTCGTCATGGTCGCCATCGCGGCCGGCACCGACTATGTGATCTTCCTGTTCGGGCGCTACCAGGAGGCCCGGAGTAAAGGCGCGAGCAAGGAGAGCGCCTACTACGACATGTATCACGGCACCGGGCACGTGATCCTGGGCTCGGGCATGACCATCGCCGGTGCGCTGTTCTGTCTGCACTTCACCCGCAGCCCGATGTTCAACTCGATGGGCATCCCGCTGTTCGTGGGCATGGTCGTGATGGTCGCCGCGGCGCTGACCCTGGGGCCGGCCGTCGTGACGGTCGCCAGCCACTTCAATCTGCTGGAGCCCAAGCGGGCCTCGCGGGAACGGTTCTGGCGCCGCATCGGCACCGCCGTGGTGCGCTGGCCCGGGCCGATCCTGGTGGCCACCACATTCGTCTGCCTGATCGGGCTGCTCGCGCTGCCCGGCTACCGCACCGACTACAACGACCGGCATTACCTGCCGCCGGACATCCCGGCCAGTGAAGGTTTCGCCGCCGCCGAACGGCACTTCCCGGAATCGCGGCTCAGTCCCGAACTGCTGATGCTGCAAAGTGACCACGACCTGCGCAACTCGGCGGACTTCCTGGTCATCGACCGGGTGGCCAAGGCGATCTTCCACACCCCGGGCATCGGCCGCGTGCAGACCATCACCCGGCCGCTGGGCACCCCGATCGAACACAGCTCGATCCCGTTCATGCTGGGCATGCAGGGCACCACGCAGACCCTCAACCAGTCCTACATGCAAGACCGCATGAAGGACATGCTCAAAATGGGCGAGGACATGCAGGTGTCCATCAACACCATGACGCAGATGTATGACCTGATGGGTCAGCTCAACGCCGTCACCCACAGCATGGTCGGCAAGATGGACCTGACGCTGGCCGACATCCAGACGCTGCGCAATCACATCGCCGACTTCGACGACTTCCTGCGCCCGATCCGCAACTACTTCTACTGGGAACCGCACTGCTTCGACATCCCGGTGTGCTGGTCGCTGCGGTCGGTGTTCGACACCCTCGACGGCATCGACACGATGACCGACGACTTCCAGGGCCTGGTGCCCGAGCTGCACAAGCTCGACGCACTGACCGCGTCGATGCGCACCCTGATGCCGCCGATGATCGCGACGATGAAGTCGATGCAGACCATGCAGCTGACCATGGAGAGCACCCAGGCCGGCCAGCAGGACCAGATCGCGGCCATGCAGGAAAACCAAAGCGCGATGGGCAAGGCGTTCGACACGGCCAAGAACGACGACTCGTTCTATCTGCCGCCCGAGGCCTTCGACAACCCGGACTTCAAACGCGGCATGAAGATGTTCTTGTCGCCGGACGGAAAAGCGGTGCGGTTCATCATCTCTCACGAGGGTGATCCGATGTCGCCGGAAGGTCTCAGCCACGTCGACCCGATCAAGAACGCGGCGTTCGAGGCGATCAAGGGCACTCCGCTGGAAGGCTCCAAGCTCTACCTTGCCGGCACCGCGGCCAGCTACAAGGACATGCAGGACAGCGCCAACTACGACCTGCTGATCGCGGGTATTGCGGCGCTGTGCCTGATCTTCATCATCATGCTGATCATCACCCGGGCGGTGGTGGCGGCCGCGGCGATCGTGGGCACCGTCCTGCTGTCGCTGGGCACGTCGTTCGGTATGTCCGTGCTGATCTGGCAGGACCTGATCGGCCGCCCCCTGCACTGGATGGTGCTGGTGATGTCGGTGATCATCCTGCTGGCGGTCGGCTCGGACTACAACCTGCTGTTGGTGGCCCGGCTCAAGGAAGAGGTCGGTGCCGGTATCAGCACCGGCATCATCCGCGCGATGGGCGGCAGTGGCTCGGTGGTCACCTCGGCCGGTTTGGTGTTCGCCGTGACCATGGCGGCCATGGCGTTCAGCGAACTGACCATCCTGGCCCAGGTGGGCACGACGATCGGTATGGGCCTGCTGGTCGACACACTGGTCATCCGGTCGTTCATGACACCGTCGATCGCCGCGCTGTTGGGCAGATGGTTCTGGTGGCCGCAGCGGGTGCGTAAGCGCCCGGTGCCCAGCCCCTGGCCGTCACCGCCGTCCCCAAGGGCGGACAACACCGAACCGATCGCGGTCGAATCCCAGCATTAGCGCATGGCGTTGTGGGCGCCGTCGACGCAGCCGCGTTCGTAGCTCGCCGGATGACCGACCGCCTGCCCGCGGCAGAAGGCCGCGATCGATTCCTCGTGCGCCTGATAGCCACCGGAGTCGACCCAGTGCTGACCGTCGGTGTAGCCGGTCCAGTACGAGGCATCCTTGCGGTCACCGGTCAGCCAGAAGATCACGCCCAGGACGGCGAACACGACGATCACCAATACCGCCTGGACCCAACGTTTCTGCAGTGACGGCCACAGCGACTGTGGCACCCAACGCGGCTTCGGCCGATCCACACCGCAGATTCTTGCACCCCTGCCGAAGTAGTCTCGCCGTTGTGCTGCATCTGCGGGTCATCGCGCCGGTCGAGCTTCGCGATCAGGTGGTGGAGGTGTTGCAGCGCCACGTGGGCGCCACCCACGTCGTCGTGCACCGCGACGCCGCCGTCGAGCCCCCCGGCGACGAAATCACCGCCGACATCGCCAGGGAGAGCGCCAATGCCGTGATCGACGACCTCAAAGCGTTGGACCTGCGCCGCCGCGGAGCCATCACTCTCGACGTCGTCGACACCGTCGTCTCGAACGCCGCCTACCGTGCCGAGAAGCAGGCCGACGGTGACCCCGGTGACGCCATCGTCTGGGAGGAACTGTCGGCCCGCACCCGCGAGGAGTCGACGCTCAACGTCACGTTCCTGCTGTTCCTGTGCCTGGCGTGCATGATCGCCGCAGTGGGCGTGGTGACCAATTCGCCGGTCACCGTGGTCGGTGCCATGGTGGTGGGTCCCGAATTCGGTCCGCTGGCCGCGCTGGCGGTATCCCTGGTGCGCCGGCGGCTGGACCTGGCCCGGCGGGCGTCGATCGCACTGCTGGTGGGTTTCCCGGTGGCTATGGCGACCACCGCGGTGTTCGTCCTCGCCGGTGAGGCGCTCGGCTGGATCCGGCTGGGCAGCACCCGCCAACTCAACGAGGTGGACTTCATCTTCCAGGTCGGTCCGTTGTCGTTCGTGGTCGCACTGCTGGCCGGCGCGGCGGGGATGCTGTCGCTGGTGTCGGCGAAATCGGCGGCCCTGGTCGGCGTGTTCATCTCCGTCACGACCGTGCCCGCCGCCGGGTTCGCCGTCGTCGCCGCCTCGGTGGGGGAATGGGACGTCGCTGCGGAATCCGCCGCCCAGCTGGGGCTCAACCTGATCGGCATCACCGTGGCGGGGGTGCTTGTGCTGGCGGTCCGACGCCGCCACGACACCCGCCACCTGGCCTGAACGGGCACGCCAAGGAAAACCGACTACTGTCTATCGACTGAGGAAAGGATGCTGGAGATCGGCAATCTGAAGGAACGAATCTCAGTCCGTGGGTCGTGATGGCCGTGCTCAGCCTCGTGGTCGCCGGTCTGGCGATCGTGACGCTGCAATACACCCCGAAGCCCCCCGACGTGGCTCCATTGTCGCCCCCGCCGACAACCACCACGGAGGTCTCGGAAGTCGCCCACTGGCCCGCCGCGGGCATGCCGAGTCCGGCGCCGGTGGCCACCAGCGCCGCACCACCGACGATGCCGGCGCCGACTCCGGTACAACCTCCGGTCGCCACCGAGACCGTGGCGTCCCCCCAACCCCAGGTCGCCGCGCCGGCCACGAGCGCTGCGCCGGCCACCAGTGCTGCGCCGGCCGCCACCGCGTCGCAGACCCCTACCTCCAGCGCGCCCCCCACCTCCACGACCAGGTCGCCGTTCTTCCCCGATCGCGATCTGAACCCCACCGAGCTGCCCAACGGGGGACGGCGGTTCGGGACCTCGCAGCCGTAGGGGTGACGGTTCGCCGATCGCGACGGCCCCGCCCCCGTCGATTACCGCCCGCCCGGCCGTGCGGCCTGCACGTCCGCAAGCCATGTGATGGGATTGCGCCCTATGGGTATCAAAGTGGCGCTGGAGCACCGCACCAGCTACACCTTCGACCGGCTGGTGGAGGTGCATCCGCATGTTGTCCGGCTCCGCCCGGCACCGCATTCGCGTACGCCCATCGAGGCTTACTCGCTGGAGGTCGAGCCCGCCGACCACTTCGTCAACTGGCAGCAGGACGCGTTCGGCAACTTCCTGGCGCGGCTGGTCTTTCCCAATCGCACCCGCCAGCTGACCATCAAGGTCGGCTTGATCGCCGACCTCAAGGTGATCAACCCGTTCGACTTCTTCATCGAGGACTACGCCGAGACATTCCCGTTCAGCTACCCCAAGGCGCTCAAGGAAGACCTCGAGCCGTACCTGCGGCCCGTCGACGAGGCCGAGGAGGGCTCCGGCCCCGGCGAGCTCGTCGGCGCCTGGGTGCGCGACTTCGTCGTGGCGCCCGGGACGCGGACCATCGACTTCTTGGTGGCCCTCAACCGTGCGGTCAACGGCGACGTCGGCTACAGCCTGCGGATGGAGCCCGGTGTGCAGACCCCGGATTTCACGCTGCGGACCGGCATCGGCTCCTGCCGCGACTCTGCCTGGTTGCTGGTGTCCATCCTGCGTCAGCTCGGCCTGGCCGCGCGATTCGTCTCGGGCTATCTGGTCCAGCTCACGTCCGATGTCGAGGCCCTCGACGGCCCGTCGGGTCCGGCCGCCGACTTCACCGATCTGCACGCGTGGACTGAGGTGTACATCCCCGGTGCGGGTTGGATCGGGCTGGATCCGACCTCGGGCCTGTTCGCCGGGGAGGGTCACATCCCACTGGCGGCCACCCCGCACCCGTCGTCGGCCGCGCCGATCACGGGGTCCACCGGCCTCGCCGAGACGACGCTGGAGTTCTCCAACACCGTCACCCGGGTCCACGAAGACCCGCGGGTGACGCTGCCGTACACCGACTCGGCGTGGGCGGCGATCAACGATTTGGGGGCACGGATCGACCGGCGGCTCGCCGAGGGCGACGTGCGACTGACCATCGGCGGCGAACCGACCTTCGTCTCGCTGGACAACCAGGTCGACGAGGAATGGACCACCGCCGCCGACGGCCCCCACAAACGGGAACGGGCCTCAGCACTGGCCGCGCGGCTCAAGGCGGTCTGGGCGCCCGGTGGCCTGGTACAACGCAGCCAGGGCAAGTGGTATCCGGGAGAACCGTTGCCCCGCTGGCAGATCGGGCTCTACTGGCGCCGCGACGGCCAGCCGCTGTGGAACGACGAGACCCTGTTGGCCGACCCGTGGGCCGCCGAGCGCGGCGAGGTGGCACCCGAAGCCGCGCAGCAACTCCTGGCGGTGATCGCCGACAGCCTGGCGCTGCCGGCGACCCAGGTCCGGCCCGCCTATGAAGATCCGCTGAGCCGATTGGCCAACGCGGTGCGGATGCCTGCCGGTGAGCCGGTCCAAGCCGACGAGGACCTGGCGGCCGACAGTCCGGCGGCCCGCGCGGCCCTGCTGGCACGGCTGGAGGAGTCGGTCGTCGAACCGGCGGCCTACGTGCTCCCGGTGCATCGGCGTGACGACGACTCCGGGTGGGCCAGTGCGGACTGGCAGCTGCGCCGCGGCCGCATCGTGCTGCTGGAGGGTGATTCACCGGCCGGGCTTCGGCTCCCGCTCAATTCCATCAGCTGGCAGGCCCCCCGCACCTCGTTCCGGGCTGACCCGCTGGTCAGCGGGTTCGCCCCGCTGCCCGTCGGCCAGGAGACTGCGGAGGCCGTCCTGGAGGACGCCGAATCGGCGCCCACCACCGCCATGGTGGCCGAGGTGCGCGACGGCGTCCTGTATGTCTTCATGCCGCCCACCGAGGCGCTGGAACACTTCGTGGACCTGATCGCCCGGGTGGAGGGCGCCGCGGCGAAGGTCGGATGCGCGGTGGTGGTGGAGGGCTACGGGCCACCGTCCGACGCCCGGCTCGAGTCGATGTCGATCACGCCCGACCCCGGTGTCATCGAGGTCAACGTGGCGCCGACCGCGAGCTTCGCCGAACAACGCGACCAGCTTGCGACGCTCTACGAGCAGGCCCGGCTGGCTCGACTCTCTACAGAGCAATTCGACTTCGACGGCACCCACGGCGGTACCGGCGGGGGAACCACATCACCCTGGGCGGGCTCACCCCGGCCGATTCGCCGCTGCTGCGCAGGCCCGACCTGCTGGTGTCGCTGCTGACCTACTGGCAGCGCCACCCGGCGCTGTCCTACCTGTTCTCGGGGCGGTTCATCGGCACCACGTCACAGGCCCCCCGCGTCGACGAGGGTCGCTCCGAGGCGCTCTACGAACTGGAGATCGCCTTCGCCGAGATCGCTCGGCTGACCGCCGCCGGCGCCCCCCAGCCCGGACAGGGTCGCTCCGCAAGCGTCGCTCCCGCTCAGGGTCGCTCCGCAAGCGTCGCTCCGTGGGTCACCGACCGGGCCCTGCGTCACCTGCTCACCGACATCACCGGCAACACCCACCGTGCCGAGTTCTGCATCGACAAGCTCTACAGCCCGGACAGCCCGCGCGGCCGACTGGGCATCCTCGAACTTCGCGGCTTCGAGATGCCGCCGCACTTCCAGATGGCGATGGTCCAGTCGCTGTTGGTGCGTGCGCTGGTGGCCCGGTTCTGGGACGAGCCGTTGCGCGCCCCGTTGATCCGCCACGGGCTCAACCTGCACGGCCGATATCTGTTGCCGCACTTCATCATTCATGACATCGCCGATGTTTGCGCCGATCTTCGCGCGCATGACGTCAACTTCGACACCAGCTGGCTGGACCCGTTCACCGAGTTTCGCTTTCCGCGGATCGGGACCGCGGTGTTCGACCATGTCGAGATCGAGTTGCGCGGTGCCATCGAACCGTGGAACACCCTCGGTGAGGAGTCCACCGGCACGGGCACCGCGCGCTATGTCGACTCCTCGGTCGAGCGCATCCAGGTCCGCACCATCGGCAGCGATCGGCAACGCCACATTGTCACCTGCAACGGTTACCCGATCCCGATGCTGGCCACCGACAATCCCGACGTCCAAGTCGGCGGGGTGCGCTACCGCGCCTGGCAGCCGCCCAGCGCTCTGCATCCCACCATCACCGTCGACAGTCCGCTGCGCTTCGAGCTGGTCGACGTGGCCACCGGCCACTCCCGCGGCGGCTGCACCTACCACGTCTCGCATCCCGGTGGCCGCGCCTATGACACCCCGCCGGTGAACGCCGTGGAAGCCGAGTCCCGCCGCGGCAGGCGCTTCGAGGCCGTCGGCTTCACGCCGGGCAAGGTCGACATCGCCGACATCCGGGAGAAACAGGCCCGGCAGTCAACCGATGTCGGTGCGCCGGGGATCCTCGATATGCGCCGGGTGCGTACCGTGCTGCAAAACTGATGGGTCGCCGACCCGAATGCGGTCGGGGCGGGCCGTTCTCGTAGGTTTGCAGGAGTTCTTCAGTCAGGAGGTAGCCCGTTGTCGCTGTCGGCTGCCGGTTCTGACCTCGGGCCGCCCGGCCATGACCCGGACCGTCTGCTCGCCGGCTACCGGGCCGCTCGCGCCCAGGAGACCCTGTTCGACCTGCGTGGTGGCGCTTCGGGATCGTTTGGCGGCACCGGATACGACGAGTTCGTCGACGCCACCGGCGCCATTCGTACCTCCTGGCAGGAGCTCGGCGATCTCATTGGTGAGCGCGGCCGCGCCGGTTTGCAGCGGCTGCGCACGGTGGTGCGCGGACTGGTCGACAACGACGGCATCACCTACATCGAGATCGACCGGCACGGTGAAGTCGTCACCAACGGCGAGGGCATCGCGATGCCCGGCCCGTGGAATCTCGACGGGATACCGCTGGTGTTGTCGGCCGCCGACTGGGAGAAGCTGGAAGCCGCTGTGCTACAACGGTCCCGGCTGCTCGACGCGGTCCTGACCGACCTGTACGGACAACGTCGGGCGATCACGAGCGGCATCCTGCCTCCCGCGCTGCTGTTCGGTCATCCCGGATACATCAGGGCCGCCCGTGGGATCGAGAACCCCGGCCGCCACCAACTGTTCATGCACGGCTGCGACGTCAGCCGGGCTGCCGGCGGCGACTTCCTGGTGAACGCCGACTGGACCCAGGCGCCCTCCGGTGCCGGCTACGCGCTGGCCGACCGCAGGGTCGTTGCTCACGCGGTGCCCGACGTCTACGAGCGCATCGGCCCGCGCCCGGCGTCGCCGTTCGCGCAAGCGCTGCGCCTGGCACTGATCGAGGCGGCACCGGAGGCCGCCGAGGATCCGGTGGTGGTGGTGCTCAGTCCCGGCATCCACTCCGAGACGGCCTTCGACCAGGCATACCTGGCGTCGGTGTTGGGTTTCCCGCTGGTGGAGAGCGCCGATCTGGTGGTGCGCGACGGCAAGCTGTGGATGCGGTCGCTGGGCATCCTGAAGCGGGTCGACGTGGTGCTGCGCCGGGTCGACGCCGAATACGCCGACCCGCTCGATCTGCGACCGGACTCCCGGCTGGGTGTCGTCGGCCTGGTCGAGGTACAGCGCAGGGGTGCGGTGACCGTGGTCAACACCCTGGGTGCAGGAATTTTGGAAAGCCCAGGGCTGCAACGCTTTCTGCCACAAATTAGTCAGTTGCTGCTGGGGGAGGAGCCGCTGTTGGCGACTCCCCAGTGGTACTGGGGCGGACTGCAGGCGGAGCGGTCGCACTTGCTGGCCCGGCTCAGCACACTGCTGATCAAGTCGGCAGTCGGCGGCGCCACGATCGTCGGGCCGGCACTGTCGTCGGCACAGCGCGACGAACTCGCCGCCCGGATCGAGGCCGAGCCCTGGCAGTGGGTGGGACAGGAGCTGCCCCAGTTCTCCTCTGCCCCCACCGACTACTACCCGGGCCGGCTGTCGGCGGCCAATGTGGGTATGCGGTTGTTCACCGTGTCCCAGCGCGGTGGGTACGCCCCCATGATCGGCGGGCTCGGCTACGTGCTGGCCCAGGGAAATGCCGCATACAAGCTGAAAACGCTTGCCGCCAAGGATGTCTGGGTCCGTCCGCCGACCCGGACCCAGGCCGAGACGCTGACCGTCCCGTCGGTGGAACTGCCTAGTGGCACGCGTTTCATCAGCTCGCCGCGCGTGCTGTCGGACCTGTTCTGGATGGGCCGTTACGGCGAGCGCGCCGAGAACCTGGCCCGCCTGCTGATCGTGACCCGCGAGCGCTACCACGAATACCGCTACCGGCAGGACATGGAGGGCAGCGAGTGTGTGCCGGTCTTGCTGTCCGCGCTGGGCGCGGTGACGGGGACCGACGCCGCGGCCGCAGGGTCCTACGCCGACGCGGTCAGCGCCGCTCAGCGCACCCTGTGGGCCCTGACCGTGGACCGGCAGCGGCCGGGATCGTTGGCCCAGTCGGTGGAACGGCTCGGCCTTTCCGCCCGGTCGGTGCGCGATCAGATGTCCAACGACACCTGGATGGTGCTCGGTGCTGTCGAGCGCGCGCTCGCCGAGCAGGCGGCCGCATCGCCCAGCCCGGAGCCGGGGTCGCGGATCACCGACGACACCGCGCTGGCGGTCGCTCAGCAACAGACCCTGGCCGGCATGTTGGCACTGTCCGGGGTGGCCGCCGAGTCGATGGTGCACGACGCCGGCTGGACGATGATGGACATCGGCAAACGCATCGAGCGCGGACTTGGCCTGACCGCACTGCTGCGCGCCACGCTGACCACCGAGCGCAGCCCGGGCGCCGAGCAGACCATCACCGATTCCGCTCTGGTGGTCTGTGAGTCTGCGGTGATCTACCGTCGACGCAACCTGGGCAAGGTTAGTGTGGCGGCTGTGGCCGACCTCGTGCTGTTCGACGGGGAGAACCCGAGATCGTTGGTCTATCAGCTCGAACGCATGCGGTCGAACCTGCGTGCGCTGCCCGGCGCCTCGGGTTCGTCGCGCCCGGAGCGGCTGGTCGACGAAATCTCCACCCGGCTGCGCCGACTGGACCCCGCCGACCTCGAAGAAGTCGACGACGACGGCCGCCGGGTGAACCTCGACGGGCTGCTGGACGGCGTGCACAGCGCATTGCGGGATCTCTCCGAGGTGATCACCCAGACCCAGCTGTCGCTGCCGGGTGGCATGCAGCCGTTGTGGGTCCCGACCAGCGCCGGGTGGTGCCGTGAGTACCGGGCGAGACGCGCAGGCGGATCCCGCATGACCAGGGCCTACCGCATCACCCATCGCACGGAGTACCGCTACTCCGATGTGGTGACCAGTTCATACGGTCGCGGTCACCTGACTCCCCGCGACAGCGCCGGGCAGCGCTGCCTGAGCCACCAACTCGAGATCGACCCGCACCCCGCCGACCGGTCGACCAGCCGGGATGTCTACGGCAACATCAGCTCCTATTTCCACATCACCGAACGGCACCGGGCGCTGTCGGTGACCAGCAGCTCGGTCGTCGAGGTGGATCCTCCACCGGCCGAGCTCTACGGCGCAGGACCGGCGCTGGGCCCGTGGGAGGCCGCCCGGCCGAGCGGGCTCGACGGGGTATTGGCATCCGAGTTCGCCCTGGACCTGCGGCCGCCGGAGATTTCCGACGCGGTGCGCGAGTATGCCGCACCGAGCTTCCAGCCGGGCCGCCCACTGGTCGAGGTGCTTCGCGACTTGAACGCACGGATCTTTTCCGACTTCACCTACCGTTCAGGTTCGACGACGGTCTCGACACAGGTGAGCCAGGTTTTGATCGCACGAGAAGGGGTATGCCAGGACTTCGCCAGGCTGGCGATCGCCTGCCTGCGTGCCAACGGATTGGCGGCGAGTTATGTGTCGGGATACCTTGCCACTGACCCGCCGCCGGGAAAGGAACGAATGTTCGGCGTCGATGCGACCCATGCCTGGGCCGCCGTCTGGACACCGCAAGACCGGTGGCTCGGTTTGGATCCCACCAACGACCAACTGGTCGACGAGCGTTACATAGTCGTCGGCTGGGGCCGCGACTACGCCGATGTGCCGCCGCTGCGGGGCATCATCTACACCGACTCCGAGCGCAGCGTCATCGACGTCTCGGTGGACGTCGCGCCGCTTCCGGCCCAGGGCAGTGTGCTGCATGCGTGACTTCATCTGCCCCAACTGCGGCCAGCATCTGGCGTTCGAGAACTCAGTGTGCCTGTCCTGTGGCAGCTCGGTGGGATTCTCGTTGGACGACATGGCATTTCTGGTCATCGCCTCCGGTGAGGAAAGCGAGCACGGCGGCGCCGTCGATGCTGCCGAGTTCCAGTTGTGCGCCAATCTCCATTTGGCTGAATGCAATTGGCTGGTGCGTGTGCAGCCGATTCGCCAGCTGTGTGTGTCCTGCCGGCTGACTCGCACCCGGCCCAACGACGAGGACACCACCGCGTTGGCCGCCTTCGCGCTCGCCGAGCGGGCCAAGCGGCGCCTCATCGCCGAGCTGCACGAACTCAAGCTGCCGATTGTCGGCCGCGACGAGGACCCGGAGTACGGGCTGGCGTTCGACCTGTTGTCCAGTGCCAAGGAGAAGGTGTTCACCGGGCATGACAACGGGGTGATCACACTGGATCTCGCCGAGGGCGACGATGTGCACCGCGAGCAGTTGCGCACCTCGATGGACGAGCCGTACCGCACGCTGCTGGGCCATTTCCGCCACGAGATCGGCCACTACTACTTCTATCGGCTGGTCAGCACGGCGCCGGCCTACCTGGAGCGGTTCAACGAGCTGTTCGGCGATCCGGACGCGGACTATCAGGCCGCGCTGGACCGGCACTACAGCGAGGGTCCCCCGTCGGGCTGGGAGGAGAACTACGTCTCCTCCTACGCCACCATGCATCCGGCCGAGGATTGGGCCGAGACCTTCGCGCACTACCTGCACATCCGCGACACCCTGGACACCGCTGCCGCGTTCGGCATCGCCCCGGCCAATGCCACCTATGAGCGACGAGTGCTGGGGCCCAGTGGGTTCGACAACATTCTCGAGATGTGGCTGCCGCTGGCCTGGGAGCTGAACATGGTGAACCGGTCAATGGGCAAGGACGACCTGTATCCGTTCGTCCTGCCGGTGCCGGTGCTGGAGAAGATGCGTTTCATCCACACCGTCATCGACGAGGTCACCTCGTCCCCGGCCAAACTCGACGCGGCGGTCAGCGGCCAGCAGCAGAGCTGAGTCGCAGCAGGCTCTCGGCGGTGGCGGTGACGGCGTCGGCAGCCGACCGGGGTCGCCAGTCCAGGTCGGTGACGGCTTTGGCATTGCTGACCGCCTTCGGCGGGCCGAGCAGACCGGCCAGTTCGCGAAGCGCGGGCACCAGCCGGGCCGCGGTGCGGACCAGCCAGTCCGGTACCTCGCGGCGCGGTATCCCGGCGGCGTCCGGGCCCAGCCGGGCCCGCAACACCGCGGCGATCTCGGGCAGAGTCACGGGTGCACCCGCCGCGGCCAGGTAACGCTGCCCGGCGGCCTGTGGGCTGGTCATCGCCCGTATCAACAGGTCGGCGACGTCGCGCACGTCGACGACGGCGAACGATGCGCGGGGCAGCACCGGAGGTTGTCCGTGCAACAGGCCGTCGATGATGCGTACCGAGGTCGACAGGTCCTCACCGAGCGCCGGCCCGAAGACGCCGACCGGGTTCACCACCGCCAGCTGCGGACTGCCGGCCTGGGCTGCGAACTCCCACGCGGCCCGCTCGGCCAGCGTCTTGGACTTCACGTACGGACTCACCGGGGTGTCGGTGTCCGTCCAGTCGGTCTCGTCGAACGGCGCACCCGAGGGTTTCGGGCTGTAACCGATGGCGGCGAACGACGAGGTCAGCACAACCCGGACCACCCCGGCCTCGCGCGCAGCCCGCAACACCCGCAGGGTGCCCTCGCGGGCCGGGACGATGACGTCGTCCTCGTTGTCGGGTTGGCGTGGCGGGAACGGCGACGCGACGTGCTGAACGTAGGTGCATCCGGCCACGGCCTGTGCCCACCCGTCGTCGGCGGTCAGGTCGGCCGCCACCACCTCCAGCCCGGCGGTGTCGGCGCCGGCGGCACCCAGCGTCTCGCGTAATCGGTTCTCCCGGTTCAGGTTCCGGACCGTCGTGCGCACGCGGTAACCGTCGGCCAGCAGCCGCAGGATGAGATGACCGGCGACGAACCCGGATCCGCCGGTGACCAGAACACGGGTGTCAGGCATGGGTGGCCTCCGCGGACAGCAGCTGCGCACCCAGCTCGATGATGTGCGGGATCACCGCCTGCTCGGCGGCGGCGTCGCCGCGCTCCCGCGCGGCCCACATCTGCGCTTTGGCGGCCACATAGCGCTGGCGCAGCCGCAGGCGTTCGATGTCCTCGCCGAGACGTTGCGCGTGCGCGGCGAACAACCGTCGCTGGTCGGCGGCGGCATCCTGGTCGTCGTTGCCACGTCTGAGGTTCGCCACGTAGGAGCGCATGTCGTGCACGCTCATCCCGGTGCTGCGCAGGCAGCTCAGCGATTCGACGGCGGCCACCAGGGGTGGGGGATAGCGCCGGTGACCGCTGCTGGCGTCGCGCGGGACCGGGTCGATGAGCCCGATGCGCTCGTAGTACCGCAGCGCCGACTCGGCCAGACCGGTCTGGCGCGATACCTCCTGGATGGTCAGATCCCTGGTCAACGGAGTGGTTGGCATAACAGCCACTATGGCGAACTTGAAGCGCTTCAAGTCAAACGGCGTTGCGACGATCACAGTTGGGCTGCGGTCGTGCGACGCGCCGGGTGCTTGTGGGCGGCCAACGGTGCACGGCTTCCTAGGATCGCCGGGTGGCCGATCGCTATGGTGCTGATGTCCTTGCCAACAACCCGCACAAGTCGGGCCGGGTTCGCTCGACCGAACAAGCCGTGGAACTCGGAATGGTCGTCGAGGACCCACAATCGGGGTTCGTGGGTGCCGTGGTCGGGGTCGAGGGTTCTCGTGTCGAACTGGAGGACCGCCGGGGCAAACGTCGGGTTTTCCCGCTGGGGCCCGGGTTTCTGTTCGAGGGCAGGCCGGTGATCCTGACCGGTCTGCGCCGCTCGGCTGCGCCGGGTGCCCAGCGCACCAAGTCTGGCTCGGTGAAGGTCGCCGACGCCCGGGCGAAGGTGGCGCTGGCCAGCCGCATCTACGTCGAGGGGCGCCATGACGCCGAACTCGTCGAGCAGGTCTGGGGAGACGACCTCCGGATCGAGGGCGTGGTGGTGGAGTATCTGGGCGGTGTCGACGATCTCGCCGGCATCGTCGCCGCATTCCGGCCGGGGCCGGGGCGCCGGCTCGGTGTGCTCGTCGATCACCTGGTGGCCGGCTCCAAAGAGGCCCGCATCGCCGACGCGGTACGGCGCGGGCCCGGTGGCGAACACACGCTGGTGGTGGGCCACCCCTATGTCGACATCTGGCAGGCGGTCAAGCCGGGGCGAGTCGGGCTGTCGGCATGGCCGTCGGTGCCCCGCACGGTGGAGTGGAAGCACGGCATCTGCGCCGCGCTGGGCTGGCCGCACGGTGATCAGGCGGACATCGCCCGGGCCTGGCAGCGCATCCGTTCCTCGGTTCGCGACTGGACCGACCTGGAGCCCGCGCTGATCGGCCGGGTCGAAGAGCTCATCGACTTCGTGACCCAACCCGCGTCATAGCAGCGGGCCGGCGCGGCGTCGCGCTGCCGAACCCCATGATGGTTGCCCGCCTCCCAGCGACAACGGACCGGTGGCCGACGGGCGATCCCCGCGACGACGGCCGTTGTCGCGGGGAGGCGGGCAGCGCGCCCACCGTCTCCCAGCGTGGCGTGGTGTGTGACGAACCTCGCACGCAATGTCGGGTGGCTCTCGGTGTACAGTCGTTCACTGTACGAGACTTTCGCCGACTGCAGTCTGGCCGCCGTCAACCGATGCCGACCGACGCGGTACGACATGATCGGAGCGCCTGCGCCTCATGACTTTCTCCCTTGAACTCCCCGAAGAAGTAGCGCACGTCCGAGACTGGGTGCACCAGTTCGCCGCCGACGTGGTGCGTCCCGCGGCCTCCGAATGGGACGAGCGGGAAGAGACGCCCTGGCCGTTGATCCAGGAAGCCGCCAAGGTGGGGCTGTACACCCCTGAGCTGTTCGCCGAGATGTCCGCCGAACCCTCCGGGCTCGGCATGCTCGTCGTCTTCGAGGAGCTGTTCTGGGGCGACGCCGGCATCGCGTTGTCGATCCTCGGCACCGGGCTGGCCGCGGCTGCGCTGGCCGCCAACGGCACTCCCGAGCAGCTGGGGCACTGGCTGCCCGAGATGTTCGGCACGCCGGGAGATCCGCACCTGGCGGCGTTCTGTTCGTCAGAGCCCGGTGCCGGTTCGGACGTCGGTGCCGTGCGCACCCGGGCCCGCTACGAGCAGGCCACCGACGAGTGGGTGCTGGACGGCACCAAGACCTGGGCCACCAACGGCGGTATCGCCAACGTCCACATCGTGGTGGCCTCGGTGTATCCGGAACTGGGCACCCGCGGCCAGGCCACCTTCATCATCCCGCCCAACACGCCCGGCTTCTCGCAGGGGCAGAAGTTCAAGAAGCACGGTATCCGTGCATCGCACACCGCCGAGGTGGTGCTGGACAACGTCCGGTTGCCCGGCAACCTGATTCTGGGCGGCATGGAGCGTTTCGAGGCGCGGATCGCCAGGGCGCGCGAAGGCCGGCGGACTTCCGGTCAGGCCGCGATGGCGACGTTCGAGCGCACTCGCCCCGCGGTGGGTGCGATGGCGTTGGGTGTGGCCCGGGCGGCCTACGAGTACGCCCTCGAATATGCCTGCCAGCGTGAGCAATTCGGCCGTCCGATCGGAGATTTCCAGGGCACCGGCTTCAAGCTCGCTGACATGAAAAGTCGTATCGACGCCTCCCGGTTGCTGATCTGGCGGGCCGGTTGGATGCAGCGCAACAACAAGCCGTTCGCCTCCGCCGAGGGGTCGATGGCCAAGCTCTTCGCCAGCGAGACCGCGGTGTACGTCACCGACGAGGCGATCCAGATCCTCGGCGGCAACGGCTACACCCGCGACTATCCGGTGGAGCGGATGCATCGTGACGCCAAGATCTTCACCATCTTCGAGGGCACCAGTGAGATTCAGCGACTGGTGATCGCCAGGGCATTGACCGGCCTGCCGCTGCGGTGAGTCACGTCGAGTCGACCGATGCCGCCGAGGTACGAGGCGGAGGAGGAGCGAGACAATCGGCTACTCGCCCAGATCCGGCGCCCACGCCACCCCGTTGATGTGGCTGCCGCCGTCGACGAACAGCGTATTGCCGGTCACGTAGCGGGCACCCTCGCCGGCCAGAAAGACGGCTACCGGCGCGATGTCGTCGTAGGGATCGCCCATCCGGCCCATCGGATTGGCTGCATCGGCGATCGCCTCGATCTCGGGGTGCTGGGCGGCGACGGCCAGAAACGCCTGACTCTTGGCCGCGGGGCAGATCGCGTTGACCGTGACACCGGATGGCGCCCATTCCCGCGCGGCGGTGCGCGTCAGCGTTCGCAGCGCTTCTTTGGCGGCGTTGTACTCCAGAGACCCGATGTGGGCGTTGACGCCGTTGAGGCTGCACATGTTGATCACCCGGCCCCACCTCCGTTGTCTCATGTCGAGGTAGGCGGCGCGCATCGCCCAGAACGGCCCGTAGTAACCGACCGCCATGCCGTGGGCCAACTCGTCGTCGGTCTTGTTCTCCACCCGCCCGACGCGGCCGCCACCCCACGCGTTGTTCACCAGGACGTCGATCGAACCGAACTCGGAAATGGCTGTGGCGACGGCATTTTCGACCTGATCGCGGCGCGACACATCGGTGGCGACGAACAGCCCTCCGATTTCCTCGGCCACCGCTGCCCCGGTGGCCCGGTCGAACTCGGCGACCACGACGCGGGCCCCTTCTGCGGCGAAGCGCCGGGCGATACCCGCGCCGATCCCGGCCCCCGCACCGGTGACCAACGCGACCCGGCCGTCGAGCGTGCCGGTCATCGGGTGCCTCCGGCCAGTGCCGCCGCGACGAGTTCGGCGGCGGCGCCGCTGCCGTCGAGCTGCCGGGCGGTGCGGCTCACGATCTGCCAGCCCCGGCCAGCCCCGTCGGCCCGGGCCAGCCGGATCAGGTGGACGCCGGCGCGGGCGAGTTGAAAACCGTGCGCCTCGCGGCGTCGGACCAGCAGCATGGACTGGCACACGGCGACCGCGTGGTCGCCGTCGACGGTGACCGCGGGAGGTCCGAAGAAGTGGCAGCACCCCCGTGCGATCAGGTCCTGGTGCTGCTCGGAGTGCACCATGGCGTGGACGTCCTCGCGTGAGGACATCCTCCAGTCGCCGGTGTCGTAGCTGCCCTCTGGTGCCCACAGCGCGGCGACGGCGTCGGCGTCACCGGAGTCGACCAGCGGTCCGTACGATGCGATCAAGTGAGCGATATCCCGTTCGTCCTCAAGGGTTTTCAGGCGTCTGGCGAGGCTGTCCAGGGTGTCGCTCACGGTGCTCTCCTTCTACAGTCGATCGGTCAGGTCCCGTAGTGCGGCGAGCTGCCGGCAGTAGTCGCCGGGAGAGGCGGCCGTCACCGAACAGGTGACGGCGGTGGCGCCGGCAGTGCGTAAGGCGTTGAGACGTCTGAGGGTTCGCTCGGGGTCGGCCAGCGGGTCGAGGGCATGGCCGGTGGGCAGCACCACCTCGAAGTCCGGGCCGACGTCGACTCTTGCCAGCATGTCGTGGATCTCGGCGGGGGTCAGCCCGAACGGCATCCAGCCGTCGGCCAGCCGGGCAGCGCGCCGCAGCGACCGCAGGGTGCGCCCACCCACCCAGATGGGCACTCGCGGCTGGACGGCGCAGGGTTCCACCGCGAAGCCCTCGAACTGGTAATGGGTGCCGTGATAGGCGGGCCTGGTGGTGGACAGCGACGCGCGCAGCGCGCCGATCGCGTCGTCGGCACGCTCGCCGCGCCCGTCGAACGCCGCCCCGAGCAGGTCGAATTCTTCGGCCAGCGATCCGACCCCCACACCGAGCACCAGGCGGCCCGCGCAGAGCCGGTCGAGCGTGCCGAACCGCTTGGCGATTTCCAGCGGATGGTGATATCCCAGCACGATCACCGACGTCGTGAGCCGGATCCGGCTGGTGTGTGCCGCCAGAAAGCCGAACGTCGACAGCGGATCCCAGTAGGTGAGGCCGCGCGCGGCGCCGTCGGTGACCGGTACGGCGATGTGCTCGGCGCAGGTGAGATGGTCGAAGCCCAGCTCGTCGGCGGTGTGCGCGATGTCGGCGAGGTCGGCCACTGCGGCATTGCTTTCCCAGGACGACGACACTCCGGGCAACTGCATCACCATCGGCGTCGACAGTCCGATCCGCACAGTGCTGTTCTATCGGCCGCCACTCCGGCCGAATGCTTGCGTCCCGGTGATCGGGACGGCTACGGTGCGGTAGAACGAATTCTCGTCACGTGGACAGGAGTGGTCATGACCGCGGCGCTGAGCGATACCGCTCCCGCTTCGATGCTCGACCGGTTCACGGCGATCATCGATGCTTTCGAAGACACCTCCGCGGGTCTGACGCTCGATCAGATCGCCGCTCGGGCGCAACTGCCGCGCTCGACGACGCACCGCATCCTCGACCAGTTGGTGCGGCTGCAGTGGCTGACCCATGCCGGCCGCGGATACCGGCTCGGCGCGCGCACCTCGGCATGGGGTGCGGGCGAGGCCGCCGATGCCCGGCTGCGTTCGATCGCCGCCCCGGTGCTGCACGAGATGCAGCTGCGCACCGGCGCGGTGGTCCATCTCGGTTTGCTCGACCGCGGCGAGATCGTGCACTTGGACAAGCTGGGCGGGCCGTCGGCACGTCAGGTGCCGACCTCGGTGGGCGTTCGCATCCCTGCGCCGCGGGTGGCGCTGGGCGTGGCCGCACTCGCCGGACTCTCACCGGAGGACGTGGTGGCCGAACTGAGCCATATCCACGGCTGGGAGCCCGACCCGACGTGGTGGGCCGAGTTGCACAACGTCCGCCGCCGGGTGGTGATCCGCCAGGGTGACTACGGCAGTCCGATGGTGTCGGTCGCGGCCACCGTGGGTTGCCGCGCCGCGATCGGGATCGTCACCGCCGATCGGGTGCTGGCCCAACGCTGTCAGCCGGTGGTGGCGTCGTCGGCCGCCCGGATCGCCCGCGCATTGGCAGGCGCCTCCTCGAACTAGCGGCCCCCGGGCGGTTACTGCGGCTACTTCAGCCCCATCAGTCTCTGCATCATCCGATGCGCGCCGGCCACCACTTTGGCGCGGTCGGGGTCATTGCGCCGCGCGACGTCGTCGGCGTTCCCGCCGGCGATGTACACCGGCCCGTGGCCGAGCTGGTCGAGCCCCTCGCGCGCGACGTCGGCCGGGTCGGCCACCCGCATGCCCGGGACGTCGAAGTTCAGGCCGACTCGCTGCATCGCCGGAGTGCGTGTCACGCCCAGGACGAGTTCGAGGACGTCGACTCCCGAGTCGCGCAATTCCAGCCACAATCCCTCGGCGAAGATCCGGCTGTAGGCCTTCACCCCGCCGTACACGGTGTGGCGCACCGATCCCAGGTAGCCCGACATCGACCCGACCAGCAGGATGCCGCCGCGCCGGCGATCGCGCATCGCCCGGCCGAAATGCTGGACCAGCGCCACCATCGTGGTGATGTTCAGATCGATCACCCGCTGAAAGTCGGTGAGATCGGCGTCCAGGAACTCCGCACTGCAGGTGTTGGCGCCGGCGTTGTAGACGAACAGCCCGACTTCGAGTCCGACCGTCTCGGCGACCACCGCGTGCACCGCCGACGGATCGACGAGATCGGTTGCCAGCGTGCGCACTTCGACCCCGAGCCGGCGGCAGTCCGATGCCGTCGCCGCGAGTGGGCCGGGTTTGCGCGCCACCAGCACCAGATTCACCCCCGCGCCGGCGAGCAACCGCGCGAATTCGGCACCGACCCCTTCTGATCCACCCGCGATCACGGCCCATGGCCCGTACTTCGCATACGACACGCATCGATCGTGGCCCGCCTCGGTGCCGCAGGTCGGGACGGTCCCGCTGATCGGTACAGGTACGCGGCCGCGCACCCGATGGCCGATACTGGACACCGTGCCGCGGATCGGAGAGCCCAGGGCGCCGGCCCGCCCGGCGACCGATGACCAGGAGAGCCGCCGCGGTGCGATCCTGGCCGCCGCGTCCCGGCTGGGCGCAACCAAGGAGATCGACCGGATCGGCGCCCAGGAGATCGCCGCCGACGCCGGTGTGGCACTGCGGACCCTCTACCGCTATTACCCGTCGAAGCACCATGTGTTCGCCGCGGTCCTCTTCGAGCAGGTGGCTCGGTTCCGTCCGCCGCCACCCAGCGGCGACCCGGCCGACGACATCGCCGCCCTGATGGTGGCGGCATGTCGGAATCTGCTGCGCCACAAGCATCTTGCGCACGCGATGATCACATCCACCCAGATCGTCCGCGCGCAGGCCGACGCGCCCGACGATCCCACCCTGCGTGAGCTCATCCTCAAGATCGCCGGTGTCGAGCAGGCCACGCCCGAGCAGTTGCGGCGCACCCGGCTGGTGCAGCAGGCCGCCTTCGGCATCCTGACCTGGACCGTCGGGGGAGCGTTGCGCCCCGAGGACGCGCTGGCCGACGTCGAGGTCGCCTGCCGCCTACTCGTCGGGGACGTTTTCTGAGCTGCGCCGGCTCGCCAGCACCGAGCCGGCCAGGATCAGCATCAGCCCGGCGATGTGGAACCAGTCGAGCGGTTCGCGCAGCACGATCACCCCGGCTGCCAGCGCCACGGCGGGGTTGACGTAGGTGAACAGCAGCGCCCTCGGGGCGCCGACCTCCCGGATCAGGGCGAAGAACACCACGAACGCCACCGCGGTGCAGACACCGGCCAGTGCGGCGATCGCGCCGTACGCCTGTGCGGTCAGCGGGTGGTGCGGCCAGGTCAACGCCGCGGGCACCAGGTACACCAGCGCGGCCAAGCCCAGACACGCCGACGTCAAGGCCGGGCCGGGCACCTGGGCCAGATACCGTGCCGCGATCAGGGGTGCGATGGCGTAGCACGTCGCCGTCAGGAGCACCTCGACCACCGGCCAGGCGCCCCCGGCCGACAGGCCCGGCCCGGCCAGCACGGCCACCCCGGCCAACCCGACACCGAGGCCGATCATCCGCACCGGCCCGAGCCGTTCGCCACCGGTCAGCCGGTCGAGCGCCGCGGCGATGATCGGCGCCGCCGCGATCAGCAGCCCGGTCAGCGAGCTGGTCAGCTGCCGCTCGGCGTCCGACAACAACAGCCAGGCGGCGATCATCTCGAAGAAGGCGAACGCTGCCACCGCCTTCCAGTGCCGACGCAGCACCGCGCGCGGTCCGAGACAGCGCCGTCGGCAGCAGCAGCGCCGCCCCCACCGCACACCGGATGAACACCAGCACCGGTACCGAGACTTCCCCGACCGCCACCTTGATCAGCAGGTAGGGGATGCCCCAGATGACACTCATGGCGGCGAACAACACCCAGCCGCGTCCGGTCACGCCACCACAGTACGAACGTGGTAAGCCTGAGTCGTGTCCGACAGCCTGTTCGATGTGCCCGGTGACGACGACCGGCCCGGCTCACCGGTCTCAGCGTCGGCTCCGCTGGCTGTGCGGATGCGTCCGGCAACCCTCGACGAAGTGGTGGGGCAGGAGAACCTGCTGCGGTCCGGGTCGCCGTTGCGCCGACTGGTCGAGGGTTCGGGCGCGGCGTCGGTGATCCTCTACGGGCCGCCGGGAACCGGGAAGACCACCCTGGCCTCGCTGGTCTCGCAGGCCACCGGTCGTCGCTTCGAGGCGCTCTCGGCGCTGTCAGCCGGCGTCAAGGAAGTGCGTGCCGTCATCGATAGCGCACGACGAGCCGCGGCCTACGGCGAGCAGACCGTGCTGTTCATCGACGAGGTGCACCGGTTCTCCAAGACTCAGCAGGACGCCCTGCTGGCCGCGGTGGAGAACCGGGTGGTGCTGCTGGTGGCCGCCACCACCGAGAACCCGTCGTTCTCCGTGGTCGCGCCCCTGCTGTCGCGCTCGCTGATTCTGCAGTTGCAGCCGTTGAGTGCGGACAACATCCGTGCCGTGGTGCAGCGGGCCATCGCGGACCCGCGCGGCCTGGGCGGCCAGGTCACCGCCGACGACGATGCACTCGACTTGTTGGTCCAGCTCTCCGCCGGTGATGCACGCCGGGCGTTGACCGCGCTGGAGGTGGCCTCGGAGACAGCGGAGGCAGCAGGTCATCACATCACCGTCGACGTGGTCGAGCAGTCGCTGGACAAGGCGGCTGTGCGCTACGACCGCGACGGTGACCAGCACTACGACGTGATCAGCGCGTTCATCAAGTCCATCCGCGGCTCCGATGTGGACGCCGCCCTGCACTACCTGGCCCGAATGCTGGTGGCCGGGGAGGATCCCCGATTCGTCGCTCGGCGGTTGATGATCCTGGCCAGCGAGGACATCGGGATGGCCGACCCGCTGGCGTTACAGACCGCGGTCGCCGCCGCCCAGACGGTACAACTGATCGGGATGCCGGAGGCGCAGCTGACGTTGGCCCACGCCACCGTGCATCTGGCCACCGCGCCGAAATCCAATGCCGTCACCACCGCACTCGGCGCCGCGATGGACGACATCCGCTCCGGCAAGGCCGGCATGGTTCCGGCTCATTTGCGCGACGGTCACTACGCCGGGGCGGCCAAACTGGGCAATGCCCAGGGCTACCGCTACCCACACGATAACCCCGACGGCGTTGTGCCCCAACAGTATCCACCCGATGAGGTGGTCGGCACGGACTACTACCGGCCGACCACCCACGGGGCGGAACGGGAGATCGCCGCGCGGCTGGAGAAGCTTCGGGCGATCGTGCGCCGCCGACGCTGACTCAGCGGCGCAGCAGGCCGGTTCGGCGGCGCCGGCCGGTCAGGGTGGACACCAAAGCCACCCCGAGCGCGGCGACCACCACCTGGACCAGCAACTCGAGCCAGTCCACCCCGCTGGTCGCGGTCGGGATGCCCATCGCCCGCGCCAGAGCCGTGCCCAGGAAGGCTGCCACGATCCCGACCAGAATCGTCAAAAGCATTCCGATGGGCTGCTTTCCGGGTACCAGCAGGCGGCCGACAACACCCACCACCACACCGATCAGGATCGCACTGATGATTCCGGTAATAGTCATCGTTCCTCCAGAAGGACGTCAGAGCACACAACTGCAGGTCAGATACCCCGAAGGTGTTGGCGATAAACGGCGTGGAACCGGAATCGGCCCTGTTCAACGGCGCGGTGCGGCCCGTTTGCGGATGCCGCGCAACATGCCGCGTTCCATGACGAAGTGCACGATGTCGAAGGAGGTGATGCCGACCGCCCCGCCGATGCCGCGGGCAAGCAGCCGGGTCATCCCGTTGTGTGGCCGCACGTAGAAAGCCCACGATCCAAATGCCTTCTCGCCGCGCTGAATTCGATCGAAGTCGGGCGCGGACATCAGCACCAGATGCGACTTCGGTTCCACCTCGGCGACCAGTTGCCTGGCCCGCTGACCGTAACGGCGGGCCAGCCACACGGTGTCACCGACCTGGATGTCCTGCCACTCCGGATGCACCGCATCGGCGTTGTGCATGTCCGCGCCGACCAGGCGCTCCAGGATGTCGTAGCTGTAGAAGCCGCCCCGGTTCTCACCGATCTGCGCCAGCCACGGCCAAACCTCCTCGACCGGCGCGTCGATGGTGACGCCCCGGGTGGTCCGGGGAGCGCCCGCCTCCACCAGATCGTCGCCGGGAAGCCGCGCGGCCACCTCCGCAGCGGTGGCGCCCCAGCTGTACATCCTGGGTCGCACCACCCAGCGGTACACCCCGGCAACGCCGGCGGCTGCCATCGCTATGGCCGCGGCGGGCCTCTGCGTACCCATAGCGGTGAAGGTAGTCGCGCCCCCGGGCGCTGGCGAGAGCCTTAAGTCCCGGTGAACCAGGCCGTAGTTTGGACGACATGGACAGCGATGTGCTCGACATCGATACCTCCCGCCGGCGACTGGTGGACCTGACCGACCAGGTGCGGGCGTTCTGCCGGGGTCGCGGTGACGGCCTGTGCAACGTCTTCGTCCCACACGCGACCGCGGGCGTCGCGATCATCGAGACCGGCGCCGGCTCGGACGACGATCTGATCGACACACTGGAACGGCTGCTGCCGCGCGACGAGCGCTACCGGCACTCGCACGGCTCGCGGGGCACGGTGCCGACCACGTGCTGCCCGCCATCGTGGCCCCGTCGATCACCGTTCCGGTCGCCGACGGCGCGCCGCTGCTGGGCACCTGGCAGAGCATCGTGCTGGTCGACCTGAACCGCGACAACCCGCGCCGATCGGTCCGGCTGAGCTTCGTCGGCGGCTGAACCAGCGGCGCCCGGTAATGTAGTGCGGTCGAAGCGTCCGTCGAGCCGCACCCAAGAACACAAGGAATCCCAGTGCAGACACACGAGATCAGGAAGCGATTCCTGGATCACTTCGTGCAGGCAGGCCACACCGAGGTGCCGAGTGCCTCGGTGATCCTCGACGACCCGAACCTGCTGTTCGTCAATGCCGGCATGGTGCAGTTCGTGCCGTTCTTCCTCGGCCAGCGCACCCCGCCGTATGCGACGGCCACCAGCATCCAGAAGTGCATCCGCACCCCGGACATCGACGAGGTGGGCATCACCACCCGCCACAACACCTTTTTCCAGATGGCCGGCAACTTCTCCTTCGGCGACTACTTCAAGCGCCGCGCCATCGAGCTGGCCTGGTCGCTGCTGACCAAGCCGGTCTCCGACGGGGGCTACGGGTTCGACCCGGAGCGGCTCTGGGCGACGGTCTTCTACGACGACGACGAGGCCGAGCAGTTGTGGCAGGAGGTCGCCGGACTGCCGCCGGAACGCATCCAGCGGCGCGGCATGGCCGACAACTACTGGTCGATGGGCATTCCCGGCCCGTGCGGCCCGTGCTCGGAGATCTACTACGACCGCGGGCCCGAGTACGGCGTCGAGGGTGGCCCGGAAGCCGACGAGAACCGCTACATCGAGATCTGGAATCTCGTGTTCATGCAGAACGAGCGGGGCGAGGGCACCTCGAAGGACGACTTCGAGATCCTGGGCCCGCTGCCCCGCAAGAACATCGACACCGGCATGGGTGTCGAGCGCATCGCGTGCCTGCTGCAGAACGTCGACAACGTCTACGAGACCGACCTGCTGCGGCCGGTGATCGACACCGTCGCGCGCCGGGCGCCGCGCCCCTATGGCCAAGGCAATCACGACGACGACGTCCGCTACCGGGTGATCGCCGACCACAGCCGCACCGCGGCGATCATCATCGGCGACGGCGTCACCCCCGGTAACGAGGGCCGCGGCTACGTGCTGCGCCGGTTGTTGCGGCGCATCATCCGGGCGGCCAAGTTGCTGGGCGTCGAACAGCCGATCATGGCCGAACTGATGGTCACCGTGCGCGACGCGATGGGCCCGTCCTACCCCGAACTCGTCACCGACTTCGAGCGCATCCAGCGCATCGCGGTGGCCGAGGAGACGGCCTTCAACCGCACGCTGGCGTCGGGCTCGCGGCTGTTCGAGGACGCCGCCGCCGCCACCAGATCAGCGGGCAAGACCCAACTTGGCGGTTCCGAGGCGTTCACCCTGCACGACACCTACGGCTTCCCGATCGAGCTGACGCTGGAGATGGCGGCCGAAGCCGGCCTGACCGTCGACGAACTCGGATTCCGCGAGCTGATGGCCGAGCAGCGCCGCCGGGCCAAGGCCGACGCCGCCGCCCGCAAGCACGCCCACGCCGACCTGTCGGCGTTCCGCGAGTTGGTCGACACCGCGCCGACGGAGTTCACCGGGTTCGACGAGCTGACCTCCGAGGCTCGTATCCTCGGCATCTTCGTCGACGGCAAGCGCGTCCCGGTGATCGCCCATGGCGGTCGTGAAGAGGCGCCCGAGCGGGTCGAGATCGTGCTGGACCGCACCCCGCTCTACGCGGAGTCGGGCGGTCAGATCGCCGACGCGGGCTCGATCACCGGCACCGGCGGCAGCGAATCGGCCAAGGCCGCGGTCACCGACGTGCAGAAGATCGCCAAGACGCTGTGGGTGCACCGGGTCAACGTCGAGTCCGGTGAGTTCGTCGAGGGCGACACCGTGACCGCGGCGGTCGACCCCACCTGGCGCCGCGGCGCGACGCAGGGTCACTCGGGCACCCACATGGTGCACGCCGCGTTGCGACAGGTGTTGGGCCCCACCGCCGTTCAGGCCGGATCGCTGAACCGTCCGGGCTATCTGCGGTTCGACTTCAACTCGCAGAGCGCATTGACCGAGGAGCAGCGCAACTCCGTGGAGGAAGTGGCCAACGAAGCCGTGCAGGCCGACTTCCAGGTCAACACCTTCACCACCGCGCTGGAGAAGGCCAAGGCGATGGGCGCGATGGCGATGTTCGGTGAGCAGTACCCCGACGAGGTGCGAGTGGTCGAAATCGGTGGGCCGTTCTCGCTGGAACTCTGCGGCGGCACCCATGTGCACAACTCGGCTCAGATCGGGCCGATCACGATTCTGGGCGAGTCCTCGGTGGGCTCTGGAGTGCGACGCGTCGAGGCTTATGTCGGGCTGGATTCGTTCCGGCACCTGGCCAAGGAACGGGCGTTGATGGCCGGGCTCGCGTCCTCACTGAAGGTGCCCTCCGACGAGGTGCCGGCCCGGGTGGCGACCTTGGTCGACCGGCTCAAGGCGGCCGAGAAGGAACTCGACCGGATGCGGTTGGCCACTGCCAGGGCAGCCGCGGGCAATGCCGCCGCGGGCGCCGAGCAGGTCGGTAAGGTCCGTCTGGTGGCGCAGCGGATGGCGGCCGGCATGACAGCGGCTGATCTGCGCTCCCTGGTCGGCGACATCCGCGGCAAGATGGGTTCCGAGCCCGCGGTGGTGGTGTTGATCGCCGAAGGTGAAGACGGAGCGGTTCCCTTCGTCGTGGCGACCAACCCGGCCGCACAGGACGCCGGACTGCGCGCCAACGAGCTGATCACGCAGATTTCGGCAGCCGTCGACGGACGCGGTGGCGGCAAGGCCGACTTGGCGCAGGGGTCGGGGAAGGACCCTGCCGGTATCGATGCGGCACTGGGGGCGGTTCGCGCAGAGATCGCCCGGAGCTAACGTCCGTGCAGTCCGCGCACGACCGTGGGCCCGACCGGCCCGGGACGGACGATCCGGGGCGGGGTCGGCGGCTCGGGGTGGACGTGGGCACGGTGCGGATCGGCGTCGCGGTCAGCGATCCCGACGGCATTCTGGCCACCCCGGTGGAGACGGTGCGCCGGGAGCGCTCCGGCAGACATCTGCGCCGATTGGCCGCGCTGGCCGCGGAGCACGGCGTCGTCGAGGTGATCATCGGGTTGCCGCGTACCCTGGCCGACCGGGCCGGGACGTCCGCCCAGGACGCTGTCGACGTGGCCGACGCGCTGAGCGAGCGGATCGCCCCGGTGCCGGTGCGACTGGCCGACGAACGATTGACTACGGTGGCAGCGCAGCGGTCGCTGCGGGAGGCCGGCGTGCGGGCCAAGGCTCAGCGTGGCGTGATCGACCAGGCCGCCGCTGTGGGGATTCTGCAGGGCTGGCTCGACCAACGCCGCAACGCGGCACCGACCCCGGCGGAGAGCGACGACGATGTCTGACGATTACGACGACTACGACCGGCCGCAGCCGGTGGCGGTCGGTGCGCCGCGCGGGCGGATGAGCCGCCTGGAACGGGTTCGTGCCCGACGGTATCGCAACCGTCGGCGGGTGTTCGGCGCCGCCGCAGCGGCCCTGCTGGTCGTGGTGGTCCTCGCGGCGGTCTTCCTGGGCGCCAAACTGTTCGGCGGCTCCGGCGAATACTCCGGTGAGGGCAAGGACGACGTCGTCATCCAGGTGCACGACGGCGACTCGACCACTCAGATCGGCCAGACGCTGCGCGAGGCGAACGTCGTCTCCAACGTCAAGGGTTTCGTCGACGCAGCCAAGGACAACTCGGCGATCGCGGCGATCCAGCCGGGGTTCTACGAGCTGCGCACCGAGATGTCGGCCGCGGCGGCGGTGCAACGCCTGGCCGACCCGAAGAACCGGGTGGGCAAGCTGGTCATCCCCGAGGGGCGTCAACTCGACGACGTGGCCGAGGTCGGCTCGGGCAAGGTCACCGACGGGATCTTCACGCTGATCTCCAAAGCCACCTGCGTTGACCTGAATGGTCAGCGCAAGTGTGTGCCTGCCGAGGACCTGCGCAGGGCCGCCGAGCTGACCGCGCCCGCGGAGCTGAAGGTGCCAGGGTGGGCAACCCAACCGGTCGCCGCGCTGGGCAACAACCATCGCCGGCTCGAAGGCCTGGTCGCCCCGGGTGCCTGGAACGTCGACCCGGGCGGGACGCCGCAACAGATCCTGGCCACGCTGATCGACGAGAGCGCCGCGCACTACGTCAACGGTGGCCTGCTGGACACCGCGGCGGCGATGAACATGTCGCCCTACCAGATTCTGATCGTCGGCTCGCTGGTGCAGCGGGAAGCCAAGCCACACGACTTCGCCAAGGTCGCCCGGGTGATCTACAACCGGCTGGCCGAGCCGCAGCGACTCGAATTCGACTCGACGGTCAACTATCCGCTGGATCGCCAGGAGGTCGCCACCACCGACGCCGACCGGGCGCAGGTGACACCGTGGAACACCTACGCATCCGAGGGGTTGCCCACCACGCCGATCTGTTCACCGGGTGACGAGGCGCTGGCGGCGGCCGAACGTCCGGAGCCGGGGGACTGGCTGTACTTCGTCACCGTCGACACCGACGGCACGACACTGTTCACCCGGGACTACCAGCAGCACCTGGCCAATATCGAGCTGGCGCGACACAACGGCGTCCTGGACTCCGCCCGGTAACCGGACTTGGACACGGCTCGCAGGGCGGCGGTGCTGGGATCCCCGGTCGCGCATTCCAAGTCGCCCCAGTTGCATCTGGCGGCCTACCGGGCGCTGGGCCTGACCGACTGGACCTATGACCGCATCGAGTGCACCGCCGAGCAACTGCCGGCGCTGCTGCGCAGTTTCGGCCCGGAGTGGGTGGGCGTCTCGGTGACCATGCCGGGCAAGTTCGCCGCCTTGGCGTTCGCCGACGAACGCACCGAACGCGCCGAGTTGGTGGGCTCGGCCAACACCCTGGTGCGCACCGATCACGGCTGGCGCGCCGACAACACCGACATCGACGGTGTGGCCGGTGCCCTCGGGCACGTCCGTCATCTGCGCCGGGCGATCGTGCTGGGCTCCGGGGGAACCGCGCCCGCTGCCGTCGTCGCGCTCGCCGAACTCGGCGTCACCGAGGTCACCGTCGTGGCCCGCGACCGCGACAAGGCGGCGCGGTTGCTCGACCTCGGTGCCGCGGTCGGCCTGTCGACCGCGTTCTGCGGCCTGGGTGCGACGAACCTGCCTGCCGTCGCGGCCACCGCCGACGTCCTGGTCAGCACGATCCCGGCCGACGCCGCAGCGGCCTACGCCGCGGTGTTCGCCGGCGTGCCGGTCCTGCTCGACGCCATCTACGACCCGTGGCCCACCCCGCTGGCGGCCGCCGTGGCAGAGGCCGGCGGCCAAGTCATCAGCGGCCAGCAGATGCTGTTGCACCAGGCGTTCAGCCAAGTCGAACAATTCACAGGCCGGCCGGCGCCGCGGGAGCAGATGGTGGCCGCGCTGGGTTAGCGTGCGCCATGCGCCTGCTGGTGTGGGTGGCGGTGCTGGTGTGGGCCGTCGCGTTGAGCGTGTGGGACCTGCGCTGTCGACGGCTGCCCAACGTCCTGACGATCCCGGGCGCGGCGGTGCTGCTCCTGGTCGCCGCCGGCTGCGGTCGCGGCGTGCCGGCGCTGGTCGGAGCGTCGGCTCTGGGTGTGTTGTACCTGGCGGTTCATCTGGTGCTGCCCGCCGGGCTGGGCGCCGGCGACGTCAAGTTGGCGCTCGGCGTCGGCGGGTACACCGGCATCTTCGGTCCGGACGTCTGGACGCTCGCCGCGCTCACCGCCCCACTGCTGACGGCAGTCCTGGCGGCGGTGGTGGCGGTGCGGGACCGGCACGCGGCGGTGCCGCATGGTCCTTCGATGTGCCTGGCGAGCCTGGCCGCCGCGGCGTTGGCGGTGTTCTGAGCGCTCACTGACTGTCGCTGCCGGAGGACGCCGCGTCGGTCAGGAGTTGACGCAGCCGGTCCATCGGGTTAGCACTGCCGGGGTCGAGTCGGTGCGGGCCCGGCGGCGGCGCCCCCGGGCTGGGCAGCCGATCGGGAGCGACATCGCTCAAGCCGTCGCTCGTCGGCCCCAGCGCCGGTGGCGGTGTGTCCGGGCCCGCCGCCCGCACGCCGGCGGGTGGGGGAGGTGGCGGCGGAGGGGGTGCGACGACCTCGGCCGGCGGCGGTGGGGCCGGATCAGTCTGCACGCCTGCCAATTTCGCGGTCAGCCGGGCGACCGTGTTCTGCCGGATCTGCCGCCGGTCCGGTTGTGGGTCGGTGTTGCCCGCGAAGCAGTCCGGCGGCGCATCGCCCGCGATGGCCAGCGCGCTGCGGTAACGCTGAGCGGCATCGGCCGCGCGGGCCTCGGCGGCGGCGACATCGCCCTGGGCTTCGCGGACGAGTTCGAGATTGATCCGCACCGGGCAGGACTGCCCGGGGTCGGTGCCGGCCAGGGCCCGACTGAACTCGGTGTCGGCGTCGCCGAGGCGACCGTCGAGTACTGCGGCGGCGCCGGCTGCGAACCGCGCCTTCGCGGGCTCGATCACATTGGCCACGTTCAGGGTCGATACGTCACCGCGCAGTGCCGATGCATCGCCACGGGCGAAATGCGATGCTGCCGAATCACCGGCCACCACAACGGAAATCATCTTGACCGCCGCTAATATCAGTAGCAGCGCGACCGGCGCCGAGACCATCAGCAGCCGACGGCGCAACTGCAGCCGGGCCGCTGTCATCGCCGCCGCCGTGGGGGCATCCGGTCCCGCCGGAACTCCCGCACCAGCAGGAAGATCTCCGGTATCAGCAGCCCGGCGGCCAGCAGCGCGAACACCCAGTACAACTCGACCCGTCGGGGCTGCGGAGTGGACGTCAGCACCGCACTGTCGGCGGCCGGTCCGGCGGGCACGACCGGCAGTAGACCGGCCACCGGAACGCCGGCCTCGCGGTGGACGTAGGGGACGCCGAGTTGGTCTGCGATACGGCGCAATTCGGCCTCGTCGAGAGCCGAGACCGCGGGTGCGCCGGTCGTCGCGTCGGCCAGGTAGGTCACGGTGCCGTCGACGTAGGCACCGGGAATCGGGCCGCCGCCGGTCGTGCCATAGCCGAGAACCGCTCCACCGGCCACCCTGCCGTCGGCGGAGAAGCCGCCCTGCGGTCTGGTCGAGCCGCCGGCGCCCGCGCCGAGGTAGAACACCAGGTTGCGCGAACCCGGATACTGCTGGTCGGCCCGGATCAGTTGGTAGCGCAGCACGTTGGCGGCGGCAGCGGCATCCACCCGATCGGCGGCGTCGGGTGTCACGTTGACGTAGGGCGACAATCCCGCGACGAACGCCTTGAGGCTCCAGGTGTCCCCGGACAACGGCCAATCGATCGATGGTGTCGACGCGAAACCGATCAGCGCGAACCGGGCCTGCGGGTAGGCGTCGATGATCGCGGCCATGTCGGCGCGCATGCCTGACATCCGCGAGCCGCCGGCACCGTAGTCCTCGACGCGGGTGTCCACCGAGCGGTCGACGACCAAGAACACGTTCGCATTCGACGACGGACTCGCCACCGCGGCGTTGCCATCGGGTTGTGCTGCCGCGGCTTCCAGGCCGGGGCGAGCCGCCGCGACGACCAGCGCCAGCAGTGCCGCCGTCACGGCGGCCCATCGCCACAGCGCCGGCCGCCGCCGCTCGGCGGCGGTCGTGGCCAGCACAGCCGAGAGTGTTTGGGCGCGGGCGGCGACCAGAACCGCGGCCACGATCAGCAGCACCGCGGGGGCGAGTACGGGATGTACCGTCATCGTCGGGCCACCGCCAGGGCTGCGGCAGCCAGCACGCCGGCCGTCAGTGCCGCGACCAACAGCGGACCCGGATGATCCGGCCGCTGCCCGGTGAGCCTCGCACCGTCGGGAAGGACGACCGGGGCGGGGTTGTCCTGGATGGTGTCGAGGTCGGCGCTCAGCGTCGGGTCCGAACCTCCCGGGCCGGCGGCGTGGTAGCGGAAGAATCGCCCGCCGGTTCGGTTCGCCAGTGCAGCCAGTTCGGTGTCGCCGCGCCGGGCGGCGTCGGTGACGGCCACCTGCGTGATCGCGTTGACCTGCACACCGGCCCGGTCCGCCAATTCGGCGACCTGTCGCTCGTCGAACATCGCCCGCTGGTCCGCGGCACCGAAAGTGCTGGGGCCGAGATAGATCAGCGACCGGCGGTGGCTGGTCGGCTCGGGCGGCGTGCCGAACCCCGTCATGCACAGCGCGAGTGTGTCGTTGAGGTTGGTGGCGTAGTCGGTGTAAGCCACCTGCTTGTCGAAGCCCGCGGGCCGCCGGCCATCGGGCTGCGCGTAGTCGCCGAGCCGCTCGGCGGCGAACTGGTAGTCCCGGGTCAACGGCACCACTCGGACGTTGGCCGAAGTCAGGCCGATGCGCTGGGCGTCGTAGCTGGTGGCCTGCCGGGCGAAATAATCCAGGAACTGTGCGGTGGTGCCTTCGGTCACGCCGGCGCCCACGCAGAGCATCACATCCTCGGGGTGCAGCGCGTCGAAGTCCTTGGCGGATCCGGACGGCCGCGCCGCGGCCAGCGCAGCGGCGACGAACAGCACGACAAGCAGCGCGATCGTGGTCAGCGCCGCCAACGCTTCCCGGCGCCGGATGCGGGCGTACTCGGGGAGCCTGGTGAGCCGGTCGACATGCGCCAGCGGACGCGCTGTTCCGCGCCCCCGTGCCGCGGGCAGCGCGATCGCCAGCACCATGCCGGCCGTCAGACACAGCAGTGCCGCCGCGGCGACCGGCCACCACATCAGGTCCATGACCGGATCAACTCCTCGGCCGCTTCACCCAGCCGGTCGACATCCTGCTGCGCGGTGGTGTCGTACCGGGCGTCGCGCAGTGCGGCGATCACCGGGGCGGCCGGCGCCAGTGCGCCCGCCGCGATCTCGTCGACCTGCAGATACTGGGCGGGTACCCCGGTGGCCTGGTGCAGGAAGCTGCGCAGGGCATGGTTCATCGCGTCGTAGGCGCCGGCATCGGAGAGCTCACCGCGGCGGCGCCGCTCGGCGATGCGACGGATGGCGCCGGCGAACCGGCGCCGCATCAGCCGGCCGTGTAGGTCACCGACGGCTGGCATCTGCCGCAATCGCGATGTCGGCATCGTGGCGACGAAAACCACGACGTACCAGCCGATCACGATCACGATCAGCAGCACCCCCAGCCACAGCCACCAGGACGAATAGGGTTGCGGGCCGCCGACGAAGCGCAGCAGGTCACCCGGCACGGGCGAACACCTCCGTCATCGCCACCAGGCGGGGCCGGATTTCGTCGCTGCGGCCGATCGCGGCGAACGGGATGGCGCGTTCGGTCAGGAACGCCTCGAGACGGTCGCGCCGCTGCTGTTCGGCGCGGCGATAGACCGATTGCAGGCGCCGACCCAACCGCGTGCCGCTCGGGACGACCCGCCCGGTGGCGACGTCGTAACCGTCGACGTCGCCGCTGACCGCAGGCATGTCGGAGACCATCGCCCATAGCACGTCGTGGCGGGCGGTGAGACGGTCGACGACCTCGGCGAGGCTGCCATCGGTGTCCGGCTCGTCGGACACCACGACCACCAGCATGGGGTGACGGTAATGGGTTGCCACATAACGCAATTGGGTGCCGATATCACTGGCCGCCGGGTCGGTCGTGGTGTGCCGGTAGAACCGGTCCAGCAAGGCCTCGATATGGGTTTCACCGCGTCGGTGCCGGATGCGCACACATCCGCGCACATCTCCGTAGACCATCCCGATCTCGTCGGCGCGGCCCATGGTGATCAACCCGAACGAGCCCAGGATGGCTGCTGCCACATCGCGTTTGAGCTCCCCGCCCGCAGCGAGGGCGGTCATGTTGACGCCCGCGTCGGCCACCAGCAGGATCTTGTGGTGCTTCTCGGATACGAAGCGTTTGATCAGCACGGTGCCCGAGCGTGCGGTGGCCTTCCAGTCGATGTCGCGGACGTCGTCGCCGGGCACGTAGGGTCGCAGGTCGTCGAACTCGAGGCTCCGGCTGTGCAGTAACGAGTACCGGCCACCGTCGAGAAGACCGCGGGCGTCGGAGCCGAAGTAGCGCTTCGCCCGGTTGAGATGTTGGCCCACGCCGAGCCTCAGGGAACCCGCACGGAGTGCAGGATGGCGTCGATGACGGCCTCGGCGGTGATCCCGGCTGCTGCGGCCTCGAAGCCCAGGACGAGTCGGTGCCGCAGCACCCGGTGGGCCAGGGCGGCGATGTCGTCGGGGATGACGTGGCCGCGCCCGGACAGGACGGCCAACGCCCGGGCCGCGCGGCAAAACGCGATGGTGGCGCGCGGGCTGGCGCCGTACTCGACGAGCCGGGCCAACTTCGGCGGCAGGAATCGCTGCGGGTCGCGGCTGACGGCGACCAATTCACTGGCGTAGCGGACCAGTGCCGGATCCAGGTGCACCTGGCGAACCACGCGCTGCAGGGCGCGAACGTCGTCGAGACCCACCACCGGGGCGCTGGGGCGGCCCCGGTCGTAGCGGCCGGCATCCATCCGGTGGATCATCTCCACCTCCTCGGTGACCGAGGGATAGGCCACCACGTCCTTGAGCATGAACCGGTCGGTCTGCGCCTCCGAGAGGGGATAGGTGCCCTCCTGGTCGACCGGATTCTGCGTGGCGACCACCAGGAACGGCTCGGGCATGGGGTAGACCGTTCCGGCGATGGTGGTCTGGCGCTCCTCCATCGCCTCGAGCATCGCGCTCTGCGTCTTGGCGCTGGACCGGTTGATCTCGTCGAGCAGGACGATATTGGTGTGCACGGGACCGAGTTGGGTGACGAACGAATTGGTGGCCGCCTCGTACACCTGGGTGCCGATGATGTCGCTGGGCAGCAGATCCGGGGTGCACTGAATACGGCCGAACCCGCCGGCGACGGCCTCGGCGATCACCCGGGCGGCGGTGGTCTTGGCCAGCCCGGGAACGCTCTCGATGAGGACGTGGCCGCCGGCGGCCAGCCCGATCAGCAGCGACTCCCGCAGGTTCTGCTGTCCGACCACCTTGGTTGAGAATGCCGCCGACACGGCGTCGATGGTGCGCCTGGCCTGATCGAGTGAACGCGGGTCGGTGTGCAGTCGTGCGGTGGTCATCGAGTCCTTTCGGGACATGTGCGCATACGGGTGTCGTCATCCGCCGGGGCGCGACGGCGACCGGGTCCTGCCTTCGCCGGGGTCGTCCGCCACGCGAAGGGGCTCACCGAACGGGAAGGGATCGTCACGGTATTCATCTGCGATGCCCCCGGACCGCGTTACGTCGTCCACGTCACCGGCGTTGCCATCGGGTCGGCCGTCGCTGATGTCGGGAGCGAAGTCGTCGGGCGTCAAAGCCGGGGTGCTCTCGGTCGGCTCTTCGTCGCGCCCCTCTCGTCCCGGTCTTCCCTGAGGTCTTCTCTGCGCCCGCGCATCCCCGGCGACCAGCAGCAGTCCGGCCACCGCCAGGGCGATCACCCCGACCGAGGCCCAGACGCTGCCGGTGACGAACGCGATCATGAACATCACGCAGCTCGCTGCGGCGGCGATGACCGCGTTGCGCATGATGTCCTCCTGGGCAGCCGGTTACCCCCTCGCCGCGTGGCGAACACCCCGGCGAGGGAAAAGCAGATTGGGTCTCTTATGACCGGCGTGGGAGGATGGGACGCGTGTTGCGATGGACGACCGCCGGTGAATCCCACGGCCGCGCGCTGGTAGCCGTGGTCGAGGGCATGGTCGCCGGCGTGCAGGTCAGCTCCGGGGACATCGCCGAACAGCTGGCCCGGCGCCGGCTGGGTTACGGCCGAGGTGCCCGGATGAAGTTCGAGCAGGACCAGGTCACGGTGTTGGCCGGGGTCCGGCACGGCGCCACGCTCGGCGGCCCGATCGCTGTCGAGATCGGCAACACCGAATGGCCCAAGTGGGAGACGGTGATGGCCGCCGACCCGGTCGACGAGCAGGCGTTGTCGGTGGCGCGCAACGCCCCGCTGACCCGGCCCCGGCCCGGCCACGCGGACTTTGCCGGCATGCTCAAGTACGGATTCGACGACGCCCGCCCCGTGCTCGAACGGGCCAGCGCCCGTGAGACCGCCGCACGGGTGGCCGCCGGCACCCTGGCCCGCGCCTTTCTGCGCCAGGCCCTCGGAGTCGAGGTGCTGTCCCATGTCATCTCGATCGGTGAGTCGCGTCCGTACGACGGGCCGCCGCCGGCGGCGGGGGACCTGGCCCGTATCGACGACAGCCCGGTCCGCGCCTTCGACAAGGCCGCCGAGACCGACATGATCGAGCAGATCGAGGCCGCCAAGCGCGACGGAGACACCCTGGGTGGTGTCGTGGAGGTCGTCGCCCACGGACTGCCGATCGGCCTCGGCTCGTTCACCAGCGGCGAGAACCGGCTGGACAGCCAGCTCGCCGGTGCGGTGATGGGCATTCAGGCCATCAAGGGTGTGGAGATCGGCGACGGCTTCGAGACGGCTCGCCGCCGAGGCAGTCAGGCGCACGACGAGATGTTCCCCGGCGCCGACGGGGTGGTCCGCTCCACCAACCGGGCCGGTGGCCTGGAAGGCGGCATGACCAACGGACTGCCGCTGCGCGTTCGGGCAGCCATGAAGCCCATCTCCACGGTGCCGCGCGCGCTGGCCACTGTCGACATGGCCACCGGCGAAGAGGCGGTGGCCATCCACCAGCGTTCCGACGTGTGTGCTGTGCCGGCGGCCGCCGTCGTGGTCGAGACCATGGTCGCCCTGGTGCTGGCCCGCGCCGTGCTGGAGAAGTTCGGCGGGGACTCGTTGGAAGAGACCCGGCGCAACGTCCACGGATATCTGCAGGCGGTGGCCGAACGGATGCCGTCGGACGCGCCGGTCCGGGCGTCGGGGTAGTGCGATGGCGCCTAAAGCCGTCCTGATCGGATTGCCCGGCTCGGGCAAATCCACCATCGGGCGGCGGCTGGCCAAATCGATGGGGCTCACGCTGCTGGACACCGACGCCGCCATCGAGGAGAAGACCGGCCGCACCATCGCCGAGATCTTCACCGGGGACGGCGAGGCGGAGTTCCGCCGCATCGAAGAAGAGGTCATTCGCGAGGCCCTGCAGACCCACGACGGCATCCTGTCGCTGGGCGGGGGCGCGGTCACCACCCCCGGGGTGCGCGAGGCGCTGGCCGGTCAGACCGTGATCTTCCTCGAGATCAGTGCGGCCGAAGGGGTGCGCCGCACCAGCGGCACCACCGTCCGCCCGCTGCTGGCCGGGCCCGATCACGCCGAGAAGTACCGCAAGCTGATGAACGACCGTGTGCCGCTCTATCGGCGGGTCGCGACGATCCGGGTCAACACCAACCGGCGCAACCCCGGTGCGGTGGTACGCCACATCGTGGCGCGCTTGGAGAACCCGCAGCCGCCCCGCCGGCGCCGACCACCCTGGCGTCGTTCTCCGTCGCCGGACACTGAAAAGCGTTCGGGCCCAACCAAACCCGCCCAGTCCCTCGATTCAGAACCGGTCACCCCCGCCACCCCGGCGGCGTTGGCCGCCCGTCGCGCCGGAGCCCGCAAATGACAGAGACCACTTCGCCGGTGACCATCGAGGTCGCCGTCGACCCGCCGTATCCGGTGATCGTCGGCACCGGCCTCCTCGACGAGCTCGGCCCACTGCTCGGCTCCCGGCACAAGGTGGCCATTCTGCACCAGCCGGTGCTGGCCCAGACCGCCGAGGCCATCCGTGCCTACCTGGCCGACAAGGGTGTCGATGCCCACCGCATCGAGATCCCCGACGCCGAGGCCGGCAAGGACCTGCCTGTCGTCGGGTTCATCTGGGAAGTCTTGGGGCGCATCGGGATCGGGCGCAAAGACGCCCTGGTCAGCCTTGGCGGCGGCGCGGCGACCGACGTGGCCGGCTTCGCCGCGGCGACCTGGCTGCGCGGAGTGGACATCGTCCACATTCCGACCACCCTGTTGGCCATGGTCGACGCCGCCGTCGGCGGCAAGACCGGCATCAACACCGACGCCGGCAAGAATCTGGTCGGTGCCTTTCATCAGCCGGCAGCCGTGCTGGTCGACCTGGCCACGCTGGAGACGTTGCCGCGCAACGAGCTGGTGGCCGGGATGGCCGAGATCGTCAAGGCCGGCTTCATCGCCGACCCGCGGATTCTGGAACTCATCGAAGCCGACCCGCAGGCTGCGCTGGACCCGACCGGCCCCGTGCTGCCCGAGCTGATCCGGCGGGCCATCGCGGTCAAGGCGGAGGTGGTGGCGGCAGACGAGAAGGAGTCGGCGCTACGGGAGATCCTCAACTATGGCCACACGCTGGCCCATGCCATCGAGCGTCGTGAGCGCTACCGCTGGCGCCACGGTGCCGCGGTGTCGGTGGGGCTGGTGTTCGCCGCGGAACTCGGCCGGTTGGCCGGCCGGCTCGACGACGCCACCGCGGCGCGGCACCGCACCATCCTGACCTCGCTGGGATTGCCGGTCAGCTACGACCCCGACGCGCTGTCCGAGCTCGTCGAGTCCATGGCCGGCGACAAGAAGACCCGGTCTGGGGTGCTGCGCTTCGTTGTGCTCGACGGGCTGGCCAAGCCCGGCCGGTTGGAGGGCCCGGATCCGGCGCTGCTGGCGGCGGCCTACGCGGAGGTCGCCCGATGACCACGGTGCTGGTTCTCAACGGCCCCAACCTGAATCGGCTGGGCCGCCGTGAGCCGGAGATCTATGGCAGCGTCAGCTATGACGACCTGGTCACCCTGATCGAGGCCCAGGCGAGCGAGCTCGGCCTCACCGCGGTCGTTCGGCAGTCCAACAGCGAAGGACAGCTTGTGGACTGGCTGCACGCCGCCGCTGATGCCGGCGACCCGGTGATCCTCAACGCCGGCGCGCTGACCCACACCTCGATAGCGCTGCGGGACGCCTGCGCGGAGCTGCGGGCACCGTTGATCGAGGTGCACATCTCCAACGTGCATGCGCGGGAAGAGTTTCGGCACCACTCCTACTTGAGCGCGGTGGCCACCGGGGTGATCGTCGGTCTCGGAGTGCAGGGCTATCTGCTGGCCCTGCGGTATCTGGCCACGCTCGACCTGCCCACTGAATAGCCGGGGACGCTGGTGCGCAACCGGATGACGCTGGGCGGTGCCGCCGTCACCCGCGTCGTCGAGACCCAGGTGCAGATGCGGACATCGTTGTTCGCCGACACTCCGGCGCAGGCGTGGGCCGACAATGCCGACCTGCTGTCGCCGCACTTCTGGGACGCGCAAGCCGACCAGTGGCGAATCGCGATGCAGTCCTGGGTGATCGAGGTCGACGGTCTGGTCGTGGTGGTCGATACCGGCGTCGGCAACGACCGTGACCGCCCGCATATGCCGCCATTGGATCACCTGCGCACCGACTTCCTCGCCGACTTCGCCGCGGCCGGTTTCGACCCGGGCGCCGTGGACGTCGTGGTCAACACTCACCTGCACACCGACCACGTCGGCTGGAACACCCATCTGGTGGGCGGCCGGTGGGTGCCCACCTTTCCCAACGCGCGCTACGTGATGCCGGAGGCCGACTACCGGTTCTTCGGTCCCGGCGGCGACGGGGAGAACGACGGTATGCGAGCGGTGTTGGCCGACAGTGTGTTTCCGGTCGCCGAGCAGATCCAGCTGTGGACCGGCGAGGTGGAGATCAGCCCGTCACTTCGGCTGCGCCCGGCGGCCGGGCACACGCCCGGTTCCTCGGTGCTCTGGTTGGACGCGGGCCGCCCGGCGGTGTTCGTCGGCGACCTCACGCACTGTCCGATCCAGATCCGCCGGCCCGACGACGCCTGCGCGTTCGACGTCGACCCCGTCGCCGCGCGCAGCACCCGTCGACGGGTGTTCGGTGAGGCGGCACAGGCCAAGGCGATGGTTGTTCCCGCGCATTACCCCGGATCCGGGGGCCCGAGGATCACCGCGAGCGCGGACGGCTTCGACGTGGACGGCTGGCTGCCGCTCGACACGATCTAGTACGGCGGCGGCCGGTCAGGGCTTGTCCGGGTGCTTGTCCTCGGGGTAGTCGATGACCTCGGTGGGCTCGTCGCGCTCGGCGGTGGCCACCGCCGAGGTCTGCTCCTCGGCGGCGGATTCGCCGTGGGTCAGCCCGGCGATCGGACCGGTCCGGTCGTCGTCGCGGACCGCCTCGAAGACGTCGGTGTCCGCGCCACCGTCGGTCACCCGCCGGCGCACCTGCGGCGGCCTCTTACGGTCCACCATCCACCGGCCGATGGACACCGCGGCGATGGCGGGGATGAACACCACCAGCGCGGTGAACGCCGCGAACACGGTGAGCTCGCTGATCAGGCCCTCGACATAGAGACTTTGGTAGAACAGCGAGATCACCCAGGCCACCAGGCCGCTGACCACCCCAGCGACCAGCCCGGCCAGCAGCCAGGTCATGGCCAGGTCGCGACGCCGGTCCGGGTCGGGGTTGGCGTTTGCGTCGGCCCGGCCGTCGAGCAGACCCCAGACGAACGCCGCGATGCCGAACAGCACGACCAGCACGATGCTGATCAGAGCGGCTTTGGTTTCATACAGGTTGATCAGCGTGCCCTGCACCAGACGGACGACCACCATTCCGGCGGCAAAGGCCAGTCCGCGTAACAACCACGTATTCATGGGGCATCAGCGTAGCGAGTACCGTCAGCACCCGTGACACATTCCCAACGCCGGGATCGGCTGGCCGCCCGGCTGGTGGCCGACGGGATGGACGCGATCCTGGTCAGTGACCTGGTCAATGTCCGATATCTGTCGGGATTCACCGGATCGAATGCGGCGCTGCTGGTGTTCGCCGGCGACACGCCGTCGGTGCTGGCCACCGATGGCCGCTACCGCACCCAGGCCGCCCACCAGGCGCCCGACCTGGAAACCGTCATCGAGCGGGCGTGCGGGCGGCATTTGGTGGGGCGTGCCATCGCCGACGGGGCCCGCCGGATCGGTTTCGAGAGCCATGTCGTCACCGTCGACGGGTTCGACGTACTGGCGGGTGCGCTCGGTGACGAGCCGGCCGTCGAGCTGGTGCGGGCCTCCGGCCTTGTGGAGGCGCTGCGGGAGGTGAAGGACGCCGGCGAGGTGGCGCTGCTGCGGCTGGCGTGCGAGGCCGCGGACGCGGCGCTGGCCGCCCTGGTGGCGGGCGGCGGGTTGCGGCCGGGACGCACCGAGCGGGCGGTGGGCCGCGACCTGGAGGCGCTGATGCTCGAACACGGCGCGGACGGGCCGTCCTTCGAGACCATCGTGGCCGCCGGCGCCAACTCGGCGATACCGCATCATCGGCCCACCGACGCGGTGCTCGCGGCGGGTGACTTCGTCAAGATCGACTTCGGTGCACTGGTCGGTGGCTACCACTCCGACATGACCCGCACTTTCGTCCTCGGCGAGGCAGCCGGGTGGCAGCGCGACATTTACACCCTGGTGTCGGAGGCTCAGCGTGCCGGGCGGGAGGCGCTCGAGGTGGGCGCCACCCTCAGCGAGGTGGATGGCGCCGCCCGCGAGGTCATCGTCGACGCCGGCTACGGCGAGCACTTCGGTCACGGCCTGGGGCACGGCGTCGGATTGCAGATCCACGAAGCGCCGGGAATCAACTCGGCGGCCGCCGGTACACTGCTTGCTGGCTCCGTGGTGACCGTGGAACCCGGTGTCTACCTGCCCGACCGTGGCGGCGTCCGCATCGAGGACACCCTGGTCGTCGGCGAGCGGAGCGAACTGCTGACCCGGTTCCCCAAGGAACTGACCATTTTGACCTAGGAGAACGACCAACTGTGGCAACCACTGCCGATTTCAAGAACGGCCTCGTGCTGAACATCGACGGCCAGCTCTGGCAGATCATCGAATTCCAGCACGTCAAGCCCGGCAAGGGCCCGGCGTTCGTGCGCACCAAACTCAAGAACGTGCTCTCCGGCAAGGTCGTCGACAAGACCTACAACGCCGGGGTCAAGGTGGAGACCGCCACGGTCGACCGGCGCGACGCCACCTACCTCTACCGCGACGGTTCGGATTTCGTGTTCATGGACTCCGAGGACTACGAGCAGCATCCGCTGCCGGAGTCCCTGGTCGGCCGGGCAGCCGATTTCCTGCTCGAGGGGATGCCGGTGCAGATCGCGTTCAACGAGGGTGCACCGCTGTACCTGGAACTGCCGGTCACCGTCGAGCTGCTGGTCGCCAGCACCGAGCCGGGCCTGCAGGGCGACCGGTCCAGCGCAGGCACCAAGCCGGCGACTCTGGAGACCGGTGCCGAGATCCAGGTGCCGCTGTTCATCAACACCGGCGACAAGCTCAAGGTGGATTCCCGCGACGGCAGCTACCTCGGGCGTGTGAATGCCTAACGGCATGGCCGGGCGCGTGAGCGCCTGATATGGCAGACCGCAAAGCCGACAAGGGTCGGCATCAGGCGCGCAAGCGCGCGGTTGACCTGCTCTTCGAGGCCGAGGCCCGGGGACTGACCCCCGCCGAGGTGGCCGAGGGGCGCATCGCGCTGTCCGACGCGAATCCGGATGTGTCGCTGCTGAATCCGTACACGGTGACCGTCGCACGCGGCGTCACCGAGCACGCCGCGCACATCGACGAACTGATCACCTCGCACCTGCAGGGCTGGACGTTGGAGCGGCTGCCCGCGGTGGATCGGGCGATCCTGCGGGTGGCGGTGTGGGAACTGCTGCATGCCGAGGATGTGCCGGAACCGGTGGCCGTCGACGAGGCGGTAGAGCTGGCCAAGGAACTGTCCACCGACGAGTCGCCCGGATTCGTCAACGGGGTGCTCGGCCAGGTGATGCTGGTGACCCCGCAGATTCGCGCGGCGGCCGCCGCGGTGCGGGGGAGCGCGCCCGAGGCGTGACGGAGCGGGCGCGGCGGCGCCGCGAAACTCAGCGGGCCGCTTTGGCGTTCGCCATCAGCTCTGCCACCCGCTCCCGCTGGGCGCGGTTTTCGAAGACGCCGCCTTCTTTGAAGTAGGTTCCGACGATCGCCCCGTCGGCCAGCGCCAGTTGGTCAGCGACGTTGTCCGCCTTGACTCCGGTGTTGACGAATACCGGGACGGCTCCCGCCGACTGCTTGACGATCGAGAGCGCCTCGAGATCCGTTGGTGCGCCGGCGGTGAGCCCGGAGACGCAGATGGCGTCCGGAAGGGTGGCGAAAACCGTGGTGCGGGTGATCGATGCCAGGTCACGCTGGGCGAGGTAGGTGGCCGACTCCGGCACGATGTTGAAGAACAGTCGCACGCCGGCGCCACCGACCCGGACCCGGTGACGCGCGACTTCGCCGACGTTGGTGTCCCATAGCCCGAAGTCACTGGCGTACACCCCGGTGAAGATCTCCCGCACGTATTGCGCCCCGGTCGCCACCGCGAGGTCGATCGATGCGCGACCGTCCCACAAGACGTTGACGCCGTAGGGAATCGAGATGTCATCCAGCAGCTGACCGATGATGCGTGCCATCGTGATCGCGGTGATCGGTTCGGTCTTGGTCAGGTACGGCAGGCTGAATTCATTGGAGATCATGATGCCGTCGACGCCGCCTTGTTGGAGTGCGTCCAGTTCCTCTTTGGCACGGTCGACCACGGCCGACAGGCCCGCGCGGGTGTCGAATCCGGGATCACTCGGCAGCGCGGAGAGGTGAAGCATCGCGATGACGGGCTTCTGTACGGAGAAGAGCTCTCGCACCCAATCGGCCATGTGATTCCCTTTCGTTTTCGTACTGTCTGTTCCCAACGCGTCCCTACACTGCCCTGGCGATCTGCGCCGTCGCCGAGGGCACTCTCGACGGATTCGTGGAAACCGATCTCGGCGAGCATGATTGGGCCGCGGCGGCGGTCGTCGCCGAGGAGGCCGGTCTGCGCGGGACGAGGCCGGGGCCGGTTCGACGGCAGTGCTGGTGGAGCAGAAGGCCTGACTACAAGCCCAGCGCGGCGTAAGTGCGGCGGACGAACTTCGGTTGGGCCGACTGAAGCTTGGCCAGCGAGGTGTTGCCGGCCACCGCGGCGGCGGGTGCGCTCAGGTTCGGATAGTTCTGGATCAGGTAGAGCAGGATCAGGTCGTTGGCCGGGTCGGCCTGCCACCAGGTCCCGTAGGCGCCCGGCCAGCTGAAGGTGCCGAGCCCGCCCGGGCCGTACAGCTGCGCGGACTTGGCCGGGTCGGTCACCACGGACAGGTTCAACCCGAAGCCGCGGCCCACCCAGAACGGCATGCCCAGGAACGGGTCGCGCTTCTGGGCGTCGGTGAGCCGGTCGGTGCGCATCAGCCGCACCGACTCCTCGGAGAGCACCCGGACGCCGTCGACCGCACCGCCCTCCAGCAGCATCCGGGCAAACCGCAGATAGTCGTCGACAGTCGTCACCAGGCTGGCGCCGCCCTGGCAGAACCGCGGCTCGGTGACCGGAATCGGGCTCATCGCGTCGTGATGCAGGCCGGTCTCCTCGTCGAGGCGGTACATGGTGGCCGCCCGGGCGCGCTTGTCGGGAGTGATGAAGAAGCCGCTGTCGGCCATACCGAGCGGCTCGAACACTCGCTCGGTCAGTACGGCGTGCAGGGACTTGCCTTCGATCCGTGACACGAGGATGCCGAGCACATCGGTGGCGTGGCTGTAGGTCAGTCGTTCACCGGGCTGGTGGACCAACGGAAGCTGGGCGAGCTCGGCCAGCCAGTGGTCCTGATCCTGGCGCAGCGACACCTGCCCGTAGGCCCGGCTCAGCGGACCGCCCACCGAGAACATGTAGGCCAGCCCGCTGCGGTGGGTCATCAGATCGTCGATGGTGATCGGGCGGCGGGCGGGCACGGTGTGTTCCAGCGAGCCTGCCGGATCGACCAGTACCTGCATATCGGACAGTTCGGGCAGCCACCGGGTGACCGGATCCGACAACGCCAGTTTGCCTTCCTCGGCCAAGGACAGCGCCGCCGCCACGGTCACCGGCTTGGTCATGGACGCGATTCGGAAGATCGTGTCGCGTTGCATCGGCAGCCCCGCTTCGACGTCGCGGTAGCCGATCTCGTTGACCTGAAGTACCTTGCCGTGCTGCCAGACGAGAGTGACGGCACCGGAGAGCAGTCCGGCATCGGTTGCCTGCACGACGGAGCTGCGATTGTCCGCGAGGTTCACCGGGAGGAGTCTACTGACGGGCGTCGGGCCCATACGATCGGAGAACGCCATCTCGACGTTGCCGTGTGGTGGCGAACACGCCGGCGCCGCCGATATCGGGTTCGGGCACATCGCCGGCCCAGTGCTAAGCTGCCCGACAGTTCGACATCCTTTAACGATCCGTCCAGAGAGGCGGAGAAGGAGGTCCGGAAAGCTCGTGGGCTCCACCGACCGCGAATTGATGTCCGATGCGGACGTCGCGAGAACCGTTTCCCGCATCGCGCATCAGATCATCGAGAAGACCGCTCTGGACGCGCCCGACGCACCACGGGTGATCCTGTTGGGCATCCCCACCCGGGGTGTCACCTTGGCCAACCGGTTGGCCGCCAAGATCCACGAATTCTGCGGCGTCACCGTCGAGCGCGGCGGGCTCGACATCACGCTGTACCGCGACGACTTGGACTTCAAGCCGCCCCGCGCGCTGGAGGAGACGTCCATCCCCGCCGGTGGCATCGACAACGCCTTGGTGATCCTGGTCGACGATGTGCTCTATACCGGGCGCTCCGTGCGCTCGGCGCTGGACGCGCTGCGGGATATCGGCCGGCCGAAGGCGGTGCAGTTGGCGGTGCTCGTCGATCGCGGCCACCGTGAGCTGCCGATCCGCGCGGACTACGTCGGCAAGAACGTGCCCACCTCACGCGCCGAGAACGTCAAGGTGCGGCTGCTGGAGGACGACGACATCGAAGGCATCTGGATCGCACCGCAGGGAGGGCCGGCGAGGTGATGAGCGCTTGCGCGAAGAGCAGAGGGCCATTGATGAGCGCTTGCGCGAAGAGCAGAGGGCCATCGATGAGCGCTTGCGCGAAGAGCAGAGAGCCATTGATGAGCGCTTGCGCGAAGAGCAGAGAGCCATTGATGAGCGCTTGCGCGAAGAGCAGACAATCGTGACCATCCGGCATTTACTCTCGGCCGCCGACCTGTCCCGCGATGAGGCCACCGCGATCCTGGACAACGCCGACCGGTTCCGGCAGGCGCTGCTGGGCCGCGAGGTCAAGAAGCTACCCACGCTGCGCGGGCGCACCATCATCACGATGTTCTACGAGAACTCGACCCGCACCAGGGTGTCGTTCGAGGTGGCCGGCAAGTGGATGAGTGCGGACGTGATCAACGTCAGCGCATCCGGTTCCTCGGTGTCCAAGGGGGAGTCGCTGCGCGACACCGCGCTGACGCTGCGCGCCGCGGGCGCCGACGCACTGATCATCCGGCACCCCGCCTCCGGCGCGGCCCAGCAACTTGCCGACTGGACTCTCGAGGCCGACGGCACCGGCCCCTGCGTGGTCAACGCCGGCGACGGCACCCACGAGCACCCCACCCAGGCGTTGCTGGACGCGCTGACCCTGCGCCAGCGACTCGGGGACATCGAGGGCCGGCGGGTGGTCATCGTCGGCGACATCCTGCACAGCCGGGTGGCGCGCTCCAACGTGACCCTGCTCGACACCCTCGGCGCCGAGGTGGTCCTGGTCTCGCCGCCGACCCTGCTGCCGGTGGGGGTGGCGGACTGGCCGGTCACCGTGTCGCACGATCTCGACGCCGAACTGCCGGCTGCCGACGCGGTGATGATGCTGCGGGTGCAGGCCGAGCGGATGAACGGCGGGTTCTTCCCCTCGGAACGGGAATACTCGATTCGCTACGGCTTGTCCGACCGCAGGCAAGCCATGCTGCCCGGACATGCCGTGGTGATGCACCCCGGTCCGATGCTGCGCGGGATGGAGATCTCCTTCGCCGCCGCCGACTCGTCGCAATCGGCGGTGCTGCAACAGGTTTCCAACGGTGTGCACGTGCGGATGGCGGTGCTCTTCCATCTGCTGGTCGGCACGGAAGAGGCGGTGAGCGTGTGAGTGGGATCCTGATCCGCGGGGTGCGGCTCTACGGCGAGGGCGACCGGGTCGATGTGCTGGTGGCCGACGGGCAGATCGCCGAGATCGGCCCCGACCTCCCGCTGCCCAAAGGTGCCGACGTCATCGATGCGCCCGGCCAGGTGCTGTTACCCGGCTTTGTGGACCTGCACACCCACCTGCGCGAGCCGGGTCGCGAATACGCCGAGGACATCGAAACCGGCTCGGCGGCAGCGGCTCTCGGTGGCTACACCGCGGTGTTCGCGATGGCCAACACCGATCCGGTGGCCGACAGTCCGGTGGTGACCGACCACGTGTGGCGGCGAGGTCAGCAGGTCGGCCTGGTCGACGTGCACCCGGTCGGCGCCGTCACGGTCGGGCTGGAGGGTAAGCAGCTCACCGAGATGGGACTGATGGCAGCCGGTGTGGCACAGGTGAAGATGTTCTCCGACGACGGTATCTGTGTGCACGACCCGCTGGTGATGCGCCGGGCGCTGGAGTACGCCACCGGGCTGGGTGTGCTCATCGCCCAGCACGCCGAGGAGCCCCGGCTGACCGTCGGTGCCGTCGCCCACGAGGGGCCCACCGCCGCCCGGCTCGGCCTGGCCGGCTGGCCGCGCTCTGCCGAGGAGTCGATCGTCGCGCGTGATGCGATCCTGGCCCGCGACGCGGGAGCCCGGGTGCACATCTGCCACGCCTCCACCGCCGGCACCGTGGAGCTGATCAAATGGGCTAAACAGCAAGGTATTTCGATCACCGCCGAGGTCACCCCGCACCACCTCATGCTCGACGACAGCCGGCTGACGACCTACGACGGCGTGAACCGGGTCAACCCGCCGCTGCGCGAGGCCAGCGACGCCCAGGCATTACGCCGCGCGCTGGCCGACGGAGTGCTCGACTGTGTGGCCACCGACCACGCGCCGCATGCCGAGCACGAGAAGTGCTGCGAGTTCTCCCGGGCGCGGCCGGGCATGCTCGGCCTGCAGACCGCACTGTCGGTCGTCGTCGCCACGATGGTGCAGCCCGGGCTGCTGGACTGGCGCGGTGTCGCCCGGGTGATGAGCGAGAACCCGGCCCGCATCGTCGGCCTGGACGACCAGGGGCGGCCGCTGGAGGTGGGGGAGCCGGCCAACCTCGTGGTCGTCGACCCGGACACCACCTGGACCGTGGCAGGCACCGAACTGGCCAGCCGGTCGGCCAACACCCCTTTCGCCACGATGGAACTGCCGGCGACCGTGACCGCGACACTGCTGCGGGGCACCGTGACGGCGCGGGACGGGAAGAGCCCCGTGTCATGAATGCTCGGCGAGTAGCGCAGGCGGATCGCGCATGAACACCGGTACCGCAGTCGGGTCGTTCGTCTTCGCGTTTGTGATCGTCGTCATCATCGGTGTGCTCATTCGACGGATGTTGCGCGGCTGGAAACATCGCGCTGAGCGGCAGTCCGCGCTGCTCGGCGAGTTCCCGGCGATGCCCGACCTGCTCAGCTCGGCGATCGTCGCGCCGACCAGAGGGCTCTACGTGGGCAGTACGCTGGCAAGTCAGTGGCTGGAACGCATCGCCGCCGGTGACCTGGGTTACCGGTCCAAGGCGGTGCTGACCCGCTACCCCGAGGGAATCCTGCTCGAGCGCTCCGGGGCCACGCCGATCTGGATCCCGCAGGATGCCATCACCGCGATCCGCACCGAACGGGGCTTGGCCGGAAAAGTCATCCCGGGCCGCACCAGGTCCGAGTCGCCGGCCGGGATCCTGGCGATCCGCTGGCGGCTGCCCTCAGGAACCGAGATCGATACGGGCTTCCGCGGCGACGACCGCCGTGACTATGCCCGCTGGACAACAACAGGAGAAGCAGCGTGACCGGGAGAGCCCACCTTGTGCTGGAAGACGGGCGCGTCTATACCGGCACCGAATTCGGCGCGGTCGGAGAGACCCTGGGTGAGGCGGTGTTCTCCACCGGCATGTCCGGCTACCAGGAGACCCTGACCGATCCCAGCTACCACCGCCAGATCGTGGTGGCGACCGCCCCGCAGATCGGCAACACCGGCTGGAACCACGAGGACGCCGAGAGCCGGGGCGACAAGATCTGGGTAGCCGGCTACGCCGTGCGCGACCCGTCGCCGCGGGCGTCGAACTGGCGGGCCACCGGCACGCTCGGCGACGAGCTCAAGCGGCAGAACGTCGTCGGGATCGCCGGCATCGACACCCGCGCCGTGGTGCGCCACCTGCGCACCCGCGGCTCGATGCGCGCCGGGGTGTTCTCCGGGCCGGCCGTCGCGACCCCCGAGGAGATGCTGAACCGGGTGCGCAGCCAGCCCGCCATGCTCGGCGCCGACCTCGCCGGCCAGGTCAGTACGCCGCAGACCTATGTCGTGGAACCCGAAGGGACGCAACGCTTCACCGTCGTCGCGCTGGACCTGGGCATCAAGACCAACACGCCGCGTAACTTCGCCCTGCGGGGTATCCGGACCCACGTGTTGCCGTCGTCGGCCAGCTTCGAGCAGATCGCCGACCTGAAGCCCGACGGGGTGTTCCTGTCCAACGGGCCCGGTGACCCGGCGACCGCCGACGACGTCGTCGCGGTGACGCGCGAGGTGCTCGGCGCCGACATCCCGCTGTTCGGAATCTGTTTCGGCAACCAGATCCTGGGTCGAGCGCTGGGCCGCTCGACCTACAAGATGGTGTTCGGCCATCGCGGGATCAACGTGCCGGTCATCGATCATGCGACCGGCGCGGTCGCGATCACCGCGCAGAATCACGGCTTCGCGCTGGAAGGCGAGGCCGGTGAACACTTCGACACCGACTTCGGGCCCGCGGTGGTCAGCCACACCTGTGCCAACGACGGAGTGGTCGAGGGCATCAAACTCGCCAGCGGACGGGCGTTCTCGGTGCAGTACCACCCCGAGGCCGCAGCCGGCCCGCACGACGCCAATTACCTGTTCGACCAATTCGTGCACCTGATGGACGGCCGCAGATGACCGCGCCTTCCACCGCGAGCGTGCGTGTCAGTACACGACACGCCGCCACTTCCGTACAGTTTGCGCGCGCTCGCGCAGGGAGGGTCCGCTAAATGCCACGCCGCACCGACCTCAAGCACGTCCTGGTCATCGGCTCTGGGCCGATCGTCATCGGCCAGGCCTGCGAATTCGACTATTCGGGCACCCAGGCCTGCCGCGTGCTGCGGGCCGAAGGACTGACCGTCAGCCTGGTGAACTCCAACCCCGCGACGATCATGACCGACCCCGAATACGCCGACTACACCTACGTCGAACCCATCACCGCGGCCTTCGTCGAGAAGGTGATCGCCCAACAGGCGGCGCGCGGCAACCGGATCGACGCATTGCTGGCCACCCTGGGCGGCCAGACCGCGCTGAACACCGCCGTCGCACTCTACGAGAACGGCGCACTGGAGCGCTACGGCGTCGAACTGATCGGGGCGGACTTCGACGCCATCCAGCGCGGTGAGGACCGGCAGAAGTTCAAGGACATCGTCGCCAAAGTCGGTGGCGAGTCCGCGAAATCGCGGGTCTGCTTCACCATGGCCGAGGTCCGCGAGACCGTGGCCGAACTCGGGCTTCCCGTCGTGGTACGCCCCTCCTTCACGATGGGTGGGCTGGGCTCGGGCATGGCGCATTCACTCGAAGACGTCGAACGGATGGCCGGCGACGGGCTCGCGGCGTCGCCCAGCGCGAATGTGCTCATCGAGGAATCGATCTACGGGTGGAAGGAGTACGAGCTCGAACTGATGCGCGACGGCCGCGACAACGTCGTGGTGGTCTGCTCGATCGAGAACGTCGACCCGATGGGGGTGCACACCGGTGACTCGGTGACCGTCGCACCGGCGATGACCCTGACCGATCGCGAATACCAGAAGATGCGTGATCTGGGCATCGCGATCCTGCGTGAAGTCGGTGTGGACACCGGTGGCTGCAACATCCAGTTCGCGGTCGACCCGAAGGACGGCCGGCTGATCGTCATCGAGATGAACCCGCGGGTGTCGCGTTCGAGCGCGTTGGCCTCCAAGGCCACCGGCTTCCCGATCGCCAAGATCGCCGCCAAGCTGGCCATCGGCTACACCCTCGACGAGATCGTCAACGACATCACCAAGGAAACCCCCGCCTGCTTCGAGCCGACACTGGACTACGTGGTGGTCAAGGCGCCGCGATTCGCCTTCGAGAAGTTCCCCGGCGCCGACCCGACGCTGACCACCACCATGAAATCGGTGGGCGAGGCGATGTCGTTGGGCCGCAACTTCGTCGAAGCGCTCGGCAAGGTGATGCGTTCCCTGGAGACCACCCGCGCCGGGTTCTGGACCGCCCCCGACGACGACGGCTGGGCATCCGAGGTGCTCGAGCGGCTGCGCACCCCGACCGAGGGGCGGCTCTACGACATCGAGCTCGCGTTGCGGCTGGGTGCCAGTGTCGAGGAGGTCGCGCAGGCTTCCGGCGTCGACCCGTGGTTCGTCGACCAGATCAATGGGCTGGTGGCGCTGCGGCGCGATCTGATCGAAGCCCCCGTTCTCGACGAGGAGCTGCTGCGCCGGGCCAAGCACAGCGGCCTGTCGGATCGTCAGATCTCGTCGCTGCGACCGGAACTGGCCGGCGAGGCCGGTGTGCGGGCGCTGCGGCAACGGCTGGACATCCATCCGGTCTTCAAGACCGTCGACACCTGCGCCGCGGAGTTCGAGGCCAAGACGCCGTACCACTACTCCAGCTACGAGCTGGACCCGTCCGCCGAGACAGAGGTGGCTCCCCAGACCGAGAAACCCAAGGTGCTGATCCTGGGCTCGGGGCCGAATCGGATCGGGCAGGGCATCGAATTCGACTACAGCTGTGTGCATGCGGCGACCACGTTGAGCGAGGCGGGGTTCGAGACCGTCATGGTCAACTGCAACCCCGAGACGGTGTCCACCGACTACGACACCGCCGACCGGCTGTACTTCGAGCCGCTCACCTTCGAGGACGTGCTCGAGGTCTACCACGCCGAATCTCAGTCCGGCCAGGGCGGTCCCGGTGTGGTGGGGGTGATCGTCCAACTCGGCGGCCAGACCCCGTTGGGTCTGGCGCAACGGCTGGCCGATGCCGGTGTACCGATCGTCGGTACCCGTCCCGAGGCGATCGACCTGGCCGAAGACCGGGGCCGGTTCGGTCAGGTACTGACCAACGCCGGGTTGCCGGCCCCGAAGTTCGGCACCGCCACCAGTTTCGAGCAGGCTCGCGAGATCGCCGCCCGGATCGGCTATCCGGTCCTGGTCCGGCCGTCCTACGTGCTCGGCGGGCGCGGTATGGAGATCGTCTACGACGAGAAGACGCTGCACGGCTACATCACCCGGGCCACTCAGCTCTCACCCGAGCACCCGGTCCTGGTCGACCGTTTCCTCGAGGATGCCATCGAGATCGACGTCGACGCGCTGTGTGACGGTACCGAGGTCTACATCGGCGGGGTGATGGAGCACATCGAGGAGGCCGGTATCCACTCCGGTGACTCGGCGTGCGCCCTGCCACCGGTCACGTTGGGGCGCAGCGACATCGAAGCCGTGCGTAAAGCCACCGAGGCGATCGCCCACGGCGTCGGTGTGGTGGGACTGCTCAACGTGCAGTACGCCCTCAAGGACGATGTGCTCTACGTGCTGGAGGCGAACCCGCGCGCCAGCCGTACCGTACCGTTCGTGTCCAAGGCCACCGCGGTTCCGCTGGCCAAAGCCTGTGCCCGGGTCATGTTGGGCGCCAGCATCTCCCAACTACGCGAGGAAGGTGTGCTGGCCCGCACCGGAGACGGTGCCACCCCGGCGCCCAATGCCCCGATCGCGGTGAAGGAGGCGGTGCTGCCGTTCCATCGGTTCCGCCGCACGGATGGCACTGGCATCGACTCATTGCTGGGACCGGAGATGAAGTCCACCGGCGAGGTGATGGGCATCGACCACGACTTCGGCAGCGCCTTCGCCAAGAGTCAGACCGCGGCTTACGGTTCGCTGCCCAGCACCGGCACCATCTTCGTGTCGGTGGCCAACCGCGACAAGCGTTCGCTGGTGTTTCCGGTCAAGCGGCTGGCCGACCTCGGCTTCCGCGTGCTGGCCACCGAGGGGACGGCGGAAATGTTGCGGCGCAACGGGATTCCCTGCGACGTCGTGCGCAAACACTTCGAGGAACCGGGGCAGGGGCGGCCGGCGATGTCGGCGGTCGACGCGATTGTCGCCGGCGACGTCGACATGGTGATCAACACCCCGTACGGCAATTCCGGCCCGCGTATCGACGGTTACGAGATCCGCTCGGCGGCGGTCTCGATGAACATCCCGTGCGTCACCACGGTGCAGGGTGCCTCGGCGGCCGTGCAGGGCATCGAGGCGGGTATCCGCGGCGATATCGACGTGCGTTCGCTGCAGGAGCTGCACGCGGCGCTCAGCCATGAGTGACATCGGTTTCGGCAGTCGTCTGGCCGCCGCGATCGCTGTTCGCGGTCCGTTGTGTGTCGGCATCGACCCGCACCCGGAGCTGTTGCGGGCCTGGGATCTACCGGTCACCTCCGACGGGTTGGCGCGGTTCTGTGACATCTGCGTCCAGGCGTATGCCGGCTTCGCCGTCGTCAAACCCCAGGTGGCGTTTTTCGAGGCCTACGGCTCGGCCGGTTTCGCGGTGCTGGAGCACACCACCGCCGCGCTGCGCGCCGACGGAGTCCTGGTGCTCGCCGATGCCAAGCGCGGCGACATCGGCTCGACGATGGCCGCCTACGCCCACGCCTGGGCCGGTGACGGTCCGCTGGCGGCCGATGCGGTGACTGCATCGCCGTACCTCGGTTTCGGTTCGCTGCAACCGTTGTTGGATCTCGCCGCGGCCAACGGGCGGGGCGTGTTTGTGTTGGCCGCGACGTCCAATCCGGAGGGTGCCTCGGTGCAGCGGGCGGTGACCGACGGTCATACGGTGGCGCAGTCCATCGTCGACGCCGCCGCGGCGGTCAACCGGGCCGGGCGTCCGCAGCCGGGATCGGTCGGGGTGGTGATCGGCGCAACGTTGGACGAGGTGCCCGACGTGAGCGAGTTGGCCGGGCCGGTGCTGGTGCCCGGTGTCGGCGCGCAGGGCGGACGGCCCGAGGCGCTCGGCGGTCTCGGCGGCGCCCGTCCCGGCCAGCTGTTGCCCGCGGTCTCGCGCGAGATCCTGCGCGCCGGACCGAGTGTCGCTGCGGTCCGGGCGGCAGGGGAGCGGCTGCGCGACGAGGTCGCTTACCTCCGTTAGGCTTTCGCCTTCTCGATCTCGGGGTGGTGAGACCGCCCGACGTGGGCCTCGGCCCGCATCCGGTCGATCATGTGCGGGTAGTGCAACTCGAAAGCCGGCCGCTCCGAACGGATGTTGGGCAGTTCGGTGAAGTTGTGCCGCGGCGGCGGGCAGGAGGTGGCCCACTCCAGCGAGTTGCCGTGACCCCACGGGTCGTCGACGGTGACGACCTCGCCGTAACGCCAGCTGCGGAACACGTTCCACAGGAACGGCAGCATCGAGATGCCGAGGATGAACGACCCGACCGAGGAGATGATGTTCAGCGTGGTGAACCCGTCGGTGGGCAGGTAGTCGGCGTAGCGGCGCGGCATGCCCGCGTTACCGAGCCAGTGCTGCACCAGGAAGGTGGTGTTGAAACCGATGACGGTCAGCCAGAAGTGCAGCTTGCCCAGCCGCTCGTCGAGCAGCCGGCCGGTCATCTTCGGGAACCAGAAGTAGATGCCTGCATAGGTGGCGAACACGATCACGCCGAACAACACGTAGTGGAAGTGCGCGATCACGAAATAGGTGTCGCTGACGTGGAAGTCCAGCGGCGGGCTGGCCAGCAGCACACCCGAGAGGCCACCGAGCAGGAAGATGACCAGGAAGCCGAGGGAAAACAGCATCGGGGTTTCGAAGGTCAACTGCCCCTTCCACATCGTGCCGATCCAGTTGAAGAACTTGATGCCGGTAGGCACCGCGATCAGGAACGTCATGAAGCTGAAGAACGGCAGCAGCACCGCCCCGGTGACGTACATGTGGTGGGCCCACACCGCCACCGACAGCGCAGCGATGCTGATCGTGGCGTAGATCAGGGTGGTGTAGCCGAAGATCGGCTTACGGGAGAACACCGGGAAGATCTCCGAGACGATGCCGAAGAACGGCAGCGCCAGCACGTACACCTCGGGGTGGCCGAAGTACCAGAACAAGTGCTGGAACAGGGTGATACCGCCGTTGGCCGGGTCGTAGATGTGCGCACCGAGGCGACGGTCGGCGGCCAGGCCGAACGCCGCGGCGGTCAGCAGCGGGAAGATCAGCAGCACCAGGATCGAGGTGACGAAGATGTTCCAGGTGAAGATCGGCATCCGGAACATGGTCATGCCCGGGGCGCGCATGCACACGATCGTGGTGATCATGTTGACCGCGCCGAGGATGGTGCCCAGACCACCTACGGCGACGCCCAGGATCCACAGATCGGCCCCGGCGCCAGGGCTGTGCACCGCGTCTGACAACGGCACATAGACGGTCCAGCCGAAGTCCGCGGCGCCGCCGGGGGTGATGAACCCGCCGAGTGCGATCAGCGCACCGAACAGGAACAGCCAGAACGACAGTGCGTTCAGCCGCGGGAAGGCCACGTCCGGGGCGCCGATCTGCAGCGGCAGCACCAGGTTGGCGAACCCGAACACGATCGGCGTCGCGTAGAACAGCAGCATCGCCGTGCCGTGCATGGTGAACAGCTGGTTGTACTGCTCGTTCGACAGGAACTGCAGGCCCGGCAGGGTCAACTCCGCGCGGATGAACAGCGCCATGACGCCGGCGATCGCGAAGAAGATGAAGCAGGTGATCACGTACATGATGCCGATCAGCTTGTGATCGGTGGTCGTGATGACCTTGTAGATCAGGTTGCCTTTGGGCCCGACCCGGTCAGGGAAGGGCCGAGTCGCCTGTAAATGGGCAGCCGCGGGCGCCTCAGAAACCACGATGTCTCCCAACATCAAGTCCTGTAGCACCCCGAGAGCACTCTAGCCCCTCGGCTGCGATCGCACCGCGCATACCCCCGGCGTCGGCGCGGTGGGGAGCGGCTCTACAGCGGAATCCAGGCGCCGAACAGCCAGAATCCCCAGTTGTTGTAGCCCGGGTCGAACACCGGGTTGACCCAGTGGCCGAGGTAGTTGAACGGCTGATGGTCGAAGCGACCCTGGTCGATCCCGCGCCAGGCGAGGTCGCCAGGGGGAGGCGGTGGCCGCCAGCCCCGGTCGTCGCCGTCGCCGCGCCATTGCGGGCCACCAGGACCGTGGCCGGGGTCGCCCCGCCAGTCAGCCGGGCCAGGGCCGCGAGGGTCCCCAGGAGGGCCGGCAGGGCCCCTTGCGCCCGGTCCCTGACAGCCCTGGAAGGCGCACTGTCCCGGACCGGGATCGGCGAGCGCGGGCGCGGCGCCCACGGTGAGGCCGGCGACAGCGACGCCGATGGTCAGTGCGGCTATCCGGGCCGAATGTGTGATCGACATGGCATACCCCTTCGAGGTTCGAATCTGTCACTGCACAACCCCGACACATCCCGACGGTAGGTAGCCCGGCTATGCAACGACTGTCCCGCGACTGTGCGTGCGTTAGGTGCGCCGGACGGTCGTGATCGACACGCGCGACACGCCGTGACCAGCCTGTGAGCTGAAATTCGGCCCGCTGAACCCGCCGCGGTCAGGGGCGGTTTCCCGGCTAAATGTTCGACGGTCGGAGAAACCGCAGGTAGGGGGTGGCTTTTTCGGCCGACGCCGGCGTGCGTCGGGCGCTCGCACGTGCGTCCAGGGTGCGGGTCCGCCACCGCGTGAGGATCCCGATCTTGGGCCATATCCTGCGGGTTTGCGTCCTGAAGCAGGGGGTGGGGTTAGATTTCGTCAGAGAGCGTGGGTACGGTCGTCGTCGCTGGCTGAAGAACCCGGCCCAGGCAAAACAATGATGGTGATGAGACGGAGGAACCCGTGGCCCTTCCCCAGTTGACCGACGAGCAGCGCGCAGCCGCTTTGGAAAAGGCTGCTGCCGCACGTCGAGCACGAGCTGAGCTCAAGGATCGGCTCAAGCGTGGCGGCACCAACCTCAAGCAGGTGCTCACCGACGCTGAGACCGACGAGGTCCTCGGCAAGATGAAGGTTTCCGCTCTGCTGGAGGCCCTGCCCAAGGTCGGCAAGGTCAAGGCGCAGGAGATCATGACGGAGCTGGAGATCGCTCCGACCCGTCGCCTGCGTGGCCTCGGCGATCGGCAGCGCAAGGCTCTGCTGGAAAAGTTCGACTTCTCCTAGGGAGGTCGATGGACGCCGGCGGAGGGCCGGACAGCGGAGGCGATCCGTCTCCCCACCGCGCTGCTCGCGGGCGCGTGGTGGTGCTGTCCGGGCCCTCTGCGGTAGGTAAGTCGACTGTCGTCCGCCAGTTGCGTGAGCAGCTGCCCGACCTGCATTTCAGCGTGTCGGCGACCACCCGGGCGCCACGCCCGGGCGAGGTGGACGGCGTCGACTACCACTTCGTCTCCGCAGACGAATTCCAGCGACTGATCGACCACGGTGACCTGCTGGAGTGGGCGGATATCCACGGTGGTCTGCATCGGTCGGGCACGCTGGCCGCCCCGGTGGCGGCTGCCGCCGAGGCCGGGGTGCCGGTACTCATCGAGGTGGATCTGGCCGGGGCGCGCGCGGTCAAACGCGCGATGCCGGACGCGCTGACGGTGTTCTTGGCGCCACCGAGCTGGGCTGCTCTGGAGCAGCGGCTGGCCGATCGCGGCACCGAAACTCCGGAGGTGATGGCGCGCCGGCTGGCCACCGCCCGCGCGGAGTTGGCCGCACAGGGCGACTTCGACGTCGTCGTCGTGAACAGCCAATTGGAGTCGGCCTGCGCCGAATTGGTATCCTTGCTGGTGGGCAACGCGCCGAAGCCGGCGTGACAGGCCCCACCGCGACCGGATGACGGCCCGCCAGACTCCAGTTTTTCCGATTGAAACCGCCAGGAAGAAGTTCTACGTGACGCAAGCCAGCACGGATCACTACGATCCGGCCCCGGGTGCAGCTACCGCCTATGACACGCCGCTGGGTATCACCAACCCGCCGATCGACGAGTTGCTGGACCGGGTGTCGAGCAAGTACGCGCTGGTGATCTACGCCGCCAAACGTGCTCGCCAGATCAATGACTACTACAACCAGCTCGGTGACGGCATTCTCGAGTACGTCGGGCCGCTGGTCGAGCCGGGCCTGCAGGAGAAGCCGTTGTCGATCTCGCTGCGCGAGATCCACGGCGATCTGCTCGAACACACCGAAGGCGAGTAGCCACCACGCCCGGCCAGTTGATGAACCGCAAGCGGATCATCGTCGGCGTCGCCGGTGGCATCGCCGCATACAAGGCGTGCTCGCTGGTTCGTCAGCTCCGGGAGGCCGGGCATGACGTGCGTGTCGTGCCCACCGAATCGGCGCTGCAGTTCGTCGGCGCCGCCACGTTCGAGGCGTTGTCCGGCCACCCGGTCCACACCGGGGTCTTCACCGACGTCGACCAGGTTCCCCATGTCCGCCTCGGTCAGGAAGCCGACCTGGTCGTCGTCGCGCCGGCCACCGCGGATCTGCTGGCCCGCGCCGTCTCCGGCCGCGCCGACGACCTGCTGACGGCCACCCTGCTGACCGCGCGATGCCCGGTCATGTTCGTTCCGGCGATGCACACCGAGATGTGGTTGCACCCGGCCACCAGGGATAACGTCGCTATGCTGCGGCAGCGCGGTGCGGTGGTGCTCGAACCGGCTTCGGGCCGTTTGACCGGTTCGGACACCGGGCCGGGCCGCCTGCCCGAGCCGGAGGAGATCACCACTTTCGCCGAACTGCTGCTCGCCCGGTCGGACGCCCTGCCCTACGACCTGAGTGGGGTCAAGGTACTCGTCAGTGCCGGCGGTACCCGCGAGGCGATCGACCCGGTGCGTTTCATCGGCAACCGCAGCTCGGGCAAGCAGGGGTATGCGGTGGCTCGGGTGGCCGCGCAGCGTGGCGCCGACGTCACGCTGATCGCGGGGAATACCGCCGGGCTGGCCGATCCGGCCGCCGTCGACGTCCTGCACATCACCTCGGCGGCGCAGTTGCACGAGGCGGTGACCAAGCACGCCCCAGACGCCCACGTCCTGGTGATGGCCGCTGCCGTGGCCGATTTCCGGCCCGCTCACGTCGCCGCCAACAAGATCAAGAAGCGGCCCGACGTGCTGGAAGGACCGACCATCGAGTTGGTGCGTACCGACGACGTACTGGCCGGGGCGGTCCAGCTACGTGCCGACGGTCAGTTGCCGAACATGCGGGCCATTGTCGGATTCGCCGCCGAAACCGGTGACGCGAACGGCGACGTGCTGTTCCACGCGCGTGCCAAATTGGCGCGCAAGGCCTGTGATCTCCTCGTCGTCAACGCCGTCGGCGAGGGCCGGGCATTCGAGGTGGACAGCAACGATGGCTGGCTGTTGGGAGCCGATGGCACCGAGGCCGCGCTGGAGCACGGGTCGAAGACCCTGATGGCAAGCCGTATCGTGGACGCGATCGCGGCGTTCCTGCGGCGCGAGGCCTGACGGCCGACAATTAGGGAAAAGTTGTACGCAACGCTGGACCGGGACGTACCGTCCCGGTTTGGTCTGTCGGGGGCGAAGATATGATTCGCGCAACTAAGCATCGAAGGGATGGCACTGTGAGCGATAAGGGTCGGCTGTTTACCAGTGAGTCGGTGACCGAGGGGCACCCTGACAAGATCTGTGACGCCATCAGCGACTCGGTGCTCGATGCACTGCTGGCGCAGGACCCGAAGTCGCGTGTCGCGGTGGAAACCGCCGTGACCACCGGTCAGGTGCACGTCATCGGCGAGGTCACCACCAATGCCAAGGAGGCGTTCGCCGACATCCCGCTGATCGTTCGTGACCGGATCAAGCAGATCGGCTACGACTCCTCGATCAAGGGCTTCGACTACGAGACCTGCGGGGTCAACATCGGTATCGGGGCGCAGTCGCCCGATATCGCCCAGGGTGTCGACACCGCGCACGAAGCTCGAGTCGAGGGTGCGGGCGACCCGCTGGACCTGCAGGGTGCCGGCGACCAGGGCCTGATGTTCGGGTATGCGATCAGCGATACGCCCGAGCTGATGCCGCTGCCGATCGCGTTGGCGCACAGGCTGTCCCGTCAGCTCACCAAGGTCCGCAAGGATGGTGTGCTGGACTACCTGCGTCCAGACGGCAAGACCCAGGTCACCATCGAGTACAAGGACAACACGCCGGTCCGGTTGGACACCGTGGTGCTCTCGACGCAGCACGCCGAAGGCATCGACTTGGACGAGCAGCTGGCCCCCGACATTCGGGAGAAGGTGGTCAACGCGGTGCTCGCGGAGCTGGCGCACGACACCATGGACATCTCCGATTTCCGGCTCCTGGTGAACCCGACCGGCAAGTTCGTGGTGGGCGGCCCGATGGGTGACGCCGGCCTGACCGGGCGCAAGATCATCGTCGACACCTACGGCGGCTGGGCCCGCCACGGCGGCGGCGCGTTCTCGGGCAAGGATCCCTCCAAGGTGGACCGCTCCGCGGCGTACGCCATGCGCTGGGTGGCCAAGAACGTCGTCGCGGCCGGTCTGGCCGAGCGGGTCGAGGTTCAGGTGGCCTACGCCATCGGCAAGGCCGCCCCGGTCGGGTTGTTCGTGGAGACCTTCGGCAGCGAGACCGTCGACCCGGCGCGGATCGAGAAGGCCATCACTGCGGTGTTCGACCTGCGTCCGGGCGCGATCGTCCGCGATCTGAACCTGCTGCAGCCGATCTACGCCCAGACCGCCGCGTACGGCCACTTCGGCCGTACCGACGTCGACCTGCCGTGGGAGCGCCTGGACAAGGTCGACGACCTGAAGAACTCGGTCTAGGTCGCTCGCCGAGATCGACGTTTCGACGGGATCGTCTCGCACTTTCGCGGCGAAATGTCAGTTTGGGCGTTAGACGAACATGTAGTCGTCGAGCGGGAAGCGTCGGCTGCTCCAGTACGCCTCGACGGTGCTGGCCGGCCGCAGCGGCACGTCGCCGTTCTTGTCGAAGTAATAGCTGTTGGCCAGCTTGCAGCTGTCCTGCCAGAAGATCTGCCGGTGCCGCTTGCGCAGCATCGAGGCGAAGAACCGGTCGTTGGCCTCCCGGGTCACTTCGACGCGGGTGGCACCGCGGCGCCGGGCCCGATCGAGGCAGCGCACGATGTGGTGGCCCTGCGCCTCGATCAGGGCGAAGTACGACGATCCCACATAGCCGTACGGCCCGAACACCGTGAACATGTTCGGGAACCCGGGCACGCTGACACCCTCGTACGCCTGCAGCCGGTTCTCGTCCCAGAAACGGGCCAGTGACTGGCCGCCGACACCGGACACCGGGTAGGTCGGCACGCTGTCGGTGTCCATCACCTTGAACCCGGTCGCCAGGATGAGGACGTCGACGTCGTGGGATCGCCCGTCGGTGGTGACCACGCCGGAACCGGTGACCTTCTCGATCGGATCGGTGACCAACGCGACGTTGTCGCGGTTGAACGTCGACAGATACGTGTTGTGGAATCCGGGCCGCTTGCAGCCGACCGCATAGCGCGGGGTGAGCTTGGCGCGCACCACCGGATCGTCAACCTGCTTGCGCAGGTAGGCCTTTCCGACGTCACTCATCTTTCTGGCCATCGGGTTGACGGTGAAGTAGTGCGCGGCCAGCGGGAAGGTCAGCTCGACGTAGGCCTGGCTGACCAGGCGTTGCACGGATTTGCCGCCGGGCACCCGCATCGCCCATCGGGCCGTACGGGAGATCGGCAGGTCGGCCTTAGGGAAACACCAGATCGGCGTGCGCTGAAAAACGGTGAGCGAGGCGACGATCGGAGCGATCTCCGGGATCACCTGGACCGCGGATGCGCCCGTGCCGACAATCGCCACCCGCTTTCCGGTGAGGTCTTGGCCGTGGTCCCAGCGCGCGGTGTGCATGGTGATTCCGGCGAACGAGTCGACCCCGTCGATATCGGGCAGCTTCGGGATGGTCAGTACGCCGCTGGCGTTGATCAGGAACCTCGCGGTCACCTCGTCACCGGAGTCGAGTTGCACGCGCCACAGGTCGTGAGCCTCGTCGAACGCCGCACCGAGCACCTTGGTACCGAACCGGATTCGGGAGCGCACGCCGTACTTGTCGACACAGTGTTCTGCGTAGGCCCGCAGTTCGCGGCCCGGCGCGTAGGTGCGTGACCAGTCCGCGCTCTGCTCGAAGGAGAACTGGTAGGAGAACGACGGGATGTCCACGGCGATGCCGGGATAGGTGTTCCAATACCAGGTCCCGCCGGGGCCGTCGCCGGCTTCGACGATCAGGTAGTCGCCCAGCCCGGCTTTGTCGAGCAGAATCGCCGAGCCGATCCCGGAGAACCCGGCGCCGACGATCAGGGTGTCGTGGTCGGGCTGCATCGGCCGTCCTCTCGTGCTCGCGCGATGACTTCGACCCCGTGCTTGGGCCGCAACGTCAGCGTGGCCTCCAACTCCACCGGATGGCAAGGCTTGAGGTCGAACGCGAAGCGCTGGCTCATGACGGCTGCGATCAGCACCATCTCCATCAATGCAAAGCTCTGGCCAATACACACCCGCCTGCCGCCGCCGAACGGCAGATACGCCGAGCGGGGCCGGTCCCTGCCCGCACCCGCGGCGAAGCGGCTCGGATCGAATCGGTTCGGCTCGGGCCACCAGCGCGGGTCGTGGTGAATGTGATGCACCGGGATGATCACGGTGGTACCCGCCCGCACCCGGTGGCCGCCGATCATGTCGTCGCCGATGGCGTCGCGCGCCAGCACCCACACCGAGGAGAAGTAGCGTTGCGATTCCTGGATGCAGGCCGTGGTCCAAGCCAGCCGGCCCAGGTCGTCGGCGGTCGGCGGTCGCCCGTCGAGCACCTGGTCGACTTCGGCGAACATCTGCTCGCGGGCATCGGGATTGAGTGCCATCAGGTACCAGAACCAGGACATCGCGTTGGCGGTGGTCTCGTGCCCGGCGAGCATGAACGTCAGCGCCTCGTCGCGGATTCGTTTGCGCGGCCAACTGCCGTTGTCGGCGGCGAACAACACGTTGAGCAGGTCGGCGGAATCGGTCGGGTGCGCGATCCGCTCGTCGAGGACGGCGTTGACCGCGTCGTCGAGCGCGTGGGCGATGCCCTGGAGTTCCCCCAGGGGCGGGGGGAGCGGCAGGTCCGAGTACAGCGTCCAGGTCAGGCCGCGGCACACCGGCCGGGGCAGCAGACCCCACAACCCGAGTCTCTCGAGCTTCTCGGCGCGCCGCAGGCCGCGGGTGGCGAGGTCGCTCATGGTGGTCACCAGCGGCCCGAAATCCTGACTGAACAGTGCGTTGGCGACCACCCGCAACGTCATCTCGACCATGGTCTCGTGGATGTCGAACTCCCGAGCCGAAAGTGTGCCCGTCACGTCGGCGATGGGTTCGAGCATCAGGTCGACGATCTCGTTGAGATGTCGCCGGGCGAACGTCGGGTTGAGTGCGCCGCGGTGGGCGGCCCAGGAGTCGCCCTCGTCGGTGAGCAGGTTGATGCCGGCGGCCGTCTTGATGGGTTCGTACTCGGTGGATTTGACGTAGTTCAACCGGTTCTGATGCAGCACGTGGTCGACGTAATCGGGATGTCCGAGGACGATGAAGCGTCTTCCTGCACAACGGAATCGGGATACGTCATGGCCTCGGCACCGGCCCAGGAAGCCGTTGCCCGCATCGAAGCCGACGGTGATGGCCTCGGTGGTCATGGTCCAGGTGCTCAGCCGTGTGGATGGTCGCGCTGCCGTTGCGGTGGCCATGTGTGCGAGCCTATGGCCGCCGGCGCGCGGTGAGAATGGGACTTTGGGACAACCAGTTGGGTTTTTAGGACAGACGCCGCCGGAGGGCGGACGGTCCGTGGCACAGTGGGGCGATGGTGACGACGAGGTGGTCGGCCGACCTGCGACACCCGGTGTTCGCCACCCGCATGCTTTGCGAGGTGGCCGCCGAGCGCGGCATCTCGACCCGGGATGTGTTGACCGGCACCGCGATTGGATCCGATGATTTGCTCGACGGGCAGGCGGTGGTGACCGCGGGTGACGAAATCGTGGCGGTGCGGCGGGTGCTAAACCGGCTGGACGACGATGCCGGGCTGGGGATGGACGTCGGCAGCCGCCTGACGCTGACGCATCTGGGTCTGATGGGCTTCGCGGCGATGTCGTGTGCGACTCTGCGGGAACTGGTCTCGGTCGCGATGCGGTACTTCTCGCTGACCATGCTCAACATCGAGGTCCGGCTGTTCGAGGGCGCCTGCGCCAGCATGCTCGAACTCACCGCCGATCACCTGCCCGCCGACGTTCGGCGATTCTTCATCGAACGCGATGTCGCCGGCATCATCGCCACGGTCAGTGGTTTCGCCTACCCGGTGGTGGCCCGCTACGGCGCGGACGTCGAGGCCGAACTGGCCACCGACGAGCAGGCCCTGGCCCCGCTGCTGGCGCTGGTGCCGCTGCCCAACGTGGCGTTCGGCCGCGCGCACACCAGGCTGCACTTCCCGCGGGCCATGCTCGACGAGCCGCTGCCGCAAGCAGATCCGCACACGCTGGCGCTGTGCCTGGCGCAATGTGAAGTGCTGATGCAGCGCAACGAGGAGCGCCGCGGACTCACCGCGGTGGTGCGTTCCGCGTTGTTCCGGGACAGCGGCGCATTCCCGTCGCTGCCCGAGGTCGCGGCGGAACTCGACATGCATCCGCGGACCTTGCGCCGGCAGCTCGCCGACGAGGGCACCTCTTTTCGGGGCCTGCTCAACGAGACCCGTTCCACCCTGGCCGTCGACCTGCTCACCACCGTCGGCCTGACCGTCGACGAGGTGTCAAAGCGGTTGGGCTACACCGACACTTCGACGTTCTGTCATGCGTTTCGACGGTGGTACGGGACCACGCCCAGCGCCTACGCCGCGCGCTGGGCGGGTTCCGGACCGGTGGTCAGCCGACGAACTGGTCGAACGCCCACTGATACTGCGGCGGGATGACCTGGACGCCGCACTGCTTCTGCAGCGTGCCGAGCGGGGCCAGGAGCGCGGTGAACTCCTGGTACTCCTGCGGGTTGTCCTGGGCGTAGGCCTGCAGGGTGGCGGCGGCCTGGGCGCGCGGCTGCAGGGCCGCGGTCATCAGCACCCGCTGACCGTCGGGGTGGGTGTTGAGGTAGCCCTGGATCTGGCCTTGCGAGGTCGCGACCTGAGCATCGACAGCGGGCTTGCTGCAGTCCGGCGCGGCGACCGCGGCCGGGGCGGCGATCACGGCCGCGGCCAGACCGGCCGCCAACGAGCCCAGGCAGATGCCGAGCGTTCGCCGGGATGCGGCAGCTTCAGCAGTTTTCATGGGGTAAATCCCTCCCAATTGTGACATCTGTTGCCATTGTGGCCTGTCCGGACGGTCCCGACAAGGTTTGCTGGTTACCGCGTCGTTGCGGCTGGTCAAGCGTGCAGAGCGGCCCGTAACGCAGCCAGTCCACGGTCGGTCGCCTCGGTGGCGGCCGGCACCACCCCGGCGTAACCGAGGTAGCCATGCACCAGTGTGTCGGCATTGTGCAGCTCCACCGTTACATCGGCGGCGGCGAGCAACTCGGCGTAGCGGGCTCCGTCGTCGCGCAGCGGGTCGTGTCCGGCGACGGCGATGTAGGTCGGCGGCAACCCGGACAGGTCGGGCGCGCGCCCCGGGGCCAGCGCCGCCGGCGGGTCACTCAGGTCGAGGTGGCCGGCATACCAGCGGGTGAAGGCGGCGATCGCGGCGTTGTCGAGCACCGGCGCCTGCGCGTTCTCCGTGAACGACGGCAGCGAGGTGTCCCACATCGTCGACGGATACCAGAGGAGTTGGAAGGCGATCCGAGGCCCGCCGTTGTCGCGGGCCAACTGGGCCACCACCGCCGCGAGCGTGCCACCGGCAGAGTCGCCGGCAACCGCCAGCCGGGTGGCGTCCGCACCGAAGCGCTCGGCGTTGCCGGCGACCCAGCGGGTTGCGGCCCACACGTCGTCGACGGCGGCGGGGTAGGGATGCTCCGGGGCCAGCCGATAGTCGACGGAGACCACCAGGGTGGACGCGGCGACGGCGTGCTCGCGCGCCGTCCCGTCGTGGGTGTCCAGATCGCCGACGGCGAACCCGCCGCCGTGGAAGTACATGGTGACGGGAAGCGACCCGGCTGCGACGCCGTCCGGCCAGTACACCCGTAGCGGGATCGGCCCGGCCGGCCCGTCGATGTGATGGTCCTCCACGCGCAGAGCCGGATGGACCGGGCGGCGCGGCAGCTCCCGGAGCCGGCGGCGCGCCTCCTCGATCCCGTCGTCCACAGTCAACTGAAACGGCACCGCGTCCAGTACCTTCTGCAGGATGGCGTCCACCGGCGGTCTGTCCAAGCTGGGCATCAGCTCACCGTACTTACGCACTCTGACAACGTGGTGGCTGGCCGCGTCGGCGGCCGCCGCCGGTTACGGCATCTTTTTGATCGCCACCGCGCTGCGGCTGCCCGGCGGTTCGGAGCTGACCGGACGCTTTCCCGGCCAGCCTGCCGTCAAAGCGCTGATGGCTGTGCTGCTGGCGGTGGCGGCACTGCGGCATCCGATCGCCCGGGAGCGGCGCTGGCTGGTGGCGGCATTGCTGTTCTCGGCCGGCGGTGACTTCTTCCTGGCCATGCCCTGGTGGCAGCCGTCGTTCGTGCTCGGACTCGGCTCCTTCCTGATCGCCCACCTCTGCTACCTGGGCGCGCTGCTGCCGCTGCGCGGTCGCAGCCGTCCGCGCCTGGCCGCGGCAGCCGTCATGGTCGTCGCCTGCGTCGGCCTGCTGGTCTGGTTTTGGCCGCGCCTGCTGGCCGCCGGGCTGACCGTCCCGGTGACGGTGTACATCACCGTGCTCGGCGCGATGGTGTGTGCGGCCCTGCTGGCCGAGCTGCCCACCCGGTGGACGGCGCTGGGGGCGGTGTGCTTCGCGGTGTCCGACGCGATGATCGGCATCGGGCGGTTCGTTCTGAATTCCGCGGCGCTGGAGGTGCCGATCTGGTGGGTGTACGCGGCGTCTCAGCTGTTGATTACGGCGGGATTCTTCTTCGGCCGTCGAGCAACCGCCTGACAGCTTTTGTCGGCGCCGTCGTTAGTCTTCGACGATGCCGATCCGGCGCGCCGCCGAGCACGAACCCATCGCCCGGGTGTTGCCGATGTTGTCGGTCCCGCACCTCGACCGCGAGTTCGACTACCTGGTGTCGGCCGAACAGTCCGACGATGCCCAGCCCGGGGTGCGGGTGCGGGTGCGGTTCCACGGTCGCCTGGTCGATGCGTTTCTGCTCGAACGACGTTCCGACACCGACCACGTCGGACAGTTGGGCTGGCTGGACCGGGTGATCTCGGCCGAGCCCGTCCTCACCCCGGACGTGCGTCGGCTCGTGGACGCGGTCGCCGCCCGGTACGCCGGCACCCGGCCCGATGTGCTGCGGCTGGCCATTCCGCCCCGGCACGCTCGGGCCGAGAAGGCGGCGCCCGAAGCGTCGCTGCTGCCGGTCATGGATCCGGTCGACCCCACCGGCTGGGCCCGGTACGGCGGCGGCCCGCAGTTCCTCGGCGCGCTGCACGACGGACGGGCGGCCCGTGCGGTCTGGCAGGCCTTGCCCGGGGAAGCGTGGTGTGACCGGGTTGCCGAGGCCGCCGCGGCCGCGATCAGCGGCGGCTACGGGGTGCTCGCCGTCGTCCCCGATCAACGCGACATCGACGCACTTTTCCAGGCCGCCACCGCTCGCGTCGACCCGTCCGTGGTGGTCGCGCTGTCGGCCGGTCTGGGACCGTCGGCGCGCTACCGGCGCTGGTTGTCGGTGCTGCGCGGGCAGGCCCGGCTGGTGATCGGCACCCGCAGTGCGGTGTTCGCGCCCGTCGAGCGGCTCGGTCTGGTCATCGTCTGGGATGACGGAGACGACACCCTGGCCGAGCCGCGGGCGCCCTACCCGCATGCCCGCGAGGTGGCGATGCTGCGCGCCCACCAGTTGCGGTGTGCGGCGGTGATCGGCGGTTATGCCCGCACTGCCGAGGCGCACGCCCTGGTGCGCAGCGGCTGGGCGCACGATCTGGTGGCCGCACGACCGACCGTGCGGGCCGCGGCCCCGCGTGTGGTCGCCCTCGACGATGCCGGTTACGCCGAGGAGCGCGACCCTGCGGCGCGCTCGGCCCGGATGCCCTCGCTCGCCCTGCGGGCGGCCCGTGCCGCCCTGGACCGCGACGAGCCGGTCCTGATCCAGGTGCCCCGACGCGGTTACATCCCGTCCGTGGCGTGTGCCCGGTGCCGCACGATCGCCCGCTGCCGGCACTGCACCGGGCCGCTGTCGTTATCCGGCTCAGGCTCCCCATCGCCGGCGCAGCGGCTTGGGAACGCGACCGGAGCGGTGTGCCGCTGGTGCGGGCGCATCGACACCGCGCTGCGCTGCCAGCGCTGCGGTTCCGGCGAGATCCGCGCCGTGGTCGTGGGGGCGCGCCGCACTGCCGAGGAAATGGGCCGGGCATTCCCCGGCACGACGGTGATCACCTCTGCCGGTGACGCCGTGCACACCGAGATCGGGCCGGGGCCGGCCCTCGTCGTCGCCACGCCCGGCGCCGAGCCGCGCGCCCCCGACGGGTACGGTGCCGCCCTGCTGCTCGACAGCTGGGCGTTGCTGGGGCGTCAAGACCTGCGCGCAGCCGAGGACACTCTGCGGCGCTGGATGGCCGCCGCCGCGCAGGTGCGCTCCCGCGGTGAGGGCGGGGTGGTGGCGGTGGTCGCCGAGTCCGCCATCGCCACCGTGCAGGCGCTGATCAAATGGGATCCGGTCGGTCACGCCGAGGCCGAACTGGATGCCCGCGCCGAGGTGGGCCTGCCGCCGAGCGTGCACATGGCCGCCGTCGACGGCTCGTCCGAGGCGGTATCGGCGCTGCTCACGCATGCCGAATTACCCGAGGATGCCGACCTGCTCGGGCCCGTCGACCTGCCGCCCGGGGTTCGCCGTCCGCCCGCCACCGCGGCCGGCGAGCGGGCCATCCGGATGCTGGTTCGGGTCCGCAAAGACGAGGGGCTGGCGTTGGCTGCCTCGCTGCGTCATGCCACCGCGATCCAGAGTGCCCGCCACGACCACGAGGCAGTTCGAGTACAGATCGATCCGTTGCACATAGGGTGAGTCCGACCACCACCCAGCGGAGGCAAGATGAAGTGGATCGGCCGGTTCATCGGCTTGCCGATCACCTTGTTGCTCATTGCCGTCGGGCTGCTGTGGCCGCTGTTGTTCTCCGGGGCCGAGCAGGGCGGTCCGCCCTCGGACCCGGTCGTCATCACCGACTACCGCGCCGACTACGTCGTCGACCGGCAGGGCCGGCTGGAGGCCACCGAACTCATCACCGGAGATTTTCCGGGCGGTCGGCACGGGATCTTCCGCTACTGGGACGTGGCCAACCCCAACGCACCGCACATCCGCCAGCCGCCCCGGGTGACCGAGATCCTGCTCGACGACCGGCCGGTGCCCTACCAACTGCTGTGGGAGAGCGGCACCCGGTTCCGGGTGGCCAAGATCGGTGACCCCGACCGTTACCTCGACTACGGCACCCACGTCTTCCGGATCCGCTACACGATCGACGGTGTCCTCGATCCGGGCAGTAGCGGCGCCGGTAAGGCGTTCGCCTCGTCGACCGGTGACCCGTCGGCGCCCTCGGCGTTCTTCTGGAATGTCATCGCCCCGGCGTGGAACAACCAGATCGACCGCGCCGACATCTCGGTCACCTTGCCCGGCGGCGTCACCGGCGCCCAATGCTCGGTCGGATACGGCGTCGGCCGAGCGTGCGACGGACTGACCGTCAGCGGTGACACCGTGCGGGTGTCGGCCACCGGCCTGGCGCCGCGAACACCGGTGACCGTGCGAGCCGGGGTCGACATCCCGACTCCGCCGCGAACCGAGCTGCCGTGGACCTACCGCTGGGACCCGGTCCTTGGCCGGTCGGTGCCGGCCGCGGTGTGGCTGTTGGGTGCGACGCTGGCCGCGGGATTGGGCGGCTATCTGTGGTGGCGGACGACGGTTGAACCGTCGCCGGGTTTCCCGCTGCAATACGCGCCGCCTCCCGGGCTCGGCCCGGTGCAGTGCGAGTACATCCGAACCGAGAAGGTGCCCGAGCAGGGGCTCACGGCGACGCTGTTCTATCTGGCCGAACGCAAGCTTGTCGCACTGCACCAGGTCAGCGACAAGAAGTGGACCATCACCGGCAACGCCCCGTACAACGCGTGGAAGGGCATCGATCCGGTCAGTCTGGACGTCGCCGCGGCGCTCAAGGTGGTCGGGCCCGACGCCCGGTTCGACGCCAACGGCACGGTGACCGCGGGCAAGAAACTGACCAAGGCCAAGGCCGACATGGCCACCGCGGCGCGCAAGTGGGCATTCGACGGTGGCCTGATGGTCAAGCGTTCCAAGGAGTTGTGGCTGCGGCTGGCCAATGTCGTCGCGCTGGTGCTGGCCGTCTGCGCCTTCATCTGGGCGTCGGCCACCCTGTGGGGTCTGCCGTTTGCGGTGTTCTTCCTGTTCTCGGCGCGGTCCTGGACCGCGGGTGTCGGAAGTCGCCGTACCCCGGCCGGCCGGCAGCTGTGGTCGCAGGTGGGTGGCTTCTACCGGATGCTGTCCACCGACTCCGCCGAGTCGCGCTTCGACTTCGCCGCCCGCAAAGACCTCTACACCGCCTACATCCCGTTTGCGGTGGCCGGCGGGGTCGCGGCGTTGTGGGCCGCCAAGTATCAAGCCGCCACCAACCAGGTGCCGCCGGATCCGGACTGGTATGACTCCTCCTCGGGCACCACGTGGCATTCCTCCGGCGGCGGTGGTGGTGCTAGTTTCGACAGCTTCGAGTCGGCGTTGTCGTCCTCGATCGGTGCCTACACCGCCGCGCAGTCGTCGTCCTCGAGCAGCAGTAGCAGTGGCGGCGGGTTCAGCGGCGGTGGTGGCGGTGGTGGCGGCGGGGGAGGAGGCGGTTCATGGTGACCTTCGTGCTGATCGTCGTGCTGGCGTTGGCGGTTGCGGTACTGGTCGGATTCGTGCTGGGCTACAACAAGGTTCGGGCCGCCGACGTCCGTGTCGACGAGGCGCTGGGCGGGATCGACGTGCAACTCACCCGGCGGGCCGCATTGATTCCCAGCCTGGTGCAGACTGTGCAGACCTTCGCCGCTCACGAGAAGGCGATCCTCGACCACGTCGCCGACGCTCAAACCGCCCTCGCCGCAGCTACCGCGGGAAAATCTGTCGCGCAACGGGGTTCGGCGGAAAAGGAGTTCGACACCGCGGTGGGCCAGGTGCTCGCGCTGGGACAGACCTACCCGCAGCTCAATTCGTCGAACAACTTCTTGAACCTGCAGCAGAACCTGGCTGACACCGAGGACAAGCTCGCGTTCGCCCGCCAGTACTACAACGACGCGGTCGCCACGGTGAACCGGCTGATCGGCACGATTCCGTGGATGTTCGTGGCGCCGATGGCCGGGGTGTCGCAACGTGAGTTCTACCAGGTGCCAAAGTAGAGGTATGCGACTTATTTTCGCCGGCACCCCAGAACCGGCATTGCCGTCGCTGCAGCGACTGCTCGACTCGCCCCGCCACGAGGTGATCGCGGTCCTGACCCGCCCCGACGCCGCAGCCGGCCGGCGCGGCAAGCCGGCGCCGTCGCCGGTGGCCCGCCGCGCGCTGGACGCCGGCATCCCGGTGCTGCGCCCGGCCCGGCCCAACTCACCGGAGTTCGTCGCCGAACTGGCCGACCTCGCCCCGGATTGCTGCGCGGTGGTGGCCTACGGTGCATTGCTCGGTGCGCCGTTGTTGGCGGTGCCGGCGCACGGCTGGGTCAACCTGCATTTCTCGCTGCTGCCAGCCTGGCGCGGTGCCGCACCGGTGCAGGCTGCCATCGCGGCCGGTGACGCCGTCACCGGCGCAACAACTTTCCTGATCGAACCAAGCCTGGACTCCGGCCCGGTGTACGGGGTGGTCACCGAGACGGTGCAGCCGACCGACACCGCGGGTGACCTACTCGGCCGGCTGTCGATCTCGGGGGCCGGCCTGCTGGAGGCCACGATGGACGGCATCGCCGAGGGCACGCTGACCGCGGTACCCCAGCCGGCTGACGGGGTGAGCCTGGCACCGAAGATCACCGTCGAGCAGGCCCGGATCACCTGGGAGCTGCCTGCCCATGTCGTCGAACGCCGGATCCGCGCCGTGACACCCAACCCGGGAGCCTGGACGATGATCGCAGACCTGCGGGTCAAGGTCGGCCCGGTCCGCATCGACGAGGACGCGGCACCGCTGCCGCCCGGCGCGATCACCGTCGACCGCACCGGCGTCCGGGTCGGAACCGGCTCACAGCCGGTGGTGCTGGGTCAGGTGCAGCCGCCGGGAAAGAAGCTGATGAACGCCGCCGACTGGGCCCGCGGCGCGCGGCTCGACGAGACGGTGGCGGCATCATGACCGAGCGCCCGCAGCGCGGTGGTGGAAAGCCGCAGGGAGGCAAGGGCTTCCAAAAGCGGGACCGCACCGGTGCGCCTCCCGGCCGGGACCGCGCCCAACAGCGTCCGCCGCGGCGGCCGCGCCGTACCCCGCTGGACCCCGCCCGGCAGGCCGCCTTCGACGTGCTGCGGGCCGTTTCAGAGCGGGATGCCTACGCCAACCTGGTACTGCCGGCGATGCTCAGTGAGCGCGGCATCCACGGCCGCGACGCGGCATTCGCCACCGAGCTGGCCTACGGCAGTTGCCGGACCCTCGGCCTGCTCGATGCGGTGATCGCGGCCGCCGCGGGCCGTCCCACCGATCAGATCGATCCGGTGCTGCTGGACCTGCTGCGGCTGGGCACCTATCAGCTGCTGCGCACCAACGTCGCCGAGCACGCCGCGGTGTCCACCACGGTGGAGCAGGCCGGCATCGAATTCGACAGTGTGCGAGCAGGTTTCGTGAACGGAGTGCTGCGCAAGATCTCGGGCCGCGACGAGGCGTCCTGGGTGGCGGAGCTGGCCCCGTCGGCGACCTCCGACCCGGTCGGCCATCTCGCCTTCGTGCACGCCCATCCCCGGTGGATCGCGCAGACCTTCACCGACGCCCTCGGTGCCGACGCCGGCGAACTGGACGCCGCGCTGGCCGCCGATGACGCCCGCCCCGGTGTGCACCTGGCGGCGCGGCCCGGCGTGCTGACCGCCGTCGACCTCGCCGCCGAGGTCGACGGAACGGTGGGTAGGTACTCGCCGTACGCGGTGTACCTCGCCGGTGGCGATCCGGGCCGGCTGGCCGCCGTGCGCGACGGCAAGGCCCTGGTCCAGGACGAGGGCAGTCAATTGGTCGCTCAGGCGCTGACGCTGGCAGCGGTCGACGGCGAGGACGCCGGCCGCTGGCTGGACCTGTGTTCGGGACCGGGCGGCAAGACCGCGTTGATCGCCGCGATCGCCGCCCAGCGCGGCGCGTCGGTTACGGCGGTCGAACCCGCCGCGCGACGCGCCGATCTGGTCGAGCAGAACACCCGTGGCCTGCCGGTCGAGGTGCTGCGGGTGGACGGACGAGAGAGCGGCCTGCAACCAGGCAGCTTCGACCGGGTCCTGGTCGACGCGCCGTGCACCGGTCTGGGCGCGCTGCGCCGTCGTCCGGAGGCGCGGTGGCGGCGCACCCCCGGCGACGTCCCGGTCCTGGCCAAGCTGCAGCGGGAGCTGCTCGCCGCCGCGATCGCCCTGACGCGTCCCGGCGGAGTGGTGCTCTACGCGACCTGTTCACCGCATCTGGCCGAGACCGTCGGAGTCGTTTCGGACGCGCTGCGCCGCCACCCGGTGACGGCGTTGGACACCCGCCCGCTGTTCGCGCCGGCCGAGCAGCTGGGCGACGGGCCGCACGTACAGCTGTGGCCGCACCGCCACGGCACCGATGCCATGTTCGCTGCGGCGTTGCGCAAATCGCAGTAGGCCCGCCGACATTGCGGCCTGGACGGATTTCGGCTCATCGGCGGCCGCCATTTAAGGTGACTGCCATGGCGACACCGTCTCGACCACTGATCGCGCCGTCGATCCTCTCCGCCGACTTCGCCCGGCTGGCCGACGAGGCTGCCGCGGTCGAAGGCGCCGACTGGCTGCACGTCGACGTGATGGATGCGCACTTCGTGCCCAACCTGACCCTCGGGTTGCCGGTGGTGCAGAGTCTGCTGGCGGCCACCGACATCCCGATGGACTGCCATCTGATGATCGAGAACCCCGACCGGTGGGCGCCCGGATACGCCGAGGCCGGTGCCTACAACGTCACCTTCCACGCCGAGGCCACCGACAACCCGGTCGGGGTGGCTCGCGACATCCGGGCCGCCGGGGCCAAGGCGGGCCTTTCGGTGAAACCGGGCACCCCGCTCGAGCCGTACCTGGAGATCCTGCGGGACTTCGACACCCTCCTGGTGATGTCGGTCGAGCCGGGATTCGGCGGGCAGAGTTTCATCTCCGAGGTCTTGACCAAGGTGGCGACCGCGCGCCGGCTGGTCGATTCCGGGGAGCTGACCATCCTCGTCGAGATCGACGGGGGCATCAACGCCGAGACCATCGAGCTGGCCGCCGAGGCCGGGGTGGACTGCTTCGTGGCCGGCTCCGCGGTCTACGGCGCAGACGATCCCGCCGCCGCGGTCGAGGCGCTGCGCCGCCGGGCTGCCGCCGCCTCCAACCACCTGCGGCTGTGACCGCGCCGACGCCGGCCGCGGTCGAGGCCGCCATGCGGCTTGCGATCACTGCGGCTCAGCGGGTCAAGGGCTCGACCTATCCGAATCCCCCTGTGGGAGCGGTCATTCTGGATCCAGGCGGCGATGTCGTCGGTACCGGTGGCACCCAGCGGACCGGTGGCCCGCACGCCGAGGTGCTGGCGCTGCGCGAAGCGGGGGAGCGCGCCGCGGGTGGGACCGCGGTGGTGACGCTGGAACCATGCAACCACCACGGCCGCACCCCGCCCTGCGTCGACGCGCTGCTCGCGGCCGGGGTGGCCGCGGTGGTCTACGCCGTGGCCGACCCCAATCCCGTCGCCGCCGGCGGTGCCGACCGGCTCCGGGCCGCCGGTGTGGCGGTGACCGCGGGGCTGTTGGCCGAAGAGGTGGCCGGCGGTCCGCTCCGCGAGTGGCTGCACAAGCAGCGCACCGGGCGACCGCACGTCACGTGGAAGTTCGCCACCAGCATCGACGGCCGCAGCGCCGCTGCTGACGGGTCGTCGCAGTGGATCACCAGCGACGCCGCGCGGGCGGACCTGCATGTGCGGCGCGCGGCGGCCGATGCGATCGTGGTCGGTACCGGCACCGTCTTCGTCGACGATCCCACCCTGACCGCGCGGCTGCCCGGCGGGGAGCCGGCCGAGCGCCAGCCGCTGCGGGTGGTGGTCGGAAAACGCGAGATCTCCCCGGAAGCCAATGTGCTGAACGAAGATTCGCGCACCATGGTGATCCGAACCCGGGACCCGCACGAGGTGATCAAGGCGCTGACCGATCGCACCGACATTCTGCTCGAAGGCGGACCCACCCTGGCCGGTGCCTTCCTGCGGGCGGGCGCGATCGACCGGATCCTGGCCTACGTGGCGCCGATCCTGCTCGGTGGCCCGGTCACCGCCGTCGACGACGTCGGAGTGCTCACCATCGCTAAAGCACTGCGATGGCGCTATGACAGCGTCGAGCGCATCGGGCCCGACCTGCTGCTCAGCCTGACCCCGGGTTAGCCGGTCCCGACGGTCTGCACCAGTTTCTGACAGAAGGCGGGCAGGTCGTCGGGCTTGCGGCTGGAGATCAGCGTGTTGGGGCCACCGGTGCAGACCACGACCTGCTCGTCCACCCAGTCGGCGCCGGCGTTGCGCAGGTCGGTCGCCACGCTGGGCCACGACGTGATCCGCCGGCCCCGCACGACATCGGCCTCGATCAGCGTCCAGGGACCATGGCAGATGACCGCTACCGGCTTGCCGGCGTCGAAGAAGCTCTTGGCGAAGCCGACCGCGGCGGGTTTGGTGCGCAGCAGGTCAGGGTTGGCCACGCCGCCGGGCAGCACCAGCGCGTCGTAGTCGGCCGCCGAGACGTCGTCGGCGGCTTTGTCGGCTTCGAAGGTGTCCGCGGGGGTCAGGTGATTGAACGCCTGGATCTTGCCGACCTCGGTCGATACCAACTCCGGTGTGCCACCGGCCTGCTCGACGGCTTCCCAGGGCTTGGTCAGCTCGACCTGCTCGGTGCCTTCGGGGGCGACCAGGAATGCGATTCGCTTGCCGGAAAGTTCATTGCTCATGGCCGCACGGGTACCCGCCGCCCGCCCGCTCAATACGTCGGGTTGGACAGCGGCATCACTGACCAGTTGGAGAGCTCCGACGGGCCCAGGATCCGGTGCCGGGTCTGGCCCGCGGTGTAGAAGGTGAATTTGGTGGCCCGGTAACACTGTTCGAAGCAGTCGAAGGCCCGCCCGTCGGCGTCGAAGCTGACCCCGCGCACCCGGACGATCGGATCCCCGGGCGCCAGGTCGAGATGCTCGGCCTCCCAGCTGCTGGGAGTGTCCACTTCGAAGGCCTGTTCGGTGTAGTCGTCGGTGAGCTGATAGCGCTCCTCGATGAAGCGGTACAGCGATTCGCCCTGGGCCAGCCGGTCTTGGTCGATGGCCGGTACCCGGCTCAGCGGCAGCACGGCGCGTTCCAGGATCTTGTCGGTACTGCCGATGCTGCGTTTGCGCCAGATCTCCCACACGGGCTGGCCGGGATCGACACCGAGGGCGGTGGCGATCGCAGTGCTCGGCAGGCCCACGCCGATCGAGATGAGCGAGGTGGTGACGGCCGGCAAACCGCCGTCCTTGTCGAGCAGGGTGTGCAGGAGCTCGCCGGGTCGGGTCGGGTCGCTGGCGATGCGCGGTTCGGCCACGAAGGTGCCCAGCCCCTGGCGTCGGGTGATCTTGCCGGCGCGCTCGAGCTCGTCGAGCGCGCGCCGGACGCTGATGCTGCTGACGTCGGCGATCTCGGCCAGTTCGGTGGTCGAGGGCAGCCGGTCGCCGGGCCGCAGGCCGCGCTCGGCCATGATGGCGAGCACAAGGTCGTAGACGTATTGATAGCGGAGCTTGCGGTCGCCGGCCGCGCTCGTGGATCCCTCGCTCTTGGCCGTCGGCATGACGTCGTCCCACCCTCCTTGGGCCAGCGGCGGTGCTACCGAGGCCTATGTACATCTAACTATGCACATACCCGAAATGGCCGATCCCGTGCGGCCAATCAGCGGTTTTTCGGGCTGAAGCCGAAAACTGCCGGAAACAATCGCGCAATAACCGGGCAATGCCGTCCACCCATACTACTGTGTATACACAGTTGGAACGGGAAGGGATTGCCATGGTTGGAGCCATCGATCGTCGGAGCTTTCTTCGCACGTCGGCGGTCGTTGCCGCCGCCCTGGGCGGTGCGGCAGCGCTGGCATCGTGCGCGCCGGAGACAGCGACGAGCACCGTGCTGCGAGTCGGGTCGACGACCGACATCGACTCACTCAATCCGTTCACGGCGGACTCCACCCAGTCCGACGACGTGCTGCAGCTGATCTACGACCGGCTGATGAGTTACGACGCCGCGCTCAACATCCAGCCGTCGCTGGCCTCGGGCGTGCAGGCGACCGACGGCGGCAAGACCTTCACCTACACGCTGCGTTCCGGCGTCAAATGGCACGACGGCAAGGACTTCAGTGCCGACGACGTCGTCTTCACCTTCCTGATGGTGCGCGACAACGACTACGGAACCTACGGGGCGTACCTCAAAGACCTCACCGACGTGGTCAAGGTCGGCGACAACCAGGTTCGGCTGACGTACTCGCAGCCCCAGACCCTGGAACCGGGCGTGATCATGCCGATCGCCCCCAAACATCTGTGGGAAACGGTCGCGAAGGACGACCTGCCCAAATACGCCAACGAGAAGCCGGTCGGCACCGGGCCGTTCAGCTTCGTGTCGTGGGACAAGGGCAGTGTCGCCACCGTCGTCCGAAACGACTCGTGGTGGGGTACCAAGCCGGCGGCGCAGAAGGTCACCTGGACCAAGTTCGGCTCCGACGATGTCGTCACCCAGGCGCTGCGCACCGGCGACATCGACATCGTCCCCGAGGTTCCGCCCACCATTTACACCGGCCTGCAGAACGCCGCCGACGTCAAAACCACGGCGATGGAATCGTTCTCATTCCACATGATCGGTTTCAACTGTTCGACCGCGCCGGGCTCGAAGGGAAACCCGATCCTCAAGGACCAGGTGGTGCGTCAGGCGCTGGCGTGTGCGGTCAATCGCCAGCAGCTCGTGGAACTCGCCCTGGCCGGATATGGGGAGCCTGGTACCGATCTGCTGCCGCCTGCCTTCGGTGATTTCCACTTCGTCCCGGCTCCGGACGCGGTGCTGGACAACAATCCGGCCAAGGCCAAGGATCTCCTGGACAAGGCCGGCTACACCGACCGTAACGGCGACGGCATTCGTGAATCCAAAGACGGTGCACCGCTTGAATTCCGGTTGCTGGTCATCGCCGATACCACGGTCGATATGAAGGCTGCCGACCTGTTCGTGACGGCTGCCAAGGCCGTCGGGGTCAACCTCAAGCTGTCCAGCACCGATGCCGACAGCATGGGAGCCACGGTCTTCAACGCCGACACCCCGGACTGGGACGTGATGATCTGGGGTTGGGATTCCTCGTTCTACGACCCGTCCTACCTGCTGGGTATCGCCACCACCGACCAGATCGGTGGCAACAACGACACGTTCTGGACCGATCCGCGCTACGACGAGCTCTATCACCAGCAGTCGACGACCGTCGACCGCGCCGCTCGGGTCCAGCTGGTGCAGGAGATGCAGGCCATCCACTATGCCGCCTGCCCCTACATCGTGATGTGGTACCAGAAGAAGCTGACCGGAACCCGGACCAACACCTGGACGGGCTGGCAGCCGATGAACGGCGGCATGATCCTCAACTTCCCGCGGGTGAACTACCTCGACGTGAAGCCGGCCTGAGACTCGATGCTTCGCTATCTGAGCCAAAAGATCTCCTACCTGGTGCTCACGCTGATAGCGGTGGTCGCGACGAATTTCGTTCTCTTCCACCTGATGCCAGGCGACCCGGTCACCCACATCGCGCGCGGCCAGCACCTGGATGCCGACGCGATCGCGCGACTGCGTACGTACTACGGGCTGGACCAGCCGATGGCCGAGCAGTTCGTGACCTATCTGCAGAACCTGGTCAAGGGCGATCTCGGCTTCTCCTACACCTACCAGGCCTCGGTCGGTCCGATCGTGGTGAAAGCCCTTGCCAACACCTTGATCCTGGTCACCATCTCGACACTGCTGGTGATCATCCTCGGCGTGTTGCTCGGGTGTTCGCCGCGTCCCGGCGCGGCTCGCGCACCGACTCCGGCCTGGTGATCGGGTCGCTGGTGTTCTGGAGCCTGCCGACGTTCTGGGTGGGCATGCTGCTGATCTTCCTGTTTGCGGTCACCCTCGGCTGGTTCCCGATCGCCGGGATGTACACCGCCGACGCAATCTATCCCACCGTGTTCACCCGAATCGCCGACCTGGCACGCCATCTGGTGCTGCCCACGGTCGCCATGGTTCTGGTCGACATCGCCCAGTTCGTCCTGATCACCCGCAGTTCACTGCTGGCGACACTGTCCGAGGACTACATGACCACAGCCCGGGCCAAAGGCCTGACTCCGCGGCGGGTGCTCTGGCGCCATGGCGTCCGCAATGCCCTGCTGCCGGTGGTGACCGCCACCACGCTGTACGCCAGTGCCACCGTCGGCGGCACCATCCAGGTGGAGACGGTGTTCTCCTGGCCCGGGATGGGGCAGCTGATCTATCTGTCGGTGATCCGCCGGGACTACCCGGTGATGGAAGCCTGCTTCCTGATCTTCGCGGTGGTGGTCGTGCTGGCCAACTTCGCCAGCGACGTGGTCTACCGCATGCTCGACCCGCGGGTGCGGCTGACATGACCGGCCCACTGCTGGACCCGAACCTCGACCCGGAGGAACCGGCGGCGGCGCACGTGCCGGGCGGCTGGCGTGGCGTGCTGCGTCAACTCCTGGCCGACCGGATGGGCCGCACCGGGCTGCTGACCGTTGCCGCCGTCGTGGTGGTCGCGATCGCCGGGCCGCTGCTGGCGCCGTACGACCGCACCGATGTCGCCTCGTCACGAACCGGAATCCTGTTGCGGCCCAGCGCCGCCCACTGGCTTGGCACCGACGAGCTTGGTCGCGACGTGCTGCGCCAAGTGCTGGCAGGTACGTCGGTGTCACTGGAGATCGGGCTGATCGCCACTCTCATCACGGTGCTCATCGGCACGCTGGTCGGCGTTCTGGCCGGCTGGTTCACCGGATTCGTCGATGCCGTGCTGATGCGGATCACCGACTTCTTCCTGGTGCTGCCCAACCTGCCGCTGATGATCGCCCTGGGCGCGATCATCGGGCAGAGCCTGCCGATGATCGTGCTCGTCATCGCGATCACCAGCTGGCCGAGTACGGCGCGGATCGTCCGCTCCCAGGCGCTGGCGTTGCGTGAACGTGAGGTGGTCGCGCGCGCCAAAACCGTCGGCCTGTCGTCGGCGGGCATTCTGTGGCGGCTGATCCTGCCCGGGGTTTTGGCGCTCGTGATCGCCAACGCGGTGCTGGTGATCGCCGGGTCGATCCTCGCCGAGGCCACCCTGTCCTTCCTCGGGCTCGGCGATCCGACCCGCACCTCGTGGGGCCAGATCCTGCACAACGCGTTCGCCGCCGGCGCGGTGGGCAACGGGTTCTGGTGGTACTTCCTGCCGCCGGGCATCGGCATCGTGCTAGTGGTGTTGGCGTTCTCGCTGGTCGGGCAGAGTCTGGAACGCATCCTCAACCCCCGGCTGGCGGCGGCCGCATGAGTCTGCTGAGCATTCGTAACCTCACCGTCACCTACAGCGGCGGGGTGCGCGCGGTCGACGGTGTCGACCTCGACGTGTCGGCCGGCGAGGTGGTCGGTCTGGCCGGCGAATCCGGCTGCGGGAAAAGCACGTTGGCGCTTGCAGTTGCCCGCCTGCTGCCGCGCGGAGCGGTTGCGGCCGCCGACGAGCTGACCTTCGCCGGAACCGACCTGCGCACCGTCGACGATGCCGAACTACGGGCTCTGCGCTGGCGCCGGCTGTCACTGGTGTTCCAGGGCGCGATGAACGGGTTCAACCCGGTGATGACGATCGGCGACCAGATCCGTGAGGTGATCCGGGCCCACGAACCGGGCGCCGACCGCAAAGCCGTACGCCTGCGGGTCGACGAACTGTTGACCCAGGTCGGTATCGCCGCGGGGCGGGCCGCCGATTACCCCCACCAGTTGTCCGGCGGGATGAAACAGCGGGCGATGATCGCCATGGCACTGGCCTGCCGCCCGGATCTGGTGATCGCCGACGAACCCACCACGGCTCTCGACGTCATGACCCAGGCGCAGATCCTGGAGCTGATCCGCGGCCTGGCCGATGAACTGGGCTTGGCCATGCTCATCATCTCCCACGACCTGACCGTGTTGTCCGAACTGTGTGACCGGGTCGCGGTCATGTACGCCGGGCGCATCGTCGAGCGCGGACCGGCCGAGGCGATCCTGAGCCCCGAGTCCCGGCCGGCGCACCCCTACACCCGCCGGTTGCTGGACTGCTATCCGCGGCTTGACGCCGGACAGGCGTCGATCAGCGGGATCCCGGGCAGCCCGCCGGATCTCGCACACCCCCCGGCGGGATGCCGGTTCTACGACCGGTGTAGCGAGACGCTGACCCGGTGTGCGACCGACGATCCGGCGCTGCGCCCGGTGTCCGGAGCCGCCGACCACGTCGCCGCCTGTCATCTGGTGGAGGTACCCGCATGACCAGACCGGTGGTCGCCGAGGTCCGCGACCTGCGTGTGCACTTCCCCGTCCGGCACGGGCGGCAACGGCTGGTCGCCCGCGCCGTCGACGGTGTCGACCTGGCCGTCCACGAAGGCGAAATCGTGGCGCTGGTGGGTGAATCCGGTTGCGGAAAGACGACTATCGCACGCACGATCATGCGGCTCGTCGAGGCCAGCTCGGGTTCGGTATCGGTCGGTGGAGCCGACATCACCCACGCCCGTGGCGCGGCATTGCGCCGCCGGCGCCGCGATTTCCAGATGATCTTCCAGGATCCGTTCGAGAGTCTGCCGGTCAACGCCACCGCCATCGACGTGGTCAGCGAGGGGCTGGCGATCCACCGTGGCGACCTGGATCCGGCGGCACGTCGCGAGGTGGCGCTGGCGGCGTTGGAGATGTGCGGGTTGACCCCCGCGGCCGCGATCGCCGAGCGCCGCATCTTCCAGCTCTCCGGTGGGCAGCGGCAGCGGGTCGCCATCGCCGCCGCGCTGGCCCTCGAGCCCCGCCTGTTGGTGGCCGACGAACCGGTCTCCATGCTCGACGTGTCGCTGCGTGCCGGTGTCATCCGGGTACTGCTGGACATGCGTGAAAGACTGGGTGTGGCAATTCTTTTCATCACCCATGATCTGGCGCTGGCCGGTGTCTTCGCCGACCGGGTGGCCGTGCTTTATCTGGGCCAGGTGGTTGAGCAGGGCCGCGCCGCGGAAGTCATCGGCACACCGCGTCACCCCTACACCCGGGCTTTGGTGGAGGTGATGCCGAAAGCGGACGGCGGCAGGCGGGCCGCCCGCACGCTGCTGACTGGTGAACCCCCGAACGCCACCGCCACCACACCCGGTTGCCGCTTTGCGCCGCGCTGCCCGCTGTACCGGCAACTCGGCCAGCCCGAGCGCTGCCGTACAGAGCAGCCGCCGCTGAGGGCTGCGACACCGGAACACGCTGTGGCATGCCACTTTCCCGACCTCGAAGTATCACCAACATTGAAGGAGAACACCACATGACCGTCACTCGTGACGAAGCTGTCGAGCTGCTCGAGGCGATGGTTCGAATCGACTCGGTGACGCCCTGGCTGATCCCGGGTGGCGCCGGTGAGGGGGAAGTCGCCCGGTTCATGCGCGACTGGCTGGCCGAGGTCGGGCTGGACGCGACGCTGGAGGAGGTGGAGCCCGGCCGGCCCAACGTGCTGGCCTGGTTGCGGGGTAGCGCACCGGGGCCGACCATCTGCCTGTCCGCGCATATCGACACCGTCGGCTACGCGAGCTGGGCCGACCGGGCGCTGCATCCGGTGGTCGACGGCGACCGGATGATCGGCCTCGGAGTGGCCGACGACAAGGGTGGTTGCGCCGCGGCGATGCTGGCTGTGCGAGAACTGGTGCGCTCGGGCACGGAACTGGCGGGCAACGTACTGGTGGCCCTGGTGATCGATGAGGAGGGCGTCAGCATCGGCACCGAGCATCTGGTCGCCCATCACGCCGCCGAAATCGACTTCGCCATCAATCTGGAACCGGAAGGCTCGCACACCATCTTCGGCGAGCATCAGGGGTTCGGCTGGATCGACATCATCGTGCACGGCCAGCCCGCGCACGGATCGGCACCTGACAAGGGCGTGGACGCGATCGTGCACATGGCCGAGGTGGTCACCCGTCTGCACCGGCTCGACGAGACGCGATGGAAGCCCAACCCCGATCCGAAGAACGGCCGTACCGTGTTCCACACCGGGACCATCACCGGCGGCACCGACTACGCCACCTACCCGAGCCAGGCGGTGCTCGGCATCGAGATCGGCACCCAGCCGGGCGAAACGCTGGCCGACCGGGTCGCCGAGATCGAGGCGATCTTCGCCGAGGTCAAAGAATCCGAGCCGCGGTTCCGCGGCGAGGTCAACGTCCGGCTGGACCGCGACCCGTTCACCGGCGAGGGCAACGAGGTGCTGCTCAGCGCTCTCGGCGATGCGACTGAGGCCGTCAACGGGGTGCGCTCACCGGTCACCGGCCTCAACGCCTGGACCGACGCCGCGCTCTTCCAGAGTGCCGGCATCCCGACCGTGCTGTTCGGTCCGGAAGGTGGCAACTACCACGCCGCCGAGGAGTGGGTGTCCATCCCCGACGTGATCGCATCCACCGAGATCCTGCACCGCACCCTGGTGACCCTGCTGGGCGCCACCGTCCCGACCGCCCAGTGACACCGCCCCCTCCCCGCCCAGCTCACTGATCATGACAACGACTGACACGAAAGAGAATCCGATGTCGTTCGCCGACGCGTTCGCCGCCCGTACCCCCGCTACCGCCGCTCTGTTCGAGCGAGCCAAGCGGACGATCCCCGGCGGTGCCGGCTCCACCGCCCGGCTACCCCGCAACGGGTGGAAGCCGTATCCGATTTTCATGGCCGAGGGCAGCGGGTCGCGGCTGACCGATGTCGACGGCAACACCTACATCGACTATCTTCTGGGCTTGGCCCGATGATCCTGGGGCATCGCCACCCGGTGGTGACCAACGCCGTCACCGAGGCGGTGCGGGATTTGGGCACCTGCTTCGGGTTGCCTTACGAACTGGAGATCGAGGCCGCCGAAAAGGTCGTGGCGGCGGTGCCCGGCATCGAGCAGGTGCGGTTCACCAACTCGGGATCCGAGGCCGTCGGCACGGCCGTCCGGCTGGCCCGGGCCACCACCGGTCGGCGCATCGTGGTCCGGTTCGAGGGGCACTACCACGGCTGGCAGGACACCGTGTACTGGTCCAACCACGTCGATCCGGTGCTGGCCGGGCCGGCTGACCATCCGCGGCCGGTCGCGATGGGCCCGGGTGTGCCCGCCGAACTGGAGGACACCCTGGTGGTGTTGACGTGGAACGATCCCGACAGCTTCGTCGAGTTGATGAACCGGCGTGGTGACGAAATAGCCGCAGTGCTCACCGAACCCGCGGTGTTCAACACCGGCTGCATCCTGCCCGAACCCGGCTACCTCGAACTGCTGCGCAGCGAAACCCGCAAGCACGGTGCGCTGTTGATCTTCGACGAGGTGATCACCGGCTTCCGGTTCGCCCGCGGCGGCGCGCAGGAATGGTTCGGTGTGACACCGGATCTCACCACGCTGGCCAAGGGGCTCGGCGGCGGCTTCCCGGTCGCCGCGGTCGGCGGGTCGACGGAGGCGATGCGTCTGGTCGCCGAAGGCCGCTACTCGCAGTCGGGTACCTACAACGCCAACGTCGTCCAGTGCGCGGCGGTGTCGGCCACCATGGATCTGCTGGCCGAGCCCGGACTCTACGAGCGGCAGCGCGCGCTCGGCCACCGCCTGGCGGCCGGGCTGGGGGAGCTCGCCGCCGAGCGTGGACTCGACGCGTACTGCGAAGGGCTGGGTACGGTGTTCCAGTTGTGGTTCGCCGACGGACCGATCCACAATTGGCGCGACGCGGTGGCCCACGCCGACGAGGCGCTGTTCACCCGGTGGTATGAGGAGATGGTGATCCGCGGAGTGCTGTTCCACCCCCTGCAGTTCGAGAACCTGTTCGTCTCTCTCGTGCACGACGACCGGGACATCGACGAGACGCTGCAGGCCGCGGCCGACGCGCTCACCGTCGTCGCCCGCAGCCGGACACCAGCGTCGCGGTCGTGACCGACGGGCCCGTCGTCCTGGGTGTCGACCTCGGCACCTCGGCGATCAAAGTCGTCGCGGTCGGCGAGGACGGCGCCGTAGTGGCCGGTGCTCGCTGCGGTTATCCCACCAGCCGTCCGGAACCTGAAGCGGCAGAGCAGAATCCGCGGGACTGGTGGCATGCGCTGGGTGCTGCCGTCGATCGGGTCGCCGCTGTGGCCGAACCACGACGCTGGCGCGGTATCGGATTGAGTGCAATGCTGCCGACGCTGGTCGAACTCGATGCCGAGGGTGCGCCGACCGGCCCGGCGATCACCTGGGAGGACGCCCGTGCCGAGGAACAGGCGACGGATCTGCGCGACGAGTTCGGCGATGAGGCGCTGTACCGGATCACCGGGCAGCGCGTCGACGGCCGTTACCTGGCGCCGATGCACGCCCGGCTGCGCAAGCTGGGGCACATCGGTGCCACCACGGCCGGCGCCAAGGACGCGCTGTTTCGCGAACTGACCGGGCACCTGCTCACCGATCCGAGCACAGCGGCGGGCAGCGCGGCCTTCGACATCGAACAGGGCAGCTGGAACGCCGAAATCGCGTCAGCGGCAGGCATCTCCGCCCTGCCCGAGGTGGCACCCGCCGGCACGGCGTTGCCGTTGACGCGGGTGTGGCGGGAGCGTTGGGCGCTGCCCGCTGATCTGCCGGTGGTGCTCGGGGCCGCTGACTCGGTGCTCGGGGCCGTCGGTGTGGGGGCGGTGAGCCATGGCGACGTGGGCGTGATCGCCGGCACCAGTGCAATCGTGCTCGGAATCTCCGACCAGCCGACCCGCGATCCTGCGCAGCGCTACCTGGTCACGCCGTTGGCCGGGGCGGGCTGGGGGCTGGAAATGGACTTGCTGGCAATGGGTTCGGCGTTCGACGCGGTCGCCGCGCTGTTCAACCTCGACGGTCCAGCCGCACTCCTGGAGCTGGCGGCCGGCATCCCGGCCGATCAGGCGCCGCTGTTCCTGCCGTACCTGACCCCCGGGGAGCAGGGCGCCCTGTGGGACCCCACGCTGAGCGGCACATTGCAGGGCCTGCGCCTGGGAATGGGGGTGGGGCACATCGGGCGGGGATTGTTGACCGGGATCGTGGTCGAATTGCGTCGCTGCATCGACGTGCTGGCGGCGACCACAGGACGCTCGGGGCCGGTCCGGCTCGGCGGCGGAAGCGCGGTCAGTCCGCTGATGTGGCGCGACATCGCTGACGCCACCGGCCGGGAGGTGTGGGTCGACCCCTCGGTGACCGATCACTCGGCCATCGGCGCGGCGCTGTTCGCCGCCGAGTCGCTCGGCACGCCGATCGTGCGCCAGAGCCGGCCTAACGTCGTCGAGCCACGGCCCGACTATCACCACTGGTGGACCGAATGCCTGGCCCGTCACGACGATGCCAGGCGGCGTGCGCAGGGGGCCCGGTGAACATCATCGTCGTCGACGACCACCTCTTCGCCACCACTGCCGCCGACACGCTGCTGGCACGGCTGCCCGCCGGCACACCACGGCTCGGTGTCGCGACGGGCGGCACCCCGACGCGGCTGTACGCCGAACTGGCCCGGCGCAGTGCGGCCGGTGACATCGACCTGTCCGGCGCGGTCGTCGTCGCTCTCGACGAGTACGTCGGGCTGGGCGCCGGCGATCCGCACAGCTACTCGGCGTACGTGCACGACCGCATCGCCGGTCCGTTGCGCATTCCGTCCGCCAATGTGTATGTGCCACAGGGAGACAACGGCGATCCGGAGGTGGCGGCAGCGGAGTTCGAGGACCGGATCCAGGCCCTCGGCGGGTGGATGTCCAGATCGCCGGAATCGGCTCCAACGGTCACCTGGCCTTCAACGAGCCCGGTTCGTCGCCCGATTCGGTGACGCGCGTGGTGGAACTGTCCGAGCGGACCCGGCTCGACAACGCGCGCTTCTTCGGCGACCGGATCCACGACGTGCCGCGTCGCGCGATCACGCAAGGCCTGGCGACGATCTGCCGCGCCCGGTCGATCCTGCTGCTGGCGTCGGGAGCCGGGAAGGCCGATGCGTTGGCCGCCGCGTTGGGCGGGCCGGTCAGCGCGGATGTGCCCGCCTCGGTATTGCAGCGCCACGCTGATGTCACAGTCGTCGCCGACCGGGCCGCATCGGAGAGGATGGTCTGATGAGCGATCCTGATGTGCTCGGCCTGTTCCCGTCGGGCAGCCGCGTCGACGGTGACGGCATGCTGACTGTCGGCGGCTGTCGACTGGACGATCTGGCCGCCGAGTTCGGCACCCCGGTGATGGTGGTTGCTGAAGATGCCCTGCGGCAGCGGGCACGCGATTATCTGGCCGCCTTCCGGGACCGCTGGCCACGATCGGATGTGGCCTTCGCCTCGAAAGCGTTCCCGTGCACGGCGATCCAGCGGGTGGCCACCGAGGAGGGGTTGCATCTGGATGTAGCGGGTGGGGGAGAGATCGTCACCGCGCTGTCCGCCGGCGCAGATCCGGCTCGAATGCTGTTGCACGGCAACGCCAAGACCGATGAGGAGTTGGAACTGGCAGTCGCCGAGGGGGTGGGACTGGTCGTCGTCGACAACTTCGACGACATCGACCGGCTCGAGCGCATCGTCGAACCCGGCCGACGGCAGGCCTGTCTGGTTCGGGTCGTCCCCGGCATCGAGGCCGACACCCATGCGGCGGTGGCGACGGGCCACACCGGCTCCAAATTCGGACTGCTGCCGGCTGACGCCCGCGTGGCGATCGACCGTATCCGGCGCAGCCGGGTCTTGCGCTGCGACGGGGTGCACACCCACGTCGGTTCCCAGCTGCTCGACGCCGACCAGCTGGCCGCCGCCGTCGCGCCGGTCGCCGAACTCGGCAGTTTCGACGTCTACGACTTCGGTGGCGGTCTCGGGGTGCGCTACAGCTACACCGATCACCCGCCGAGCGTGGCGGCGTACGCCCAGACGATGATCGAGCGGGCCCGCGAACTCGTTCCCGCCGGCGCGCGCATCATCGTCGAGCCGGGTAGGTCGATGACCGCAGCCGCCGCCTGCACCGTCTATCGGGTCACGACCGTCAAGCATGGCGCGGTCACGCACGTGGCCGTCGACGGCGGGATGGGGGACAACCTGGAGGTGTCGCTCTACGGCCAGCGATTCGAGGCCACCTTGCCCGCACGCGTGGGCGGCGGCGACGAGGTCACCGTGGTCGGGCGGCACTGCGAGTCGGGCGACCAGCTGATCGACGGTGTGCCCCTTGCCGATCCGGCCGTGGGCGACCTGCTGGCCGTGCCCGTCACCGGAGCGTACTGCTACACCATGTCCAACCAGTACAACGGTGCGCGCCGGATCCCGGTGGTGTTCGCCGCCGGCGGCGACGCACGCCTGGTGGTGCGCCGCGATACCTGGGCGGATCTGTTGTCGCGCGACGTGCCGCTACCGCAGGGCGGCTAGCGACGGCTCGTCGTCGGACTCGTCGGCGTGGGCTTGCCTGCCGCCGATGAACAACGCCAACACGGCGCCGACGAGGCACACGATCACGGTGACGAAGAAAATCGAGCCGTACTGCATGGCGAACGCGGTGCGATAACGCACGGCCTCGCCGGCGATCTTGGCGGCCAGGCTGTCACCACCCGGGCTGGGCAGGGTGGCCAGGATCTGGTTGAACCGGTACAGACCCCAGGCGCTCAACGCCGCGACGCCGATCAGCATGCCCGTCATCCGGGCCACCACGACCAGCGACGAGGCGATGCCATGCTGGGCTGACGGCACCACCCGCAGCGCGGCCGAGGTGAGCGGGCCGATCACCAGGCCCAGCCCGAGGCCGGCCAGGGCCAGGTCGGTGTCGATCACCGGCAGCGACACGAAGCCCAGATCGTGGTGGGCATCAACCACATTGGTGCCCCAGTGCGAAATCAGCCAGTACGCGCCGGCGGCGATCAGCATGCCGACCACCGCGACGATCCGGTCGCCGATCCTGGTGGCGATCCAGCCGCCGACGAGTGCACCGATCGGTAGCGCGATGAGGAAGTGCAGTAGCAGGAACGCGGCCTGGGTCTGGTCCTTGCCCAGCACGCCCTGGCCGAACAGTTCGACATTGACCAGCGTGACCATCAGCGCCGCGCCGGCGCACAGCGAAGTACCCAGCGCGGCCAGGAACGGGACGAACCGCACGCCGGCCGGTTCGATCAACCGGGTTCGGGCGAAACGCTCCCAGACCGCGAATGCGATTGCCGCGACGACGGCGCCGATGACCAGGACCAGGCCGTGCGGTGGCAGCAGCTGCTTGCCGTCCGGGTTCGGGTTGTAGAGACCGATGACGGCCAGGCCCAATGCGATGGCGAGCAGAATCCCGCCGACCAGGTCGACCCGTTCCGGGTTGGCGCTGCGATCCCGCGAGGGCAGGCTGAAGTGGATCGCCACCATCGCGATCACCGTCAGCGGGACGTTGATCCAGAACACGTCCTGCCACTTGCCCAGCAGCAACACCACACCGATGCCGTAGAGCGGGCCGAGCACGCTGCCCAGCTCCTGGGCGGCGCCGATGCCGCCGAGCACCGCGGCACGGCTGCGCGCCGCCCACAGGTCGGCCGCCAGCGCCAGCGTGACGGGCAGCAGGGCACCGCTGGCCACACCCTGGATGAGCCGGCCGATCACCAACATCGTCAGGTCGGTGGACAAGGCGGTCACCACGGAGCCGACGGCGAAGGTCACCAGGGACAGCTGCAGGACGAGCTTGCGGCCGAACCGGTCGGACAGCCGGCCCAGCAGCGGCATGGCCGCGATGTAACCCAGCAGATACCAGGTGATGATCGGCGTGACCTGCTGAATCTTGTTCACCGGGATGCCGACGGTCGACATGATGTCGACCATGATGGTGACGACGACGTAGGTGTCGAGCGCCCCGAGCAGCACCGCGAGGCTGCCGGCGCCGATCGCGACCCGGCGGCTGCGGCCGGAGGTCTGCGCCCGGTGGGCGCCGATGTTCAAGGACTCAGCCATGCCTGAGGCCGTCAGACGGCGGGCTTGGTGACGGTGACCGGCTTGTCCCACTCGGACAGCGTGATCTGGATGTTGCTGCCGTTACCGGTGTCGGCCTTGGCCTGCACCAGCTGATGCGGATCGGCTTTCTGGACCCACACGGTGGCGGGCAGCGGGCTGGACGCCTTGAGCGGGATGAGCTTGTTCATGGCGTCGGCACTGACCTTGCCGGAGATCCGCACGGTGTCGACGCCGTTGATGGTCTCGCTGGCCTCCGACTTGGCGTCGGTGATGCTGGCCAGCCAGTTGGCCAGGCCGGTGTCGGGGTTGAGGACCACCGAGGGGTCGTAGATGTCCTTGGCCGGACCCATGTCCAGCCAGTTGTTGGGGGTCAGCGCGGCGTAGAGCGTGCCGTCGAGGACCACCAACTGGATGTCGACGTCCGAACCCCCCATGGAGATCGTCGAGTTACCGGAGACCGCGACGGCGGGCACGTTGGTCAGGTCACCGGAGAGCTTCTTGACGGGCAGCCCGTCGATCTTGCCGCCGACCGTGATGTCCAGGTGGGCGCTCTTGAGCGCTTTGGTGGTGGCGATGGACTGCTGCAGTAGTCCGGCGGCGTCCGGCAATGGCTCGGCGGGCTTCGAGGAGGAGCAACCGGCGACGAAAAGCACGGCGGTGGCGAAGAGGGCGGCAAGGACGGCAAACATTCGGCGGCACGTCGGCATAGGTTGCATCGTAGAGGGTCGGCCCGACGCGACCCCATTCGCGATCCGGTAACCACTCGCGGTCATGGGGGATAACCTGCGCTTTCGGTGTGCCCGGCCGAGTGTCGTGCCGACCGGGATAGATTGGGCGGGTGTTCACCGGAATCGTCGAGGAACTGGGCGAGGTGGTCGGCAAGGACGACCTGGCCGACTCCGCCCGTTTCGTCATTCGCGGGCCTGTGGTCACCGCTGACGCGCGTCACGGCGACTCGATCGCGGTCAACGGGGTCTGTCTGACGGTGGTCGAGGTGCTACCGGGCGGGCAGTTCAGTGCGGATGTGATGGCGGAGACGCTGAACCGGTCGAGTTTGGCCGTCGTCGAGGTCGGTAGCTCGGTCAACCTGGAGCGCGCCGCAGCGATCAACAGCAGGCTCGGTGGCCACATCGTGCAAGGGCACGTCGACGGCACCGGGCGGGTCGTGTCGCGTACGCCGTCCGAGCACTGGGAGGTGGTGCGCATCGCGCTCCCACCGGACTTGGCGCGCTATGTGGTGGAGAAGGGTTCGATCACCGTCGACGGCATCTCGCTGACGGTGTCCGGACTGGGTGACGATTGGTTCGAGGTGTCGCTGATCCCCACGACGCTGGCGCTGACCACGCTGGGCCGCGCACCGGTCGGAGCCCCGGTGAACCTCGAGGTGGACGTCATTGCGAAGTACGTCGAGCGATTGCTGGGCGATCGCGAGCGGTGATCCGCGAGGCGCGCTGATTCAGCTCGGTTGATAACGCCGATTGGCATGTGCAATAGGCAAGCCAATGTTAATTTGCTAGAGCTATTCGTGGCGTAGTTCTCCCCCGAGCAGAGTGTGTGAGACGCGCCTTTCTTTTCGTTGTTTCCTGTCACGTGGCCCGCCGGTGCGCGGTTGGGCCAAGACAACCATGCCGGTGTAAGACACGACGGCTGCAGAGGAGCTTCGATGGCCGCCTCCAGTACGCGAAAAGCACGCCGATCGAAAGGGCGTCACCGCAAGCCCTCCACGTTCGACGCCTCGATGCACGTGCACTGGCTGGGGGTCGGGGCGGTCGGTCTCGGCTTGGCCGCGGCGATCGGTTGCGCCCAGCCCGCCGCGTGGGCCAGCACCGACGACGGGTCGAACAGCGCGGCGGCCAAAAGTTCGCCGGCGGCTGGACCCGAGCGGACACATCGTCCGGCCGACTCGCGGACCACCAGGGGCGCCCGCGGGCCTGGGCGGCCAGACGCCATCGTGGCGTCCACCCCGATCGCGAGTCGGGCTCCCTTCCAGCGCCGGGTCGGCGTCGGAGCCACTACACCGGTCCCGAGGAAGCCGGTCAATCGGCTTGCCGCGCCCGTGGACCCGGTTCCAGGCGCCGCTCCGGCGACAGGCGGGTCTGCGGCAACGAGATCGGCAGTCCGGTATTTCCGTTCCGCATCGTCTGCGGCTTCGGCGACCGAATCACCCCAATTCGCGCCGCAGCCCCCCGGCGCCGCGCTGAGCGCAGGACCGGCGCCCAAACGCGTCGCCGCCGTGAAGAGCGCCTCAGCCGCAGCCTCGGCCGCGCCGGGGACACCCCAACATTTTGTGGACACCCTTGCCGCAATACTGAACCAATTGGTGGGCTGGCCCGAGCCGGCCGATACCAAATTCGTGACGCCGGCCCACTACACCCTCGACCAGGCGCTTGATGCGCACGACGCCAGCATGGACTATTTCGTGGCCAATCCCATGCCGGTCACCCAATGGATCCCCGACCTGATCAACCTGGTCCACCTGTTCGTCAACTCGGTCATCCCCGGCTACACCTTCTCGGATGGGCTCAACGTCGTGGGGTCGCTCTTGAACAGGGTCGTGCCGCCCTACCGAATCAAAGACCCGCAAAGTGCCACGCTGACCGAGGCGCAGGTCGCCGCTGGTGCTGTCGGCGCGATGGTCAAGGTCCTCGACAAGCTGCTCGCCGGCGACTTCGATCCGCAACACCTCATGGACGCCGCGACGGCGGGGGGTACGGCGGGCGTGCTTGATCCCGGAAGCGTGCTGAACATGACCTTCGATACCGGCGCGCCCCCAATCTGTTCTCGTTGATGGCCTATACCGCCTTGGTGGCCTGCTACAAGCGGTTTCAGTGGGTAGCCCTTGACCATCTGCCATCGACGGCACCAACGCAGAGCGGTCAGCTGCTCGGCGTGGTCTCGGGAAATGTGAATGCCACCGATTCCGACGGTGACCCACTCGTCTACACGATCACCCAGCCGTCCAAGGGTGTCGTCGTGATCGGTCTTGACGGCTCGTGGGTCTACACCCGGACCTCGGATCTGATGACCTCCGGTACCGACACGTTCAACGTCACCATCGACGACAGTGCCGGGCAGCTGCTCGACCTCGGACTCGGGCATCCCTACGCGCCCAATGGCCATACCACCACCATCACCGTCACCGTCCACTACACCGCGTTGTTGTGAACCGCTACCCGGCGAAGAACTGGCCGACGTGCGTTTGCTGAAATTCGTTTAGCCCGCAAACAAGTCACGCCAATACTGAACCGCACTGTTCTCGATCCCAGCAAAAGGCCTGTTCGCTTCGGAATCTCAAAATTTCCTCTGGCGTCTTCTTTGTCGTTGTCAAGCAGTCATGCTAGGTTGCGGAGCGATAAAGTGACACGCATCTCACAGATGGCCTGCATCGATTCGCGTCACTGGAATGGGTGGGAGGTTCGTGAGTTCGAAGAAACACGCGGGTCGCCACCGCAAGCGGCCGCGTCACCGCAAGCCAGCGGCCCACAACGGTAGAAGCGCGGCCCGTAACGGGATCGTCGTCGCCGCCGTGGGATTTGGCTTGGCGGTGGGGGTCGGACATGGCGTGGCCGCGGCCTCCACCGATGGCAGTGCGTCAGATGCCGGACCGGCGCGCCACTCGGCGAGCAATTCCGGAAGCAGTGCGGGGCAGTCCGGGCAGGCCGCCAATGCAGGCGGATCTGCCGGGCCGGTGCGCCGCGCGACCGCCAAACCGCCGGCGGCGAGCAGCAACGGCGGTTCCTCGGTGGCTGTCCTGTCGGCCCGGCCGAACCGTGCCCGGCTGCGCGCAGATCGATGGGTGCGAACGCGACATCTCCGCAGGCCGAGTCTGTCGCAGCGGTCACCCCCAGCCTCGGCGAGACGACGCCCACCGTCGACACGCCGACCACCTCGAACACCACAACGACGCCCAGCGAAGAATCTCCCTCGGTGACACCGGGCCAGGTGACTGACTACCCGGCTGTTCCGCTTACCGGACCGTCGAGCGCAGATTCCGCGGCCGGCGCCACCCGCAAACTCGCCGCGGTGCGCGCAGTCGCCGTCAGTGCCGCTGCCACCCCGCAGGCTGCCGCGTCTGCCACCCCCAGGCCGCCGCGACCCCGCAAGCGGCATCCGCCACGTCCATGCAGGGTGATCTGGCGGCCGTGCAGGCCGGCGCGGGTCCGCTGACCACGCCCGCGCACTACGACGTCCAAACGTCGCTCGACGCCTGGGGCGCAAATCTCAACGCCTTCCTGGCGGCACCGCTCTCGCTCTCCAACGCGTGGCTGAAGTTCCCGGTGATGGTGATGGACATGTTCTTCACCTCCCGGATCGTGTCCGACACATTCGCCCACGCCCTCAATGGGTTGGCGACGCTGATGAACGAGTTCGTGCCGCCCTTCAAGATGGTCGACGGCGCCCCCTCGATCATCACGCCCGCATCGGTCACGGCCGCCACGCTCGCCGGCGCGATCAAGGTGATGAACATCGCGCAGACGTGGGATGCCACCGTGTGGGCGAGCTCGGCCATCAGCCTCTGCGAGGCGATGATCGCACTCAGCCAGGGTGACATCATCACTGCTGAGCAGGATCCGATCGTCGCGGCTGCCACGGGTGCCTTCCTGTCCCCAAAGACCGTCTTGGACATGACCGTTGACGTCGGCGCCACCCCGAACCCGGCTTCGCTCATGATGTACATCGGTGTGGTCGCCATCTTCCGCCGGTTCGAGGACGTGGCCACCGATTACGCGCCCGTCGTCACCGACATGCAGCAGACCACGTCGCATCTGCCGAACGGCAGCGGGACCACCGTCTCCGGATTCGTGCAGTTCTACGACGCCGACGACGACCCGATCACCTCATACGGTTTCACCGAACCCAACGACAGCCGGTTCACCGTCACCGTTGTCGATGCAGGCAATGGAAAGATGAACTGGACGGTCTGGGACTGGAATCCGTTGTCCAGCGACAAATCTCCCAAGACCCTGACGTTCACGATGACAGTCCTGGCCCAGGGCGACGGACAGATCAGTGTGTCGAAACCGTATATGCCCGACGGTGATACCACCCAGAAGACCGTGACCGTCACCGTCTACTACAACCAGGCCGTCGGATCGCTGACCAATACGGTTGCCAGCACCTCGGCGCTGGGTGTGGTTCGAGGGACGGTCTCGGCACCGCAGAATCCCGACAACCCGGTGACCTACGCACTCACCGGTGCCAGCGGCGGATCCGCCTACACCGCCAACGGCGGCGTCGTGAAGCTCAACCCGACCACCGGCGCCTACACCTACCTCCCGAACCGGGCGTCGGGTGCCACGTCGGACACATTCCAGCTGACCAGCACCGACAGCTTCGGCCACACCTATACGACGACGGTGAGCGTGCCGGTGAGCAGTACCTCGCCGGTGACCACCACCAACTCGGCGCCGGGCAAGGTCACCGGCAGTCTGAACATCAACGGATCCGATACCGGTCTGATGACCTACAGCATCGGCACCCCGCCCAACTCGCAGCGCGGCACCGTGGTGCTCAATGCGGACGGCACTTTCACCTACACCAGGACCGCGACCGCTCATAGTCAGCCGACGCAGGATTCGTTCACCATCCTGGGCACTGATAGCACCGGAAAGACCGTCACCGTGGCGGTGGTCAACGTCAACCCGACTGTGTTGAACAGTGCACCGGCGGGCAACGGTGTGACCGTGAGCAGTTCGTCGCTGGACCGGATCGTGGGCCCGTACGACAAGCAGAACACCAGCGGTACGCTGAAAGCCACAGACGCCGACGGCGATTCGGTCTCATGGGCGGCGGGAACCTACAACACGGCCAATGGCGGGACGATCACCGTGGCGGCCAACGGGTCGTTCACGTACTCGTTGCAGAAGTACGCGTGGTTCGGGTCTCGGACAGCTACTGGCACGACCATGCTGTCGTCGGCGATCCCGGCGACACTTTCACGATCGCGGTCAGCGACGGCTTCGGCGGCACCACCAACGTGACGTACTCGATCCCCATCGAGAAGCAGAACGCGGCCCCGACACTGAGCGGATCGGTGAGCAGTAGTAGCAGCGATGGCCTTGGGGTGGTGCGTGGCTCAATCGCGAACGGCTCCGATGGGACAGCGACAGCCTGACCTACAGCCTGGTCAATGCCAGCGGAGGATCGGCTTACACCGCCAATGGCGGCATTGTCAGGATGAGCGGCACCTCGTTCACCTACATTCCCAAGGTTGGGGTCACCTCGGATTCGTTCCAGGTTCAGGTGAGCGACGGTCATGGCGGAGTCAGCACCGCAACAGTGAACTTGAGCGGGCTGACGACACCATCACCAACGACCAATGTCGATGCGACCTCGACGCCCAACGTCGTCACAGGCAAGCTGAACATACCGGCCGGCGATACCGGATCGGGATGGACGTATAGCAAGGGCTCCAACGGCGCCGCCGGCACCGTGGTGGTTAACTCCGACGGCAGCTTCACGTACACGCGAACGGCGTCGGGTCACAGCGTGTCTGCAACCGACACGTTCACCATAAATGTCACCGACAGCACCGGTAAGACCGTCACCGTCGCGTCGGTCACGGTCGCTCCGCAAAATCTGCTCAACGGAGGGCCTACGGCGTCGCTGACAACTGCACCGGGTATAGGGAATCTGAATACGTCCACGTGGACCCAGACGACAACCGGTACGGTTACGGCTAGCGATCCCGACGGCGATACCCTCACCTACACGGCGAGCAACACTAACGGCGCCACAGTGACCTTTGACGCGTCTGGCAACTTCACTTACACAATGGTTAAGAACAAGGCCTACTACCACGCTGCGGCCAAGGTCTACACCGCGGCGGAGATCGCGAACGGGACCGCCGCGGCGGCTACGACTGCAAAGTTCACCGTGACCGTCACCGACGGCTTCGGCGGCAGCACAAGCTTCGATGTCGTCGTTCCGATCTCGGTGTATAACAGCACGCCTAAGCAGCCGAAGTCTGGCGTGCAGTGGAAGGCGGGCATCGACGACTGGACATCCATCAACGCAGACGCCGATGCTGACGGTGACTCGTACAACTATGTGGTCACAAAGCCGCCGCAGCATGGCTCGGCGACATATTCGACTGCCACCGGCGGCACGTTGAACGGCAGTTCGTTGTCGAACGGCGACACCATCGTGCTGACGGTGTACGACGGTTACTACCTCACTGACACCACCGGCCATTTCGTACTCGACGGTTCTGGTAACAAGCAATTGGCCAGTAACGCGAGAACGTACACCTACTAGACAGACCCGGCGTCCCGACGGAGTCAGACCCACGCCTAACCGCATCCGCGGGGTCATCAAGCGGCTTGAGATCGCCAGGCCAGAGGCGCGGCAGGAAGCGAACCGGACGCGACCTGCGTGGCCAGTATGGGCGCCGGCGATGAGCGCTATCACCAGCCACACGACGGGTTACGCCGCGGCGCAGCGGAGACGAACGCGATTCGGCGTCGGACCCGTGCTCATCCGGGACCCGACGGGCCGCGGCCTTGCGGGCGAAGCCGACGGGATAGACGTGGACCTCGACCGGGGCCGTGTTCATCGGACGCTCACCGTATTCACCACCCCGGTAGCCGCCCTGTCACCTACGTCACAGACGAAGGCTGTTCGCGCGTGTTATCTGCCACTCAGCCTGCGGATATTCCAGGTCCGAGTGGTCTGGCGTCGACCGTTTGAGCCGTTCAGCAAGACGGGCAATAATCGGCCGCCTGGGGTGGTTCATACTGTGTGCAGCACAATCACCTGGATTTCCCGACCGGGGGATCTGACGTATACAGGACGGCAGAGATGACAAGGCTGGACACCGTCGAACGGGCGGTTGCCGATATCGCGGCGGGCAAGGCCGTGGTGGTCATCGATGACGAGGACCGCGAGAACGAGGGCGACCTGATCTTCGCCGCCGAGAAGGCGACGCCGGAGCTGGTCGCGTTCATGGTCCGCTACACCTCGGGTTATCTGTGTGTGCCGCTGGACGGCGCGATCTGCGACAAGCTGGGCCTGCTGCCGATGTATGCGGTCAACCAGGACAAGCACGGAACCGCCTACACCGTGACCGTGGATGCGAAAAATGGCGTCGGCACCGGCATTTCGGCATCAGATCGCGCGACGACCATGCGGTTGCTGGCTGACCCGACCAGCGTGGCCGAGGATTTCAGCAAGCCCGGTCACGTGGTGCCGCTGCGGGCCAAGGATGGTGGCGTATTGCGCCGCCCGGCCACACCGAGGCAGCGGTGGACCTGGCCCGGCTGGCGGGTTTGCAGCCCGCCGGCGCGATCTGCGAGATCGTCAGCCAGAAAGACGACGGGGCGATGGCCCAGACCGACGAGCTGCGGATTTTCGCCGACGAGCACGACCTGGCGCTGATCTCGATCGCCGACCTGATCGAGTGGCGTCGCAAGCACGAGAAGCACATCGAGCGCATCGCCGAGGCGCGTATCCCGACTCGGCACGGTGAATTCCGTGCGGTCGGCTACTCCAGCATCTATGAAGAGGTCGAGCACGTCGCCCTGGTGAAGGGGATATCGCCGGGCCGGAGAACGACGGTCACGACGTACTGGTGCGGGTGCATTCCGAATGCCTGACCGGCGACGTGTTCGGGTCGCGACGCTGCGATTGCGGGCCCCAGCTCGACGCCGCCCTGGCGATGGTGGCGCGGAAGGCGCGGATCGTGCTCTATATGCGCGGACACGAGGGCCGCGGTATCGGCCTGATGCACAAGCTGCAGGCCTATCAGCTGCAGGATGCCGGCGCCGATACCGTCGACGCCAATCTGGAGTTGGGCCTGCCTGCCGATGCCCGCGACTACGGCATCGGCGCGCAGATTCTGGTGGACCTCGGCGTGCGGTCCATGCGGCTGCTGACCAACAACCCGGCCAAGCGGGTCGGTCTGGACGGCTACGGGCTCCACGTCATCGAACGGGTGCCGTTGCCGGTGCGAGCCAATGCCGAGAACATTCGCTACCTGATGACCAAGCGGGACCGGATGGGTCACGACCTGACCGGCCTCGACGACTACGACGGCGACGTCCGCTTGCCGGGTGATCTGAGTGGGGAGCGCTGTGAGCGACCCGCGGAGCGGGCGCATGAGCGCCGGCCGTGACGCTTGCGGAGCGGGCGCATGAGCGCCGGCCGTGACGCTTGCGGAGCGGGCGCATGAGCGCCGGCCGTGACGCTTGCGGAGCGGGCGCATGAGCGCCGGCCGTGACGCTTGCGGAGCGGGCGCATGAGCGGAGGCGCCGGCGTCCCCGAGCTTCCGGAGATGGACGCCTCCGAGTTGTCATTGGCGATCGTCGCCAGCACGTGGCACCCCAAGATCTGCAACGCCCTGCTCGACGGCGCCCGCCGGGTGGCCGAGGATTCCGGTATCCCCAGCCCGACCGTGGTGCGGGTGCTCGGTGCCATCGAAATCCCGGTCGTCGCACAGGAACTCGCGCGCACCCATGATGCGGTTGTCGCGCTCGGTGTCGTGATTCGCGGCCAGACACCGCATTTCGACTATGTCTGCGATGCCGTCACACAGGGACTCACCCGGGTGTCGTTGGATGCCTCGACGCCGGTCGCCAACGGGGTGCTGACCACCAACACCGAGGAGCAGGCACTCGACCGCGCCGGGTTGCCCGGCTCCGCTGAGGACAAGGGCGCGCAGGCCGCCGCGGCGGCGCTGTCGACCGCGCTGACCCTGCGGCACCTGCGCGGGGCATGACCAAGACCCAGGGCGACTGGGACGTCGTGTTGCGGCCCCGGCTGACGCCGATGTTCGCCTACGTCGCAGCGTTCGTGGTCGCCGCGACCGGTATCGTGGTCGGCTTCCTGTTGAACATCCGCTATACCGGCGCGATCATCCACACCGCTGATCAGGTGTCGATGGGCGGCCTGGGTGTGGTCCTGGCCGCCGGGATCCTGTTGCTGACCCTGCCCAGGGTGCGGGTCGGCCCGGCGGGTATCGCCGTTCGTAACGTGGTCGTGGAACGGGTGGTGCCCTGGAGTGACGTCGTCGGGGTCTCGTTCCCGGCGGGTTCGCGATGGGCCCGGGTCGACATAGCCGACTACGAGTACGTCCCGGTGCTGGCCATCCAATCCGTCGACGGCCACCGCGCCGTGGACGCGATGGACACCCTGCGCGCCCTGGTCGCAAAATACCGTCCCGACCTCAGCCCAGGCTGAGGCTCATCACCACCTCGCCGGACATCCTGCCCGACGGTACTTCGACGAATCCCAGGGCCTCGTAGAGGGTGCGGGCCGCGTCGTTGTCCGGCTCCATCCGTAACGTCACGGTGCGGACCCGGCGCCGGTGCGCCCAGTCCAGTGCCGCGGTGACCAGACGACGAGCCAGTCCCCGGCCGCGGGCCTGCTGATCGAGCCACAGCGAATACAGGTACGCCGTTTCGGCGCTCTCCTGGTAGGCGGCGACGAGTCCGACCGGGCGTCGACCGAGGAACGCCGCGAACTGGGCGTGGTCGCGCAGTCGCCGACGCCAGTCGGCCGCGGTGAACCCGGCCTCGGTGAGGTACTGCCGGTCCGAGGTGCCGAAGGTGTCGGTGAGCGCACGCAACCGCAGCTGGGCGAACTGCTCCCAGTCTGATTCGGTGAGCCGGGTGACTCGCGCCGCGGGCACGCCTCGACGGTAGCGGCGGGGAGCCGACCGATTTGGCTCGGGTACTAACCTGAGAGCGTGCCCGATCCGTCGACGTACCGCCCGGCGCCCGGGTCGATTCCGGTCGAACCGGGGGTCTACCGATTCCGCGATCCGCATGGTCGGGTGATCTACGTCGGCAAGGCGAAGAGCCTCCGCAGCCGCTTGACGTCGTACTTCCAGGACATCTCCGCCCTGCATCCGCGGACCCGCCAGATGGTGACCACGGCCGCCAAGGTCGAGTGGACGGTGGTCACCACCGAGGTCGAGGCCCTGCAACTGGAATACAACTGGATCAAGGAGTTCGACCCGCGGTTCAACGTCCGCTATCGCGACGACAAGTCCTATCCGGTCCTGGCCGTGACCTTGAACGAGGAGTACCCCCGGTTGTTCGTGTACCGGGGGCCGCGGCGCAAGGGCGTGCGCTACTTCGGCCCGTACTCGCACGCCTGGGCCATCCGCGAGACGCTGGATCTACTCACCCGCGTCTTTCCGGCCCGCACCTGCTCGGCGGGAGTGTTCAAGCGGCACAGCCAGATCGAGCGCCCCTGCCTGCTGGGTTACATCGACAAGTGCTCGGCGCCGTGCGTGGGAAGGGTCAGCGCGGAGGAACACCGCAAGATCGTCGTGGACTTCTGCGACTTCCTCTCCGGGAAGACCGACCGCTTCGCCCGCGAACTCGAACATCAGATGAATGCAGCCTCGGCCGAACTCGATTTCGAGCGCGCCGCTCGGCTGCGCGACGACATCGCCGCGCTCAAACGGGCCTTGGAGAAACAGGCCGTGGTACTCGGGGACGGCACCGATGCCGACGTCGTCGCGTTCGCCGACGACGAACTGGAGGCCGCAGTGCAGGTCTTCCATGTGCGCGGCGGGCGCGTCCGCGGCCAGCGCGGCTGGGTGGTGGAAAAGCCGGGTGATCCCGGTGATTCCGCGCAGGCCCAGCTGGTCGAGCAGTTCCTCACCCAGTTCTACGGCGAGCAAGCCGAATTGGGCAGCGCCGCCGACGAATCCACCAACCCGGTGCCCCGTGAGGTGCTGGTGCCGTGCTTGCCGCCGAACGCCGACGAACTGGCCGACTGGTTGTCGGGTCTGCGTGGTTCGCGGGTGGTGCTGCGGGTGCCGCGCCGCGGCGACAAGAAGGCGCTGGCCGAGACGGTGCACCGCAACGCGCAGGAGGCGCTGCAGCAGCACAAGCTCAAGCGTGCCGGCGACTTCACCGCGAGATCGGCTGCACTGCAGAACATTCAAGAGTCGCTCGGTTTGGCCGACGCGCCGCTGCGGATCGAATGCGTCGACATCAGCCACGTCCAGGGCACCGACGTGGTGGCCTCGCTGGTGGTGTTCGAGGACGGTCTGCCACGCAAATCCGACTATCGGCACTTCGCCATCCGGGAAGCCGCGGGCGAGGGCCGGTCCGACGACGTGGCCTCGATCGCGGAGGTGACCCGGCGTCGGTTCGTCCGCCACGTTCATGAGCAGCAGCAGCCCCTCGACGAGTTCACCGCCGAAGGCAAGTCCCGCAAGTTCGCCTACCCGCCCAATCTCTACGTCGTCGACGGGGGCGCCCCCCAGGTCAACGCCGCCCAGGCGGTCCTCGACGAGCTCGGCGTCACCGATGTCGCGGTGATCGGTCTGGCCAAGCGGCTCGAGGAGGTGTGGGTACCGGCCGAGGCGGACCCGCTGATCCTGCCGCGGAACAGCGAGGGCCTCTACCTTCTTCAGCGGGTGCGCGACGAGGCGCACCGGTTCGCCATCTCCTACCACCGCAGCAAGCGCTCCAAGCGGATGACGGCCTCGGCCCTGGACTCGGTGCGCGGGCTGGGGGAGACCCGGCGCAAGGCCCTGGTCACCCACTTCGGCTCGGTGGCCCGGTTGCGACAGGCCAGTGTCGAGGAGATCACTGCGGTGCCGGGGATCGGCACGGCAACCGCGGCGGCGGTGTTGGAAGCGCTAGGGGTGACGGTGGATTCGACGGGATCGGCTGCGCAGGACGACCAGGTCAGCGAAGATCAGACACCTGAACAGGCGACGCGATGACAGATCACAGCACAGGCGGAGACATGCGCACCGACCGGGCCGGTGAGGAGTCGGGTATCGACGTGGTGTTGGTGACGGGGCTCTCGGGCGCCGGCCGCGGTACGGCGGCCAAGGTGCTGGAGGACCTCGGCTGGTATGTCGCCGATAACCTGCCACCGGAGTTGATCGCCCGGATGGTCGACTTCGGTCTGGCCGCGGGCTCCCGCATCACCCAGCTCGCGGTGGTGATGGACGTTCGCTCGCGCGGCTTCACCGGTGACCTCGACTGGGTGCGCAACGACTTGGCGACCCGAGACATCCACCCCCGGGTCCTGTTCATGGAGGCCTCCGACGACATCCTGGTGCGGCGCTACGAAAACAACCGGCGCAGTCATCCGCTGCAGGGAAATCAGACGCTGGCCGAAGGGATAGCCGCCGAGCGGGCGATGCTGGCTCCGGTGCGCGCGTCGGCCGAGCTGGTGATCGACACCTCGACGATGTCGGTGCGGGCGCTGCGCGAGAGCATCGAGCGGGCCTTCGGTGAACAGGCCGTCGGCCAGACCAGCGTGACAGTCGAATCCTTCGGGTTCAAATACGGGCTACCGATGGATGCCGACATGGTAATGGATGTCCGGTTCCTGCCCAACCCGCACTGGGTCGACGAACTCCGCCCCCACCGGTCAGCACCCCGCGGTTCGTGATTACGTCCTTGGCCAACCCGGTGCCTCGGAGTTCCTGCGGTCCTACCATCAGCTGCTGAGACCCGTCGTCGACGGTTACAGCCGGGAGGGGAAGCGATACATGACCGTGGCCATCGGGTGCACGGGTGGCAAGCACCGCAGCGTCGCGATGGCCGAAGCGCTCGCCGCGCTGCTGCAGGACAACGAGCAACTCACTGTCCGGGTGCTGCACCGCGATCTGGGTCGCGAATGACCCGCATCGTCGCCCTCGGCGGTGGCCACGGCCTGTATGCGACGCTGTCCGCCGCGCGCCGCCTGAGCCCACACGTCACGGCGGTGGTGACCGTCGCCGACGACGGCGGTTCGTCGGGCCGGCTGCGCAGCGAGCTCGATATCGTGCCACCGGGTGATCTGCGAATGGCGTTGGCCGCGTTGGCTTCTGACAGTCCGCACGGTCGGCTGTGGGCCACCATCATTCAGCACCGGTTCGGTGGCAGTGGTGGACTGGCCGGGCATCCGATCGGCAATCTCATCCTGGCCGGCCTCAACGAGGTATTGGCTGATCCGGTGGCCGCGCTGGACGAGCTGGGCCGCATCCTCGGCGTCAAGGGCCGGGTGCTGCCGATGTGCCCGATTGCCCTGCAAATCGAGGCGGACGTCGCGGGCCTGGAGACCGACCCCAGGATGAGCCGGGTGATCCGTGGCCAGGTCGCGGTGGCCACCACACCGGGCAAGGTTCGGCGGGTGCGCTTGTTGCCCGGCGATCCGCCGGCCACCCGGCAGGCGGTGGACGCGATCATGGCCGCCGACCTCGTGGTGCTCGGCCCCGGGTCCTGGTTCACCAGCGTCATCCCGCACCTGCTCGTGCCTGGGTTGGCCGAGGCGCTGAAGGCGACCGCGGCGCGCCGGGCCCTGGTGCTCAATCTGGCAGCCGAGCCGGGGGAGACGGCGGGGTTCTCCGCCGAGCGGCATCTGCATGTGCTCACCCAGCACGCTCCGGGGTTCTCCGTCGACGAGATCATCGTCGACGGCGCTCGCGTCCCCTCCGACCGGGAACGTGATCAAGTTCGTCGTACCGCAAGCCTGTTGGATGCGTCAGTTCAGTTTGCCGACGTGTCCAGACCTGGTACACCTTTACATGACCCGGCGAAGCTGGCTGCAGCCCTTGACGGTGTGCGCACACGAGGAACGGTCCCGGCGCCACCAGACCTCCCACCTGCTGCTCCCATCCAGGCCGGAGGGAGGCGACAGGGCGACGGGATGCCGGGACCTACTGTCAACGGACCGAGAGGTGACGACCCGTGGCGATGACGGCCGAGGTGAAGGACGAACTGAGCCGGCTGGTGGTCAACTCCGTGAGCGCCCGTCGGGCGGAGGTGGCCTCGCTGTTGCGCTTCGCCGGCGGCCTGCACATCGTGTCGGGCCGGGTGGTCGTGGAAGCCGAGGTGGACCTCGGCATCATCGCCCGTCGTCTGCGCAAAGACATCTATGACCTGTACGGCTACAACGCGGTCGTACATGTGTTGTCGGCCAGCGGCATCCGCAAGAGCACCCGTTATCTGGTGCGTGTTGCCAAGGACGGTGAGGCGCTGGCCCGTCAGACCGGTCTGCTGGATATGCGCGGGCGTCCGGTGCGTGGACTGCCCGCCCAGGTGGTCGGTGGTGGCATCGGCGACGCCGAAGCCGCCTGGCGCGGGGCGTTCCTGGCGCACGGTTCACTGACCGAGCCGGGACGGTCCTCGGCGCTCGAAGTCAGTTGTCCCGGGCCAGAAGCCGCGCTGGCGCTGGTCGGGGCGGCTCGCCGGCTCGGGGTGAGCGCGAAGGCCCGTGAGGTGCGCGGCATCGACCGGGTCGTGGTACGCGACGGGGAGGCCATCGGGGCGCTGCTGACCCGGATGGGCGCCCAGGACACCCGACTGACGTGGGAGGAACGGCGGATGCGTCGCGAGGTTCGCGCAACCGCCAACCGGCTGGCCAACTTCGACGACGCCAATCTGCGTCGGTCGGCTCGCGCTGCGGTGGCCGCCGCGGCCCGGGTCGAACGGGCGCTGGAGATCCTGGCCGACACGGTGCCCGATCACCTGGCCGCCGCGGGACGGCTGCGGGTGGAGCACCGGCAGGCATCGTTGGAGGAACTGGGCCGACTGGCCGATCCGCCGATGACGAAAGATGCTGTGGCAGGCCGTATTCGGCGACTGCTGTCAATGGCTGACCGCAAAGCCAAACAGGACGGCATTCCCGACACCGAGTCGGCCGTCACTCCTGATTTGCTGGAAGACGCCTGAGCCCGGTCTTCTTCGCCACGTAGGCCTTGAGCTCCTCGGAGAGGGCGTCGGCGGGCAGCAGCGCAGGCAGCAGAGTGGGATCCGACATGCGGGCGCGGAAGACCAGTCCGATCGTCACCTCGTGGTCGGGCCGGTGCTCGATCTCGATCCGGTCGCCGGCGCGCACCGTGCCGGGTGTGATGACCCTCAAATAGGCCCCGGCTTACCGGCGTCGGTGAACGTCTTGATCCATCCGTCGATGTCCAGGAAAGCCGCGAAGGTGCGACACGGGGTCCGCGGAGCGGACACCTCGAGCAGCAGCCCGTCGGTGCCGACCCGCCAGCGCTCGCCGATACGCGCGTGGGTCACGTCCACCCCGGCGGTGGTGAAGTTCTCGCCGAACATCCCGTCGGTGAGCGGTCGTGCCAGCCGGGTCTGCCACTCGTCGAGGTCCTCGCGGGCGTAGGCGTAGACCGCCTGGTCGTCACCGCCGTGCAGCTTCTGGTTACCGATCGTGTCGCCGACCAGGGCGCTGCCCAGTCCACCGCGCATCGGCCCGGGTGCTCGCACCATCACCGCTTCGGCGGTGCCCACCTTGTCGATGCCGGTGGACTTCTTCGGCGCATCGGGATTCGCGCGGACCCGGGCGAGGTTGACCGATTGGACGCTTGCCACCAGATCAGGGTAGTCGCGACCGAGGTGGGGAGCCGGGTGCGGCGGGCCGGATCGGGCGTGACGGCCCCCGTGTCGGGGGAGCGTTCGGGTGACATTCCAGCCGCTCGCGCACGGCGCAAAGCCCGCCACTAGGCTGAGCAGGGGTACTGGCAGCAACTGAAGGAGACAACGTGACCATCCGGGTGGGCGTTAACGGCTTCGGCCGCATCGGACGCAACTTCTACCGGGCCCTGGCAACCCAGCAGGCGCTGGGCAAGGCCAAGGACATCGAGATCGTGGCGGTCAATGACCTCACCGACAACGCCACCCTCGCCCATCTGCTCAAGTTCGACTCGATCCTGGGCCGTCTGCCCGAGGACGTCAGCCTCGAGGGCGAGGACACCATCGTCATCGGCAGCACCAAGATCAAGGCGCTGGAGGTCAAAGAGGGCCCGGCCGCGCTGCCGTGGGGTGACCTCGGAGTCGACGTCGTCGTGGAGTCGACGGGTATCTTCACCGCGCGCGCCAAGGCGCAGGGCCACCTCGACGCAGGCGCCAAGAAGGTCATCATCTCCGCGCCCGCGAGCGACGAGGACATCACCATCGTGCTCGGCGTCAACGACGACAAGTACGACGGCAGCCAGAACATCATCTCCAACGCGTCGTGCACGACGAACTGCCTCGGTCCGCTGGCCAAGGTGGTCAACGACGAGTTCGGCATCGTCAAGGGCCTGATGACGACCATCCACGCCTACACCCAGGATCAGAACCTGCAGGATGGTCCGCACAAGGATCTGCGTCGCGCCCGCGCCGCCGCGCTGAACATCGTGCCGACCTCGACCGGCGCGGCCAAGGCCATCGGCCTGGTGCTGCCCGAGCTGAAGGGCAAGCTGGACGGTTACGCGCTGCGGGTGCCGATCCCCACCGGTTCGGTCACCGATCTCACCGTCGAGCTGGAGAAGAAGGCCAGCGCCGAGGAGATCAACGCCGCGCTCAAGGCTGCCGCCGAGGGCAAGCTCAAGGGCATCCTGAAGTACTACGACGCTCCGATCGTCTCCAGCGACATCGTCACCGATCCGCACAGCTCGATCTTCGATTCGGGCCTGACGAAGGTCATCGACGATCAGGCGAAGGTGGTGTCCTGGTACGACAACGAGTGGGGTTACTCCAACCGCCTCGTGGACCTGGTCGGCCTGGTCGGCAAGTCCCTGTAACTGCGATGGCCGTCAAGACTCTTTCCGATCTGCTGGCCGAGGGAGTTGAGGGTCGGGGCGTGCTCGTGCGTTCCGACCTCAACGTCCCACTCGACGACGGTGTCATCACCGACCCGGGCCGCATCATCGCTTCGGTTCCCACCCTCAAGGCGCTCTCCGATGCCGGCGCCAAGGTTGTGGTGACCGCCCACCTGGGCCGGCCCAAGGGCGGGCCGGACCCGAAGTTCTCGCTGGCCCCGGTCGCCGCGGCACTGGGCGAGAAACTGGGCCGGCACGTACAACTGGCCGGCGATGTGGTGGGCACCGACGCGCTGGCCCGCGCCGAGGGCCTGACCGACGGCGACGTACTGCTGCTGGAGAACATCCGCTTCGACCCGAGGGAGACCAGCAAGGACGACAACGAACGCTTGGCGTTGGCCAAGGCTCTCGTCGAGCTGGTCGGAGATGATGGAGCGTTCGTCTCCGACGGCTTCGGCGTGGTGCATCGCAAGCAGGCCTCGGTGTACGACGTCGCCACGCTGCTGCCGCACTACGCGGGCACGCTGGTGGCAACCGAGGTCAAGGTGCTCGAGCAGCTGACCAGCTCGACGCAGCGGCCGTATGCCGTGGTGCTGGGCGGTTCGAAGGTGTCGGACAAGCTGGCAGTCATCGAGAACCTTGCCACCAAGGCCGACAGTCTCATCATCGGCGGCGGCATGTGCTTCACCTTCCTTGCCGCGCAGGGTCTTTCGGTAGGAACGTCGTTGCTGCAGGAGGAGATGCTGGACACCTGTCGGGATCTGCTCGACAAGTACGGTGACGTGATCCACCTGCCGGTGGATATCGTCGTGGCCGAGAAATTTGCCGCCGACGCGACGCCGGAAACGGTTGCCGCCGACCAGATCCCGGCGGACAAGATGGGCCTGGACATCGGTCCGGAGTCGGTGAAGCGGTTCACCACCCTGTTGTCCAACGCCCGCACCATCTTCTGGAACGGCCCGATGGGGGTGTTCGAATTTCCGGCGTTCGCCGCGGGCACCAAGGGAGTGGCCGAGGCGATCATCGGAGCGACCGCCAAGGGCGCGTTCAGTGTCGTCGGCGGTGGCGACTCGGCCGCCGCGGTGCGTCAGCTCGGTCTGCCGGAAGACGGTTTCTCGCACATTTCGACCGGCGGCGGGGCGTCGCTGGAATACCTTGAGGGCAAAGCACTGCCCGGTCTAGAAATAATCAGCAGTACTTAAGTACTAGGAGTCCTGTGTCCCGTAAACCGCTGATCGCGGGTAACTGGAAGATGAACCTCAACCATTTCGAGGCCATAGCCCTTGTCCAGAAGATCGCGTTCTCGCTGCCCGACAAGTACTTCGACAAGGTCGACGTCACCGTCATCCCGCCGTTCACCGACCTGCGCAGTGTGCAGACCCTGGTGGACGGCGACAAGCTGCGGCTGACCTACGGTGCACAGGACCTGTCTCAGCACGATTCGGGTGCGTACACCGGCGACATCAGCGGAGCCTTCCTGGCGAAACTGGGCTGCACCTTCGTGGTGGTGGGGCACTCCGAGCGGCGCACCTACCACCACGAGGACGACGCTCTGGTGGCGGCGAAGACGGCAGCGGCCCTCAAGCATGGGCTCACGCCGATCGTCTGCATCGGCGAGCAGCTGGACGTTCGGGAGGCGGGCAACCACGTCGAGTTCAATGTGAATTCGTTGCGCGGCTCGCTGGCCGGTCTGACCAAGGAACAGGTGGCCGAGGTGGTGATCGCCTACGAACCCGTCTGGGCGATTGGGACCGGCCGGGTGGCCAGTGCCGCCGACGCGCAGGAGGTCTGCGGCGCGATCCGTGCCGAGCTGGCCGAGCTGGCCTCGCCCCAGATCGCCGCAGGTGTCCGAGTGCTCTACGGCGGATCGGTGAACGCCAAGAACGTCGGTGAGATCACCGCGCAGCAGGACGTCGACGGCGCGCTGGTCGGCGGGGCGTCGCTGGACGGAGAGCAGTTCGCGACGCTGTCGGCGATCGCCGCTGGCGGGCCGCTGCCGTAACGGGGCGTTGCACCGGGTATTCTGGTCGCCATGGTTTTGACCCTGCAGATCATCCTGGTGACCACCAGCGTCCTGGTGGTGCTGTTGGTGCTGCTGCACCGTGCCAAGGGTGGCGGCCTGTCGACGCTGTTCGGCGGCGGTGTGCAGTCGAGCCTGTCCGGGTCGACCGTGGTGGAGAAGAATCTCGACCGCCTGACGTTGTTCGTCACCGGTATCTGGTTCGTGTCCATCGTCGGCATGGCACTGCAGATCAAGTACAGCTGAGCCGCACCGACGCTTCACGGCGTGAACACCATCCGCCGACCGTCTTCGGGCTGCTGCCACGCCTGCTCCACCTCGGCGAGTGGGACGGTGCGCGTCGGGGTGCGCAGGGTGCCCCGCGAGATCTGCACTGCCAGCTCGGGTAGTTCGGCAAGGAGATCGGTGACGGGCACCGAACCGATGCCGCTGCCGACGATCTGTAACGGCATCGCGCGCAGCGCAGCGGCCGGAATGTCCGCGGTGGCGCCGGCCATCGATCCGATCTGAATCCACGTCAGCGGCTGAGACGAGTCGTGCCGGCCGGCGGCGATGCCGGCGATGAGATCGGCGGCCGGCGGCCCCCAGATGTAGTCGAGCACGATGTCGGCGGTCCGGAGGCGGTCCGAGTGGGCGGCGGTCTCGTCGAGTGCCACGGCGTGGTCGGCTCCCAACTCGGTCAGCGCTGCCAGTTGCCGGCGGTCTCGTCCGATGCCGATGACCGTTCCGGCGCCCAGATGTTTGGCGACCTGCACGGCTAACCGACCGGCGCTCCCCGTCGCGCCGAGGACCACCACGGTCTGGCCGGGCTGCAGTGTGGCGCGGCGACGCAGGGCCACCCACGATGACATGGCCGGGTTCATCGCACCCGCGATCGCGACGGGGTCGGCGTCAGCGGGCAGCGGGATACTGCGGCGCAGGTCGACCACCGTGCGCTGCGCCATCGACCCGATTGTGGATGCGACGAAGTAACGCAGGGCGCCGTCGGCTGTGCGACCGACACCGTCGACTCCGGGCACGACCGGCAATTCGGCGGTGCTGCTGTAGTGCGTACCGGCAGCAAGGGACCGTACCAGTGGGTGCAGCCCCGCGGCGATGACGTCGACGACGGCTTCGTCGGGGCTGGCCGGTTGCGGTTCGGAGAAGTCCTGAAAGGCAGGTGGTTTGGTGAAATCGGTGACGACGGCGGCGTGCATGTGGACTCCCATATAGGTGGTATTACGAACTAAACTAGATGGTAATACGAACTACTGCGGTACGCTAGGGCGGTGGCCGATGACAACAATCGCCAGATCGCCGAGGCGTTGCTCGAAGCGCTGGTGCGGACGTCGTTCGAAGTCATGGCCGTGCTCAATCGCACGGCAGCCGAGAATGACCTGTCGCTGACGCAGTTGCGGGCGCTGGCGATCCTGCGTGACCGCGAACCCACGATGGCGCAGTTGGCGGGCTACCTGGGCCTGGAACGTTCGTCGGTGAGCGGTTTGATGGACCGCGCGGAGCGTCGCGGCCTGGTTCGCCGGACCACCAGTAGCTCCGATGCGCGCGCCGTGCATGTGAGCCTTACTTCGGAAGGGCATCTGGTGTCGGCCCGGCTGAATGACGAGGTGGCCGGCATGCTCGCCCCGATGACCGGCAGACTGAGCGCCCCGAGCAGAAGAGGCTGATGGCATTGCTGTCGGACATGCTGGGGCCACCACCGCCGGTCATGGTGGCTCCTCCTCGTCGCGCTCGAGCAGACGCTCCGGGTGATGCGCCTCGTTGACCGCGGGTCTGTGGATAGCGTCACCGATCCTCGGTCTGCGGCGCTGTGCGCACACCCCGATACTTGAGGGATGGCTGATCTCCCCGACGCTGCCCTGGAACCGATCGGAGCGGTTCTCCGCACCCAGGTCGGGCGGGAAGCAACCGAGCCGATGCGCGAGGACATCCGCTTGCTGGGCGCGATCCTCGGCGATACTGTGCGCGAACAGAACGGCGAGGAGGTGTTCGACCTCGTCGAGCGGGCCAGGGTCGAATCGTTCCGGGTGCGACGATCCGAGATCGACCGGTCGGACCTGGCCCAGCTGTTCGACGGCATCGACGTGCACCGGGCCATCCCGGTGATCCGTGCCTTCAGCCACTTTGCGCTGCTGGCCAACGTCGCCGAGGACATCCATCGTGAGCGGCGCCGGGCCATCCACGTCGCCGCCGGGGAGCCCCCGCAGAACAGCTCGCTGGAGGCCACCTACGCCAAGCTCGATGCCGCCGACCTGGATGCGGGCACCGTCGCTGAGGCGTTGCGCGGTGCGCTGGTCTCGCCGGTGATCACCGCCCATCCGACCGAGACCCGCCGTCGCACGGTGTTCGACACCCAGCACCGCATCACCGCGCTGATGCGGCTGCGCCTGCACGGCCAGAGCGAGACCGAGGACGGCCGCTCGATCGAGACCGAGCTGCGCCGGCAGATCCTGACGCTGTGGCAGACCGCGCTCATCCGGTTGTCGCGGTTGAAGATCCAGGACGAGATCGAAGTCGGGTTGCGCTACTACCCGGCGGCGTTCTTCGAGGTGATCCCGAAGGTCAACGCCGAGGTGCGCACCGCACTGCGTGCCCGCTGGCCCGAAGCCGGCCTGCTCGAGGCGCCCATTTTGCGGCCCGGATCATGGATCGGCGGCGACCGGGACGGCAACCCCAACGTGACGGCCGACGTGGTCCGGCTGGCCACCGGCAGCGCCGCCTACACCGCACTGGCGCACTACTTCACCGAACTGACCAGGCTCGAGCAGGAGCTGTCGATGTCGGCACGCCTGGTGAAGACCACCGACGAACTCCTCGCGCTGGCCGGTGCCTGTGACGAGCCGGCCCGGATGGACGAGCCCTACCGGCGGGCACTGCGGGTGGTCCATGCCCGGCTGACGGCCACCGCCAGGGCCATCCTGGCCCGGATGCCCGAGCACATCCTGGACCTCGCGGCGACCCCCTACGACACACCGGACGAACTGCTTGCCGACCTCGATGTCATCGATGACTCGTTGCGCCGCAACGGAAGCGCGCTGCTGGCCGACGATCGGCTGGCCCGGCTGCGCGAAGCTGTCGATGTCTTCGGATTCCACCTCAGCGGGCTGGACATGCGGCAGAACTCGGAGATGCACGAGCAGGTGGTCGGCGAGTTGCTGGCCTGGGCCGGGGTGCACCCCGACTACGCGTCGCTGTCCGAACCCGAGCGTGTCGACGTGCTGGTGTCCGAACTCGCCACCCGACGACCCCTGGTGCGCGACGACGCCGAGCTCTCCGAGTTGGCTCGTAAGGAACTCGACATCGTGTTCGCTGCCGCCCGTGCCGTCGAGGTGTTCGGCCCGGCGGCGGTGCCGAACTACATCATCTCGATGTGCCAGTCCGTCTCGGACATGCTGGAAGCCGCGATCCTGCTGAAAGAAGCGGGCCTGCTGGACGTTTCGGGTGCGCAGCCGTACGCACCGGTCGGCATCGTGCCGCTGTTCGAGACGATCGACGATCTGCAACGGGGATCGACCATCCTGGAAGCGGTGCTGGACCTGCCGCTGTATCGCGCCATGGTGCATGCCCGCGCGGAGAGCCAGGAGGTCATGCTCGGCTACTCCGACTCCAACAAGGACGGTGGCTATCTGGCCGCCAACTGGGCGTTGTACCGGGCGGAGCTGGACCTGGTGGAATCGGCCCGCAAGACCGGGATTCGGCTGCGATTGTTCCACGGCCGCGGTGGGACGGTCGGCCGCGGCGGCGGCCCCAGCTACGACGCGATCCTGGCTCAGCCGCCGGGCGCGGTGAACGGGTCGCTCCGGCTCACCGAGCAGGGCGAGATCATCGCGGCCAAATACGCCGAACCGCGCATCGCCAACCGCAATCTCGAGACACTGCTGGCAGCCACCCTGGAATCCACCCTGCTCGACACCGAAGGGCTGGGGGAGCTGGCCCACAGCGCCTACGAAGTGCTCGACGATCTCGCCGCCCGCGCTCAGCGGGCGTACGCCGACTTGGTCCACGAGACACCGGGTTTCGTCGAATACTTCAAGGAGTCGACACCGGTCAGCGAAATCGGTGCGCTCAACATCGGCAGCCGGCCGACCTCCCGCAAACCCACGACGTCCATCTCCGACCTGCGCGCGATTCCGTGGGTGCTGGCTTGGAGCCAGTCGAGGGTGATGCTGCCGGGCTGGTATGGCACCGGGACCGCATTCGAGGGCTGGATCGCCGATGGCCCCGAATCGCCGCAGGCGCGGTTGGAGGTGCTCCAGGAGCTCTACGCGAAGTGGCCCTTCTTCGCCACGGTGCTGTCCAACATGGCGCAGGTGCTGGCCAAGTCCGACATGGGCCTGGCGGCGCGGTACTCCGAATTGGTCGCTGATGAGGAGCTGCGCAGCCGGGTGTTCGACAAGATCCTCGCCGAGCACGAACGCACCATCCGCATGCACAAGCTGATCACCGGACAGGACGATCTACTGGCCGACAACCCGGCGTTGGCCCGCTCGGTCTTCAACCGGTTCCCCTACCTTGAACCGCTCAACCACTTACAGGTGGAATTGTTGCGCCGCTTCCGTTCCGGGGATACCGACGAGTTGGTGCAGCGCGGCATCCTGCTGACGATGAGCGGGCTGGCCTCGGCGTTGCGCAACAGCGGCTGACGGCAACATCACGTGAGCCGGCTGCATCGGCGGGGAAACCGAGGCAGCCGGCTCGTCACCGGTGCGGTTGGTCTAGCTGCCGTTGATCCACGCCCCCCAGGGCACGTAGGTCGGGGCCGGTTGGGCGTAGGTGTCCGGAGATACCACGATCTCGTTGTTCGGGTGCACACCGTAGGAATCGGTGTCGGAGTAGCTGCTGGAGGAGTAGACGTCGGCGCTCGCCGGGCTGGCGAGGGTCAGCGCGGCACCGCCGATGAGGGCGGCGGCGACGGCCGGTGCGGCGATCAGTCCGGCGAGGCGGTTGCTGATGATCATGGCTCCTCCTAGGGCGGTGGCTCGCTGTGCTCTGCTGCCTCTTAATCTGCCGTACTTGGTGCTGCGCCGAAATCGGCTGATCGGCTCGTTCTGCTGTCCGCCGATCGGGGGACAGGCTTCTCGGGCAGCCGGAACCGTCGCGGTGTGGTGAGCGTCCAATCGTTATGACCCATCCCGATTGGACATTGCAGAACACCGCCGAATTGATCGGACCGTTGCCGTCCGTCGCACCGCCGGTCCTGGCCGACTGGGCGGTCGCCAACCCCGACGACGGATGGTGGTAGCGGCTAGGAGCGGTCGAGCAGCCGCTTGAGCACCTTACCGCTCGCGTTGCGGGGCAATGCGGCGGTGAACACGACGTCGCGTGGCACCTTGAATCGCGCTAGACGTTGAGCGACATAGGCTTTGACGTCATCGGCGGTCAGTGAACGGCCCGGCTTGACCACGACGAAGCTGCGCAGTCGCTGGCCGAACTCGACGTCGTCGACTCCGATCACCGCCGCCTCGGCGATATCAGGGTGGCGCTCCAGGGCGTCCTCGACCTCACTGGGGAATACCTTCTCGCCGCCGGAGATCACCATCTCGTCGTCGCGGCCGTCGATGAAAAGCCGTCCCGCCAGGTCGAAATGCCCGACGTCGCCGCTGGAAAGCAGGCCATCGACCACTTCCTTGGCGCCGCCACCGGTGTAGCCCTCGAACTGCATGACATTTCCGACGAAGATGCGCCCCGGCGTCCCGGCCGGCACCGGCGCGCCCGCGGTGTCCAGTATCCGGACCACCGAACCCGCCACTACCGTGCCGACGCAGCCCGGCTCGGCCGCCAGGTCATCCGGTGTGGCTATCGTCGCGAACGCCACCTCGGTGGAGCCGTACATGTTGTAGACCACCGGACCGAACACCGCCAGGGCGCGCCGGCACAGTCCGGCACCGAGCTGCGAGCCGCCGACGAAGATGATCCGCAGGTGTGAAAAGGGCTCAACCGGGCCGAGTTCCAGCATGCGCCGTAGCATGATGGGCACCACGATCAGAGCTGTCGCCCGGTTGGCGCGCAAGCTGTCCAACGTCGTGCGGGGATCGAATGTGCGTCGGATCACCAACGTCGATCCGAGTACCAGTGCCATCATCGCCTGACTGAACCCCAGTGAATGGAACAGGGGCACGGCACATTCGGTGACCTGGCGGGCGCGAAACGGCACCTTGCCGAAGAGCCCGCCGACCGGGATGAGCGAATGCGGCTCCGAGCGGGCGGCACCCTTCGGTGTCCCGGTGGTGCCGCTGGTCAAGATGATGATCTTCGGACGGGTTCTGGGCGGCGGTGGGGGAACGCCGCAATCTTCGGCGATCAACTGGTCGAGGGTGTCGGTTCCGGAGTCGGTGTGCCAGGCCAGGAACCGGCCCATCGGCACGTCGATTCCCGCGGCAGTGTCGGTGAACTCCTCGTCGTGGACCAACAGATCCACGCCCTCCCGGTCGGCGACGTCGGCCAGTTGGTCAGGTCCGAACCCGGTGTTGAGCAGAATCAGTCGGGCTCCGCATTTCGCCGCGCCGAAGACCGCATCGTAGAACCCGCGGTGATTGCGGCACAACACCGCGACACCGGTGCCGGGTTGCAGCCCCCGCCGTCGCCAGCCGGCGGCTACCGCGTCAGAACGGCGGTCGAGCTCGCCGAAGGACAGCGGCCCGAGCTCGTCGATGATGGCGACGCCGCCAGGATCGCGCAGCGCGGCGATCGTCATCCCGGCACCCATCAGGCCGTAGTTGTTCAGCGCCTTGATCATTGCGGCGAGCCGGCCCGGGGACAGCGGCTGGACGACACCGCTGCGCAGCAACAGGCCGGCGGACCACAGCTCGAGACCGGCGCGACGAGCCAATCCGGTGAGCGGACCGGTCAACGCCCCGCGCGGCGTACGGCGTTGACCACCCCGCGTACCGCCGACTCGGTGGCGGCCAGTGGCGACATGACCGCCTCGCCGATCCCGACGATGCGCTCGACGCGTTCGACGATGCCTTCCAGACGGTCGACGACGGCGTTGAGCCTGGGTGCGAGTTCGTCGATACGGCTCAGCGTGGTGTTGAAGACGCCCAGGGTCTCCTCGAAATACTCGAGGGTGCCGTCCATCCCGGTCATCGTCTTGTTGAGGTCGGTGAGCGCTTCGCTCATCCCGGTCAGGATGGTGTCGAGCTGGTCGACGGTAACGTCGGCGTTGAGTGCGGCCTGGGCGAGGGTCTTGATCCGGTCGCGACCGCTGCGCGGCACAGGCTGCTTTGCGGCCTCCGGCCTGGGCGTCGTCTTGTCGGCCATGGGGCTCAGTCTTGCAGCTTGCTCGCCGCTTCGGTGTCGAGAAGCCAAACCGTGGCCTCGCGCCCCACTGCGCCGGCGGCCGGCCAGTCGGCGGGCTTGGCGCCGCCGATGGCCTCGGCGACCGCCTCGGCCTTACCTTCGCCGGACACCACCAGCCACACTTCACGCGAGCGGTTGACGGCAGGCAAGGTCAGGGTGATCCGGCGAGGCGGTGGCTTGGGGGAGTCCTCGACACCTACGACGAATCGCCTGGTCTCGGCGGTGGCCGGGGTGTGCGGGAACAGCGAGTTGATGTGGCCCTCGGGCCCCATCCCCAACAGGTGCACGTCGAACAGGGGCGTCGGTTCGCCGGGTTCGGCGTTGGCGGCCAACACACTCTCGTAGGACAGCGCGGCGGCGTCCAGATCGGCGCCGAACTCGCCGTCGCTGGCCGGCATCGGATGCACGTTGCTGCAGGGAATGTCGACATGGTCCAGGAGGGCCTCGCGGGCCTGCTTGTCGTTGCGCTCGTCGTCGGCGGCCGGCACGTAGCGCTCGTCGCCCCAGAAGACGTGCACCTTCGACCAGTCGATCGCCTGACCATGGGCGCCGACATGCTTGAGCAGGCCGATCCCGGTACCGCCGCCGGTCACGACGATCACCGCCCGGCCCCGGGCGTCGATCGCATTCGTGATGGCTTTGACCAACCGGTCGCCCGTCGCAGCCACCAGGGCCGCCGTGTCGGGGTAGGTTTCGACTATCCGGTTCACAGGGACCCTCTCGACTCGTTCAGACGTATTGCACCTTGTCGATACCCGCCAACGCCTCGTGGTAAATCTCGTCCGCGTCCAGCCGGCGCAGGTCCTCGGCCAGACACTCACGAGTCTCGCGCCGCGGCAGCGGCAGCAGCGCATCCGGGCGTGCGGTGCGGCTCAAGGTGGCGGTGACACCCTCCTGCGGGCGGCTCAACGTCACCGTCTCGGAGGCGCGCACCAGTTCGACCTTCAGCTCGCCGACGGCCCGCTGCACCGGGCCGTCGATCCGGCTGGCCAGCCAGCCGGCCAGCACGTCGAGCGCCGGCTCGTTCTTCAACCCCGACACCAGCGCCGATGTGATCGGCTCATACGGCGGCTGATCGACAGCGGAGGCGAGCAGCGCTCGCCAGTAGGTGATCCGGCTCCACGCCAGGTCGGTGTCGCCGTCGGTGTAACCGTCGAGGCGGCCCTTGATCGACGACAGCGGGTTCTCGGTGGCGGTGGCGTCGGTGATCCGGCGAATCGCCAACCGGCCCAACGGATCCTGGGCCGGCACCGCCGGCGCAACCCCCGGCCACCACGCCACCACCGGGGTGTCGGGCAGCAGGAACGGCAACACCACGCTGCTGGCGTGATTCGACAACGGACCGGAGATCCGCAACACCACCACCTCGCCGGCGCCGGCGTCGGCTCCGACCCGAAGTTGGCCGTCCAGGCGTGGCTCGGAGGCCAGCCGGTCGTCGGGCACCACGACGATGATGCGGCACGGATGCTCCCGGCTGGCGGCGACGGCGGCCTCGATGGCGTCCTCGACCAGGTCGTCGCTGTCGGGAGCGACCACCAGCGTGAGCACTCGGCCCAGCGTGATCGCCCCGCCTTCCTCACGAAGTGAGGTGATCTTCTTGTTCAGCGCGTTGGTCGTCGTGTCCGGCAGGTCGACAATCATGAGTGGCTCCTCGCACTCGTGCCCATTACGGCCTTCTCCATTCCCGGCCAGAACGCTGCAACATCTCGAACGCCGAATCGGGACCCCAGGTGCCCGCCTCGTAGGGATCGGGCTTACCATGCGAGGCCCAGTAGTCGAGCACGGGATCGAGGATCTCCCAAGACAATTCGACCTCGGCGTTGACCGGGAAGAGTGACGGCTCACCGAGCAGGACGTCGAGGATCAGGCGCTCATAGGCTTCCGGCGAGTCCTCGGCGAACGCCGAACCGTAGGAGAAGTCCATGTTGACGTCGCGGACCTCCATGGCGCTGCCGGGAACTTTCGAGCCGAATCGCAGCGTGATTCCCTCGTCGGGCTGGACCCGGATCACCAGGGCGTTCTTGCCCAGCTCCTCGGTCATCGTCGCGTCGAACGGCAGATGCGGCGCGCGCTTGAACACCAATGCGATCTCGGTGACCCTGCGACCCAACCGTTTTCCGGTCCGCAGGTAGAACGGCACCCCGGCCCACCGTCGCGTGTCGACCTCGAGCTGGATCGCGGCGAAGGTCTCGGTCGTGGAGTCCTTGGAAAACCCCTCCTCGTCGAGCAGACCGACGACCTTCTCGCCGCCCTGCCACCCGGAGGTGTATTGGCCGCGCGAGGTGGTCAGGTCCAGGGGCTGGGCCAGCGAGGTGGCCGAGAGCACTTTGATCTTCTCGGCCTTGACCTCACGCGGGTGGAAGCTGACCGGCTCCTCCATCGCGGTGAGCGCCAGCAGCTGCAGCAGGTGGTTCTGGATGACGTCGCGCGCGGCCCCGATGCCGTCGTAGTAGCCGGCTCGACCACCCAGCCCGATGTCCTCGGCCATGGTGATCTGCACGCTGTCGACGTAGTGGCTGTTCCAGATCGGCTCGAACAGTTCATTGGCGAACCGCAGCGCCAGGATGTTCTGCACCGTCTCCTTGCCGAGGTAATGGTCGATGCGGAACACCGACTCCTCGGGGAAGACGCTGTTGACCACATGGTTGAGGTCGATGGCGCTCTGCAGGTCGTGGCCGAATGGCTTCTCGATCACCACCCGGCTCCAGCGGCCCTCCTGCTGGCGGGCCAGGCCCGACTTCTTCAGCTGTTCGCACACCACCGGGAATGCCTTGGGCGGGATCGAGAGGTAGAACGCATGGTTGCCACCCGTTCCGCGCTCGACGTCGAGCTTCTCCAGCGTCTCGGCCAGCCTGGTGAAGGACGCCTCGTCGTCGAAGGTGCCCTGCACGAAACGAAAACCTTCGGCCAGCCGGTCCCACACCTCTTGTCGGAACGGGGTGCGGGCGTGCTGGCAGACGGCGTCGTGGACGATGTTGCCGAAATCTTCGTCGGCCCAGTCCCGCCGGGCGAACCCGACCAGTGAGAACGACGGGGGCAGCAGGCCCCGGTTGGCCAGGTCGTAGATCGCCGGCATGAGCTTCTTGCGGGCCAGGTCGCCGGTCACACCGAAGATCACCACACCGCACGGGCCGGGGATGTGCGGCACACGCTTGTCCCGCTTGTCGCGCAGCGGGTTGTGCCAGCCGGCTGGGGCGGGTTCGTGGATCCCCGGTATCGGACTGTCCGTGGCGCCCGCGCCAGCCGCTTCGACGGAGGTCATTTGGCCGCGGCGTCGAGCTGACCCTGGGTCGCTTCGAGCAGTTCCTGCCAGGACTTCTCGAACTTCTCCACGCCCTCGTTCTCCAGCACCAGGAAGACATCGGTCAGGTCGATGCCGATCGTCTCGAGCTTGTCGAACACCTCCTGGGCCGCGGCGGCGGTTCCGGTGATCGTGTCGCCGGTGACCACGCCATGGTCGGCGACGGCGTCGATGGTCTTCTCCGGCATGGTGTTCACCGTGTTCGGCGCGACCAACTCGGTGACGTAGAGGGTGTCGGAGTAGTCCGGGTTCTTCACGCCCGTGGACGCCCACAGCGGGCGCTGCACTCGGGCACCGGCCTGCGCCAACGGGCTGAACCGATCACCACCGAGGAACACTTGCTCGTAGGCCTCGTAGGCCAGCCGGGCGTTCGCCACCCCGGCCTGCCCGCGCAGCGCCAGCGCCTCATCGGTGCCGATCTTCTCCAGGCGGCTGTCGATCTCGGTGTCGACCCGGGACACGAAGAACGACGCGACCGAGTGAATCTTGGACAGATCGTGGCCGGCCTGCTTGGCCGCCTCGAGACCGGCCAGGTAGGCGTCCATCACCGCGCGATGGCGTTCCACCGAGAAGATCAGGGTGACGTTGACTGAGATCCCTTCGGCCAGAACGGCACTGATGGCGGGCAGGCCCGCCTCGGTGGCCGGGATCTTGATCAGCAGGTTCGGCCGGTCGACGATCTTCCACAGCTCGATGGCCTGCTGCACGGTCTTGTCGGTGTCGTGGGCGAGCCGCGGATCGACCTCGATGGAAACCCGTCCGTCGACACCGTCGGAGCCCTCCCACTGCGGACGCAGCACGTCACACGCCTCGCGGACGTCGTCGGTGGTGACGGTACGGATGGTGGCGTCGACATCGGCGCCGCGCTCGGCCAACTCGGCCACCTGCGCGTCGTAGGCGTTGCCCTTGGACAGTGCCGCCTGGAAGATCGACGGATTGGTGGTGACGCCGACGACACTGCGGGTGTCGATCAGCTCCTGCAGGTTGCCCGAGCGCAACCGATCGCGGGACAGGTCGTCGAGCCAGACGGATACCCCGGCGGCCGACAGGGCGGCGAGGTTGGGATTCTGTGCCATTGGAGGATCTCCTCGGTCAGTTGGGTCTGAAGCCAGATCAGTTGTCGATCACGCGTTCCGCGGCCGCCGCAACGGCTTCGGCGGTGAAGCCGAACTCACGGAACAGAGTCTTGTCGTCGGCGGACTCGCCGTAATGCTCGATGGAGATGATCTCGCCGGTGTCGCCGACGAACTTGTACCAGCTCTGTGCCACGCCGGCCTCCACCGCGACGCGGGCGGACACATCCGGCGGCAGCACGCTGTCGCGGTATTCCTGCGGTTGTGCGTCGAACCATTCGACGCAGGGCATCGACACGACGTAGGCGTTGATGTCCTTGTCCGCCAACATCTTCTGCGCCTCGACGGCCAGCTGCAGTTCGGAACCGGTCGCGATGATGATCACGTCTGCGTCGTCGGCAGGATTGCCACCGCCGAGCACGTAACCACCCTTTTGAACGCCTTCTGCGCTGGTGCCTTCCAGTACCGGGATGCCCTGCCTGGTCAGGATGAAACCGACCGGACCACTGCCGTTGCCCCGGGCGATGATGCTGCGCCAGGCATAGGCGGTCTCGTTCGGGTCGCCCGGGCGCACCACCGACAGCTTGGGGATGGCCCGCAGCGCCGCGAGATGCTCGATCGGCTGATGGGTGGGTCCGTCCTCACCCAAGCCGATCGAGTCGTGGGTCCAGATGTAGATGGTGTCGATGTCCATCAGCGACGCCAACCGCACCGAGGCACGCATGTAGTCGGAGAACTGCAGGAACGTTCCGCCGAACGCGCGGGTCGGACCGTGTAGCACGATGCCGGACAGGATCGCTCCCATGGCGTGCTCGCGGATACCGAAGTGCAGCACCCGGCCGTACCAGTCGGCGGTGAAATCCTCGGTGGAGATCGACGGCGGGCCGAAGGATTTCACCCCCTTGATGGTGGTGTTGTTGCTGCCCGCGAGATCGGCGGAGCCACCCCACAATTCGGGCAGCTTGGGGCGACGTCGTTGAGCACCTGGCCGAACGCGGCCCGGGTGGCCACTGCCTTGGAACCCGGCTCCCAATAGGTGATGTCGGCGTCCCAACCGTCGGGCAGTTCCTCGGCGACCAGCCGATCAAGCAGCTTCTTGCGCTCCGGCTCGCGCTGCGCCCAGGCATCGAAATCGGTCTGCCACTTCTGGTGGGCCTCGCGGCCCCGGTCGACGAGCTTGCGGGTGTGCTCGATGACCTCGTCGCGGACCTCGAACTTCTTGTCCGGGTCGAAGCCCAGCACTCTCTTGACCGCCGCGACCTCGTCGTCACCGAGGGCTGCGCCGTGCACGCCGCCGGTGTTCATCTTGGTGGGGCGGGATAGCCGATGATCGTGCGGACCGCGATGAACGAGGGCTTGTCGGTCACCTTCTTGGCCTCGGCGATGGCGTGCTCCATCCCGACCACGTTCTCGCCACCCTCGATCTCCTGCACATGCCAGCCGTAGGCGCGGTAGCGGTCGGCCACGTTCTCCGACAGCGCGATGTCGGTGTCGTGCTCGATCGAGATGTGGTTCTTGTCGTAGAACACGATCAGGTTGCCCAGCTGCTGGGTGCCGGCCAGCGAGGATGCCTCGCTGGTGATGCCCTCCTCGATGTCGCCGTCCGAGGCGATCACATAGATGTAGTGATCGAACGGGCTGGTGCCCTCCGGGGCGTCCGGGTCGAACAGGCCGCGCTCGTAGCGGGCGGCCATCGCCATCCCGACCGCGGAGGCCAGGCCCTGGCCCAACGGGCCGGTGGTGATCTCGACACCCTTGGTGTGGCGGAACTCCGGGTGGCCGGGGGTCTTCGATCCCCAGGTGCGCAGCGATTCGATATCGGACAGTTCCAGGCCGAAACCGCCCAAGTACAGCTGCAGGTACAGCGTCAGGCTGCTGTGTCCGCAGGACAGGATGAACCGGTCCCGGCCCAGCCAGTGGGTGTCGCTGGGATCGTGCCGCATCACCCGCTGGAACAAGGTGTAGGCCAGCGGAGCCAGGCTCATCGCGGTACCGGGGTGTCCGTTGCCGACCTTCTGCACCGCGTCCGCTGCCAGGACTCGAACGGTGTCGACGGCCAGCGAGTCGACCTCCGTCCAGTCTTCGGGGTGGTGCGGCTGGGTCAGCGTGGCAATGTCTTCGACTGTGGTCACGAACTCGCTCCTGGCTTGAGATCGGGCGGGCAAGCTGGGGTGGTCCTCTTCACCCTAGTGCCGGTTGGTGGGTTGCTGCAGAGTGCTCCCACCAGCGTTGCCCGCAGGTGAAGCTTTATGCCTACGACTCTGTCACCACGGTGGAATCGCCGTGAATCGACCCTTCGATGCCGTGATCCGGGTGCCTCGGTCTACCATCGTGTGTAGTAGATCCGTGCGTCAGGAGTCAGTTGCGTGAGAGTTCGCGAAGTTCACCTCGTTGACGGGGCTCCGAACAGGTTCCGCGACAAGGTTCTGGGCTACCTGGCGCTGACCAAGCCACGGGTCATCGAACTGCTGCTCGTCACCACCATCCCGGCCATGTTGTTGGCCGACCGCGGCACCGTCGACCTGATGCTGATCCTCAACACCTTGTTCGGCGGGCTGCTCGCCGCGGCGGGTGCCAACACGCTCAACTGCGTGGCCGACGCCGACATCGACAAGGTGATGAAGCGCACGGAGCGCCGCCCGCTGGCCCGGGCCACCGTCCCGCGCAGCCACGCGCTGGTGTTCGGCCTGGCACTGTCGGTCGGCTCGTTCTTCTGGCTGTGGCGCACCACCAACATGCTTTCCGCGCACCTCGCCGGCGCCACCATCGCGTTCTACGTGCTGGTCTACACGCTGCTGCTCAAGCGCCGTACCTCCCAGAACGTGGTCTGGGGAGGGGCGGCCGGGTGCATGCCGGTGATGATCGGCTGGTCGGCCGTGACCGGCACGATCGGTTGGCAGGCGTTGGTGATGTTCGCGATCATCTTCTTCTGGACGCCGCCGCACACCTGGGCACTGGCCATGAAGTACAAGGATGACTACCGCGCCGCGGGCGTTCCGATGCTGCCCGCCGTCGCCACCGAGCAGCAGGTGACCAAGCAGATCCTGATCTACACCTGGCTGACCGTGCTGGCGACCCTGGCGCTGGTGCCGGCCGCCGGCTGGTTGTACGCCTCGGTGGCCGCCTTGGCCGGGTTGTGGTTCCTGGTGATGGCGCACAAGTTGCATGCCGGGGTACGCCGGGGTGACCAGGTCAAGCCGCTGCGCTTGTTCCTGCAGTCGAACAACTACCTGGCGCTGGTGTTCGTGGCACTGGCCGTCGACTCGGTGTTGGGCCTGCCGACGCTGTTCTGACCCCCGGTCCGGTCGCGAGGGACTATTCGGAAGAACCCGGTGACATCGGACCCTGTCCGGTCACCTCTCGATACGGCGACGATGGCTCGAGTCGTCCCATCGATTCGGGGGAGTTCCGTGATGACAAGAGCCGGCGCCGTGTCGCTCACCGACCAGGACGTCGACGGCATCAGCGTCGACTTCCTGCACTCGCAGTATGTCGAGGACACCTACGGCGGGTGGTCGCTGGACCGCCGGCTGGAATCGTTCCTGCGCCGCAACGGCCTGGGGCGCGTCGCCGATGACGGGGACCTGCACGACCTGGTGCTGCACCGGGTGATGGCCTATCTGAAGGCCATCAAGTCCGGTCTGGGGGCCTGACGCTCAGGGCACCAGGACGATCGACCCGGTGGTCTTGCGGCCCTGCAGGTCGCGGTGCGCCTGTTGCGCCTCGGCCAGCGGGTAATGGCCGCCGACGGTGATCGTGATCGAGCCGTCGGCGATGGCATCCAGCAATTCGCCGGCTCGCCAGGCGAATTCATCCGGTGTCCTGGTGAAGTGCGCCAGGTTGGGCCGGGTCAGGTACACCGACCCGGCGGCGTTGAGCCGCTGCGGGTCCACCGGCGGAACCGGTCCGCTGGATGCGCCGAACAGCGCGAGGGTGCCCCGGATCGCCAGGCTGGCGAGGCTGGCGTCGAACGTGGTCTTGCCCACCCCGTCATAGGCCGCCGCCACCCCGTGGCCGTTGGTGAGGTCGCGCACCTTCGTCGCGAACTCGGCCGGGTCGTCGGGATAGTCGAGCACCTCGACGGCGCCGGCCTGCCGCGACAGCTCGGCCTTCTCCGGGCTGGACGCGGTGGTGATCACCCGGGCCCCGAGGCTGGTGGCCCACTGGGTCAGGATCAGCCCGACACCGCCGGCCCCGGCGTGCACCAGCACGAAGTCACGGGCCTGCACGGCATACACCGACTTGATCAGGTAGTGCGCCGTCATCCCCTTCAGCAGCGCGGACGCCACCGCGTCGGACTGCACAGCGTCGGGTACATAGGCGACGAAATCGGCTGGGGCGGTGGAGAATTCGGCATAGGCACCGGTTGCGTTGGCGGTCACCACCCGGTCGCCTGGTTTGATGGCGGCCACGTTGTCGCCGACGGCGGCGACGGTGCCGCACACCTCGGTGCCCAGCACGAAGGGCACTTCCCGCGGGTACAGGCCGGAGCGGAAATACGTGTCGATGTAGTTGACGCCGATGGCGTCGGCCTCGATGAGCACCTCGGCCGGCCCAGGGGCGGGTTTCGGCTTCTCGACGTAGTTCAGGACCTCGGGTCCGCCCGTCTCGGCGACTTCGATTGCGTGCATGTCACTATCATCCCCGCTGTGAAGCCGCCGTCGAAGTTGGCCCGTCCCGATGTGTTCCACCCCCGCATCGTCCTGGCCGGATGTCCGCAATTGGTCTCCGGTGACGGAGACGACGACGGCGTGGTCGACGCCTTGCGCCGCCGCGGCTTGCACGCGCAATGGCTGTCCTGGGACGACCCCCGGACCGAGGCCGCCGATTTGGTGATCCTGCGCGCGGCGTGGGATTACGCCGAACGCCGCGACGAGTTCCTGGCGTGGACCACCCGGGTGCGCAACCTGCTGAACGCCCCTGAGGTGGTGGCGTGGGACAGCGACAAGCGCTACCTGCAGGACCTTGCCGCCGCCGGCGTGCCGACGCTGACGTCGCACTTCTTCGCCCCGGGGGAGACGGTCCGAGTGCCGAAGGGGGAAGTCGTGGTCAAGCCCGCCGTCGGCGCCGGGTCGATCGGCGCCGGCCGGTTCGTCGACCCCGCCGCGGCCCGCGCCCACGCGGCCAAGCTGCACGCGGACGGGCGCACCGTGCTGATCCAGCCCTACGACGCCCGTGTCGAGGCCGGCGAGACGGCTCTGGTCTTCCTCGGCGGGCAGCAGTCGCATGCCTTCACCAAGGGGCCGATGCTGCCCCCGGAGGGGAGTCCTCCGCACTGGACGAGTCAGGCACCTTCACCGCGGAGTCGCTGGCACCGGCCGAACCGGACTTCGCGATGTGGGACATCGGCTACGCGGCGCTCGAGGCGGCCGGCCGGCATCTGGGCATCGCCACCGACGAATTTCTCTACGCCCGGGTCGATCTCATCGGCGGTGTCGGCGGGCACGACGGGGATCCGCTGCTGCTGGAATTGGAGCTGATCGAACCGTCGCTGGGCTGGCGTCAGCTCGACGAGACGACCCGGGAGCTTCAGCAACGCACGTTTGCGGTGTGCGTGGAATCAGCGTGCGAGCGGCTTGGGTTGGGTCCGCTGTCGCATCGACGCCCATAGCGCGGCGGTGGCCGCAGTGCAGGCTGCCGCCCCCGCGACGTGCACGGCCACCAGGGCAGCCGGCACGCCGGTGAAGAACTGGACCGCGCCGACGAGGCCCTGGGCCATCACCAATGCGATCAGGATCGCCAGTCGGCGCATGATCAGTCGCGGGGCGAACACCGCCTGCAGGCCGGCGGCCAGGCCGACCAGCAGCGCGAGATAGCCGATCAGCAGGGTGGCGTGCATGTGCACCAGGGTGAGGATCTCCACCTCCAGCCGCGGCACGGTGCGCTGCGGACTCTTGTCCCCGGCGTGCGGGCCGGCGGCGGTCACCAGGGTGCCGGTGACCAGCGTGGCCGACAGCGTCAGCGCACTGAGCAGCGTCAGGTGCCGCAGCGGTTTGGGAACCAGTGCGGTGGCGATGCCGTCATCGGGTTCGCCGACCTTGACGTAGAGCAGCGTGGCCAGCCACACCATCGCCATCGAGGCCAGCAGGTGGATGGCGACGGTCCACCAGGCCAGCCCGGCCAGCACGGTGATCCCGCCGATCACCGCCTGCAGCACGGTCGAGGCCGGCATCAGCCAGGCGTACACCAGCACCTCCCGGCGGCGCCGGGCCCGGGTGACGGCCAGCACCGCCAGGATTGCGGTGATGACCACCAGGAAGGTGATCATCCGGTTGCCGAACTCGACGGCCTGATGGATGCGGGGGACCTCGGCGTGCGGAACCGGGACGAAACTGCCGGGGAAGCACTGCGGCCACGTCGGGCAGCCCAGACCGGAGGCGGTCACCCGGACGATCGCGCCCGTAACGGCGATGCCGCCCTGGGTGAGGATGACCGCGGCGGCGATGAGGCGCTGGGTGCGCAGGCTCGGCAGTGGTAGCAGGTCCACCAGCCGCAGGAAAATCCGTCCGACGGGCACGGCCCGATCGTAGATGACGGCGAACTACGACGTGTAGTAGGGCTGGGCCGGGCTCAGGTGAAGCGGAACCAGCGCAGCGCCGCTACCGCCGAGACCGTGCCCCAGGCGGCCAGCACGGCGATGCCGAACCAGTCCACCGACAGCGACCCCGACTGACTGACCGCCTGCGACAGTGCTTCGGTCAGCGCGCCCGACGGCGTCAGCCGGGCGACCCAGGCCACCCCGCGTGGGATGGCGTCGGTCTCCAGGGTGAGTGCCCCAGGCCGGCGAAGACGAACCACAGCAAGTTGGCCACCGCCAGCACGATCTCGGCGCGCAGCGTTCCGCCGAGCAGCAGCCCCATCGCCGCGAAGCCGGCGGTACCGAGTGCGATGATCACCGCACCCAGCAGCAAGCCGAGCGGGTGCGGGCGCCAGCCCAGGGCCAGGCCGATTCCGCCGAGCAGGACGGCTTGCAGGAACACCACGGTGACCACGGCCAGCGCCTTGCCGGCGATGATGCCCCACACCGGCAGCGCGGTGGCGCCGAGGCGTTTCAGCGCGCCGTAACGGCGGTCGAACGCCACCGCGATGGCCTGTCCAGTGAATGCCGTGGAGATCACGGCCAGCGCCATGATCGCGGGCACGAACACTGCCACCCGGTGCACCCCGAACGAGCCGAGCGGCAGCAGGGTGAGCCCGATCAGCAGGGTGATGGGGATGAACATGGTCAGCAGCAGCTGTTCGCCGTTGCGCAGCAGCAACTTCAGCTCGAGGCCGTACTGAGCGGCCAGCATCCGCGCCACGGTGTTGGGACGAGGATCAGGGGTGAAGGTGCCCGGCGGGAACAGTTCTGCGCTCATGGCTGTCTGATTCGCTCCGCAAGCGTCGCTCATGGCTGTCTGATTCGCTCCGCAAGCGTCGCTCATGGCTGTCTGATTCGCTCCGCAAGCGTCGCTCATGGCCGCAATTCCTTACCGGTCAAATCGAGGAACACGTCTTCGAGGCTGCGCTGCTCGACCCGCACATCGGTGGCCAGCACATTGAGCCGGGCACACCACGCCGTGACGGTCGCCAGCACCTGTGGGTCGATCTGTCCCTCGACCAGGTATTCGCCCGGGGCGACCTCTCTGGCCGCATAGTTCTCCGGCAGCGCGGCGATCAGCAGCGACAGGTCGAGCTTGCGTGGCGCGGAGAACCGCAGCTGGCCCTCTGCGCCGTCGTGCATCAGCTCGGCCGGAGTTCCCGACGCGACAGTTGACCCGTGGTCGATGATCACGATGCGGTCGGCCAGTTCCTCGGCCTCTTTGAGCTGGTGGGTGGTCAGCACGACGGTAACCCCGTCGCGACGCAGCGCGTCGATGAGTTCCCACACCACCAGCCGGGCGTGGGCGTCCATCCCCGCGGTCGGTTCGTCGAGGAACACCAGCTCGGGTCGCCCGACCAGGGCGCAGGCCAGCGCCAGCCGCTGCTGCTGGCCGCCGGATAGCCGGCGATACGTGGTGCGCGCCGCATCGGTCAGACCCAGGGTGTCGAGCAGCCATGCGGGATCCAGCGGGTTGGCGGCATACGAGGCGACCAGTCGCAGCATCTCGCCGGCGCGGGCCGCCGGATAGCCGCCGCCGCCCTGCAGCATGACGCCGATCCGTTCGCGGACCCGCGCGTTGTCCGCCACCGGGTCGAAGCCGAGCACCTCGATGGTGCCGGTGTCGGGGCGCACGAAGCCTTCGCACATCTCGACCGTGGTGGTCTTGCCCGCCCCGTTGGGCCCCAGCAGGGCCAGCACCTCGGCGGCGTGGACCTCGAGGTCGAGGCCGGCCACCGCCGTCGTCGACCCGTAGCGCTTGGAGACCCCGCGCAGTCGCACGGGGATTTCACGGCCGGAACTCACGGGGACTCAGCGTAGGCGTCGCGGGAGGGGCGTGACGCTGGTGGCTCGGCCGGTGGCGTCGTCGACGGCGCGTCGGGATCCTGTCCGCTGAACGTCTCGTCGGTGCCGGGTACGCGGCGCCAGGGCAACCGATGCAAGGTCAGCGCGATGAGCATGAGCACGATCACCGTGCTGGCCAGGGTGGCGTCGATGATTTGGAACAGGGCGAAGCGGTCGCCGTTGGCGGTGGGCCCGAAGATACCGACGACCAGGGTCACGGCGATGGTGGCGATCCGGAATCCCGGCCGGGTGGCCCACGCCGCCAGCGGGATGATCGCCCAGAGCAGATACCAGGGTTGCACCACCGGGAACAGCAGGACTGTCGCACCGAGAGCCACTCCGAGCCCGCCCACCGGGTGCAGCCGGCCCCGCAACACCGCGAGCAGCAGCCAGCTCACCGTGATCGTGATGATCAGCACACCCATGGCGCGGGTCAGGGACAGCACCGCGGTGGTGTGGTCGCCGAGGCCGAGCAGGATGCCGACCTGGCCGGTGCCCAGCGCCAGCAAGGTGGGCGGGGACATCCAGCTGCGCACCACGTTGGCGGTACCGAGGGTGAAGATCCAGCCGAACCCGAGGCCGCTGACCCAACCGATGACCGCCATCACGACCAGCGACAGGCTTGCCATCAGGGCGCTGGCCAGCAGGAAGGGTTTGAGGGTGCCGCCCCAGCGGTGTGCCAGGGCCATCGTCACGAAACCCAGCGCCAACAACCCGGGCAACTTCACCTGCGAGGACATCGTGATCAGCACCGCGCCGGCGATCAGCATGCCCAGCGGCACCCAGGCCATCCACTGGTCCCTTCCGTGCGGCCAGTGCACCGGCCGCGGCAGCAGGGAACCGGCCGAGTCGATCCCGCGCAGCGCGAATTCGGTGCCGGTCAGCATCAGGCCCAGCATGAGCGCCTCGTTGTGGATGCCGGCCACCAGATGCATCAGAAGCAGCGGATTGGCGGCGCCCAGCCACAGGGCACTGACTTCGGCGACCCCGCAGCGGCGGGCCAGCCGGGGCACCGCCCACACGATCAGGCCGACGCCGATCAGCACTACGACCCGGTGGCTCAGCACCGCTGTGACGATGTTCTCCCCGGTCAACGCGGAGATCCCGCGCCCGATCCACAGGAAGAGCGGACCGTACGGGGCCGGCGTCTCGCGCCATAGGCTCGGCACCGAGAGGGTGAAAACGTGGTCCAGGCCGAGCCCGGGCGCCGGCCCGACCTTGTACGGATTGAGCCCGTTGGCCGAGATCTGACTCTGCGCCAGGTAGGAGTAGACGTCCTTGCTGTACATCGGCGGTGCCAGCAGCAGCGGCACCATCCACAGCAACAGCGTGTGATCGAGCTGGCTGCGGGACAGCCGGCGGGGCCCGAGGGTGAAGCGCCCCAGCATGAGCCAGGCCAGCGCCATCATCACCGCGCCGGTGGTGGTCATCGTCAGCGACACGGTCTGGATGCGAGACGGCAGGTTCAGCAGGCGGACGCCGAAGGTGGGGTCCTGTACGACCGGTCGGGCGCCCGCGCCGAGCGCGCCGATGCCCATCAACACCGTCCCGGTGGCGCCGAACAGCCGGGTGCGCCGCATCGCGCGCAGTTCGGCGTCGTTGAGCGGCGAGCCGACGGTGCGTTCGTCGCCGTGCAGGCGGGCGATCGACGAACTCAGCGAGTGCTGGCGGGCTGCCACCACAGCACTGTAACTGCCGGGGCCACGGTGGCCGGTGCTGCTGAGGGTGCCCTTGCTGGACCTGGTCGACTAATTGCGTCACACTGGTGTTGTGAAAATCCCGGCCGACACGTATCCGGCGCCCGTCGCGGGCACCGCTGTGCACGACGGCCAGACTCGCCGCGCCATTGTGCAGCTGCTGCTGGAGTCGGGATCGATCACCGCCGCCGAGATCGGCCGCCGGTTGGGCATCTCCGCCGCCGGTGTGCGCCGGCACCTGGACGCCCTGATCGACGCCGGCGATGCACAAGCCAACGCGGCCGCCGCATGGCAGCAGGCGGGGCGGGGCAGGCCCGCCAAGCGTTACCGGCTGACCGCCGCCGGGCGCGCCAAGCTCGAGCACACCTACGACGACCTGGCCTCGGCCGCCATCCGCCAGCTGCGGGAGATCGGTGGTGAGGAGGCGGTCCGCACGTTCGCGCGGCGCCGTATCGACGCCATCCTGGCGGGAGTCACGGGAGTAAACGACGAGCCGGGCGATGTTGAATCCACTGCCGAACGGGTAGCCGACGCAATGACCAAGGCCGGGTACGCGGCGACCACCACGCGGGTGCGCGGCCCGGTGCAGGGCATTCAGATCTGCCAGCACCACTGTCCGGTTTCGCATGTGGCCGAGGAGTTTCCGGAACTGTGCGAGGCCGAGAAACAGGCCATGTCGGAGATCCTCGGCACCCACGTGCAGCGGTTGGCCACGATCGCCAACGGCGACTGTGCCTGCACCACGCACGTGCCGATCACGCCGGTAGAGACTGACTGATCCGCTGACAGCACCACTTCGGCGCACAGCCCGCGCCGAAGCCGCCACGAACGATTGAGGAGCGTCGCCATGACACTCACACCGGAGACGCCGTTGACCCAGGAGGAGACCATTGCCTCCCTGGGCAAGTACGGCTATGGCTGGTCGGACTCCGACGTTGCCGGCGCCAGCGCGCAGCGCGGGCTGTCCGAAGCGGTGGTGCGCGACATCTCGATGAAGAAGAGCGAACCGGAGTGGATGCTCGACATCCGCCTCAAGGCGCTGCGCACGTTCGACAAGAAGCCGATGCCGAACTGGGGGTCCAACCTCGAGGGCATCGACTTCGACAACATCAAGTACTTCGTGCGGTCCAGCGAGAAGCAGGCCGCGACGTGGGACGACCTGCCCGCGGATATCAAGAACACCTATGACCGCCTGGGCATCCCGGAGGCGGAGAAGCAGCGCCTGGTCTCCGGTGTCGCCGCCCAGTATGAGTCCGAGGTGGTGTACCACTCGATCCGCGAGGATCTGGAGGCTCAGGGCGTCATCTTCCTCGACACCGATTCCGGGCTGCGGGAACACCCGGAGATCTTCAAGCAGTATTTCGGCACGGTGATTCCGGCCGGCGACAACAAGTTCTCCGCGCTCAACACCGCAGTGTGGTCCGGCGGCTCGTTCATCTACGTGCCCAAGGGGGTGCACGTCGACATCCCGTTGCAGGCTTACTTCCGAATCAACACCGAGAACATGGGCCAGTTCGAACGGACCCTGATCATCGTCGACGAGGACGCCTACGTGCACTACGTCGAAGGATGCACGGCGCCGATCTACAAGAGCGACTCGCTGCACTCCGCGGTCGTCGAGATCATCGTCAAGCCCGGTGGTCGCTGCCGGTACACGACCATCCAGAACTGGTCGAACAACGTCTACAACCTGGTGACCAAGCGCGCGCGGGCCGAGGCCGGCGCCACCATGGAATGGGTCGACGGCAACATCGGCTCCAAGGTGACGATGAAGTACCCGGCGGTGTGGATGACCGGTGAGCACGCCAAGGGCGAGGTGCTCTCGGTGGCGTTCGCCGGCGAGGGGCAGCACCAGGACACCGGCGCCAAGATGCTGCACCTGGCGCCCAACACGTCGAGCAACATCGTGAGCAAGTCAGTGGCCCGCGGCGGTGGCCGGGCGTCCTACCGCGGCCTGGTCCAGGTGAACAAGGGTGCGCACGGATCGCGGTCGTCGGTCAAATGTGATGCGCTGCTTGTCGATACGGTCAGCCGCAGCGACACCTACCCCTACGTAGACATCCGCGAGGACGACGTCACCATGGGCCACGAGGCCACGGTGTCCAAGGTCAGCGCCGATCAGCTGTTCTACCTGATGAGCCGGGGCATGACCGAGGACGAGGCCATGGCGATGGTGGTGCGCGGCTTCGTCGAGCCGATCGCCAAGGAACTGCCGATGGAGTACGCCCTGGAACTCAACCGGCTGATCGAGCTGCAGATGGAAGGCGCGGTCGGCTAGATGGTCCAGAATCTCACCGAGGCGGTCGAGGGCTCGCGCCGCACCGCCATCAACTCCGGCTCAACGTTGGCCTCCGCCAACTCCGGCTCAACGTTGGCCTCCGCCAACTCCGGCTCAACGTTGGCCTCCGCCAACAAGGGCGAGCAGTTCAGTTCCTTCGACGTCGACGCCTTCGAGGTGCCCGGCGGCCGTGACGAGATTTGGCGGTTCACCCCGCTCAAGCGGTTACGCGGCCTGCACGACGGCTCGGCCGCTGCGACAGGAGCCGCCCAGATCAGCGTCGCCGCGCAGCCCGGTGCGACCGTCGAAACCGTGCGCCGCGGCGACGAGCGGCTCGGCCAGGGCGGCGTTCCCGCCGACCGTGTTGCCGCCCAAGCTTTTTCGGCATTCGACGAGGCGACCATCGTCACCGTCGCGCGGGCCAGCCACATCGAGGTGCCAATCGAGATCGTCGTGACCGGCCCCGGGGAAGGTGCCGTCGCCTACGGTCATCTGCAGATCCGGGTCGAGGAACTCGCCGAGGCCGTGGTCGTGATCGACCTGCGTGGCAGCGGAACCTACGCCGACAACGTCGAATTCGTGGTCGCCGACGCGGCCCGGCTCACCGTGGTCTGGATCGCCGACTGGGCCGACGACATGGTGCATGTCAGTGCCCAGCACGCCCGGCTGGGCAAAGACGCGGTGCTGCGACACGTGGCGGTCACCCTTGGCGGTGATGTGGTGCGCATGGCCGCGACTGTGCGCTACGACGGGCCGGGTGGGGACGCCGAACTGCTGGGCCTGTATTTCGCCGACGCCGGACAGCACTTGGAATCCCGGTTGCTGGTCGACCACGCCCAGGCCAACTGCAAGTCCAACGTCCTCTACAAGGGCGCGCTGCAAGGCGATCCGCAGGGAGGCAAGCCCGACGCGCATACCGTGTGGGTCGGCGACGTCCTCATCCGGGCTGCCGCCGCCGGCACCGACACCTTCGAGGTGAATCGCAACCTGGTACTGACCGACGGTGCCCGCGCCGATTCGGTGCCCAACCTCGAGATCGAGACCGGCGAGATCGTCGGCGCCGGACACGCCAGCGCCACCGGCCGCTTCGACGACGAGCAGCTGTTCTACCTCCAGGCCCGCGGCATCCCGGAAGAACAAGCCCGCCGGCTGGTGGTGCGCGGTTTCTTCGGCGAGATCATCGCCAAGATCGCGGCGCCCGATATCCGCGACCGCCTCACCGACGCCATCGAACACGAATTAGCCCTCACCGAATCGAGAACCACACAGCCATGAGCACTCTGGAAGTCAAGGATCTTCACGTCAGCGTCGCCAACGAGGACGGCACCGAGAAGGAAATCCTCAAGGGCGTCGACCTGACCGTGAACTCGGGGGAGACCCATGCGGTCATGGGGCCCAACGGTTCTGGCAAGTCCACCCTGTCCTATTCGATCGCGGGGCACCCCAAGTATCACGTCACCTCGGGGTCGATCACCCTCGACGGCCAGGACGTGCTGGCGATGAGCGTCGACGAACGTGCCCGCGCCGGACTGTTCCTGGCCATGCAGTACCCGGTCGAGGTGCCCGGGGTGTCGATGTCGAACTTCCTGCGCACCGCCGCGACCGCGGTTCGCGGCGAGGCCCCCAAGCTGCGGCACTGGGTCAAGGAGGTCAAGTCCGCGATGGCTGACCTCGACATCGACCCGCAGTTCGCCGAGCGCAGTGTCAACGAAGGCTTTTCCGGCGGCGAGAAGAAGCGCCACGAGATCCTTCAGCTCGGTCTGCTCAAGCCGAAGATCGCCATCCTCGACGAGACCGACTCCGGCCTCGACGTCGACGCCCTACGAGTCGTGTCCGAGGGCGTGAATCGCTATGCCGAGGCTGAGCACGCCGGCGTGCTGCTGATCACCCACTACACCCGGATCCTGCGCTACATCCACCCCCAGTTCGTGCACGTCTTTGTGGACGGCCGCATCGTGGCCTCCGGTGGTCCGGAGCTGGCCGATGAACTCGAGGAGAACGGCTACGTGCGGTTCACCCAGGCGGCGGCAGGAGCCTGAGGTGACGGCCTCGGTCGACCTCGACGTCACCAGGATCCGCGCCGACTTCCCGATCCTGGACCGGGTGATGCGGGGCGGAAAGCGGCTGGCCTACCTGGATTCCGGGGCGACCGCGCAGAAGCCCCTTCAGGTCCTCGATGCCGAACGCGACTTCCTGACCCATCACTACGGTGCCGTGCACCGCGGGGCCCATCAGCTGATGGAGGAGTCCACCGACGCCTACGAGCAGGGACGCGCGGACATCGCCGCCTTCGTCGGGGCCGAGTCGGACGAGTTGGCGTTCACCAAGAACGCCACCGAGGCCCTCAACCTGGTGTCCTACGTCCTGGGCGACGACCGGTTCGAGCGGGCCGTCGGTCCCGGCGACGTCATCGTCACCACTGAGCTGGAACACCACGCCAATCTCATCCCGTGGCAGGAACTGGCCCGGCGTACCGGGGCCACCCTGCGTTGGTACGGAGTCACCGATGACGGGCAGGTCGACCTGGATTCCCTGGCCCTCGATGAACGGGTGAAAGTCGTTGCCTTCACCCATCATTCGAATGTCACCGGCACCGCACCCGCGGTCGGGGAGATGGTTGCCCGCGCCAAGGCGGTCGGGGCGCTCACCGTGCTCGACGCCTGCCAGTCGGTCCCGCACCAGGCAGTCGATCTCCATGCCCTCGACGTGGACTTCGCGGCGTTCTCCGGGCACAAGATGCTCGGCCCGACCGGAATCGGGGCGCTCTACGGACGCCGCGAGCTGCTGAACACACTGCCGCCCTTTCTCACCGGTGGCTCGATGATCGAGACGGTCACGATGGAGAGCGCCACCTACATGGCGCCACCTCAGCGTTTCGAGGCGGGCACCCAGATGATCTCCCAGGTGGTCGGGCTGGCCGCCGCCGCCCGGTATCTCGGTGCGATCGGTATGCCGGTGGTCGCCGACCACGAACACCGATTAGTGGCCGCGACCCTGCAGGGTCTCGCCGAGATTCCCGGTGTCCGGATCATCGGGCCGACCGATCCCGCCGTGCGCAGGTCGCCGGTGGCGTTCGTCGTCGACGGTGTGCACGCCCACGATGTCGGTCAGGTGCTCGACGACGACGGCGTGGCCGTGCGCGTCGGACACCATTGCGCCGCACCGCTGCACCGTCGGTTCGGGGTGGCGGCCACCGCGCGGGCGTCGTTCGCGGTGTACAACACCCTGGACGAGGTGGACCGGCTGATCGCCGGTGTCCGACGGGCGGTCGACTTTTTTGGGCGTGATTGAGTGCGGCTCGAGCAGATGTACCAGGAAGTGATCCTGGACCATTACAAGCACCCGCACCATCGTGGACTGCGTGAGCCGTTCGGGCCGAGGTCCACCACGTCAACCCGACCTGCGGTGACGAGGTGACACTGCGGGTGGCGCTGTCCGAAGACGGGGAGCGGGTGCTTGACGTCTCCTACGACGGCCAAGGCTGCTCCATCAGCCAGGCGGCCACCTCAGTCCTGACCGACCAGGTGATCGGCCAGACCGTGGGCGATGCCCTCAAGACCGTGGCCGCGTTCGCCGAGATGGTGTCGTCGCGGGGAACGGTCGAGGGTGACGAGGACGTGATCGGCGACGGCGTCGCATTCGCCGGGGTGGCGAAGTATCCGGCGCGGGTCAAGTGTGCGCTGTTGGGCTGGCTGGCTTTCAAGGCCGCCGTCGCGGAGGCGCGTGAACAAGACGTGGAGGAGAAGCAATGAGTGAAACCGCTGAACGGCCCAGCGACGAGCTGCTGGCCGACATCGAGGAGGCCATGCGCGACGTGGTGGATCCCGAGCTGGGCATCAATGTCGTCGACCTCGGTCTGGTGTATGACCTCAACGTGGAGAAGGGCGACACCGGCACGGTGGCGTTGATCGACATGACGTTGACCTCCGCCGCCTGTCCGCTGACTGATGTCATCGAGGACCAGACCCTGACCGCGCTGGTGGGGGCTGGTCTGGTCAACGAGGCCAAGATCAACTGGGTGTGGAACCCGCCGTGGGGGCCGGACAAGATCACCGAGGACGGTCGCGAGCAGCTGCGCGCGCTGGGCTTCACCGTCTAGCGGCCACGAACGGTCCGCGACCGCCTGCTACAGATACCATCGGGATCCGATGGTCGGTGCGGTGGACGAGACGGCTCTGGTCGCCCTGTTGCGCGCCCGCGACGAAGCGGTGTTCGCCCGGCTCGTCGATGAGCACACGCCCGCGTTGCTGCGGGTGGCGCAGGGGTATGTGTCCAGCCGCGAAGCCGCCGAAGAGGTCGTTCAGGAGACCTGGATCGCCCTGCTGAAGGGCATCGACAAGTTCGAAGGCCGATCGTCGCTGCGCACTTGGCTTTTCGCCGTCATGATCAACATCGCCAAGTCGCGGGGTATCTGGGAGCGCCGGGCCGACGAAGCCGAGGTCGCCGCGTTCACCGGGGGCACCGTCGACGCGGCGCGGTTCCGGCCGGCCGGCGATCGGTGGGCCGGGCACTGGAAGAGCGGCCGGGAACCGGCGGCGTTTCCCGAGACTCCGGAAGGATCGCTGCTGGGCCGCGAACTCGTGGAGGTGGCCAGGGCTTCGCTCGACACGCTGCCCGAGCGGCAGCGCCAGGTGGTGACGCTGCGTGACATGCTGGATTTCGAGGCAAGTGAGGTGTGCGAACTGCTGGATATCACCGCAGCCAATCAACGGGTGCTGCTGCATCGGGGCCGGGCCGCCGTCCGCAAGGCGCTCGAGGACTATCTGACGGACCGCACGTGAAGCCATTGGACTGCAACGAACTCGTCGAACTGGTGACGGCCTACCTCGACGGTGGGCTGGACCCCGCGACGCGAGCGCGCTTTGATCTGCACCTCGCCGAATGCGACGGCTGCGAGAACTACCTGCAGCAGTTCGACAGCACGGTGCGCACGGTGGGTCGCATCGACCCTGGGGAGCTGGATCCGCAATTCCGGGATCGCCTGCTGGCCGCATTTCGGGAGTTCCAACGGTGACTGTGAGGACCCGCGACATCCCACGCTGGAATCATCGTGCCCCGGATCGGCGTTGCAGTGCGTCATGGTGACTGACGCTCGTGTGCAGGATTTGTTCACCCCGCTGACCATCGGGTCGCTGACTCTGCGCAACCGGCTGGCAATGGCGCCGATGACGCGCGCCGCCTCACCCGGCGGCGTCCCGGGCGCCGATGTCGCGGCCTACTATGCGCGCCGTGCCGCCGGCGGCACCGCGCTCATCATCACCGAGGGCGTCCGCATCCCGCACCCCGCCGCGGGCTGGCCCGAGGCCATCCCCAATTTGGCGGGAACCGACGTCCTGCGCGGCTGGCGCGCCGTCACCGGCGCCGTCCACGCCGAGGGTGGGCGGATCGCCGCTCAGCTGTGGCATCAGGGTGTGGCGCGCGGCGTACACGATGGCGACGGGCCGGAGCAGTCGCCGGTGAGTCCGTCCGGAATCGATCTGGCCGGCAACACCCTTGGACGCGCGTTGAGCGCCGACGAGCTGCCCGGCCTGGCCCAGGCCTACGCGGTGGCCGCCGGCAACGCCCGCGAGGCCGGCTTCGACGCCGTCGAAATCCACGGTGCGCACGGCTATCTGCTCGATCAGTTCCTCTGGTCGGAAACCAATCACCGCACCGACGGCTACGGTGGCTCACTCGAGGCGCGCACCCGGTTCCCGGCGGAGGTGGTCGCCGCGGTGCGCACCGCGGTGGGTCCCGATTTCCCGATCATCTACCGGTTCTCGCAGTGGAAGATGAACCGCTACGACGCGCAACTGGCCACCAACTCCACCGAGCTCGGGCAACTCCTCGCCCCGCTGGTCGATGCGGGCGTGGACGTGCTGCATCCCTCGACCCGTCGGCACTACCTGCCGGGTTTTCCCGACGAGGATCCGCTGCTGAGCCTGGCCGGCTGGACGAAGAAGGTGACCGGCCTGCCGGTCATCGCCGTGGGGTCGGTGGGGCTGCAGACCGAGTTCCGGCCCGGTGAAGCCGGTGGTGCCATTCCGGCTGCGGACGTCGACCGGCTTCTCGACCAGTTCGAGGCGGGCGAGTTCGACATCGTCGCCGTCGGTCGGGCGCTACTGGCCGATCCGGCCTGGGTGAATCATCTGCGCGACGGCGCGCTCGACGAGTTCGATGGTTTCGACGCGGCGACCGCGTTGTCTCGGTTGTATTGACGGGTACAGGGAACACACAGAGACGACGAGACGTTAGGACTGGCGTGGCTACTCAAGACCTGACCGCACAGAACTTCAATGAGACCGTCACCGGCAATGACATCGTGCTGGTGGACTTTTGGGCGTCCTGGTGCGGGCCGTGTCGCGCCTTTGCCCCGACATTCTCGTCGTCGTCGGAGAAGCACCCCGACATCGTCTACGGCAAGGTCGACACCGAGGCCGAGCAGCAGTTGGCGGCCGCCGCCGAGATCCGCTCGATCCCGACGTTGATGGCTTTCAAGAAGGGCAAGCTGATCTTCAATCAGGCCGGCGCCCTGCCGCCCGCCGCGCTGGAGGACCTGATCCGTCAGGTCAAGGAGTTCGACGTCGACGCAGCGATCGCGCAGTCTCAGTCCGAAGACGCCTGACTGCGGGCACGGGTTACCGTGCATGCGTGAATCGTGACTCCGGCCTGGTCCTCGTTGATCACCCACATCCCGACGTCGCTCTGGTCACCCTGAACCGTCCCCAGCGGATGAACTCGATGGCGTTCGACGTCATGCTGCCGCTGCGGGACGTGCTCACCGAACTCAACCACGACAACTCGGTGCGAGTCGTGGTGCTGACCGGCGCCGGGCGGGGGTTCTCCTCCGGCGCCGACCACAAGTCCGCCGGCGCTGTGCCGCACGTCGCCGGACTGACCAGGCCCTCCTACGGACTGCGCTCCATGGAGGTGCTCGACGATGTGATTCTCGCCATGCGGCGGTTACACCAACCGATCATCGCCGCGGTCAACGGTGCGGCCATCGGGGGCGGGCTGTGCCTGGCCCTGGCCGCTGACATCCGGGTCGCGGCCAGCGATGCCTACTTCCGGGCCGCCGGCATCAACAACGGGCTGACCGCCAGTGAGCTGGGCCTGAGCTATCTCCTGCCGCGGGCCATCGGGTCCTCGCGGGCCTTCGAGATCATGCTCACCGGCCGCGACGTCGACGCGCAGGAGGCCGAACGGATCGGACTGGTGTCCCGGCAGGTGCCGCGGGAGGACCTGCTACCCGCCTGCTTCGACATCGCCGCCCGTATCGCGGCCTTCTCCCGGCCGGGAACCGAGTTGACCAAGCGCACGCTATGGAGTGGACTGGACGCCGGTAGCCTGGAAGGGCATATGCAGGCCGAGGGCCTCGGGCAGCTCTACGTGCGCCTGCTCACCGCCAACTTCGAAGAGGCGGTCGCTGCGCGCGCCGAGAAGCGCCCGCCGGTCTTCACCGACGAGAAGTAGCAGCCAAAGACGAAGGAGCAGCCCCCGTGATCACCGCAACGGACCTCGAGGTCCGCGCCGGGGCGCGCACGCTGCTGCACGCGGAAGGGCCCGCACTGCGGGTGCAGCCGGGGGATCGAATCGGCCTGGTGGGTCGCAACGGGGCCGGCAAGACGACGACTATGCGCATCCTGGCCGGCGAGGGCGAGCCCTATGCCGGCAGCATTGCGCGCACCGGGGAGGTCGGCTACCTTCCGCAGGACCCGCGCGAGGGCGATCTCGACGTACTGGCCCGCGACCGGGTGCTGTCGGCCCGCGGGCTGGACACGCTGCTCTCCGATCTGGAGAAGCAGCAGGCGCTGATGGCCGAAGTGGTCGACGATGCGGCACGGGACAAGGCGGTTCGCCGCTACGGCCAGCTCGAGGAGCGGTTCTCGGCTCTCGGCGGTTACGCGGCCGAGAGTGAGGCCGGCCGCATCTGCGCGAGCCTCGGTCTGCCCGAGCGGGTGCTCACCCAACCCCTTCGCACTCTCTCCGGCGGTCAGCGCCGCCGGGTGGAATTGGCCCGGATCCTCTTCGCGGCCTCCGAAAGTGGTGGCGGTGGGGCGAATTCGAGCATGACTCTGCTGCTCGACGAGCCCACCAACCACCTCGACGCCGACTCCATCGGGTGGCTGCGCACCTATCTGCAGAATCACACCGGCGGTCTCGTCGTCATCAGTCACGACGTCGAGCTGCTCGCCGATGTGGTGAACCGGGTGTGGTTCCTGGACGCCGTTCGTGGTGAGGTCGACGTCTACAACATGGGGTGGCAGAAGTATCTCGACGCCCGGGCCACCGACGAACAACGCCGTCGGCGCGAGCGTGCCAACGCCGAGAAGAAGGCCGGTGCGCTACGGGCGCAGGCCGCCAAGATGGGCGCCAAAGCCACCAAAGCTGTTGCCGCACAGAACATGTTGCGCCGCGCGGAGCGGATGATCGCGGAGCTGGACGCCGAGCGGGTGGCCGACAAAGTGGCCAGGATCAAGTTCCCGACGCCGGCGCCATGCGGTAAGACACCGCTGGTGGCCAAGGGACTGACCAAGAACTACGGGTCACTGGAGGTCTTCACCGGCGTCGATCTGGCCATCGACCGCGGCTCCCGGGTCGTCGTGCTCGGCCTCAACGGCGCGGGTAAGACCACCCTGTTGCGGCTGCTGGCCGGGGCCGAAACCCCGGACGCCGGCGGACTGGAACCCGGCCACGGGCTCAAGATCGGTTATTTCGCACAGGAACACGACACCCTCGACAACAACGCGACGGTGTGGGAGAACATCCGCCACGCCGCCCCCGACACCGGCGAACAAGACCTGCGGGGCCTGCTCGGCGCGTTCATGTTCACCGGTCCGCAGCTGGACCAGCCGGCCGGCACGTTGTCCGGCGGCGAGAAGACCCGGTTGGCGCTGGCCGGACTGGTGGCTTCGACGGCGAACGTGCTGCTGCTCGACGAGCCGACCAACAACCTCGACCCCGCCTCACGCGAACAGGTGCTCGACGCGCTGCGCAGCTACGTCGGTGCGGTGGTCCTGGTCACCCACGACCCGGGGGCCGCTGAAGCGCTCGACCCGCAGCGGGTGATCCTGCTTCCGGACGGCACCGAGGACTTCTGGTCAGACGAGTACCGAGAGCTGATCGAACTCGCCTGAGTTTCTGGCACAAATCATTTCGGCCATTCCCGCCACGTGATCGGCGTGCGCTCCTACTCTGTTGGGCTACGGGCAGATCAACCGGGGAGGGTGACGATGAGGAAGCCCAACGAAGCGCGTGACCAGTTGCTCAACGAGCTGCGCAACGCCTACGAAGGCGGCGCGAGTATTCGCACCCTGGTGGCGACGACCGGGCGTTCGTACGGTTCGATCCACGCGATGCTGCGCGAAACCGGCACCCCGATGCGCAGCCGCGGCGGACCTAACCACACCACCCGCCGGTAACGCTCGCGCCTCAATTGACGTTCGGCGTCTGGGCGCCGGGCGATTCGGGCTGCCGCACCGAGTCCTCCACCAGATCCAGCACCGCCGAGAGCCGGTCGGTGTCCTCGCCCGCCGCCAGCCGCGCGACCAGCCCGTCGAGCACCAGATCCAGGTAGCACTGCAGCACATCGCTGGGTACGTCCTGACGCAACCGGCCGGCCTGCTTCTGCCTGCGCAACCGGTCGGTGGTGGCCGCCGCCAGCTCGGCCGAGCGTTCCACCCAACCGCGCTGAAACGCCGGATCGTTGCGTAACTTGCGCGCGATCTCCAATCGCGTCGCCAGCCAATCGAATTGATCCGGAGCGGCCAGCAGGTCACGCATCACCTGGATCAGCCCTTCGCGGGAGGCCACCTCGGCCATCCGCGCGGCGTCCTCCCGCGCCAACTCGAAGAACAGGGTGTCCTTGTCGCGGAAGTGGTGAAAGATCGCACCACGAGACAGACCGATGGTCTGCTCCAGGCGGCGCACGGTCGCTTGCTCGTAGCCGTATTCGGCAAAGCAGCGCCGTGCGCCGTCGAGGATCTGGCGGCGGCGGGCCGCCAGATGGTCCTCGCTGACCCGGGGCACGTCGGCGCTAGCCGGCTCGCAGCATGTTGCGCAGCACGTACTGCAAGATGCCGCCGTTGCGGTAGTAGTCGGCCTCGCCGGGGGTGTCGATGCGCACCACGGCGTCGAATTCGACCTTGGAACCGTCTTCCTTGGAAGCGGTGACGTGCACCGTCTTCGGCGTCTTGCCGCTGTTGAGTTCCTCGATGCCGGTGATGTCGTAGACCTCGGTGCCGTCCAGCTTCAGCGACGCCGCAGACTCACCCGCGGGGAACTGAAGCGGGATCACGCCCATGCCGATCAGGTTGGACCGGTGGATGCGCTCGAACGACTCGGTGATGACCGCCCGTACGCCCAGCAGGCTGGTGCCCTTGGCCGCCCAGTCCCGCGACGATCCGGAGCCGTATTCCTTGCCGCCCAAAACGACCAATGGAATGTTTTGCGCCGCATAGTTTTGCGCGGCGTCATAGATGAACGCCTGCGGTGCATCGGGCTGGGTGAAGTCGCGGGTGTAGCCGCCGGAGACATCGTCGAGCAACTGGTTGCGCAGCCGGATGTTGGCGAAGGTGCCGCGGATCATCACCTCGTGGTTGCCGCGGCGGGACCCGTAGGAGTTGTAGTCCTTCTTGTCCACGCCGTGGCTGTCCAGGTACTGCGCGGCCGGCGTGCCGGCCTTGATGTTGCCGGCCGGTGAGATGTGGTCGGTGGTGACCGAATCGCCTAGCAAGGCAAGCACTCTGGCACCGGCGATGTCCTTCACCGGCTGCGGCTCGGCGGGCATGCCCTCGAAGTACGGGGGCTTGCGGACGTAGGTGGAGTCGGTATCCCACTCGAAGGTCTTGCCGGACGGGGTCGGCAGGTTCTGCCAGCGCTCGTCGCCCTTGAACACGTCGGCGTAGTTCTTCTTGAACATCTCCTCGTTGATGGCCGAGGCGATGGTGTCGGAGATGTCCTTCGACGACGGCCAGATGTCGGAGAGGAAGACGTCGTTGCCGTCGCTGTCTTTGCCGAGCGGATCGGTCTGGAAGTCGAAGTCCATCGTGCCGGCCAGCGCGTAGGCGATCACCAGCGGCGGGGAGGCCAGGTAGTTCATCTTCACGTCGGGAGAGATGCGGCCCTCGAAGTTGCGGTTGCCCGACAGCACTGCGGTGACGGTCAGGTCGTTGTCATTGATGGCTTTGGAGATCTCCTCGGGCAGCGGTCCCGAGTTGCCGATGCAGGTGGTGCAGCCGTAGCCGACGAGATAGAAGCCCAGCTTCTCCAGGTACGGCCACAGACCGGCCTTGTCGTAGTAGTCGCTGACCACCTGGGAACCGGGGGCCATCGAGGTCTTGACCCACGGCTTGGCGGTCAGGCCCTTCTCGACGGCGTTGCGGGCCAGCAGCGCCGCGCCGAGCATCACCGACGGGTTGGAGGTGTTGGTGCACGAGGTGATCGACGCGATGGCCACGGCACCGTGATCGAGCACGAACTCGCCGCGATCGGACACCGCCACCTTGACCGGCTTGGTGGGCCGGCCCTCGGCACCGGAGGCGGCGGAGTGCAGCGGCTCGGAACCGTTGTCGGCGAACGACAGCACGGCGGGATCACTGGCCGGGAAGGATTCCTCGACGGCCTCGTCCAGCTTGGTCTGCGGGGCGGGGTTGCCGTTCTCGACGTAGTTGTGAATGTCCTTGCGGAACGCCGACTTCGCATCGGAGAGCTCGATGCGGTCCTGCGGGCGCTTGGGCCCGGCGATCGACGGCACGACGGTGGACAGGTCGAGCTCGAGGTACTCGGAGTACGCGGGCTCGTGTTCCGGGTTGTGCCACATGCCCTGCGCCTTGGCATACGCCTCGACCAGCGCCAGCTCCTCGTCGCTGCGGCCGGTCAGGCGCAGGTAGTCGATGGTGACCTCGTCGATCGGGAAGATGGCTGCGGTGGAGCCGAATTCGGGGCTCATGTTGCCCAGGGTGGCGCGGTTGGCCAGCGGCACCTCGGCGACGCCGTTGCCGTAGAACTCGACGAACTTGCCCACCACGCCGTGCTTACGCAGCATCTCGGTGACGGTGAGGACCACGTCGGTGGCGGTCACGCCGGGCTGGATCTCGCCGGACAGCTTGAAGCCGACCACGCGGGGATGAGCATCGACACCGGCTGGCCCAGCATCGCGGCCTCGGCCTCGATACCGCCGACGCCCCAGCCCAGCACGCCGAGGCCGTTGACCATCGTGGTGTGGCTGTCGGTGCCGACGCAGGTGTCCGGGTAGGCCACGCCGTCGCGGACCATGGTGACGCGAGCCAGGTACTCGATGTTGACCTGGTGCACGATGCCGGTGCCCGGCGGGACGACCTTGAAGTCGTCGAAGGCACCCTGGCCCCAGCGCAGGAACTGGTACCGCTCGCCGTTGCGGCCGTACTCGATGTCGACGTTGCGCTCGAAGGCGTCGGCGGTGCCGAACACGTCGATGATCACCGAGTGGTCGATCACCAGTTCGGCGGGGGCCAGCGGGTTGACCTTGTCCGGGTCGCCACCGAGGTCGCCGACCGCCTCGCGCATGGTGGCCAGGTCCACGATGCACGGCACACCGGTGAAGTCCTGCATGATCACCCGGGCCGGGGTGAACTGGATTTCGATGCTCGGGTCAGCCGAGGGGTCCCAGTTGGCGATGGCCTCGATGTGATCTTTGGTGATGTTGGCACCGTCCTCGGTGCGCAGCAGGTTCTCGGCCAGCACCTTGAGGCTGTAGGGGAGTTTCTCGGTGCCGGGTACCGCGTCGAGGCGGTAGATCTGGTAGCTCGCGTCGCCCACCTCGAGGGTGTCCCGCGCGTCAAACGAATTCAGTGAATCATTGCTGCTCACATCAACTCCCGGCGTTGTTCATCGATGCCGACGGGCTGTGTCGACATCCGTCTCGATACTAACAGTACGGTTGTCCTGCAAAGCGGGCGGGACGGTGTCGGCGTGAGCCGACGCTCCCGATGTCAGTCTTGTCCTCCTCGGCGCGTGGTGCCACCCCCGGGGTGCCGACCGGGGTACGGTCTGGGGTCGTGACGATTCCGCACCCGCCGACCTTCATTCCGGTGGAGGTGTGCAGCAGTATCGGGCTGGACCCGTCGACGCCCGTCGATCAGTGTCTGGCGGCGGTGAAGGCCGATGTGGCCTCCGACGGTGTGGCCGCGCCTGCCGCGGATGTCGCGGGACTGCAGAAGGTGGTGGCCGACGCCCAGGCGCGGGGTATCGACCTCAAGGTCGTGGTGATGCCGAACAGCCCGCCGATCGACACCCCGCTGCGGGACATCGCCACCGAGATCGGCCAGGACGATCCCGGGGCCACGGTCCTGGTCCTGAGCCCCGGGTGGGCCGGAACCTACAGCACCACCTACGACCGGGTCATCCTCGAAGCCGGCCAGGATGTGGCCAAGACGGCACCCAATCCGGTGGTCGGCACCCAGGCATTTGTCGACCAGTTGGAAACCCCCGACTTTCCCTGGATGGGATTTACCGTTGCGCTTGTCATCGGGGTCGCCGCGGTCGCTGTTTTGACCCGAGTTCTGCAGCTTCGGGCCCGCCGGGCGCGCAATAGCCAAACCCCCGTTGACCAGGCCAAATAGCCCACCCTGGCAAATCAATAAGATTACTTTTCGGCAACATCCCGTAAATGACAAACATGTAATTCTTGCCGGAAGTTTCCTCTGCGACAAATGTGACGTACGGTGCAACTGTCGCCATTGTTATTGATGTGACTCATGTGACATCTGTTACTGGCGTGACTGCACGTGGAGCAGAGGAGACCAGAGTCGAATGAGACGTCCCGATCGCGGCTCTCTTTCCCGGCCGGCCATCCGCATCGCCAAGCCGATGTGCCCGCTGGCGCTGTCGGTTGCCCTGACGCTCACCATGCCGGGGGTGGCCAAGGCCGAGCCGGCGCCCGCGCCCGACACCATGGCGGCACTGATCGCCGATGTCGCCGACGCCAACCAGCGACTGCAGGACATCGGCGCCAAGGTGCAGGCCGAGCAGGAGAGCGTCAACAAGGCCCTGGTCGACGTGCAGACCGCGCGCGACGCCGCCGCCGAGGCCAATGCTCAGGTCGAGGCCAGCGCGCAGGCCGTCAAGGACGCCAACGCCGCCATCGCCGACGCCCAGAAGCGGTTCGACACCTTCGCTGCCGCCACCTACATCAACGGACCGTCGGCCTCGCTGGTGATGGCCAGCACCCCCGAGGACATCATCTCCACCGCGAGCGCCGGCCAGACGCTGGCGGTCAGTGCCCAGCAGGTCATGAGTGATCTGCAGCGGGCCCGCACCGAACAGGTCAACAAGGAGTCCGCGGCGCGACTGGCGAAGCAGAAGGCCGATCAGGCCGTGATCGACGCCGAAGCCAGTCAGCAGTCCGCGGTCACCGCGCTGACCGACGCGAAGAAGACGTTCACCGACCAGCAGGCCGAGATCGACCGGCTGGCCGCCGAGCGCACCACCGCCCAGCAGAAGCTCGACGCGGCCCGCCAGTGGTCGGCGCCGGCGAACTCGCCCGCCGCGGTACCGCAGTCCGCCGCCCCGGGTGCCGCCGCCCCGGGTGCCGCGACCCCGGGGGACCGCTGGGATCCGGCTGCCGGACCGTCGGCGTCGCCGGCCGGGGTCAAGGTGCCCTACGGCAAGGCCTCCGAATGGGATCTGACGCTGCCGGCGGTGCCCAGTGCCTTCGTCTCCGGTGATCCCATCCAGATCGTCAACGCGGTGCTGCAGATCGCCTCGAGCTCGGCACAGGCGACGGCCCAGATGGGCAAGAGCTTCCTGCAGAAGCTGGGCATCCTCGCACCTGACAGCACCGGAATCACCAACGGCGCCATCCCGTATGTGTACGGAGCCCAGGCTTCCGAGTACGTGATCCGGCGAGCGATGTCGCAGATGGGCGTGCCGTACTCGTGGGGCGGTGGTACCGCCACGGGCCCGAGCAACGGTATCGACAGCGGCGCCGGCACCGTCGGCTTCGACTGTTCCGGGCTGATCCTCTACGCGTTCGCCGGCGTCGGCATCAAGCTGCCGCACTACTCCGGCTCGCAGTACAACATGGGCCGCAAGATCCCGTCCGCCCAGATGCGCCGCGGTGACGTCATCTTCTACGGCCCCGGCGGCAGCCAGCACGTGACCCTCTACCTGGGTCAGGGCCAGATGCTCGAGGCGCCCTACACCGGGTCCTCGGTAAAGATCTCACCCGTGCGCACCAGCGGCATGACACCGTACGTCGTGCGTTACATCGAATACTGACGGAGTAGTTCCCATGTCCCGCAAAGCTTCTCGACTCCTCACTGTCGGGACGATCCTGACCGCTCTGGTGCTGGCGCTGGGCTGCGCCAGCCCGGCGAATGCCGACCCGGGCGAGTGGGATCCCACCTTGCCCAAGCTGCTGAGCGCCGGGGCGCCCGGTGACCCCGTCGCGGTGGCCAACGCCTCGCTGCAGGTCACCCAGCAGGCCGCCCAGGCGACCATGGATCTGGGCCGCAAATTCCTGGCCGGGCTGGGCATCGGGGGCGGCCCGTCGACGATGCTGGGCGGACGGGTCAGCGGGCCCCAGGCCATCGAGTACGTGATCGCCCGCGGCGCCTCCCAGCGCGGTGTGCCGTATTCGTGGGGCGGTGGGGCGATCAACGGCCCCAGCGCCGGTGTCGAGGAGGACGCCGGCAAGATCGGCTACGACTGCTCGGGGTTCACCCGGTATGCGTTCGCCGGGGTGGGTGTTCAGATCCCGAAGTACTCCGGTGATCAGTACAACGCCGGGCGGCACATCCCGCCCTCGCAGGCCAAGCGCGGCGACCTCATCTTCTACGGCCCCGGTGGCGCTCAGCACGTGGCGCTCTACCTCGGCAACGGCCAGATGCTCGAGGCCTCCTCGGCGGCCGGGCACGTCACCGTGAGCCCGGTGCGCACCGCGGGCATGACGCCCTATCTGACCCGCATCATCGAGACGTAGGCCACGCGACCGGGGCTTGTCGGTCGACGCGCCAGCGAACCGGGCGACGTCGACGGATCTCAGAACGCCTGGAATAGTTGTGGCAGGACACCGCGTGTCCGCTCAACCCAACAGCTCGTGGAGGAAGTCGATGACGTCACCAGGTGGGTCGCCCGCAGGCCCCGGATCGTTCGCCGGGCCGAGCGGAGCCCCAGCCGCACCGCCGTCGGGCGGTAACGGTCTGGCCGGCGAGGTGAACACCCTGGAACGGGCGATCTTCGAGGTCAAGCGCATCATCGTCGGCCAGGACCAACTCGTCGAGCGCATTCTGGTGGGGTTGCTCGCCAAGGGTCACGTCCTGCTCGAAGGTGTCCCCGGTGTGGCCAAGACGCTGGCGGTCGAGACCTTCGCCAAGGTGGTCGGCGGCACCTTCGCCCGCATCCAGTTCACCCCGGACCTGGTGCCGACCGACATCATCGGTACGCGCATCTACCGCCAGGGCCGCGAGGAGTTCGACACCGAGTTCGGCCCGGTCATGTGCAACTTCCTGCTGGCCGACGAGATCAACCGCGCGCCGGCAAAGGTCCAATCCGCCCTGCTGGAGGTCATGGCCGAGCGCAAGATCTCCATCGGCGGCAAGGACTACCCGCTGCCCAAGCCGTTCCTGGTGATGGCCACCCAGAACCCGATCGAGAACGAGGGTGTGTACCCGCTGCCGGAAGCGCAGCGCGACCGCTTCCTGTTCAAGATCAACGTCGACTACCCGTCGCCGGAGGAAGAGCGCGAGATCATCTACCGGATGGGTGTCACCCCGCCGGAGCCCAAGCAGATCCTCAACACCGGCGACCTGCAGCGGTTGCAGGAAGTCGCGGCCAACAACTTCGTCCACCACGCCCTGGTCGACTACGTCGTGCGCGTCATCACCGCCACCCGCAGGCCCGAACAGTTCGGCATGAACGACGTGAAGTCCTGGGTGGCTTTCGGCGCCTCGCCGCGCGCGTCGCTCGGCGTCATCGCCGCCGCCCGCGCGCTGGCGCTGGTCCGCGGCCGCGACTACGTCATCCCGCAGGACGTCATCGACGTCATCCCCGACGTGCTGCGCCACCGCCTGGTGCTCACCTACGACGCGTTGGCCGATGACGTCAAAGCCGAGACGGTGATCAACCGGATCCTGCAGACCGTGGCCCTGCCCCAGGTGAACGCCGTTCCGCAGCAAGGACATTCGGCGCCCCCGGTGGTTCCTGCCGCGGCCGGCGCCAACGGTCGGTGAGCGAGTCGCAAACCGTCCACCCGCCGTCGTTCCAGCGCGGTGAGATCGGTGACGCCAAGTTGTCGGCCGCGCTGCGCACTCTCGAGCTGACGGTCAGACGCAAACTCGACGGCGTGTTGCACGGCAACCACCTCGGGTTGATCCCCGGGCCCGGCTCGGAGCCGGGGGAGTCGCGGCTCTACCAGCCCGGCGACGACGTGCGCCGGATGGACTGGTCGGTCACCGCCCGCACCACCCATCCGCACGTGCGGCAGATGATCGCCGACCGCGAGCTGGAGACCTGGCTGGTGGTCGACATGTCGGCGAGCCTGGACTTCGGCACCACCGGCTGCGAGAAGCGTGATCTGGCGGTCGCTGCGGCCGCGGCGATCACCTACCTGAACAGTGGTGGCGGCAACCGCATCGGCGCGCTGATCGCCAACGGGGATTCCGTGGTGCGGGTGCCCGCGCGTTCCGGACGCCAGCACGAGCAGACGCTGCTGCGTGCCATCGCCACCGCGCCGCGGGCACCGGTCGGGGTGCGTGGCGATCTGGCCGCCGCCATCGACGGACTGCGTCGGCCGGAACGCCGGCGGGGCATGGCGGTGGTGATCAGCGACTTCCTCGGACCGATCAACTGGATGCGCCCGTTGCGCGCGATCGCCGCCCGGCACGAGGTGCTGGGCATCGAGGTGCTCGACCCGCGCGACGTCGAACTGCCCGACGTCGGCGACGTGATCCTGCAGGACACCGAGTCCGGGGTCACCCGCGAGTTCACCATCGATGCGCAGCTTCGCGACGACTTCGCACGGGCCGCCGCGGCCCACCGTGACGAAGTCGCCCGGACGCTGCGGCGCTGCGGGGCACCGTTGATGACGCTGCGCACCGACCGGGACTGGATCGCCGACATCGTGCGCTTCGTCGCGTCCCGTCGCCGCGGCGCGCTGGCAGGTAGCCAATGACGTTGCCGCTGCTCGGGCCGATGACGCTGTCCGGCTTCGAACACCCGTGGTTCTTCCTGTTCCTGCTCGTGGTCGCGGGACTGGTCGGTCTCTACGTCGTCGTCCAGGTGGCCCGCCAGAAGCGGGTCCTGCGGTTCGCGAACATGGAGCTGCTGGAAAGCGTTGCACCCAAACGACCCAGCCGCTGGCGCCATCTGCCGGCGATCCTGCTGGTCGCCTCGCTGGTGTTGCTGACCGTCGCGATGGCCGGACCGACCCATGATGTGCGCATCCCCCGTAACCGAGCGGTGGTGATGTTGACCATCGACGTCTCGCAGTCCATGCGCGCCACCGACGTGGAGCCCAGCCGGCTGGCCGCCGCGCAGGAGGCCGCCAAGCAGTTCGCCGACCAGCTGACTCCCGGCATCAACCTGGGCCTGATCGCCTACGCCGGCACGGCCACGGTGCTGGTGTCGCCGACCACCAACCGCGAGGCCACTAAGCAGGCGATCGACAAGCTGCAACTGGCCGACCGCACGGCCACCGGCGAGGCGATCTTCACCTCGCTGCAGGCCATCGCCACCGTGGGGGCCGTCATCGGCGGCGGCGACACCCCGCCGCCGGCACGGATCGTGCTGATGTCCGACGGCAAGGAGACCGTGCCCTCCAACCCGGACAACCCCAAGGGCGCCTTCACCGCCGCGCGCACCGCCAAGGACCAGGGCGTGCCGATCTCGACGGTGTCCTTCGGTACCCCGTACGGCTACGTCGAGATCAACGACCAGCGCCAGCCGGTGCCGGTCGACGACGAGATGCTGAAGAAGATCGCCGAGCTCTCCGGCGGCAACGCCTACACCGCGTCGAGCCTGCAGCAACTCAAGGAGGTGTTCACCTCCCTGCAGGACCAGATCGGCTACGAGACGATCAAGGGTGAGGCGAGCACCGGCTGGCTGCGGCTCGGGGCGCTGGTGCTGGCGCTGGCCGCGCTGGCGGCGCTGCTGATCAACCGCCGACTTCCGGGCTGAGTTTGGGGCGATTTGGGCGCGCTTTTCGTCGTTCAGCGACGGCGAGCGCGCCCAAATCGCAATTTTCAGGAAAGCGAGCTGAGGCATTAAGTTGACGGACATGACCGATAACGCTGTGGGAGGTAAACCCCCGTTCGTCTCGCGATCGGTGCTCGTCACCGGTGGTAACCGGGGTATCGGCCTGGCGATCGCGCAGCGGTTGGCCGCCGACGGGCACAAGGTGGCCGTCACCCACCGCGGATCCGGTGCGCCGGAGGGCTTGTTCGGCGTCGAGTGCGACGTCACCGACAACGCTGCCGTGGACCGTGCCTTCACCGAGGTCGAAGAACACCAGGGCCCCGTCGAGGTGCTGGTGTCCAATGCCGGCATCTCCAAGGACGCGTTCCTGATGCGGATGACCGAGGAGCGGTTCACCGAGGTCATCAACGCCAACCTCACCGGAGCCTTCCGAGTGGCGCAACGGGCCTCGCGCAGCATGCAGCGCAAGCGCTTCGGCCGGATCATCTTCATCGGTTCGGTCTCGGGTATGTGGGGCATCGGTAACCAGGCCAACTACGCAGCCGCCAAGGCCGGGCTGATCGGCATGGCCCGGTCGATCTCGCGCGAACTCGCCAAGGCCGGGGTGACGGCCAACGTGGTGGCGCCGGGTTACATCGACACCGAGATGACCCGTGCCCTCGACGAGCGGATCCAGGCCGGCGCGCTGGACTTCATTCCGGCCAAACGGGTCGGCACCGCCGAGGAGGTGGCCGGTGCGGTCAGCTTCCTGGCCTCGGAGGACGCCAGCTACATCGCCGGAGCGGTGATCCCCGTCGACGGCGGCATGGGTATGGGGCACTAGACCCACACCGGCACAGCGTCACTAGGACCAGAACGAGCTAGAGAGAAGGACTTTCACATGGCAGGTTTGCTCGAAGGCAAGCGCATCCTGGTCACCGGGATCATCACCGACTCGTCCATCGCGTTCCACATCGCCCGGGTCGCCCAGGAGCAGGGTGCCGAAATCGTGTGCACCGGCTTCGACCGGTTACGCCTGATCCAGCGCATCATCGACCGGCTGCCCAAGCCGGCACCGCTGCTTGAACTCGACGTGCAGAACCAGGAGCACCTGGACAGCCTGGCCGGTCGGGTCACCGAGGTGATCGGTGAGGGCAACAAGCTCGACGGCGTGGTGCACTCCATCGGTTTCATGCCGCAGACCGGGATGGGCGTCAATCCGTTCTTCGACGCGCCCTACGAGGATGTCGCCAAGGGCATCCACATCTCGGCGTACTCCTACGCGTCGCTGGCCAAGGCCACCCTGCCGATCATCAACCGCGGCGGCGGCATCGTCGGGATGGACTTCGACCCGACCCGCGCGATGCCGGCCTACAACTGGATGACGGTCGCCAAGAGTGCACTGGAATCGGTGAACCGGTTCGTCGCGCGCGAGGCCGGTGCTTACGGTGTGCGTTCGAATCTGGTTGCGGCAGGGCCAATCCGCACGCTGGCGATGAGTGCGATCGTGGGTGGCGCGCTCGGTGACGAGGCGGGTGCCCAGATGCAGCTCCTGGAGGAGGGCTGGGATCAGCGTGCTCCGCTCGGCTGGGACATGAAGGATCCGACCCCGGTCGCCAAGACGGTCTGCGCCCTGATCTCAGAGTGGTTGCCCGCCACCACCGGCACGGTGATCTACGCCGACGGCGGCGCCAGCACCCAGTTGCTCTAGCGAGATGGCCGTCCCCACCGAGTTCGACGCGCTGCTGGTGCTGTCCTTCGGCGGTCCGGAGGGTCCCGAGCAGGTGATGCCGTTTCTGGAGAACGTGACTCGCGGGCGCGGCATACCTCCGGAGCGGCTGACCAGCGTGGCCGAGCATTATCTGCATTTCGGCGGTGTCTCCCCGATCAACGGGATCAACCGTGCCCTGATCGGGGAGATCAGTGCCGAACTCGCCGACCGCGGTGAACGGCTGCCGGTGTACTTCGGCAACCGCAACTGGTATCCGATGATCGAGGAAACCGTCGCGGAGATGAAATCTGACGGTGTGCGCCGCGCCGCGGTGTTCGCCACGTCAGCGTGGGGTGGATATTCCGGGTGCGCCCAATATCAGGAGGACATCGCCCGGGCCCGGGCCGCCGTCGGCGAGGGTGCACCCGAGCTGGTCAAGATGCGGCAGTTCTTCGACCATCCCCTGTTGGTGGCGATGTTCGCCGATGCGATCGCAGCGGCGGCCGCAACCCTGCCCGCGTCGGTGCGGGACGATGCCCGCCTGGTCTTCACCGCGCATTCGATACCGCTGCGCGCCGCTGACCGGTGCGGGCCGGATCTGTATGCGCGACAGGTTCGGTACGCCGCGAGCCTGGTGGCCGCGGCCGCCGGGTTCCGGGACTATGACGTGGTGTGGCAGTCCCGGTCCGGTCCGCCTCAGGTGCCGTGGCTCGAACCCGATGTCGGTGACCACCTTTCAGCGTTGGCAGAATCCGGCACGACAGCCGTGGTGGTCTGCCCGGTGGGCTTCGTCTCCGATCACATCGAGGTGGTCTGGGATCTGGACAACGAGTTGCGCGAGCAGGCCGACGAATTGGGGATCGCGCTGGCCCGGGCGTCCACACCCAATGCCCAGCGACGCTTCGCCCGCTTGGTGCTCGACCTGCTCGATGAGATCAGAGATGGGCGTGATCCGGCCAGAGTCGTTGGTACTCAACCCGTTCCAGGTTACGGGTCCAGCGTCGACGGCAGGTACTGCACGGCCGGGTGCCTGGCCTCTACCAGCTAGCCCCCAGACCGATCTGGGGGTTGTCATGCTGGCCCGGTGCCCCCGAACCCGGAAGACTCGCGATTGCGAGCCGATGGAGGTAGGGCAATGGACCAGTCGTCATGGAACTGCGGTGTTCTCGTCGTCGAGACGTCGTCGGGGTCGGCCACGGCCAGGCAGTGGGCCCAGACCGAGGCGGAGCTTCGGCGGGTGCCGATGCGGGTGGTCACCGCGGTGGAAAAGGACCTGCCGTCGCTGATCGAGATGTCCGGTGACGCCGGCCTCATGGTGGTCGGAGCCGGCCCGGCGCGGCGCGCGCTGCGCGCGCTGCTGCCGTCGTTACCAGCCCGCCTGGTCAGGGACGCGCGCTGCCCGGTCGCCGTGATCCACGACGGGCAGTGCGCACGGCCGGCTGCTCCGGTGATGGTCGGTGTCGACGCCTCGCCGGCCGCGCAGGCTGCGGTGGACCTGGCTTTCGACGAGGCCTCCCGTCGCGGAGTCGGCCTTCTCGCCGTGCACGCATGGAGCGATCCCGGTGTGCTCGGGCTGCCCTCGGTCGACTGGTCGCCGATCGAATGGGCGAACATCACCGTACGGGAACAGGAAGTGCTCGCCGAGCGCTTGGCGGGGCACCGTGAACGCTATCCCGAGGTGCAGGTGCACCGGGTGGTGGTGTCCGATCGCACCGCGACCGAGTTGCGGATGCATTCCGAATCGGTGCAACTGCTGATCCTCGGCAGCCATTTCGCCGACGGTTCAGAAGGCCGGTCGGTGGGACGGCTCACCCGTCATCTGCTCGACCATGTGCACGCGCCCGTGTTGGTCGCTCGCGAGCCGGCCACCCGAATCAGTCAGTGACGCAAGACGTTCGAACGCCCGGTGGCGGCAGCTAGCGCTGCCAGGCCGATTGCAGGATCGCGCTGACCGCGGCCAGGCGCGCCGAGCGCACCACTGACGCCAGGGGCCGCAGCGCGTCGTTGGCGATCTGAGCCTCCGAGGCGCTTTGGGTGCCGATCGGCATCAGACCCGAACTGACCGTGATAATCGCATCGACGTGCGCAGCGTTCTCCAGTACCCGAAGCGCCCGGGTCGGCGCGTGATCGGGTGCGCGGTGATGCCGGCTGGACTCCAGTACCTGCTCGACCAGTCCCCGCGGATCGTCCACGCCGCCGGCGGCGCCGAGTTGCAGCGCGCCCAATGCCTCGGCTGCCGCGCGGACAGCCGAGCGCAGAGCGTATTCGGCATCGCCGAGATCGAGATGATCGACGACGGGCCTGGCGGGCAACGAATAGACGGTCCAGGACAACGCACACAATTCGGGCAGCCGATCGCCGTCGGGCAGCTCGTCCTCGGTGTCGTCGTACTCGAATTCGGGGACCAGGCCCACAGTGTCGTCGGCCGGGCTGGTGATGATGATCGCTTCCCCGGCGGCCAGCGCATCGCGCTGGAACTGGGTACCCGGTGCCAGGCCGCGCACGTCGCCGGGCACCGGGAGAACAAGACTGATCGCCGGGCGCCCCGACCAGCCGGACTCCGAGACCCGCCCGGCGACGGTGCGCACCGTCTGCAGCAGGGACACCGCACCCGCGTCGTCGACATCGGGCCACGGCAGGCCGGTATGGCCGGCCGCCACCGAGTCGTAGGCGGTCACCGAATGCGTTGGAGCCCAGACCGATAACGCGTCAAGGACGTCATCCGGCGCGGCCTGGCCGGCCAGCCAGGCGTTGGCCCACATCGACAGCGAAACACTAGGGCACCACATGATGCTCGCAGTGTAGTGGCTCGGCTCCGAACCGGCTTTCCGCGTCCGGGCCGTCCGGGGCCGCGTATCCTGGGAATATGCCAGCGGCGCTGATTTGGCTCGTGTTCGCCCTGGGTCTCGCCGGTGCCGAGGCACTGACCGGCGACATGTTCCTGTTGATGCTGTCCGGAGGTGCGCTGGCCGCCGCCGGCTCGAGTTGGCTGTTGGATTGGCCGGTATGGGCCGACGGGGCGGTGTTCCTGGTGGTCTCGGTGCTGCTGCTGGCGCTGGTGCGACCCGCGCTGCGTCGCAAGTTCACCGCGGGCAAGGGTCTGCCCGAACCGGTCAAAGCGCTGGAGGGAAAGCACGCGCTGGTTCTCGACCGGGTGGCGCGTCATGAAGGCCAGGTGAAGCTCGACGGAGAAATCTGGACGGCGCGGCCCTACAACGACAACGATGTGTACGAGCCCGGCGACCAGGTCACCGTCATGCACATCGACGGTGCCACCGCAGTCGTCTGGAAGAACATTTAAGGAGATTCCGCCATGGACGGTGCCATCGCCGGTCTAGTCCTGCTGGCGGTGTTGGTGATCTTCGCCATCATCGTCGTCGCCAAATCCGTCGCGCTGATCCCGCAGGCCGAAGCGGCGGTCATCGAGCGGCTCGGGCGCTACAGCAAGACGGTGTCAGGTCAGCTCACGCTGCTGATCCCGTTCATCGACAAGATCCGGGCCCGGGTCGACCTGCGCGAGCGGGTGGTGTCCTTCCCGCCGCAGCCGGTGATCACCGAGGACAACCTGACGGTCAACATCGACACCGTGGTCTACTTCCAGGTCACCAACCCGCAGGCCGCGGTCTACCAGATCAGCAACTACATCGTCGGTGTGGAGCAGCTGACCACCACCACGCTGCGCAACGTGGTGGGCGGCATGACCCTCGAGCAGACGCTGACCAGCCGTGACCAGATCAACGGGCAGCTCCGCGGCGTGCTCGACGAGGCGACCGGCCGGTGGGGTCTCCGAGTGGCCCGGGTGGAGCTGCGCAGTATCGACCCGCCGCCGTCGATTCAGGACTCGATGGAAAAGCAGATGCGCGCCGACCGGGAGAAGCGCGCGATGATCCTGACCGCCGAGGGCAGCCGGGAGGCGTCGATCAAGCAGGCCGAGGGCCAGAAGCAGGCGCAGATCCTGGCCGCCGAGGGCGCCAAGCAGGCCGCCATCCTGGCCGCCGAGGCCGACCGGCAGTCCCGGATCCTGCGTGCCCAGGGCGAGCGGGCGGCGTCCTACCTGCAGGCCCAGGGGCAGGCCAAGGCCATCGAGAAGACCTTCGCCGCGATCAAGGCCGGCCGGCCCACCCCGGAGATGCTGGCCTACCAGTATCTGCAGACCCTGCCGCAGATGGCCAAGGGCGAGGCCAACAAGGTGTGGCTGGTGCCGAGCGACTTCGGTTCGGCGTTGCAGGGTTTCACGAAGCTGCTCGGCGCGCCGGGCGAAGACGGCGTGTTCCGCTATCAGCCCTCGCCGGTGGAGGAGGATCTGCCGAAGCCGGAAGACGACACCGACGAGGTGGCCGACTGGTTCACCACCAAGACCGACCCGCGATCGCACAGGCCGTGGCCAAGGCCGAGGCGGACGCCCGATCCTCGGATGTCACCGCGATCCCGGCGCCGCCTCCCATCCCGCAGATGCAGTACCCGCCGCTGTCCCAGCAGCACGAATCTGTCCGTGTCGAGCCAAGGCACGCGAGCGACAGCTGATCGACTGACGGTCCTGTCCGTGTGCTGTGACCGCGGTGGCGCCCACCTAGCTTTGCGCCCGCCGGTGCGTCCGCACCTCGTATGCCAGCCCGGCCACACCCACGCCGGCGGTGCACAGCGAGACCAGCACCAGTAGGGGACTGATATTGCCGGTGAGGGCATCGCCGAGGAACACCACGGCGGCGGTGCCCGGGATGAGCCCGGCCAAAGTTGCCAGCAGGTAGGGCACGACGCGCACCGCCGACGCCCCGGCCGCGTAATTGAGCACCGAGAACGGTACGGCCGGGATCATCCGCAACGAGAAGATCGCCGGCCACCCCCTGGCCCGCAGCCGGGAGTCCACCGATTCCACAGCCGGGTGGCTGACCAGCCCGGACAGCTGCCAGCCCAGGGCGCGTACCAGCAGCAGCGCCAGGACAGCGCTCAGCGTGCTGGCCACGACGGCGATCACCACGCCGAGCGCCGGACCGAACAGCAGGCCGGCGGCCAGTGTGAACGCCGTGCGGGGAAAGGGGAACACCGTCACCACGATGTGGGCGGCGAGGAAAGCCAGCGGAAACCACGGCCCCAGCGAGGTCGCCCAATCCCGCAGCTGCAGGGCGGTGGGCAGCGGCACCAGCACGGCAACTGCGACGAGAATCACAGTCGCGGCCGCCGTGACGACGATGCGCGTGCGAGACACCTGGCGCGCCGTGGCAATCAGTGCTGACCACACACTGCGCCACATGCTGCGGGTCTTCGACGTCACGTTCACCAAGGTTACGGCCACTTGGTGGCGACGCGCCGGGTGCGACGCGGGTTACCGACGGGTAGACGTAGTCGGCCACGTCACTGTGAAAGTGATCATTTAGCCTGATGGTCAGATGGCGGGTCCCGGTAGGGCTGCCCCATGCTGCGACAACAGGAGTTGCCGGTGTCAGTGGAGGTCTCGGTGAAACTCGAGGAAGACCGCGCCCGCTGGCGCACTGCGGTGGCCGAAGTACTGGCCAAGAGCAGTCGACGTGACCCGGCGGATCTGCCCGCCGAGCCCGAACGGTTGCTGGATTCACCCACCTACGAAGGCTTTCCGGTCCGGGCGCTGTACACCGCACTCGATGCACTGCCCGAGGCGCCGTTGCCCGGCAGTTGGCCGTTCGTCCGCGGCGGCGACGCCCGCCGCGACGTCATCGCGGGATGGAAGGTCGCCGAGGAGTTCCCGGCCGTCGGCTTCACCGGAGCCGTGACCGACGGAAACGCCGTGGTGCTCGACGCCCTCGGCGAGGGGGTCAGCGCACTGGTGTTGCGGGTCGGGGCGGCCGGGGTGGCTCCCGGCGACCTCGACCGCCTGTTGGAGGGGGTCTACCTCGAACTGGCGCCGGTCATCGTCGACGCGGGCGTGGACTTCGTGTCCGCCGCCGAGGCGGTGCTGGCCGTGGTGGCCGGTGCCGACGACTCCCGGCGCGCCGAGATGTCGATCGATCTGGGCGCCGATCCGCTCACCGCACCACTTAGCGGTCTGGGCGCCCCGGCGGTCGAAGACGTGGTGCGCATCGCCGCCGACTTGGCCGGCCGGCCAGGGGTGCGGGCCATCACCGTCGACGGTGCGGCTTTCCACAACCGCGGTGCCAACGCCGCGTGGGAGCTGGCGGGCGCCGTAGCCGCCGCGGTGGAGTACGTCCGGCTGCTGGTCGAGGCCGGGGTCGAGGTCGCGCAGGCGCTACGTCAGATCAGTTTCCGGCTGGTCGCCGACGACGACCAGTTCCTGACGATCGCCAAATTCCGTGCGGCGCGCCAGCTCTGGGCAAGGATCGCCGACGTGTTGGACAGTCCGGGCAGCGGTGCGGCGACGGTGCACGCCGTCACCTCGCTGCCGATGATGACCCAGCGGGATCCGTGGGTGAACATGCTGCGTACCACGCTGGCCGCATTCGGCGCGGGCGTCGGGGGAGCGGACACCGTGCAGGTACTGGGGTTCGACGTGGCAATCCCCGGTGGATTCCCCGGGATGAGCTCAGGATTCGCCCGCCGCATTGCCCGCAACATCCAGCTGCTGCTGCTCGAAGAGTCGCACATCGGTCGAGTCCTCGACCCCGCCGGTGGTTCGTGGTACGTCGAGGACCTCACCGAAAGCCTTGCCGCACAGGCTTGGACGCATTTCCAGGACATCGAAGCCCGGGGCGGGTTGGTGGCGGCGCGCGACCATGTCGCCGAACAGATCGAGCAGGTGCGCGTCCGTCGGGCCGACGACATCGCACACCGCCGCACCGCCGTCACCGGAATCAATGAGTTCCCGAACCTGTCGGAACCGCCGTTGCCGCATTTCGACTCCTCAGAGACCGTCCGGCGTTACGCCGCCGACTTCGAGGCGCTGCGCGACCGCTCCGATGCCTACCTGGAGCGCACCGGTTCCCGGCCGCGGGTACTGCTGTTGCCGCTGGGCCCATTGGCCGAGAACAACATCCGCGCAACGTTCGCGGCCAACCTGTTGGCCTCCGGTGGGGTGGAGACCGTCAATCCGGGAACTGTCGACGCTGCCACGGTGGCCGGTGCGGTCACCGACGGGGGCGCCTCGATCGCGGTGATCTGTGGCACCGACGCACGCTACGGCACCGATGCCGCCGCGGTGGTGGCGGCGGCGCGGGCGGCCGGAATCGGGCAGGTGTTGCTCGCCGGGCCGGAGAAAGCCCTCGCCGAGGTGCCGGCCGAGGCCCGGCCGGACGGCTACCTGACCGCGAAGATCGATGCGGTCGAAGCTCTTTCGTCCCTGCTCACCCGATTGGGGGCCTGATATGACTCAGTATGATGTCGCCGCCGCGGCGGCTCCGGCCGCAACATCCGCACTCGTGCCGAGTTTCGCCGACATCCCGCTGCACGGCGGGCGATCAGCGCCATCGCCAACCGAAGCCGATGTGGCACAGCATGTGTCAGCCGCGGCCTCGGCTCACGGCTACGCCGCCGAACAGCTCGAGTGGCAGACACCCGAGGGGATCGGTGTCAAGCCGGTCTATGTCGGGGCCGACCGTGATGCGGTCGTCGCCGCCGGCTACCCGCTGGACAGCTTCCCGGGGGCACCGCCGTTCATCCGCGGCCCGTATCCCACCATGTACGTCAATCAGCCGTGGACCATCCGTCAGTACGCCGGCTTCTCCACTGCCGCGGAGTCCAACGCCTTCTATCGGCGCAACCTTGCTGCCGGCCAGAAGGGTCTGTCGGTGGCCTTCGACCTGGCCACCCACCGCGGCTACGATTCCGACCACCCACGGGTGCAGGGTGATGTCGGGATGGCGGGGGTGGCCATCGACTCCATCCTGGACATGCGCCAGCTGTTCGACGGGATCGACCTGTCGGCGGTGTCGGTGTCGATGACGATGAACGGCGCGGTGCTGCCGATCCTGGCGCTCTACGTGGTTGCCGCCGAAGAGCAGGGGGTGCCACCGGAGAAGCTGGCCGGGACCATCCAGAACGACATCCTCAAAGAGTTCATGGTCCGCAACACCTACATCTATCCGCCCAAGCCCTCTATGCGGATCATCTCCGACATCTTCGCCTACACCAGCGCCAAAATGCCGAAGTTCAACTCCATCTCGATCTCCGGCTATCACATCCAAGAGGCTGGCGCGACCGCCGACCTCGAGCTGGCCTACACCCTGGCCGACGGTGTGGAGTACCTCAAAGCCGGCCGGGACGCCGGGCTGGATGTCGACAAGTTCGCCCCGCGGTTGTCGTTCTTCTGGGGCATCGGGATGAACTTCTTCATGGAGGTCGCCAAGCTGCGCGCGGGCCGTCTGCTGTGGAGTGAGCTCGTCGCCGAATTCGGCGCGAAGAATCCCAAATCGCTGTCGCTGCGCACTCATTCGCAGACCTCCGGTTGGTCGCTGACCGCTCAGGACGTGTTCAACAACGTCGCACGGACCTGCATCGAGGCGATGGCCGCGACTCAGGGCCACACCCAGTCGCTGCACACCAACGCCCTGGACGAGGCGTTGGCACTGCCCACCGACTTCTCTGCGCGCATCGCCCGCAATACTCAGCTGCTGCTCCAACAGGAGTCGGGCACCACCCGCCCGATAGATCCGTGGGCAGGCTCCTACTACGTGGAATGGCTGACCTACCAGCTCGCCGAGAAGGCCCGGGCGCACATCGCCGAGGTCGCCGAGCACGGCGGTATGGCGCAGGCGATCAACGAGGGCATCCCGAAGTTGCGCATCGAAGAGGCGGCCGCGCGCACCCAGGCGCGCATCGACTCCGGCGCTCAGCCGCTGATCGGGGTCAACAAGTACCGGGTCGACGAGGACCAGCAGATCGAGGTGCTCAAGGTCGAGAACAGCCGGGTGCGGGCCGAGCAGCTGGCCAAATTGCAGCAACTCCGCGCGGAAAGGGATGAGCGCGCGACGCAATCCGCGTTGGACGACTTGACCAGGGCGGCAGGGGAGTCCGGGCCTGCGGGTGAGGACGGTCTGGGCAACAACCTGCTGGCACTGGCCATCAACGCCGCGCGCGCCAAGGCCACCCTCGGCGAGATCTCCGACGCGCTGGAGAAGGTGTACGGCCGGCATCAGGCCGAGATCCGGACCATCGCGGGTGTCTATCGGGATGAGGTCGGAAAGGCCCAGAATGTGACTGCCGCAACCGAATTGGTGAAGAAGTTCGCCGAGTGCGACGGTCGCCGGCCACGCATTCTGGTGGCCAAGATGGGTCAGGACGGCCACGATCGCGGGCAAAAGGTCATCGCCACCGCATTCGCCGACATCGGCTTCGACGTCGACGTCGGCTCGCTGTTCTCCACCCCCGAGGAGGTCGCGCGTCAGGCCGCGGACAACGACGTCCATGTGGTCGGGGTGTCCTCGCTGGCCGCCGGGCACCTGACGCTGGTGCCGGCGTTGCGCGATGCGCTGGCCGAGGTGGGGCGTCCCGACATCATGATCGTGGTCGGTGGGGTGATACCACCGGGTGACTTCGACGAGCTCTACGCGGCCGGAGCCACCGCGATCTTCCCGCCGGGGACGGTGATTGCCGACGCCGCGGTGGACCTGCTGCACAAGCTCGCCGGGCGGCTCGGCTACGACCTCAGCTGATGGCCGGGGCTCCCGACGTCGCGGCGTTGGCCCAGGCGATCCGCGGCGGTGATCGGGCGGCACTGCCCCGGGCCATTACGCTGGTCGAGTCCACCCGCGCCGACCACCGTGAACAGGCGCAGCGGTTGCTGTTGGAGCTGATGCCCGACGCGGGCAGGGCGCTGCATGTGGGCATCACCGGAGTCCCCGGGGTAGGGAAGTCGACGACCATCGAGGCACTGGGCATGTACCTCATCGATCAGGGTCACCGGGTCGCGGTGCTGGCCGTCGATCCGTCGTCGACCCGTACCGGTGGTTCGATCCTGGGTGACAAGACCCGGATGGCGCGACTGGCCGTGCATCCCGATGCCTATATCCGTCCCTCGCCGACGTCGGGCACGCTGGGCGGGGTCGCCAAGGCGACCCGCGAGACGATCGTGCTGCTGGAGGCGGCGGGCTACGACGTCATTCTGGTGGAGACCGTCGGGGTGGGGCAGTCTGAAGTAGCCGTCGCCAACATGGTGGACACGTTCGTCTTCCTCACCCTGGCCCGCACCGGTGATCAGCTGCAGGGCATCAAGAAGGGCGTGCTGGAGTTGGCCGACATCGTGGTGGTCAACAAGGCCGACGGTGCGCACGCCACCGAGGCCAAGGCCGCGGCACGAGAGCTATCGGCAGCGATTCGATTGATCTATCCACGCGAAACGATTTGGCGGCCACCGGTTTTGACCATGAGCGCGCTGGAAGGCACCGGTCTGGCCGAACTGTGGGACACGGTGCTCAAGCACCGTGACGTGTTGACCCGGGCCGGCGAATTCGATGCCCGCCGGCGTGCACAGCAGGTCGACTGGACCTGGGCGATGGTGCGGGACGCGGTCCTTGACCGGGTGCTGAGCAACCCTGCGGTGCGAACGTTGCGGGCCGAGGTGGAGCGACAGGTCCGCGACGGCGAGCTGACCCCCGCGTTGGCGGCGCAGCAGATCCTGGATGCGGCCGACCAGTCAAGCTGACGAGCCGCGGCGAACTTAACGAATTGGCAACATTTTGTTGCGGATGTGGTTAGGGCGGTTAAATTTCCCTTTGTGACTCGAGTGACTCGCGATCGGGAATCGGTGCTGCCCCATGGGGTGCAGGGTGCCGCCGACCCGAATTTCGCGTGCGCACTGCGGAGCTTCGCCGCGATGTTTCCGCATCCCCGCTTCGGCGGTGGAGCACTGGCCGTGTACTTGGATGGTCGGCCGGTGGTCGACGTCTGGACCGGCTGGTCCGACCGGCGCGGCCAGGTCCGATGGACCGCCGATACCGGCGCGATGGTGTTCTCCGCGACCAAGGGGGTGGCTTCGACTGTCATCCACCGCCTGGTGGATCGCGGCCTGATCGACTACGACGCCCCGGTTGCCGAGTACTGGCCGGAGTTCGGCGCCAACGGCAAGGCCCACATCACCGTGCGGGACGTGATGCGCCACCGTGCGGGGCTGGCGCACCTGCGCGGCGTCCGGAAGCGGGAGCTCCTCGATCACCTCCACATGGAGGAACGCATCGCGGCCGCCCCGGTCGGCCGCTACTACGGCAAGCCCGCCTACCACGCTCTGACCTATGGCTGGTTGCTGTCGGGCTTGGCTCGTGCCGTCACCGGCACGGGGATGCGAGAACTCATCCGCGTCGAGGTGGCTGAACCGCTCAACACCGACGGGATCCACCTGGGGCGCCCGCCGGCCGGCGCGCCGACGCACGCGGCCCGGATCATCGGCCCACAGCTCAACATCCCGAATCCGATTTTCAACGCCGTCGCGCCGAAGATCGCCGCCCTCGAGGTGTCGGCGATCTTCGGGTCGATGTACTTTCCGGGCATGCGTGCGGTGGTCCAAGGAGATACGCCGCTGCTCGACAGCGAGTTGCCGTCGGCCAACGGAGTGGCCACTGCCCGCAGCCTCGCCCGGATGTACGGAGCGATCGCCAACGGTGGCGAGATCGACGGCCAGCGATATCTGACCGCGGAGCTGGTGGCCGGTCTCACCGGCCGACCCAACCTGACTCCGGACCGCAACCTGATCCTGCCGCTGGCGTTCCACCTGGGTTATCACGCGCTGCCCTTCCCCGGTGTCTTGCCCGGTTTCGGGCACGTGGGGTTGGGTGGCTCGCTCGGCTGGGCCATTCCCGAGGCGGGTCTGTCGTTCGGCTTCGTCCACAATCGGCTGCTGACTCCGCTGGTCGTCACCGACCAGGCCGGGTTCGTCGCCACCGCTGCGCTGGTCCGGCGCGGGGCCGCGGCGGCCCGCAGGCACGGCTTCCAGCCGGTCACCGAGTTCGGTGCGCCGTTCGCGCCGCGTGCATCGGGAGTGGTCGCGGGCTAGGAGCCGGACCGGCATCGACACGCGACGCGCCGAGCGCGGTCTCGTCATCTCCGGCGTGTCACCGCAGGTGGGGCGGCGCGGACACGGTGGCGCGCGGTCTGTATCTAGCCTCCAGCTAACTTTCGCAGCGGCTCCACAAGGGTCGGTTATGCGGGTGATAAATGTCACTGGACACCGATTGAACCTCGGCCGTATGCAATTTTCTCAGAAAGTTCGCCATTAATCGGTGAATAGCCGGTCATTTATCCGGATGCGTTTGCTGACCCATGCTGCGAAATTTGACGTACGCGGTAACACGCGTCTCGTGTTCGAAAGTGATGTGTCCAGGGTCACCGCTTCGGGCGAGTGTGGGAACAACTCTCAGCCTACTCTCAGGTTAGTTGCCATAACCTGTGTTACCAGCGGGTATCCGCAGGTGAGGTGGTTTTATTCACCTGAGTCGTAGTAGCGGAAATTCTCAGGAAGGTCGGGTGCCGGTGCCCGCTCTGATGGCCTTTCACGCCACTGCTAATCGATATTCGCGGACCACGCCGGGGGTATTCATATTGCGCCGGTGTCATCGGTTGATGTTCGAATAATCGTAGTTTGCTGTGGCGGCGTTTGGATCGAATCGTCGCGACCTTGCGGCGGTAATCACTCTGCAACTTCGTCACGGCCCCTGCAACGCTCGGCCCGAGCGGCCCGCGAAGGGTGCTCACTCCGCCGAGGGGGCATCAAAAGGCCTGTACAAGAACCTGTTTCAGGCCGATCTGAGAGCGGATTGGGCGATCTCGCCGACCGCTCCCGGTGCTGGCTCAGCTATCAAATATCGGCCTGACCGGCGGAAAGAGGCGGCGCGCACGGTAACATTGCCCTATCCCTAATCAAAATCGTGAAACATTTCTCGCAGTCGTAGCGAAAAGCGGCTAAGCTACCGAGCACATTGGCAACTTCGACTTGGTGGTTCCAACGCTGAGGTCAAGTCGAGTGCCCTGCCCCGCGTCAAGAAGTGAGGTGTGAGCGGACGTGCGTGAGACATCTGTCACCCCCATCGCCGTTGTCGGCATGGCTTGCCGGCTGCCCGGTGGTATCGACTCGCCCCACAAGCTGTGGGAGGCGTTGCTCGAGGGGGCTGACCTGGTCACCGAGATCCCCGCCGACCGTTGGGACGCTGCCGACCTCTACGACCCGGAGCCCGGTGTGCCCGGTCGTTCGGTGTCGAAGTGGGGTGCTTTCGTCGACGACGCGACAGGCTTCGACCCTGACTTTTTCGGTATCAATGAGCGCGAGGCCATCGCGATGGACCCGCAGCACCGCGTGCTGCTGGAGACCTGCTGGGAGGCCACAGAACAGGCCGGCTTCAAGCCGTCTGCACTGGCGGGCACGTCCACGGGCGTCTTCATCGGCATGTCGCACGACGATTACGCCATGGTCACCAGCGACGCGGGTGCCTTCGACCAAGCGTACGCGTTCACCGGCAACCCGTTCAGCATGGCGTCAGGCCGCATCTCGCATGCGCTGGGTCTGCACGGCCCGGCCCTGACCACCGACACCGCCTGCTCGTCGAGCATGGTGGCGGTGCATCAGGCCTGCCGCAGCCTGCACGAGGGCGAAACCGACATGGCGCTGGCCGGCGGCGTGATGTTGATGCTGGACCAGCGTCTGTACGCCTCGGCTTCCGGTCAGGGCATGCTGTCGCCGACCGGCCGCTGCCATTCGTTCGACGTGGCCGCCGACGGTTTCGTGCGCGCCGAAGGCTGCGGGATCGTGGTGCTCAAGCGTCTGGACGACGCCCAGCGCGACGGCGACCGCATCATGGCCGTTATTCGGGGCACCGCATCCAACCAGGACGGTCGCACCGGCAACATCCTGACGCCGTCCGAGGACGCGCAGGTCAAGGTTTTCAATGCCGCACTGGCGGTTGCCGGGGTGGAGCCGGAGACCGTCGGCATGGTCGAGGGACACGGCACCGGGACCCCGGTCGGCGACACCATCGAGTTCAACAGCATCTCGCGGGTCTACGGCTCAGCGGCTCCGTGTGCGCTCACCTCGGTCAAGAGCAACTTCGGCCACGCCGAATCCGCGGCGGGCGTTCTCGGTCTGATGAAGGCCGTGCTGGCCGTCCAGCACGGAGTCATCCCGAAGAACCTGCACTTCAACCGGCTGCCCGAGAAGGTGGCCAAGATCAAGACCGGACTGTTCGTACCGCAGGAAACCACTCCGTGGCCGGTCGCACAGGATGCCGCCCCGCGGCGCGCGGCGGTGTCGTCGTACGGCATGTCGGGCACCAACGTGCACGCCGTTCTCGAGCAGGCGCCCGAGCCGGTCGCGGCGGCGACCGCGACATCGGGGGAGGACACCGGCCGGCTTCTGGTCTTCCCGGTGTCCTCGACCTCGGTCGAGGAGCTGCGCCGCACCGCGGCGCGATTGGCCGACTGGGTCGGGACCGTCGGTGACGAGCTGAGCCTGCCGGACCTCGCCTACACCCTGACCCGCCGGCGCGGGCACCGCCCGGTGCGGACCAGCGTCATCGCGTCGGACCGTGCCGAACTGGTCGAGCGGTTGCGGCAGATCGCGGGCGGCGACGACCCGTACCAGCCCGCCGTGGGGCATGACGATCGCGGGCCGGTGTGGATCTTCTCAGGTCAGGGCTCGCAGTGGGCTGCCATGGGAACCGAGCTGCTGGCGACCGAGCCGGTGTTCGCGGCCAAGATCGCCGAGATCGAGCCGCTGATCGCAGCCGAGTCCGGCTTCTCGGTCACCGAGGCCATGACGGCCGCCGAGACGGTGGAAGGGATCCACCGGGTCCAGCCGACGATCTTCGCCATGCAGGTGGCGATGGCCGCGACGATGAGGGCCTACGGAGTTGTGCCGGGAGCGGTGATCGGTCATTCGCTGGGCGAGGTCGCTGCGGCGGTGGTCTCCGGCGCCCTGTCCCTCGAGGACGGCGTAAAGGTGATCTGCCGCCGCTCGCTGCTATGCCTTCGGCTGGCCGGTGGCGGCGCGATGGCCTCGGTCGAACTGCCCGCCCAGCAGGTCCGCGAGGAACTCGAGCAGCAGGGTATCGAGGACGTTGTGGTCGCCGTGGTGGCCTCACCCAAGTCGACTGTGATCGGTGGCGAGACCGAAACGGTCCGCCGGATCGTCGCGGCCTGGGAGCAGCGCGAGATCATGGCCCGTGAGGTCAACGTCGACGTCGCCTCGCACTCGCCGCAGGTCGATCCGATCCTCGACGAACTCGCCGAGCTGCTGTCGGACCTGAGCCCGATGGCCCCCGAGGTGCCGTACTACTCGGCGACCTCCTTCGATCCGCGCGAGCAGCCGTACTGCGACGCCGACTACTGGGTGGACAACCTGCGCCACACGGTGCGCTTCTCGGCCGCCGTGCAGACCGCGCTGGAAGACGGGTTCCGGGTGTTCGCCGAGTTGTCCCCGCACCCGCTGCTGATCCGTCCGATCGACCAGACCGCGGCCACCCTGGACATCTCCGTGGCCGCCATCGCCGGCATGCGGCGCGGCCAGGAGGTCCCGCACGGGCTTGGTGAATTCCTCGGTGACCTCTACGCCGCCGGCGCGGCGGTTGACTTCGGGGTGCTGTTCCCGCAGGGGCAACTGGTGGATGCGCCGTTGCCGACCTGGACCCACCGCAAGCTGGTGCTGATTCCGGACGGTGTCGAGCAGCAGACGCGCGGCACCCACCTGGTGGCGACCCACCCGCTGTTGGGCTCGCACGTCCGGCTGCTCGAGGAGCCGGAGCGGCACGCCTGGGCGGCCGAGGTCGGAACGACCGCGCACCCGTGGCTGGTCGACCACCAGATCAACAACGTCGCGGCTCTGCCGGGTGCCGCCTACTGCGAGATGGCCCTGGCCGCCGCGCGCACCGTCTTCGGTGATGCCGCCGAGGTCCGTGACGTCACCTTCGACGCGATGCTGCTGCTCAAGGACGAGACACCCGTCAGCGCGGTTGCCGCGGCGACCGCGCCGGACGTGCTGGAGTTCGTCGTCGAGACCGATCAGGACGGCGAGCGGGAACGTCGTGCCAGCGCCGTGCTGTCCGCGACCGAAACGGAGGAGGCCCCGGCCTCCTACGACATGGACGCGCTCCTGGAGTCCCACCCCAACCGTGCCGACGGCCAGACCGTGCGGCAGTGGTTCGACGGGCGCGGTGTGCAGTTCGGCCCGGCGTTCACCGCGCTGGTGGCCGTGAACGCCGCCGAGGACGCCTCCGACACCGTTCTGGCCGAGATCGGCCTGCCGACCGTGATCCGCAGCCAGCAGAACGCCTACGGCGTGCATCCGGCCCTACTGGACGCGTGCTTCCAGTCGGTGGCGGCGCATCCGGGTGTCCAGGCCTCGGGCACCGGGGGGCTGCTGTTGCCGCTCGGTGTGCGACGGCTGCGGGTGCACGGTCCGACCCGCAACGCCCGCTACTGCCTGACCCGAGTCGTCTCGCTGGACGGATCCTCGGTCGAGGCCGACATCGAGCTGCTCGACGATTACGGCGCCGTGCTGTTCTCGGTGCAGGGTCTGACCATGGGCAGCGGCATGTCCGAGGCCCACGAGGGCGATCGGGTGCTCAACGAACGACTGCTGGCCGTCGAGTGGCGTCAGCACCAGCTCGCCGAGGTCACCCATGCCAACTCGGCGACGTGGCTGCTGGTGAGCACCTCGGACGGGGTCGACCTGTTGACGTCGGCCCTCACCGACGCGCTCAAGCTCAACGACGCCGACGTGACCACCATGTCCTGGCCGCAGCACGCCGACCACGCCGAAACCGCCGAACGGCTCAGCGCGTACTTCTCGGCGGGGGCGTTCGACAACGTCGTCGTCGTCACGGCGGGCCGCACCGGTTGCCCCGAAGAGCAGCTGCCGCACCGCGGCGGTGAGCACGTGCGCCACCTGGTGCGCATCGCCCGCGAGCTCGCCGACACCGAGGGCGAGGCGCCGCGGCTGTACGTCGTCACCCGCAACGCGCAGACCGTGCTCGCCGACGACCGGCCCAACCTGGAGCAGGCCGGCCTGCGGGGTCTGCTGCGGGTCATCGGCGCCGAGTACCCGCAGCTACGCCCGAGCCAGATCGACGTCGATGACAGCACCGACGCCAAGCTGGTCGCCCAGCAACTGCTCACCGGCAACGAGGAGGATGAGACGGCCTTCCGCGACGGGGAGTGGTTCACCGCGCACCTCTACCCGAGTCCGCTGCGGCCCGACGAGCGCTACACGACTGTGGTCGACCATGCCCGCGACGGCATGCGCCTGCAGATCCGCACGCCGGGTGACATCGAGTCGCTCGAGCTGGCCGCTTTCGACCGCATCCCGCCGGGCCCGGGACAGATCGAGGTCGCTGTCACGGCGTCGAGCCTCAACTTCGCCGACGTCCTGCTGGCGTTCGGTCGCTACCCGAGCTTCGAGGGGCTCGCGCCCCAGCTCGGTCTCGACTTCGCCGGTGTGGTGACCGCGGTGGGCCCGCAGGTCACCTCGCACCGGGTCGGCGATCACGTCGGCGGCATGTCGACCAACGGCTGCTGGGGTTCGTTCGTCACCTGCGACGCCGATGTGGCGGTGACCCTGCCCGCAGGCCTGCGGGACGACCAGGCGGCCGCGGTGACCACCGCGTCGGCCACGGCCTGGTACGGCCTGCACGACCTCGCCCACATCAAGGCCGGCGACAAGGTGCTGATCCACTCCGCCACCGGTGGAGTGGGCCAGGCCGCGATCGCCATCGCCCGGGCGGCCGGAGCTGAGATCTACGCGACGGCCGGTACTGAAGAGCGCCGAGACTTGTTGCGCGAGATGGGAATCGCGCGCGTCTACGACTCGCGCACCGCGGCGTTCGGTGAGCAGATTCGTCGTGACACGGACGGCTACGGCGTCGACATCGTGCTGAACTCGTTGACCGGTGCCTCCCAGCGGGCCGGCGTGGAGCTGCTGGCCTTCGGTGGGCGCTTCGTCGAGATCGGCAAGAAGGACATCTACGGTGACACCCGGATGGGCCTGTTCCCGTTCCGGCGCAACCTGTCCTTCTACGGGGTGGACCTGGCCCTGATGGCCAGCACCCATCCCGAGCAGATCCGCGAACTGCTCGACACCGTCTACCGGTTGACCGCCGAAGGTGTTCTGCCCCAACCGGAGACCACCCACTACCCGCTGGCCGACGCGGCAACCGCCATCCGTGTGATGGGCGCTGCCGAGCACACCGGCAAGCTGCTGCTCTCGGTCCCCAAGGTCGGTCACAGCAGTGTCGTGGTCCCGCCCGAGCAGGCCAAGGTCTTCCGCCGGGACGGGTCCTACATCGTTACCGGCGGCCTCGGCGGCCTGGGCTTGTTCCTGGCCGCGAAGATGGCTGCCGCCGGTTGCGGCCGGATCGTGCTCAACTCGCGTTCGGAGCCCAAGCCCGAGGCACTGGAGGAGATCGTCCGGATGCGGGCCGGTGGCACCGAGGTCGAGGTGGTCAGCGGCGACATCGCACTGTCGGAGACCGTCGACCGCCTGGTGGCCACCGCCACGGCCACGGGCCTGCCGGTGCGCGGCGTGCTGCACGCGGCCGCCGTGGTCGAGGACGCCATCCTGACCAACATCAGTGATGAGCTGATCGATCGTGACTGGGCTCCGAAGGTTTACGGCGCCTGGCATCTGCACCGGGCCACCACGGCGCAGCCGCTGGACTGGTTCTGCTCCTTCTCGTCGGCGGCGGCCCTGATGGGTTCGCCCGGACAGGGTGCCTACGCCGCGGCCAACAGCTGGCTGGACGGGTTCACCCACTGGCGTCGGGCGCAGGGCCTGCCGGCCACGGCGATCGCGTGGGCGGCATGGGACCAGATCGGTGCGGGCAAGCATCTGGCGGCCTCCGGCGACACCGCGATGATCAGTCCGGAAGAGGGCGCCCACGCCTTTGAGGCGCTGCTGCGCCACGACCGTGCTTATAGCGGCTACGCGCCGATCATTGGCACGCCGTGGCTGACCGACCTGGCCTCGCGCAGCCCGTTCGCCGACGCGTTCAAGGCGAGCGGCGACCGGCCCGCCGACACCAGCAGCTTCCGTACCGAGCTGCACGAGCTGCCGCGCGACGAGTGGCCCACCCGGGTGCGGCGCCTGGTGTCCGAGCAGCTCAGCCTGATCCTGCGCCGTTCCATCGATCCGGACCGTCCGATTTCCGAGTATGGTCTGGACTCGTTGGGCAACCTCGAGCTGCGAACCCGTATCGAGACTGAAACGGGAATACGCGTGCGATCGATGGACATCACGACGGTGCGGTCGCTTGCCGAGAGTCTGTGTGAAACCTTGGCCGGTGTCATCACGTCAGCTGCATCCCGTTGACTGGCTGAATAGGGGAATCTGAAGGTGGTTTCGCTTACCGCGATCCATGACTGGGTCGACGCACCAGGATCTGTCGTGTCCTGGAGTCCGTCACCGGCGTGTTTGAAGAAAGTTCAGGACGCGCCGGTCAGCGAGGTGCCTGCCAGCTATCAGCAGGGGCAGCACATCCGCAGCTATCGCAACCATTCGGCCAACGGGCTCGAAATGGCGCGGCTGCTGATCCCGGCGTGGAACATGCCGGGCCGCTGCGACATTCGGGCGATGACCTATGTCATCAACTCCTATCTGCGCCGGCACGACACGTATCACAGCTGGTTCGAGTTCTCCGCTGATGACAACGGTGCCGACCAGATCGTCCGGCACACCATCAGCAATCCCAACGACATCCAGTTCGTGGCCACCAAGCACGGGGAGATGAACTCCGCGCAATGGCGCAAGCACGTCCTGGACACGCCCAGCCCGTTGGAGTGGGATTGCTTCCGGTTCGGCGTGATTCAGCGTGCCGACCACTTCACGTTCTACGTCAGCGTCGACCATCTGCATGCCGACGCCATGTTCATGGTGGCGTTGTTCGTGGAGATGCACATGAACTACGAGGCGCTGGCCGGCGGTGGCGCACCGATGCGGTTGCCCGACGCGGGTAGCTACAACGACTACTGCGTGCGCCAGCACGACTACACCTCGCAGCTGACGCTGCAATCTCCGGATGTCCGCGGCTGGCTGGAGTTCCTGGAGAGCAACGGCGGCACCATGCCGACTTTCCCGTTGCCGCTGGGTGATCCGTCGGTGCACTGCACTGGCGACCTGCTCACCCTGGAGCTGATGGACGAGCACGACACCGACCGGTTCGAGTCGGCGTGCACATCGGCCGGTGTCCGGTTCATCGGTGGCGTGTTCGCCTGTGCGGCGATCGCGCACCGGCAGTTGACCGGCGACGACAACTACTACGTCATCACCCCGACGACCACCCGCAGCACGCCGGCGGAGTTCATGACCACCGGCTGGTTCACCGGGGTTGTGCCGCTCTCGGTCCCCGTCGCCGCCCGGTCGTTCGCCGAGGTGGCTCGCGCCGCCCAGGAGTCGTTCGATTCGGGGATGCCGACCGCCAACGTGCCGATCGAACGTGTCTATGAGCTGGCGGAGTCGGTACCCGGGATCAGGCCGCCGGGACCCGGTGTGCCCATGCTGTCCTACCTCGACGTGGGATTGCCGCCGCTGAACCCGGTCATCATGAGCCAGTGGTATGCGCTCAACGGCCACATCTACACCGATCTCGGTGCCGCCAATCAGGTTGGGATGTGGGTGAATCGACGCGCCAACGGCACGTTCATCACGGTCGCCTACCCGGATAACCCGATCGCCCGCGAATCGGTCGCCGAGTTCGTCGAACAGATGAAGTGCATATATCTGCGAGTGGCCGAAGGCCGGTCCGAATTGGTGTCCTCAGCGCGACTGCCCAAAGCGACGGTCTGACACCGGTGGGCGAAGATCGCCACCGGCTCGCGCGCCCCTGGCGTCGGGCCGCTTCTTCGGGTCCGGACAATGTGGTGCCCTACACCGATCAGGCGCTGCTGCTGGCGCTGCGCGGAGCAGGCCAGGAAGCGGTCATCCAGATCATCTGGGGTTACGACCATCCGGTCGACCTGGACGGTGTGCAGCGCTTCTACCGGTCCTTCGGCCACGGCCTGGTCGGCCGGTTGATCGAGCGTTCGCCGCTGCCCTTCGGCCGCCATCGCTGGGTTTCGGTCAACGGCCCCCAGGCCCCGCTCGACATCGCCGAGCACCCACGACCCCGTGGCGAGCTCTACGACTGGGCCGACGAGCAAGTGGAACTGCCGCTGGACCCGGAGCGGGGGCCCGGCTGGCGAATGGGCGTCCAGTCCTTCACCGACGGGACGAGTGCGGTGAGCGTCGTCATCTCCCACACCGTGTCCGATGGTGGTGGCGCCGTCGCGTCGGTGATCGCCGCCATCAACGGCGACGGACGCGATATCGGTTATCCGCCGGCGCGCTCGCGCAGCCGCCGGCACGCGGTAGGCCAGGACCTGCGCCAACTGGCCTCGGATCTGCCGGATATCGGGCGCACGCTGGTCAAGGCCGCACGTGTGGCGGCGCGCCGAAAAGATGAGCTGGTGGCGCCCGGCGCGGTGACGGCGCCGGTGCCCTCGGGCGGCCGCGAGATCGTCACAACAGCCTCCGCGGCGGCCATCGTTGACATCGAGCAGTGGGATCATCGCGCGGAAAGCCTTGGCGGAAATAGTTTTTCGTTGGTTGCAGGGTACGCCGGCAAGCTTGCTGAGAACCTCGGCCGGACCCGCTCCCAAGACGGTGCGGTGACGTTGATGATTCCGGTCAGCGAGCGCGACGATCCGGGCCACACCGGCGGTAACGTCGTCACCATCGCCCATGTCACCTTCGACCCCGGCCCGGTCGCCACGGATCTTTCCGGTGCGCGTGCGGCGATCAAACAAGGCATCGTCACCGCTCGCCAGACTCCCGACGAGATGGTCGAGCTGCTGCCGCTGATCCCGTTCCTGCCGCGCCGGGCGATGGCCCGCATCGCCGATATGGCCTTCTCGTTCTCCGCCGACCTTCCGGTGTCCTGCTCGAACATGGGTGACGTCCCCGACGTGCTGCTCAGCCTGGACGGCACTGTGGCCGAGCGGCTCTACTTCCGGGGCGTGGACCGCAACCTCACCCGTGATGTCCTGGAGCGGCGGCACGGCCTGATGACCGTGGCGTCGGCCCGGTTGGGTGGCAAAATCATCGTCCCGACGATGAGCTATCAACCGGGGGCCGACAATTCTTCGACCCACCTTCGCGAGATGATCGCCAAGACCTTGGCCGAGTTCGACCTGACCGGTGTGATCGAGTAAGGGTGAACAGTGAGCACTGAAGCGCAGGAGCACCGGCTCGAGTTCCTGGACCAGACGGCGTTCGAGCTGATGCGAGCCACCGGGCGTGGCCAACTCATGCAGTGCGTGTGGGTCTATGAGCACCCCGTCGACTTCGACGGACTGCGGCGGTTCCACCGCAACTTCGCGCAATCGCATGGGGGCAGGCACATCGAGCGGTCGCCGCTGCCGTTCGGCCGGCCCCGCTGGGTGAAACCGGGGCGGGCTCCCTCGGAGATCCAGATCAACGACTCGGTCCGGCCTCGCGACGAACTCATGGAGTGGGCCGACGAGCTGGCGAGCCTGCCGATCGATCCCGAGCACGGGCCCACCTGGTATCTGGTCGTCCAGCCACTTTCCGACGGTGCCACCGCGATCAGCATGGTGGGTTCGCACGTGATCGGGGATGGGATCGGGGCCGGGCTGGCGATCTTCGAGGCCGTCACGGGTAACGTCCGAGACGCGGGATACGACCGGCCCAACGCGCGCACGCGCCGCCAGGCGTTGGCCGCCGACGCCCGGCAGGTGATCCGCGATCTGCCGGAAACGGGCAGGGCGCTGGTCAAGGGTGCCAAGCTGGTCTACGGGAAGCGACGTGAGCTCGCGAAATCGAGGAAGTCGCGGGCCGGCGGCCAGACCGGACCGGGCCAGGAGCTGGTCGTGGTGCCCTCGGTCGCGGTCTTCGTCGACATCGATGAATGGGATGCGCGCGCGAAAAGCCTTGGCGGAAATAGCTATTCGCTCCTGGTAGGGGTCACCGCGAAACTCGCCGAGCGGCTGGGCCGACGTCGCCGCTCGGATGGCGCCGTGACGCTGGTGATCGCCATCAACCTCCGGGAGAGCCTGGAGGACGACCGCGCCCTGGCCATGTCGTTCGCCAACGCCACCGTCGACCCGGAGAAGGTGACCATCGATCTGGGCGAGGCCCGCACGGTGGTCAGGGAAGCGCGGCAGGCGGCCAAGGATCAACCCGACCCCACGCTGGAACTGCTGCCGCTGATGCCGTGGCTGCCGAAGGCCGCGGTCAAGGGAGTGGCCGAATTGCTGTTCGCCTACTCCGAAGATCTGCCGGTGTCCTGCTCCAACCTGGGCGACCTTCCACCGCAGCTGGCCCAGGTCGACGGCACGAACGCCGAGTACGTGTTCGTCCGCGCGTTGGACCAGAACGTCACCCTGCAGGAGATGCAGCGGTCACACGGGCAACTGGTCGTGGTGTCCGCACGGCTCAACGGCAAGGTGGTGATCTCGATCGAGGCCTACGAGGTGGGCGCGGAGAACACCAAGCACCGGCTGCGGGACTTGGCGGCCCAGACGCTGGCCGAGTTCGGCCTCACCGGTGTGATCGACTGAGCCTCACAAGCTGATCAGGCCGACGCCGATCAGCACGGTGCCCACCACTGCCACGAAGGCGGCTGCGTGCCGACGGGTGCGGGTCCGGATCCACTCGTTGAACCGTTGCACCCAGGCGCGTGTCTTGCCGGGGGCGACCAGGAAGCTCAGCAGCGGCAGGATCACCACCGCGCTGGTGATGAGCAGGAAGGTCATCAGCGCCGACGCCTGCGCTAACGGCGACGTCTTGGAGGCGATGATCAGCACCAGCAACGCCATGTAGTCGACGCTCGGCATCGCCAGCGCGACACCGACGAATCCGGAGAACCATGAGGAGTCGCCCTGGACGAAGCCGCGAATCCGGGTCAAGAGCCGCTTCATCCTGCCCGGCGCCGGGGGATCGGCCAGCACCAGTGCTGCGGCGTCGACGGGTGAGGTCTCGACACTGGGCCGCCGAGCGAATTGCGGCAGGGACAGGTTGGAGGCCAGTGGGGCGGCCAGCAGCAGGGCGAACACGCCGATGCCGATCTGGATGAGCGCCGGGTTGAAGTCGGGATGGCTCAAGAAGCTGTCGCCCAGGAAGCTGTGGTGGAACACGAACAGGACCGCCAGCCCGACGCTGAGGCTGATGCCCAGACCAGTGCACAGGAAGACGAGCAAGTGCCGTGCCGGACGTTTCTTGGTCAGCAACAGCGCGACCGATCCAACTCGCGCGGGCTCGATACTCACCGCCAACCCAAGCAAGAGCACGGTTGTCCACACAATCGGCGATCTTACCCTGCTCGGCAGGCGCCCACCGCTCCAATTCGGTGTCAACGGCCTTTGCGGGCGGCGGTTTCGAGGAGGTCGGCTGCCGCGCTGACACTGGCGGTGGGGCTCTGCATCGTCGCACTCACCTGCCGGGCCCGACCTGCGACTTCAGCGGCCAGGACGGTCCGAAGATCCGCCAGCAGGGATTCCTTGGTGGTGGCCGAGAACCGGCGTACTGTGCCGATGCCGAGGCGGTGGACCTGTTTGCCCCACAGCGGTTGCTCGGCGGCCACCCACAACACGAGGGTGGGCACTCCCGCGCGGATCCCGGCGGCCGTTGTCCCGGCGCCGCCGTGGTGCACGACGGCCCGGCAGGCCGGGAACACCGCGGCGTGGTTGACCGAGGCCACCAGCTTGACGTGGGCGGGTGCGTCGATGCCGTCGAACTCGGAGAAGCCCGCGCAGACCAGAGCTCGTTCACCCAGCTCGGCGCTGACCTCGCTGATCATCCGAACGGCCTCGACCGGCGAGTCGAGCGGCATGCTGCCGAATCCGAAGTAGATCGGTGGTGTGCCATCGGCGATCCACGAGGCGACTTCCTCGTCGACGGCGGTCGGCAACTGCAACGTCATCGACCCGATCAGCGGCCGCCGCCCGTCCCATTCCTCAGCGAGCCCCGGGAAGAACACCGGATCGTAGGCCTGGATCTCCAGTGCCCCGCTGTCGACGATCCGCGCTACCGGCCGGGATTTGGCGGCCGGCAGACCCAGTGCGCGCCGCTGCTCGGCTTCGGCGGGGCGCACCAACCGCCAGTACAGCCACTCGCCGACGGCGTACCCCCTGGCGACCACCGGCAGCGGCAGTCGGACGGGCAGCACGACGGTGTTGGCGCGTACCGGGAAGTAGTGCACCTCGGCGATCGGGATACGTTGGGACTCAGCCACGTTCGCGGCGATCTCCTGGTACGCGGTCCCCGTTACGATCAGATCCGCGCCGTCGGCCAGGGCGGCCAGGGTCGTGCTCATCTCGGCCCAGCCACGCGTGGCGGCCGCCCGGGCTCTACGCACGGCGTCCAACGGGTTACCCAGCTTGAGCCAGTCCGACGGGCTGGCCGCGGTCAGCGCGTCCGGGCGTTCGAATACGTCACCCTGCAGTTGCTGCTGTGAATCCGGCCCGTAGGCCACGATGTGCGGCAGACCTGCGGACCGGACGAATGGGACGAGGTTGGGCGGTACGGCCATGGTGATCTGGTGGCCGCGACGGGCGAGCTCGAGGGCCAGCGCTGCGCAGGGTTCGACATCACCACGGGTCCCGTGGATGGTCACGGCGAATTTCATCGCCCACCATCATCTCCTGCGCCGGCAGCGTGCTCAGTGGGAGGTCCTGCTGAACCACCGGGTCTTGATCCGCCAGGAGTGGGCCGACGCCAGGGCGAAACCGGCGCCGCAGGTGCAGGCGAAGAACCAGACCAGGGTGCCCCCTTCGAGGTCCTGGAAGGCGGGCACGTAGGCGGTGATGATGCGCACGGTGCAGGCGACGATTCCGCTTGCCGATGCCGCCAGGTACACATTGGCGATCACCCTCGACCGCGGGTCCCTGCGCAACACCAGCAGTGCCCGCGCGCCGTAGCCGAGCAGGTAGATCAGGGTCCCGCACAGCAGCAGCCAATAGGCGGACAACCAGACGTCGGTTGGCACGGTGAAGAAGTCGGCCCGGTAGATCGCGGCGCCGTTACCCGCCGAGAACGCCGCCAGCAGCAGCGGAATGCACAGCGTGGCGGGGCGTTCGACCCATTGTTTGAAGGCCGCCTGAGTGGCGTTGTCGTCTTGGAGCCGGCCCAGCGCGTTGTACACGATCGCCGAGGCGGCCACGACATAGCAGTCGTGGCCGATGTAGTCCTCGAGGTTCCACACGCCGGTTACCGCGTGCAGCAGCCGGCCGACGGTCTCCGACGCCCACGGTGACATCAGCAGGATGGCGGCGCCCTGCAAGCCGATGTTGAGCGTCGCGGCCACTTCCCATCGGCACGACCAGGTGACCCTCCGAATCCACAGACTCCACCCGATACAGGCGATGGTGATCGCGATTAGTGCGCCAAGAGCCATGCCGCTGCCTTAACCCCCGAATTGCTTCAGCAAATACTACAGCGGGGGAGCATCCGCCCGCGCGGTCAATTGCGAAAGTTTCACCGGAATGCGGGTGGCTATCGGTGCGTCAATTGTCGCGACCGTAAATGGCGCGGATTCGACGTATTGGCGGAGTTCTTCGCGGCTCATAAGGCCGAATCGCACTTGCAGATCGGGGTAGCTCAGGCCGAATCGTCCGGCCACCAAACGCAACTCCTCGGCGTTGGGATAGTCGCGCTCCTTGACCCGCCGGTAGTAGGTGCTGCTCGAGATGTTCAGCGCCTCGTAGATGTCCTTGGCTTCGATATCTCCGTCGAGGAGGTAGTCGAGCAGGGTTTTGAGCTGGCGGCCGTTTTCGTCGGTGCGGGGCACGCCTGAAGAATAACCCGAACTCCCGGTAATGGGTATTGGCAACGGCAGACGAGAATATGACCATTTAATTGACACGGTCGTCACGGTTTTGGGATTGGTCTCCCATTATTGGGAGGCGCCCGCTACGGTATGGGCATGGTTGCTCCTCCCGCGACCTACCCGTCTAGCAATGTGCGGGTAGTCGACGACGAGATCTCTGGTCCGGCACGACCAGAGGATGTGTTCCGTTTATCTGTGCCGCTCTCCCGTGAAATCACCGCCGAACTCGACGGAGCCGTTGAGGCAGCCGGGCTCGGTATCGAAGAGCTCCTGCTGGCCGCGCTGGGCCGGGCGATCGCCCGGACCATCGGTGTCGGGGTCGTCACCGTCAGCGGGCTCACCACGGTCCAGCCCATTCGGCTCTGCTGCGCCATCGAAAGCGGTCTGGATGCCAACGCCATGCTCACCGACGTGCAGCAGGCGCTGACCCCGGCCCGTCAGGTCACGAACGTGCCGGCCGACGTGGTGTTCTCCTATCTCGGCCTACCGCCGGAGCCGTCGCTCGGCCCGCTGCAGATCGCCGACGGGCCCGCTGTCGGTGTGCTCGCCTACCGCGGCGACGGCGTGCTGCAGATGGACTGGTGGTATGACGCTCGCCGGTTGGACCGCTGCACCGTCGAAGAGCTCGCGGCTCAGTTCCGGCTCGGCTTGATCGGCCTGACCTCGGAGGCCACCCCGGTCTGACCGGACCGCGCCGGCGGCTAGAATCGCACCAAGCGGCGTCGATCCGGCCATCACCGGGGAGTCTTCGGAAGAACGGCTGATCAGCCCAGTAGAACCGAACGGGCAGGCCCGTCACAGCCTGCAATGAGCGACGCACGTTCGCGTGCGTAAGCGGGGTGGTACCGCGGCGCTCGCGCACCGGCGCGTCGTCGTCCCCGTGTCCAGGCATCTGGCACAGGAGACGGACGCGCACGTGACCGAGAACGGTTACCCCAAGCCAACTGGTGGCTCACCCAACTTCCCCGCGCTCGAGCGCGAGGTCCTCGACTACTGGGCGAGCGACGACACATTCCGTGCCAGCATCAGCCGCCGCGAGGGCGCCCCGGAATACGTCTTCTACGACGGCCCGCCATTCGCCAACGGCCTGCCGCACTACGGCCACCTGCTCACCGGATACGTCAAGGACATCGTCCCGCGATATCGCACGATGCGCGGCTACAAGGTGGAACGCCGGTTCGGCTGGGACACCCACGGATTGCCCGCCGAGCTGGAGGTGCAGCGCCAGCTCGGCATCACCGACAAGGCCCAGATCGAAGAGATGGGCATCGAGAAGTTCAACGACGCCTGCCGGGCTTCGGTGCTCAAGTACACCGGCGAGTGGCGCGACTACGTCACCCGCCAGGCCCGCTGGGTCGACTTCGACAACGACTACAAGACCCTGGACCTGTCCTTCATGGAATCGGTGATCTGGGCGTTCAAGCAGTTGTGGGACGAGGGCCTGGCCTACCAGGGCGTGCGGGTGCTGCCGTACTGCTGGAACGACGAGACCCCGCTGTCGAGCCACGAGTTGCGGATGGACGACGACGTCTATCAGAGCCGCCAGGATCCGGCGATCACCGTCGGGTACCGGATCAATCAGCCCGGCTCCGACCTTGATGGCGCCTACCTGTTGATCTGGACGACGACGCCGTGGACGCTGCCGTCCAACCAGGCTGTCGCGGTCAACCCGGCGGTCACGTATGTGGTGGTCCGGTCCGACGACCGGCGCTACGTGCTGGCGCAGGCGCGCCTCGCCGCGTACGCCCGCGAGCTGGGGGAGGAGCCCGAGGTTCTGGCCACGCTGCCCGGCGAGCAACTCCTGGGTCTGCGCTACCTGCCGCCTTTCCCGTATTTCATGGACTCCAGCGCGGAGTCACCGGACTTCCAGGTGTTGCGCGGCGACTTCGTGACCACCGAGGACGGCACCGGCGTGGTGCACATGGCACCCGCCTACGGCGAGGACGACAAAGCCACCACCGACACCGTGGGCATCGTGCCGGTCACCCCGGTCGACTCCAAGGGCCGGTTCGACGCGACCGTTGCGGACTACCAGGGCCAGCATGTCTTCGACGCCAACCCGCAGATCATCCGAGACCTCAAGAACGGCACCGGCGCCGCGGCCGTCAACGCGCCTGTGCTTGTCCGGCACGAAACCTATGAGCACTCCTACCCGCACTGCTGGCGCTGCCGTAACCCGCTGATCTACCGCGCGGTGTCGTCGTGGTTCGTCAAGGTCACCGAGTTCCGGGACCGGATGGTCGAACTCAACCAGGAGATCACCTGGTACCCCGAACACGTCAAGGACGGCCAGTTCGGCAAGTGGCTGTCCGGTGCCAGGGATTGGTCGATCTCGCGGAACCGCTACTGGGGCACGCCGATTCCGGTGTGGGTGTCCGACGACCCGGCGCACCCGCGCACCGACGTCTACGGCAGCCTCGATGAGTTGGAGCGCGACTTCGGGGTGCGGCCGGACAATCTGCACCGGCCCTACATCGACGAGCTGACCCGGCCGAATCCCGATGACCCCACCGGAAACTCGACGATGCGGCGCATCGAGGACGTCTTCGACGTGTGGTTCGACTCCGGTTCCATGCCCTATGCGCAGGTGCATTATCCGTTCGAGAACGAGGACTGGTTCCTGGGCGGCAGCGACTCCGAAGCGCATTTCCCCGGCGATTTCATCGTCGAGTACATCGGCCAGACCCGCGGCTGGTTCTACACCCTGCATGTGCTGGCCACCGCACTGTTCGACCGGCCGGCGTTCAAGACCTGTGTGTCGCACGGCATCGTGCTGGGCAACGACGGTCAGAAGATGAGCAAGTCGCTGCGCAACTATCCCGATGTCAACGAGGTGTTCGACCGCGACGGCTCCGACGCCATGCGGTGGTTCCTGATGGCATCGCCGATCCTGCGTGGCGGGAACCTGGTCGTCACCGAGCAGGGCATCCGCGAGGGTGTTCGGCAGGTTCTGTTGCCGCTGTGGAACGCCTACAGCTTCCTGACGCTCTACGCGCCGAAAGTCGGTACCTGGCGCACGGATTCGACCCATGTGCTGGACCGGTACATCCTGGCCAAGCTCGCCGAGTTGCGCGATGATCTGACCGCCGCGCTGGACGTGTGTGACATCTCCGGTGCCTGCGAGCAGTTGCGGCAGTTCACCGAAGCGCTCACCAACTGGTATGTGCGGCGGTCACGTTCGCGGTTCTGGACCGAAGACGCCGATGCCATCGACACCCTGCACACGGTGCTGGAGATCACCACCCGGCTGGCCGCGCCGCTGCTGCCGATGGCCACCGAGGTGATCTGGCGCGGATTGACCGGCGACCGTTCGGTGCACCTGACCGACTGGCCTGCCGGGGCGAGCGAAGCGACGGGAGAGTCCGAGGCCGATGTGCTGCCGCGCGACGCCGCGCTGGTGGCCGCGATGGACCAGGTGCGTGAGGTGTGTTCGACAGCGTCCTCGCTGCGCAAGGCCAACAAGCTGCGGGTGCGGCTGCCCTTGCCGAAATTGACTGTCGCGGTGGATAATCCGTCGGCTCTTGCGCCGTTCACGGACCTGATCGCCGACGAATTGAACGTCAAGGCCGTCGAGCTCAGCGACGACGTGCCGGCCTACGGCCGCTTCGAGCTGACGGTCAACGCCCGCGCGGCCGGTCCGCGGCTGGGCAAGGCGGTGCAGGATGCGATCAAGACCGTCAAGGCCGGCAACGGCGTGCTCAATCCGGACGGCACGCTGACCGCGGGTGACGTGGTGCTGACCGCCGAGGAGTACAGCTCGCGACTGGTGGCCGCCGACCCCGAATGGACCGCTGCCCTGCCCGATGGCGCGGGGCTGGTGGTGCTGGACGGCACCGTCACCCCGGAGTTGGAGGCCGAGGGCTGGGCCAAAGACCGCATCCGCGAGTTGCAGGACCTGCGCAAGTCGACCGGTCTGGACGTCAGTGACCGGATTTCGGTGACGATGTCGGTCCCCGGTGACAAGGCCGAGTGGGCCCGCACGCACCGCGACCTCATCGCCAACGAAATCTTGGCCACCTCCTTCGAATTCGGTGAACCGGCCGACGGGGTGGAGATCGGCGATAAGGTCCGGGTGGCGATCGCCAAACAGGTCTAGCAGGCGGGAGTCCGGAGAGAGTCCGGGAGAGTCATGGTGTCGAGCCGATGGGCCGAGCTGGCGGGAGCCGCTCGGGTGACGCCGGGTGCAGGGGTCAACATCGGGCGGGACTTCGATCCCGCCCGCCACGACGGTGCGCTGGGCAAGGATGGCGGCGCCGCGGCGCTGGCCGAAGCCAAGGCGCAATTGGAGGAGCTGCAGGACCGGTTCTTCGCGCAGGCCGATCGTGCGCTGCTGATCGTGCTGCAGGCCATCGACGCTGCGGGCAAGGACGGCACCATCAAACACGTCATGAGCGGGCTGAACCCCGAAGGTGTCGACGTGTACAGCTTCAAGGCCCCGACCGATGTCGAACGCTCCCACGACTATCTGTGGCGTCATCAGCGGGTGTTGCCGCGGCTCGGGCGCATCGCCGTGTTCAACCGGTCGCATTACGAGAACGTCCTGATCACCAGGGTGCATCCGGAGTTGTTATGGCCGCCGGTCGCCGACGGTGGGCTCAGCGATCTCTGGGCCCGGCGCTACCGCGAGATCAACGAGTGGGAGCACTATCTGTGCGACAACGGCACGGTGATCGTGAAACTCTTCCTCAACGTGTCCAAGGCCGAGCAGAAGCGGCGCTTCCTGCAGCGCCTGGAGGTGCCGGAGAAGAACTGGAAGTTCTCCACCGACGATCTGACCGAGCGTGCGCACTGGGACGAATACCAGGATGCGTTCTCCGCCATGCTCACTCACACCAGCACCCCGTGGGCGCCGTGGTATGTGATCCCGGCCGATCACAAGTGGTTCAGTCACCTGTCCACCTCGGCGGTGCTGCTCGAGACCCTGCGCCGGATCGACCCGCACTACCCGACGCTCGACCCCGCCGCCGAGGCGGAGATCAAGCGCGCGACCGCTGCCCTGCTGTCCGAACCCGACTAGGACGCGGCGGGTTCGTGGAGCGCTGGGTGCTGCACTTCGACATGGACGCGTTCTTCGCGTCCGTCGAACAGCTGACCCGCCCGACGCTGCGCGGGCGTCCCGTGCTGGTCGGCGGCTTGGGTGGTCGCGGTGTGGTGGCCGGCGCCAGTTACGAGGCCAGGGTGTTCGGTGCGCGTTCGGCGATGCCCATGCACCAGGCCCGCCGGATGGTGGGCGCGGGTGCGGTGGTGCTGCCGCCGCGTGGGGTGGTCTACGGCGTGGCCAGCCGCCGAGTGCTCGACACGGTGCGCACCATGGTGCCGGTCCTCGAACAGCTGTCCTTCGACGAAGCGTTCGGCGAGCCCGCCGAGTTGGTCGGCGCCACCGCCGAGCAGGTCGAGGAGTTCGGTGCCCGGCTGCGGCGGCGGGTGCGGGAGGAGACCGGTCTGGTGGCCTCGGTGGGTGCCGGGTCAGGTAAGCAGATCGCCAAGATCGCCTCGGACTTGGGCAAACCGGACGGGCTGCGGGTCATTCGCCGCGACGAGGAGGTCCGGCTGCTCGACGGCCTGCCGGTACGGCGGCTGTGGGGCATCGGTCCGGTGGCCGAGGAGAAGCTGCACCGGCTCGGGATCGAGACCATCGGGCAGCTGGCCGCGCTGTCCGATGCCGAAGCCGCAAGCATCCTCGGCGCCACCATCGGTCCCGCATTGCACCGGTTGGCCCGCGGCATCGACGACCGGCCCGTTGTGGAGCGTGCGGAGGCCAAACAGATCAGCGCCGAGTCGACGTTCCCGGCCGACCTGACCACCATCGAGCAACTGCGTGACGCCGTCGGGCCGATCGCCGAGCACGCCCAGCGGCGCCTGGAGCGAGACGGCCGCGGTGCCCGCACCGTGACAGTGAAACTGAAGAAGTCCGACATGAGCACGCTGACCCGCTCGGCCACGCTGCCGTATGCGACCGGCGACGCCGGCACGCTCACCGCGACTGCCCGCAGGCTGTTGCTCGACCCCGCGAGGTCGGCCCCATTCGCCTTCTCGGCGTTGGCTTTTCCGGACTCTCCGATGTCCGGCAGGAGTCGTTGTTCCCCGACCTCGAGCAGCAGCAGCTGGAACTGTCCGACACCCAGATGCCGGTACCGGAACCGGCCCCCGACGCCGGCGGCTGGCGCATCGGCGACGACGTCAGCCATCCCGACCTCGGCCACGGCTGGGTACAGGGTGCCGGTCACGGCGTGGTGACTGTGCGCTTCGAAACCCGTAGTTCGGGCCCGGGCGTCATGCGCACGTTCGCCGCCGACAACCCCGATCTGACCCGCGCCAACCCCGTCGACAGCCTGGACTGGCGCGAGTACCTGGACGACCTGGCCCGCTCAGCCCCAGCGGGCGATGACATCGGCCACGGGTAGTCCCAGCCCCAGCGCCGCCATCAGCAGCACCCGGGCCTGGCTGCTGCGCAATCCCGGTGTCATCACCGCTCCGGCGCCCACCAGGTCGTGTCCGGGCCCGTAGGCCGTGCTGGTACTCCCACCGGGCACCCGGGTGGTCACCGCCACTGCCAATCCCCGGGCGCAGGCCCGTCCCACCGCCGCGACCACCGGATTGCCGACGTTGCCGGCACCCATCGCCTCCACGACCAGTCCGCGGGCGCCGGCCGCGACGAACGCGTCCAGCGCGGTCCCGTCCGCGCCGGGGTAGGCCGCCACGATGTCGACCCGCGCAACGTCGCTCACCTCGCCCAGGTAGGCCCGCTGTTTGGTGCCGGTCACGGTGAACGTGCCGTTGGCCACCGACCCCACCGGCGGCCGGCCGCCGAACAGGCCGGGGCCACCCACCTTCGTGGTGCCCAGAGCCGGCAGGACCGCTCCGGCGAAGCAGACCAGAACACCCAGTTCCCGCGCCTGGGGGCTGGCAGCCACCACGAGCGCGTCGCGCAGGTTGGCCGGGCCGTCCGGATTCGGGTCGTCGGCGGACCGCGCCGCCCCGGTCAGGACCACCGGTGCGGCACCGTTGTAGGTGAGCTCCAGCCACAGGGCGGTTTCTTCCATGGTGTCGGTGCCGTGGGTGACGACGATGCCGTCGGCGTCGCCGGCGGCGTCGGTGACCGCGCTGCCGATGCGCACCCACTCGGCCGGGGTCAGCTGCGAGCTGTCCAGCGTGAAGAGGTCCACCACCTGGGCGTCCAACCCGGCAGTCAGGTCGGCGCCGGTGCGGACCGGGCGCAGCACTCCGTCGGTGTCGGCGCTGGTCGCGATCGTCCCCCCGGTGGTGATGACGACAAGTCGGCTCATGGCCGACATCATGCTCCCACCGGCCGGACGGCGGCCCGCCGAGGCGTTTAGGGAATGATGGGGGAGTGACCGACGAAACCAGGGGTAGCGCCGAACCGGTAACCGACGCCGGTGACCAGCAGGTCGTCGCGCCGGCCCCGCGCCGGCTGCGGCTGCTGCTGTCGGTGGCCGGGGTGGTGCTGGCACTCGACGTGATCACCAAGGTGCTGGCCGTGAAGCTGCTGACCCCGGGCCAACCGGTCTCGATCATCGGGGACACCGTCACCTGGACGCTGGTGCGCAATTCCGGCGCGGCCTTCTCGATGGCCACCGGGTACACCTGGGTCCTGACGCTGGTCGCCACGGGTGTGGTGGTCGGCATCTTCTGGATGGGCCGTCGGCTGGTGTCGCCGCGGTGGGCCGTTGGACTGGGCATGATCCTCGGCGGCGCCCTGGGCAACCTGGTGGATCGGTTCTTTCGCTCGCCCGGCCCGCTGCGCGGGCATGTCGTGGATTTCCTGTCGATCGGCTGGTGGCCGGTGTTCAACGTGGCCGACCCGGCCGTGGTCGGCGGCGCCATCCTGCTGGTCGCGCTGTCGCTGTTCGGCTACGACTTCGACACCACCGGGCGGCGCAAAGCCGGGCACAGCACCGACGACGAGGCCGAGACGGCCTGATGGTGGAGCGGTCGATGCCGGTCCCGGAGGGTTTGGCCGGCATGCGTGTGGACGCCGGGCTGGCCAGGCTGCTCGGTTTGTCCCGCACCGTCGCGGCCACCATCGCCGAGGACGGCGGAGTCGAGCTCGACGGCGCCCGAGTCGGTAAGTCGGATCGGCTGGAAGCCGGGGCGTGGCTGTCGGTCCAGATCCCGGAGGAGGCCCCGCCGCCGGAGAACACGCCCGTCGAGATCGAGGGCATGACGATCCTGTACTCCGACGCCGACATCGTCGCTGTCGACAAGCCGCCGGGGGTGGCCGCCCACGCCACGGTCGGCTGGCACGGCCCGACCGTGCTGGGCGGCCTGGCGGCAGCCGGTTTCCGGATCAGCACCTCGGGCATCCACGAACGCCAAGGCATCGTGCACCGCCTGGATGTCGGCACCTCGGGGGTCATGGTCGTGGCGCTGTCCGAGCGGGCGTACACCCTGCTCAAGCGGGCGTTCAAGCAGCGCACCGTGGACAAGCGTTACCACGCGGTGGTGCAGGGTCATCCCGACCCGTCCAGTGGCACCATCGACGCGCCGATCGGCCGCCATCGCGGCCACGACTGGAAGTTCGCCGTCACCGAGACCGGACGGCACAGCATCACCCACTACGACACCCTCGAGATGTTCCGCGCGGCAAGCCTTCTCGACATCCACCTGGAGACCGGGCGGACTCACCAGATCCGGGTCCACTTCGCTGCGCTGCACCACCCCTGCGCCGGGGACCTGACCTACGGTGCCGATCCGGTGCTGGCCAAGCGGCTCGGTCTGGAGCGGCAGTGGCTGCACGCCCGATCGCTCGCGTTCGCCCATCCCGCCGACGGCAGGCGGATGGAGATCACCAGCCCGTACCCGGCCGACCTGCAGCACGCGCTCGATGCGCTGCGCGCCGAATCGTGACGGCCGCCAAACAGGACACCAAGACCGGCGGTCTGCTCTACGGCATCGGCGCCTACGGCTCGTGGGGTTTGTTCCCGGCGTTCTTCCCGCTGTTGAAACCTGCTGGGGCCCTTGAAGTCCTGGCCCATCGCATTGTCTGGACCATGGTGTTGATGGCCGGCGTGATCATCGCGATGCACCGGCTGGCGGACGTGCGTGCGATCACCCGGCGCAGCTGGGGGCTGCTGGTGTGCGCCTCGGTGCTGGTCTCCGGCAACTGGGTCATCTACGTCTATGCCGTCAACAACGGTCACGTGGTCGATGCCGCGCTCGGCTACTTCGTCAACCCACTGGTCAGTGTGCTGCTCGGGGTGCTGATCTTCGGCGAGCGGCTCAACCGCGCCCAGGTGGTGGCACTGGTGGTCGCGTTGGCGGCCGTGGTCCTGCTCGGGATCGAGGTGGGTGGCCCGCCGTTCATCGCCCTGGGGCTGGCCTTCACCTTCGGCCTGTACGGCGCGGTCAAGAAGGTGGTGCCGGTCGACCCGCGGGTCAGCGTCGGGCTGGAGGCGGCGATCGCGGCCCCCTTCGCCATCGGCTATCTCGCGGTGCTGCAGCTGTCCGGCCACGGTCAGTTCACCAACAACGGAGCCGGCCACATCGCGCTGATGATCCTGTCGGGCCCCATCACCGCGGTCCCGCTGCTGATGTTCGCCGCGGCTGCGCAGCGCCTGCCGTTGGTGACCCTCGGCTTGCTGATGTATCTCACCCCGGCCATGCAGATGACCTGGGGCGTGGTGGTGGCCCATGAACCGATGCCGACCGCCCGCTGGGTCGGTTTCGGGCTGATCTGGCTGGCACTGGCGGTGTTCAGCGGCGACGCGCTGCGCCGGGCCCGACGACAGCAGGCGGCCGCTCGACCAGGTCGCTGAGTCGCAGCGCAGCGGATCGCGCCGACGAGGGCGCGAGCCCGGCGCAACCTATACTCATCGTCGCGGCGACGCCGCCCGGCGGCACGGGCCGCCGTTAGCCAGTGGGGGTGAGATGCCGAGCACCACGGTCGACACCGGGAGCCGGCGCGGCTTCTACATCACGTTCACGGTGCTGCTGGTGGTGTGGGCCGCCGTGTTGATGACGATCGCGGTGACGGTGATCCCCGACGGCTACTGGTACTCCTATTTCGCCATCGACTACACCGTCGGCTTCATCCGGCGCGGACTGGCCGGTGAACTGCTGGGGCTGTTCGGCAAGGCCCACTACTTCGTCGGTCTGGCGGTGCTGCGGTGGATTCCGACGGCGTTCTTCGTCGCCGGGCTGGCCGCGGTGGCCTGGTCGGTGGCGGTCCGGTCGGGTCGCTCCGAACGGCGGCGGCTGCTGGCGCTGCTGACTCCGGTGCTGCCCTTCGGGTTTGCCTTCGGCCTGTTCTCGGCGCGCACCGATTTGCTGGGCGGTGCCGCGCTCATCGGCTTCGCCGTGGCACTGACCAGGGCCACCACCGCCCGGGCGACCGTGATCGCCAGCGCTGTCTACGGTGTGACGCTGGCGGTGTTGACCCTGATCCACGAGGCGACCCCGTTTCTGTTCGGGCTCGGGGTGCTGGCCGCGCTGACGGTCTTGGCGCGGCACCTGGACACCAAGGCGTTGCGGGCCAGCGTCGTGCTGGCGCTCGGGCCCGCGATTCTGATCGCGATCGCATTGGCCGCGTTCGGTCGCCGGGGCGTCTCCGCGCAGCTGTGTGCCCAGGTGCAGCACGGGCCGATGAACCATCCGCTGGCCGGCAAACCCACCATCGGCCAGTTGCTGCGCGGCTTCCACTATTACGTCGACTACCACGACTGGTTCTGCCGGGCCTTCCTGCCGATGTTCGACCAGAGCTTCGGCGATGCCGTCCGGTTCGTCGGCAGTATCGGCGTCGGCCCGCTGCTGGGCTCCACGGTTTACGGCATCGCGGTGTTGGCCGTGTCGGTGTTCGCGATCGGACATGTCTCGGGTGTGCCGGTCGCGCGCTTCGGTGCCCTGCTGCGGGCGCGGCCCGTCGCGATGCTCGTCGGTGTGGTGCTGATGGTGCCGGTCTTCTTGACCGGGGTGGACTGGATCCGGTGGTGGGTGATCATCGCCTTCGACGTCGGCATCGTGTTCCTGCTCTATGTCGGCGGCCAGCCCGAATCCGACCGGCCCCCGACGAAGCGCACTCTGGCCGTCTTCGCGGTGGGAGCGATCCTGCTGGCGGTGATCCCGGTGGGCATCATTCCGGGCTTCGGCGCACCGGTGCCGATGTGAGCCGCCCGATATGACCCCGATGTGACCCCGATGTGACCACTGCCGAATCGAGGAGCCCATGACCGACACCGCCCGCCGCAACCGGCGGCTCCTGATCGCCGGGACTGCGGCCCTGGCGGCGCTGGCGATCGTGCTTCCGGTCCTCGGTGTGTTGCTGGCGCCCGGTGTGCTCCAGAAGCAGCAGGAACAGAACAGCGCGGTCGCCACCACCACGACTCCGCCGGTGTACACCATCAAACCGCTGGCCCTGCGGCCGGTGATCGGCGCCTTCGTGACCACTCCCGAAGAATGCGTGCCGCCGCCGCCGACACCGCCGGATCAGCCCATGCACACCTGCGACATCCTGAAGTCGGCGGTCTACGACCTCGAGCCGGAGGCGTTGCGGTTGCAGCTCGTCGATGTGGACTCGTTCCTGAATCCGCTGACCAACAAGCAACTCGTGCAGGTGACTATGACCACCGAGTCGGCCCGTGCGTTCGCCGACTACACGACCGCTCACATCGGGCAGCAGGTGGCCTTCGTCCGCGGCGGTGTCGTGGTGTGGGCCCCGAAGATCACCGAGCCGATCAACGGGGAGGTGCTGCAGCTCTCCGGTGACGTGACCGCCGAGCAGGCCGGCGACATCGCCAGGATGTTGCGCGACGAGTCCTGACGGCCTGCTCAGAGGTGGGTGTATTCGAAGAGAATGCCCGCGCCCACGCCGAGGATGACCACGACCATGAAGATCGCCGCTCCCGGAACCAGGTAGCGCGACGCGGGCGTTTGGCCCGCGCGTACCGTGCGGCGCACGCGTTCGTAACGCCAGCGCACCAGGAACAGGCCGGCCAACCCGACCAGCGCGGTCAAGATCACACCCGGCCACGCCGGGAAACGCTCGGCGATGGTCCAGCGCACCACGAGTGCGCCGACCGCGAGCAGGCCGATGAACGTGCGCTGCCAGGCCAGCGCCGTGCGCTCGGCCACCCCCTGGGCGTCGAGGAGAGTCTGCTCCGGGTCCATCTACCGGCCGAACTCGGCCAGAAACACCAGGACGGCCGCGGCGACGATGATGATCGCCACCCCGGCCACGATGATGCGCGGCATCGGATCGGTGGGCAGCGGCCGCTGCTCGCGTAAGGCCCGCTCGGTGCGGTCCCAGCGCAGATAGGAGCCGGCGGTGACGATCAGCGACAGCACCAGCAGCAGGATCGTGATGGCGATCCGGAACGGGCGCGGACCGAAGTCGTGGACCAGGCTCGCCAATGCCACCGCACCGGCGAGCAGCGCCAGCCCGGTACGCAGCCAGGCCAGGAACGTCCGTTCATTGGCCAGCGTGAACCGGTAGTCCGGGTCGGTGCCGACGCTGCGCAGCGGGGGCTTCGGCGAGAACATTTAACACCTCCATGATCGCGGTCCCGGCGGTGTCCAGCCGATTCGCCGACGTCCGCCAGACACGTGACGCGACACGCCGAAGTGTGTCGGCCGGCAGCCCTAGACTGACGGGCCTATGGGTACTGGAACTCCTGCCGGCTCGTTTGTACACCTTCACAACCACACCGAGTACTCGATGCTCGACGGTGCCGCGAAGATTTCCCCCATGCTCGCCGAGGCCCAGCGCCTCCAGATGCCCGCCATCGGCATGACCGACCACGGAAACATGTTCGGGGCCAGTGAGTTCTACAACGCGGCCACCAAGGTCGGCATCAAGCCGATCATCGGTGTGGAGGCCTACATCGCCCCGGCTTCGCGATTCGACACCCGCCGCATCCTGTGGGGCGATCCCGGCCAGAAGAGCGACGACGTGTCGGGCAGCGGTTCCTACACCCACATGACGATGGTCGCCGAGAACGCGACCGGGCTGCGCAACCTGTTCAAGCTGTCGTCGCGGGCCTCGTTCGAGGGCCAGCTCGGCAAGTGGTCGCGGATGGATGCCGAGATCATCGCCGAGCACGCCGAAGGCATCATCGCCACCACCGGCTGCCCGTCGGGCGAGGTGCAGACCCGGTTGCGGCTCGGGCATGAGCGGGAGGCGCTGGAGGCGGCCGCCAAGTGGCGGGAGATCTTCGGGCCGGACAACTTCTTCCTGGAACTGATGGACCACGGCCTGTCGATCGAGCGTCGCGTCCGCGAGGGCCTGCTCGAGGTGGGCCGCAAGCTGGGTATCCCGCCGCTGGCCACCAACGACTGCCACTACGTGACCCGCGACGCGGCGCACAACCACGAGGCGCTGCTGTGCGTCCAGACCGGCAAGACGCTGTCCGACCCCAACCGGTTCAAGTTCGACGGTGACGGCTACTTCCTGAAGTCGGCGGCCGAGATGCGCGCTCTCTGGGACGATCAGGTGCCCGGCGCCTGCGATTCGACGCTGCTGATCGCCGAGCGGGTGCAGTCCTATGCCGACGTGTGGGCGCCCTCGGACCGGATGCCGATCTTCCCGGTTCCCGAGGGGCACGACCAGGGCTCGTGGTTGCGCCACGAGGTGGAGGCCGGCCTGCGGCGGCGGTTCCCGGACGGGGTGCCACCGGAGTACACCGACCGGGCCAGCTACGAGATCGACGTCATCTGCGGCAAGGGCTTCCCGTCCTACTTCCTGATCGTGGCCGACCTGATCAACTACGCGCGCTCCATCGACATCCGGGTCGGGCCGGGCCGCGGCTCGGCGGCGGGCTCGCTGGTGGCCTATGCGCTCGGCATCACCAACATCGACCCGATTCCGCACGGGCTGCTGTTCGAACGGTTCCTCAACCCCGAGCGGCCGTCGGCCCCCGATATCGACATCGACTTCGACGACCGCCGCCGCGGTGAGATGGTGCGCTACGCCGCCGAGAAGTGGGGCAGCGACCGCGTTGCCCAGGTCATCACCTTCGGCACCATCAAAACCAAGGCGGCGCTGAAGGATTCAGCCCGGGTCCACTACGGTCAGCCGGGCTTCGCGATCGCCGACCGGATCACCAAGGCGCTCCCGCCGCCGATCATGGCCAAAGACATCCCGCTGTCGGGGATCACCGACCCCAACCACGAGCGGTACAAGGAGGCCGCCGAGGTTCGCGGGCTGATCGACACCGACCCCGACGTCCGCACGATCTACGAGACCGCGCGCGGCCTGGAAGGGCTGGTTCGCAACGCCGGTGTGCACGCCTGTGCGGTGATCATGAGCTCCGAGCCGTTGATGGAGGCCATTCCGCTGTGGAAGCGGCCGCAGGACGGTGCGGTCATCACCGGCTGGGACTACCCGTCGTGCGAGGCCATCGGCCTGCTGAAGATGGACTTCCTCGGTCTGCGGAACCTGACGATCATCGGCGACTGCATCGAGAACATCAAAGCCAACCGCGGCATCGACCTCGATCTGGACACGCTGCCCTTCGACGATCCGAAGGCCTACGAGCTACTCGGGCGGGGTGACACCCTGGGCGTGTTCCAGCTCGACGGCGGCCCGATGCGCGACCTGCTGCGCCGCATGCAGCCCACCGAGTTCAACGACATCGTCGCGGTGCTGGCGCTGTACCGGCCCGGGCCGATGGGCATGAACGCCCACAACGACTACGCCGACCGCAAAAACAACCGGCAGGCGATCAAGCCGATCCATCCGGAGCTGGAGGAGCCGCTCAAGGAGATCCTGGCCGAGACCTACGGCCTGATCGTCTACCAAGAGCAGATCATGTTCATCGCTCAGAAGGTCGCCTCCTACTCGATGGGCAAGGCCGACGCGCTGCGAAAAGCCATGGGCAAGAAGAAACTTGAGGTGCTCGAGGCCGAGTATCAGGGCTTCAAGGAGGGGATGACCGCCAACGGCTTCTCCGAGAAAGCGGTCAAGGCGTTGTGGGACACCATCCTGCCGTTCGCCGGGTACGCGTTCAACAAATCGCACGCCGCCGGCTATGGGCTGGTGTCCTACTGGACGGCCTACCTCAAGGCGAACTATCCGGCCGAGTACATGGCCGGCCTGCTCACCTCGGTCGGCGACGATAAGGACAAGGCTGCGGTTTACCTGGCCGACTGCCGCCGACTGGGCATCACCGTGCTGCCTCCTGACGTCAACGAGTCGGTGCAGAACTTCGCCTCGGTGGGCAGCGATATCCGGTTCGGGCTGGGCGCTATTCGCAACGTCGGCGCCAACGTGGTCAGCTCGTTGATCGCCACCCGCACCGACAAGGGCAATTTCACCGATTTCTCCGACTATCTCAACAAGATCGACATCGCGGCCTGCAACAAGAAGGTCACCGAATCGTTGATCAAGGCCGGTGCGTTCGACTCGCTGAAACATCCCCGCAAGGGCCTGTTCCTGGTGCACACCGATGCGGTCGACTCGGTGCTGGGTACCAAGAAGGCCGAGGCGATCGGACAGTTCGACCTGTTCGGCGGTGGCTCGGATGACAGCGATACGAGTGATTCTGCGTTCACCATCCGGGTGCCGGACGAGGAGTGGGACGACAAGCACAAGTTGGCCCTGGAGCGGGAGATGTTGGGCCTCTATGTCTCCGGCCATCCGCTCAACGGGGTCGCGCACTTGTTGGCCGCCCAGGTCGACACCCAGATCCCGGCCATCCTCGACGGCGACGTCGCCAACGACACCCAGGTCCGCGTCGGCGGAATCCTGGCCGCGGTCAACCGGCGGGTCAACAAGAACGGAATGCCCTGGGCCTCAGCGCAGTTGGAGGACCTCACCGGTGGTATCGAGGTGATGTTCTTCCCGCAGACGTATTCGCTGTTCGGTGCCGAGATCGCCGACGACGCGGTGGTTCTGGTCGGCGGCAAGGTGCGAATCCAAGACGATCGCATCTCGCTGATCGCCAACGAGCTTGTCGTGCCCGACTTCTCGAATGCACAGCCTGACCGGCCGGTGGCGGTGAGTCTGCCCACCCGGCAGTGCACCATCGACAAGGTCACCGCGCTCAAACAGGTGCTGGCCCGCCATCCCGGGACGTCGCAGGTGCATCTGCGGCTGATCAGCGGGGACCGGATCACCACGTTGGAACTCGACCAGTCATTGCGGGTGACCCCCTCCTCAGCGCTGATGGGGGATCTGAAGGCCCTGCTCGGACCGGGCTGTCTAGGCGGCTAGCTCGACCTGCACGATCACGCTTCCCGGCCAGACGTCCCGGTCGCGGAGCCGCTGCCACTTCTCTCGCCACGGCAGGCCGGCGTCGACGTTGTCGACCCCCGGTAGCGGCAGCAGGGGAACGAGGTTGTACTGCCAGCCGTACCGGGTGTGCAGCCGCTGATTGGCCCGGGTCGCCTGGTCGCCGGTCAGGATGGTGGCCTGCCCGGTGATGACGGGGGCCCCGGCGGGAGCGCGGCCCCGGTAGTCGCACACCCGCAGTTGCACCCGTGGGTCGTTGACGATCCGCCTGGTCTTGGGACCCGCTTTGGTGCGGAACACCAGGGTGTGCCCGTCGAGGTGGCACCAGATCGGGGTGTCGACACCGGTGCCGTCGCGGCGGTAGGTCCGAAGCAGGGCGTAGCGGCTGGCTCGCAGGGTCTCCATAGCGATAGTGAACGACTTAGAGTTGGCTCTAAGTCAAGCCCGTCGGCCGGACGGTGACTGGAGGAGAGTATGGGTACCGCTCTGACCATCGGTGAGGTCGCACGCCGAACCTCGCTGGCTCCGACCGCGCTGCGCTACTACGAGAAGATCGGCCTGCTGCCCGCGCCGGCCCGGATCGGCGGCCAGCGCCGCTACGACGAGGCCGTGCTGACCAGGCTGGAGGTGATCGGGCTGTGCAAGGCGGCCGGGTTCGCCCTGGACGAGATCCTGGTGCTGCTCGGCGATGACGCGCCGGGGCGCCCCGCCAGCCGGACCCTGGCGCAGGCCAAACTGGCCGAGATCGATTCCGCGCTGGCCACCCTGGTCCGGGCGCGGCAGATCATCGAGTGGGCGATGGAGTGCACGTGCCCGTCGATCGACGCATGCGTCTGTGGGATTCACTGCCCCGAGCGCGAATGAACCGGTTGCGCAGTCTCTTTCAGCAGACGAACGCACACCAGACTGGTCAGCGCCAGCCCGGCCAGCATCACCGCGATGCTCCAGCTGCCATAGGTGTCGAGAAGATACTCCGAAATCACCGGCGGCACCCCGCCGCCGATGATTCCGCCGGTGTTGTGCGCCACACCGGCCCCGGTATAGCGGTATGCGACCGCAAAGGTCTCCGGGATGAATGACGCCAGCGGGCCCATCGCGATGCCGATGATCGCGTAGGTGACGACGATGGCGACGGCGTAGAGGACGTGATCGCGGCTTTCGATCAACGGAAACACCACCAGCGACCACGGGACCGCCAGCAGATACCCGACCGTCAGGGGCAGCCGCCGGCCGCAGCGGTCGCTGACTATCGCCGATGCGGTGACGCACGCCACGGTGCACACGCCGCCGAGCACCCCGACCAGGAGCACGAAGTCCGTGGAGTACTTCAGGTGTGCGGTGGCGTAGTGGGTGAAGAAGGTGCCGGTCTCGTACACCAGCGCAAGGACCCCGATCACCGCGCCCGCCGCGAGCAGGAGCTGTCGGCCCTGGTCGCGGGCCAGGGCGGCCAGGGGGACCTCGCTATGGGTGTCGGCCGCAGCCTCGGCGAAGGCCGGGGTCTCCTTGACGCTCATCCGCACCAGCAGGGCGGTGACGATGAGGACAACGCTGAGCAGAAACGGAATTCGCCATGCCCACTCGACGAACGCCGCGCTGGTCTGACCGCAGGTGAGGTAGACGACCAGGAACACCAGGTTCGCCAGGACCAGCGCGGTGCCATAGCCCATCTGGGTGAACATGCCGTAGCGGCCGCGCTGATGCGGTGGCGCGTACTCGGCGCTGAGCAGGGCCGAGCCGGCCCACTCGCCGCCCACGGCGAATCCCTGCAACACCCGCAGCACGGTCAGCAGCAGTGGTGCCGCGACGCCGATCGTGGCCGCCCCCGGAATGAGCCCGACGCCCACGGTGGCCACACCCATCAGCAGCAGTGTGCAGACCAATGTCCGTTGCCGGCCGATCCGGTCGCCGAAATGGCCGAACACCACCGCACCGATCGGACGGGAGACGAATGCGGCCGCAAACGTCCCCAACGAGGCGACGATGGCCATCACGTGGCCCAGATGGGGGAAGAACACCGTGGGGAAGACGAGCGCCGCAGCGGTGCCGTAGATGAAGAAATCGTAGAATTCGATGGCCGAGCCGACATAACTGGCCAGCGCTACCTGTCGCAGTGTCTGCGAATCCCCCGTATGCACCAGCAAATTCTCATGACGCTCGAGCGGTTTGTCCAGAGAATGGCTCGCGCGGTTCGTGGATGTTCGAACGCTTCCCTCGGGGCGGTGGCTGGGGCGATGATGAGGTCATGGACGACATGGACGATGCTGCCTGCAGCGAGTCCCGGCACATCAGCGCGTGGATCAATCGGTCAGCAACCGATGTGTACCACTACGCCGCTGATCCGGCGCATCTACCGCAGTGGGCCGCCGGATTGGCGCAAGGCGAGCTGACCAAGGTCGCCGACACGTGGGTGGCGCAGTCGCCGATGGGCGAGATCACCATCGAATTCACCCCGGCCAATGATCTCGGCGTGCTCGACCACGTCGTCACCCTGCCGTCAGGGGAGCCGGTTTTCAATCCGCTGCGCGTCGTGCCCGCCGGTGACCAGTGGTGCGAGATCGTCTTCACGCTGCGGCGCCGGCCGGGCATGTCCGACGAGGATTTCGCCGCCGACGCCAGGGCAGTGGCTGCCGACCTGGCCGCGCTGAAGAAGATTCTGGAGCGCTAGGCGCGGGGGCTGCGGCCTCGGCCGAATACCAGCCACACCAGCGTGGAGATCGCCGCGGCGGTCAACACGGCCGGGGCGGCCTGCGCCGTGATGATGCCGACCACGACGAAGGTGAGCATCCCGAGCAGTAGCGCCACCAGCTTGTAGACCGGCCACGGCACACCCGCGATGGAAACCTGCGCACCGGGCGCGGCAAGGGCTGCTCGCACCTGCTCGACGCTCGTCATGTTTTCACGATAGCTCGTATCTTTGGTTTCGGGTAGCCGAAACTTTCCGTTCGCCCTGAGCCCGCTTCGATCTCACACTGCCGGTCGCGCCGATGTGAGCGCGGTTTATCGCGGCCATAACGCGGGCCGGCACCGCCCGTAACCTCGGCCCGGCAGGGTCGCGTGGGTGGCTGCTCGGACCGAACACGGTGAGCACATCCGCACCGCATGCTCGTATTGCGGTGTCGGGTGTGGCATCGAGGTACACACCAGGCCCGGCCGCGAGGGTCCGGTCATCGCCGAGGTCGTCGGTGACCGGCTCCATCCGGCCAATCACGGGCGGCTGTGCACCAAGGGCGCCACGCACGCCGAGTTGATGGCGGCGGACGACGGGCGGGCGGCCACCGCCCTGATGCGGGTGCGCGGCGGGGACCTGGTCGCCGCCGATGTCGACGTTGCGGTGGCCGCCGCCGGCACCCGATTGCGGCAGATCCGCGACCGGCACGGTCCGGATTCCATCGCGCTGTACGTGTCGGGCCAGATGTCGTTGGAAGCTCAGTACCTGGCGACCAAGCTGGCCAAGGGCTTCATCGGCACGGTCAACCTCGAGTCCAATTCCCGGCTATGCATGGCCAGCGCCGCATCGGGATACAAACAATCCCTCGGTGCCGACGGGCCGCCCGGCTCCTATGACGACATCGACTGTGCCGACTTGTTTTTCGTCATCGGATCGAATATGGCCGACTGTCATCCGATCCTGTATCTGCGGATGGCCGACCGGATGCGGGCCGGAGCCAAACTGATCGTCGTCGACCCGCGCCGCACGGCCACCGCCGCGAATGCCGACCTGTTCTTGCAGATCCGCCCCGGCACCGACCTGGCGCTGCTGAACGGTCTGCTGCATCTGCTGGTCAGCTCCGGTGACATCGACACCGACTTCATCGCCGAGCACACCGAGGGATGGGCGGCGATGCCGGAGTTCCTGGCCGGCTACCCGCCGTCGGACGTGGCCGCCATCACCGGTCTGTCCGAGGCCGATATTCGCACGGCGGCAACGATGATCGCGCAGGCCGGCCAATGGCTGTCGCTGTGGACGATGGGTCTCAACCAAAGCACCCACGGCACCTGGAACACCAACGCCGTCTGCAACCTGCACCTGGCCACCGGTGCCATCTGCCGTCCCGGCAGCGGCCCGCTGTCGCTGACCGGCCAGCCCAACGCGATGGGCGGGCGCGAGATGGGGTACATGGGGCCGGGTCTGCCCGGTCAGCGCTCGGTGGCCTCGGCCGAGGACAGGGCCTTCGTCGAATCGGTCTGGGAGCTGCCGCCGGCAACCCTGCGTGCCGACGCCGGAACCGGCACCATCGGCATGTTCGACCAGCTGGCCGCCGGGACGATCAAGGCGTGCTGGATCATCTGCACCAACCCGGTGGCCTCGGTGGCCAACCGGGACACGGTGATTCGCGGTCTGCAGGCCGCCGAACTGGTCGTCACCCAGGACGCCTACGCCGACACCGCCACCAATCGGTATGCCGACGTCGTGCTGCCGGCTGCCCTGTGGGCCGAGTCCGACGGGGTGATGGTCAACTCCGAACGTAACCTGACCCTGGTCCGGCGCTGCGTCGCGCCGGTGGGCCAAGCCCGGCCGGACTGGCAGCTGATCTGCGAGGTCGCCTCGGCGATGGGTTACGGCGAACACTTCGCCTACCGGTCGAGTGAGCAGGTGTTCGACGAGATCCGCCGCTTCGCCAACCCGCGCACCGGTTACGACCTTCGCGGCGCCAGCTATTCGCGCCTTCAGCAGGGCTCGCTGCAGTGGCCGTGCCCACCCGGCGACCAGGCCACTCGCCACCCGATCCGCTATCTCACCGACGGTCGGCTGCGGTTTCCCACCCCGTCGGGACGGGCGGTGTTCCACGCTCGTCCGCACATGCCACCCGACGAATGCCCGGACGGCGACTACCCGCTGGTGTTGAACACCGGGCGGCTACCGCACCAATGGCACACCATGACCAAAACCGGCCGGGTGAACACGCTCGCCCGGCTCGACGACGGGCCGTTGCTCGAGATCCACCCCGCCGACGCCGACGCCCTGGCCATCGCCGACGGCCAGCCGGTCGAGGTGCGGTCCCGGCGCGGCCGGGTGGTGCTGCCCGCCGTCGTGACCGACCGGGTGCGGCCGGGAAGCTGTTTCGCGCCGTTCCACTGGAACGACGAGCACGGCGAGCAACTCACCGTCAACGCGGTGACCAATGACGCGGTGGACCCGGATTCCCTGCAACCGGAACTGAAGGTGTGCGCCGTGCGACTGCGGCCGGTCGGCGCCACCGACCGGCCGGCCCGGCCGGTGCGGCCGGCTGCGCCGATCACCGACGGCGTCCCGTTGGTGCTGTGGGCGTCGCAGACCGGCAACGCCGAGGAACTCGCCGGCCGGCTGGTCGACGACATCGCCGCCCACGGTGCCCGGGCCCAACTGGCGGTAATGGCTGACGTGACACCCGATCAGCTGGTGCGGGCCGGCGAGGTCTTCGTGGTGACCAGCACGTTCGGTGACGGCGGTCCGCCGGACAACGGCGCCGACTTCTGGACCCGGCTGCAGGCACCGTCCGCTCCGGAACTGGACGGGCTGCGGTTCGCGGTGCTCGGGATCGGCGACCGCTCCTATGGGCAGTTCTGCGGGCACGCCCGCTCCCTGGACGCCCGGCTGGCCGAGCTGGGCGCCGTCCGGCTGCTCGATCGCAGTGACTGCGAGACGCACGACACCACCGCCTTGCAACAGTGGACACGGCGAATCGTTCAACTGGTGAATCCCGCAGCGGTGCAGCCGCTTTCGACCGTCGTCGAACCGGTCCAGCCGTTCACCCGGGCCCGCCCCGTCCGTGCCCCGCTCAGCCGCAACATTCGGCTCACCCCGGCCTCGGCGGCCAAGGAGGTGCGCCAGTTCGGCTTCGACCTGTCCGAGCACGATGTCGACTATTCGGTCGGCGACTCCCTCGGCGTGCTCCCGGCCAACAACGCCGACGACGTCACCGAGTGGCTGGCGGCCACCGGGTTGCGCGGTGACGAAGCCGTCGAGGTCGACGGCGCGGAATGCGCACTACGCCAGGCGCTGACCCAGCACTACGACATCTGTCGCCTGACCCCGGACCTGGCCGGCTTCCTCGCCGAGGCGGCCACCGACAGGTCCGCGGTCCAGCGTCTGCGCGGCGTACGGCACGGCATCGACGCGGTGCGGGCGGTCACCGTTCGGGCCAGTGCGCGGCAGTGGCAGGACGTGCTGGTTCGCCTGACACCACGGTTTTATTCGATTTCATCCAGTCCGCTGATCAGTCCACACGAAGTCCAGTTGACGGTGTCGATCGTGCGCTATCCCGGCATCGGTGGCGTACGGCGCGGCGGAGTGTGCTCGACCTATCTGGCAGATCGCGCCGCGCACACCACCACCCCGATCTTCCTGCAGCGCTCACCCCATTTCCGGCCGCCGCAGGACCGCTGCGCCCCGATCGTGATGATCGGCGCCGGCACCGGCATCGCCCCGTTCCGCGGCTTCCTGCAGGAGCGCCGCGCCCTGGGCCACACCGGTCGCAACTGGTTGTTCTTCGGCGACCGGCACCGCGCCGAGAACTTCTACTACCGCGACGATCTGACCGACATGGTCAGCGACGGATTCCTCAGCCGGCTCGACCTCGCCTTCTCGCGCGACCAAAAGGCGCGAATCTACGTGCAGAACAAGATGATCGACAACGGCGCGCAACTTTGGGGCTGGTTGCGCGACGGTGCGCACCTCTACGTCTGTGGAGACGCCACCAGCATGGCCGCCGGGGTGGACTCCGCACTGAGCACCATCATCACGACCCACGGCCGGCTCAGCGCCGAGGCCGCCCACGACTACAAGCGGGAACTGATCGCCGCCAAACGTTATGTCCGGGACGTGTACTGACCTCACCGCCGGGTGGCGGCGAAAGTGAGCAGGATGTGACACCCCGATCACCGCGTGCACCAGGCTTGCAACAAAGAATTCCTACCGTGAGAGCTATGCCCCTTTCGCAGCCCCTTTCGCAGCCCCTTTCGCAGCCATTTTCGCCGCCGCGTTCGCCGCTTTCCGGGACCCGTAACCGCTACGACATCGACGACTGGGACGCCGAGGACGTCGACGCCTGGACCTCCGGCGGCGCGAAAGTCGCTCGGCGTAACCTGATCTGGTCCATCGTCGCCGAGCACGTCGGCTTCTCGGTGTGGTCGATCTGGTCGGTGATGGTGCTGTTCATGCCGCAGAACGTCTATCACATCGACGCGGCGGGAAAATTCTTCCTGGTGGCGCTGCCCACCCTGGTCGGCGCCATCCTGCGGATTCCCTACACGTTCGCCGTCGCTCGATTCGGCGGCCGGAACTGGACCATCTTCTCGGCGCTGGCGCTGTTGGTCCCGACCGTGCTGACGCTGTACTTCATGGCCCACCCGGGCACCTCGTACACCACCTTCCTGATCGTGGCCGCCTTCGCCGGTCTCGGCGGCGGCAACTTCGCCTCGTCGATGGCCAATATCAACGCCTTCTACCCCCAGCGGTACAAGGGCTGGGCGTTGGGACTCAATGCCGGCGGCGGCAACATCGGCGTCGCCGTCATCCAGATCGTCGGGTTGCTGGTGATCGCCACCGTGGGCAACCGGTCCCCACATCTGGTGTGCGCCGTCTACCTGGTGCTGATCGCGCTGGCCGCAGTCGGTGCCGCGCTGCGGATGAACAATCTGACCAACCAGCGCACCGACGCACGGTCGATGATCGAGGTTCTGGCGCACCGCGATTCGTGGCTGATCTCGCTGCTGTACATCGGCACCTTCGGATCGTTCATCGGGTTCGGCTTCGCGTTCGGCCAGGTGCTGCAGATCAACTTCCTGGCCGGGCTGTCCCACGGCGGCCCGGTCACCCCGGCGATGACCGCGCAGGCGTCGCTGCATGCCGCGCAGATCGCCTTCCTCGGCCCGGTGCTCGGGTCGCTGTCGCGCCCGCTGGGCGGCTGGCTGTCCGACCGCTTCGGCGGCGGCAAAGTCACCCTCTACACCTTCGGTGCGATGATCGCCGCCGCCGCCTGGCTGGTCGCCGCAGGCGAGATCGACGACGCGGCCCCCGGCCCGGCATCGGGCGCCACCATGGTGGCCTTCATCGCCGGATTCATCGCCCTGTTCGTGCTGTCCGGCATGGGCAACGGCTCCACCTACAAGATGATTCCGTCGATCTTCGAGGCCAAGTCGCGGGGGATGGGCCAGCTCAGCGCGACCGAGCGCAGCGCGTGGTCGCTGCGGATGTCAGGAGCGCTGATCGGGATTGCCGGAGCCATCGGCGCCCTCGGCGGGGTCGGCGTCAACATCGCCCTGCGGGCGTCCTACCTGTCGCCGGCGAAATCCGCGACCATGGCGTTCTGGGTGTTCCTGGGCTTCTACATCGTGTGCGCGGTGATCACCTGGGTGGCCTATGTGCGGACCCCGAAGAAGGCCACCGTCACCGGCACCGGAACCCCCGCGGTCGACAGCGCCGCGGCCGCCGCATGACCGCCTCGGTCCGGACCGTCGTGGTCGTCGGTCACGGCATGGTCGGTCACCGGTTCGTCGAGGCGCTGCGCGACCGCGACCGCGACGGAGCCTGGCGGGTGGTCATCCTGTGCGAGGAACCGACCGCGGCCTACGACCGGGTGGGGTTGTCCTCCTACATCGACGGATGGGACCGCAGCGCACTGGCTCTGGCCGGAAACGATTACGCCGGAGACGATCTGGTCGACCTGCGGATCGGACAGCCGGCCACCGCGATCGACCGGGAGGCGCGCCAGGTCCGCACCGGGACAGGGGAGCGCATCGACTACGACGCCGTGGTGCTGGCCACCGGGTCGTACCCGTTCGTGCCGCCCATCCCGGGCAGCGACTTGAACCGCTGCTTCGTCTACCGGACGCTGGAGGACCTCGACGCGATCCGCGCGGCCGCAGCGCAGGCGCGTCCGGCGGCGGGCATCGTGGTCGGTGGCGGCCTGCTGGGCCTGGAAGCGGCCAACGCGCTGCGGCTGCTGGGCCTGACTCCGCATGTGCTGGAACGCTCCCCGAGGCTGATGCCCCTGCAGGTCGACGAGGGTGGCGGCGCGCTGCTGAACCGGCTCATCACCGATCTGGGCATCGTCGTGCACACCGACGTCGCCTCCACCGACATCGTCGAGACCGAGCAGGGGCTGACGGTGTCGCTGTCCAACGGCGACCGGCTCGATGCCGCGGTGCTGGTCTTCTCCGCCGGTGTGCGCCCGCGCGACCAGCTGGCCCGTGACTGCGGCCTGCCGATCGCCGAGCGCGGCGGCGTCCTGACCGACATCAGCTGTGCCACAGCCGATCCCTGTGTGTACGCCATCGGTGAAGTCGCCGCCGTCGAAGGGCGCTGCTACGGCCTGGTCGCGCCGGGCTACACGATGGCCGAGGTGGTGGCCGACCGGCTGGTCGGCGGCACCGCCGAGTTCCCGGGTGCGGATCTGTCCACCAAACTCAAGCTGCTCGGCGTCGATGTCGCCAGCTTCGGTGACGTGCACGCGGCGACCCCGGGTGCACTCGAGGTGGTGCTCAACGACGCCGTCAACCAGACCTACGCCAAACTCGTCGTCTCCGACGATGTGTCGACGCTGTTGGGTGGCGTCCTGGTCGGCGACGCCAGCGCCTACGCCACCCTGCGTCCGCTGGTCGGCCGGCCACTGCCCGCCGACCCGGCGACGTTGATCTCACCGGCCGGTGCCGAGGTGGGTGTCGGAGCACTGCCCGACGAGGCGCAGATCTGCTCGTGCAACGCGGTATCCAAACGCGCCATCTGCGATGCCATCACCGAAGGCGCCCACGACGTACCGGCCGTCAAGTGCGCCACCGCTGCGGGAACCTCTTGTGGCAGTTGCATTCCCATGCTCAAACGGCTACTCGAGTCGCAGGGCGTGGCGATGTCCAGGGCGCTGTGTGAGCATTTCGAGCAGACCCGGGCCGAACTGTTCCAGATCATCGCCTCCACCGGAATCCGCACCTTCTCGGGGCTCATCGGGCAGTACGGCACCGGCTCCGGCTGTGACATCTGCAAGCCGGCTGTGGCCTCGATACTGGCATCCACCTCCTCGGATCACATTCTCGACGGTGAGGCGGCCGCACTCCAGGACACCAACGACCACTTCCTGGCCAACATCCAGCGCAACGGCACCTACTCGGTGGTGCCCCGGCTGCCCGGTGGCGAGGTCACCCCGGAGAAGTTGATGGTGATCGCCGAGGTGGCCCGTGATTTCGGCCTCTATACCAAGATCACCGGCGGCCAGCGCATCGACCTCTTCGGCGCACGCGTGGAACAACTGCCGCTGATCTGGAAGCGACTGGTCGATGCCGGCATGGAATCCGGGCACGCCTACGGCAAATCGCTGCGGACAGTGAAGAGCTGCGTCGGCTCGTCCTGGTGCCGATACGGCGTCCAGGACTCGGTGGCGATGGCCGTCGATCTCGAACTGCGTTACCGCGGACTGCGGTCACCGCACAAGATCAAGATGGGGGTGTCGGGGTGCCAGCGCGAATGTGCCGAGGCTCGCGGCAAGGACGTCGGGGTCATCGCCACCGAAAAGGGCTGGAATCTCTACGTCGGCGGCAACGGTGGGGCCAATCCCAAGCATGCCCAGCTGCTCGCTGGTGACCTCGACTCCGACACGCTGGTCCGCTACATCGACCGCTATCTGATGTTCTACATCCGCACCGCGGACCGGTTGCAGCGCACCGCGGTCTGGCAGGACAGCATCGACGGTGGGCTCGATCACATCCGGTCGGTGGTCTGCGACGACGCCCTCGGCATCGCCGCCGATCTGGACGAGGCGATGGCCCGGCACGTGGGCGGCTACTCCGACGAATGGGCCGGTGTGCTCAACGACCAGGAGAAACTGGCCCGCTTCGTATCGTTCGTCAACGCCCCGGCCAGCCGGATCCGACCGTCGCCTTCGACGACAGCGGGCCACGGAAGGTGCCGCTGCTGCTGGGCATGCCGGCCACCGTCAACGCGGCCGAAAGCCGCCCGTAACAGTTGCGAAACACCGTCGCTCTATCAAGGCCTGGGGAGGCTGGTACACCATGACAGTTCTTGCAGACGCCCGCGTAGGGCTGGACGCCGGGACCTGGACGCCGGCGTGCCGGCGCGGCGCGCTGCTCGCCGGTCGCGGCGTGGCCGTGCTGCTGGCCGACGGTGAGCAGGCCGCACTGTTCCTGCTGTCCGACGGCACCCTGGCGGCGGTGGGCAACATCGACCCCATCGGCCGGGCGGCGGTAATGTCGCGCGGAATCACCGGGACCGGCGCGGCGAACCAACCGTCGCCTCCCCGCTGGGAAAGCAGGTGTTCTCCCTTGTCGACGGTCGGTGCCTCGACGACGAGTCACACGCACTGCCGGTCTACGACGTCAGGGTGGTCGATGGATTCATCGAGATCAGAAGTCGCTGAACCCCTCGCCGGGTTCACCGTGGGAGTCACCGCGGCGCGCCGGGCTGAGGAGTTCATCACGCTGCTGGAGCGCCGCGGCGCCGCCGTCGTGCATGCCCCGGCGATCCGGATCGTCCCCCTGGTGGACGACGTGGAGCTGCAACGGGTCACCGCCCAGCTGATCGACGACCCGCCGGATCTGGTGGTGGTGACCACCGGGATCGGCTTCCGAGGCTGGATCGAGGCGGCCCACGGCTGGGACGTCTCCGACGAACTCACCACCGCGCTGCAGTCGACCCGCATCCTGGCCCGCGGCCCCAAGGCCCGCGGCGCGGTCCGGCAGGCCGGACTGTGCGAGGAATGGAGCCCCGAGTCGGAATCCTCGGTCGAGGTGCTGGAGCGGTTGCTCACCGAGGGCGTCGAGCAGCTCCGGATCGCGGTCCAGCTGCATGGTGCGGCCAGCGAATGGGAGCCCGACACCGATATCTGTGAGGCGCTGGCCCGGGCGGGAGCCCACGTGATCAAGGTGCCGGTGTATCGATGGGAGCCACCGGACGACTCGCGGCGGATCGACCAACTGGTGGCCATGATCATCAACGGCGATATCGATGCGGTCAGCTTCACCAGTGCCCCGGCTGTCGCATCACTGCTGGAACGCGCGAAAGCTCTTGGCGCCCTGGAATGTCTGGTGAGTGCCCTGCGCACCAACGTCGCGGTGTTCTGCGTCGGACCGGTCACGGCGACCCCGCTGGGACGTCTCGGCATCGATACCCGCTACCCCGAACGCTATCGGCTTGGTGCGCTGGCCCGGCTGATCACCAGTGAATTGCCCTGTCTGGCACAGCAATACCGGGCGGGCGGGCACCGCATCAGCGTGCGAGCCGGCAGCGTCGAAGTGGACGGACAACTCAAGGCGCTGCCACCGGCCGCGATGGCGCTGCTGCGCCGGCTGCTGGTCGCGCCCGGACTGGTGGTGTCGCGGGAGGAACTGCTGGCCGAACTGCCCGGCGGCGGCGGCGACACCCACGCGGTGGAGACCGCGATGGCCAGACTCCGTTCGGCGCTGGCCGCCCCCCGCGTCGTGCAGACCGTCGTCAAGCGTGGCTACCGACTGGCGGTGGACCCGGCGTGAGCCACGACCTGATCCTGGTCGCACACGGCACCCGGAACCCGCACGGGCTGACGACCATCTCCGAGATCGCCTCGGCCGTCGCCGGCCAGGTCGGGCCGGTGCGCACGACGTTCGTCGACGTCCTCGGACCCAACCCGCGCGAGGTGCTCGCCGCCTCGGACGCCCCCGCGGTGGTGGTCCCGGCGTTCCTGGCCGCCGGTTACCACGTCAACGCCGACCTGCCGGCCCGGGTGCGCGAGAGCGGCCACCCGCACGTCACCATCACCGCGGCACTCGGACCCGATCCGGCGTTGGCCCAGGTGATGCGGGCCCGGCTGATCGACGCCGGCTGGGCGCCCGGTGACCAGGTGGTGATGGCGGCGGCCGGCTCCTCGGACCCGCACGCCCGTCATGAGCTGGTCCGCGCTGCGGGGCTGCTGGCCGACCTCGTCGGTGAGGTACATCTCGGATTCGTGGCCACCGGCACACCCACGGTGGCCGATACGGTGCGCCGCCTCAAGAGGTCCACACAGCGGGTCTTCGTGGCCAGCTACCTGTTGGCTCCCGGGGTCTTCCACACCAGGTTGGGACAGTGCGGTGCCGACGGCGTGGCCGAACCGCTGGGTGCCCACCCCGACCTGGTCGCGCTGCTGGCCCAGCGCTTCCGCACCCCGGTCCCGATTCAGTGATTTGACCCCTTCGGTGGCACGATTGATGGGTGACCACCGAACTGAGCCAGACCCGACTGTCAGCGCCGCTCACCGCGGCTGACATCGACGAGGCCGCCCGCCGAATTTCGGGCGTGGTCACCCGTAGCCCCCTGCAGCACAGCGACCGGCTGTCCACGGCCACCGGCGCGCAGGTCTACCTCAAACGCGAGGACCTGCAAAGTGTGCGCTCCTACAAGCTGCGCGGCGCCTACAACCTGCTGATGCAGTTGTCCGAGCCGGAGCTGCGCGCGGGTGTGGTGTGCGCCTCAGCGGGTAATCACGCGCAGGGATTCGCGCTGGCCTGCCGCTCGATGGGGGTGCACGGGCGGGTCTACGTGCCGGCCAAGACCCCGAAGCAGAAACGCGACCGCATCCGCTACCACGGCGGGGAGTTCATCGAACTCATCGTCGGCGGGTCCAGCTTCGACCTGGCGGCAGCCGCCGCGCTCGAGGACGTCGCGCGTACCGGCGCCACCCTGGTGCCCCCGTTCGACGACCTGCGCACCATGGCCGGCCAGGGCACCATCGCCGTGGAGATCCTCGACCAACTCGAGGCCGAACCCGACCTGGTGGTCATTCCGGTCGGCGGTGGCGGCTGCGTCGCCGGGATCACCACCTATCTCGCGCAGCGGACCACCAAGACCTCGGTGCTCGGCGTCGAGCCGGCCGGTGCGGCCTCGATGATGGCCGCGCTGGCGGCAGGCGGCCCGGTGCCACTCGACCACGTCGACCAGTTCGTGGACGGGGCAGCGGTCAAGCAGGTCGGCGCGCTGACCTATCAGGCCCTCGCCGCGGCCGGGGACATGGTGTCGGTGACCACGGTCGACGAAGGTGCGATCTGCACCGCGATGCTGGACCTGTACCAGAACGAGGGCATCATCGCCGAACCGGCCGGTGCGCTGTCGGTGGCCGGGCTGCTCGAGGCTGACGTGGCGCCGGACTCGACGGTGGTCTGCCTGATCTCCGGTGGCAACAACGACGTCTCGCGCTACGGGGAGGTGCTCGAACGATCGCTGGTGCACCTCGGCCTCAAGCACTACTTCCTGGTCGACTTCCCGCAGGAGCCCGGTGCTTTGCGCCGCTTCCTCGATGAGGTGCTGGGCGCAGGCGACGACATCACCCTGTTCGAGTACGTCAAGCGCAACAACCGAGAAACCGGTGAAGCGCTGGTCGGCGTCGAACTCGGTTCGGCGGCCGGTCTGGACGGTCTGCGCGCCCGGATGGACGCCTCCGGTCTGCACGTCGAGCCGCTGGAGCCGGGCTCGCCGGCCTACCGCTATCTGACCTAGCCGGTCCGCAGCACCGCGACCGAATGGCCCGGCAGATCGGTCGTGTCGCGGCCCGTCTCGGGCCCGCCCCACGCCAGCACCACCTCGCCGGTGGCCGGTACGCTCACCGGCTGCTCGCTGAGGTTGCAGGCGATCGCGAAACGGCCGCGGCGCATCACGATCCAGCGCTGGTCTTCGTCGAAGTCCACGCGCATATGGGTCAGCCACGGGTCGGCCAGGTCCGGCTCGGTGTGCCGCAGCGCGATCAGGCCACGGTAGAAACCCAGCAGGTCCGCGTGCTCATCGGCGTCGACCTCGGCCCAGTCCAATTTCGAATTCAGGAACGTCTGGGGGTCCTGCGGGTCGGGGATGTCGTCGGCATCCCAGCCGTGGTCGGCGAACTCCGCCTTGCGGCCTTCGGCCGTCGCGATGCCCAGTTCCGGCTCGGGGTGCGAGCTGAAGAACTGGAACGGACGCGTCGAACCCCACTCTTCACCCATGAAAAGCATTGCGGTATAGGGAGATCCAAGCGCGAGAGCGGCCTTGATGGCCAGCTGTCCGTAGTCCAGGTTCTGGGACGGCCGGTCGCCGAGCGCTCGGTTGCCCACCTGGTCGTGGGTGGTGGTGTAGGCCGTCAGGCGGGTGGCCGGGATCAGCGACTTGTCCAGCGGTCTGCCATGGCGGCGGTGCCGGAACGACGAGTAGGTGCCGGCGTGGAAATAGCCGTTCTGCAGCGTGGTGGCCAGCGCCGCCATCGAGCCGAAGTCGGCGTAGTAACCCTGTCGTTCACCGGAGACCGCGGTGTGGATGGCGTGGTGGATGTCGTCGTCCCATTGCGCGGTCAACCCGTAGCCGCCGCGGTCGCGTGGTGTGATCAGCCGGGGGTCGTTGAGGTCACTCTCGGCGATGAGCGACAGCGGACGACCCAGAACCGCGGAGAGCGCATCGGTTTCAGCGGCCATCTCCTCGAGGATGTGGATCGCGGTGTTGTCCACCAGCGCGTGCACGGCATCCAACCGCAACCCGTCGGCGTGGAAGTCGCGCATCCAGCGCAGCGCGCAGTCGATGATGTAGCGGCGCACCTCGTCGGCGTCGGGTCCGGCCACGTTGATGCCCTCGCCCCACGGGTTGCTCGCCGAGGACAGATACGGGCCGAACTTGGGCAGGTAGTTGCCCGATGGCCCGAGGTGATTGAAGACCGCGTCGATCAGCACGCCCAGCCCGCGGTCGTGGCAGGCCTGCACCAGGCGCACCAAACCGTCGGGGCCGCCGTAGGGTTCGTGCACCGCGTACCACAGCACGCCGTCGTAGCCCCAGCCGTGTGTTCCGTTGAAGGCGTTGACCGGCATCAACTCCACGAAATCGACGCCGAGGTCGACCAGGTAGTCGAGCTTATTGATGGCGGCGTCGAAAGTGCCCTCGTCGGTGAAGGTGCCGGTGTGCAGTTCGTAGATCACCGCGCCTTCGATCGACCGGCCCGACCAGCTCTGGTCGGTCCATCGCACGCGGGCGGCGTCCCACAGCTGGGACCGCTCGTGCACCCCATCGGGCTGGCGCGGCGAACGTGGATCGGGCAGCACGGCGGGATCGTCGTCGAGCACGAAGCCGTACCGGGCGTCGGGTGCGCAGTCCACCTCGGCACGCCACCAACCGTCGTCATCGCGGGTCATGTCGTGCAGGCCGCCGTCGACGTCGAGTCGTACCAGCTTCGGCAAGGGCGCCCACACCGCGAATTCAGGCATCAGACCTCTCCAGGAGAACGACAGGCAGTTCGGCGAACAGTTCACCAGCCGGTGTGGGGCCGCTCCAGCGGGCGCCGGTCAGCCGGTCGGTCCAGATGCCTTCCGGCAGCGGCAGAACGGTGTCACCCCAGCCGTCGTGATGCAGCCGCACCGTCCACCGGGTGACTGCGACCAGCACGTTCGCACCGCGACGGAACGCCACCACGTGCTCGGCGCCGCTCCCGGCGGCGAGCACCGGGGAGTAGCCACCGGACAGGAAGTCCTGCGGCCGGTCTCGGCGGGCGTGTAGTGCGGCCGTCACCACCCGGATCTTGTCCTGCGCCAAGCGGTCCAACTCCGCGCCGCGGGCGCTGTAATCGACCGGCCTGCGGTTGTCGGGATCGACCAGGCTGTCCTCCCACAGCTCAGTGCCCTGGTACACATCCGGGATCCCGGGCACGGTCAGCGCCAGCAGCTTCTGGCCCAGCGCATCGCTGTGCGCGTGCGGCTCCAGTTGGACCACCAGCCCGGTCAATTCGGTGGCCACCGGTCCGTCGAGGATGGCGTCCACCCAGGTGTGGACGGCCTCCTCGAACTCGGTGTCCGGGTCGTTCCACGAGGTGTGCCATGCGGCTTCCCGAATCGCCTTCTCGGTGTAGGCGTGCAGCCGGTCCCGCAGCTCGGCGGTGACCTGGCCGTCGGCCGGCCACACCCCGAAGATGTTCTGTAACAGAAACAGTGCGGTAGCGGCGTCGGGGGACGGGGTGGTCTTGCTCATGGTCTGAGACCAGCTGGCGACGAACTCCGCCCACAGCGACGGCACCTGCGACAGCACGCTGATCCGGGCCCGCACGTCCTCGCCACGTTTGGTGTCGTGGGTGGACAGCGTCGTCATCGATCGTGGCCACAAGGCGGCACGGACAGCCGAACTGCGATGGAATTCAGCGGCACTCACACCGAAGCGCTCGGGTTCGCCGCCGACCTCATTGAGCGACACCAGGCGGGCATCGCGGTAGAAGAAGCAGTCCTCCACCGATTTGGCGGTCATCGCTCCGCAGAGTTGCTGCAGCCGGGCCGCCGGCTCGGCGGCGCCGTCGGCGACTGCGGCGGCCACCACCTCCAGTGGTGCGGCAAGATCCGGCTGGGCGGCGATGGTCTGCGCGATCGCCGTCGACAGCACCGCCGACAAGTTCAGGTAGTCGCTGCGGTAGACGCCGATATTGGTGAGCAGTGCGGCGACCGCATCCGCCAGCAACGGATGGTCGGCGCCCACCGTCGCGACGATGGAACGGCGCAGCCGGGCCAGCTCGCTGGCGAGCGTGGTGGTGGTCGTGCTGATCTTCAACTGGCGCAACAGTTCCGGTGCCTGAGCGTGGTCGAAACCATTGGCGTCGACCAGCTCGGTCAGTGCCGGCGCGCCGGTGGGATCGACGAAGACGCCACCCACCTCACGCAGCACGTCATAGCCGGTGGTGCCGTCGACGGGCAGGCTGGGGTCCAGCGCCTCGTCGACGCCGAGGATCTTCTCGATCACGATCCAGGCCTGCGGTCCCACGAGTTCCCGCAGCCAACCCAGGTAGCCGGTGGGATCGGTCAGGCCGTCCGGGTGGTCGATGCGCACACCGTCCACCAGGCCTTCGGTGAACCACCGGGCGACCTCGGCGTGCGTCGTGTCGAACACCGCCCGGTCTTCCTGGCGCAGCCCGGCCAGGGAGGTGATGGAGAAGAATCGGCGATATCCGCAGACCCCGTTGCGCCAGCCGATGAGCTTGTAGTGCTGGCGCTCGTGGACCTCGGCGCCGGATCCGTCCCCGGTGCCCGGCGCGATCGGGAAGGCGAGATCGCCCAGGCGGAGCCGGTCGCCGTCCACTGTGAGGTCGGCGACGTCGTCGTCAGAACCCAAGACGGGCAACACGATTCGGCCTTGTGGATCGAGGTCCCAGTCGATGTCGAAGTACGTCGCGTACGCGGATCGGCGCCCGTGTTGCAGCACATCCCACCACCACGCATTGCGTTCGGGCTGATCGACGCCGACGTGGTTGGGCACGATGTCGACGATCAGGCCCAGGCCGCGGCCCTTGGCCGCCTCGGCGAGCCGGGCCAGTCCCTCCGCGCCGCCGAGCTCTTCGGACACCGTGGTGGGGTCGGTCACGTCGTAGCCGTGGGTCGAGCCGGGTGCCGCGGTCAGGATGGGGGACAGGTACAGGTGACTGACCCCCAAGCCGGCCAGATAGTCCAGAAGTTTCTCGGCGTCGGCGAAGGTGAACGGGTCTCCCGCGGAGGGGCCGCGCAGTTGGAGGCGATAGGTGGACAGCACCGGGTAGGCCATAGCTGTGCCTGTTCCCGCTAACGGGTCTTTTGAAGCACGAGAACCGATCGTGGCGAGACGGTCACGGTCTCGCCGGCTTTGATCACCGCCTCGGCGCTCGAGGTGAGGTCCGAGCTGTCCAGAACGATGGTCCACTGCTCGGCGTAGTCACCGTCGGGGTGACGAAGTCGACCGGCTTGCTGTGTGCGTTGAAACACAACAGGAACGAGTCGTCCACGACGCGTTCGCCCCGGGCGTTGGGTTCGGGAATGGCCTCGCCGTTAAGAAACACCCCGACACATTTGAAGCCCGAACCCCAGTCGTCGTGGGTCATCTCCGCACCGGCGGAGGTGAGCCAGGCGATGTCGCGGACCTGATCCCCGGTGCGGATCGGCTCGCCGTCGAAGAACCGGCGGCGGCGGAACACCGGGTGCCGTTTGCGCAGCGCGGTGACCTTGCGGGTGAATTCGAGCAGGTCGGCATTGTCTTCCCGCAGGCCCCAGTCCATCCAGGACAGCGGGGAGTCCTGGCAATAGACGTTGTTGTTGCCCTGCTGGGTGCGGCCGATCTCGTCGCCGTGCGCGATCATCGGGGTGCCCTGCGACAGCATCAGAGTGGCCATGATGTTGCGCATCTGACGGTGCCGCAGCGCCAGGATGTCCGGGTCGTCGGTGGGCCCTTCCACACCGCAGTTCCACGACCGGTTGTGACTTTCGCCGTCGCGGTTGTCCTCGCCGTTGGCTTCGTTGTGTTTCTCGTTGTACGAGACCAGATCGGCGAGTGTGAAGCCGTCGTGGCAGGTGACGAAGTTGATGCTGGCGCTAGGCCGGCGGCCGGTCGCCTCGTAGAGGTCGGACGATCCGGTCAGCCGGGAGGCGAATTCGCCGAGGGTGGCCGGCTCGCCCCGCCAGTAGTCGCGAACGGTGTCGCGATACTTGCCGTTCCACTCGGTCCACAGGCCGGGGAAGTTGCCCACCTGGTAGCCGCCCTCGCCGACGTCCCACGGCTCGGCGATCAGCTTGACCTGACTGATCACCGGGTCCTGCTGGACCAGGTCGAAGAACGCCGACAGCCGGTCGACGTCGTAGAACTCCCGGGCCAGGGTGGAGGCCAGGTCGAACCGGAACCCGTCGACGTGCATCTCCAGCACCCAGTAGCGCAGCGAGTCCATGATCAGCTGCAGGGTGTGCGGGTGGCGTGCGTTGAGGCTGTTGCCGGTGCCGGTGAAGTCCTTGTAGAACCGCTTGTCGTCGTCGAGCAGCCGGTAGTAGGCAGCGTTGTCGATACCGCGGAAGTTGATCGTGGGGCCCAGGTGGTTGCCCTCGGCGGTGTGGTTGTAGACCACGTCGAGGATCACCTCGATGCCGGCCTCGTGGAACGACCGGACCATGGTTTTGAACTCGGCGACTGCGCCGCCGGCGTGCTGGGTGGCGGCGTACTGGTAGTGCGGTGCGAAGAAGCCGAACGTGTTGTAGCCCCAGTAGTTTCGCAGGCCGAGGTCCAACAGACGGTGATCGTGCATGAACTGGTGCACCGGCATCAGTTCGATGGCGGTGACGTTGATGCTCTTGAGGTGCTCGATGATCGCGGGGTGTCCCAGGCCCGCGTAGGTGCCGCGCAGCTCTTCCGGGATGCCGGGGTGGGTCTGGGTCATGCCCTTGACGTGGGCTTCGTAGATGATCGTCTCGTGGTACGGGGTCCGCGGCGGGTGGTCGGAGCCCCAGTGGAAGAACGGGTTGATCACCACGCTGGTCATGGTGTGACCCAGCGAGTCCACCATCGGCGGCGTGCCCCCGGAGGCCAGGTCGTCGGCGGTCAGGTCGTAGGAATACAGGGCCTGGCCGAACTCGAAGTCACCGTGGAAGGACTTGCCGTACGGGTCGAGTAGCAGCTTGCTGGGGTCACAGCGGTGTCCGGCGGCCGGGTCCCACGGGCCGTGCACGCGGAAGCCGTAGCGTTGCCCCGGGGTGATGGTCGGCAGGTAGGCGTGCCACACGAAGCCGTCGACCTCGTCGAGCTCGATGCGGGTCTCGGTGCCGTCCTTGGCGATCAGGCACAGCTCGACGTTGTCGGCCACTTCGGAGAACAACGAGAAGTTGGTTCCCGCGCCGTCATAGGTGGCACCGAGCGGGTAGGCGGTGCCAGGCCACACCGTGGTTAGCGTGGGTTCGCTCGACGACATCACTTGACCTTATCGACGTGCGGCGCCCGACGCGCGGGCAGTCACCACCAACCCGTCGCCGGACCCATCTGCCGGGAGTTCCGGGATCAGGGTCCGCATGTAGGTCGCCGACAGATGATGAGAATCGTGGTAAAGCAGCACATTTCCCTCCACTGCCCGACACCAGTCGGGTCGGCACACCGCATCGCTCATGTCCAGCACCCGCATCAACGGGAATTGACCCAGGAAGTCCAGGGTCTGATTGCGGGGGAGAGGACCTGGGAGCGCTTGATGCCGCAGGACACGGCGTCACCGCCCTTGGCCAGGCAGTCGGTGGGGAAGAACGGCTTGCCGTCGCGCACCAGCCACGGGGTGTCGCGCATGGCCAGGATCGGAATGTTGTTGTCCGACAAGGTCCGCCAGATGCCGATGTAGGTCGCCGGCATCACATCCCCGGGTTTGATGTTCCACGGCCGGGTCGAGGTGGTGAACACGAAATTCGGGTGGTCGGCGATCAATTTGGCCATCACCCGCTCGTTCCACTGATGGCATTTCGGGTAGGGCCGGTTGTCACCCATCACCAATGGCATCGTCTCGGTGGTCAGCGGACAACCCATCTTCAAGTAGGTGACGACTTTGAAGTGGTGGATCTTGCCCAGCACGTCCAGCGCGGTGATCCAGTGTTCGGCGTGTGAACCACCGGCCAGGGCGATGGTCCGGGTCGCGGTGAGGTCGCCGTAGCTGCAGTTGATCACTCCGACGTTGTCGAAATCACTGATGCAGCCGTCGTTGGTGGATTCCGGCAGGTCGTTCTGGGCCTCGAGCACCGTCGGGCGCATCGGCAGCTGCGGCACCCTGACGTGCTCGGTCAACGCCCGTGCGCCGGGGTAGCCGACCGGCGACAACGCCGCGAGTTCCTTGCCGTTGGCCCGCTGCACCGTCACGTGCTCACGCCAGGTGAACGATGTCGCGGTTAGCGCCACCCGAGCATCACCACCGTGGTGCCCAGGGCGATGGTGGGTCGTCGCAGCCGGGCCCGCCAGGGGATGACTACCGGGGCAGGGCCCTGTGTGCGGGCCGACCGCCGATAGCGCAGCGGCTCCTCGACGAAGCGCATGGTCAGGTACGCCAGCCCGCCGGAGATCGCCAGGATGGCGGCGCCGTCGACGAGACCGGCATGGTCGTCACCGGTGTAGGCCAGCCAGAAGATCAGCAGTGGCCAATGCCACAGGTACAGCGAGTAGGCCATCGCTCCGAGCGTCACCAGCGGCGCCGTGGCGAGGAGGCGGCTGGGCAGGGGCAGCCGGTCATGGGTCGAGGGGTCGGCCTGCCGGTTGGCCGCCGCGAGGATCATCAGCACAGTGGCGCCGACCGGCACCAGCGCCCAGGGTCCGGGGAACTCGTTGACCCCGTCGATCAGCGCGCCGCAGGAGGCGATGACCGCGAGCCCGGCCGCGGCCAGCACCGTGCGCAGCCACATCGGCCACCGGACGTAGGGCACCAGCGCGCCGACCAGCGCGCCCAGCAACAGCTCCCAGGCGCGGGCGAAGCTGTTGTAGTAAGCAGTCGTCTGGTCGGCGGAGTGGGCGAAGATGGCAAAGACGAACGACGCCACCGTGAGGGCGGTCAGCAAACCGATGAATGCGGCACGCAGCCGTTTGCCGAGCGGACGGCGCAGCAGCGAGGCAAATCCGAAAACAAGAACTAGGAACGCGATATAGAACTGTCCCTGAACGGACATCGACCAGATGTGCTGCAGCGGACTGACGGCTTCACCGGCGCGGAGGTAATTCGACGCGGTGGCAGAGAGCTCCCAGTTCTGGTAGTAGCCCAGGCTTGCCAGGCTTTGGTCGGCAAACGTTTCCCAGCGGGTTTCCGGCTGCACGAGGATGGTGAGCACCGCAGCCGCGGCAAGCACCACGACCAGCGCAGGCAACAGCCGCCGAACCAGTCGCAGGATCTCCGGCCACGGTGAGAGTGAGGAATCCGGGTTGAGCGCGGTGCGCAGCAGCGAGCCGCCGAAGAAAAACCCGGACAGCACCAGGAAGACGTCGACCCCACCGGAGACCCGCCCGAACCAGACGTGGAACATCGCCACCAGAGCGATCGCCACACCGCGCAGACCGTCGAGGTCATGGCGGTAGAAGCCGGACTTCCGCGACCCCATCGCGGCGCGTTGAGAGGAACCCGGTTCGGTGGCAACCGACTGCCGGGTGGGGGAAAGGGTCAACATGATCGAGTGACAATCTACCCAACTCGGCTGTGCGGCTCATCTTCAGCGAACTGCGTCACCGGGGCTTCGACCTCGGGGAGCAAAAGGGTGCTCGGCGGGCCCGATAGGGTTGCGCCGTGCCCGCGCTGACCCCCGACCAGATCAGTGCCATCGACGCCGCGCACATCTGGCATCCGTACAGCACCATCGGCGCCGAGGCCATCGCCCCGGTGGTCGCGGTGGGCGCCGACGGCGCCTGGCTGACCCTGGTCCGCGACGGTGCCGAGATCCGCGTGCTCGACGCGATGGCCTCGTGGTGGACCGCCGTGCACGGGCACGGTCACCCGGTGCTCGACGCCGCGCTGAGTCGCCAGCTCTCGGTGATGAACCACGTCATGTTCGGCGGCCTGACTCACGAGCCCGCCGCCCGTCTGGCTCAGTTGCTCGTGGACATCACCCCGCCCGGGTTGGACACGGTGTTCTTCTCCGACTCCGGCTCGGTCGGCGTGGAGGTCGCGGTGAAGATGGCCCTGCAGTACTGGCGCAGCCTGGGCCGGTCGGGCAAACACCGCCTGATGACCTGGCGTGGCGGCTACCACGGGGACACGTTCACCCGATGAGTGTGTGCGACCCCGACGGCGGTATGCACGAGTTGTGGACCGACATCCTGGTGCCGCAGGTCTTCGCTCCGCCGGTGCCCGCCGGGTACGACCCGGGATACGTCGCCGCGTTCGAGGCGCAGCTGGTTGAGAATGCCGACCAGCTGGCCGCGGTCATCGTCGAGCCGGTGGTACAGGGGGCCGGGGCATGCGCTTCCACGATCCCGCTATCTGGCCGACCTGCGGGCCATCTGTGACCGCGCCGATGTGCTGCTGATCTTCGACGAGATCGCCACCGGGTTCGGCCGCACCGGCGAGCTGTTCGCCGCCGACCACGCCGGGGTCAGCCCCGACATCATGTGCGTGGGCAAGGCGCTGACCGGCGGGTATGTCACCCTGGCGGCGACGTTGTGCACGCTGGACATCGCGCAGACCATCAGTGGCAGCGACGCGGGCGCTTTGATGCACGGCCCGACCTTCATGGCCAACGCGCTGGCCTGCGCGGTGTCGGTGGCGTCGGTGGAGTTGCTGCTGGCCCAGGATTGGCGCGGGCGGGTAGCCGAGATCAGCGGCGGGCTGGCTGAGGGTCTGGCACCCGCGCGGGACCTGCCCGGCGTTGCCGACGTGCGGGTGTGCGGTGCCATCGGGGTGATCGAGACGCGCCGTCCGGTCGACCTGGCCACGGCCACCCCGGTCGCCCTCGACAACGGGGTGTGGCTGCGGCCGTTCCGCAACCTCATCTATGCGATGCCACCGTTCGTCTGCACGCCCGGGGAGATCGCTCAGATCACCTCCGCCATGGTGGCGGTCGCCCGTGCGCAGGGCTGACGGCGCGACTCCTTACCCTCGTCCCTCGGCGCTCGTCGTCGCGCGGGGCTGATGGCGCGACTCCTTACCCCTCGTCCCTGGGCGCTCGTCGTCGCGCGGGGCTGATGGCGCGACTCCTTACCCTCGTCCCTGGGCGCTCGTCGTCGCGCGGGGTTGATGGCGCGACTCCTTACCCCTCGTCCCTGGGCGCTCGTCGTCGCGCTAGCCTGAACGGTGTTCAAGTCGGCTTCTGAGGAGCGCCCGTGACCCGCGTCGGTCTTTCACCACTGGCCTGGCTCGACTCCGTCGAGCAGCAGCGTCGCCAGGCCGGTCTGCGTCGTTCGCTGCGCACCCGGCCCGCCGTGGCCACCGAACTCGACCTGGCCTCCAACGACTATCTGGGCCTGTCCCAGCACCCCGCCGTCATCGACGGCGGGGTGGCCGCGTTGCGCACCTGGGGTGCGGGCTCGACCGGCTCCCGTCTGGTCACCGGCAATACCGAGCTGCACGAGGAATTCGAGACGGCGGTGGCCGGATTCGTCGGCGCCGAAACCGGATTGGTCTTCTCATCGGGGTACGCCGCCAACATCGGGGCGGTGGTCGCCCTGTCCGGGCCGGGCTCCCTGGTGGTCTCCGATGCCCTGTCGCACGCCTCGCTGGTCGACGCCTGCCGACTGTCACGGGCCCGTGTCGTGGTCTCTGCGCACAACGATGTCGACGCGGTGGAGGCGGCACTGGTCGGCCGCGACGAGGAACGCGCACTGGTCATCACCGAGTCGGTGTTCAGCACCGACGGCGCGCTGGCGCCGCTGCGCCGCCTGCACGAGGTGTGCCGCAGACACGGCGGACTACTGCTGGTCGACGAGGCACACGGACTCGGCGTCCGGGGCGCGGGCGGGCGCGGACTCGTCCACGAGGCCGGGTTGGCCGGCGCGCCCGACGTCATCGTGACGACCACCATGTCCAAGTCGCTGGGCAGCCAGGGCGGTGTGGTGCTGGGCCCGGCCGCGGTGCGCGATCACCTGATCGATGCCGCACGCACGATGATCTTCGACACCGGCCTGGCCCCGCGGCTGTCGGCGCCGCACTGGCCGCGTTGCGGGTGCTCGCCGAGGAGCCCGGCCGCGCCGGGGCGGTGATCGACCGGGCGCGCACCCTGGCCCGGATCTGCGACGTCGCCGAGGCGCCCGAGTCGGCGGTCGTCTCGGTCATCCTGGGTGACCCGGAGGTCGCGGTCGCGGCCGCGGCGGCCTGCCTGGAAGCCGGCGTCCGGGTCGGGTGTTTCCGCCCGCCCACCGTTCCGGCGGGGACGTCGAGACTGCGGCTGACGGCACGCGCATCACTGACCGATGACGAGATGGACACCGCCCGCGCGGTGTTGACCACGGTCCTGAAGGGGCAGCGGCGATGAGCGTGCTGGTGATCACCGGAACCGGGACCGGCGTCGGCAAGACTGTCGCCACGGCGGCGCTGGCCTGCCATGCCCGGGTCAACGGCCGTGATGTGGCGGTGTGCAAGCCGGTGCAGACCGGGACCGCGGACGGGGACGACGACCTGGCCGAGGTCGGCCGGCTCTCCGGGGTGACGGAGCTGGTCGGGGTGGCCCGTTACCCACAGCCGCTGGCGCCGGCGGCGGCCGCCGAACTCGCCGGCCTGCCGCTGCCCACCACCGAGGAGTTGTTGACCGCCATCCGGGCCGCCGACCGGCCGGGGCGGTTGACGTTGGTCGAGGGAGCGGGCGGTCTGCTGGTCGAACTTGCGGCCGGTGGGGTGACATTGCGGGACCTGGCGGTGGAATTGTCCGCGCCGGTTCTGGTGGTCACCGAACCCGTGCTCGGCACCCTTAACCACACCGCGCTGACGTTGGAAGGGCTTGCCGCCAAGGGGCTTTCGTGCGCCGGCCTGGTGATCGGCGCGTGGCCCGCGCAACCGGGCCCGGCGGAGAAGTCCAACCGCGACGCGCTGGCCGGGCTTGCGCCGGTGCGGGCGGCATTGCCGGCCGGGGTGGCCGCGGTGTCCACCGTGGACTTCGAGTTGTTCAGCGCACGCGCGTTCGACCCGGACTGGGTCGACACCCTGATCTGAGATGGCGCACTCGGTCGAGCTGTTGTTCGACGACCAGGGCGACGCGGCGGTGCGTCGGCTGTGGCAACGGCTGGCCGATGCCGGGCTGCCCAGCCAGCTGCGCGTCAAAGCGGCGACCAACCGGCCGCACATCACGCTGGTGGCTGCTCACCGCATCACCCCGGACGTCGACGATCTGCTCGCCGAGCTGGCGCCCCGATTCCCGCTGCCGTGCACGATCGGTGCGCCGCTGGTCTTCGGCGGCGGGCGGCTCACCATGGCCCGGCTGATCGTCGCCTCGGCGACGCTGCTGGACCTGCACGAGGAGGTGCACCGGCGCTGCCTGCCCTTGGTGGTCGAGCCGTTCGCGCACAGTGCGCCCGCGCACTGGACCCCGCACGCCACGTTGGGGCGGCGGTTCACCCCGGACGAGGTGGGCCGGGCGCTGGCGGAGGTCGACGGCATCGCCGACGAGATCTCCGCGGCCGTGGTCGGGTTGCGCCGCTGGGATTCCGACGCCCGGGTGGAGCGGGTGCTGCTCAGTTGAGCGGCGGCTCGGCGGCGACCCGCTGGGCGGCCAGCCCGTCGGTCAGCAGCCGCAGGCCGAAGAGGAATCCGGCCGAGGGTCCGCCGCGAGCACCGACTGGCGTTCGGGCAGCGCGGCGCCGGCCGCATCCCATTGCAGTCGGGACTGCTCGTCGGCGGTCGCCCCGAGGACGTAGTGCAGCACGGTGCGCGCGGCCTGCGTCCGGTGGGCGACGTCGACACCGGCCTCGCCGGCCGCCTCGGCAAGCAGGTCGAGAATCTGCTCGACGGCTCGGGACTGCCCGGCCGCGAAACTCGCCGAGACCAGCTCGGCGCCGTCGGTGTGCGACAGCAGCGCGTCGCGTAGCCGGCAGCACACCGTCTCGATGCGCTCCCGCCAAGCCGTCGGCGCGCAGCCGTCGCAGGCCGGGCCCAGCACCTGGTCGGCGACCGCGCCGAGCAGCTCCTGTTTGTTGGCGAAGTGCCAGTAGAGGGCGCCGGGGGTCACGTCCAGTTCCCTGGCGAGCCGGCGCATGGTCAGATCGGCGATCCCGTAGTTGTCCAGGATCGCGGCGGCTTTGGCGACCACGTCGCGTTTGTGCAGCTGCACGCCGGTAGCTTAGCCTGAACACCGTTCAAGTTCGCTCAGTGCAGGAGGACGAGGCAGTGACGCAGGCAGCCACCGACGTATTGGCTCTGGCCCGTGAGCAGGTGCTCGAGCGGGGCGAGGGGCTGTCCCGCGAGCAGGTACTCGAGGTCCTCCAGCTGCCCGACGACCGCCTCGACGATCTGCTGGCACTGGCCCACGAGGTGCGGATGCGCTGGTGCGGCCCCGAGGTCGAGGTCGAGGGCATCATCAGCCTGAAAACCGGCGGTTGCCCGGAGGATTGCCACTTCTGCTCACAGTCCGGTCTGTTCGCCTCGCCGGTGCGCAGCGCCTGGCTGGACATTCCCAGCCTGGTCGAGGCCGCCAAGCAGACCGCCAAGTCGGGTGCCACCGAGTTCTGCATCGTGGCGGCGGTCCGTGGCCCCGACGAGCGGTTGCTCGCCCAGGTCGCCGCCGGCATCGAGGCCATCCGCAACGAGGTCGAGATCCACATCGCCTGTTCCCTGGGCATGCTCACCCAGGAGCAGGTGGACCGGCTCGCCGCGATGGGCGTGCACCGTTACAACCACAACCTCGAGACTGCCCAGTCGTTCTTCCCCAACGTGGTGACCACCCACACCTGGGAGGAGCGCTGGGGCACCCTGCAGATGGTGCGCGACGCCGGTATGGAGGTGTGTTGCGGCGGGATCCTCGGCATGGGCGAGACGCTGGAGCAGCGTGCCGAGTTCGCCGCCAACCTGGCCGAACTGGACCCGCATGAGGTACCGCTGAACTTCCTCAACCCGCGCCCCGGTACCCCGTTCGGTGATCTGGAGGTGCTGCCCGCCGCCGAGGCGCTCAAGGCGGTCGCCGCGTTCCGGCTGGCCCTGCCGCGCACGATGCTGCGTTTCGCCGGCGGCCGGGAGATCACCCTCGGCGACCTGGGAGCCAAGCAGGGCATCCTCGGCGGCATCAACGCGGTGATCGTCGGCAATTACCTGACCACCTTGGGCGGCCGGCCGAGGCGGACCTGGAACTGCTCGAAGATCTGCAGATGCCCATCAAGGCGCTCAACGCCAGCCTCTAGCCCGACTATCTGTACAAAGGGCAAGGTGATGGTCGAACAACTGCCCGCACCGGTGGGTGCCGGGGTTTACAACGTCTACACCGGGGTCTATACCGGCGAGGCCGCCGGCACGGTACTGCCCACCGCGGCGCAGCTGGGCCTCGAACCGCCACGGTTCTGCGCCGAGTGCGGTCGCCGGATGGTGGTTCAGGTGCGTCCGGACGGGTGGTGGGCGAAATGCTCGCGGCACGGCCGTGTCGACTCCCATGACCTCGAGGTGCAGCGGTGACTCTGGAATCACCCGAGGTGCCCGCCGTGCCGATCCCGTCACCGCCGGCCCCCCGGTTCTCCCGGCCGGGCGCCGCGGCCGCCGTCGTTGTCGGTCTGGCTCTCGCCGGTGCGCTGGTGGGCGTGCTGTGGTCCTGGATGGCCCCGCCCGCACACGGGGTGGTGGCGCTCACGAAGTCCGGTCAGCGCGTCCAGACCTACCTGGGTAGCGAATCCGACCATCTGTTCGTCGCCGCGGCGATGCTCATCGGGCTGCTGACCGCGCTGGCGATCGTCGCCGCGGTGCTGGTCTGGCAGTGGCGTGCCCATCGCGGTCCGGTTCTGGCGACCGCACTGTGGGTGGGTCTGGTCGGAGCCGCCGGCACCGCAGCCGGCGTCGGGGCGGCACTGGTCCGCTGGCACTACGGCGCGAACCCCTTCAACACCGCTCCCGTCACGCCGGCGAACCGGGTGTTCTACTACGCCGAGGCGCCCCCGGTGTTCTTCGCCCACGGCCCCCTGCAGATCGCGACGACACTGCTGTTTCCGGCGGCGATCGGCGCGCTCGCCTACGCGCTGATGGCGGTGGCCACCCCGCGCGACGACCTCGGCGGCTGGCCGCCGGTCGACGGCTAGAGCGGCCGGAACGGAACCCGGCCGCCGGAGACCACCCGGGCCACGATGCCGCCGAGGCGCCACATGCCGGCGTAGGTCATCGGGTTGAGCAGCGTGGGCCAGGTGGTCCGCACGATGTGCTCCTCGATCGGGCGGCCGGCGAACCGGTCGGTGAGCCAGCGCAGGGTCATCGGTGCCGACATCGGATGCAGCAGCATGTGCTCGCTGAACATGTCTCGGTGATAGGTCACCTGTGCCCCGCCCGCGGAGTACGCGTGCGCCAGATCGTCGATGTCGTCGACGGCGATCACCGAGTCGTGCACCGCCTGCACGATCAACACCGGAAGGCTGGGCACCCGGCTTCCGAGCTTGATGTTGTCGAAGACGTACTGCACTTCGGGCAGCTCCAGCACCTCGTCGAGGGGCGGGCGCACCAGATCGTCCATGTCGGTCCGGAACAGCCGGATGATCGCCTCGAGCGTCGTCATCTGCTCCAGCCGGCGCAGCAGCGCCCGGCCGTCCTCGGTCGCGTGCTCGTCGATGACCCGGTTGAGGTCGGGGTAGGTCTTGGCCAGCGCCGCCACCACCAGAGCCGGCAGCGCCGCGAGGTAGGACCCGTTGAGCCGGCGAAACGTGTTGCCCAGGTCGCCGACGGGCGAGCCGAGCACGGCGCCGACGATGTTGAGTTCAGGCGCATAGTCCTGGTGCATCTCGGCTGCCCACGCGCTGGCCAGCCCGCCGCCGGAATAGCCCCACAGGCCGACCTGGCTGTCCGCGGCGAGTCCGAACCGCTCGAAACCGAGCGCGGCGCGCAATCCGTCCAGCACGGCGTAGCCGGGTTCGTAGGGTGCGCCCCACATCCCGTCGGGGCCCTCGTGGTCGGGAACCGAGACCACCCAGCCTTCGGCCAGGGCAGCCGCGACGAGCAGGTACTCCAGCTGCGCCAGCGAGCCGACGGCCTTGGCCCGTCGGCGCAGCGCGTAGGACGGGAAGCAGCGCGAGGTCACCGCGTCGATGGCGCACTGGTAGGACACCAGGTTGCGGACCTGGTCGGGGAGTGCCCGGCCGGAACGAGCACCGTGGTGACGGTGGCCTGGGGCAGCCCGTTCATGTCGGTGGTTCGGTAGAGCAGCTGGGTGGCGCGCACGCGCTGGGGGATCAGCCCGAGAAAACCCAGTTCGACATCGCGGGAGCGCAGCACGGTGCCGGGCGCGGCATGCTCGAAGCCGGCGGGCGGTTCGTAGAACGGGTCCTCGGCTGGCAGCACGGGACGCGCGCCGCGCTCGAGCTCCTCGTGCGGGGCTGCGCCGATCCATTCGGGGCGCACGGCCCCGGCGGCACTGACCGAATTCATCACCTCCCTTCATACCTTAAGAAGGGTCTAAGAATCCAGTCGACTCACCCGGGCGGTCGCAATGCGGCGAATTCGTCGGTGACCCGTAACCGCGAATCGGTGAAGCGGTACAGCGCCGCCGGCCGGCCGCCGCTGCGACCGGAATGGGCGGTGGTCCCGGTCGGGGTGATGACCCCGCGGCGGGCCAGCACCCGCTGCAGGTTGGTCGCGTCGACCTGGTATCCCAGCGCCGCGCCGTAGATGTCGCGCAGTGATGAGAGGGCGAATTCCTTTGGGGCCAAAGCGAATCCGATGTTCGTGTAGGACAGTTTGGCGGCCAGTCTGGTCCGGGCGTACTGCACCATCGGGCCGTGATCGAAGGCCATCTCCGGCAGTGCGTTCACCGGGTGCCATCGGGTGTCCGGGGGAGTACCGGGGTGGCGGGGGAGGGCACCAGGCCGAGGAAGGTCGACGCGATGGTGCGAACCCCCGGCACCCGGCTCGGCTCGGAGAACACTGCGAGCTGCTCGAGGTGGGCGATCTCCCGCACGTCCACCTTCTCGGCCAGTTGTCGGCGCACCGAACTGGTCAGGTCTTCATCGGCGCCCAGTCGGCCGCCGGGCAGTGACCACTTGCCCCGCTCGGGCTCCAGGGCGCGCTGCCATAACAGCACGTTAAGGCTGGGTTTCCGGGAGCTGACATCGCCCACCTGGAATACGACGGCGAGCACCTCGTGTTCGGTGCTAGTATGAGCCATGTTTTCGATTGTAAGTCGAAAACCTAGGAACGCCAGACAGGAGGCGGCGATGACCGTCTTGGATCGTGCAGAGACCGTCGGCAGCGACCTGGCTGCCCGCATCACGGACGGGCCGGGGGGCTACAGCGGCGTGGACGGTGACGCGCAGTGGGCCGCCGAAGTCCGTCGGCTGGCCCGCCTGCGCAATGCGACCATCCTGGCGCACAACTACCAGCTGCCGGCCATCCAGGATGTGGCCGACCATGTCGGCGACTCGTTGGCGCTCTCGCGGATCGCCGCCGAGGCGCCCGAGGACACCATCGTGTTCTGCGGTGTGCACTTCATGGCCGAGACGGCCAAGATCCTCAGCCCGGAGAAGACCGTGCTGATCCCCGATCAGCGGGCCGGGTGCTCGCTGGCCGACTCCATCACCGCCGAGGAGCTGGCGGCCTGGAAGGACGAGTATCCCGACGCCGTCGTGGTGTCCTATGTCAACACCACCGCCGCGGTGAAGGCCCTCACCGACATCTGCTGCACCTCGTCCAACGCGGTCGAAGTGGTGGCCTCCATTCCCGCCGACCGGGACGTGCTGTTCTGCCCCGACCAGTTCCTCGGCGCCCACGTTCGCCGGATGACCGGCCGGACCAATCTGCACATCTGGGCCGGTGAATGCCATGTGCACGCCGGTATCAACGGCGACGAGCTGGCCGATCAGGCCCGCACCCATCCCGACGCCGAGCTGTTCGTGCACCCCGAATGTGGCTGTGCCACTTCGGCATTGTATCTGGCTGGGGAGGGCGCCTTCCCGGCCGACCGGGTCAAGATCCTGTCCACCGGCGGCATGCTGGATGCGGCGAAGGCCTCGCACGCCAAGCAGGTGCTGGTCGCCACCGAGGTCGGCATGCTGCATCAATTGCGCCGCGCCGCACCTGGTATCGACTTCCAGGCCGTCAACGACCGGGCCTCCTGCCGGTACATGAAGATGATCACCCCGGCCGCCCTGCTGCGCAGCCTGGTGGACGGCGCCGACGAGGTCGACGTCGACCCGCAGACCGCGCGACTGGCCCGCGCCAGTGTGCAGCGGATGATCGAGATCGGTCAGCCCGGCGGCGGCGAATGACGCGCCGATTCGCCTGCGGTGTGAACACCGGGGGCGTGGACTGGCAGCAGCGCGCCGACGTCGTGGTGATCGGCACGGGCGTGGCGGGCCTGGCCGCGGCGCTGACCGCGCACCGAATGGGCCGCCGCACAGTCATTGTCAGCAAGGCCCCCGATACGGCGACGTTCTACGCCCAGGGCGGCATCGCGGTGGTACTGCCCGACACCGACGACTCGGTGGACGCCCACGTCCGGGACACTCTGGCGGCCGGCGCCGGTTTGTGTGACGCCGACGCCGTCCGCTCGATCGTCGCCGACGGCCACCGCGCCGTCGTCGACCTCGTGCACGACGGCGCCCGCTTCGACGAGAGTGCGCCCGGCCAGTGGGCGCTGACCCGTGAAGGCGGCCACTCCCGGCGCCGCATCATCCATGCCGGCGGCGACGCCACCGGCGCCGAGGTCCAGCGCGCGCTCGATCACGCCGCCGCCACCCTCGACATCCGGCGCAACCACGTGGCCCTGCAGATCCTTCACGACGATTCCGCCGTCACCGGCGTGCTGGTCCGCAACGCCGACGGACTCGGTGTGGTGCACGCGCCATCGGTGATCCTGGCGACCGGTGGCCTCGGCCACCTCTACGGCGCCACCACCAACCCGGAGGGCTCCACCGGCGACGGCATCGCGCTGGCGCTGTGGGCCGGTATCGGAATCACCGATCTCGAGTTCATCCAATTCCACCCGACGATGTTGTTCGACCGGACGGCGTCGGGACGTCGCCCGCTGATCACCGAAGCGTTGCGCGGCGAGGGGGCGGTGCTGCGCGACGCCCGCGGCGATTCGGTGACCGCCGGCGTGCACCCGCTCGGCGACCTGGCCCCGCGCGACGTGGTGGCCGCCGCCATCGAGGAGCGGCTGCGCGCGACCGGCGACGAGTGCGTCTTCCTCGACGCGCGCTCCGTCGACCACGTCGCGCAGCGGTTCCCGACGGTCACCGCGGCCTGCCGTGCCGCCGGCATCGACCCCGCCCGGCAGCCGATTCCGGTTGTCCCCGGCGCGCATTACAGCTGCGGCGGTGTGCACACCGACGTCTACGGCCGCACCGAGATGGCCGGACTGTTCGCGGCCGGCGAGGTAGCCCGCACCGGGATGCACGGCGCCAACCGGCTGGCCTCCAACAGCCTGCTGGAAGGTCTGGTGGTCGGTGGCCGCGCCGGCCGGGCCGCCGCACAGCACGCCACCGCATCGGCGGCGCCGATGGCCAAAGTTGAACGGCGGCACCATGATGCGGTAGATCGCCAGGTGCTGCAGGCAGCGATGACGCGGTGGGCGTCGGTGGTCCGCGATGCCGACGGGCTGCAGGACCTCACCGACACCCTTGGCCAAGCGACGGTCCGCCCGATGGCCAGCCGGGCCGACGCCGAAGACATCGCACTGACCGCGACCGCGCGTGCGGTGGCGGCCGCCGCACTGGCCCGCACCGAGTCACGCGGCTGCCACCACCGCGGCGACCATCCCGGCATCGATGAGGCGCAGGCGTCCAGCCGGACGCTGCACGGCGAGCCGGCGGTGGTGGGTGTGCGATGAGGCTCACCGACACCGAACGCGCCGAGGCACTCGCCACCATTCGGCGCGGACTCGACGAGGACCTGCGCTACGGCCCGGACGTGACGACGCTGGCGACGGTGCCTTCGGACGCCGGCACCGCCGCGGCCCTGGTCGCCCGGGAGGCTGGCGTCGCCGCCGGGATCGACGTGGCTCTTCTGGTGCTCGACGAGGTGCTGGGGCCGGACGGCTATCAGGTGCTCGACCGGGTCGAGGACGGTGCCGAACTGGAGGCCGGAACCGCGCTGTTACGGGTACAGGCGCCGACGCGTGGGCTGCTGACCGCCGAACGGACACTGCTGAATCTGGTGTGCCACCTGTCCGGTATCGCCACGGCCACCGCGGCCTGGGTGGACGCGGTCGAGGGCACCAAGGCCAAGATCCGCGACACCCGAAAGACATTGCCGGGCCTGCGGGCGCTGCAGAAATACGCCGTGCGGGTGGGTGGCGGCGTCAACCACCGGATGGGTCTCGGTGACGCCGCGCTGATCAAGGACAACCATGTCGCGGCCGCCGGTTCGGTGGTCGCCGCACTGCGCGCCGTGCGGGCTGCGGCGCCGGGGCTGCCCTGCGAGGTCGAGGTGGACACCCTCGAGCAACTCGACGACGTGCTCGCCGAGGACGTCGCGCTCATCCTGCTGGACAACTTTCCGGTGTGGCAGACCCAGATCGCGGTGCAGCGCCGCGATGCCAAGGCACCCGGCGTGCAACTGGAATCCTCTGGCGGACTGAGCTTGTCGTCAGCCGCGGAGTACGCCGGCACCGGGGTCGACTACCTGGCCGTCGGGGCGCTGACCCACTCGGTGCGGGTGCTCGACGTCGGTCTGGACCTCTAGGCGATATCGGCCACGAACGCCCCGACACCCCGTTTGACGCCGCGCCGGGCGACAGCGGGCAGCGACGGATCGTCGGTGCCTGCGGGCACCACACGGGGGTTGACCAGATGCAGCGTCTGGCGACCGTGCCGGATGTCGGCCTCGCCGGCGGCCAGGATGTTCTTGACCCAGTTGGTCTTTCCGTGGCCGAGCATGACGGCCAGGGTGTCACCCTTGCGGAAGGCCGAGACCACGGTTTCGTACTGCTTGCCCGAGGTGCGGCCGCGGTGGGAGATGACCGACATGCCAGGCATGAACTTGGCGAGTGGCTTCACCGCCGGATTGAAGTACTTGATCTGGAAGTTCTCGAACCAGACCGGGAACTTCATGGGCACGCCGGGGGCGTTGTTGGGGTGATCCTTGGTGGACATAGTCGCCTACGTTAGGTCGTCGGTTTGAGTTCGGCAGCAGCGCCCGGCGTACCGGTGGACTGCAGCGCGTCCAGCGCGGCTTGCTGCTGGTCGGCGACGGCCCGGCGCGCGGCCCGGCCGCCCTGCCGCCCAGCGGTGCGGCGCAGCTTGCGGCGGGCTCGGCCCGAGGGCAGCGAGTCCAGCACGGCCGGCTCGAAACCGGCGAGTGGTTGCGAGGTGCGTTCGGTCGCGAGCCGTTCGACGAGCCGGCGGCGTTCGTAGCGCAGCAGCACCACGATGCCGACGCCGAAGATGACGAAGTTGACGGCGAACTTGCCGAGGACGCCGACCAGCGGGGCGTCCCAGACGAAGTGCATGACCGGACCCGCCGCCAGCAGCGGGACGGCGACGGCGATGCGGCGCGGCAGCGACAGCTGGGCACGGTCGGCGAAGGTCGGCAGCAGGATCAGGATGCCCACCGCCACCAGCGCGGTGTATGCCCAGTGCGCCGGGACGGCGGTGAGAATCCGGACCACGAGATTCTGTCCGGCGCCCAGCAGGTCCGAATCCAGGCTCGTCAGCGCGTCGTTGGTGGCGTACGTGAGGTCCTCCATGACGTCGAATCCGAAACCGACGAACATTCCGACCAGCAGGGCCTGTGACACCCGGTTGAACACCGCCCCGCACAACAGCAGGACGACGGCTGCGCACAACCCCTTGGCCGCCTCCTCGATGATCGGCGCGGTCAGCGCGGGCGCCCACCCGGTGAGGGTGTCGGGGTCGATGTAGCGGGCCCACACCCCGGCCAGCGCGGTGTTGCCGTTCAGCGCCATCAGCAGGGCGACGGTGCCGCCCAGCGCCAGGCCGGCGACCAGCACCTGGGGATAGTGGCGCACGCTGCGGTACGGGTCGAACTTGTACATCAACCAGACCAGGAACACGATGAACGCCAACCAGACCGGGCTGAGGATGAGTTCGGCGGTCATGGTCTCGTGGACCGCGCCGCCGTATTCCAGCAGCAAGCCGAAGACGCCGATGATCACCGCCGCCACATAGAGCCAGAACAACGCCGACTCGGGGCGGTAGACCACCGGGCGGCGCAGCGGCGCGGTCACTGCTGACCCCGGGTGATCAAGTCGACGATCTGGCCCAGCGGGGGCGCCGGGTGCCCCGGCTCGGCCAGCGTGATCACCGAGACGATGACGTCGTCGTCGTGCAGGACGGCGCACGTCCCGGTGGCCGAATCGGTGACGACGACGCAGGTCTGGCCGCCGAGGCGGCCGTCGGACGACGTGATACGGCCCCCGTCCAGGGCGGAGGTGAAGCCCTGGACGCGGTGCAGCCGGATGACCCGGTCGGTCACTGCGTCCGGGTCACGCTGGTCACGGTCGAACGCCTCGATCAGCACGGTCACTCCGTCATTGCGAAGGACGGCGCTGGCACCCTGATCGAGCGCCTCCCAGCCCTGCGGCGTCTCGACGGCGACGACATTGCCTTCGTTGGTCGTCGCGGTCACCTGTTCGGCGGCGGCCTCGGCGGCGTTCCACTGCCGCTGCGGCAGCGCCGCGTCGAGGATCATCGGCACCAGCGGCACCGCGAGCATCAACGCGCCGAGGACGAAGGCCGCCGGTTTCTGCGTGAGCCGTCGACGACGCGGTCGTGGGTCGGCGGAGATCGTGGTGGTGGACAAGGCGCGGGCCCCCCGTGTGCGCGGTTCACTCTTTCACTGAGCTAAGTAACTGTAGCGGCTCGCCGCGCTGTCGGGTCAGGTTGCCACGCCGCGGCGTACCAGCGAGAGGACCACCGCCGCGGTGGCGAACAGCCCGGAGAACGTGCGGTTGAGCACACGTTGCTGGCGGGGGGTGCGCAGCCAGCCCACCAGCCGGGACGCCAACCCGGTGTAGGCGCCCATCACCACCAGGTCGACGGCCACCATCGTCGCGGCGATCGCCAGGTACTGCGGCAGCAGCGGCGCCGTCGGCACGACGAACTGCGGCAGCACCGCCAGCAGGAACACCAGGCCCTTCGGGTTGGTCACGTTCACCAGGAAGCCGCGGACCAGCAGGACCAGCCGTCCGCTACCGGTGTCGGCGCCGAGTTGCTGGTCCAGGTCCCAGGGGGCGCTTCGCCATTGGCGCACGGCCAGGTAGACCAGGTAGACCACGCCGATCCATTTGATGACGGTGAACGCCACGACCGACTGCGCGACCGCCGCGCCCAGGCCCACCGCGACCGCCGCCAACTGCACCATCAAGCCGATTTCGAGGCCGGTGATGCTCCAGTAGCCGCGGCGCAGGCCACAGGTCAGGCCGGTCGCCATGGACTGGATCGCGCCGGCTCCGGGGGAGACGCTGATGGCGATCGAGGCGCCCAGAAATGCCAGCCATAGGTCCCATTGCATGACCGCAGTATCGGGGCCAGGCGCGGCGGTGCTCAATCGATTTTTATTCAGGTGCACGGATCGGGGACAATTGAACCGATGACCAGCTTCGCGATGAACCGGATCGACCTGCGTGGGCGCACGCTGACCGCCGCCCAGTTGCGCTCGGCGCTGCCGCGCGGCGGCGTGGACGTCGAGTCCGTCCTGCCCAGGGTCCGCCCGATCGTCGACGACGTCGCCGAGCGCGGCGCGGTGGCGGCCCTGGAGTACGGCGAGACGTTCGACGGCGTGCGCCCGGCGACCGTGCGGGTGGCCGCGGCCGCCCTGGCCGACGCGCTGGCCGCCCTGCACCCCGACGTGCGGGCGGCGCTGGAAGTGGCGATCGACCGCACCCGGGCGGTGCACGCCGATCAGCGCCGCACCGACACCACCACGTTGTTCGACAACGGCGCCGCGGTCACCGAGCGTTGGGTGCCCGTCGAACGGGTCGGGCTGTATGTGCCGGGCGGTAACGCCGTCTACCCGTCCAGCGTGGTGATGAACGTGGTGCCCGCCCAGACCGCCGGGGTGGACTCGCTGGTGATCGCCAGCCCGCCGCAGGCCGGCTTTGGCGGCCTGCCGCACCCGACGATCCTGGCGGCGGCCGCGCTGCTCGGTGTCGAGGAGGTGTGGGCCGTCGGCGGGGCCCAGGCGGTAGCGCTGCTGGCCTACGGCGGCACCGACATCGACGGCGCCGAGCTAGCCCCCGTGGACATGGTCACCGGGCCGGGCAACATCTACGTCACCGCCGCCAAGCGGATCTGCCGCTCGCAGATCGGGATCGACGCCGAGGCAGGCCCCACCGAGATCGCGATTTTGGCCGACCACACCGCCGACCCGGTGCATGTGGCGGCCGATCTGATCAGCCAAGCCGAACACGATGTGATGGCGGCCAGCGTGCTGGTCACCGACAGCCTTGCGCTGGCCGAGGCGACCGACGCCGAGCTGGCCGTGCAGCTGACCACAACCAAGCACCGCGAGCGGGTCACCGAAGCGCTGCTGGGCAAGCAGTCCGGCATCGTGCTGGTCGACGACCTCGACACCGGTGTGCGCGTCGTGAACGCCTACGCCGCCGAGCATCTGGAGATCCAGACCGCCGACGCCAACGAGGTGGCCGGCCGGGTCCGCGCGGCCGGCGCGATCTTCGTGGGTCCGTGGTCACCGGTCAGCCTGGGCGACTACTGCGCAGGTTCGAACCACGTGCTGCCCACCGCGGGCTGCGCCCGGCACTCCAGTGGCTTGTCGGTGCAAACCTTCCTGCGCGGCATCCACGTCGTGGACTACACCGAGGCTGCGCTGAAAGATGTTGCGGGCCACGTGATCACCCTGGCCAAGGCCGAGGATCTGCCGGCCCACGGTGAAGCGGTGCGCCGGAGGTTCGAGAAGTGACGGGCATTCCCGGCGCCGGCATCACGCTGGCCGACCTCCCGCTGCGCGACGATCTGCGCGGCAAGTCGCCCTACGGCGCACCGCAACTCGACGTGCCGGTGCGGCTCAACACCAATGAGAACCCACACCCGCCCAGCCAGGCGCTGGTCGACGACGTCGCCCGCTCGGTCGAGAAGGCCGCCGCCGACCTGCACCGCTATCCCGACCGCGACGCCGTCGAGTTGCGCTCGGATCTGGCGGCGTATCTGAGCACCCAGACCGGTGTCGAGGTGGGCTTCGAAAATGTTTGGGCGGCCAATGGATCCAACGAGATCCTGCAGCAGCTGCTGCAGGCGTTCGGTGGCCCGGGGCGCAGCGCGATCGGGTTCGTGCCGTCCTACTCGATGCACCCGATCATCTCCAACGGCACCCAGACCGAGTGGATCGAGTCGGTGCGGGCCGCAGATTTCAGCCTCGACGTGGACACGGCGGCTACCGTCATCGCGGCCCGCGATCCCGACATCGTGTTCGTCACGAGCCCGAACAACCCCTCCGGACAGAGCATCCCGCTGACCGACCTGCGCCGGCTGCTGGACGCCATGCGGGGCGGCATCCTGATCGTGGATGAGGCCTACGGCGAATTCTCCAGCCAGCCCAGCGCGATCGAACTCATCGAGGAGTATCCGAGCCGGGTGATCGTCAGTCGCACCATGAGCAAGGCGTTCGCGTTCGCCGGCGGCCGACTGGGCTACCTGGTCGCCGCCCCGGCGATCGTTGACGCCGTGCTGTTGGTCCGGTTGCCGTATCACCTGTCGGTCGTCACTCAGGCGGCGGCGCGGGCAGCGCTGCGGCACGCCGATGACACCCTGGGCAGCGTGGCCACCCTGATCGCCGAGCGGGAGCGGGTCAGTGCCGCACTGAGCGGATACGGATTCCGGGTGATCCCCAGCGACGCCAACTTCGTGTTGTTCGGTGAATTCGCCGACGCCGCGACGGCATGGCAGCACTATCTGGATGACGGCATCCTCATCCGCGATGTCGGCATACCCGGATTTCTGCGCACCACAATCGGATTGGCCGACGAGAACGACGCCTTCCTGGCCGCCAGCGCTCGGCTGGCCGCCACTGATCTGGCCCAGCCGCTAGGAGCCCCATGAGCCGCACCGCAAAGGTCGAGCGCAAGACCCGTGAGTCCGACATCGTCGTCGAACTCGATCTCGACGGCACCGGTGACGTCAGTGTCCACACCGGTGTTCCGTTCTTCGACCACATGCTCACCTCGCTGGGGACCCACGCCAGCTTCGACCTGGCCGTCAGCGCCCAGGGCGACGTCGATATCGAGGGCCATCACACCATCGAGGACACCGCGATCGTGTTGGGCACCGCCCTGGGACAGGCCCTCGGCGACAAGAAGGGCATCCGGCGATTCGGCGATGCCTTCATCCCGATGGACGAGACCCTGGCGCATGCCGCCGTCGATGTGTCGGGGCGGCCGTACTTCGTGCACACCGGTGAACCGGATTACCTGGTGGACTTCACGATTGCCGGGTCGACGGTGCCCTACCACACCGTGGTCAACCGGCACGTGTTCGAATCGCTGGCCTTCAACGCCCGGATCTCGCTGCATGTGCGCACCATCTACGGCCGCGACCCGCACCACATCACCGAGGCCCAGTACAAGGCGGTGGCCCGCGCCCTGCGCCAGGCCGTCGAACCCGACCCACGGGTGTCCGGCGTGCCGTCCACCAAAGGCACACTGTGACGGCCAGAGATGTCGTCGTCCTGGACTACGGCTCCGGCAACCTGCGGTCGGCGCAGCGCGCGCTGGAACGGGTGGGCGCCGAGGTCGAAGTCACCGCGGACCGCGACCGGGCCCTGAACGCCGACGGTCTGGTGGTACCGGGCGTCGGGGCGTTCGAAGCCTGCATGACCGGATTGCGCGCAATCGGCGGTGACACCATCATCGCCGACCGGGTGGCCGCGGGCCGTCCGGTACTCGGGGTGTGTGTGGGCATGCAGATCCTGTTCGCCCGCGGTGTCGAGTTCGGGGTCGAGTCGCAGGGCTGCGGGCAGTGGCCGGGATCGGTCACCCGCTTGGATGCGCCCGTGATCCCGCACATGGGGTGGAACGTCGTCGACGCGGCGCCGGGCAGCGCGCTGTTCAAGGGCCTCGACGCCGACACCCGGTTCTACTTCGTGCACTCCTATGCCGCCCAGGCGTGGGAAGGTGCCCCCGACGCGCTGCTCACCTGGGCATCCCATCACGTGCGGTTCCTGGCCGCCGTCGAAGACGGGCCGTTGTCGGCCACACAATTTCATCCGGAGAAGAGCGGTGACGCCGGAGCGGCGCTGCTCGCGAATTGGGTTGAGGGGCTGTAAGAGTGCCATTGATTTTGTTGCCGGCCGTCGACGTGGTCGACGGGCGCGCGGTGCGTCTGGTGCAGGGCAAGGCCGGCAGTGAGACCGAGTACGGTTCCGCACTGGACGCGGCGCTGACCTGGCAGCGCGACGGTGCCGAGTGGATTCACCTGGTCGACCTCGACGCGGCGTTCGGGCGTGGCTCCAATCGTGAGTTGCTCGCCGAGGTGGTCGGCGCCTTGGACGTGAACGTCGAACTTTCCGGCGGCATCCGCGACGATGAGTCGCTCAAGGCGGCGCTGGCGACCGGTTGCGCCCGGGTGAACATCGGCACGGCGGCGCTGGAGAACCCGCTGTGGTGCGCGGCGGCGATCGCCGAGTACGGCGACCGGGTGGCGGTCGGGCTGGATGTGCTGGTCGACAGCACCGCGACCAGCGAGAGCTACCGGCTGCGTGGCCGGGGCTGGGAGACCGACGGCGGCGATCTGTGGCAGGTGCTGGAACGCCTGGACAGCGAGGGCTGTTCGCGGTTCGTGGTCACCGACGTCACCAAGGACGGCACCTTGACCGGGCCCAACCTGGACCTGCTGGAGGGCGTCGCCGAGTGCACCGATGCTCCGGTGATCGCCTCGGGCGGGGTGTCCAGCCTGGAGGACCTGCTCGCCATCGCCACCCTGACCGACAGCGGCGTGGAAGGCGCCATCGTCGGAAAGGCGCTCTACGCGGGCCGTTTCACCCTCCCGGAGGCCCTGGCCGCGGTGAGCCAGTAACGCCGATGGCCGTGCAGTCGGGAGACCTCGAAGCCCTGGTGGCCCAGGCCGCGGAGATTCTGGACGAAGCGTCCGCGCCGTTCATCGCCGGGCATCGCGCCGATTCGGCGGTCCAGAAGAAGGGCAACGACTTCGCCACCGAAGTGGATCTGGCCATCGAGCGGCAGGTGGTCTCCGCATTAGAGCGGACCACCGGCATCGGGGTCCACGGCGAGGAGTTCGGCGGCGCGGATATCGATTCCCCGCTGGTGTGGGTTCTCGACCCGATCGACGGCACCTTCAACTACGCGGCCGGTTCGCCGATGGCCGCGATCCTGCTCGGACTGCTGCGCGACGGCGAGCCGGTGGCCGGGCTGACCTGGCTGCCGTTCACCGATCAGCGCTACAGCGCGGTGCTGGGTGGCCCGGTGTACTACAACGGGGTGGCGCAGCCCCCGGTGGGGCGCAGCGACATCGGTCAGTGCGTGATCGGCGTCGGTACCTTCAACGTCGATTGGCGCGGGCGGTTCCCCGGCCGCTATCGGCTGGCGGTGCTGGAGAACCTGAGCCGGGTCTGCTCGAAACTACGCATGCACGGCGCGACGGGCATCGACATCGCCTACGTGTCAGCCGGGATACTCGGCGCGGCAATCAGTTTCGGTGATCATATCTGGGATCATGCCGCCGGGGTGGCGTTGGTGCGGGCCGCTGGGGAGTGGTCACCGACCTGTCCGGGCAGCAGTGGACGCCGTCGTCCCGTTCGGCACTGGCCGCCGCGCCGGGCGTGCACGAGCACGTGCTGGAGATCCTGGCTTCCGTCGGTTCACCTGAGGAGTACCGCTGATGGACGTCGCAGTCCGTGTCATTCCCTGTCTGGACGTCGACGCCGGTCGGGTCGTCAAGGGTGTGAACTTCGAAAATCTGCGGGACGCCGGCGATCCGGTCGAGCTGGCCGCCGCCTACGACGCCGAGGGCGCCGACGAGCTGTGTTTTCTCGACGTCACGGCATCCTCGTCGGGCCGGGCGACCATGCTCGACGTGGTCCGCCGCACCGCCGAGCAGGTGTTCATCCCGCTCACCGTGGGCGGTGGCGTGCGCTCGGTGGCTGACGTCGACTCGCTGCTGCGTGCCGGTGCCGACAAGGTCTCGGTGAACACCGCCGCGATCGCCCGGCCCGAGTTGCTGGCCGAGTTGTCCCGCCAGTTCGGGTCACAGTGCATCGTGCTGTCGGTGGACGCCCGCACGGTGCCGGCGGGTTCGGCGCCCACCGACTCCGGGTGGGAGGTGACCACCCACGGCGGCCGACAGGGCACCGGTATCGATGCCGTCGAATGGGCAACGCGCGGAGCAGAACTCGGCGTCGGCGAGATTCTGCTGAACTCGATGGACGCCGACGGGACGAAGGCCGGATTCGACCTGACCATGCTGCGGGCGGTCCGTAAGGCGGTGACCGTGCCGGTGATCGCCAGTGGCGGCGCGGGTGCGGTGGGCGACTTCGCCCCTGCCGTCGAGGCCGGCGCCGATGCGGTGTTGGCGGCCAGTGTCTTTCACTTCCGTGAGCTGACCATCGGTGAGGTGAAGGCGGCGATGGCGCGCGAAGGGATCTGCGTCCGATGAGCGCAGCGAAGAGGACAAATCGAGGTGAAGTGAGATGAGCCTCGACCCCGATATCGCCGCCCGGCTCAAGCGCGACACCAACGGGCTGTTCGCGGCGATCGCCCAGGAACGCGGGACGGGCGACGTGCTGATGGTGGCCTGGATGGACGACGAAGCACTGGCCCGCACCCTGGCCACCCGGGAGGCCACCTACTACTCGCGGTCGCGCGGCGAGTACTGGGTCAAGGGGGCGACCTCCGGGCACACCCAGCATGTGCATTCGGTGCGGCTGGACTGCGACGGGGACGCGGTGCTGCTCGAAGTCGACCAGGTGGGCGGGGCCTGTCACACCGGCGATCACAGCTGCTTCGACGCCGATCAGCTGTTGGCGCCGGAGGCTTAGTCCGGCCGTGAGCATTCGGATGGCCACCGCGCAGGACGCGAGTGCCATCGCCGACATCTATGCGCCGTATGTGCGCGACACCGTGATCTCGTTCGAGGCCGAGCCGCCGACCGCCCAGCAGATCGAAGCCCGGCTGAGCGCGACACTGGTGCGGTTTCCCTGGCTGGTTGCCCTCGCCTGCGATCGTGTTGTGGGGTACGCCTATGCCGGTCCGCACCGCACGCGGGAGGCCTACCGGTGGAGCGCCGACGTGTCGTTGTATCTCGACGAGTCGGTGCACCGCCGGGGCTACGGCCGGCGGCTCTACACCGGACTGCTCGAAATCCTCGGCGCACAGGGCTATGTCAATGCCTACGCCGGCATCGCCCTACCGAATGCGGCCAGCGTCGGGCTGCACGAGGCGCTGGGCTTCACCCATGTCGGCACCTTCACCCAGGTCGGCTTCAAGGCGGGCGCCTGGCGGGATGTCGGCTGGTGGCACCGCCCACTGGTCGATCCGCCCGCCTCGCCCGCGGAGCCGCGCCCGTGGTCGGGGTTGCCGGACAGCGTCCTCGCCGCAGCTCTTCGTTAGACGTCGATCGCGGTGGCCTTGGCCCGGGCGGTCCAGCGGCCCTCGTCGTAGCCCACCGCAATCGGGTGCGAGAAGGCGGCGCTGACGTTGTCGGTGGTGATGGTCTCGCGGGCCGGTCCGCTGGCCACCGTGCGCCCGTCGGCGATCAGCAGGGCGTGGGTGGTGGTGGTCGGCAGCTCCTCGAGGTGATGGGTCACCAGGATCGAGGCGACGTCGGGGTGAGTCTGGTCCAGGCCGTCGATGGTTTCCAACAGCTGCTCGCGGGCGGCCACGTCCAGGCCGGTCGTCGGCTCGTCGAGCAGGAGCAGCTCGGGTTCGCTGATCAGTGCCCGCGCGATGAGAGTGCGACCCCGTTCACCCTGGGACAGCGTGGGCCACACGTCGTCGGCCTTGCCGGTCATGCCGACCGCGGCCAGCATCGTCTCGGCGCGGCGGGCCTCGGCAGGGGTGGGTGTCCAGCGCATCGGGATGTCGTTCGTCGCGGTGATTCCGGTGAGCACCACGTCACGCACGGTCAGCGGATACTGCAGGCGGTGGCGCGGATTGACGTGTCCGATCGACCGTCGCAGCGGAGCCAGGTCGGTGCGGCCCATCCGTCGGCCGAGCACGGTGACCGTGCCGGTGGTGGGAAAGGTCACCGCAGCGCAGAATCCGAGCAGTGTGCTCTTGCCCGCACCGTTGGGCCCGAGCAGCGCCCAGTGCTCGCCGCGCTGCACCGCAAGCGATATTCCGTCGATGATCTGCTTGCCGTTGCGGCGGAACGTCACGTCGTCGAGTTCGAGGACGGGGGTCATGCGAAGGACTCCTTCAACGAGCTCAGGTGTGATCTGCTGGCGGCGGCCGCCACGGCGGGATTTCGGCCGGCGATGGCCTCGGCCAACTCTCGGTGCGCCGCGTGGTCGGCCTCCTCGGACGGGACCGGGTGGATCTTGAGCATGTCGATCATCGCCAGCCGCAGCCGCGGCAGAAAGGCGTCGAACAACTGGGTCAGGACGTCGTTGTGCGCGGCCGCCACGACGGCACGGTGAAACGCGGCATCGGCGTCGACGTGGTCGGGCACCGACATGCCCAGCACTCCGCGGGCAGCCAGGGCGCGCCGGATGGTCCGCAGGTCGGCGGGGGTGCGCCGGGTCGCGGCCAGTGCGGCGGCCTCGGCCTCGATCGCGATCCGGGCTTCGATCACCGCGGCGATGGTGGTCCGGCGCAGGATGGTGTCCCAGTCCTCGCTCGCCTCCAGGGCGGTGACGAACACGCCGGCGCCCTGTCGACTGTCCAGCACCCCCTTGCCGGCCAGCTCACGGATCGCCTCGCGCAGCGTGGACCGGCCGACCCCGAGTTGGGCCGCCAGGGTGGTTTCGCCGGGAAGCCGGTGTCCCAGTGGCCATTCGCCGGCCCGGATCCGAGACAGCAGCAGCTCCGCGGTCTGGGCGGCGAGTGGGTGGCGCTGCACCTGCGCAACCGGTGAAACCATCGTGAACCTCTCTACTTGTCTGAGGAGTAGCGTACCGTCTCGCCGACAGGACGCGCTCAAACAAGGGTCTGGCCGAACACCGCGCGGGCTGATGTCGCGGGCCGGTCAGAACGTGAAATCGATTGGTGACGCACGCATCCGGCGACCGACCCGGACGGCACCGGGTGCACCGCCCACGCGGTGATCCAGGCCTACTCGCGATCCGTCAGCGCGCCTTGAGAACCTCCAGCGCCTTGTCGGCGTGGGTGTCCATGTTGACCTCGGAGGAGATCACATCCAGGACGGTGCGGTCGGTGTCGATGACAAAGGTGGTGCGCTTGACCGGCAGGAACTTGCCGAGCAGGCCGCGCTTGACGCCGAACATGGTGGCCACGGCGCCGTCGGCGTCGGACAACAGCGGGTAGTCGAATCGCTGCGAGTCGGCGAACTTGGCCTGCTTGTCCACCTCGTCGGTGCTGATGCCGACGCGGCTGGCGCCCACCGCGGCGAACTCCGAGGCCAGATCGCGGAAGTGGCAGGCTTCCTTGGTGCAGCCCGGGGTCATCGCGGCGGGATAGAAGAACAGGACGACGGGTCCGTCGGCGAGCAGACTGGTCAGCGATCGCACGGTGCCGGTCTGGTCCGGCAGCTCGAAGTCGGAAACCTGGTCACCACGTTTCATGGCTGACCAGGCTACGCCCGCCGAGATGCCGGTCAAACCGGGCCGCCGGGTCTGGGAGAATGTATCCGTGCATTCCAATCTCGCCGGAGCCGCTCGGCCGGCGACATCTGCTACCGCCACCACCACGCGCGACGAGTTCCGCGCGCTGGCCGCCGAGCATCGCGTGGTGCCGGTGACCCGCAAGGTGCTCGCGGACAGTGAGACGCCGCTGTCGGCGTACCGGAAGCTGGCCGCCAACCGTCCCGGAACCTTCCTGCTCGAGTCCGCCGAGAACGGCCGTTCGTGGTCGCGCTGGTCGTTCATCGGGGCCGGCGCGCCGTCGGCGCTGACGGTGCGCGACGGCGAGGCCGTCTGGCTGGGGGCCACCCCGCGCGACGCCCCGACCGGCGGCGATCCGCTGCAGGCGCTGCGCGAGACGATGGCACTGCTGTCCACCGGCCCGCTCGACGGGGTGCCGCCGCTCTCCGGCGGCATGGTCGGGTTCTTCGCCTACGACTTCGTGCGCCGGCTGGAGCGGCTGCCCGAGTTGGCCGTCGACGACCTCGGGCTGCCCGACATGCTGCTGCTGCTGGCCACCGACCTCGCCGCCGTCGACCATCACGAGGGCACCATCACCCTGATCGCGAACGCGGTGAACTGGAACGGCACCGACGAACGGGTCGACTGGGCCTATGACGACGCCGTCGCCCGCCTCGACGTGATGACCGAGGCGCTGGGGCAGCCGCTGTCGTCCACCGTGGCGACCTTCTCCCGGCCCGCCCCCAGCACCGTTCGCAGCGCACCGTCGAGGAGTACAGCGCGATGGTGGAGCGGCTGGTCAAGGAGATCGAAGCCGGTGAGGCGTTCCAGGTGGTGCCCTCCCAGCGGTTCGAGATGGACACCACCGTCGACCCCATCGACGTCTACCGGATGCTGCGGGTGACCAACCCCAGTCCGTACATGTATCTGATGCACATCCCCGACGAGACTGGGGGAACGGCATTCTCGATCGTCGGCTCCAGCCCGGAGGCGTTGGTGACGGTCAAGGACGGCTGGGCCACCACACATCCGATCGCCGGTACCCGGTGGCGCGGCCAGACCGAGGAGGAGGATCAGCTGCTCGAGAAGGAGCTGCTGGCCGACGAGAAGGAACGCGCCGAGCACCTGATGCTGGTCGACCTCGGTCGCAACGATCTGGGCCGGGTGTGTGTGCCCGGTACGGTCCGGGTCGAGGACTACAGCCACATCGAGCGTTACAGCCACGTCATGCATCTGGTGTCGACGGTCACCGGGCAACTCGCCGAGGGACGGACCCCGCTCGACGCGGTCACCGCGTGTTTCCCGGCCGGCACGCTGTCCGGCGCGCCGAAGGTGCGGGCGATGGAACTCATCGAGGAGATCGAGAAGACCCGGCGCGGCCTCTACGGCGGCGTCGTCGGCTATCTGGACTTCGCGGGCAACGCCGACTTCGCGATCGCCATCCGCACCGCGCTGATGCGCAACGGCACCGCCTATGTGCAGGCCGGCGGCGGGGTGGTCGCCGACTCGAACGGCCCCTACGAGTACACCGAAGCCGCCAACAAGGCCAAGGCCGTTCTCAACGCGATCGCTGCCGCCGAAACCCTGGGTGAGCCGTGATCCGCGTCGGACAGCTCCTGCTGGTCGTCGCAGCGGTCGCCCTGTGGGTGGCCTCCCGGCTGCCGTGGGTGGCGGTGACGTCGTTCGACGGGCTCGGCCAACCCAAGACCGTCACCCTGTCCGGTGCCAGCTGGTCGAACGCCCTGCTGCCGTTGGCGGTGTTGTTGCTGGCCGCTGCCGTCGCCGGGCTCGCGGTGCGCGGCTGGGGGCTGCGCGCGGTGGCGGTGCTGGTCGGGGTGGTCACGCTGCTGCTCGGCTATCTGGGCATCAGTCTGATGGTGATGCCCGACGTGGGACCGCGGGCTGCCGAGCTTGCGCAGGTGCCGGTGTGGTCGCTGGTCGGTAGTCAGCGGCATTACCCGGGGCGGCGCTGGTGGTGGCGGCGGCGGTGGCTGCGCTGGTCGCGGCGGTGTTCCTGATGCGCTCAGCGGCTTCCGGGCGGCAGGCGACGGCGAAATACGCGGCACCCGGGGCGCGGCGCAGCGCCGCCCGCGAGGACGACGGTGACCCGGCCGTCTCGGAGCGGGGAATGTGGGACGCACTCGATGAGGGGCGCGATCCCACCGAACGACCCGTCGACACCGAGGGGCGGTGAGCAGTGCGCGGTGTGATGCGGCTACCCTTCCTAGGACACAAGCGTGATCGGCATGGCGCGAGAAGGGATTCGGTTGGCATGAGTTCGGCAACCGTGCTCGACTCCATCATCGAGGGAGTCCGTGCTGACGTTGCCGCCCGTGAGGCGATCGTGAGCCTGGCCGAGGTGAAGGCGGCCGCCGAGGCCGCACCGCCGCCGCTGAACGTGCTGGCCGCGCTTCGCGCGCCGGGCATCGCGGTGATCGCCGAAGTCAAGCGCGCCAGCCCATCCCGTGGCCAGCTCGCCAACATCGCCGATCCGGCCGAACTGGCCGGCGCCTACCAGAGCGGCGGTGCGCGGGTGATCAGCGTGCTGACCGAGGAGCGTCGGTTCCACGGCTCACTGGCCGATCTCGACGCGGTACGCGCCGCGGTCTCGATCCCGGTGCTGCGCAAAGACTTCATCGTCCGGCCCTACCAGATCCACGAGGCCAGGGCGCATGGCGCCGACATGCTGCTGCTCATCGTCGCCGCACTGGAGCAGCCCGCCCTGGAATCACTGCTGGAGCGCACCGAGTCACTCGGGATGACCGCGCTGGTCGAGGTGCACACCGAGGAAGAGGCCAGCCGCGCATTGCAGGCCGGCGCCAAGGTGATCGGCGTGAACGCCCGCGACCTCAAGACGCTGCAGGTCGACCGGGACTGCTTCGCGCGGATCGCACCCGGATTGCCCTCCGACGTCATCCGCGTCGCCGAGTCCGGCGTTCGCGGCACCGCCGACCTGCTGGCCTACGCCGGCGCCGGCGCTGACGCCGTGCTGGTCGGCGAAGGTCTGGTCACCAGCGGTGACCCGCGCAGCGCGGTGGCCGATCTGGTGACCGCAGGAGCCCATCCGTCGTGCCCGAAACCCGCCCGCTGAGTCGTGGCTGACACCTCGACGCCGAACGTGCCCCGCATGAGTGCGGCGGTGGCGGAGCCGACGGCTCATGAGCCCGACGCGCGCGGGCACTTCGGTGTGTACGGCGGCCGCTATGTGCCCGAGGCGTTGATGGCCGTGATCGAAGAGGTGACGGCCGCCTACGAGAAGGCCCGCACCGATCAGGAGTTCCTGGACCGGCTGGACAACCTGCAGACCCACTACGCGGGCCGGCCGTCACCGCTCTACGAGGCGAAGCGGTTGTCCGAGCATCTCGGCGGCGCGCGAATCTTCCTCAAGCGCGAGGACCTCAACCACACCGGATCGCACAAGATCAACAACGTGCTGGGTCAGGCGTTGCTGGCCAAGCAGATGGGCAAGACCCGGGTGATCGCCGAGACCGGGGCCGGCCAGCACGGCGTGGCCACCGCCACCGCCTGCGCGCTGCTCGGTCTGGAGTGTGTGATCTACATGGGTGCGGTGGACACCGCGCGCCAAGCCCTCAACGTGGCCCGCATGCGACTGCTGGGCGCCGAGGTGGTGTCGGTGGAATCCGGTTCCAAGACCCTCAAGGATGCCATCAACGACGCCTTCCGGGACTGGGTCACCAACGCCGACAGTACTTACTACTGCTTCGGGACGGCCGCTGGACCGCATCCGTTCCCGGCCATGGTCCGCGACTTCCAGCGCATCATCGGGCTGGAGGCGCGCACACAGATGTTGGCTCAGGCGGGTCGGCTGCCCGACGTCATCGCTGCCTGCGTGGGTGGCGGCTCCAACGCGATCGGCATCTTCCACCCGTTCATCGACGACACCGGCGTGCGACTGGTCGGCTTCGAAGCCGCCGGCGACGGTGTCGAAACTGGAAGGCACGCAGCGACTTTCACCGGTGGAACGCCAGGGGCGTTCCAGGGCTCGTATTCCTATCTGCTGCAGAACGAGGACGGCCAGACCATCGAGTCGCACTCGATCTCGGCCGGTCTGGACTATCCCGGTGTCGGACCCGAGCATGCGTTCCTCAAGGACTTGGGCCGCGCCGAGTACCGGCCGATCACCGACGTCGAGGCGATGGACGCCTTCCGGCTGTTGTGCCGGCTGGAGGGCATCATCCCCGCCATCGAGTCGGCGCACGCGGTGGCCGGCGCGGTGAAGCTGGCCGCTGAACTGGGCCCCGGTTCGATCATCCTGGTGAACTTGTCCGGGCGCGGTGACAAGGACGTCGAGACGGCGGCCAAGTGGTTCGGACTGATGGACGACACCGGCACAGGAGTCTCATGACCGTCGAGCACAGCCAGTCCGGTCGGCTGGGCGGGGTCTTCGCTGCGTGCCACGAGCAGGGCCGCGCCGCACTGATCGGTTACCTGCCCACCGGCTACCCCGACGTTTCGACGTCGATCGAGGCGATGGTTGCGATGGCCGAATCTGGTTGCGACATCATCGAAGTCGGGGTGCCCTACTCCGACCCGGGGATGGACGGCCCAGTGATCGCCACCGCGACGGAGGTTGCGCTGCAGGGTGGTGTGCGGGTCCGGGACACGCTGCGGGTGGTCGAGGCCATCAGCGCCGCGGGCGGCAGCCCTGTCGTGATGACGTACTGGAACCTGATGCTGCACTACGGCGTTGACGCGTGGGCCCGTGACCTCGCTGCCGCCGGGGGACTGGGGATGATCACCCCGGATCTCATCCCCGAGGAAGCCGAGCAGTGGATCGCCGCCTCCGACGCCCACGGCCTGGACCGGATCTTCCTGGTCGCACCGTCCTCGACGCCGGAACGGTTGGCCAAGACCGTGCAGGCATCACGGGGCTTCGTCTACGCGGCGTCGACCATGGGTGTCACCGGGGCGCGCGACGTGGTGTCCAGTTCGGCGCCCGAACTGGTGCAGCGGGTCAAGGAGATCTCGGACATCCCGGTGGGGGTCGGTCTGGGCGTGCGCTCGCGAGAACAGGCCGCCGAGATCGCATCCTTCGCCGACGGGGTCATCGTCGGTTCGGCGCTGGTCTCCGCACTGGCCGACGGGGTGCCGGCGGTGCGCGCGTTGACCGAGGAACTGGCCGTGGGTGTGCGACAGAAGGTGCCTGCTTCGTGACGACAACCGTCTTGGCGTATTTCCCCAGCCCTGCGCAGGGTGTCTGGCATCTCGGACCGGTGCCGATCCGTGCCTATGCGCTGTGCATCATCGCCGGCATCATCGCCGCGCTGATGATCGGGGATCGCCGATGGGCAGCCCGCGGCGGTGAGCGCGGCGTCATCTACGACATCGCACTGTGGGCTGTGCCGTTCGGTCTGATCGGTGGCCGGCTCTACCACCTGATGACGGACTGGCGCACCTACTGGGGTGAGGGCGGCGCCGGCCTCGGCGCGGCACTACGGATCTGGGACGGCGGCCTCGGTATCTGGGGCGCGGTCGCACTCGGCGCTGTCGGTGCCTGGATCGCCTGCCGGCGCAGGGGAATACCGCTGCCGGCGTTCGGCGACGCCATAGCACCCGGCATCGTGCTGGCGCAGGCGATCGGACGGCTCGGCAACTACTTCAACCAGGAGCTGTACGGCCGGGAGACGACCGTGCCCTGGGGCATGGAGATCTTCTACCGCCGCGATTCCTCCGGCATGGTCGACGTCCACTCACTCGACGGGGTGTCCACCGGGCAGGTGGCCGCGGTGGTGCAGCCGACGTTCCTCTACGAGCTGGTCTGGAACGTCCTGGTTTTCGTGTTCCTGATCTACATCGACCGCCGGTTCAAGATCGGCCACGGTCGCCTGTTCGCGGCGTACGTGGCGGCCTACTGCGTCGGGCGGTTCTGGGTGGAGTTGCTCCGCGACGACACCGCCACCCATATCGCCGGGATCCGGGTCAACTCCTTCACATCGGTGTTCGTGTTCATCGGCGCCGTGGTGTACATCCTGCTGGCGCCCAAGGGCAGGGAGGACCCGGCCTCGCTGGCCGGTAAGTCCGAGGTGGCCGAGCCCGACGAAGAATCGCCCGCGGAGAAGATGGCCGAGGACCTGGTGGCCGTGGCGACCGGTGGGGGAATCGCCGCCGCCGCAACGGTGGCCGGCGAGCACGAGCGCGAAGATGCCGCCGCCGTCGGTGACGTCGGGCCCGAACCCGGGACTGACGCTGTCGAGGTTTCCGCAGCTGACGCGCCCCCGGCGCCGCAACCTCAATCGACCCCTGCCCAGCCTCGCCGCGAGTTCCGCACGGTGGTTCGCCGGGTGCTCTGGGGCGTCGACCTTCACAACGACTGACGTCCGGCTGGGGGTAGTGCCCCGACCGGTGCCGGCTGCGGCCGCGTTGCCGTGACCGCGACCGTCGTTGCGGGCGTGTGAATTTTTCCACCTGCCACCCCAATACCGACCTCATCGCGCTCCCGGCCTGCTACCACTGTTGCGCAAGTGCGAGTGGTTCGCTCTTTACGCAGCTATAGGGGGGTTCTGAATGCGCCATGAAGGTAGCCCGAAGAGATCCGCGGCGGCTCGCCGTCGGTGCCGTCGGCAGCGCCGAAACCAGCGGCGGCACGCCGAGAAATGCGTCTGGCTGGGCGCGGGAGCCATCACTTTGGGCGTCGGCGCGGCGCTCGTGGGTGGTTCCGGGGTGGCGCAGGCCGACGCCGGATCGGACAGCGCTCGCGGCGCGGCGGCAAGTCACGCATCCGGGCCCGCGAAGAGTTCGGCCTCGGGCGCACGGCCATCGGCCGCCGGTGGTGCTTCCGGTGGCCTGACCCGCGGCGCAACGTCCTCGGCGCCGGCCGCGGGTGCGACGACTCACCTGTCCCGGGTCCGGGTGGCGACCGGTGTGGCCTCGACGGCGTCAGCACCGCGGGCCGGCGTCAAATCCGCGGTGGCATACGCGCGTCCCGCCGCTGCTGTCACTGGCGCGGCACCCCGCCACCAGCTCGTGAACGGTGAGCTCTTCCTCGGCGGCGCCTACATCGAGCTCGGTATCAGCTCGGTCGGCTCGCTCGGAACCCAGGGGGGCAAACCCTCCGACTTCTACGGCGGCAACGGAAGCCGGATCGGTCTGGCCTACGAGCAAGACGGGCTGGGAGGAACCGATCCTCGCCTGGACTTCACTCTCCCTGACGACCCGGAGGAGCGATGGTCTATCGGCTACGACGACGCCAACTACGGCGGCTTCAGCGCCCTGAACGGAAATTGGGGCAATGCGACCACGTTGACCGACCAGTCGCTCACCGACAATTCGTCGGGAAATACGCTTTCCGGGATTTCCCAGGTGACTGTCAACGGTGCGCTGAAGGTGACTCAAACCCAGACGTTCGACGCCAACAGCACCTTTTACAAGACGACCGTCACCCTCACCAATGTCAGCGGCGCGGTGCAGACCAACGTCGAGTACATGCGTTCGGCCGACCCCGACAACACCCGGGCGTACGGCGGCGACAACGCCACCATCAACGGCATCGGGGCCAATACGCGAGCGACCGTTATTCCCTGGTGACGGCCACCAGCCTGCCCGATGACGGCTATGACGCCGTGACCGGCAACCAGGTGACGATGCTCTACTACTCGTCGGATTCCCGGGCTGTCGTCTACACCGGCGGGTTCTACAACTCCAATCCCTACGAATACGACAGGCTCGGCCAGGCGAAGGATTACGTCGAGGCGTCGGATAACGCGATCGGCATCGTCTTCAAGGCGGGCAACCTGAATCCCGGCCAGTCCGTGACGTTCAGTTACTTCACCGGTGTCGCGCCTGACTCGAGCGTCGCTGACCTTGTCAAGCAGATCGGAAACCAGTCGGGCGGCGGATCACCCGATGTGCTGCGGAAACTTCAGGAACTGGCGAACACCTTCCTCGATCCGGTGAACGGTGTCTTTCGGCAGATCTCCGGGCTGGCGAGCACAGCCCTGGACGTCATCGGCGACCTGGGCCCGGCGAGCGTGGCCTCCCGACTCGCCAGCGGAGCCTTGGGCGCGTTCTCATTGGTGACCAGCGCAATCGACTACAGCGAGGGCATCAAGGAACAGGAGAACGGCCGTTGGCTCAGCGGCGGGCTGACAACCGCCGCCGGCTTGTTGGGGATCGCCGGGTTCGGCGGTGCCGTGGTGGGCGGGGCGGTGGGTTTTGCCGCCGGTGCCGGCATCGCGGCGGGTGTGGCAGCGGCGGCGCCGGTGCTGGTGCCCCTTGCCGTCGGCGCAGCAGCCATCGGCGGCGCTGCATGGCTGGTGCACACGTTCACACCCTGGTGATCGGTCCGGCCCTCGGTTCTGTGCCGGTGCCGGGCGGCGAACCCTTCTAGGTGGGCCCCCGCTCTGGCATGCTGTGCACATGACCGAGCCGCAGTTCGGAGGTACCGAAGGCAGCACGCCGCCGCCTTACTATCCGCCCCCGCCCAACTACCCGCCGCCCGGCCAGTACCCCCGCCGTACCCACCGCCCGGTGCGTACACCGACCCCGCGGCTCCGTTCGGACGCCACCCGCTGACCGGCGAGCCGTTCTCGGACAAGTCCAAGGTGGTCGCCGGCCTGCTGCAGCTCCTCGGCTTGTTCGGCCTGGTCGGGATCGGGCGGATCTACCTGGGTTACACCGGCTTGGGGGTCGCCCAACTGCTGGTGGGGCTGGTCACCTGCGGTATCGGTGCGGTCATCTGGGGCATCGTCGACGCGGTCCTGATCCTCACCGATAAGGTGCGCGATCCGGCGGGTCGGCCGCTGCGCGATGGAACGTAGCGCCACTGCGATAGGCACCGGTGCGCTGGCTGTCAGCGCGCTGGCCTATGTCGGGCTGGCCGACCCGCATCAGCGCGGGTCGTTGTTCCCGCCCTGCCCCTTCAAGCTGCTCACCGGCTGGAACTGCCCGGCCTGCGGCGGCCTGCGGATGACCCACGACCTCCTGCACGGCGATCTGGCGGCTGCGGTCGTTGACAACGTCTTCCTGCTGGCCGGCCTGCCGCTACTGGCGATCTGGGTACTCCTGCGTCTCAAGCAGGGGCAGCGGGTGTTTACGCTGCCGGCGATCGTCGTGATCGTGCTGGCCGCCGTCAGCTGGACCGTCGTCCGCAATCTGCCGGGCTTTCCGCTGGTACCCACGTTAATCACTCGGTAGGGCCACGCCTGCGCTGATATAATCGGCACTCGGAGCGACTCGAGGGTTCGCACCCATTCATCGGGCCGGCGCAGTCCCGGACATCACACGTCAGACTGCGGCAAGGCCGACAATCTCCCGCCGCATGACCGATCGCGGAGGAGCGTGGAATGCTGTTCTCAGCACTTCCCCCAGCGCAGGGTCTCTACGACCCCCAACACGAGTCCGACTCGTGCGGCGTGGCGATGGTGGCCGACATCAAGGGCCGGCGGTCACACCAGATCGTCGCCGACGGACTCGTCGCGCTGGAGCACCTCGAACACCGCGGCGCCGCCGGTGCCGAACCGAACAGCGGTGACGGTGCGGGGATCCTGCTCCAGCTGCCCGTCGAATTGCTCAGTGCGGTAGTGGATTTCGATCTGCCCGCAGCCGCCGCCGACGGTGTCAACACCTACGCGGCCGGCATCTGCTTCCTGCCCCAGGACCCGGCCGGCCGGGCTGCCGCAGTCGAGCGCATCGCGGCCATCGCCGCCGAGGAAGGACTGGAGGTCCTCGGCTGGCGGGAGGTCCCCGTCGACCCCGCGGGCGCCGAGGTCGGTGTGACGGCTTTGGGCTGCATGCCCCACATGTCGATGCTCTTCGTCGCCGCCCCGGAACGAAACGGCAACCGCCCCGGCGGTATCGACCTCGATCGGCTGGTCTACCCACTGCGCAAGCGCGCCGAGCAGATACCCGAAGGGGTCTACTTCCCGTCACTGTCCAGCCGCACCCTGGCCTACAAGGGCATGCTCACCACGATGCAGCTGCCCAAGTACTTCGCCGACCTGCGCGACGAGCGCTGCCTGAGCGCGATCGCGATCGTGCACAGCCGCTTCTCCACCAACACCTTCCCGTCCTGGCCGCTGGCGCATCCGTTCCGGTTCGTGGCGCACAACGGTGAGATCAACACGGTGCGCGGCAACCGCAACCGCATGCACGCCCGCGAGGCGATGCTGGCCAGCGCCCGAATCCCCGGCGACCTGAGCCGGCTCTCGCCGATCTGCACCCCGGATGCCTCCGACTCGGCCTCGTTCGACCAAGTGCTCGAGCTGCTGCACCTCGGCGGGCGCAGCCTGCCGCACGCGGTGATGATGATGATCCCCGAGGCGTGGGAGAACAACACCACCATGGATCCGGCGCGGCGGGCATTCTGCCAGTACCACGCCTCGCTGATGGAACCGTGGGACGGGCCGGCCTGTGTGACCTTCACCGACGGAACCGTCGTCGGAGCAGTGTTGGACCGCAACGGTTTACGACCCGGCCGCTGGTGGCGCACCATCGACGACCGGGTGATCCTGGCCAGTGAGAGCGGTGTGCTGGACATCGCGCCGGGCGAAGTGGTGGCCAAGGGCCGCCTGGAGCCGGGCAAGATGTTCCTCATCGACACCGCCGCCGGGCGCATCGTTTCCGACGACGAGATCAAGGATCAACTGGCCGGCGAGCAGCCCTACGGCGAATGGCTGCACGCCGGGCTGCTCGACCTGGCGACCCTGCCGGGCCGGGCCCGGGTGGCGCCCAATCACGAGTCGGTGGTCCGCCGCCAGATCGCCTTCGGTTACACCGAAGAAGACCTGAGGATCATGCTGACGCCGATGGCCGCATCCGGTCAGGAACCGCTCGGCTCGATGGGCACCGACACCCCGGTTGCTGTGATGTCGCAGCGTCCCAAGCTGCTCTACGACTATTTCGTCGAGTTGTTCGCACAGGTGACCAACCCACCGCTGGACGCCATCCGCGAGGAGATCGTCACCTCACTGGCCCGCGTCATGGGCCCCGAGCAGAACCTGCTCGAACCCACCGCGGCGTCCTGCCGCCAGATCCTGTTGCACTGGCCGGTTCTGGACAACGACGAACTGAACAGGATCGTCCACATCAACGACGACGGCGAACAGCCGGGACTCAAGGCCGCCGTGCTGCGCGCACTCTACGACGTCGAGCGCGGAGGCGAGGGGCTGGCCGAGGCCATCGAGGAACTGCGCCACCGTGCCACCGAGGCGATCGCCAAAGGTGCTCGCACGCTGGTGATCTCCGATCGCGACTCCGACCACACCAGGGCACCCATCCCGTCGCTGCTGGCGGTCTCGGCGGTTCATCACCACCTGGTGCGCACCAAGCAGCGCACCATGGTGGCGCTGGTCGTCGAGAGCGGCGATGCCCGCGAGGTGCACCACATCGCGCTGCTGATCGGATACGGTGCGGCCGCGGTCAACCCGTACCTGGCGTTCGAGTCCATCGAGGATCTCATCCGGGAGGGTGAGCTCACCGGGATCGAAGCCGGTACCGCCGTGCGCAACTACCTCAAGGCGCTCGGCAAGGGCGTGATGAAGGTGATGAGCAAGATGGGCATCTCCACCGTCGGGTCCTACACGGCGGCACAGGTGTTCGAGGCGATCGGGCTGAGCAAGGAAGTCGTCGACGAATACCTGACCGGCACCGTCAGCCAGATCGGTGGCGTCGGGCTCGACGTGCTGGCCGAGGAGGTCAAGTCGCGGCACCGTCGCGCCTACCCGGAGAATCCCACCGAGCGGGTGCACCGCCGACTCGACGTCGGCGGGGAATACCAGTTCCGCCGGGAAGGCGAACTGCACCTGTTCACCCCGGAAACGGTTTTCCTGCTGCAGCATTCGACCCGCACCGGCCGCGAGGAGGTGTTCGCCAAGTACTCCGAGGAGGTCAACCGACTGTCCCGGGAGGGCGGCACGCTGCGTGGGCTGTTCTCCTTCAAGAAGGGACTTCGCCCGCCGGTCCCGTTGCACGAGGTCGAATCCGTCGACTCGATCTGCACCCGGTTCAACACCGGTGCGATGAGCTACGGCTCGATCTCCCAGGAGGCGCACGAGACCATGGCGATCGCCATGAACAATCTCGGCGGCCGTTCCAACAGCGGCGAGGGCGGGGAAGACACCGACCGGCTCTACGATCCGCGCCGCCGCAGCGCAGTCAAGCAGGTCGCCTCGGGCCGCTTCGGCGTCACCAGCGACTACCTGGTCAACGCCACAGATATCCAGATCAAGATGGCGCAGGGCGCCAAACCCGGTGAGGGCGGCCAGCTGCCTGGTTTCAAGGTGTATCCCAACATCGCCAAGACCCGGCACTCCACCCCGGGCGTCGGGCTGATCTCGCCGCCGCCGCACCACGACATCTACTCGATCGAGGACCTGGCCCAGCTGATCCACGACCTGAAGAACGCCAATTCCCAGGCCCGGATCCACGTCAAACTGGTCAGTTCGGTCGGGGTCGGGACGGTGGCGGCCGGCGTGTCCAAGGCGCATGCCGACGTCGTGCTGATCTCCGGCTACGACGGCGGCACCGGTGCGGCGCCGCTGACCAGCCTCAAGCATGCCGGGGCGCCGTGGGAGATCGGTCTGGCCGACACTCAGCAGACGTTGGTGCTCAACGGTCTTCGTGACCGCATCACGGTGCAGTGCGATGGTGGGTTGCGCACCGCCCGCGACGTGGTGATCGCCGCCCTGCTGGGCGCCGAGGAGTTCGGCTTCTCCACCGCACCGCTGGTGGTGGCGGGCTGCATCATGATGCGGGTCTGCCACCTCGACACCTGCCCGGTCGGCGTGGCCACCCAGAACCCGGAGCTGCGGGCCCGGTTCAACGGCAAGCCGGAGTTCGTCGAGAACTTCTTCCGGTTCATCGCCGAGGACGTGCGAAAGATGCTGGCCGAACTCGGATTCCGCAGCATCGACGAGGCGGTGGGACATGCCGACGTGCTCGACACCGAGGAAGGCCTGGCGCACTGGAAGGCCAGAGGTCTGGACTTCAGCCCGATCTTCGCGGTGCCTACCGATGCCCACGGCAACGAGCTGACCCAGCGCCGCCGCCTGCGCGACCAGGACCACGGTTTGGATCAGGCGCTGGACCAGACGCTGATCGCGCTGGCCGAAGGTGCGCTCGAGGACGCCCATCCGGTGCGGCTGGAGCTGCCGGTGCGCAACGTCAACCGCACGGTGGGGACGTTGCTGGGTTCGGAGATCACCCGCCGCTACGGGGCCGCGGGCCTGCCCGACGACACCGTCCACATCACCCTCACCGGCTCGGCGGGTCAGTCCATCGGCGCGTTCCTGCCGCCGGGCGTCACCCTGGAGCTGATCGGTGATGCCAATGACTATGTCGGTAAAGGTCTTTCCGGCGGCCGGGTGATCGTTCGGCCACCCGAGGATGTGCTGTTCCTGCCCGAGGACAACGTGATCGCCGGCAACACGCTGCTCTACGGGGCGACCTCCGGCGAGGTCTATCTGCGCGGGCGGGTCGGGGAGCGGTTCGCCGCGCGCAACTCCGGTGCGCTGGCGGTGACCGAAGGTGTCGGCGACCATGCCTGCGAGTACATGACCGGCGGCCGGGTGGTGGTGCTGGGCCGAACCGGTCGCAACATGGCGGCGGGCATGTCCGGCGGGATCGCCTTTGTGCTGGGCCTCGACCCGGCCAAGGTGAACACCGCCATGGTGGAGTTGCAGCGACTCGACCCCGACGACCTGGAGTGGCTGCACGAGGTCGTCGCCCGGCATGCCCACTACACCGGCAGCACGTTGGCCCGCTCGGTGCTCTCCGATTGGCCAAGGCGCAGTGCGCAATTCACCAAGGTCATGCCCACCGACTACCAGCGGGTGCTGGAGGCCACCCGGATGGCCAAGGCCGAGGGGCGCGACGTCGACACCGCGATCATGGAGGCAACCCGTGGCTGATCCGACCGGATTTCTGAAGGTGCCCAAGGTCGAGGCGGGCAAGCGGGCCGTCGACGAGCGGGTGGGCGACTGGCGCGAGGTCTACGAACGTCAGGATCCGCAGGAGCGCGCCACCGAGGTGGCCCAGCAGGCCCGGCGCTGCATGGATTGCGGAATCCCGTTCTGCCACTCCGGAACTGCAGGCTGCCCGTTGGGCAACCTGATCCCGGAGTGGAACGATCTGGTGCGCCGGGGACGCTGGGACGCCGCCAGTGAGCGGTTGCACGCCACCAACAATTTCCCCGAGTTCACCGGCCGGCTGTGCCCGGCGCCGTGTGAGGCCGCCTGTGTGCTGTCCATCGCCGAGGATCAGACCGGGGGCAGCGTCACGATCAAGCGGATCGAGAACACCATCGCCGACCAGGCCTGGCGGCTGGGCATCGTCGAGGCGCAACCCGCCGCGATCGGTACCGGCAAGAGCGTCGCCGTGGTCGGTTCGGGCCCGGCGGGTTTGGCCGCCGCCCAGCAGTTGACGCGCGCCGGGCACCACGTCACGGTCTACGAGCGCGACGACCGTCTCGGCGGGTTGCTGCGCTACGGCATCCCGGAGTACAAGCTGGAGAAGGCCACCCTCAACCAGCGGCTGGCGCAGATGCGGGCCGAGGGAACGCGGTTCGTCACCGAGTGCGAGGTCGGGGTGGACCTCTCGGTGGAGGAGCTGCGCAAACGTTTCGACGCGGTCGTGTTGGCCGTCGGGGCGTTGCGCGGACGCGACAACGACGTGGAGGGGCGCCACCTCAAGGGGGTGCACCTGGCGATGGAGCATCTCGTCCCGGCCAACCGGGAATGCGAGGGGGACGGGCCCTCGCACATCTCGGCCAAGGGCAAGCACGTGGTGATCATCGGCGGCGGCGACACCGGTGCCGACTGCCTGGGCACCGCGCATCGGCAGGGTGCGGCCTCGGTGACCCAGCTGGACTACAACCCGCAACCACCGGAGGCGCGCAACGACACGGTCTCGCCCTGGCCGACGTGGCCGCTGGTGCTGCGCACCTCCCCGGCCCATGCCGAGGGGGGGACCGTGCACTACCAGGTGGCGGTGCAGCGCTTCGTCGGCGACGACGACGGCAACGTGCGCGCCATGCAGATCGCCGAGGTGAAGGTCGAGCGGATCGACGGTCGCCGGGTCATCACCCCGGTCGGCGAGATCCTGGAGATTCCCTGTGACTTGGCCCTGCTCGCCATCGGCTTCGAGGGCGTTGAGCACATGACGCTGCTGGACGATCTCGGCATCGCGTTGAGCCCGCGTGGCGCCATCACCTGCGGGTCGGATTGGCAGACCGACGCGCCCGGGGTGTTCGTGTGCGGTGACGCCCACCGCGGCGCGTCGCTGGTGGTGTGGGCGATCGCCGAGGGCCGGGCGGCCGCCCACGCGGTCGACGCGTACCTGATGGGGGAGTCGGATCTTCCCGAACCGGTACGGCCGAACCAATTGCCGTTGGCTGTCGTCTGAGTGAATAGCGAGCCATGCCCTTCTGTATCGGTCGAGATGCCCATGAACCGGGACTATGCTGAGGCGTCGTGACTAGACGCGGCAAGATCGTCTGTACCCTCGGACCGGCCATCAGCAGCGACGATTCGGTGAAGGCCTTGGTCGACGCCGGCATGGACGTCGCCCGGCTGAATTTCAGCCACGGCGACTACGCCGACCACGAGACCGCCTACAAACGGGTACGCAAAGCTTCCGATTCGACCGGGCGCGCCGTCGGGATCCTCGCCGACCTGCAGGGCCCGAAGATCCGGCTGGGACGCTTCAAGGACGGACCGACCTACTGGGCGAACGGCGAGACGGTGCGGATCACCGTCGAGGACTGCGAAGGCACCCATGACCGGGTGTCGACCACCTACAAGCAGTTGGCCAAGGATGCCCAGCCCGGCGACCGGCTGCTCATCGACGACGGCAAGGTCGCCCTGATCGTCGAGCACATCGACGGTGACGACGTGGTCTGCACCGTCACCGAGGGTGGCCCGGTCAGCAACAACAAGGGCTTGTCGATGCCGGGCATGAACGTCTCGGTGCCGGCGCTGTCGGAGAAGGACATCGAGGACCTGGAGTTCGCACTGCGCTTGGGCGTCGACCTGGTGGCGCTATCGTTCGTCCGGTCGCCGGCCGACGTCGAGTTGGTGCACGAGGTGATGGACCGGGTCGGCCGGCGGGTCCCGGTGATCGCCAAGCTGGAGAAGCCCGAAGCCATCGACAACCTGGAAGCCATCGTGCTGGCGTTCGACGCCGTGATGGTGGCCCGCGGCGACCTGGGCGTGGAACTCCCCCTCGAAGAGGTTCCACTGGTCCAGAAGCGCGCCATCCAGATGGCCAGGGAGAACGCCAAACCGGTGATCGTGGCCACCCAGATGCTCGAGTCGATGATCGAGAACTCCCGTCCCACCCGGGCCGAGGCGTCCGACGTCGCCAACGCCGTCCTGGACGGCGCCGACGCGGTGATGCTGTCGGGGGAGACCTCGGTCGGCAAGTATCCGCTGGAGGCGGTCCGCACGATGGCGCGGATCATCTCCGCGGTGGAGGAGAACTCCACGGCGGCGCCGCCGCTGACCCACGTTCCGCGCACCAAGCGCGGGGTCATCTCCTATGCCGCCCGCGACATCGGCGAGCGGCTCGACGCCAAAGCCCTGGTGGCATTCACCCAGTCCGGGGACACCGTGAAGCGGCTGGCGCGGTTGCACACCCCGCTGCCGCTGCTGGCGTTCACCGCGCTGCCCGAGGTCCGCAGCCAGTTGGCCCTGACCTGGGGTACCGAGACGTTCATCGTCCCGCACATGAAGCAGACCGACGACATGATCCGTCAGGTGGACCACTCGCTGCTGGAGCTGGGCCGCTACAAACGGGGCGACCTGGTGGTCATCGTCGCGGGTGCTCCGCCCGGCACAGTAGGCTCGACCAACCTGATTCACGTGCACCGGATCGGGGAGGACGACCACTAACCATTGAGGGGCGAGACTGTTGGCCAAGGCGGACCTCGACGATCTACTGGCCATCCTCGACCTTTCCCCGATCGGTGACGACGTGTTCGCCGGCGCCCACCCCCGCAAGAACCCGGTGCGGACCTTCGGCGGGCAGCTGATGGCGCAGGCCTTCGTGGCCGCCAGCCGGACCCTGGTGCACGACCTGCCGCCCAGCGCACTGGCGGTGCATTTCATCGCCGGCGGCGATCCCGCGGCCGACATCGAGTTCCACGTGGTGCGGCTGCGCGACGAGCGTCGCTTCGCCAACCGCCGGGTGGACGCGATGCAGGGCGGCAGACTGCTGGCCACCGCGCTGGTCTCCTACCTGTCCGGCGGCCGCGGGCTCGAGCACAACATCGACATGCCCGACCTGCCCGGCCCCGAGGGGCTGCCGACGATTGACGAGTTGCTCGCCGGGTACGAGGAGGTGGTGCCCGGATTCGTCAACGCGTTGCGTCCGATCGAGTGGCGCTACACCAACGACCCGGCGTGGGTGATGCGCGACCGGGGCGGCAGCCTGGCCCACAACCGGGTGTGGCTCAAGGCCGACGGTGCGATGCCGGCCGACCCGACGTTGCACACCGCGGCGATGGTCTACTCCTCGGACACCACGGTGCTGGATTCGATCATCACCACCCACGGCCTGTCGTGGGGTTGGGACCGGATCTTCGCGGTGACCGTCAACCATTCGGTGTGGTTCCACCGGCAGGTCGACTTCTCCGACTGGGTGCTGTACTCCACCAGCTCGCCGGTGGCCGCGGAGTCCCGCGGACTGGGCAGCGGCCACTTCTTCGACCCCGCCGGGCAGGTGGTGGCCACCGTCGTGCAGGAAGGCATCGTCAAGCACTTCCCGGGTAATGGCTGATCACGGGCGTAGTCTGACCTGATGGCCGAACCGCCGGTCAAGGTCGAGCACCGCCGACGCGCCCGAGAACGGGTGGTCGTGCACGTCGACACCCTGGCCGCCCGCTGGGTGGGCGCGCTTGCGCTGTTGATCGCCGCCAGCTGGCTCACCGTGCTGGTCGTCCGCTCCTACCGCCACGCGAACTGGGACGCCGACGGCAGGCTGGCCTGGTCGCTGACCATCCTGGCGGCGGTGGCGTTGATCTCCCGGGGCATCTTCCTGGGCCGGCCGGTGACCGCCGCCCACGCGATCGCCGCCGCCGGTGCCCTGCTGGCCGGTTTTGCCGCGCACATCCTGGCCTTCGACGTGCCGGGCAACTTCCTGATCGCGTCGTCCGGTTTGGCGCTGATGTGGCCGACGACGGCGCGCCCGCAGCCCGATCAGCTGCCGCGGGTGTGGGCGTTGGTCAATGCCACCGAAGGGGATCCGGTGGCGCCGTTCGCCATGCAGATGCTCAAGAGCTACTTCTACTCGGCCGACGGCACCGCGGCGATCGCCTACCGCACCCGACTGGGATATGCAGTGGTCAGTGGGGATCCGATCGGCGACGAACGCCGGTACGAAGAACTGGTCGGTGATTTCGTCGCCATGTGCCATTCCCGCGGCTGGCGGGTGCTGGTTCTGGGGTGCAGCCAATTCCGGCTGGGGTTGTGGCGCAATCCGGAGCTGATCGGCCAGCGGCTGCGCCCGGTGCCGATCGGGCGCGACGTGGTGATCGATGTGCAAACCTTCGACATGGTGGGCCGACGGTTCCGGAATCTGCGCCAGGCGGTGCAGCGGACCCACAACTTCGGTATCACCACCGAGATCGTCGCCGAACAGGACCTCGACGAGGGGCGGCTCGCCGAGTTGACCGACGTGCTGTTGTCCTCGGCGAAGGGCGCGCGCACCGAACGCGGCTTCTCGATGATCCTCGACGCCACGTTGACCGGTCACTATCCCGGCGTCCTGCTGATCATCGCGCGCGACAGGGCCGGCACGGTGCAGGGTTTCCACCGGTACGTGGTCGCCGGCCGGGGCAGCGATTACAGCCTCGATGTGCCGTGGCGGCGCCCCGGCGCCCCGAACGGTATCGACGAACGACTCTCCGTCGACATGATCAGTGCTGCGAAAAAGGCTGGTGCGCAGCGACTCTCGCTGGCGTTCGCGGCGTTCCCGGAGATCTTCAACGACTCCGAGCGTGGACCGCTGAGCAGTTTCTTCTACGCGGCGATCCACCTGGGCGATTCGCTGATCGCGCTCGAATCGCTGTACCGCTACCTGCGCAAGTTCCACGCCCTCGGCGACCGCCGCTACGTGCTGCTACCGCTGGCGCAGGTGTTGCCGGTGCTGGTGGTCCTGCTGTCGCTGGAGTTCGCCCCGCGACGGCGACAGCTGCCTACGGTGTCGGCGTCAGGGTGACGCTGAACTTGTTCTCGACCGACTGCTTGAATTCGTCGGCACACTTCTGGATCTCGGACTGATTCTGTCCGGCGTTCTGCAGGCAGTCGATGTAGTCGCCCGCGCCGACCTCTTTGAACACCCCGACCCAGACGGCGATGAAGGCCAGCCCGACGATGATGGCCAAAAAGCCCAGCACCACGCCGGCCAGTGCGACGCCGCCGTTGTTGGCTTCACCGCGCTTGACCCGGCTGCGCCCGGCGAAACCGATCACCACGGCGACGATGCCCAAGATGATGCCGCCGGCCACCGAGAACGACGACAGCAGCGCGACGATCGCGATCACCAGGGCGGCGATGCCCAGCCCGTTGCGCGGCCCGCTCGGCGGTGGTGTGTAGCCCGCGTAGGGCTGCGGCGGCGGCGGTGGATACCCGCCGGGATAGGCACCCGTCGGGTACGGGTAGGGATACGGCGGGGGAGGGGGAGGGGTGGGCTGCTGAGGTGCCTGCTCCGGGGGCTCAGTCATGGGTTGCACGTTACCCGGCGCCGTCGACCGATAGTCGCCGACAGCCGATGTCGTCACCGAGTTGGTGCGTGGCGACGACCACCGTGCGAGCCGGGGACAGCAGTCCGTGCCGCCCGTCGAGCAGGGCCGCGAGAAGGCGGTGCCCGTCCTCGGCGTCGAGGTTTTCGGTCGGTTCGTCGAGCAGGACGATCGGTGCCGGGCTCAACAACACTCGGGCCAGCAGCAACCGCCGGCGTTGGCCGGCCGACACTGCGGCCGTGCCGCCGGTCAGGACGGTGCTCAATCCGTCGGGGAGTTTCGCCAGCCACCGGTCCAAACCGACGACGGCCAGGGTGTGGGTGAGTTCGTCGTCGGAGCAGTCGCCGCGGGCGACCAGGAGGTTGTCGCGAATCGTGGTGCTGAACAGGTGGGCGTCCTCGGCGAAATAGCAAACCGCACTGCGCAACTCGGATTCGGTCCGGCTGACGGTCGACGATCCGTCGATACTCACCTGGCCGTCGACGGGTTCGAGCAGGCCGGCCAGTGTCATCAACAGCGCGGTCTTGCCGGCACCGCTGTGGCCGGTCACCGCCAGCCGGGCGCCGGGCTCCAGGGTGAGTGTGACGGGCTGCCCTGCTGGGCCGCCGGGATAGCCGGCGCGCACCGCCTCGGCGCGCAGCACCGGGGTGGCCGGTGGCGGGGTGATGACGACGGCCGGTGTGGTCGCCGCGGCGGGGACCAGGTCCAACAGGCGCGCGCCGGCGATACGCGCCCTGGTCAGTGCGACGGCAGCGCCGGGCAGGGCACCGGTGGCTTCGAAAGCCGAGAGCGGCAACAACATCAACACCGCCAGGGTCGTCGGTGCGGTGTGCGCGGCGATGCCGATGGCCACGATCACGGCGCCGACGACGCTGGCACCGACCGCCAGGGTGGGGACGGCGGCGGCCGCTGCCGCGGGTGCTGCTGCCCGGTCGATCGCGCGGCCCCAATCCCGTTGCCGCTGCTCGGCTTCGCCGATGACCGAGGGCAGCCGGCCGGCGATGCGGAGCTCGGCCGCATGTTCCAGGGCGGTGAGCGCAGCGATGTCGCGTTGTGACTGTTGTTGGTGGGCAACGGCTTCCTGCGCGCGTGCGGCCCGGGCGGCGAGCCACGGTCCCAGGCCGCCGGCGATCATCAGGCATACCGCGAGGACGGCGGCCGCGGCGAGCGAGATCGTGGCGATGACGGCGGTTGCGGCGATACCGAGGATGACGGCGACGCCGATCGGGACAAGGGCCCGGACCGCGACGTCGGCGAGGGCGTCGACATCGGCACCGACCCGGGTCATCAGGTCGCCGCTGTGCAGCCGTGCGGTGATATCGGCCGGGCCGTGCGCTAGCCGGCGATAGATCTCGCTGCGGGCACCGGCCGCGGCCCGCAGCGCGGTGTCGTGTGCCGCCAGCCGCTCGCAGTAGCCGAGTACGCCGCGGGAGATGCCGAAGGTGCGGACGGCGACGACGGCCACCGACAGGTCGAGTATCGCCGGCATCTGCCAGGCCCGGGTGATCAGCCAGGCAGCGACACCGGCCAGCGCCAGGGCGCTGCCCAGCGACAGCGCACCCAGCGTGATCGCCAGCAGCAGCCGCGGGAGCCGGGGCTGCAGCAGGGACAGCGCCGCGCGCAGTCCGTCAGGCGACGGCATGCTGACCGGCCTCCACCCGGATGACGTGATCCCCGGCGGCCAGCAGGCTGGCGCGGTGCGCGACGACCACGACGGTGGCTCCGGCCGCCGCCCGCTCGCCGATGGCCCGCAGCACGGTGCGCTCGGTGGCTTCGTCGAGGTGCGAGGTGGGTTCGTCCAACAGCAGGATCGGTGCCGGCGAGCCGAGGACGCGGGCCAAGCCGAGGCGCTGGCGCTGTCCCAGGGACAGTCCAACCCCGCCGCGGCCGAGGACGGTGTCGAGACCATTCGGCAGGCCGGCGAGCACCTCGTCGAACCCGGCTGCACGGCACGCTGTTTCGGGGTCGTGCAGCTCACCGAACAAGGCCAGGTTCGCCGCGACCGTGCCGGGGATGATCACCGGGCGCTGGGCCAGCCAGGCCAGCTGCCGCCACCAGGCAGCCCGGTTCAGGTCCGCGACGTCGACGCCGTCGACGGTGATGCGGCCTTCGGCGGGCGTGACCAGGCCGGCGACCGCCAGCAGTGTCGTGGTCTTGCCGGCGCCGTTGGGGCCGGCCAGGACGGTGACCTGTCCGGGCCGGATCTGCCCGGACAATCCGGCGGGTGAGAACCCGTCGCGGCCGGCGACCGACAGGTTCTCGAGTGCGATCGTCGCCCCCGCGGCCGTGACGGTGCGGGTGCCGGCGGCCGGCTCGGGATGGTCCTCGATCAGGGCGAAAGCCTTGTCGGCGGCGGCCTTTCCGTTCTGGGCGGCGTGGAACTCCACACCCACCCGGCGCAGCGGCCAGAACACGTCGGGCGCCAACAGCAGTGCGGTCAGCCCGGCGGCCAGGCTCATCTCGCCGAACACCAGTCGCAGCCCGATGCTGACGGCGACCAGCGCCACTCCGAGGGTGGCGATCAGTTCGAGGACCAGTGCCGAGAGGAACGCGATCCGCAACGTGGCCATCGCCGACCGCCGATGAGCTGCACTGAGGGTGGTGATCCGGCCGGCCGGCCCGTCCGCGCGGCCCAGGGCCCGCAACGTGGGGATTCCGGCGATCAGGTCGAGCAGGCGGGCTTGCAGGGTGGTCATCGCCTCGAGCGCGGCTGCCGAGCGGTCGGCCGTGGCCAGCCCGATCAGCACCATGAAGATCGGGATGAGCGGCAGCGCGATCAGGACGATCAGCGCGGACTGGACGTCGTTGAACGCGATGACGACCACGGTGGCCGGGGTGAGGATCGCGGCCAGGAACAGGGCCGGCAGGTAACTGGTGAAGTAGGGGCGCAGGCCGTCGAGCCCGGTGGTGACCACGGTCGCGGCGTCGTCGCGGCGGGTGGCCTGGGCGGCGGGCGGCAGGCTCGTCACGCTGCGCAGCACCTGCCCGCCGAGATCGGCGATCACCGCGCTGGCGCCGCGCTGACCCAACCGGCCCTGCAGCCACTGGGTCACCGCCCGGATCACCCACAACGCGGCGAGGATCCCCAGTGTGCCGCCCCAGTGCGCGATGCTGCGGCCGGCCGGGTCGGTGATGACACCGGCGGCCAGGTGTCCGAGCACGACCGCGCCGGCGATGGCGCATGCCGCGATCAAGGTGCCGCAGGCCACCGTCGCGGCCAGGTAGCGGCGCACCGCCGCCGACGCACGCCACAGACGCGGGTCCAGCGGACCCGACCGGCGTGCGCCGTCCCCGTTCAGGGCACGCGCCTGCGCGGCAGACCGATGGACGGCGGGATCGACTCGGCGAAGATCCGCTTACGGAACACCCAGTACGTCCAGGCCTGGTACACCAGTACCAGCGGGGTGAATATCGCTGCCGCCCAAGTCATCACCTTCAGCGTATACGGGCTGGAGGATCCGTTGTAGATGGTCAGGTCGTAGGCCGGGGAGATCGTCGACGGGATCAGATTGGGATACAAAGCCCCGAACAGCAGGATCACCACCGCCGCCACCACGATCGTGGTCGACAGGAACGCCCAGCCTTCCCGGGTTGCGCCGGCGGCGGCCACCGCGGCCAGCTGAGCGACCACCGCCAGCGCCAGCACCGCCCAGGTCCACGGCTTGCCGTGGGCCAGCTGGGTCCACAAGCCGAAGGCGGCCACCAGAATGGTCGCGGGAATGCTCAGCACGCGGGCCACCCGGACCGCATCGGTGCGCACCTCGCCGCCGGTCTTCAGCGCGAGGAACACCGCGCCGTGGAACAGGAACAGCGCGCAGGTGGCCAGCCCTCCCAGCAGGGTGTACGGGTTGATCACGTCGGTGAACGACAATCCGACGACGTTCTTGTCCGGTCCGACGGGCAGTCCGTTGACCAGGATGGCGAACGCGACACCCCACAGGATGGCCGGCAGCCATGATCCGGCCGCGATCCCGATGTCAGCCCAGCGCCGCCATTTCGGGTCGTCGATCTTGCCCCGCCACTCGATCGCGACGATGCGCGCGATCATCGCGAGCAGGATCACCAACAGCGGCAGGTACAGCGTCGAGAACACCGTGGCATACCAGTGCGGGAAGGCGGCGAACATCGCGCCGCCGGCGGTGATCAGCCACACTTCGTTGCCGTCCCAGACCGGCCCGATGGTGTTGAGCACGGCACGGCGGTGGGACTCCCCACCGTCGGAGGCGGCGCCGCTGCCGGTGCGGCCCAGCCAGTGCATGAGCATGCCGACGCCGAAGTCGAAACCCTCCAGGATGAAGAACCCCAGGAAGAGCACCCCGACGATGATGAACCAGATCTGTTGCAGTCCCATGATGTCGCTCCTCGGATGGCTTTCAGTACGCGAACGACAGAGGTGCGACCTCGTCGTCGCCGGGCGGGGCTGGCGGTGCCGGTTCGGAGTCGTGCTCCTGCGGACCCGCGACCACGTACCGCCGGACCAGGTAGAACCAGATCACCGCGAGCACGGCGTAAATCAGCGTGAACGAGACCAGCGACACCCACACCAGGGCGGGGCCGTGCAGGGAGACGCCTTGGCGCACCGTGAGCCGCACCAGTTGGTCGCCGTCGGGGTTGGGCGCGACCACCCAGGGCTGGCGGCCCATCTCGGTGAACACCCAGCCGGCCATGGACGCCAGGAACGGGGTGGGGATGGTCCACACCGCGAAACGGGAGAACCACCGCTTGTCGGGCACCCGGCCGCCGCGGGTCAGCCACAACGTGGTCAGCGCGAACAGCAACGGAATCGCCAGCAGGCCGATCATGGCGCGGAACGACCAGTAGGTGACGAACAGGTTGGGCACGTACCACTCGGGGCCGAACTTCTGTTCGTACTGCGCCTGAAGGTCTTTGGCGCCCGGCAGCGTCACTCCGCTGAACTTGCCCTCGGCCAGGAACGGCAGGACGTAGGGCACCTCGATCACCCGGGTGATGCTGTCGCAGTTGTTGTGCGTCCCGACGGTCAGCACCGAGAACTTCGGGTCGGTTTCGGTGTGACACAAGGATTCCGCGGCCGCCATCTTCATCGGCTGCTGATGGAACATCAGCTTGCCCTGGACGTCGCCGGTGAAGAACAGCCCGACGCACGCGACCAACGCCACCAGCGAGCCCAGGATGGCGCCGGGGCGGTACAGCGTCGCGGCGTCCGGAGTCGCCTTGGCCCGCACCATCCACCAAGCACAGACCGCCGCCACGAACGTCGCCGCGGTCAGGAACGAGGCGGTGACGGCGTGCCAGAACGCGGCGACCCCGGTGTTGTTGGTGAACAACTCGGTGATGCTGTCCAATTCGGCTCGGCCGGTCGCCGGATTGAACCGGGTGCCCACCGGGTGCTGCATGAAGGAGTTCGCGGTGATGATGAAGAACGCCGACAGGTTCACCGCGAGGGCGACCAGCCAGATCGAGGTCAGGTGGAGCCATTTCGGCAGCCGGCTCCAGCCGAAGATCCACAGCCCGATGAAGGTGGACTCGAGGAAGAACGCGACCAGACCCTCCAGGGCCAGCGGGGCGCCGAAGACATCGCCGACGAAGCGGGAGTACTCGCTCCAGTTCATCCCGAACTGGAACTCCTGGACGATGCCGGTCGCGACGCCGATGGCGAAGTTGATCAGGAAGACCTTGCCGAAGAACTTCGTCATCCGGTACCAGGCCGGATTGTCGGTGACCACCCAGATCGTCTGCATGACAGCGATCAACGGCGCCAGGCCGATCGTCAGCGGCACGAAGATGAAGTGGTAGAGCGTCGTGATTCCGAACTGCCACCGGGACACGTCAAGAGCACTCATGCGCACACCCCAAAAAAGACGGAAAGGCGTGGATCGCCTAACTACGACAAAGTGTAGTAGCGATCCACGCCGTTTCCGATAGGGGCTTTCGACCTATGTGACCAGAGTCAACAGGACTAAAGCGCCCCGAGGCTCGCGCCGAGATCCTTCGAGGCCTTGCGGATGCCGAACGACGAGACGATCTCGAACACGCCGATCACCACCAGCCAGATGCCGACCACCAGGGTCAGCGTCGCCAGCGACGGGAACGGGGAGGCGAGCACGACGATGCCGGCGAGCAAGCTGATCACGCCGACGAAGATCTCCCAGCCACGCCCGGGGGTATCGGGATCGCTGATGGCCGAGACCGCCACCGCGACGCCGCGGAAGATGAAGCCGATACCGATCCAGATGGCCAGCAGCAGGATCGAGTTCTGGATGCTGCGGAAGCACAGCACCGCCAGGATCAGGGCTGCGGCACCGCTGATGAACAGCAACACCCGACCGCCGGCCGAGACGTGCAAGGTGAAGGCGTGGAAGACCTGCGAAATGCCGGTCACCAACAGGTAGGCGCCGAAGAAGATCGCGGCCACCAGGATCGAGATGCCCGGCCAGACGAGCACCAGGACACCGAGGACGAGCGAGAGGATTCCTGACAGCAAGACCGACTTCCACAGGTGTGGAAGCAGGGGCGGGGCAGAGGTGGTTGTCATGGTCGGAAGTGTGTCACAGCACGCCGGGGTCGAGCGTTATTTGGGCACTTCAACTCAGGTATTGAGGTCTTAGGTCCCCGGCCGTCGGGTGGTGTTCAGATCGCGTTGACCCCGGCCGCCGAGGCGTCGGCTCGGTCGTGCAACGCGGCGGCCACCACGGCCGCGGTATCGCTGAGGTGGCGCAGCATGATCGCGGTGACGGCGTCGGCATTGCGGGTCCGGTAGGCGGCGATGAGCGCGCGGTGGTCGTCGCGAGCCCGCCTGCGCCGTTCGGGGTCGTTCTGTACCGAGAAGCCGACGTAGAGCGCGGAGATGTCGGACAGCCGCCGCAAGAAACTGCGCAGGTGCGGTTGGCGCGGTGCCCCGTCGAGGATGGTGTGCAGCTCGCGGTTGGCGTCCACCCACTCGGAGTCGCTCATCCGCAGGGTCATCCGCTTGGCCACCCGCTCGGCCTCGTCGAGCTGTTCGTCGGTGATGGTGCTGATTCGTTCTCGGATCGCCAGCGGAACCAGCACGCGCCGCAGTTCGTAGATTTCCTCGAGCTCGTCGAGTGTCACGGCGTGGACCGTGGCACCGCGAAACGGATCGAAGTCGACGAGACCCTCGTTCTCCAGCTCGCGAAGCGCCTCGCGCACCGGAGTGACGCTGACGTTCATCGTCTGGGCGAGTTCCACCTGGATGAGGTGAGTGCCGCTGGGCAGCACGCCCGAAACGATCGCGTGGCGCAGCCGGTCGGCGACGTCGCGGTGCGCGGTGCGGGCGGTGCTCAGCCCCAGCCCCGGAAGCGGTTTGGATACCCGGGCAGTCTCTTTCGACGACTTCACTGGCGACAGCCTCCTCGCGCGGTCGTGGGCCGTCACAGGAAGAAACCGCGTCCGGCTTCCAGGACGGCGACGGTCGTACCCGAGAGTGGAACTCCGAGAAACGCCGCTCGCCTTGCCTCCTGGCCCGGCCATAATCCCACAGGTCCGCCCGATCGTGGATCGACGACGATCCTGGCCTGCGACAGCGGCGCCGCCGGCGCGAAGACGCCGGCCGCCGCGGTGGTCGCCTTCTCGACGGCGGTGGCCAGGTCCAGCACGCCATTTTCGGCCAGGGTGAGCAGCGCCGGCAAGAGATGCTGCTGGATCTCCAGGCCAGGGCCGGTGTTGCCGGCGACCGGAGCGTTGTGATCGCTGGCGATCACGTCGACGCTGTCGGCGACCGCATCCAGCAGGCTCAGTCGTGCCGCACCGCCGGGAACCGGGGGCAGCACATGCAGCTCTGCCGGCCGATTCACCGGGAGGTCGACGAGGAAGTGCGGCGAGGTCTGACTTGTCGAGTCCGCCCGGGCGCCGATCTCGTCGGCCATCGCCTTGCTGATCACATGGCGGAAGTGCACCGGCCCGGCCGCGGCCAAGACCTTTTCGTAGGCGGGACGGTCGTAGAAGTAGATCGCGGCGCGGCACCCTGCCGCCCAGATGGCCTCGAGGTTGGGCCAGAAATTCGGGTCGTTGGAGTAGAGCTTGATCACCGGCATCCACGTCGTGCGGATCTGGTCGCCGAACTTGTCCAGCCACGCCGCGAACCCGTCGCTCGACGGCTCGTCGGCGATGGTGAGGATCGGCAGGATGCGGGGGGAGGCGGTCGCGGCGAACGCCGCAGTGAGCCGGTCCAGTTCGAAGTGCTCCACCACCTGCCACGGCAGGGCCGAGTTCATCGACGTCACACCACCGGCGAGTGCGCGCCATCGGTCGCTTTCTCGAATACCGTACTGCTGCAACGGTAGGTGCGCGTCGGCGTCGTAGAGGCCGGGCAGCGACCAGAGGCTGGAGCCGTCGATGACCGAGTCACCGCCGACCGGGCCCGCAACGTCGAACGTCAGGTCGGACCGGGTCGCGGACAGTGGATCGAGGACATCGGTGAGGCGGACGCTGGTGTAGGTGTCGGGCACGTGGACCACCGTTCACTGGTCGGGGCGGGCGCGGGACTGCAGCCAGCATCCCACATTTTATAAATTCTGCACCTTGTGAGCGCACCGTGCCGGGTTGGGCGGCAGAGTGCAACACCTCTCGGGCGGCGGTCATTTGGCGTTGTACGACATGATATTTCGTTCATGTAAAGGTCGTGTTGATTGGAGTCGCTCGGGTAGACGAGGTCGAAACCGACTGTTTCACTTTTTATATGTTGCGAGATAGCGCCGCCGTGGCGGACGCGGACACCGCGCTGCTGGCGCGTCTGGAGCGGCTCGAGTCCCAGGACGCGGTGCGGCGGGTGAAAGCCGCATACATGCAGGGGCTCGACGATCGTCTTCGGGGGTCGGTGGCCGACTTGTTCTGGGAGGACGCGATCTGGGAAGGCCTGCCCGACCGCCCGCTGGAGGGGGAGGAGCCGGTGACCGCCGGTAGCCGAATCGTCGGAAAGCAGGCGATCGCCGAATCGTTCGTGGCGGCCGCGGCCAGCATGTCGTTCACCGCCCACTTCTTGACCAACGAGGACATCGTCGTCGACGGCCGCCATGCCGTCGGCCGCTGGAAGCTGTTGCAGACCTGTAACGCCGGCCGTGACCGCGCCTTCTGGCAGGCCGGCGTCTACATCGACGACTTCGAACAGCGCGACGGCGTGTGGAAGTTCTCCCACCTGCGCCTGGCGCTGGACTTTCGCACTCCGTTCGACGAGGGGTGGGTCGCCAACCGGATGTGGGATCCCGCATGAGAATCGCGCGCTTCGGTCACGCGGGGAACACCTACACCGGCGCGGTGGCAGACGGCACGGTGCACCCGCTGCGGCAGTCGTTGGACGAACTGATCGCCGGCGCCGCACCCGAGCCGCTCCCCATCCCGCCCATCGCGCTCGCCGACGTCGAATTGCACACGCCCATCAGCTCCGACTGCCGCGGCGTGTTCTGCGTCGGCATCAACTACTTCGACCATCAGGTCGAGTCCGCGGACACCTTTGTGGCCACCGTCCCCGAACACCCCATCATCTTCTTCAAGACGACCTCGGCCCTGTGCGCCCCCTACGACGACCTGAATCTGGCTGCAGACATGTCCAGCGAGTTCGACTGGGAAGTCGAGCTCGGGGTGGTGATCGGTACCGCCGGGCGCAACATCGCGCGGGAGTCGGCTGCCGAACACATCTACGGCTACACCGTCATCAACGACATCACCGCCCGCGACGTCCAGCGCCGGCACACCCAATGGCACCTGGGCAAGAACGTCGACCGGTCGACGCCGGTCGGCCCGTGGATCGTCACCGCGGACGAGTTCGACGATCCGCTCGAGCTGGATATCGCACTCACCGTCAACGGTGAACCGATGCAGCGCGCCAACACCCGCGACATGATCTTCCCCGTCGACCAGCAGATAGCGGTCATCTCGCAGTACGTCGCGCTGCGACCCGGTGACGTCATCGCCACCGGAACACCGTCGGGCGTCGGTTTCGCCCGCACCCCACCGAGATTCCTGACCGATGGTGACGTCGTGGAGACCGTCATCGACGGTGTCGGGACCTTGCACAACCGGATCGTGGCTCGTGCCGGTGCCGTCGCGGTGGGGGTGTCGTGATGGCGAACATGGTGGCAGGCACGGGCGGAAAGACCGTCGGCTTCTATTCGCCCGCGGTGGTGTGTCCTCCTGACGCGTCCCTGGTGCTGATCAGTGGTGTGTTGGCGGTCGACCGGGATGCCGGCACCGTCGGCGCCGGTGATTTCGAGACGCAGATGCGCACCGTGTTCGGTTTGCTCGGCGAAACACTGGCCGCCGCGGGCAGTTCGTTCGCCGAGCTGGTGAAGATGACCACCTATCTGGTTGATCCGGCACACATCGACGACTTCTACCGGATTCGCGAGGACATCTTCGCCGAGCTCTATCCCGGGCGTCGGCCACCGGGAAACACCCTGCTGGTCGTCGCACGGCTGGTGCGCCCCGAATTCCTGATCGAAATCGAAGGCATCGCAACGACCCGAGACTTGGAGGGCATCCATGAGTTCATCGGCTGAGCAGGTCAGCTATCCCAGCGGCAGTCGTGTGGTCAGCGCCACCGCCATGCAGGCCGACAACGCCGCCGACGCCGGAGGGGCGTCCGGGGCGTTGTCGCGGGGACGGCAGCGGCGGCCGGCGGAATGTGGATGGGCGTCAGTGTCCTGCCACCGGGCCACAATTCGGTCGCGCACCACCACCAGGGCCAGACCACGATCGTCTGCATCATCTCCGGCTCGATGAGATTCCTCGTGGAAGGCCCATCCGGGCTCGAGGACTTCACCGCGTCGGCCGGTCAGATCGTGGTCGTCCCCGGCGGGCTGATCCACCGCGAAGAGAACCCCGGAGATGTCGACTGCCTGTGCGTCGTCGCGCGCAACGCCGAGGAACCGGCCGTGGTCAACGTTGCCTGAGCCGATATCACCCCACCGCACTTAGGAGCCCCATGCCTCACCTCAGCCCGCACGTCCATGACATCCTTGCCGCGCTGGACACCCAATCGACCGACTTCACCACGGCTCGCACCATGCCGGCCGAGGTCTACACCTCCGAAGAGTTCTACGAGTTCGAGAAGGAAGCCGTCTTCGCGCGGGAATGGTTGTGTCTGGGGCACGTCAGCCAGATCCCCAACGAGGGTGACTATTTCACCATCCAGGTCGCCGACGAACCACTGATCGTGGTGCGTAGCTCAGACGGCGTCGTCCGGGTGATGTCAGCCATCTGCCAGCACCGCGGTTACCCGGTGACCGTCGACGGCGACACCGGCAACACCAAGCAGTTTCGCTGCGCCTACCACTACTGGGCCTACGACCTCTCCGGTGACCTGGTCGCCGCTCCGGAGATGACGCGCACGTGTCCGCTGGCCGAATTGCGTGCCGAGACATCCCTTCCCCAGCTGAAGGTGGAGATCTGGTACGGGATGATCTTCGCCAACATGGATCCCGACGCCGCGCCGCTGGCGCCCGCATTGGGCAAGTTGGCTCCGGAGATGGAGGCATACGACGTCGGCAACCTCGAAGTCGTCAAGACCATGGAATACAAGAATCAGCCATGGAACTGGAAGGGCATGCACGAGAACGCCCTTGAGCCGTACCATACCTCGTTCGTGCACATGGGCTATCACGACATCGCCCCGGCTTCGATGGCCGAGTTCACGCCGTGGGACGACACCGACGGCCAGGTCATGCATCCCACCAACTACCGCTGGATGGACGCCGGGTTCAATCCCACCGGGAAGGCCATCCTGCCGATCCTGCCCAATCTCTCCGACGAACGTCGCAAGCGCGTGATGTTCGCCTCGGTGCTGCCCACGGTGTTCTTCGCACTGACGCCCGACCAGGTGTTCTACTTCCTGATCACCCCCGAGAGTGCCAACACCATGACCCTGCGCATGGCGTGGCTGTTCCCCGAGAGTTCCATCAAGACGCCAGGTTTCGAATGGGCCTTCGATATGCAGAACGCCGTCAACGAAGTCATCAACGAGCAGGACATCTATTCGAACACCAGGATGCAGTGGGGGCAGCGCTCCCGATACGCCAAGCGGGGCCGCTACAGCTGGCAGGAGGGCACGCTGCCGCAGATGAACCGGTGGCTGACGCTGCGCTACCTCAAGTACGCCGCCGAGATGGACTCCCGCTACGCCGGCCTGGTCACGCCGGTCGGCTGACGGGGCAGCACACGTGACCCAGCTGGTCGTATCCGGAGCCACCAGTCCGGCGGGTGCCGCGCGCCCGTCGGCGGGAACCCGCACCCGCCGTGGGCGGGCCCTGCGCCTGGCCCTGACCACGCTGGCGCATGCGTCGTGGCCGCTGGCCGCGCTGGTTGCGGTGTGGTGGCTGTGGGTGAAGCTCGCCCACCTGCCACCCGCGGTGGCTCCGAACCCGATGGGCGTGCTCGACTACATCGCGAGCCGGCCGGGCAGTTTCGCAGTCGATGCCGTGCACACCATCGAAGTGGTGGTCGGCGGCATGCTGCTCGGCGTGTTGGCCGGGGTGGCGCTCGCCTCGGCGTCGTGGTTCTCGGCGGCTGCGCGGGCGATGATCAGCGGGCCGGTGCTGCTGACCCAGTGTCTGCCGGTGGCCGTGATATCACCCATCCTGGCAAGGGTTTTCGGCTACAACACCTCGACCATCGTCATCATCACCGCGCTGATCGCGTTCTTCCCGGTGATGGTGTTCACCACATCCGGTCTGCTGGCGGCCCGCCGGGAGCCGAGGACCTGTTCATCGTGCTGGGTGCGCGGCGCTGGCAGCGCTTCATCAGGTTGGCGGTGCCCGCGGCCCTGCCGCGCACCCTGGTGTCGCTGCGGTTGTCGATCGTCGGTGCGGTTGCCGGCGCGATGCTCGCCCAGTGGGTCATGGGAACCAACGGCCTCGGGTACCGGCTGATCGTGGCCCAGGCCTCGTTCCGGACCGCCGAAGCCTGGGCGTGCTCGGTGGTCTCGATCGCACTTTCGGTCGTTCTGTACTCGCTGATGTCGGCTCTGTGCCGGCTGACCAGTGAGCGTTTCGAGTAATCCCCGTCCCCCATAGTCTGGAGCTGCCGTGCTATCCGCCGATCACAATCATTCTCGCCGTGGGTTTTTGACGTTGCTCGGCGCGGGCGCGGCGGTCGCCGCCGGCGCCCCGCTGCTGGCCGCATGTGGTTCGCCGAGCGGTACCGGCGCGTCGTCGAGCAGTGCGGCGTCCGCACCGGGCGGGCTGACGAACTTTGCGATCCAGTTGTCCTGGGTGCCCGACACCGAGTACGCGCCGCTGTTCTTGGCCGACTCCAACGGCCACTACAAGAGTGAGAACGTCGCGGTGTCGTTCATCCCGGGTGGCTCCGACATCGGTGCTATCGAGGGGATCGTCGCCTCGGGCAAGGCAGATCTGGGCATCGCCACCGATATCACCACGGTCGTCGCCGCGGCAGCCGACGGCAACCCCCTGGTGGCGATCGGCGCGATGTATCAGAGCAACCTCAACGTGTTGATGTCGGACTACCGCGCGCCGATCACCAAGGTCGCCGACCTCAAAGGAAAGCGGATGGGCGGACCGCAGGGCATTCAGACCAAATTCGACGCGATCTTCACGCTGAACGGAATGACGCCGGACTATAAGTTCATCCCGACCGGATACGGCCCGGATGCCCTGATCAACGGCGACTGCGACGTGCTGGCCGGGTTCATCACCGACGAGGTGCTGGCCTACAAGGCCGCCCAGGGGCACATGCCGGGGATCCTGTCGTTCACCGATGCCGGGCTACCCGCCTACACGTTGCCGATCTTCACCACGACCCAGACGTTGACGGCCAAACGTGATGCCCTGAAAGGATTCCTGGCCGCAACGCTGAAGGGATTCGACGAGGACGTCGCCGATCCCACTGCCGGCCCCAAGCTGGCGGTGGACAACTACGGCAAGAATGCGGGCCTGTCGCTGGACAGCGAGATCGCGCACAACGCCGCCTACCTGCCGTTGGCGAGCAGCGACGCCACCAGAGAACACGGCTACATGTGGATCGACACGGCGTACCTGGCCGGTCCGATCTACCGGGGGATGGAGGCGTCCGGCCTGAAGACGACGGATGTCGAGAAGGTGGTCGACATGTCGCTGCTGACCGAACTGCACGGCGGCTCCTGATGGCCGCACCTACCGCGGCGGCCGCCGACGGACGCCACGCCGTGCGCGGCGCCCCGATCGAGGTCGACTACGTCGGCAAGGTCTACCCGATGCGTCGCGGCCGGTCGGTGGAGGCGGTCACAGACGTGGCGCTCAAGATCGCGGCCGGCGAATTCATCGCCCTGATCGGACCGTCGGGATGCGGCAAGTCGACGCTGCTGCGAATGATGGCTTCACTGGAGGCCCCCACCACCGGCGCCGTGCGGGTCGGTGCCGCGGATCCGCGGGAGCTGGCGGCCAAACATCGGCTCGGTGTGGCATTCCAGGACAACGCGTTGTTGCCGTGGCTGTCGGTGTACACCAACCTTGCCCTGCCCTATCGGGTGGCGCGTCGCCCCGTGGACAAACAGCGCATCGCCGAACTGATCGAATTGGTGGGACTCAAGGGATTCGAGGACGCCAGGCCCAAGCAGCTGTCCGGCGGGATGCGGCAACGGGTTTCGATCGCCCGCTCGATTGTGCTGGAGCCGGAGGTGCTCCTGCTCGACGAGCCCTTCGGGGCCCTCGACGCGGTGACCCGGCGGCGGCTCAACGCCGAGCTGCAGCGGATCTGGATGGCCGATCCGGTGACCACGGTCCTGGTGACTCACGATGTCGACGAAGCCTTGCTGCTGGCAGACCGGATCGTGGTGTTGTCGCCGCGGCCGGGCCGGATCGCCAAGATCCGCACGGTGCCCTTCGCGCGCCCCCGCACCACCGAGGTGACCCGATCACCGGAGTTCCACGCGATGGTCGACGAACTCACCGCAGATCTGGACATGCTCAGTGGCGATCGCGGCACCGATGGCTGATATCGGCGTCAACCCGGCGATCCAGGCTCGCGTGTACGCCGTCATCGGGCTGCTGGCGACCGTCGTGGTCTGGCAGCTGGTCGCCACGGCGAAGATCTTCGGCACCACGGTGTCAGCGCCGACGGCCGTCGCCACCGTCTTCGCCGACCCGGGCAAGCGAGCCACCCTGGTCAACGGTGTTCGAGTGACCGCGCTGGAGTCACTCCAGGGATTCGGGTGGGCGTTGGCCGCAGCCGGTATCGCCGGACTGGTCGCCACCGTGGTGCCGGCGCTGCGCCGGGGCATCGACCAGCTGGGCACCATCGAGAGTGCCATTCCGTTCGTGTCGCTGGCGCCGATCCTGCTCGCCCTGTTCGACCGCAACATGGTGCCGTCGGCGATGGCGGCGTGCACAGCGTTCTTCCCGCTCTACGTGGCATTCGTGTCGGGGTTGGCGGCCGCCCGCGCGGCGTCCTCGACCTCTGCTCGGTGCTGGGGGCGTCTCGGCTGGCCACGCTCGTGCGGGCCCGGATCCCGGCCGGGCTGCCGGTGCTGACCACCGGCATGAAAGTGGCCATGCCGCTGGCGATCGTGGGCGCGGTGATCGGGGAGTGGTTCGGCAGTGACGCCGGCGTCGGTCCGGTGATGCTGGTCGCCATGCGCAACTATCAGATGCCCACGATGTGGGCCGCGGTCGTCACGACCGTGGTTCTGGCGCTGGCGCTCTACGGGCTGTGCGTCCTGATCGACCGGCTGGTCAGCGTCCGGTTCGGCTGAGCGCCTCGACCACCCGTTCCGGGGTCATCGGCATCGTCGTCAGCCGGGCGCCGGTGGCGTCGCGGATCGCGTTGGCGATCGCGGCCGGTATCCCCACCATCGGCGCCTCACCCAGGCCCTTGGCCCCCAGCCGCCCGCGCACCCGGCCGTCGCCCACGTAGACGTCGCGAATGTCGATGTCGGTGACCATCGTCGGGATCGCGTGATCGAACAGGTGCACGTCGATCGGGTGTCCGTCGTGGTGGCGGGCCTGTTCGGTGAGCGCCACGCCGGTGCCCTGGACCACCCCACCGACCACTTGGCCACGGGCCGAGGCCGGGTCGATGACCCGTCCGACGTCGTGCACGGACACCACGCGTTCCACGAGCACCCGTCCGGTCCAGGTGTCGACCGCGACCTGGACGCATTGGCCACCCACGACCAGACCGTTGTCTGTGCCGACCGCACGGCCGTCGGTGCCGAGCCCGGCGAGCTCGTGCCAGGGCACCGTGACGCCGTCGTGGCACGGGCCGGCCGACGTCCAGCGCAGTGCCCCAGCCGGCCATCCCAGTTTCTGCTCGATCTGGGTGCCGAGTTCGGCCACCGCGTCGGCGACGGCGTTTCCGGTCATGTAGACACCCCGGCTGGCGAAGGTGCCTTCGTCGTCCGGGCCCTGGGCGCTGGAGAGCTGCTCGATGCGGATGTCGCCGGCCGGCATCTCGAACAGTTCGCTGCCGACTGTGGCCAGCATCGAGTGCAGGCCCTGACCCATGTCGGGGACGACGGTGCCGATCACCGGGCCGTTCTGGTCGATGCGGCACCGGGCGCCCGCGGTGTCGCGATGCAGCGCCGACGAGGCGGCGCTGACGATCGCGAACAGCGAGATGCCGCGGCCGCGGCGCCAACGCCCGGGCTCGCCGCCGGCGGGTGCCAGCGGCTCCTGCTGGGCGCGTGCCAGCACGTCGAGGCAGGCATCGGAGGCGAAGGAGACCACCGGCCAACCGTTGACCGGGTCGGTGCCGCCGGCCCGCAACACGTGGCGGCGGCGGTAGGAGATGGGGTCCTGGCCGAAGGCGCGCGCCAGCTCGTCGATGTGGGTCTCCATCCCGAAGGACAACTCGGCAGAGCCGTATCCGCGGAAGGCGCCGGAGTTGGTGGTGTTGGTGAGCACCGCCCGGCCGGCGGCGCGGCTGGTCGGTGCGGGGTACAGGCACATCGCCAGCAGCAGCAGGTTCTCCAGCACCAGGCCGCTGTGGCTGACCTCGCCGCCGGCGTCCACGTCGACCGACACATCCCGCGCCACGATCGTGCCGTCGGCGGCGCAGCCGGACGTGATCGTGATGGCGCCGCCGTGGCGTCGCCGTGCCCGGCCCAACTGTGCCCGGGTGAGTTCGACCCGGACCGGGTGGCCACCCACCGCGCGGGAAGCCACGGCCGCGGCGGGCTCGAGGAACATCTCCTCCTTGAGGCCGAATCCGCCGCCGAGCGGCACCGGCTCGAGATCGACCGCATCGACGTCGATCTCGAGCAACGTGGCCAGCCGCCGTCGCACCACCTGCGGAGTTTGGGACGTGGACCAGATCCGGCAGCTGTCATCGCGCCACAGCGCCACGGCAGCGGGACGTTCCATGGCGGCCACCGGCCCGGGCAGCACGTGCACGGTGTCGGTGAAGACCCGGGGGGCGGCGGCCAGCGCGGCACGCACCTGTTCGTCGGAGGCGCCGAAGGCGAGTTCCACCGCGACATTGCCGTCGCGGTCGCTGTGCGCCGAAGCGGCGCCGGGCGCCAGCGCCTGCGCGACGGTATGCACCGCGGCCAGCGGCTGTTCGCGCTGCTCTACGCGCGCGGCCATTTCCTCGGCAGCCCAAGGGGTTTCGGCGACCACCATGCCGACGATGTCTCCCACGTACCGGGCTTCGCCGGTAAACACCTTGTTCTCGGCGGGGCCGAGGACGGGGTCGTCGATATGCGGGTTGGACCCGAATCTGCCTTCGGGGGCATGCTCGGGGCCGAGTACGGCGATCGCGCCGGGGACAGACATCGCCTCGCCCGGCTCGACCGTGACGTGCGCATGCGCGCTGCGGCTCGTCAGCAGCAGGCCGGTATATGCGGCATCTGGTGCGTGGTCGGCCGCGTAGCGCAGCGAGCCGTCGGCCTTGGCTGCGCCATCCACCCGGGATGGGGCATCGCCCTCGACGCCGTCGGCGGCACGGCGTACGGCGTCGACGATTCCTTCGTAGCCGGTACAGCGGCACAGGTGCCCGGCCAGTGCGGCGCGGATGGCTCCGGGCGCATCGTGCTCGCGCCGGTCGAGCAACGCGGTCGCCGAACACAACATCCCGGGAATGCAGTAGCCGCACTGCAGAGCGCCGCGCCGGGACAGTTCGGCGGTCAGCCGGTCTCCTGCCGGTGTCGCGGCCGCCGACCTCGCTGTGTGTACCGAACGGCCCAGCGCCCGGGCGGTCGGCACCACACACCCGGGTACCGGTGCGCCGTCCACCAGCACGGTGCAGCCGCCGCAGGCGCCTTCGCCGCAGGGCATCTTGACCGCGCTGACACCGGCGCGCCGCAACGTCTCGGCCAGCGGCCTCGCCAGCTGGGCCGGCTGGACCGGCACGTCGGTGCCGTCAACGGTGATCCTCATGTGTCGGCCCCGACGGCGGCGAGCACCTCGGCGCACAGCACGCCCACCAGCCGATGGCGGTAGTCGGCGCTGCCCCGGCCATCGCTGCGCATCAGATCGACCGAGGGTGCCGACCGGCCGGCGAAGGGCAGCGGTGCCGCGGTATGACCGACCGCGCCGGCGAAGAGCCGGACGACATCACCGGCCCGCACCCCGGCGACCACGGCGATCGCCGGGGAGGGGCCGACCCGAAGGGCGAAGCGGCGATGCGTACCGGGGCCGGGCAGCGTGGGGCGCACGCCGAGCACCACGTGCGGTCCGGGCGGGGCGCGCAGGTAATCGACGACGGGTACCTCCGTCGTGGTGGCCGCCGCACCGCGCATCCTGACCAGACAGCCGTGCGCTGCCATCGCGGCGAACATATCGCTGGTGGGTAGCCGCGCGCCCAACGTGCCGCCGAGGGTCGCCACTCGGCGCACCTGCGGGGTGGCGGTGGCCGCGGCCGCCGCCGCGATCGCCGGCCAGTCCCGCAGCACCGTCGGGTCGGTCGCGAGTTGCTCCACCGTGGTGCCCGCACCGATGACCCCGCGATCCACACCGGCCGGCAGCACGGCGGCCAGGTCGACGGCCAGCTGTCCGAGCTTCGGTGCAAGCGCCACCGACAGCAGTGCTGCCCCGCCGCCGACGGCGGTGCCTCCCGACGCCACCAGCGCGACCGCCTCGTCGAGGTCCGAAGGCCACCGCCAACTGGTCTGCATGGCAGATATCGCAACATATAATTGTTGCGTGCCTGTGACGTGACTCCCGGGCTTGGGGCGCGATTGGCTTTGTGCCCGTTACGTTTTGATTTCCGGTCGGTGCGCGATGCCGCCCCGCCTACCAGCCATCACCGACGGTTTCGGAACGACTCAAAGTTCCTCGTCGTCATTCTGGTCCAGCACAGACAGTCGATAGAGGATGGTGATCAGTCCGAAGATCAACAGGCCGGCGAAGAGGTCAGCCCACTGGAAGGGATAGAAGACACCGTCGATCGATAACACCAGCACGGTCTCGATGAGACCGAAGAGGAGGAAGAACAGGCCCACGTAGCGGCGGACCCCGGAGCGGTGCAGCCGGGTACGGCGCACTTCGACCATCAGGCTGAGCAGCAGCACGGGCAGCACCTGGGCCAGGGTCGCGGCCGTCGGGCCGTCCATCACGACGAAGTGGATTCGGCTCAGATCAGGCACGGCGTGCAGGTTAGCCGGGCGTACCTGTAGATCCGCTGCCAGATTCTTACGCCTCCACTAATGTTCCGTTACCGGTAGTACAAAACCTGAGCCAGGGCATTATTTTCGGGCGGGACGACCTGGATGCAGTCAACAGAAAGAGGCAACCGTGCTTAGTGGATGTCAAGACCGCCGGGGCGTGCAGCTCTGGTGGCGCACCGCCGGAGTGATCGCCGTGGCGGGCGCGTTGGCCCTCACGGGCTGCAGCAGCAAGAGCGAGACCAGCTCGGGCCCGTCGACTTCGACGACAGCTGCCAAGGCCGAGAAGGTCGACGAAATCGCGGCCTCGGTGCCGGACGACATCAAGAAGTCGGGCAAGCTGATCGTCGGCGTCAACATCCCGTACGCGCCCAACGAGTTCAAGGATCCCAGCGGCAAGATCGTCGGGTTCGACGTGGACCTGATGAACGCCGTCGCCTCCACGATGGGGTTGACCGCCGAATACCGCGAATCCGACTTCGCCAAGATCATCCCGTCCATCCAGCAGGGCACCTACAACGTCGGCATGTCCTCCTTCACCGACACCAAGGAACGCCAGCAGTCGGTCGATTTCGTCGACTACTTCAACGCGGGCATCCTCTGGGCGCAGCGGCCCGGGTCGCCGATCGATCCGGCCAACGCCTGCGGCAAGAAGGTAGCCGTCCAGGCGACCACCACCGAGGAGACCGACGAACTCCCGGCCAAGAGCAAGGCGTGCACCGACGCGGGCAAGCCGGCCATCGAGATCCTGAAGTTCGACGGTCAGGACGCCGCCACCAACGCGGTGGTGCTGGGCCAGGCCGACGCGATGTCGGCGGACTCCCCGGTGACCGCGTACGCCATCAAGCAGAGCAACGGCAAGCTGGAGGCCGCCGGCGAGATCAGCGACGCCGCTCCCTACGGTTGGCCGGTCGCCAAGGGCTCGCCGCTGGCTCAGTCGCTGCAGAAGGCGTTGGAGCACCTCATCGAAACCGGTGACTACAAGACCATCGCCAGTAACTGGGGTGTCGAGGCCGGCATGATCGACAAGCCGGTCATCAACGGAGCGACCAGCTGACCGATATGGCTGTTGACGAGTCGGCCCCACCCGCGATCGACGCCGTCCCGCTTCGGCATCCCTGGCGGTGGGTGGGGGCGGCCGTCATCATCGTCCTGGTCGGGCTGTTCCTGTACGGGGCGGCCACCAACCCGGCCTACGGCTGGTCCACCTACGGCGAGTACCTGTTCAACGACCGGATCATGCTCGGTGTGTTCAACACGCTGCAGCTGACGGTCTACGCCATGGTGCTCGGCATCGTGCTCGGTGTGATCATGTCGGTGATGCGGCTCTCGCCGAATCCGGTGTTCCGCTCGGTGTCGTGGGTCTTCCTGTGGATCTTTCGCGGCACCCCGGTGTACGTCCAGCTGGTGTTCTGGGGATTGATCCCGACCATCTACCAGAACATCCAGCTCGGGATTCCGTTCGGCCCGTCGTTCTTCCACCTCAACCTGCAGAGCCTGTCGATCCCGTTCCTGCTGGCGGTCATCGGCCTCGGTCTGAACGAGGCCGCCTACATGGCCGAAATCATCCGCGCCGGAATCACTTCCGTACCCGAAGGGCAGTCCGAGGCATCGACCGCACTGGGCATGTCCTGGGGAATGACCATGCGGCGCACCGTGCTTCCGCAGGCCATGCGGGTGATCATCCCGCCCACCGGCAACGAGGTCATCAGCATGCTGAAGACCACGTCGCTGGTGACGGCGGTGCCGTATTCCTATGACCTGTACAGCATCGCCTCGCGGGAGATCGCCGCCCGGACCTTCGAGCCGGTCCCGCTGCTACTGGTCGCCGCGACCTGGTATCTGGTGGTCACCAGCGTGTTGATGGTCGGACAGCACTATCTGGAGAAGTACTTCTCGCGCGGCATCTCCAGGAAGCTGACCTCCAAACAGCTGGAGGCGCTGGCGAAGGCCCAGACGGGCACGGAGGCAGGACACGTATGACAGGCGAACCCATGGTGCGCGCTGAACGGGTGTGCAAGGACTTCGGGGCGCTGTCGGTGCTCAAGGGCGTCACCCTCTCGGTGCAACGCGGTCAGGTGCTGGTGCTCGTCGGCCCGTCGGGCTCGGGCAAGTCGACGTTCCTGCGCTGCATCAACCATCTCGAGAACGTCAGTGCCGGAAGGCTTTACGTCGACGGCGAGCTGGTCGGCTACCGCGAGCGCGGGGACAAGCTCTACGAGATGGCGCCGCGCGACGCCGCCAAGCAGCGTCGGGACATCGGAATGGTCTTCCAGCACTTCAACCTGTTCCCGCATCGAACGGCGCTGGAGAACATCATCGAATCGCCGATCCACGTCAAGAAGGTCAAGAAGTCCGTCGCGGTGGAACGGGCCCGCGACCTGCTGAGCCAGGTGGGCCTGTCGGACAAGGCCGACGCCTATCCGGCGCAGCTGTCCGGCGGCCAGCAGCAGCGGGTGGCCATCGCCCGTGCGCTGGCCATGGACCCCAAGCTCATGCTGTTCGACGAGCCGACCTCGGCACTGGATCCCGAGTTGGTGGGTGAGGTGCTCGCGGTCATGAAGAAGCTCGCCAGTGAGGGCATGACGATGGTGGTGGTGACCCACGAGATGGGCTTCGCGCGCGAGGTCGCCGACCAGTTGGTGTTCATGGACGGCGGGGTCATCGTCGAAAGCGGCGCACCCCGCGAGGTGCTCAGCAATCCGCAGCACGACCGCACCAAGGCGTTCCTGTCGAAAGTCATGTAGCGGGAGGTGGCGCCGACTGCGGACCCGACGACGCCGCTGTGGCGCGCGGCGCAGGTCTTCCGGCTCCTCAGCTACGCCTACGCGGTCTATTTCCAGGTCACCCGCAGTAGCGAACTCGACCGGCCCACTCTGAGCTGGGTGTTGTTCGGTGCGCTCAGCGTGTGGACGCTGGTATGCGCGGCGGTGTATCTACAGGGCTTCGGCAGGCGCACCGAGTGGGTGCTGGCCGAGGTCGCGGTCGTGGTGGCGCTGATGCTGGGCACCGAGGTGGTGGCCAGCGATCAGTGGGTGGCGGACAACCAGTCGTTGCCGACCACGCTGTGGGCAACCAATGCGACCATCTCGGTCGCCGTCCTGCTCGGCCCGGTGGCCGGGATGGCGGTGGGCGCGGTGGTGGTGGGCACGGCCGCGGCGATGAAGGGACAGATCAACCTCGATCTGGGGCGCAACGCGTCGATCGTCATCGAGCTGGCGGTGGGTCTGGCCGTCGGGATGGCGGCCCAGACTGCGCGGCGTGCGCACGCCGAACTGGAACGCGCGGCGCGGCTTTCGGCGGCGGTGGAGGAACGCGAACGGCTCTCCCGCCAGGTTCACGACGGCGTTGTCCAGGTGCTCGCGCTGGTGGCGAAGCGGGGGCGCGAATTAGGCGGGGAGGCGGCCGAACTGGCGGGTCTGGCCGGTGAGCAGGAGCGGGCGCTGCGGCGGCTGATCTCCACCGCCGGGCCCGACGAGAGGTCCGGTGTCGTCGACATGCGGACGCTGCTGGCACGCCGGGAATCCGATCGGGTCTCGGTGAGCCTGCCGGGAACGGTGGTCCGGCTGGACGCCGCGGTCGCCGCCGAACTCGATGCCGCGGTGGGCAACGCGCTGGACAATGTGGCCGCGCATGCCGGCCCGCAGGCGCGGGCGTTCGTGTTCCTCGAAGATCTCGGCGACACCGTCACGATCACCGTCCGCGACGACGGGCCGGGCATCGCACCCGGCCGACTCGAGCAGGCGGCCGCCGAGGGGCGGGTCGGTATTTCGAAATCGATTGTCGGACGGCTACGTTCGTTAGGTGGTAGTGCGACGCTGTCGAGCGACGACGGTGGTACTGAGTGGGAGTTGAGCGTTCCCGGTGGCTGAACCGACGACGGTGATGGTGGTCGACGACCACCCCATCTGGCGTGATGCGGTGGCCCGCGACCTCGCCGACGACGGATTCGAGGTGGTCGCCACGGCCGACGGCGTGGATTCGGCGCGGCGTCGCGCGGCGGTGGTGCGGCCCGCGGTCGTGGTGATGGATATGCGACTCGGCGACGGCGACGGCGCCCAGGCGACCGCCGCGGTGCTCGAGGTGTCGCCGTCCTCGCGGGTGCTGGTCCTGTCCGCCTCCGACGAACGCGACGACGTCCTCGAGGCCGTCAAAGCCGGTGCCAGCGGCTATCTGGTCAAGAGTGCATCCCGGGTGGAACTCGCCGAGGCGGTGCGGGCGACCGCGGCCGGTCGCGCGGTGTTCACCCCGGGGCTGGCGGGGCTGGTGCTGGGGGAGTACCGCCGGATCGCCAAGAGTCCCGGCGCGGCGAGCCTGACCGAGCGGGAGACCGAGGTGTTACGCCACGTCGCAAAGGGATTGACCGCCAAACAGATCGCCGCCAAACTTTCCCTCAGCCACCGCACGGTGGAGAACCACGTGCAGGCCACGTTCCGCAAGCTGCAGGTGGCCAACCGGGTCGAGCTCGCCCGCTACGCCATCGAACACGGGCTCGACGAACAGCCGTAGTCGGGTAGTACTACTCATCCGCTCCGGGAACGGGACGGCGACGATGGCCTCATGACTGATTCGCAGCAGGCCGTGCTGGCCCGGCTGGCCCAGGAATTCGCCGCCATGTCGGCGCAGATGGCCCGGATCTCGGCGACGTTCGCCGAGCTCGACACCGTCGTCGGCCCCGCACCGCCCGTCGCGGCGATGCCGTACTGGCCGCCACCACCTCCGCCGATGACGCCGATGGGGGCACCGCCACCGATGACGCCGATGGGGGCACCGCCACCGATGGCGCGGCCGGCGCCGATGCCGTCGGCGCCCCGCGTGCCGACACCACGCGACCCGGACCGGAACTGGATCGGCAAGGCGCTGGCTGTGGCCGGGGTGGGGGTGACCCTGGTCGGGGTGGTGTTATTGCTGGTCCTCGCCGCACAGGCCGGATTGTTGCGTCCGGAACTGCGGGTGGCCGCAGGTGCCGGGCTGGCCGCCGGCCTGATCGGCATCGCCGTCCGGCTACGCACCCGCCCGGGCGGGCAGATCGGCGCGATCGCGCTCAGCGCCACCGGCATCGCCGCCGCCTACCTCGACGTCTTGGCGGTCACCACGATCTACCACTGGGTGGCGGCACCGGTCGCCCTGGTGCTCGGCGCGTTGGTCGGCGGTGGCGGTGTGACCCTGGCCCGGCGCTGGGACTCCGAACAGCTGGCGGTGCTGGTGCTGGTTCCGCTGGTGGTGCTGGCGCCGGTGATCACCGACGGGGTGACGCTGGTGCTCATCGGGTTCATGACCGCGCTGTCCGCCGCGACGTTGCTGGTTCAGATCGGGCGGGACTGGCTGTGGATGCATGCCGTGCGCACCGCAGCGGTGACGGTGCCGGTGCTGATCGCGTTGCTGGCCGCCCACCTCGGCTCACGCGAGGATCCCTGGCTGCTCGGCGGCGCTGCGGGGGTGGCCGCACTGCTGGCCATCGCGGGAACGCTGGTGCTGTTGCCGTCGGCACGCAGCGCGGCCGGTATGGCGCTGGTCTCGGTGGCCGGAGTGGCGCCGGTGTTGGCGGCCGGCATCGCGGTGGATCGTTGGCTGGCCGCACTGCTGGCGGCCACTCTGGCGGTGACGCTGCTGGCGCTGGTGTTGCTGGCCGATCGGTTGCCGGGTGTGACCGGCGTGGTGGCCCAGGTGTGGTCGGCGGCCGCGGCCGCGGCGGCGCTGCTGGCGATCACGGCGGCATTCCGCGGCGAGGTGGCCGCGCCGTTGCTGCTGGCGCTGGCCGCGGTGGTGGCGGTGGCCGGTCGTCGCGATGTGGTCGGCCGTTGGGCGGCACTGTGTTTGGGTCTGGTCGGTGCCGGCATCTTCCTCGGTCAGGCGCCGCCGGAGTTGCTGGTCGACGGGGCTCGTCTGCCGGTCGGCACGGCGGTGTCGACGTTGGTGGCGAGCGTGCTGCTGATGGCCTGGGCCGGGGCGATGGCGTGGTCGTGGTCGGGCCGGCAAACCCGCTGGGTCTGGGCCGGTGCGGGCCTGGCGACGGTCTATGCGCTGACCGCGTTCCCAGTCGTCGCAGGGGTGCTCATCGGCGGTCCCGCCGACGGATTCCTGGCCGGCCACATGGCCGCAACGATCTGCTGGATCGGGTTGGCGGCGGGTCTGTTCGCGACCGCGCTGCGGGCCGCTCGCCCGGACCAGCGCACCGGGCCCATTCTCGGCGGGCTGGCATTGACGGCCGCGGCGATGGCCAAGCTCTTCCTGTTCGACCTGGCCACCCTCGACGGCATCTTCCGGGTGGTGGTGTTCATCGTGGTCGGGCTGATTCTGCTGGCCATGGGCACCGGTTACGCGCGCAGTCTGGCGGCCCGGGGTGAGGCAGCAGACAGTCAATCGGGGCAGGAAATACCGGCCGGAGGCTGTTGAACCGTTAGCGGGATGGACTGTCGACCCGCCCAGTCTCTTCCTGGGCGGGTCGATCGCTGTCCGGGGACGGCTTGCGCGCCACCAGGTACCAGGTCCGCATCAGGCCCTTGCCCTTGACTGCGACCTCGCCGCGCTCTTCGAGCACGAAGTCCGCCCGCAGCCGTTCGTAGACCTCGTGCGGCACCTGAATGCGACCCTCCGGGTCGGTGGATTCCATCCGGGAGGCCACGTTCACCGCATCGCCCCACACGTCGTAGAAGAACCGGCGGGCGCCGACGACGCCGGCCACCACCGGACCCGAGGCCATGCCCATGCGCAGCGGCACCGGCCGGCCGTTGGGATCGCGCAGGTCGCGCACCGCCCGGCTCATGTCCAGCGCCAGGGTGGCCAGTGCCTCGATGTGGTCCGGGCGTTGCTGGGGTACGCCGCTGACCACCATGTACGAGTCCCCGGTGGTCTTGATCTTCTCCAGGCCGTGCTTGTCGACCAGCCGGTCGAAGGTGGTGTAGAGCCGGTCGAGGAAGCGCACCAACTCGGCCGGTGGGATCAGGCTGGCACGTTCGGTGAAGCCGGCGATGTCGGCGAACAAGATCGAGGCGTCGTCGTACCGGTCGGCGATCACCCCGCGGGCCGGGTCTTTGAGCCGGGCGGCGATGCTGGCCGGCAGGATGTTGGCCAGCAGCGCCTCGGAGCGCTTGTATTCGACTTCCATGGCCGCCTCCGCGCGGGCGACCTCGCGCATCGCGTACCAGACGGTGGCGAACACCAACACGCACGACGACACCGTCGTGATCACGAAACCGGCGTTCACCAGCCAGCGGGGCTGAATACCGGTGTCGCCGGGCACCAGGAACTGGGATGCGATGGTCAGCCCGGCACCGATCGCGACGACCGACGACGCCATCACGATGTGCTCGACGCCGAGCACCAGCACCGCCAACGAGGCGGACACCAGGTAGTAGAACTGGATGCCGGAATCGGTGCCGACCTGCCAGCCGACGATCGTCAGCGACAGGAACGCGACGAAGACGAACGCCAGCGAGGCGATGATCTCGCCGAACCGGTGCAGTAGCGGCACGACCAGGAAAAAGGTCGCGGTGGCCAGGTTGATCAGTCCGATGGACACCAGACGCTGATCGGCGAACAACTGCATAACCCCGACCAGGGCGGTGACCACGGCGGCGATCCCCGCCGCGATGTCGAGCACCCGCTGGCGGCGGGTGACCGCCTCTGCCCAGTGCTGGTTGCGGGCCGGTGGGCGGCGCTGCATCTGCTCGCAGTCCGATCGCCGGAACGGCCCGTCAGGCGGTACCGGACCAGCGCATTTCCGCATGGTCCCCACCTGCGCAGCCTATCGGTTGGCCGCCAGTACCGACAGCATCTCGTAGCCGACGTGGGCGGCGGCGATTCCGGTCATCTCGGCATGGTCGTAGGCCGGGGCCACTTCGACGATGTCGGCACCCACCACGTTCAGGCCCACCAGCCCGCGCAGCGTGTTGAGCAGTTCGCGGGAGGTGAGGCCACCGGCCTCGGGGTGCCGGTGCCCGGGGCATGCGCCGGGTCGAGCACGTCGATGTCGATCGAGACGTACACCGGGCCGCCGTCGAGCCGTTTGCGCATGCGTTCGACAATGCTTGCCACACCGTCGAATTCGTAGTCGTCGGACCGGATCACCTGGAAGCCCAGCACGGCGTCGTCCTCCAGGTCGGTCTTGCTGTAGAGCGGTCCGCGAATACCCATGTGCAGCGAGCGCTCCATGTCGATCAGGCCTTCCTCGCTGGCCCGGCGAAACGGTGTGCCGTGGGTGTAGGGCGCCCCGAAGTAGGTGTCCCAGGTGTCGAGGTGGGCGTCGAAGTGCAAGACCGCGACCGGCCCGTGGTCGCGCGCCAGGGAACGCAGGATGGGCAGCGCGATGGTGTGGTCGCCGCCGATGGTCAGCACGGTCGACCCGTCCTTGCGCAGATCGGTCATGGCGCTGTCGATGGTGGCGATCGCCTCGTCGAGGTTGAACGGGTTGACCGCGATGTCACCGCAGTCGGCCACCTGCTGGGCATTGAACGGCTCGACGCCGAGCGCGGGGTTGAAGGGCCGCAGCAGTTTGGAGGCCGCCCGCACATGTCCGGGCCCGAACCGGGCGCCGGGCCGGTAGGACACCCCGCTGTCGAACGGGACGCCGACGATGCTGACGTCGGCGCCGGGCACCTCGGAGATGCGGGGCAGCCGGGCGAATGTCGAGGGCTCGGTGTAGCGCGGGTAGCGGGTCGCATCAACGGGTCCGACGGGTCCGACGCTGTCGGATGTCATTTTTCCTCCTCGGCAACGGTGCGCGCGATCGCGGATGCGCTGGCCGGGTCGGCCAGGGTGGGGTCGGCCTCGATCATCGCCAGCTCGCGGGACACGTCCAGTGTGCGGGTCAGCGCCACGTACATCAGTCCGGACACCAGCATGCCGACGATGAACGCGATGTCGACCTCGCCCATGGCGGTGGCCGCTGGGCCGACGAAGAACGGCAGGTCGACGAACGGGATCTCGGCGATCACCCCGGCGAGGAAGGCGGTCAGACCCCGCCAGGACCAGGCGCCGTAGATGCCGCGGGGGCTGAACAGATCGGCGATGGCGTAGTGGCCGCGGCGCACGAAGAAGTAGTCGGTGAGGTTCACCGCGGTCCACGGAGCCAGCAGGTACAGCATGATCAGCAGGGTGGTGTTGAGCGCGCTGGTGGCGTTGGTCAGCATCATGCTCATCGCCAGCCAGACCACCGCCAGCCCGACGATGGTGACGACCCGCAGCCGCCGGGTGGGCGTCACCGATCGGACGGAGTCGACGGCCGTGACCACGGTCAGCATGCCGCTGTAGGCGTTGAGGCCCATCGTCGCGACCAGCACCAACGTCGCGACCACCGCCAGTACCGCGCCGAGGGCCGGTACCACCTGGTTGCCGGTCTGGTTGATCCCGGACAGCGCGTCGGTGGCCCCGAGGTAGGTGGCCATCCAGGCGCCGAGCGGGATCAGCCACGCCGGCGAGGCCGCGGCGCCGACGAAGACCGACGCGATGATCGACGAGGGTGTGGTCTCGCGCGGCAGATAACGGCTGTAGTCAGAGACGTAGGGCGCGTAGGTGATGTTGTACGAGGCGGCCACGCTGAACTGCACCAGGAACGCGACAAGACTGAAACCACCTGTGGCGGTCGCGGTTCCGGTGGCACCGCCGAACAGCACCCCGAATGTCAGGACCAGCCACAGTGGCAGCGACACCCAGAACAGCACCCGGAACGTGCGGTGCAGCAGATCGTGGCCGTAGATCGCCAGCAGCGCGGCCACGACGGTGATCGCGACGGCCACCAACGCCGGGCTCCAGCCGAAGATGGACTGCAGCCCGGATTTGATGATGACGACGTCGACGACGTTGAAACCGACGAAGGTGAACAGCGTGCCCAGCAGTGGCAGCAATACGCCGCGGTAGCCGAACTGGGCCCGGGACTGGATCATCTGGGGCAGGCCGAGCACCGGTCCCTGGGTGGCGTGGAACGCCATGAACACGGTGCCGAACGCGATGCCGGCGAGTCCGGCGACGACCGTCCACCCCAGCGAGAGGCCGAGGCTGGGCCCGACGAAGCCGAGGGCCAGGGTGAACGGCTGGAAGTTGCCTACGAACCAGAACGGGCCTTGATGGCCCACCTTGCCGTGGCGTTCGTCGTCGGGCACGTAGTCGATCGACCGGGTTTCGACCGTGGCGGCGGAGGCGCCGGCGGAGGCATTCACCTCTGTCACGATCCGCCGCTGTTGTGTCCTGCGCCATGGCGGAATTGTTCAATCCGTCTACTACGATTGGATGATGTGTACAGTGAGCCGCCGTGCTCACCGTTGCTGACGTAGCGGCCGAGTCGAGCCTGAACCTCAGCGTGGTGGCCGGCGCCGAACAGCTCCGGCGTGAGGTGACCTCGGCCCACGTTTCCGAACTGACGTCGCCGGCCGACTGGTTGCGCGGCGGAGAGTTGTTGATGACCGTCGGTCTGCTGTTGCCGATGCGCCTGGCGGACTGCCGGCGCTATATGTCCGAATGCGCGGCGGCCGGCGTAGCGGCGCTGGCACTGGGGCTCGGTCATGGGCTGCCCTACCAGGTGTGCCCGCAACCGCTGGCGCGCGCGGCCCGGGAGGCGGGGGTGGCACTGCTGACGGTTCCCGATGAGACGCCGTTCATCGCGGTGACGAAGTGGGTGTTCGAAACCATCGCCCGCGACGAGAGTCGTGAGTTGCACGCGGCGCTGGACATCAATCGGGCGCTGACCGCCGTCGCGACCAGTTCAGCACCGCTGACCGCCCTGCTTTCGGCGTGGTCGGAGGCCAGCATCGCGGCGTGCGTGGTGTGCGATGCCGCGGGCAGGCTCCTCGCGGCGACACCGGCCACCCAGCCGGACGTGGTAAGTGCGGCCCTGGCCGCAGCCGGTGCGGCGCGGGCCGCGGGCAGCGCATGGTCAATGGTCGACGGGTTTGAGGTGCACACCATCGGATCGCGAATACCGTTGGCGCACATCATGATCAGTGCAGACATGGATGTACGGTCGCGAGCGGCGTCCAGTGTTCTGGTGTCACTGATTGCCCTCGACATCGAGCGCCGCAATCTGTCCGGACAGGCCGAGCGTCAGCGCCGGTCTCAGGTGTTCGCTCAGCTGCTGCGTCCGGGTATCAGGCGCGAGCGCGCCGAGCAGATGCTGGCCGGTGTGGGGCTGGGCGGGGCACCGCTGCAGGTCGCCACGATCGCCGCCGGCGACGTCGACGCGCTGGCTTTCCGGCTGCAGGCCGGCGTGGACGATGCATTGGTACTGGTGCGCGGTGACACGGTGGAGATCGCCCATGCCGACCTCGACGTTCTGCTCGAGGCGGTGCGCAGTCAAGCCCCTGGGCTACCGTGCGGCATCGGCGCGCCGACGGCGCCCGACGCGCTCTCGGTATCGGCCATGCAGGCCCGGTCGCTGCTTCCGGTCAGCGCCCGGCGCGGGCGGGTCGTGACCGCCGGGGAGGGGGAGACCGTGGCGCTGCTGATGTCGATGGGCAGCCCCGAGGTGGTCCGTGGGTTTGCCGACGCCGTGCTGGCCCCCCTGGACGCGCTCGACCCCACCGACCGGCTCGAGCTGCTGCGCACCCTGGACCAGTGGCTGCGGGTGAACGGCGCCTGGGATCCGGCCGCGGCGCGGCTGTCGCTGCACCGCAACACCGTTCGCAACCGCATCGAGCGCATCGCGGCGCTGACCGGACGGCGACTCGATGACGGTGACGACCGGATGGAGCTGTGGCTGGCGCTGAAATCCCGCGCCGCGATGTCATGACCCGACGGGCCGGGGCGCACGGGGTTAGCCTGCAACCATGACCCGCGTCGCGTGCGCCCAGATCGACCCCACCCTGGGTGCGGTGCAAGCCAACCTGAAGTTGTCCGCCGGTGTGATCGCCGAGGCGGTCGGTCGGGGCGCGCAGATCGTGGTGCTCCCCGAGCTGGCGACGTCGGGGTACATGTTCGCCGACGCCGAGGAGGCCAGGGCTGCAGCGCTGCGGCCGTCCGATCCAGCCTTCGATGCGTGGCGGGCGGTCGCCGGTGACGCGATCGTGGTCGGTGGATTCTGCGAACTCGGCGACGACGGTCTGCTGTACAACAGTGCGGTGGTCCTCGACCGGGACGGGGTGATCGCCACCTATCGCAAGACACATCTGTGGGACCGCGAGAAGCTGATCTTCACCCCGGGTGACAAGCTGCCGCAGGTGCTGGCGACCCGCTACGGTGCGATCGCGGTGATGGTCTGTTATGACCTCGAATTCGGCGAGGTCACCCGACGGGTGGCGCTGGACGGGGTGGAACTGATCGTGGCGCCGGTGAACTGGCCGCTGTTCCCTCGTCCCGAGGGGGAGCGGCCGGGCGAGGTGATCACCGCGATGTCGACGGCCCGGCTCAACCGGGTCGCGGTCGCGGTGTGCGATCGGTCGGGGATCGAGCGGGGGCAGCCGTGGACCGAGGGCACGGTGATCGTCGATCCGGACGGCTGGGTGGTCGCCGCTGCCGGTCCCGGTTCCGGATTCGCGATCGCTGATGTCGACCTGTCGGCCACCCACGACAAGACGTTGACCGAGTACGTCGACCTGTTCTCCGACCGCCGCGTGGATCTGTACTGAGCGGCCATGGCGAGTACCCGAGGCATCAGGCTCTGGCACGCGGTGGCGGTGACCGCGTTGTTCTTCGGTGCCGTGCTGGCGGCCGGACTGGCGATCGCGGGCAGTGCGTCCGGCGCCCCGTCGTGCACGAACGTCAGCCCGAACACCACGGTCTGCCAGAGTCCGGGCAACGCCCAGATCACCACCACGCCCGGCACCATTGCGACCCCGAACTGGGGATGGCCGTTCTGGGGCGGCGGCCTGATCATCTCGATCGGGCCGTGATCGGTGCGGGCAAACGGTGTCCCATTTGCCCTGCCCGAGGGTTTGCCTGAGCGATATACTCCGCTAGTTGGACTGCGCTGCGGATGGGCGTGGGACACCCACGGGATCAGTGCGGACTGCAAATATTTGGCCGCTACGGTCAGGTGGCGGCATTTCGTGGGGATTTACCGTATGATCTCCGCAAAGCACGAGGTTATTACTCACAGCGATTGTCCAGCCTTTCGGGGCAGCTGGTAAATCAGCCGAGCCAGCAATCAGGACCGTCCGACCGATCGGCACGCACAGATAGGAAATGACATGAGCTCTGGTCGCCTGACTCGCCAGATTGCACTCTTTGCTGGCGGCGTCGCGATCGTCGGCATGGGGGCGCTGACCGCCTGCAGCAACAGCGAGAAGGAAGCCCCCTCGACGACCACCCCGTCCTCTGTTTCAGTGACGCCCACCGAGAAGGCCGTTGCCCCGGGTGGCCCGAACTCGTTCTCGCCGACCGTCAACCCGGCACCGCCCGGCCCGGTCTGCAAGCAGGTCGTCGGTAACGACTGCGTCCGTTAGCCGATTCTGGGGCGCCCCGGCGTTAGAGTCGGGGCGTGCCCAGGATCAGCGCTCCATCCGTCGAACAGCACCGTGAACAGGTGCATCGGCGGGTGTTCGAGGCCTTCAGCGCGCTGCTGACCGAGCACAGTGTGGACGCCGTCTCCATGGCGCAGCTGGCGGCGGCGGCCGGTATCGGTCGCACCGCGATCTACCACCACTTCGCCGACAAGGAAGCGGTCGTCGTCGCGTTCGCCTCTTACGAAACCGGCCGCTACATCGACGAACTCGAGACCGCGCTGGCCGACGTTCGCGATCCCGCCCAGCGGCTGGCGCTCTACATCCGCCATCACCTCGAGGCCGGGCAGCAGTTCCACATCGGATCGGGCGGCCCGTTCTATGGGACCCTGTCGCCGGAGGCGGCGGTGGCCATTCGCGAGCACGTGGTGGCCGTCGAGGAAGTGCTGCGCTCGATCCTCTCCGACGGGGTCGCCGCCGGCACGTTCGTGGTCGATGACGAGGCCGCGACCATCTCGTTGATCCACGCCTGCCTGGCGCCCCGGCACCTGCCGTCGGCGGCTGTTGAGCGGTTCGTTCTGCGGGCACTGGGTGCACAAAGGTAGCCCCCACAAACTCTCGGCTACGTGTTAGTTTCCTGACAGCTCGTCAGTATCATTCTGACTGGCTGTCAGGAACATCCCTGCGACACGGAGCCCATCATGCCCATCAGCGCCCAGCCGACGCCCGAGGCCGCCACGTCATTGTCCGCCGCGATGCGCGTGGGGTCGGCCGACGACCACGAGGCCGCCGAGCAGGCGTCGTTCGTCGCCGAGCTCCTCGACGGCAACGTCAACGCGCGTGGCTACGCCGACTACCTGCTTCGGTTACGCATGGTCTACGCCGCAATCGAGGACGCCGTGCGCGCCCGGCGCGACGACCAGCTGGTCGCCGCCGTCTACGACCCGGCACTGGAGCGGCTCGCGGCCATCGACGCCGACCTCGACCACTGGGCACCTGACGCTCTCCGTGTCGTGGAATCGCCTGCCGCGCAAGCGTATTGCGACCGAGTGGCCGGTCTGACCTGGGGTGGCGATCTGCTCGCCCATCACTACACCCGCTACCTGGGTGACCTGTCCGGCGGCCAGGCGATCGGGCGCATCCTGGACCGCACCTTCGGCCTCGACGGGGCGGGGCTGGCGCTCTACGAGTTCCCCGTGCGGACGAAGCCCTACAAGGACGACTACCGGGCTCGCCTGGACGGGCTGGGTCTGGACGCCCACGACGTCAATCGGGTGGTCGACGAGGTGAGGACCGCCTTCCGGCTGAATCAGGCCCTGTTCGCCGAACTCGGCGAGAACCTGCCCGGCTATCGCCGCTGACGACGGACTCGTTGGGTGGCGGGTCGGCCGCGGCAGGAGCGACACGCGGTTCACCCTCTATAGGGCGAATGCGGGGCGTTTCGGCGTTTACCGGCCCGCTGTGCCCAGCCGAGTGCGGCGGCCGCCAAAGCCACCAGCGCCCCACCGAGGACCATCCCGCCGACGACGTCGGTGAAAATGTGCGCGCGCACGTAGAGGGCGAGAAACGCCACGAAGGCGACGCCGGTCACGGCCAGCGCGGCCGCGGCCGCCCGCACCGCCGGGCGGCGGCCGGCCACCGCCACCACCGCGGTCGTCCCGAGCAAGGTGGCAGCCCCGGTGACATGACCCGACGGAAAGGAATGCGCGTAGTCGTGAACCAGCCGCCAGCTGCCCAACTCACGGAGATTCGCCGGTGTCCGACCGACCAGGGCCTTGAGGGTCTGCTCACCGGCCGCGCCCGCCCCGACCGTTCCGGTGACCAGGAGCGCAGGCACCACCGATCGGGCCCGGAACGCGAGCAGGCACCCGCTGACCGCGCCGGCGACCGCGACGTGCACCGGCCGGCCGATGTAGGCGAAAATGCCCCGGGAGTCACCCTGACCCCGGTGTGACCAGCGTGCCTCGAACCAGTTCCACACCGAGGTGTCGAGCGCTGTCATCCACCCGGAATTGATCTCCAGGGCCAGGACCACCAGCAGGCTCAGCAATCCCGCGGCCAACAGGATCAACCCCGGCCGGCCCCGCCGCGCCAGCGCGGTCGCGATGAGAACCGCGGCCGCAACGGTCAGGGCGGCGACGGTGATGTCGATGGCGTTCATCGCTTCAATCGGGGTGTCAATCGATGGCCTTTGTGGTGCCCTCGGTGAGATTCGAACTCACACTGCACGGGTTTTGAATCCGTTTCCTCTGCCAGTTGGGATACGAGGGCGCGCCGCCGCTGCGGCGGTGTTCCACCATAGTTGATGGCCGTCGCGGGGCCGTCGGGTGGGAGGCCCGCGCGCCCCGAGGTCGCTGTTTGGCGCAGGCCACGCGACAATGGGGTCATGACCGGGTCTACCACCGACGCGCAAGACCGCCCAGCCCGCCGAGTCCTGATCGCCGAGGACGAGGCGTTGATTCGGCTCGATCTGGCCGAGATGCTCCGCGAGGAGGGCTACGACGTGGTCGGGGAGGCCGGCGACGGACAGGAGGCCGTCGAGCTGGCCGAAGAGCTGCGCCCCGACCTGGTGATCATGGACGTCAAGATGCCGCGCCGCGACGGGATCGACGCCGCCGCCGAGATCGCCAGGAAGCGCATTGCGCCCATCGTGGTGCTGACCGCCTTCAGCCAGCGCGACCTGGTGGAGAAGGCCCGCGACGCCGGCGCGATGGCCTACCTGGTCAAGCCGTTCTCCATCACCGATCTGATCCCGGCCATCGAGGTCGCCGTCAGCCGGTTCAGTGAGATCACCGAACTCGAGCGCGAAGTCGCCGGACTCTCCGACCGGTTGGAGACCCGCAAGCTGGTGGAGCGGGCGAAGGGTCTGCTGCAGACCAAGCAGGGGATGACCGAGCCGGAGGCGTTCAAGTGGATTCAGCGGGCCGCGATGGATCGGCGGACCACCATGAAGCGGGTCGCCGAGGTGGTGCTCGAGACGCTCGACACGCCCAAGGACGCCACGCCCTCGAACTGATGATTCGGCGGCGTGGTTAACGGAGCGTTTCCTCTGACCGCGCCGTTTGCCGCGTATCGGCATATGCTCACGGCCAGGCGTTGGCCAAGATCACGCGCTGCGGGCACGGGTTGACTATGTTCAACCGCAGTGTCGACGGTCGGATCGGGTGCCGGTCTGTGGGGTTGACGCCGAATGAACAACCGACCCGGAGGTGAACTGTGCGCGGACCCGCGGCACGGAGTGTAATCGTCGTCAGTTCGGTGGCGCTGGCGGTGCTGGGCATCGCCGGCTGCAGCAAGCAGTCGTCGTCGAACGACAACGCCGCCCAGAGCGATCTGAAGATCGTCGAGCAGGTTCAGATTGACCAGAACGGCGCGGAGGTCAAGCCGGACGCGGGTGCCACCCCGGCCGATCCGGCCGGCGACGGCAAGGCGTCGTGCCCGCCGGTGTCGATCGCGATGGCGGGCGCCCTCAACGGCCCCGACGCCGCGCTGGGCATCAACATCAAGAACGGCGTGCAACTGGCCATCGACAAGCACAACGCGGCCAACCCCGGCTGCCAGGTTCAGCTCAAGCCCTTCGACACCGAGGGTGACCCGCAGAAGGCCACCGCGATCGCACCGCAGATCGTCGACGACGCCTTCACCATCGGCCTGGTCGGTCCGGCCTTCTCCGGCGAGACCAAGGCCACCGGCGGCGTCTTCGATCAGGCCGGCCTGGTCGCGGCCACCGCGTCGGCCACTAACGTCACGCTGTCGGAACAGGGCTGGAAGACCTTCTTCCGGGGTCTGGCCAACGACGGTGTGCAAGGCCCGTCGGTCGCCAACTACCTGAAGAACACCCTGGGCGACAAGAAGATCTGCGTCGTCGACGACAGCACCGACTACGGTGTCGGCCTGGCCCAGGCGGTCCGCGAGACCCTCGGCCCGGTGGCCGACTCGGAGTGCAACATCTCGGTCAAGAAGGGCGACAAGGACTTCTCTGCCGCGGTGACCCAGGTCAAGGGACAGTCGCCGGACTCGGTGTTCTACAGCGGCTACTACGCCGAGGCGGCGCCGTTCGTCCAGCAGCTGCGCGACGGCGGCTTCACCGGCAAGTTCGTCAGCGCCGACGGCACCAAGGATCCGGAATTCGTCAAGCAGGCCGGCCAGGCCTCCAAGGACGCGATCCTGTCCTGCCCGTGCGGCCCGGCCACCGGTAGCTTCGCCGACGAGTACACCAAGAAGTTCGGGCAGGCTCCCGGCACCTACAGCACCGAGGGTTACGACCTCGGCACGGTGTTGCTCAAGGGCATAGACTCGGGTGCCATCACCCGGCCCGCGCTGCTGGACTTCGTCAAGAACTACAACGGCCAGGGCGTCGCCCGTAAATACCAGTGGACCGACAAGGGTGAGCTCACCACCACCCTGATCTGGATCTACAAGGTTCAATAGCCAGTACGCGAGACGCGTCCGGGACCATCAGGCTCGGACGCGTTCTCGTTTACGACAGTTCGTTAGGAGTCCGCCCCCAGATGATCCAGGAGTGCCTCAGCCAGTACACCTGCCTCGCCGGTGATATCGGTTTCAACATTGAAAACCTGCGAGTTGGCTTCTGGCAGTTGACCATCGATGGATTATCTTGGGGGGCGATCTACGCCCTGGTCGCGGTCGGTTACACCCTGGTCTTCGGTGTGCTGCGGCTGATCAACTTCGCGCACTCCGAGATCTTCATGCTGGGCATGTTCGGTGCCTACTTCTGCCTGGAGATGATCCTGGGCTTCGCCCCGAGCGGGAACGCGTACAACAAGGGCGTTCTGCTGACGGTGTTCTATCTGGGTGTCGCCATGCTGTTCGCGATGCTGGTATCGGGCTCGGCCGCAATCGGTTTGGAGGCAGTGGCCTACCGCCCGCTGCGCAGGCGCAATGCCCGCCCGTTGACCTTCCTGATCACCGCGATCGGCATGTCGTTCGTGCTGCAGGAATTCGTGCATTTCGTGCTGCCCAAGATCATCAAGGATTACGGCGGCAGCAACGCCCAGCAGCCGATCATCCTGGTGCAACCCAAGACCCAGTTCCATTTCTTCGGTGCGACCGTCTCCAACGTGACGTTGGTGATCGTGGCCGCGGCGCTGGTACTGGCGGTGCTCACCGACATCGCGATCAATCGCACGAAGTTCGGCCGCGGCATCCGAGCGGTCGCCCAGGATCCGACTACGGCGACCCTGATGGGGGTATCCCGGGAACGAATCATCATGACGACGTTCCTGATCGGTGGTCTGTTGGCCGGTGCCGCCGCGCTGCTCTACACCATCAAGGTGCCGCAGGGCATCATCTACTCGGGCGGCTTCCTGCTGGGCATCAAGGCGTTCTCCGCGGCGGTGCTCGGCGGTATCGGCAACCTGCGCGGGGCGCTGCTGGGCGGCCTCATCCTGGGCATCATGGAGAACTACGGCCAGGCGGTGTTCGGCACCCAGTGGCGCGACGTGGTCGCCTTCGTCCTGCTCGTGCTGGTGCTGCTGGTCAGGCCGACCGGGATACTCGGGGAAAGCTTGGGGAAGGCGCGCGCATGAGCCACCAGCGAGCAACGCCGACGAAGAGGTCTGACCGGCTGCTGGCTCCCGGCGACGGGTTGCGGCAGTGGTGGTCGGGTCTGAGCCGGGTGCAGAAATGGGGCTTCGGTGTGCTGGGCTTCGGCTTGCTGGCGCTGTTGCCGTTGTTCCCGCCACCCTTCCTGGACACCCCCGGCATCAGCTTCGGCGGCACCATGGCGCAGTTCGCCATGGTCGCAATCATCGCCATCGGGCTCAATGTGGTGGTCGGCCAAGCCGGCCTGCTCGACCTGGGTTACGTCGGCTTCTACGCCGTGGGCGCCTACACCGTTGCATTGCTCACCAGTCCGGACAGCCCGTGGAACCGGTTGGGGTCCAGCGGTCTGTTCGGCGAGAAATGGGCCTGGCTGTCCTGCGTGCCGATCGCCATGGCGGCGACCGCGATGGCCGGGCTGATCCTCGGCATCCCCACCTTGCGGCTGCGGGGCGACTACCTGGCCATCGTCACCCTGGGGTTCGGCGAGATCATCCGGCTGTTGGCCGACAACCTCGCCGGGGTGACCAACGGATCACGCGGACTCAACCAGATCGCCTACCCGCACGTCGTGGAGACCGCGAAGTATCCCGAAGGGGTGTTCTCCAGCGGCAACTCGACCGGCACCGCGAACTACGGCACCTGGTGGTTCTGGCTCGGTCTGGTCCTTATGGTGGGCATCCTGTTGCTGGTCGGCAACCTCGAACGCAGCCGGGTCGGCCGGGCGTGGGTCGCGATCCGGGAGGACGAGGACGCCGCAGAAGTGATGGGTGTCAACACCTTCCGCTTCAAACTGTGGGCGTTCGTCATCGGTGCCGCCATCGGCGGGCTGTCCGGCGCGCTGTATGCCGGCCAGGTGCAGTACGTCGCCCCGCCGACGTTCAACATCATCAATTCGATGCTGTTCCTGTGCGCGGTCGTGCTGGGCGGGCAGGGCAACAAGCTGGGCGTCGTCTTCGGTGCATTCATCATCGTCTACCTGCCGAACCGGTTGCTGGGGGTGGAATTCCTCGGCATCAATCTCGGTGACCTGAAGTATCTGTTCTTCGGTCTGGCGCTGGTGGTGTTGATGATTTTCCGCCCGCAGGGCCTGTTCCCGGTGCGCCAACAGTTGTTGACCTACGGCAAGTCCGCGCGAAAGTTGTTGAGCCGCGCCGACGACACCAAGGCGGCGGCATGACCGAGATTGACGAGGAACTGGCCGCCCTGCACCGCGATGTCAACGCTGCCGAGGGCGAGACCCTGTTGGAGACCAAGGACCTGACGGTCAAGTTCGGCGGCCTGACCGCGCTGGACTCGGTGAGCTTCTCCATCAAGCGGGGCGAGATCCTCGGTCTGATCGGCCCGAACGGGGCGGGCAAGACCACCTGCTTCAACGCCATCACCGGGGTGTACCGGCCCAGCGCCGGCTCGGTTACCTTCGACGGGGCGCCGCTGGGTCGTATCAAGCGGCACCAGATCACCCGCCGCGGCATCGCTCGGACCTTCCAGAACATCCGGCTCTGGGGTGAGATGACGGCCTTGGAGAACGTGATCGTCGGCACCGACGCGCGGCACAAGACCTCGGTGCCGGGTGCGCTGGTGCGCACCTCGCGGCATCGTCGCGAAGAACGCACGGCCATCGAGAAGGCCGCCGCGCTTCTGCAATTCGTCGGGATCGCGCACCGTGGCGAGGAGAAGGCCAAGAATCTGCCCTACGGTGACCAGCGCCGGCTGGAGATCGCCCGCGCATTGGCCACCGAGCCGAAACTGCTGTGCCTCGACGAGCCGGCCGCCGGTTTCAACCCCAGCGAGAAGGCGGCTCTGATCGACCTGATCCGCGCCATCCGCGACGACGGTTACACCGTGCTGTTGATCGAGCACGACATGCGCCTGGTCATGGGTGTCACCGACCGGATCGTGGTGCTGGAGTTCGGCCGCAAGATCGCCGATGGCCTGCCCGCCGAGATTCGCGAGGACCCCGCTGTCATCGCCGCCTACCTGGGAGTGCCCGATGACCAGCTCTGAGGAGAAGCCCGTCCTGCTGGAGGTGCGCGATGCGGTCGTGCACTACGGCAGAATCGAAGCGCTGCACGGTGTTTCGCTCGTGGTTCGGGAGGGGGAGCTGGTCACCCTGCTGGGCTCCAACGGTGCGGGCAAGACGACGATGATGCGTGCCATCTCCGGATTGCGGCCGCTGTCGTCGGGATCGGTGTGGTTCGAAGGCCGCGACATCAGCCGGGTCAAGGCTCACCAGCGTGCCATCGACGGCTTGGTGCAGGCGCCCGAGGGCCGCGGCGTGTTTCCCGGGATGAGCGTGACCGAGAACCTCGAAATGGGTTGTTACGGGCGTAAATTCGCTAGCAAGGCCGAGCATCGTGAGCGGCTGGATTGGGTGTTCGACACCTTCCCGCGGCTGGCCGAACGTCGCGCCCAGGTGGGCGGAACCCTCTCCGGCGGGGAACAGCAGATGCTGGCCATCGGGCGGGCGCTGATGGCCCGGCCACGGGTGTTGCTGCTCGACGAGCCGTCGATGGGCCTGGCGCCGATGATCATCTCGCAGATCTTCAAAATCATCTCCGAGATCAATGCCCAGGGCACCACGGTGCTGCTGGTGGAACAGAATGCCCAGCAGGCGCTGAGCCGCTCGGACCGGGCCTACATCCTGGAGACCGGATCGGTCACACGAAGCGGCCCGGCGCGAGAGTTGTTGGCCGACGACAGCATTCGCGCCGCCTACCTCGGGGTGGCCTGAGAGCGCGACTGGTGGCATCGAGCCAGAACTGAGCGCGATGAAGTATGCCCGCGCCCCGCTCTGATGTCTGACTCGATGCGCGAATGGCCGCTGCAGTGTTCGCCGCTCACGCAGGTGTACCCGGTCAGTCGGTGAGTCTGGTCAACAGTAGGTAGGCACTGGCCAAGCCGCCCACGATCGCGGCGCAGGTCGTGGGCAGCAGCGTGTAGGGAGCCCACTGCACGCCGGTGAGCAACAGCACTCCGGTCAACGCGACACCGAGGGCCGTGGTGACGTTGGGGTTGACCTGGCGCAGGATTCGGCTCAGCGGATTATCCGCCACTTTCTCCCCGGCCGACCTGTCCAGGCGGATCAGCAGGATTGCCGCCCCCACCGCCAGCACCACCAGTTCAGCACCGACCACCCGGTCGGATTGCGATGGAACGGACAGCACGACCGCCACCAGAAGCAGCATGGCGAACACCACCAAGGTCTGCCCCGCACGGTGGCGCAGACTCGCCGAGTCCGCAATCCGCCCGGCATGGATCGAAATCGCCACGAACAGCAGGCCAACGAGCGCGCCACCGACCCCGCCGACGATGACCGCGAAGTTATCCCAACCCGCCATCCGACGACTGTAACGGCGCCGACCGCCCGTTGCCTTCGCTCAGTCGATGCTGACGCGCTTGATCCGCGAGGTAGCACCCGAGACCAGTCGGATGCGGCTGCGCGGCACGTCGAGATGCTCGGCGAGAAGCCGCATTGCCGCTTCGGTGGCCTTGCCCTCGACGGCCCGCTCCCGGACGTAGACCGTCATCGCCCCGTCGGCGCCGGTCTCGACCAGCGGGCCTTTGCGGCTGCCGGGCTTGACGGTGACGACGACGGTCTCGGCCACCGGCCGAGCCTACGTGGCGACGATGACCGAGGAGCCGTGGCCGAAGAGGCCTTGGTTGGCGGTGACGCCGACGGTGGCGCCTTCGACTTGGCGGCCGGTGGCTTGGCCTTTGAGTTGCCAGGTGAGTTCGCAGACCTGGGCGATGGCTTGGGCGGGGATGGCTTCGCCGAAGGAGGCCAGGCCGCCGGAGGCGTTGACCGGGACCCGGCCGCCGATGGTGGTGGCCCCGCTGCGCAACAGCTGTTCGGCCTCGCCCTTGGCGCACAGCCCGAGATGCTCGTACCAGTCGAGTTCCAGGGCGGTGGACAGGTCGTAGACCTCGGCCAGGGACAGGTCTTCGGGCCGATGCCGGCTTCGGTGTAGGCGGCATCGAGGATCTGGTCTTTGAACACCCGTTGCGGGCCGGGCACCACGGCGGTGGAGTCGGTGGCGATATCGGGCAGTTCGGGCAGATGCTGGGGTATTGCGGGCTTTGCAGGCTGACCGCGCGTACCGAGGGGACGCCCTTGAGTGAGCCGAGGTGTTTTTCGGCGAACGACTTGGAGGCGACGATGAGTGCGGCGGCGCCGTCGGAGGTGGCGCAGATGTCGAGCAGGCGCAGGGGGTCGGAGACCACCGGGCTGGCCAGCACGTCCTCGACGGTGGCTTCTTTGCGGTAACGGGCGTAGGGGTTGTTGAGGCCGTGGCGGGCGTTTTTGACCTTGACCGCGGCGAAGTCTGCCAAGGTGGCGCCGTAGAGGTCCATCCGGCGGCGCGCGAGCAGGGCGAAGTAGACGGTGTTGGTGGCGCCGATCAGGTGGAAGCGCTGCCAGTCGGGATCGTTGCGACGCTCTCCGCCGACCGGGGCGAAGAATCCTTTGGGGGTGGTGTCGGCGCCGATGACCAGTGCGACGTCGCACAGCCCGGCCAGGATTTGGGCGCGGGCGGACTGCAGGGCTTGGGAACCCGAGGCGCAGGCGGCGTAGCTGGAGGTGATCGGGATGCCGTTCCAGCCGAGTTTTTGGGCGAAGGTCGCCCCGGCGACGAAGCCGGGGTAGCCGTTGCGGATGGTGTCTGCGCCGGCGACCAGTTGGATCTGGCGCCAGTCCAGGCCGGCGTCGGCCAGGGCGGCGCGGGCGGCGATGACACCGTATTCGGTGAAGTCGCGGCCCCATTTGCCCCACGGGTGCATCCCCGCACCCAGGATGTAAACCGGTTCAGGTGCCATCAGAGGGCCTTCCAGGCGTAGGTGAGGCGCTCGACGCCTTCGTCGTCGGTGTAGAGAACCATGGTGGTCAGCTCCACGAGCATGCCGACCTGTAAATCGGCGGCCAGGGTGCCCTCGACCACCTTGCCCAGCACGATCAGTCCCTCGTCGGCGAGCTCGACAGCGGCCACCGCGAACGGTTCGAACGGGTCCGGTGAGGGGTACGGCGGCGGTGGTGCGTACCGGTTTTCGGTGTAACTCCACACCGTGCCCCGCCGCGACAGCGCGACGGCCTCGAGCACATCACTGTCACAGGCCGGGTTCGGACAATTGTTCTCCCGGGGCGGGAACACATAAGTCCCGCACTGCGGACACTTCCCCCCGACCAGATGGGGAACACCGGCATCGTCGTAATCCCACCAACCCTCAACAGCCGGTAGTTGAGTGGGCGCGTCTGGAGAAGCTGGCACGGGCTCATCGTATGCGATGCGTGTCGTGGAACTGAAACATGTTCCAGTTTAACTGTCCGGAGTTGATGATTGTCTGTCGGCGGCGATGCCTAGAGTAAAGGCGTGAGCCCAGCCAAGACCGCCGCAGGCAGTGCCCCGACCACATCGGACAAGGGCGAGGGCAAGCACACTCTGCTGCTCCTCGACGGCAATTCGCTGGCGTTCCGGGCGTTCTACGCGCTGCCCGCCGAGAACTTCAAGACCAAGAACGGGTTGACCACCAACGCGGTGTACGGGTTCACCGCCATGCTGATCAACCTGCTGCGCGACGAACAGCCCACGCACGTCGCTGCCGCCTTCGACGTGTCGCGCCAGACGTTCCGGGCCGACCGCTACCCGGAGTACAAAGCCAACCGGTCGGCCACGCCCGACGAATTTCGCGGCCAGATCGACATCACCAAAGAGGTGCTGGTCGCACTCGGCATCACGGTGCTGGCCGAGCCGGGGTTCGAAGCCGACGACATCATCGCCACCCTGGCCACCCAGGCCGAGCAGGAGGGCTACCGGGTTCTGGTGGTCACCGGCGACCGCGACTCGTTGCAGCTGGTCAGCCCGGACGTCACGGTCCTGTACCCGCGCAAGGGAGTCAGCGACCTGACCCGTTTCACCCCGGACGCGGTGGTGGAGAAATACGGCCTGACCCCGGCGCAGTACCCCGACTTCGCGGCGCTGCGCGGCGACCCGAGCGACAACCTGCCCGGGATTCCCGGTGTCGGGGAGAAGACCGCGGCCAAATGGATCACCGAATACGGCTCGTTGCAGGGCCTGGTCGACAACGTTGACTCGGTGCGCGGCAAGGTGGGAGATGCCTTGCGCGCCAACCTGTCCAGCGTCGTGCTCAACCGGGAGCTCACCGATCTGGTGAAGGACGTTCCGCTACCGCAGACCCCCGACACATTGCGGATGCAGCCATGGGACCGGGACCAGATCCACCGGCTCTTCGACGACCTGGAGTTCCGGGTGCTGCGCGACCGGCTCTTCGACACCCTGGCCGCCGTCGAACCCGAGGTCGACGAAGGTTTCGAGGTGCGCGGCGGTGCCCTCGAGCCCGGCACCGTGGCGGCGTGGCTGGCCGAGCATGCCCGTGACGGCAGCCGTTCCGGCGTCGCGGTCGTGGGAACCCACCAGGTCTACGACGGAGATGCCACCGCGCTGGCCATCGCCGCCGCCGACGGCGAGGGCGCCTACTTGGACACCGCCACGCTGACGTCGGAGGACGAAGCCGCCCTGGGCGCGTGGCTGGCCGACCCGACTGCGCCGAAGGCGTTGCACGAGGCCAAGATCGCCATGCATGACCTGGCCGGCCGAGGTTGGCAGCTGGCGGGGGTCACCTCCGACACCGCACTGGCGGCCTACCTGGTGCGCCCTGGGCAGCGCAGCTTCGCCCTCGACGACCTTTCTCTGCGTTACCTGCGCCGGGAGCTGCGCGCGGACAACCCTGAGCAGCAACAGCTTTCGCTGCTTGATGACAGTGACGGGGTCGACGAGCAGGCGGTGCAGACGGTCATTCTGCGGGCGCGCGCGGTGGCCGATCTGGCCGTCGCGCTGGATGAGGAGTTGGAGCGCATCGACTCGGCGTCGCTGCTGGGCCAGATGGAACTCCCGGTGCAGGCGGTCCTGGCGGAGATGGAAACCGCCGGCGTCGCCGTGGACCTGGACAAGCTCGAGACGCTGCAGCGCGAATTCGGCGATCAGATCCGCGAGGCCGCCGACGCGGCCTACGAGGTGATCGGCAAGCAGATCAACCTCGGCTCGCCCAAGCAGTTGCAGGTGGTGCTGTTCGACGAGCTGGGGATGCCGAAGACCAAACGCACCAAGACCGGTTACACCACCGATGCGGACGCCCTGCAGTCGCTGTTCGACAAGACCGGGCACCCGTTCCTCGAGCATCTGCTCAACCACCGCGACGCGACCCGGCTCAAGGTCACCGTCGACGGGCTGCTGAAGTCGGTGGCCGCCGACGGCCGCATCCACACCACGTTCAACCAGACCATCGCGGCCACTGGCAGGCTTTCTTCCACCGAGCCGAACCTGCAGAACATTCCGATCCGCACCGATGCCGGACGGCGGATCCGCGACGCTCTCGTCGTCGGCTCCGCAGACGGCATCGAATACGCCGAACTGATGTCGGCGGACTACAGCCAGATCGAGATGCGGATCATGGCGCACCTGTCCAAGGACGAAGGCCTGATCGAGGCGTTCCGCACCGGGGAGGACCTGCATTCGTTCGTCGCGTCGCGGGCGTTCGACGTCCCGATCGACGAGGTCACCCCGGAATTGCGGCGGCGGGTCAAGGCGATGTCCTACGGCCTGGCCTACGGACTGAGCGCCTACGGCCTGTCGGCCCAGCTGAAGATCAGCACCGAGGAAGCCAAGGTCCAGATGGACCAGTACTTCGCGCGATTCGGCGGCATCCGCGACTACCTCCGCGACATCGTCGATCAGGCGCGTAAGGACGGCTACACCTCGACCGTGCTGGGCCGGCGGCGTTACCTGCCGGAGCTGGACAGCAGCAACCGTCAGGTGCGCGAGGCAGCCGAACGGGCGGCGCTCAACGCCCCGATCCAGGGCAGCGCGGCCGACATCATCAAGGTGGCCATGATTCAGGTGGATGCGGCGCTGCGCGGGTCCGGGCTGCGGTCGCGGATGCTGCTGCAGGTGCACGACGAACTGCTGCTCGAGGTGGCGCCGGGGGAGCGGGACGCCGTCGAGGAACTGGTGCGCGACAAGATGGGCGGCGCCTATCCGCTGGATGTTCCGCTCGAGGTGTCGGTGGGCTACGGCCCCAGCTGGGACGCGGCCGCGCACTGAGGGCAGGCGTTGGGCTCGGGTCGCACGTGCAATTCCCGCGGCCCGGTGGGCAGACGCCAGTGGAAGGTGATCGCGGCCAGCCGTAACAGTGTCGCCACCAGCGATCCGACCGCGACGCCCAGCCACTGTGAGCCGGCCGAGTCGATGGCGACGTAGATGACCGCACCGAGCATCGCGGGTGCGGCGTACATGTCGTCGGGACCCATGACCATCGGCACATCGCGCGCGACGATGTCGCGCATGATGGTGCCGGCGATGGCCGACACCATGCCCAGCAGTGCGGCCGCGAAAAAGCTGGCGCCGTGGTCGACGGATATCGCCGCGCCCGTGGTCGCGAAGAACCCCATCCCGATGGCGTCGAGCACCAGGACGAGCTGGTTGAGCTTGATCACGAGCTTGGCGAACGCCGTGGTCAGCAGTGCGGCCACGAAGCACACCGTGATGGGCGCCCAGCGCTGCAGCGACGCAGGCGGGAACACTCCCAGCAGGACGTCGCGCAGCAGGTTGCCGCCGATCCCGGTCAGTGCCGCGAGCACGGCGATGCCGAACAGGTCGAACCCCTTGCGGATGCCGACCACCGCACCGGAGGTGGCCAGGACGGCGATCCCGGCGTATTCCAGGATGTGCTGGATCATGCCCGCGAAGGTAGGGGGCGAATCTAGCAATCGGCTGACAAAACCTACCTCGGTTGCGGACGAAATCCGTTCAGCCAGTGCAGCGCTGGCCCCGCCGCGGCCCGGCTGGCGACCAGCCCGTCGACCTCCTCCTGCAGCAGCGCCGACACCCTGGCGTCGCCGAAGCCGCGGTCGATCCGGTCACGCACGAAGGCCAGTTCGACAGCCTGCACGGCGAACTTCTTGACCCCGCTGCCGGCGGCGCGGCCGCCGAACCGGGTGGCGGCGGCCACCGCCTGCTTACGGCTGCTGATCGAGCCCAGCCAGACTGCCTCGGCCGGGGTGATCAGGCCGGCGGCGACCATCCCGGGCACCTTCTCGGCGACGATCCGCTGCTCGCGCCGTCGACTGTGCACCGCCAGCGCGATGGCCAGGCCGAACACCGGCATCATCCACACCACATACAGCCCGAAGTAGGCGCCGACGCTGACCAGCGCCGAGCCGTTCCACAATGCGTGCATGATCACCGCACCGAGGTAGCCGAGCAGGACGCAGCCGAGCCTGACCCACGTATTGCGATGCTGCAGAGCGAAATACACCCCGATGCCGGTGAACGTGGTGAACAGCGGGTGCGCGAATGGTCCCATCACGAGGCGCATGGCGGCGGTACCCAGCGAACCGGCCAGCGATCCACCGTCGGCGATGTAGAAGATGTCCTCCAGCCAGGCGAACCCGGCGGCCGTCACGCCGGCGTACACCAGGCAGTCGGTCAGCGAGTTCAGCTCGTTGCGGCGCACCCCGGTCATCATCAGCAGCAGAAAGAGCCCCTTGGCGGCCTCTTCGATCACCGGTGCGGCGACCGCGACGGTGAAGAAGCCGGCTTCCTCCCCGCCGGGATTCACCGACTTCTCCACCACGAGTTCGAGCACGACCGATGCCAGAATCGCCACCGATGCCCCCACAGGAAAGCCAGCACCAACAGCCGGGGCGGTTCGGGCTCCCAGCGGTCCAGCCACAGATAGCAGAGCAGCACCAGCGCCATCGCCGCCGTGGACAGGGTGAATCCGATCGCGGTGCCGGCCGGGTTCACCGCGGTCAGCAGGATCAGGATCAGCCCGGCCAGGGTGCCCAGGACGATGATCACCGCCAGCGGCGCGCCCACCTTCCGGATCGGCCGGGGCAGCGGCGGTGTGGTGGCGTAGGTCACCAGGGCAGAGTATTACGAGGCCAGCCCGCCGCACCGGCTCCGGCGAGCCGTGCCGGGACCCGAGTTTGTCCAGCGTGTGCCTAGTCGAGTACGCTCTGAAGGTACCTGTGTGCGTACCCATGGGCTATCCGATGGACAGTCTGACGGGCACCGTGCAGGCACATCTCCACAACCCTGTCCCTACGATTCACCCTGTCCGGAGCAACCCAACAATATGCCAAGTCCCACCGTCACCTCGCCGCAAGTAGCCGTCAACGACATCGGCTCGGCTGAGGACTTCCTCGCCGCCATCGACAAAACCATCAAATACTTCAACGATGGCGACATCGTCGAGGGGACGATCGTCAAGGTCGACCGGGACGAGGTCCTCCTCGACATCGGCTACAAGACCGAGGGTGTCATCCCTTCCCGCGAACTTTCCATCAAGCACGACGTCGACCCCAATGAGGTTGTGTCCGTCGGCGACAAGGTGGAAGCTCTCGTCCTCACCAAGGAGGACAAAGAAGGCCGCCTGATCCTGTCCAAGAAGCGTGCCCAGTACGAGCGCGCCTGGGGCACCATCGAGGCACTCAAGGAGAAGGACGAGGCCGTCAAGGGCACCGTCATCGAGGTCGTCAAGGGCGGCCTGATCCTCGACATCGGCCTGCGCGGCTTCCTGCCCGCCTCCCTGGTCGAGATGCGCCGGGTCCGCGATCTCCAGCCCTACATCGGCAAGGAGATCGAGGCCAAGATCATCGAGCTGGACAAGAACCGCAACAACGTGGTCCTGAGCCGTCGCGCCTGGCTGGAGCAGACCCAGTCCGAGGTGCGCAGCGAGTTCCTCAACCAGCTGCAGAAGGGCGCCATCCGCAAGGGCGTGGTGTCCTCGATCGTCAACTTCGGCGCGTTCGTGGACCTCGGTGGGGTCGACGGTCTGGTGCACGTCTCCGAGCTGTCCTGGAAGCACATCGACCACCCGTCCGAGGTGGTTCAGGTGGGCGACGAGGTGACCGTCGAGGTGCTCGACGTCGACATGGACCGCGAGCGTGTTTCGCTCTCGCTCAAGGCGACTCAGGAAGACCCGTGGCGTCACTTCGCCCGCACCCACGCGATCGGCCAGATCGTGCCGGGCAAGGTCACCAAGCTGGTGCCGTTCGGCGCGTTCGTCCGCGTCGAGGAGGGCATCGAGGGTCTGGTGCACATCTCCGAGCTGGCCGAGCGCCACGTGGAGGTCCCGGATCAGGTCGTGCAGGTCGGCGACGACGCCATGGTCAAGGTCATCGACATCGACCTGGAGCGCCGCCGTATCTCGCTGAGCCTCAAGCAGGCCAACGAGGACTACACCGAGGAGTTCGACCCCTCGAAGTACGGCATGGCCGACAGCTACGACGATGCGGGCAACTACATCTTCCCCGAGGGCTTCGACGCCGAGACCAACGAATGGCTCGAAGGCTTCGACAAGCAGCGCACCGAGTGGGAGGCCCGCTACGCCGAGGCCGAGCGCCGGCACAAGATGCACACCGCGCAGATGGAGAAGTTCGCCAAGGCTGAGGCCGAGGCGGCCGAGCGGCCCGCTGGAAACGGCTCGTCGTCGTCCTCGTCGAGTTCGGGTGAGTCGGCCGGCGGTTCGCTGGCCAGCGATGCTCAGCTCGCCGCTCTGCGCGAGAAGCTGGCGGGTAACGCCTAACTCTCGTCTGTCGAGATTGGACCGCGCAGGAAGTCTTCGGGCTTCCTGCGCGGTTTCGTCTATGAGGAGTCACAAATGCTGCGCATCGGTTTGACCGGCGGGATCGGCGCCGGAAAGTCGACGGTGTCGGCCACGTTCGCTGAATGTGGCGGCATCGTGGTCGACGGGGACGTCATCTCCCGCGAGGTCGTCCAGCCGGGCACCGAGGGCTTGGCCAAGCTCGTCGACGCGTTCGGCGAGCACATCCTCACCCCTGACGGCGCCCTGGACCGCCCGGCCCTGGCCGCCATCGCGTTCAGCGACGAAACCAAGCGCCAGACGCTCAACGGCATCGTCCACCCGCTGGTGGCGCACCGCCGCTCGGAGTTGATCGCGGCGGCCGCCGAGGACGCGGTGATCGTCGAGGACATCCCCTTGCTGGTCGAGTCCCAGATGGCGCCCATGTTCCCGTTGGTGGTGATCGTGCATGCCGACCCTGAGCTGCGGGTGCGGCGGCTCATCGACTACCGGGGCTTCAGCGAGACCGACGCCAGGGCGCGCATCGCCGCTCAAGCCACCGAGGAGCAGCGGCGCGCCGTGGCCGATGTCTGGCTGGACAACTCCGGCAGTGCCGGTGAGCTCGTCGAGCAGGCCCGCGGCCTGTGGTATCAGCGCATCCTGCCGTTCGCGCACAATCTGGGCGCCCGAACACCGGCGCATGCCGTGCCACAGCTGGTGGCGGCCGACCCCACCTGGCCGGATCAGGCACGGCGCATTCTGGCCCGGCTGAACACCGCCTGCGGGCACCGGGCCGTGCGCATCGACCACATCGGGTCGACGGCGGTGCCCGGCATGGACGCCAAAGACGTCATCGACGTTCAGGTGACGGTGTCCTCGCTGGAGGTGGCCGACGAGCTGGCCGAGGACCTGCTGCGGGCCGGTTATCCCCGTGTCGATGCCATCACCTCCGACGTGCCGAAGGCGGGCACCGATGCGGCCTTGTGGCACAAGCGGTTTCATGCCTCAGGTGATCCGGGCCGGTCCACCAACGTGCACATCAGGGTGGACGGCTGGCCCAACCAGCGATTCGCGCTGCTGTTCGTGGCGTGGCTGACGGCCAACCCGGGTGTGCAGGCGGACTATCTGGCGGTCAAGAGATCGGCCGAGCAGCACGCCGGCATCGGAGGCTACGCCGAGGCCAAGGAGCCGTGGTTCCTGGACGCCTACCGGCGAGCTTGGGCCTGGGCGGAGGCCACCGGCTGGCGGCCCTGAGTCTCAGCCGGCAGGCGCGGGCGCCGAGACCGGTGCCGGCGTGGGCACCGCATTCGGGCCGGGGGTGTCCAGCGGCGCGCCGCATTGCAGGGTGCCGTAGAGCGGATCGTCTTTCACCCGGAACAGCCGCGGTGCGATGAACTGATCGGCCTCTGCCACGATCTGGTCGTCCACCAGGATCTCGCAGTGCAGATTCGATCCGTAAGGCCATTGGATGGAGACTTCCATACCGGCCTTCTTGGGATCGTGCAGCACGGTGTTGACCTCGAATGTCATCCCGGGCAGCAGCGTCGGTTGATCGCTGTTGACGTTGTCGTCGTCGATCTTGTAGGCGACCACGGCGCCGCGTGAGGTGCCGGTCGCAGACGCCCGGTAGGTGATGTTGTGCAGGAGGTTCGGATCTGTGTCGGTGGACGCCGCGGGCGTCGGCGGGGGAACCGGGTCTGGGTCGGCCAGTGCGGTGGCCACTGTTAACTGGGAAGCCGCGACCAGCGCTGCCGCGGCGGTGATCCCCGGCCATCGGCGCTTGGTGGACCTCATAGCTAGTCAGACTACCCGTCAGATACTCGGAAGCTGATTCGTTGCCCCCGACCGTGGCCTCAGCGCCAGGTCAGCGGCATTCCGTCGGCGGCGAGCCAGGCGTTGAGGTCGTGATCGTGTCTGGCCAGCCCGTCGACGGCCACCACCGCGCGCTGCAGCGCGGCCGCGGCGATCCCGGTGCTCAGCAGGCCCTCGCGGTGCGCTTCGAACAGTTCGTCACCGTCGATGAGGTCGGTGCGGTCCCCGGTGTGCACGACCAGGTCGATGTAGTGGTCCTCGGTCGTCCAGCGATCCGCACCCGGGTTGATCTGCCCGACGTCGAGGTAATAGTCCTGGTCGAGCTCGTAGCCGGGGTTGAAATGGAAGACATTGGCCCGCAGCCCCAGCGATGGCAGCAACCACGACTCGAGGTAGTGGAACTGCGTGCGGCCGGGGGTTGGGCGGGCCATGTAGAGGCCCCACGGTCGCACCACGTACTCCTCGACCGTCCGGATGATGCCCTTGGGATCGGTGTTGGTGTATCCGACCAGGTCGAAGGTCTCCTGCTTGGGTGGATGGACAGCCACCGGGTCAGCGTAACGAGGAATGAATGTGTCGGTGGGGACGCTTAACCTGGAGCTATGGCTTTCGCTACCGAACATCCGGTGATCGCGCACTCCGAATACCGGCCCGCCGCTGATGCGGTCAACGGCCTGGTGCGCAGCGGTGCGCAGTTCGAGGTGGTCAGTCAGTATCAGCCCGCCGGTGATCAGCCCGCCGCGATCGAGGAGCTGGAGCGCCGGATCCGCGCCGGTGAGCACGACGTGGTGCTGCTGGGCGCCACCGGCACCGGTAAGTCGGCGACCACGGCCTGGCTCATCGAACGGTTGCAGCGGCCCACCCTGGTCATGGCGCCGAACAAGACGCTGGCCGCCCAGCTGGCCAATGAGCTGCGAGAGATGTTGCCGCACAACGCGGTCGAATACTTCGTCTCGTACTACGACTACTACCAGCCTGAGGCGTACATCGCTCAGACCGACACCTACATCGAGAAGGACAGCTCGATCAACGACGATGTCGAGCGGTTGCGGCACTCGGCGACCTCGAGCCTGCTGTCCCGCCGCGATGTCGTCGTGGTCGCCTCGGTGTCCTGCATCTACGGCCTGGGCACCCCGCAGTCCTACCTCGACCGTTCGGTCGAATTGGAGGTCGGCACCGAGGTGCCCAGGGATGGGCTGCTGCGGCTGCTTGTCGATGTCCAGTACACCCGCAACGACATGTCGTTCACCCGCGGCTCCTTCCGGGTCCGTGGCGACACCGTGGAGATCATCCCGTCCTACGAGGAACTCGCGGTGCGTATCGAGTTCTTCGGGGACGAGATCGAGGCGCTGTACTACCTGCACCCGCTGACCGGTGATGTCATCCGCCAGGTCGATTCGCTGCGGATCTTCCCGGCCACCCACTACGTCGCCGGTCCCGAGCGGATGGCGCAGGCCATCTCGACCATCGAAGCCGAGCTGGCCGAGCGGCTCGCCGAGCTGGAGAACCAGGGCAAGTTGCTGGAGGCGCAGCGACTGCGGATGCGGACGAACTACGACATCGAGATGATGCGGCAGGTCGGCTTCTGCTCGGGTATCGAGAACTATTCACGGCACATCGACGGTCGGGCCGCGGGCTCCGCCCCGGCGACGCTGCTGGATTACTTCCCGGAGGATTTCCTGCTCGTCATCGACGAGTCGCATGTCACCGTTCCGCAGATCGGCGGCATGTACGAAGGCGACATGTCGCGCAAACGCAACCTCGTCGAGTATGGCTTCCGGCTGCCCTCGGCAGTGGACAATCGACCGCTGACCTGGGAGGAGTTCGCCGACCGCATTGGGCAGACGGTGTACCTGTCGGCCACTCCCGGCCCCTACGAGCTCAGTCAGACCGGCGGCGAGTTCGTCGAGCAGGTGATCCGCCCGACCGGCCTGGTGGACCCGAAGGTGGTGGTCAAACCCACCAAGGGCCAGATCGACGACCTGATCGGCGAGATCCGCGCCCGCACCGACCGCGACGAGCGGGTGCTGGTCACCACGTTGACCAAGAAGATGGCCGAGGACCTCACCGACTATCTGCTCGAGATGGGCATCCGGGTCCGCTACCTGCACTCCGAGGTGGACACGCTGCGCCGGGTCGAGCTGCTGCGCCAGCTCCGCCTCGGCGAGTACGACGTGCTGGTCGGGATCAACCTGCTGCGGGAGGGGCTGGACCTGCCCGAGGTGTCGCTGGTGTCGATTCTGGACGCAGACAAGGAGGGATTCCTGCGCTCCACCCGCAGCCTGATCCAGACCATCGGCCGCGCGGCGCGCAACGTCTCCGGCGAGGTGCACATGTACGCCGACAAGATCACCGACTCGATGAAAGAGGCCATCGACGAGACCGAGCGCCGGCGTGCCAAGCAGATCGAATACAACGAGGCGCACGGCGTCGACCCGCAGCCGCTGCGCAAGAAGATCGCCGACATCCTCGACCAGGTCTACAGCGAAGCCGACGACACCGACGCGACGGTGGGAGTCGGCGGGTCTGGGCGCAACGCCTCCCGCGGGCGCCGTGCCCAGGGCGAGCCCGGCCGCGCAGTCAGCGCCGGCATCATCGAAGGCCGCGACACGTCGAACATGCCGCGCGCCGAACTCGCCGACCTCATCAAGGATCTCACCGCTCAGATGATGACGGCGGCTCGCGACTTGCAATTCGAGCTGGCCGCCCGGATCCGCGACGAGATCGCCGACCTGAAGAAGGAGCTGCGCGGCATGGACGCCGCCGGGCTGAAGTAGCGCTTGAACTCAACCCCGGTTGAGGCTCTACGGTGATCCACATGACTGAGACGACCGCCTCTGCCGCGGGCAGTTGGCGTGAGCTGTTGGGGCGTGATTACCTCGGCGCCACCGTCGTCCTGGCCGGTGGGGTGGCGATCTATGCCATCAACGAATTCATCACGATGAGCCTGCTGCCCAGTGCCGTCGCCGACATCGGGGGAGCGCGGCTCTACGCCTGGGTGACCACGGTGTACCTGGTGGCTTCGGTGACCGCCGCGACCACCGTGGGGCCGATCCTGACTCGGTTCGGTCCGCGGACGTCCTATCTGGGCGCGTTGCTGTCGTTTGCGGCGGGTAGCGCGCTGTGCACGCTGGCGCCGTCGATGCCACTGCTTCTCGTCGGCCGGGTGGTGCAGGGTCTGGCTGGAGGTGTGCTCGCCGGGCTGGGCTATGCCGTGATCAGCGCCGCGCTGCCCGACCGGTTGTGGACCCGGGCGTCGGCGGTGGTGTCGGCCATGTGGGGGATAGGGACCCTCGTTGGCCCGGCGACCGGTGGTCTGTTTGCCCAATTCGGTTTGTGGCGGGGAGGTTTCGGCTTACTTGCGGTTCTCGCGGTGGTGATGAGTCTGTTGGTGCCACTGGCTTTGCCGGCCCGCCCGGAGCCGGGGACGCAGGCGGCACCCGGCACGAGGATCCCGGTACGGTCGCTGCTGCTGTTGGGTTTGGCGGCGCTGGCTGTCAGCGCTGCGGCGATTCCGCACGATGCCGCCGCGATCGCCGGGTTGCTCTCCGTCGGCGTCGTGCTGGTGGCGCTCTTCGTCGTCGTCGACCGGCGGTCGACAGCTGCGGTTCTGCCGCGCAAGGCTTTTCGTGCCGGGCCGTTGAAGTGGATCTACTTGACGCTGGGTCTGCTGATGGCGGCGACCATGGTCGACATGTATGTTCCGCTGTTCGGTCAGCGGCTCGGTGCGTTGGCCCCGGTGGTCGCGGGCTTCCTCGGCGCGGCCCTGTCGGTGGGTTGGACCGTCGGCGAGATCGCGAGCGCCTCGATCACCAATGTGCGGATCACGGTTCGAGTGGTGGCGATCGCGCCGTTGGTGATGGCTGCCGGCTTGGGGGTTGCCGCGCTCACTCAAAAGGACGGTGCGCCAATGGAAGTCGTCGCGCTGTGGGCGTTGGGACTTGTCGTCACCGGTTGCGGTATCGGGATGGCATGGCCGCATCTTTCGGCGTGGGCGATGGGGTCGGTGGTCGACGATCCGGCCCAGCAAGCGGTGGCCGCCGCCGCGATCAGCACCGTGCAGCTGATGTGTGGTGCTTTCGGGGCGGGTCTGGCGGGGGTGGTGGTGAACCTGCGGATGTCGCCCGATGCCGGTGCGAGCCGGTCCCTATTCGGCCTGTTCGCGGTGCTGGCGGTGATCGGAGCGGTGGCGTCCTATCGGTCCGGTCGCGGGCAGGTTCGTGAGCGGGCGGACGCGGTCTCCTAGTCGTCCTTTTCGTCGAGCCGGCGCACGCCGGTCACCCCCTCGACGCAGGCGACCGTGCTGGGGGCGCGCCTGATCCCGGCTCCGGTCACGGTGAGCAGGACACCGCCGTCGGCGTCGGTGCTGAGTTCGGTCAGCGACCATTGGTGTTTATCGCAGACGGCCAGTATCCGCCCGAGCGCGCCCCGATCGGGCGCGTAGGTGATGTGCAGACGTACCGAGCCGCCGAGCCGCGCGGTCAGGCGCTTGGACAGTGGGCTGAAGCCCAGAACGATCACGAAATGCAGCGCTGTCACCACCACCGCGAGCTTGACCAGGCCCGCTGCGGCGGCCATTCCGATGGCCGCGCACTCCCAGATCGCCGCGGCGGTGGTCAGCCCGTGCACGGCGCCCTGCCGGGTGATGATCAGCCCCGCGCCCAGGAACCCGATTCCGGACACGATCTGGGCGGCCACCCGGGACGGGTCGACCTCGACGGTGCCCGCGCTCAACACATCGGCGAACCCGTACTTGCTGACGATCAGGATCAGCGCCGACGCCGTCCCGACGATGGCCTGGGTGCGCAGCCCCGCGCTTTTTCCGTGGACCTCACGTTCCAGGCCGATCAGCGCGGTGAGTCCGAAGGCGATCAGCAACTCGAGGATCTGTCGGGCGCCCTGCCCGGGCCCGCCCAGCAGTGGCGGGTCGGCCAACCAGGTCTGCATGTCGTCACCGTATGCCCCGGCGCGGAATCCGGCGTGGCGATCACGGTGAGTGAAAGGGTTGGCCCGCCGCGGTCGTGCTGGAAGTGTCCATGCTGCTGCGGGTGTGGCTGAGTGGCTAGGCACCGGCCTGCAAAGCCGTTTACACGGGTTCGAATCCCGTCACTCGCTCGCGTATATGCTGGTAAAGCAGTATTTGGCGGCTGTCAAGACGCTGCAATTGTCGGCCTGATCGGTTCTGTACCCCAGTGCAAAGCACGCTCGTTTGTACACCGTTGCTGGCGACACCGGGCCGGTACGTTTGGGTAGGTAGACCGCGAGTGGCCGATGACAACCAATTATCGACAATTCGCGCCACATCAACGCTCCATTTCCCGCTGCATTGGGTGCGTTGCAACAATTCTCGACAATTGCGGGGAGAGTGGACCGCACTTAATTACACCGGCCTCGGTGGACCACACACTGAGAATTAGGACCACATTCACGCGCTTGCTTCGAAATATGTCTGCCGGACTGCCGCTGATCGACGGTATCCCGGTGTTTCCGATTTTCGGTTTTGATACCGCAGGCGGCTGCCAAGCTGTCGGCGACGGCACCGTGACCGCATGCTCACAGTGCCTGCCCCGGTGTGGCAGCGCGGGCTGCTTCTTCGGTGGGTGGGCCTGGCTGGACCCCGGGTTGCTGCTCGACGGGCAAGCCGCACTCGTCGTTCTGACAGTCGGTTTCAGCGCGCTGACGGGATACCGGATGGCCACGTACTGTCCGGGTGCACGCGCGTTGACCGGCGCGGAGCGCGTTGCGGTGGTCCGGGCCACCCGATCCGGTCGGGTGGTTGGGGATGCCACTGGGTCAGGCTGTCCTCGACTACGCCCGCGGCATGCATGCTGCCGCACGAGAGGGCAGGCAGTTTCGCTCGGTGACCCGTTCGCTCTGCTGGTCGCCGCCGGGGTGGCCTGTAGGACCATCTTCGGCTCGGTGGGCAACGCTCTGGCCTCACTGGCCTACCTGGTGTTGGCCGGCCCCAAAGTTTTGTGGTTGCCCAAACGTCGAGATCGGTTGCTGCTCAACGCCGATCGTGGAGCCGGCGCAGCACGCCCTTACCCGTCGGTGCGTCCAGAACCGTGCTGACCCGGGGTGCCGGATTCGCCGGGTGTCCCGTCGTGGCCGTCCGCACCGGCCACTCCGGCGGCGCCGGTAGACCCGCCGAGGCCACCCGCGCCCGGGGCGCCGCCCGCACCGCCGGTGCCATGCGTACCCGCGGCACCACCATGGCCGGCCTGGCCACCCTCGCCACCCGCACCGTCGGTGAGTGCGTCGGCGCCATTTCCACCGTCGCCGCCGTTGCCGCCGATATCGCCGTTTCCGCCGCTGCCGCCGGCGCCGCCCTTGCCGCCGGCGCCACCGCCGCCACCGAAAAGACCGCCGCGGCCACCGGCTCCGCCGGCGCCACCGCTCTGGCCGTTGGCCCCAGCGGCGCCGTTACCACCGTGACCACCGTTTCCGCCGCTGCCGCCGTTGCCCTGGAATCCCGGTTCAGACGGGGGGAAGTCTTGTGACGCTTCGGCATAGCCGCCGTCGCCGCCACGCCCGCCGTTGGCACCGGTGCCTCCGTTGCCGCCCTTACCGCCGTTGCCGCCGGTCGCGGTGACGCCGGAGGTGTCGCCGACGCTGTACGCGGAGCCACCGGTTCCTCCGTCACCGCCCTGGCCGCCGGGCGCACCGTCGCCGCCGGCCCCACCGTTACCACCGAGCGCTGCGCCACCCGGAGGATCCGCCTCCGCGCGGGGGTAGTCGACACCGCTGTAGACCGTGCCGCCGCTACCTCCGGAGCCACCCGCCTGACCGGCGGTGGTGGCGTCGTCGCCGTCACCACCGGCGAGGCCGGTCTGGTTGCCCGATCCGCCCTTGGTCGCCTGCGATGTTCCTGATCCCGCCTGCGCCCCGCTCGGGGTGGGATTCACTCCGTCGGCCCCGTCGGCGCCATTCGCCCCGTTTCCGCCGGCGCCTCCCTTTCCGAAGAACAGGCCGCCGTTGCCGCCCGCACCGCCTGCCTGTCCGGGGGCCGTGCCGTTACCGCCCGCACCGCCGTTGCCGAATAGGAAAGCACTGCCACCCGCACCCCCGTTGGCCCCGTCGCCACCATTGCCCCACAAGAGGCCGCCGTTGCCGCCATTGCAGGCGGCGCCCGTGCAATCAGCTGCGGCGTCGACGCCGTCACCGATCAGTCCGAGAATGGGGCCTGTATACACGGGGACCGCGGATGCACCGATAAAGGAAACCGACGCGGCTGCAGCGGACGTATCGTTGCAGCCGGCGAGCCCCTGCGCACACTGGTCGGTTGCCGCCGGTCCGGCGAGTGCGACGGCAGCCGGGCCACCCAGGAGCAATCCGCCTGCGATGATCGCCCCGTTGACCGTGCGAGAACTGCGCCTGACTTGACGATTCCTGTGCCGTGCCATGAACGAACCCCCGTATCCCGTTTCCCCCAAGGCGATCAACAAAGAATCAACGCCGCTGTCGGAGTATGACATGTGTCACCCAGGGGATTCACAGCTTCGGGAATGGAGTTTGGACTTCATTGCCGCAATTTCGCGGCGAATCCGATTCGGTGCGGAACAGAGGAACGCCGATAACCACAGAAGTTGCGGACGAGGCATTGGAGTTCCCGCCAAGGGGGCGATAGGGCGGGCAGGGTAGTGATTGGCTGGACTACCCCGTGTGCGTAAACCCCTGTAGTTCCAGCGTGGCTGATAAGTACGACAATGCGGAGCACTGCGTGCGTCGACTATCGAAAGCGCGTTCGGGTCGGTTTGCTACCCAGAACGCGTTACCCCGGCAATTGCCTGTTCAGAGGCCGCATCTATACCCCATCTGTCCCCAAACGCCGATACAACGCCACGAGGCAGCAACGAACGCTGGCGCGAAGTCAGGTGAGCCGCCGACCCGCGCGCGGCAACCCAAGAGTTGCCATCAACATGTCAAAGCCGTTTACACGGGTTCGAATCCCGTCACTCGCTCGCAGCGTGACCGCGACTGGTCGAGACGAAAAGACGCACGTGAGAGGCGTATTTGCGTGCGCAAATTGTCGCCGGGGTAACCGCACCAACACTGGTTGGCAACAGTTCGGTAACCGCCAGAATGGCCCGCCGTCCCCGTACTTACACGTCTGTAGTTTCCCCTTCAGGCCTCTCACAGAAACGGGGAAACGATGTCACGGACCACCTCTCGCGTGGCGGCGGTCACCGCCATGGCGACTGCGGGGTTTTTCTGGACTGCGCCGCTGTTCAGTCCCCGCGCGGCTGCTGACTTCAGCAGTCCGGGAGTGCCGTGCGCTGACATTCTGCACACCGTTGCGTCCAACCCGCCCAGCTTCACGCCGGGCGAGCCCGGCAGTGTGACCTCGATCTTCACCAACAGCCCGCCCACCGTCGGTGGTCCCGTCCCGCCGGCGACCGCGCCGGGTAGTGTCCGCATCCCGCCGGCCAGTGCGCCCGGTTCCCCCGGGATGCCGGGCACGAACGGCGTCACCGTCCCGCCGGCCTCGGTCCCCGGATCGCCCGGCACGAACGTCACCCGCAGCATTCCCACGCCGCCGGCCGCCGTCCCGGGTGGTCCTGGTGGTGGTGGCGGTGGTGGTCTGCCGACTCCGCCGGCGGCTGTTCCGGGTGGTCCTGGTGGTGGCGGTGGTGGTGGTCTGCCGACTCCGCCGGCGGCTGTTCCGGGTGGTCCTGGTGGTGGCGGTGGTGGTGGTCTGCCGACTCCGCCGGCGGCTGTTCCGGGTGGTCCTGGTGGTGGTGGCGGTGGCGGTGTGCCGACTCCGCCGGCCGGTGTGCCGGGGCTTCCGCCCGGTGGTGGTGGCGGCGGCATTCCGGCCCCGCCCGCCGGGGTGCCCAGCGCGCCGATCGACACCGCAGCCGGTTTGCCGGGTGGCGGCGTTGGCGGCGCGGGTGCACCGGTGGTGGACGCGGCCGGCGCTGTCCCCGCGGCCGGCGGGGGTGCCGGTGCACCGATCGCCGACGCTGCCGGTGCCGCAGGCCTGCCGGGTGCCGGTGCGGGTGGTGGTGCCGGTGCGGGCGCTGGTAGCGGTGGTGGCGGTGGTCTCCCCGGTGCTGCGGTCGCTGACGCCGCCGGTGCGGTGCCCGGTGTTGCCGGCGGTGACGCGGGCGCTCCCATCTCCGATGCCAGCGGGCTGGCTCCGGCCGCTCCCGCCGCCGTGCCCGCAGCTCCGCTGGCAGATGCCGCCGGCGCGGTGCCTCCGCCGCCGGCAGCCGTCCCGAGTGGCCCGATCGGCGGCGGCGGCGGCACGCCGCCCGCACCCCCTGCTGCGGTGCCGGGTGGTCCCGGTGGTGGTGGCGGTGGTGGTCTGCCGACTCCGCCGGCTGAGGTTCCCGGTGGTCCGGGTGGTGGTGGCGGTGGTGGTCTGCCGACTCCGCCGGCTGAGGTTCCCGGTGGTCCGGGTGGTGGTGGCGGTGGTGGTCTGCCGACTCCGCCGGCTGAGGTTCCCGGTGGTCCGGGTGGTGGTGGCGGTGGTGGTCTGCCGACTCCGCCGGCTGAGGTTCCCGGTGGCGTCGTGACCGAATCGCTGAACACCCCGCCGGTTCCCCCGGCCGCGGTGCCTGGCGGTGAAATCCCCGGCTCCTCAGGTACTCCTGGAGTCCCGCCGGCCGCGGTCCCCGGTGACGTGGCGACGGATTCAATCAACACCCCGCCCGCTGCGGTGCCGGGCAACCCCGGCTCGTCCATCGAGACCCGTATCACCACGCCACCGGTGCCCCCGGCAGCGGTGCCGGGCAATGTCATCAACGATGCGGCGGCCACGCTGCCCCCGCCAGGAGTCTCGGTACCCGGCGTGCCGACCCCCGGCGGCATGCTCAACGTGCCGGGCACCCCTCCAGTCACCCTCGGTGGTGTGCCCGGTGCCGCCTCGACCCCGGGCATCAACACTCCGCCGGCGGCGGTCCCCGGCGGCCCGGGCAACACCATCAACGTGGGCGTTCCCGGTACCCCCGCCGCGGTTCCCGGCACCCCGGGAACCCCGGGCATGGAGATCCCGCCCACCCCGCCCACCGTGGTCCCCGGTACTCCCGGAACGCCTGGTGTGGAAGAACTCTCGACCCCACCCGCGGCAGTGCCCGGAGCACCTGGCGGTGGTGGCGGTGACGGCGTTCCCACACCTCCGGCAGCGGTTCCCGGCACGCCGGGCGGCAGCACCGTCGAGACCGGCATGACTCCGCCCGCGGCGGTCCCGGGTGGTCCTGGTGGTGGCGGTGGTGGTGGTGTGCCGACTCCGCCGGCTGAGGTTCCGGGTGGTCCTGGTGGTGGTGGCGGTGGTGGTGTGCCGACTCCGCCGGCTGAGGTTCCGGGTGGTCCTGGTGGTGGTGGCGGTGGTGGTGTGCCGACTCCGCCGGCTGAGGTTCCGGGTGGTCCTGGTGGTGGTGGCGGTGGTGGTGTGCCGACTCCGCCGGCTGAGGTTCCGGGTGGTCCTGGTGGTGGCGGTGGTGGTGGTGTGCCGACTCCGCCGGCGGGCGTGCCCGACGTACCCGTCGGCGACGGTGTTCCCGCACCCATCGGTGAGGGTGTTCCCGCTGCGCCGATCTCCGACAACGCCGGAACCGGTGTTCCGGCTGCGCCGATTTCCGACAACGCCGGAACCGGTGTGCCGGCCGCCGCGTTGTCCGACAGCTCCGGTATCGCCGGATCCTCCCTGGCCGCTGTTCCCGGTGCCGGGACAGGTGCCGGTGGCGCTGCCGGCGCGGCGGTGGCCGATGCCTCCGGTGTCGTCGCCCCGTCCGCCGGTGTGCCCGCCGAAGCGATTGCCGCAGCGGCTGCCGGTGTACCGGCGCCACCCGCGGCACTGCCGGCCGCTGCCGTCGACGGCGGTGGCGGCGGGATCCCCGCTCCGCCCGCGGCGGTTCCGGGTGGTCCCGGTGGTGGCGGTGGTGGTGGGGTTCCGACTCCGCCTGCTGCGGTTCCGGGTGGTCCGGGCGGTGGCGGTGGTGGTGGGGTTCCGACTCCGCCTGCTGCGGTTCCGGGTGGTCCGGGCGGTGGCGGTGGTGGTGGGGTTCCGACTCCGCCTGCTGCGGTTCCGGGTGGTCCCGGTGGTGGCGGTGGTGGTGGGGTTCCGACTCCGCCTGCGGCTGTTCCGGGTGGACCCGGTGAAGGTGGCGGCGGTGGTGTGCCGACGCCCCCCGCCCTGGTTCCGGGAACACCGTTCACCAACAACGTGGTGACCCCCGGTACCCCACCGGCCGCGGTTCCCGGCGGCCCCGGTGGCGGCGGTGGTGGCGGAGTCCCGGTGCCGCCCGCTGCGACTCCGGGCACGCCCGGTGTCAATCGGGTGGCGACACCGCCCACCCCGCCGACTGTGCTGCCGGGCGGGCCTGGCGCCTACATTCCGCCCTCACCGGGCGGACTGGGCAGCCTGATTCCGGCTGCACCGGTCAACGATGCGGCCGCCACCCTGCCGACTCCGCCGGCGCAGCTGTTTCCTGCTATGGCACAAGGCATTTCGACCCTGCTCTCGCCGCCGCAGGTGACGATCCCGGGTATCCCCGGTTTCGGGATCCCACTGCCGACGACGATCTCGACGCCGCGCGACCTGCTCTGCGGAGGGACCGGATGGTCGGCCAAGGCGGGCACGGTGTCCGGCGCGCCGGCCGGTGCGGTGCTGGGTTCCGACCTGCCGCCGGCCGGACGGTGGTTCGACAACTGAGCGAGGTCACCCGACTCAACGGGCCTGTAGTCCGGCGGCGAATCGGAGATCGGCGACCAAGTCGTCGAACTTCTTCGCCCGGTCGACGCCCGTGCCGCGCAGGATCGCTGACGGATGCGTCGTGGTGACCACGCTCGGGTCCACGCCGAGCGGGGGATCAGCCGGCAGCCGCAATTCCTCGCCGCGGTGAGCGGTCAGGCGAAAGTTGCTACCCAACAAGGCTTGTGCGGCCGTCGCTCCCATCAGCACCACGACGTCCGGGTCGACCGAGGCGAGTTCGGCGAACAGCCAGGGCCGACAGGCCACGACCTCGGTGCGGCTCGGCGTCTTGTGGATGCGTCGCGTGCCGGCCGCCCGGGTGAACTTGAAATGCTTGACGGCGTTGGTGACATAGATCTGGTCGCGGTCGACTTCGGCGGCGGTCAGTGCCTTGTCCAACAACCGCCCGGCTGGGCCGACGAACGGCCGGCCCGCGCGGTCTTCCTGGTCGCCGGGCTGCTCGCCGACCAGCATCAGGCCGGCGCCGGCCGATCCCTCGCCGAACACCGTCTGCTCGGCGTCGCGATACAGGTCGCAACCGCGGCAACGGCGTGCCGCCTGCACCAGCCGGTCGAGATCATGGGTGTCCGGGAGGTAGTCCTGTGCGCCGGTCATCGCAGTGACTTCGTGATCTGAGCGAAGCTGAACTGCCAGCGCTCGACGAGATGGAAACCGAACCGGCTGGGCACCTGGTAGGCCAGCGTTCGGCCGAGGCGGGGCCCGGCGAGCAACATCGGGGCCCGCTGGTGGTCGGGCATGGCCGGGTCGCGTTCGGTGATCGTCCAGATCGCCGGGCAGTCCCAGAGCTTGTCAGACCAACGCCAGATCGGGATGTGGCTGGACCACAACATGTTTCGTTCGACGCCCGTTCTCGCGCGACCGTAATCGTGGAGTTTCGCGTACGCGTTGGGCCGGGCCGCCAGCAGCGGGCGGATGGGCCCTGGTTTCCATGCGGTGGTGTTGTCCAGGACCAGGCAGTCGCCCGGCGCCGCGTACCGGGTGATGACATCGGCGATCTGACTGTAATCCATTCCTTCCTTGGCGTACGGGCCGCGTTGGATCAGATAGTTCGGTGTCGCGGCCACCGCGAACAGCATCAGCACGACGCAGATGCCCGCACGAGATCGGCCGACGGCCACGATGCACAGGCCGAGAAGCAGTGCCATGGCCGGTGCGGTGAAGCACAGGTATCGCGGGTAGTAGATCGGGTGCCGGACAACCGAGTAGGCCAGCAGCACCGCTGTCGGCACCAGCACCCACGCCGCTGCGATCACCATCAGTTGTCCCCGGCGCTCTGCCGCCGGTCCTGCTGTGCGGAAGCCGAACAGCAGGGCCGCGGCGAGCATCACCGCGGCGAACACCGCGAACGGCAGCGAGCCGCCGAAGTACTGCTCCTGCAGCACCTCCGCGAGCGTGCCGCCGCTCAGCGGGGAGATCCAGCCGACCTGGAACAGCTGCGTCTGGGTGAACAGCAGAAAGGGGGCCGCCGCGGCGCCGGCGACCGTCGCCGAGCACACCCAGCGCCACCGCGGCGACCCCGGGGGCGCCAGCACCACGACCGTCAGCGCGTGGACGGCGACCAGCAGCACCAGGAAGACATTGAGCAGGGTCCCCAGGACCAGCCCCGCCGAATACGCCGCCCACCACCACAGCCGATTGCGCCGTACCGCCTCGATGCACAGCACTGTCAACCACACGCCGGCGACCATGGTCAGCGCGTACGAGCGGGCCTCGATCCCCGCCCACGTCACGCGCGGCAACAGGGCGAACACCACACCGGCGGTGACGGCGACCGATCGAGTGGACAGCAGCCGGCCCAGCACCACCACGCCGGCCGCGGCCAGGCCGACGGCCAGCGAACTGGACAGTCGAGACCAGAACTCGGTGGCGGGAAATATCGCGAACCAGCCATGCATCAGCAAGTAGTAGAGGCCGTGGACGGCATCGATGTGGCCGAGCATCCGCGTCAACTCGGGAACGGTGCGGGTCGACGCCGAAATCGTGGCCGCCTCGTCGAACCACAACGACGGCCGGGCAGCTCCGGCGGCGCTGAACGCCGCCGCGAACACCGCCACCCAGACAGCGTCGAATGGTCGGGCGGGGTCGACCGACCGCACACTATCGCCGGTGACCGGCGACGGTCGAATGGTGATGCTCACTCGGGCCGTCCTGTACCCATCTGCAGAGGTGGCCAAAACGGTAACCCGCAGTTCACCGTGCCGCGCGTCGGGTGCGAGCCGGACTGTCGCCGTCGGCGCCCGGGACAAATGGGTGACGTTTTGGATATTCGCCATTGGTCGTCATTGCTGTGGTAGCTGGAACAAACGCGATTCCGGTGCGATCTGGATTTGTAAATGCGGTCGTTGTCGGCAAGGTCACGCAGTGGCTGACCGCGCTGTTTTCGCCGGTAGAGTGGCACCGCGCGGTGTTTCGGAATTACCCCGTGGCGTGAATCGCGCCCTGGCGCGGGGCCGAGGCGATAGTGTTCCGGATGGCGTTGCAATTGAAGACTGGAGGGTACGAATGAGCGGTTACAAGACCGTGGTCGTCGGTACGGACGGCTCGGATTCCTCGCTGCGTGCGGTCGACCGGGCAGGTCAACTCGCCGGCGGTGCGGATTCGAAGGTCGTCGTGGCTACCGCTTACTTCCCGGCTTCAGAGGACACCCGCGCGGCCGACCTGCTGAAAGACGAGGGCTACAAGATGGCCGGCAACGCCCCCATCTATGCGATCCTCCGCGAGGCTCGGGACCGGGCCAAGGCCGCCGGTGCCACCAACGTCGAAGAACGTGCCGTCGTCGGGGCTCCGGTCGACGCTCTGGTGGATCTGGCTGAGGAGGTCGGCGCCGACCTGCTGGTGGTCGGCAACGTCGGACTGAGCACGATCGCCGGCCGTCTGCTCGGTTCGGTCCCCGCCAACGTGGCACGCCGGTCCAAGACCGACGTGCTCATCGTGCACACCACGGGCTAGCCACTCCGCTGCCATCGAGCAGACTGGACTGATGACCCACTGCCGCACCCGACTGTGGGTCGATGGCGAACTCAAGGCCGAGGACTTCCCCTCCAGGACGTCTCCGAGCACCTCGACGAGGATGGCGCCCTGGTCTGGGTGGACATGTGCAACCCCGATCACGAGGTGCTGTGCGAGCTGGCCCACGAGCTCGGCTTCGATCAGCATGCTGTCGAAGACACCGTCGCCAACGCCGAACGCACCAAGGCGAGCCGCTACGCGACCCACACGTTCCTGACCGTCTACGCGACCGCATTGGGTCCGCCCACGGACAACGACCTCGAGTCTCGGCTGCTGACGACCCGAGTGTCGATCTTCGTTCTGCACGCCGGCATCGTCACGGTGCGGCACGAAAGAACGCCTCAGCAACCGGTTTTCGACATCGACGAAGTGGTCCGCCGCTGGGATGACAACGCCGACCTGCTGCGGCTGGGCGCCCCCGCCCTGCTGCACGGCCTGCTCGACGTGATCGTCGACGGCCAGTTCGACACCATCCAGGATCTCGACGACGCCATTGAGGCGCTCGAGGACGGCCTGTTCGACGACCGGGCGCTGACCCGCAAGATCCAGCGCGACACCTACCGGCTGCGCAAGGAGCTCGTCGAACTGCGGCGCATCGTGCTTCCCATGCGCGAGGTGATCAACACGATCATGCGGCGGCGGGCCGAGCGTGGCGACACCGTGGAACTCGACAGCTGGTACGCCGACCTCTACGACCACGTCATCCGCGCCGCGGAGTGGACCGAATCGCTCCGCGACATGATCACCACGGTGTTCGAGACGAACCTGTCCCTGCAGGACGCCCGATTGAACACCATCATGAAGAAGCTCACCGGGTGGGCGGCCATCATCGCGGTACCCACCGCCGTGACGGGCTGGTACGGACAAAACGTGCCCTACCCCGGCTTCAGTGACACCGCTGGGGTGGTGTCCAGCGCGCTGATCATCATCGTGACGTCCGGCCTGCTCTACGTGCTGTTCAAGCGGCGCGGGTGGATCTGACGGTGCTTGTCACCTGCGCGGTCAACGCGGCTGCGCAGACCTGCGGAATGGCGCCGGCTACTTCTTGGTCAGCTCCACGTTCATCGCGGCGCCGTCGGGGCCCATCTCGGCGTACTGACCCGTCACCGTGCCGTTCACCAGCTTGCCCCGAAAGGTGCCGTCGTTGTCGGTGATCAGGATGTCCCCGTCGCTGCTGACGACGCCGTTGACCGTTTCCCTCTGCGGCTGCTCACCTTCGCGGGTGTACTCCTTGTAGCCGGCGAAGCCCTGGCCCTCGGCCTTATCGATCACCACCGTCTGGTTCACCCAGGTGACCGGGCCGCCCTTTTCGAAGCCGGCCCCGGACTGCACCCAGGTTCCCTTGAGATCGGAACCGGTCGGCGCCGGTGCGGCCGAGTGGGTGCTGCACGCTCCGACCGTGAGGGCGGCAACGGTGCCGAGGGTGGCAAAGACCGCACGATTCATCGAACCTCCTGGGAACAGCGACATTCTTACGTAAGGGTCAATTTAGGCCATGGGCGTCGCGCGGGCGGACGGCTCGCCAAGCCACCGGGGAGCACCGGGGCGGCCGGCCGTGGTGACGCCGGCGCAAATTCCTGCGCGGTCGGACCCGCGCCGGTACGCTTCGCCGAACGACAGTTCGCTGGGTGGCGTCGGGGGCCATGGTGTCTCGGGGTGTGAGGGTCGCGGCCGCGGCATTCGTGGTGGGCGCATCGCTAACCGGGCCGCAACTGGCCGTCGCGGCGGCTGACAGTGCGCAGGATTCCGATTCCGGTGCGTCGTCGGCCTCGGCGGGGCCGGCCGCGGGGCAGCGCGGCACCGCAGCACGGGTGGGACGAGGCACTGACGGCGACTCGGGTTCATCACGTGCCAAGCCGGCCTCGAATCGGGGTAGTGCGCAAACCACGACGCAACGCGGTCGCACCAGCAGTGGTCAGGTCGTGCGCCAGGCGCAAGCCGCCCGACAGGCGCGGGCGGCGTCGGCGTTGGCGGTGGCGGTTACCGCACAGCCCGTTCCGGCGGTCGAGGCACGTGCCGCCCGACGCGCTGCCGTCGTTGCGGTGGTCGGTTCGGCCCCGGTGTCCGGCTCGCCAGGTGCGACCGCCCGGCTGGCGGTGCCGCAGTGGTCCGGTCCGGCAGCGATCGGCAATCCCGGCTGCGCTGTTTGCTGGGGCGCGCAGGCGCCGTCGCTGACCGAAGGCCTCGACACGGTGGTCAACCACGTGTTCAACTCGGCGTTCACCTTGTTGTCGGGTCTGCCGGGATCGCCGATCTCCGATCTGCTCGCCGGCGCGCTGGTCCTGGTACGGCGCACGCTGTTCTTCGTCCCCGAGGGGTGTCGGCAAACATGGTCGGCAACTCGCTCACCGTCAGCGTCAACACCGGCAGTGTCGCCTACTTCCGCCAGGTCGGTTCGTCGGTTCAAGTGTCGGGCGATCCGTGGTTCTTCGGGGCGCAGAGTTTCACCGACACCGATCCCGTGACGGTGCACGTGAGCAATCCCGGAAACGCCGGCTGTGCCGGCGTGGTGCTCGCGTCAGGCACCGTGAACGGCGACCTGACGACTTCCCAAATCGACTCTCTGCGTTTCCAATCCGGTGCGTCATTCTCCAACAAGGTCACTGCTTCGGTGTCCAGTGGTGCGCTCACATTGCGTGATGCGGTACGCGGGCTTGGTGGTGTCGAGTTCGACGGGCCGGTGGTCTTGGCCAACGGTGTCGAGGTCAACGCGGGAGGCAAGGACGCCACGTTCAACGGCACCGTGGACGCGGCCAGGGCGGGTAAGCAGGCGCTGACCGTGACGGCGCTGGGAACCACCACCTTCGCCGGCGCGGTGGGCGGCGAGGCGGCGCTGGCCAGTCTGCTCACCCAAGGCATCGCACCGTTGCAGATTCAGCAGTCGAACGGCACCAAAACGATTCCGCTGCATTATCTTCCGGAGTTCAATACGAGCGGCCCCGCGCAAGTAAAGTACGGAATCGACGTGGCGATCGGCAATAATCCGTCACAGGTCTACGAATTCGACACCGGCGGGGTCGCGTTCTTCGCCGGCTACAACCCCGCCTTCTGGAGCAACACCCCGCTGACCTCGACGCCGGTGTCTGAGGCCTACTCGTCGGGCATCTACTACAACGGGGTCGTCGCCAACACCCCGATCACCCTCGGCTCGGGTTCTCAGACGGTCTCCACCGGCCAACCCGTGCAGATCGCCGCCATCCTCGACGGCGGCAACTCCAACACCGGCGCTACTTATCTGTTCACCAATCCTTCTGCACCGCCGGTGGAAGACCGGTTCTTCGGCGACTTCGGCGCGTCTTTCGCCACCCTGCCGATCACCGGACAGAACAGCCCGCTTGCCAACCCGTTGTTCCAACTGCCGGGCAATCTCTCGAGTGGATTCCTGGTTCAATTGGGCCCCATCGGAATTCAGCCGCAATTGACCGTCGGTGTCACCGACCAGCTGCGGGATCAGTTCACCTACGCCGTACCGGTGACACCGCAACCGGGCGGTGGGACATACCCGATCTCCGGATACGACGTGCTGAGTTGGTTCGGCTTCGCGCCGCAGTACACCGCCTCGAACGGGGACACCGAACAGCAGATCGGCGTCACGTCCTCGTTGCCCTCGTTGATCGACAGCGGAGCGCCGTCGACCGGGATTCGGCTCAAGGGCCAAGGCGGGGATCCCTACAACGACAACGGACAGCTGCAGCCCGGCGTCACGTTCAATGCCGTCTTCCCGACCACGCAGGGGCGCCCGGCCCTGACCTGGTCGTTCACTGCCGGTGACATCGGATCGGTCAACCTCGTCAACTACGAGTCGGGCAACGTCCTGGCCCCCGGTCAGAACGTCAACACCGGTTTGAATCTCTACAACCAGTTCGACGTGATGTTCGACGTTGCCGAGGGGTGATCTGGTTGCGGCCCACCGGCGGTCAGGCCACCGTGTCGGCGGGGTCCGTCACCACCACAGGGTCGCAGACTTACCGGCAGAACGCGCTGCTCGACGGCACCTACACCACATCCGGCGGCGACTTCTCGGTTGCCGGTGTGACGACGTTGCTCGGCGACACCGTCGTGCATGCCGGCACGGGGAATGTCACCTTCTCCGGCACCGTCGACTCGATCAGCGGCAACCAAGATCTGACCGTAAATGCCGGTGGCACTGCGACGTTCGTGCGTGAGGTGGGCAGCCAGCGGGCGCTGGGCAGCGTAACCGTCGACGCCGCCGGATCCACCAGCACGGCCTCGGTCCAGACCGCCGGGGCCAGACCTATCACAATGCGGTGTCGCTGAACGGGTTGTACGCGGTCGGCGGGGAATCGTCGTTCGCGGTCGGCGGTCCCGCAACATTGGCAGGACCGGTCAGCATCAGCGGCGGGGACATCGCCTTCGGTGGCCCGATCGACTCGGTGCCGGGTGCGGGATACACACTGGCCATCAACCTCGGCGACGGCAACACAGCCACGCTCGACGGCGACATCGGGGTGACCAACCCGCTGGGTGGGATCACGGTCCAGACCGCCACCGGTGGCACTGCCTCTGTGACCGCACCCGGCTACGTCGCGCTCTCCGGCGACCTCGGGTTCTCCAACGAAAAGGGCCTCTACATCGGCAAGGGGGTGTCGGCGAACTTCAGCGGCGGCGGCCTGATTCGAGCGTTCACCGACAGCGGCATCGTGGTCGAGCAGGTCCCCAACGCCGACCCTGCGCCCGACGTCATCATCAAAGATTTCGCGGTCAGCACCAACGGCGTGGACGGTATCCAGATCACCGGCGCGGCCAACCCGATGGTCCTGAACAACGTTGTCCTGGGTAACAGTCAGGTCGGCATCCACCTGATCGACACCAGCGGTGCGGAGGTGACCGGCAACACGGTCCTCAACAACGTTGGCAACGGGGTGGTCATCGACACCGGAACCGGCAACGGCATCCAGTCGAACTCGATCGCCAGCAACGGCGGTATCGACGGTCTGGGCATCGAGCTCACCAATGGCGGCAACAACGGTCAGCCCGCCCCGCAGGTCACTTCGGCCAGTCTGAGCGGAATCCCGGTGCCGGTGATGACCGTGAACGCGACGGTCAACACCCTACCGCAGTACTCCGGCACTTTCACCGTCCAGGTGTTCTACACCCCGGCCGGCGGCGCGACACCGGTACAAGGCCAACAACTGCTCTACACGTTGGCCGAGGTGGCTGCCGGCGACGTGGAGCTGTCGTTCCCGACGCCGTTGGCCGCCGTGGGGGGCTTCATCACGGTCACCGCCACACCGGACAGCGGACCGTCGGACACCTCGGAATTCTCGAACCCGACGCTGATCACGGCGTGACCGGGCCGAAGAAGCGACTCGTTGGTCCTGGCGACGCTGTGGATGCGCGGTTACATGCGGATGCTAAAGGTCCGCATCGACAGCGGACCGGCCATGGCGCGATACCTCGGCCGGCGCCACAGCGCGTTCGACGAGGCTTCGGACGAGTCGACGCTTTGAGTCGGCCGGCATGTCCCTAATCTTCGGTGTCGGCCGGGCAATTTACTCTTCACTACGTGGCGGCATTTAAGGAACTTGCAGCGCGCCTCGACTCGACCAGCACGACTCGAAAGGGCGCGCAGTTTGAGCGGATCTGCCAGTGGTACCTGACTACGGATCCCGTCTACGCAGCTCAACTTCGCCATGTGTGGTTGTGGAACGAGTGGCCCGGTCGCTGGGGCATCGACGCCGGAATTGACCTCGTCGCCGAAGACCACGACGGTAACCTGTGGGCCATCCAGGCCAAAGCTTATGACCGGGCGTTCCGCGTCACGAAGAAGGATGTGAACCGGTTTCTGGCTGAGGCCGGACGGCCGATATTCGCGTACAGATTGTTGATTGCCACGACGAATCTGATCGATAAGATCGCTGAGCGGACCATTCAGGGCCAGGGCACCGCCAGCTTTGTAAACCTTGCCGTCCTGGAGCGCGCGGAAGTGGACTGGCCGTCATCCCCGGAGGCGTTGAGGCCAGCGAAACGTATCGCACCGAAGAGTCCTCGCCCGCATCAACGCGAGGCCATCAAAGCCGTCCTCAAGGGCTTTGACACTGCTGATCGGGGCCAGTTGATAATGGCGTGTGGGACCGGCAAGACCCTCGCCGCTCTATTCATCAAAGAGAAGGTCGCAGCCAACCGGACACTCGTCCTATTGCCGTCATTGTCGTTGCTGAAGCAGACGCTGCGGGAGTGGACAGCCAACAGCACCCACGAGTTCGAATTTCGGGCGGTGTGTTCGGACGAGACGGTCGTCGACGATGATGCGGTGGTCAGCCACACGAGCGACCTTGGCGTCCCCGTAACAACGAGTCCTACAGAGATTGCGGGGTTCCTGCGGCGCCGTTCCATGCCGCGGGTGGTATTTGCCACGTACCAGTCGTCCCCGCAAATCGCGAAAGCCTTTGAGCTGGGCCGGGTTCCCGGTTTCGACCTGGTTGTGGCTGACGAAGCTCACCGCTGCGCGGGCCCGACCGGCTCAGAGTTCGCCACCATCCTGGATCCGACCAAAATCAAGAGCGCGCGGCGACTGTTCATGACGGCGACGCCCCGCTACTTCACCGGTCGGATCGTGCGAGAGGCGAAGGAAGCTGATTACGAGGTCGCGTCGATGGATGACGAAGCCAAGTTCGGCACGGTGTTCCACCGGCTTCCGTTCGGTGAGGCCATCGAGCGTGAACTATTGACCGACTACCAGGTGGCGGTCGTCGGTGTCGACGATGCCACGTATCGGGAGTGGGCAGAGCGCGGCGAGCTCGTCGTCCTCGACGGCGGCGGGAGGAAGACCGATGCGCGAACGCTCGCCGGCCAGATCGGTCTGGCCAAGGCCATGAAAAAGTACGACCTGCACCGCACGATCACGTTCCACTCGCGTGTCAAGCGTGCCAGCGATTTCGCCCGGTCGATGCCGGAGGTTCTCGCGTGGATGCCGCCCCGCCAGCGGCCAAAAGGTCCGTTGTGGGCCGACTTCGCCTCGGGTGAGATGTCGGCTGGCGACCGAGAGATTCGTCTGAGGCATCTTGCGGCCCTTGACGTTGGCGAGCGGGGAGTACTCGCGAATGCCCGTTGCCTGGCCGAAGGTGTGGATGTGCCGACACTGGACGGTGTGGCGTTCATCGACCCTCGACGCTCGGAGGTCGACATCATCCAAGCCGTTGGCCGTGCCATCCGCAAGTCCAGCGATAAGACCGTTGGCACCATCGTGATCCCCGTGTTCATCGACACTGACGAAGACCCCGAAGCCGCCCTAGACGCCTCGGTCTTCAAGCCAGTGTGGGATGTCATCAAAGCTTTGCGAGCCCACGACGAAGAGCTTGGAGAGCAACTCGACGAGTTGCGCCGGAACCTTGGAAGGTGCCGGGGACTGTGAAGCCGCCCAACAAGATTCATCTCAACCTGCCGTCAAAGGTGGGTAAGGAATTCGCCGACGCCTTCGATGTTCGTCTTGTTGAGCGGACGACGGCTTCGTGGGAGTTTTGGCTCGGGAAGATTCAGGAGTTCGCCTCGGAGCGCGGCCACGCCCGGGTTGGCTCGCGATATGTGACGGAGGACGGGTTCAGGTTGGGCGCCTGGGTGGCGAATCAGCGATCGCACTACGCGAAGGGAACGTTAAAGGCCGAGCGTGCGGAATTGCTGGAGACAGTGGCTGGCTGGACCTGGGATCCGATCGCCGACTATTGGGTTGATCAGTGGGCGGAGCAATGGGAGGAAGGATTTCGCCAACTGCAACGGTACGTACACAAGCATGCCGACGCCCGAGTGCCGTCCGACCACACGACCCGCGACGGATACAGGCTGGGCTGGTGGACAGTGTGGCAGCGCGAGTTGCATGGCAAGGGAGAACTCGACGAGGAACGCGAACGTCGACTGCGCGAACTTCCGGGGTGGAGTTGGGACGTTCGTGCAGAGCAGTGGGAGGAGGGATTCCGACAACTGAAGCTATATGTCGACCAGCACGGCGATGCTCGCGTGCCCAAGACCTTCGTGATCGATGGCTTCACCTTGGGCGTGTGGGTAGCGGTCCAACGAAGGAGCTTTTCCAGAGGCACCATGGAGGTTGAACGCCGAAAACGTTTGGAGGCGCTGCCGAGCTGGTCGTGGGATCCGTTCGCCGACGCATGGGAGGAAAGCTTCCGCTGGCTGTTGGATTACGTCGCACAGAAAGGAAATTCTCTCGTTCCGAGGTCGTATGTTGTCGGCGGTTACGCCCTCGGTGCCTGGGTGAAGAAGCAACGCGGGATCTACAACCGGGGCCAACTTGCGGCTGAGCGCGAGAGACGCCTGCAGGAGCTTCCTGGCTGGTCATGGGATCCGTTCACGGAACAGTGGGAGGAAGGGTTCCGGCAACTCTGCGATTACGTGGAGCAGCGTGGTAATGCCCTAGTGCCCCACACTTTTGACTTCCACGGGTTCAATCTGGGTTCTTGGGTCGCCGTCCAGCGTCGGAAGTACGCGCTCGGGACAATAAGCCCTGATCGTCAAGTCCGGCTTGAGGAGTTGCCGGGATGGAAATGGGCGACGCTGAAGGACAAATGGGAAGACGGGTTCCAGCAACTCGCCAAATACGTCGACGTTAACGGTGACGCCCGCGTCCCACGGTTTCATGTAACCGACGAGGGCTATCGGCTGGGTCCGTGGATCAATGTGCAGCGCAACGCATTTAAGGCTGGAACGTTGGATCCAGAACGGGTAAGGCGGCTGCAGGCACTTCCGGGTGGACATTCGACACTCGGGCCGACCAATGGGAGGAGGGCTTTCAGCACCTTCTCGGGTATGTCGAAGAATCTGGAGGGGCGGATGTTTCGTCGTCGTACAGCAGTGCCGATGGATATCGGTTGGGGCAATGGGTGGGGGTCAGCGCAACGCCTGCGCGAAAGGGACTCTTCCGAACGACCGAGAGAATAGGTTGACCGCGCTGCCGGGTTGGTCGTGGAACAGCAAGCGGGACAAGTGGGATCAGTTCCTGTCGTTGCTGATCACGTACGCCTCGGAGAATGGCAATGTGCGTGTCCCCGGGGTGTACGAGGCGAACGGCTTGAAGCTTGGAGTGTGGGTGAGGGTGCAGCGGGCGAATTTCAAGCGCGGCGTACTCAACCCGGAGCGTGTTCGGCGCTTGAGCGAGGTGCCGGGATGGGCGTGGGATCCGTTCGATACCCAGTGGGAGCAGGGGTTCGCAAACCTTGTCGAGTACGTCGATGAGCATGGTGACGCCCGAGTTCCGGGCTCGTACGTCATCGACGGTTTCAGGCTCGGCGGGTGGGTGCAGAAGCAACGCAACGTCTTCAACAAGGGCAACCTTGACGCGGAGCGACGGTCCCGGCTTGAGACGTTGTCGGGTTGGACATGGACCCCACCCAAAGGTGGTTCTGCCCGGCGACTGTGATTCAAAGGCGCCGTTCCAAGCATATGTGCGGACTGGGCACGACTGCCGCGTCGGCCGCATCTGCATGAGCCCAAGCGGGGTTGGCCCCCACCTGAGGCGGCGGGCCGCATGCTCTACGGGCCGCCGGGGGCCAGTAGAGCAATCTTCGTGACCGTGACTCGGTCGCTCGCCTCGGCGGAGCTGACGAGTCCACGAACATGGGCAAGTGCTGTGGGATGGTCCACGGAGCGAATGAGAGATTGATAGTACGTGGTCATGGCCGATTCAAAGGGATCGCCAACCCCCGTTGTTGCAATTGCATTTCTCATGCCCCGAAGGACAAACGGTAGAAGGCTGGAATTCAACCATCGTTGTTGCAGCACTTTGAGTATCAATACGGTGAGGTTTCGTTGGCCTGCGGATTCGGTGCCGGCTATGCGAATGAGCCATTTGCTAATTGCGAACGTCCATCCGACGATCGCATCAGGGTCATCTAAGTTTTGCGACATGGCATGTATCGAGAAGTTCACCACGGCATCGGGCGTCTCCGACGGCGGGCCGTACAAAATTGCATCGGCCGCACCACTCGGCTTCCAGTTAGATAATTGCGCCGCGTCGTACATCAGCTTGGCGTCGAAATTACCTCCGACGTAATGGCTTGCAACCAAGACAGCGCGGGACAGCTTGGCAAGACTCTCTGACATAAGTCCGTTCCGGTGCAAGCCTTCGATGAGCGCCTGGGTACCAAAGGTCGATACACCTTGATTGGCGGCTAGACCTCGTATCAGACGATCGTCGCACCAGAAGACACAGCTCTGCGATTTGGCCAGCTCATAGGCTGCGAGCCATGTCGGAAAGCGTTGACCCTCTTCGTTAGTCGTATCCGCGTGGACTGAGACCTTCTCGAATGCGTCGCGGAGCTTCTCCGCCCGCTCCAGGCGACGTGCGGCTTCTTCGTCAGAAATCGTCGAAACTTGCGGCACGCCCTCTGTGGATCTGCCGACCGTCATGGTTGATAACCGTGCGAGATTCTCCACTGCCACAACGGTGTCGAGCCGCTGGCCCCGCACTCCTCGAAGATCGTCAACGACCCCTAGTAGTTGGTCTGCGACTGACGCATCCAGGTTTGCAACTGCCAACAATGATGTGATGTCGATAACGACAGGCTTCTCGGCTAGTTCGCGTGCAGTGGCGACCTCAGCTTCGAACGTGGCTGGCTCACTATCGAAGAACGGGGAATCCGTGTAGCTAGCCATGGTTTCGGCGTAACTCTTCCCATGAATCCAGGCTCCGTAGCCAAGCGGCAGACGGCCTTCGCTAATTTTCGCGTCTACTTCACCGGTATCCGGTAGATCAGCAACCAGCGCGTTCAACGTGGCCAACGGATCGTTAGGATCGACGTCTTTGAGGATAAAAATCTCATCCAGGCCAGAGATAAGAGCACTCAGACGCTCTCGCACTCGGGTAACAGTGGCTTCGTCGTCTTCGTCGGCAGGAAATTGTATTAGTGAAATCGCCGCGGCTGTGCGGACTTCTTTACTTTCGGGCCACTTGTCGATTATGTCGAATATAATGTCCAAGCTTTCGGGTGCGCGCTCAAATTTGTGCCATAAGCGAGTCCGAATTACCGCCTCTGCTTCGATCCGCGGCTCTGGCCGACCTGCAATATCGTTATAGGTTCTCCAAGCGGCATCCAACTCACCCATAAACCATTGGGAGATCGTCAATACCCACGCGGCAGACTCATTCTTGGAATCGAGCGCAAGAACCTCGGCTGCCGCCTCCGCCGCTTTATCCCAAATTTGGTCGGCGGTTAGTGCACGTACGATGACGTCGTACGCCTCCATTCGTTTGGACCACGACGACCCAGCCATCCGCAATGCCTCGCGCGCAGCCGTATTAGCAGATTTGTAGTCTGGAATGTCGAGATAGATCTGTGCCGCCAGAAGAAATAGATTCGCGTCGGCCCAAGCGGCTCCACTGCGCTCCGCAAGCTGTGCGGCCGACAAGAGTTGTCCGTGATCTCGGTACCATTCACCCAATGCGCCGGCACATAGCCGGTTGGTTCGGGCTCGCGTCTTTAAAGTCGCCAATGCGTCCAGGTTATTGCCATAGACATCAGCTACAAGTCCGATGACTTCCGCAAGATCTGGATGCGTCTCAGCTAGTCGTGGCAACTCGTCTGATCGCTCTCCATGGAGCGCGATCGATTGACAAGCACGCAGCAGGTCTTGCGGGTGAGTCGCGAGCGCCGCTGCGGACTTCCAGTGGGTGAGCTCGCTTTCCCTGTCGCCGTCGGCATAGGCGAATAGAGCGGCTACCTCGTGTCGGATTCGTTCGTCATCGACAGAAGTGAGCAACCGCTCGACGTCGCCTCGTCTGTTCAAGTGGGCCGCGACAAGTGCTGCTTCGCCCCGAATTGTTTTGCTCTCAGCCTCTTTAGGAGTTGCTTCACCCTCCGGTGGGGTCTGTGACAAGAGCCAGGCTTCTTTTAGGTTTCCCATCGCAAGGGCGGCGGACATCGCTCGTCTGACCGCGCCATGACTAGGGCCTCGCCATAACCGAATTGAGTCCCGGACGCCGATCGCCGTGCGGTAGCTCTGCTCAAGATCAGCGAAGTCCATCGGCGACTGGCGGGCGGAACCTCTCTGAAGTAGAAAATCTGCGGCTAGCAAGGCGCAGTCAACACTTCCCAGTGTCGATGCAGCCTCTTGGGCGATGCGGAGGCCTTCATCGAGGTCGTTAGCAGCAGAAAGTTGGCACAGCAGAATAGCTTTGAAGTCTTTATCCATTGCGTCCCACGGTGCCCAGTCGCGAAGAACTGCCACTGCGGCGTCAGTTTCGCCGGTATCGCTTAGCACAATTGCTTGCGCAAGTGGGTAATCGCTCGCGAATGGCCTCAGCGCGTCAGTACGCAACGCGACGTTCTCGTTCGACTCGACGATGGCGCGGCGAGCTCGCCAGGTGGTTACCGGGGACGCGCCCAACTCAATGGCCTCGTCGATAGCTGTCAGGGCGACATCGTTGAGGTTGAAGTCGAGCGCCAATCGGGCGTACCACGTGAGCGCTGCGGACGGAGGTGATCCAAACCATGAGGGACGGGTTTGGTGCCAATCGCGTAGCGCGACCACTGGATCGGCCGCGTTAACCAGTTCATGTACAAGGTGGACGATGCCCGGCCACGAGGACACCAATCCACGCGCCTCTGCCGCCCGCTCCGGCGGTATCGCTTTGAGCGATTCTTCGAACGTCACCGATCCGGCAAATCGGGATTGCTCGCGGGCGTCCTGGCTGGCGGATAGCTCCAGTAGAGCGTTACGAACCTGCACCTCCGATGCTTGTCCGCCCGGCAAAAAGTGCGTATAAGCCGATAGTAAAACTCCGACAAGTCGTTCAGAGTCTCGCCGACCTAGTTCAAGTCCGCACCGCGCTGCCAGATCTACAAGCTTTTCGCGCACCGTCTCGTACAACTCCGGGCTGTCCGTCCTGAAGGCCTCGAGAGGCTGGCCACCAGACAGGTACTTCCGCAGCGGCGCATAGTCTGGCACCGGAATGCCTTCCTTGCGTGCGCGTTTCCGCGTCTGCGCTGCAACACGCCACGGAAGTGCCCAGCGGTTCATGCTCGAAGTGGCGAAACTGGTCGCGATCGGTTTGACGCTCCGACCCAAGATGACGTACCACTCCACCACTGCGAACCTCCTCGTTCGGCCCGGACAAACGGTAACCCGAGTACCGACTTCTGGCGGCTGCCCGGTCTGATGGCGCGCTGGGGATTGCGGAGGTTGCGCGGTCGTTTGGTGACGGCGGCCTCGGCCGAGGCGTTATTCACATCCGGTTGACGCAACTCGGGTCGTTCCAGCAGTCGGGCACGCAACTAGTCGACGCGGATCCGAAGCGAGCTGACGGGGTCGTCGCACGCACAGACCAAATCAGCGACCAGCGCAGCGGCGTGCTACGTATCAGCGGGCATCAGCGGAATGAACTCTTCTGGGCTTGTCTCTACGTCCAGGGACCGCCCGGAACAGGCAGTTGCGAGGTCAGCTCAGTCCGAGGATGAACTCGCGGAGTCCGAGTGGCCAGTCCCCGTCGGGCGGTTGAGTAGCAATACCCATGCCGACGATGGGATAGCCGGTCTCGTTGAGCAGCCTCGCAGCGGCTTCATTCAATCGAGGTTCCCGAGCAGCTTGTAGGAGTTCTTCGCGTGCTCCGGGGGACAACATTTTGGTCCACCAATGGCGATTCACCGTAGGACGGATCGCGAGTTCCGCGTCGAGGTCCCCAGGGTCCAGGTCGATTCTGTAATGCAGAACGCCGGGAGCGGCGGGGGCCGGAAATGGTTCGATCTTGACGTCGTGGGTCGCGTCGTCGACGGTCACCCAGGACTTATACGTCGGGCCCCAGATCCACAAATCCTGCCCGATGAGAGTTGCGCGCTCGACGATAGCGGCCAGATCCTCGCCGACTTCAGGAGCTGGCTGCATCAACGAGTGGAGATCATTCGCCACCGCAACAACACGATGATTCGTCGGCGTGCGGACCCCGAAGGCCACCACGTCGAAATCGTCAGCCCTTCGCACGGCCGCATGTGCTGCCTCGGTCTCGCGGTACTCTCCTGCGAATTCGTCACCGACGGACATGGCTTCAGGGTAGTGCTTGACGGTCGACGCCGCCGTCACCAGCCACGCTCGCGCCATTCCGCCAGATGCGGTCGCTCAGCGCCAAGGATTGTGTCGTCGCCGTGTCCGGGGTAAACGATCGTGTCGTCGCCGTACCGGGCGAACACCTTGGTTTCGAGATCTCCCATGAGTGAGTCGAATTCGTCCGGGCGTGTTGTACGTCCAGGACCACCCGGGAATAGGCAGTCGCCGGTGAACAGCTGGGTGACCGTGCGGTCGCCGGCCGGCCGCAGGGCCAATGCCACCGAACCGGGGTGTGGCCGCGCAGATGGATGACGTCGAAGACCAGGTCGCCGACCGTGATGGTGTCGCCGCCGGCCAGGGTCCGGTCCGGAGCCACGGGAAGGGGGTCGGCGTCCAGGCGGTGGGCGGCGGTGGGTGCGCCGGTGGCTTCGGCGACCGCCTCCAGCGCCTGCCAGTGGTCGAAGTGCTGATGGGTGGTCACGATCAGAGCCAGTTTGGGGGCCTGCTCCCGCACCAGGTCGACGAGCAGTTGCGGATCGTTGGCGGCGTCGATCAATAGACTCTCGCCGGTCCGGGAACACGTGACGAGGTAGGCGTTGTTATCCATCGGGCCGACCGACATCTTGACGATGGTCGCCCCGGGCAGTGCGCGGCGGGCAGCGGTCTGCGGTTCGACGTGCCCGGTGTAGGTGTCGTCGACGTCTGTCATGGCCGCCACGTTACTTGTCGGTGGGTCGACATAGCATGGGGGCTCGGCATCGTCATGCCCACAAACCTGCAGGAAAGGGGGCGCTGGTGGCTGACCGGCTAGTCGTCAAGGGCGCGCGCGAACACAACCTGCGCAGCATCGACCTGGACCTGCCTCGCGACAGTCTGATCGTGTTTACGGGGTTGTCCGGCTCGGGCAAGTCCTCGCTGGCGTTCGACACCATTTTCGCCGAGGGGCAGCGCCGCTATGTCGAGTCGCTGTCGGCCTACGCCCGCCAGTTCCTCGGTCAGATGGACAAGCCGGACGTCGACTTCATCGAGGGCCTGTCACCCGCGGTGTCGATCGACCAGAAGTCCACCAACCGCAATCCGCGCTCGACGGTCGGCACCATCACCGAGGTCTACGACTACCTGCGGCTGCTCTACGCGCGCGCCGGCACCCCGCATTGCCCGGTGTGCGGGGAACGGATCGCCCGGCAGACCCCCAGCAGATCGTCGACCAGGTGCTGGCCATGGATGAGGGCCTGCGGTTCCAGGTGCTGGCGCCGGTGGTTCGGACTCGCAAGGGCGAGTTCGTGGACCTGTTCGACAAGCTCAACAGCCAGGGCTACAGCCGGGTGCGGGTCGACGGCGTGGTGTATCCGCTGACCGATCCACCCAAGCTGAAGAAGCAGGAGAAGCACGACATCGAGGTGGTGGTCGACCGGTTGACGGTCAAGGCCAGCGCCAAACAGCGCCTCACCGACTCGGTCGAGACCGCGCTGAATCTGGCCGACGGCATCGTCGTCCTGGAGTTCGTCGATCGCGAAGACGACCATCCGCACCGCGAACAGCGGTTCTCCGAGAAACTGGCCTGCCCGAACGGTCATCCGCTGGCCGTCGACGACCTCGAGCCGCGGTCGTTCTCGTTCAACTCGCCCTACGGCGCGTGCCCGGAATGCAGCGGCCTGGGCATCCGCAAGGAGGTCGATCCCGACCTGGTGGTACCCGACCCCGACCTGACGCTGGCTGAGGGAGCCGTCGCGCCGTGGGCGATGGGCCACACCGCGGAGTACTTCACCAGGATGATGGCGGGCCTAGGCGAGTCGATGGGCTTCGACGTCGACACCCCGTGGCGCAAGCTTCCGGCCAAGGCGCGCAAGGCGATCCTGGAGGGCTGCGACGAGCAGGTCCACGTCCGCTACAAGAACCGGTACGGGCGCACCCGGTCGTATTACGCCGAATTCGAGGGCGTGATGGCGTTCCTGCACCGGCGCATGGAGCAGACCGAGTCCGAGCAGATGAAGGAACGCTACGACGGCTTCATGCGTGACGTGCCGTGCCCGGAGTGCAACGGCACCCGGTTGAAGCCGGAGATCCTCGCGGTCACGTTGGCGGCGGGGGAGCACGGCGCGAAGTCGATCGCCGAAGTGTCGGAGTTGTCCATCGCCGATTGCTCGACGTTCCTCAACGACCTCACCCTCGGCACCCGCGAGGCGGCCATCGCCGGCCAGGTCCTCAAGGAGGTGCAGTCCCGGCTGGGCTTCCTGCTCGACGTGGGTCTGGACTACCTGTCGCTGTCCCGGGCGGCGGGCACGCTGTCCGGTGGCGAGGCCCAGCGCATCCGGCTGGCCACCCAGATCGGCTCCGGTCTGGTCGGGGTGCTCTACGTGCTCGACGAGCCGTCGATCGGCCTGCACCAGCGCGACAACCGTCGTCTCATCGAAACCCTCACCCGGCTCCGGGATTTGGGCAACACGCTGATCGTCGTCGAGCACGACGAGGACACCATCGCCCATTCGGACTGGGTGGTCGACATCGGGCCGGCCGCCGGTGAGCACGGTGGCCAGGTGGTGCACAGCGGCCCGTATGCCGAGCTGCTGCGCAATCCCAACTCGATCACCGGGGCCTACCTGTCGGGCAAGCAGAGTATCGACGTGCCGGCGATCCGCCGGCCGGTCGATCGCCGCAAGCAGATCACCGTCATCGGAGCGCGGGAGCACAACCTGCGCGATATCGACGTGGCGTTCCCGCTCGGGTGCTGACCTCGGTGACCGGGGTATCGGGCTCGGGAAAGTCCACGCTGGTCAACGACATTCTGGCGACGGTGCTGGCCAACAAGCTCAACGGGGCCCGTCAGGTCCCGGGCCGCCATACCCGGGTCAACGGCCTCGATCACCTCGACAAGCTGGTCCGGGTCGATCAGTCCCCGATCGGCCGCACGCCGCGCTCCAACCCCGCCACCTATACCGGGGTGTTCGACAAGATTCGCACGCTGTTCGCCGCCACCACCGAGGCCAAGGTCCGCGGCTACCAGCCCGGGCGGTTCTCGTTCAACGTCAAGGGCGGCCGCTGCGAGGCGTGCTCGGGGGACGGCACCATCAAGATCGAGATGAACTTCCTGCCGGACGTGTACGTCCCGTGCGAGGTGTGCCACGGCGCCCGCTACAACCGGGAGACCCTCGAGGTGCACTACAAGGGCAAGACCATCTCCGAGGTGCTCGACATGTCCATCGAGGACGCGGCGGAGTTCTTCGAGCCCATCAGCAGCATCCACCGCTATCTGCGGACCCTGGTCGACGTCGGCCTGGGCTATGTCCGGCTCGGCCAGCCCGCGCCGACCTTGTCCGGCGGTGAGGCACAGCGGGTCAAGCTCGCCGCCGAACTACAGAAGCGCTCGACCGGGCGGACGGTGTACATCCTCGACGAGCCGACTACTGGCCTGCATTTCGAGGACATCCGCAAGCTGTTGAAGGTGATCAACGGCCTTGTCGACAAAGGGAATTCGGTGATCGTCATCGAACACAACCTCGATGTCATCAAGACCTCGGACTGGATCGTCGACATGGGACCCGAAGGCGGATCGGGCGGTGGAACGGTGGTCGCCCAGGGCACTCCCGAGGAGGTGGCCGCGGTGCCGGAAAGCTACACGGGCAAGTTCCTCGCCGAGGTGCTGGCGGCGCCGGCACCGAAGCGCACGACCCGGCGCCGCAAGGTCAGCGCTTAGCCCTGGATCGTCGGGCGGATGGTGATGTCGCCGATCTCGACATCGCGCGGCTGTTCGACGGCGAACGCGATCGCGCGGGCCACGGCCTCGGGTGGCAGGCCCATGCGTTCCATCTCCGCGCGCGCCCGGCGGCGCGCTTCAGGATCTTCGATCGAGGAGTCCAGCTCGGTGTTGACATAGCCGGGCGATATCGAGGTGGTGCGCAGGACGCCGTCGGTCGATTCTTGGCGGAGCGCCTCCATGAGCGTGCGCACGGCATTCTTGGTCGCCGCATAGACCGCCATGGTCGGCACGATCTTGAGCCCTGCCGTCGAGACCACGGTGACGAGATCGCCGTGGCCCTGACGGCGGAACACCGGTAGCGCCGCGGCGATGCCGTGCAGGACTCCGCGAACGTTGACGTCGATCATCGCCGACCACCCGTCGACGTCGAGGTCGTCGACCGGCCCGATCCGGCTGATCCCCGCGTTGCCGACCAGCACGTCGAGGCGGCCGAACTGTTGCACGGCGGCGCCGACCAGCGCGTCGAGGTCGGCCCGCTGGGTCACGTCGGTGGCCACCGGCAGTGCCGTCCCGCCCGCGTCTCGGATCTCCTCGGCGAGGGTGCGCAGCCGGTCTTCGCGCCGCGCGCCGAGGACGACGACCGCGCCGCGTCCGGCGAGCAGCCTTGCGGTGGCGGCACCGATGCCGCTGCTGGCTCCGGTGATGGCGACGACTCTTCCGGTGAGGGTTGACATCTGCCTTCTGCCTCCTGCGCTAAAGCTAAAGTGGACACGTATCCGTTTGTTCCAGAGTAGCGGACATGTGTCCGCTTCGATCGGTGTGAAGGGAAGCGAATGGCGTCAGTACCCCGGCGCGCCGACGCCGCCCAGAACCGGGCGCGAATCGTGGAGTGCGCTCGGGCTCTGGTGGTGCGCCCGGGAGAGCTCAAGCTCAACGAGGTCGCCAAGGCGGCCGGTGTCGGCCAGGGGACGCTGTATCGACATTTTCCGACTCGCGATGACCTGCTGATCGAGGTCTACCGCGCGGACGTCGAAGCCCTGGTCGCGGCGGCGCCGGAACTGCTGGCCGAGCAGCCGCCGCTGGAGGCGCTGCACAGCTGGCTGCGCCGGGTTGCCGAATACGCGCGGGTCAAACGCGGGGTGTTCGCCGCGGTCACCGCGAGCGTGCGGACCGACCTCGCCGGGCACAGCGTCGGTTCGATCGCCGAGGCGATCACCCTGCTGCTGGACGCGGCCAAAGCGCAGCGGGTGGCGCGGCCCGACGTCGACGCCCGTGACGTGGTGCTGCTCCTGGGGTCCCTAATGAAGATCGATGACGACGAATGGGACACCCGCGCCGGTCATCTGATCGAGATCATCCTCGCTGGGCTGCGCAGCTAGTCGCCGGCGCCATCCGATTTGTGCATGGCCGCGCGGATATCCTCCAGCCGCTGTGCCGCCGCCTTCTGTCGCTCTTCGTACTGCTGCTCGACGCTGCGGCCCTCGGGGGTCTCGGCGGCCAATTCCGCTGCGCCCAGTGCAGTCCCGTACCGCGTCTCGATCTTCTCCCGCACCGACTCGAAAGTCGGGACGCCGGCCTGGGTGTAATCCGGCTCATCCGTGGGTGCGGTGCTGGGCTCGTCGGCCATGTAGTCACCGTACTCCGGGCGGACCTCCCGCGGCCGCGATCGTGACCGGCCCCGGCGGCGGCGCCGGCGGTCCCGGCAATGCGACCTGGGGCACCCCGGGAGTGCCGATCTGACCCGCCAACCAGGGCAGCGCCGCGGTGAACGCGCGGGCCGCGAAGGGCCAGTCGTGTTTGCCCTGCGCGGCGACGACCGCGCAGTTGATGCCGTTGGCGCTGCCCAAGGCGCACAGCGTGTTGGCAGCGGTGGTTTGGTCGCCCGGGTTGGGGCTGGCGTCGCGGCCGCCAAGGCCGGTGGCACCGACGTCGATCACCGCGGGCAGCCGATGTTGCGCCGACGGATTGCCGGAGATGGCGAACCATCCGGAGATACCTTGGTAGTGGCCGTGTTTGGTGATGACCGTCGCCGGGTCGAAGCTGGCGTAGGCCGCCGCATCACCCCCGAAAAGCCGGGCGATCGTCTGGCTGGTGTTGCCCGAGTTCGGGGCGAAATCGCCGGCGATGTCCTCGAAAGTGCTGAACATGTCGGGGTGCATGGTGGTGAGGTCCACAGCGCAGGTGCCACCCATCGACCAGCCGACCACACCCCAGTTCGCCCGATCGGCGCTCACGCCGAAATTCGAGACCATGAACGGGACGACATCCTTGGTCAGATGATCGGCCGAATTGCCACGCGGCCCGTTGACGCACTCGGTGTCGTTGTTGAACGCTCCACCGGAATCGACGAAGACGAAAACGGGGGCATTCCCGTGATGGGCTGCGGCGAATTCGTCGATGGTCTTGACCGCGTTGCCGGCCCGCAACCAGTCGGCGGGCGTGTTGAATTCGCCGCCGATCATCATCACGGTCGGCAGCTTCGGCGGCGGATTGGTGGCGAAGTACGCCGGCGGCAGGTACACCAGTTCGTTTCGATGCGTGAAGTGCGAGGCGTCGGAGGGGATCGTCACCGACACCACCGTGCCGGTGGCCGGCATGGCGTGATGGACCACCATGGCGGTGACGGTGGCACGGTCGGTCTGATCCGGTAGCGGCCCCGCGGTCAGCTGATTCCACGCGGTCGCCACAGTGGGGAAGTAGCCCACCCACAGATTGAGCATCAGCGCCGACGACAGCGCGCACAACGGCACCGCCAGCACCGACATCCCCCGCCGCCACCAGCGGGCGCCTCGCCACCCGGCGATCGCGACGATCACGGCCAGGCCGGTCAAAGCGATCCACACCCACAACTGGTTCGGCGCCGGGTCGCCGGCCAGGCCGTCGTCGGAGATGCTCCAGTAGGTGTACGCCGCGGCCGCGATGCCGACCGCCGCGGCCAGCGGCAGCCACAGCAGTCGCCACCGGCGCGTGCGCCAGCCGACGGCAAGCACCAGCACCACCGCGGTCAGGATCTGCACGGTCAGCGGCAACCAGCCGTGGATCAACGAAACATGTTGGCGGATAGGGCTCGCCGCGTCCGCCAGCAGCGTGTCGGCGACCACCGTCGTCGAAGGTGTCACGGGTACATCGTGACCACACTTCCTTGGCGGTCGCTGTGAGGCAGCTGTCCGCTAGCGCGGCTTGGCCAGTGGGAACGGCAACGTCTCGCGGATGCTGTGGCCGGTGATCAGCATGACGACCCGGTCGACGCCCACGCCGAGGCCGCCGGTCGGCGGCATGGCGTATTCCATGGCCTGCAGGAAGTCTTCGTCGAGCTCCATCGCTTCCGGGTCGCCACCGGCCGCCAGCAGCGACTGCTCTTGCAGCCGGCGACGCTGCTCGACCGGATCGGTGAGCTCGCTGTAGGCGGTGCCCAGCTCGACTCCCCAGGCAACGAGATCCCATCGCTCGGCCACGCCGGGCGTGTCGCGGTGCGGACGGGTCAACGGTGACACCGAGGTCGGAAAGTCGGTGTAGAAGGTAGGGGCCTCGGTCCGGTCTTCGACGAGCCGTTCGTAGATCTCGAGAACCACCGCACCGGCGTCCCAGTGCGTGAGGTACGGGATCCGTGCGGAGTCGCACAGCCGGCGCAGGGTGGCCAGGTCGGTTTGGGCGTCGACGTGTTCACCGAGCGCCTCGGACACCGCGTGGTGCACGGTCTTGACCGTCCACGCTCCGGAGATGTCGACCGGCTCGAGCCGCCCGTCGGCCGCGTCGCGGGGCCGCATCACCACCGCCGAGCCGTTGGCGGCCACCGCGGCGTTCTGGATCAGCTCCCGGCACCCGTCGATCCACACCCGATAGTCGGCGTGCGCCTGGTAGGCCTCCAGCAAGGTGAATTCCGGATTGTGGCTGAAGTCGACACCCTCGTTGCGGAATGCCCGGCCCAGCTCGAAGACTCGCTCGACGCCACCCACGCACAACCGCTTGAGGTAGAGCTCGGGGGCGATCCGCAGGTACAGGTCCAGGTCGTAGGCGTTGATGTGGGTCTTGAACGGGCGGGCGTTGGCTCCGCCATGGATCTGTTGCAGGATCGGGGTCTCGACCTCGAGGAAATCCTTGGCGAACAAGGTCTCACGGATCGCGTGCAGCACATTGCTGCGGGCGCGGATCAGGTCGCGGGCTTCCGGGTTGATCGCCAGGTCGACGTAGCGCGCACGGACCCGGGCTTCGGGATCCTGCAAGCCTTTCCACTTGTCAGGCAAGGGGCGCAGGCACTTTCCGAGCATCCGCCAGTGCTGGACCAGCACCGAGCGGGTGCCGTTCTTGCTGTAGCCCATGTGGCCGGTCACCTCGACCAGATCGCCGAGGTCGACAGCGGCGAAGTCCTCGGCGGTGCCGTCCAGTTCGGCCTTGTCCAGCAGCAGTTGCACATCGCCGGACCAGTCCCGCAACTGGGCGAATATCACCCCGCCGTAGTCGCGGGTACGCAGGATCCGGCCGGCCACGCTGAGGATGACATCATCGGCGGCGGCCAGGGCCTGCGCCACGGTGTGGCTGGGCGGCCGGCCGACGGGATAGGCATCGACGCCGTTGTCCTGCAACGCTTTCAGCTTGGCCAGCCGAACCCGTACCTGGTCGGGCAGCCGCGACTCCTCGGTCTTGACGGGCTCGGTGGCGGGTTCGACGCTGTCCGGCGCGCTGCCGTCGGCGTGCAGCCGTCCGGTGGCGACCAGATCGTGCGGCACCGAGGAGTGGTGGCCGGTGTGCTGTTTGGTGCGTCGCGAGAACGGCAGCACCAGAAAGCCTTCGGCGATGACGGACGCGACTCCGACGCGCGGGATCAACCGGGCGTCCTCGTAGCAGGCGTACCGTGGCACCCACTGCGGCTGGTATTTCATGTTCGACCGGTAGAGCGTCTCAAGCTGCCACCATTTGGAGAAGAACACCAACACCGCTCGCCACAGCCGGGCCACCGGGCCGGCGCCCAGTTGGGCGCCCTGTTCGAACGCGGCACGGAACATGGCGAAGTTCAACGAGATCCGGCTGACGCCGATGTCCTCGGCGTTCTGCGCCAGTTCAGTGACCATCAACTCGATGGTGCCGTTCGGGGACTGCGGAGAGCGGCGCATGAGGTCCAGGGACAGCCCGTTGTTGCCCCACGGCACCAACGACAACATGGCGACCACTTCATTGTCCTGACCAACCGCCTCCACCAGCAGACAGTCACCGTCGGCGGCGTCGCCGAGCCGGCCAAGGGCCATCGAGAAGCCGCGTTCGGTCTCGGTGTCGCGCCAGGCGTCGGCCCGCCGGATCACCTCCGCCATCTCCTGCGCGGAGAAATCGCGATGGCGCCGCATCCGGACTGTCAGCCCGGCACGGCGCGCCCGGGTGACGGCCTGGCGCACCGCGCGCATGTCCGGCCCGGAGAGGTGGAACTGGTCGGGATAGAGGATGGCTTCGTCACCGAGTTGCAGGGCATTGAGACCGGCTTCCCGGAACGCCTGGGCACCGGTCGAGCTGGCGCCCATCACCCCGGGCGCCCAGCCGTAGTCCTGGCACAGATCCAGCCAGGCGCTGATCGCCTGTGGCCAGGCACGCGGGTCGCCCACCGGATCCCCACTGGCCAGACACACCCCGATCTCGACGCGGTAGGTGATCGCCGCCCGGCCGCTGGGGGCGAACACCACCGACTTGTCGCGGCGGGTGGCGAAGTAGCCCAACGAGTCGTTCTTGCCGTAGGTCTCCAACAGTCCGCGGATCGCCGACTCGTCCTCACCGGTCAGCGCGTTGTCGGCGCGCTGCGACTGGAACAGCACGATCGCGGCGACCATCAGCGCCAGTGCGCCGAACAGGCCGAGCAGGGCGTTGACCAGCACATGGGGGTGGCCGGAGAACGAGTCGGCGTCAGCGCCGGCGAAGGCGCTGACCCGGTTCAGGGCGTACCAGAACCGGTCGTCGCGGGCCAGCGAACCGGGGAACAGTTCGAGTAATCCCCAGCCGATCAGGGTGCCGACGGTCAGCCCGGCCACCAGGGTGGCGGCCGCCTTGACCAGGGCGCCGCGCCGGACCCGGGCCCAGAACTCCTTGTAGGCCAACAGCAGGAAGCCGACCGCGGCGACGTGGAACACCAGGCCGATGAGCTCGCCGATGTCCATGGCGGCCGAATCGTCGCCGCTGAGTAGGTCGGCGACGTTCCAGACCGCAGCGGCGACCATGTAGAAGACCAGGATCCACCAGGCGATGCGTTTGCGAGCCGCCAGCGCGGCGGCCAGCAACGCCAGCACGAACGCCCACGCGAAGCTGGTGTCGGGGAAGTTGAAGATGTAGTCGTTGATGAACTCCCGAGGGATCCGGATGAGGTGCCGCAGCACCGTGGACACGCTCGAGAGCAGTGACAGCGTGGCGATGACGCCGATGATCCAGCCGGCGGCGGCGGGCACCCAACGGAATCTCGAAGTTGGCCGACTCGTGGTGACGGTCATAGGGGGCGAGGATATTCGCTCGTCATCGGAATTGTCTGTGCCGCGCTACCAGACGGGGCCGGTGTATTTCTCGCCAGGGCCGCGGCCGGGCTCGTCGGGCGCTGCACTGGCTTCCCGGAACGCGAGTTGCAGGCTCTTCAGCCCGTCGCGGACCGGACCGGCGTGCGGGCCGAGGTATTCCGCCGACGAGGTCACCAGGCCGGCCAGCGCGGTGATGAGGCGGCGGGCCTCGTCGAGGTCACGGTGTTCGCTGGTGTCGGGATCGGGGGAGGACAGCCCGAGTTTCTCGGCCGCCGCGCTCATCAACATGACCGCCGCCCGGGTGATCACTTCGACCGCGGGAATCTCGGCGAGTTCGCGAGCGGGCAGGTCGGCGTCAGAAGGCGATGCAGAGGAATCCGTCATGCCTGCTAGACTGGCATGCACGACCGTCCCGGCCTACGCCAGGGACAGCAAGTGGAGTCCCACTCCCACCGTCGGCCGCGGATATTTTCGCAGGTACGGCGGTCCGGTCACGGATACCTCAACGGTATCTGTTCTGCGGGTTCGCAGGCGGCACTGCCGTGATCGGTCGGCACTGGGCCCTGCTTCATGCAGGGCCTTCTCGCTGATGGCGTGGTCTTCTCCTGGCTGTTCCCCGCGTGACACCGCGACGGTCCGAACAGAAAACCGAACCAGGGAGGCCCCATCAGCACTGAGACCCGCGTCAACGAGCGCATCCGCGTACCTGAAGTCCGCCTGATCGGACCGGGTGGGGAGCAGGTAGGCATCGTGCGCATCGAAGACGCCCTCCGCGTCGCCGCGGATGCCGATCTCGATCTTGTCGAAGTAGCCCCGAATGCCAGACCACCGGTCTGCAAGATCATGGACTACGGGAAGTACAAGTACGAGACGGCTCTCAAGGAGCGCGAGTCTCGCAAGAACCAGCAGCAGACCGTCGTCAAGGAACAGAAGCTGCGGCCCAAGATCGACGACCACGACTACCAGACGAAGAAGGGTCACGTGATCCGCTTCCTGGAGGCCGGGTCGAAGGTCAAGGTCACGATCATGTTCCGCGGTCGCGAGCAGTCCCGGCCCGAACTCGGGTACCGGTTGCTGCAGCGGTTGGGCGCCGACGTCGCCGATTACGGCTTCGTCGAAACGTCCGCCAAGCAGGACGGCCGCAATATGACGATGGTGCTGGCACCGCACCGCGGCGCGAAGACTCGCGCCAAGGCGGCGCACGACGCCGACGCCCCCGCCGGGCGCCCGGCCGAGGCACAGCCCACCGACAACCCTGAGACCACCTAGAACAGAGGACCAATGCCCAAGGCCAAGACCCACAGCGGAGCCAGCAAGCGCTTCCGCAAGACCGGCACCGGCAAGATCGTGCGGCAGAAGGCGAATCGTCGCCACCTGCTCGAGCACAAGGCGTCCAAGCGCACCCGCCGCCTGGACGGCCGCACCGTCGTGTCGGCCAACGACACCAAGCGTGTCAACGCGATGCTGAACGGCTGATCGCCGCTGATCACCGTAGCCCCCTTTGTTTTGACCGAACGAGAATAGGAACACCGCAATGGCACGCGTGAAGCGCGCACTCAATGCCCAGAAGAAGCGGCGCACAGTACTGAAGGCGTCGAAGGGCTACCGCGGCCAGCGCTCGCGGCTCTACCGCAAAGCCAAAGAGCAGCAGCTGCATTCGTTGACCTACGCCTACCGGGACCGTCGCGCCCGCAAGGGTGAGTTCCGCAAGCTGTGGATCTCCCGCATCAACGCGGCGGCCCGCGCCAACGACATCACCTACAACCGGCTGATTCAGGGCCTCAAGGCTGCCGGTGTCGAGGTCGACCGCAAGAACCTGGCCGAGATCGCGGTCAGCGACCCGGCCGCGTTCACCGCGTTGGTCGACATCGCCAAGAAGGCGCTGCCGGAGGATGTCAACGCTCCTTCCGGTGAAGCCGCCTGATAACGGCACTCACTGAACGATCCGCCCGGGTGGTGGCTGCAGCAAAACTGCAGCGCCACACCGGGCGTCGTCGTGCTGGGCACTTTCTGGCCGAGGGGCCCAATCTCGTGGAGGCGGCCGCTCGGCGCGGCCTGGTGATCGAGGTGTTCGCCACCGAGGCGGCGCGCGACCGGCATGCCGGCCTGCTGTCCGGATTACCCGTCCACGAGGTGACTGAGCGAGCGGCAAAAGCGTTGTCGGAGACGGTGACTCCATCTGGGCTGGTCGCGGTGTGCCGGCTGCCGGAGGTGGATCTCGACGAGGTTCTCGCGGCCGATCCGCCGTTGCTGGTGGTGGCCGTCGATCTGTCCGAACCGGGCAACGCCGGAACGCTGATCCGGCTGGCCGACGCGATGGGCGCGGCCGCGGTCGTCTTCGCCGGGCACAGCGTGGATCCCTACAACGGCAAGTGTCTGCGGTCCTCGGCCGGCAGCATCTTCGCGGTGCCGGTGGTCATCGCATCGGACTCGGATGCAGCCTTGGCGCGGCTGCGCGGCGCGGGTCTGCAGGTCCTTGCCACGACGCTGGACGGTGAGGTCAGCCTCGACGACGCCGATCCGATGCTGGGCTCGCCGACCGCGTGGGTGTTCGGCCCCGAAGCGCACGGGCTGTCCGCCGAGCTGGCGGCGCTGGCCGATCACCGGGTGACGATCCCGATGGCCGGTGGTGCGGAGAGCCTCAATGTGGCTGCCGCCGCGGCGATCTGCCTGTACCAGAGTGCTCGCGCCCAGCGCGCCGGTTCACGGCAGCACGGCTAGGTCGTACACGGTCATGGCGGCGGCCAGTTGCATGACGGCGGCCGGGTCGTCGAGGTCGTGGTCGCAGAGCTTCTCGATGCGGCGCAGCCGCTGGGCAACCGTGTTGGGGTGGATGACCAGCCGGGCCGCGGTGGCTGCTCGATCACGCCGGCAGGCGAGGTAGGCGCGCAGCGTCGCGACGAGTTCGGTGCGGTGGTCGGTGTCGTAGTCGACCACCGGCTTCAGAATGCGCAGCGCGAAGTCGGCCAGTTTCGCCGGTTCGTCGATCTGAAGCAGCAGCCCGAGGATGCCGAGATCCTCGACGGCGAGCACGGCACCGGTGCGTCCGGCCCGCACCGCTATCTCCAGCACCCCCTTGGCGATCCGGTACGAGTCGCCGTACATGGCCGAGACCTGGTCGGAGACCGCCACCGTCACCGAGGTGCCGGGAACCGACATCTCCAGGGTGCGCATCACCATCGCAGGCACCGGGTCGTCGGTCGGCTGTGCCGTTGCCGCCGCCGGCCACAGGACGACGATGTGACCGCCATGCATGGCTGCCAGCGGGCGAGGACGAAAGCCGGAGGCCAGCCTGGCGACCTGCGAAAGTGCCCGTTCGTACAGCCGTGGTTCGGCCTGACCGCCCGGTCCGGTCAGCCCGGCGACCATCGCCAGATGCGGCAGGCTCAGATCATGACCCAGGCGGCCCGCCCGCACCAGGAGGTCGTCGCCCGGGGCGGCCCGGCTGGCGAGCAGGTCGGCCAGTAGCTCGCCGCGCAGCCGATTCTCCACCTCTGCGGCCGTACGGGCCCGCAGCAACTCCAGGGCGACCACCAGCGAGCCGTGTTCGACGGCTCGTGAGTCGATCGCCCCGACGGGGAGTTGTTGGCGGGGAACCAGATTCGGGCCACCACTTCGTCGCCCAGTCGAACGGCGCTGCTGAACATCTGCCAGGATGTGGCCGCCCCGGCGTCGTCGCCGACGGGTGCGGGCGTGGAACCCGCACTGCCGTCGGACTTGGCGGCCCGCCACTGTGCGTCGGGGAATTCCCCACTTTCCCCGGCCAGCGCGAGGGTGGCGTGCCTCGCGTCGTCGATCAACACCGGCTGGCCGATCAGCTCCCGCAACGTCGTCGCGATTCCGTCCAGGCCGCCGGACCGCAGGGTCACTCCGAGCAGGCGCTCGTGGATCTGCTCCGACCGCCGCAGCGCATCGCGCTGCTCGAGCAGCGAGATGTTCAGGGCCCGCAGTTCGTCGAGCCGGCTGGACGAGGTCAGCGCGATGGCGGCGTGGTTGGCCAGCAGAGTCATCCGCGCGACGGCGTGCTGGGTGAAGGTGTGCATCGGCGCGTAGTAGCCGTTCAGGGTGCCGAGCACCTCGTTGTGCGCCACCAACGGCACCGCGATCACCGCGCGGTAGCCCTGCTCGCGGGCGACGCCCGCCCACATCGCGAACCCCGGTTCGGCCGTCACATCGCGGACGGCCACCGCGGTGCCGGTGTGGAAGGCGCGGCTCGACGGCGAGGTGCTGTCCAGCTGAATCGGCCGATCGGAGTTGACCCGCTGGACGTAGTCGTCGGACAGACCGCTCCAGCCCGCGATCCGCAGCCGCTTGCACTCGTCGTCGGGCACCAGCACGCCGCAGAAATCGAAGCCGAGCAGCTTCCTGGCGGTGTCGGCGACCAGGTGCAGCACCTGGTCCAGATCGGTGTCCGCTGTCGCGGCGGTGCTCAGCACACGCAACGCATCCAGCCAGGTCAGCAGTTCCAACCCGGGGCGTTGGGCGGGCGGGTGATCGGTCACACCCCCAGTCTGCCGGAGCATGTCCGTAGAGACACCATTTCGAATGAACTATGTCTTCAGAGACATTGAGGTGGTGGTCGCGTGTGACGACACTCATATCCATGAGCACTCCCACCCGCGTCACCACCGGTACACCGACCCCAGCCGCCGACAGCCCCTCGGCCGTGCGGGACATCGTCAATCCCTCGACCGGGGAGGTCATCGCCACCGTTGCCGAAGACTCGGCGGCCGCCGTCGACTCGGCCGTGGCACGGGCGCGGGCAGCGTTCGAGAGTGGTCCGTGGCCCCAGCTGACCCGCAGCGAACGCGGACGGCTGCTGTTGCGGATGGCCGACGCCATCGAGGCGGCCGCCGAACGGCTGTACACCCTGGAGGCGCAGAACAACGGGCGCCCGATCACCGAAACCCGCGCGCAGCTGTCCCGTGTCCCGGAATGGTTCCGCTATAACGCCGGCCTGCTGGCCACGCAGCGCACGGCGGTGCTCCCCGGTGACGGACCGTACCTGACCTACCAGCAGCGTCTGCCGCTGGGCGTGTGCGGCATCATCACCCCGTTCAACCATCCGATGCTCATCCTGGCCCGCAGTCTGTCGGCCGCCTTGGCCAACGGCAACACCGTCGTGGTGAAACCGTCGGAACTGACTCCGCTCACCACGCTGGCCCTCGCCGAAATCCTCACCGAGGCCGGGCTTCCCGATGGTGTGCTCGGCGTCGTCACCGGCGGGCGTACCGCCGGCGAACGGCTCACCCAGCATCCCGACATCGCCAAGATCACGCTGACCGGCGGCACCGAAGCCGGCCGGGCCGCCGCGGTGGCGACGGCGTCGCGGTTCGCCCGAGTCACCGCCGAACTCGGCGGCAAAACCCCGATCCTGGTCTTCGACGACGTCGATCCCGTCGTCGCCGCCGAGGGCGCCGCATTCGCGGCGTTCGTGGCCGCCGGCCAATCCTGTGTCGCAGGGTCACGATTCCTCGTCCATCGCGCCATCTACGACGCGTTCGTCGATGCGTTGGCGGCCCGCGCCCGAGCCATCCGGCTGGGCGACCCGGCGCTGCCCACCACCCAGATGGGCCCATTGATCAGCGCTACCCAACGCGACAAGGTTCGAGCGCTGATCGAAACGGGCCTCGCGCAGGGAGCGCGGCTGGCCGCCGGCGGTGGTGTCCCGGTGCTCGAGCCTCACCTGTCGGCGGGATTCTTCCTCGAGCCCACGGTGCTCTGCGAAGCCGCCATGGACATGACCGTGGCCAGCACGGAGATCTTCGGCCCCGTCGCCGTGGTGATTCCGTTCGACGACGAAGCCGAGGCGGTGCGGCTGGCCAACGACAACCGCTACGGACTCGGGGCCGGTGTGTGGACCACCGATGTCGCCCGCGCACACCGCGTCGCCGAACAGATCGTGGCCGGGATGGTGTGGGTCAACGACCACCACCGGCTGGAACCGTCCCTGCCGTGGGGCGGGGTCAAGGAGTCCGGGATGGGCAAGGACGCCGGCACCGAGTCGTTCGACGACTTCTCCTGGATCAAGACCGTCGTCGTCCGGACCGCCGCCGAGCCGGTCGACTGGTACGGCGACCAGCAGACCAGCCGACTGAACTGATCCGACATGGCCGATCGACAACGCAGTGAGAGGAATCCCATGCCGACCGAAACCAGCGCGCCACCGCCGACCCGAATCGGGTGGCGACAGGAAATCAGCCGGACTCAATGGCTGGTCCTGGCCGGCACCACCCTGGGCTGGGGGCTCGACGGCTTCGCCGGCAGCCTCTACGTCCTGGTGCTCGGACCGGCCATGTCAGAGCTGTTGCCGGGCAGTGGAATCGAAGCCACCCGTGCCACGATCGGACTGTACGGCGGCCTCACGATGGCGCTGTTCCTCGTCGGGTGGGCGACCGGCGGCATCCTGTTCGGCATCCTGGCCGACTATTTCGGCCGCACCAAGGTGCTGTCCGCCGGGATCCTGACCTACGCGGTGTTCAGCGCGGCGGCCGCCTTCGCCGACAACTGGTGGCAGCTGGGCATCCTGCGCTTCATCGCCGGTCTGGGCTCGGGGGTCGAGGCGCCGGTCGGCGCGGCACTGATCGCCGAGACCTGGCGCAATCGCTTCCGGGCCCGTGCCGGGGGTGTGATGATGTCGGGCTACGCGGCCGGATTCTTCGCCGCCGCCGGCGCCTACGCCCTGTTCGGCAGCCAGGGCTGGCGTGCCATGCTGATGCTGGCCGGTCTGCCCGCCTTCGTGGTCTGGTTCATCCGGCGCTTCGTCCCGGAGCCGCCTGAGATCAGTGCCCACCTGCACTCGCGCCGGCAACGGAAAGCGCAGGGCCTCAACGCAGCACACGACAGATTCGTGCTGTGGCGGCTGTTCAGCCCGCCGCTGCGGCGGCCGATGCTGGTCTGCACCGCACTGGCCACCGGTGCACTGATCACCTTCTGGAGCGTCTCCACCTGGTACCCGCAGATCATCAGGCAGCTGACGATGGCCGCACACCTGCCGGCCGCGCTGGCCGATCACCGCGTCGCGATGGCCGCCATGCTGTTCAACGCCGGCGGTGTCCTCGGATACGCCTCCTGGGGATTCATCGCCGATCTCATCGGCCGGCGGGCAACGTTCCTGATGAGCTTCGCGGTGTCGGCGCTGAGCATCGCCTGGACCTTTCCCGTCGAGCGGGACTACGTCGAATTCCTCTACGCCATGCCAGTTCTCGGCTTCGGACTGTTCGGCGCACTGTCCGGCACGTTCATCTATGCTCCGGAACTCTTCCCGCCCAGCGTTCGTGCCACCGCGCTGGCCGTCTGCAACAGCGTCGGCCGCTACGTCACCGCACTGGGGCCGCTGAGCGCCGGTGTCATCGCGACCACGTGGTTCGGCGGCAACCTCGGTCAAGCTACCGCCTGGGTGTCGGCGTTGGGCCTGGTCGCCGTTGTCGGATTGGCCTTCGCGAGCGAGACCCGCGGGGTACCCATGCCCGCGGACCCCGTCACCATCCCCGCTGTCCAGCACGTCGAAAAGAGTCAATCGTGAATGCGTACACCGGCGCATCGGCCGTCGTCGTCGGCGGGTCGATCGGCGGCCTGACCGTCGCACTGTTATTGCGCGACATCGGGTTTCGGGTGGAAGTCTACGAACGCACACCCACGCCGCTGGACGGCCGGGGGAGCGGCATCGTCCTGCAACCAGACACCGTGCGGTGGTTCGCCGAACGCAGCGATCAGAACCTGGCCGACCTGCAGACCTCGACCTCCTACGTCCAGTACCTGCAGCGCGACGGCGGTGTCGCCCACCGCGAGAAGGCGACGTGGACCTACACGTCCTGGGGGACGTTCTATCGAGCGTTGCTCGCCGACTTCGGCACCGAGCACTACCACTACGGCGAGTACGCCTGCGGATTCAGCCAGGATGCCGACCGGGCCACTGTACGGTTCGTCAGTGGTACCACCGCGTCAGCTGAGCTGGTCGTCTTCGCCGACGGGATCACCTCCACGGCCCGCGAGCGGTTCGACCCCGACGCGAAGCTGGCGTACGCCGGTTACATCGGATGGCGCGGCACCGTGGCGCGCTCCGCGCTGAGCCCATCGACCCGCGACACGCTCGACGATGCCATCACCTACGACGTCATCCCGCATTCACACATCACCATGTACCCCATCCCCGGCGAAGACGGGCTTGGTGCCGAGCACCGACTGATGAACTATGTCTGGTACCGCAACGTGGCACCCGGGCCGGACCTGACCGAGATGCTGATCGACAAGCGAGGGTTCCACGGCTCGGTCTCGGTGCACCCCGGGCAGGTCCAGGATCGCTACGTCCGCGAGATGCGGCAAGCGGCCGCCGACGCGTTCGCCCCCGCCGTGGCCGAGGTGGTGTTGGCCACCGAAACGCCCTACCTGCAGGTGCTTTCCGACGTCCGGTCATCGAAGATGGCGCTGGGCCGGGTCGCGCTCATCGGCGATGCCGCCTGTGCTTCCCGGCCGCATGCCGCCGCCGGGACGGCCAAGGCCGCCGCCGACGGGTGGGCGCTGGCCGCGGCGCTGCATGACGCCGGCGGCGACATCGTCTCCGCGCTGACCAAATGGGAACCCGCTCAACTCCAACTCAGCGACTCGCTCCTGCGCCGAGTCGTGGACATGGGCGAGCGTTCCCAGTTCCACAACACCTGGATCCCGGGTGATCCAGACCTGCGTTTCGGGCTCTACGGACCCGGACGTTAGCAGTCGAGAAAGGAAGACCGATGACCGACAACAATTTTCTCGCCGACCTGCCCCTGGCGGGCGAACTCGTCGCGACGGATTTCGAGAGCTGGCCGGACTGGCTGAGAGTCGAATTCGACGACCACGCCTACGACGGCAACGTCGGGTCGCGGCTGCTCAGCCAGAACCACCGGGTCCGTGTCTGGGAGATCCGGCTGGCACCGGGCGAACGCTGGCACGCCCATCGCCATGTGCTGGACTACTTCTGGACCGCGGTCAACGCGGGGCGCAGCCGGCAGCACACCCACGACGGCACGGTCCGGGAAGTCTCCTACCAAGCCGGTGAGACACGCCACTTCCACTTCGGCCCGGGTGAGTTCCTTTTGCACGACATCGAGAACATCGGCGACGATGATCTGGTGTTCACCACCGTGGAACATCTGGACAGCGCCAACGCCGCCCTTCCGCTGGACCGGTCGGAGACCGAACGGTTGGGCACCCGGTGATCACTTCTGCACTGGCCGACGGTGTCGTCGACGTCCACGCGCACTGGCTGCCGCGCGAGTTGTTCGGCCTGCCACCGGAGGCGCCATACGGCCCGATGCACGACCGCGACGGCCAACTCCATCTCGGTGACCTGCCGCTGTCCATCGCGACCGACGCGATGAGCGATGCGGATGCGGCGCTGGCCGACATGGACCGGGTGGGCGTCGGCGTGCGGGTGTTGTCGGCGCCGCCGTTCGCCTTCCCGCTCGGCGCCACGGCGGGCGCGGTCGGTTACGCCGACGCCTTCAACGCCGCACTCGCTGACGTCGTCGGTCGCAGCGGCGGGCGGTTGGTCGGACTGGGCATGGTGACGCTCGGCGATGCCGCGCAGGTGACGCGCCAACTCGAGTCCATGGCCGCCGTCGAGGGGGTTGCCGGTGTCGCCATTCCGCCCGTGGTGGGCGCTGGATCCCTGGACAGTGACCCGCTTCGTCATGTCCTGGCCGAGGTGGCACGGTTGAATCTGGCGGTTCTGGTGCACCCCATGCAGCTGGGTCGGCCGGAGTGGTCGAACTACTACCTGGCAAACCTGATCGGCAATCCGGTGGAGACCGCAACGGCGGTGGCGGCGTTGCTGCTCAGCGGGCTCGTCGACGAGCTGCCGGGCCTACGAATCTGTTTCGTCCACGGTGGCGGCTGTGCCCCCGGGCTGCTGGGCCGCTGGAATCACGCCTGGTCGGCGCGCGCAGATGTGAGTGCCCGCGCCGCACGCCGTCCAGGCGAATCGTTCCGGGATCTGTATTTCGACACCGTGACGCACGGCAGCGATCAGCTGGCGTTACTCGGCCGGCTGGCCGGCACGGACAGAATCGTCTGCGGCAGCGACTATCCCTTCGACATGGCCGAACCCGAGCCGGCCCGGTTCGCCACCGAGCACGGTCCCGGAGCCGAATCGCTGGATCGCGCCGCACGGGCGTTCCTGGGATGTGATGCCGTGGCACCCGCGCACCGGGTCGCCTCATGAGCAGTCGGTTGTTCACCCCGTTGACCGTTCGCGAGGTGACCTTCGCGCACCGGGTCTGGATGTCACCGATGATGCAGTTCTCCGCCGTCCCGGACGGCCCGGACATGGGGTCGCCGACCGATTGGCACCTGCAGCACCTCGGCTCCCGGGCGGTGGGCGGCGCGGCGCTGGTGATGGTGGAGGCGACGGCGGTCGATCCGGTGGGCCGCAGCAGCATCTACGACGTCGGGCTGTGGAACGACACCCAGGCCGCCAACTTTCGACGTGTCACCGGGTTCATCTCCGAGCAGGGGGCGGTGCCCGGAATCCAGCTGGTCCACGCCGGACGCAAGGGCTCGACGGGGCGGCCATGGCCCGACGAGAGCCGCGCCGTGCACAGCTGGCCGACGGTCGGTCCCAGCCCGGTGCCGTTCGGCCGGCTGCCGGCCCCGACCGAACTGCGGGTGCCCGAGATCGAATCGATCGTCGAGTCGTTCGCGGCGGCGGCCCGGCGTGCGGCGGCGGCCGGCTTCCAGGTGCTCGAACTGCATGGCGCGCACGGATATCTGATTCACCAGTTCCTGTCCCCGCAATCCAACGCCCGCACCGACCAGTACGGCGGAAGCCTGGAGAACCGGATGCGGTTCGCGGTGGAAGTGGTCAGCGCCGTGCGCCGCGAGTGGCCGGCGAATCTGCCGCTGTTCTTCCGGGTCTCGGCGACCGACTGGCTTGCCGGTGACACCGACGATCCGCGGGTGGGGTGGACACTGGGGGAGTCCGTGGAGTTGGCCTCGCGGCTCAAGGAGCTCGGTGTGGATCTGATGGACGTCTCGACCGGTGGGCTGGTGCCGGATGCGACGATCCCGGTGGGTCCGGGCTATCAGGTGCCGTTCGCCGCCGCGCTGCGCAGCAAGGCGGGTGTTCTCGCATCGGCGGTGGGCATGATCACCGAACCCGAACAGGCCGAACGGATCATCGCCGACGAGCAGGCCGACGCGGTCTTCCTGGCGCGTGCTCTGCTGCGCGACCCGATGTGGGCGCGGCACGCCGCCGGGGATCTCGATGCCGCATTGGTGCCTCCGCCGCAGTACACCAGGGCGTTCAGTTGACACCGCCGACCATGCAGACCGGTCGGTCGCTGACCCGGATCGAGGGCCGGGACAAGGTGACCGGCCGGGCCCGCTACACCGCCGACACGCCGGTCGAGGGCCTCACCTACGCGGTGATCGTCCAGTCCCAGGTGCCCAGCGGCATGGTGATCGCGGAGTCACTGCGGGACAGCGCTGCCCGCGCCGGGGCAGCCCCCGGTGTGCTGCATGTCCTGACACCGCTGAATTGTCCTGTGCTGCATCGGCTGCCGGTGGACATGACATTCGACCTGCCGATGGAGCGGCGGCCGCCGCTCGCGGATCTGACGGTCCAGCATGTCGGGCAACACCTGGCGGTCGTCGTGGCCGACTCACCGGAACGTGCCACCTACGCCGCGAGCCTGTTCGAGCTGCGCTACCAGACCGAGGTGCCCCAGCTGGAGACCGATGAGATCCGCTACGGGAGTTACCTTCCGGACCATTTCGTGAAGCTGGACGAGGAGAAACTGCAAGATCGCCGCGGCCCGGTCGAGGAGCCCCGACTGCCGGCGCGGGTGCGTGCGCACTACACGACACCGATCAACGCGCACTATCCCATCGAACTGTCCGCCACCATCGCGGCGTGGGATGGCGACGTACTGACGGTCCACGACGCCACCCGCTGGATCACCGGGAGCGGGCGGCCCTGGCCGCCTACCTGGGACTGCCCGAAGCCAACGTGCGGGTGATCTCCCCGCTGGTCGGCGGTGCCTTCGGTTCGAAGAGCTTTCTGTGGATGCATGTGGTGCTCTGCGCGGTCGCCGCACGGCAGCTCGACCGCCCGGTCAAACTCGTCCTGACCCGCAATCAGATGTTCTCCTCGACGGGCCACCGGCCGCGCACGCACCAGGACCTCACCCTGGTCGCCGACGACACCGGTGCGCTTGCCAGCATCGAGCACCACACCCGCACCGAGACTTCCACGGTGGCGCACTTCTGTGAGCCGGCGGGGTTGTCCAGCCGCTTCCTGTATCAGTCGCCACGGCTGGTGGTGTCACACCGTGTCACCCGGATCAACGCGCCCACACCGTGTTTCATGCGTGGCCCGGGCGAAGCGCCCGGACTGTTCGCGTTGGAATCGGCGATGGACGAACTCGCCGCCGAACTGGGCATGGATCCGCTGACGCTGCGCATCCGCAACCACGCCGAGCGCGACCAGACCAACGGCAGACCATGGGCGGGCAAGCATCTGCTGGACTGCTACCAGCAGGGAGCCGAGCGTTTCGGTTGGGACAAGAGACCGTTGGCGCCCCGGTCGTTGTCGGCGGGCGGAGTCCAGATCGGTTGGGGGATGGCCACCGCGACGTACCCGGGCCGGCGGATGCCGGCATCGTGCAGTGTGCGCACCGCCGTCGACGGTGCGGTGACCTTCGCCTCGGCCACTCACGAGATCGGCACCGGCGTGCGCACCGCCATGTGTCAGGTGGCCGCCGACGCCAGCGGGCTGTCGCCGGGCGGGCTGAGGTTCGAGTCGGGGAATTCATCGTTCCCGGACGCCCCTTACAGCGGGGCGTCGCAAACCACGGCGACCGTGGGTTCGGCGGTCCACGCCGCCGCGGCGCAGTGGAACGGCCGGCTGCTCGCGTTGGTTCGCACCGACGAACAGATGCCCTTTCACGGTCTCGCGGAGATCAGCGTCGTCGACGGCGACGTGGTGGGCGCGAGCTACCGGATGGCGGTGGCCGACGTCATCGCCCGTGGTGGCCAACGGTACGTCGACGAGCTGAGCTTCACCGTCTCCGTCGACGCCGGCGACCAGACCGAGACGGTGTCCCAGTCGTTCGGGGCGCACTTCTGCGAGGTGGAGGTCGACGAGGAGATCGGCCGCGCGGCGGTGACCCGGTGGGTCGCCGTGCTGGACTGCGGACGGGTGCTGAACCCGATGCTGGCTCGTAACCAAGTGATGGGCGGCATCACCTTCGGGGTGGGCATGGCCTTGCTGGAGCAGGTGCCCTACGACGGCGACACCGGGCAGCTCATCGGCGAGTACTACGTGCCCACCCACGCCGACCGCCCCGACTTCGACATCACCTTCGTCGACGAGCCCGACTATGCGCTGGACCCGATCGGCGTTCGCGGCGTCGGGGAGATCGGGGCGTGTGGCGTGCCCGCCGCGGTGGCCAACGCGATCTTTCATGCCACCGGCCGCCGTCTCCGCGAGCTGCCCATCACCGTCGAACAACTGATGCGGGAGAGCTGATGGACACCACTGCCCGACACGACATCGATGTGACGGTCAACGGTGTTCCGTACCGGTTGAGCGTCGACGTCCGCACCACCTTGCTGGACCTGTTACGTGAACAGCTCCGGCTGACCGGCACCAAGAAGGGCTGTGACCACGGCTTGTGCGGTGCGTGCACGGTGGCCGTGGACGACGAACGGATCGTCAGTTGCCTGGCGCTGGCCGTGTCGATCGACGGGTCGTCGGTGACGACGATCGAGGGCTTGGCCGCCGGTGAGGAGCTGAGCCCCGTACAGGAGGCGTTCCTGTCACATGACGCGTTCCAGTGCGGGTACTGCACGCCGGGGCAGATCTCGTCGGCGCACGCACTGCTGCGCGAACATGCCCGCGGAGACCTCTCGGCCGTGTCCTTCGACGGTGATCGTCGCGAAGCGTTGCAGGGTTGCGTCCCGCTGACCGAGGACGAGATCCGGGAACGGATGGCCGGCAACATCTGTCGGTGCGGTGCGTACTCGAACATCGTCGAGGCCATCGCGCAGGCGGCGACGGCGGCCGCCACGTGAAGACCTTCGGCTTTCAGCGCGCAGCCTCGGTGGGTGACGCCATCCGCGCGGCCGTCGACACCGGCGGCGACTACCTCGCCGGCGGAACCAACCTGGTCGACCTGATGAAGAACGGCGTGCTGGAACCGGCTGCCCTTGTCGACATCCGGCGGTTGGGGCTGACCACGGTGATCGAAACCGCGTCCGGTGGCGTGCACATCGGGTCCGGCGTCACCAACAGTGCCCTGGCCAACCATCCGCTGATCCGGTCGCAGTATCCGGTCCTGTCGCAGGCGATCCTGAGCGGGGCCACCACTCAGTTGCGCAACATGGCGACCGTCGGCGGTAATCTGTTGCAGCGCACCCGGTGTCCCTATTTCATGCAGACCGAATTCGACCAGTGCAACAAGCGGCGGCCCGGCTCGGGGTGTGCGGCGGTGGGCGGCTTCAACCGCGAGCACGCGCTGTTCGGCGCCGGTGACGCCTGCGTGGCCACCAATCCGTCCGACATGGCGGTGGCGCTGGCGATGCTGGACGCTGTGGTCCATGTTCAGGGCCCAGACGGATCCCGGAGCATTCCGATCACCGACTTCTACACCCTGCCCGGCGACACCCCGCACATCGAAAACCGGCTACGGCCAGCGGAATTGATCGTCGCCCTGGAGTTGCCGCCGTCATCGTGTGCGGCTCGTTCGTGGTACCTGAAACTGCGCGACCGGCACAGCTACGCCTTCGCCCTGGTGTCGGTGGCGGTGGGCCTCACGCTGACCGACGGGGTCGTGTCGTCGGCGGCGGTCGCGCTCGGCGGGGTGGCACCGCGGCCGTGGCGGGTGCCCGCGGCGGAGGCGGTGCTGGTCGGCCGGCGCCCCGAGGATTCGATGTTGTGGGATGCCGCGCACCACGCCATGTCGGGTGCGCGCCCGCTGAGCCAGAACGCGTTCAAGGTTCAGTTGGGGCGCAGCGCGGTACACCGGGCGCTGGTGCGCGCGCTCGGCGCGGGGGACCAATAGGGGTGCTGCCCGCCTCCGAGCGACAACGCCCCTGCTGTCGGTGGCCGGTGCGATGGTGTCGCCCATGAGTGACTTGCTGTTGTTGCGCGGGACGGACCTGCGCTACGTGCTGACCCGACACCTGCAACTCCATGGCCCCACCACCGTCGCCGAACTCGCGGTGGCGCTCGGTGCTGGGGGATTCACCGTTGCCGGCCGGCCGTCTAAAGCGATTTCAGACGCCCTGCGATGGGAGCGTGCCCACGACCGGGTGCGGCCGCTCGGCCGCGGACGGTACGCGGCGACGTGGGGCATCCCGCGCGCGACCGAATATCGCATACGCCGGCGGGTGCTTGCGCTGCGTGCCCAGGCCTGGTGGTGTCGCTCGGAGGCGGGCACCACCACGATCGGTCCGGAGAACTTCGCTGGCTCACCCGCTGAGCAACCCCTTGGCCACATGGGTGATCTGCACTTCGTTGCTGCCGGCGTAGATCATCAGTGACTTCGCGTCGCGAGCAAGCTGCTCCACGCGATACTCCGTCATGTACCCGTTGCCGCCGAACAGCTGGACCGCCTCCATGGCCACATCGGTGGCCGCCTGCGAGCAGTAGTACTTCATCGCCGACGCCTCGGCCAACGAGATCGCTGTACCGGTCTGCGCGCATTCGATCACCCGGAACAGCATGTTGCGCACGTTCATCCGGGCCACCTCCATATTGGCCAGCTTCAGCTGGATCAACTGGAACTGGCCGATCTCCTTGCCCCACAACGTCCGCGTCTTGGCGTAGTCCACACACAACCGCAGGCACTCCTCGATCACGCCGAGCGCCATCGCCGCCACCCCGATGCGTTCGGCGGAGAAACTCGACCGGGCGCTGTCGCGACCATCGCCCGCGGCGTTGTCCTCGGTCTCCCCGAGCAGCCGGTCGCGGCCCAGGCGCACGTTGTTGAAGAACAGCTCACCGGTGCGCGAGCTGTGAATACCCATCTTGCGGAACGGCTTCGACTGGACGAATCCCTCCATGCCACGGTCCAGGACGAACGTCAGGACCTTGCGGTCACGCTTGTCCACCGCGGCGTCGCCCTCATCCAACTTGGCGTAGACCACGACGACGTCGGCATCCGGACCGTTGGTGATGAACGTCTTCTGGCCGTTGAGGATGTAGTCGTCCCCGTCGCGCACGACGTAGGACTTCATCCCGCCGAACGCATCAGAACCTGAATCAGGCTCGGTGATCGCCCATGCGCCGATCTTCTCGTAGGTCACCAGACCCGGCAGCCAGCGTTCCTGCTGGGCCAGCGTGCCCCGGCTCTGGATGGTCGGCACCGTGAGTCCCAGGCTGACACCCATGCCGGTCACCATCCCCATCGAGACCCGACAGAGCTCGCTGATCACCACGAAGCCCATGCCGCCCTGGCCACCGCCGAACATGCCGCCCCCGCCGCCGGACTTCGCGTCCGCACCCGCCCGCATCTTGTCCAGGCGCTTGGTCAGCGACTCTCGTGCCATCTCGTCGATCCCGAAGGTGGCGAACAGCTTACGCACCAGGGGATAGGGCTCGAGGTCGCCGCTCTCGAGTTCGTCGAGGTGCGGTCGCACCTCCTTGTCGACGAATTCGCGGACGGCATCGCGCACGGCAAGGTCGACGTCGGACCATTCGATCATGGGTTCTCCGGTTCAGGCGGCGGCGGAACGTCCTCGAGCGGGCCGCAGACCGGCGAGAGAGAACGTCGTGTGGACCAGTGACCCCGCACGTGCGGCGAGGCTTTTGTGTCGAGGGACATAGTGCATGGGCAGGCCGCGCCGGTCTTTGGGGGTGCCATGAAACCGGGCGCCTCGACCAGCGGCGCGTCGGCCGGAATCTGGCCGGCCGCCCGCCGATACGCCGACAGTGCCCGCGGGTGCAGCCGGATTTCGTCGGGCACCGCCCAGAACGCCAGTTCCACAGCCTTGCCGAACAGGCGCAGCAATGCCTCATCACCCGGCCTCCAGCGCATCCCGGCCTTCTCCCGCACCACCGGGTCGAACAACCCGGCGGCGATCCACCGTTGGCCCGCGACCATCGGTTTGAACAACTGGTCCCACACCGGGGTGGGCATCAGCACGAATTTCGGCTTCGGTATCCGGATCTCGAAGATCTCCCGGGTCGCTCGGTTGATCTCCAATTCGTCGCGGCAAACCCGATCCCAGTACTCGCAGAACTGCTCCCATGATTCGGGAACCGGCCGCATGCTCATCCCGTACATCCGGTACCACTGCACGTGCTCGTCGAACAACTGACGCTTCTCGGCTTCGGTCAGCCCACCACAGAAATACTCGGCGACCTTCAAGATCAGCATGAAGAACGTGGCGTGCGCCCAGTAGAACGTCTCGGGGTCCAGCGCGTGGTACCGGCGCCCCTTGCCGTCGACGCCCTTGATGTCGCGGTGGAACCCCTTGATCTGCTCACCGGTCTGGCGGGCCCGCTGCCCGTCGTAGACCACGCCCATGATCGGGTACACCGAGCGCGCCACCCGCTGCAGTGGTTCGCGCAGCAGGATCGAGTGGTCCTCCACACCGGCCCCGAGCTGCGGGTACATGTTCTGCAGCGATCCGATCCACACGCCGAGCATGCCGGTGCGCAGATCACCGAAGTACTTCCATGTCAGGGAGTCCGGGCCAAGCGGAGTGGGCTCGGGGGATGTCGCGGTCGCCGTCGACCTCATCGCCTCACGATAAGGCTGACAACGTGCGTTGTCTATGTCGGCGACAAAGCTGTGACCAGTCGTTGGGCATAGCGAGACGTTGCCCGCGTCACATCACCTGGCTGCCCCGAAAACGGTTCCCTACGCTGGCGGATGTGGACGTCGAGCCGTTCGACGATCAACCCGTTCCCCCCGTTGACGTCAACCATCTGGCCCGGCCCGGGCGCAGCCCCGCCGCGTGGTGGCACAACACCAACCACCACCCCGGCATCATCGCCCTGATTCGCCGGGCCCGCCGCATCCTGCCCGGCGACCCCGACTTCGGTGACCCGCTGTCCGCGGCGGGCGACGGCGGAGCCCGCGCCGCCGCCCGGGCCGCCGACCGGCTGTTGCGTGACCGTGAGGCCGCCACCCGCGAGGTGAGTTTGGCCACACTCCAGCTGTGGCAGGCGCTCACCGAACGCGTATCCGGCCGGTCACCCAATCGGGAGGTCACGCTGGTCTTCACCGACTTGGTCGGCTTCTCCAGTTGGTCGCTGCAGGCCGGGGACGACGCCACCCTGCGGCTGCTGCGTCGCGTCGCCCAGGTCGTCGAGCCGCCGCTGCTGGATGCCGGCGGCCACATCGTCAAACGGATGGGCGACGGCATGATGGCCGTGTTCTCCGACCCCGCCACCGCCGTGCGGGCGACCATGGCCGCCCGGGAAGCGGTGCGAACCGTCGAGGTCGACGGGTACACGCCGCGGATGCGCGCCGGGATTCACACCGGACGGCCGCAGCGCATCGGATCGGATTGGCTTGGGGTCGACGTCAACATCGCCGCCCGGGTGATGGATCGGGCCACCCGCGGCGGCCTGATCGTGTCGGAGACCACCCTCGACCTGATCGAACCCGACGACGTGAACTCGCTAGGGGTGACGGTGAAAAGGATCCGCCGCCAAGTCTTCGCCCCGCGTTCCAGTGGTGTGCCGACCGATCTGGTGATGTACCGGCTGAAAACCCGTAGGGATCTGCCAGCCGAGGACGACGGAGACGACCTCGAGGCACAGGCATAGTGGATGGTGATGGTGTCGACGTTGTGGTCGCGGCTGGTCCGCGTACGGGTGACGGTGGGGTACACGGCTGCCCTGGTGGCGGTGGCGCTCGCGCTGCTGGCGCTCGGCCCGCACATCCGTGACCAAGTCCTCCGGCACGCGAGTACCAATCTGCACAACCTCGGCGAGGGCCGGTTCGGCACCCTGATCGGCAGCGCCTTCGTCACCGAAACTGGGCCCATCTATGTGTGGCTGCCCGGCCTGGTCGCCCTGTTGGCCCTCGCCGAGTTGCTGTGGCGCAGCCGGCGCCTGGTGGTCGCCTTCGTCATCGGTCACGTGGGGGCCACCCTGTTGGTGGCCGCCGGCCTGGCCGCGGCGCTGGCCGCCGGGCTGACCTCCTGGTCGATCGTCAACGTCACCGATGTGGGCATGAGCTACGGCGCGGTCGGCGTCCTGGGAGCGCTCACCGCCGCCATTCCCCGGCGATGGCGCGCGGCGTGGACCGGGTGGTGGCTGGCGGCGGCGTTCGCCTCGGCGGCGGTCACCGCCGGTGATTTCACCAACGTCGGTCATGCCACCGCTCTGGTCCTGGGAATGGTGGTCGGCACCCGGTTCGGCCACCCGGCGCACTGGACGACTGCGCGCTACGGCCTGCTGGCGGTGGCGGTGGCCTTCGGCTACATGATCATGGCCAACACCGGCGTGTCCATCATCGCGACCGCCGCACTGGGCACACTGGGCGCTCTGTCGGCGTACTGGATCGACCGGCGGCGCACCGTGCGCCGCGCACTGACCGCCGCGACGGCACCCCGACCGCAGACCGCGAGTTAGACGAACTCCTCGGCGGACGCTTCGATCCAGTCCGAGCGCCAGTCCTCGGGCGGGTCCTCGAGCAGTTCCCCGGGCATCAGCCAGTCATAGATCTCGGCATAGGTGCGGGTGCGCTGACCTTCGATGCGCCGGTTGAGCATGGAGGGCTCCAACTCCGCGAAGCTGTCGAGTCCCATCGACGCGACGATCTGGGCCGCGCTGGCCACGGTTGCGCGCTGAAAATTGGCGACCCGCTCGATCTTGTCCGGGACGTAGAGCGCCCGGGCTCGGCCCCGGTCCTGGGTGGCCACCCCGGTCGGGCATTTGTTGGTGTTGCACTTCATCGCCTGGATGCAGCCGATCGCGAACATCATCGCCCGTGCCGACAGGGTGAAGTCGGCGCCCTGACAGATCCGGGTGACGATATCCACCCCGCTGGCGACCTTTCCCGAGGCGCCGATCCTGATATGGCGGCGCAGCCCGGTACCGACCAGGCAGTTGTGCACCAGCATCAACCCCTCGGTGAGCGGCATACCCACGTGGTCCTCGAATTCCTGTGGCGCCGCGCCCGTTCCGCCCTCGGAACCGTCGACGATCACGAAATCCGGGGTGATCCCGGTGTGCAGCATCGCCTTGCAGATGGACAGGAACTCGGTACGCGCACCGATGCACAGCTTGAATCCGACCGGCTTGCCCCCGGACAGGGCGCGCAGGGTCGCGATGAAATGCATCAGCTCCAGCGGGGTGCCAAACGCGGTGTGCGCGGGCGGGGACACCACCGTCTGGCCGATCGGCACGCCACGGGTGGCGGCGATCTCGGCGGTCACCTTCGCTCCGGGCAGCACGCCACCGAGGCCGGGCTTGGCGCCCTGGGACAACTTGATCGAGATCGCCTTGACCGACGGTAACGCCGCCTTCTCCTCGAACAATGCGGCGTCGAAATGGCCGGCGGCGTCCCGGCACCCGAAGTAACCCGAGCCGATCTCCCAGATCAGGTCACCGCCGTGTGCCAGGTGATACGGGCTGATCGCACCCTCGCCGGTGTCGTGGGCGAACCCGCCGCGGGCGGCGCCACCGTTGAGCGCTTCGATGGCGTTGCCGGACAGCGCGCCGAAACTCATCGCCGACACGTTGAGCAACGCGATGTCGTACGGGAGTGTGCAGTCCGGGCCGCCGAGGCGCACCCGCGGCGCCAGATCCGTGGCCAGCCGGGCTCGCAGCGAGTGGCGCAGGAACTCGTACCCCAGCGCGTTCACGTCGCGCTCGGTGCCGAACGGTTCGTCGCTCTTGGTGCCCTTGGCCCGCTCGTAGACCATGTCGCGGGTCTCCCGGTCGAACGGGCTGGCCTCGGTGTTGGACTCGACGAAGTACTGGCGAATCTCCGGCCGCAGTGCCTCGGCCAGGAAGCGGGCGTGGCCGAGCACCGGGTAGGCCCGCAAGATGGTGTGCCTGGTCTGCACCAGATCCCAGGTCCCCAGCGCCGCCACGGCGGCCACCGCCGCCGCGAGCAGCCACCACCACGGGCCCAGCGTCAATGCCAATCCGGCCGCGGCCACTGCCGCCACCCACACAGCGGTGATGGCGAGAGCTCTGATCATCGGTGTCCTCGGGGGTGAAATGCCTGCGAGGCGTCATTGTGGCATCACCTATGATCGGCACTTGCGTCACATCCGTGGCGCGAAACAGCCCCGGTACCCGAAGGAGAGTCTCGCCGCGTGGGTGAGCAACCCGTCGACCTGTCACAGGAGTCGCTGACCGAGGCCGTCCATGCGGCCCGCCACGCCTTCGAACTCGCCGCCGACCTCGACGCGCTGGCGCGGGCCAAGACCGAACACCTGGGCGACCGCGCGCCGCTGGCGCTGGCCCGCCAGGCGCTGGCGACTCTGCCCAAGGCCGACCGCGCCGATGCCGGTAAACGGGTCAACGTCGCCCGCACCGAGGCGCAGGCCGGCTACGACGAGCGTCTGGCGGCGCTGCGCGCCGAGCGCGATGCGGCGGTGTTGGTGGCCGAGGCCATCGATGTCACGCTGCCGTCCACCCGCCAGCCCGTCGGGGCCCGGCACCCGATCACCATCCTGGCCGAACACATCGCCGACACCTTCGTCGCGATGGGCTGGGAGTTGGCCGAGGGGCCCGAGGTCGAGACCGAGCAGTTCAACTTCGACGCTCTGAACTTCCCGCCCGACCATCCGGCACGCAGCGAGTCGGACACCTTCCACATCGCACCGGAAGGGTCGCGGCAGCTGCTGCGCACCCACACCTCGCCGGTGCAGGTGCGCACGCTGCTGGACCGCGAATTGCCGGTCTACATCGTCTCGATCGGACGTACGTTCCGCACCGACGAACTCGACTCCACCCACACCCCGGTGTTCCACCAGGTGGAGGGGCTGGCAGTGGATCGTGGCCTGACCATGGCGCATCTGCGCGGCACGCTGGACGCCTTCGCCCGCTCGGAGTTCGGGCCGACCGCCCGCACCCGGATGCGCCCGCACTTCTTCCCCTTCACCGAGCCGTCGGCCGAGGTGGACATCTGGTTTCCCAACAAGAAGGGCGGCGCCGGCTGGGTCGAGTGGGGCGGCTGCGGCATGGTCAACCCGAATGTGCTGCGCGCAGCGGGTATCGATCCCGAGGTGTATTCGGGCTTCGCGTTCGGCATGGGCCTGGAGCGCACCCTGCAGTTCCGCAACGGCATTCCCGACATGCGCGACATGGTCGAGGGTGACGTCCGCTTCTCGTTGCCGTTCGGAGTCGGAGTCTGATGCGCCTTCCCTACAGCTGGCTGCGTGAGGTCGTCCAGCGCGGTGCTCCCGGCTGGGACGTCGAACCGCACGACCTCGAGCAGGCTCTCATTCGCGTCGGCCACGAGGTCGAGGACATCATCACCCTCGGACCGGTCAGCGGACCGTTGACCATCGGGCGGGTCACCGCCATCGAGGAACTCACCGAGTTCAAGAAGCCGATCCGTGCCTGCAAGGTCGATGTGGGCGAAGATCAGGACCGCGACATTGTCTGCGGAGCAACCAATTTCGTCGTCGGCGACACCGTCGTGGTCGCGTTGCCCGGTACAACCCTGCCCGGCGATTTTCACATCGCCAGCCGTAAGACCTACGGCCGGCTCTCCGACGGCATGATCTGCTCGGTGGCCGAACTGGGCCTGGGCGCCGACCATTCCGGCATTCTGGTGCTCCCGCCGGGCACCGCCGAACCGGGTGCGGACGCCGTCGCGGTGCTCGGTCTCGACGATGTGGTGTTCGACCTGGCGGTCACCCCGGATCGGGGTTACTGCATGTCGGTGCGCGGCATCGCCCGTGAGATCGCCTGCGCGTACGACCTGGCCTTCGTCGACCCGGCCGATATCGCGCCGCTGCCCGCCGAGGGTCCCGCGCTGCCGGTGACCGTCGAGCCGGGTACCGGCGTCAGCCGCTTCACCCTCCGCCCGGTCACCGGGATCGACCCGGCCGCTCAGTCACCGTGGTGGCTGCGCCGCCGGCTGATGCTGTCCGGGATCCGGCCGATCTCGCCGGCCGTCGACGTCACCAACTACGTGATGCTCGAGATCGGTCATCCGATGCACGCCCATGACCGCAGCCGCATCCACGGCGGGTTCGTGGTCCGGTTCGCCAAGGCAGGGGAGACCGTGGTCACCCTGGACGACATCGAACGCAAGCTCGATCCCGCCGACGTGCTGATCGTCGACGACGTCGCCACCGCCGCCATCGGTGGCGTGATGGGTGCGGGCACCACCGAGATCGACGCGGCCTCCACCGACATCCTGCTGGAGGCCGCGGTGTGGGATCCGGCCGCGGTGTCGCGCACCATTCGGCGTCTGCATCTGGTCAGCGAGGCGGGCCGACGCTACGAGCGGTCCGTGGACCCCGCCATCTCGGTGGCCGCGCTGGACCGCTGTGCCGGCCTGCTCGCCGATATCGCGGGCGGCACCATCGAGCCCCGGCTGACCGACTGGCGCGGTGACCCGCCGCGCGAAGACTGGTCACAGCCCCCGGTGCGGATGCGTTTCGACCTGCCCGACCGGATGGCCGGCGTGGAGTACGAAGCCGGTGCCGCGTTCAACCGGCTCACCCAGGTCGGTGCCCGCGTCGAGGAGGACGGCACCGATCCGGCGGTCCTCGTCGTCACGCCGCCCAGCTGGCGGCCCGACCTGGTACAGCCCGCCGACCTGGTCGAGGAGGTGCTGCGACTGGAGGGGTTGGACAAGATCCCGTCAGTGCTGCCCACCGCGCCGGCCGGCCGCGGACTGACCCCGGCGCAGAAGCGGCGCCGCGCGGTCGGCAAGTCGCTGGGCCTGTCCGGCTACGTCGAGGTGCTGCCCACTCCGTTCCTGCCAGCGGGGGTGTTCGACACCTGGGGGCTGCCGGCCGACGATCCGCGGCGTGCCACCACCTCGGTGCTCAATCCGCTGGAGGCCGACCGGCCCCACCTGGCCACCACGTTGCTGCCGGGTCTGCTGGAAGCGTTGTCCCGCAACGTTTCTCGCGGGTTCGTCGACGTCGCACTGTTCGGTATCGCGCAGGTCGTGCATCCGACCGAGCAGACCAAGGCGCACGAGCTGATCCCCACGCATCGCCGCCCCACCGACGACGAGATCGCGGCGCTGAACGCTTCACTGCCGGATCAGCCCGTGCATGTCGGCGCGGTGCTCACCGGGCTGCGGGAACCGCGCGGGCCGTGGGGGCCGGGTCGGCCGGTGGAAGCCTTCGACGCCTTCGAGGCGGTGCGCATCATCGCCCGCGCCTGTGGCGTCGAGGTGACGCTGCAAGCCGCCCAGCACCTGCCCTGGCACCCCGGCCGGTGCGCCGAGGTGTACGTCGACGGTCGGCTGGTCGGTCATGCCGGCCAGCTCCATCCGGCGGTGATCGAACGGTCCGGGCTGCCCAAGGGCACCTGCGCGGTCGAGCTGAACCTGGACGCCGTGCCGATCACCGAGACGCTGCCCGCACCCCGGGTCTCGCCGTTCCCCGCGGTGTTCCAGGACGTCAGCCTGGTGGTGGCCGCCGAGGTGGCCGCGCAGGCGGTGGTCGACGCGGTGCGGGCCGGCGCAGGTGAGCTGCTGGAGGATGTCGCGCTGTTCGACGTCTACACCGGTCCGCAGATCGGGGCGGACCGTAAGTCGCTGACGCTGGCGCTGCGGTTCCGCGCCCCGGACCGCACCCTGACCGAGGACGAGGCCAGCGCCGCGCGCGACGCGGCGGTGGCGGCCGCCGCCGAGCGGGTTGGCGCCGAACTGCGCGCCTGAGTCCCTGTTCACCCAAACCGGCATTCGGCCGAGCTTGTGCGAGTAGATCGCGGCATTTCGTCGATCTCGGCGAGGCGTGACGGAATTCATTTGCATCACTCTGCATAAACATGCAAAATCACCGGGTGACTTCGGTGGCGATTGCCGGTGCCAGCGGGTATGCCGGCGGCGAGATCCTGCGTCTTCTGCTGGGCCATCCGGCCTATGCGGACGGACGCCTGACGATCGGTGCGCTGACCGCCGCCGCGAGCGCGGGCACCACACTCACCGAGCACCACCCGCATCTGCTGCCGCTGGCCGACCGGGTGCTCGATCCCACCGAGACCGCCATCCTGGCCGGTCATGACGTGGTCTTCCTCGCCCTGCCGCACGGCCATTCCGCGGCGCTGGCCGAACAGCTCGGCCCCGACACCCTGATCATCGACTGCGGTGCCGACTTCCGGCTCACCGACGCCGACGACTGGCAGCGCTTCTACGGCTCGCAGCACGCCGGCAGCTGGCCCTACGGGCTGCCCGAACTGCCCGGCGGCCGGGACAGGCTGCGCGGCACCCGGCGGGTGGCGGTGCCCGGCTGTTACCCCACCGCCGCGCTGCTCGCGCTGCTGCCCGCCGTCGCCGAGGACCTCGTCGAGCCCAACGTCACGGTCGTGGCGGTCAGCGGGACCTCCGGTGCCGGCCGGGCCGCGAAGGTCGACCTGCTCGGCTCGGAGGTCATCGGATCGGCGCGGGCCTACAACATCGCCGGTGCACACCGGCACACCCCCGAGATCGCCCAAGGGTTGCGTGCGGTGACCGAGCGCGACGTCACCGTCTCGTTCACCCCGGTGCTGATCCCGACCTCGCGCGGCATCCTGGCGACGTGTACCGCCCGCACCGGGGCGTCGTCGTCGCAGATCCGCTCCGCCTACGAAAAGGCTTACGGCAGCGAGCCGTTCATCCATCTCCTGCCCGAGGGTCAGCTGCCCCGCACCGGTTCGGTGATCGGCAGCAACGCCGCCCAGCTCGCGGTGGCCGTCGACCCCGACGCCGGTGTGCTGGTGGCGGTGTGTGCCATCGACAACCTGGTGAAAGGCACCGCCGGAGCTGCGGTGCAATCGATGAACCTAGCCCTGGGCTGGCCCGAAACCGAAGGACTGTCGATCGTGGGAGTGGCGCCGTGACCAAACTGGTTCGTACCCAAGGGGTCACCGCTCCGGCCGGCTTCCGCGCGACCGGGATCGCCGCCGGCATCAAGAAGTCCGGTGCGCTGGACCTGGCGCTGGTGTTCAACGAGGGCCCGGACTACGCCGCGGCCGGGGTGTTCACCCGCAACCAGGTGAAGGCCGCGCCGGTGCAGTGGAGCAAGCAGGTGTTGACCACCGGCCGGCTGCGGGCGGTGCTGCTGAACTCCGGCGGCGCGAACGCCTGCACCGGCGCCGGAGGCTTCCAGGACGTCCATGCCACCGCCGAGGCGGTGGCCGCCGCGCTCAGCGACTGGGGCACCGAGACCGGGCCGATCGAGGTCGCGATCTGCTCGACCGGCCTGATCGGCGACCGGCTGCCGATGGACAAGGTGCTGGCCGGCGTCACCGAGATCGTCCACGAACTGGGCGGTGGCCTCACCGGCGGTGAGGAAGCGGCGCGGGCCATCATGACCACCGACACCGTCCCCAAACAGGTTGCCCTGCATCATGCGCCGGAGACGGGGGAGAACTGGACCGTCGGCGGCATGGCCAAGGGGGCCGGCATGCTCGCGCCGTCGCTGGCCACCATGCTGGTGGTGCTCACCACCGACGCCGTGGCCGACGCCACCGCCCTGGACACCGCGCTGCGCCGCGCGACCACCAAGACCTTCGACCGCCTCGACGTCGACGGCAGTTGTTCCACCAACGACACCGTGCTGCTGCTGGCCTCGGGCGCCAGCGCGATCGCGCCCAGCCAGGAGGATCTCGACGCCGCGGTGCTGCGGGTCTGTGACGACCTGTGCGCCCAACTGCAGGCCGACGCCGAAGGCGTCACCAAGCGCATCGCAATCACCGTCACCGGCGCCCCGTCCGACGAGGATGCCGTGACCGCCGCGCGGGTCATCGCCAGGGACAGCCTGGTCAAGACGGCGCTGTTCGGCTCCGACCCCAACTGGGGCCGGGTGCTCGCCGCCGTCGGAATGGTTCCGTTCGAGATCGACGCGCAGCGGATCACCGTGTCCTTCAACGGTTCCCCGGTGTGCATCGACGGTGCCGGCGCGCCCGGCGCCCGGGACGTTGATCTGGCCGGCGCCGACGTCGACGTCACCGTCGACCTCAAGCTCGGTGCCGGGCAGGCGACCATCCGCACCACCGACCTGTCGCACGCCTACGTCGAAGAGAACTCGGCGTACAGCTCGTGAGCGCGACGGTGAACACCAAGGCCGCTGTCCTCGCCGAGGCGCTGCCCTGGCTGATGCAGCTGCACAACAAGATCGTCGTGATCAAGTACGGCGGCAATGCCATGACCGACGACCGCCTCAAGGCGGCCTTCGCCGCGGACATGGTGTTCCTGCGCAACGTCGGCATCCATCCCGTCGTCGTGCACGGCGGGGGGCAGATCAACGCGATGCTGAAAAAGCTCGGCATCGCAGGCGAGTTCAAGGGCGGGTTGCGGGTCACCACCCCCGAGGTGCTCGACGTCGCGCGGATGGTGCTGTTCGGCCAGGTCGGCCGCGAACTGGTCAACCTGATCAACGCGCACGGCCCCTACGCCGTCGGCATCACCGGTGAGGATGCCCATCTGCTGACCGCGGTGCGCCGCGGAATCGTCGTCGACGGAGTGCCGACCGACATCGGACTGGTCGGCGACGTTGCCCACGTCAACGCCGCCGCGGTACTGGATCTCATTGCTGCAGGCCGCATTCCGGTGATCTCGACGATCGCCCCGGACACCGACGGAGTGGTGCACAACATCAACGCCGACACCGCGGCCGCCGCGGTGGCCCAGGCGCTGGGCGCTGAGAAGCTGTTGATGCTCACCGATGTCGAGGGTCTCTACACCAGCTGGCCCGACCGTGACTCACTGGTCAGCCAGATCAATACGACAGCGCTCACCGAGCTGCTGCCCCGCCTGGAGACCGGCATGATCCCCAAGATCGAGGCCTGCCTGCGGGCCGTCGAGGGTGGGGTGCCCAGCGCGCATGTCATCGACGGCCGCGTCGAACATTGTGTGCTGGTCGAACTGTTCACCGATGAAGGCACCGGAACGAAGGTGATCGCATGACCCTGCTCGATCGCTGGTCTGACGTCATGATGGACAACTACGGCACCCCGGCGCTGGCATTGGCCAGCGGCGAGGGCGCGGTGGTGACCGACGAGAACGGTAAGACCTACCTCGACCTGCTGGGCGGCATCGCGGTCAACATCCTCGGCCACCGCCACCCGGCGATCATCGAGGCCGTCACCACCCAGCTCAACACCCTGGGGCACACCTCCAACCTGTACGCCACCGCACCCGGCGTCGCGTTGGCCGAGGCGCTCGTCGACCAGTTGGGCACCGACGCCCGGGTGTTCTTCTGCAACTCCGGCACCGAGGCCAACGAGGTCGCCTTCAAGATCACCCGGCTGACCGGACGCACCAAACTCGTTGCCGCCCAGAACGCCTTCCACGGCCGCACCATGGGTTCGCTGGCGCTGACCGGCCAGCCCACCAAACAGGCGCCGTTCGAGCCGCTGCCCGGCGAGGTCACCCATGTGCCCTACGGCGACATTGACGCACTTGCGCGCGCTGTCGATTCGGACACCGCCGCGGTGTTCCTCGAACCGATCATGGGTGAGGGCGGCGTCGTCGTGCCACCGGCGGGCTATCTGGTCGCGGCACGGGAGATCACCAGCCGGCACGGCGCGTTGCTGGTTCTCGACGAAGTCCAGACTGGAGTCGGCCGCACCGGCGCCTTCTTCGCCCACCAACACGACGGCATCACCCCCGACGTCGTCACGCTGGCCAAGGGGCTGGGCGGGGGATTGCCGATCGGGGCCTGCCTGGCGGTGGGGGCCGCCGCCGGTCTCATGACACCGGGGCTGCACGGCAGCACATTCGGCGGCAACCCGGTGTGCACCGCGGCGGCGCTGGCGGTGTTGCGGGTGCTGGCCGCCGAGGATCTGGTCGAACGCGCCGACGTGCTGGGCAAGACCCTGAGCCACGGCATCGAATCGCTCGGACATCCGCTCGTCGATCACGTGCGCGGCCGTGGCCTGCTGCGCGGCGTGGTGCTCACCGCGCCGCAGGGCAAGACCGTCGAAGCCGCCGCCCGCGCGGCGGGCTTCCTGGTCAACGCCGCCGCACCGGACGTGGTCCGGCTGGCCCCGCCGCTGATCATCACCGAGGATCAGATCGACAGTTTCCTGACCGCACTGCCCGCGATCCTGGACACCGCCGCGGACAGCGGCAATTCGACAGAGGCCACCACATGAGCACCCCGAGGCATTTCCTGCGCGACGACGACCTCACCCCTGCCGAGCAGGCCGAGGTTCTGGAGCTGGCGGCCGAACTCAAGAAGGCACCGATGAGCCGGCGCCCGCTGGAGGGCCCCCGTGCGGTCGCGGTGATCTTCGACAAGAACTCCACGCGCACCCGGTTCTCCTTCGAAGTCGGCGTCGCCCAGCTGGGCGGCCACGCCGTGGTGGTCGACGGCCGGGCCACCCAGCTCGGCCGGGAGGAGACCCTGGAGGACACCGGGCGGGTGCTGTCGCGCTATGTCGACGCGATCGTCTGGCGCACCTTCGCCCAGCAGCGTCTGGCTGCGATGGCCTCGGCCGCAACGGTTCCCGTGGTCAACGCGCTGTCCGACGAATTCCACCCCTGTCAGGTGCTGGCCGATCTGCAGACGCTGGCCGAGCGGAAGGGTTCGCTGGCCGGGCTGCGGATGACCTACTTCGGCGACGGGGCCAACAACATGGCCCATTCCCTGATGCTGGGCGGGGTGACCGCCGGCATCCACGTCACCATCGCCGCGCCGGTCGGATTCGAGCCGCACCCGTTGTTCGTGGCCGCCGCTGAACAGCGTGCCCAGCAGACCGGTGCCACCGTCACCCTCACCAGTGACCCGGTGTCCGGCGCCAAGGGAGCCGACGTACTGGTCACCGACACCTGGACGTCGATGGGCCAGGAGAATGACGGCCTGGACCGGGTCGGCCCGTTCCGGCCGTTCCAGCTCAACACCGGCCTGCTCGGTCACGCCGACTCCGAATCCGTTGTGCTGCACTGCCTTCCGGCGCATCGTGGCCACGAGATCACCGACGAGGTGATCGACGGCCCGCACAGTGCGGTTTGGGACGAGGCCGAGAACCGGTTACACGCCCAGAAGGCGCTGCTGGTGTGGCTCCTGGAGCGGCGATGACCAGTGAGGTCAGCACCACCCGAGCGGGCCGGCAGGCCCGGATCGTGGCGATCCTGTCGTCGCGGTCGGTGCACAGCCAGACCGAACTCGCCGGCCTGCTCGCCGACGACGGCATCGAGGTCACCCAGGCGACACTGTCGCGGGACCTGGAGGAACTCGGCGCAGTCAAGCTGCGCGGCGCCGACGGCGGCGTCGGTGTCTACGTCGTCCCCGAGGACGGCAGCCCCGTGCGCGGGGTGGCCGGCGGCACCGAGCGGATGGCGCGCCTGCTCTCAGACCTGCTGGTGTCCACCGACGCCAGCGGCAACATGGCGGTGCTGCGCACCCCGCCGGGGGCGGCGCACTACCTCGCCAGCGCGATCGACCGCGCGGCGCTTCCCGACGTCGTGGGCACCATCGCCGGCGACGACACGATCTTCGTGGTGGCCCGCGAGCCGATGACCGGCGCGCAACTCGCCACCATGTTTGAGAACATCCGTTAACAGCCCGAAAAACAAAGGAGCACTTCATGTCCGAACGCGTCATCTTGGCGTATTCCGGCGGTCTGGACACCTCGGTGGCCATCAGCTGGATCGGCAAGGAGACCGGCCGTGAGGTTGTGGCCGTCGCCATCGACCTCGGTCAGGGCGGCGAGGACATGGAGATCGTCCGCCAGCGCGCCCTGGACTGCGGCGCGGTCGAGGCGGTCGTGGTCGATGCCCGCGACGAGTTCGCCGAGCACTACTGCCTGCCCGCCATCCAGTCCAACGCTCTCTACATGGACCGCTACCCGCTGGTGTCCGCGCTCAGCCGCCCGCTGATCGTCAAGCATCTGGTGACCGCGGCCCGTGAACACGGCGGCGGCATCGTCGCCCACGGCTGCACCGGCAAGGGCAACGACCAGGTCCGCTTCGAGGTCGGGTTCGCCTCGCTGGCGCCCGATCTGGAGGTGCTGGCCCCGGTCCGCGACTACGCCTGGACCCGGGAGAAGGCCATCGCTTTCGCCGAGCGCAACGACATCCCGATCAACGTCACCAAGCGCTCGCCGTTCTCCATCGACCAGAACGTGTGGGGCCGGGCAGTGGAAACCGGCTTCCTGGAGCATCTCTGGAACGCGCCGACCAAGGACGTCTACGACTACACCGAGGATCCCACCCTCAACTGGAACACCCCCGACGAGGTGATCGTCGGCTTCGAACGGGGTGTGCCGGTGTCCATCGACGGCAAACCGGTGTCGGTGCTGGAGGCCATCGTCGAACTGAACCGGCGCGCCGGGGCTCAGGGCGTCGGCCGGCTCGACGTCGTCGAGGACCGGCTGGTCGGTATCAAGAGCCGCGAGATCTACGAGGCGCCGGGCGCGATGGTGCTCATCACCGCGCACACCGAGCTCGAGCACGTCACGCTGGAGCGCGAGCTTGGCCGGTTCAAGCGGGGGACCGACCGCAAGTGGGGTGAACTGGTCTACGACGGGCTGTGGTTCTCCCCGCTGAAGCGGTCGCTGGAGGCCTTCGTCGCCGACACCCAGAAGCATGTCACCGGTGAAATCCGGATGGTGTTGCACGGCGGGCACATCGCCGTCAACGGGCGCCGCAGCCCGGAGTCGTTGTACGACTTCAACCTGGCCACCTACGACGAGGGTGATACCTTCGACCAGTCGTCGGCCAAGGGCTTCGTGCACGTGCACGGGTTGTCTTCGAAGATCGCCGCCCGCCGGGACCTGGCCGGCAACCAGCCGTGAGCACCAACGAGGGCTCGCTGTGGGGCGGGCGCTTCGCCGACGGACCGTCGCCCGCGCTGGCTGCCCTGAGCAAGTCCACCCACTTCGACTGGGTGCTGGCGCCCTATGACGTGGCCGCCTCCACGGCGCACGCCAAGGTGCTGCACCGGGCCGGGCTGCTCACCGACGAGCAGCGCGACGGTCTGCTCGCTGGGCTGGCCGGCCTGGGCCGGGATGTCGCCGACGGCAGCTTCACTCCACTGGACAGCGACGAGGATGTGCACGGGGCGCTCGAGCGCGGGTTGATCGACCGGGTCGGTGCCGACCTCGGTGGCCGGTTGCGCGCGGGACGTTCCCGCAATGACCAGGTGGCCACGCTGTTCCGGATGTGGCTGCGCGACGCGATGCGCCGGGTGGCCGACGGTGCGCTCGAGGTGGTCTCGGCACTGGCCACGCAGGCCGCCGCGCACCCGACCGAGATCATGCCCGGCAAGACGCACCTGCAGGCCGCCCAGCCGGTGCTGCTGGCCCACCACCTGCTGGCGCACGCCCACCCGTTGCTGCGCGATGTCGACCGGATCGTCGACTTCGACCGGCGCACTGCGGTGTCCCCGTACGGCTCGGGCGCCCTGGCCGGGTCGTCGCTGGGCTTGGACCCGGACGCCATCGCCGAAGAGCTGGGTTTCGCTGCAGCGGCGGACAACTCGATCGACGCCACCGCCTCGCGTGACTTCGCCGCCGAGGCCGGGTTCGTGCTGGCGATGATCGCCGTCGACCTGTCGCGACTCGCCGAGGACATCATCCTCTGGAGCACAACGGAATTCGGATACGTGACGCTGCACGACGCGTGGTCGACGGGCAGCTCGATCATGCCGCAGAAGAAGAACCCGGATATCGCCGAGCTGGCGCGCGGCAAGGCCGGACGGTTGATCGGCAACCTGACCGGCCTGCTGGCCACCCTCAAGGCCCAGCCGCTGGCCTACAACCGGGACCTGCAGGAGGACAAAGAGCCGGTGTTCGACTCGGTGGCCCAGCTGGAACTGGTACTGCCCGCGATGGCGGGACTGGTCGCGACCCTGCGCTTCGACACCGACCGGATGGCCGCCCTCGCCCCGGCCGGGTACACCCTGGCCACCGATATCGCCGAATGGCTGGTGCGCCGGGGAGTTCCGTTCCGGGTGGCGCACGAGACGGCGGGCGCCGCGGTGCGCGCCGCCGAGCGTCGCGGCGTGGGTCTCGACGAACTCACCGACGGCGAGCTGACCGCGATCAGCCCAGCACTCACCCCGCAGGTGCGCGACGTGCTCAGCGTGCAGGGATCGGTGTCCTCGCGGGACGCGCGCGGTGGCACCGCCCCGGTGCAGGTGGCCAGGCAGCTGGCCGTGCTGCGCTCGACGTCGGATGAATTGCGAGTGAAGCTGCACGGCTGAGCCGGGTCGCCCTGATAACTTTCCCGGATGTCCAGCAACGGGCCGGGGATGGGATACGAGCTCTTTCGGCAACGCCGATTCACCGAGCTGTGGTCGGCGAACCTCGTCCTGAACCTCGGCCTGGTGATGCTGATGCTCGGCGTCTCCTGGGAGATGACGTCGTTGACCAGCAGCCCGGTGCTGGTCAGCATGGTGCAGACGGTGATCAGCCTGCCGTTCGTGTTCCTGAGCATCCCGGTGGGCGTGGCCAGCGACCGGCGCGGCCCGCGGACCCTGCTGCTGGCATCGCAGGTCTGGATGCTGCTGGTGACCGGCTTCATGGCGGTGGTCGCCCTGACGGGCGGGTGGGATTTCACCCCGACGCTGCTGCTGGCGACGATGAGCCTGGTCGGCGTCGGGCTGGTGGTGCAGCAATCCGCCTGGAAGCCCTTCCTGCACGACTTCGTGCCGGAGGACAAGCTCGTCGCGGCCATCTCGTTCAACTCGCTGAGCAACAAGATCTCGCAAACCCTGGGGCCGGTCCTGGGCGGCTATCTGATGGGATTGGCCGGCGCGGCGGTGGTGTTGTTCACCCGGGCGCTGTCGCACGTGGTCATGATCGTCGCGCTGCTGCACCTGACCCGCAAGCGGATGACCGACGAGGTTGCCGCCGAGCGGGTTTCGGCCAAGCGTTCGCTTCGCGACGGGTGGCGTGTGCTACGCCGAACACCACAGCTATACGGCCCGATGATCCGTTGTGCACTGCTGATGGGTCCGTGCGCGGGGGTGCTGGCGCTGTTGCCGCTGGAGGCCAAGGAAAACGTCCAGACCGGGGCCATCGGCTACGGCGGGCTGCTGACGGCGTTGGGGATCGGAACCACCGCGGGTGCCTCCCTGATGCCGGTGCTGCAACGACACCTGCGGCTCAACCCGATGGCGACTGTTGCGGTGGCCGGCTTTTCGCTCGCCGCGCTGGGCATCAGCCGGTGGGACAGCATGCTGTTGGACGCGTCGTTTCTGCTGGTGTTCGGGTTCTGCTGGAGCGTGCTGAGCGTCAGTCACCAGTTCGCGGTCCAGACCCAGGCGCCCGCGGAGATGCGCGGGTTGATGACGTCGATCTACGCGCTGGTGATGCAGGGCTCGATGGCGGTGGGCAGCTTCGGCTTTGGGGTGCTGGCGCAGCAGGTCAGCGTCAGCCGCAGCATCCTGACCGCCGCCTTCGTCGCGATGAGCGGGTTGTTGGTGGTGCGCAGATATCCGATGCCCGAGTCTGTGGCGACGGCGTCAGCCGGCTGACTCGACGAGCTCGGACAACTCCAGCCAGCGGCTCTCCTTGTCGGCCACCTCGGCCTCGAGTTCCCGCAATTCCTGGGTGAGCCGGCCGATGCCGATGTGGTCGGACTGGTCGTGCTCGGCGAGCTCGACGTGTTTGGCGTTCACCTTCTCCGACAGCTTTGTCAACGACCGGTCCAGCGCCGCGATCTCCTTTTCCACATTGCGCAGTTCGGCGCCGGACAGGGCACTGGAGGCAGACGGTTTGGGGCCGGTCTCGACGGCGGTTCCCGGGCCCTGGCGGCGGCCCGCGATCCGCAGATACTCGTCGATGCCGCCGGGCAGGTGTCGCAGGTGCCCGTCGAGGATGGCGTACTGCTGGTCGGTGACCCGCTCCAGCAGGTACCGGTCGTGGGACACCACGATCAGGGTGCCCGGCCACGAGTCCAGCAGATCTTCGGTGGCCGAGAGCATGTCGATGTCGACATCGTTGGTCGGCTCGTCGAGCACGAGCACGTTGGGTTCCTCGAGCAGGGTCAGCATCAGCTGCAGGCGCCGGCGCTGGCCACCGGAGAGTTCTCCGACGCGGGCCGAGAGTAGATCGCGGCGAAATCCCAACCGCTCCAACAGCTGAGTGGGGGTGATGTCCTTGCCGTCGACCTGGTAGTCCGTCTTGAGCCGGCCGACCACCTCGCGCACCATGTCACCGGCGATGTCGGCGAGTTGGCTGGACTGTTGGTCCAGGATCGCCAGCCGGACGGTCTTGCCGCGCTTGACCCGCCCCGAATCGGGGGTCACCGTCCCGGCGATCAATCCCAGCAGCGTCGACTTGCCGGCCCCGTTGGCGCCCACGATGCCGGTGCGCTCGCCGGGTCCGATGCGCCATTCGACGTCGCGCAGAACGGGCTTTCCGGAGAATGAAACCGACACGTCGAGCAGGTCGACGACGTCCTTGCCCAGCCGGGCGGTCGCCAGCTTGGCCAGTTCGATGCCGTTGCGGATCGGCGGTACGTCCTCGATCAGTTGGTTGGCGGCATCGATGCGGAACTTCGGTTTGGAGGTTCGCGCGGGCGCGCCGCGCCGCAGCCAGGCGAGTTCTTTGCGCATCAGGTTCTGCCGCTTGGCTTCCGCCGCCGCGGCGATCCGGTCGCGCTCGACCCGCTGCAGCACGTAGGCGGCGTAGCCGCCGTCGAACGGTTCGATGATGCCGTCGTGCACTTCCCACGTGGTGGTGGCGACCTCGTCGAGGAACCAGCGGTCGTGGGTGACCAGCAGCAGCCCGCCGGCGTTGCGCGGCCACCGCGTCTTGAGGTGCTCGGCCAGCCAGGTGATGCCTTCGATGTCGAGGTGGTTGGTCGGCTCGTCGAGCGCGATGACATCCCAGTCGCCGATGAGCAGGGCGGCCAGTTGGACCCGGCGGCGCTGTCCACCGGACAGCACTGACACCGGCGCCTGCCAGTCGATGTCGGAGACCAGGCCGGCGACGACATCGCGGACCAGGGGATTGCCCGCCCACTCGTGTTCGGGCAGGTCGCCGACGAGGACCGTGCCCACCGTGGCGTCGGGCGCCATGGTGTCGGCCTGGTCGAGTTCGGCGACCCGCAGCCCGCCGCGACGGGTCACCCGGCCGGAGTCGGGCCTGATCCGGCCGGTGAGCATGCCCATCAAGCTCGACTTGCCGTCGCCGTTGCGGCCGACGATGCCGATCCGATCGCCGTCGTTGACGCCGACGGTCACCGATTCGAAGACCACCTGAGTCGGGTACTGCAGATGGAGCGCCTCGGCGCCGAGCAGGTGTGCCACTGGCATGAGGCTACTGGTGTCGCCGAGCGCGGCGCCAAACCAGCGGGTGCCGGATCGCCCTTGTGCCATGATGTGCAGGCTGTCGGGGCCTCATGCTGCAGCGACGGACAGGGGAGCAGCCGTGGATCTGAACTTGTCAGCGGTCACCAGGCCGGTGGAGCGGCTGATGGCGACCGCCCAGAACGGTTTCGAGGTGCTGCGCTGGGGCGGTCTGGAGACCGGCGTGGTGCCCTCGCCGTTCCAGACTGTCGAGAGCAAGCCGATGTACAAGCTGCGGCGGTATTTCCCACCCGACAACCGGCCAGGTCAGCCGCCCGCCGGCCCGCCGGTCCTGATGGTCCACCCGATGATGATGTCGGCCAACATGTGGGACGTCACCAAGGAGGACGGCGCGGTCGGCATCCTGCATGCGGCCGGCATCGATCCGTGGGTGATCGACTTCGGGTCGCCCGACGAGGTCGAGGGCGGCATGGAACGCACCCTGACCGATCACATCGTCGCGCTCAGCGAAGCCATCGACACCGTCAAGGACACCACCGGCCACGGAGTGCACCTGGTCGGCTACTCCCAGGGCGGCATGTTCTGCTACCAGACGGCCGCCTACCGACGGTCCAAGGACATCGCCAGCATCGTGGCGTTCGGCTCACCGGTGGACACCCTTGCCGCACTGCCGATGGGCATCCCGCCGAATTTCGGGGCCGTCGCCGCCGATTTCATGGCCGACCACGTCTTCAACCGGATGGATATTCCAGGCTGGTTGGCCCGCACCGGTTTTCAGATGCTCGATCCGCTCAAGACGGCCAAGGCCCGGATCGACTTCATGCTCCAGCTGCACGACCGGGAGGCGCTGCTACCCCGCGAACAGCAGCGGCGGTTTCTCGACAGCGAAGGTTGGATCGCCTGGTCCGGCCCGGCTATCTCCGAATTGCTCAAACAGTTCATCGCGCACAACCGGATGATGACCGGCGGCTTCGCCATCAACGGTCAGCTGGTGACGCTCGCCGACATCACCTGCCCGGTGCTGGCGTTCATCGGGGAGGTCGACGACATCGGCCAGCCCGCCTCGGTGCGGGGCATCAAACGGGCCGCGCCGACTGCCGAGGTGTACGAGGCGATGATCCGGGCCGGTCACTTCGGCCTGGTCGTCGGTTCCAAGGCCGCCACCACGTCGTGGCCGACCGTGGCGGGCTGGGTGTTGTGGCTGGCCGGCCAGGATGCCCGGCCCACCAACATCTCCCCGATGGAGGAGACCGACGCCGAGCCTTCGGAATCGGGCGTCGCGTTGAGTTCGCGCGTCATGCACGGCGTCGCCGAGGCCTCGGGTCTGGCGTTGTCCCTGGCCCGCGGCACCGCCGATGCGGTGGTCGGCGCCAACAAGTCGATGCGCACCCTGGTCGTCGAGACCGCCCGCACCCTGCCGCGCCTGGTCCGGCTCGGCCAGATCAACGACCACACCCGGATCTCGTTGGGCCGCATCATCGACGAGCAGGCTAACGGCGCGCCGAACGGCGAGTTCCTGCTGTTCGACGGCCGCGTCCACACCTATGAGGCGGTCAACCGGCGGATCAACAATGTGGTCCGGGGCCTGATCGCGGTCGGGGTCCGGCAGGGGGTGCGGGTGGGTGTGCTGATGGACACCCGGCCGTCCGCGCTGGTGGCCATCGCCGCGCTGTCCCGGCTCGGCGCGGTCGCGGTGCTGATGCCGCCGGACGCCGATCTCGACGACGCTGTCCGGCTGGGCGGGGTCACCGAGGTGATCACCGACCCGGGCAACCTCGCGTCGGCCCGGCAGCTGCCGGTCAAGGTCCTGGTGCTCGGCGGCGGTGAGGCCCGTGACCTCAACCTCCCCGGCGACAGCGACGTCATCGACATGGAGAAGATCGACCCCGACGTGGTCGAGCTGCCGGGTTGGTATCGGCCGAATCCCGGTTTCGCGCGCGACCTGGCGTTCGTGGCGTTCAGCACGATCGGCGGCGAGTTGGTGCCCAAGCAGATCACCAACTACCGGTGGGCGCTGTCGGCGTTCGGCACCGCCTCGGCCGCCGCGCTCAGCCGCGGCGACACCCTCTACTGCCTGACCCCGTTGCACCACCAGTCCGGACTGCTGGTGAGCCTCGGCGGCGCCGTGGTCGGCGGCACCCGGATCGCTTTGTCACGGGGGCTGCGCCCGGATCGCTTCCTGGCCGAGATCCGTCAGTACGGCGTGACCGTCGTGTCGTACACCTGGACCATGCTGCGTGAAGTCTTGGATGACATCGGCGAACCGGGACTCTTCTCGCGCGGCAACCATCCGGTGCGGTTGTTCATCGGTTCCGGCATGCCGACCGGGCTGTGGAAGCGCACGGTGGACGCCTTCGCCCCGGCCAATATCGTCGAGTTCTTCGCCACCACCGATGGGCAGGCGGTGCTGGCCAACGTGTCCGGGGCCAAGGTGGGCAGCAAGGGCCGCCCGCTGCCCGGCGCCGGTCAGGTGGAACTGGCTGCGTACGACGCCGACGACGACCTGATCCTCGAGGACGAGCGCGGATTCGTCGCGGTCGCCGAACCCAACCAGGTCGGCGTTCTGCTGGCCCGCCGGCGGGGGCCGATCGACCCGACCGCGACGGTCAAACGCGGCGTGTTCGCCCCGGGCGACACCTGGATCTCGACGGAGTATGTGTTCCGCCGCGACGATGACGGGGACTTCTGGCTGCTGGGTAACCGGCCCATGCTGATTCGTGGCCGCCGCGGGTGGTGTTCCCCGAGCCGATCACCGACGCGATCAGCCGGATTCCCGCCGTCGACGTCGCCGCCACCTATGGCGTCGAGGTGGGAGGCGATGCGCTCGCGGTCACGGCCATCACCCTGCGGCCGGGGATGACGGTGACGGCGGCCGATCTGACCGAGGCGGTCGCCGCGATGCCGGTCGGCTTGCCTGCGGACGTCGTGCACGTCGTGCCCGAGATCCCGCTGAGCGCCACCTACCGGCCGACTGTCTCGGCGTTGCGGGCCGCCGGTGTTCCCAAGGCGTCGCGTAACGCCTGGCATCTGGACCCCGATACGGGGGAGTACAAGCGCTTGACGGCCTCGGCACGTGCCCACCTCGGCGGAACGCCGGACTGAGCTTCTGCCCAGGTCGTGCGGCGCTGTTAGGCTCGCCGATAGTCCCAGGTGCCCACGCGCGGAGGAATGCATGACATCGCAGACCGGTTCACGTCACTGGCATCGTGCCGTTCACGGTATGGCGGCGGGCGTCCTCAGCGCCGGTCTGCTGGCCGGATTCGGCTCGGTACAGGCGCTGGCCGATCCGGGTACCACCACGCCGGCGACGCCGTCGGCCACCGCGAGTTCCGACTCCGGGGTGCCCCAGTTCCAGAGCGCCGACCAGATGTTGATGTTCATCGACCAGGAGTACGACCAGGGCGCCAGCGGCGGCCAGTTGTCCAACCTGATCAAGCAGGTGATGAAGCTGCGCGCCCAGGGCATCACGCCGTCGCGGACCAACGTCGCCGAGATCCAGAACGCGCTGAACTACCGGCCGAACCAGAAGCCGCTGATCCAGGCCCTGCAGGACACACTGGGCTATCAGCAGAAGATCTACGCCCAGATGCAACTGTTGCAGCAGGCGCAGCAACGGCAGCAGAACAACGCGGTGATGGGTGCCGGCCAGATGCCCAGCGACGGCAACCCGGCGATCGGCGGTAGCGCCCCCGTCGCTCCGGCCGCGCCCCCGCCGCCCGGCGCGTGACCACCGTGCTCGACGAGAAACTGCTCAAGATTCTGGTGTGCCCGGCCGACCGTGGTCCGCTGGTGCTCATCGGCGACGAGGTTCTGTACAACCCGCGGCTGCACAAGGCATACCGCATCGACGACGGCATCCCGGTACTGCTGGTCGACGAGGCCGTCGACGTCGGCCCGGACGAGCACGAACGCCTGATGGAGCGGTCGGGCTCCTAGCTCGGCAGCTCTCCGGTGAGGTAGCGCTGCAGGTTCGGCCCGATGGTTTGGGCGATCTGCTCGGGCGGCAGCGACGCGAAGGGTTCGAGCCCGATGATGTAGCGCGCCATCACCACTCCCACGAGCTGAGAAGCGACGAATTGCACGCGCAGCCGGCCGCTTCCCGGCGGGTTGTCGACGCGGGGCGCGATCTCGGCGGCGATGACCTCCTGGAGAAACGACCTCACCAGGCTGACGTCGGAGCCGGCCAGCAGCGACCGCAGGGTGGCCACCAGCCCGGGCCCCATTTCGGAGTCCCACAGCGGCAGCAGGGTCGCCGGCAGCACCCGGCCCAGCTCGTCGACGGGGGTTTGCCGCAACGGCAGCAGCACCGACATCGGGTCGATCGGAATGTTGATCGCCGCGGCGAACAATTGCTGTTTGGTGCCGAAGTAGTGGTGGACCAGCGCCGAGTCGACACCGGCCGCGGCGGCGATCGCCCGGACCGATGTCTTGTCGATGCCGTTGCGGGCGAACAACTCGCGCGCGTTGGCCAGGATCCGGTCGCGGGTGTCCGAGACGCCGGGTGGGCGGCCGGGCCGCTTGGTCTGGCGGTTGGCCGGGGTCACGGTGTCCGTCGGCGCAGTGTCGCGGCGGCGAGGGCGAGCGCTACCGCCGCGAAGCCGAGGACGACGAACATGTCGCGGACCGCGATGTCGCTCAGCTCGCTGTGGGCGCTGACCTGCTGCAATGCTTCCAACGCGTAGCTGGCCGGCATCGCGTTGCTGATCCATTCCAGCCACCAGGGCATCTGGTGGCGGGGGACGATGATGCCGGCGAGCAGCAGCTGCGGCACGATGACCACCGGCATGAACTGCACAGCTTGGAACTCGGTGCGGGCGAACGCGCTGGCCAGCAGGCCCAGGCCGACACCGAGCACCGCGTTGAGCACCGCGATCACGAAGACCCACAGGGGGCTGCCCTTGGTGTCGAAACCGAGCAGCCAGAACGCCACGACACACGCCAGTGTCGCCTGCGCTGCCGCCGCGATCGAGAACGCCGTGCCGTATCCGGCCAACAGGTCGAGGCGGCGCAGCGGCGTGGTCAGGATCCGCTCGAGCGTTCCCGAAGCCCGTTCGCGTTGCATGGTGATCGAGGTGATCAAGAACATCACGAACAGCGGGAACAGGCCGAGCAGGATCAGGCACGCGGTCTGAAACGGTGAGACGGTGCCGGGCCGGGTCGGCACGTCGGCGAACATGAAGTACATCAGCGTGATCACCGCGCTGGGGACCACCAGAATCATCGCAACACTGCGGTGATCGCCGCGCAGCTGGCGCAGGATGCGGGTGGTGGTCGCCAGGTAGGCGCGTGGACTCAGCTTGCCGACGCTGCGGTGCTGTGCCTGATGACGGAGAGGAACGCTTCCTCCAGTGACGTGCATCCGGTGTCCTCTCGGAGTCGGTCGGGTGTGGTGTGGGCCAGCAGCCGGCCCTCCCGCATGAGCAGCAGATCGGCGCAATGATCGGCCTCGTCCATCACGTGGCTGGACACCAGCAGCGTGGTCCCGCGCCGGGCCAGGGCTTGGAATTGCGTCCACAGGTCGGCGCGCAGCACCGGGTCCAAGCCGACGGTCGGTTCGTCGAGTACCAGTAGATCGGGCTGGCAGACCAGCGCACATGCCAGCGAGACCCGGCCCCGTTGGCCGCCAGACAGGTTGCCGCAGTAGGCGCTGGCGTGGTCGCGCAGACCGACCCCGTTGACGGCCTCGTCGGCGGCGGCGGGCGCGACGCCGTAGAGCGCCGCGAAGTAGCGGACGTTGTCGATGACCCGCAGATCGTTGTAGACGGTCGGGTCCTGGGTGACGTATCCGACCCGGCGGCGCAGCGCGGCGGACCCGGCCGGGTGGCCCAGGACGGTGACGGATCCCGACGACACGATCTGAGTGCCGACGATGCTGCGCATCAGGGTGGTCTTGCCGCAGCCCGACGGGCCGAGCAACCCGGTGACACTGCCGCGCGCGATCAGCACCGAGAAGTCGTGCAGGGCGACCCGCTTGCCGCGGATGACCCGGAGGTGGCGGGCGTGAACGGCAGCGTCGGTGCCACCCGCCAATAATTCATCGCTCGATGAACTCATCACACGGTGAATAATGCTCCCCGCCGGCTGGTAGGTCAATGCGTCGGGCAGAATCACTTCCGGTGAGCGTCGAGTTGCTGAACACCGACCCGGTCTCGGCGGCGCGACGGCTGCTGGGCGGGGTGATTCGATGCCGCGGCGTCAGCGCCCTGATCGTCGAGGTCGAGGCCTACGGCGGTCCGCTCGACGGACCGTGGCCCGATGCCGCGTCGCACTCGTTCCGCGGCCCCGGGATCCGCAATGCGGTGATGTTCGGGCCGGCCGGGCGGCTCTACACCTATCGCAGTCACGGGATCCATGTGTGCGCCAATGTGTCGTGCGGGCCGGACGGCACGGCGGCCGCGGTGTTGTTGCGCGCGGCGGCGATCCAATCCGGTGCCCATCTCGCGCAGGTCCGGCGTGGACCCGCGGTGCGGACGACGGCACTCGCCCGCGGTCCGGGCAACCTGTGCTCGGCGCTGGGCATCACCATGGCCGACAACGGTGTCGACGTCTTCGACCCCGAGTCGCCGGTGACGCTGTGGCTCGGAGAAGGTGGTCCGGACAGTGCCGGACCCCGGGTCGGGGTGTCGCAGGCAGCGGATCGGCCGTGGCGGCTCTGGCTGACCGGCCGTCCGGAAGTGTCGGCCTATCGGCGCAGTCCGCGTGCACCGACCCCGGGCGCGAGCGACTGACTGCATCGCATACGGGAAGATCAGTGCATGGGCACGACGATTCTCGACGAGTTGGGCTGGCGCGGACTGATCGCGCAGTCCACCGATATCGATGCGCTTGCGGCCGCGGCCGCGCAGCCGCCGATGACCGTCTACTGCGGATTCGACCCCACCGCTCCCAGCTTGCATGCCGGAAATCTGGTGCCATTGCTCACACTTCGGCGCTTTCAGCGCGCCGGTCACCGACCGATCGTGCTGGCCGGCGGCGCCACCGGCATGATCGGTGATCCCCGCGACACCGGCGAACGCACGATGAACACGACCGACACCGTTGCGCAGTGGGCCGAACGCATCCGCGGACAGCTCGAGCGGTTCGTCGATTTCGACGATTCGCCCAGCGGCGCCGTCGTGGAGAACAACCTGAGCTGGACCTCACAACTGAGTGCCATCGACTTCCTGCGTGACGTCGGCAAGCACTTCTCGGTCAACGTGATGCTCGACCGCGATACGATCCGGCGCCGGCTGGACGGCGACGGGATCTCCTACACCGAGTTCAGCTACATGCTGTTGCAGGCCAACGACTACGTCGAGCTGAACGACCGGTATGGATGCTCGTTGCAGATCGGCGGCTCGGATCAGTGGGGCAACATCATCGCCGGGGTGCGGCTGGTCCGCCAGACGCGCGGGGCGGCGGTGCACGCCATGACGGTGCCGTTGGTCACATCCGCCGACGGCACCAAGTTCGGCAAGTCCACCGGCGGCGGCAGCCTGTGGCTCGACCCGGAGATGACCAGCCCTTATGCCTGGTACCAGTACTTCGTCAACACCGCCGACGCCGACGTCATCCGGTATCTGCGCTGGTTCACCTTTTTGTCGCCCGACGAACTGGCCGAGCTCGAGGACGCCACCGCCACCCGGCCGCACGAACGGGCGGCGCAGCGCCGGCTGGCCCAGGAGCTGACCACGCTGGTGCACGGTCAGGCCGCGACGACGGCGGTCGAACACGCGTCACAGGCGTTGTTCGGCCGTGGCGAGTTGGGTCAGCTCGACGAACCGACCCTGGCCGCGGCCCTACGCGAGACGTCCGTGGCCGAGTTGGCGCCGGGGGTGCCGACGGGATCGCCGACCTGCTGGTCGCAACCGGCTTGTCGGCGAGCAAGAAGGAGGCCAAGCGAACGATCGCCGAGGGCGGGGTGTCGGTCAACAACGTGAAGATCGACCGTGACGACTGGGTGGCACAACCGTCCCACTTTCTGCACGGTCGGTGGTTGGTGCTGCGCCGCGGGAAGCGGAATGTGGCTGGGGTACAGCGCGTTTGACGCCTGCTGTTGGTTTCGAAACCCCCGTTTAGCAGGCGATTTGACTCCCAGTTAGCACTCACGTAACTTAATCCACGTCGCCGCGACGCGGTCAGCCCGCAGAGCGCGACGGCAACTTCGAGGAATACTCCCGGACACCGGGGTGTTCCAACTGTCCGCCCTACCGCACGCGGCGAGAGTCGCGGGTTGGTTTGCGCGGCCGGTGAAGGTGCCGGGTGTGTTGTTTGAGAACTCAATAGTGTGTTTGGTGGTTTTTGTTTGTTGTTTTTTTGGCTGCATTCTGATACCCCGTGTTGGGGTGTGGTCTTTTTGATGCCAGTTTTGGTGTCTTTTTGTTAGGTCAGATTTTCTCTGATTGTGAATTCGCCTCGCGTGTGTGAGGGGTTTTTGTTTGGAGAGTTTGATCCTGGCTCAGGACGAACGCTGGCGGCGTGCTTAACACATGCAAGTCGAACGGAAAGTGCTCTTCGGAGTGACTCGAGTGGCGAACGGGTGAGTAACACGTGGGTGATCTGCCCTGCACTTTGGGATAAGCCTGGGAAACTGGGTCTAATACCGAATATGACCGCATGCTTCATGGTGTGTGGTGGAAAGCTTTTGCGGTGTGGGATGGGCCCGCGGCCTATCAGCTTGTTGGTGGGGTAATGGCCTACCAAGGCGACGACGGGTAGCCGGCCTGAGAGGGTGACCGGCCACACTGGGACTGAGATACGGCCCAGACTCCTACGGGAGGCAGCAGTGGGGAATATTGCACAATGGGCGCAAGCCTGATGCAGCGACGCCGCGTGAGGGATGACGGCCTTCGGGTTGTAAACCTCTTTCAGTAGGGACGAAGCGCAAGTGACGGTACCTATAGAAGAAGGACCGGCCAACTACGTGCCAGCAGCCGCGGTAATACGTAGGGTCCGAGCGTTGTCCGGAATTACTGGGCGTAAAGAGCTCGTAGGTGGTTTGTCGCGTTGTTCGTGAAAACTCACAGCTTAACTGTGGGCGTGCGGGCGATACGGGCAGACTGGAGTACTGCAGGGGAGACTGGAATTCCTGGTGTAGCGGTGGAATGCGCAGATATCAGGAGGAACACCGGTGGCGAAGGCGGGTCTCTGGGCAGTAACTGACGCTGAGGAGCGAAAGCGTGGGGAGCGAACAGGATTAGATACCCTGGTAGTCCACGCCGTAAACGGTGGGTACTAGGTGTGGGTTTCCTTCCTTGGGATCCGTGCCGTAGCTAACGCATTAAGTACCCCGCCTGGGGAGTACGGCCGCAAGGCTAAAACTCAAAGGAATTGACGGGGGCCCGCACAAGCGGCGGAGCATGTGGATTAATTCGATGCAACGCGAAGAACCTTACCTGGGTTTGACATGCACAGGACGCCGGCAGAGATGTCGGTTCCCTTGTGGCCTGTGTGCAGGTGGTGCATGGCTGTCGTCAGCTCGTGTCGTGAGATGTTGGGTTAAGTCCCGCAACGAGCGCAACCCTTGTCTCATGTTGCCAGCACGTTATGGTGGGGACTCGTGAGAGACTGCCGGGGTCAACTCGGAGGAAGGTGGGGATGACGTCAAGTCATCATGCCCCTTATGTCCAGGGCTTCACACATGCTACAATGGCCGGTACAAAGGGCTGCGATGCCGTGAGGTGGAGCGAATCCTTTCAAAGCCGGTCTCAGTTCGGATCGGGGTCTGCAACTCGACCCCGTGAAGTCGGAGTCGCTAGTAATCGCAGATCAGCAACGCTGCGGTGAATACGTTCCCGGGCCTTGTACACACCGCCCGTCACGTCATGAAAGTCGGTAACACCCGAAGCCGGTGGCCTAACCCCTTGTGGGAGGGAGCCGTCGAAGGTGGGATCGGCGATTGGGACGAAGTCGTAACAAGGTAGCCGTACCGGAAGGTGCGGCTGGATCACCTCCTTTCTAAGGAGCACCACGAGTATCAGGCCCGCCCACATTGTGTGGGGTTCGGGATTTCTGGTCGATTCGTGAAGATGGCCTTTGCCTGTAGTGGGTGGGGGTCTGGTGCACGACAAGCAAACAGCCAGGACGGGGACCTTCCTTTGGGGGTTGTCTGGTGCTGCCAAACACACTGTTGGGCTTTGAGACAACAAGCCCGTGCCCCTGTTGTGGGGGTGGCTCTGGGTTGCCGGGGTCGGATTGTTGTTGCCTCACTTTGGTGGTGGGGTGTGGTGTTTGATTTGTGGATAGTGGTTGCGAGCATCTAGCACGCAGACGGTGGCTCTTGAGGCTTTCGGGTCTTGGGGGTGTGTTTGTGTGTTGATGTGCAATTTCTTTTTTCGAATTGGTTTTTGTGTGTTGTAAGTGTTTAAGGGCGCATGGTGGATGCCTTGGCACTGGGAGCCGATGAAGGACGTGGGAGGCTGCGAAATGCCTCGGGGAGCTGTCAACCGAGCGTTGATCCGAGGATGTCCGAATGGGGAAACCCGGCACGAGTGATGTCGTGTCACCCGGCACTGAATACATAGGTGTCGGGGGGAACGCGGGAAGTGAAACATCTCAGTACCCGTAGGAAGAGAAAACAAGTAAGTGATTCCGTTAGTAGTGGCGAGCGAACGCGGAGGATGGCTAAACCGGATGCATGTGATACCCGGCAGGGGTTGTGTGTTCGGTGTTGTGGGCCTGTCTTCTCAGATCTGCCGGTCTGGGCAGCAGTGAGAAAAGAATGTGTTAGCCGAAGTGGCCTGGGATGGTCTGCCGTAGTGGGTGAGAGCCCCGTAGGTGAAAACATGTTCTCTGCTGTGATGGGTTCCCGAGTAGCAGCGGGCCCGTGAAATCTGCTGTGAATCTGCCGGGACCACCCGGTAAGCCTGAATACTTCCCAGTGACCGATAGCGGATTAGTACCGTGAGGGAATGGTGAAAAGTACCCCGGGAGGGGAGTGAAATAGTACCTGAAACCGTGTGCCTACAATCCGTCAGAGCCCTCCTTCGTGGTGGGGTGATGGCGTGCCTTTTGAAGAATGAGCCTGCGAGTCAGGGACATGTCGCGAGGTTAACCCGGGTGGGGTAGCCGTAGCGAAAGCGAGTCTGAATAGGGCGTATCCAATCCGTTGGGGTTGGTGTAGTGGTGTGTTCTGGACCCGAAGCGGAGTGATCTACCCATGGCCAGGGTGAAGCGCGGGTAAGACCGCGTGGAGGCCCGAACCCACTTAGGTTGAAGACTGAGGGGATGAGTTGTGGGTAGGGGTGAAAGGCCAATCAAACTCCGTGATAGCTGGTTCTCCCCGAAATGCATTTAGGTGCAGCGTCGCGTGTTTCTTACCGGAGGTAGAGCTACTGGATGGCCGATGGGCCCCACAGGGTTACTGACGTCAGCCAAACTCCGAATGCCGGTAAGTCTAAGAACGCGGCAGTGAGACGGCGGGGGATAAGCTCCGTACGTCGAGAGGGAAACAGCCCAGATCGCCGGCTAAGGCCCCTAAGCGTGTGCTAAGTGGAAAAGGATGTGCAGTCGCAGAGACAACCAGGAGGTTGGCTTAGAAGCAGCCACCCTTGAAAGAGTGCGTAATAGCTCACTGGTCAAGTGATTGTGCGCCGATAATGTAGCGGGGCTCAAGCACACCGCCGAAGCCGCGGCAACGCGTAAGCGTTGGGTAGGGGAGCGTCCTGCACACCGGTGAAGCAGCCTGGTAATGGAGCTGTGGAGGGTGTGGGAGTGAGAATGCAGGCATGAGTAGCGATAAGGCAAGTGAGAACCTTGCCCGCCGAAAGACCAAGGGTTCCTGGGCCAGGCCAGTCCGCCCAGGGTGAGTCGGGACCTAAGGCGAGGCCGACAGGCGTAGTCGATGGACAACGGGTTGATATTCCCGTACCCGTGTGTGAGCGTCCCTGATGAATCAGAGGTACTAACCGCCCAAAGCCAGAATCACTGATCCCTTCGGGGTGACGGGTTCTGGGGCTGCGCGGAACCTTCTCTGGTAGTAGTCAAGCGATGGGGTGACGCAGGTAGGTAGCCGTACCAGTCAGTGGTAATACTGGGGTAAACCTGTAGGGAGTTGGATAGGCAAATCCGTCCAACATGAATCCTGAGAGGTGATGCATAGCCGAGTGAGGCGAATTCGGTGATCCTCTGCTGCCAAGAAAAGCCTCTAGCGAGCGCACACACGGCCCGTACCCCAAACCAACACAGGTGGTCAGGTAGAGAATACCAAGGCGTACGAGTGAACTATGGTTAAGGAACTCGGCAAAATACCCCCGTAACTTCGGGAGAAGGGGGACCTCCTACTGTCAACACCTTCGCGGTGGGCAGCGGTGGGGGGTGGCACAAACCAGTGAGAAGCGACTGTTTACTAAAAACACAGGTCCGTGCGAAGTCGCAAGACGATGTATACGGACTGACGCCTGCCCGGTGCTGGAAGGTTAAGAGGACCCGTTAACCCTTGGGTGAAGCGGAGAATTTAAGCCCCAGTAAACGGCGGTGGTAACTATAACCATCCTAAGGTAGCGAAATTCCTTGTCGGGTAAGTTCCGACCTGCACGAATGGCGTAACGACTTCTCAACTGTCTCAACCATAGACTCGGCGAAATTGCACTACGAGTAAAGATGCTCGTTACGCGCGGCAGGACGAAAAGACCCCGGGACCTTCACTATAGCTTGGTATTGGCGTTCGGTTCGGTTTGTGTAGGATAGGTGGGAGACTGTGAAACCCAGACGCCAGTTTGGGTGGAGTCATTGTTGAAATACCACTCTGATCGTATTGGACTTCTAACCTCGGACCGTGAAACCGGTTCAGGGACAGTGCCTGGTGGGTAGTTTAACTGGGGCGGTTGCCTCCTAAAATGTAACGGAGGCGCCCAAAGGTTCCCTCAACCTGGACGGCAATCAGGTGTTGAGTGCAAGTGCACAAGGGAGCTTGACTGCGAGACGGACATGTCAAGCAGGGACGAAAGTCGGGACTAGTGATCCGGCACCCCGAGTGGAAGGGGTGTCGCTCAACGGATAAAAGGTACCCCGGGGATAACAGGCTGATCTTCCCCAAGAGTCCATATCGACGGGATGGTTTGGCACCTCGATGTCGGCTCGTCGCATCCTGGGGCTGGAGCAGGTCCCAAGGGTTGGGCTGTTCGCCCATTAAAGCGGCACGCGAGCTGGGTTTAGAACGTCGTGAGACAGTTCGGTCTCTATCCGCCGCGCGCGTCAGAAGCTTGAGGAAACCTGTCCCTAGTACGAGAGGACCGGGACGGACGAACCTCTGGTACACCAGTTGTCCCACCAGGGGCACCGCTGGATAGCCACGTTCGGACAGGATAACCGCTGAAAGCATCTAAGCGGGAAACCTTCTCCAAGACCAGGCTTCTCACCCTTTTAGAGGGATAAGGCCCCCCGCAGACCACGGGATCGATAGACCAGACCTACACGCACCGCAAGGTGTTCAGGGAACTGGCACTAACCGGCCGAAAACTTACAACAACCAACACAACAACCAATGTTGGAACTGACGTAAACACATCACGCCCGCAACCACACCACAACAACCACACCCCACCACCAAAACACAGATTCACACTCACAAACGAGTGAATAAAGTTACGGCGGCCATAGCGGCAGGGAAACGCCCGGACCCATCCCGAACCCGGAAGCTAAGCCTACCAGCGCCGATGATACTACCCACACGGGTGGAAAAGTAGGACACCGCCGAACACAATTTAGTGAAACGCCCCCGAGAAATCGGGGGCGTTTCCATTTCGCTATCGGAATTCGTAGGCTTGATTCAAAAGTCCGAATTGTGGCGTTCTGACCGCTGCCCGTATCCTTTACAGGTGGTCGACGACAGGCAAGGTAAATCTGGCGGGCGTCCGCCGCGCCGTCCCGCCGGGGCCGGTGGCGGGGGCGCGATCGCCGAGGTGCCGATGCGCCGCACCGGTCGGGTCCCGGCCGCGCCCGCCCGGCGCAGCCGCGGCACTCGGCCGACACCGACGGGGCACAACCACGCCCGAGCGGGCCGGCCATCCCGCCGTCGATCGAGGCCAAGCAACTTTCGCCGGAAATCCGCGGGGAGCTTTCGACCTTGGACCGGGCCACCGCCGATACGGTGGCGCGGCACCTGGTGGCAGCCGGTGAACTGTTGGACGAGGATCCGCAGGCCGCGCTCGAACACGCCCAGGCCGCCCGGGCCAGGTCGGGCCGCATCGCGGCGGTACGGGAGGCCGTCGGTATCGCCGCCTACCAGTGTGGGGACTGGGCCCAGGCGCTCTCTGAGTTCCGGGCAGCGCGCCGGATGGGGAGCAAGTCGCAACTGCTGCCGCTGATCGCCGACTGCGAACGCGGGGTCGGCCGGCCGGAGCGGGCCATCGAGCTCGCCCGTGGTCCGGAAGCCGCGCAGCTCACCGGTGAGGACGCCGACGAGATGCGCATCGTCGCCGCCGGCGCCCGGGCCGACCTCGGCCAGCTCGAGCAAGCCCTGGCGGTGCTGTCCAGCCCGCAACCGGATCCCAGCCGCAGTGGCTCGACCGCGGCACGGCTGTTCTATGCCTACGCCGAGACGCTGCTGGCACTCGGCCGCGGTGACGAGGCCCTGCAGTGGTTCCTGCATGCCGCCGCTGCGGACATCGACAGCGTCACCGATGCCGAAGACCGCGTCGGCGAGCTGGCCTGAGATGACAACTCTTGCGCAGCAACATGATTGCTTGCTGCTCGATCTGGACGGCACCGTGTTCCGCGGTTCCGCGCCGACCGAGGGAGCCGTCGGTGCCCTGGAGGCCGCACGCACCCGCAAGCTGTTCGTCACCAACAACGCCTCTCGCGCCGCCGAGGAGGTGGCCGTCCATCTGCGCGAACTGGGTTTCGCGGCCGAGGCCGACGATGTGGTGACCAGCGCTCAGAGTGCAGCCCGCCTGCTGGCGTGCCAGCTGCCGGCAGGTGCCCGGGTGCTCGTCGTCGGCACCGAGGCACTCGCCGGCGAGATCTCCCACGTCGGGCTGACGCCGGTGCGGCTGTTCGCCGATGACCCCGCCGCTGTCGTGCAGGGCCATTCGACCGCGACCGGCTGGCCTGATCTGGCCGAGGCCGCGCTGGCCATCCGGGCCGGAGCGCTGTGGGTGGCAGCCAACGTCGATCGCACGCTTCCGACCGAGCGCGGTCTGTTGCCCGGCAACGGGTCCATGGTGGCCGCGTTGAGAACCGCCACCGACGCCGAACCGCAAGTGGCCGGCAAACCTGCGCCGTCGCTCATGCGGGACGCGTTGGCGCGCGGCAGTTTCGGCTCACCGCTGGTGGTGGGCGACCGGCTCGACACCGACATCGCCGGGGCCAACGCGGCCGACCTACCCAGCCTGATGGTGCTGTCCGGGGTCAGCACCGCCGCCGATGTGGTGCATGCCGAGGCCGAGCAGCGGCCCACCTACATCGGCGCCGACCTTCGTGATCTGCACACTCCGGTCGAGGAGCTGGCCGTGACCGAGCACCCCGCCTGGCGGATCGAGCTCCGCGACGGTGCGGTCACCGTCGCCGCGACCGGGGCCGACCCCGGGGATGACGACCTATCGGTGGTCCGGGCCACGGCGCATGCGTTATGGAACGCTGACGGCGACGCCCGGCACATCGCAGTGTGCGCCGGCGACGACACCGCCCGCGCGGCACTGCACCGCTGGTCGCTGCTGACGCCCGCGATCGGCTAGCGTGAACGGTGAGATGAACACCGATCCCGAACAGATTCGCGCCGATATCGATGCCGCGCTGGCCGAGCTGCCCAGCGTCGACCCGGACGGTGCCGACCTCACCGGTGTCGACATCGACGCCATGGGCCGGCGGCTCGAGGAAGCGCACCAAATCCTGGTTCACGCGCTGGAATCGGTGGAGAAGGGCTGAGTTCGCCCATGACGCGGCGCGCCCGGGTTGACGCTGAGCTGGTCCGTCGTGGGCTGGCGCGTTCCCGCCAACAGGCCGCCGAGCTGATCGGCGCGGGACGGGTCAGTATCGACGGCATGCGCGCGGTCAAACCGGCCACCGCCGTCTCGATCGGCGCGAACCTGACCGTTGAGGCCGGCGACGAGAAGAGTTGGGTCTCGCGGGGCGCACACAAGCTCATCGGTGCGCTCGACACGTTCGGCGTCGATCCCCGAGGCCGGCGCTGCCTGGACGCCGGCGCCTCGACGGGTGGGTTCACCGAGGTGTTGCTGGACCGCGGCGCCGCCGAGGTGGTGGGCGTGGACGTCGGTTACGGACAGCTGGCCTGGTCGCTGCGCTCCGATCCGCGGGTGACGGTGATCGAACGGACCAACATCCGGGATGTCACACCTGAGACGATCGGCGGCCGGGCCGACCTGGTGGTGGCCGACCTGTCCTTCATCTCCCTGGCGACGGTGCTGCCCGCACTGACGGGATGCGCCAGTGCCGATGCCGATATCGTGCCGATGGTCAAGCCGCAGTTCGAAGTCGGCCGCGAACAGGTCGGCGCCGGCGGAGTGGTCTCCGACCCCGAATTGCGGACGCACGCCGTCCTGGGGTGGCGGCGCGCGCCGCCGCGCTGGGGTGGCAGACCGTCGGGGTGACCGCTAGCCCCCTGCCTGGACCGTCGGGCAACGTCGAGTACTTTCTGTGGCTGCGCGCCACGACCGAGCACGGCCTGCATGGAGACGAGTTGGACGCCGCGGTGCGCCGCGCCGTCGCGGAAGGACCGCAATGACTGGTGAGCGGGTGATCCTGCTCGTCGTACACACCGGCCGCGACGAGGCCACCGAGACCGCGCGGCGGGTGGCAAAGGTATTGGGGGACAACGGCATCGGTTTGCGAGTTCTCTCCGCTCAAGCCGTCGACCGGGGTACGTCACGTCTGGACCCGGCCGAGATGGGAGCCGTCGGCGTCGACGTCGAGGTCGTCGATGCCGAAGCCAATGCCGCCGTCGGCTGCGAACTGGTGCTAGTCCTCGGCGGTGACGGCACCTTCCTGCGGGCCGCGGAGCTGGCGCGCAACGCCGAGATCCCGGTGCTGGGCATCAACCTGGGACGGATCGGATTTCTGGCCGAGGCCGAGGCCGAGGCGATCGACACCGTCCTCGAACACGTCATCGCCCGTGACTACCGCGTCGAACAGCGGATGACGCTGGACATCGCCGTGCGGGTCGACGGTCAGGTCATCTCTCGTGGTTGGGCGCTCAACGAGGCCAGCCTGGAAAAGGGTGCCCGGCTCGGGGTGATCGGGGTGGTCCTGGAGATCGACGGCAGGCCGGTGTCGGCGTTCGGCTGCGACGGTGTGCTGGTGTCGAGCCCGACCGGCTCCACCGCGTACGCGTTCTCCGCCGGCGGACCGGTGGTGTGGCCGGACCTCGAGGCCATCATCGTGGTGCCCAACAACGCCCACGCGTTGTTCGCCCGGCCCATGGTCACCAGCCCCCACGCCCTGATCGCCATCGAGATCGACGCCGACAGCCACGAGGCTCCGGTGTTCTGCGACGGTCGTCGCGAGATGCGGGTGCCCGCCGGCGGCCGCCTGGAGGTGACCAAGTGCACGACACCACTGAAGTGGGTTCGGCTGGACAGCGCGCCGTTCACCGACCGGCTGGTGCGCAAGTTCCGGCTGCCGGTCACCGGCTGGCGGGGCAGTGAGCGGCGATGCTGGCCGAAATCCGGATCGAGTCACTAGGTGCGATCAACGCCGCGACCGCGGAGTTCGACCGCGGACTGACCGTGCTCACCGGGGAAACCGGTACCGGCAAGACCATGGTGGTAACCGGTTTGCACCTGCTGGGCGGTGCGCGCGCCGACGCCACCCGGGTGCGGTCGGGGGCGCCGCGCGCCTCCGTTGAAGGCCGCTTCAGCACCGCCGAGCTGGACGCCGCCACAGCCGCCCAGATCGACGAGATCCTGGACTCGTCGGGCGCCGATCGCGACGACGACGGGAGCATCATCGCGCTGCGGACCGTCAGCCGGGACGGGCCGTCGCGGGCCTACCTCGGTGGCCGCAGCGTGCCGGCGAAGGCGTTGACCACCTTCACCACCGGGCTGTTGACGCTGCACGGCCAGAACGACCAGCTCCGGCTGATGCGCCCCGAACAACAGCGCGCTGCCCTGGACCGCTTCGCCGGGGTGGACGCCAAGCTGGAGCGCTACCGGAAGCTGCGCGATCAATGGCAGTTGGCGCGCCGCGACCTGGTGGATCGCACCCAACGCGCGCGGGAACTGGCCCAGGAGGCCGATCAGCTGAAGTTCGCGCTCGCCGAGATCGACGGGGTCGACCCCGTGCCGGGCGAGGACGAGTCGTTGGTGGCCGACATCCGGCGGCTCTCCGAGCTCGACGCGTTGCGTGAGGCGGTCGCCGGTGCCCGGGCCGCCCTGTCGGCGACGGTGGACGACTTGTCCGGCGGTGAACCGCAATCGGCGACCGACACGTTGGGCCGTGCGGTATCGCTGCTGGAGTCGACCGACGACGTCGCGCTGGCGGCCTTGGCCCGCCAACTCGCCGATGCGCTGACCGTCGTCGGCGACGTGGCCCGGGAGCTCGGGGATTTCCTCGGCGACCTGCCCGAAGATGCCAGCGCGCTGGAGACCAAGCTGGCCCGACAGGCCGAATTGCGCACGCTGACCCGTAAGTACGCCGCTGACGTCGATGGTGTGCTGGCCTGGGCCAAGCAGTCCCGGGACCGTCTCGCGCAGCTCGACGTCTCCGAGGATGCGCTGGCCGGCCTGGCGCGGCGCGTCGAAGAACTCGCCGCCCAGGTCGCGGCCGCCGCGCTCGAGTTGTCCAAGGCGCGGGCCAAGGCGGCCAAGGGCCTGGCCAAGGCGATCACCGCGGAGCTGACCGGGTTGGCGATGGCGCAGGCAGATTTCGCCGTTGCGGTGTCGATGATGCCGGCCCGCGACGACGACAGCGCCCCGCTGCGGTTGCCGTCGGGGGAGACGGTGCACGCCGGCGGGGAGGGCATCGACCTGGTCGAGTTCGGGTTCACCGCGCATCGCGGCACCGATGTGCTGCCGCTGAGCAGAAGCGCCTCCGGCGGTGAGCTGTCCCGCGTGATGCTGGCCCTGGAAGTGGTGCTGGCCGCCTCGGCTGAGGGCACCACCATGGTGTTCGACGAGGTGGACGCCGGCGTGGGCGGTCGCGCCGCCGTGCAGATCGGGCGCCGGCTGGCCCGGCTCGCCCGCAGCCATCAGGTCATCGTGGTCACGCACCTGCCGCAGGTCGCCGCCTACGCCGACACGCACCTGGTGGTCGACAGCGCCGGCAACGGATCCAGCGAGGTGCGCCGGCTCGATTCCGAGGAGCGGGTCAACGAATTGGCGCGCATGCTGGCCGGGCTGGGGGAGTCCGACACCGGCCGGGCGCACGCCCGCGAGCTGTTGGACGCCGCGCAGGAGGAACGCGTCGGGTCCTGACCTCAGTTCAGCTTGATCACGACGGCGTAGCCGTCATGGTCGCCAGTGGTGGACCGGCCGGACAAGGTGTTATCCAGGTCGACCACCCCGAGGTCGGTTGCCCCGGCGCCCACCAGGGCGTCACGCACGGAATCGCGGGCCTGGTTGAACGAGACGTAGACGTGGCCCGGAATGATGTAGACCAAGCCGGTGCGTTCCCGACTGAAGGACGCGGTCCACACGTAGCCGGAGCCGTCCGGAGCGGGCGCGGGCCCGAACACCCGGCCGTGGTCGTTGGTCAGCAGCCAATGCGCGTCGGAGAAGGCTTGCAGGATCCCGGCCGGTTGCTGGCCGTAGCTGATGCCGTCGATCACGCCGCGATATCCCGAGGCGTGGATCTGCTGGGCCGGAAAACCCGCCGCGGCCATGGCGGCGTTGAGCTTGGCGGCCGCCTCCTCGGCGGTGGTGGATGTCGGGTCGACGATCACGACGTTGATCGGTTGGTAGAGCGTCGTGAAGGGGAAACCTTGGCTGAACCAGTCGGCGACTCCGCCGGCGGGTGTCAACATCCATTTGCCGATGTCGCCGTACGGCGTCGGGGCCATATCCGCCGGGCGGGGCAGATTCTCATTGGTGCCGATGAGGCAGTCGCGCACCTCGTCGAGCCATGTGGTGACGACGCCGATCACGTCCGGTGCCTGCGGCAGCACCGGTATTGCGGGCCGGGGCGCGGGGTGGGCAACCCGGGCGCCCGGTGGTCGTCGTGCCGTGGGTCGCGCCACCGCCCGCGCCGGGGCCGGCGACGCGTCGGCAATCGTTGTGGCCGTGCGGCTTTGGGTTGACGGCAGACCGGTTGCGGCGGATATCCGGACTGGGCTCGTGCGGAACCGGACGGCGGTCGACGATGCTGGCGGGCCGCGGTGACCGGTGGCGCGCGGGGTGGCGTGCGCCGCATTTCCGGCGCGCTGTGCCCCATGGTCCGGGGTGTCGGCGTGTGCGTCGCCGGAGCCGGCGAGCAGTGCGGCACCGACGCCCAGTGCGATGAAAAGACCGCCCACCCACGGCACCGGCGTTGCTGCGGTCATCGTGTCACCCCCCTGAACGTGTTAGCTGACGGTACCGGGTGCGCGGCTGTGGCGGGGGCAGCCGCGTGCTCAAACTGTGTTACTTCTGTGACGCAATGTGACTTATGAGGCTGGTGTTACGGCGCGCCTCCTTCGATATCGGCCCGTCCGCCGACAGAATCGGCGCATGAAGATGTCAGCGCTTCTCTCGCGTAATACCGGTGCACGGCCAGGCGTCACGGGTACGGCCCGCGTCGACCGCGACATCGATCGTCTGTTGCGCCGGGTCGGACCGGGCGACATCGTCGTCCTCGACATCCTCGACCTGGACCGGATGACCGCCGACGCGCTGGTCGACGCCAACATCGCCGGGGTGGTCAACGCCTCCCCGTCGATCTCGGGCCGCTACCCCAACCTCGGTCCGGAAGTATTGGTGGCCAACAACATCACCCTGATCGACAGCGCCGGCCCCGAGGTCTTCAAGAAGATCAAGGACGGCGCGAAGATCCGCCTGCACAACGGCGGGGTGTATTCCGGTGATCGCCGCCTGGTCCACGGTGTGGAGCGCAGTGACGAAGAGATCGCCGACCTCATGCACGACGCGAAGACCGGGCTGGTCGCCCATCTGGAAGCCTTCGCCGGCAACACCATCGAGTTCATCCGCAGCGAAAGCCCGCTGCTGATCGACGGAATCGGCATCCCCGATATCGACGTCGACGTCTACCGCCGCCACGTGGTGGTGGTCTCCGACGGCCCGGGCGCCGAAGAGGATCTCAAGGCGCTCAAGCCCTTCATCAAGGAATACCAGCCGGTTCTGGTCGGTGTGGGCGCGGGCGCGGACATTCTGCAGAAGTGCGGCTACCGGCCCCAGCTGATCGTCGGCAACCCCGACCAGATGAGTGCTGAGGTGCTCAAGAGCGGGGCGCAGGTGGTCCTTCCCGCCGACGCCGACGGACACGCCAGCGGCCTGGAGCGCATCCAGGACCTGGGCATCGGAGCGATGACGTTCCCGGCTGCCGGTTCGGCCGCCGACCTGGCGTTGCTGCTCGTCGATCACCACGGCGCCGCGCTGATCGTCACCGCCGGGCACTCGGCCAACATCGAAGACTTCTTCGACCGCTCCCGTCAGCAGAGCACACCCTCGACCTTCCTGACCCGGTTGAAGGTCGGCGAGAAGCTGGTCGACGCCAAAGCCGTTGCCACGCTGTATCGCAACCACATCTCCGGTGGTGCGATCGCGATGCTGATCCTGGCGGTGCTGGTCGCGATCATCGCCGCGCTGTGGGTCTCGCGGGCCGACACCTTCGTCATCGACTGGATCGTCACCTACTGGAACCGCTTCACGCTGTGGGTGCAGAGCTGGGTGACCTAGCGGGGTCACCGCCGACGGTGGGGCTACCCGGCGGATCGGGCCGATTTCATCGCATAACCCCCACACTCGGCATGCGCTGAACCCGAGTCAGAAAGGCTCATCGCTGTGATTTCACTACGCCACCATGCCATTTCGCTGGCAGCGGTGTTCCTGGCGCTGGCCGTCGGGGTGTTCCTGGGTTCCGGGGTGCTGTCGGACACACTGTTGTCGGGGCTGCGCAGCGAGAAGCAGGACCTCAACAAGCAGATCACCGTGCTGACCGACCAGCGCAATGCATTGAACGAAAAGCTTGGCGCTGCGAACGATTTCGACACACAGATGTCGGGACGGATGGTGCGCGACGCGCTGGCGGGCAAGTCGGTGGTGCTTTTCCGCACCCCGGATGCCGACGGTGACGACATGGAGGCGATGAGCCGGCTGATCGGTCAGGCCGGTGGCACCGTCACCGGCACGGTCGCACTCACCCAGGAGTTCGTCGACGCCAATTCGGCGGAGAAGCTGCGCTCGGTGGTCAACTCCTCGATCGTGCCGGCCGGCGCGCAACTGAGCACCACGCTGGTCGATCAGGGCTCCCAGGCCGGTGATCTGCTGGGCATCGCCCTGCTGATCAACCGCAACCCGCAGATCAAACCCGCCGACGACACCCAGCGCGACACCGTGCTGGCCGCGCTGCGCGACACCGGCTTTTTGACCTACTCCGGCGAGCACATCGCCGCGGCCGACACCGCGGTCGTGGTCACCGGGGGAGCGCTCGGCGACGACGCAGGCAACCAGGGCTCGACGGTGGCCCGCTTTGCGGCGGGCATGGCACCGCACGGCTCCGGCACCGTGCTGGCCGGGCGCGACGGCTCGGCCACCGGAACCTCGGCGGTGGCCGTGGCCCGCGCGGACGCCGGGATGGCCGCCGATGTGACCACCGTCGACGACATCGGCGTCGAGTCCGGGCGGATCACCACGGTGCTGGCATTGCAGAATCTGATCGGCGGCGGCCAGCCCGGCAAGTTCGGCACCGGCCCCGGCGCGGCGGCAGTCACCGTCGCGCAGTGACGCCGATGACGACGCCGGTAACCGAGGGTAACGCAGGCCACTGGCGTGTTAGCGCCGCCTTGTCGGCGTCGGTGTTAGGGTGAGATTCCGTGGGTCGGCAGGCCCCAGCTAGTTCACAGCGATCCCCTGCCCGTCGTCACGGAGGCCGCTCTTGCCACCACTGCGTAAACATCCGCAGACCGCTACCAAGCATCTCTTCGTCAGCGGCGGAGTCGTGTCCTCCCTCGGCAAGGGCCTCACCGCCAGCAGTCTCGGTCAGTTGCTCACCGCGCGTGGGCTGCAGGTGACCATGCAGAAACTCGACCCGTACCTCAATGTCGATCCCGGGACGATGAACCCGTTCCAGCACGGCGAGGTCTTCGTCACCGAGGACGGCGCCGAGACCGACCTCGACGTCGGCCACTACGAGCGCTTCCTGGACCGCAACCTGTCCGGGTCGGCCAACGTGACCACCGGTCAGGTCTATTCGCAGGTGATCGCCAAGGAGCGCCGCGGCGAGTACCTCGGCGACACCGTGCAGGTCATCCCGCACATCACCGACGAGATCAAGCGCCGGATCATGGCGATGGCGGAGCCCGATGACCAGGGCCGACGGCCCGACATCGTGATCACCGAGATCGGCGGCACCGTCGGTGACATCGAGTCGCTGCCCTTCCTGGAGGCGGCGCGCCAGGTCCGCCACGAGGTCGGCCGGGAGAACTGCTTCTTCCTGCACGTGTCGCTGGTCCCTTATCTGGCGCCGTCGGGCGAGCTGAAGACCAAACCCACCCAGCACTCGGTGGCCGCGCTGCGCAGCATCGGTATCTCTCCCGATGCGCTCATCCTGCGCTGTGACCGCGACGTTCCCGAGCCGCTGAAGAACAAGATCGCGTTGATGTGTGACGTCGACATCGACGGGGTGATCTCCACCCCCGACGCACCGTCGATCTACGACATCCCCAAGGTGCTGCACCGCGAGGAACTCGACGCCTACGTGGTGCGCCGGCTGGCCCTGCCGTTCCGCGACGTCGACTGGACGCAGTGGAACGATCTGCTCGGGCGTGTGCACGAGCCCAAAGAAACCGTGCGAATCGCGTTGGTGGGCAAGTACGTCGACCTCTCGGACGCCTATCTGTCGGTGGCCGAGGCGCTGCGGGCGGGCGGCTTCGCCCACCGGGCGAAGGTCGAGATGCGCTGGGTGGCCTCCGACGACTGCGAGACCGACACCGGTGCCGCCGCGGTCCTCGACGATGTCCACGGCGTGCTCATCCCGGGCGGGTTCGGCATCCGTGGTATCGAAGGCAAGATCGGTGCCATCAAGTACGCCCGCCAGCGCGGGCTGCCCGTGCTGGGGCTGTGCCTCGGTCTGCAGTGCATTGTGATCGAGGCGGCCCGCTCGGTGGGGCTGACCGAGGCCAACTCGGCCGAATTCGATCCGGGCACACCGGATCCGGTGATCTCCACGATGGCCGATCAGCGCGACGCGGTGGCCGGGGAGGCCGACCTGGGCGGCACCATGCGCCTGGGCGCCTACCCGGCAACGCTGGACGCCGGTTCGATCGTCGCCGAGGCGTATCAGTCGACGCACGTCTCGGAGCGCCACCGGCACCGCTACGAGGTGAACAACGACTACCGCGACCAGATCGCGGCGAGCGGATTGCGCTTCTCCGGAACCTCGCCGGACGGCCACCTGGTGGAGTTCGTCGAATACCCCCGCGAGGTTCATCCGTTCCTGGTCGGCACGCAGGCCCACCCCGAACTGAAGAGCCGTCCCACCCGCCCGCATCCGTTGTTCGTGGCGTTCGTGGGTGCCGCGATCGACTACAAGGCGGCCGAGCGGCTGCCGGTGGAGATTCCCGAGCAGCATTCCAACGGCAAGGAGCACTCGGACCAGCCGTTGGCCGAGCAGGTGCCAGAGCACTCGGCCCGTGGCTGACCACGATTTCGAGACTGTCGCTTCCGAACAGGTCTACCGCGGAAACATTCTGGCCCTTCGGGTCGACCGGGTGCGCATGCCCGGTGGCAACATCGCCACCCGGGAGGTGGTCGAGCACTACGGTGCGGTCGCCGTGGCCGCCGTGGATGACGACAACCGGGTGGCGATGATCTACCAGTACCGCCACCCGCTGGGTAAGCGGCTGTGGGAGTTGCCCGCCGGACTGCTCGACGAACCGGGGAGGACCCTGCCGTGGCGGCCGCCCGCGAGCTGCGTGAGGAGACCGGACTGACCGCCGCGCACTGGACCGTGCTGGTGGACCTGGCGTCCTCGCCGGGGTTCAGCGACGAGACGCTGCGGGTGTACCTGGCCCGCGGTATCGAGCACGTCGGACGGCCCGAGGCCGACGACGAGGAAGCCGACCTGACGGTGCACTGGTTCGACATCGAGCACGCGGTGCAGCGGGTGATGGCCGGGGAGATCATGAATTCGACTGCGGCAGCGGGCATTCTGGCCGCCCACGCCGTCATCATGGGTGGCCGGCCGACCCGCGACATCGACGCGCCCTGGCCCGACCGGCCGACAGCCTTCGCCGCGGGCAAGGCCAACGGGTGACAACTGTCCGTCCAGCCCTGGACGGCCAGCTGCAGGGCTACCTCGACCACCTCACCATCGAGCGCGGGGTGGCCGCCAACACGATCAGCTCCTACCGGCGCGATCTGCGCCGGTACCTCGAGCACTTGACGGCGCGCGGCATCGGCGACCTGACCAACGTCACCGAGAACGATGTCAGCGACTTCCTGGTCGCGCTGCGCCGCGGCGACCCGGACACCGGCGTGGTGCCGTTGTCGGCGGTCTCGTCGGCCCGCGCACTGATCGCGGTGCGCGGCTTCCACCGCTTCGCTGCGGCCGAGGGGATCATCGACAGCGACGTCGCGCGGGCGGTCAAGCCACCGACACCGAGCCGCCGGCTGCCCAAGAGCCTCACCCTCGACGAGGTGCTGGCGCTGCTCGAGGGCGCCGGCGGGGACAGCCCGTCGGACGGGCCACTGACGCTGCGCAACCGTGCGCTGCTGGAGCTGTTGTATTCGACCGGGGCCCGGATCTCCGAGGCGGTCGGCCTGGACGTCGACGACGTCGACACCGAGGCCCGCGCAGTGCTGTTGCGCGGCAAGGGGGGCAAACAGCGGCTGGTCCCGGTCGGCCGGCCGGCGATCGCCGCACTGGACGCCTACCTGGTGCGCGGGCGCCCCGAACTCGCCCAGCGCGGCCGCGGGACGAGCAAAATCTTCCTCAATGCCCGCGGCGGTCAGCTGTCGAGGCAGAGTGCCTGGCAAGTGCTGCAGGACGCCGCCGAGCGGGCCGGGATCACCGCTGCGGTGTCGCCGCATACGCTGCGGCACTCGTTCGCCACCCACTTACTCGACGGCGGAGCCGATGTTCGGGTGGTCCAGGAGCTGCTCGGGCACGCCTCGGTGACCACCACGCAGATCTACACCCTGGTCACGGTGCACGCCTTACGCGAGGTGTGGGCCGGCGCGCATCCGCGAGCATGATGTCGCGGGTCTGCCGTTGGCCGAGCCGACACACCGTTAGACTTGCGCGGATGTTCGCCACGCCGCCGATTCGCCTGATCCCGGGGGGCCCGGCGTGACCGACGAGGCAGACGACGCACAGATCGGTCTCACCGGCCGCCCGCCCCGCCACATTCCCGAACCGCAACCGTTGACCTCGCACGGCCCTGCCGTGGTGATCTCGATGTGTAACCAGAAGGGCGGCGTCGGCAAGACCACCTCCACGATCAATCTGGGGGCGGCGCTGGCCGAGTACGGCCGGCGGGTGCTGCTGGTCGACCTCGACCCGCAGGGCGCGCTGTCGGCAGGCCTCGGTGTACCGCACTACGAACTCACCTCGACCGTGCACAACCTGATGGTGGAGCCGCGGGTGAGCATCGACGAGGTGCTGATCAACACCCGGGTCAAGAACCTGGACCTGGTGCCCAGCAACATCGATCTGTCGGCCGCCGAGATTCAGCTGGTCAACGAGGTGGGCCGGGAACAGACCCTGGCCCGGGCGTTGCACCCGGTGGTCGACCGCTACGACTACATCCTGATCGACTGTCAGCCGTCGCTGGGGCTGCTCACCGTCAACGCGCTGGCCTGTTCGGACGCGGTGATCATCCCGACCGAGTGCGAGTACTTCTCGCTGCGGGGGCTGGCGTTGCTCACCGACACCGTCGACAAGGTGCGCGACCGGCTCAACCCGCGGCTGGCGATCAACGGGATCCTCATCACCCGGTTCGACACCCGTACCGTCAACGCGCGTGAAGTCATGGCGCGGGTTCTGGAGCGCTTCGGCGATCTGGTGTTCGACACGGTGATTACCCGCACCGTCCGGTTCCCCGAGACCAGCGTCGCGGGTGAGCCCATCACCACCTGGGCACCGAAATCGACTGGCGCACAGGCATATCGGTCGCTGGCCCGTGAGGTCATCGATCGCTTCGGCAAGTGACGGACGAGCCGGCGCCCGAGAAGGGCTTCCGTGTCAGGCTGACGAACTTCGAGGGTCCGTTCGACCTGCTGCTGCAGCTGATCTTCGCCCACCGGCTCGATGTCACCGAGGTGGCCCTGCATCAGGTGACCGACGAGTTCATCGCCTACACCCGCGAGATCGGTCCGGAGCTCGAACTCGACGAGACCACCGCGTTCTTGGTGATCGCCGCCACGCTGCTGGACCTCAAGGCCGCCCGGCTGCTGCCGTCCGGGGTGGTTCAGGACGAGGAGGACCTCGCCCTGCTCGAGGTGCGCGACCTGCTGTTCGCCCGGCTGCTGCAGTACCGGGCGTTCAAGCACGTCGCCGAAATGTTCGCCGAGCTGGAGGCCGCCGCGCTACGCAGCTACCCGCGAGCGGTGGCGCTCGAGGACCGGTTCGCCGACCTGCTTCCCGAGGTCATGCTGGGTGTCGACGCGGACAGCTTCGCCCAGATCGCGGCGGCCGCGTTCACCCCGCGTCCGGTGCCCACCGTCGGCACCGACCACCTGCACGCCTCCCAGGTGTCGGTGCCCGAGCAGGCCGAGCGGCTGCTGGCCTACCTGGAGAGCCGCGGGGTGGGGCATTGGGCATCGTTCAAGGAACTGGTGGCCGATTGCGCGGCGCCGATCCAGATCGTCGGGCGCTTCCTGGCGCTGCTCGAACTGTATCGGGCCAGGGCGGTAGCATTCGACCAGACAGAACCACTTGGTGTGCTCCAGGTTTCGTGGACCGGGGACCGGTTGGTGAACGAAGAGCTGGTCAAAGCCGAGTGGGAAGAAGAGTAGAACCAACCATGACCGACGAAGCGCCCGACGCGGATCTCGCCGAGGATCTGGGTATCGACGTCGCCACCGCCGAACTGGGCGACGACGAACTGGCCCGGATCCTGGAGGCGCTGCTGCTGGTGGTCGACACGCCGGTCAACGCCCAGACGCTGGCCTCGGTCACCGAGCAGCCGGTGGACCGCATCACCGCCGAGCTGGAGTCCATGGCCGCCGCGCTGGCCGCGCGGGACAGCGGCATCGACCTGCGCGAGGCAGGCGGCGGGTGGCGGATGTACACCCGGGCCCGGTTCGCCCCGTACGTCGAGCGGCTGCTGCTGGACGGGGCGCGCTCCAAGCTGACCCGGGCGGCGTTGGAGACGCTGGCGGTGGTCGCCTACCGCCAGCCGGTGACCCGGGCCCGGGTCAGCGCGGTGCGCGGGGTCAACGTCGACGCGGTGATGCGCACCCTGGTGGCGCGCGGGCTGATCACCGAGGCCGGCACCGACGAGGACTCGGGGGCGACGACGTTCGCCACCACCGAGCTGTTCCTCGAGCGACTCGGGCTGTCGTCGTTGACCGATCTGCCCGACATCGCCCCCTTGTTACCCGACGTAGACGTGATCGACGACCTGAGTGAAAACCTGGACAGCGAGCCGCGTTTCGCCAAACTCGCCGGCGGACCCGCCGAAGCGAAAGTCTCTTTCGATGTGGATACCGATGTCTGAACCAGAAGGGGTGCGGCTGCAGAAAGTGTTGTCGCAGGCCGGAATTGCCTCTCGACGTGTCGCCGAGCGAATGATCACCGACGGCCGGGTGGAGGTCGACGGCCGGATCGTCACCGAGTTGGGCACCCGGGTGGACCCGGACACCGCCGACATCCGGGTCGACGGTGCGCGGATCATCCTCAACGAAGAGATGATGTATCTGGCGATCAACAAGCCGGTCGGCATGCATTCGACGATGTCCGATGACCGCGGCCGCCCGTGCGTCGGCGACCTCGTCGAGCACCGGGTGCGCGGCAACAAGCGGCTGTTTCACGTCGGCCGCCTCGATGCCGACACCGAAGGTCTGCTGCTGCTGACCAATGACGGCGAGCTCGCGCACCGGTTGATGCATCCGTCCTATGAGGTGCCCAAGACCTACCTGGCCACGGTCACCGGTTCGGTGCCCCGCGGACTGGGCAAGACCCTGCGCGCGGGAATCGAACTCGACGACGGTCCGGCCAAGGTCGACGATTTCGCGGTGGTCGATGCGGTGCCCGGCAAGACGCTGGTGCGGGTGACTCTGCACGAGGGCCGCAAACGGATCGTGCGCCGGTTGCTGGCGGCGGCAGGCTTTCCGGTGGAGGCGCTGGTGCGCACCAACATCGGCGAGGTGACCCTGGGAGACCAGCGGCCGGGCAGTATCCGCGTGTTGAGTCGCAAGGAAGTCGGCGAACTGTACAAGGCGGTAGGGCTGTGAGTGGTGTGGTGGTAGCTGTCGATGGCCCTGCTGGCACCGGAAAGTCTTCGGTGTCAAGGGGATTGGCTCGTGAGCTAGGCGCCCGCTATCTGGACACCGGGGCAATGTACCGGGTTGTGACGCTGTCGATGCTGCGCGCGCGGGTGGACCTGGCCAATGCCGATGCCATTGCCGCGGCGGCCGATGTGCCGCTTTCGGTCGGGTACGACCCGGATGTGGATCGGGCCTACCTCGGTGGCGAGGACGTGTCGGCGGAGATCCGCGGTGACGAGGTGACCCGCGCGGTGTCCGCGGTCTCGGCCGTGCCCGCGGTGCGTACCCGCCTGGTGGCCCTGCAGCGCGAACTGGCCTCGGGACCGGGGAACGTGGTCGTCGAGGGTCGCGACATCGGGACGGTGGTGCTGCCCGACGCGGACGTGAAGATCTTCTTGACCGCCTCGGCCGAGACCCGGGCCCGGCGACGCAACGACCAGAACGTCGCCGCCGGCCTCGTCGACGACTACGAGACCGTGCTGGCCGACGTGCGGCGCCGCGATCACCTGGACTCGACCCGGGCGGTGTCGCCGTTGCGGCCGGCCCAGGATGCGTTGATCGTCGACACCAGCGAGATGACCGAGACCGAGGTGGTGGCCCACCTGCTGGATCTGGTCGAGCAACGAAGTGGGGCGGTGCGATGACCGAGGACGGCACCTGGTCGGACGAGAGCGACTGGGAACTCGGCGAGGAGTTCTTCGACGGTGAGAATGCCGAGCCGTACGCCCCGCCGCCGGTGGTGGCGATCGTCGGACGGCCCAATGTCGGTAAGTCGACCTTGGTGAACCGGATCCTGGGCCGGCGCGAGGCGGTCGTGCAGGACTTGCCGGGCGTGACCCGCGACCGGGTGTCCTATGACGCGTCCTGGACCGGGCGACGGTTCGTCGTGCAGGACACCGGCGGTTGGGAGCCCGACGCCAAGGGACTGCAACAGTTGGTGGCCGAGCAGGCGTCGGTGGCGATGCGCACCGCCGATGCGATCATTCTGGTGGTGGACGCCACCGTCGGCGCGACCGCCGGTGACGAAGCGGCCGTGCGGATTCTGCGCCGCTCGGGCAAGCCGGTGTTCCTGGCGGCCAACAAGGTCGACAACGAGAAGGGCGAGTCCGACGCGGCGGCACTGTGGTCGCTGGGGCTGGGGGAGCCGCATCCGATCAGCGCGATGCATGGGCGCGGGGTGGCCGACCTGCTCGACGATCTGGTGGCCGCGTTGCCACAGGCATCGGAAGTCGCATCCGCCAGTGGCGGCCCGCGACGCGTGGCGCTGGTGGGCAAACCCAACGTCGGCAAGAGTTCGCTGCTGAACCGGCTGGCCGGCTCGGAGCGCTCGGTGGTGCACGACGTGGCGGGCACCACCGTGGATCCGGTGGACTCGTTGATCGAATTGGGCGGCAAGACATGGCGATTCGTCGACACGGCCGGGCTGCGCCGCCGGGTCGGGCAGGCCAGCGGGCACGAGTTCTACGCCTCGGTTCGCACGCACAGCGCAATCGACGCTGCCGAGGTGGTGATCGTGTTGATCGACGCGTCGCAGCCGCTGACCGAACAGGACCAGCGGGTGCTGTCGATGGTCATCGAGGCGGGCCGGGCCCTGGTGCTGGCGTTCAACAAGTGGGATCTGGTCGACGAGGATCGGCGGTATGTCCTGGAGCGCGAGATCGACCGTGAGCTGTCTCAGTTGCAGTGGGCGCCCCGGGTGAACATCTCGGCGATGACCGGGCGGGCGGTGCAGAAGCTGGTGCCGGCGATGGAGACGTCCCTGGCGTCCTGGGATGCCCGCATCTCCACCGGCCAGCTGAACACCTGGCTCAAGGAAGTGGTGGCCGCGACGCCGCCGCCGGTGCGCGGCGGCAAGCAGCCGCGAATCCTCTTCGCCACCCAAGCGACCGCTCGGCCGCCGACGTTCGTCCTATTCACCAGTGGTTTCCTGGAGGCCGGCTATCGGAGGTTCCTGGAGCGTCGGCTGCGTGAGACGTTCGGTTTCGAGGGCACTCCGATCCGGATCAACGTACGGGTTCGGGAGAAGCGCAAGCTCAAGCCACGCTGATTCGGCGGGTTCGAAGCGTCCTTTCGGCCGACGCACAGTAGATTGCCAGTCATGGAGTTTGCTGCGTCTGCGCTGTCCACCCGCCGTGTCGTCTACGGTTGTGCCGCTCTGCTGATCGCCGCCGCACCCGCGGCCGCGGTGCTGGCCGATGTCTCCGGGGGCTCCGCACCCCGGGTGCTGGCCTGCTCGGAGACCGACACCGAGGACAGTTTCTCGATGGATTGCGCGCCGGCCATCGTGCCTGATGTCAGTGACAACCTGACTGAGGCCGAGGTGGCCGAGCCCGGCTGGAACGGTGGCGCGCATGACGCCGGTACCGCACACGCCGGTGGCGGTGGCGGCGGACACGGCGGCCGCTGAGGTAGCCGCTCAGGGCAGCCACGCCCGGTTTCCGTAGGAGTCCACGTGGATCACTTCCTGGACCGCCTTGCGGGTGGTCGGGCCGTAGCGTCCCTGCGGCCAGCCGAGTGGGACCACGCAGACCGGGGTGACCGTCAGCGGTAGGCCGAGTATTTTGCGGGCTGAGGTGACGCTCCACAGCGGCAGGGTGATCAACGACGCGCCCAGTCCCATGGCGCGGGCGGCCAGCAGCAGGTTCTGCACGCTGGGGTAGATCGAGCCGAAGAACGACGACTCGGCGACGAACGGCGAGGGCAGGTAGGGCGGACGCATGCCGCCGCGCAGGCAGGGCACCACCAGCACCGGGATCTCGCTGAAGTGGTCGACCTGCCACTGGACCGCCCGCAGAATCTTCTGCATCGCCTCGTCGCCGGAGGCCATCCGCTTGCCGAGGCCGCCATAGAGGGACCAGGCTTGCCGGTACCGTTTGCCGAGCTGGTCTTTGACGCGCTGGTCCTTGACGACGATGAATTCCCAGTTCTGGCCGTTGGATCCGGTGGGCGCCCGCAGCGCCAATTCGATGCACTTGGTGACGATCGCGTCGTCGACCGGGTCGGGTTTGACCCGCCGTATCGCGCGCTGGGTCATCATCGCCTCGAGCAGGGGCATGTTGAGGGCGGCGAGCGCCTGCTCGGCACTGGGTGGCTGCGTCATAGTTCGAGGCTAGGGGGCGAACCCCGTCGGTGTGTGCGGGCGGCCCGAAGTGGTTGTGGTGGTGCGTCTTCGGTGGCCGCTGCCCGCGGCGGCGGTGGCCGGCGGCCGGCCAGATAGGGTTTCTCAGTGCCTGTTTCCCACATGATTGTCATCGTCTTGGCCGGGATGGGGGCGGGGGCGATCAACTCGCTGGTCGGATCGGGCACGTTGATCACGTTCCCGACGCTGGTGGCGTTGGGATATCCACCGGTGACCTCGACGATGTCGAACGCGATCGGCCTGGTGGCCGGCGGAGTGTCGGGCACCTGGGGTTACCGCAAGGAACTCAGCGGGCAGTGGGATCGGCTGCGCTGGCAGATCCCGGCGTCCTTGGTGGGTGCGGCGATCGGCGCGTTCCTGCTGCTGCACCTACCGGAGAAGGTGTTCACCAAGATCGTGCCGGTGCTGCTGGTGGCCGCGCTGGTGCTGGTGGTGATCGGGCCGCGGATCCAGGCTTATGCGCGCAGACGCGCCGAGGCGGCGGGCCGCTCGGTTGAGCATGTCTCACCCAAGCGGATGGCGGCACTGGTTGCCGGGACCTTCGCGGTGGGTATCTATGGCGGCTACTTCACCGCGGCGCAGGGCATCCTGCTCGTCGGGGTGATGGGCGCGCTGCTGCCCGAGGACATGCAGCGGATGAACGCGGCCAAGAACCTGCTGTCACTGCTGGTCAACATCGTCGCGGCGGTGGGCTACACCGTGGTGGCCTTCGACCGGGTGAGCTGGGCGGCGGCCGGGTTGATCGCGGCCGGATCCCTCGTCGGCGGCTGGTTGGGCGCGCATTACGGGCGGCGGCTGTCACCGAACGTGCTGCGGGCCGTGATCGTGGTGGTAGGCCTGATCGGGTTGTATCGACTGTTGATGGTGTGACGGACGTGCCGATTCGGGATCGCGGCGGGGGCTGCGGTAGGCTTTCGTCCTGCTGCCGGGGATCCCGGACAGCGCCGCGGGCTGTGGCGCAGCTTGGTAGCGCACTTGACTGGGGGTCAAGTGGTCGCAGGTTCAAATCCTGTCAGCCCGACTTATCTCGCAAGCTCTGGACCCATGACGGGTCCAGAGCTTTTTGCTTGCCGCCAAGGGACAAGCCCCGCCGAAGGAACAAGCCGCGCAGGAGTTCTCGGTAGGCGCCGGGTCGGCGATGAGAGTGGTCGAAAAAGGGGTGCCCCTCCTTGAGGAGGGGCACCCCTGTCGGTGCAGCGGATCTAGTCCGACGAGCTTGCCGCCGAGGCTTTCGAACCGGTCCTCTTGGGACCGGCGAGGCCGTGCCGGGCCCCGACCTTGGCCGACTCACTCTTGGCATGAGCACCGGTGGAGTTGCTCTCCGCGGAGGCGGCGTTGTCGCCGCCGGACTTGGCGCTGCTGGAACTGCTACCGCCCTGCTCGGCGACTGCGGGCTCCTCTGCAGCCGCCGCGCGCAGCGACGACGCCGACGGAGTCTGAGCCGCCGCGGGCGGCGGAACCGGCGCGGCCGCCCCATTCTTCGACAGCGCGGTGGCAACGCCATGAACGACGGCCTGGATCTCGCCGCGGATGCTCGGAACAACCGAGGAGGGGCTGGCCTGCACGCCGGCGCCGACTGTCAGGTTGACGATGGTGCCGGGAATGCCGTTCTTGCCGAAGACCCCGTCGACGGCGGCGTTCCAGACCTTCTCCGCGCTCCCGGCGGCCACCCCTGACACCACGTTCTGAGCGACGGTGATGAACGCGTTCGCCAAGGCGGAGGCCTGTCCGATGGTGCTCCTGACCACCAGGTCAGCCAGGGTGGGAACGGCTGAAAGCAGCGCGGTACCACGGGCGACGGCGTTGTCGAGCAGGTAGCGACCGTTGGCCAGCGCGACCTGGCCGGCAGTGACGAAAGGTGTCACGATCGCGTTCTGCAGAGTCGTGATGGCCCCGGCGATATTGCCGGCCAGTGCCTCCTGGGTGGCCGCGACGAACGCACCCGGCAGGTTCCACACGGCTTCGCTGCCGATCAATCCCATGGTCGTCAGCGAGTTCATGGTGCTCTCCAGCGTCTGAGCGCCGTTCAGTCCGATCTGAGTGAGGATCGGCATGTGATCGTTGATCACCTGGGGGAGCAGACCGATGGAGCTGAAGCTCAAGGCCGACTTCGCGATGCCGACACCGGTGGCGTCAGTCAGGCCACCGAGCGCGAGGTAGCCGGCCGTCGAGTTGTCCGCGCTGAACATCCATTGGTTGAAGGCACTGAAGGTACCGATGAGCTCCGACAGTGGGCTGTCGAAGCCCGCCAAGGCCACCTCAGCTGCCGAGGGCAGCTGCACAGCGGGCAACGCGATGTGGGCCTGCGTAACCGGCGTCATCGCAATCGCGCTGGCACCCACGACGGCAGCAGTGCCGGCAACGAGCTGTGAACGTAAAGAAACTTGCATCGCATTCCCTTCGGGGCGGGCTGAACACTAACGGCGAGGAGGCTACCTGAGGTTAAGCTGAGAAAAAAGACTAATTGACGGTTTTGCCAAAATGCCCTTAATTTTGCTAGCTAACGTTTACTGCAGAGACCGGCGATGAAGCTGCGAGCATGCTGTGAAGTGGGGCGGTTCCGACCAAATCATTCAGCGGCAAAGGTAGGTGTGTTCGCGAGCCCGGTCGCGGCCGAGGTCCTGACCGATAGCCTGAACCGCTGTGGCGATCCCGGGAACCTGAGAGCAGCTGAGATCACGCTCATCAGTGGGCGGCCACACCGCTGGCCGGTCGCGGTGCTCGGTGGCAAACAACCGGTGACGCCAACTCAGCGGTCGCCGGCACCGGCTATACAGCCTCTTTCCCGACTGTGGTCGACGTGCCCGCGCACAGATGAACCTCCGGTGGCTCAGTGGTGACGGTTTGGCCCTCCGTCCGGCGATTCGCCCCACCTGGCGGGGTTGCGCAGGTTAGAAAGCAACGGTGAGCACCCACCACGTGAATCTGACTGCGCAGGAAAGCTCGTTGATCGGCGAGTGCGATCCGGAAGCGCTGGCCCGCATGGACGACAAGCAGTTGAAGGACCTCCAGGCCCGGCTGCGCACCGCGCGGGAGAAGAACTTCAGCATCCTGCGGCGCCAAGGCGCGGCGCGAGTGGAAGCCGAGGGTGCTCGTGGCGCCGCCCAGCCGGCCAATGAGAAGCGGGGCGAGAAGGTCGAGGTCTTCGACGAGGCGTTGGCGCGGGTCGCCGAGCGACTCGAGGCGCTCGGCGACGCCCTGTAGAGGTGGGCGTCAACTCCAGTCTCGCTGGAGTAGCCACCGGGTCGCCGGCACGGCGTGCGGCGCGACACCCACGAACAGGCCGAATCCGACTACGCCGATACCCACCACGGACAGATAACCCGACGCCACACCCCACCAGAGGCACCCGACGCACAACAGTGCGCAGCCCAGCCCGGCGGCGACGAGCTTGACTGCGTCCAACACGCTGCTCTCTGCGCCGCTGGAATGTCGCGAAGAGTTGGCGCGTGGTGCCGGTGGTGATTTGATTGTCTTGGCGGCCAGCGCAATTCCACCGCCGAGCATAATCCAGCCTGCCACGGGTAGCGCTGCCGCACGGCGGCCACCCGGCGGATGCGGATTGAGGGCGATCAACGCGCCCCCGACTGTCCAGCAGACAGCCACCAGAGCGTGGGTGATCCGCGGCGACATGTGAGCAGTATCGCCGATTGCGGCCGGGGCCAACCTAGCTGACGGACGGCTCCGCGTCGTCTTGCCCACCACCGGCGCCGCCGTCGCCGCCGCGACCTCCGTTCATCTCGCGAGGCGGGCCACCCGGACGTCCACTGCGGCCGGCGCTGAGCCCGCCGATACCAGAACCGCCGTTGCCGCCGTTGCCGCCGTAGCCGCCGGCCCCGGAGGTGGTGGGTCCGCCGACTCCGCCGGATCCACCCCGCCCACCGGTGATGCCCCCGTTGCCGCCGTCGCCGCCCCGGCCACCTTGGCCACCGGATCCGACGGTGACACTGCCGCCGGGACCGCCGGAACCACCTGTCCCGCCGTTGATCCCACCCGTCCCGCCGTGGCCGCCGGCGCCACCTCTGCCGCCGGGACCGGTCACACTGCTGCCGCCGAGGCCCCCGGCACCACCAGAGCCGCCCGAGACTCCGCCCTGGCCGCCGTTCCCGCCGTCACCGCCATTGAGGCCGCCGCCGCGGCCCGCATTGCCGCCGGCACCACCATCTCCACCGCGAACGCCGGCCACGCCACCGTCACCACCGTCACCGCCGGGGCCGCCGGGGGTTGAGCCCGCCGCTGCCTCCACCGCCCCCATGGCCGCCGTCACCGAACAACCCGCCGTGCCCGCCGTGTCCGCCGCCACCGCCGCTGGCCATGGTGCTGCCGCCGAATCCGCCCCCACCGCCGCGCCCACCGCCTCCGCCGAGCCAGCCGGCATCTCCGCCGCGCCCACCGTTACCGCCGTTGCTGCCCGGAGATCCGGTACCCCCAGATCCGCCGTCCCCGCCGTTGCCGCCGAAGAGGCCTCCCGCGCCGCCATTTCCACCGTCACCACCACCGGGCGCGCCATTGCCGCCGTTGCCGCCGTTGCCGAGAAGGACCCCACCGTGGCCGCCGCTGCCGCCGTTGATGTGGTCGACGGTGCCGTCACCACCCCGTCCGCCGACACCGAACAGCCCGGCGCTGCCGCCGATTCCGCCGTTGGCGCCGTCGCCGCCGTTACCCACCAGCCACCCACCGCGGCCGCCGTTGCACTGGGTGCCACAGGTGGCCGGATCAGGACTGAAGCCGTTGCCGATCAACAGGCCGGCGTCGGGATGCTCGGCGGTGCCGTCGCCAACCAACAGCACCGAGAACGGATTTCCGGCCTGCACGGCGATGTTCAGTTCGGAGCAGCCGGGTTGACCCGGATTGCACTGGTGCGCGACGGGTTCGGGTGACGCGGACGCCGCCGGTGCAACCGTCAGCAACCAGCATGTCCCGATGGTCCCCGCCCCGGCGATCGCTGCTCGTAGCAACGCCGAACTGTTCATCGCGTCGCCCGCCCGATCACGAGCGGATGGACGATCGCCGGCATCCCACGCCACACGGCTTCGCTAGCCTGAACGGTGAATCCGCAGGCACGCATCAATTCCACTGTCGCCCGGTTGCATTCGCAGCCCCCAGCGAAAGCCCGCCACGGCCGCCGCACTGTGTCCTGACACGCGGCGAAGAAGCGCGAGGTCGATCGAACGTGTTCGATGAACAACAGCTGACCGTCCGGCCGCAAAACACGGGCGATCTCCCGCAGCGCGCGTTGTGGATCCTCGACGGTGCACAACACCAACGTCGAGACGACGGTGTCCACCGACGCGTCGGCGGCGGGAAGCTGCTCGGCGCTCGCGCCGGAGACGCTAGCGGCACGACCAAGCCGCTCGAGTCGCCGCGACAGCTGGCGACGCATGCCCGGCTCGGGCTCGGTGAGCACGAGTTCCTCGACCGCGCCGGGGTAGTAGGCCACGTTCAGCCCGGTGCCGGCGCCGATCTCGAGCACACGACCGTAGGCGTCGTCCACCAGCGCGCGACGGCGTCGCCGCATCCCTGCGAGTTCGCCCAGCCAGAGGAATGGGTCGTAGAGCGCGGCCATGATCCGCAGCCACCTGGCGTAGGCCGGCGTGGCGGCGGAATCACAGCCCGGCGCGGTGTGGGCGGTTTCAGTCATGGTCGGGAATCTAGGGCCGGCCGCCGCGCCTGCACATCGCCAACATCGGCCATCTGTTCGGCGATGGCCGGTTTCGGCTACCTCACAGCAACCCGAGCCGGCCGGCCTCGGCGACGGCTGCGGTGCGCGAGGCGCTGCCCAGCTTGCGGCGGATATTGGCGACGTGCCGATGCACGGTGTGCGGGCTCAGCACCAGTTGCTCGGCGATCTCGCGGTCGCCGAGACCGCGGGCCACGCAGGACAGGATTTCGCGTTCCCGGGCCGACAACGCAACGGCATCGGGTTCGCGCACCGCAACGGATGGCTCTTCCGGCGCCAGCGCCTGCCGGCACGCCCGCGTCACCGAATCGACGTCACCATGCCAGGGAAAGTGTGAATTGCCTTGTAACGGAAGAAATTTCGCACCGGGTATCGAGGCGGCCACCTCGCGGCCGAGACGGTAGGGCACGGCACGGTCGTCACGGCGATGCACCACCAGGGTCGGCTGGCGGACGTGGGGCAGGTAACGACGGACGTCGAGGCGGTAGACGAGTTCCAACAGTGCGGCGGCTGTTTCGGCGGTGGCCGACTCGCGCTGCAGCCGGGCGAAGCGGTCGTGTTCGGCGTCGTCAGCGCTGCCCAGGAAGATATTGCTGAGCACCCGTGAGCCCAGGCCCCAGTGAGCGCGGACGGCCCCGACGATGGCGTCCCCGACCCCCGGGGCGGTCAGTTCGCGGCCGTCGGGGTAGGAGCCGTAGAGCACCAGCCGCTCCACCCGTTGCGGATAGGTCGCCGCGAAAGCGACTGCGGTGCAGCTGCCCGAGGAGCCGCCCAACAACGACACCCGGTCGAGTTCGAGCTCGTCGATCAGCGCGCGCAGCACCGCGACTTCGCCGTCGAGGGTCAGATCGCTTGCGCGCACATCACGATCCGACATCCCGACGCCGAGCCGGTCATAGCGAATCAGGGTGTGGTTCTGCAGGACACCCTCCCAGAACCGGCGCACGCCGCGGCTCTGCCAGTCGAGTTCGAGATGACTGACCCACCACGCCGGGGCGATCAGGGCAGGGCCGGTCCCGCGCACTTCGTAGGCCACCCGCCGGGCGTCGAAGGGCAGGAATCGGATCTCGGAGCTGTCGAGCATCGCGTCGAGCGTACGACGCCCGGGCGGGGTGATGACGAGCAACCGGCCATCCGTGCCCGGCGCCACCCGCCCGGCTCAGCCCCACGAGGATGCTGGCAAAACTCTGTGCGTTCGCCCTGTTCGTGCCGTATGGTGTGGCCGAGTCAGTCGCCTTCTGCGAATCGGGGGTCGGGGCATGGCAATGGTGCAGTGCGCTGCGCGGTTGGGGGCGGCGACCTTCCTCGTCGGTCTGATGCTCGCCGGTCCCCACGTCGGAGTGGCGGCCGCCGACGACGGGACCGAATCCCCGGCGACGTCCGCATCCGACGGTGCTGCGACGAAAGCCGCTCGATCGTCCGCGTCCCGGGCGGTTCACCCAGCAGGCAGCGCCGGGTCCACCGGTGCATCGGCGGCGTCAGAGACCGCGGGCCGGGTCAGCGCCCGCAACCCCCGGTCCAGCGCCGACGCACGTTCCCGGGTGGCGTCCAGTCGCCCGGTCGCCACGCAGCGCGTCAAACCCGTGCCGGCACAGGATCGTTCGCCTGCGCTGCGAGCAGCAGCCACGGCGGCGTCCGACAGCTCGGCGACCGCTGTCGTCGGGTCCAGCGGCGAAGCCGGCCTGACCTCCTCGCACCCGGCCGCCGCCGAGCTGCCGTCCCCGCGAACTGCGGCGGGCGCCCCCTCGGCAGTGGCAGTGCGGTCCGCTGACGCTTCCGCCGCGCTGATGACATCGGCGGCCCAGGGCCTCGGCACCGGCATCGACGGTGTGCTCACCAGGGCCGCGAACTGGCTGGCCAAGCTACCGGCAAACCCGATCACCGACTTCTTGCAGGGCACGGTCTACCTGCTGCGGCGCACCTTCTTCCCCTCCAGCGTGGGCGTCGTCACCAAACCCATTGTGGTGCCGGTCTATCTGACGAAGATCGGCGACGGGGTGGACGAAAAGCTGGGCATCTACGTCACCTTGGGTTCGAACGCGACCCCGGCGCTCTTCGAGTTGGACACCGGCGGGCCGGGCCTGTACGGGGCCTACGCGCCACTGAACACCCTGAACTCGGCCTGGTGGGGTGATGGCGTGGTGACCACCCCCAACCAGGTCGACGTCCTCTACGACAGCGGTAACTACTACCAGGGTTACGCGGCCACCACTCAGGTGTCCTTGTACAACGCGGACGGCACACTGCTGTTGTCCACCGGTCGCGTCACCGTCGGTCAGATGGACAGCATCACCAACGGCCAGAAGTCGCTGTGGACCCCGGACGGCAGCAACACCCCGCCGATCGACGGCGCCTTCTACGGGGACTTCGGCCTGGCGCAGCCGTACGAGGTCAACGGGATCACCAACGTGCTGGCCCAGCTCGTCTACACCAATGGCGTTCTGCCCGGATATCGCATCCACATCGGCGAGGACGGTACGTGTTGGCTGCAGATCGGATTGACCTCCGCTGATCTATCCGACCCGACCGGCGCCTACATTCCTCAGGTCATCGACCCCTACGCGCCCTCGTGGGCTCGCAATCCCTACAGCCGCATCCGCTATTACGGTGAGCAATCCTTCAAGGCCGACATCAAGATCTCGACGAAGGACCCGAACACCGGCAAGGACGTCACCGTGCTGACAAGTGCCGATGTGGGCATGACCGCCGACACCGGCGCCAGCACAACGCTGCACAACACCAACATGACCCCGTTGCCGCTGCCCACCCAGTACGCCGCCATCACCGACAACGGCCACCTGGAGAAGGACCTGCAGTTCTACGTCTCGGCCACCACGACCACCGGCGCCCAGGTCAAGCTTTACGATTTCACCACCAAGGCCTCGAAGAACGGCGAATCAAACCTGGAGGTCGTCAGTGTCCAGAACGACAAGCCAGGCAATACGACGTACTACCTGAACACCGGCATCTTGCTGTTCCGGGAGAACGACATCGTGTACTACCTCGGAGACGCCAGCGGCGGTGGCCTGTTCGGCGTCATTCCGCACACCGCGTAATCAGTCGCATTCAACGGAAACCGTTGCGCCAGAAGGGTTCGGCATGGGCAGTGACAGAAGCGTTCCGATGCGCGGCGGCCACCGCCGACTGAAGCCGCACGCTTGGCTGGCCATCGGAGCTCTGACGGTCGGGCCACCGTTGGTCATCGGAACGGCGGTGGCTCAGGCGGACACGTCAGCCAGCCATGCGCCGGCACCGCATCGACAACATGCGGGTCCGGTGGCGGCCAGCCGTACCGCCTCTGCGCAGGCAACGGCCCAGTGGACGCCGGGCAGCATCCTCAACCTGTTGGTCCACAACGGAACTGCCGACAACCCGAACGCCGGGTTGTTGATCGGCAATGGTTTCAGTTACGACGCAACCACCTGTACCGATGGCCGGATGTGCAACGGCGGCCTGGGTGGGGCGTTGTTCGGCTCGGGTGGGAACGGCTGGAACGGGGGATCGGGCGGTGACGCCGGACTGTTCTGGGGCGCGGCCGGCAACGGGGGATCGGCCTCCAGTTCCTGCACCAGCAACTGCATCGGCGGTAAGGGCGGCAACGCCGGGCTGTTCGGCAATGGCGGCAGTGGCGGTAACAGCAGCCGAGCCGATAGCGCAGGAGCGGGCGGCCTGGGCGGCATCCTGGCCGGCAACGGCGGAGCAGGCGGGTCCGGCTCCGGCGCCGGGGTGGGCGGCGCCGGCGGCGTAGGGGGTTCGGCCCGGCTGTTCGGCAATGGCGGGGCGGGCGGAGCCGGCGGTGGTGGCGCGGACGGCGGAAACGGTGGCGCCGGTGGACTTTTGGGCGGGGACGGCGGTGCCGGTGGCAACGGGGGCGGCGCACCGACGACAGTGCTCAACGTCGCCGGCGGCAACGGAGGTAACGGCGGCAGCGCGTCGCGATTCGGCCTGTGGGGAGTGGCGGCAGCGGCGGCGACGGCGGCGCCGCCACCGCGGGGCAGACCGGCAGCACCGGGTCGACCGGCGGCAATGGGCCCCGTGGTGGCAACGGCGGCAGCGGTGGTTACGGCAGCCTGATCTACGGTGCCGGCGGGACGGGCGGCACCGGCGGCGCCGGCGGTGCGGGGGCGCCGGTGGCACCGGTGCGAACGCCACACAGGCCGGCGGCACCGGTGGTACCGCGGGCAACGGCGGGATCGGTGGCCAGGGCGGCAGCGGTGGCAACGGCGGCAACGGAGCGGTGCTGTTCGTGTTCACCCCGCCGTGGACGGTCGGCGCCGGGGGCTTCGGCGGCCCCGGCGGCAGCGCAGGTTTGGGTGGCACCGGCGGTGCCGGCGGCCATGGTGACGCGTCGAACAAGGACGGGGGCACCGGCGGCGTCGGTGGCGAACCCGGCGTGCCCGGATCCGGTGGATCGGCCGGCCAGCCCGGGGCAGCGGTGCGCGCCCGGCCACGGACGGAGTCACCGGAGCGTATGGCGTCTCCGGTGGTGACGGCGGCGTGGGCGGCGACGGCTTCGACGCGGTGGACTCCGGCCACACCGGCGGAACCGGTGGCACCGGCGGGGCGGGCGGATCGGTGGGCGCCGGAGGTGCCGGCGGCAAAGGCGGTACGGGCGGTCCGGGAGGTGGCACCGGCGGGTCCGGTGGCACCGGCGGCCGGGGCGGCGCGGTGGTCGGGAACGGCGGGCCCGGCGGCAAGGGCGGCGAGGGCGGGGATGGCAGTGGCCAAGGCGGAGCCGGCGGTTCCGGCGGTGACGCCCAAGCCCCACTGAGCAACGGCGGCGACGGCGGTGACGGCGGCGACGGCGGGAAGGCGCACGGCACGGGTGGTAAGGGCGGTGCCGGCGGCAGCGGCGGGTCCCTGGGCCGGCCCGGCAAGCCGGGCAAGGACGGCACCGACCGCTGAGCCCGGCTCGGCCAGTTCAGGCAGTCAACTGGACCGCTGAGGAAAACTGCGAGGAGTTCGCGGCCCCCAGCACCGGCGTCGCCACGACGGTGATCCAGTAGCCGGGGACCGCGCTGCCGGCACTCACCTCCGCGGAAAAGTCAGTCGTGGCAGTGTTGAACGTGCCCAGCAGTTGACGGCCCTGGACGTTGCCCGCATCGGAAGACGGACTGGCGAAGACCTGCACCTGGAACGGACCGGTGTAGCCACCGGCCCCCGCGACCGAACCGACCACCTGGATCGTCGAGGCGCCCAGCACTGAGCCGGTGGCCGATGTGAGCTCCGGTGTCGGCTGGCCGCCGTTGCCCCCGTTGGTCAGCGAAATGCCTTGGCCGCCATTGCTGTAGATCGAGTTGCCGAAAATCGCGTTGCCGGTCGATCCGGTCCCGTTGATCGAAATGCCGTTCACCTGGTTACCGCTGATCACGTTGTCCTGGATGCTCAGGTTCGTCACCCCGGTCGGGAGGTTGGCGTTGGGGAAGTACTGCGCCTCGAATGCGCCATTCGCGCTCTGGAACGCCTTGGCCTGGTCGCTGTCACCCGACGTCGGCGCGTACAGGCCGAGGTAGCCGCCGGCGGCGTCGTAGAGATAGTTCATTCCGGCGATCACCCGGCGGCCGGTGTTGAAGAACTGGCCGCTGAGCTGGGGCATGTTCTGGGTGTAGGCCCCGGCCAGCGGGTCGAAGTAGGCCACGGCCGTCGCCGTCATCTGGTTGTGCTTGTCGGCTGGGTTGACGGTGTACTTCACTTTGCCGCCGGAGTTGAGCAGGTCCACGGTCATGGGCGGAGTGAACGTCGACGCCGGTGACTGACCGGGCAGGGTGAGGATGCCGGTGGCGATGCCGATATCGATCACCAGCGGCCCGGTCGGCTGAGGCTCAGTGCTACCGGGCGGTGTGACCACCTGGCCGGTGGCGGGCTGCCAGTCCGGTGCGGACTGCCCGTTCTGCGGTAGCCCGGTGGGCGCCAGATCGGTGTAGGCGTAGTGGGTGCCGCCGCTGGTCACCGAACTATCCAACCGAGCGTCACTCCGCTGGCGGCGATAACGTAACCGGGACGCATTGTGCCAGATTGCATTTCGCTCAGGTTGAGGAACGCGTTGTAGGCCTGGCTTGTGGTGTTGTCGGTCGGATAGGTGCCCAGCCCGGTGCGATCGAAGCCGACGCCGAAATTGGCCACTGGTGCCAGGATCTGATTCCCGGTGGTCGCGTCGATATTGTCGGCGTAGTTCGCCCACCAGCCGCCGGGAATCGTCACATAACCGGGCTCGCCCTGCCCGGTATTGGTCACGATGGCGACCTGCTGGGTCTGCGTTCCGTTGGTGATCGTCACCGTGCCGGAGGCGACGGTGGTGCCGAAGGTGGTGGTCGGCGAGGTGCTGCCGGGGGCGGCGTCATGGAGGCGCCGATGGCGGTGACAACCAGTACCGGGATGTCGGCGGTGGCGACTCTGTCGCCGCCGGGGCCCACCCATTGGGCCTGCGGGAACGCGACGCTGGTGTTCACCCACGTACCGAAGTACAACCGGTTGGAGCTGTTCAGGTAGATGTAACCGGAGTCGCCGCCGCTGGTGTCGAGGTTGGGGAGTTGGGACTGGTCGAAGTACAAGCCGCGAGATCCCGTATCCAGGTTGACGACCAGCGGGGAACCGCCGCCGACTGACACCTTGACCTGCGGATCGCTCGGAATGCCGGAGTACCAGCCCGGGTCGGTGACGTAGGGAAGAACGTAATGGCCGTACTGGTACGGATTTTCGGCGCCGTCGGAGTCTTGGTAGCCGTTCAACGGATTCCCGTAGTCGTCGAGAGCCTGGCCGATTCCCGCGCCGAGCGAGATGCCGTCAGTGTGGTTGTTCAGGATCGAATTGCCGGTGATCACCGTACCGGTGAAGTCACCGGTGCTGAAATCGATTCCGCTGCCGACATTTTCGGCGATGGTGTTTCCCGAGATGAGTACACCCTGTACGCCGCCCGGCGCGGTGATACCGCTGCGGCGGTTGTACTGGATGGTGTTTCCCGCGATGACGGTCCCGGTGTAGTTTCCCGCCGCCAGAACAATGCCCTGCGCGTTCGGCCCGGAGGTGGTGTAGCCGAACTCGTTGCTGGTGCCCTGCGCGCCGATCGTGTTGTTACGGACCGCCAGCCCGGTGGTGGCCTGCAGGGTTTCGATGCCGAAGGCCGAGTTGCCCGTGATGGTGTTGTCGGCGATCAGCGTGCCCGCGTAGTTGTGGCCCGCGAGTTGCACACCGTCGTAGACGTTGTCGGTGATGGTGAAGCCCCGCAGCACCGAGGATCGCGAATCACCCTGGAAGACCACGCCACTGTTGGTGAAGTTTCCGATTGAGCCGCCGTTGGCGAAGACCGCGGTCACCCCGTCGCCGATCGACAGCCCGATCCCGTTGGACTGGGGCAGATTCCCGTCAAGGTGGACCGAGCCGCCTGCGGTGACGGTCGCGGTCTTCTGCACCGCGAGCCCGCCGAGTGCGTTGTGCGCACCCACGGCACCGGTGAACGTCACGGTGCTGTCCTTCGCGGACACCGTCAGCGTATTGCCGGCCCCCGCAGCCGAATCGACGGTCTTGCCGAACGTGATCGGGGCTTTGGTGGTCTGGATCGAGGTCTCGCCGGCAAGCGTCGTCGACCCGGCCACCGTGAACGCCCCCGAGTCGGTGGCATAACCACCGTTGAGCGTGACGTCACCACCGTAGGACTGCTCACCGTGGGTGGTGACGGAGGCGGTTGCGGTGGACCCGCCACCGGTGGTGACGAGTTCGTCCAGGGCCCGCGAACCGCCGACGGTCCGCACGAACGTCGTCGCGCCGCTGGAATTCACTTGCAGCCATTGACCGTTGGCGGTGGCAGCATCGACGGTTCCGGAGAAGGTGACGTCACCGCGGCCGGTGTCGACCAGGGTGTTGCCCTTGAGGGTGGTTGAACCGGCCACCGAGAAATCCGCCCCGCGGGTGGAGTAGGTGCCGTTCAGTATCGCGTTCTGCCCGTAGGACTGCTGCCCCCTGGTGGTCACCGATTGCAGACTGACGGTTGACTGACCGCCGTTGGGGCGAAGCCAGATCAGCCCCGACTCGACGTCGAACATGATGTCGAAGTCGTTGAACATGTTCAGTCCGGTGTTCACGTTCGGCAGCTTGGTGGCCGCCCCGGTTCCGTTGGTGTAGACCACCTCGTTCACCGACGGGATGTCGCCGGCGACGAACTGCCACGTCAGCGGGGTGCCGGTGGTCGTCGGGATCGATGCGGTGAACACCGTGCCCGGCGCCAGTTGGCCATCGACCTCGTACGGCCGAACGTTCGGATCGGGGAGGCGGACGTTGGTTGACTGCGCTCCGGTGTCGGCCAGTGACTGCAGAGGTGCACCGCCGTACAGCACGATGGGGTTGCCATCGGGGCCGGTCACCGAGTAGGTCGGGTAGAAGCCGAACTGCTGCAGGATCGGATAGCCCGAGACGGGGTAGGTTCCGGACGGGTCGGTCACCTGCGAGACGGGAACGGCGTATGGGAACTGGCGGCGCAACTCGTCGGTGATCCCGACGGTCAGCTGTGGTGTGGTGCCGATGGGCCCGGCCTGCACCAGATAACCCGTGGAAAGGTTCCCGGGAAGTTGGAACAACGGACTGGTGATGAACGAACCCGGGGTGTACAGCTGCTTGTCGCCCACCTGTTGAACGCCGAAGGCGGCGCCGAAATCACCGGCGAACGGCGCGTCCTGGGCGTACGGGTTGGTGGGTTGGGCTGGGCCCGGGGTGAAGAACCCGGACGCCGAGGTGACTGCCGAGACTAGGACTGGCTGACCGGTGGAGACCGTGTGTGAGCCGGTACCGATGGTGACCACGGCTTCGGTCGCGTAGCCGTCGAGGAAGCCGCCCGAGCTGTAGGTGATGTTGACCGGTTGGTCGCCCACCGTGACGCCGTCCCAGTAGCCGGGGGTGTAGTTGGCGAAGAATCCGTTGCCGCCGGTGTCGAACAGGTATCGACGCGCTGGATTGTCGCCGATGGCGACGTCGATGCCGTACTTGATCTGGAATCCGCCGTTGCCGTCGGAGACCGGCATGTAGTACAGCGGAATGGTCTTCGAGTCGGTTGACTGCTGAATGACCAACGGGGCGACACCGCGGGTGGTGAGCGTGCCCAGCGCGGTTCGGCCGCCCACATCGGCGGCGAAGGTAGTTGTGCCGAGGGCTGTCACCGTCAGCGACTGACCGCCCAGCCAGCCCTGCCCGTCGACCGTGCCGGTGAATGTGGCGTTCCCGGTGCCGGCGTCGACCTCGGTGTCGCGGGCCAGAACAACCGGCCCGTCCAACGTCACCCCGAGCAGTCCGCGGACGGCGCCGCTGATCACCAGTGCACCCGGTGCCCCCTCGGCGCGGACGCTGCGCAGGAAGCCAGCCGTGGAATCGAACTGCAGGGAATCGATGCCGGTGGTTCTGAGCTTTGCGTCAGCCTGCCCAGAGGTGAACCAGAAACCGGCGCATCCGGCGTTGCCGTTGCCGTTGGCGTTGGCGAGGACATCGGTGACCGAGGCCGCCGTGAACTGCTGAGCCCCGAGAAGCTGGGGTCGCCGGCGACCTCGAGCGTGGTCCCGGTGTTGCGGAAGTACGCCACGCTGCCGGTGTTGACGGCGATGGTCAGGCTGGTGCCGGTTTGGGTGGCGCTCACCCCGGTGGGGACGGCGGAGAACAGCGTGCGGCGGATGAGAACCAGCGCACCTTCGACGAAGTCGGAGATCGGATTGGCCGGAAACCCGGACAACCAGTTGAAGGCACTGTTGAACAGGTGGTTGATCGCGGTGGTGATGCCCTGCTCGATGGTTGGTGCGGTCAGCCCCCAGCAGCTCCCGCACGGGGCGTCAGCCGAGGAGGACTGGGCCGGCTGCGCGGTGGCGTTGCCCAGTACAGCCGAGTCGTTGGCCGACGCTGACACCCGCGCCGCGCGAAGGGGAGCGAGGTCGGATGCGGGCGCCGTCCCTGCGCCGGTCACCGGCGCGACGGTGCCGGTGGCCGTTTGGGCACCCCGTCGGGCGGTGGCGACCGGCAGCGAACGATGGTCGGTACGGGCCTTCGCGGCCGCCCGATTCGGGGCCCCGGACACCGCGGCCCGTCGCGGGGAGGGTTGGCCACTTGAGGGGGTGTCCGCCGGCGAACTCGCCGCCGGATACCCGGTGGCGCCGGCGTTGCTCAGTCGCGGAGTGCCGGGTGCGGTGCGCGCCGATTTGCGGGTGTCTGCCGTCTTGGTCCGATTTGCCGTATTCTCCGTTGCCGGCTTGGCGGACGATCCCGAGTTCCCGTCGTCGGCGGCCGCCGGCCCGGCCTGTGGGCCGAGCAGTGAGATGCCCAGAACGCAGGCTGCCGCGCCGATATGGGTTACCCGCCGAGGAACTGACACCACTGACCCCCCAAGTCCACACGCACGTCGTCGTCGCAGTGTATGAACCCACGACCGCTCCGAACAGGTTTTTGCTCGAATGGTGATGGCGGTAACCGGATCGGTGTGCGGTACGGCGTGGGCTAGGCGGGCAGCGGCGATGCCAGGGCGGCGAAGCGATCCGATACCAGCGACTCCCAGAACGCGGTACAGATCATCCGGCCCGCTCGCTCAGGGTCGGCGAGCAACCAAGAATGGAAGGCGCCGGAGACGGGTAGAGCCGGGCGCCGGCGGTTCGGGCAGCGCCGGCGCCCGCCCTGAACGGCACAATCTTGTCCAGTTCACCGTGAATGACCGCGGTCGGAACACCATTGGCGTGTAGCCGCTGCAGTAGCGGAACGGTGTCGGCCTTCATCAGGGCACGCGCAGCGCGAAGACAGCGCAATCCGGAAAAGGAACTCCGCAGGGTTGCCACCAATCCGCGTTGCGCGGCACCGCTGCGCAGCCGCGCGGCGTGACGGCCGTCGTTGACCACGTCGAGCGCCGCCCGCGCCAGTTTCATACCTGCCCAGCAGGCGACCGTGGTGCACGGGCGCATCCGCAGGCCGGCATGGTGCTCCGCGCCGGCGGCGGCGTTCACCAGGATCGCCGCCGCGGTACGGGCCGGGTAGCGGGCCGCGAATTCCACCACCATGCCACCGCCCATCGAATGCCCGACCATGACGGCCTCGTCCACGCCGAGCGCGGTCAACGTCCGTGCCGTCACCTCGGCCATGTCGGAGACGGAGTGGCCCCACGGCAGCGAGTCGGTCCGGCCATGGTCGGCCGCGTCGAGGCCGATCACCCGGAAACCCTGCCCAGCCAGTGCGATCAGCAGCTCCTCATAGGCGCGGGTGCTCAGACTCAACCCGTGGAGGAAGACCAGCGGGGTGCCCGCACCGACGCTGGTGACGCCGACCCGGAAGCCCTCCTCGAGCCGCAGGGTGCGGTGGTGCAGTTCCATCTCAACACCTCGTCGCGTTCACAGCGTTGCTGCGGTGGTGGGTGCGGTGCTGGGGGAGTTGAGGTGCCGCAACGCAGCGGCGCAGGCGCACAGGGCGGCGGCGGTTCCCACTCCCACCGCCACTCGTGGCCCGGCGGCGTCGGCGATCGCGCCGACCAAGGGTGCGCCGATCGGCACTCCACCGAAGAGCATCATGGTGAACAGCGCCATCACGCGCCCGTGCATCTCCGGGGCGCAGCGCTGCTGCAGCAGCGCACCGGCGGCGGTGATGAACAGCAGCGCACTGGCACCCGCGGCGAAACCGGAGATCACCGCCGTGACCAGATTGGGTGATATGGCGATGAGGCCATTGGCAACTGCGAAGGCGCCGACCGCCGTGGTCAGGAATCGAAGGTCGATGTCTCGGCGCCGCGCGACAGACAGGGCGCCCAGCACGGCCCCGAGGCTGATCGCGGTATAGAGCAGTGTGAACGCACCCGGTCCGCCGTGAAAGGTGTTGGCCGCCAGCAACGGAACGATCACCTGATGGTTGAATCCGAAGGTGGCCACAACGGCGGTCAGCGCCAAGGGGATCCGCAGTTCGCTGACTCGCCAGGCATAGCGCAACCCCGCCAGCGCGGCGCCCGGTCGCCGCTGCGCAGCGGTGCGGCGCAGCTCGGCACGTCGGGTAGCCAGCAGCACTGCCAGTGCGATCAGGTAGCTCAGCGCATTGACGATGAAGCACCATCCGATGCCCGCCGAACCGATCAACACACCGGCACAGAGCGGCCCGATGACCCGGCCGACGGCGGCAACCACGTTGGTCAGGCTGACGGCACGCGGAATATCCTGATGCTCAACGATTTCTGCCACATATGCGCGCCGGACGGGTGCTTCCAGCGCCAGGATGACGCCATAGGCCAGCGTCAGCGGATAGATCAGCGTCAAGCCGTCGAATCCGGCGAGCACCACGACGGCCAGGGACATCGCCTGAGCAGCCATCAGCAGCTGGGTGCCGACCAGCAGCACGTGCTTGTCGAAGCGGTCGGCCAGTGCACCGGTCCACGGGCCCAGCACCAGCAGCGGTCCGAAGGTCGCGACGGCCACGCCGCCGAGAGCTGCACCGCTGCCGGTTGATTGCCCGGCCAACCAGGCCACCGCGACGAACTGCAGCCAGGTGCCGGCCTGGGCGGCCACCTGACTGGCGAGGAAAAGTCGGAAGTTGAACATGGACGCAGCCTGTGGGCCGGCGATGGTCCCACGATGAGGCGTGGATGAGAGGGCTCTCATCCACCTCGTCCGCGTTCGTCACCGATGCGACGGCTGGTCGATCAGCGCAGCCAGGAGGTGACCGAGGTTCGCGGCCGTGATCGATCCGGGCTGCAGCATCTCTTCCATCGCAACACCGGTTGAGATGGCGACGAACAGCCGGGCCAAATCAGCCAATTGGGAGCTCGGTAGGTCGGCGCCGGAACTTTCGACGACCCGTAGCGCTTGGTCGGCAGCGGCTCGACTGCGTGTCACGAGGCTTTCCCGCAACTGCGGATCACGCACCGCCCGAAGCCAATACTCGAAGAACACCAGGTGATACGAGTGCTGTTCGTGGATTGAATCGAGCATCGACCGGCTCAGTTCCTCGGTGATGTTGGCCACATCGCCGCCGCTGTCGAACGCGGTCGCAATGAGCGCGCTGCGACGTTCGAACTGGCGGTCGAGCAGGGCCAGGAACAGTTCGTCCTTCGAGCCGAAGTTGGAGTACACCGCACCCTTGGTGAAGCCCGCCGCCTGGCCGATGGCATCGATGGTCGCGCCGGCGAAGCCTTGGGCGGCGAACACCTCCAGCGCGGCATCCAGAATCCGTTCTCGAACCTCGTCCCGGGTGGGTCGGACCCGGGGTTTGACAGTCGCCATGCCCAGAAGCATACTCGTGAGTATCCAGTGGATACCAGCCGGTATCTAAATGCCCACGACGTGGTGAGCGCGGATCACGACGCTCATCCCCGGGTGCACATCTGACCAGGTGCGAAGCACCGGGACACAGGGAGAGAAGCCACACCTCATGCACACATCCGTAGCTACCGAGACGGTGATCAGCGCCGCCGGGTTGCGCGTCGACGGGGAACACGGCCCGCTGTTCGACGGGGTCGATTTCTCCTGCCCGGCCGGGCTGCACGCGCTGCAGCTGCCCGGCGGCCACCCGCAGGCCGCCTTGCTACTGGTCCTGGCCGGGCGGCTCAAGCCGACCGCGGGCGCCCTCTCGGTGTACGGGGCCACGGATCTGCGAGCCATTCGCCGGCACTGCGCCATCGCCGTGTTCAGGGACATCGACGAACTCGAGGAAGCAGTCACCGTGGGTGCCGTACTGGCCGAACAGCGGCGGTGGTTGTCACCGTGGTACGCCAGCGTCCCCGACACCGCGGGCTACGACCGGTTCCTCGAGGTATTCGGTGAAATCCCCGCCCCCGGCCCGAACACCTACATCAGCGATCTGTCCGAGCTGGAGCTGTTCTTGTTGCGAGTCACGCTCGCGCTGTTCTCCGAACGTTCGCTCCTGGTCGTCGGGGACTTGGAGCACGTTCGCGACAACGCGCAGCGGGAGCTGGCGGCACAGCGGCTCAGCGCCATCGCACAAGACCGCACGGTCGTGGTCGGACTGACCAATCCGCTTGCCGCCGACGCGCCTGAACATGTCCTGCACGATCTTCGTGGCCTGATGGGGGGTGAGTGACGTGGTGTCTGTTCTCGCGTTCGGCTCGGAGGCAAAACGATTCGTTCGTAACCGGCTGGGCCGCATCGGCGTGGCACTGCTCGTGCTCATGCCGCTGGTCTACGGGGCCCTCTACCTGTGGGCCTACTGGGACCCGTTCGGCCACGTCGACAAGATGCCGGTGGCCCTGGTGAATTCCGATCAGGGGGCAGTGGTCGCCGGAGAGCACATCAATGCCGGCGACCAGATCGCCGACAGCCTGAAAGCCGATGGCGGACTCGACTGGCACGTCGTCGACGCGGCGGATGCTCGTAGCGGCGTCGAGCACGGCAAGTACTATTTCATGCTCGAGCTGCCCCCCGATTTCAGTACGGCCGTGGCCTCGCCGATCACCGGAACGCCCAAGAAGGCCAATCTGATTGCGGTCTACAACGACGCCAACAACTACATCTCCAGCAGTATTGGGCACACCGCACTCGAGCAGGTCCTCAATTCGGTCTCGACGCGCATCTCGGGACAAGCCGTCAACCAGGTTCTCTCGGTTGTGGTGTCGTCGGGCGCAGGCATCAAGGAGGCCGCCAGCGGGGCAGCCCAACTCGCGGACGGCGCTGCCCGTGTCGACGACGGAGCAGGACAGCTCTCCACCGGGCTCGACCGGGCCCGCAGTGGCTCAGCCGAACTGGCCACCGGCGCCGGGCAGCTCTCGACCGCGATCACCAAGGCCACCGACCCGCTGCTCACGCTGACCAAGGCCATCGCCCAGGTGCGAGGCACCGATCAAGGACTGGATCAGGGAGTGGCAGCGCTGCGTCAGGCGACTGATCAGCTCGACAGCATCGCCGATGCCCAGGATGGTGCCGCCAAGGCGCTCTCGGTGGCGATCGATCAACTGGCGACCAGCCAGGACCCGGTGGCCGCCGCCAGTGTCGGCGCATTGCGGGGCGTGCGCGACCAACTCCAGCAGCATCAGTTCACCCCCCAGATCCGGCAGCAACTGAGTAACGCCGAGGACTCCGCGATCGCGATGTCCGCGGCCCTGCGCACCCCCGGCAGTCCGGTGCAGAATGCGCTCGACGATGTCGGCAGCACCGGCCAGGATCTCACCGACAAACTGACCCAACTCCGCGACGGCGCCAATCGACTCGCGACGGGTAGTGCGGAGTTGAACGGCGGTATCGCCAAACTCGACGACGGCGCCGCCCAACTCAAGAGCGGTACGACGCAGTTGCGCTCGGGCTCAGCCGAACTGTCCGAACGACTCAGCGACGGTGCCGGACAGGTGCCGAACTGGACACCCCAGCAGAAGGACGCCATCGCCCAGACCATCGGCGCGCCGGTGCAACTGGCCTCCTCCCACGAGAACGCGGCCCCGAACTTCGGCACCGGTATGGCGCCGTTCTTCATCACGCTCGCGCTGTTCTTCGGGGCGCTGATGCTGTGGATGGTGCTGCGGCCGCTCCAGGCCCGCGCGGTGGCGGCCGAGGTACATCCGCTGCGAGTGGTGCTGGCCAGTTATCTGCCCGCGGTCGCCATCGCCTGCGGACAAGCGATCGTCCTCTACTGCGTAGTGCGTTTCGCGCTGGGACTGCATGCCGCCCACCCGGTGGTCATGCTCGGTTTCATGATCCTGATCGGCGTCGCGTTCACCGCTGCGGCACAGGCGATCAACGCGCTCGCCGGACCGACCCTCGGCCGGGTGCTGCTGATGGCGCTGCTGATGGTCCAGCTGGTCAGCGCCGGCGGGCTGTACCCGGTGGAGACGACGTCGCGGCCATTCCAGGTGGTGCACCAGTTCGATCCGATGACCTTCGGCGTGAACGGCCTTCGCCAATTGGTCCTGGGCGGGATCGACTACCGACTATGGCAGGCGGTTGCGGTGCTCACGGTGATCACGGTGCTCGGGTTGCTGGTCTCGGCGTTGTGTGCCCGGCGAAACCGGACCTGGACGGTCAAGACTCTGATCCCGGCCATCAAGCCGTAAAGCCCACGGTGCTCGGCGGCAAGGTCATGTAGAGGAAGTAGCCGTCGAGCGACCTGCCGTTGCGGCGCGCGTAGTCGGGCATGACGCCGTATTCGGTCATCCCCATCGACTTCCACAGCTCCACCGGACCATCGGCAGCGACCTCGCAGGTCGCGACCTCGGCCCCGCCGGCCACCGCCCTGGCGATCGCCTCCCGGGCCATAACGGGGGACAGGCCACCTCGGGAGCGCCGCGCAACCGCAGCGCGTCGCGAGTGCACGACGTGCTGACGTGCCGGGGAGGTGGCCAACTGCAATGTCATGCACCCGGCCAGGCCCACGTCGTCGCGCACCAGCAACATGCGGATCTGCCCCTTGCTGAGCGACTCGGCATCCGCGGCGACCAGGTCGCGCCCGACCCCGTCGGCGATCGGGCCGCTGTAGCCGTGCGTGGCTTCGTGGCGAGCCACCTCGTCGTACAGGGCGAGCAACTCACCGCGCTCCGCATTGGAAAGCTCAGTGGGCCAGTACAAGACGTACTCGATGTCGTTGACCACGACGCGTTTTGCCAATACGTCTTCGGTAGGGGTCCAAGCGTCCGTCGACATGGTGTGTCCTCCTTGGTGGTGGCTGATGAACGCAAGTCTCGGGGCCGCCGATGAGTGGCGAGTGAATCGAGGATGAGAGGGTGTTCATCTTCGACTCACACCAATCTCATTGGACGCCAACAGGATCGTGTCCCGAGCGCCGCAACGTGCGGCGACTGGAGTAAGGGAGACTGTGATGACAGTGGTGTCCGCCCCGGAAGCATTCAATTCCGACGACCTCTACATCGACTTGCGCACGGTGTTCCACCGTGCGCTCTACCTCAAGTGCGAAGGTGTCAACTTCGCCGGGTCGATCAAGCTCAAGCCGGCCACCGAGATGGTGGAGGCCGCCGAACGTGAGGGTGCGCTCAAGCCCGGATCTGTTCTCGTCGAGTCGTCGTCGGGCAACCTGGGGGTGGCGCTGAGCATGATCGCCGCCAGCAAGGGTTATCGGTTCGTGTGTGTGACCGACTCCCGGTGCAACGACACCACCAAGCAGCTGATGGCGGCCTTGGGCGCCGAGGTGCACACCGTCACCACGCCGGCGGAGGAGGGCGGCCTGCTCGGCGCCCGGCTGGAATTCATCCGGCGGCTGTGCGCCGCGGACAACCGTTACGTATGGCTCGACCAGTACGCAAACCCGAACAACTGGCGCGCGCACTACAACTCGACGGCCCCGGCGATTCTGCGTGAGTTCCCGGATCTGGACGTGCTGTTCGTCGGTGCCGGCACCACCGGCACCTTGATGGGGTGTGCCCGCTACCTGCGTGAGCGCCACCCCGGGGTGCGCATCGTCGCCGTCGACACCGCCGGTTCGGTGAGCTTCGGCCGGCCCGCCGGTCGGCGGATGATCCCCGGTCTCGGAATGGGCATGCGTCCGCCGCTGCTGGACGAGAGTTACCTCGACGACGTCCTCATCGTCGAGGAGGCAGATGCCATCCGCACCTGCCACCGATTGGCGCACCGGGGCTTTCTGTTCGGCGGCTCGACCGGGACCGTGGTGACCGGCGCGATCCGCTGGCTGGCCGACCGGGACGAGGAACTGACCGCGGTGACGATCGCGCCGGACTTCGGCGAGCGCTACATCGACACCGTCTACAACCAGGCTTGGCTCGACGAGCACTATCCCGGCGCCATGCTCGGTGTGCACCCACGGCTGCGGCCGGCCCCGCGCAGACCGGTGCAGCGACACATCCGGGCGCTGGCATGAGCGCGATGAAACCGGTTCAGCCCGCGGCACATCCGGACAGGAACAGTTCCGCGGGGATCGCGGCGTCGGCGGGCGCGGTGGTGGTGGTCGGGTTGGTTCCGCACACCTTCGCCTTGTCCTGGACGGCCCAGAACTGGCCGTCGTGACGGAAGACGAACGAGGTGGGCGCGCCCATGCCGGGGTTGGCCGTGGTGGCCAACAGTCCGCTGGTCACCGCCCAGCCGTCGGCGCACTTCACGTCGTCGATGGTGTAGACGTTGTCCGGTCCCAGCGCCCGGGCGGCCGCGGCCGCGGCGTCGGCAAGCTGTGCCTTGGCGCAAGCCGCGGCAGGCGTACTGGCAGGCGTACTGGCCGGCGTACGGGTCGACGTACTGGCCGATGTGCTGGCCGGCGTCGTCGACTGCGGTGTGGAGCTACCACCTGAGCAAGCGGCCGCGCAGAGCCCCGCCAGAGCAACGATGAGGTGGGCCGAACGGCGCATGGTCTTCCCCCGGAGAGTCGGCATCATGGTCACGGCGTCGAGGCGGAACGCATCATCGCCAGGGCGAGTTCGGTGAACGACCCCGTCTCCAGACCCAACTCGTTCTCCACGACCGGGCCAACGATAGCCGGAATCTCCAACGGGGCAATGAGTCCCAACACGTGAACCATCGGAACCAGTCCGTCGAGCATCAGGATCACCCGCCACGCGGTGGCGCGAGGGTCGGCGCAGACGAAACTGCCGTCGCCGACCCCGGCGCGGATCAACGACTCAACATGATCTCGGTAGCTCACGCTGAGGTCATGGGCGCGCTGCTTGAGCAGCTCGAAGCGGGATGCGGTGCTCAGTGCGTCGTTCCACAGCCGTTGTGCGGGAGTGTTGTCCGCGACCACTTGCGCCAGCCCCATGCGCGGTGAAACGTCCCGCGCGTCCAGCAAGGTCCGCTCCAGCGAACGGTCCGCCCACTCGCCGAAAGCGGTGGTGAGCATCTCGTCCAGGCTGGGGAAGTAGTGATGGATCAGCCCCGGGGTCACACTCGCCCGTTGTGCGACATCGCGGACCGTGATCCCGTCGAGACCCCGGTCGATGGCGACCGCGATCACCGCATCGAGGATCTCTTGCCTGCGCACTTCGGGGGGCTTGCGAGTTCGGGTTGCCGGCATGTCGCTCCCACCAGAATCGTCGGAAGTACCTCTTGTCGGACGAAGCAACAATAGCATTCGTATCGCGTGATCTCGACGGAGCGTGTTCCAGGCGTGTTAACGGTGGCAGAGTGCTCTTGACAAGCTGGTATATGCAATGCCAGCCTAGCTCGGCATTACTGGTTCGTTGTCCAATAAGAGGTGGTTATGAGCAACAAGCCCTCGGTCGCCAGGCGCTTGATCGTAGGCGTGTTCGCTGCCCTGACGTTTGTGACCGCCGCCTGCGGCGGGTCAACCGGGGGAGCCGGCACCGGCGATAAGCCGGCCGTCCGCGGTGGTGATCTGGTGATCGCCCGGACCGAAGACGGCCACACCCTCGACCCGACGCAGGCCGTCACCCCGGGCGATATCGCCCCGATCAATCAGATCTTCAGCCAGCTGTTCCGGGTATCAGCCGACGGCAAGGCCATCGAACCCGCGCTCGCCGAATCTTCCACCCACTCGCCCGACGGGCGGGTGTGGACCGTCAAGCTCCGGTCGGGCCTGCGGTTCTCCGACGGCTCTCCACTCACCGCGTACGACGTGAAATTCTCTCTGGACCGCGCGCGAAACTCTCAGTCGGCCTTCGTCTTTTTGCTCAGCTCCATCTCATCGGTCGAGGCACCGGATGATCACACCGTCGTGGTGACCACAGCAGAGCCGAGTGCGACGCTGCTGGCCGGGCTCAGCTCGTGGCTCGGCTCAGTGGTGCCGGCCAACCTCCAGGGGCACACCGAAGAACAGTTCTTCGGTAATCCGGTCGGCAGCGGCCCGTTCCGGTTCGATCAATGGCAGCGCGGCCAATCGATCCGACTCGTCCGCAACGACAATTACTGGGAGCCCGACCGGCCGTTCCTGGACAGCGTCAAATGGGCTGTCGTTCCCGATCCCAACACTCGCGTCTCCCAGGTCCAGGGCGGCATCGCCGACATTGCCGGCGACATTCCGCCGAGTCAGGTCGGCTCACTGACTTCGGCAACGACGCAGGCGCGGACCTTCCCCGCCGACAATTCGACCTTCCTGATCTTCAACGAGAAATTCGCGCCGTTCGCCGACGTGCACGTACGACGGGCGATCGCTCACGCGGTCGACCGGACCGCACTGACCGGGAGCACCCTGTTCGGATCCGGTGAACCGGCGTGTTCGATGCTGCCACCGACGATGCCGTTCGCATCGAAGCCGGACTGCCTGAGCTTCGACCTCGACACGGCCAAACGTGAGATGGCGAAGTCGGCAACACCCGGCGGATTCGACGTCGACCTGATGATCGACAATCTTCCGACATCGTCGACAGCAGCGCAGATCATCCAGGCCCAGCTAGCGCCGCTGGGCATCCGCGCCAAGATCGTCACCGTCGACAGCGGGCAGATCTACACCACCTTCGACCAAGGCGCCTACCAGTTGGGACTGGCCGCATGGGTCTCGGACATCTCCGATCCCGACGAACAGTTGACCTTCATGCTCGACCCCAACGGCGGCAGCAACTCCTACTACACCGGCTTCGACAACGCCGAGGTGGTCACGCTGCTCGGCGACGCACGTTCCACTCTGGATCCGGCAAGCAGGGCAACCGCTTATGACCGGATCCAGCAGATCGCCGCCGAACAGGTTCCGCAGCTTCCGCTTTGGCATCAGCAGGCCCCCTACCTCTGGTCGAACCGCGTTCACCAGTTTTCGGTCAACCCGATGGGCACCATCGACCTGGTGAACATCGGCAAGGATCGCTGACAATCGTGTCGGCACCATCGACGTGGATCCAGCGCTCGGCCAGGGCCGTCGCCGCGGTTGCGATCGTCATCGTCGTCAGCTTCTTGTTCGTGCACATCGTGCCCGGGGACCCCGCGCGGGCGATTCTCGGACCGCAGGCCTCACCCGCCGCGGTCCAGGAGCTGCATCACGCGCTGGGTCTGGACAGCCCGCTGGGCGACCAGTTCGTCAGATACGTGGGTGGCGTGCTCCGCGGTGACCTCGGCACGTCGGTCGCCAATCATCTCCCCGTGGCCGGACTGATCGCCGACCGACTCGCACCGACCGTTCTGCTGATCGTCTACGCGAGTGTGCTGGCGATCGTCTTCACCGTTCCCGCCGCGACTCTGGCGGCGATGAGGCGGGGCGCCGTCATCGATCATGCCGTCCGGCTGCTGCCGCTGGTCGCCCTTGGGCTGCCCGCATTCTGGCTGGCGCTCATGCTCATTCAGCTACTGGCGGTCAGAATCCCGATATTCCCGGCAGGTGGGTACGGCGAGACCGCGGTGGAGCACTTCCAGGCTCTGACACTGCCTGCCTTCGTGACCGCGGTCGCCATCCTGCCATTCACCATTCAAAGCCTGCGGGTCTCCATGGTCGAGGTGTTCAGCGCCGACTACGTCGCGGCAGCCAGGGCCCGGGGCGTGCCCGGCCGCGACGTCCTGCTCCACCATGTCCTGCGTAATGCCGGCATCCCGACCGTGGTGGTGCTCGGCCTGAACATCGGCTGGTTGATCGGCAGCACGGTGATCGTCGAGAAGATCTTCGCCATCCCTGGCATCGGAGCGCTCCTCATCGACGCGACATTGAGCCGCGACTTTCCCGTCGTGCAGGGCATCGCGCTGGTCATCGCGGTCCTGGTGATCGGGATCAATCTGCTCACCGATGTGGTTCGGATGTCGGTGGACCCTCGGCTGCGAACCGGAACGCTGCGATGACCGCCACCCAAGGCCGTCCCGCCACTGCCTCGCCGCGGCGACTCAACCGAAATCTTTTGGTGGGCATCGCCTTTGCCAGCACGGTGTTTGCCGCTGTGATGCTGCTTCCGTTCGTCCTACCCGCCCACACCGAGCCTGCGCTCGGCTCGGTGCTGGCGGCACCATCGACGGCGCATCCGCTGGGCACGGATCAACTCGGCCGTGACGTCCTGGCCCGAGTGTTGTCGGCGATGAGATTGGACCTGGGCGTGGCCACCGTGGCGTTGGTCGGCCCGCTGATCGTGGGTTCGGCACTCGGCGCGGCAGCCGCCTGGTACGGCGGCTGGCTCGACCAAGCGGTAGGGGTGCTCAGCGATGTCGTACAGGCCTTCCCGTATTACCTGCTGATCATCGTCCTGGTGTTCTTCCTGGGACCCGGCATGGGCAGCATCTTCGTCGCCGTGGCAGTGGTGGCGTGGGTTTCCTACGCGCGCATTCTGCGCAGTGAGGTACAAGCCCAGTTGCATCGGGACTACGTTGCTGCCGCTCGCGGAGCCGGTCTGTCCGGGCGGCGCGTCCTGCTTCGGCACGTGCTGCCCAACTGCTTTCAGCAGCCACTGGCCTACTACGCCACCGACGTCGTGGTCGTCGTCATCGGCACGGCGACGCTGAGTTATCTCGGTCTCGGAATCGCCCCGCCGACACCCGAACTGGGCTCCATGATTGCCGACGGACAGCAGTTCATCGGGTCGCGTCCGCTGTTGTCGGTCGCACCGGGCCTGGCCGTGGTGGTCATCGGCATCGCGTTCGCACTGCTCGGACAGGGGCTTACCGAACAGGTGGACGACCGGTGAGCGCCGCGGGTCCGTCCGCCCTCGCCGCGCAGGGACTCGAGGTTGCGATCGACACCGCCGACGGGCCGGTACATCCAGTGCGCAGCGTGTCGGTATCGGTGGCGCGCGGCGAGATCGTCGGCGTCGTCGGCGAATCGGGCTGCGGCAAGAGCACGTTACTACGGGCCATCGCCGGCGTCCTGCCGCGAGGAACGCGGGTGACCGGCGGATCGCTGACGGTCCACGGCTGCGCCATCACTGCGGGACGTCGATGCGATGGCGTGGCCATGGTCTTCCAGGATCCGATGACCAGTCTGAATCCGGTGATGCGGGTCGGTGACCAGATCGCCGAGGTACCGCGCCGCCGGGACGGGCTGAGCCGCAGTGCCGCCCGCAACGTGGCTCTCGAACTCATGACGGAGGTGGGAATTCCGGCGCCGGAGAAACGCTTCGGGCTCTACCCGCACCAGCTGTCCGGAGGGCTGCGCCAGCGAGTCCTGATCGCAGCGGCATTGTCGGGGGATCCGAAACTGTTGCTGTGTGACGAACCCACAACCGCCTTGGACGTGACAGTCCAGGCTCAGTTCGTCGCCCTGTTGCGCAGGCTGTGCGCCGAGCGTGAGCTGGGCATCCTCTACGTGACCCACGATTTGCCCCTGGTCGCGATGCTGTGCCAGCGCATCAATGTCATGTACGCCGGGCAGATCGTGGAACGCGGGAACACCACCGACGTGCTGCGCACGCCCCGGCATCCGTACACGCTGGCCCTGCTCGAAGCCGCCCCGAGGCTGGCCGACCGCAACCGGGAGCTCGCATCGATCCCGGGGCAGCCGCCGGCACTGACCGCCGGCCTCGCCGGCTGCGCGTTCTCGGACCGGTGCCGCTATGCCGGCGCCGGCTGTCACAGTGCGCCACCCCTCGAGACGGAGGCCGCGGGCCACCAGAGCGGCTGTGTCCGTGTCGACGACATCGATTGGACGAAGCCGGTGAGCGTGTCATGAGCCTGCTGGCAGTGGAGAACCTGCGGGTCGTCTACTCCTCGGCGAGCCGAGCCGTAACGCCCTGGCGGCGCAATCGGCGTATTGAAGCAGCGCCGGCGGTCGACGGCGTAAGCATATCGGTCGGCCGGGGCGAGATTTTCGGTGTGGTGGGGGAGTCTGGGTCCGGCAAATCCACCGTCGCCCGCTGCATCACGGGATTCATCACCCCGACGTCGGGGCAGATCCGCCTCGACGGCACTCTGCTTGGCGGACGCAGGTCGGTCTCCGACCGCCGCCGGGTGCAGATGGTCTTCCAGGACCCCTATTCGTCGCTCAATCCCAGCATGTCGGTGTTGCAGGCCATCCGCGAGCCGATTGCGGTGCACCGCCTGCGTCCGAGAGGTGAAATCGATTCCCGGGCAATCGAGTTGATGCGTCTCGTGGGTCTCGATCCCAGTCTGCGACATGCCCGGCCGCGCCAGCTCTCCGGCGGGCAGCGGCAGCGGGCGAGCATCGCGCGGGCGCTGGCCGTCGAGCCAGACATCCTGGTGGCCGATGAGCCGGTATCGGCGCTGGATGTCTCGGTGCAGGCGGTCATCCTGAACCTGTTGCGGGATCTGCGCGCGAACCTGGGCATGTCGATCGTCTTCATCTCACACGATCTCGCGGTGGTGTCCTATCTCTGTGACCGGGTCGCCGTGATGCGCGAGGGCAGGATCGTCGAAACGGGCGACGCCGATGAGGTATTCGCCAATCCGATCGATGCATACACCGTCGAGCTGCTGGCATCGGTGCCACCACATCCCTGGGACGCGCCGAACGTGGGTCAGATCAACCGCTTTCAATTACAGGAGAACACAAATGCTTCGAGTCGCCATTGACGCCGGTGGCACGTTCACCGATGTTGCGACGTTGGACGCGTCGGGTCGACTGTCGGCTCACAAGGAGCTCAGTCACCCCGAAGACCCGGCCAAAGGGATGCTGGGCGCGCTGGATTCCAGCGTGCGGATGGCCGACGTCGAGGCGATCGTGAACGGCACGACAGCCGGACTCAACGCCGTCTTGTCCCGCACCGGAACCCGGGTCCTGGGGATCACCACCCGTGGCTTCGAAGACGTCCTGCGGATCGGTCGGTCGGCGCGCACCGACATCTGGAAACTGAAGTACAGCCCGCCCGCGCACTTGCTCGGACCGCGGGACATCCGCTCGGTACGTGAGCGAATCCTGTACAACGGCGACGTCGAACGTCCACTCGTACATGAAGATCTCGAGGACATCTCGGTCTTCATCGAGCGCGAACGCATCGAGTCGGTGGCGGTATGCCTGCTGCACTCCACCAGTAATCCTGCCCACGAACTGGTCATCGGAGACCACCTGGCCCGGCGACACCCGGGATTGCAGATCTCGTTGTCGCACCTGGTCGCTCCGCAGGTCGGGGAGTTCGACCGGTTCTCCAGCACCGTGGTCAACGCGTACGTGGCGACCATCGTCGGCGACTACCTCGGGCGCGTCACCGAAGGACTTCGTAAGCGAGGATTCCAGCGGCCACTGCTGGTGATGCGCTCCAGCGGCGGGGTGGCCTCGGCCGCCACCGCCCGGGAGCGGCCGATGCAGACCCTGCTGTCCGGGCCGGCCGGTGGAGTCGTCGGCGCCCAGACCATCGCGCGTGCACTGGGCATCGACCATCTGCTGGCCATCGATATGGGCGGTACTTCGCTCGATGCGACGGTCATCGTTGATCACCAGCTGAAACTGTCCACCGAACTCGCTGTCGACGAACTGCCCATCCTGATGCCCGTTGTCGACCTGGTCACCATCCCGGCCGGCGGCGGTTCGATAGCGTGGGTGGACAACGGCAACCTGCACACCGGCCCGCAGAGCGCCGGAGCCGATCCAGGCCCGGCCTGCTACGGGCGAGGCGGCAGCGAACCCACCGTGACCGATGCGAATGTCATCCTCAACCGGCTCGGCCACGGCGGGCTGGCCGGCGACGCACTCACCCTGGACCGCGCTGCGGCCTGTGCTGCGATGACGCCCCTCGCCGCGGAACTAGGGCTGACACTGCAGGAGGCGGCGCAGTCGGTCGTCGACATCACCGATGCGCGCATGGCGGATGCCCTGCGCTCCATCACGGTACGACGCGGATACGACCCGCGGGACTTCGCGCTGCTCGCGTTCGGCGGGGCAGGCCCGCTGCACGCGGTGGCACTCGGCGAGGAGCTCGGCGTGACCCAGGTGATCATTCCGCCGGCGCCCGGCGTCTTCTCCGCCTGGGGCATGTTGCACGCCCCCGTCCGTCACGACGTGTCCCATGCCCTGTCCGGCGAGCTCACCAGCGATGCGCTGCAGCAGATTCACGCCGATCTACGGAAGCGCTGCCGCGAACTTGCCGCCGCCGACGGCCTTGACCCGGACCGGGCCACCTATCTGGCTGCCGCCGACCTTCGCTACACCGGCCAGCAGTTCAGCGTGACGGTCCTGCTGCCGATCGGTTCCCCGATCGAGGACTGGGAAGAGCGCTTCCGCGACGATTACGCGGCGACGCACGGCGTCGTGGCCGGACACCCGCCCGTTGAGTTCGTGACCGTGCGGATGGCAGCCGTGGGGCACGAACCCCTGTGATCGCGGCCGAACCCACCGCCGAAACTCGCGGCACACCGGCGATCCGGGCGCAGGTGATCTGTGGCGGTGTTGCCGTCGAGGCGACGGTCTGCGACCGCCAGACGCTCGACGACGACACCTCCATCGCGGGCCCGGCGATAATCCGCGAGTCCGGCTCGACAACATTCGTTCCGCCAGGCTGGCACGTCCGTCGTGGCCCGCTGCGAACCCTGACCATCGACCGAGGCACGGTATGAACCAGCACACCCCCGATCCGGCGACACTCGAGATCATCCGCAACCGTCTGCTCGCTGCAGCCGAGGACATGCGCGTAACCCTGGTGCGCTCGGCATACACCCCGACGATCTACGAAAGTGAAGACTGCGCAATCGGTCTCCTCGACGCCAACGCCGAGGTGATTGCGCTGTCGACCGGGCTGCCGTTGTTCCTGGGCAATCTCGGCCAGGCGGTTGCCGATTCGGTAGAACTTCGCGGCGGGCCCGCAACCATGCGCGCCGGCGACATCTACCTGCTCAACGACTCCTACGTCCAAGGAACGCATATGCAGGACTGCACGGCGTTCGCGCCGGTGCTGTGGCGTTCGCGCCTGATCGGTTATGCCGTGGCGCGAGCACATATGGTCGATCTCGGCAGTGTCGAGCCCGGCGGCGGGATGGCCAGTACCACCATCTACCACGAAGGCCTGCGGTTGGGACCGGTCAGGATCTTCGACGCCGACGGTCCCTGCCGCGACATCCTCGACGTGCTACGGCGCAATTCCCGAAGCAAGGACGAACTCATCGGCGACGTGCACGCCATGGCTGCGGCAGTCCGCACCGGGGTGCAACGGATGACCGACATCGCCGAACGCTGGGGCGTCGACGTGCTGGAGCGCACCCGCGACGCGATCTTCGCCTACAGCGAGCAGACCACTCGCCAGGCGATCGCCGCGATTCCCGACGGCGTCTACCACGCCGAGGGCAGCCTGGACGACGATGGTGTCGACATCGGCACGCCCGTCGTCATCGAGGTCACCGTCACCGTCGACGGAGAGGAGCTCACCGTCGACCTCAGCGGCACCAGTCCGATGGTGCGCGGAGCTATCAACTGTGGCGAGTCACAGACGATTTCGTCGGTGCGGGTCGCGTTGCGGCTGATCCTGGGCGGGGATCGGCCGCCCGACGGCGGAACCTTCCGGCCGGTGGCCGTCGCCGTGCCGAAGGGCTGTTTCCTGCGTGCGGAGGAACCGGCTGCGTGCGGCAACTACGCGGCGTCGGCCGTGTTGCTGATGGACCTGGTGATGAACGCCTTCGCCGACGTGCTGCCGGAACGCGTCTGCGCGGGACAGTACGGGGACACCATCAGCGAATTCATCTGGGAGGACCAGCGGAGCGGTGAACTGAAGATTCTTGGTGAAGCGCATGCCGGTGGTTGGGGCGCCGGGCTCGGCTATCCCGGTGCCACCGCAGTCATCGACCTCACCAACGGCAGCTTCAAGAACTATTCGATCGAGTTGCTGGAGTCGCGGTACCCGGTTGTGGTGACCGGTGCGGGAATTCGGCACGGTTCTGGTGGCGCCGGCGAATTCCGCGGTGGTGACGGTATCGTCCGGTCCTATCGGATGACCGCTCCGGCAACGATGCGGGTCTGGATAGACCGGGTGAGCACGCCGCCCTGGGGGCTGGCCGGGGGCGAGCCGGGCGCGACGGCCTATGTACGGGTGCGTGGCGCCGACGCCGACGCCGACCGGCTGATCCTCAAGTCTGATGGGTTGGCGTTGGACGCCGGCGACGAGGTCGCCATAGTCACCGCCGGGGGCGGGGGATTCGGCGACCCCGCGACGGCGAAAGACACCGCCAGATGACCGCCCCGATCCTGATCAGCGCCGGCTGTGTGCTGGCCGGCGACGACCTCGATCCCATCGTCGATGGCGCGGTGCTGATCCGAGATGGAGTCATCGACGCCGTCGGGACCGCGACCGGCCTCGGGGTGCCTCCCGGAACGGCGCGGCTGTCCTTCCCCGGCATGACCATCCTGCCCGGGCTGGTGGACTGTCATGACCACCTGCTGGGCCGCAGCCGGTTCGGTGAAGGCCTGGACGGTCTCACCGAGCCGGATGGCATGTGGGCGACGGTCTTTGCCCACTACAGCCGGCTGACGCTGGCCGCCGGAGTGACGACGGTCCGAGTACCCGGAATGCACCGGGGAATCGACCTCGTCGTGCGCCGAGCCATGCGGGAGGGGTTCCTGGCGGGCCCGCGGATGGTGTGTGCCGGTGAAGCCATCACCATGACCGGCGGACACGGGCTGGGCGCGGGCATCGAGGCTGACGGTCCCGCGGAATGCACGCGTGCTGCGCGGCGTCAGCTCGCGGCGGGTGCCGACTTCATCAAGGTCATGGCCAGCGGCGGAGTGGGAACCGTGCGGACCGGCGAAGACCCCACCCACCCCGAGCTGACCGTCGAGGAGCTTGCCGCAGTGGTGGGGGTGGCGAACTCCGCCCGAAAGTACGTTGCCGCCCACGCCGACGGCGTGGAGGGCATCGAGAATGCACTGCAGGCCGGCGTGCACTGCATCGAACACGGCATCTACCTCACACAACTCCAAGCCGAATTCATGGCGAACAACGGCGTGAAGCTGGTGCCGACCTTGTCGACAATGGTGAACATCGCTAAAAAGGGCGCCCAGTGGGGGCTTTCAGCGGAGTGGGTCCGGATCGCCGACGGCATTCTCGACGTGCACCGCCGATCGTTCGAGGCCGCACTGCGCGCCGGCGTTTGCTACGGCACCGGAACCGACGGCTACGGCGACATGGTCGACGAAATCACCGAGTTCACCACCTACGGCATCTCGGCGCAGCGGGCACTGCGCGCGGCTACCCGGGATTCCGCTCAAATCGCCTCACCGGGAGCAAAATTCGGTGCACTCATCCCCGGATGGTCGGCGGACCTGCTGGTGGTGGACGGCGATCCGCTGACGGATCTGGCCGCGTTGAGGTCTCCGGTGCTGGTGATGCTCGAAGGTGCCGTGGTCAAGGACACGGCAGCTGCTCATTGCGGATAGGCACCGGACGCGAGTTCGTCGAGCAGGCTCGGATGGTTGGGCTTCCAGTCGAACCGTTGCTGGGTCAGGGTGCTGGTCGACGGTTGGTCGATGGCGAAGAGGGCGCCCAGTGGGCCGAAACTCTCGGCGGGGGCGGATTCCACGGGCAGGCCGAGCCGACGGCCGATCGCCTCGGCGATCGCCCGCATCGGGTCGCCTTCGTCACCGACCGCGTGCAGAACCGAACCGGCAGGGGCCTGTTCGAGCGCGATGCGGAACAGCGGGGCCGCATCGTCGCGGTGCACGGCGGGCCACCGCTGTTCCCCGTTGCCCAGATACGCCGACACTCCACTGCGTTGCGCGGCCTGGATCAGCAGACCGGCGAAACCGTAGCGCCCCCCGGCGTCGTGCACCGACCGGGGCAACCGCACCACCGAGGACCGCACACCTCGCGTGGCCAGATCGACCGCGGCCTGCCCGGTGCGTCCGCGTGCGGCCATCGGCCCCTCGGTGTTGAACGGATCGTCCTCGGTGCTGGGCCGGCCAGGGGCTACCGGTGTGCCGTTGGCCAACACCAACGGCTTGCCGGTTCCGGCAAGCGCTTCGCCGATCGCGGTGACCGCGCGGGCCTCGTCGCCGGCGGCATCGCCGAACTGGCTGAAGTCGTGGGAGAAGGCGAGATAGATGACGCCATCGGCGTCGGTGGCGGCCGCCGCGAGGACGTCGAGGTCGGTGACGCTGCCCGACAGTGGCTCGGCGCCGAGCGCGGTGACGGTCGCTGCTGCCTGCTCCGACCTGGCCAGGCCGACGACTTGGTGGCCGGCCCGGTGGAGTTCGGTGACGACGGCTGAGCCGATTCCGCCGCTGGCGCCGGTGACGAACACGCGCATGAGGTACTCCTATCGAGTGATGAGACTACAGTCCCATCACCGTACACCGTGACGGGACTATGGTCCCGTCACGGTAGGATCCCGGTATGGCACGGTGGCAGCCCGACGCGCGTGAGCGCCTGGTGGCGGCCGCATTGGACCTGTTCAACGAACGCGGTTACGACCAGACAACCGTTGCAGAAATCGCCGAACGAGCCGGATTGACGAAAAGCACCTTCTTCCGGCACTTCCCGGATAAGCGCGATGTGCTGGCAGCCGGCCAGGACGCCATCGCCCAACTCCTGCGCGACGGCATCGCCGCAGCGCCGCCCGGGGACTCACCGCTGGAGGCGGTGTGCGCCGGGCTGAAGTCCGCGTCCGCGGCGTTCACCTCGTTCAACCGTGAGCTGGCGCCCCGCCTGAAGGCCGCGATCGCCGCCAGCAGCGAACTGCAGGCACGCAACGCGCTCAAGCAAATCGGCCTGTCCACGGCGATGGCCGAGGCGCTGCAGCGGCGTGGTGTCGCGCCGCCGACCGCGGCCCTGGCTGCCGAACTCGGTGCGCTGGCCTTCAAATCGGCGTATGCACAGTGGGGAGAGCCGGGCGGCGTCGACGATCTCGGTGAGCTGGCGTGCGCGGCCCTGCGGGACTTGAAGGCAGCGGCCGCCGAACTCGACTGAGCGCTACCAGCCGCCGACCCAGCCGTCGAAGATCGCGTCGGGCTCGTCTTCGGGGGCCTCGGACCGCCCCACCAGGAAATCGAAATCGCATCCCCGGTCGGCCTGCAGAACCCGCTCGGTGTAGAGGGCCGTGTAGCCACGACCCGGCCCCGGGCCCGGATCGGGTAGCTCCCGGCGCCGCTGGGCGAGCTCGTCATCGCTGAGCAGGACATCGAGTCGGCCGGCGTGAGCGTCGAGCACGATCATGTCCCCGTCGCGCACCAGGGCCAGCGGACCGCCCACCGCGGATTCCGGGCTGACATGTAACACGCACGTGCCGTAGGCGGTTCCGCTCATCCGAGCATCGGAGATCCGGACCATGTCGGTGACTCCCTGGGCGAGCAGCTTGCTGGGGATGGGCAGCTGACCCCACTCCGGCATCCCGGGCGCGCCGCGCGGCCCGGCACTGCGCAGCACCAGCACCGAGTCCGCGGTCACGTCGAGATCGGGGTCGTCGAAGCGACGCATCATGTCGGCCATGTCGTCGAAGACAACCGCCGGTCCGCGGTGCACCAGCAGATCCGCGGTGGCGGCGCTGGACTTGATCACCGCCCCGTTGGGGGCGAGATTGCCCCGCACCACCGAAAGTCCCTGGGGCGGCTGGAACGGTGTGTTCAGGTCCGCGATCACCGTGGGATCGGTGCCGGCCCGGTCGGGCAGATTGTCGGCGACGGTCTTGCCGGTGACGGTCAACGCCTCGGTGTGCAGCAACGGCTCGATCGCCTTCATGACGGCGGGGATTCCGCCGGCGTGGAAGACCTGCTCGACCAGGTGCTGCCCGGCCGGGCGCACGTTGACCACCAGCGGAGTGCGGGCGGACAATTCATGAAACCGGTCCAGCGACAATTCGATGCCGGCCCGGCCGGCCAGCGCCAGCAGGTGCACGACCGCATTGGTCGAGCCGCCCACCGCCAGCATCAGCGTGATGGCGTTGTCGAACGCCTCCGCGGTGAGCACCTGGGACGGCCGCAGCCCCTCGGTGGCCAAGCTCACCGCCCGGGCGCCGACCATCTCGGCGACCTGGAGCCGACGGGAATCCATCGCCGGTACGGCCGCGGCGCCCGGCAGGGTCATGCCGAGACCCTCGACCAGGGTGGCCATCGTCGACGCGGTGCCCATCTCCGGGCAGTGCCCGCGCGAGGGCCCGGCCGCCGACTCCAGGCGCTCGTATTCCGACATCGGCATCCGCCCGGCCCGCACCTCGTCGGTGTACTTCCACAGGTCGGTGCCCACCCCGAGTTGCTTGCCGTTGAACACCGCCGGGGACGCCGGCCCGCCGGTGAGCACAATCGCCGGGACGTCGGCACTTGCGGCCCCCATCAACTGGGCCGGCACCGTCTTGTCGCAACCGCCCAGCAAGACGACCGCGTCGAACGGATACGCCCGGATCGATTCCTCGACGTCCATCGCCATCAGGTTGCGGAACAGCATCGTCGTCGGCTTCATCAGCTGTTCGCCGAGGGAGATGGTGGGAAACTCGAGCGGATAGCCGCCGGCCGCCAGCACGCCCCGCCGAACCGAATCGGCCATCCCACGAAAGTGCATGTTGCAGTTGACGACTTCCGACCACGAGTTACAGATGCCGACGATGGGCCTGCCGTCGATCGCCATCCGGGAGAATCCCGAGGCCCGCATCGCCGAACGGTGCACGAAGCCCGGGACATTCTGGCCCGCAAACCATTTCGCGCTCTTGAGCCGGTGCGTTGAACTGGTCACCGGGCGACCTTCAGCGCACGCGCGCGGCGTAGGCGGTGATCTTGCGCATCGCCGGCTGCCGGGCCGCCTGGTAGCTGAGCCAGCGGCCGGACTTGGTGGACATCAACCCACCGACCAGCCGTTGCTGCCAGGGCGGCCGGTGCCCGTTGGCCCGGGGCCGGGACACCGGCGTCACGCCGTCGGCGTCATCGAGGGCTACCTTGGCGGCGTTGTGCCCACTGGCACCCATAACGCCGCCACCGGGGTGGGTGCCGACACCGCACAGGTAGTAGTTGCGCACCGGCGTGCGGTAGTCCGCCAGCTCCGGCAACGGGCGGGCGCCGAAGAGCTGGTCGAGCATCATGCTGCCGTGGAAGATGTTGCCGTCGGTGATCAGGTATTCGTTGTCCAGGTCGTCTGGGGTGATGATGACCCGGTCGAGGATGTGGTCACGCAGGTTCGGCGCGTAGCTGAACAAGTCCTCCAGCACCAGATCGGCCCACCGCTCCTTCTCGGCCGCCCAGGTGGTGCCGGTGAGTTCCGACGGCAGCTGCTGGATGCCCAGGGTCATGGTGTGCTGACCCTTCGGCGCCAGGGAGTCGTCGGTGACCGACTGGATGACCGCCTCGATGACGAACGTGCTCGGGAACGTGCCGCGACGCTGAGCCTCGAACGCCTCCTCGAACGCTTCACGACTGGCACCGAGCAACTGATGACCGTGGTGCTGCGGGCCCTCGCTCGCATCCGGGAACGGGAGATATTGCGGCAGTTCGTCGATCAACAGGTGGATGCGGGCCATCGAACCGCGGGTGTCGATGTTGTCCACCTCGCGCACCAGCTTGGGCGACAGCACGCCGGGCTCGAGCAACCGCAGCAGCGAACGTTTGGGGTCGGCGTTGGAGAAGATCTGCGACCCGGTGATCACCGAACCGTCCCGCAGCCGGACTCCGGTGGCCACGCCCCGCTCCACAAGCACCTTCTCGACCGGCGCCGACGTCCGGATCGTCGCGCCGTAGTGGCGCGCGCCGGCGGCCAGCGCTTCGCTGATCGCGCCCATCCCACCCCGCGCCATGCCGAATTGGCCGAAATTGCCGTTGAATTCACCCCAGGAGTGGTGGCCGTAGGTGTACGCGGTGCCCGGCGACGACGGTCCACCGTAGATCGAGACCATACCGAAGAAGGTGAGCATGCTTTTCAGCCGCTCGTCTTCGAAGTACCGGTCGAGCAGATCGCGCACCGAGATCAGGGTGAATTCGTCGAACAGCTTCTGCTCGCCGGCGGCCTCGAAGGCGGCCAGTACCTCCGAGCGTTGCGGCGGCGACTTCAGCAGCCAGGGCGTCACCAGCCCCGCGAACTTCTGCAACCGCAGACCGAAGTCGATGAACGCCTGCGCGTCACGCTTGTTCAGCTTCTCGATCTCCCGCAGCGTGCGGTCGGTCTCCTTCCACATCGTGATCGACGTGCCGTCGCGGAAGAGGCTGAACGACAGCGCATCACCCTGATAGAGATCGAGGCCGAAGCGCGCCAGCTCGAGTTCGGCGATGATCTCCGGCCGCAACAGTCCGGCGATGAACGCACAGGAGGACCATTTCGACCCGGGTATGAGCTCCTCGGTGACGCACGCGCCGCCCACCACGTCGCGGGCCTCGAGTACCAGGACGCGTTTGCCTGCCCTGGCGAGATAGTTGGCGGTGACCAGGCCGTTGTGGCCGGCGCCGATCACGATGGCGTCGTAGTCGGGTGACGTCGGCATGTCAGTTCTCCTCGATCGGGGTTACGTGGCGGGTGAACAGCGTTGAGACGGTGTCCAGCTCGACCAGTTCTGCAAAGCGCCGGAGCACCGGCGTGAACTCAGGTGCGTTGTCGCGCAACGATTCCCATTCGGGCCACGACCGGACGGTCATGATCTCGACGACGTCCACCCGGTGTCCGTCGCCCTCGACCAGGTAGACCTCGAAGCTCTCGACGACGTCGAAGGCCAGACAGGTCGGTTGGTCGAGCTCGATGGAGAACGCCTCGAATTGTGCCGCGGTGACTCCCGGGCGAAGGGAGAACATGTTGATGGCACTGACCGCACCCATCTCACGCGCCCGCTCGGTTGATCATGACGTGCTTGATCTCGGTGTATTCCTCGAGCGCGTAGATCGACATGTCCTTGCCGTTGCCGGATTGCTTGAATCCGCCGTGCGGCATTTCGGGGGTGACCGGAAGGTGATCGTTGACCCAGACCGTGCCGAACTGCAGGTCGCTGGTCACCGCCATGGCGCGGGCCAGGTCGTTGGTGAACACCGAAGCCGCCAAGCCGTATTCGGTGTCGTTGGCCCATCCGACGACGTCGTCGGCGTCACCGAACTTGGTCACCGAGGTCACCGGCCCGAACACCTCCTTGGTGACGATCTCATCGCCTTGGCGAGCACCGACCACTACCGTCGGAGCGGTGTAGAAACCGACGCCGGGGTTGGCGCCCTGCAGCAGCTCGGTGTGTCCGGTGGCTTTGGCCCGTTCGACGAACCCTTCGACGCGGTCGCGGTGCGCCGCCGTGATGACCGGGCCCATCGCGGTGTTCTCGTCGGCGAGGTCGCCGAGGTCCAAGGCGGTGACCGCCTTCTCCAGGCCGGCGACCAGTTCGTCGTGCAGGGATTCGTGCGCGTACACCCGCGCGGCCGCCATGCAGTCCTGCCCGGAGTTGCAGAACGCGCCTTCCATGATCTTGTCCACGGCCAAGGCCACGTCGGCGTCGGCGAACACCAGCACCGGCGCCTTGCCGCCGAGCTCGAGGTGCAACCGCTTGAGGTTCGAGTCGGCGGAGGCGCGCATCAGCGCACGGCCGGTGTCCACCGATCCGGTCAGCGAGGACATCCGCACCCGCGGGTGCGCCACCAGGGCAGCCCCGACGTCAGCGCCGTGACCGGTCACGATGTTGAGCACACCGGCCGGGAACAGGTCCTGGGCCAGTTCGGCCAACCGCAGTACCGAGAACGGGGTGTGTTCGGATGGCTTGAGCACCAACGTGTTCCCGGTCATCAGGGCGGGGGAGATCTTCCAGATCGCCATCAACAGCGGGTAGTTCCACGGCGCGACCGATCCGACGACACCGAGCGGATCGCGGCGGATGATGCTGGTCTTGCCCGCGACGTATTCGGTGGCGGCCCGGCCTTCCATGGACCTGGCGGCACCGGCGAAGAACCGGAGATGATCGGCGATCATGCCCATCTCCTCCAGCGCCAGACCGATCGGCTTGCCGACATTGCGTGACTCGATCTCGGCCAGGTTGGGCAGGTCGGCCTCGACCCGGTCGGCGAGGTTCAGGAACGCGCGGGCGCGCTCGCCGACCGGCGTGCGGGCCCAACCCGGGAAGGCGGCGTCGGCGGCGGCGACGGCGCGTTCGACATCGGCGACGGTGCCGTGGGCTGTCTCGGCGAAGGTCTCGCCGGTCGCGGGGGCCGGCACCTGGTCGACGGCGCCGTCCGACGCGTCGGCCCAACTGCCGTCGATGAACATCTGGCGGTGGAAAGTCATTTCTTCTCCTGAGGCTTGCGGGATTTGGGTTTGACGAACTTGTGGTCGATATCTACCTCGACGCCGAGGTCGGTACCGGATTGATAGGCCGACTGACCGGCATGCGCGGCGATGGTCAGCAGCGCTCGAACTTCGTCTTTCGAGATCTGTTGTTGCGCAATGGACATGTGCACCATCAACCCCTCGACGACGACGTCGAGCAGCCGCGCGGTGGGACGGGGAAAGTGTTGTGCCAGCGCCTCCTCGGCCAGGCCCATCCAGTCCTGGGTGACCCTCTTGGTTTGCGCTCGGCGGACCGCATCGCCGTAGAGCTCGTAGGTGACCGCCAGTTCGTTCGGATGGGCGGCAAGATCGTCGGTGACCGCCTCGACGATGCATTCGATGACGTCGTCAGCCGACTCGCAGCCGGCCAGTCGCGCGCCGAACCGCTCGGCCAGCCTGGCCACGTGGGTCTCGAACGCGACATCGACGATGTCGGCCAGATTGGCGAAGTGGTAGGTGATCGATCCGAGCGGGACATCGGCCACGGTTCCGATGGCGCGGTGGGTGATACCCGCGACGCCGTCGGTGGCCAGCACCTGGAGTGCCGCATCGACGATGCGCTGCCGCCGGTCGGGGTCGTGGCGGCGCGCCCGCCGGGGAGCCGGAGCCATGTTTCCTCGCTATAAGAACATTTGTACGTATCTGCGGGTACAAATGTAGCGCTGATGCTTTCAGTCGGCATGGTGTGGCTACATCGCCTCGGGCGCGGGATCGGCCAGTTCACGCTCATTGAGCGCATGGCCCAACCGGGCGTAGCGGTCCGGGGCCGCGATGCGCAGATACAGCCCGTAGAGCATGCCGCCACCGAGCGCGATGAACACCAGCGACAGCATCAGCACCGCCATCGCACCTTGCGCACCGAGCAGGATGTCCAGGCTGGCCAGGGTGAGCGCGAAGAAACCGCCGAGCCCGATCACGGCCAGAATCGGCGCGACGAACGTGTTCCACCTGCGCTTGTCCACCTTCGACTTGCGGAAGAAGACGAAGATGGCGATGGCCGCGACCAGCTGGGAGAGGATCACGCCGATGGTGCCGATACCGGTGGCCCAGGTGAACAGTCCCGCGAACGGATCCTGGTTGAAGATGGCGAACAGCGCCACCACGAGCGCGATGGTGACGGTCTGCACCAGCGACGCCACCCAGGGGGTCTGCCGCCCCGGCAACGTCCAGCCCAGTGGCTTCCAGATCAGCCCTTGCCGGCCGAGGGAGAAGGTGTAGCGGGCCACGTTGTTGTGGAAGGTGACGATCGCGGCGAACAGTGCGGTGATGATCAGGATCTGGAACACCAGCGAGATGTTGTGCCCGATGATCGTGTCGCTGGCCACGAAGATGAAGTCGCCCCCCGACTCCTGGGCGATGCCCACGACCCGGTCGAGCCCCAGCGCATTCATGATGAGCCAGCCCGAGACCGCGTAGAGCGTGCCCATGAAGGCGATGGACAGATACGTCGCCCGTGGAATGGTGCGGGCGGGGTCGCGCGCTTCCTCGCCGTAGATCGCCGACCCCTCGAACCCGATGAAGGACGCGTGGGCGAACATCAGCGCCACGCCCAGCGAACCGGCGAGGACGACCGACGGGCTGAACGGTTCGAAGGAGAACTTCGACACCGGCACGGAGCCGCTGAACAGACTGCAGACGCTGAGCACGGTGATCATCGTGACCTCCAGGGTCATGAAGACACCCAGCACCCGGGCGCCGGAGTGCACGCCCTGCACACCCAGGCCCAGGCACAGCACCAGGGCGATACCGGCGAACAGCCACCACGGCAGATCGGTGCCGAACTTGTGGTTGAACAATTCGCTTGCGTAGTAGCCGAATCCACCGTAGAGGCCGGCCTGGATCGCGTTGTAGGCGAAGATCGCCAGGAATGCCGAGCCGAGGCCGGGGATCCGTCCCAGTCCGAGGGTGACGTAGGCGTAGAACGCGCCCGCGTTCGTCACGTGTTTGCTCATCGCGACGTAGCCGACGGCGAAGATCATCAGCACCACGGCCGCGATGACGAAGGCACCGGGCATGCCGATCCCGTTGCCCGATCCGATGATGATGGGGTACAGCGCCACCACCACCGTCAACGGCGAGGCGGCGGCAATGATGTAGAAGAAGATGCTCGGCACCCCGAGGGTGTCCTTCTTCAGGCCATGGTGTCGTCGTCCGCCCGGTGGTGCGGCCGAATCCGGCGGAACCTGATGGGGATCCGGCCTTCGGGGGGTTCTACCGATTGGGTTACATTGGTCATGATCGTTCATCCCTCGTGCAAGAGTGGGTCGAATGGTACGGGTGTAGTGACCTTCCGTTCAGCTGCTCTGCGGGAACGGTGTGGCAAGCCGGTGTCGGCGGCTGTCCCGCTCACCTCCTCATGTCGAGAGCAAGGTCGGTGAGCAGGTCCTCTTGGCCGCCGACCATCGCCCGCCGGCCCGCCTCCACGAGCAGGGCGCGAGGCTCGACGTTCAGTTCGGCGCCGATGCGCTCGGCATGGAGCAGGAAACTCGAGTAGACGCCGGCGTATCCGAGTGTGAGGGTTTCGCGGTCGACTCGCACGGGACGGCGGTGCAGCGGCCGGACGATGTCATCGGCGGCATCCATCAAGGCGAAGACGTCGCAACCGTGATCCCAACCGTTCAGCTCGGCAACGGCGACGAAGACTTCCAGCGGGCAATTGCCTGCGCCCGCGCCCAGCCCGGTGAGTGAGGCGTCCACCCGCCGGACGCCCTCTTGCACCGCGACGAGTGAATTCGCCACGCCCAGAGCCAGATTGTGGTGGGCATGGATTCCGATCTCAGTCGACTCGTCGAGGACCTCGCGGTAGGCGCGGACTCGTTCGGCGACACCCGACATGGTCAGCCGACCGCCGGAGTCGGTCACATAGACACAGACCGCTCCGGCGTCCTGCATGAGCTTGGCTTGAGCCGCAAGGTGTTCGGGCCGATCATGTGGGACATCATCAGGAAGCCCGCCACGTCGATGCCGAGGTCGCGTGCGGTCGCGATGTGTTGAACGGCGATATCGGCTTCGGTGCAGTGCGTCGCGATCCGCACCGATGTCACCCCCAGGTCCACTGCGGCGCGCAGATCGTCGAGGGTTCCGATACCGGGGAGCAGCAGAGTCGTCAGCTGTGCGGTGGTGACGACATCGGCTGCCGCCGCGATCCATTCGGCGTCGGTGTGCGAGCCGGCCCCGTAGGTCAGGCTGCCACCGGCCAGGCCGTCGCCATGCGCCACCTCGATGGCGGCCACTCCCGCCCGGTCCAGGGCGTGCGCGATTCGCCGCACGGCGGTGACATCGATCTCGTGGCCCACGGCGTGCATGCCGTCGCGCAGGGTGACGTCCTGGACATAGATCCGCGGCGTCATGACACAGACTCCGCGAGTACCGCGGAACGCAGCGCGAGCCGCTCACCGACCCGCACGGCCGCCGAGGTCATGATGTCCAGATTCCCGGCGTAGGCCGGCAGGTAGTCGGCGGCACCTTCGACTTCGAGGAACACGGTGACGTGTTGCAGGTCCGCAGTCGACGCCGGACCGCCGGCCAGGCGCCTGCGGACATCACCCGCCGGCACATCGGCCACGCGGACTTCCTGCTTGAGGCGGTATCCCGGCACGTACTGCCGCACGGCACCAACCATGCGTGCCACCACCTCGCCGATCGTCGGCTCGTCGGCGGGGGAGATCAGCGCGGTGACGGTGTCGCGCATGATCATCGGGGGTTCCGCGGGGTTGAGCACGATGATCGCCTTACCGCGGGTCGCGCCGCCCACCTGCTCGATGGCGCGCGCGGTGGTCGTGGTGAACTCGTCGATATTGGCTCGCGTCCCCGGGCCCGCCGACCGCGACGCGATGGACGCGACGATCTCGGCGTAGTGCACCTCGGTGATGTCCGACAGCGCGGCCACGATGGGAATGGTCGCCTGCCCACCGCAGGTGACCATGTTGACGTTGCGGCGATCGGTGAGTCCGGACAGGTTGACCGCGGGAACCACGAACGGTCCGATCGCCGCGGGCGTCAGATCGACGACGCGCACGCCCGTCGGTTCGAGCTGGGCGTAGTTGGCCAGATGGGCGTGGGCGCTGGTGGCGTCGAACACGACCGCGAGCTCGTCGATGACGTCCATGGCCAACAGACCCTGCACCCCGCCCGCGGTGACCTCCACGTTCGAGGCGGCTGCCCGCGCCAAACCGTCGCTGTCCGGGTCGATTCCGACCATCGCCACCACATCGAGGACGTCGGATCGGCGCTGCAACTTGATCATCAGATCGGTCCCGATGTTGCCGGACCCGATGATCGCCGCCTTCAATCGATTCGCCACGATCGGGCTCAGTTCGCCAGGACGGGGAAGGGTGCCGGACGCGGTGACACCGTCACCTCCGGGGTGGTGGATGCGACCAGTTCGTTGATGATGGCCGCATGCCGGACCTTGTGCCGGACGAGTCGCTCGTGGTACTCGGGTTCGATCCAGCCGTTGTACATGACGGCCTCGGACTCGCCCGGTTCGATCTTGAAATACACCGGTCCGGCGACCTTGGCGATGGCGCCGGCCTCCCACAACCGGTTCATTCCGCCGAAGGATTCGAACGTTTCGGCCCAGACATCCAGCGGGATGTCGACATTGCGGCGGATCGCCGCGAGCATCGGGCGGGTCAGATCACCGACCGGGTTCACGCTGTCGGCCCCGAGTTCCTGGAGGATCCTGATCGACGCCGGGTTCGCATGCCCGGCGTAGACGGAGATCTTGAACTTGACGTCGGCGGGGATGTGCCCGGCATCGCGGGCCTTGTTGAGGATGTCGAGCACCCCTTCGTCCCACACCAACACGCCGCGGATGCCGGCCGAGAACATCCGCAGGTAGTCGTCGAGCAGATACCGGACGTTGTCCAGCCCCCGCACCCGCCGGCCGCCGGCCTGACCCTCGGTGCTGAGTGCCTGACGTCCGAGGTCCCAGCCGGTGCGTGGCCCCGGAACCGCGATCAGTTCGATGCCGCTTTCGGCGGATAGTGTTGCCACGTCGCGCAATTCGCTGGTGTTCAACAGCGTTGAGCCACCCCCGAAGGCGACGATCCTGTTGATGAAGACGCCCTGCTTCTCCGATTCGTCCAGCAGCGCCTCGAGGGTGCTGAGCCGCTCGACCCCGGACACCTCGAGTCGATAGCTTCCGCCGTCGTCGAACCTCTTCGGCGACGGGGTCAGGGCGTAGTCGTCGGCCGGCAGGAGTCCCTGTGCCGCCAGGATTGCCGCCCCGTCGACCTTCGAACCGTTACCTGCTGCTGCGGTGGACATCACGTCTCCTTCTGGTGGCCGCCCGGGGGCGACGAGATTTCACTGAGTGAATTATTGGTTTCGACAAATGAAAATCTAGGGCCGCCATTGGGTGCTGTCAACAGCTGGGCGGAATTCCGCGTCGTGCGGTCGGGCCTTCACTGGGCACTGGTAGCATTCACTGAGTGAAAACTCAGGCGGTTCCGGAGAAGGGCTCGAATCTGATCGGCGTGGAGCGCACGGTCAGGATTCTCGAGGCAGTGGCCGAGGCGGAATCCGCCAATCTCACCGAAATCGCAAAGGGCACAGGGCTTAACGAAGCCACAGTGCTGCGCTATCTGAACACGTTGACGTCGCTGGGTTACATCGAACGTTTCGACGCGACCCAGTACCGGCTCGGTTGGCAGATCTTCCGGCTGGGCCGACGCGCGTACTCCGGACAGGTGCCCGCCGAGGCCATCCTGCCCACCATGGAACGGTTGCTGGCCGAGTTCAACGAGACGGTGAACTTCGCCGTCCGCAAGGACCGTTCCGTGGTGATCATCGAAGCGGTCGAAGGACGCCGGGCGCTGAAGAAGGTCACCCAGATCGGCCAGGTCGACCCCTGGCACGCCTCGGCGCTGGGTAAGGCGCTGCTGGCGTCCATGCCCGACAGCGAGTGGCGTGAGCTGATCTCGACGGTCGGACTGGCGCCGCTCACCGACCACACCATCACCTCGATGAAGCAGATGGCCGCCGAGATCAAGGACATCCGCGCGCGCGGCTTCGCGATCGACCGGGAAGAGGCCGAGGACGAGTTGACGTGTGTGGCCGCCGCGATCCCGACCACATCGGGCAAACCGTCGCACTACGCGCTGAGCGTCAGCTTCCTGACTCACCGGCTAACCCCGGAAAGCCTCGAACATGCCGGTAACCAGGTGATGGCGGCGGCGGCCGAGATCGCCACCAAGCTGCCCTGAACCCAAGCCGCCCTGAACCACCTCAGCGCGACTCGACGCGAAAACCCCTGCGGCCTGGGTTATGTTGGGGTCTCGGCGATCGGGCGAGACGAGTTTGCTAAGGATGCGGCATGAAATCAGAACGAGTGCGGCGCCAGATCGTGCTGCTGACCGCTGCGGTTGTCATCGGCGGCGCGGGGGCGCTGACCGCGTGTGGCCACGAAGACAAGGAATCGCCCTCGACCAGCACGCCGGCGCCGAGTTCGAGCACGCCCGTGACGACCAGTGCCAGCGTCCCCGCGCCGGCGCCCACCGAGAAGAGTGGGTCCGACGGTGGCTCGAACTCCTTCAGTCCGACGGTCAAGGCGCCGCCCGCCCCGACCGCGATTCCCGGAAACAATTAGCTGCGGCGCACTGACGTCACGCGAGGTCGATCGCGGGCAGGGTGCCGCGGGGCGCGCCGGAGGCCAGGCAGGCGACGTGCGCGCCGGACCACATCCACAGTCCCGCCTGCAGCCGTAGCGACGCTCGCGACAGCAAATACCGGTGTCGGGAATGATCTCAGCGGCGCACCCAGCTTCGGTATACCTCCAGGCCGAGCAGCACCGGGTGTGCGATGCCCCATTCGAACGGCAGGTAGTCGCGCGAGCGGGTCAGGCGGGCGGCCAGCTCCGGTGATTGGTCGCGCAGGATCCGGCGGGCGCGATGGGCGTGGAACGTATTCGACGCAATCGCGATCGTGGCGGAGCCGGCCAGCATGGGGAGGGAGTTCCGCACGTTTTCCACCGTCGATCGCGACTGGTCTTCGATCACCACGTTGTCGATCGGCACCCCCAGCGTGTGCACCGCGTAGTCGGCCATGAGCTGTGCCTCGCTGCGCATGGTGCGTACCGCGCCGCCCGAGAACAGGAACCGGGTGGTGGCGGGTTCAGCGGACCGGATCGCGATGCGAACCCGCCATCGGTGCAACATCGGCCACGGACAGCCCAGCACCAGCACGGTGTCGGGCGCGCCGACCGTCCCGGCACGCCGGGCGCCGGGATAGATCTCCCGCGAGGTGCGCCAGGTCTTCCACTCCGCCCACCCCAACAGCGCGGACAGCGCGGTCAGCGTGATCGCGAGTCGGACGTTCTTGAGGTCATCGCCCATTTCTCCACTTGTACCGGGCTCATCTGCTGTCCGCCTCGGCGGCGACCTCCACCTGCGTGTCCGAGTCACAGAGGCCGAACCGGTGCGCCAGCTGGGCGCCCTGCACCGCGTCGGATATCAGGTGCAACGGAATGCCCTCCGCGCGAAGCACTTCGGCGTGGCCGCGCAACCGGCTGTTGCGCTCCTCGTCGTCGGCGCCGACCTGCCGGATCAGGATGAGCATGACCCGGCCCGGGAACTCGCGGGCCATCTCTTCGTAGATCACCGGGTCGCGCTGACCGCTGTCGCCGATCAGCACGAACCGCATCCCGGGATACGCCTCGAACAGCCGGCGCACCGCCGCCCGCTTGTGCTCGGCGCCGCTGCGGCGCAGGTAACGCTCGGTGGGACCCCAATCGGTGAGGAACATCGGGCCCTGCGGGAAACCCCGCACCTCGACGAACCGCTCCAGCATCGGATAGAACGACCAACTCCCGGTCGACACGTAGAAGAACCCGGGCGCCGGCCGGCGGCGGCCCCCGCCGGTAGGCACCCCGCGGGACAGGCCGCGATAGAGCGCGGACATGCCGGGAATGGCGCTGCGCTGATCGGCGTCGCGCAGCAGAGTCCGGGCCACCATGGTCAGACCTTCGGTGAGGCCGGTGAGCAGGATGGTGTCGTCGATATCGGAGATCACCAGGAACGGTGCCGTCAGTGCGGGCTTGACCACCCATCCGGCTGCGGCCACGGGCTGGCCGTTGTCGATCCCGGCGGCCACCGCCTCGACCCGATGCCATCCGGCCCGGAGCTTCGGCACCGGCAGGGCGAACGTGGCGAACCCGTGGCCGTCGGAGACCTCGGTGGACCGGTGCCCGCCGATGCTCAACTCGACCTCGGTGCCCATGATGGGCAGGGCGGCGTGCCGGCGCACATTGCTCTGTGCCACCTCCCAGTACGGGATGCGGCTGCCGCCGGGCAGTTCCGGCGCTTCAGCGACCCGGACCCGCACCTTGGCCACGTCGCCGGCGACGAACCCCCGGTAGACCAGCACCTGCACACCGCGAAAGTCCCCGGATTGCAGCTTCTGGTCGCGCCGACGCTCGGTGAGTCGGCTCTCCAGGCCCGCGACCACGGCGGCGGTCTCGGGGCTGCGCAGCCGCGCGTTCAGATCCGAGGCGATCCGGCGGGGCAGGCGGGGCATGGCACACAGCATCGCAACGCCGGGGCCGCCAGACAACAGCATCCGCTGATCGGGGGACACCCCGATTCGTCCTCGGCATCCCCAACCACCCGATACCGCCCAGCGCCTGCGCCGAGAAGAGTCGATGACGACGAGATTCCCCACCGAGCAAGGAGAGCATCATGGCGGCGAAGGGCTGGTTCACCCGGATGCTGGAGCGTGCCGCGAGCCTGGGCGGCGCGACGCCGCTGGCGCCGGTGGATGCGTACTACGGGATGGTGTGGATGGGGACGTCGGGCGCGACGTCCGACCGGCGACGCAGTGACAGCGCAGCCCGGCTGCCGCTGGTGGCCGCCGGCCATCTGCCGGTTTTCTGAGCCTGCGATGTCACACTTGGTCATGGACTCGCTGGTCTCGAATGTCTCTGACACCGCTCGCTGGGTGGCGACCTATCGGGCCACGGAGTCGGCCCGCGGCGACGCCTTGTTCCATGATCCGCTGGCCGAGCGATTGGCCGGTGACCGCGGCCGCGCGATCGTCGCCGCCGCACCGCGCCGCGTGCGCGACGGCTGGTGGCTGGTGGCCCGCACCAGGGTCATCGACGACCTGATCGGACGGGCGATCGCCGACGGGTGTGATCGAGTGCTGAACCTTGCGGCCGGTCTCGACACCCGGCCCTACCGCCTGGACCTGCCGTCGGAGTTGATCTGGGTGGAGGCCGACCTGCCGGGACTGGTCGCCGAGAAGGACCGCGCCCTCGCCGACCAGACACCACGCTGCCGGTTGTCCAGGCATGCCGTCGACCTGTCCGACGCCCTCGCCCGGGACGCGTTTCTCGCCGCGGCGCTAGATGGTGCGAACAGGGCTTTCGTGCTGACCGAAGGTCTGCTGATGTACCTGGAGGACACCGACGTCGCAAGCCTGTCAGGTGCCCTTCATCGCAGTGGGATCGCCTGGTGGACTTTCGATTTCGCATCACCCGGGTTGCGCACGACGATGAACACCAAGGCCGCCGGGCTGCTGCAGAACGCGCCGTTCAAGTTCTGCCCGGCCGACGGGCTGGCCTTCTTCGAGAAACTCGGGTGGGCCACGGTTGCGGTGGAGTCGGTGCTGGCCGCGGCCTACCGCTTCGACCGGTTGTCCCCGCTGATGCGGTTGATGGCCCGCCTCCCGCAGCCGGATCCACGCCGGCCGGGCAACCGCCCGTGGAGCGCGGTGGCCTGCATGGTTCCCGACGCCGGCTAGGCCAGCAGTGCCTCGATCGCCGAGCGGGGCACCACGACCTGGGTGGCGCCGGCCGCCTCGGGCAGCAGCTCACCTTGACTGAAGAAGAAGATCACGGCGTCGTTCGTCAGGGCGAAATCCTGATAATTGGCCGGATCGAGGCCGGCTGTCGGATCGATCGCCACATCCTGGCCGGTCTGCTTCTGCAGCGCGGACAGCACAATCGGGAAGACCACCTTCAGGGGGTCGGTACCCGGCTGCCACAGCGCGTCGTAGGTGATGGCCTTGCCGGCGGTCTGGTCCCAGTTGAACGCCTTGTACAGGGTCTCCGGATGGGCGCCACCGACGTTTTCGTAGGTCTGCAGGACCAGCGACTGGGTCCCGCGCGACGAGACGGCGGACTGGTAGGAGGTTGCGGTGATGTCCAGTTCGTAGGGCATATCGCGCGGCGTCGAACTCTCGGCCACGTTCAGGAACCCGTCGCGGGTCTGACCGATGTAATCCGCGACCGGCGTGAGGTCGGGGTAGCCGGTGGGAAAGCTGATGCTGACCTGGTAGGTCGAGTCGGCGAGTTGGATCTGACACCCCTGGCCGGTGTCGACGCCCTTGAGCTCGGCGCAGTAGTCCCTCGGGGCCGCCGCGGCTACCCCGGGGGAGCCGGCGAAGACGGCCGCGGACATCAGTGCGGCCACTGTCGGCACCCGCATGTCGGAATCCTTCCTCGATGCCGGCGACCAGAACACCGCCGACGACACAGACTAGGACATGCCCGCGACCGTGCTGGTGCTCAGCGCAGCGCGGCCCGCCCGCGGATGCGCCCGAGAACGACGAGCACCACCAGGGTGACCGACAACAACACCGTCGTGCCGGCCGCGGCCTGGAACGCCTGGCCGCGGTCGGTCAGCCCGAAGATGGTGACGGGCAGCGTCTTCCAGGTCGCCGGATACACCATCACGGTGGCGCCCAGTTCACCCATCGACAACGCGACCGCCAGGCCCGCCGCGGCACCGAGTGCGGGGAGCAGCAGTGGCAGCGTCACCTGGAACAGCACCCGCGCCGGCGTGGCGCCCAACGATTCGGCGGCCTGGCCGAATGCCGGATTCAGCCGGTCCAGAGCGGCCGACACCGCGCTGAACGCGAAGGCCAGCACCAGCACGAAATGCGCCACGATCACGATCCACCGGGTTCCGCCCAACAGCAGGGGCCGGGCGTTGAAGGCGATCAGCAACCCCAGCCCGATGGCCACCGACGGTACGGCGATCGGCAGATGGAAGACCGCGTCGGTCACCCGCCGCAGCCACCCCGGCGCGTCCCGGGATGCGATGGCGGCCCAGGTGCCCAACAGTAGGGCCAGCGCACCGGCGATCACGGCTGTCTGCAGACTCACCGAGAGGCTGGCGAGGTTCTCCCCGGACAACGCCTGGCCGAACCGGGCGAAGCCCAGCCCGGACGGCAGCGGTCCGTTCCACGATCCGGCCAGTCCGGCCAGCACCACGGTGGCCAGCGGAGCGACGAACACGATCGTCACCACCAATGCGAACCCGGCGATGACCAGTGCCCGACTTCGCCTGCTCCACAACAACATCGGTTCAGTCCTCTCGGCTTCCCCGGGCAGTCATTCTGGCGAAGACCATCCGGTAGGCGATGTACAGCGTCAGTGACAGCACGATCTGCACGGTCGCGATCACGGCCGCGCCGGGCAGGTCGAAGGTGACGATGCCGCGCGTGTAGATCAGCACCGGCAGCGTGATGACGCCTTTGGCGCCGGTGAACAGCACGATGCCGAATTCGTTGAGCGTCAACAACAGCACCAGGCTGCCACCGGCCATCAGCGCGGGCCAGGCCTCCGGCATGACCACCGAACGCAGCACCCGGACCGGTGACGCGCCGAGGCTGGCGGCCACATCGAGTTGTTGGCGCGGCAACACCGCGAACGCGGCCAGTAGCGGGCGGATCACAAAGGGTGTGAAGAAGGTGATCTCGGCGGCGATCACACCGGCCGGGGTGTAGAGGAAGGTCAGTGCCGGCGACCCAGCGCCGGTGAACGTGGCGATCAGGGCGTTCACCGCCCCTGCGCTGCCGTAGAGGAAGGTGAACGCCAGCGTGATCAGGAAGGACGGCAACGCCAGGATGGTGTCGATGAGCCGGCCGACCAGCGCGGAACCGGGAAAGGGCACGAAGGCCAACACGATTGCCAGGAAGGTCCCCAGCACCAGGCAGCCGGCGGTCGAGGTCACCGCGATGGCCACCGTCCGCCACAGTGCCGAGCGGAAGGCCGTCGAGCCGAGGACCGACGTCCAGGTGCCCAGCCCCTGGCCGCCGTCGCGCTGTGTGGCCGACTCCAGGCACACCCGCAGCAGCGGGTAGACCGCGACGACGAGCACGATCAGCACCGGCGGCAGCGTCCACCACACCGGGCGCAGACGGACGGTGGGTCTGCGGGCCGGTGCGTCCTCGGCCGGTGCGGGCCGGTCCAGAAGAGCCGTCATCGGCCAGCCTGGACCAGCACCCGGCCGGCTGCGGGAACCGCACACCCACCTCGGTGCCGACCGGATAATTGGCCTGGCCGGGGTGTCGACCTCGATGAGCCGGTCGGGTAACCCGTTGACCGACAACACCACCCGGGTGGTGGCGCCCCGCCACACCGAAGCGTTCACGTTGGCGCGCAGGGCTTCGGGATGACCGAGACCGACGATCTGCAGCGCGTGCGGGCGGATGCACAGCAGCGCAGGCGAACCGGGCGCCCAGTCGACCTTGCCCACCGTCGGTTGGGGCGCCTCCGCGCTGACGGTCTTGTGCGCGATGCTCACCAGGGCCGACGTCCCGATGACCCGGCCGACGGTGCACGGGATCAGGTTCGCGCCACCGAGGAACGCCGCGGTAAAGCTGGTGGGTGGGCGTTTCCAGAGGTTTTCGGCGGTATCGACATCCATCAACCGGGCGTCGTTCATCACCACGATGCGGTGAGCCAGTGCCAACGCCTCGGCCTGGTCGTGCGTGACGTAGAGCATCGCGGTTTCGGGCAGCGCCTCCTTGAGCTGCTGCAGCTCAGCGAGCATGGACTGGCGCAGCTGGGCATCCAATGCCGCGAGCGGTTCGTCGAGCAAGAGCACCTTGGGCCGGATGGCCAGCGCGCGAGCGATCGCGACGCGCTGCTGCTGCCCACCGGAAAGTTCACGGGGCAAGCGGTTCCCGAAGGCGGACATGCCGACCATGTCCAGCGCCTCGGCGACCCGCGGCGCAATCTGGCTGCGCGCGACGCGATGCGCCTTGAGCCCGAACGCCACGTTCTCGGCTACTCGCATGTGCGGAAACAGTGCGTAAGACTGCAGCACCACCCGATACCGCGCTTGGCCGGCGGGAGGTCGGTGACGTCCCGCCCGTCGATCCGGATGCTGCCGGAGGTCGGCCGGACGAAGCCGGCCAGTGCATTGAGCGCCGTGGACTTCCCCGATCCGCTCGGGCCCAATAACGCAACCGTTTCTCCCGCAGCGACTTTCAAGTTGAAGTCAACGAGTGCGTTAGTCACTTTCCTGCCCCGCCCGTAGGCCACCCCGACACGATCGAACGTGATCGCGGGGGTGGCCTCGGACAGGTTCGGCGTCTGCTGCGCGGCCGCGGTGGTGGGGAGGAGCTGACGCCGGTTTCGGTCACGTCAGCTCCCGGTGGCCTTCTGGTAGGCGGCGACGTCGGCGTCGAGATCGATGAGCACCGCATTCCAGTCCGGGGTCCACATCTGCACGCCCTCGAGCAAGCCCGTCGGGGTGTTCTGGTCCGTCGATCCGCCGGACGCCTTCGCGATGGCGTCCTTGACCGGTATTCCCAAAGCGTCTGTGGCGACGGTCTTTTGCACATCATCGGAGATGAGGAAGGCGAGCAGTTTCTTGGCGTCCTCGGCGTGCGGCGCCCCCTTGGTGACACCGGCGACATAAGGCAGGGCCACCGTCGTGCGGCTGTGGTCGGCCATCGCCGGGAAGAAGATGGTGAACTTCGACCCGTCGTCCTTGATCGACCCCAGGTTCATCTGTACGTCGCCGTTGGCGACGAGCAGTTCGCCGTTGCTCACCTTGGGCTGCAGCTTGCCGGTCGACGACGACGGGCCCACGTTGTTGGCCTGCAGCTTGCCGAGGTACTCCAGTGCGGCCGGCTTGCCCATCAGGTGCTGCAGCAGGACCAGGACCGCCGTTCCGTCACCGGCCTGGCCCGGCGTCGAGTACTGCAGTTTGCCCTTGAACTCGGGCTTGAGCAGGTCGTCCCAGGTCTCGGGTTGCGGGTTGGCGCCGGGGTTGGCGATGAAGCTCAGCGCGTTGTTGACGATGGGCAGGTAGTTCCCGCCGGGGCCGACCAGGTCGGGTGAGATGCCGCTGGTGTCGGCGCCGCTGGGTTGCAGCAGGCCGGACTTGTCGGCTTTCTGGATGAACGGCGGCAGGGTGACCAGCAGGTCGGCCTGCGGGTTGGACTGTTCCTTCTCCACCCGTGATACGACCTCGCCGGAGCCCGCTTCGACCACGTTGACGTTGATGCCGGTGTCCTTGGTGAACTTGGCGAACTCCGACTTGTACCAGCTGCCCAGGCCGTCGGCGCTGTAGACGGTCAGTGTCGATCCGCCGCCGGACCCGGAGCTCCCGGTTCCGCCGCAGGCGGCCGTCATGGTTGCGACGGCCGCGACGGTGACCGCCACCAGGGTTTTACGAATGTTCATCAGCACCTCTCGTTTCAGCGGAATTGCAGGGCAAGATCGGCAAATTCGGTGACCGTGGACACCACGTGGGTGGCTCCGGCGTCCCGCAGTTGCTGTTCGGTGTGGGCTCCGGTGAGGGTGCCCGCCGCGATGGCACAGCCGGCACGCAATGCGCTGTCGATGTCATTGGCGGTGTCGCCGAGCGCGGCGACATTGCCGACGCCGTCGGCCTCCAGACGCATCAACGCCGTCAGGATCAGATCCGGGTAGGGCCGGCCCCGTACGCCGTCGCCGGGAGCCAACGTCAGGTCGGCCAGCGAGTGCCACCCCAGTGCCGCCAGGAGTTTGTCTTGGGTGACGGCGCTGAAGCCGGTGGTCAGCGCGACCTTGACTCCGGCGCTGCGCAGGTTGGTGATCGCCTCGGCCGCTCCGGGGATCGGGTGGGCTTCGCCGGAGTCGATGAGATCGGCGTAGGCCTTCTCGAAGGCGAGATTGGCCTGCTGGGCCCGGGACTCGTCACCGAACAGGGCTCGGAACACCGCGATCTTGGACTGCCCCATGGTGTCGAGCACGTACTGGCGGGCATGCTCGCGGTCGTGACCACTGGCCGGCAGGCCCACCGCGCTCGCTGCGCTGTCGAACGCCTTGACCACCAGCCCGTCGTCGGCAACGGTCGTTCCGGCCATGTCGATGACGGCCAGCTGAATGACGTTGTGCGTCATCGTGTCCCTTCAGTTGCTGGTCTACAGTCCGACCAGGTCGGCTGTGTGTTCGGCAATCGCCGGGGCGAGCGTCATTCCGCGGCCGCCGGGTCCGGTCACCAGCCAGACACCGTCACCGGCGTCGCGGCGGCACACCAGCTCGCCCGGATCGGTGCACTGGCTGTACACGCCTGCCCACCGCTGCCGGATCGCCGGCAGCGGGCGGCCCAGGAACTCCTCCACCAGCCCGGCGAGGTAGGCGTAGGGGGGTTCGTGGACGTCGAACCCAAACGGTTCGGTGTACTCATGGGTGTCACCGATCGTGAGTCCGCCGTGCAGGCGTTGCACGCACAGCAGCTGCATGTGGTTGGCCTCGGCGACCTGTTCCTGAGGTTCGTTGTCCCGCAAAGCGGTGAGCGCCGAGCCGGCGTAGCCGGGGTAGTAGCGGAAACTGTCACCGTCGGCGATGGCGGTGGTGAGCGCCTCGCCGAGGGGCTCGGTCTGCATCATCTGCAGCCGCACCCGGCGCACGGGCAGATCGCCGGCCACCTCCCGGGTGAGTCCGCCGTGGGCCGCACCCGGACACAACAGCACCAGGTCACCGCGGTAGCTGCGATCACGGTCATCGCGCACGACCCCCCGTCGACCGAACGAGCCTCGCTTCCCGGCACGAAGGTGTAGCGGCCGGTGCTTTCCAGGTGAGCCCGGATGGCCGGCAGCGCCTGGCGGGATTCGACCGCACCGTCGCGTGAACAGTGCAGTGCAGCAAGGAATTTCCCGCGCAGTGCGGGATTGATGGCGCGCACCTGATCGGGGTCAAGCACGCTGAATCCGCGCCGGTCGGCATCGGTGCGGGCGCTGGCCTGTTCGGCGACGGCGATCTCGCGGGGGGACCGAAGCAGGGTCAGCGATCCGGCGGGACGGAAACCCACCCCGGGCACCTGCTCGCCGATCTGCTCCCAGAGCTCGCGGGCTCGCAGCGCGGCCTCCAGTTCGTGGTCGGCCCGGCCCGACACCCACACCAGACCGAAGTTGCGCACGGTGGCGCCCCGAGCCTCGACTTCGCGTTCCAATTGCACGACGGTGTGTCCGCGTTGTACGGCCTGCCAGGCGTGGGCGGTGCCCACTACGCCGCCACCCACAATCGTCACCCGCATGGACAGTGAGGTTCCACACCGTGGACGTCGGCGGGCCGACGTGCCGGTTTTGCCTGTCTGAACAGAAGATTAACGATTGGTATAGACCAATTCGAGGTAGACTGCCGGCGTGACTGACGCCGAGAAATCCGTGGTCCTCACCGAAACCGCCGCCCTGCTGAACTCGCTGCGCGGGGTCTGGGACGAAGAGGCGGTCGACGATCTCGACCATGCGCTGCAGGCCGCCACCCAGGCGGTCGACGACGGGGCCGACGACGAACTGGTGCTGGCCGCCGCCCTGCACGACCTGGCGCACAGTCCGCTGTGCGACTCACCCGACCGCGACCGGCACGACGTCGCCGCCCAGGACTGGCTCACGCCGCGGTTCGGCACACGGGTCGGCTGGCTGGCCGGCGCGCATGTGGCCGCCAAACGCTTCCTGGTGGCCACCGAACCTGGATACGCCGCGGGCCTTTCGGCCACCTCGGTGGTCTCGCTGCAAGCCCAGGGCGGCCCGGGTGTCGACGACACCCTGACGGCTCACCGATGGTGGCCGGATGCGCTGCGCCTCCGGCATTACGACGACGCCGCGAAAGTTGTTGGCGCACCCACGATCAGCATCGACGACGTGCTGGCGGTCGCCGAGCGAGTGCTGGCGCGGCGATGAGCAAAGCTCACCTGGTCCGCACCCAGCTCGATGAGCTGCTGGCCGACCTGGTCGAGGGCGATCCGGTACCCGCCGAACGTGAGCTGGCCGCACGCTTCGGCGTCGCCAGGGACACCGTGCGGCAGGCGCTGCACGAGCTGCTGCTGCAGGGCCGCATCCAACGCCGGGGGCGGGGGACGGTGGTTGCCAAACCGAAACTGACCCAACCACTTTCCCTTCGCTCCTACACTCAGGGCGCCGAACGGATGGGCCGCAAACCCGGCCGCGTGCTGGTGACATGGGAGGATGTCGAGGCCACCGTGGAGCTGGCGGCCGGACTCGGCATCAGAGTGGGGGAGCCGGTCATGCACCTCGAGCGGGTGCTGTTGGCCGACAACGAGCGCATCGGCCTGGAGAGCACCTACCTGCCCGCTTTCCGGTTCGCCGGTCTCTACCAGAGCTTCGACCCGGCCACGTCGCTCTACGCGGCAATTCAGGACACCGGTGTACGATTCGCCTCCGCCGAGGAGGTGATCGAGACCATTCTGGCCACACCCCGCGAGGCAGGTCTGCTGGCGACGACGACGGCCATGCCGATGCTGCACCTGCGCCGTCGCTCCCTGGATGCGCACGGCCAACCCATCGAGATGGTTCGAGCGTTGTACCGCGGTGACCGGGTCGCCTTTCAGACGGTGCTGTTCGACGACTGATTCACCGCCGCCAGAAGTCGAAACGGTCACGCCCAGGCCGGAATCCGGCGGCCTCCACAACGTCGAGCGCCACCCCGAATCGATTGCCCACCGAATACGGGTCGTGCGCGTCACTACCGAACGAGACCGCCTCACCGCCGGCCTGCCACCACCAGCGCACCAAATCCACCGATGCCAGCGGACTGCGGGTGTTGACCTCCAACGCCCGGCCCGATGCCGCCAGCGCGCGGAACACGGTCCGGTATCCGTCCTCGAACTCGTCCTCGCGATAGTCGCCGGCGGCGGCCGGCCAATACCGGCGGGCGTAGTCGCAGTGGGCGAGGATGCCGAAGGCCGCGGAACTCTCCACCAAGACCAGCAGTTCCTCGAAATAGCGGCGCATCAGGTCGTGGGCCTCGAGCCGGCCGAACAGGGTGTGATCGACGAACTGCAGCTCACCACGGTGCTCGATGGCGTGCAGGCTGCCCAACACCCGATCAAACTGTCCCGAATTCAGCACGGCAGCAACACTGTCGGAGAACAGGTGTGGCTCACCGGCTTCGATCCCGGACAGAATGCGCAACTGCGGGAACATCTCCCGGCACCGGGACAGATCGGCCGAATAGCCGGCTACGTCGAAGGGCTGAACCCGGGGGCGCGGCCCGACGGTCTGACCACGGTGGTTACCGGCGTCGTCGTGCACCCAGGCCGTGAAGTCCACGTGCTCGGTGAACGCCAGCGCGGGCAGACCCAGTTCGACGGCGCGGGCGCAGGCCAGTTCCATCGTCGAGGTGGCCTGGGTGTCCCAGGACCAACGGGAGTGCACGTGGTGATCGGCGGGCAGCATCGCAGCGCTCACCGGCCGAGCAGCGACTCGATGCCGCCCCTGGCGAAGTACAGGACGAAGCCCGCGGCCACCACCCACAGCAGCGGGCTGATCTCACGGGCCTTACCGGCTGCCGAGCGCACCACCACCCACGTCACGAAGCCGACACCGATGCCGTTGGCGATCGAGTAACTGAACGGCATCACCGCGACGGTCAGCACGACCGGCAACGCCACGGAGAACTCCGAGACGTCGACGTGGCGCAACTGGGAGAACATCATCGTCCCGACGACCACCAGCGCGGCGGCCGCGACCTCGGTGGGCACGATCTGGGCCAGCGGCCCGACGAACATCGCCGCCAGGAACAGCGCACCGGTGACCAGGTTGGCCAAGCCGGTACGGGCGCCCTCTTCGATACCGGCACCGGATTCGATGAAGACCGTGTTCGACGACGCGGAAGTGGCGCCACCGACGACGGCGCCGGCACCCTCCACGATCAGCGCCGATCGCAACCGCGGGAAGTTGCCCTGCGCGTCGGCCAGGCCGGCTTCCCGCGACAGCCCCGTGAACGTGCCCATGGCGTCGAAGAAATTGGCGAACACCAGGGTGAAGACCAGCATGGTGGCGGCCAGCACACCGATCCGGCCGAAGCTGTCGAAACTGAACGCCCCGACCAGCGACAGGTCGGGCAGCGCGAACGGCGACCCGGACAGGGCGGGAACCGACAGCGTCCACCCGCCGGGTTGCTGGGCCGCCGAACCGAGGTGCCAGATCGCCTCGACCAGGACCGCGACCAGGGTGCCGACCACCAGTCCGATGAGGATGCCGCCGCGCACCCCGCGGACCACCAGAATCGCGGTGACCAGCAGGGTGAACACGAACACCACGGTGGGGACGGTGCTGATGGACCCGTGCCCCCCGCCACCAAGCCCGACCGGCGGGGACGCCAGCCCGGTGGAGGAGATGAACCCGGCGTCCACCAGGCCGATGAACATGATGAACAAGCCGATACCGGCGGTGATCGCGAGTTTGAGTTGCATCGGCACGGCGTCGAAAACCAGCCTGCGCAGCCCGGTGACGGCCAGCGCGACGATGATCAGGCCGTTGATCACCACCAGGCCCATCGCCTCGGGCCAGCTCGCGGTACCGACCACCGTGGTCGCCAGGAACGAATTGATGCCCAGACCCGCCGCGAAGGCGAACGGCAGCCGGGCGAACAGGCCGAAAAGGATGGTCATGACCCCGGCGGCCAGCGATGTGGTGGCCGAGACTTGGGCGAACCCCAGCTTCTGGCCGGTGACGTCCGCGGCGCCGGAGAGGATGATCGGGTTCAGCACCACGATGTAAGCCATCGCGATGAAGGTCACCAGACCACCGCGCACCTCGGCCCCGACGGTCGATCCACGGGCGGTGATCTCGAAGAAGCGATCGAGACGATTCACGCCTGGAACCCTACGGGCCCCCTCGTCAGCGCGAGGGAGGCCCGCGGACATCGCCGGTGGCGCTGTCGCGGCGCGATCGCGGCAGATCAGTCCCGCCACGGGGACCCGGGCACGGGAGTCCAGGGCGTGATCAGATCGTTGGTGGACGTCGGGGCGAAACTTCCCGACTCATTGCCGCGGGTCACCTCGCCGCCGTTGGGGCCAGGAGCCAGCGGGTGGCCGACACTGGTGGCGATCGGGTGCAGGCCCACGTCCGGGCCGTTGTGGGTGATGGTGTGGGCGATGCCGATGCCGGTCATGGCCAGCATCGCTGCCGCGCCGACGACGAACGCGACCCGGCGCGTCGATTGTGCGGTGAGGTTCATGTGTTTTTCACTTTCGTTTTCGGGGAATGGGTTTCGGACGGACTGCGGATCAGAACCAGATCATTGCTCTTCCCTTCGGCCGAGCTCGCTGCGCTGCGCAGCGGGCATGAGATGACTATCGGCGCGCGCGGGCCGGCTCGGTATCGGCGAACACGCCCCCGACGTGGATGGTTCGGCATCCTGCGATCGGAGGATGCGAAGGGAGCGGCGCACGGGTCACGCGTCGGCGGGGTGATCCGTACGGTGGTGTTACCGGCGCCAGACTGCTCGTTTCAACCCGGCGACGCCCTGGCAATACTCACTGCAGGCCGATCGAGACTCTTGCGAAGGGGATACATGTCAGAGGCGGTAGATCTGGGTACCGACGATCCGGCCAACGAGCCGACCGAGATCACATACGACGAGCATCTCCACCCCGCGCGGCCCCGGGCACTGCGATTCCGGCCGCGGGTCAAGACACCGTTCACCCGCCGATCGCTGGCCCAGGACGGGCCGCCGAGTGCGGCGAATCCCACCTACGTGTCGTGGCTGGTGTCCCAGTCGATGCTGGCGGATGCCAACCAGATCAGTCAGCAGTTCTCCGGCCAGGGCTCGATGTGGCAGAACCCGTACGCCACCCCGAGCCCCCGGGGGGCGGTCGACACCGCCTCGGTGTGGTTCACCGCGTACCCGGTTTCGCTGATCACCCGACCCAGCGAGTCGTTCCTGAAGGCGATGGCCGACGAGGACATGTGGAAGGCGTTCGCGGAGATCGGGATCGAGGCGATCCACACCGGCCCGGTCAAGCGCGCCGGTGGTATCTCGGGGTGGGAGCAGACGCCCAGCGTCGACGGGCATTTCGACCGGATCAGTACCCAGATCGATCCCGTCTTCGGCACCGAGGACGAGTTCCGGCACATGTGCGGGACGGCCAACTGGTACGGCGGCACCATCATCGACGACGTCGTGCCGGGCCACACCGGCAAGGGCGCCGATTTCCGTCTCGCCGAGATGAAGTACGCCGACTACCCCGGCATCTACCACATGGTGGAAATCGATCCGCGGGACTGGGAGCACCTGCCCGAGGTCCCCGACGGCGCGGACTCGGTCAACATCGACCCCGCCACCGAGGAGTGGCTGGACAAGGCGGGATACATCATCGGCCGGCTGCAGCGGGTGATCTTCTACGCCGAAGGCGTCAAGGAGACCAACTGGAGTGTCACCCGGCCGGTGCTGGGCATCGACGGTGTGGAGCGGCGCTGGGTATACCTGCACTACTTCAAGGACGGCCAGCCGTCCATCAACTGGCTGGACCCCTCGTTCGCCGGGATGCGACTGGTCATCGGCGATGCACTGCATTCGCTGACCGACCTGGGCACCGGCGGGCTGCGGCTGGATGCCAACGGCTTCCTGGGCGCGGAGAAGACGGCTGCCGAAGAGAGTTCGGCGTGGTCGGAAGGCCATCCGCTTTCGGAGGCGGCCAACCATCTGATCGCGAGCATGGTCCGTAAGGTCGGCGGGTTCACCTTCCAGGAACTGAACCTGACCATCGACGACATCCGCCAGATCGGCGAGGCCGGCGCCGACCTGTCCTACGACTTCGTCAATCGCCCGGCTTACCAGCATGCGCTGGCCACCGCGGACACCGAGTTCCTGCGGTTGACGTTGCGCACCACCCTGGAGCTCGGGGTGGACCCCGCGTCGTTGGTGCACGCCCTGCAGAATCACGACGAGCTGACCTACGAATTGGTGCACTGGTCAACGGGTCACTGCGACGATGTCTACACCTACAAGGGCGAGGAGATCACCGGCGGCGCGCTCGGCGACACCATTCGCCGGGACCTCACCGAGAAGCTCACCGGCGAAAGTGCGCCGTACAACCTGGTTTTCACGACCAACGGCATCGCCTGCACCACGGCTACCGTCGTCGCGGCCACGCTCGGGTTCACCGACCTCGACGCCATCGAGGATGCCGAGGACATCGACCGAATCCGGCGAGCCCACCTGTTGCTGGCGATGTTCAACGCGCTGCAGCCGGGGGTGTTCGCGTTGTCGGGGTGGGATCTGTGCGGGATGCTCACCCTGTCGCCCGGCGAGGTCTCCTCGCTGTTGCGCGGCGGCGACACCCGCTGGATTCATCGAGCCGCTCACGACCTGATGGGAGTCAACCCGACCGCGAATCAGTCCGCGGCCGGAATGCCAAGGGGTCGCAGCCTTTACGGCTCCATCCCCGAGCAGCTCGCCGACGAGACCAGTTTCCTGCGGCAGTTGCAGGCCATTCTGCGGGTGCGGTCCTACTACGGCATCGCCACCAGCAGGCAGGTCGACATTCCCGAGGTCTCGCATCGCGGCATGCTGGTGTTGGTGCACCAGCTCGCCGACGAGGGCAGGTTCCAGCTGACCGTGCTCAATTTCGCCAACGAAACGGTCGCCGGTACGGTGCGCTCCGAGGCGCTACCGCCTGGTGCCTGTGTGTCGGACATGTTCACCGGCAAGCCGTTTGCCCGGGTAGACGATCTGTACAGCTTCGCCGTCGAGATGCCGCCGCACCACGGCATGTCGCTGCTGATCGAGGCGGAGGTGGACGGCGTGGAGACGCCGTGCGGCGAGGTCCCCGCCGAGCCGGGCGCGTCCCAGTCCTGAGCGCTCAGCTGGGCGTGGCCGTCAGCGGGATGCTCACGGTGCCCTGGCAGGCGCCGCTGTCGATGGTGGTGGCGAATGTGCCGGCCAGCGAGCCGTCGGGCTGGGGAGTGTAGGTGGTCACCGAATTCGCCGGGTCGTAGGTGATCGTGCCGTCCGGGAGCGTGCAGTCCCACCGCCAGCTGTTGGAGCGGGTCCATTGCGAGCCCGTCCACTGGAACGTCGTGGTCTGCACCACGTTGTCCTTTGGCGTTGGACCGTCGACCACCGAGGCGATACAGCTGCCCGACGAGCAGTCGGTCGTAATCTTGTACGAGGCCGTGTACGGCGTCTCCTGCTGCGTTGCCGCGACGCTGGTGCCCGACTTCTGGTCGGTGTGGAAGGTGATCTTGTACCAGCCGCCCCAGAACGCCTCGTCGGCGTGTGCGGGCGCGGCCAGGGCGAGGGCGGCGGCCCCGGCCCCGGCCAGGACCAGAGATCGGCGCGCTGACGTGCGCCACCCGCACGAAACCGCGCCGGAATCACCCATATCAGCCAAAGTACTGCTCGCCGCCGGTCGGGTAGCCGCCGCCGTCGGTGGCGATGTGCACATGGGTGTAGTGGTTGGCATCGTCTCCGCCGAGGTTGGGCATCAGATACGGCTTGCCGGTGCGGGAGTACATGATTCGCCGCCAGATCACGTGATTCAGAGACAGCCGGTCGGCGTTGGCGAGGGCGAAGGCGGCAATCTGGTCGCCCAGTTCCTTGCCGGCCGTTGTCTGATAGTTCGGGATCATCACGTCGATGGCCAGCCCCATCGGATGCCACTTCAGCGCATCCGCCCGAACCCCGCCGATGCTGTGGATCTGCGGGAAGTACGCGCTGACGAGGCGTTCGGCCAGGATGGTCTTGATCTGCAGGCCCCGCTCCGGCGCGACGCCGACCGGTAAGGCGCGCAGCGCGCTGCGGTGCACCGCGCTTCTGCTGGCCACCAGCTCGGCCTGGGGCAACACGGTGTAGTGCGCGCCGATCGGGGCGGCGCTGAGGTCCAAGCCGGCCGCGACCAGCTCGGCACAGCAGTCGGCTTCGGGGAGCGCCACCTTGGTGGGCGCGCCGCCGGTGCTGGCGGTCAGGATGGCGGCGACCGGGAGAGCCGCGATCGCGGCCACGGCGACCGACCAGCGTCGCCGGGGCCTGGCTAACCGATGCCTACCCACGAACGGCACTCTACCTGGAGTGTTCTGGCGGTAATGCGGCCTTCGCTATCTTCTGGGCACGGTTGGACCGGGTCCCGGGCGAGGTGCCTGGGCCGGGCATTGTTGCTGCGCGAACTGCCGCCGGCGTTCGGTTGGGCCCATCGGAGACCGCCGAAACGAACTGCTGACCTCGGCGTTCATCCGGTGTTCACCGAACCGAACCCATACCGAGATATTCCGCATTCGAGTTCGCTCCGGTGGCCCCAGCCGGGCGCGACTATTTCTTGAATCGGCCGGCGAATCCACGCAACGGAAGGTCCGAACTGGTGAGCAGCCCCGGCGGCGCGGCCACTACCGATGCGATGGCGTTGAGCGCAGGCAAACCCGTCACGGTCATGCCGATCGAGGCGAACGACTCGGGATTGGACAGGTCCACCCCGGGCTTCGGGAAGATCATGTGCTTGTTGTAGACATACGGGTCGCCGGTGATCTGGGTGATGTAGCACCCCTTGATGTCCCAGCTCGGGTCGGTGTGCGGGGTCATCTGCCACTCGAGGTGGGTCTCGACCTTCGGTACGCCGTCCACCAGCCCCTGGTACTTGAGGTAGTTACCGCCCAGCGAGCCCTTGGGTAGCTGGTACCAGCCCAGGTCGACGTCTTTGGTGCACGCGCCCAGTTCGTAGCTGAACGTCACCTCGTCGAGCTCGAGGTCGAAGCAATCCGCCATCATCAGCACGCTGTCGGCGAAGACGCGGGTGTACTTCTCCAACATGCCGGGCAGCGCCGGATCGTCGACCGGCAGGCCGTAGCCGACCTCTGCCCAGGTGTCCGCCGAATGGTGGCAGGACACGTCGACGGACTCGATGGTGGTGACGTTCTCGATCTCGGCGACGTCGGCCGAACACACGATACCCAGGATCTGGTTGACCCCGGGATTCATGCCGGTGCCGTAGAAGGTGGAGCCGCCGCGCTCACACGCCTCGGCGAGCAGTTGGGACACCTTCTTGCCGGAATGGTGTGGGTGGTTGGTGTCGCGGTGCCAGCCGGTGATCCAGTCGGCGGTGGTGACGACGTTGATGCCGGCCTCGAGGACCCGGACGTAGAGGTCCTCGTCGGGGAACACCCCGTGGAAGGTGAGCACGTCGGGCCGGGCCGCGATGATCTCGTCGATCGACCCGGTGGCGGTGACACCGATCGGGGCCAGGCCGGCGATCTCGCCGGCGTCGCGGCCGATCTTCTCGGGGGTGTAGCAGTGCAGGCCGATCAGCTCGAGGTCGGGATGGTTGCCGATCCGCTTGATCATCTCGGTGCCGACGTTGCCGGTCGCCACTTGGAACACTCGGATCGGTTGCTGGACTGACACGTCGGCTCTCCTTGGCGGTGTTAGTGCTCGTCGGGATAGAACTGCTTGGCCCACTGGCGAATTGCGGTGAAACCTTCGTACTCCGCGGTGGCCAGGGCGGGCCGGTCGGTGTAGCGCTGGTGCTGCCAGATCTCGATGTCGGCGGCGAACTGATCGATCACCAGCTGCCCGAACTGCTGGGCCTTGGCGTGCGCCTTCGGACTGTCCTCACCCGGCACACGTCCGATGTAGACCATGAAGCGGACGTCGGAGGTGCGGTCGTCCACCGGAGTGATCGCCGAGATGGTGCGGTTGTCCACCATGCCCCAGCTTTTGGTGACCGCGACGCCGAGCCCACCGTTGATGGCCTCCACGCCGCTGTTGACGTCATCGATGATCTGGCCCTCGTCACCTTCGAACGTGATGGTGAAGTCCACGTAGGAGACCGGTCGGTCGAAGTCATGCCGGGTGAACAGGGGCACGATCGGGGTTTGATGGACGAACTTGAAATGGGCGAAGTCGACGCCGTTTTCGAGGACGTATTGCGGGTGCAGTTCGAGCTGCGTCCGGAACAACCTGGCCTGCGGGTAGTAGTCGTCGGCACTCCCGCCGTCGCCGAAGTCGGCGAAGATGTCGGGCACCTCGAAGAACGGCGGCCGACCTTCGATGTCATGCCAGACGTATACCGATGCGTTGCGTTCGACGACCGGGAGGGTGGGGATTCGCCGGCCGCGATTCGGCCTGTCCTGGTAGGGAATACAGACGTTGCGGCCCTCGTGATCCCACTGCCAGCCGTGGAACGGGCATTGGATCACCTCGTCCACCACTTGGCCGCCATAGCCCAGGTGCGCTCCGAGGTGCTCGCAGTATGCGTCCATCACCGTCAGGGCGCCCGACTGCGCGCGCCAGGCGACCATCTCGCGATCGAAGTACTTCATCCGGTGAACGGCACCGACGGCGATCTCGTCGGACCAGGCGACCTGGAACCAGCCGGTGGGCTTCATCGACAACGGAGGCTTCGCCACGTTGGCGAGTCTAGAAATACTTCATAGAGGAGTCAATGATTCTTGGTTGCGAGCTACGATCCCGGTGTGGCGGAGGCGGACAGCAAGCGACGGCGGACCAACCGCCGGGGTTCGGCGACGCGGGAGAACCTCCTTGAGGCGGCACTGACGGCCCTGGCCTCCGGCGATCCGGGTGCGGTCTCGGCCAATCGGATCGCCAAGGAGATCGGGGCCACCTGGGGCACCGTGCAGTACCAGTTCGGCGACACCGACGGCTTCTGGGCGGCTGTGCTGCGCCACACCGCCGAGCGGCGGGCCAACCTGTTCGCCGCGCCCGACACCGCCGCCACCCTCCGCGATCGGGTGGCCCGCATCATCGACACGCTCTACGACGGGCTGACCAACCGCGACTCGCGGGCCATCGAGAACCTTCGCGCTGTCCTGCCCGCGCGATCACGCCGAGCTCGAGCGGTTGTACCCGCAGACCGCCGCCGAATTGTTTTCCTGGGGACAGGGCTGGCAGGCGACCTGCCAGCACGCGTTCGCGGATCTGCACGTCGATCCCGACCGCCTTCGGGAGGTGGCCTCGCTGATTCCCGGCGCCATGCGCGGAATCGCCTCGGAGAAGCAGCTCGGCACCTATTCCGATCTCGACGAGGCCCGCCGCGGACTGACCAATGCGATCGCGGCCTACCTCGATGCGCACTGACCGTCGCACCGAGATCGACGAAATGTCGAATCCGCCGCGTACTTTCGCGGCGAATCGTCGGTTTCGCTGGGGCCAGCGCGGTAGTCGCCCTCAGTCCTCCTTGGCGATCAACCGCTTGAGTGCGGCCTGGTCGGGCTCGAGCAACTCGGCGATCCGCGCCTGGTTCACCTCGGCGACGATGATCTCGCCCACGTCTTTGTGCACATCGCTGAAGATGCCGTGTGCCTTCATCTTGTCGGCCTGATAGATGTTGTCCTCGGTCGGCGTCACGTAGTACACGGCATCAGCCTTGAACCGGTGCACCATCCACAGGTGGATCAGCGTCATCAGGCGCTTCTGGCGCAGCTTCTCGGCGAAGGTGTTCTGATCGCGCACCGTCAGAATGCTGCGGCCTTGCCGGTCTTTGATCGGGTCGACGAGCACATTGGCCAACAGCTCGTCTTCAGCGCCGTCTTCCCTGGCACCGTAGATGCCCAGCTCCAGCACCTCGCCGCCGGCACGCCGCGGGCGCAGGGTGACCCGCAACTTCTCGCCGAGCTGATAGTGCTCGCTCCACAGTGCCAGCCACTCCTCGAGGAGCTTCTTGGGCACCTCCGTCTGCACCAGGTGCTGGTGCTGGGTGGACCCCTTGCCCATCGACTTGGTGGTTGCGGTCCGCCCCGACGACGCGGCCAGCGCCGCATCGCTGCGCGGGCCGCCGACCAGTGTTTGCGGTGTGCGATAAGGGGATTCGACGAGCCGCATTTTGCGCTGCAGCCGGGCCAGCGCGAGCATGCCGTCCTGGCGCAGCGCGGTGGCGAACTCCTCGGCGGCCACACCGTCGATCTGGTGGCCGCCGTAGGTCATGAAGTTGAAGACGAAGCCCATCTTGCCCAGTTCTTCGGGGAATGCGCGCATCTCCTCGTCGGTCATGCCGGTGGTGTCCCAGTTGAACGAGGGGGAGAGGTTGTAGGCCAGCATCTTGTCCGGATACACCGCGTGTACTGCCTCGGCGAACTCGCGTGCGTCGGCCAGGTCTGCGGTCTTGGTCTCCATCCAGAGCAGGTCCGCGAACGGCGCGGCCGCAAGCGATTTCGCGATCGCGTAGGGGATACCGCCGCGCACCTGGTAGTAACCCTCCGGCGTCTTGGCCCGCTCGGGGTCCCACGCCGCGTCCACACCGAGTTCGCGCGCCTTCTCCCGCGCGGCGTATAGCGACGCAGTCTTGGCGAACTCGCGCCATTCGGCGGCGCTCATGTCGTGCGGTTCGCCTTCACGCTCGCGGAAGGCGAGCAGCTCGGCCACCGCGTCGCCGTAGGTGTCCAGTCCGGCGTCGTCTTGCCAGGCGTCGACGAACTTCGACTCGACCTTGTCGAACAGCGCGTCCAGCGATGGCTCTCGGCCAGCTTTCCAGGCCGCCGCCTGCTCGGCGATCAGATCGAAGATGCCCTGCCGCTGCAGCCAGCCGTCGGCCACCGTGTACTCGCCCTCGGGCAGTGCGTAGAGCAGGTGGCCGTTGAGTTCGGTGACACCGGCCTCGTAGAACCTGCGCACCATCGCCAGGAAGCACGACTTGTAGGGCGGGACCTTCAAGTTTGTCGCACCGAGCAGGAAGGGCTGGTCGCGTTCATCGGCCCGGCTGTCGATCAGGTTGGCCGCCTCGGCGTCGGTCCGGGCCACGATGATGCCCGGGACGCCCATGATGTCGAGCTGGAAGCGGGCCGTGTTGAGTCGCTTGAGCTGCTCATCGGAGGGCACCAGCACCTTACCGCCCTGATGGCCGCACTTTTTGGTGCCGGGCCGCTGATCCTCGATGTGATAGCCGGACACTCCGGCTTCAACGAAGCGCCGAATCAGATTGCGCACGTGGGGATCTCCACCGTGTCCGGTGTCGGCATCGGCGATGATGAACGGGCGATAGTCGACGGCCGGAGTGGCGGCCCGCTGCTCGGGGGTCATCTGCAGGCGCAGGTACTGCTGGTTGCGGTCCGCGGTCAGCAGCGCGCGCACCAGCCCGGCCGCCTCGTCGGGCACCTGGCTGAGGGGATAGCTGGCGAGGTCGGGACCCGGGTCCTCGTCGGTGGAGCCCTTCGCCGACGTAGCCCAGCCGCCGAGGTAGATACCCTCGATGCCCATCCGCTTCATCGTGACGGCCTGCCCCGGCGAGTACGGGCCGAACGTGGTGATGCTCTTCTTGGCCGCGAACAACTCGCGCAGGCGCTTGTAGAAGGCGGTGGAGGCGTCCCGCGCAACGGTGTAGTCCTGCGCGATGGTGCCCCGCTGTTCGACGACCTGCCGCGCGGTGTAAAGGCGGGTGATGCCCGCGAACCGTGGGCTGTCGAAGTAGCGCGACGTCTCGGCGACGTCGCGCTCGAACGGCGACTGGGTCTGGGAGTCCGCTTCGATGATGGACATGTGGTCTCACGCTCCTCGCTGAGCCGGTTTCCGCGCAGGCGTTCTTCCCCCGGGCGGCGCCTTCGATTATCGCGTCTGCGCGGCCCGGCCGGAGTGGGTTTGGGTCCACAGGCGCAGACTGGCGCCCCGCCGTCGCACCCCATTTGTTCGGCGGGGAAACAACACCGTCGGAGCAGACATTTGTTCAGCAAATTCGCGGCGCCGCCGGCACCGGCGATTCTTCGGCCCGCGCGCATACGACGGGCGTGTGCCTGAATACTGTTCGCGGACAGATTAATTCGACATTCTTCACACCATTGTCAGTTATTGACGTAGCCGCCAGTAATATTTCGTAACTGAGGTTATGGCGAATTGTTCCGATGCGATTCACCCGCATTGCAAAATCAGGTACATTCCTGTGGTCCGTCCCACTGAGCGGGGCCTGGTGTGACGGAGCCCATTCGCTTCGGGGTTGGGGGAAGGAGGCGGCATGTTCGGCATCCGGCCGTGGGTCGCACGCGTCCCCGATCACGTCGTGCGGCCGCTTCGGTGAGCGTCCACGACCGACCTCCGCTGAAACTCGCCGGAGTGGCGTTTCTGGCGATCCTCGTGCTGGTCTGCACGCTGATCTACCTCCAGTTCCGCGGCGACCTGTCGCCCAGAGCTCCGTTGACCATGGTCTCCGACCGCGCGGGCCTGGTGATGGAGACGGGTTCCAAGGTCACCTACAACGGGGTGGTGATCGGCCGGGTCACCAGGGTCTCGGCCGCCGAGCGCGACGGCGTGCCCGCCGCGCAGATCACCATGGAGGTCGATCCCCGATATCTGCCGAGCATGCCCGCCAACGTGCACGCCGACGTCAAGGCCACCACCGTGTTCGGCAACAAATACGTCGCATTGTCGGCACCCAGGAACCCGTCGTCGGCACGGCTCACAAGTTCGGACGTGATTCAGGGGTCCACCGTCACCACCGAATTCAACACCTTGTTCGAAACCGTGACATCGATCGCCGAGAAGGTCGACCCGATCAAACTCAACGTGACGCTGTCGGCCACCGCCGAGGCATTGAGCGGACTGGGCACCAAATTCGGCGAATCCATCGTGAACGGCAACGCGGTGCTCGACGACGTCAACCCGCAGATGCCGCAGATCCGCTACGACGTGGCACGACTGTCCGACCTCGCCGACGTCTACACCAAGGCCAGTCCCGACCTCTGGGATGCACTCGACCACGCCGTGACCACCGCGCGTTCGCTCAACGCCCAGCAGAACGACATCGACGCGGCGCTGCTGGCCTCGATCGGATTCGGCAACACCGGCGCGGACATCTTCGAACGCGGCAGCCCCTACCTGGTGCGCGCCCTGTCCGACCTGATTCCCAGCACCCGCCTGCTGGACAAGTACAGCCCGGAGCTCTTCTGCGGCTTACGCAATATCGCAGAGGTGTCTCCGGCAGCGCTGGAATCGTTTGGCGGAAACGGGTATTCGCTGAACACCATGACCGAGATCCTCGGCGCGCCGAATCCGTACGTCTACCCCGACAACCTTCCGCGGACCAACGGGCGAGGGGGGCCGGGCGGGGCGCCGGGCTGTTGGCAGACCATCGACCGCAACTTCTGGCCGGCGCCGTATCTGGTCGTCGACGACGGCGCATCGATCGCCCCGTACAACCACTTCGAGCTCGGTCAGCCGCTGCTCACCGAATACGTGTGGGGACGCCAGGTCGGGGAGAACACGATCAACCCCTGAGCCACTTGCCCGAAACGTTCTCCGGCGACACCGGCGGCCGATTACGCTTCGGCGATGCGAGTCCGCCTCGACAGGTCCAGGTGTGTGGGGCACGCGCTCTGTTACGCGGCCGATCCCGAACTGTTCCCGATCGATGAGATGGGTTACTCAACCCTGCAAGCACACGATGTCGAATCCGGCGACGAGCAGCGCACCCGAGATGGGGTGGCGGCGTGCCCGGAAGAGGCACTCGTCATCGACAACGACCTGAGTTGATCTGCGCTTCTCAGGCAGGAATCGGCGCGGCATCCGCTGGCGCGGGCGGCATTTCGGCAACCACTGGCGCGGCATCGGCCGGCGGCGCGGGCGGCTGGTCGGGGGCCGGCGCGGGCGCATCGGGTGCCGGCGCGGGCGGCTGGTCGGGGGCCGGCGCGGGCGCATCGGGTGCCGGTGGCACATCCTGCATCTCATCGGCCGCCATCGGCAGGTACATGTGGTGGGTGAACTGCGGCTGGTAGGCGCCGCCACCCCCGATGCGCACACCGCCACCCTCGCCGCTGGACACCGGGGTGCCGTCGGGCAGGGTGACCGCGGTGTGCCGGCCGTTCCAGCCGATCACCAGCGAGTTCGGTGCGGTTCCGTAATGGAACCCGCGCGCGAGCAGGGCCGACTCCTCGTTGCCGGTGTGGAACCGGCTGCCGAAGGCCGGCCGACCGGTGGCCACATTGGACACCCAGGACGCCAGGCCCGAACAGTCGGTGCCGGCCGGGCTGTCGCCACCGGGGATGTACGGCGTGCCTGACACCTGACTGATCAGCGTCATCAACGTCGCGATTGCAAACATGTTGCCGAAAGTAACAACGAATTTGCGCGCATACCAAAGTCTGTGCTTTCCATCACGTTTCGCGAAAGTGTATGGCTCGCACGACAAAAACTCTAAGAAGTTAGAGTGTATTCAGATTCAGCCAGTTTGCGCATAACGCGAAATAAATTGCCCTGCACTGGAATTCGCGGCGCAGCGCCGGTGCCAGTTTCTCACCGCTCGAACGTAGCACCGGCAACGGGCGCATCATCCGTAACACGATCGAGATTGCTTGATCGATTCAGGCGAGCCGAAACCGCTGCCGTGCCGTGATCGCGAAAAGCGGTTCCCGGGTCCGGCAAATGACCGGACTCCGCCGAGGACCACATGGTGGGCATTTGCGCGAAGGCGCCCCGCGCCGCCCCGGATTGAGGACCATGAAACCATGCGCGAATACCTGAAGTTCTACATCGCCGGCCAGTGGGTGGATCCGGCCGAACTGCGGACCCTCGACGTCGACAACCCGACCACCGAGCAGGTCACCGGAAAGATCGCGATCGGTACCGGCGCCGACGTGGACCGGGCGGTCACGGCCGCTCGCACCGCCTTCGACACGTGGTCGCAGACCTCACGCGAGGAACGGCTCGACATGCTCCAGGTGCTGGTGGAGGAGTACCAGAAGCGCGCCGGTGATCTCGCCGAAGCCGTTCACGAGGAAATGGGCGCGCCGCCGTCGCTGGCAGCCGGCCCGCAGGTCCACCTGGGCCTGGGCCACCTGGTGACCGCCATCGATGTCCTGAAGAACTTCTCCTTCGAGGAACAACACGGGTCGACCCTGGTGATCAGGGAGCCAATCGGAGTGTGCGGCCTGATCACCCCGTGGAACTGGCCGATCAATCAGATCGCCTGCAAGGTGTTCCCGGCCCTGGCCGCCGGTTGCACCATGGTGCTCAAACCCTCGGAGATCGCGCCATTCTCCGGTCAGATCTTCACAGAAGTCATCGACGCCGCCGGACTGCCCGCCGGCGTCTACAACATGGTCTTCGGCGACGGTCCCGGGGTGGGGGCCGCGCTGTCGAGCCATCCCGGCATCGACATGGTTTCGTTCACCGGCTCCACCCGAGCGGGAATCGAAGTGGCGCGCAACGCGGCACCGACAGTGAAGCGGGTTGCCCAGGAATTGGGCGGCAAGAGCCCCAACATCGTGCTCGACGACGAGGCCTTCGGGCGCAGCGTCGCGGCCGGGGTGACAGTGATGATGATGAATACCGGCCAGAGCTGCAATGCACCGTCACGGATGCTGGTGCCCAACTCGCGGATGGACGAGGCGGTCGCGGTGGCGCGTGCCACCGCCGAAGGCGTGAAGGTCGGGGACCTGGCGGACGGTTCGGCGATCGGCCCGGTCGCCTCCCGGACGCAGTTCGAGAAGGTCCAGGGGCTGATCCGCAAGGGTATCGAGGAAGGCGCGACGGTGGTCGCCGGCGGCCCCGGCCGTCCCGAAGGTCTTGCCACCGGCTACTACGTGCGCCCGACGGTCTTCGCCGACGTCGACAACCACATGACGATCGCCCGCGAGGAGATCTTCGGACCGGTGCTGTGCATTCTCGGCTACGACGATCTCGACCAGGCAGTCTCGCTCGGCAACGACACCGACTACGGCCTCTACGGCTACGTGTCCGGTGCCGACCTGAACCAGGCCAGGGCTGTGGCTCGGCGAATCCGGGCCGGTGCGGTGACCATCAACCACGCCTTCGACATCAGCGCGCCGTTCGGCGGGTACAAACACAGCGGCAACGGACGCGAATGGGGCGAGGAAGGTTTCGGCGAATACCTCGAGACGAAGGCCATCCCGGGTTACGCCCCGGCCGGGGCCGAAGACTGAGCGCTGGCTAGCATCGGCGCTCATGCGAGTGCTGGTGCAGCGAGTCACGTCGGCGTCGGTGTCGGTGGACGGCACGGTGGTCGGCGCGATCCGTCCGGCGAGTCAAGGGCTGGTCGCCCTGGTCGGCGTCACCCATTCCGACACCGAAGCCACCGCCCGCCGGCTCGCCGAGAAGCTTTGGCAGTTGCGAATTCTCGACGACGAGAGATCGGCCGCCGACATCGGCGCACCCATCTTGGTGGTCAGCCAGTTCACCTTGTACGCCAACACGATCAAAGGTCGCCGACCGACGTGGAATGCGGCGGCGCCCGGGGCCGTCGCCGAGCCGCTGGTCACCGCATTCGCCGAGACGCTGCGCGGCCTGGGCGCCGACGTCGGCACCGGGGTCTTCGGCGCCGACATGCGCGTGGAGCTGGTCAACGACGGCCCGGTCACGGTGATGTTGGAGCTGTGAGACCCGCGCGCGAGTCTCGTGGGAATGCGGCTCTGCGCCAAGTGAAGTCGGCCTCGCGCCCGTGCACAGCACGGTGGGGCCGAGCAGAGGCGTTGGCGGTGCCCACCCGTTCGAATGTGAATCCCGGTCCGCCCACACACCGGAAGATGGTTAACTGACAACAAGCTTTCGGACGGAGGTAGACCAATCGGAGCCGAGTCGGAAGACTTCGTCGAAGCCGAGGTGCCTGACGACATCCGGCGACGGGTCATGGAGGCCACCTACGACGAGCTCACCCGGTGGGGTCTCGAACGGTTCGACATCCCGACCATGTGCGCTCGGCATCGGATCGACGAGTCGCTGGTGCGGCGCTATTGGGGCAACGGGCGCACGCTGGCCCTCGATGTCCTGTTGAACTGGAGCGAGGAAGTGCTGACCGCCCCGGACACCGGATCCCTGCGCACCGACCTGCGCGAACTGGCCGCCGCGGTGGCGCGGCAGGTCAACACACCGTTGGGCCGCAGCCTGCTTCGGGCAACGGTGGTCGACGATCGCGCCGCATTCACCGACGACACCCGGATGAAGTTCTGGCAGCGGCGCTTCGCCAACATCCGCCCCGTCATCGACCGGGCCGCTGCGCGTGGGGAATTGCGACCCGGTGTCGACGTCATCGCCGCCCTGCAGCTCGTTTTGGCGCCGCTCAACCTGCGCGCCCTCTACACCACGGACCCGATCGACGACGCCTATCACCAGACGATCGCCGATCTGGCCTGGCACGCCATCGCCGCGCACTGACCCCTCCGGTGGGGGTTAGCCAGGGCCGAGCGGTGGTACCTGACGACGATGAGCCCCCAGCTCGACATCGTGGTCGTCGGTTCCGGCCCCAACGGCCTGGCGGCGGCGATCGTCGCCGCAGCCGCCGGCCTGTCGGTGCAGGTTCTCGAGTCCCAACCGTCGGTCGGCGGCGGATGCCGCACCGAGGAGTTGGATCTCGGCGTCACGCTGCGCCACGACCTCTGCTCGGCGGTGCACCCGATGGCGGTGGCCTCACCGTTCTTTGAGCGGTTCGACCTGACCGGCCGCGGTGTCGAGCTGTCACGGCCGGCGATCGCCTACGCCCAGCCGCTCGCCGGTGGTCGCGCCGCGATCGCCTACCAGGACCTGCACCGCACCGTCGGGGAGCTGGCCGAAGACGGCGCTCATGAGGGCCGCGCCTACCGGCGGGTGATGGCTCCACTCGTGGACGGTGCGGCAGCCGTGCGCGATATCGGGCTTTCCGACTTCCGGGAGATTCCGGCCGGCGTCTTAAAGCCTGCCGGGCTTGCCGGCGCTGTCGCGCTGCTCGGCCGGACCCTCGAGCTGGGAACGCCGGTGTGGGACCGATTGTCCCGGGCGCCCCGCACCGGCGCCCTGCTGACCGGTGTCAGCGCCCACGCCAACGTCGTGATCCCGTCCCTGGCCGGCGGTGCGACGGCCCTGCTGCTGGGCACCCTGGCGCACAGCCACGGCTGGCCGATACCGGTCGGCGGTAGCCAATCCATCACCGACGCGCTGGTGCGGGACCTGGTCGGCCGGGGTGCCGAAATCGTCACCGGCTGTCACATCAGCGACGCGGCACAGCTGCCGCCGGCGACGGCATACCTGTTCGACACCTCACCGTGGACGCTGGCCGCCGTCTACGGCGCGCGACTGCCGGCGGGCTACCGCGCCGCCGTGCGGCGATTCCGGCCGGGCAACGGGGTGGCCAAAGTGGACTTCGCGCTGTCGGGCCCGGTGCCGTGGGCCGACCCACGGCTGGCCGAGGCCGGCACCCTGCACATCGGCGGCAGCCGCGCGGACATGAAACGCGCCGAGGACGACACCGCGGCCGGCCGGCACAGCGAGACGCCGATGACTCTGGCCAGCCAGCCGAGCGTCGTGGACCCGAGCCGACTGGGGCCCGACGGCTCCCGGCCGCTGTGGGCCTACGCGCACGTGCCCAACAACTCCACCCGCGACATGACCGAAACCGTCACCACGCTGATCGAGCGCTATGCGCCGGGATTCCGCGACGTGGTGATCGGGTCGCGGTGTATCCCGGCGGCATCGATGTCCGAGCACAACCCGAACTACGTCGGCGGCGACATCGCCGTCGGGGCGGTGTCGATGTATCACATGCTGGCCCGGCCGGTTCCGCGGTGGAACCCCTACCGCACGCCCGTCGACGGGGTCTACCTGTGTTCGGCTGCCACCCCGCCCGGGCCGGGGGTGCACGGAATGTGCGGTCTGCACGCCGCACGGCGGGTGCTGCGGGAGCGGTTCGGCATCCGGGCGTTGCCCGACATCGGCCCCACCGAAACGGTTGCCTAGCGGATTTGTTACCAGTCCGCGGCCTGCGGTCGACACCGGGCGTGAGAACGTAGAGCCCTATGCACACGCACAACTTCGTCACCTACGAAGAATTCGGCCGCCGGTTCTTCGAGGTGGCGGTGACCGAAGAGCGCGTGGCCGCGGCACTGGCCCAGATCGCCGGTGACGAGTTCGAGATGGGACCGATGGCCCAGGGCCCTGCCGGACTGGCCCGCGTCACCGCGAAGGTCAAGATCCAGCAACCCACGGCCCGGCGCACCGTCGGCGACACCCTCACCTTCAACATCCGCATCCCGCTGGTCATCGAGCTGGTGGTGGACCTGCGTCTGGACAAGCAGCGCTTCAAGGTCGACGGCGACATCGCGCTACGCGCCACCGCCCGGGCGGCCGAACCGCTGCTGCTGGTCATCGATGTCGCCAAGCCGCGCCCGTCCGACATCGCCGTGCACGTGACCTCCAAATCGGTGCGCGGGGAGATCCTGCGGATCGTGGCCGGCGTCGACGCCGAGATCCGCCGATTCGTCGCCGCTTACGTCACCGACGAGATCGACAGCCCGGCCTCCGAGCAGGCCAAGGTCATCGATGTCGCCGAAGCCGTCGCCTCAGCGTGGGACTGAGAACCCCGTCAGCGCCGTGAACGGCCGGCGACGCCGCACCGAACGAGAGCCGAACAGCGCCCGAATGGAATCTTTCGGCGATTCTGGGTAAACCGGGTCGATGACCCGCTTAAGTGGTAGGCGATGACCGCGACCGACGTGGAGCCGGCGGCCCCGCCACAGCAGCGCTCAGCGCGCCGCGCCCGCCAGCTGACCGTAGTGCGCCGAGCCGCCATCGCAATCTGGGTCATCGCTGTTATATTCCGCACTGCCACAACAGGTTTGGCGTTGAACCGGGAGTTGATCCTGGTGTACGTCTGCACCGGATTGCTGGCCGCGAGCATCGGGCGCCGCCGGGTGCCGCTGATCGTGCGGGACTGGCTGCCCTTCGCGCTGGTGTTGATCGTCTACGACCTCAGCAGGGGAGCGGCGCACCTGATCGGGACGCCCACCCAGTGGGTGTGGCAACCGCAGGTGGACCGGTGGATGTTCTTCGGTGCGGTACCGACGGTGTGGCTGCAGGAGCGCCTGAAAATGCCGACTCCCCCCTGGTGGGAGGTGGTGATCAGCACCGTCTACATGTCGTTCTTCATCCTGCCCTACGCCGTGGCCGGAGTGCTGTGGCTGCGTGACCGCGACATGTGGAAAGCCTTCGTCCGGCGGTTCGTCGTGCTGTCCTTCACCGCGCTGGCCATCTACGTGGTGCTCCCCGCCGCGCCCCCCTGGGCCGCGGCCCGCTGCGAGCCGGCGGATGTCGCCGGCGGTCCGGCCGACCCGCAGTGCATGTTCCGGGCCGGCCCCGCCGTCGACGGCGGCTTGTTGGGGCCGGTGAACGCGCTGCACGCCGGTGCCCGAGACTTCGTGGAACGAATCTCCAGCCGCGGGTTCGGCACCCTGCACCTCGACGTGGCCCGCGCCCTGCTGGACGAGGGCCAGGCCAGCGTCAACCTGGTCGCCGCCATCCCGTCGTTGCATGCGGGGCTGTCGGCCACGATCGCGGCGTTCCTGTGGGGGCGAGTAGCGCGCCGGTGGCGTCCGCTGCTGGCAGGCTACGTGGCCATCATGGCGTTCACGCTGGTCTATTCCGCCGAGCACTACGTCATCGACATCCTGCTCGGCTGGTTGCTGGCGGCCACGGTGGGATTGGCCATCCGTGGCTTCGAACGCCGCAGATCAGCGGGGGGACGCCGGGTGAGGATCAGTGGTCTGCCGACGGCGCTGAGCTGGGTCAGGATGTCCTCGACCCGGGCCCGGGGCACCTCGGCGCGCCACTGCGGCAGGCTGCCGGTCAGGTGCAGGGTACCGGGGCCGAACTCCAGGCTCGTCAGGGTCAGGCCGCCGGCCAGTTCCGGTAGCGGCACCGTACGGGCCGGAATCCAACCCGGCAGCCGCCAACGGCGCCGGCCGGTGCGCACCGCCCGCGGATGGAGCAGCAGGGTGGAGCCGTCCAGCGTGACGTCGACCTCGACACTGCCCAACGCCGGCCGGCGGGCCCACCTCAACCGGGCCACACCGTCGGCGTCGACGTGCCCGGACAACCGGGGCGCAGCCGCCCCGAGCAACTCGTCGAAGGCGTGCGTCGACACCTCCACCACCACGTCCACCGGTGCCGCCACCAGCATCGGCGGGACGCCTGGGCGCAGGTGGGCGTTGTGCAGCACCACCGAGGCCCGTTCGAAACGCCTTCCTGCCCAACAGATGTCGGTCATACCGACACGCACGTCATTGAGTTGTCCGACGGCCAGCCGGCGAAGATCCAGCGTCGAGTCGAATTCGGTGACCGTCAGGCAGAGCGTCCCGCTGTCCAGTCGGGCGGTGAGCGTGCGGCCCACCACCAACCGCCTGACCGTGGTGAACAACGTGTGATACGCCACCGCGGCGCCGGAGCTCACCGGCGGCAACGCCGCCGCCGACGACCACACCGCGGACAACATGTCCAGCGGCCGCAGGAGATCCCAGCGGGCCAGACCCAGCGAACGCGCCATAGGGCTACCCATCCTGCTCGGCGCCACGGTGGGGCGCAACACCAGGTTTGCGATCCGGGGTCACGGGTATAGGCCGCTCGATGACTTCGGTGGTGATAGTGGGCAGCGGTTTCACCGGCTTCGAATGCGCACGCCGGCTGCAGCGTCAGGTGCGCCGGCACGGCGGCGACGTGGACATCACCATCGTCTCGCCGATCGACTACATGCTCTACACACCGCTGCTGCCGGACGTGGCCGGCGGGGTGGTCGATGCGCGGTTCGTGACGATCCCGCTGGCCGGCACGCTACGCGGCGTACGCGCCGTCCGGGGCCGGGTGGAGAAGGTCGATCTGAGCGCGCACACGCTGGCCTACACCGATCCCGACGACCGGACCCATGAGATGCGCTGGGATCGACTGGTGTTGACGCCCGGCTCGGTGACCCGGCTGTTCGACATCCCGGGGTTGGCGACGTACGCGCGGGGCCTCAAATCGGCCGCCGAGGCGCTGTATCTGCGCGATCATGTGCTCGAACAACTCGAGCTGGCCACCATCGACGACGATCCGGCGGTGGCGGCCGGGCGGCGCACCATCGTGGTGGTCGGTGCGTCGTATTCGGGTACCGAGTTGGTCGCTCAGCTGCGCGCCCTGGCCGATGCCGCCGCACGCCAGATGGGGTTTGACGCGGCGTCGGTGCGCTTCCTGCTGCTCGACCTCGCCGAACAGGTGATGCCGGAGGTCGGCGAGAAGCTGGGCAAGGCGGCCATGGATGTGCTGACGGCCCGCGGCATCGAGGTTCGGCTGGGGCTGACCTTGACGGAAGTCCACGCCGATCATGTTGTGCTCAGCGATGATTCGCGGGTCGACTGCCGGACGGTCGCCTGGGTGACAGGGGTGACCGCCGCGCCGCTGATCGAGACGCTGGGACTGCCCACCGAGAAGGGACGCCTGAAGGTCGGGGTCGACCTGCGGGTCCCCGGCCATCCCGATGTGTTCGCCGCCGGCGACGCGGCCGCGGTGCCCGATCTGACCCAGCCGGGCAAGATCACTCCGCCCACCGCGCAGCACGCGGTGCGGCAGGGCAAGACGTTGGCCCGCAACGTCGCCGCCAGCCTGGGGTACGGCACCGCCAAGGACTACCGGCACCGCAACATGGGGTTGGTCGTCGACCTGGGGCCGCACTACGCCGTCGCCAACCCGCTGAACATCCACCTGTCGGGGTATCCGGCCAAGGCGGTCACCCGCGCCTACCACCTGTATTCGCTTCCGCGGATGGTGAATCGCTGGGCGGTCGGCCTGGCCTACGTCACCGACCTTCTGTTCCCGCGCACCGTGGTCTCGATGGGACTGTCCTCGCAGGAGGACGCCCAGTTCTCCGCCAGTGAGGGCATCCCGATGCCGAAGGCCGACTGACTACAGGTCCAGCCGCAGATGGCCGCCCTCGGGTGCGCGTGACACGCAGGTCAGCATCATCCCGGCCGCGCGTTCCGGCTCGGTCAGCAGCGTATCTCGATGCTGCACAACGCCATTGGCGCCATCGATGACCTGCGTCCGGCAGGTGCCGCAGAATCCTTGCTGACAGGAATACGGTGCGGGCACGCCGGCGCGCTGCAGCGCAGCCAGCAGCGTTTCCTCCGGTGTCACCTCGACCGTTGCGCCCGAGGACGCAATCGTCACGGTGAACGCGGTGCCGTCGACCACCGGCGCCGCCGCGAAACGTTCGAAGTGCAGTTCCACGTCGTCACGACCGGCCAGCAGCCGGCGCAACGCAGTCAGCATCGGCGCCGGCCCGCAGGTGTAGACAGCGACATCGTCGAGACAGTCGCCGATCAGGTCCTGCGCAGACGGGACGCCGTGCACGTCGTCGGTACGAATCTCCACCCGGTCACCGAACCGGCGCACCTCGTCGAGGAACGGGATGGACTCCGCACTGCGCCCGACGTAGATCATCGACCAGTCCACGCCCATCCGCTGCGCGAGGCCCAGCATCGGCAGGATGGGGGTGATGCCGATTCCGCCGGCGATGAACCGCAGCCGCCGCGCGGGCGAACCGTAGCCGGGCACGGTCAGCGGGAAGGCATTTCGCGGGCCGCCGGTCTGCACCCTCGCACCGACGTCGAGCTCGTCGTGCACCTCGATCGAACCGCCACCGCCGCCGGGTATGCGGCGCACAGCGATCCGGTAGCTGGTCTGAACACCCGGGTCGCCGCACAGCGAGTACTGCCGGATCCGCCCGCTGGGCAGATGGATGTCCAGGTGGGCGCCGGGACGCCACGGCGGCAGCGGCGAGCGCCCTTCGGCGGCCAGCGTCAGCGCCACCACGTTCTGATCGCGCGCGACGACCCTGCGCTCGATCACCTGTAGCGTCAACAACCCGGCTCCGTCCGGCGGAGGGGCCGGACGGCGCACCGCCGCGCTCACCGCCCACATACCGGTGACCGCCGCATCGACGAGGCCGAGCATGAGGTCGTGCCGGCTGCGTCCCGACGCGCTCGGTGGGGTGGCCAGTAGCCGGCTCAACGCCGTCACAGGTGCGCGGCTCTTGCGGCGGGCGAACTGGCCAGGTAGGCCACCGCCTGCGCGGTGGAGCCGACGTCTTCCGGTGAATAGCCCGGCCGGAAATAGGTCAGCGTGGTGGTACCGAACAGCGTGCGGTATTTGGGCAGCAGGCCCAGCTTCGAGTCGCGGGCCCGCAGCCGCTGCATCTGCCACCAGCTCATCTGCTGCTGCGGATCGGTGCGGCACAGATACCAGAGCCCGCGCAGGAAGAAGCCGGCCATCATCGCCACCGCCAGACCCATCGACCGAATCCGGTCGAGGTAGCTGTCGTGGAAATACACCGCAACGTCGTGGGCGACGGTGCGATGCTCGACCTCCTCGCTGCCGTGCCAGCGGAACACGTCGACCATGGTGAGGTCGGCGTTGTGGTCATCCCAGGCGCAGTTGAGGGCGAAGTCGCCGAGCACGGCGGTGTAGTGCTCGATCGCCGCGATCAGCCACAGCCGGTCGCACAGGTGGTTGAGGCGGCGGCGGGGGTCGGGTGAGGTGCTGGGCGAGAGGACCTTCTCGAACAGGTAGTCGACCTGGCGCAGGATCGGTTCGGGATCGACCCCGCGGGCGACCATGAAGCCGTGCAGGATCTTCTCGTGGGTGTCGGCGTGCGTCGCCTCCTGGCCGATGAACCCGCGCATGTCCTCAGCCAGCCGGGGATCTTTCACCAGCGGCAGCGCCTCGTTGTAGGTGGCCACGAACCAACGTTCAGCGGCCGGCAGCACGATGTTGAGCAAGCCGACCATGTTCGAGGCGACGGGATGCCCGGGAATCCAGTGCAACGGCACACCGGAAAGGTCGAACGCCACCTTGCGGGCCTGGATCTGCACCGGGCCGGGATCGACCTCACGCTCGAAACGGCGTGGTCGCAGCATGCCAGAACCTCCCCAGTTCAATGCCCCGACTGGGGAGAGAGTCTAGCCGAGCAGGTGGGTCAGCCGACCTGAGTCGGGGTGACCGTGACGACGCCGGGCGCACCGGCGGTCGGGCGGCTGCCGCCGTCGGACGGCAGCGCGGGCGCGGTGCCTGCGGTGCCGGACGGCGGCGCCTCGGGCTGGGCGGCCGCGGTGCAGTTCAGCATCAACTGCATCTTGCCGCTGGCCAGGTACTTCTGGCTCTGCACGATGCACTTGGCCTGCGGCACGTCACTGCCCACCGAACCGCCGAATGTCGTCGAGACACCCTGCGCATGCAGGATGGCCACCGCCTTGTAATACGGTTCGCCGAGGATGTTGAGCGTGCCGCCGGCGTTCGGGTCGGCGCTGCTGGATCCCGTGCTGAGGGCGACCGCTGCCGAGCCCGCGACAAGCGCGCCGGCGGCCACCAGGATGAGCCTCTTCACTCCAACCTCCGTTGTGTCTCCGGACGAACATAGCGCAGGGACCTTGGAAGCCGCCCTTCGAGCGCATCCCACCAGCCTCTTGCGACCTCTATCGTCACAAGGGCCTCCGGATGTTTCATACCCGCCCGACGATCCCGCGCCGAAGTCGACGTTCTGCTGGCTTTCACTCGTTGTTCTGCTGCGAATCGTCGGTTTCGGCGCAGGACGACAGCAGGTCAGCCGCCGTTACCGCGGAGAATCTCCTCGGCGCACCGCAGCCGGGTGTGGCCGGTTTCCTGCATGCAGATCCGCACCGGCGACTCGTCCTCCACCGGAGGCGGCACGGTGGGCGATGACGTCAGCACCGGATTGGGGATCACGTCCTGGTGCACCGACCACAGGTAGCGGTTGGTGTATTGCAGCTGCGTGCAGTACGCGGTGGCGCCGTCCGCGGTGGTGCCGGTGGCCCCCGGCTCGGTGCAGTTCGATCCGATCACGGCGGTCGGCGTCGGCTCCACCGTGACAGTGTCGGTATCGGTCGGCGTAGCACTGGTCGGCGCCGTCGTCGACGTCATCGCCGGTGTCGCCGGTGTCGTGGTGGCCACCGGCGGTGGCGGCGGGAGGCTGGACGCAGCCGTGGTGGTCGAGCTGCGCAGGTCGTCCCGGGAGGCGACGGTCTCGCCGCGGTCGCGCCCGGCGACGAAGGCGAGGGCCACCACCGCCAACAGCGCCACGATCACTGCCGGCAGCACGAACTTGGCCCGTAGCCACGGCCGGCCCGGCGGCGCCGGCTCGCCGCCCAGCGGTGCGGCGTCGGCGATGGGTGTCAGCCGGGTGGAGTCCGGGTCGGCGAGAACGTCGCCGGCCAGCGGGGTGGTGATGTGGTGGGACAGCGCGCGGGCGAAGTCGACACACCGTTCGTACCGGTCGGCCGGATCTTTCGACAACGCCTTGCGCAATGCGGAATCGAGGTTGGCCAGCTCGGGCCGGCGATCACCCAGGCTCGGCGGGGCCGCACTGAGATGTTGGCTGATCACCACCGCCGGGTTGGAGTGCTGGAACGGCGGCCTGCCGGTCAGCAGATGGTAGGCCGTGGCGGCCAGCGCGTACTGGTCGGCGCGACCGTCGAGATCGCGGCCCATCAACTGTTCCGGCGCGGCGTAGGACACCGTGCCGACGGTCATGTTGGTCTGGGTCAGACCGCTTGAGTCATTGTCCCACCGAGCAATACCGAAGTCCGCCAACAGAATTCGCTCACTGCCGGATTGTTGCCGGGAGATCAGGATGTTGGCCGGTTTGACGTCGCGGTGCAGGAGATGACGGTCGTGGGCATAGTCGAGCGCCTGCGCGACGGCGGCCACGATGTTGAGCACCTCGCGCTGGGGCAGGCCGTTCGGATAGTTCTTCAGCAGCTCGGCGGCGTCGGTGCCGTCGACATAATCCATCGCGATCCACAGCTGCCCGTCGAATTCGCCGCGGTCGTGCACGCCGACGATGTGCGGATTCCACAGGGTGGCGGCGATATCGGCCTCGCGCTCGAACCGCGCGCGGTATTCGCCGTCACCGCTGACCGAGGCCGGCAGCACCTTGAGCGCATCGCGGCGGGGGAGTCGCGGATGCTGGGCGAGGTAGACCTCGCCCATTCCGCCCGCGCCCAGCAATCGCAGGATGGTGTAGCCGGCGAATGTCTCGCCGTCGGCCAGCGGCATGGCCCGATCCTACAAACGTCCAGCGCGGGCGGGTCCGGGGCGCGCTGGCATCATCAGCCCACCACGACACCGAAATCCGGTAGTCCGCCCGTCTCGGCGTAGTGGATCAGGCAATCCCGGGTGGCCTGCCGCAGCGGGCCCAGCACGTCGTCGGTGACGCCGAGCACCCGCAGGCACGCGTCGGCGACGTGGTGCGGCAATGCCGCGCGGTCCGGTCGCGGCGGGTGAGCCCACATGTTGACCAGCGACTCGACCAGTCGAAACGGGAGATCCGCGGCGTCGTCGGCGATGCCGGTCGCGGCGAGAATCTCGCGGCTGAGATCGAGATAGCTCAGCCGAAGCCGCTCCCGTTCGGTCCAGAACGTGGCCAGCCGGGCCTCGCGCAGCTCGGGCAGCAGATACAGCGCGCCCAGGTTCCAGCGCGAGGTGAGCAGTTGTGCACCGTCGAACGCGGCCAGCGCGTGCAGGCGCTGCGACACCGACAGCGGGGGATCGGCCTGCTGCAGTGCGGACAGGAAGTCCAGCGTCGGGGTCACGGTCTGATGCAGCAGCGCCGAGAGCAGCTCGTCCTTGGTCTTGAAGTAGTGGTAGAGCGAGGCCTGCCGGATGCCCACCGCCTCGGCGATCGCCCGGGTTGACGTGCTGGCATAGCCGCGGGTGGTGAACAGTTCCGCCGCGGCGTCCAGAATCTCGTCCCGAGCGGTCGTGCCGGGTCTGCGCCGTTCGGTCAAGCGCGGGCGCCCCGCCCGCGTCGTCGCCATGTGTCCGATCGTGGCGCACACCACCTGGGAAAAGACAGACCCACGCATTTTCTGTCACACGACAGAAACGCACGATACCTATCGGTTACGCCACGGCAAGGATTGGTTACGCCAGCGACACCCACGGCGACACCGGGCCCGCAAAACTGTCAAGCGACAGGCTGATGGCTCACCGGTGAGCGCATCCTCGCGACCTTCTCACCTCACGGGAGACCCTCCGATGGCGAGCGCCGCAAGTGTTGCGCTACGACCCGACGTCCCGGCAGCCACGCCGGACGGCGACGTGGTCGCTGCGGTCGACGATCTGCGTGTCACCTTCCGCCGCAACGGCAGGGACGTGCACGCCTTGCGCGGTGTGTCACTGCGCATCAGCCCGGGCGAGATCATCGGTCTGGTCGGCGAATCCGGCTCGGGCAAGAGCGTGCTGGGCTTCAGCATGCTCGGCCTGCTGGGTGCGCGGGCCAAGACCGACGGCAGCGTGCAGGTCTGCGGCGCCGACATGCTCACCGGCGCCGCCAAGCAGCTGCGCAAGGTTCGCCGCCTCGACCTCGGTGCGGTGTTCCAGGACCCGATGACCTCGCTGAACCCGACCATGCGCATCGGCAAGCAGGTCGAGGAAGTCGCAGGCAGCAGCGCCGAGGCCCTCAAACTGCTGACGGCCGTCGGCATCCCGGATCCCCGGCGCCGGATGCGGGCCTACCCCCACGAACTCTCCGGCGGGCTGCGCCAGCGGGTGATGATCGCCATCGCGGTGGCCGGCAACCCCGAGCTGATCATCGCCGACGAGCCGACCACGGCACTCGACGTCACGGTGCAGGCCCAGGTACTGGCACTGCTGCAGCGGCTGCGCACCGAGATCGGCTGCAGCATCGTGCTGATCACCCACGACCTCGGGGTCGCCGCCCAGATCGCCGACCGCATCGCCGTCCTCTACGCCGGCCGCATCGCCGAAATCGGCCCCACGGCAGAGGTTCTCGCGACCCCGGCGCACCCCTACACCCACGGTCTGCTGCAATCCCGGCTCACCCTGGACACCGCCCGCGACCGCCCGCTGGCGGCGATGGCCGGACAGGTGCCCAGCCCCAGCGCGCCACTGCCGGGTTGTGCCTTCGTGCCGCGCTGCGCGCTGGCCCGGCCGGAGTGTTCCACCACGCCACCGGATCCGGTCGCGGTCGGCGCGGACCGGGTCAGTGCCTGCATCCTGCAACCCGATGAGATGCGCGCCGAGCTGGCCGCTGTCGTAGCCGCCGAGACCGAACCCTTCGAGGCCGGGGCCGAGATCGACGGCGAGCAGCCGGCGGCGGTCGACGTCCGCAGCGTCACCAAGGCGTTCACCGTGCGCCGCCGCTGGCTCGACCGCTCCGGCACCCACCAGGGCAAACTTCAAGCGCTGCGCGGTGTGTCGCTGACGGTCGCGCACGGCGAATCCGTCGCCCTGGTCGGCGAGAGCGGGTCGGGGAAATCGACTCTGCTGCGCATCATCGCCGGACTGGAGCATGCCACCACCGGTGAGGTCGACCTGGCCGGGAATCGACGCCCGCAGATGGTCTTCCAGGATGCCGGCGCCTCGCTCACCCCCTGGCTGTCGGTGGGCGAACTGATCGGGGAGCGGCTGCGCGAAACCGACATGTCCCGGGCTCAACGCCGGGACGCCGTGGCGGCGGTGCTCGAGCGCGTCGGACTGCCCCAGGACGTGGTCAAATCCCGGGCCGCGCAGCTCTCCGGCGGGCAACGCCAGCGGGTATCCCTGGCGCGGGCCACCGTGATCCCGCCGCAGGTGCTGCTGTGCGACGAGCCGACCAGCGCGCTGGACGTGTCGCTGGCGGCATCGGTGCTCAACCTGATCGGCGAATTGCGCCGCACCCTGGACATGTCGGTGGTGTTCGTGACCCACGACCTGTCGGTGGCCCGCGTGGTGGCCGACCGGATCGCGGTGATGTACCTGGGCCGCATCGTGGAGATCGGCCCCGCCGAGGACGTCATCGGCCGGCCGACCCACCCCTACACCCAGGCACTGGTCGACGCCATTCCCGATCTGGGCCGAGACTGCCGGGTGCTGACCGGCGAGCCGGCCAGCCCGCTCTCCCCGCCGACGGGCTGCGCATTCCACCCGCGCTGCCCCATCGCCATCGACACCTGTAGCGCGCCCGAGCTCGACGTGCGCCTCGAAGGCATCCCCGGCAGCCCACACCAGGTCGCCTGTATCGAACGAAAGGCACGCTGATGGCCGTCGCGCTCCCCGCCCCGGCGCTGCTGCGCAGCCGCGAGAAGCGGATGCTGGCGCTGCCCACCGACCGCGCGATGGTGCTCAACTGGCTCGGCGTGTCACTGATCCTGCTGGTCACGCTGATCGCCGTCGCCGTTCCCGTTCTGGCTCCGCACGACCCGCTGGTCCCGGTCGGCATGCCGCTGCAAGCGCCGGGCAAGAACGGCTTCCTGCTCGGCACCGACAGCGTCGGGCGCGACATCTTGAGCCGCGTGCTCTACGGTGTGCGGTCCAGCTGGTTCGCCGCCCTGGTCGTGGTCGCTGTCGGTCTGCTGATCGGCGGCCTGGTCGGGCTGATCGCCGGCGCTGCGGGCGGCTGGCTGGATGCGACCTTGATGCGCATCACCGACGGCTTTCTGTCGCTGCCCGCACCGGTGCTGGCCATCGCGGTCGTCGCCGCACTCGGACCCGGCTTCGTCCACACCCTGATCGCCGTGTCGATCGTGTGGTGGCCGTTCTACGCCCGGCTGGTTCGCGGTGAGATCGCCCGGTTGAAAGCGCGCCCGCACGTCGAGGCGGCGCGGCTGGCCGGGGTGGGCCGGGTCCGGCTCGCCCTGCGCCACCTACTGCCCGGCGCGGTCCCCAACGCGCTGGTGGCCGCCAGCCTCGACATCGGCACACTGATCCTGACCCTGGCGGCGTTGTCGTTCCTGGGTCTTGGCCAGTCCGCACCCGCCCCGGAACTGGGTGCGGACGCCGCCCGCAACCTCAGCTACTTCCTGCAGCAGTGGTGGGTGCCGGTGATGCCGGGCCTCGGGGTACTGGTCCTGGCCCTGATCGGCAACATCGCCGGCGACAGCCTGCGCAACCTGATGAAGACGAACTAGGAGGGCAGCGGTGCGAACCTTCATAGCGTCCCGGCTGGCGGCGACCGTCGCGATCCTGGTCGCACTGACGGCGGTGATGTTTGTGCTCCAGAAGATCTCCCCGCTGGATCCGGTCAAGGCGCAGATGGGCGCGCAGTCCTCCGCCTCGGCGGTCGCCGCCCGGCGTGAAGCGCTCGGTCTCAACGACCCCGTCGCCACCCAGTTCTGGCATTACCTGACGGCCGCCGTGCGCGGCGACCTCGGAACGTCCTACCGGACAAGGCATCCGGTGGCCTCCGACCTGGGCTCGTTCTTCCCGGCCACCCTGGAGCTGGCGCTCTACGGCATGGGCATCGCGCTGCTGCTCGCCGTTCTACTGGCCTTCAGCACCACCCTGAAATGGCGCGGATCTGCTGTGCTGCGCGGGATCCTGTTCACCGGCGCCTCGGCACCGATGTTCCTGCTCGGCATCCTCGGCCTGATCGTCTTCTACCAGAAGCTCGGCTGGGTACCGGCCAACGGCCGCACCGCAATCAGCAATCCACCGACCGGGCCCACCGGGCTGCTCACCGTCGACGGCCTGCTGTCGGGACGCTTCGACGTCGTCGCCGACGCGCTGCATCACCTGATCCTGCCGGCCCTGGTGATCGCGCTCGGCCCCGCGGTGGCCATCGGCCGCGTGTTGCGCTCGAGCCTGCTGACCGACATGGACAGTGACTATGCGCGTACTGCACGGGCGAAAGGGTTGTCCGAGAGCAGGATTGTCGCCGGGCACGTGCTGCGCAACTGCGTCGGCTCAGCGCTTTCGATGACCGGGCTGCAGGTGGGTCTGATGTTCTCGGGTGTGCTGGTTGTCGAGCAGGTCTTCGGCTGGCCCGGTATCGGTCAGTACATCGCGCAGAGCATCCCGGTAGCCGATTTCCCGGCCATCGCCGGGGTGACGCTCATGCTCGGCGCACTCTATGTCTTCATCAACACGGCCGTGGACCTGCTCCAGGCCGCCGCAGACCCCCGAATCGCCGTCACAGGAGGATAAGTTAGGTGCCGAAACAGCCACTGATTGTGGGCAATCCGGTTCTGGTCGTCGTCGACATGCAGGAGAGCGGCGACATGCCCGCCGAGGAGATGGGCATCGCCCACATGCCGGGCTATGACAGCCGGATCGAGGTGGCCGAAAGACTCATCGCCGCCGCCCGCACGGCACAGATCCCCATCGTGTTCTTCCAGGAGGTGCACCGTCCCAGCGGTGTGGACTTCGGGCGTGAACTCGACGGCACCGAAGGTGTGCACTGCGTCGACGGCAGGAAGGGCACCCCCTTGCATCCGCGGCTGCTGCCCGACTTCGACGGACCCAACCACGAGTTCCACATCGTCAAACGGCGCTACTCGGGCTTCATCGGAACGGAATTCGAGATCGTGTTGTCCGGATTGAAGGCCGACACGTTGATTCTGGTCGGTGGCCTGACCAACGTCTGCGTGCACTACACGTTCGCCGACGCCCATCAGCGCGACTTCTACGTGCGGGTGGTGTCCGACTGTGTCGGCGGCTCGTCGGTGCCCGCCCACGAAGCCGCCCTGGAAGCCATGGAATACCTGCAGTCCGGCGCGGTACGCAGCAGCGCCGAAATCCTCGCCGCGTTTGACTCTCTTGCCACCCCGGTACTCGAAGGAGCCGCACGATGAAGAAACTCAGTACGATCCTCGCGATCGGGGCGACAGCGGCACTGACCGTGACCGCCTGCGGCGGTACCAACTCCGGTGGCCCGAGCACGCCCAACGCCGCTCCGACCGACAAGGTGCTGCACCTGTCGTTCCTGCAGGATCCGGGCCAGCCGCCGGACCCCGACATCTACTACGCCGGGCAGGGTCTGTTGCTGACCACCAACACCTATGAAGGTCTGCTGCAGTACAAGGGCGGCACCGACAAAGCTGAGTTGCAGCCGCTGCTGGCCACCGAATGGACGGCTTCCCCCGACAACAAGGTCTTCACCTTCAAGCTGCGCGAGGGAGTCAAGTTCCACGACGGCACCCCGTTCACCTCCGCCGCGGTCAAGGCCTCGTTCGACCGGCGCGCGGCCGTCAACCAGGGCCCCGCCTACATGGTCTCCGACATCGATTCGGTTACCACCCAGGGTGATTACGGTGTGACCGTCACCCTGAAGGCACCCAACTCGGCGTTCCTGGACTACCTGGCATGTCCGTACGGGCCGCGCATGCTCAGCCCCGAAGGCCTGCAGAAGAACGGGGGCAGCGACCATGCCCAGGGCTACCTCACCAACCATGACCTGGGCACCGGCCCCTACACGCTGACCGCAGCGGAGGTCGGCTCGAAGTACGAGCTGACCGCCTTCGGCGATTACTGGGGCACCAAGCCCTACTTCGAGAAAGTCGAGCTTCCGGTGATCACCGATGTCTCGGCCCAACAGCTGCAGTTCAACAACGGTCAGCTCGCGGCGATCCTGCACGACCTGCCATCCTCGGCGGTGCAGTCCTACCTCGACAACAAGTCGTTCGCGAACTACTCGCTGCCGACCATGATGTCCAACTTCGTCTACATCAACCCCAAGAAGGGCATGATGACCGACGTCAAGAACCGCAACGCGGTGATGCAGGCCATCGACGTCGACGAATTGGTCAAGCAGACGTACTTCGGCCGCGGTAAGAAAGCCGACCAGATCTATCCGGCCAACATGATGGCCGCCGAGTACGGCAAGCAGTCGGTGACCCACGATCCGTCGGTGCTGACCCAGGTCGCCGCGGGGCTGCCCGCCGACCAGAAGAGCGTCACCATCGGCTACGACTCGTCCAACCCGGACAACCAGCTGATCAGCAACCTCATTCAGACTCAGCTGGCCGCAGCCGGACTCAATGCCAAGGTGCAGGCCTACCCGACCTCGGAGATCTACGGCTGGATCGGTGGGGACGGGCAGGCTGGGCCGGAGATCATGACCTACCTCGGCTGGCCGGACGCACCGTCGCCCTATACCTGGGGCCACATCTCCTGGGATGCCGACGGCGGCCTGAACTTCTTCGGGTGCTCGGCACCTGCCGTCACCGCGGCTCTGGCCAAGGGCCTACCCACGGGTGACAACGCCGACTTCTCCACGGCTGGAGAGGAAGCCGTCAAGACCGGCTGCTGGCTCAATGTGGCTAACGTCAACGACTTCATGGTCGCTCAGCCTTGGCTGAAGGGTGTCGAGCAGGCGCACGTGGTGACCGACCCGAACACGCTGCGGCTGGCCGCACTGTCGGTCGGCTAGGCCGGAAAAGGTCCGATGGCGTTGGGAGACGGCGTGTCAAGGACAGGTGTTCGCCGGATCGTGTTGCTGACACTGGGCTGGGAGGAGCTGCCCAAGTCGGTGTCGGTCTACGGGGCGCCACCGGAATTGCGGATGCGGGAGCCGGTGCCGGGTGTGCTGTTGCAGACCGACGGCGGTTGGGTGTTGCTCGACACCGGCTTCAACACCGCGTTGATCCGCGATCCGGCACTGTACCGGCGGTTCTTCCCGACCGTCGAGTATGTCCCGGTGCTACCCGGCCCGGGTGAACCGATCGAGGAGTCGTTGCACGACATCGGCGTCGACGTCGACGACATCCACATCGTCGCGCTCTCGCACCTGCATCATGACCATTCCGGTGGCCTGAAGCTGTTCGCCGGCAAGGTACCCGTCCATGCCCAGCGTCGTGAGGTCGAGTACGGCTTGTCGAATCATCCGGAGCCGGAACACCATGCGATCAACCGCATCGATTTCGACGACCCACGCATCGACTGGGTGCTGGCCGACGGTGAAGCGCAGATCGCACCCGGGATCACTGCGGTACCGACCTACGGGCACACCCCCGGACACCAGAGCTTCGTCGTCGAGCTCGACCCGACAGTGGGCGGCGGGGGATTCGTGTTCGCGTTCGACGCCGCGGACCTGACCGAGAACATCGAACACGAGCTGCCCATCGGCGGGTTCATCGACGTCGACCCCGCCGACACGGTCGAGCCGATCCGGCGGCTCAAGAAACTGGCCTCGGACAAGGGATACGAACTGGTGCCCGGCCACGACCCGCACGTGTGGCCGGAGTTGACGCGTCGCTTCGAGGAGCGGTTCGGTCCGGTGCGGCCGCGGTGACCGTGCAGCACGTGATCCGCGCACGCCGCGCGGTGATCGGCGGTGCGATCCGCCCGGCCGCGATCGGTCTGGCGGACGGCAGGATTCGAACCGTCGCCGATTTCGATGCGGTGTTCGGGACGGTCGACGAGACCGTTGTCGGGTCCGATGTCGTGCTGCTGCCCGGGCTGGTCGACACCCATGTGCACATCGACGAACCGGGCACCGACTGGGAAGGGTTCGCCACCGCCACCGCGGCGGCGCTGGCCGGCGGCATCACGACGGTCGTCGACATGCCGTTGGACAGCGACCCGGTGACCACCACGGCGGCCGCGCTGGACGCCAAACGCTCCGCGGCCGACGGCCGGTGCCATGTCGACGTCGGGTTCTGGGTGGTGTCATCCCGTCGAACCTGTCCTCGTTGCCCGAGTTGGCCGATGCCGGCGTGTTCGGCTTCAAGTGTTTCCTGTCCGAGTCCGGCAATCCGGACTTCCCGCCGCTGAGCCCTGAGGAGTTTCACACCGCGATGCGCGTTGTGGCCGAGCTGGATTCGGTGATGCTGGTGCACGCCGAAAGCGCTCGCGTGCTGGCCGGTTGCCCGCAACCGGCCGGTGGTGACTACGCGGACTTCCTGCGGTCTCGACCCGATGCCGCCGAGGAGGACGCGGTGGGCATCGTGCTCGACACCGTCGCCGACACCGGGGCACGGGCCCACATCGTGCACGTGTCGAGCGCCCGGGTGCTGCCGCTGATCGCCAAGGCGAAACGCGCCGGGCTCGCGGTGACCGCCGAAACCTGCCCGCACTACCTGACCTTCGCGGCCGAGGACGTCGCCCACGGCGACACGGTGTTCGCCGCATGCCCACCCATCCGCGCCGCCGACAACCGTGAGCGGCTGTGGGCCGCACTGGCCGACCGCACCCTTGACATGGTGGTATCCGACCATTCACCGTGCGCCCCGGAACTCAAGGATCTCGACGGTGGCGACTTCGGCCGCGCGTTCGGCGGGATCAGCTCGTTGCAGATCGCGTTGCCCGCGTTGTGGACCCAAGCCCGGGCCGCCGGATTCGGGCTGGTCGATGTGTGCCGGTGGATGGCGCAGGCCCCGGCAGAACTGGCCGGGTTGACCGATCGCGGCGAGATAGCGCCGGGCCACCGGGCCGACTTCTGCGTGTTCGACCCCGACACCCGCTGGGTGGTGCATGGCGACGAGTTGTTGCACCGACATCCGCTCACCCCATACGACGGCAGCACTCTTGCCGGTGTGGTGCGGCAGATGTGGCGTGAGGGCCGGGCGGTGGGTGCCGACAGTCGCGGCGAACTGCTGTCGGCGGCCAGGGGAGTGCCGGCGTGAAGATCTTGGTGCTCAACCCCAACACGTCGCCGACGATGACAGCCGAGATCGACGCCGCCGCGCGAGCCGCCGCCGCGCCGGGAACCGAGATCCACACCGCACAGCCGTCGTTCGGAGCCGCCGCCATCGATTCGGCGGCGGAAAGCTACCTGTCCGCCGTCGGGGTGATGGACGTGGTGTCGACGCTGTTGGCGGCCGGCGAGTTCGACGCCGACGCGGTGGTGCTGGCCGGTTTCGGTGAGCATGGCAAGGACGCGCTGCAGGAGATGCTGGACGTTCCGGTGCTCGACATCGCCGAATCCGCCGCTCACGTCGCAAATCTCATCGGCAGACGATTCTCGGTGGTGACCACGCTGGCCCGCTCGATCGCGCCGATCGAAGATCGGTTGCTGCTGGCCGGGCTGGGGGCGCACTGCGCATCGGTGCGGGCCTGCGGACTGGGCACCGCGGAAGTCGACGCCGATCCCGAGGGCGCGGTGGCGGCGATCGTCGCCGAAGCCGAACGGGCGGTGCGCATCGACGGTGCCGACGTGATCTGCCTGGGCTGCGCCGGTATGGCCGGTGTCACCGCGGCGATCGCCGGTGCGCTCGGGGTGCCCGCGGTCGACGGGGTGGCCGCCGCGGTGGGTTTGGCCCAGATGCTGGTCGGCCTCGGATTGTCCACCAGCAAAGCGGGTGCCTACGCACCGGGTCCCGACAATCCGCGCAGCCACTGGCCACTGTCGCGCGCGTTGGGGGTGCTCCGGTGACCGCCGCAGTGACAAAGGCCTGTGAAACCCTGCTGGACCTGGCCTGCCGGGCAGTCGGCGGCAGCGTCGTGGCGGCCAGCGACGAATCGTTCGGGTTCAAGGAACGCCTGATCGAGCCGGCCGAGCCGGCGTTCGTACCGGGCACCTTCGACCTGCGGGGCGAGGTGGTCGACGGCTGGGAGACCCGCAGGCACGCCCCGGCCGGGGACTGGGTGATCGTTCGGCTCGGTGTCCCGGGACGACTGCGCTGCATCGACGTCGACACCCGGTTCTTCACCGGTAATCACCCGACCGCGGCATCCTTGTACGGCGCCGCACTGGCGTCCGGCGACGACCCGTGCGCCCCGGCGGTGCAGTGGCGCCCGCTGGCCGCCCCGACGGCGCTGAAGGCCGACGCGCACAATCCCGTCGAGGTGGCCGATCACCGCCGCTACACCCACCTCAAGCTGGTGATCGCCTCCGACGGCGGAGTGGCCAGGCTTCGGGCCTACGGCGACCCCATTCCCGACCCGGCGTTGTGGGCGGGGGTCACCGTCGAGGTGTCCGGTATCGAGCAGGGTGGCCGCGTCGAGCATTGCAGCGACACCTTCTATTCCGACGCCCGGGCACTGATCACCGCCGACCGGCCACACAACATGGGCGCCGGCTGGGAGGCCAGGCGCCGACGGGACATCGGACCCGACACCCACGACGCGGTGACGATCTCGTTCCTGACACCGACCGACCTGGACCGCATCGAGGTCGATACCTCCTACTTCGTGTTCAACGCCTCCCGCGAGGTGTGCGTGCGCGGCACGCGGGACACGCCAAGTCCGGGGAGGCCCTGGTGGGCACTGTCATTCGAGGAGATCGTGTTGCCCCGCACCCGGCTGCTGGCCGATGCGCGGCAGGTCTACGTGGTCGACGCCCCCGCCGTGACCGCGATCCGGGTGCAGGCCTATCCGGACGGCGGCATCGCCCGGGTCCGCGCACTGGGCCGTCCGACCGAAGCCGGACTTGCCCAATTGCGCGCCCGATGGCAGGCGGCGCGATGACCCCGATGGTCGCCGAATGTGCCGGATTGTGGCGGCGCACCCTGCTGATCGAGTCCGACGGCTCCCGGGACACCGGAACGACGGTGCTGTGGCTGCAGGGCATCTCGACCTTCGTCGACGTGCGGGGGCCGGGCAGGGATTCGCCGGCCGGCTCGATCAGCGCGTCGACGTCTTCGAATGGTCCAGACTCGTCGACATGCAGCCGGCTGGCCTGCCCGATGCCGGTCAGATGAGCTGGCAGGGTGAGACATTGGTCGAAATCGGTGTGCACGCCGACTACACCGAGCATTGGCGCCGCGAGCCGGGCCCGACGCAGCCGTGCTGGGGCCTGGTGCTCTCGGCCGGGCCGGCGACAGGGATCCTGCTGCGCGTCGGAACCCGATTCGGCTGGGCCTACCAGCAGGCTGAGGCAGCCGAGGTATCGCTGGGCGAGGTTGACGCAACAGGTTGGCGGATAACACAATCCGCCTGCCCCGACCGAATCGGTGCTGTCCTGAGTCCGCAGTTGACGGCAGGCCGGCTGTGTGTCGACGACGACATGACATGGGAAGTCAAGCAAAGCGAAGGAAGCGTGACACTGTGAGTGGGGCGACATCATTTCAATCAGTGCCGGTGATCGACATCAGCGGGCTGCGTTCGGCTGATCGTGCGGAGCGCGAACGGGTCGCGGCTGAACTCGGCGCGGCCGCCCGCGATGTCGGGTTCTTCTACGTGTCCGGAACCACCGTCGGCGACGAGTTGTTCGACCGATTGCTGAGCGCGACCAAACAGTTCTTCGCCCTGCCGATGGACGAGAAGATGAAGTCCTACATCGGCTTGTCGACGTGCCACCGCGGTTATGTGCCGGTCGGTGAAGAGGGCCTCTACGGTGACAAGCCCGACCTGAAAGAGGCGTTCGACACCGCACTGGACCTGCCCGCCGACGACCCCGACCACCTGGCCGGCAATCCCATGCTCGGCCCCAACGTGTGGCCAGCGCTGCCGGGATTCGCCGAGACCGTCACCGAGTACTACCAGGCGGTGTTGGGCGTGGGCCAGGACCTGTTGTGGGCCTTCGCCGTAGCGCTGGGGGAGGACCCGGACACCTTCACCCGCCACGCCACCAAGACGCCCAGCCAACTGCGGCTGATCTACTACCCCTACAACCCGGACGCCCAGGACACCCAGGGCATCGGGGCGCACACCGACTACGAATGCTTCACCCTGCTCAAGCCGACCGCCCCCGGACTGGAGGTGCTCAACGGCGCCGGTGAATGGATCGACGTCCCCCCGATCCCCGGAACCTTCGTCGTCAACGTCGGTGACCTGCTGGAGTTGTGGACCAACGGCGCCTTCGTCGCCACCTCGCATCGGGTGCGCAAGGTCAAGGAGGAGCGCTACTCGTTCCCGCTGTTCTTCAACGTCGACTACCACACCGTGGTGCAACCGCTGCCGCAATTCGCCGCCGCCGACGGCGAGGTCCGCGCCCCGTTGGTCGCCGGTGAGCATCTGTTCGCCCAAACCGCACAGACCTTCGCCTACCTGCGTTCCCGGCTGGACAGCGGTGAACTCGTGCTGCCGGACGGTTCGCTGCAGACCGGCACCTTCGGCCAGCAGGCACTGCAGTCGCGGAACTGACGCCACACGCCGCCGGATGCGTTAGCATCCTGCCTGATCAGCGGAGATGCTGGCCGGCGAGCGGGGGTACCACGTGGTGCGACTATCGGGTGCACTGTCACGCGGAGGCCGGCACCGATCACTGGGATTCCAATCCAAGCTGCTGATCATGCTGCTGGCGGTCAGCATCATCTCGGTGGTGATCGCCGGCGCCATCGGCTACGTGTCCGGCACGACCTCGCTGCGCAACGCCGAATATCAACGGCTGACCCAACTTCGAGAGTCCCGGACTCGCGAGATCACCTCGTTCTACACCGACATCACCGACGCGGCGTCCATCGTCACGCACGGCACCCAGTCGATCGCGGCCGTCAACGAATTCACCAAGGCATTCAACGAACTTCAGACGACGCCACTGCCGCCGGACGCTGAACAGGCGGTGGCCAAATACTACTCGACGGTGTTCGGGCCCACCCTCGCCGAACGCACCGGACAACCGGTCGACGCCTCGCTGTTCAAGCCGACCTCCAACGCCGCGACCTATCTGCAGTACGAGTACACGGTGCCGGCACGCGGTGACTTCGACGCGTCGTTGAAGATGGTGTCGGCGAGCGATCCGAGTGCGTGGTCGGCGGTCAACGCCCGGTATCAACCGTTTTTCGCCGACCTGACCCAGCGGTTCAAGTTCGAGGACGCGATGATCCTCGATACGGCGGGCAACGTGGTCTACACCGCATACAAGGGTGTCGATCTCGGCGCGAACATCACCACCGGTCCATACAGCACCACCGCCCTGGCGGGGGCCTACCGCGAAGCGCTGCAGGCCACGTCAGTGGACCAGACGTTCATCAGCGACTTCGAGCGATACGTCCCCTCCTACGGCAAGCCCACCCAGTGGGTGCTGTCGCCCATCGGCCGGGACGGGGTGATCGCCGGGGTGCTGGCATTGCAGCTGTCCCTCGACGAGATCAACGATGTGATGACCGGGCATGGGCGTTGGGTCGAGGACGGCCTCGGGCAATCCGGCGAAACCTATCTGGCCGGCCCCGACAAACTGATGCGCTCGGTGTCCCGGGAGTTGCTCACCGACCCCAAGCACTACGCCGAAGAGGTCATCGCCGACGGCACCCCGGAGGATATCGCCGAGCGGGAAGTCGCCGTCAAGGGCAGCGTGCTGCTGCAGCCGGTGGACAAGCTGGCCGTCAACCGCGCGCTGACCGGTGAGACCGGGGTGACCACTGCGCGTGACTACATCGGCCCCGAAGCTCTGGTCGCCTATGCCCCCTTGGAGATACCGGGGCTGGACTGGGTGCTGGTGGCCAAGATCGACAAGTCCGAGGCGCTGGCCCCGGTCAACACGTTCGCTCGCAATATCGCCCTGTCGACAGCGGCGATCGTTCTGGTGGTATCGCTGCTGGCACTGCTGTTCAGTCGCATCCTCATTCGGCCGATCAAGAGCCTGGCCAACGCGGTGCGCCGGGTCGCCGGCGGAGAGCTCGGAGTCTCGGTGCCGGTGACGGCCAGGGATGAGATCGGAGAGCTGGCCTCGGCTTTCAACGATATGAGCGCGAGCCTGCACACCAAACAACAGCTCATCGAGGACCAGCGCCGCGAGAACGATGAGTTGCTCGCCACGCTGATGCCGGAGCCGGTGGCCCGCCGCTACCGCGACGGTGAGGAGAACATCAGCACCCACTACCGCGACGTATCGGTCATCTACGCCCAATTGCTGGGCTTCGACGACTACTCCCGATCCATGCCGACCGCTGAGTCGGTCGCGATGCTCAACTCGCTCGTGGAGGCCTTCGACGAGGCGGCCGAACGCCACGGGGTCGAACGGGTGCGCAGCATGCAGGACAACGGATTACTGGCAACCTGCGGTGTGGTGGTCCCGCGGGTCGACCACGCCAGCCGAACCATCGCGTTCGCCAACGAACTCACCGACATCGTTGGGCGCTTCAACGATCAGCACGGCGCCCACCTCGCCATCCGGGCCGGCATCGACAGCGGACCGGTGACCAGCGGCCTGGTAGGCCAGCGCTCGAAGATCTACGCCCTCTGGGGCGAGGCGGTGGACCTGGCCAACCGGGTGCACGCCGCCACCAAGGCGCCGGGTGTGTTCGTCAGCGATCGGGTGCATGAAGCCGTGGTGGGGATCTACTCGTTCTCCGATGCGGGTACGGTCAGCAATGCCGACGGCAGCGAACCGGTATGGCGGTTGGATGTGGGAAGCCGGCAATCGGCATGAGCGGGTTGACGACACAGCCGTGGTTCTGGCCGGCGCTCGGCATCGTAGTCGGGCTGCCGTTGGCTCTGCTGCTGCTCAACGAGTTGCACGGGTTCCTGACCCGGCGCGGCAGCTCCTATGCCACACCCGTTGCGCTGCTGCGTAACTGGGTGCTGCCAGCATGTGCGGTGTATCTGCTGATCGCCCAGCTCGAGCACGCCGACGTGGATGCCACCTGGTCGAAGATCGCGGCGACAGTATTCGGTTTCCTGATCATGTTGCTGTTGCTGTCGGGGGCCAACGCCGCATTGTTCGGCGAGGCGCGCACGGGAAGCTGGCGGGAACGATTGCCCGGCATCTTCATCGATCTGGGCCGGCTGGTCTTGATCCTCATCGGGGTGGCGGTGCTGCTGTCCTGGGTCTGGGGCGCCAACATCGGCGGACTGGTCGCCGCGGTGGGTGTCACGTCGATCGTCATCGGCCTGGCGGTGCAGACCGCTGTCGGCCCGGTGATCGCCGGTCTGCTGCTGTTGTTCGAGCAACCGTTCCGGATCGGCGACTGGCTGGACACCGCGGCAGCCAAAGGCCGCGTGGTCGAGGTGAATTGGCGCGCCGCACACATCGACACCGGCAACGGCATCCAGGTGGTGCCCAATGCCATGCTGGCGACCGGATCGTTCACCAACCTCAGCAGGGCTCAGGGTGCGGTGTATCAGGCGACCGCGACACTCACCTTCGGCGCCGAAGACCCGCCGGGTGCGGTGGCGGCAGCGCTGCTGTCGGTGGCCACCGGCCTGCCCACGCGGCTGCCGACGTCACCCGCCAAGGTGGTGGCCGTCGGGGAGGCCAAGTACAAGGTGTCGGTGCCGGTGCCCTCACCGGCCGATGAGGGGCGCACGAGGGCGCTGTTGCTGCACCGCGCCTGGTACGCCGCCCAACGCGCCGGACTGCACCTTGACGGCACCAGCCCGAAACCGAAGACGGCCAAGGCGTATGTGGACACCGAGGTGCAACGGATCGCCGCGGCACTGGGCCTCGTCGAGGAGGCCGCCACGGTCATGGCCCAGGGCGGCCGGCAATTGTTGTACGCCGAAGGCGAGATCATCCAGGCGGTCAACAGCGTCCCCGAGGCGGTCGGGTTCATCACGGCCGGGTCGGTGGGATTGATCGTCTATGCCGACGACGGTCGCGAACTGTCCGTGGGGCGGCTGGGCGTGGGGGACTACATCGGTGGCACGTCGCTGACCCGGCAGCGAATGCTGACCGGCGTGGTCGCACTCACCGACACCACGATCGTCGCGATACAGCGCGATGCGATGAACACTGTGGTGCAGCACAATCCGCGACTGGCTCGCCAGATCGGCGGGGTGATCGAGATGCGGCGCAAGGCCGCCACGGACGCGCTGGCCGAGGCAGCCGCCGGGGTACGGTAGCGGGCTCACGGCTGCTGCCAGTCTGTGAGGAATTTCTCGGGGTGGTGGTAGGTGTTGGTGCCGGTGCCGGTGCCGGTGCCGGTGCCGGGTAGGTGGTGTTGGGGTGGGGGGATCCATTGGGTGTCGCCGTTGGGGAGTTTGCGGGTGCTCCAGCCGCCGGTTTCGACGAGTTGGTTGTGTTGGGGGCAGGCGAAGGTGAGGTCGTCGATGTTGGTGTTGCCGCCGTCGGACCAGTCGGTGGTGGCGTGGTGGACGTGGGTGTTGTAGCCGGGCACGGTGCAGCCCGGGGCGGTGCAGCCGCGGTCTTTGGCGTGCAACACGATTCGCTGGTCGGCCGAGGCGATGCGTTTGGCGCGCCCGAGCCACAGGGCTTGGCCGGTGGCCTGGTCGAACACCGGTAGGTAATGGTAGGCGTGGCGGGCCAGGCGGATCACCTCGGTGATCGGCAGGATGCTGCCGCCGCCGGTGAGCCCGTGGCCGGTCTTGTCCTGCAGCTGTTGCAGAGTGGTGGAGACGATCACGGTGACCGGTAGCCCGTTGTGCTGGCCCAGTTTCGGATCACCCAGGCTCGCCCGCAGGACGGCCATCAGGGCGTCGTGTTGGCGTTGCCCGACGGTGCGGGTGTCGGCCTGGACCTGGGCCGGGTCGGGCTCCCCGTCGGTGACCGCGCTTTGATCGGCCGGGTTGCACATACCCGGGGCGGCGTATTTGGCCAGCAACGCCTCGAGGTAGGCCCGCAGTTCGGGGTGATCCAACCCTGGACCTGGCTCATCCCATCGAGGTGTTGGCGACCCACGTGCACGCTGCGTTTGCGGTTGCGGTCCTCATCGGTGAACACCCCGTCGGGGTTGATCGTCAGCGCCAGCCGCTCGGCGAGGCGCTGCAACTGATCGGGCCGCAACAACACGGCGTGTTCGGCCAGGAACGCTTCGGCCTCGGCGCGAATCTCTGGGGTGATCTCCAGGGGCAGCTCGGTCAGGAACCGGCCGATCACCCGCAGGTGTTCGCGGTCCAGACGACCGTCGCGCCAGGCCACCGCGGTGGCCGGCTGGACCGGGGCCAGGGGTTGACCGGTCACGGTGGTGTGCGCGGTCAGCGGGTCGCTGACCCGGGCGCGGCGGCGGGCCTCGGCCGGGGTGATCCGCAACCAGTCGGCCAGCACCTTATGCCCCGCCCCTCCAAGCTCGCTGACATCACGCTGGTGCAGCTCATAACTGAGGTCGTGGCGGATCACATCATGATGGCGGGCGGCCCGCTCACACCGAGCAGCCAGCTCCAACAGATCCCCACCGGTCAACCCGGTCAGATCCAGCTTGCCCAAGGCAGCCAGCGCGGCATCGATCGCGCCCAACGCCTCACCCACCTCAATCGCAAGCATGTTCGAATCCTACGACCCCACAGTGACAAAACACCCCACCATCAACCAACCTGTGCACCAACCCGAAACTGGGGATAAGTCAGCGAGATTGAGGCCGGTGCGCGACACAGTCCCGGCTGTGTGAAGCAAGGCGGCATACATCGACAGATGTTCCGGCACAGAGAGGACCGCAATTCGGCCGCGAATGGGTTATGCCACCAGCTGCCGCTTTGTCATCGAGATAGTCGATCCGGCCGGCTGGGCGATTCTGCAGCCGCCTAGCGCAATCGACGGGTGGGCCTGGTCTCGATCGCATCGATGGTCAACGCGCGTCGCGCAATCAGCCACCCCGAGCGGACGCGTGCATAGTCGTCGTCGTAGCGCAGATACCACACCAGATCGCTGATGCCCTCGGGCCGCCAGCTCCAGTGATGCGCCGTCGCGGCGACACGACCATGTGCCACATCAGGATTCGAGCCCACCCGGTACACCTCCGAGCCGATGCTGTGCCGGGTGCGCCCCACTCCAGTGACGGCGGCCAGCGCGCCGCGAATGGCATCGCGACCCCGGTGCGAACGCACCGCGTCAAGCTCATCGGGTGGGTCGGGTAGCACTAATTCGGCTGCGACGGCAAACAATTCGACCACACCATCAACGTCGCGATCGTCCACCCCGGCGGCATAACGATGCACCAATTGCGACACCGCGAGACGATCGCCGACCGAAAGGCTCACGGTGACAATCCGAGACGCTGCGCACACGCCGACAGCACATCCTTGGCCTCCTCGATATCGGTGACCGGTGGCATGGCCAGCACCAGACGGTCAGCACCCGCCCGCGCCAGCCGATCCACCCGCTCGGCGTCGATCTTGGTCACCAGGTGGCCGAGCGACAGTTCGAGGGCGTCCGGATCGCGACCGGCATCCCGCGCCGCCGTCCGCATCACCGCCACCAGCTCCGCCAGGTCCGCACCGCCCACCCCGAGCGGTTGCAGGCCGTCACCGAGCCGCCCGGCCCGCCGTGCTGCCGCCCGGCTGTGCCCGCCGATGTGAACCGGCAGGGCGCCAACAGGTTTGGGATAGCTCATCGCATCGTCGAAGTCGAAGAACTCGCCATGATGGCTGACCCCGGCCGGGTTGTCGGCCCACAACGCCCGCAGCACCGCTAACTGTTCGTCGGCTCGCCGGCCGCGGCTGTCGAAGTCCACCCCGCAGGCCTGCACCTCCTCCCGCAACCAGCCCACCCCGACGCAGAGCCGCAGCCGCCCACCGGAAAGCGCGTCGACGGTGGCGGCCCGTTTCGCCAGCACCACCGGGTGATGATTGGGCAACACCAGCACTCCGGTGGCCAAGCCGAGTGTGCTGGTCTGCCCGGCCACGAAGGCCAGCAGGTCCAACGGGTCCGGCACCACACAGTCAGCGGCCAGCTCCACCCGCCCGGACGCGTCATACGGGTACACGCTGCTGTAGCGGGTCATCAGTACGGTGTGCTCGACCGCCACGATCGACTCGAAACCGCAGGCCTCGAGATGGCGGGCGAACGCGGCGATCCACACCGGATCGGCGGTGACCCCGGCCGCGACGGGGGCGACGACGGCGACCTTCACGCGGTGAGGCTAACCCGCTGCGCAGGAATCCCCTTCGCTCAGTCCCGCCAGATGAGGCACGGCCAGCAGACGGTCCAGGAACACCACATGCCCCTTCAACAGCTTGCGCCGCGCCTGCGCCACCGAAAACCAGCCCACCCGGTCCAACTCCGGGAACTCCTGCACCCGACCCGATCCCCGCGGCCACTCCATCGTGAACGTGTTGGACCGGGTGTCGCTGACGTCGAAGTCCGCGCCGACGGCGAACACCGTCAACACCTTGCCGCTGGGCTGTTTGACCGGATCGAAGTCCGTGCGCGCACCGGGCGGGACCGGATGGCCCAGTTCTTCGGCGAACTCCCGCTGGGCCGCCGCCCACGGATCGTCGCCGGATTCGTATTCGCCCTTGGGAATCGACCAGGCTCCGTCATCCTTACGCGCCCAGAACGGGCCGCCCGGGTGCCCGATCAGGACTTCGACCACGCCGTCGGCGATGCGGTACAGCAGCACCCCGGCACTGAGCTTCGGCATCCGGTGCTACTCCGGACGCGGCATGGTGGCCTCGCGCAGCGCCGCTGCCAACGCCCGTGCCCGCGGACTGACCAGCACGTCCTCCAGCAGCAGCGGGTTGCCGTCGGGTCCGGTCAGCGGCACCCGCCAGTTCGGATACTCGTTGGTGGTACCCGGCTGATTCTGCGTTCGCCGATCACCGACCGCATCGGTCAACGCCAGCGCCAACAGCCGCGACGGCGTCCGCGCCAGATAGCGGTACAGGCCCAGGATGACGTCCTCCTCGTCGGCCTCGGCCCCCAGCAGACCGACCCGGCGCAATTCGGCCAGCCACGCGGCCTGTTCGGCGCGGTCATCGGCCAGTTCGTCCTCGGCGGGCCGGGTGAGCAGGCCGAGTTGATGACGCAATCGGACGTGTTCGCCGACCAGATATCCCGGTGTCGGCGGCAAATCGTGGGTGGTGACCGAGGACAGGCACAGCTCCCGCCAGTGTTCCGCCGCCAGCGGTCCACCATGACCGTCGCGGTCCAGTTCGAACCACAGGATCGAGGTGCCGAGAATTCCGCGCGCGTGCAGATAATGCCGAACCCAGGGCTCGACGGTGCCCAGATCCTCGCCGACGACGACGGCACCGGCCCGGTGGGCCTCCAGCGCCACGATTCCGATCATGGCGTCGTGGTTGTACCGGACGTAGGTGCCTTCGGTGGGGGAGGCACCCCGGGGAATCCACCACAACCGGAACAACCCGATGATGTGGTCAATGCGGACACCTCCGGCGTGCCGCAGGATGGCCTCGATGAGGGCCCGGAAGGGTTGGTAGCCAAGCTCTTCGAGTTGATCGGGCCGCCACGGTGGTTGCGACCAGTTCTGACCGAGCTGGTTGAACTCGTCCGGCGGGGCACCGGCCGTGACGCCGAGCGCCAGCACGTCCTGCAGCGCCCACGCGTCGGCACCGTCGGGATGCACGCCCACCGCGAGGTCGTGCATGATGCCCAACGCCATGCCGGTGCGCACCGCCTGGGACTGCGCCGCCGCCAACTGGTCGTCGAGCTGCCACTGCAGCCAGCGATGAAAGTCCACCGCCGACGCGTGCCGGCTGACGAAGTCGGCCACATCGGCGTTGGCCGGGTGCTGCAGACCAGCCGGCCACTCGTGCCAGTTCGCCCCGTACTTCTCGGCCAGTGCACACCACGTCGCGAAATCGTCGAGCGCGCGTCCCTCCCGGCGCTTGTAGGCCTCGAACGCGAGCTGACGACCGGCCGGGCGCGGGACCCGGTACACCATCTTGAGCGCGGTGCGCTTGGCCGCCCACGCGGCGTCTCGGTCGATGCCGTCGAACTTGGCCGCTCGGGCTCGAATGTCGGCGCGCAGCTTCCAGACCCGACCCCGCTTGGGCAGGTAGGCGAACTCGGGGATGGCTTCCACGCGCAGGTAGAGGGGACTGCTGAATCGCCGCGACGTGGGCAGATAGGGCGACGGCTCCATGGGTTTGGTCGGCGCGGCCGCGTGCAACGGGTTGACCAATACGTAGCCGGCATCGTGCTCACCGCCGGCCCACACCGCCAGATCGGCCAGGTCACTCAAATCGCCGATACCCCAGGAGTTCCTGGATCGCACACTGTAAAGCTGGGTGGCCAGGCCCACGTACGTCGCGCCCCGAGCCGCTCCGGCAGCCCCAGCCACCCAGGGGTGATGATCAGCGGGGTACTGGTGTCCTGCCCGCCAGAACTCAGATGGACCCGGTGGTAGCCGAGCGGCAGGTCGGCCGGCAGCACGAAGGTCGCCTCCCCGACCAGCCGGCCACCCAGGTCGAACGGCGCCGTGAAGTTGTCGGCCTGGCGCATGCCCGTGCGTACGGTGCCGTCTTCGAGCTGAACCCAGACATGCGCCGGGTCGCCGTGGTTGACATGCACCCAGAACGGGGTCTCCTGATCGGTCCGGCCGACGATCGTCGGCGGCAACGACCGCGACCAGTACCGCCGATCTAGGTCGGTCAGGGCAGCGGCCCGGCCGTCCTCGCAGGACGCGTCGACTCCGAGTCCCGCCAGCACCGCGACCAGCGTGGCCGAACCGACGGCCACGTGTCGGCCGGTCCAGTCGTGGTACTCGGTGGCCACGCCGAAACGACGGGCGAGGTCGGACAGCGACGGGTCCGGCAGTGTCATGGGTGTCATCTTGCTTGGTCGCCACCGTTCGTGTGCGGTGGGACAGCCGCTCCATGTTTGCGCTGCCGACTCGGTGGGCACGCGGCCCGTGGGGAGTGGTCCGGCGCAGTGGTCCGGACATCAGCTGAAGGGGAGACATGCGGGTCATAACGTTTGCGCCGTCGCGCAGTGCCGTCGAGGACAGCGAAGGCGGTGTGAGCGCCCAGGGCTTCCCAATGACCAGTTGTTACGTCGACAGCCTGCCGACGCAGATCTCGCTTCCGATGGTGGTCGGGGTGTGCGCCGAAGGCGGCACCGAGTACACCCCGCGGTTGTACATCGTGGCGACCTCACCGGAGGGTGAACGCGTCGGCGCCGTCGAGCTGGGCTGGGACTGGCCGGACAATCCGCCCGTGCCGATGAAGTACCGGGTGCTGGCGCCGCACCTGCCCATGCGGGTGCCGTCGACGGGCATGTACACCGTCGGCCTCTACGACAGTCTCGACGCCAGTCTCGACGCCGGGGCCACCGATACCGTCTTTCCGTTGCCGGTGCTGAAGCCGAACCCGTTGACCGGAAGCGGCCTCGCGTAACCTCGGCTCCCGTGACCGGGCTCGACGTGAACAACCACCGGGCCCGGATCGCAACGGCCGGGTTGTTCCTTACCAACGGTGCGTTGTTCGCCAACCTGTTGCCGCGCTACCCCGAGATCAAAGCCGACCTCGGATTGTCCAACACGGCATTCGGTTTGGCGGTCGCCGCCTTCTCGGCCGGCGCACTGCTGAGCGGGCCGGCCGCGGCCGCGCTGATCCGGCGGTTCCGGTCATCGGTCGTCGCCGTCGCCGGCAGCGTGCTGATCGCGGTGTTCACCGTCACCGCCGGTCTGGCACCCACCGGTGCGACGCTGGCCGCGGCGTTGTTCTGTGCCGGGGCCGCCGACTCGGTGACCGATGTCGCCCAGAACCTGCACGGCCTTCGGGTCCAGCGCAATTACGGACGCTTCATCATCAACTCACTGCATGCCGTGTGGTCCTCGGGAGCCATGCTGGGCGGCCTGATGGGCGCGGGGGCAATCTATCTGGGCATCCCGCGCGCCGTGCAGCTGTCGGTGTCGGGCCTGCTGTTCAGCGCGGTCTGCCTGATCGGCTACCGCTTCCTGCTGCCGGGCCCCGACCACGACGAACCCGACCGGCACCGCGACGGCGGTGGCATCCCGCGCCCGGGCCGCGCCGTCTACCTCGTGCTGGCCGCCCTGGTGGCGATCGCGATCGCCGGTGCGGTCATCGAGGATGCGGGCAGTTCGTGGGCCACGTTGTACCTGCACACCTCGCTGGCCGCGCCGGCCGCCATCGCGGCACTGGGCTATGTCGCGGTGGTCGGCTTCCAGTTCCTCGGCCGCCTCTTCGGAGACCGGATGGTCGACCGTTTCGGTCAGCGGGCGGTGGCCCGCGCCGGCGGACTGATCATCGCGCTCGGGATGGGTGCCGCCCTCGCGTTGCCCAGCGTCCCCGGAACGATCGCCGGCTTCGCGGCTGCCGGATTCGGTTCGGCCACCCTGGTACCCGCCGCGATGCATGCCGCCGACGAGCTGCCCGGACTACGGCCGGGCACCGGTCTGACGGCACTGACCTGGCTTATGCGGATGGGATTCCTGGCCTCGCCGATCGTGGTCGGGGCGATCGCCGACGCGGCATCGCTGCGGGTCGGCCTGCTCACCGTGCCCGTGGCGGGCCTGGCGGCGCTGCTGTTGGCAAGGGTGCTCAGCGCACGGACCCGGACAGTTCGATCGTGAGAACACCGGCGATGATCAACGCGATACCGCCCGCCATCACCCAGGTCAGCGGCTCGGCGAACAGCACCCGCGCGATCACCGCGACCAGGGCCACCCCCGCCGCCGACCACACGCCGTAGGCGATGCCGACCGGCATGCCCAGTGACAAGGTCACCGACAACAGACTGAACGCCGCCACGTATCCGACCACCACCGGGGCGATCCACACCTTCTTGCGGAAGCCGTCCGAGGCGCGCAGCGACATCGTGGCGAACACCTCGATCAGGATGGCTCCCGCCAGCGTCAGCCACATCATGGGCCGGTCTCCTCGCCGGCCGGGTGCCGCGAACCGAACTCGACCATCAGCACCCCGACGATGATGAGGCCGATGCCGGCGACGATCGGCGTCGTGAACGGGTCGCCGAAGATCACCGCGGCCAGCACGGCCGTTGCCGCGGTGCCCAGCGCGCCCCAGATGCCGTACGCCACACCCACGGGCATCCCGGCCCGTAACACCATGGTCAGGAAGTAGAAGGAGGCGACGTAGCCCACCACCACGACGATGAGCCAGGCCGGACGGTCCTGCGCCGCCCGCAGCGACAGCGTGCCACTGACCTCGACGGCGATGGCGGCGAGCAGCAGCGCCCACTTCCGCACCCGCGCACCTCCATCGGCTTCGATCGCTCGGCCAGGATAGCCGGGCACGAGGTTGTGGCAGCCGCCATACCGGCGCCGCCCCGGTGAGCAGGCACACGGCAAGTGTCCCGGTTACCACCATTACCCGTCGGTAACGTGGACGGGTGGTGTCCTACGCCGAGCTGTAGCGAGGGAGAACGATGACAGCGGATGCGAACATTCGGCAGGTGGTGGACCGGCCCGTGGTGGAGACCGGTTACGGCCCGTTGCGCGGGATCGACGACGGCCGGGTCAAAACCTGGAAGGGCATTCGCTACGCCGCCGCCCCGGTGGGGGAACTGCGCTGGCGCGCCCCGGTTGCGCCCGAGCCGTGGACCGAAATCGTCGACGCGACAGCGTTCGGCTCGGTCAGTCCCCAGCCGCGCAGCCCGATCCCGATGGGCCTGGGCACCCGCGCCGACGAAGACTGCCTGTTCCTCAACGTGTGGGCACCCTCTGCAGCCGAACCCGATGCGCGCAAACCGGTCATGGTGTGGGTGCACGGCGGGGCCTACATCTTCGGTTCCGGCAGCCAGCCGCTCTATGACGGGTCGGTGCTGGCCGCAGACTCCGACGTCGTCGTGGTCACCATCAACTACCGGCTCGGCGCGCTCGGCTTCGTGGACTTCTCCGCCGCCGGGTTCGACAGCAACATCGCGTTGCGCGACGTCCTGGCCGCGCTGCGCTGGGTGCGGGACAACATCGCCGGCTTCGGCGGCGACCCGGACCGGGTCACCCTGTTCGGCGAGTCCGCCGGGGCCGGCGTCGTCACCACACTGCTGGCGGTGCCGGCGGCCGCCGGACTGTTCTCCCGAGCCATCGCACAGAGTTCACCGGCCACCTCGGTCTATGACAGCAGCCGCGCGGCGACCGTCACCGGTCTGATCCTCGACCGGCTCGGCATGACCGCTCAACAAGCCCACCGGGCCCCGGTTCAGGCGCTGGTCGACGCCTCGGCCTACGTCTTCGACCACGTACCGACCGCCACTCCGGGCCGGCTGGCGTTCGCGCCGACCGTCGACGGTGACCTGGTCCCGGACTATCCGGTGTCCGTCGCCCGGGCCGGCAAGACCCATCCGGTGCCGTTGCTGATCGGCACCAACAAGGATGAGGCCGCGCTGTTCCGGTTCATGCGTTCGCCGCTGATGCCCATCGCGCCCAAGGCGATTCGCACGATGTTCGAGGAAATCGCCGACGACCAGCCGGGCCTGGAACTGCCGTCCGAAGAGCAGATCGGTTCGGCCTACCCGGCGCGGTGGGCCCGCACCCGCAGCCTCGGCGTGGCCAGTGACGTGGGCTTTCGCATGCCGACGGTGTGGTTCGCCGAGGGCCACAGTGCCGTCGCTCCGGTATTCCTGTACCGATTCGACTGGGCGACACCCGTTTTCAAGTTGATCCGGCTGGGCGCCGCGCACGCCACCGAGTTGATCTACGTGTGGGGCAACCTGGTGTCCGGGTCTCGTGACGTCACCTTCAAGCTCGGCGGGCTGAAGACCGGGGAGGCGCTGTCGCAGCGGATGCGCACCCGCTGGACCAACTTCGCGGCCACCGCTGAGCCGGCCGGGCCGGCCGGGGAACCGAACTGGCAGCCCTACCGCACCGACGGCCGGGCCACCCTGGTCATCGACCGCCAGGACGAGCTGGTCGACGATCTGGACCGCCAGGTTCGCCTGGCCTGGGGCGATCAGGTGCTCAGCTTCCGCTGATCCGGGCCACTCCTGACGCCGTGTCTAACAAGGCGCGGATTCGGGTTACACTCCCCCGCGGGAGGTGCCAGGGTGGACCGAATCGGAGAACTACTGTCCGTTCTCCCGCCGCAGATGCGCGAGCCGGTGCTGTTCGCGATCCCGTTCTTCGTACTGCTGCTGACCATCGAATGGACCGCCGCACGCAAGCTCGAACGATTGGTCGACGCCCAGGATCAGCCCGTTCGCGGGTCCTACCTGGCCCGCGACGCGCGCGCGTCGATCTCCATGGGGCTGGTGTCGGTCGCGACGATGGGTGCCTGGAAGTTCCTGGCGCTGCTCGGCTACGCGGCGCTCTACGCCTACGTCGCGCCATGGCAGTTGTCGGCCACCCGGTGGTACACCTGGGTGATCGCGATCGTCGGGGTCGACGTGCTGTTCTACGCCTACCACCGGATCGCCCACCGGGTGAGGCTGGTCTGGGCGACCCATCAGGCCCACCACTCCAGCCGCTACTTCAACTTCGCCACCGCACTGCGCCAGAAGTGGAACAACAGCGGCGAGATCATCATGTGGGCGCCGTTGCCGCTGCTGGGCATTCCGCCCTGGATGGTGTTCACCAGTTTCTCGATCAGCCTGATTTACCAGTTCTGGATCCACACCGAGCGGATCGACAAGCTGCCCCGGGCATTCGAGTTCGTTTTCAACACCCCGTCGCACCACCGGGTCCATCACGGCATGGATGCCGAATACCTCGACAAGAACTACGGCGGCATCCTGATCATCTGGGATCGGCTGTTCGGCACCTTCCAGCCCGAACTGTTCCGGCCGCACTACGGGCTGACCAAGCCCGTGAACACGTTCAACATCTGGAAGCTGGAAACCCACGAATACGTGGCAATCGCCCGCGACGTGCGCGCCGCCTCCCGCTGGCGCGACCGACTGGGCTACGTGTTCGGTCCGCCCGGCTGGACGCCGGCGACCGCCGCCGCGCCGGTCGAGGCCTAGCCAACACCACTCCCGTCATCGAGGATGGAGCCCATGGAGGTCAAGGAAGTCCTGCTCCCGGGCGTTGGATTGCGCTACGAGTTCGATAACGCCGACGGCAACCGCGTCGGGGTTATCGCCCGCCGCAGCGGGGACTTCGAAGTCGTCGTCTACGCGGCCGCCGACCCCGACCAGGCCCGCCCGGTGTTCCGGCTCACCGATTCCGAAGCCGACGCGCTGGCGCAGATCCTGGGTGCCCCGCGGATGGTGGAACGCTTCGCCGACCTGACCAAAGAGGTTCCCGGGCTGGACGCCGGTCAGGTGGAGATCGTCGCGGGCTCGCCATTCGTCGACCGTCCGTTGGGTCAGACCAAGGCCCGGACCCGGACCGGTGCCTCGATCGTGGCGATCGTGCGCGACGAGGAGGTGCTGGCCTCGCCAGGGCCCGAAGAGGTGCTGCACGCCGGCGACGTGCTCGTGGTGATCGGCACCGAGGACGGTATTTCCGGAGTCCGGCGCATCGTCGATCAAGGCTGATCTATGGCCGTGTCGGTGGCGCTCCTACTAGAACTCGGCGTCATCCTCACAGTCCTGACGATCCTCGGCACGCTGGCCCGCCGGTACGCACTGTCGCCGATCCCGCTTTACCTGCTGGCCGGGCTGGCGCTGGGCAACGGCGGAATCGCCCCGGTGCCCGCGGCGGGACAGTTCGTCTCCACCGGCGCATCGATCGGCGTGGTCCTGCTGCTGCTCACCCTCGGCCTGGAATTCTCGATCGGCGAATTCGCCGCCAGCATGCGTCGCCACCTGCCCTCGGCCGCAGTGGACCTGGTGCTCAACGCCACCCCCGGCGCGGTCGCCGGCTGGCTGCTCGGGATGAACGTCGTCGGCATCTTGGCGATGGCAGGCATCACGTTCATCTCGTCGTCGGGAGTGATCGCCCGGCTTCTCAACGATCTGCACCGGCTCGGCAACCGGGAAACCCCCGCAGTGCTGTCGGTGCTGGTGCTCGAGGATTTCGCGATGGCGGCCTACCTGCCGCTGCTGGCCGTGCTCGCCGCGGGCGGGACCTGGCTGCAGGCGTTGCTCTGGATGGTTGTCGCGATGCTGTCCCTCGGCGCGGCGTTCGCGGCGTCCTACCGTTGGGGCCACCACGTCGGGCGGCTCATCGCCCACCCCGACGACGAACAGCTGTTGCTGCGGATCCTCGGGCTGACGCTCATCGTGGCCGCGCTCGCCGAGCACCTGCACGCCTCGGCAGCGGTGGGCGCCTTCCTGGTGGGGCTGACGCTGACGGGGGAGACCGCCGACCGGGCGCGGGCCGTGCTGACGCCGCTGCGCGACCTGTTCGCCGCGGTGTTCTTCCTGGCCATCGGACTGGCGGTGAACCCCGCCGATCTGATCCCGATGCTGCCGGTCGCCGTGGTGCTGGCCATCGTCACCGCCGCGACCAAGGTAGCCACCGGCGCCTACGCGGCCCGCCGCGACGGTGTGGCCCGGCCCGGCCAGTTGCGGGCGGGCACCGCGCTGATCGCCCGCGGCGAGTTCTCGCTGGTGATCATCGGCCTGGCCGGCAGCACGGTCGCCGCGGTCGGCTCGGTGGCCACCCCCTACGTGTTCGTGTTGGCGATCATCGGGCCGCTGTTGGCGCGGTTCGCCAAGTAGCGCGGCTGCGCGTGGCACCATGCTGGGGTGCAGACCGTTTTCGATCGCAATGTCGACCCCGATCTGATCGCTCGTGCGCTGGGTTCCGCCGTATTCGGGTCGATGTGGCTGGACATTCCCCGGCCGGATTACCCCGCGTTGCCCGGCGAGCTGACCACCGACCTGCTGGTGGTGGGCGGCGGCTATGCCGGCCTCTGGACGGCGCTGCACGCCAAGGAGCGCAACCCGCAGGCGCGGGTCACGCTGATCGAGGCCGAACGGGTCGGCTGGGCGGCTTCGGGACGCAACGGCGGGTTCGTCGAGGCCAGCATCACCCACGGCGCGCAGAACGGGAAGTCCCGCTGGCCGACCGAATTCGAGCAGCTCGAGAAGCTGGGCCTGGCCAATCTCGACGGTATGCAGGCCGATATCGCCAAGTACGGTATGCAGGTGGACTGGGAACGCAGCGGCATGCTGGCCGTGGCGACCGAACCCCACCAGGTCGAGTGGTTACGCGAGGGCGCCGAGGTGGGTGAGGGCCGGTTCCTCGACCAGGCGGCGGTTCGCGCCGAGGTGGCCTCGCCCACCTATCTGGCCGGATTGGTCGCCGCCGAGACCTGCGCGATCGTCCACCCCGCGCGGCTGGTGTGCGAGCTCGCCCGAGCCTGCACTGAGGCCGGCGTGCAGATCTTCGAACACACCCCGGCGCTGGCCGTCCAACGGGAGGGGCGCAGTGTGCAGGTGACCACTCGGGCGGGGGTGATCACCGCCGATCAGGTTGTCTTGGCCACCAACGTCTTTCCCAGCCTGCTCAAGCGCAACCGGCTGCACACCGTGCCGGTGTACGACTACGTGTTGGCCACCGAACCGCTGACCGCCGAACAACTCGACCGGATCGGCTGGCAGTCCCGGCAGGGGATCGGGGACAGTGCCAACCAGTTCCACTATTACCGGCTCTCGGCTGACAACCGGATCGTCTGGGGCGGGTACGACGCGGTCTACCACTACGGCCGGCGGGTGGACTCGATGTACGAAGACCGACCCGAGACCTACCGCAAGCTGGCGGCACACTTCTTCATCACCTTCCCGCAGCTCGAAGACGTCCGGTTCAGTCATCGGTGGGCCGGCGCGATCGACACCAACACCCGGTTCTGTGCGCACTGGGGTCTGGCGGGGCGCGGCCGCATCGCCTACGTCAACGGATTCACCGGCCTCGGCGTGGGGGCGGCGCGGTTCGCCGCCGACGTGTGCCTGGATCTGCTCGACGGACATCCGACCGAGCGGACCGAGTTGGAGATGGTCAACCGCAAGCCGCTGCCGTTCCCACCGGAGCCGGTGGCCAGCATCGGGATCCAGGCAACCCGATGGTCGCTCAACCAGGCCGACCACAACGCCGGAAAGCGCAATGTCTTCCTGCGCACGCTCGACCGCCTCGGCCTCGGTTTCGATTCCTGACAGTTTCCTCCGTGTTGGGCACAACCCTCCACGGGCCGCCGCTTCCTGATTAGGCTCACGTCGCCGCGCTTATGACGCGTGCGTCAATTAGGAGGAGGAAGTCATGGGAGACACACTCACCGAAGGACAGAAACTGGAAGTGGGCGATTCGCTCACGTCCGAAAACGGGGCCTACACCCTGACCCTGCAGGACGACGGCAACCTGGTCCTCGCCGCGCGCGGCGAGGCCGTCTGGGCCACCGGCACCAATGGCCAGAGCGTGGTGCGCGCCGAGGTCCAGACCGACGGCAACTTCGTGCTCTACACCGCGGACAAGCCGGTGTGGCACTCCGACACCAAGGGCAAGAAGAACGTCAAGCTGGTCGTCCAGGACGACCGCAACGTGGTGCTGTACGCGGCCGACGGACCGGCGTGGTCGTCTCGCACCGAGACCGACGCCCCACCGCCACCGGCCCCGGTCGAGGAAGTCGCCGAAGACGCCGTCGTCGACGAGGTCAAGGTCGACGCCGCGCCGGCGGCCGCCGAAGAACCGGCCGCACCGCCACCGCCGCCCGCGCCGCGGACGTACACCGTGGAGTCCGGCGACACCCTCTGGGCGATCGCCGAACGGTTCTACGGCGACGGCAACCGTTATCCGGACATCGCGGCCGCCAGCGGCATCGCCAACCCGGATCTGATCCACCCCGGGCAGGTCGTCACCATTCCCTGACCGATTCATGCGGGGACGGCGCGGGTACGCAATAGTGCGTTGGTAACGATTCGAGATCGACACCGATACACAGTCGACACACTATTGCGACCGCGTCGTTGACGGGTCGCCGACCGATCGGGGTGTAGGGTGGCTCGCTTATTCGCTCGTTGCATACTCGCCGGCGCAGCCGCCGTGGCGATGTCCGCGATCGTCGCGCCCCAGGCCCAGGCCTCGCCCGGCGTAGTGGTCTCGCCCGGGATGGAGATCCGGCAGGCCAGCAACGTCTGCACCCTAGGTTATGTCGATCCCGTCGCGCGGGTCGCCTATTCGGCCGGTCACTGCCGGGGCGACGGCCCGGTGACCGACCGTGACGGCCACTTCATCGGCATGGTCGCCACGTTCCAGGACAACACCCCCGACGGCGCCGTCGTGCGCACCGACCAGGTGATCTCCGACTACGAGACGATCACCCTGGCCGCCGACGTCGCCGTCAACAACATCCTGCCCGGGGGTCGCGCGCTGGTCGCCGATGCCGCCCCGCCGATGGCGGCCGGGCAACCGGTTTGCCACTTCGGGGTGATCACCGGGGAGAGCTGCGGATCGATCGAGCGGGTCAACAACGGCTGGTTCACCATGGAGAACGGGGTCGTCAGCCAGAAGGGCGATTCCGGGGGGCCGGTCTACATGCCGGTCGACAACAACAAAGCCGTGATCATCGGGCTGTTCAACAGCACCTGGGGCAACCTGCCCGCGGCCGTCTCATGGGTGGCCACCACCCAGCAGGCCGGCCAGGGCACCGATGTGGTGAATGTGGCCGCCGCCCAGGATGCCAACGCGAACCTGGGTTCGGCCCTGCCCCGCTAAGCCGTCACCGCGAACACCGGGATGAGCGGGGCCGCGCCTCGAAGCTGGTCGTCGTCGGACTGCGGCGTGAGGCCCGCGATGTGGCCCTTGACCTCCCAGAACCATCGGGCTAGGTAGCGCCTGAGCAGCTCGGGCTTGGCGTCGTCGGCGACTTCGGTGACCCGAACCGGCGTGCGCCGCCAGCGCGGTCCGAGTTCGACCGCTCCGGCCGCGCGCACGTTGCGCGCCCACTGGGTGTTGCCGCGCGGGGACACCAGATAGTCCACGCCGTCGACCCGCAACACGTTGATCACCACGCTGCGTACCGTGCCGGACTTGCGTCCGCGAACCCGCAGCGCCCGCGATCCGGCGATGCTGACCCCGGCTTCCGCCAGCGCGCGGATGACGGCGTTGAGGGCGCGCGCGGTGGCATTCGGAGGTTGGTAATGGGTGGTCATGGCGTCTCCTCTATTAGAGAGCGGTGCTCTTGAATTGCAGTCTGGCATCGACTTCGCGAGAAAACAAGAGCAGTGTTCTCGGTTGTGTCACACTCGGCTGGTGGGCAAGCGGCAGGAGACCCGACAACGGATCGAGGCGCAGATCGTCGAGTTGGGCAGGCAGCAGTTGGCCACCGAAGGCGCAGCCGGCCTGTCGGTCCGCGCCATCGCCCGCGACCTGGGCATGGTGTCCTCGGCGGTCTACCGCTACGTGGCCAGCCGCGACGAACTGCTGACCCTGCTCCTGGTCGACGCCTACTCCGAGCTGGCCGACTCCGTCGACCGGGCGCGGGACCGAGCCCCGGCGAACTGGCGTGCCGACGTCGCGACGATCGCACACGCCATGCGGGACTGGGCCACCGCGCAACCGGCCGAGTGGGCCCTGCTCTACGGCAGCCCGGTTCCCGGCTACCACGCCCCGGCCGAACTGACCACCGGACCGGGCACCCGGGTGGTCGGTGCGCTCTTCGACGCGGTGGCCACCGGGGTGGCGATCGGCGACATCGCCCTCACCGAACACCATGTCGCCCAACCGATGTCGGCGGACCTGGCCAAGGTGCGCGCTGAATTCGGATTTGCCGGCGACGACGCACTGCTGATCCGGTGCACCACCGCCTGGGCCCTGATGATCGGGGCGATCAGTCTCGAGATATTCGGCCAATACGGGGCCGACACCTTCACCGAGCCCGGTGCGCTGTTCGACGAGCAGATGCGGTTGATCACCGGGCTGCTGGCCGGCGAACAGCCCAACTAGAACACGTTCTAGCCACACCGGCGGGGCGGGGATATCCTCGAAGCCGATGACCAGTCAGACACCTGTCCAGATTGCCTGGGTCACCCGCGATCTGGACGCCACCGAGGCCGTGTTGACCGCGCTGCTCGGTGCCAAGAAGTGGATCCGGATGCCCGACGTGCACTTCGGCCCCGACAGCTGCCTGCACCGCGGCGCCGCGGCCGACTATCACGCCGACATCTCGCTGAGCTACGCCGGAGACACCCAACTCGAGCTGATCGCACCCACCCGCGGCGAGAGCATCTACACCGAATTCCTCGACGCGAGCGGACCCGGCCTGCACCACATCTGTGTGACGGCCGAAAGTGCTCAGGACTTCGACGCCCAGCTGGCGGCCGCCGGCCCGTCCGCCTCGGTGGTCGCCCGGGGCGTGATGCCCGGGGGCATGCAGTTCGCCTACCTGGCCGCCGCCGCGGCGGGAGTGCCCTACCTGGAGATCGCCTACATCCCTGCCGAAATCCAGGCGTTCTTCGACTACGTGAAACAGGAGCAGCAATGAGTGGCCTCGACATCCCCGCCGCGGTCAAGGCATCGGACGTGAGCCAATGGTCCGATGAGGTCGACGTGGTGGTGATCGGATTCGGTATCGGCGGCGGTTGCGCGGCAGTCAGCGCCGCGGCCGCCGGCGCCCGCGTGCTGGTACTCGAACGTGCCGCCGCCGCCGGTGGCACCACCTCGATGGCCGGGGGACACTTCTACCTCGGCGGGGGCACCGCCGTGCAGCAGGCCACCGGCCACAGCGACAGCGTCGAGGAGATGTACAAGTATCTCGTCGCGGTGTCTCGCGATCCCGAACTCGACAAGATCCGCGCGTACTGCGAAGGCAGCGTCGAACATTTCAACTGGCTTGAGGAACTGGGGGTTGCCTTCGAGCGGAGCTACTACCCGGAGAAGGCCGTCATCCAGCCCAACACCGAAGGCCTGATGTTCACCGGCAACGAGAAGGTGTGGCCCTTCAAGAACATGGCAGTGCCCGCCCCGCGCGGACACAAGGTGCCGGTGCCCGGTGACACCCAGGGGGCCGCCATGGTGATCGAGCTGCTGCTCAAGCGCGCCGCCGAACTCGACGTGCAGATCCGCTACGAGACCGGCGCCACCAACCTCGTCGTCGACGATGCCAGCCCGGACGGGGCCGTCGTGGGGGTGTCGTGGAAGCACTTCACCGAGACCGGCGCGATCCGCGCCAAGGCAGTGGTGATCGCCGCGGGCGGGTTCGTGATGAACCCGGACATGGTGGCCAAATTCACCCCGAAGCTCGCCGAGAAGCCGTTCGTGCTGGGCAACAGCTACGACGACGGTCTGGGTATCCGGTTGGGCGAATCTGTCGGGGCGGCGACCAAACACATGGACCAGGTGTTCATCACCGCGCCGGTGTATCCGCCGTCCACCCTGCTGACCGGCATCATCGTCAACAAAGACGGCAAGCGGTTCGTCACCGAGGACTCCTACCACTCCCGCACTTCGGGATTCGTGATGGATCAGCCCGACAGCGCGGCCTACCTGATCGTCGACGAGGCGCACATGCAGCGCCCGGAGATCCCGCTGATCACCTTCATCGACGGCTGGGAGACCGTCGAGGAGATGGAGGCCGCGCTGGGCATCCCGAAAGGCAACCTCGTCGAGACGTTGAACAACTACAACGAGCATGCCGCCAAGGGCGAAGACCCGGACTTCCACAAACAGCCGGAATTCCTTGCGCCGCAGGACAAAGGGCCGTGGGGCGCCTTCGATCTCACCCTGGGCAAGGCAATGTACTCCGGTTTCACCGTCGGGGGTCTGGCCACCGACGTCGACGGTGAGGTGTTGCGCGAGGACGGCAGCGTGATCCCCGGGTTGTATGCGGCGGGTGCCTGCGCGTCCAATATCGCCCAGGACGGCAAGGGGTATGCCAGCGGCACCCAGCTGGGGGAGGGCTCCTTCTTCGGCCGGCGGGCCGGGACGCACGCCGCCACCGCTGCCAAGCACTGAAAACCGCTGTCGGACAACTCAACTGCCCGCCGGCTCCAGCTCCCACCGACCGCCGCCGAGCAGCCGCAGGTGGCGGTCGTGGTGTTGTTCGACCGTGCTGCGATGGGTGACCGAGACCACGATGCACCGCGGCAGCCGGGTGCGCAGCAATCGGTAGAGCGCATACTCCTGGCCCTCGTCGACCGCCGCGGTGGACTCGTCGAGAAAGACCGCCCGGGGCTTGGTCAGCAACACCCGGGCGAAGGCGATGCGCTGCTGCTCACCCGGTGAGAGAACCTTGGACCAGTCGGCCACTTCACCCAGCCGGGCCGCCAGATGGCCCAGCGACACGTCGTCGAGCGCGGCGATCAGCTCGTCGTCGGCAATGGCCGCCTCGACCGCCGGGTAAGACAGCACCGCACGCAGATCACCCAGTGGCAGGTAGGGCACCTGGGACAGGAACATCGCGTCGCGGTCACCATCGGGCCGGCGCACCGTGCCCGAGCAGTACGGCCACAGCCGGGCGATGCTGCGCAACAGGGTGGTACGTCCGCAACCTGACGGCCCGGTGATCACCAACCCCTCGCCGGGGGTCAACCGCAGATCGAGTCCGTCGATCAGATGGTCCCCGTTGGGGCGGCGGACCTCGACATCGCGCAACTCCATGGCGCCGTCATCGCTGTGCTCGGGGTCAATCTCGGCAGCGCCCTGGCCTTTTCGTTGGCATCGACCAGGCCGTTGAGCCGGATGATGGTGGCCCGGTAGGCGGCGAAGGAATCGTAGACGCTGCGAAAGAAGGCCAACGAGTCGTGGATGTTGAGGAACGCGCTTGACGACTGGGTTACGTCGCCGAAGGTGATCTGGCCGGTGAACAGCCGCGGGGCCTGCACCACCAGCGGCAACGGGGTGATGACCTGACTCATCGTCTGGTTCCAGCCCAGCAGGTAGAGGCTGCGCACCACGAAGGCCCGGTAGTTGGCGATGATCGCCCCGAATCGCGACTGCAGGATGGCGCGTTCGGCCCGCTCACCACGGTAGAAGCCGACCGCCTCGGCGGCGTCGCGCAACCGCACCAGCGCGTAGCGGAATGCGGCGTTGGTCAATTCGTTGCGAAAACTCAGCAGAATCAACGGCTTACCGATCCAGAACGCGATGGCGGTCGCAACCCCGACGTAGAGCAGCACCAGCCAGAACAGCGCATGGCCCAGGGTCACACCGAAAAATGTCAGCGACCCAGACAGGCCCCACAGAATCGGGGTGAACGACACCACCGACACCATCGAGTTGATCGCCCCGAACAGCAGGGTCGTCGAGGTGCCGACAGTCGGCGAATTCGGCTCGGCGCCAGTGCATGTGGTGAAGGCGTCGATATCCATCTGGATGCGCTGGTCGGGGTTGTCGATCGGATCGTCGATGAACCGGCCGCGGTAGTAGGCTTCCTCGGCCAACCAGTCACCGGTGAGCCGGTCGGTCAGCCACACCCGCCACCGGATGATGAACCGCTGCATCAGGTAGATGTCGACGATCTGGCGGGTGATGTAGACGACCGCGATCAGCGCGAAAGTGAGGATGGCGAACCAGAATCCGTGCACCCCCGAATCGCGGACCGCGTCGTTGCCGGCACCGGCACCTTCGAACGCCACCTGCAGCGACGAGTACAGGTCATTGCTGTAGTAGCTCAGCAGCACGTCCAAGCGCACCGCGATCATCGTCGAGAACAACAACACGCCCAGCCACAGCCACACGGTCAGGCTGGCCGGTCCGCGAAAGTAGCCGCCGGTGATCCGCCAGAACTGTCGGCCCCAGGTGGTGTAGCGGGCCAGCAGGACCAGCACGATCAGGGCGAGCACCGCGCTGATCGCCCACGCCTTGGCTGCCCACACCAGCGACTGCGGGATCTCGTTGCTCCAGTCCAGGGAGGGTTTGTACATCTCCACGGGCCGAGCATTTCGCACAACCCGCGCGCGCGGGTCTGATTACGCGGTCACACCGGTGCCGGCTCACTCCCGTCGATCTGGCTCAGCCGCCACTCACCCTCACCGAGCAGCTCCAACTGCCTGCCGTGGTGTTGTTCGACCGTACTGCGGTGACTGACGCTGACCAGGATGGTGTTGGCCAACTCCGTCCGCACCAGGTCGTAGAGCGCGAACTCGAGACCCTCGTCGAGCGCCGAGGTGGCCTCGTCGAGGAAGACCGCCTTCGGCCGGGTCAACAGCACCCGGGCGAACGCGATGCGCTGCTGCTCGCCCGGCGAGAGCACCTTGGCCCAATCCTGGACCTCGTTGAGCCGAATGGTCAGGTGCGACAGGGCCACCTGGGTCAGGGCGCGTTGCAGATCCTCGTCGGAGACCTCGCCGGACGTCGCCGGATACGACACCACGGTCCGCAGATCGCCCAGGGGTACGTACGGCATCTGGGACAGGAACATGGTGGCGTGGTCGTCCAGCGGGCGGCACAACGTGCCGGACGTGTAGGGCCACAGCTGGGCGAGGCTGCGCAGCAGGGTGGTCTTGCCGGCGCCGGACGCGCCGGTGATGACCAGCGTCTCGCCCGGCTCCAAGCGCAGGTCGATCGGATCCAAGAGCTGGCTGCCGCTGGGGGTGCGCACCTCCACCTGACGCAGCTCGACCGACCCGTCGTGGCTGGCGATGGTGGTGAGCTTGGGCAGTTCGCGGGCTTCGGCGTTCGTCTCGACCAGGCCGTGCAGACGGATGATCGCCGCGCGATAGCTGGCGAACGAGTCGTAGGCATTGCGGAAGAACGACAGCGAATCGTGGATCGAGCCGAAAGCGCTCGAGGACTGGGTCACGTCACCCAGGTCGATCTGGCCGGAGAACAGTCGCGGCGCCTGGATGACCAGCGGCAGCGGGTTGATGATCTGACTCATCGACAGGTTCCAGCCGGTCAGGGCGATGGTGCGGTTCACATACCGGCGGTAGTTGGCGATAACCTCGGCGAACTTCTTGCGCAGCAGGCCGCGCTCGGCGTCCTCGCCGCGGTAGAACCCGACGGCCTCGGCGGCGTCCCGCAGCCGCACCAGCGCGTAGCGGAAGACGGCGTTGGTCAGCTCGTTGCGGAAGCTCAGGCGGATCAGCGGGTGGCCGATCCAGAACGCGATCACGGTCGCGAAGCTGACGTAGACCAGCACCACCCAGAACAGGGCGTGACCCAGGGTCACGCCGGCAACCGTCAGCGGGCCGGACAGGTTCCACAGGATCACGGTGAACGAAACGACCGTCACCAGCGAGTTGATGGCGCCGAACAGCAACGTGCTGGAGCTGCCGATCATCGGCTGGTTCGGCGAGGAGCCGACCCCAGCGGTGAAGATGTCGATGTCGTACTGGATGCGCTGGTCCGGGTTGTCGATGTCGCTGTCGGTGAACCGGGTGCGGTAGTAGGCGTGATCGTCGAGCCAGTCGCAGGTGAGCCGGTCGGTGAGCCACACTCGCCAGCGGATGATGAACCGTTGCATCAGGTAGATGTCGAGCATCACCCGGCTGATGTAGATGGTCGCCAGGATCGCGAAGATGATCAGCGCCGTCCAGAAGCCGTCGACACCGGATTTGCGTACCGCTTCGTTGCCGCTGCCGGCGCCCTGGAACGCCACCTGCAGCGACGTGAACAGGTCATTGCTGTAATAGCTGAGCAGCACGTCGAGCCGCACCGAGATGATCGTCGACAGCAGCAGCACGCCGACCCAGATCCAGACCTTGATGCTCTGGCGGCCCTTGAAATATTCGCCGGTGATCCGCCAGTACTGCCGCCCCCACACGGTGTAGCGAGCCAACAGGACCAGCACGATCAGACTCAGCACGGCACTTATTGCCCAAGCCTTGGAAATCCAGATCAGGGACGGCACGAGCTCGTGGCCCCAGTCCATGGACGGCTTGAATAACTCCAAAGCGTTCTCCTCATAGGGCGGCGCCGCAAACGACGACCGGTCCGTTGGCTTTCCCGGCGAACCTACCCCGCTATCGCGCGCGGGGCGCGCGTCCGTGCGGGATGGCTGGCTAAATGTCAGCATCCTGCGTTGCGCCGACGCGCGCCACCCGCAGCGGTCGGTGCCCAGGCCGGCCGGTGCTGTCACCGTGGATCCGGACCGGCCTCAGCAAGCTTGCCTGGCGGCGCCGGTACCGTAAACGCGTGGCGAAAACTCGCAAGAACAGTGCGGCCGGACAAGGTCGGGTCAGCCGGGGATTCTGGCGCCTGCTCGGGGCCAACACCGACAAGGTCAAGGCTGAGTCGATGGCCGAGGTGAACGCCTCGGCGGAATTCGACGATAAGGCCCGCGACCTCGACGCCGAGCAGCTGCGCAAGGCCGCCAAGCTGCTCGAACTCGACGAGCTCGCCGCCTCGGCCGACGTTCCGCAGTTCCTGGCGATCGCCCGCGAGGCCGCCGAGAGAACGACATCGCTGCGCCCGTTTGACGTCCAGCTGCTCGGTGCCCTGCGCATGCTCGCCGGCGACGTCGTCGAGATGGCCACCGGCGAGGGCAAGACCTTGTCCGGCGCCATCGCCGCCGCCGGCTACGCCCTGGGCGGACGCAACGTCCACGTCGTGACCATCAACGACTACCTGGCGCGGCGCGACGCCGAATGGATGGCCCCGCTGATCGAGGCGATGGGGCTGACCGTCGGCTGGATCACCGCCGAGTCGACCGCCGAGGAGCGGCGCGCCGCCTACCAATGCGACGTCACCTACGCCTCGGTCAACGAGATCGGATTCGACGTGCTGCGCGATCAGCTGGTCACCGACGTCGCGGACCTGGTGTCACCCAACCCGGACGTCGCCCTGATCGACGAGGCCGACTCGGTGCTCGTCGACGAGGCCTTGGTGCCGCTGGTGCTGGCCGGCACCACGCACCGCGAGACGCCCAAGGTCGAGATCGTCCGGCTGGTGGGCGATCTCCTCGCGGGCGTGGATTACGACACCGACGCCGACAGCCGCAACGTCCACCTCACCGAAACCGGAGCGACGAAGATCGAAGCCGCCCTGGGCGGTATCGACCTGTACTCCGAGGAACACGTCAGCACCACGCTGACCGAGGTCAACGTCGCACTGCACGCCCACGTGCTGCTCCAGCGCGACGTGCACTACATCGTGCGCGACGGCGCCGTGCAGCTGATCAACTCCTCCCGAGGCCGGATCGCCCAGCTGCAGCGCTGGCCGGACGGGCTGCAGGCGGCGGTCGAGGCCAAGGAGGGCATCGAAACCACCGAGACCGGCGAGGTGCTCGACACCATCACCGTGCAGGCGCTGATCAACCGCTACCCGACGGTGTGCGGCATGACCGGTACCGCACTGGCCGCCGGCGAGCAGCTGCGCCAGTTCTACAAGCTGGCTGTGTCGCCGATCCCGCCGAACGCGCCCAACATCCGCGAGGACGCCGCCGACCGGGTCTACATCACCGCGGCAGCCAAGACCGAGGCGATCATGGAGCACATCATCGAGGTGCACGCCACCGGCCAGCCGATCCTGGTCGGCACCCATGACGTCGCCGAATCCGAGGAGCTGCACGAACGGCTGCTGCGCCGGGGGGTTCCGGCGGTGGTGCTCAACGCCAAGAACGACGAGGAAGAGGCCGTCGTGATCGCCGAGGCCGGCAAGCTCGGCGCGGTCACCGTGTCCACCCAGATGGCGGGTCGCGGTACCGACATCCGGCTGGGCGGTTCGGATGAAGCAGACCATGACAAGGTCGCCGAACTCGGCGGCTTGCACGTCATCGGCACCGGGCGACACCGCACCGAGCGGCTGGACAACCAGCTGCGCGGGCGTGCCGGACGCCAGGGCGATCCCGGCTCGTCGGTCTTCTTCGCCAGCTGGGAGGACGACGTCGTCACCGCCCACGTGGAGGCCGCCAAGCTGCCCACCGACGCCGACGAGACCGGCCGGATCACCAGCCCCAAGGCCGGCAGCCTCCTCGACCACGCCCAGCGGGTCGCCGAGGGCCGGTTGCTCGACGTGCACGCCAACACCTGGCGCTACAACCAGCTGATCGCCCAGCAGCGCGCCATCATCGTCGAACGTCGCAACACCCTGCTGAGCACCCCGGCGGCCAGAACCGAGCTCGAGGAACTCTCACCCGAGCGCTACGCGGAACTGACCGAGAAACTCGGCGGACAGGACGCGCAGGACAAGCTGGAGAAGATCTGCCGCGACATCATGCTGTTCCACCTCGACCGGGGATGGGCCGATCACCTGGCCTACTTGTCCGACATCCGGGAGAGCATCCACCTGCGGGCCCTGGGCCGGCAGAACCCGCTCGACGAGTTTCACCGGATGGCCGTCGACGCGTTCGCCCACCTGGCCGCCGACGCGATCGAGGCGGCCCAGCAGACCTTCGAAACCGCCAACGTGCTCGAAGAGGAGCAGGGCCTGGACCTGTCGAAGCTGGCGCGGCCCACGTCGACGTGGACCTACATGGTCCACGACAACCCGCTCAACGACGACACGTTGTCGGCACTGAGCCTGCCCGGGGTGTTCCGCTAGGGCTAGGTTTTGTGCATGACACCGCAGGCCCGCGACCGGGTGCTGACCATCCCGAACGCCCTGTCGGTGATCCGGCTGGTGCTGGTGCCGGTGTTCCTGTACCTGCTGCTGGTCACCCACGACTACGGCCTCGCGGTGGCCATCCTGATGTTCAGCGGATTCTCCGACTGGGCCGACGGCAAGATCGCCCGGCTGGTGGACAACCAGTCCTCACGGCTCGGTGAACTGCTCGACCCGCTGGTCGACCGCATCTACATGCTGGCCGTTCCGGTCGGTCTCGGGCTGGCCGGCATCGTGCCGTGGTGGGTGGTGGCCACCCTGATCGGCCGGGACGCCGTCCTGGCCGCGACCCTGCCGGTGGTGCGCTCACGGGGCCTGACCGCACTGCCGGTCACCTACATCGGCAAGGCGGCGACCTTCGCCTTGATGTCCGGATTCCCGCTGATCCTGCTGGGGCAGTGGGACGCCACGTGGAGCCGGGTCGTCGGCGCCTGCGGCTGGGGGTTCCTGATCTGGGGTCTGGGCATGTACCTGTGGTCGGCGGTGCTCTACCTGATGCAGGTGCGCCTGGTGGTCCGCACCCTGCCGAAGGCCGGCGCCGACAACGACTCGGGCAAAGATGCCCGCACAGCCTGACCCGGCGCTGGGGGGCTACGACCCCCGGGCCGGTCTCCGCGACGATCAGGAGCGCTCAGCACGGATCCCGCTGCCCTCCCTGCTGCGCTCACTGCTGACCGAGCACCTAGACCCCGGATACGCCGCCGCCGCGGCCGAACGGCGGCGCACCGGCCGCTCCCGGCGACCGGCCGCCGACCGGGCCTGGCAGGCGCTCGCGGCCCTGCTGATCACGGTCGTGTTCGCCGCCGCCGTGGCGCAGGCCCGCTCGACCGCCCCGGGGTCAGCGCCGCCCAACAGGTGCTGGCGGCCAGTGTGCGCTCCGCCGAGGGGACCACCGAACACCTGACCCGGCGTCGTGACGACCTGGCCGGCCAGGTCGACGACATCCAGCGCCGCCAGCTACGCGACGACGCCACCGGCCGGCAGTTGCTGAGCGGCCTCGACGCGCTGAGCCTGGCCGCCGCCACCACGGCCGTCATCGGCCCGGGGCTGACCGTCACGGTGACCGACCCGGGGATGGGCCGCGATCTGACCGACGTGTCCAAACAACGCGTCCAGGGCAGCCGACAGATCATCCTGGACCGCGATCTGCAACTGGTGGTCAACTCGCTGTGGGCCAGTGGAGCCGAGGCGATCTCCGTCGCCGGCGTGCGGATGGGTCCCAACGTCACCATCCGCCAGGCGGGCGGGGCCATCCTGGTCGACAATCATCCGGTCAGCAGCCCGTACAGCATTCTTGCCGTGGGACCGCCGAACACCATGCGCGACACCTTCGACCACAGCAGCGGCCTGCACCGGCTGCGGTTGCTCGAGGCGTCCTACGGTGTCGGAGTCAGCGTGAGCAACGGCGACGGCCTGTCACTGCCCGCGAGCACCGTTCGGGAGATTAAATTTGCCAAGCAGATCGGGCCCTGAGGACGTGGAGTCAGTGAGTCAGACACGAAATCGTGAAATGAGCCGGCACGGATGATCGGAATCGCCGCACTCGTCGTCGGCATCGTGCTGGGCCTGGTGTTTCATCCGAGCGTCCCGGAAGCCATCCAGCCCTACCTGCCGATCGCGGTCGTCGCCGCGCTCGATGCGGTGTTCGGCGGGTTGCGGGCCTACCTCGAGCAGATCTTCGACGCCAAGGTTTTCGTGGTCTCATTCGTGTTCAACGTGCTGGTCGCTGCCTTGATCGTCTACGTCGGCGATCAGCTGGGGGTGGGCACCCAGCTGTCGACGGCGATCATCGTGGTCCTCGGCATCCGGATCTTCGGCAATGCCGCTGCCCTGCGGCGCAGGTTGTTCGGGGCCTGAGGTGACCGGGGGGGACGAGCCAACCAGCCAGGCCGGCACCGAAACCGGCCCGGGTGCCGAGCACGGCCGTCACGAACTGCCCGCCACCGATGCCGTCGAGATGCCGGAGCCGAAACCAGCACGTGGGCCACGCGGCCGCTCCCAGCTGATCTTCGGCACACTCGCGGTGCTGCTGTGCCTGGTTCTCGGCGTCGCGATCGCCACCCAGGTGCGCCAGACCGAGTCCGGCGACGCGCTGGACACCGCACGCCCGGCCGACCTGCTGGTGTTGCTCGGCTCCCTGCAGCAGCGCGAAGCCGCCCTCAACACCGAGGTGGCCGACCTGCAGCGCAACCTCGCGGCCATGCAGACCGCGGGCAGCAGCGACCAGGCGGCGATCCAGAATGCGCAGGCCAGACTGGCTGCGCTGTCGATCCTGATCGGCACCGTCGCGGCCACCGGGCCCGGGGTGACGATCACCATCGACGACCCGGGACCCGGCGTCGCACCCGAAACCATGCTCGACGTCATCAACGAGTTGCGCGCCGCCGGCGCCGAGGCGATGGAGATCCGCTCCGGGCAGCAGGCGGTCCGGATCGGGGTGGACAGCTGGGTGGTCGGCAACCCGGGAGCGCTGGTCATCGACTCGCAGACCTTGAGCCCGCCGTATTCTGTTCTGGCCATTGGCGATCCGCCCACGCTGGCGGCGGCGATGAACATTCCGGGCGGCGCCGTCGACAGCGTCGAACGAGTGGGGGGCCGGATGACCGTCACCCAGTCCGACCGAGTGGACATCACCACCTTGCGGCAACCGAAAGCACGCCAATACGCTCAGCCCGTCAAATGAGCGTCCGACCCCGACCCGACAGAGGAGCACTGTGAGCGAAATCCCGGCCGACCTGCGCTACACCGCCGAGCATGAGTGGGTGCGCCGCACCGGTGACGACACCGTGCGGGTCGGCATCACCGACTTCGCGCAGTCCTCCCTCGGCGACGTCGTCTACGTGCAGCTGCCCGACGTCGGCACCGATGTCACCGCAGGCGAATCGTTCGGCGAGGTGGAGTCGACGAAGTCGGTGTCGGACCTCTACGCTCCAGTCTCGGCCAAAGTGGTTGCCGTCAACGGCGATCTGGAGGCCAATCCGGGGCTGGTCAACTCCGATCCCTACGGTCAGGGGTGGTTGTTGGACCTGCAGCTCGACGGCGATACCCTCGAACAGGGATGGTCAGCGTTGCTGGACGCGGACGCTTACCAGAGCACAGTGACCGAGTGAACTTGTTAGGGTGCCTGCCAGCCGCCGATCCGGCGGTGGTGGGCACAACGACGACCAGTGCGCGGTACGGTCGTCATAAGTGATTGTCAGGCGGACGGGCGCCTTGTGCGGGCACCCCGCCAAGTAATCGCCACAGCAGCCAGTGAGGAGCAGCGGGTGACGGATAAGGACCAGAACTCCGGGACGGACCAGGCATCTGAGGAAGTCACCGTGGAGACGACGTCCGTCTTCCGCGCCGACTTCCTCAACGAACTGGACGCCCCGGCGAGCTCGGGCAGCGAAAGCGCGGTGTCCGGGGTCGAAGGCCTTCCGGTGGGTTCGGCGCTGCTGGTCGTCAAGCGGGGACCGAACGCAGGCTCGCGGTTCCTGCTCGACCAGCCGACCACTTCGGCCGGCCGGCATCCGGACTCCGACATTTTCCTCGACGACGTGACGGTCAGCCGCCGGCACGCCGAGTTCCGGTTGGACGGCAACGAATTCCAGGTGGTCGACGTCGGCAGCCTCAACGGCACCTACGTCAACCGCGAACCGGTGGACTCGGCCACGCTGGCCAACGGCGACGAGGTCCAGATCGGCAAGTTCCGCCTGGTCTTCCTGACCGGCCCGAAGCCGTCCGACGACGAAGGCGCCCCGGGAAGCTAGTGACCGCCCCCGATACTCCCGCGCTTGCCGGGATGTCGATCGGAGCGGTCCTGGACCTGCTACGACCGGACTTCCCGGACGTGACGATATCCAAGATCCGATTCTTGGAAGCCGAAGGCCTCGTCACGCCACAGCGCAGCGGATCGGGGTATCGGAGGTTCACCGCCTACGACTGTGCCCGGCTGCGGTTCATCCTGACCGCGCAGCGCGACCAGTATCTGCCGCTGAAGGTGATCAAGGCGCAGCTGGACGCGCTGCCGGATGGTGAGCTGCCCCCGGCCGGATCGTCTTACGGCGGACCGCGTTTGGTCGAGGCGTCCGGCGTGGAGGCCGACGGCACGGCGGCGGTGGCCCGCACCCAGGTGCGGCTGAGCCGGGAAGACCTGCTGGCCCGGTCCGGGGTGGACGAGGAACTCCTGGTCGCGTTGTGCAAGGCCGGGGTGATCACCACCGGCCCTGGCGGGTTCTTCGACGAGCATTCGGTGGTCATCGCCCAGTGTGCGCGCGCCCTGGCCGACTACGGCGTCGAACCCCGGCACCTGCGCGCTTTCCGGTCCGCGGCCGACCGGCAGTCAGATCTGATCGCGCAGATCGCCGGCCCGGTGGGCAAGGCCGGCACGACCGGTGCGCGCGACCGCGCCGATGAGCTGGCCAGGGAAGTCGCCGCGCTGGCGATCACCTTGCACACATCGCTGATCAAGTCCGCTGTACGAGACGTTCTCGACCGCTGAGGACTAGACTCCGAATGACTGCATCGGTAGTTCTGCAGTCACGCGGTCGGAACTCGGACGCGGCGCACCAACCAGCGCGGAGGTCAGACACAGATGGGTGAGGTTCGCGTGGTCGGCATTCGTGTCGAGCAGCCCCAGAACCAGCCGGTCCTGCTGCTGCGGGAGTCCAACGGTGATCGTTACCTGCCCATCTGGATCGGTCAGTCGGAGGCCACCGCGATTGCCCTCGAACAACAGGGAGTGGAGCCGGCCCGGCCGTTGACCCACGACCTGATCCGAGATGTCATTGGCGCCCTTGGGCATTCGTTGAAGGAAGTCCGCATCGTCGACCTTCAGGAGGGCACCTTCTACGCCGACCTGATCTTCGACCGCGACATCAAGGTTTCGGCGCGGCCCTCGGACTCGGTGGCGATCGCGCTGCGGATGGGTGTGCCGATCTATGTGGAGGAGGCGGTGCTGGCCGAAGCCGGCCTGCTGATTCCCGACGAGAACGACGACGAATCGACCGGCGCCGTCCGCGAGGACGAGGTCGAGAAGTTCAAAGAGTTCCTCGACAGCGTCTCCCCAGACGATTTCAAGGCGACCTGAACGGGTATCCGCCCGGCAGCTGGGACCAAGATCACGGATGCGTCTCACTTGGTCCTGGACGGTTCGACACGCGCGGCGGATGCCGGGGAGCATGCCTGAGGGCAGCCATACTTTGATGGCGACGACGAGCACGACTGCCCGTCGATCAGCGTATGCTCGTAGGACTCGAGACTAGGGCAAACGCGGTTGGTGGAGCGGTCGGCGGGGCCACTGGGTTCGAACGGCGAGAGGAAGCATCGTGGGCGAGCAGCCACGTCAGGGACAGCTGGATCTTGCTGGCACGACGTCTGGTTCCGAGTCTGGTTCCGAGTCCGGCCCCGAGGGCCGTTTCGAAGCTGACGCGCCGGTCGGTGAGCCGGTGCAGGCCGGGCTGTTCCCCGACGACTCGGTTCCCGACGAGCTCGTCGGCTACCGCGGGCCGAGCGCCTGCCAGATCGCCGGAATCACCTACCGCCAGTTGGACTACTGGGCCCGCACCTCGCTGGTGGTGCCCTCGATTCGCGGCGCGGCCGGCTCCGGCAGCCAGCGGCTGTATTCGTTCAAGGACATCCTGGTCCTCAAGATCGTCAAGCGCCTGCTCGACACCGGTATCTCGCTGCACAACATCCGGGTCGCCGTCGACCATCTGCGCCAACGCGGCGTGCAGGACCTGGCCAACATCACCCTGTTCTCCGACGGCACCACGGTCTACGAGTGCACCTCCGCCGAAGAGGTGGTCGACCTGCTGCAGGGCGGCCAGGGTGTGTTCGGGATCGCGGTCAGCGGTGCGATGCGCGAGCTGACCGGTGCGATCGCCGACTTCCCGGGGGAGCGCGCCGACGGCGGCGAGTCCATCTCGGCGCCCGAGGACGAGCTCGCTTCCCGACGCAAGAGCCGCGACCGCAAGATCGGTTAGAATCGCGGCGTATCGCCCTCACGCGGGAGAGCTTCGTGGCAGCCAGCCACGGACGCCGAAGGAGCAACACCTCTCCGTCAACCTCTCAGGCACCCGGACCGCGCGTGGCCACGATGCCTCTGGAAAGCGGTGACCCCACGGTCACCCGCCCATGGGGAAAGGCGCCCACTACCGCGCCGAATCTCTCAGGCGCCCGGTACCGGGTGGACGACAGAGGGAGGGGACGCCGCTGACGGCTGCGTCCACCCGAGTCAGGAGCCTCCCATGTCCGACCACTCCCAGCCCCGTTTCGCCGATCGCCACATCGGACCGGATTCCGACGCGGTAGCCACCATGCTCGACGTCATCGGCGTCGCCTCGCTCGACGAGCTCGCCGCCAAGGCGCTGCCGGCCGGCATCCTCGACGCACTTGGATCCGACGGCGTGGCGCCCGGCCTCGACCGGCTGCCCGTCGCGGCGAGCGAGCACGAGGCACTGGCCGAGCTGCGGGCGATGGCCGACTCCAACACGATCGCGGTGTCGATGATCGGGCAGGGCTACTACGACACGCTCACCCCGCCGGTGCTGCTGCGCAACATCATGGAGAACCCGGCCTGGTACACCGCCTACACGCCGTATCAGCCGGAGATCAGCCAGGGCCGGCTCGAGGCGCTGCTGAACTTCCAGACCATGGTCGCCGACCTGACCGGGCTGGAAGTGGCCAACGCCTCGATGCTCGACGAGGGCACCGCGGCCGCGGAGGCCATGACGCTGATGCACCGCGCGGTGCGTGGCTCGGCGAACCGGCTCGCGGTCGACGCCGACCTGTTCGCCCAGACCGCGGCCATCCTGGCCACCCGCGCCGAGCCGCTGGGCATCGAGATCGTCACCGCCGACCTGCGGGGCGGCCTGCCCGACGGCGAGTTCTTCGGTGTCATCGCCCAGGTGCCCGGCGCCAGCGGGCAGGTCACCGACTGGTCCAAGCTCGTCGAGCAGGCGCACGAGCGCGGCGCCCTGATCGCACTGGGTGCCGACCTGCTGGCGTTGACGCTGATCGCCCCGCCCGGCGAGATCGGCGCGGACGTCGCTTTCGGCAGCGCTCAAAGATTCGGTGTCCCAATGGGATTCGGAGGGCCGCACGCCGGCTACCTGGCGGTGCACGCCAAGCACGCCCGGCAGCTGCCCGGCCGGCTGGTCGGAGTGTCGGTGGATGCGGACGGCGCTGCGGCGTACCGACTGTCGCTGCAAACCCGCGAACAGCACATCCGCCGGGACAAGGCCACCTCCAACATCTGCACCGCCCAGGTGCTGCTCGCCATCATGGCCGCCATGTATGCCAGCTACCACGGCCCGGACGGGCTGACCGGCATCGCCCGGCGGGTGCACGGCCACGCCCGCTCGCTGGCGGCCGGACTGGCCGCCGCAGGTGTCGAGGTGGTGCACGACACGTTCTTCGACACGGTGCTGGTGCACGTGCCCAACCGGGCAGCGGCGGTGCAGGCTGAAGCCAAGGGCCGCGGGGTCAACATCTGGCGAGTGGACGCCGATCACGTTTCGGTCAGCTGTGACGAGGCCACCACCGACGCCCATGTCGCCCTGGTTCTCGAGTCGTTCGGAGCCGCGCCGGCCGGTGACTATGCGGGCCCCGAAATCGGCTCGCGGACAAGCGAATTCCTCACCCATCCGGCGTTTCACCGGTACCGCACCGAGACCGAGATGATGCGTTACCTACGCACCCTGGCCGACAAGGACATCGCGTTGGACCGCAGCATGATCCCGTTGGGGTCGTGCACGATGAAGCTCAACGCCGCCGCCGAGATGGAGTCCATCACCTGGCCGGAGTTCGGCCGTCAGCACCCGTTCGCCCCGGTCGGCGACACTCCTGGCCTGCGCAAGCTGATCGCCGACCTGGAGAGCTGGCTGACCGGTGTGACCGGCTACGACGCGATCTCCCTGCAGCCCAACGCCGGATCGCAGGGCGAATACGCCGGCCTGCTCGCCATCCGGGACTATCACCTCGAGCGGGGCGACCAGCACCGCGACGTGTGCCTGATCCCGTCCAGCGCGCACGGCACCAACGCGGCGTCGGCCGCCATGGTGGGCATGCGGGTGGTTGTGGTGGCCTGCCGGGACAACGGCGACGTCGACCTCGACGACCTGCGCGCCAAGGTGACCGAGCACGCCGAGCAGCTGGCCGCGCTGATGATCACCTATCCGTCCACGCACGGGGTGTACGAGCACGACATCGCCGAGATCTGCGCGGCGGTGCACGATGCCGGCGGTCAGGTCTACGTCGACGGCGCCAACCTCAACGCCCTTGTCGGACTGGCCCGGCCGGGCAAGTTCGGCGGCGACGTCAGCCACCTGAACCTGCACAAGACGTTCTGCATCCCGCACGGCGGTGGCGGCCCCGGCGTCGGCCCGGTCGCGGTGCGCTCACACCTGGCACCGTTCCTGCCCGGGCATCCACTGGCCGAGGAACTGCCGCACGGGCACGTAGTGTCGGCGGCGCCGTACGGTTCGGCCTCGATCCTGCCGATCACGTGGGCCTACATCCGGATGATGGGTGCGGGCGGGCTGCGGCAGGCCACCCTGACGGCCATCGCGTCGGCCAACTACATCGCCCGCCGGCTCGACGAGTACTACCCGGTGCTGTACACCGGCGAGAACGGCATGGTGGCCCACGAGTGCATCCTGGATCTGCGCGGCATCACCAAGGCCACCGGCGTCACCGTCGACGATGTGGCTAAACGATTGGCAGACTTCGGTTTCCACGCCCCGACCATGAGCTTCCCGGTGGCGGGCACGCTGATGGTGGAACCGACCGAGAGCGAGAGCCTGGCCGAGGTCGACGCGTTCTGCGAGGCGATGATCGCGATCCGCGCCGAGATCGACAAGGTCGGCTCGGGGGAGTGGCCCGCGGATGACAACCCGCTGCGCGGCGCCCCGCATACCGCGGAATGCCTGCTGGTCGACGAGTGGACCCACCCGTACACCCGCGAGCAGGCGGCCTACCCGCTGGGCAAGGGTTTCCGGCCCAAGGTGTGGCCGCCGGTGCGCCGGATCGACGGCGCCTACGGGGACCGCAACCTGGTGTGCTCCTGCCCGCCGGTGGAGGCGTTCGCCTAGCCGACCTCGATGCGTCGAGACAGAACGCAGCGCGGGTTCCGCCGGCCGGATTTCGCGCTCCGTTCTGAATCGACGCCTGGTAGCGTCGCCGTGTGCTGCCCGCCGATGTCCGCCAGTGGCAAGAGGGTGGGCGCATGCTGTCCACCAGCGCCGGAAGTGTGTTCGTCCGCTCCCGGCAGGGCCGTGGTCCCGCTGTACTCCTGCTGCACGGGTTTCCGTCCAGCTCCTACGATTTCCGCGGTGTCGTCGACCGCCTGGGCGACCGGGCCTGGCTGACCCTGGATTTCCTGGGTTTCGGGCTGTCCGACAAGCCGCGACCACACCGGTACAGCCTGCTCGAGCAGGCTGACATCGTGCAGAGCGTGGTCGCCGACGTCGATCCCGGACCGGTGGTGCTGCTGGCGCACGACATGGGCACCTCGGTGGCGACCGAACTGCTGGCCCGTGACCTCAACGGCGCGTTGCCGTTCGAGATCCAGCGGGCGGTGCTCACCAACGGCAGCGTGATCATCGAACGGGCAAGCCTGCGGCCGAGTCAGAAGATCCTGCGCGGTCCGCTGGGCCCGGCGTTCGCCCGGTTGACCAACGAACGTGGCTTCCTGCGCGGCTTCGCCAAGCTGTTCAGTGCGCAGCACCCGCTGTCGAACGAGGAGGCGCAGGCCCAGTGGGCGCTGCTGGCCCGCGATGACGGCCACCGCATCCTGCATCTGCTGTGCGCCTACCTCAACGAGCGGGTCCGTTTCGCGCCGCGCTGGCACGGGGCTGTGCGGGACTGGGACAAACCGCTGGGATTCCTGTGGGCCACCGGCGATCCCGTCGCCACCACCGAGGTGCTGGCCGGCCTGCGCGAACTACGGCCCGCTGCCGAGGTCATCACCCTGCCCGGCGTCGGGCACTACCCGCAGATCGAAGTGCCCGACGAGTTCACCGCCGGCGCACGCCAGCTGCTGGCGCTGGACTGACTACGACAGCATCGTGGTGACGGCGGCCGCCAGATCCGGTGAGTCCGACGTCGCGACGTTCTGGTAGGTGCCGCCCGAAGCCTGGGCCACCGCCTCCCAGGTGGCCCGGTCCGAGTCGTCACCGAGGTCGATGACGTTGATCGCGACCGGTTTGGCGGGATCCACCGCCGACTTGACGTACGCCTCGAGTCCCGGCCCGTCCAGACTCTGATCGGTGTGCGGGCCCTGGGTGATCACCAGCACCGAGTTGGCTTGGCCCTCCCGGAAATTGGTCAATGCATCGCCGTAGACCAATCGCAGCGTGGTGAACGACACCCCACCGCTGCCGGACGGCGACAGACCGGTGAGGGTCCCGGTCAGCGCGGCCGAGCGGGGCTGACCGTCGACCTGGTCGGGCAGCGGCCCCATCGGGACGGCCGAGCGGCCTTCGACACCGTTGAACGTCCACAGGCCGACGGCCGCGTTGGACGGCAGCGCCCCGATCCGGTTGGCCAGGGCGGTGGCCACGTTGACCAGCCGCGGCTTGCCGGCCTCGTCACCGGACATGGCCTGGTCGAGCATGATCGTGGTCGCCGAACCGGTGGCCGGCGCGGAGACCGCGGCAGCCAGGGTGGCGCGCACGGAGTCGTCGCCGATCGCCAGTGCGGAGCCCAGCTGCGGGAACCCGACGACGTCGTTGCCGGGCGGGGCGGCACCCTCGGCGCGGAAGCCGGCCTTGGCCAGCTCGGCGAGTTGTTCGGGTTTGCGCATGTACCGGGCGAATTCGCTGGCGGCGCTCACCTGCTCCTCGGACAGCCACTTGCCGGCCAGCAACACGGTGGGGTAGTCGGCGAGTGCCACCGCGCCCTGTGGCAGCCACTCGGCGACACTGGTCTTGGCGTCCTGCATCGAGGAGGCCCGGGCGAACAGTTGCTGTTCGGTGGTCGCCACGGCGTGCACCGGCGCGGCGGCGGGGTCACCGGGACTCAGCAGCGCCTTCCACGCGGTATCGGTGGAGTTGTCGGCCAGTTTGGGTTGCCCGGCGATCAGCGTGTTGACCGCGCCGAGTCCGGCGGTGGCCGGCGCGTCCTGCGGAGCCGCCGCGGCCGCGACGGCTTCGGCGGCCAGATAGGTGGCATCGGCGTCGCCGGCGGTCGGCAACGCCAGCCGCAGCGGGCCCCAGCCCGGCAGGTTCAGCCCGTCCAACCCGGCAGGATCGGACTGCAGCCCTGGCAGTGCCCCCCACGCCTGTTGGGCCAGTGCGTCTTTGAGCTGCGGGCGCACCGCGAGGACCACCGGGGAGCTGACCAGCGAACGCGCGTCGCTGACAGCCTCCTTGCCGGCCGCGGATTGCAGTCGGGCCGCGCCGATCGAACTGGCCGGAATCCACAGTGCCGGCCGCTCGCCGAGGTCACCCGGCCAATCGGAGACGAATCCGTCCACGACGCGGTCCGAATCAGCGGCTGTCACAACCATTTTCACGCAGCGGTCACCGATCGGAGTGGCCACCGCGTTGAAGCTCTCGGCGAACTTGGTCACACTCGGCGCGATCGACGGGTCGGCGACCACCGCGACGTTGGACGTTCCTTCCAGGCATTTCTGCGCGGCCTCGGTCGACCGGTGCGACAACGCGTCGCCGAAGAATCGCCACAGAATCACCCCGCCGACCACCACCACGACGGTCACCAGCGCGGCGATCACACCGATGCTCACCCCGCGTCGGCCCCCGTCGCTGCGGTGCCCGCCGTCGGCGGCGCGCCGGCGACGGCCGGTCTGACCCGGCAGCGTGGGGCCGGCCGCCGCGAACGAGGTGGTCTGTTCCTCGCCGCGCTCGTCGTAGTCCACGTAGTCGACCCCGGGATAGTCGCCGGGATAATCGTCAGACTCCGAATACTCGCGCTCGAGGTCGGTGTCGTCGTCATCGTCGTAGTCGTAGTCGCCGTGCTCATCGGACCGGTAGTCGTCGTCCGCGCCGGCAAAGCGCTCGGTGGGATTCTCCGGTGTATCGGCAGGCTCGTCCGGTTCACCGTAGGAATCCTCGGGACCGGGTTTGCTGTGCCTGCCCATGGCGGTGCCTAATCCTCTTTCGTCGAGCGGTCGTGCGGTGAGTGCGCCAGACCCCGCACGAGTCTAGCGATCAGCCGATTCGCCGCCGACCGCGCCGAACCGGGCACCGGGTCAGGCGACGCTGGCCTTGTACTCCCGGCGGCGCCGATGCAGGATCGGCTCGGTGTAGCCGTTGGGCTGCGCCGCGCCGGCCAGGATCAGTTCCTGCGCCGCCTGGAAGGCGATGCTGTTGTCGGGGTCCGGCGCCATCGGCCGGAAGTCCGGGTCGCTTGCGTTCTGCTCGTCGACCACCGCCGCCATCCGGCGCAGGCTGGACTTGACGTCGTCGGCGGTGATGACGCCGTGCCGCAGCCAGTTCGCCAGCAGCTGGCTGGAGATCCGCAGCGTGGCCCGATCCTCCATCAGCGCGACATCGTGAATGTCGGGCACCTTCGAACAGCCCACTCCGGCGTCGATCCACCGCACCACGTAGCCCAGGATGGACTGGCAGTTGTTGTCGACCTCCTCGTGGATCTCCTCCGGCGACCACGCCAGCTCCTTGGCCAGCGGGATGGTCAGCAGCTCGTCGAGGCTGGTGCGGGTTTTGCCGGCGAGCTCCTTGTGCACCTCGAAGACGTCGACGTAGTGGTAGTGCATGGCGTGCAGGGTCGCCGCCGTGGGCGAGGGCACCCACGCCGTCGTGGCGCCGGCCTTCGGCTGGCCGATCTTCTGCTCGACCATGGCGGCCATCAGGTCGGTCATGGCCCACATACCCTTGCCGATCTGGGCCTTGCCGGAGAACCCGGTGGCCAGCCCGACGTCGACGTTCTGGTCTTCGTAGGCCAGGATCCACGGCTGCGTCTTCATCGCACCCTTGCGGATCATCGGGCCGGCTTCCATCGAGGTGTGGATCTCGTCGCCGGTGCGGTCCAGGAAGCCGGTGTTGATGAACGCCACCCGGTCCGCGGCGGCCTTGACGCAGGCCTTGAGGTTGGCCGAGGTGCGCCGCTCCTCGTCCATGATGCCGACCTTGACGGTGTTCTGCGGCAGGCCCAGCACGTCCTCGACCCGGCTGAACAGTTCACAGGTGAAGGCGACCTCGTCCGGGCCGTGCATCTTGGGCTTGACGATGTAGATGGAGCCGGTGCGGCTGTTCTGCCCATTGAGGCCGTGCATGGCCATCAGCGTGGTGAACAGTGCGTCCTGCAGACCCTCGAAGACCTCTGTTTCGTCCCCGTTGCTGTCGGCGATCACGATCGCGTCGTTGGTCATCAGGTGACCGACGTTGCGGACGAACAGCAGGCTGCGCCCGGGCAGAGTGAACTCGGATCCGTCCGGGGCGGCGTAGGTGCGGTCGGCGTTGAGCACCCGGGTGAAAGTCTTGCCGCCCTTGCTGACCTCCTCGGCCAGATCGCCCTTGTTCAGGCCGAGCCAGTTGCGGTAGCCGAGCACCTTGTCCTCGGCGTCGACGGCGGCCACCGAGTCCTCGAAGTCCATGATCGTGGTGATCGCGGACTCCAGCACGACGTCCTTGATGCCGGCGGCGTCGGTTGACCCGATCGGCGACTCCGGGTCGATCAGGATCTCGATGTGCAGGCCGTGGTTGACCAGCAGCACCGACCACGACGGCGAACCCAGCTCGCCGGTGTACCCGATGAACTTCTCCGGGCTGGCCAGGCCGGTGGACTCGTCGCCCTGGGCGACGTGCAGCGCCCCATCGACGAGGCTGATCCCGGTGGCATCGGACCACGAGCCCGATGCCAGTGGCACGGCGGCGTCGAGGAAGCCGCGCGCGTAGGCGATCACCTTGTCACCGCGAACCTTGTTGTAGCCGCCGCTGCCCGCTTCGGCGCCGTCCTCATCGCTGATCACGTCGGTGCCGTAGAGCGCGTCGTACAGCGAACCCCACCGCGCGTTGGCGGCGTTGAGGGCGAACCGCGCGTTGAGGATCGGCACCACCAGCTGCGGGCCGGCGGTCGTGGTGATCTCGTCGTCGACCCCGGAGGTGGTGATGGTGAAGTCCTCCGGCTCGGGCAGCAGATACCCGATGTCGGTGAGGAACTGCCGGTATTCACCCGGGTCGATGCCACCGATGATGCGCTGCCGGTGCCAGCGATCGATCTGGGCCTGCAGTTCGTCGCGGCGGGCCAGCAGGTCCTGGTTCTGCGGGGTGAGGTCGGTGACGACCTTGTCGACGCCTGCCCAGAAGCTGTCGGGATCGATCCCGGTGCCGGGCAGCGCCTCGTTGGTGATGAAGTCATACAGCACCTGCGCCACCCGCAGGTTGCCGACGGTCACGCGATCGGTCATCTGTCCTCCCTCACGACAATCAATTCATCTTACCCGCAGGTAGGGGGCTCTCCGACACAGTGTCGTAGGGCACCCCCGAGGCCAGCAGTCGTTCACACCACGCGAGCAGCTGCTGACGTAGCGGCCGGGCGCGCTCTGTGATAACCCCCTGGCAGCGCACGTATTCCGCTCGACCGGCGGGTTCCTCCACGGCGATGGGCTCAAACCCGAAGGCCGTCAGATCGTAGGGGGAGGCGCGCATGTCGAGCTCGCGCGCCTCGGCGGCGACCGCCAGGCAGTCCACCAGCAGCCCCGAGTCCACCAGCGGGCCGAGCTTGTAGCACCACTTGTAGAGGTCCATGTTGGCGTGCAGGCAGCCGGGCTGCTCCCAGTCGCGCTGGGTGTCCCGGGTCGGCACGCCGCGATTGCGCGGCGCGGCGGCGGCCGTGAAGAACCGGAAGGCGTCGAAGTGGGTGCACCGCAGCGGCATCGATTCGACGACGGCGTCGGTGCCTGCCGGGCCCAGCCGCAGCGGCACCCGGCCGTGCCGGACCGCGTCGGTGCGGTACACCATCGCCCATTCGTGCATGCCGAAGCAGCCGAACTGCGGTGTGCGGCCGGCGGTGGCGCGCAGCAGGTCGGCGACGAATGCGACGGTGTCGCGACGTGACCGCAGATAGTCCGACCCGACCGTCACGCCGGCGGTGGTCGTCACGTATCCGGCCCGATCCAGGTACTCGGCGGCGGACGGGCCGGCCAGTGCGGTGCCGTAGCCGGGATGCCACACCCTCAGTTGGCGGGGACGCAGGCTGTAGTAGGTGAACAGGAAATCCCACACCGGGTGCGCCTCGCCGCGTGCGGCCCGGCGGGCGTGCGAACCGGTGAAGGCCGCCACCCGGGCCCGATGGGCCGTGGCCCGGGCCGTCCAGTCGTGCTCGGTCAGAACCCGCCGGTCACCGTCAGGCACGGTGCATTCCGTCGCGCACGGTGCCGACCAGGTCTTCGACCAGGTCCTCCAGCGCCACCATTCCGCACACGCTGCCGTCGGCGGCGGTCACCGCGGCCAGGTGGCTGTTGTCGCGGCGCAGCAGCGACAGCGCGTCCGGCAGCGGCATATCGGCCGGCACCCGCGGCAGCGGCCGCACCACCGCGCCGTCGACCACCGCGTCGGGCCGGTCGATCTGGGACAGCACATCCTTGATGTGCAGATAGCCCAGGGCCGTTCCGTCGGTACCCACGACGGGGAACCGGGAGTACCCGGTGTCGGTCAGCGCCTTCTCGACCGCTTGGACCGTCGGGCCCAGTCCAGGACCGGCGACCGGCACCGCCCGGATCTGATCCAGCGGAACCGCGACATCGTTGACCACCCGGTTGCGGATCTGCAGCGCCCTGGTCAGCCGCATGTGTTCCTCCGGGTCCAACAGGCCTTCGGAACGGGACTCGGCGATCATCTCGGCCAACTCGACGGTGGACACCGTCACGTCGAGTTCGTCCCTGACCTCCACCCCGAACATCTTCAGCGTCGTGTTGGCGGCCCAGTTGTAGAACGCGATGAAGGGCCGGGCGAACCGCACGTAGACCAGGTAGACCGGAACGACCAGCATCGCCGTCTTCTCCGGGCCGGCGATGGCGATGTTCTTGGGCACCATTTCGCCGAGAAGCACATGCAGGATCACCACGATGGCCAGCGCCACCAGAAACGACACGGTGTGCAGCACGGCGTCGGGCACACCCGCCAGATCGAACGGCTTCTCCAGCAGGTGGGCCACCGCCGGCTCACCGACCCGACCCAGCAGGATCGAACACACCGTGATGCCCAGCTGGGCTCCGGCCAGCATCAGCGAGAGCTGCTCGCCGGCGCGCAACACGGTGACCGCACTCTTCTTGCCCTGTTCGGCCAGGGTCTCCAGCCGGTCGCGGCGCGCCGAGATCAGCGCGAATTCGGAGCCGACGAAGAACGCGTTGGCGGCCAGCAGGGCCAGGGTGAGCAACACCCCGAAGATGTCGGTGCCCATCAGGGTTGCTCCTCCTCGGCGTCGCCGCGGCGACCGACCTCGGTGAGGACGAGCTGGTCGATGCGCCGGCCGTCCATCTCGACCACGGTGGCCTGCCAGCGGACCGGGTCGTCGAGCGGACCGTCGGGGTCGAAGGCCGTCAGCTCGACCGATTCGCCCGGTTCCGGAATGTGGCCGAGCGTCTCCAGGACCAACCCGCCGATGGTCTCGTATTCGCCCTCCGGCGCCCGGAATCCGGTCGCCTCGGCCACCTCGTCGATGCGCAGCAGCCCGGTGACCCGCCAGCCGGTGCCGGCTTTCTGGACGTCGGGGGTGGAGTCGTCGTGCTCGTCGCGGACGTCGCCGACGATCTCCTCGATGAGGTCCTCGACGGTGACCATGCCGGCGGTGCCGCCGTACTCGTCGACCACCAGGGCGGTCTGCAGGCCATGTGAGCGGACCTGGGCCATCAGCGCGTCGCCGTCGAGGGTGGAGGGCACCTTGGGTACCGGGATCGCCAGCGCCCGCAACCGGGTGGTGGACCGCTTCTCGGCGGGCAGCGCGAAGACCTGTTTGACATGCACGATGCCGATGGTCTCGTCGAGGTCGCCCTCGACGACGGGGAACCGGGAGAAGCCGGTGTCGTCGGCGGCGGCGACCAGGTCGGCGACGGTGTCATCGGCCTGCAGCACCTCGATCTCGGTGCGCGGGGTCATGAACTCCTCGGCGATCCGGGAGCCGAACTGCAGAGACCGGTTGACCAGCGCCGCGGTGGCCGGGTCGAGTGAGCCGTGTTCGGCCGAACTGCGGACCAGGGAGCCGAGCTCTTCGGGGGAACGCGCCGAGCGCAGTTCCTCGGCCGGTTCGATGCCGAACCGGCGCAGGATCCAGTTCGCCGTGCCGTTGGTGGCCTTGATCGCCGGCGTCATCACCATCGAGAACGCCAGCTGGAACCCGGAGGTCGAGCGCGCGGTCGGCACCGGCCGGGCGACGGCCAGGTTCTTGGGCACCAACTCGCCGAACACCATCGACAGCGAGGTGGCGATCAGGATCGCCAGCACCAGCGCGATGCCGGGCACCGCCCGGGCGGGCACATGCAGCAGTTCCAGCACCGGGTTCAACAGCCGCGCCAGTACCGGCTCGGCCAGGTAGCCGGTGGCCAGCGTGGTGATGGAGATGCCGAGCTGGGCGCCGGACAGCTGGAAGGACAGTGTGCGGTGGGCGCGTTGCACGAACGCGTCGCGCCGGTCGCCGCTGCGGGCGTTGGCGTCGACGGTGCTGCGCTCCAGGGCGGTCAGCGAGAACTCGGCCGCGACGAACAGCGCCGTACCGAAGGTGAGGACGACGATTGCCAGCAGGCTCAGCGCCGTGAAGAGCACGCTCATCGCGCCATCACCGGGGCTGATCTCGTCATGCTGCCGGGCCGTGTGCCCGGCCGACTAGTGGAAGGTTCGGCGTCGGCTTCGTCAGCCGGCCGCTCGCCCGGGGCAGCCCGCTCCACGGGGGCCTCGACGGGTGCCTGCGGCACGCGATCCCTTTCCTCGTTGGGGCAGAACAGACCCCATCGTAGCGGCTGCGCCGACGGCTCCTGTTTCACCAGCCGGTCGGCAGCGGGTGACCCTCGGCGAACCCGGCGGCCGACTGCACCCCGAGCACCACTCGCTCGTGCAGTTCGGCGATGGTGGCGGCGCCCACGTAGGTGCACGTGCTGCGCACGCCCGAGGTGATGTGGTCGAGCAGATCCTCCACCCCGCCGCGGTCGGGATCCAGCGCCATCCGCGAGGTCGAGATGCCCTCTTCGAACAGCGCCTTGCGGGCCCGGTCGAAGGCGCTGTCGGCGCTGGTGCGTGCTGCCACCGCGCGCTTGGAGGCCATGCCGTAGCTCTCCTTGTAGGGCCGGTTCTCCCGGTCGTGCATCAGGTCGCCGGGGGATTCGTAGGTGCCGGCGAACCAGGAGCCGATCATCACGTTGGCGGCCCCCGCCGCCAGCGCGAGTGCCACGTCGCGCGGATGCCGGACGCCGCCGTCAGCCCAGACGTGTCCGCCGAGTTCCCTTGCTGCCGTTGAACATTCGAGCACCGCAGAGAACTGTGGCCGACCGACGCCGGTCATCATCCGGGTGGTGCACATCGCGCCAGGACCCACCCCGACCTTGACGATCGAGGCACCGGCACCGATCAGGTCGCGGGTCCCTTCGGCGGAGACCACATTGCCGGCCGCCAGTGGGACGCCGAGGTCCAGCGAGGACACCGCTTTGATGGCGTCGAGCATCTTGAGTTGATGGCCGTGGGCGGTGTCCACGACCAGGACATCGACCCCGGCCTCGGCCAGGGCCTGAGCCTTGGCAGCCACATCGCCGTTGATGCCGATCGCCGCGGCGATCCGCAGCCTGCCCTTCGCGTCGACGGCGGGGGTGTAGATACCGGCCCGGACCGCGCCGGTACGGGTGAGCACCCCGGCCAGTGTCCCGTCGGTGTCGGTGAGCACCGCGACGCCGACCGGGGCATGCTCGAGCAGCCCGAAGATCTGCTTGGGATCGGTGTGCACGGGTGCGGTGACGAAGTCGGTGATCGCGATGTCGCGGACCCGGGCGAACCGGTCGACGCCGGCGGTCGCGGACTCGGTCACCAGCCCGATGGGGCGGCCCTCGAAGACCACCACGGCCGCGCCGTGGGCCCGCTTGTGGATCAGCGCGAGCGCGTCGGACACCGAGTCCTCCGGCCCGAGGACCACCGGGGTGTCGGCCACCAGGTCGCGGCTCTTGACGAAGTCGACGGTCTGCTTGACCGCGTCGATCGGCACATCCTGGGGGATGACCACGATGCCGCCGCGGCGGGCCACCGTCTCGGCCATCCGCCGGCCGGCGACCGCGGTCATGTTGGCCACCACCACCGGAATGGTGGTGCCGGTGCCGTCGGAGGTCGACAGGTCGACGTCGAACCGGGAGGCGACATCGGATCGGTTCGGGACGATGAAGATGTCGTCGTAGGTCAGGTCGTACGGAGGCCGGTGGCCGTCGAGAAAGCGCACCCGCTCAGCCTAGTTGGCCGCGGCAGTAACGCCACGGCGGCGAATCCGCTCGAAGGCCGCCGCGGCGTTACTGTCGGCGATGCCTCAGGCCTCGATCTCGGTGCGGTCGCCGCTCCACAGCGTGTGGAAGCGAGCCGCGGGGTCGGCGTCGATGCGCCCGTAGGTGTGCGCGCCGAAGAAGTCGCGCAGGCCCTGGGTGAGCGCTGCGGGCAGCCGCTCGGTGCGCAGCGCGTCGTAGTAGGACAGCGCGGAGGCGAAGCCGGGGATCGGGATGCCCAGCTCGGTGGCCTTGACCACGACGCGACGCCAGCTGTCGATGCCGGCCTCGACGGCCTCGCGGAAGTACGGCGCCGCGATCAACGTGGCCAGCTCGGCGTTCTCGTCGAAGGCCTCCGTGATCCGGTTGAGGAATTTGGCCCGGATGATACAGCCACCGCGCCAGATCCTCGCCATGTCACCGGGCTTGATGCCCCAGTTGTATTCGGCGCTGCCCGCCTGGATCTGGTTGAAGCCCTGCGCGTAGGCGATGATCTTCGACGCGTACAGCGCCTTGCTGACGTCGTCGATGAATTGCGTTGCGTCGGTGGGTCGTTCACCGAGATTGCCGGAGGCCAGTCCGGTGGTGGCCTTACGTTGGGCGACCGACCCGGACAGCGCCCGGGCGAAAACGGCCTCGGCGATACCGGTCACCGGCACCCCGAGGTCCAACGCGGACTTGACCGTCCAGCGACCGGTGCCCTTCTGCTCGGCTTCATCGAGGATCACGTCGACCAGCGGCTTGCCGGTCTTGGCGTCGGTCTGGCGCAGAACCTCGGCGGTGATCTCGATCAGGTAGCTGTCCAGGTCACCGGAGTTCCAGTCGGCGAACACCTCGGCGATCTGTGGGGCGCTCAGTCCCAGGGCGTCGCGCAGCAGTTGGTAGGCCTCGCCGATGAGTTGCATGTCGGAGTATTCGATGCCGTTGTGCACCATCTTCACGAAATGGCCGGCGCCGTCCGGGCCGATGTGGGTGCAGCACGGGACGCCGTCGACATGGGCGGAGATCTCCTCGAGCAGCGGGCCGAGGCTCTTGTAGGACTCGGCCGGCCCCCAGGCATGATCGACGGGCCGTTCAGAGCGCCCTCCTCGCCGCCGGAGATGCCGGCGCCGACGAAGTGCAGGCCGCGTTCACGCACCGCTTTCTCCCGTCGGATGGTGTCGGTGTAGAGCGCGTTACCGCCGTCGATGATGATGTCGCCCGGTTCGAAGACCTCGCACAGTTCGTTGATCACGGCGTCGGTCGGGTCACCGGCTTTGACCATGATCAGCGCGCGGCGAGGCTTCTCCAGCGCGGCGGCGAATTCGGCCATGGTCTCGGTGCGGACGAACCTGCCCTCGGAGCCGTGCTCGGCGAGCACGGCGTCGGTCTTGGCGACGGAGCGGTTGTGCAGTGCGACGGTGTAGCCGTGGTGGGCGAAGTTGCGCGCGATGTTGGAGCCCATCACCGCCATTCCGGTGACACCGATCTGCGCGGTTCCGTTCGTGCTGTCCGTCTGCGATGAGCTCATCACGCGCCTTTCAATTGTGGATTTTGTTGTGGCACAGATATTTCAGAACAGAAACAGCCGATGCAACTCGGTCAGCCAGGGCACCGCGACGGCCAGTGTGGGCACCACCAGTACCGCGGCGGCGGCCACATACGCAGCCAGGGACAACAGCAGGCTGTTCGGCTGGCCACACAGCCTGCGCACCCGGATCACCGTCGTGGGCCCGCCTGCGGCCAGGGCTCCCGACGGCGTGTGGCCCGACGCGCAGGCCACCAGGGCGCGGGCCAGGGGAGCGGGGCCGGCGGTGCGGACGGCGGCATCGTCGGCGAGCATTTCGACGAGTAACCGGACCGCGGCCAGCGCGCTGCCGCTACGGACGAACCGGGGGAAGGCGGTGTGCACCGCGATGAAGGCCTCCAGCACCAGGTCGTGGCGGGCCCGCAGGTGTGCGCGCTCGTGGCTGAGGATCGCCACCAATTCGGTGTCGGTGAGCGCCGAGAGGGTGCCCTGGCTGAGCACGACCCGGCTGCGTACGCCCGGCAGGCAGTACGCCAGCGGCTCGTCCACCTGCAGGACGCGCAGGCCACTCATTCCTTGCCGACTGTCCCCGAGCAGGTCGACCACCATCCGGTGGTGCGCCCGGCGGCGGCGGGTCGCGACGGCCACCTGGACGCCGGCGACCAGCAGGCGGGCTCCAATCAACAGCGTGATCGCGAAGACCGAGACATAGGCCAGCCACAGCGGCCAGCCCAATGCCGCGATTTCGCTGGTCACGGTGGCAGTGGGGCGGCCGTCGGGGCCGGGGGCGAACAACCGGCTGGCGATGGCCAAGCCGGCGCTGAAGGCGGAGAGGACGGCGGCCACGGCGATGGACTGCCACAGCACGATGGCCGCCCGCGGAGCGCGCATCGGCCACGACGCCCGCGCCAGCACGGCCGGCACGGGGCCGACCAGCGTCAGGGCGAGGAGAGTGAAGGCCAGCGCGGACACGCTGCCATTTTCCCTCAGGCCTCCGGCGCGCCGCCAGTGGGCCAGGTTGAACGGTGTTTCGCCTCCAATTCGGCCAGCGCACGGCGCAATGCGTCGACCTCGTCGACGCCGACGCGCTCCACGAAGTGCACCAGCGCGGCCTGCCGGCTGCCCGTGTCGGCGGCCTGGTCCAGAGCGTCGACCATCAGGCCGGCGACCAGTTCGTCCCGGCCGTGCACCGGTGCGTACTGGTGTGCCCGGTCATCACGGATCTGCGAGACCAGATTCTTGCGCGCCAACCGCTGCAGCACCGTCATCACGGTGGTGTAGGCGAGGTCACGCTCGGCGCAGAGGGCCTCGTGGACCTGGCGCACCGTCAGCGGCTCGCCAGCGGCCCACAGATGGTCCATCACCGCGCGTTCGAGTTCGCCGAGACGAGTCAACTTGGGCATATCCGTTCATCTCCGTTGCAGTACATCAAAGGGTACTCCCGGTTACTACCGAGCGTCGTATCCAACGTGGTGGGTTAACTCCCCGCGACACCCGCGGTGTTCCCGCCTCGCGCAGCCTCGACACGAATGCGCAGGCCAACGATCGAACCTCCCTCTGTGCTGTGACAGCACTCACATAAGGCAAGGCTGTACTGGCTGCGGTTCTTTATGGTTAGGCTTACCTAACTCTACTGGAGGAGGTGCCGTGACCACAGCCGTGGTGGACCCGCTGATCGACAGCATGACGATTCGCCGCATCCTGCCTTTGCACGAATCCAGCCGTCGGTTGCGCCGGCTGAGCCCGGACTGTCCCCGGGTGCACGGCGTCGCCGTGATGGCCGACATCTCCCGGCGACGCTGGTGGTCACTGGAGTCGGTGACGACGACCGGCCGGCTGGACGACATGTTCGAGTCCGCCGCGACCGAGCTCGGGAACCGGCGGGCGGTCGCCCAACAGCTGGCCGCCACCTTCACCCACGCCGTTCTCGGTCGGGTGGTGACCCTGTTCGTCCTGGAAGGGCGGGCCTGGGATGCGGGACCCGGCAACCTGTGGATGCACGTCGACTCCGAAGGGGCGATCGACTGGGCGGCGGTGGTGGACCCGACCTTGCGCGTGCTGCCGGACGACGCCGCGACCAGCGATGTGGTCCGACTGCCCAACGAACTCGCCTTGGCCACCTGGACGGCGCACCGTTGCCATCGCTCGCTCGAACCGATCTTCGCGCGCCTGCAGGAGCTCAGCCACGGCGCGCTCACAACGTCGGGGATGTGGCAGATGGTCGGGTCGGCGGTGGTCATCACCGCTACTCAGGTCCCGCTGCTGACCGGCACCGGAGAGCTGATCTGCATGCGACGCGGCCAGGCTGTTCTCGACGCATTCACCGGGTTCGGGCTGCCGGTGCGCGCATTGGACGCGCCGGGACGAAGGTCTTGTAAGTTAGGCAAGCCTTGCCTAGTCTGATAGCACGAAGCGAACGGACCGAGCCGGAGTCCTGAGGGCTGCAGAGACCCCCGGTCCATCCCGAGGACGGGCCCCGCGATCGACGCGGGGCCCGTCCTTCTTTTCGCGCCGACGTCCACCTCGGGTCGGCACCGACCCCGGCCGGTGATCCGACACCGAGGGTGTGTAGACACAGATGCGTGGAATCCGAGCCGTCGCCGACTGATCAGATCGACTTCTCCGCCCCGTTCGACAACCAGATCGGTCTGGTGTTCACCGAGCTGACCCCCGACGGCGCCAAGGCGCACCTCGATGTCGCGCCGAAGCTGCTGCAGCCGATGGGCATCGTCCACGGCGGCGTCTACTGCGCCATGGTCGAGTCGATGGCCAGCTCCGCGGCCTACGTCTGGCTGTCGGCCAACGGCGGCGGCAATGTCGTGGGGGTCAACAACAACACCGACTTCCTGCGGGCCATCTCGCAGGGCACCGTCCACGGTGTCGCCGAGCCGGTGCACCGCGGCCGCCGCCAGCAGCTGTGGTTGGTGACCATCCGCGACGACCAAGACCGGCTGGTCGCCCGCGGTCAGGTGCGCCTGCAGAACCTCGAGGCGCAGCAGTAGGCAGTGTGGCCGTCCTGCTGATCCCGTCCGGCCGTGGCAGGATCGCGCACTATGCGACTGTCACCGCATGAAACCGACCGGCTGTTGATCTCCTACGCCGCCGACCTCGCGCGACGCCGGCAGGCGCGAGGGCTGCGCCTCAACCATCCCGAGGCGGTGGCGTTGATCACCGACCATGTCCTCGAGGGCGCCCGGGACGGGCGCACCGTCGCCGAGCTGATGGTCACCGGACGCGAAGTGCTCACCCGCGCGGACGTGATGGAAGGCGTGCCCGAGATGCTGCACGACGTGCAGGTCGAGGCCACCTTCCCGGACGGCACCAAGTTGGTCACCGTCCATCACCCGATTCCCTAGGCGACGCCAGACATCATGATTCCCGGAGAATTCCTGCTCGCCGACGGCGAGATCGAAATCAACGCCGGCGCGCCGCGCCTCGAGCTGGAGATCGTCAACACCGGCGACCGGCCGGTGCAGGTCGGCAGCCATGTCCATCTGCCGCAGGCCAATGCGGCGCTGTCGTTCGATCGCACGGCCGCCCACGGTCACCGGTTCGACATCCCGGCCGGCACCGCGGTGCGCTTCGAACCCGGAGTGGCGCAGCGCGTTCGGTTGGTGCCGCTCGCCGGCACCCGGGAAGTGCATGGCCTGAGCCTGAACCCACCCCGAAAGCTGGATAGCGGCCGATGAGCGCTTGCGCGAAGAGAGACAACCAATGAGCCAACTGTCCCGGGCCCGCTATGCCGCGCTGTTCGGCCCGACGACCGGCGACCGGATCCGGCTGGCCGACACCGACCTGGTCGTCGAGATCACCGAAGACCGCAGTGGCGGCCCCGGCCTGGCCGGTGACGAGGCCGTCTTCGGTGGCGGCAAGGTGCTGCGGGAATCCATGGGCCAAGGCCGGGCCACCCGCGCCGAAGGTGCACCCGACACCGTCATCACCGGCGCGGTGATCATCGATTACTGGGGAATCATCAAGGCCGACATCGGGATTCGCGACGGCCGCATCGTGGCGATCGGCAAGGCCGGCAACCCCGACATCATGTCGGGGGTCCATCCCGACCTGGTCGTCGGCCCGTCGACGGAGATCATCGCCGGCAACGGCCGCATCGTCACCGCCGGCGCCATCGACTGCCACGTTCATCTGATCTGCCCGCAGATCATGGAAGAGGCCATCGGCGGCGGTATCACCACCATCGTCGCCGGCGGCACCGGCCCTGCCGAAGGCTCGAAGGCCACCACGGTGACACCGGGTGCCTGGCACCTTGCGCGCATGCTGGAATCACTGGACCACTGGCCACTCAACATCGCACTACTGGGCAAAGGTAACACCGTCAGCCACGAGGCGATGTGGGAGCAATTGCGTGCCGGCGCGGCAGGTTTCAAGCTGCATGAGGACTGGGGGACCACTCCGGCCGCGATTGACGCCTGCCTGACGGTGTCCGAAGCGGCCGGCGTGCAGGTCAACATCCACACCGACACCCTCAACGAGGCCGGCTTCGTCGAGGACACCCTGGCCGCGATCAAGGGCCGCAACATCCACGCGTATCACACCGAGGGCGCCGGCGGTGGGCACGCGCCCGACATCATCACCGTCGCGTCGTATCCGAACGTGCTGCCCAGCTCGACGAACCCGACCCGGCCGCACACCGTCAACACCCTCGACGAGCACCTCGACATGCTGATGGTGTGCCACCACCTCAATCCCAGCGTGCCCGAGGATCTGGCGTTCGCCGAGAGCCGGATCCGGCCGTCGACCATCGCCGCCGAGGACCTGCTGCACGATATCGGCGCGATCTCGATGATCGGCAGCGACGCCCAAGCCATGGGCCGCATCGGCGAGGTGGTGCTGCGTACCTGGCAGACCGCGCACGTGATGAAGCGACGGCGCGGCGCGCTGGAAGGCGATTCGGCCGGCCATCACGGATCCGACAACAACCGGGTGCGCCGCTACGTCGCGAAGTACACGATCTGCCCGGCCGTCGCGCACGGCATGGACCACGAGATCGGCTCGGTGGAGGTGGGCAAACTGGCCGACCTGGTGCTGTGGGAGCCGGCGTTCTTCGGCGTGCGCCCGCACGCGGTCCTCAAGGGCGGCATGATCGCCTGGGCCGCGATGGGCGACGCCAACGCCTCCATTCCGACGCCCCAACCGGTTCTGCCGCGCCCGATGTTCGGGGCCGCACCCGCCGCCGCGGCGGCCACCTCAGTGCACTTCGTCGCCCCGCAGGCCATCGAGGACGGGCTGGCCGACCGGATCGCGGTCAATCGCCGGCTGGTGGCGGTGGGTAACGTGCGCGCCGTCGGCAAGGCGCAGATGCCGCTCAACGACGCCCAGCCCCGCATCGAAGTCGACCCGGACACCTTCACGGTGCGCATCGACGGCGAGGTGTGGGCCGAACAACCCGCCACCGAACTGCCGATGGCGCAGCGCTATTTCCTTTTCTGATGGCGTCACCTTTCCCGTCGCTTCGCTCGCCCGCGTCGCTGTCCACCCTTCTCACCCTGGCCGACTCGCGGCTGCCGACCGGGGGACATGTGCACTCCGGTGGAGCGGAGGAGGCGGTGACCAGCCGGCGCGTCGTGGACCTCGCGACACTGGACGCGTACCTGCGCCGGCGGATCCGCACCAGCGGGCTGGTGACGGCCTCGCTCGCCGCCGCCGTGCACCGCGGTGATCTCACCCCCGCCGACGCCGACGCCGAAACCGACGCCCGCACACCGTCACCCGCGGCGCGGCAGGCGTCCCGGGCTCAGGGCCGGGGACTGCTGCGGCTGGCCCGTCGGGTATGGCCGGCGCCCGAGCCCGGCTGGGACGCCCTCGGACCCCGCCCGCACCTGGCGGTGGCCATCGGCCGCGTTGGTGAGGTGAGCGGACTGGAGCCCGACCAGACCGCGCTGTCAGTCGTCTACACCACGATGACCGGCACCGCCACCGCCGCTCAGCGGCTGCTGGCGCTGGACCCCGCCGATGTCGCGGCTTTGACCTTCGCCTTGGCGCCGCTGTGCGAACAGACCGCCCGGGAAGCACTCACCGGCCCTGCTGACCTGTCCGATCCGTTGCTCGATGAGCTGGCCCAGCGCCACGCCCGGCGCGAGCGTCCACTGTTCGTCTCCTGAAAGAGGTTTCATGCCACCGCATTTCATTGATGGTCAACCGCACACCCACGCCGACCGGCCCCGGCGGGTTCGGCAGCCGGGCGAGCCGCTGCGCATCGGTATCGGAGGCCCGGTCGGCTCCGGGAAGACCGCGCTGGTGGCTGCCCTCTGCCGGCAGCTGCGCGACGAGTTGTCACTGGCGGTGCTGACCAACGACATCTACACCACCGAGGACGCCGACTTCCTGCGCCGCCACGCGGTGCTGCCCGACGACCGGATCGCGGCCGTGCAGACCGGCGGCTGCCCGCACACCGCGATCCGCGACGACATCACCGCCAACCTCGACGCCATCGACGACCTGATCGCAGGACACGACCAGCTGGACCTGATCCTGGTCGAGTCGGGCGGGGACAACCTGACCGCGACGTTCTCCTCGGGGCTGATCGACGTGCAGATCTTCGTCGTCGACGTCGCCGGCGGCGACAAGGTGCCACGCAAAGGCGGACCGGGAGTGACGTTCTCGGACCTGCTGGTGGTCAACAAGACCGATCTGGCGCCGCTGGTCGGTGCCGACCTGGACGTGATGCGCCGCGACGCGGCCAAGGTCCGTGAGGGCCGGCCCACCGTGCTGATCTCCCTGACCGAAGATCCGGCCGCCTCCGCGGTGCTGGACTGGGTGCGCGAGCAGCTGCGCGTCAACCAGCCGGCCTGAGGCGCGGATGCGCTCCGAGGTCCTGGTGGTGGCCCAGCCCGGGCGGTTGCCCCGCATCGAGTGCCGCGGCGGCATCGCCGCACGCAGCACCGAGCCCGACACCGTGCACCTGGTGTCGGCGGCGGCCACCCCGCTGGGCGGTGACACCGTCGCGATCCGACTGGTCGTCGAACCCGGGGCGCGGCTTCGGCTGCGAACGGCGGCGGCCACCGTGGTGCTGCCCGGAGCGTCCACCCGAGAGTCGCGGTCGTGCTGGACCATCGACGTCGGCGGCGAACTCGACCTCGACCCGGAACCGACCGTCGTCGCGGCCGATTCCCGACATCTCAGCGAGATCCGGATGTGCCTGGCCGGCCCGGCCGCCGGCGTGCGGCTCCGCGAACGCGTTCAGATCGGCAGAACCGGTGAGCGGGAGGGGTTTTGGAGCGGCTCGCTGCGGGCTGACGTCGGCTCCACACCGTTGCTGCGGCACCGGCTGGAGCTGGGCGGTGGCGCCGTGGCCGACGACGTGCTGGGCAGCCCGCTCGCGTGTGTGAGCGAGCTGCGATATCCCGATCCCGCGGCGATGGCCGACCCGTATGCGGCCGCGGTGATGCTGGAGCTGGCCGGCGGGGGCAGCCTGGCCACCTGGCAGGGTGACCGGCTCTACTCGTGACGGCCGGCGAGCGCGAGAACCAGCCGGGCACCACCCAGCGGGCTTACCGTCAATGCTGCTGTGCCGCCGTGCAGTTCCGCCTGCTGCGCCACCAGCGCCAGGCCGAGACCGGAGCCGGAGCGCGACGCCGTCGAACCGCGGGAGAACCGTTCGAACACCGCGTCACGTTCGTCCTCGGGCACGCCACTGCCGTTGTCGTCGACGATGATCTGCACACCGTCGGCCGAGCTGCTCACCGACAGCCGGACCTCGGTGGCCCCGCCGTGCTTGACCGCATTGGCGATCGCGTTGTCGATCACCAACCGCAGCCCGACGGGTAATCCGACCATCAGCACCGCCGGGGACGGCACCAGCGACACCTTCAGATCGGTGTAGATCCGCTCGGCGTCGTGCGCGGCCCGGTCGAGCAGTTCGGTGACATCGAACGGCACGAAGTCGTCGGCGGTGGTCAACTCGCCTTGGGCCAGGCGTTCCAGCGCGGTCAGCGTCGCCTCGATGCGGCTCTGCGTGCGGATCACGTCGCCGATCACCTCGTTGCGCTGCTCGGCGGCCAGATCCAGGGTGGAGAGCACTTCGAGGTTGGTGCGCATGGCGGTCAGGGGAGTGCGCAGCTCGTGAGATGCCACCGCGGCGAAGTCGCGCGCCGACTCCAGGGCTGCCCGGGTGCGGGCCTGCTCGTCGCCGATGCGGGCCAGCATGCCTTCGACCGCTTCGGCGATCTCGACCGCCTCCTTGACCCCGCGCACCTGCACCTCGTCGGGGTTGGACTGGGCGTTGATGGCCCGGGCCTGCTGGGCCAGCACCCGGAACGGATTGATCATGATCAGCGAGATCAGCCATCCGACCACGACGGTGCCGGCGATCACCCCGGCACAGATCAGCAACACCCGCAGGTGCAGTTCGGCGATGCGGCGCTGGGTTTCGGCCAGCGGCGCGCCCAGTGCGATCGAGGCGCCGGCCACCGAGAAGGTCCGCACCCGGTACTCCACACCGTCGATGGTGGTGTTGGCGTAGCCGTTCCCGAGCGCGGGCAGCACGACGTCGGGAGGTACCGACATGGCGGTCGGCCCCACCCGCACGGTGCGGACCAGGTTGCCGTCCGGTGTGGGTGCGCCGACGCCGCCGGGCGCCGACGTGGACAGCAGCGAACTGAAATCACCCAGACTGCTCACCGAGTCCAACCGGCGGTCCAGCTGGCTGTACTGGTCATGGGTCACCCCGATCCAGACCCAGGTTCCCAGCGTCAACACCAGGATCACCACCGACAGCGCGGCGACGATCACGATGGTGCGCAGCGACAACATCCTCGTCGGCAACCGCTGCAACACGCGGTAGACGATCTCGTCGGGTTTCACGACCACGGCACCGTCCCGGGGTCGGGCGTTCCGGGCAGGGGGCAGGACATCACGGCGACCACCTCAGGGCGGGCCGCCTCGCGCGACGCGCCGCCGGTGCGGAGCTTCAGGCCACCCCGGGGGCCAACGGCCGCTGCGGCAATCCGCAGCGAGCGCGGAAGTCCGTCGACGGCTGGCGTATGCCGTCGAGTTCGGCGCGGATCTGCGGGTTGGCGTCCAGGTACTGCTGGGTCTGGGTGCCCATCTGAGCCTTCGGCAGTCCCTGCAGGCCGGTGAAGAACGCGTTGACGTCCGGGTGGGTGAACAGGTAGCTCGACATGGCCGCCGAGACGCCCGCCATGATCCCGGTCATGTCGGCGGTGGTGCAGTTCGGCGGCGGATCCGCTGCGGCGGGGCCGGCCACACTCAGCAACACCGCACCGACGCCGAACGCCGCTGCAGCCGCACGACGCACGGAACGAGTGGATGTCATCGAGCCCCCTTGGTGTGAGTCTGCCTTCGCCGATCATGCTAGGGCAGCACGTCGGCATTGACGGTGATTTCGGGTGCGCTCACCGGCAATTGCCAGCGAGCGCCGGCGGGTCAGGAGGCGGCTTTCTCGTCCTCGACCGTCGCCGCGATCTCCTCGAGCTGTTCGATCCTGGTGCGCGCGTAGGCCTGCTGCTCGGTGATGGTCAGCTGACCACGATGACTGCCGATGAAGGTGCTGATCCACGACATCGCCGTGGTGAGACGCGCCTTGAACCCGACCATGTAGATCAGGTGCAGGAACAACCACGCCAACCAGGCGAAGAAGCCGCTGAATTCGATCTTGCCGACCTTGGCGACCGCCGAGTACCGCGACACCGTGGCCATTGAACCCTTGTCGAAGTACTGGAAAGGTTCGCGCGTCGCCGGGTCGGCGCCCTTGAGCTCGGCCTTGACCAGCTTGGCGGCGTACTTGGCCCCCTGAATCGCGCCCTGGGCCATCCCCGGGACGCCGTCGACGGCGGCCATGTCGCCGACCACGAACACGTTCGGGTGTCCCGGCACCGTGAGGTCGGGCAGCACCTTGACCCGTCCGGCCCGGTCGATCTCGGCGCCGGACTGGTCGGCGATGATCTTGCCCAGTGGGCTGGCCGAGACGCCGGCCGACCACACCTTGGTGGCGCATTCGATGCGGTCGAGGGTGCCGTCTCCGCGCTTGACGGTGATGCCGTTGCGGTCGACGTCGGTCACCATGGCGCCCAGCTGGATCTCGACGCCGAGTTTCTCCAACCGTGCGGCGGCCCGCTGGCCCAGCTTCTCGCCCATCGGCGGTAACACCGCGGGCGCGGCGTCCAGCAGGATCACCCGGGCCTTGGTGGAGTCGATATGGCGGAAGGCGCCCTTGAGCGTGTGATCGGCGAGTTCGGCGATCTGACCGGCCATCTCCACACCGGTCGGACCTGCGCCCACCACGACGAAGGTCAGCAGCTTCTCCCGGCGAACCGGGTCGCTGGACCGCTCGGCCTGCTCGAACGCGCCCAGGATCCGGCCGCGCAGCTCGAGGGCGTCGTCGATGGTTTTCATACCGGGGGCCCACTCGGCGAAGTGGTCATTGCCGAAGTACGACTGGCCGGCACCCGCGGCGACGATCAGAGTGTCGTAGGGGGTGCGGTAGGTGTGGCCGAGCAGAATCGAGTCGACCGTCTTGCTGGCGAGGTCGATGTTGGTCACCTCGCCGAGCAGCACCTGGCAGTTCTCCTGGTCCTTCAACACCACGCGGGTCGGCGGCGCGATCTCCCCTTCGGAGATGATGCCCGTCGCCACCTGGTACAGCAGCGGCTGGAACAGGTGGTGGGTGGTCTTGGCGATCAGCTTGATGTCGACGTCGGCTCGCTTGAGGCTCTTGGCGGCATTGAGCCCGCCGAACCCGGATCCGATGATGACGACCTTGTGCTTATCCGATGGGGTGGCACCGGGGTGGGTCATTTTCGCTCCTCAACGACTTGCACAGGACACCTTCTACGGTAGTCGCCCGGATTGCAGACTTCGCGTCGGTCCCCGGGCAGACGACGTGATGTGGGCCACGACCCGGATCATCCGCCCGACACGGCGCCGACAGTAAACGCCGTCGGCGAACCGGAGGTGAATCGGTGTATGCGACGAGGTCGGTCAGCCGAAGTTGGCCAGCGCCCCGCGCCCCACGTGCACGGTCTGCCCGGTGATGTGTCGGGCGGCCGGCGTGGTGAGGAACAGCGCCAGGCGAGCGATCTCGGCCGCCACCGGCGGCGGCGTCGTGGACAGCCCGTCGTAGGACGGCTCCGCACCGCGGCCGCAGGCCACGGTGTTGATCGTGATCCCGCGCGTGCCGAAGTAATCCGCTTGTCCGGCGGTCCAGTTCGACAGTGCCGCTTTCACGGCGGCGTCGGCTCCGCCGTCGCGCGGGTTGTCCGGCACCACCGTGACGATGGCGCCACCGGAGCGCAGGTGGTCGCCGATGTTCTGCACCAGCAACACGGCCGAGAGGACGGTCGCGTCCAGCGCCGAGCGCCAGGCGCTGGCGGTGTCGTCCAACGTGTAGGTCCGTGGGTCGCCGCCGGCCCACGCCGGGGCGGGAACGTGGACGATGGTGTCGAGGTGATGGGGGAACTCGGTACGCGCCTGCGCCAGGCCCGCCGGGTCCGTGGTGTCGCACACGATGGCGTCGATCTCGAGTTCCTTGGCGGCCACCTCGAGGTCATCGCGGCGGGCGCCGCTGATGACGACGTTGTGGCCGGCATCGCGGAAGCTCTCCGCAATGGTGCGACCCAATTCGGTATCACCGCCGGTGACCAGCACGTCCATCGCCTTTGACCTCCTCGTGCCACGCCCGGGCGAGATCCCGGACGTGTATGGCGTCGATTCGAAGAAATGTTACTGGACAGTAGCTACATGAGCTAATGCGGTCACGACACGATCGGGACACGACATGGCGTTTCGCCCTAGGGTGTGACGGATGACGCCGGGTGGGGCTCGCCGGACCCAGCCTCCGCTGCCGCGCTGGGTCTATCTGCCTGCCGCCCTCGGCGCGGTGTTCGTCGTACTACCCCTGGTGGCCATGGCGGTGAAGGTCGACTGGACGCACTTCTGGTCGTTGATCACCAGCACGGCCGCCCAGGCCGCGTTGCTCCTGAGCCTGCGCACGGCCGCGGCCAGCACGGCGCTGTGCCTAGTGATGGGCGTACCGATGGCGCTGGTGCTGGCGCGCAACGATGGCCGGTTGGTTCGGGGGCTGCGACCGCTGATTCTGCTGCCGTTGGTGCTTCCCCCGGTGGTCGGCGGTATCGCGCTGCTGTACGCCTTCGGCCGGCTCGGGCTGCTCGGCCACTATCTGGAGGCCGCCGGCATCAGGATCGCGTTCACCACCACCGCGGTGGTGCTGGCGCAGACGTTCGTGTCCCTGCCGTTTCTGGTGATCGCCTTGGAGGGGGCCGCCCGCACGGCCGGTTCGGACTTCGACGTCGTGGCCGCGACGCTGGGCGCCCGGCCGGCGACCGTGTGGTGGCGGGTGACCCTGCCGCTGCTGACGCCAGGTCTGGTGTCGGGTGCCGTGCTGGCGTTCGCCCGGGCGCTGGGCGAGTTCGGCGCCACCCTCACCTTCGCCGGGTCACGGCAGGGGGTTACCCGAACGCTGCCGCTGGAGATTTATCTGCAGCGCGAAAGCGACCCGGACGCCGCCGTCGCCCTGTCCATCCTGTTGGTCGTGGTCGCGGCCATCGTCGTCATCGGCCTTGGTACACGCCGGATGTCCAGCTGGACCGGCGGGTGAGCGCCGATGGCTGAGTTGCAGATCGCGGCCACCGTCGCCGAGCGGACACTGGAGATCGCCTTCGCCGTCGCCGCCGGGGAAGTGCTGGCAGTGCTGGGGCCCAACGGCGCCGGCAAGTCCACCACGTTGCATGTGATCGCCGGGCTGCTGCGGCCCGACAGCGGCGTCGTGCGGGTCGGCGGCCGGTTGTTGACCGACACCGCCGCCGGCATCCAGGTGCCCACCCACGATCGCCGGGTCGGCCTGCTGCTGCAGGACCCACTGCTGTTCCCGCATCTGAGCGTGCGGGCCAACGTCGAGTTCGCGCCCCGCAGCAGGGGCGCCGGCCGGTCGCGAGCCCGACGCGACGCCGAGACGTGGCTGGGCGAGGTCGGACTCGCCGACCTCGGCGACCGCACCCCCGCCCAGCTGTCCGGCGGACAGGCGCAGCGGGTCGCCATCGCCCGGGCGCTGGCCGCCGAACCGGAGGTGCTGCTACTCGACGAGCCACTGGCGGGGCTGGACGTGGCGGTGGCCGCGTCGGTGCGGGCGCTGCTGCGCCGGGTGTCCTCGACCGACGGGCGCGCGACGGTGCTGATCACTCACGACCTGCTCGACGTCCTGACCCTGGCCGACCGGGTGCTGGTGCTCGAGGCGGGCCGGGTGGTCGAGGTCGGCCCGGTCGCCGCGGTGTTGGGTGCCCCGCGCAGCGGATTCGGGGCCCGCATCGCCGGGGTCAACGTGGTGCGGGGGCTGCTGAGCGGTGACGATTCCATCCGCGCCGTCGACGGCATCCGATGGCACGGCACCCGGGATGCGCTCCTGCCCGCCGACGGTGCCGCCGTCGCGGTGTTCTCGCCGGCCGCCGTCGCGGTGTACCGCGAGCTGCCGCACGGCAGTCCACGCAACAGCGTGCAGGTGGAGGTCGCCGAGCTCGCGGCAGACGGCGCTCGGGTGCGGGTGCGGGCCGAGGAGCAAGCCGACGGCGCGCCCGGGCTGGCCGCGGATATCACCGCGGAGTCGGCGGCGGGTCTGCGGCTGGCGGTGGGGGATCGGGTGTGGTTCACCGTCAAGGCTCAGGAGGTTGCGTTGCACGGCGCGACCCGGCCACCTGTGGACTCGCTGGGAAGCTGAAGGCCCGACCTGGCCTGCCGGTAGCCCACCGGCGGTCGGGAGCTGGGATTTCACTGGAATTTGTGGGCTCGTCACAGCGCGGACCTGCGCCACATCGTGAGCAGGCCACACTTGCGTCACGGCTGTAACACGGTAGGTTCATCGCCATGACGCAGCCGGACCCGATTTCGCGCCGGCCGGGCCTGTGGACGGCGTTCGCGGTCACCGCGGTGACCGCCGTCAGCGCAGTCACCATCGCCCTGCCGACGACTTCGGCGAGCGCGGATCCCGCGACGCCGACACCCACGACGGCGGCGCCTGCCGCGCCGGCTGACCCGAATGCCACACCGGCCCCGCCACCGCCGGCCGACCCGAACGCCGCACCGGTCCCACCACCGCCGGCCGACCCGAACGCCCCGCCCGCCGATCCGAACGCACCGCCGCCGGATCCGAATGCGCCGCCACCGCCGCCGCCCCCGGAGCCAGGGCGCGTCAACAACGAGGCCGGCGGTTTCAGCTACTTGCTGCCCGCGGGTTGGACGGTGTCCGACGCCTCCCGCCTCAATTACGGCCAGGCGCTGCTGAGCAAGCAGACCGCGCCGGCCGAGAACGGCCAGCCGGCGCCGACCGCCAACGACACCAGCGTGATCCTGGGCCGGCTCGACCTGAAGCTGTTCGCCGGCGCCGAGCAGGACAACAGCAAGGCCGCGATTCGCCTGGCCTCGGACATGGGCGAGTTCTTCATGCCGTTCCCCGGCGTCCGGATCAACCAGCAGAGCGGGGCGTTGCAGGCCGGTGACATGCCGGGCAACTTTGCCTCCTACGAGGTGAAGTTCACCGACACCACCAAGCCCAACGGTCAGATCTGGGCCGGCGTGGTCGGCACGGCCGTCCCGAACGCGCCCAAGGAGCTGCGCAACCAGCGCTGGTTCGTCGTGTGGCTGGGCACGGCCAAGGATCCGATCGATCCCGCCGCGGCCAAGGCGCTGGCGGAGTCGATCCGTCCGTACACCCCGCCGCCTCCGCCACCGCCGCCGGCCCCGGACCCCAACGCTCCGGCTGCCGACGCGCCGCCGCCGACGGCGGGTGGTCGGATTCCGCTCGGTGTGCCGGTGCCGGTGGAGACGCCGGTTCCCGGGATGACACCTGGCACGTAGGTGATCGTGGCCGTTTGGACCGGCCAATCGTTACCTGACGGCGGTATACCAAAGGGATAGCGGCCAGCATCGGCGCTGGCCGGCGACCCTGGAGGAGACCGTCATGGACATGGTGACAGCGACCGAGTTCCTCGCCCGTTCGACGACGCTGACCAGCGTCGGCTGGATCGGCTACATCATCATCGGAGCCCTGGCCGGTTGGATCGCCGGCAAGATCGTCAAGGGCGGCGGATCCGGCATCTTGATGAACATCGTCATCGGTGTCATCGGTGCACTGATCGGTGGCTTCCTGCTCAGCTTCTTCCTGGACACCGCCGCCGGCGGCTGGTGGTTCACCCTGTTCACGGCGATTCTCGGTTCGGTGATCCTGCTGTGGATCGTCGGCAAGGCCAGGAAGTCCTAGCCCGGTAGAGACCTATTCCAGCGGGGCGCCGTCGAGGCGCACCGCGACATCCGACAGCGGCCGGCGCGGTGTCGCCGGCAGCGGGTCGGCATTGAGCGCGGCCCAGCCGATCCGCAGCAGCATTTGCGGAAAGCCGTCACCGCCGAGCAATTTGGTGCGGACTTCGGCTCGCGTGTGGGCGATCTCGAGCGGTTCGGTGAGCGGGCAGCTGGCCAGGCCGAGCGCGGTGGCCGTCAGCAGCACCACGCCGGTGGCCTCGCCGGCCTGCAGCAGCGCCAACGGGTCGTCGGTCGCCGTCGCCAGCACCAGCACCACGCCGGCGTCGTCGCGGGCCGCGACCCCACTCGGTTGTTCCAGCACCGGGTTGGCGAACACCCGGGCCGGGAACTTGCCCTGACGCTCGGAGGCGGGCGTGTTGCGGGCCGGCACCCCCGCGGGGGTGCCGTGCCGGCCACTCCACATGGACAGTTCGGCCAGGTACTCCGGGTCACTGATGTGTTCGCGAACCGCGTGGGCCACCACCTGGGCAAGCTCACCGACTTCCTCGACCCGGCGTAACAGCACGCCCGAGCGTGCGGCGCGCGCGGCCATCAGCGCGACGTCACCACCGGGCACCGGCCAGGATGAGAACCAGCGCCGGTCGGTGCGCCGCCGGGGAATGGCGGCGGCCAGCGCGATGTCCTGCTCATTGAGCGCGGGTCCCAGGATCTGCACGCTGGCCAGGTGTTCGGTATTGGCGGGGTTGGGAAAGCGGTGCACTTCGCAGGCCCACCCGAGCGCGGACAGGGCGACGGTGAAATGCTGCAGTGCCACACCGCAACTCAGCATGAGATCGCGACGGCCGGGGTCGATGCGCCGCAGATGCCGCGCCGGGTCGGCATAGAGGTGGATGCTTTCCTCGCCGATCCGCCAGCGCCACGGCTGGGAGTTGTGCACCGAGGGTGCGCGAACCGCCAGCGCAAGGGCCGCCTCGACGGTCGCCTTGTCGGGCAGTTCGGTGTCCATGCTCGCTCCTGACGGCGTACCGGTGGGGGTCACACTCCCACCGTCACACCGAGATCCGCTCCGGCACAGGCTCCGAAGGACCCCGATCGTGTGCCATTGGTCCTTTGCTGTCCGCCGCCAGATCGCCGGGCGCGCAGGAACGTTGCACGATGGGTAGATGGCCACCGACCCGACCACGATGCGCGCCTGGCGAGTACGCCGGCCAGGGCCCATGCGAAGCGATCCGCTGGAGTTCGACGCCAGCGCGCCCGCGCCACATCCCAGCCCCGACGAACTCTTGGTCGCGGTCCGCGCCTGCGGGGTATGCCGCACAGACCTGCATGTCAGCGAAGGTGACCTGGCGGTGCACCGCGAGCATGTCATCCCAGGCCACGAGGTGGTGGGGGAGGTCATCGCCGTCGGCGCCGAGGCCGGCACCGGTTTCGCCGTGGGCGACCGGGTCGGCATCGCCTGGCTGCGGCACACCTGCGGCGAGTGCGACTACTGTCGGCGCGGCGCGGAGAACCTGTGTCCGAACTCGCGCTACACCGGCTGGGACGCCGATGGCGGGTACGCCGACTTCGCCACGGTACCGGCCGCTTTCGCCCACCACCTGCCCGCGGGATACAGCGACAGCGAGCTGGCTCCGCTGCTGTGTGCCGGCATCATCGGCTACCGCTCGCTCCTGCGTGCCGACCTGCCGCCCGGGGGACGGCTGGGCCTGTACGGGTTCGGCGGCAGTGCGCACATCACCGCTCAGGTGGCACTGGCCCAAGGCGCCGAAGTGCATGTGATGACCCGCGGGGCCGAGGCACGTGAACTCGCACTCGGGCTCGGTGTGGCCTCGGCACAGGGCGCGGCCGACCAGCCGCCGGTCAAGCTCGACGCCGCGATCCTGTTCGCACCGGTCGGCGACTTGGTGCTGCCGGCCATGGAAGCACTCGACCGTGGCGGCACCCTGGCGATCGCTGGGATCCACCTCACCGACATCCCGCCGCTGAACTACCAGCGACATCTGTTCCAGGAGCGGCAGGTTCGGTCGGTGACGTCGAACACCCGGGCCGACGCCCGCGAGTTCCTGGCTTTTGCCGAGCGTCACCACATTGAGGTGACCACGCCGCAGTACCCGCTGGATCAGGCCGATCGGGCACTGACCGACTTGGTCGAGGGCCGCATCGCCGGGGCGGCGGTTCTGCTGCCCTGACCCGTCACAGGGCAGCGAGCACGCCGCGCAGGTCGGCGGCCAGGCTGCCGCGGCCGCTGCTGTACAGCGGCCCGGTTCCGTCCGAGAGCAGCATCCGCAGCCGGGCGACGCCACGGGCCCGCACCGGGCGCGGCGAGTGCAGCAGCAGGGTGATGTCGTCGACGACGTCGCGGCAGGCGGCCAGTCGCTGCGGGTGCGCGGGGATACGCGGGGTGAAGCCGGGCCGTCCGTGGTCGAGGTCGGCGAGGGCTTGGCGCAGCGAGTGGGCGAGGGCTTCGCGCTCGTCGACCGCCGTCAGCCGCGCCATATGCAGGGCCAGCGGGCTGCCGGGCAGCGGGACGATGCCGGCTTCGATGTCCTGGTCAAGCCGTCCGGCGAAGATTTTCGCCCGCAATCGGGTTGCCAGGGTGGCGCGAGGGAAGACATCAGTGGAAACGGGAGTGTCGTTTCCCCCCGACGCGCCGATGTTGGCGTGATGGGTGTTACCGTCAAACGTGTTGTGCCCATGGGCTTTTCCTGTTCCGAGTCGGCGTCGTCGCCTTCTCTGATGACCAACCAAAACGCTACACCGGTCACGCATGACCAGTCAAGTTGATTTACCGGTCATCGCGACCTACCCTGGCGATATGACGCAGACGCCTGTCGCGTGGCTAGGGGATGCCGAGGCCAAACCGGCCCCGGACCCCCTGATCCGCATTCAGTCGCTGGTCAACACCATCGACCTGGAGTCCGGCGTCGACCGGCTGGCCCACCCGGCCGATGCCGCACCCTGGCTGCAGACCCAGGGTGTGCTGCCATCGGGTGAGCTCCCCAGCCCCGACGACCTGCGGCTCATCAGAGAGGTCCGAGAAGCACTGCGCGCCATGCTGGTGCACAACGCCGACGGCCCGGCACCGACGGCCGAGCAGCTACGGCCCTTGAATCGGATCGCCGAGGCCGCCGTCGCCCGAGTCCGCCTCGCCGACGACGGCACCGTTTCGCTGGCAGCCGGCGCCGACTCGCTGGAGGCCCGGCTGCTCTCGCTGCTGCTGGTGGTGTCCGACGCCCAGCGGGACGGCACCTGGAGCCAGCTGAAGGCCTGCGGCAACGACAACTGCCGGTGGGCGTTCTACGACCGTTCCCGCAACCACGGCGGGACCTGGTGCGATATGGCCACCTGCGGCAACAAGCTCAAGAACCGGGAGTTTCGGGCCCGGCGCAGCCGGCAACGCTGACCGGCGACCTCAGGTCGACAGGTGCCACACCAGTGCGGCGGCCAGGGCGCCCAGCCCGTTCAGTGACCAGTGCAGCGCGATCGGGGCGATCAGGCTGCCGCTGCGCCGGCGCAGCCAGGTGAACACGAAGCCGGCCGCGCCGGTGGCCAGCACCGCCATCACCACCCCGGCGACCATGCCGAGCACCCCACCGCCGAACAGCCGGGTGAAACCGACGTTACTGCTGGTCAAGCCCAGTGAGGTGGCGATATGCCAGAGGCCGAACAGCAACGATCCGGCGGCCGCCACCCCGCGAAACCCCCAGGCTCGATCCAGTGCGCCGTGCAGCACACCGCGGAACGCGAGCTCCTCGGGGATGACGGTCTGCAGCGGGATGATGATCATCGAGGCCAGCAGCGCGCCGGACAACGTCGCGTAGTGGTCGTTGAGGAACATCGGCCGCGTCCAGGGCAGCAGCGCGCCGACCGCGATGACGGTCAGCACCAGCAGCACCGCCCCGAGCGCATAGAGGGCGCCGGACCGCCAGTGCTCGCGACCCAGTCCGAGTTCAGCCCAGCCAAGTCCGCGGGAGCGCACCAGGAAGACCAGGCCCACCGCGGCGGCGGGCACCACGGCGACATTCGCCCAGGGTGTGGTGAAGTGCGCGATCAGGTTGGTCAGGGCCAGCACCACCACCACGACGCCGATGTCGACGTAGACGCGGAAGTGGTGCAGGGCCGCCAATTGGGCCACCGGTGCCGACAGCGCGGGCTGGGAGGGCTGGGAGAGCGGAGCCACCGCGCTGGCGTCGGACATAACGATGCCAAGTGTACCTGCGCCGGCAAAATGCCCAGCTCAACCGCTATTCGTTGTCCCCGCCGGTGGTTGCGGTGGCATCGAGCGCGGTGCCCACTTGCCCGTCCCGGGCACCGGGCCACACCCAGTCCCGCACCTCGGGAATGTCGTCGCCGTGGGCTCGGGTGTACTCGCGTGCGGCCAGCCGCTTGTCGACCATCTGCTGGCGCAGGGTGGCGCACCGGGACTGCAGCCCGGGGACCCGGTCGATCACGTCGATGACCAGGTGGTAGCGGTCCAGATCGTTGAGCATCACCATGTCGAACGGGGTCGTGGTGGTGCCCTCCTCCTTGTATCCCCGGACGTGGATGCGGTTGTCGTTGCTGCGCCGATAGGTGAGCCGGTGAATCAACCACGGATAACCGTGGTAGGCGAAGATGACCGGCTTGTCCGGGGTGAAGATCATGTCGAACTCGCGGCTGGACAGCCCGTGCGGATGCTCGGTGTCGTCCTGCAGCCGCATCAGGTCCACCACGTTGACAAAGCGAACCTTCAGCTCGGGCAGGTGCTGACGCAGCAGGTCGACGGCCGCCAGTGCCTCCAGCGTCGGCACGTCACCGGCGGCGGCGACGACGACGTCGGGGTCCTCCCCGAGCCTCTCGTTGCCGGCCCATTCCCAGATGCCCAACCCGCGAGTGCAATGCGCGATGGCCTGCTCCATGGTCAGGAAGTTGGGGTGCGGCTGTTTGCCGGCCACGACGACGTTGACGTACTGGCGCGAGCGCAGGCAGTGGTCGTAGGTGGACAGCAGGGTGTTGGCGTCCGGGGGTAGATACACCCGCACGACGTTGGCGCTCTTGTTCACCACATGGTCGATGAACCCGGGATCCTGGTGGGAGAACCCGTTGTGGTCTTGGCGCCACACGTGGCTGGACAACAGGTAGTTGAGGCTGGCGATCGGGCGTCGCCAGGAGATGTGGTCGGTGACCTTGAGCCACTTGGCGTGCTGGTTGAACATCGAGTCGATGATGTGGATGAACGCCTCGTAGCAGTTGAACAGGCCGTGCCGGCCGGTCAGCAGGTACCCCTCCAGCCAGCCCTGGCACTGATGTTCGGAGAGCATCTCGACCACCCGGCCCGACCGCGCCAGATGTTCGTCGACCTCGGGGACAGGAATTCGGCGTCCCACTGCTTGTCGGTCACGTCGAAGACGGACTGCAGCCGGTTCGACGCGGTCTCGTCCGGCCCGAAGATGCGGAAGTTGTCCGGGTTGAGCCGGATCACCTCAGTCAGCCACTGCCCGAGCACCCGCGTCGCCTCGGCCACCGTCGCGCCCGGGGCGGGCACGTCGACGGCGAAGGTCCGAAAGTCCGGCAGCCGCAGATCCTTGAGCAGCAATCCGCCGTTGGTGTGCGGGTTGTCACTCATCCGCAGCTGGCCCTCGGGGGCCAGTGCGGCGATGCGCGGGTCCAGCTTCCCGTCGGCGTCGAAGAGTTCGTCGGCCCGGTAGGACGCCAGCCAGTCGGCCAGCACCTGCAGATGTTCGGGGGTGTCGCGGGCACTGGCCAACGGCACCTGGTGGGCCCGCCACGAGCCGGTCGTCTTCTTGCCGTCGATGTAGGCCGGGCCAGTCCAGCCTTTCGGGGTGCGGAACACGATCATCGGCCACGCGGGGCGGTCCTCGTCGTCCGTGCGGCTCTTGATCGCGGCGATCTCGTCGAGCACCTCGTCGAGCAGCACCGCGAACCGGCGGTGGGCATCGGCGTGATCGGTGGCGCCTCCGGGCCCGCTGGTGTCGGGCACCTCGAAGAAGTAGGGGCGATACCCGTAACCGATCATCAGCGCGCGCAGCTCGTCCTCGGGGATGCGGGCCAGCACCGTGGGGTTGGCGATCTTGTACCCGTTCAGGTGCAGGATCGGTAACACCACGCCGTCGTGGGCCGGGTTGAGGAACTTGTTCGAGTGCCAGCTGGTGGCCAGGGCGCCCGTCTCGGCCTCGCCGTCTCCGACCACCGCCACCACCAGCAGGTCCGGATTGTCGAACGCGGCACCGTAGGCGTGTGACAGCGCGTACCCTAGCTCGCCGCCCTCGTGGATCGAGCCGGGCGTCTCGGGCGCCACGTGCGACGGAATCCCGCCCGGGAAGGAGAACTGGCGGAACAGCCGGCGCAGGCCCTCGACATCCTGGGTGATGTCGGGGTAGGTCTCGCTGTAGGTGCCGTCCAGGTAGGCGTTGGCCACCAGCCCCGGGCCGCCGTGGCCGGGTCCGGTGACATAGACGGTCGACTGTTCGCGCTGCGCGATGGCGCGGTTGAGGTGGGCATAGAGGAAGTTCAACCCGGGTGTGGTGCCCCAGTGGCCCAGGAGCCGCGGCTTGACGTCGTCTCGGGTCAATGGGGTGCGCAGCAGGGGATTGTCCAGCAGATAGATCTGCCCGACCGACAGGTAGTTGGCGGCGCGCCACCATCCGTCGAGTTGGGCAATCGTCTCGTCGCTGACCGGCGCGTCCCGGATGACCGCCAGGCATCTGTCCTTGTCGGGTCCATGTCCCCATCAAACCCGCAATGCGGCGATCGTGCCGTCGGGGCACCGTTTGTTCACGCGTGCTTCCATCGGTGCCGGACGCTGTCGACCGCTCTACTACGCTGACCGTCGTGCTGGGCTTCGCGTTACCACAGTTCGGTGAATCCGCCCACGCCGAATTGGCCCGATTCGCCTCGACCGCCGAGCAACTCGGCGCGGAGAGCCTCTGGGTCGGAGACCGGTTGCTCGCCGCGGTGCGGCCGTCGGTCGGCTACGCCGGTAGCGACACCATCCCCGACAACTTCCGCGCCTGCCTGGATCCGTTCACCGCGCTGACCGTCGCCGCGACGGTGACGACCTCGGCCCGACTCGGGTTCAGTGTGCTGGTGGCGCCCTGGTACCCGCCGGTGCAGCTGGCTCGCCAGCTGACGAGTATCGACGTGGTGAGTGGGGGCCGGCTCATCCCGGGATTCGGCATCGGCTGGTCGCCCGAGGAGTACCAGGCCGCCGGCGCGCCGTTCCGCGGACGTGGTGCTCAACTCGACGAGTGCCTCGACGCGCTGGAGGTGCTGTGGACCACCGACCCCGTCGAGTTCGGCGGCGACCGCTACCGCTTCCCGCCGGCGTGGGTGAGCCTCAAACCCGTTCAGCAGCCGCGCCCCCGATCTACCTCGGGGCGTGGTCGGCCGCCGGGGTGCGCCGGATCGGGCGCCGCGCCGACGGCTGGCTCGCGGTGGTCGAGGTGCCCGGCGGCGTCCGCATCGATGTGCTCAACGCACAGCGCCGGGCGATCGACGAGGCCGCCGGGGCGGCCGGGCGTGATCCAGCGGGCATCCGCACCCACGTCCGCATCAACGTCAAGGCTGGAACACCGGCCGGACAGGTTGGAGACGCAGTGAAACTATTGCGGGACAACGGGTATCACGATGCCTTTGTCGACATGCTGTATGCGGTCGTCGGTACCGACGACCAACTGGACTGGGTGCAGCGGTTGCTGGCGGTGGACGCGTGACGGCCGGGGAGCCGTTGCTGGCGGGCGTGCGGGTGCTGGATCTGTGCGACGGCACCGGTGACGGCATCACCCGGCTGCTCGCCGACCTGGGTGCCGAGGTGCTCAAGATCGAGCCACCGCAAGGCAACCGGGCGCGGTCGGTGCTGCCCACCCTGGACGGGGTCAGCATCCCGTTCGCGTTGCACAACGCCAACAAGCAGAGCGCGGTGCTGGATCCGGACGACCAGGACGATCACCGGCGGTTCTTCGAGCTGGCCGGCGCCGCCGACATCGTCGTCGACAGTGGCGCGCCGGGCCGGTTGGCGGCGTTCGGCACCTCCGCCGCCGAACTCGCCGACCGCTTCGCCCACCTGGTGACGATGTCGGTGACCGACTTCGGCGCCCAGGGTTCGCTCGCACGATGGCAGGCCACCGACGCAGTCCTCTACGCGATGTCCAGTGCCCTGTCTCGGTCGGGCCCCACTGTCGGCACCCCGGTTCTGCCGCCGGACGGCATCGCCTCGGCCACCGCCGCCGTGCAGGCCGCTTGGGCTGTGCTGGTGGCCTACTTCAACCGGTTGCGGTGCGGTGCAGGCGACTACATCGATTTTTCGCGGTTCGACGCGGTGGTGCTGGCCCTGGATCCGCCATTCGGGACCCAGGGCCAGGCCGCGACCGCACGTAACACTGCTGAGCAGTGGCGCGGCCGGCCCAGGAATCAGGACGCCTATCCCATCTTCCCGTGCCGCGACGGTTACGTGCGCATTTGCGTGCTCGCCCCGCGGCAGTGGCGGGGGATGCGGGCGTGGCTGGGGGAGCCGGCGCAATTCCAGGATCCTCGGTTCGATTCAATCGCGGCGCGCACCAAGGCATTCGGTGAACTCGGCGAGCTGATCGCCGCACACTTCGCCGGGCAGACCATGGCGCAGCTGGTCGCCGACGGTCAGGCGCACGGCGTCCCGATCGCCGCCGTGCTGACACCGTCAGAAGCCCTGCACTCCGAGCACCTGACCGCGGTGGGGGCGCTGACCGACACCGAGCTGGCGCCCGGGGTGTCGGCGCGTGTCCCGGTGGGTTACTGGGTGATCGACGGCAAACATGCCGGCTACCGGACACCGGCACCCGCACTCGGGAGCGGCGAAAAATGCTGGCAGACAACGCGATTCGATCCATCGGCCATCGGCTCGGTTGGGCGCCGGCCGCTGGAGGGCATTCGGGTTCTGGATCTCGGCGTCATCGTGGCCGGCGGCGAGCTGAGCCGGCTGTTCGCCGACCAGGGCGCCGAGGTGATCAAGGTCGAGAGTTCGGCCTACCCCGACGGCCTGCGCCAGAAGCGCGACGACCAGCAGATCAGCGAATCCTTCGCCCGCGCCCACCGCAACAATCTGGGCTTGGGCCTGGAACTGCGCAGCCCGGCGGGTGCCGAGGTGTTCAGCCGGCTGGTGGCCGCCTCCGACGCGGTGTTCGCCAACTTCAAGCCCGGAACGCTTCCGGCACTGGGCTTCTCCCATGAGCGGTTGCACGAGTTGAACCCGGGTCTGGTGGTCGCCGAAAGCAGCGCCTTCGGCGACACCGGGCCGTGGAGTAAGCAGATGGGGTACGGCCCGCTGGTGCGGGCCACCATCGGGGTGAGCCGGTTGTGGACGTCGCAGGAGCCGGCACCGCCGACGGCACGGCACGCGTTCTACGATGCCACCACCATCTTCCCCGACCATGTCGTCGGGCGGATCAGTGCGATCGGCGCTCTGGCCGCGCTCATTCGTCGCGAACGGCACGGCGTAGGCGCCCGCCTCCACGTCTCGCAGGCCGAGGCGGCAATCAACCAGCTCGACACTCTCTACGTCACACTGGCCGCAGTGGCCGCCGGGGCAGGGCGCGTCGAGGCCGATCCCACAGTCCATCTGGTGCTGGCTTGCGCCGGCGACGACGAATGGTGCGTGGTCTCGCTGCGCTCCGATGCCGACCGGCGGGCGGTCGCCGGGGTGATCGGGGAGTCCGTCGACGTCGATGCGGCGCTGGCCACCTGGGCGCGCGAGCGCACGCCAGGGCAGGTGGCCGAGGCCATCCAGGCCGCCGGAGTGCCCGCCGGGCCGATGAACCGCCCCGCCGAGGTGTACGGCAATCCCCAGCTCCAGTTGCGAAAGGTGTTCAGCGACATGGTTCATCCGTTGTTCCCCGCGCCGCTGCCCACCGAGTCCGGCCCGGCTCCCTACCGCAACATCGGCCCGGCACCGCAGCGCCCGGCGCCACTTCCCGGTGCCGATACCCGCCGGGTCTGCCATGACGTGCTGGGTATGGACTCCGCAGAGATCGACGGTTTGATCGCGGCCGGGGTGCTGTTCACCGACCAGGCCAGCGAGCGGACAGGAGTGGGCGCATGACCACGCAGGCACGCATCTTCGTCGACGGTCGTTTCCGTGCCGCCGACCACACCCAGCCCGTGGTCGAAGCGGCCACCGGGGAGCCGCTGGGCGACGGTGCCAGCGCCTCTGAGTCGGACATCGACGCCGGGGTGGCCGCGGCCCGGGCGGCGTTGACGCACTGGCAGTCCACCTCGCCGGATCATCGAGCCGCCGTGCTGACAGCTTTCGCCGCAGCCCTCGACGAACGCGCCAGGGGCACAGCCGAATTGGTCACCCGGGAAAACGGGATGCCGATGTCGCTGTCGCGCGGCGCCAACGGCCGGTTCCCGGCCGCACTGGTCCGCTACTACGCGCAGCTGATCACCGAGACGGCGATCGAGGAGATCCGGCCCAGCATGATCGGGCACACCATCGTGCGCCGGGAAGCCGTCGGTGTGGTCGCCGCGATCGTGCCCTGGAACTATCCGCAGGCGCTGGCCGCGTTCAAGCTGGCGCCCGCGCTGGCTGCCGGTTGCACCGTGGTTCTCAAGGCGGCTCCGGAGACCGCGCTGGACGCGCTCGTCTTCGCTGAGGCAGCCGAGCAGGCAGGGCTGCCGCCTGGTGTGCTCAACATCATTGCGGGCGGCCCACAGGCGGGTGCTTATCTGGTCGCGCACCCGGGGGTGGACAAGGTCACCTTCACCGGTTCGACGGCCGCGGGCCGGAACATCGGCGAAGTGTGCGGGCGGCTGCTGCGACCGGTCACGCTGGAACTCGGCGGCAAATCGGCGGCGATCATCCTGGACGACGCCGATCTGGACGTGACGATGAAAGGGCTGCGCACGGCATCGTTCGTGAACAACGGACAGACCTGCCACCTCAGTTCGCGGGTGCTGGCGCCGCGATCGCGCTATCGCGAGGTGCTGGAGGCGTTGACTGCCATGGTCGGCGGGCTCACGGTGGGCGACCCACTGGATACCTCGACCGACATCGGGCCGCTGGTCAGTTCCCGACAGCGCGACCGAGTGCTGGGCTACATCGAGGCCGGCAAGAGCAGTGCGGCCAGATTGCTTGCCGGTGGGTCGGTTCCCGGTGACCAGCCGCGCGGCTGGTTCGTTTCGCCGACGGTGTTCGCCGATGTGGACAACTCCGACCGCATCGCGCAGGAGGAGATCTTCGGCCCGGTACTGGCGGTGGTGCCCTATGACGGCGACGACGAGGCGATCGCACTGGCCAACGACAGCGAGTTCGGCCTGGCCGGCACGGTGTGGTCGACCGACGACGAGCGCGCGACCGAGGTCGCGCGCGCCGTGCGGACCGGAACCGTCGGGGTCAACGACTATCAGCTGGACTTCCGGGCGCCGTTCGGCGGGGTGAAGGCCAGCGGTATCGGCCGCGAACTCGGGCCCGAGGGTCTGGAGGCGTTCTTCTCGCTCAAGTCGATCTATCGGGTCGGTCCCGCAGACAACTGAGCCCGACCGCCCGCCGAGTGGCCAGCTAACGCACGCTGATCGTCGTTTCGCGTGCCACAAGTGGCCACTCGGCGAGAGTCAGCAGGTGCTATCCGCCGGTGCCGACGCAGCCGACGCCGTTGATGCAGCCGCCGCCGCCACCCGGTCCGCCGCCGCCGCTACCGACGCCGGGAATCGAGCCGCTGCCACCGCCGGGGCCGCCACTGCCGGTCGGGCCGCCCGGGATGGATCCGCCGCCACCGTTGGCGTCACCGCCGCCGGTGGGACCGCCCGGGATGCTGCCGCCGCCACCGTTGGCGTCACCGCCGCCGGTGGGACCGCCCGGGATGCTGCCGCCGCCACCGTTGGCGTCGCCGCCCCCGGTCGCCCCGCCGGGCGCAGTCGATGTATCGCCGGCTGCCGGGCTTGTCGTCATGGTGACCTCAGCCGAGGTCGGCGTGGTCGACGTTGTCGAACTGGTCTCCGAACCGCCGCTGTCGCTGCTTCCGCATCCGATGGCCAGCGTCAGCATCGCGGTACTGCCGACCACCGCCATCGTGGTTCTGGAAAATCGTCTCGATCCGAGAGGCATGCGGCCCTCACTTCCTTGTTAGGGGACACCTCCACGTACCCGGAGCGGGCCGAGACAAATCCTCGATGGTGCGACTGTCACGCGGTGACGGGGACCGGCGCCGGGTCCGGCTGAGCCGGCGTCTCCTGCCAGCCGGGCGGCCGGAGCAGATACCCGATGCGCCCGCGCCAGGAGGTCGCCCGCCAGACGTCGCGGACCATTAGCGCGAATTCGTGATAGTTGACTTTGATCGGATTGTCGGTCTGGATGTTCTTGGTGAGGCCGTAGCGCACCGCCTCGACCTCATCGGCGTAACTCCCGAACAACCGGTCCCAGATGATCAGGATGCCGCCGTAGTTCTTGTCGAGGTAGGGGTTGTTGGCGCCGTGGTGTACCCGATGATGCGAGGGAGTATTGAACACGTACTCGATCGCCTTGGGCAGCTTGTCAATTCGCTCGGTGTGAATCGGGAATTGGTAGAGCAGCACGATGGCCTGGCACAGGAAGATAACCCAGACCGGGATTCCGATGAGCGCCATCGGGATTGACACGACCGACTTCAGGAACGAGCCGGGGATCAGCCACGGCAGCCGCAACGCGGTCGAGAGGTTGAAGTATTGGCTGGAGTGGTGCACGCTGTGCTCCGCCCAGAACATCCGGATACGGTGTGACATTCGGTGTTTGACGTAGTAGGCCAGGTCGGCAAGCAGCAGCGCCAGGCCCCATGTCCACCACTGGTTGGCCGGCAGCGTCACGGGCGCGAACGCGGCGGCGATCACCACGAACGGCAATTCGATGAACTTCTCGAGCGGGCCGACCACCAACCTGATCAGGTAAGTGGACACATTGCACGCGGTGTCACGGGCGGACACGCCCTTGGTGGCGCGGCGCTGCGGCTGCTCGCCGCTGCTCTCCCGCTTCTCGCGGCGATATCCGTAGTACTCCACAGCCATCAGCAACAGGAACGCTGGGATGGCGTAGACGAAGACCAGTTTGGCCTGGTCGAGGATCTGATCCACAGCCGGGCTCCCTTCAGTCCCGCAGTTTGGGCATGCCGGCGAGCTGCCACGAAAGGGCTTGTCCGAACAGGTCTTCGGACACTCGCGACGGGTCGGTGCGGCGCTGACGTGTCAGGCCTTGATACAGCGCGAGGACCACGACGGCAAAGGCCTCGGCGGACACGATGCTCTGGTCGACACGGTGTTCCTCGAGCAGTCTGGTGACGACGTCGAGGAGCAGATCCAGGGTGCCGCGGGTGCTCTCGGCGAGGATTCCCATCGTGTCGGGGTTGCGGATGGCGTGCAGCCAAAATTCGGTTTGTAGCGCGGCGACCTCGATGTTCTTGTCGGCGCCGTCGATCAGCAGGCGCCCCAGTTCGCCGAACGCGCCGCCGGGTTGATCCGGGCGCGCCGACCGCAGCACTTCGGCGACCGCGCCCACGCGGTCGGCGGCGCGCTCGGCCATCAGCTCCGAGAACAGCTGCTCCTTGCTGGCGAAGTTCGAGTACACCGCGCCCACCGAATAGCCGGCGGCTTCGGCGATCTCATCGAGCTTGGCCGCCGTGTAACCCTTGCGCGCGAACGTCGTAGCCGCGGCGTCCAGCAGTCGCTGCCGCGTCTCGGCCTGCGCCTGCATGCGTGTCTTGCGGCGCCGGGGGCATCGTCGGTGTCCATGCTTCAGATAGTAGCGACTATCTGAATAATCGTCACTACTTGGCGTTGGGCGGCCGCCCTCAGTCCCGAGCGAACGCCGCGGCGGCCTCCCGCTCCAGATTCAGGTACTGGTCCCCGCCGATGTCCACCCCGACGCCGAGGATCCGTCCACCGGTGAACGGAAATCCCGGCGGATAGCACCGGCTCACCGGATCGGCGCTGTCGTAGCCGACACACAGGCCGTCGCCGCACAGCGTGAACGGACCGATCTGGGCTCGCATCGGGCCCTGGGCCACCACCTGCTGACCGACGTACAGCCTGGCGGTGCCGACGGACTCCAGGTGTTCGCCGGCCCCCTCCCGGATGAACTCGACCCCCAAAGTGAGCTGACCGGGCTCGAGTTCTGCGGAGACAAACGTCTGTTCCGGCTTGATGCCCAGGAAGTTGTAGACGTAGTGCAGCCTGCGGTCCTTGATGAACAGCGTGTGCCCGCCGAAGCGCGAGCCGTGGGCGAAGATGACGCCCTCCGACGAGGCGGTGACCTCGACGTCGGCCAGGATCTTGTACGACCTTCCGCGGATGCTGACCGCGGTGGACTCCGGCACCGGGGAGGTGTCCGGGAAATAGATATAGCGCGACCGCGGCGGCTCACCCTGTGGCCGTTCGTCGTTGATCTGTTCGACCGCCGGCCGGTCATCAAGGGGGAGAACGAAATTCGCCTCCGCCTCCGCAAACCACGCGGCAATCAGCTCCTGCAGCTTGTCCGGATACTGGTCGGCCAGATTGCGCGCTTCGGCGCGGTCGTCGTCGACGTGATACAACTCCCAGCGGTCGGCGTCGAAATGCCCCTTACCGCTGATGGGCGCGTGCAGGGCCGCCGCCTTCCAGCCGTCCTGCCAGATGCCGCGGGTGCCGAGCATGGCGAAGTACTGCCGTTTCTTGGTGGTCGGTGCGTGCGCGTCATCGAAGCTGTATCGCATCGAGACCCCGTTGAGCGGATACTGCTCGACACCGCGGTACACCGCGGGCATCTCCAGGCCGGTCGCGTCGAGGATGGTCGGCACGATGTCGGTGCTGTGGTGGTACTGGTGTCGCATCTGCCCTTTGGCCTTGATCCCCTTGGGCCAGTGGATCACCAGCGGGTCGCAGGTGCCGCCGGCGAACTGCGCATAACGCTTGAACATCTGGAACGGGGTGGAGAACGCCACCGCCCATCCGGTGGGGTAGTGGTTGTAGGTCTCCGGACCGCCGAGTTCGTCGAAGTAGGACATGTTCTCCTCGAGGCTGTCGGGGTAGCCGTTGAAGAACTTGTTCTCGTTGACCGAGCCGTTCGCGGTGCCCTCGCCGGAGGCACCGTTGTCGGCGCAGTAGAAGATGAGCGTGTTGTCGAGTTGGCCAGTCTGTTCAAGGAAGTCGACGATGCGGCCCACCTGGACGTCGGTGTACTCGGAGAACGCGGCGAATACCTCGGCCATTCGACAGAACAATCGTTTCTCGTCGTCGTTCAGTTCGGCCCAGGGGCGCACGTAATCGGCCTCGTTGGCCACATCGGCGGGCATCGGGTTCAGCGGTGTCAGTTCGGTGCCCGCGGGCACGACGCCCCGTTCGATCATCCTGGCCAGCACCCATTCCCGGTAGGCCTCATAGCCGTCGTCGAACACACCCTTGTACTTGTCGATGTAATCCTGGGGGCGTGGTGCGGCGCGTGGTTGGCGCCCGGACAGAACCACATGAACCAGGGTTTCGACGGCGCCGACGAACGTAGGTCGCGCAGCATCCGAAGTGCTTGGTCGGCAAGGTCTTTCGACAGGTGGTAGCCCTCTTCGGGCGTGTAGGGCGGCTCGATGGCGTGGTTATCCTCGATCAGGTCGGGATACCACTGGTTGGTCTCGCCACCGAGGAATCCGTAGAACCGGTCGAATCCTTTGGACAGCGGCCACTCCGAGCGACTGCCGCCGGGGGAGAGATCTTCGACCGGAACATTGTGGTTCTTGCCCAGCCACATCGTGGCGTACCCGTTGTCCTGAAGCACCTGACCGATGGTCGCGCATTCAGCAGGAAGCCGACCGGCGGCACCGGGGAAACCCATCGATCCCTCGGTGATCGACGCACAGCGGTTGACGTGGTGGTTGCGCCCGGTCAAGAACGTCGAGCGGGTGGGCGAGCAGAGTGCGGTGGTGTGCCACTGGGTGTAGGTGACCCCGTTGTCCGCCAGACGGTCGAGCGTCGGCATGTTTATCCGACCGCCGTAGGGGACCACGCGGCCTGACCGGTGTCGTCATAGAGCACGATCAGGATGTTCGGTGCGCCCGCGGGGGCCTTTTTCAGCTGATACGGCGTCCAGTCCGGGACCGAGTCCCGGATGTCGAGTTTGATGACGCCGTTGAACTGGTCGGCCATGATGAATCCTTCCGTCATCGGCGGCCGTGTTCTCGACCGCGATGCGGCCATGCTTGCACCGGGTCCAGGCCGGCGCAGACGAACGTGCGATCTGTCATTTCGCGCCTCGCGGAGCGTTACCCGAGCGTTGTTGACATCCTGTCAGCACTATCCAACGATGGCCCTGTGGGCGGGGCGGTGACCAAGAAGAAGCTCCGCACCCGCGCAGTTCTTCTGGTGGCGCTTCAGGAACTGTTGCTCGACCGGACGGTGGACACCGTCTCGGTTCCCCAAGTGGTGGGCAGAGCCGGCCTGGCGCAGGGTACGTTCTACGCCCACTTCGAGTCGCTGCCGGCAGCCATTCAGGCCGTCGGTGGCCTGTTGATCGCGGAACACGTTCGGGCGCTGGAGGTGGCGACGGACGGTGCGGTTGATCAGGCCGAGCTGGTCGCGCGCAGCACGCGACAGACGCTCACCCTGTTTGCGCTCAACCCCGATGTCGGCAGACTGCTGTTCGACTCGGGCCTGCCGGTCGACGGTCTGCTCGGCGGTTTCCACCTCCACCTGCGTGGGGACCTCGAGCTGGGAATGGCCCGCGGCGAATTCCGGTCAACCGACCTCGATACGACGTGCAGTATCTTCGTCGGTTCGATGATGGGCGCCTGCCTGGATCTGTACCGCGGCCGGCTGCGTCAGGACGCAATCCCGACCGTCATCGCCGAACTGCTGCGGTTGCTGAACGTCAATGCGCGCAAAGCGAAGCGTCTGGCGAACACCACCCACGACTTCGTCCCTTGGCGCGCATTGCCGCTGTCCGGCGTCGCGTTGGACTAACCGCGCGGCTCGGCGGCGATACTGAGCCTCGAACCCACGGTCCATCCGCCGATAACGGGAAGCCCTGAGCCGCAGCGTGATTCAGTCCAATGATTCCCAGAAGGCGCAGAGCGCCTGCGCGCCGCGGACCGGGTCCTCGAGCATCCACCAGTGCCCGAGCCCCTCGAGTTCGACGGTGCGGGCTCCGGCACGCTCGGCGGCTCGGCGACGGTTGTCGCCGGCGCCGATGAACGGGTCCGCGGTGGCCAGCAGGGACAGTCCCGGGCGGGCGGCGGCGTTGGCGAGCGCCCGGCCCGCCTCGGCCATCGCCGGCTGAGCCGCCGAGCGGTACAGCGCCAGGATGGCGCGGCCCATCTGCTCGTCCTGCGCGGCGGCCAGCGCGGTCGCCACATCGTTGGGGATGCCGAACCCGGCCAGCTGGGCGACTCGGTCGTCGAACGGTCCGGTGATCATCGCCTCGACCACCTCTTCGCCGGCCCCCGGGGTCTGCCATACCTGAGCCAGGTCGTGCCAGACGTAGTCGGGGTCGAACAATCCGACGACATCGCTGGCCCAGCTGCGCACCAGTTCCGGGCGGTGCATCACCACGTTCACCACGTGCCCGCCGCCCCAGTCGTGGCCGACCAGGTCCACCGGCTGGTCGAACGTGTCCAGCTCGGCTTCGAGCCAATCGCGGTAAGCCAGGAACGTGGCCGGGAATCCCTCGGGCAGGGCAGCCCCGAATCCGGGCGGCGACAGCCGCACGACGTCGTCGCGACCGAGGGCTTCCACCAGCGGACCCCAGATCACGTCGGTCTCCGGATTACCGTGCACCAGAACCACCGTCATGGGGACATCATGGCACCCCCGTCCTGGGTCGCCCTAGCGACCGCCGCCCGGCACTGCGCCGCCGCGATGCTAGGTTTTGACAGGCGTCAAGCGCTGTCGCGACTACGGAAGGGGCCGTCGATGGATCCTCGGACTCCGGTTTTGGTGGGTGCCGGCCAGGTCAACGAGCGTGCTGACGCGCCAGACATCGAGCCGGTCGACCTCATGGCCGCGGCAGCCAGGCAGGCCGCAGATCCACGCGTGTTGCAGGCCGTGGACGCCGTCCGGGTGGTCAACCTGCTGTCCTGGCGTTACCGCGACCCCGGCCTGCTGCTGGGTGAGCGGATCGGGGCATCCACCATCTCGACCTACTACACCGGTGTCGGCGGCAACACCCGCAAACCCTGGTCAACCGAGCCTGTCTGGATATCCAGGCAGGCCGCGCCGACGTGGTGCTGCTCGCCGGCGGTGAGACGTGGCGGACCCGAAAGAAGATGAAGGCCAAAGGCATTCGGCCGGACTGGACTCGTCAGGACGACACCGTCGCGATTCCGCCGGGCGCCGAGGACGAGGTGCCGATGAACGGGCCTGCCGAGGAGCACGTCGGCCTGCTGCTGCCCTCGCACGTCTACCCGCTCTTCGAGCAGGCACTGCGCATCGCCGAGGGTGAGAGCGGCGACGAGCATCAGCGCCGGATCGGTGCCCTGTGGGCACGGTTCAGTGCGGTGGCGGCCAGCAACCCGCACGCCTGGAGTCGCGAGGCGCTGACCGCCGAACAGATCTGGCAACCGGGCCCGGACAACCGGATGATCAGCTGGCCGTATCCCAAGTTGATGAATTCCAACAACATGGTCAACCAGGCCGCCGCAGTGATCCTGTGCTCGGTGGAGAAGGCGACCTACCTGCAGATTCCGCGCGAGCAGTGGGTGTTCCCGCATGCCGGCACGGATTCCCACGACACCTACGCCGTGGCCGAACGCGCCGAGCTGCATCGCTGTCCGGCGATCCGGATCGGCGGGCACCGGGCGCTCGAACTCGCCGGTATCGGCATCGACGACGTCGACTACGTCGACGTCTATTCCTGTTTCCCGTCCGCGGTGCAGGTGGCGGCGCGCGAACTGGGCCTGCCCATCGACGACCCGTTGCGGCCGCTGACGGTCACCGGTGGACTGACTTTCGCCGGCGGCCCGTGGAACAACTACGTCATGCATTCGATCGCCACGATGGCCGAGTTGTTGCGACGCAACCCGGGCGCTCGCGGACTGATCACCGCCAACGGCGGCTACCTGACCAAACACAGTTTCGGGGTGTACAGCGCCACCCCGCCGCCTGCCGAGTTCCGCTGGGAGAACGTCCAACAGGCGGTGGATGCCGAACCCACCCGCACGGCATTGGTCGAGTGGGACGGCGAGGGCGTTGTGGAGTCGTGGACGACCCCGTTCGACCGGGACGGCCAACCCGAGAAGGCCTTCCTGGCGGTGCGGACCCCCGACGATGCGCGCACAATGGCGCTGATCGACGACCCGGAAGCGGCGGCGGCGACGGTGCGCGACGATATCGCCGGAGCCAAGGTGAGGGTCCGTCCCGACGGGCGCGCCAGCCTGGTCTGACCGCGTTCGGCCGCCGCACAAAAGGTCGATAATTTTGCTTCGACCTGCCTATTCTCGTCGAAGCACACGGGGATGTGGGGCGGCGAAGTGGGAGTGGCATGCGGATCGTGCTCACGGAAGTCACCGGAGAGCTGGGTCGCGCCGTCGCCAGGAGCCTGCTCGCGGCCGGCCACGATGTCGGGGGCATCGCGCGGCAACCGCACCGCGACCTTGAACCCGGGGTCGATTTCATCGCTGCCGGCCCGGATCATCCCGTCCTGTACCGGCTGACCGAGCGGGCCGATGTGGTGATACCGCTTCCGCGCGGCGATGGCGCCCGGCCCGCCGATGTCGTGCGCATCTGCGACGCCGCAGCCCGGGCGGGGTGCGGGTGGTGTTTCCTTCGTTGTCGCTGCTGGATCCGGATCGGTGGCAACAACCCGAGGACCTGGTGCGCACCGGCTGGGCGCCGAATCTGGTGGTCCGCATCGCCGCGCCGGTCGGTCGACAGGCCGATGCGCTGGTGTGCCGGTCGGTTGCGGCGCTGCTCGACACGGCAGTGTCAGGTCCGCTGCGGGTGTTGCACATCGACGATCTGATTCGGTTTCTGGTCGCCGCGGCCGCCACCGATCGGACCGGAACGGTGGACCTCGCGACCGCTGACACCACCGATGCCGTCACGGCACGCCGACTCCTCGGCGCGGTCGACCCGCGGCCCCGGGCCCGCGGGGTGCCGGCCTGGCCGCAGCTCAGCGCTGCAGTGGAGTTGACCGCGCTACGCACCCAATGGCGCTTCGATTGCGGATGGGATGCCGCCGGGGCGCTGGCCGACACCGCTCGCGGATTGCAGGGCCGCAAGGTGAGCGCGGGCGGGGCGGTCACAGTCGCGGGCCGGATCCCGATGCCGACTGCCGGGGTTCCGCGAGCGGTGGGCGCCGGCCTGGTCTGTGCCGCGGCGACGGCCGCCGATGGCGAGTTCGACGACCGGATCGATCCGCGGTTTCCGGTTTTCGTCTCCACCGCTATCCGCACACCGCTGACTCCGATGTCGCTGGATCTGCATCTGGCCGGCCTGCGCACCGCGGCGCGGTCCCTCACGCACCTGCTGGATCTGCCTGCGCCGGTGGCCGGTGAGTGGGAGAGCCGGCTGCTGGCGGTGTTCGGGCACCGCGTCTATCTGGGTGCCTCGGTCCTCGCCGCCGCCGAGCCGCGGCTGCCCGACCGGGTGGCCGCGCTGTCACGGCGCCTGCGCAGCGCACCGCAACGGGCCAGGGCCGGCTCCGGGTTGCTGGGCGCGGCCGCCACTGCCCTGTCGATGCCGCGCCTGCTGTCGGCGGCACGGATGTACGGCAGGCACCTGCAGTCCTATCAGTACGCCGCTGAGGCCGAGCACCTCGACACCAAGGCATTGAGAATGCTTCGCGACGCCGCCCTTGATGCGCGACTGCGCTTGCTGCGCAGTAGGATTCACGAAGGCTGGCTGCTGACGGCGTATGCCGCGCTGCTCGCTGAGGCAACTCCGGCCCAGCTGGACACCGCGGTCCGCGCCGCCGACGCCCGAGCAGAGGTCGACTCGCTGGCGCGGGTACTGCGGGCGCATCCGTATGTGCAGACCGTCCTGAACGACGGCGACCTGGCTGCGGCTCGTGTCGCGGCTCCCATGTTGGCCAAGACTTTCGACTCCGCCGTGGCACATATCGGGCATCGTGGGCCAGGGGCTGTCGAGCTGGCGACATCGGTACTCGCCGACCGACCGGACCGACTACTGGCCGCCGCCCGGCGCAACACGGCCTCGCCGTCGACCACCGCGCAGGATTCCGGCACCGACGCCGCGGCGGGATGCCGCCTGCTGGCCTACGACATGACCCTGCGCTTCACCCACCAATTGCGCCTGGCAGCCAGGGAATTGGCCCGCCGCCTGGTCGTAGAGGACAAGCTGGCCGCTGTCGAGGACATCTTCTACCTGACCGTGGAGGAGGCTCTGCTGCCACCCGCCGATGCGCGGTTGCGCGTCAAGCGGCGGATCGCCGAGCGGGAGCGCCTGCAGCCCCTGCGGCTGCCGGACGTCATCGAATCCGCGTGGTCGCCGGTCGGCGGCCCGTCGCCGGCTGCGGCCGGTGACGAATTGCGGGGTGTGGCCCTGACCGAAGGGGCGGCGCGCGGCACGGTGCGGGTGGTGAACTGCGCCGACGACGCGGATCTGGGGCCCGAGGATGTGGCCGTCATCGCCGCTGCCGACCTGGAGTTCGTCGCGGTGTTCGCAGAGCCGGGCGCGGTGATCATCGACGGCCCCGTAACCCCGGCCGGCCGGCCGCCGACAACGGCTGTGCCGACCGTGACCGGCATCGCCGACGCCGCCTGGCGGCTGCGCACCGGAATGCGGGTTCGCGTCGACGGCACGGCGGGCCTGGTGAGCGTGCTCGCCGGCCTCGACGGGCCCGAGGCGCAGATCGAGTGCTGAGCCTGCGGTATACGGTGACCCGGTGATCTGGCGGACGATTGCAGCGCTGTCGGCGCTGTGGTGGGTGTTGATCATCGCCCCGGCGGCCGTCGCCGCCCGGCTGTTGGCCGACGCCGGTCCGAGTCTGGCCAAGGGCTGGGTTCTCGGCATCTGGATCGGTGGCTACGTGGCGCAATTCCTTGTGTTCCTTGCCATTTCGCGCAGATCCTCACATCCTGTACTGCTCGGGTGGTTCGTCGCCGCCATCGTCCCGTGGGCCGCCGACTGGACGGCGCCGGTGTCACCGTGGTGGCTGGTGGTGTGGGCGCTGGTGGTGGTGGCCTACGTGACCTGGCTGGTGCCGGCGGTGGCCCGGATGGACCGGCTGCGCGCCCGCGGCGTCGCCGGCATCGGGGTGGTGCTCGAGGTGATCAGGCCGATGTTCAACGCGGTCGTGAACAAGGATCGCGCCCGGCGGGTCTTGCGCGTGCGGGTGCAGACGCCACATCCGACGCCGGCCTATGAGGCCCGCCTGATCGCGACTTTCACCCTCGGTGAGATTCCCGAACCCGGTGACCGGATAGCGGTCCGCGTCGACCGGGACCGGCCAAGCCTGCTGGAGATGATCGAGGACGAACCCGTCCAACGGGCCGTGTCGCTCCCCGACGACCTGGCGCCTCAGGTGGCTGAACGATTGCGCAGACTCACCACCATGCGCGACCGGGGAGATCTCACCGACGCCGAGTTCGCCTCGGCCCGGCGCCGGCTGTTCGAGGACTGATCAGGGGCTGAGCAGTTCGCGCAACTGTTGTGCATTGCGCACGGCATGCCCGTGCCCGTCGTTGTTGAAGTAGACCAGCACGCGACGGCCGTGCTCCTGCCATTCGGTGATCCGGTCGGCCCACCAGTGCAGGTTGTCGCCGGTGTAGCTGCCGGCGTAGATCGGGTCGGTGTCCGGGCCGTGCATGCGCACGTACACCAGGTCGGTGGTGGCGCGCAGCACACAGGGCAGTCCCGGCCCGCTGATGACGACGTAGGCGGCGTGGTGGCGTTCGAGCAGCTCGTAGACCGCCGGGTCGTCCCAGGACGGATGGCGCATCTCGACGGCGACGCGGATCCAGCGGGGGAGCAGTCCGAGGAAATGCTCCAAGCGAGTGTCGTCGCGCTCGAGCGCGGGATGCAATTGCACCAGCACCGCTTCGCGCTTGTCGCCGAGGGCCCGCTGGCAGCGTTCGATGCGATCCACCCACGGTTCGGGATCTTTCAGCCGCCGGAAGTGACTCAGGCCGCGATGCACCTTGACTGACATGGTGAACCCGTCGGGCAGCCGGTTGCACCAGCCCTCGAACGTGGCGTCCTTGGGCCAGCGGTAGAAGCTGGCGTTGAGTTCGACGGTGTCGAAGACCTCGGCGTACCGGGCCAGGCGCTTGGCGACCGGCAGGCCTGGTCGATACAGGACTCCGTCCCAGTGGTCGTAAGACCACCCGGATGTCCCGATCCGGACGGTCACGCTATCACCCGGCGATGCGCTGGCGGGTGTCCTCGTCGAGGGAGACCCGGACCAGCGCAGCGGCCAGCGGTGCCACCGACCGGCCGGCGAGCGCGGCCAATTCGGCCGGGTCGCGGGGGAGCCCCAGATCGGCGGCGGCGTCGAGGGCTCGCTTGTCGAAATAAGGCCGCACCCATGGCCACACATCCTGCGCCTCGCGCAGGAAGATGTCGGCGCCGGTGTCGCCGATCCCGGTGAATTGCTTCAGTAGCTGCTTGGCCGACCGGACGTCGGGCTTGCTGATCCGGGCGAGCGACCGGAGGTCACCGTGATAGTGCTCGTCGAGTCGGGCGGCGATTTCGGTCAACCGGGTCGCCGAGCTCTCGTCGTAGCGAACATAGTGCGCCCGCCCGAACGCCTCGATCACGGCGCGCCGGTCGGCAGCGAGCACCGCCCGCGGTGTGCGCATTCCGGACTGGAACAACTCCTTGGCTGCCCGCATCGCGATAGTGGCGTCGACGGGCTTGCTGGCAAGCATGCACAGCACAAGCAACTGGAACAGCGGCATGGGCGTGTCCCGCAGGGTGATGCCCGCTTCGGTGGCATACGTGCGGCCCGCCTCCCGGAGCAGGCGGCGGATTGTTTCCCTCGCCCCGTTGGTAACCATCGATGCAGAACTACCCGAGCGGCGCTGTGGCAAACAAGGGTCATTTCGCAGGCAACGACCTGGCATAGCCGACTCCGAGCGCCACCCAGCGCTGCAGTTGGCGTCCGGTGCGCAGCCCGCCGGCGCTGATCCGGATCCAGCCGCGCGTCTCACGTCCGGCCATGATCATGGGTTCGACATGGTCACGGCCGAGAAGGCCGGCGGTGTCCTCGGGTGGCACCCGCACCATCAGTCCGCCCTGTCGGCTGGCCGCCACGGCCATGTTCCCGTTGATCAGGAACGCCAAGCCGCCGAACATCGGCTTCTCGTCGAGCCCTTTTTCGGCGGCGAGCAGTTCGCGCAGGCGGTTCGCCAGCTCTTCGTCGTAGGCCATGGTTTCCTTCTACGCCGAGCAGACGTGAAAACCCCCCATTTCGGGGCGAAATGGGGGGTTTCACGTCTGCTCGTGACTACGCCGCGACAGTAGCCGCCTGCGCCGCCGGCTCCAGGGCCTGGGCGACGATCTCGGCAACATCGGTCATCGGCCTCACCGTCAGCGCATCGAGCACCTCGGCCGGGACGTCATCCAGGTCGGCCTCGTTGCGTTGCGGGATGAACACCGTCGACAGCCCGGCGCGCCCCGCCGCCAGCAGTTTCTGCTTGACGCCACCGATGGGCAGCACCCGCCCGTTCAGCGTGACCTCGCCGGTCATGCCGACATCGGAGCGCACCTGCCGTCCGGTGGCCATCGACACCAGCGCGGTCACCATCGTCACGCCTGCGGACGGACCGTCCTTAGGCACCGCGCCGGCAGGCACGTGCACGTGGATCTTGCGGTCCAGCGCCTTCGGGTCGACACCCAGCTCGACGGCATGGCTGCGGACGTAGGACAGCGCGATCTGCGCCGACTCCTTCATCACATCACCGAGCTGTCCGGTTAGCTGCAGACTCGGTTCTCCGTCCGTCGCGCCGGCTTCGATGTAGAGCACGTCGCCGCCCAGACCGGTCACAGCCAAGCCCGTCGCCACTCCGGGCACCGCCGTGCGCTCGGCAGACTCCGGCGTGAACCGTGGCCGGCCCAGGTACTCGACCAGGTCGGGTTCGTCGATCGTGACCGGATCGGGGTTCGAGTCCAGCTTCGTGGTGACCTTGCGCAGGGCCTTGGCCAGCAGCCGTTCGAACTGGCGCACACCGGGTTCCCGGGTGTAGTCCGCGGCGATTTTGCGCAGTGCCTCGTCGGTGACGGTGACCTCATCAGGAGTCAGCGCCGCCCGGTCCCGCTGCCGGGGCAGCAGGTAGTCGCGAGCGATGGCGACCTTGTCGTCTTCGGTGTAGCCGTCGATCTGCACCAGCTCCATCCGGTCCAGCAGCGCGGTCGGGATGTTCTCGATCACGTTGGCGGTGGCCAGGAACACCACGTCGGACAGATCCAGATCCAGGTCCAGGTAGTGGTCGCGGAACGTGTGGTTCTGCGCCGGATCCAGGACTTCCAGCAGCGCTGCCGAGGGGTCGCCGCGGTAGTCCGAGCCCACCTTGTCGATCTCGTCGAGCAGCACGACCGGGTTCATCGAACCGGCCTCACCGATCGCCCGCACGATCCGGCCGGGCAACGCGCCGACGTAGGTGCGCCGGTGACCACGGATCTCGGCCTCGTCGCGTACGCCGCCAAGGGCGACGCGAACGAACTTGCGGCCCAACGCCCTTGCCACGCTCTCGCCCAGCGACGTCTTACCGACGCCGGGCGGGCCGGCCAGAACCATCACCGCGCCGGAGCCGCGACCGCCGACGACCTGAAGGCCACGCTGTGCGCGACGGCTCCGCACCGCCAGGTACTCCACGATGCGGTCCTTGACGTCGTCGAGGCCGTGGTGGTCGGCGTCGAGGATGTCGCGAGCCGACTTGAGGTCGGTCGAGTCCTCGGTGCGGACGTTCCACGGCAGGTCCAAGACGGTGTCCAGCCAGGTGCGGATCCAGCCGCCTTCGGGGCTCTGCTCGCTGGAGCGTTCCAGCTTGCCGACCTCGCGCAAGGCGGCCTCGCGGACCTTCTCGGGCAAGTCGGCGGCCTCGATGCGGCCGCGGTAGTCGTCTGAGCCTTCGGGCTCACCCTCACCGAGCTCCTTGCGGATGGCGTTGAGCTGTTGGCGCAGCAGGAATTCCTTCTGCGTCTTCTCCATGCCCTCGCGGACGTCCTCGGCGATCTTGTCGCTGACTTCCACCTCAGCCAGGTGCTCGGCCGTCCAGTCGATCAGCGCCTGCAGGCGGGCGTCCACGTCCTCGGTCTCCAGCAGCTGACGCTTCTGGACGTCGGACAGGTACGACGCGTATCCGGCGGTGTCGGCCAGCGCAGACGGGGCGGTCAGCTGGTTGACGGCGTCGATCAGCTGCCAGGCCTCGCGGCGTTGCAGCAGCGCCAGCAGCAACTTCTTGTATTCGGCGGCCAGCGCCCTGGTGTTCTCGGTGGGCTCGGATTCGGTCACTTCCTCGACCTCCACCCACAGTGCGGCGCCCGGGCCGGTGGTTCCAGCTCCGATGTGGGCGCGCTGCTCACCGCGCACTACCGCGGCGGCAGAGCCACCCGCGATCCGCCCGACCTGCACGATCGACGCGAGCACGCCGTATGACGGGTAACGGTCCTCCAGGCGGGGTGCGATCAGCAGCTTGCCGGACTCGGTCGCCCGCGCGGCGTCGACCGCGGCCCGGGCGGCGTCGTCGAGCGTGATCGGCACCACCATTCCTGGCAGCACGATCGGGTCGCTGACAAACAACACCGGCACAGATTTGGCTTCAGCCATCAGTCCTCCAAAGTTCAGTCTGCTGGGCTCAACCCTGGGATGGCGTGCTTTGTTCCCGAACGCTTGTTCGCTCTGCGCAGTCGGACACAAAGCAGCGAGCCTGCCGCCGGGGAAGGGCGACAGGCTCGCTGACGGGGTGTGCTGCTAGCCAGCAGACGGGGTGGCCCCCAGAACCCGCTGCATGTCGGGGATCATCTGCTGCAGCTGCTGTCCCCAGTAGCCCCAGCTGTGGGTGCCGTTCGCGGGAAGTTGAACACGCCGTTGCGTCCACCGGCCGCGAGGTAGTTGTCCATGAAGGTCTTGTTGGTGCGCAACGTGAAGCCCTCGAGGAACTGAGCGGCCATCAGGTTGCCGCCGCCACCGGAGGTGTCCAGATCCGACGGCGTACCGGTGCCGCAGTAGATCCAGATCCGGGTGTTGTTGGCGACCAGCTGGTTGATGTTGACCATCGGGTCGTTGCGCCGCCACGCCGGGTCGGACGACGGGCCCCACATGCTCTGCGCGTTGTAGCCGCCGGCGTCGTTCATCGCCAGACCGATCAGCATCGGCCACCAGCCCTCGGACGGGTTCAGGAAGCCCGACAGCGATGAGGCGTAGATGTACTGCTGCGGGTGGTAGATCGCGTAGGTCAGCGACGCGCTGCCGGCCATCGACAGACCCACGACGGCGTTGCCGGTCTGACTGACCCCGTAGTTGGTGGCCAGGTAGGTCGGCAGCTCCTGGGTCATGAACGTTTCCCACTTGTAGGTGTAGTTCTGCCCGTTGCCCTGCGACGGCTGGTACCAGTCGGTGTAGAAGCTGGACTGGCCGCCGACCGGCATGACCGTCGACAGGCCCGAGCCGTAGAGCCACTCGAATGCCGGGGTGTTGATGTCCCAGCCGTTGTAGTCGTCCTGCGCGCGCAGGCCGTCGAGGAGGTAGACCGCATGCGGCCCGCCGCCCTGGAATTGGATGCGGATGTTTCGGCCCATCGCGGCGGATGGCACATCAAGGTAGAGCACCGGCAGGCCTGGCTTGGAGAAGGCGGCCGCTGTCGCCGACCCGCCGACGACGCCGATAAGGCCGGGCAGAAAGAGTGCGGCCACGAAGGCTGCGGCCAGGCGGCGCAACCATGTGCCTCGCATCATCTCGACGATCTTCATGACGGAAACCATCACCTTTCGTACGCGTTTCACTAGCGGAGAAGTGCTGTGCGCGGCTAGCTAATCACGCAGCGGTGTGCCGCTCCGGTACGCGAGCCGGTGCGCCAAGTCGCGTTTCGCTAACGATCAGGAGACGCAGCGGACTCGGGATAGGCGGCAGCTCAACAACTTTGACTGTGCACTGATAACGGGATGGTCACGCGGCGGCAACGGTACGGTGGAGTCATGGACGACCCGTTCGACCTCACCCGCTTCCTGGACGCCCAGGACGGTGTCTACGGCCAGGTGTGCTCCGAGTTGCGCGCTGGAGCCAAGCGCACGCACTGGATCTGGTTCATCTTCCCGCAACTCGACGCGCTTGGAAGTAGTTCAACGGCAAAGCATTTCGGCATTCGATCGCTGGCCGAGGCGCGGGCCTACCTGGTTCACCCGGTGCTGGGCGCCCGGCTGCGGGAATGCGCCCGCTTGGTCACCGCCATCGAAGGCCGCTCGGTCGAAGACATCTTCGGGTGGCCGGACAACCTCAAAGTGCGCTCCTCGATGACACTGTTCGCCCGCGCCACCGAGGACAACGCCGATTTCGTGGCGGTGTTGGACAAGTTCTACGGCGGGCAGCCGGACGCCCGGACGCTGGAGCTGCTTTAGCTCGTCGGCCGCAGCACCAGCCAACCCTGCGGCGGAACCACCACCTCGGTGACCTTCTCCTCAGGCGGGGCGCCGGTGCCGCCCACCAGCTGGGCCCCGCCCCCGATGAGTGTGGCGACGGGCAGCGGCATCGGCTCATCATCGATGTTGAGCGCCACGATCAGGGCGTCGTCGCCGCAGCGCGATTCGTAGGCGTAGCCACGGTTGTCCACGTGCAACGCGGAGGTCTTCGCCTGGTGCAGCCACGGGTGGCGCCGGCGCAGCCCGATTAGATACTGGTGCAGATTCCAGATTTCCCGCCCGGCGGCGTCGAGCTGTGCGGGCGGCGTCCCGAAATCGGGACGCACCGCGTCATCACCGCCGGCCCGGTCTTCCTTGACGCCCAGATATCCCAGCTCGTCGCCGGCGTAGACAGTGGGCACTCCACCGGTGGTGAACAGCAACACCAGGGCGTGGGCCACATGCTCGGATCGTTCCAGTCGGCTGGCGATGCGGGTGACGTCGTGGTTGCCGACGAAGGTCTGCGGCGCGAATCGGGACAGAAAGTCGTTGTGGCGCTGGAGCGCCCAATCCAGTTCGTGGAAGTTTCCGTCGTTGAGGCTGCTCCAGATGGCCTTCCACAGTTCGTATTGAGTCACCGAGTCGACGCCGGAGCCGTCGACGAAACCGACGTAGTCACCGTGGATGACCTCGGCGACGAACCACACGTCGGGATGGGACTCACGGACGCGGGGCAGGACCCGGGCCCAGAACGACTCGGGCACGGCGTAGGCGGCGTCCAGGCGCCAGCCGTCGGCGCCGCGGCTCAGCCAGTGGTTCATGACGTCGACGGTGTAGTCGACGACGGCCGGGTTGCCGTGGTTCAAGGTGATGAGTTCGCGGTGTCCCTCGAAGGTGTGGAAGTGACCGGGGCGGCCCCGAAACCACGCCCTCGCATCCGGGTCGCTGCCCTCGACGGCGCGGCGATACCAGTCGAATTCCGTTCCGACGTGGTTGAACACCCCGTCGAGCAGCACCCGCAGCCCGCGTTGGTGCGCTTGGGCAACCAGGGTGTCGAAGTCGGCATCCTCACCCAGCCGGGGGTCGATGCGGTAGTGGTCGGTGGTGTCGTAGCCGTGCGTACGGGAGGCGAAGATCGGACCCAGCGCGATGCCGGAGGCGCCCAGCGCGATGGCATGGTCGAGCCAGTCGACGACGCGGCTCAGCCGGTGTTCGTCGGGCCCGGGCGCCGGGTCGGCGGGGAATGCGCCGACGAATCCCAGCGGGTAGATGTGCCACCAGATCGCGTGGCTCACCCAGTCCGGGGCGCTCACGGCCGGAACCTGGCCGCGTAGAGGGCTTTCATCTCGTCGCGGTATTGCGGTGCTGGTCCGTCGACGGCCAACCGGGGTGCGACGGTGCTGATCGGCAGGGCCGCCACCGGCGGCTGCGGCGCCTGCCAGTCGGCGAGCCACTGCGCCAGCTGTGCACCGGAGGCGGCGAACACGATGCGGCCCAGGCCAACCCAGGCGTGCGCGGCGGCACACATCGGGCAGTGCTCACCGGAGGTATACACGGTCGCGGCGGCCCGTTCGGCCGGAGTGAGGTTGACCACCGACCAGTTCGCGATGGCCAGCTCGGGGTGCGCGGTGGCGTCGCCGCCGGCGACATGATTGTGGTCTTCGAAGAGAACCCGGCCCGCGGCGTCCACCAGGATCGAGCCGAACGGTTCGTCACCGGCATCCAGCGCAGTGCGGGCGAGTTCGACGCAGCGGCCCAGTCGCCGGATGTCCTCGTCGCTCAGCGCCACGCTGTCTCACTCTACGCAGCCGGCGGTGGGATGCGGCGCGGGTGCAGCAGCCGGGCCGGGTCCAATGGGCGGCCGGGGCGTCCCCGGGCCAGCGGATAACAGGCCAGGCCGACGATCAGTGCGGTGAGGTGCCCGACCGGGGTGAAGGCGGGATTGACCAGCACGGAGATGCCGGTCCAGCCGAGCATGACGAGCAGATACAGCCAGCGCCACGGCCTGGCGATGTGGTAGGTCAGCAGGCCGGCCATCCCGACCACGACGTAGCTGACCCCGATGTCGCGGGCGTTGAGGTAGCGGGGTGACACCATGGCCTCCTGGATCTGCCAGTACAGGAAGCCCTCACTGAGGTAGGTGGCGATGACGTGGGCGATCAGCCCGGCCACGACGAAGCGCAGCGGGCCGAGCCAGTGTTCGGCGGGCGCCAGGATCAGACAGAACACCACCAGGTAGGGCCACCAGGAGGCGCCGTCGAGCCACAGCAGGCTGGTGATCAGGACGCGGATGGGGTCGGACGCCAGATGGTGCAGGTTGGTCGAGTCCTTACGCAGCAACGCCATCAGGTGCCATCGCGGCAGCAGGTGTTGCAGCGCGGTGGTCAAGAACAGCGCCGTCAGCCAGCTGAAGGTCACCGGCGCGCCGGTGACGAAGTGGGTGATCACCTGCGGCCACCCCCGCCGGTGTGTGGTCACCGGTGACGGCTGCACTGACCCATCGTGCACCCATCGAGATTACGTGGTCGGACTGCTCAGTCGGCGCAGCAGCTCTTCTCGAACACTTCCAGCCGGCAGGCGCAGGACGCCAGGATCGGCACGTCGGCGCGGGCCTTGGCCAGTTCGAGCTGGCGGCCGATGATGACCGCCTCGGCGGAGCGCCCCAGCCGCTGCAGGCATTCGTGGTAGCCGTGCAGGCTCCACACGTTGCCCGGATGCTGACACGGCCGGCTCAGCGTGGGGTCCAGACCCAGGTCGGCGGCGTACACCGCGGCGGCCTCCTCGATCCGTCCCTGTTCGAGGAGCAGCGCACCGTAGGCGTGCCGGGTGGGCTGCATCCACCCCCACGGTTCGTCGTAGGGCAGCGCGTCGTCGAGTTCGATGGCCCGGCGCAGGTGACTGAACGCCTCCTCGTAATTGCCTTCCCGATAGGAGATCTCGCCGTCGAGCATGGCCGCGCCGACCGCCAGGATGTCGCGGCTGGTGTTGTTGAACAGGTAGCGCGATTCCGGCACCCGGGCGTAGGCCTGGATGAAGGCCTCGCGTTCGGCGGCGGCCTGCGCCAGCTGTGCCTTGGCGGCGTGTGCCACCCCTCGGCCATAGTGAATGGTTGCCGTTGTGCTGCAGTACAAGTCGGGATTCGCAGGCAGCGGCTCGGCGATCAGCTCGTCCCAGCGGCCGAACCGGATCAGCACGTGCACCCGCAGCGGAACGAAGGCCTCCAGCCAGTCGGCCATCGGCGGGGACTCGATGGACAACAGCTCGGGGGTCAGCTGCTCGGACAATTCGTCGGCGGCCTGCAAAGCGATCTGCAGCTGCCCGGCGAACATCGCCGAATACACCACGAAGTGCAGGTCGTGTGCGCGGTAGAGCGAGTAGAAGTTCAGCGGCCCCTCGTGCGCCACGAAGCGCCGGTCGGCGGCCACCGCGGCATGGTTCGCCAGCACCGAATCCCGGTAGTTTCCGCAGAGCACATCGATATGGGACGGCATGTGCTGCAGGTGGCCGGCATCGGGAACCAGGCCGCGCAGCAGGTCGGCGGCCGGCAACGCATCCTCGGGGTGGGCCGACATCTCCATGGCGTGGATGTAGAGGTGCAGTACGCCCGGGTGGCGGCGGCCGACGTCGATGGTCAGTGCATGGTCGAGCAGTCGCTTGGCCTCCACGACCCGCGACCCTGGCGCGGGTTGGCCGGTTGTGGTGTCCCACAACGCCCATGCGGTGAGGTTCACCAAGGCGTCGGCGGCCAACGCCAGCACGTCCACGTCGTCGGGGTAGGCCTGGGCCAGTTCGGCCATCGCCTCGGCGTAGGCGGTGTGGCCGGCGGCCAGCGCCTCGGTGTCGTCGGGGTCGTCGGTGGGAAAGCGGGTGGACAGCGCCGCGATCAGGCCCTGCTCGACAACGCTGGCGCGGCTCTTGGCGGCGAGTTGCAGTTCCATCCGGGCTCGGGCCAGGGACGCCGCCAGGTCGACGGGTCGAAGGCGTCCCACGCCTTGTTGTAGTTGGGCCCGATGGCGTACGCGATCCCCCAGCGGGCGATTGCCAGGTCGGCATCGAGCGCCAATGCCCGCTCGAAGCAAGCGATCGCCTCTTCGTGGTTGAAGGCGTAGGCCCACACCAGCCCACGGTCGAACCAGAGCTGCGCGTGGGGTGACGGCGTGTCGACGGGTCGACGGTAGTCACCGAGGTCGTAATAGGGATCGAGATCACCGTGCAGAGCCGCCATGCTGCACACCCTAGGTCAGTGTGCCGGGCTCGGATAGCGTTGCAACCGACCAGAACCAAAGGGCAAGGAAAGGGCGTAAAGCGTGATCCGTTGTGTGCGTTTGTTCACCGGACCCGACCAGGGGTCGCACGTGGAGATCGGCCGGCTGGATATGGCACCCGGCCGCAACGACGACCTGGTGTCGGTGGCGATGGCGTCGACCCGGGTGACCGCGGAGGAGACCGCCACCGGCGGCACACTGGCGTGGCACACCGCCCCGGTACGCCAGCTCGTCGTGACGCTGGCCGGCACCCTGGTGTTCATCACCCGCGACGGTGAGCAGTTCACCCTCGGCCCCGGTGATGTGTTGCTCGCCGAGGACACCATCGGATCGGGACACCAGTGGCGTCTGGTCGGCGAGGACCCGTGGCGGCGGTTGTATGTCGTGCTTGCCGACGGGGTCGACGTCCCCTTCGTCGCCGACTAGTTCCCCCGGCGCGCAGACGCAAACTCGCATCAGATCCGCAGTTTTCGTGCGATTGTGCGTCTGCTCGCGATAGGGGACCTAGTGGCCGGCGACGATATCGGATTCGTCGACGGTGACGGGCTCCTTGGCGGCTGGCAGTAGCGAGTACGCGAGGCACACCACCGCGAAGAACAGATAGCCAAGCGCGACCTGCGGATTGGCCGCCCAGGCGATCTCGGGAGCATGGATGAGCCCGATGAACGACAGCGCCGCGGCGACCACGGCCGCCAATGCGGCGTAGCGGAACTTCTTCTCCAGAATGAACGTCACCATCGTGCCCAACAGCAGGCCGACCAGGATGGCGCCCTCACCGAGAGTCTGCAGTCCGTCGTAGACCACACCGGCGCCGCCGAGGGCGTCCATGCCGACTTTGGCCGCCGACGTGCCGGCCGCGTTGAGGGCGTTGTCGATCAGGCCGCTGGCCCACTGCGCCAGGTTGGGCAGCAGCGCGGCCACCACCGCGACCGCATGCAGTCGCGGCACGGCCTGGAAGGCCTGCGCTCCGATCAAAAGCCCGATGTAGAGCAGGATCGGCACGATCGCCGGCACCGGCAGCAGCGCGGCCAGCACGCCGAAAAGGCCTAAGAAGCAGAGCAATCCGACCACGACACCGCTGGCCAGCGAGTAGCCGGCGCGGCCGCCGGCGTCCTTCCAGCCCGGGTGGCCGATGTATACCGCGGGCGGGAACGGTGAGCCGAACGCCGAACCGATCACCGCGCCGGCGCCGTCGGCCAGCAGCACGCTGCGCAGGTTGTAGTTGTCTCCGGCCGCCGCCGCGCTCTCGACATTGCTCATGGCTTCGGTGAAGTTGTAGACGCCCAGCGGAATAGCGGTGCCCAGTAGCGGGGCCAGATGCGCCAGACCGGAGAACAACAGATCCAGGCGCAGGTCCGGGATACCGATCGCAATGTCGGAGACGGCCTTGCTGACGTCGGGCGCCGACATGAATCCGCCGATCCAGCCGATCGCGGTGCCGACCAGCAGCGCCACCAGACCGACCGGGATGTTGCCCGGCAGCTTCACGTCGGTGAAGAAGCCGATCAGGATGATGGCCAGCACCGGCAGCCCGATCCACGCGGCCTCCCACATCTGTGCGGCGGGCCGCATCGAGATGAACGTGATCGAGATGCCGGCCAACGTGCCCAGCATCGCCGCGCGGGGGTGAGCTTGCGGATGTAAGGGCCGACGAATCCACCGATGATCACGATGATCCCGATCATGAACGCCCACGCCAGCCCCGACTTCCAGGCCTCGATGGGATCCTTGGTGGCCAGGTACACCGGCAACATGACGACGAACACCACGATGAACATGTGCGGCACGCTCGGGCCGTACGGCAGGGCGGTGACGTCGGTGCGGTTCTCCTTGCGGGCCAGCCGCCGCGCCAGGAACGTGTAGTAGAGGTTGCCCAGCACCAGGGCCACGCCCAGGGCGGGCAGCACGGTGCCCAGCACGTCGTCGGCGGGCAGCTTGACCACGCCGATCATCAGGGTGGTCAGTGTCAGGACGTTGACCAGGATGTTGAAGCCCAGCCCGAAGAAGGCGTTGAGGTCGCCACGGGTCCACCAGGCGAGGCGCGCCTCGCCGGCCGGGGCGGGGGTGGGCTGGTCGGTGATGTCGGTGCTCATCGGAGGCCTCCTGGGGCGTCGGGACAGCGGGCGCGACCCGAGCCGACCTCGTCAATCGCTACATGCACATTCTCGACACCGTGGTTCCGAACAGGGAACAACTGTGTGTCGATCGTGTTAGCCAATTGACGAGACCGTAGTTAGACACCCGCGATGGCCTCATGTTGTAGTGCACAGGTGCTGGAATTCACCGTCGAGGACCTGTCCGCCGAAGAGGTCGCCCGACTACGGGCCGTCTACGAACCGCTGGCCGAATCGGTGCGCCAACTCGTCGATGCCACGATCCGTACCGAGGTGGACGAGCAGACCGTCGCAGCGGTGAAGGCCGACGTGGACGCCGCGGTGGCACGACTGCGCAGCCGTCAGATCGACGGAGCGTTCGGGGTGCGGCGCACCACCTCCGGGGAGAGCATGAGCTGGGGGAATGCGGTGATCGGCGTGCGCAATGCGCTCGCCCCGCCGCTGGAGACCCACCGCGAACCCGACGGGCGGCGGTGGACCGACTTCTACCTCGGCGCGGCCTACGAGGGCCCACCCGGACACGTCCACGGCGGGGTGTCCGCACTGATCCTCGACCACATCCTCGGCGAGGCGGCCAGTCCCGACGGCAAGCCGCGTTTCACCGGCAGCATCACCGTGCGCTACGTGCGGGCGACTCCACTGGGACCGTTACATGCCGAAGCCGCGATCACCCGCACCGACGGCGTGAAAACCTTTTGCGCAGGCCACATCTCCGACTCGCAAGGTGTGACGGTGGAGGCCGAAGGGGTGTTCATCACACCCCGCTGGTTGCGCGATCAGTGACTACTGCTTACCCATCGCAAGTTTGAGCCGGTCCGCCGGTGTGATCAGGTGGTCGTGGTTGTCGTCGCCGATGTCGATCTGCACCCAGTCGATCCGCCCGGTGAACCCGTTGTCGGTCGGCGCGTAGTCCGGTGAAGCCGGAGATCCGGTGTCGCGCCCCACATCGCAGGCCTCGTCGGCGGAAAACCCCATCGGGATGGTGATCTCCACCCGCCCCGAGCCGACGGGCGTGCCGTCATGGTAGAGAGTGACGGTGCCGCCCTTGGCCAAACCGCCTCCGTCGTAGGCGAATTCCATCCGAACCTGATGTCGGCCGGCTGGTAGCGACTTCTTCGCGGTGACGAAGAAATACTGGATCCCGAAGAAGTTGTAGCAGTACTTGAGCTTGCCGTCGTGGACGTAGAGCGCCCAGCCGCCGACCTGGCCGCCCTGGGTGCAGATGACCCCTGCTGCGCCGCCTTTGGGTACGACGATGTCGGCGGTCACCGAGTGTGACTTGTTCTTGATGTTGAGCACACAGCTCTCACTGACCCGCATCCCGTCGAACAGCAACTGGCTGGTGCCATGGATGAGCTGGGGCCGGCCGGCGATATCGGGGTTGATCCGTTCGAAGGATCGGTCGTCGAGCGGGACGACGTTGTACTTGACCGCCTCGATCAGCCAAAGCCGTTGCAGCTCAGCCAGCTTCTCGGGCCGTGCGGCGACCAGGTTGTTGGCTTGGGTCCAGTCGTCAGGTCCGTACAATTCCCAGACGTCCTCATCGAACGCCGGTGGTGCATCGACCTTCCACGGGGTGCGGTGCTTGGTGCACGCCGTCCAGCCGTTGTGATAGATGCCGCGGTTGCCCATGATCTCGAAGTACTGAACGACGTGGGACTCCGCCGAGCTCGGATCGCGCAGCGTCGGCAGCATGCTCACGCCCTCCAGTGGCGCCTGTTGAATTCCGTTGACGCTCAGAGGCGCCGGGATACCGGCCGCCTCCAAGATGGTGGGGGCGACGTCGATGACATGGTGGAACTGGCTACGCACCGAGCCCTTGTCGGCCAACCCGTTGGGCCAGTGCACGATGGTGCCGTTACGGGTGCCGCCCCAGTGCGAGGCCACCTGTTTAGTCCATTGATACGGCGTGCACAACGCATGCGCCCAGCCCACCGCGTAGTGGTTGTAGGCCTGCGGGGTGCCGAAGTCGTCGATCTTGGACAGCAGAAATTCTTCTGTCTCGATGCCGGGCATCCCGTTGAGCACGGCCATCTCGTTGAAACACCCGACCGGCGTGCCCTCGGCGGAGGCGCCGTTGTCGCCGATGATGTAGTAGATCAGGGTGTCACCGAGCACGCCGAGGTCGTCGAGGGCGTCCACCACGCGGCCCACCTCGTGGTCGGTCTGTTCGAGGAAACCGGCGTAGATCTCCATCTGCCTGGCCAGCACCGGTTTGAGCTGCTCGGGCATGTCGTCCCAGGCCGGGATCTCGTCGTGGCGCGGGGTCAACTCGGCGGTCTCGGGGATCACACCGAGCTTCTTCTGACGGGTGAAGATCTTCTCCCGCAACGCGTCCCAGCCCTGGTCGAACTTTCCGCGGTACTTGTCCGACCACTGCGCCGGGACGTGGTGCGGGGCATGGGTGGCACCCGGCGCGAAGTACATGAAGAACGGCTTGTCGGGCATCAGCGCCTTCTGCTGACGCACCCAGGTGATCGCGTGGTCGGCCAGGTCCTCGGTGAGCGTGTAACCCTGCTCGGGAGTGCGGGGCGGCTCCACGGGTGTGGTGCCCTCGTACAGGCCCGGGTAGTACTGGTTGGCTTCACCTCCGACGAAACCGTAGAAGTATTCGAATCCGGACCCGGTGGGCCATTGGTGGAACGGTCCGACCGGGGAGACCTCCCACACCGGTACCTCGTGGCACTTGCCGAACTGTGCGGTCGAATAGCCGTTGAGCTTCAGGGTTTCCGCAATCGGCGCCTTGTCCTTGGGCCGGATGCTGCTGTTGCCGGGCGCCGAGGTGGCCATTTCGGTGATGGCTCCCATGCCTACCGAGTGATGGTTGCGCCCGGTGAGCAACGCCTGGCGGGTAGGGGAGCACAGCGCGGTGGTGTGGAAGCGGTTGAGCTTGAGCCCGGCGCCGGCCAGGCGTTCGGCGACCGGGGTGTTGCACGGACCCCCGAAAGCCGACGAGGCCGCGAAGCCGACATCGTCGATGAGCACGATCAATACGTTGGGGGCGCCCTTCGGGGGACGCAGGGTGGTGATCGGCGGGTAGCTGGTGTCGGGATCCTTGGCGTCATAGGTGGTCAGCCCGACGTGCTGGGCGTCGGGGATCGGCAGAACGTCGCGACGGACCCGGGATTGTTCGGCGGTCGGGAGAGGCACCTGTGCGGCCGCGGACGTCTTCGCCGCGTTCCCTGGCTTCTTCGCCGACTTCGCCGGCTTGGCAGATTTCGCAGGGGCTTTGGCGGCTTTCGGCGAGCCGGTGCTGCGCTGCGACGACGATTTCGCCATCCGTCCTCCTTGCGGTGCGACGACCACTTCTAGGTCGCCACGGCGGGGCACAGCCTACGCCGCCCGCACAGCACAGAAGTGAGATCGACACGTTCGCCGCAGGGGTTTCCCGGGTAGGTTCCCAGCAATGGAGAAGGTGATTGTCACGCTGCGTTCCGCTACCGCCGGGGATGACTGGGCCGAGCAGATCCGCGGCCCGGTGTCCGAGCAGCTGCTCGATCTCGGCCTGCCGGGGTTGACGGTCAACGTGCGCGACGGTGCGGTCCGCGACTCGTTGATGACGTTGACCACGCTGGACCCGCCGGTGCAGGGTTTCGTCAGCCTCTGGACTCAGCAGTATTACGGCGAGCAGGTGAGCGCCGCACTCGACCTGTTGGGCCGCCACGCCGAGCAGTTGTCCGGGTATCTGGTCACCGAATCGGCCCCGTTGCCGCCGCCGCTGACTCCGCCGGGCGAGCGGGCGCCGGCACTGGCCAACATCGCGTTGTTGCGCCGCCCGGCCGACCTGGATGAACCGACGTGGCTGACCCGCTGGCACCGCAACCACACGCAGGTGGCGATCGACACCCAGTCGACATTCGGCTACGTCCAGAACTACGTGGTCCGCCCGATCACCGCCGACGCGCCGGTGGTCCATGCGATCGTCGAGGAGCTGTTCCCCAACGAGGCGGTGAGCAGCCTGCACGCGTTCTTCGGGGCGGCCGACGACGACGATCTGCGCAGCAGGATGGAGCAGATGGTCGCCAGCACAGCGGCTTTCGGCGCCAACGTCAACATCGATGCGGTGCCCACCAGCCGTTATGTCTTCCGCAGCCCGTTCGCGGATGCGCCGGCATGACGACGCTGGCACAGGCGGTTGCCCTGGCCAGGGCCGATCGGGGGCTGGCCGTGGTGGCCACCCTGCGGGCCGACCAGAGCATCCAGGCTTCGCTGGTCAACGCCGCGGTGCTGGCCCACCCGGCGACCGGCGCACCGGTGTTGGCCTTCGTCACCTATGGACGGGTGAAGCTGGCGAACCTGCGGGTCCGTGCTGCTGTCGCGGCGACGTTCCGGGACGGCTGGCAGTGGGCGACGGTGGAGGGCCGTGCCGAGCTGGTCGGGCCCGACGACCCGGCGGACTGGCTGACCGAACCCGACCGGTTGCGTCTGCTGTTGCGGGAGGTGTTCATCGCTTGCGGTGGCACGCACGACAATTGGGCCGAGTATGACCGCGTGATGGCCGAACAGCGTCGTACCGTCGTCCTGGTGGCACCCACCCGCGTGTACAGCAACGGCTAAGTCCCACCTGCCGGGCTTGGGGGCAACGCGCGGGGATGCGACCCGGTTAGGCTCCTGCCCGTGACGCTGCTCATCGACGACGAGAACCGGGTTCGCACCCTGACGTTCAACCGCCCCGACGCGCTGAACGCGTTCAACGAGGCGCTCTACGACGCCACTACCGAGGCGCTCTTGGCGGCGGCCGACGACCCCGAGGTGGCTGTCGTGCTGGTCACCGGTGCCGGGCGCGCCTTCAGCGCGGGCCAGGATCTCGGCGACATGCAGGCCCGCATCACCAATCCCGATTTCGCCGCGGGCAAGCATGGATTCCCCGGCATGATCGACGCGTTGACGAACTTCCCCAAGCCGCTGATCTGCGCGGTCAACGGTGTCGGCCTCGGCATCGGTGCGACGATCCTGGGCTATGCCGACCTGGCGTTCATGTCGACCACCGCGCGGCTCAAGTGTCCGTTCACCAGCCTGGGCGTTGCCCCCGAGGCTGCGTCGTCATACCTGCTGCCACAGTTGATGGGCCGCCAGAATGCGGCCTGGCTGTTGATGTCCTCGGAGTGGGTCGATGCGGCCGAGGCGCTGCGCATGGGTCTGGTCTGGCGGGTGTGCGCGCCCGACGAACTGATTGCAGACGCCCGAAAGCACGCCGAAGTCCTTGCCTCCCGGCCTATTCCGAGTCTTATTGCGGTCAAGCAGACGATGGTTGAGCCCACCCGGGCGGAGATCGCCGCGGCCGCTGCGCGCGAATACGCCCTCTTCGCGGAGCTGATGGGCGCAGCCGCCAACACCGAGGCGCTCGCGGAATTCCACCGCGGCCGGTCCTAGCTCAATGCACCAGGGCGGGCCCGCGCCGCGAGGCGGCGTGCAGTTGGCACACCAGGCTGGCCGAGCACTGTCGGCACTGTTGCGGCTGGGCGCTGGCGACGTGCGCCTCGATGATGGCCCGCACGGTGCGCCGGCACCGGCCGCAGTCACCGCCGGCGCCGCACGCCGCGGCCACCTGCTTGCAGGTCGAAGCACCGCCGGCGACCACGTCGGTGACCGTCTGGCTGGTCGCGCCCGCACACAGGCACACATACATCAGCGCATCCCTCTCACCGCAGGTTCCGTCCGTTATATTAGTGCAGACTAACCTTAGTTAGGACGTCCTACAACACTCCGTGTCCGGCAAACCGCCGCGAGAGCCCGTCGACCGTGCACTAGGGTGATTTGTGCCGTGGGTGGTCGGCCGCTGAACCGGCCCCTATAGATCGCAACCTGGGGTAGGAGACGTCATGCAAGGTGATCCCGAAGTTCTGCGCCTGCTCAACGAGCAACTGACCAGCGAACTGACGGCCATCAACCAGTATTTCCTGCACTCCAAGATGCAGGACAACTGGGGGTTCACCGAGCTGGCCAAGCACACCCGCGAGGAATCTTTCGACGAGATGCGCCACGCGGAGGCCATCACCGACCGGATCCTGCTGCTCGACGGACTGCCCAACTATCAGCGGCTGGGTTCGCTGCGGATCGGACAGACCCTGCGCGAGCAGTTCGAGATGGATCTGGCGATCGAGTACGAGGTGGTGGCCCGGCTGAAGCCCGCCATCATCGTGTGCCGCGAGAAGCAGGACTCCACCACGGCCGTGTTGTTCGAGGGAATCATCGCCGACGAGGAGCACCACATCGACTACCTCGAGACCCAGCTGGAGTTGATGGACAAGCTGGGCGTCGAGCTCTACTCCGCGCAGTGCGTTTCTCGTCCGCCGAGCTGACCGTCGACGGCGCGCGTTTCAGCGCGGCAAAGAACTAGAACGTGTTCCAGATTTGCCTCCCGCGGCGTAGCATCGCGCCATGAGCCGAATCGGAAACTTCGCCGAAGACGACATCGCTGGCTGGATCGTCAAGTCCCCGGATATCGGAACGGCCATGGCCGGCTTCTCCCATGCGGTCTACAGCGACAAGAACCGGCTTCCGATGCGGGTACGCGAGCTTGCCCGCGCGGTGATCGCCCACGACAACGAATGCGTCTTGTGCCAGAACACCCGCGATGCCGACGGCCCCGCCGCCGGCGTCGACGAGGAGCTCTACGACCACGCACTGGAGTGGCAGACCTGGCCGGGGTACAGCGAGCAGGAGCGCATCGCCGCGGAGTTCGCCCACCGGTTCGGCACCGACCACGTGAACCTCAAGTACGACGAAGACTTCTGGGAGCGCGCCCACGAGCACTTCTCCGACGAGCTGTTGGCCGATCTGACCTTGTCGTGCGCGATGTGGGTGGGCATGGGGCGCATGCTGAGCACGCTCGACATCGGTCAGAGCTGCAAGCTGACGCTGCCCAGCCGCGCCTGACAGGCGCTGCCGGGCAGCGTTGCGCCCGGCTCAGACTGCGACGACCGCCCCCGGCTTGGCGGCGGTGAAGATCGGGAACTGAGCCGATCCGCTCAAACCGCCACTCCACGTGAGTGATTGACCGTCATCGGCGAGGTACGCCTGGAAGACCAGGGTCGAGGGCGGGTTGCCGGCAGACGGTACCGATCCCGAGTAGAGTCCGGGACCAGTCTCGAGCAGGAGCAGCGGTTCGGAGCTACCCGCCCAGGTGCCGAACTCCATGCTCGCATCGCCCACAGTCCACTCCACGGTGTATCCGTCGACGGTGTGGGCGAAGACGAGCGCAGCGCCGTAGTCGGCCGGCACGGGGATGTACTGCCCGCCCGAGTATGAACCGGTCACCTGCCACGTTCCCGATAGCGCGTCCTGGATCGCGTTCATGACGGGCACCGTGATGGTTTCGGTGGCGTCGGCAACACCGTTGGTGGCGGTCACGACGAAGGTGTCGCGGACTCCAGTGGCGTCGCCATTTGGCGTGTAGGTGAATTCGCCTGTTGCGGTGTTGAATTCGGTTATCGTCCCCTTAGTTGGCGACGTCGAAACGCTGTAGGTCAGCTCTGCGCCCGCGGGGTCGGTGAACACCGCGGCACCAGTGACGACGCCGCTGTCCGGATCGGCCGCGTTCAGCACCGGGGTGCCGGCGACGGGGGTGTCGACGGCCTTGGCGGCGGTGAAGGTCGTTCGGCCCTCGTACTGGTAGGGGCTGACCGATGTCGAGCCGTCTGCCGCGGTCACGACCAATGTGTAGCTCTGGTGTACCAGCGCGACGTAGGTCATCGTCTGGCCGTCCTCGGAGAGGGTGGCGGTGGAATCCACGGTATAGATGAAGTCGCTGAGGTCGACCGACCCACCCATGTCGGGATAGCTCTTGAGGATTTGTTGTTTGAGGGCTTCGATACCCGCTGGGGTGATCGATCCGGTGTATGTGTTGGGGCCGGTCTTCGTCAAGGCGCCGATGTCCTGGCTGAACAGGGTCGTTCCCGCCGTCGAAAGACTGACGGTCGCGGTGTATCCGTTGCCGGACTTGGTGATGCTGAACGTGTAGGAGTATCCGTCCGGGAATTGCTGGGGTTGCGGATTGGATCCGTCGAGATTGCTGTTGACCGAACTGGTGACGTTCCAGACGCCGGTGAAGGCGTCTTGCGCGGCGACGTTGATCGGCACCGAGATGGATTCGGTCGCCTGGTAGCGGCCGTTGGTGGCGGTAACAGCGAAACTGTCGCTGGCACCGCTGGCGTCGGCATTAGGCGTGTAAGTGAATTCCCCGGTGCCGGTGTCGAATTGGGTGATCACACCCCTTGTCGGGCTGACCGACACGCTATACACCAGCGCCGCACCTTCTGGGTCGGTGAATACTGCTACGCCCGTCACCACGCCGGTGTCGGGGTCGGGATCGCTCACAATCGGTGTGCCCGGCACCGGAATGTCCAACACGGTGCTGTCGGAGGCTTTTACGGCGATCGTCGTCTCCGACCACGAGTGATCGAACGCGTAGGTATTGGTCGAATCGTCGCTCGAGACCAGGGTCACGCCCTCACCCTCCCAGGTGTGGCCTGCGGGCGCCGTGATGGTGTAGGTCTCGGTGACGGTGTGGATCTCGGTGATGGTCTGGCCGTCGTCGGAAACGCTCAGCGTCCAGACCGTATACGGGTCGTACACGTAGTTGCTGAGTACATCACCTTCGCCCAAACTGTCCTTAACATACTGCAGTGCATCCTCATACGACCAGTCGTAACTTCCATCGACCGCCGTATACTCACGAGCTCCGGTTCGGGTGAACGTGCCGTAGTGGAATGCGTCCGTCACACCGTCGTCGGTGACAGTGATGGTCTGCGTGTACTGATCGCCGGTTCGGACGATCGTCGCGACCCAGTTCTCCGGATACCACGACGGCGCCGGATCGGAACCAGTGATGTTCCAGGCACCCACAATCGCATCTTCGGTATTGATGGGCACCGAGATGGTTTGCGTGACGCTGTGCACGCCGTTGCTGACGGTGATGGCGAAGGCGTCGGCGGTTGCGGTCGTGTCGGCATTTGGAGTGTAGGTATAGGTGCCGTCGTTGTGGACGACGACCTTGCCGTTGCTGGGATTGGCGCCGACGCTGTACACCAGCTGCCCACCCGCTGGATCGGTGAATGCTGCGGTCCCGGTGACGATTCCGGTCTTCGGATCGGTGGTGTCGATCGTGACGACGCCCGCCTGCGGGTGGCCGGGATCGACGACGACGTGCACGGTGACCGTGGCCGAGGCCGCACCGTTGCTGGCTGCGACGGTAAAGGTGTCCGCCCCCACCACACCGGCGACCTCGGTAGCCAACTGAGCGCTCTTGGTCGGGGTGTAGGTGAATTTGCCTGTGACCGGGTCGAATTGGGTGATCGTGCCCTTACTCGGCCCAGTGGTGATGCTGTAGGTCAGCGGGCGACCGGCGGGATCACTGGCAGTGACGCCGCCGGAGACGGCTCCGGTGACCGAATTCGGTGCGCTTGTCGTGGCCGTACCCGCCACCGGGATATCGGGACTGATGGGCACGGTGACGGTTTCGTGGGCGGAGGCGATGCCGTTGAATGCCGTCACGGTGAAGGTGTCGGTGGTGGGCCCGGTGCCGCCGGCGGCGGCGAGGCGGGCGTCCACCGTCGGGGTATAGCTGTAGGCCCCGTCGGCGCTGACGGCAACAGTCCCGTTGGTCGGACCGGTGTAGGTGTAGGTGAGAGGTTGCCCGCTGCTGTCGGTGAATCCCAGTGTCCCGGTGACCAAGCCGGTTGTGGCGACGGGTGTGCTCACGGTGGGGGTGCCCGCCCTGGGCGCGACTCCGACCACGGCGGCGACCTGCTGTACGAGACCCCAGAGCAGCGCACCGATCGGGTCTGGCGGCGGCGTTGGCCTATTGAGGCCGAGCAGCGAGACCACGGCATGCAGGAATCCGGCAAGCGGGTTCACGGACGCGGATGCCGATGGTGTGGCGGCTGCCGAGAGCGCGGATGCCGATGCGGCCGGAGTGAGCGCGACCGCGGCGGGTTTCACGAGTGGGTTGGTTCGCGCGGCGCGAGCGACTGATTTCACCGACGCGGCAGCACCCGGCGCCGGATCAGACGCCGCCGAAACGGCGAATTCCGGCACATCCACCCGCGCGGCAGCACTGTTGTCGGTATTTCGTGCGGGCGCCGCGGCACTGCGGGCGGCATGCCTGGGAGCAGCCACCGCAGCCGTGCGCTTGGTTTTGCGGTTTCCGCTCGCCGCAGCTGTTCCCTGGCCGGTGTTGTCCCGTGATGCGGCATGGGATGATCCGGAATGCTTTGCGGCGGAACTGTTTCCACCGTCATCTGCTTGAGCTATTCCGGTGCCGCTGAGCACGGCAGCACCTAGTCCCACGGTGACAGCACCCGCCCCCAACCAGCTGAATGGCACATGTTTTACAGCCCGACGACGCGATCGCGTCATTTTTACCCCCCGGTGATTTTACGCTTGCGCGAATTTCAGCAAGTTCACACCAAGTACGCAAGAGCTTCCGCGAAAAAACTCAAGTAATTCTCAGGATGGGCATAATGAATACATTTGCCACCTTGCGAGCGGCTCAAGTATCTCGCGCTGCGTTCGGTCGACCGGTTTGCCGAACGATCGGCAGAATGACTCCTATGACCACCCTGGAGGCCGACGGCGTGGACACCGTGATCGGCACCGTTGTCAACCCTGCCGGACTGACCCACGCCAAGACCGTGCCTGTCGGGCGGGCCGCCGCGTTCGCCGATCCTGGCTTGGGCGCCAGCCCGGTGTGGCACGGCTTCGCCATCGACCGTGCCGGTATCGCGTTCAGCCAGGGCATCAGCGTCGTCGGCGACGAGCGAATCCGGATCGACCTGGACGCACTCCGGGTGATCGGAGACGGCTTGGCGTGGGCGCCGGGATCGTTCTTCGACCAGGACGGCGCACCCGTTCTGTCGTGCGCGCGCGGCACGCTGACGCGCATCGAGTCCCGGCTGGCCGAAGCCGGCCTGCAGGCCCTGGTCGGGCACGAAATCGAATTCCTGCTGGTCGATCCCGAAGGCAACCGACTGCCGGGCAATCTGTGGGCTCAATACGGCCTTGCCGGTGTTCTCGAGTATGAAGCCTTCGTCCGCGAGGTGACGACGGCTGCCTCGCGCGCTGGGGTCGGGGTCGAGCAATTTCACCCCGAATACGGCGTCAATCAGTTCGAGATATCGCTGACACCGACATCTCCGGTGGCCGCCGCCGATCAACTGATTCTGGCCAGGATCATCATCAGCCGGGTGGCCCGCAAGCACGGAATGCGGGTGAGCCTGTCACCGGTGCCGTTCGCCGGAAGCGTGGGTTCGGGTGCGCACCAGCATTTTTCGTTGCTTCGCGGCGGCACCCCGCTGTTCTCCGCGAGCACCGGGGCGCAGGGTATGTCCGCCGAAGGACAGAGCGCCCTGGGCGGAGTCGTTTCCGGTCTGCCGGAGGCGCAATCGATCTTGTGCGGGTCCATCGTGTCGGGACTGCGCATGCAGCCCGGGAACTGGGCTGGTGCCTACGCCTGCTGGGGCACCGAGAACCGGGAGGCGGCAGTGCGGTTCCTGCGCGGGGGGCCCGGCAATCCGCACGGCGCCAATGTTGAGGTGAAGGTCGTCGACCCCTCGGCCAACCCCTATTTCGCGACGGCAGCGATCCTGGGCCTGGCTCTCGACGGCATCGAGCGCGATGCGCCGCTGCCTCCCGAGACCACGGTCGATCCGGGCACGCTGTCCCAAGCGGAGCGCGACGCGGCGGGTACGGTCGCGCTGTCCACCGATCAGGCTCAGGGGTTCACCGCACTCGACGGTTCGCAACGGATGCGGGCGATTCTCGGCGACCCGGCCGTCAACGTGTTGGTCGCGGTACGCCGCTACGAGCACGAGACCTATTCACACCTCGACCCTGAACAGCTGACCGACAAGTTCCGCATGGCCTGGAGTGTGTGAAGGTGCCCGAGCGCGAACTAAACACCTCGACTCGGCTTGCCGCCGAGCGCACTCGCCTGGCCCACGAGCGAACCTTGATGGCATGGATTCGCACCAGCACGTCGCTGATCGCCTTCGGCTTCACCATTTTCAAGTTCTTTCAGTACCTGGCCGAGCAGGAGCAGCGCCGCACTCCGATTGTCAGCCCCTGGGTGCTGGGCCTGGTGCTGATCGTGCTCGGCCTAGTTGCCTTGATACTGGCCTGGATTCAGCACAACCAAGAGATGAAGGCGCTCACAACTCAACTCGGCCCGATGCCGTACTCGATCTCAGCGGTGATGGCCGGACTGATCGCCGTTCTCGGCGTCGTCGCGTTGGTCGTCGTGATCTGGCGGCTGTGAAGCGGCGCCGAAACCACGCACTGTCAAGGCAGGTCGAAATGCGCCCAACGGGAAGCGCCGGCAGGACCGGTGCAGATCAGGGGGACGCCGGGGACCTGAGGTTCCAGGGTGTTGCCGGCCAACCGTTCCTGGGCGGTGGAACCCGGTATGGCACAGGGGAGGGCCACCGCTCCTTCACCGACCAGCGGTCCAGTGGCCGTCCACACCCCGCCCGCGGAACAGATCAGGGTGCCATTCGCCGAATCGAAGCCGAAGACGAAGGACAGGCCCGGCGTGCACGGGGTCCCACCGACGACGTTGCGCGCGACATTGGGCACACAGTCGGCCGCATTGCAGGAAGTGGCCGATGACGGGGCGGCGAGGGCAATGGTGCCGGCAAGCAGTCCACCGGCGATGACGGCCGCCGCGGTGAGTTGTCGCATGTCTGCCCCCTCGACGAGCTGATCGGCCGGTACCGCCCGTTCAGCGTAGCGTCGGCATGATCGCGTCGGGGCGGCTTTGCCCCGGCCGCCGGTCACTGCGCGTTTCTCCCACCGGCCCCCTGCGGCGCGGGCACACTGGAGCCCAGCCGTAGGAGGTCTGGCGATGGGACGAGGCGTCGGTTCGATATTGGTGGCGGCCGCCGTCGCATTGCAGCTGGCGGTCGGGGGCTCGGCGCACGCCGAGTCCTCGGGATCGTGCTTCGCGCCGGCCTTCATGAACAACTTCGGCATTCCGATCGCCGCGACACCGTCGCGCTGGGTCAATCCGAGTTGTGAAGGCCCGCAGTCGGGCCGGCGCTGCGCGTGGACTCAACTGCCGAGCAGCGGTTGCATCAACTTCCCGCCCGCTGTCGGTTCTATCAGTCCCGCCCGCGAACAACGTTGACCGCCGCTCAGATCAGCCCCGTGGCGTCGAACATCCAGCTCATGTCGGCCTGCGCCAAGTCTTGCATCCATGTCGGCGGCGCATGGTTGGCCAGGGCCCCCATGTCCCAGTAGTCCTTCCACAGGGTGATCTTGCCGTTCTCCACTTTGTGCACGGTGACGAATTGCAGCACGGCACTCTCGCCCGTCGGCCAGTTCCAGGTCTCGGAATGCTCGTACATGGTGTCCACACCGTTGCTGACCAGAACGCCGTCATGGTTCTCGTAGCCGGCCAACGATTCCAGGCCAACCTTGAGCCGCTTCACGATGTCTTCCGGTCCGCGCGCCGCCGCGATCGGTCCGACCGGCATGTCGACATAGATGCAGTCCTCGGACAGGAACGTCTTGACCCTGTCCCAATCGCGATCGGACAGGGCCTTCCACATGCCCAGTACGGTCTCGGTGATCTCGGCCGGCACGGCCTGGGTATCAGTGGGCACGGGCCAGCTCCGATGCTGTCGACGTTGCCGGAGCGGGGGTGGCCCGGCCGACCCGCAGGAAGCTTCCCGTGCGTTCGGTTCCGAGCGCCTCGGTGGGCACCCCGCTACGCACCACCGCGCGTCCACCGATCAGCACCAGCTCGACAGTCTCGTTGTTGCGGTTGACCATTCGGGGTAGCCCCGCGTATTGCTCAACAGGCTCCTCGGCGTAGTCGTCAAGGCTGCTGTCCAGATGCTCGGGGTCTATGACCACCAGATCGGCGCGGTCGCCGATCCGCAGGTGGCCGGCGTCGATCTGATACCAGTCGGCCAGCTCACCGGTCATCCGGTGCACCGCACGCTCCAGGGACAGGAATGGCTGCCCGCTGCGTTCGGCGTCGCGCACGTGGCGCAACAGCCGCAGCCCGTAGTTGTAGAACGCCATGTTCCGCAGATGCGCACCGGCATCGGAGAAGCCCATCTGGATCCCCGGGTCGCTGGCCAGTTTCTTGAGCACTTCGGGGCGGTGGTTGGAAATGGTGGTGCGCCACCGCAGCTTGGTCCCGTGCTCGAGCACCAGGTCCAGGAAGGCGTCCACCGGATGCAGGCCGCCCCGATCCACACCGACCTGCCCGAAGGACTTGCCCACCACGGATTCGTCAGGGCAGGAGACGATCTCAGCGTCGAAGAAGTCACGGTGCCACACCCGAACACCGAACTTGGTGTCGTAGTCCTTGCGGAATCGGCGCCGGTACTCCTCGTCGGCCAGCAGCGCGTTGCGCTCGACTTCGTCGCGCAGATGCAGTGCGGCGGCGCCGGACCCGAATTCCTCGAACACCACCAGATCGATGCCGTCGGCGTAGACCTCGAACGGGACGGGCAGGTGCTGCCAACGGAAGTCACCCCCGAACCGGTTCGCCGCCGCCGCGAGCGGACCCATGATCAGGATCGCGAAGGGGTTGGCCTTGACGTCGGCGGCCGACAGCAGACTGGTCTTGAGCTTGTCACGCAGGACCGGAAGCGACTGAGCGACTTGAGATATCAGATTGAACGGGTTCTGGATGTCCGGACCCGACTGCAGGACGCGACCACGCTTGCGGAGCAACGACTTCAACCGGCGTAACTCCCGGGGCTTGGCGTAGGTGGACGGCAATGTCCTGGAGCGGCAGGTCTCGCCGTCGATCTTGTCGAAGAGCAACTGCTGCGAGGACAAGCCGACGAATCCGGCGTCGAGCGCCTCGGCGAGCATGCGCTCCATCTCGGCCTGCTCGCGCGGGGTGGGCCGCTGGTCCTTGCGGGTGGCGCGGTCGAGTCCCATGACAGCGGTCCGCATATCGGAATGCCCGATGAACGCCGCGATGTTGGGGCCCAGAGCCCGGGATTCCAGGGCCGTGACGTACTGCTCGGCGGTGCGCCAGGTCTTGGCCTCGTCGACGGCGTCGATCACATGCTCGCGGGGGATGGCCTCGACCCGTCCGAAGAGGTCGCCGGCGTCGCTGCCGTCGACGTGGATCGTCGACAGTGAGCACGAGCCCAGCAATACGGTGGTGACACCATGGCGGACCGACTCCGGCAGCCCGGGACCGCCGAGCACCTCGACGTCGTAATGAGTGTGCACGTCGACCATCCCGGGCAGCACCCACTTGCCGGCCGCGTCCACGATCTGCGGGCAGTCCGTCTGGTCAAGGGGATGCGGGGTGATCGCCGCGACGCGGCCGTCCCGGATGCCGATGTTGCGGATCGCCGACGGAGCGCCCGTCCCATCGAACCACCGGCCATTGCGGATGATCGTGTCGTAGGTCACGAAAATCAATAGAACCGTCCGGCCCGAGCAGTGTCAACGATTTAGTTGACACTTTCTTCTATCTGTTTACTCCCGAGCATGCCGTCATGCCTCGTGCCCGGGCTCGAGATCCTTGACGTCGCTGAAGGTCACCAAATCATCAAAGCGGTCTGGGGCGTTTCCGCCGACCGGATCGGTCAGGTGCCCGACATGGTCACCCAGGTCGAACCTGTCCAGGACCCGGCCGGCGAACCAGGCCGCGGCGTCGGCGAGGATCGGCAGCCCCTCCGGACCCTCCCACCATGTGCAGCGGCTGAACTTGTCGATCCGGTCGCCGGTCTCGCTGCCGAAGAGCCGGGCAAGATCACGATGCTCCTTGGAAAGCAGGTGTACCGCCAGGTGGGTGGCACCGCTGGAGGCAACCCGAAACGTGTGATTCTTCTTGGACAAGCCGACCAGAAACCGCGAAGGCTTGATCGACACCTGACTGCTGAACCCGACCAGGCAGCCCGCGCGGTCGTCGCCGACCCGGGTCGTCACCACGAACATCGGGTAGTCCAGCAGTGCGACCACCTGCTCGAATGCCTCCGAACCAGGTAGGACCACGTGTTGAGGGTGTTCAGTCACCGCACACCTTTCACTCGAGGATGGTTGCTTGTGCATACGGTTACCCAACAGGCGCATACTCGCGGAGGTGACTCCGTTGCAGCGCTACATCGCCGAAGAGATCGCCACCGATCACGTCGACGGCCTGTTGAGCCGGCGCGAGGCGCTGCGCCGGCTGGCCCTGTTGGGCATGGGGACCGCCGCGGCCAGCGCGCTGATCGCGGCCTGCGGCAACACCAAGCCGGCCGCCGCCCCCTCGGGGTCGTCCACACCGACTTCGATGCCGACCTCACCCTCGTCGGAGGCTCCCGCTGCGCCGCCGCCCGGCATGGCCACCGCGTTGCGCACTGAACCCGTCGAGTGGGCGGGCCCCCAAGGCCAATTGCAGGGCAGCTGGGCAGGGGCGGCCACGCCGCGCGGGGCGGTCCTGGTGATCCACGAGAACAAGGGGCTCAATGACTGGGTGCGCTCGGTGGCCGGCCGGCTCGCCGGCATCGGCTACTCGGCACTGGCCATCGATCTGCTCTCCGAGGAGGGCGGAACGGCGACGTTCACCGATCCGGCCGAGGCGACCGCGACCCTGGGCAAGATTGCCGCCGCGCGGTTCGTCGCCGACCTGAAATCCGGCCTCGACGAGGTACAGCGCCGGGCGCCCGGCCAGAAGCTGGCCGTCGTCGGATTCTGCTTCGGCGGAGGACTGGTGTGGCAACTGCTGGCCGCCGGCGAACCGCGGCTGGCCGCGGCGGTCCCGTTCTACGGTCCGCTGCCCGACAGCCCCACTTTCGCCGGCTCGAAAGGCGCTGCCGTCCTGGCCTTCTACGGCGCGCTCGACCAGCGCGTCACGTCCTCCGAACCTGCCGCCAAGGCCGCGCTGGACCAGGCAGGCCTGGTCAACGACCTGATCGTCGAGCCGGATGCCGACCACGCGTTCTTCAACGACACCGGACCGCGCTACAACGCGGCCGCCGCCGCCGACGCGTGGACTCGGCTGCAGGGCTGGTTCACCGATCACCTGTCCTAGTCGGCCAGACTGACCACGACGCTCACCCGGCCGCGCGGGTCACGAGTGGCAACGGCGTGGCCGGTGCGCTCGGTGCCGCCCAGCAGGATCGTCAGCGGTGCGCCGTCGCCGGTGAAGTTGCGCCACCATTTCTTGCCGTCGGGCATCGCCACCCCGATCACGATCTGCTGGCCGCGCCGTCGGTAGCCGACCGGCAGCCGGATCGTCCGGCCGCTACGTCGCCCGACGTAGCTGATCTGGGTCAGGCCCAGCCCGACCAGACGGCCCCACCGCGGCGAGGTGATCAACGCGGTCGCACCGCGGTTTACCGCGTCGACCGCGCCCCGGAACACAGCAGAAATGCCCACGCGGCCCACGGTAACCGAATTGTGGCTGTTCACCACGTGTTCAGGACCCGGCAGGACAGCCGTCGCCATGCGCACACCGCCGCGGGTTCAGATACGGCAATGATGAGGGTCGCGCAGGTCGCGAACTTTTACGGCCCTCGCTCGGGCGGCCTGCGCACCGCGGTCGACCGGCTGGGCGCCGAATACTGCACAGCGGGCCACGAAGTCTTCCTACTGGTTCCGGGCCCGACCGCATCCCAGACCCTGCTGGCCAGCGGTGTGACTCGAATAACTGTGCCCGCCAAGAAAATTCCCTTCACCGGCGGATACCGGGCAGTGCTGCCCGCGCCGGTCACCGCCCTGCTGGAGGAGCTGGCCCCTGATGCCGTCGAGGTCTCCGACCGATTCACGCTGCGGTCCCTGGGCGGGTGGGGCGCCCGACACGGAGTGACGACGGTGATGATCTCCCATGAGCGGCTGGATCGGCTGACCGGCCAGATCTTGCCGCAGCCGCTGGCTCGCCGCATCGCCGACGTCGCCAACCGCCGCACCGCGGCCAACTACGACACGATACTGTGCACCACCAGTTTCGCCCGCGAGGAGTTCGACCGAATCGGTGCCACCAATGTCATGACCGTGCCGCTGGGGGTTGACCTCGAAACCTTCCATCCCCGCCGATTCTGCCTCCGCACCCGCAGCCGCTGGGCCGATCCGGAGCAGATACTGCTGGTGCACTGTGGACGGCTCTCGGTGGAGAAGCGAGCCGATCGCAGCATCGATGCGCTTGCCGCGCTCCGCAACTCGGGGGTGGACGCGCGCCTGGTGATCGCCGGTGACGGGCCGATGCGGGCCCGGCTGCAGCGGCAGGCCGCCCGACTCCCGGTCGACTTCACCGGCTTCATCGAGTCGCGCAATGCGGTGGCCACGCTGCTCGCGTCGGCTGACGTGGCGCTGGCGCCCGGCCCACACGAGACCTTCGGCCTGGCCGCGTTGGAGGCGCTGGCGTGTGGGACGCCCGCCGTGGTCTCGCGGACCTCGGCCCTCACCGAGATTCTGACCTCGGACAGTGGCGCGTGCGCCGACAACGATCCCCAAGCCATCGCCGAGGCGATCGCCGGTGTGATGGATCGGCCCGAACAACACCGCCGGTTCTGTGCCCGACGACGGGCCGAAACCTTCACCTGGCCGCGCTCGGCGGCGGGCATGCTCAGCGCCCTGAGCGGTTTGGCCGGTGGCCGCGGCGGGAACGCCGTCAACTGACGCCTGCCGCGTCGTGACCCGCTCAACGAAGGAGCCGAGGATGGCCACCAACACCGTGTGGATTGTCATCGCCGTAATCGCCGCCCTGATCGTCATCGGGGCACTGATCTGGGTCGGGCGCAACCGCCAGCTCAGTCGGCGCCGGGCGCAGGCCGAGGAGATCCGCGAGGAGGTTCGCCAGGAGCAGGCCAAGGTGGAACGCCGCGAGGCCCTGGCCGCCGAGACTGCCGCGAAAGCCCGTGCGGCCCAAGCTGAAGCGGAGGCCAAGGCCGCCGAGGCGGCTCGACTCCAGGAGCATGCCGACAAGCACCGCAGTCAGGCTGCCGAGCACCGTGAGGATCTTGACGAACGCTGGTCACATGCCGAGAAACTCGACCCGCGCACGCCGGCCGACGCCGCGGCGACCGAAGCCGAGACCGAAACCCCACCAGATAAGCGTCACAGAGTCTGTGCGAAACGCGGGTTGGGGTGTCCGGAAGCCGACGAGCCGAGGCTGACGGGCAGCTCGGCCCATCCCCGGAGCACCCGGGTGGGGCGACGATTACCCAGGCCGGCCAGTTGGACATCGGGAAAATGGGTGAAGAATCGGCGCAACCCGACCTCCCCTTCGGCGCGGGCCAGCGCGGCGCCCAGGCAGAAGTGCCGGCCACCGGAGAAAGCCAGGTGCTTGCCGGCGTTGGCGCGGGTCACGTCGAAGCGGTGCGGGTCGTCGAACACCGAGGGGTCGCGGTTGGCCGCGGCCAGATAGATGACGACCATCTCCCCGGCACGCACCGGTGTCCCCGCCACGTCGGTGTCTCGCCGGGCCACCCGGGCGGACAGTTGCACCGGCGACTCAAGACGCAGGATCTCCTCGACCGCACCACTCCACAACGACGGGTCGTCCGCCAGGATCGCGAGTTGGTCGGGATGATTGAGCAGCAGCCGAATCCCGTTGCCCAGCAGGTTGACCGTGGTCTCGAAACCCGCGGCTAGTACCAGTCCGGCAATACCCTGCAACTCGGTCTCGGTGAGCCGTTCGCCGTTATCCGAGACGGCGATCAATTCACTCATCAGGTCCTCGCCGGGGTGCGCCCGCAGCTGGCGCAGGTGATCGGCGAGCCAGCGGGTGAACCCGGCGATGCCGTGCTGCACCTGCTGATATTGCGGCCAGGACAGGCCGATGTCGAGGCTGGGTGCGGCGAGTTCGCCGAACTCCAGGATCTTGGGCCGGTCGGCATCGGGCACCCCGAGAATGTCGCCGATCACCGCCACCGGCAGCTGCCCGCAATAGCGCTCGACGACGTCGACCACACCGGGGCCGGCGGCCAGCCCGTCGAGCAATCCGTCGGCGGTGTCCTCGACACGGTCGCGCAGCGCCGCCACCGCCCGCGTGGTGAACACCGATGACACCGTCTTGCGATAGCGGGTGTGTTCGGGCGGCTCGACAGCCAGCAGCGACGGCGGCCGCAACGGGTGCAGCAGATCGTCCCGAGTGCGCCGCTCCAGCCAGCGCAGCGGCGCCGGCAGGTTCGCCCCCAGCGTGATGACCCGGAAGTCATCGGAACGCAGCAGCTCATGGGCAACCGCGTGGTCGACGGTCAGATAGCCGGCGCGCGAGCGAATCACCGGGCCCTGCGCTCGCAGTTCCTCGTAGAACGCGACCGGATCGGCGCGGACCTGTGGGTCGGCCAGCAATCTGGCCTGCGGATCGCCGCGGCGCGCCGACCAGCCGGCGACAGCGCGTATGACCCCGTGCATGGCGAACCAGTGCAGCCGCTGCTTCATGCGCACCACGCTACGAGCGTCGCACGACGCGCGCCAGCACCTCAGTTCGGCGGAGTCCAGCTGACCGGAAGCCGCTTGATGCCGTGGATGAACGCCGACAGCAGCATGGCCGGTTCTTCGGTGACCTCGATGTCGGGGATCCGGTGGCACAATTCCTCGAACACCACGGCGATCTCCCGCCGGGCTAGGTTGGCGCCCAGACAGAAGTGCGCGCCACCACCACCGAACCCCACGTGGTGATTGGGCGTGCGGGTGACATCGAAGCGCCACGGGTCGGCGAACTTGGTCTCGTCGCGGTTGGCCGAGGCGTACCACATCGAAACCTTGTCGCCCGCCGCCAACCTCACCCCACTCAGCTCGATGTCGCGGGTGACCGTGCGGCGCATGTAGATCACCGGGGAAGCCCACCGGACGATCTCTTCCACGGCGCTGGCCGTGGTGCTGGCGAAATCCTGCCACCAGGTGCGTCGCTGGTCCGGATAGCGGGTCAACGCCAGCACGCCATGGCTGATCGCGTTGCGGGTGGTCTCGTTACCCGCGACGGCCAACAAGATGAAGAACGAGGCGATCTCCGCCGAGCTCAACCGCTCGCCGTCCACCTCGGCGGCCACCAATGCGGTCGTGAGGTCGTCGCGCGGGCTGGTGCGCCGGTCTTCGGCAAGCGCCGTGGCATAGGCGCCGATGTCCATCGCCACCTTGAGGAATTCGTCGAAATCGGTGGTCAGGTCGGGGTCGCCGAAGCCCAGGATGATGTTGGTCCAATGAAAGATCTGCTGATGGTCGTCTTCCGGAATCCCCATCATGTCGCAGATCACTTGCAGCGGAAGCGGACCCGACAGTTCTCTCACCAACTCCGCGTTGCCGTCGGGGTGGTCGGCGATCATCGCCGAGACCAGTCGCTGCGCGCGATCCCGCACGGACGCTTCGGTGCGGGCCACGACTTTCGGGGTGAAGGCACTGCGGACGATGTTGCGCAGCCGCGAGTGACGCGGATCGTCGAGGGCGATCATCGACCCGAAGTACTCGGCCACCTCGGGGATCTGGTCGGCGATGGTGATGTTGGGGTATGAGCTGAAGATGTCGGGATGCCGGCTGGCGAAGAAGACGTCGTCGAGCCTGGTCAGCGCCCAATGGCCGGGGCCCTGCGGCACACCGTCCATCTCGACCTCGTGGAAGAACGTGATCGGCGCCTCCCGGCGCAGGGTCGCGAAGGCACCGTCGCGCACGGCGTCGTCGAGTTGCCAGAACTCGAAGGTGCCCAGGTCGATGTCGGACAGTGCGATATCGGGCGGCGGCGCACCGTTGACTCGGGTGGCGATTCCCTTTCGGCCCATGCGATCCGTCCCATCGTCGTCGATGTCGAGGCAGTGCCTTCGACAGTAGAGTTCGGTGGCAGCAGATGTGATCGTTTCGGCATTCAGGCCGGCGGGCACCACGCAATGGAGGAGAGCGGCCATGAACCTTCCGGCCCTGGAATGCCGTTCGTGCCGGCGCGAATTCGACGTCGCGGAGTTGCTCTGGCGCTGTCCCTGCGGCGGATTGTTCGATGTCAGCTCGCAGTGGCGGCCGCAGCCGGGATCGGAGCTGCCGGTGCCGGTGGAGCCCGCCGTCACGCTGGGGGAGGGCCAGACCCCGATCATCGAGTCGCGCAGCCTGCCCGGCGTGCGGTTCAAGCTCGAATTCCTCAGCCCCACCTTGTCGTTCAAGGACCGAGGCGCTGTGCTGCTGGCAACCCTGGCGGCGCGCATCGGTGTGCGCTCGGCGGTGGTCGACAGCAGCGGGAACGCGGGCACCGCCGCGGCGGCCTACTTCGCCCGGGCCGGCATCGACTGCGAGGTGCTGGTGCCGGCGTCGACCTCCCCGGAGAAGCTGGCCCAGATCCGTGCCCACGGCGCGACCCTGACGTTGGTGTCGGGCAGCCGGGCCGATGCCGCCGCAGCGGCCGCGCGGATCGCCGAGCGGCCCGGTGTCTTTTATGCCAGCCACGTCTATCACCCCTACTTCGCTCACGGGGTCAAGACCTACGGTTACGAGATCTGGGAGCAGAACGGGGGTCGCCTGCCTTCGGCGGTGCTGGTGCCGGTGGGCAACGGCACCCTGCTGTTGGGGTGTTACCTGGCATTCAGCGAACTCGTCAACGCCGGTTTGGCTGAGCGGATGCCGGCGATCCTGGCGGTTCAGGCCGCGGGCTGCGCGCCCCTTGCCGCGGCCTGGAACGACACCGCGGCCACCCGGTCGCCGACGGTGGCCGAAGGCATCGCCATCGAAGCGCCGCCCCGCGCCGGGCAACTGCTGGCGGCGGTACAAGCCTGTGGGGGCGCCATCGTGACGGTGGACGACGCCGCGATCGTCGCCGGGCGGGCGGCACTGGCGCGCGAAGGGTTGTTCGTCGAACCGACCGCGGCGGTCTGTTACGCCGCGGCGGCCACCGCCGCGAGCCGACCGGGGCGCAGTGGCCAGCGATTACGAGATCTTCTGGCTCACGACGACGTCGTCATCCCGCTGTGCGGGGCGGGTCTGAAGCATCCGGGCGATTGAAGGCTGCTCATCCGGGGAAGCAACAAGGATGGCTACCTATCGAGTGCTCGACCCCAAGGGCGATGTCATCGACACCAAAGACATCGGCAGTGCCCAGGACGCCCACGCCTGGTTCGTCGACGCCCGCGCCGACAATTCCGAATTGGGCTGGCGGATGGAGGTTGAGCAAGACGGTGAGTGGCACTTCTTCGACGACACCGAAGGCAGCTCCAGCTGAGCCGGTTCAGGCCTGATCCCAGCCCAGCTTTCGGGAGAACGCGACGGCGTCGTCGGAGATGTTGCCGAGCTTCTTGCACGTCTCGATGTACCCGCGCACCATCGGCACGAAGTTCATCGGGTTATACGCATCTTCTTCGTAGCTCCACAGTCCGTCACCGGCGTACTTGAGCACCGACAGATTGGGCTGCTGGTGGATGCTGCCGTCGCCGGGGTCACGCATGCGGTTCTGGAATTCGCAGATCACCCAGCCCTTGTTCTCGTCGATCGAGTGCCAGGTGGAGGGGTAGAACGGCATCTCGCTACCCGGAAAGGTGTTCATGGTCTTGACGATCCAGTTGCGGATCTGTTCGCGGCCGTGAAACGTTCCGTAGGAATGCTCGATGTAGACGGCGTCCTCGGTGAATTGATCGGCGAATCGCGACCAGTCCCAACTCTGCCCGATCCCCACCACGACCTGCTTGTGCGCTTCGAACGCCGACTCGAGTTCCTCGCGCGACCATCGACCCATGCAGCGGTTCTATCAAACGGATTGGCGTCGCGGCCCGAAATGCCCGATCCGCTCCCGATCCCGCCTAAGTCGAAGTCACGTACGGGATCTCGGGCTGCAGGAAGACGTCGTTGAGGGTGACGGTCCGCAGATTGCGGGATCGGATGACGTCGACCAAGGCGGGGTAGACGTGGGTGACGGGCGGGTGGTTGAGATGTCCGATGACGATGTTCTGCTGAATGAAGTACTGATCGGCCATCTTGACGATGTAATCCTCGGCCACCGGGGTGGAGTCGGCCAGTGAGCCCGACCACAGAGTGGGGATCCGGTAGCCGAGGTCGGCGGCCACACTGTCGACCACGTCGTTGTGGTTGCCGTAGGGCGGCCGGAAGTACGGGGTGGCGTCGGCGCCGAACATGCTCCGCAGGAAGCGGTCGTTGCGCCGCAATTGATCGGCGACGTCGTTCTTGCTCAACGTGGTCAGATCCGGATGCGACCACGTGTGGTTGCCTAGTTGGATCTGACCGGAATCCACCAGGGGCCGCAGCAGCGCCGCGTTGTCGCGCCATGAGTCGTAAACGCCGTTGACGAAGAACGTGAGGCGGATACCGGTGTCCTTGGCGAGCTGCGTGTAGAGCCGCACCACTTCGGAGTCGACCCCGTCGTCGAGAGTGAGCGCCAGCAGATCGCCTTTGCCGGGCAGCTTGGTCAGCTCGGCGCCACCGGGCAGCGGTACGCGGTTGATCGGCGGCGGTGGTGGCAGCAGCGGTGCGGCGCCGATCGGCGGAGGAGCAGGTTTGGCGGCCGGTGGCGTGCTGGCCCGCGACATTCCGATGGCACTGGATGCGCCCACCATTCCGGCGGAGGCCAGCAGTCCGATGACGAACTGGCGCCGGGTTACCTCGGGCACATCCCCACCCGGTGTCCCCACGTCACATCTGTAACACCAGTCACAACTTCAGGCTAAGCCCCAGGCCGCACAATCTGGGGACATCCGTGCTGTGTCGCGGCATCCGGATCGCGTTACCGTGGCGGAGTGGGTGCTGTGAAGATCCGATTCGGGGTAAGCCTGGGAACCAACACGGCGGTCGGCGAACTGCCCCGTATCGTCGACCGGCTGGAGTCGGCCGGCATCGACTCGCTGTGGTTCTCCGAACTGGTCTACACCCCGGCCGTCGACCCGTTCGCCGGGATGGCCTACACCGTGGGCCGAACCGAACGGCTCAAGGTCGGCACCTCGGTGGCGGTACTACCCGGCCGCAACCCCGTCCTGGTGGCCAAACAGCTCGCGTCCCTGGCCGCGCTCGCACCCAAGCGGATCCTGCCCGCATTCGGGCTGCGCCCGGCAGCTCCGGCGGAGTGGAACCTGTTTCCCGTTCCCGACGGCCAGCGCGCCGCGGTGTTCGACGAGGCACTGGAGCTGCTGCGGGCGCTGCTGACCGGAGACGAGGTCACCTTCACCGGCCGCTACTTCCACGTTGAGGCCGCCTCGATACACGTTCGCCCGCCCGCCCCGGTGGACGTCTGGCTCGGCGGGTCGGCGCCGGCGGCGTTCCGGCGCATCGGCCGCCTCGCCGACGGCTGGCTGGGCAGCTTCCTGACGCCCGATGAAGCCCGGGCCGCGCGCGAGAACATCGAGCAGGCTGCTGCCGAGGCCGGCCGAGCGATCGAGCCTGATCACTTCGGCCTCAGCCTCGGCGTCGCCGATGGTGTGATGCCCGACGAGATCGCCGCCGCCGTCCGCCACCGGCGACCCGACGCCGACCCAGCCGATCTCGTCGCCGCCGACTGGCCGCAGCTGCACAAGCAAATCGACGGTCTGGTCGCCGCCGGCTTGAGCAAGTTCGTCGTGCGTCCGGTCGGGACCGTCCCGGTTGACGAGTTCGTCGACCGTTTCATCGACGAACTATTGCCGCGCCAGAACTGATCCGGCAGAGTCGGCTAGTCACCGTGTCAGCGACGAATCACTGTCGGAGGATCCCATGTCGAACCATTTCACCGGACTGAGTCTGGGACCGCCGCTGGGCGACCAACGTCTGGACCTGTGCGACCTCTACGCCTTCCAGTCACCGGCCGACCCGAACCGCACCGTACTCATCCTCAACGCCAACCCGAACGCCGACGCGTTGCACCCGCAGGCCATCTACCGGCTGGCCATCGACAACGACGGCGACCTGCGAAACGACATCGCCTTCAGCTTCGTGTTCTCCGAACCGGTGGGCGGCCGCCAGACAGTCGATGTGTACTTAGCCACCGACGACGAGGCCGAATCCCCACTTCCGTTGGGCGAGAAGATTTTCGAAGCCGTGGAGGTGTCGTTCGGGACCGAGCCCACGATCGCCACGGCGGACAGCTTCACCTTCTTCGCCGGCGCTCGCAGCGACGCGTTCTTCTTCGACTTCGACGGCATCAAGAACCTCTTCGACATCACCGGTGGGCGTAATTTCACCGCCCCGCACCTCGGCGGTACCTCGCCGTGGACCGGGCAGGACTCCAACCTCGAAGCCAACGTGTTCTCCATCGCCATCGAATTGCCGACCGCCGAACTGGGGGCCAGTCCCGACATCCGCATCTGGGGCCGGTGCAGCCTGCGGCGCGACGGCGAGCTGGTGCACGTCGACCGGGCCGGCCATCCGTCGGTGAGCAGTTTCTTCAACACCGACGACACCAAAGAGGAATACAACGCCAGTCTCCCGGTGCACGACCGCGAACGGTGGATCGAACAGTTCATCCACCTGATGGGCCACACCGGCGACTACAGCCGCGACGAGGCCATCGCCGCGATCGACGAAGAGGGCACGCTGCCCGACATGCTCACGTTCAACCCGTCCAAGCCCGCCAAGTATCCGAACGGCAGGGTGTTCACCGACGACGTCATCAATTACCGGCTGGCCTTCCTAACCAAAGGCGACTGCCCGCCGAGCGGGCTTTCACCACACACCGACACCCTCGATGTGTTCCCGTACCTCGGACCGCCGCATCAGAAGGCCTGAGACCCGCAGTACGAACGGGTCGCGACGTCGAGGCCCTGGCGGTACAGATCGTCGAACTGACGCTCGGTGGCGACGGCCGCCTTCGCCGCAGTCAGCGCATCGGGGCAGCCGGGCGAGTGCAGCAACGGCCACTGCGCGGCGATCTGGCTGACGATTTGATGGTTGAGCCCGTCGATGACGGCCCGCGAATCCGACAGATCGGGTGCGGCCGTCGGCGCCGCGGCTGCGCCGAACTTCCAGTCGGCGAACCTGCGGTACTCGATGCCCTCAGTGGCGTTGATCTGGTTGGTGAAGACGTCGGTCACGTAATCGGTTGACACACCGGCGGATTCGGCATCCTTGGCGACCGCGGCCAGCACTTGCTTCACCCGGGCCGGATCGGTGATCGAACCACCGGTCAGCCATTTGTTGGCAGCCACCGGGTCAGCGGTCTGCAGGCGTTGCGCCACGGCATCGACCAGATCGTGCAACGGCACGCCTTCATCGGCAGCGGCCGGCGCGGCCGGCGCACCACCCGCCAGCAAGGCCAACGCCGTCATCATCGTCGAGGCGCCCAGCGCCAGGGGAGTAGCCATGGACGCTATTCTCGCCGAGGCCCGCCTGCGGTCAGCCGACCGGCCCGGCCGCCAACACCAGCGGCGCACTCTGCGGATTGCCCGCCCGGTCCAGCCACACCAGCGTGATGGTGTCACCGGGACGGTGGGCATCCATCACGTTCGACAGATCAGAGGCCGAGTTGATCGTGACACCGTCCACCGCGGTGATCACGTCGCCGCTCATCAGCCCGATGTTGCGCGCCGGGGTATCCGGAAGCACCTGCCGCACAACAGCACCCGGAGGACCACCGTCGACGGCGTCGGCGATGCCGACACCGATGAAGGCCGTATCGCCGATGTGCACGGTACCCCCACCCACGCCGGAGCGGATCTGACCGGCGACGCCGAGCGCGCGATCGATCGGGATAGCGAAGCCCTCACCGCCACGGACACCGCCCATCCGGTAGGTCAGCGTCGCGGCGACGTTGACGCCCACCACCTGTCCGCCGCTGTTGACCAGCGGTCCACCCGAGTCGCCGGGCCGCACGTCGGCGGCCACCCGGATGAGGTCGGACAACTCGCGGGAGCCACCGCCCGACTCATCGGACGCCCGAACCGAGGCACCCAGCTGCGTAATGGTTCCCGGCGAGAAGCTCGGCGCGCCGCCGGCACCGCCGGCATTGCCGATCGCCGCGATGGGATCACCGACCGCCAGACCCGAGGACGTGCCCAGCGACGCAACCGGCAGATCACTGGCTCCCCGCATCCGAACCAGGGCGATGTCATTGGTGCGGTCGTAGCCGATGACATCGACCGGATACGTACGCCCGTTGGCCAGGCTGGTCGCGGTGATCTGCGTCGCGCCCTCGATGACGTGGTTGTTGGTCAGCACTTCGCCGCTCGGGTCGAGCACAATGCCCGTCCCGGCGCCGACCGCCCCCTGGTAATCCAGCGTGGTGTTGATATCGACCAGGCCGGGCGTGACCTGTCCGAGCACCGCGGACTGGTCCAGCGGCGCGAGCGGCGCAGGAGGAATCGCCGGGGCGGGCACCGCGTAAGCCGGTGCCGCGAGCATGCCCCCGAATAACAGAAAAGCCGCGAGTAGAGCCGGCAGCCGACGTCCGCGGCCACGCGGATGCTGTGCGTACATATCTCAACTTTGCCTGAAAAGCGCCGCACATGGCACACCGATGGCCGTTCGCGGCGCGCGGAACGTTGCTGAGCGAAACGCCACTGTTTGGTCGCTCACACATTTGGGCAGTCCCTGCAGAGCATCACAGTCCCGGCCGGCGCCACGGTCCACAGAACGCCCGTCAGGGCTGAGGAGGGAACGATATCGTGAGCACCCCGCACGGCTCTGATCGGCCGCCCGAGGCCCCAACTGAGCAGGACGCGTCGGCCGACCGACCCGTGGTCGACGACAGCGCCAAGGCCAAGGCCAAGGAGATGGCGAAGGCCTACGAAGACCGCCCGACCGCGGTCCTGCCGGGCTCCGGCGGGACGGTGACCGGCACCGCCGTCAACGAATGGCTCGACGACGACGGGCAGCCAATTTACGGCCGCGACAATGAAGTCAGCGACGAAGACAACGAAAAAACCAACCCGCCCGAAAACTGAATCACAGCGGTCACACAGTTTGCTCGGGTGGGGAGTTACCGGAGCGTCACGTACGCTACTTGCGTCACGTCACCAGGGAGTGTGACCGGTCACGCGGGGGTGGACCGGAGAGCAGACGCAAGAACAGGAAAAGCATTGTCAAAGACGCCCGCACACGCCAGGCACATGGAGCCGCACTTCGACGACGTGCAGCACCACTACGACCTGTCCGACGACTTCTACCGGTTGTTCCTCGACCGGACGCAGACCTACAGCTGCGCCTACTTCGAGCGCGACGACATGACGCTGGAAGAGGCGCAGATCGCCAAGATCGACCTGTCGCTGGGCAAGCTGGGCCTGCAACCAGGCATGACCCTGCTCGATGTGGGCTGCGGCTGGGGTGCCACGATGATGCGCGCCCTGGAGCGCTATGACGTCAACGTGATCGGGCTGACGCTCAGCAAGAACCAGGCCCTGCACGTCCAGCAGCAGTTCGACGACTCGGACAGCCCGCGGTCCAAGCGGGTGCTGCTGGAGGGCTGGGAGCAGTTCGACGAGCCGGTCGACCGCATCGTCTCGATCGGCGCCTTCGAACACTTCGGCTTCGACCGCTACAACGCTTTCTTCAAAATGGCATACAACGCGCTACCGGCTGACGGAGTGATGTTGCTGCACACGATCGTTCAACCAAGCGCCGAAGAATTCGCGGAACGCAATATGCCGATCACCATGCGGCATTTGAAGTTCTTCAAATTCATCATGGACGAGATATTTCCCGGCGGCCGGCTGCCGAACGTGTCGGTCGTTGACGACCACGCCACCCGCGCTGGCTTCTCGGTCAAGCGGGTTCACCCCCTTCGGCTGCACTATGCGCGCACGCTGGATCACTGGGCCGCCGCCCTGGAGGCCAACGAAGAAGAGGCCGTCGCCCTCCAATCCCGCGAGGTCTACGACCGGTACATGAAGTACCTCACCGGCTGCGCCGAACTGTTCCGCGACGGCTACACCGACATCTGCCAGTTCACCCTGGCCAAGGGCTGACGGGTCGCCGCCAGCCCCCGGCCCCACCACAGCGGGTGAGTGGTGCACCACCGGCGCATCCCCCAGGTGCGCCGACATGGTGTCGGCTCCGACGTTAGGGCCGGCACCGCGGCGTCGTCGCGGGTCGCAGGACCACAACCGATAGGGCCTTTGGTCCTGCTAGCATCCGCGCGTCGTCCTAGGTGACCCGGAGGAGAGCCGTATGGTCCGCGCGATGGTGATCGGCGGCGTGCTGTTGGCCGTGCTGTCCGGGGCGGCCACCGGCAGCGCCGCGGCCGAGCCGGCAACCGTGTACATGTTCGGACGGTGCTACGACCCGAGTCAGCCGCTGCAGGAGGAGCCGCAGCGTGTGGTCTACGGCTGCGACTCGACGAACATCATGGAGAACATGACGTGGACGGCTTGGGGCCCGATGGCGCCCGGGGCACCGGCACCGATAACGCGGTGGAATGCCAACCCAACTGCGCCCAGGGCAGCCACCTGTACAACCCGATCGTGGTGCACGCGTGGAACCCGAAACCGGCGGGCCTGCCGGGGTGCCCGGTCGACGTGCAGTTCTACTCCGACTTCACCGTCGCCTACCCCGCCGGAGTGCCGCCCTGGGTGGTCCCGGGCACCAGCTGGGACTCCGACGTGCAGTACATCTACGTCGACGGCATGCCGGCCGTCCACTATTTCGACCAACATCCCTACAGCTGCACCCCGCTGTCCTGATGTGATGCCCGCCGCCACCGGCCTGCGCTCCAGACCCGTACTGCTGCTGATCACGGCCACCCTGTCGATCAGTCTGGTACTGGGTTCGAGTTACATTGCGGTACATCGTTTTCGGGAGATGCGCGGCGCAGCGGTCGAGCCTGTCGCCCAACCTCTGAACGACGAACAGGCCAGACTCCAGGTACTGACGCCGGCTCGCGAGATCGTCGGTGCAGCCCACCTCGCGGCGGTCAGCGGCAGTTATCTGCTGATGTCCTGCACGAACACCGATGACCCGCCCTACCAGGGTGCGATCTATCTGAACTTCGATGTGCCGCCGGTGCTGGACACTCCCAAGTACTTCCGGTCGATCGCATCGGCGATGACCCAACGCGGCTGGACCGAGAGCATGCCGCCGAACCGCCATCCCGGTGGGCGGACGTTCACCCGTAGCGGTGTCACCGTCATCTTCTTTCGCAACGCCGACCTCGTCGACCGGGCCACCATGCAGATCTACGGCGAGTGCCGCGACGTCACCGATCACCGTTCGGACACCATCGGCTGGGTCGACATCAGCTCGGCCCTGCTGCGCTGATAGCGCTTGAGCTGGGCGGCGCTCCGGTGACCGCCGGGCCCGAAAACAGGGGACTTAGGTCCCCGGCGCGGCGGGCCTTCTACCCGTGTCTGGTACGGCGGGTTACAGATAGGCTGCCGCCATGACCTACGTGATCAGCAGTGCGTGTGTCGACGTCAAGCACAAGGCATGCATGAAGGAATGCCCGGTCGACTGCATCTACGAGGGCGACCGCACCATGTACATCAATCCCGACGAGTGCGTGGAGTGCGGCGCCTGCCGGATCCTGTGCGAAGTCGACGCGATCTACTTCGAGTCTGACCTGCCCGAAGAGGAGAAGCAGTTCCTCGCCGACAACGCGGCGTTCTTCTCCGAGGTGCTGCCGGGTCGCGATGCCCCGCTCGGAAACCCGGGCGGTTCATATGAATTGGGCCCGGTCGGTGTCGACACTCCGATGGTCGCGGCGCTGCCGCGCAACACGGACTGACCCGCCCGGCCCAGACCGACAGGCCCTATCCCGACAACGACCGGCCTCCGCGGCAGTGCTGCCGCGGAGGCCGCTTCTGTGTCGGCTCAGGTCGGTGATCAGGTCACTGTCGGCGCCGCCGCATCGGCGAACTCGCAGAACGCCTCATAGGCCCGCGCCCCGTAGATCGTGGCGGGTCCGCCGTGCATCAAAATGGCCACCCCGATGGCCTCAGCGGCTTGTTCCTTGGTGGCACCGGCACGCGCAGCACCACGAGCGTGCGAGGCGATACAGCCGTCACACCCGTGCACCACACCGATCACCATGGCCATCAGCTCTTTGGTGCTGGTCTCCAGGGCGCCGGCTCCGAGCGCCGCACCGCTGATGTCGTTGAACGCGCGATAAACCTCGGGGATCATCTGTCGCAGGGCGCGGTGCTGGGGGCGCAACTCGTTGAGAACTTCGTGATAATGGCCGTGTTCCATGCCGGAGACCCTATACCCGGTGCCGTATCACGAGCTGGTAATGGACCCCTCTTTCGGCTGTTACCGGATCGCCACCCGGCCGCGACCGTGCAGCGTTCATTCGCTGGTATAGGCCGCTGCGGGTAGGCTCCACGGAGGTCGACGACGACCATGCTGTCCCGGTACGCTTCCGGCGCTCTCAGCGAAGTACCGCAACCAGGCCTTTCGCCGTGGTGCATGCTGCGTGCCGGCGGAAGTCAGGGCAGGAGAGGAGCACTAGTTGGACACCGTCCTGGGATTGTCGATGACGCCGACAACCGTCGGGCTCGTCCTGGTCGAGGGCGACGGAGTCGACGGCGCGACCAAGGGGCATGACGCGTTCGAGGTGCGTCGCGGCGGATTCAGCCCGGTCACCACGTCGGAGTTCGTCGCCGAGGCGTTGTCCCGCACTCAGGCGATCGTGGGTACTCAACGCCTGCAATCCATCGGCGTGACGTGGAGCGACGACGCCTCCGTCGAGGCGTCCTTGCTGCTGGATTCGCTGGCCGACTCCGGTTTCCGCAATGTGGTGCCCATCCGGTTGCCCGAAGCCACCGAGGCATTCGCCCGCGGCATCGGGCAGGTGATCGGCTCCGACGTGACCGCGGTGTGTGTCGTCGAGCCGGACGCGGTGGTCGCCCTGGTCGTCGACACGGTCCGGGATGCCGTGCAGACCGCGGTGAACTACGACCTGCAGACCGAGCAGGACCTGATCGGGTGGCTCTCCGAGTTGCTGGCCCGCGCCGACTGGCAGCCAGACGGACTGGTGCTGCTGGGTTCGGGCGACGAGTTCGACACCATTGCCCGCGACCTCGAGCAAATTCTGGGAATCCCGGTGCTGGCACCCGCCGAAGCCGAGCTCGCGCTGGCTCGCGGTGCCGCGCTGGCTTCGGTCAACAGCGTCGGTTTGTTCGACGACCCGCTGTTCGCCCTGCCGGTTCCCACCCCGACGCAGCGCCGCCGCTCGGCTGCTCAGCGCGCACCGATGGCGCTGCTGGCCGGCGGCGTTCTCGCGTTCGTGGTGTCGGCATCGGTCGCGGTGGGCCTGGAGCTGGTGCCCGACCGAGTGGCGCCCACCGTCCACCGCGACGTGGTCAACACCGCCGAAACGCCGGCTATCCGACCGGCAGCTCCGCCCCCTGCCCCGGCCCCGCCCCCACAGGTCCTGCCGGAGCTATCAGACGAGCCGGCACAGTCGGCACCCCCGCCCGAGACCGTCCAAGAGCCGGCTCCCGAGCAGGCGCCGGAGACGGCCATGACGATGGATCCGGGGCCCGCACCCGAGGCGCCCGCGCCGGCCGACCCGGCCGCCGCACCGCCGGTCGACGCGGCCGCCGCGCTGCCGGCGCCGGTCGAGGCCACTGTTCCGCCGGTTCCGGAGGCCAAGCCGTCGTTGCGCACGCGCATTCTGGAGCGTCTGGCCGACCTGCGTAACGATCCCGCCCCGGGCGGCTAGCACCGGGGTTTCGCTGGCGTGCGCCGGTGGTACCTACTCCACGGCCAGTCCACCGGAGTTACAGCAGCTAACCACAGGTTTGGTGGGCGTGGTCGGGCTGAGCAACTAGACTGTGACTTTGCTGATCGCCCAGAGGACGGGAGCCATGGCCAGAGCAGTTCGACGAGCACTTGCCGCCGCGGGTATCGCGATGCTGGCGATGGCAGCGTCGGTGCAGACCAGCACCGCCGCCGTCGCCCCTTCGGTCGGCGGCGCGACCATCGCCTCCGTGGCGCCCACCAACGGCCAGCTGGTCGGGGTGGCACATCCGATCGTCGTGACGTTCAGCAGGCCGGTGACCGATCGCTGGGCGGCCCAGCAGTCCATCACCGTGTCGTCGCCGGCCGATGTGCGGGGCCGCTACGAGTGGCTCGACGACACGACCGTCCAGTTCGTGCCAGACCAGTACTGGCCGGCGCATTCCGAGATCACCATGATGGCCGGCGGGATTCCGCGTACCTTCGGCACCGGGTCGACGGTTCTCGGGGTCGCCGACATCTCGGCACACACATTCACGGTGAGCATCGATGGCCAAGTGGTTCGTCAGATGCCCGCCTCGATGGGTAAGCCCAAGCATCCCACGCCGGTCGGCAGCTTCTCGGTTCTGGAGAAGCAGTCCTCGGTCGTGATGGACTCGCGCACCATCGGCATCCCGCTCAGCGACCCGGAAGGCTACAAGCTCACCGTGGCCGACGCTGTCCGCATCACCTGGGGCGGGGTGTACGTGCACTCCGCGCCCTGGTCGGTGGGCTCGCAGGGTTATGCGAACGTCAGCCACGGTTGCATCAACCTGAGCCCGGACAACGCAGCCTGGTACTTCGATCAGGTCAATATCGGCGACCCAGTCGTCATCAACGCTTAATCCTCTTGTAGCGCACCAGGTTTGACGCTCACTGCGTGGAGGTTCTTCGCGGTCGGCGAGGTGGGGACGGTCGTCGGATCGGGGTAGGTGCGCAACACCCGGTCCGCGGTGCCGGGGGTGCTCACCCCGAACCAGTAGTGCTCGTTCTTGAAGTGGTGCAGCCGGTGGTCACGCCAGATGACCCGGTAGAGAGCCGATTTCGGCTTGTAGTCGGTGTGCACCAGATAATGGCACCATTCGTAGACCAGTCCGAAGGCCAGGATCACCACCAGGAAGGTCAACCCCATACCGACCCTGGGGAACACCCAGAGGGCGATCACCAGCGCCGAGACCATCGCCCCGATCAATGACTGCAGCGGGATGAACACCAGCGCGACATCACGCGGGTCGACGTGATGCGCACGGTGCTTGCGGGCCAGCAGCGGATCGATGGCGATCCTGCCGATCCGCCGTGGCCGCCAGTGCAGGACGAACACGTGGATCACCCACTCCAGGAAGGGAAACGCCGCAGCCGTCGCCAATGGCACCACCGCATCACCAAGGCGCCAGTCGCCGGCCGCGACCCGGGCGAACAGGGCCGCCGCCAGACCAGCGGCCAGTAACCAAGGCGAGGGGTGACGCCAGAACTCACGTGCCGCATCGGCCAGCGTCACGCCGCGCCGCACCTTGGTCGATTCGCTCATCGTTGTTCCTCCAATGCGGTCAGCGCCGCGATCAGCGCGGTGGTGGCAGGCTCGAGGAGTTCACCGGCAGCGGCGACGGCGGCCGTCGGCTCGCCGGCCACGATGGCCGCGGCCAGAGCCCGGTAGGCATCGGTGCGCCCCACCTCGGCAGCCATCATCGCCGCCAGCGCGGGCAGCGCTGGTTCGTAGGCTGCTCGTAATGTGTTGAACATCAGGCGAAATACGATGGAGTCCGCGCCGTCCACCACGTGGTCCCAGAACGTCAAGGCGTGCCGCTGCTGCGCTACCGGGTCATCGGTTGATTCCAGCGCGGCGATCGATTCCTCGAGCCGGGCGCCCAGTCCCGGTTCGCGTCGTTGGGCGGCCAGTTCGGCCACCTTCGGCCCGTTGTGCAGGCGCGCCTCCACGATGCTGCGCGCCACCGCGAGATCGAGCTCGCCGTTGCGCAAGAGCAGCCGGGGGAGCAGGTCGAGCCCGGCGTGACGGCGAAAGTCGCGCACCGTGGTGGCGTCACCCTGACGGACCTCGACCAGGCCGGCCGCCGCCACCCGCTTGAGTGCCTCGCGGACGGCCGGGCGGGATACGCCCAACACCTCGGCGAGGCGGCGCTCACTGGGCAGTGGTTCACCCGGGCGCATTTCTCCGCTGAGGACATCGGCCAGGATCTGGTCGAAAACCTCTTCCGGAACCGATCGCCGGTTGACCTGTTGCAGTGCCATACCTCCACCATTGCAAGCTAGAGGCCAGAGGTCAAGTGGTCAGACCAGTCGCTTTCCCTGCGCCCAAATGGCCGATTGGCAGAAGAAATGCGAGTAAAACCCGGCGAAACGTCGATCTCGGCACGAGAAATTACTTGGGGTGGCGGGCGGTGAACTTCACGGTGACCTCGTCGGCCACCTTCAACGAGCCCATGAACAGCGAGTAGGGCTTGACCCCGAATTGCGTCTGAACCACCGGCACCTCCGCGGACATCGTCCACACCCCGTCCGAATCCTCGATTGCCAGGTCAACCGCCTGGGGTCGCGACGTGCCGTGGATCTCGACGGTGCCGTCGAGCCGGTAGCCGGTGGGCGACCTGGTGATGCTTCCCGCCGCAAAGGTGATCTGCGGATACTTATTGGCGTCCAACGCCTTGAGCGCGTTCGAACGAACCACACCCTTCTCCGGGCCGGACAGCGGCGTCACCCCGCCCTCACCCTTGACGACCTGGAGCGAGTCGACCTCCACGACCAGGTCAACGCTCACGGGCTGATGACCCTGCCACCGCACGTCGGCGTACCAGGACGCCATCGCTATCGTCAGCCGATGGCCCATCTTCGAGGCTGGACCCGCCACCCCGGTCAGTATCTGCAGTTCGCCCTCGGCGGCGGTCAGTCTCCAGGCTGTTTCCGTCACGCCTCGACTGTATCGACCTATGCCACAAGCTACTTGCTGGCACCAGCTCCGGTGTAGTCGACCTGCCAGTGCTTGATGCCGTTGAGCCAGCCCGACCGCAATCGCTGCGGCTTCGACAACGGAGTCAGATCCGGCATGTGGTCGGCGATCGCGTTGAACATCAGATCGATCGTCATCCTGGCCAGGTTGGCGCCGATGCAATAGTGCGCGCCGGTGCCGCCGAAGCCGACATGCGGGTTGGGGTCGCGAAGGATGTTGAAGGAGAACGGATCCTCGAAGACCTCTTCGTCGAAGTTGGCCGAGCGGTAGAACATCACCACCCGTTGGCCCTTCTTGATCTGCACACCGCCCAGTTCGGTGTCCTGCAGTGCGGTGCGCTGGAAGGAGGTCACCGGAGTGGCCCACCGGACGATCTCGTCGACCGCGGTCGCCGGACGCTGCGCCTTGTACAACTCCCACTGGTCCGGAGAATCGGTGAAGGCCGTCATGCCGTGCGTGATCGAGTTGCGGGTGGTCTCGTTGCCGGCCACCGCGAGCAGGATCACGAAGAAACCGAACTCATCGTCGGACAGCTTGTGTCCCTCGACGTCGGCCTGCACCAGCTTGGTCACCAGGTCGTCGCGAGGGTTGGCGGTACGGTCGGCCGCCATCTGCATGCCGTACATGATCAGCTCGCCGGCCGCACCCGTCGGGTCGTTGCGGGCGAACTCGGGATCCGCTTCACCCACCATCTGATTGGACCAGTCGAACAGCTTCTTGCGCTCGTCCTGCGGAACACCCATCAGGTCGGCGATGGCCTGTAACGGCAGCTCGCAGGAGACCTGTTCGACGAAGTCGCCGGAACCCTTCGCGGCCGCGGCCTTGACGATCGCCTCGGCCCGCTTGGCCAGGTCCGCGCGCAGCCCCTCCACGGCGCGGGGGTGAATGCGCGCGAGACGATCTTGCGCAGGTGCGTGTGATGCGGCGCATCCATGTTCAGCAGGATGAACTGGCCGGTGTCCTTGTGCGACACCGACGGATTGTCCGGGTACCGCGGCAAGGCGGTGTTTTCCAGGCTGGAGAAGACGTCGCTGCGCCGGGAGATCTCCTTGACGTCCTTGAGCTTGGTGACAACCCAATAGCCGTCGTCGTCGAAACCGCCGACGCCCCTGGGTTGCTCGTTCCACCAGATCGGCGCCACGCGACGTAGTTCGGCGAGCTCCTCGACGGGCAGCCGCTCGTTGTTCAGATCAGGATCGGTGAAGTCGAAACCCGGGGGCAGGTTGGGACTCGGCATAAACAACGCACCTCCATACGAAGTCATCTAGTGCCCGGTGATCCATGCCTACACCACCCGCGGAGGCTGCCGTGGCGGCTTTCGGAAACTCACAACTGGAACGTGTTCTACGCGGACGCCGGCGGACCGGTCAGCGCGTGCGCGGTGACATCGTCGGCGGGTAGGAAGGCCTCGATGCTCAGCTCGGCCGCGGTGAGGTCGAGGGCGGTGCCGAACGTCGTCACCAGGGAGATGAACCTCAGCAGCACCCCGTCGGGCCGGTAGAGCTCCAGCGGCACCGCCACCCCGCCCAGATCCGCCGACTCGTCCGTTCCGCCGGGGTAGGCCTCCAGCTCGGCGAGCAGCGCAGCCGACGCCGCCGAGCCGCTCAGGTCGGACTCCCGGCGTAACCGGCCGAGCAGGTGGTGCCGCCACTGCGCGAGGTTACGGATTCGCGGCGCCAAACCCTGCGGGTGCAGCGCGATCCGCAGCGCATTGGGGTCCTCGAGCAGTTCGGCAGACACCCCGTCGAGCAACGCTCCAGCGCCCGAATTAACCTGCCGGACAGACCAATCGCGGTCGACGACCAGACACGGAAACGGATCGTAGGCGGCCAGCACGCGGTCGATGCCGGCTCGTACCGCTGCCATCCCGGGATCGTGCAGGCCCCGCTCGGCGTACACCGGCGCCAATCCGGCGGCGAGCAGCAGGCGATTCTGTTCACGGGGCGGCACCGACAATGCGGTCGCGAGCCGCAGCACCATGGCCCGGCTCGGCGTCGATCGCCCGCTTTCGACGAAGCTGACATGTCGCGCTGAGACGCCGGCTACCAGGGCGAGGTCCAGTTGACTCAGTCGGCGCCGGCCGCGCCAACCCCGCAGCAACTCACCGAACGCCGTGTCGCCCACCGGTCCAGCATGTCCCAGATTCGAAGGCCACGCCATTACCCCACGGGTAATTGCCTGACTTACCCGGACCGGGGACCGTGAAAACCATGACCGCGCACAACGACCCGGCTGCGGTTCCGGGCTGGCTTCGGTTCGTGCTCAAGGCAGACCGCGCCGGATCCTCCTGGTACGTCGGAACCGGGTTCTTCTTCGCTCCGGTGCTGGCGCTGGTGGGCCCATGGCCCACCGTCACCGCGGCGATCTGGGTCGGCGTCGGGCTGGCCGGGCTGTGGCTGGGCCTACTAGGCATCGCGATGGCCGTCGGGCTGACGATGGCGATGCGCTCGAATACCGAAATCCCCGAGGACTTTTGGCGCTCGATCGTGGACTATCCCGCCGCGTCCGAGGGGCGGGCGGCTAGCCCCCCGACTTCGACGTCGTCGGGTCACCGACGTCGTCACCGTCACGGTCGTGGTGCTGACCGTGGTGGTGCCCGCCGCGCTGGACGAGCTGCTCGAGGCGGGTGAGAAACTCGCCTCGCGGAACTCGACCCACGAGTCGCGGTAGATGACCTCATCGCCCTCGGAAACCAGGAACTGGGTGGGCGAAACCGCATACGTGACACCGTCATTGGTGGCGATCAGCGTCCCGTCGGAGCTTCGGGTGATCGGCAGATGCAGCGAGGCGTCGTCGCTGAGCCGCACACCGCGGTACTCCAGCCCGCCGTCGGCGTTCACACAGATCGCCACCAGCGACTTGGCCGTACGGCCGTAGGCCATCAACGTCTGATTGTCGTCGCAGCGTGCCCCCGTGTTCACATAGCCGTGGGAGTCGGCCTGGTAGGCGGTGGCCGTCGTCGATGTCGCCGTGGTGGCCGTCGTCGATGTCGTCGATGTCGTCGATGTCGTCGAGGGCGCGGCCTGCGCGACCGGCAACGTGTCGGACGCCCCGGACGTCACCGAGACGCCCACGACCAACCCGACCACCGCGAGCATCCCGCCGGCGCCCAGCCACGAGAGCAGACGCGGGGACGGTGCGGTGGCGCGATGGCTATCGGGCATGGGTTTCCTCCGGCTGCGGGGGCGTATCACGCACTACCCAACCACCTCCGAGCGGGATTTCGGCGCTGGTGCAGCGGCGTTTCCCCGACGAATTGGCGCCATGTGTCGGCGATTACCCTCGACCGGGTGCGCACGCAGCGGTTGGCCTTCACCGGGCACATCGCCGGATTCGGAACCACGGCAGGGGTCCGACTGGTCGTCGGCTGCTGGACGCACTCGCCGTTCGGAGCGTTCACCGATGTGATGGTGCAGACCGACACCGACGAACGGGTTCTGTTCGCGCCCACCACCGAAGTGGCCGACTTCGTCGCCGCCACGTATCGATTCGACCGGATCGAATCGGGTCCGGTGACCGCTGAGCTCACCGCAGACCGGCTGGCCGTGACCGCCCCGGGCCTGGACATCACCGTCACCATCGGCGGTCCGGCACCGCTGGACCGGGTGTTGCGGCTGGTGCCTGCCCGTCTCGCCGTTGCGCCCTGGTGGCTCACCCTCATCGACCCCGTCGCGTCGAAGATCGTGCCCGGCGTCCACACCGCGGGCAGCGCCGGAAGCGGTCGTCGCGAGTTCTACGGTGTGCGCCGTTCCCGCCGCATTGTCGCTGCGACCGGCCGATTCGACAGCCGTGATCTGGGTGCGGTGGCGCCGCTGCTGCCCGCGGTCGGGTTCGGGTTCTCCTCTGCGCCGCCGGCTCCCCAGATCGTCACCGTGACCACCACGATCGACCTGCCGCGGTCAGCTGCCCGGTGAGACCGGGGTCGATTCGGGAGTGAGGACCGCCCACAGCAGGCGGGCGGCATGGCGAGCCGGCTCGTCGGGGACGATCGGGGCGCCGGCGGCAGGCTGCTCGGCCGGCGCGCCACTGATGTGCTCGACCAGCGCCACCGCCAGCGACCGCAGCTTGACGTTGGATTCATGGCTGGCGCGTCGCAATGTCGCCCACGCGGTATCGGCATCGCAGCCGAGCCGGCCCATGATGGCGCCCTTCGCCTGTTCGATCGCCCCGCGGGACTGCAGCACCGCGAGCATGTCGGCGGTCGCGGTGGCGTCTTCGGCGCCCACCGACACCATCGCCGCACAGACCAGTTGCTCGTAGCCGATCAACGTGGTGACCGTGCTGGCGCTCGCGGGCCGGTCCAGCATGGCCGTGAGCACGACGGTGCCCTCCGCCTTCCAGACGCCCGGCACCGCGACCGAGCCGCGAACCTCCTGCCAGGCGGCGCTGTGCTCAGGCGCGCGGGCCTGCATGGCCTCCAAGGTCAGTTGCGGCCAACGGTCGTCGGACCACAGGTCGAGGGTGAGCACCGGGATCTGGTGAGCGAACGCATCGAGCACCGGACCGCCGAGCCCGGCCAGTTGCGCCGCCACGATGTCGCCGCCGAAGCCGCGTGCGGCCAGCATCGTCATCTCGTCTTGATCCAAGCCCCGGTCGAGAACGGTGACCGCCAAGCCGATGGCGTCGGGCATGTCGCGGTGGATGCGTTCCAGGATCCGCTCGAACAACTCACCCTGCTGGGACAGATCGCGGGGATGAAAATCTGGGACAGGCATTGTGTGGGTATCACTCCTTGGTGACAACGGTGGCCACCCGGTCGAGGCCGGATATGCCCAACAAGGTTCTGATGGGCCCTTCCGGGGCCACGATCATCGTGAGTTCGCTGGCGGCCGCCACCGCGAACAGCGCGCGGACCGCGGCGCTGTCGCAATAGGTCACCTCGGATAGATCGACGGTCAAGGTGGCGGAACCGGCCGCGGCCTTTGCCATGACGTCCTGAAACTCGGTGACATTGGCAAGGTCGATGTCACCGGCGGCAACCACGCGCGGTGCCTCCAGATCGGACGCCACGGTGACCCGGAACTGGGCCTCGGTCATCAGCGCAACTCCTTGAGCATGTCGACGGTGGTGCCGTGGTCGGTGCTGGTCAGGTGGACCCGGTCCAGCAGCGCCTCGATCACGCGCAGACCGTGGCCACGGTTGCCCGGCGATTCGGGCGGAGGTTTCCAACAGCCGTTGTCGGAAACGCTCAGCTGCAGTCCATCGTGGTCCACCGAGGCCGAGACGGTCAGCACAACTCTATGCCGGACACCGGCAGGAGCGTGCTCGGTGGCGTTGGAAGCGGCCTCGCCGACAGTCAGCAGAATGTTGGCGGCGGTGCCGGCGTCGACGCCCGCCGCGGGTAGCCAGCGACGCAGCTCGGTGCGAACGGTGGCCAGTGCGGCCGGCTCGGCTGCGACCCGGACCGACAGGGGTTCGGGCCGATGCCGGTAGAGCAGGACGGCCACGTCGTCGTCGTAGCCGGTAGGGGGCGCGAGCGTGGTCATCAACTGGTCGGCCACCTCCTCGGGATGTATCTCGGCGCAGGTGGCCAGCACCGCCGCGGCACGCTCGATTCCCGCGGTGAGTGACTCGTGTCTGCGCTCGATGAGGCCATCTGTGTAGAGCAGCAGTGTGGCACCTGCGGCCAGCCCCGCCACCGCTTCCGGGCGCGGCTGTCGATCGGCGACGGCGAGGGGCAGACCGGGAGCCCGCTCGAGCCGAGTGCGGACCGTGCCTGGCCCGACGACGATCGGCGGCGGGTGTCCGGCGCTGCTATACCGGATCGTCGAGGCGGCCTGATCGATGACCGCGCAGAACACCGTGGTGCCCACCGCCGCCGGCACGCGCCGGGCGAACCGGTCGAGGCTGTCCAGAGTCTCGGCGGGATCACCGGTCCGCAACAGCAGAGCTTGTGCCGCCGAACGCAACTGACCCATCGCCGCAGCGGCCGGCAACCCCCGGCCGACACAGTCGCCGACGACGATCCCAATGCAGTCGCCGTCGAGGGGGACCAGGTCATACCAGTCACCGCCCACTTCGAACGGTTCGACCGCCGGTGTGTAGCGCACCGCGAATCCGTGCGGTAACTCGGTGGGTCCCAGGATCGCATCCTGCAGGGTGATCGCGGCGGCGCGGTGTTGTTCGAACTCCCGCGCGATCACCAGGGCCTGGCCCAGGTGCCCAGCCAGCAGGCCGAACAGGTCCCGGTCCTCGGAACGGGCGGATCTGACCGGCAGCTCCATCGCCACCGCCGCATGCGCACCCAGCGGTGCCGCCAGGACCGTCGTGGCCTGGTCGGTGTCGACGGTCAGCACCGAGGTGGCCGAACGATTGCGGGCAACCCCCAATGCCGCCGCCAACTCCTCGGACCCATCGTCGTCCGCTGGCGGGAAGGCCAGGACCGCGGGTCGCTTGGTGTGTGCGTCCCATTGCGCGATGCGGACCTTCGCCCCGGGGAACGCACCGCCGATGTGCGCGGCGGCCGCCGCGAGCAGCTCGGTGGGTGTCGACGAGCGGGCGAGGACCGCGGCGAAGCGCGACAGGGTAGCGTCGCGCTGCCGGGCCTCCCGTTCGGCGGTGGCCCCGCGCGCGTCGCTGACCGCGCGACCGAGCTGGGCCGCGACCAGGCTCAGGTAGCCGCTGAAGTCCTCGTCCAGCTGCCGGTAGGGCGTGACCCCGGCGATCAGCACCACGCCGGCGATGTCGTCGTCGCCGGACTGGATGGACAGGATCACCGCGGTGGCCGGCGGTTCATCACCGACCGGGTTGGCGCCCGGCAGGACGGCAGCCGCCCACTCCGGCAGCAGCGCCTGCGAGCGCATCCCCGAGCCGGCCGGATGCCACCACGGGGCGGTCGGTTCCGCGACCGGCGACGGCAGCGCGGCCGGCTCGGCCAGTCCCATGCTGCTGACCAGGCGGGCCGCGGGCTCACCCCGCGTGCGCGCGTAGACGGCCGCGAACGGGACGTCCGCCCGATTGTCACCGAGGGCAGCCAGCCCCGCCGCCGCGACGGTCTGCAGGGTGGCGTCAATGCGGGAGGCGGCCAACGCGGTGGCGTCGCTGAGCGCCCGCAACGAGCGCAACCGGCGTTCGCTGAGAACCCGCGGTGTGGTTTCGGTGATGGCGGTGAACGCTCCGCTGACCGCCCCCGTCTCGTCGTGCACGGCACTGTAGGAGTACGTGAAGTAGGCCTCTTCGAGATAACCGAACCGCCTGGCGGGCAACAACTGGTCGTCGGAGAAGGTGGCTCGACCGGTCTGCAGCACGCTGTGCAGTTGGCGTCCGATGATGTGCCACATCTCCGGCCACACCTGACGGCCGGGAAGCCCCAACGCGGGGTGCTTGTCCGGCCCGAGGATCGGCACCCAGGCATCGTTGTAGAGCAGTACCAGCTCAGCGCCCCACCAGATCACCATCGGGTAGCGCGAACTGAGGCAGATCCCGACCGCGGTCCGCAGGCTGGGCGGCCAACCCGATACCGGACCCAGCGGCGAATCGGCCCAGTCGAACGCCGCCATACGGGCCGCCATCTCGCTGCCACCGACGAACGGCAGCGTCAGCCGGGCCGATGCGGCCGACTCTGCGCTGCGCGCCTCACCCACCAAAGGTCTCCCGTCGTCATTTCCCCGCCCCCCGACGACGCAATCGCGGCAGCTTATCAAGCATGGGGCGGGTGGAGCAGTCCCGCAGAGAAGAAATCTTCGTGACCGTCACATGCTCGGTTCACTCCGCGCCTTCGCGGTTTCTCCCGGGACGACCGCGGGCAGACGTTAGGCTCTGCGCAGGGCCGGCGGGGGCACAGGGCTCTGGCGGCCACAACATAGCCACGACATAGAGGTGAAGATGCTCCGCGAACTGGTCATCGCTGCAGCCGTTGCAGGCACCGCGCTGGGGGTGGCGCCGGCTGCCGTGGCCGACGAACCACACGGCCCGTTTCCCGGTGACCCGCCCGGGATGAGCTACGACGCCTACCTGAACGCCCCGTGCTACCGCTGGGACCGATTCGTCTTCGGACGCGGACCGGGCGGTGAACCGCTGGCCTGCCACTGGATTCCCGGTCAGTCACCCATCGGCATGGATCGTCCGCCGGAGGGCGTCGGCTTCTGGGTGCTCTCGCCCAAGATCTACGGCGTGCAGGAGGTCGGCTCGCCGTGCCCGGGTTCGCAAGCCGCCGCCCAGTCGCCGGACGGCCTGCCGATGCTGTGCCTGGGCGCCCAGGGCTGGCAGCCGGGATCCATGCATTCCGGTGACTGGGGCAACGGGAACGACTTCTACCCGGCCAGCTGAGAACGAACGATGCCGCCAGGGCAGGGCCCCGGCGGCATCGTCTCACGGTCCCATTCGCGGCCGTCGGCGTCGCTAGACCGAGGCGTTGAGCTCCTCGAGCCGGCCGGTGGCCTCAAGATATTCCTGGACCCAGCGCTCGATGACCGCCGAGGTCTTCTCGACCTTGGTGAACTGGCCCACGACCTGACCGACCGGGTTGAACGCCACATCCACGGTCTCGTTCGGGAACTTGCTCGTCGCGGCGACGGCCATACCGGAAACCATGTACTGCAACGGCATTCCCAGCGGCTCGGGGTTACCGGGCGTCTGCCAGGCCTCGGTCCAATCGTTCTTGAGCATCCGGCAGGGCTTGCCGGTGAACGACCGGCTGCGGACCGTGTCGCGGCTGCTCGCCTTGACGTAGGCGGCCTGCTGCACCGGGGTGTTCTCGGCTTCTTCGACCATCAGCCACTGCGAGCCCGACCACGCCCCCTGGCAGCCCAGCGCTAGTGCGGCGGCGATCTGGTAACCGCTGCCGATACCGCCGGCGGCGAGCACCGGACGCGGCGCGACCTCCTTGACCACCTGTGGCCACAGCACGATCGACCCGACCTCGCCGCAGTGCCCGCCACCCTCGCCGCCCTGGGCGATGATGATGTCGACGTCGGCTTCGGCGTGCTTGCGGGCCTGCGCGGGGGAGCCGCACAGGGCGGCGACCTTGCGCCCGGCATCATGGATGTGCTTGATCATGTCGGCGGGCGGGGTGCCCAGCGCGTTGGCGATCAGGGTGACCTTGGGATGCTGCAGCGCGACCTCGACCTGCGGGGTCGCGGTCGCCTCGGTCCAGCCCAGCAGCTGCAGGGCGTTGGAGTCGGCGTCCTCGACCGGTACACCGTGGTCGGCGAGCAGCTTCTTCGCGAAGTCGAGATGCTGCTGGGGCACCATCGACTGCAGCATCTTGGTGAGCTCGTCGGTGGACATGTTGGCGTCCATGCCCTCGTACTTGTTGGGGATGACGATGTCGACTCCGTAGGGATGGTCGCCGATGTGCTCGTCGATCCACTTCAGCTCGATCTCGAGCTGTTCGGGCGTGAAGCCGACGGCGCCGAGCACCCCGAACCCGCCGGCTTTGCTGACGGCGACGACCACGTCGCGGCAGTGCGTGAAGGCGAAGATGGGGAACTCGATGCCGAGTTCGTCGCAGAGGGCAGTGTGCATGAACCGGGTCCTTAAGGGGGCGGTAGGCGTACTGGAACGTGTTCTAGTTTAGTACGTCACACGCTTACGAGTTCCAGGTATCCGCCACAGGTACCCGACGAATGCCTATCCGGCGCCTCGACCACCGCCGATGCCGGCACAGCGGGGTGCGGGGTCGGCCGGATCGGCCGCCAACGGCACCTGGGGGAGTACCGTTGAGCGCGTGCTCGAAGGGGAGCACGCAAGGACGATTGGGGCTGAGATGGCCACTTTCAGAGCCGCCTCGAGGTTGCGAAGCCGCCGCATTCTGGTCACCGGGTTCGCCGCCGCAGCTGTCGCCGTGGCGCTCGGGCCCGCCGTCGTCGACGCCGGCACCCCGCCGCCACCGGGCGCGACCGCGGCGCCGGATTGCGTCAACGGGGTGATTCCGTTGAACCCCTACGTCGTGAACTGCAATCTGCCGCCACGCAAGACCCAAGTCATCGGTGCCGCCCCGGATGCCGGGGCGATCATCGCCTGCCGGCATGTACCGATGTGCATCTCCTATTACGTGAACTATCCGGGGACCCTGCTGGTCCCGGGATACCCCAGCTACGGTCCCTAGGCCGTCGACCCGGCGCCGTACCGTCACGTCCGCTTCTCCCTCACATCCGCCGAATCGCAGCGGTGACCCGAACGCCTCGGCGATCAAACGCAAGTGCTACGGCGCGGTGTACAGCGGCACGTCGGATACCAGCGGCAGGTTCAGCGTGGTCCGGATGCCCGGCGGTGCGGCGATCACCGCCGGGATGGCGTTGACGATGCGACCGGCCGCACCGGCGATGGCGGCGTAGTTGTGGTCGCCCTTCTTGCTGGTGGGACAGATGTCGACGCGGTACGACGGTTCCCCGCAGATCTCGACCCGGTAGGACCCGCCCGGCTGGGCCGGCTGCGCCCAGTCCGGCCGCAGGTCCTCGCGCAGCCGGGTCACGTGTTCGACGACGATCGCCGCGTGGTCGCCGACCATGCCCTTGATCTCGAAACGCACCGCGGCCACCCCGCCCTTGGGATATGGCCGGCGGCGACATCGAACGCCTCTGGGGCGGGCTCACGTTCGTAACTCTCGGTGATCGAATCCAGCGAGATGTTCAGCCCGGCGGCCAGTTGCCGGATGCCGCATCCCCAGGCGATGCCCAGTACGCCGGGCTGGAACAGCATCGGCACCTCGTCGAGCGGCTTGCCGAAGCCCATCACATCGAACATCACGATCGCACCGTCGTAGGTGGCGTAGTCGGCTATCTCCATACACCGCACCTGCTCGATGCTCTGACAGGTGCTGGCGAAGGCGAGCGGGATCAGGTCGGTGACGAAACCCGGGTCGACACCGTTGATGAAGATGCTCGAATTGCCAAGGCGGCCGGCCTCTTCCAGCGGCTCGATGTACTTGTCGGGCATCACATGCCAGGGGAACTGCAAGACCACCGGCGCCGACCCCACCACGTTGACACCGGCGGCCAGGATCTTGCGGACGTCCTCCATCGCCTGCGGCATCCGGTTGTCGCCCATTGCGCAGTAGACGGCGCACTCGGGCTCGGTGGCCAGGACGGCGTCGAGATCGGCGGTCGCGGTGATCCCGGTGGTCACGTCGAGACCGGCCAGCTCGCCCGCGTCCTTGCCCACCTTCTCCTCGGCCGACACACACAACCCGGTGAGTTCGAACGCGGGGTTGGCGATCAGTTCGGACAGGGCTATCCGGCCCACATTTCCGGTGCCGATGTGGGCGACGCGGATCGCCATGGGGTCTCCTCACGCTCGGGGCTGGGGTGGACCCAGTATGCGCATTGCGGGGCAAAACTGGAACAGGTTCTACTTCCAAAGGGCCTACGGTAGCCTGTCGGCTCATGGGACGCGTAGACGACAAGGTGGCCATCATCACCGGCGGTGCTCAGGGCATGGGCGCCGCCGACGCGCGGATGCTCGTCGCCGAGGGCGCCAAAGTGCTGATCGGCGACATCCTCGACGACAAGGGCAAAGAACTGGCCGACGAGTTGGGCGATGCCGCGCGTTACGTCCACCTCGACGTGACCGACGCCGACCAGTGGGCGGCCGCGGTCCAGACCGCCGTCACCGAGTTCGGCACTGTCAACGTGCTGGTGAACAACGCCGGCATCGTGCAGGTCGCGCCGCTGAAGTCGCTCGACGTCGAACGGTGGAAGAAGGTTCTCGACGTCAACCTGACCGGCGCGTTGCTGGGCATCAAGGCGGTCCTCGAACCGATGAAGGCTGCCGGCGGCGGCTCGATCATCAACGTGTCGTCCATCGAGGGCATGCGCGGGGCCTCGTGGGTGCACAGCTATGTCGCGTCGAAGTGGGGTCTGCGGGGGCTGACGAAATCGGCTGCGCTGGAACTGGCGTCGGACAACATCCGGGTCAACTCGGTGCATCCGGGCTTCATCCGCACCCCGATGACCAAGCATCTGCCCGAGGACATGGTCAGCGCCCCGCTGGGCCGTCCCGGCAAGCCGGAGGAAGTGGCCACCTTCATCGTGTTCCTGGCCAGCGACGAATCGTCGTTCTCCACCGGCTCGGAGTATGTGGTCGACGGTGGCCTGATCACCGACGTGCCGCACCGCGCGATGCCCTAATCGAGTCCGTCAGCTCCACTCGGGTCGAGCCTCAGTCGCGCCGGCGTACCCGCAAGGCCAGTTGCGCGAACGCCGCGCCCAGCGCGGCGCGTCCCAGCGCCGGGAAGTGACCGACCGCGTTGGCGGCGCCGCCACGACGCCCGGGAATCGACAGGTGCAACACCGGCCAATCCCGCGCCACGGCCATGGCAGCCAGGCCCGGCCGGGGATTGACCGGCCGCGGGTGGCCGACCATCCCCATCAGCGGAGCGTCCTCATCACCATCGGCGTAGAAGTAGCTGCGCGCCAGATCGATGTCGTTGGTGTCGCAGAACCGTTGTACCGCGGCGGCTTTCTGACGGCCCCAGACGATCGGCTTGACGATGGACCCGGTCAGCCGCCCGGCTTCGTCCAGCTCGAAAGTGTTGCAGACGACGTTGGTGATCCCCAGTGCGCGGGCCACCGGTTCGGCGTGGATCGTCAGCGCCGACGAGCTGAGCACCACGGTATGACCCCGGGCCCGGTGCGCCTCGATGATCTCGCGCATCAACGGATATACCCGTGCCGCAATCTGTTCGGAATACAGCCGCTCGCCGATCGCGTCGAGTTCGGCCAACGACTCGCCGCGCAAGTAACCGGCCGCCCGGACCAGGAGGCGCTCGAATTGCATGCGGCCGAGCTTGTAGCGCAGAGATGCTTCGACCACGCCGAGCACCTCGCCGATCCTGGCCTGGCCGCGGCGGATGCGGTCACCAGCGTGTGCGGTGGCGGTGAACCCTGCGACGAGGGTGCCGTCGAGGTCGAAGAACGCACCGACGGCCGGCCCGGATGGGCCCTGCGCCACCTGGGTCAGCGGATCCGATGACAACGTCACCCCTCCATCATGGCCGAGGGGCACAGCGCCGGCCCGGCCGGAACGCGACCGCGCAGCCGTGGCCGGGGTTGCGCGCGCCGGGTTGACGCCTGAGCCACGAGACCCCACACTGACAGTCATGTTCAGTCAGAAAACCACAATTTCGGTCATCTGACGTGCTTCCGGTCGAGCGGCATGGGGCGATCGTCGAGGCCGTCACCACCGGCCAAGCGGTGAGCACCGATGAACTCGTGCGTCTGCTCAACGTGTCCGCGGAGACCGTGCGCCGCGATCTCGCGCTGCTGGAGGAGAAGGGCGCGCTGCGCCGAGTGCACGGCGGAGCCGCGGCGGTGGGGGACCGGCGCGGCGTCGAACCCTCGTTCACCGAACGATCGATGATCGGCCACCAGGCCAAGGCCCAACTGGCCAAGGTCGCCGCCGGGCTACTCCAAACGGGCCAGACCGTGATCATCGACATCGGCACCACCGCGGTCGCGGTGGCGCGAGCCATTCCCGCGGGTTCTCGGGGACCGTCATCACCCCGTCGCTGCCGGTCGCCGTCGAACTGGCCGATCGCCCCGGGTTGGAGGTGCTGCTCGCCGGCGGCCGGGTCCGGGCCGGCGACCTGGCCTGCTCGAACGCCCATACCAAGGCCTTCTTCACCGACGTCTACGCCGACATCGCGCTGCTGGGTTCCGGCGGGGTGGATGCCCGCTCCGGGCTGACCGACTTCCACCTCGACGAGGTGGACGTACGGCGCACCATCATCGCCAACAGCGCCTGCAGTTACATCCTCGCCGATTCCGCCAAGCTGGGGCAGGTGGCGCCCTACCGGGTCTGTGGCCTCGGCGACGTCAAAGGTCTGATCACCGACAAGAACCCGCCGCCCTCGGTCGCGACGGCGTTCGAGCAGACGGGAGGTGTGGTGCTGTCAGCGCGACCTAGCGACTGACCCGCAAACGGGTGCGGGCGGCGTTGCAGCGCCGCCCGCGGGACCGAACCGCTCTATTCGAAACAGTCACATTTCAGCCAGAAAGCCCGATCCCATGACAGATTCTTCCACACCGGCCGGCGAATCCCTGGTACGCGCCGGCGAATACACCGACACCCTCGAGCGGTCCACCGGCCGCTTCGCATCGTTCGCCGTGGCATTTGCCTTCGTCTCGATCGCCACCGGAATCTTCACCACCTACGGCAGCGTCCTGAAGAGTTCGGGCCCCCTCGGCATCTGGACCTGGCCCATCGTCATCGTCGGCCAACTCGCCGTGGCGCTGCTGCTCGGGGCGCTGGCCGCCCGAATCCCGGTGACCGGCTACGCCTACCAGTGGGTGTCGCGGCTGGCCAATCCGGTCCTGGGCTGGATAACCGGATGGATCTCGTTCACCTTCCTGGCGATCGTCGCTGTGGCCGTCGACTACACGGTGGCCGCCACCGTCGTGCCCGCCCTCTTCGACTTCACCGGCACAGCCCTGACCTCGTTCCTCATCACCGCGGGTGTGCTGGTGCTGCAGGGCCTGCTGGTCGGACTGTCCACCAAGTGGACCGAGCGGGTGAACAACTTCGCGGTGACAGCGGAACTGGTGTGCATGATCGCGCTGGTGGTCCTGCTGTTCATCGTCGGCGTGATCGCCCACAAACTCTCGATGGGCAACCTGTTCTCCCGCGGCGACGTCCCGGCCGAGGGCTACTGGAGCTTCGGCACGGCGACCAGCGTCGGCCCGTGGATGCTCGGCTTCCTCCTCGGCGCCTTCACCATCGTCGGCTTCGAATCCGCCGCCAACCTGGCCGAAGAAACCAAGCGTCCGGAAGTTGTTGTGCCCCGGGCTATGTGGCAGGCAGTGCTGGCTTCCGGTGTGCTCGGGTTTCTGTTCCTGCTCGTGGTCACCGCCGCGGTCAGCGATCCGACCGCACTGGCCGAATCCGGCACGCCGATCGCCGACGTCATCCAGGACATCCTCGGATCGTTCGTGGGCACCGCGTTGCTGGTTCTGGTGGCCATCGCCATCTTCGCCTGCGGGCTGGTCATCGTGATGAGCGGCGTACGCCTGGTCTGGGCCATGTCTCGCGACCAGCGGTTCCCCGGTTGGCAAGCGCTGCACAAGGTGTCGCCGCGGTTCAAGACGCCGCTCAACGCGACGGTCGCGATGACGACGATCTCGGCGGTGATCCTGGCGTTGTTCTCCACCAGTACCGACGCGCTGTTCATCCTGTTCTCCGCGGCCACCCTGCTGCCGGCGATCATCTACGCCATCACCGTCACCCTCTACATCGCGACCAGGCGACGGCTGCCCGCCAGTTCAGGTTTCAGCCTGGGTCGCTGGGAAGTCCCGGTCATGGTCGTCGCAGTGGTGTGGCTGGTGTTCGCGCTGTCGTTGTTCCGCGATGCTTCCTTCGCGCAGCCGTGGCTCTACGTCGCGGTGATGGTCGGCATCGGCGCGGTCTATCTGGCCTACCTGCTGGTCACCCGTGGGGCACGCGGCCTCAAGATGCCCGATCTGCGGTCGATCGACGCCGAATTGGACGAAGCTGCAACCGGCGACCACAACGTCCGGGAGGTAACAGGGTGACGGTTCTGGCGATCGATCAGGGCACCTCGGGCACCAAGGCCATCGTCGTCGACCCCGAGGACGGGGTCGTCGGCCAGGCCGAGGTCGCGGTCCACCCTCGCTACCTCGACGGTGGCGGCGTGGAGCAGAACCCTGACGAGCTGCTGGCCTCCGTCCTGGACGCCGGCCGGACGGCGCTCGCGCAGGCCGGCCGGTCGGTCCTGGCCGTCTCGTTGGCCAATCAAGGCGAAACCGTGCTGGCCTGGAACCCCGACACCGGCCGCCCGCTGAGCCAGGCCATCGTGTGGCAGGACCGCCGGGCCGAGCAACTGTGCGCCGATCTGGGCGATCACGCCGAACTCTTCGCCGCCAGCACGGGTCTGGTCCTCGACCCGTACTTCTCCGCGCCCAAAATGGCCTGGCTGCGACGCAACGTCGAGACCGGGGGTGTGGTCACCACGTCGGATAGCTGGCTGCTGTACCAGCTCACCGGTGCGTTCGTCACCGACGCCACCACCGCCAGCCGTTCCCTGGCCGTGGAACTGGGCGGCCAGGACTGGAGCCGGGAGCTACTCGAGCTGTTCGGGCTGGCCGACGAGCGGCTGCCCGCCATCGTCGCCAATGACGTCATCATCGGCAGCACCGAGGCGTTCGGCACGGCCATCCCGGTCGGCGGCATCGTGGTCGACCAGCAGGCGGCGCTGCTGGCCGAGGGATGCTTGGACCAGGGGATGGCGAAATGCACCTTCGGCACCGGCGCCTTCCTGCTGGCCAACACGGGCAGGACGGCGGTCCGTTCGACCAGCGGGCTGACCTCGTCGCTGGCGTGGCGGGTGGCCGATACGGACACCTTCTGCGTGGACGGGCAGGTCTACACCGCAGCATCAGCGGTCCGCTGGCTGTCGACACTGGGCATCATGAACAGCGCCGACGAAATGGATGCCCTGGCCGCCACCGACAGTAACGGCGTGCTGTGTGTCCCAGCCTTCGCCGGGCTCGCCGCGCCGTGGTGGAAAGCCCATGCCACAGCGACACTTTCGGGCATCACATTGGCGACCGGTCGCGGGCACGTCATCCTGGCGGTGCTACAGGGCATCGCGGCGCAGATCGCCGAACTCGTCGGTGCCATCGACGCCGACGCCACCACACCCATGACGGCGCTGCGTGCCGACGGGGGCCTGACCCAGTCGAAAGTGCTCATGCAGGCATGCGCCGACATCGTGCAGCTGCCCGTCGAGATCTACCCGTCGGCCCACGCCACCGCCCTCGGCGCTGCGGCTCTTGCCCAGCTCAGCCTCGCGCCACAGCGATCGCTGCGTGATGTCGTCCCGACATGGCAGCCGGCGGCAACCTACCAGCCACGCTGGACCGCCTCCCGCGCAGGCGAATTCCGCGATCAATGGCGGCGAGTGGCCGCGACCACCTACCCCGAACAGGAGCAGGCATGACATCCGCCTATGACGTCGTGGTCATCGGCGCCGGCATCGTCGGATCCGCGATCGCCCGCGAGTTGGCCGGCCACGATCTGTCGGTGGCACTGGTCGAAGCACGCCGGGACGTCGGTGACGGCACCAGCAAGGCCAACACCGCGATCCTGCACACCGGGTTCGACGCCAAACCCGGCACCCTCGAATCGAGGTTGGTCAGCCGCGGTTACCACTTGCTGTCAGACTACGCCGAACACACCGGCATACCCATCGAACGCACCGAGGCCATCTTGGTGGCCTGGGACCGCGAGCAGCTCGACGCCCTGCCCGGGTTGCAGGAGAAAGCCGAAGCCAACGGCTATCACCAATGTGAGATCGTCGATGCCGCATCGGTATACGCCGCCGTGCCGAATCTCGGCCCGGGTGCGCTCGGCGGTCTGACGGTTCCCGGCGAGTCGATCATCTGCACCTGGACGGTCAACCTCGCGCTGGCCACCGATGCGGTCAACCGCGGCGCGACGGTGCTCACCGACCACCGCATCGTCGGCGTCGGCCTGGACCGGGAGCTGACGACTCTACATACCGGCACGGGCGAATCCGTGGCGGCACGATGGGTGGTCAACGCCGCGGGACTGGGAGCCGACCACGTGGACGGCCTGTTCGGCCATCACCGATTCACCGTCACCCCGCGCCGTGGTGAACTGATCGTCTACGACAAACTGGCCCGGGCGCTGGTGGACAAGATCGTGCTGCCGGTTCCCACTGCCCGGGGCAAGGGCGTGCTGATCAGCCCGACCATCTACGGCAACGTCATGCTTGGCCCGACCTCCGAAGATCTGCAGGACCGCACCGCGACCGGCACCTCGCAAGCCGGGCTGGAATTTCTGCTGGCCAAGGGCCGCGCGCTCATGCCGCGACTGCTCGAGGAAGAGGTCACCGCCACCTACGCCGGGCTGCGGGCCGCGATCGATCACGGCGACTACCTCATCGAGGCCGATCCCGCCCAGCGGTACCTGTTGGTCGGCGGGATCCGCTCGACCGGCCTGACCGCCGGAATGGCGGTGGCCGAGTACGTCCGCGATCAGCTCGCCGCGGCAGGCCTGGCTCTTCGACCGCGCACGGCGCTACCCGATCCGCCCCGGATGCCCAATCTCGGTGAGGCCTTTCCACGCCCGTTCCAGCAGGCTGAGCTGATCGCCGCCGACCCTGCCTACGGCCGCGTCGTGTGCTTCTGCGAGCGGGTCACCGAGGGGAGATCCGCGACGCGTGCCGATCGGTCATCCCACCCGCCACGCTCGACGGACTCCGGCGACGCACCCGGGCCATGAACGGCCGCTGCCAGGCCTTCTATTGCGGCGCGGAGGTGCAGGAACTGTTCGAGACCTGCTCCCGCACCCTGTCCACGGGCACCGTTTCTGCAGAAAGCCAGCGATGACTACCACCGACACCGCCGACGTCGTCATCGTCGGCGCCGGCCCCGCCGGCCTGACAGCCGCCGCGATGCTCGCCCGAAGCACCGGCCTCAAAGTCGTTGTGCTCGAACGGGAATCCGAGGCCGGCGGCATTCCCCGGCACAGCGATCACCCCGGCTACGGCATGCGCGACACGCGAACCTTCCTGAGCGGTCCGGCGTACGCCCGCCGACTGACCCGGGAAGCCGCCGACGCCGGGGCGCTCATCCGCACCCACGCGACGGTCACCGGGTGGGCCGACGACATGACGTTGGCGGTGACCTCGCCGGCCGGCCGAACGGCCCTGAATGCGAGGGCGATCATCCTCGCCACCGGCGCGCGGGAGCGACCCCGCCCGGCACGGCTGATCCCCGGCGACCGTGCCACCGGCGTCTACACCACCGGACAGCTGCAGAACCTGGTGCACCTCAAGCACCGCTCCATCGGACGCCGCGCCGTGGTCGTCGGCGCCGAACTGGTCAGCTACTCCGCGGTGCTCACACTCAAACACGCGGGTTGCCGAACCGTGCTGATGACCACCACCTATCCGTCACCGGAGTCCTACGGTGTGTTCAACCTCGCCGGCCGGACCCCGCTGATGGGCGTGAAGGTCGCCCGCCGGACCCGTCTGACCCGCATCGTCGGCAAACCCGCCGTCACCGCGGTGGAAATCGAGGACCTCGACACCCTTGAGCGGCAAACGATCTCGTGCGACACGGTCGTGTTGACCGGCGACTGGATTCCCGACCACGAGCTGGCCCGTGCCACCGGCCTGGACATCGATCCCGGCACCCTGGGCCCGGTCGTGGACACCGCGTTGCGCACCAGCAGAGCGGGCGTCTTCGCGATCGGCAACCTGCTGCATCCGGTCGACACCGCCGACATCGCCGCACTCGACGGTCGCCACGTCGCAGCGCAGGTCCTGGCCCATCTCGACGGCGATCGACCGTCGCAGTCCGGCGTCGCGATCCGGGTCGCGCCACCACTGCGGTGGATCGCACCGAACATCATTCGGCCCGGCGACCCGCCGCCGTCCCGGCATCGGCTGCTGCTGTGGACCGACAAACTCGTCCGGATCCCGAAGGTCGTTGCCCGACAAGATGGTCAGATCATCGGTGCCAAGGTCCTGCCCTGGCCGGCTTCACCCGGGCGGGTGTTCCGCGTTCCCTCCGACATCCTCGACGGAATCGACCCAGGGGGCCAGGCGGTGACGATTTCGGTGACCGCCGCCCGGTAAGCGCCGGGACCCGGCGGGGGCACGGGAATGCCTCGCGACGTTCGGCGTTGCACTGGCACATGAAACTCAACCAGGCGGCCCGCGACCTGATCGGATCCGGCGCCGACGCAACGCTGGTCACCCTCAACCCGGACGGCAGCCCGCAGGTGTCGCTGGTATGGGTCGCGCTGCAGCCCGGCGAGCCCGACGACGAACTCGTCGTCGGGCATCTGTCCGAGCACAAGAAGGTGCGCAACGTCCGCCGCGACGGACGCGTCGCGCTCACCATCGTGTCCGACGAACCGGGCGAGGTGATGCGGCCCTACCTGTCGGTGACCGGCACCGCCCGCATCGTCGACGGCGGTGCCCCCGAGGTGCTGCAGGCACTGGCGAAGGTGATGGTCAAGGCGCCGGGAGTGCAGTTCCCGCCCGAGAACCCGCCGCCGGGATACCTCACCCGCATCCGCGTCGACTCGGTGGGCGGCGTAGGCCCCTGGGCCGGCTGAGGGTCGCCGGCTAATCGCCGGGCGCAGCCCCGGTCTCGGCGGTGGCCTTGGCGGCTTCGAGTTCTTCTTCCCAGGCACCCTCGTCACGACCGAGTGCGACGGTGGCGGCGGCCATCGCCGCCACCGCGATCGCCAACACCACCGCGGAGGGCTTGCTGACGGCCAGGTGCTCGCCCAGCACCACCTCGCCGAGCAGGACGGCGACCATCGGCTCGAGCACCAGCATCGCGGGGACCGAGGTGCGCAGTGATCCGGCGTGGAATGCGGACTGCTGCAGCAGGGTGGCGATCACACCGACGACGAGCAACACGTAGAGCGCCGGCGAGCTGACCAACCGCAGTACGCTGCCCTCCCGCACGATGTGCATGACCAGCTTGGTCAGCACCGCCACCACGCCGAACAGGACCCCGACGCCCACAGCGAGCAGAATGGCCCGCCGCCAGTCGGACAGCCGCACCGCCACCGCCAGGCAGAGCGTGACGAACAGCAGACTGATACCGGCCACGATCAGCGCCGGGAGTTCGGACCCCTCGTAGTCACCCGGTTTGGTCCGGGCCAGCGCCACGAAGACACCCAATGCCAGCGTCAACAGCACCGCCCAGCCCCACTCGGCGCGGGACACCCGCCGGTGCGCCAGCCGCGCGCTCAGCGGCAACGCGAACAGCAGCGCCGAGACCAACAGCGGGGCGACCAGCAACAGCGAGCCGTAGGCCAGTGCAACCGCCTGGAAGGCATAGCCCATGACCGCCGAGGCGGTGCCCGCCCACCACAGCCGGCGGCGCAGCAGGGTCGAGACCATCACCGTGCTGACACCCTGATCGCGGGGCACATCCATGGTGGCTCGCTGGCGCACCACGATGCCGATGGCGGCAAAAACCGCGCCGGCGAGGGCAGCTGCCACGACGAGCGCGTGTTGCAGCAATGTCCATCCCTTCACGAATTGCGTCCGGTGCCGAGCCTGGCACCGACCCTAAGGCAAGCGCGGTCCACGTGAGTGTCAGCGCACCTGGACCACCGTCGGTGGGCTGTTGTAGCCGGTCACCCGCACCCACGCCGGCGCCGGGCCCGAACCGGGTACCCGGCCCTTGATCTGGACAGTCTCGCCGGGAAAGACCGTCACATAGTTGTCGTCGTATTCGATCGGCAGGATCTCGTCGGCCAGCGGGCCCGCCAACAGCTCAGCTCGCTCGAAGAAGGCGATCCGCGGCGTCGGATTGTGCAGCCGGATGGTGACCTCCCGGCCGGCGTCGTCCCCACCGGTCGCGGTGATGTCCAACGGCACCTTCGGCATCGAATTGAGTGCGGTCATATCGGCCCAGCTGACCTGCTTGGAGTCGAAGGCCGCGTCATTGCTCGGCGGCCCCACGTCGTCGACCTGCCGGGACTGCCAATACACATTGTCGGCGACCACGGTCCCGGACGCATCGAGCAGTTCACAGCGGACGAAGAACACGGGGGAGTCGGGCGGGCCGGGCGGCAACGTCATCGCCTGGACCGCCGCACCGGAGTCAACGGCGATGTCATCGGCGGCTCGGTCGTCGCGCAGGTTGCCCTTGAGGTCGTAGGTGCGCACCCGCACCCGCAGATTCTGCTTGGCATTCGGGCTTTGGTTGACCACGGTGACCCGAGCCTGCCGGTGGTTGCCGGTGGCGTAGGAGTCGAACACCACCGACAGGGGCTGCAGGCCCTTCTTGGCTCCGTAGTACGCCCCGCCAGGGCGCAGGTAGTAGTCGAAGATGTTGCCGAAGAACGACGGCCAGTGGCTGTTGAGCATCCAGTAGATCGTCATCTTGTGGCCGTCCCAGCCGTTGGCCGCGAACGACTCGAACTGAGCCCGGGTCGCCTCGTAGTGCGCCAGCTGCGCCTTGTCGGCGAACATTCTGGCGTTGGTCGACGGCCCGTAGCGCCGGTCGATGACGCGCTGCACGTTGATCAGCCGCGAGTTCTGCGGACCCGACCCGGCGTGGAAGAACCAGGTGTCGTTGATCGGCCAGAGCTTGTCCGGCGGGATGAACTTCTGCAGGCTGGCATAGGGCGGGATGTGCTCGTTGTCGCCCTGCTCGGCTGACGAGCCGCGGGCGGCGCCGTACCTGCCGCTGAACCAGTAGGACGGCGGCCGCCAACTGTAGGGGCCGGCCATCTGGATGCCGTCCCACAGTGTCTGGCCCTGGGCGTCGCGGTTGAGCGAGGACACCGTGTCGACGGTGGCGTTCTGCCAGTGCAGGTCGGTCAGGATCTGGTGGTATTCGGCCAGCACCTCGGCCGGCGGACGGCCGTCGCTGGCGTTGGCCCAGACGAACACCGAGGCATGTGAGCGCAGCATGTCGATCTGCGATCGCATGCTCTCCTGGGCGACCCGGCGGTCCTCGTCATCCCACTGCGGCCACTTCTCCCACTGGTTGCAGCACATCCAGCCGTACATGAGCGGGATGCCGAGTTCGTCGGCCATTTCGACGAAGCGCTGCGAGGAGATCTTGGACTCCAACCGCAGCATGTTCAGTCCGAGGTCCTTGACGTAGTGCAGGATCGCCGCGTCCCGCTCGGGGTCGTACTTGTAGAGCAGGTCGGGGGTGTAGGTGGCGCCACGGACCAGGAAGTTCTTACCGTTGACCTGCAGGTAGAAGCTTCCGCCCGTGCCGAGGTCGGCGAACGAGTCGTCGGAGTCGCGGCCCTGGGTGATGGTCCGAATGCCGAACTTCAGCGTCGAGGTCTCGGTGACCTTCTCCGTTCCGGCATCGTTCTGGACGAACTCCAGTCGCAGGTCGTAGAGGTCGGGCCGGCCCATGGTGTAGGGCCACCACAGGTCCGGGTGCTTGACCGTGAGCGCGGCGAACCGGTCCGGGCTCAACGTCACCTCGCGCTGTTCACCGGGCATCAGCGACACCGGTTCGTCGAGGTGGATGGGCGCCTTCCCGTCCCGGGTGATGGTGGCGCGCAACACGCCCCGCTGCTTGTCCGACGAGTAATTGCGCAGCGGCGCGTAGACGGTCAGTCGCGCGCTGTCGGTGTCGGGCAGCGGCAGCTCGGTGTTGACCGTCGCGGCACCGATCGCGACGGCGCCGGAGGTCTTGAGGTACACCGGCTTCCAGATGCCGGCGTTTCGGTCCGGGACGAACGAGTTGCCGTTGGCTGGGTTCTTGTCCGGGCCCTGGTAGCCGAGATAGCGCCAGTTGATCCAGTCGTACCAGCTGTCGGCCAGTTCCACGCCGTTGACATCCTGGATGGCTCGTTCCGGAGTGACCTTGACCGCCAGGGTGTTGGGCTCGCCGGGCTGGATCCAGCGGGTCACGTCCAGCTCGTGGTCGTTGTACATACCGACGATCTGGGTGCTGTCGGCGACGCGGCGGCCGTTGAGCCAGATCTCTGCGCGGTAGTTGATGCCGGGAAAGTCCAGCGTGTAGGTCTGGTAGTCGGCCGGCGCGGTGAACGTGGTGCGATACCACCAGTCCTGCTTGTAGAGATCCTGGGGTACCTCCTGGAGGAGGTTCTTCCCGTAGTAGAGGTTCGGGTAGACGCCGTCGTCCTGCAGGGTCTCGAGCACCGTGGCAGGCATCCGGCGCACGCGATGCCAGCCGGAATCGTCAAAAGCGGCCGCCGAGATCGCCGATCCGTCGGCGCGCAGGTCACGTGCCGAGGCGAGTTTCCACCCGGTGGACAGTTCGATGTCTTGCGCGGGGTGCGGTCGTGGTGCACGGATCACCCCCAGGTCACCCGCACAGACCAGCAGGAGCACGATGACGACGATCGTCCCGAAGGTCTTCGCCACCGTCCCCGAACTCCTTGCGTCGAATGGCGGCCGGGCCACCGAACCGCAACGGGTCGTCTGCCGCGCGTTCATCTTGGCAGAGCCACCGGCCATGCGCCCTGTCCGGTTTGTGTAAGACGCGGCACAGGTATCAACCTATCCGCGGCGCGGCCGGGCACCCCGTCGGTGGTGTGGGATCACAGCGGATTGCCGGAGATGACGCCGCCGAACACAGCTCGCCGATCTACGCTTACGCCATGACCGACCAAGACCGTGCCGCCGCCCGCCGCGAGATCGCCGATGCTCTGCTGACCGCGCTGGAACGCCGGCACGAGGTACTCGACGTCATCGTCGAGTCGAGCGACCGAACCTCCGCCATCGACGCCATCACCGCGCTGCTCGGCACCTCCCGCCTCGGCAGTGAGGCGGTCATGGGGATGTCGTTCGACCAGCTGACCAAGGACTCGCGCCGGCGCATCGCCAAAGAACTCGACGACCTCAACAGCCAGCTGTCCTTCACGCTCAAGGAGCGCCCGGCCAGTTCCGACGAGAGCCTGCAACTGCGCCCGTTCTCACACGAGGCCGACCGGGACATCTTCGCCATCCGGACCCAGGAGGTGGGTGCCGCCGGCGACGGGTCGGGCGCCCCCGCCGGCGAGCTGGACGACGAAATCCGTTCGGCGCTCGATCGTTTGGGCGCGGAGGAGGCGGCCTGGTTCGTCGCCGTTGACGGCGAACAGAAGGTCGGCATGGTGTTCGGCGAACTCGCCGGTGGCGAGGTGAACCTGCGGATCTGGATCCACCCCGACCACCGCAAGAAGGGTTACGGCACCGCGGCGCTGCGCAAGTCCCGCTCGGAGATGGCCGCCGCGTTCCCGGCCGTCCCGCTGGTGATCCGGGCCCCGGGCGCCGCACCGCGCTGAACCGTCCTGCGTAATCTCGCTCGGTATGAGTACGCGCGCGGGAATCGTGGTCACCGGCACCGAAGTCCTGACCGGGCGGGTGGCAGATCGCAACGGCCCCTGGCTGGCCGACCGGTTGTTGGAACTGGGCGTCGAACTGGCCCACATCACCATCTGCGGTGACCGCGCCACCGACATCGAGGCACAACTGCGCTTCCTGGCGGCCGAGGGTGTCAACCTGATCATCACCACGGGCGGCCTCGGCCCGACCGCCGACGACATGACGGTCGCCACCGTGGCCCGGTTCTGTGGTCGCGACCTGGTGCTCGACGCGGAACTGGAAGCCAAGATCGCGGCCATCCTGAAGAACCTGATGGGCCGCTTCACCGGGGTCGACTTCGACGCGGTGCTGGAAGCCAACCGCAAGCAGGCGTTGGTGCCGGCCGGCGCCCACGTCCTCGACCCGGTCGGAACCGCACCCGGGGTGGTGGTGCCGGGCGTGCCGACGGTGTTGGTGCTGCCCGGACCTCCGCGCGAACTGCAGGCGATGTGGCCTGCGGCGCTGGCCAATGAGGCTGTCCAGCAGGCGATCGCGGGCCGCACGGTGTACCGGCAGGAAACCGTGCGAATGTTCGGGCTGGCCGAGTCGGGGCTGGCCGAGACGCTGCGCGAGGCGCAACGAGCGATTCCCGGGTTCACCGACCTGGAGATCACCACCTGTCTGCGTCGCGGCGAGGTGGAGATGGTGACCCGCTACGAACCGGCGGCTGAACCGGTGTACCGCCAGCTGATGGAGCTCATGAGAGACCGGCACGGCGCGATGGTCTTCTCCGAGGACGGTTCGTTGGTCGACGATCAGGTGGCCCGGCTGCTCGAGGGCCGGCGGATCGCGACGGCGGAGTCCTGTACGGCCGGCCTGCTGGCGGCGCGGCTGACCGACCGACCGGGCTCCTCGGCGTACGTGGCCGGTGGAGTGGTGGCGTATGCGGACACCGTCAAGACCGATCTGCTGGGGGTCGATCCGGCACTCATCGCCAGCTATGGGGCGGTGTCCCAGGAGGTCGCCGAGGCGATGGCCGCCGGTGCACTGCGCCGTTTCGGCGCCGACACCGCCGTCGCGATCACCGGGATCGCCGGTCCCGGCGGCGGAACGCCGGCCAAACCCGTTGGGACCGTGTGGTTCTGCGTAGCACTGACGGATGGGACGGTGGTCAGCCGCTCGCTACGCCTGCCCGGGGAACGCGCCGACATCCGGGAACGGTCGACCACGGTGGCCCTGCACCTGCTGCGGCGGACCTTGCTCGGAACGGCTCGCAGCTCCACCGAGTAGACCGTCAGATCGCCGCGGCCGCAGCCGAGCTCACGCCCGCCGACGCGGTGTGCACGGGGCTGTTGCCGGCGGGGTCACACAGGGCGAGCATCCGGGCGCCGAGATCGGCCAACTCCACGATGATCTCGGCTCGGTCCAGGCCGGCGTCGAGGGCCTGGGCGAGCAGCCGGAGGACGTCAGCGCGACCCGATTCGGGGGTGCCTCCGGAATCGGCGGCCTGCACCAGCCGCACGGCGCGGATCATTTGCCAGGCGTAGTTCCGCTCGTCGACGACGTCGTCCATCGATCAACCCTTTCGACGGCGCTGCGGCGGTATCGCCATCGCTGCACCGGTTGCTTCGGCTACCCGTTCAGGTTGCCGGTCACCACAGCAAGCCAGACAGGGCCTTGTGGCCCAGGAATGGGGAGGCATAGGACATGACAAACAGACCAATGGTCGAAATTCGGGTGGGCAAACGCCATGTTTAACCGGCTTAGGCGGGCTGGCCAGCGTAATCTGAACCCGTCCTCACTCACCGCGACCCAAATTGGGGAGAGCTTCTATGCGAAAAATCGTCTTGGGTATTGCCGCCGCAGGCATGATTGCCGGCTCATTGGCCGGAGCGCAGACGGCCAGCGCCGCCGCCACCAACAATGCCACGCCCTCGGGCCCGCAGAATTCACCGATCATCACCGCTCTCGATTGCCAGGGCGGCACCGGCAACATGGGCTGCGGAGCCGGCTTCTTCTGGCGCGACGGATGGCGCGGCTGGGGTTGCTACCCCTGCTGAGCTGTGACCGCGACGCAACCACAACCCTGACTACCCAAACGGAAAGAATCGCTATGAACTCTCGTCGTGTCGGCGGTCTGACCGCCGTTGCGCTGCTGTCCGCCGGTCTGTCGCTCGGAAGCGGGGTGGCCGGGGCAGATCCCGGTGACTACACCGTGTTGCTCATCGACCCCAATGTGGTGACCGATTCGCTGGCCTACACCGCTGGGCCCCCGACCCTCAATCCCGGCGGGCAGCCCGGCGCCATGACCGTCTACACCCACCGTGACGGACGCACCATCACCGATACGGTGTGGGTGCTGGCCGACCCGGGCGCCGCCTCCGATGCCATCAACCAGGCACAGGGCGTCACGCCGGTCGCCGGCCAGAAGTCGGTGTCGGTTCCGGTCGGCCAGGGCGGCAAGCTGATCACCGGGACCTCGCCGGACGGCAAGCAGTCGCTGAGCGTGCTCTATTTCACCGAGGGAAATGCCGCCTCATCCCTCGAATTCGCCGGTCCCGCCAATGATCCGGTGCCGTCCGATCTGGTCGTGGACATGGGCCAGAAGCAGGACGAACTGATCAAGAGTCAATTGGGCACCTAGCCGATGCCGACGGTAACGCCATGGCGTCTGAATGATCCAACATTGCGCCGTGGCGTTACTGTCGGTGGGCTAACGAGCCGGCATCGATCGGAAAGTCGAAATAGGTGTCCGGATACGGCTCGGGCTGATAGGTGAAGTGCCACCATTCCTTGTCGTAGTTGACGAATCCCGCACCGGCCATGACGTCCTTGAGCAGCAGCCGGTTCTTCAATTCCTCACCCTGGATCCGCGGATCCTCGGTGTGGGCCAGGGTGTCGAAGCAGTCGTACCCGGTGCCCATGTCGACGGAATTGTCCGGGAATCGAATGCCCTGCGGTGCAGCGCAATCCATGAGTGGCTGCCCCGCAACGTAGGGCGGCGTCGATGCCGCGGGCAACGGGACCAGGGTGAGGTCCATGGTGCTGCCGCGGCTGTGCCCGGACTTGTCGGCGATGTACCCGTCGTCGAACAGCGCCGACTTGTCGACCCGCGGATAGAATTCGGCTTTCATCCGCTGATCGGCGAGATCCTCGGCCCACGAGACGAACTCGTCGACAGCCTGCTGCGGGCGGTAGCAGTCGTACACCTTGAGGGTGTAGCTGCGGTCGAGGAACGCCTGTTGCGCCCGCCGCAGTCCCTCGGCGGCCTGCCGGGTCAGGATGCACATGGCACTGCGATATCCGGCCACCGGATCACCGACGAAGTTGTGCGGTGTGGCATACCGGATGTCCTGCAGAATCGTCGGGTCGACGTCGGCAAGGGCCACGAAATCGGCGGGCGCGATGTCGTCGGCGTGGGCAACCGCCGGCGCCGGCAGCACCATGAGTGCCACCGCAGCGGTGAGGCGCCACAACGGCTTCCGGTCAGACATCGTCGTCGCGATCCCAGATGTCGACCAGGGTGCTCAAGATGTCTTCCGCCCGTCCGAGACCGGCCAGGTGACTCTCCCCGGGTAGGTGATGCAGTTCGGCGTCGGGCAACCGCGACACCACGTGCTGGCCGTGGGCGAACGGCACGATGTGGTCGCGGTCCCCGTGCCACCAGCGAACCGGTACCTTCACCTCGTCGAGCCGGAATCCCCAGTCGCGGGCGAACACGACGACGTCGGCAAACGGCGCGGCCAACTGCTTGCGGCTGCCATTGAGCAGGTCGTCGAGGAACATCGCCTTGAATTCGGGACGTACCAACATCTTTCGGTCCGCCTCGGGTGAAACGCCGGCGTAGATGTACAGCGCCGGCTCAGCCACCGGTCTGATCAGCCGGATCAACGTGGAGGCGGCGAGCCGCAGCGGAGCGCCGGCCACCTCGATGATCGGGGCAGCCACGGTGCCGAGCTTCATCAACCCGCCGCCGATCGCGTCCGGCCCGACGGTCGGCGCCACCCCGCCGAGCACACCGGCCGCCACCACCCGCTCGGGCAGTGCCGCCGCACAGGCCAGTGTGTAGGGTCCACCGCCGGAGAGCCCGACGACCGCCATCTTCTCGACCCCCAGCGTGTCGGCGATCTTGGTCATGTCGGCGGCGAAGGCCAGCACGTTCTCGTACTGGAACGGGGTGGAGGAGCCGATCCCAGGACGATCGATCCCGATCAGCCGGATGTTCTGTTGCTCGGCGAACAGGCGGGCTTCCATCGGGATCTGGCGCCGAGCCCCGGGAGTTCCATGCAACCAGAACACGGCCCGGCCCTGGGCAGCACCGAACTCGGCGAACCCGATCTGGCGGTCCCCGCCGACGGCGATATTGCCTTCCAGCTTGGGACGCTCGATAGCGGCAACCATCGGCACAGTGTGTCACGCACCGGGTTGGGCGCCGCACGGTTCACCCAAAGGCGGGTGTCTCAGGTCAGCGGTGCGCCGAGCCAGCCTTGCGGGCGGCGTCCGATCCAGGGTTGAGCCTGCTCCAGCTGCACGGCCAACTGGAGCAGGATCGTCTCGGCGGGGGCCATCAGCTGCACCCCGATCGGCAGCCCCTGCTCGGTGACCCCCAGCGGAAGCGAGATGGCTGCCCACCCAGTGACATTGGCCAGGCTGGTCCAACCGGTGTGGGCGAACTCCACATCGAAGAACGCCCGGGTGCTTTCTCGAGGTTGGTCCAACACACCGAAAGACGGCGGCGGCGCGAGCAGCGTAGGCACGAGCAGCACGTCGTGGGCGGCCATGCCCTCGACGAAGCGACGGGTCTGGGCATGGATGGTCTCGATCGCCTCGGCGTAGGTGATGCCCGCGGTGGCGAACCCTTCCTGCATCATCATCCAGCTGCTCGGCTCGAATTCGTCCGCCCGCGGATCCCTGCCCAGATGGGATTTGGCCAGGTTGTACAGCCCGACGTTGCTGACGTTGTGCAGCACGGCGATCGCGTCGGCGACCGCGTCGGCATCGAAATCTGGGGCCCCGGGCTCAACATGGTGGCCCATCGCCTCGAGGTCCCGTGCGGTGGCCTCGACGGTGGCCGCGACGCGCGGATCGGTGGCGGGTGCCGGGAACGGGGACTGCGTCGCAACCAGGATCCGCCGCGGGCCGGGCGAGTGCTCGATGGCCCGCAGGAACGTGCCGACGGGCAACGGTGCGTTGTAGGGGTCGCCGGGCGCGGCGCCGGTGACCGCGTCGAGCAGCGCGGCGCTGTCGCGGACCGTGCGGGTCAGGGCGTGCTCGACCGCCAGCCCCTCAAGTAGCTGGCCGGCCGGCGCGAACGAGGTGCGCGCGCGCCGCGGTTTGAGGCCGACGAGGCCACAGCAGGCGGCGGGTACCCGGATCGAGCCGGTGCCGTCCCCGCCGGACGCTGCCGCGACGACGCCGGCGGCCACCGCCGAGGCCGACCCGCCGCTGGAGCCACCTGGGGTGATGGACGCCGACCACGGATTGACGGTGGGCCCGAACAGCGTCGGCTCGGTGGTGCAGTGGTTACCCCACTCCGGAGTGTTGGTCTTGCCGAACACCACGAGGTTGGCGGCCAGATAGCGCTCGACGATCCACGCCGTGTGGGTGGCGACGTAGGTGCGCAGCGCCTGCGAACCCATCGCCTCCCGGGCGCCGGCCAGCGATGCGCCAAGATCCTTGAGCAGGAACGGGACTCCGGCCAACGGCCCGGCCTCACCGGTGCGCAGCCGCCCGGATTCGTCGAGTGCCCGCGCCTGGTCGCGACCGCGGTCGAACAGGTCGGTGATCACGGCGTTGAGCCCGCGCGCACCCTCCAACCGCAGGATCGCGGCGTCGAGCAGCTGCACTGCGGTCAGCTCGCCGGCCGCGGCCAGGGCGGCTTGTCCGATGACATCGAGGTCCGCGAGTTCAGCGGCCAGTTTCGCATCCATTGCCACGGATCCTTGCCGCCGTAGCGCTCGGCGGCAAGCCGAGACGGCCGACGGTCAGTCGCCGCCCGGTGTTGCCAACTCGCTGGACTCGCTCTGCTGGTCGGCCGCCTGCTGAGCTGCCTGCTGCTCCTCGTTGGCCTTCTCAGCCTGACCTTCGGGCTGGCCAGCGAGTTGCCGGGCTGGGCCGCGGAGGCGAGCTTGGCGTTGCAGTTGAGGTAGAGCAGCACGGTGTCGGTGACCGGGGAGAAGTTGTCGCCCTTGAGCCACGGCGCACTCTGTGATCGGGTCACCACACAGTCCGCCTGGCTGACGGCGTCCCCGACAGAAGAGGCGATGACGGCCTTCTGTCCGGCGCTGCTGATGGCCGAGGAGGCGTCGGAGTACGACTGTCCGGCATAGCTGTCTGCCGACGCAACGCCGGAACCACACGCGAGCGACATCGCACCGAGGGCGAGACCACCCAGTCCGAGGTGGATGAGCTTGGTCATGGTGATCGTCCTTTACGCTCGTCTCGACATGCCGCGTCACTGTCGCCGGGACGCGAAAACAAAGGTTAAGGCCTACTTCTGCGAAGTAGCTGTGAGATACCTGGTGCCCCGCTGGCAGCGCGGATGGCCGTCTCTTTGCCTGCCGGAGTCCCGTTCGTCACGTGGCCGATATCAGCCGGTAGAGCCGGGCGGGTTGACTGGGGGGCATGCCAGAATCCACGACCATCGCAGGCTCGGACTCCGACACCCTCTCTGAGGTTCTCGAGCACGCCGCCGCATCCGTGTCTGCCGACGACACCCGCACCGCCTCCGACACCGAGGCCGCCTCGGTTCCGGCCGGGGCCGAACGCCAACCGGCGGAAAGCCAACCGGCCGAGCCGCGGATGAACATCGTCATCCGCCAGGTCCTCGAACGCCAAATCGCCGCCGGGCAAGCGCTGAGCAGTCAGCTACTCGACGCCGCAACGGATGTGACCACCGCGATTGCCCACGCCCCCGCCACGTTCGCGGTGGCCATCCAGGACGGCGACACCATCGCCGACGCCTGGACACGAGCTGGGACCACCGTCCATGGTGTGGTCGACGAGGCCGGCAGCCGGGCGCGGGCCGCGGTCATCAGCTATGTCGGCCACCAGGCCACCCTGCCGGTCGCCATGCTCGGCGGCGCCGGCGAGATCGCAGGTGCGCTGATGTCGGCCCAGGGTACCGTCGCCGGCTCTGCGCTCGACGGTGCGTTCGCGGTGGCTACCGCCGCCACCGCCGGCGAGAACGTCCGCGAGGCGCTCGGCCGCCACCTCGAGGAGCTGCGGTCCACCGCGGCCGCGGCCGGCGGTGACCTCAACGACTCCGTGAAGCGGATTGGCCTCGAGGTCCGGCAGGCCGTCGGCGGCGACCTCGAGCCACTGGTCGCCGCTATCACCGGTGCGGACCAGGATTCTTGACGGACAACGAACTTCAGGTGACCGACAGCACACCGCGACGCGTGTCGGCGCCGCCTCGACCCGACGGCTGGCACAGTGGTGTCATGACACAAAACCGGCGAACCCGGTCCCGGTCATTGCGCCATCCGTTGTCGTTGGGATTCGAAGCGCACCGCGGCCTGCTGTTGCTGCGGCTGCGCTGGCACGAACGCGCCGCCCGGCGCGCGGTGTCCTCGGACAGCGATTCCGTCGACTGACCCCGCAGGCGGCCGTCGACGACCGCCGTGGGCAAGCGGCAGAACGAATTTCAACAGCCGCACCCGGCGCCGAGGCGCCTGACGTTCGAGCATTCTTGGGATCGGTAGCCGAGCCGGGAATCTGTACTTGGTTCGTGACGGCGTCACCAAGGCGCCGCGCGAGCGAAGGGAATACACGTGAAGCGAGTTCTCGCGGCCGGTGTCGGCGTGATCGCCTCGAGCATGCTGCTGATGGCGTGCTCCGACAACAACAGCAGCAACAAGGGCACCGCCTCGGCAACCGGTTCCGCGCCGGTGAGCTCCGCGGTGTCGACCGCCGGCAAAACGTCGGTCAAGGTCGAGGGAAACGACCTGCCCGGTCTGGACCTGAGCACGGTGACCTGCGTCAAGCAGGGCGGGACCATCAATATCGCCAGTGGAGCGGTGGGTGGTCAGCAGGGGCTCGGTGTGGTCATGACCGACGGATCGCCCCGAAGGTTCAGTCGCTGGGGATGGTCGTCGATGGCAACGCACTCGCGGTCAGCGACAACATGGGAGTCAAGACAGGTTCTGCCGACGTGAAGGTGGACGGTAGCACGTACACGATCACCGGCGAGGCAGCCGGCGCCGACATGAAGAATCCGATGGCCGGGATGATCAGCAAGAAGTTCGAGATCTCCGTCACCTGCAGCTGAGGTGTCTGACCGAGGGCGGGGACGGCGGGCGTGCATGGCGCGTCCGCCGTCCCCGCATTTCCTCAGAGCCGCGGCGCGGCCGACTTATGATGCAGCCGTGACCGTCCCCGGCGAGCTGCAGCGGGCTCGCGAGTTGGCTCTGGCCGCCAAGGAGGAGGCGGCCAAGGAGCTGCTGCTGTCGTTGATGCCGGACATCGAACGCGAGGATCGCGACGACCTGGCGCTTGAGGTCTTCGCTCAGCTGGGCGAAATCTATCTGAACAGAACGGCATACGACGGCACCCGTGAGTGCCTGGCGCGGATCACGGATTGTCTGGCCCAGTTTCCAACGGGACCCGAGACCGACCGCCTGGTCGCCCGCTACACGCTAAGGGCCCGTTTCCTGCGCACCGGGCTGGCAGCGGCCGCCGGCGACCACGAAGGAGCCGCGCGGGAACTGGCCGGACTGCGCTGTGACGATGCCGCACAGCGGTTCACCGAGCTGGAGCCCGAGCAGCGACACTGGTCGACCCTGGCGGGCGTCCTGTGCGCCACGGCATTGACTGACGATGACATGCATGTGCCGGCGGCGCAGCTCTGGCGCGACATCATCCCGATCGTCGACACGTTGACTGCAAACACCGGCGAGGCCGACCAGCTCCTGGTCGCCGCCGGTCTGGCCTATGGCCGGTTCTGCGTCGAGACCGGCCGCCTGGACGAAGGGGAGCAGTGGCTGCATCGCGCCGGCGCCCGGGCCCAGCGCCGCGGCTGGGGATTGTATTGGGCGCGAGCCGAACTCGAGCGTGCCGCTGCGGCGTGGTTGCGCGGTGACCACGAATCCACCGAGCGGTTGGTTGGATCGGCCTACCCGGTGATCGCCGAGCACTCCCGCGCGCACGACGTCGCCCGGTGCTGGTTGTACTTCGGACTCACCCGGCTCGGCTTCGGCTGGCTCAAAGAGGCCGACGAATCCTGGGGACACGCCGAGGTCCAGTGGCGCGAGCTCGGCCGCCCGCTGTTCATCCATCGAATTCTTCTGCAGCGCAGCTGGATCTCGGTGTTCGACGGGCGCTTCGCCGACGCCGTCGAGCAGGTGGCCGAGGCGCGTCGGTTCCTCGACGGCTGGTCGCGCTCGAGTTGGTTGCAGTACGCCAGGCTTGACGATCACCTCGGCTCGATCTGGCGGGCCGATGCCCTGGCCGACCTGAACTTCGACGGCATCGGCGCATTGTCGGACAGCTGGAAGCCGGACAAGGAACGCCACGCGGCCTCGTGCGGCGTCACCCGCTTCGACGCCGGGAGCGAGCGCCACCGCAGCGCCCTGGCGAAGTTGGAAAAGGCCGCGGAACTCAAGATTCCCGCCGCCTTGGCCGTCGATTCGGTGCGTTACGCGATGACCGACGCCGACGCCCGCTGGCGCTGGGCCGCTCAGGTGTCGGCGCGCATGTTGGCGGGCGCGTTCTCAGTGGCATGGGAGTGGGAGAACGATGCCCTTCTCGCCGAGCTCATCGAGTACCACTGTGCTCGCGGGACGTTCGCGCACCAGCCGCACGGCGAGCCCGGCGGATGGAGCGCGGCCGCGCCGGTGACGGTCCCTGTCGAAACTCTGGACGTGGAGGCGCTGGCGGCCGCGGGCCACTCGGTCGACGCATTGACCTTGACGACGCTGGGACCGCTTCCGCCTCTACAGATGGAGCCCGGCGGGACACCCATTCTTGCGCGCTATCGGCTGTTGGCGCAGAACCGCTACGGCCAGTCCGTCACGTCCGGCGGCCCGGTCTGGTCGACCTGGCCATGAGCAGCACCCTGGTCCTGCGCTTCGCCGACGTCGGTGTGGCGACGTATGCCAGCCTGCGCGTCGTCGGTGCGCCGGACCGCACGGTGACCTGGGTTGTGCACGAACCGATCGTGCTGGCCGCTCTCGACGAATTGCAGGCGGCATTGCCCGACCCGGCGGGCTCGGAGACCCTCGGCGAGGCACTCGAACGGGCACTGACGCGGGGCCCGTTCGCCACAGCCCTCGGCGAGCTCACCCTCGCGTACATGCTGGGCGTGTTGTTGATAGCCGAACCGGCCTGGCAGTTGTTCTCCGAATGCCTCGCCGACCCACGACCGGTGCTGTTCGTCTCACCCAGCGCACGTCTGGCCCGCATCCCGTGGGGGCTGCTGGCGCTGCCCCGCAGCGGCCCCAGCCCCGAGGAACTGCTGGCCGCCCGTACCGCGGCGGTCACCTTCAAGGGCACCAGGGCGGCGAGCATCCCCTGGCAGCTCGCTGACATCGAGTCCGTCACCGACAGTTGCCGACTCATGGAGATGGTCGACGTGGTGATGGCCGTGCCGCCCAATATCGTGCACGCCCCGCGCACACCGACGCGGTGGCACGAAAGGTGCGATGCGCCAGCACTTCTGGTGATAGATCCGCGGGTTCCGGGCCAGCGACCGGACTCACCCCTGGGGTCGGTGCTCGGCCGGCCGTCGAGCGAGAGCCCGCTGTGTCAGCACTTCGAGAGGGTGGCGGCGCACCGCCCGGTGTTGCCCCATGTCGGTTCCGCGGTGGAATTGTTCCGGCGCAGCGACGCCGACCGGGGATGGCTGGCCGCACTTCTCGGCCTCGCTCCGAGCCGGATGCTGTTCGTCGGCCATGCCAGTGCCGCCGACCGCGCGCACGGCTATGCCGACCGCGCCGCCCTGCATCTGGCGTGCAGCGCTGCGGCCGACGGTGCCGCCGAACCGGTCGGTGACCACCGCCCACTGCTGGCGTCCGATCTGATGACCGCTCAATTACCGCTGCCGCCCCGGGTGGCGCTGCTGGCCTGCGGCTCCGGCGGCGACTATCAGTTCGACGAGGCGACCGGACTGGTCGCCGCGATGGTGCTGTGCGGTAGCGAACTGGTCACCGCGACGCTCTGGTCGTTGCCGACGACCGCGGGGTACCGCAGGTTCACCGCGCGCGCCGAGGATCCCATGGCGCAGATCGTCGTCGCCGTCGACGACGCCCACGAGGCCCCGGACGCGGTGCTGGCCGTCAATCGCTGGCAACGGGAGCAGATGCGTCGCTGGCGCGGTGGTGACACCAGCACCAGCCCGCTGTACTGGGCGGCGCTGGTGACGTTCGCCGTGGACGGTGCCCGGTGAGGCGGTCAGGCAAGTGGCAGGCACACCGCCACGGTGGTCTCGTCGTCCGGGCGGTAGTAGGTGTCGACGATGCTGCCCGGGGCGAGCCGGGGCAACGAGGATTCGGGCACGACGGTCGTCTCGTGGGCCGGGAACTGGCCGCCGCCGCAGCGCCGGACCATCAGGTCCAGTTCGACGGTGCGGTAGTCGACCCTGGTCCGGCCGGTGGCGCGGACACCGGTCACCACACTGGAGGAACGCACCCCGTACCGGATCAGATCCAGTTGGGCAGCGGTGAGCAGCCCCCTGCACAGCAGAGACTGCGCGCAGGCCGCCCGGACCGCCGCCACGTCGTCGGCCAGGGTCAGTCGGTCGCGGGCAGCTGGGTCGAAGGCCACCAGCAGGATCAGCCCGGGCCGCAACGCCGATATCGCAGGATCGCCGCTTCGGTGGCACAGCCGCCCGGTGAAGCGTTGCCCGGTGACGCTTTCGACCTCGACCACCACCACCGGGTCGTCGGTGTCCGCCACGGCCTGGACGGTCCCCAGCGCCACGGACCTCGAGCGGGTCTGGCGGCTCCGATCCCGCGACGGCCGCGGTGGCTGGCCACCCAGACCAGCTGCGACGATGATTGTGGCAAGTGCGATAGCGGAGACGACGGCGATGGCGCCCAGCAATGCGTCAGACATGCCGGCCAGGCTGCCGTGCCGGCCGCACTACCGAACCCAACTTTGCCGGGCCTCTATCCTGACCGGGTGAACGCCGGCACGGTCCACGCCGCCGTCGGGCCGCAACCCCGCCGGGCGGTGATCGACCGCGCCTGGCGATCGATCGGTCCCGGGGTCGAGGTACTCAGCTCCGAGGACGGCGGCCCGCTTCGCCGTACTGTGAAGCGCATCCTGGACCCGCTGGTGCTGCGACTGCGCGCCAACACCGCCTACTCGGCACCGTTCGTCAGCGTCGACGTCGCCGACCAGATGGCCGCCGTCATCGCCGACCATGCGGAGACGCTGCGGGACAGCGCCGCCTGGTTCGCCCTGATGAAGGCGCAGCGCCGTCGACTCCGAGTGACCACCGGCAACGCCCAGGATCTCTATTTCCCGGTGTGTTTCGAGCTGGCGGTGACCAAGGGGGCGCCGGCCAAGGACGGTGCCGAGGTGGCCGCGGCGGCATTGCGGGCGGTGCACGACGACCGGGACCGCACCGCAGTCGAGGTGCTCAACCACCATCTGGCCGACCCGCTGGTGATCGCCCGGCTCTCGCGGCAACTGCACAGCAGCTGGGCCGACGTCCACCCCGACGCGACCATCTCCGGCCCGTTCTTCGCCGGCTTGACCACAGTACTGGGTGACACTGCAACGCACCGGGAACATGTTGCACGTCAACGGGTTTGGACTGCTCTGGTCGCCGATGCCACCCCTTACAACCTGGGTGCGCAGGGTCGACTGGTGGACGCCCGGCTGCCGTGGTCGATCGTCGCGCTGGGTCTGACCGCACACGTACCGCTGCGGCCCCCACCCGTGGCCGCAGAGGCCGACAGCGATCGTCCCCTGGACCGTCCGGTGGCCGATCGCGTGCGGGCGACGTTGCGTCGAGCCCTGGATCGCGACGAGTTGCCCGACGTGCCGCTGTTGTGCGCCGAGGAGGTGGATCGCTGCTGCGCGCCGTGGGGCCTGCTCGGCGAGGACAAGCAGGCCACCCTCGTCGCCGGTATCGAGGTTTCCGGCGATCTAGCCCCGCTCGACGAGCGTGCCCGCGCGCGCTACGAATTGGCCGCCACCATTCAGGCCCGGCTCCGCAAGGAGGCTTATGTGCTGCACGCCCGGCGAGCACTGGCCGCCGGAGAACCGATCCACCCGCGACAGCGCCACGTCGTCGACGACCTGGCCGCGTTCGCCAGGCCGTACCTGAGCCGACTGTGGGCGAGGCTGCACGGCCGCGACGTGTGGCAGGAATCGTGCGCCGATGTCGAAGACGTCCGAGCACTGCTGGAGGGGGTGGCTCGCTCGGTCAGCCTGGACCACCGCCAGCGCATCAAGGCGATGCTTGAAGTTCTGGTGACCCAATGAGATTGGTGAGTGACGGGGGCTTGTGGAGCGTCGGCCCCAGACCGGAACCGGTTCCTCTCGCCGCCGTCGTGGAGATCGACGGCGCGGTGCTGTCCTGGACGGTCGACGAGCCGGTCGACAACCCGCCACAGATCACCCTGACCGATGTGGCACGCGCCGACTGGCTGTGGCGGGTGGTCGGCGAATCGGGTCACCGCACCGTGGCCGCCGTCACCGCATCAGCACCACCCGATGATCGGGCGCAGGCCGAACTCGGCGACGTAGAGGTGCTTGCGGGCTCGCTGGACCGGTTGCGCCGGGTGGCGCTCGGGTATTGGTTGCGCAGGTTCTGGCCGGCCAGCACTCGCGACGGCATCGCCGGTCTCGATCCCGCCGTGCTCGACGCCGAGATCGCGGTGGCCGTCGCCGACGCCGAGGACTTCTTCGGCGACGGAACCCTGGATTCCGACATCGCCGGTCTGCTGGCCCCGCACGCGGACGCGTTCCTGACGCACGTCGCCTCCGGGGACGCACGGGTTGTCGCGTTGGCCCGGCGCTGCGTCGACCTCGTCGAGGAGGTGGGACTCGATGCACCGGGCTGGTTCGAGGTCGCCGACGCGCTCGACGATCTCACCCGGGCGACGGCCGCGCCGGCGCCGGGCGGGCGCGACGACTACGCGCTGGCGGCCGGGCGTCTCGACGGGTCCGAGCCGGTGGAAGTGATCGCCAGGGGAGTGACGTCGATGGCCTGGACCGGTGTCCCCGGGTCGGTCTTCGACGCGGCCGAGGACACCGTGGGCTGGACGATCGCCACCGACGGGCCGCAGGTGGTCGCGGCGATCCGCACCCAGCGGCTGGGTCCGCGGTCGGCCGCGGGCATACCGGTGTCTCTGCGCTGCAACGGTATCCACGCTTCCGGCGTACTCGGCGACACCGGCCGCGCGACGCTGCCGCTGGTGGACGGCGAGGGAGAACCGGTGACCGCGGCCGGCGCGTGGGACGCCGACTGGACGGCGACCACCGTGACCGTCGGCGTCGACGTCGACGAGCCGGCGCAGCTGCGCCAGCGGGTCCGCCGGTTCGCCCGGCGCCGCTTGGCAGAGGCGCAGCCGGACGCCTTCCTGGCCGAGCTGCTGGCCGCCGAATCGGACTATTAGGTCGCCAGCGGCGACGGCGGTCCCGGCTTGGCGTCGGCCGCGTCGCGGCGCCGTGCTGCCATTCCGGAGAGGGCTTCGAATACCACTCGATGCGCGGCGTTGACGGTCAGTTCGGCATGGTCATAAGCCGGGGCGACCTCGACGACGTCGACGCCGACCACGTCGTGGGAGTGGCAGAGTTGGCGGACCATGCGCAGCAGGTCGGCGCTGGTGATGCCGCCCGGCTCCGGGGTGCCGGTGCCGGGTGCGTGTGCTGGATCCAGGACGTCGATATCGACTGACACATACAGCTTTTCCGCCTTGGCGAGCGCCTCGCCGACGGCCTTGTCCATGACCGCCTTGAAGCCGTGATCCCAGATCTCCTGCATGGTGTGCCAGGTCATGCCTTGTTCTTGCATCCACTCGAAGGTGTCCTGCGGTGGCCAGTAGCCACGCAGGCCGACCTGCACGAAGTGGGTGCCCGGCACGGCCCCGGACTCGATCAGGCGGCGCATCGGCGTGCCGTGGCTGGCCAGGTTGCCGTCGATGATGTCGGCGGTGTCGGCGTGCGCATCGAAGTGCACGATCCCGACGTTGCCGTAGCCGTGCACGTCGGCGACCGCGGTGGCGGCCGGCCAGGTGATCGAGTGGTCGCCGCCGAGGATCACCGGGACGATCCCGCGGGATGCCACGGTGTGCACCCGTTCACGGATGTTGGCGTGCGACTGCTCGGTCAGCCCGTGCGGGCACCACGCGTCGCCGAAATCGACGACCTCGAGCCAGTCGAAGATCTCCAGGCCGAGGTCCATGTGGTAGGTGCCGGGCTCGTAGGCCGTGGAGCGGATCGCGCGCGGCCCGAACCGGGCACCGGGACGGTTGGTGGTGGCCACGTCGAAGGGGGCTCCCACGATCGCGACGTCCGGCTGCCACGAGTCGAGCTGTTCGGGCTCGGTGAGGAACGGGCGGTTCCCGAACGAGGCGACTCCCGCGTAGGGCAGGTCGAGTTGCTCGGCCATACCGGGTGGCAGTTCGCGGTTGGGTTTGTGGTCATGGCCGGAACTCATGGCGCAGACTGTACCGCCGACGGCGTCACAGCAGCGGAGTGTCGTACCCGTCGTTCTCGTCGTCGGAGATGCTGAGGTTCGGCCGCACCACGTAGCGGGCCTGATTCCCGCCGGAGCGCCGCGCCTCGTACATCGCGGTGGTCGCCAACGCGATGATCTCGTCGAGCACATCGTGTGGCGGGTGTTCGACCAGCGGTCGTAGTGGCGTGCTGACCACGCCGACGCTGGCCGTCATCCCGGCGGGTGTGCCGGCGATCGCGCCGAGGATGCGGTCGACGAGGGGCGAGGAATCCGGGGTGGTGAAGGTGTCGGCGACCAGATACTCGGCGTCTCCGACATGGCCGACGATCGCATCCCGGCGGACCGTCTCGCGCAACGCCTGGCCGGCGGCCACCCGCGCGCGGTTGCCGCCCCGGTTGCCGCCCATACTGACCATCGCGGCGAAGCTGTCGATGTTGACGACGGCCACCACCAGGTAACGGTCGTCGTCGCGGTTGCGCGAGGCCATCAGCGTGGCCGTCTGCAGATAGAACGAGTCGCGGTTGAGCAGCCCGGTCAACGGTTCGATGGCGTCGGCGTCGTCATCGCTGCCGGTCAACCACACCACCAGCCGGCAGGCGAACGCGGCGAATACGTACAGCAGCAGGATCAGCGCGACACCGGCCAGGGCGAGCGCCGGGTCGTGCCCGGCGATGCGCACCGCGAGGTAGAGCACCATGACGGTGGCGACGATCATGATCGAGATCAGCAGCCGGGGACCGTGGAAGAGCGCGGTGTAGCCGATGACCAGGGCGAAACAGGTCGAGCCCAGCAGACCGTACATCGGGTTCACCGGGACGATGCAGCCGATCGGGATGACCACCGCCGCGATGCCCACCAAGATCGCCGACTCGGTCCTGGTGGGCCACCGATGTCGCAGCCAGATTCCCGCCGACACGAAGCTGCTGACCGCGACGCCGACCAGCAGTTCCCGGCTGATCTGCCATTGCAGAGAAGCCGAGCTGCCGAGGGTGGCCACCGCGACCAAGCCCAGGATGAACATGACTGCCGCGATCACCCGGGAGGTGTAGGTCTGGGCGCCGCGGGCGGCCAGTAAGGCGGTGAGGGTGTAGTACTGGTTCGCGGGACGGGCTGCGAACGCCGATCTCATCAACCGATCCCTCCCTTTCCTCGCCGCCTCTCGCGGGTCGGCCAGCAACTGCCCGGAACCCGACCCACCGGCACCGGATCCCGAGCCTAGCGAACGCTTTCTGCGCTGGCCACCTCCGGTCCCGTAGGTTTTGTCGGAGACGACAATTTCATTCGCCTGGCGAACGACCCGCCCGGTGTACCGAAACCGCGTAATCACCGCTCTCGAATGGCTGGCGGTCCCAGGTCGCCCATCGCGCCACCGGCTCCAGGCCTGCCCGGCCGGCCAGCACGTCGTAGCGGTCCAACCCCAGACGGTCGGCACTGAGACTGAAGCCGGCCACCAGCAGCCCGCCCGGGTTCAGCCGGTCCGCCAGTTGGGTGAGCACCTGCTCTTCGGTTCCAGGTTGGAGAAAGATCATCACATTGCCGGCCAACAGGACCAGATCGAACCGGTCGGGCAGCTCAGAGCCGAGTTCTGCCAGGTCGGCCTCGATCCAGCGGAGCTGCGGAGCCTTGACCCTGGCCGCTGCCAGCATGGCGTGGTCGGCGTCGACACCGACAACCGGCACGCCGCGCCGGTCGAGTTCGATCGCCACCCGACCGGTGCCACAACCCGCATCGAGGACCGACGTCCCGCCCGACTCGCCCAGCAATCCGGTGACCAGATCCGCCTCACCATGGATGTTCTGGCCGGATGCGGCCAGGGCGGTCCACCGGGCGTCGTAATCCTCGCCGCGGGGCGCGGTGGAGTTCTGCCAGCGGGTGCTCATCTCTCCGATTCTGGCAGAGGCCGAGTGAGAGCCGATCAGGCCGGAACGACGACGGTCAGTTCGTTGCCGCGGCGTTCGACGCGCATCCCGGCCCGGCGTGCCACGGCCGCCACGGCGGCGGCGTCGCCGGGTTCGGAGCGGGTTGTCGCCAGGGCGCGCGCCAGTCGGCCCTTGTGCGCCTTATTGAAGTGGGTGACCACGGTGCGGCGGCCGTCGGGATGTTCGGCGAGCACGTCGACGCGGACCGCGTCGGGTACCTGGCCGAGGGCCGCGTAGGAGCCCGACCGCAGATCCACCACCAGGTCGGCGACGGCGACCTCGGCGAGCACCGGCTCGAGCACGGGCCGCCACCTGGCCGCCAGACTCGGGCGTCCGGGCAGCTTGGACGTCGCCGAGAGGCGATAGGCGGGCACCGGTTCGTCGGCGCGGAGCAGACCGAACAGAGCCGAGCCGACGGCCAGCCGAGCCCGTGCGCGGGCCGCTGCGGCACCGCGCAGCGAGCCGATGTCCAGGGCGTCGTAGAGCACCCCGGTGTAGCGGTCGATGGCCGGCAGCGTCGGGGCGGTCAACAACGCGGCGTTACGCGCGATCTCGGCATCTTGCTTCGCCGAGATGCCCAGCGCCCGCCGGCTGGCCTCGGGATCGGCCGCCAACGCGACGAGTTCGTCGATCAACGCATACCGCAGCGCAGCCAGCGCCGGAGAACCCAGTTCGTCCACGCGCAGCGGCGGGCCGTCCCCGCCGCCGCGCTTGGTCTCCGACGGCGGAAGCAGCACGATCACTCCGCAGACGGTAGCGGGGACCGCGCCGCGGCGTCCGACCGGATGGGCGGGACGACCAACGACGCACCGGCGGCGCGCCTTTACCCCGGATTGACCGGCCGGTAAATTAGAAGACCAGTGTTTTCAGAAACCAGAACACTGCTGGACCACTGCAGCGCAACCGAGAGGTGATCGGTGGCCCTTGCCGACCCGCCGGAACCTGGCGAGGACCTTCGCCGCCTCCGTCTGCTCATCGATCGACTGCCCGCGATGATCGGGTATTGGGATGCGTCGCTGCATAACGTGGTGGCCAACGACTCCTACTTCGCCCACTTCGGCACTACTCCGGACCAGATCCGCGGCCGACACCTGCGCGAGGTGGTGGGGGAGACCGTTTACGCCCGGATCCGGTCGCACGCCGAACAAGCCCTGCAAGGCCACCCGCAGGTGTTCGACTCGACCCTGACCGATCCGCACGGAGCGACGCGGCATTTCGAGACGTCCTACATACCGGACCTGGTCGACGGCACGGTGCGCGGCTTCTTCGTTCAAGCCAACGACGTGACGGCGCGGGTGCGGGCCGAGCAGGCCCGCGACGAAGCGCTGCGGCTGTTCCAGATCAGCGTGGCCAATGCACCGTTCGGGCAAGCGGTCCTCACCACCGCCGGGGTCGCCTTGCTGGTCAATCCGGCGTTGTGCCAGCTGGTCGGGTACACCGCGGACGAACTGGCCGGTCTGAGCTACCACGACTTCGTCCACCCCGACGAGTTGGCAGCGGCGATCGAAGAACACCGCCAACTCCTCGCCGGCGAGGTGTCGCAGATCTCCTCGGAGCGGCGCTACCTGCGCCACGACGGGACGACGATCTGGTTGCAGCGCAACGCCGTTCTGGCGCCCGGCGGCGAATACGGTGTCGACGACGTCATCATCGGCCAGTTCCAGGACGTGACCGCCCGGCGGCGGGCCGAGGCCGAGCTGGCACGGCTGGCCGTCACCGACCAACTCACCGGGCTGTACAACCGCCGCGAACTGGTCAGCCGGGTCGCGCAACGGTGGCGGCGCGAACCTGACCATCCGGTCGGGCTCATCTTCGTCGACCTCGACGGGTTCAAACAGGTCAACGACATGCACGGGCATGCCGCCGGCGACGTCGTCCTGGTCGAGGTGGCGCGCCGGTTGCGGCGAGCCGTTCCCGCCCCGGATTCGGTGTACCGCCTCGGCGGCGACGAGTTCATCGCCCTCGTTCCGCAAGCCGCGACGGCCGCCGACGTCGCCGCCCGCGCCACGGACATCAGTGCGGCCCTGACCGGTCTGTACGACGTCGACACCGACAGCTTTCACCTCACGGCATCGGTGGGCTGGACCTGGGGTCCAGCCGACGACGTCGAGGAACTCATCCGCGCGGCGGACACCGAAATGTACCGCCACAAGACGAGGCTGCACGTCTCGGCCGTCGCCGGGAACAAACCCGGCTGACCTCGGTTCAGCCGTAGGCCAGCAGCAGCGGCACCCGTTGTTCGGCGGTGGTCAGTGACCCGTGGTGGCCCACCAGAGCCGATTCGGCCGGCTCCACCGCGCGCCGCACCAGAACTGACCGGTCGCGCGCCGCCGCGACCACATCACCGATCCGTGGGCGAATCCGGTCGTCGACCACTCCACCGAACCAGCCGGCGGCGATCGCCTCGTCGCGGGAGACCACCCAGGCCCGTTGGCCCAGCGTTTCGCGCCACACGGTCAGCACGTCGGCCGCGGCACCCTCGCGGGCGTAGACGTGCCGGGCCCGCGGCTCTCCGCCGATGTCGACGACGCCGTCGAGCAGTCCGCCGAGGGTGTCGAGGTCGACCGCATCGGCGGGTTCGACGCCCACCATGCCGTGGTCGGCGACGACGGCGAGCAGGCCGCCCGGCGGAAGCGCTTCCACCAGCGATTCGACCAGCCGGTCGACCTGCCGTAGTTGACTGCGCCAGGCGGGCGAGCCGGGCCCGTAAAGGTGGCCGACCAGATCGAGATCACCGTGGTAGCCGTAGCAGAAGCCGCCACCGGCCACCACGGCGCTGACCTGAGCACCGAGGTCGCCGAGTGCATGTACGCCGACGTAGCGGCCCCCGCGCAACACCGCCCTGGTCAAGCCCGAGCCGGTGAATTCCGCCCCGGAGACAACGCTGACCGCGACACCGGCCGCGTCCGCCCGCTCGAACGTCGTCGGCAACGGCTGTACCTGCTCGGGCACTGCCGTGTCGCGCCAATCGTCGCCCCACGGGTGGGGCCGCCACCGAAGCGCATTGATCAGTCCGACATCCGGCAGCCGGAAGGAGTAGCCGACCATGCCGTGGCGGCCCGACGCGCAGCCGGTCCCCACTGCCGCCAAGCCGGCCGCGGTTGTCGACGGGAACCCGACGTGCAACACACCGGCACGCAACCCCGCCAGCACCGGAGCGTCCCCGGTGTTGGCATCCAGCAACTCGGCCCCGAGTCCGTCGATGAGCAGTACACAGGCGCCGGCGATCCGATCGGACAGTTCGATGCGAGCGTCGAAACCGGCCAGACCCATCGCCGTGAGCACCGAGGGGACCAGATCGGCCAGGTGCGGGGTGTCGGCGTCAAGGCGGGGTAGCTCCACTTTCGCGAGCCTGCCACACCGTTCAGGGCTTGCCGAATCCGGCTTTCCCAAGGATCTGCTGACCGGTTGATCCGGTGACCATGTCTATGAATTTCCTTGCCAATCCGGGATTTACGGCCTGGCCGAGGATGGCGATGGGATAGGTGTTCACCGCACCGGCCGCCTCGGGGAAGGACACCGCGGTGACCTTGTCACCAGCCCCGGCGGCGTCGGTGACGTACACCAGACCCGCGTCGGCCTGCCCGGTCGTCACCTTGCCCAGTACGTCGGTGACCGACGACTCCTCGCTGACCGGGCTCAGTTGCACGCCGGCCTGGGTCTCGACCTTCTGCGTCGCCGAGCCGCACGGCACCTGCGGCGCGCACACCACCACGTTGAGGCCTGCCCTGGTCAGGTCGCGAAACGAATTGATGCCCTTGGGGTTCCCCGGTGCGACGGCGATGGTCAGGGTATTCGAGGCGAAGTTGACCGGGGCGCCTGCGAGCAGTCCCGCCTGTGCGGCCTTGGCCATGTTCGTGGTGTCGGCCGAGGCGAAGACGTCGGCGTGGGCGCCCTGCGTGAGTTGGGTGACCAGATCCGAGGACCCCGCGAACGAGAACTCGACGCTGGCACCGGGGTTGTCCTTACTGAATTGGTCACCGATCTCGGTGAAGGTCTTCTTCAGCGATGCCGCGGCGTAGACGACGAGCGTGTCCGAGCCGCCCGCGGACGACGGTGCCGGCTGCTTTCCTGACGTGCCGCAACCGGGCAGCCCTACCGCGAGCAGTCCGGCCAGCACTGCTGGCAGCAGTCGCTTGATCACGGCGCTCCTGGCGTTTCGACGATCACCGTGGTGGCTTTGACGACAGCCACTGCGACACTTCCCGGTTCCAGCGCGAGTTCCCGTACCGCTTCCGAGCTCATCAGGGAGACCACGGTGAACGGTCCGCACTGCATTTCCACCTGCGCCATCACTGTGTCGGTGACCACTCGGGTGACCAGGCCGGCGAACCGGTTTCGGGCTGAACTCGCGATGGACAACGGGTCTTTCGGTGTCGCCGCGGCGTTCTCCCGCGCGAACGCCGCCAGTGCGGCACCGTCAACGGTCTTGCGCCCAGATTGGTCGCTGCCGACCGGCAGGTCGGCGTCCTCGATCCACCGGCGCAGGGTGTCGTCGCTGACGCCGAGCAGGTCGGCGGCCGCACGGATCCGCAGCATCGGCATGGTCGAAATCCTAACCAACTAATCCGCATATGCGGAAGAGATCTAGTTTGTGTACCGCACATGCGGATACTTGACCGGAGCCGTCGGGCGCTGTTTCGGGTCATAGGCTGTGGCAGTGCGGTTACTGCGCGGTGGCGCCCTGCTGACTGTGACGCTGTTGACGTGGCCGCTCGGACCGGCCGTCGCCCAGGGGGATCCCAACACGCTGTGGACCATCGTCCACGACCAGTGCGTGGCCGGCGAACAGCGACACCACGATCCGGCACCGTGCGCCAAGGTCGACCTGGACCACGGATACGTGGTGTTCAAGGACGCGGTGGGCGCTCACCAGTACCTGCTGATGCCGACCGAACGGATCGCCGGTATCGAGAGCCCTGAACTGCTGGAACCCGGGGCGCGAAATTACTTCGCCGACGCATGGGCCGCGCGCTCGTTCGTCGAACAGCGGGCGGGCGGCACCATCGGGCGGGACTGGATGAGCCTGGCCATCAACGCCGCGGTAGCCCGGTCTCAGAACCAGCTGCACATCCACCTCGACTGCCTGCGGGCCGACATCCACGACGCACTGGCGTCGGCGACGATCGGCCCCGCGTGGGCACCACTGCCGATACCGCTGGCGGGCGCCTCCTACTGGACGGTCGCCGTGCCTGGAACGGACCTTTCCGCCAACCCGGTCACCATGGTCGCGGACGGACTCCCCGGAGCGCGGTCCGACATGGGGTTGTACAACGTGGTGGTGGTCGGCGCCGGCGACGTCGCAGGCCAGCCGGGCTTCGTCATCCTGGCCAACCGGGCCGACGGGAGCAATGGACCGGTCGCCGGCGGTGAGCTGTTGCAAGACCACGACTCCTGCCCGCCGCCGCTGCCTCCGACGAGCACCACAGCCAAATAGGGCAGCCGAAGAGAAGCTCAGTACGGCGGAAGCTGCCCGTTTCCGGACTGGCCGGCCAGGCCGTTGAGCTGGTCGAGATAGTGCCGCAGTTGGAGCTGCGACATCAGCGGACCGGCCGCGTTGGGCGGCTGGGCATCGGTGAGTTGCCAGGGCTGGCAGCCGTCGGTCTTGAAGGCGGTGTCCGTGGGATCGATCTGGACGACCTGCGGCTTCTTACTCAGCGCGTTGTCCACCGTGGTCTGCCCGTCTTCGCCGCCCACCCGCTTCCAATAACAGGCGCTGCCCTCGAGCGGGCCTGCGGTGGCGTAGGTGCCGGCCACGATGTCGGTCCCGACCTTGTAGGTACCGGGCTGATCGATCGTCGACTTCGGACCGCCGGGCGGCGGGGTGGGGGCCGCACCGGGCGGCGGCGTGGCCGAATCGGACGGCGGCGGCGCCGGGGTGGCCGGCGGATCCGACGGTGCGGGGGAGGCCGACGGAGTCGGTGCCGGAGAGGACGGATCGGCTGCCGAAGCGCCTGCAGATGCCAGGCCGGCCGCCACAGCGATCGCTGTGGCGGCGATCACGCTCGTCGCTCTACCCACTCAACCAGAGTAACCCGGCTGCTCGCCGCCTCGACCCACTATGCCGCCTCGCCATCCGAGTCACCGATAGACGCCGGCGAATATGGTTGCCGCCCAACGGTTTCAGCCCTCGACGAGGTGATCGCCGAGGGCTGAAACGGTGGTCTTGGTCAGGCGGTCTTGCTGAGCAACGGCAGCAGCATGTGGCGACGAGTCAAGATCGCGTCGTCGAATTCGTGCTCGGCTTCGGCGACCGAGCCGACCACCGGGAACACCATGTCGTTGCCGCGGGCCCGCAGCCGCCGGCTCACCGCGTCACTGGCCACGACGGCCCATTCCACCCCGACCGTCTCGCAGACGTCGTCGACCTCGGCGAGTAGCCGCACGGCGCCGGGGGCGAACGAGCTCACCCCGCTGAGATCCAGGACGAACGGCTTGTCCGTCAGAACCAGCCGCTTCGCGCATTCGGTAACGCGGTCGATGTTGGCCGAGTCGATGCGCCCGCTGACGGCAACGACGGTCGCCACGTGGCGGGAATGCGCGCGGACATGGGCACCCTTGTAGTCGACAGCAGGGTTTCCGTATCGCGACGTGAAGCTCGTCATGTGCTGCCCCGTTCCGGTCCTCTAACACCAACGGCGGCCTGTCGGCTGCCTCAACCTGACCGCAACGTTATGCCGCAAATTTAAGGTCCCCGGGAGCAGCGGCTAAATCTCTGTTAAGAACCAACTTTCGAACGGTGCTACCCAAGCGGGCAACATCGCTCGCGGGGCCGTCGGCGTTACCGGACCATATCGATCGCCGACTGGAACACCAGCCTGGCATGCAATTCGAACAGTTCGACGAAGCGTTTCGGGTTCGCCTCGATCTCGTTGGCGATGAAAAGACCGTCGGCGCCGGCGATCAGATACGTCGTCAGCAACTGCACTTTGTCGTCGGGGAGCCCGGGTGCGATCGCGCGGAAGATCTGGGCGAATTGGTCGACTGTCGCGTTGCGCCCCTGCAGGAACTTGCCCTTGGCCGCCCGCTCGGCCGGGCGACGATCCAAGGCCAGCTTCAGACCGAGCCGCAGGAAATCGGGCTCCTCTTCAAGCGCCTTGGCGACCTGCGACCCGATGTGAGCCGCCCAGGCGGCGGCGTCGGCGCCGACGGGCAGGCTCAGTGCACCCGCCCAGCGCTGGTAACTGCGGTCGATCACCGCCGCGATCAGGTCGTCTTTGTCGGCGAAGTGCCAGTAAATGGACGTCGGAGGCAGCCCACTCTTCTTACTGACCGCCGAGATCGTCGTGCCGTCGTAACCGCGCTCCGTTGCCACCTCGGTGGCGGCGTTAAGGATCCGCTCCCGGGAACGGTCGCCGTTGGCACGCGTGCGCCGGGCTCCAGCGGACGCAGGTCGCTTCGCCTCGTCGGTCATGACATCCCCACCTCGACATATTGACCACCGTCAGCCCTGACCTTACTGTACGGATCACTACATCAACAATGGAGGGCCACTCGCGTGACAAGCAGCTCCGGGCAGACCAGCCGACGGGCGTTTCTGGCGATGACCGGTGCCGCGGTGGCGGCAGCTGCCGCCTCGTGTGCGCCGAAGCCACCGCCCAGCCCGGTCGCGTCGTCGGCGCTCAAGCGCGGCCTGCCGTCGACAGACAAGCACAACATCGTGTTCGTCTTCACCGACCAGGAGCGCTACTTCTCGCAGTGGCCGGCCGGGTTGTCGCTGCCGGGCCGCGAACGCCTGCGCAACGACGGTGTCAGCTTCGACAACCATTACTGCCCGGCGGTGATGTGCACGAGTTCGCGGTCGGTGATCCTGACCGGTCTGCAGACACCGGACAACGGCATGTTCGAAAACGTGGACATGCCCTACGTCCATTCGCTCAATCCCGACATCCCGACCCTCGGTGACATGTTGCGCAAGGCCGGCTACTACACCGCCTACAAGGGCAAGTGGCACCTCAACCGCGCGTTCGAGACCGACCAGCCCGACCACCTGTTCACCAAGGAAATGGAAGCCTACGGCTTCTCCGACTACGTATGGCCCGGCGACGTGCTGACGCACACCCTCGGCGGCTACACCTACGACAACATGATCGGCGGCAGCGCAGTGTCCTGGCTGCGCGACCAGGGCCGGTCGCTGGCCGACGAGAAGAAGCCGTGGGCGTTGTTCGTCAGCCTGGTCAACCCGCACGACATCATGTACTTCAACACCGACGCGCCGGGACAGCACGTCCAGGACAACGGCAGACTGCTGATGCAGGCCGCCCGGGCGCCGGAGAACGCGCTGTACGAGAAGACCTGGGACACCGCTCTTCCGAAGAATCTCGAGCAGCCGATGGACGAGCCCGGCCGGCCCGCCGCGCACGGCGAGTTTCTTAAGGCCTGGGGCTACACACTGGGCACCATTCCGCCCGAGGAGGAGCGCTGGCGACGGTTTTCCGACTTCTATCTCAACAGCATTCGCAGCGTGGACCAGCAGCTTGCACTGCTGCTCGGGGAGTTGGACGCCCTGAAGTTGGCCGATACCACGATTGTCGTCTTCACCAGTGACCACGGCGAAATGGGCGGCGCGCATGGCCTGCGCGGCAAGGGCCCGTTCGCCTACCAAGAGGCGATCCATCTTCCATTACACATCGTGCATCCGGATGTGGCTGGGGGACAGTCTGTTTCATCGCTGACCGGCCATATCGACCTGGCCCCCAGTCTGCTGTCCTTCGCCGGCGTGCCGGCGGGCAACGGGGGCGAGGTGGCCGGCCGGGACCTGCCGGGCCGGGATTTCAGTGCAGCGCTCGGTAACCCGCGCGGCGCCGACGAACACTCGGTTCGCGACGCGGTGTTGTTCACCTACAGCGGGCTGGCCACCAACGACAGCGAGGTCATCCGGATCGTCGCTGACGCCAAGGCGGCCCACCAAGACCCCAAACAGGCGATGGCCGAGGCCGGCTACCGGCCGGACCTGAACAAGCGGGGGAGCCTGCGCACCATGTTCGACGGGCGATACAAGTTCACCAGGTACTTCGCACCCACCCAGCGCAATCTGCCGCGCAACCTCGACGAGCTGTATAAGTACAACGATGTCGAGTTGTTCGACCTGCAGACCGACCCGGCCGAGATGACCAACCTGGCGGCAACCAAGGGCCAGAACGCGGAGCTGGTGATGGCGTCCAGCGCCAAGCTGGAGGCTCTCATCAGCCGGGAGATCGGGGTGGACGACGGTCGCGAGATGCCGCACTTCGACGACATCAAGTGGACCATCGACCGGCTCGACCTCTAACGCAGCGCGGGCAATACCTCGTCGGTGAGCAGTTGCACCGACTTCCACGCATCCTCGATGGGCATGCCGCCGACCAGGGGATGCATCACGATCGGGCCGTAGTTCTTCGCCGACCGGACTTCGGCGATCAGCTCGTCAGGGGTCAGGAAGCGGTACCGGCCCGAGGCCCGCACCTGCTCGAGGGTCTGCACGCCGGGCAGGTGCATCGACGACCTCGACGGGTCGTCGGACCACCGCCCGTAGGTGACGGCCTCCCACAGGATGTGGTCGCCCAACTCGGCCCAGGCCCGTTCGGGGTCTTCATGCAGATAGATCATCCCGCGGTTGACCGCCGGGGGCATCAGCACGAACGGCTGGATCCCAGCCTCCCGGCATAGCTCGGCGTAGTACTCGGCCAGATCGGGCCGGTGGTCGGGCAGGCTCAGCGGCAGCCCGAACCGCACCGCGCGCCGCACGGTGGCCCGCACGCCACCGCCGACGTACAGCGGCGGATGTGGCGTGGACCAGGTCCCCGACACGACGCCGGTGCCCCCGCCCCAGGACGCCAACATCGCGGCCAGGGCCTGATCCATCAACTCACCGCGCCGACTGAAGTCCACACCGAGCGTTTCGTACTCCACCTCCCGGTAGCCAAGGCCGACGGTGGTGTGCAACCGGCCCTGGCTCATGGCGTCGACCAGCGCGATGTCCTCGGCCATCCGGACCGGATTCCACAGCGGTGCCAGTGCGCAATCGATGCTGGCGAAGATGTTGGCCGTGCGAGCCAAGAACATCCCGGCGACCATCACCGGATTGCAGCTCCAGCCGTGCCCGGTGGCGTGGTGTTCGTCGACGCTCACCGCGGCGATTCCGTGCCTGTCCCCGAACTGAGCCAACTCCAATGCGGCGGAGAGCAATTCACCTTGCGCCTGGGGCCGTCCCCGGGTGAGGCGAAATTGAACCTCAGTATGGCGAGCATCTGAGCACTGTATTGCCGCACCGCTGCGAACCCCGTCAAAACGCTCGGCTCGCCGGGTCACGATTTGGCTGCTGCCGACGGTTCACCGCGGTCGGTTGTCAGCCGGCACCGCTACGGTGGCGCGGTGCGTGAGGACTCCGCCGGACTGGCGACGGCACTGCAGTGGTTGGGTGTGTGGTTGTTCGCCACCGTGGTTCTGGCGTGCATGGGCCTGCTCAACAAGGCCGTATGGATCCTGGCGGTCGTCACCACCGCCGCCGCGGTGGTCAGCGCGTGGCGCGCATTCCTGGCCTGGCTGGACTATCGCCGCACTGCCAGACTCGACGCGCTCTACCGAGCTTCCGGACAGGCCGCGGTCGATGCGATGACCGGTGTCGAGTTCGAGCGCTATGTAGCAGCTGTCTTGCGCGGTGTCGGCTACTCCGTCGAAATAACCAGAGCTACCGGCGATTTCGGTGTGGATCTGATAGCCACCAAAGCCGGGGTGCGCACCGCGGTACAGTGCAAGCGACAGGTGCGCGTGGTGAACGGATCGGCGGTTCAGCAGGTGGTGGCCGGCGCGACGATCCACGACTGCACGGCGACCATGGTGGTCTCCAATCACCGTTACACCAGGGCCGCCGAGCAATTGGCCGACGCGCACGGCTGCGTGCTGATCGACCGCACGCGGCTGGCCCGGATGTCGCGGGCGGGGCGGTAGCGCCGGGCTCAGTCGATGAACCGCTCCCGGTAGGGTCGCAACCGGTCTGCCACCTCGTCGGCGTTCAGTCCCACGTCGGCGAGGTCGTAGCGGACCTCGCCGTACCGTCCCCGAGGGTGCTCGGCGATGAACTCCGCCATCGCCGTCCTGACTTCGGCGTCGAAGGGCTGACCGGCCAGCTCGTAGATGGCGGCCAGCGTGCCGTGCTCGTCGGCCATGAAATCACTGAATCGAACGTCGATCGACTGGTCGGCGGGGAGCACGTCGCGGTCGCGCAGGCAACCGTCGAACAGGTCACCGGCACGCTCCAGCCAATACCGGCCGATCGCATGCGGGTCGGGACGCGCGGTGGCCATCCGCGAGGCGTACGCGATCATGGTGGCCATCGATCTGGTCACCTCGACCGGATCTCGGTGGGTGACAACGAATGTGGCATCGGGGAAGGTGGCGTACAGGGTGGGGAACTGCTCGAGGTGCTGTGGGGACTTCAGCACCCAGCGGGTCCCGCCGCGCAGGAACTGCAGTGCCTGCAATTGGCGTTTGAGGTGGGCGTAGGACGGCGCCTGGTCGTGCGCCTTGTAGAAGGCGGCGAACGTCGGCAGGTGATAGGTCGTTTCGAACAGCATGGTGGAGATGTCGTTGGCCAGCAGCTGGATCTCTTCGTGCGCATGGTCGACGGTCATGTCGTGCATCCGTTTGAATTCGGGCATCGTCGTGTTGACCAGATCGAGGCCGGCCGCACATCGGTCGCGCCGCGGCTGTTCGTCCGCTTCGCCGGGCGGGGAGAATGGCTCCAGACTTTCCCAGTACGGCAGGTAGCGCAGGTTCGGATCCGCGGCCAGAAGGTTGTGCAGGTGCGTGGTACCGGTACGGGGCAGCCCACAGATGATGATGGGCCTGGCGATCTCGACCTGCTCGATCTCGGGGTGTGCGGCGACCAGCGCCTCGAGCCGGAGCCGATTGACCAGATTGCCGACGAGCTGCTCGAACACGACGGCGACGCCGACGTCGGACAGTCCCGCCTCCTCTCGCAGCGAGGCACACAGGACATCGAGCCGGGCCCGGAAGGCGTTGTCACCGAAATCGTCGAGACTGGTGCGTTCGGTGGCGGCGCGCAGCAGGCATTCCGGTGCCAGGTCGAGGGTCGCACCGTAGGCGGCGAGTGCTTCTCGCATCGGCAGGGCAGCCTCGGGGTAGACCGGGTTCGCGAGGTCGGTGAGCGTGATCGGCCCTGGTCGCTCGACGCCGGCGGTCATCGGGATACCTCCGCGATGTCGACCACCCGACAGACGGGGCGCTTCGGGGTTTCCTGCGGCAGGAACCAGCGCAACCAGATCAAGCCTTTGGTGCGCCCGGCGGTCGACACCCAGTTGGGATGGCCGGGATCGGTGTCGCTGACCACGATTCGCCACGACCCATCCGGCTCGTAGTTGATGTGGGCGCCATTGATGGTGACGCGTTCGTAGGTGTAGTCGTAGGTGTGCAGGAACGGGTTCCACAGGCACAGGTTCCAGAACACGCACGGCGGCGATGTTCCGTCGATGACCAGTGCCTGGCCGGGTTGCAGCTCGTAGGCGCCCATCGCGTAGGCGGCATCGCCGGCCGCCCAGCCGTAGGTCTGCTGGGGCACTGGGTAGGGTTCGGCGATTTCGTTGGCCGGCGCCACCCGGGTCGGGATGAACGAAACCTGTTCGTTGAGCCAGGTTTTGGCTGCGCGCAGCCGGCGGGTGAGGTCGGCGCGGTCGTCTCGTTTACGTGCCGGCGGGTCGATCGCCTCGATTTTCCACTGCGCGCGCCGGTCGGTTTCGGGGTTGTCCAGGTAGTCCCGGGTCAGTGCGACGACCGCGTCGGGCTGGAGCGCGAGCCATGCACCGTCCTGGGGCGTTGGGCTGATCGTGAATTCGAAATTGCCGTCCTGATCGAATTCCAGGGAGCGGTCGTTCATGGTCCCGACGATCCGATTGCTGTAGTGGCCGTCGTCGGGGCCGCCGTAGACGGTGATCGACAGGTACACCGAGTCACCACGGTTGCCGCTGACCCGATAGGTGCGATTCGGGTCGATGGGTGCGAGTTGATAGAACGCGTCGGAGTTGTCGCCGCCCCATCGTTGGTAGGGGCCGATGACGTCGACGAAACGCGGATTGTCCTTGTCTCCCCAGACATAGGCGTCGACGGCGACGCGCAGCAGGCTGAACGTCAGCCGATAGCCGTCGAGGATGTCGGCCTCTTCGAGCGGGGGATCGGCGGTGAGGAACTTGCGTTCGATCGCACCGAGCTCGCCGAGCAACTCGTGGAAGGCCGTCGACAGATCGTTCGGTGGCTCGGTCATTGTTGCTGCTCCCTATCTCGAGGCTGCACACCCTGCATGACCAAGGCGCAGAGTTGGTCGACCAGGCTGTCGGTGTCACTGCGGCCGTCGACGAGCACCGCGTAGAAGGTGGTGCCCACCAAGACGTTGAAGAGCGCGTCGGTGTGGACAACGGTGTCCAGACCGGCTCGGACCACCCCTTGTTCGGCGCCGGCTCGCACCAAGGCCGCCAATTCGGCGCGAATCATGTCGTCGAGCAATTGCTGTGTGCGAATGTGTAATTCGGTGTCGCGACGGCGCTCGGCGAGGATCCCCATCGTGGCCGCCTCCACCACCGGCTCACGCCAGAATGCGAGCGCGCCGCGGATGAACTCGCGCAGATCGGTCTCGAAGTCACCCGAACGCGGGACGGTCTGCCCGCCACCGGCGGCACCGAATGCGGCTTCGAAGACGACGTGGGCCTTCGACGGCCACCGGCGGTAGATGGTCGGTCGGCTCACCTTGGCTTCGCGGGCGATGGACTCCATCGACACCTCTTCATAGCCGACCCGGGTGAGCAATCGGCGGGTCGCCGCCATGATGGCTTCGTCGGTGCGGGGGTCGCGGGGCCGACCCCGTGCGGGCTCGCGGGCGGAGGCCGAGAAGTCTCGATTCGGGGCGCTCACGGGCATTATGTTCCGTCGTGTCACGTAAAACGTCAATGGCGATTCGGTGTGACAGCTTTCTGACCCCGGGCCGGTTTCGCTGGTCCCGGTGGGTGCGGCGTTCCTAGCCTGGGTGGACGGCGCCGTCATGAACCAAATCGTCGCTGCGACCGTGACATCGGCACAGGCTTCACCCGACCGCCAGGAAGGTCCCTCATGAGACGTTGGCTGCACGGCACGACCCGGTTGATGGTCACGGTGTTGGCGACCACCGCCGTGGCGTTCGGTGTCGCGAACGCACCGATGGCGCTCGCCGACGACCAGCTGACGTTCACCGGCACGACCTTGAGCGGGGCCGCCTTCAATGGCGCCACCCTCGAGGGCAAACCGGCAGTGCTGTGGTTCTGGACGCCGTGGTGCCCGTTCTGCAACCAGGAGGCACCCAACGTCAGCCAGGTTGCCGCCGCCAATCCCAAGGTCACCTTCGTCGGCGTGGCCGCCCGCTCCGACGTCGGCCAGATGCAGGGCTTCGTCTCGAAGTACAACCTGAACTTCACCAACCTCAACGACGCGGACGGATCGATCTGGGCCCGGTTCCACGTACCGTGGCAACCCGCCTACGTGTTCCTGCGTCCGGACGGTTCCTCGACGTTCGTCAACAACCCGACCTCGGCGATGTCCGAACAGGAACTCAGCGACCGCGTGCAGGCGCTGCTGTCCTGAGCACGTGGCCACGTGGACCAAGATCTGACCGGCCTCGCGCTCGCTGCGGGAATGGTTGCCGCACTGAATCCGTGCGGATTCGCCATGTTGCCGGCGTATCTGACGCTGGTCGTGCGCGGGGAAGACCTCGACCGCAACCGGGTCGCCGAGGTGGGGCGGGCCCTGGTCGCCACCGCCGCGATGACACTCGGATTTCTGGCGGTGTTCGGCGGGTTCGGGCTGCTGACGGTATCGGTCGCGGCCGGTGTCCAGCGCTATCTTCCCTACGCGACCATCGTTGTCGGCGTCATCCTGGTGGCCCTGGGCAGTTGGCTGGTGACGGGACGGGAACTCAGGGTGCCGGGACTCGGCCGGCTCGGGCGCGACCGGCACTGGGCCCCGACCGCCCGCCTGGGATCGATGTTCGGTTACGGGATCGGGTATGCGATCGCGTCGCTGTCCTGCACGGTCGGACCGTTCCTCGCGGTCACCGGCAGCGCGATGCGGACCGGTCCGGCGCTCGACGCGGCATTGGTCTATCTCGCCTATGCCGCGGGGTTCGCGCTGGTGGTCGGGGTACTGGCCGTCGCCGTGGCGCTGGCGGGCACCGCGCTGATCGACCGGATGCGCCGCGTGCTGCCCTACGTCAGCCGAATCAGCGGTGCGGTGCTGATCCTGGTGGGCCTCTACGTCGCGTACTACGGAAGCTACGAGGTGCGCCTGTTCAGCGCCGACGGCAACCCCGCCGATCCGGTCGTCGGTGCTGCCGGCCGTATCCAGCGCGTCCTGGCGGGCTGGGTGTACCGGACCGGGGGCTGGGCGTGGGTGGCCGCACTGGCACTGCTGGTGGTGGTCGCACTGCTGGCCGTCCTCGCCCGTCGGCGCCGAGCACCGCGGTGAACCGGCGACGCGCGTTTGCTGGGATCGTCCGGCAGGCGTGGCTATACTCCGCTGCACCGTCCGAGACAGGAGAGATGCCGATGACGAAACACTCGGTACGAACGTGGGGGATCGCCGCCGCAGCGGTCCTGGCCCTCAGTGGCGTTCCGGCAGCTATTGTGACGATTGCGCCCAGCGGTGAGGCACACGCTGACGTGTGCGCCAGCGCCGGCCGGCGCGTCACGGTCAGCGGCTGCGCGGACCTCAGCGAGGTGATGGCACCGTACGTGCCGCCACCGGCCTATTACGCCCCAATGCCGGAGGACTACCCGCCACCGCCGCCGGTCACCGGCTGCGTGGGCTGGAACGGCCGGTGGGTCAACGCCAGCACCTGCAACTGACCACCACAACGAAAACCCCGCGGACATCGACGGCCGATGCCCGCGGGGTTTCGCTTATCCAGAGGTCAGCGCAGGTCGAACCGGTCGTTGTCCATGACCTTCACCCACGCGGCGACGAAGTCCTTGACGAACTTCTCCTTGGCGTCGTCCTCGGCGTACACCTCGGCCACCGCCCGCAGCTGCGAATTCGAGCCGAACAGCAGGTCCACGCGGCTGGCCGTGTATTTCTGGGCGCCCGTCGCGCGGTCGGTGCCGACATAGGTTCCGTCGTCAGCCGATGACGGTGCCCACTTCGTGCTCATGTCGAGCAGGTTGACGAAGAAGTCGGGCGTCAGAACGCCTGGCTGGTCGGTGAACACACCCAGCTTCGTGCCACCGAAATTGGCGTCCAGCGCCCGCAAGCCGCCGACGAGGACCGTCATCTCCGGTGCCGATAGGCCGAGCAGATTGGCCCGGTCGATCAGTTGATATTCGGCCGGCAGCCGCAGTCCCTTGCCGACGTAGTTACGGAAGCCATCGGCTTTGGGCTCCAGGTAGGAGAACGACTCGACGTCGGTTTGCTCCTGGGTGGCGTCGCCGCGCCCAGAGGAGAACGGCACCTCGATGTCGAATCCGGCGGCCTTGGCGGCCTTCTCCACCCCGACGTTGCCGGCGAGCACGACCAGGTCGGCGAACGAGACGTTGACACCCGCGCTGGCCTGGATGCCCTCCAGCGTGCGGATCACCTGGGCCAGCTCGTCGGGTTCGTTGGCCTCCCAGCCCAGCTGCGGCTGCAGCCGGATTCGGCCGCCGTTGGCCCCGCCGCGCATGTCGCTGTCACGGTATGACGAGGCCGCCTTCCACGCGGTCGATACCAGTTGCGGAACCGTCAGGCCCGAGTCGGCGATGGCGGCCTTCAGGGTGGCGACGTCAGCGTCGGACAGCGGGGTGCCCGCCGGGACGACGTCCTGCCACAGCCAAGTCTGCTGCGGCTTGAGCGGCCCGAGGTAACGGACGACCGGCCCCATGTCGCGGTGCAGCAACTTGAACCAGGCCTTCGCAAACTCCTCGGCCAGTTCCTCGGGATGGTCGAGCCAGCGCCGCGTGATCTTCTCGTAGATCGGATCCATCCGCATCGCGAGGTCGGTGGTCAGCATCGACGGATGGGTCTTGCCGTCCCCCTGGGCCATCGGCACCGAGTTGGCCCAGCCGTCGTTCTTCGGCTTCCACTGGTTGGCGCCTGCGGGGCTGTGGGTCAGCTCCCACTCGTTGCCGTAGAGAATCTCCAGGAAGCTGTTGTCCCACTTAGTGGGGGTGTGGGTCCACGTCACCTCGATACCGCTGGTGAAGGCGTCGTTGCCGACACCGGTGCGGGTCGGATTGGCCCAGCCCAGACCCAGCTGCTCGAGGGGGCTGCTTCCGGCTCGGGCCCGATGACGTCGGGATCGCCGTTGCCATGGGTCTTACCGAACGTGTGGCCGCCGACGATCAGCGCTGCGGTCTCCACGTCGTTCATGGCCATCCGGCCGAACGTCTCGCGGATATCGATAGCGGCTCCCACCGGGTCGGCAACACCTTCCGGACCTTCGGGATTGACGTAGATCAGCCCCATGTGGCTGGCGCCGAGCGGATTCTCCAACCGGGTCCGGTCGCCATTCGCGCCGGCGTACCGGTCCTGCGAGCCCAGCCACTCGTGCTCGGCACCCCAGTAGATATCCTCTTCGGGCTCCCAGTAGTCGGGTCGGCCGAAGGCGAATCCCGCCGTCTTGAAGCCCATGTGCTCGAGGGCTCGGTTGCCGGCGAACACGATCAGGTCCGACCACGACAGCTTCTTGCCGTACTTCTTCTTGACCGGCCACAGCAGTCGGCGCGCCTTGTCCAGGCTGGCGTTGTCGGGCCAGCTGTTCAGCGGGGCGAAACGCTGCATGCCCTTGCCGCCGCCGCCCCGGCCGTCCTGCACCCGGTAGGTGCCGGCGGCGTGCCAACTCATCCGGACGAAGAAGGGACCGTAATGGCCGAAGTCGGCCGGCCACCAGTCCTGCGAGTCGGTCATGATGGCGTCGACATCACGGGCCAGCTCGTCGAAGTCCAGCGTCTGGACGGCGGCGCGATAGTCGAAGTCGGCACCCAACGGGTTGATGACGTCCGGGTCCTTCTGCAGGATCTTCAGGTTGACCGCATTCGGCCACCAGTCCCGGTTGCTACCGCCCTCCACGGGCGGCTTGATGCGCATCGGGCAACCGCTTTCGGCCGGCTCGGTCTGAGCCTCTCCAATCGGGGGAGTTTCCTCAGGCACTGCTGTTCCTTTCGGGAGTGGGTGAATCCAGGGCGCGATCACGGTTGTGATCGCGAAAGCTGTTCCGCCGAGCAGTCCGGGCACAAGCCCCAGTAGGTGACCTCGGCCTCGTCGAGCACGAAACCACCGTCGTCGGCGGGGGTCAGGCAGGGCGCCTCGCCCACGGCGCAGTCGACGTCGGCGATCGCGCCGCAGTTCCGGCACACCAGATGGTGGTGGTTGTCGCCGACCCGCGATTCGTACCGCGCGACCGAACCGGACGGCTGGATCCGACGGACCAGTCCTGCTGCGGTCAGAGCGTGCAGCACGTCGTAGACGGCTTGGCGGGATACATCGGGCAACCCGGTGCGCACCGCGCCGAAGATCGTCTCGGTGTCGGCGTGCGGGTGGGCGTAGACCGCCTCGAGCACGGCGACCCGGGGCCGGGTGACCCGCAGCTGCGCCGTGCGCAGCTGATCGGCGAAATCCGACGTGGAGGTCACGGTTGCGATAGTCGTCGCTTTTCTGGAACGAGTCAAGAGTTTGTCGAAAATCGTTCGGTGAACCCTGCGCTGCGGTGCCGGGTCCCAGTCCGGACGGGCGCGACCGCGATCAATCGGTATGGTGATGCTCTCGGCGGACCGCGTTCAGGGCCATCGCCGGCCTGCGCCCCGGGGGAACCAGTCACCTCATCAGGAGAAGTTCCGTGCCCCTCAACACCGTCGCGCTCGAACTCGTGCCGCCCAACACCGACCGCAGCCCGGAGGAGATCCTCGAGGAAGCCCGCAAGGTCGTGCGGCTTTCCGCCGAGACGGGCCTGGACGGCCGGATCGGACACGTGATGATTCCGGGCATGATCGTCGAGGACGACGATCGCCCGATCGAGATGAAACCCAAACTGGATGTGCTCGACTACTGGCTGCGCATCGCGCCCGAACTCCCCGGCGTGCGGGGCCTGTGCACACAGGTCACCGCATTCATGGACGAGCCACAGCTACGCGGCAGACTGACCCAGTTGCTCGACGCCGGGATGGAGGGCATCGCCTTCGTCGGCGTCCCGCGCACGATGAGTGACGGCGAGGGCGCGGGCGTGGCACCGACCGATGCCCTCGAGATCTACCGGGATCTGGTCCCCAACCGGGGTGCGATCCTGATTCCGACCCGAGTCGGGGAAGCCGGCCGGTTCGGCTTCAAGTGTGGTCGTGGCGCTACCTACGGCATGACCCAGCTGCTGTACTCCGACGCGATCGTCGGCTTCCTGACCGAGCTCGCCCGGGACACCGATTACCGCCCGGAGATCCTGCTGTCCTTCGGGTTCGTGCCCAAGGTGGAGACCCGGGTGGGCCTGATCAACTGGCTCATCCAGGATCCCGGGAATCCGGCCGTCGACCCCGAGCAGGAGTTCGTGCGAACGCTGGCCGGCAGCGAGCCTGACGTCAAGCGTCGCCTGCTGGTCGACCTGTACAAGAGAGTGGTCGACGGCGTCGCCGAGCTGGGCTTCCCGTTGAGCATCCACTTCGAGGCCACCTACGGGATGTCCCGTCCGGCGTTCGACAGCTTCGCCGAGATGCTCGACTACTGGTCGCCGGCGGGTTCGGCCTCGTAGCGTCGGCGCCGTGAAAGCACTGATCGACTTCGAGAACGCGCCGGTCTTCGCCATCGGGCCCCGCGCCGGGTTCACCGACGGCTGCGAGGGCATGCTGATCGAGGGTCCCCAGGGCTGGGGGGAGTTCAGCCCGCCCCGCGGGAGTTCCGATCCGGTGGCGGTGCGCTGGTTGACCTCGGCCATCGAGGGCGGCACGGTCGGCTGGCCCGATCCGGTGCGGGGGCGAGTGCCGGTGGCCGTCGCAGTTCCGCCGGTCGCCGCCTCGATCGCTCGGGCGATCACCGCCGACAGCGGCTGCCGCGCCGCCGATGTCCGGCTCTCCGGTGACTCGGCCGCGGATCTCGCTCGGCTCGAAGCCGTGCGCGACGCCCTCGGCCCGGACGGGTCGATCCGCGGCATCGCCGGCGGACTGTGGGATGTCTCGACCGCAGCGGCGGCCATCCCGGTTCTCGACCGAGCCGCCGGCGGCCTGGAATACGTCGAGCAGCCCTGCGCCGAACCGGCTGACCTCGCAGCCGTCCGTCGCCGGGTCGATGTCCGCATCGCCGCCGACGTGGCGATGCTGACCAACAGTGACCCGAGTTGGCGAACGCTGCCCGAGGCAGCCGATGTGGCGGTACTGTCCGTCGGCCCGCTCGGCGGCGTTCGGCGCGCCCTGCGCGTCGCCGAGACCTCCGGGTTGCCCTGCGTGGTCTGCGCTGCGCCACAGACCAGCATCGGGATGGCCGGCGGACTGGCACTGGCCGGCGTATTGCCCGACCTGCCCTTCGCCTGCGGGCTCGGCGCGGTCGCGGGACTGGCCGGTGATGTGGTGTCGGCGGCTCGCTCGCTCGTTCCAGGCGACGGCCTGCTGCCGGTGGCCCCGATGGCGCCGGCACCCGACGCCGCTCAGGTCGCCCGGTTCACTCCCGCCGACGCCGAACAGCTCGCGTGGTGGCGCCGGCGGCTACAGGCCGTCGCGCAACTGCTGTAGAAAAACTCCGGGAAACCGGTTTGGCGACCCGCCGCACTGGGTACAAGCGCGCCGATGACCACCGACCCCGCCGACAATCCGGCTCCTCCCCAGTCGATGTCCCCGTTCGAGTCGCGACGCACCACCATCATCGTGCTCTGGAGCACCTATGTGATCGCGGCGATCATCTTGGTGCTGTACTGGATCTACTCCGTCTAGCGGGCCTAACGACGAGGGCGCCAGGCGGCCACCGCGAGGCCGAGACCGACCAGGACGACGATCGGGCCGAGCACCGACCACGTGGTGGTATTGCTCATCGGGCTGCCCTGAACCGCTCCGAAACCCTGCAGGGTGAACAGCAACCCGAAGAGCGCGACCAGCACACCGAGGGCTCCGACGGCGTGGCGCATGTCAGCTCCGTTTCCCGGTCGGCATGGCGGCCGAGACGGCCCGCATCACCGCCCGCTTGACTTTGATCGCGCCAGAGTCGGCAGTGGCGGCGATGGGCGTCCGATTCGGCGGATCCAGTTGCAGCACATCGCCTTCGGCGATCCGGCCGGATCGGATGACGTTGCCGTAGACACCCAGACAACGGCGCGAATGGGCGGCGATGGTTCGGGTGATCTCCCGGTCCCGCTTCAGTTCCGGTTGTTCATGCGATGGCATGACGCACCGGATGGTGGGGATCAGTGGTTGCAGTTCGGCGTCCGGCGCGTGCACGGTGCCGCCGCACCAGTCCCATTCTGGATGGGCGGATTCACTGGGGGAGTCGACGACGATGGTGGGGCGAAAGCGGCGGATGTCGAAATCGGAGCCCGGCGCCAAGCCTGCCATGGTGGCCAGGCTCTGCTCGGTGACGATGTGCACCGGGTAGGCATCGACATAGCTGCCGACGGGCGTGGCGTATCGGCTGATCTCGGCCAGCTTTCGGACCGGGAACATGGACAGGTCGGGCAGCGGTTCATCGTCATCGAGACCGAAGATGGCGCGGAGGTCGGTCTTGGTCGCCATCGGCGCGCGGTACTGTTCGCGCTGGTCGATCGGTGGCAGCGCCCGCAGTTCGACGGAGTGGTCGAGGTAGCGCGACAACTGTTGGTGCACAGCAGGATCGGAACTACTGACTTCGGTGCCGTCTGGAAACCCGATGATGACTTCCGGCGCGTGACCGGGCCCGGCCTCCGGCGGAGGATTCTGGGCATAGCGCGCCGTGCACCACAGCAGACCGGGTAGCCGCTTGGCGCTCGTGGTGACGTCGGTTTCGGTGTCGCGGACCGCCCAGGTCCGGTCGGCGTGGAGGCCGAGCTCGCCGATCTGGGCTTCGGGGAGCCGCTCACCGAGCATGGACTTCACCGGGTAGCGCCAGATTGAGGTGATGCGACCGGCGGGAATCATCTGCCCAGCCTAAAGCGTCACGCGGCCGGCGAGCGGTTCAATACCCGCGAGGAGATGACCAGCGCGATCAGCGAGGTCACCAGCCAGCCGACGAGCACGATCACCGGCAGCAGCCGCTGGCTCTGCGGGAAGTATGTCGCCGCGTGGATCGCCGACACGGTCGCACCGCTGGGCAGCGCGTGGTTGAGGAAGGCGAACGGTTGGGGCAGCAGCGACGCCGACACCGCTCCGCCCGACGAGGTGTTGCCCAGCAGGATGAACACCACCCAGGTGGGGATGATCGCCCACCGATGGATCAGCACCAGCATGGTCGAGTTGAACGCCGCTGCGACCGCGATCTGCAGGGAGGTCAGTAGCCACAGCTCCGGGAAGGGCGTGGTCAACGCCTTCAACGCCGGTCCGGTGACCAAGGATAGTGTGGCGCCGCCGACGATGGCCAGTACTGCCAGACACCCCAGCCAGCGGCGCAGGGTGAGCGTTTTGACGTTGGCACGCAACTGGAACATCGTGATGAAGCCGAGGATCGTGGCCGCGATGACCAGGTAGAACGTGGCCAGGCCGGCCGGGTCGGACGGCGGCAGCGGGTGTAGATCGACGATCGGCAGGACGAACTGTCCCGGCTGGGTCTGGTCCAGCTGGGCCAGCGCCCGCGAGCCCGACGGGTCGCTGGCGCTGGACAGCAGCAGCTGCGGCGGCACCGCGGTGGCATCGATGACCGCGGTGATGCGCTGCTGGTTGATCGCGGCGATGGCCGCCTCCCGGCTGGGATACTGATGCACGTCGAACTCGCTGGGCCGGCTCTGCAGAGCGTTGACGAGGGACTGCGTGGCGGCCACCGAGCCGACCACCCCGACGGGTAGGTTGCGCGGGAACGGACGCCCCAGGGCGACGGTGTAGGCAGCGGCGAACGTCGAGGTCATCACGATGGCGATGACAATCACCGTCGCCGCCTTGCGGATTTCCAACGGAATACGCTGCAGCCACTGGGAACGGTCCGGGGTTTCCGTCGCCGCAGGTTGGGCCACACACACTCCTCAATCCGGTGAGCACAACAACCTACCCCGCGCACGGGTTGCGGACGTATGGGACGGGCTCAGGAAGCATGGCGGCGCCTGCCGGTCGGCACCGTCAAGATCAACGCCGCCTTCGGCGGCGCCCCCGGCGGGGCATCGCAGCCCCGGCGGGCCAGCGGCACGGGATACGGATTCGGGCCCGAGCTGCTCGACGAGATGACGGCGATGAAGGTGCTGCACTGGTCGCCGCCGGGCGGCTGAGGACCTGGTTGCCGCCCAGGCCTGCGGCGATGGGACTATGTAGCTGCGAATGCGCGGGACGGAAGGCACCAGGGCAGGCGATGTACGACCAAACCACCACCGGGTGGGACACCAATCACGATCCTCACGACGTGGGATTCCGGATCGACCCGGTACTGGCCCGCAGCTGGCTGCTGGTCAACGGGGCGCAACAGGACAAGTTCGGCGCAGCCGCGCGCTCCCGGGCTGACATCGTGGTGCTCGACATCGAGGACGCGGTGGCGCCCAAGGACAAGTCCGCCGCGCGGGACAACGTCGTGCGCTGGCTGGCCGCGGGCAACACCGACTGGGTGCGGGTCAACGGCTTCGGCACGCCGTGGTGGGCCGACGATCTGGCGACGCTGTCCGGCACGTCGGTGGGTGGGGTGATGCTGGCGATGGTGGAGTCCGTCGACCATGTCACCGAGACGGCCAAGCGGTTGCCGAATGTCCCGATCGTGGCGTTGGTGGAGACTGCCCGCGGGCTGGAGCGGATCACCGAGATCGCCGCCGCGAAAGGCACCTTCCGGCTGGCGTTCGGGATCGGCGACTTCCGCCGGGACACCGGTTTCGGCGAGAATCCGGCGACCCTGGCCTACGCCCGCTCGCGTTTCACGATCGCGGCCAAAGCCGCCCACCTGCCGGGAGCGGTCGACGGCCCGACAGTGGGCTCCAGCGCGCTGAAACTCAGCGAGGCCACCGCGGTGTCAGCGGAGTTCGGCATGACGGGCAAGATCTGCCTGACACCCGACCAATGCCCGACGGTCAACGAGGGATTGTCCCCTTCTCAAGAGGAAATCGCTTGGGCCAAGGAGTTTTTCGCCGAGTTCGAGCGCGACGGTGGAGAGATCCGCAACGGGTCGGACCTACCCCGCATCGCGCGGGCGAACAAGATCTTGGACCTGGCCCGCGCCTACGGTATCGAGGTCTCAGAGTTCGACGACCAGGCCGTGCACGTGACGGCGCCGTCGGACACCTACCACTACTGAGCCGGTTTGACGGCCTGCAGCGTGTAGCTCAACGGGAGCCGCTCGGGGTGTTCGGTCAGGTGCCACTCGCCGTCGACGTTGTGCATGCGTCCCGGCAGTGCATCCCAGGGCACCGAGTCGTGTTCGACGAGCATGGTCAGTCGCAGCCCGGCAGCGAGCAGGGCGGTGACGATCTCGCCGAGGCCGTGGTTCCATTCCCGGGTGGCGGTGGTGGCGAAGTCCACATCGGTGTCCACGTAGGTGCCGGAGCCGTCGAAGCACTGCGGCTCGGTGTGCTCGAAGTACGGGTATCGCAGCGCGATCGCGTCCAGGCGCTCCTCGTCGACCGCCCACAACACCGGATGGCCGTCACGCACGAACAGCCGCCCGCCGGGGCGCAACAACGCCGCGACCACTTGCGCCCAACGGTCTATATCGGGCAGCCAGATCAGTGCTCCCACACCGGTGTACACCAGGTCGAAACCGCCGACGCCCAACGCGTCCGGGGCCGAGTACACCTCGGACTCGACGTAGTCGATGTCGAGGCCGGCCCGCACGGCGATATCCCGGGCGATCGCCACGGCAGCCGGAGAGAAGTCCACACCGGTCATGTGCGCGCCGAGCCGGGCCAGCGACAGGGTGTCGGTGCCGATGTGGCACTGCAGATGGACGCCGCGCAGACCCGCCACGTCACCGAGCCGGGGGAGGTCGAACTGCACCACCTGAGACAATCCGGCCGGATCATCGACGAGCCGGCGCACCGCGTAGTCGCTCGAGGCGGCGTGCGCCGGCGCCCGCTCGTCCCACCACGCTCGGTTCAGCTCTCGGTGTTCGTCCACACCGGAGAGTCTGCCCGTTCTACAGCTCCACCGGCATCGGATATACGCCCCAGATGTCGTCGCAGTACTCGCTGATCGCGCGGTCGGAGGAGAACTTGCCACTGCGGGCGGCATTGTGGATTGACATCCGCGACCAGGTGTCATCGTCGAGCCAGGCCGCACTGACCCTGCTCTGGCAGTCGACGTAGGAACGGTAGTCGGCGAGTACCAGGAACGGGTCGTGGTGAATCAGGTTGTCCACCACCGGCCGAAGCACTTCGGTGTCACCGTGGGTGAAGGTGCCCTGCAGGATCAACTCGAGCACCTCGGCCAGCTCGGGGTCGCGCTCGATGTAGCTGGCGGGGCGGTAGCCCTCGGCCTGGATCTGCTCCACCTCTTCGACGGTCAACCCGAACAGGAAGAAGTTCTCCGCGCCGGCTTCCTCACGAATCTCGACGTTGGCACCGTCGAGCGTGCCGATCGTCAGCGCCCCGTTCATCATGAACTTCATGTTGCCGGTGCCGGAAGCCTCTTTACCTGCCGTCGAGATCTGCTCGGAGAGGTTGGCAGCCGGATAGATCAGGTGGGCGTTCTGCACGTTGAAGTTGGGCAGGAACACCACTTTCATGAACCGGTTGACGTCGGGATCGTTGTTCACCGTGGCGCCGACGGCGGTGATCAACCGGATGATCCGCTTGGCCATGAAGTAGCCGGGCGCGGCCTTGCCGCCGAAGATGAAGGCACGGGGTGCGATCGCGAAACTCGGGTTGCGCTTGAGTCGGTTGTACAGGGTGATGATGTGCAGCACATTGAGGTGTTGCCGCTTGTATTCGTGGATGCGCTTAACCTGGATGTCGAACATCCAGGTGTGATCCAGCTCGATGCCGGTGGTGGAGTGCACGAACTCAGCGAGGCGTTTCTTGTTGGCCCGCTTGACATCTCGCCAGCGCTGCCGGAAGGCCGGGTCGTCGACGTAGTTCTCCAGTCCGCGCAGCTGGTCGAGGTCGGTCAGCCAGCCGTCTCCGATGGTCTCGTCGAGCAGCGTGCGCAGTCCCGGATTGGACAGGGCCAGGAACCGTCGCGGCGTGACGCCGTTGGTCACGTTACCGAAGCGTTCCGGCCACATCTCGTAGAAGTCTTTGAGCACACTGGCTTTGAGCAATTCGGAGTGCAGGGCCGCCACTCCGTTGACCGCGTGGCTGCCTACCGTGGCCAGGTGCGCCATCCGCACGCTCTTGCCGCCGTCCTCGCCGATCAGCGACATCCGCCGCAGCCGGTCCTCGTCGCCGGGGAACTTGTCGCGCACCTCGTCGAGGAAGCGTTCGTTGATCTCGTAGATGATCTCCAGGTGCCGGGGCAGCGATTCGCCGAAGATGCCCAGCGGCCAGGTTTCCAGCGCCTCGGGCAGCAGGGTGTGGTTGGTGTAGCCGAATGTTTCCAGGGTGATGGCCCAGGCCTCGTCCCAGCCGAGGTGATGCTCGTCGATGAGCAGGCGCATCAGCTCGGCCACCGCGATCGACGGATGGGTGTCGTTGAGCTGGATCGCCCACTTCTGCGGCAGCGCCTCCAGCGGCAGCCCGGCCCGCTCGGTGTGGATGCGCAGGATGTCCTGCAGCGAACAGGAGACGAAGAAGTACTGCTGCTGCAGGCGCAGCCGCTTGCCGGCATCGGGCTCGTCGTTGGGGTAGAGAACCTTCGATACCTTCTCGGCGACAACCTCCTCCTCGACGGCCTTGTAGAAGTCGCCGGTGTTGAAGGCTTCCAACGCGAACGATTCGACCGATCGGGCACTCCATAGGGTCAGCGTGTTGCAGGTGTTGACGCCATAACCCTGGATGGGGGTGTCGTAGGACACGCCCTTGATCACTTGCTGGGGGATCCACCTGGCCCGGTGGTGGCCGGCGAGATCCTCGTACTGTTCGGTGTGGCCGCCCCAGTTGACGATGTAGCTCGCGTCCGGTTTGTCGATCTCCCAGGGGTTTCCGCGCACCAGCCAGTTGTCGGTCTTCTCGACTTGCCAGCCGTTCTGGATCTCCTGGTCGAAAATGCCGAACTCGTAACGAATCCCGTAGCCGATGGACGGGCGCTCCAAAGTGGCCAGCGAATCCAGGTAGCACGCGGCCAGCCGGCCCAGGCCGCCGTTGCCTAGCCCGGGCTCCTCTTCGCAGGCGATGATCTCGTCGAGTTCCTGGCCCAGTTGGGCCAGCGCCTCGCGCGCCTGGGCCTCGATACCGAGGTTCAACAGGTTGTTGCCGAGCTGCGGACCCATCAGGAACTCCGCTGAGAAGTAACACGTCACCTTGTTGGACAGGTCGAGCCAGTCCTGGGTGGTGGCCATCCAGCGTTGCTGCATCCGGTCGCGCACCGCCAGTGCGAGCGCGCGGTAGTAGTGCTCCGCGGTCAGTGCGGCGGCGGGTCTGGCTATCGAGTAGGTCAGATGGTCGCTGATCGCCCGACGCAGGGCGTCCGCCGACAGGCCGGTCCGGCTGTGCTCGTGCGGGCGCGCGGACGAACCGCCCTCGGGGTCGGCGACGTCACCCGGCGCGGTGTTCACGACATCGGTCATTGCCTTCTCCTGATCCCAGACCGCTTCTCGATCCGTACGAGGACCCGAAGTCTGGCATCACCGTGTTGCGGCAAGGCGAGGGCCACGAGTCGCTCCCGTGAACTATGGCTCATCGGCGTGCGGCGCGCTCGCCGAGCAAATGCGGCCATCGGGGCCACTGCATACGATCGCGGTCATGACGACACTGGCGAACCGGGTCTATACGGCGCTGCTGGTCATCGACGTCCAAGCCGGTGTGGTCGCGAGTGCCCATGCCAGGGACGAGGTGGTGGCCAACATCGCCGCACTCGTGGGGCGGGCGCGGCGGGACGGCATCGCGGTGATCTGGGTTCAGCATGCCGATGCGGACCTGCCGGTGGGCAGTGAGCCGTGGCGCATCGTCGCCGAGCTCAGCCCAGCTGACGACGAGCCGCTGATCGCCAAGAACTACGGCGACTCCTTCGAGGACACCGATCTGGAGAGCACTCTCGCCGACCTCGGTGTCGGGCACCTGGTTGTGGTGGGCGCCCAAACCGATCAGTGCATCCGCTGCACGATTCATGGCGGCTTCACCCGCGGATACGACGTCACGCTGGTGGCCGACGCTCACACCACCGAAGACCTGTCGGCCTGGGGTGCCCCGCCGCCGGACCAGGTGATCGCCCACACCAACCTGTACTGGGCGCAGCAGGGCGCACCCGGACGCAGGGCAAACGTCGCGGCGGCCGCCGAGGTGGTCTGGTAAACCGATGCCCGCTCGGTGATTTCGCAGCTTTGCTTCCCCCACGGCACCGGCCGTATACAGTTTTGCAGAGTTGTTCACTACCGATCAGGAACAGACAATGACGTCGACAGTTGACACGGAGTACCGGCTGGTGGGGCTGGCCCGGGGGATGCGCGATCTGGTGACGGAACAGGCCACCGAATCAGAACGGCAACGCACCTTGACCGCCGCGGTCGTCGAGGAGATGTGGACCAGCGGACTGATGTCGGCGTTCAATCCGGTCGCGGCAGGCGGCACGGAACCCACCTTCGCCGAGATGATCGAGACCTGGATCGAGATGGCGTGGCAGGACGGGTCCTTCGGCTGGGTGGGCATCGCCAACCTGCCGTCATCGTTCGCAGCGGCGGCCTACCTCCCCGATGCGGGCTTCGCCGAGGTCTTCACCGCCAACGGCAACCACGTGACCATGGGCGGCCAGTTCTTTCCCAACGGCCAGGGTGTTGCGGTCGACGGTGGATACCGGCTGACCGGCTCGTGGAGTTTCGGTTCCGGCACCGGCCACGCCGAGTACGTCTGCGCCGGGTTCTTCCCCATGGTCGACGGCCAGCCGGTGATGGGCCCGGGTGGACTGCCCGACATGCAGGTGGCGGTGATCCCGCGCGAGCAGGTCGTTTTCAAAGACGGCTGGCATGTACAGGGCCTCAAGGCGACCGGCTCCTACGATTACGGCGTCGAGGACGTCTTCGTGCCGGGGTACCGGACGTTCCCGCTGTTCTGCTCCGCCCCGCACCGGGGCAGCTCGCCGGCCACCAGGATGGGACTGATGCCGGTGACGGCGGCCGGGCACGCGTCGTGGGCGTTGGGGGTGGCCAAGAGCATGCTCGACGATGTCCAGGAACTCGCGGCGACCAAGTTCCGGATGAGCGATATGGCGTCGCTGGCCAGCCGGCCGACATTCCAGAAGGATCTCGCCCATCACGTCGCGGCGTGGCGGGCGGCGCGGCTGCTGGTCCTGGACGCCTTCGGCACCGCCGAGGCCGCCGTGGCCGCCGGCGCCGACCTGACCCCGACGCTGCGAGCGGATATGCGGGTGGCGGCGGTGTACGCCACCGATGTGGCGCGCGGCGCCGCCGAGTGGGCGCATCTGGCCGCCGGCACCACCTCGATCCGGGAAGGCAGCCGGCTCGAGCGCGGATTCCGCGACGTCTACACCGGCACTCAGCACGCGTTCATCAGCGAGAAGGTCGCCATGGACGTAGCCCAGATCTGGCTGGGCATCATCGCCGATCAGCCGGGCCTGTAGTCGGGCGCCGCGCGGCGTTCGCGGTCAATCCGGACGCGGTGCGGGGCACCCCGCACTACAGTCAGAAAGCTATGACCGACTGGTCCGACCCGCGCCTGCCGAGCTATCGATCGAGCCCCCGACAGCTCCGACGGATGAGCCGCGATTTCGCCGGCGTCGGGGTCGGAATTCCGCCTGAACGTCTGCAGCAGATCGCCAGCGGCGGGTCAGCCACCGACGACGAACTCGTCGACGTCAGCTTCGCACTGACCGCCACCCAACTCCTCAACGAGCAACGCCGTTGCAAACGCGGGCGGGCGCAACGTCGTTGCGTTCACGGGCTGGTGGTGTTCGCCGCGATCCTGGTGGCGATCAACGTGCTGCTGTGCCTGGGGCTGATGCTGTTCATCCTGACCCAGCACACCACCCCGTACCAGGTCTAGCCGGTGACGTGCTCGTCGGCGACGTCGAGCGCCTTGTCCAGGATGGCCAACCCCTCGGCCACCTCGGCGTCGGTGATGTTGCAGGCCGGGACCGCATGGATGCGGTTGAAGTTGGCGAACGGCAAGAGGCCACCGGACTTGCAGGCAGCGAGCACGGCATTCATCGCCGGGCTCGAGCCGCCGTAAGGCGCGAGCGGTTCGCGGGTCTGCTGGTTGGCCACCAGTTCGATCGCCCAGAACACGCCGAGCCCGCGTATCTCGCCCACCGACGGGTGGCGCTGCGCCAACTCGCGCAGTCCCGGACCGAGCACCTGCTCGCCGATCCGGGCGGCGTTGGGGACCATGCCCTCGTCTTCCATGCTGTTGATCGTCGCGACCGCGGCGGCGGCGGCCAGCGGATGCCCGGAGTAGGTCAGCCCGCCGGGGTAGGCACGGTCGGCGAAGGTTGCGGCGATCGCATCGTTGATCGCCACACCGCCCATCGGTACATACCCGGACGTGACACCCTTGGCGAAGGTCATCAGGTCTGGCACGACGTCGAAATTGTCGATGGCGAACCACTTTCCGGTTCGACCGAACCCTGCCATCACCTCGTCGGCGATGAACACGATGCCGTGCCGGTCGCAGATCTCCCGAACACCGGCCATGTAGCCGGGCGGGGGCACCATGATGCCGGCGGTGCCGGGGACGGATTCCAGGATGATCGCGGCGATGGTTGCCGGACCTTCGTGGGCGATCAGGCGCTCCAAGTAGTCCAGCGCGCGCTCGGACTCCTGCTGCTCGTTCTCGGCGAAGAACGACGAGCGGTACAGGAACGGGCCGTTGAAGTGCACGACACCGGCGCTGGAGTAGTCGTTCGGGTAGCGCCGCGGATCACCCGTGAGGTTGATCGCGGTGTCGGTGCCGCCGTGGTAGGAGCGGTAGCGGGAGAGCACCTTTCGGCGGCCGGTGTGCAGCCGGGCCATCCGCACCGCGTGCTCGACGGCGTCCGCGCCACCGTTGGTGAAGAACACCCGGTTCAGATCACCCGGGGTGCGCTCGGCGATCAGCCGGGCCGCCTCGGAGCGGGCGGCGTTGGCGTGCTGCGGAGCGATCGTGCACAACTTGGCGGCCTGCTCGGCGATCGCGGCGACGACCTTCGGATGCTGGTGGCCGATGTTGGTGAACACCAACTGCGAGGAGAAGTCGAGCAGCTTGTTGCCGTCGCCGTCCCAGACGTAGGAGCCCTCCGAGGCGACGATGGTCATCGGCTTGATCTGCGCCTGCGCCGACCACGAGTGGAACACGTGTTGGCGGTCCAGTTCGTAGGCCCGGGCGGCCTCCGCCCGGGCGGTGTCGATGTCCTGACCGCTGGGCAGGATGTGGGACTGGGTAGCAGTCATGCGGGTGCGCCTCTTTCCGGGCTCAGTGATCTCAGTGGTTCTGCGGGAAGCCGAGGTTGATGCCGCCGTGGGAGGGATCAAGCCACCGCGTCGTCACTACCTTGCCACGGGTGAAGAAGTGCACGCCTTCGGTGCCGTGTGCGTGGGTGTCGCCGAACAGCGAACTCTTCCAGCCGCCGAAGCTGTAGTAGGCGGTGGGCACCGGGATCGGCACGTTGATGCCGACCATGCCGACCTCGACCTCGTTTTGGAAGCGGCGTGCCGCCCCACCGTCGTTGGTGAAGATCGCCGTTCCGTTGCCGTAGGGGTTGGAGTTGATCAATGCCAACGCCTCGTCGTAGGTCTGCACCCGGACCACCGACAGCACCGGTCCGAAGATCTCGTCGGTGTAGACGCTCATCTCGGGGGTGACGTTGTCGATCAGGGTGGGGCCGAGCCAGAACCCGTCCTCACCGCCATCCGCCGAGACCTGTCGGCCGTCGACGACGATGGTGGCGCCGTCGGCTTCGCCGGCATCGATGTAGGAGGCCACCCGGTCGCGGTGGGCCTTGGTGACCAGCGGGCCCATGTCGGAGTTGCGGGTTCCGTCTCCGGTCTTCAACGTCGTGGTCCGCTCGGCGATCTTGGCGACGAGTTCGTCGGCGATCGGTCCGACCGCCACTGCGGCCGAGATGGCCATGCAGCGCTCGCCCGCCGAGCCGAAACCGGCGTTGACCATCGCGTCGGCGGCCAGGTCGAGGTCGGCGTCGGGCAGGATCACCGCGTGGTTCTTGGCGCCGCCGAGGGCCTGGACGCGCTTGCCGTGCAGGGTGCCGGTGGAGTAGACGTACTGGGCGATCGGCGTGGAGCCGACGAACGAGACGGCCTTGATGTCCTTGTTGGTCAGCAGTTCGTCGACGGCGACCTTGTCGCCCTGCAGCACGTTGAACACGCCGGCCGGAAGGCCCGCCTCGGCCCACAGCTCGGCGATCCACAGTGCGGCCGACGGGTCCTTCTCGGACGGCTTGAGCACCACGGTGTTTCCAGCCGCGATGGCGACGGGGAAGAACCACATCGGCACCATGGCGGGGAAGTTGAACGGGCTGATGATGGCCACCGGCCCGAGCGGCTGGCGGATCGAGGCGACGTCGACGTTGGTCGAGGCGTTCTCGGTCATCCCGCCCTTGAGCAAGTGCGATATGCCGCAGGCGAATTCGACGACTTCCTGGCCGCGGCTGACCTCGCCGAGAGCATCGGAGAGCACCTTGCCGTGCTCGGCGGTGATGATCGCGGCCAACTCCTCCTTGCGGGCGTTGAGCAGTTCCCTGAACGAGAAGAGGCAGGCGGTCCTTTTGGCCAGGGAGGTGTCGCGCCAGGCCGGGAACGCCGCGACGGCGGCGTCGATGACCGCACGAGCATCGGCAACGTCGGCCAGGGCCACCTGGCCGGTGACCTGACCGGTAGCCGGGTTCGTGACCGGCGCGGTGCGATCGCTGGTGCCGGCGAAGTTCTTGCCCTCGGCCCAGTGGCCGATGGTGCGGACTCGAGTGTTGGGCGCGGTGAGGGTCATGTCTTGATTCTGAGCTCGTCACGGATCGATAGCCGCCGACGCATTGTCAGCAATTCTGGATTTTCTCTTACACTATGTAAATGCAGCCGACGCTTCGGGAGATCCTCAACCTGTCTACCGTGCGGGCCGGCGAGCCCGAGGTGGTGTGTTCGGGACCGATGGACAAGCCGGTGCGCTGGGTCCATGTCAGCGATCTGGCCGATTTGTCCGGGCTGCTCACCGGCGGCGAGCTGGTGCTGACCACGGGTCAGGCGCTGGCCGACTCGGATCACTGCGTCGAGTATCTGCCCGGCCTGGCGGCCGCCGGCGCAGTCGGCGTCGTGGTCGAACTCGGGCTGCACATCGACGCGGTGCCGCCCTCGGTGCGGGAGATCGGCACGAGGCTGTCGCTGCCGGTGATCGCGCTGCACCGCCCGGTTCGCTTCGTCGAGATCACCGAGGAGGTGCACCGCAGGATCGTCGCCGACCAATACGCCGAGGTGGCCTACGGCCAGCGGGTCCACGAGGAATTCACGGCACTGAGCATGCGCCGCGCCTCGATCGACCAGATTGTGTCCGCTGCGGCCGAAATGCTGGACACCCCGATCGTGCTCGAAGACCTCAACCGGCAGGTGCTGGCATTCGACGGGCGCGGCATGCCGGCGTCGGTACTGCTGGCGGACTGGGACCGTCGGTCCCGGCTGACCGCCGCCGGCGCGTGGACGGCCTGCCCGGTGGGGCCCTATCGGGAGGAGTGGGGCCGCTTGATCGGCCCGCAACTGGCCGACGCCGACGCGCGGGCGGTGATGACAATGGAGCGCGCGGCGCAGGCACTGGCGCTGCACCGGATGGCCGAGCAGAACCGCAGCTCGCTGGAGTTGCGGGCGCAGAGCGGTCTGGTCGACGACCTGCGCCGGGGCCGCATCGTCGACGAAGGCGAGGCCACCGCACGCGCGCACGCGCTGGGTCTGCGCCCGGCACTGACCTACGTACCCCTGGCGGCGCGACTACGGGAGGTCGTCGGCGCCGACCAGGTCGTGATTCAGCAGCGGCGCGCGCGAACTCTGGACGCGATCATGCACACCGTGCGAGCGGCCGGCCATACCGGCCTGGCTGCCACCCGCGACGACGGACAGATCGATCTGGTGTTGGCACCACAGCGGACCACCGCGCAGTCCGGTGCCCTGGACTCCGTTCTGGACGAGCTCTGCTCCGGGATCCGGCGGACGGTCAAGCGGCTCGACGGTGTCGGTGAGTGTGTGATCGGCGTCGGACCGGAATCGAGCCGACTCGTCGACGCCGTCGGCGGACTCCGCGAGGCAGGCCACGTTGCCGAGGTCGCCATGTCGATGCCCCTGCGCGACAAGGCCTTTCATCGGGCAGCCGACGTCCGACTGCGTGGTTTGCTCTCGCTGATCCGGGCCGACTCGCGCGTGCAGGCGTTCGCCGAGACCGAACTGGCCGGGCTGCTGGCGCATCGCGCCAAACACGGGGACGAATTCTTCGACCTGCTGCGCAGTTTCCTCGACGCCGGCGGTAACAAGGCTGAGTTGGCCCGCACACTGCACATGTCACGCCCGACGCTCTATTCCCGGTTGGAGGCGCTGGAACGGATCGTCGGCCTGGACCTCGACGACGCGGAGTCCAGGACCTCTCTGCACGTGGCCATGCTCATTCTGCAGGCGGCGGGGGAGTAGCGCTGCGACGCTCGTCCTTGAGCCGCTCCTTGCTGCGCAGCAGCCGCAGCAACGTCACCAGCACCAACCCGCCGAGGACATTGCCCACCACGGTGTATCCGAACCACCCCAGCCAGTCCAGATATCCGAACGGTGCCTCCCGGGTGGACAGTGCGCCGAAGATCAGCAGCGAATCCAGAATCGAGTGGAACAGTTGAAGGCCCGCCAGCAGAAACGCCCCGGCCACGGCGGCGGCGATCTTTCCCGGCACCGAGTCGGTGCCGTGCTGCATGCGGGTCATCAACGTGATGGCCATCCCACCCAGCACCGCCAGGGCCATACTCTGCAGCGAGAGCGGCGCGGTCACAAAGTGTTGGGCCGACTCGATGGTCTGCGCGCGCAGTTTGGGGAACGCGGTGATGATCAGCCACATGATCAACCAACCTCCGACGAGGTTGGCCACCAAGGTGCCGCTCCACAGCTTTCCCAACTGCGCAGCGCTGGCTCGCCGGGCGGCCACGGTGGTGACCGGCACCAGAAAACCCTCGGTGAACAGCTCGCTGCGACCGAGCAGCAATGCCAGGAAGCCGATCGAGAAGGCCAACCCCGCCAGCAGTTGATTGTGGGTCTCGTGCAACACGGTGAGGTAGGCGAGCACCCCCATCGCCACCTCGGTGCCGCCGAAAAAACCGGTGACCAGCACTTCCCGCCAACTTCGGTGGAGTCGCTGGCTGCCTTCGTCGACCATGCGGTTGAACGCCTCTTCGAGTTCGTCCTCGATCGGGCTGTCGGACTCGCCGAGTTGGCGCTGACTGGTTTCACTCACGGCGAGTCCTCATGGTTCGACGGTGGCGGACCGTACGGGGTACCCGGCCGCGACTTCGCCGACACCGAATCCGCCGGTCAGCCGTGCGCTGGCCGATCAGTGCGCGTTGTCTCGGTACATTCACAGTTGCCGTTCGGTGCTATCGCGCTGACGAGGCGATCGGCGCGAGTGCGCAATGTCCACGCAGAGACGGTGGAAACCGGCGCTGTCGCAATGCTCTTGGCGGTTGATCGACCTCACCTGAACGCGGCCCGGACTTTCCCCTTCGCCCGCCCGGTTTGCGAGCCGGCAGGGGCTCAACCGTTGCCGAGATCACCGAGCTGTGTCGATTCCAGACCCCGCCGAGCGCGCCGCTGGGCGATTCGCCGGACCGGCCGTTCCACCGGCCGAAATGGCAACTGAACGGGCAACGGCACGCACCACTTCGGACACCGTTGCATCACGGTTCGGACAAAAGCCCAGTTCGCGTGTTAAGCGCGGCGCGCGGTGCTCCGCAGTTTGCTGTAGAAGTGACAGAAGTGACTTCTGTTAACGCGCGGGGCTTTGCTCCACGGGGTTGCAGTCACGGGGGAGATGGTCGTGGCTCCGCGGTGGCATAGCGCCACCGCGGCGCTCGGAGAGGTGGAGATGATGATGAAAAGGTTGTGCGCCTTCGTGATCGGCCTGGCGATGCTGCTGGCGATCCCTGGTTTGGTGACTGCCACCGCGGCCGCCGCACCGGTCAGCCGCGACCAGTACGTCCAGATCGTGATTGATCGCGGGCTCGCCCAGCGCGGGGTCCCGTACTCCTGGGCAGGCGGCGACATCACCGGGCCGACGCTGGGCAAGGGGCCCGGCGCGACGACGGTCGGATTCGATTCCTCGGGTCTGATCCAATACGTCTACGCGGGCGTGGGCGCCAAGCTGCCCCGCTCCTCCGGTGACATGTACAAGGTTGGTCAGCATGTGACCGCCGATCAGGCGCTGCCCGGCGACCTGCTCTTCTACGGCCCGGATGGCACGCAAAGCGTTGCCATGTTCCTGGGGAACGGGCAGATGCTCGAAGTCACCGACACCGTGGTCGCGGTGTCACCGGTGCGGACCACTGACCTGGCTCCCTACCTGGTGCGTGTCATCGCCTAATCAGCCAGAACACCTGCGATAACAAAGGATGCGGGGCCGGAACCGGCCCCGCATCCTTTGTCATTGGCAGAGTCGTTGGGACCCAACAACGTTGCAGCTCTTAGGCGCAATCGGTGCAGATCATGGCGGAGGCGTCGGCCAACCGGCTGCGATGGTGCACCAGGAAACAGCTGCTGCAGGTGAACTCGTCGGCCTGCTTGGGGATGACCCGCACGGTCAGTTCCTCATCGGAGAGGTCTGCACCGGGCAGCTCGAAGGAATCCGCGGCCTCACCTTCGTCGACGTCGATGACGGCCGTAGCCGCATCTTTACGCCGACCTGCCAAGTCTTCGAGGGATTCTTCCTCAGGCTCGGCCTGGGTGCGCCGGGGGGCGTCGTAATCAACCGTCATGGTCCGTGCCTTTCAGATCGGTCCGCGTGGACTGTGGCGTCAACGCGAGCGAATGCGACATTGTTCCCGAACTCGGCGCGACTTAAACACCGGTTTTCCAACCCTGCTTCCAGCTGATGCGGCCCACCCTGCGCTGTCTGTTCGTCCGGGGTCCGATCGAGGTGGTCCGACGTGCGATGTCGGCCACATCGAGTACCGCATCATCGGTGAGCGGACTGCGCAACAAGGCGTCGCCGCGGTGTTCCGGCGCGGTGTCGGTCCGAGAAACTCTGCACGGCGCAGAACATAGCGCAGCGCAGCGCGAAGTCGGGGGATCACAACCGCCAGAGCGATTCCTGGGCCACGCTGGCCACCAACGTGCCGTCCGCCCGCCGCATCGTGCCGCGCGCCAAACCTCGCGCGTCGCTGTGGCTGACGGCGGCCGCGTCATAAAGGTGCCATTGGTGTACGTCGGTCGGCCGGTGCAGCCACAACGCGTGATCGAGGCTGGCCGCACCACCTGGGCCAGGCAGCTCGGCTCCGGGCGGGCGGCCTGCGGACACCAAACCGATGTCGGAGATGAAGGTCAAGGCACATGCCTGCAGCACCGGATCATCTTCGACGGGCTCGCGCGTCCGAAACCAGAACGGCTGGCGCGGCCAGTCGACCGGCTCACCGGGGGCAATCCGCAGTTCGAAGTGATCCGCCCACTTCTCGGGAAGTCCGGGAAGCGGAACCGCCTCCTGCAGCGTCACCGCTGGCGGCTCCGAGCACTGCCAGTCGGTGGTGGTCTCCGGGCGATGGAAGGAGGCCATCATCTCGAAAATCGCGGCTCCGTCTTGCACCGCGGTCACCCGGCGGGTGTTGAAGGAGCGGCCGTCACGGGTGAGCTCCACGGTGTATTCGATGTCGACACCGATCCTGCCCCCTTTGATGAAATAAGCATGCAACGACTGCGGCAGGCGATCGGGGTCGACGGTCGCCGCAGCGGCCGCCAGCGCCTGCGCGGCGATCAGCCCGCCGAACAGCCGGGGACCCGCACCGAAGGTGGCCGACGTGCGGTAGGACTGGTCGCTGCCGTCGAGCCGGACCAACTCCGCGATCCAACTCGGCATGCACACCCCGTCGTCGTAGTGGTCGAAATCGCACCCACGATAGCCGGTCAGCACCCGCGTGGGACCCACCGGGAGCGGGCCTGGAGATGCTTACACTGCGGTCATGGATCGCGGCCGCACCCAGGCACCACCCGAGGGTCTGTTGCGCATCGAGGATTGCCTGGATGCCGACGGTGGGGTGGTGCTGCCACCGGACGTGACGCTCATCTCACTGATCGAGCGCAACGTCGCCAATGTCGGTGATTCCGTTGCCTATCGGTACCTCGATCACAGCCATTCGGCGCACGGCGAGGCTATCGAGCTGACCTGGGCTCAACTGGGTCGCCGGTTGCGCGCCATCGGAGCCCGCATCCAGCGGTTGGCAGATCCCGGTGACCGCGTCGCGATCCTGGCCCCACAGGGCCTCGACTACATCGCGGGGTTTTTCGCCGCGATCAAGGCAGGAACCATCGCGGTGCCGCTGTTCGCACCCGAATTGCCCGGGCACGCCGAACGTCTCGACATCGCGTTGGGCGACTCCGAGCCGGCCGTCGTCCTCACCACCGCAGCCGCGCACGACGGCGTCGCGGGTTTCCTGGCTAAGCTGCCGCCGGGACGACGGCCACAGGTGCTGGTCATCGATGACATCCCCGATTCCGCTGGGGACGAGTTCACCCCGACCGCCATCGACGTCGACGACGTATCGCATCTGCAATACACGTCGGGGTCCACGCGACCACCAGTGGGAGTTGAGATCACCCACCGCGCGGTCGGCACCAACCTGATCCAGATGATCCTCTCGATCGACCTGTTAGACCGAAACACCCACGGCGTCAGCTGGTTACCGCTTTACCACGACATGGGACTGTCCATGATCGGATTCCCGACGGTCTACGGCGGGCACTCCACGTTGCTGTCGCCGACTGCCTTCATCCGACGACCGGGGCGCTGGATCCACGCACTGTCCGCCGGCTCCCGCGAGGGCCATGTCGTCACTGCGGCACCGAATTTCGCATATGAATGGACCGCGCAGCGCGGGCTACCGGGGCCCGACGAAGACATCGACCTGGCCAACGTCGTGATGATCATCGGCTCCGAGCCGGTCAGCATCGATGCCATCACGACGTTCAATGCGGCATTCGCGCCGCACGGCTTGCCGCCCACTGCCTTCAAGCCGTCCTATGGCATCGCCGAGGCGACGTTGTTCGTCTCGACCATCGCGCCGACGGCCAGAGCCAGTGTGATCCATCTGGACCGTGACCAACTGGCCGCTGGGCATGCGCGGCGGGTCGCACCCGGTGACGCGGACGCCGTCGCGCAGGTGTCCTGTGGTCAAGTGGCCCGCAGCCAGTGGGCGGTGATGGTCGATCCGGACAGCGCGGCGGAAGTGCCAGACGGTGAGATCGGCGAGATCTGGCTGCACGGTGACAACGTCGGCCGCGGCTACTGGGGTTGCCCGAAGAGAGTCGACAGACGTTCGGCGCCAGGCTTTCTCGTCGCCTGGAGCACGGCAGTCACGCGACCGGCGTGCCGGCTGAGGCGACCTGGCTGCGCACCGGCGACCTCGGATTCCATTTCGACGGGGAACTCTACGTCACCGGTCGCCTCGCCGATCTGGTGACGGTGGGCGGCCAGAACTTCTATCCGCACGATATCGAGAAGACCGCCGCCGATTCCTCGCCGATCGTCCGCCGCGGGTACGTGACGGCGTTTTCGGCTCCGGCTGGCGAATCCGTCTGTCCCGCTGGCGAAACCAATACAGAGCGGCTGGTGATCATCGCCGAACGGGCTGCCGGGACAAGCCGCAGCGATCCTCAGGCGGCGATCGCGGCGATCCGGGCCGCGATCTACCGCCGGCACGGCATCGAAGCCGCTGAGGTGCGGCTGCTGCCCGCGGGGGCCATCCCGCGCACGACCAGCGGCAAGCTGGCTCGGCGTGCCTGCCGCAACCAGTACCTCGCCGGACAACTCGGCGGGTAGTGCGCCAGCGTCGGCGCATCCGCGGGAGGTCAGCGGGCTTTCCACCGGGGCGGGCGCTTCTCGCGCCACGCCTGTAGACCTTCGCTGACGTCTTCGGTGGCGCCGGCCACCTTGCGCATCACTTCGCCGAATCGCACCGATTCGACCCACCCCATATCCGCTGTGCGCCACGCGACCTCTTTGGTGGCACGCTGCGCCAGGGGTGCCGCCTCGGTCAGTGTGCGGGCCCAGGCCCGTGCCTCGGCGAGCAGATCGTCCGGTTCGACCAGTCGCCACACCAGCCCGATCTCCTTGGCACGGTTGGCGTTTATCGGCTTGCCGGTCAGGAGCAACTCCATCGCGTTGGCCCAGCCGACTCGGTGCGGCAACCGGATGGCGCCCACGATGGTCGGCATGCCTAGAGCGACCTCGGGAAAGGAGAAGGTGGCGGCGGTAGAGGCGATGACGAAGTCACAGAACAGCACGCCGGTAAGCCCGTAGCCGACACAGGGCCCGTGGACGGCGGCGATAGTCGGCTTGAAAAGCTCCATACCGGATTCGAACGAGTTGACGGTCGGCTTCTCCCAGAACGTCCCGCCGAAGGTGCCGACCGACCCCTCACCGTCCTTCAGGTCACCACCGGCACAGAACACCTCACCGGTGGCCGTCAGGATCCCCACCCATGCCTCTTCGTCGTCACGGAACCGGTCCCAGGCTGCGTTGAGTTCGCGGCGCAGCGCCCCGTTGATGGCGTTGCGCGCCTCAGGGCGGTTCAGGGTGATCGTCGCGACGTGCGCGTCGAGTTCATAGCTGACGAGGCTCATGTGTGCACTCTAGGGCTGGCGTCGCAGCCATCGGGCGGACGCAACCGAGACGTGGTGGCCGCCATGGTGACGGCGTGAATGTTTGCTGAACTTGCACGATCTTGATTGTTTTCCTGTACACGGCGCATTTATTGGCCAATGAAATTATCGCCAATAACACTGCGGCAAATTATGGAAGGTTACCGGAATAGAGACTTTTGACCTTTTCTGTATGAACGACAGGACGGGGGATCGAGTAATTGGTAATTTGCGCTTGCGACAACGACGCCGGAACGGCAGCACCGTTCGCCTCGCGAAATGGTGCCTGACGTCGGCCGATTGGATGGGGGGACAGCATGTCTGCACGAGAACCTCAGTCGAGCGCAGCCCTGTCGCGGGTGCCCGGAAAACCCAATAACGTTTCGGTTTCTTACGCCTCCTATATTGGCCGAATCGGCGGTTTAGCTGTCGCATTAGGTATTGGCACGGCAATGGCCGGACTCGGGACAGCGCATGCCGACACCGCCGCCAGGGATTCGGCACAGTCGCCGGCCGCCACCGCGCCGGCGCAGGACGGTTCGGCGACCGCACGCGGCTCGCGACCTGCGCGCCATCCCTCTCCGGCGCCGTCGAGCCGGCGCTCAGCCACCGACAAAGACTCGACGCGCACTGGCACCACGTCGGTGCGGGCACCGATATCCCCGGCCACTGAGGCGGGCCGGCGCACCATGTCACGTGGCCAGGTCGCCACGTCGACCTCGGCGTCGCCGGTGGGTGAAGTGCGGCGAGAGACCCCGACCCCCACGCCGGCCGCGGCCACCGTGGCCGAGTCTGTCGCCCCGCCGGTGTCGCCGACCGCGAGCAGCGTTGCAGATACCGTTGCGGTCGCGACCACGACCATCGGTCGCGCCATGTCGACACTGGAGAACATGGTCCACAGCATCAAGCCGCCCGCTGCGCCCCCGGTGGCCCAGCTGATCATGGCGCTGCTGGATTGGACCCGCCGTGAGCTCGAGTCCTTGCTCGGATTCTCGACCAGGACCACCGGAGTGTTCGCGGCGACCGCCGGAAGCACCACCACTTCCGCCACGACCACCACGGCCGGCGGTGCGGCGACGGGGTCGACGAATGTCACGCTGGAAGCCGAGACCATGACGCTCACGCCGGCCAAGGCGGGCAATGTCTACAACGACTCCTCCGCATCGAACCGCAAAGCGCTTCTGCTATCCACGAATTCGACGGCCTCGGCGACACTCGCCCTCCCATCGGCGACGGGACTGGTCATCCGTGCCCGAGGCGACCAGTACAGTGGCGCACCGGTGATGACCGTTTCCATCGATGGTGCGGTGGTGTCCACCACCACGGTGTCGTCCTCGGCGTGGGCCGATTACACGATCCCGGTGTCGGTGGCGGCCGGCACACACACCATCACCGTCGCGTTCACCAACGATCTTCGGCAGTCGGCGTCCAAGGACCGTAACCTACGGTTGGACAAGATCACCGTTGTCGCCGGCGCCGTCACCTCCACTGAGACTCCGCCCTACTTCCAGGCGGCAGACTGGTTGTGGAAGCCGATCCCCGCCAACCCGGTACTGGCCACCAACAGTGCCACGTGGGTGAAATATCTGTCCGCGGCCAATGCCAAGCACGTCGCCGATCTCTACGAATACGGAGTCACCCTGATCTCAGGTTCGGCGATCACGAGTTCCACTCCGCGCTACGACGTGACTCTCACCGAGCCGTGGGGGAGTGATCCGTTCGGCTCCTACTCAGTTCCGATTCCGACCGGCGTCAAGTTGCCATCCGGCGCGGACAGCCAGATCGCCATCCTCGACCCCACAACAGGCAAGGCATTCGGTATCTGGCAAGCAAAGTACGACAGTGCTAGCAACTCGTGGTCAGGCGCCTGGGGCGGCATGACCGACCTCAGCGGCAACGGTGTCGACCAGACCGGCTCGGCGACGGGGACCAACATCGCGCGGTACGCGGGCGTGGTCACCGCGGCCGAATTCAGTGCTGCGGTGGCCGCCAACACCGGCATCAATCACGCGCTGTTCATCTCGAGCAATCTCGCCAGTTCGCTGTTCACCGGTCCGGCCACGAAGTCGGACGGCACCAACATGGCCGGAGTCACGACACCGATTCCCGAAGGCACTCGAATCCAGCTCGACCCGTCCATCGACGTCGACGCCATTGCGGGCATCTCCGCTGCCGAGAAGGTGATCGCCAAGACCCTGCAGACCTACGGAGCCTATGTGGGGGATCAGGGCGGAGCGACGATGGCTGTCATCTTCGAAGTCACTCCGGACGCCACGTCGACGAACCCGGGTGCGGTGTGGTCGAACGCCGGGCTGTCGTGGGACTACTACGACATGACCGACATCCCGTGGTCACGATTGCGGGTGCTGGCCAACTGGGACGGTTCCTGACCCGGCTTCGATACGCGCGGCGGGATCGGCCATCGCGGTCACCATCGCGGTGCCGAAGGCACCCATCTCGTCGAACAGCGTCGCACAGCCCACCGAGAGCCCATCAGCCGAGCAACGGGTGTCGGCCTGGACGCCGATGAAATCGCTGCGCGGCGAGCGCGTGAGAGCGACCGTGAGATCACCACTGAGGTAGCCGATTCCGTTGCTGCCCAGGTTCGTCACCAGATTGGTGGACGCGGCCGCGACGATCACCGCCCGGACGAAGGGCGTGGCGGCCAACCCTGCCACCGCGTCCGGGCCGCGGTAGTAGGCGCGTTTGTGCCCGGCGTTGTGATGGCCGACGCCCATCGGGCTCCAGTGTGAATCGTCACTGCTGAGGTAGAGCAGGTCACCGTCCGCGGTCTGCGGTGGGGTGAAGCCTCGCTCGGGGTTCCACTGTTCGCCGAGCGGGGCGGCGGAGCAGCGGTACTGCAGCAGGGTCGCCCGGGCTACGATCCAGTCGTCCTGCATGACGTCGCATTCGGCGGTGCGAGTGCGCTGCCCGTGCCGGATCAGCCGGGTCTGAGTGCGGGTCGCGACAGTTCGCGCCGGTTTGAGCAGATCCATGGTCAGTCGAGCGGGGGTGAACCCGACGGCTCCGTATTTGCGCTCCAGAGTCGAGGCCACCAGAGCCGCTACCGCAGGCCCGCTGAGCATGCCGTCATCCCGTCCCACGGCCGACGGCTCCGGTCGGAAGACCCCGTTGCCCTGTTGGGCGAAGTACGCGCGCTCACCACCGAACTCCGGGGAAAGCGTCCATTCGTCGTGTGGAATCACCACGGTGGGGCTCGTCATCGCCACTCCTGAGAAAGTTGGGGAGCCGCCGCTTTCTTGACGACTCAGCGCAACTATGTCGCCCGGCGCAGCCCCCGGTATCCACTGATCGGCTGTCATCGCGGATGAATCGTCGTCCCCCGATCAGAGGACATCGCGTCGGTCAGGCCTCCAGTCGAGCCCGGATCACCGACAGCCGTTGACGCAATTCGTCCTCGGTGATCACCCCGCGGACCAGCAGGGAGTGAGCAAGGGACACCAACTGGCTCTCCGGGTAGGGCAGCGCCGCATACACGGTGGCGGACAAACCGTCTTCCTCATCGCGCCGCTCCTTGAAAGTCGGCACCTCTGCGTCGCACACCGCGTGATCGATCGCGTCGCAGAGCCCGTCGAGGCTGGTCTTCCACGGCGGTACCGGATTGTCCACACCGTACTTGGCGGCCATCCGGGGCCACACCTGATTTCGGTCGACGATGTGGGCGAGCGTGGGGCTCAGCGATGCCTGGCTGCCGGTCATCGGCCGGCGGGGTGGGTGGCGGGACGAGTGTCGGTGATGACGTTGGTCGTCACGCCCGGCTTGGGCAGTGCGACACCGATCAGGCAATCGCGGGTGATGATCTCGGTCAGCTGATCCTCGTTCCAGCCGTCAGTGCCCTCCGGACGCAGGGGCATCACCATGAAACGGTGCTTCTGGTTGGAATCCTGCACCCGAACTTCGGTTTCATCGGACAGATAGAGACCGAATTCGGCGAGGACCTGCCGCGGCCAGCGGACCAGGCGTCGCCGATAGTTGGGTGTCCGATACCACTCGGGTGAGTTACCCAGAATGGGCCGCGGGTAGCACGAACAGAGGGCGCACACGATCACATGGTGCACGCCGGGGGTGTCCTCGAGGATCTCGAATGCGGTGAAATCGCTGGGCGTTCCGAAGCCGGTCGGTTCAAGCCAGTCGACACCCACCTCCTTGCTCGCCGTCATCGGCTCGGCGAGAGCGAGCGCCTTGAACTCGGGATCCAGCCAGGCGCGCGCCACCAACCGCGCGGCCGGCGTGGGGCCGATCTGCTCGGCGAACTCGGTGAAGCGGCGGTGTTCCTCGGCGGTGAAAATGCCCTTCTCGATGCACAATTCGCGCAGTGCTATCTCCAGGACCTCGAAGTCGGTGATCTCGTCGACCATCGGCTTCACCGTTCGGTCGTGGTCGTGGTCGTGGTCGTGATCGTGGTCGTGATCGTGGTCGTCCATGTCATCAGCTCCCTACCGCAGCCTGCAACCAGTGTTCGGGGATTTCGGTGCGCAGGCTGTCTTGTGCCGTTCCGGTGTAGCCGTGCCAGAGATCGGCCATGGCAAACCGGACCACGTAGAACCATTCGGGGTCGCGTCAGGGCGATCCCACGTCTCGTCCTCGGCGGCGGGACTTTCGTAGGCCACGGCGTCGATCACCCCGGTCGCGCCGCGCGCGTATTCCGGTGTGCGGGTGTAGAACAGCACCGGCAGTTCACGCACCACGACGGCGTCGCCTACCCGGAACCTCGGCTCGCCGGCCTTGCCGGCATACACCTGTGGATCGCCCTTGCCGACTGCGTGGAGGTGGTGACTGTTGCGCTTGACGTCAGCACCGCCGCCCTGGGACCGCGGCTGCGCCTCGAGCGATTTGCCTTCTAGGCCTGCGACATAACGCTCCTGAACTTCGGCCATCCGCTCGCTGAGCTCGGTCAGGCCGATGTGGTGCTTCTCGATCAGCACCCGCGCCACCGCCAGTAGCCAGCGGCCGTAGTAGGGCAGACCGAGATACACCGCCCGCCCGACGTCGACGTTGCCGATGCGGCGACGCTCCTCGGAGAGCCAGATGCCTCGCCACGCCAAGACCTCGCACATCACGTAGGTCATGTGCTCCCAGTATTCGTAATCCTTGTTCTCGTATTTCATCGGCGCGTCCGGCTCACCGCCGACGTCGTGGACCGGCTTGAGATACGCGACCAGACGGGCGTGGTCGAGCAGATCCGGGGTGGGCGCATCCGGCAGCTCCGGATAGGCGGATTTGAGGCGGGCGACCAGTTCCAGCGCGGCGGCGCGCTCGGCAGCGGAACTCATGAAGGACTCATTGAAGGACTCATTGAAGGCCCCCTTCGCGGGTGTCCCGGCACCGAGCTGGATGCGGTCAACCCGGCGGTTCTAGAACCTCAACGAATCACAACCTAACAGCCACTGCCCCGTATCGAGGCCCGAACGACGGATCTGCAATCGAAAGCGATTGCCCGCCATTCAATTTGACATCTCGGTCAATTGCGTTCAGGCATACCCCAGCGCCGTGTTCTCCGCATGGATCCGCACGGTCAGCACCAGCGCGTTGGCAATGCTGAACACGATCGCGGTCAGCCAGGCGGAATGGACCAGCGGCAGCGCGGCGACCTCAACCGCGACGGCGGTGTAGTTGGGGTGGTGCACCCATCGATACGGACCGCGGCGGACCAGGGGTGCGCCCTGGATGACGATCAGGCGTGGATTCCAGTGCTTGCCGAGCACGGACACGCACCACCAGCGCACCGCGGTACTGAGCGCCACGATCGCCACCATCGGCCAACCCAGCCAGGGCAGGAAGGGCCGGTGCATCGTGGACACCTCCACGACACAGGACACCAGCAGCAGCGCATGCATCGCCACCATCACCGGGTAGTGGCCCTGGCCGAACTCCCGGCCGCCTTGCGCGAAAGACCATTTCGCATTTCGGCGAGACACCACCAGCTCAACCAGACGCTCGAGGCCGATCAGAACAATGAACAGGTAGTAGAACATCGGTTTTCCCTCACCATCCCAGCAAGAGCAACTCGAAGCTGAATCCCGGCCCCATCGCCAGCATCAGCCCCAGCGATCCTGGTGCCGGCGCCGTCGCCAAGGTGCGGTCGAGGACGTCGAGCACCGAGGCCGAGGAGATGTTGCCGTGGTCACGCATGGATTCCCAGCTGTGCCGAAGGGCCGCGTCGGGCATGCCGACCGCGTTGGTGATCGCCTCCAGCACTTTCGGACCACCCGGATGACACACCCAGGTCGAGATATCCGATCTGCTCAGACCACGGTCGCTCAGGAAGCTGTCGACCTCGTCACCCAGATAGTCGTCGGCCATTCTGGGGACGTCGCGCGACATCACCAGCTGAAATCCGCTGGAGCTCACGTTCCAACCCATGACGTCGATGGTGTCGGCGAATAGCCGACTGCGCGTTGCCAATACGCGTGGCCCGGCGTGCAAGGGCAGCCCCGCCGGAGGGCGATCGCAACCGGTGGCGACAACGGCGGCGGCTCCGTCCCCGAACAAGCACACGCCGATCAGAGCGGGGATGGAGGTGTCGTCGCGCTGCAGCGTGAGTGAGCACAACTCCACGGAGAGCAGCACCGCCACATCCTGGGGGTAACCGCGTAGATAATCGTGAACCCGCGCCAGGCCGGCGGCGCCGGCCACGCAGCCCAGGCCGAACAGCGGTATCCGCTTGACGTCGGGACGTAGCCCGACTCGTGACGCGATCCGCGCATCGATGGTCGGTACGGCCACTCCCGTGCTGGAGACCGTGACGATCGCGTCGACCTCATCCGGGTGCAGGTGCGCGGCGTCAAGTGCACTGAGCAGGGCTTGTTCGCCGAGATCGACCGCCACTTCGAGGTAGGCCGCGTTGGCTTCGGTGAAGCCCTCGAGGCTCGGGTAACGCTCGACCGGTAGCGCGAGATTGCGATACTCGACGCCACTAGTTCGCGCGAAGCGGGCGAATCCGGGTTCGGCGAAGTCGGTGAGGTGCTGCGCCACCTCGTCCTGGTCGTAACGGTGCGGCGTGAACGCCGTAGCGGTGCCCGCGATCCTCGGGTCGCCTCGCTGTGCGAGGACGACGGGGTTCACGGATTGGGAAAATACGGTATCTGTCATGCGCCTTTAAACGCTTCCGGACCCAGAAAAACATTCCCCAAAACCGACTCAGTGAAATATCGCACAATATCGTTCAGAATTCGAACTCTACGCGTATACGCCCAGCTCCAAGCCAATTTTGTTAATGGAATTAATGATTCTCATAAACGTGGACTGAGAATTGCCAGAAACCACGACTTTTCTGCAAATTGAATATACGCAGACTGGAGATCCACTGGGAATCCGTGACAGCATTGAACCATGGACGCACGCCGCACCCCGCCACTGAATGCCGACGAGCGCACCACCCTTGAGGCATGGCTGGACTTCTATCGCTGGACGCTGCTGAGCAAGTGCGACGGTCTCACCGACGCGCAGTTGCGTACCGCCACGACGCCGCCCTCACCCCTGACGCTCCTCGGCCTCGTCCAGCATCTGGCTGAAGTCGAGCGCAACTGGTTTCGCCGCATCCTCGCCACGGAGACCGCCGCGCCCATCTACGGCCGGGGCGCCGGGGCGGGTCATGACGGTGGCTTCGAGGTGTCCGATGAGTCCTCGCCGCAAGAGGCGGTGATGGTCTGGCAGGAGGAGGTCGCACGGGCGCGGGCCAACTGCGCGGTGCGGGAACTGACCGATACCAGCGCGTTCGGAGCGAGCGAGGTGAGCCTGCGCTGGATCTACATTCACATGATCGGCGAGTATGCCCGCCATTGCGGCCACGCCGATCTGATCCGGGAACGGACCGACGGCGCCACCGGTGTCTGAGACCAACCATTGGGACGGCACAGTCACCACCGGACGCACCCGTTGTTGAGCGACAACGAACAACTACAGCAAACGAATTCGGCCCAAAGAGGCGACCCGTCCAGCAAACTTCCCTTGCAGTAGCAAGCAAATAACTGCCGGGAGAGGAACTCATGCCGATGAAGAGCACCGTCCACACCACACTGGCGGCTGGGGTCCTCAGCGTGTCCGCCTGCGCACTGGGCGCCGCAGACGTCCACCTCTTACAGCTCGGCAACGCCCGAGAGCACCACCCGGACAACAGTTTTGAAGGTGTATCAGGATCTCGGCGGAGCTCACCCGGCGACCTGGTACAAGACATTCGCCTATGACGAGACCAACGCGGCGTCGATCACCTTCGACACCCTGTTCCGGCCCGGCACCCAGCCGCTCAACGACATCCTGCCCGTCGTGGAGCGGCAGACGAGGTGTCGGTACCTCGAAGCGCGATCGCCGGATCGCTGCGCCCGGGAATCTGAGCGGGCACCGAAGCGGCCCAGATCAGCGACCGAAGCCGGCATCGCGTAGCGCCTGCGCCATCGCCCCCGACGGCCGATTGCTCTCGCGCTGAGGGGGTTTGCCGCCTGCCGGGGATCTGCGCCGGTCCCCGCGCGCACTGTTGGTGGGGCGTTCGGCCGGTTTGGGCTGGTCCCGCTTCGGGGCGTCGTTCAGACGCAGCGTCAGTCCGATCCGCTGACGGTCGACATCGACGTCGAGGACTTTGACCCGCACCACCTGGCCAGACCGGACCACCTGGTGTGGATCGGAGACGAACCGATCCGACATCGCCGAGACGTGCACCAGGCCGTCCTGGTGCACGCCGACGTCGACAAACGCGCCGAACGCAGCGACATTGGTGACGACTCCCTCGAGCACCATTCCCACCTTGAGGTCCGCGACCTTCTCGACGCCGGCGGCGAAGGTGGCGGTGGAGAACGCCGGGCGAGGATCACGCCCGGGCTTCTCCAATTCGGCAAGGATGTCGGTCACCGTGGGCACACCGAACCGGTCATCGGCGAAGTCGGCGGGGCGCAGCGACCGCAGCGAGCGCTCGTTCCCGATCAATTCGGCCAGCGTCACCCCGGAGCGGTCCAGGATTCGCCTGACCACCGGGTAGGCCTCGGGGTGGACTCCGGACGCGTCCAGTGGGTCGTCGCCGCCCCGGATCCTCAGGAACCCCGCACACTGCTCGAACGCCTTGGGGCCGAGCCGCGGAACGTCTAGCAGCGCAGCGCGGTTGCGGAACGGCCCGGTCTTCTCCCGGAAGGTGACGATGGCCTCGGCCAGCGATTCGGAGACGCCCGATACCCGCGCCAACAGCGGGACGGAGGCGGTGTTGAGGTCGACACCGACGGCGTTGACCGCATCCTCGACCACCGCATCCAGGCTGCGCGCGAGCGTCCCCGGTGTCACGTCATGTTGATATTGGCCGACGCCGATCGACTTGGGCTCGATCTTCACCAATTCGGCGAGGGGGTCCTGTAGCCGGCGCGCAATCGACACCGCCCCACGGACTGTCACATCCAGGTTCGGCAGTTCGCGGGCCGCGTAGGCGGAGGCCGAATACACCGACGCGCCGGCTTCGCTGACCATCGCCCTGGTCGGGGCAGCGGCCCCCGAGGCGCGGATGTCGGTGATCAATTCGGCGGCCAGCGCGTCGGTCTCCCGCGACGCCGTGCCGTTACCCACCGCGATCAGCTCCACGCCGTGGCGAGCCACCAGTGCGGCCAGCGTCGCCTTCGCCGAATCCCATTGCCGCTGCGGCGCATGCGGGTAGATCGCACACGTCTCGAGCACCTTGCCGGTGCTGTCGACGACGGCGACCTTGACTCCGGTGCGGAAGCCGGGGTCGAGTCCAAGGGTGGTACGGGTACCGGCCGGCGCGGCCAGCAGGAGGTCCTTGAGGTTCTTGGCGAACACCGAGACCGCCTCCTCCTCCGCTCGCTGGCGCAATCGCAGCCGCGCTTCGACTGCCGCCGAGATCATCAGGCGGGTGCGCCACGCCAACCGGACGGTCGTCGCCAGCCAGGGCGTCGCCGGTGCGCCGGCGGTCAGGTCAACGCCCAACGCCGCGGCGACCATCACTTCGTAGCCAGGGTCCTCCCCGCCGTCGAAGCGCAGTGCCAGTGCCTGCTCCTTCTCGCCGCGCATGACCGCCAGGACCCGATGCGACGGCATGGTGTCCAATGATTCGGCGAATTCGAAGTAATCCCGGAACTTCTGGGCCGCAGGACTCTTTGCGGCCTCGTCGGAATAGGGTGCGGTGCGCAGGGTGCCGTCGGCCCAGAATTTGGTGCGAATCGCGCCGACCAGTTCGGCATCTTCGGCTGCCCGCTCGATGATGATGTGGCGGGCACCATCGAGCGCTGCGGCCGCATCGGCGACCTCGTCACCGAGGAAATCGGCGGCCGCGGCCTCGGGGACCAGTAGCGGGTCGGCGAGCAGGCGGTCGGCCAGCGGCTCCAGACCGGCCTCGCGCGCGATCTGAGCCTTGGTGCGCCGTTTGGGCTTGTACGGGAGGTAGATGTCTTCCACCCGCGACTTCGTGTCGGCGGTGAGCAGGGCGGTACGGAGTTCGTCGGTGAGCTTGCCCTGTTCCTCGATGGATGCCAGCACCGCGGCCCGCCGTTCATCGAGCTCGCGCAGATATCCCAACCGCTCCTCGAGCTCGCGCAGTTGACCGTCGTCGAGGCTGCCGGTGACCTCTTTGCGGTACCGCGCGATGAACGGGACTGTCGCACCCTCGTCGAGCAGCCGCACAGCGGCAGCTACCTGAGCTTCGGTTACGGCGAGTTCTTCAGCGAGACGCGCGTTTACGGGTTTGACTGTTGGGCTCGAAGTCACGCCGAGACCCTACCCAACCCCAGCCCGCCGCCGACACGTCGACCTCGGCGTGGCTACCCGGTGACGAAGGTCTCCTTGATGTCCTTCGGCCCGAACGGCCAGGTCCGCTCGGTCTTGGCATAGACCAGGAAGGCCACGCAACCGATAGCGATCCAGCACAGTGACAACCCGATCGATAACCACTCCGCCGAGATGTAGATGTACACCCAGCCGACGAGCGCGATGATGGTCGGCACGGGATAGAGCCACTGGCGGTACGGACGGGGCAGGTCGGGCTGGCGGCGCCGCAGCACAATGATGGCGGCGACCTGCGCCAGCGATTGGATGATGACCAGGGTTGCCACGGCAGCGTTGATGATGGTGGTCAGGGTGAACAGCGACCCGATCATCGTGATGGCCCCCATCGCCAGCACCCCTGCGGTCGGTAGGTGAAGCCGCGGATGCAGCTTGCCGAACATCGGCAGGAAGACCTTGTCGCGAGCTGCTTCGTAGGGGACCCGGGATCCGCCCAGGAGGCCGGCGAAGACCGAGCCGACCGCCGCGACGACGATCAGGACGGTCACCACCCTGGCCACACCGCTTCCCCAGGCTTGCTCGAGCACCGTCGACGCGACCGACGAAGCGCTCTTGAGTTCTTCGAGCGGGACTGAGCCCAACACTCCGATCTGGAGCAGGAAATACAGGCTCATGATGCCGACGATCGACGCGACGATGGACAGCGGGATGGTGCGGCCCGGGTCACGCATCTCCGCACCGAGGTAGGCGGTGGTGTTGTAGCCCAGATAGTCATAGATCGCGATGATCAGGCCGGCACCGAGACCGGCCCAGAACGAGCCGCCGCCGAAGCTGAATGCACCGGGTGTGAATGCGAACGCCTGCGCACCGCTGAAGTGCGAGAACGCCGCGACGATAGTGGTGAGGACCGCGATCAGCATGACCACGAACAGCACGGTGGTGAGCTTGCCGATCTGCCCGATCTTGCGGAACAGCGCCACCATGATGAGCAGCGTGATGCCGACTCCGATGAGCTTGCCCAGCGCGGTGTTTCCCGACTCACCCGAAACCCCCGGGATGAGATAGCCCAGGTACTGCACCAGGCCGATGATGCCGGTGGACATGATCAGCGGGATGAAAAGCACCGCGCTCCAGACGAACAGGAACGGCATCAGCCGTCCGGTGCGGTATTGGAAGGCCTCGCGCAGGTAGATGTAGGTGCCGCCGGCTCCAGGCATGGCTGCCCCGAGTTCGGCCCAGATCAGCCCGTCGGCCAGCGCGAGAATGGCACCGATGATCCAGCCGAACATCGCCTCGGGGCCGCCGATGGTGGCGACCATGGCCGGGATGGTCACGAACGGGCCGATGCCGCACATCTGCGTCATATTGATCGCCGTGGCCTGCAGGGGACCGATCTTGCGCTCGAGGGTGGGTTGCGCAGTCACTGCCGCTCCCGACTGCGGGGGAGTGATGGATGAACTCAAGGTGGAACCTTCCCACTATTAGTTAGGAAAGTTTCTTAACATAAATCGGCCCGGGTGTGGAAGAGTTCGTTTGTAAAATTCCCGCGACTGGAACGGAGGTGGGGGCGATGGGCCCGGCCGCACCACAGGCAGGAACTCCGGCAACCATGCGCGCCCTCAACCAGCGGTTGGTGCTCAACCGCCTCCGGCACCACGGCGAAGCGACCCGGCCCATGATCGCTGGGGATACCGGACTGTCGAAACCGACTGTCGGACAAGCACTCCTGGATCTCGAACAGCATGGCCTGGTTCGCGCCATCGGTCGCAGCGCCCCGGGCCCCGGCCGGGCGGCGGTCATCTATCGCGCCGCGCCGGACGCCGGCTACATCGTTGGCGTCGACATCGGACGCCACGCGATTCACGTCGCGGTCGCCGACCTCGAAGGTGCGATCGTCGTCCGTTTGGAGCACGCCAATCGCAGTCGCTCGGCGACGACGCTGCTGCGCACGGTGGTCGACACCGTCCAGCGCGCGGTTGCCGACGCGGGACTCAGCGGCCAGGACATCGTGGTGACGGTGCTGGGCACCCCGGGCATCCCCGACGCCGAGGCGGGTACCGTGTCGCGCGCCCCGAATCTGCCCGGCTGGGAACGTCGCGGCCTCCTGCACGAGTTGACATCCGCACTCAGCGCTGACGGGTCGGAGGTGCTGGTCGACAACGACGCCAACCTGTGTGCGGTCGGCGAATACGCGCACGGCGCCGCCCAGGGCGCCGATGTGGTGGCGTGCCTCACCGTCGGCACCGGGATCGGGATGGGAATTCTCGTCGACGGCAAGCTCTTTCGCGGCGCTCACGGCGCAGCCGGGGAAATCGCGGACCTGCCCTACGGCGATATCCCGGCAGGGGTCGCAGCCCACCGGCCGGGGCCGGTCGAGGTCATCGCCGCGGGTCAAGCGGTGGTGGCCGCCGCCCATGGCGCCGGACTCAGCGCGCCGACGGCGAAGGCGGTCTTCGACCTCGCCCGCGACGGCGACGAACGCGCACTGCGGGTCGTCGCCGACGAGGCGTCGAAGTTGGCGCATGTCGTCTCGGTGGTGACCGCGGTGCTCGACCCCGCCTTGATCGTGCTGGCCGGGGGATCGGCAGCAACGCCGACCTACTGGCCGAGCCCATGCACCGGGAGCTGACGCTTCGGCTTCCGCGAGTCCCCGAGATCGTCGGGGGACGCCTCGGCGACGACGCCGTCCTCGTCGGTGCGATCGCCACCGCGATGGATACCGCATGGGAGCTTGTCTTCCAACGCCGGGTTCTGGGCCGGTCGATCAGCGAGGCCTGACCACCGGGTGCTCGCGCGCAGGGGTCCCCTCAGCCGTCGCCCGCTGCCGAGGCGGGCGCGAGCCGTTCGATCGCCTCGGGCCACCCGGGTGGCAGGTCCGTGGTGGGCTGGGTCCACGCGGCGAACAGCGACGCAGCCATGAGCGACCGGAAGCCGGTCATGGTGCCAACATGGGGCCGGCGTTGCACGGCCCCGTCGAGAGCCTCGCGGTTACGCCAGGCCGACAACGTGTAGAAGCGCTTCTGCAGCGGCTTCGCGATGAGCGACACCCCGAAACACCCGGGAGCGGCGAGCATCTGCCGCCGAATCCGCAGCGCGGCAAGAAGAAATCGCGGGACGTCACGGTAGGACCGGAGGTCGAAGCGTGAGGCCATCACGACGACGTCCGCGACCTCGTGCCCCTGGGCGACCACTTCGGCGGCCGTCCTCGTTGGTGTCCAGGGAAGCGTTGCCATGGATCTCCTCGATTCGGGCAGTAGAACACCCATCTACACATTCCACTAATGACATGTCAATAGAGACTGGTTGGGTTCCCGCCACGGTCGGCGATGTCGCTGCCGTCACGGTTGCCAGGCGCCAGTCCGGCGGCGAATTCTGCTGTGCTGCAACGTGGTTGGGTCGCACCAGGCTCAGCAGTCGAGGCGTCTGACGTCGAGACGCGTCTCGACCGCCACGCCACCGGTCGCTTCGACGAAGTACGCGGCTGCGTGGCTGTTCTCGGCGACTGCCTCGACGAAGTCGGTGCCGCGGTAAAGCACACCAGCGCCGTCGTCGGTGGCATAGGCAGGCGGCAGAACTTCGGCACCGATCAGCCGGTGCAGCAACGGTCGTCGTTGATCCTCGGTGTCGTAATGAACGCCGTTGGCGTAGGGCACAAATGCCAGGCCGTCAGTGACGGGACGAAGTTGTGGCCCGAAGGAGTCTGTCGTGCCGCCGACGTGCCAACAGATCGATCCCGCCGAGACACCGGTGAGCACGACGCCGGCCTCCCAGGCTGTCCGCAGGGCGGTGTGCACTCCGTGCAGGCGCCACATCGCCAGCAGGCCGGCGACGCTGCCGCCGAACACCCACACCACGTCCTGCTCGAGTAGGTGCGCGGCGATGTCGTCCACGTTGGGCATGGGGAACAGTGACAGGTGCGAGGCCGCGAAGCCTCGCACCTGGGCCGCCTCGGTCAGGTGGTGCAGTACGGCCGCATCGTCACCGATGGCGGTCGCCAGCAGGCAGACGCGGGGCGGTCGGCCCGATACCCCGGAGAGATCGACGGCAAAGTCCGTCATCGCGGTGAAAGCCAACCGGGTGCGGGTGCCCGGGCCGATGCCTCCGCTGGTGGCCAGGATCGTTGGGCAGTCTGCCGGCATCCGACGACCGTAGGCGGCTTCGGACAGGGCGGGCAACCGGACTCCGCCACAAGCCCACGCCGTTGCCGTGACGGCACGGTTCGCGGTTGGATGCACCGCATGGGCCAACCCGCGATCCTGATCACCGGGATGTCCGGGGTGGGGAAGTCCACCGCCTTGGCCCGACTTGCCCTCAGGGGGTTCGCCACCGTCGACACCGACACCGGTCCGTGGATCCGTGATGTCGACGGTGAGCCGCTCTGGGATGAGCCGCTGATCGAGCAATTGCTTGCTGCACCGCGCCGGTCACCGTTGTTCGTTCAGGCAACGGTGGCCAACCAGGGGAGGTTCTATGACCGATTCGCCGCCGTCGTCCTGCTGAGCGCTCCGCCTCCGGTGCTGTTCGCGCGACTTGCAGCCCGCACCACGAACCCGTTCGGCAAGTCCGAAGTCGACCGCCGGCGAATCGCCGCAGACATCGTCGAGGTCGAGCCACTGTTGCGGTCCGCGGCAACCCATGAGATCGACACCGACTGTCCGGTGACCGACGTGGTGGACGCCCTGGTCGGGATCGCTCGAGACGTCAGACGTTCCGGCCGGGGGTGCTGACGGCTCGGCGCACCGCGGGAACAACGTCGTGCAGCCAGCGCTGGATCGCCGGTTCAGGTTGCCCGTTGGGCAGGTAGATAATCCCCGATGCGCCGAATTCGATTGCTGCAGAGGTTAATTCGTCAATCCATTGCTGCATTGAACCGCCGATCCAGCGACCGTGCTCATCACGCGGCATGGACACTGGCCGTTCGGTGATCTGGCCGCCCACGTTGTAGATGGTGACGACAGCGGACGGGTCACGGCCCGCTTCGACCGCGGCCTGGTCGATGAGCGGGCGCGCTCGGGCGACAAAGGGGCTGCGCCAATCGGCGGCGTGGGCGGGAATCCAGCCGTCGGCGAGGCGGCCGGTGACCGCGAGTGACCGTCGCCCCTGGGAACCGGTCCAGATCGGCGGAGTCGGTTGCACCGAGGGCACCGCGGCGCGGAGTCGATAGAAGTCTCCGTCGAAGTCAACCGGGGGTCCGCCACCGGTGAGAGCCCGCACGACGGTGATCGCCTCCGCCATGGCCTGCACAGATTCGGCCGGCGAACGCGGCGTCACACCGAGCCGTGCCAGCTCGTCCCACAGACTGCCGGCACCGACTCCCAGGGCCACCCGACCACCCGACACCGCCGACAGGCCGGCGACAGTGCGGGCGAGCAGCGGAGCCGACCGGATCCCGATGTTGGTCAGGTTGACGACACCACTGATCCGCCGGGTGGCGCCGAGGACCATGCCGAGGGCGGCGTAGGCATCGACCTGGCCGGCGTTGTCGGGATGGTCGCAGATCGACACCACGTCGAGGCCGGCGGCATCGGCGTCGCGGGCTCGGCTCAGAATGCGGGAGGCGTCGGCGAGGCCCGGTTCCAGGCCAAGCCCGAACCAGACAGGCGGCAGATGCACGAACACCGTTCTAGTAAAGAACAATGTTCGTGTCAATGCGAATCGCGTTCGCCGGGAATAGGCTGCCTCGATGGCTACGCCTCCCCACCGCCGACGTGCGGCACGGCACCATCACCCCCTTCCCACCGACGCCGTCCCGTCGCGGCGCGGATCGTCGACCGCGCGGCAAGCGCCCATCACCGTCGAGGCCATCGTCGACAGCGCGCTGGGTATCGTCGAACGCGAGGGGTACGAGGCCCTGACGATGCGTCGGGTGGCCGGCGCACTGGAGACCGGCCCGGCGTCGTTGTACGCCCACATCGTCAACAAGGAAGATCTCGACGACCTCCTAATTGGCCGGCTCTGCAGCCAAATCCAACTCCCGGACCCGGATTCGCAGACCTGGCGCGACCAGATCATTGACGTCTGCACCCAACTCCGGGATCAATACCTGCGCTACCCAGGCATCTCTCGGGCCGCACTGGCCACGGCGCCGACCAATCTCGACACGCTGCGGGTCAGTGAAGGCATGCTCGGCATCGCACTGGCAGGCGGAATCGATCCACAGTCCGCCGCCTGGGCGGTCGACGCCCTGATTCTCTATGTGAACGCGTTCTGCCTCGAGACCGCCCTGAGGAACAGGGTCAGCGACCACAGCGGCTGGGGCGTGAGCCGCGAGCAGTTGTTGAACCGCTTCGCGGCGCTACCGGACGCGTTCCCGGCCACCAAACGTCACGCAGCCGAGCTCACCTCCGGGACCGCCCACGACCGCTTCGATTTCACCCTCACCCTGATCGTCGACGGCTTGTGCGGCCGCAAGTGATGGCTGCTGAAACGAAACGGGTTGCGGTTCTCGATAAGAGCTGAGTAGGCGGCATCGCCGCAGCATGCCCGTCACGGTGCTTGTGTGCGACGATGCCTCTACGCTGCGTCCGGAGCTGACCGACGCGGCAGACGCGTCTTCCGTTGCGACGGCAGTCCCAGCGGGCGCAACAGAGAGGACCGCCGGATTCATGACTGAAGCCCACCGCACCAGGGCGTTTACCCGCGCAGTCAGGCTTACCGTGGCGGGCGCGGCCGTCGGCGCCGCCCTCGCCGGAGCCGCGTCCGCCGCGGCCGATCCGGCTCCGCCGCTTCCGACGCCGGTGCCTGGCGATCCGGCTGTGGCCGCGCCGGCGCCGGCGGATCCTGCGGCTCCGGGCGCACCCGACCCGGCTGCCGCCCCGGCACCGCCGCCTCCTGGGGCCCCGCCCTCGGTGCCCGAGATGGCTGATCCGCACTACGGGTCGGGCGAGGGCGGTGGGGGCGTGCTCGGCACCCTCAAAGACCTGTGGCACCAAGCCCGCGATCCCTACTACGGGCCCGACGAGACCAATGCGGCCGCCAGCGGCTCTGTCGCGCCGCCACCCGGCGCCGGCGCCCCGCCGCCGCTACCACCTGGATATAAGTCGTACAACGCGCCGGGCTCCGAGACGCCCGTGTCGGCGACGCCCGGAGGCGCACCCGCTGGGGGCGGGCCTGCGCTGCCGCCCGGTTACTACCCGATCACCGGCCCGCCACCGCCCGGGTACGAATTCACCAACCCGGGGCAGCCGGCCGCGCCGGCGACGCCCACGTCCGTGGTCCCGACGCCCTGACCGCGTCGCGCCGGGGGCTTCAGCGGCCGCATTGCTGGTTATATATGCTAAGTATCACCAAGCAGCCTCAACCCGGGAGTCGCGCCATGACCTGGATAAAGTCCGTCTTGCCCGCCGCACTGGTCGCGGGATCGTTGGCCGCAGGCGCTCTGGGCCTCGGCGCGACGCCGGCCAGCGCCGACCCGCCTCCGCCGCCGCCGGCCCTTGGCGACCCGGTGCCGCCGTGGGCGCCGGCCAAGCCCGCCGAGGTGTGGAACGGCCAGCCCGTGGTGTGGACGACCGGCTGGGGTGGCCGCTGGGGCGTCTGGATCAACGGCGGCTTCATCACGTTGTCGTCGAACCCCGTGACCAACGGCGGCTGAACGCCACCCTGAACAGTGACGCGCTCGTCACAACTGGCAGTCCAACACCGGTGTGGGGTGGATACTGCCTACGAGAGCGCTATATAGTTAGTTCGCATAAGAGTTATGGGACGGGCCATTTCCGTGGCACCGGTTCCGGCGGCAGCAACCGGCTGATGGGCAGGAGAACGATGACTGGAGTGAAACGTCGCGCAAAGCTGGCAGGTCTGGCACTGAGCGCGATGGCCGCGGCAGGCGTCATCTCGGCCGGCCCGGCGCAGGCCGACGCCACCGACGACTACCCGATCCCGCACCGGATCATCATCACCCAGTGCGACGTCGAGCAGTACATGGCAGCGGCCCGCGACACCAGCCCGGTCTACTTCGAGCGCTACATGATCGACCGCAGCAATCGGCCTGCCGATGTCCAGCAGCTGGCGTTCGACCGCATCCACTGGTTCTTCTCCCTGGACCCCGCCGCGCGTCGGCAGTACTCCGAGGACACCGCGACCAACGTCTACTACGAGTTCGTCGCCACCCGCTGGGGCAACTGGGCCAAGCTGTTCTTCAACAACAAAGGTGTCGTTGCCAAGGCCACCGATGTCTGCATGAACTACCCGCCGGGCGATATGTCCGTGTGGGACTGGCCCGTCGCTCGGTAACCCCCGCGCACCGGCTCTAGCAGCGCCTCAGGTGATCCAGCCCGACTCCGGGGTGGCTCGCCGGTAACAGATCACCCGCGCGCACCTATATACGGACCGAAAGTAGCTGGTTCCGGCCGAATGCGGGTGAGCGATGAAGCGGTTCCCAGGGCGCCTCGGCGCCGTCGCGGCGGTCCTGCTGTACGCAGCGACCATCTTCGCGGCGCCGGCCGATGCGGACCCCGCTGGCCACGTACCCTGCGGCGTGCTCAGCCAGGTGCGTGAAAGTCTGGATGACGACATCACCGCGGGTATCGACGGCGTCCGGACCGTTATCAGCTCGCCCTATGTCAGCGGTGCCGCACAGAAGCGCGACGCCGAAACCCGGTTGGCCATGGTCAGCCACGGGGTGCATTACATGCAAGACGTCAACGGCGACAACATCGTTCCGGAACTCGCCGCGTTATTGGAAAACCTCGACCGCGCCAGCAACGACATGCGCGACGCGGTGGAAGCGCTCTTCCAGATATCGGGCGGCGGTTACGGTTTCGGCTCCGGCGACTACGGGCCGACGCTCTCGCTGGCATGGCCGCAGCCCTCGACCTGGACGGCCATCGACTACGCCGACCAGAAGAAGAACGATATCTACGCCTTGCTCAACGGCCTTCAGGGCACCTGCGCGCCGTAGCTGAAAACGTCTCCCACGCAAGATAATCAACGATGTGCGCCGTCAGCCCATAAAGCAGCGGGGCGTACCACCACGCAGCGCAGACTCATCGTTGTTAGGGTGACACCATGCGGAGGTGGGGATCGGCGCAGTTTGCTACACCGGGCTGCGTGCTGACTCTGATTGCGTCCTGCGTCATACCCATGCCCACCGCCGCGGCCGACCCCGGCTCGACCGGTTACGAGATGAACTGGCACAGTTGCGACGAGTGGGTGGATATCGCGAAAGTGCCTACCGCACAATGTACGACGGTCTCCGTTCCGGTGCAGTGGAGCCAGGCCGACGACCCACAGACTCCGCGGGCCGACCTTGCGGTCATGCGAGTTCCGGCCACCGGCAAGCGCATCGGCATCCTCATATCCAATCCCGGCGGCCCGGGAACCTCCGCGGTCGACGTGATGGCCAGGTTCGCACCCAAGTTGGCACAGACCGAGATCGGCAAACGGTTCGACTTGATCGCAATCGACCCGAGGGGCATCGGTCACTCGAGTCCGCAGTTGCGGTGCCAGACAGATGCCGAGATTGACGAGGATCGTCGCGAACCGGACGTCGATTACAGCCCGGCTGGTGTCCAGCGGATCGAAGACCACTACCGCCAGATCGGTCAGCTTTGCCTCGATCGGATGGGGGCCGCCTTTCTGGCTGCGATGAGCACCGACGACAGCGCCCGGGACATGGATGCGGTGCGCGCCGCACTGGGCGAGGAACAGATCAACTTTCTCGGCTACTCCTACGGCAGCCGCCTGGGGACCTCCTATGCCGGGCACTTTCCCGACCGCGTCCGCGCCATGATGCTCGACGGGGTGGTCGACCAGAATGCGGACCCGTTGGCGGATGACCGGATCCAGGCAGCGGGGTTCCAGCAAGCCTTCGATGCATACGCCGCCGACTGCGCCACATCGGCGCAGTGCCCGCTGGGAACGGATCCCGCGCGGTTCGTCACCCGGTTTCGGCAGCTCGTCGATCCGCTGGTCACCAAGCCGGCGGCTACCGCCGATCCGCGCGGACTGAGTTACGGGGATGCGGCAGCCGCGGTCGATGAGGCCCTCTACAGCGACGACGACTGGGACACCCTGACCGAAGGGCTGGATGCCCTCGCCCACGGCCGGAACGCCGACGTCCTGCTACAGCTGGCCGACGACAACCTCAACCGCGACCCCGACGGCCACTACTCGAACCTGTTGGACGTGTTCAACGCCGTGCACTGTGTGGACACCATCTTTCCGAGCGATCCTGCCCCGTGGATCGACAACGACCGACAGATCCGCGAACTCGCCCCGTTCGAAAGCTACGGACAGTTCACCGGCGACGCGCCGCGTCCGCAGTGCGTTTTCTGGCCGGTCGCAGCCACCACCACCGCCGCGCCGGTGACCTCACCGGGGCCCGGAAAGATGGTCGTCGTATCGACCACGGGGGATCCGGCCACGCCCTACCAGGTCGGGGTGGAGGTCGCCGCGGCGCTGGGGGCCCCGCTGATCACCTACCGGGGTGCTCAGCACACGGTCGCTTTCAGCGGGGTGCCCTGCGTCGACTCGGCACTGACCGCCTTCTTCGTCGACGGCGTCCAGCCGCCCGCAGACTTGCAGTGCTGATGGTCAGCTGGAAGCGCTGAGAATCTTGATCGCGAAGACCAACGTGTCACCGGGCTGAATGCCCGCGGCGGGTTGACCCTGTGGGTAGCCGTCGGCGGGCACCATGGCGACCGCGACCGTCGATCCGACCTTCTGTCCGGCGATGGCCTTCTGGAAACCCGGTACGACGCCGTCGAGAGAGAACTCGGCGGGCTCGCCGCGTTCATAGCTGCTGTCGAAGACAGAGCCGTCGCGCCCGTTCACTCCCATGTAGCAGACCGAGACGGTGGCCGTCGGAGCGACAACCGGACCGGTGCCGGCCTGCAACGTGTGCACCTGGGTCTCAGCCACGCTGAACGGTGCGCTCACTTTGACCACCGGCGCCGCGGTATCGGTGGATCCGGTCACTGCGACGGTGCCCGTCGCGCCCGGCAGCGTCCACTCCGGAGTGCCGGCGTTCGCCGGTGCCGCCGTCGGGCACCCGCCATCCGGGCCGGCTGCCTCGGTCACCGGCGATGCGGTCACGTCGGCGGTCGAGGCCGTGCTGGCGGCCGGGGCGCCGGAGTCGGAACTGCAGGCCGTCAGCGTCAGGGCAAAGGAGGCGGCGCAGGCGCCCAGAACCGCGGCGGAAGACACACGAGAGAAATTCACGATCGCCACGCTAACAGCAGTGTGACGCCGATCCCGGCAGCAGCCGATGGAGCTTCACCGCACGAAAAAGTCTTGGGCAGCGCTGAACTCATTCTCAGCAAAGCTTCAGTAGTCACAGGCAAGCTGCTTTCAGGCGCCGAGGGGCGCACCGACGCTTTTGCCAGGAGAAAGAGAAGCCGAGCGCGATGAACTACAGGCCAGGGAACTCGCCGCAGGGAAGCCATCACCAGTGGCAGCCGAAACAACCTGTGGATCAGTCTAACTCGAACCCATGGGAGCACGGCGGATATCAGAATGATTACGGTGACGCACAGACCACCCGGATATACGCCCAGTCCTACACCCCACCGCCGTTAGCGAATGACCGGCGCAGGGCGCCCGCCCCGCAGCAAAAGACGCGGCAGCGGAAGATCTCTCGGGTCGGAGTGCTGGTCTGCGGCACGGCTGCCGTCGCCATGGTGGCCGGCGCCGCCGGAGCGGTCGCTGTTGTCGATCATTCCGGACGCCCGACGCCCAACTCGCTGATCGCGGCCGCAGCCCAGGCCCCGCATGCGGCGCCGGTGGCCGGCCAGGCCGCCAGCGCGGCGCCGGCGGGCTCGGTCGAGCAGGTGTCGGCCAAGGTGCTGCCAAGCGTGGTGAAGTTGCAGATCAGCAGCGGTCAGCAGCGCGAAGAGGGCTCGGGGATCGTGCTGAGTTCCGACGGATTGATTCTGACCAACAACCATGTGGTGGCCGCTGCTGCGCAGGCTGGGGCCGGCCAGGGCCCGATGGCGGCCGAAGCCGCGCCCGACGGGCAGATTCCGGGCCTGCCGCGCGGCCTGTTCCCCGGCGGGCAGCTGCCCGGTGACGGCCAGGACGAACCCGACGGGCAGAGCGCAAGGCCTTCGGGCCGCTCGGGCGGCGGTGTCGATGCCACCGTGACGTTCTCCGACGGGCGCACTGTTCCATTTACCGTGGTCGGTACCGATCCTGCCGACGACATCGCAGTGGTGCGAGCCCAGAACGTTTCCGGGCTCACTCCGATCACCATCGGCTCCTCGAAGGATCTGAAGGTGGGGCAGAACGTGGTCGCGGTCGGGTCGCCGCTGGGGCTACAGGGCACCGTGACGACCGGCATCATCAGCGCATTGGACCGGCCCGTCGCCACCGGTGACGAGCAGACCGGTCAGCATTCGGTGATGAGCGCCATCCAGACCGACGCCGCGATCAACCCCGGAAACTCCGGAGGCGCGTTGGTCGACATGAACGGTGATCTCATCGGTGTCAACTCCGCTATCGCCTCCCTTGGCGGCGGCCAAGATTCGCCAGGGGCGCAGGCCGGATCGATCGGCCTTGGCTTCGCCATCCCGGTGGATCAGGCGAAACGCATTGCCGATGAACTGGTTTCGACAGGTACTGTGCAACACGCCTCGCTCGGGGTGCAGCTCAGCTCCGACGACAGCGCGCAGGGCGCAACGGTGTCCGGCGTGGCGGACGGCAGTCCAGCCGCGACTGCGGGCCTGCCGAAGGGTGCGGTCATCACCAAGGTGGACAGCCAGGTGATCGACGGCCCGGAAGCCCTTGTCGCCGCGATACATTCCAAGGCGCCGGGTGACAACGTGACGCTCACCTACGACGACCCTTCGGGTTCCTCACACACCGTGCAGGTGACCTTGGGGCAGATGCAGTCCTGACACATCACGCGATAGGCCGCCAAGCGCCCAGAACGGCGTCCCGGTACCAGCCGATCCGGTTGCGGATCTGGACCCCGGGAACGTTCTGGGCGCTGACGCGGCTGTCGATGACGTGTTCATCATCGACATAGACCACCACATGGGATGCCTCGTTCGGATTCCCGTCGGGGTGCAGGAAGACCAGATCACCGGGCTCAAATGGGCCTTCCTCGGGGACGCGGACACCCATGGGTCCCGCGGTACCGGCGAACTGCTCGTGAACGTCGCCGCTGAACTTGATGCCCAAGCCGTAGTTGTACACCCAAGCCGTGAAGTTGGAGCAGTCCAGGCCTGGGCCGGCGGCCCACGCCGTCGTCGCGAGCGGGGCGTCAGGGTCCGGATTCTCCTCAGCCGCGCCGGTATACGTCGACGTCGGGGGTTCCATGCCGGGATGTGATGGTGCCGGTATTGCAGACCCAACGGATTGTCCGGCGCGTCGATGTAGCGCATCGCCACGGCTAGGACCCGTTCCTGCTTCCAGGTTGTGGCGTCGCATCCGGCGGATTGCGGAATCGTGGGGGCCGGTAGGGCGCTCGCCCGAGGACCCCAGCCGTCGTTCAGATAATGACCGTTGCCGTCGGTGAGGTACCAGTCATCGGGCGGGGCCGAGGTTTGCGGCAGCTCGTCACGGCTGGCGAAGTCCGCGGTCAGGGACTGCCAATTACACGTGAACGGGTAGGCCCCTTCGCCGGTGTCGGCACGGGCCAGCGCGGACTCCCCGGCGCCGAGGACCGACGTCGCCAGACCAGCGACCAACAGATTCCGGATGAGCGAGCTCGTTCGACGCATCAGACCTCAGCTAATAGACAGTTGCCGACTCAGCGATCCTAGGACTACCAGGGCGCGGGTAGCGGCGTATCACCGCCGAACCATCTTCTGTTGGACGGTTAACGTGTTTTTGCCGGCGTGTCTTACTGTTTGCGGAAGGCGGCGCGGCATGGCGACCATCCCACCTCCCGCAACCGCCCGGACGACGACTCCTCGTCTCGGTGCGCGTAGAGAATGACAAGATTTCGAGTAGCTCAGTACGCGCGCTCGCCACGTGGTCCCGGCCTACTGTGCGCTGATCAGGTCACCCGCGAACGACTTCGCGACGGCATCGGCGCAGCTATTCAGCTGGCCCCTACGCAAGGGCTGCAATGACACGGATTCCCGACACCCGTCATTCATCACAACCACCGTGTCCGCGAGATCGAGTTGACACCCCCAACACAGGAGATGTCGCGTTCGCCCAGGCCGAGAGTCCGTACTACAGGAGGAGGCGGGTATGAACGTCACCGGCGACGCTGGATCCGGTATCACCGGTGTGGTCGATATGCCCTCCGTCGCAAAAGAACTGCGCATTGCCGTGACGATGAATGGTGGTGTCAGCCTCGCGGTCTACATTGGTGGTGTTGCGCACGAGTTGAATAGGCTGACAGCCGCCAACAGTGATTACCGACGACTTCTCCAAGCATTCGGTTATCGACACGCACCCGTCATCGACGTCATCACTGGGACGTCGGCTGGAGGCATCAATGCGGCAGCACTGGCCCTCGCTCAGGCCAACACCAATGCAGACTTGGCAGTTCTACGCGATATGTGGATCGAGCACGGACAGATCTCGGATCTCTTACGCAACCCGTTCGAAAACGCGGCACCTTCCTTGCTCAAGGGCGATGAATTCCTTTACCCAAAGATCCGTTCTGCATTCCTAGACTTGATCAAGGATTACAAGCGGTCGATGACGACTGAAATATCGGACATCGGCGTCGATGAAGGCCAAGCGCAATCCAGGCCACGGCCGATCGACTTGACGATTACGGCGACGCTCCTCGCACCGGTGCCGGCAGAGTCCGTAGACGACCTCGGCACTAGAATGGTCCAGCCGAAGCACGCTGGTCTTTTCCGTTTCACGACCGCGGAGCGCCATACGAACAACACCACCCCCGACATGTTCGCGGCACCGGCTAAGGTTGCGGAGCCGAATGTCGAGGATCTCGCAAATGTCCGTCGAACTGTGGAGGCACTGGCGCTGGCTGCGAGGGCGACCGCGAGTTTCCCCGTCGCTTTTGAGCCGACGTTCATTCCGGTCAACTATCCGGGCAAGTGCCCGGACGGTCGACCCGACATGGCCGATTACGTGAACGGCGAATGGTGCCGCGCCCGGATGGATCGGTCCCGCTACGCGGTCGATGGTGGCGTCCTCGCCAATACACCCATTCGTCAAGCACTCTCAGCGATACGACGCCAGCAGGTATCGGGCACCCTCGTGCGCAGGGTGCTTGTGTTGGTGCACCCACACGCGGCCTACGCAGACGACTTTCATGATCTCGCCGGCAGCGTCGAGGCGCCGCCGACTCTTCTGCGTGGGTTGGCTGGCGTTCTCGGAGCGTCGTCGTCGGTAGGATCGCTGACCTACGTCGAGGATGTCAAGAAGCACAACGAACAAGCACTTCGGTGGCGTGATGCCCGCCGTTCCGTGCTGAGCCAACTCAAGACCCCAACCGGGATCGACGGCTTCCTGACCGGCGACACATGGCAACTCGTGCGGTCGCTACGAAAGCGGCGTTGCGCCTATGTGCTTGCCCACCAGATCCGCGACCAGGTGGATGTGCCGCTGACGAGGCTGATCGAATACGCGGCAGCGATACTCGAATGCCAAGATGACAAACCCGGCAGCGACGGTCTGCCATTCCTTCCAAAAGACGCCCCGGCGGCAGCCACTTTCCGCTCATCGGAATGGCGGTGGGGCTTGGATGTCGCCCACGGCGTTGCGTCACTGGCAACCGATCTACTCAAGACGGTGATAGTTGCCCCGGCCGGCCCATCTTCACATCCTTCGAACGACATGCTGCTGCAAGCACGCACGGCATGGAGAACAGCCGTCAACGGTGGGGTAGAACTCGAGTCACTGGGATTGGTAGAGGAGGAGACTGCATCCAACGATGCTCAAGGTTCAGCTGCAGTCCCTGAGGCTCCAACCGCCCGATCTCAAACAAATCAGTCGGAAAAGGCACGCCGACAGCTGAAAACGAACTTCGAAAGTCATCGCACCAGGATGTGTCCGACCGACCAGACAACCCAGGACGGCGCTGAGACCCCCGGGGGTCGGGTGAGCAGGGTGTTGGGTGAAATCGCAGAGCAGATGTACAAGCTGATAACCATGCTCAACGCGAACACGCCCACCGCTGAGCGGACTCCCGAAGCAGAAGCCGCCAGCACGTCGGAGGCCCCACGATCGACCTCGACTGCATCTCTGATGGATCCGTCGAATCCGTTGCGGAGTCGAGATATCGACGGCAGCGGCAGACTTTTGGAGTTGATGGTGAAAGTATCCCTCATCGCGTACTCGCTGGGGGAGGAGGACTTGTCTGAGAGTTCGGCACATTCCGGACCAATCGACTTTGCACAGCTCAGCGCGCAAGTGCGTCAGCATTTTGCGCCCGACTTCCGATCAGACGACAAATTGGCTGGCATGTCCTTGAACAGATTCGGCGCCTTCCTCAAGCGGTCTTGGCGAGCGAACGATTGGATCTGGGGACGATTGGACGCTGTCAAGGTCGTGATGCTGCTGCTCATCACACCGCAGATGGTTCGCGGACTCGCTGCTTCGACAACTGCGACGCGCCCCGAAGACCTTGCAGATCGAGTGGTCAAACGTGTCGTACGGCTCTCGACCAAGTTCGAGGAGTCGAACTATAGACCCGTCTTCTTTCGCCAACCGAAGCTGAAGGCATTGAAAGCAGCGGCAGTCGAGGAGGTAGTCGCTGCGCTGAATGGTGACGACAAGCAATTGGAAAACCTGGCCAGTCTGGCTGCTTACGGGTTCCAGATGCGGGTCGCAGAAGAGGAGGTCACCTGGCTAGCGGAAACCATCCGAGACGATATCGCTGACGGTGCAACCGGATTTCAAACCGCCGCGTTCTTGCATCGATTCGAGCAGTTGGACGTAAGCCGCGATCCAGATCGAGGCCACAAACTCCTGACCTTGTTCGCCGAGGCGGGAATAGGTCGAGAGGAAGTGGCAGAGCAACTTCCGAGCGACCTCATGATTCGTACAACGGCCACCGCTGCAGCGACAGCTGTGTCGACACTGACCTCTGAGCGTTCGGGCCTTGAAATCGCGCGGCCTCTCACACGTACTGCGAAAGCGGCAGTTTCGGTTCCATATTGGATCCTGATGGGCTTGTCTCAGCAGGGGAGGGTCGGACGAACTGTTGCGGCGATAGCGCTGGCCCTAGGTGTTAGTTTGTTGACGCTCGGCATGATCACGAAACTGCCAGGTGTCTTGAATACTGTCGTGCCGACCGTCGGCATAGCCTCGCTGGTAACGGTTCTTGTCTACGCGACGCTTCGCACCCAGTCCGTTGTGCACGGCGCCGCGTTGCTGGGGATCCTCATCCCAATCGGATCGTTTGCCGTCCATCGGCTCCGACATAGCGACCCACCCGAGCGGCAACAGGGGAGCAGCGATGCGCTGCTCACCACTGGCGGAAGCCTTTTCCTGATCAGCTGCATCGCAGTGCTGATTGTCGGCGTGGTCTTGGTAGCCAACCTTCGGACAGGCACGAAGTCGCCACTAGCCTCGTTAGTCGATCTGGCCCGACGAACATGGAGGTCCTCGACGGGGCGTTTGGCCATCGGGGCGCTTCTCATCGTGGCTCCCCTAGCGTGGTGGCAATGGGAACGGTTGCCGTGGATCGCGACGGCTCTCGCCGACTTTGGCAAGTGGTTGCACGACACCTACATCCGCGATACGCGATTGATCGTATTGACTGCGATAGGTATAGCAGCATTCGGGATAGCAGTAGCGTGGGTCAAATCTTGGCGGTTCCGACCGCACGAGGATGCCGATGACCGGCGCAGGCTCTCCGATCCGGCTGGACTCGCCACAGCGTGGGCACCGATTTACGGCAGTTGCTTCCTAGGGCTGGCGGTGTCCATCCACGCGATTCGCCGCGCCGATAGTCCGGAGTGGACCGAGGCATCGGTGTGGCTGTTGCTGTTGTTCGGCGCCTTTTTCTGCATAGTGGTGGTCCAGATCGTCCCCTATCTCCGCGAGCGCAGGATTGTTGCCCGGATCGTCACGCGGTACGCACCGCAACAGCTTCCGACGGAGACAGAGAGCTTGGTCAGGCTGATAAGGAGGATTGGTCCCACAGCCGGATATCTACTCACCGATCCGCCCGAGGGCTCCGAAGAGGAGGCGCTCTCCCGGCACGGGTGGCGTGTCATTCACCGAGCAAGGCGTCGACTCGCCGCCTACCAGCGAAATCCTTCAGCACTGTCACGATTAGGCGATTCGGACACCCGTCGCACGAGCCGAGCGCACACATCGAGCCGGATCCGCGTCAAGCAGATCCGCACCGAACCTGAGCTCACGGAGTAGGTCGACGGGGTTGACCGCCACCGGAGCAGTCAGTTACGTTGTGCACGTACGCCAGTCGGCATGCGGTGTTGACAACCTGACAGGTCAGCGGAGAGATTCGTTGACCTGTTCTTCGTTTCTCTCCCTACACATTACAAGTGATTGGGAGAAAGCTATGTCCGAGAAGTTGCCTGAGTCGCAAGCGAAGCTGACGGTGTTCATGCTGGTGAAGACCAACCCGGAGTGGTTGGCGATGCCGGTTGACCAACGTTTTAGCGAAATCGCCAAGCACCTGGAACCTGCTCTCGGTCGCCACCCGAGCGTCGAGTTCCGCTGGTATGACACCGAGTTCTATACCGCGCGGGTGACCGACACCTGGGTGTGGGAGACCTCGAGCCCACACGAGTACGAGCTAGTGGTCGAAGAACTCCGCGAAACCCCGCTGTGGGACCGCTATTTCAGCATCGTCGAGATTCTTCCTGGCGTTCTCAACGCCTACGCCGACAACTATGGACGAAGCCCGGTCGGCTCATAGTCGACCGCCGCCCAGGGCCACCACCGCGCCGACTTCCGAACCGGCAGCCGACGCTGGTGGCCCTGCTGGGGCGGATTATCTTGTCAGTAGTCCCAGACTGTCGGCACGCACCGAAACGCGTTGCCCGCCCGCGCCACCCGGCAAACAGATGGAAAGGGGAGATGGGTGGCGACCAGCGACTCACCGCTCGTTGCCAACTCCCGGAGCAGTCGAGCCCGGACCCGGGCCGCCCCCTCCGGATCGTGCTTGAACCCATTGTGCCACACCGGATTATCGAATCCTGACGCAAAGACGGCGTCACCGGCGAACATCAGCCGATCGCCACCAGAGGCAAGCTACTCCGTCTCGAACGGCTGCAAGTGGTCGCGATACTCGTCCAGGAATCTCGACGCCACGGACCGAAGCACGTCGGGAACCGGTTGCGGCATGGCGGTGCGTGAGAAATCGGGGGAAACCCAGAATTCGGCTTCGGCGGCCGCCAGGTGGATGAGCACCACGTCGGTCACCGTCGACGGCTCGATGCCGGCGGCCCGCCGCCGAATGGCCATCTGACCGGCTCGGGGAAATCGGGAAACTCCGATCCGAGCCCGGCTTCGACAAGAATCGTCCGGTCTCCGGTGCGCACGACGCGACTCATCCAGCCGCAAAGTCCCGCTCGAGTTGCGCCCCGCTGAGACAGGGGCCCCGCCAACACCGCATGGTCGGCCAACCATCCCCACCGAACTGGTTTTCTCCGGTGAGATAGATCACTTGACAAATGCGGAATCGCGGCCCACGCGTCCGGACTTGTAGCAGGCAGTTGCCACCTCTGACAGAAGCGATGGCAGAGCAAACCCAAGGACGGGGAGCACAGCATGAGCGCATCACCAGTGCGTCGCACCGGCAAAGTTGTACAGGCGGCCATCTTCTCCGCACTCGCCATCGCTGCAGTCGTAGCAGGACCGGCCGCAACCGCCAACGCGGCCGACGATTCCTGTGCCGCAGTCGAGGTGGTGTTCGCCCGCGGCACCTTCGAATCGCCCGGTGTCGGAGCAACGGGGCAGGCGTTCGTCGACGCCCTCAGCGCCCGACTGCCTGGCAAGACGGTCGAGGCGTACGGGGTTAACTACCCGGCATCGCTGAACTTCGGACAAGCCGTCGACGGGGTGGCCGACGCTGCGAACAAGATTCAGGCAGTCTCCACCGAGTGCCCGGCGACCAAGATCGTGCTCGGGGGTACTCGCAGGGCGCTGCGGTGGCCGGTTACACCACATCGAGCACCGTGCCGGCCGGCTACACCCTGCCTGCCAGCATTACCGGTCCGATGCCGGCGTCGGTCGCGTCCCATGTGGCCGCGGTCGCGCTCTTCGGCACCCCGGATGACTGGTTCTTGGGTCTGGCTGATCGCAGTGCACCGCCGATCAGCATCGGCGACCTGTATGCCGGCAAAACCATCCAGCTGTGTGCCTCCGGTGACCCGGTCTGCTTCCCCGGTGGCCTGGACCGTTCCGCGCACAGCTCCTACAAGAGCAACGGCATGGCCGACCAGGCCGCGGACTTTGTCGTCACCAAGCTGGGCGGCCCCGCCGCGGCAGCGACGCTCGTCCAGACTGCCGCGCAGGCCGACCCGGCCAACTGAGCCCCCCCGGCGACGGCCGGAAACCAGTCCTTCGGGACGGTTTCCGGCCGTTTGCCGTTTGTCATGTGACGCCGATCAGCAGCACGCCGACCAGTACGACCGCGGCGGCAACCACACGCCGGGGGCCGAGCCGTTCACCCAGGAAGACAGCGCCGATCAACGCCCCGAACACGATGCTCGTCTCCCTCAGGGCGGCGATGGCGGCCAAGGCGCCACTGGTCTGGGCCCACAGCACGATCGCGTAGGCCCCGAGCGAGATCACTCCGCCGGTGATACCGGCGCTCGCCGAAGCCCGGAGGGCGGGGCCCAACCGCCCGCCGCGTCGACGCAGCACGGCAATCACCGCGATCGGTGGCCCCTGGAGGAAGAACATCCAGCCGATGTAGGCCAGCAGCGGGGTCCTGGCCACGCCCACCCCGTCGACCACGGTGTAGGCCGCGATCATCACTCCGGTGAGAACGGCGGCGCTCAACGCCGGTAGGTCGCTGCGGCGGGGCCGGCCACCGACGAGCACCAGCGCGATGAGCCCGCCGGAAATGGCAAGGATTCCGGCCAGTTGGGTCGCCGGTAGCTTGTTGCCGAGCACCATCACAGAGATCACCGCGACGAGCCATGGTGAGGTACCCCTGGCCAAGGGGTACATCTGGCTGAATTCGCCCAGTTGGTAACTAGCCAGCAGCAATAGGTTGTACGCCACGTGTAGCGCCGCGGAGGCGATGATGAACGGCCACCCGCTGGCGTTCGGCGGGCCCGCGGTGAGCGCCATGACGCCCCCGCCGATCGAGTCGACCGCCCCGATCAGCGCGAAGCCCACCAAGCGGTCGCTGACGGCGTGCGCCAGAGAGTTCCACACTGCATGCATCAGCGCCGAAACAAGAACGGCAGCAACGATTGTCGGTGTCAACGGTCAGGACCTTCTCGGCGGCGCGGGGTGCGCCGCCGGAGATCCTCCAGGCTTTTGTCCGTTCAGATGACCACATCTCGTCCGGAGATGCGGTGGCGCCGCTCGGACCAGGCACGCGGAACGTCGGAACCCTAGGCGCTATCGGCGTCCACCGTAACAGCCGCGTCTAGATGTCGTGACCCGGCAGGTTGTTGACGGCGTGCCTGCTTGAAATTGAGAGGACCTCCTGACGGAGTGGATGTGTCTGGCATTCACCCGTAGGAGGTCCTCGTGTCCCACGCTAACGCCCGTACCAACCTGTTCGCTCGCCGCCTGATCGTCGAGCGTGTCGCCGCTGGTTGGCCACCAGCTCAGGTCGCCGAACAGCTCGGCATCTCCCGGTCCACGGTTTACAAATGGCTACGCCGGCACGCCCAAGGCGGCGATGCCGCCTTGGCAGACCGGTCCTCACGCCCGATCCGGATGCCGCAACGCACCAGCATGCGCGTCGAGCAGAAAGTGCTGGCAGCCCGGCGACGCCGCAAGCGGGGCGCGGTGATGCTCGCCGCCGAACTCGGCTTGGTGGCCTCGACGGTAGGACGGATCCTGGCACGCCATCACGTGCCTCATCTGTCTGCGATCGACCCGATCACCGGAGAATCGGTGCGCGCCTCGCGCCGCAGCGCCAACCGCTATGAACACCGCACCCCCGGATCGCTGATCCACGTCGATGTCAAAAAGCTTGGCCGCATCCCCGCCGGTGGTGGCTGGCGCCTGCACGGACGCGACGCAGCGGTCTCGGTGGCCAACCGACACAAGAAGATTCGTATCGGCTACGACTACGTTCACACCGCCATCGATGACCACACCCGACTGGCCTACAGCGAAGTGCTGGCCGACGAGAAGGACTTCACCTGCGCCGAGTTCCTGCACCGAGCACTGACCTGGTTCGCCGACCACGGCCTACGCGTACACCGCGTCCTCACCGACAACGCCCTGGTCTACCGGCACGGCACGAACTGGACCTGGGTGTGCTCAGCCTGGCAACTCAAACGACGGTCCACCAAACCCGGCTGCCCGTGGACCAACGGCAAAGCAGAACGATTCAACCGCACCCTGCTCAACGAATGGGCCTACGCCCAAGCCTGGACCTCCAACAGCCTGCGCGCCCGAGGCCTTGACCAATTCCTGCGCCGATACAACACTCAACGAGGCCACTCCGCACTCGGCGGAAAACCACCCATCAGCCGGCTCGCCGCCTGACAACAACGTCTCAGGTCACGACATCTAGACGCTGATGTGCCCGGAGGTCCAGGGGGCACGGCCGAAGACCTCCTCGACCATCGGACGGAAGAACTCCAGCGGTCGGTGCTCGTACTGAGCGTCGAAACAGTTCTGGTCGTACTTCTCGCAGAATTCGACGCAATCGTCGAACCAAGGATGGCCGCGATACTTCTCTCTGGCATCCCGGACGCCACCCATGTGCGGCGCGTAGTAGTACTGCTGAAACTCAGGGTGCACCTTGACGATCCAGGCCGTCTGTTCGCTGACATACGGCGCGATGACGGCGGCCGCGAACGCCCCGTGCGCATGCGGGCATAGGTGTCTCCGATGTCGTGCAGGAGTGCGGCGACGACGTATTCGACGGGCCGCTGATCGTCGAAAGCCCGGGTGGCCGACTGCAGTGAGTGCGCCAGTCGGCTGATCGGATACGCCTGTTGCCCCTCGGCAAGGGCTTCGACCAAGCCCAGGACACGGGGGACAAGTCCGGCGTTGTTGGCCTCTTCCGCCCGCTCGATGAGCGCATAGTCTTCGGCGGTGCCCTCAGCCATCGTGCGGTAGGTCGCGCGCGTTGGTGTGCTCATGATGGGCTCCTCTCGACACCGTCGCGAAGCAAGGCTAATTCGAGCATGTTTCGAGAACATGTCGACAGGGGGTTCCCAATCTCGCCACTGGTGTATCGACGCTACTCAATGTAGCGGTGCTACCATGGGGCATGGCCATCGAGGACCGACGCGCCCGGGAACGGGCGGCTCGCCACCGACTGATCCTCGAGACGGCGCGCAAGATCGCCGAAGCCGAGGGTTGGGACGCCGTGACCACGCGCCGCCTGTCAACCGAGATCGAGTACAGCCAGCCGGTGCTCTATAAGCATTTCGCCAGCATGGAAGCAATCGCCGAGGCACTGGCCATCGACGGATTTGCTGAGCTCGCCGAAGTGCTGCACGCAGCGCGGGCCACCGCCGGCGCGACCGGGAACCCGTTGAGCCCATTGGCGCACGCCTACGTGTCGTTCGCTCGCGACAACCCTGCCCTCTACGACGCGATGTTCGTCAGGGCCACGGGCTTGCGCTTCGCCGCAGCGCAGACGCCGCCGTCACTGTTGGCCGCCTTCGACGAACTGCGGGCCGCGATCACCGACATCGCGGGGGAGCGTGATCCGGACACGCTCACCGAGGTGTTCTGGGCGGCGCTACACGGGTTGATCATGCTCGACCGCGGTGGCCGATTACGGCCCGAGCACGCCAGCGAGCGCATTGAACTGCTGGCCGGACAATTCGTGTTGACGACCTGACCGTCGCTGCCCGATGTGATCAACCAAACCACCGAGAGAGCACGACCGCGACACCGTCCTCAGCCGCTGGCGGGCAGATTTCATGGACGGTGGCCAGGCTGGCAGCCGGGGAACCGCTCATGGCGACGCCATGGGCGGCCCAGTGCAACATCTCGACGTCGTTGACGCCGTCACCAACCGCCATGGTCTCTTCTTTCGCGATTCCCAGTGCGATGCGGAGCTTCTCCAGCATCGCAGCCTTGCTGACAGCTGCGGCTGTCAGGTCGGCCAGCGGTTCGTCGTTATAACAGCAACATCGGATACCGGGAAGCACGAGGGTGGAGAACAACCGAGCCATTTCGTCTCCGCTACGCCCCGGCCAATGCACACCGAGACGCGTGGTGGAGGCGGCGGCAAGCTCATCGATGGTGACCAGCTCAATCTTGCCGTGGTGCATGTCCGAGGAGTCCATCCAGCCGGTGGCCAAGACTCCGACTCCAGGCGTCTCGGCGACGAACACCGCGCCTGGGAGCTGGTCACGCAGAGTGGTGACGGTGTCGAACAGATCGAATTGGACCTGGTCGACTATCCGCCCGCCGGCGGCCTCGATGAGCACGGCGCCGTTGGAGCAGACGGCGAATCCCGCCGCCAGGCCCAACTCGCGCAAGAAGGGCATCGTCGCTGTGGACAGACGCCCGGTACAGAGCACCACGTGAGCTCCGGATCGCCCGACCGCCCGCACCGCGGCCCGCGTCGCAGCACCGATTGCTCTGTGCGCCAGCACATCCTGCTCGGGAGCACAGTGCAGCGTGCCGTCGATGTCGAGAGCCACCATCGTCGGATGGCCGCTCGGGAATGCCGGCGCGACATCGCTTGAGACAGCGGGTACCGATTCACCTACGGCATCGTGCACGGTTCACTGTGGACCGGCGGTGAGCCGCGACGCAAGAGCACACGCGCGCTACGAGCGGGCCGGGCGTCAACCGGTGGGCATCGGCGATGCGGTCGAAGGGAAAAGTCTGCTGCACATTGCCCCGTAGGCGGCCCCGCGCAGGTAGGTGAGCTAGGGCCCGACTGAAAGAACCGTGCCCTCGGTGGGCCCACCAAGAGTGACCTTCGGCTTCTGCGCCGGCAGCATGCAGGGTGCGACACAGCCGATCCCCGCCGTCCGGCCGATCGTCAGCCGTACGTCGAGTCGACGAATCGGGCACGCACACCTGGAGCAGGCACCGGACAGGTATCGTGCCGGCCGCCAACCCGGTAGCGAATGCTCGCAAAGCGTTCGTAGAGCCAATCGCGCGCCACAGGCGGAAGCGCATACCCGAGCAGCGCAACTCTCCACCAGCCACCCAGATAGCGTGCGACCCGCAGCAACGCAGCAGACCGAAGGTGTATCGACTCGTCGGACTGCCCAGTGTTCTCGACATAGACGGCCGAATCCACACCCGCCAGCTGGGGGTGGCGAGCCTGTACCTCGCGCGCAAACTCACTGTCGAGTGCGGCGAACCGCAAGGTTCCACGGCGGTCGAACCGCAAAATAGTTCGCACCGCGCTATTGCAGACTCCGCACACACCGTCGTACAGCAGAACAGGGGCCGTCGGCGAACCCTGCGTCGCACTCATGCTGCCCTCCCTTCCAGACGTTCTGTTGCGGTCCCACCCCATCGTTGCAGAAGCGGTGGGTCTCGACGACGAATTGCCAGGCATCACAGATCGGATCGCTCCCGAGTCAGCATGCCAGGCAGGGGGTCTCACAGTGCCTGTATCGGCAGGGTCTCCCAGCTGTCCTGACCACCTGTCAACCTGGGTTGAGTCGACTCCCAGCCGCGGCAAGCAGGAGTCGATCAATTCAATTCAGTTGTGGGGGATGCCCGACCGAGTCGGCGCATTCGTCCACGGCAGAAGGGACGAACACCGATGACGGACCACCAATTCACCACCCACACCGAGCTTTTCGATCTGAGTGGCAAGTACGCCCTGGTCACGGGTGGCACCAGGGGTATCGGGGTGATGATCGCGCGCGGCCTTCTCCAGGCAGGTGCCCGCGTGGTCATCAGCTCACGCAACGCAGATGCGTGCGCGCAGGCACAGCATCTTCTGTCTCAATTCGGCGACGTTCGAGCGATTCCCGCCGACCTGTCCAGACACGACGAGTGCCAGCGCCTCGCTGATCTTGTCCAGCACGAATCCGGACGCTTGGACATCCTGGTCAACAATGCGGGGGCGATGTGGCGCGAGCCGCTAGAGACATTCCCAGACGAGGCCTGGGACACCGTGATCGACCTCAATCTCAAGTCGCCGTTCTGGCTGGTGCAGGCGCTGCTCCCGGCACTTCGCGGGGCGGGCACCGTCGACGATCCGGCGCGCGTCATCAACATCGGCAGTATCGCCGCCATCCACGTCGCCCAGTCACCCAATTACTCGTACGCCAGCAGCAAAGCGGCACTTCATCAACTCACCAGAGTGCTTGCCAGAGAGCTGGGTCCACAGCACGTGACGGTGAACGCCGTGGCGCCGGGGCCGTTCCCGTCGCACATGATGGCGGCCACGTTGGAAGCCATCGGCGATACGATCGCGGCGGCCGCTCCGCTGCGCCGTCTCGGCCGCGACGACGATATGGCGGGTGTCACCGTCTTTCTCGCCAGTCGAGCTGGCGCCTACCTCACCGGCACCGTTATCGCAGTGGACGGCGGCATTGCGACGACCGCAACGGGCACGCCTTAGTGTGTCGCCATGCGGCCGTGCCGGGACTGGCCGCGTCCGGACCCTCTTCCGAATCGGGTCTAGCGGTAATGGTCGGGGTACCGGCAGTGCCTCCCTTTGACTGCGCGACCGGCTTACGGTGAGGAGATGACCAGGACGGACCTGCGCGCCGATATCCGGGAGTTTCTCACCTCGCGGCGGGCCCGGATCGGACCCGAGCAGGCGGGTCTGCCCGCCTACGGCGGCAATCGTCGCGTCAAAGGTCTGCGTCGCGAGGAGGTTGCGCTCCTGGCTGGGGTCTCGGTCGACTACTACGTGCGGATGGAACGAGGCAGCCTTGCCGGTACGTCCGACGGTGTGCTCGACGCGGTGGCCTCCGCCTTGCAACTCGATGAAGCCGAGCGCGCCTACCTGTTCCAACTCGCGCGGCGATCCGGAGCGCCCACCGGTCCACGCCGCCGCAGGCCCGCCGTGGCGGTGCGCTCGGCACTGCAACAAGTGCTCGGCGCCATCTCCGACGCGCCGGCCTGGATCCGCAACGGACGTTATGACGTGCTCGCCATGAATCAACTCGCACGCGCGTTGTATTCACCGATGCTTGCCGACCCGCGCCGGCCCGCGAACACAGCGCGGTTCGTCTATCTAGCTCCTGAGGCGGCCAAAGACTTCTTCGTCGACTACGACCAGATCGTCGGTGACGCGGCCGCCAAGCTCCGCATGGAAGCCGGCCACAATCCGCACGATGAGGAGCTGATCGCCCTGGTTGGCGAACTATCGACGTGCAGTGGCCTTTTCCGGCAGCGGTGGGCATCTCAGGACGTGCGGCTGCGCCGGTCCGGACACAAGCGGTTGCGCCATCCGATCGTGGGCCGGCTCGACTTGGACGTCGAGTCCTTTGAACTGGCCGCCGAACCCGGCCTGCATCTCAACGTGTACACGGCAGCAGCAGGCACGCCGACCGCTGACAATCTGGCGCTCCTGGCGTCGTGGGCGGCCACCCAGGAAGCGCTGGCGACCGAGGTCGACGCCAACAACGGATAGGCCAACCCGGCGACACCTCAGCAGGCTGGAGCAGCCGCAACCCATAACGTTTCGAGCCCGGCAGCGCAGGGTACAGAAGCGCCAACGCGGCGACAAGCCGGCGTCGGACCGTCAGACGGAGGACAGCACATGATTCCGTTCATCTGCCCAACCTGCGGGCGCGTCGACATCGACAACCCCGAGTGCCCGTCCTGCGTCGTCTCCACCGACGGCGACGCGGCGGCGGCATGACGCCGAGCTGACCATCCTTCAGGGATGCAGATTCCACTGGCCGACATCTGAGGCCAGTGCGTCGTTGACGTCGACCTCAAGGCCGCCGACCAGCGGACCTGGATTAGACGCGGTGCTCACGACCCGTTGGTAGAGGACAGCGCCAGGGTGCACCCGGTTGCCAGACCACGCTTTGGTCTGCCACGCCCACCAGCGGCCAGGACTGCTCGATCGTCCCAGCACACCGTCGGCGGCGGCCCACTCGCACACGTCGATACCGCCATACACGCCGGTGCGCTGCACGCCGAGCACCGAGTTGATTCCGCGAAACCACTGCAGGGCAACGGTGTTCCAGGTGTTGCGGTCAATGTCCTCGTCGATGGTGAAGAAGATCGGTGCGCTCTGTCCACCGCCTGCAGCGGTGTGCAGTTGCCAAGCCGTACGGGCGTCGGCGATCCCGCCGGCATACCCCCGGGTGAAATCCGACGGCGCCGTCCCACCCGGCTTTCCGTATTGGTAATTGCTCACGATCACCAGGCCGGCTGCGGTAAGCGATTGCGCGTAGGGCAGGGTGATCGGCTTGGCTCCGAACGACGAGCCTGGCCGCGATGTCGAAACGTAGTTGACGACACCGGCGTGCCCCGCGGCACGGATGTCCTGTGCGGGATCTGCTTGGCGGCGAAGTCGATCAGCGTGGGCGCCGCGGCGGACGCGGTGGGTGTGCCGGAGCCCAGCGCTGCCGCGCCCAGCCCGGCCAGGGCCGTGGCATAGCGCAACGCATCACGCCGGGTCACCGCCCGTGATCGCCGAGATCTGGAAGTCGCGGGCCAATCGTGCACCGCGTGATGTTAACGATGTGACGGCTGTTAACTGTGGCTCCCACGCTGGATGTGTCCAATTTCGATCCAAGATGAGCTCCGACCGTTACCGCGGAGATGACAACGGGTCTATGAATCGTGCCCATTGTGCTCGCCAAGGCCGAATACCCTAGTCGACAGCCGAACCGCCAGCAGCGGTGAGCAACTCAGCCGTCGCGTCCCACAGCCGCTGTTCGCGCACCCGGTCGGTCGCGAAGGGTTGCACGTGACGTTGTTTGTCTTTGACGACGAATGCCCCATCGCGAAGGTGGGCCCAGCGTTCATCGAGGGTGACGGAGGCCAGCGCCGGCCCGGATCGCTCGGGGAAGAGACGCCGGGCAGCGTTTGGATGATCCGCCCGATTCGCTGCGCCCACCGACCATGGTCTCTACCAAGGCCGGTCCCCGGCATGAATCCTGGTTCAAAGACCACCACGTCGACACCCGCAGGGGACTGGCGCTGCAGTTCGTGGGCGTAGTAGAGGATCGCCAGCTTCGAGTTGGAGTAGGCGGTTCCACTGCGCGCAAGGGTCGGCGGGACCTCGGCGGGAAGCGGCTGGGCAAGTTCGAACGGATCGCGCCACTGCGCCGGCGCCACCCGCATCATCCTTCGAAACACATTCTGGTAGTAGGTGTTCGAACCGAGGAGTACAACGCGAGCCGGCGCATCAAATGAGTCCAGCAGGTCACCCACGAGTTGTGCGTGCGCGAGATAATTCACTGCGAAGGTCAGTTCGTAGCCGTCAGCGGAGACTGCGTGTGTGTCGGCAACGGCGATACCGGCATTGGCTATCAGGGCGCGCAGCGGTCGAACCGTACCGGCGCGCACCAGCTGCTTGACCTGCCGACCGGCGGCCTGGACATCGTGGAGACGCGCGAGGTCACACCCGATCACCCGCACCGTCGCCCCCGCAGACCGCGCCTGCTCGACGACGTCTGTCATGGCTGCACCGAGCCTCCCGACGAGCACCAAGTCTGGGCGCTGAGGCCCGCGCCGTTTGGCGATCGCGATCGTCGTGGCCTTGCCCAGCCCGGAGGTCGGACCCGTGATCAACACCGTGCCATCGGCAATCGAGGACATGCTTCTCCGTTCGTCGTGTCAGAGCTCAAGCGTCGATCGGATACATGTCCCCGAGGAAGTCGTCGGGTTGTCATAGGACTGCCAGTGCCAGGACAAGGGGGCGATTTTCCGACACAGTGGAGTCGTGGATCCCGCCGACTTCGGTTGCACGCTGCGTCGCTGGCGTGAACGGGTCCAACCAGCGCAGGTCGGGATCCCGATGAGCGGCCGTCGCCGCGCCGTTGGATTGCGGCGCGAGGAACTCGCCGGGCTGGCCGGAATCTCGGTCGACTATCTGACCCGGCTCGAACAGGGGCGGGCCCACTCACCGTCGGCACAGGTTGTCGAAGCACTCACCCGCGCGTTGCGCGTCACCGACACCGAGCGCGAGTTGCTTTTCCGCTTGGCCGGACACGCACCACCGGGCCTGGACGTCGTGTCGGTACGAATCACGCCCAGCGTGCAACGACTGCTCGACCGACTCGCGCACACCCCCGTCGCAGTTCACGATGCAACCTGGACCCTTGTCATGGCCAACGCGCCCTATGACGCCCTGATGGGACCGACATCGAGCTGGCGAGGCATCGAACGAAACAGCGTGTGGCGCCATCTGGTCGGACCGGGAAGCCGCGCTGTTCACACCCCCGAAGAACAGTCCGACTTCGAGGCACTATTGGTGGCCGACCTGCGTCTGACGGCGTCACGCTATCCGGCAGATCAACGGCTGAAACAGCTTGTCCGCGAACTGAACACACAGAGTCCGCGCTTCACTGACCTGTGGCACACCGGCCCACCAGACCTACCGAGAGACCGAGGGCGGCAGAAGATCATCGACCACCCCGACGTAGGGTTCATCACGGTGGACTGCGACACCCTCATCGAGACCGCCGACGACCTGCGCATCACCATCTACACCGCCGAACCCGACACCGAAGACGCCGAGCGGCTGGCTCTGGCACTCGTTCTCGGCACTCAATCCTTGAGCGAGTAGGTGCGTCGGGCGACTCGGGTCCTAGAGTCCGCCCGAAAAGTCGGCAGTGATCCAACAGTCGGGACGAATGTGGAACAACACGCTGTCTTGTTCTTCCAGTGAGTCCACGAAGGCGGGACCGGCCTCGGGCCCCAGATAACGCACCGCGATCTCCTCGCGCGCATCGCGCGGCGACGGGATGATGGTGTCCACCACCGTGCCCTCCACGACGACATACTGGTACGGCAACTCCTCGCGTTGCACCACCAGCGTCACCGCACCCGCCTGCTCGATGAGCCGGAACTTCCGCGAGTCCGCCCCGGTATTGACTCGGATCAATCCGCCGGGCTGGTAGTCATACCAAATCGGTGCACTCGCCGGCGGTCGTCGCCCGCTCGGATCCGCGACCGACAACACCGCCACGTGCTTTTCGGCCAGGAACTTCTCACGTTCGTCTGCAGAGAAGGGCTTCACGCCGAGTGCCAACTGACGCGGCCAGCCGATTATTCCAACGGCGTCGTTGCCCGAGCCCAGCGCTGATTGTTCACCGAGCCTGCCATCGCGGCCTACTGCCCGGAGGCGAGCTCGAGCGCGGCGCGTACACCGGCCACATACTCGGTCGGACGCTCCCATGCACCGAAGTGGCCACCCGCACCCGCCTCGACCCAAGATCGAACCTCGAAGAAGCGAGCCGCGAACTCTCGTGGTGCGTTGACGAGATCTCTTGGAAAAATGGTGAAAGCTGCGGGTACCTGGACCCTTGGGGCGGAGATGTGGTCTCTCTCGGCGTACGGCGTGAACGAGGTACCAATCGCACCGCTCACCCAGTAGGCGGTAATCCAGGTGAGCAACTCATCCCGCGAGAACACGGTCTCGACGTCACCGTCGCAATCGGTCCATGAGCGAAGCTTTTCAAGGATCCAGGCTGCCAGTCCCGCCGGCGAGTCACCCAACCCGACGGCGAGGGTATGTGGCTTGGTCCTCTGCAGATGCATATATCCGCCCTCCGCGGATTGCCAGTGATGGCCGCGTTCGGTGTAGGCGCGCTCTGACTCGGTCAGGTCCTGCGGGGGGCTGACCAAATAGCGGTACTGGGACACGTCGGTGAGGTGCAGTGCAGTCACCGCTCCGGGGTGACGAGCCACAAGCACCTCGGCGACATCGCAGCCCACATCGCCAGCGGACACCACGTAGCGGTCATGGCCGAGCTCGGCCATCGCTACCGCGATCGCCTCAGCGGCCGCGGCTGCGGACAACCCACGACGACGAATTGGCGCGGCGAAGGGAAATCCGGGCAACGCCGGTACGACCACATGTAAATCAGCCAGCATCGGCAGAACCTTCTGGAACCGCAGGACGGAGTCCGGCCAGCCGTGCAAGAGCAGGACGGCGGCCGCCGCCGGCATTTCTGCGCGCTGATGGATCATGCGAATCGGTGTCTCAGTTGCAGTTCCGGCCAACACCCAGGGCAGGGCGCGGATCTGGTCTTCATGTTCACGCCAGTTGTAAGAATTGGCCCAGTAGTCGAGAAGCTCAGCGAGATAGTCGCCATCGACACCGCGCTCCCACCCGAATCCGGGCGGTAGATCAACGCGACGATATGCAAGTAGCCTGACGCGCAGGTCGTCCAGGACAGCTTGGTCAACCGGTTGCGGGGTTACGTCCATGTCGCTCATGCTCCTACCTTCCCATGGACCACTGACAGCATGCCCGCAACTTCTCGAGACATCCTGTGGGACCTCATGTTCCCGGACCCTGGTCATGGGCAGACTGATTCCGGTACGCCTGCGACGAACTGGCGCTGGGGCCTGTGAGTCACAGCCTCAGGAGCAGTCGACGCGCGCGTGCCCGACGTGCGAAGCTGGGGCATGCTCGGCGACGCGGTGACATGATGAACCCGTCTTCATTACCGACCGAAAGCAGCAGATGACCCCGACACAGTCGTCGTGCCGCATCGGAGCGCGTTTCGAGCCCGGTTGGCCAGCCGAAGATCTGCCCGAGTTCGCCCGGTGGATCGAAGAACTCGGCTACGACGAGCTCTGGTTCAGTGAGGATCTGCCGTGGGCCGGTGGCATGGTGATGGCGGCGACCGCGCTGGCGTGCACACAGCAATTGGGTGTGGGAGTGGGACTGGTACCGGCCGCAACCCGAAACGTCTCCACCCTCGCCATGGAGGTGGCTGCTTTGGCGCGCCTTGCTCCGGGTCGTCTTTCGATTGCGATCGGACACGGCGTTTCAGCCTGGATGGAGCAGATCGGCGCACGTTCGGCTACACCGCACGCGGTGCTGGAGGAAACCACCATCGCTCTGCGCCGGCTACTCCGCGGTGACACGGTGTCGGTCCAGGGCAGACACGTCCGACTCGATAACGTTCGCCTGGGCTTTCCTCCGGCCGTCGTCCCGCCGATTCTGATTGGCACCACCGGCCCCAAAGGACTCCAGCTGGCCGGCCGATACGGTGACGGTGTCGTGCTGCCCGAGGTCTGCACGCCCGAGGCGGTGCGCTGGGCGAGGACGACGATGAATTCCGACGGTGCCACCGTCGTTTTCGCCATGCTCAATGTTGCCGACGACTCCGCCACCGCACTCGGCCAGACCCGGACCACGATCCTGCCGATCGTCGAGCTGGGCATCTATCCGCGGATGACCGAGATCGCCGGGCTGGGTGTCGATGGCAGGGCAGAACTCACCGACGCTGTTCTGCAGGCGATGGCCGCCACCGGCACACCCACGGATTGTGCACACGCGGTGGAACACTGGACACACGCCGGGGCCGACTGCGTCGTCCTGGTCGCGGGCGGCCCCGATCCTCGCGGGAGTTACCAGCGATTCGCGCGCGAGGTCATGCCGCTGATTCGCGCCTCGGCGTGACTGCTCGATCCGGCCGGTTTCTCGCCCCGACCGTCGGCAAGGTCAGGCGTCCGTCATCTCGGTGAGCACGGCATCGAACCGCTTCAGGGTGTCCTCGATGTCATCGTCGTTGTGGGCGGCCGACACATACCAGATTCCGCGGCTTGCGACCCAGATTCCCGACTCGATCAGCTGAATGGCGAAGCGCCCGTAGCGCTGAGCGTCGATTTCCTGCAGCTGCTCGAATCGGGTTATGGGTTCGGGGTTGTCGTCGAATCGAGCGTGAAACGCCATCGGTAGACCCTGCAGCCGCAGCGGCACGCCGTGGTTTTCCAACAGCGCGGCGAGCCCATCCATCAGATCGGCGCCGACCGCCTCCACATGGCGGTACACGCTGCGGTCCTCGAGTTCGTCGAGGGACGCCAGCACCGCTGCGGTGGCGATGGTGTTGCCGTTGAAAGTACCGGCGTGGGTCAGCGCGCCGGTGGCCACGTCGGTGAACAATTCGGCGCGACCGACGAGCGCGGCACAGGGCCAGCCCGCCGCCATGGCTTTGCCGTAGACAGCGAGATCCGGTGTGACGCCGAATCGTTCGGCAGCACCACCGAGCGCCACCCGGAATCCGGAGATGGTCTCGTCGAAGATCAGCACGATACCTGAGCGCGCGCACTGCTCGCGGACGAGTTCCAGATACCCTGGGGCCGGCACGATCGCTCCGGCGTTGAGCATCATCGGTTCCATCACGACCGCGGCGATGGTGTCCGCGTGCTCGCGCAGCGCCGCAACGAAGGCATCCGGGTCGTTCCACGCGATGGTCAGTGTAGGGTCGAGCGCCTCCGGTAGCTGACCGAGACTCCCTGGCAGCGCCCGTACGCCGTCCGAGCGGATTTGGATGTTGTCGAACCAGCCGTGGTAGTGGCCGTGGAACCGCAGGACGTTGCGGCGTCCAGTGGCATTGCGGGCGATCCGCATCGCGGCTTGAATCATCTCACTACTGGAACTACCGAAGCGCAGTTGATCCGCCCAGGGGAGTACGCCCAGCACCCGTTCCGCCGCCTCGATCTCACGCCGGTGCGTGGCGGCGTAGATGATCCCGTCGCCTTGCGCCGCCACGATCTTCTCCACCACCCGCGGCGGGCCGTACCCGAGAAAGTTGGGCCCCTGACCGAGCAGGTAATCGAGGTACTCGTTCCCGTCGGCATCCCAGAGCCGGCAGCCGCGAGCCCGCTCCACAATGAGGTGCGGGTTGAGCAGGCGGGTGTTGCTGCTGACGCCGCCGGGCAGGGCGCGGTTCGCGCGCTGCCGGAGGTTCTGCTGAATTGCACAGGCGTCGTTGATCACCGGTGTCCTTCGAAGTCGGAATTAGTCGGTTGGTATACGTTCAAAGCGTTGGCACCCAGTATCATTCGCCGCTGATCAGCGGTGAGGCCGGCGATACAGATCTCGGCCGCGGCGAGCACCCGGCCATACGGTGCCGCAAGCTCGCAAACCGGCCAATCCGAGCCGAACATCAGACGCGAGGGACCGAAAGCCGTCAACAGGTGGTCAGCGTAGGGCTGCAGGTCCGACGGTGCCCAGGTGTTCCAGCAAGCCTCGGTGACGAGACCCGACAGCTTGCACCACACGTTGGGGTGCTGAGCCAGAGCGGAGATTCCGTCGGCCCATTGCTGGGACCAGCCCCGGGCGATCGGCGGCTTCGCACCGTGGTCGACGACGAATCGGACGTCGGGATGCCGAGCGGCCAGCGTCTCGGCGGCGGAGAGTTCGCGCTGGGTGATCTCTAAGTCGAAGACCAGCGCGTGCTCCGCCAAGATGCGCATGGCCGCATCGACGTCGTCGCGCACCAGCCAGCGGGGGTCGGGTTCGTCAGCGGCGCCGTGACGCAATCCGACCAGATTCTGACCGCCGATCCCCGCACGCAACCCGTCGATCTGTCTCGCGATGTCCGGGGAGGTCAGATCGGCCCACCCGACGACACCGACGATCTCGTCGGTGCGCGAGGATAATTCGAGAAGTTCGACCGTCTCGGCCAGGTCGGATCGAACCTGGACCACGATGGTGGCTCCGACGTTGTTGGCGAGCAGGTGCGGGCGTAGGTCCTCGACATCGAAGCGGCGGCGTAGCGGGGCGAACGCTCCAGTTATCCATGGGTACTGCCCGACCTCGGGATCCCATAGATGGTGGTGTGCGTCGACGAGTCTCACGATCGCTCGCCTGTGGGTGCATCCTCGACGACCAGTCCCTCCGACTTGAGTTCAAGCCAGAGGTCGTCGGGGATCGGCAGGTCGAACAATGCCACGTTCTCGGTGATCTCGCCACGGCTGCGGGCCCCGGTGAGGACGGCAGCGACACACGGGTGCGCCAGCGGGAACTGTAAGGCGGCAGCCTTGAGCGGCACGCCGTGGCGTCCGCATACCGCCGACAACTGGTTGGCGCGGGTGACGAGGTCGGCCGGCGCCGGATCGTAGTTATAGCGGGCGCGCGGTCCGGCGTCGGCCAGCAGACCGCTGTTGAAGACACCACCTGCCACCACGGCGATACCTCGCTGACCACACAACGGCAGGAAGGTCTGCAGCGCTGTCTGCTCCAATAGCGTGTATCGGCCGGCCAGCAGGAACATGTCTGGATCGCTCTCGCGCGCAAACCTTTCCAAGGCCGCGGTTTGATTCATGCCTGCGCCGATCGCGGTGACCACCTTCTGTTCTCGCAATTCGATGAGTGTCGGGAACGCGGTGGCCAGTGCGTCGTCGACGTAGTCGTCGGGGTCATGCACCAGCGCGATGTCGAGGCGGTCAGTACCCAACCGGACCAGGCTCTCCTCGATCGAGCGCAGCACGCCGTCGCGGGAGTAGTCGTACACGGTGGCGACGTCGGGCGCGCCTGCGTCGTAGGGTTGTCCAGTGGAATCGAAGTCGTCGGGGTGCGGTTCGGCGTCGGCGCGCAGCAGCCGACCGACCTTGCTGGACAACACATAGTCATCGCGCCGGTAGGGGGCCAACCCACTGCCGAGCCGACGCTCTCCGTTGCCCCGCCCATACTGCGGTGCGGTGTCGAAGTACCGCAGGCCGGCCTCCCAGGCCGCGGCCACGGTGTCAAGTGCGTCGTCATCGCTGACCGCGGTGTACATGCCGCCGATCGCTGTCGCCCCGAATCCGAGGGCGGTCACCGTCAGGGCAGTACGGCCGAGTCGCACCGGAGTGTCGTGCCGGGGACCCACCGACGCCGCCTGTCGCTCACTGCTCATCTATTCCACTGTCCCGTCTGGATACACCGCGCTCACCTTCTCGACGCCGTCGTAAACGACGGCAACCACCTCGGTCGACTCGCGTTCGCCTGGGGCCAACAGCCGGGCGCGGCCCGCGGCGACGGCCTCGTCCAGCGGGCTCGGGTAGCCCGTCCATGGTTCGATCAAGGCTTGGTGATAGCCCCGCCAGCCGCCGTAGACCAGGCAGAACCACACGGCGGGGAACAACTCGTGGTCGAAGCACAGGCCGAAACCACGCCGATCGGCGACGTCGGTGGCAGCCACCCAGCCAGCGGTCAAGCCCGTCAAGTAATGCAATGCGAACGCCCCGACGTCAATGGCGTCAGCACGGCTCAAGTCGTACCCGCGCAGAACCGGCCAGTCGTACTCGTCTCCCGGGCGGCCGAGCAGTCCACCCCTGCTTCGTCGACGAGGCCTCGCGTGGCGGGAATGTCGAATCGCATGCCCGATCGAACCGCGAGGCTGGGATGCACGCCCCAGTTGTAGTCGAACGGCATCGACCCGATGTTTCGCAGCGTATAGCTCAGCGTGAAGCGCGACTCGTGGGCACGCAAGGTGATGGTGCGCGTCAGTTCCGCGGGTGTGATCGGCGTGCGCACCGTGGTGGTCAACGCTACTTCGTCTGCGCTGGAGTGCATCTGGTACTTCGCGGGCGCAGTCCACACCTCACCCATGTAGGGGAGCAGATCGCCGTAACGATTGCGGCAGGACCGTCCCCCGGGGAAGGCGTCGTCCCAGCCACCAGCCCAGTGGTCGTCGAAGTCGGCGTGCACTGCGGCGACGTGGGGCGCCACCCTGGGTGACTTCCACAGCAGATCGATGTCACGGCTCTTGTCGATGACCCGAAAGATGTTGGCGCCGCGCTCGGGCAGTATCTCCAGGGCTAGCAGCCGGTTCTGCATCCGCACCATCCGCATGCCGTGGTAGGTCCAGTCATCGTCGATGCTGAGGTGAGTCGGCTGCGGTGTCATGACTTGGCGCGCTCGGGGTCTCACCAAGGACACTTCCGGCAACGGGAGATCCCGCGGTGGAGTCATCGTGCCGGTGCAGATGAGCTTCCACTTCTTCGACGGCCACGGCTAGGTAGCCGGCCTCTGCGGTGAGTCCCTCGTCGCGGCTTAATGATTCGGCGACGCGCCGGGTGGTCTTGGGGGCGGCGAAGATGACCACGACGATGGCGACCACCCACAGCGCGGCGATGATGATGTTCGCACGTCCGGCTGTGGTGGACGGCCACGGCGAGACGTTGCGGAACATCGTGTAGCCGATGACACCGATCGCCAGTATCGGAACGACGTAATCAAGGGGAGTGGCTTTGCGTCCCTGCCGGGGTGCGCGGACGCAGAGGTAATACCACGCCCCTGCCGAGAACAGTGCATAGGCGACCAGGAGCACCAACGTCCCGACGGTGCCCGACCATGCGAACAGGTCAAAGGCCGCGCCGGTGACCGCGACACGCATGAACACGATGATGGCGGCGGCCAAACCACAGACGAACAGGGTCGCCGAGATCGGGGTTCCGGATTTGGTGGACACCTTGGTGAAACCGCGACGTTCGAATGCCCCCCGGTTCAGCGCGAACAACAGCCGCGACGCCGCTACGGCGGTGGCCAGCGCGCACCCCATTGCGGAGATCGCGGTGCCCAATGTCACCAGATCCCCCACGACGGGGCTGACGTACTGTTCTCCCAGAGTGCCGAACAGCGAAGCGGACTTGGCGAAAGCTTCGACGCCCGCGTCATCGGTGCCGAAGCCGAGCATCTCCACAGTAGTGCCGACGATGTAGAACAGGCCACCGAACAGTGCTACGCCGAAGATGGCGATCGGGATTGCCCGTCTGGGGTTGGTGGTCTCTTCCCCCAGGGCAGCGGCCGCCTCGAATCCGGCGAAGGACAGGAAGCCGAACACGATGCCGAGGAACAACGTGCTGGTCGAAATGCCCGGCGGCACACTGAACATGTCCAGATTGAAATGTTGACCGCCCGGCGCCGTGCCGCCCACCACCCTGATCACGACAACGACGGCGATCACCACGATCACCGCCGTCGTACAAATCTCCACCCACAGCAGGGTGGCCATCGACTTCTTCACCGGTGAAATGGCCAGCAGCGTTGCGATGCCGACGACGATCAACGCGATGACCCACGGCACGATGTCCGGTGTGGACTCGTAAACGCCTAGCCCGCGCAGGAATTCCGCGCCGAAGATACCCGCCGTCATGGTCGTGGTCAGCATGAAGCTCAAATACGCCCCCAACAGCGACCAACCGGCCACCACCCCGGCCCGCGGTCCGATGGTGACGCCGGTGAGCCCGAACACCGAGCCGGCGTGATTGAGCCGACTGCAGATCCTGGCGAATCCGTAGGCGACCAACAGCACCCCGACGGTGGCCAGGATGAACGTCAACGGGACGGCGCGGCCCACCGTCGCGCCCGCACCCTGCGGATTGATGTTGACGGCAAGGCTGGCTCCCATCGCGGCGACAGACAGCGAGATCGCCGCCCACGTCGCCAGGGACCGTCGCAGTTTGGGCTGCGTTTCCATCGGTTCTGTCTGTGCAGTCATGATTCCCATCTCTCGTGCGGAGGCCCGTAGGCCAAAAGGGTCGCCAGTCGGGGTACGGCTTGGCACCTAATCGGTGACTGTTACGCCAACGCGACGTTGCGAGGAACCCACTGATCGGAGTGGCTTTGACCGTACGACCGCGCAACCTCACGCACAATGACGAACCTGGCGGTTGGTTATTCGGGTCTGCCGAATATTTCGGCTCGCCGGTGCGCCGGAGGGCACCGGCGAACGGGCGATGGACCGACCCGCAGATTCAGGGGATGGCAAGTCGGTTGGCTTGCTTGAGCCCCTCAGCGACAGCGCTGAAGCCGGTGGCGATCGCAACCAGATCAGCGACCTTCGCGGTGTGCTCGGGCCACCAGGCGAGTGCCACCACACACGGCGGGATGTCTCGGATACGCCGGAACGCGACCCCCGGACGCGAGTAAAAGCGTTGCGCACCAGCCGATGTGACACTGATGCCGACACCACAGGAGACCAGGTGCAACTCCGCGTCGCGGGTGCTGGCTTCTTCGACGACCGGCGCCGGCGTGGTGCGGTACTCGCCCAGCAACCAGTAATCCCGCCACGGTCCGGGCGCCTTGGGGGCGGCGATGATCGGTTCCTTGAGTAGGTCGGCAACGCACACGGTTTCCTGCGCAGCCAGCGGATGTCCGTCGGGAAGGCACGCGACTCGGTCTTCGCTGAGTAACTCCAGGGTGGTGAGGCCCGCCAGTCCGGTCGGCGGCCGAATGATCGCCGCGTGCACCGATGAGTCTCGCAACCCGGCGGTGGGATCGGTGAAGTCGTACTCAACCGACCGCAGAAGTCGCTGGGGGTATTCCGCCGCGTACGTCCGTAGCAGCCAGGGAATGACTTCCAGTCCGGCGCCGATCGTGTAGCCCAGCGTCAGCGCGGAACCGTCACGGTCGGCGGTGCGCTGGGCGGTCTTGATCGCCGCATCGAGGTCGTCGAGAACCTGGGCGGCGAGGCAGGAGAAGACAACCCCGGCCTCGGTCAGTTCCACTGAGCGGGTGGTGCGCGCGAACAGCTGACACTTGAGCTGACGCTCGAGATCTTTGATGGTTTCACTCAACCACGGGTTGGATACCACCAATTGCTCGGCGGCGCGGGAGAAGCTGCGGTGCTCGGCCACCGTGAGGAACGCACGCAACTGTCGCAGAGTGATGTTGGGTGTCATGGCGGAAGGCTACGCCCTCGAACGTCAAACTGTTCGGCGACGACGAATAATTGCACGAGGTGTCCGTCATTGTTATGCCCGCCGGGCGTGTCTACTGTCGACAACGTCGCGGCCTGCCGGAAGCGGCCGCCCGGCTGCACTTGTCGTGCAGCCCAACCTGATCCGAAATGAGTACGCCTTGGTCCCCGCATTGTGGTCGAACTCGCAGGCCAACATCTCCCTACTGTTCAGCGAAGTGCCCTTCGAACGCCGGCCCGCCGCCGCAGCTGCGGCGGGGTTCGAGGCGATCGAATGCTGGTGGCCCTTCACCGGTGCGTCTCCCGCCACCGCGGAAGTCGACGCCTTCGTCGCGTCGGTCATCGACGCGGGTGTGGCGCTGCGCGGGCTGAACTTCTTCGCGGGCAACATGGCTGCCGGTGACCGAGGTGTCCTTTCGCATCCGGCGCGCCGAAGCGAATTCGACGACAGCGTCGCCCTCGCCGTGGACATCGGCGCTCGGCTGGGTGTGCGCGGGTTCAACGCTCTGTACGGCAACCGGTTGACCGGGCTCGCTGCCGTGCAACAGGACGAAGCCGCTCTCGATGCGTTGGCTGCGGCGACCGAACAGGCCGACGTGATCGGGGCGACCGTCCTGATTGAGCCGGTGAGCGGGGTGCCCGCCTATCCACTCAAAGTGGCCGACGACGCGCTCAGCGTGGTCCGCGGTGTCCGGGAGAGGACACGTCAGGGTCACGTTGCCCTCCTGGCTGATCTCTACCATTTGACTGTCAACGGAGACGACGTCACCCGCGTGATCACCGAGCACGTCGATTCGATCGGGCATGTGCAGCTGGCAGACGCGCCGGGCCGTCACGAACCAGGCACCGGAGCGGTGCGCATCGTCGAACTAGTCGATCTGCTGGCGAAATCGGGATACACCGGCGGTCTCGGCCTCGAGTACATCCCTACCGCAGACACCGTCTCCGGTCTGAACTGGCTGCAACGATTGGAACCATCGTTCGGCCGACCTGCCGACACGGCTCGTGCAGAGGTGATCTGATGAGCACCCGACAATCCCGCGACACGACGATCGGGTTCATCGGCCTGGGAATCATGGGCTCGCCGATGGCGGCGAACCTGTGCGCCGCGGGATTCGACGTCGTCGGATACAGCCGCACCCCGGCCAAGATCGACCAACTAGTGCCCCACGGCCTGCGGGCCGCAACAACCGTCGCCGAAGCTGTCCGCGACGCCGATCTCGTCATCACGATGTTGCCTGATTCCCCGGACGTCGAAAGTGTGGCGCTCGGGTCCGGAGGTGTGCTGGAGGCTGCCCGGCCAGGCGCGCTCTTCATCGATATGAGCAGCATCCGGCCCGACTGCGCGCGCGCTATCGGAGAAGCGGCGGACAAACGCGGACTTCGCTTCCTCGACGCCCCGGTCAGCGGCGGAGAGCAAGCGGCGATCGACGGCACGCTGTCGATCATGGTGGGCGGCCCCGCGGACGTCGTGGCTGATGCCAAGCCGGTGCTCGCACACCTGGGCAAGACCATCGTCCATGTCGGAGCCGTCGGATCCGGCCAAACGGTCAAGGCTGCCAACCAATTGATCGTGGCCGGCAATATCGAACTACTCGCCGAAGCGTTGGTCTTCCTCGAAGCTCAGCAGGTCGACACCGAGTCGGCGATCGCCGTACTCGAGGCCGGCTTGGCCGGCAGCACGGTGATGGCACGCAAGGCGAGGTCGATGGTGGCCAGGCAGTTCGCACCTGGCTTTCGAATTGCGCTGCACGACAAGGATCTCGGCATCTTCACCACCGCTGCCCGCGCAGCCGGATCGGCCAGTCCACTGGGCGCTGTAGTGGCACAGCTGATGTCGTCCGCCCGTGCACAAGGCGACGGCGACCTCGACCACTCTGCATTGTTCCGGCTCGTCGAGCGGCTCTCCGGCGCATCGACGGCGTGACGGGCTTCGTCGCCCCACCCGCCGGCACATACCCATCGGACACGAAGGAAAGACGATGACTGATCTGGACACCGAGCTGGCCGTCGACGCCGACACCGTCGCCATCGACACGATCCGCACCCTGGTCATCGATGCCATCGCCCAGGCGAAGTCGGGTCACCCCGGGGCCGCAATCGCCATGGCGCCGGTGGGCTATACGCTGTGGAACCACATTCTGAACTACGACGTCACCGATCCAGCCTGGATCAACCGCGACCGGTTCGTGCTGTCAGCTGGGCACGCCTCGATGTTGCTGTACGCGTTGTTACACCTCGCCGGAGTTCGCAGCACCAACCGTAACGGAATGTCGGTCGAGCTCGACGACATTCGTCGCTTCCGTCGTCTCGGCAGCCCGTGCGCAGGCCACCCAGAATACGGACTTGCCGACGGGATCGAATGCACCACCGGCCCACTAGGAACCGGTGTGGCGACCAGCGTTGGCATGGCGATGGCAGCGAAGTGGCAAGCGGCGCAGTTCAATCGACCAGGCTTCGACCTCTTCGACTACCGCGTCTACGCCTTGGCCGGTGACGGCGACATGATGGAGGGTATCGCTCAGGAGGCGGCGTCTCTCGCCGGCCACCTCCGACTGGACAACCTCTGCTGGATCTACGACAGCAACGCCATCACCATCGAGGGCGACACGTCACTGGCATTCACCGAGGACGTCGCTACCCGGTTCCGGGCCTACGGCTGGACCGTCACCTCCGTTGCCGACGCCAACGACACCGCCGCGCTGCAACGGGCGTTCGACCAGTTCCGTTGCCACTCCGGGTCACCGATGCTCATCGTCGTCCGCAGCATCATCGGATACGGAGCTCCGACAAAGCAAGGCACCGCCGCCGCACACAGCGAGCCGCTGGGAACTGACGAGGCGCGCGCGGCGAAACGGTTCTACCGATGGCCACCGGACGCCGAGTTCCTGGTGCCGGAAATCGCTTACGAGCAGTTCGCGCTGGGCATCGGTGCCCGCGGCGCACGGGTGCGGCGTGCGTGGGACACTGCGCTGGCCCGCTACCGAAGTGTCCATCCGTCGTTGGCGGAGGAACTCGATTCGATGCTCACCCGGACCCCGCGAAAGGGATGGGACGACGGGCTCCCCGCATACGTCACCGCCGATGGTCCAATGGCCGGTCGCGTCGCCAATCACCGCGCGCTCAACACCGTCGCCGCCGCGGTGCCCTGGCTGATCGGTGGGGCGTCTGATCTGGCCCCTTCCACCAAGACCGCCATCGACGGCGATGCCGGACACTTCAGTCCGACCGACTACTGCGGGCAGAACGTGCACTTCGGGGTCCGCGAGGCTGCGGCCGCTGCCGCAGCCAACGGGCTGGCGTTGTGTGGCCTGCGACCCTTCCAAGCCGGCTTTCTGGTGTTCTCCGACTTCCAGCGAGGGCCCCTGCGCCTCGGCGCGTTGATGCGACAGCCGGTCATTCACATCTACACCCACGACTCCATTGGGATGGGGGAGGACGGGCCCACTCACCAGCCGGTCGAACATCTCGCATCGCTGCGGGCCATCCCCGGACTGATCGACTTACGGCCGGCCGACGCCAACGAGGTCACTGAAGCCTGGCGGGTCATCATGTCGGTCACCGATCGCCCCGTCGCGCTCATCCTGTCGAAACAGGACCTGCCGATTCTCGAGCGAACAGCTGCGTCGACGGCAGCCGGGCTGTCTCGCGGTGCATACGTGATGGCCGACCCGCCCGGCGATGCAACGCTCGATGTCGTGATCATCGCCTCCGGCAGCGAAGTTGCCCTGGCGCTGAATGCTCGAGACCTGCTCTCGGAAGCCGGGATCGGTGTCCGAGTCGTGAGCATGCCGTCATGGGCGTTGTTCGAAGCACAGGATCAGCAGTATCGCAACGCAGTTCTGCCGCCCCACGTGACCGCTCGGGTCAGCGTTGAAGCGGCCACCGGGTTCGGTTGGGAACGTCACGTGGGACCGTCGGGCCGCATCATCGCGATGAACGGCTTCGGCGCCTCCGGCCCGGGGCCGGATCTCAACCGGCATTTCGGCTTCACCGCTGAGAACATTGCCCGCACCGCACAACAACTGCTCGGCGTAGAGCCACCAGCCGGATCCTCCACACTGCCTGCAGGACAACGAGATCACGATCGGATCTGAGCCAGTCTTGTGGCGCCTGGACGTACTGCTTCGGCGGGAATCACACGCGCCGGCGCCTCGGTCAGTGTGAGCGTCCGTCAGTGAGGGCTAGACCACTTCGGCAGTGATACTCGCCGGGTCGACAGTCGGCAGCGTCAACTGCATGTTCGACACGGTGAGGGCGCCCAGTGCCCCCACGGCGCGGTAGGCAGCCGACGACCCGAACAGCTGAAGCGTGACCTTCTGGCCGGGATTGAGCGTCTGCGCCACCATCTCCAGTGGGACGCTCACGGTGCGCTCGGTTCCGTCCAGTGTCACCAGGATCGGAGTGACCTGATTGCCCAGCACCTGGCCGGTGGAATCGTCGACGAGCTGGGCGTAGAGGTGGTCACCTATGCCGGTGCCCGAGTAGGTGAAGGTGAGCCGTGGGGCGCCGACAACGTACGTCGTCGCTGTCGCCGCCGGCGTCGTGAGGTTGAGTGCGTTGACAGCCGGCGCCGACCCAATGGGAAGCACGCCGAGCAGCCCGCCGGCCCCCAGGAACGGCACCAACGGCAAGGTCCGTGTCTCGGTGCTGGACGCCACTACAGAGTCGCTCGGGGTGAGGTGGTATGAGGCCGACGAGAAATGTTGCCCACGTTGGTCGACCCATTCGAACTGCGGGCCGGTGGCGACTGTGTCGTCGCCCTTGACATAGCGATCGAGCCATTCGAGGGTGCGCTCCTCGACCATCACACCGTCGCTGCCGTCGAAGAGATTGTTCGTGCACAGGCCGTGGCCGCCACAGAACCACAGCACCTTGGTGGGGACGTCATTGCCGATCAGCGCCAGAGCGTTGGCGTCGGCCTCCTGCAGCGTGAACAAGGTGTCGACGGTGCCCTGGATGAACAGAGTGGGTGCGGTGATCTGATTGATCAGGTTGGCGGGGAGGCCGGGCCCGCGCTCGGCGAGCAGGTCCTGGTCAGCCTGGGACAGTCCGCCGGTCAGATCGCCGTAGATGCTCGCGGGAATTATTGCCGGGTTGGTCCGCGCAAGCGTGAGTACAAGCGCGGCAACAAGAATCGTTCCCCAGCCGCTCTTGAACGATTGGGACTTGTAAAGCGAGGTGGTCAGGCTGTTCCACGCGATGGTGGGCACGATTGCGTCGACACGGTGGTCGATTGCGGCCGTGACCAACTGGATGCCGCCGCCGTACGACGCGCCAACCATGCCGATGCGGGGGTCGAGGTTGGCTGGGTCACCATCGAGCTGAACCTCTGGCTGGGTGGCGACCCAATTGATGATCGCCGACATGTCACGTGCTTCGTAGTCCGGTGAGTCGATCTCCAACTGTCCGCCCGAGCTGTATTCACCCCGAGGGTCCCAGGTTACGACGTTATAGCCGTTGTCGCGCAGGCTCACAATGCTCGGCATACCCAGCGCATCGGTGAGCAGGCCGTCGAGGATGCTGCCGTCGAGGCTGGTCTGGCCGGGCATGCCCAAGCCCGGTCCGTCCAGGATGGTTGGAGCCTGCTGGCCGGCTTGGAGTCCGGTAGCGGGCATGAAATGGACATAGATCTGGGTGCCGTCAAACGAGACCACCTTGACGTCGCGGGCTTGCACGGCAGTCGGTGAGGCGCCCGGATACACCGGATAGCCGAACAGCGGATGCAGAACGTCGCCGAGAACGGGGATCTGGTGGATGAACGCCACGATCGGGGTGACGACCTGCGGTCCGAGGACCGGGACGTGCTGCAAGAAAGCCAGTGGCGGCGTCTGGGGGATGGCGAGGACACCGGAGGAGGCGTCGGCGGTCACCGCGGGTGTGGTTGCCGTGGTCACCGCGTTGGCGGTTGCCGCCGCCGTGCGTGATGAGGTGGCAAGACCTTCCCGGCGGGTTCCGATCGCCAGTGCCAAAGTCGCCGGGAGATCTGACGGCGCAGCCGGGTCGTCGGTGACGGTTTTGCGTGCGCGGATGACCGTTCCGGCTGCACCGACTCGGATCGAAGTAGCCGGGCGCGTGTGGGGAGCGCGGGCGATGTTCGCGGCGGTGCCGTCCGCCCTGGCCCGTGCGGTGTGCGCTGATCCCGCGCGATGGACGGATGATGATGATGAATCCGCCGAGGCGGGCGGTGCTGCCGCTGCAGTGCCGCTTCCAGCGGCAACGGCAATTCCAATTCCGAATGCGACCGCTAAGCCGCCGACCCGACCCACATGCAACCCTGCCCTCATTCGTCAATAGGTAGCGTGCCTGCAGCTTCATGTCTGGCGCTTTGAGGAAGTTTCCGAAACTGCAGGCCCCGCCTCAGTCTCGAACGAGGCTTCAGCTATGGGGAAGCTGAGGCAGCTCTGCCTCCAACCGCTGATGGAGTTCCTCGAGGGTCTCGCAGGCCAGTAGCAGCTTCTCGGTTGCCAGACCCTCGCTGGTCCTTAGCGTCAGCTGGTCGAATAGGGCACGCATTCGATGCAGGGCCGTCAATCCGGCAGGAGTGATCTCCAGCAGCTTCGCCCTTTGATGGGCAGGGTTGGGACGATAGCCGGCGAGGCCGTCCTCGACGAGGAGATCGGCGATGCGTTGGACGCTTTGTCGAGTGTGCCGGAGATTGCTAGCGATGCCTGACACCGACATCGGCTTTGCGTCGACAGCGGCGAGGACTTGCCAGCGAGCCAGGCTCTGACCGCTAGGCCGCGCCAGACCATTTCCGATTGCCTCGATCGTCGACGCCAACTTGCCAATCCGGTCGATGAGCTCGGCGAGCACGACGCATCCCGACTCGGTGGAATTGACAGCATGCTGTCGAGTGGCCGTATACTCGGTCATGGCAACATGCTGTCATATCTTGTCGCAACCACGTCCCGGAACCCGCCCAGGCCGCACCGGCAACGTCGACATCGATTCATCTCGCTAGAGCGATGCCGCCACCCGACATACGAACAGGAGACGTTTGTGCACATAGGAATCGGGCTGCCAAACCAGGTTCGCAACGTCACCCCATCCATCATTCCGCGCTGGGCGCTCTCGGCGGAGACGGCAGAGTTCTCGACGCTCGCCACCATCGGGCGCTACGCGTATCCCGGCGTCATCGACACGGTTGCACTGGGTGCGGCGGCCGGAGCGACTACCAAGATCAATCTCCTCAGCGCAGTTCTGCTGGCGCCGACATGGCCTGCGGCCCTATTGGCGAAGGAGATCGCCGGCATCGACGGCGTCTCCGGTGGGCGCCTGACGCTCGGTGTGGGGGTCGGGTCACGTCAGGAGGAATTCGTGACGCCCGGCTTGGGGCTGGCCGAACGAGGCAGAAGACTGGAGTCAGATCTCGAACTCTACCGCAAGCTGTGGAGCGGCCAAGGTACCAATCCTATTGTCCCAGAAGGGACTCGGCAGGTTCCCGTGCTGGTGGGCGGATACTCGGCGCGGACCATGCCTCGGATGGTCCGCTGGGGCGACGGCTATATCGGCGGGGCATTGCCCCCCGCTGTCACAGCACCGGCCTTCGCGGACGCGAAGCGCGCCTGGCAGGAGGCCGGGCGACCTGGCAACCCACGCCTTGTCGCACTGGCCTATTTCGCACTGGGTGATACCGAGATCGGACTGGCGAATATCCATCACTTCTATCAGCACGCGCCTGACCATATTGCGAAGATGGTCGTCGCCTGCACATCGCGGTCCTCGGTCCAACAACTGATCGAGGACTACACCCGGATCGGTGTCGACGAGGTCGTGTTCATCCCGGCCGTGGCCGATCTCGACGAAGTCACTCGGCTTGCCGATGCCGTTGGGAGCAGCGCTCAGCGGGACTGAATCGTCAATGCCGGGATCAGGAGCATGGATCGCGATGTTCAGCGGCAACTCTCTCGGCGGATGGTGTTCACGACAGCCGTGCTGCGTGGGTTCACGCAACTGCGCTGACGATCGCGATAACCAGCCCACCGAGGGTCAGGACCCCGACCATCACCGCGGCAGCGATCGCCCGGCCCCGCCGGTGCCGGCGCACGTCGTAGATCGCCACCGCGATGCTGGCGAAGATCAACGCCGCGTAGGCCGCCAGCCCCAGCGTCAGCGCCGCCGTCGACGCGCCGCTGGCCACGGTCTCGGTGTGCACGCCGTGAGCCTACTGCGCGAACCGAAGCGTCACGAGCAATAACAGACGGCGAAGCGGTCGCTGAGAGCCGGACGGCTCGGCCGCTCATCCGGTGACGACCCGGATGAGCTTCTTGTTGACGAACTCCTCGAGTCCGACGCGACCCAGTTCTCGGCCGATGCCGGAGCGCTTGACGCCACCGAAGGGAAGTTCGGCGCCTTCGGCGAACACGCCGTTGATGAAGACCATGCCGGCGTCGATCTGATCGGCCATCCGGATCGCCTGCTCGGGATCGGTGGAGAACACGAAAGAACCCAGCCCGAACGGGGTGTCGTTGGCCACGGAGAGTGCTTCGGCCTCCGTCGCGACCCGATACACCGAGGCGACCGGGCCGAAGAATTCCTCGCGGTACGCGTCGGCGTCGGCGGGGATACCGGTCAGGACGGTGGGGGTGAAGCCGTTGCCAATGCGTTCACCGGCCAGCGCGACTTCCGCGCCCTGCTTCTTGGCGCGTCTCAGCTGATCCTCGAGTCGGTCGGCGGCCGCGGCCGATGACAGCGGTCCCAGGGCGGTGGCCTCATCAGTGGGGTCACCGGGCTGGAACTGCTTGAGGGCATCGGTGAATCGCTGCATGAACGCGTCGTAGAGATCATCAACAACAATGAACCGCTTTGCCGCATTGCAAGATTGGCCAGCGTTGTCCATGCGGGCGTTGACGGCGCATTCCACCACATGATCGAGATTGTCGGTGGACATCACGATGAATGGGTCAGATCCGCCTAGCTCCAACAGAACTTTCTTGAGGTGCCGGCCGGCGACCTCGGCGACGGCGGCACCGGCCCGCTCCGAACCGGTCAACGAGACGCCCTGCACCCGTGGGTCGGCGATCAGATCCGCGATCTGTTCATTGCTGGCGTAGATGTTGGTGAGGACACCTGCCGGTACACCCGCGTCGGCGAAGAGTTCTGCAATGGCCGCCGCAGAGTTCGGGCACTGCGGAGCGTGCTTGAGCAGCATCGGGTTGCCGATCACCAGGTTGGCTCCGGCGAAGCGGGCGACCTGGTAGTAGGGGAAGTTCCACGGCATGATGCCCAGAATCGTTCCGAGCGGGCTACGGCGAAGGACTGCGGTACCGGTGCCTCCGCGAAGCATCAGGGGCTCGTCGGCCATGGCGTCGGTGGCAACATCGGCGAAGTACTGGTAAATGTCGACGCAGAAGTCGATTTCGCCGCGGGCCTGTTCGATGGGCTTGCCCATCTCCTCGACGATGATGGCCGCCAACGCCTCCTTGCGTTCGGCGTGCAGGTTGGCGATCTGGCGTAACAGGTCGGCGCGCTGATCGACTGACGTGGTGCGTCCCCATTCGCGGCCGGGGCCGGCGGCGGCCTGCACTGCGGCGTGAAGCGCCTCGTCGGTGTCGGTTGGGCGACGCGAGATCACCTCGCCGGTGGCGGGATTGGTGACGGCGTAAATGGTGTCGGACATAGGTGTGGCCTTTCGCTGGGTCGGGTGGTGGGTGTGAGGGTTACCGGCCGGCAATGGCGTTGGCGGCAAGAGCAAGTCGTGACGTGCGGGAGGTCGTCGAGCGTTCCTCGAGGATGTCGGCGACGGTGTACGCCCGGTACAGCGCGTTCGCACCGATCCAGCGCAGCGGCTCCGGTTCCCATTTGCGTGGCATCCGCCTCACCCACGCGGCCGCGGTGGGTCGACGTCCGGTGACGAGGTCGGCGACGGTACGGCCGGCGAGGTGGGCGGCGGTGAGCCCTTGGCCGGCGTAGCCGCCCACGCGGATGATGCCCGGTTGGGTGTCGGCGTCGACGAACGGCGACCAGTCGCGCAGGACTCCGAGAACGCCACACCAGGCGTGCGCCGGGGTGAGCGTGACGTCGGGAAAGAGGTCGGCCAGGGTCACCATCAGTTGCCCGATGGTGCGCTGGTCGACCCGCCCGTCGTCGTCGAATCCGGACCTGAAGCGGTAGGGCTTGCCGCGCCCACCCACCGCGATTCGCCCATCGGGGGTGCGTTGACCATAGAAGTACGTGTGCGCGCTGCCGGACAGTCCGTCGGCGTGCTGCCAGCCGACGTGTTCCCACTGCCCATCGGTGAGCGGCTCGGTGACGACCATGGAACTGTTCAGCGGCAACAGGTTTCGGCGGAAACCCGGTTGGGTGGACGTGTAGCCCTCGGTGGCCACCACGACGCGGCGGCGGGCGCGCACAGTGTTGCCGCGAACGCGCAACACTCCGGTGGTGACGTTGTCGACGGCGGAGTTGGTGAACACCCCGACTCCCGCGCCGACCACCCTTTCGGCGAGGGCGAACAGCATCTTCACCGGGTCGACGCAATAGTTGTCCGGAGTGTGCAGGGCACCGGTGAGACCCGCCACGCGGACGCGTTCAAAGGCCTCCTGTCCGGACAGGGCGCGCAACTGGTCATGGCCCACACCCCAGGACCGGCTGTAGGCCAGGTAGTCGTCGAGGCGCCGCTGCTGGCTGGCTGACCGGGCAACTTGCAGCGCACCGCCGTGACGCGCGTCGATGGCGTCTGAGCCCAGGATGTCGACCACGTCGTGCATCGCCCGGCGCAGGGCCTGCTCGACGTCGACGACGGCCTCCCGCCCCGCGGTCTGGGCCAGAACATTGCGCAGGCCAACGGGTTTCGCGCTCAGCCATCCGCAGTTGCGGCCAGAGGCGCCGTAACCGATCTGATGGGCGTCGAACACCGCGACCGACATGCTGGGGTCCAGTTCCCGCAACGCCCACGCCGTCCACAGCCCCGTCAGGCCGGCCCCGACGATCGCAACGTCGACGTCGATATTGCCATCGAGGGTCGTGGTGGGTGGCGGCGCGATGGCGTCGCGAGCCATCCAGAAGGACAGGTGACCGTTACGCAAGAGTCTTCTCCAAGACGATGGGGCAGGGCAGGGTTTCTCGCGTGGTGCTCAGCCGCCGTAACGCAGCGTGGGGCATCCCGTCGCGGCTGTCCGTACAACGAACAAGTCGCCCGCATGGGGGTAGGCGTCGGCCTCGTCTGGTTCGAGGTATCCGCGGGAGGTGGTCACGTAGAGATCTGACAGGTCACTGCCACCGAACGCGGCGCAGGTGACGTCCTTGGCTGGGATCGTGATGTGGGACAGCAGGACACCGTCGGGTCGATAGCGGCGCAGCCCGTGTCCGGCCCACAGGGCCAGCCACAGGGTGTCCTCGGAGTCGACGATCAATCCGTCCGGAACGCCGTCCTGCTCGTCGATGCTGAAGAGGATTCGGCCGTTGGTCGCCGTGCCGTCGGCGGGATCGTAGTCGAACACCTTGACGTCCTGAGTGCCGCTGTCGACGTAGAACATCCGCCGTCCGTCCCGGCTCCACGCGACTCCGTTGGACTCGGTGACCTCGGGCAGCAGGACGCTGACCGTGCCGTCGGGGGAGAGGCTGTAGAGCGAGGCTGCCCCGGTGGTCCGTTCGGCGGTGGATGTACCCGCCACGAAGCGGCCCGCCGGATCGCACGCCCCGTCGTTGAAGAAGTGCGCCGAGGTCATGCCCGGCGGCACGATGGGGTCTTCGCGGGTTTCGCCGGTGGCGTCGGCTAGCACGAGCCCGGCGTCGGTTCCCAGCACCACGCCGCCGTTCTCCCGCAGGCCGACGCAACCGACCGACGCGGACACCACCGACACCGTGGCCTGTCCGTTGTCGGGATGAAAACGGTGCAGCTCACCGCGGTCGATGTCGACAAAGACCACCGTGCCGGTCCGCTCATCCCACACCGGACGCTCACCGAGCAACGCCTGGGTGGGGGCAGCGACATGCCAGCTGCTTTGGCCGTCGTCGCCCACCGGCTCCGTTGAATCCGTCATGACAGTTCCCTTCCGTTGCGATACTGATTCACAGGCTGGGCGGGCTGATGATCCACAACACCCGAGCCTCGTCGTCACCGATATTGGTCACGCCGTGAGTGGAGCTGCTGCGGTACTCGATCGAATCATCGGCTCCGAGTTGGTATTCCACGCCATCGAGCATCAATCTGACCGTGCCGGCCAACACGAGCAGGAGCTCTTGGGAGTCACCATGGGTGTGGCTGTCGCTGCCGATAGTGCCTCCCGGTGCCATCGCGCCCTCCAGCACCTCGAGGTTCTGCAGCGGGCGACGCGTCAGCATGAACTTGGTGGCGCCCGACGCGGTCTTGATCTGCGGGCGTTCGTCGCGGCGCAACACCCTGTGGCTGCTCGCCGGTTCGTCGGAGAACAGGTCGGCCACCGACAGACCCATCGCCTTGCCGATCATGCTCAGCGTCGGAATGCTGGCCCCACAAACGCCGCGTTCGAGCTGGCTGAGAAAGCTCACGCTCACCTCGGCGAACTCTGCGACCTGACGCTGAGTCAACTTGCGCCCCAACCGGAATTGCCTGATCCGGGCTCCGAGTTCGACGCTTCCGGAGCCATCGACGACTACGTCTTCTCCACTGGTCATGTCACTTCATTTCAGTTACAGTACAACGGCGAGTCAACACGCAGTGAGAATACTACGTAATTTGAAGTGGCAGGAGACGGCGCATGAACCCTGAGGACTCGACGACAGAAGCGACGCTCCCACCGGGCGAGGACACCGAGATCCGCGGGACTACGCAGGGCAAGCTCGGCTGGTTCGACGGGTTCTCGATGGCGATGTCGATCCCCAACGGCATCGTCACCAGTCTGGGCTTTTGTATCGCCGCCGTCGGCGCCATACCAGCGATGATCTTCTGGGCACTGTCAAGCGTTCTCGGCTTCCTGCAAACTTTCCTCTACGCCGAGATGGCACTGATGTTTCCCAAGGAATCCGGCGGGATCGCCGTCTACGCCAATCAGGCGTGGCGTCGGCACAGTTCGTTCGTCGGACCGCTGGCCACGTTCGGCTACTGGGTCGGATGGTCGCTGACCCTGGGCGTCGTCGGTGAGACACTCGGCGGGCTGATCCAATCCGAATGGCTGAGTTCGGTGACGTGGTCGGCGCACGTCGGGCCCCTCACCCTCGAAATTCCCCAGGTGATCGCCATAGTGGCGATCCTGATCAGCTGGGTGGCCAACATTTTGGGCATCCAGGTCGCGGCGGCGATCAACCGAGTCATCGCGGTGGCGTTCATCGTCTTCGTCGCCATGGTCATCTTGGCGCCGTTCGTCGCCGGCGGCTGGCAAGCGTCCAACCTTGGCTCCCACATCGGCGATCATCCGTTCATCACCACGATGGTGTGGCTCTACGCCGCCGCGTGGACGGTCTACGGCACCGAGATCTCCGCGACCTTCGCTCCTGAGTATCGCAACGTACGCCGGGACAGCTTCCGCGCCATGAAATACAGTGCCGCGCTTGTCTTCGCGGTATACCTCATCACCCCATCGCCGCCGCCGGCGTCCTTGGCGAGCAGACCATCAGCGACAATCCGATCACCTACACCGTGCTGCTGGTCGAACGGGCCTTCGGCGGCTGGCTGACCGACATCCTCATCATCGTGGTGGTTGCGGCACTGTTGCTGTCCATGATCGCGGCCAGCGCCGACGGCGGCAGGGCCGTCTACGGCATCGCCAAACAGGGTCTGACACTGCGACAGTTCGAGCGGCTCAACCGCTTCGGTGAACCTGCTCGCGCGCTCACCGTCGACATGGCGGTCAACATCCTGGTCGTGCTGGTGGTCTCCAGTCCGGTGGCAATCCTGTTGGCCGCAAACCTGGGATACATGGTGTGCACGATCTTCGCGGTGTCCGGCTTCCTGCTGCTTCGTCGTGACCGCCCGGACTGGCCCCGGCCGATCAAGCTGCGGCCGGCCTGGAAGCTGGTCGCCTGGGTGGTGTTGATCGTGGACGTGGTGATCACCGTCGTCGGCGCTACGCACCCCGAAGAAGCCGGCTACGGCTCCATCCGCAACACTGTCATCGCGCTGTGTGTGCTGGCGCTGTCGATGGTCTTCTACGTCGCCCGCCGCGTATGGCAGGACAAGCTCCCGCTGAGATGGCGCGATCGCGACGACGAAAACGAGCGTCCGAACGCTTCGCTCTGAGCCTTGCGGGCCACGGCGGAAGGTCTCGAGTCCTTACTTGTGGTCGAGGGCTGTGCCTACGAAGGTCGATATTCGACGCCTGGCTACCTTCGATTCCGGAGCGGGCAACAGGATGAAACCGTGGAATCCGCCGGCTATTTCGACAAGCGTGGCGTCGACGCCGTCGGCACGCATGCGGGCCGAGACGGTGCGGGAGTCGTCGAGCAAGCAGTCGCGGGTACCGACGACGATGAGCGTGGGGGGAAAGTCGGCGAATGAGCCGTAGAGCGGTGACACCAGAGGTGTCCTCAGATCACAGTCAGCGGCATAGGCCAACGCGCTACGTGAAAGTCCCTCGCGGGACAGCAGATCCCGGTGTTCATTCCGTGTGAAGCTGTCGGAACTGTTGGTGAGATCGGCCCAGGGGAACATCGTCACCAGACCTTTCGGCGCCTTACCGCCCCGGTCGAGCACTCGTCGCACCAACGACATGGCCAGTCCGCCTCCGGCGGACTCCCCGACAATAACCGTCGGGCGGTCGCGCGCTACCTCCGCGTAGACCGCCCACACATCATCAAGAGCCGCGGGAAACGGGTGTTCCGGCGCAAGGCGGTAATCGACGCTCACCAGTTCCACGCCGTGGTGACGGGCCAGCCCGCTGTGGGCTCGGGCCGCCAGCGAACTACCGGCCACAAACGCCCCACCGTGTACGTGGAAGATCAACCCTGCGTCCGCCCGGGCCGGGCGGAACCACCGGACGGGTACACCTGCCACCGCGCCGGTGGTCTCCTGGACTCCACGCACCCGCCGCTGGCGCGACTCCATGAATCGGGTGATTTTGCGCGTGGTGCCCACATCCTGAACACTCCCTGATCGCGATGTCGCCAACACCATGAGCTTCTGGAGCGCGAGCAGCCGTCGGCTCGGACGGTGAGATTCGGGTAGGGACACAACCTCCTCCTTCACATCGAGTGCAGCGCCATCACGCTGCTTGCAGCAATAACATCAGCCCCACGAGGAGGAGAACTACCGCGATGATGGCGGCATTATGACGCTCGAGCGCGACTTTGAGCCGTCGCAGGGGTTCGTCCATGCGCCCGCGCCAGATCGCATAGCTCAGCACCGGCAGTATCGCTGTCACACTGGCGATCAGGGCAAAGCCGGCGACATCGCCCCAGTGGTCCAGGCCGGTCTCAGCGGTGGCTCCGACGCTGAAACCTGCTGCAGCGCAAGCGGAGAGCACCTTGGGATTCAGCGCCGCCAGAACCGGCGCGGCTGCCAGTGCTCGCCGCGGCGTGACTGAGTCCAGTGTCCGCAGCCATACCGGCGCACGTTCACTGTGTCCCCGGTGCATCCAGATGACAAGGCCGGCGAGGATCAGGAGCACCCCCAGCGCCATCGTCGCGGGTCGGATCCATGGTGGCGACGGACCGCCAGCATCAGGCAACTGCCCGGCAATCTCGACGAAAAGCCAGGTCGCGGCCGCCAGTGAGAGCGTCCAGCCGACGGCGAACGCCCATCCCGCCGCGAGTGGACGAGGTGTGTGCAGCATCAGGATCGCGGGAACCACCGACGCTGGCGACACGGCGATGACCAGTGCCAGAGATGCCAGCTCAACCCGCATTGCGTATCCAAGCCTTCTCGCCACCATCGGACAAACTAATGAGCTCTCATTATATACATGACGCAGGAAATGCGTACCATCAGGCAATGCCCTCGGGGTCGGACCGCATTCGGGAACAGGCACGCAAACGCAGCCGCAACAGCAGCGGAGAAGCGACGCGCATCAAGCTCATCACCGTCGCTGAGACGATGTTCGCCGACCGGGGAATCGCTGCCGTCAGTCTCAACGAAATCAGGCTTGCCGCCGGGCAAAGCAACGCCGCGGTGGTGAACTACCACTTCGGATCCAAAGAGGACTTAATCAAGGCCATTCTTGAAGATCGTCTCGAACGCATCGATGAAGACCGGGGACGGATTCTCGACGAGGCGTTGTCGGGCAATCAACCGGTCGAACTCAGAAGCCTCCTCGAGGCCTTGATCCTGCCTCAGGTGAGCAGTATTGAGCGGGGGGAGCGACACGTCGAGCTGGTGGCTCAGCTGCTGTTCCACGGATACGGCGGACCAGGCGGGCACGGGTGGATCTTGGCGGATCCTTCGCTGACCAAGCACGGGCAACGACTCAATCTGATGATCTGGGAGCAGCTTTCGCATCTCCCTGAAGCCATTGCCACGGCGCGGCTTCGTTTCGTCTACATAAGTTGCCTCAATGCCGTGGCCGACCACCAGCGGCAACGCGCAACCGCTGCCGGCGCTCCGCCCACAGCGATGTTCGTGGCCGACCTCATCGATTCGCTGATTGCCATCATTCGCGCGCCGGCGTCCGCAGAAACCCTGGAGGCGTTGCTTCCGTGAGGGAGCATTTCAGTCGGACTTGAGCGCAGCCTTGAGCAGTTCCTGGCCTGGTAGCGAGTCCAGATCGGATTCCACTGTCACCGAGTGCAATCCACCGTTCCACGCAAACGGTGGTCGATAATCGTCGCACACCGGCAGTCCTCGGTCGCGACCCAACAGCATTGATGTTCCGCCATGCTGCCAGACGTGGGGCAGCGTCACCGGGGCCACCGTAGAGCCGACAACGGTGTCGTCGATCACCGCCTCCACCCGGGTCCCGCCGTCGAGGCGGTGTAACCGACATCCTGCGCTGTGTCGGCCCTCCGCCAGCAGCCGATCGGCTCGAACTCGGATAGCGCCGCCCGGGGCGGCGACAGCAATGTGCAGTCTGGACTCGATCACGAACGCCGCCAGACCTCCGGTCCAGTTGCCGATCGCAAACAACACACCGTTGGCCGCCTCAGGGGGGACATCGACGTCAGCGGACAACCGGCTGTACAGCAGCGGCAGTCCCTCGTCGACGACCGGCCCGCCCGAGGGCCGCAACACCACACGCTGACCGGGCGGGAACGCCGGCCACACCATTTCGGCGGCTCGTGCCACCAACGAGTCGCTCAGTGGCAGCACGTCGTAACGGGCGGCCTCGGCTTCCCACAGGGCGCTCAATCGCGACACCACGTCGGGGTGGTCCGACGACAGGTCGTGCGCTTCGGAGAAATCGTCGGCCCGAAACAACGACCACCGATCGGCGGCGAAGTCCCGGCTGCCTTCGAGCAGCAGTTCCTCGTCCATCACGCCTTGGGCCACGTGATCCGTCGTGGCCTTCCAGCCTTCGGCAATGATCGAGCGGGAGCCGACGACTTCGAAGTACTGAGTGGATCGGGGCGCAGGCGCCGATGCGTCGTTGAATGTCGGTAACAGGCTGGTCCCGTGAATTTCGGCGGAAGGCGACTGCTGCTGAACCCCGCACGCCTCCAAAACTGTTGGCATGACGTCGATGGCGTGCGCGAACTGGGAGCGGACAGCGCCGCTGTCGCGAACACCGCGCGGCCAGTGCACGATCAGCGGAACGCGCGTCCCACCCAGCCAGGCATAGCGCTTCCACAGGCGGAAAGGAGTATTACCCGCCCAAGCCCAACCCCACGCATAGTGCGGATAACCCGCCGTCCCACCCCAGTCCGGTAGGCGGTCGAGGTTGTCGGCCAACGACTCTGGCACGCGATGGGTGAACCGATGTTCGTTGCTGGTTCCCGCAACGCCGCCTTCTGCGCTGGCCCCATTGTCTGACATGACGAGAATGATCGTGTTGTCCATGACGTCGATGTCCTCTAAGGTGCGGACCAATCGATCGATCTGACTGTCGGTATGGCTCAGAAAGCCTGCGTACACCTCGTGCATCCGCGCATAGACGGCGCGTTCGTCTGCGGTGAGGGTGGCCCACGGGGGGACCCATTCGGGCCGCTCGGTGAGCGTGGCGCCTGCGGGCACGACGCCCTCGGCCAGCTGCCGCGCGAACACCGCGTCTCGCCACGCGTCCCAACCGATGTCGAACTGCCCTGCGTAGGCGTCGGCCCAGCTCTTGTGCACATGATGTGGTGAATGCATCGCGCCAGTCGCGAAGTACAGGAAGAACGGCTTGCCGGGCGCCGACTGCTGCTGGCTGACCACCATCCTGATCGCCTCATCGGTGAGGTCTTCGGTCAAGTGGTAGCCAGCCGGGCGCACATCAGGTCCGTCGAGATACGTGTTGTCTCGAACCAGCTGCGGATCCCAGTGATTGGCGTCGCCGAGCAGAAAACCGTAGTAGCGCTCGAATCCCAGTCCCAACGGCCAGCGGGTGAACGGACCGGCACTCGTCCGTTCGCCCCGAGGCGCCAGATGCCATTTTCCGACCGCCATCGTGCTCCAACCGGAGTCCCGCAGTAGGCGCGGCAGTGTCGGCACCGAAGCCGGGATCTTCCCGGTGTAGCCCGGGTGGGAAGTCGGGATGTCGGCAAGAAACCCCATCCCCACCGAGTGGTGGTTCCGACCCGTCAGCAACGCTGCGCGTGTCGGTGAGCACAGCCCAGTGACGTGGAAGCGACTGTATCTCAGCCCGTTTCGCGCAAGACGATCGATGGCCGGGGTTCGGATGTCGGATCCGTAGCAGCTCAACTGGGCATAGCCGAGGTCGTCCAGCACGATCATGACCACGTTGGGGGCACCCGCCGGCGCGGCCACGCTGTGTGCGTTCATGTCAACTCCTCGGGTCAGCCGAGAATAATTAATGCACCTTCATTACTAGCACACCATGGCCGCGGGATTGCTGCTCACATAATCTGAACGCAGAAAAGCCCCACTCGGGCTGAGACGGTGGGTGGCAGTCGACCGTTACCACCGACTGAACCTGAGTTGTACTCGGCGGGGATATCACCGCTGTTGCGAGGTAACCTTCACGTCCGATCGAGCGCTGGTCGGGCAGCGGCTGACGCCGCCCGCGAGCGGCGGTGAAGCTGCTCGAACACATCAACCAAGGCGACGATGCGGGGGTCGTGCGCGTCGGCAGGCCAAGCCAGCTGGACATCGGTCAGCGGCAGCCCAGCCACGGGGATGGCGACGACATGCCGTCCAAGCCGGTCGACGGCGCTATCGCCCACGACCGCGACGACCTGCCCGGTAGCTACCAGATCAATGAGGCCATCCAGGCCGACCGAAGGTAGATCAGCTGCGTATGCCGGGTCCTGAAGCAAGCAGGATAGCGTCACCGTGCCCTGGACCGAGAAGGGATGGCCCGCCGGAACGAGCACGACCGGGCGCTCGGAAGCGACGCTGTGCGCATGCAGGCCGTTCAGGTCGCCCGCTGAACAGACAAGAGCGACGTCGGCCCGGCCGTCGCGCACCGCGCGGATTTGATCCCTGGTGAACATCAGCTCGACGGTGCCGGAGCCGAAGCGGGCAAGGTAGCTACGTACGGCTTCGCGCAGCAGACCCGCGCCCGTCCCCGGCGGAGTCGCGATGCGCAGCGCACCGTCGCCGAGTTGCTGCGTCCGACGGACGGCGCGGTCGAGGCAGCGCAAGGTGTTGCGGGCCTCTGTCTTGAACACGCGACCCGCTGCTGTCAGCTCCACACGACGGCTGCTCCTGTGAAACAGGGGAGTGCCGAGTCGTCGCTCAAGCTGCGCAATCGCTCGCGACAGCGGAGGCGATGCGATGCCGAGATTGTCAGCGGCACGGGCGAAATGCAGCGTGTCCGCGACGGCCAGGAAGTACTCGAGCTCGCGGACCTCGATGCGTTTCATAACCCTCACGGTAATGATCGGCGCTCTTCTTGTCATCGCGCTCGACCCGCGACGGGTGCCATCCTGAGAACGAACACCAACGGGCACACAGGCGAGTGGGCTTCATCGATCACCGCAGGATCATGGCGCGCGGCCTTCTGCGGGTGTCCGATTGGACGGAACAAGCGTCCGCCGACACCTGAAGGGATGGACTTATGAGGATCGGCATCATCGGCACTGGGAATATTGGCGCCACTCTTGCCCGCAAGCTCAGCGCGGCAGGGCATCTCGTGCAAGTCGCGAACACCCGTGGTCCCGAGAGCATTGTCGAGCTCTGTAAAGAAGCGGGATGTGCTGCGGTCCCTCTCGAGCACGTCACATACGACGTTGAATTACTCGTCACGTGCATCCCGTTTGCACGTATGCCAGATATTGGGGGGATCGTCAGTCGGCTGCCTGATGCCGTACCCGTCGCCGATACGTCCAACTATTACCCGCATCGAGACGCCCGAATCGAGGAGCTCGATGCGGGCAAGCCCGAGGGCCTATGGGTGGAGCAGAAGCTCGGTCGCCCGATCGTTCGGGCATGGAACGCGCTCGTACAGACGACGCTTGCGACTAGGGGTCGACCAAAGGGAGATGCTGACCGGCTGGCTGTACCTGTGGCCGGCACCGACTGTGCTGCAAAGCAAAAGGTGATGGGGTTGGTGGACGACAGCGGGTTCGACCCGATCGATGCAGGAACCACTGACGATACCTGGCGACTGCAGATGGGGGCACCTGCCTACTGCACCGAACTCAACGCTGAGCAGATGCAGAGAGCCCTGACGCTTGCCAACCGCGATGCCGTTCTGGCCCGGCGCGATGCGCTTCTGTCGATAATCGCGTCCTGGGAGCCAAACCAGTCGTTCTTTCCGGACATCGTGGCCCTGAATCGCGCAGCGGCGGGTCTGCACAGACTCATTGAGCAGTAACCGATCCATCGATCGGTGGCCGTGGTGTTTTCCCTTCCCCGTCGGGTCGGTGGGTGGCCCTAGCGGTGAGTCGGGCGTGCCGGGGGGTCGACTTGTTCCCCCCGTTCGCGGAGACGCCGGAGAGACACTGGCTACAGGTATGCATACCGAAAGGTGAGAAAACATGACCACAGCGCGCGATGTCGACGTCCGCCACGGCCGGGCCTGGGTCGACCCGGCTGAGACGGTACGGATCGGCTATACGGTTGTCACCCCACCTGCACCCACCAAGACGGTCGTGCTTCTCCACGGCGCCCCCAAACGCGATACGAGTGGCGCAAGGTCATGATGCCGCTAGCCGCCGCAGGCTATCGGGTGATCATGCCCGACTACCGCGGCGCCGGCGCATCTGACAAACCTCGTGACGGGTACGACAAGTGGACCATGGCCGGTGATATTCACAGTCTTGTGCACGAGACCCTGGGCGTGGAGGAGCCCATCTCGGTTGTCGGCCATGATCTCGGGTCGACACTGGCTCTGGGTTTCGCGCTGCGGTACCGCGATGATGTCGTAAGCGTCACCTTCATGGAGGCTCCGCTACCGGGCACTGCCTACTACGAATGGCGCGTGGCTCAGAAGTCAGCGTGGCAGTTCTCCTTTCATGCCAACCCGGACATCGCGGTCTACCTCACGCACGGACGTGAACGTTGGTACATCAGCCGATTCTTCGACGAATTGACCCACCAACCGGATGCGATCTCCAATGAAGACCTTGACGTCTACGCCCGCGCGTTCGAAGCCCCAGGAGCCATGCGCGCACTGTGTGAGATCTACCGGGAACTCGACCGTGACGCCGACGACAATCGCACCGCGCTGCAACGACACGGCAAGCTCACCATCCCGGTGTGGGCTTCGGGAGGTGCGTGCGGGCCTCTCGCCAGCAACTTCCGGGCGATGTGTGAAGAGGTCGCTGATTCGGTGACAGATGGCCTCGTCCCGGACTGCGGACACTGGGTGGCCGAGGAGCAGCCGGAGTACTTCACCAGGATGTTCTGCGAATTCGATGCAGCCGCTCGGGGCGAAACACTCTAAAGCCGCCGGTATCCCGATCGCGTGCGGTGAATCGGCCCATTCCCGAACTGGGGGGTGCATCTCTCCCCCCACAACTCCACCCGAGCGCACCTAACCTGGTCGAGGCGCGCCGGGTTGGACCGGCAGTACAAACCCGTGCGCCACAACGGAAACGCCGAGGAGCGAAGGAATCACCATGGTGGATGTTGAACCGAAGACGATCAGCATTGCTGGAAAGAAGGTGTCGCGCTTGGGTTTCGGTTCGATGAGATTCACCGGACGCGGAATTTGGGGTGAGCCCCAAGACCGGGACGAGTGTATCGCCGTGGCCCGTCGGGCGGTCGAGCTCGGCGTGCAGTTCATCGACACCGCCGACTCCTACGGCCCGCATGTCGCCGAACAGATTTTGCACGAGGCGCTACATCCGTATCCGGATGATGTCGTCATCGCGACGAAGGCGGGCTTGACCCGAAACGGACCTGATGTCATCGACACGGACTCCGGACCGAAGCGCCTCGGCCCGGCGGCGTGGCCACCGGTCGGACGACCCGAATACCTGCGGCAGCAGGTATTGATGAGCATGCGCCGCCTGGGGGTCGATCAGATCGATCTGTTACAGCTGCACCGGGTAGATCCCCAGGTGCCGTTGGCCGACCAGATTGGTGAGCTCAAGGCGCTCCAGGATGAAGGCAAGATCCGCGAGATCGGCATGTCGCAATGCACAGTGGCACAGCTTGACGAGGCGCGGCAGATCGCCGATATCGTCAGTGTCCAGAGTCGGTTCAACGTCATCGACCGCAGCGCCAACGACATCTTGGAGGTGTGCGAACGCGATGGGCTCGCGTTCATTCCATGGGCGCCGGTGGCGCAGGGCGGGCTCGCCGCCGCCCACCAAGCGCTCGCCGACATCGCCCGAGCGCACGAATGCACGGTGGGCCAGGTGGCGATCGCTTGGTTGTTGCATGTCTCACCGGCGATGCTTCCCATCCCCGGCACATCGCGCCGCGCGCATCTGGAAGAGAATATGTCTGCTGCGGACGTGCAGTTGACGCCGGAACAGATCGACCAGCTCAGCGCCGCTACACCGGCGCCCTCACTGTCGTAAGCGGTTCCAGCACACTGACAGCGTCGGGAGACGGTCCGTTCTCGATCGGACAGTAGACAAAGAGCCTCTGGTCGGGTGCACCCGCTACCTCGAGCGCCTCGAAGTGCAGGTGTAGCTCGCCAACTTTCGGATGATGGAACACTTTGCCCTCGCTGGTGCGCGGACGTACGTCGTGGGTCGCCCACAGTCCGGCGAACACGGAACTGTGCGCCGAGATCTCGTCGACCACCTCGGCGACGCGGTCGTCATTCGGGAATCGGGTCAGGCCGGACCGGAGGTTGCCGACGACCTGAGTGGCCACGTGGTGCCAATCTCTGTAGAAATCCTTGGCGGCAGGATCGAGGAACACCATGCGGGCAAGGTTGTCAGTGTCGTCGAAGCCGCTGTACATCGCACGGCCAGCCGCGTTAATCGCGAGGATGTTGAGGCCGATATCGACGACGAATGCCGGCACGCGCAAGCCAGAATCGAGCAGAAGCCGGATTCCCGCCGAGACCGTGGTGGTGTGGGCTGGCATCGCGTGGGGGAGAGGGTGGACGAGCGAGATCAGGTAGGCGGTCGCGTGCGCATCGAGTCGCAGCGCCCGTGCGAGCGCACGAAGCACTTGTATCGACGGTCGGTGCTCGCGGCCCTGTTCAAGCCGCCGGTAGTAGTCGGTACTCAATCCGGCAAGAAGTGCCAGTTCTTCTCGACGAAGGCCCGGTACCCGCCGCCCGTCGCCAGGGACGAGGCCGACGTCCTCCGGCGCCACCGCTTCACGCCTCGCTCGCAAAAACGAACCAAGCTCCGCCGACCGATCTGCCATAGCCCTATCCATAACGGAATTCCCTGCAGCCGGCAAGGCGCCGCGACGTGCGTCAATGTATGCCGGGCCCGGACAGTGTCACGCAATCGCTGGAACGGCGTTGGGCCGATCTGAGGGCGGTGGCGGGCATGAACCTCGGAGTTCACTCCGAGGTTCATGCCCGCCACCCTGAGATGCCCGCGTGGCCCGGCTACTTCGGAGGCATCCGGATACCACCGTCGACACGGACCACCTCGGCGTTCATGTAGGAGTTGGTGAGCAACTCGAGCACCATCGACGCCAGCTCTTCGGGCTTGCCCAGGCGGTGCGGGAACAGCACGGACTCGCCGAGCTTGGCCTTGAAGGCCTCGGATGCCTCGCCCTCGCCGTAGATCGGGGTGTCGATCAGGCCGGGTGCCACGGTGTTGACACGGATGCCGACTGCCGACAGGTCGCGCGCGACTGGCAGGGTCAGGCCGACAACGCCGCCCTTGGACGACGAGTAGGCAGCTTGGCCGATCTGGCCGTCGAAGGCGGCGACGCTGGTCATATTGACGATGGCGCCGCGCTCGCCGGTGTCGGTGTACTCGTTGCGGCTCATCGCGGTGGCGGCTAGCCGGATGCAGTCGAACGTACCGACCAGGTTGATGGCGAGCACCTTCTTGTACGCGTCGAGATTGTGCGCAGAGTCGAACTCACCGTCCTTGCCAATAGTGCGTTGGGCCCACCCGATGCCCGCCGAGTTCACCAGGGCTCGCAGCGGACCGAGGTCGGTCGCGGTGTTGACGGCGTCGATGATTTGCGCGGTGTCGGTGACGTCGACGCTGACGAACACGCCGCCAATCTCCTTGGCGAGAGCCTCGCCCTTTTCTGCTTGCAGGTCGGCGACGACGACGCGGGCGCCCCGGTCGGCCAACTGACGTGACGTGGCGGCACCGATACCCGACGCCCCACCGGTGACGATTGCGCTAGCTCCGTTAATATCCATCCCGACAGCTAAGCAGAGGCCCCCGGCGACCGTGCCAGCACCTCCGATGCTCAGCGGCCCAGGGCCGCAGGCCAACCGTCCCACTTGCTGTTCGCGACGATATTCACTGACTTGCGTATGCGGGGGAGCACAGACCTGCGGCTTTGAGGTCTAATTCAATGGCTCGGGCGTGAAGGTGGCGTCGATACCGCCCACAGTCATCGTCACCTGACCTTCCATGACCATCACCCGCGTCGACACCCGCCGATCGACAGTCTGGGCCAGTTGCTGCAATGGTGCGTGCGGTATCTGCACCACGGACAGATTCGGCAGCTTGGTGACTTTGGGGCCCACGCTGCGCCACCAGGTGGCCACGCCGGCGGCGAATGGAAACAGCAGCACGTGGTCGGCGCGACTGGCCGCCTTGCCTAAAGCGCGTTCATCGGGCTGGCCAACGATGATCCATTCCAGAATCCGATCCGTGTAGTCCGCGAGCCGCAAGTCCGGTACGCCAGGCGTGGACAGGCCCGCGCCGAATGCCAACTCACCGTCGACTTCGCTGAGCCGGTGTGCGCGCAACCCAAACGCCAACAACCGCACCACCATCCGCTCATCAGTCTCGCTGGGATGACGGGCCACGGTCAGTGTGTGATCGGCGTAGTAACCGTGATCGACATCGGAGACGCCAAGATCGAATTTGAACACTGTTGCAGAAAGGGCCACGTCCTAGTGTCCACCCTGGTGTAGTTCCCGAGCACCTGGCCCCAGGGGAACATCGGCGGGATGGTGGAGGAGCCTCTTCTATCGCACATTCACTTGCGTCAACTGCTCGACGTTGTATGCCAAAGAGTCGGCGCAACCAGTAACTCGATCACGCGATATTCAATGGTTGACTGGTATTCCGCCACATTCGGTTCGCCGTATTCCGGCGCTGCGGTAGGCGTTAGGCCAGCGGCTTGAATGCCTCGGCCAGAGCCCGGTAGGCGTCGAGACGCTCCGGACCGCGCGGCATTGCGAAATCGGGGACGATCACCTCGTCGACGCCCTCGTCGCGCCAGGTTGCCGCGGCCTCGGCGACTCTCGCCGCCGGCCCATAGACCACCGGTTGCGGCGACGATTCGGCGACGGTCTTCGCCTTCGCCTCCGCTTCGGCTGAATCGGTCACTATCACCAGGGCCTGCGTGGAGCGCCACACTGTGGCCGGATCGCGGCCCTCCTTCGCACATGCCGCATCCAGCGCCGCTGACCGCTCGCCGAACCCACCCGGTGCCGACCACTGATTCCACTGCTGGGCGTATCGCGCGACCAACCGCAACATCCGTGGACCCGTCCCGCCGACCAGCAGCGGTAGCGGTGACTGCACCGGCTTCGGCTCACACAGCGCGTCGGTCAATTGGTAATACTGCCCGTTGAACGTCGTCGTCTCGTTCGTCAGCAGCCCAGTGATGACGGCCAGTCCCTCTGCGAAGCGGTCTACCCGCTCCTTGGGCTCACCGAGCTCCAAGCCGTACTGCTCGTGTTCGGTGTCTTGCCAGCCGGCGCCAAGCCCGAGCGTGAAGCGACCCTTGCTGATCCGGTCGACGGTCACCGCGAGGTTCGCCAGCACCGCTGGGTGCCGGAACGTCATCGAGAGGACCAGGTTGGCCAGCCGAATGTTCGACGTGACGGTCGCCAATGCGGCCATGACGGCGGTGGCCTCCAGCCAGTCGCTCGTGCGGCCAGGTTTGTCGCCCGGGGACATGAAGTGATCGGCAGCATAGAGCGCATGCCAGAACCCGTCATCGGCGAACTGTGCCAGCTCGAGCACTTCGTCCCACGGTTGAGTCGTTGACGGCCACACGGAGAATCGCACTCCGTCAGTCTAGGGAGCAACTCCAGACTGTGACGGGGGAGTTACGCCGGTCCTGGTCAGGCCGCGATTCGCGCAAGAACGCTGGTCGTTGATGGCACTGCCCGTCATGCTCGCCGCACATGCCTAGACGGCTGTCGGCGATCCAACGTCGGCTAGTGAACTACTGAGAAGCCTGCATCCAGTGGCCACGAGGTGCCTGTGATGAAGGCCGCCGCATCCGACACCAGCCAAGCTACTGCAGCAGCAATCTCATCGGGCTGAAGCAACGCGATGGGCATCGCGTTGCCCTGGCTCGCGAGCCATGCGTCGCCCGCTTGAGCCAAGCTTATGGTGGCATCGTTGACGACCATATCCGTGGCGACGCCGGTGGGGTGGATGGTGTTGACCCGAATAGATTGCGTTGCAAGTGAAATAGCCCAGCTTTGCATCAGAGCAACAAGAGCTCGTTTGGATGCTCCATACGCCTGAATACCGGGTCGATCGGTCCCGGATGCTTTGATTCCCTGTGTCGAGCTGACGAGGACGATCGAGCCACCGCGCCGGCCCTTGACTATTGCCGGAATCGCGGCATCGACGGTGTTCCAGGTTCCAATCAGGTTGGTTTCGACGATCTCGCGAAAGGTTTGGCGCCGCTCATCGCTGTCGGTAACGCGGATGATGCCGGCGTTGGCGATGACGATGTCAAGGGCGCCGAAGACATTAACCCCGTCGGCGACGACAGAGTCGAGTGCGTCACCGTCTCGGATGTCCACCTGCCGGGTGAGGATCCGTCCGCCGTGGCCTTCCACCAGCTGCGCCGTGGCTTCGAGGTCATCGAGCGTCGAGCCTGGGTAATCGGTACATGGGAAATCGACGCAGGCGTCGATCGCGATAATGTCGGCACCTGAGCTGGCCAGCTTTATGGCATGTGCGCGGCCCATCCCGCGGGCTGCACCGGAGATGAGCGCGACTTTGCCGGCCAGGCTGGCCTCGTGGTCTGCCACGGTGAACCTCTAGTGCCCTGGCGGGAAGTTCACGTCCTTGGTGACGGCCTCCCATTGATCGATGGACGCCAACAATGCGGTGAGCTTCTCGCGCACCGCCTTGAGCACGTCACGCCCGAGTAGCAGTCGCAGCGGTGGTTCCTCGAGCTTGGTCAGCATGAGCACCGCTTCGGCGACTTTGCGAGGGTCACCGGGCAGATGTTCGGCGAACTCTTTGATCATGGCCTTCCGCGTGCCAACACTCTCGTCGTAATCGTCTATCGCCGAATTGGATTCCCACATCGATCGCACTGCCCAGTCGGTGCGGAAGGCGCCCGGCTCAACCGCCGTGACCTTGATTCCAAATGGCTTGACTTCTTGGGCCAGGGCTTCGGTGAGCGCTTCGAGTGCAAATTTGGTCGACGAGTAGTACGCATTCGGTGGGTTCGCCACTAGTCCGGTCATGGACGAAATGTTGATGATGTAACCGGATTTGCGGGCCCGCATCGCGGGAAGGACGGACTTGATAGTGTCGACTACACCGAAGTAGTTGGTATCGAACAGCTTACGGATCTGATCGTCCTCACCCTCCTCCACCGCCGACAGATAGCCGTTTCCAGCGTTGTTGATCAGGACGTCGATGCCACCGAACGCGTCGTTCGCCGCGCGGACGGCGTCGATGATCTGTTGCTTGTCGGTCACGTCAAGACCGACCGCAATAGCGCGGTCCTTGTGTTCCTCAACAAGGTCGGCGACGGTCTCAGGTCGTCGGGCAGTCACCACCACCTGGTGTCCAGCCTCCAGCGCAGCCCGGGCGATCTCGCGACCAATTCCGGTGGAGCACCCGGTGATCAACCAGCGGCTCATCTCAATTCGTCCCTTCTGGGAGGCGGCGCAAGTAGTCCGTCCGCCGGCTGGCGAGCTGTCTGACGCGTTCTTGCGGGGAAATCTTGGCGAGATCAGGCACTTCGTTGTCGAGTCGATCGAGCTTGATCACCCGACCGCGGGCGCCGAGGTCTTCGGTTGGACCGCTGGGTCCGAACTCGGCCATGCGTAGGGTGAGAATCCCTTCCCGTAGACCGTTAGAGTCGATCCAGTTGGCAACTCCTGGGTCAGTGGGGGAGATGACGTAGGTAAAGGTTCCGTCGTCGTTGGCAACAGATTGGGCTTTGTTCAAACTCCCGGTGCGGTCGACCAGCTCAAGCGTGGTGCCCCAGATGTTGCTCAGTGGGACGGTGAAGTATTCGGCTCCGCCGTCGCTGACATCGACGACGAAAGCCTCGCCTTCGGCCAGGTCGAAGCGGCCCATGACATAGACCTGGTTTCGCATCGCTCCCACTTTGTCCGCCGACCATGCGAGGTTGAAGTGGTTGGGTGGCATCTTGTAGATACCGTGGCTGAGCTTGCCGGTGAAGTTCGCGAAGTACGCCATCATGTCGGCTGTGGCAGTGGCCTGCTCGTCGAGTGTGCGTGCACGGACGGTGGGCTCGCCGCCTAGTCGCTGCACCGAGAGATGGTTGGGGTCGTCGCGGCCCCAGTCCAGCAGCACGTCGCGGATGTAAAACTCGTGCGCGTCGGGCGTGGATTGTATGTGGTTGGGCCGCCCGTTCGCGGGATCACGGTCGACGGTGATGCGAAACGAGCCGTCGGACTCGACCTCCATGGTGCGGCCGTTGAGTACCGCAACGGTGCCCATGTTGGCATCCCAGAGGGTGAAGTAGTTCTCTGTCATGCGGTTCTCACCGACACGGCCGCGGATCTCATAGCGTTCGTCACCGGAGATCGGAATAACCCGGTAGACGGTGTCGGGATTGTCGATGCCCCAACGCGATCCCGGAACGCGCGTCCCGCCAACGGGGTGCTCCAGGCGGGTGATGCAGGTGACCTTGGGGCGAAGCTTGTCCTGGTTGGACGACCACATCGCTGCTGAGAACATCACCTCCTCGAATGCCGGCGCGAAGATGGCACGCATCGCGTCCGAGGCCTTCGACCGCCCCAACCAAGTCGCGGCAACGTCGCGGTAGGCCGCCTGTACCGTCGGGTGCTGGATCAGCTCCAGCGCCGCCAGTTCCTGGTCATGCTGGGACGGAGTTGCAACGGGATCACCGGTGACGACGTCTACCATCAATTGCTCCTCAAAGCCTCTGGGTTTGGCGGAATCGGGTGTTGTAAGTCGAGAACCGTTCGTCCACCTGGGAGTTGGTGAGACCAAAGTCAGACAGCGAGTAGGGCGGACGGACCAGCTCGCGGGGACGCTCTGCCAGCCAGCGGCGCATCGCTGATTCGGCCTCGGCGGTCAGCGGCACGCCGATAGCGGCGTAGACCCTTGCAACTTGACCGATAGGATCCGCCACTGCGTCGGCGAATTCAATATCGGTGCAGACCTCCGATTCGTCCCACCACCCGGATCGCGCCGCCATCGCTCGGTCATTGGTCCACCCCATGCGACGCAGCCAGTCCGAACCAATGCGGTGGGAATCGACGACGTCGGAGTGCATCGCGTGCAAGGTTGTGTTCAGGCTCGCCCCCGAGGCGATGGTGTCGCGAGGGTCGCGATGCATGTGGACGATGTGCAGGTCCGGAAACTGAGCACGCAGGACGTCGAGGTACCCGAGGTGGGCGGGGGATTTGAGTACCCAGCGCTGGGCGACGTTCCCCTGCCGTCGCTTCTGCCATTGCAGGAACTGCAGCATCCGATGCAGATAGGCGTAGGCCGGTGCGAAGTCCTGCTCGTCGAGCCACTGCGCGTAATGCGGCACATGTGCACCGGATTCGGGCACATGAGACAGGAACGCGTCGGAGAGGAACACGATCTCCTCTTCGGGCTCATCGGCATACATCGGGTGAATCGCAAAGAGTTCAGGCGTCAGTTGACGTGACGCGGCCTCCCGCTTCTTGCTGACGGCAATGCGAGGGTCTTCTCTTTCCGCCCACGACCAGTCGAGTTGAGGCGCAACTTCCACCACTTCCCACCCGTAAGCGCAGTGAAAACGGTTGTCTGACGCGAGCAGCCGTTGCAATAACGTGGTCCCGCTTCGCATCATCCCGACCACGACGGTCGGCGCCGCAATCTGCTCGTCGAGGATTTCTGGATGACGCCGAACCCATTCCTGCGCACGCAATCGCATCCGCAAGCTGTGAATGAGACCACCGCGAATGATGTGCACACCGAGGTCGTTGAGATTGGCCTGCGAGTAGCTAGCGGCGAGAACCGATAGCGGATCCTCAAACGGCAGCGGCCCCCAGTCCTGTAAGCCCTCTTTGGCTTGAGCGGCTGTGGCGAGCTCGGCGACCGAAAATGATGTCGTCACGACGCTCAGAACTTCAGGTGATGGCTGGTGTCGCCGAGTTGGTCAACTAACATGATCCGGGTGTCGAACCACCACTTCCCATCGATCCGACGGAAGGTGTCGTGGTAGCGCCCGGTGACGATCACCTGTAAGGGCAGATCAACGGTTGCTTGGGTAACGAAGTAGTAGGCGCTGGCCCGCGCCGAGCCGGCAGTCTCGTCGACGTCGATCTGAATATTGCTGGTGTGGTGATGGGTCTTCGGTGTGCCGTCCTCGTAGAGTCGGGTTGCCATCTCATACATTCGACGCACACCCGCCACCCCGGTAAAGAAGGCCTCGGGCGGCGCGTCTTGCATGCCGGTGATGCGTCCATGGGCGAACAGCTCGGCTACGCCGTCTAGGTCTCCCGCATCGAGTCGCTCAGCATAGGTGCAGATCAGATTCTCGATCTCGCGGGCGTGATCAGCCACGTCGCTAGTTTCCCCTACATCGAATGTTGTTAACTACTAGCAGGATTGCCCCGAATAGAGGCAGGTAACCAGTTGATGCCTGCCCTGTCAACAGATCAAACCATACTCTCAGGTATGTCGGCACGAGAATGACGCCCCTTGTTTCCACATCTGCAGCCTCAGGGGCAATGGCGCGGATCGGGTGGCTGATAGGCACCATACTTGTGCGTATGTAGGACGGACCGTACCGGCGCCATGCACCTCCAGCGCGGGGTGCTCACGCGTCGATCGTTGCAGCAGAAAGGCGCGGTCGTGCGCCAGTCTTTGGTCTCGATGATGCGTCTATTGGGCTCCGACGCGTGAGGCAACCGACCACGGGCACCGCGACCGCTGAGACGGAGCCGGCTGCCGAATGCGTGGTCGCCGGCCCGGCGCAGTAGTCTGCTCGGATGGCAGGATTGGGCCGCAACACGGGTCACACCACCGCAGATGAGTGGTTGCAGGCCGGCTTTGCCCTGCTGGCTGAAGAGGGCTTCACCGCGTTGAGGGTTGACAAGCTGTCCGCCCGACTGGGCATTACCAAAGGCAGCTTCTACTGGCACTTCGCCGACTTGGCGGCGTTCAAAGGGGCGATGATTTCGGCGTGGGCCCAGTGGCGTGATGACGACCACCGTCGTTTCAAGGCGTTGGAGGAGCTGCCGCCTAGGGAACGCCTGATGAAGATGACGTCATTCCTCATCGCCCCCCGGCAATGGATGCTGGAACGGGCGATGCGGGAATGGGCACGGTCCGACCCTGCCGCGACGCGCAGCGTGAACGCAGCCGATCGGCGCACACGCGCCGCTTTGCGCCAGGCCTTCCGCGACCTAGGGTTCGACGACAACATCGCCGAACAACGGTCGCAATGGCTGTTCGCCATGAGCATCGGCGCCGTGCACCTGACCAATGTCAAAACACCGCGCTACTCACGTGCCCGGCGCGAGGAACTGATCGACTTCATGCTGCGACCTTGAGGTCGCTCAAGTCGTCGGAGTTCGATGGTCCGGTGCGCACGGCTGACGGTTGCACACCACGTTGTCCTTTGCTTGTTCAGTGAAACAGGACTCGTGTGGCCAGAACCCCGGTGACCACGCGACTGAGCTTCGCCGTACTCTCAAGTATGTGACGACCAAGTGGCCGGTCAGCAGACTGGGCGATCTCAGTGGTAAGCGTGCAATCGTGACGGGTGCCACCAACGGCGTCGGCCTGGCAACAGCACGTGCATTGGCGCACGCGGGGGCGCATGTCATCATGGCGGTGCGCAATCCAGAACTCGGCGCTCAGCGCGCTGCTGAGATCTCCGGCAGCACCGAAGTCGTCAAACTGGATCTCGCGGATCAATCGTCGATCCGCGCGTTCCCAGAGCTATTCGACGGCGATGTCGACATTCTGATCAACAACGCCGGTGTAGTGGCGCCGACCCGGAGCGAAACAGTCGATGGTTTCGAGATCACCCTGGGCACCAATTTCCTCGGGCCATTCGCGTTGACCAACCTAGTCTTCCGGCGAGTGAAGTCGCAGATCATCAACGTTGGGTCCGACGGGCACAAGTCGGCAACGTTCGACTTCGATGACCCGCACCTACGGTCGGGCAATTGGACGTCCTACCCGGCCTACCTGCGGTCAAAGCTTGCCGTGATGTTATGGGGTTTGGAGCTGGATCGCCGGCTACGGGCAGCCCGGTCACCAGTGATCAGTCACCTCACGCACCCCGGCTGGGTCGCCTCAAACCTGACAAACACCTCGGATAGACGATTGATGAATGTGGTGCATTCGGTGACGTATAGCGCCGCAAGGTGTTTCGGAAATGACATCGACGCTGGCGCAGCACCCACTCTCTACTGCATCGCCGAGCCGATCCCTCCCGGAAGTTACGTAGGCATCGACAGTAGGTTTGGGCTCAAAGGGAGCCCCACACTGAGCGGGCGCTCCTCAGTTGCTTGTGATTATGCCAGTGCGCGAAGGCTCTGCGCGTTCGCCGAGACGGAAACCGGCACAACGATACCGGTCTGATTTGGCGGAGGCGAGCGCAAACTGCGCTGACCGTCTGGGCCGTGCTGACCAACCGGCAACCCGGAGTTCTCGGTCATCGCCTGCCGGGTGCTGTTGGTCCGCGGTTGTGAGAGTCGGAGGGCACAGTGATCAGCAGGCGGCCACATGCCCCCGTCAGCATTCCTCGGAGCGCCGGCAGATTGTGCCCGACCTGGGGGAGAGTGAACCGGTGGCCGTAGAGACCGGTGTCCTGAACGTGGGTCGTGGTGTTCCGCGCGAAGGTCACCCCGAGCCGGGTGCGTGCGGTTTGGTCAAATCGTCTCGGCGCCGCGGGCATGGCGGCATTGCAGCCGACACAACTCCGCACCGCACGATGTCGGGTGGAAGCCTTGCGGCGGAACAACGCGGCGGGGGTCGGAAGTTTGGTTGTTCGCCGGCGGACCGGGCGTCGCCTCAGAGGTCGTTAGGGTTGCCGGCCTCAGGAATGAAGATGTACAGCCCGGCAATCGTGTGATCGTCACGGAAGGTGATGCGAGCGACGAACTCACCGGAATCGAAGCGCAATGGTGTGGTGGTTCGCGTGAGCTCGCCCGCGCGGTCGACAGCGGTGTCTCCGTGGCCTCGATAGTTTCCGACCAACCCCGTGAGTTGAAGCCACGACGCGGCAAGTTCCGCTTCACTCAGTTGATCGCGCATGGTGGCATCGAAGGAAGCGCGGACGTTGGCCCATCGGACGTTGACTAGATCATCAATGACCGTGCTGGCCAGCGCGGCAGTCTCGGGAACGGGTCCTTCTCCTGTGCCAGGATCGATTGGCTCGCCGTGCTGGCCGATCATCGCTTGGGGCATTACCCGAGTGGTCGAGCGTCCGTACAAGACCCCTTTGACCGTGCCGCTGATTGTTAGTTCCCCGCCGTGGTTAGTGACGTCACCGGTACACATGCCGCGGAGGCTGGCCTTGGCTCCCGGCTCGATTACGAGCCCGCCCACCATGCCGAGGATGGAGGCGTAACCGCCTGACTCGACAATGAGTGTGCCTGCGATGAATCCACCCGCCAGGAGCTTTCCCCCGTCCTTCACCCGAACATCGCCGTCGGTCTTGCCAAACTTGACGCGGCGGCCAGCAATCGGTGCTGACATATCGTTCACCTGGCAGCCGATCCACCAGTGCCGCCGGCCGCATCGACATCGAGGATAAACAGTCCAGCAATCGTTTGATCGTCCCGGAAGGTGATGCGGGCGACGAAATCATCGGCCTCAAAGGCCAATGGCGTGTTGGTGATGGTGAAGTCGCCGGCGCGGACTGCGTCGGTGTCTCCGTGGCTCTCGTAGGCCCCGGCCAGTCCCGTGAGGTAAGCCCACGCCTCGGCGAGTCCCTCCTCGGTGAGCCCGGCACGCATCGTGTCATCGAAGCGTGAGCTGATATCGGCCCACCGGGCATTGGCATGATCATCGATGACTGCCCGGGCCAATTCGACAGCCTCGGGTAGTGGGCTGGTATTCATGACTTTTCCGTTTCGAGGATCGATGGGTTTGCCGTATCGCTGGAAAGCGGCCTGACGCGAGACGCCGAGCGCGTCGCCGATCTCCTGCCATGTCCGGCCGGCCTGCCGCGCCTGCCGCACAACTGCGGCCATCAGCGCTTCAGCCCCGTCTCGAATCTCATGGGCTGCGCGGACAAGTTCGATCGGATCGATCTCGGTATGCAAGACGGGGGCAGCGAGGATCCTGCCCAGCTGGCGGTGAAGCTGCTGACCCGACGCAGTGAACGACGCGGACACATGTCAACAATATCTTGACAATTCCGGGTTTATCAATAGTGGATTTACACAGACTAGGGACCGAGACTGATGTGGGCGGAACATGGCGAGTGTCCGAGCACTTGACGTATCCGGCCCAGGTATTACCGCCGCTTCGGCAGCGTCTTTCTGGGTGACTTGGTCGCTGTAGCCGAGCATTCCGGCGACCAGGGGAGCCGGGATCTCGGAACGAGTGTTTGTAGGGCGGCGTTGCGAGCGCGCCTTGCAGGTGGATGCCGAGCGCCCGAAGGCGGTGCATGATGGCCTGCGGGTCGATGTGTCACATCGGCGCTGGTAGGTCCATCGCGCGTCGCGGCAGTCGCACCGGGAGGGGGCACGAACCTATCCCACCCACTAAACCTGTTGGTGTCGAGGCACTTTGGACAACACGACCTAACGTGGCAGATGATGAGGGACGTTTAAGGCGTCCCTGATTCATCCAATGAAAACGGCGACGTTTACTTGTACGGGTATCCCTGCATATTCGATTGCTGCATATTCTCTGGTGGTTTCGCACGGCATCTCCGGTGGTCATTACCGGATTCAGCTAGCCGCTCGCCGAGGGACTACCCGTCGCAAGCTAATTCGGCCCCGCAGTGAGGCCCTCATCTGCGATCGCCAATTGATCACGGGTGGAGGTTAACTCGTTGGCAAATATGATGGGGCACAGCCACATTCGCTATATGCGGCTGGTAAAGCTGCATATCTGATTCTGGTGTATTCAGGCTTGTGCGTATCGCTTTTCGACCATACTCGCGTGTCTCCGAGCCGTCTCGCTCGCTGAGTCGGGGCCACCGAAAGCCTTCCTCAGAACCCGGCCTCGGATTCTCACTAGTTTGCCCGATGCGTCATCCAGAGCAGTCGACCGCAACCTCGAGGGCCGCACAGATGGCGCGCATCCTAGCGTCGGCGAGGCGGCCAAGCCGATCGACTAACACCGCGACCGAGACGCTTTCGACAGAGTCCAAATTCACGGCGGAACGGCGCGGGACCGGGTCGGAAGCGGGTTCAAGAACAACCTCGCTGGCCAGCCCCCGAATGGTTGTGGTGCAGGGCGCGACGATCGCGCGTCGAAGCCGGGGGATCGCTGCATCACGCGACAGAACAACGACTGGACGCCGGCCGACCTCGGCCAACTCACACCACCACACCTCTCCGCGTGCCGGAAGTGCGCTCACGAGTCGCCGGCCGCCCGCCGCCACGACGCTAGGTCGCCCCAATCGTCGGGCTCATCAACCGGGTGCCGGTCGTAGGCGGCATAGCTCGCATCCACCTCGGCCGATCGATGGCGAGCAAGTAAGGCCCCGAGAGCCTCATCGATAAGAGCTGCATCAGTGATTCCTGCCCGCACGTCGCGTGCACTCCTCAATAGGCCGGCGTCGACAGTAGTGCTCAGGCGTATGCGGTTCATGCCATTACTATGCCACGTCCCGCGCAAACTCTCACGCGAGTTTCCCGGCGTTTCAGCTTCGTGGTGTACGGGCATTGAGGGAGCGCAGTCCAGAGCCTCCGCAAGCTCCGAGGAAGATCGCTGACTTGTCCGAGGACGAGCGGGCTGGCGAGCTTAACCAGTTCATCGGCGTCGGCGAACCAGACATGGAGAACCTCGGATATGACCCCGAATTGACGTCGAAGTCGAGCTACTCGACCCAGCACTGCAGGTGAGGGCCGCTCGGAACGACCGTGATTCATCGGATGAAAACGGCGTACCTTACTTGACATAATGTGGCTTATCGGCAAAACGGCCGACCAGCAGGTCAGGACAAAGCCGTCGAAACTCCCGTCGCGGTCGTCTGGCCTGGGCCCAGTACCGAGCAATCCCCGCAAGCCTGCGAGCTGTCCTGCTTCCCGTGCCTGTTGTTGCAGCGCAAATGTTGGGCGTTCGTCGCCGCCCAGTGCACGACGCTCTAGACAATGTCGGATGCCGTCCGGACCCGTGGTGCCGGACCACGCGGGTATCAACCGGATCGTCACCCCCACCTCCCCAAGTTTCCGCATTATCGTCACAGTGACGTAATCGTGCGAGACGGAGGCCGACTCCGATTCCCGAGACTCAGCGCCCAGGTCGCCTTCTGGCGTGTCCTCGCGTGGCCCGCCCGAGGCGGCGACGTACCTGTAGGTACCTGAGCGGGCTCGCCGGGAAGGGCGATTGCCCTGGATCCCCCACGCACGGATGCGACCTCCGCTCCGGGCGAAGCCCCACCCGGCAATGCGGGTCGAAACATCTTGGGGCGCGGCCCCGGTGGCACATTACGTCACTGTGACATATTGCGCTGCTGGGCGGGGGAACTATCCGGCTCGCGGATTAGGCACTGGATGTAGATCCAAACGCGGAATCCCCGCGAAATCGTCGGGATTGCACGTGTACAGGCCGAGACCGTATGCAATCGCACTCGCGGCGATCAGTGCGTCGTACGCCCGCGCCGCGGGTTTGCGCCCAGCGGAACGCAGAGCGGCGACAACGCCGCCGAACGCCCGCGCACAATCGGCATCGAACGGCACAATCGCGAAGTCGGCTTCGGCCTGCTGCAGGTGCTGTTGTCGCGCGCTGCGTTCGTCGTCGGATCGTGCGACGTGCGGGCCGACGGAGAGCTCCGCCAAAGTGATCGCACTGATCACCGACTCAACCGGCAGACTCGTCGGGTCGGTGATTTCGCCGAGCAGGATCACCGTGGACGTGTCCAGCATTCCTCGCGAGTTCGACGGGTTCACAGCGATGGATCGATCAGATCGTCAATGTCGCGGCGGAATTGGTCGACACCGATTGGCGGCAGATGTTCCCTCCGCCGAATCAGCTCAGCCGCGCTGACGCTGGGCCGCGGGAGGGGTCGCAACTCGGCGACCGGCGTACCGTCGCGAGTCACCACGATGCGTTCGCCATGCTCGACTCGGCGGAGCACCTCTCCCCCGTTGTTGCGAAGGTCACGAATCGTGACTGATTCCATGGAGCTACTGTATCACCGGTGAGACACCGCCTCGGCCAGACGGTGCGGACTCAGAATGTGGGCGGGGTGTTCACCCAGATCAATTGGGTGTCGACCGTGCCGGGATTGGACCAGGTGTGCGGCCGTCGGCTGCGGAAGGTAATGCAGTCACCGGTTTCGAGGTGGTGGGTGTCCGTGCCGTCGAGGGTGATGGTGAAGGAGCCGGACTGCACGAAGATGAACTCCTCGCCGTCGTGCTCATAGGGTTCCTGGCTGCCTGCACCGGGTTTGACGATGAACAGCAAGGGCTCGAGCATTGTCTCGTTCACCGAAAGCCGTTCGATGCGTACGCCTCGTTCGGGGTAGCGCAGTCGCGGCCGCTCGCGGCGCCGCACGACTTCGCGGGCCTGGTCGTGGTCGTCTCCGAGAAGATTGGGCAGATTGGTGCCCAGCGCGGCGGCGATCTTCTGCAGGCTCGCGATCGACGGCGAGGCCAGCGACCGCTCGACTGACGACAGGTAGGACGGGCTCAGGCCGGTCTTCTGTGACACCTCCCGCAGCGATGCGCCTCGCGCCGAACGCAAGTTCTTCAGTCGCGTGCCCAGACCGTCGTGGTCCAGAGCGGGAGCGGGTCTCAGGTCGTGCGGGGCCTCGGCCTCCAGCACGCGCCGAATCCCGGCGCCGTTGAGACCCTGTTCGCGCAGCGCCCGGATTCGGCGCAGTCGGTGCACGTCGGACATCGTGTAGAGGCGGTATCCGGAGGGCTTTCGGTTGGGCGAGATCAGGCCCTCGTCCTCCCACCCGCGAATCATCGACGGCGAGACGCCGACCATCTGAGCGGCTTGCCTGACGTACATCCCACTGGCGGTGCTCGCCTCCCCCGCCGGGTGCGGCTCCTCAACGTCCGCTTCGGCGGGGACGGCGGACCTCTTGGGCATGTTTAAGAGGTTCTCACATCGGCGTGCTGCCGGTCGCGGGGACCGCCGCATCCTCGGGAGTGGTCGTCGTCATCGGGGCGCGGCGAATGCCGTTTCGCGCCAATAGAAAGTAGACCCCACCGCCGACGAGGAACCCCGACAACGTGCTCAGGTCCGATCCGCCGGTCGCCTGCGATATCGGTCCGACGAAGATGGTCGTGTTCGCCCAGCACAGGGAGACGGCAAAGCCGCAGGCCAGCGAAACCAGTCCAGGAATATTGAAACCATCTCTGCCCCAGTAGATTCCACCGACCCTAGCGAACAGCGACGGGGTGTCGTAGCGGCCGCGGCGCAGGGCATAGTCGACGATGAAAATTCCACCCCAAGCCGCCAGCCACACCATGACGAACAGCAGCGAGTTGGAGATGAAGGTGTACACGCTGTCGGAGAAGATGGCGACGGCGGCCACCGTGCTCGTGATGACGAGGTCTACGGCGATCGCCGTCAACCGCGATACCTTGACCCCGAGGGCCTGTAGCGTGACGCCGGAGGAGTACAGGTCGATGCTGGTGATCGCGAAGAGCTGGATCGTGGCGAAAACCAGGTAAGGCACCACGAACCAGGCGGGGAACAGCGACGGCAGGCCGCTGATCGGGTCTGAGGAGTCCGTCGAGATGGTCGAGACGGCCGCGCCGAGGATCATCAGCAGTGCCATCGGGACGCCGCCGCCGACGGCCACATTCCAGGTGATGGACCACCGACTCGTCGTGGCTGGCAGGTAGCGCGTGTAGTCGGCGCCGTTGGCCATCCAGGAGAATCCGGCGATGGCGAACACGAACGCCAGCCCCTGGGTCAGGGCGGCGATGGAGCCGCCCTCGGCGCCGAAGATGTGGACACGCGGGGCAGCCAACACCGCCATCACGACGAAGCACAGCGCGAAGGGAATGACGAGGACGTTGAGCGTCGTGACCAGTGTCTGATGCCCTAGGGCCGGGAGGATAAATTGGATGACCGCCGCCACGACGATCGCCGAGACCTTCACCATAGGAGTGGCTTCCAACCCCAACTGACCTGCCAGGGCGATCAGGGCGAGGACCGCCATCACGAAGCTGCTGATCTCGAACAGGATTTGGGTGACCCAGTTGAACGACGTGGGAATCTTCGCCCCCCGTAAACCAAACGGAGCGCGCTGGGCGACGAATGCGGTGGTGCCGGCCGCGGGGCCGGGCAGGCTGGCTGCGCCGGCGGCGAACCAGGACAGGTTGCCGATGATGATCACCAGCACGCACTGGATGAACGACAGGCCCATCAGCAGCGGAATCAGCGCGCCGAAGGCCACCATCTGTACGTTGAACACCGCTCCCGACCACATCCATCGGATCTGGCTGGGTCTACCGTGGCGTTCGGTGTGCGGAACGAACTCGATTCCGCGCGTTTCGGCGCTGACCTTGACTTCGTGCTGTTGCGATTCGGACGACATGAGGGGTCCTTCGACGGGTGTGAGGGTATCGGTGAGGGGTGCGGAATCACGCTCCTTGAGCGGGACGGCGGCGGGGATGACGGCGAAAGATGCGGCCGTCAGCTGTCGAGGACAGCAATGGCCCGGATCGGTGACCCGGTGCCGGCGCGGAAACGCAGGGGTAAGCCGTAGTACTGGAAACGTCGACCGATCAACTGGTCGAGGTTGGTGAGGTTCTCGGTGTTGACAATCTGGTATTCACCGCACACCCGGTGACCGCTGTAGTTTGTGTCGTCGGTGTGGTCGATGCTCAGGGTGTCGATGCCGATGTTCACTACGCCCTTCTCGGCGAGCCATCGGGCGCCGCCTTCGCTGAGCCCGGCGTAGGTAGTGACGAATTCCTCACGCGGGTAGGCGCGTTCGCCGTGCCCGGTGTAGAGCAGCACGATATCTCCCCGGGCGATCTCGACCGGGGAGGCCTCCTCGGCCGCCGCCAGGACGGTCTCGGTGATGTAGTCGGGATGGCGCACCGAACTCACGTCGAGACAGGTCGCCGGCCCGTAGTAATACTCGAGGCGGATGGTGTCCAACGTCGGCCCGTCGGCGTCGTACTCGAAGATCGCGTCGGTATGGGTGCCGGTGTGCTCGCTGATCAGCCAGTTGTGGGCCTCGAACCCGAAGTCGCAGTGCCAACGCTCCTTATAGCCCTCGTGGGTCTGATTGACCATGACGAAGGGCAGTTGGTGGCCGGGCCACAGGGGCATGCCCTGGTAGATCTCGCGGGTTAGGTCAACGACCTTGGTCTCGCGTCGCAGCAAGTCCTCGCCCAGGTGCGGCGCCGGTGCGGCGCCGGCCGCGCCTTCGGCGGTCATCGGGCCGCCTCCACGTACTCGGCCCGCTTCGTCGCCTCGGTCTCGTCGATGACGGTGGGGATGATGGTGTACGTCGGAACGTCGAGCAGTCCCAGATCGGTGATCTTCCAGGTGGGGCTGGTCGACAGGCTCAGGAAAGCCAGGTGCATGAACGGGCCGTGCACCTTGACGCCGAGTTCGTCGCGGGCGAGGGTGCCGAGCAGTTCGAGCCGGTCGGCCATCTCCACGGCGCTCATCTGGTCGGTCATCAGACCGGCGATTTCGAGCTGCAGGTCGCCGATGACCTCACCGTCTTTGGCCAGCGCCAGCCCGCCCTTCATCGCGATCACCCGGTTGATCGCCACGACCATGTCATCGAGGTTGGCTCCCATGCACATGATGTTGTGGCAGTCGTGGGCGACACTCTCGGCGATCGCCCCACGGGTCATGCCGAATCCATGTACAAAGCTGCGGCCCACTCCGCCGTGCCGGCCGTGGCGCTCCACGAGCGCAAGGTGCAGCAGATCTTGATCGAAATCAGGTTGTACGACGCCGTCGACGACCGGCAGATTCCCGGTCACCGCCCGCGTGAGGTTCTGATCCGGGATCAGCCCCACCGCTCGCACCTGAGCACGTGAACCGTCGGCGGTGACCGCCAGCTCGGCGGCGTCGACCGGTCCGCGCTTGATGCTGTCCTTGACTTCGTCAGGGTAGGTGTAGCGGGGCAGGTCGATGAGCAGTTCGTTGTTCTGCGCGACGTGTCGGCCGTTGAGGTACACCGCGCGCACGTTCATCTCTTCGAGGGGGCCGTCGATGACGACGACGTCGGCGAGCTTGCCGGGCAGCAATGCACCAACTTCGTTGTGTCCCATCCACGTCGCCGGATGGATGGTCGCCATCTGGATGGCCAGGACGGGGTCGATGCCCGCGGCGATGGTGCGACGCACCACATCGTTCATGTGGCCGCGATCGCGCAGGTCGTTGGGCATCATGTCGTCGGTCGACAGGCACAGTCGGTGCGGCTGGACGCCATCCTCGGTGACCGGGCGGATGCACTCGGCCATGTTGCGCTGAGTGGACCCCTCGCGCATCAGCACCCACACCCCGTCGCGCAACTTGGCCAGCGATTCGGCCTTGGTAGTCGTCTCGTGACACGACACGTCGGTTCCGCCGGCGATGACGTGCGCGGCGAGGTCGCTGCCGAAGATCGCCGCGGCGTTGCCGTCGACCACCTTGCCGCTCAGCCGGGCGTAAGTCGTGGAGTGCAAGACGTCGTCGATCACCTCAGGGGTGTGCTTGTGCACCAGCCGTGGTTGGGTGACCGCCTGGTTCTCGCCGATGCCGTCGACGCCCGGTAGGTCGAGCATGTCGGGCACGTCTTTCCAGCGGATGTCGTAACCGGCGGTCTCGACACCGGGCACATTGGGAGTGTGGCACGGCGGACGGGTGTGGATGCGGTTGGGCAGCGTCACCGATTCGCGTGCAATCGCCTCGATCGCAATGGGGCCCAACACGTTTCCGATTTCATGCGGATCCGAGACGATGGTTGTGGTGCCGGTCGGGATGGAGAGCCGAGAGAACTCGGTGGCGGTGAGCATGGCGCTCTCGAAGTGGGTATGGGAATCGATGAGCCCTGGTATGACGTAGGCGCCGTCGAGATCGACCACCGTGGTCTCCGGGCCGGTCACGTCGTCGGACTCGCCGACCTTGAGGATGTGCACGCCTTTGATCGAGACGTCGGCGGCGTAGATCTCGCCGGTGATGACGTTGACCACGCGGCCGTTGCTCAGCACGGTGTCGGCGTTGACGCCCTCGTCGTAAAGGGCGTCAAGCAACGCGCGGCGCTGTTTGACGATGACCTCGATCTTCTCGAGCATCTCATCGGACAGTTTCATGGCCTACCCTTCCAGCCGATTCCGGCCTGTTCATTAACCTTATTGTTGTGCACTAATGTTTCGGCCGGCGGGCACCGGGTTACGGTTTTGTTTCCGAAGTCGTTGATTCGACTGCGCCACACCATCGTTCGGCGATGCTCTGGTAGATGTCGACGCAGTCGTCGATCGCCTGGACGCTGCACCACTCATCGACCTGGTGGGCCAGCGCAGGCTCGCCGGGGCCCAGAATGCACACCGGCGGGTCGCCCAAGGCGGGGGCCAGAACGGATGCGTCGGTGAAGTACGCCGCGGTGCGTAGGTCCGGACTCCCGATCAGTTCGATCACGGTCGACAACCAGGGGTCTTGCTCAGAGGTCAGGACCGGAGGCACGACCAGGTCGATCTCGGCGTGACACGTAGGTACCGGCGCAGTGAGGTGGTCGAGAACCCGGCGGGCTGCTGCCGCGCCGAAAGCTGTGGTCAACCGAATGTCCAGGGTGCACTCGCACAGGTCGGGCACCATGTTGCGGACGGACCCTCCGGCGATGAGCGTCGGGGTGACGGTGGGTCGACCGAGAATGCACTCGCCGGCCGCCGGCGTCGTCGCTTCCAGGGCGCTGATCAGTTCGGCCATTCTCACTACCGCGTTGTCCCCCAGATCGGGACGCGAGGCGTGCGCGGTGCGCCCGTCGACGCGCAGCCGGGCCCACATCACGCCCTTGTGCCCGACGCCCACGTGATTGGCGGTCGCTTCCCCCACCACGATGGCGCCGATCGTCGGGAGCAACGGTAGGATCGCCTGCGCTCCTTGACATCCCGATTCCTCGCTCGCGGTCAGGGCCAGGACGACCGAGCGCGCCGGACTGGCGTGGTGCCAGCTTGCGGCGAGCCGCTCGAAGGCGACGACCATCGCGGCCACTCCACCCTTCATGTCGGTGGCACCGCGACCGTAGAGTCGGTCGCCGTCGACGATGCCGCCGAACGGATCGACAGACCATGGTTGGGCGCCCAGTCCGACGGTGTCGAGGTGTCCGCTCAGCAGCAACGCCGGCGCCCCTGGGTCAGCTCCGGGCAGGGTGCACACTAGGTTCGCCCGCCCCTCCTCCCATGTCTGCACCGTCGGCTCCAGCCCGCTATCGCCTAGCCGCTCGGCGATCAGCGTGGTGGCGCGAGATTCGTTGCCGGGCGGGTTGGTGGTGTCCAACCGGATGAGCCGGCTGGCCAGTTGCGTGGTGGTCGTGAGACAGGGCTGGCTCATGGCAGCACGGCGATGGCGTCGGCCTCGATGAGGAAACCCGGATACATCAAGCCGGCCACGCGGACCGCGGTGGCCGCGGGGCCGGGGTCGGCAATGTAGTTCAGACGTACTCTCGTCATTGTCTCCCAGAACGTCTGGGCGTCGGCCTCGTTGCCGTCGTAGACGTAGTAGGTGTTGAGTTTGACGACGTCAGCCCAAGTGGCGCCGCCCTCGGCCAGCACTCGTGTGAGGTTGTCGTAGACGTTGCGGGTCTGGGTCTCGATGTCGCCGAGTCCGACGACGTTGCCCGTCTCATCGGCGGATAACTGCCCGCCGGTGATCAGCAACCGACCGATCCGCCAGCCCTGAGAGAACGGGGTCTTGATATGCCAGTCCCAATGGCCGACGGGCTGCAGGCGCTGCGGCGCTCCGGCGCCCAGGATGGAAGCGTCGGTGTCGGTCACGAGATCTCCGGCCAGATGGTCTTGGGTTGATATCCGATGCGGGCGAGTAATTTCGAGGAGGACTCCTGGGCACTGCGGCGCACCTCGTCCTCGTCGACCATTGTGCTGACGCCACCGGCCACCACGATCACGCCGTTGCAGACCACAACGTCGATACCGGTGGACCGGCTTGAATAGATGAGGTTCTGCACGCGGTTGGTCACCGGGGTGGTCTCCAGCGTGTCGGTCCGCCTGATCACGAAGTCCGCCAACTTGCCGACTTCCAGCGAGCCCAAGAGGCTTTCGGCGCTGATTGCGCGAGCACCGTTGATGGTGGCCATCTCCAGGCCATCCTCGGCGTTGAGCGCGACCGCGTCGAGCGCCTGATCGCGCGAGGACAGAATCGCCTGGAATGCCTGGGCTCCGGTGTCGAAGCGGCCCGTGTAGTTCGGGGAGTCCGACCCCAGCGCCAGGTTCACCCCACGGCGGCCCATTTGGTAGTGGCGACCATGCGCCGTGGCGCCGACGCCGTACATCTGCGAGGAAATCGGGTTCCAGGACACCGAGAAGCCGGTGCCGGTGACCGCTTCCAGCTCGTCGTCGCGCACGATGTTGACGTGTGCGAACGTGGTGCCGGCGTCGAGGATGCCCAGTTCGGCGAAGTGCACCAGCGGGTGCCGTCCGAGTCGGGTGTCGTCGTCGGCGACGTCGACCTGGCAGTAACTCTGATGCTGGTTGAACGTCACCCCGGCGCGGCGGGCCGCGTCCTTGGCAGCCGCGGTGAGTTCGTCCGAGCAGGTCGCCATGCCGATGATCGCGATGTGCCCCTGGACCAAGTCGGTGGGGTCGGTGTTGCGCGCGAGTTGGCCCCCAAGCAGTGACAACGACCGTTCCAGGTCGGCCGGCGCCCGGTCAACGGTCGGCGAATCCTCCTCGGCCCCACCGAATCCGCCCACGTCCCAGAGGAACGGGTCGGCCAGACGAGCCCGGATGCCAACCGCCTCGGAAGCGCGGGCGACTGCGTCGGGCGCGTGGGTGGTCCCGCAGTCCATGAACGCGGTCGCCCCATACTTGACCAATTCGAGGATGGCCAGTTGCGAGCCGACGAACTCGTCCTCTTCGGAGATCACGCTCCAGTAGTCGGCGTAGAACTTCTGCTGCTCATCCCAGCGCACCGGCTCGTTGATGGCGTTGCGGGCGCCGTGCAGGGCGATGTGCATATGGGTCTCGATGAAGCCTGGGTGCACCACGGCGCCGTGTGCGTCGATCTCTCGCGCACCACGCCACCGAGTTCGGACGTCCGCGCTGCGGCCGACGGCGACCAGGTGGCGGCCGCGCACCGCCAGCGCGCCGTCGAGATAGATCTCACGGTCGGCGTTGACGGTGATCAGGTAGGCGTTATGGACCAGAAGGTCGCACCTCTGTGGAGCGGGATCGCCTGGTGGTAAGTCCATCTCGTGGCGCCTTTCGATTGCTGAGGTCTCAGGACAGGAGGAAGTCGAGCCAGACCGCCTGCCAGTCGGCGTCCCCGGCGATGTCGCCGTCGCGCTCCAGCGGCGGCACCCAGCTGACACGCGTGCTCAGCGGACCGTCGGCCGGATCGGGGCTCGACACCAAGGACGGGTCATACATCTCGGCGAGCTGTTCGGGGAGCAACTCGTAAGCCGCCGGCACCACTGGGCAGCTCTGCATCTCCCACGCCAGCGACGCGTTGGCCTCGGGGTAAGCAAGTGGTTCATCAGTGCGTGCGCCTCGTCGACACTCGTCGAACCAGTCGTGACCGCGTACATGTCGATCCACCAGTACTTGGGATCCACACTCGGAGTGGCGAATTCGAGTTCAACACCGCTCTCGGTGCGCGCCCAGTGACACATCAACTGCCACCCCGACACCGCCACAGCCGCCTCCTGGGCGATGAGCATGTCGGTCATCTCCCGGTAGGACCCGGCCACACGCACAGTGTTCTCCTTGATCGCACGGGCCAGCCGGCGGACCTCGCCGAGTTCGGCGAGGCTGATGCGCCCCGGATCGGGATGCCCCAGGGAGGCCGACAGCATCCACAACACGCAGTACATCTCGTTACGAATCACCACCTTCCCGCGCCATTGACGGCCGGCGAGATCCGCGTAGCTCGCGGGGACGCCGTCGACCTGACGGGGGTCGTAGACCATTGGCGAGTCGCCCCACAATAGGGGCATCGTCTGTTGCGGGCGTTCGGGATTCCAGGCCCCGGCGGTGAAACCGGGATACAGCGAAGCAAATTGTGGCAGTGCCTCGAGATCGAGGGTGCGCAATCGCGGCGCCATCTCGGCCTGGGTCAACGGGCCGAAGTCGGTGGACGGGGTGATGAGGTCAACGGTGGCGTACTCATCCTCACCGAGCAGCCGCACCAGGTGCGAACCGTTGCGCACGTATGTCGACTGCAGCGAACCGCCGCGCGGCTTGAGAAACTGGTGAGTGACGTCGGGTTTGTCCAGTCCGCGCCAGCCCAGGAACCGCAACCGCTGATCGGCTGGTCGCGATGATGTCACGGGTCCTCCTCGAAAATGATGGTCGAGACACGTCGAACACGGTCCCGGTCGCGTGATGATGTTCTGTGACTTTAAAGTTGTTCACTAAGGTAGGTCAATGGTTCACAGGTCGGACGCCTCGGATTTAACGAGATCGAAACGTTCCGCGAGAGCGCCAGCGGAGAAGCACAAAAGCTTCTGCCGCACAACGCAATACACAATTGACGCCAACCACGGCGTCGTTGGTAATAGCTTGCCCTCGGCTCAGATCGCCGTGTTGACCCATACGGACTTGATCTCGCTGTAGTGGCTGAGCACCGCCTCGCCCTGCTCGCGACCGAATCCACTGTGTTTGAACCCGCCGAAGGGAACCGCCGGGTTGGTCTGGTTGTAGGTGTTGATCCAGACCGTGCCGGCGGCGATCTCGGCGGCCAGCCGGTGGGCCTTGCCGATGTCCCTCGTCCAGATACCCGCAGCGAGGCCGTATGGCGTCGCGTTCGCTCGTCGGGTGACCTCCTCGACGTCGGCGAACGGAAGGATGGTCACCACAGGACCGAAGATCTCCTCGCTGACCACGGGGTCGTCGTCGACCGCGCGCGATACGACGGTGGGCTGCAGGAAGAATCCCTCATCGAGGCCCGCCGGGGCACCTCCCCCAACAAGCACCTCAGCACCGCCGGACCTCGCGGAGTCCAGCAGGCTGCGAACCCTGGACAGTTGGCGCGCGGACACCAGCGGGCCCATATCCGAGGAGGGGTCGAGGCCCGGTCCCACCCGGATTTTCCTCGCGGCCTCTCGCACGACCTTGGTGACCTCCTCGAGCACTGGCAGCTGGACGAATAGACGTGTTCCCGCACAACAGTTCTGACCGTGGTTAGCGAACGCCGCGTCGGCCAGCAGCACACCCACCTCACCGATAGGCGCATCGGCCAGCACGATGTTCGGATTGTTGCCGCCGAGTTCGAACGTCAGGCGCTTCAGATCCGTGGACGAATCAGCCATGATCGCGCGGCCAGTCTCGGTGGACCCGGTGAACGCGATCTTGTCCACACCAGGGTGGCGCACGAGCGCCCGACCGGTGCTCTCCCCGTGACCGGTCACGATGTTGACCACGCCCGGCGGGAAGCCAACCTCGCGGATCAGCGCACCGAGGAGGAGGGCGGTCAGCGGTGTTTCCTCGGCTGGCTTGAGCACCACCGTGCACCCGGCAGCCAGGGCAGGTGCGAGCTTCCAAGCCGCCATGAGCAACGGGTAGTTCCACGGAATGATCTGACCGACGACACCGACCGGCTCGCGCATCGTGTACACCAATCGATCGACACCAGTCGGGATGGTGCTCCCCTCCAGACGAGTGGGCCAGCCGGCGAAGTACTCGAACCAGGCGACAGCCCCATCGACGTCGTAGTCCTTCGCCGAGCGCACGGTCTTGCCGTTGTCCAGGGCTTCCAGCGTGGCGAATTCGTCGGCGTGCGCGTCGATCGCCGCCGCCAATCGGGCCAGCAACCGCCCTCTACTGCGGGGCTCCAGTCGTCGCCACGAATCCGCCTGCAGCGCACGGCGTGCGGCGGCGACGGCGCGGTCCACATCGGCGTCGCTGGCGTCGTCGACCACGGCTATCGGCACAGCGGTGGAGGGATCGACGATCTCGAACGTCCTCCCGCTGCCGGTGTTCCACGCGCCGTCAATCAGTAGTGATGCCTCGACGTCGCTGAGGATGCTCTGCACCATCGGGTGGAGGAATTCGAGTGCCATTGTTGGAACCACCAGTCTCTGTGTTCTCTAACCCTACATATGTGCGGCAAAGATAACACCGCTATGTGCGGCGCGCGCGGGTTGCTGGCAGGGCAGCCACGTGAACGCTTATGCGGCAACCCGCCGATGGCGAAGCAGCAGTGCGTCCGGAAATGTCGACGCAGGACGCCCGGGCGGGCGGCGCACGGTGATCAGTGACCGGCCGCGGCGGCGACCGCGTTTAGACCGCGCCGAATGTTCTCAGCGTCGTCAAACGACGCGGTGAAGCTATTCCGTGCCAGCTGGGCGATCTCCGTCGCCGTAAGGTCGAGCGCTGCGGCCACGGCACGGTAATTGTCGTTCACGTACCCGCCGAAGTACGGGGGGTCGTCGGAGTTGACGGTCACGAGCGCCCCCGCGCGCAACAGCTCGGCCAGAGGATGTTCGCCGAGGTCTGGGGTGACGTTGAGCCGCTGGTTCGACAGCGGGCACATCGTCAACGGGATCTGCTCGTCGCGGATCCGCTTGACCAGATCGCTGTCATTGACCGCGCTGACCCCGTGGTCGATGCGGTCAACGCGGCAGACGTCGAGTGCCTGGCGGACGTAATCGGCCGGACCGTCTTCTCCGGCGTGGATCGTGGTTCGCAGCCCTCGCTTTCGAATTTGCGCGAAGTACCGCTCGAACTTCGAGGGAGGATTCCCTCGCTCTGCGCCACCAAGACCGAAACCGAGTAACCGGGTGTGCCACGGCTCGGACATCGCGAGTAGCTCCAGCGCCTGCGCCTCGGTGCGGTGCCGTTGGGCGGTCAGGATGACCGCCGCCTCGATGCCGAGATCCCTGTGCGCGTCATCAGCCGCCTGAAGCACTCCGTCCAGTTGTGTCGACAGGGACACCGACGCGTCCAGGAAGGTTTGCGGGCCGAAGAAGACCTCCGCACGCCGGACGCCGTCAATATGGGCACGCGTGAAGTAGGCGTAAGCGAGCTCGTGAAAGTCCTGCGCCGTACGCAGTACGCCCGCGGCGCGGAACAGCAGGTTCAGGAAGTCTTGCAGATCCCTGAAACGATAGGCGCGTTCGAGTTCGTCGACTGATGACCACGGCACACATACCGAGTTGCGGGCGGCCAACGTCAGCAGCATCGCCGGCTCCAGCGTGCCCTCGAGGTGCACGTGCAGTTCGTTCTTTGGTAGGTGGGCCGCCGCATCGTCCGTGCCCGTCATAGTTCCTCTCTCATCGAGGTTCGCGGTGAGACGGTCTGCGTCGGGCGCGGAGACCGTGTGGCGGCCGTTGCCACCCCCGGCGTATCCGGAGATCTCGAGGAACTCAACGTCAGCGTCCGGAGCCGGAACTCGTTGCGCTGGGGGCGGATCTATACCTACCTTACCCGCTACCGTGTCTACCGCAGCAGCAGGCTCGACGACGAACCCACCGACCTGTGGCGCGACGCCTTCGTGGCGCTCCTGACCGCCCGCGCGTCCGGGTTGCGTTATCTCACAGATCTTTTGACCGAAGCCTACACCGACAGTCGATGACGAGGGTGTTCACTGACCTCTCGCCGGTCTCAGCGCAGCAGTCAGCATCGAGAGCTGTCGCCCGGCTGCTCTGGGCGGGTGAGCGTGCCATCCACGATGGTGGCGGTGACGTCCGCAGCGCGTGCCGCGAGCGGGAGCTGGTGAAGTTCGACACCACGCGTGCGCGCTGTTGTCGGGTTGATTTCGACGGCGTCGAAAGGCTCTTGGAGTCCCAGCCCCGGCGAACGCCGGCGCACCTTCGACAGGCCAAGGCAGTGGTGGCCTCCCGTCGTGCCGGTGCGCCACAGCGCGTCCGGTGTGAAGATTCCCCGGCGCTGCAGCCGCAATCGTTGATCGAGTTCAAGCCGGCTCATCTCCTCCCAGGGATCGATGACGACGTGCTGGTCGGAGCCGATCGCGAGGCTGGCACCAGCGGCCGCCAGTTCGGGGGCCGGACCGATCCCGTCGCCAAGGTCGGCCTCGGTGGTCGGGCACATGACGATCGTGGCGTTGGCCGCACCGAGAAGTCGGATGTCCTCGGCGGTCAGGTGCGTGGCATGAACAGCCGAGAATCGTTGGGACAAGAGGCCATGCGCCGCGAGCAGCCCTGTCGGTGTCAAGCCGTAGGCGTCCAGGCAGGCCTGATTCTCTGCGGGCTGTTCGGAAACATGCACGTGCAGTGGAACCTCGGGGGGCAACCCATCGGCAATCACGTCGAGATCGCGGCGAGACACCGCGCGCACGGAGTGGACTGCCGCACCCAGAGTCACCAGCCCCCGTCCCCGGCTGGCGAGCACATCACGCAGAGCGTGCCAGCGTTCCAGCCACGCGTAGACATCAGGATCACCGAACCGGCGTTGCTCATCGGTGAGCGGCTGGCCCACCCCACCGCGCAGATAGCACGCGTCAAGCAGAACCAGTCGAATGCCGGCCGCTGTGGCCGCATCAGCGAGGGCCAGCTCCATCGCGTGCTCGGGATAGGGCTCGCCCCGCAGATCGTGATGGACATAGTGGAACTCGCCCACCGCGGTGTAGCCGGCGTCACGCATCTCGGTGAAGACACCTTCAGCGAGGTCGCGATAGCTCGACGGAGTCAAGCCCGCGGCCGTCTCATACATCCGGTGGCGCCACCGCCAGAAGTCGCCGCCATCGGCATGGGTTCGTCCACGCAACTCGCGGTGGAAGGCGTGCGAATGGGCGTTGACGAATCCCGGCACAACCACGCCCAGCGCAACGTCACCCGGCTGGCGCAACACCCCCGGCACCGCCTCGACGAGCAGGCCATCGACCACTTTCAGGCGCACCTGTTCGGCGAATACGCCGTCGACCAAGGCGAATTCACAGTGGTAGATGCGGTCCGCGCGGGTCATGAAGCCGGCGTGCCCGCAAGGTCACGCAGGACGGCGGCAAGCCCGAGCGCCCCCTGCTCGCAATCTTCGTCGCGCGCAGTCTCGCCCGGCGCGTGCGAGACTCCGGTCGGGTTCCGCACGAAGATCATCGCTGCGGGCAGGTAGGCCGAAAGCACGCCAGCGTCGTGGCCCGCACCAGTCGGGATGGCCGGCGCCCCGTCGAGTATCTCCGCGATCCGCGTGGTCAGCGCAACGTCAAACGAGACCAGCGGAGAGAACGACTCTTCCTGGACGGTCAGGGCACACCCTTCGGCTTCGACGCATTTCTGTATGAGCGCCAGGGTGGATTCCAGTTGCGCCCGCACATCGCTGTCAGTGTGAGCGCGGATGTCCAGCCAGGCATCGACCCGCGAAGCTATCACGTTCGTACCGTTCGGCGTGACCGAGATCCGGCCGACCGTACCGCGGGCCGAAGGATGCCCGAGGGCGACGTCCCGAACGGCCAACGCTGCCGCTGCCGTCGCCACAACGGGGTCGCGCCGGCCCATCATCGGGGTGGTGCCCGCATGGTTGCCTTCCCCGCAGATCGTCAGGCGCCATCGGCCGTGCGCCATGATGGCCGAGGCGACCGCGAGGGGCTGGCCCCGCTCCTCCAGATCCAGGCCCTGCTCAACGTGCAATTCGACGAACGCCGCCACCGCGGCCAGGCGATCGGGGTCGGGACCCATCCGCGCCACATCCATCTCGGCCTGCCGCCAGGCATCTTCCAGACTGATCCCGTCGCCGTCGGTCCGGACGCGCACTGCGGCTGGCGTGATCTCCCCGGCCAGCAGCCGCGAGCCCAGGCACGGCATGCCGAAACGGCTGCCCTCTTCCTCGGCGAAAGCACACACCGCGATCGGGCGGGCGGGAACCCAACCCTGCGCCTTCAGGATCGCCACTGCTTCCAGCGCACTGGCCACACCCAGTGGACCGTCGTACGCACCCCCGCCGGGAACCGAGTCCAGGTGGCTGCCCGTCGCGATCACACCGGGCCCCGCTCACCCCACCACGCCCACAGATTGGCGTTACCGTCCAACTCCACGATCAGATCGAGCTCGCGCGCCGACCGGCAGAACCAGTCGCGCAACGCCAGCTCCGCCGTATCGAACAGATGCCGTGAATACCCTTGCCGGATCGGGTCGCGGCCGATCTCAGCGATCTGCGTCAAACGGTCAAGCACCGACATGATTCACTCCCCTCCGTCGAATCCCGGCAGGTCGGCTGTGAAACCGATGGCTGGCGACACGACGGGCCCTCACCGGCGGTGTCTGAGTCTGTTCGGTCAAAGAGTCGTCTTCCTCGTAGTGGTGGAACTGGTGGGAGCACGATCGGCGCTACATCTCGTTGCCCCCACGCGCGGGCACACTTGCCGGAACCGAACCGAAGAACTCGATCAACTGTCCGGCAACCGTTTCGGGCTGTTCCAGCGGGCTGGCGTGCGCAGCGTTGGGCACACATTGGACGGCACCGCATCCGACTTCAGCGGCGATCTGAGTTGACCGCTGCTGCGGAACCAGCTCGTCGTGCTCACCCCACAACGCGAGGACCGGTGGCGTGATCTGTGCAAGGCTCACCGTGATGTCGTAGCCGGCGAGCGCCTCGCACGCGCGTGCATAGCTTTCATCGTCGGCACTGTGCAGGGCACTGATCATCTCGTCGATCCTGTCGCGGTGGTGCGCCCGGGTGGACGGTGCGAACCAGCGCTGAACCGAGCCGGCGGCCAGTGAGCCGGTCCCGTTGGCGCGCACCGCTGCGGCACGTTCGGCCCATGCCGCCGGTGAGTCCACACTGGATCCGGCCGACACGATCGCCGCCGCGGCGACCCGGTCCGGGTAGCGCAGTGCGAGGTCGAGCCCCACTGTGCCGCCGATCGAGACTCCGGCATACAGGAACTGCGATATGCCCTGCGCGTCGAGATGCTCGATGAGCGCATCGGAGAGATCTTCGATTGTGAAATGCGTTGCTGCCACTGGTGAATGGCCGTGGCCGGGGAGCTCCCAGCAGACGACCTGAAATGACCCGGCCAGCTGTGGAGCGACGCCGCTCCACAGGGCAGCGCAGGTGCCCAGCGAATGCCCGAGCAGGACGGGGACTGCCTCCGCGGGGCCGAGTGGGTGGGTGAATGCAAGAGTGGGGGTGGGCACAGTGCTGTCCTGAGGTCTCGTTCGTTCGGGGTGGGGTGCACGCGTAGTGCGGGCAGACACGTCAGTCCACGTGGCTCAGAAAGTTTCGTGTCCGTTCAGAATTCGGCGTGTCGAGAAGTTGCGCGGCGGAGCCGATCTCGGCGATTCGACCCTGATCCATGAAGGCAACACGGTCGGCGACTTCACGGGCGAAGCGCATCTCGTGAGTCACCACGATCATTGTCATGCCCGCTTCGGCTACGCGGCGCATGACTGTGAGCACTTCACCGACCAACTCCGGGTCCAGGGCGCTGGTGGGCTCGTCGAAGAGCATGAGCTTGGGCTCCATCGCCAGCGCGCGGGCAATGGCCACCCGCTGTTGCTGGCCGCCGGAGAGGTGCCGAGGATATGAGCCCTGCAGGTGTTCGAGTCCGACGTCGGCCAATGCGGCGCGAGCTCGATCGAATGCCTCGCGTTTGGTCAGACCCCGCACCTTGGTAAGTCCGATTGTGACGTTCTCGAGCGCGGTGAGATGAAGGAACAGATTGAAATGCTGGAACACCATGCCGATGTGCTGGCGGTACCGGGCGACCTCGGACTCGCCCGCCTCATGCAGTACACCGTCTTTGACAACGGCGCCGGCGAACTGATCGTCCACTCGGATGTAGCCACTGTCGATCCGCTCGAGGAAATTCACGCAGCGAAGCAGGGTGCTCTTACCTGATCCCGACGGCCCGATCAGACAGAGCACCTCACCCGCCGCGACGTCGAGATCGATTCCCTTGAGCACCTCCAACTCGCTGAAATTCTTGACGACGTTCCGGATGCTGACCAGGGGTGGGTGCGTCACTGGGACGCCTCCATCACACGCAGTTTGTTCGGTTTCTTCTGGGGGCCGCCGGACAGTGAGTACTTCTTCTCCAGGAAGTGCTGGCCGACCGTCGCGACGGTGACGAGCACCAGGTACCAGAAGCTCGCCACCATCAGCAACGGTATGGTCTGGAAATTGGAGCCGTAGATCTGCTGTGCACGAGTCAGCAGATCACCGCCACCGATCACCGCGACCAGCGCGCTGGCCTTCAACAAGCTGATGAACTGGTTACCGGTGGGCGGGATGATCACCCTGACGGCTTGCGGAATCACGATGGTACGCATGGCCAGACCTCGCGTCATGCCCACACTCTGGGCGGCCTCCCGCTGGCCGACGGGAACCGACATCAACCCCGCTCGGATGATTTCCACCATGAAAGCCCCTTCGTGCAGCGACAATCCGATGATCGCGGCGGTGAAGCCAGTGATGAGCGTGTTGGTATCCCAGCTGACACTGCCGATACCCAGACGCGGGATGAATAGCGCTGCATTGAAACAGATCAGCAGCAGGATCAGCAAAGGAAGTCCCCGGAAGAAACCCACATAGGCTTTGACCAGGGTGCGGAAAACCGGGTTCGGCGACTCCCCGAGCAACGCCAGCAGACAACCGATGAGAACGGCGAAGACTTGCGAGATCAGCGAGAGCTCGATGGTCACCCGCACGCCTTGCAGAATGGGTTCGGAGAACACATACCGTGCGAACACCGGCCACCGCATGTTCTCGTTCGTGGCAAACCCGTAGACGATGGTCCCGACCAGCACAATCGCAACCAGTCCGCTGAGCCAGTACCCGCCGTGCGTGCGCGGGACGGGCCGTATGTGCGGATCCGGCACCAAGACTTCCACTGGCGAGTCAGCCACTGGTGCACCCTACCTTTCTGTTACGGCGCGAGCGTGTGCGGCACCGGCGGATGGCGTGCCGAAGGCGTTGCCCATCAACAGTTCTCGACTAGAAACCGCAAGCCCCGCACGGCTCGGGCACCGGGAGCGGACGGCTTGCCGCCAGGTTGATCCCGGGTTCGTCCAGAGCGATGTCCTTCAAACCCCACTTGTCCATGACGTTGCCGTAGGTGCCGTCTTTGATCATCGCCGTCAATGCGCCGAGAAGCGCCTTGGCGGTGTTGTCGGCGTCTGGGGTGACGACGATACCGACATAGGTGCGGGCCAGCAGCGGGTTGGCGATTACCTTGAATGCATTGTTGGAGGTCTTCACCTGCCAAGCCCCTGTTGCGGTGTCGGTGACGGCGAAGTCGATTTGGCCGGATTGCAATGCGGTGTTCTGATCACCCGCCGACGGGAAGTTGGTCACCTGCACCGCTGGACGTCCCGCCTGAAGACAGTTCTTGTTGAAGAGTTCGACGTCGGTCACGAACTCCGTGCCGGTTTGCACGCCCGCATGCAAACCACACACCGTCAGCGGGTTCTCGGTGATGCCCTTGTCGCTTTTAGCGCTGACCAGAAGGCTTTTCGTCGCGTACGCGTAGTCGACGAACTTGACGGTCTTCTCCCGCTCCATGTTGTCGGTGATGCACTCCATGGCCGCGGTGAAGCGTCCACTTTGGACTCCCGGAAGCAGGCCGTCGAAGGTGATCGCCTTCTGCTCGATCGTGACGCCCAGCCGCGGAGCCATCGCCATCAGCAGATCGTGGTTGAAGCCGTCGATCTGGCCGGCGTCGTTGGTGAAGTCACACGGCGGGTACGACGGATCCGTTGCCACCGTAAGCACCCCGAGTCGCGAACCTGTTGCGGGAGTAGGTCATGCAGTTCGGGCATGACCTGGGCCTTCGATGTGTCATCCGCGGCGGGTGACGCCGACTTGGACGCACAACCGGAGCCGAGAACCGCCAGGACGGCTATCGACGCAATGGTGGCGGCAAGGGCGTGGGGCTGGGGCATCTCTAGGCTCCTAATGCGGGTCGGAACGTCTGAACTGAACAAAACTATTCATGATGAACAAAAACGTATCAGGCGTTATACAGCTGGGCAACCCCAAATCCGCACGTCATTCAGCTGTTTCATCGTCGTAACATGACGGTCCCGGTCTGCAGCCGGTGGAGTCCGTCCGACAGGGCCTCGGCACGCCAAAGGGCGGGCACATCGCTGCGCCCGCCCTTTGGCATGCCGTCAGGATCGCGCGCCTGAGGGCGCGCTCGTTCCCGCTCAGTCCAGCGTCGTCAACGGCACCCCGGCAATGTCCACAAAGGCCCCCGCCAGGACATCGGCGGCGATGGACTCCATCTCACCGGCCATGATGCGGTCGTCCTGGAGGAAATCGGCGTGCGACCGGACGATTCCGTACGTGCGACGGTTGGCCGGCGCGGCATGCCCGCCATTTCGGAGATCCAACCCCTGTGCAGCGCAGAGCAACTCGATGGCAACGATGTAACCCGCATTGCGCACCATCGGGCCCAGGCGCACCGACGCGTGAGTCGCCATGCTCACGTGATCTTCCTGGCCGGCGGAGGTGGGGATGCTATCCACACTGTTGGGCGTCGCCTTGGCACGGTTTTCGGCGACCAGGGCGGCGCTGGTGACCTGGGCCATGATGAATCCCGAGTTCAGTCCGGCGTTTTGCACCAGGAACGGCGCCAACCCGCTCATCGACGCGTCCATCAGCATCGCCTGGCGGCGTTCGGAGATCGAGCCGACTTCGCAGATGGCCAGCGCGATGATGTCGGCCGCGTAGGCGATGGGTTGGCCGTGGAAGTTCCCGCCGGAGAGCACAACGCCGTCATCGGGAAACATCAACGGGTTGTCGGATACGGCATTCACCTCCTGCTCGATCGTGCGTGCCGCGAACGTCAGCAGGTCCAGAGCCGCGCCCATCACCTGCGGCTGACAGCGCAGGCAGTAAGGGTCTTGCAGGCGGCGGCCCTCGAACTCGATGTCGAGCACCGGACTGCCTTCGACCAGCCCCCGCAGCGCGGCGGCGACACGGATCTGACCGACGTGGCCCCGGATCTGCTGGATGCGGTCGTCGAGCACCATCTGACGCCCCGCCGTGGCCTCCAAGGTGAGCGCGCCGGCGGCGAGCCCGGCATTGAACACCGCCTCGGCCCCGATCAAACCGCGCAACGCGATGGCGGTGGAGGCCTGCACGCCGTTGAGCAGAGCCACCGCCTCCTTGGGGCCGAGTACGACGGGCGTAAGTCCCGCCTTCGCCAGCCCCTCGACGGCCTCATAGCTGACCCCGTCGATGCGTACACGTCCCTCGCCCATCATCGCACCCGCCAGGTGCGCCAACGGGGCAAGATCTCCGGATGCTCCCACCGAGCCCTGTGACGGGATCACCGGCAGTACATCGGCATTGAGGAGCGCCACCAGCATCTCGGCGATTTCGACGCGGACCCCGGAGTGGCCCCTGGCCAACCCGATGAGCTTGATGAGCAGGATCGCGCGCACGATATCGTCCGTGAGCGGATCGCCCACCCCGACCATGTGCGAAAGCACAGACCGCCGCTGCAGTTCCGCGAGGTCCCCTGGTGAGATGCGCCGGTCGGCGAGCTTTCCGAAACCGGTGTTGACCCCGTACACCACGTCACCCCGGTCGATCGCGTCGAGAATGACCTGATGCCCACGCCGAAGGTTGTCCAGTGCCTGTTCGGTGAGTTCCACCTGCACGGGTCCGCGGTAGACGGGCCGAAGGGCGTCCAGGCTCAAACGCTCGCCACTGACTCTGATGACGGTCACGGTGATCCATCTCCTCGTACTAGATCGCTCCTGCGCCCTGCGTCGAACCGGCTAGGCAGCAGGTGGCCTGCTAGGAATGCAGAAAATAATTCAGTCGACGACACGACCGTATCTTTTGCATGCAGGACTGGCAACCGGCACGTACTGTTCGACCATGGCTCGAACCACTGCGGTAGTGCTCGCCTCCCGCCCCGACGGTGCACCCGTCCTCGCGAACTTCCGTCTCGAGGAGCGACCGGTCCCCCACCTGCACGAGGGTCAGGCGCTGCTGCGAACGATCTATCTCTCCCTCGATCCGTACATGCGGGGACGGATGGACGCAGGGCGGTCATACGCCAAGCCCGTCGAGATCGGCGAAGTGATGGAGGGCGGAACGGTATGTCAGGTCGTTGAGTCGGCCTCGCCCCTCGTCAAAGCCGGCGACTTCGTGCTGGCCCACTCGGGGTGGCAGACCCATGCCGTCGTAGACGCGCGACAACTTCGCCGCATCGATCCCAACCGAGCGCCGATCTCGACCGCGTTGGGAATCCTCGGTATGCCGGCCTTCGCGGCGTATGTCGGCCTCACCGAGATCGGGCGTCCCCGGGCGGGGGAAACGGTCGTCGTGGCGGCCGCCGCGGGACCGGTCGGGTCCGTGGTGGGCCAGATCGCTCGACTGCGCGGCGCGCGCACCGTCGGGATCGCGGGCGGCCCGAAGAAGACGGCATGGCTCACCGAACTCGGCTTTGATGCCGCGATCGACCATCGCTCAACGACATTCGCCGACGACCTCGGTGCGGCCGTCCCGCATGGAGTCGACGTCTACTTCGAAAATGTCGGCGGCGCGGTGTGGCAGGCGGTTTTCGAACATCTCAACGACTTCGCCCGGGTACCGGTGTGCGGACTGATCGCACAGTACAACCAGACCGGTCCTTCAGCAGGGCCCGATCGTCTTCCACTGCTCATGAAGGCGATCAACACCAAGCGTCTGCTCGTTCAGGGATTCACCCAAAGAGATTTTGTCGCAAGTCATTACGACCGGTTCCAGACCGACGTCTCGACCTGGCTGGCCGACGGATTACTCAAGTACCGGGAGGACTTCGTCGACGGCATCGACAATGCTGCCGGCGCTTTTCTCGGGCTTCTGCAGGGCCAGAACTTCGGCAAACTGATCGTCCGGGTTGCCGACGACCCGACGCGCACCGTGCCGGTGCCACCCCGCGCGTGAGGCTGCAGGGGTCAGTCTTCGAAGACGTCCAGGTCCGACGCGTGGCTTTCGAACCGCTCCAAGCCGTCCTGGGAACTGCCAGGACTGGAATCGGCCATCGCGTGAAGCAGAGCACTGGAGATTATGTTGACGGCCGCCGAGGTGTCGAACAGCAGTCCGCTGGTGAGCTTGACCGTGATGATCTCGTCGGCCTCATGTCCGACCGTGGCAAATGACTCGTCGCTGAGGACAGCCACCTTGAGTCCGATGTGCCGCGCGTAGCGAACGAGCTCACACGCCTCCCTCGGATAGCGCGGAAGGATGAAGAACAAACACCAAGTGGCGCCGCGGCTCTGCGCTCGGGCGAGGCTCTCCTTGGCCTGGGTGTCACCTCGGCAGATCACCGAGATCCCGGAATGAACTTTGGCGCCGAGATAGGCGAAATGCTCCGCGAACGACCGGGACACCCGCAGCCCGACGACCGGCAGCGGATTCGATGACATGATCGCCGCACCCACCCTGGACACCTGTTCGGCAAGGCCGGCCGAGTTCCCGAGCCACTGCAGGTTGGCAATCTCCGCGTTGATCGCATCGGCCAGTGGACCGGGGTCTTCGGTGTCGGCCGTCTGCGTAGCCACTTCCAAGTGCGCCCACTTCTGGAGTGCGCGTTTGAAATCGGAGAACCGTGTATAGCCAAGTGCTGCAGCGAATCTCGATACCGAAGGCTGGCTGACGCCGACTTGGCGGGCGATGCTCTCGCTGGTCAGAAACGCGGCCGCGTCCCGGTGGTCCACGATGTAGCGTGCGATTCGTCGTTGCGCCGGCGAGAGTCGAGCAGTCCTGAGTCGGTCGTAGATGTCGTCGGACACCACCGGCGCCGTCGTCGTCATCGCGGTCCTTCCTGACGGCTGCCGTCATACCCGGGCGGTGTATCGCGCGCAAAGGCGTGATCACACGAGCCCAGGATGTCCAGCAATAACCTCGCGGTCAGGTCGGGATGGCTGATGTTGGGAGAATGCCGGGCCCCGTCGACGTCGTGGACCGAGCACTGCGGCGCACACTCGGCGATCTTGCGCGCCCAATCTCGTTCCACGAGGGTGTCTTGAGCACCGCTGATGAGCGCCAGAGGAGTGGTCACATCCCGGAGATTATCCGGATAACCGTCCGTCGGCTTCACATCCGTGCCAAACGGTGTGGCGAGTCCGGCTGCGGCGACCGCTCGGTAATGAGCGGAGTTGGTCGCATCGCGCATCCGCAGGTCCACATGTTCCTCGATACCAGCGAAGTCACCGGTCAGCAGGCGAACGACGCGCAGCATATCGGCCCGCGAGCCGTCGAAGTGCGACAGCGCGGCCAACGAATTCTTGGTGCGGTAAGGGCCGCCGGTTCCAGCGATCGACACCGCCGATCGCACCCGCCATGCGCACCACGGCAGGGTAACGGCGCGCAATGCCATACCGCCACCGAAGGAGTTGCCGACGAAATGCGCCGAGGAAGTCCCCAGTCCCACCGCGTCGAGTAGACCTGCTACCTGTCGCAGCCGGAATTCGTACGGCGCGACGTCGAGTTGCACCATCTTGCTGGACTGTCCATACCCGTACAGGTCGGGGGCGATCACTCGGTACCGGGTCGCCAACACTGGGATGACGCCGCGCCAACTGGCCTCGGCCGACCCACCCCAGGCGCCATCGTGCAGGAGTACCACCGGTTGCGCGCAGCGCTCCCCGGCAACCAGGTAACTCGTTGGGAGTCCGCCGATGTTCACCTGGCCGCGTTCAAATGCCGTCATCCCATGCTCTCCCGTCTCAGAAGTATGTGCATCAGGGCACTAAGCCCGCCGGCAGTCCGACTAGGTGAGGAATTCGTAGTCGTCCTCCACGACCGATTCGGTGATGTCCCAGTAGTCGACGTTCGTGTACGGCCAGATTTGGGAGACCCTCCCCCGCATGTTCTGGTACCAGGTGCGCACATAGGGTTGGCCCCACGCCATTTTGCGATTGCCCTCGTCCACCCACTTGACGAAACGGTCCAGTGCCTCGGGCCGGACGTCAATGGCCGCGACCTGGCGAGTCAAGACCTCCCGAATAGCCGCCAGGGAGTACTCCACCGCTCGCTCGAGCATGAAGTGCAGGCTTCCGGCGACGACTCCCCCGACGTTGGGGCCGTACACGAGGAACAAGTTCGGGAATCCTGGCACGGTCACGCCGTTGTAGGCCCGCGCATCGCCGGCCCAGAATTCATGGATCTCGCGACCGCCGCGACCGATGACCTCGACCTCGTCCAGATAATCCGACGGTTTGAAGCCGGTGGCGTACACCACGACATCGATCTCGTGTTCCTGACCCGCAGCATCGACGATCCCGGTCTCGGTGAACCGCTCGACCGCCTCGGTTACGAGCGTCGTCTTGTCCGACCGCAACGCAGCGGCCCACACCTCGTTGTCGCGAAGCATCCGCTTGGCACCTGGCGGATAGTCCGGAATCGCATGCTCCAAAAGATCTGGCCGACTCGCTAATTGAGCTTCCACTCGGGCGCTGAGGTAGTCGCGGAGTTGCTGATTCTTCGGCGAGATACTCAGCGGAGTGCCCGCCCAGTTCTCCTGAGCCGTCACTGTATGCGCCCTTCCCGGGATGCCGGTGAGGATGACCCAGAGCCGATACCACTGTGCGTAATGCGGCACCTTGCGACGTAGCCAGGTGAAGGTGTCGGTAACGGGGTGGTGGTAATTGGGCGCGGGCAGCATCCACGGCGCACTGCGCTGGAAGACGACCAGGGCGTCAACCTCCTCGACGATTGCCGGCACTACTTGATACGCGCTTGCGCCGGTGCCGATCACGGCCACTCGCTTGCCGGCCACGTCGACGTCGTGATCCCACTCCTGAGTGTGCATGGCCACGCCCCGATACAGTTCCGCACCAGCGACTTCCGGGATGTTCGGCCGATCAAGCTGCCCCACCGCACTGACCACGGCAGCGAACCGTCGCAGCTTCTCCACTCCGTCACCATCGCGAGTTGTGGCCTCCCACAGGCGGGCGTCCTCGTCCCACCGCAGCCGCACGAGCCGCGTCGAGAATTCGATCTGGTCGGTGATCCCCGCCCGATCGGCGACATCACGGAGATAGCCCAGAATCTCGCTCCCGCGGGCGAACTGATTCGGCCAATCACCTCGCTGAGCGAACGAATAGGAGTAGCCGAAAGTCGGCGTATCGAGGCGGACACCCGGATAGGTGTTCTTCGCCCAGGTTCCGCCGACTGTCTTGGTGGCTTCGATGAGGACAAAGGGGATGCCGGCTTGTGCATACCGGTACGCCGCCGCGAGACCGCTGACGCCCGCACCGACGATCAGCGTCAGAAATTCGCGGCCTTGGGCAATTTCGTCGAACTTCCACGCCGGTCGGCCGCCTTTGTGTTCGGCGATGTCCAGTTCGTGGGTGAGCATGTTCGTCCACTCATCGCGGCCGCCCGACAGGTAGCGCAGAATTTCGCGCACGGCCTCGTCCGGCAGCATGTCGACGGAGTCGATCCTCGCCTCTCGCATCCTCTGCAGACCGGTCAGGGCAAGGGCAGCTGCCTTTGCTTGTTGATCGGAGGTCATGCCGCCGTGAGGCACCGGTTCGGTATCCATCGGCGTCAGCGGTGGGACGAGATCGGCGGGCAGATACGAGGTGTCGCGCAACGCGGCAGCGATCGCGGCCAGCAGCACCGGCAGCTCCGCGCCCGCCACAATCTGCTCGAGAAAACTGTCGTCTTCGACGATCACCTGTGATTGCGCCTGCCAGTACAGGTCGTCGAATAGATCACTTGCCTCGCTGCGGGTCTCGCCCATGTCTGCCATGCCGAGTCGCGTCTCCTCTGTCGGTCGCCGGATCATCTGTATAATCCTATTCTAGTCTTGCATATCTGCATAGAATGCCGTCAACTAGGTCACGGCGGCCACATCGACAGTGAGGAAAGCCCCATGAGCGTCTCGGTGGACAACGTGCAGGATTGGCTGGAGGGGTTCGGGCGGGTCTGGCGTGACCGCGACGCCCAGGGTGCCGCGGCGCTGTTCACCGACGATGCCAGCTACCGCAACAGCCCATTCCTCGGCGAACCGTTTGTCGGTCGCCATGCCATCGAAGGGTTCTGGCGAGCCGCTGTCGCCGATGTCGCCGACGTGCACTTCCGTTACGGAGCGCCAGTGATCGAGGGCAATCGCGTTGGCGTGGAATGGTGGACGACCCTGACCTCTGCTGGGCAGCCCTACACACTGGCCGGCAACCTCTTGCTCACCTTCGCCGACGAGCAGGTATCAGATCTTCGCGAGTCGTTCGTAAAGCAACCCGGCACCCACCAGCCCCATCCGGGCTGGGGGCTGTGATCGGTTGCACCACAACACATATGGCTGCCTTAGGTGAGAGTCGTGCCGATGTCTTGATAATCGGCGCGGGCGTGATCGGCGCCAGCGCCGCGCTGGCGCTGGCGAGGTCGGGCCTCGACGTGCTCGTCGTCGACCGCAACAGCGGTGTCGGTGACGGGTCGACCGGCGCCTCAGCCGGGATCATCCGGGTGCACGCGAGCGATCCGCAGAGTTCTGCGCTGGCTGACGACGCGCTCACAGTGTGGACCAACTGGCGCGAGTTCCTCGACCCTGATCCCGCCGAACAACTGGCCCGGTTTGTGCAATGCGGCTCGTTGATCCTTGATGCCGGCAATGGATTCGCCGGTCAGGCGGCCAACGCGATGACCGTGGCCGGTGTCACCTTCGATGAGTGGACCCTCGACGATATGAGCGGCCACTTCCCCTATTTCGACTTTCACCGGTTCGGCCCACCCCGGTCGGTCGATGACGAGGCGTTCTGGGCGGACCCCACGGACTATCTCGGCGGCGGCATCTTCACGCCGCAGTCCGGCTACATCGGCGATCCGACACTCGCGGCCGTCAATCTGATGCAAGCCGCACGGCGCGCGGGTGCGCGGGTGCGGTTGGCGGCCACCGTCGTGAGCATCGACGTCGACGGTGACCGAGTCGTGGGTGTGACGCTCGGCGACGGTACGGTCGTGTTGGCTGAGGCTGTTCTGGTGGTCGCCGGCCCGAATACCGACACTCTCATTCGAGGGATCGATGCGGCCGCCGACTTCCGCGTCCGCACTCGACGCATTCGGGAAGAACTCATCCACGTGCCTGCCCCACCCACCTTGAACGTGGCACTTGACGGCGTCCACCTCGTCGATGGTGATCTCAACATCAACTTCCGCCCCGAACGTGACGACGCGTTCCTCGTGGGGAGCAACGGTGATCGCGCCGACGAGCGGACATATATCGATGACCCCGATGACTTCGATCGACTTGTGACGGCAGATGTTTGGCAACGTACGACATTGAGGCTCGCCAGGAGGATTCCGGACGTGGGAATACCGCGGACGCGCATGGGCGTCGTCGGGCTTTACGACGCCGCCGAGGACTGGCTGCCGATCTACGACCGCACCTGCTATGACGGTCTATTCGTAGCGATGGCGACATCGGGTACGCAGTTCAAGACCGCACCGATCGTCGGTGAACTGCTCCGATACGTCATCGAGACCGAGTTGAATGGACGCGATCACACCGCCGAACCCTTCCGCAGCCCAGTCAGCAATCGAACGTACTCGACGTCACAGTTCTCCCGATTGCGGACACCTCAGAAAGACCAGTCGCGAGGATGAACGAGGACGTGAACCCATGACCGCGGCGCAGGAATCGTTGCTCCTCGACGACATCTCAGAGCTGACGACCAACGACGAAGCCGACGGCGGCAGGCTCGCTCGCGCCGCACTCGTGATCGAGGGTGATCACATCGCCTGGGTCGGTGCGGCCGGCAGCGCTCCGGCAGCGGACCGCAGGGTCGCCGTCGGAGACCGCGCGGTGCTGCCCGGCTGGGTCGATTCGCATACGCATTTGGTGTTCGCGGGAGACCGAACGGCGGAGTTCGAAGCGAGGATGGCCGGCCAAACCTATTCGGCCGGGGGCATCAATGTCACAGTCGCGGCCACCCGCGCTGCAGGCGACCAGGAACTCGACGCGAACATCAAACAGCTCGTGGCGCAGGCCCGTCGTGGTGGGACGACGACGGTCGAGACCAAGACCGGCTACGGGCTGAGCGTGGCCGAGGAGGTGCGGTCCGCACACGTGGCGCGCCGGTACGCCGATGCGGTCACGTTCTTGGGTGCCCACGTGGTACCCGACGGCCACGATCCGAACGAATATCTCGATTTGGTGACCGGCGCGATGCTCGAGGCGGTGGCGCCGCTCGTGTCGGCGGTGGACGTGTTTTGTGAGGTCGGCGCCTTCGACGAGGCGGCGACGCGACGGGTTCTCGACGCGGCACGGTCCCGCGATCTGGCCCGCCGCCTGCACGGCAATCAGCTCGGATACGGACCGGGCGTTCAACTCGCGGTGGAGTACGGAGCACTCAGCGTCGACCATGTCGGATTCGTCACCGATGCCGACGTCGATGCACTGGTCTCGTCGTGGACAGGTGGACAGCGGGGCACCGTTGCCACCGTGCTTCCAGCGTGCGACCTGTCGACGAAGATGCCGCTGGCACCGGCCCGCCGGCTACTCGATGCCGGTGCCGTCGTCGCGATTGCGACGAACTGCAACCCGGGTACGTCATTCACGACCTCGATGGCCTTCTGTGTGGCCACCGCGGTACTGCAGATGGGCATGTCGGTCCGCGAGGCGGTCCGCGCGGCCACGCTGGGCGGTGCGATCGCGCTCGGAATGCACCAGGACGGCTGGCGCGATGTGCACGGGAGGGCTCAGCCCGCGGTCGGGAGCATCCGACCAGGAGCACGCGCAGATCTGCAGATACTGGATGCGCCGTCGGCCGCTCATCTGGCATACCGCCCGGGGATGCCGCTGACCCGCGCTGTCTGGAAAGCCGGCATCCGCGAACTCTGATTCCTGACGCCGGGTTTCCCCGTGCTCAGCCTGTCCCCCAACCACGCACGTAGAGACGGAGCTCGCATGCAACACCAGCTCGACGGTAAGACTGTCCTCATCACCGGTGCCGCCGAGCGAGCCGGCCGGCAGTTCGCCCGCCGGTTCGCGGCCGCCGGGGCAGCCGTCGCGGTAAACCATTGGTGTCAGCCGGAACTCGCCGAGGAGACAGTCGATCTCATCCGGGCTGAGGGTGGTGTGGCGACGGCCATCGAGGCTGATGTCTCCGATCCTTCGCAGGCACGATCACTGGTGGAACGGACGTTCTCCTGGCGCTCGGACCTCAGCGTCTTGATCCACAACGCCAGCTCGCTGCGGGCCAAGGAGTTCGAGGAGGTGACCGAGGACGACTTCGACGCTGCGTTCGGAATCAACATCCGCGGCCCCTTCTTCCTGAGCCAGGCCGCAGCCGACGTCATGCAGAAGCAGGGACATGGCCGCATCATCGCGCTGGTGGGGAACTCGACCAATGAAGCATGGCCCAACCTCATTCCGCACAGCGTGTCCAAGACAGCGCTCATTCGGCTGATGGAGCAGCTCGCGGTGGCGTTGTCGCCGAGAATCCAGTGCAACGCCGTCGCACCGACGCAGTTCTTCCGATCCGACGACGGAACCAACGACGCGTTGCGGCGCTACCGCGGTGAGCCGCTGGCCGAGGGCGACACCTACCGGGTCGGGACCCGTTACGAGTTCCGCAATGGGGACGCCGACGACGTCGCCGAGACGCTGCTGTTCTTGTCGACGTGCTCGCCCTATCTGACCGGCACCGTGATCCGCCTCGACGGGGGCAAGGCTCTGTATTAGCCGAACCCCGGCGTCACCCCAGGCGCTGCGCCAATGACAGCGCCGGCGCACTGTCGCGGTCATACTGTCTGCGCACGCAGTTGGCCTTTCGTGATGGTGGGGATTCTTGTCGACAGCACTCCGCGGCCACCCACGGCCATGACGCGCCACCCTGCCTGCGCCCGCGGCGTGACGGCCGTGGTCGTCGCCGCGGCCGTGCTCGGGTTCGGGGTTGTCCGCGGTGTCCCCCGACCGGGATCGCCACCGCCGACTGTTTTCAGCGAGGTGGTTACAACCCGCCGCCGTGCGATACCACCCCTGCGAGCACCTCGTCCCAGCCCAGTTCCTCAGCCAGCAGCGCCCCAGCCCCAGACAGTCCGGATGCAAGCGGGCCCGCTGCCGGAACATCGAGCGGCAGTCCCAGCACCAGCCAGGGTCCGACTCCCCCCGATTCGGGGATAACCGCGTGCCAGAACCAGGCCGCCATGGGCATCGCCATCGGCCTACAACCCACCACCTGCCGAGCAACCCAAGGACCCAACACCCCACCCGACTCAGGCACCACCGCCTGCCAGAACCAAGCCGCCATGGGCATCGCCATCGGCCTACAACCCACCACCTGCCGAGCAACCCAAGGACCCAACACCCCACCCGACTCAGGCACCACCGCCTGCCAAAACCAAGCCGCCATGGGCATCGCCATCGGCCTACAACCCACCACCTGCCGAGCAACCCAAGGACCCAACACCCCACCCGACTCAGGCACCACCGCCTGCCAAAACCAAGCCGCCATGTCCAACGCCATCGGCCTACAGCCCGGCGTGTGTCCCCCTAGCGCGCGAAGTAGGTGAGCGTGCGGCCACTGTGTTCAGGGGATTCGCTGATCGTCACTCGGCGATGTCGAACGCCTTGATGACTTTGGTCGGCGTCACCCGGACGACCAACTCGCCCGGGACCGCATTGCGGCGGCCGAACTCGTCGGCACGCTCGGCCCCCATGTACCGGCCACCGATACGGGTCGCGGTGTCGAGCAGCTCGTCGGAGTTCTCACTCAGTTCGGCAGTTCCTTGAACCTGCACGAACGAGAACGGCGGGTCCTGGTCGTCGACGCAGATCACGACTCGTGAATCCCGCTGAAGTGCGCGGCCTTTGGCAGTGTCCCTACCGGTGTTGAACACCAGCTGCTGGCCATCGACGATGAACCAGATCGGTGCCACCAAGGGTCTTCCATCGGCAGCGACGTACCCGAGCTTGCCGGTGCGGGTCCCGGCGGAGAGAAACGCGATCACGTCGTCAGAGAGTGGGTTCATGGCTACCACACTAGGACCCGCCGGGCGTCATGCCGCCCGAGAGCGCTTCGCCAGCACCCGAGCGATGTCCGGATTGACCTCGATGTAGCGCGCGAGCAAGTCGTGTGCGACGGTCACCGAATCGACCAGGGGATGCAGCGCGAAAGCTTTGAGAGCTTCCTTCTCCGATCCAGTCATGGCAGCGGTAATAGCATGTCTTTCAACAGCTTTCACTTGTTGCATCAACCCGAGCTGGTGCAGGTCTGGCTGCGTTTCCAAGGTGAGCGGATGCACGCCGTTGGCATCGACCAACGCCGGCACCTCGACCACGGCGTCGGAGGGCAAACCGTGAATCGTGCCGCGGTTGCGTACATTGAGGATCATCGTGCGCTTCTCGTCACGACTGATCGCCGCCATCACGCCGAGCGCAACGCCGGCATAACCGAGGTGTGCGGGATCGGTCTCGTGCTCCCGCGCGGTCGCCGGAGCACCTTGGACACCGCCTTTGGCCTCGGCCATGTAGCTGGCCCCCGTTCGTCGACCGCCGCCGCCCACAGCTTGGCCGCATGGTCGGGCTGTGCCGCCGCCTCGGTGAAGAACCGGCCCTGAGTCTCGAGCAGGAAGTCGGCGCGGGTCTGCGGGGATTCCTTGATGCCCTGCACCGCATCCCGGTTGAAGTAGTAGTAGTAGAGATACTCGTTGGGGACGACGCCGAGCGCACGTATCCAGTCGACACCGAAGACGTGCGCCTCCTCCATTCGCCCCAGGCGTTGCTCGTCGGCCAGCAACGCGGGCAACACGTCGTTACCGTCGACCAGAATCCGGCGCATCCACCCGAGGTGGTTGAGTCCCACGTAGTCCATCTGGATGCGGGTGTGATCATAGCCCAGCACTCCGGCCACCCGTCGCCCCAAACCCGATGGCGTATCGCAGATCCCGAGTACGCGGTCACCCAGCACGGTCTGGAGTGCCTCGGTGATGATCCCGGCCGGATTGGTGAAGTTCAGAAAGTACGCCTGTGGGGCGATCTGATGGACGGTCTGCGCGATGTCGAGCATCACCGGCACGGTGCGCAACGCGTACGCGATGCCGCCCGGCCCGGTGGTCTCCTGTCCCAGCACATTGAGTTCCAGCGCGACGTGCTCGTCACAGCAGCGTTGTTCGACGCCACCCACCCGGATGGCGGCGAACACGAAGTCGGCGCCTTCCAGAGCCGGTTCCAGCTGCGTGTAGGTGCGCACGACGGGTACGTCGGTGAATCCGACGGCCAGTTGTTCGAGGATCGTGGTGATGGTGAAGAGGCGCGCTTCGTCGACGTCATAGAGGGCGACCTCGGTGACCCGAGGGGTTCCGGTATCCCGGATCAGCGCCTGCCACACATAGGGGGTGCGGAATCCGCCGCCGCCGAGGATCACCAATTTCATGCGACGATGACCTTTCTGCCGGCCTCCCGGCGCTGAGCGATGTCGTCTTCGGGCGTACCGGCCGTTGTGATGAGCACGTCCACCTCGTCGAGCGAGCACAATCGCAAGGCACCGGAGCCGGGAAACTTCAGCTCACTGGCCAGCAGGACGATCCGCTGCGAGGCGGCGATGAGCGCCTGCTTGATCGGCGCCTCGACAGCCATGTTGTCCAGCACCCGTCCGCCGCGTACGCCAGTGCAGCTCAAGAACATCGTGTCGGCGCTGAGCTGCCCGATCACCTGTTCGGTCAGCGGGCCGACCAGCGACTGCTGATTGCGCCGCAACACCCCGCCCAGCAAGACCAACTCCACCGCGTCGTCATCCCGAACCTCGTCGAGCACGGCCAGGTTGGAGGTGATGATGGTGACCGGCCTGCCGCGCAACTCACGGGCGACCAACTGAGTCGTCGAGCCGATGTCAAGCACCACGACGTCGCCGTCGGACACCAACCGCGCCGCCTCGACGGCGATCCGCTGTCGCAATTCGAGATCGGCTCTGGTCTCGGAGATGAACGGATCCTCCACCACGCCGGAGTCGGTGATGTTGGCGCGGCTGCCCTGCGTCAGCATCGCGCCGCCGTAGAGCCGTTCGAGCCGGCCGCTCTTGGCCAGGATGTCCAGATCACGGCGAATGGTGGATTCACTGACGCCGAGAGTCTGCGCAAGCTGGACGACCGACTGGCCGCCACCGGCCAATGTGGTCAGGATGCGTTCGTGACGCTGGGCGAGGAACATGCCGCGAATCCTACCCACCAGGTGACCGACTTTGCACGACTCTGATCGAGTTTGGCCAAAGACTGGCGAAATAACCCGAGGGAGACCACGATGCAACATAATGGTCATCCACAGCAGCCACGCTAAACGCGCAAATACCGTCAAACTCCGTCATAGGTTGGAGGTGCCGTCGAGTGCCCGATCGTGAAATCGACGTCCTTATCGCGGGGCGGGTCTTCAGCGACCTCGTGTTCACCGGGGTCACTGCCCCTACCCCCGGTGCCGAAGTGTTCGCCGACGGTTTTGCGATCTCGGCGGGTGGCGCGGCCAATCGCGCCGTGGCAGCCGCTCGGCTCGGTGCCCACACCGCGCTGGTCACCGAACTGGGTGACGATCCGATCGGGTGCATCGTCGCCCGCAGCCTCCGCGACGAACCCAATCTGGATCTGCGTTTCGCCGTCCAGCACTCCGGATATCAGAATCCCATCTCGATGGCCATCACCGACGGCCACGACCGGTCCTTCGTGACGTTCGAACAACAGCCGCCGCATCTGCCGTCCTGGCCCGAATCCACTGAAGTCCGCGTCGCTCACGTCGGCCTCGGCCGAGGACCGGTGCCCGCCGAAGCCGCACGGCTGCGTCAACAAGGGACCACCCTGGTCGCCGGCGTGGGCTGGGATCCTTCGGGCCAGTGGTCAGCGACCCTTCTCGATGAGATCGGCGGTGTCGACGTCCTGATCGTCAACGAGGTCGAGGCGCTGGGCTACACCCGAACCCAGACCGCGGAGGCCGCGCTGGACGTCTTGGCCGACCGCGTCGATCTGGCCGTCATCACCCTCGGGCCCAACGGTGCGCTGGCAGCGGAAAGGTCAGTGCGGCTGCATGTTCCGGCGATCGCAGTTCGCGCAGTCGATCCCACCGGCGCCGGAGACGCGTTCGCGGCCGCGTTCATGGCTGCCACCGCATGGCAGTGGGACCTGGCCCAACGTCTGCGCCTGGCCAGCGTCAGCGCCACCTGTTCAGTGCGCGGTGCGGGTGGCGCGCGCAGCGCACCCCGACCCGCCGACATCGCCGCCTTCCTCACCGATCACCGCCACGATCCCGAATGGGCGTCAGTCCGAGAGTGGGCCGACAACCATCGCAACTCCCCCGTCCCCACCAGCCGAGGAGCGTTCACCTCATGACCCGAACCCGCCTGTGCCGAATCGTTGCCGCGCTCATCGCAGCCGTCACCGTCGCCAGTGGATGCGCGCCCGGACCGTCGGGTGGCGGCCCAGCACCAGCGCCCACCGCCCCGGTATCCAAGGACATCGCCGCGGCGGGACCGGTCACCCTGTCGGTCTGGGACCAGAACACCGACGGCGGCATCGCCAAGGCACAGGATCAGCTCAACGCCGAATTCCACAAGATGTACCCGAACGTGACGATCAACCGAACCGTCGAGTCCTTCAGCGACCTCAAGACGACGCTGAAACTCGCCCTGTCCAGCAACACGCCGCCGGACGTCGTCCAGGCCAACCAGGGCTACCCCGACATGGGCGCGTTCGTCGCGGCCGGGATGCTGCGGCCGATGAACGACTACGCCAAGCTCTACGGCTGGGACAGCTACTATCCGCAGAGCCTGCTCAAACAGAACAGTTTCAGCAGCGACGGCAAAACCTGGCAGGGCGACACCCTTTTCGGTGTCTCACAGACCGGTGAGGTTGTGGGCATCTACTACAACCGGCAGAAACTGGCCTCGCTCGGACTCGCCGCGCCCAAGACGCTGACCGATCTGAACTCGGCGATGGCCGCAGCCAAGGCAAAAGGGATGCTGCCCATGGCCTTCGGCGACTTGGACAAGGCACCCGGCATCCACCTCTACGGTGTCGTACAGGCCGCACTCGCCGGTGCGCCCGCCGTCACGAAGCTGGTCAGCGGGCAGGGCGGGGCATGGACCGACCCGGCGTCGCTGAAAGCAGCCCAGCAGATCGCCGAATGGTCCACCCAGGGATATCTGACTCCGGGCACCAACGGGGTGTCGCGCGACGACGCCGTTGCCGCCTTCGGCAAGGGCGGCGCACTGTTCACCCTCACCGGCACCTGGATGCAGCAGCCGCTCCAGGACGCGCTCGGCACCGACGTCGGCTTCACGACACTGACATCCGACGAGGGCCAGCCGGCCACCACCGGTGGCCAAGGACTGGCGTGGGCCATCACGTCCAAGTCAGGCCATCCGGACGTGGCTGCGGCCTACATCGAGTTCATCACCAATGCCAAAGCCGCGCAGCTTCTTCTGGACACCGGCAACCTGCCGACGGTGCTGCCGTCCGGCTACCAACCACAACCCGGCACGCTGGCCGCCGATATCGCCACCCAGTACCGCGACGTCCAGAAGGCCGACGGCGTGGTGCCGTATCTCGACTACACCACACCGACGTTCTACGACACCATCACCGCAGGTGTGCAGGAACTTCTTGGCGGACAATCCGACCCCCAACAGTTCGTCGACGCGCTGCAGAAGGACTACGCCGCCTTCCTGAAGAACCAGAAATGACCGTGACGCTGCGACCACCACGCCACTCACCGCCACCGGGCGGGCCCGACACCGACATCGGTGAGATGTCCGCCCCGGCGGCGCCGATCCGTCGGCGGCGTCGGCGGGAGGCGATCCGCGGCTATCTGTATGTGGTGCCGGCATTCCTGGTCTTCGCCGTCTTCCTCGGCGCCCCGCTGGTGCAGACCGTTCAGTACTCCTTCTACGACTGGAACGGCATCGGAACCGCCACCGTCGCTGGCATGTCCAATTACCTCACCGTGTTCGACGACGAGCAGTTGCGGGCGTCCTTCCTGCATGCCGCCATCCTGATGGTGTTCTACGCAGCGGTACCCGTCGTCGTCGCACTGATTCTCAGCGCGGTCATCTCCCGGGCCCACGCGATGAAGTCGATGTCGTTCTACCGCACCGTGCTCTTCCTGCCCCAGGTGATCGCCACCGTCGTGATCGGCACCATCTGGATCTCGATTTACTCCGGCAACGGTTTACTGAATCAGACCCTGCGTGCCGTCGGGCTGGGCTCCCTGACGCGGGTCTGGCTGGGTGACCACAACGTCGCCCTGATCGCCATCGGACTGATCGGCACCTGGCTCAACATCGGGCTGTGCATGGTGCTGTTTCTCTCCGGCATCGGCAATATCGCGCCGGAATTGTTCGAGGCCGCACGTCTCGACGGCGCTGGCCGATTCCGTGAATTCATCGCGATCGCGCTGCCATCCCTGCGCGGGCAGATAGCGGTCGCGTTGACGTTGACCGTGGTCTCCGCCTTGAAGACCTTCGACCTGGTGTACATCACCACACGCGGCGGACCCGGCACGGCGACAACGGTTCCCGCCCTCGAAGCCTACAACCGAGCGTTCAACACCGGGCAAGTCGGCTTAGCCTCCGCGGTCGCGGTCGTGCTGACCGTTGTGATCATCGGACTCACTTTTCTGATCAGCAGAATCACACCACGGGAGACCGAATGAGGTTGTCCCGCACCGAAAAAGTGGTCAACCAAGTCATCTTGGCGGCTTTCGCGCTGTTCGCCGTGGTTCCCCTGATCGGCGTGCTGCTGTCCTCGATCACGCCCGCCAAGCAGAATTCGGGCGGCTTCGCCATTCCGAAGACCGTCGACGCGCATAACTTCAGTGCCGCATGGAACCGCGGAAACTTCAGCAGTTACCTGCTTTCCAGTCTTGTGGTGACCGCCGCCGTGGTGCTGCTGACGGTCGTCCTGGCCACGTTCGCCGGCTTCGCCTTCGCCCGGATGCGGTTCCCCGGCTCCTCGGTGCTGTTCTACCTGCTGCTGCTCGGCCTGACGCTGCCCACCGAAGCCTTCATCATTCCCTTGTACTTCAATCTGCGAACCGTCGGACTCACCGACAGTTACTGGGCCCTGATCCTGCCGCAGACCGCCCAGTCACTGGGGTTCGCCGTCTTTTGGATGCGCAACCAGTTCCGGGCCTTCCCGGGCGACATCATCGAGGCCGCCCGACTCGACGGGTCGAGCGAACTTCGTCTGCTCTGGCGGGTGGTCGTTCCGCCGAGCCTGCCCCCGATCATGACCATGGCCGTCATCGTCACCATGTGGACCTGGAACGAATTTCTGCTGCCACTGGTCATGGTGGTTTCCGACAGCCGACGGACCGCGCCGCTGGGATTGGCGCTGTTCCAGGGACAACACCTCACCGAGTACTCGTTGTTGGCCGCCGCCGGCGTGATGGTCGCACTACCGATCGCCGTGTTGTTCTTCGCTCTGCAGAAGCGGTTCATCAACGGCATGGTCGGTGGCATCTCATCACGCTGATTCGCTACCAAAGACAGGAGCAAAACCGATGGCCGCCATCCGATTCGAGAAGGCACAACGGTGGTATCCGAAGGCCGCCAGTCCGGCGGTCGCCGGCATCGACCTGGACATCGCCGATGGCGAGTTCATGGTCCTCGTCGGCCCATCCGGCTGCGGGAAGTCCACCACCCTGCGGATGCTGGCGGGCCTGGAAGAGGTGACGGCGGGCTCGATCCACCTGGGCGGCAGGGACATCACGACCACCGCACCCAAGGATCGCGACATCGCGATGGTGTTCCAGAACTACGCCCTCTACCCTCACATGACCGTCGCCGGCAACATGGCTTTCTGCCTCAAGAATGCCGGTGTCCCCAAACGGGAACGCGACCAACGCATCGCGGCGGCGGCCACAACGCTCGGGCTGACCGACTATCTCGACCGCAAGCCCAAGGCGCTCTCCGGTGGTCAACGCCAGCGAGTCGCGATGGGCCGGGCGATCGTGCGCAACCCCCAGGTGTTCTGTATGGACGAACCGCTGTCCAACCTAGACGCCAAGATGCGGGTCCAAACCCGTACCGACATCGCGAAGCTACAACGACAACTCGGCGTCACGACCGTCTACGTCACCCACGACCAGACCGAGGCGATGACGATGGGTGATCGTGTCGCGGTCATGAAAGACGGCGAATTGCAACAAGTCGGCGCACCGATGGATCTCTACGACCGGCCCGTCAACGTGTTCGTCGCCGGATTCATCGGATCCCCCGCCATGCAATTCCTCGACGGCGACCTCACACCGGCCGGTGTGACGACCGCCGGACACACCATGCCGGTCGACTTCACTCGGGAGGTCCGCGGACCCGTCGTCGCGGGAGTCCGCCCGGAAGGGTGGCGCCTGACATCGCCGGGCGCCGGTATCCCCGTCACCGTCGCCGTGGTCGAGACGCTCGGCGCCGATGCGTACCTCTACGGCACCGCCAAGGACTCGGGTGCCGACCTCATCGTCCGCGCTACCGGCCGCGACCAGATCCGCATGGGCGACATCGTGCACGTGACCGCCGACCCGCACTCGATCCACCTCTTCGACGCCGGCACCGGGAACCGACTGAACTGACCTCTACCCGCTGTTCCTAGGTGTGCCGCACCCGGGAACACCGCGTCCTGCCGCGGCGTCGCCGGGCGCCGCAGCGTGGAGTCATGACGACAACGACGAACGAAGACCCCAACCATCGGGTGGTCGCGATAACCGGCGCCAGTAGCGGGATCGGCGCGGCGATCGCCGCGTGCCTGGCCCGAGCCGGACACCATGTTCTGGCCGGTGCCCGTCGTCTTGATCGGCTCGAGGACCTGGTCGCCGACTGCAGTCAAGCCGCCGCCGCTGCCGGTGGATCCATCACCGCCTACCGGCTCGACGTCACCGACCGACACGACGTCGGGCGGTTCGTGGATGCCGCAGTGGATCGTCACGGACGAGTCGATGTCATGGTCAACAACGCCGGGCTCATGCCTCTCTCGCGTCTCGACGCGCTGTTGGTCGACGAATGGGACCGGATGATCGATGTGAACGTCAAAGGCCTGCTGTACGGCATCGCCGCCGCCTTGCCGGTCTTTCGCGCGCAAGGCGCCGGGCATTTCATCACCACCGCTTCGGTGGGCGCCCATGAGGTGGTTCCGACCGCCGCCGTCTACTGCGGCACGAAGTTCGCCGCCTGGGCGATCACCGAAGGCCTGCGCCTGGAATCCGACCCCTCAATCCGGGTCACCACCATCACACCCGGTGTGGTGACGTCCGAACTGGCCGACACCATCACCGACGTCGTGGCAGCCGAGGCCATGCGGACCTACCGCGCCAACGCGATCGACCCGGACGCCATCGCACGGGCCGTCCGCTATGCCATCACCGAGCCCGCAGACGTCGATGTCAACGAGATCATCGTGCGTCCGACGAGGCAGCGCTGATCATTCCGGTCCGAGGAGGCCAGCATTGACGAACACTCAAGAGAACCCCAGCCGCGTTGTGCCACCACGCTCGTGGAGTCTTGAAGGACGGGTAGCCGTCGTCACCGGCGGGGCCAGAGGCATCGGACTGGCCACCGCTCGGCTACTGCGCGAACGCGGCGCCAAATTGGTGGTCTCCGACCAACACACCGCGGTGCACGACATTGCCGCCGGCGATCCTGAGAATGTGGCCACCGTGGTGGGTGACGTCGCCGACGAAGATGTCGCACGTACGACGATGCAGGTGGCGATCGACAGGTTCGGCCGCCTCGACATCCTCGTGAACAACGCCGGGCGAACCCTCAACAAGCTGGTCACTGACACCTCGGTGGCCGAGTTCGACGACATCCTGCGGACCAACGCACGCGGGAACTTCGTCCAAGCCCGCGAAGCGTTCCGGGTCATGGCGGCCCAGGGGTACGGGGCGATCGTCGCGGTCGGTTCGGTGTCCTCGCTCGTCGCGTTCGAAACGCAGGTCGCCTACGCCGCCTCCAAGGCAGCCGTCGCCCAGATCGTGCGAGTTCTTGCCATCGAAGGCGGCAAGAAAGGCATCCGTGTCAACGCGGTACTGCCCGGCGTGATCGACACCGACATCATGGACGGCGTGGTCGAAAACGGCCGTCAGATGTTGGCCGGTTTCGGCGAGGCACATCCGATCGGACGCATCGGCAGTCCCGAAGAAGTCGCCGAAGCCGTCGCCTTTCTCGCCTCTGATGCCGCCAGTTTCGTCACCGGCGCGCTGCTGGCGGTCGACGGCGGCTGGACGGCTCAGTAGTCCGGCGGTGAGGCGGCAATTAGCATGGGCGACATGGCCGATAGCCAGCTCGGCGCTTACCTCGCCAGTCGACGCGCGCGTGTCACTCCCGACCAGCTGAACCTGCCCACAACCGGCCTGCGCCGAGTTCCCGGGTTGCGTCGCGAAGAGGTCGCCATGCTGGCCGGGCTCTCGGTGGACTACTACACCCGGCTGGAACAAGGACGCGAGACCAGGCCGTCGCCACAGGTACTCAACGCACTGGGCGCCGTGCTGCGGCTCGACGACGACGGCCGCCGACATCTGTTTCACCTCGCCGGCCTGAGCCCGGCGCCGCGTGCGGCCACCGCAGAGCGCGTCGATCCGCGGCTACTGCAGCTGATGGATTCCTGGCACCGTCAACCCGCTCTGGTGTACAACCGCGCCTACGACGTGCTGGCCTCCAACGAACTCGCCGACGCGCTGTTCGGAGATTTCACCTTCTCCCGCAACCTGCTGATGGTGGTGTTCAACTCTCCCCGGGCACGCTCGTTCTATGTGGATTGGGACGACGTGGCCAAGAACAGCGTGGCGGGATTCCGGCTGAACTACGGGACCGCACCCGAGGACCCCCGCATCCGGACGGTGCTCGGCGAATTGATCGAGAGCAGCGCCGAGTTTCGGGCGCTGTGGTCACGTCACGACGCGCGCGGTAAATCGCTGGACACCAAGACATTCCAGCACCCCGACGTGGGCCGGATCGTGCTCAGCATGCAGACCTTCGACGTCCGTTCCGCGCCGGGCCAGGAACTGGTTGTCTACGGTGCCGAACCGGGCTCGGCCTCCGCGGAAGCGCTCACCCTACTCGGCACGCTGGCGGCCAGCCGCCGCCCGACGCAGGCTGACTGAAGCCGCCCTGGCCGACTACCTACGCTTGCCTGCCCGGGTCGCGATGTTGTGTTCCACCGCAGCACGGACGAGTGCCGTCAGCGCTTCTTCGTCCAGCCGATCGCCTTCGTGAAAGTCGATTGCACGACGCGTATTTCCCTGAAGGCTGGCATTGAACAGACCGGACGGATCATCCAGTGACGCGCCTTTGGCGAAGGTCATCTTCACCACGCTCGGGTATGTCTCGCCGGTACAGATGATGCCGTCGTGCGACCACGTCGGCACTCCGCGCCACTTCCATTCCTCTACGACCTCCGGATCGGCGCCTTTCACCACCGCCCGGATGTGAGCCAGCACCTCCCCTCGCCAATCGTCGAGCTCGTCAATTCGGGCGTCGATCAGTTCCGAAGCGGATGCGCCATCATTCTGGTCCATCCTTGGGGGCTTACCACCTGCCAGAGCGCGCGGTGAACCCGGCCCAGACGTCATGAATTCACTTGGCGCTCATCGGCGGGAAATCGCCTCGTCGGCTGGGGCGATCGGCGCAATTCGGCGATTTTGAATTCCGGCGGGTTGGGCGTATCTTTGCCGACGGCCCAAAATCGTTCCGGAAAGCAAGAAGATGCGTACTCACTACCGAACTCGCGGCTTCTCCACCCGTCCGCAACGGAATCTCCGCTCCCACCGCGTGCTGCGGCCGATGGCCGGTCAGTGCTTCGAGATCGACATTCGATTCGAGGCGAACCGGTGGATCATCCACATTCCCGAGATCAATGAAGTGGCCGAAGCCAACTCGCGTGCCGAGGTCGAGCTGGCCGCCCGTGAGTCCATCGCCACCCGCACCGGTATCCCGCTGGGTTACATCTCGGTGTGGGTCCGCGACTGACCCGATCCGGGTTGACCGGCCGGGCCGCCGCGAGCGGCCACTGTCACTCCGGCGCGCGGACCGGAGGCGGCTGCGCGGCAACGACTTCCGCGAGCCGGGCGATCTCTGCCTGAAGACTTTCGATATGCGCCACGGTGGCAGCCCGTTCGGCGTTGTCCTCGGCGGCCACCCGCTGAACGATCCACGTCGCGACGGCAGCCGTGATGGCGCCGACCAGGCTGATGCCGCCGATCATCAGGAGGGCGGCGACAACCCTGCCCAGCACCGTGACCGGATAAAGATCGCCGTAGCCGACGGTGGTGATTGTCGTCAGGGCCCACCACACGGCGTCGCCGAAGTCGTTGATTTTCGCCCCCGGCGCCGACCGCTCGGCCTGCAGGACCGCCAGCGATGAGGCGTAGACGAGCAACACCGCGCTGAACGCGGTGAACACCACCACCCGGCCCCTGATGGCGTCGCCCAGCGCCCGTTGCAGCGCGCCCACCAACGCCACCAACCGCAGCAGACGCAGCGGTCCCAGGAACGGCAGCGTGATGATCGCCAGGTCAATCAGGTGGCGGAAGAACCACCGCACCCGGCGTTCGGCCAGAGCCAGCCGGGCCACGTAGTCGATCACAAACGGCAGATAGAGCACGAACAGCATCCCGCGGATCACGTGCGCGTTGATGCCTTGCGGCTGGACGAGAACCTGCACGGAGTACAGCGCCAAGAACACCACCGCGACTCCAGCCAGCGGCCACTCGGCAAGGGACTCCCAGCGCTGCAGTCGCGATTCACCCATCCGGGAGGCGATCCGTTCGTGTTCGAGCGTCACAGTGCTTCCGGCTCCTGGTCCTGGGTGGGCTGTCGGGAACGAATGGCTTGGTCGGTGAGGCTCAATGCCACCAGCACGTCGACAGCGGTGATCACCAAGCCGGTGTAGTACATCCACTTCAACGTCGGGTCAGGCGCAGCGACGAAGTACACCACCAGGAAAATCGGGCCGACGATACCGAAAACCAAGCACATCGCCTGGAGGCGGACGTACACCCAGAACGTCTCCATAGTCATTGCGGGCCGCGGGCGACCGGTCGCCCGGGCTCCGAACTCCATTGCGACCAGGATCCCGGGAACAGCGCCGCCCTGTGGCCAGCTGCGGTCAGTGCCGCGACGGCGACGGCAGCGGTGATACCCGAACCGCAATAGACGCCGATCCGCTCGCCGGGGTCGACGCCGCGTGCGGCCAACAAGCGCTCCAGCGCACCCTCGGCCAGGAACGTCTCGTCGGCAGCGAGCAGCGCCGTACTCGGCAGATTCCCTGCGCCCGGAATGTGGCCGGCGACCGGATCCACCGGCTCCACGTCACCACGAAAGCGTTCGGGAGCGCGCGCGTCGAGCAACGGTCCGCCGCCGAGATCGTCGGCGGTCAGCGCAGGCAACGCTCCGCGGTAAAGATCCTGGTGGATGACCGTGACGTCACCGGGCGACGGATCCACCGGTCCGGACTCGAGATCGCCGCCCGAGGCTGTCCAAGCCGAGAGGCCACCATCCAGGATCCGCACGTCCGGAATGCCCGCGGCCGTCAGCACCCACCAGGCCCGGGCTGACCCTGCCCTGTTCCAGTCGTCGTACACGACGACGGGGACGCGCTCGCGGACGCCCCAGCGGCGCGCGGCGGCCTGCACCGCCGAACCCGACGGCAGGGGATGCCGGCCGCGGCCGGCGACGGTGTGATCGCTCAGGTCGTCCTCCAGCGACACATACACCGCGCCCGGGAGATGCCGGTCCAGGTAGGCATCGCGGCCATCCGGTTCTGATAGTTGCCAGCGCACGTCCAGCACTGTCACGGGTTCGCCGGCCGCCATGGCGGCGGACAGCTCATCGGCGGTGATCAGAACATCTGACCGCGTGCTCATCGGCATCTCCGTTCGTCGTCTCCCGGCCCTCGACGATCATGCCTCGGATCTGCAGCGAGTGCCCCCACGGGTAGACAACCTGAGAGATCCCTGGAATCGAGTAGTGCACTACGCGTGCGTGCTCAGGCGCCGGCCAATACGTTGGCAACCAGACGTCAGTCGAGTCACGGATCCCGGCCGGGGGGCGCGGGATTGCCTGAGGGGATCGCAGCACGACTTGGGGGTGTGGTGCGATCGACGGGCGGCGCTGGGGAAGGCGTGGAACCCCTTCCCCGGCGTCCGTGATCATCGTTCCCCGGCGTCCCTTATCTTCTGTTCCTCAGTCGCCGATCGCTATCGGCGACACGTGGTCGGAGAACCAGTCCCGCGCCAGTCCGGCCACCTGCTCGAGCGCACCAGGCTCCTCGAAGAGATGAGTGGCTCCGGCTACCACGGCGATCCGGCACTCGACCGGGATCTGCGCCGCCGCCTGCCGATTGAGCTCCAGGACCGCCTCGTCGCGTCCACCCACGATCAACAGGGTCGGCGCGGCCACCTTGGCCAACCAGCGGCCGGCCAGATCCGGCCGCCCACCCCGTGACACCACCGCGGCGATATCGACCTGCGGGTCGGCAGCGGCCCGCAGTGCCGCTCCACCGCCCGTACTGGCCCCGAAATAGCCGACTTGCAGTCCGGCGGTGTCGTTCTGCTCACGCAACCAGACCGTCACACCGATCAGCCGCCTGGCCAGCAACTCGATGTCGAACACGTTGGCCCGGTCCCGTTCCTCGGCGGGCGTGAGCAGGTCGAACAGCAGGGTCGCGAACCCGGCGGCGACCAGAACGTCGGCGACATACCGGTTGCGTGGGCTGTGCCTGCTGCTCCCGCTGCCGTGCGCGAACACCACGATGCCGCGCGGCTGCTCGGGCACGGTCACGTGGCCGGCGACCACCACCTCGTCGATGGGCACGCGGACCTCGTCGTCACGCAGGAATGGCGATCCCGTCATGTCGCACCTCCCTGCCGACGACGCTACGTCGGGTCACGTCCCGGCTCTGGAGTCCATCGCCCACGATCGGGAGGGCCAAACGTCCCATGCCGATGACGGCGCCCGGTCTGGTGCCGACGGTAGGGTCGGCGAGTGACCAACGCAGCCGCCTACACCGGTGACGGCCGACCCCGTGCCCGCGGACTCGGCATCCCCCTGCTGGGCCAGCCGGGACCGCTCAACGCGATCACCGATGTGCCCGGGGTGGAGGTCGGGGTGACCACCCTGATCGCCGGGGCCGGGGATCTGGTCGTCGGCAGCGGCCCGGTGCGCACCGGTGTCACCGCGATCCTGCCCCGCGGCCGCGCCGGGGTCGGGCAGCCATGCGCGGCCGGCTGGTTCTCCCTCAACGGCAACGGCGAGATGACCGGGACGACCTGGATCGAAGAGTCGGGCGCGTTCAACCTTCCTGTGCTGCTGTCGAACACCCATGCGGTCGGGGCCTGCCACACAGGAGCGATCGCGTGGGTGAACCGGGTGCATCCGGGGCTGGCGCGCCAGTGGCTGCTGCCGATTTGTGCCGAAACATGGGACGGCTATCTCAACGACATCAACGGCGGCCACGTCCGGCCCGAACATGCTGAGGCCGCACTCGACACCGCCACCGGCGGTGCCGTTCCGGAAGGCTCGGTGGGCGGCGGGACCGGGATGAACTGTTATGAGTTCAAGGGCGGCAACGGCACTGCGTCACGCAGGGTGCAATACGGCCGGCACACCTTCACCGTCGGCGCGTTCGTACAAGCCAACTTCGGTGCCCGCCACGAACTCACCGTGGCCGGACGACACGTCGGACCACCGCTGGCCGCCGACAATCCGCTTGCCGGTGACTGGTTCGCCGACGACCTGAACCGGCCGCCACCGGGCGCGGGTTCGGTGATCGCCGTCATCGCCACCGACGCCCCGCTCCTGCCGGGCCAGTGCAAAGCTCTGGCGCGGCGGGTTCCCCTCGGCCTGGCCCGGACCGGGACCACCGGAAGCCACTTCTCAGGCGACATCTTCTTGGCGTTCTCCACCGCGGAGGCACCGGATCTGGCCAGCCGGTTCCCGATCGGCGCCGTCGGCGATGACGAGTTCGGCCAGCTGAGGTTCGTGCCATGGGGGCGGATGGACGATTTCTACGCCGCCGTGGTGCACAGTGTCGAGGAAGCGGTGCTCAACGCCCTGGTGGTCAACACCGACATGGTGGGCCGAGACGGCCACCGCTCCCCCGCGCTGCCGCATGACCAGCTACGGGCGCTGCTGTGATTTCAGACGCTGAGCTTCGGTATTGCGTCAGGACGGCTGAAGTCGATCTGAGCCGCGGGGTTGGCGACGGCCGTGACCAGCCCCGTCCCGAACGGGCCGACGTCATCGAACAACGTCGCGTTGCCCACCGAGATGCCGTCTTGAACCCAATGCGAATCACCTTGCACACCGATGAATTCCGACTGCGGTAGCCGCGAAAGCGCAACGGTGAGATCGCCGTTGATGTAGCCGATCCCCTTGGTGCCGAGGTTGGTGACCAGGCTGGTGGCTTCGGCCACCATCACCGCCCGCAGGAACGGCGTCACGTGATGGCCCGCCACCACGTCAATCGGACTGTGGTAGACGCGCTTTCGCGACGTGTTCTGGTGCTTGCCACCGTCGCGCTCCCACCCGGCGTCGTCGCTGCCGATGAAGAACACGTGCGGTTCAGCTGCGGGCGGCGCATCGAATCTTGCGTCACCGGACCATTCGTGACCGGGCGGCGGCTGGGATTGGCGGTACTGCACCATCGTCGCCCGGGCGACCACCACCTCGCCTTGGACGACCTCGCATTCGGTGTTACGCACCCGGTGACCGTCCCGGATCAGGCGCGCGCGCAAGGTCGTCGGCACCCGGCGTGCGGCCCTGAAGAGGTCCACGGTGAGCCGGGCCGGGAGAAAGCCAGCCACGCCGTAGCGCTGCTCGAGGTGCCAGGCGGCCAGGCTCACCACCGCCGGGCCGTTGAGCATGTCATCGCCCCAGCGACTGCGCGCGTTCTCGGTCGGATGCAGCACCCCGTCAGGGTCGGAGATGAAATGCGCCGGTCGGGTGGCCATCCGGGCATCCTCGCACAGCGGTATCCGGTGCCCGCAGCCGGATTCTTAGACGACATAATCAAGCTGTCGGCGCGATGCAGAGAACGGGAGGCGAATGTCAAAGCCGCAGGCCGTCCACACCGACTCAGACACCACTACCGGATATTCGCGGCCGGGGCTGCTGATTGCCACCCTCAGCGTCGTCGCTCTGACCGTCGCAGTCCTGCAGACCGGGGTGGTGCCGGTACTGGGGGTGATCGCCGACCAGCTGCACGCCTCATCGGTCGACGTGAGCTGGGCGGTGACGGCCAACCTGCTGGCCGCGGCCGCGACCACTCCGCTGATCGGCCGCCTGGCCGACGTGTACAGCAAGAAGCGCGTGCTGCTGGTGGTGCTCACCTTCGTGCTCGGGGGTTCGCTGCTCGCGGCGCTCACCTCGTCGCTTCCGCTGCTGATCGCGGCACGGGTGCTGCAGGGCGCGTCGTTCTCGCTGTATCCCATCGGCGTGTCCATCCTGCGCGAGGAACTTCCACCCGACCGGCTGATGCGGGCCATGGCCGTGCTGTCGGGAACCCTCGGGTTCGGGGGCGGCATGGGCTTGGTCGTCACCGGCCTGTTGATGCGCGGCGACGCCGGCTACCACCGGGTGTTCTGGCTGACCGCGGCGTTCGCCGCCGTGGTCATCACCGCCGTACTGCTCGTCGTCCCGGGCCGACCGCGAACGAGCGACGGTGCCGTGGACTGGACCGGTGCCCTCGGCCTCGCAATCGGTCTGTCCGCCGCTCTGCTCGCGATCACCCAGGGCAACGGCTGGGGTGGGGCTCGGCGCGCACCGTCAGTTGCGCGGTGACCGGCGCGGTTGCCCTCGGCTTGTGGTGGTGGTGGGAACGTCGTTGCGGTCAACCGCTGGTGTCGACCGAGATGTTGTCGCGCCGCCCCATCCTGCTGACCAACCTGGCCACGGTGCTCGTCGGCATGGGGCTGTACTTCGCCTTCCTGGGATTGACCGACTTCGTTCAGGCCCCGGTGTTCACCGGCTACGGCTTCGGCGCCAGTGTCCTGAGTGCCAGCGTCATCTTCCTGCTGCCGGGCGCGATCGCCGGATTCCTCACCGCGTTGGCAAGCGGTCGCTACATCGACCGATTCGGTGCCCGCACCGTGCTGGTGGTCGGCGCCGCGACCGGAGTGGCCGGCTTTGTGCTCCTGGCCGCCGTGCACGACGAGCCGTGGCAGGTGATCGCGGCAGGAGTGTTGGTCAACGCCTACATCAGCCTGGCCTACGGGGCCTTGCCCGCCCTGGTAGTCCGTGAAGTCGACTCCGGTGAGACCGGCGTCGCCACAAGCATGAACGCGATTGCGCGCACCGTCGGCAGCTCGATCGCCGCGGCGGTGGTGGCGGTGCTGCTGGGTCGCTCGCAGCACGGCTTCACCGCGGAGAGCAGCTTCACCGTCATCTTCGCCCTCGGTGCCGGCACCGCGGCCGTGGCGATGCTGCTCATCGCCTGCACCCGTTCGCGGCTGCGCCCGGCGGTGTCCCTGGCCGACGCGACCGAATCACGCGCCATGAATCACGAGTGGGGCTGATCGCCGCTAACCCGGTTGCACCGGCACAGGCATCTCCCGGGCACCCCCACGGGCGGCGCCGACGCCTGCCGCCACGACGAACGCGACACCCGCGATGGCTGCCGGACCTGCTGACTGATGCAGCACGAGGAACCCGATCAGCAGCGCCAGGGCCGGCTCCAGGCTCATCAGGGTGCCGAAAGCCGCAGTGTTCAAGCGACGCAACGCCTGCAGTTCGAGAACGAACGGAGCCATCGGCAGCAGCAACGCCAGACCCAGACCGATGAGGATCATGTCCGGGGTCATTCTGGGAATCACCGACCAGCCAACGGCCGCGGTCGCCACCACTGCGGCCACCGGCATCGACACGGCCAGACCCTGCAGGCCGTCGACACCGTCGCCGACCCGCTGGGTCAAGTGGATGTAGGCGGCCCAGCAGACTGCGGCACCGAGGGCGAACCACACGCCGACCGGATCGACGGCGCCGCGCCACGGCCCGGTGAGTAGCGTGATGCCGACCGCCGCCAACGCCGGCCACACCCACCGTGCCCGCCCGCGCCCGCTGACGACCGCGACCCCCAAGGGCCCGAGGAACTCCAGTGCGCTGGCCGTGCCCAACGGGATGCGGGCCAGCGCCGCCATGAACAACATCGTGGTCAGCGCGGTGACCATACCGAGGACGACGCAGATCCCGAAGGTGACCCGAGTGAAGGCGGCCCGGCGCGGCCGCACCAGGATCCCGAACAGCGCGCCGGCCCACGCCAGGCGTAACCACGCGGCGCCTTCTGCGCCGATCCGGTCGATCAACCCGATCGCCACCGCGAGCCCCAGCTGCACGCAGACCATCGAGCCCACCGCCAAGGCAGAGCCGATTCGTGCCGAGGGCGCGGTCATGATTGGCATTCAACGGCACCCGACGCGCCAGTAGGTCGCCGGGCTGATATCAACATTGGTGACCCCACATGAATGGATGCGCTGTGGCCACTTCGACGAATGACGAGTTCCTGGATTCCATCAGCCGGACGCTGGCCCAGGTGATCCGCCTGGCAGGCAGCCGGGCGACGTTCGCCCAGCAGGCGGGCGCCGCCGGGGTGCTGCTCACCCAGCCGGGATATGCCCTGCTCAGGGCACTGATCGACGACGGCCCGTTGCCCATGAGTGCACTGGCGCGGGCCACGCAGATGGACACCGGCATGGTGACCCGCCAGGTGAGCGCTCTGGTCAACGCCAGGATGGTGACCCGCGAGCCCGATCCGACAGACGGCCGTATTGCGCGGGCCGTGGTCACCAACATCGGGCGCGAAGTCGCCGCCGCCCTCCAGTCCGCGCGGCGTCGCCATCTGCAGCGCTCGCTGTACCGCTGGACACTGGCCGAGCTCAACGAATTCGACCGGCTGTTGCGCCGGTTCGTCGAGGACACCGTGGCCACGCCGATCGACGAGCGCTGATCGTCGGTCAGGGTGTCCCGGTGACCCGGTCCACCAGTTCGCGGGCCAGCGCGAACGCCGATGTGGCCGCCGGTGACGGGGCATTGCGCACGTGTGCGACAGCGCCGTCCCGGGAGATGACGAAATCGTCGACCAGGGCACCATCGCGGCCGACGGCCTGGGCCCGCACACCGGCGTGTGACGTGCCGTCCAGGTCGTCGAGGCTGAGGCTCGGCATGTACCGCGCCGCCGCTGCGACAAAGGCGCGGCGGCTGGCGGCCATCCGGATCTCGCCGAGTCCGACGCGCCAATATCGGCGGCCGACCCGCCAGGTACCCGGCCAGCTCAGCGTCTCCCAGGAATCCCGCCAGCTGAACCGCCGCAATGAGTACGCGTCGCGAGCAGCCACCATCATCGCGGTCGGCCCGAGCGTGACGTCGCCGGTGACGTGCTTGGTGATGTGCACACCGAGGAAGGGCAGCTCGGGATCGGGCACCGGGTAGATCATCCCGTTAAGCCGCGGTTGACGCGTGCGGGTGAGCCCCAGATAGCCGCCGCGGAACGGCACGATCTGCGGGTCTCGCGCGGCCCCAGCGCGGCGGGCCAGCCGATCAGCCCACAACCCGGCGCAGGCGATCACGGTGTGCGCCCACACCGGACCGGCCGCGGTGTGGACGACGGGTGGACTGGCCGCGTCGATCGCATCGACCGCAGTGCCGAACCGCACATCAACGCCGCGGGCGGTCAACTCGCCGACCAGGGTTCGCGCGACGGCCGGATAGTCGACGATGCCGGTGTTGGGCGCGTGCAATGCCTGCAGACCGGCGGCGTTCGGTTCGATCTCGGTGATCTCATCGGCCCTGATCCGGCGCAGACCGGGTACCGCGTTGGCGATACCGCGCGCTTCCAGATCGTCGAGGCGGCCGAGCTCGTCGGAAGAAACCGCGACGATCAGCTTGCCGCACCGCTCATGCCGGATGCTGTGGTGTTCGCAGTATTCGTACATCGATCGGGCGCCTTCGACGCACAACCGCGCCTTCAGCGACCCGGGCTGGTAGTAGATGCCGCCATGGACCACCCCGGAATTGTGGCCCGTCTGGTGGCAGGCCGCTTCGGCCTCGCGCTCCAGGACAGCCACCGAGTCAGCAGGGCGGCGCGACATCCATTCCCGGGCCACCGCCAGCCCGACGATGCCCGCCCCGACCACGGCCAAATCATGTATCGGCGGAGTCATCGTCCTCAGCCGTGGAGACAGCGCGCAACACATGGTCCCGGCGCTGCTCGATGGCGCGGCCGAATTCCTGTAGCAGCAGCGGATTTTCGTGCACGATTCGTTCGATCTGCTCACGCCCGACGGCCACCATGGTGACCTCGTCGACCGCGTATGTCGACCCGATCACCGGCTGCCGGGTCAGCGTGCTCTGGCCGATGAACGACCCCTCCTCGAGCGTGCCCACGATCACCTCGGCGCCATCCTCCCCGCTGGCGGTCAGCTGGAGTTCGCCGGCGAGCACGAACATCATCCCCGTCGGTACCTCACCGGAACGCTGCACCAGTTCACCGGCGCCGAAGCGCTCCACTCTGGCGTGTGGCACCAGTTCCAGCTGCTCGTCACGGTCCAGACGCAGTCGTGGTGCCACGACCGCCTGGATCGCCGCAGCGACGCGCTCCGGGGTGGAGAAGCCGTCTTCGGCCTCGTCCAGATGCAGGCCGGCTCGGCGGGACGAATACCAGATCCAGCGCAGAAAGGTCGCTTTCGCCTTCCCGTCGTCGGCCGGGCTGCGCAGCGGAATTTTTGTCTGATACTCCCTGGCGCCCAACGGGACCGCCGTGGGGCTGCGATCCGGATGGCACTGCGGCAGCTCGGACGCCACCCGAACCAGCATCGCGCACACCTCGTCAGGTGCGTCGTCGAGCCCGAACACGCTGGTGACCATGATGGTGTGTTTGCCGGGCGGCCGGCTCAGATTGGTGAACGAGGCCCCGGCCAGCACCGAGTTGGGCGTGATCTGCAGACCGGTTCCGGTCTCAAGATGCACGGCCCTCCAGTTCACCTCGGCCACACGACCTTTGGCAGCCGGGGTGTCCAGCCAGTCCCCTATCTTGAACGGTTGCTCGAACAGCATCAGCAGGCCGGAGATGATTTGGCCCACCGAGTTCTGCAAGGTCAGGCCGACGACGATCGAGGTGATGCCCAGCGCGGTGAACAGCCCTTTGACGTTGGCACCCCAGATGTAGGCGAAGATCAGCGCGACACCGACCGCGATCAGCAGGAAGCGCGCGACGTCGAGAAAGATTCCCGGAACTCGATTGCGCCAGCTGCCATCCGGGGCACCTTCGAAGACCGCGGCGTTGATCCCGGACAGCAGCAACACCAGCACCACGAAGGCGACCAGGGTGCCGACCATCCGTACCGAGGTCGATCCGGCCGGAATCTGACTGGCTTCGACCATCAGCAGCAGCAGCGCCGCCAGCGGCAGCAGATAGTTGCGCAGCAGGGTCACCGGCTTGGCCAGGAAGCTGTTCCTGCGGCGCAGCTTGTGTTGCCACTCGGTCAGCAGGACCAAGCCCACCGGCAGCCCGATGGCGATGCCGATCGCCCAGTAGAACCAGGACGAGGTGAAGACGTCGCCCATCAGTCGTCCTCCACCGCGCGCCAGACGGGTTGGGCGACACCGTCCACGGTGACCGTCCCGGCTTCGACAAATGTCATGGTGTCACGCAGCGCTTCGTACACCCGCGAGGTGACAAAAATACCTGACTGCGGCGACCCGTTCTTGATCTGGTGCGCCAGGTTCACCGAGTCTCCCCACATGTCGTAGACCACCGAGGGGCTGCCGATCAGGCCGCTGCCGACATCGCCGGTGTCGATCCCGGCACGCAGGCTCAGATCGATGTCGGCCTCGCTGTTGAACCGTTGCAGGATCCGCTCACATTCGAGCGCGAATTCCACCGTCCGGCGCACATTGTCCAGCCGGGGCACCGTCAGTCCGCAACTGGCCAGGTAACCGTTGCGGACCGTGTGGACACGTTCGATGCCCAGACTGTCCCCGGCGGCGTCGATCTGGCGGATCAACTCGTTGATCAACGCCAGATAGTCGGCCGGCGCCAGCTCGGCTTGCAACCGGTCCAGGCCGACAAGGTCGGCGAAGATGACGGTCACATTGTGATGCTCGGTTGCGATGGTCTCCTCCCCCAGCCGGAAGCGCTCCACCACCGGATCGGGCATCAAAGATCTCAGCAGAGCGTCGTTCTCCTGGCGCTGTTGTTTGAGCAGGTCGTCCTTGACGGTCAGACTGCGACTCATCTCGTTGAAGGCCGCGGTGAGGTCGCCGATCTGGTCGCGGGTCTCGACGGGGATGGCGACCCCATAGTCGCCTGCGGCGATGCGCTGGACTCCTTCCTCCAGCCGCTTGATCGGGCGCACGAACACCTGCGCCAGGTAGACCGCGAGCACGCACACCGCGAAGATCATCCCGACCGTCGTCAGCACCATGGTTCGGGTGAACGAGGATTCACGGGCAAACGCTTCGGCGACATCGACCTTGGCGATGATCGACCAATGCAGCTCCGAATCATGCTGGTCCAGCGGGGCATAGGACTGCAGAGCCCGCTCGCCGAGATAATCGACGGAGACCAGCGTTCCGCTCTCACCGCGCCGTGCGTTCGTGGTGGCCTCCGAGATGTCGGGCTGCACCAGCGTCGTGCCGCCCAACCGGATCGCCGTATCGGCAATCTCCGCCGGCGTACCCGCCGCGGTCACCTCCCGTTTGTACCGCTGGGGATCCTCCAGGAACACCCGCGAATCCGAACGCATCAGGCCATCGGAGCCGACCAGGAAAGTCTCTCCGGTCTTGCCCAATCCGGCTTGGGCCCACTGCTTGTCGAAGGTCATCAACCGGTTGATCTTGGAGATCGGGAACTGCAACGCCAGCACACCGATGGTCCTGCCGTCGCGTGCGATGGGCGCGACCATCCACGCCGTCGGTTGCATCTGGGCGGGCTGATAGAACTCGAAATCGGTAAAGCCCACGTAGTCAACCGAATTGGCCGACATCGCCTTCAAGTAGGCCGGGTGCAGTTTGGAACCCGCGTACGGCCCCGTGACGATGTTCGTACCGAGGTCGACGCCTTTGTAGGCGCTGTAGACCACATTTCCGCTCGGGTCGATCAGCAGCGCATCCTGAAATTCGTAGCGGGTGACGATCTCGCGGAAGAAGTCCTGAAACCGCGCGTTCGCCGCCGACCAGGCGCTGCCGTCCGCGGCATCGTTCATGGCTACCGCAGCCTCGTCGTTGGGGAACTTGGCGGTGTAATTGGCCTGCAGATAGCGCTGGGCGTTCGACGCAGGCAACAGCGCCTGGGCATCGAGCTGCGTACCGCTCTGCGCATAGGTCTGCTTGACGAAGTCGTTGTAGTAGTCGACCAGGCCCTGCGACTGCGGTGGGCTGACCGGCGCATCGGCGAGTTGGGCGAATCCGGCGGTGAACGCTGTGAGCGCGTCAGCGGTGCTGGACCCGTGGCTGTAGATGATCAGCGAGTTCCTCAGGTCCAGGAACTCGCCTTGCAGGGCCCGGGCCTGGGCCTGCTGGATCTCGGTCAGCCGAGTGAAGACCGCCGTGCGCAGCGACGTCCGACCGACTTCGAAGGCGATGGCGCCCACCACGGCGGCGGCCAGAATTGTGCACAAGACCAGCATCACGATCAGCTTGGACTGGATGCTTACCCGGGCGAGCAGCCTGTTACGCCGCCACCATTTCATCGGGTGCGGCCGGGTGGTCGTCCGCGGCGGTTCCGACGCGTCCTGCTCAGCCACTTGCGTCATCGGTACCCCTTCGCGGTCACAGTCCGCAGCTAACCGGCCCCGGTGCAGACTAGCAGCATAGTGGGGCAAATGAGGCCGCTGTGGCAGCTGTTGTGGCGGTCATCTGGTGGCCCGACAAGCGGGACCCTGGTTGGGCACACCAGCCCGGAAATGATCGGATGGGCGGCATGGACACCAGTTATGACGGCACGCTGCGCGAGATCTCCACCGACAAGGGCGTTCTGCGCTACCACGAGGCCGGCGACGGGCCCCCTCTGCTGTTGTTGCACGGATCCGGGCCCGGCGTGACCGGCTGGCGCAACTTCCGCGGCAACCTGGCGTTCTTCGCCCAACACTTCCGCTGCCTGATCCTGGAATTCCCCGGTTTCGGGGTGAGCGACGACTTCGGCGGCCACCCGATGCTCGACGCCCAAGCCGCGGTCCCCGCCTTCGTCGACGCACTGGAACTGGACCGCGTGCACGTGATCGGCAACTCGATGGGTGGCGGCGTGGGAATCAACTTCGCCATCAACCATCGCGAGCGGATCGGGAAGCTGGTCAGCATCGGCGGAATCGGCACCAATATCTACAGCCCCGGTCCCAGCGAGGGAATCCGGCTGCTCCAGGAGTTCACCGAAGACCCGACCCGGCAACGATTGGTCGACTGGCTGAACTCGATGGTCTACGACCCCGCGATCGTCACCGAGGACCTGATCGAGGAACGCTGGGCGTTGGCCACCGACCCGGACACACTGGCCAGTGCGCGGCGCATGTACGGCAAGGCCGCCTTTGCGGCGATGACGAAGATGATGCGCAACGCCGACTTCCCCCTGCCCTGGGCCATCATGCACAAGGTCAAGGCCCCAACCCTGCTGACCTGGGGCCGCGACGACAGGGTCAGCCCACTGGACATGTCGCTGATCCCGATGCGCACCATCCCCAACGCCGAACTGCACGTATTCCCCAACTGCGGGCACTGGGTGATGATCGAAGCCAAGCAGGCGTTCGAGGCCGTGGTGATGAACTTCCTGCAGCGCGACTGATCGGTGAAATTAGTTGCCGTCGGTGCGGATTCGCTTGGCTCGGCACCGCGCGAATTTGCCCCGCTCATCGAGACAATGCCCGGCGGTGACCGTCGTGCCGGTTCAGGATGAACACAACTGCCCAACCCCGGACAAGGACGCATCATGACCCATTCGGTGCTCGACAAGACGGCGGAGCTGGCCGACCAGCTGCGTGAGCAGGCCGTGCAGGCCGAGAAGATCGGCAAACTCACCGACGACACCGTGAAGCTGATGAAGCGGGCGGGCCACATCCGGCTGCTGCAGCCGGCGAAGTTCGGCGGTCTGGAGGTGCATCCGCGCGAGTTCGCCGAGACCGTGATGGCGCTGGCAGCCCTGGACCCCGCCGCCGGATGGATCAACGGTGTGGTCGGCGTGCATCCCTACCAGCTGGCCTACGCCGACCCACGGGTGGCCGAGGAGATCTGGGCCGACGACGTCGACACCTGGGTGGCCTCCCCCTACGCCCCCAGGGCATCGCCAAGCCGGTCGACGGCGGCTATGTCTTCAACGGGCGCTGGCAGTTCAGTTCGGGCACCGATCACTGCGACTGGATCTTCCTCGGTGCCATCAAGAGCGACGCCGACGGCAAGGTGCAGATGCCTCCGCAGATGCTGCACATGATTCTGCCGCGTAAGGATTACACGATCGTCGAGGATTCCTGGGACGTCGTGGGTCTGCGCGGCACCGGTTCCAAGGACGTCATCGTCAAGGACGCCTTCGTGCCCGAGTACCGGGTGATGGACGCGTTCAAGGTGATGGACGGCACCGCCCAGCGGGAAGCCGGGATGACCGACACCTTGTACCTGATGCCGTGGTCGACGATGTTCCCACTGGGCATCTCCTCGGCGACCATCGGGATCTGCGAAGGGGCACTGGCCGCGCACCTGGACTACCAGCGTGAGCGGGTGAGCGCGGCCGGCACGGCGATCAAGGACGACCCGTACGTGATGTACGCGATCGGTGAGGCTGCCGCCGACATCAACGCCGCGCGCCAGGAGATCCTGGCCAACGTGGATCGAATCTACGACATGGTGGATTCCGGCAAAGAGGTCTCGTTCGCCGACCGCGCGGCGGGGCGGCGCACCCAGGTCCGCGCGGTATGGCGCGCGGTCAGCGCGGTGGACGAGATCTTCGCCCGCTCCGGCGGCAACGCGATGCGGATGGACAAGCCTCTGCAGCGCTACTGGCGCGATGCGCACACCGGGATGGCGCACGCCATTCACGTACCGGGGACCACCTATCACGCCGCCGCGCTGAGTTCCTTCGGTGTGGAGCCGCAGGGCTCGCTGCGAGCGATGATCTGAGCGGAGCGCACCGGTGAGCCTGTTGAAGAGCCTCGGCTACGTCACGATCCAGACCGCCGACATCGACCGCTGGCGGCGATTCGCCTTCGGTGTACTGGGATTCGCCGAGGGCAGGGGGCCCGATTCCACCGCGCTGTATCTGCGCATGGACGAGCGCGCCGCTCGCATCATCGTGGTACCCGGCGACAGCGACCGTATCGTCACCGTGGGTTGGGAAGTCCGTGACCGCGCCGCGCTGGAGCAGCTGAAAACCGTCCTGGACGGCGCCGGGGTCACCTACCGGCAGCTGTCCCAGTCCGAAGCCGACGACCGCAGGGTCGAGGAGGTGGTGGCTTTCGAGGACCCGGCCGGCACGCACCTGGAGGTGTTCCACGGCGCGGTGCTCGACCACAGTCCGGTGATCACGCCGTTCGGTGCGCGGTTCGTCACCGGTGACCAGGGGCTGGGCCACGTCGTCCTGCCGGCACTGGACGCGCCCGGCCTGTTCGACTTCTACACCGAAGTATTGGGATTCGTATCCCGCGGCGCGTTCCGCGTGCCGCTGCCCAAGGAGTTCGGCCCGATCCGGATCCGCTTCCTCGGCATCAACGAACGCCACCACAGCCTGGCCATCGCACCAGCCACCCACCAACGCGATCCGGGGCTGATCCACATGATGGTCGAGGTCGACAGCCTCGACGCCGTCGGCGAGGCGCTGGACCGAGTGGCCGCAGAGGGATTTCAGTTGTCCTCCACACTGGGCCGGCACACCAACGACAAGATGGTGTCGTTCTACGTCCGCGCCCCCGGCGACTGGGACATCGAATTCGGCACCGGTGGACTGCGTATCGACGAAAGCAGCTACACCGCAGAGGAAATCACCGCCGACAGCTATTGGGGTCACAAATGGGTCGGGGATCTGCCAGCCGCCATGCGGCCCTGACGTGAGCACCGACGTCCACCCCGTCTCGGCGGCCTCGGTGACGAGCTGGGACCACGAGGCCGACGTGCTGATCGCCGGCTACGGTGTCGCCGGCGCGACCGCGGCGGTCGAGGCCGCCCGTACCGGCGCCGACGTGCTGGTGCTGGAACGCGCCGGCGCGTGGGGCGGCGCGGCCGCGTTGGCCGGCGGGTTCATCTATCTGGGCGGCGGTACCGGACTCCAAACCGCTTGCGGTTTTCGCGATTCCGTTGACAACATGGCGGCGTTTCTCAATGTGGCGATGGGGCCGGGCGCCGACGCCGACCGTATCGCCGATTACTGTGCCGGCAGCGTCGGCCATTTCGAGTGGCTGGTGGACTGCGGGGTGCCGTTCAAACCAGAGTTCTTCGCCGAGCCTGGTTGGGAACCGCTGGGCGACCAGGGGCTGATGTACAGCGGCGGTGAGGACGCCTACCCGTTCAACACCGTTGCCGACCCGGCACCCCGCGGTCACGTGCCGATGATGCAGAACAAGAAGCAGGGGCAGGCCAGCGCCGGGTTCATGCTGATGAAGCCGCTGGTGCAGACGGCTACCACACTCGGGGTCCGGGCCCTCTACGACGTGCGGGTGCGCTCGCTCATCGTCGAATCCGACGGCCGTGTCGTCGGTATCCGCGCCCGCCAGTACGGTACCGACATCGCCATTCGAGCGCGGCGGGGCGTGGTGCTGGCGACCGGCAGCTTCGCCTACAACGACTCGATGATGGCCCGCTTCACGCCCCGGATCGCGGGCCGGCCCATTTCCGCGGTGGAACAGCATGACGGACAGGGCATCCGAATGGCGCAGGCGCTGGGCGCCGACTTGGCGCACACCGATGCCACCGAGGTCGCCTTTCTCGTCGATCCCCAGCAGTTGGTCCGTGGCATCCTGGTCAACACGCGAGGGCAGCGTTACGTCGCCGAGGACACCTATCCGGGCCGGGCGGGTCAGCTCACGCTCTACCACCAACAGGACCAGGCGTTCCTGATCATCGACGAAGCGGGCCAAGAGCAGGCTCTGGCGTCACAGACGCCCAAACTGATTCTGCGCAAACCGAAGTGGGTGTGCGAGACGGTCGCCGAACTCGAGGCCGAGATGGGACTGCCCTCCGGTAGCCTGCAGGACACGGTGGCTCGCTACAACGAGGGTGCACTTCGTGGCGAAGATCCGTTGCTGCACAAGAAATCCCGTTGGTTGCGCCCGATCGGCAGCCCGGTGGGCGCGATCGACCTACGGCATGCCACCGGCGGGTTCCCGCTCGGCGGGCTGCGGACCAGCCTCAACGCCGAGGTGCTGCACGTCAGCGGTGAGCCGATCCCCGGGCTGTACGCGGCAGGGCGCTGCACTGCGGGGCTGGCGGCGTGCGGATACGCCAGCGGCATCTCGCTCGGTGACGGCAGCTTCTACGGCCGCCGCGCCGGCGGCACGGCAGCACGGGGGTAGCTATGGAAACGGAGGTCACTGACATGCCTGAGTTCGACGAGACCGTCGATGTCGTCGTCGCCGGTTCCGGCGGCGGTATCACCGGCGCCTACACCGCAGCCCGGGAGGGGCTTTCGGTGGTGCTGGCCGAGGCGACCGACAAGTTCGGTGGAACCACCGCCTATTCGGGTGGTGGCGGCATGTGGTTCCCGTGCAACCCGGTGCTGCAACGCGCCGGCAGCGACGACACGCTCGAGAAGGCGCTCAACTACTTCCATTCCGTCATCGGTGACCGGACCCCGCGCGACCTGCAGGAGACCTATATCCGACGCGGTGCCGGCCTGATCGAATATCTGGAAGCCGACGAGAACTTCACGTTCTCGGTGTTGCCGTGGCCGGACTATTACGGCAAGGCTCCCGACTCTCGGGGCGATGGATTACGCCACATCGTCGCCGCACCTATCCGTGGGGAACGGCTCGGCCCCTATGCGGGGCTGGTCCGTGGGCCGCTGGACAACGACCGACTCGGCACACCCGCGCCGGAGAAGCTCTTCGGCGGCCGCGCATTGATCGGCAGGTTCCTCGCGGCGCTGAGCGGCTATCCCGACGCCGCGCTGTATCGCAACGCCGAGCTCACCGATCTGATCGTCCACGACAACCGCGTGGTCGGTGCGGTGGTACAGCGGGACGGCGCTCCGGTGCGCATCGGCGCCCGGCGTGGCGTCCTGTTGGCGGCCGGCGGATTCGAGCACAATGACCAGTTGCGCGACAGATACGGCGTGCCTGGCGATTCGGCAGACAGCATGGGCTGCACCGGTAACACCGGCGCCGCGCTCGAGGCCGCACTGCGCCTCGGGGCCGCCACCGACCTAATGGATCAGGCGTGGTGGTCACCGGGGCTCACCCATCCTGACGGGCGGTCGGCGTTCGCACTGTGGTTCACCGGTGGTGTCTTCGTCAACCAGTCCGGCCGACGTTTCGTCAACGAGTCGGCGGCCTACGACCGAATCGGCCGCGAGATCATCCGCGAGATGCAGGCCGGGCACCTCAGCGTGCCGTTCTGGATGGTCTACGACGACCGTGAGGGTGCGGTGCCACCGGTCAAGGCGACCAACGTCTCGATGGTCGACGCCGAGGAATACCGCAACGCCGGACTATGGCGCACGGCAGCCACATTGGCGGAGCTGGCCGAGGTGATCGGTGTTCCCGCCGACAACCTTGAGCAGACGATCGCCCGCTACAACGAGATGGTCGCCGCCGGCGCCGACGCCGACTTCGGTCGCGGTGACGAGCCGTACGACCGGGCGTTCTCCGCCGGTGAATCACCGCTGGTGCCGATCGACCAACCGCCGTTTCACGCTGCCGCGTTCGGTCTGTCCGATCTGGGCACCAAGGGCGGGCTGCTAACCGACCATCGGGCCCGGGTGCTCGACCGAACCGGTGCCCCGATAGCGGGCTTGTACGCCGCGGGCAACACGATGGCCGCGGTCAGCGGAACCACCTATCCCGGCGGCGGGAACCCCATCGGCGCATCGATGTTGTTCAGCCATCTGGCCGCTTTGGACATGGCCGGCATCGACGTCAGCCCTGCTTGACCAACTTGAACGGCATGTTGATGAACAGCGGAAGGCTGCGGCCGCAGGCCCCGGCCAGGCCGGTGGTCTCATCTTGGCCGACCAGCATGTTGGAACTCGGGTCGGTCTGGTCGCCGCCCGGCGACGAACCGTGGAACCGGAACACCTGCAGACCGGGCGCGGATGTGCCGTCCTGGCAAGGCATCCAGTTCTCGACCGTGCGCTTGACATACCAATCCCCGCCGGTCTGGTAGATCGGCGCGGTCCAGCCCTGATCACTGCTGACGGTACCGGTGCATTCAGTGGGATAGCTGCACACCGACGAGATGGTCCAGATGCTGCGGACACTGCGTTCGTCGTGGAACACGTCGTTGGTGGTGGCCCACTCGCCGTTGGAGGTGGCGACGAAAGTGCCGTTGAGCGCCCACTTCTCGGAGGCGGAGGCGATCGCAGGGTGCAGGGCACCGGCGAGGACGGCGGCCGCCAGCACCCCAGTGCTCATCAACATCCGGGACGTACGCATCGGACCTCTCCCTTCGACCGTCATGTGGTGGGCAACAAGTCCTTCCAGGAGCGTTCGCCGCCGTTGGGCACCAGATCCGTCTGCCGGAACACGTTGCCGTCCGGGGTGGCGTACTGACCCGTCTTCGGGTCGTAGGTCGCGATGGCCACCGATGGACCGTCGGCCGTACCCGGAGTGAATGCACTCGGAGCGACCGGTGGTGCACCGCCCTGGTCGATCGGTGCCAGATCCGGCACCGGCTGCGGTGCAGGGGTGTTCGCGGCCGGGGGTGCCTGCGGCGCCGGTGGTAGCTGCCCAGCGGCCGGGGCCACCGGGGCCGCCGGGATCTCCGACGGCGGACCGGGTGGCGCGGCTGGGGCCGGGCCGGGCGGCATCGGCGTACCCTGCAGCGGGCCGTAGATGTGGTCGTTGAACGTCACCCGGTCATCCGGTGGGATTCCCTGGGCGACCAGGCTCGGATCGATCGGATTGGGGCCGGTCGCGTGCTGTCGCATGGCCAGCGGCTCATAGGGCTTGTCGCTGTCGCAGATCTCCACCGTGGGGGCACGCTTGCCAGGATGGTCCTGGCACGGATAGTTCCGCGCACCACGCACGGCGGTCGGCGAGTCCTGCGGCAGCTTGCAGTAGAGCCCGTCGGGGGTGTCGGCATCGGAGAGATCCTGCGGCGAGCGCCACGACGAAGGCGGCAGGAAGCCCACCGTGCAGGCCGGCGGATCATTGAGCGTCAGGGTGAAGTCACCCAGCGTCATACCTGTGGGGTTGTTCAGCGGCGAGCCGACGGTCTGGATGGACCCGATGTAGGGCGGCAACAACACCAGTAGCTGTTCCAGCGAGGCGTGATAGGTGACACCCACCTGCCCGATAGTGGTCAGGTTGGCCAACAACACCGGCAACGTCGGCTTCACCTGGTTCAGCAGTGCCGAAGCCTCGTCGGCGGCAGCCGGGCCGTTGGCCAGCACACCACGCCACTGCGGATCGTTGGTGTTCAGCTGATCGGTGATCCCGGCCAGGCTGCGGGCCCAGGTCCGGATCGAGTCGGTCGAGGCGAGCTGACCGTCCAGCAGCGGGCGGCTGTCGTCGACCAGCGTGCGGGCCTGGTCGGCGGCACCGCTGAAATCCGCGGCCAACTTCGACGAGGAGTCCATCAAGGTGCTGAGGTCGTCGCCGGCGCCGTTGAGCGAGGTGAAGGCACCGTCGAGCAGATCGCTGAGTCGTTCCTTGGGGATGCTGGTGAGCAACTGGCTGACCTGGTCCAGCATCGGGCCGACAGCTTGCGGAACCGTGGCGTTCGAGACCGGGATCACCGATCCGTTCTGCAGGTAGGGGCCGGAATCGGTGCGCGGGACGAGGTCCACGTACTGCTCGCCGACCGCCGAGACACTGAGCACGCGAGCCTGCAGGTCCGCCGGCACCTTCGGGGAGGTGGCCAGCGACAACGTCGCCTCGGCCCCGCTACGGGTCGGACGTACGTCGGTGACCTTGCCCAGCTGCACACCGCGGTAGGTGACATTCGAGAACTGGTACAGCCCTCCTGTTCTCGGCAGCTCGAGCTTGACCGTCATCCGGCCGATGCCCAAGAGGGTCGGAGCTTGCAGATAGGTCACCACCATCACGCCGATGCCGACGATCGAGGCGATCGTGAAGATGATGAGCTGGTTACGGACGAACCGGGTCAGCATCAGTTACCACCCCCGTCCTGTGGCGTCTGTTCCGGAGCCGGGCCCGGCAACGGTCCGGTTCCCTCTCCCGGCGCCGGTTGACTGGCACCGGTCAGCGCGGCGGGCGGGGCGGCCGGCGCCGGGGCCGGGTCGACCAACGGCGGAATACCGGCCACCTCGGTCGGGGGTGGCCCGCTGAACGGTGCGTTCAGCGGATCGTAGGTGTATGTCGCGTACCACGGATCTCCAGGGGCGGGAACCAGTTTCGCGTTCTCGTCACCCCAGCGGGTGCCGAGGAACAGCGTCTTCTTCAACCGGGGGACGGTGAGATCGAAGACGATGAACTGGTTGAGGTAGTCGCCGCGGATGGCCCGGTCGATCGTCGCCTGCGTGTAGGGGAAGGTCGGGAAGTAAGCCAGCGCGGTGTCCAGTTTCGGACCGACGTCGGCCAGCGCCTTGAGTGTGGGCTCGAGGTTCTGCAGGTTGCGAACCAAGTCGGCCTTGGTGTCGTTGACCAGGCCGGTGGCCAGATTGGAGAAGTCACGGAACTTGGCCAGGGCGGTGACGATGCGAGGACGTTCGTTGACCAGTACGTCGACGGCGGGCGGAATCCGCTCGAGAGCCTGGGTAAGGACATCACGTTGTCCGGCGAACGTTCCGGCAAGCCGGTTCAGGGAGTTCACCGCCTCGTTGATGCTGTCGCGCTGGTCGGCCAGCAATCCGACGAAATCGTTGAGTTGGGTCAGCAAGTCGCGGATCTTGTCTTCGCGTCCGTTCACCGCGGCGCTGAACTCGTGGATGATGTCCCCGATCTGCCCCAGTCCCCCGCCGTTGACCACGACTGACAGTGCCGAGAGGGTCTGTTCGGTCGACGGGTAGGTCGACGAGCGGTTCAGGCCCAGGGTCGCACCGGGCTGCAGCACCCCGGTGGGCGCCTGGCCCAGCGGCGGGTTCAAGGCCAGGTGCATCGAACCCAGCAGGCTGGTCTGTCCCACCGTTGCGACCGCATTGGCGGGGATCACCACACCTGGCTTGACCGATACCTCGACGTCGGCGTGCCAGTCCGTCACCCTCATGTCACCCACACTGCCGACCACGACATCGCCGACCAGAACCGGCGAGTTCGATTCCAGCTGACCAACATTGGCCAGCTCGATGTGGTAACTGGTGGATCCCTTGCCGTGACCGACCGTGCCGGGCAGCGGAAGCGAATTCAGCCCACCGAAACTGCAGCCCGTCGCGGTGACCGCGACGCACGACGCGGTCACCACCAGACGGTGCACCGATCGGATCATGATGGCGGATTCCCTTCAGCCGGGGCCGGCGCGGCAGGCGGGGCCGACTCCGCGGGGAGCAACATGCCTTCCAGATTCGACGGGGGCTGCGCCGCCGGGCCGCTCGGAACCCCGGGCGGAACCGGCGCGCCGGGGAACAACGCGGGCGAGGGGTCTGCCGGTAATCCGTTGGGGGCGTACGAGCCCGGTGTCGTGTTGGGCGGTGCGCCCCAGCCGGGCGGCGGCGGGACGTCGCCGTTGTAGCCGGTGTAGGCCGAGACGGCCGGCGGGATCTCGGTAGGGCCCATGCTGGCTCCCGAGCCGCCTGGAGCCAGCGCGGGATCGGTATAGACGATGTGGTCGGGACTGAACGACTTACCCAGGTAGGCGTTGAACGGGAACGGCAGGTAGTTGAAGTTCAACAGTCGTAGCGCCGGACCGAGGTATTGCGCACAGAGCTTGCCGGTTTCGGCCGACGTCGCATTCTCCACCGCACCGATCGCCGAACAGATCACATGCACCGGGTTGGAGAAGTTGGCCAGCGCGAAGGCGCCCATCGCGCTCTGCGAATCGGGGTTGTAGATGTTGTAGGCGTTACCGACCGCGTTGGGTGCCACGTGCAACAGGTTCTCCAGAACCAGCTTGTTGTTGGCCAGGTTCTGGGTGACGCTGCTGAGCCGCTGGATCTGCTCGGAGGTCTGGTTGCGGCTGCCGGCGATAAACCGCCGGACGTCGACCACGGCGCTGGAAAGGTTGGTCAGCGCACCGTCCAGATCTGATCGGCTGCCGTCGACCACACTGCTGAGGCTGGCCAATCGATCCTGGAACTGGACGATCTGGGTGTTGCTGTCACGCAGTGCGGTCACGAACGTCTGCAGGTTCTTGACGGTGTCGACGATGTTGCCGCTGCCGTCGGCCAGTACCCGGCTAACCCCGGACAGCTGCGCGATGGTGTCCCGCAGCTTCTCCCCGTTGCCGTCGAGGGCGTTGGCGGCGCTGTCGATGAACCGGCCGACCGAGGTGTTGGAGACGTCACTGGTCGGGCCCAGATCGGTGGCCAGCCGATTCAGCTGAGTCTTGACCTCATCCCATTCCACCGGGATGGCGGTACGGTCCAATCCGATCACCGCGCCATCGGCCATCTTGGGCCCGCTGTCCTCGTAGGGTGGCGTCAACTGGACGTAACGCGCACCCACCAGGTTCTGCGCGACGATCACCGCTTCGGCGTTGGCCGGCACGGGCACGTCGCGATCCACGGCCAGCACCAACTTGGCCTTGGTCCCCTGAGCCTGGATCGATTTAATCGTCCCGACCTTGACGCCCGCCACCCGCACCTCGTCGCCGGGGTAGATCGCGGTGGCGCTGGTGAAGTACGCGGTGATCGTGTTGGGCTTGAAGAAAGCCTGGCGGATGAGCAGTGCGATGCCGCCGACGATCAGCACCGCCAGCACCGCTGCCACAATCACCGTCAGCCGGCTGCGAGACTTCATGGCTGCCCCCATCGCTCATATGGCTGCGGTATTCCGTTGTAGGGGAAGGGGAATTCCGCGCGCGGGCCGGCGTTGTCGGGCGGCTGGCCGGCGTCGGTGCCACGGCGGAAGCCGAGTGCGTAGTCAAGGAAGGGCTGCAGGGTCTGCGCCGGGCTCAGGTTGGCGACGAACGCGTTGTAGAAGAACCCGTTGTTGACCGCCTCGGCCTGGGTCAGCTGGAACTTGGCCAGGCCCTTCATGGCTTTGGTGATGTTGTCGTTGTTCTTCTCCAGCATGGCGGTCACCGAGTTGAGCTTCTCCAATGCCGGGGCCAAGTCCTTCTCGTTGTCGGCCACGATCCCGCTGAGTTGTTTGGCCAGCGCGGACGTGTTGGCCAGCAGGTTGACGATGGCGTACCGCCTCTCCTGCAGGACGCCGATGAGATCGTTGGCGTTGAGCAGCAGAGTGTTCACCTGCTGGCTGCGCTGCGACAGGATGCCGGTGACGTTGGACGCGCTCTTGAGCAGGCTCGCCAAAGACTCGTTGCGCTCATTGATCATTCGCGACAGCTTGCTCAGCCCGTCGAAGGTCGGGCCCAGCTGCGGGGTGATGCGGTCGAGCGTGTCCGAGAGGGTGTCCAGCGACTGGTTGACTGCTGCGGTGTCGGTCTCGGCGGTGTTGGCGGTGAAATCCGACAGCGACTCGGTGAGCGAATAGGGCGACCCCGTGCGCGACACGGGAATCACGTCCGCCGAGCGCAGTGTTCCGTTGCCGTCGGACTCCAACGTCAGAATCCGCTGTCCCAACAACGTTCCGGTGCGGATGTGGGCGGTGGTGTCAGACCCGAGCCGCACCGTGCCCTTGACCATGAAGGTCACCAGTGCCTTGCCGTGCTGCAGCGACACATCGGAGACGGTGCCGACTTTGACACCGGAGACCTTGACATCGTTACCCGGCTGCAGACCACCTGCTTCGGTGAACAGCGCCTGGTGTCGAATGGCCGTGGCGAGGGACAGCAGTCGTTCGGGCTGTAGCCCGATCGTGATGACGAGCACGATCAGGGCCAGGCCGATGAAACCCGACCTGATCAGCGAGGATCCACGATATTTGAGCATCAGGGCTCCGCGCACCTTCCAGTGTGTTGGATGATCCAGGGGAAGTAGGCGGTTCGGCCTTGCAAATCACTCACCCGGAGCGACAACCCACACAGGTACTGGTTGATCCAGCTGCCGTACGAGCCGAGCCGCACCACCTTGCGGTAGTTGGCCGGGGCCTTCTGGATCGAGATGTCCAGCAGCTCTTTGTCCTGATCGAGCAGCGGCGCCAACCGGCCCAACTGGTCGACGGTGCCGGCCAGCGGGCTACGCGCCTGCCCGAGCAGGTCGGTCAGCGACGCGGTGCCGTTGTCCAGCGCGGTGATGGCAGACCCGATGGTGTCCTTGTCCGAGGACAACCCGTCGACCAGCTTCTGCAGCTTGTCGATCGCGCCGGAGAACTTGTCCCCGTCCTTACTGATCGTCGCGACGACGGTGTTGAGGTTGTCGATCAATTGCTGCACCGTTTGGCCGTTGTCGGCCAGCGCGCTGGTGAACGACGAGGTCTTGGAGAACAGCGAATCGATGTTACCGTCCTGGCCCTGCAGGATCTGGATCAGCGAGTTGGTCAGGGCGTTGACGTCTTGCGGATTGAGGCCCTGGACAACGGGTTTCAGACCGCCGAGGAGCAAGTCGAGATCCAAAGCAGGCTCGGTGCGGTCCACCGGGATCCGAGAACCGGGGGGCTGGATCTTCGCCGATCCCGGGCTGTCCACCAGCTCGAGGTAGCGGTCACCGACCAGGTTGAGATATCGCACCGTCGCCTTGGTTCCGGAGGTCAGGACGATGTCGCGGTCGGCGGCGAAGTCGACGACCACCTTGTTGTCGGGCTGCAGCGCCACATCTGTGACGGTGCCGACCCGGACCCCGGCCACGCGGACGGAGTCGCCGGACTTGAGACTGGACGCGTCGGTGAAGACGGCCGAGTAGGAGTTGTCCGACCCGGACCGGTACTGACCGAAGATGGCGAACAGTGCGCCCGTCAGCAGCAACATGACGACCCCGAAAATCCCGATCTTGAGGATCGTCTTCCACAGGGCGGTCATCCCGGTTGTCCGATCTGCGCGGTGTTACGAGGCGGCCCGTCGAGTGGACCGAACAGCGCCTGCTTGAGTCCGTCGGAGTTGAGCAGGATGCCCTGATTGCCGTATTGCGCCGGGTTGGCACCGATGTCGGCGACGACGAACGGCGGGCTGGTCTCGAACGGAACCTTCGGCAGGTCCGTGCATTGCGGACCGCCCTTGGCGGCGACCTTGGGCAGGTTACCGGGATACCGGTAGCGCTCTCGACCCAGCGTGAACGATTGCAACAGAACCGCTCCCGGCAACGGCAGGCCGGGGCCGGTGGCCAGCGGAATCAGACCGCCGATGCCACAGGTGAGCGCCGCGTTGTACTGGTTGAGCAGATCGGTGGTCGGCACCAGCAGATGCAGGACGTCGGTCAGCGGCTGCCGGTTGGTGCCGATCACCTCGGTTCCGACGTCGGCCAGTCCGATGGCGCTCACCAGCAGGGTGTCCAGGTTCTTGTCCTGGTCGACGATCGTATCGCTGATCTTCGACGAGTTGTCCACGGTCTTGAGCAGGTCCGGCGCCGCGTCGGCGTAGGCATCGAACACCGGTGGTGCGATCGCGATTTCGTGGTTCAACGTCTCGAGACTGGGGTTCAGCTTGGCCAGCGCCCCGTCGAGGTCGACCAGGGTCTGGCCGAACTTGTTGCCACGCCCCTCAGCGATGTCGCGATGGCGCCCAGGGCCTGGTTGAGCTTGGCGGGTTCGATCTGGGAGAGCACCGAGACCAGTTGCTGGAAGACGGTGTTGATTTCGACGGTGACGTGCTGGCCTTCGATCACCTGGCCGGCGCGCAGCGACTGCGCGGACGGCTCGGGCGGCGGCGACAGTTCGACGAACTTGGATCCGAAGACCGTCGAGGAGGTGATGTCGGCGTTCACATTGGCCGGGATGTCGTCGACCAGGGCCGGGTCGATCGCCAGGTGCAAAGCGGCCTTGCCGTCGGGCAGCGAGTCGATGGAGGCGACCCGACCGACCTGGGCGCCATTGAGCTTGACCTTGGCCTCGGGGTTCATCACCAGACCGGCGCGATCGGAAATGACGGTGACCGGAACGGTTTTGGTGAAGCTGTCATTGAACAAGCCGACGGCCACCGCGACGATCACGGCGATGGCCACCACGGTCGCCAATCCGGCGAGCGGGCGCGCGATACCTGATTTCATCTCCGCACCTCGGCTATCCGGACAGGTTGAAGTTGCCGTTGGATCCGTAGATCGCCAGGGAGATCAGCAGGGTGACTGATACGACGACGATCAGGGATGTACGTACGGCGTTGCCCACGGCCACGCCGACTCCGGAGGGTCCGCCGGTGGCGAAGTAGCCGAAGTAGGTGTGGACCAACAAGATGGTGATGGCCATCAACACCGCCTGCAGGAAACTCCACAACAAGTCGATCGGGTTCAAGAAGGTGTTGAAGTAGTGGTCATAGAGGCCGCCGGACTGGCCGAACAGCACCACCGTGGTGAACTGGCTGGCCACGAAACTCAAGATCACCGCGATCGAGTACAGCGGCGTGATCGCCACCATCCCGGCCACAATCCGCGTGCTGACGAGGTATTCCACCGGCGGGATGCCCATCGACTCCAGCGCGTCGATCTCCTCGTTGATCCGCATCGCCCCGAGTTGGGCGGTCACCCCGGCCCCGAACGTGGCCGCCAACCCGATGCCGGCCACCACCGGAGCCGAGATCCGCACGTTGATGAAGGCCGCCAAAAAGCCGGTCAGCGCTTCGATACCGATATTGCCCAACGAGCTATAGCCCTGCACCGCCAACGTCCCACCGGCAGCCAGGGTCAAGAACCCCACGATGACCACGGTGCCGCCGATCATCGCCAGCGTCCCGGCCCCCATCGAGATCTCGGCGATCAACCGGATGATCTCCTTGCGGAAATGCACCGCCGCGTGCGGCGTACCCCGCAACGCCCGCGCGTAGAACAAGGTGTGGTCCCCGATCCGGGAAAAGAAGTTCACCGGCCGGTCGATCTGGCGGGCCAGCCGTGGATAGGCCCCACGCAAGGTGATCATCGCGTCGTCATCCGGATCCCGATCGCGGTCACCACCACATTGACCACGAACAACGCCATGAACGCGTACACCACCGTCTCGTTGACCGCGTTACCGACCGCCTTGGCCCCACCCCCGGAAATCGTCAACCCGCGATAACAGGCCACCAACCCCGCGATCAACCCGAACAATGCCGCCTTGACACAGGAGATGATCACCTCCGGCACCCCGGTCAACAGGGTGATCCCCGCCGCGAACGCGCCCGGATTCACATCCTGGACGAACACCGAAAACACATAGCCACCCAGGATGCCGATGATCACCACCAGGCTGTTGAGCAACAACGCCACCAAACCCGAAGCCAGCATCCGCGGGGTGACCAACCGCTGTACCGGGTTGATCCCCAGCACCTCCATCGCGTCGATCTCCTCACGGATCGTGCGCGACCCCAAATCCGCACACATCGCCGTCGCCCCCGCACCGGCCACGATCAACACCGTCACCAACGGACCCACCTGAGTCACCGCACCAAAAGCCGCGCCCGCCCCGCTCAGATCGGCAGCACCCAACTCCCGCAACAAGATATTGAGCGTGAAACTCACCAACACCGTGAACGGGATCGCCACCAGCAACGTCGGCGCCAACGACACCCGCGCCACGAACCAGGACTGCTCCAAAAACTCCCGCCACTGAAACGGCTTGCGAAACACGAACCGCACCGCATCGGCCGACATAGCGAAAAGACCACCAATGGCCTGCATCGGACCCGACACACCACTACGAAGAGCAATGCCCGGAGACCAACGATCTGCTGCGCGATTTGTCATTGGTGTCTTCCGAACCTCCAACATCGTCGTGGCCATCGGACCAGCGTCACGGCACGAGGCGGTCCAAAACTGGAACGTGTTTCAGTGCGCCAACGCAGATTAGTGCACTTACCGCTCAGGCGGAAGCGAATCCCAGCAATCGAGACCATGCGCGCCGCGTTTCGTTGATCGGGCCACCATACGTCTGGGGCACGCATACAACGTCCCGCCCAACGGGCAGCCACACGCCCAGCCGATGGAACAGGAGCGGATGTCTCATGGCGACCTTGCAGCGCTACACCGATCGTCGTGTGCTGATCACCGGCGGCGGCTCGGGCATCGGCCAAGCCTGCGTGCTGCGCATCCTCGACGAGGGCGGTCACGTCGTGGCCGCCGACATCAGCGAATCCGGTTTGAAGGACACCACAGCAAAGGCCGCCGACAGCGCCGGCAGGCTGACCACCCTGGTGATGGACGTCGGTAACGAGGACTCGGTGAAATCCGGTGTCGGTGAGGCGATCTCCGCACTCGGCGGCCTCGACACCCTGGTGAACGTCGCGGGAATCCTGCGGTCGGCACATTTCCTGGACACCACACTGGCCGACTTCGAACAGGTACTGCGCGTCAACCTGATCGGCACGTTTCTTGTGACGCGGGAGGCAATTTCGGCACTGCGTGCCGGCACCGCCCCGGCCGTGGTCAACTTCAGCTCCACCTCGGCCGCGTTCGCCCACCCCTACATGTCGGCCTACGCCGCCTCCAAAGGCGGCATTCAAGCAATGACCCACTCACTCGCATCCGAATTCGCCAAAGACGGCATCCGGTTCAACTCGGTGCAGCCTGGCTCCATCGCCTCCGGCATGACCGACGGAACCGGCGAGTCCAAACAGAGTGTCGGCCCAGGCCTACCCGACGACGTCAATTACAAGTTGTTCGGTCGGGTCGCACCGCTGCTCCCGCTGCCCGACGGCGCCATCTTCGCCAAACCCGAAGCCGTCGCGGCCGTCGTCGCCATGCTCGGCAGCCCCGACGCCTTCTTCGTCTCCGGCACCGAAGTACGCGTCGACGGCGGCGCCCACATGTGAATCAGGCGTTGATTCCGGCGGTCAGAATGGCGGCCAGCTCCCGGTAGGCCGCCGCGTCGTCGAGGCCGGTGGCCGATCGGACAGCTCCCTGCTGAATGCGCACCATCATCGCCGCCGCCAGGTCGGCGGCGAAGGCGGCATGAACGTCGCGGAATTCGCCGGCGGCAACCCCTTCGGCGATCAACTGGCCCACCCTGCGCGCTGCGATCGCGGTGTTCTGCTCGTATACCTCTCGCGCCGGCTGGAACGCCTCAAGGTCGGCCATGAATGCCGCCGAGGCGGACCCCAGCGCGCCGCCCACCGCGGTGAGGTAGGCGGTGATCCGGTTGCGGGCACCCTCCACCCCGGCGATCCGGTTCTCCACGTCGTCGGCAGCACCGCGGAAGAAGTGCACGGTGACGGCGCGCACCAACTGCTCCTTGCTGCCGGCCAAGGTGTAGAGCGTTCCCTTCGAGCAGCGCAGCCGGGCGGCGATGTCGTCGAGGGTCAGACGGGCGAATCCGTCGGCGAGGAATAGGGCCAGCAGCGAGTCGAACAGCTCAGCCCGGCGTTGGGTGCCGAACGTTGCGCGAGTGGCCATCCCCGGATAGTACTCTCGGAGGTAATTCAGTACTGTCACTGGTATCAATCGAAAGGCCGCCATGCCCGTCGACCGACTTCTCCCCACCGAGGACGCCGCGGACCTGATCGCACTCACCCGCGATGTCTGCGACAAAGTCCTCACTCCGATCGTCGACCACTGTGAGCGGGCCGAGACGTATCCCGATGGGGTCTTCCCCAGCTGGGCGCCGCCGGGCTGCTGAGCCTGCCGCAGCCCGAGGAGTGGGGCGGTGGCGGACAACCGTTCGAGGTGTACCTGCAGGTACTCGAAGAGATCGCGGCCCGCTGGGCCGCCGTCGCGGTCGCGGTCAGCGTGCACAGCCTGTCCTGCCATCCGCTGCTGACATTCGGCACCGAGGAGCAGAAGCAGCGGTGGCTACCCGGCATGCTGTCCGGTGATCAGATCGGCGCCTACAGCCTGTCCGAGCCGCAGGCCGGTTCGGATGCCGCCGCACTGCGCTGTGCGGCGGCGCCCATCGAAGGCGGTTACCTGATCAACGGCTCGAAGGCGTGGATCACCCACGGTGGACGCGCCGACTTCTATACCTTGTTCGCACGTACCGGGCAGGGCAACAACCCTCCGGCCTCCCCCGGCCCCGGCGGGCGACGCGGGGACATCTCCTGCTTCCTGATCCCTGGCGACCAGCCCGGACTCAGCTTCGGCAAGCCCGAGGAGAAGATGGGCCTGGCAGCCATCCCCACCACCTCGGCGTTCTACGACAATGCGGAGGTGGCCGCCGAACGACGCATCGGCGCCGAGGGTCAGGGACTGCAGATCGCCTTCAGCGCGCTGGACTCCGGCCGGCTGGGTATTGCGGCCGTGGCGGTCGGTATCGCGCAAGCCGCCCTCGATGACGCCTGCGCCTACGCCAACGAGAGAACCGCCTTCGGCCGCAAGATCATCGATCACCAAGGACTGGGGTTCGTACTGGCCGACATGGCTGCGGCGGTCGCGGGTGCACGGGCCACGTATCTCGACGCCGCGCGGCGCCGTGATGCCGGCCGTCCCTATTCACAACAGGCCAGCGTCGCCAAGCTGATCGCCACCGACGCGGCCATGAAGGTGACCACCGATGCCGTCCAGGTTCTCGGTGGGGTCGGCTACACCCGCGACTACCGTGTCGAGCGCTACATGCGCGAGGCGAAGATCACCCAGATCTTCGAGGGGACCAACCAGATCCAACGGCTGGTTATCGCTCGCGGGCTCACCACCCCTTGAACCGGGTTAGTATCCGTCCATCGACACCTCCGTCAGCAGGCGCCGTTGCATCGAAAGCCGCGTCCGAAACCCCGCGGTAACGAGCGATTCCATCGAAAAATTCATCTTTCGTTGCGGAATCGGTTGCGGATGTCACGCAAATCCGTAATCGTTTAGAGGCGGGACCGGCCGATCGCACCATCGGCAGCCCGCAGGACTAAGGAGGACGGGCCCTGACCGACACCGGCGCCACCGCCACTCAGCAGACCACCGGGACCGGATCGAAGCGCACCAGTGGCGCCCCGGTCATCGAGATCGATCACGTCGTCAAACGATTCGAGGACTACGTCGCCGTCGCCGATGCGGACTTCTCCATCGGTGCGGGCGAGTTCTTCTCCATGCTCGGCCCGTCCGGCTGCGGCAAGACCACGACCCTGCGCATGATCGCCGGTTTCGAACAGCCGACCGAGGGTGCGATTCGCCTCGAAGGCGTCGACGTATCCCGGGTGCCGCCCAACAAGCGCAACGTCAACACCGTCTTCCAGCACTACGCGCTCTTTCCCCACATGACCGTGTGGGACAACGTTGCCTACGGCCCACGCAGCCAGAAGAAGGACAAGGCAGCCGTCAAGAAGAGCGTCGACGAACTGCTCGAAGTCGTCCGGCTCACCGACTTTGCCCAGCGCAAGCCGGCCCAGCTCTCCGGCGGCCAGCAGCAACGCGTTGCGCTGGCCCGCGCACTGGTCAACTACCCCAGCGCGCTGCTGCTCGACGAGCCGCTCGGTGCCCTGGACCTCAAACTGCGCCACGTCATGCAGTTCGAGCTCAAACGCATCCAGCGCGAGGTCGGCATCACGTTCGTCTACGTGACGCACGACCAAGAGGAAGCGCTCACGATGAGCGATCGGATCGCGGTCATGAACGCCGGCAACGTCGAGCAGATCGGCACCCCCACCGAAATCTATGACCGGCCCGCCACCGTGTTCGTCGCCGGGTTCATCGGTCAGGCCAACCTCTGGCACGGCAGGCAGACCGGCCGCGCCAACCGAGACCATGTCGAAATCGAGGTGCTGGGAACCAAGCTCAAGGCCCGCCCCGGTGACACCACGATCGAACCCGGCGGGCAGGCGACGCTGATGGTCCGCCCCGAACGCGTTCGGGTGTCCATGGAACAGCCCGCCGGCGACATCGCCACGGTGGGCGCCAAGGTTGTGGACCTGACCTTCCAAGGTCCGGTTCTGCGGCTGTCACTGGCCGCCGCCGACGGCTCGCCGATCGTGGCCCATGTCGGCCCCGAACAGAATCTGCCGCTGCTGCGTCCCGGCGACGACGTCCACGTCGGCTGGGCCCCGGACGCGTCGCTGGTGCTGCCGGCCGCCGACATCCCGACCACCGAAGACCTCGAGGAGATGCTCGACGATTCCTAAATCGTCGGACCGCGCTCCTCCCGCCCGCCCAACTGCTTTGATCAAGACCACTTAGCCCTGACAAAGAGCTCCCCTACGAAAGGCACCTCGGCACATGGCCAATGAGATCGACCCCCGGATCTTTGCCTCAATCGCGTCCCGACGCCGCTTCATCGGTGGCGGTGCCGCCGCTGCCGCTGCCCTGGTTCTGGGGCCGTCTTTCCTCGCCGCATGTAGCAAGTCGGACAACTCGTCGAGTTCGGCGAGCGGTCCGGCCACCCCGTCCGACGACGGTTCGCCGGCCACCGGCAAGCTGCGCATCTCCAACTGGCCGCTGTACATGGCCGACGGTTTCGTGGCGGCCTTCCAGACCGCGACCGGTCTGAGCGTTGATTACAAAGAGGACTACAACGACAACGAGGAGTGGTTCGCCAAGAACAAGGAGCCGCTGTCGCGCAAGCAGGACATCGGCGCCGACCTGGTGGTACCGACTCAGTTCATGGCCGCCCGCCTCAACGGTCTGGGCTGGCTCAACGGAATCAGCGAAAGCCGTTGGACCAACAAGAAGAACCTGCGCCCGGATCTGCTGGACGCCAAGGCCGACCCGGGCCGCAAGTTCAGCGCGCCGTACATGTCGGGTATGACGGCGCTGGCCTACAACCGGGCCGCCACCGGCCGGGACATCACCAAGATCGACGACCTCTGGGATCCCGCGTTCAAGGGCAAGGTCAGCCTGCTGGCCGATACGCAGGACGGCCTGGGCATGATCATGCTGTCGCAGGGCGGCTCGGTCGAGGATCCGTCGATGGAGAGCGTGCAGAAGGCCGTCGACCTGATCAAAGAGCAGAAAGACAAGGGACAGATCCGCCGGTTCACCGGCAACGACTACGCCGACGACCTTGCTTCGGGCAATGTCGTTATCGCCCAGGCATATTCGGGTGACGTCGTACAGCTGCAGAAGGACAACCCAGACCTCAAGTTCGTCGTGCCGGACACCGGCGGCACCACCTTCGTCGACACCATGGTGATCCCCTACACCACGCAGAACCAGAAGGCCGCCGAGGAGTGGATCAACTACGTCTACGACCGCGCCAACTACGCCAAGCTGGTCGCCCATACGCAGTATGTGCCGGTGCTGTCCGACATGACCGACGAGCTGAACAAGATCGATCCGAGCCTGGCATCCAACCCGCTGATCAACCCGCCGAAGGAGATCCTGGACAAGTTGAAGACCTGGGCCGCGCTGACCGATCAGCAGACCTCGGATTTCAACAAGGCTTACGCCGAAGTCACCGGCGGCTGACGCGATGGCCGGTGTAGCCAGCAGCAACCGGCAGCGGAGCAAGCTCGCTCCGTACCTGATGATCCTGCCCGCGCTCGCGTATCTCGGGATCTTCTATGTGGTGCCGTTCATCTCGTTGTTCCGGACGTCGTTGTCGACGATGGGCGGTTCGATATACCTGCCCAAACTCACTTTCGCCTGGGACTTCGGCAACTACGGTCACGCGCTGACCGAGTACCGCGAGCAGATCCTGCGCTCGTTCGGTTACGCGCTGGTGGCGACCGTGCTGTGCGCGCTGCTGGCGTTCCCGCTGGCCTATGTGATCGCGTTCAAGGCCGGACGGTACAAGAACCTGTTGCTGGGCTTGGTGATCCTGCCGTTCTTCGTCACCTTCCTGATCCGCACCCTGGCGTGGAAGACGATCCTGGCCGACGACGGCTGGGTCGTGCACACCCTCGACACCATCGGACTGCTGCCCCCGGACGGGCGGCTGCTGTCCACCAGCTGGGCGGTGATCGGCGGCCTGACCTACAACTGGATCATCTTCATGATCCTGCCGCTGTACGTCAGCCTGGAGAAGATCGACGCCCGGCTGTTGGAGGCATCGCGAGATCTCTATGCGACCAACCGCAGGATGTTCGGAAAGGTGATCATGCCGCTGGCCATGCCTGGCGTGCTGGCCGGCAGCATGCTGGTGTTCATTCCGTCGGTGGGCGACTTCATCAACGCCGACTACCTCGGCAGCACCCAGACCAGGATGATCGGCAACGTGATCCAGAAGCAGTTCCTGGTGGTCAAGGATTACCCGGCCGCGGCAGCGCTGAGTTTCGTGCTGATGGCGCTGATTCTGGTCGGTGTGCTGCTCTACACCCGGGCGTTGGGCACGGAGGACCTGGTATGAAGGCGGATCGCGCATGACAACCGAAGCCGGTGCGGCGATCGCCCAGACGATCGACCACGGCGGGCTGGCCAAGCCGGGCCGCAACGTTCGCGGGACCTTCAAACTCGGCGATCTCGCGCTACGCATCATCGCCGGCCTGGTACTGGCGTACCTGTTCCTGCCGATCTTGGTGATCGTGATCTTCTCGTTCAACAAACCGGCGGGCAAGTTCAACTACACCTGGCAGGGCTTCACGCTGGACAACTGGGCCAACCCGTTCAAGTATCCGGCCCTGACCGAGGCGCTGAAACTGAGCCTCAACGTCGCCCTGGTTTCAACGCTCATCGCCGTCGTGCTCGGCACTCTTGTTGCGATCGCCCTTGTGCGCCAACGCTTCCGGGGATCCAAAGCGGTGGACACCTTCCTGGTCCTGCCACTGACCTCGCCCGAGGTCGTGATGGGCGCATCGCTGCTGACGCTCTTCCTGGATCTGGGCTGGGCGACCGGCTACACCACGATCCTGATCGCTCACGTGGCCTTCGAGATCAGCTTCATCGCGATGACGGTGCGGGCCCGAATCCGCGGCTTCGACTGGACATTGGAGGATGCCTCCCTGGATCTGGGGGCGAGTTCCACGCGGACGTTCTTCAAGGTGACGCTGCCGTTGATCGTGCCCGGCATCGTCGCGGCGGCGATGTTGTCGTTCGCCCTGTCGCTCGACGACTTCATCATCACCTACTTCGTCAGCGGTTCGACGGTCACCTATCCGCTCTACGTCAACGCGGCGGTCAAAGCCGCTGTGCCGCCGCAGATCAACGTGCTCGCCACGGCGATCCTGGTGGCCAGCTTGATTCTGCTCGGCGTCGGCACGCTGTACCGCCGCAAGCGCGACACCTGAGCCGACACGCGAGCCGGGCCGTTCGCTCCGGCAACCGCCCGCCATACGGCATCCTTGGCGGGTGAACGTGGAGACGCTCCTGGAGTCCATCCCACCGCTCGCCGTGTATCTGATCGTCGGTCTGATCATCGGCGCGGAGAGCTTGGGCATTCCGCTGCCCGGTGAGATCGCACTGGTCAGCGCGGCACTGCTGGCGTCCCGGCACACCCTGGACATCAGCCCGGTGTGGGTGGGTACCGCCGCCACCATCGGCGCCGTCGTCGGCGACACGATCGGTTACACGATCGGCCGGCGGTTCGGCATGGGATTGTTCGAGAAGCTGGGCAAGCGCTTCCCCAACCACTTCGGCCCGGGCCACGTGGCGCTGGCCAAACAGCTCTTCGCCCGGTGGGGCGTCTGGGCGGTGTTCTTCGGTCGCTTCATCGCGCTGTTGCGAATCCTGGCCGGCCCGTTGGCCGGCGCCCTGCGGATGCGTTATGGCTACTTCTTGGCCGCCAACGCCACCGGCGCCGTCTTCTGGGCCGGTGGCACCACCGCTGTGGTCTACTACCTGGGTCTGGCGGCCGAGAAGTGGCTGTCTCGGTTCTCCTGGATCGCTCTGGTGGTGGCGATCCTGATCGGGATAGGGCTGACCCTCCTACTGCGGGAGCGGACCAGGAGCTTGATCGCCCAGCTCGAGGCCGAACACGACTGGGAAACCCTGCGCGAGACGAAGTGATGTGCTGGCGGTTTGCCGTCGGCACAACGCGGGAAGCCCAATTGGCATGGCCGACAATACGATGCACAATGCCGTCCGCGCGGCCACCGACAACAAGGGCTTCGAGTACACGGCACGTGCCGGGTACAGCACCAGCGGCATCCTGCACCTGCTCGTCGGCTACATCATGCTGCGTCTCGCGTTCGGGTCGGCGGGCAATGCCGACCAGTCCGGCGCCCTGGCCACCCTGGCCGCCCAACCCGGCGGCGCGGTGGCCCTGTGGCTCACCGCCGCAGGCCTGATCGCCCTGGCGCTCTGGCGGCTGGCCGAGACCGTCGTCGGCTCGCACCCGACCGAGCCGGGAGCCGAGCACGACGGCGCCCGGGACATCTTCGATCGGATCAAGTCGATCAGCCTGGCCGTCGTGTACGCCGGCATCGCAGTCGGCGCCGTGCGGTACGCCACCGGCGGTGGCCAGTCGAACAGCCAGCAGAACTCCGGCCTCACCGCCCGCTTGCTGCAGAGCGGCAGCGGTAAGGCACTGCTACTGGCCGCTGCCGCGGTCATTACCGCGGTCGGCGGATATCACGTCTACAAAGGCCTGTCGACGAAGTTCGAGGACGACCTCAAGATCCCGGGCGGGCCGGTGGTGACGCCGCTGGGCATCGTCGGCTACGCGGCCAAAGGAGCGGTGCTCGCCGGGGCGGGAATCCTGCTGGTCGTTGCGACGATCACCGCCGACCCGGCCAAAGGCGCCGGGCTGGACGCCGCTGTCAAGAGTTTGGGCCATGCGCCGTTCGGCAGAATCCTGCTCGTGGCGGCGGCGGTGGGCTTTGCCGCCTACGGCGCGTTCTGCTTTGTGTTGGCGCGTTTCGCGCGCATGTAGGCGGTCATTCGGTGAAGTAGCGCAGCCGGGTGATGGACCCGCCGCCGGCGTCCAGTTCGGCGATCAGAACACCGGGCTGCGGCCCCGCCAGTGACGCCGTCACCGACGACCCCGACACGATGAGCTTGGTCCACGATCGGCCCGCCACCTCCTCGGTGAGGGCACCGAATTTGGCCGGCTCGTGCTCACCACGGCTGATGACGGCACCCGGCCCCAGCGACCGCCAGGCCCGCAGCTCGTCACCGGCGGTGATGGCCTCGAGGAAGCCGCGCACAGTCCGCCTGGCACGGACTCGGGCACCGCGAAACCCCGCCGCGAAGCCCAGTGTTCCCCGTAGCCCCTGGTTCCGGATCAACGCGCGGGTGAGCTCGAGAGCCTGCGGACCGGCGGCGAGGCCGTTAGCGGCGAACTGCAGCACCATCGCCGGCAGCTCCCAGTAGGCGCGCAGCCGTTGAATGCGCCATTCACCGCCGACCTCACGCAGGTCGTAGCGCAGCACGGCGGGGATCCGCATCGTGACCTCGGCACCCATGCCGACCTCGAGCACCACGTCCCGCACGACTGTTGCACCGGAGACGATGTCGGCATCGTGATGGAACACGATCCGGCGGGGCGCGATGAACGTGTCATAGAACCGGCCGATCCATCCCGGGCCGATGTGCGGGCGCGAACCGACCGGGTCCTCGATCCGGCCGTCTGCGGTGAACAGGCCCACCCAGCCGGCACGGTCGTGCGCGGCGGCCGCCTGCGGGGAGCGGTCGACGGCTGCGACGAGAGCTGACCGCGGTGCGTCCATCAGGCGGTTTGGACCAGTTCGACTCCGCGGGAACGCATTTCGCGCAGCGCCTGTTCGGTCGTCTGGGGAGCGACACCGGCCGTGAGATCGACCAGGACACGGGTCTTGAAGCCTGCCTCGGCCGCGTCGGCCGCAGTCTGGCGCACACAGTAGTCGGTGGCGATGCCGGCGACGTCGACCTCGTCGACATCGCGAGCCCGCAGCCACTCGTCGAGAGAGGTGTGATCGGCCGACCCCTCGAAGCCGCTGTAGGCAGCGGTGTGAGCTCCTTTGTCGAACACCGCCTCGAACGGCGCGGTGTTCAGCTCGGGATGGAAGTCGGCACCGCGGGTGCCCGCCACGCAGTGCCGGGGCCAGGAGTCGACGTAGTCGGGTTCGTCGGCGAAGTGCGCGCCTGGATCGACGTGGAAATCCCTGGTCGCCACCACGTGGTCGTAGCCGTGTTCACCGGCCAGCAAGCGGTTGATCGCCCCGACCACCGCGCCGGCTCCCGGTACCGCCAGCGACCCTCCCTCGCAGAAGTCGTTCTGTACGTCGACGATGATCAGCGCCCGCATCTGCACACCGTATCGGCAGAACCGGACCGGTACTACCTGCCCGGCGCTGCCGCACTCGGCGTATCGGCGGCCGCAGTACAGGCCGCAGTACAGTGGGAGCGCCGAATTTGCCGACGAGGACACCCGAATACATGACACTGTTCGACTTTTTCCAGGCCGCGGAACTGCCCGTCCCGGCGATCACCGCGGCGCAGGCGCGCGACATCGCCAAGAGGCATTTCGGAGTGGACGCCGATGCGCTCCCACTGGGCAGCCAGCAGGACGCCAACTTCCTGCTCAGGGGATCCGGCGGCGGGCCGATCGGGGTGCTCAAGATCGCCAACCCGGTCTTCTCCCGCACCGAACTCGAGGCGCAGGACGCCGCGGCGGCACACATCTGTCAGAGCGAGTCCGGAGTGCGCACGGCGACGAACGTACGGTTGCCGGGGACCCCGGACATCGCCGAGGTGCGGGGCGACAACGGCGCCGTGTTGTACGCGCGGATCATCAGCTATCTGTCCGGCGGCACCATGACCGGTGACCAGTACCTGTCCCCCACCCGCGCGGCCGCGCTGGGCACGCTGGCCGGCCGGACGGCCCGCGCCCTGGCCGGTTTCGAGCATCCCGGCGTCGACCGCATCCTGCAGTGGGACCTGCGTTACGCCCAGCGCACGGTCGAGGTACTCGCGCCACACGTCAGCGACATGCCGCGTCGCGACGCCGTCGAGGCGGCGGCGAACGCCGCTTGGCGGGTGGTGGCCGACCTCGCCGAGGATCTGCCGATTCAGGTGATCCACGGCGACATCACCGACGACAACGTGGTGTGCAGTTCACCGGAGACCGGCCAGGTGCCCGACGGCATCATCGACCTCGGAGACCTGACCCGGTCGTGGACGGTCGGCGAACTCGCGGTGGCGGTCTCCTCGCTGCTGCGCCATGAGGGCGGCGAACCCGCGGCCACCTTGCCGGCGATCGCCGCCTTCCACGCCATACGTCCGCTCGGTCCCGCCGAGATCGAGGCGCTGTGGCCGCTGGTCGTGCTGCGGGCCGCGGTGCTCGTGGTCAGCGGCATCCACCAAGCGGCCATCGACGCCGACAACAGTTACGCCACCGAGGCGCTCGATTTCGAGTGGCGGATCTTCGAGCGGGCCATCGAGGTGCCCACCGAGGTGATGACCGCGCAGATCCGCGCGGTGCTGGGGGCCGCGCACCCCGCCCAGTCGCCTACCGTCGAGGCGGCGCTGATCGGCGGCCTGACCTCGGCCACCGTGCTGCGACTCGACCTGTCCACCGATGCCGACGCGATGGATTCCGGAGCCTGGCTCGACGGCGGGTGCGAGGACAAGCTGGCCGCGACGGCACTGGCGGACGGTGCGGTGGCCGTGGTGACGAATTTCGGGCAGCCGCGGCTCACCCGATCGGTGCCGTTGAGCGCGCAGTCCGCGGCCACCGTCGGCACCGGTGTCGACCTGTGGCCAGGTGCCCCACTGCCGATCACCGCGCCGTGGGCCGGTGTGCTCGAGGCGGCCGACTCCGACTGCATCAGGCTGGCCGGAACCGCGGGCACGGTCGAGGTGCGTGGGAGGTTCAGCACCGACGCGCAGCTGCATCCCGGCGACGAGGTGGCACTCGGCGCCGCCCTGGGCACCGCCGACGGACGGATCTGGATCCAGTGGCGGACGCGGGAGCAGCAGGTACCCGACTTCGTCCGACCCGAGTACGCGCCGGGATGGCTGAGCCTGGTGCACGATCCGAGCGCGCTGTTCGGGCTGGCGCCGCTGACGCCGGCGGTTGACGACAGCGAGGCGCTCTGGCGCCGTCGCGCGGACTCCTTCGCCAGCGTGCAGGAGCACTATTACCTCAACCCACCGCGCATCGAACGCGGCTGGCGGGAACACATGCTGGCCACCGACGGGCGTAGCTACCTCGACATGGTCAACAATGTGGCCGTCCTCGGCCACGGCCACCCCGCGCTGGCCGAGGCGGTGGCCCGCCAGTGGCGCCGACTCAACACCAACTCGCGGTTCAATTACGGTGCGGTGGTGGCCCTCTCGGAGCGACTGGCCGCCACCCTGCCCGAGCCGCTGGACACGGTCTTCCTGGTGAACTCCGGGTCCGAAGCCGGCGATCTGGCCCTGCGACTGGCGATGGCGACGACGGGACGCCAGGACGTCATCGCGATGGCCGAGGCGTACCACGGCTGGACCTACGCCACCGACGCGGTGTCGACGTCGGTGGCCGACAACCCCAACGCGTTGGCCACCCGTCCGGACTGGGTTCACACCGTGCCCTCCCCCAATCCATACCGCGGAGAGCATCGCGGCCCGGACGCGGCGCGCTACGCTCCGGAGGCCGTCGGAATCATCGAAGGTCTTGCTGCACAAGGTCGTTCGCCAGCAGCATTCATCTGCGAACCGTTCTACGGCAACGCCGGCGGGATGGCCCTACCCGACGGTTATCTCAAGGCCGTCTACGCCGCGGTCCGCGCGGCGGGTGGGCTGGCGATCGCCGACGAGGTTCAGGTGGGCTACGGTCGCACCGGCCGGTGGTTCTGGGCTTTCCAGCAGCAGGACGTGATTCCCGACATCGTCACCGTTGCCAAAGCGATGGGGAACGGGCAGCCGCTCGGGGCGGTGATCACCACCCGAGAGATCGCCGAGAAGTACCGCACCCAGGGCTACTTCTTCTCCTCAGCCGGGGGCAGCCCGGTGTCGTGCGTGGTGGGCCTGACAGTATTGGACATGCTGGAATCCGAAGGGCTGCAGGCGAACGCGCTGACCATCGGCGACCACCTGAAGTCCCGGATCGCGGCGATGGCCGACCGCCACGAGCTGATCGGGACTGTGCACGGCAGCGGGCTCTACATGGGTGTCGAATTGGTGCGCGATCGCGTCACGCTGGAGCCGGCGCCCGAGGAGACTGCCGCGATCTGCGAGCGCATGCGTGAACTCGGCGTCATCGTGCAACCCACCGGCGACCGCCAGAACATCCTGAAGGTCAAGCCCCCGATGTGTATCACCCGCGAGTCGGCCGACTTCTTCGCCGACATGCTGGATCGGGTGCTCTCGACCGGGTGGTGAGCTCGGTTCAGCGGGCGCCGCGGGCTGCCAGCCACTGCCGCTGAACCCGGACGAACTCGGCATCCACCAATGCGCCGTGGCCCGGCACGTAGATCGCGTCCGGACCGCCCAGGGTGAGAACCCGGTCCAGCGTCGAGGGCCAGGCATCCAGGTCCGAGTCGGCGCCGATCGCCGGGTCGGCGGACTCCTCGACGAGGTCGCCACAGAAGACCACGCGCCGCTGTCCCGGCGCGACGGGATCCACCACGACGACGAGGTCGTGGTCGGTGTGACCGAGGCCGGGATGCTCGACTCGCACCAACCGGCCACCGAGGTCGAGGACCGCGCTCGTCACGACGCGGTCGGGTGCGCGCGTTGCGGCGATCGCGCGCGCCACCTGCGCCGGGTCGGCCCCGTAGCCGAGCGCATCCGCGCGAAGCTCGCCGAGGCCGGAGGTCAGTGCCGTGACGACGCCGGCGGAGGCGTGGATCATCGCCCCGCCGAAGCCGGCGGAACCCAGCACGTGGTCGAAATGGTGATGGGTCAGCACCACCTGCGTGACCACCGCGCCGGTCAGCTCGGCGACATCATCGGCGATCTGAGCGGCTTCCAACAGCGTTGTGCCGCAATCGATCAGCAATACGTTCCGGCTGCCGTGGACCAGGCCAACAGTGACGTCTAGAAACGGTAGCCGGCAGCGGTGTACGCCGTCGGACAATGTTTGCCAGTCGTAGCGCATCTAGCCGAATGTATCCCTCACCGACGCGGCTGCCGGGCACTTACGTTGCACTGTGTAGCTAATCGAATTATAGTCCAGACACATGTCCAGACAGCTCGCTGCCACCGTCCGGGTCCTTACACGATGACATACGCGAGCCCAGCGGGTGATTCGGCCGCGTCGGTCGTGGACGTTGCAGGAGCGTGAGCATGCGAATTGCTTTGCTGTCCTATCGCAGTAAGACCCATTGCGGCGGGCAGGGTGTCTATGTACGCCATCTGAGCCGCGGCCTGGTCGAACTGGGCCATGACGTCGAGGTGTTCTCCGGCCAGCCCTATCCCGAATTGCTCGATGCTCGGGTGCGTTTGACCGAGGTCCCCAGCCTGGACCTGTACCGGGAACCCGACCCGTTCCGCACGCCCCGTCCCAGCGAGATCCGGGACAGCATCGACGTGCTTGAGCTGGCCACCATGTGGAGTTCCGGGTTCCCCGAGCCACGCACCTTCAGCCTGCGCGCCGCCCGCCTGCTCGCCCAGCGTCGCGACGAGTTCGACGTCGTGCACGACAATCAGTGCCTGGGCAGCGGCCTGCTCAAGATCGCACAGAACGGCCTGCCCGTTGTCGCCACCGTGCACCACCCGATCACCAGGGACCGGGTGCTGGATTTGGCGGCCGCCAAATGGTGGCGGAAGCCGTTGGTGCACAGGTGGTATGGCTTCGCCGAAATGCAGAAGAAGGTGGCACGCAGAATCCCGGATCTGCTGACCGTCTCGTCGTCGTCGGCCACCGACATCGCCGATGACTTCGGGGTCAGCCCAGACCAACTGCGCGTGGTACCGCTGGGCGTGGACACCGATTTGTTCAAGCCGTCCAGCCACCCTCGGGTGCCCGGACGCATCATCGCCATCTCCAGCGCGGACCGCCCCCTCAAAGGGATCGGACACCTGTTACACGCGGTGGCGAAGCTGCGCACCGATCACGACCTCGAGCTGCAACTGGTCGCCAAGCTCGAGCCCAACGGACCGACCGAGAAACTGATCGCCGAACTGGGTATCAGCGACATCGTGCACATCTCCAGCGGGCTGTCCGACGACGAGTTGGCACGGCTGTTCGCCTCGGCGGAGATCGCGTGTATCCCCTCGCTGTACGAGGGCTTCTCGTTGCCGGCGGTCGAGGCCATGGCCAGCGGCACGCCGATCGTGGCGAGCCGGGCGGGCGCGCTGCCCGAGGTGCTGGGCCCCGACGGCGAATGCGCGGACCTGGTGACTCCCGGCGACGTCGCCGAGTTGACTGCGGCACTCGGCCGCCAACTGGAGTCGCCGGAGCGCCGGCAATGGCTGGGCGCAGCCGGTCGGCGCCGCGCCCTGGACGTGTTCAGCTGGGAATCAGTTGCCGCCCAGACAGTGCGCGTCTATGAACAAGCGATCGCCAGGGCCGGACGCACCGGCCGGGTCGCCAGCACCGTGGAGGCGGTCGACGAACCATGCTGACAGTGGACTACGACCGGCTCGAGATCGGCCCGGGCAAGAAGGTCATCGACGTCGGCTGCGGCGCCGGACGGCACAGCTTTGAGGCCTACCGCCGCGGAGCCAACGTGATCGCCTTCGACCAGGACGCCGCCGAACTGGCCGATGTCGACACCTTGCTGCAGGCGATGGGCCAGGCAGGCGAGGCTCCTGCCGCAGCCAAGGCACAGGTGGTGGTGGGTGACGCGCTGGCGCTGCCCTACCCCGACGACACGTTCGACTGCGTGATCGCCTCGGAGATCCTGGAACACATTCCCGATGACGACAGTGCGATCTCCGAGTTGATTCGGGTGCTCAAGCCCGGTGGCAAGTTGGCTGTCACAGTTCCGCGCTGGCTGCCCGAGCGAATCTGCTGGTTGCTGTCCGACGAGTATCACGCCAACGAGGGTGGCCACATCCGGATCTATAAGGCTGACGAGCTGAAGGCCAAACTGGTCCGGGGCGGGCTCACCTTCACCCACTCACACCATGCTCACGCTCTACACTCACCGTTCTGGTGGCTGAAATGTGCTGTCGGCGTGGAGAAGCCGGAGCATCCCGCGGTGAAGGCATACCACAGACTGCTGGTTTGGGACATGATGTCGAAGCCCGCGCTGACCCGAGTCGCCGAATCCGCGCTCAACCCGCTCGTGGGCAAGAGCGTGGCACTCTACTTCGAGAAGCCGATCACGGATGCCGCGCCCCTCTGATCTCGAGGGCGTCCCGGGCGTCGCCGGCATCCTCACGCCGCAGCAGTGCCGTCAAACAGCGGAATCCATTGCAGCCGTGCAGGAGTCGTCTGGCGAGATCCCGTGGTCGGAGACCGGTCACACCGACGTGTGGGACCACGTGGAATGTGCCATGGCGTTGACCACGGCCGGACTGCTGGAGCCCGCCCGCGCGGCCTACGAGTGGTGCCGTCACGAGCAGCGTGCCGATGGTTCGTGGCCGATCCAATACCGCCGCGGGGTCATCGAGGACGCCAACAGCGACAGCAATTTCTGCGCCTACATCGCCACCGGAGTTTGGCATCACGTGCTGGTGACCGGTGATCGTGCCTTCGCCGAGCACATGTGGCCGACGGTGCGCGCGGCCATCGACTTCGTGTTGGGCCTGCAGGCCGGTACCGGCGAGATCTATTGGGCGCAAGGCCCGGCCGGTGCACTCCCCGAGGCACTGCTGACCGGTTGCGCCAGTGTCTACCACAGCATCCGCTGCGCACTGGCGCTTGCCGACCAGGTCGACGACCCGCAGCCTGAGTGGGAGATCGCCCTCGGCCGGCTGGGGCACGCCATCGCCGAACATCCCGACGCCTTCACCGAGAAACCACACCATTCGATGGACTGGTACTACCCCATCCTCGGCGGAGCGTTGCGCGGGCCGGTCGCCTCGGCCAGGATCACCGCCCGATGGGACGAATTCGTCGTCGACGGCCTGGGGATCCGCTGCGTCAACGACCGGCCGTGGGTGACCGGTGCCGAAACCTGTGAACTGGTCCTGGCACTCGACGCGATGGGCGAGCGGCGGCGGGCACTGACCCAGTTCGCCGCGATGCAGCATCTGCGCGAGACAGACGGCTCCTACTGGACCGGGTTGGTTTTCGCCGACGGAAAGCGCTGGCCGGTGGAGCGGACCACCTGGACCGGCGCGGCGGTGATCCTGGCGGCCGACGCGCTGTCGGCGACCACAGGCGGCAGCGGCATCTTCCGCGCCGACGCGCTCCCCCGCGGCCTGGAAGGCGACTACGACTGTGAATGCGTCAGGAGCTGACCAGCTCTTCGCCGGGCACTCCCGACCCGGTCCTTTCCAGCACCCGCAGCGAGCCGGTGGCGCTGACTTCGGTGAATTCGCCGGAATCCAATGCGCGACAATAAATGTTGTACGGCGGCCGACCGCCGTCGCGCGGATCGGGAAAGACATCGTGGATGATCAGCGTCCCGCCCGGGGCGACCCATTTGGCCCAGCCGTCATAGTCCTGCTGCGCCGCGGTCTCGCTGTGGCCGCCGTCGATGAACAGCAGCTGCACCGGTGTCCGCCAGCCACGCGCAACCACCGGCGACTTGCCCACCACTGCGACGATGGTGTCGTCGAGGTCCGCAGCGTCCAGCGTGCGGCGGAAGGTGGGCAGGGTGTCGAACCGGCCGCTGACCGGGTCCACCATCGTCGTGTCGTGGAACTCCCAGCCTTCCTGATGCTCTTCGGATCCGTGATGGTGGTCGATCGTGTACAGCACGCTGCCCGTGGCGGCGGCCGCGGCGCCGAGCAGCACGGTCGACTTGCCGCAATAGGTCCCGATCTCCACCGCCACTGCGCGATCGAGGTATCGCAGAGCCGCGTCGTACAACGCCCGGCCTTCGTCGGCGGGCATGAAACCCACCACCTGCTCGGCGAGATCGAACAGTCTGGAAGTTTGCGCGGCAAGCGTGGTCTCGGTGCGGCTCATGTGTCGAACCTAACCCGTCGACGTAGTCGATGGCCAGCGCGCACCTTGTCGGTGCAGATCGGTTGTAGTAGCGTCCGGACATGTGTCTGATCCGGTAGCTCGGGAATCGACGCGACGCCGGTTGTCAGCGAAGCAGGCCGCCACGGTGGACCGTCTGGGCCGCGCCGCGGTCGACGTTCTCAGCAGGGAGGGATTCTCCGGCCTGACGATCCGGATGGTCGCGGCCGAAGCCGGTGTCGGGGCGGCGACGGCATACACCTACTTCTCCTCCAAAGAGCACCTGGTCGCCGAGGTGTTCTGGCGCCGACTGGCCTCTGCCAGCACACCGCCGGACGACTCCCCCGATCCGATCGAGCGGGTGGTCGGCGTGCTGCGCAACATCGCATTGCTGGTCGCCGACGAGCCCGAGCTGGCCGGCGCGGTCACCACCGCACTACTCGGCAAGGATCCCGACGTCGAGCACCTACGCTTCCGGATCGGCCGCGAGATTCACCAACGGTTGTGCTCAGCCCTTGGCGCCCAGTCTGATTCAGACATCGTCGAATCACTCGAACAGCTCTACGCCGGGGCGCTGGTCCGGGCCGGCATGGGATATGCGTCCTACACCGAGATCGCCACCCGCCTCGAAGCCTCGGCGCGCATGCTGCTGGCCTGACAGCGGTGTGATCGCTGTCTCAATGAACGGGCGGAGGCCTCGAACCGCGGCATGACGGGTACGCGAAAGCACCGGGGCGCCGCGGCGCCGACCATCTGACGATGAAGTCTCCGATCTCGGAAGTGACACCGCCTGATGACAGAACACACCGAACTGAACTCCGCCACCTCCTTCGCGATCATGGCCGCCTGGGTCGCGGGTGCGATCGCCGTGGCCTACGCAGCGGGGTCGCTGTTGTCCTGGGTCTTGCAACGCCTCGGCCGGCGCAGCGACCTCTTGGCCGACGTCGCCCGACTGACCCGTACACCTGCCCGCGTCACCCTGATGACGATCGCCGCGCTGGCGGCCTTCGACCGAGTCACCGAAACGGATGCGTTCTGGCGCAACACCGTTCACCAGATACTGGTGATCCTGCTGATCGCGGCGCTGACCTGGGTGATGAGCAGTCTGGCCATGGTCGTCGAGCAACGAGTGATCGCCCGCTTCGGCGGCGGCGACACCCAGATGACCGACGCCGACCGGCACCGCCGCAAGATCCGCACTCAGGTCACCGTGCTGCGCCGGATCGCGGTCGCCGTCGTCATCCTCATCGGCACCGCTGCCGCGCTGATGACCTTCCCGTCCTTCGTCGACCTGGGCCGGACCCTGTTCGCTTCCGCCGGTGTGCTCTCGGTGGTTGCCGGGCTTGCCGCCCAGACATCCCTGGGTGCGGCGTTCGCCGGAATCCAGATCGCGTTCTCCGACGCGATCCGGGTGGGCGACGTCGTCGTGCTGGAGGAGGAGTGGGGCCGTATCGAGGAGATCACCCTGACCTACGTCGTGGTGCACCTCTGGGACGAGCGCCGATTGGTATTGCCGTGCACATACTTCACGACCACTCCCTTCCAGAACTGGACGCGTCAGGCCACCGAACTGCTCGGGACCGCCGAACTCGATGTCGATTTCACCGTCCCGCTCGACGGTATGCGGGCCGAACTGGATCGGTTGTTGTCCGGCAGCGATCTGTGGGACGGCCGGGTCGGCGTCCTGCAGGTGACCGACGCGGTCGGCGGCCATCTGCGGGTGCGGATGCTGGTGAGCGCAGCCAACGCCGGCGCCCTGTTCGACCTGCGGTGTGCGGTGCGCGAGGGAATGGTGCGATGGTTGCAGCGGACCAACCCCGGGGCGCTGCCGCGCTGGCGGATCGAGCAGTTCGCCGGTGCCTCGGGCGGCCTGCAGACCCATGACGGTGGCGCGCGCGCCAACCGCGCCGACTCGACGTTGTTCAGCGGCAGCCCGCGGGCCGAGCAACGCGGACGCGCATTCGAGGGTCCCGGTGCCGAGGCACTGGCCGAACGCGCCGAGTCGCCGGATCTGGCCCACACCCCGGGCCGGGGCGAATAGCCCAGTGCCCGGGGTTTCTCCGGGCACCTCGGCGGGCATCTCCACCAGGTGGATGTCGACCATCCCGAACTCGACGCGCGGTGGAACTCCGCGGCCCGCTCGGAGACCGAGGCCGAACGGCTGGACCGTAACTGGTCCAGCCTGCTTCAGGAGCTGCGGGTGACCCAGACCGGTGTGCAGCTGCTCACCGGATTCCTGCTGACTCTGCCGTTCCAGGACCGGTTCGCCACGCTGAGCGCCTGGCTCCACGGCGTGTACCTGGCCACCGTCGGGTGCTCGCTGACCGCCACCGTGCTACTGGTGGCACCGGTCGGCATGCACCGGCTGCTGTTTCGGCGACACAAGCTGCGGCCGCTGGTATCCGCCGCACACCGGTTCGCGTTCAACGGCCTGCTGCTCCTGGGAGCTGCCCTGACCGGCGTCGCGATCGTGGTGTTCGGAGCCGTCCTCGGCGACTCAGCCGGGGTGTTCGCCGGGGTTGTCACCGCCGCCGCGATGCTGGTCGCCTGGGTTGTCTTCCCGTTGTGGATGCGCCGCCTCGGCGGGTAACGACCCGGGTTTGGCGGCGAACGCCGCCGGGAACACCGCCGCCATGTTGATTCGCAAAGTTGCCCGGCCCATGCTGGCGGCGGTGTTCATCGGTCAGGGATTCGACGCCCTGAGAAGTCCCAAACCAGCCGCCGAAGCCGCCCGGCCCGCCCTCGAGGGCCTGCAGAAGTTGCCCGAGCCCGTCGGCTCCGGAGTGCCGAGCGACCCGGAAACCTTCGCGAAGATCAACGCCGCGGTCCAGATCGGTGGCGGACTACTGCTGGCGTCGGGTCGGTTGCCCCGGCTGGCCTCGGCTGTCCTGGCCTTCACCGTCATACCCGCCAACCTCGGCGCGCACATGTTCTGGGCTGAAACCGATCAACAGCTCAAGGCACAGAAGCGCCGCGAGTTCCTCACCGACATGAGCCTGCTCGGCGGTCTGATCATCGCCTCCGCCGACACCGCGGGTAAGCCGTCGCTGGGCTGGCGCGGGCGCCGGGCGGCTCGCAAGGTCAGCGAGGCCATTGCCTCCGGCGTGCAGGGCTCGAGCTCGAGTCTGCTGGACAACGACGTACTCGACAAGGTGGGTCCCAAGGTCGGCCACGGCCTGCAGGTGGGCGCCGAGCGCGGCCGCGAGCTGGCGCTGGCTGCCGGCGAGCGCACCGCGCCGTTGATCGAGACAGCCCGCAAGCGCGGCGCCGAAATCGCCGACATCGCCCGCGAACGCGGTGCCGAATTGGCCGCCGAATTCGCCGAGGTGGCCCGGGAACGCGGTGTCGAGCTGGCCGAGGTCGCGCGCGAACGCGGCATCGAATTCGCCGAGGTGGCCAGAGACCAAGGTGGCGAGCTGATCGAGACCACCCGGTCGCAGGCCAGGAAAGCCAACAAGAAGGCCGAGAAAAGAGCCAAGAAGCTGGCCAAGCGCTGACGACGTTCGGATCGCGACGCGGCGAAGCCCCTGCAAGGTCCGGCCCTCCGGGTAGATTGGGCCAGACCGAGCCAGCGGGAGGAGCGATCTGATGACCACGGGTGACTACGATCCCAATGCCTACGGTCCACCACCCGGGGGATATCCCCCACCACCGCCGCCGCCGCCGCCGAATCAGTACGGCCAGCCCGGCTACGGCGGTTACCCAGGCGGATATCCGGGAGGCTACCCGCCCGCGCCTGCCGGGCAACCGGGCGGGTTGGGCTTACGCTTCGCCGCTCGGTTGATCGACGGCGTCATCGTGGGCATCGTCGCGTTCCTGCTGGCGCTGATCTTCCACGCAACCAGCAACATCCTTGTCACCGGCCTGTTTTCGGGTGTACTGACGTTCGTCTACTTCGTCGCCTTCGAGGTGACGCAGGGGTGGACGCCGGCGAAGAAGATCCTCGGTCTGAGCGTTCACGGGCCCGGCGGAGCACCGAAGCCCACTGTGCAGCAATCGGCGATCCGCAACTCGTTCACGTTGCTGTCGGTCATCCCTTACCTCGGCGGACTGCTGGCGTTCATCGCCTACATCGTGATCGCGGTGACCATCAACAACAGCCCGACCAAGCAGGGCAAGCACGACGAGCTGGCCGGCGGTACGCAGGTCGTCAAGGGCTGACGCCGCTCAGATCACCAAACTGAGCAGCAGCACCACGACCAGGCCGGTCACCGACAGCACCGTCTCCATCAGCGACCAGGTCTTGATGGTCTGGCCCACGCTGATCCGGAAGTACTGGTTGACCAGCCAGAAGCCGGCGTCGTTGACGTGGGAGAAGAACAGTGATCCCGCGCCGACGGCCAGCACCACCAGCGACACCTGTCCGGTGCCGAGGCCCTCGACCAGCCCGAGCATCAGTGCGGAAGCGGTGATGGTCGCGACGGTTGCCGAACCGGTCGCCAGTCGGATGAGTACGGCCAGCACCCAGGCCAGCAGAATCACCGAGATGTTGACGCCCTTGGCCCAGTCCGCGAGCAAGGTGCCGATGCCGCTGTCGACGAGCACCTGCTTGAAGCCGCCGCCCGCAGCGACGATCAAGATGATGCCTGCGACGGGCGGCAGGCCTGACTCGACACACTTGGTCACTTGGTCGCGGGACATGCCGGCACCCACACCGAGGGTGAAGATGCCCACGATGACCGCAATCAGCAGGGCGATCAGCGGGGTACCGAGTACGTCGAAAGTGACTCGAAACCATTGATTCTCGTCGGCGATGAAGATGTCGACCAGCGCCTTGCCGAGCATCAGCACCACCGGTAGCAGCACCGAGAACATTGTCATCGCGAACGACGGCCGATGCAGTTGCCGACCGGTCGCGACCGCCGCGCCGGGGCCCTCGCTGTGGGCGGCAAACTCGTCTCGGGCGAAGGTGTCGGGCGCGTCGACCACGACCCATCGACCGGCAAGCTTTCCGAACAGCGGTCCGGCCACGATGATGGTGGGGATCGCTACCGCGACGCCGAGCGCCAGGGTCACGCCGAGGTTCGCGTCGAGCAGGGAGATGGCGGTCAGCGGGCCGGGGTGCGGAGGTACGAAGCCGTGCATCGCGGAAAGCCCTGCCAGAGCCGGGATTCCGACGGTGATGAGGGACAGCTGCGAGCGCCGGGAAACCAGGTAGATGACCGGCATCAACAGCACCAGGCCGATCTCGAAGAACATCGGCAACCCGATGATCGCGCCGACCAGGGCCATCGCCCAGGGCAGCGCCCGCGGCGAGGCGTGCCCGACGATGGTGTCGACGATCTCGTCCGCACCGCCGGAATCGGCGAGCAGTTTGGCGAACATGGCGCCGAGGGCGATCAGGATGCCGACGCCGGCCGCGGTCGAACCGAAGCCGTCGGAGAACGACTTGAGCACCTTTTCCAGGTTCTCCCCCGCCACGATGCCCACGGTCAGTGCACCGAAGATCAACGCCAGGAACGGGTGCAGGTTCAAGACCGTGATCAGGACGACGATCACGGCGATGCCGGCCAGGAATGCCAGGATCAGCTGCCACCCCGGCGCCACCGGGATCGCCAATTCAGGCGCGTCAGCCAATACGGAGGTGGTCAGGTTCATCCGTTCACTCCTGTCGTGCGGGCTACGTACTGGTCCACGATCGAGTCGATGCTCTGGTCGACGTCGATGCTGAGTCCGTCTTCGTCGGCATCGAGCGGTTCGAGGGTTTCGAACTGCGAGGCGAGCAACGACGCGGGCATGAAATGCCCCGGTCTGCTGGCCTGCCGGCGGGTGATGACCTCCGCCGCACCGCTGAGGTGTAAGAACCGGACGTCAGGGCAGTGTCGCCGGATCTGGTCGCGGTATTTGCGCTTGAGCGCTGAGCAACTCATCACCCCGCCCCCGGCGTGCCCGGCGAGCCACTCGCCGATGGCCTCCAACCACGGGTAGCGGTCGTCGTCGTCGAGTGCGTGGCCTGCGGTCATCTTCGCGATGTTGGCGGGCGGGTGGAAGTCGTCGGCGTCGGCGAACGGGACGCGGAGCCGCTGCGCCAAGGCGGCGCCGACGGTCGATTTCCCCGACCCGGATACCCCCATGACGACGATGGGCGAGGTCATGCTTGCGTCTACCCTCCTGTGCGGCGTGTCACACAGAATGCCGCAATCGTCATACTTTTGCAACCACCGATTCCGCTTGGGTCTGTTTTAAGGCAGTTTCGATCGGCCTATGACAACATATATGCGTGGCGTCCGAACCATTGGTCAGCGAGTTGCACAGCAACGTGTTGACCGCACTCGGCGAGGCCATCGTGTCCGGACGCTACGAGCCGGGCCACGTACTGACCCTGGACAGCGTCAGCGCCGAACATGGGGTGTCCCGCTCGGTCGCCCGCGAGGCGATCCGCGTGCTGGAATCAATGGGCATGGTCGCACCGCGACGGCGCGTCGGCATCACCATCCAGCCCGCCACGAATTGGAATGTCTTCGACCCCCGGGTGATTCGCTGGCGGCTGGACGCCGGTGACCGCGCCGCCCAACTCTTGTCGCTGTCGGAATTGCGGCGCGGTTTCGAACCGACGGCGGCGGCGCTGGCCGCCAGGCGGGCCGACCCGCACCACTGCCGGATACTCGCGGCCGCGGTCTCGGACATGGTGGTGCACGGCCGCTCCGGAGATCTCGAATCATATCTCCTGGCGGACAAGGTCTTTCATCGCACGTTATTGGACGCCAGCGGCAACGAGATGTTCCGGTCGCTCTACGACGTGGTGGCCGAAGTGCTCGCCGGCCGAACCCACCACGGCATGATGCCGGACCGGCCAAATCCGGCCGCCATCGAACTGCACGACGAAGTGGCCCGCGCCGTGCGTCTGCGGGACGAAGCGGCGGCCGAACGTGCCATGCGCGCCATCATCGACGAAGCCGCGGCCGCGCTGGCCGAGGACCTCTCCCAGCCCGGGACCTGAGGCTTCATCACATGCCACGCCGGCAGATCCTCAGAGCGGCCCGGGCGTGGGACGACCGGTCCGGTGACCATCGCAGGGTCACCGGACCGGAATGACATCATCAGCGGGCCGACGCTGACGGACCGGCGCACTGATCGGAGAACCCGGGGAAGTTCAGTGGCACCGAGTGGATGTCGCCCGATGCGCCCAGGGTGCGGCCCGAGATCGGGCCGGCGGCTAGGGCGCGATCGAATACCGCGGTTTCGGTCCCGGTGCCCCGATCAGCAGGTCACTGATCTGGTCGAGCGGCACTGGGTCGGCCACGAGATCCGACCAAGGGAATCGACCGGTGGTTTGCTCGAGGAAGGTGAGCGCCTGGATGAGGTGGCGTGGCTCGTAGTTGTGCACACCGAAGAACGAAAGGTGGCGGCGCACCACTGCCTCCGGATCCACGGCGATGTCACCGTCTGGAGCCACAGAGCCGGCGAAGACGGCTACGCCCTGGACGTCGAGTTTGCCCAAGCCCTCCTGCAACGCGGCTGCCTTGCCCGACAATTCGATCAGTACGTCGCACTGATCCACCTCCGTGATGGACGCGACTACTGCGGTGGCGCCGAAGCGCTTCGCCATTGCCCGGCGTTCGGCCGCGGGGTCGACCGCGGTTACCGCCGAGGCGTCGGACGCGGCTGCGGCCGCTAGCGCAGTCAGACCGAGCATTCCTGCGCCGATCACGACCACCCGTTTGCCCGCCAGGGGCATGGCGCGTTCGACCACCGCCATGACCGTCGCGGTGGCACAAGCCGCCGGTGCGGCGACGTCGTCGCTCACCTCGTCACCCACTAGGGCGATCGGCATCCCTTTCGGGAGGAGGACATGCTCGGCATACCCACCGGACAGCGCCCACCCCGACTCGAAGGATTCGTGGCCCACCTTGCGCACCGTGCGGCATTTGGCGCTCACACCTGAGAGGCATCGGTCGCAGGCGCCGCAGGGCAGAGTCTCCGACCAGATGACACGCTGGCCGACCTCAAGGGGCCGTCCATCCACCGAATGCATCGTTGTGCTGTCGCCGAAAGCCACGATACGCCCGACTGTTTCGTGACCGAGAATGGAAGGGCAGGGTTGTGCACGCCGCCCGCTCACCGTGTGCCGGTCACTGCCGCACACGGTGGCCAGATCCACCTGCACGAGCACCTCGCCGGCCTGCAGTGGCGGCACCGTCACCGACTCCAGCGCCACCTTGTCGCCGCCACGCCAGATCGCCGCGCGGGTGCGATCGACCCCGCTGGCTGGTCGTTGCAACTGATCGGTCACGAGGTCTTCACCCAGGCTTGACGCACGCCGAGGAGCCGCGGAAGGTCGGCCACCGACGAAACCAGGTGGGTGTGCTTGTGAGCGCTGAGTTCGGCCTCGTCGCTCGCCCCGGACAGCACCCCGACGACGAAGCCTGCGCCGGCGTTCGTGCCGGCCTCCAGATCACGGGGGGTGTCGCCCGCAACCAGGACCCGAGAGATGTCCTGGATGTCCAGCTCTTCCATGGCGTGGTAGATCATGAACGGGGCCGGGCGTCCCGAGCGCACATCGCTGCCGCACACCACGGCGTCGGCGACTGTATCGCCCTCCCATCCGAGCGCAGCCAACAACGAGGTGACCACATCGCGGTCGAAGCCGGTGTTGAGGGCGACGCGGATGCCGGCCGCCCGCAGGTCGGCGAGCGCCTCGGGAATCCCCGGTAGCGGCACCGGCGGACGCTCGGCATAGGCTGCCGCCAGGCGCGCACGGAAGTCTGCGACGATCGGCGCCAGCACCTCGTCGCTCAAGGGAGTTCCGCCGGGCGGGGTGAGCAGAGCGCGCAGCGCCTCGTGCTTGGCCGAGCCGTGCCACTTGGCGATGTCGGCCTCAGACGGCGACCCGCCGTGGGCGAGCACGGTCTCCTCAAGGACGCGATACACCGCCAGCCCCTCGTCGATCGTCGTACCTGCCATGTCCAGTACGACGAGTTCGGGCTGAATCATGCTGCTATTCATCGGTTTCCTTTCTATGGCCTCGCGTTACGTACCAGGGTGGTACGCACGTCGAGGTTGTTCTCCAGAGTGAAGCTGACGATGCCGGGCAAATACCGGTCGTCATTGAATTCGACGACCTCTCCGCCGACGGCCCGGGTCGAACGCTGTTGGCGCAGCAGCGGAGAGCCCTCGGCTACACCGAGCAGTCGTGCATCGACTGCGTCCGCACCCACCGCGTCGATGACATGCGCGGCGGTCGCGAGCTGGACGCCGCGCGACTGTAAGTAGGCCCATAAAGAGCCTGAGTCGCAGTCCATTTCGAACAACAGGCTCCCGATGTGTTCGACGAACGTCGCGCGCTCCAGCATGGCTCGGCCGCCGTCGAGGAAGCGCAATCGGACAGTGTGCACGACGGGCGTGCCCTCATCGACATTCAACATCGACGCCGCGTGCACGTCGGCGGGGCGCAGCGTGAGCTCAACGGTGCGCTGCCCCGGGACGCGCCCGATCGAATGCGCCCACGCCGAATACGAGAGCAGCGTGTCGAAAGGCTGTCCCGCTGAGCCGGCGCACACGACCGGGGGCTTGCCGGCGCCGCCGGCGATGACACCCTCGGCGCGCAAGGTGGCCAGGGCTTGACGGACAGGTCCGCGGGAGGATCTCCATTGGCCGCAGAGTTGGGCTTCAGTCGGTAGCGGGGCACCGACGGCAAGTTTCCCGAGGCGAACCCGTTCGCGGATATCTCGCGCGATCTGGGTGTGCAATGCCTCAACCACACGCTTGACCATACAAGCGGAGAACGCCGGTCACAAGGGCTCATTGAAGGAAAAGCGGTTGCCTATAGCCATATTTCGTTATACCCGTACAGCTGATCGACGAATATCGGCCGTTGCCAGATGGCGAGATATAGGTCACGCTGTAGAGACAAGTAGTTTTCTTCCGCAGAGAGGTGATCGCCATGGCTGCCGATCCTGAACTCAACCCAACACCGGCGCGTGACAGACGTCGCCCCCTCGGCACACCATCGAGCGCGGCACCGAACCGGGTGGGCTGACATGGAACTCAGCCCACACCGCCTGTGGGTATTCCTACAGGTCGTCGAATGCGGGGGTTCTCCGCAGCGGCCAACAAACTCTTCATGAGCCAGCCATCGGTGTCTCACCACGTCCGCCAGCTGGAGACGGCGGTCGACGCGGTTCTGATCGACCGCTCGAGTGGGCGGGCCAGGGCCACCGCGGAAGGCGAGGTGCTCGCCGAGTACGCCCGACGATTCATTCTGCTAGGCGAAGAGGCCATCACCGCCGTCCGCCAGGTACAGGGACTCGGCCGCGGCCACCTGACGCTCGGTGGCACCACGACGGTCGGAAGTTACCTGCTCCCGCATCTGCTCGGTCAGTTCCAGCAGCGACATCCAGACATCGAATGCAGCCTGTACGTCGGCAACGTCGAACAACTAACCGCTCGAGTCCTGTCCGGCGAAGTCGGACTCGGCGTGTTCGCGGGCCACCCGTCGACCACGCAGCTCCAGGTCGAACGGGTCCTGATGGATCTCGCGGTCATCGTGGCGGCACCCGGCCACCCACTGGCCTATCGGCTCGTCGCGGCGAACGAACTTCGAACACAACGATTCATTCTGCGTGAGCAGGGGTCGGGAACACGGTCGCTGCAGGCGGAGGCGCTGTCCGGGTGGCAATTACCGGACGTCGCGTCGATGGAGATGTGGGGCACCGAGACGATCAAGCAGGCGGTCAAGGCCGGACTCGGAATCTCCTTGCTGTCGGAGCACACCGTCCGGCAGGAAGTGCGCGATGGGTTACTTGCCACCATCGCGGTGCAGCCCGCGGCTACCGGCCGGCCGATTGTCGCAGCGTATCGCCGAGAACGCGCCTTGGCGCCCACTGAACGCGCCTTTCTCGCCGATCTGCGCGCCTTGAACGGCTGGCCCGGCGCGTCCGAGGCCGGCGACGCCGCAACGGCGATCGCCGATCTCTTGGGGAGTACCGCAGCACGTTAGCGGTCGGACAACAGCAACACGGCATCGGTGAACGCTTGCGGGTCTTCCTGCGGAAGCCCGTGGCCCGCATCGACGACCTGGTGGGCTACCAGCTTGGTGAAGTGGTCCTGATGGCTACCGGTCCCGGCCGCGGGCCGAGTCCGTCGTATCGGGTGTCGAGCACCACGGTCGGCACCGTGATCACGGGTCGGGTCGCAATGCGGCGCTCCGTCGCCTCGTACGCGGGGTCTCCGTCGACCAGCCCGTAGCGATGGCGGTAGCTGTGCACCACCACGTCGACGAAGTCCGGATTGTCGAACGCCTTCACCGTCGCCATCAACGTGTCGTCGCTGAACGACCAGCGCGGGGACCATTGCTGCCACAGCAGTTTCGCGTACTCGGCGCGATACATCTCCAGACCGCGGCGACCCCGCTCACCGTGCAGGTAGTACTGGTACCAGTAGACGGACTCCCGCTGCGGCAGCTGCGGGATCAACGCCGCGGACAGGTCCTGCACGTTGTAGCCGTCGACCGTGATCAGCCCGGCCACCGACTCCGGCCACAATGCCGACACCAGACACGCCGCACGGCCTCCCCAGTCGAAGCCGCCGACGATCGGCCGGCTCAGGTGCAGAGCGCCGATCAGGGATCGCAAGTCATGGGCCAGCGCCGCCTGCTGGCCGGAACGAGGCGTCGCCGCATCGATGAATCGGGTAGCGCCGTAACCCCTCAGATATGGCACCACTACATCGGCGCCGGCCTCGACGAGCGGGCCCACCACGTCGTCATAGCACCGCGGCGCATACGGGAACCCGTGCAGCAGCACCACCGGCCAACCGGCCGGATCGCCGTGGCGTTCGTAGGCGACGTCGAGCACCCCGGCCCGCACCACCGCGATCCGGCCCGGCGACACCGGCGTGGGACTGCTGGTCATGGTGTCCTCCTCAGCTTGCAATATTCGACGGCCCGCCGCATCAACCGGGTCCGTCGCTCGCGGCCGCCAACAGCGGCACGATGAGGTCGCTGATCGGGGTCGGGATTCCGTGAGCCCGACCGCGCCGCCGCACCACGGCATTGCGGCAGTCCCATTCCAGGGGCCGGCCCGCCTGCCGGTCGGCGAGGATAGACGTCCCCAAATCCGCAGGCGCATTACGGAATCCGTCGACAATCGCCTGGGGCACCTCGTCACCAAGGACTGCACCCTCGGCACGAGCCACCGCCAGACATTCGCGCGAATAGCCCAGCGCCAGCTCGACGACATCGGGCCGGGCAAACATACCCGCACGACGACCGGTCAACACCATCAAGCCGGCGACGGCGTTCTGCAGGAGTTTCCGCCACGCGACGGACCGAAAATCCTGAGCCACGTCGACGGCGCACCTGGTGTCCCGCAACGCGTCGAGGACCACGCCGGCGCCCGGTACGTCGGGCACCGTGATGCGCGGTTCGCCGCGTAAGGTCACCGAGCCGTCGGGCTCGCGTTGCGCGGGAAACCACACCACCGACGGCAGTACCGGACCACCGGCAGCGTACGGTGCGACGAGCGCCTCCTGCTCGACGCCGTTCTGGAGTACACACACGACGGTGCGCGGGCCGCACAGCGCCGACAGCCACGGTGCCGCCGAGTCCAGCTGGGTGGATTTGACCGCGACGAAGACGAGATCGAAAGTCCCGTCCAGACCCGCGGGGTCGAGCCGCACCGGACCCGGTACGACGATTCGACCATCGGCGCCCGTCAGCTCCAGACAATCCCGAGGCGAGCGGCCGCAGATCATCGGCGTCCGGCCCACCTCGTGGAGCGCCGCCGCAATCGTGGTGCCGATCGCCCCCGGGCCGACGACGGCGACGGTAGGTCCTGCGCTCTCGGCACCGGCGTCAGGTGTGGCAATGGGCATGGGAGTTCCTCTCAATTTCGAACGGCCTGGCGCAGGGTCGGCGGACCGCCACTATCCGAGCAAGGTCAGGGCTTCGTCATATCGGCCGGCTGGAACGGTCTTCAGTTCCGCCACCGCCTCGTCGAGCGAAACGTTGACCAGTTCGGTGCCATGGATCGCGACCATGGTGCCCCAGGCGCCGAGGTGCGCCGACCGCACTGCCGCCATACCGACCCGGGTGGCAAGGACCCGGTCGAAGGCGGTGGGGACCGAACCACGTTGAATATATCCCAGTGTGGTCGAACGTGTTTCGATCCCGGTGTGCTCTTCGATGAGGGACGACAGCAACTCCCCGATCCCCCGAGCCGCGGCCTGCCGAAGGTGTCCAGACCATGCCGATGATGCGGCGCGTCCATCGTGTCGAGCGCGAATCCCTCGGCCACCACCACCAGAGGTGTGCGGCCCCGGTCCCGGGTGCTCTCGATCCAGCTGCAGATCTGCTTGATGGAGACCTTGACCTCGGGAATGAGGATGGCATGGGCGCTGGCGGCCAGGCCCGCGTGGAGCGCGATCCATCCGGCGTTGCGGCCCATCACCTCGACGACCATGCACCGGTGGTGCGCCTCTCCCGAGGTCTGGATACGGTCGATCGCCTCGGTCGCCACCTCGACAGCGGTGTCGAATCCGAAGCTGTAATCCGTGGCCGACAGGTCGTTGTCGATCGTCTTGGGAACGCCGATGACGTTTACTCCCCTCGCCCGAGCTCTCTGGCGACTGACAGCGTGCCTTCACCACCGATGGCGATCAGCGCGTCGATACCGGCCCGGGCCAGCGCGTCGTACACGGTGCGATCGTCGAGTCCGGCGGCGAACGGGTTGGTCCGGGACGTACCCAGCACCGTGCCACCGCGGCGGTTGAGCCCGCGTACCGACCGCCAGTCCAGCGGTACGTGGTCACCTTGCATGACCCCGAGCCACCCATCCTTGAACCCGACGAACTGATCGTCGAACGCCCGCGTGCCTTGGAGGACAGCGCCACGAATGACAGCGTTGAGACCGGGACAGTCGCCGCCGCTGGTCAGTATGCCGAGTCGCATGGTGTCGGGGTCCTCGGTCAGTAGATCCGCAATGCCGTGGACGCCGGTGCGTCCAGTAGCGCGGCGATCTCGTCGTCCAGTTCGACCAGCGTGATCGATGCGCCGGCCATGTCGAGGGCGGTGCAGTAGTTCCCGACGTAGGACCGTTCCACGTGCAGCCCCTTCTCGACGAGCCGGTCGTGAGCGTGCCCGTAGAGCAGGTACAGCTCGCTGATCGGTGTGGCGCCCAATCCGTTCACCATCAGGGCGACCCTGGTGCCGGATGCATAAGGTTTGTCGGCGACGACCGTGTCGATCACTTCGTCGACGATCTCGTCGGCGATGCGAAGCTTCTCCCGTCGACGCCCCGGCTCGCCGTGAATGCCGACCCCGAACTCGATCTCGTCGTCCGCGAGGTCGAACAGGGGCGCACCCTTGGCGGGCGGTGAGCACGCCGTGAGGGCGACGCCGAGCGATCGGGTGTTGGCGTTGACCCGCTCTCCGATACTGCGGACGTCGTCGAGCTTGTGCCCCTGTTCGGCGGCCGCACCGACGGCCTTGATGACGAAGAAATTGCCGGCGACACCCCGGCGGCCGACGGTATAGGTCGAATCCTGCACCGCAACATCGTCATCGATGAACAGCAACTGAGCGTCGATCCCCTCATCTGACGCCAGCTCCTGGGCCATCTCGAAAGCCATCTTGTCACCGGTGTAGTTGTTGACCAGCAGCAGAACACCGGCGTCGGTGGCGACCTGCCGGATGGCGGCGAGCACGTAGTCGACCGGTGGCGCCGCGAAGACGTCACCGGGACAGGCCACGTCGAGCATGCCGGGACCGACATTCATGACATGGGCCGGCTCATGGCCGGAGCCCGAACCCTGCACGATGGCAACCTTGTTCGGGACGGGGGCATCCGCACGCACAATGAGGTTGTGTTCGGGCTCATACCGCAGGGTGTGCGGGTTGGCCCGGGCGATGCCGGTGAGAATCTCGGCGACGAAGTCCTTCGGGTCGTTGACGAAACGCTTCACTGTGCGGACTCCTTGCTGGTCGGGTGCGACGGGGTGATAGTTGCTGCCGAGGCCCAGAGCTGAGCGATGTTCTCGGCCATGACAGCGACGGCAACCGCCCCCGGGTCCGGATAGCCGATACTGCGCTCGCCGACATAGCTGGCGCGGCCCCGGTTGGCCTTGAGTTCCTTGGTGTGCGTGGCCCCCCGACGGGCGGCAACCGCGGCGGCCCTGGCAATCCGTGCCGGCGGCTCGGCCTGCATGGCCGCGAGTTCATCGCGCAGGGGACACAACGCGTCGAGCAGCGTCTTGTCCCCGACCGCCGCACCCCCACGCTGCTGGATTCCGGCGATCGCGGCGTCGATCATGGCGAGTGCGTCCGCGGACTGGAGCTCGGCGCGGTCCTTGACCGCCGCCCCCGCGCGCAGGAACCCGGTGCTCCAGATCGGGCCTGACGTTCCGCCGAGCCGGGTCGCCAGTGTGGTCGCTACCCCTCGAAGAAAGGCCGACGGGCTGGAGCCGTCCAGGGTGTCCCACTTGTCCAACACCGATTCGAACCCACGCGCCAGCGAATATCCGAAGTCTCCGTCACCTGCCACGGCGTCGAGATCGCAGAAGTACTTTTCGTTCTGCAACGCCGTCTCGGCAATCACCTGTACTGCTGCGCGGACCACGTCGATCGAATTCATCGCTGCTCCTGGGGTGTTGAGGTAAGTGGGCGACCTGCGGCGCGCAGCAGGTCGTGCAATGTGGTGATGTCGATGAGGTCGCCGAAGGCGACACCGTGGGGATTGGCAAGTACGGTTACGGGCTCGCCGTCATCCCCCAGAGATGTCACGACAGCAGTGGCTGGACCGAAGTCCTCTCCCACCGTGTAGCTGCTGGGCGTGACAATGCACGCGAGCCCGGCTGCCACCGCTGCCCGCATGCCTACTGCGCTGTCCTCCACGACGATCGTGGCTGCCGGATCGGCTCCGAGCGAGTCCAGCGCCAACAGGTAGATGTCGGGCGCGGGCTTTTTAGCCTGGACGACGTCACCGGCGAAAACCGGTATTCCGTTGGCGATTTCGGGACCGACCACCGAATCGAGGACTGACTTCACCGATTCGGGCGCCGACGTCGACGCCACGGCAACCCGCCACCCGTCCGAGAGAGCGGCGACGATCAGGCGCGCGACACCTGGCCGCGGCGGTATGACGCCGTCGGCGACGAGACCGCGATAGATCTCCGTCTTCACCTTGTGGATGCGGGGCACCAGATCCGGCGGCGGCTCGTCATCGACGAACAGGCCACGACGCCGGGAGTCGGCCAGCGCGGCGGTGATGCGTTCCTTGCCGCCACCGATGTGGACGAGGGCGGCGTACTCGTCGTCGCTCCACTGCATCGGGACGCCGAGGTCGGCGAAGGCTCGGTTGAACGCGGGCAGGTGTCCGTACCGTTCGGTGTCTGCCAGGACGCCGTCGCAGTCGAAGATCAGCGTGAGCTTGCCCGCGGTCATGATGCCGCACCAGAACTGCCGAACTGACGCATGAGCGCGGTGACCATGGTTCGGATCTCCCGCGCAGTGTGGGCGAACAGCGACGGTGGATCCCACGTGTCGGTGCTCTCGGCGTCCCTGAGGTGGTCCAGACCGGCACGCATGAACGTCATCTTCAGCGCGGTGGAGATGTTCACCTTCGCGCAGCCCAGCGAGATGAGGCGGGCGAAGTCGGTGTCGGTCAGACCACTCCCCCCGTGCAGCGCGACGGGAACGCCGGCCTTCCCGACGATGTCCTCCACCCGGGCGAAGTCCAACACCGGTTGTTGTCGATACACCCCATGCGCGTTGCCGATGGCCGGAGCGAAGACGTCTACCCCTGTCGCGGCGATGAAGTCAAGGACCGTCTGCAGCGGTTGACGTTCACTCTCATCATCAGAGCCATGACCGTCCTCGACACCGGTGATGGACTCGATCTCGCCCTCCACGTGGGCGCCGTGCGCTCTGGCTTCGGCGACGACCTCGACGGTTTGGCGTTGGTTCTCGGCGACAGGAAGTTCGGATGCGTCGAACAGAACCGAGTTCCAGCCCCGCTGCAGGCAATCGGTGATGACGGCCCGGTCTGGACAGTGGTCCAGGTGCAACGCGACCGGGACCTCGATTCCCGCGGTCATCGCTTGCCACATCGCGAACAACGTCGAGGCACCGACGCTGCGAACCGTCTTGACCGAGGTCTGCACGATCAGCGGTGAGCGCTCCTCGACCGCCGTTTCCAGAACGGCCTCCATGGTCAAATCGTTGAAGACGTTGATCGCGGGCACGCCGTATCTTTGGTCGAAGGCCGGCTCGAGGATCGCACTCAAGGGCACTACGGGCATGTGACTTCTGCTCCCTTCGTCGAAGCGGCCACCCATGCTCGGTGAGCCAACTGACACGTTTCCTCACGCCGATAATTCGCGAAACCCGTTTTCTGACTATCGATTCCATAGCAAAATGGCATGAACCGCCCGGGGCCGGCCCCACCGACAGCGCACCAGCCCTGCGTACCGCGCAGGGCTGGTGCGATATTCGTACGGGCGCGTCGGGTCGTCAGCGACGGATGGTGAAGGCAACCAGAGCGCTGAGCACACAGCTGCTGGCCACGATCGGGAAGACCAGCGATGTGTCATGCGTGCCATCGATCACGTGGCCAACGAGCGGTTCAGCGGCGCCGGCGAAGATATACGAGAAGCAGTTCACCACTCCGGTCGCGGTGCCGGCCATCTTCTTGCCGACCAGATCGGGGCACAACGCCCAGAATGACGCTTGGGGTCCGTAGACGAAGAACCCGGCGAGGAACAGCACCGCGATGCCGCCGTAGGTGCCGAGATTGCCCAACCAGAGGGTCAGTGCGCAGACGGCGCCAGCGAGCATGAACAGCATGATGGGCCGATCTCGGCGCGATCCGAAGAAGCGGTCGGACACCTGACCGTTCGTCAGCGCCCCGACGGCCATTCCGACCGGCAGCGCGACAGTGATCCACAACGGGCTGATGCCACCCTCGCCCTGCTTCCAATCCGCTCCCAGGAAGTACACCGGCACCCAGATCAACAGTCCGTAGCGCGCCGCGTTCTGGAACCCGATCGCGATGCCGGTCGACCAGATCTTCGGGTTGCGCAGCACGGTCTTGTACCGGCTCAGCGAACGCTCGGTGTCCACGCCCTCCATCGACGGTTCGTCGAGGCCGTCGTGTGCAGTGTGTGACGGTGGGGGCGTGATACCTGCCGCCTGGGGACTCTCGCGGGAGACCAGAAAGAAGACGATTCCACCGACCAGCATGAGCAGCACAGGGATTCGGAATATCCACTGCCAGTCGAGTTTGAACGTGTCCACCACAAGGGTCGAGGTGATGAAGGCCAGCACCGATGCCATCCCGGCGGCGAAGGTGTAGAAGCTGAAGCTTTTTCCACGTTCGTGGGGACCCCACCAATTGGAGATGACGCGTCCACCCGAAGGCCAGCCCGCGGCTTGGACGAATCCGTTGGCGGCCCAAGGCAGTACCAGCGTCTTGGGTCCGACGGCAAAGCTCGTGCACCAGTTGAAGATCGTCGACAGCACCGCTCCGGCTGTCATCAGGCGGCGCCCACCCCATTTGTCGGCGAGGTTGCCGTTGACCATCTGCCCCAGCGCATAGGACCACAGCATGACGCCGCTGATGGCGCCCAGCGTGGTCTTGCTGAGCCCAAGATCCGCTTGGATCCCGGGAATCGCGAATCCGAATGTCTGCCTGCCCGTGTAGAAGAACAGGTAACAGAACATCGCGGCGAGTAGCATCCGCCATTTCAGGCGAGCGAATTTCTGTTCCGATACCGCGATGGCGTCGAGGTCGGAGGACGTCTGGAAGGTGTTGGACATCGGTGGGTCATCACTCCTGTGTCGGGCCGGCCGCCGCCGTGGTGGGGGCGACGGTTGGCTGCTGCTGTGAAACGAGGGTGGTTGCCACCCAGAAGGCGTCGTAGTTGTGCACGAATGCTTGGTCGCCATACGGCTCATCGAGGGGTGCAGGCCTGGGCAGACGGCGGTTCACGATGAATGGGACGTCGATCTCACCCAAGCCTCCGTGCGAGCGCAGTGGCGCATCCAAGCCACTGAGGTCGTGCCATTCCGCGTAGCGACCCAACGCCGTTCCAGCCTCCGCGAGCACGATGACATCACCGATCCGGTCGGCTGGAAGGGAATAGAGCTGTGCGGCCTCGTCCCGGATATGCACGGCGGCAATGCCGTCGAGTGCCCCCAATGACCCGATCAGCGAGTCGCGGTCCGCCCCGGCGGGCAGGTAGACACTGGCGAAGGAACCGAGCGCCCCGTGATGGACTGTGTAGGGGTCAGTGATCGGCAGGATGACCCGTACTCCGTCGCTGCCCTCGCGGTTCTGGGCGGGCAAGCCGAGGATGCGGCGCACCTCGTCTTCGACGTAGATCACCCGTGGACGGCCGACCTCATCACTCTTGGCACTCATGCCGTGGTCGGCGGTCAGGACCAGCGTCGCCCCAAGCTCATCGAGCCGCGCTGCATAGGAATCAATCATCGCGTAGAAGTCGTTGGCGACGGCTGTGCCGGGCGCATGCTTGTGCTGCACGTAGTCGCTGAGCGACAGGTACATGAGGTCGGCGCCGCGGGAACTGAGGATGGCGACCCCGGCCGCGAGGACGAATTCGCTGAGCTCGGCGGAGTAGACGTCTGGCTGTGGTCTGCCGACCAGTGCCGGGACGTCGGTGATGCCGTTGTCTTCGACGGTCGCGTCCGCAGCGTTCTCGGCCGAGAAGCAGATCCCCGTCCGAGTGGGTGCGACGAACCCCGGTCTCCCGTCGAGACTTGGCCCTTCTTCGACCAGGCCGGCACCCAGAATCCTGCGGAGTTTGTTTTTCGCGGTGATGACCACGACGTCGTGTCCGGCGTCGTTCGCGGCCGCAAAGATGGTGGGTGTCCGCAGAAAACGCTTGTCATTCATCAGCGTTTCCTGCCCGGTGTCGGGGTCGAAAATGTAGTTGCCGCTGATCCCGTGGTAGGCCGCGGGTTGCCCGGTGGCGATGGCGACGTTGTTCGGGTTGGTCAGGGCGGGCATTGCGCAGTGCGCCGGCCAGGAACTGGATTGGCCCTCGAGCGTGCGACTCAGCCACGGCATGCAGCCGGCCTTCATCGCTTGGACGTGGTAGTCCGGCTCACTACCGTCGATGCAGATGACTACCGCCGGGGCCGCCGGCGCTGAATATGTACGACCATTGACGGTGAAGGGGGTCGATGCCAAGGGGACTCCTGCTGGACTGTGATCGGAAGCACTTTTCACTTTGCTGGTGATTGCCGTCACGCAACACCCGCTTTCCTTCTATCGAAGCGATAGCGAATCGACATACCCGTCGCCTTCGCTGGGCAATGGATCGAGCCGACGGCACAACTTGTCATGAGAACTACGCTGCTTTGCGCCCACATGTCATGTCAACGTCCGGCCGTGTTGGCGACGGAGAATTCAAAGATCGTTCAACACTCGGACATGTAGGCAGTTCAGACGTCCCACGACGTGACGGGACATCTATAGTCAAGTGCATGGTCGTGGCGTTGCACGAAATGATTGCCGATCGCCTCCGCGATCAAATCCACCGCGGAGAGCTGCCGCTCGGCGCGGCGGTGCCCTCGGAGTCGAAACTGTGTGAGCAGTGGAATGCGTCGCGCGGACCCGTGCGTCAAGCACTGGCGACGCTGCGCGCCGAGGGACTCATCGCGGGTGGTCGAGGTAAGCCGCCGGTGGTGTGTTCATCGTCGATGGGTCAGCCTTTCGACACGCTGCTGTCCTACTCCGCATGGGCTCAGTCGATCGGCCGGACGCCCGGACAGCACACGCTGGAACTGGCGCTGCGTCGGGCCGACGACGCCGTGGCCGCCGAACTCGGTGTGGACGAGGGGGCGCCGGTAGTACAGGTTCTGCGCCTGCGCCTTCTCGACGGCGAACCGACCATGCTCGAGCGCGCCACGTACACCGAACCGGTCGGTCGCCGCTTATTCGACTTCGACTGCGACTCAGGGTCGATCTGGGCGTACTTGCTGTCGCAGGGGGTGCAGTTCAACACCGCATCCCATGTCATCGATGCGGTCGCTGCCGACCCGGTGGACGCCCAGCAGTTGGCTGTCGCCGAGGGTTCGCCGCTGCTCCGGCAACGGCGCCGCACGTATGGCGTAGATGGCGGAATCATCGAATATCACGACGATCGCTACATACCCGGATTGGTCAGCTTCACGTTGGAGAACACCCTCGATGCGCGCTGCGCGCTGGTGCGCAACGCCAACGTGTGACTTGCTACATCACGATCCGCCTGTCGCCGGCTTTCCCACCGGCGACAGGCGGTCCGTGGATGCGGATCGCAGGACCGCAACCGGGTGCTCGACTACGCAGAGGCTGCGCGCAAACGCCAGGACGGCAACAACAGGATGCCGGTGAGGAAGGCGAGAACCGCGAAGGAGTAGAACAGCACCTCCGGACCGAAGAAGCCGGGGATGAGTCCGCCCAGGACTGCACCGACCGCCCCTGAGCCGTTGACGAAACCGACAGCGGCTCCGGCGTGCTCTTTGGTTCCGAAATCGACTGCGGCAGCGCCCGAAATCACCGAATCAGCTGCGTACATGGACACGCCGATGAGTGCGAGCATGACCACGATCATGACGACGCTACCGGTCGAGGTGAGGGGGATGAAAGCCGCTGCCGCGATGCCGAGGATGAATGTACTGATCACCGTGGCCGGGATACGGCGGGACTGGAACAGGCGGTCCGAGGCCCAGCCGACCAAGATCGGCCCCACAATGCCGCCCAGGCCGAATGCGACCGGCACGATGATCGCCTGGAGATCGGTCACCTGGGGGGCCCGCTTGAGGACGATGATGGGTCCCCACAACAGGATTGCGTAGCGGGACGGTTTCAATAGGAAGTATGCGAAGCCGAGGCGGAGAACCATCTTGTCGCGTACGGCGACCAGGAAAGAGTCGCGTATGCCGCGAAGCACTCCCACATCGGTGGGTTCGGCGCTGATGATCGACTCGTCGGGTCCGTCGACGATCTCGACGGTGTCCGCCCGGTTGCCGACGTCCGCTCGTTTCTGGCGCCGGGCGACCCATTCATCGATGTCGACATCACCCAGGCCGGCCGCCTTCGGGGTATCGCGTTGGGCGACCGCGGTGATGGCCAGGACAACCGCGACAACAACGGCCGTGGAGATGAAGGCCGCGCGCCAGGTGTGGAACACACTGTATGACCACCAGCCCGCGAAGGGGCCGGCGACCAGTCCGCCTAATGCGTAATTCGTTGTCCACCAGCCGAAAACGCGGCCACGCTCACTCACGGTGAAGAACGCAGATAGGTTCTTGCAGAGAGGCGCCCAGCCCGACGACTGCGCTAGGCCTTGAGCCACCATGAGGAAGGCAAAGCCGATTATTGCGGTCGTCACACCGAGCAACGCCGCTGACACCGCCGAGGCTGCGAGTCCGACCAGCAGAACGCGACGCGGCCCGTATCGATCGGCGAGGGTGCCCCAGACGAATTGGCCGATCGCGTAGGCGGTCAAGTACGTTGCGTCGAGGATTCCCATCACCGGCTCCGTCATCGCCGACATCGATGGGTCGCCCAGGATCCCGACTTTAGCGGCCGAGTACGCCTGCCGCGTGAAGTAGAACGCGAAATAGACGAGCCAGGTGGTAGCGAAAATCTGGATCCGCCAGCGGCGAAGCTTGTCAACTGTACTAACGGTCTGCTGAGAATTGGACGACAATGTCACGGTGGTCCTTGGATTCGAGTACAACAGGGATGGGTTCGATATTCAGGTCTGCCGGCAGCGAGAGCCCGGCAACTACGTCCGGCGGACGGTGTGCTGCAGCCAGGCAAGGTACTTGCGCCCCAGCCCATATGAAGCGAGTTGAGATTCTCGCGAGTCCCCGCGGGACGGGAGTACGATCGGATACCCTCCGCCCACGACGAGACCGGCGATGACGGTCCCCGGTTGACGGGCCGCCATCTTCACCACTGCGTTTCCGGACTCGATATTGGGACACACCAACAGGTCTGCATCGCCGGCGACCGGTGATTCGACACCCTTGACCGACGCAGCCTGCCGAGATAGCGCGACGTCCAAGGCAACCGGACCGAGAGCTTCTGCTCGAGCGCCGATCCTGTTGGCGATCTCGGCGGCTTCCACCGAGGAGGGCATGGACATGTTGACAACTTCGGACGCCGAGAGGATGGCCGCCCTTGGTCGGCGAATACCCAATGCCTGTAATAGGTCGACTGCGTTGCAGGCGATTTGGACCTTGACTGCGAGCGACGGAGCCACATTTATGGCGCCGTCGGACACGAACAGTGCCTTGTGGTAGACCGCGGCCGGCAGGTAGATCGCGAACACATGGCTGAGGCGACCCGTGTCCTGCTGGAGATTGCGGTTAGCCAGAACAGCTCGCATCAGCACTTCTGTCTTGACATTGCCTTTGACCACCATGCCCACCTGGCCTGCGGCGGCGAGGGACGCAGCGCGGTCAGCAGCAGCGTCATCACCCGCCACCTCCTCGAAGGACCAGTGGTCCACCGATATGCCCTCCTGGGCTGCGCGATCGGCGATTTTGCGCCGGTCGCCGATGACGACGGGCGAGATCAAACCCGCCATGTGGGCGCCGTGCATGGCGTGTAATGCGGCCGCGCTTAGCGGCTGGACAACTGCGGCCGGAGCTGGACCCAGGTCCACCGGCGGCTGTTCTTCGAGCAAGCTCGCCTCGGTCATCGGCAACTCAGGCTCGATCGATCACTGGCCGCCACACCCGATGTAGCAGTGGCTCATACGACGAAAGGTCGTCGGTGACAGCCGAGGCATCCTTCGCGCCATCATCCCACCGGCGGAGATCGGTCGCTTCCCGATGGAGTTCGTGCGCCCGAAAGCGGTCGACCTCCGCAGCCGTCATCGGGCCGCCCTGTCGTGCAAGCGACCGTACCGAGGCCGGGCTGAGACTGTCGCCGTAGGTGGGGTCCGTCGCGACGAGGTATCGCTTCGCCGGTACATGCTGGCCGACGAGGTATGCGGCACGTTCTGAGATGTGATCCGCGCAGAACATCGCTCCGATCTGCTCGTGCACGCCGTCTCCGTAACGGTCGAGAACCGCTGGCGCACGGCCAATATCGTGGAGGAGTGCCGCCGCGACGACGACATCGTCGCGCCCGGCATCACGCGCTCGCTGAGCCGTCTGCAACGCATGCTGCAACTGGTTGACCGCCTCGTCCTCGTATGGGCTCTGCGCGGCGTGCTCGAGAATCTCGAGGGTGTCTGAGACGGAAAAGAGTGGGCTGGGCAACTGTTGGCACCTTCCTGTGATCAAGAACGCTCACCACTTAACTCCGCTGGACTTGACTAGTCAAGTAGGACTTCGCGAGCATTGTTGAACGTCCGGGCGCTGGCACGGGGCGCCCCTTGCCCAGGCATCGGGGGCCCTCATGTCTGTTGCGATAAGCTCGGTGAACAAGCTGGCCGGGCCGGACTTTCCCGGACCGATGCAGATGGCGACGCCGAAGATGGGGACTTCATTGGGCGAGGACACCCGGCCGCGGTACCAGACGATCGCGAACGCACTTGAACACGAGCTGGCGTTGTTGGAGCCGGGATCACCGGTGGCCTCGGAACACGAACTCGCAAAGCGTTTCGGCATCAACCGGCTCACCGCGCAGGCCGCGCTGGAGGAGCTGGAGCGTCGGTACATCGTGCGCCGGACCAAGGGCAAGGGGACGTTCGTCGCACGGCGGCTCCCTTACGTCGTGAGCCAGACGTCATCGCCGAGCTGGAGTGCCAGTGTGCGTGCCGCCGGAGCATCGCCGAGCGTCGCCACGGTATCGCTGCAAGAGCGCCCCGCCAGCCAGTGGGTGGCCGACCGGTTGAGAATTGCGAAGGGTCGGCGGGTCTTCATTCTCCTACGTCGCCGGTTCGTCGACGGATCGATCGCCGGCTGCACGACCAGCTACCTGCCCGGTGATCTGTTGCCGCGGTTCCGTTCGCGGCTCACCGAGACCGCATCACTGCATGAGGTGCTCGCGGATAAGTACGGAATCGAGCCGGTCCGCGCGTGGGTGAAAGTCGAGCTGAGGCCGGCACCAATTGATATCGCCGCCCACCTCGAACTGCGCGGCACCCCGATGGTGCACCGGCTATCGGCCGCGCTCGAAGACCCGAACTCGGGCCGCGTGGTCGAGTTCGGCCAGACATGGTTGCGACCCGATGCCGTTGATCTGGTCATCGAGATGAAGCGGTCGGTGTGACTCTCCGCTGACGCGTGCGCCGAGCGCTTCCGGCCCTCGCGGCAGCAACGACCAGCACGTTCGTGAAAGATAGTTGACTACTCAGGTTGGCGCGGGCTAGCGTAGCGAAACAGACAGGCGTGGATCATGACGCGGATTCGTCTCACACAGCGCTACATCTGGACTGAGATCTGCCGCTTGTTGTCACTTCCTCTGCGGCAAGAGGGTTTCCAACGTATGGAATGCCCCAACCGGTGATCAGGAGTCGCTATGAATCTCGACCTCGCGGGCCGTGTCGCCCTGATTGCCGGCGGCAGCAAGGGAATCGGTCGTGCTATCGCCTTGGAACTGGCCGGGCTTGGTGCGTCCGTCGCCATCGGCGCGCGCACTCGCGATGCGTTGGATGAAACTGCGAGCGACATCGGTGCGGTGGCCGAAACTCCCTACCTCTTCCAGGGCGACTTGTGCGCCACGGAAACCGTCGAGAGGATGACAGCCGCGGTGGTTGCCCACTACGGCCGGCTCGACATCCTGATCAACAACGTCGGAGATTCGGTCATGGGTCACGATTGGCGTACCGGCGACGCCGAGTGGGCGGCAATGCTCGAAACCTCCCTCATGAGTGCAGTCCGCTGCTCGCGTTCGGCGATTCCACACCTACTGAAAAGCCCGCACGCGCGGATCATCAACATCTCGTCGGTGAACGGACACCAACCCCCGGCTGGTCGGGGCGACTACAACGCGGCGAAAGCTGCAGTCCTGGCGTTCTCAAAGACCCTGGCCAACGAGCTTGCACCCGCCGTCACGGTAAACAGCATCTGCCCGGCGCGCATCGACACTCCGCTGTGGCGGCGGATGGCAGAAACCATGGTGGACGAACGCAAGCCCACCGTCGACGAGGTGTTGGACAGTGTCGCCAGGCGTGATATCCCGATGGCGCGGTTCGGCCGGCCCGAGGAAGTCGCAGCGCTCGCCGCTTTTCTGGCCTCGGACCACGGCGCGTGGATCACCGGGGTGGCCTACAACGTGGACGGCGGATACACCAGGGCCTCAGCCTGAACCGCCGATCAGCTACCGCCCCAGACCCATCCCGTATCGACCGCGGTGCTCATTCCAACCCACCCGGGCCGGTGGACTTTTCCTTCATTGAAGCGGCCCAATGGCGCATACTCGAATTCGATGACAGATTCGGTGTCGATCTTGTCCGCACGTCGCGCTCTAGTGGGCGGGCGAGAGATGACGAATTGCTACGTCGCCCTTCGCAACGGAGTCATCGACGCCATCACGCACCACAAACCGCACCACGGGACGGTCCTCGATCTGGGCGAGCTCGACCTGGTACCTGGGGTGATCGATTTGCACAGCGACGGTCTCAACACCAGGCGACACCCACGGCCAGGGACGGATTTCCCCATGGAAGCCGTCCTCCTGCACGCCGACACCGAGGCGATATCCAACGGCGTCACCACGCAATGCTTCTGCGTGACGATCGATGAAGACCTGGCCGGATCCGCAGACTTGGTCGATCCTCTGCACTGGCTTGGGATACTCGAACAGCACCGCCTTCGGCTTCGGACCGATAGCTACCTGCACGCGCGGTTCGAACTGAGCTCCACTCTCTCGGCATTGCCCCAAGGGCTTCTCAACAACCGAGCAACCTTGATCGCCTCGTACATGGTGCACGCACCCGGCGTCGGGCAGTACGCCCATGACCAGGCCGCCTGGCGGGAGCGCTACCTCCGGTTGGATCCAAATACTCCTACAAGCAAGGAGAATCTGGCATCTGAGCGGTGCGCCCGCGCTGCCGACACCTTCGCTTCCCGGTCGCGCGTGGCCGACGCCGCGCTCAAAGCGGGGATCACCCTGGCCTCCCACGACGACGTGACGCCACGTGACACGATCGAAGCGGCCCGCGTGGGTGCCTCGATCGCCGAATTCCCGCTGACGATGGAAGCTGCCACACACGCGCGCAGCATGGGATTGGGAGTAGTTCTCGGCGCCCCAAACGCCTGGCAAGGCCGGTCTCATCTGGCATGGTTGTCGGCGCGAACCGCGGTGTCTGCAGGCGTCGTCGATGCCCTGGTCTCGGACTATCTTCCCGCGTCAATGCTCGAGGCTGCCTACTGTCTTGTCCGCGAAGGCTGCACGTCGTGGGCTGGCGCAATGAACCTCGTCACGCAAGGTCCTGCACGGCTGGTCGGCCTGACCGATCGGGGCGAGATCGCTGAAGGGCTCGTAGCCGATGTCGCTGCCGTCGATCTCAGCACCGGAACTCCTGTCGTGCGCCAGGTTTGGCGGACCGGCATACCCCGCTTGGGGCTGGTTTGATGGGCTGAGCGGCCACGGCTCGTGGCATGTCACTTCGAATCCACTTCACTGCCTGCCCACATCACCGGCGCAATCGTCGCACGGTCGATGGCCCACGGGCCGTCGTGGAACGCAGCCACTCATTCGACCAACAAATGAAGGGTTGTGGCCGCGGCCTGCTCGCTGACCATGCTTGCAGCGCAACGACATCCATACTTCTCGCGGTAGGCGCTGTCAACCTGAGATCTCAGCGCCGATGACCCCATGCCGATGTCCTCGATTCGTACGTCGACCTCCGCGCCCCGGACGCGGACCCGGGCTCGCTCGGTCCGCACGATCAGGCCGAACCAGCCGGTGTCTCGGCGATACCAGGAACGGACATACACATCGTTGTCGTTGCACACCACCCATATCGGCGTCCACGAACCCAGCGTCCCGTCCTCGCGGCGAACGGCGATCTCGATTTCGGGGACAGAGTCGAATGCGGCAAGCTGATCCGCAGTCCAGGTCACGACGCCAGGGTTCCGCCGGCCTCGACGGGAACGCGATCGGCGCGCTCGGCGCCGCTGCGAATGAGCTCGAGGATCGCGCCGGCGACGTTCTCCGGGGTGTCGGGGGTCAAACCGCTGTTTGCTTCCATGTGCTGAGCCCCGGTCAGATCGCCACGTACGGAGGCGACGAACTCAGTACGAGTGATCGACGGGAACATCAGCGACACCGCGATGTTGGCTTCAGCGAGTTCTGCGCGGGCGATCGTGGTGAGCTTCTGCAGGGCGGCCTTCGACGCGCTGTACCCAGCCGAGCCCGGCAGATCGAACCAGGTGATGCCGGAACTGACGTTGACGATTGCGCCCGAACCTCGCGCCCGCATCCCTGGTAGCACAGCTTGCATCAGCAGAAGCGGGGCGATGACGTTGAGTTCGAAAGTCGCTCGGAGATCATCGGCATCGAGATGTTCGATGGTCGCTTGCAGACCGCGCCCCGCGCTGTTGACGAGAACGTCGATCCGGCCGCATTCATTGATGGCTTGACCAACGGCGCGTTCGATCTCCGCGCGATTGGTGACGTCACACGGAAGGGCCACCGCATTGCCGAGTTCGGCGGCCAGCCGGCGGAGCCGGTCCTCGCGTCGCGCGACGAGAACCACCCGAGCACCGGCCTGCGACGCTGCTCGTGCGGTCGCCGCACCGATCCCAGACGACGCGCCGGTAACCAGCACAACGGCGTTGTTGATGTCCATGCTCGCTCCTATTCGGCACCTTTAGTTGGTGCAAATCTGACTGCCGCCGGCACCGGCTTGGCGGGTAACTCCACCCTGCGCCGGCGCCATATCCAACGTCCAATTCCTATCTGCGGGAATTGATACGGTTATGGCATGGACGTCGATCTGCGGAAACTTCGCTACTTCGTCGCCGTAGCCGAACGACAGCACTTCGGCCGCGCAGCAGAATCGCTGTTCATCAGCCAGCCGGTCCTCAGTCGCCAGATCCAGTCACTCGAGAAGGCGTTGGGGTGCGCGCTGTTCGATCGAAGCACCCGCTCCGTCCGTCTCACCCCGGCTGGTCAGCAACTGTTCGACGATGCACCTACGTTGCTCGCATCGTTCGATGCCACACTTCAACGCGTCCGCGAAACCGATCGAGGGATCAAGCGGCTTATGGTCGCCTTTGCTCCCGGCCTGCGCGTGTCCGCACTGGCCCAGGCCTTCACCGCCGATCACCCCGACGTGCAGGTCGATGTCCTGCAAGTCAGATGGTGGGACCAAGACGCACCCTTGCGTGACGGCCGCGCGGACGTGGGATACCTGCGTCGCCCGTTCGACGACAGTGGCATGCACGTCGTCGGCATCGGCTATGAACCCATGGCCGCCGTTCTGCCGGCCGGACACCAGCTCGCCGACCGAGAGAAGCTGCGGATGAGTGACCTCACCTCCGAAAGGATTCTGGACTCGGAACAACGCCATTCGTGCATCAGCGAGGAAAAGGCCGAGCAGATCGTGGTCGGCAACTATCTCGCCCTGCTGCCGCTCACCGCCGCGGCATCGGTAGCGCGAACCGGATTGACCTGCATACCGATGGAGGACATCGCACCGCTGCAGACATGTCTGGTGGTACCCGAGGACCGTCGCAGGGACAGCCTTCACCGCGCTTTCCTGACGATCGCCGCGGCCAACATCGAAGCCGGCTAGTCACTCCCCTAGCCGCCTGCTCGTGTGGGCGACAGAGACGCTATGCGCTGTCTGCAGCAACACCCCTGGAGGCCGCCCTCCCGCGGCCGCGTCAGCTCTTCGGGGCGTAGCTGTAGTTGATCCGGTCGCCGTTGACCGTCGTGACCGTCAACGTGAAGTCCTGGGTTTCCTCACCGGCCACCACCGTGCAGTCCACCGTCGTGCCGGTCTTGCCCTCGAGATCGCCGGTACAGGCCGCGGAGTCCGGCCGTTGACCGAGCTGGGCGCCGAGCTGGTCCAGCAGCGAGTTCTCCACCTGGGCCTTGGGCAGTACCGGGATGACGAGGAAACTCATCAGCAGGCCGTCAACCTTCGTCACGTCGACCGTACGCTTGAGTGTCACACCGTTAGCCGTTACGTCGCAATGGGTTTCGGCGCCCGGCTTACCTTCCAGCCCGTCGTCACACCTGACCGCGTCAACGGTGACACCGGACGCCTGCGAGATCAGTCCGGACACCGCCTTCTGGAGTTGATCCTTGTTCACCGCCGCGGTCATGTCGTAACTGACGGTCTTGCCGTCGACCTTGGTGACCGTCACGACGGGTTCGAAGCTGTTGGTGCTACTCAGCATCACCTCGCAGCGGGTGCTCTTGCCGACCTCACCAGGCAGGTCGGCTTTGCAGGTGACCGTCTGCGGCTTGTAGCCGGACTCTTCGAAGCGCTCGGTGATGGCCTTCTCGAGGTCGGTCCTCGACACCGCCGGCGCCCCGCCGGTGCCGACGCTGAACGAACACCCGCTGAGCGCAGCCCCGCTCAGGACCGCGGCAACCGCAGCGGCGCCAAGCCTCGGCAGCTCACCTGTGCGTCGCATCGTCATCTCCTTCGAAGACGCCGCCGGCCCGCGTCCGCCAGCAAGATACCAAGCACCGGCAACACGACCGTTCGACCGGTGATGGTTGACTGCGTGAGTGAGCAGAACACCCGCGCTGGCCCGCCGTTTCTTCGACCGATATGAGCCGGTGCACGGCATCACGTATTTCGCGCCGGGGTGCGGACGGTGTTCGACGAGATGGGTTTCATCGGGTTCTGGCGCGGTTATTTCGCCGGCCGCGCCGCCCCCTGGGGCCTGTGCCGGCGCCGGTCGTCACCGCGATCTTCTACAACTTCTCCACCGAGCGGGTGACCAAGGCCATCCCCGGCATCTGGGATATCGGCACCCCAGCCGAGATGCTGCGGGTCCGTCAGGACACCGCGGTGGCCGCGCTACGGGGTTACGGGCTGGCTGATGACACTCCAGGCGTGCCGCAAGCCGCCGAACTGGCCGGGATCGCGGCGCGCAGCGCCCCGGTGGACGGACGGCCGTTGTTCGCGGCGAATCTGGCGCTGCCCTGGCCCGACAGCCCGCTGGCCGGCCTGTGGCATGCGGCAACCCTGCTTCGGGAGCACCGCGGCGACGGCCATGTGGCGACGCTGGTCGCCGAGGGGATCAGTGGCCGGGAGTCCAATGTCCTGCATGCCGCCGCGGGCGCGGTGCCGGCCGACTTCATCAAACGCAGCCGCGACTATTCCGACGCGGAATGGGACGGCTGCGTCGCGGCGTTGGTCGAGCGCGGACTGCTCACGCCGGACTGCACACTCACCGAGGCGGGACGCCAGCTCAAGGACCACGTCGAGCTGCGCACCGACACCCTGGCGCTGAGCGCGCTGGGCGCCCTCGACGACGACGCGCTCGAGCGGCTGTTCGCCGCCCTCACCCCGATCACCCGGCTGGTCATCGCCGGCGGGGACATCCCCGCAGCGACTCCGATGGCGTTGCGCCGAGACGAACTCGACGACGACTCCGCGGGGCTATAGCCGACCCGGTTCACCCGCAGCTTCCGCGTTGTGCACCGCGCCGCGCGGCCGGCTATTTGCTCAGGTTGCGATTCCACTCCACCCAGCCGACGCCGCTGCGTCCATCGGCGGTGTTGACACCCACCCAGGCGCGCGGGAAATAGCTGACCCGACCGTCGGGCGAGACCAACCGCACCGGTGCATGACCCAGGATCTCGACCGTGGCCGTGACCGGTCCGGGTTCGAAGTCGATGGTCGTCGTCAGCGGCAATCCGTCGTCGGCGAACGTCGCCTCGGCGGTCACCGCGGTGGTCTCGATGACCGGCTCACCCGCACGCTGCTGGTAGCCGACGCTCACCGGCGCCATCCCCGGGATCCGCAGATCGACGCCGTGCAGATGAGTGCCGTCGCCGAGATGTAGTGCGCTCCATACCCAATCCATGCTCCACCAGTCCCGCACGCCGTGGGAATGGTCGCGCTGACCGGGCACCGCCTCGACGGGGTAGGTGCGCCCGCCGATGGTGACTGTCCCGGTGACCGTGCAGGGGATCTCGTACCGAGTGGTGATGCGGTAGGCGTACGGCGTTGCCGCCGTGGTCCAGGTGAGGTCCATCGTCAGCTCGACCGGACGGCCCGGCTCGCCGCGCAGCAGCGTGGCCGGATCGTCGTACTCCTGGGCCAGCCCGTGGACCTCAACCCGGTAGGTCTTCAGCGGAATACTTGCGCCATGGCGCATTTCGGCACCGTCGCCGTACACCACCGCGGGGTCGGCCGGTAGTGGCGCCTGGAAGTCCAGCAGTGCGACAGTCGGGATGTCAGGCCCGCACACCAGGGCGTTGATCCACGCCACATTCTGATTGGGCACCAAACCGAGCCGGATCCAGCCGCCGACGAGCTGATCCGGATCGGCGAAGTCCCAGTACCAGCTTTCGTTCCACAGCGGCTCGTCGCCGGGCTGGTGCGGCCCCTCGTCGGCCGGGTCCGGGGTCAGTGCCACCGCCGCAGCGGGCTCGGGCAGAACGTCGAGGGCGCCGGTGTCGAGCACGTGGCTGCTGTGCCGATCGAGCATGGTCAAGAACATCTGGTCACCCCGGTCGGTGCGTTCGACCAGCATCGCCGACACCACCGACATCATCACCCCGGCGAAGCTCTGCCGCCGGACGCCCTCCCGGACGTCCTCCAGGCTGATCGGCGAATTCGGGCCCAGGCCTTGGTGATAGGCCCGCAGGAGTTGGTCGTAGTGGGCCCGTCGGTCCTCGACCGGAAGGGCACATCCGAGGAAGTAGGCGACGTCGGTCATCGCCGGTCCCCAGGTGACCGTCTGCCAGTCCACGACGGTCAGATCACGCCGGGACCCGGGACGGCCGAACAGCATGTTGTCCAATCGGTAGTCGCCGTGTACCAGGCCCTTGACCCGGTCGGACGCGGCTTCCTCGGCAACGTAGGCGTCGTAGCTGGCCACGAAGCGCTCACACACCAGGCGCTGATCGGGGGTGATGGCGTCGCCGTAGCGGTCGACGAACGCGGCGAAGAGCTGACCGATCATGGCCTGGTCGAGCGGAGCGTCGCGATGCAGCCATTGCGCGTCGGCCAACGCATCGCTACCGATCACCGGTGCGTGCAAGCGGCCGAGTTCAGCCAGGGCGAGGATCGCGTCTTCGATTGCGGCACCGCGGATCTCGTCACCGACCTGCGCCGGTGCGGCGTCGTCGAGCAGCAGTGCGAACCTGGCGGTCTCCGGGTCGTAATCCGCGTGGTAACACTGCGCGATCGGACCGCCGAGGCTCGGTGCGACGTCGGTGTAGAACTTAACCTCCCGCTCGTAAAGGCCTAGTGCGAGACCGGTCTGCCGGCTCACCGGGTCGGTCGCGGCCACCTTGAGGATCACCGAAGCAGGTCCCCCGGCACCCTCGGCATAGCTCAGGCACACCCGATAGCACTCGCTCATCTGGCCAGTGCCGATGCGGTCCACGGTGAAGGCGGCCACCGCGCCGGCGCCGATCGCTGCGGTCAGCCATTCGGGGGTCAGATCGCTGGGGCGTTCGATGACAACAGCGTCGCAGCTTCCGGGGTCTGTGGGATGCACGCGACCAACTTAGGCCAGACCCGCCCACCGCCGAGGGCTTTTCCACCCATCTCTTGACGGGTGTCAAATATCGGCTGGTCAGGGTCAGCGCGCGGCCAGCGAGAACCCTTGCCAGGCGGTGCGCCGGTGTGGGTGCGGGTCATACTCGACCCGGGTGTGTCGGTCGAACACCAGCACCGGCCGCTCCGGATGGGTATAGCGCGGCCAGTCCGCGCTGGGCACGCCGGTGCGACTGAAGTTGTGCCAGCGGGTCTGCAGATGATTGCTCACCTTGAGCGCCGAGCGGTGGTCGATGGCTGCCGTCAGCGCCGCGCCCAGCCGGGTCCGGTAGATGTCGAACACGGCGAGCAGTTCGGTTGCATGGGTGGCACCAAGGCCCGACCAGTGCAAGGTGCGCGGCGCGTAGTCGTAGCGGTAGACGTAAGTCGGCGCGTGCGTCCCGTGGGCCTCGGCGATCTGCCACGCCGCCGTCCCGAACGCGAAGTCACCGCCCAACTGTACGCAGGCGTCGGCCCTCGGATACCCGGGGTATGCGGCGGTGATCCGTTCGCGCGCTTCAGGTTCGGCACCGGCCAGCAACCGCTCGATGGCATGTTCGGTGGTCGGCAGCAGCTTCAGGAAACGGGTGAACAGCTTGCCTTCGTCAGCGTTGGTGCCCACGATCAATGGAACGGGATGGGCCTTGCCGTCGCGCATCGCCACAATCGGATCGTCGGGCAGGACGTCGTCACCGATTGTCGGGCCGACGGCGAAGGCGCCGGTCATGTCGTCGAGGCTGCGTTCGAGCATACTGTCCAGGGCGTCGACCAGATCCCGCGGCCGGGCCCGCATCACCGTCTCGGCCCCGTCGTCGCGTCCCGCCCCGACCAGCGCGGCGAACTTGCCGGCGATCTCGGCGGCGGTCTCCGGCGTGCTCACCATCCCCGACGCCGGGCTCTCCGAAATCGCTTGCGCGAACAAGTTCTTGGCGTCGGGAACGGCGAGCAGGGTCGCGACGGCATGCGCACCGGCACTCTCACCGAAGATCGTCACATTGCCGGGGTCGCCCCCGAACGCAGCGATGTTGTCACGCACCCAGTTCAGGGCCATCAGCAGATCGCGCAGGAAGAGGTTGCTGTCGATCGGGATGTCGGGCGTGGACAGCGAGGACAGATCCAGACAGCCCAGCGCCCCCAGCCGGTAGTTCACCGACACGTAGACGCAGCCACGCCTCGCCAACGCGGCGCCGTCGTAGATCGGCGTGGCCGAGCTGCCCATGATGTAACCGCCGCCGTGGATGAAGAACAGGACCGGCACAGGCTCGTGGTCCGGCGCCGCGCCGGTCCATTGCGGAGTCACCACGTTCAGCGTCAGGCAGTCCTCACCCATCGGCTGGTATTTGCCGACGCCGAGCATGGTGTAGCGCCGCTGCTGTGGTGCACAGTTGGCGAAGCCGTGGCAGTAACGCACGCCGCGCCACGGCTGTGGTGGCTGCGGAGCGCGGAATCGCAGCGCACCGACCGGCGGTCGGGCGTAGGGGATCGAACGCCACCGGTTCACACCGTTGCGGGTGAAGCCCTCGACGACGCCGCTGGTGGTGGTGGCGCGGACGGTGTGCTCGTGCATCACTTGACGGTAGCGAACATTTCGGCTGCCGACGTGCCTGACGGTCCACCGGCCCGAAGACCGCTAGCCTGTCGGGATGCGGATCGCCGTCTTGCTTGCCGCGTCGCTGCTGGTCGCGGGATGTTCGAGTTCGACCGGTGGTCAGGCACGCCAGACCGAGCTCACCCCGATCAGTCCGACCCGTACCTCGAGCTCCGCCCCGTCGTCCACGTCACCGTCGTCGACCGGCTCGGCCACGCCGGCCCCCGACGCCGGGGTGCCGGTGGCCGACGCGATCAGGTGGATCGAGGCGGCCCCACCGATCGACGCCGCCCAGTACCACATCGCGCTGCGCGGGGGTGTCACCACGGAACTGGGGGACGACATCGCCTTCACGACGCCGGCTGGCACCACGTGCATGACCGACGCCAAACACGGATCTCCCGCGCTCGCCTGCCTGGTGGACCTCACCGACCCGCCCCCGCAACCGCCCGACGTCTACGGCCAGTGGAAAGGCGGATGGGTCGACTTCGACGGCGCCAGCGTCCAGGTCGGTTCGGCGCACGGCGATCCCGGTCGATTCGCGGCAGGCCAAGGCGTCGAACTCCCCTACGACAGCTCGCTGTCGTTCGGTGACTACCGCTGCCGCACCGACGCGACCGCACTGCTCTGCGTGAACTACGCCCACCAGGCCGCGATCCGACTGGCCGGCGGCGGCGTGGATGCATATGCCTGCGCACGCCAGGCGACGCCGCCGGCAGGCATCGGCGTGCAGTACATCTGTTAGTGCGCGTGCGCCGGATAGGCGTGGATCATCGCACTGGTCAACTTGGGCACGGCGTGCATCAGCTCGTGCTCGGCGGCGTGCGCCACGTGATGGGCTTCGGCCAACGTGAGATCGGGGTCGACGTCGAGTTCGGCGTCGGCATGCAGCCGGTGACCGATCCAGCGCATCCGCACGCTGCGCACCGACCGAACCCCGGGCCACGCCGCCAGCGTGGCCTCAGCGGTGTCGACGAATTCGGGATCGACACCGTCCATCAAGCGGCGGAACACGTCTCGCACCGCGGTACGCAGGACAGCAAGGATGGCCACGGTGATGACCAGACCGATGATGGGGTCGGCCAGCGGAAAGCCCAGTGCGACACCCCCGGCCCCGATCACCACGGCCAGTGACGTGAAGCCGTCGGTGCGCGCGTGCAACCCGTCGGCGACCAATGCGGCCGACCCGATGCGGCGTCCGAAACGGATGCGGTAGAGGGCGACCCATTCGTTGCCGATGAAGCCGACCAGCCCGGCCAGGGCCACCCAACCGAGATGGTCGATGGGCCGCGGCTCGACGAGCCGTCCGAGGGCTTCATAACCGGCAATGATCGCCGAGAGCGTGATCATGGCGACCACGAACAGTCCGGCCAGGTCCTCTACCCGGCCGAAGCCGTAGGTGTAGCGCCGCGTCGCGGCCTTGGTGCTGACGGCGAACGCGATCCACAGCGGTACCGCGGTCAGCGCATCGGAAAAGTTGTGAATTGTGTCGGCGGCCAAAGCGATTGATCCCGACACCGAGACAATGGCGATCTGCGCCATAGCGGTGATCCCCAAAACCACCAGGCTGATCTTGACTGCCCGGATGCCGGCGGCGCTCGACTCCAGCGCGTTGTCGAGGCTATCGGCCGCGTCATGGGAATGCGGCGCGAAGATCTCGTTGATCGCGCCGCGCAGTCCCGCCGGGTGATCGTGGTGGTGATGGTCGCAATGCTCTGCCGCGGTCGGCTTTTCGTTACAGGTCATCGTTGGCCGGACCTTTCCCGTTGTTCCCGCGCCAACGGCACCACGGCGGGTGCGGTGCGGTGATGGGAGGGCACGCCGGGTCCGGCGTGCTCAGCATTGAAGACAGCGTCGACCACGAGTTGGCGGACGTGCTCGTTCTCCAAGCTATAGAAGATCGTCGTGCCGGCCCGCCGCGTCCGCACCAGACGGGCCATGCGCAGCTTGGCCAAATGCTGGGACACCGACGGCGGCGGCTTGCCGACGCACTCGGCAAGGTCATTGACGCTCAGTTCACCGTCGATCAGCGCCCACAGCAGCTGAACACGGGTGGGATCGGCCAGCATGCGGAACACCTCGACGACCAGATGCGCATGGTCGTCGGCGAGCCGACCATGCTTATCTGCATTCATACGCAGATAATAGGCATTGCGAGCCGCCCGCGTCCATTCCTGCCCGCGGTGGAGGGCCGAACTAGCCCAGCACCCCCTTGGCGCGCAGGATCGGTAGCACGCCCTCGGCGAACCAGTACGCCTCTTCCAGGTGCGGGTAGCCGGACAGGATGAACTCGTCGAAGCCGACCGTGTGGTACTCCCAGATCAGGTTGGCTACCTCCTCGTGGCTGCCCACCAACGCGGTGCCGGCGCCGCCGCGCACCAAACCCACGCCCGCCCACAGGTTCGGGTAGATCTCCAGCTTGTCGACGCGTCCGCCGTGCAATGCGGTCATCCGGCGCTGCCCCTCGGACTCGGAGCGAGAGTGCAGGGCGGTGGCCTGTTCGATCTGCTCGGGAGTCAGTTCGTTGACCAGTTCCTCCGCGACTGCCCAAGCCGCCGCAGAGGTGTCGCGGGTGATGGTGTGCAACCGGATCCCGAACCGCAGGTTGCGGCCACGGGCCTGGGCAAGCGCACGAACCTCGTTGATCTTGGCCGCGGCTGCCTGCGGCGGTTCGCCCCACGTCAGGTAGACGTCGACGTGTTCAGCGGCGACCGGCAGTGCCGCGGCCGACGATCCGCCGAAATAGAACTCCGGCAACGGGTTCGGTGCAGCGGACACTCGGCCGTCGCGGATCTTGTAGTGCTCGCCGTCGAAGTCGAACGAGTCCCGGCCCCAGATCGACTTGACGATGTGCAGGAATTCGCCGGTACGGGCATAGCGCTCGTCGTGATCGAGCCAGTCACCGAACCTGCGCTGCTCCAGATCGTCACCGCCGCTGACCACGTTGAGCAGAAGCCGCCCTTCGGAGAATCGCTGAAAGGTCGCCGCCTGCTGCGCGGCCAGTGTGGGCGGAACGAGTCCCGGCCGGAACGCCACCAGGAACTTCAGCCGTTCGGTTTCGGCCAGCAGCGCCGAGGCCGTCAACCAGGCGTCCTCACACCAGGTACCGGTCGGTGTCAACACACCCTCATAACCCAACCGGTCGGCGGCGCGGGCCACCTCAGCCAGATACCGCCGGGTCGGCGCGCGGTAACCGTCCGGAAGCGCATGGTGCGACGACGCGTGCGAGGCACCCACGATCGACCGGCTGTCGCCGTTGGTGGGCAGGAACCAGAAGAACTTTGCCGGCATGACGTACTCCTCTAGGTTTGTCAGTTGGCGCTGATCAGATACGGCCCGAGAACGTCGGCGTAGCGCCGATCGACCCACTTGCCGAAGTCGGGCGCAGCCTGGATCTGATGCGACGACGCGAACAGGTCGGCGATCTTCTGCTCCGACGCCACCACATCGTCATTCAGAGCGGTCGGCAGCCGTAGGCTGCGCCCCTGTGAGACCTCGGCCGCCTTGGGATCCAATCCGACTGCGGCAGCGTACTTCTGCGCCCACTCCTGAGGGTGATCCTGGGCCCATTTGCAGGCCTTCGCAAACCGCACGAGCAGGTCGGCCAGCGCGGTGTTGCGCTTGGCGTCGGCCAGCGCGGCGTCCGAGGCCACTGCGAACCAATACCCGTTGGTCACCCCTTTGGCGTGGGCGATGGCTCGGACCGGCAGCTGTAGTTCGGCCTGGGCGGTGTAGGGATCCCAGATCGCCCAGGCGTCGGCCTGACCGGCTCGGAACGCCGACAGCGCATCGGCCGGCTGCAGGAACACCAACTTGACGTCGGCAGGTGTTAGTCCGGCTTTGGCCAATTGGCCCAACACATTGCCGTGCGCCGAGCTGCCCTTACCCACCAGGATCGACTTACCCCGCAGATCGCTGACTGAGGTGATTGGCGAGTCGGCATGAACCAAGATCGCGTCGCCGACACCGCCGCCGTTGTACGCCGAAACCACCTTGACCTTGGCTCCGGAGGCGGCACCGAAGATCGGCGGGGTGTTTCCGGTGATGGCGAAGTCGATCTTGCCGGCCGTCGCCGCCTCGATCTGGGGCGGTCCGGAGGTGAACGTCGAGAACGCGATCTGGTAGGGCAGGTCATCCAGCGCGCCGGCCGCGCGCAGCAACGACTCGGTGCCGCCCTTCTGGTCCCCCACCTGCAGAGTCAGGCCCGTCAGCTCGGTCAGCGGAACTGTTTGCGGCGCCTTCGACGCGCCGGGGTTCTCCTGCCGAGACACGCACCCGGTCACCACCAGGGCGAGCACGGCCAGCACCACGACCAGGCGACGGACTACGTTGGAAGGCAAGCGTGCTCCTGTCAGATCTGGACGCCGAGCTGGGCGAGCAGCTCGGCGCGGTGTTGATCGGTCTGCGGCGACGGGCTGCCCGTCGGGCGCCGTGGATCGCTGATCTCGGTCTGGTGGACAACGCGACCGCCGTCGAGCACCAGCACCCGATCTGCCAGCGCGACAGCCTCGTTGACGTCGTGGGTGACCAGCAGCACCCCGAAGCCGTGCCGGTGCCACAGCTCGAGCAGCAGGCCGTGCATACTGAGCCGGGTCAGCGCGTCCAGTGCGCCGAACGGCTCGTCGAGCAGGAGCAGTTGCGGCTCGGCGACCAGAGCCCGCGCCAGCGACACCCGCTGCGCCTGACCGCCGGACAGCGTCAGCGGCCACGCGTCGGCACGATCAGCCAGACCGACATCAGCCAGTGCCTGATCTGCGCGGCTCGCCACCTCACCACGCGGCAGTCGAAACCGGGTCAACCCGTATCCGACATTGGTCCGAACCGTGCGCCACGGGAACAACCGCGGTTCCTGGAAGGCCAACGCCGGTGCCCCCGCGACCAACCGCTCTCCGCTGTGGTCGTCGGACAGCCCGGCCAGCACCCGCAGCACCGTCGACTTGCCGGAACCGCTGCGCCCTACCAGGGCGATGATCTCACCGGATCCGATGGCCAGCGAGACATCTTGTAACACCTGGTGCTGGCCATACCACTTGTCGACATGCCGCAGCTGCCCGGCGATTTCGGTCTTGCGGTCATAGGTCACCGTCATGACCGATACCTCAGCGCCCGGCGTTCCATCGCGCGCACCAGCGCATCGGTCACGATGCCCAGCAGTGCGTAGACGACCAGACCGAAGATAATGATGTCGATGCGCAGGAAGTCGCGGGCATTGTTGATCAGGAAGCCGATACCGGTGTCGGCGTTGATCTGCTCGGCGACGATCAACGTCAGCCAGGCGATGGCCAGCGACTGCCGCAACCCGACGAGGACCTGTGGTGCCGCACTCGGAATGATGATGTGGCTGAACCGCTGACGAAACGAAAAGCCAAGCACATCAGCGGTTTCGAACAGCTTCGAGTCGACCTGCCGGATCGCCGAGAAAGTGTTCAGGTACAGCGGAAAACTCACACCGAGCGCCACCAGCAGCACCTTGGGCAGTTCGCCGATACCGAACCAGAGAATGAACAGCGGAATCAACCCCAGGTGCGGCAAGGCCCGCAACATCTGCATCGGCGGGTCGACGGTCGCTTCGGCCCAGCGTGACAACCCGACGGCGGCGCCGAGCCCAACGCCGGCCAGCCCGCCCAACGCCAGGCCCTCGACAACGCGGAGACCGGAAACCCGCAGTGCGTCCGCGAGTTGGCCGTTGCCGACGAGTTCCACGCCGGCCTCGGCGATCAGCGAGGGCGCGGGCAGCACCTCCTGGGGGATCACCCCGATCGCGCTGCCCAGTTGCCACAGCGCCAGCAGGACCACCGGCGACGCCCATCGCACGAGCGTCCAACACCGGTTGCGGCGGTGCGCGGGTGCGCGGGAAGCCGCAGGCAATACCGGCGCCGAAGCCGGCGCGGCGGGGGTGGTCACGGAGTGGGATCCTTTGAAGTCGCATGGCGAAGCGATGATCTGACGGCAGCGGAAGGCCATCGCGACTTCCGACCCTAGGGAGTCGCACCCGGTCCGATAAGGGTTTGATTCCCGCTGACGAAAAAGGGCCCGCCCGGGAATAAACCCAGGCGGGCCCTTCGGCAGGCCGGCGACGTCACCCCAGGCGGGTGTCCCCGTCGACCCGGATCGCGACCACCGGCACTCCGTTGATCGTCGAACGCCACGTGCCGAACTGCAGGGGCGGCGCCTGCTGCAGCTGCCTGGCCAGCCGCCGCTGCCGCACCTGATCGCGGAACTGCTGTTCGTTGGCCAACACCAGATCGGCGACGTCGGAGTCGTTGGACTTCTTGAACTGCACGCCGGTGATGGTGTTGTCCGGCCGCACCACCCAGGAGGCGCGCACACCATCGGCGTCGGCGGTGTACATCGCCGACGGTAACGCCACCGCGGCCGCGTTGAACGAGTAGTTGACGTCGTTCATGGTCAGCTCGCCCACCACCCCGGTGCCGTCATATGACGCCTTGAGGGTGTCCTGGTACTTGGAGGTGAGATCGAGCGTGCCGTCCTTCTGGGTGCCGAAGAACCACGCCTCGTCGGTGCTGCCGTCGCAGGCGTACGCGGCGATTTTGTCGCCCTCGACCGCCACACCGATGGTCATGGTCTTGCCGCCCGACATCGGCATGTCGGCGATGTAGTGCGCCGACGACGGAAATTCCTTGACAGTCGCGCTGGCCGATGACGGCGAGGTCGGGGTCGCGTCATTGGATCCGCCGGAGCAGGCGGTCCCGGTTCCCAGCGCGAGCGCTGCGACGACGCCGAGGAAAGCAGTTCGTAGGTGTTTTCTCATATGGCCAGCATCGAGCAACGGGTCATCCCTAGCTTGGAGAAAGTGTGGAGATTCGGTGGAGATCGGTGCGCGGTCAAGGTGCGAGGAACCGCCGGATCTCCTCGGTGAACACCTGCCATGCCGGCTCCACAGCGGTGAGCAGGTGATTGTTGCTGGCCAGCGACACCAGGCGGGAGCCGGTGATCAGCTCGGCGAGCTCCTCGCCATAGCGCATCGGCACCCGGTGGTCATTGCGAGAATGCATGATCAACGTCGGGCAGCGCACCTGCTGCGCCGCCGACCGCACGTCGATGTCAGCGAACTGGCTGAGGAAACGCACCGCGTTCTGCGGAGAGGTGGTGCGCCGCTGCAACTGGTCGAAGGCGGCCCAGTCCGACCGACTGCCGTCGGGTAGGAACTGGGCGGCGAAGACTTGGCGGAAGGCGGGGTCGTCCCGGCCCCACCCCACCCGCGCCAGGTCCAGGTCGAGCGCGGCGGCACGGCGTTCCTCGTCGCCGACCGCGCGCACTCCCCGACCCTGCGCATAGGCGCCGCACAGCACCAGCCTGCTGACCTTCTCGGGATGCCGGGCGGCATAGGCGATCGCCACGGCACCGCCCTGGGAAACCCCAGCAACGGAAAGCGTTGCAGCTCAAGAGCATCGACTACGGTCTCCAGGTCGGCGACCCAGTCATCGAAGCTGAATTCGCCCACCTCCCAGTCCGACAGGCCGCAACCACGCTCGTCGTAGCGGACGAAGGTGTATTCCGCCGACAGGTCACTGACCCAGTGCCGCCATACCGGGCTCTCGATGTCATAAGCCAGATGGGTCATCCAGTTCGCCGCTCGGACCAGGGGCGGTCCGTCGCCGGCAGTGGCGTACGCCAAGCGAACCCCGTCTGCGGCGCGGCAGAACGAAATGTGTTGCGGCGGGGGTGCTGCGGTGAGAACCGGTTCGGCGGTCGCGATCGTTCCGACGAAGCGATAACCACGGCCGCGAACGGTACGGATGTAGTGCTGCGCTTCACCGTCATCCCCAAGGGCCCGGCGCGCGGCCTTGATCCGGCTGGTCAGCGCCGCCTCCCCGACGAACCGCCCGCCCCACACCGAATCGAACAACTCCTCCTTGGTGACCACCCGTTCATGGTTGGCAACGAGGTACGCCAAGACGTCGAAGACTTGGGGCTCGACCCGGATCGGCGTATCGCCGCCACGCAATTCGTAGTTGCGGGTGTCCAATACGAAGTCGTCGAAGCGCCAGACGCCCGACTCGGCGGGCACCGAAGGAGGCGACTCCGGTAGCACAACGCGATCTTAGCTGGGAAAATGCTACGAAACGAGTCGGGTCACCGCCGGGTCAGGACCCCGGAGTGCTCGATGGCCTCCAGCAGCAGGGTGCGGTAGCCATAGTCGTCGAACAGCACCGTGATCCGATCGTCGTCGACAGCCATCACCACACCGGGCCCCCACTCCCGGTGCGCGACGGCGGCGTCCACCTCCCATCGGCCGGCAACCGGCCGTTCCCGGTTTGCGCCGGCATCGCAGTTATCACAGTTTCCGCACGGTGCGGGCAGTGCTTCGCCGAAATAGCTCAGCAGGAATTGCCGCCGGCAATCGCGAGTTTCGGCGTATCCACGCATCATCTCGACCCGGGTCCGATCGATGCGCTCGCCCTTCTCGACGATCTCGACCGCCCGCGCGACCGCCTCCTCGGTCGACGCGTCGGTGCACCGGATGAAACCGTTGCGGGTTGCGCGGGCCAATTCGGCCTCCTCGAGCAGGTTCACCGCATTGGTCAGCCGCGCACCGCGGGCGGCGAGTTCAGCCCGTAGCGCGGCCAGATTCTTCGGCCTGCGGCGGTCCAGCGCTGAATAGACTGCGGCGAGCAGATCCTCGTCGGGGCGGTGCGCGGTGAAGAATCTGGCCAAGGCGAGATCCTCGGCCCGGTAGAACAACACGGTCGACGCCGGCCTCCCGTCGCGTCCCGCCCGCCCGATCTGTTGGTAATAGCTGTCCATCGAATCCGGGACCGAGGCGTGCACCACGGTGCGCACATCGGCCTTGTCGATGCCCATTCCGAACGCCGATGTCGCCACGACGACGTCGACCTCATCTCCCCGGAAACAACGATGCACCTCGTCGCGTCGCCGGCGAGAAAGGCCAGCGTGGTAGGCCATCGCCCGCAGTGCACTCGAATTCAGTTGTCCGGCATACATTTCAGCGTCTCTACGCGTTGCGGTGTACAGCAGGGCAGGACGCTGCACGGTCAGCATCCGGCCCAATACGGCATCCCTCTTGTCGTCATCGTCGACGTGGTGGGACACCTCGAGGCGGATGTTGGGCCGGTCGAATCCGCTGGCGATCACCAACGGAGTGCGCAGCCGCAGGTGCTCGACGATCTCCCGGCGCACCACCGGCGACGCGGTGGCGGTCAGGGCGACGACCGGCGCGGCACCCAGTCGCTCGACGGCGTCGGCGATTCGCAGGTAACTCGGCCGGAAGTCGTGGCCCCACGCCGACACGCAGTGTGCCTCGTCGACGACGACCAGGGAGATGTCCATGTCGGCCAGGGCAGCGAGCACGGCATCGTTGGTCAGCTGCTCGGGGGCCAGGAACACATACTCGGCCTCGTGTTCGCGAACGGCGCGCCAGCTGTGGGCGAGGTCGTCGCCGGTCAACTGGGAGTTGATCGCCACCGCCTCGGGAGCATGCCTAGCGGCCAGCCCGCTGATCTGGTCGCGCTGCAATGCGATCAGGGGCGAGACGACCAGTGTCGCGCCGTCGAGCAACACGGCGGGCACCTGATAGATGGCCGACTTGCCGGAGCCGGTCGCCATCACCGCCAGCACATCCCGCCCGGCGAGGACCGCCTCCATCGCCGCCAGCTGGGCCGGGCGCAGCCGCTGCCAGCCGAACACCTCCCTGGCGACCCGCGCCAGCTCGGACTGTCGGCTCACCGAAGTGCCGTTACCCCGCCGCGGAGCGCTCAATCGCGGTCAGCGCCAGCCGTCGGCGGCCTTCGCGGCCCGGACCAGCGCGTCGCACAACTCGCGCAGCTCGTCGGCCGCAGCGCCCTCGTCGACCGCGGTGGCGACGTCTTCGGCCGCACAACGCACCTGGTAGACCCGGTCGGACAGCTCGGCGGCCTCATCGGCCGAGAGCACCACCGCATCTTCGGGGATGGCACTGCCCTTGACCATCGCCCGCTGCTCATAGGCCCGCTGCCGGCACGACTGCCGGCAGTATTGCCGGCGCCGGCCCATACCGGCGTCGGCCACCTCTCGGCCGCACCACCGGCACGGCTGGCAACGGGAACGACGCGTCACGCCTTGAGACTGTAGACGGGTTGCCGAGGCGATCCCGGTAGCATGGAGGGTCGAGTCGGGAACCGCGGACAGTGGTCCTGCGTTCATTAACCGGACTTCATAACGCGTTTTGAGGAGAGTTGACGATGGCTGATCGTGTCCTGAGAGGCAGCCGGCTCGGAGCCGTGAGCTACGAGACTGACCGCAACCACGACTTGGCGCCGCGTCAGATCGCGCGGTACCGCACGGAGAACGGCGAGGAATTCGAGGTTCCGTTCGCCGACGACGCCGAGATTCCCGGCACCTGGCCCTGCAAGAACGGCATGGACGGCACCCTGATCGACGGCGATCTGCCGGAGCCCAAGAAGGTGAAGCCGCCGCGTACCCACTGGGACATGCTGCTGGAGCGCCGCTCGGTAGAAGAGCTCGAAGAGCTGCTCAAGGAGCGGCTGGACCTGATCAAGTCCAAGCGCCGCGGCAGCTGACCCGACCTCGCCGAGCAGGCACCAGATCGCACGATTCGGGCGACCGAATGCGATCGGGGGTCTGCTCGCGGCGTTTGGCGGGGCCCGCTACCTGACCACGCCGCGGGCGCGGTCCAAGCGCCCGCCGATGCCCCACTGGGCGACCTTCACCATGGCCTCGCGAATGTTCGAACCGCTCATCTTCGACACGCCGAGTTCACGTTCGCTGAAGGTGATCGGTACCTCCACGACTTTGAAGCCGCTGTTGATCGTGCGCCACGTCAGATCGATCTGGAAGCAGTAGCCCTTGGAGTCGACCGCGGACAGGTCGATCTTTTCCAGCACTTCCCGCCGGTAGGCGCGGTAGCCGGCGGTGATGTCATTGATACCGACCCCGAGCAGCACCCGCGAGTAGGTATTGGCCGTCTTCGACAGCACCAGCCGCCGCCATGGCCAGTTGCGGACCGTGCCGCCCTCCACGTAGCGGGAACCGATCGCCAGGTCGGCGCCGGCGTCGATCGCGTCCAGCAGCCGGTAGAGCTGTTCGGGTGCATGGCTGCCGTCGGCGTCCATTTCCACCAGCACGCTGTACTGCCGGCCCAGTCCCCAGTCGAAGCCGGCGAGGTAGGCCGCGCCGAGGCCGTCCTTGGCTGTGCGGTGCATGACATGAATCCGGTCGGGGTCGGCCAGCGACAGCTCGTCGGCGAGCGCACCGGTGCCATCCGGGCTGCCGTCGTCGACGATCAGCACGTGGACGTTCGGGCAGGCCTTGTGCACCCGACCGACGATCAACGGCAGGTTCTCCAGCTCGTTGAACGTGGGAATGATCACCAGGGTGCGCTGGCTGGGACGCTCGTGCCCCGTCTCAGAGCCCTTGTCGCCCTGGTCGCTCATGATTCTCCTCTGTCGTGCCGCCCGGCCAGGGCCGACGGTGTCTCTCCCTGCCCCGGCGGGACGTCGCCGTCGGCGCCGTCCCCGGACGTGCTGGTCACGTCGCGTTCCCGCCGTCTGCGACGTAACGGACGTATGAACCAACCATTGTGCAGTATGGCCGCGATAACGACGGCAACGGCAGCGCCGACCAGCACCCACTGCAGCAGCGGCCCCCATCGGGTGGCTGGCGTCTGGCTGGTCTTGAGCCGTATCGACGCGTCCAGGTAGGCCGGTGTGAAGAACTGGGTGCGGGCAACCTCTCTGCCGTCGGGGGCGATCACCGCGCTGATCCCGGTGGTGCCGGCGACGATGACGTAGCGGTCGTGTTCCACTGCGCGGGCGCGGGCGAACGCCAGCTGCTGTTCGCTCATGTTCTGGTCGAACGTCGCGTTGTTGGTCGGCACCGCCAGCACCTGAGCGCCGTTGCGAACCGATTCGCGCAGCGCACGGTCGAAGATGACCTCCCAGCAGGTGGCCACCCCGACCGGCACCCCGGCGGCATGGACGACACCCGACCCGCTACCGGGCACGAAGTAGCCCGCCCGGTCGGCATAGGACGACAGGTGTTTGAAGAATCCCCGCCACGGCAGGTACTCGCCGAAGGGCTGGATGATCTGCTTGTCGTGCCGCTCCCCCGGGCCGCTGACCGGATCCCACACGATGACCGTGTTGGACGCTGCCGGGTTCTGCGGTGTCCAGTCTGGGCGGGCCAGCACCGTGCCAACCAGGATCGGCGCGCCGATCGCCTGCGCGGCCACCGTGATCTGCTGGCCGGCGTCGGGATTGTTCAACGGGTCGATGTCCGAGGAGTTCTCCGGCCAGATCACGAACTGCGGCTGCGGCACCTTGCCGGCGCGGACGTCATCGGCCAGCTGTGTGGTCTCGCGGACGTGGTTGTCCAGGACTGCGCGACGCTGGCTGTTGAAGTCCAACCCGAGCCGGGGAACGTTGCCCTGGATGGCCGCCACGGTGACGGTCGGCTCGTTCCCGGCGCCGGCGCCGGCGCGCCGAACCTGCGGGGCGGCCAACGCGGTGGTCAGCAGCACCGCGGCGATGCACAGGCCGGGCAGCAGCAGACCCGGCAACGACGGATGCTCCGCGCGCTGGGCGGCACCGCTGTGTTGCCACCACCGAGCGATCTCGATGGCCAGCGCGGCCAGCGACATACCGACCAAGGCGATCGCGAATGACAACAACGGCACACCGCCGAACTGGACCAGCACCAGGAAAGGGCCGTTGGTTTGACCGAAACCGACCACGCCCCAAGGAAATCCACCGAAAGGAACGTTGGACTTCAACCACTCCTGCAATGACCACAGCAGGGCCAGGCACAGCGGCCAGCCGGGCAGGCGCCGCACCACGACCGCGAACAACCCGAACAACGCCGGGAATGTCGCCTCCATGGCCGCCAACGCCAGCCACGGCACCGGGCCGACCAGTCCACTGATCCACGGCAGCAGAGGCACGTAGAAGGCCAGCCCGAACAGGAACCCGTAGCCCAGGCCGCCGGCCATCGTGGTCTTGGGATGCATCAGCACCCAGCTCAGCAAAGCAAAAGCGAGGACCGCTGACCACCACCACCCGATCGGCGGGAAGCTGATGCACATCAACAGGCCGCCCGTGACCGCGGCGAGCAGCCGCATCATCCGCGGCGGGAGCGCCACCGTGAGCCACGCCCACAGCCGCCCAGCGCGGCCGACCGGGGCCGCTGCCGGGTCAGCCATGGATGACGACCCCGCGGTGCACGGTCTGACGGCAGTGCGGCAGCGGCTCGCCCGGCTCCAGCCGGGGCAAGGCGGGCACCCGCGACCGCGGATCGGTGGACCAGCGCTGCACACTGTCGGCGGGGGCAGCGACACCGACGTCGAGATGGCTCCCCGCGTCGCTACGCTCCTGCCCGCCGCGACCTTTCCCCGCGTCGCTTCGCTCCTGCCCGCCGGGCCGTCCCTCCCACACCGCGTACGACGCCGGGGCACCGGGCACCAGGGTGCCGGTGACTCCATCGCGCACGCCGCCGGCCCGCCAGGCGCCACGGGTGGCCGCCGAGAAGGCCGCGCGCACCGAGATGGCGCTGCCCGGGGTGTGGTGGTGGCTGGCGGCGCGGACCGTCGCCCAGGGATCGAGGCTGGTCACCGGGGAATCAGAGCCGAACGCCATGGGCACGCCTGCCGATGCTAACAGCGCGAAGGGGTTGAGCTGGGCGGCTCTGCCGATCCCGAGCCGGCGGGCGTACATACCGTCGGTGCCGCCCCAGAGGGCATCGAAATTGGGCTGCATGCTGGCCACCACACCCCATTGGCCGAGCTGGGCTGCCTGCTCGGCGGTGACCATTTCCAGATGCTCCAGCCGATGTCCGCAGCGAGCCACAGCCGGTGTCCCGAACCGCTCGACGACACGCCCCAGCGCGGCGACCACGGCGGTGACCGCGGCATCGCCGATGACGTGAAATCCCGCCGTTACGCCCGCCTCGGTACACGCGAACAGGTGGTCGGCGATGGCTTCGCCGTCCAGATAAGCGTTGCCGGTGCTGTGCGTGGCGTCCTCGTACGGTTCGGCCAGCCACGCGGTGTGCGAGCCCAGCGCTCCGTCGACGAACAGGTCACCGGCCAGGCCACGAGTCCCGGTCTGATCGATCAGGTCGCGGGCCTGCGCGGCGCTGGACACTGCTTCGCCCCAGTAGCCGACGACCTCGACACCGTGCTGGGTGGCGCGCAGTTCCTGCCAGTCCTCCGACCCGCCGATATCGGGTCCCGCGCACTCGTGCACCGCGACGATTCCCGCCGCCGCTGCGGCGTCGAGTGCGGCGCGGCGAGCATCCGCGCGCTGTTGCCAGGTGAGCAGCCGGCGGGCTTCGGCGCGGATCAGGTGATGCGCCTCGGCCGTCAACGGACGTTGTGGGTCGTAGCCGGCCACCGCAGGCAGGCCCGGTACCAGTTCACGCAGCGCGGTCGAGGCGGCGGCGCTGTGGACGTCGACACGGGCCAGGTAGGCAGGTACGGCACCGACGATCGCGTCCAATTCGGCGGTGGTGGGTGCCTCGTCACGCGGCCAGCCGGTGTCGTCCCAGCCGTGTGCCCACACCGGTTGGCCCGGATGGGCGGCGGCGTGCTCAGCGACCAGAGCCAGGCAGTGTTGCTTGGACGTGGCCGCGCTCAAGTCCAAGCCGGTGATCAACAGGCCGGTGGCAGTCAGGTGGACGTGGCTGTCGACGAAGGCCGGCGCGACGAAGGCGCCGCCGAGGTCGACGATGTCAGCTCCGCCGAACTGGGATCGCCCCACCTCGTCGCTGCCCAGCCACGCCACCACGCCGTCACGAACGGCCATCGCGGTGGCATCCGGATGCGACGGACTGTGTACTCGCCCGTTGAGCAGCAGTGTGGTCACGCCGGTCAGTCTGCCCCGGCACCGCGACGCGAACGCATGGGGTCAGAACCTGGGTTGGATATTCGACCGCGGCACGATGTTGGCCTCGTGCACCCGGCCATACACCTGCTCCTCAACGACCTCGCCGTCGATGAAGTCACCGCGGCTGGCGTAACCGGGCGCGGTCAGGTTGACGACGGTGACGCGGCGGGCGATGCCCCGCGTCAGCAGCATGCCGGCCAGTGGGCGCACCATGCTGCGGGTCGGCGGCAGCAGCATCAGGGCGCCCACCGCGGTGGTGACGAGTCCGGGAATGAACACCAGCACGGTGCCCAACGCCACCAGCATGCCGTCGGCGACGGCACCCTGCGGATCAGTGCGGGTGCGCTGTAACCGCAGGATCTGGCGCTTGACCTGGGAACCGGCCAGCGCGACACCGACCACCGAAGTGGCCAGCAGGATCAATAAGGTCCAGCCCAGGCCCACGGACCAGGTCAACACGCCCAGCACCGTGAGCTCGACCAACGCGTAGACCAGGAACGTCCGCATCACCATGTACTGCCAACGCCCCGCGACGCACCCGGGTTCCGGCCAGACCCCGGCCAGACCTGAAAAGAATCTGTGAGTTGCCCATCGACCAGGGGGCAATGACGGGACGACTAGGGCGCGGTGATCTCCAGGCCGACATGCACCTTATCGACGCCGCCGCGAACCACGGTGTGCGCCAGGAACCACCAGGAGTGGTGCCAGTATCGGCGCAGCACCTTGCTGTAGACACCACGGGTGTCGCTCTTCGGCAGGACCCGCGCGATGGCCTCCACCGGCTGACCCTTCGGCTTACCGAGCACGCCACATGCGGCGATGGTGACCCGGGGCGTGTTGCGGATACGCCTGACCTTCCACGATCCATCGTCGGTGATCACCAGCAGCCGGTCCCCGTCGGGCACGCCCCAGATCGGCGTCGGCTTGGGCCTGCCGTCCTTGGTGAACGTGGTCAGCAGCAGATATTTCGCGGTGTGGACCTCGTCGAAGGTCGGCGCCACGGGTCAGGCCGCCCGCAGTTCCAGGCCGACATTGCGCGTGGTGCCCCCGCGCAGTTTGGAGAAGAAGTTGAACACCTTGCCGAGCAATCCGTAGCGATTGCCGATCGCGCTGTAGACCTTCTCGATCTGCGGGGCCTGGTCGAGGATGGTCGCGACAGCTTCCACCGGCTCGCCCTTGACATTGCCACTGCGGTCGCAGACCGCCAGCGTCACCCGGGGGGTGTTGCGGATGCGCTTGACCTTCCACGAGTCCTTGCCGGTGATCACCAGGGCACGGTCTCCGTCGGGGGCGATCCAGATCGGCGTCGGCTTGGGCCTGCCGTCCTTGGTGAAAGTGGTCAGCGACACGTACTGGGCCTTGATCACATCGGCGAAGCTGGTAGCCATGCCCACAATGTACTGGTCATGACGTAGGTGCGGTGTGCGCTAGCGCGCCTCGAGGTCGCCCTCTGTTTCCAGCAGTACCTGCCGCAACCCGTCCAGTGTGGCCGGATCGGGGTTCTCCCACATGCCGCGGCCGACCGCCTCCAGCAAGCGCTCCGACATCCCGTGCAGCGCCCACGGATTCGATTCGCTCATGAACTTGCGGTTCTCGGGGTCCAAGACGTACTGCTCGGTGAGCTGCTCGTACATCCAGTCGGCCATCACACCCGCGGTCGCGTCGTAGCCGAACAGGTAGTCCACGGTTGCGGCCATCTCGAAAGCGCCCTTGTAGCCGTGCCTGCGCATTGCTGCCATCCAGCGCGGGTTGACCACCCGAGCCCGGAACACCCGGGTGGTTTCTTCGGACAAGGTTCTGGTCCGCACCGCATCGGGACGGGTGTTGTCGCCGATGTAGGCGGCCGGGGCGGTACCGGTCAGCGCCCGCACGGTCGCGACCATGCCGCCGTGGTATTGGAAATAGTCGTCGGAGTCGGCGATGTCGTGCTCGCGGGAATCGGTGTTCTTGGCTGCCACGACGATTCTCCGGTACTGGATGGACATGTCGTCGGCGGCCGGCTTGCCGTCGAGTTCGCGGCCATAGGCGAAGCCGCCCCAGGCGGTGTAGACCTCGGCCAGGTCGGCGTCGTCGCGCCAGTTGCGGCTGTCGATCAGCTGCAGCAGTCCGGCACCGTAGGTGCCCGGCTTGGACCCGAATATCCTTGTGGTGGCCCGTCGTTGATCACCGTGTTCGGCGAGATCGGCCTGCGCGTGGGCACGGACGAAGTTCTGCTCGTCCGGCTCGTCGAGCTCGGCGACCAGGCGCACCGCGTCATCGAGCATGGTGACCACGTGCGGGAAGGCGTCCCGGAAGAACCCCGAGATGCGAACGGTGACGTCGATGCGGGGCCGTCCCAGCTCGTCGGGTGAAATCGCCTCCAGGTCGACCACCCGGCGCGATGCGTCGTCCCACACCGGTCGAACACCCAGCAGCGCAAGGACTTCGGCGATGTCATCGCCGGAGGTGCGCATCGCCGAGGTGCCCCACACCGACAGGCCCACCGACCGGGGCCAATCACCGTGGTCGGCCCGGTAGCGCTCGAGCAGCGAATCCGCCATCGCCACACCGGTTTCCCAGGCCAGCCGCGACGGTACCGCCTTGGGGTCCACCGAGTAGAAGTTGCGCCCGGTGGGCAGCACATTGATCAGACCGCGCAGTGGGGAACCGGACGGGCCGGCCGGAATGAATCGGCCGTCCAGCGCGCGAAGCACCTGCTCGATCTCGGCAGCCGTGCCGGCCAGCCGTGGCACCACCTCGGTGGCCGCGAAGCTCAGGATCCGCGCCACATCGGGTTCGTCGGTGAGCTCACCCACCCGGCCGGCATCCCAGCCGGTGGCCTGCAGCCCGGCCAGCAGATCGCGGGCGCGCTGCTCGGCGGCATCGACGGCACCACGGTCGTCGCTGCCGTCCTCGCTCAGGCCGAGGGCCTGGCGCAGCCCGGGCAGATGCTGGTCGCCGGCGAAGAGCTGTCGGGCGCGCAGGATGGCCAGCACCAGGTCGAGTTGAGCCTCCCCGGCCGGCGCCGACCCCAGGATGTGCAGGCCGTCGCGGATCTGCACATCTTTGATCTCGCACAGCCAGCCGTCGACGTGCAGCAGCATGTCGTCGAAGCTGTCGTCCTCGGGACGTTCGGCCAACCCCAGGTCGTGGTCCATCTTGGCGGCCCGCATCAGCGTCCAGATCTGTTGGCGGATCGCCGGCAGTTTGCCGGGGTCGAGCGCGGCGATGTTGGCGTGCTCGTCGAGCAACTGCTCGAGCCGGGCGATGTCGCCGTAGCTCTCGGCCCGGGCCATCGGCGGGATCAGGTGATCCACCAGGGTGGCGTGTGCCCGGCGTTTGGCTTGGGTGCCCTCCCCCGGGTCGTTGACCAGGAACGGGTAGATCAGCGGCAGATCGCCCAGCGCGGCGTCGGTGCCGCATGCGGCGGACATGCCGACGGTCTTGCCGGGCAACCATTCGAGGTTTCCGTGCTTGCCCAGGTGCACGACGGCGTGGGCGCCGAAGTCGTGACGCAACCAGAAGTAGGTGGCCAGGTAGTGGTGGCTGGGCGGCAAGTCGGGATCGTGGTAGATGGCTACCGGATTCTCGCCGAAGCCGCGCGGAGGTTGGACCAGGATGACGACGTTGTCGGATTGGATTGCCGCGACCACGATCTCGCCGTCCGGGTCGCGGCTGCGGTCGACGAACAGTTCGCCAGGCGGCGGTCCCCAATGCTCCACCATGGGATCGGTCAGCTCAGCGGGCAGGGTGGCGAACCATTCGCGGTACCGCGCGGCCGCGATCCGAATGGGATTGCCGGCGAGCTGGCCGTCGGTCAGCCAGTCCGGGTCCTGGCCCCCCGTTCGATCAGGCCGTGCATGAGGGCATCGCCGTCACCGGCGGCCACCCCGGGGATGTCACCGATGCGGTAGCCGGCTGCGGCGAGCGCGCGCAACAGTGCGATGGCGCTGGCCGGTGTGTCGAGCCCGACCGCGTTGCCGATTCGGGAGTGCTTGGTCGGGTAGGCGGAGAACACCAGGGCCAGGCGCTTGTCGGCCGGGGCGGTTCGCCGCAGGGTGGCGTGCTTGACGGCTAGCCCCGCCACCCGGGCGCACCGCTCCAGGTCGGGCACATAGGAGATCAGCCCGTCGGCGTCGATCTCCTTGAACGAGAACGGCACCGTGATGATGCGTCCGTCGAATTCGGGCACCGCGACCTGGGTGGCGACGTCCAGCGGGCTCAGTCCGTCGTCATTGTCCGACCAAGTGGCCCGCGAGCTGGTCAGGCACAGCCCTTGCAGAATTGGGACATCAAGGGCGGCAAGGTGTTTGACATCCCAACTGTCGTCGTCCTGGCCCGCGCCCGCGGTTGCGGGCCGGGCGCCACCGGCGGCGAGCACGGTGACCACCATCGCGTCGGCGGTGCCCAGCACCTCCAGCAGGTCGGCCTCCGGCGTGCGTAGCGACGTGCAATACACCGGCAGCGCCCGTCCGCCCGCGCGTTCGATCTCCTCGCACAGCGCTTCGATGTAAGCGGTGTTGCCCGCCAGCTGTTGGGCTCGGTAGAACAGCACCGCCACCGTGGGGCCGTCCGTCCCCGCTTCGGTCGGAACCGGCGTTCGTTGCAGCACGCCCCAGGCCGGCATGGCGGCAGGGGGGCTGAATCCGAAACCGGTCATCAGCACCGTGTCGGCCAGGAACGCGTGCAGCTGACGCAGGTTCTCCACCCCGCCCTGGGCCAGATAGATGTGGGTTTGCATGGCGATGCCGGCCGGCACCGTGGAGCGCTCCATCAGGTCGGCGTCGGGTGCCTGCTCGCCGCTGACGACCACGGTCGGCAGGCCACTGGCCACCACCATGTCGATACCGTCCTGCCAGGCCCGGTACCCGCCAAGGATCCGGACCACCACCACGTCGGCGCCGCCGAGCAGTTCGGCCAGCTCACCGTCGATCAGTCGTGCCGGGTTGGCCCACCGGTACCCGGCGGAGCTGGCGCGGGCGGTGATCAGGTCGGTGTCCGAGGTCGACAGCAGCAACACGGTGGGAGGCACACACCATTCGTACCGTACGGCCGCGACCGGAGCCCATTCGGATCTGCGCTAGCGCAAAGGTGTACCGACGGGCACGGTCGGCGAAACGATCGAGGTCATGGCTACCTCTGCTCATGCTCCCCAGATCCGGCGACTCGGCGCCCACATCGGCGCGGTGATCTCCGGAATCCGGCTCGGCGGCGACCTGCACCCGGCAACTGTCGAGACCATCCGCACCGCGCTGCTGGACCACAAGGTCATCTTCTTCCGCGATCAGCAGCACCTCGACGACGACGGCCAGGTGGCCTTCGCCGAGCTGCTCGGGATCCCGACCATCGCCCACCCCACGGTCACCTCGCGCGGTGCGACCGTGCTCCCGATCGACTCCCGCTACGACAAGGCCAATTCGTGGCATTCGGATGTCACCTTCGTCGACCGGGTGCCCAAGGCGTCGTTGCTGCGCGCGGTGACGCTGCCGGCCTACGGTGGCAGCACGGTGTGGGCCACCACCGAGGCGGCCTACGACCAGCTGCCCGACGCGTTGCGCGCGCTGGCGGAGAATCTGTGGGCCGTCCATACCAATCTCTATGACTATGCCGCCGGCGGAGCCGAGGGGGCTCTGACCGACGAGACGGCGGCCTACCGCGCCGAGTTCCAGTCCGATTACTACGAGACCGAGCACCCGGTGGTGCGGGTGCATCCCGAGACGGGCAGACCGGTGTTGGTGCTGGGGAATTTCGTCAAGCGGTTCGTGGGGCTGGGCACCGGTGAGTCAACGGCCGTCTTCGCGTTGCTGCAGAACCGAATCACCCGCCTGGAGAACACCGTCCGGTGGAATTGGCGGGTTGGCGACCTCGCGGTGTGGGATAACCGTGCCACCCAGCACTACGGCGTGGCCGACTACGACGATCAGCCGCGCTACCTGCGCCGGGTGACGCTGTCCGGTGACATCCCGGTCGACATCCACGGACGGCCGAGCCGGGTGATCGCCGGCGACGCGTCAGCCTATTCCGCCGTGGTGGCCGCCGATGCGGTTGCCGCACAACCGGTTAGCGTTCAGCCGACAACTGCTGGGGCGCCGGCGAGGTAGGGCGTGATGCTCGACATCGCGGTCGCGACATAGCTGTCCTTCTCACCGACCGGCGCGAAGTAATGCAAGACGTCGCGGGCTTCCTGCAGCCCACGCAGGCGCGCGATCATCCAGCCGGCGAGATAGGCCGACGACAGGCAGCCGCCCGCGGTGGCGATGTTGGCTTTGGCGAACAGCGGCTGGTTGAGCACGTCGACCCCGGCGGCCTGGACCCAGGGCTTCGTGGTCAGATCGGTGCAGGCGGGGATCCCGTCGAGTAGTCCCAGTTTGGCCAGCACCAACGTTCCCGAGCACTGGGCGCCGAGTAGCTGGCGGGAGGGATCGAGCCGCAGGCGCGCCATCAGCGTTGGGTCGACAACGACCTCGCGGGTGCGGATGCCGCTGCCGACGATGACGGCATCGGCCGCGGCGGCCTCCTCCAGCGCAATGTGCGAGTCGATGACCAGACCGTTCATCGACCGGATGCGTTCAGCGGGTGCCGCGATCGAGACCCGCCAGTCGGAGGCGCGGACCCGGCTCAGGACGCCGAGTGCGATCAGAGAGTCGAGCTCGTTGAAGCCGTCGAAGGTGAGGATTGCGATGTGCATGGGGGTGGCCGCCTGTCTGGTCGAGAGTGCGGTGTTCACCCTAGAAAGCCGAGGTAGGGCAATCAAGAAATTGTCATGCATACAATGCGCCGATGAGCCGGGCACGCTATCGCAATCTCGTCGATGCCCTGGTCGCCGATATTCGGTCAGGCAAGCTCCCACCCGGCTCGCGCCTACCCACGCACCGAGAGTTGGCCGCCCGGGAGGGACTGGCCCTGGTGACGGCCTCACGGGTGTACGCCGAATTGGCCGCGATGGGTCTGGTCAGTGGCGAGGTGGGCCGGGGCACCTTCGTGCGCGACAGCACCGTGCCGCCGTCGCACGGGGTCGACCAACTGACCGTTGCCACCGGCATCATCGACATGAACTTCAACAACCCCGCCGTCGGCGAACAGGGTGAACTTCTTCGAAAAGCTTTGCGTGAATTGTCTTTTCAAGGCGACATCGCGAATCTGCTGCGTTATCAGCCGCATGCGGGCCGTCCGCGAGAACGTGCGGTGATCGCCGACCACCTGCGCGCTCGCGGCCTGACGGTGCAACCTGAGCGAGTCATGGTGGTCAGCGGAGCGCAACACGGATTGGCGGTGACCGTCCTGGGTTTACTGCGGCCCGGCGACGTGGTGGCCGTCGACGCGTTGACCTATCCGGGCTTCACCGTGCTGGCGCAGGCCCATCACCTCGAACTGGCACCCCTGCCCGCCGGTACGGACGGCGCGGACCTCGACGCGCTGGAGAGCCTGTGCGCGGCCGGAACGGTTCGGGCGGTCTACACGATGCCCACTATGCAGAACCCGCTGAGCTGGATCAGTTCGCTGCGTTGGCGTGAGCGCCTGGTTGACATCGCACGCCGCCACGACCTGCTGGTGATCGAAGACGCGGCGTACGCGTTTCTTGCCGATGATCCACCCCCGCCGTTGGCCGCCCTGCTGCCGAACTCGACGATCTATCTCTCCGGATTGTCGAAAAGTGTTGGCACCGGCCTGCGTTTCGGCTTTCTGAGCGCCCCGGCCGAGTTGGTCGGTGCGATCGAGCGGGCCATCCGCGCCACCACCTGGAACACTCCGCCGGTGATCACTGCGATCGCGACGAGCTGGCTCGAGGACGGAACCGTCACCCGACTCGAAGCTGCCAAACGCGACGACGCCCGGCTCCGGAACGCGATCGCCCGAAAGGCTCTCGCCGATCACCGCCCCGTCGGGCATCCCTCGTCCTACATCCTGTGGCTTCCGCTGCCCGCAGAGGTGCGGTCCGACCAGGTGGTGGCAGATCTCCTCCGCGACCGCATCGCCGTCAGCTCCGCCAAACCGTTCGCCACCACGGCGCACACGCCGCAGGCGCTGCGGCTCGCGCTGGCGTCGGCCGACGTCGACGACCTTGACTACGCCGTGCGCCGGATCGTTGAGATCGTCGACGACCACAGCCACCGGTGACCGGCGGCACGGCCGTACCGTGGACGGGTGAGCAGATCGCGCGACGACGACGCCTGCCCCGGAGCGCTGCAAGTGCATCAGGCGGCCGACGGGGCGCTGGCCCGGCTCCGGCTACCCGGCGGGATGATCACCGCCGCCCAGCTGCAGGCGCTCGCGCACGCGGCCAGCGAGTTCGGTAACGACACCCTGGAATTGACCGTGCGCGGCAATCTCCAGTTGCGCGGCGTCCGTGACGCACCGGCGGTAGCCGACGCCGCGCAAGCCGCCGGTCTGCTGCCATCGCCGACCCACGAACGGGTCCGCAACATCGTGGCATCTCCGCTGTCCGGCCGGGTCGGCGGCCTGGTGGACGTGCGGCCCTGGGTGACCGCGCTCGACGCCGCCATCCAGGCCGATCCGGCCCTGGCCGGGTTGCCAGGTCGCTTCCTGTTCGGCCTCGACGACGGGCGGGGCGACATTTCGGGCCTGGGCACCGATGTCGGCGCCACGGTGGAGGGGGATCGAGTCGCGCTGCTGTTGGCCGGCCGGGACACCGGCATCCGGCTCGGCATCGACGAGGTCGTTCCTACTCTGACCCGGGTGGCGCGCCGTTTCCTCGAGATCCGCGGGAAAGCCTGGCGGGTAAGGGAATTGGATGATCCGACAGAGCTTGTCTCCGATGTCGCGGCGACCGTGCCGGCCGGCCACGGCTGGCCGCCGGTTACGCGTCCGCCGGTCGGCTGGATCACCCAGGACGACGGCCGGACGGCATTGGGCGCCGCGGTCCCGCTGGGTGTTTTGCAGGCCAGGCAGGCTGAGTTCGTCGCGGCGATCGAGGCGCCGGTCGTGATCACCCCGTGGCGATCGCTGCTGGTGTGCGACCTGGCCGAAGGCGTAGCCGACACCGCGTTGCGGGTGCTGGCCCCGTTGGGGTTGGTGTTCGACGAGAACTCGCCATGGCTGGATGTCAGTGCCTGTGTCGGCAGCCCGGGGTGCGAGAAGTCGTTGGCCGATGTGCGCGCCGAGGCAACCCGGGTAGTGGACGAGGCGACCGTCACTGGTCATGTCCATTACGTCGGTTGCGAACGGGCCTGCGGCAGTCCGCCGACCGGTCAGGTCTTCGTGGCGACGGCGGCGGGCTTTCGTGAGCGACGGTAGTGCCGGCGCACCCGAGCCCGATTCCCGCAATCGGCGGTGCTGCACCAACGCCGGTTTTGCCGGGGGCTGGCGTCGAGGAACAACCATCCACACTCGGTGTCGCCGCACGCCCTGATCGCCGAGGGAGCCACCGCGGTGCACAGCTCGACGGCCGCAATGACGATCCGGTCAGCCGGGGTGCGCAGCCCGAGTTCACGCTCGGTCCAGTAGACCCGGTCACCATCGGATCGCAGCCGGCGGCGAGTTGCCGCACGGCCGAATGCCGTGCTGACCGCCTCGCGTTGCTCACCGTCACCGGTCCACATCGCGTGCAACTGCTCGCGTAGCCGCCTGGCGTCGCTGAGCGCTTTCCCCGCCGCAGCCCGCGCGTGGTCCGCGGCCGAGCGGAGCGCAAACCTCTCGGGGGTATCGACGACGCCGGTGAGGGCGGCCCAATCAAGTAGGTCCGAATAGCCGTCCAGATGGTCGACGGTGCGGGCCGGGTCACCCCGCCACGCGACCGTGTTCACGAACTCGACGGCGACGTGGCCGCCCCGAAACTCGAGCTTACTAATGGCCATATTGCTGTTTACCCATTAGCTCGGCGGGTAGGCGTGCGTTATGCAGGCGTTCTCCGCGTTGACTCGCACCCTCGACCCACGGGCGGGGTTGGCCGCCGGCGCGCTGTGCATCTCGTTGTCGGCCGTGCTGCTCGACCTGGCCCACACCACCGCGGCGACCGCCACCGTGGGCCGCTGCGTGTTCGCGCTGCCCGTGATCAGCACACTGGCCTGGCACGAAAGACATTGCCGGGGAGGTCTTTCCCGCACCGCTCTGCTTGCCGGGGCGGTCTGCGGGGTGTTGTTCGCCGGCGACATGCTGTGGTGGACGCAAGCAATCGGTGAAGTGGGCGCCGGCCTGTCGACGGTCCTGGTCAACACCCAGGTGGTGATCGTGCCGCTGCTGGCGTGGGTGGTCGACCGGGAGAAGGCCGGTCGGCGCTTTCTGCTGGCGCTGCCCGTGGTGATGCTCGGCGTGGCGCTGACGGGCGGGCTGATCGACCAGACACAGCGCGGCGACACCGGCCGGGGAACGCTGCACGCGATCGTGGCGGCGCTGTGTTACTCGGGTTTTCTGTTCCTGCTGCGTCGGGGCGGCAAGCAAGGCCTGCCGGTGCAGACCTACGCGGTGGTCCTGGCGACGGCGGCGCTGGTGGCCGTCGCGGCGGCCCCGTGGTGGGGTGGGCTCGACCTGACACCACCAGGGGCGACCCTTGGCTGGCTGGTGCTGGTCACACTGACCGGTCAACTGTTGGGCTGGCTGCTGGTGGCCAAGCTGTCGTCGCGGGTGACCAGCGCGACCAGTTCGGTGCTGCTGCTGCTCACCCCGGTCGGGGCGCTCGTCGCGGGCATGGTGGTGCTCGGTGAGCGGCCGTCCGCCTGGCAGCTGACCGGGTGCGCGCTGGTGATCGCGGCGGCATACGCGGTGGTCGCACACCGTGATGGCGCGCGCGGGTCGTAGGGTGAGCGAGTGCTCGACTACATTCGTGACGCCGCCGAGATCTACCGGCAGTCGTTCGCGACGATCCGCGCCGAGGCGGACCTGACCCAGTTTCCCGACGACGTCGCGCGCGTAGTTGTGCGGTTGATTCACACCTGCGGTCAGGTCGACGTCACCGATCAGGTGGCCTTCACCCCCGGCGTGGTCGGCGCGACCCACGCCGCCCTGGTCGCGGGGGCGCCGATTCTGTGCGACTCCTCGATGGTCGCGGCCGGGATCACCGCCGCACGGCTGCCCGCAGGCAATGAAGTGGTGTCGCTGGTAGCCGATCCACGCGCGCCCGAGCTGGCGCGGCAGCGGGCGACCACCCGATCGGCGGCCGGGGTGGAACTGTGGGCCGAACGGATGGCCGGCGCCGTCGTGGCGATCGGTAACGCGCCTACGGCGCTGTTCCGGCTGCTCGAACTCCTCGACGAGGGCGTGCCGGCTCCGGTGTCGGTGCTCGGCGGACCGGTCGGATTCGTCGGGTCCGCGCAGTCCAAGGACGAACTGATCGCCCGCCCGCGCGGCATGGACTATCTGGTGGTGCGGGGTCGCCGCGGGGGCAGTGCGATGGCCGCGGCCGCGGTGAATGCGATTGCGAGCGAACGGGAATGACTGCCGAGTCGACGATGCCGCCCGAGGAACGAGGGCGGAAAAGGAGCGAGGCGATCCGAAGAAGCACCGGCACGCTGTACGGCGTCGGGCTCGGTCCGGGTGATCCGGAACTGGTGACGGTCAAGGCGGCGCGGATCATCGCTGATGCCGATGTGGTGGCCTATCACAGCGCCCGGCACGGCCGCAGTATCGCGCGCCGCATCGCCGAGCCGTACCTGCGGCCAGGCCAGCTCGAAGAACACTTGGTCTACCCGGTCACCACCGAAACCGTCGACCATCCCGACGGCTACGCCGGGGCGATGGAAGACTTTTACCGCGAATCGGCCGAGTGCATCGCCGCGCACCTGAACGCTGGTCGCGATGTGGCGCTGCTGGCGGAGGGCGATCCGCTGTTCTACAGCTCCTACATGCACATGCACACCCGGCTGACCGAGCAGTTCGACGCGGTGATCATCCCCGGGGTGACGTCGGTGAGCGCGGCGTCGGCGGCGATCTCCACCCCGTTGGTGACCGGTGACGAAGTGCTCTCCGTGCTGCCGGGCACCATGCCGGTGCGCGAGCTGGCCCGCCGACTCGCCGATGCGGACGCCGCGGTGGTGATGAAGCTGGGCCGCACCTATCCGCAAGTGCGCGAGGCGCTTTCGATGGCCGGACGGCTGGACGAGGCGTTCTACGTCGAGCGGGCGAGCACCGATGCACAGAGGGTGCTGCCTGCCGGCGAGGTCGACGCCGACGGGGTGCCCTATTTCTCGCTGGCGATCCTGCCCGGAGCCGGTCGGCCGGCGACATCGGATACCGGCGGGCAGCACACCAAGAAGACCGCCGGTGGGGTCGCGGTCGTGGGCCTTGGCCCCGGCGACATCGAATGGATGACACCGCAGAGCCGTCAGGAGCTGGCGGCGGCCACCGATCTGATCGGCTATGGACCCTATCTGGACCGGGTACCGCTGCGGGCCGGGCAGGTTCGCCATCCCAGCGACAACACCGACGAGCCGGCACGCGCCCGGCTGGCCTGTGAACTGGCCGAGCAGGGCCGCACCGTCGCGGTGGTCTCCTCCGGCGATCCTGGGGTGTTCGCGATGGCCACCGCCGTCCTCGAAGAGGCCAAGCAGTGGCCGAGTGTCGGAGTGCGGGTGATCCCGGCGATGACCGCCGCGCAGGCAGTCGCCAGCCGGGTCGGTGCCCCACTCGGCCACGACTACGCGGTGATCTCGTTGTCGGACCGGCTCAAACCCTGGGACATCATCGCCGCCCGGCTCTCGGCCGCCGCTGCGGCGGACCTGGTGCTGGCGATCTACAACCCGGCGTCCAAGAGCCGAACCTGGCAGGTCGCCGCGATGCGCGATCTCCTGCTCGAACACCGCGAGCCGGGCACGCCGGTGGTGATCGGCCGTGACATCGCCGGTCCGCACGAGTCGGTGAAGGTGGTGCGGCTGGCCGATCTCGATCCGGCCGATGTCGACATGCGCTGTCTGGTGATCGTCGGCTCATCGCAGACCCAGTGGTACGGCGACACGGTGTTCACCCCGCGCCGCTATCCGGCCTGAGCCGACACCCCCCGACTCCACCTGTCGGTTTGCCCGAACGCCGGGGTGGGCACTTCTCCCCCAAGCCGCTACACCTGGCTGTTGCGCAACGGGCGGAGAAGCCATGAACCTCACACGCACGAAATCGGTCGAACAGTCGATCGCCGACACCGAGGAGTCGGAACACCAGCTGCGCAAGGAGTTAGGTCCGGTGCAGCTGACAGTCTTCGGCGTGGGGGTGGTCATCGGAACCGGCATCTTCGTCCTCACCGGGGAAGCTGCCGGGGAGAAGGCCGGACCGGCCATCGCGCTGTCCTTCGTGTTCGCGGGCATCGCTTGTGCGCTGGCCGCGCTGTGTTATGCCGAATTCGCCAGCACCGTGCCGGTGGCCGGCTCGGCATACACCTTCTCCTATGCCAGCCTCGGTGAACTTGTTGCCTGGATCATCGGATGGGATCTGATCCTGGAGCTCGGGCTGGGTGCGAGCACCGTCGCCGTCGGGTGGTCGAGTTACTTCGCCGACGTGATGAAGGGCATCGGGGTCACCATCCCTGACTTCGCCTATGGCGACGGGCACAACTTGGTGGCCGCCGCCATCGTGCTGATCCTCACCGCGGTTCTCTGCGTTGGCATCAAGGTGTCGTCGCAGGTGAACTTCGTCTTCGTGGTCATCAAGGTCGGCATCGTGCTGCTGGTGATCGTGGCGGGCGCATTCTTCATCAAGGCCGCCAACTATTCGCCGTTCATTCCCCCGGCCGGTTCCCCCGCCGCCTCGGGCGGCGAAGCCACCCCGTCGCTGCTTCAGGACATCGGGCTGGCACCCGGGGCGTTCGGCATCAGTGGCATCTTCACCGGGGCGGCCCTGGTGTTCTTCGCCTATATCGGCTTCGACATCGTGGCCACCGCCGCCGAGGAGACCAAGAAGCCGCAGCGCGACATGCCGATCGGCATCTTCGCCTCGCTGGGCATCTGCACCATGCTGTACGTCGCGGTGTCACTCGTGGTCACCGGAATGGTCAAGTACACCGACATCAAGGTGGACGCCCCACTGGCAGAGGCATTCCGGTCGGTCGGCCACCCGGGGTTCGCCAACGTCATCTCAGTCGGCGCCCTGATCGGCCTGACGACCGTGATGATGATCCTGATGCTCGGCCAGAGCCGGGTCTTCTTCGCAATGAGCCGTGATCGGCTGCTTCCCGCGACGTTCGCGAAGGTCAGCCCCCGGTTCGGCACCCCGGTCCGCACCACCATGCTGACCGGGATCGTCGTCGCCCTGATCTCCACATTCGTGCCGTTGACGGCGCTGGCCGAACTGGTCAACATCGGCACCCTGTTCGCCTTCGTGCTCGTCGCCCTCGGGGTGATCGTGCTGCGCCGCACCCGCCCGGATCTCGAGCGCGCGTTCCGGTGCCCGGGGGTCCCGGTGGTGCCGATCCTCGCCGTCCTGGCGGCGGTCTACCTGATGCTGAATCTTCCCGCGGGGACCTGGATCCGCTTCGGCATCTGGATGCTGCTCGGCCTGGTCGTGTACTTCATCCACGGCCGCCGGCACAGCCGGCTGGCGACTGATCCGAACTACTCCCGCGAAGCTGACGCGCAAGCCGCCGACAAGCGCCCATCCGGCGTCGCCTGACACTGTGCGCTAGCCGAGGCTGCGCACCCAGTCGACGGCTTGTCCCACGGTACTGACCGTCGCGACCCCCGCCGGCAGGGGCGGCCGGTCGATCATCACGATCGGCACGTCCAGTGCATCCGCGGCGGCGAGCTTGGCCCTGGTCAGTTCTCCCCCACTGTTCTTGGTGACCAGCACGTCGATCCGGTTGTCCTGCAGCAATTTCAACTCGCCGCTGTAGGTGTACGGGCCGCGGGAGAGTAGCACCTCATGTTTGCGCGGCAACACCTCGGGATCGGGCGGTGTCACCACGCGGATTAAAAACCACGCGTCGCTTCCGGTGAAGGGCGCGACACCAGACCGTCCGGTGCTGAGGAACACCCGCGAATACCGGTTGTCACCGACGACGCGGGCGGCCTCGGTGTCGGAGGCCACCATGATGGCATCGCCGGGATCCCAGGCCGGGCGGGCCAGCACGAGGTGCGGCAGGCCCAACGTGGCGCAGGCCTGTGCGGCGTGCGCGGTCATGGTGGCCGCAAACGGGTGGGTGGCGTCCACCACGGCGCCGATGTGATTGGTGCGCAACCACTCCTGCAGACCGTCGACGCCGCCGAAGCCGCCAACCCGGACCGGGCCGACCGGGAGCGCCGGGTCGGGCACCCGACCGGCCAACGAACTGATGACGTCGTCGTCCGGGTGCAGCTTCGTGGCCAGTGCCCTCGCCTCCCCGGTGCCGCCCAGAAGCAGGATCCGCATCAGTGCCTGCTGCCGCGGGTTCGAGCGGCCGAATACAGGTAGCTGTCGGTGAACCCTTCAGCGGCAAGCACATCACCGACGATGATCACCGCGGTGCGGGTGACCGAGGCAGCGTGCATCTGCCCGGCGATGTCGGCCAGCGTGCCACGCAGCACCACCTGTTGCGGCCAGGTGGCGAACGCGACGACGGCAGCCGGAGTGTCGGGACGGTAGCCGCCCTCGAGGAGCTGCGGGACGATCGCGTCAATCCGGTGGGCGGCCAGATGGATAACCAGCGTGGCACCAGGGCGGCAGAGGTCGACCAGATCCTCCCCTTCCGGCATCGCCGTCGACAGCGTCGACACCCGCGTCAGGGTGACGGTCTGGGCCACGCCCGGCACCGTCAGCTCCCGCCCGAGCACAGCGGCAGCCGCCGCGAAAGCCGGTACCCCAGGCACGATTTCGTAGCCGATCCGCAATGTGTCGAGGCGGCGGCATTGTTCGGCGACGGCACTGTAGATCGCGGGATCACCCGAGTGCAGCCGAGCCACATCGTGGCCGGCGGCGTCGGCGGCGGTGATCTCTTCCAGGATCTGATCCAGCGTCAGCGGCCCGGTGTCGACCACCCTCGCCTCCGGCGGGCACAGCTCCAGCAGATCCGCGGGCATGATCGAGCCGGCGTAGAGGCACACCGGGCAACGCTGCAGCAGCCGTTGTCCGCGCACGGTGATCAGGTCTGCCGCGCCGGGCCCTGCTCCGATGAAATAGACGGTCACAGGATGCCCACCACCCATTGGGTGATCGGCATGGCCGGGCGCCAGCCGGTGAAGCCGCCGAGCGGCTCACCGCGGTAGTGCTGGTATCGGCGCAGCTCGCCCCGAGGCGGGAATGCCACTCCACCAGAAGGGCTTCGGACTCCGCTGTCACCGCGTTGGCGACCAGCCGGCCGCCGGGTCGCAGCCGGTCGACACACCCGGCGAGTAGACCGGGTGTGGTGAGCCCGCCACCGACGAAAACGGCGTCCGGGTGTGCGGCACCGTCGAAGTTCTGCGGCGCTGCGCCAACTACCTCGATGAGGGCACCGAAGGCGCGGGAATTCGCGGCGACGCGTGCGCCGCGTTCCGGGTCGGCCTCGAAGGCGACGGCCCGGCAGCCCGGAGCGCTACGGCACCATTCCACGGCGATGCTGCCCGAGCCGGCTCCGACGTCCCACAGCAGTTCGCCAGGACGCGGCGCCAGGGCGGCCAGCGTCACGGCACGGATGGTCTGTTTGGTGATCTGACCGTCGTGGGCGAACGCCTCGTCGGGCAGCACCTGGCCGATACGTTCGTCGGGTAGGTACCGGATTGCCACGACGTTGAGATCGTCCACGTCGAGAGGTGCGGCCGCCCAGGCGTCCGCGGCCCGGCTGCGGCGCCGCTCGCCGGCGCCGCCGAGTTGTTCGAGGACGGTGAATTCCGATGCGCCCCGGCCTGTTTCGGTCAGCAGCCGGGCCAGCTCGGCTGGGCTGGCGGCGTCGCGGGACAGCACAACGGCCTGCCCGCCCCGCCGCACCGCGGTGTGCACCGGCGCAGTCACCAGGCTGATCACCTCGGTGTCCTGGGCCGCCCACCCCATCCGCGCGCACGCCAACGTCACCGACGAGACGTGCGGCAGAACGCGCACCTGATCGGCGCCGTGCAATCGGATCAGCGTGCTGCCGATGCCGTGCAGCAGCGGGTCACCGCTGGCCACCACGTGAATATCGGCGGCCGGCGCGTCCTCGAGCAGGCTCTGCAACGCGGGCAGCATCGGTGACGGCCAGCGGTGTCGCGCAGCTGTCACCGTGTCGTCGAGCAGGTCGAGCTGCCGCCGCGACCCGTATACCACTGCAGCACCAGCTAATTCACGCCTGGATTCCTCGGAGAGCCCGGGCATGCCGTCGGCTCCGATTCCGACCACGACGATCATCGGGGCATCCTGCGCCAGATGACCTGTGGTAGCAGCCGCATACCGAAGAACATCGGCCGCAACGCCCATGGCACCCAAACCGTCCGCCGGCCGTTGGCCAGCGCACCGGCGGTAGCCTCGGCCACTTGGGCGGGCGTACTGGACAGTGGGGCCGGATCCATGCCTTCGGTCATGCGCCCGATGACGAAGCCGGGCCGCACGATCAGCAGCCGAACCCCGCTGCCGTGCAGGGCGTCGGCCAATCCGGAGGCGAACCCGTCCAACCCTGCCTTGGCCGAGCCGTAGACGTAGTTGGCGCGGCGCACCCGCACCCCGGCCACCGACGAGAACACCACCAGCGTCCCCCGCCCCGCGGCCCGCATAGCGGTGGCCAGGTGGGTGAGCAGACTGACCTGGGCGACGTAGTCGGTGTGCACGACGGCCACCGCGTGGCCCGCGTCGGCTTCGGCGCGAGCCTGGTCGCCGAGGATGCCGAACGCCAGCACCGCGGTGCCGATCGGCCCGTGTTCGGCGACCAGCCGCTCCACCAGCGGGCCGTGCGAGGCCAGGTCGTCGGCGTCGAACTCGACGGTATGCACCGCAACGGCGCCGGCGCTGCGCAGCACGTCGACCTGTTCGGTGAGCTGGTCGGCTCGGCGGCCGGCCAGCACCACGACAGCACCCGGCGCGAGCCTGGTCGCGAGTTCGACACCGATCTCGCTGCGCCCGCCGAAGACCACGACCGGACCGGCCACCGTGTCATTCACGGTTGCGATTATTCACTGCGCTACGGTGGACCTTGATGGCGAACTCCACCACCCGATTGACCAGCGACGCGCTGGCATTTCTCACTGAGCGCCACCTCGCGATGCTCACCACGTTGCGCGCGGACAACTCTCCGCACGTGGTGGCTGTCGGCTTCACCTTCGACCCCAAGACCCATATCGCCCGCGTGATCACCAGCGACGGCTCCCAGAAGGCCGTCAACGCGGAGCGGTCGGGCGTCGGGGTGCTGTCCCAGGTCGACGGCGCCCGGTGGCTGTCCCTGGAAGGTCAGGCCAGCGTCAACCGGGATCCGGCGGCGATCCGGGACGCTGAGCTGCGCTACGCCCAGCGGTACCGCACCCCGCGAGTCAACCCCAAGCGGGTCGTCATCGAGGTGCACGTCACGCGGGTACTCGGCTCATCGGGGCTGTTGGACCACCCGAAAGGCTAGACGGGAACCACCGTCAGCCCGTGCGGGCCGTTGTTGACGGCCTCGACACCGTCGGCGGTGACGATCACGATGTCTTCGATCCGGGCGCCCCAACGGCCCGGGAAGTAGATGCCCGGCTCAACCGAAAACGCCATCCCCTCGGCCAGCGGCAGATCGTTACCCGCAACGATGTAGGGCTCCTCGTGCACCGACAACCCGATGCCATGACCGGTGCGGTGCACGAAGTAGTCGGCCAGACCCGCCTCGGCCAGCACGTCGCGGGCGGCGGCATCGACCTGCTCGGCTGTCACACCGGGGCGCACCGACGCCACCGCGGCGGCCTGCGCCCGTTGGAGCACCGCGTACTGCTGGGCGATCTCGGCGGTCGGTTCGCCCAGGCTGTAGGTGCGGGTGCAGTCGGAGTTGTATCCGGGATCATAGGGACCGCCGATGTCCACGACGACGATGTCACCGGCCTGCAGCACCCGGTCCGAACACTCGTGGTGCGGATCGGCGCCGTGCGGGCCGGAGCCGACGATGATGAATGCCACACCGGAATGCCCCTCGGCGACAATTGCTTTCGCGATGTCATCGGCAACGTCGGCCTCGGTGCGACCGGGTACCAGGAACTCGGGAACCCTGGCGTGCACCCGGTCGATCGCGGCGCCGGCCTTCCGCAGCGCGTCGATCTCGGCCGGATCCTTGATCATCCGCAGCGACCGCAGCACATCGGTGGCCAGTACCGGCACGGCACCCAGTCGCTGCGCCAACGGCAGCAGGTGCAGTGCGGGCATCGAATCGGTGACCGCGACCCGGGCCTGGCCGCCGAGCGCGGCCGCCACCACCTCGTAGGGATTGTCGCCGTCCACCCAGTCCTGCACGGGCAGGCCCAGTTCGACAACGGCGGACTCCTTGAGTGCGGCCAACTCCAGGCGCGGCACCACCATGGTCGGCTGGCCGGAGGCGGGCACCACCAGGGCGGTGAGCCGCTCGAAGGTCTGGGCGGCCGAGCCGGCGAGATAACGCAGGTCGTAGCCGGGGGTGATGACCAGCCCGGCCAACCCCGCCTCGGCGGTCGCCGCCGCGGCGGCCGCCAGCCGGCGGGCGTACACATCGCTGCTGAACCGACTTGCGCTCATTCCAGCCAGGCTAGCCGCACGCATGGCGCGACGCGACGCTGCGTCAACCCGGCTGCGCTGCCGGGTAGCTGGCGATCTCGACCAGATTGCCTTCGGGATCGCGACAGTAGTAGGAGGTCATCGATCCGAGCGCACCGGTCTTGGGGACCGGCCCCTCCGACACCGGGACACCGACACCGCGCAGATGTTCATCGACGTCGGCGGGGGAACTGGTGGTGATGAAGCACAGGTCCACCGAGCCGGGAGCGTCGATTGCCGCGGTGGGCCAGTCGGGTGCGCCGGTGGGCCGCAGGTTGAGCTTCTGATCGCCGAAGCGCAACGCGATCCGGCCCCCGGAGAACACCTCGCGGCGCATGCCGAGCACGCGGACATACCAGTCGGCCACCGCCTCGACGTCGCGGCAGTTCAGCACGACGTGATCGATGCGCTCGACGGTCAGGCTCATAACTGAACGCTACTGGCAGGATGAGGGCATGTCTGCCCCGGTGTTGCTGCTCGACGGCGCGAGCATGTGGTTTCGGTCGTTTTTCGGTGTGCCGTCGTCGATCACCGCACCGGACGGCCGCCCGGTCAATGCGGTGCGCGGCTTCCTGGACAGCGTGGCCACGCTGATCACCCGCGAGCGCCCGGCGCGGCTGGTCGTCTGCCTGGATCTCGATTGGCGCCCGCAATTCCGAGTCGACGCCATCCCGTCATACAAGGCTCATCGCGTTGCTGAGGAGAACTCCAGCGGTGAACCGGATTTGGAGGAGGTACCAGACGAGCTCACTCCGCAGGTCGACATGATCATGGAACTGCTCGGCGCCTTCGGTATCGCCACCGCGGGTGCCGTCGGCTTCGAGGCCGATGACGTCCTGGGCACGCTGGCCGCTGCGGAACGGCGCGATCCGGTAGTGGTCGTCAGCGGCGACCGTGATCTGCTGCAGCTGGTCGCCGACGATCCGGTCGCGATCCGGGTGCTGTATCTGGGCCGAGGGTTGTCGAACGCGACGATGTTCGGACCGAGCGAGGTCGCGGAGAAATACGGGGTGCCCGCTCACCGGGCCGGGCCGGCGTACGCGGAATTGGCGTTGCTGCGCGGTGATCCGTCCGACGGGCTACCCGGAGTCGCCGGCATCGGGGAGAAGACCGCTGCCACCCTGCTGGCGCAGTACGGCTCGCTGGAAGCCATCCTCGCCGCCGCGCAGGATTCGAAATCGAAGCTGCCCAAGGCTTCTCGCGCGAAGCTGCTGGCGGCCAGTGACTACATCGACGCGGCCGGACCGGTGGTCCAGGTGGCCCGCGACGCCCCGGTCGAGTTCTCGACTGCCGATGACCGGCTGCCGCTGGCCGCGGCCGACCCGGCGCGCGTCGCGGAGCTCGCGGGCCGCTACGGCGTCGGTTCGTCGATCGGGCGGCTGCAGAAGGCGCTGGACCTGCTACCCGACTGACTCCGGCGACGAGCGTGCGTGTCGGCACGCCGACACGCCGCCGGCGCGGGCATTTCGCGCACGCTCGCGACCAAGGCGGCTACTTGGGCCGATGACGCCGCCGAGCGGCTACTTGGGCCGCCCCACCTCGTAGGTGCCGTTGTTGTCCTGGAACGTCACTGTCACCTGGCGCTTGGTGCCGTCGATGCTGACCTCGCAGTTGAAGGTGTCACCCTTCTTCACCGTCGGGTTCTGGCCGTTGTTGCACTTGACGTCCTTGACGTTCTTGGCACCGTAGCCGTTGGTCTCATCGGTGAGGATCTGCTGCACACCCTGCTGAGCCTTATTGATGTCGAGCTTCGTGGTGACGAAGAAACCAGGCTTCCAAAAGCCCAGGATCAGCACCACAACGACGACGATCGCGGCCAGCACGCCGACGACCAGTCCGATCACTGTCATGGATCGCTTGGAGGAGTCCTCGCCACCCGGCTGCGGATACGGCGCGTACTGTCCCGGTTGACCGGGCTGACCGGGCTGCGGGTACTGCCCATACGGCGGCTGACCATATTGACCGGGTTGACCGTATTGCGGCTGACCGTACTGGCCGGGCTGTCCGTACTGGCCGGGCTGGCCGTAGGTGGCCGGGTTGTACTCGGTCGGCTGCTGGTAGCCCTGCTGCGGGTAGCCCTGCGTCGGTTGCTGACCGTACTGGGGATACTGCTGCTGGGTGTATGCGGGCGGCTGCCACGCCGGAGCGGTCTCCCCGCCGCCGGGCGCCCAGGCGGGTGTTTCCCCCGCGGGCGGTTCGGGCTGCTGCCAGGACGGCGCCGCGGTCGTGGGCTGCTCGGCGCCGGGGGCAGGCTGATCCTGACCCTGCGCGGGCTGAGCCTGCCAGGGATTGGGGTCAGATCCCTGCGGTCCGCTCATCGTCTCTCCTTGATCTGGTAGCGATTCGCCGCTCCCACCGTAGCGTTTGCATCACCCTACCCGCCATCAACAGCAACGACGCCGCGCCGAATGTCGTCGATCGCGCGTTTCGCGGCCGTGCGCAGGCCCGCTTCGGGTCCCGCGTTGCGGACCTGGTCGAGCAGGTCGAGAACCTGACGACACCAGCGTACGAAGTCACCGGCCGACAGCGGCGTGCCGGCACCGGTGACGTCCGAAGCGGCCAGAGCGGCGGCCAAATCCCCCGTGGTCGCCCACCGGTAGATGGCGGCGACAAACCCTTCGTCGGGTTCGCGGGTGGGCGTGATCCGGTGCCGGTTCTCGTCGGCCCGCAATTGCCCCGACATTCGCCGGGTCTCGACCAGCGCCCGTCGCACTTTGGCGGTCGGCATCTCGACGGCGTGTGCCGGGGTGGGCCCTTCACTGCCGCGGGATTCGAACACCACGGCCGACAGCACCGCCGCCAACTCGGCCGGCGCCAGCCCTTTCCAGGTGCCTTTGCGAAGGCATTCGGCGACCAGCAGATCACTTTCGCTATAGATCCGGGCGAGCAACCGGCCGTCGGCAGTCACCCGTGGCTGCCCGCCCCCCTCCTCATCGGGGGCGACGAAGCCACGCTCGGTCAACAGGCCCAGGATCCGGTCGAATGTGCGCGCCAGCGAGTTGGTCGCGGCGCTGACCTTCTTGCGGATCTGCTCGTTGTCCCGTTCGACCCGTAGGTACCGCTCTCCGACGCGCACCTTGGCCTCCCGGTCAGCGAGGCGATGCACGGAGTGTTTACGCATCGCATCACGCAGCGACGCCAGCTCCGGGTCGATATCGGGTTCGTCGTCGCGACCGCCACGGCTCCTGCGCCGCGACGGCACGACCACACCGGCCGCCGCCGACCGCAGCGCCGAAGCTAGGTCGCGACGCACCCGTGGCTGGCGATGCTCCACCCGCTTGGGCAGGCTCATCGAGCCCAGCGGGGCCGCAGCACCACTGTAATCGGCTGCGGAAATCCTTCCAGCCCATCGGTTTTCGGTGAGCACCAGCGGGCGGGGGTCGTCACCGTCGACGGCGGCTTCCAGCACCACCGCCAATCCCCCGTGCCGACCCTGGGTGATGTTGATGATGTCGCCGCGCCGCAACGCCGTCAACGCGTCACCGGCGGCTTGTCTGCGCTGCAGCCGGGAGGCCCGGGATTGGGCACGCTCGCGCTCGCTGATCTGGGCGCGCAGCCGCGCATAGTCCAGGATCGCCGGCTCACGATCGGACTGCGCCCGACGGTTCCACCCCAGCTCTGCGGCGATCTCGTCGAGCATCTTCTCGCCGCGCTCGACCCCGCGCACCAATCCGACCACCGACCGGTCGGCCTGGTATTGGGCGAACGACCGTTCCAGCAGCTGGTGGGCCTGTTCGGGACCCATCTGGTTCACCAGGTTGATCGTCATGTTGTACGAGGGCGCGAACGAACTCTTCAGCGGAAAGGTGCGCGTGGAGGCCAGCCCGGCGACCTCTGCCGGTTCCACGTCGGGGGTCCACAGCACGACGGCGTGCCCCTCGATGTCGATCCCCCGTCGCCCGGCACGCCCGGTCAACTGGGTGTATTCCCCGGGGTGAGGGGCAGATGTTGTTCACCGTTGAACTTGACCAGCTTTTCCAACACCACAGTGCGGGCCGGCATGTTGATGCCCAGTGCCAGTGTCTCGGTGGCGAACACGGCCTTGACCAGGCCGGCGGTGAAGAGTTCCTCGACGGTGTGCCGGAAGATCGGCAGCATGCCGGCGTGGTGGGCGGCCAGGCCCCGCAACAGACCCTCCCGCCATTCGTAGTAGTCCAGCACCGCAAGGTCGGCATCGGCGAGATCGCCACAGCGGCGGTCGATCACCTCGGCGATCCGCTCCCGGTCGGTATCGGTGGTCAGCCGCAGCGGGCTGCGCAGGCATTGCTTGACCGCGGCATCGCAGCCGGCCCGGGAAAAGATGAAAGTGATCGCCGGCAACAGACCCTCGCGGTCCAGTGCTGCGATCACGTCCGGACGTGACGCCGGACGGTACAGGCTGGAGCTACCGCCTCGTCCCGGACCGCGCCGGCGGGGCTGCCAGTCGGCCAACCGGTCGGCCTCTCGGCGGTGCGCGATATGGCGCAGCAGTTCGGGGTCGACAAGGTAGTGCTTGCCGGCCCCGTCCTTGGACGACGAGTAGTCGAACAAATCGAAGAGCCGCTTGCCGACCAGCACGTGCTGCCACAACGGCACCGGCCGGTGCTCGTCGACCACCACAGTGGTGTCCCCGCGCACGGTCTGGATCCAGCCACCGAACTCTTCGGCGTTGCTCACCGTGGCCGACAAGCTGACCAACCGGACATCGTCGGGCAGGTGCAGGATGACTTCCTCCCACACCGCACCCCGCATCCGGTCGGCCAGGAAGTGCACCTCGTCCATCACCACATGCGAGAGGCCGTGTAACGCATCAGAGCCGGCATAGAGCATGTTGCGCAACACCTCGGTGGTCATCACCACCACCGGAGCGTCGCCATTGATCGACTGGTCCCCGGTCAGCAAGCCGATGCGCTCCGCGCCGTAGCGGCGCACCAAATCGTTGTGCTTCTGGTTGCTCAGCGCCTTGATCGGCGTGGTGTAGAAGCACTTGCGCCCGGCGGCCAGTGCCAGGTGCACCGCGAACTCGCCCACCACCGTCTTTCCGGCACCGGTGGGCGCACACACCAGTACGCCGTGGCCGCGTTCCAGCGCCTCACAGGCTTCACGCTGGAACGGGTCCAGCCGAAACGTCAGCAACTCGCTGAACTGCTGAAGTTGCGTTCCCGTCTCCCGCCCGCCGGGTCCATTCCCCGGGTCGCTGCGCTCCCGCCCGCCGGGCGACTCAGGTGATGTCGTCATGCTGCGCCGCATACGTCACCGGAGTGGCCACCGGGGTCGGCGCCTCAATGGGAGCGGCCTGGTCGTCGGGAATCTCGGCCAGCGCTTCTCTCTTGGCCTTCCGCCGGTCGTTGAGACGGGCGATCTGGATGGCGAATTCCAGCAGCACCGTCAGCGCCAGACCCAGCGCCAGCATCGAGAAGGGATCCGAGCCTGGGGTGGCGAACGCGGCGAATACGAACACCCCGAAGATCAGGCCGCGGCGCCACGACTTGAGCTTGTCGTACCGCAGTACACCGATGACGTTGAGCATGATGATCAGCAGCGGGAACTCGAAGCTGACACCGAAGATCAGCAGCAGGTTGATCAGAAAGCCGAAGTACTGGTCGCCCGACAGCGCGGTGACCTGGACGTCGCTGCCGACAGTCAGCAGGAAGTGCAGTGCCTTGGCCAACACGAAGTAGGCCAGCACCGTGCCGGCCACGAACAACAGCGCGGCGAAGAAAACAAAGACCGACGCGAAGCGCCGCTCGTTGCGGTACAGGCCGGGCGTGATGAACGCCCACAACTGATAGAGCCAGACCGGGCAGGCCAGCACGATCCCCGCGGTCATGCCGACCTTGAGGCGCAGCATGAACTGGTCGAACGGCGCCGTCGCCAACAGCCGACAGCCGCCGTCGGCACTGATATCGGCGCGGGCCGAGGGCGGCAGCGAACAGTACGGCTCCCGCAACCACTCGCCGAGGCTTTCCACGCCGAGAAACCCGTGGCTGTACCAGAGGAAGCCGACGATGGTGGTCAGCGCGACCGCACCCAGCGAGATGAGCAGGCGGGTGCGAAGTTCCCGGATGTGGTCGACGAGAGACATCGTCCCGTCCGGGTTGATGCGGCTACGGCGTTGCCGTGGGTCCAGCCGCGACAAGAATCTAGGAGTGCGCACGGCAGCGTATGACTACCAGCGCCGAGGCGCCGGGGTGGTCGTCGGCGTCAGGCCGGTTTGGCGTCGGAGTGGTTCTGGGCCTGCGGCGGGGTGACCGGCGCCTCGACCCGCTCCGACTGCACCTGGGTGGGGGGCTGCGCGGGCGTCACCGGAGTCTCCGACTTGCCTTCGTTCTGCAACTCTTTGACTTCAGACTTGAAGATGCGCATCGACTTACCGAGCGAGCGCGCAGCATCAGGCAACCTCTTCGACCCGAAAAGCAGCACGACCACGGCGATGAGAATCAGCCAGTGCCACGGTTGTAGAGCACCCAATTTGGTCACCTCCAGACGTTGCCTCGATGCTACCCCACCGCCTCATGACGAGCCCGGATGCAGGTCAGCCGTCGAGCTCGCGATAAGCCGCCAGACCGGCTTGTGCGGCCTGCCGCACCCGGGTGACCAGGGAGTCGGGCCCCAGCACCCGGACGTCGGCACCGAATCCCAACAATGCCCTGGTCATCCATTCCTCCGAGGCGTAGGTCATGGCGGCCTTGCGGTAGCCGTCGGCCAGCTCCTCGAGCACCCGCATCGGGTAATACTCGAGCATCCAGGACGCCGTGGGCGCCACCAGTAGCGTCGCGGCGGGCAACGCGGGGTCGGCGTCGAACAACGAGGTGTCCGGCGGGGCCTGCACGGCCGGCGCGGGAGCGGCGGCCGGCTCGTCGAGCACCGTGGCCTCGACGATCCGGTCGAAACGAAACAGCCGGACCCCCTCGGCCTCCCGCGACCAGGCCTCCAGGTAGCTGTGGTCAGCGACGATGACGACCCGGATCGGGTCGACGACGCGGCTGGAGAGGATGTCACGGGACGCCGAGTAATACTCGATGCACACCGCGCGGTTACCGCGGACCGCCGCCCGCACCGCGGCGGCGGCCTCGCTCTCGATGGGTGCCGGCTCCTCGACCGCGGCAGCGGCGTGCACGTGATCGTGCCCGACGGTGCCGGCCGCCGACTCGATCTTGGCGATGGCACCCAGCGCGGCCTGTGGGTCGACGACTCCGGGGATGTCGACCAGGGCGCGCAGCGCGACCAGTAGCCCGGTGGCTTCCGGGGAGGTCAGACGCAACGGTTCGTCGATGCCGGCGGAGAAGGTCACCTTGATGGTGTCACCGGAGAACTCGAAGTCGATCAGGTCGCCGGGGCCGTAGCCCGGCAGACCGCACATCCACAACTGGTCGAGGTCCTGCTGGAGCTGCTTGCGAGTCACACCGAGATCGGCGGCGGCCTCGTCATAGGTGATGCTCGGGTTGGCTTTCAGGTACGGCACCATGTTGAGCAGCCGCACCAGCCTGGTCGAAACGGGGCTCATGCGCGGTCCGCCTGGGCCGTCAACCGCGCGATCACGTCGTCGCGCAGGGCGGCCGGCTCGAGCACCAGGGCGTCGGCACCATGCCCGGCGACCTCGCGGGCGAGCCGGTCGCGGGTACCGATATCCACCTCGATCACCTCCCCGGATCGGCCGCCGACCGTGCGCGGTCCCGTCGAAGTCCCGATGCGGCGCAACGACATCGCGCGACCGTCGGCCACCCATACCCGCGCCTGCACCCCGCTAGGCGCCTCACCGATGGCCCGGTCGACGATCCCCCGCAGATCAAGGCCGTTGGGCCGGGTCACCGATCCCGGCGGCCCGACGGTGGTGACGTCGGCTCCGATACGCGAAATGCGGAACGTCCTCGTGGCGTTGCGATCCCGGTCATGGCCGACCAGATACCACCGGCCCCGGGCGGTGACCACACCCCACGGCTCCACGGTCCGCACGGTGTAGGGGTCGGTGGGTAAGGATCGATGCCGGAATTGCACCGGCTGACCGGAATCGATGGCGGACAACAGGTTTCCCAGCACATCCTCCGAACCGCGCAGACCCGGCGGTCCCGAGGCTGTGGTGATGGCGACCGCCGCGTCGGGGTCGACGTCCACCCCGGCCGCCCGCAGTTTCAGCAGTGCACCCTGGGTGGCGGTGATCAGCTCGGGCGACTCCCAGAGTTGGGTGGCGACCGCGACGGCGGCCGCCTCCTCCGGGGTCAGCTCGATATCGGGCAGCGCGTAGGCGTCCCGGTTGATCCGGTATCCCTCGGCGGGGTCGAACGACGAGACGCGGCCCGTCTCGAGCGGGATGCCGAGATCGCGCAGCTCGTTCTTGTCGCGCTCGAACATCCGGGAGAACGCCTCGTCGCTGGGGCTGTCGGCGTAGCCGGCGACACTGGTCCGGATGCGGTCGGCGGTGATGTAGCCGTGGGTGGACAACAGCGCAATGACGAGGTTCATCAACCGTTCGACCTTGGATGTCGCCACTCGCTAGAGCCTATCTGCAAACGGTCGTCCGCTCGTGCGACGCGCTAGTCACACCGGCCACATCAACCACATCTGCCGCAAGAAGAGTGGGCGTGTGATCGGTGCCCGCCTCGCAGCGACAGCTCACATGCTGGCGATGAGCCGCTTCACCCGCTCGTCGACCGAACGGAACGGGTCCTTGCACAGGACCGTGCGCTGGGCCTGATCGTTCAGCTTGAGATGCACCCAGTCGACGGTGAAATCCCGGCCCGCCTCCTGGGCGGCACTGATGAATTCACCGCGCAGTTTGGCCCGCGTGGTCTGCGGTGGCGTGTCGACCGCGGCCTCGATCTCCTCGTCGGTGGTGATCCTGGTCGCCAACCCCTTGCGCTGCAGCAGGTCGAACACGCCGCGGCCGCGCTTGATGTCGTGGTAGGCCAGGTCGAGCTGACTGATCTTGGGGTCGGACAACTCCATGTTGTAGCGGTCCTGGTAGCGCTGGAAGAGCTTGCGCTTGATCACCCAGTCGATCTCGGTGTCCACCTTGGCGAAGTCCTGGCTCTCGACCGCATCGAGTTGCCGTCCCCATAGGTCGACCACCTGATCGATCTGGGTGTTGGGCTCCCGAGTCTGCAGATACTCCACCGCGCGGGCGTAGTACTCCCGCTGGATGTCCAGGGCGCTGGCCTGCCGGCCACCGGCCAGCCGCACCGGACGACGTCCGGTGAGATCGTGGCTGACCTCGCGAATGGCGCGAATCGGGTTGTCCAGCGAGAAGTCGCGGAACGCCACCCCGGCTTCGATCATCTCCAGCACCAGAGAGGCGGTGCCCACCTTGAGCATGGTCGTGGACTCGCACATGTTGGAGTCACCGACGATGACATGCAGCCGGCGGTACTTCTCGGCGTCGGCATGAGGCTCGTCACGGGTGTTGATGATCGGCCGGGACCGGGTCGTCGCGCTGGAAACACCTTCCCAGATGTGCTCGGCACGCTGCGAGAGGCAGAAGGTCGCGGCCTTGGGCGTCTGCAGCACCTTGCCCGCACCGCAGATCAGCTGGCGGGTGACCAGGAACGGCAGCAGCACGTCGGAGATCCGGGAGAACTCGCCGGCGCGCACGATCAGATAGTTCTCGTGGCAGCCGTAGGAGTTCCCGGCCGAGTCGGTGTTGTTCTTGAACAGGTAGATGTCACCGCCGATGCCTTCGTCGGCCAGCCGCTGCTCAGCATCGATGAGCAGGTCTTCCAGCACCCGTTCACCGGCGCGGTCATGGGTGACCAGCTGCACCAGGTTGTCGCATTCGGCGGTGGCGTACTCCGGGTGGCTACCCACGTCGAGGTACAGGCGCGCGCCGTTGCGCAGGAACACGTTCGAGCTGCGGCCCCACGACACGACCCGGCGGAACAGGTACCGGGCGACCTCGTCCGGGCTCAGCCGGCGGTGGCCGTGGAACGTGCAGGTGACACCGAACTCTGTTTCGATGCCCATGATTCTTCGCTGCACAACATCGAGCCTACTGGTTGGTTTGCGGTAGCGGGTCTCAAGCGGGAACCGAAACGTCTTCGGGTCGCTGTGGATTGCCGAACACATCACCGGCGTGCGTCGTGCCAGCATGATCCGTGCCCGAACCCGTCGTCGTCGATACCGCCGCGGTGAGGGGCCTCGCCGAGCAGTTGACGCGCACCGCCGACGAGCTGGCCGGAACTCTGATCGCCGGCCTCGACGCGATGCCCGGGTCGGCCCTCGCCGGTATCGACACCCCGCGGCGTGTCGCCGCTGAGGCACAGCGGCTGGGTGCGGCCGTACAGGACTGGGTTCGGACGCTACGCCGCTCAGCCGACGAACTCGGCGCCGCCGAGGACACCAACACCGGTCGGCTCGCACCGCCGTGAGCGGCCCAGGCGTCACGCAGGTGCTGACCTGGCGCCCCGAGGCCCTCGCCGAACTCGCCGGTCAGTGGAACCGAGCAGCCGCTGACCTGCAGGTACGCGCCGACCTCATCGACCGCACAGTTGTCGGCAGCGCCGGGGCCATCCGCGGTGTGAACGCGGACGCCGCACGGCAGGCCATCGGACCGACCACGACGGCTCTGCGCCAACTGTGCCGGTCCCTGGTACTGGCTGCCGCCGAGGCCCGCGACGCCGCCGTCACGGTCACCGGTGCCCGAGACCGGGTGCTCGCCGTCGTGTCGGACGCGACCAATGAGGGCTATCCGGTCGCCGACGACGGCACCGTCAGCCCGGCACCCGAACCGTCGGCTCTGCTGGTGGCCTGCAGCGGCGGATCGCGCTCGGCGGCGCGGCAGATGCTCCAGGCGCGTGCCACCGAGCTGACCCGGCTGCTGCGGGGGGCCCTGGCCGAGCTGCGTGCGGTCGACACCGAGGCGGCCCGGGCGATCGAGTCGACTTTCGACGGCACCCACCCGGGGCCGCCGGCGGTTCGCCCGGCCGGGGCGGCCGGTGACCCTGTGTCGGCCTGGCCGCGGATGAGCCAGGACAGCATCGCCGCCCAGATCGCCGCCATGCCTGCCGCGGACCGACAGCGGCTGATCGAACAGATGCCCCGACAGGTCGGAAATACCGACGGGATCCCGTGGGAGATGCGGATGGCGGCGAACCGGATCAACATCGCCTCTGCGATTCTCGATGAACGCCGCACCCTCGACGTGCCCGAAGCCGCCAAGCTGCGGGCCGCGGTGCCACTCACCCTCGATCCGGCCGATGCCGAACGGCTTTGGGCCGCACTGAACGCTGACCCGACGATGCGAGCCGCGGCCATCGCCGCCCACGATCGGGCCGCGCACCGTCGCATCGCCTACTACGAGAGCCTGCTCGCCGACGTACCCGACCCCCTCGATCGCGGGCACCGGATACCGCGTCAGATCCTGGCTTTCGACCCCGCCCGCGAATCCCTGATCGAAGTATCCGGCGATCTCGGCCGGGCCCGCGCCATCGGCGTCCTGGTGCCCGGCCTGAACACGACGTTCGACGGCTCGGCCGACGACCTCGCCACGGCGCGACGATTCGTCGCCGGTTCGGGTGGCGACGTCGCGATGATCAGCTACCTGGGTGGCCGATTCCCCACCGGCTCATTGGCCGCCGGGGTGGCCAACGCAGCCGACGCCCGATACGCCCTCGACATGGCGCCCCGGCTGGTGGCTTTCAGCGAGGACGTGGAGCGTCGCGCCGGTCGGATTCCGGTGACCTACATCGGTCACTCCTACGGCGGCTCGATCGTGGGCACCGCCGAGCGTTTCGGTCTCACCGCCGACCGGGTGATCTACGTCGAGGCTGCCGGCGCGGGTGTGGGAGTGCAGAAGCCAGAAGACTGGCACAACCGCAATCCCGCGGTGCTGCGGTTCTCCCTCACCGCGCCTGGCGACCCGATCAGTCTGGTACAGGGCATCCCGTTCGGCTCGCACGGCGCCGATCCCGACCAACTGCCCGGCGTCGTGCGACTGTCCGCCGGGCGGCGCCTGACCGGGACGCCGATGGCCGGTCTGTCGGCACACAGCGACGTACTCAACGAGCCCTCGGACGCGTGGCACAACATCCTTGCGGTCATCACCGGGGACCGCGAGCGCATCCGGACGCGCTAGCCGGACTGCCTGGGCAGCGCCGCCTTACGGCCAGGACCCTCGCGGCGCCGGGCCGGCAGGGGAACGGGCTTGAGCGCTGCGCCCGGTATCGGCGTGTTCTGCAGTGCACCAAGGCACAGACCGATCCGACCGGGCAAGCACGGAATGTTGCCCGAACCGCCGTAGCTGTTGCTGGGGGCGTTCTGCGACCAGCACGTGCCTGTCGTCGGATCGAGAATGGTGCCGCCGGGGCACGTGGCGGCGGAGCCGGTCGGCGCACCCAGCACCGGAGACAGCAGAACCGCTCCGGTGCAGATCGCCGCCGCGAGCAGGCTGGAGGACCTCGGTCGGATTCTCATGTCGGTGTCTCTCCTACGGGGTGATCTTGGTCTGCTCATCGATGACCTTGGCCGCGTCGACCACGACGCTTTCTTCGCTCTGCAGGGCGTCAGCATTGAGCTGCAGCACGAAGAGCCCATCCTTGCCGGGGATGATCACCGTCTTCTGCGCGACAACGCGGTCCTTGCCCTCGTAGGTGTAGGTACCGGCGGACTGAATGGCGTCGAAACCGCTCAACGTGCTCTTGTCTGGATCGCCCAGCGGTTTGAAGTTGGGCAGGTTCTCCAACTGGCCCGGGGCATATTCCAAGATCTTCGCCGGATCGACATTGCCACTCAGTTTGGAGGCGATTGCGATCATGACGGGCGGATCGGCGGGATCAGCCGGCTTGTCGTAAACGATTGCGCCGTATGCCCACTCGGGCGTCTTGTCACCGGCAGGACTCCAACCCGGCGGAAACGGGAAGTCGAAGTTCGGTGTGCCGGGATCGTTGGGCTTGATCGGCGTCTCGGCGATCTTGTTCTCGTTGATGTAGTCGTTGATTGTCATGTTCGGGCCGGCGGCGGGTGCAGGCCTCGCCGATGTGGTGGCGGTGGCCGAAGCCGACGACGACGCCGAACTTGCTGCGCTGGATGCGGATTGCGTCGAGCTGCTCTGGCAACCAGCAATGGCCAACAAAAAAGCCGCCAGGCCAACCGTGGCGACGATTGGGATCTTCTTCATATCGGCTGCGAACCTTCCCCTCCAACGTGGTCGAGGACGGAGCATACCCGCAAATTATCGTTTACGTCAGTTTACTGGCACTCGTTTTTACAGCAATCGGAACTTCACCCTTCGGCCATCTGCTGTACGTTTCGCTCAAACCTCCCGTCTTTGCAGCTCAGAGTTGTTAGCGTGCGAGTCCGGCAGATGCAAGAGAAGTCGCTGATGAATCCGGAGGGCAGCTGTGTGCACTGCGTGCGAATGGGCATCACACCTCAGTTCATTCGGATCTGGCAAAGTATTGAACCGACGGACGATTCTGCGGGCCGCAACCGTGTCGGCCGTCGCCGCCACCGCGTCGGCCTGCGCGAGGCAACCGAATGCAGGTGCAAATGCCAACGCAGACTTCGTGTTTCGGAATGGTCGTGTCTACACGGTGGCACCCGCGCAACCGTGGGCTCAGGCAGTGGCCATCACCGGTACCAAGGTCGCCTATGTGGGCGACGAAGCGGGCGCGATGGCTCTCGTCGGGCCGCACACCACGGTCGTCGACCTCGGCGGCAAGTTGCTGATGCCGGGCTTCGTCGAGGGGCACATCCACCCGTTTCTAGGCGCGTTCCTGAGTAGCGGTGTCGACCTCCAGGTCGCCACCCGCGAGGAAGCACTGACCGAGATCTCCACCTATGCACGGGAACACCCCGACGGCCCGGTGCGCGGCTTCGGTTGGCGGGTGGACATGTTCGGACCCAACGGGCCCGACCGCGCCGACCTGGATGACGTGCTGCCCGATCGGCCCGCATTCTTCTTCGCCATCGACGGACACAGCCTGTGGGCCAACACCAAAGCACTCGACATCGCGGGCATCAACCGCGGCACTCCAGACCCCGTCCCAGGCTTCAGCTACTACGTCCGCGACGGCAATGGCGACGCTACCGGCTACATCCTGGAAGTGGACGCGCTGCTGAACGTGGTCAACGCCGTCGAACCGATATCGGCACAGTCCATGCTCAAGCTGCTGGAGACGTGGTTACCCAAGGCTTCCGCTGCCGGCATCACCACCGTGTTCGACGCCGGCGTGCCACCGATCGGGGATGACCAAGAGTCGATGATCGGCTTGTACGCCGACCTCGACAAGCGCGGAGCCCTGCCGTTTCGTGTAGTCGCCTCGTACAGCGTGAAATCGCCACCGATAGACGATGTTGTGGCCAGACTGATCGACATCCGGAGCCGAGTATCGACCGACCTGGTGAACGTCAACGTGGTGAAGATCATCGGGGACGGAACACAAGAGGGATACACCGCCTGGCTGATCGAACCCTACAGAGACAGACCCGACTCGATCGGCGCGTCCCCGTTCACCGAGGAGCAGTGGCACCGACTCGTGCGCGAGGTGGACGCCGCCGGTTTCGACGTCCACATTCACGCATGCGGTGAACGCACCGTTCGCACCGGTCTCGATTCCATCGAGGCGGCCATGGGGGTGAACCCCGAACGCGACCGTCGACACTCCATCGCCCATCTGGTCTACGTCCAAGACCCCGACGGTCAGCGATTCGGCGAACTCGGTGTCATCGGCCAGTTCTCGGCCAACTGGTTCTCCGCCGATCCCAGCACCTTGGACAGCTTGGGAGACCGCTACGGCCACCCACGCCAGGACCTCTTGTACCGACCGCAGGACATTCTCCGATCCGGCGGACGGATCTCACTGGGGACAGACTGGCCCGCCGCTGCGTACCTGTCCACCTACAAACCGCTCGACGCCATTCAGATCGGGGTGACCCGCCAACTCATCGGCGCGCCAGACTCTCCCGTGCTGTCGCCGGTGGACCAGCGACTCACCGTCGCCGAGGCAGTACACGCCAACACCCTGGGCGCCGCCTACCAACTGCGCCTCGACGACAAGGTCGGCTCGATCGAGGTCGGCAAAAACGCCGACCTGATCGTGCTGGACACCAACATCTTCGAGGTGCACCCACCCGACATCCACAGTGCCACCGTCACCATGACCATGGTGAATGGCCGAGTCCGACACCAACTCTGAGATCCACGCCCCCGGCCAACAGTTCCTCAGGCCGGTCGGGCTTGGCGGTGCAGCAACGAGGTCAGGCGTCAGGCTGGGCTTGCGCGGCTTCAGCCGCATCCGCCTTGGGCAGAAGGGCTTCCAGCGCGGCGCCGGTGATACGCCGGAACGCCCGGCGGGGCCGATTCGCGTCCAGGATCGCCACTTCCAGGGTGGCCGGTCCGAGCACCCTCGGCTCGGCCGGCGGGGTGGCATTGCCTGACGTGCTGGTGATCCCGGCACGCAGCGCCTCGACAGCGATCCGGACCGCGTCGCCCAGTTCGGCGTTCTCCGAATAGGACTCCTTGAGCGCACCGATGATCGGTTCGGTGGTGCCGCCCATCACCACGAAACGTGGTTCGTCGGCGATCGACCCGTCATAGGTGATCCGGTACAGCTCAGGCGGTTTGGTCTCGCCGAAGTGCGCCACCTCGGCCACGCACAACTCGACCTCGTAGGGCTTGGCCTGCTCGGTGAAGATGGTGCCGAGGGTCTGGGCGTAGACGTTGGCCAGCTGTCGCCCGGTCACGTCCCGGCGATCGTAGGCGTACCCGCGGGTGTCGGCGAACTGGATGCCGCCGCGGCGCAGGTTGTCGAACTCGTTGAACCGGCCCACCGCCGCGAAACCGACCCGGTCGTAGAGCTCGCTGACCTTCTGCAGAGAGCGCGAAGGGTTCTCGGCGACGAACAGCACGCCGGAGTCATAGGTGAGCACGATGACGCTGCGACCGCGGGCAATGCCCTTGCGCGCAAGCTCGGAACGCTCACGCATCGCCTGCTCAGGCGAGATGAAATATGGGAAGCTCACTCAGTCCACCCGGGGTGCCTCGTTGCTCGGTCCCTTGCCGGGACCGAATGTGTTGGTGTGCGAACGATTCTCGATGACCTCGCGGGCCAGCCGGGAGATCCGCTCCTCGGCCACCTCGACGGCGCCATCGGCCTCGATCGTCACCGCGGTCGGGAAGATCCCCCGGACCAGGTCCGGTCCGCCAGTGGCGGAGTCGTCGTCGGCGGCGTCGTAGAGCGCCTCCACGGCCGCCTTCAGCGCCGAATCAGCATCGCTCACACCGGCATACAACTTCTTGATCGACGATTTCGCGAACAGCGAGCCCGAGCCCACCGACTGGTAGCCCTCTTCCTCGATGTTCCACCCGCCAGCGGCGTCGAACGACACGATGCGGCCCGCAGCCTGCGGGTCCGGGTCGTCGAGGTCGTAGCCGACCAGCAGCGGCAACGCGACGAAGCCCTGCAAGGCGGCCCCGAGGTTGCCGCGCACCATCGTGGAGAGCCGGTTGACCTTGCCGCGGAACGTCAAAGGCACGCCTTCGACCTTCTCGTAATGCTCGAGTTCGACGGCGTAGAGCCGGGCGAACTCGACGGCGATGGCCGCGGTGCCCGCGATGCCGGTCGCGGTGTAGTCGTCGGTGATGTACACCTTCTGGACGTCGCGGCCGGCGATCATGTTGCCCTGCGTCGACCGGCGGTCACCGGCGATCAGCACCCCGCCCGGGTAGCGCAGGGCGACGATCGTGGTGCCGTGCGGCAGCGCGGCGCCAGGCAGCGACTGGTCGAATCCGGCACCTATACCGGCAGCGGTCGGCAGCAGTTGCGGAGCCTCGCGCCGGAGGAACTCAGAGAACGAAGACAGATCTGTGGTGGGTGAACTAATGGCCAGACGTTCGGGAAAGGGCCAGGTCACTGGCCGCCCTTTTGGACGTACGCGCGCACGAAGTCTTCGGCGTTCTCCTCGAGGACGTCGTCGATCTCATCCAGCAGATCGTCGGTCTCCTCGGCGAGCTTGTCGCGACGCTCCTGGCCGCCGGCACCGCTGCCGCCGAGGTCATCGTCCTCGCCGCCACCGCCGCCACGCTTGGTCTGCTCTTGAGCCATCGCTGCCTCCTGCTCGTCATCGGCGACCGAGTCGTGCCATCCGGTACGGGCCGCCGGTTCCTCCACACTACCGGTCAGGACCGGTCTTGCTTGCTCTAACGAACGTCAGGTCGTGAGTTGTTCCACCAATTCCGCTGCGCTGTCGACCGAATCCAGCAACGCTCCGACGTGGGCCTTACTGCCGCGCAGCGGCTCCAGCGTCGGAATCCGGACCAGCGAATCCCCGCCCAGATCGAAGATCACCGAATCCCAGCTCGCCGCGGCGATGTCGGCACCGAACCGGCGCAGGCACTCACCCCGGAAATACGCCCGGGTGTCCGTCGGGGGGTTGTCCACCGCGTCGATCACCTGCTGCTCGGTCACCAGCCGCTTCATCGAACCGCGGGCAACCAGCCGGTTGTACAGACCCTTGTCCAGTCGCACGTCGGAGTACTGCAGATCGACCAGGTGCAACCGCGGCGCAGACCAGCTGAGGTTCTCACGCTGCCGGAACCCCTCGAGCAGTCGCAGCTTGGCCGGCCAGTCGAGCAACTCCGCGCACTCCATCGGGTCGCGCTCCAGCAGGTCCAGCACGTGGGCCCAGGTCTCGACGACATCGGCGGCGCGCGGATCGGGATCCCGGGCGTCCAGCAGCTTGGCCACCCGATCCAGGTAGATCCGCTGCAGCGCCAGCGCGGTGAGCTCACGACCGTCGGCCAGCGCCACGGTGGCCCGCAGCGACGGATCGCGGCTGATCACATGCACCGCGTGCACCGGCCGGGCCAACGCCAGATCGGAGAGGTCCAGGCCGTGCAGCGGCCCCTCCTCGATCAGGTCGAGAACCAGCGAGGTGGTGCCCACCTTGAGATAGGTCGAGGTTTCGGCGAGATTGGCGTCGCCGATGATGACGTGCAGCCGCCGGTACTTGTCGGCGTCGGCGTGCGGCTCGTCGCGGGTGTTGATGATGCCGCGCTTGAGGGTGGTCTCCAGACCGACTTCGACCTCGATGTAGTCGGACCGCTGAGACAGCTGGAACCCGGGCTCGTCACCGGACGGGCCGATGCCGACCCGGCCGGAGCCGGTGACGACCTGACGGGACACCATGAACGGCGTCAGCCCCGCGATGACCGCCGAGAACGGCGTCTGACGGCTCATCAGGTAGTTCTCGTGGGTGCCGTAGGACGCGCCCTTGCCGTCGACGTTGTTCTTGTACAACTGCAGCTTCGCCGCACCGGGCACGCTGGCCACGTGCCGGGCGGCGGCCTCCATCACCCGCTCGCCGGCCTTGTCCCAGATCACCGCGTCGAGCGGGTCGGTGACCTCGGGTGCGGAGTACTCCGGGTGGGCGTGGTCGACGTACAGCCGGGCGCCGTTGGTCAGGATCATGTTGGCCGCACCGACCTCGTCGGCGTCGACCACCGGCGGCGGGCCGGACGCCCGGCTCAAATCGAAGCCGCGGGCGTCGCGCAGCGGTGATTCCACCTCGTAGTCCCACCGGGTGCGCTTGGCCCGCTGGATACCGGCGGCCGCCGCATAGGCCAGGACCGCCTGGGTGGAAGTCAGAATCGGATTGGCGGTCGGATCGGACGGCGAGGAGATGCCGTACTCGACCTCGGTCCCGATAATCCGTTGCATGGACACAGCCTAACGGGGCACGTTGCGCGCCTCACCGGTGGACGGCGCGACTTCCGGCTAGGGTGACCTCACCCGAAAGCCTCCACATCGGAGCCACAGAACCATGACAGCACCGGATCGCCTCGCCGCCGAGCACTGGTTTCTGGTCCGGGGGCTGCCGGCAGTGGTGCGGCGCGGGGCACTGGTCCGGCAGGTGTGGACGCGCTCGGCGCCGGCATTGGCCGGTGCCGCCCTGATCGCCGCCAACTCGATCCTGGTGGTGGCGTTGTCGGGCAAGCACACCATCGACATCAACGGCCGCCCGACCGTCTCCGAAGGGTTCATCCTCGCGCTGCTGGCGCTGGTGCTGCCACTGGCCGCCGTGGTCGGTTGGCTGGTCTCCCGGATTGAGGGCGCGGTCGGCCGGTCGGTGGCCGCCAACATCTCGCTGGTGACCATCGCCCTGGGGGCGATTTTCGGCGGCCCCAGTTCGCGGCAGCTGATCAACGTCATGGTGACGGCGATCGGCGTCGCCGCCATCCTGGTCGCCACGGCGTCAGGGGTGGGGTCCATCCTGGGCTGGGCGGCCCGCGACACCATGTCGAATCTCGCCCTGGTGAGCGGGATGTTCGTGCGCGCGCTGCCGGTGGTGCTCCTGACCTTCCTGGTGTTCTTCAACACTTATGTGTGGCTGATGGCGGCCATGATCAGCCGCATCCGGCTGTGGGTGGCGGTCGGGTTCTTGTTCCTCATCGCCGCGGCGTTCCTGGTCTCGCACACCCTGGAACGGGTTCGTCCGGTCCTGGCCTCCCCGGAGCCGGAGCCCGGGGACCAGGACCGCCTGGCCGGCACCCCGTTCGCCGACGTCGCCGACCAACCCGGCGTCGACCCGCTGTCGCGGGCCGAGCGCGCCAACGTGGTGTTCGTCGTCGCCGCCTCCCAGGTGGGCCAGGTGCTTGCCGTCGCTCTCGCGACCGGACTGATCTTCGGCCTGCTCGGCCTCATCGTGGTCAGCCCGGAGGTACTGGATGCCTGGACGCGCGGCAGCGGCCGCAGCGATGGCACCTTCCTGGGGATGACATTGCCCATCCCGGACCCGTTGATCCAGACCACCATGATGCTCACCGCCATCACGTTCATGTACCTGGCCGCAAAAACGGTGACGGACAAGGAATACCGCTCGCAGTTCCTCGACCCGTTACTCGACGACCTGCGCCTCACCCTGGTCGCGCGCCGCCGGTATCGCACGGCGCTGCCGGGGCACTGAGATGTCCGCGCCAGACACCCGCGCTGTCCACGAGTGGTTCCTCGGCCGCGGCCTGCCGCTGGTGCTGACCCGTCGCGTGCGTTCACGTGCGTTGATCGAGCGGGCCGCCCCGGTGGTCAGCGGCATCGGCGCGGCGATCGCGGTGACCGCGCTGGCCGCCGACCTCAGCGACGGCAGCGCCGCGGTGCGCACCGTTATCCGGCTGGCAGTCATGGCAGTGGTGCTGGCCGCCGCACCCTTCGTGCTCTACCTGCTGCACCGGGCCGGGACCACCCGCAGCGAAGCGGGGCGACGCGGCGCCGCATTGTTCGTGATGGCACTGTTCGTCGTGGGCTTCCCGCTCGCCGATCGCGGGTGGACCGGGTTGACGGTCGCCGAGGTCGCCGGTTTCGGGGTCGTCGCGATGCTGGCGGTGTGGCTGACCTACCTGGGCATCGGGTCGATCGTCTTGTGGGCGTTCCGCTTCGCCTGGCTCCAGTTCGGTGCGCTCGGCACACTGATGAGCCGCGCCCTGCCGCTGCTCATGTTGACCGTGGTGGTCTATTTCACCGGTGAACTGTGGCAGTTGTCGGCCCGAATGAGCCGTGAACGGCTTTGGCAGACAATAGGTTTCCTGTCACTGGTGGCTATCGTCTTCATGGTGGTCACCATTCGCGATGAGGTTCGGGCGCTGCGCGAGGACCGGTCGGGGCAACACGACACCGCCGCGCTGCTGAACGGCACTCCGTTGGCCACCGCCACCGATCCGGTCCGCACGCCGCTGTCGTTCGCCGAACAGATCAACGTCGTCGCGGTCATGGTCGTCGCGCAGGCCATCCAGGTGGCGTTCTTCACGACCGGTCTGTTCGTCTTCTTCCTGGCCCTGGGAACCATCGCCATCCCCGACGACGTGACGGTCCTGTGGTCGGGTGAACAATTCTGTGAAGTCGGTGAACCCCCTTGTGCGGGTACATGGTTCGGAATCCATGTACCGATACCCCAGACCGTCGTGCACACCTCACTGTTCGTGGCGGTACTGTCCGGGCTGTATTTCACCGTCAGCACCAGCGTCGACCCGCTGTACCGACAGCGGTTCTTCGACCCGTTGATCGCCGACGTCGCGGTGAGCCTGGCCGGCCGCGACGCCTACCTGGAGATGGAGGAACACCATGACAGAGCCCGATGACGTGTTCAACAAACGGTACGGCGAGGTCCTCCTCGTCACGGTGACCGAGGCTGGTCCGGAAGCCAGCGTCTACAACAGCTACCCACTCAACGACTGCCCCGCCGAACTGTGGGACAAGCTGGACGCCGAGGCCATCGCCAAGGAGAACGGTGCGGTCGCGGCGCTGCTCAACGGTCCCCGATACTGGTTGATGAGCAGTATCGAGAAGGTCGCCGGCGGCGAGCAGGAGACCAAGACCTTCGGTGGCATCGAGATGATCAAGCAGGCCACCGTCGCGATGTCGTCGATGAATCCCGCCCCCTACAGCGTGAATCGGGTGGACCGCAAAACGGTGTTCAACTTCGACGCCGGACGGCCGGTGTTCGAACTGGTCGACCCGCAGGGTCAACAGTGGGTGATGCAGACCTACAGCCAGATCGTCGACGCCGGCCTCACCCTGGACGATCTGGCCCAGATCGGTTCACGCCTGAACCTGCCCGAAGGCTGGACGTACCAGACCCGAACCCTCACCGAGCGGTTGAGCGTCGACACGACGACCCGCGACGCCCACGTCACCCAGGACGACCTGGCCAACACCTACTCGCTGGAGTTCTGAACGTCGTAGGGAAAAAATCCCCGGCACGCGCGGGCGTGCCGGGGATCTTCGTTGCGGTCTTTACAGGTACTGACCCAGGTTCGACTCGGTGTCGATGGCCCTGCTGGCCGACGAACTCTTGCCGGTGACCAAGGTGCGGATGTAGACGATCCGCTCGCCCTTCTTGCCCGAGATCCGGGCCCAGTCATCCGGATTGGTGGTGTTGGGCAGGTCTTCGTTCTCGGCGAACTCATCGACGATCGAGTCGAGCAGGTGCTGGATCCGCAGACCCTTCTGCCCGGTTTCCAGGACCGACTTGATGGCGTACTTCTTGGCCCGGTCCACGACGTTCTGGATCATGGCACCGGAGTTGAAGTCCTTGAAGTACATGACTTCCTTGTCACCATTGGCATAGGTGACCTCCAGGAACCGGTTGTCGTCGATCTCGGCGTACATCCGGTCGACGACCTTCTCGATCATCGCCCGCACGCACTGTCCCCGATCGCCGTCGAATTCGGCGAGGTCGTCGGCGTTCACCGGCAGGTCTTCAGTCAGATATTTACTGAAGATGTCCAGTGCCGCTTCGGCATCCGGCCGCTCGATCTTGATCTTGACGTCCAGGCGGCCGGGCCGCAGGATCGCCGGGTCGATCATGTCCTCGCGGTTGGAGGCGCCGATCACGATGACGTTCTCCAGCCCCTCCACGCCGTCGATCTCGGAGAGCAGCTGCGGCACCACCGTGGTCTCCACATCCGAGCTCACACCGGTGCCGCGAGTCCGGAAAATCGAGTCCATCTCGTCGAAGAACACGATCACCGGGGTTCCCTCGGACGCCTTTTCCCGCGCCCGCTGGAAGATCAGCCGGATGTGCCGTTCGGTCTCGCCGACGAACTTGTTCAGCAGCTCGGGGCCCTTGATGTTGAGGAAGTAGGACTTCGCCTCGCGAGCGTCGTCACCGCGCACCTCGGCCATCTTCTTGGCCAGCGAGTTGGCCACCGCCTTGGCGATGAGCGTCTTGCCGCAGCCGGGCGGACCGTAGAGCAGCACACCCTTGGGCGGCCGCAGCGCGTACTCGCGGTAGAGCTCCTTGTGCAGGAACGGCAGCTCGACGGCGTCGCGGATCTGCTCGATCTGCCGGGTGAGGCCACCGATATCGCTGTAGGCGACATCGGGCACTTCTTCCAGCACCAAGTCCTCGACCTCGGCCTTCGGGATGCGCTCGAACGCGTAACCCGCCTTGGTGTCGACCAGCAGCGAGTCGCCGGGGCGCAGTTTGCGCGGACGCAGGTCGTCGTCGAGGTCCTCGGCCACCTCGGGTGGCAAGTCCTCGATGGCGACCAGCGGTTCGGCGAGCCAGACGATGCGCTCCTCGTCGGCATGTCCGACGACCAGGGCCCGGTGTCCGTCGGCGAGGATTTCGCGCAGGGTGCTGATCTCCCCGACCGACTCGTAGGTACCGGCCTCGACGACGGTCAACGCCTCATTGAGCCGAACGGTCTGGCCCTTCTTGAGCACCTTGACGTCGATGTTGGGTGAGCAGGTCAGGCGCATCTTGCGGCCGGAGGTGAACACGTCGACGGTGTCGTCCTCGTGAGCACCCAGCAGCACCCCGTACCCGCTGGGCGGCTGGCCCAGCCGGTCGACCTCTTCGCGCAGGGCAAGGAGCTGCTGGCGCGCCTCCTTGAGGGTGTCCATCAGTTTGGCATTGCGCGCGGCCAGGGAGTCGATCCGCGCCTCGAGCTGATGGACATCGCGCGCGCTGCGCGCGCCGCCTTGTCCTACCGCGTTTTCGAGCTGCTCGCGCAGTACCGCCGCCTCGCGGCGCAGCTCCTCTAGTTCGGCAGCATCTTCGCTGGACAGTTGTGGCTCTTGTGCCTCACTCATGTTGCGCTCCTTTCCCACACCGAGAGTTGGTGCGGTGGATACCTCAACGCTACCGGCCCAACCACGATGATGTGCGCTCAGGGAATTTCGACACACCAGCAACGCTGTTAACCTTTTAACTGAGTCGGTCCGATCGAAAGGACAGCCGTGACCCTGAAACTCCTTGCCACGGGCGTTGCAGCCGCCGCGATCATCGGCGGCGCAGCCGCCGGTGTGACCTCGGTTGCATTCAGCTCGCCGGCGACCTCGCCGGCCGTGCAGCCCGCCGTCTTCGGCGTACCGATGCCGCAGACGCCGGCGCCGGAGCTCCAGGCCCAGCTTGTTGACACCCTGAACGGCATCCAGGGCGGCGGGTCGTTCTCCGGCTCCAAGGCCTCGTACATCCAGTACGGTCTGGGCCGCATCGAGGGCATCGCCGCTGACCGCGCATTCAACAACGCATCGGCTAAGGGCCTGCTCCCACTGAGCTTCAACGTCGCCGACATCGACCAGGAGGGCCCGACTGCAACGGCGAACGTCACCGCAACGGCGCCCAACGGTCAGACCGCGACCCAGAGCATCCAGTTCGTCGAAGGCCCCAGCCCAAGCGGCTGGCAGCTGACCAAGCAGTCGGCGCTAATGCTGATGCAGGGAGCCAGCTGAGCCGCCGCTGGATGCGCCACACCCTGTTCGCAGCTCTGAGCGCCGCCACCATCGTGGCGGCGCTCGGACTGTCGGGGTGTTCCGACCACGACGAGTCGAAGTCCGTCCAAAGCCCGATCGAGCAGTCGTCGACGGCGCTGGCGCCGCCGCCGGCCACGTCCGCCGCCCTGCCGTCGCCTGACGCGTTGACCGACGTGCTCTACCGGCTGGCCGATCCGGCCGTGAAGGGCATCGACAAACTGCAGCTCGTCGAGGCCGCCACACCGGACGACGCCGCGACGATCGACAAGTTCGCCGCTGCACTGCGCGATGGCGGTTTCACGCCGTTGACGTTCACCGCCGACGAGATTCGGTGGTCGGACCGCCGGGCGAAGGATGCACTGGCCACCATCAACGTCACGACGTCGAACCCAGCCAACCCGGGTGGCTTCACCTTCCCGATGGAGTTCCGTCCCACCGGCAACGGTTGGCAGCTATCCCGGGAGACCGCCGACATGCTGCTGGCTTTCGGCAATGCCCGGGGCGCCAGCGCGGCAAGTCCGAGCTCGACCGGTCAACCGCCGGCCCCTCCACCCGCCCCGCCGACCCCGACGCCGTGACGACTGACCGCACTCGAGTTCGACGTTTTGCAGACCCTCACCCGCACTTATTCGGCGAAACGTCAGTTTCGGCGCAAGGGGCGGACGCTAGACCTGTTGACGTTTGCGCCGCAGCGGGGTCGGCGTGACGGTTCCCGGCGCCAGCCGGCGGGCCGAGATCAGAAACGCGGTGTGTCCGCGCATGTTGTGCTGCGGACGTACCGCCAGCCCCACGACGTTCCAGCCACGCTGCAACGTCTCCCACGCCCTGGGCTCGGTCCAGCATTGCTGTTCGCGTAGCGCCTCGACCGTCTTGGACAGCTGGGTGACCGTCGCCACGTAGACCATGAGCACTCCGCCGGGGATGAGCAGCCGCGCGACGGTGTCGAGCACCTCCCACGGGGCCAGCATGTCCAACACCACCCGGTCGACGGACGCCTCGGCAAGTGTGGAATCGACGATGTCGCCGATGATCAGCTGCCAGTTGTCCGGCACCTCGCCGAAGAAGGTCGCCACGTTGCGCTGGGCGTGCACGGCGTGGTCGTCGCGAACCTCGTAGGAGATTACCTGCCCGGTCGGCCCCACCGCCCGTAGGAGTGAGCAGGTCAGCGCACCAGAGCCGGCACCGGCCTCCAGGACCCGGGCCCCGGGGAAGATGTCTGCCTCGTGCACGATCTGTGCGGCGTCCTTGGGGTAGATCACCTGCGCCCCCCGCGGCATCGACAACACGTAGTCGATCAGCAGCGGACGCAGCACCAGAAACGCATCACCGCTGGTGGACTTGACCACGCTGCCCTCCGGCAGGCCGATCACCGTGTCGTGCTCGATCGCGCCGCGGTGGGTGTGGAACTCGGCACCCGGGGTGAGGACCATCGTGTAGTGCCGGCCCTTGGCATCGGTGAGCTGCACGCGGTCCCCGACCACGAACGGACCGGTGGGACGCGGAGGTGCGCCAGAGTTGTCCTCTTCGCCGACGCTCATCGGACGGGGCTCGTCGTTCACAGCCGTTCAGCCTGCCATAGCGGACTCGCCGTGCCGCGCGGCCTCGTGTTGTCGGCCCGCGGGCCTAGGCTCGCAATCATGTCCGACCAGCCCGGGGAACTGCGTCGACCCGCGCTGTCACCATCGCGGGCCGCCGATTTCAAGCAGTGCCCGCTGCTGTATCGCTTTCGGGCGATCGACCGGTTACCCGAGCCGCCGTCGACGGCTCAGTTGCGCGGCTCGGTGGTGCACGCCGCCCTGGAGCAGCTCTACGGCATGCCCGCCGCCGAACGTCACCCGGGGGCGGCGCTGTCACTGGTGGATCCGGCGTGGGACCGGGTGCTGGCCGGCCATCCCGATCTCGCCGAGGGATTCACCACCGAGCAGCGTGGGCAGCTGCTGGCGGAGGCGCGGGCGTTGCTGACCGGCTACTACCGGTTGGAGGATCCGACCCGGTTCGACCCGCAGAGTTGCGAGCAGCGCATCGAGGTAGAACTCGCCGACGGCACCCTGCTGCGCGGCTTCGTCGATCGCATCGACGTCGCGGGTACCGGCGAGCTGCGGGTGGTGGACTACAAGACCGGCAAGGCGCCGCCGGCCGCGCGGGCGCTGGCCGAGTTCAAGGCCATGTTCCAGATGAAGTTCTATGCGGTCGCGCTGCTTCGGTCGCGGGGTGTGCTGGCGGCCCGGTTGCGGTTGATCTATCTCGCCGACGGCCAGTTGCTGGACTACGCGCCCGACCTGGACGAGCTGCTGCGCTTCGAGAAGACCCTGATGGCGATCTGGCGGGCCATCCAATCAGCCGGTGCCACCGGCGATTTCCGGCCGAATCCGACGCGGCTGTGCAACTGGTGCAGTCATCAGGCGTTGTGCCCGGCCTACGGCGGTACGCCGCCGCCCTACCCGGGCTGGCCCGAGCAGCTGGGCGAGCCGGCCGCATGAGCTGCTACTACCGGCGGCTCGTTGCCGACGGCGATGCCCAGGTGTTCGCCTCCACCGATCACACGCGCAGCAACTGGACACCCGAGATCCAGCATGGCTCACCGCCGTTGGCCCTGTTGACCAAGGTGATCGAGGAGCAGCTGGCACCCGGGATGCGCATCGGTCGGCTGACGCTGGACATTTTGGGCGCGATCCCGGTGACCGATCTGCAGGTGCGCGCCCGGGTCGAGCGGCCGGGGAACCGGATCGCGTTGCTGTCGGCGGAGATGTCGGCGGACCGTCCGGTCGCCCGCGTCACCGCGTGGGCGCTGGCCGCCTCCGACACCGCCGACGCCGCCACCGACCGTTACCCACCGCTGGTCGAAGGACCGACGGCGCCAATGGAATTGCACTGGAAGGACGCGGGCGGATACATCGACTCGGTGCAGTGGCGACCGCAGGAGCAGCCGTCCGCCGGAGCGGCGGTGTACTGGATGTCCCCCGATGTCGGCCTGGTCGACGACGAACCCACCACTGCTCTCCAGCGGCTGACGATGGTGGTCGATTCGGCGAATGGCGTTGGTGCAGCCATCGATCCGCAGAAGTTCAGCTACATGAACACCGACACCACGGTGCACCTGCACCGGCTGCCGGTGGGCAGCGATTTCGCCCTGCGAGCGCGCGGATCGATCGGGCCGGACGGCGTCGGGGTGACGACGGCCGAGATCTTCGACCGGGACGGGTTCGTCGGTACGTCAGCTCAGGCCTTGCTGGTCCAACGTCGCTAGAATATTTGCTTGCACCTATATAGACTGAATGCAATACTGGCGTCATGGACGTCTTCGAGGCAATCGCCGAACCCAGCCGCCGGGTCCTGCTCGACACGTTGGCAGCCGGCGATCGCACCGCCGGCGAACTGGTCGCCGCACTTCCGGAGTTGACCCAACCGTCGGTGTCACGCCATCTGCGCATCCTGCGTGAGGTCGGCCTGGTCGAGGTTCGCCCCGACGCTCAGCGCCGCATCTACGCCTTGCGCGCCGACGGGCTGATCGCGATCGACAGCTGGATCAACGGCTACCGGCAGTTCTGGGCCGATCACCTCGACGCACTCGAACGACACCTGCACACCGGCTCCCAGGAGAACCCATGACCAGCCGTGAAGGCCGGCTCAGCGTCGAAAAAGACCGTGCCGTCTTAACTTTCGAACGCCGGTTACCCCACCCCATCGAGCGGGTGTGGGCCGCCATCACCGACCCCGGCGAACGCGGGCAGTGGATGGGACACACCAGCATCGAGCCGCGCGAGGGTGGCACCATCGAGATGGTGCCCGCTGCCCCGCCCATCCCGGCGGAGCAGAAAAGAATGACCGGACGCATCCTGGTCTGGGATCCGCCGCATGTCTTCGAACACGAGTGGAATCAGCGCATCGTCGAACCCGGAGTGGTGCGCTACGAGTTGTCCACCGACGGAGACGGCACCGTGTTGCGTTTCAGCCACCGCGGCCTCGGCGTGCGCAATGCCAACGGTTTTCGCCCCGGAACCCACGCCTACCTGGACCGCCTCGAGGCGCATCTCGCCGGCACCGAGATCCCGGACTGGCAACAGCGCTACCGCGAGGTGGCCGACATCGCATACGGAGGACAAACATGGTGACACCCCGCCTGGTGGTGGCTTATCACTCGGGCTATGGCCACACCGCGACGCTGGCCCGGGCCGTTGCCCATGGAGCCGCCGACGCGGCAGCCCAGGTGAACCTGGTGGCGGTCGACACCGTCAGCGACGATCAGTGGGCCGTGCTCGACGGTGCCGACGCGATCATCTTCGGGGCGCCGACCTACATGGGCAATGTCTCGGCAGGCTTTCAGGCCTTCGCCGAGCGCACCGGCGGACGCTGTATGGCGGGCACCTGGCGGGACAAGGTGGGTGCCGGCTTCACCAACTCGGGCGCCAAGGCTGGTGACAAACTCCAAAGCCTCACCGCGCTGGCGGTGTTCGCGGCCCAACACCACATGCACTGGGTCAACCTGGGGCTGACCGCAGGCTGGAACAGCAGCGAGTCAAGCGAATTCGATCTCAACCGGCTGGGGTTCTGGTTGGGCGCGGGCGCCTCGACCGACGTCGACGCCGACGCCGAGGCCGTGCACGCGGCGGACCTGCGGACCTGTGAGCACCTCGGGCGCCGGGTCGCGATGGTCACCGGTCAGCTGCTGGCCGGGCGGGCCGTTGCCGCAGCACGATGACCTCAGCCCCCAGGAAAACCGCCAGCGACGCGACCACAGCGGCGATGATCGTCGGGTACCGACCGTCCAGACCGTGCGAAGACAGCTGCCGGATCAGGATGCCGGTGAACGCCCAGATCAGCACGAGCCCGTAGGCGACGTCCCGGTTGCGCAGCATCGTGACCGTGCCGATCAGCATCGCCACCAGGACGACGACGGTCGCCCACACCGGGGCACTGATCCCGAAGCCGTCCCATTTCAGGCTGACCAGCAGGACGGTCACGTTGGCCACGGTGGCTACCGTGGTCCAGCCGAAGTAGACGCTGAACGGTATTGCCATGAACCATTTTTGACGTCTGGTCAGGTGGGCGACTCGCAACGTGTCGGCGATCAGGATCAAGCAGAGGAGAATCACGACGATCAGGACCGCCGAGAGGGCCATAGCGTCGAAATGCCATGCGAAGATCCACGCCGTGTTGGCCAGTGAGGAGATGGCAAAGAGCAGCCCGACGCGGTTGAGCAGCGCACTGCGGCCGATGTCCGGGCCGGCTTCACCGAACAACCCGAGCTGGTAGAGCACATGCAAGCCCAACAGCAGGTAGATCACGCTCCAGATGGAGAAGGTGATGCCCGCAGGAGTGAACAGGCTCGGGTAGCTGGCCGATACCTCTCCGGTCCTGCGCCCGTTCAAGGGCAGTGCATTGGCCAGCACGTTCATCGTGACCATCGCCGCGTATGTGAGCAGAACCAGCGCCTTGATCGGGCCCCGTTCGTTCGGTGCGGTCATGTCGACAACCTCCTGATACCAGCCTGGCATCGCAGAACCCGTCGCCGGGTGCACCGAGTCGGGACGTCAGGATCTGGTCACAACGACTGCGGTCATCCGCGAACCTCTAGCTCAGCGGGGTCATCTCCTGCAGCATCGTCGGCACCAGCTCGCTGACGGTCGGATGGATGTGCATGGTGCGCGAGATCGCGGTATAGGGCAGCTTGGCCGACATGACGTCGAGGATCGAATGGATCACCTCGTCACCGCCCACCCCGAGAATCGCCGCGCCGAGGATCTCCTCGGTGTCGGCGTCCACGACGATCTGCATGAACCCTTGTGTCTCACCCTTTTCCACCGCGCGGCCGACCCTGGTCATCGGGCGCTTGCCCACCAGCGCCCGACGTCCCGACGCCCGGACCTGAGCCACGGTCAGCCCGGCCCGGCCCAGCGGCGGGTCGATGTAGAGGGCGTAGGTCGGCACCCGGTCGCTGACCCGGCGCGGGTCGTCGTCGAGCAGGTTGGCGGCCACGATCTCGAAGTCGTTGTACGAGGTGTGGGTGAACGCTCCCTTGCCGTTGCAGTCCCCCATCGCCCAGATGTGTTCGGCGGTGGTGCGCAGTTGGTCGTCGACGACGATGTAACCACGGGCGTCGACCTCGACCCCGGCCCGCTCCAGGTCCAGGTCATCGGTGTTGGGCCGACGCCCGACCGCCACCAGCAGATGCGAACCGGCGATGGGCTGGGCACCGTCTCGCGCTACGACCTCGAAGCCCGCAGAACTGTTGTCGCGCCTGCTGAATCGAAGTCCGTCGGCTCCGGTGACGACGTCGATTCCTTCGGCGGTGAGAATGTCCTCGATGGCCGCCGACACATCCTCGTCTTCCCGGGGTGTCAGCCGCGGGCCGCGCTCGAGCACGGTCACCCGCGCGCCGAACCGGCGATACATCTGAGCGAACTCCAATCCGATGTAGCTGCCGCCGACGATCACCAGATGCTCGGGCACAGTGTCCAATTCGAGCATGCCGACATTGGTCAGGTAGTCGATGTCGGCGAGGCCGGGGAGGTCGGGCGCCACCGCACGCCCTCCGACGTTGAGGAAAATCCGGTCGGCGGAGAGCAGATCGTCACCGACCCGGATGGTGTGCGGGTCTTCGAAGCGAGCGTGCCCCCTGATCAGGGTGCAGCCGGGCATCCCCTCGATCCAGGACTCGACACCACTGCGGTCGCCCAGCACGATTCCGTCCTTGCGCGCCTTGACTTTTGCCATGTCGACGCTGACCGCACCGGTGGACACCCCGTACTCGGCACCGCGACGGGCGGTGTGCGCGGTGTGCGCACTGGCGACCAGGGTCTTGGTGGGGATGCAACCGGAGTTGACGCAGGTGCCGCCGACCAGTTTGCGCTCGATCACCGCCACGGTCTGGCCCGCTGCGGTCAGTCGCCCGGCCAGCGGCGGACCGGCCTGCCCGGCGCCGACGATGATCGCGTCGTACTTCACCGATTCCCCGGTCGCTGCGCTCCCAGCCGCCGTCATCACGCCAGACTCACGCCGGCGAAGTACACCACGAGGAATCCGCCGATGACGGCGACCGCATCCTCGAGCAGTGCGGCGGGCAGGTCCTTACCGAACTTGGCAGCCAGCGCGCCGCGAACCTGGGCACCGCCCAGCGTGCCGAGCACCGCGCCGATCATGCCCGCGCCGATGCCGCTGAAGATGTGACCGAACGGCGTGCCGATCACCGCGCCGGCCAACGCACCGACGACCAGCCGCGCGCCGAACTGCGCCGGCACCTTACGACTCGGCGTCTTGGGCAATTGGTCGGTGACCAGCTCGCCGACCGCGAGAAGGCTCAGCACCACGACGGCGATGATATTGCCGAGCCAAGACGACCAGTTCCCATGCGGCGCGTCGGCAAGATTGATCCAGCCGAGCATCGCACCCCAAGCCAAGACGGCCAGCGGCGTCATCGCACGCAGACCGGCCACAACGCCGATCAGTAGTGCGAACAGCAGAGCGAGAAGCACATAGTTCATGGCAGCCCTTCGACCGGTGTTGTTCTCAAGGACGCTAACACCGCCACCAGCGCGCCGCGCCATGAATCAGAAGCGGCAGAACCTGATGTCGGAGGCCAGAATCGCCTTGGCTCCGATGGCCGCCAGCTCGTCCATGATGGCGTTGACGTCGCGGCGTGGGACCAGCGCGCGCACCGCCACCCACTCCGGGTCCGCCAGCGGTGCGATGGTCGGTGACTCCAGCCCCGGGGTGACCTCGGTGGCCCGCTCCAGTACCGAACGCGGACAGTCGTAGTCGAGCATGAGGTACTGCTGACCGAACACCACGCCCTGCACCCGGGCCGCCAGCTGATCGCGTGCGGCACGGTCGGTGGTGTGGCCGTTGCCGGCGCGCTCGATCAGCACTGCCTCCGAATCACACAGCGGCTCACCGAATGCCACCAGGTTGTGCAGGCTCAGCGTGCGGCCGGAGCCCACCACGTCGGCGATCGCGTCGGCCACGCCCAGCTGAATCGAGATCTCGACCGCGCCGTCCAGCCGGATGACCGTCGCTTCGATTCCCTTGCCGGCCAAGTCTTTCCGAACGAGATTCGGATAGGCGGTGGCGATCCGCTTGCCGGCCAGATCCGTCACCGACCAGTCCCGCCCGGCCGGCGCGGCATAGCGGAAGCTCGACGATCCGAAGCCAAGGGCTAGTCGTTCGTTCACCGGCGCATCCGATTCGGCAGCCAGGTCACGACCGGTGATACCGAAGTCGAGCTGACCGGAACCGACGTAGATCGCGATGTCCTTGGGGCGCAGAAAGAAGAACTCGACGCCGTTCACCGGGTCGACGACGGTCAGGTCCTTGGGGTCGGTGCGGCGGCGGTAGCCCGCCTCCGACAGGATCTCGGCGGCGGGTTCGGACAGCGCGCCCTTGTTCGGGACGGCAACGCGCAACATGGCAGCCACCTAGAGTTTCCGGTAGACGTCGTCGAGGGTCAGCCCACGAGCCAGCATCAGCACCTGCGTCCAGTACAGCAGCTGACTGATCTCCTCCGCGAGGGCCTCATCGGGCTCGTGTTCGGCGGCCAGCCACACCTCACCGGCCTCTTCGAGAATCTTCTTGCCGAGGGTGTGGACGCCGGCATCCAGGGCGGCGACGGTGGCGCTGCCCTGGGGGCGGGTGCGGGCCCGGTCGCCCAGTTCGGCGAACAGCTCCTCGAAGGTCTTCACGGCCTGCGATTGTTCCATGCCCGCCGACGCGCCGTCACGGCGGTTTCCTCCCGGCGATTAGGCTGCGGTGCTGTGCAACGATTCCGGCCGGCGGCGCTGGCGGCCGCAGCAGTCCTGACCCTGGCCGCCTGCTCGAACCCGATCGTCACCACCGACGACACCGGTCAGCAAACAGCCCCGCCCCAAGCCACGGCGCCGTCTACCCGCCCCAGCAACGACAAGCTGGTCAACGCGTTCGACTTCTACACCCGCACCGACGACAGCCGGTCCGGCTACTACTTCACCAGCCCCAGCGGCAGCTGGCGCTGCGTCATCGTGCCGCGCACCTGGGCCGGCTGCCAGTCCAGCGCCGGCAGCCTCGGCATCCAGGGTGCCCCGCAGAGTGTGACCGACGACACCGGCCAGACCACCACGCCAACGGCGATCCTGGTGCGGACCGAGGGAGACCCGCAGTTCGCCGCGGTCAGCGCCGAACAGTTCACCGCGGCCGGCTCGAAGGCGAAGACCCTGCCGTTCAACAAGATCCTGGCCGCGGCGGGATTTCGGTGCAACGTCCAGCAGGAGGTCGGCATCTCCTGCCTCAGCGAAGAGACCGGCAACGGCTTCACGTTCTCCAACACCGGCGCCAGCTGGCAGTACACCGACATTCCGTAGGTCACCCGCCCCGGTAGACGCTGCGGCCCTCCTGGAGGGCTTCGACGACGGCGACGTCGAGCAGTTCGTCGGTCGAGGCGGCGAGCGGGTCGGGCGCGTCGGCGAGGCTAGGCACGCGCCGGTTTTTCCTCGTGCATCAATTCGGCGTGCATGTCCTCCAGGGACACACCCTTGGTCTCCATGACCCACTTCCACACGAACAAGCCGGACAGGATGGCGCACAGGCCGTAGAAGCCGTAGGCCAGGCCCAGGTGATCACGCAGTCCGGGGAAGGTGACGGTGATCAACCAGTTGGCCGCCCACTGACCGGCCGCGGCGAGTCCCAGCGCGGCAGCCCGGATGCGGTTGGGGAACATCTCGCCCAGCAGCACCCACACCACCGGGCCCCACGACATACCGAAGGCGACGACGAACAGGTTGGCCGCTATCAGCGCGATGACACCGGAGGCACCCGGCAGGTTGGGTTTGCCGTCGACCACGGTGGCGTTGGCGAAGATTATCGACATGGTGACCAGGGTGACGGCCATGCCGGATGACCCGATCAGCAGCAGCGGCTTGCGGCCGATCTTGTCGATCAGTGCGATCGCGATCAGCGTGGTCGCCACGTTGACCACCGAGGTGATCACGGTGTAGATCGCGGACTGGTCGGCGTCGAAGCCGACGGCCTGCCACAGCACGTTCGAGTAGTAGAAGATCACGTTGATGCCGACGAACTGCTGGAAGATCGACAGCCCCAGGCCGACCCACACGATGCCGTAGAGGCCGCCGGTCGGCTTGCGCAGATCCCGCCACGACGGCTTGTCCTCGCGTTCCAGGGTTTCCTGGATCCGGCTGATGGTGATCTCGAGGTTCTTCTCCCCCAGCAGCATGGTCAGCACGCGACGAGCTTCGGGAATCTTGTGGCTGGCAACCAGATATCGCGGTGATTCCGGAATCGTGAAGGCCAGCGCCCCGTACAGGATGGCGGGAAGGGCCATCGCCAGGAACATCCACCGCCAGGCGTCCAGGCCGAACCACAGCTCCTTGTTCGGGCCGCCGGCGATGTGCTGGAGGACCCAGTTGACGGCGAACGACAGGAAGATGCCGGACACGATGGCCAGCTGCTGCAGCGATCCGAGCCTGCCACGGATGCGGGGTGGAGAGGTCTCGGCGATGTAGGCCGGCGCGATCACCGAGGCGATGCCGACGCCGATGCCGCCGACGATCCGGAAGATCACCACCAGGGTCACGTTGGGCGCCAGCGCTGTGCCGATCGCACTGACGAGGAAGAAGATCGCGGCGATCTTCATGACTGAGATGCGCCCGATCCGGTCAGCGATCCGGCCGGCTGACATGGCACCAGCGGCGGCGCCAAGCAGCGCCGATGCCACCGCGAAGCCGAGCTCGGCGTTGCCGATCCCGAAGTCCTCCTGGATCGAGTCAACGGCGCCGTTGATAACCGCGCTGTCATAACCGAAGAGCAGACCGCCGAGGGCGGCGACCGACGCGATGCGGATAGCGGTGCCGCCGGAAGAGAAGTCTTCGTCGGTGATCGCAGATGGTGATTGGTCGATGGGACCCTGGCCGGCCATGAGGCGTCCTTTCCGCGGCGCTGCGAAACCCTGGTGAAACCTTGGTGGGAACTACGATTGCACAGTCAGCGCCGCGACACGGCAATATCGGCGAGCAGTCTCAGGCCGAGCGCTCACCGAGTCCGAGCCGTAGCTCTGCGTGAATTTCCCGCAGCTGCGGGATGCCCAGCTCGGTCAGCGACGAAACGTGGCGCCGGCGAGGCGTGCGCGGCACCTCGACGTCGTTGGGTACCACCAATACCGGACAGCCGGCATCCTCGGCCGAATCCGCGCCGGTGACGGAGTCCTCGACAGCCAGACAGTCACCGGGATGCACACCCAGCAGCGCCGCGGCCCGCTCGTAAGGGTCCGGCGCCGGCTTGGCCCGCGCCACTTCGTCACCGCACACGCTCACCGAGAAGTAGTGGCGGCCAATACTGTTCAGTGCGCGCTCGGCCAGAGCCCGGCGGGTGTTGGTGACCAGGGCCATCGGAACACCGGATTCGACAAGGGAATCGAGCAACTCGCGCGCCCCTTCGCACCACGGCAGCCCGTCGTCGAACAGCTCCGCGGTGCGCTCGTGCAACCAGTCGGCGGACTCCGCCATATGGGCGGGATCGAGGTCCAGGCCGAGATCGGTGTAGACGATCCGCATCACGCCTTCGGCTGAACCGCCGACGGTGGCGTCGCGCACCTGCGGGGTCAGTTCACCACCGAGTCGCCGGTAGAGCTGTTCCAGCGAGATGTCCCAGAGCTTTTCAGAGTCGACCAGGGTGCCGTCCATGTCGAACAGCACTGCGCGTAGGTGTGTCATCGGACGTTAGATCACTTCTCCTCTGGGATGCAGCAACGAAATCTGCTGTTGAGCAACGGGTGTCAGTCCTCCGGGTTGTAGCCGAGGTTGGGAGCGAGCCAACGCTCAGCCTCGGTCAGGGTCCAGCCCTTCCGCTTGGCGTAGTCGGCGACCTGGTCCTGGGCCAACCGGCCCACCACGAAGTACTGCGATTGCGGGTGCGAGAAGTACCAACCGCTGACGGCGGCACCGGGCCACATCGCCATCGATTCGGTCAGCTCGATACCGGTCCGCGCAGTCACGTCCATCAACGTGAACAGCGTCTCCTTCTCGGTGTGCTCGGGGCAGGCCGGGTAGCCGGGTGCGGGACGGATCCCCACGTACTTCTCACCGATGAGCGCCTCGTTGTCCAGTTGCTCGTCGGGCTGGTATCCCCAGAACTCCTGGCGGACACGCTGATGCATACGTTCGGCGAACGCCTCGGCCAGCCGGTCGGCGAGCGACTCCAGCAGGATCGCGCTGTAGTCGTCGTTGGCCGCCTTGAATTCCGCGATCTTGTCCGCGCTGCCGAGTCCGGCGGTGACCGCGAAGGCTCCCACGTAGTCGGCCAGACCGGTGTCTTTCGGCGCAATGAAGTCGCCGAGGCTCCGGTTCGGAATGCCGTCCCGGTGCTGGCCCTGCTGGCGCAGGTTGTGCAGCGTGGTCAGCACCTCGGTGCGGGTGTCGTCGGTGTAGACCTCGATGTCGTCACCGACCGCGTTCGCGGGGAAGAAGCCGATCACCCCGTTGGCGGTGAGCCACTTCTCCTTGATCGCGGTATCGAGCATCTCCTGGGCGTCCTCGTACAGCTTGCGAGCCGCCTCACCCGAAGCCGGGTTGTTCAGGATGTCGGGGAATCGGCCCTTCATCTCCCAGGCGTTGAAGAACGGCTGCCAGTCGATGTATTCGCGCAACTCGGCGAGGTCGTAACTGTCGAACTCGCGTACCCCGATTCCCGCAGCGGGCACCGGCGGCGTGTAGGCGTCCCACTGGATCGGCGTCCGGTTGGCGCGAGCCTTCTCCAGGGTGAGCATCGGCCGCTCGTTCTTCTGGGCGTGCCGTTCGCGCAGGGATGCGTAGTCCTTCTCAGTGGCCTCCAGCAAGCCCGGCCGCTGACGATCGTCGAGCAGTGCCGCGGCGACCGGCACCGAGCGGGACGCGTCCTTGACCCAGACCACCGGCCCACTCCGGCGCGGCGCCACCTTCACGGCGGTGTGGGCGCGCGAGGTGGTGGCACCACCGATCAGCAGCGGGATCTCCAGGCCCTGGCGTTCCATCTCTGCGGCGAAGTTCACCATCTCGTCCAGCGACGGGGTGATCAGGCCGGACAGCCCGATGATGTCGGCGTCGTGCTCCTTGGCCGCGTCCAGGATCTTCTGGGCCGGCACCATCACACCGAGATCGATCACTTCGAAGTTGTTGCACTGCAACACAACTCCGACGATGTTCTTGCCGATGTCGTGAACGTCGCCCTTGACGGTCGCCATGATGATGGTGCCGTTGGTGTCCTTTGTACCGGCTGTGCCGGACTCCTCTTTCTCGGCCTCGATGAAGGGCAACAGGTACGCGACGGCCTTCTTCATCACCCGGGCCGACTTGACCACCTGCGGCAGGAACATCTTGCCGGAGCCGAAGAGGTCGCCGACGACGTTCATGCCGTCCATCAGCGGACCCTCGATCACCTCGATCGGACGTCCACCGGCGGCGGCGATATCGGCCCGCAGTTCCTCGGTGTCGTCGTCGACATGGGCGTCGATGCCCTTGACCAACGCGTGGGTGATCCGCTCCCGAACCGGCAGCGAGCGCCACTCCGCCGCGCCCGCGTCTTCCGACTTCTCCGTGCTGTTGAACCGCTCGGCGATCTCCAGCAGCCGTTCGGCCGCATCCGGGCGACGGTTCAGCACGACGTCCTCGATGCGGTCGCGCAACTCGGGGTCGATCGAGTCATATGGCACCAGCGCACCGGCGTTGACGATGCCCATGTCCAGACCGGCCTTGATGGCGTGGAACAGGAACACCGAATGGATCGCCTCACGCACCGGGTTGTTGCCACGGAACGAGAACGAGACGTTCGAGATACCGCCGGAGATGTGCACCCCCGGCAGGTTCGCCTTGATCCAGGCGCACGCGTCGATGAAGTCGATCCCGTAGGACGCGTGCTCCTCGATACCGGTGGCCAGCGCGAAGCAGTTCGGGTCGAAGATGATGTCCTCGGCCGGGAAGCCGACCTCTTCGGTCAGAATTCGGTAGGCGCGTCCGCAGATTTCCTTGCGGCGCTCCAGGTTATCGGCTTGGCCCTGCTCGTCGAAGGCCATCACGACGACAGCGGCACCGTACTTGCGGCACAACCGGGCCTCGCGGACGAACTTCTCCTCGCCCTCTTTCAGGGAGATCGAGTTGACGATCGGCTTGCCCTGCACGTTCTTCAGGCCCGCCTCGATGACCTCCCACTTGGAGGAGTCGATCATCACCGGAACGCGGCTGATGTCCGGCTCGGCGGCGATCAGCTTGGTGAACCGGTCCATCGCGGCGATGCCGTCGATCATCCCCTCGTCCATGTTGATGTCGATGACCTGTGCACCAACCTCGACCTGCTGCAGGGCGACCGACAAGGCCGTGTCGTAGTCCTCGGCCTTGATCAGGTTGCGGAACCGGGCCGAGCCGGTGATGTTGGTGCGTTCACCGATGTTGACGAACAGGGAGTCGTCGGTGATGTTGAGCGGCTCCAGGCCCGCGAGCCGCGTCGCCACCTCGATCCGGGGCACCTCCCGCGGCGGTCTGCCGTCGACGACCTTCGCGATCTCGGCGATGTGCGCCGGGGTCGTGCCGCAGCACCCACCCACCATGTTGACCAGTCCGGCCTCGGCAAAGTCGGCGACGTAGCCGGCCTGTCGCTTCGGGGACTCGTCGTACTCACCGAAGGCGTTGGGCAGGCCGGCATTCGGATAGCACGAGACGAACGTGTCCGCGATGCGCGACATCTCGGCCAGGTAGGGCCGCATCTCCGGGGCACCTAGAGCACAGTTGAGGCCGACGGCGAGCGGCTTGGCGTGCCGGATCGAATTCCAGAAGGCCTCGGTGACCTGACCGGACAACGTCCGCCCGGAGGCATCGGTGATGGTGCCCGAGATGATCACCGGCCAGCGGCGGCCACGATCCTCGAAGAGCGTCTCGATGGCGAAGATCGCGGCCTTGGCGTTGAGGGTGTCGAAGATCGTCTCCACGATGAGGATGTCGGCCCCACCGTCGACCAGGCCGTTGGCCGCGTCGAGATACGCGGCGACCAGCTGATCGTAGGAGACGTTGCGGGCTCCGGGATCGTTGACGTCCGGCGAGATCGACGCGGTCCGCGTGGTGGGTCCCAGCGCTCCGGCAACATAGCGGGGCTTGTCCGGAGTGCTGAACTCGTCACAGGCTTTGCGGGCCAGCGCGGCGCCGGCGTAGTTCAGTTCGTAGCTGAGTTCGGCCATGCCGTAGTCGGACAGCGAGACCGCGTTCGCGTTGAACGTGTTGGTCTCCAGGAGGTCGGCACCCGCCTCGAGGTACTCGCGGTGGATGCCCGCGATGATGTGCGGCTGGGTCAAGGTCAGCAGGTCGTTGTTGCCGACCAGATCGCTGGGCCAGTCCTTGAACCGCGCGCCGCGGTACCCGGCCTCGTCGGGCCGGTCCCGCTGGATCGCCGTGCCCATCGCGCCGTCGATCACCATGATGCGCTGCCGCAGGGTGGCGGTCAGCTCATCGGTGCAGTCGGGGCGGATGTTCTGCTCGAAGCTGGACGCTGGGGTGTCCACGTCAGCGCTCACACAGGTTCCTTCCGTAGCGGAAGGCGTCCTTGACTCTGCCGAGCGTGGCGGATACCGAGCGGGGACGGTGTCCCCGGGTAGCCGTTGCAACGCCTCTCGACGGAGAAAAGTCTACGTCGATCGTCCAATCGACGTCCGGACGCCCAACTCCTCGCCGGCGACAGCTCGCCGTTGATGTCGCAGTGTTGTAGTCGTACTGGTTAACGAGATTGCCCTCAAGGGCATTTCATCGCGGCTCACTCCCGGCCTGGGACAGCGCGCCTGGGACCGTGCCCAGGACGCCGTCACCGGCCATCACCCGCTCGAACCGTTTGCGCCAGTCACCACACCAGGGTAGTCGCTCCGAGAAGGCTCATCGTGGCCGCGCAAGCCTTAGGCTGAACTTGTGACCCCGTCGAACCACAGCGACGCGAAAGGCCCTGACCTGCCCGAATTGCAGAATACGATCATCGTTGCGGCGTTTGAGGGCTGGAACGACGCCGGCGACGCGGCCAGTGACGCACTCGAGCACCTGGACGCGATCTGGGAGGCCGAGACGATCATCGAAATTGACGACGAAGCCTATTACGACTACCAGGTGAATCGTCCCGTCATCCGACAGGTCGACGGCGTGACGCGGGAGTTGGTGTGGCCGTCGATGCGGATCTCGCACTGTCGGCCACCGGGCTCGGACCGTGACATCGTGCTGATGCACGGGGTGGAACCCAACATGCGGTGGCGCACGTTCTGCGCCGAGCTGCTGGCCATCGCGGACAAGCTCAACGTGGACACCGTGGTCATCCTGGGTGCGTTGCTGGCCGACACCCCGCACACCCGGCCGGTGCCGGTGTCGGGTGCCGCCTACTCCCCCGACTCGGCGAAGTTCTTCGGGTTGGAAGAGACCCGATACGAGGGCCCCACCGGTATCGCCGGGGTGTTCCAGGACGCCTGCGTGGCGGCCGGGATCCCCGCGGTGACGTTCTGGGCCGCGGTTCCGCATTACGTGTCGCAGCCGCCGAACCCGAAAGCCACCGTCGCGCTGCTGCGCCGGGTGGAAGACGTCCTCGATATCGAGGTGCCGTTGGCCGACCTGCCGGTCCAGGCCGAGGAGTGGGAACAGGCCGTCAGCGAGATGACCGCCGAGGACGAGGAGATTGCCGACTACGTGGCCTCCCTGGAGCAGCGCGGCGACGCCGAGGTCGACATGAACGAGGCCTTGTCGAAGGTGGACGGCGACGCACTGGCCGCCGAGTTCGAGCGGTACCTGCGCAGGCGCGGTCCCGGCTTCCGCGGCTGAGGTCACGGGTCGTCCTCGTCTGCCAATAGCCGCTCCGGGTGATGGTAGGAGTTGGTGCCGCCGATCAGCGGAACGCCAGGCGGAGGAATCCACTCGGTTCGGCCGGTGGAGAGTTGGCGGGTGGTCCAACCGCTGTTCTCAACCAAGCGGTTGTCGCATTTGCACGCCAGCGTGAGGTCGTCGATGTCGGTGGAGCCCCCGTACTTCCAGTCCCTGGCCGCGTGATGGACCTGGCTGTTGTAGCCGTTGACGGTGCATCCGGGCGCAGTGCAGCCGCGGTATTTGGCCAGCAGCATCACTCGCTGATCGGCAGAGGCCAACCGCTTGGACCGGCCCAGCCACAGTGATTGGCCGGTAATCCCGTCGAAGACTGCGAGGTAGTTGTATGAGGGCACAGCCGCCCGGATCAGATCCGCCATCGGCATCAGGGTTCCGCCCGCGGTGACCGCGTCGCCGGCACCGGCCTGCAGCTCCTGCAAAGTGGTGGTGACGATCATCGTGACCGGAAGTCCGTTATGCCGGCCCAGTTTCGGATCCCCCAGCCGGGCCCGGACCAGCTCGGTCAGCGCATCGTGCTGGCGCTGGCCGAGACCACGCGGGTCAGCCTGCCCGGCTTCGCCGCTCGGGGCCTGCGAGTCACCCCCACCGGGGGCCGCCAGCTTCGCGAACACCGCGTCGATCATCGCCCGCAATTCGGGAGTCGCCACCAGCCTTCCCACGCTCATCCCGTCCGGCCGCTGGGCGCCGCACCAGAGGAAACCGCGCTTGCGAGCCCGGTCTTCCTCCGAATACTTGCCGTCGGGGTTCAGGTGCATGGCCAACCGTTGCGCGACCTTCTCCAATTGGTCGGGTCGCAGGTTCTGGGCATGGCGAGCCAGCGACCGCTCTGCTTTTTCGGCCTCGACTGGGCCGACGTGAGTCGGCAGGTCATGCAAGAACGACTGGATGACCCGGACATGCTCACCGTCGAGCTTGCCCGCGCCCCATGCCGCGCCGGTGGCTGGCAGCAACGGCGGTAGCGGCTCACCGATCAACGTGGCGCGAGGTGTCAGCTGCTCGGCGTCACGCACTCGACGCCGGGCAGCCGCGCGGCTGATCCGCAGCACGTCGGCCAGCACGATGGGTACCGGCGGACAACCTGGATAGCGTTCCAGCCGGGTGATGTGGGCATGCGAGATGGCAACCTGCCGCCGAAGCGCGTTCTCCAATAGCTCGATCACGGCGAACCGCTGCGGGCCGGCCAGCCCGTCGATATCGGCGGCACCGAGCAGCTCAACCGCCGATTCGAGCGCCGCCAACGCCTCATCAATCGAACACATGTTCGAAGTCTATGACGAACCACCGACACGACGGCGCGACCGGGGTGGTCCTGCCGACCAGTTGGTCGGGCTTGCTAACGTGCAGTCTGATACCGGCGAGTACCAACGAATCGAGGAAGCGATCGTGCGACTGGCACTGAGCGACGAGGACGCCAAGTTCCGCGACGAGCTGCGCGAGTTCTTCACCACGCAGATTCCCGCGGAGATCCGTGAGCGGGCCCGCACCGAAAGCCTGCGTTATCCCGACGACATGGTCACCACCCAGCGGATCCTGAACAAGGCCGGCCTCGGCGTGCCGAACTGGCCGGTGGAGTGGGGCGGGAAGGACTGGACACCGCTGCAGCGCCAGATCTGGGCCGACGAGTTGCGCATGGCCTGTGTGCCCGAACCGCTGGCCTTCAACGCCAGCATGGTCGGACCCGTGATCGCACAGTTCGGCTCCCAGGAGATCAAGGAACGCTTCCTGCCGCCGACGGCCAACCTGGACATCTGGTGGTGCCAGGGCTTCTCGGAGCCGGAGGCCGGCTCCGACCTCGCCTCGCTGCGCACCGTGGCGGTCCGCGACGGTGACGACTACGTCATCAACGGCCAGAAGACCTGGACCACGCTGGGCCAGTACGCCGACTGGATCTTCGTGCTCGCCCGTACCAACCCGGACGCACCGAAGAAGCAAGCAGGCATCTCGTTCATCCTGGTCGAGATGAACACCCCGGGCATCACACTGCGACCGATCAAATTGATCGACGGCAGCTACGAGGTCAACGAGGTGTTCTTCGAAGACGTCCGGGTGCCCGCGAACCAGCTTGTCGGCGAAGAGAACCAGGGCTGGAGCTACGCGAAGTTCCTGTTGTCCAACGAGCGCACCGGCATCGCCCGGGTCGGCACCACGAAGGTCTGGCTCTCCGAGGTCAAGGAACACGCCGCCCAGACCAAGCTGGGTGCCGGGACCCTGCTGGAGGATCCGCTGTTCGCGGCCAAGGTCGCCGAGATCGAGAACGAACTGCTCGCCCTGGAACTCACCCAGCTGCGGGTCAGCGGCGATGAGGGCACCGGCAAGCCCAACCCGGCGTCGTCGATCCTGAAACTGCGCGGCAGCCAGCTGCAGCAGGCCGTCACCGAACTCCTGGTCGAGGTGGCCGGCCCCGATTCGCTGCCGTTCGACGGCGGTTCGGCGATCGAATCGCCGCAGTGGGCGCAGCATTCCGCCGCAAAGTACCTGAACTACCGCAAGACCTCGATCTACGGCGGCAGCAACGAGGTCCAGCGCACCATCATCTCCTCGACGATCCTGGGGCTGTGACATGAACTTTGACCTGACCGAAGAACAGCAGCTGCTCGCCGACACCGCCCGCGAGGTGTTCACCCGCAGCTACGACATCGAGAAGCGAAATAAGGTCATCGACGCCCCCCTCGATTCAGGACTGGGCTGGAGCCGCGACGTGTGGCGCCAGCTCGCCGAGATCGGCATCCTGGGCCTCGGTTTCGAGCCCGAGGAGTCCGGCCAGGTCGAGATCATGGTCGTCATGACCGAGATCGGTCGACGGCTTGCACCCGAACCGGTCGCGGCCGCGGCCCTCATCCCGGGCGGCGTGATCGCCGAACTGGGCAGCGACGAGCAGCGCGCCCTACTCGACGACGTGGCAGCCGGTGAGCGCCTGCTGGCCCTGGCGCACGCCGAGAAGGACCTGCGTGGATTGGACGAATTGTCCACCCGCGCAACGAGACACGGTGACTCCTGGAGCATCACCGGGCGCAAGAATCCGGTGCTAGCCGGCGACTGCGCCGACGTGCTGGTGGTGACCGCCGCGCTGCCGGACGGTGGGGTGGGCCTGTTCCTGGTCGACGCCACCGCGGTCACCCGGCACTCCTACCGCACCTTCGACGGCCAGCGCGGTGCCGACATCGAATTCGACGCCGCCCCGGCACAGCCGCTGGGCGACGGCGGCGACGTCAGCGAGCGCATCCACGCCGCGCTGATCCGCTACTCGTCGGCGCTGTGCGCCGAAGCCGTCGGCGCGATGGACGAGGCGCTGCGCCTGACCACCGATTATCTGAAGGCGCGCAAGCAATTCGGCGTGCCACTCAAGACGTTCCAGACGCTCACCCAGCGCGCCGCCGACATGTACGTCTCACTGGAGTTGGCCCGCAGCATGAACTACTACGCGGCGATGTGCATCATCGACGGTCGACTGGATCCCGTCGTCGCGGCCCGGTCCAAGCTGCAGATCGGCCGATCGGGGCGGCACATCGCCCAGGAGGCCATCCAGATGCACGGCGGCATCGGTGTGACCGCCGAGTACCCGGTGGCGCACTACGCCGCGCGATTGACCGCGATCGACCAGACGCTCGGCTCGGCAACCGACCAGCTGCGGTTCCTCAGTTCGCAGGTGGGCAAGTACGGCATCGTCGCGCTGTAGGCTAACCGCCCTCGGAGTATCCGATCGACTCCAAGGCGGCGGTCACACCTCGATGTAACGTCCGGGCGTCGCAGTCCGGCCGAGAACGCAAATTGATCGAGTAGACCTGCGCGGTCAGCAGATCGGCTGCCGCATCCGCATCGGCGCCATCAGGCAACTGCCCGTCGTCACGTGCCGTGATGAGCGCCGAGCGCATCGCGGCACGCAAGTCCTGATGATGCTGGTTCAGTAGCGCGCGAACCTCGGGATCGCCATTCTCTACGCCCGCGTGCGCATTGGTCACCATGCAACCCCAGCCCGCGAATGTCCCGTTGCTCCGCAGCTCAATGAGGCCACCGAAGAAGTCGATGATCGCCGGCACACCGCGCCCGCTGTCGCTGAGATGCCGCAAGACCGGCACCGACCAGATGTCGATATAGCGGCGTAACGCGGCCACGTAGGCGGCCTGCTTGTTGCCGAATGCGTTGTACAAGCTCGACCGGTTCAGACCCGTTGCCGACACGATGTCTTGAACACCGGTGGCAGCAAAGCCGTTCCGCCAGAACAGCTCCACGATGGCGTCCAAGGCGGCGTCGACCTGGAAATGCTTGATGTCGGCCATGTTGCTTGCGCGTGCACTTTCGAAAGACGGGGTTCCACGCTAGCACGGGCTGTGCTAACTTGAATCGATCATTCCAAGATCGCTCCTGGCTGGGAGGCCCGTTGTGCGCACCGACGTCGAAGCATTACTTGGGGCTCATCGCGGTGCCGGCCACTTCGTCGATGTCGCGGGCATTAGCACTTTTGTCCGCGACGAGGGAACCGGAGCCGTGCCGGTGGTCTGTGTCCACGGCGTTCCAATGTCCAGTTACCTATGGCGACGGCTGCTGCCCGAGCTCGCCGTCCGCGGGATGCGGGGTGTCGCGCCGGACTTTCCCGGGCTCGGATTGTCAGGCCGCCCTGAGGATTTCGACTACAGTTGGACGGGGTTGGGCCGACATCTCAGGCAGACCCTGGACGCCATGGAGATCCCGCGATTCCACCTGGTGGTGCACGATATCGGTGGCCCCGTGGGATTCGAGGTCGCGGCCCGCGCGCCAGAGCGCGTCGCCTCGCTGACCGTCCTCAACACGATGGTGGCGGCGCACTCATTCCGTAAGCCACTGCAGATGAGACCCTTCGCCTGGCCGCTCGTCGACCGCTTGTGGCTCGCCGCCGGACAGGGCCCGACATTCCGGTACCTGGCACGGTTGACAGGACTGTCGCCCGATACGCCCACCACAAACGCCGAACTCATGGTCCACCAAGCGCTCCTGCTCGGGTCCGATGGCGGCCGAGCATTCCGGCGGATCATGCGCGGGTTCGAGACCACGTACGCCAAAACCGAACTCTACGCAGCCGTCTTGTCAGACGACCGGTATCCCGTTCAGGTCCTCTGGGGCGCCGACGACCCGTTCCTCACGCTGGACGGTCACGGCCGGATCGCTGCGCATGCCGCCGGTATCGCCGAACCCACGCCGCTGCGCGGCAAACACTTCGTTCCGGAAGACAGCGCACCCGAGATCGCCGAGCACATCTTCGGACTCACCGAGAGCACATCGAGGGTGGAGAACTGATCGTCGTTCGCGGGTTGCGACCCACTACACCCCGCTCGGATAGCCGTGGTCCTGACCGGTTCAGCGGGCCTCCAAGCCCTCCAGCCGCGAGCTGGTCGAGCGGCCAAGGGCGGCCACCTCGGCGTCCATCTTGGGCAGCACGGTCGGCGTCAGCGCGTTGATCGGCCGTTCCCCCACCGGCGTGGACAGCATCGGGCGCAGCCAGCGGAAGGCGCCGACCCAGCCGGGCACGTTCACCCGGCGCCTGCGGCCTTCGATGCCCTTGACGAAGGCCTGCCCGCATTTGTCGACAGAGGTCGTCTTGCCCAACGGGTTCGGGAGTTTCGACAGCATCTCGGTGAAGCTGGACAGATCGCTCTTGGCGTCCTGAACCATCGGCGTGTCGATCCACGACATGTGCGCCGAGCCGACGTCGACACCGTGATAGGCGACCTCGAGGCGCAACGCGTTGGCGAAGTGCTCGACGGCGGCTTTCGAGGCGTGGTACGGCGCCAGTCCGGGCGCGGCGGAGTACGCGGCGAACGAGGACACGATCAGCACATAGCCGCGCCGCTCGATGATCGACGGCAACGCGGCGCGCACGGTATGGAAGACACCGAGCACATTGATGTCCATCAGACGTTTGAAGGCTTCCGGGTCGACCTGCAGCACTGAGCCGTACGTCGCGATACCGGCGTTGGCCATGACCACGTCGATACCGCCGAAGCGCTGCACAGCCGACGCCACGACCGCCTGCATGGCGGCGAGGTCGCGGACGTCGGCCACCGCGGTGAGCACGTGGCTTTCGCCCAGCTCGGCGGCCAGCGCGGCCAGCGGCTCGGCGTCGATATCGGTCAGGACCAGCCTGGCGTTCTTGCGCCGCAGCCGGCGCGCCACGTCGGCCCCGACGCCGCGAGCACCACCGGTGATCAGGACGACTTTGTCATTGACGGAACTCATGGCCGCCAACGTACCCCAGCGGGTATGGCGCAGTGCTACGGCCTACAGCGCGACGCCGAGCAGGGCGTCGACGGCGGTGGCCACCGCACCAGGAGCGGCCGGGTCGTGGCCGCCGTACTCCAGCGCGTCGGCGGTCCAACCATCTATGGCGGCAAGGGCTTTCGGGGTATCCAGGTCGTCAGCGAGGTACTGGCGCACCCGCGCGATGACGTCGGCCGCGTCCGGCCCGGCAGCGAGCGCCGCCGCGCTACGCCACCGGTGCAGCCGGTTATTCGCGTCGTCGAGCACCGCGTCGCTCCAGAACCGGTCGCCGCGGTAATGTCCGGCCAGCAGCCCGAGCCGGATGGCCGACGGGTCGACCCCCTGGGCGCGCAACCGTGACACCAGAACCAGATTGCCTCGGCTCTTGGACATCTTGTGCCCGTCCCAGCCGATCATGCCCGCATGCACGTAATGCCGAGCGAATCGCCGCTCGCCGGTGACACATTCAGCGTGCGCCGCGGAGAACTCGTGGTGCGGGAAGATCAGGTCGCTGCCGCCGCCCTGGACGTCGAAACCGAACCCGATGCGGCTCAACGCGATCGCGGCACACTCGACATGCCAGCCCGGCCGGCCGGCGCCGAACGGCGCGGGCCAGCTCGGCTCGTCGGGCCGCACCGCTCGCCACAGCAGTGCGTCGAGCGGGTCGGCTTTGCCCGGACGCTCAGGGTCACCGCCGCGCTCGGCGAACAGCCGCAGCATCGTCTCGCGGTCGTAACCGGATTCGTAGCCGAACTGCGTGGTGGCGTCGGTGCGGTAGTAGATATCGGGGTACTCGGCGTCGTCGACCACATATGCGGCGCCGGAGGCCAGCATCTTCTCGACCAGCTCCACCACCTCCCCGATAGCATCGGTGGCCGCGACATAGTCGTGCGGTGGCAACACCCGTAACGCCGTCATGTCCTCGCGGAACAGCTGAGTCTCGCGAGCGCCCAATTCTCGCCAGTCCACACCGTCGCGGTTGGCCCGTTCGAACAGCGGGTCGTCGACATCGGTGACGTTCTGCACGTAGTGCACCCGGTGCCCGGAGTCGAGCCACATCCGGTAGACCAGATCGAAGGTCAGATAGGTGGCGGCGTGACCGAGATGCGTGGCGTCATACGGGGTGATCCCGCAGACGTACATCGTGGCCGTCTCCCCCGGCGTGGTGGGACGCAGCTGCTGGTCGGCAGTGTCGTAGAGCCGCAACGCCGGCCCGCGACCTGGCACCTGCGGGATGTCGACGCCCGGCCACGACTGCATGGCCTCGACTCTAGGGGGTTCGCTCTTCACGGCGCTCCGAGTGGTGAGGGGACCGGCATTCTCGTCACTCACCGAACAATCCAGCGGGGCGGTCCATTCCCTGCGAACTTCGGCGGGTCAGCTGGCGAGCCACATCGCGTCCAGGAGGAGGTCGGCCATCTCGGGCCGGCACATCAACAGATCCGGCAGGTACGGGTCGGGCTGGTTGTAGCGCAGCGGCGACCCGTCGATCCGGGTGGCGTGCAATCCGGCGGCATGTAGCACGCCGGCGGGCGCGGCCGAGTCCCACTCCCACTGGCCGCCGGCATGGATGTAGGCATCAGCGTCACCGCGGACCACGGCCATCGCCTTGGCGCCGGCCGAACCGATCCGGAGGAATTCGATGTCCAGGCGATCGCGCAGCCGCCACAGCACTGCTGGTGGCCGGTTGGCGCTGGCGGTGATGCGGATCGGACCCGACAGCGGTGGCGGCGGGGCGCTGACGGTGTCGGAGCGGTGCACCTCACCCATGGCCGGCAGTGCGACGGCCGCGTCGGTGATGGCACCTTCGGTCGCGCTGGTGCGCTGCCACAGGGCGACGTGCACGGCCCAGTCCGGCCGGCGCGGCGTCGAGAACTCGCGCGTGCCGTCCAGCGGGTCGATGATCCACACCCGGTCGGCGTCGAGGCGTTTGAGGTCGTCGTAGGCCTCCTCGGACAGCACGGCGTCATTGGGCCGTTCCGCTTTCAGCCGGCGCAGGATCAGCGCATTGGCGCGCACATCACCCGCATCCCCCAGAGCGGGTGGAAAGTCGAAGCCGACCTCCTCGCGCACCGACAGCAGCAGTCGGCCGGCCTCCTCGGCGAGGTCGGCGGCCAGAGCCGCGTCGGTCATGCTCACGCAAGCCAGTATCGCCGAATCATGATCACCTCCGCCGCCCGGCCCCGCGGGTAGATTGCTGCAGATGCGCCTGTTGTGGATCCTCGCCGGCGCTGTACTGGTCCTGAGCGGGTGCGCGACGACAGCCGCACCGTCACACCCACTGGCGGGGACCAGCTGGCGGCTGATCAGCCTGGAGTCGATGAGCGACGAGCAGGGCACCATGACCGTCACCGACCCGGCCAAGTACACGGTGGCGTTCGGCACCGACGGCCACGCGGCCTTCGGGCTCGACTGCAATCGTGGCAGCGCGACGTGGCACGCCACCGCCTCCGCGCCGGACTCCGGCAGCCTGACCTTCGGCCCGATCGCGAGCACACTGATGGGCTGCCCGCCGCCGTCATCGGCCACCCAGGTGGTCACGGCGCTGGGGTATGTGCGGGGCTTCCGGCTGGCCGACGGCCGGCTGCACATGTCACTGCTGGCCGACGGCGGCATCCTGCACTGGCAGCCCGCCTAGAACGCCGGCCAGGGAATCGGCCGATGCCGGTCCGGGCCCGGCATCACCGGATCGCTGAGCAGGCCACGAATCCGTCGTCGCAGCGCCGCAACCTCCGCCGGGGTGATGTGCCCGCGCAGTTCGTCGGCGAGCGGTCCGGCCAGTTGCTCGCCAAGCGCGGCGAGCGACCCCAGCGTCTCGTCGTCAATGGGCTTGCCCGCCCAGCCCCACAGCACGGTGCGCAGCTTGTCCTGCACGTGCAGCGAGACGCCGTGGTCGACCCCGTAAACCCGGCCGTCGACCCCGGCCAGAATGTGGCCACCCTTGCGGTCGGCGTTGTTGACGATCACGTCGAACACCGCCATCCGGCGCAGCCGCGGGTCGTCGGCGTGGACGAGCGTCACGTCGTTGCCGGCGTAGTCATAGGCCCGAAGGACCGAAAGGTAGCCCGGCGGAACCGATCCCGGTGGGCACAGGTCGACCAGATCGGGACCTTCGGGTTCGTCGCCGTCGGCGTCACCGGGTTGGTCGACCCAGAGCTGCAGCATGCCGGGCCCGGCTGGGCCGTCACGAATGATGGTGAACGGCACGATGTTCCAGCCAAGCGCGGTCGACACCAGGTACGAGCCCAGTTCCCGGCCGGCCAGTGTGCCGTCGGGGAAGTCCCACAGCGGCTGCTCACCCGCCACCGGCTTGTACACGCAGTGCACGGTGTGGTCGGCCCAGGTGGCCTCACACAGAAATGTCGCGTTGCTCGCGGTGCGCAGACGTCCCAGGACGTTCAGGTCACCTCGCCGCAACGCCTCGTGGTCGGCAGCCTCGTCGGTACCCGTCACGGCTCGAGATCGTCGTCGACCCCGCCGAGCGCGCCGCGCCGATATCCGTTGGTGCGCACGCAGATGTGTCCCTCGGGATCCAGCGGCTCGTCACAGAGCGGGCACGGCGGCCGCCCAGCCGAGATGACGCGGTGTGAACGTGAGGCGAACTGCCGGGCCGACTCGGGGGTGAGGAACACCCGCACCGCGTCGGGGCCCTCTTCGGCGTCGTCGAGCACCACCGACGCATCGAATTCGGTTTCGGAGACCGCCAACAGCTCGACGACGACGGTCTGCGCCTCCGAGTCCCAACCGAGGCCCATCGTGCCGACCCGGAACTCGGCGTCGACGGGGGTGACCAACGGGCTGAGGTCCTCGACGTCGGTCTCCGGCGGTAGCGGTGTGCCGAACCGGCGGTTGATTTCGACGAGCAGCGCCGCGATCCGTTCAGCCAAGACCGCAACCTGCTGTTTCTCCAGGATGACGGAGATGACCCTGCTGTCGTGCACCGCCTGCAGATAGAACGTCCGGTTTCCGGGCTGCCCGACGGTCCCGGCGACGAATCGGTCGGGTGTGCGGAAGACGTGAATTGCGCGGGCCATGGTTAGTTCCAAAATACCGGCAGAAGCAGCCGGGTCGTAACTCGGCGGGCAATCGCGGGCGCAGGAATCGTCAGTCCGTCGACCCGCCGACCACCGCGTCGTCCCCGGATTTGTCGCCGTCCGACGGTGGCGGCGCACTCAGCACCGAGGCGAGTTCGGCGCCCGTGTGGTTGACGTGCACCACGAAGGGGCGCAGCGGTGTGTAGCGGATCACACTCATCGAGGCAGGGTCGGCGGTGATGCGCTGGAAACTGTCCAGGTGGGTGCCGAGCGCGTCGGCGACGATCGCTTTGATCACGTCACCATGGGTGCAGGCGATCCACAGGGTGTCGCCGCCGTGTTGCTCGGCGAGCGTGCGGTCGTGCTCGCGGACGGCGGCCACCGCACGAGCCTGCACCTGGGCCAGTCCCTCCCCTTCCGGGAACACCGCAGCGCTGGGCTGCTGTTGCACCACCGCCCACAACGGTTCGGAGACCAGCTCTTTGAGCGCGCGCCCGGTCCACTGCCCGTAGTCGACCTCAGCCAGCCGCTCGTCGACCACCGGGTCGAGACCCAGTTCGGCCGCCAACGGCTCCAAAGTCCGCCGGCAGCGCAGCAGCGGTGAGCGCACCAACGCTTTGATCGGCAGGCCCTTGACCCGCTCGACCAGCCCGTCGGCCTGGGCGCGACCTTTGTCGTCCAGCTCCACGCCCTCGCTGCGGCCGGCCAGGGTGTGGGCGGTGTTGGACGTCGACCGGCCGTGCCTAAGCAGGATGACGGTCATCTAGCGCCGCTCCTCCTCATCGCTTCGCTCTGCATCGTCGCCGGCGGTCATTTAGCGCCGCTCCTCCTCATCGCTTCGCTCTGCATCGTCGCCGGCGGTCATCCCGCGGCCACCACGCCGGTACCGAGCAGCGCCATCACCACCAACGCCAGCACCACCCGGTAGCCGACGAACCAGTACATGACGTGGTGGGCGACGAACCGCAACAGCCAGGCGATGGCCACGAAGCCGACGACGAAGGCGATGATCACCGACACCAGCAACTGGGCGCCAGTGGCGCTCATCCCCTCGGTCACCGGATGGAAGGCGTCCGGCAACGAAAACAGGCCGGACGCCAGGACGGCCGGAATTCCGAGCAGGAATCCGAATCGTGCGGACAGTTCGCGGTCGAGGCCAAGGAACAGTCCGGCGCTGATGGTCGATCCGGACCGCGACACCCCGGGCACCAGCGCCAGGCATTGGGCGATGCCGACGATCAGGCCGTCCCGCCAGGTGAGCTGTTCGAGGTGGCGGGACTGTCGGCCGAAGTACTCGGCGGCGGCGATCACCCCGGAGAACACCAGCATGGCGGTGGCGATCACCCACAGATTGCGGACATCGGAGCGGATGAGGTCCTTGAACACCAGGCCGAGCACGACAATCGGCAGCGTGCCGATGATGACGTACCAGCCCAGCCGGTAGTCGGCGTTGTCCCGGTGCGCCTTGACGAAGATGCCGTTGAACCAGGCTTTGAGGATGCGACCGATATCGCGGGCGAAGTAGATCACCACGGCGGCCTCGGTGCCCAGTTGGGACACGGCGGTGAACGAGGCGCCCGCGTCACCTTCGAAGAAGATCCGCGACACGATGGCGAGATGGCTCGAGGACGAAACCGGCAGGAATTCGGTCAACCCCTGCACGATCGACAGCACGACGACCTGTAGCCAAGACATGGGCGTGACATCCACGCCGCTGACCGTACTGGATATGGCTGGTGTTTAGCGGGCTGGGCGAGCCACCGGCGCAGCGGCGGCCACCGCATCCCGAACCGCGGCGCTCAGGCTGCGTTCGTCGTCCACGTCGAAATCGGTGAGGCTGCGCGTCGCGGTGGCGACCACGTCCTCCTCGTGCGGCACCGGGCCGGCCAGCCGCGGGTGGTAGACCTCGACCACGAGTTGGCCCCGGTGGACCCGGAAGGAGAAGCTCCGGCCATCGCCGAGATGGCCGAACCCACTGGCGAACACACCCGTCGAGATGTCCTCGATAGCAAACTCTCGTCCCTCGGACTCCGGAGTCACGGCCAGCGTCATGAACTCACCATAACGCGAGTTACGGCGCCGGAGTAGACATATCTGGCGATTTGTCTCCCAGTTGGACACCTAGAATTTGTCAACGACAGCGGGCGACTCAATCGCTCGATCTTGACCACGTCCGGGGGCTACCCGTTGCCAAAGTTCGTAAACAGACACTGTTTGCGCAGGTACACCACCGTATTTCTGGTGTTCGCCGCGGTGTCTGCGGGATGTGCGTCCAATCCCCTGACCGCGCCCCCACCGACGATCGAGCCCGCGCAGCCCGCGGCGTCCCCGCCGGAATCCACCCGTCCCGCCGGACAGGTGTTGCCGCTCGGCGGCCGCCCGCAGGCCGCGGTGTTCGACGGGCGAACCCGCGCCCTGGTGGTCTTCACCCCACGAGCCGACCCGCAATCGGCAGCGACGCTGGCCGTGTTCGACGGCTCTGGCGCGCGCAGGGACATCCCGCTACCCGGTCCCGCGACCGCCATCGCCGGTGACGGGCAGGGAACCGTCTACCTGGCGACCCGGGGCGGGTACTTCACCGTCGACCTGGCCGCGGGCAACGCGGCCAGGGTGGACGTCAGCGAGGAGGCCGATACCGACTTCACCGCGATCGCCCGGCGCGCCGACGGCCGCCTGGTGCTGGGCAGCGCCGACGGCACGGCGTTCACCCTGGGCTCGGACACCGCGGTCGCCGAGAAGGTCAAGATCTTCGCCCGGGTCGACGCCATCGTCGCCGAGGGCGACAACGCCGTCGTCCTGGATCGTGGGCAAACGTCGGTGACCGCGCTGAACAGCGAGGGACGCAGCCAACAGGCACTGCGCGCCGGTGAGGGCGCCACCACCATCGTCGCCGACCCGCTGGGCCGGGTCCTGGTCGCCGACACCCGCGGCGGACAGCTGCTGGTGTTCGGCGTCGACCCGCTGATCGAGCGGCAGGCTTACCCGGTGCCGCAGGCGCCGTACGGCTTGGCCGGGTCGAAGAATCTGGCCTGGGTTTCGCAGACGGCGACGAACACGGTCGTTGGTTACGATCTAGCGACTGGCATACCCGTGGAAAAGGTGCGATACCCGACCGTGCAGCAACCGAACTCACTGGCCTTCGACGACAGCTCGGACACGCTGTATGTCGTGTCCGGCTCGGGTGCCGGCGTGCAGGTGATCCGCAACGCGGCCGGTGCCCGGTGAGCGCGGCACACCGGGGCCGGATGCCGGCGAGTTGGGAAGTCGGACTGTCCGACGAATACGAGTGGATCCCCTTGCGACTCCCTCCCGAAGTGACCCGGATCAGCGCCTCAACCCGGCTGTCCATCGAAGCCGAGTACCGCGGCTGGGAGCTGAACAGAGTGCGCCTCTACACCGACGGAAGCCGGCGAGTTCTGCTGCGGCGCAAGAAGTCCCGCCTCAGCGACCGCACCGTCGACCAACCCGACCTGTGATGTACTCCGCAGTGCGCCGGGCGATGTTCCTGGCGCCCCCCGAACGCATCCACACCCTGGTCTTCGGCGCGTTGCGCGCGGCGACGGCCAGCGGTGCCGCCCGCCGACAGTTGAGCCGCCGGTTGGCTCCCCACGACCCGGTGTTGGCGAGCACGGTGTTCGGGGTGCGTTTTCCCGGACCCCTGGGCCTGGCCGCCGGGTTCGACAAGGACGGCCTGGGCCTGAACACCTGGGGGGCGCTCGGGTTCGGTTACGCCGAGGTGGGCACCGTCACCGCTCAACCGCAACCGGGCAACCCCCAGCCCCGGCTGTTCCGTCTGGCGCAGGACCGGGCGCTGCTCAACCGGATGGGATTCAACAACCACGGCGCCGGACAGCTGGCCCTGCAGCTGGCCCGGCACCGGCCCGACGTGCCGATCGGGGTGAACATCGGCAAGTCCAAGGTCACCCCACCGGAGTCGGCCGCCGACGACTACCGCGCCAGTGCCCGGCTGCTCGGCCCGCTGGCCGCCTATCTGGTGGTCAACGTGAGCTCCCCCAACACGCCCGGGCTGCGCGATCTGCAAGCCGTCGAGTCGCTGCGCCCGATCCTGTCCGCGGTGCTGGCCGAGACAACGGTGCCCGTGCTGGTGAAGATCGCCCCGGACCTGTCCGACGAGGACGTCGACGCCGTCGCAGACCTGGCCGCCGAACTGGGCCTGGCCGGCATCGTCGCGACCAACACCACGATCTCCCGAGCCGGCCTGCACACCCCCGGGGTCGACGCGCTCGGGCCGGGCGGCATCTCCGGCCCCCCGGTGGCTCGCCGCGCACTGGAAATTCTGCGCCGGCTCTACGCCCGGGTCGGCGATCGCCTGGCGCTGATCAGCGTCGGCGGCATCGAGACCGCCGAGGACGCCTGGGAGCGGATCACCGCGGGCGCCTCGCTACTGCAGGGCTACACCGGGTTCATCTACGGCGGTGGATTGTGGGCCAAGGAGATTCACGACGGCATCGCCACCCGGCTGCACGCCGGCGGATTCGGTTCGCTGCGCGACGCGGTGGGCTCGGCGGCGGGTTAACACCTCGCACCCGGCGCCGGCAGGGTGAGGTCGACCAGGTAGGCCGCCGCGATGTCGTCGACACAACGCTGTCCCTGGAAGACCACCGTGTGCTGGGTGCCGTCATAGGTCAGCAGCCCGCCGCGCAGTTCCTTCGCCAAGTCGACACCGGCCTGAAAGGGCGTCGCCGGATCGTGGGTGGTGGACACGACGAGAACCGGCGGCAGGCCGGGCGCGGAGACCTGATGGGGGCCGCTGGTCGGCGGGACCGGCCAGAAGGCGCAGGTGTCCAGCGGTGCGTCGCCGGTGAACTGGCCATAGCTCATGAACGGCGCCACCTGCCGGATCCGCCGATCTTCGTCGATGGCCTTGGTTCGGTCGGTGTTGGGTGGCTCGTCGACGCAGTTGACCGCGTTCTCGGCATCGTTGGAGTTGGTGTAGTGGCCCTGCCCGTCGCGGTTCAGGTAGGCATCGGCCATCGCCAGCAGGGTGTCCCCGTGGCCCTGGGACAGTTCGGTGAGGCCGCTGGTCAGATGGTTCCACAGGTCCGGTGAATACAGCGCCATCAGCGTTCCGGGGTTGGCATCGCTGTAGCTGAGTCCGCGCGGATCTTCGGTGGCGGCGGGCTTGGCTACCAGGGGGTCGACCAGGCGGTGATAAACGTCGACCGCTTTGGCCGGGTCGGTGCCGAGCGGGCAGGTCGGGGCTTTGGCGCAGTCGGCGGCGTAATCGTCGAAGGCCCGCTGGAAGGCCGCCGCCTGGTCGATGTCAGCCTGGATCGGGTCCGCATTCGGGTCAACCGCGCCGTCGAGAATCATCGCGCGGACCTTGTCCGGGTAGGCCTCGGCGTAGGCCGAACCGATCTCGGTGCCATACGAATAGCCAAGATAGGTCAGCTTGTCGTCACCGAGGGCCATCCGCAGCCGGTCGAGGTCCCTGGCGACGTTCACGGTGCCGACGTTGGCCAGGAACTCCGTGCCCATCTTGTCCACACACCGTTGGACGTACCGCTTCTCGGTGTCCTCGATGTGCGCGACGCCCGCCGGACTGTAGTCGACCTGAGGATCCGCGCGCATCGCGTCGTTGTCGGCATCGGAGTTGCACCAGAGTGTCGGAATCGAGGAGCCGACACCGCGAGGATCGAAGCCGACGATGTCGAAGTGCTGGCGGACGGGAGCCGGAAAAGAAGCCAACAGGTCGACGGCGGCGTCGACGCCGGACTCCCCGGGGCCGCCCGGGTTGATGACCAGCGATCCGATCTTCTGACCGGTCGCGGGGAACCGGATGAGTGCCAGGTGAGCGGCGGCACCGTCGGGCTTGGCGTAGTCGACGGGCACCGCGATGGCGCCGCACTGCGCACCGGGCGGGAGCTGGGCGGCGTCACCGCCACCGACCACCTGACACGGCCCCCATTCGACCGGTGCCGGCGGACCGATCTTCGGCGCGGACATCGGCGTGCCCGGAGTCACCGGGCCACAGCCGGTGAGCACCAGCGCCACCGCCCCGATCAGCGTGGCACACCGTGGCCGCACGGACGCCTAGTTCTGTTCGTAGGTGCCGTGGATGACGGCGCGGGCGATCGAGTTCATGAACAAGTTGAAGCCGAGGTAGGCGGGGCTGGCATCCTCGTCGAGCTCGAGCTTTTCCACCTTCACCGCGTGCACGGCGACGAAGTAGCGGTGATAGCCGTGGCCGGCCGGCGGGGCGGCACCGATGAAACGCCGGGCACCGGCGTCGTTGACCAGGGTCAGCGCGTCACCGGGTAGCAGGGAGCCGTCGCCGACGCCGGACGGCAGTTCGGTCACCGTGGCGGGCAGGTTGGCCACCGCCCAGTGCCAGAAGCCCGACGCCGTCGGGGCGTCGGGGTCGTAGACGGTGACGGCGAAGCTGCGGGTCTCCTCCGGGAACCCCGACCAGCTCAATTGTGGCGAGATGTCCTCCCCTCCGGCGCCCATGATGCCGCTGACCTGGGCGTTGCCTAGGGGTTGACCGTCGGTGATGTCGGTGCTGGTGAGGGTGAAGCTCGGCAACTTCGGCAGAAAGTCGTACGGGTTGTAGTCAAAAGCCATGAGCGGGCGATCCTTTCGAGTGGGTCAGCAGTTTTTCAAGAAGCGCTCGAGCACCCTGACACCGAAGTGCAGTGCGTCCACGGGTACCCGCTCGTCGACGCCATGGAACAGCGCCGCGAAGTCCAGCTCCGGCGGCAGCCGCAGCGGGATGAAGCCGAAGCATCGAATACCAAGGCGGGCAAAAGCTTTCGCGTCAGTACCACCGGAGAGCATGTACGGCACGGTGCGGGCTTCGGGGTCCACGGCCAACAGTGCGTCATTCATGGCCTCGACCAGGTCACCGTCGAAAGTGGTCTCATAGGGGGGTAGGTCGCGCTCCCACGAGCGGGTCACGTCCGGACCGATCAGCTCGTCGATCTCCCGCTCGAAGGCCGCCTTGCGCCCGGGCAGCACCCGGCAGTCCACGACCGCCTCGGCGGTCTGCGGGATCACGTTGGCCTTGTAACCGGCCTTGAGCATGGTGGGGTTGGCGGTGTCGCGCAGCGTCGCGCCCACGATGCGGGAGATACCGCCGAGCTTGGCGATCGTGCCGTCCAGATCCGGCGACGCCGGATCGAAGCTGTAGCCGGTCTCCTCGGCGACGGCGGTCAGGAATTGTTCCACCGAATCGGTGAGTACCAGCGGGAATTGGTGCCGGCCCAATCTGGCGACGGCCTCGGCGACTGCGGTGACAGCGTTGTCGTCGTGCACCATCGAGCCGTGCCCGGCGCGCCCCCGGGCGGTCAACCGCATCCAGGACAACCCCTTCTCCGCGGTCTCGATCAGATACAGCCGACGTTCGCCGCCGTCCTTGCGCGGCACCGTCAGCGAGAAACCACCCACTTCGCCGATGGCCTCGGTGATCCCGTCGAAGAGGTCGGGCCGGTTGTCCACCAGCCATTGCGCCCCGTACGTTCCGCCGTGCTCTTCGTCGGCGACGAAAGCGAACACCAGATCGCGGGGCGGCACGATGCCGGCACGCTTGAAGTGCCGTGCGACGGCGATCATCATGCCGCACATGTCCTTCATGTCGACCGCTCCGCGACCCCACACGTAACCGTCCTCGACGGCCCCCGAGAACGGATGCACACTCCAGTCCGCGGGTTCGGCCGGGACGACGTCGAGATGACCGTGGATCAGCAGCGCCCCACGCTCGGGATCGGCGCCCTTGAGACGGGCGAAGACGTTGCCGCGCCCCGGCGCGCCGGACTCGACGTACTCGCATGTGTACCCGACCGCGCTGAGCTGCTCGGCGACCCAGAGGGCGCACTCCGCTTCGCCCTTGGTGGTGGCCAACTCACCGGTGTTGGAGGTATCGAACCGGATCAGAGCGCTGACGAGGTCGACCACCTCGTCGACGGATTGAGTCACAGTCCCCTTTCCTACCACTGCCACCGCACGGCCGGGATCGCGGCGGTCGCGCATTATCACAAGTTTCCCTCCAACCCCTCGCGCAACACGCCGTTATGGGGTTTGATTTACCGGTGACCTTCCGCCTCCCCGCGATCGCGGCCGCGCTGTGCCTGGCGGTCAGCGGCTGCACGGCCACCACGGCGGGCAGTGCGATGCCCGCCGACCGGACACCGCTGGCCACCGCGGACACCTTGCCGACGCTGCTGCTGACGGCCCCGGATATCGGGTCGGCGCTGTCCAGCGACGACGTGGTGGTCACCACCGATGTCACCAAGGCCTGGAACGACAGTGCCCACTTCGCCGACGTGAACTGCCTGGCCATCGCCGGTGCGGCGCAGCAGGGCGTCTACGCCACCAGCGGGTCCACCGCCATCCACGGCCAGGTACTGCGGGATCCGCCGACGGCACCGCAATGGTCGCATTACGCCGTGCAGGCGGTGGCGCTGTTCCCCACCGCCCAGGCGGCCACCGACTTCTTCGCGGCGTCCCAGCGCAGCTGGGCCGGCTGCTCGGATCGCCAGCTGAACTATGCCCAGCCGATCGGGCCGGATCAGGTGTGGTCGGTGGGCAAGACCAGCACCGATCACGACGTATTGGCGGTGTCGCGGGTCCAGCGCAGCCCGCAGCAGTGGGCCTGTCAGCGCGCGCTGACCGTGCACAGCAATGTCGCGGTGGATGTCGAAGCGTGCAGCCTGGACGGGCCGACGGCGGCGGCAAGTCTGATCGCCAGCCAGATCGCCCAGCGGCTGCCCTCGGCCTGATCGACGGCTGGTTTGGGGCTGCGGTGCTCGATCCGTTAGCCTTAGCTGCCCCGGGCTGGTTCCGGGGCGATGTCCGAGTGGCGGAATGGCAGACGCGCTAGCTTGAGGTGCTAGTGCCCTATTAACGGGCGTGGGGGTTCAAGTCCCCCTCGGACACTTTTTGACTTGGCCCCCTCCGTCGACGACGGGGTGTCTGCGATCACACATCGAGGAAGAATCGGCGCGTCACGACTGCACTGGTCCAACCACAAGCCACTCATCCTTGACTCTTATGCATGAAAAATCAGACATAACGGCTTGACGGCGCCTTGCGAAAGCCCCATTCTGGCTTATGCATGATTTATCAGGCATAAGGAGAACTGTGGCACCGCCGAGACGCACCAATCCGCAGCGCGACGGCCTTATGCCTGAAATAGCAAGCATAAGCCAAGCATTCATAGAGCGGAGACTCGCACTGCGGCTCACCCAGGAAACGCTGGCCGACTTGGCCGGAGTCTCTCGCTACAGCGTCCAGACCCTGGAAGCGGGGACGGGTTCAACCAAGCTCGGCTCCGTCCTTGAGATCGCGAACGTCCTCGGACTACGGCTCAATGTGAGCTCGGTAGCTGAATGACAAGGTCTACCGGCCTCGACCTACGCGAAGTCACCGAAGCCGACGTCTATATCGGCCAGAGACTCGCCGCTCACTTGACTCGCGCGCCCGGAGACGCTGTCAGCTTTGATTACCTGCACGAAGAAACAGAGGAAGGCGGCCGCGTACGAGATCGATCGGTTTCCTGGTCATTGCTTCGATCAGGCGAATACCCGGTGGTCACCACGGGCGGTGCGGTTCCGCCCTTTTTCGCTGGACTCTTACCTGAAGGCGTTCGCCTCGGTGTAGTCACCAGCTCGACGAAGACGTCGGCGGACGACCATCTGACGTTGCTGCTCGCAATCGGCGCGGACACTATTGGCAACATTCGAGTGTTCCCCACCGGCGTGGAACCCGTTCAACCGCTGCCGCTGTTCGAGCCGCAGCGAGACAACGACTTTCACGCGGTCTTTGCGAAGCTGACAGGTTCCGTCGAGGCCGACCCCGTCGGTTTGGCAGGAGTCCAACCCAAGGTCAGTGCCGCCATGATGTCGACTCCGACTCGCACTCGCACAGGCCCCGCACTTCTCAAGCTGAACCCCGTGGGCTACCCGCTCCTCGTCGAGAACGAGCACTTCTTCATGCGGATGGCGTCGGCGTGTGGACTGCGCGCCGCCAAGACAACCCTTCTCCACGATGCACACGGGCGCAGCGCCTTGTTGGTGAATCGATTCGATCGAATTGGCCAGCAACGCATTCCACAAGAAGACGCGTGCCAGGTGGCTGACCTCTATCCGGCGTCGAAGTACCGAATCAAGACAGAGACTGCACTGACGGCGCTTGCCGACGCCTGCGGACGTGGCGGCGGATCGCGCGTGACAACGCTTGCGGAGTTGCTGAAAGTTGTCGTCTTCAGCTGGCTTATTGGGAACGGCGATCTACACGGGAAGAACCTGTCGATCTACAACCCGGATGGCGTGTGGCAGCCAACTCCTGCGTACGACTTACTATGCACACAGCCGTACGCCGGTTGGAGCGATCCCATGGCGCTGAACCTGTACGGTTGCGCAAATCGTCTGACCCGAAGCAATTTCGTCGAGGCTGGCATATGGCTCGGTATTCGGCCCCGTGCGACGGCGAACATGATCGACGCGATCATCGACGCCGCGACGTCGTGGCCGGATAGATGCGACGAGATAGGTTTCGACGACCCGCAGACTGAGCGCCTTGCACAGCTGTTGCGCGCCAGGCTCGAGAGCTTGAAGTAATCCCGGCACTCGTTGCGGGTCAAGTGGCGGAATCTCGCCTTCTACAGCCGGACGGCGACCTGAATACCGTCGGCGATCGGCAATGTCATCGTCGCGTAGCCGTTGGCCTGGTCGCGCAGGTAGGCCAGCAGCGGCCCGTGGACGTCGCGGCCGAAGTCGGCGGTCACGTCATCGATCAGGATCAGGGTGCCGGCGCGCAGATTCGGTTCGAGCACCCGCAGGACATCGATCGCCAGGTCAGGCCAGCCGTCCAACAACACCAGGTCGGGCACGCATGGCACCTCCGCCAGTGTTTCGCGAGCGTCGCCGCGGCGCAGTTCGATCAGATCGGCGACACCGGCCTCGGAGAAGTTGGCCAAGGCGGTATCGGCCTTGTCCTCCTGCAGTTCGGTGGTGATGACCGTGCCGCCGCCGTTGTCGCGGACGGCACTCGCGAGATGGATCGTGGACACCCCGAACGACGTCCCGTACTCGACGACGTTGCGGGCGCCGGCCGCTCGGGCCAGCAGGTAGAGCAGCTGTCCGCCCAGCCGTGATACGGACATGTAGACGTCCTTGAACATCTCGGCGCGCTGGTCAGCCTCGAGCTCCCAGGGCGAGCGCGGCGAGTCGAGTACTGCCGCGATGGCGGCCTCGTCACTGGCCAGTTCGTGCGACAGAAGTCGCTGCAGGACAACAGAAACCGGAGTAGAGGTCAAGGAATTGGTCATAGCGGGTTCCTTCCAATCGGCGTGATGCCCCCAAGGTATCCTTGGTTATGGATTGCTTCCAGTGCATCATTGATAGGTCATGATTGTCTGAGATGGAATCCACTCACGACCTGGACATGAACCTGCTGCAGGCACTCGACGCCCTACTCGAGCTGCGCAGCGTCGGCCTGGCCGCCGAGCGGCTCCATACGTCGGCGCCGGCGATGAGCCGCACGCTGGCTCGGTTACGCCGCAGGCTGGACGATCCCGTGCTGGTGCGGGCCGGCCGCCAGATGGTGCCCACGCCTCGGGCGCTGGCGATGCAGGCCGACGTTCACGACGTGATCGAGCGCGCCCGAGCGCTTTTCGCGCCATCCGAGGCGGTCGAACCGCGTCGGTTGTCGCGCACGTTCTCGCTGCAGATCGGCGACATCGGCATGCTCGGTACGCTCGCCGAGCGGTTGCTGGTACGAGTGCGAGCCGAAGCGCCGGACGTGGTCGTGCGGTTCGTCGGCGAGAGCCATGAGGACACCCACTCGCTGCGGGACGGCAGCGTGGACCTCGAAGTCGGCCAGACAAGCCATCTCGACCCGGAGATCCGGGTCGAAGATCTGGTGACCGATCGAATGATCGGCGTCGTGCGTGCAGGGCATCCACTCCCGAAGCGACGCGTCACCGTCAAACGATTCGCCGACGCCGAGCATGTCGTGTTTTCGCGCCGGGGGCGGCTCCGCGGCCCGGTTGACGAACTGCTCGCCGAGCACGGTCTGCAACGACGCGTCGCGGTGTGCGCCCCCACTCCCGCAGGCGGCCTGTTCCTCGTCCGCGGTAGCGACCTCGTCGCGATGATGCCGGCCGGGCTGGGGAGCTACGCGATAGAAGCGCTGAACCTCACCAGCTTTTCGATCCCGCTCGACCTGCCGCCGTTGACGATCAGCATGGCGTGGCATCCCCGCCACGACGCCGACGGTGCGCATCGCTGGCTTCGGCAATGCGTACGGGAGGCGCTCTAGCTCAGCTTGGCCTGTCCCCTGGTCTTGATCAGGCTCGCCACGGTCGTGACCACCAGCACCACCGCGATCACCCCGATCGACATGCCGGTCGAGATGACGGGCACGGCGACGTGCTCGCCGCCGTTGACGAACGGCAGGGTGTTCTCGTGCAACGCGTGCAGGACCAGTTTGACTCCGATGAAAGCCAAAATCAGGGCCAGCCCGTAGGACAGATACACCAACCGGTCCAGCAAACCACCGATCAGGAAGTACAGCTGGCGTAATCCCATCAACGCGAAGGCGTTGGCGGTGAACACGATGTAGGGCTCCTCGGTCAGACCGTAGATCGCCGGAATCGAGTCCAACGCGAACAGCACGTCGGTGAAACCGATTGCGATGAGCGCCAACAGCATCGGCGTGACGGCCCGCTTGCCGTCCACAATCGTCACAAATTTGTCACCGTCGTAGGTCTCGGTGGTAGGCACGAACCGGCGAACCAGGGCGATGATGCGGCTGTCACGCTCCTCCTCCACCTCCTCCTCGTGGCCCGCTTCACGCGCCAGCTTGACCGCCGTGAGGACTAGGAAAAGGCCGAAGATGTAGAACACCCAACTGAAGGCACTGATGGCCGCGGCCCCGACCGCGATAAATCCCGCCCGCATCACCAAGGCCATCACGATGCCGATCAGCAGCAGCTTCTGCTGGAATGCCCGGGGCACCGCGAACGAGGCCATGATGACGGTGAAGACGAACAAATTGTCCACCGACAAGGCCTTTTCGGTGACATAGCCGGCGAAGTACTCCCCGGCGAACTCACCGCCCCACAGCCACCAGACCACGAATCCGAACAGCACGGCCAACCCGATGTACACCGAGGACCAGATGGCGGACTCTTTGAAGGTGGGCTCGTGCGGTACCCGCACGTGGGCGAAGAAATCGAAGACGAACAACCCGAGTATGACCGCGCACGTGATGAACCAGACCGCTCCGGTGATGTCCATGACATCCATTATTCGGGATCAGCCAGGCTTGACCGCCAGCACAGGTTTCGGGCACTCCATCAGTAGTTGTTGCGCGACACTGCCGAGTAGCAGTTTGCCGACCGGATTGCGATGCTTGAGACCGATCACCAACAGCTCGGCCTCGGGCCGCTCCATCGCCTCCAACAGCGCGTCAGCGGCGTACACACCCACCGGCTGCGACAGCTCGTAGCGCACACCGCAATTGCGCAGCCGCTCCTCGATCGCGCGTATCTGCCCGGGCTGAGCAAAGGCCGCGTCGACGTAGGAGTCCCCGGGGGTGGAGTTGATCACCAGCAGGTCGGTGTCGCGCAGGGCAGCCTCGGCGATGCCGGCCTCCACCGCCGCCTTGCCGTACTGGTCGTTGGTGTATCCCACGACAATCATGACGTTTGCGCCTTCTCTCGCTGGTCTCTGTCGTCCTCGACGATCAGCAGGGTCTCCTCGTCGCGGTGCAGCAGCCGCAGCACCAGCGGGATGATCAGCAGCACGGCCATGCACACGTAGGTCACGACCGCCACCGGCTCGGTGAACAGGCTCGCCCAGTCGCCGCCTCCGAGTTGCAGGCTCTGGCGCAGCTGGCGTTCGATACGCGGGCCCAGGATGACGCCGATGATCAACGGCAGCACCGGAAGTCCGAACCGGCGCATCATGAGACCGAGCAGGCCGAACAGCAGCAGCAGAGCCAGATCGAGCGGCTGGACGTTCACCGCGAACGCCCCGAGGGTGGCGAAGAACAGGATGCCCGCGTAGAGGTAGGGCCGGGGGGTGCGCAGCAACTTGGCCCACAAGGGCGCCAGCGGAAGATTGAGCACCAGCAGCAGGAAGTTGCCGATGAACAGACTCGCCACCAGTGTCCAGATGAGCAGCGGTTCCTTGTCGAACAGCGTTGGCCCGGGCTGGATTCCGTAGGACACGAAGGCAGTGAGCATGACCGCGGCGGTAGCGTTGGTCGGCAGGCCCAGCGACAGCATCGGCACCAGGGTGCCGGCCGCGGAGGCGTTGTTGGCTGCCTCGGGTCCGGCCACGCCCTCGATCGCGCCCTTGCCGAACTCCTCGGGATGCTTGGACAGCTTCTTCTCGGTGATGTAGCTCAGGAACGTCGGTAGTTCAGCCCCGCCGGCGGGCAGCGCACCGAACGGAAACCCGAACGCCGTGCCGCGCAACCACGGTTTCCAGGACCGTCGCCAATCGTCGCGACCCATCCAGGGCCGGCCCACCGGGATGACATCGGCGGGCCTGCGCCGCAGATGGGCGGCCACCCACAGCGCCTCTCCGAGCGCGAACACAGCGACCGCGATCACCACGATGTCGATACCGTCGGACAGCTGCGGAATGCCGAACGTCGCCCGGGGTTGGCCGGTGAGGAAGTCGATGCCGACCACCCCGATCGCCAGGCCGAGCACCAGCGAGATCGCCCCGCGCAGCTTCGAGGAGCCCAGCACCGCGGTGACCGCCACCAGGGCGAAGAGCATGATCGCCAGATATGACGGCGCGCCGAGGGTGACGGCGAACCGCGAGATCGCCGGCGCGAACAACACCAGCAGCATCGTGCCGATCGTGCCGGCGACGAAGGACCCGATGGCCGCCGTCGCCAGCGCCTGCGCGGCGCGGCCCGCCTTGGCCATCTTGTTGCCCTCGATGGCGGTGATCACCGACGACGACTCCCCCGGTGTGTTCAGCAGGATCGACGTGGTGGAGCCGCCGTACATTCCGCCGTAGAAGATGCCGGCGAACATGATGAAGGCCGCGCTCGGGCTGACGTTGTAGGTGATGGGCAGCAGCAATGCCACCGTCATCGCGGGGCCGATTCCCGGCAGCACCCCGACCGCGGTCCCGAGCAGCACGCCGATCACGGCGTACAGCAGGTTCATCGGGGTGGCGGCCTGCTCGAAGCCCTGGATCAGCCAGTCGATGTTGTCCATTTACAGAATCCCGTCCAAGATGCCTGCGGGCAGCGGGATCCCGAGCCCGGAGTAGAAGGCGTAGAAGCTGGCCAGCGAGAGCACCAGCCCGATGGCGACGTTGCGCACGTAGTGCCTGCTGCCCAGAATTGTTGCGGCACCGCCGAAGAACAGCGTGCCCATGATGACCCACCCCAGCGGGTTGACCAACAGGATCATCGCGACGAACAACCCGATCAGCAGCCCGACGGTACGCCAATCGCCCGGCGATTCCGGGTCGATGTCCTCACCGGCGTCGGCCTCGCCTTTCGATCCGCGCGGGATCGCGATGGCCAGGACGACCGCCAGCACCAGCGCCGCTACCCCGATGACCATCGGAAAGAGCTTGGGCCCAACGGGATCGACCTTGGTGAACCCCGCTGGCAACGTCACCGCGCTGTACACGAGGAACCCCCCGACCACCGCCAATACCGCGACCACGACGTATTGGGCATAGTCCGGCTTGGTGTCCGGCGCCGGCTGTCGATCGTCGACGGTGCTCATAGCAGCCCCAATTCGGTCAGGGTGGACGAAACCCGGTGGTCCTGGTCGGTGATGAACTTCTCGAAGTCGGCGCCGGTCAGGAATGCGTCGGTCCAGCCGTTTTTGACCAGCGCGTCCTTCCACTGCTGTGTGCCGTGCATCTCTTCAAGGGCCTTGACCATTTGTTGCTTGGCGGTATCCGAAATACCCGGTGGCGCAAGGACCCCCCGCCAGTTGGCGAACGTCAGGCCGATACCGGACTCGGTGAGGGTGGGCGCGTCGACACCCTCGACACGCTTCTCGCTGGACACCGCGAGTACGCGCAGCTGGCCCGCTTCGATCTGGTCGATGAGCTCGCCGGGGCTGGAGGTCCCCACGGTGATCTTCTTGCCGAGCAGCGCGGTCAGCAGATCGCCACCACCGTCGTAGGTGACGAAGTTGACCCGCTTGGGCTCGACACCAACAGCTTTGGCCAGTTCCATCGGGAACAGGTGATCGGGCCCGCCCGGGGAGGACCCACCACCGATGGTGATCTTCGACGGGTCGTCCTTCCAGGCCGCGACGAAGTCGGCGATCGTCGTGAACGGCGAATCGGCCGGCACGATGATGGCCCCGGGATCTTCGATCAATCTGGCCAACGCCGTCGCGTCGGAAGCCTTGACCTTGGAGCCGTTGGTGTAGGTGGCGCCCACGACGCCCAACCCCATGGTCATCATCAGGTCGTCGTTACCCCGCTCGTTCATGAGCCGGGCCATCGCGACCGTTCCGCCGGCCCCGAGCACGTTGAAGACCTCGACACGACCGGTGATGTCCTGGTCTTCCATGATCTTCACAGCCGTGCGCGCAGTCAGGTCGTAGCCGCCGCCGGGGCTGTTGGGCACCATCATCCGCAGCCGGTGCAGACCGGACGGATCGTCGCCGCGTGTCACGCCGCAGCCCGCGAGCAGCAACGTCGCGATCAGCGCGGCGGCGATCACCGCGAACCGCTTCGTGCGTCGTCGCACCATATGGTCGTCCCCATCTCTCGCAGGAAAAGTTCGTCCCCCTGTGATGTTCAGCAATACTGGTCGAAGACGTGACGGCAGTCACTCTTTAGGACGCAGAGGAAGTTGTGGTCGTTGTGGTCATCGCTGGCGCGTAGTCGCCGAAGCCTGGCGGGCCAGTTCCTGGTCTTTCAGCTGCTCGTGGTGGCGGTCGTGCTGGTCGCCGTCGCCGCGGTATCGGTTGCCCAGTCGACCAAGGAGTTCCGCGATGTCCGCGGGCAGCGCCTGATCGCCGTCGCCGAGAACGTCGCCTCGACACCGATTGTGCGGGACCGTTACGCCGACCCCTTCGCCGCCCAGCTGCTGGCACCGGACGTCGATCGCGCCGTCGCCCTGTCCGGCGCAGGCCTCGCGGAGCTGGTCGACCCGACCGGCATGGTGCGGGTGTCGTCAGACCCGTCCAGGGTGGGACAGCAGGTCGGCTTCGGACCCAGCCGAGTCGTCGAGGGACGGGCCTGGTTCGGTGACCTTGACGTGGCGGGCCGCCACGCGCTGGTCGGCCAGGTGCCGATCCTGTCCACCGACGGCCGGGTGCTGTCGGTGGTGTCGGTCAGCGAGCCCTACCCGTCGGTGTGGCAGTTGCTCAGCGGCGCCGGTGAGCGCCTCCTGGTCTACCTGGGTCTCGGTGCCGTACTGGGTCTGGCGGCCTCCTGGCTGTTGTCGCGACGGATCAAACGGCACACCCGCGGGTTGGAGGTCGCCGAGATCGCCGGCTTGGCTGAGCATCGAGAAGCGTTGCTGCACAGCATCCGTGAGGGTGTGATCGGGGTGAACACCGACGGCGTGATCACCGTGGTGAACGACAGCGCCCAGGATCTGCTCGGGATCGGTCCCGATGCCGTCAACCGGCGGGTGCGCGAGGCAGGTATCGATCCGGCCGTGGCCGACTTCCTGCTCTCCGGTGAGGACGGGCACGACGTGGTCATCGTGACGCCCAACCGGGTGCTCGCCCTCAATCGGCGCGCCGCCACCAGCCAAGGGCAGCGAATCGGCACCGTCACGACCATGCGAGACAGCACCGAGCTGGCCTCAATGCAGGGCCAGCTCTCCTCGCACAAGAGTGTCACCGACACGCTGCGGGCGCAGACCCACGAGTTCGCCAACCAGCTGCACACCATCTCGGGGTTGGTGCAACTGGGCGAATACGACTCGGTGCGCGACCTGGTGGGCGCACTGACCAGACGCCGCGCCGAGATCAGTGATGCTGTGACGCAGCATATTTCGGACTCCGCCGTAGCGGCCCTGCTGATCGCGAAGACCACGCTGGCGGCTGAGAGCGGGGTGTCGCTGCAGCTGACCGACGACTCCCGCCTGGCACCGCTGAGCCCCGCCCTGGCCACCGACGTCATCACCGTGCTGGGTAACCTCATCGACAACGCCGTCGACGTCTCCGAAGGCACGACGGGGGCGCGGGTGACGGTCGGGGTCACCGATGCCGACGGACTCACCATCACCGTGGCCGATTCCGGACCGGGGGTGCCGCCGGCGCAGCGCAGCCGGATATTCTCTCGCGGCGTGACCTCCAAGCCTGACGTACCCGGTGGCCGCGGAATCGGCCTCGCGCTGGTCCGGCTGATCACCGCCCAGTACGGCGGCACCGCCGAAGTCCGCGACGCCGGTGGCGGCGGGGCACTTTTCGTCGCGCGGCTGCCGCGGATCGAGTCGGTCAGCCATGCGTGAGGTTCTGGTCGTCGACGACGATTTCATGGTCGCCGAGATTCACCGCCGCTTCGTCGACCGTATCGAGGGCTTCCACACCGCCGAGCTGGCCCACTCTGGGGCGGCCGCGCTGGACGTTGCACGCGCCTTGCGTCCGGATCTGATCCTGCTCGACGTCTACCTACCCGACATGACCGGTCTGCAGGTGTTGCAGCGGTTGCGCGCCGAGGGGAACACCGCGGGCGTCATCATGGTCACCGCGGCACGCGAATTGGACACCGTCAGCGGCGCGCTGGACGGCGGCGCCGCGGACTATCTGATCAAACCCTTCGAGTTCGACCAGCTGCGAGCCAAGTTGGCGGGGTTCGCGTCCCGGGCTGATGCACTCGGCTCGGCAGACGGTGTCGACCAAAGCCTCGTCGACACCCTCTTCGGGCGGTCACCCGCCCCGGCGGAGCACCCATGCCCAAGGGACTGGGCGGTGAGACCGGTGCACTGGTGCTGGACGCGGTACGCCGCGCGGGCGAGGTGTCGGCCGCCGAATGCGCTGAACTGGTGGGCATCTCCCGGGTCAGCGCCCGGCGCTACCTGGAACATTTCCTGCACACCGGCGCGGTCGGCCTGCGGCTGCAGTACGGTGCCGGACGGCCCGAGCGCCGCTATCACGCGGTGTGATTTCTCGCCGCGCGCCCAGACACACCTGCTGGCATGATCTGACGCTTATGACTGTGCACCACCTTCCGGCGACGGCGCAGACGGTGCACTGGGGGTTCTTCGACCCGCGCCAGCCGCCGGTGCTGACCGTGGACTCGGGTGACCTGGTGGCGATCGAGACGCTGACCCACCACGCCGGCGATGCCCCGGATCTGCTGATGGACGACCGCATTTCGCAGGTCTTCGCCGAAGTCCACGACCGCGGCCCTGGGCCGCACATCCTCACCGGCCCGATCGCGGTGGCCGGGGCACGCCCCGGTGACGTGCTGCAGGTCGACATTCTGGAAGCCACCCCGCGGCTGCCCTACGGCTCCAATCTGGCCGGGCACTGGGGACATCTGTACGCCGAGATCCCGGTCGAGCGGGTCACCGTCTACGAGCTCGACGTCGAGGCGCTGCTGGGCCGGGCGTTGTTCGGCTACGACTGGACGACCACCCCACTCGCGGACGCGCCGGGCACCATCGTCGAACCCGATCCGGCAAGCCGCCAGCCGGCGCTGCCCGGGGTCGTGGTCCCGCTGCGCCCGCACTTCGGCACCATGGGCGTCGCGCCGGCCGAGGAGACCCGGGTGTCCTCGGTGCCGCCCGGAGACCACGGTGGCAACGTGGACAACTGGCGGATCGGAGCCGGCGGGCGCATGTACTACCCGGTGCAGGTGCCCGGTGCGCTGCTGTCGGTCGGCGACCCGCATGTCTCCCAGGGTGACGGCGAGATCAGCGGCACGGCATTGGAGTCGTCACTGAACGGCCTGCTGCGCTTGACTATTCGCCGTGACCTGCCGTTCACCGTGCCGATCCTGGAGACGGCGACCGAGCTGTTGGTGCACGGCTTCGGCGATGATCTCGACGCGGCGATGAAGTGCGCGGCGCTACGCACCTTGCAGCTGCTGGAAGGTCATTTCGGGTTGTCCCGCGCCGACGCCTACTCGTTCATGTCGGTGGCGGTGGATTTCACCGTGACCCAGGTCGTCGATCAGCGCCAGGGTGTGCACGGTCGCATCGACAAACGCTGCTTCCCGCACTGGAAGAATGCGGGGGCATGACGGTAACGGGAATTCAGGCATTCAGCTTCACCCCGGCCGACGGCGTGCCCCCGGCGGTGGCACCGTTCGCTCATGCGACCGCCGCCGGTCAGACCCTCTACGTCACCGGCCAGATGCCCACCGACACCAGTGGGGAGCTGGTCGGCGACGACGTGGCGACCCAGACCGACCAGGTGCTGGCCAATCTGCTGCGGGTGACCGAACTGTGCGGTGGTGGGCTGGCCGATGTGGTGGCGGTGCGGGCCTACCTGACCGACTGGTCGGATTACGCCGCGTTCAACGCCGCCTACGCGCCGTGGTTTCCCGATCGGTTACCGAGCCGAACCTGCGTCGGCACTACGGGGCTGGCCGTGGGTGCCCGCGTCGAGATCGACTGGGTGTGCTGGCGCGCCGACGGCTGGGGAGGCGACGATGCGGGCCGCCCGCGGCCCGAGGAGGAGCCGACCCAATAGACCTGGGGAGGCGACGATGCGGGCCGCCCGCGGCCCGAGGAGGAGCCGACCCAATAGACCTGGGGAGGCGTTCGCCGATGAACTTCGGCGCCGGGCCGTCACCGCATAGGCGACCCAGGAGACCACCACCGCGATGAAGGCCGCCGCCTGGGCGTAACCGGTTCCGCCCGAGGGGTACATGACCCCGGTGATGTAGTGGTCGATGAAGCCTGCCGAGCCCAGCGGCGCCATCCCGGCTCGCGGGCGCGCCCATTGCTCGAGGGCGGTCAGTGGGCACCAGAAATGCAGCACGACACTGCCGATCCCCCACACCACCACCGGGACGTGCAACCAGATGCTGCGCCGCCACCGCAACGCCAGGAATCCGCCGCTGGGCAGATAGATCAGGAACGCGAAATGGGCAGCGACCACCAGCCATACCAGGGCGGTGTACAACGCCGTCATTTCCCACCTGTCATGCCCCGCGGGCGCGCGGCTGGCTGTAGCCGAGGATACCTTCGGCGGCGGGCTCAGCCCTGTACGCCGGAGGGCACGTGGTAGCGGTTCAGCCGGTCGCCGATGGCCCCCGCGGCGGCTCGGACCTGCGCGCCGAGCCGGCCGATCGCGGCCGAATCCAGTGTGGCGAACGGTGCCGCGGTGACCGACATGGTCACCATCCCGTCAGCATCGGTGATCGGCGCCGACACCGTAGCGATGCGGTGAGTGACACCCTCACCCAACTCCCCGGCAGCACGTCGATGACGCTGAGGTCGGCGAAAGCGCGGGCGAGCTGAGTGGTGATCGCGTCCACTTCACCGTCACCGCTGAGTGCCTGCAACGCGGAGTAAACCCGCAAATACTCTCGGGTGAGCCGCTCCACGACGAAGCCGCGGGCGCGTGTCTCATTGAGCACCAACGAGATCCGGGCCCGGAATGCATCGTTGGGCTGCCCGATGGCTTCCAGCCAGGATTGCTGCGCCGCCGGGCTCGACCACGCCACATAATCACGGCCGAAAGGGGCGACGAACGGTGTCCTGGTGCCCCGCCCGATCGCCGGGGCGGTCAGCGTCTGGCCGGCCACGTCGACGATGACCAAGCCGTTCCCCTCGCGACGAGCCAGGTACACCTGGGTCCCGGTCGCCGTCGCGAGCCGCTCCAATTCTGCGCGGAACACCGGCGCGTCGGCGGGTTTGGCCAGGCTGGCGATCGCCGGACCCCAGGCGTACCTGGCACTGGCGGGGTCGCGGGTCACCCAGTCATGGGCAACCAGCGTCGCGAGAATCGCGTGCCCGGTGGCCCGGCTAATGCCCAGTCCTCGGCTGATCTCGGCCAGCGAGAACCCTCGGCCGGGGTCGGCACCGAGCATCTCCATCACCGCGATGACCCGCGCGGTGGGCGGTGACGACGCTTGACCACCGGCGATACCGGGGTCTCCCTTGGGCGTCATATTTCCGAACGGTACGTCGGATATTCGACACGAGCAAGGTGCGTGAAGATGGCATCGGCGGACATCCTCGACCTCGACGACCTGACGGCCCCGGTCCTGACCGACACCCAGCGCCAAATCCTGGACTACACCGAAGCGCGAACCGTCACCTTCGACGTCGACGCCATGCTCGAGGAGGCCGCCGCCCAGGCCGGCGCGGACGATCTGGCTGACACCGACGGTTTCACCGACCGCCTCGCCGCGCACATCGCGGCCATCGAATCCGACACCGGACTGCGTCAGCTCACCCGGGGCACCCTGCGGGCCAGGACCGTTCGCAAGCTCCGCAACCGGCTGTCACTCACCGACCTGCTCAAGCGCTACCCGGAGATCGGATCGATCCCGATCGAGGCGCCGCTGATCGTGGTCGGCATGCCTCGTTCGGGTACCACGCATCTGGTGAACCTCATCGCCCAGGATCCCCGCCGCCGGGCGCTGCCCTACTGGGAGAGCGAGGATCCGATCCCCGCTCTCGGAGCGGGTCCCGACACGTTCGGCGTCGACCCGCGGTACGCCCGCGTCAAGGCCGAACATGAGGCGCTGATGGCGACCACCCCGTACGTCGCGGCGATGCATGACCGATTCCCGGAGGCCATCGAGGAGGAGGTCGAACTGCTCGACCTCGACATGGCCGGCTACGTCGTCGAGTGGCACGCCCGTGTCCCGACCTGGCGAGACTTCTACCTCGGCCTGGACCAGACCCGCCACTACGCCTTCCTGAAAAGGGTGCTGCAGGCGCTGACCTTTCTGCGCGGCCCACGGACCTGGGTGCTGAAGTCGCCCCAGCATGCCGAACAACTCGCAGCGCTGACGGCGACGTTTCCCGATGCCACCGTCGCGTTCACCCACCGGGACCCGGTCGCGGTGATCCAATCGGCCATCACCATGATGGCTTACTCGGATCGCTTGCGCCGCACCAGCATCGACCCGGACTGGCTGGTCGGCTACTGGAGCGACCGGATTCACCGCCTGCTCAGCGCCTGCGTGCGGGACCGGGAACTGGTGCCGGCCGAGCGCAGCGTGGACATCGGATTCCACACCCTGGGCGGCAGCGAGATGCCAGTGCTCGAGGGGTTCTACCGGCAGGCCGGCATCGACATCCCGGCCAAGGTGGCCACGCGTTTCCAGACCTACATCGACGACAACCGCCGCGGCGCCAAAGGCCGCATCCCCTACGACCTGAGACGGCACTTCGGCGTCGAGCCCGACGAGTTGCGGTCGCGGTTCGCCTTCTACTTCGACCGCTTCGACGTCCGCCCCGAAACCTAGAGGTAGTTGTGGAACCCATCTATCGCAGCCGTCCGGGCGCCGACGCGATGGCGCCGGCATCCGCTGAACAGGCCGAGGAAGTGGCGCCGGGCATCTGGTGTTCGCCGGGACTGACCAACTCCTACCTGCTCACCACCGATGACGGACGGGTCGTGGTCAATACCGGCATGGGATTCGAAGGGCCGGTGCACCGCGCCAACTTCGACGCGGTCGACTCCGCGCCAGTGCGCTACATCCTGATCACCCAGGGCCACTACGACCACGTCGGCGGCCTGGACAGCCTGCGCGACCCGCAGACCATCGTTGTCGCCCAAGCGAATTGGCGAACCTGGCGCGACGACAACGAGCGCTTGCTGCCCTACCGCGCCAACCGAAGCGCCTTCGCGTTCTCCGCCAGACTCGCCGGCGGTATCGCCAGGATCCAGCAACGCTTCGGCAAGAAGCTGGCACCGCAGAGTGCCATCACCGCTGACCTCACCGTCGATGACCGGTTGACCATCGACATCGGCGGCCGCCGCATCGAGCTGATCGCCACACCGGGCGGGGAAACCACCGACTCCATGGTCGTGTGGCTCCCCGATGAGCGGGTATGCCTGTGCAGCAACACCTTCGGGCCGGTCTTCGGCCACATTCCCAACCTCGTCACCATTCGAGGCGACCGCTACCGGGACGCGCTGACGGTGATCGACACCATCGAGCGGGTCCGCCGGCTGCAGCCCGAGATCCTGCTGACCGGGCACTTCGACCCCATCACCGGTGCACAGCGCATCGACGCCGAACTGACCCGGCTGCGCGACGCCGTCCAGTACCTGCACAACGAAACGGTGGCCGGGATGAACGCCGGCAAGGATGTCGCGACCCTGATGCGAGAGATCACCCTGCCCGAGCACCTCGAGGTGGGGCAGGGCTACGGCAAGGTCGCCTGGGACGTCCGGGCCATCTGGGAGAATTACTCCGGCTGGTTTCACCACCGCTCGACCACCGAGCTCTACCCGGTCGGCCCGAGTCGGTCAGCGCCGATCTCGTCGAGCTGGCCGGCGCACCGGCGCTGACCGCCCGAGCCGGCGCGCACCTGGCGGCCGGCCGGCCGGTGCAGGCAATCCACCTCGCCGAGCTGGTCACCCTGGCCTACCCCGACCACGCCGAGGCCCGCTCGGTGCTGCGGGCCGCGCACGAACAGCTGCTGGCCGACAGCGTCAACTTCTGGGAGACGGCCTGGCTGACCAACCAGATCGAAAGGTTCTCATGACCGCCACGACCAGCTTCGACTTCACCGGCACGCGAGCGCTGGTCACCGGCGCGACCAGCGGCATCGGCCACGCGGTCGCGGTGCTGCTGCGCGACGCCGGGGCCGAGGTCGTCGTCACCGGCACCCGGGCCGCGGCGACCGACTACGACACCGACCTAACCGGGATGACCTACCGCCGACTTGTCCTCACCGACAATGCATCCATCGACAGCCTGGCCCAGAGCATCTCGGTGCTCGACATCCTGGTGAACAACGCCGGCGCCAACTTCCCCGGTGGACTCGACGAATCCGCCCCCGACGGATTCGCCGCCTCGGTCGCGGTCAACCTCACCGGCCCGTACCGGTTGACGATGGGGCTGCGCCGGGCGCTGAGAGCCTCGACCGCGGCCGGCGGGGCCAGCGTGGTCAATCTGGCGTCGATGTCGGCGCTGCGCGCCGTCACCCTGGTCCCGGGCTACGGCGCAGCCAAATCCGGGATCATCAACGTGACCCGCAACCTGGCCGTCAGGTGGGCGCGGTACGGGATCCGGGTCAACGCGGTGGCGCCCGGCACCATCGACACCCCGATGACCGCGCCGATGCACGCCGCCCCGCAAATCGTCGAGACCGAACTCGCCCACATCCCCGCCGGCCGGATGGGCACCGTCGCCGAGCTGGCGCCGACCATCGCGTTCCTGTGCACCGAGCAGAGCAGCTACACCAGTGGCGCGGTGTTCGTGGTGGACGGGGCCTCGGACTGCGTGTGAGCCGACTGCTGCCGTACCGTATTTCGCGTGTCCCGCAAGGTCCTGTTCATCTACAACGATCCCAACGCCCCGAGGCGCTGCTTGGTGAGACATTCACCGAACTCGGCTTCGACGTCGACACCTTCGAGGTGGTGCCCTCGCACCGGGCCGACAACCCCGCCTTCGACGTCGTCTTCCCCGACCCGGCCGATTACGACGTGATCGTGCCGCTGGGCTCGCGCTGGGCAGTGTACGACGACCGGTTGCCGTGGGTGGCCAGCGAGATCGACACCGTGCGCAGCGCGGTCGACGCCGGCGTGGGTGTCCTCGGGGTGTGTTTCGGTGGTCAGCTGGTGGCCACCGCGCTCGGCGGTTCGGTGCAGCGCTCCACCGATCCAGAGATCGGCTGGCATCAGGTGCACAGCGACGACCACGACCTGGTGCCGGCCGGGCCCTGGTTCCAATGGCATTTCGACCGGTTCACCCCGCCGGCGGGGGCCACCGAGATCGCCCGGAACGACCGCGCTTCACAGGCTTTCGTCCTCGGCCGCGCGATGGGATTGCAGTTCCATCCAGAACTCGACGCCAAGCTGCTCGAGGTGTGGATCGACGACGACCGCGACAACGAGGTCGCGCGGCTCGGCCTGAGCCATGGCGACCTGCGCGCTCACACCGCGACCCACGTCGACGACGCCTCCCGCCGGTTGCGGCGGTTGGTACGCGGATTCCTCGACCGGGTCGCGGACTAGCCACCCGCCGTCCTCGCTGTCCCTCCGGCTGGATGTCGGCTGATCCGGCTACATAAGCAACGCCTATGACGCAGCGCGGAAATCGCTATTTGACCGGCGGCGGGTGGACCGACACGCTGGGTATGGCAGGACCGAGATGTGGGACAAGGAGGCCGGGATGCCGAAAGCGATCGTGTTCGATCACCCGGGTTCGCCGGAGGTGTTGCAGTGGCGCGAGGTCGACTCGGTCAGTGCAGCAGCCCACGAGGTGGTGATCTGCATCGAAGCGGCCGGCGTCAACAACGCTGATCTCCTGCGCCGGCGCGGACAGTATCCGTCCTCCGCTGCGGCTCAAGCGATCCTGGGCCTGGAATGCGCCGGCCGCATCGTGGCCGTCGGCGCGCAGGTCGAGCACTTCACCGTTGGAGACCGGGTGTGTGCCCTGCTCGACGGCGGCGGGTACGCCGAACAGGTCGCGGTCGCGGCATCCCAGGTGCTGCCCATCCCGGCCGGTGTGGACACCGCGCAGGCATCGATCATCCCCGAGGCAGCCTGCACCGTGTACTCCAATCTGGCCATGATCGCCGGCCTGCACTGTGGCCAAAGTGTCCTCATCCACGGCGCCACCGGGGGATCGGCACCTTCGCGGTGCAATGGGCGCACGCGATCGGCGCGACCGTCATCACCACCACCGGCACCGACGAAGGCACCGAAATCGGTCGGGAGCTCGGCGCGGACGCCGCGATCAACTACACGACAACCGACTTCGTGGATGCCACGCTGGCGGCGACCGGCGGCCGCGGCGTCGATGCGATCTTGGACGTGGTCGGAGCGGACTATCTCGACCGCAATCTGCGCTGCTTGGCCGAGGACGGGCACCTGGTGACGATCAGCGGCCGGGGCGGCTCGGCGAACCTCGACATGGGCCTGCTGCTGACCCGGCGGGCCAGTGTCACTGCCACCCTGCTCAATCCGCGCCCCCTGCAGCAGAAGGCCCGGATCATCGATGGGGTACGGCGAGAGATCATCCCCCTATTGGAGTCACAGGCCATCAAACCATTGGTACACGAGCGGATTCCGATGCCAGACGCCGCGAAGGCGCACGCACTCCTGGAGTCCGGCGCGGTGGTCGGACGAGTCGTACTCATCGCCCCCGACATCTGACCCGCACCGCAACCGCCGTCATGTCGACAGATAGTTGCCCAGGATGGCTGCCAGTCGGCGGTGTCGGTCGGCCGCATCATGTCGACGCATGCGGCGGTACTGCTCTGCGTGTGTCTCGTACTCCTCGCGCAGGTCTCGAATCACGGCGTGGACATCTGACGTGGTCAGCTGGCGTGATTTGAGGGCGGCACGGAGGTCGCGGCGCAATCGGTCACGGAAAGCCCAGGCATCTTCCGAAGGCGTCAATGTGTCACGCCTTGGTTGAGAAAAGCGTGCAGGTCCTCCCCGTCATCGAAGCGACCGTGGCCCGCACCGCGAATGAGGTTGATCGATGCCCCGGGTTGCAGGCGGGTCAAGCGGGCGACTGTGTGCTGCGAGTCGAGCATGCGATCGCGTGACCCGAGCACGACGAAAAGCGGCGCGGTGATCGCCTTCAGCTCGGCATCGGAGACGATGGGCAGGGCGTCGAGGCGGGGGCGGTAGTTACGTTGGATCGGCAGCAGGTAGTCGATGACGCGGTCAGGGATGTCACCGGGGCCCAACGCGATTCGAATTGCCAGTCGTGTTCCGCGGTCTCCGAACGGCATGAGGGCAAAGGCGGCCAGGACGGCGCGGTAGCGCCGCCTGCCGATGCCTCCGGGAGCACGCAGTGCCAACCGCTGGACTCTGCCTGGACGGCGAATCGCATAATCGATTGCCAGCCAACCGCCCAATGAAACCCCCACAAAGGCGGCGGCGTCCACGCCCAACCCGTCGAGGACGTCGTCGAGCCACCAAGCGTGGACATCGGAGCAGCGCGAAAGCCGGGCCGGTGCGCTCAAGCCGGGTTCGCCGATGATGTCGATTAGATACAGCCGGTGGGTGTCTGACCAACGCTGGACGTCGGCGTGCCAGATTGCGCTGTTGCTGCCCGCACCGTGGAGAAGCACAACCGGAGGCGCGTCAATGGGTCCGCAGTCCATGACGAAAGTGTCTCCCGCGCGCGTGGTTACGCTGCGCTGTCGCACTGGCACCGGCCAACTTTGCAGCTGCGCACGGTAGCAGCGCTCGACCATTTGCTGCCCGCATGTGGAGCGGAAGACGCTACCGCTCAACGCTCGTCCTGTCGGGTCAGGACGCTGATCAATTGGATCGCCGCTGCCGTGGGTTCAGGATCGCCCACGACAAATACGGTGAGACGGTAACCGGCTTCGTCATACATCGATTGCAGGTCGAAATGCCCTGACCGGGCTGATGTTCCGGCCACGGCCGCGGTGAGGTGGGTGGTGATACGGTCCATCGCGGGGCGGCTGACGTTGTCGATGTGCACGACGGTCGATACGTGGGCGCGCGGGCCGCGCGCCGGCTCGGCGGATGCCAGGCCGGCGAAAGACTGTAAATCCGCCTCGGCGATCCGGTACTGCTTGCCCACTCGCACAGCTGGTAGTCGGCCGTCGCGGATGTAGCCGCGCACGGTGCGTACGTGCAATCCAAGAATGTCAGCCACTTGCTCGGCCGAGTACACCGCGACGCCCACAACCACAACCTACCCTATATGCCGCTATTTGCCCATATATAGGGAAGGTTAAGGATGTATTAGGCAGACGTATGCGCGACGGGTGGGGCGGCAGACGGGCTCCCGGCGTCGGGCTGGGCGAGGTGGTCTTCCGATGCTGCGCTGAGGTCGCGCCAGACATCGAGAAACGCCCGCAGCGGGGCGCTCGGATTCAGGTCACGCCGCCACACCAGCACCTTCTGGAACGGGATGCTCGGCTCCACCGGGCGGCAGACCAGGCCGTCCAGGCGGTCCAGGGCCGGATCGGTGTCCGCCGACAACGCGATGCCCACCCCCTGCGCGGCGAACGCCACCTGCAGCCGAACATCGTTGGCGGTGTAGGAGACGAACGGCTTGAGCTCCTGCTGCTCAAACGCCGCATCGATCAACGGGCGCAGACCACTGGTAGCCGTGTAGCAGATGATCGGATGCTCGGCGACCGCCGCCAGCGGCACGCAATCGTCGGGCAGACAGAACCTGTCCGGATCAAACACGGCCACGAGCTGACCGTCTTGAACGGGGTCTGAGCCGAAGTGTTCCGGCAACGGGTCGACCGGCGCGGCCACCACCGCCGCGTTGAGCTGGCCTTGGGAGACCATCGCCAGCAGCGGTGCGCTGGTGCCTTCGGTGACCACCACCTCCACCCCGGGGTATCGGGAGTGGTAGGCACCCAGTGCCTCTGGCACGCGGGTCAGTTCGACGCCGGTCACCGTGCCGAAGGCCAGCCGTCCGGTCAGCAGATGATTGCGGCCGACGAACTCCGCGCGCGCCTCGGCCAGCAACGCCAGACATTGGCGGGCATACGGCAGCAACGTCTCACCACCGGCCGACAAGGTGATACCGCGGGATGTCCGGGTGAACAGTGGCTCGCCGAGTTCCCGCTCCAGTAGCCCGATCTGTTGGCTGATGGAGGGCTGGGCGACATGGCAACGTGCCGCGGCCCGGGTGAACGATTGTTCTTCAGCGACAGCGATGAAATACTGCAGCGCGCGCAGCTCCACAATCGTTCCCCTTGCCCACTGTTCGCGCCGAGAGGCGACCTCTCCGGCAAGGTTCGATGTTACGCCGAGTGCTGCCGCGCCCAGCGAGCGATGCTCTGGGCGTACAGCGGCGTCTCGACGCGGCAATGCCGCCCAGATGCCTCGGTACGGGCCTTTGCCGCTTCCTCGAGTGTCTGACCTTGGGCGGCAATGAATTCCAGGAAGTCTTCGGTCGGTCGCGCGGTCACCGTATTGATGTATCGACAGTGATCACCATCGATCTGTTCCATGCGCAGTTCCCAGGTGACCTGGGTGGTGGTCCACCCGGCCGGGGTCAGCACATCCGAGATCGACACCATCTTGCAGTAGTGCCGCTGTGCGACCTCATAACGATAGTTCTGCACGATCAATGCCGTGCCGATCATTTCCACGTTCAACGACATTGGCGTGCCGTCATCGTCGACGGTATATCCCGCCGCCTTGTGGTCCCCGGGCGCGCACCGCTGGTATTCGTGGGTGGGAAGCGTTTTGAGCCACTGCGCGATATCGACGCTCTCGAACGGGGCCTCCACGTCAGCGGTCACCACAATGTGCGAAAGCTGCAAATCGTCACAGACTTTGACGCTCATATCATCTCCTCGAATCAACAACGTGTCATCCGATTGTGGTGGGCCGGCCGAGAACACGTCCAATACCGAAAGGTGCACCCGTCGATAGGACATTCCTATGCCGGGATACCGGTGATGGGTTGCCGATGCAGTGCGGGCTTATCCCCGCCAGCGCCCCAGTTCGGCATGGACGGCCGCCGCGGCCGCCGGGACCGCGGCGGCCACCGGGGCACTAAGCCCCACCCCGTATCCGACATCAGCCGCGTCGACGGCAACGACGACCACCCGCCCGGGAACCCGGCCCAGCGCACGCCCGAGTGCATAGATCTGCGGCAGGCTCATCTCATGTGAGCCGCACCCGCCGGCATCCGCCACATCGGCGACGGTGCAGGGCCGCACGCGGCCGGCTCGGACGTCGGTGGGTTGCGCGCTGCTCACCGCGTCGACGATCACCGCCAACTCGGTGCCGTCCCAGGCATCGAGGATCGCGGTCGGCTCGACCGCGCACGTCACCACTCGCACTCCCGGTGGGCACTGCCGGGCCACCTCGGCGGCCACGGCCGGCCCGACACCGTCGTCGCGGCGCAGCTCGTTCCCGACGCCGATGACGACGACGGTCATCGTCGGGCGACCGTCAACGTCAGGAAATGTGTCGCGCAGGAGATGCACGGGTCATAGTTGCGGATCGTGCGTTCGCACAACGTGGTCAACGCCGCATCGTCCAGGTCCACCCCGGCCAGCACCACCCGGGTCAGGTCGTCTTCGATGGCGGCCTGGTTCTGTGCGGTCGGCGGTACGATGACCGCCGCCTTGATCAACCCGTCGTCGTCGATCTCATAGCGGTGATAGAGCAGCCCGCGTGGTGCCTCACTGACCCCGTGGCCGACACCGGGACGGGGCGCCACGTCGACGAACGGCCGTGCCGGCGGCTCGTAGGCGTCGATGATCCGCAGCGCCTCTTCGACCGCGTACACCGTCTCCACTGCGCGGACAATGATGCTGCGGAACGGGTTTCGGCATTCCTCGGCCAGCCCTGCGGCGGCCGCCGCTTCCCGTGCGAGTGGCGAGAGCCGTCCGTAGTTCAGCGAATAACGGGCCAATGGTCCGGTCAGGTGCCGCCCGCCGTCCAGGGTCGCATGCAGAGCCGTGGAGTGTGGCACCTGAGTTTCGGCTACGTGCTCACTGAATTCGGCTACCGGGAAAGGCTTTCCGGCACTGCGGCTGATCCGGCCGTCCTCGATGGCGTAGCGGTCCGCGGTGAGCGCCAGTAACTCGTGGTCGACATCGAGGTCCGGAAAGTCGAAGCCGGCGACCCAGGTCACGGTGGCCAGCGCATCGTCGAGCGCCCGGCGCAGCTGTTCGGCCATCGCTGCGAGATTTTGCTTGGTGGGCACCGAGTAGAACCCGCCCAGCCGCACGTTGATCGGGTGGATCGACCGGCCGCCGACGAGTTCCATGAGCTGGTTGCCGGCCTTCTTCAGGGCCAGTCCCCGCTCAACGGCGCCACGGTGATTGCGCGCAACGGCGACGACGTCAGGCTCGGCCAGGAAGTCAGGCGCGTGCAACAGGTAGATGTGCAGTGCGTGGCTGTGGATCCACTCCCCGCAATACAGCAGCCGCCGCAACTCGACCAGCGCCGGGTCCAGCGTGACACCGCAGGCGTCCTCGATCGCGTTGCAGGCGCTGATTTGGTAAGCCACCGGGCAGATTCCACAAATCCGGGCGGTGAGGTCGGGCGGCTCGGTGTGGGCGCGGCCACGCAGGAACGCCTCGAAAAACCGAGGCGGCTCATAGATGTTGAGCTCGACCCGCTCCGGCACTCCGTCACGCAGTTCCACGTGCAGCGCACCCTCACCCTCGACCCGGGTGAGCGCACCGACTCTGATGGTGCGGGTGTCGGTCATCGTGGGTTCCGTTCGGCATCCAGTTCGGCATCCAGTTCGGCACGGAAGGCGGTGACGTTGAACGTCTCGAACACCCGCCGCGCCTGCGCGCCCGACATGCCGTCGCGGTGCAACAGCGGGATCATCGCCGGCATATTGGGGGTTGCCATCGGGCCGAAGCAGCCGTAGCAGCCGCGGTGGTGGCGAGGACAGAGCGCGCCACAGCCGGCATGGGTGACCGGGCCCAGACAGGCGATGCCCTCGGCGACCGTGACGCAGGTGACCCCGGATCGCTTGCATTCGGTGCACACCGTGGCCGCGGGCAGCCGCGGCTTGCGACCGACCAACAACGCAGCCAGCGTATCGAGCAGCTGGCCCCGGTCGATCGGACAACCGCGCAACTCGTAATCCACCCGGACGTGGTCCGACGCCGGCGTGGATGTGGCCAGGGCGTGGATGTACTCGGGCCGGGCATACACGACGGACGTGAACTCGGCGACGTCGGCGAGGTTGCGCAACGCCTGAATTCCCCCGGCCGTGGCGCAGGCACCGATGGCCACCAGAACCGTTGACTGCTCCCGAATCTCACGGATCCGCCGTTCGTCGGACGGGGTGGTGATCGATCCTTCGACCAGTGACAGGTCGTACGGGCCGCCGACGATCGCGCTGGAGGCCTCGGCGAACGTCGCGATCTGAACCTGCTCGGCCAGAGTGAGCAGTTCGTCCTCACAGTCCAGCAAGCTGAGCTGACACCCGTCGCACGAGGCGAACTTCCACACGGCCAAGCTGGGCATCAGAGCTCCTTGACTTCCAGAAGTGGTCGCGCCACGTCATACCCGACGACCGGCCCGTCGCGGCACACCAGCAGCGGGCCGAGCTGGCAGTGGCCGCACCACCCGATGCCGCACTGCATGTTGCGCTCCAGCGACACCCGGATGTCGGTGGGTGCGACTGCCTTGTCCAGCAGCGCCGCCGCGCCGAAGCGGATCATGGGCTCCGGCCCGCACAGGAACGCCCGCACGCGCTCGGGTATCAACGTCAGCCGGTGCAGCGGTTCGGTGACGAACCCGGTCTCCCCCGGCCAACCCTGGATCGGGACGTCGACGGTCACGTGCACCTCGAGGCGTGAATCTTGCTGCCAGCGTTGCAGTTCCGGGCCGTAGAGAAAGTCCCGCTGGGCGCGGGCCCCGGCGATCACCACGACTCGGCCGTAGCGGTCCCGATCCGACAGCGCCCCCAGCACCACCGGACGTAGCGGCGCCAGACCGACCCCGCCGGCGACGATGACCAAATCTCGTCCCGCCGCGTCCTCCAGCCCCAGCTGGTGCCGAACGGGCCACGCACCCCGACGGTGGTTCCCGGCTGTGCCGCACACAACGCGGCGCTGACCGCGCCGACCGAGCGGATGGTGTGGGTGATGGTGCCGTCGGTGACCGACGGGTCACCGCTGACAGAGATCGCGACCTCGCCGACACCGAAGGCGTAGAGCATCATGAACTCGCCCGGCCGCGGTGCTGACAGCTCGGTGGCCGTCGGTTCCAGACACAGGGTGACCGAGTCGGCGTTTTCGGCGACGCGAGACCGCACCCGATACGGCACCGGCGCCATCGCCGAGGAGTGCGGCGCCCAGCCGCGGGTCATCGAATCAGTCATTGTCGTCCGCCAGCCGGGCGAAGGTGGCCATCTCTTCGGTGATGTCGATCCCGGTGGGACACCACGCGATACAGCGTCCACAACCCACGCACCCCGACGTACCGAACTGATCGTGCCAACTGGACAGCTTGTGGGTCAGCCAGTGCCGGTAACGCGACGGGCCGGATCGGCGCACCGGACCCTCGTGGACAAAGGTGAAATCTAGTTCGAAGCACGACGCCCACTCCATCCAGCGTTCGGCGTGCTCGCCGGCGAGGTCAGTGACATCGGCGGTACTGGTGCAGAAACAGGTGGGGCACACCATGGTGCAGTTTCCGCAGGTCAGGCAGCGGTTGGCCACGTCGGCCCAATGCGGTGACTCCCGCGACTCGATCAGCAGTTGGCGCAGATCACCGTCCGGCATGCGGCGACCCATCCGGGTGCCCGCGGCCACGACCGCATCCGCCGCCGCGCTGACCTCGGCCAGATCGGCGGCGCGCTGCGGCACGGCAGCCAGCACCTCGGCCCCCGCTGGGCTGCCCGCCTCGACGACGTAGTCGAGTTCGGCACCGTCGGCTCGCTCGGTCAGCACCAGGTCGTAGCCGCCGCGGCAGGCCGGCCCGGTCGCCATCGACGCACAGAAGCACAGCCGGCCCGGCTCGGTGCAGTTGACGGCCACCACGAAGACCTGCCGGCGCCGACCGACATACGAGCCATCGGGGTGTTCGCCGCCCGACAGCACCCGGTCGAGGACGCCCATGGCGGCCAGGTCACACCCCCGCACCCCGAGGAACGCATAACGCGGCTCCGGCTCGGCGGCGGAATCGACCCCGTCCGGTCCGCACGACCACAGCTTCTTTCGCGGCGGATGCAAGAACTGCTTCCAGGACTGGGGGCCCGACGAGTGCCCGAACGCGGCCCGATCCTCCCGACGGCGCAGCGTGTACGTGCCGGGCGCCACGTCGACCCCCCAGCCGTAGGGCAGGTCGTCGGCGCCGTCGAGTTCGGCGAGCACGATCGCGTTGTCCCGCAGGGTGGGGCCAACCACGCGGTAGCCCCTGCCGCGCAGTTCGTCGACCAGCCGGTGCAGGCCCGCGCTGTCCAAGACGACGGCGTCGCTGGTTGCCATGCAGGTATCGTCGTCCAGGATCGCTGGCTCCGCATGGGCCTTTGGCCGACGAGCTCAAAGGCCTAAAGTCACATGCCCCCAATCGTTCACCTGATCGCAACCTGACGTGACTAGCGTCGCGAAGTATGTCCGCCGCCACTGAAGAGCTGGACCGCTTGCAGGGTGAAGTCGACGCCCTGCTGGGGCGGCTGACCGACGCAGAATCGCGATGGCGGCCGTGGACCGACCCAGTCGCTGCCGAGAATCGTTGCAGTGCAACGAATTTAGTGCACTACTGGGCCATTCGCCAGGTCGACCTGCGAGACCTGCAGCAGCGACTGGCCGAATTCGGGCTGTCGTCGTTGGGGCGCAGCGAAGCCCATGTGCAGGCCACCCTGCGGCGCGTGTCGGCCGCGATCGCGGCCATGCGCGGTCACGGCTGGAACCCCGGTGACCATGTTGTCGTCGACGTCGACGAGGGCGCGCGGCTGCTGGAACGCAACGCCACCGAACTGCTGGGCAGGGCCGCCGACGACCGCGCCGCCCGGATCATGGTCACCTTGCCCTCGGAGGCGGCCACCGATATCGCCCTGGTGCGCACCCTCGTCGACGCCGGCATGCGCGTCGCCCGGATCAACTGCGCCCACGACGACGCGATCGCGTGGAAAGCGATGGCCGCCAACGTGCGTTCGGCCGCCGCCAGCGCCGGACGGCCGTGCCTGGTCGCGATGGACCTGGCCGGGCCGAAGCTGCGCACCGGCCCACTGGAGTCCGGCCCTCGGGTGGTGCGGCTGCGGCCGACCCGCACCGCGCAGGGTCAGGTGGTGGCCGCCGCCCGCGGCTGGTTGACCAGCGCCCGACGCCCGGCCCGACCGCCCGAGCCCGGCCTGACGACGCTGCCGGTCGACGCCGAGTGGTTGGCGCGCCGCGCCGAAGGCGACGAACTGGTACTGCGGGACACCCGTGGATCCAAGCGGCGCCTGCTGCTGGCGGCCGCGGCACCCGGCGGATTCGTGGTGACCACTGAGAAGACCACGTACGTGGGCACCGGAACAGTTGTGGTCGCCGCCGGCGGGCAGGAGCGAAGCGACTCGGGGAAAGGGCTGGCCGGGAAGGACGAAACCGAGGTTGGCGAATTGCCCGCGGTCGAGCAATACCTCCGACTGGCGGCCGGTGACATCCTGCGGCTGACCCGCGACTGCACGCCCGCTCCGGTGGACGACGACCAACCGCCGCGAATCGGGTGCACGCTGCCGGAGGTGTTCGACAACGCCGAGATCGGCGAACGCATCTTCTTCGACGACGGCAAGCTCGGCGGCGAAGTGGTCGCCGTCGCCTCGGACAGCCTGGACGTGCGCATCGACCATCCCCCACACGGCACCGCGAAGCTGCGCTCGGCCAAGGGAATCAACGTGCCCGACACCGATCTGCCGATCTCGGCGCTGACCGACAAGGACTTGGCCGATCTGGCCGTGGTGACCGAGTTGGCCGACTTCGTCCAACTGTCGTTCGTGCGCGAACCCGCCGACGTGATCCGGCTATTCGAAGAGCTGGGCCGGCTCGGCGACTCCGAGCTCGGTGTGGTGCTCAAGATCGAAACCCGGCAGGCCTTCGAGCAACTGCCGCAACTGATGTTGACCGCGATGCGGCGCAACCGGGTCGGTGTAATGATCGCTCGCGGTGACCTGGCCGTGGAGACCGGCTACGAGCGCATGGCCGAGCTGCAGGAGGAGACCCTGTGGCTGTGCGAAGCGGCCCACCTGCCGGTGATCTGGGCGACCCAGGTGCTCGAGCAGCTGGCCAACACCGGCTTACCGTCACGCGCCGAAATCAGTGACGCCGCAATGGCCGAACGCGCTGAATGCGTGATGCTGAACAAGGGCCCCTACATCGCCGACGCGGTCGTCACACTCGACGACATTCTCGGCCGGATGGCCGGGCACGAATACAAGAAGAATTCCCTGCTGCGCAGCCTGCACTCCTGGCGGGCGGCCCCGCTTTAGAGCACGCCCGGCGCCGGGTCGTGGCCGAGCTGGTGGGCCAGCGCGTCACCGACGGTCGGGTGGCGAAACCGGTGCCCGAGCCCCTGCAGCTTGGTGGGGAGCACTCGCTGGTCGGCTTCGGCCAGCTCACGCGCACCCTGCCCGCCGAGCAGCACCCGCGGGCCGATCGACGGCACTGGCAGCAGCGCCGGCCGGTGCAGGGTGGCGGCCAGCACCCTGGTGTACTCGCTGTTGCGCACCGGGTTGGGACCGACGGCGTTGACCGGACCGGCCAGTCTCGTGTCGTAGACGGCGCGGTAGTAGATGTCGAGCAGGTCGTCCAGGCCGATCCAAGACAGCCACTGCTTACCGCTGCCCAGCCGGCCGCCCAGGCCGGCGGCGAACAGCGGGCGCAGCAGCCGCAGCGTGCCGCCGGCCGCCGCCTGGACGATGCCGGTGCGCACCGTGACCGTGCGTACCCCCGCATCGGCGGCCGGTGTCGTCGCCGCTTCCCAGTCGGCGACCACGTCGGCCAGGAAGCCGTCACCGCGGGTGCTGTCTTCGCACAGCACGGCGTCGCCGCGGTCGTAGCCGTAGATGCCGACCGCCGAGGCGCTGACGAACGCGCGCAGGCCGGGCCCCGCCGCGGCCGCCAACTCCGCCAGCCGCCGAGTGGGCTCGACCCTGGACTGGCGGATCGCCGCCCGGTGGGCATCGGTGAACCGGCCCGCAATGGACGCACCGGCCAGGTGCACGACGGCATCCACCCCGGCCAGTAGGTCGGCCGCGGGATCGCTTGGCTCCCAACGCCGTTCGTCGGGTCGGGCCGGGTCGCGGCGGACCAGCCGGATCACCCGGTGGCCGCCGGTGGTCAACAGCGCGGTCAGCGCGGTGCCCACCAGACCGGACGAGCCGGTGACCGCGACGGCCAGTCGGCCTGCACCGGCCTGCTCGGCATCACGGTGGGCGGCCAGGTCGTCGGCGAGCTGGCGGTGCCGGTAGGCGAACGTCGACCGCAGCGCGGCGCCCGGAACCGTGGTGTCGACCTGGTCGTGCACGCGAGTCGCTCCCGGCCCGGCGGCACTGAACCGGTGAGTATGGCGCCACCAGCCGATGAGACGCGGCGGCAACGTCAACAGGCCATCCGAGGACAGCACATCGACGAACTGGTGTGGCGGGTCGTAACCCGAGGGATCGTGGCGGGCGATCCAGCGCAATCCGCCCGGCAGACCCAGGACAGCTCGCCCGTCAGCCAGTGACTCGGTTTCGGCCACGACCCGCATGGGCTGCCACGGCGGCACCAACCGTCGCATGGCTCCCGGCCGGGTGTGCCAATCGAAAACCTCGTCAAGCGGATGGTCGACGACGCTGGCGTATTCGATCCCCATTCGGATGCCCATGTCCCTCTCGTGTCCCGGTGCGTTCATCCAGGGATTCGGAGCCGCAGGCGCGCTGGATTGCCCGAGTGGCAGGGATCGAAACGAATCAGGGGTCAGCGTGGGCCGGGCGAGTCGGACGACGTGTCCGCCTCGGCGTCCGGGGTCTCCTCGGACTCGCCGGTCTGGGCCTCGACGGAGTCGGGTTCCTCGTCGGCCCCCGACTCGACAACCTCGGACTCGACAACCTCGGACTCACCGGGCTCGAACTCGCCGGGCTCGTCATCGGCGGCCGTCTCCGTCGATTCGGCCTCGGATTCCTCGGACACCGGCTCGGCGGGCAGGTCCGCGGCGACGGCATCGTCGGCGGCGACGTCGTCATCGGGGTACTCGGCGTCGAAGGTCGAATACGTCGAGTCGACCGTCTCATCGGTCTCGGAGTACGCGATGGTCTCGGCGGTGCTGGAAGATTCCGTGTCCGTAGCGGGCTCGGCGGCCGCCGCCGGGGCGGCCTCGTCGACCCGCCGATTCTGGCGCTCGCGGATCGCGTCGACAATCAGCAAGATCACACCGATCACGCTGGCCGCGATGCATACCCACGCGACCAGCTCGTTGCTGGTGACGACGGCAGTGACCAGGGCCGCGAGGCCGATCACCGCCAGCACCAGCGCAACGATCAGCATCGATCACCCTCCGGCTGCTCAGAGCACATGGTTCCAGGCCGCGCCAGCCCGACGAGGACTTTAGTTGTTGCCCCGGCTGAACTGGTTGAACCCGCCGCCGTCACTGTTGGCGCCGGAATCCACCGGAGCGGCCGACCCACGCTGACCCAGCTCTTCGAGCTGCGACTCCAGGTAGGTCTTGAGCCGGGTGCGGTACTCGCGCTCGAACGTCCGCAACTGCTCGAGGCGTCCTTCGAGGACGGTGCGCTGCTGATTGATGGTGCCCATGATCTCGGAGTGCTTGCGCTCGGCGTCGGCCTGCAACGCATCAGCCTTCTCCTGAGCCTGCCGCAGCTGGGTCTCGGAGCGGGTCTGCGCGTCGCTGAGCATCGCGTCGGCACGCTGCTTGGCGTCAGCCACCGTGGTCTCGGCGGTGTGGCGCGCTTCCGACAGGATCTGGTCGGCGTTGGCCCGCGCGTCGGCCAGCAGCTTGTCGGCCTCCGCCTTGGCGGTTCCGGTGAGCCGGTCAGCGGTGTCCTGGGCCAGGGCCAGCACGCGGGCGGCCTTGATGGCCTGCTCCTCGCTGGCCGCCGGGCTCGGGGCCGGTTGCGGGGCAGGCGCCGGCGCGGGTGTGGGCTCGGGCTCCGGTTCAGGCTGGTACAGCGGGATCGCCTGGGTGGGCTGCGACACGGCGCCACCGGCGCGCGCGCCGGCCAACTCCTGATCGAGCTCCGAGACCCGCTGACGCAGATCGGAATTCTCCTCGATGAGGCGCGTCAGTTCGTTCTCCACCAGGTCGAGGAAGGCGTCAACCTCGTCCTCGTTATAGCCACGCTTACCGATGGGCGGCTTGCTGAACGCCACATTGTGCACGTCGGCCGGTGTAAGCGGCATCATCTGCCCCTCGAGTCTGGACGGTCTAACCGGTCTGCAAAGTGTAGAACGCGTCTAACCTACGTCGTTCCGTACTGTAACTGGCGTCCATCCTGTCACACCAGAACCGCCGGTCGCCCCGGAGACCGATAATTAAGAGTGAATTTCAACTTTTTGGCGCCACAGCCGCGGCGCGCCTCGTGGTGATGCGCCCCTCGGTGCGATACAGTACGCCGCCGCCGGAACCGCCGGTCAGGCCGCCGCGTTGGCGGCGTTGAAGGCCAGTTGCATCCCGATGAACGCGACCAGCAGCAGCACCATGATCGACAGGTCGAATCGCACGGCACCGATGGTCAGCTGCGGGATCAGGCGACGTAACAGCTTCACCGGCGGGTCGGTCACCGTCATGATCACCTCCAGGACGACGACGGTGAACCCGCGCGGGTGCCAGTCTCGGCTGAACGAACGGATGAACTCGACGACGACCCGGGCGATCAGCAGCAGCCAGAAGACGAACAGCGCGAAGCCAAGGATTTCGAAGAACAGCGACAACTAGAGCCGGTCCTTAATCAACAGCGGATGTGACATTGCCGACATCGCTGGTTTGCGGCCAGCGCGACGTCGTCAGCCTACCCATAGACCGAGGCGGCAGCACTCGGCCCGGTCACTGGTAGCTGTAGAAGCCCGCCTCGGCGATCCGGCGACGCTCCTCGGCACTGACGTCGACATCGGCCGGCGACAGCAGGAACACCTTGGTGGCCACCTTGTCGAACGATCCGCGCAGCGCGAAGGCCAGGCCGGCGGCGAAGTCCACCAGTCGCTTGGCGTCGGCGTTGTCCATGGACACCAGGTCCATGATCACCGGCTGACCGTCGCGGAAGCGCTCGCCGATGGTGCGAGCCTCGCTGTAATCCTTGGGGCGCAGCGTGGTGATCTTCGACAGCGGGCTGCCCGCCTCGAACAACTCGGCCATCCGGCGAGGGTCCATCGCCAGGGCGCCACGAGTCGAGCCACGCAACGAGCCGAACCGCGACCGCGGCATGTCGTGCGGGTGGTCGAATTCGCGCGGACGGAACCGCGGTTCGTCGGCGTAGCCACCGCGGAATCCGCCGGTCGGCGGGTAGTCAGCCTCGCGTGGGTCGCGGATGTCCTCGTACTCTCTACCGGCACGCGGATCGCGGTCTTCGTAGCGCGGGCCACGCTCGTATTCGTCGTCGGCGAATCGCTCACTGCGGCGCGCATATCCACCGCGGCCGGCACCGCGATCGTCGTCGTCGTAGTACTCGTCGTCATAGTCGTCCATCGGAGCCATACCGAAGTAGGCCTTGACCTTGTGGAGAGTGCTCATCGCTGGACCCTTCTGAAAGCGTGAAGTGCGGTGTCTGTGATGAAGATGTGACTGGAGTGACTACTCAGGGAGACGTTAGAGGACGTTTTCCCATAAGGGCTGTACCGACACGCACACAGGTCGAACCGTGTCGCACGGCGGCTTCCAGATCACCGGACATCCCCGCCGACAGCTCCGTCGCGTCGGGGTGATTGGCCTGCACCCGCAGGTGTTCGGCGGCCAGCGCAGCGAATGCGGTGTCGGCGTCAGCACCCAGCGGAGGGACCGCCATCAGCCCGACCAGTCGCAGGCCCGCCGCTGCGGCGACCTCGTCACACAGCTCGTCGACCGCGCCGGGATCGGCGATGTCCACGCCGCCGCGCGAGGTGTCTCCATCCAGGCTGATCTGGATGAACACCCGGACCGGCTCGGTCCGCCGTCCCTCCTCGATGGCGTGCTGGGCGCCGCGGTCGAGCGCGGCCGCGACCTTCGATGTACTCAACGAGTGCACGGTGTCCGCCCACGCCGCAACGGCTTTCGCCTTGTTGCGCTGGATCTGGCCGACCATGTGCCAGTGCGCATCGCCGCCGGTGAGGTCGCCGAACTCGGCGATCTTGGCCGAGGCCTCCTGCTCGCGGGACTCACCGAAGCTGCGGCAGCCCAGACCCCAGAGGATGGCCACATCGGTGGCCGGGAAGAACTTGGTGATGGGCAAAAGCGCGATCCCGGCGACATCGCGGCCGGCCGCCTCGGCGGCCCGGGCCAGACGCTCGCGCAGGGCGCTCAGGGCGGTGGCGAGCTCGGCCTCGCGCGCGGTGGGCGTAGTCATTCCATCCACACCAGACAGGCCAGTCGCCCGGTCGGCGCATCCCTGCGGTGGCTGAACAGGGTGCGGTCGGACACCGTGCACCGCGGGTCGACGTCGATGGCGGGCACGCCGGCGTCGCGCAGCTGCCGGGCGACCCCGGCGCGCAGGTCCAGTCCGGGCGTGCCGCGCGCGGTGGTGGTGCGGCTGCCCGGCAGCCGGGCTTCGACGTCGGCAGCCATCGGCTCGGGCACTTCATAGTTGGCGCCGCTCACCGCCGGACCCAGCAACACCGAGATGTCCTCGGTGTGCGCGCCGTTGGCCAGCATGGTCTCCAGGGTTCGCAGCACCACACCGTCGGCGGCGCCCACCCGTCCGGCGTGCACCGCAGCCACCACACCGGCGCGGGCGTCGGACATCAGCACCGGTACGCAGTCGGCGGTCACGACGGCCAGCGCCAGACCGGGGGTGGTGGTCACCAACGCGTCGGTATCGTCGAACGCGTCGGCACGGGGCTCGTCGACGACCGCGACCCGGTCGCCGTGCACCTGGTTCATCCAGACCACGTGGTCGTCGGGCAACCCGATCGCCGCTGCCAGCCGCCTGCGGTTGGCAGCGACCGCTGCCGGGGCATCGCCGACGTGGTCACCCAGGTTGAACGTGTCGAACGGCGGTTTCGAGACACCACCGGCACGGGTGGTGGTGACCCGACGGACGCGAACAGTCACAAGACCCAGTATCCGGGCGTGACGACGCGATCAGTGGCGCATGAACGGGGGCACGTCGACATCGTCGTCGGAGATGCCGCCGTCGTCACCGCCACCGATGCTGACCGTCGCGCCGTTGGTGTGTACCGGCACGCTCGCCGCGTCGATCGGGTCGAACAGCGACGAGCTGAGCTTGCCCGCCGCGCCGGGTGCAATCCCCTGGGCACCGGGGGCTCCCCCGACCACCGGCTTGCGGCTGGGCCCGGCCGAGTCGAAGCCAGCGGCGATCACCGTCACCCGCACTTCGTCACCGAGCGAGTCGTCGATCACCGTGCCGAAGATGATGTTGGCGTCGGCGTGGGCGGCGTCCTGCACCAATGAGGCAGCCTCGTTGATCTCGAACAGGCCGAGGTCGCTGCCGCCGGCAACCGACAGCAGGACGCCCTGGGCGCCCTCCATCGAGGCTTCCAGCAGCGGCGAGTTGATGGCGATCTCGGCGGCCTTGAGCGCACGGCCGTCACCGCGGGCCGAGCCGATGCCCATCAGCGCGGTACCCGCTCCGCTCATCACGCCCTTGACGTCGGCGAAGTCGACGTTGATCAGGCCCGGCGTGGTGATCAGATCGGTGATGCCCTGCACGCCGTTGAGCAGCACCTCATCGGCGCTGCGGAAGGCGTCCATCAGGGAGACCTGGGCGTCGCCCATCTGCAGCAGGCGGTCGTTGGGGATCACGATCAGGGTGTCGCAGCTCTCGCGCAGCGCCTGGATGCCCGACTCGGCCTGGTTGGAGCGTCGTTTGCCCTCGAAGGAGAACGGCCGCGTTACCACGCCGACGGTCAGCGCGCCGAGCTTGCGCGCGATCGAGGCGACCACCGGTGCGCCCCCGGTGCCGGTACCGCCACCCTCGCCCGCGGTGACGAAGACCATGTCGGCGCCGCGCAGCAGCTCTTCGATCTCGTCCTTGGCGTCCTCGGCTGCCTTACGGCCGACCTCCGGGTCGGCGCCGGCACCCAGGCCTCGGGTGGAGTCGCGCCCGACGTCGAGCTTGACGTCGGCGTCACTCATCAGCAGCGCCTGGGCATCGGTGTTGATCGCGATGAACTCCACGCCCTTGAGTCCCTGCTCGATCATCCGGTTGACGGCGTTGACTCCGCCGCCGCCGATGCCGACGACCTTGATCACGGCGAGGTAGTTGTGCGGGGGGTCATCGTCTGTCTTCCTCCCTGGTGGGGCTCCGGATGCGGCGTCCTCTTCTGGGGCAAACCCTCAACCTCAACAAGAGGCTTAGAGTTATGTCAAGTAGTGCCGCGCAACCAGAACGGTATGGCCGGGCCGCGCTGGATTGGGGAGGCGCGCCGACGTGTCGTGGTCGAATTTCAGCCACAACGTCTTGGTCGTGGTCCCGTTCGTGGGTACCGGGTGCTCACTTGACCGTCGGCAGATCCGGGCTGGACACGTCGTAGACCTTCCCGGGTTGGGTCAACAGCGCGGCGAGTTTCTCGGCCTTCTCCTCGGTACGGTCCGTCGTCCCCCACACCACGGTCCGGCCGTCGGTCAGGGTGAGCGTGACCGATGCCACCGACGGCGCGGCGACCCGGCTGACCTGAGCCACCACCTCGGGGCGCAGTGCCGTCATCACCTCGAGGGCGGCCCGGGTGGGGGCATCGTTGGGGCCGGGGTTATCGACGTCGATGTAGGGCAGGCCCGGTGGCGGCGGCGCGGTGGCGAAGTCGACGCCGTCCCGGTCGAACAGGTGAGGGCCGTCGGGATAGTCCTTCACCACGATCGGGATGCGCTCGACGATGGTGATCCGCAGTGTCGAGGGATACTCCCGCTGCACCCGGGCACTGGCCACCCGGCGGATCCCGGCCACCCGGTCGGCCACCTGGTCGGTGTTGACCTGCAGCAGCGGAGTGCCGAGCGCCACCTTCGCGGCGCCGATGACCTCTTCCCGGGTGACCGCGCTGATCCCGGTGATCACCTCGGACCGGACCGACATGGCCGGAGTGAAATAGAGGATCAGGCCGAGGCCGACGCTGACGACGGCCGCAACGATGAGCCAGGTCAGCAGCTTGAGGCCGCGAACGGCCCGCTTGCCCAACGGTTTCGGGGCCTCCACCACCGGGCCCTGAACCCGCCGCTTGGCTTCCCGGCGGGCCTGCTCGATCGCGGTGGCCCGGGCCTGGGCGGCCCGGCGTTCGGCCCGCTCCCGCCGCTCGCGGCGCCGCGGACCTTCGAGGTCCGGCTCGGCCTCGCCGTTCGGACCCGCTTCGGTATCGCCCGGCTCGGCCGCCTGCTCCTGGCCCGGCGGTTCATCGGCGGGCATCTCCCCCGGATCGACATCGCCGACGTCGACACCCGCGCCGTCGCCCCCGGTCGCCGGTCTGGGCAGGATGGGCGCCGGTTCGGCCGGCGGTTCGTCTCCGGCCTGGCTCATCGGCCCTGTCCCGGCATCGACCTGTTCGCCTTCGCCTGCAGCGCCGTGAGAATCTCCTGACCGAGCATCGTCACGTCACCGGCACCCATCGTGACCACCACGTCACCGGGACGGGCCGCCCGCGCCACCAGCTCGGCGACCGCCGAGAAGTCGGCGACATAGTGCACCGGCACACTGACGTGTTCGGCGACGGTGGCACCGCTCACCCCGGCCAGCGGCTGTTCACGCGCGGCGTACACGTCGAGCACGAACACCTCGTCGGCGGTGTCCAAGGCCGCGCCGAACTCCCGCGCGAATGTCTTTGTCCGCGAATACAAATGGGGTTGGAAAACGACGATCGCCCGGCCGCCGGTTTCCTGCGCCAGCCCGCGCAGGGTGGCCAGCGCCGCAGCCACCTTCGTCGGATGGTGGGCATAGTCGTCGAACACCTTGACCTCGGCGGCGGTTCCGACCAGTTCGAAACGCCGGCGCACGCCTTCGAACTCGGCCAGCGCCTCGAGCACGACGTCCGGGTCGGCCCCGCCACGCACGGCCGCCAGCAGCGCCGCCAGCGCGTTGAGCGCCATGTGGCGCCCGGGAACCGCCAGACGCATGGTGCGCGGGTTACTCTCCCCCGCCAGCTGGATCGTCGCCACCGCGCTGGTACCCCGCTGCTGCCAGTCCACCAGTGCCGCGTCCAGGTCGGACCCGTCGGCGGTGCCGTAGCGCAACACCCGGATTCCCAACGCCGCGGTACGTTCGGCCAGCGCCGCCGCGCCGGGATCGTCGACACACGCGATCAGCGTGCCGCCCGGGCGCAACCGTTCCATGAACGCGTCGAAGACCGCGACATACGCGGCCTCACTGCCGAAGAAGTCCAGATGGTCGGCCTCGATATTGGTCACCACAGCGATGTCGGGCTCGTACTCCACCAGCGAGCCGTCACTTTCGTCGCCCTCGGCCACGAAGTACGGGCCGCTGCCGTTGTGGGCGTTGGTGCCGGCCTCCCCCAGATCACCCCCCACCGCGAAGGACGGGTCGAACCCGCTGTGCTGCAGCGCGACGATCACCATCGAGGTGGTCGTCGTCTTGCCGGCCGTCCCGGTGACCATCAGCGTCGTGTCACCCGCCATCAGCTTGGCCAGCACCACCGGGCGCAGAATCACCGGGATCGCGCGCTGGCGGGCCTCGACCAGCTCCGGGTTGGTCTTCGGGATGGCGGCATGGGTGGTGATCACCGCGGTCGGACCACCGGGCAGCAGATCGAGATTGGCCGCGTCGTGCCCGATGCTGATCACCGCACCACGCGCACGCAACGCCGCGACCCCCCGGGACTCCTTGGCATCGGATCCGGACACCAGGCCACCACGGTCCAGCAGAATCCGCGCGATACCGGACATCCCGGCGCCGCCGATGCCGACCATGTGCACCCGCTGCAGCTCGGGCGGCAGCCCCTTGCCGCCGGTCGGCGCGTTCACCGGCGGCCCTTGCCGGCGCGGCTCCGAGCGATGGCCAACGCCACCTCGGCCACCCGCTGGGCGGCATCGCGGTGCCCGACCCCGGCCGCGGCGGCGGTCATCGCCTGCAACCGCGCCCCATCGGTGACCAGCGCCACCACCTCGCGGGCGACGAAGTCCGGTGTCAGGTCGGCGTCGGCGGTCAGCAGTCCGCCGCCGGCCTCGACCACCGGCAGCGCGTTGAGCCGTTGCTCACCGTTGCCGATCGGCAGCGGGACGTACACCGCGGGCAGCCCGACCGCCGACACCTCGGCGACCGTCATCGCCCCGGACCGGCAGATCGCCAGATCGGCGGCGGCATAGGCCAGGTCCATCCGGTCCAGGTAGGGCACCGCGACATACGGCGGCTCACCGGGCCGCGGCGCACGCAACTCGAGAGTGTTCTTGGGCCCGTGCGCATGCAGCACCGAAACACCCGCGGCGGCAAGCTGTTCCGCGGCTCCGGACACCGCCCGGTTGATCGACGCCGCACCTTGCGAACCGCCGAACACCAGCAGGACCGTGGCGTCGTCGGAGAAGCCGAAATGGGCTCTGGCCTGCGCCCGCAACGCGCCGCGGTCAAGCGCGGTGATCGAGGCGCGCACCGGCATGCCCACCACCTCGGCGTGCCGCAGTCCCGAGTGGGGCACGGCAGCCAACACCTTGCGGGCGCTGCGCGCACCGAGCTTGTTGGCGATACCGGCGCGCGCATTGGCCTCGTGCACGACGACCGGAACGCGACGGCGCGCCGCCAAATAGGCCGGAACAGCCACATAGCCGCCGAACCCGATGACCACGTCGGCGGCGACATCGTCCAGCACGGCACGGGTCTCGCGCACTGCCCGCCGGACCCGCATCGGCAGGCGGATGAGATCGGCGCTGAGCTTGCGCGGCAACGGCACGGGGGTGATCAACTCGAGGTCGTAACCGCGGTCGGGCACCAACCGGGTCTCCAACCCCGAGCGGTGCCCAGTGCGGTGATCCGGATTCGCGGGTCCAGCGTCCGCAGCGCATCGGCCACCGCCATCGCCGGCTCCACATGGCCGGCGGTGCCACCACCTGCGAGCACCACCGACACCGACTGGTCACCGTCGCTGCCACTACCCGAGTCGCCGTGGTTCGCACCGTCGCCGACCCCCGAGACACTCACCCGTAACGCTGACCTTCCAGTGCGCGGGAGCGGCGTGTGCGGCTGCTTCCCTGATTCCCGTGATGCTGCGCGCCGTGTTCGGCGGCGTCACCATGATGCCCTGAGCGCCGGGTGGGTCGCTGGGCCGTCCGGGTTTTGGCAGGTGTAGCGGCTCGGCCGCGGGCCGGTTGTGCCGCGCGGGTGGGCTTCTTCGCAGGTCTGGCGGGTTTGGCCGGCTTGTCGCCCACCGGCTTGGACCGCAGCCGGTCGCGCAGCGCCTCCACCCGCGAGGGCACGTACGGCTCCGGCAGCGGCAGCCGCAGTATCCGGTTCATCCGGTCATCGCGCCCAGCGCGCAGCGCCGCCACCGCCTCGGGCTCGTGGCGCGCCGCGTTGGCCATCAGACCGATCATGAATAGTGTTGTGGCCGTTGATGTTCCACCCGCCGAGATGAGTGGGAGCTGGATGCCGGTCACCGGCAGCAGGCCGATCACGTAACCGACGTTGATGAAGACCTGACCGATGACCCACATGGTCGCGGTCGCCGAGAGCAGGCGCAAGAACGGGTCGGCCGAGCGCCGGGCGATCCGCATCCCGGTGTAGGCGAACAGACCGAACAGGGCCAACAGCCCGAACGCGCCGACGAAGCCGAGCTCCTCGCCGATGATCGCGAAGATGAAGTCGTTGTGCGCGTTGGGCAAGTAGTTGTACTTGGCGGTGCCCTGGCCCAGCCCGTCACCGAACACGCCTCCGTTGGCCAGCGCGAACTTGGCCTGCCGAGCCTGATAGCCCGACCCCTGGGCGTCGGCGCCCGGATCCAGCCAGGACCGCACCCGGTCGGAGCGGTAGCCCTCGGAGACCGCCAGAACGGCCGCGGCGGCCACCGCCGCCGCCAGCGAGCTGACGAACACCTTCAGCGGCAGGCCGGCGTACCAGAGCAGGGCCAGCAGGATGATGCCCAGCGACACGGTCTGACCGAGGTCGGGCTGGGCGACGATCAAGGCCAGCGCGATCACCGCGGCCGGAATCAGCGGGACCAGCATTTCCCGCAGCGACGCCCGTTCCATGCGGCGTGTCGCCAGCAGATGCGCACCCCAGATGGCGAACGCGATCTTGGTGAGCTCGGAGGGCTGCATCGACAGGCCGGCGACCACGAACCATCCGCGGGAACCATTGGATTCGTGGCCGATGCCGGGGATCAGGACCAGAACCAGCAGCACGATCGTGAAGGCGAACGCCGAGAAGGCGGTCCGGCGCAGGAACCGCACCGGCAGCCGCAGCGCGAACCAGCAGGCGAACAGCCCGAGCGCGGTCCACATGACCTGCCGGGCGAAGATCGCCCACGGCGAGCCGTCCTCGTCGTAGGAGTGCACACCCGAGGCGGACAACACCATGGTCAGGCCGAGGGTGACCAGCAGCGCGGCCACCGAGATGATCAGGTGGAACGACGTCATCGGCCGTCCCAGCCAGGCGCCGAACTTGTGCCGCACCTCGAAGCGGTGCCTGGCCGCCGGCTCCCTGGCAGGCTCCGTGGCGGGCTCGGTGCCCGCGTCGGGGGCGTCCTCGGTCAGCACGACGTCATCGCCGGTCACGGCATCGGCGTCGGCCGTGGTCTCGGGGTCGGTCTCGCGACGACGAAACCGGGACAGCGGGTTGGCCACGGTCGCTACCGCGCCGCGGCGCGCACGGCCGCGGCGAACGTATCGCCACGGTCGGCGTAGCCGGCGAATTGGTCGAACGAGGCACCGGCCGGGGCCAGCAGCACCGCGTCGCCGGACTCGGCCAGGCTGGCGGCGGCGGCGACCACCTCCGCCATCACCGCAGCACCGAGACCGGGGCCAGAGGCGTCGACCACTCGAGTCTCATGAGTAACACCTGACTCATTGGTCCCATGCACCACAGCATCCTCCCGCGTCACCACCTCGATGATGGGGACATCGGGCGCGTGTCGCGATAACGCCTTGGCAACCACCGCGCGGTCGCGCCCGATCAGCACGGCGCCGATCAGCCGATCCGCCACGTGGGTGACCATGTCGTCGACCGAGGCACCCTTGAGCAGGCCACCGGCCACCCACACCACCCGGGGTAGGCCAGCACGGACGCCTGCGCGGCATGCGGGTTGGTGGCCTTGGAGTCATCGACGTAGACCACCCCGTCGACCACGGCCACCTGCTCGGCGCGGTGACGCCCGACCCGGAAATCGGCCAGCGCGGCCGCGATCGAGCCGGGCGCGACGCCCACGGCGCGGGCCAGCGCGGCGGCCCCCAGGGCGTCGAGCACCCCGACCGGTCCGGCGACCGAGATCGACGCGACCGGCGCGAGCTCCAGATCGTCGGCGAACGCGCGGTCGACCAGCATGCCCGCCCGCACGCCGAGCTCGCCGACGCCCGGCTCGCCGAGCCGGAAGCCGACCTTGACCGGCGCGGGCGCGGCCGGCAGCAGCCCGGCCGCGGCCGGGTCGTCGAGGCCGACGACGGCCACCCGCCCGGTCAACGCCGCCGCCTTGGCCGCGGCGTATGCGTCGAAGCTGCCGTGCCAGTCGAGGTGGTCTTCGGCGATGTTGAGCACCGCCCCGGCCTCCGGCCGCAGCGACGGCGCCCAGAACAGCTGAAAACTCGACAATTCCACCGCCAGCAGGTCGGCCGGCTGCGCCAGGACGTCGAGCACCGGGTCACCGATGTTGCCGCACAGCTGCGCGTGGCGGCCGTCGGCGACCAACATGGCGTGCAGCATCGAGGTGGTCGTGGTCTTGCCGTTGGTGCCGGTGACGACCAGCCAACGCCGCGGCGGCCCGTAATGCCCTGCCGCGTCGAGGCGCCAGGCCAGCTCGACGTCACCCCAGATCGGCACGCCCGCCGCGGCGGCGGCGGACAGCACGGGCGCAGTCGGCGGAAAGCCGGGGCTGGTGACCACCAGCGCGAAGTCGCCGATGGCGGCGACCGCCGCCGCCGGGTCGATGGCGTGAATACCGTTGGCCGCCAACGCTTCCCGTGACGCGACGTTGTCGTCACAGACGCTGATACGCACATCCCAGGACGCCAGCGCGGCCACCACCGCACGACCGGTGATGCCGGCACCGGTCACCAGCACCTGCGCCCCCGAGGACAGCGGCTCGAGTCCGGCCACCACGTCAGTCCCCGATGGCCGAAAGCCACTCGCCATAGAACAACGCCACACCCAGTCCGCAGGCGATCGCGGTGAGCAGCCAGAACCGGATGATCACCGTCGTCTCGGCCCAGCCCACCAGCTCGAAATGGTGGTGGAACGGCGCCATCCGGAACACCCGGCGCCCCGTGGTGCGGAAGGCGAGGATCTGCACCACCACCGAGGTCACCTCGGCCACGAACAACGCGCCGAGCACCACGGCCAGCACCTCGGTGCGGCTGGTGACCGACAGGCCGGCGATCACACCCCCGAGCGCCAGCGAGCCGGTGTCACCCATGAAGATCTTGGCCGGTGCGGCGTTCCACCACAGGAAGCCGATGCACGCGCCCGCCGTGGCGGCGGCGATCAGCGCCAGGTCCAGCGGATCGCGGACGTTGTAGCAGCCCAGCCCGGGGGCCGTCGCGCAGGCATTGCGGTACTGCCAGAAGGTGATCAGCACATAGGCGGCGCTGACCATGGCCATACTGCCGCCGGCCAGCCCGTCGAGCCCGTCGGTGAGGTTGACCGCGTTCGACCAGGCGCTGACCAGCACCACGACGAACAGGACGAACAGCGCCGGGGCCAGCGTGACGGTGGCGATCTCGCGCACGTACGACAGTTCGGGGCTGCCCGGTGTCAGCCCGTCCGCATTGCGGAACTGCAGCACCAGAATGCCGAACAGCACGGCCGCGGTGATCTGCCCGACGGTCTTGGCCGTCTTGTTCAGCCCAAGGTTGCGCGACCGGCGGATCTTGATGAGATCGTCGACGAACCCGACCGCGCCCAATGCGGTGGCCAGCCCCAACACCAGCAGGCCCGAGGCCGATGGTCCGTCACCGTCGAGCGCGAGACCCACCAGGTGGGTACCGAAGTAGCCGGCCCAGATACCGGCCATGATCGCCACACCGCCCATGGACGGGGTGCCGCGCTTGGTCTTGTGGCTCGGCGGGCCGTCCTCGCGGATCTCGTGGCCCAGGCCCTGCCGGGTGAACAGCCGGATGAGGACCGGCGTCAGCAGGATCGATACCGCCAGCGAGATGCCGACGGCGATGAGGATCAGTCTCATGACTCGACGCCGTCCTCGGCCAGCAGCGCCTCGGCCACCGCCCCCAGCCCGACCGAATTCGACGCTTTGACCAGCACGACATCACCCGGCTGCAGTTCAGCGCGGAGCAATTCGAGAGCGGCGTCGGCATCGTCGACCACGGTGGATTCCGACCCCCAGGAACCCTCCATGACCGCCCCGTGGTGCATGGCGCTCATGGGCCTCCCAGTTCCGACGACGACAAGTCGACTGATATCTAAGCGCACGACAAGCCGGCCGACGCGATCATGCTCGGTAATCGACTCCTCGCCCAGCTCGGCCATCTCCCCGAGCACCGCCCAGCTGCGGCGCTTGCCGGACCGCCGATCGCTCGCGCGAGCCAGCACCGCCAACGCCTGCAGGCCGGCTCTCATCGAATCGGGGTTGGCGTTGTAGGCGTCGTTGACGACGATCACCCCGTCGGCGCGGGTGCGCACATCCATCCGGCGCCGCGATTCGGGGCCAGCGGTGGCCAGGGCGGCGGCAACCTGTGCCAGACCGGCCCCGCACTCGATGGCCACCGCGGTCGCCGACAGCGCGTTGCCGACCTGGTGTTCGCCGTGCACCGCCAGGCGCACCGCGACCTGCTGCCCGCCGGCGATGAGCGTGAATCGGGGCCGGGCCAGGTCGTCGAGCTCGACATCGACGGCCCGCACGTCGGCCTGCGCCGATTGCCCGACCCGCACTACGCGCGCGGCCGTCTTGCCCGCCATCGCGGCGACCATCGGATCGTCGACGTTGAGGATGGCCACCCCGGATGACCGAACAGCCTGCACCAGTTCCGATTTCGTCTCGGCGATGACTTCGCGTGAGCCGAACTCGCCCAGGTGCGCGGTGCCGACGTTGAGCACAACGGCGATCGACGGCGGGGCGATGGCGGCGAGTGCGGCGATGTTGCCCGGGTGCCGGGCCGACATCTCGAGCACCAGATAGTCGGTGTCGGTGGTGGCACGCAACACCGTCCACGGGTGGCCGAGTTCGTTGTTGAAGGAACCCGGCGGGGCCACCACCTCGCCCAGCGGCCGCAGCACCGCGGCGATCAGGTCCTTGGTGGACGTCTTGCCCGAAGACCCCGTCACCCCGATGATGGTCAGCCCACCGGCCACCAGTTCGGCGGCCACCGCCGCGGCCAGCCGCGCCAGGGCGGCCAGCACCGCCGCCCCGGAGCCGTCCGCGTCGTGCTCCAGCACACCGGCTTCCGCGTCGGCGGCCGGCGCCGGCGGCACCACGATCGCGGGTACCCCGACCGGGCGGGCGGCGAGGACCACCGCTGCGCCGGCCTCGACGGCGGCCGCGGCGAAATCGTGGCCGTCGGACCGCGCCCCGGGCAGCGCCAGGAACAATCCGCCCGGAGTGACCGCCCGCGAGTCGAACTCGACGGTTCCGGTCACCACCCGCGCGGCGGCCTCGTCAGGGCTGATATCGGCCAGTTCACCGCCCACGATCTCGGCGATCCGGGCGACGCTCAAGGCGATCACGACCCCGCCCCGCGGGACTCCAGGGCTAGGGCGAGTTCCTCGCGGTCGTCGAACGGCCGGGTCTGCCCGCCGGCCGTCTGGCCTTTCTCATGTCCCTTTCCGGCGATCACCACCACATCACCGCGTTGCGCCCAGTTCACCGCATGCCGGATGGCCGCACCCCGGTCACCGATCTCGACCACGTCGGCGCTGCCGCCGGCCTGCCGGGCACCGGCCAGGATCGCCGCCCGGATCTCCGCAGGCACCTCATCGCGCGGATTGTCGTCGGTGACCACGACCAGATCGGCGAGTTCGGCGGCGACACGCCCCATGGGTGCCCGCTTTCCGGCATCACGGTTGCCGCCCGCGCCGAACACCACCGCCAGCCGCGCCCCGGGCCGGCGCAGGGTTTCCAGGACGGCCTGGAGCGCACCGGGTTTGTGGGCGTAGTCGACGACGGCGAGGAAGTCCTGGCCTCGCTCGACGGCCTCGAGCCGGCCGGGCACCAAGGCGTCCCGCAGGCCCGGGGCCGCTTGTTCGGGCGAGACTCCCACGGCATCCAGCATGGCCAGGGCCAGCAGAGCGTTGGCCACGTTGTAGCGGCCCGGCAACCGGATCCGCAGCCGGTGGTGCACGCCGGCCGGGTCCACCGCGGTGAAATCCTGACCGCCGCTGTCGAGAACGTCGATGTCCTCGGCGCGCCAATCCGCCGGATGGCCGTCCACGCTGACGGTCACCGCGTCGGCAGCCCGGCGGGCCATGTCGCGACCGGCATCGTCGTCGACGCAGATCACCGAGATGGCGGCGTGCTGCGGCGAGGACGGGTCGAACAACCGGGCCTTGGCCTCGAAGTAGGCCGCCATCGTCGGGTGAAAATCCAGGTGGTCGCGGGACAGGTTGGTGAACCCGCCGGCGGCGAACCGGATGCCGTCGACCCGACCGAGCTCCAGGGCGTGGCTGGACACCTCCATCACGGCGGTGTCGACGCCGCGTTCGGCCATCACCGCCAACAGCGCCTGCAGGGCCGGCGCCTCCGGCGTGGTCAGCGCGCTGGGCACATCGGCGCCGGCGATCCGCACCCCGACGGTCCCGACCAGGCCGGGTGTCCGGTCCGCGGAACGCAGCCCGGCCTCGATCAAGTGGGTGGTGGTGGTCTTGCCGGACGTGCCGGTCACGCCGAGGACCACGACTCGATCCGACGGGTGTCCGTAGACCGCGGACGCCAGCTCACCGAGCACCGCGCGGGGCCGCGGATGCACCAGCACCGGTACGGGGACCGGTTCGCCGAGCCGGCGCCGGATCACGGCCACGCCGTCGGCGTCGGTGAGCACCGCGACGGCGCCGCCGTCGATCGCGGTTGCGGTGTACTGCGCGCCGTGCGAGGACGAGCCGGGCAGCGCGGCGAACAGGTCACCGCCGACAGCGTCCTGGCCGCGCAGGGTGACACCGGTGATCCGGACGTCGGGGGCGGGACCGCCGGCGGCGGGCACCGCCCCGACCCGGGCGGCGAGCGTCGGCAACGTCAGACCCGGTGTCGTGCGGGGACGCAAAGCGTTGGTCATCGGGTTGCCACCCTACTGCGCAACCGGGGTCAGCCGGCTATGTGGCCTGCAGGATCAGCGGCGCACCCGGATCGGGCGAGAGGGGAACGTTCTCCCGCTGCAACAGCCAGGCCGCGATGTTGTGGAACAGCGGAGCGGCCGACGAGCCGGCGGAACCGTCGGCTGCGCGATGCGGCGCGTCCATCATGATGCCGATCACGTAGCGCGGGTCGTCGGCGGGAGCCATCCCGGCAAAGGTGATCCAGTACACATCGCTGTAGTAGCAGCCGCACGCCGGATTGATCTGCTGTGCGGTGCCGGTCTTGCCGGCGATCTGGTAGCCCTCCACGGCGGCGGCGGGACCAGTGCCCTGCTGGTAGCCCATCGGGTCGCGTTGGACGATGGCCCGGAACATGTTGCGCACGGTGCGGGCGGTGTCGGCCGACACCACCCGGATCCCATCCGGGCGTGGCTCCTCGGTACGGGTGCCATCCGCGGCGATGGTGGCCTTCACGATGCGCGGCGGAATCCGCACCCCGTCGTTGGCGATGGTCTGGTAGATGCCGGTCATCTGCAACAGGGTCATCGAAAGGCCCTGCCCGATGGGCAGGTTGGAGAACGTACTGCCCGACCACTGGTCGATCGGCGGGACCAGACCCGCACTCTCGCCCGGCAGTCCGACGTTGGTGCGCTGACCCAGCCCGAACTTGCCGAGCATGTCGTAGTAGCGCTCCGGCCCGATCCGCTGCGCGAGCATCAGAGTGCCGACGTTGGAGGATTTACCGAACACGCCGGTGGTGGTGTACGGCATCACGCCGTGGTTCCAGGCGTCGTTGACCGTGACACCGCCCATGTTGATCGACCCCGGAACCTGCAGCACCTCGTCGGGGTTGGACAGCCCGTACTCGATCACCGACGACGCGGTGATGATCTTGTTGACCGACCCGGGCTCGTAGGGCGAGGTGACCGCCAGGTTGCCCATCTGCTTGTCCTGCTGGCGCCCGATGTCCTGGCTGGGGTCGAAGGTGTTGTCGTTCGACATCGCCAGCACTTCACCGGTTTTCGCGTCCAGCACAACCGCCGAGACGTCCTTGGCGCCAGAGGCGTCCTTGGCCAGCTGGACCTGCTGCTGCACGTAGAACTGGATGTCGTCGTCGAGGGTGAGCTGCACGGTGGAGCCGTTGACGGCGTCGTGCTTGTTGCGGTAGCTGCCCGGGATGACGACACCGTCAGAGCCGCGGTCATAGGTGATCGAGCCGTCGGTGCCGGACAGCACCGAGTCCATCGAATCCTCCAGGCCCAACAGACCGTGGCCGTCCCAGTCGATGCCACCGACGATGTTGGCGGCCAGCGCACCACCCGGGTACTGGCGCAGGTCCTGACGTTCGGCGCCGACTTCGGGGAACTTCTTGATGATCGCGCTGGCGACCGCCGGATCGACGGCGCGAGCCAGGTAGACGAAAGATTCGTTGCTGCGCAGCTTCTTGAGCAGCGTCGCCGCGTCCGGCTTGTTGTTGAGCTTGGCCGCCACCTCGGTGGCGATCTGGGTGAGCCGCTTGTCCGGATCGGGCGCCGAGGGCATCTTGTCTTTCGCCTCGGTCAGCTGCTTGCGGATCTTGATCGGCTGAAACGTCAGCGCCCTGGCCTCGATGGTGAACGCCAGCTTGTCGAAGTTGCGGTCGACGACGCTGCCACGCACCGCCTTTTCCACGTCGGTCACCTTCAGCTGACCGGCGGCCTCGGCGCGCAGCCCCGCGGCCTGGGGCACCTGCAGATTGAACAGCTGGGTGGCCGCGACGATCAGGGCCAGGAAGATGACGATGTTGCCGGCCCGGTGCCGGAACGCGAATGATGCTGTGCGGGTGCCACTTTCGGCCATCTCACGGATACGGCGGGCCTTGGCGGGGCGACCGGGCCCGGTGTCGGGCAGGCCCTTGGCCGTCTTGGCGGCCGCCTTGCTGTTCTTGACGCTCTTGGTGCTCTTGGCGGCCGTCTCGCGCCGGCGCCCGGAGGTGGCGGCCCGACGGTCCGGTCGGTCACCGCGGCTCACTGGGCGCCACCGGCGACCGGCGCGGTGAGGGCCGGGTCAGGAGCGGCAATGGCGGGCATCGGTGGGGCCGGGACCACCGGCACTGCCGGCGCCGCGGCCGGTGGCGCGTCGGCGACCGGCGGCAGGGCCACCGGAGGTGTCAGCGCCGGGGGCAGGACCACCGGTGCGAGGTCGGTCGGACCGGGCAGCGGGCCCGGGCCCGGCAGCGTGAACGGGGCCGGGTCGGTGGCCGACGGCGCGTGCACCGCCACCTCCGGACCCGCCGCGGGCGGCAGGCCGGCCAGCGGCACGGCCCCGGGCACCGCGTTCAGCGGGGCCAGCCGCACGGGAACCTCTGGTGAACTGCCCGGTTTGGGCTGCGGCGCCGCGGGGGCGGCCGGCGCGGGCGGCACCGGCTTGTCGTCGGGCAACTTGGTGTTCAGCGGCGGCGGCGGGGCGCCCTCGGCCGGCTTGGGCTTGCCCACCACCACCCAGTTCCCGGACGGATCCTGGACCAGGTGGGCGGTGTCCTTGGACGGGATCATGCCCAGGTTGCGGGCCGCCTCGGCCAGCGCCGGCGCGGATTCCGCCTCGAGCACATCGCGCTCGAGCGCCTCTTTCTGCTGGGAGAGCGCCTCGTTGGTGGCCCGGGCGTTGCCGAGCTGATAGGAGCGCTGGGCGGCATCGGTGGACAGCCACAGGGTGATGGCAAGTCCTAGACCCAGGGCCCCGATCACCAGCACCACGAACGGAACACGTGCGACCAGGGTCTGCGGGCGCAGATCGACGGTGGCCAGCCGGGCGATCAACCGTTCGCGCAGTGGCGGACGAATTACCTTAGGGGCCTTGGCCTTACGAGCTTTAGCTCGCGCCTTGGCCTGACTGGCGTTTTTCGGGCGAGCCTGGCGTTGAGCGGGCTGCTGCGTGGGTGCCGTCTGCGGGCCCTGCCGCAGACCTCGCGGTTCGTGCGGTCGCCGGGCCGTCGTGGTGCCGCGCGATCGCACGCCGCGAGCCGGGGCGTCCTTGCCGCGGCGCGCCCGGACCGGAGCGTCGACGCCGCCGCGCCGCGCCGCGCCGCTGCGGCGTGTCCCGTTGGCGCCGTCGTTTCTCGGGTCCTTCTTCAGGTCCCGTTTGGCGTCCTTCCTGGCGTCCTTGGCGTCTTGGCGGTCCCCCGCATCGGCTGCCTTGCGTCCGACCTTCATCAGCTCTTCCCTCCCCGTCCCGGGTTGCCCGACGCCACACGTGCAAGAGCCCGCAACCGGACTGGCGCACTGCGCGGATTGCGTTCGATCTCGTCGGCGTCGGCGCGTTCGGCGCCCCGGGTGATCGCGATGAATTCCGGCTCGTAGCCGGGCAGTTCGACGGGCAGACCGGCCGGTGTGCGAGAGGCGGTCGCTGCGGCGAAGGTGGTCTTGACGATGCGGTCCTCCAGTGACTGGTAGGCCATCACCGCGATGCGCCCGCCGACCCGCAGTGCGGCCAGTGCGGCGGGCAGTGCCGTGCTCAGCGAGTCCAGTTCCGCGTTGACCGCGATGCGCAGTGCCTGGAAAGTCCGTTTGGCCGGATGCCCCCGGTGCGCCGGGCCGGCGCCGGTACCGCGCGGTAGATGATCTCCACCAACTCGCCGGTGGTGGAAAGTGGGGCCTTCTGCCGTTGCTCGATCACGAAGCCGGCGATCCGGTGGGCGAACTTCTCCTCACCGAAGCGGCGCAGGATATCGGTGAGCTGGGCACGGTCGTAGGTGTTGAGGATCTCCGCGGCGGTCAGCGGGGCGTCGGTGTCCATCCGCATGTCCAGCGGCGCGTCCTTGGCGTAGGAGAAACCGCGCTCCGGCTGGTCGAGCTGCATGGAGGACACGCCGAGGTCGAACAGCACGCCGTCGACCGACTCCGTCGTCCGGTAACCGGCTTCGGTCAGGGCGTCGTCGATGCCGTCGTAGCGGGTGCGCACCAAGGTGACGCGATCGGCGAAGGGGGCCAGGCGTGCACCGGCGATGGCCAGCGCGCCGGGATCCCGGTCCAGGCCGATCAACCGCAGTTCCGGGAAGTCGGTCAGGAAGCGCTCGGCGTGACCGCCCGCGCCCAGCGTGGCATCGACGAGCACAGCCCCCGGCTGGGAGAGGGCGGGAGCGAGGATTTCGACGCAACGATCGAGCAGAACGGGGACGTGCCCATGGTCGGCTTCGTCTGCTGCGTCAACCACGACGGGGCCTCCCGGTAATTCAGGGTGCGGCGCACCAATCGGGGCTCGGTGCGGCGCACCAATCGGGGCTCGGTGCGGCGCACCAATCGGGGCTCGGTGCGGCGCACCAATCGGGGCTCGGTGCGGCGCACCAATCAGGGCTCGGTGCGCCCCTGCATCGAGGTCCCTGTCCGAGAGCGCGAACCTGGCGTTGGGGAAGTACGTCAGGGTCGGTTCGGGCAGAGACCACGAGGCACGGGCTACCTCCGGCTGGGCGGCCAGGTCAAATGATGTCGCTGAGTGCTTCATCGCTGGCCGCGGAGAAGTTCTCTTCGTGGGTCTCCTGGTATTCCTGCCAGGCCTGGGCGTCCCAGATCTCGAGGAAGTCCACGGCCCCGATCACCACGCACTCCTTCGACAGGTTGGCGTAGCGCCGGTGATCCGCGGACAGGGTGATCCGGCCCTGGGAGTCGGGATGCTGTTCATCGGTGCCGGCAGCCAGGTTGCGCAGGAACGCACGCGCCTCGGGATTGCTCCGCGACGTCTGCGATGCCCGCCTGGCCAGCTGCTCGAATTCCGCCCGCGGATAGACGGCGAGGCTGTGGTCCTGGCTCTTGGTGACCATCAACCCTCCTGCCAGTGCGTCGCGGAACTTGGCGGGCAGCGTGAGCCGCCCTTTGTCGTCGAGCTTGGGCGTGTAGGTGCCGAGGAACATGGCTGCACCTCCTACGCCCCGGAGCTGTCCTTCGCTCCGTTAGCCGCCACAATACCCCACAATCCCCCACTTTGCTCCACCCTTAGCCACTCTTTCGGGCGTGTTCCACCACTTTCTCCCACTCAGAACCACCACAGGGCCGGTCGGAGGCGTACAAGGAGCACAAAACCCCAGCTCAGGGCCATTTCCGCGAGGTGGGGGAAGTTACCTGGGAGCGCCAAACCAGGACAACGGGGACGCGTCGACCGGGACCGGGCAGCACACCGGCAAACAAAAACGGGGCAGCCGTCTGGCTACCCCGTCTGAAACGAACGTGTGGTCACTCGTCGAAACGACGCCGGAACCGATCCTCCATCCGGCTGGTGAACGACCCACCGCCCTTGGCACGACGCTGACGCGGACCCGCCGACGGTGGACCGGAACGGTCCCGCCCGCCGGCCACGCGGGGACCGGTGATCGCAAACACCACGCCGCCGAACATCACCACGAAACCCACGACCGACAGAATCGGGAAACTTCCGATCATGGTGGCTTTGAACGCCACGCCGGCCACCAGCATGGCCAGGCCGATCACGAACAAGCCGGCGCCCTGCAATCGCCTGCGTGTCGAGGGTGCCCGCAGAGTTCCGCCGCGCACACTCGAGGCGAATTTGGGATCCTCGGCATAGAGAGCGCTCTCGATCTGGTCGAGCATGCGCTGCTCATGATCGGAGAGTGGCATTCGTCCCTCCTTGCCGACACGCGGGTCACGATTCCGATAAAAGTTGGCTGCCCAGCAATTACGGGGCAACTAACCAAATGATACGAGGTGAAGGTGCGCCGTACCACCTAGTTGGTCCACCCGATTGTAGCCGTGTCCAGGGGTTGTTCTGTCCGCCCCACCACGACGTCAGGGGGTGGTCACCACCTCACCTGGGCGGCCACCCCTAGACGGCACCGATAATGGCGGTGGACCCGTGACCGAACCGCACACCAAGAGGGGCACCGAGGCGTTGGCGACTTTCCTGATCGACCTGTCGCCCAATGACATGCAACAGCGGCTCCTCGACGCCCTGTCGGTGTATGTCGACGCGATGCGCTACCCGCGGGGCACCGAAAGTCAGCGCGCGGCGATGTGGCTCGAACACACCCGCCGGCACGGCTGGAAGGCCGTTGCCGCAGTTGAGACCCCCTCCGCGACCGGCGAACCGGTGAGCGCCGAGCAACTACAGGCCGCTCCGCTTCTGGGCGTCGCCTACGGGTACTGCGGTGCCCCCGACCAATGGTGGCAGCAGCAGGTGGTGGCCGGCCTGCATCGGATCGGCCTGCCCGGCGAGGAGATCGACCGGCTGATGAGCAGCTATTTCGAGCTCACCGAACTGCATATCCACCCGGACGCACAGGGCCGTGGCCTGGGCGAGGCGCTGGCCCGCCGGCTGCTGGCTGGACGTGACGAAGCCAACGTGTTGCTCTCGACACCGGAGATCAGCGGGGAAGCCAACCGCGCCTGGCGGCTCTACCGGCGACTGGGCTTCGTCGACGTGATCCGCGGCTACCACTTCGCCGGCGACCCACGCGCGTTCGCCATCCTGGGCCGCAGCCTGCCGCTGTGAGTCCGCCGGGCAGCCGGGTCTGGCACGATACTGCTCGTGCGCAACCGACCCCGCCGCCTGCGCGTACGCGCGCTGGTGTTGCTGCTACTGCTCGTGGTGCCGCTGGCGGCCGGCTGCGTACGCGTGCACGCCTCGATCACGGTCTCCCCCGACGACCAGGTTTCCGGCCAGATCATCGCCGCGGCGAAGCCCCGTGACGATGCCGATGCCGGGCCGCAGTTCGACCTGAATATCCCGTTCAGCCAGAAGGTGTCGGTGTCGAAGTACGACTCGGACGGCTACGTGGGCTCCGAAGCGGTGTTCTCCAACCTGACCTTCGCCGAGCTGCCGCAGCTGGCCGACCTCAACCGCGAGGCGGCGGGGGTGGACATCTCGCTGCGGCGCGCCGGCGACCTGGTGATCCTGGAAGGTCGCGTCGACCTGACCAGTGTCAGCGACCCGGATGCCGACGTGCAGTTCACCGTCTCGTTCCCCGGTGAGGTGACCTCCACCAACGGCGATCGGCTCGACAGCGACGTCGTCGAATGGAAACTGAAGCCCGGCGTGGTGTCGACGATGAGCGCACAGGCCCGCTACACCGACCCCAGCACCCGCTCGTTCACCGGCGCGGCACTCTGGCTGGGCCTGGCGGCGCTGGTGGTGGCCGGTGTGATCGGCACGCTGGCCTGGGTCAACCGGGACCGCTCGCCGCGGTTCGCCGCCGCTGACCAGGGCGACGACTAGGGTGCGGGCACCCTGACGCTCTACTCTGGTTGCACCCAGTTCAGGGCCACCGCCGCACACGCACAGGAAGGGGCGCCGCGCTGAGCGTCGAAGCAGCAGCTCCGTCAGCCATCCAGCTGGCCAGCGCCGTCACCGAGCAACTCCGGGAGTACCTGGCGGACCGTCGTGCGCAGGCCGCGTACATCGGGACCGATTACGACGGACTCGTCGCCGTCCTCGAAGACTTCGTGTTGCGAGGCGGCAAACGACTTCGCCCCGCCTTCGCCTATTGGGGCTACCGCGCAGTGACCCCGCAGGCCGACGCCGCCGTCGACGACGGGATGCTGCTGCTGTTCTCGGCTCTGGAGCTCCTCCAGGCCTGTGCCCTGGTGCATGACGACGTCATCGACGATTCGGCCACCCGCCGCGGAATGCCCACCGTGCACGTCCACTTCACCGAGTTGCACCGCAGCCGGGACTGGCGTGGGTCGTCCGACCAGTTCGGCCGTTCAGCGGCGATCCTGCTCGGCGACCTGTCGCTGGTGTGGGCCGACGACATCGTCGCCGCCGTGGACCTGCCCCGGGACGGCCAGCGTCGTGTCCAGCGGGTGTGGTCGGACATCCGCACCGAGGTCCTCGGCGGGCAGTACCTCGACATCGTGGCCGAATCCAGCGGAGCCGAGTCGATCGCGTCGGCGATGAACGTCAACACCTACAAGACGGCCTCCTACACCGTGTCGCGCCCGCTGCAACTGGGCGCGGCGGCCGCCGCCGACCGGCCCGACGTTCACCGCATCTTCCACGAGCTCGGCACCGACCTCGGCGTGGCCTTCCAGCTGCGCGACGACGTCCTGGGCGTGTTCGGCGATCCCGCCGTGACCGGCAAGCCGTCCGGCGACGATCTGCGATCGGGCAAGCGAACCGTGCTGCTCGCCGAGGCCATCGAGCGGGCGGCCGCATCGGATCCGGCCGCCGCGGAGCTGCTGCGCGGCGCCATCGGTACCGAGCTGTCCGACGCGCAGGTGCGCCAGCTGTCCGACGTGATCGAGTCGGTGGGCGCGCTGGCCGCGGTGGAGGGCCGCATCGAGTTGCTGACCAGCCGCGCCCTGGCCCTGCTGGACAGCGCCCCGATCAATGCGCCGGCCAAAGCCGGACTGACCGAACTCGCCAGATTGGCCGCCAACCGGTCGGCCTAGGCAGATGTCCGCCACCACACCCACCACCCGCACCGGCGGACTGACCCGGCTGGCAGCGTTCACGGCCGGCGACGAGGGCCGCCCGGCGCTGTTGGGTTTCCTCGGTGCGGTGCTGATCACCCTCGGCGGTCTGGGCGCCGGCAGCACTCGGCTGCACGACCCGCTGCTGGAGTCGATGCACCTGTCCTGGCTGCGGTTCGGCCACGGCCTGGTGGTGTCCTCGGTGCTGCTGTGGGGCGGGGTCGTGGTGATGCTGGTGGCCTGGTTGTGGGTGGGCCGCCGCGTGCTGCACACCCCGGCCAGCGACTACAGCATGATCGCCACCACCGGATTCTGGCTGGCGCCGCTGCTGCTGAGCGTGCCGCTGTTCAGCCGCGACACCTATTCCTACCTGGCCCAGGGCGCGCTGTTACGGGATGGCCTGGACCCCTACGCCGTTGGCCCGGTGGAGAACCAGAATCCGCTGTTGGACAACGTGAGTCCGATCTGGACCACCACCACCGCGCCCTACGGACCGGCGTTCATCCTGGTGGCGAAGTTCGTCACCACACTGGTCGGTGACCATGTGGTCGCCGGCACCATGCTGTTGCGGTTGTGCATGCTTCCCGGTCTGGCTCTGCTGATCTGGGCAGCCCCCGGGTGGCCCGGCACGTCGGCGCCAATGGCGCGGTGGCGCTGTGGATCTGCGTGCTCAACCCGCTGGTGATCATCCATCTGATGGGTGGCGTCCACAACGAGATGCTGATGGTCGGGATGATGATGGCCGGCATCGCGTTGACGTTCGACCGTCACCACGCGGCGGGAGCGGCACTCATCGCCGTCGCCGTCGCCGTCAAGGCCACCGCGGTGCTGGCCTTGCCGTTCATGGTGTGGGTATGGATGCGTCACCTGCGGGATCGCAGGAACAGCTCTACCGCAACCGCTTTCGTCACCGCCTCGGCGGCGTCGTTGGCGATCTTCGTGGCGGTGTTCGCCGTGTTGTCGTGGGTGGCGGGCGTGGGCCTGGGCTGGCTGACCGCGCTGGCCGGCTCGGTGAAGATCATCAACTGGCTCACGATTCCCACCGCGATCGCCAACCTCACCAACGCGGTCGGCGGGTTGTTCTTCGGAGTGAATTTCTACGCCGTGCTCGATGTCACCCGGATCGCCGGAATCGGCATCATCGCCGTCTCACTTCCGCTGCTGTGGTGGCGATTCCGACACGACGACCGGGAGGCACTGACGGGAATCGCGTGGGCGATGCTCGTCGTGGTCCTGTTCGTGCCCGCGGCGCTGCCGTGGTACTACACCTGGCCGCTGGCGGTGGTCTCGGCGTTGGCGCAGTCCCGCGCGGCGGCGGCCCTGATCGCGGGGTTCTCCACGTGGATCATGGTGATCTTCAAGCCGGACGGCTCACACGGCATGTACTCGTGGTTGCACGTCCTGCTGGCCACGGGATGCGCATTGGCCGCCTGGTATTCGCTGCGCCGCGGTGACGAAAGCCCACCCAGCGACGCCGCCGAGGACACCGAGGACGTGCCGGCGGGCGCCTGAGGTTAGGCCCTCAATAAGCCATGGCCTGGGCGCGCCGGATCACCTCGCGGGCCTGGTGGGCGTGCAACGCGTCCACCGGCCGGGCGTTGCTGATCGTCTCGCGGACACCGTCGCGGGTCAGCGTCAGCGACGGATCCGCGGTGAACAGCCAGCGCAGGATCTCGGTTTCGTGGTATCCGCCGTCGCGCAGCACGGCCAGCAGACCGGGCAGGCTCTTGACCACCTGACCGCTGTCGGTGAAGAACACCGCGGGGATCATGGGTATACCCGCGCGCCGGACTGCCACCAGATGGCCCTCCCGCAGCTGCTGGTGCACCTTGGTCACCGGAATGCGCAACAACTCGGCGACTTTGGGCAGGTCATAGAGGGCTTCGGCGGGGTCGAGAACGTCGTCACCGGCAGGGATGCTGCTCACCGGCCCAGTGTAGAGGCGTCGACGCCGCCGTGACACGCCCTCGGGCCGACGAATTCGGGCCGCCCCGGCCGCGGCATACCATGTGTCGGTGACGTCGGACCCACTCGAAGGCGTGTTGCTGGAAGGCCGGTACCGCGTCGATGCCAAGATCGCCACCGGCGGAATGTCGACGGTCTACCGCGGTCTGGACGTCCGGCTGGACCGCCCTGTCGCGCTGAAGGTGATGGATGCGCGCTACGCCAACGACGGCCAGTTCCTCACCCGGTTCCAGCGGGAGGCGCGCGCTGTCGCCCGGCTCAAGGATCCGGGTTTGGTCGCGGTCTACGACCAGGGCGGCGGTGGGTCGAGCGGGGAACCTCCTTTTCTCGCGATGGAACTCGTCGAGGGCGGGACGCTGCGCGAGCTGCTGCGTGAACGCGGGCCGATGCCGCCACACGCCGCGGCGGCGGTGCTCCGGCCGGTGCTCGGCGGACTGGCCACCGCCCATCACGCGGGGTTGGTTCACCGCGACGTCAAGCCGGAGAACGTGTTGATCTCCGACGAGGGCGAGGTCAAGCTCGTCGACTTCGGACTGGTGCGCGCGGTGGCCGAGGCCGGCATCACCTCCACCAGTGTCATCCTGGGCACCGCCGCCTATCTCTCCCCGGAACAGGTCGGCAGCGGCCTGGCCGACGCCCGCAGCGACGTGTATGCGGTCGGCATCCTCGCCTACGAATTGATCACCGGCGCAACACCGTTCAGCGGTGACAACCCCTTGACGGTGGCCTACCAGCGGATGGACCACGATGTGCCGCCACCGAGCGCCGCAATCAGCGGGGTACCGCCGGAATTCGACGAGCTCGTCGCGCGGGCGACCGCCCGTAATCCCGATGGGCGCTTCGCCGATGCCGGACAGATGGGCGAGGAACTCGATGCCATCGCCCAACAGCTGGCACTTCCGCGATTTCGTGTGCCGGCTCCGAAGAACTCCGCCCAACACGCCGCCGCCACGGCTCTGCACAACCGGTTGACCGAACGGCCCCCCTCCGGGCCACCGGTTCCCAACCCCACCCGCCAGCTCGTCCGTGATCCGCAGGATTGGCCAGCAGAGCCAGAACCCGTCCCCGAAGAGGACGAATATCCAGTAGCGGCAACCCAATTCGCCGGTATCGACATCACCGACTTCCTGTGGGAACGGCAACGCGCCCGGCGTGCGTTGATGTTCTGGGTACTGATCGTGCTGATCCTGACCGGGCTCATCGCAGCAGGCGCGTGGACACTGGGCACCAACCTGGGGTCCCTGATCGGACAGTAGCAGCACGATAACCGCCGGTAATACAATCGCTTTGAGCTCAACCGGTGACCGCGGCGCGTCCGGGGACGAACATTCGTGCCGTGACCCGTGTGATCCGCTTCAATGCCTTCGACATGAACTGTGTCGCCCACCAGTCCCCCGGGCTGTGGCGCCATCCCGAGGATCAGTCGTGGCGGTACAAGGACCTCGAGTACTGGACCGAACTGGCCAAGCTGCTCGAACGGGGTCGCTTCGACGGACTGTTCATCGCCGATGTGCTGGGCACCTATGACGTGTACGGCGCCAGCGACGAGGCGGCCATCCGGCACGCCGCCCAGATCCCGGTCAACGACCCGCTGCTGCTGGTCTCGGCGATGGCGCTGGTCACCCGGGACCTGGGTTTCGGGCTGACCACGGGCACCGGATTCGAGCACCCGTACCCGTTCGCCCGCCGGATGTCCACGCTGGACCACCTCACCAAGGGCCGGATCGGCTGGAACGTCGTGACCGGCTACCTGCCCGCGGCCGCACGCAACATGGGCCAGACCGATCAGCCCGCCCATGACGCGCGCTACGACCACGCCGACGAATATCTGGAAGTGCTCTACAAGCTGTGGGAGGGCTCCTGGGAGGACGACGCGGTGGTGCGCGACCGGGAACGGGGCATCTTCACCGACCCGTCCAAGGTGCACCACATCGGCCATTCGGGGACCCACTTCAGCGTGCCGGGCGTGCACCTTTCCGAGCCGTCGCCACAACGCACACCGGTGATCTTCCAGGCCGGCTCGTCACCGCGCGGGGTCCGCTTCGCGGCCGAGAACGCCGAAGCCATCTTCACCGCGGCCCCCACCAAAGAACTTCTGGCCAAAACGGTTTCCACGATCCGCCGCGAACTCGAACTGGCCGGCCGCGACCCGTACTCCGCCAAGATCTTCAACCTGACCACCGTGGTCACCGCGGCCACCGACGTAGAGGCGCAGGCCAAACACGCCGAGTACCTTTCCTACGGCGACCCGGAGGGCGCGCTGGTCTTCATGTCGGGCTGGATGGGAGTCGATCTGGCCCGGTACGGACTCGACGAGCCGATCGGCAACGTCGACTCCAACGCCATCCTGTCCGCGGTGGCCGCCTTCCAATCGGCTGACCCCGACGGCCGTGAGTGGGCGGTCCGCGACATCGCCGAATGGGGTGAGATCGGCGGGATGGGACCACGATTCGTCGGTTCCGGGGCCCGTGTCGCGGACACGCTGCAGGAGTGGGTCGCCGAGACCGATGTCGACGGATTCAACCTCGCCTATGCGATCAGCCCGGGAACCTTCGCCGACTTCATCGAGTACGTCGTGCCGGTGCTGACCGAACGCGGGGCGTATCAGTCCGAATACGCCCCAGGCACGTTGCGCCACAAACTGCTCGGGCACGGCGACCGCCTGCCGACCGAACACCGCGGTGCGCGCTACCGGGTGGGCGGCCCGGCGTCGACGGCCATCGATCGACCGTCGACGGTGCCGTCCTCGTCGGCCTCGCTGGCCGGCCAGCCGGCTCGGGGCCGTTAGCCGCGCCGGCGGATACTCAGCCGAATAGGCCGCCCCCGTCGCGCTTTCAGCGAACACGCAGCGACTCCCGAGTTGACCCGGTCGCCGCGATACGGTCTACTTTCTCCCGGCGCGCCCGCGCCACCCGATGACACGACGGCTGGAGGTGAGGACATGGACGAGGGAAGTAGTACCCGCCGCCATGCCCGGCTGACCTGCAGGCCGCTGCCGCGCAGCTGACGTCCGCTTGCAGTAGCGCCGCGTCGACGGTGTGGTCGATGTTCGGCGGGCATGGATTTCAAACCCACTGACACTACTGGGCTGCTAGCTGCCCGCCGACGCGTCCGAAAGTCGGGTGAATCCGCATGTCTGTCAACACTTTCTCCAGCCGGGCCGCGCTGGTCCGCCCTACCGGCAGCCGGCTCGCCGATATCGCGGTGTTCGCCGGTTCGGCGGCCTTGTTGTGGCTGGTGGTCCGCGTGGCCTCGGGTGCCACCGTGCCCTGGACGGTCGACCACGCGGCACCGTCGGTGTCGACCGATCCCGCGAATCTGCCCTACTACACCGCTCGTTCACTGCTGCGCATGTTCATCGCGCTGGGAATTTCGGTGGTGTTCACCTTTGTCTACGCCACCGCGGCAGCCCGGCTGCGCAGGGCGGAGAAGGTGCTCGTGCCGTTGCTCGACATCCTGCAGTCGGTACCGATCCTGGGCTTCCTGTCGATCACCGTCACCGGGTTCATCGCGCTGTTCCCGGGATCCGAGCTGGGCTTGGAGTGCGCCTCGATCTTCGCCATCTTCACCTCCCAGGCCTGGAACATGACGTTCGCGTTCTACCACTCGCTGAAGTCGCAGTCACGCGATCTCGACGAGGCCGCCCGGCTGTTGCGGTTGTCGCGCTGGCAGCGGTTCTGGCGCGTGGACCTGCCCGGCGGGATGATGCCGCTGGTCTGGAACGGCATGATGAGTTTCGGCGGTGGGTGGTTCTTCCTGACGGCCTCGGAAGCGTTGAGCGTCAACGGCCATCAATTCGCTCTACCCGGGATCGGCTCGTATGTCGCGGCCGCGGCAGACGACGGCCAGCTGGACCGGGTCGGGCTGGCGGTCGCGGTGATGATCGTCGTCGTGGTGGCGGTCAACGCACTGTTCTGGCGACCGATCACCGCCTGGGCTGAACGATTCCGTGTCGAAGACTCCGAAACCGCCGAGGCGCCACGCAGTGTCACCCTCGACGTGCTGCGCCGCTCCAGACTGCCGCGCCTGGTCCTGGTCCCGCTGGGCCGGCTGAATTACCCGTTGGACCGGGTCATGTCGGTCTTCGGGCTGGCCGACCGGCCGTTGCGCAGCCCGGAATTGCGCCAGCGCACCGCAGATGTGGTCTTCGCGATCACGGTGGGCGCGGTGATCACCTACGGTTGTTACCGGGTGATCACCTTCATCGACCACGGTGTCGGGCTGGGTGAAGTCGGCCATGCCGTGTTGCTGGGGCTGGCCACCTTCGCCCGAGTGATCACCGTCGTCGTCATCGCGACCGTCGTCTGGGTGCCGATCGGAGTGTGGATCGGCATGAATCCCAGGGTGTCCCGGCTCGCCCAGCCGGTCGTCCAGGTTCTGGCGTCCTTTCCGGCCAACTTCCTGTTCCCGTTGGTGACCGCCGCCCTGATCGCCACCGGTGTCAGCTTGAACATCGGCGGGATCCTGCTGATGGCCCTCGGCTCGCAGTGGTACATCCTGTTCAACGTCATCGCCGGCGCGAGCGCGATTCCCAACGACCTTCGCGAGGCAGCGACCAATCTGCGCCTTACTCCCCTGTTACGTTGGCGCACACTGATTCTGCCGGCGATCTTCGCCAGCTACGTGACCGGTGGGATCACCGCGGCGGGCGGTGCATGGAACGCCTCGATCGTCGCCGAGGTGGTGAGCTACAACGGCACCACACTGACCGCCACCGGGCTGGGCTCCTACATCACCGCAGCCACCGCTGCCGGTGATTCGGGACGGATCTTGGTCGGCGTGATCGTGATGAGCATGTTCGTGGTGACCACCAACCGGCTGTTCTGGCGGCGCATGTACACCCTCGCCGAGAACCGGTATTCGCTTTAGTACGAGCATATTTCGAACGGAGAAACCGACCGTGAACAACGTTCTGGTGAGCCTGCAGCACGTCGACAAGAGTTTCCCCGGCACCGCCGGTGAGCCGCTGCGTGTCCTCGACGACATCAACCTCGACCTGCGCGAGGGTGAGATCGTGGCCCTGCTCGGACGGTCCGGCTCGGGCAAGTCGACGCTGCTGCGCACCGTCGCCGGGCTGATCGCGCCCAGCAGCGGTGCGGTCCGCTACCGGGGCGAAGAACTCAACGGAGCCAATCCCGGCACGGCGATGGTCTTCCAGACCTTCGCGCTGATGCCCTGGCTGACCGTGCAGGAGAACGTCGAACTGGGTCTGACGGCCCGCGGTGTGCCGCCCGCGCAGCGGAAAGCCCGCGCGCTCAACGCTATCGACGTCATCGGACTCGACGGTTTCGAATCGGCCTACCCCAAGGAGCTCTCCGGCGGGATGCGGCAGCGGGTGGGCTTCGCCCGTGCGCTGGTGCTCGAGCCCGATCTGCTGCTGATGGACGAGCCGTTCTCCGCGCTGGACGTGTTGACCGCCGAGAATCTGCGCACCGAACTGATGAGCCTGTGGAGCCGGGACGACTTCCCCACCAAGTCCATCTGTCTGGTCACCCACAACATCGAGGAGGCCGTGCTGCTGGCAGACCGGGTGGTGGTGCTGGGTGCCAACCCCGGGCGGGTGCGCGCCGAGATACCGATCGACCTGGCACGGCCGCGCGATCGGCGATCACCCGCCTTCGCCGCGGTGGTGGACACCCTCTACGGACTGCTGACCGGCAGTGGTCCGGTCGAGGGCCCATCCGACACGGTCGAGAGCACCCCCACCGGCAGCCCGTTGCCGGTCGCGACGGTCGGCGGGCTGGCCGGTCTGGTCGAGATCACCGCCGCCCACGGCGGCCGGGTGGACCTGCCCGACATCGCTGCCGACCTCAGCTTCGACATCGACGATCTGCTTCCCCTGGTCGACGCCGCCGCGATGCTCGGCTTCGTGACCGTCGCCGGAAGTGACCTGACCGTGACCGACACCGGCCGGTCCTTCACCTGCGCCGACATCCAGACCAGCAAGCAGATCTTCGCCGCTCAGGCCCGCGAGCGGGCACCGCTGGTGCGGACGATCTGCCGAGCCCTCGGGTCTTCGTCCGACGGCAGACTCCGTGCCGAGTTCTTCCTGGACCTGCTGCGCCGCGGGTTCGGCCCCGAGGATGCCCGCCAGCAGCTCGACACCGCGATCGCCTGGGGCCGGTATGGCGAGTTGTTCGACTACGACACCGACACCGACCAGATCACCGCCGACCCGGCGGCCGGCATCTTCACCCCTCGGTAGCAGCGTCAGTCGCGCAGCATCTCCGCGACCAGGAACGCCAGTTCGAGGCTCTGCTGGGTGTTCAGCCGCGGGTCGCACGCCGTCTCGTACCGGCCGGCGAGGTCAGTGTCGGAGATGTCCTGTGCGCCGCCGAGGCATTCGGTGACGTTCTCGCCGGTGATCTCGACGTGGATTCCGCCGGGATGGGTGCCCAGCGCACGGTGCACCTCGAAGAAGCCCTGCACCTCGTCGACGATGCGGTCGAAGTGCCGTGTCTTGTAGCCGGTGGACGACTCGTGGGTGTTGCCGTGCATCGGGTCGCACTGCCAGATGACCTGGTGGCCGGAGGCCTGCACCTTCTCGATGATCGGCGGCAGCACGTCGCGAACCTTGTGGTTGCCCATCCGGCTGACCAGGGTCAGCCGGCCCGGTTTGTTGTGCGGATCGAGTCGTTCGACGTACTCGACCGCCAGCTCGGGCGAGGTGGTGGGGCCGATTTTGACCCCGATCGGATTGGCGATGGTCTCGACGAAGGCGATGTGCGCGCCGTCCAGCTGGCGGGTGCGCTCCCCGATCCAGATGTAGTGCGCCGAGAGGTCGTAGAGCCGCGACTCGGGGGCCTCGAGCGGGTACTCCTGGCTCAACCGCAGCATGGCGCGCTCATAGTCGAGGACCAGCGCCTCGTGGCTGGCGTAGATGTCGGCGGTGTCCAGGTTGCGGTCGTTCACCCCGCAGGCGCTCATGAACTTCAGGCCGCGGTCGATCTCACCGGCCAGCTGCTCGTAGCGGGCACCGGCCGGCGAGGTCCGGACGAACTCGCGGTTCCAGTCATGCACCTGGTGCAGGGAGGCCAGGCCCGAAGAGGTCAGCGCGCGAACCAGATTCATCGCCGCGCTGGCGTTGGCGTAGGCCCGCACCAGCCGCGACGGATCGTGCTCGCGCACCGCGGCATCCGGGGCGAATCCGTTGACCATGTCACCGCGGTAGGACTTCAGTCCCAGGGCGTCGGTGTCCGAGGAGCGCGGCTTGGCGTACTGGCCGGCGATGCGGGCCACCTTGACCACCGGCAGGCTGGCGCCGTAGGTCAGCACCACCGCCATCTGCAGCAGCGTGCGGATGTTGGCGCGGATGTGCGGCTCGGTGTTGTCGGCGAACGTCTCGGCGCAGTCGCCGCCCTGCAGCAGAAAGGCCTCGCCGCGGGCCACGGCGGCGAGCTGGGCGGAGAGCTTCTCGATCTCCGACGGCACGGTGACGGGGGGCACGCTCTCCAGCACCGTGCGCATCGCGGCGGCCTGCTCGGCGTCCCAACTGGGCTGCTGGGCGGCCGGCTTGGCCAGCGCGGCATCCAGCCGCGCGCGCAGGTCCGCCGGCAACGGCGGCAGCGACGGCAGCTGTTCGATCGGTACGTCAACGGTCCAGTTCACCCGTCCATGGTAACCGGGCTCTACAACGGCTTTTACCACCCGCGCAGCGGCTACCTGCGGTTAGTGGTGTCCGCGGGGGCCGCGCCGCGGTCGACGCCGGTGGTCATCAGCACGTAGCGGCGCATGTTGTGCCGGGCGTCGACGAGCGCGTCGTGAGTGTCGTGCGGGCGCGGTGGCATCCGGGGGCAGCCGCGGTCCTCCCAGAACTGCCGCAGCTCCCGGGTGAACCGCGGGATCTGCGGCGGCAGGCTGGTCATCGGCCCCCACAGCTGGCACAGGGCGACGTGGTCGTAGGCCGCCACCCAGGCCCACAGCTCGATCGGCTCGTCACCGTCGATGTCGAAGAACTCCTCGAGGCCCTCCCGGATCTGCCGCCGCGAGCGCCACAGCTGGGAGGCCGGTTTGGGCAGTTTGGGCAGCACGTTCGTGCGCACCCAGCGGCCGGCGGACTCGGGATCGAACTCGGTGGAGATCGCGTAGAACTCGCGACCGTCCTCGGCGACCACGCCGATCGAAATCAGGTCGATGATCCGGCCGTTGTCGATGAATTCGGTGTCGTAGAAGTACCGCACTGGGCGCACCCTATCCCGCGGTATCCGTCGCGACCTGCAGCGCGGCGTCCGTGCCGCGTTGCGGCGCCGGGGCGGCGTGGATCTCCCGGTCCAGTTCGGCGTCCACCTCGGCGTCGGCCGGGAAACTCGGCTCGCCGGCGATGATGTGCTGCAGCCACAGCTTGGCCTGGACCACCGGCCGGCGCAGGTAGCGTTCCCGCTCCAAGGCGCGGTGCATTTTCTTGGGTTTGTCCTGGTAGTGCCAGCGCGCCCAGGGGGCGTGCGGCCGTGACAGCCGGATCGCGCCGACGAACAGCAGCGGGGTGATGAACATCCCGATCAGGCCGGTCCACACCTTGCCCTTGAGCAGCACCACCACCGCCAGCGCCAGCGTGAGCACCGCCATGACCACCACCGTCGTGCGGGCCACGATCGAGTCGTCCTCCCGCCAGATCCCGACGTCGAAGAACGACAGCGGGTTGAAGCCGAGGACCAGCAGCCCGGCGACCGCGACGGCGGCGAACACCGCATCCACCGAGGCGCGGCCGTCCTCGGCCCAGTACACGTCCTCCAGGTGCAGGATGAGCGCGAACTCGTCCAGAACGAGGGCCGCACCGATCCCGAAAACGATGGCCGCCGCGGTGAATTCGCCGACTCCGCCGTCGACTGCAAGGGTCACCATGGTGACGCCGGAGATCATCACCAGCACGATCCCGATCACGACGTGGTGGATGTGCAGGCCGCCGCGGCCGGAGATGTTGCGCGGCTGCCACCACTTGCGCGGCCCGGTGTTGCCGGCGTTGCTGCGGATGTAGCGGACGATCGTCCTGGTCACGAAGAACGTCAGGATGAACGCGATCAGACACCACATCAGCGGCACCCGGCCAGGGGCGACGACGTCGAAGTGCAGTCCGAAGGGCACGGGGACAGAAGATACGCTGCGAGACGCCCGACGCGCTCGTGACGGCGGGGATATGACCCGACGCGTCGCCGAGCACCGATAGTCTGGGTCGCGACATGAGGATGCGGCAGTCGCCCGACGCGGGCAGTGTGGTCGGACGGGCTCTAACCTCGCCCGGCGCTCGTCCGTGGCTGGTCGCGGGCTGGCGCGCGGTGCAGCTGCTGATCGTCGCCGGCATGGTTTACGCAGGTTGGCAGCTGTTCGGGCACATCCCCTACCGCATCGACATCGACGTCTACCGGATGGGTGGGCAGGCCTGGCTCACGGACCGGCCGCTCTACGCCGGCGATGCGACGTTCCACACCCGCATCGGGCTGGATCTGCCGTTCACCTATCCGCCGCTGGCCGCGATCGTGTTCAGCCCATTCGCCTGGGTGTCGCTGGCGGCTGCCAGCGTGACGATCACCCTGATCACGCTGGTGTTGCTGCTGGTGTCGACCTGGCTCGTGCTGACCCGGCTCGGTGTCTGGCCGGTCTCGACGCTGACCCGGGAACCGGCCTGGCTGCGCCGCAGCTGGCTGGCGGCCGGAATCGTGGCCCTGGCGACCATCTACCTGGAACCCGTGGTCGCGAACTTCGCGTTCGGCCAGATCAACGTGGTGCTGATGACCCTGGTGATCGCCGACTGCGTGCCGCGCCGCACCCCGTGGCCGCGCGGGCTGCTGGTCGGCGTGGCGATCGCGCTCAAGCTGACTCCGGCGGTGTTCCTGCTGTACTTCGTGTTGCGCCGGGACGGCCGGGCCGCGCTGACCGCGCTGGCATCGTTCGTGGTCGCCAGCCTGCTGGGCTGCGCGCTGGCCTGGCGGGATTCGGTGGAGTACTGGACGACGACGGTGCGCCACACCGACCGGATCGGCAGTGCGGCATTGAACACCAACCAGAACATCGCCGGCGCACTGGCCCGCCTGGGCCTGGACAAGAGCACCCACTTCGTGTTGTGGACGCTGGCCTGCTTCGCCGCGCTGGCGCTGACCATCTGGGCGGTGCAGCGAGTGCTGGGTGCCTCGCCCGCCACGAGCGCGAACGACGGCGATGAATCGACATTGGCGCTGACGTGTGTGGCACTGTTCGGGCTGGTGGTGTCCCCGGTGTCGTGGTCGCACCACTGGGTGTGGGCGCTGCCCACCGTCGTCGCCGCTGCCGTGGTGTCCTACCGGCGGCGCAATGTCGCACTTGCCGTCGTGACCGCCGTCGGAGTCGCCCTAATGGTGTGGATTCCACTCGAGCTGCTGCCCAAGCACCACGAGGAGACGGCGTCGTGGTGGCGGCAACTGCTGGGGATGTCCTACGTGTGGTGGGCCCTGGCGGTGCTGATCGTGGCGGGCCTGACGATCCGGCGGTCCGCGGCTACCCCGCGGCCGTCTCCGGGATCCGCGCCGGTGGCTGACCTGGTCCACCCGGCGTAGCTCCGGGCGCTGCCTCTTTCACCGACGCGGCGTAGATGTCGACGTACTCCTGACCGGACAGCTTCATCAGCTCGTAGATCACCTCGTCGATGACGGCGCGCTCGATGAACCGATTACCGGCCAGACCGTCGAACCGGGAGAAGTCCATCGGCTCGCCGAAGCGCACGGTCACCCGGCCGAAGCGCCACATCTTGGATCCGGGTGGGTTGACGACGTCGGTTCCGATCATCGCGACCGGAATGACCGGAACGCCGGTCTCCAGGGCCAGGCGAGCCAGGCCGGTCTTGCCCTTGTAGAGCCGTCCGTCGGGCGAGCGGGTGCCCTCGGGGTACATGCCCAGCAGCTTGCCGTCGGTCAACAGACGCTTGGCGGTGTCGAGCGCGGCTTGGGCGGCGTCAGCATCGGTGCGGTCGATCGGGACCTGACCGGCCACCGTGTAGAACCAGCGGTTGAACCAGCCCTTGACGCCGGTCCCGGTGAAGTATTCCGACTTGGCCAGGAAGGTGATGCGCCGCCGCACGACCAGCGGAAGGTAGAAGCTGTCCGCCACCGCCAGGTGGTTACTGGCCAGGATCGCGGGGCCGGAGTCCGGAATGTGTTCGAGCCCTTCAACTTTCGGGCGACCGAGCAAGGCCAGCAGTGGTCCCATGAAGATGTACTTGAACAGCCAATACCACATGGGGCCTCCCGCTCGGGCGCGTGCTTTCGGCCAACTCTACCGAGCCGCTGACAGACCGACCACAGGCCGCGGGGGTTTGCTGCAGATCACAGCCCGATCGCCGGCGCGGCTGCCCGGCGGCTAGTCCTCGACGGTGATCGGGATGTGTTCGTAGCGACTCGGTCCGCCAGCACCGGGTGCTGGCCCGGACCCGTCGGGCGGTGGCTCGTCCGGGCCCGGCGGGGCGGCCGGGGATTCATCGACCATCGCCCGGATCATCGTCACCAGGGCGACACTGTGGTCGGCGACCACGGTCAGCAGCGGATGCTGCTCACCGTTGATCAGCGCGGCCAGCGCACACACCGGACACCACACCTGCTGGCACTTGCCGGGTGCACCGGCGGCGCCGGCCATCGCCGCGCCGGCCCGGATGGCCGGGTCGATGCGGTCGAGGATCGTCTGGGCCAGCGCGCGCAGCTCCGGCCCGATGTCGGTGTGGGGTCCACTCACGCGGGCCACACCTCCGGGTTGGGTCGGAAACGCACGGTCAGTTCGGTACCGCGCAGCGCCGCGTCCAGCACGACGCATCGGCGCAGCACCGACGCCAGCCGCACTCGGCGCCGCATCCCTGCCACGCCGATGATCAGGTCGTCGTCGACCCGGCCCAGGGTCAGTGCACCGGAGTCGATTTGTGGCAACTCTAGTCGCATCCGATAGACCGCATCGAGGCCCGAACCCGATTCCCGGTCCACCACCGGCCGCAGCGGGCCCGGCGGGGCCGAGCCGTCGCGGCGGCGCACGCTGTCGAGAAGCTGGCCCAGTGCCTTGGCGCCGATCGGTTCACCGGGCAGGTGCGGCGCCAACGCCAGTTGGACCTCACCGATCGTGGTCGCCAGCTCGTCGAGCACCGCTTGCTGCTCAGAGATCCGCTCGGCATACCAATCGAAGGCGGGATGATCGGGGAGGTTCCGGTATTCGTACGAATCATCCTGGACCAGAACCTGATTGACGATCAGTTCGGCTACCCGCACACCCATCAGAGCCAGCGATCCCAGGGTGCGAACCGCTTCGGCGGCCACCACCCGTTCGGCCGTGAGCACCAGGTGTGCGCTGACCCGGTCGCCGTCGGTCAGCAGCGCGGACAACCCCTCGACCCCAGCGCTGACCGCCTCGACCATGGTCACCATCGCCGCACTGTGCGGGTTCTCGACCGCAGCGCTGAGCCGACGGTGCCGGGGCCAGGCGCGCTCGGCGTACATGGCGAACGCCGCGGGCAGGGTCAGCATCCGCATGGCGTCGGCGGTCGAAGCGCAGTCGACCACCACGTAATCCCATTGCCCGGAATCGGCCAAGGCGGCCACCTCGGCCAACCCGAGAACTTCCTGAATACCCGGAAACGTGGAAAGCTCTTCGGGGGCAATGTCTTTGAGGTCGGATTCCGGGAACCGGGCGGCCAGCAGCGGCCCGATCGCCCGCCAGCGCGACTCCAGCAGGGCCAGGGTGTCCAACGCCAGCGCGTCGAGATGGCCGCCCGCGCCGCCGTCGGTTCCCTCCTCGGTGAGGATCCGAACCGGTTGCCGGGCTCCGGTCGGACTGACCGCAACCCCGAGCACGTCGCCGAGTGAGTGCGCCTGATCGGTGGACACCGCGAGCACCCGCTCCCCGGCCAGCGCCGCACGCACCGCCGTGGCCGAGGCCAACGTCGACTTGCCCACTCCCCCTTTGCCGACGAAGAAGCTGATCCGGGCCGGAACAGTCAGGCCCGCATCATCGGCGGGGGAATCGGCGGGCTCCACTCAGCCCTCGACCCGTTTCTTCAGGTCCTTGAGCGCGGTGTCGGTCAGTCGGCGCTCTGCCTTGCGTTTGAGCAGACCGATCATCGGGATCATCAGATCGACCGACAACTCATAAGTGACATCCGTTCCAGACCCTTTGGGCGTCAACGTGTATGCCCCGTCGAGTGCCCGCAGCAGCGAACTTGAAACCAGCGACCAGCGCACTGATTTGCGGTCGGCCGGCCATTGGTAGGTCAGCACCATGTTGTCCTTGAGGACGGCGGCGTCCAGCAACAGTCGCGCCGTCAGCGGATAACCCTCGTCGTCGGACTCGAGGACCTCGGTCTCCTTGTACTCCGAGACCCACTGCGGGTACGAACCGATGTCGGCGATCACGTCCATCACGGTGCGGGGGTCCGCGTCGATGTAGATGGTCTGCGCCGTCTTGTCAGCCACTGTTGCCAATTCCCGTCGCTTCAGCTCCGGACCCATCACGGCCGGACTCCCTCGGCCACAAACGGTACCCTCCCGGCTGGGAGTGTGACCCGATATCAGCTCCCGGGCGCGACGCCCACCGGCCGGTTCGCCTCGAGCGTGGATTTCACCTCGAAGGCCATCCGCTTGCCCGCCACCCGCCGCTGGTGGGTCACCTTGGCGAGATTCATCTTGGCCAGCTCCCACGCCGCCGCCCCGGCAGGTTCGGCGTGCAGGAAGTAATGCAGCAGCACGCCGTCGAGCACCGGCTCCAACCAGATCTCCATGGTGCCGGTCAGTGGGCCGGTGACCGTCCAGCGCACGCCTTTGTCGCCACGATCCTCCACCACGTCCAGCCGCAGATCGGGCCACCACCGCCGCCAGCTCGCGCGGTCGCAGACCGCGCGGCCCACTGCCGCCGGATCCGCCGCGACGAACGTCTCGTCGGCGACCTGGATGCTGTTCATGCCTGCAAGCTTCACATACCGTGCGCCGGCCCCGGCGGCCGCCCGCCAGGTGAAGGTGGTCACAGCCACGCGGCGCCGTTGACTAGGCTGGACATCACCAAGCCGCCATTTACAAGGGGTCCACGTGCGTGAGTTCAGCGTTCCGGCGTCGTTCACCATCGGAGAGCACGACAGCATCGTCAGCTCCGTATACGACCACGAGCGCGACGACCCCGACTATGTGATCCTGCAACGACTCGTGGACGGCGCGTGGATCGACGTCACCTGCGCCGAGGCGGCCGCCCAGATCCGGTCGGCCGCGTTGGGCCTGATCGCCGAGGGCGTCAACGCCGGGGACCGGGTGGCCATCCTGTCGGCCACCCGCTACGAGTGGGTGATCCTGGACTACGCGATCCTCTCGATCGGCGCGGTCACCGTGCCCATCTACGAGACCTCCTCGGCCGAACAGGTCCGCTGGGTACTGGAGGACTCCGGCGCGGTGCTGGCGATCACCGAGACCGAGGCACACGCCCAGATGGTCAAGGAACTCCACGACGAGTTGCCGGCGCTGCGCAAGACACTGCGCATCGAGTCCTCGGGCCCGACGGCCCTCGACGAACTGGCCGAGGGCGCGGCCGGCGTCGATCCCGCCGAACTCAGCCGACGCCTCGCAGAGCTGCGCGCGACCGACCCGGCCACGCTGATCTACACCTCCGGCACCACCGGCAGGCCCAAGGGCGTCGCGCTCACCCACTCCAACCTGCTCTACGAGACCCGCGGCGCGGGCACCTGTTTCCCCACCCTGCTGCGCCAGCACGAACGACTGCTGGTCTTCCTGCCGCTGGCCCATGTGCTGGCCCGCGCCCTGTCCATGTCGGCGTTCGCCAACAAGGTGACCCTCGGCTACACCAGCGACATCAAGAACCTGGTCCCGATGCTGCAGGACTTCAAGCCGACGATCGTGGTCTCGGTGCCTCGGGTGTTCGAGAAGGTCTACAACACAGCCGAGTTGAACGCCCGCGACAGCGGCAAGGGCAAGATCTTCGAGCTCGCCGCCAAGACGGCCATCGCCTACAGCGAGGCGCTGGCCACCGGCCAGCCCAACCTGGTGCTGAAGCTGGGCCACGCCATCTTCGACCGGCTGGTCTACGGCAAGCTGCGGGCGGCGCTCGGCGGGGACTGCCAGGCCGCGATCTCCGGCGGTGCGCCGCTGGGCAAGCGGCTCGGCCACTTCTACCGGGGTGTCGGCCTGTCGATCTACGAGGGCTACGGGCTGACCGAGACCAGCGCGGCGATCACGGTGAACCGGATCGGTGAACTCAAGGTCGGCACGGTCGGCAAATTGATGCCGGGCAACGCCATGACGATCGCCGAGGACGGCGAACTGCTGGTCAAGGGCGGCGTGGTGTTCGGTGGCTACTGGCACAACGAGAAAGCGACCGGCGAGGCGATCGTCGACGGCTGGTTCCACACCGGCGATCTGGCCAGTATCGACGCCGAAGGGTTCCTGTCGATCACCGGCCGCAAGAAGGAGATCATCGTCACGGCCGGCGGCAAGAACGTCGCACCGGCGGTGCTCGAGGACGCGCTACGGGCCCACCCGCTGATCAGCCAGGCCATGGCCGTCGGCGACAACCAGCCGTTCATCGGGGCGTTGATCGCCATCGATCCCGAGGCGTTCGAGGTGTGGAAGTCCCACCACGGCAAGGCCGCCGAGGCCTCGGTGGAGGACCTGCGGCAGGACCCCGACCTGATCGCCGAGATCGAGCTGGCGATCAAGGACGCCAATCAGCATGTGTCGCATGCCGAGTCGATCCGCAAGTTCCGCATCCTGCCGTGCGATTTCACCGTGTTGACCGGCGAGCTCACCCCGACGCTCAAGGTCAAGCGCAACGTGGTGGCCGACAAGTTCGCCGAGGAGATCGCGGCGATCTATCAGAGGTAGCCCGCGACGAACGCGGCGGCCTGGTCGGGATAGGGCGGCAACTCGTAGGCGCTGTGGGCGCCGCGGTCGCGGCCTGCCGAACAGATCGGATCACCGGCCGAACAGATGTCGACGGCGCGGCCGGCGAACATGCCGGTGGTCGACAACGGTGTGCCGAACCGGGCGCCCGGGTTGCCGAACACCGCCACCGCGGCGACCTGGCCCGCGGCCGCCGGCGGGAGGGGCGGCGCCGAGCCGATGCTGCCGATCCGCTCACCCACCGGAGCAACGCCGGCCAGCATGGACACGGCGGCGGCGCCCTGGGAGAACCCGCCGAGCACCAGTCGGGTCTGTGGGCACCGTACGCCCATGTCCGCGATCCTGGCGGCCGCGTCATCGGCGCCGGAGGCCGCTGCCAGAAAATTGAGACTGGCCGGGTAGTTGACCCCATAGGTACCGAGGGTCCGGGTGCCGATCCGGGGGGCCAGCGCGTCGACGAAGGACTGGCCTACCCGCCCGACACCGGGGGGCTCGCCGGTGCCGCGCGCGAAGATGACCTCGACGTCGGGACAGTCGTCGGCGGCCGCCGACGGGACCGGGCCGGTCAGCATCGCCGACGTGACCAGCACAGCGCCCAGCGCAGCCTGCGCACCCCCGATCGGGCTCATCGGCACATCGTCACACGATGGGGCCGGTCCCACGCAGGAGTTGGGCCAGCCGGGCGCTGTGGGTGGTCCAGTTCCAGTCCTGGGTGATCCACTGCCGGCCGGCGGCCCCCATCCTGGTGGCGAGGGCGGGGTCAGCCAGCACCGCGGTGACGGCGTCGACGATCTCGTCGTGCGACCGACCGTCGACCACCCGACCGGTTCGGCCGTCGAGCACCGTCTCGGGCGCGCCACCCGACCGGCCGGCGACCACCGGCACGCCGGTGGCCGACGCCTCCAGGAACACGATGCCCAGACCCTCCACGTCGAGGCCGGAGCCGCGGGTGCGGCACGGCATCGCGAACACATCGGCCATCGCGTAGTGGGCGGGCAGCTCGTCGCCCGGCACCGAGCCGGTGAACACCACCTCGTCGGCCACGCCGACGTGGCGGGCCAGGGCATGCAGGTCGTCGGCGTACGGGCCGCCTCCGACGATGACCAGCGCCGCGTCGTCGACGCGGCGCCGGATGTCGGGCAGTGCCTTGATGAGCATGTCTTGGCCCTTGCGCGGCACCAACCGGGACACGCACACGATGGTGGGACGCTGGTCGAGTCCGTAGCGGCCGCGCAGCTCGTTGCGGGCCGCCGGGTCCGGCCGGAACCGGTCGGTGTCGACGCCGGGCGGCAGATGTTCCAGGCGTGCGTTGGGGCCGAAGGCCGAGGCGAACCTGCCGCGGGTGTAGCGGCTGACGAAGGTGACGACGTCGGTGGTGTCGCCGATGCGGCGCAGGGCCGAGCGCGCCAACGGCAGCATCGACCAGCCCACCTCGTGGCCGTGCGTGCTGGCGACCACCCGGTGCGCACCGGCACCGCGGGCCCGGCCGGCCAGCAGCGCCAGTGGCGCGGCCGCGCCGAACCACACCGTTTCGATGTCGTGCTCGGCGATCAGATGGCGCATCCGGCGGTCCACCCCCGGTTCGGGAAGCATCAGCGTGCCGGGGTGGCGCACGATTGGGTAACCGGCGACGCGGTCGTAGTCGTCAGCGCCCTTCCACTGCGGCGCGTAGACGGTGAGCCGGTGTTCGCCGGTGGCTACCAGCCGATCCACGAATTGTTCGAGATAGGACTGGATGCCACCGCGGCGCGGCGGAAAGTCGTTGGTGACCAGCAGCACTCGCGTCATCGACGCATACGCTATCGCCTCAGCCAGCGCGCCCAGCGGGCGCGTAGCTCGTTGAGGTCGGTGTCGAGGCTGTCGCGTACCGCGGCGGCGAAGTCGGGGTGGCCGGGTCCGCACGCCTGCAGGTAGAGCCGGTGCAGGGCGGCCACACCGTAGGTGTCGGCGACGAAGCGGGCGAACCACCATGCGCGGTCGTAGCCCATCGCTCGTTGCGGCCCGAACGCGTCGAGTTCGGCGCTGCTGGGCAGGGCGGTGTCGGCTGCGGCAGTGGCGGGTAGCGGTGCCGGTGGTCGGGCGACGAAGTCCGCGGTGCCCTCGACCAGCCACCGCGGCGCGTCGAGCGCGGTGTCGGCTCGAGCGGCGAGGTGAAACAGCTCGTGGGTCAACACGATTCGCAACGACGAGTCGCTCATCGAACTCGCGCCGGGGGCGATCACCATGCGTTGACCGCTGGCCTGGTGCCGATTGAAGTCGACACCGTCGGCCACCGACACCGCAGCGATGTCTGACCACCGCCCGTTGGGGTTCAGGCCGGCTTGTGCGACGAACTGCGGCTCGGAGTCGGTGGCGATGACAACGATCTCGCGGTCCCAATCGGTGCCCCAGAACCGGTCGACGGCATCGACCGCCCCGCCCATGTCGGCAAGGATTCGGGTGAGCAACTCATCGGTGCGGGTTCCGCCCAGGCTGATCAACCGAACCGTTCTGCCGTCGCCCACCACCGGTGGGCGTGCGTCGGCCTGGACGCTCGTGATGCTCGACGACTCGGCGGGCGTCGGGGCCGATGTGGCCAGCAGGTTGGCCGCGATCACCAGTTCGGCGACCAGCACCACGGACAAGACGTCGGCGAGGCGCCGGGGCCTGCGCCGGCCAGTACCGACGGACTCAGTACCGACGGACTCAGTACCGACGGACGTTGTAGATCGGAGCGTTGTTGACCGGCGCGATGCGGACCGGCTGACCGAATGTCGAGGCGTGAACCATCATCCCGTCGCCGATGTAGATCGCCGAATGCGAGGCGTCGGAGTAGTAGTTGACGACGTCACCGGGCTGCATCTGATCCAGCGACACCGGCTGCCCGCCCGCGGCCAGCGCCTGGCTGGAGTGCGGCAGGAAGACGCCGGCCTGCTGGAAGGCCCACATGACAAGGCCGGAGCAGTCGAACGCGTTGGGTCCGGAACCACCCCACACGTAGGGATCACCGATGCGGGTGAGCGCGGCCTGGACGGCGACGGCGGCCTGGTCGCCGCTGGGCCCGGGGGCCGGAACCGCAGCCATCGGAATGACCTCGGCGGCAGGCGGCGCGTCCGGTGGCGGCGGCGCGTCCTCGATCGGCGGCAACGCATCGGGGGCCGGCGCGGCCAGGATCTCCGGCGGCGGAACCGGGCCGGGGGCGGCCAGCGCGGTGCGCTGATCGGGTGTGAGGGTTTGGTAACGCGACTTGACGGCGGCGATCTGCACCTGCAGCTGGGATTGCTTGCGCTGGAGGTCGGCGCGCACGGCTGCGGCCTGCTCGGCGGCCGTCTTGGCATCGTCGGCCGACTTCGCCGAGGCGGCCTCGGCCTGTTTGGCCTCGTCGTTGAGCCGGCGGTAGCTCTGCATCTGGGCCGCCATCTCGGTGGCCATCACGCGCTGCACGGCCATCTTGTCGATCAGGCCCTGTGGGGATTCCGCGGTCAGCATCGCGTTCAGACCGTCGGTGCGGCCACCCATGTAGACGGCCGCAGCAAACTTGTCGACCGCGCCCTGATAGGTTGCCAGCTGGCCCTTCGCGGCGTCGGCAGCGGCCAGGTCATCGGTATGCTTGCGCTCGGCGGCAGCCTGGGCTTGCAGCTTCTTGTCGAGGTCAAGCTGAGCCGAATGCATGGATTCGGTGAGCTGTTCAGCCTGCCGGGACAGCTCATTGAGCTTTGCCACACCGTCTTCGGCCGGATCGGCGTGCACAGTGCCAGAGATAACGGCGGAAAGAACCGCCAGGACCGCAATCCCACCAACTAGAGGGCGTTGAAGAACGCGTTTAGTCAGGAACGTGCGGTCAAACCTCAAGATTCAGCATCCTTATAAGTGCCGTCGACGCCAGCGCGTCGAGTCGCCTTAGGTCTCGGATAGGTTACGAAATGGCATCGGCCTTGTCCAACGTGAGACGCAGATTTAACAGACTCTCAGCCACGTAGGTCACATCAGTCACAACCTTCCGTCCAACGTACCAGGGCACTAACTCGCCAGGCCCGGCCCGCGGTGTCGATGGATGGGCACCAGCCGCAATCGAGGCGCCAAACCGGCGTCTGCCAGCACCTCCAACGCGGCCCGTTCATCGTCCAGCAAAGTCTCCGGTACACCGAGCAGCACGCTCACCACACAGTCGCGGCATCCCGGCCCACGCACCGCACAGTCGTCGCAGTCGATGACGACTGGTTCACACGGTTCTGTCCCCATCGGGATCTCCTCTCATCGGGTTGGCCGCACGCTAACCGCGACCCCCGACAAGTCCGGCAGGTCGGGCCGGCCCCCGGAGTGGCAGCCGCCGGCTGTCGGTGCCACTGCTTACCGTCAACGGCTGTGGCAGGTTCACCGATCGACGCGCAGCTGAGCTTCGTCGACGTCGATCCGGCCGCGGACATCTCGCTGCGGGAGACCACGTTCGTCGTCGTCGACCTGGAGACCACCGGTGGCCGCGCCACCGCCTCAGCCGACGGCTCCCGCGACGCGATCACCGAGATCGGTGCGGTCAAAGTCCGGGGCGGTGAGGTGCTCGGCGAGTTCGCAACGCTGGTGGACCCGGGGCGCTCGATCCCGCCGCAGATCGTGCAGTTGACCGGGATCACCACCGCGATGGTGCGCGACGCCCCGACGATCGCGGCGGTGCTGCCGATGTTCCTGGAATTCGCGCGCGGTGCGGTGCTGGTGGCACACAACGCCGGCTTCGACATCGGCTTCCTGAAGTCCGCCGCCGAGCAGTGCGGCATCACCTGGCCGCGCCCGCCGGTGTTGTGCACGGTGCGCCTGGCCCGCCGGGTGCTCACCCGTGAGGAGGCGCCCAGCGTCCGGCTGGCGACGCTGGCCAAGCTGGTCGGCTCGGCAACGCAGCCGACGCACCGAGCGCTCGACGACGCCCGGGCCACCGTCGACGTGCTGCACGCCCTGATCGAGCGGGTCGGCAATCAGGGCGTGCACACCTACACCGAGTTGCGCGGCTACCTGCCGAACGTGACCAACGCCCAGCGCGGAAAGCGGGTGCTGGCCCGCAACCTTCCGCACCGGCCCGGGGTGTATCTGTTCCGCAGCGCGGGCGGTGAAGTGCTGTACATCGGCACGGCCGGCGATCTGCGCCGCCGGGTCGGCCAGTACTTCACCGGTGCCGACCCGCGCGGCCGGATCAAGGAGATGGTGGGCCTCGCCGAGCGGGTCGACCATGTCGAGTGCGCCCACGCCCTGGAGGCCGGTGTCCGCGAGTTGCGGCTGCTGGCCGCGCACGCGCCGCCCTACAACCGCCGCTCCCGTTTTCCGCACCGGTGGTGGTGGGTGGTGCTGACCGAGGAGGCATTCCCCCGGCTTTCGGTGGTGCGCGAGCCGCGGCACGATCGGGCGATCGGCCCCTTCCGGTCGCGCGCCGACGCTGTCGACACCGCTGCGCTGCTGGCCCGGTTCACCGGTGTGCGCACCTGCACCTCCCGCATCGGGCGCACGGCAGAGCACGGGCCGGCCTGCCCGGTCCGCGAGGTGGCGCCCTGCCCGGCACCACGGGGCGTGTCGGCACTCGACTACGCGTCAGCTCCGCAGCGGGTGTCCGCGCTCATCGACGGATTGGACAACTCCCCGCTCGGCGCAGCGGTGACCCAGGTCAACGACCTCGCCGACCGGGCGCGCTACGAGAGCGCCGCACGGCTGCGCGATCACATCGCGCACGCCGTCGACGTGCTGTGGCGCGGCCAACGCCTGCGGGCGCTGGCCGATGTCGAGGAATTGGTGGCCGCCGCGCCCGACGGCGCCGGCGGCTGGCAGTTGGTGGTGGTGCGACACGCGCAACTGGCCGGCGCGGGCACCGCACGCCGCGGTGTGCCGCCGATGCCGGTGGTCGACGCGTTGCGCGCGGGCGCCCAGGTGGTGCTGCCGCGGCCGGCGCCGCTGGGCGGCGCGCTGGTCGAAGAGGCGGCCCTGATCTCCCGCTGGCTGGCCGCGCCGGGGGTCCGGATCGTCAGCGCCACAACGGGTTTGTCCTCACCGTTGGAATCCGCCGGGCCATGGGCGCAGTGGGCGGCCACCGCGCGCTCGGCCCGGCTGGCCGCCGAACAGGCCCGCCGGCTCGACTCAGAGCTGCTGGGTGAACCGAACCCAACGCGCCAGGAGTTGTTCGGCCGCCCCGGAGTCGATCGCCTCGGCGGCCCGGGCCAGCCCGTCCTCCCACGACGGCAGCCATTCGGCGTGGCTGGATAACCCGGCGTGGGCGACCATCGCCCCCGCCGCGTTGAGGATCACCGCGTCGCGCACCGGCCCGTGCGCACCGCCGAGAACCGCGCGCGCCTGCGCGGCGTTCTCCTCGGCCTCCCCGCCGACCAGTTCGTCGATGTGCGCGCGCGGGAACCCGAACCCCAGTGGGTCGAAGGTCAGCTTGTCGATGGTGCCGGCCTGCACCCGCCAGATGGTGCTGGTGGTCGTCGTGGTCAGTTCGTCCAGTCCGTCGTCACCGTGCACGACGAGCACACTGCACCGCCGGGCGGCGAACACCCCGGCCATCACCTCGGCGAGGTCGCCGAACGCGCACCCGATCAGGCCGGCCCGCGGGCCGGCCGGATTGGTAAGCGGCCCAAGCAGATTGAATACCGTCGGCACACCGATCTCGCGGCGCGGCGCCCCGGCGTACTTGTAGGACGGATGGAAGACCGGGGCGAAGCAGAACCCGATACCCACCTCGGCCACGCACTGGGCCACCTGTTCGGGTCCCAGGTCGATGCGCACGCCCAAGGCCTCGAGCATGTCGGCGCCACCACTCTTCGACGACGCGGCCCGGTTGCCGTGCTTGACCACCGGCACCCCGGCGGCGGCCACCACGACCGCTGACATCGTCGAGAGGTTGACCGTGTTGGCGCGGTCCCCGCCGGTGCCGACGATGTCCACGGTGTCGGTGCCGATCACGTCGGTCGGCACCCGAAGCGCGTAACGCAGCATCGTGTCGGCCAACTCGCGCACTTCGGCGGCGGTCGGACGCTTCATCTTCATCGACACGCCGAAGGCGGCGATCTGAGCCGGTGTCGCGACCCCGGTCATGATCTGGTCCATCGCCCAGGCAGCCTCCCCCGGCGCGAGCTCCTGGCCGGCGGTCAACCGGTCCAGGACCTGCGGCCATGACGAAATCGGCGAGCCGGAACCGGGGTGCGAAACGGGCACAGTCACGCGCCGATATTCCCATGCCGGCCGGGAACTCCACCGGGCGGTTCAACGACAGTTATGACTAATTCGGCCCCTGGCTGTACCTCAACAACTACAAAGCGTCATACTTCTTGATGTGACGAGCGCTGTTGGCACTTCGGGAACTGCGATCACATCGCGCGTACATTCGCTGAACCGGCCGAACATGGTCAGTGTTGGCACTATCGTGTGGCTTTCCAGTGAGCTGATGTTCTTTGCTGGACTGTTCGCGATGTACTTCACTGCGCGTGCTCAGGCCGGCGGGGTATGGCCGCCACCACCGACCGAGCTGAACCTGTATCAGGCGGTTCCGGTGACGCTGGTGCTGATCGCTTCGTCGTTCACCTGTCAGATGGGTGTGTTCGCGGCCGAGCGCGGTGACGTCTTCGGACTCCGCCGCTGGTACGTGATCACCCTCGCGATGGGCGCCTTCTTCGTCCTCGGCCAGGGCTACGAGTACTACCACCTCGTCACCCACGGCACGACGATCCCGGGCAGCGCCTACGGCAGCGTGTTCTACCTCGCCACCGGCTTCCACGGCCTGCACGTCATCGGCGGTCTCATCGCGTTCGTACTGCTGCTGCTGCGCACGAAGATGAGCAAGTTCACGCCCGCCCAGGCCACCGCCGCCATCGTCGTGTCCTACTACTGGCACTTCGTCGACATCGTGTGGATCGCCCTGTTCGCGACGATCTACTTCATCCGTTGATGAGAAGGGGTTCGATGCTCAAGAGATCGGGGCGGTCCGATTCTCCGGCTCTGAGCGACAAGTCGCGTCGTCGACTTCGTCGCCGCCTGACCGGAGCGGTACTGCTGTTGGTCGGCCTCGGAGTCGCCGGCGGCCTGGCCGCCACTCTGACGCCCACACCGCAGGTGGCGGTCGCCGACGAATCGCAGTCGGCGCTGCTGCGCACCGGTAAGCAGCTGTTCGACACCTCGTGTGTCACCTGCCACGGCGCCAACCTGCAGGGTGTCCAGGGCCGCGGGCCCAGCCTGATCGGCGTCGGCGAGGCCGCGGTGTACTTCCAGGTCTCCACCGGCCGCATGCCCGCCATGCGCGGCGAGGCGCAGGCCCCCCGCAAGGACCCGATCTTCGACGAAGCCCAGATCGACGCCCTCGGCGCCTATGTGCAGGCCAACGGCGGCGGTCCGCTGGTGCCCCGGGACGCCAACGGCCAGGTCGCCGACCACTCGCTGCTGGGCAATGACATGGCCCGCGGCGGTGACCTGTTCCGCCTGAACTGCGCTTCGTGCCACAACTTCACCGGCAAGGGCGGCGCACTGTCGTCCGGCAAGTACGCCCCGCCGCTGGAGCCGGCCACGCCCGCACAGATCTACACCGCGATGCTGACCGGCCCGCAGAACATGCCCAAGTTCTCCGACCGGCAGCTCTCGCCGGAGGAGAAGAAGGACATCGTCGCCTACGTGCGGATGGCCACCGAGGCGCCCGATCCGGGCGGCTACGGCCTCGGCGGCTTCGGCCCCTCCTCTGAGGGCATGGCGGCATGGATCATCGGCATGGTCGCCCTTATCGCGGCGGCGCTGTGGATCGGAGCAAGAGCATCATGAGTGACCCGAACGTGAAGGGCACCGACGCACCGGGTCACGCCGGCGTTCCGGGCCAGCCGACCGACGAGCAACTGGCCACCATGTCCCGCGAGGAACTGGTCGAACTCGGCGGCAGGATCGACGGCGTCGAGACCATCCTCAAAGAGCCGCGTTGGCCGGTCGAGGGCACCCGCGCCGAGAAGCGCGCCGAGCGCGGGGTCGCGCTGTGGCTGCTGCTCGGCGGCCTGTTCGGCCTGGCCCTGCTGCTGGTGTTCCTGTTCTGGCCGTGGCAGTGGGACGGCTCCAACGGGATCGCCTGGTCGGAGTTCGCCACCCCGCTCTACGGTCTGACCTTCGGGCTCTCGATTCTGGCGATCGGCATCGGCGCGGTGCTGTACCAGAAGCGGTTCATCCCCGAGGAGATCTCGGTTCAAGACCGCCACGACGGACGCTCCCCGGAGATCCAGCGCAAGACCGTCGTCGCCAACCTCACCGACGCCCTCGAGGGATCGACCATCAAGCGGCGCAAGCTGGTCGGGTTGTCGCTGGGCATCGGGCTCGGCGCGTTCGGCGCAGGCACGTTGGTGGCCTTCATCGGCGGCCTGATCAAGAACCCGTGGAAGCCGGTGGTTCAGACCGCCGAGGGCAAGAAGGCCGTGCTGTGGACCTCGGGGTGGACGCCCCGTTTCCAGGGCGAGACCATCTACCTGGCGCGGGCAACCGGACTGCCCGGCGAGTCCCCGTTCGTCAAGATGCGCCCCGAGGACATCGACGCCGGCGGCATGGAGACGGTGTTCCCCTGGCGAGAGTCCGACGGCGACGGGACCACCGTGGAGAGCCACGAACGGTTGTCCGAAATCGCGATGGGTGTGCGAAACCCGGTGATGCTCATCCGCATCCGGTCGGTCGACATGCCCAAGGTGGTCAAGCGCCAGGGTCAGGAGAACTTCAACTTCGGTGACCTGTTCGCCTATACGAAGGTCTGCTCGCACCTGGGCTGCCCGGCCTCGCTGTTCGAACAGCAGACCTACCGCATCCTGTGTCCGTGCCACCAATCGCAGTTCGACGCACTGCACTTCGCCCGGCCCATCTTCGGTCCGGCCGCGCGGGCACTGGCGCAGTTGCCCATCACTATTGACTCCGACGGGTATCTGGTCGCCAACGGCGACTTCGCCGAGCCCGTCGGACCCGCATTCTGGGAGCGCACATCATGAGTCCGAAACTCGCTGATGCCCTGGCCAAGCAGGGCGACGACATCGACTCCCGCTATCACCCGTCGGCTGCGGTACGGCGCCAGCTGAACAAGGTCTTCCCCACGCACTGGTCGTTCCTGCTGGGTGAGATCGCCTTGTACAGCTTCATCGTGCTGCTGCTCACCGGCGTGTACCTCACGCTGTTCTTCGACCCGTCGATGGCTGAGGTCACCTACAACGGTGTCTACCAACCCCTTCGGGGCATCGAGATGTCCAAGGCGTTCGCGTCGACGCTGGACATCAGCTTCGAGGTGCGCGGTGGCCTGTTCGTCCGCCAGATCCACCACTGGGCGGCGCTGCTGTTCGCCGCGGCGATCATGGTGCACCTGGCCCGCATCTTCTTCACCGGTGCGTTCCGCCGCCCGCGCGAGGCCAACTGGGTGATCGGTTCGCTGTTGCTGATCCTGGCCATGTTCGAGGGCTACTTCGGCTACTCGCTGCCCGACGATCTGCTCTCCGGCATCGGCCTGCGGGCGGCGCTGTCATCGATCACGATGAGCGTGCCGATCATCGGCACCTGGCTGCACTGGGCGCTGTTCGGTGGTGACTTCCCCTGCGGCGGGGTCGGCTACCGGTGCGATGCGGTGGGCACTCTGCTGCCGCGCATGTACGCCCTACACATCCTGCTGATCCCGGGAATCATCCTGGCGCTCATCGGAGTTCACCTGGCGCTGGTGTGGTTCCAGAAGCACACCCAGTTCCCCGGCCCGGGCCGCACCGAGAAGAACGTCGTCGGTGTGCGCGTCATGCCGGTGTTCGCGGTGAAGTCCGGCGCGTTCTTCGCGATGACGGTCGGCATCCTGGGCCTGATGGGCGGTCTGCTGCAGATCAACCCGATCTGGCAGCTCGGCCCCTACAAGCCGTCCCAGGTGTCGGCGGGTAGTCAGCCCGACTTCTACATGATGTGGACCGAAGGTCTGGCCCGTATCTTCCCGCCGTGGGAGCTGTACTTCTGGCACCACACCGTGCCGGCCGCGTTCTGGGTCGCCCTGGTGATGGGCCTGGTGTTCATCCTGCTGATCGCCTACCCGTTCCTGGAGAAGAAGATCACCGGTGACAACGCTCACCACAACCTGCTGCAGCGTCCGCGTGACGCACCGACGCGCACGGCGATCGGTGCCATGGCGATCTCGCTGTACATGGTGTGGACGCTCGCGGCGATGAACGACGTCATCGCGCTGAAGTTCCACATCTCGCTGAACGCGACGACGTGGATCGGCCGCATCGGTTCGCTGGTGCTGCCGCCGCTGGTGTTCTTCATCGCCTACCGGTGGGCGGTTGGCCTGCAGCGCAGCGACCGCGCGGTGCTCGAGCACGGCATCGAGACCGGCATCATCAAGCGGCTGCCCCACGGCGCCTACGTCGAGCTGCACCAACCGCTGGGCCCGGTCGACGACCATGGCCACCCGATCCCACTGGAGTACCAGGGGGCGGCGCTGCCCAAGCGGATGAACAAGCTCGGCTCCGGCGGCCGCCCCGGCCACGGCAGTTTCCTGTCCGCCGACCCGGCATCCGAGGATGCCGCGCTCAACGAGGCCGCACACGCCTCCGAGCACAAGGCACTCACCGCGCTGCGCGAATGGCAGGACGGCGAGTCCAACGGGAATGGAAACGGCCACCACTAGAAGTTCGACAGTCGAAGCCCCGGGCCCTGCAGGCCCGGGGCTTCGTCGTTGTCAGGGGTCGTTGTCAGGGCTTGTGCCAAACCAGCAGATAACGCCAGAACAGCAGGCGCCTGACCCGCGATCCGGGCAGTGTCCGGCGCGCCAGGTCCGCCAGCTGCCGGGTGGTCAGCGGGGCATGGTCGCTGACGGGCATCACGTCGTGGGTGGGTTCGTGGGCATACCAGCTGCGGCCGGTCAGCCCGCGCAGCAGTGAAAACTGCGCACCGAACACCGGATTCAGCAGCATCGACGCGATTTCGACATACCAGTCCCGGCGTAGGTCCCGCGCCGGCAACCCGACGATCACCAGCACTCCCCCGGGCCGCAGCGCGGCCGCCAGCCGCGGCAACACGTCTTCGGCCGCCAGGTGGTGCAGCACCGCAACCGACACGATCGCGTCGTAGCTGTCGACCACCAGGTGATGGTCACCGATGTCGGCGAGGATGCAGGACACGTTGGCGCCGACGCAGCGGCGGGCGGCTTCGATCATCTGGACCGACCGGTCCAAGGCGTCGACATGATCTGCCCGCGCAGCCAGCTTGCCGGCCAAAGTGCCTGCCCCGCAACCCACGTCGAGCGCGCGTTCACACCCCGGTGGCAGCCGGCGGAGCACCAGCCGGTGGTAGAACGCGTTGTGGTCCCAGTCGAAGCTCACTGGGCCGGGGCTGCCTCCTCCACCGCGCCGTGCAGCTGGCGCAGGTAGGTCACCGGAATCACCGGCATCGCGACGGTGATGACAGCGGCCAGGCCAAGACCCACCCAGGCCGCCGTGTCGTTGTCCACGGCCAGCAGATAGGTCGCCGTCGACACCCCGACCAGGGCCAGGCCGATGGCCCCGGCCAGCATCACCGTGCACCGCAGCCACAACCGGTCCAGCTCGGTGGCGGGGATCAGCGGGTCGGCGCGCCGTGAGGCCGAGGACTGCGCGAAGTCGGGCTGATAGCGCTCATAGGGGTCCACCGTGGAGCCGAACACCTTCAGCTTCTCGGTGGGCGCCTCAGCGGGCCGCCCGGCGGCCGCGGCGGGCTTCGGCGACGGAGCCGGGGCCGAGGTCTGTGCGGGCGAGCTCAGCCGCGCGTCGGCCTGTGCGGTGCGCCGGGCGCGGATCAGCAGCGGAATCGCACCGACGATGATGAGCGCCGAGACGATGATGATGCTGTACAGCAGCCAGGGTGTCTTGCTGCCGTCTCCGCCGGCGGTGTGGCCGCGGCTCATGTCGACCAGCGCGACGATCGCGATGACGCTTACCGCGAGCAGGACCAGCCAGATCGCGCCGCACACGCCGACCAGCAACCGGTCCACCGTCTCCGGGGACCGGTTCTCGGACTCTGTCTCCCCCGCCGCTGGGAGTTCGGACTCGCGTGCCATCAGCAGCTCGTCTGGGCGGCGTTGTTCTGATTGGACGACAACACAACTCCGTCGCTGGTCGTGATCGAGCAGTTCAACTTGCTGACCAGGAACAGGCTCGAGGCCTGTACCGAGCCGACGTCGGACTGCGAGATCGGTGTCACTGTCAACGACCACGGGATGTAGACGTTGCGCTGGGTGCGCTGACGCCCGGAAGCGTCGACGTAGGTCACCGAGATGATGTCACCGGGAGCTTTGGTCCCGGTCACCGAGTAGGTGACCTGGCGCGGCCCGGCCGGGGTGGTCGTGGTGGTCGTCGCCGGCGGCGGAGCCGTCGTCGTCGTCACCGGCGGCGGCGCCTCCGTGGTGGCCGGCGGCGGCGGCGGGGCGGCGGCTCGGTGGTCACCGTCACCGTCTCGGTGGGCGGCGGGGGCGGCGGCTCCTCGGTCGTGGGCGGCGGAGGAGGCGGTGGGGGCGGCTCGGTGGTCGGGGTGATCTCGTCCTGCACCGGCGGCGGCTTGACCGTGGTTGTCGTCGGGACGGCCAGATTGCTGGTGTCGGTGCTGGTCACCAGCAGCGAGACGGACACCACCAGGGCGATGGCGGCGATGATCGCGGTGACTCCGACCACCCAGGGCCACTTCGGCGGTGCGGCATCCTCGACCAGTTCGGTGCCGGCGTCGTAGCTGTCATAGTCGTAGAGCGCCGGATCGGGCGCGACGTAGGGGCCGGCGGTGTACTGCTCCGATTCCGGCGCGGAGTAGGCATGGAAACCAGTGCCGGTCGGGCTGTCGCCCCGGTACTCCTCGGTCGGCTGATCCGGGTGCTGACCGCCCGGCTCCTCATCTGGCGGATTCGGCCCGCTCATGCTCGCCTGTCCTCTTTCGACTACATCACCGCGGCACGCGGGCCAAGGACTGGCGCGCAGCGTGCCGACGGCTCCCGTTGCCCTGGCAAAACCCTACCGAACCGGACGGAGGGTCGACGCACGCAGCACGGCGTTCGGCGTCAAGTGACGCCTTGATTGTGACCTTCGTCGAGGCGCTCAGTGCTTCTCGGGACCGATGTAGTACTCGAACACCAGACCGCACACCGACGCCAGGACGAAGGCCACGCCGGCGGCGATCAGCCAGGGTAGCCACAATGCGGCGCCGACAGCGGCGGTGGAGAAGGACAGCGCGATCAGGATCGGCCACCAGCTGTGCGGCGCGAAGAAGCCCAACTCACCTGCGCCGTCGCTGATTTCAGCGTCCTCGTAGTCCTCGGGCCGGGTGTCCAGACGACGGGCCACGAATCGGAAGAACGTGCCGATGATCAACGACAGACCGGCGGTGAGCACCAACGCCGTGGTGCCCGCCCACTCGATACCGCCGTTGCCGAAGATCGCGGTGAGCACGCCATAGACCACAGCGGCGAGCACGAAGAACGCGGTCAGGATTTCGAACAGCCTGGCTTCGATATGCATCTGCGGTCCCTTACTTGCTCGCCTGCGGGATCACTTGCTCGCCCCGACGGGTGTCGAACGGGCGGGTGCTCGTCGCGACCGGCGACTGGTTGATCGCCTGAAGCGCCTCGGCATTGGTCTTACCGGCGATGCGCTGCTCGAGGTAAGCCTTGAAGTCGTTGGCCGAGACCACCCGGACCTCGAAGTTCATCATCGAGTGGTAGGTGCCGCACATCTCGGCGCACCGCCCGACAAACGCTCCGGTCTGCTCGATCTCGGCGACCTGGAACTTGTTCTCCGAGTGGTTGGCTTCCGGATCCGGGAACACGTCGCGCTTGAACAGGAACTCCGGCACCCAGAACGAGTGGATGACGTCCGCCGAGGCGACCTGGAATTCGATGCGCTTGCCGGCGGGCAGCACCAGGACGGGGATCTCGTCGCTGGTGCCCAGCGTCTCGACCTTGTCGAAGTTGAGGTAGGTGCGGTCCTCGGGGTTCAGGCCGCGCACCGCGCCGACGCGCTCCTCGCCGTGGGCGTCAACGCCCTCCGGCTTGGAGACCATGGCGGCCTTGCGGGCCGGGTCCGCGCCGTCGTAGTTGAGCGTGCCGTCCTTGAAGTCGACCTTCTGGTAGCCGAACTTCCAGTTCCACTGGAACGCCGTGACGTCGATGACGACCTCGGGATTGGGGTCCCGGTGCACCATCTTCTCCTGCACGACGACCGTGAAGTAGAACAGCACGGAGATGATCAGGAAGGGGATGACGGTCAGCACCAGCTCCAGCGGCATGTTGTAGCCGAACTGGCGCGGCAGCTCCTGCTGTTCACCCTTCTTCTTGCGGTGGAAGGCCATGGTCCAGAAGGTCAAGCCCCACACGATCACACCGACGACGAGGGCGGCGATGACCGAGCCGACCCACAGGTCGCGGTTGGCGTGCGCTTCCGGTGTGATGCCCTTGGGCCAGCCCAGGCCCAAGACTTCCTGCCAGCTGCACCCGCTGAGCGTCAGCGCCAGCACGCCGAAGGTGACGGCAAGCGCCACCGCACGGGGCCGGGAACCGCGGGTTTTCACTTTGGCGCCTCCTGTTTCAGGTCCTGCTCGTGGCCCTAATGAACCGCATTTTTCTCGTCGCGGGAACTTTTCCGCGAATCGAATACTACGCAGCGTAGACCACACCCGAACGCCAAGCCCGACACACCTCCAATTCGGGTCTCGAGTCGATGATGCGGCGCATTCGTCGCACCTGTCGCCGTGCGGCATACTTGGCCGCGTGTGCGGACTGCTTGCCCTGGTTTCAGCCCCGGCAAGCAGCATCACCTCCGCGACCGTCGATGCGGTGGCCGGCGCGTCGCACCTGATGCGCCACCGGGGGCCCGACGAGCCGGGCACCTGGTCCGACGAGCAGGTGGTCCTCGGCTTCAACCGGCTGTCGATCATCGACATCGCGCACTCCCACCAGCCGTTGCGCTGGGGTCCCCCCGAGCAGCCCGACCGTTACGTGCTGGTGTTCAACGGCGAGATCTACAACTACCTGGAGATTCGGGCGCAGCTGCACTCGGAGTTCGGCGCGGTCTTCGCGACCGACGGGGACGGCGAGGCGATCCTGGCCGCCTACCATCACTGGGGCACCGCCGCGCTGACCCGGCTGCGCGGCATGTTCGCGTTCGCCCTGTGGGATACCGCCAAGCAGGAGCTGTTCTGCGCACGCGACCCGTTCGGGATCAAGCCGCTGTTCATGGCGACCGGTCCGGGCGGCACCGCGGTGGGCAGCGAGAAGAAGTGCCTACTCGCACTCGCCGAGGACATCCGGTTCGACGACTCGCTGGATCCGCGGGCCGTCCAGCACTACACCGTGCTGCAGTACGTTCCCGAGCCCGAGACTCTGCACCGGGGCATCCGCCGGCTGGAGTCGGGCTGCTACGCGGTGATCCGCCCGGGGCAGCCGCCGGCGATCAGTCGCTACTTCTCCCCCCGCTTCTCCGCGCGGCCATTCGTCGCAGGCAGCGAACAGTCGCGCTACGACGAGATCACCGAGGTGCTCGAAGATTCGGTGGCCAAGCACATGCGCGCGGACGTCACCGTCGGGGCGTTCCTGTCCGGTGGCATCGATTCCACCGCTATCGCCGCGCTCGCGATCCGGCACAACCCCCGGCTGATCACCTTCACCACCGGTTTCGAACGCGAAGGTTTCTCCGAGGTGGACGTCGCGGTGGCCTCGGCAGAGGCGATCGGCGCCCGGCATGTCACCAAGGTGGTCAGTCAGTCGGAGTTCGTCGCGGCCCTGCCCGAGATCGTCTGGTATCTCGACGAACCGGTGGCGGATCCGGCGCTGGTGCCGCTGTTCTTCATCGCCCGCGAAGCCCGCAAACACGTCAAGGTCGTGTTGAGCGGCGAGGGCGCCGACGAGCTGTTCGGCGGCTACACGATTTATCGGGAGCCGTTGTCGCTCAAGGGATTCGACTATCTACCCCGGCCGGTACGCAGGTCGCTGGGCCGGGCGTCGCGACCTCTGCCGGAGGGCATGCGCGGCAAAAGCCTGTTGCACCGAGGGTCGTTGACCCTCGAGGAGCGCTACTACGGCAACGCGCGCAGCTTCAGCGACGAACAGTTGCGCGCGGTGCTGCCGGGATTCAACCCGGGCTGGACGCACACCGACGTCACCGGCGCGGTGTATGCGGAGTCAGCCGGCTGGGATCCGGTCGCCCGGATGCAGCACATCGATCTGTTCACCTGGCTGCGGGGCGACATCCTGGTCAAAGCCGACAAGATGACGATGGCCAACTCACTGGAGTTGCGGGTGCCATTCCTGGACCCGGAGGTCTTCGCGGTGGCCTCCCGGCTGCCTTTCGACCAGAAGATCACCCGCACGACCACCAAGTACGCCCTGCGTCGCGCCCTCGAGCCGATCGTGCCCGCCCACGTGTTGAACCGGGCCAAGCTGGGCTTCCCGGTCCCGATCCGGCACTGGCTGCGCTCCGGGGAGCTGATGGACTGGGCGTACGAGATGATCGCCGCGTCGCAGGCCGATCACCTGGTCAACATCGCTGCCGTGCGCCGCATGCTCGACGGGCACCGCACCGGGGACGGTGACCACAGCCGGCGGCTGTGGACGGTGCTCATCTTCATGCTGTGGCATGCGATCTTCGTGGAGCACAGCGTGACACCGGTGATCCGCGAGCCGCAGTACCCGGTGCAGCTCTAGGCGGCCAGCGCCTGGGCGATCTCCTCGGCCGCCGCCGCGCCGTAGGCGTCGGCAAGGCGGGTCTTGGCCACCCCGAGGTCCCACTTCCAGTTCTGGGTGCCCGTCGTCTCCAGCACCAGAACGGCCACCAGCGATCCCAGCTGCGCCGAGCGCTCCAGGCTCAGCCCGGCGCTGCGCCCGGTCAGGAAACCGGCGCGGAACGCGTCGCCCACCCCGGTCGGGTCGACCTGTGCGGTCTCCGGGACCACGTCGACGTGGATGGTGGTGCCGTCGGCGTCGACCAGATCGACGCCTTTGGCACCCAGGGTGGTGACCCGCAGGCCGACCTGGGCCAGCACGTCGGCGTCGGTCCAGCCGGTCTTGGACAGCAGCAGGTCCCACTCGTAGTCGTTGGTGAACAGGTAGGTCGCGCCATCGATGAGGCGCCGGATCTCGTCGCCGGAGAGCCGGGCGAGCTGCTGGGACGGGTCGGCGGCGAACGCCAGACCCAACTTCCGGCACTCGTCGGTGTGCAAGAACATGGTGTCGGGGTCGTTGGCACCCACGATCACCAGATCGGGCGTGCCAATCGCCTCGACCACGCCGGCCAGCTTGATGTTGCGGGCCTGCGACATCGCGCCCGGGTAGAACGAGGCGATCTGGGCCATGTCCAGGTCGGTCGTGCAGACGAACCGTGCGGTATGGGCGGTGTCGGAGATCAGCACGTTGTCGCAGTCGACACCGGCCGCTTCCAGCCACTCCCGGTAGTCGGTGAAGTCGACTCCCGCGGCCCCCACCAGGGCCGCGCTGCCACCGAGCACGCCGATCGCGTAGGCCATGTTGCCGGCCACACCGCCGCGGTGCACCACCAGATCGTCGACCAGGAAGCTCAGCGACACCTTCTGCAGGTGTTCGGCGAGGAGTTGTTCGGAGAACCGCCCGGGAAAGCGCATCAGGTGGTCGGTGGCAATGGATCCGGTCACCGCGATGGTCACGAAGCGTCCGCCCTTCATTCACTAGTGGATCTAGGTAACGGTACCTGCGCAACGTCGCGCGTTCTTTTCCGGCCCCGTGCGCTAGCCTGCGTACAAGAGCCGACTATATGGCCCCGACGTGGGCGCCTCTCCGGTCGGTAAGCAATTCTGGCCGCTGACTCCGGGAGACATATCGATGGCTGGGCCCATTCCGCCGCACCAACAGGTCGGCGCCGAGGGTCAACCACCTCCCGGAGAGCCGGCATACTCCGAGCCGTATCCCGACGAGCCGTACGGCGCGGCGGGACCCCCGCCGCCGATGGGTCCCTACCCGGGCGTCTACCCGGGGGCGCTGCCCCCGCCGGTGCCCTACACCAAGCCACGGCGCCGGAAAGCCGTGTGGCTTGCCCTGCTGGCGCTGGTGCTCGTCGTCGTCGCCGTGGTGGCTGTCCTGACCATCCGCACGGGCCGCCCGGCCGCCACCGCGACCGGCGTCTTCAGCGAGTCGGCGACCAAAACGTCGATTCAGAACTACCTGACCGCGTTGTCCAACGGCGACACCGAGACCGTCGCCCGCAACAACCTCTGCGGCATGTACGACGGAGTCAAGGACCGCAAGTCCGATCTGGCACTGGCGCGGCTGGCCAGCGATGCCTTCCGCAGGCAGTTCACCGGGGCGGAGGTGTCCTCGATCGACGCGATCGTGCCGTGGTCGAGCTATCAGGCCCAGGTGTTGTTCACCATGCAGGTGGCGCCTTCGTCTGGGGCGCGCGGCTCGCGCAGCGAGGAGCAAGGGGTGGCCCAGGTGCTGCGCAGCGGCAACCAGCTGCTCGTCTGCTCGTATCTATTGCGAACGGCCGCCCAGTTCTAACCGGGCGGCCGTCACGGGACGTGCGTCAGTTGAACGAGTCGCCGCAGGCGCACGAGCCGGTGGCGTTCGGATTGTCGATGGTGAAGCCCTGCTTCTCGATGGTGTCGACGAAATCGATCGAGGCGCCCTGCACGTAGGGCGCGCTCATCCGGTCGACGGTCAGGGTCACGCCGCCGAACTCGGCGGTGAGGTCACCGTCGAGGGCACGGTCGTCGAAGAACAGGTTGTAGCGCAGACCGGCGCAGCCACCGGGCTGCACGGCGATCCGCAGCGCCAGGTCGTCACGGCCTTCCTGGTCGAGAAGCGACTTGGCCTTGGCGGCAGCGGCGTCGGTCAACGTCACACCGTGGGTGGTGGTCGTGGTCGACTGGTCGGAAACAGTCATTGCGTCTCCCTCAAGCAGATGTCTGTGTGGGTTCCCGTGGGGATTTGACCCACTTCATCAACGGTACCTTGTTCTGCGGCTATTCCCGACTCGATGCGACCGTCCGCGGCCGGGAGTCGCGTCAGCCGTCCAGGTCTGCCGCCGTCCGTTGGGCCAGGCCGGTGAGCTGGTTGGCGGCGTCGTCGATGGCGACCTGAACCGATCCCGCGTAGTCGGCGATGGCGTGCGCCGCGGCGATGCCCGCCTCGTCCAGCGCGGCGGGTTGGAGGGTGACCTGCCCGGCCAGCACCAGCACCGGGGTCCCGCGCGGACGGGCGCCCCCGGCCAGCGCACTGACCACCTTGCCGTGCAGCGACTGGTCGTCGAAGCGGCCCTCACCGGTGACGATCACGTCGGCGGCGGCGATATCGTCGGCCAGGCCGGTGTACTCCGCGATCACCGCCGCCCCGGATTCACGCCGGGCGCCCAATGCCAGCAGCGCCGCCCCCAGTCCCCCGGCCGCCCCGGCGCCGGGCAGCGCACTGACGGCGTCGCCGGCCAGCGCGTCGAGGGTGTCGGCCCACGCGGTCATCCGCTGCTCGAGGAGCTCCACGGTCGACGGATCCGCGCCCTTCTGCGGCCCGAAGATCCGCGCGGCACCCATCGGACCGAGCAGTGGATGCTCGACGTCGGTCGCGGCGACCAACTCGACACCTGAGAGCTTGGCGCGGGCGGCCTCCGGGCCGCCGAGCGCCTCGACGAGTCCCCGCCCGCCGTCGGTGCACGAGCTGCCACCGAGCCCCACCACGATCCGGTCCGCGCCGAGGTCCAGTGCGGCTCCGACGAGTTGACCCACCCCGCGGCTGTGCGCGGCGACCGCGGTGTCCGGCGTCGGCGGCCCGCCCAGCAGGCTCAGCCCGCAGGCCTGGGCACATTCGATGTACGCCGTCGCGGTGGCCGGGTCGTACACCCATTCGGCGTCCACGTGGTCGCCGAGCGGACCGGACACCCGCGTCCGGTGCACGTCACCGAGCCGGCTGGCCAGCACGCCGACGAAACCCGGCCCCCCATCGGACTGGGGGGCCAACATCAATTCATCGGACGGCCGGGCCTGCCGCCAGCCCATGGCGATGGACTGGGCGGCTTCCACCGCCGTCAGGCTGTCGCCGTAGCAGTCCGGCGCGATTAGCACCCGCATCGGTGCAGGGTAACCTGACGGGCGTGAAACTGCTGGGCCGTAAGAACGATGACGGCGACGCCAAGCAGGCCGCTTCGACAGTCGTCGAGGAGCCTGCCGTCGCCGCGGGAACCACCGCGCCCAAAGGCCGGCCCACCCCCAAGCGCAACGAGTCCGCCAAGCGCCGCGGACCGGTCGCGCCGGCGCCGATGACGACGGCCGAGGCGCGCAAGCGCCGCAAGGAGATGCGCGCCACCCTGACCAAGGAAGAGCGCAAGGCCGACAAAGTGGAGCGCCGTGCGGCGATGAACGAGCGCCGCGAGCGGATGATGGCCGGCGAGGAGGCCTATCTGCTGCCACGCGATCGCGGCCCGGTGCGGCGCCTGGCTCGCGACGTGGTCGACTCGCGGCGCAACGTGCTCGGCCTGTTCATGCCCGCGGCGCTGGGGTTGATCTTCGTGATGCTGGCGGTTCCGCAGGTGCAGCTCTACATCTCCCCGGCGATGCTGGTGTTGATGGCCATCATGGCCGTCGACGGGATCCTGCTGGGCCGCAAGGTGAACAAGGTGGTGGACGCGAAGTTCCCGGACAACACCGAAGGACACTGGAAGCTCGGCCTGTACGCCGCCGGCCGCGCCTCGCAGATGCGTCGGATGCGGGCGCCCCGGCCGCAGGTCGAGCGCGGCGCCAAGGTCGCCTGAGCCGACTCGACGCGGTGCGCACTCTGGTGCTCGGCGGGATCAGGTCGGGCAAGTCACGTTGGGCCGAGGAGATCATGGCCGGCGATTACCCCGTGCGATACGTCGCGACCGGAGCGGCGGCCGACGCCGATTCGTCTTGGGCGCGGCGGGTCGCCGAACACCGCGAGCGTCGGCCGGCGTCGTGGATGACGGTCGAAACCACTGATCTGGCGGTGCTGTTGGGTGACGATGCCGCCACCCCCACCCTCGTTGACGACCTCGGTGGCTGGTTGACCGCCGCGCTGGACCGTCGCGGATGGGACGGCGGCTCGGTAGCCGACGACGTCGACGAGTTGGTGGACGCGGTCGAGCAGTTCGCCGCCCCGCTGGCGCTGGTCAGTCCCGAGGTGGGCTTGTCGGTGGTGGCGGCGACGGCGGCGGGCAGGCGCTTCACAGACGAACTCGGCACACTCAATCAACGACTTGCCCAGCACTGCGAGCAGGTGGTCCTGGTGGTTGCCGGACTGCCGCTCTGGGTCAAACGAACGAAGGCCCCGAACTGATGGAATTTCCCGACGTCACCCCGCCTGACTCCCGGGCCGCCGCGGCGGCCCGGCGCAGGCAGGACATCCTGACCAAGCCGGCGGGCGCGCTCGGCCGCCTCGAGACACTCTCGGTGTGGGTGTCGTCATGCCAGGCGCTTTGTCCGCCAAGACAATTCGAACGGGCTCGGGTGGTGGTGTTCGCCGGTGACCACGGCGTGGCACGCACCGGCGTCTCGGCCTACCCGCCTGAGGTGACCGCGCAGATGGTCGCCAACATCGATGCCGGCGGTGCTGCGATCAATGTGCTCGCCGGCGCGGCGGGAGCCACGGTCCGGGTGGTGGACATCGCGGTGGATTGTGACGAGCCGGCATCCGCGGCGATCGGTGCACACAAGGTTCGCCGGTCCAGCGGAAACATCGCGGTGGAGGACGCCCTGCTGGCCGACGAGGTGATCGCCGCCCTGGAGGCAGGCAGGCGGATCGCCGACGACGAGGTCGACGCCGGCGCCGATCTGCTGATCGCCGGTGACATGGGCATCGGGAACACCACCGCGGCAACGGCTTTGATCGCTGCGCTGACCGACACCGAGCCGGTGGCGGTGGTCGGCCGCGGTACCGGCATCGACGACACCGGCTGGACGCGCAAGACCGCCGCGGTGCGTGACGCGATGTACCGGGCGCGGCGGTTCCGTTCCGACCCGGTCGGGCTGTTGCGGACCTGTGGCGGCGCGGATCTGGCCGCGATGGCCGGATTCTGCGCGCAGGCCGCGGTGCGGCGCACTCCCCTGCTGCTGGACGGTGTGGTGGTGACGGCGGCGGCTTTGGTCGCCGACCGCCTCGCGCCGGGCGCCCGGGGTTGGTGGCAGGCCGGCCACCGCTCCACCGAGCCGGCTCATACCCTGGCGCTGGCCCACCTGGGATTGGAGCCCATCGTGGACCTCGGCCTCCGTCTCGGCGAGGGGACCGGCGCGGCGGTGGCGCTCCCGCTGGTTCGGGCGGCGGTGGCCACCCTGGCGTCGATGGCCACCTTCGAAGACGCCGGCGTGTCCGAACGCGCCCCGGACTGACCGTGATCCGGTCGTTGGCAACGGCTTTCGCATTCGGAACCGTGTTGCCGGTCCCGTTGCGCGGAGCGGAGTTCGGCCGCTCGACGGTCACTGCGCTTCCGGTGGTCGGCGCCGCACTGGGCGTGCTCGCCGCGGCCGTGCTGTGGGCGGGTCGGTGGGCTTTCGGAGTGCACAGCGCACTGGCCGGCCTGCTCGCGGTCGCCGCGCTGCTGCTGTTGACCCGCGGCCTGCACATCGACGGGCTGGCCGACACCGTCGACGGCCTGGGCTGCTACGGCCCGCCCGAGCGGGCGTTGCAGGTGATGCGGGACGGCACGGCCGGCCCCTTCGGGGTTGCCGCCGTCGTGGTGGTTGTTGGCGTCCAGGCGTTGGCGATGGCCGCCGCCGGGTCCGGGCCGGCTGGCGCTGTCACCGTCGTCACCGCCCTGACCACCGGCCGGGTGGCCGCGGTGCTGGCCTGCCGGCGCGGCGTGCCGGCGGCCGTCGGTAGCAGCCTGGGTAGCCGGGTGGCCGCCAGCCAGCCGCTGGCCGTGGTGCTCGGCTGGGCTGCGGTGGCCGCGGGTCTGTCCACCGTCGCCACTACGCGCCCCTGGCAGGGACCGGTGGTTGTGCTGGCGGTTCTGCTGCTCACCGCGGCACTGGTGGCACACTGCGTACGCCGTTTCGGGGGTGTCACCGGGGATGTGCTGGGCGCCGCGATCGAGCTGGCGACGACGCTGACGTTCATCGGTCTGGTGATCCGACCATGAGCGCCGGCAATTCGACATAGATTGGTCGGAGTCGGAACGCCGCGGGCGGCCAGGCTTCGAAATTAACTGACACTGCTGTCAATTGGGCCGGTGGGGTGGTTTGATGGGCGCCTCGGGTGAACCCCCGGATCCTCGCTGGTTCGAGACGATGGCGAACGGCAGCGCCACCGTGTTCTTCGCGTTGCGGGTGGAGCCGGACCTGGCATTCGAGTACCTCAACGATGCGTTGGAAAGCCAGATCGGCTGCACGGCGGCAGAAGGTCTGGCCGACCCCGCGGCGGTGCTGGGCCGGGTGGACCCCGACCACGCCGACAGACTGGCCGAGGCCATGGCGTTGGAGCCGGGCTGCGACACCGTCATCGAACTGACGTGGCAACATCGCGACGGCCGCACGGTGTACGCCCGGACCTGGGTGCAGTCTCGACGGCGCCCGGACGGTTCGGTGGTCCTGGAAGGCATCACGCGCGACATCACCCAGCTGCACGAAGCCGAAACCGAACTCCGCCAGTCCGAGGAACGCTATCGCCTGCTTGCCGAGAACGCCTGGGAGATCATCTGGACCGCGTCGGTGGACGGCACCGTGACCTACGTCAGCCCGGCCGTCGAGCGGATGCGCGGCCTCACCGTCTCCGAGGCCATGTCCCAGACCGTCGACGAGATCTACCCGCCGGCCGCCGCCACCAGCGTCCGGACCTACTTCCGCAGCCTGCTCACGGCGATCCGGGACGGCACCGAACTCCCGGTGTTCCGTTCCGAGCAGGAGTCCTACCGTCGCGACGGCTCCATCATGGTCGGCGAGATGCAGGTGATCCCTCATCTGGATGCCGACGGCCGGGTGGTGGAGATTCTGGGGGTCACCCGCGACGTGAGCGAACGCAAGGAGTTGGAGTCCGAGCTGCGGCGCCTGGCGGTCACCGACCCGGTGACCGGGGTGTGGAACCGGCGACACGGCGAGCAGTTGTTGGATGCGGACCTCACTCAGGCCAGAACCCAGGGCCAGGCCCTGTCGCTGCTGATGCTCGACGTCGACCGGTTCAAGACGATCAACGACACCCACGGCCACCAGACCGGTGACGGCGTACTCGTCGAAATCGCGCGCCGATTGGTCGAAATGTGCCGTGCCACCGACATGGTGGCGCGCTGGGGCGGTGAGGAATTCGTCATCCTGCTGCGCGATTGCGCGTTGAACGACGCCCTGGCCTGCGCCGAGAAGATCCGCTGCGAGATCGCCGACGCCCCGTTCCCCGATGCCGGTTCGACGAGCGTGAGCATCGGTGTCGCGCAGCTGCGCCCGACCGACGACCTGAATTCATGGGTCGCCAGGGCCGACGAGGCGCTCTACAAGGCCAAGCATTCGGGCCGCAACGCGGTGCGCAGCTAGCCGAGCCGGGCCATCCAACCGTGGGTGTCGGCGAAGGTGCCCCGCTGGATGCCGGTCAACGTGTCGCGCAGCGCCATCGTCACCTCACCGGGTTCGCCGCCGGCGATGGTGAACTCGCCCTCACCGAACTTGACCTGCGCAACGGGAGTGATCACCGCCGCGGTGCCACACGCGAACACCTCGGTGATCTCGCCCGCGGCCACGCCCTTGCGCCATTCCTCGACGTCGATCTTGCGTTCTTCGACGGCGAATCCGGCGTCACTGGCCAACTGCAGCAACGAATCACGGGTGATGCCGGGCAACAGCGAACCGGACAGTTCCGGGGTGACCAGCCGCGCCGAACCGCCGCTGCCGAAGACGAAGAACAGGTTCATCCCGCCCATCTCCTCGATGTAGCGCCGTTCGATCGCGTCGAGCCACACCACCTGGTCGCAGCCGTGTTCGGCGGCCTCGGCCTGCGCCAGCAGAGAGGCCGCATAGTTGCCGCCGAACTTCGCCGCGCCGGTACCGCCGGGGCTGGCCCGCACGTATTCGGTGGACAACCACACGCTGACCGGCTTGACGCCACCCTTGAAGTAGGCCCCCGCCGGGGAGGCGATCACCAGGTAGCGGTATTCGGAGGCCGGACGCACCCCGAGGCCGGGCTCGGTGGCGATGACGAACGGGCGCAGATACAACGACTCTTCCCCGCCCGCCGGCGGCACCCATTGGTCGTCGACCGCGATCAGCTGCCGCAGCGACTCGATGAACAGCTCCTCGGGCAGCTCCGGCATGGCCAACCGGCGCGCTGATGCACGCAGCCGGGCAGCGTTGGCTTCCGGCCGGAACGAGACGATTGAACCGTCCGCCCATCGGTAGGCCTTGAGCCCCTCGAAGATCTCCTGCGCGTAGTGCAGGACGATGGCCGACGGGTCGAGCTCGATGGGCCCGTACGGGATCACCCGCGCGTCGTGCCAGCCGAGCTCGTCGGTGTAGAGCACCGAGACCATGTGGTCGGTGTGGAAGCGGCCGAAGCCGGGGTCGGACAAGATCCGGCCGCGTACCTCGTCGGTCGCCGGATTCGCGTTGCGCTCAACCGTGAACTCGAGGGGCCGTTCGTCATACGGCGATTGTAGACCGGGCCGCTAGCCGATTTCCCCGGTCGCTTCGCTCCTGCCCGCCGCTAGCCGATTTCCCCGGTCGCTTCGCTCCTGCCCGCCGCAGCCGATTTCCCCGGTCGCTTCGCTCCTGCCCGCCGCAGCCGATTTCCCCGGTCGCTTCGCTCCTGCCCGCCGCTAGCGAGTTTTGACCTCGACGAAGGGCGGCTTGACCACCTCGCACTCCAGCGCACGCCCACGGACGTCGACGGTCACCACCGCGCCGTCCTCGATTCCGGCGTCGGTGTCGATGAGGGCAAGGGCGATACCGACTTTCAGGGTTGGCGAGAAGGTTCCCGACGTCGTCACCCCGACCGGCCGGGATCCTTCGAGCACGGTCAGGTCGGGCCGCAGCACGCCCCGGCCGGTGGCGCGCAGGCCCCGCAACAGCCGGCGGGGGCCGGCCTCCTTCTCGGCCACCAGCGCCGCGCGCCCCCAGAAGGTGTCCTTCTTCCAGCCGATCGCCCAGCCGCAGCGAGCTTGCAGTGGCGAGATGTCCAGCGACAGCTCGTGGCCGTGCAGCGGGTAGCCCATCTCGGTGCGCAGCGTGTCGCGGGCGCCCAGTCCGGCGAGCTGCCCTCCCGCGGCCTGGACCTCGGCCACCAGCGCGTCGAACACCACCGGCGCAGATTCCCACGGCGGCAGCAGTTCGTAGCCGTGCTCGCCGGTGTAGCCGGTCCGGCACACCCGCACCGGCACGCCCGAGTAGGTGGCATCGGCGTAGCCCATGTAGTCCATGTCGGTGGGCAGGCCCAGCGCGTCGAGCACCTGAGCCGAACGCGGGCCCTGCACCGCCAGCACCGCAAAGGAGCGATGCTGGTCGGTGATCGAGATACCTTGCGGCGCAGTCTCTTGCAGCGCCTTGACCACGGCCGCGGTGTTGGCGGCGTTGGGTACCAGGAAGATCTCGTCGTCGCTGACGTAGTAGGCGATGAGGTCGTCGATGACGCCGCCGTCGGGGGTGCAGCACAAGGTGTACTGGGCCTTGCCCGGTCCGACCCGGCGCAGGTCGTTGGTCAGCGCCGAGTTCACGAATTCCGCCGCGCCGGGCCCGACGACCAGGGCCTTGCCGAGGTGGCTGACGTCGAACAGTCCCACCGCCTCCCGGGTGGCGGTGTGCTCGCCGACGGTGCCGGCATAGGACACCGGCATCAGCCATCCGCCGAACGGCGCGAAGGTGGCGCCCAGCTCGCGATGTCGGCTTTCCAGCGGCCCGTGCAACAGCTCCGAATTGTCGGTCACGGCGAACAACATTAAACCCCCGTCGTTAGGGTTAATGATCGTGAGCACCCAACCCGGTTATCCAGCCCCTTCCGTGACCGTCGCGACATCCCTGCCCAAGCGTGGCGCGGGGTCGGCCGTGCTGGTCGTCCCGGTCGTCTCCGGTTCGGACGGCGACAGTTCACCCAAGGTCGTCGGCGGTCCCTTCCTGGATGCGGAGGCCATCGGCGAGATCGAGGTGAGCCTGCGGGCGCTGGGCGCCAAGGGCGCCGCCGAGCAGGTGACCCGCCTGCATGTGCCCTCGCTGCCGGTCGGCAGCGTGCTCGCGGTCGGGCTGGGCGCCCCGCGCGACGAGTGGCCGGCCGAGGTCATCCGGCGCGCCGCCGGTGTGGCGGCCCGGTCGCTGTCCGGGGTGGAGGCCGTCATCACGACGTTGACCGAACTGCACCTCGAGGCCGCGATCGAGGGCCTGATCCTGGGCGGCTACCGGTTCACCGAGTTCCGCAGCGCCAAGACCGCGCCCAAGGAGCCGGCGCTGGCCAAGATCACGGCGCTGAGCACCGCGTCGGGGGCCAAGAAGGACGCTGCCCGCGCCGTCGCGATCGCGACCGCGGTGGCGACCGCGCGCGATTTCGTCAACACCCCGCCGAGCCATCTGTTTCCGGCCGAATTCGCCAAGCGGGCCAAGTCTTTGGGTGAAGCCGCCGGCCTGGATGTCGAGGTGCTCGACGACAAGGCGCTGGCCAAGGCCGGCTTCGGCGGGATCGTCGGGGTCGGCCAGGGCTCGTCGCGGCTGCCGCGGCTGGTGCGGCTGGCCTACCGGGGCGGCAAGGGTAAGAACGCCAAGACGGTGGCCTTGGTGGGCAAGGGCATCACCTTCGACACCGGCGGCATCTCGATCAAGCCGGCCGCCTCGATGCACCACATGACCTCCGACATGGGCGGGGCCGCCGCGGTGATCGCCACGGTCGTGCTGGCCGCGCAGCAGGCATTGCCGATCAACGTGATCGCCACCGTGCCGATGGCCGAGAACATGCCGTCGGCGACCGCACAGCGTCCCGGTGACGTGCTCACCCAGTACGGCGGGATCACCGTCGAGGTGCTCAACACCGACGCCGAGGGCCGGCTGATCCTGGCCGATGCGATCGTGCGGGCGTGCGAGGACAACCCGGACTATCTGATCGAGACGTCCACCCTGACCGGCGCCCAGACCGTCGCGCTCGGTGCCCGCACCCCCGGGGTGATGGGCAGTGACGAGTTCCGCGACCGGGTGGCCGAGATCTCGCAGGCCGAGGGTGAGAACGGCTGGGCGATGCCGCTACCCGAGGAACTGAAGGACGACCTCAAGTCGACGGTCGCCGACCTGGCGAACGTCAGTGCGCAGCGCTTCGCCGGCATGCTGGTGGCCGGGGTCTACCTTCGGGAGTTCGTCGCCGACGGGGTGCAGTGGGCGCACATCGATATCGCCGGACCGGCCTACAACACCTCAGGTCCGTGGGGCTACACCGCCAAGGGTGGTACCGGCGTGCCGACCCGGACCATGTTCGCGGTTCTGGAGGATATCGCCGCGAACGGCTAGAGGACCTTGCCGCGGGCGGTGCTGCGCAGCGCCTGCGGCAGGACTCGTGAGGTGCCGTAGAGCAGGTAGGCCTCGGGCGTGACCGGGCGGATCGGCTTGTTCTTCTTGACGGCGGTCAGGATTGCATCGGCCACCTTGTTCGGCCCGTAGCGGCGCAGCGCGAACATCTTCTCCAGTTGTGCACGCCGGCCGGGGACGGTGGCGCGCTTGCCGTCGGGTGCGTGCATCTGGGTGGTGGACACGATGTTGGTGTCGATGATGCCCGGGCAGATGGTGGTCAATCCGATGCCTGCCGCGTCGAGTTCGGCGCGCAGGCAGTCGGAGAACATGTACACCGCGGCCTTGGACGTGCAGTAGGCGTTGAGCGACTGCAGCGGCGCGTAGGCCGCCATCGATGCCACGTTGACGATGTGGCCGCCGCTGCCGCGCTCGACCATGCGGCGGGCGAAGGCCCGGCAGCCGTTGACCACTCCCCCGAGGTTGACGTCCAGTACCCGGTCGAACTGCTCCGGCGGGGTGTCCAGGAATGCTCCGGCGACCCCTATTCCGGCGTTGTTGACGACGATGTCGGGAACTCCGTACGTCGTGCACACCTCGTCGGCGAACCGTTCCACCGCTTCGGCGTCGGACACGTCGAGCACGTGGGTGTGTGCGACGCCGCCGTGCGCGGCGATCCGGGCCGCGGTCTGTTTGACGCCGGCCTCGTCGATGTCGCTGACCACGACGTCGGCCCCCTCGCGGGCGAAGGCCAGCGCAGTCTCCCGGCCGATGCCGCTGCCCGCCCCGGTGACAGATACGAGCATGTCGCCAAAGGGCTTTCGCGGTCTGCCCACTTCCGCACGCAGCAGCGCGCGACTGGGCGCGCCACCCTCGAGGTGCTCGACGAGTTCGGTGACGGCGGTGGCGAGTACCTGTGGGTGGGAGAACGGCGACCAGTGGCCGGCACGGATGTCACGGCGCCACAGCCGGGGCACCCAGCGGTGAGTGTCGTCGTAGACGTAGGGCCGCACATAGGGATCGTCGAGGTTGACGATCACTTGCACCGGCACCTCGATATAGCGGTCGGACCGTGGTCGGGTCAGCGAGCGAAAGAAATTGGCGCGGTAAATCTTCAACCCGTTTGCCGCGTCGGTGACGAAGGTCTGCCCGTGGTGGACCCGGTTTGCCGGGATGCCCCGGGTCAGCATCGGCCGCAGCAGCGGCGCGCCGGCCCGCATCAGCGCCGGCGCCAGCACGGGAACCGAGAACCCCGCCATGTAGCTCAGGTGTGCGGCTTGAGACACGGCGTGCGAGAACAGCTTCGGCCGGTACGGCCGCTTCATTCCGTCGCGGACAAATCGGCTGAAATGGTCGGCAGAGGGTCCGGACAACGATGTGAACGACGCCACCTGCTCGACGGCGCCGGGGCGTCCCACGTACTCCCACATCCCGGCCGAGCCCCAATCGTGGGCCAGGACGTGGACCGGCTGTCCCGGGCTGAGTTCGGCGACCACCGCAGCGAAGTCGTCGGCGAAGTTCGCCATGGTGTAGGCCGACGCGGGCTTGGGTGACGCGGAGGAGCCGGCTCCGCGGTTGTCGTATCGGATGATCCGGAACTTCCCCGCCAGCAGGGGCACCACGCCGTCCCAGAGCGCATGGGAGTCGGGCCAGCCGTGGACGAGCACGACGGTCGGCCCGTCGGGGTTGCCCTCCTCGTAGACCGCCAGACGGGTGCCGTCTTTGCTTTCGACATGGCGCGTAGTCATCAGACCGTCCAACCCCCTCATGACCGCCGATTAACTGTGACGGCCAGTAGCTCATACCGTTGGTACCGAATGGTTTTGACCCTGCCCCCTCGGCAAGGGGTGTCAAGCAGCGCTCAGCGTTCCTCGAGGTCTTCGCGCAGCGCCCGCCGACGTTCGATGCGCCGCCGTGCGTCGTAATCCCGCATCCGCTGCGGATAGCCCACTTTCTGCACGTCGTAGACGGGAATGCCGAGTTGCTCGCCGATCCGCCTGGCCCCGGCCGCGCCGCCGGCCGGCCTCCGGGTCCACTCACCGTCGGCCGCCACCAGTACGACGGTCATCGGCGTGACGCTGGTCTTGGGCTCGACGAAAGCCTCCACGCCGGTGCGTTGCGCCGCCCACTCGCGCAGATGTCTCTGGTCGGCGGCCGCCTCGGATTCGCTCCGGCGACCAGCCCGGAACCTGTCAAACAGCCCCAACTCCGACGAACTCCTCTCCGCGGTCCTTTCCTTCGATGGTGCCAGAGAAATCACACGTCGCCCTGAGTGCATGCCGGTGGCCCGGTGATGAAAGGATGGGGTTCACGACGCTGTGGTATGCCAGAAGTCCGACCCGCACGACAAGCCGTTCGAGGGAGTCAACACAATGGCCGTCTCCGTCCAGATGCCGGCACTCGGTGAGAGCGTCACCGAGGGGACCGTCACCCGGTGGCTCAAGCAAGAGGGTGACACCGTCGAAGTCGACGAGCCCCTGCTGGAAGTCTCGACCGACAAGGTCGATACGGAGATACCGTCGCCCGCCTCGGGTGTGCTGACCAAGATCGTCGCCCAAGAGGACGACACCGTCGAGGTGGGTGGCGAGCTCGCCGTGATCGGCGAAGCCGGTGAGGCCGGTGCGTCCGAGGAATCTGCGCCGGCACCGGCCGCCGAGACAGAGAAGCCCGCCGAGGAGCCCGCCGCCCAACCGGAGCCGGCAGCCGAAGAGGTGGAGCCCGAACCCGAGCCGGCAGCCGCCCCGGCCGCCCAGTCGTCGGAGTCCTCCGGGTCCGCTACGCCGGTGCTGATGCCCGAGCTCGGCGAGTCGGTCACCGAGGGCACCGTGACGCGCTGGCTCAAGAAGGTCGGCGACTCGGTCGCCGTCGACGAGCCGCTCGTTGAGGTCTCCACTGACAAGGTCGACACCGAGATTCCCTCGCCGGTGGCCGGAACGCTGCTGAGCATCACCGCCGAAGAGGACGACACGGTCGCCGTTGGTGGGGAGTTGGCCAAGATCGGTGACGCCGGCGCGTCGGCTCAGGCCGCCCCCGAGCCGAAACCCGAGCCCAAGCCGGAACCGAAACCAGAACCGAAACCGGAGCCCAAACCGGAACCGAAGGCTGAGCCGAAACCGGAACCGAAGCCGGAACCCACGCCCGCGCCCAAGCAGGCACCCGCCCCCGCGGCAGCGGCGGAGCCGGAGGGGGCGGCCGAGGACGGCAGTCCCTACGTCACCCCGCTGGTGCGGAAGTTGGCCGCCGAGAACGGGATCGATCTCGCCGCCGTCAAGGGCACCGGGGTGGGCGGCCGGATCCGCAAGCAGGACGTGTTGGCGGCGGTCGAGGCCAGGGATGCGGCCAAGGCAGCGCCGCCCGCGGCGCCCGCAGCTGCTCCCGCCGCCGCAGCGCCCGCTGCAGCGGCTCCGGCTCCTGCCGCGGCGCACTCGCCGCTGGCGCACCTTCGCGGCACGACGCAGAAGGCGAACCGGATCCGCCAGCTGACCGCCAAGAAGACCCGCGAGTCGCTGCAGGCCACCGCCCAGCTCACGCAGACTCACGAGGTCGACATGACCAAGATCGTGGCGCTGCGGGCCCGCGCCAAGAACGACTTCGCCGAACGCGAGGGTGTGAACCTGACGTATCTGCCGTTCATCGCCCGTGCGGTGATCGACGCCCTCAAGGTGCACCCCAACGTCAACGCGAGCTACAACGAGGACACCAAGGAGATCACCTACTACGACGCCGAGCACCTCGGGTTCGCCGTCGACACCGAGCAGGGCCTGCTGTCCCCGGTGATCCACAACGCCGGTGATCTGTCGCTGGCCGGTCTGGCCCGCGCGATCAACGACATCGCCGCCCGGGCCCGTTCGGGTGACCTCAAGCCCGACGAACTGTCCGGCGGCACGTTCACGATCACCAATATCGGCAGCCAGGGTGCACTGTTCGACACGCCGATCCTGGTGCCGCCGCAGGCCGCGATGCTGGGCACCGGCGCGATCGTGAAGCGTCCGCGGGTGATCGTCGACGAGTTCGGCAACGAGTCCATCGGTGTGCGGTCCATCTGCTACCTGCCGCTGACCTATGACCACCGACTGATCGACGGCGCCGACGCGGGCCGATTCCTGACCACGGTCAAGCGGCGGCTCGAAGACGGCGCGTTCGAGGCCGACCTCGGCCTCTAGACGCCATGGGCCAGCCAGCAAGCGGGCTCGTTGTCGCCATTGCCGGTTCGTCGGGTCTGATCGGCTCGGCATTGGTGTCCGCGCTTCGCGCCGCCGACCACCGGGTGCTGCGGATCGTGCGCCGCGCACCGGCCAACAGTGACGAGCTGCACTGGAACCCCGACAGTGGTGAGTTCGATCCTGCCGGGCTCGAGGATGTCGACGCGGTGGTCAACTTGTGCGGGGTCAACGTCGGCGAGAAGCGATGGTCGGGCGCCTTCAAACAGAGCCTGCGCGACAGCCGCATCACCCCACCGAGGTCATCTCGGCGGCGGTCGTCGACGCCGGCGTTCCGGTGTTGATCAACGCCAGCGCCGTCGGTTACTACGGCGACACCCGCAGCCGGGTCGTCGACGAAACAGCGCCTGCCGGAACGGGTTTCCTTGCCCGGTTGTGCGTGGACTGGGAGGCCGCCACGCTGCTGGCCGAGGATGCCGGCGTCCGGGTGGTGCTGGCCCGCACCGGGCTGGTGCTCTCGCCCGGCGGTGGGGTGCTCGGCCGGCTGCGTCCGTTGTTCGGACTCGGTCTGGGCGGCCGCTTGGGCGGCGGACGGCAATACATGCCGTGGATCAGCCTGGAGGACGAGATCCGGGCGCTGTTGTTCGCCATCAACAACGACGAACTGTCCGGTCCGGTCAATTTCACCGGGCCGGCGCCGGTGACCAATTCGGAGTTCACCGCGGCGCTGGGCCGCGCGCTGAACCGGCCCACACCATGGCTGGTCCCCGGATTCGCTTTGCGCACCCTGCTCGGCGAGTTCGCCGAAGAAGGTCTGCTCGGCGGCCAGCGGGCCATCCCCGCCGCCCTGGAGCGGGCCGGGTTCGTCTTCCACCACAACACCATCGGGGAAGCCCTGGCCTACGCCACCACCTCCGCCCAGGGGTAGTACCGTCGATGGCGTGCGGCAGTCCATCCGATCCAGCTCGGCTGCGATGCAGGTGCGCCAGCTGGGTGTCGTCGACTATCTGACCGCCTGGCAGATGCAGCGGGAGTTGGCCGATGCCCGGGTGGCCGGCGGACCCGACACTCTCCTACTGCTGGAACACCCTGCGGTCTACACCGCCGGGAAGCGCACCGAAGCTCACGAGCGGCCGGTGGACGGGACACCCGTCGTCGACACCGATCGCGGCGGCAAGATCACCTGGCACGGCCCCGGGCAGCTGGTCGGTTATCCGGTGATCGGATTGGCCGAGCCGCTGGATGTGGTGAATTATGTTCGGCGCCTTGAAGAGGCGCTGATCTCGGTCTGTGCCGATTACGATCTGGACGCCGGCCGGGTGGAGGGCCGCTCCGGGGTGTGGTTGCCTGCCGGGGATCTGCGCCCGGCCCGCAAGATTGCCGCGATCGGGATCCGGGTGGCCCGGGCAACGACGTTGCACGGCTTCTCCCTGAACTGCGATTGCGACCTCGCGGCCTATTCGGCGATCGTGCCGTGCGGAATCGCCGATGCCGGGGTCACGTCGCTGACCGCCGAACTGGGCCGCCACGTCGGTGTCGAGGATGTCCGGGCGCGGGTCGCCGAAAAGGTGTGTGACGCCCTCGACGGTCGCCTGCCCGTAGCATTGAGCCTGTGACAGCCACTTCGCGGTCCGATGTCGCCGGCCCAGCGGTCCCAGAGTCCAATGTCGCCGGCCCGGCGGCTCCGGCCGGGCGCAAGCTGCTTCGGCTGGAGGTCCGCAATGCCGAGACCCCGATCGAACGCAAGCCGCCGTGGATCAAGACCCGCGCCCGGATGGGCCCGGAGTACACCGCTCTGAAGGGTCTTGTCCGACGGGAAGGCCTGCACACGGTCTGCGAAGAGGCCGGCTGCCCTAACATCTATGAGTGCTGGGAAGACCGGGAAGCAACCTTCCTGATCGGTGGCGAGCAGTGCACCCGGCGCTGTGATTTCTGCCAGATCGACACCGGCAAGCCCGCCGAGTTGGACCGCGACGAGCCGCGACGGGTAGCCGAGAGCGTCGCCGCGATGGGACTGAAGTACGCGACGGTGACCGGCGTCGCCCGCGACGACCTGCCCGACGGCGGCGCCTGGCTGTACGCCGAGACCGTTCGCGCCATCAAGGCGCTCAACCCGGCGACCGGTGTGGAGCTGTTGGCCCCGGACTTCAACGGCGAGGCCGAGCTGCTGCGCCAGGTGTTCGAGGCCCGTCCGGAAGTGTTCGCGCACAACGTGGAGACGGTGCCCCGGATCTTCAAGCGGATCCGGCCGGCGTTCCGCTACCAGCGCAGCCTCGACGTGCTGACCGCGGCCCGGGAGTTCGGCTTGGTGACCAAGAGCAACTTGATCCTGGGCATGGGCGAAACCATCGAAGAGGTGCACACCGCGCTGGCCGACCTGCACGGCGCGGGCTGCGACATCGTCACCATCACCCAGTACCTGCGCCCGTCGGTGCGCCATCACCCCGTCGAACGCTGGGTCAAGCCCGAGGAGTTCGTCGAGCTGGCGGCCTACGCCGAGGGCCTGGGTTTCGCCGGCGTGCTGTCCGGGCCGCTGGTGCGCTCGTCCTACCGAGCGGGCCGGCTCTACCAGCAGGCGCGTCACGCCGAGGAAGCCGCCCACAAGCTGTCCCGGTGACCGCGGGCCCGCGCTGATTGCGTCCCCGTATTCTTGGTAGTTATGGCGAAATCCCGTTCGACCGCCGAGACCAAGGCGGCCAAGGCTGAGGCGAAGGCCGCCCGTAAGGCCGCCTCCAAGCAACGCCGCAGTCAGCTGTGGCAGGCCTTCCAGATGCAGCGCAAAGAGGACAAGCGGCTGCTGCCCTACATGATCGGCGCTTTCGTGCTGATCGTCGGGGCCTCGGTGGCCGCCGGTGTCATTGTGGGCGGGTTCACGGCGTACATGCTGATCCCGCTTGGAGTCGTACTCGGCGCTCTGGTGGCGTTCATCATCTTCGGCCGGCGCGCGCAGAAGTCCGTCTACCGCAAAGCTGAGGGCCAGACCGGCGCGGCCGCGTGGGCGTTGGACAACCTGCGGGGCAAGTGGCGGGTCACCCCTGGCGTCGCCGCCACCGGCCACTTCGACGCGGTGCATCGCGTGATCGGCCGGCCCGGTGTCATCTTCGTCGCCGAGGGATCCCCCACCCGGGTCAAGCCGCTGTTGGCGCAGGAGAAGAAGCGCACCGCCCGCCTGGTCGGCGATGTGCCGATCTACGACGTGATCGTGGGCAACGGCGAAGGCGAGGTGCCGCTGTCGAAGTTGGAGCGGCACCTGACCAAGCTGCCGGCCAACATCACCGTCAAGCAGATGGACTCCCTGGAGTCCAAGCTCACCGCTCTGGGCACCCGGATGGGTCCGGCCGCGATGCCCAAGGGCCCACTGCCCGCGCAAGCCAAGATGAAGGGTGTCCAGCGCACCGTCCGGCGGCGCTGACTACGACGTCGGGGGGCGAATTTGTGTACTGCGTGTGAGTGGGCGCCGCACTTCAGCGCTTTCGGCGGCGGGGTCCTGACTCGGCGGACGGCACTGCGGGCGGCGGCTGTGACGGCCGCTGCGACGGCAGTGGCCGCATGCACGCAGCCACCCGCGGCATCGGGTGCGCAGAACGCCAGTGTGGTATTCCGCAATGGCCGGATCTACACCGTGTCTCCCGCCCAGCCCTGGGCGCAGGCGGTGGCCGTCACCGGGAACACGATCAGCTACGTCGGCGACGAGGCCGGCGCGATGGCGCTGGCAGGCGCTGAGACCCGCGTTGTCGATCTCAAGGGCGACCTGTTGCTGCCAGGGTTCGTCGAGGGCCACATCCACCCCTTCCTGGGCGCGTTCCTCACCAGCGGTGTCGACCTGCAGGTGCCAACCGGCGCCGACGCGCTGGCAGCGATCGCCGCCTACGCCAAGGAGCATCCGGAGGGCCCGATCCGGGGATTCGGTTGGCGAGTGGACATGTTCGGCCCCGACGGTCCGACCAGTGACGAACTCGACCGGGTGCTGCCCGACCGGCCGGGCTTCTTCTTCGCGATCGACGGCCACAGCATGTGGGCCAACAGCAAGGCGCTGGAGATGGCGGGGGTCAACCGCGACACCCCGGACCCGATTCCCGGGTTCAGCTATTACGTCCGCGACGACCACGGTGACCCCACCGGCTATGTCCTGGAAGTCAATGCCGTTCTGAGCCTGGTCAACGCCATCGAACCGATCTCGGCGCAGTCGATGCAGACGTTGCTGCAATCCTGGCTTCCCAAGGCGTCCGCGGCGGGGATCACCACGGTCTTCGATGCCGGCGTGCCACCGATCGGCGACGACCAGGGTGCGCTGATCGGCCTGTACGCCGACCTGGAGCGCCGCGGCGCACTGCCGTTCCGGGTGTGCGCGTCCTACAGCGTCAAATCGCCGCCCTTCGACGACGCGGTGGCGAAGTTGGTCGACATCCGCCGCCGGGTGGCGACCGATCTGGTCAACGTCGGCGTCGTGAAGATCGTGGGCGACGGGACACAGGGTGGGTACACCGCGTGGCTCATCGAACCGTATGCCGACAAGCCCGATTCGGTCGGTGGATCCCCGTTCACCGACGAGCAGTGGCATCAACTGATCCGCGACGTCGACGCCGCCGGTTTCGACGTCCACGTGCATGCCTGTGGTGAGCGGACGGCGCGCACCGCATTGGACTCTTTCGAGGCGGCGATCGCGGCCAATCCATCGCGGGATCGCCGGCACACCATCGCTCACCTGGTCTACGTCGAGGACCCGGACAGTGCGCGGTTCGGCAAGCTCGGTGCGATCGGCCAGTTTTCGGCCAACTGGATGTCCGCCGATCCCGACACACTGCAGAACATGGCCGCCCGCTACGGGGCGCCCCGTAAGGACCTGATGTATCGCCCACAGGACATCCTGCGCTCCGGGGGCCGGATATCGTTGGGCACCGACTGGCCCGCGGCCGGATACTTCTCCACCTATAAGCCGCTGGAGTCCATTCAGATCGGGGTGACCCGCCAGCTCGTCGGCGAGCCGGACGCACCGGTTTTGGCGCCGGCCGAACAGCGACTGAGCATTACCGATGCGGTCTACGCCAACACCATGGGAGCGGCGTACCAGCTGCACATGGACGCCAAGGTCGGCTCGGTGGAAGTGGGCAAGCGGGCTGACCTGATCGTGTTGGATACCAACATCTTCGAGGTCGACCCGCACGACATCCACCGCGCGACCGTGACGATGACCATGATGAACGGCGAAGTCCGCCACCAGATCTAGGCGGCGATGATTTTGAGGAGTTCGCCGTTGAGGTAGACCTCGGCGGTGCTGGTGGGCATGCGTGGTGTCCCGGGCATCGGTGGCGCCACCGAGTGGTAGTGCGTTCCGGTCGGGGTGATGATTTCCACGGTGTGCCTGCCGGTGTCGTCGGGCCCGGCGATCACCCGCCAGCCCGCCGCCTCCTTGGCGTAATTGCACGCCTCACACAATCCCTGCCCATTGCCCGCACTGGTCGCCCCACCACGCCGATGCGGCGTGGCGTGGTCGGTGTGCCGGATCAGGGCATCACAGTACGGGGTGCGACAGCGTCGATCCCGCACCGCGATGAAATCGGCCAACCCCTTGGGGAACAGCCGCCCTCGGGACTCCATGGCGACCAGGGCGCCGGTGGACGCGCTGGCATACAGGCGGCGCAAGCTGGCCCACGAGCCCTCGTCACCGACCGCGTCCCGCAGCAGCTTTTGCGCCACCGCCGAGGGCACCGTGCCGTAGCCGGCGATCACCGCCACCCCCTGCTGGGCACCGAGCAAAGCCTGATCACTGATCACCATGTTGACGGCCACCGGGACCGCCTTATCGGCAGGCCGGCCCGTCACCCGCTCCACCAGGGCGTCCGCCATCACCTGACCGCGAGACCGTCCATCGACCCCCGCATCAGCCGCCCGCCTGAGCGCGGCATACACCGCCACCCCCTGGGCCACCGGCAACAGGGCGCTCAGATAGGTCATCGTGTCCGGCGCCGGACGAATCGTCACCGTCCGCTCCGTAACAGCCTTGGCCGCCCGATCCACCACCGCACGCGGATCCAACCGGTAAGCAATCGCCTTGGCCGCCGCCGCCAGCGCCGCATCCCCCACCCCCTCGAGGGTGTCCGGAGCTGAACACAACTCCACATCCAACCGCCGACGATCCTCCACATCCAGACACGCCGACTCCCGCACCACAATCGTGGCCCGCCACTCCGAGAGCACCCCCAACTCCAACGCCGCCAACGTATGCGGCATCTCGTACACCAGCGCCTTGGCCAGACCCAGATGCCGCCCACCCCGGGCTGGCGAATCCCGCCGCGCCAACGCGACCTCAGCGGCCACCCCACGACCCCGCTTGGACGCCGGAACCCCAGCCGCAGCCTCCGCGGCGCGGCGCGCACTGTCCAGCGCCACGGTCAGCCGCGCCTGCCCCGCCGCCGCAGCAGACTTCAACCGCTCCAACTCCGCAATCCGAGCGACCAGCACCGACTCCTCGACACCGGCATCAATCACCAACAGATTATCGAACATGAGTTCGAGTGTGGCACCTGCCACCGACAAAATTCAGCGGCGCACCACCGCCGTCATCGTCAGCCGGTCCTGGAGACCGCGGCCATCGGCATCGGTGAACAGTGGGGGGATCACCAGAGCCAGCAGCAGACCTCGCACGATTGCGCGCCCGGTACCCACATGCAATCGGTTATCGACCGGGACCACCATCAGCCCCATGGCCAATTGCCCCGGCGTGAAGCCGAACAGCCGAAGCGAGATCACGCCCAGCACGAACCAGATCACCAACACGGCCGTCGACAACGTCGCGGCCGACACGATTCCAAACGTGATACCGAGCGCGGCGAGCCCATACCCGATCAGCCAGTCGATCAGCAGCGCGGCGAAGCGCCGCCCCATGCGGGCCAGCGAACGCGGGCCGGTCTCCGGCAGGCCCAGTGCCTGACCGGGATAGCCCTCGCCTTCGCCCGGCTTCACCGGTTCCGGTCCGGACAGCCAGGACCCGATCTCACGTGCCATGGCCCCAGGATATGCGGGCGGCGGCAACGCCCCACGTCGCGCCGTCGCCGGAGATGCGTAACTTCAGCGCAACATGAGCTTGACGGGCGTGCAACATCGGCTCCCTAGCGTCAGCCGCGGGTTAAGAAACCTCTGTGCCTAGACATGCGCAACACAGGCTGCACGAAGGAGTGAGTAAGTGGCAGAAAAGACCGCTGACGACATCATCAAACTGATCAGGGACGAGAACGTCGAGTACGTCGATATTCGGTTCTGCGATCTGCCCGGCGTCGTCCAGCATTTTTCTATCCCCGCGTCGGCATTCGATGAGAGCGTGTTCGAGGACGGCCTCGCATTCGACGGGTCGTCGGTGCGCGGTTTCCAGTCGATCCACGAGTCCGACATGATGCTCTTGCCGGATCCCGAGACGGCGCGCATCGACCCGTTCCGGGCCGCCAAGACGCTGAACCTCAACTTCTTCGTGCACGACCCCTTCACCCGCGAGGCCTACTCCCGCGACCCGCGCAACGTCGCACGCAAGGCCGAGAACTACCTGGCCAGCACCGGCATCGCCGACACCGCCTACTTCGGCGCCGAGGCTGAGTTCTACATCTTCGACTCGATCTCGTTCGACTCCAAGATCAACGGCACCTTCTACGAGATCGACTCGGAGTCGGGCTGGTGGAACACCGGTGAGCCCTTCGAAGCCGACGGCTCGGCCAACCGGGGCTACAAGGTCCGCCCCAAGGGCGGTTACTTCCCCGTCGCCCCCTACGACCACTACGTCGACCTGCGTGACGAGATGGCGACCAACCTGATCAACGCCGGCTTCACCCTCGAGCGCGGTCACCACGAGGTGGGCACTGCCGGGCAGGCCGAGATCAACTACAAGTTCAACACCATGCTGGCCGCGGCCGACGATGTGCTGCTGTTCAAGTACATCATCAAGAACACCGCGTGGCAGAACGGCAAGACCGTCACCTTCATGCCCAAGCCGCTGTTCGGTGACAACGGTTCCGGCATGCACGTGCACCAGTCGCTGTGGAAGGACGGCAAGCCGCTGTTCCACGACGAGTCCGGTTACGCAGGCCTGTCCGACATGGCGCGACACTACATCGGCGGCATCCTGCACCACGCGCCGTCGCTGCTGGCCTTCACCAACCCGACGGTGAACTCCTACAAGCGCCTGGTGCCCGGCTACGAGGCCCCGATCAACCTGGTGTACAGCCAGCGCAACCGCTCGGCATGCGTCCGCATCCCGATCACCGGCAACAACCCGAAGGCCAAGCGCCTCGAGTTCCGCTGCCCGGACAGCTCGGGCAACCCGTACCTGGCCTTCGCCGCCATGCTGATGGCCGGCATCGACGGCATCAAGAAGAAGATCGAGCCGCAGGCCCCGGTCGACAAGGATCTCTACGAGTTGCCGCCGGACGAGGCCGCCAACATCCCGCAGGCGCCCACCTCGCTGTCGGCGGTGATCGACCGGCTCGAAGAGGATCACGAGTACCTGACCGAGGGTGGCGTGTTCACCCCGGATCTCATCGAGACCTGGATCTCCTACAAGCGCGAGAACGAGATCCTGCCCGTCCAGATCCGCCCTCACCCCTACGAGTTCGCGCTGTACTACGACGTCTAAAAGCGGACGTCTAAGCGCGTCGGTTAGTTCTACCGAGTCCACCCGTTCGGCAGCCCGGCTGCCGGGCGGGTGGACTCGTCTGTATCGCGGCCTGACGGCACCGCACTAGGGGGTCTAGCCGAATTCGACGGCCCCAGCCGGCGCCGATCCCGGCGCGAACACGACGAGGCGCAGTGGATGCCTACGCGCCGACCCGGGCGTGGTTCCAGCTAAGGCCGAGAGGGCGTGGAAACCGGTGACGCAGCGGCACCCGGCGGATGCGTGGTGAGCGGCCCCACCGGCATCGCCGATGTCGCGGCCGGCGCAGTCTGCCCCGGCGCGGGCTCGGTGTAGGTGGGCGGCGCCGGCTGGTACCGCAGCGCCGCGACCACCAGGACTCCCACGCAGCCGGCCAGCACGAACATGACCAGCCCGCGAACTGAGGTGCGCCGCTTCAGGCGCCTGAGTGTGATCCCCCGCACGGCGCAAAACGATAGTGGCAAGAGTTGGCCGTCAAGGGCCCGCCGAGAGAGATTCACAGGAGATTTGCAACTTGTTCTAGAAACCGGGTCCTAGCGAGCCGCGCGGGACAACCATCCGGACCGCGGTCCGAATAGTAGGGTCGGTGCCATGACCAACACTCTGGATGCTCGCCTGGGTACTTACTCCCCGACTGTGCTCAGCCTGTTCCGCGTCGTCTTCGGCCTGCTCTACACCTGCCACGGGATCAACTGGCTCTTCGGCTGGCCCACCGGCGGTCCCGCCGCCGAGCTGGGCTCCTGGCCCGGCTTCTATGCCGGCATCATCGAACTCGTCGCCGGGGTGCTCATCACGCTCGGCTTGTTCACCCGCATCGCGGCATTCATCGCCTCGGGCGAGATGGCCGTCGCCTATTTCACCCAGCACCTGCCCACCGGGTGGATCCCGATGACCAACAACGGCGAGCTCTCGGTGCTGTACTGCTTCGCCTTCTTCCTCTTGGTCTTCACCGGCGCGGGCGCATTTGCACTGGACTCCGCACGCGGGCGGCGCTGAGAGCGATCCACGCCGAGCGCCAGTTCCACTGAGTGACTGCCATTTTGGCGTGAGGTCCAGCTCTTGGACCCTACTCGGACGGCAGTGCGGCCGGTAGGGTCGACCGCATGAGTCCACAGCTCGACACTCGCCTCGCCTCGCATTCCCCAACGGCACTCGGCGCGTTCCGCGCCGTCGTCGGACTGCTGTTCACCGGACACGGAACGAGCCTGTTGTTCGGCTGGCCGTCAGGGCCCGCCGCTGAGTTCGGCGTGTGGCCCGACTTCTTCGCTGGTGTCATCGAGTTCCTCACCGGCGCGCTGGTCACAACCGGCTTGTTCACCCGCGTTGCGGCTTTCCTGGCCTCCGGCACAATGGCTTTCGCGTACTTCACCGTGCATCTGCCAGACGGCTGGATACCGCTGACCAACAACGGCGAGCTATCGGTGCTGTACTGCTTCGCCTTCTTCCTGCTCGTCTTCACCGGCGGCGGCGCCTTCGCGCTGGACACCGCGCGCAGGCGGCGGTGACACCATGGCCGCCAAGCATGTGCCGTCCTGGCACGACGACGAAGTCAGCGCCCTCTACGAACTCGCGCGGGGCTTCTTCGAGCGCGAGGTCGTGGCCCACGTCGAGAAGTGGGACGCCCAGCGCCACATCGACCGCAGCGTCTGGCTGGAGGCCGGCAAACTCGGTCTGCTGCTGTGCTCGGTACCCGAGGAATACGGTGGTGGCGGCGGCACATTCGCCCATGACCTCGCGGTGTTCGACGCGCAGGGTTACGCCGGTGACCTATCGCTTGGCATCGGCGTGCACAGCGGCATCGTTCCGCACTACATCGTCAAGTACGGCTCGGAGGAGCAGAAACGCACCTGGCTGCCACCGATGGCCACCGGCGAGATGCTGTGCGCCATCGGAATGACCGAGGCGGGCGCCGGATCGGATCTCAAGGCACTCCGGACCACCGCCGTGCGCAGCGGCGACGAGTACATCGTCAACGGCTCCAAGACGTTCATCACCAACGGAAGCTCGGCCGATATGATCCTGTTGGCCGTCAAGACCGATCCCAAGGCCGGCGCCCGCGGTATCTCGTTGCTACTCGTCGACCTTCGCGACACGCCAGGGTTCCAGGTGACGCGGGTGCTCGACAAGGTCGGTCAACACGGCGCCGACACCTCCGAGCTGTCCTTCACCGATGTACGAGTGCCGGTGGCAAACCTGCTCGGTCCCGACGAGGGCAAGGGCTTCGGACAGATGATCGACCAGCTCGCGCAGGAACGCCTGGTGGTGGCCGCCCAGGCCATCGGCGGGATGGAACGCGCGGTGGACGAGACAGTCGCCTACACCAAGTCCCGAGAAGCCTTCGGCCACAGCCTGTTCGACTTTCAGAACACGGCATTCGAACTGGCTGAGTGCGCCACCATCGCCCGTACCTGCCGCACGTTCTTCGACCACTGCGTCGAGGCTCACCTGCGTGGCGAGCTCGACGGCACCGACGCGGCGATGGCCAAGTACTGGCTGACCGACCAGCAGTGCGCCGTCATCGACCGTTGCGTACAGCTGCACGGTGGCTACGGCTACATGCGCGAGTACCTGATCGCCCGGATGTATGAGGACGCCCGAGTCCAGCGGATCTACGCCGGGGCCAACGAGGTGATGAAGCAGATCATCGGCCGCTCGCTGTAGCCGGGCTAAGCGTCCAGGGCGAGGTCCTTGCGGAACCGCCGCAGCCCGTCGATCTTCTCGTCCAGTGACGCATGCATGCCCGAGTAGAACATCCACGGCATCGTGATGATGCCCGTGATGCCGGCCGCCTCGGCCCGCTCGTAGTGCGCGGTGGTGAAGGCGTCGGTCAATGGTGTCAGGATCGAGTAACCGTCCATGGTCAAACCCTTGGCGGCGCGCAACTCCCGAAGTTTGTCCACCCGCAAGATGGCCTCGTCCAGACTGATGAGGTCACCGATCCAACCGTCGAGACGAGCTGCCCGCCGCAGGGCGATGTCCGACAGTCCCCCGCTGTAGATCGGGATGTGCGGCGGTGTCGGCATCATCTCCAGCCGTGGGGTCTGATAGAACTCGCCGTCGAATTCCGTCCACCCCGGCTGCCAGAGCGCGCGCATCAGTTCGATCATCTCGTCGGTGCGCTTGCCCCGCTTGGCGAACTGTTGGCCCATCAGGGTGAACTCTTCTTCGCACCAGCCCACCCCGATGCCCAGTTCCACCCGGCCATCAGCCAGATAGGCCGCAGTACCAATGGCTTTGGCCGCAGAATAGGGATCACGCATCGCCGGAATGTAGACCGTGGTCACGAACTTCAGCCGCTCGGTGGCCTGCGCCAGTGCACCGACGAGCACCCAGGGATCAGGCCAGTCGGTGAACGGCGGCCAGCGACGCTCACCGTTCTTGGTGTACGGATACGGGGTGGCCAGGGTTTCGAGGTTCACCACGTGGTCGGGGATGCCGAGCCCGTCGTAACCCAGATCGTCTGCCGCCTTGGCGATTTCGACAATCTCGCGGGTGTCCAGAAAGGCGACGCTGACGTAGAACCTCATCCGGCCGCGACTCCCGACTCGCTGCGCTCTCCCCCGCCATCACGTGCCCACGCCGGCATGATGAAAACCCCTTCCGCTTCGACGGTCGTGCCCTGCGCGTCGGCAAGAATGCCGCGGGCATAGGTCTTGTACTGCTCGTTGCGCTCCACCCAGGCCTCGGCCCGCAGCGGCCCGAGCGGGGTGCCCCGCAGGTACTTCAGGGTGATGGTGCCGGTGAACTTCGGCATGCTCAGCTGGTCGGTGGCCACCTCGCCGAGAAGCTGATCGAGCAGCAGTGCGCAGATGCCGCCGTGCACCAGTCCGGGCGGCCCCTCGTAGACCGGCCCGAGGCTGAACTCACTCCAGCAACGGCCGTCCTCGTGGTGGACGATCATCGGCGGCGCGACCGGATTATGGCGTCCCACAGCAGGATTGCGCCAGGTGACCGGAAGGCCGGTCTCGGCGTGCCGTAGCGTCGGGGCCCTGTCGGTCGGGGTGCTCTCCAGCGTCGTGCTGATCGCATCGATGGTCTGTCGCGCCCGCTCGATGGTGTCCGCGCCGGCTGCGGTGTGGATGCTGGCATCGATCAGCCTGCGCACGGCCTCGGCCAGCGGCTCGTGCAGAGCGCGGATCCGGTCGTACTCGTCGCCGGCGATGACATCCCAGGTGAATTCCATCTGCCTCTAACTTCCGAAGACCTTGAGCACCACCGCTTTGGCGCGACGGGTCACCCGAAGGTAGTTGTCCAGGAACTCACTGCCGTCGTCGTTGTGCCAGCCCGCCGCTACCGCCACGGCATTGAGCTGGCGGCCCGGCCCGGGCAGCTGGTCGGTGGGTTTGCCGCGCACCAGCACCAGAGCATTGCGGGCGCGGGTCGCCGTCAGCCAGGCTTGACGGAGCAGGTCGACGTCGTCCTCGGCGAGCAACTCTGCGGCGCCGATCGCGTCGAGGGACTCCAACGTCGAGGTGTTGTGCAGCGCCGGCACCTGATGGGCGTGCCGCAGCTGCAGGAGCTGCACCGTCCACTCCACATCGGCCAGCCCACCGCGGCCCAGCTTGGTGTGTGTGTTGGGGTCGGCACCGCGGGGTAGCCGCTCGGCGTCCACCCGAGCCTTGATCCGCCGGATCTCCTGCACCGCTTCGGCGGACACCCCGCCGGCGGGATAGCGGGTCTTGTCCACCATCAACAGGAATCGGTGCCCGAGGTCCATATCGCCGGCCACCCGGTGCGCGCGCAGCAGTGCCTGGATCTCCCAGGGCTGCGCCCACTGCGCGTAGTAGGCCTCGTAGGACGCCAGCGTGCGCACCAGCGGACCCTGCCGGCCCTCCGGGCGCAGGTTGGTGTCCACCTCCAAAGGTGGGTCCGCACTGGGCGTTCCCAACAGCGCCCGGACCTGCTCGGCGATTGAGACCGACCACTTCACCGCGCGGGATTCCTCGGCGCCGTTGACCGGCTCGCAGACGAACATCACGTCGGCATCCGAGCCGTAACCCAGTTCGCCACCACCGAGCCGGCCCATTCCGATCACGGCGAGCCTGGCCGGGACGACATCGTCGTCAGGGGTGTTGGCCCGAATCACCGCATCCAGCGCCGACTGCAACACCGCGACCCACACCGAGGTCAGTGCGGTGCAGACGTCCCGGACTTCGAGCATGCCGAGCAGGTCGGCTGAGGCCACCCGGGCCAGTTCGCGGCGCCGCAGGGTGCGGGCGGCGGCGATCGCCCGCACCGGATCGGGATGACGTCCGGTCGAGGCGATCAGCGCCCTGGCCACCCCGTCGGGTTCGACGTCGAGAAGTTTGGGTCCGGCCGGCCCGTCGGCGTACTGCTGGATCACCTCCGGTGCCCGCATCAGCAGTTCGGGCACGTAGGCAGACGTGCCCAGTACCCGCATCAGACGCTTGGCGACCGCGCTCTCGTCACGCAGCGTCGCCAGATACCAGCGTTGGTCGGACAGCGCCTCGCTGACCCGGCGGTAGGCCAGCAGACCGCTGTCGGGATCGGGGGCATCGGAGAGCCAGTCCAGCAGGCGCGGCAGCAGCACCGACTGGACGCGGCCGCGGCGCCCGCTGGAATTGACCAGGGCACCGAGATGCGTCAGCGCGCTTTGCGGCCCTTCGTAGCCGAGCGCGGCCAACTGACGTTCGGCGGCAGCCGGGGTCATGCCGGAGGGGAAGCCCACCGACGGGCCCACCGACTCCAGCAGCGGCTGGTAGAACAGCTTGGCGTGCAGCCGCGACACCCGCAGGTTCTGCCGTTTGAATTCCTCCCGCAGGACGCCCAGCGCATCGTGGGTGCCGTCAGGGCGCATGTGCGCCGCGCGGGCCAGCCAGCGCAGCGCCTCGTCGTCGTCGGGCGCGGGCAGCATATGGGTGCGCTTGAGCCGCTGCAGCTGAAGGCGGTGTTCGAGCAGCCGAAGGAACTCGTAGGACGCGGTCAGGTTGGCGGCGTCGTCGCGGCCGACATACCCACCGGTGCCCAACGCGGCCAGCGCGTCCACCGTGGAGGCGACGTGCAGGGAGTCGTCGGTGCGACCGTGCACGAGTTGCAGCAGCTGGACCGCGAATTCGACGTCGCGCAGTCCACCGGTGCCGAGTTTGATCTCGCGGTCGCGAACGTCGGCGGGGACCAGGGCTTCGACACGACGGCGCATCGCCTGCACCTCGGGCACGAAATCCTCACGCTCGCAGGCGGTCCAGACCATCGGCATCAGCGCGTCGATGTACTGCTGCCCCAGTTCGGCGTCGCCGACCGCGGGCCTGGCCTTGAGCAGGGCCTGGAACTCCCACGTCTTGGCCCAGCGCTGGTAGTAGGCGACGTGTGATTCGAGAGTTCGAACCAGAGCGCCCTGTTTGCCCTCGGGGCGTAGCGCGGCGTCCACTTCGAAGAAGGTGTCCGAGGCCAACCGCATCATCTCGCCGGCGACTCGGGTGGTCAGCGAGTCGGCGGACTCGCCGACGAAGATGACGTCGACGTCGCTGACGTAGTTCAGTTCCCGTGCACCGCATTTGCCCATCGCGATCACCGCGAGGCGCGGCGCCGGCTCGTCGGGCTTGCACACCGTGGCGGTGGCGACCTGCAGCGCCGCGTCCAGCGCGGCGTCGGCCATGTCCGCCAGATGCTCGCCGACCGTGGAGAACGCCAGCACCGGTTCGTTCTCGACCGTAGGTGCCAGGTCCAGCCCGGCCAGGATGAGCATCTGGTCGCGGTAGAGCACCCGTAACCGCGGCATGACCTCGGCTGCGGCGGTCCCGGATTCGGCGATCCGGTCGGCGAACAACCGGCGCAGCTGGGCGGCGTCGGGCAGACTCACCGAGCCTTCCAGCAGATGCCACGACGTCGGGTTGGCGACCAGATGATCACCGAGGGCCAGAGACGACCCGACGACGGAGAACAGCCGGCCGCGCAGGCCGCGGTCCTTCAGCAGCGCCGCGTTGAGCTGTGGCCAGTCGGGCCCCAGCGCCTCGGCCAGCCGGACGATCGTCTGCAGAGCGACGTCGGCATCCGGGGCGCGCGACAGCGACCACAACAGCTCGACGTGGGCGTCGGTGTCCCAGCCCAGCCGCGCCAGGTCAGCGGGCGCCGAGGGTTCGACCAGACCGAGTCGACCCACCCCGGGCACGCGTGGGCGCTGCGTCGCTGGTTTGGCCACGTGCACGACGGTAGCGCACCGATCATTCCCTCGGTCGCCGCGATCTCACCCTCGCCGCAGGGACACTCTCACCGCCCCGACACCGCGCTAGAGGGACAGGTAAGCCTTCAGCTCGAACGGGGTGACATTGCTGCGGTAGTCCTCCCACTCCGCGCGCTTGTTGCGCAGGAAGTAGTCGAAGACGTGCTCACCGAGCGCTTCGGCCACCAGTTCGGAATTCTCCATCTCCGACAGCGCGATGCCCAGGCTGGACGGCAGTTCCCGGTAGCCCATCGCCCGGCGCTCTTCGGCCGTCAGCATCCAGACGTTGTCCTCGGCCTGCGGTCCCAGCACGTAGTTCTTCTCGATGCCGCGCAGGCCGGCGGCCAGCAACACCGCGAACGTCAGGTACGGGTTGCAGGCCGAATCGGGGCTGCGCACCTCGATACGCCGGGAGGACGCCTTGCGCGGGGTGTACATCGGCACCCGAACCAGCGCCGACCGGTTGGACGCACCCCAGGAGGCCGCCGTCGGGGCCTCGCCGCCGTGCACCAGGCGCTTGTAGGAGTTCACCCACTGATTGGTGATCGCGCTGATCTCGCTGGCGTGCTCCAGGATGCCGGCGATGAACGACTTCGCGACGTCGGACAGTTGAAGCGGGTCGTCGGGGCTGTGGAAGGCGTTGTTCTCGCCCTCGAACAGGCTCATGTGGGTGTGCATCGCCGAGCCGGGATATTCGGCGAAGGGCTTGGGCATGAACGACGCCCGCACGCCCTCGCCGAGCGCGACCTCCTTGACGACGTATCGGAACGTCATCACGTTGTCGGCCATCGAGAGTGCGTCGGCGTACCGCAGGTCGATCTCCTGCTGACCGGGTGCGCCCTCGTGATGGCTGAACTCCACCGAGATGCCCATCTGCTCGAGGGCGTCGATGGCATGGCGACGGAAGTTGGGCGCCGAATCGTGCACGGCCTGGTCGAAGTAGCCGCCGTTGTCGGCGGGGACGGGGATGCTGCCGTCGTACGGCCCGGGTTCGAGCAGGAAGAACTCGATCTCGGGGTGCACGTAGCAGGAGAATCCCAGATCGCTGGCCTTGGCCAACTGCCGGCGCAGCACATGGCGGCTGTCGGCCCAGGACGGCGAGCCGTCGGGCATGGTGATGTCGCAGAACATCCGGGCCGAGTGGTGGTCGCCCGAGCTGGTCGTCCAGGGCAGCACCTGGAATGTCGACGGGTCGGGCCGAGCGACGGTGTCGGATTCGAAGACGCGCGCGAAGCCTTCGATCGACGACCCGTCGAAGCCGATGCCCTCCTCGAAGGCGCCCTCCAGCTCCGCCGGGGCGATCGCCACCGACTTCAGGAAGCCGAGCACGTCGGTGAACCACAACCGGACGAAGCGGATGTCCCGCTCCTCCAGCGTGCGCAGCACGAATTCCTTCTGGCGGTCCATGACGCGAGCGTATGCAGCGGGTGTTAATTCCGTGTTACAGGGCTGCTGCGCCTGGCTGTCAACAGTGCAGGTTGTCCGGAACCACCTGGTCGACGAGGTACTTGACGATGGCGGAGTCGACGCACTCGTCGCCGTTGAAGACCGCCGTGTGCTGCGTGCCGTCATAGGTGATCAACGGCGCGTTGAGTTGGCGGGCCAGGTTGACCCCGGCCTCGTACGGGGTGGCCGGATCGTGCGTGGTGGAGACCACCACGACGCTGCCGGGCGGCGCCGGGGGCGCGGGATGCGGTGCCGATGTCGGCGGCACCGGCCAGAACGCACAGATGTCGCGGGGGGCGAATCCGGTGAACTGACCGTAGGACTGGAATGGCGCCGACTCGCGCGTCCGACGGTCGATGTCCGCCCATACCGCCGGGTCGGTCGGCGTCGGGCTGTCGACGCACCGGATCGCGTTGAAGGCGTCCTGCCCGTTGCTGTAGTGCCCGTAGGGGTCGCGTCCTTCGTATTCGTCGGCAAGCAGCAACAGGTCGCCGGCGTCGGTCTGGCGTTGCAGGCCGAGCAGCCCGCTGGTCAGGAACTTCCAGTACTGCGGGGCGTAAAGCGCGTTGAAGGTGCCGGTGATCGCGTCCTGGTAACTCAGGCCGCGCGGGTCTGAAGCGGGGCCCGGCTTGACGGCGAGCGGGTCGACCAATTCATGGAAGCGGTTGACCCACTGCGCCGGATCGGTGCCCAGCGGGCAGCCGGCTGACTTCGCGCAGTCGGCGGCGTAATCGTTGAACACCACCTGGAAGCCGGTCATCTGCTCGATGATCGATTGCACGGTGTCCTCGGCCGGGTCGATCGCGCCGTCGAGAACCATCGCGCGGACGTGCTGCGGGAACCGCTCCAGATACGCGGTACCCAACTCGGTGCCGTAGCTGAAGCCGAGATAGTTGATCTGGTCGTCGCCGAGCACCTGACGAACCGTGTCCATATCCTTTGCCGCCGAGGCGGTTCCGACTCCGGCCAGGAATGCGGTACCCATCTTGTCGGCGCATTCCTTGGCGTAGTCCCGATTGATCCGCTCGATCGCCGCCACCCCGGCCGGGCTGTAGTCGACCATCGGGTTGCGCCGCCACGCGTCGACCTCGGCATCGGTACGACAGCGCAGCTGCGGGGTGGAGTGGCCCACGCCGCGCGGGTCGAAGCCCACGATGTCGAAGTGTTCGTTGATCGGGCTGCCCGTCAGCGCGTAGCCCATCCCGGCGGCCGAATCCACCGCCGAGGCGCCCGGACCACCGGGGTTGACGAATAACGCACCGATGCGCTGACCGCTGGCCGGGATCCTGATGACCGCCAACTGTGCTTGCGGCCCAGTGGGATCCGCGTCGTCGATCGGAACCGGGACGGTCGTGCACTGCGCGGTCGGGATGTCGTGTGCGGCGTCACCGAGGAATTGCGCGCAGCTCTTCCACGTGACCTGCGGCACCGTCACCTGACCGGCGCCCGGTTCCCCGGTGGCCGCGGCCGAAGGGGCGGTGCCACCGACTGCCAGCACGGTGCAGATCAAGAGCGCCGAGCCGGTCCGACTCGTGCGTCCCATGGCAGACATCGTCGCACGAGTCGCCCGCCGACGTGACGGCGAGCCGGTCACGCCTCGATCTCAGATCCGACCCGCACCGGTAAAGACGGTTGACGCGGACGTAAATCGGTTGTGCTGTCGGGAATTTGCCGGATCAGCAGGTAGCGCCGGGCGGCGGCAGGGTCAGGTCGTCGAGGTAGGCCGCGGCGTAGTTGTCCACGCACGCGTTGCCCTGGAACACGACCGTGTGCTGCGTTCCGTTGAACGTCAGCAGCGCGCCACCGAGCTGCTTGGCCAGGTCGACGCCGGCCTGGTATGGCGTCGCCGGATCGTTGGTGGTCGAAACCACCAGCACCGGCGGCAGTCCCGGCGCCGAAGCGGCATGCGGCGTGCTGGTCGGCGGCACCGGCCAGAACGCGCATGTGCTCAGCGGGGCGTGCCCGGTGAACTCGCCGTAGCTCATGAACGGCGCGACTTCGCGCATCTTCTTGTCTTCGTCGACGACCTTCTGGCGATCGGTGATCGGCGGCTGGTCGACGCAGTTGACCGCGATCCGCGCATCGGTGGCGTTGGTGTAGTGGCCCTGTGCGTCGCGGCGCATGTACATGTCGGCCAGCGCCAGCATGGTGTCGCCGCGCCCGTTCGCCATCTCGGTCAGGCCTTGGGTCAGGTGGCGCCACAGGTTGGGCGAGTACAGCGCCATGATCGTGCCGATGATGGCGTCGCTGTAGCCCAGGCCGCGCGGGTCGGCGGTCGGCAGCGGCTTGTCGACCAGCGGGTCGACCATGCTGCGATAGACGTCGACGGCCTTGGCCGGGTCGGTGCCCAACGGGCAACTCGGATCCTTTGCGCAGTCGGCGGCGTAGTCGTTGAAAGCCTGTTGGAACGCCGCCGCCTGGTCGATGTCGGCCTGGATCGGATCGGCATTGGGGTCGACGGCACCGTCGAGGATCATCGCCCGCACCTTGTCCGGATAGGCCTCGGCGTAGGCCGAACCGATGCGGGTCCCGTAGGAGTAGCCCAGGTACGTCAGCTTGTCGTCGCCGACAGCGGCACGCAGGGCGTCCATGTCCTTCACGACGCTGGCGGTGCCGATGTTCTCCAGGAAGTCCTTGCCCATCTTGTCGATGCAGCGCTGGACGAAGGCCTTGGTCTCGTTCTCGATGTGCTCGACGCCCTTGGGGCTGTAGTCCACCTGCGGGTCGGCCCGGATGCGGTCGTTGTCGGCGTCGGAGTTGCACCACAGCGCCGGTGTGGAGGACGCCACACCGCGCGGGTCGAAGCCCACCATGTCGAACCGTTGACGCACCTCGGACGGCAGGTTCTCGACGATGCTCGCCGCGGCCTCGATGCCCGATTCGCCCGGTCCACCGGGATTGATGATCAGCGAGCCGATCTTCTCACCGGTCGCGGGGAACCGAATCAGCGCAAGGTAGGCGACGTCGCCGTCGGGTTTGCTGTAGTCGACCGGCACCGCGATCTTGCCGCATTGCGCTCCGGCCGGAATCGGCAACGCGGTGCCGCCACCGCCGCCGGCGGGCCGGCACGGCCCCCACTGCACCGGCTGCCCGATCTGCGGGCCCGCGACCACGGCCGTTCCCGCCACCATGTTGCTGCAGCCTGCGCTCGCGACGAGTGCGGCCACGGCGGGGAGCACCAGGGCGGTGCGGACAGCTCGCGGTCGTTGGTGAAGCCTCATGGCAAACATGCTGCCATGTTCAGCGGGCGTGCCTCGCGCACCGACCCGCCGGGCACGTCATTTGACGGCGTCGAGCAGTTCCTTCATCCCGACCGCGAAGTCGTCGGCCAGATCCCACAGGTCGGGCAACAACTCCGGGCAGGCGATCAGGCCGACGTCGAGCTTGCCGTTGAGCGACATCACCGTGATGTTGAGTCCGGAGCCGTGGAAGATCGGGCCCAGCGGATACATGGCGGTCACTTCGGCGCCCAGGAAGTACAGCGGAATCTGCGGTCCGGGCACGTTGGACACCACCAGGTTGTGCACCGGTCGGGCCTCGGTGAGCCGGCTTCGGGCATACACCCGCATGGCGACGCCGAAGATGGCCGGGCCGGCGAACTGGCTCCAGTCCTGCAGCAGGGTGGCCCCGATGGCCGAGCTGTGTTCCTTGGCGGTGGTGTTCGCCTCGGCGATGGCCATCAGGCGCTCCGCCGGATCCGCGATCTGGGTCTCCAACTTGGAGAACATGCCCGACACCTGGTTGCGGCCCGGCCGGTCGGACCGGTCGTGTACCGAGACCGGCACCATCGCCACCAACGACGACTCGGGCAGTTCGCCGCGGTCGAGCAGGAACTGCCGCAGCACCCCGGACACCAGGGCCATCACCACGTCGTTGACCTTGACGCCGAAATGGTTCTTGACCGTCTTGATGTCCTCGAAGTCCAGTTCGGCGAACGCGACGTTGCGGTGCGGGGTGATGCTGGCGTTGAACCGGGTCTGCGGTGCGGCGAACGGTGCCGCCATGGCGCGGCCGCCAACCGCCCGTTGCACGGTGTCGACGACCGTCGTCACCGTCGCCGGCAGCACCTTGGTGGCCAGGTGCAGCGGCCGGGTGGCGAACCGGCCGAGTCCGCCGAGCGCGATCCGCAGCTGGTTGGTGTCGCCGTGTCCCTCGACCGGGTCCGGCGGCGGGGCGTCCGGTTCGGTGCTGCACAGCTGTGACATCAGGTTGGCACCGGTCACCCCGTCGACGGCGGCGTGATGAACCTTCGTCATGACCGCCAGTCGCCCGCCGTTGCGGGCATCGGTGCCGCCGACGCCTTCGATGACCCAGGTCTCCCACAGCGGGTAACGGCGGTCCAGCGGAAGCGACGCCAGATGCCCGCAGATCTCCCCGAGTTCGACTCGGCCGCCGGGCGCCGGCAACCCGATGCGGTGCAGGTGGCGGTCGATGTCGAAGTCCTCGTCCTCCACCCACACCGGGTGGTCGAGGTTCAGGAAACTGTTGGCCAGCTTCTCACGGAAACTCGGAATTGCCTTGACGCGCAACGACATTTCGTCGCGCAGCCGGTCAAAGGTGTAGCCACCGGGAATGGTGGAGGCATCGAGCTCCAGGATCGAGCACACATGCAGTGGCTGGGAGGGAGTCTCGAGATAAAGGAAGCTGGCGTCGAGGCCGCTGAGCCGCTGCAGGTGTTGCACCATGCCGCCGATGGTATGTCGGGGAATCTCGGGCCAGTGAGGAATCGCGCAACGCAGCTGAGGCGGCCGGCGCAGACAGTGTGAGAAAGTCCACTTCACCGCCTGTTCACCTGTCCGGCGCCGGGTGGCACACTGGAAAACGTCAGACGAACCCGGGGACCCGGATGGGCCACGAGGATCGACAGAGACGATTACTAGGGACAATGATGTCTGAGCAGACTGTCTATGGCGGCTCGGCCGTGCCACCCGTGTCGCGCACCAAGGTTCGCGCCCACCACCTGCAGAAGTGGAAGTCCGAGGGGCACAAGTGGGCCATGCTCACGGTGTACGACTACTCGACCGCACGAGCTTTCGACGAGGCCGGAATACCGGTTCTGCTGGTGGGCGACTCCGCGGCCAACGTTGTCTACGGCTACGACACCACGGTGCCGATCTCGGTCGACGAGTTGATCCCGCTGGTTCGCGGCGTGGTCCGCGGCGCCGAGCACGCGCTGGTCGTCGCCGACCTGCCGTTCGGCAGCTATGAGGGCGGCCCCGCCCAGGCGCTGCAGACAGCCACCCGGTTCATGAAGGAGACCGGTGCGCACGCGGTGAAACTCGAAGGCGGTGAGCGGGTCGCCGACCAGATCGCGACGCTGAGTTCGGCCGGCATCCCGGTGGTGGCCCACATCGGGTTCACTCCGCAAAGTGTCAACGGGCTCGGGGGTTTCCGCGTGCAGGGCCGCGGTGATGCCGCCGAGCAGACGATTCACGATGCGATCGCCGTCCAGGAGGCAGGCGCCGTCGCGGTGGTGATGGAGATGGTGCCCGCCGAGCTGGCAACCCAGATCACCGGAAAGCTGACCATCCCGACCATCGGCATCGGGGCCGGGCCCAACTGCGACGCCCAGGTACTGGTGTGGCAGGACATGGCGGGGCTGACCAGCGGCAAGACTGCCAAATTCGTCAAGCGGTTCGGTGACGTCGGTGGCGAACTGCGCCGGGCGGCAATGCAATACGCCGAAGAGGTGGCGACCGGGGCGTTCCCGGCCGAGGAGCACAGCTTCTAGCCGGCGGTCGGCTCGCGCCGGTCGCGGTAGGCCTCGAGCAGCCGCAGCCACAGTTCGCTGACGGTCGGGAAGCACGGCACCGCATGCCACAGCCGCGCGATGGGCACCTGTCCCGCGACGGCAATGGTGGCCGAGTGCAGCATCTCGCCGATGCCGGGCCCCACCATGGTGACACCCACCGGTACACCGCGGCTGTCGTCGACCACCATCCGGGCCCGGCCGCGGTAGCCGTCCGCGTACAGGTTGGCACCCATCACCACCTCGCCGATCTCGATGTCGACCACCGACACCGGCAAGCCGGCTTCGCGCGCTTGCCGCTCGGTCATTCCGACCGAGCCGACTTCCGGGTCGGTGAAGAAGACCTGCGGAACCGCAAACCTGTCTGCGGTGGCGACGAATCGACTCCACCCGCCGACATCCACTGCGGCCGAACGGGCCCGCGCCGCAATCACCTCCGCCGCGATTCGGGCCTGATACTTGCCCTGATGGGTGAGCAACGCACGATGGTTCGCATCGCCGGCGGCATAGAGCCAGTCCCCCTCGACACCGGTGACGGTCAGGGTGTCGTCGGTTTCCAGCCAGGAACCCGGCGCCAATCCGACAGTGTCCAGACCCATGTCATCGGTCAGCGGTCGGCGTCCGGTCGCGAACATCACCTCGTCGACCTCGACCACGTCACCGTTGTCGAGATCGATGGTGACTTCCCCCGATTCACCGGTCCGCCGCAGCCGGCGGATGCCGACCCCGGTGCGGACGTCGACACCGGACTCGCGCAGGCCGCCGATGACGGCCTCGCCCACGAACGGCTCCATACCTGTGAGGACTCCGGAACGCACCAGCAGCGCGACGGCGGAGCCGAGACCGTGCCAGGCGGTTGCCATTTCGACCGCAACCCCGCCACCGCCGACAATGGCCAACCGCGCAGGGACGCGGCTGGAATCGGTGCCGTCCCGGTTGGTCCAGGGGTGGACCTCGGCAACCCCGGGTAGGTCCGGTATCGCCGCGCCGCTTCCGCTACTGATCAGCACGGCGTGGCGGGCCAGCAGAGCCACGGTGTCCCCGGCCGGCGTGGCCACGGCCACCCGGCGCACTCCGTCGAGGCGCCCGTGGCCGCGAATCAGATCAGCACCCATCGCCTCCACCCCGGCCGCCTGGCCGCTGTCATCCCACCCGCTGACATAGCGATCCCGGCGGCCGAAGACAGCCTGGCGGTCGATCGCTCCGGTGGCGGCTTGGCGGGCGCCATCCACCCGCCGAGCGTCGGCGAGCACGAGCACCGGCCGCAGCAGAGCTTTGCTCGGCACGCATCCCCAGTAGGAGCACTCACCGCCGACGAGCTCGCGTTCGACGACAGCGACCGTCAGATCAGCGGCGCGGCAACGACTCACGGCGGTTTGGCCGACCGGCCCCGCACCGATCACCACCACGTCGTACACCTTCTCGTTCACAGCGTGTACACCCTTCGCTGGTCGGCGGTCGGCCGCAGTTCGTCCGGATCGAGTCCACGGTCGACCCCATGCGGCAACACGGTCTGCCCCGGTTCCAGGTGCAACCGCTGACCGTCGAGGTCGACATCGATCTTGTCCGGTTCGAACGAGACCAGATTCGCAACGGCAGCAACCTCCGGCCAGGCATCCAGGTATGACCAAGCGGCGCGGGCACGCTCGCCGACGTTGTAGTAACTGGCCAAACCCTTGTAGGGACAGAATGTCTGGCCGTCGACGGCGATGAGCGCCGAACCGTCGATGTCGTCGCGGGGTACATACCAGCGCGGCGCGAAGCCGGACTCGTAGAGCGCCAACGGCCTGTCGGTGTCGGCGATGACCCGCGCACCGTCGCGCACCACCAGGTGCCGAGTTGTGGAACGAATGTCGATGCGGTGATAGGGATCGGCCGCATGCCCCACGATGCGATCGTTCTCCTCGTAGAAGGCGTCCATCGCCCGCCATGCGAATGCGATCCTGTCCTGCAACACGGCGGCGTGCCGCGGCAGTCCGGTGTGACTCCAAGCCGCGTGCCGTACCGTGCGCTCCCCCGCCGTGGCGGCGAACCACGTGGTCGCGCCGAGGTCGCGGTGCTCGGTCAGTCGCTCCTCGGGGCCGAGGACTCCGGGTTCGATGTCCTCGCATCGGAAATAGGCCACCGGGTATCGGCCCGGTTCATGGAGCAGCACGACGTCTTCGCTATCGGCGATGAAGCGCCCACTCAGCAGCACTCGCATCCGGCGCCGAAGCGGTTCAGCGAACAGCAGCCGCGGCGGAAGCGGTTCGGCCGTCAGGAAATGACCGACAGCTCCGGCAGCCAACGGACCTTGTTGCCACGCCAACCCCATAGTGCGCACCTTTCGGGCGGGACATAAATGGGCTGTAGATCCCAATATTATGGGCCGTTCCGCCCAGAAAGTCCAGTGCGGGTTATCGGGTGCGTTTGGCCGGCCGCACGACGAAGGAGCGAACATAGTCGACGGCCGCATTGACGTTCGCGCGCAAGGGTTCCGGATCACCGGTGACGTGGGTCAGCATCGCACCACCCTGATGGGCGATCACCAGACTGGCGGCGAGGTGCCGGGGTGACGCCTCGGGAGCCAAGACACCGCGATCCCGCATCGCGGCCAGGCCGGTGGCGAACAGGTTCATCCATTCGTCGTATCCGGCTGCCAGGTCGGCGCGTATCCGGTCGTCGGACTCGATCAGCTCTCCGGCCAGGGAGCCGTACACGCAGCCGCCGACCCGATAGACCGTGTCGATGTCGGCCACACATGCCTCGGCCCATGCCTGTAACCGGTCCATGCTGTCGAACGACCCGAACCGGGCGTCGGTATGGAAGGACCGAACCTGCCCGCGGCGCAATGCGATCACCTCGCGGGTGAGGTCGTTCTTACCCTGGAAGTAGTGCGACACCTGTGAGCCACTGACGCCGGCGGAGGTGCGCACATCCTCGACGCTGGTCCCGGTCGCGCCACGCCGGAACATCAACTCCGCCGTGGTATCGATGATGCGCGCCCTGGTCTCCATACCCTTGCGGGTGAACCGCAGATCGGCGGGCGGACCGCCGTCCGGGTGTGCCCGCCGGCGAGTCGTCCGCGCAGCGAGTGGAATTCGCTGCTCAGGGTCGGCGGCGAACGCCCGAAGATGGTTCACCGCGAAACGCAGCCCGTCGGCCAGCGGCCATTCCTCCCGGTAGGTGAATGAGACCGCGCCACTACCCTGGTGTGTCGCCACCAGGACCACAGCCAGCTCGCGCGGATCGGCCTTCGCCACGAGTATCCGCCGATCCTGCATCTGCTGAATCACCTTCTCGAAGAAAGAGATCCAGGACCAATACCCTTGCGCCAGCGTCGCGCGTATTTCGTCGTCGGACTTCGCCAGCTGTCCGGCGAGCGCATGGTATGTCGGTGTGCCGGCATACCCGATACGACGCAGATAGCGCAGATTCAGGTCGATCCAGGTTTCGAAGTCGTCCAGCGATTCCAGGCCGGCCAGCTTGGGCTGGCGGTGAAAATCCAACACCACCTCGATTTGCTTGGTCAGCACCGCGCCGATCAGAGCGCGCTTGTCGGCGAAGTAGTGCGCGAGTTGGGAACCACTGACCGAGGCGTCGCGACGAAGCGTCTCGTTGTTCAGCGCTGAGAGACCTCCGTGCAGGATCACCCCGGCCGCAGCCGCGACGATGCGGTCCCGGGTCGCCTTTCCCCTGGGGGTGAGGCGCCGACCGTCCTGGGGCGCCGGTGCAGACATCGGCCTAGATTACCGGCAGTTTTTCCTGTTCACGGCGTCATCGCGCGGTGGTGTCGTGGATTCAGGACGGTGCCAGCCGCCGGGCCAGGAAGTCGGTCATCAAGCCCGCGACGTCGTCGAGGGCGGATTCCAGCAGGAAATGCCCACCATCGAGCAGGTGGACCTCGGCGTCGGGCAGATCCCCGGAAAACGCGGTGGCACCGGCCGGGCCGAAGATCGGGTCTCCACGGCCCCACACCGCCAGTAGCGGGACCCCGCTCTGGCGGAAATACGAGTGCACCGCGGGATACAACGGGGGGTTCGTCGCATAGTCGCCGAACAGGGCAAGCTGGATCTCGTCGTTGCCCGGGCGGGCCAACAGTGCGAAGTCGTGGTGCCAGGTGTCGGGATCGACCAGCGTCTCGTCGGCCACCCCGGTCAGGTACTGCCACCGCGTGGCCTCCAACGTGAGAAATCCCCGCAACGGGCCTTCGGATTCGGGGCCGGGCCGTTCGCAGTACGCCCACACAGCAGCCCAGAACTCTTCGACGAAGCCCTCGGCATAGGCGTTGCCGTTCTGGCTGACGACGGCGGTGATGGCGCCCGGGTCGCTCAGCGCCAGGCGCCAGCCGATCGGAGCGCCGTAGTCCTGCACGTAGATCGCGTACCGATCGAGGCCGAGGCTACGCAGCAATCCCGCGGTCAGCGCGGCTAACGCGTCGAAGCTGTAGTCGAACTCGTCGGCGGCCGGCGCATCGGAGAAGCCGAAGCCCAGCATGTCCGGTGCGATCACCCGATAGTGGTCGGCCAGCCGCGGTATCAACTGGCGGAACATGAACGAACTCGTCGGAAAGCCATGCAGCAGAACGATCGCCGGAGAGTCCAGCCGTCCGGCTTCGCGATAGAACAGGCGGTGACCGTCGACGGTCACGTATCGATGGTGGACGCGTGGCATGCTGCTATCCTCCTCGCCGATCTATACATGGGCTGCACATCCCAATAATTTGGGCTGTTTGGCCCAGTATGCACCCCCAGGCACCTCTGCACCACCCCGTACCGATTGACCCGTCATACCCATTGGCATATTTTGGGTCGAATAACCCAGTTAGCGGCACGGGGGACCATGACCACACGGCAGACCACACCCGAGCGCGTCAGCCTGTTCTCCGACGGGGTCTTCGCGGTCCTGATCACCGTCCTCGTCCTCGAACTCAAGGCGCCCGAATCGGTGACCCTGGCCGCCCTGCTGCCGATGTGGCCGACCGGCTTGAGCTATGCGATCAGTTACTTCTTCATCGCGATTGTGTGGGTCAACCACCACCACCTGTTCAGCTATGCACAGCAGGCCACACCGCGGTTGATCTGGTGGAACTTCGCCCACCTGTTCGCGGTGTCGCTGATCCCCTTCACCACGCAGTGGATTGCCCAGAGCAGGCTGGCCCCGACCCCGGTCGCGGTGTACGCGGGGGTGTTCGTGGTGGTGAACGTGACCTATCTGGCGCTGTGCTGGGAGGCGGTCGATCGATCCTCGCACCTCGACATCACCTCGCGGGTGCGGCGGATGATGCGGATGCGCTCATTCGTCACCATCGGTGTCTTCACGGCCGCGGCCCTGATCGCGGTGAGATGGCCATGGGCGGCAACGGGATTGATCTGCGCATGCCTCGTCGGCTACCTACGGCCCGACATCCCCGGCGGCACGACTAGCTGAAGTCCGGGGTCCGCTTGGCCAGGAATGCCTGGATGCCCTCGCGACCGTCGGCGCTCTCGGCGCACGCCGCGATCAGCCGGCCCTCGAGTTCCATCTGCTCCTCGAGTCCACTGCCGAACGACGCCAGCAGAAGCTTCTTCACGGCAGCACTGGAACCTCGTGCCGCCGAGGACATCTGGCCGGCCAGGTCCTGCGCACGGTCGGCCAGGTCGGCGGCCGGCACCACCTCGGTGACCAGACCCCAGTCCCACGCCTCGGCCGCGGTGAGGGTCCGGTTGGTCAGCATCAGTTCCTGGGTTCTGCGCACCCCGATGATCCGCGGCAGGTAGTACGACGAACTGCCGTCAGGGCTCAGACCGGCCCTGGAGTAGGCCATGGTGAACGACGCGTTGTCGGCAGCCAGCACCAGATCGCCCGCGACGGCCAGGCTGAAGCCTGCTCCGGCGGCAACCCCGTTCACCGCGGTGATCAACACCGCATCCATCCGGGCGAAGGTCGAGATGGCACGGTGCAGGTCGTCGGCGATCCCCTTGACGAAGCGGCCCGGCCCGGCGGGCGAAGCCGCCATCGCCTTGAGGTCGCCGCCGGCACAGAAGAACCGGCCGGCCCCGGTGAGGACAACCGCTTTGGTCGTGGGCACGTCACAGCGCGCCGCGACATCGGCCAGTTCGCGCGTCATGAGGTCGTTCATCCCGTTGGCGGCGTCGGGCCGGTCCAACACGATCCGCGCGGTGGCGCCGTGCTGTTCGAAGCTCAGGGTCTGGTAGTCGCTCACGCGCCGAACGTTAGCCGGTGACGGCCGGTTCCCGGCGCGCGGTCTCCAACAGCTCGCCGGCGACGCGCCGCAGTTCCGCGACGTCACCGCGCCAGCCCAGGATTCGCAGCGCGGCGTCCGCGATCACCCAGGGCGTCTCCGGCGGGCAGATCTGGTCATCGGAGCGCCGGTTGATCACCGACTCCACCAGCCGGAAGGGCAGGTCCTCGGCCTCGGGGGCGCCGGCGGCCTCGGCGACCACCTGCGCGGCCAGCCGACGGTAGCGGCCGCGCAGGTCCTCCCGGTCGGCACGGAACCGGGCGAAGCGGTCGACCCGCAGTTCGGGCAGCAGGTAGAGCGCCCCCAGGTTCCAGCGGCTGCCGCACAGCTGCGAACAGTCCCCGACCACCAATGCGTAGAGGCGAGGGGCGGCTGGGCCGCGGTGCGCCAGCAATTCGCCGGCCAGTCGTCGCGGCTCTTCGACGGTCCCGGCCAGCAACGCGTCGAGGATGTCGTCCTTGGTGGCGAAGTGATGGTAGAGCGAGGCCTGCCGCATCCCCACCGCATCGGCGATCCGACGAGTGGAGGTGCCGGCGTAGCCGATCGTCGTGAACAGTTCGGCGGCGGCGTCCAGAATCTCCTCGCGGGCGGTGTTGCCCGGTCGGCGGGCCTGTTCGAGCCGAGGACGGCCCCGTCCCTCGCTGCGCATACGTCATTCTCGCATCGATCTCCGGCACGAATATCTGTCATTTGATAGAAATACAGTCAACCTAGTCGTTACACCCGCGACACCCCACGGGAACGGCGCCTAGGAAAACTTTCAGTTGACAGTTAATCGGGCTCCGCCCCGGACAGGAGTGACACGATGACCACCGCGTCGACCGATGGCGCCCGCTCGCACGCCCGCTCCCAAGCCGGCGCAGCGACCATGCGCGTGCCCACCGTCCCCGACGGCGTGGACGACTCCCGGCTGGTGTGGGCCGAGTCCGTACCGGCCGACTCCTACGCCGCCCGGGTGGTCGGGCGCGGCACCCGCCTGCGGTTCGCCGACCCCGACGGTGGCGCCTGCGCTCATCTGCTGCTGTTTCGCGCCGACGCGTCCTGGGAGCGGCTCAACGTCGCCGACACGATGAAGGTGCCCTGGCAGGCCTACCTGGGTGTGGGCCACCCGCTGCTGTCGGATCAGGGACGGCTGCTGGCGACCGTCGTCGCCGACAGCTCCGGCCGGCACGACCTGTTATGCGGTCTCCCGCCCGCCGGGCAACAGCAGATGCTGCTGGCCGCGATGAAACACGGCATGGACATCCGCGACGTCGCGCCGTCGGCGACCCTGCTCAAGGGCGTTCGCGTCGACGACACCGGTGCGCTGACGTTCACCGGATCCGCCGGCCCGGGCGCGGCGATCGAGCTACTGATCCATCTGCCGGTGATCGTCGCCGTGGTCAACACCGCCCACCCGCTCGACCCGCAACCCGCCGTGACCGCATTGGACATCACCGCCTGGCGGGCCGACGAGGAACTGACCCACCCCGTCAACGACGACCCGGAATACTCCAGGGCCCTGTTCAACACCGAATCCACGTGGGCCGCAGCACAATCCAGCGAGGCATTGCGATGACTTCCGCACTTTCGACCGTGATCTCCGACGAGGTCGTCGCGGCCCGCTCGCCGTGGTCGGCCATCCTGCGCGCCGGACAGTCGCTGCAGATCATCGATCTGCACGGCAACCAGGCGGTGGACACGCTGTTCTACGCGGTCGACGGGGACCGGGTCGATCCGAGCGGTCGCTACAACGCACAGGCCACCGTCGCCGCGCAGCGCAACATCTTCCTGACCACCGGCTCGGTGCTGCGCGCCGCGGACGGCAGGGCGCTGGTGACGATCATCGCCGACGAGGTGGGCAACCACGACACCCTCGCGGGCGCCTGCTCGAAGGAGTCCAACACCCTGCGTTACGGCCACCACACGGTGCACCAGCACGCGTGCGCCGAGAACTTCCTCGCCGAGGCCGCCAAGTGGGGCATGGGCAAACGCGACATCGTCTCCAACATCAACTTCTTCATGAACGTGCCCGTCGAGGCCGACGGCACGCTGGGCATCGTCGACGGCCTGTCGGCGCCCGGGAAGTCGCTGACGGTGCGCGCCGACACCGACACCCTGGTCCTGGTGTCGAACTGCCCGCAGATCAACAACCCCTGCAACGGTTTCGACCCCACACCGGTGCGGATGGTGATCACCGCCGCATGAACACCATCGAGGTGCTCCGGCCGGGAATGCTGACCACGGTTCAGGACTGGCCCGGCCGCATCGGTTACTGGCATGTCGGCGTGCCACCATCGGGACCGATGGACGACCTCTCCTTTCGGATCGGCAACCGGGTGCTGGGAAACCCCGAGGGTGCGGCCGGGCTGGAATGCACCAAAGCCGGTCCTGCACTGCGGTTCCCGGACGGCGGGCGGGTGTGTGTGACCGGCGCTCCGGCGCCGGTGACCGTCGACGGTCACCCGGTGCCGCAGTGGCAGTCGGTCACCATCCCGCCCGGCGGCACCCTTGACGTGGGTTTCCTCGACGGCCCGGGCATGCGCTGCTACATCTTGCTTGCCGGCGGCCTGGCCGAGCCCGAATACCTGGGCAGTGCAGCCACGTTCACCATGGGCTGCTTCGGCGGCCACGACGGTCGCACCCTGCGCGACGGTGACCGGCTGGTCGCCCACGACGATCCCGGACCACCCTCGTCGCGACCGGCCAGAGCAGCCATCGACGAGCAACCGGTCATCGGCCACCGCTGGGAGATCGCGGTCACCGAGGGCCCCCATGCCGCGCCCGAGTTCTTCACCCGATCCGACATCGACACCATCCTCGGCACCGACTACACCGTGCACTTCAACTCCGACCGCACCGGTGTCCGTCTGGTGGGCCCGAAGCCGCAGTGGGCCCGGACCGACGGCGGCGAGGCCGGGCTGCACCCGTCCAACATCCACGACAACGCTTACTGTGTCGGCACGTTGGACTTCACCGGGGACACTCCCATCCTGCTGGGTCCGGACGGGCCCAGCCTGGGCGGTTTCGTCTGCCCGGTGACCGTGGTGCGCGGTGACCGCTGGAAACTCGGCCAGATGGCGCCCGGCGACAGTGTCCGCTTCGTCGCGGTGCGCGCCGACCGGGCACCGGCGCTGGGCAGTCTGGACATCGCCCGGCGAGCCTCGATGCCGAAGGTCATCTCCTCGTCCGGTGACGGCGACGACGGCGTGCTGACCCGGTTCGCCGGCGCCGACGGCACCGATGTCACCGTGCGCCGGGACGGCGACGGCGGCCTGCTCGTGGAGTACGGGCCGATGCTCCTCGACCTTGCCCTGCGCGCCCGGGTGCACGTGCTCTACGAGTCACTGCTGGCGGGCCGGGTTCCGGGCGTCACCGAACTCACCCCCGGGGTGCGATCCCTGCAGGTCCAGTTCGACCCCGCGGTGGTGAGCATGACCGAACTCGTGGACGTGCTGGCCCGCACCGAGGAGACCCTGCCGGGCACCGACCAACTGGTCGTCCCCAGCCGCACCGTGCGCCTACCGCTGTCGTGGGACGACCCGTCGACGCACGAAGCGATCCAGCGCTACATCCACGGCGTGCGCGCCGACGCCCCGTGGTGCCCGTGGAACATCGAATTCATCCGGCGGATCAACGGCCTGGCCGACGTGGACCAGGTGCATGACATCGTGTTCAACGCCGACTATCTGGTCCTGGGGCTCGGCGACGTCTATCTGGGTGCGCCGGTGGCCACGCCGTTGGATCCCCGGCACCGGCTGGTGACGACCAAGTACAACCCGGCCCGCACCTGGACGCCGGAGAACGCGGTCGGCATCGGCGGCGCCTACCTGTGCATCTACGGCATGGAGGGACCGGGCGGTTACCAGTTCGTCGGGCGCACCACCCAGGTGTGGAATCACCGCCATCCGCTCGACTCCCGCAGCTTCGAGCCGGGAACCCCTTGGCTGCTGCGGTATTTCGACCGAATCAGCTTCTATCCGGTCAGTGCCGAGGAACTGCTGGATCTGCGCGCCGACATGGCAGCCGGGCGCGGCGACGTCGAGATCGACGACGGAAAGTTCTCAATGGCCGACTATCAGAGCTTTCTGGCGGATAACGCGGACAGCATCGCGGAGTTCCGCGCCCAGCAGGCCGAGGCGTTCGGCGCCGAACGGCGCGCCTGGGATCAGGCCGGCGAATTCTCCGGCCAGCCGGGCGGTTAGTGCGCTCCGAGCACACCGGCCAGATACTCGGCACGGCACGCGCGCCTGGCCAGCTTGCCGCTGGTGGTGCGCGGGATCGCGCCTGCGGCGACCAGTTTGACGTCGGCCACCGGTAGGGCGTGGCGGCGGGAGACGGCGGCACGGATGGCCTCGACGATCGGACCGGGTTCGGCCTTGCCGGCACCGGGGGCCCGCTCGGCGACGATCACCAGCCGCTCGCCGGCGCTGTCGTCGGCCGGTATCGAGAACGCCGCGACGAAACCGGTCCGGACCGCGGGCGACGCCTCGGCGACCGTCGCTTCGATGTCCTGTGGATAGTGGTTGCGGCCGTCGACGATCACCAGATCCTTGATCCGGCCGGTGATGAAGAGTTGCCCGTCCAGGTAGACGCCCATGTCGCCGGTGCGGAACCAGGTGGCATCGGCCGGCGTCCCGTCGGCATGGCTGCCGCTCTCGCAGCGCACCTGCAGTTTGTTGCGGAACGACTGCTCGGTCTCGCGTTCGCGGCCCCAGTAGCCGCGGCCGATGTTGTCGCCGTGCAGCCAGATCTCGCCGACCCCGCCATCGGGCAGTTCGGCTTCCGAGGCCGGATCGACGATGACCGCCCACTGGCTGCGGGCGACGTGGCCGCAGGACACCTGCGGGACGGCGTTCGGCGCGTCGGGTGCCACCGGTACGGCCCGTCCCATGCCGAGTTCCTCGCGGTCGAGATAGGTCGCGGTGGCACGGTCCTGCGCGCCGATCGTGGACACGAACAGGGTGGCCTCGGCCATGCCGTAGGACGGCTTGACCGCGTTGGGTGACAGCCCGTAGGGGCCGAACACTTCGTTGAACCTGTTGATGGAGTTGATGTTCACCGGTTCAGAACCGTTGATGAGCCCGGCCACGTTGCTGAGGTCGACATCCTCACCCGGGGCGGGCAGACCCCGCTGCGCGGCAAGCTCGAACGCGAAATTGGGTGCAGCGGCGAAGGTTCGGCCCCGCTTTGCCTCCGAGGCGAGCTCCTTGATCCAGCGGTGCGGCCGACGCACGAACGCCGTCGGGGACATCAGGGTCAGGTGCGCGCCGAACAATGCCGGGAACATGATCATCAACAGACCCATGTCGTGGAACAGCGGCAGCCAGCTGATGCTGGCGACATCCCAGTCCAGGCCCACCGAGATGATCATCTGCACAACGTTGGTGCACACCGCGCGGTGGGTGATCTCGACGCCGGCGGGCGCACGGGTCGACCCCGAGGTGTACTGCAGGTAGGCGATCCGGTCGCCGTCGAGCTGGGCGGGGACGAAGGTCTGGCCCACCGACTCGGGCACCGCGTCGATCGCGATGACCCGCGGCCGGCGCGACCGCGGCAGCTTGCGCAGGAAGGCCTGCACCTCCTCGGCCGCCGAGGTGGTGGTGAGCACCGTGGACGGCAGCGCGTCGGACAGGACCGCGTCGAGCCGCTCGGCGTGGCCGGGCAGCTCTGGTGCGAACAGCGGGACCGCGATGTTCCCGGCCTGGATGGCGGCGAAGAACCCGACGATGTAGTCGACGCCCTGCGGGGCCAGGATGGCGACCCGATCCCCCGGCTGGGTGACCTGCTGCAGCCGGGCACCGACGGCGCGCAGCCGCAGGCCGAGTTCGTCCCAGGTCAGCTCGATGGCGCGGCCCGAGGCGTCGTGGTCGTAGTCGAGGTACCGGTAGGCGGGTGTGTCACCCAGTTCAGCCACGTTGTGGTCGAGGAACTGGGTGATCGTGACATCGGACGGCAGCGCGATGTTGCCGTCGGCATCGAGGTAGTCCTCGAGCTTCAAACGGGCCCCCTGACCAGGGGCGGCTAGCGATCCGCGGGTCATAAGAAGATTTTAAGAGCTGTTGGGGTCGTTGCCCTAACACGCGGCCTGGCGTGGCGCAATCGTGACCCGACAAGCTGGGAGAATCGACGTCCGCGCTGCGCCGGACGTGAGGTTGTGTTCACTTGGATATGACACCGTGGGGCAATGCGTACCGCCGATGATCATCGCGAGCGAAGGTGAAGATGGGTCCTAGAGCTGCAGGTACCGCCCGCCATGTCGAGGTGGAAAGCAAGTACGACGTGCCCGCGCAGACGGTGTTCCCGTCTTTCGAGGGGCTCGCCGCGGTGGCCCGCGTGGAGCGGCAGCCGTCACAGTCCCTGGATGCCGTGTACTTCGACACACCCGGACGTGACCTTGCGGCGCACCGGATCACCCTGCGCCGACGCACCGGCGGTCCCGATGCCGGCTGGCACTTGAAGCTGCCGTCGGGCCCCGACGCGCGCACCGAGGTCCAGGCGCCGCTGAGCGCCTCCGACAGCGAAACGGCGGTGCCCGGCGAACTGGTCGACATCGTGCTGGCGATCGTGCGGGACCGCCCGCTGGCGCCGGTTGCCCGGATCACCACAACCCGCAACGTGGTGATGCTCTACGGCGCCGATGGCGGACCCCTGGCTGAGTTCTGTGACGACGAGGTCAGCGCGTGGGCCATCGATCCCGTCGACGGCAGCGACGGCGAGGCCCAGAACTGGCATGAATGGGAACTGGAACTGGTCGACGGAGAGGCCGACGGCGCCGGCGACCTGCTGAAGCGGCTGGGTAATCGGCTGCTGGATGCCGGCGCCAAACCGGCCGGGCACGGGTCGAAGCTGGCCAAGGTGCTCGATGACGCGGCCTCGCCGGCACAGGCCCCGCAGAAGCCGGCGCCCTCGCAGGATCCGGTGCATCAGGCGGTCGCCGAGCAGGTCGACCAGCTGCTGGTGTGGGACCGGGCGGTGCGCGCCGACGTCTACGACTCGGTGCACCAGATGCGGGTGACCACCCGCAAGATCCGCAGCCTGCTGCAGGCCTCCGAGGAGGCGTTCGGGCTGACCGACGACGCCTGGATCCTCGACGAGCTGCGTCAGCTGGCCGGGGTGCTGGGCGTCGCTCGCGACGCCGAGGTGCTCGCCGAACGCTACGAGAAGGCGTTGCAGGCCCTGCCCGCCGACCTGGTGCGCGGCCCGGTGTGGGATCGCCTGGTCGAGGGGGCCCGGCGCGGCTACCAGGCCGGCCTGCGGCGTTCGTTGCACGCGATGCGCTCGCCGCGCTACTTCCGGCTGCTCGACGCCCTCGACGCACTGGTGGCCGCGCAGCCGCCGGAAGCTCTGGGCGCCGAAGAGCAGGCGCAGGCGGGCATCGACTCGGCCTACAAGCGGGTGCGCAAGGCTGCCAAGGCCGCCGCCCAGGCGCCCGACGAACACAAGGACGAGGCGCTGCATCGGATCCGCAAGGGCGCCAAGCGGCTTCGCTACGTCGCGGCGGCCACCGGCGAACCCAAGGTGTCTGATCGGGCCAAGACCATCCAGACCCTGCTCGGCGATCACCAGGACAGTGTGGTCAGCCGCACCCACCTGGCCCAGCAGGCGATCGCCGCGCACGCGGCCGGCGAGGACACGTTCACTTACGGCCTGCTCTACCAGCAGGAAGATGACCTGGCGGACAGGTGCCGCGAACAGCTCGACGACGCCCTGAGCGCGTTGCGCAAGAGCTTCCAGAAGGCCCACTGAGGGCGGACGAGCTGGCCTGTAAGCCGGATTCTGTCCCGCCCCGCCACGGTTGACCGCGGCGGGGCGGCGGCGACCATCCATCTGGGCACACCGTCGCCGGGTGCCTCGAGCGGCCTACCCGCAGGCTCGGGCGAGCAGCCCTCGGACGCCTGCGCAGCCGCACTGGGTGCGGCCTCTTGGCCTTGCTTCGGGTGGGGTTTACCGAGCCATCCCGGTCACCCGGGATGCTGGTGCGCTCTTACCGCACCGTTTCACCCTTACCGCCCAGCTGGGCGGCGGTTTGCTTTCTGTGGCACTGTCCCGCGAGTCACCTCGGATTGCCGTTAGCAATCACCCTGCTCTGTGAAGTCCGGACTTTCCTCGACTCACCAGGTGGTGAGCCGCGGCCGCCCGGCCAACTCGTCCGCGTGAACACGGTAGCTCATCTGCGCCGCAGCTGAATCACGTTATCGACGAGGTGGCCCTGCTGACCATCAGGCCCCACCGCGTCGCGCTCGGCCGTCCCCAGCCGCACGGTCTCCCACTGGGTGTCGTCGAGCGCAAGTCCGGCCACAACTTCCTGGGCGGACGGAAAATGATGGTGGTGCACCTCAGCCGCCGCCCAGGGCGGGGCTTGGCCGTGGTCGACGATGAGCAGCGTGCCGCCGGGGGCCACCATGGCGGCGGCCCGGCGCAGGATCGCCGTCCGGTCCATCTCCACGGTGCTATGGAAGAAGTGCGCGGACACCAGGTCGAACGGCCCCTCCGGCAGCGTCTGACTCAGGTCGTGTTGCTGGAAGTCGATGCGGTCCGCAACCCCTCGGGCTTGGGCGTCTTCGGCAGCGCGAGCCAGGGCGGTGCTGGAGACGTCGACGGCCACCACGTTCCAGCCGTGTTCGGCCAGCCACATGGCGTCCCCACCTTCACCGCAGCCCAGATCCAGTGCGCGCGAACCGGTCAGCTGCGGAACGATCTCGGTGAGCTGGGTGTTGGCCCGTCCGCTCCAGATTCGCGGCTTCTCTGCGTACCGCTCTTCCCAGTGGGTGTGGTGTTCAGTTTCCATGCGTCGAGCTTGCCCAACACGCACCAATGGTGGCAAGGTTTTTTGCCATGTCGGCAAATGAGGATGTGGACGTGCGGGTGCGTAGGCGGCTGCGTGAGCTGCGCAACCGGCTGGGTCTGACACTCGAAGACGTCGCCTCCCGCGCCGGCATCGACGTCTCGACGCTGAGCCGACTGGAGTCGGGCAAACGCCGGCTCGCCCTGGACCATCTGCCGCGGCTGGCCGCGGCCCTGTCGGTGAGCACCGACGAGTTGCTCGGCGCCCCGGAGGCCACCGACCCGCGGGTGCGGGCTCCGTCGCACACCCGCCACTTCGTCACGTACTGGCCGTTGACCCGGCACGGCGGCGCGGGCGGTCTGCAGGCCTTCAAGATCCGGATCAGTGCCCGCCGCCGTACCCCACCGGAGCAGTTGCCCACCCACGAGGGCCAGGAGTGGCTTTATGTGCTCTCCGGCCGCCTGCAGCTGATCCTGGGCGACCAGCATTTCGTCATCGACCCGGGCGAGGCGGTCGAGTTCAGCACGTGGACCCCGCACTGGTTCGGCGCCGTCGACTCCGCGGTGGAAGCGATCATCCTGTTCGGGCCGCACGGCGAACGGGTGCACCTGCGGCCGTAGCGGCTCAGCCAGCCGGTTCAGGCCAGATATGAGGTCTGGTTGACCAGCCGCACCGAGGCACCGCCGTCGGGATAGAACTCGGCGATGCTCAGCGAGGCCAGGTCCAGGTGCAGCCGGTGCAGGATGCTGGTGCCGGCGTTCAGCGCCAGCCGCAGCAGCGTCTTGATCGGCGTCACGTGCGACACCACGAGCACGGACCCGCCCGGGTGGTCGCCGACGATGCGGTCGCGCGCCCGCCGCACCCGTTCCTGCACATCATCGAAGCTCTCACCACCCGGCGGCCGAAGGCTGGTGTCGCGCAACCAGTTTCCGTGCAGGTCCGGATCACGCTCGCTGGCTTCGGTGAAGGTGAGGCCTTCCCAGGCACCAAAATCGGTCTCCATCAGGTCGTCGTCGACCACGACGTCGAGGCCGAGTGCCTTGGCCGCGGCCGTCGCGGTGTCGAGTGCCCGCTGCAGCGGCGAGCTGATCACCGCCGTGACGCCGCCCCGCTGAGCCAGGTAGCGCGCAGCGACGTCGGCCTGCTGTCGTCCGGTGTCGGTGAGTTCGGGGTTGCCCCGACCGGAATAGCGGCGCTGCCGGGAGAAGTCGGTCTGGCCGTGGCGCAGCAGCAGCAGTTGGGTGGGCGCACCCCGGTTGCCGGTCCACGCCGACGGCGGGACGGCCACCGCTTGGGCGGGGGGATCGGCGGCGGTCACGGGCGGGCCCAGGCCTGCAGCATCATCCATGGCGGCATTGGCCAACCGGTCGGCGTACTTGTTCTGCTCCCGCGGAATCCACCGGTAGGTCACGGACTCGAAGGTCGAGGCCAGCGATCGGGCCTGCTGGTGCAACTCGGCCATCGCCGGGTGCTTGACCTTCCAGCGCCCAGCCATCTGTTCGACGACGAGTTTCGAATCCATCGACACCTCGACCTCGTCGGCGCCCAACCGGCGGGCCTCCTCCAGGCCGGCGATCAATCCCTCGTACTCGGCGACGTTGTTGGTGGTCACCCCGATGGCGTGCTGGCGCTCACCGAGGACGGTGCTGTGGTCGGCAGACCAGACGACGCATCCGTAGCCCGCCGGGCCGGGGTTGCCCCGCGACCCGCCGTCGGCTTCGACGAGTACCTTCACCGCTCAGGCCCCGCCGATGCGCAGCAGGATGGCCTGGCACTCCGGGCAGCGCACCACCTCGTCGTCGGGTGCCGCCGAAATACGGGCCAGCTCACCGCGGTCGAGTTCGATGCGGCACCCGCCACAGCGCCGGCCCAGCAGCCGCGCGGCACCCACTCCCGAGGTGGCGCGCTGCCGTTCATACAGTGCCGCCAGGGCCTGGTCGAGCGTGGTAATGATCTCCGCGCGCCGCGCTGCGCGCTGCCCGCGGACATCCTCCACCTCGGCCAGCGCCTCGTTGCGCGCCTGGGCGGCGGCCGCCAGATCATGCTGCAGGCCATCAACTTTCGTCTGCTGGCCGGCTTGCTCACCGGCGAGTTGCTCGCGGCGTTCCATCACCTCGAGCAGGGTGTCCTCCAGGCTGGACTGCCTGCGCTCGAGCGTCTCCAACTCGTGTTGCAACTCCTCGAGCTGTTTAGGGTTGACCGTGCCGGAGTCCAGCAGCTTGCGGTCCCGATCCTCGCGTTGGCGCACGCCGTCGACTTCGGACTCCAGGCGTGCGACCTGCGCGTCGATGTCTTCCAGCGCGATCACGAGCGCCGCCAGCCGGTCAGCCGCTTCGCGATGCTCGGCCTGCACCTTGTCGTAGGCCTGCTGTTCGGGCAGGTTGGCCGCCCGATGGTTCAGGCGACCCAGCTCGGCATCCAGCTCGGCCAGCTCCAGTAGCGAATGTTGCTGTGCCATATCAGCTTTCACGAAATGCCTCTCACGGTTTGGGGCTCGATGTTCCAGGGGTCGGTGCGCAGGTCAGCGACCGCGACCGGCAGCGCCGCACCGAAGTGGTCGCGCAACAGTGCGGCGGCCTGTGCGCACCACGGGTACTCGCTGGCCCAGTGGGCCACGTCGACCAGTGCGACGCCGCTGGCCCGGCGGTGCTCGTCGGCGGGGTGATGCCGTAGATCGGCGGTCACGTAGACGTCCACACCGGCCCTGGCCACCGACGCCAGCAGCGAGTCGCCGGCACCGCCGCAGACCGCCACCCGGGAGACCGGCGCGTCGGGATCTCCCGCCGCCCGCACCCCCCAGCTGGTCTGCGGCAGCGACCCGCGCACCTGCTCGACGAAGTCGCCCAGCCGGACCGGTCGGGGCAGGGTGCCGATGCGGCCGATTCCCACGTCGGCCGGCAGTGGCGCCAGCGGCAGCACGTCCAGGGCCGGCTCCTGGTAGGGATGGGCGGCCCGGACGGCGGCCAGCACGTCGGCCCGCAGCCGGGCCGGGGCCACCACCTCGACCCGGTCCTCGCTGACCTGCTCGACCGACCCCGGCGTGCCGATGGTGGGCGACGAGCCGTCCAGGGGCAGGAACTGGCCCGTGCCGGCCACACTCCAGCTGCACTGCGCGTAGTCACCGATGTGACCTGCGCCGGCGGCGAAGGCCGCCGCGCGCACCGCGTCGGCGTGGCCGGTCGGCACGAAGATCACCCATTTGTCCGTGTCGGGTCCGCGGGTGAGCGGGTCGAGCACGCCTTCGACGGTCAGCCCGAGGGTGTCGGCCAGGGCGTCGGACACCCCGGGATTCGCCGAGTCGGCGTTGGTGTGGGCGGTGAACAGCGCCGAGCCGGCGCGAATGAGCCGGTGGATCAACGCGCCCTTCGGCGTGTTCGCGGCCACCGTGTCCACCCCGCGCAGCAACAGTGGGTGGTGGGCCAGCAGCAGGCCGCCCGGGTCCACCGTCGCAGCCACCTCGGCGGTCGCGTCGACGGCCACGGTCACCGATTCGACAACGTCATCGGGGTCGCCGCAGACCAGGCCGACCGAATCCCAACTCTGCGCCAGCCCGGGCGGGTAGGCGGCGTCGAGCACAGCGATCACCTCGGCGAGCTGCACGCTCATTGATCCATTCCCGCCACCTCAAGCACAGTAGTGCGCCCACCAGGAAGCAGGACATCCAGAGGCATCCGGTGGCCTCGCGGCGGGATCGGCGACAATGGACGCGTGACCCGCACGGCCTCCGACACCCGCCCACAGTTGGTGATCTTCGATCTCGACGGCACTCTCACCGACTCGGCCGACGGCATCGTGGCCAGCTTCCGGCACGCCCTGGCCGCGATCGGGGCCGACGTACCCACCGGTGACCTGGCCGGCCGCATCGTCGGGCCACCGATGCACCAGACCCTCAAAGGCCTGGGGTTGGGCGAGCGGGCTGATGAGGCCATCGCGGCCTATCGGGCCGACTACACCAGCCGGGGTTGGGCGATGAACAGCACCTTCGACGGCATTCCCGAGTTGCTGGCCGACCTGCGGGCCGCCGGGGTGCGGCTGGCAGTGGCCACCTCCAAGGCCGAGCCCACCGCTCGGCGGATCCTGGACCATTTCGGGTTGACCGAGTACTTCGACGTGATCGCCGGGGCCAGTGTGGACGGCTCGCGTTCGTCGAAGGCCGACGTGCTCGCCCACGCCCTCGGCCAGCTACATCCGCTGCCCGAGCGGGTGATCATGGTCGGTGACCGGGCCCATGACGTCGAGGGTGCGGCCGAGCACGGCATCGGCACCGTCGTGGTGGGCTGGGGTTATGGGGCCGCGGACTTCCTGGAACCCGAGCAGGCTGCCGCCGCCTCAGCCCACGTCGCGTCGGTGTCGGCATTACGCGAGGTGCTCGGTGTCTAGCTCCCCCACCGAACTGCTGCATGTTACCTTCGTCTGCTCCGGCAACATCTGCCGCTCACCGATGGCCGAGAAGATGTTCGCCCATCAGATCAGCCAGCGGGGGTTGGCCCACCTGGTGCGGGTGACCAGCGCCGGCACCGGCCACTGGCATGTCGGCGACGGCGCCGACGAGCGCGCCAACACCGTGCTGCGCCAGCACGGCTACCCCACCCAGCATTGCGCCGCGCAGGTCGGCGACGATCATCTGGCCGCCGACTTGGTGGTCGCGTTGGGCCGCAATCACCAGCGCATGCTCACCCACCTCGGGGTGGAGCCGGAGCGGGTGCGGCTGTTGCGATCGTTCGACCCCCGCTCGGGTGCCCACGCGCAAGACGTCGACGATCCGTACTACGGCGACCACACCGACTTCGAAGAGACCTTCACCGTGATCCAGGCCGCCCTGCCTGGGCTGCATGCCTGGGTCGACGATCGGCTGGCCGGCCAGGGACTGACCGGCTGATGAAGCGACTGACCTTTCTGCTGCGGCCGGGCTGGATAGCCCTGGCGCTGGTGGTCGTGGCGTTTGCCTACCTGTGCTTCACGGTCCTGGCGCCTTGGCAACTGGGCAAGAACAGCCGGACCAACCGGGAGAACAACCAGATCGCCGCGTCGCTGAACGCCGATCCGGTGCCTGTGACAACCTTTCTGCCGCATCAGGATTCGTCCGCTCCCGATGCGCAGTGGCGACGGGTGACGGCGACCGGCCGGTACGTCGGGAGCGCTCAGGTGTTGGCCCGCCTGCGGGTCGTCGGCGGCGAGCCCGCGTTCGAGGTGCTGGTGCCGTTCATGGTCGACGGCGGACCGATCGTGCTAGTCGACCGGGGTTACGTCCGACCGGTTCAAGCCTCGAAGGTGCCCGCGATCCCCGAGGTGCCCTCCGGCACGGTGACCATCACAGCCCGGTTGCGCGACTCCGAGACCGCGCCGCCGGACAAGCCACCGTTCCGGGAGAACGGCGTCACTCAGGTGTATGCCATCGACACCGCACAGGTGACGCTGGCCACCGGCGTCCCGTTGACCCGCTCCTATGTGCAGTTGGTCGAGAACCAGCCCGGTGTGCTGGGCGTCGCCGAACTGCCGCACATGGACTCCGGGCCGTTCCTGTCCTACGGGATCCAGTGGATCGCATTCGGCATCGTGGCACCGATCGGCCTTGGCTATTTCGTCTACTCGGAGGTCAAGGCCCGCCGCCGCGAGGCGGCCGCGGCCAGTACTGCCGCCGATACGCCGGCGGCGCCGCTCACCGTGGCGGACAAGCTCGCCGACCGCTACGGCCGGCGACACTGACGACGACCGCGACGGCTACGGCGGCGGCCTGAACCGCCCGCGACAGCCGCACCGAACGGCGCAGGTCCTCGACACCGGGTATCCGCCCGTCGCCCAGTGTCGGCCTGATCTCCAGCTGGTGGCGGTACTGGGTGGGGCCGCCGAGTCGCACCCCGAGCGCGCCGGCGAAGCTGGCCTCCACCACGCCGGCGTTCGGGCTGGGATGGCGGCCCGCGTCACGCCACCAGGCCCGCACTGCACCGGCCGGGGAACCACCGACCAACGGGGCGCACACCACCACCAGAAGGCCGGCCACGCGCGCCGCGGCGTAGTTGGCCATGTCATCCAAACGCGCTGCCGCCCAACCAAACCGAACATAGCGGGGCGAACGATGCCCGATCATCGCGTCCAGAGTGTTGACCCCGCGGTAGACCAGCACCCCAGGCACTCCCCCCACCGCGGCCCACAGCAGCGGGGCCACCGCAGCGTCGGAGGTGTTCTCGGCTACCGATTCCAGCCCGGCCCGGGCCAGACCGGCGCCGTCGAGCGCCGACGGGTCTCGCCCACACAGCGAAGGCAGTAGCGTGCGGGCGCCTTCGATGTCATCGGCGGCCAGCAGTCCGGCGAGCGCGTCGCCGGTACGGGCCAGCGTGGTGCCCCCCAGGGCCGCCCAGGTCGCGGCGGCGGTGACGACGGCCAGCGCGGGGCCTGAGCTGCGGCGCTGCGCCTGCCCGCCGGCGATGGCCAGCCCGGTCAGCAACGCACCGGTGTGCACTGCCCCGGCGGACCTGGTGTCGCGGTAGGTCAGCTTCTCCAGCGCGGCTGCGCACCAACCGAACCCTGCAACCGGATGGCCGCGGGCGGGATCGGCGAGAACGGCATCGGCCAGCGCAGCCGTGAGGATCCCCACAGCCCGCCATCGTCTGCGCGCAAACACCCCGGCACTCTCTCACACGTGGTGTACTGCCCCCATGAGGCGGCGATGACGCGGCAGCCGAGACGGGTCTGCGACCTGCTCAACCCGGCCGCAATGCTGCTGCCCGCCGCCAACGTCGTCATGCAGCTGGCCAACCCCGGCGTCGGTTACGGCGTCCTGGAGAGCCCCGTGGACCGCGGCAACGTCTACCAGCACCCCATCAAGCGGGCCCGCACCACGGGCACCTATCTGGCCGCCGCCACGATCGGGACCGACACCGACCGCGCCCTGATCCGGGCCGCCGTCGACACCGTGCACGCCCAGGTTCGTTCCGGACCCGCCAGCCCGGTGAGGTACCGCGCCTTCGATCCCCACCTGCAGATGTGGGTGGCGGCGTGCCTGTACCGCTATTACGTCGACTGCCATGAGTTCCTCTACGGCCCGCTCGATGACGTTTCGGCCGACGCGGTCTACGCCGACGCCCGCCGACTCGGCACCACGCTGCAGGTGCGCGAGGGCATGTGGCCGCCGGACCGCGCCGCCTTCGATGCGTACTGGAATCAGGCACTGGCCGGCCTGCGCATCGACCCGCCGGTGCGTGAACACCTCAAAGGTGTTGCCGCCATGGCATTCCTGCCGTGGCCGGTGCGAGCAACCCTCGGTCGGTTCAATCTGTTCGTCACCACCGGTTTCCTGCCTGCGGAATTCCGAGCGATGATGCAGCTGCCGTGGAGCGCCGGCCAGCAATGTCGCTTCGGCCGGCTGCTGACCGCGTTGCGCCTGGCCGACCAGCTGATCCCCCACCAGGTTTGGATCCTGGGTTACCGGCTGTATCTCTGGGACATGCGGGCCCGGAACCGCCGCGGGCAACCAATCGTCTGAGCAGAAGAGGAGAAAATGTCGAAGATCCTCACGGCCGGGACCGTCATCACGATGGATCCGCGCCAACCACGTGCCGAGGCCGTCGCGGTCGACGACGGCCGCATCACCGCCGTCGGAACGGTGGCGCAGTGCCGGGCCGCCGCCCCCGATGCCGAAGTGATCGACACCGGTGCCGCTGCCCTAGTGCCGGGATTCGTTGAGCCACATAGTCATCCGGTGATGAGCGGGGTGGCCACCCAGCCGCCGGCCCGGTCCGTCGCACCGTGGGACGCGCCGACCTGGGCGGACGTCGAGGCCATCTTCGCCGACGCGATCGCCAATACCGACCCCAAGACACCGCTGCTGTTCGCCGGGTTCGACGCCCTGCTGCACCAGCGGCCGTCCCCGAAAGCACCCGAACTCGACCGGATCTTCGGGGACCGGGTCGCCGTGGTGACCGACAATTCCGGTCACGGGGTGTATTTCACCACCGCGGTGATGAAACGGTATGGCTGGGACGTCAATCCGCCCGCCGAGCCGGTCGGCGGTCACTTCGGCCGCAATCCCGACGGCAGCCTCACCGGGCAGGGGTTCGAGACACCGGTGGTGGTCGCCGTCGCCGGGCCGGTCCTCGCCGAGTTGGGCAACCCGCTGGTCAGTGCCGCCGAGTACTACGCGTGGATGGCCAGGGGCGGGTACACCTCCACCTCCGACATGACCTACGACCCGAAACTCAAAGCGGCCTACGAGGCGCTGGCCGCAGCACCGTCGTGCCCGCTGCGGATCAGCATGTGGGAGATGTCGACCACCGGCACCTTCAACGACCCGCAGACCTTTGCCGCCGCCGAGACGATGCTGGTGAAGCAGGGCGTCAAGCTGTGGACCGACGGTTCACCGTGGATCGGCAACATCGCCATCTCGTTTCCGTATCTGAGCACCGACGCCACCCGAACCGCCGGCATCGACCCGGCGGTGGCCGGCGGTGCGGCGTCGATGAACTACAGCCGCGAACAACTCGACGCAATCCTGGACATCGCTGCGCCGGCCGGATGGCAGATGGCCTTTCATGCCAACGGCGACCTGGCGATCGGCCTGGCCCTCGACGCCTACGAGGCGGCGTTGCACCGTCACGATCTGGTCGGCACCGACCACCGCTGGCGGCTGGAGCATCTGGGGGCGGGCAACCGTGCGCTGTTCGACCGGGCCGCATCGTTGGGCGTGCACATCTCGATGGCGCCATTCCAGTACTACTACTGGGGCGACCTGCTCGACGGCCAGATCTTCGACCACGAACACGGTAGCCAGTGGCAGGCCTTCGCCGACGCGGTGGCTTCCGGCGCGGTGGTGTCCTTGCACAACGACGGGTCGGTATCGCCACCGACACCGGTGCTCAACATCCAAACGGCGGTGACCCGTCGCACCCGGGCCGGCAACATCCACGGTGCGGGTCAAGCGATCACCCTCGACCAGGCATTGCGCTCGCACACCATCGATGCGGCTCGGACCCTGCACCGGGAAACCCTCGTCGGCTCGATCGAGGTCGGCAAGCTCGCCGATTTCACCGAGCTGACCGCGGACCCGTACGCGGTCGACCCTGCCGAGCTGGCCGATAAGGCGCGCGTCAGCGGCACCTGGCTCAGCGGGGCACGGATCGACCTGACGGCGTTCCTCGGCGCGGTCAGCGGCGCCGATCCCGGGCAACACGCGCATCTGGCCGACGAGCCTCGCCACACCTGCTGTTGAACCGAACGAGGCCCCGGTTCGTTATGTCGGCATGACCTTTCCCGCCCTGGTCCACGTGGCTGTCACGGTGCGTGATCTATCGGTCAGCGTGCCGTGGTACCGCGCGCTGATCGGCTCGGATCCAATCCTGGACGAGGACACCGACGCCGGTTTCCACCACACCGTGTTCGTGCTCGACAGCGGCACGCTGCTGGGCCTGCATCAGCACACCGCGGTGCCGTCGGATCAGCCGTTCAGCGAGCACAATGTCGGCCTGGATCACGTCGGATTTGGCTGTGCCGACCGAGCCGCGCTGCAGGCATGGCAGGCGCGGCTCGACGAACTCGGTGTCAAGCACGGCGGCATCGTCGATGCGCACTACGGATCGGGGTTGAGCTTCCGGGATCCCGACGGCATCACCCTGGAGTTCTTCGCGCCTCCGGCCTGAGCCTGCCGTTGCTCATCCCCGCGTCCCCCGATCGGAGTACCCGGGTTTCGTCCATTGTCTGGCCCGCTTGGCGGACAGACACCGGAAACCTTCGGGCGCAGTATTCATCTCGTGCCCGGCTCACCGCGGGCAGGCCCTGAAACTCGGAGGACACGATGGCTGCACAGATCTCCAAGCGCGCCGCAGGATTTTTCGCCAGTGCCGTCGCCGCCGGCGCGCTGACTCTCGGCCTGAGCTTCGCCCCGACCGCCAGCGCGGCGCAGGGCTGCGGATACGGCTATCACCTCGCCGGCGACAGCTGCGTGGTCAACCTGCCCGGCCCCGGCGCCCAGGCCGACCCGGGCCACCCCAACTGCTGGATCAACGACAACGGCGACCAGCGCTGCTACTGAGAGCTTCCTGTTGAATCCCGCCCGGGCCGATCGGCCCGGGCGGGCGTGTTGTGGTGGGCGCCCTGCTGGCGGCGGACGTGGATACCCTGGCCATGGTGCGGGTATGTGGGGATCAGGGTGGCCGTCGGAAGCCGCCGGGACTCGGCCGGCCCATCGGCGACTCGGAGTTGATAGCGCGCGTCGGGCCGATGTTGCGCGCTGCCGGACTGCGTGACCGGGCGAGCGTCGTGCGCCTTCGGGGCGGCGTGCGCGCTGAGGCGCACTTCGGCGCCGGGCCCGGCACGGTCTACGAAATCGGCTCGATCACCAAGACGATGACCTCGCTGCTGTTCGCCGACGCGTTATCCCGCCGTGGGCTGCGGTCGGTGACCACCCTCGGCAGCCTGCTCGACCTCGACGGCAGCCCGGCGGCCGGCGTCACCCTTGAGGAACTCGCCAGCCACCGATCGGGACTGCCGAGAGTGGCTGGACGCCGTACCGATCGTGCCGCCGCAGTGATGGCAATCCTGCGGCATCGAAATCCATACACCGCCGACAGCGCGACGTTGCTTACACAGGCGCGGGCCGCCAGAATCGGCCACCGAGGCCACTTTTCGTATTCGAACCTGGGTGCGGCCCTACTTGGCGAGGCGCTGGCCGTGCACGCCGGCACCGGATACCCCGCATTGCTCGACCGTCAGCTTTTCGGACCTCTGGGGATGACACAGGCGAGCACCCCGTTGCACGCCGAGGATCTGCCCCCGGGGGCGGCGATCGGCTGGAGCGCCAGCGGCGCGCGTGAGCAGGCGTGGACGTTGAACGCCTACGCTCCGGCCGGCGGGGTGCGCGCGACGCCCGCAGACATGGCGCGCTACGCCCAGGCCCTGCTGGACCGCCAAGCGCCCGGCATCGATGCACTCACCCCGCGTTGGGACGGCGACGCCGGTCGCCGTGTGGGCTACGCGTGGATCACCGACCGAATCGATGGTGCCGAGATCACCTGGCACAACGGCAGGACCGGAGGCTTCTCGAGCATGCTGGCCCTCGATCGGGCTCGCGGGGCGGCGGTGGTCGTGCTGGCGAACACCGCCACCAGCCTCGACGAGATCGCGCTGCGGATCCTACTAGGCCGACCCGAACCGAGTTCCACCTACAGAAGTCATTGATCCACAACATCTTTCACAGATCCATCCTCCGTCGGTCGCACCGCACCTGCTGCGGCGTCCCCCGATCGGAGTACACCGAACTTCCTCCCCCACGCTGCCCGTTTGACGGACAGACACCGAGGCCGGGCCGGTCCACCATTTCTTGCATGCCTCGCTCACGCCAGAGCGGGCCCCACACACTCGGAGGACACCATGACTGCACAGATCTCGAAGCGCGCCGCAGGATTCTTCGCCGGCACCATCGCCGCCGGCGCCCTGGCCCTGGGCCTGAGCTTCGCCCCCACCGCCAGCGCTGCCGACGGCTGCGGATACGGATATCACCTCGACGGCGGCACCTGCGTGCTCAACATCCCCGGCCCCGGCGCCCACTTCATCAGCCAGAACTGCTGGATCAACGACAACGGCGACGAGCGCTGCTACGCCCCCTAAGCCGGCCCCCTTCGTCGTCACCCCGCCCGGACCGTACGGTCCGGGCGGGATCATTTTGCCCGGGCACAACCTCGAATTTCTCGAGGCACCAGCCGATTTGGCACAGTGTCGAACACATGTTCTAATGTCGGTGATCCAGCCCGCACCCGCGGGACACGTTCAGGAGGAAGCGCCGCACCGATGACTGTAGACACCCTGGCACCAGAAGCGCCGTACGCCCGCATTGACACTCCCGACCCCGTTGCCGAGAAGCCGGACAAGCCTCGCGCCCGAAAGACGATCGGTAAGAAGGCCAAGACGCTGGAACTGACCCTGACCCTGACGGTGACCGGTACCGCTGACGGCGAATGGCGCGCTGAACTCAAGCAGGGCAGCACCTACCTGGCGCGTGACCTCGCCGTCGCGGCAGCCGCGGTGTCCCGGGCGGCCAAAGAGTTGCATGACGACCTCTCGACACCCATCGATCAGGTCATCGAGGAGGCACGTACGCAACAGGCCGCCAAGGTGAGCGCTCTGGAGGCTGAACTGGAAGCCGCCCGCAGGGCGTTGGCCGACCTGGCCTGAGACGCCCCCGCAGCGCTACCCGAGCCGCCGCGTGTGCCACCGCGACAGGTCCGCGTCCAATACCGCAGGATCGCGTTCGGGAAAAACCTCTGCGGTGATGTCCAGGTGCCGGATGCGGTCGAGGTGAAAGCCGCGGACGGCGTCACGGAGCCGACACCAACCCACGAACATCCACGAATCGCCTCCGCGCAATAGACCCATCGGCTCCACGTCACGGGTGGTGTGGGTGTTGCCGTCCTCGGACTTGTAGTCCAGCCGTATCACCCGGCGCGCGGCGATCGCCTCCGGAATCAGCGAGATCGCCGCCTCCGACGCGGGTGGGGCGTCGATGATGAACATCGACGCCAGCGCCTGGTCGACAGGCGCGAGTTGATCCTCACGGCTGATCGCAAGGATCTTGGCCCGCGCCCGCCGCGCCGCCGCGCCATACGGCGAGGTTTCCAGCAAACCGAGCCCGGCGAGCACCGCCAGCGACTCCGGAACGGTGAGATTCAGCGGCGGCAGGGAGTGTTCGCGCAGGATCGAATACCCGCCCGACACGCCGTGCTCGGCGAAGATCGGCACCCCCGCCATCTGGAGGGACTGGATGTCACGTTCGATGGTGCGCTTGGACACCTCGAACTCCTGGGAGAGCCGAGCGGCCGACCACGGCCCGCGTGATCCCCGCAGCAGATCGACCAGCGCGTACAACCGCTCGGCTCGCCTCATGAATCTGAGTCTCCTCGGTCTCAGGTCCGGTGCGCGCGCGTCCCGTTCACCGACCACACCTCGCGGATCAGCCCGTCTGCGGTGAAATCGAAGACATCGATCCCGCCCGCGGCGTCCGCCCCGTCCCGCATGTTCCACAGCATCCGCCCGTGCGGACCGTCGACCGCCCGGGCGACCTCGGTGAACACCACGTCCGGATGCTGCTCGTGGTAGCGATCCAGGAACCGAACGAAACTCTGCGCACCCAGCACGTCGTCGCCCGGATTCGACCCGTCCGACTCGGAGATCAGGAAATGTATCCGGAAATCCGCACTGCAGATCCGGCGTGCGATCTCACTATCGGAATTCCACATCTCCAGCCACACCGCGAGCGCCGCGTCCGCGGCGACCTGGTTCGTATCCACTATGTCTGTGTTTATGTCTGTGTTCTTGTTCATAACACCAGCGTCGGCCGCCGTCGCGACAACGGTATGTCGGTGTTTGTCAGACCAATTCTCGGCCCGGCTGCGCATCGGCCGACGCCCGGACTGCAGGGGCGAAAACCCCTGGCTGGCAGGACTTTTGATTGGTGGGCGCGGAGGGTTTCGAACCCCCGACCGCTGGTGTGTAAATGGTTTTTTGAGGTATTCGTGGCGTCTCGTCTGATGCGTTCCCGTCACGTCGGTGCAGGTCAGCACGTCTCTGGCGTTGGACAGCGTCGACGAGCTATCGCCTGTAGTTGCGCGTCTTGGCACACCCTTGGCACAACGGCGGGTCGCCCTACGTCCGCTCGATCGTTCGTGAGCCGGCGGATGCACGGTTCGCACAGCGGGGTGTATCGCCTTGTTGCGGTATGCCTGAGCCGCGGCGGTGGCAGGAGCAATTCGAGCGGGGTCCCCGAGATCGCCGCTGCAGTCCCGCACTGGCCGAAGCGGTGCGTAGATCGACTAACCTGCGCGTGTGACCGGATTTGAGCTAACCGCCAGCATCATCGGTTCTGTTGCGTGGCCGTTGGTCATCGCGATTCTGGTTATCGTCCTGCGATCACAAGTTCAATCTGCAGCGGAAGCAATAGTTAAGCGGATCGCCGATATCACCGAAGTCACAGTTCCAGGCGGTTCAGTGAAGCTCGAAAAGGAGATCCGAGACGCAGCACAGAAGTCGGAGGCCATCACCGGGACGACCAACGTGCCACCGACGACGTCCGCGTCGACGACCGTAGCCCCGCCCGACGGCGCAGGCGCGGAAAATCCGCCGAGGGAAACATCCGATCCTAAGCGCCACGACGGCAGCGACCACCTTCGATCGCGAATGCGTTCGTACTGGGAAAAGCTGCCTCCCGAGCCGGCCGACGAGCGTGTCGTTCGTCTTCGACGTCTCGCGGTCGAAGAACCGAACGGTGCCGTTCTGGTGGCGTTCTCCGAAATGGAGGTACTGGCTCGCCGAATTTACGTTCAGCGGTACGGCGAAGAAGACCGATTCGTGAGCTTCGGCAAGATCGTCCGGACATTCCAAAGGGACCAGATACTGCCCACCGAAGTGGCGAGTCTGTTGCTCGAACTGAGCGACATCCGCAATCAAGTTGCCCATACGGACACGCGGATCGCCAGCGAAGTCGCCGAAAGTTACATCGAAGCGGTGGGCAACATGATCGGTTTCCTCGTTAGGGCGGATTTGTTCGGGGACGAGCCGCCAAGCTGACGAAGATGTTCAGGTCTCCCGCCGTGGTAGACGACCTTCGTGACGATCCTGACGTCAGTCGGGAAAATTCGGCTCCTCACCTGAGACTGCCGATGCTGCAGCGTTCGCGAGTGCCGACCCAGCGCGGCTCCCTTGGTTAATCACGAACTTCCCCTACGCCCGCTGTTAGAGCTGCGGTACACGACACGGTCCCCACTATGGTCCCGGCGTACGGGCCGTCAGTGCCGTAGACCGTGTCCCCGCGGCTCGCACCGAGATGCTTGCCGGATGCGGAGTAGAAATTAGAGCCTGTGACCTGCGGGGGCCGTCCGTTCTTCGTGTAGAGCTGGCTCATCGCGGTGGTACCTTCCATTGGTTTACGTGTCCGCATCTGCAATCGATGCTGACGGTCTCGGCACTCGAGTCGTTACGGCGCTCCAGCCATGCGCCTGTGGGCTGCTTGCAACCACCGCAGATCATCGTGCCGAGATCGATGTGCTCCCAATGATCGTTCATAACGGGGAGGCTACGCGCGCGCCGACCCACATTCGGGTATCCGGCGTCATCAGTGAGGATGTCCGAGAGATGGGAAGCTAGGCAGCGGGGAGGGCAGTGCGTCTACTCGGTCCCGATCTTGCATAGCTCGGCGCCAACGCGCTCCCAACCTTGGCCGTTCGCATCGGTGAATGTCACCGCCATGCGGGCGTGCTCTGACGGTTCGGTGAATAACCCAACGGAGTCGGCCGGCCTGAACATTTGTTTCGAAACACTCTGCGCTCCCACGACCGCCTCTTCGTACTCGTCGACCTGCTTAGGTCCCGAGCCGAAATACACGGTAATTTTGGCAGCATTGGTCGTGCGCACCTTCACCGACGTCACGGCATAGTCGCCGGTGTTGCTCACGCGCCACCCGGTTTGACCTAGATTCGAATCCGCTGCCTCAATACCTACTCCCAGGGCATACTTGGCTTCCTCAGCTGCCTTCGCAGCATCTTGGTTGGAGGCGATTCGGGCTAGGTCCGTCGCGACTTGTCCAGCCGCGTACCGGTCGGCAAGCATGTCGATCTCGTTGGGGGTTGCCTGTTCTGTTTCGGCAGTGCCGCGGTGGAACACCGTGCCGCGCTTGTACGTCGTCGCGTTCTTGGTGAGTTCCTTCAGCAGAGAGTAGATGCGATCACCCGGCCGGGGGCTTCAACGACGATTACTAATACGGTCACGCCGGAGTAATCGACGTAGTGAGGGGTCCAGCGCGGACCGTTCACGTAGGACTTGAGCTTCTTGCTCAAGTCGGCGAGGTCGATGACGACAACACCTGGCGCCGATTGAGGCTCAACTCCTACAACCATGTACGCGAGGCCGTGGCATGCCAGTTGAGCGACATCGACTGCCCTGTTAGCGAAACCAAGGATTGTCCTGGCTATGCCGGTCAGCCCTTCGGATGAGGTTGGGTCTGAGCACTTCCACTCACACCAGTTGTTCTCCTGCTGCGTCGTCGGCGACTGGTGAATTGCTTGCACCAAAGCCCGCATATCATCGAGCGTCCGATGCTCCCGCGTCGTGTCGAACGTGCTCAGGCTCATTGCTGTTCCCCGATCAGCGGTCCGTGTAGCTACAAATTTGCGTGCTCAGCCGTCGCGACCTTTTGGGCCTAGCACCGTGACAGGAGTAGTCGGCGAAGAAAGCAATCTCAATGTGCTTCATCCCCTGTGGAGCGCCTGCTGCGAATTAGCGGCGGGGCGGTCCAGGGTTAACGTGCGCTTCTTCCCCACCGCGGAGCCTACGCCGTGGGCGCCACGCCCGCAGTCGCTGCCACCCGATGCGCGGCATTGAGCGACGTGCTCACGGGTGCACGTACCGCTCGGCGGCGCGCAGTCGCGAAGCAGAGCAGTGTCAGAGCGTGGCCGTAGCATTTCGCTTCGTAAAACTGACCCCGGATGTGCGTCACTGCGGCACCGTAGGGAGGAACACATGTACCTGCATGAGCTTTTCATCAAAAACAACGGTCCCATCGACAAACTTCGCCTTGAGCTCGGATTCACGAATTCCGGCGATCCGATACCTCTCATAATTGTAGGAGAAAATGGCTCGGGGAAAACAAATCTGCTATCCATCGTAGCCGATGCGCTGATGGAAGGCGCTGCTAAAGTGTTCAATGATATTCTCCCGACTGACGGTTTGGCTCGTAGTTGGTTTCGCATCAATGGTGGCCCAACTGTTAAATATGCCCAGCAGGGCGGTTACTGCGTCCTTCGATTTAGACATCAAGAAATAGACCTGTTCTATGAAGAGAATTCTGGCAACATATCGAGTAGCGAGGCGAAGAGTGAATTGCCGCAGTCGCTAGCAGCCGGGGCAAATTGGACAGCAGATGGAAAGACATTCGCTATCGATGAACCGACGGTGCGTGAAATTTACGAGCACGGAGCACATATCTTTTCGCCGTCGAGCCGGTCGGAGATACCACATTGGCTAAACAGGAAATCCGTCCACATCGATGCCTTTGATACAACGCCGAACTACCGGCAAGCCCTAGGCAAGCCAATATTTGTCGAACATGGCATTGATCAGTTCGCCCAATGGGTTTTGGGATTACTTACAGAATCGAGAGCGCTAGTCGAGTTAATACCAAATCCCGAGGACCCAAGTCAGCAAGGTCTCAAATTTACCGACCCTAGCTTCATCCCCGCTCATGCGACACTGAACTTTGCGAACGACATGCTAAGAGCTATCGTCTCAGACGACAGTGCCAAATTTCAATGGACCAGTCGACGACAAGCGCAAAAGGTTGGAGTCGTATGCGGCAATAAGGCGCTAGCAGCTGGACTGGATGCGCTTTCGGGAGGGCAAGCGACGTTGCTGGCGATCTTCGGCACCATCGCAAGGTATGCCGATATGTCAGGTATCCAGCCAGCCGATGTCAGTGGAATCGTCGTGATCGATGAAATTGACGCGCACATGCATATGGATCTGCAGCTAAACGCTCTTCCAAAACTGATCGGCTTGTTTCCCAAGGTGCAATTTATTATGTCGAGCCATTCTCCATTCTTTCCTCTCGGCATGGAGACCCGCTTTCCTAACGGCGGTGTACGGATTGTGGAACTACCCTCCGGTTTGAGTCGTGACGCCGAAGCCTACAGTGAACTGCTGAAGGCCGTTGACGCGCTCCGCGGCACCAGAACCTTCGAAGGCGAAGTGACAAAGCTGCTGCAGGCTGGTGAGACCCCGCGTGTGTTGGTCGCCGGGAAAACCGACGTGCCCTACTTTAGGACTGCTGCCCAATTGCTGGGGTTTAGCGAGCTCATTGACGCTTTTCAATTCATAGGCACATCCGAAAACCAAACAGGCCAGAAGTCGGGTGACAGAAATTCCGGAGATAGCAACCTAACGAATGCTGTTAAATTTATTCAAGCGAACCCTGAGCTGACTGAGCGAAAGATAATTGCCGTCTATGATTGCGATGCCAAAAAGGTCGCAGTATCAGACGAGCGGGTGCGGGTGATCAAGATGGAGAAGTTAGTAGGACGCAAAATGAAGAAGGGCATTGAAAACCGCATACCGGATGCCGCATTTACCGACGAAATGTATGACAAACTGACGATTGACGGCGATTACGGTGACGGGTTCGAGAAGCCCGATTTCAATAAAGTTCGTGCTTGCGAATTGATTTGCGGCGACGACGCCGATATAGAGCACTTTCGCGACTTCCAGCCGATTTTGGAGGAGATTCGCGCCGCACTGACCGGCACCTGACCAAGCCGGTTCGAATTACCACCCGATTCGTGGCGGTTTTCTTGCCTGGCAGGGACCTTCCGCCTTCGTGTATTCAGTCGCCGTAGACGTTCATCGTGACCGCGGACCGCGGGTCTTCCAGCCATCGGTAAACCTGCACCGCACGACACCAGCTGTAGCCATAGTGGGGCGGCGGTATAGCGCAGATCGTGTTACCGGACGCATGCCACAGTTCCGTAGCCATTCCCTCGTCCAACCTCTTTGCTCACGGACCGCTTCGGCCGCCGTTTTCGTCGGGAGCGCGACCGCCGTCAGGGTACAGGCGAACGGCTACATCTCCGGGACGCAACTCCGCCGAGCTGTTGCAACAGCTCGCTTCATTCAGTCAGAGTTCCAGCCCATAGTCGGCACCGCGGTGTTGGCTCCGGGCCATCTGCCGCCTTCGGGCTTCTTCCGTCTGGTGTTGGTTTTCTTGCCGCTGGATTCTGCAAGCCTCGTAGTCGGCTTGTCGTTTCCGAACGCTGGCAGCGCGGACGGCGGTCAAGGAACGGACGCGGTTGGGTAGAGCGTCTTCGGCGGTGTGTGTCGCGTAGTCGTGGGCGGTGATGCTGGGTTCGTCGTTGGCGAGGACCGCGCGCAGAAGGCTGGCAGCTTGGAGGCTATTTCCACGTTGGGCGGTGTGTGTCGGGAGGGGATCTTGGTGGCCGAATTCGCTGGCTTCGGTGCTGCGTTCGTAGATGAGAGCGTGGTTGGTGCGGCGTCCGCGGGTCATGGCGACGTAGAGCAGGTTGCGGCCGGTCGTCGCGCTGAGGACGGCGAAGCTTGCGTCGGCGGTGGCCCCTTGGGCGGAGTGGACGGTGACGGCGTAGCCGAGGCTGATGTGGTCGCGGACGTATTGGTGCCCGAAGAGAACACGGGCACCGTCGTCGAGCCGTTCGGCCGCCACATGATTCGCATTGGGGTTGATTGCCGCGACTCGCCACCGGTTTCCGTTGCGCACTGACGGGAGCGATTCCCTATTCGGCGTCGAGTGGTGGAAGGCGATCGTGGGATCGTTGCGCCGGCTGATGATCACATCTCCCACCGCCACCTTCTGGCCGCGGGCCACCGTTATGGTGGGAGCATCCGGGTCGATGCGGTTGTGGTGGATCCTCCGGTTGAGAGCATCGGCCATTTCCGTGGTGTCACAGACCAGCAGCGCATCTCGTCCCAAACTCGTTTCGGCGGTGTAGGCAGCGACCGCGTCGGAGGCCATGGTGATCGCATCCCCGCAGCACAGCCGGTCATGCGTGCGATACCAATTGACCGCGTGCCGCGAGGCTTCGTGGTCTCCGTCGCGCAACGCCAGGGATGCCTGGCGTTCTTCGGGGTCGGTCACCGCCACACCTCCGACAGCTGCTGCGTCCACGGCAGGTCGGTGCAGAGTTGGGCGAACATGCCGCCGCGGGCTTTGACGGGCGCCAACTGGTGCGCGTCGCCCACCAGGACCGTCTTCGCGCCGGCCTGGGTGGTCGCGGTCAGAAGCTGCCGCAGATCACCGGTGCCGACCATGCCGGCCTCATCCACGATCACCAGCGTCGCAGGTTCCAGTTTCAAAGTGTTATCCCTTAAGGCGTGCAGTGCTTTAGCGATCGTCATGCCCTCATCACCCGCGCCTTCACGCATCGCGACATCGACCGCCTGACCCGTCGGCGCCAACACCAAAACCTTCCCGCCGAACCGTTTGCGCACTGGCCCGGCCAACGCCCGCAAGGAGGTAGTCTTGCCCGCACCTGCCGGCGCGCTCAACGGCTGCACCAGCCAGTGCGAGCGGCCGATGTTCTCTACCACCGTTTTCTGATCTGGAGACAAGCCCTCGGTGTCGTCCTCGGTTACCCACAGGATGGCGCGTGGATTCTGCGCGTCGACCAGACTGAGGACGGCGACTTCTTCGGCCAGGATCCGCGCCAGCGTGAAGCGCTCGTGCCCTTCGCGCTGGTGCGCGGCGCGTGGCGCGGTTAGCCGCATCCCGATCTTGTCGACGGCGGCCTCCACCGCGGAACGCGGTGACTGGTCAACATCGACGGGTAGTTGCGCGGCGACGATCTCGACCAAATCCGCCCGGGTGAACACCGCTTTGTCGATTTTTTCTGCCGCCGCGGCCAGCCGGGCGTGGCTAAACGGTGCCCGCGCCGCGGCGCGGCGCGCCGCGCGCGCTTCCATAAATGCGGCGCGGTCCAGCCCGATGCCGCGCGCGTCAGCGCGCCACTGCTCCTGAAGTTGGCTCCAGGCCAACTCCTCCGGCTTGGCCGGACGCGTCGCTTTCTGCGCCGCCGCGAGCTGCGCCGCGCTAGGCGCGCCATCCACTGATACGAGGTTGTGGGCGGCCCACTCCCGCAACTGCGACGAGCGCCGCGACCACGCCCGGATGTCGTCACGACTGATGCCGGCGATCTCCGCCATGCCGGTCGCGGGATCGACCGGCGCCCACACGATGCCCAACGACTGGTGCAGTGCCCGCCGCAGGGTGGCCTGATAGATCACCCCGGCGGCGCGGGCCTCGTGATACAGCGACGTCCCATCCAATGACACCAATCGCCCGTCGGCGCGAGCCTGTCGGTTCGGCACGATCACGTGGGTATGCAGATGCGGCTCCCCGCACCGCGACGTCTCATGCTGATAGGCCACCGCCACCAACCCCGGTAACCGCAACAGATCCTTCTCCCCCGTCACCGGGTTATGGATCCGGGTGTAGCCGGCATGATCGGCCAGATACTCCATCGCCTCCCCGAGCGCGGCGGTATGAGCGGCCGCGAATGCCTTCTGCGCGACATCATCACCCTTTAACGCGCGCACCAACGACACACTCTTCGGTGCGGCGAACGTCAAATCAAAACCATGCACACCCCGGGAACCGATCGCGCGCCCCCGTGCACCGTTCGGCGCAACCCCGTCATCAAACCACCGCGCCACCACCGCCGAATCCGCTTCCCCGCCCGCACGCTGTAGGTCGGTCAACCCCACTAACCTCGCAGCGCTGTGCGCATCACCGGCGCACACCCACACCGGCGTCCGCGTCTCATGCTCGGAGTAATACTCGCCTAATCCACCATTCGCGCGCCGCAAATCGGCACTCGCGCGCGAAGCCGTTGCGGCGGTGTCGATGTAGTAGCTGATCGACCACCGCTTGAGCTTCGAAATTGTTAACACCAGCAGCCCACTCACAGACCGGGGATTCGACGCTGACTGCGCCACAACCATTCTCGCACCCCTTGTGCAAATGTGCCAAGGTGAATGAGGGATTTGAGAGAGGTGAGATGAATTGATGTAAGTGTAATGGAGACAGGGGATTTGGGACGTATTGGAATGCGATGATGTGTTGGGTTACGGGTAGGTGATGACGTTGAAGAACGTTGGGTAGAGGACATGAGGGTAGAACCGGGAGCGGCTGCCTCGGCGCGGGACGTGTACGCCGCCGTGACGTTGGAGGGTGCTCATGATCTCCGGCGAAAAATCTGTGCATGAGACGTCAGTGGAGCGACTTACAGTTGTGTTAGTCGGCTCGATGGATGCGACACCGGGGCGATCATCCCGCCCGTTGCGGTGCAGACCCTCTGGGCATCAATCGCATAAAGCATCTGCTGCCCATCCTCGGTCGGCCAGCAGGGACTCCCGAAGGGTGATGAATGAGATGCACGACAGCGTGTTTAACAACTTGCCGCTACTACTACCCGTGCCTCAAGCGGCCGAACTATTGGGAGTGAGCCGCGCCGCGGCGTATCGGCTGGCGGCTTCGGGTGAACTGCCCACTCGCCGACTCGGCGGGCGGGTGTACATCGTCACATCGGGTCTGCGCGACCTCGTCGCGTTGCATGGCGAATCGGCATAGGTAGCCGCGCGCGAATGCGAGGCCCCCAGACGCGTGATGCGCCAACCCGGTGGCACTTTGGCAGGCTCTGAAGAAGCGGCGAATGAACTGGAGATCGATGACTAACGACATTGACGAGGCGGCATCGAAGCGAGCCCGCCGCGCGGAACCGATCACCCGGCGCACCGCCAAGAACGGCAGCGTCGCCTATACGTTCCAACTCGACATCGGTGTCCGGCACGACGGATCTCGCGAACGGCAGCGGTTCACCTTTCCGACACTGGCTCAGGCTCGTCGTGAATACCGCCGCATCTCGACCGATGTCGCCGCCGGGACGTTCGTAAAGCGGAATCCCACGACGGTGGCCGAGTTCCTCATGGGATGGCTAGATGGCCGACGTGATATCAGGCCCAATACGCTTCAGGGCTATCGAAATCATCTGAAGCCTGTCATCGAGCATCTTGGCGAGATGACCCTGCAGCAGCTTCGTACTGCCGACGTCGACGCATTGGTGACTCTGCGGCTTGAGGGGAAGCCAGTCGCGCAACGGGACAAGCGGGGTCGGCGTGCAGCGGAGGTTCTCACATTCCTGCGCGATCGCCCTGACGGCGCGCAGTACTCGGATATCTATGCTGCGCTGGGTAATTCGGGTATCAAGGCACTGGATCGGTTGGTGGCGGCCGGTGATGCGCTGCGTCCAACGCGTGGCCGTTACGTGGCGGCACAGCCCGCGGATCGTCAGGGTCCGAAGGTTGCCGGCGGAGTTACCGCGCGAACGGTGGTGAGCATGCTGGTTGTCCTGTCAGCGGCGCTCGACGACGCGATGAGGCAGGGATTGGTGACCCGTAACGTCGCGCGCATGGTCAAACGTCCAGCGATCAAGCACTACGAGATGGCCACGTGGACACCCCAGCAAGCGACGCAATTTCGGGACCACGTCCGTGATGATCGCCTTGCAGCGTGTTGGCTGCTGACCCTTGCGGGGCTGCGGCGATCAGAGATTCTGGGGCTGCGGTGGTCTGATGTCGACTTCGATGCGGGCACAGTGACTGTGGCCCAGGGGCGCGTCGTAGTCCAAGGTGTTGGAACAGTGACGGGTGATCCGAAGTCGAAGCGATCGCGACGCGTGTTACCCATGCCTCCTGAGATCTTCTCCGCGCTACGCACGTTCAAGATTCAGCAGGCTGCCGAGCGTCTCGCCTTCGGGAACGGTTACCACGAAAGCGGACTGGTGACCGTCAACGAGGACGGTTGTCCAATTCGGCCAGAAACTTACTCGTCTGAATTCGCACGCCAGTCGAAAGCTGCTGGGGTGCCAGCAATTCGGCTACACGATGTCCGTCACACTGCCGCGACCATGCTGCTGGATGGTGGAACCACCGCGATCGCGACCGCGAAGTGGCTCGGCCATGACCCCGCGATCACCCTGCGGGTGTACGGGCATGTCTATGACGACGCGTTGGCGGCGGCCGGCGACGCTCTTATGGGTCGGACTCGTGCCGGCGAATCGCCTCGTACGACAGAGGATCGCTCAGGGCTCCGATAGCTGGACATCTAGGTGGTGGACTACTCAAACCGCCCAATTGGTTAGTCGACAGCGTCCTCCGCGTCCTCATCTCGCCAGTCGTTTAGCGACCCGTCGCGCAAGCTTCGGCATGTGTTTGCAACCGATTTATGCAGGCGCGCCGCCACCGCGACTAGATCGAAATAGCTATCGACCGACACCGCGATCGGGATTGTGCCCGTGATCTCAACCGAGGCCTCAGTGACCGGAACGCTGAGCTCGATAAATAGCGCGGTCTGGTGTTCTTGGAGAGGCTGGCCGTGCTGCACGAGATACTCGTAGGAAACGACGGCGGCGGTCGCTTCGATTCTGAGGTCGGGGGGCATCTCGTCGGATACCCCGACCGGTGTCAAGTTGAGCAGACGGTGTTTGTCGGTATTGCTAAGTCTGGCAATGATTCTGAGGACATAGTCCTCGGGGTCCAAATTGTCCCGAGCGTGGAACGGTTGGTACTGCCGTACTGCAGCCAGCGCTCCGGCGCTGCCACCTGGATTGATCCATCTCGGTGCCCACCCGTCAAACTCCGCTTCTGTCAGGCAGACCGGAAAGTTCACCCTTCGACCAGCCTGCGGATCAATCGCGGTCAGGCTATGGTCGAGCGCGCCTCTGAGGTTGTGCAGAAAATCCCCGAACATGAGCGCGATCAGCTTGTCGGGATGAGTAACTCGCAGCTCGCATTTGAGCCAATTGGCTCCGCGCTCGGGAGCCGGAACAGTTTCGAACGTCAGCGGTCCCGCACGGACGAAGTCCATCGTTACGCTAGCCAGCGCGTCGAAATGCCGCCAGGCGTGTTCAAGCTTCGCGCTGACACCGTCCCACGGTGCTGGCCAGCGCGCCCAGTCCTCGGGCATTGGCCCCGTGTAGACCCGATCTACGAGAGACCCATGGTGACGTTGCTGCCGGAGATCCGGTCGGCACGAGGGGCTTGTCGGTCTGCGGCAGTTCGCTTTGGTTATCCGCCGAGTCCCTCCGGCCCTGCTCCATCCGGATAAACTGCATCCTGCCGCTGGACCTAAGCACGCCGGCGGTGCTCGTTGTCTCCGGGAAGTAAAACGCGCCGCGGTCGGAGATAACAGCGTCTGCCATGTCCGTGCTCAGGGAGACCAGGGTGTTCCGCACCCAAGATAGGTCGCCGTTCCGGAAGTCCGGGTCTCGGTCCTGCGCTGCGAAATTGAACAGGGCCTCGTTATGCCGATCATTCACCGCCGGACGGCCGTGCTTTCGATTCCACGCCTTGCGCAGGCAACCCATCGTGGTGTCGTATTCGGCATCGACCATGAGGCCGTCCCCCGGATGCAACTGCATGAGGACGACGGAGACTGGCGGCTTTTCCGGGTGGGCCGGGTCGAACGTGCGCCGAACTATCGCGGAGTCCGCGACTTCTACAACCTCCAGTATTCGCCGCTCCAACGGCTCATTCCGGACCATGAGGTCCTGGACATCACCGATACGCACTCGAAGCGTGATAGCCCAGTCGAGGTACAAATTCCTACGAACCCCGTAGCGGACGTGGAGTTCGGTGAGCCCCCGGCCATCCGAGGGTCTGAGTTCACCCACGAACTCGTTGTACGCCAATGACTGTGGCGGGTTGTACCTGTCACCGGGCATCGTTCCACCCTAGCGACAGCGCCCTCAGTCGATCGTCTTCCAAGGCTCTTTGAACCCCCGCAGCAACCGGAACGTCGGGTTGTTGACATCCACGGCCATGCGGGCCATACCGACATCTGTATATCTGAGTTTCTTTCCGTCGTCGTCGCGTGGCGGCACTTTCCGCTCGAACCTTTCCGCCTGGTCGATGCCATCTGCAATCGCTTGCCTGAGTGACGACACATCCGAGATACCGATGTGCACAAGTTGATCAACCAACTCCGAGTACTGAACGTCATCGGATTCTCTTCGGTCTGAAAACATCTGCCGCAGAGCAGCTTTCAAGGTGCTTCGGTTCAATCGAATGGGCTCGTCCATAACGCCGCCGGCTGCAGCCGCTTCGCCCAACTGATCCTCGGCTTCAACCTCGCTTTGACGCGACGCGTTGGACAACTTCTGGAATTGATCGTCTGCGATATGAAATAGACCCGCAAGTGCGCTGAAGTCGCGTTTCAACGCATCGGGGACGGTGGTCAGACCCTTGTATGCAAGATAGTGTTCGACCGTTGCCCACGCGTCCTGGAGGATAGTTCGTACTTGAATCTCGAACGTGATGGCTTTGATCTCGTCGTAGCGGGCACCGCTGTCCGAATCGGCGAGTATGCAGTCATAGTGGATTGACTGGTACGACCACGACTCGGGGTCAGCGCTACGCACCTTATCCTCGCGTTTGAGGACGTTGAAGCACCGGCGGATGATCCCATCGACGGTATCAAGATCGTCAATGAAGAGGCACACGATGCGGACGCCGACGAGGTCGACCATCTGGTCGAACGGTTCCGTGTAGCCCTTACGCACGATCTTTTCAAGGAAGGTCTCGACGTCTTTGACTCGACCCACGATGCTGTGGACCTTCAGACCGGCAGAGTCAATGGCCTTGGTGAGGGTGAACCCAACCTCTTCCTCCAACGCTTCATACCGAGGTTCGTTCTCGTCGTACTGCCGCAGCCATTGCTGCACCTGGTCGTTCGCGTCCTCACCAGTCACTCAACAAGTATGGAGGTTCGATGCGGCTTACTGACCCGCCGGACTATCGTCGGTGATAATGGTCTGACGGGGCAGCGGAAAGGGCGGCAATCGTGGCTGACGGAACGCGCAAGGTCGAGACTTACACGGATGCCAGCGGTAACTACCGGGTTCGGGTGACACCGTCCAAGTCCGCTGCGAAGTCGAATCGGTCAAGCCGGACAGTTAATACATCGGCCGCGAGCAAGGGCATACGCTCGACTGTCAGTCGTACAGGCCGCGCGAAGTCCTGATCTCGAATACCGGAGTTCGCGTGCACAACTGCCGCCCGCGCACCCCGCGTCCGGTCTTCGACCGCAGTGCAGATCTACCGCTCGGCGGATTCCGCCGAAAGCGGCCGCGCTGGCAGAGCCCGCCTGGTGCGGCGCGGATTGGACCGCATAAGCCGAACCTTACAAACTTCGGACCCTCATCGACCATGCCACATTCTGGGACCCCGCTTATGTGAGGCATCCCGGGCGGTGTTCACGAGAGCGGTCGCTCCACCCGACCGAGTAGACCGCCGTTTCTCGACGAGTCAGCTACTCCAGCGCGGAGGCCTCGCTGCCACACCGACCCAACAATCGAAAATCGATGGCACACTCTCGGCACAACGGGGGTCGGGAATCTCAGGAATGTCGGCTCGCGAGCCTTTGAACTGGTGTTTTGATAGTGGGCGCGGAGGGTTTCGAACCCCCGACCGCTGGTGTGTAAAACCAGAGCTCTACCACTGAGCTACACGCCCGTGCCCGGGCAGGTTACACGGCGGGCGCCGGTGCAGGGAAATCCCGCTCAGGCATCCAGCGCGGCCAGCGCCTGCTTCCAGACGGACTGGTCACGGGCCTCGCCGGGTTGCTTGCACTCCGCGAACCGGATGATCCCGGCGCGGTCGATCACGAAGGTGCCGCGGTTGGGGTACCCGGCCTCGGCGTTGAACACCCCGTAGTCCTGGGCCACCGCGCCGTGCGGCCAGAAATCCGACAGCACCGGAAACAGGAAGCCACTCTGCGTCGCCCAGATCTTGTGCGTGGGGGGTGGTCCGACCGAGATCGCCAGCGTGGCGGTGTGGTCGTTCTCGTAGGTGGGCAAGTTGTCCCGGACCTCGTCGAGTTCCCCCTGGCAGATCCCGGTGAAGGCGAGCGGGAAGAACACCAGCAGGACGTTCTTGGTTCCGCGGTAGGCGCTGAGCGTGACGGGCTGACCGTTCTGGTCTTTGAGCGTGAAGTCGGGGGCAGGCGATCCCACCGCCACCGTCACGAATGCCTCCCGGCCGCCTTCGACTTGGGCTGAACCAGCCGGCTGGCGCTCCAGTCCCCCAGATTGGCCGATGAGGTCTGCATCAGACCCGCCGTCGGCGCCGACTCGGCGATCTCGGCCGGGAGCACATGGCCGGGCTTGCCGGTCTTGGGCGTCAGCACCCAGATGATGCCGTCGTCGGCCAGCGGCGCGATCGCGTCCATCAGGCGATCTACCAGGTCACCGTCGCCGTCCCGCCACCACAGCAGCACCACGTCGACCACTTCGTCGGCATCCTCGTCGAGCAGTTCCGCGCCGCACGCGTCCTCGACGTCGGCCCGGATGTCGTCGTCGGTGTCCTCGTCCCAGCCCAACTCCTGCACGACCTGATCTTTTTGGATGCCCAGCTTCTGGGCATAGCCCGTGGGGCCACCCTCCGCGACCACCGTCGGAACCTCCTTCAAATCAGGGTCGGCTGTCTAGGCCTATCGTCGCACGACACCGGAGATAACTCGCCGTCCGGTGTGATTCAGTACGTCGCGTCGCACAAGCTCAGGGCATTCGACCTGGTGTCGTTGAGATCGCGGATCGTCTGGTTGAACTGCCCGGGGGTGCGTGATCGGTGATCGCGGTGGCTGTCGCCCGGGCACCGTCCACCCAGCTGGTGAAGGCGTCCTTGAGTTCCTGCGGGATCGCATCGGTGATGCTGCCGGCCACCGCGTCCGCACTCTGGTTGAGCGCATCCACCGCCGGGCCCTCGGTGGCCGTGACGTCGGCTGCGCCCTGGTTGAACGCGCCGACGTAGGCGTTGACGGCGTCGATCGCGTCGGCGCTGGTGGTGGACAGCGTCTCGCAGGTGTCGTGCATGGCCTGCGTCGTCATCGACGCCTGCCGCTCCGACTCGCGCGCACTCGACGAGGCCGCGGACTCCGACATCGACACCGACACCGAGGTGCGGTAGGCCGGCGCATCGCCGGCGTTGACCCTGGCGTCACCGCCGGTGACGGTCGTGCACCCCACCGCGGCGGCGATCACCACCGCGGCGCCGCCGACCAGCAGCCCGCCGATCCGCAGCCTGCGGGCAGTTCTGATCAGCACAGCCCGGAAGGTTACCGGGTAACGGCCCTGCTCGGCGCGCTGCGAGAAATTCACCGTCGCACTGTCTGGCACTACTCGTCGGTACGGCCCCAAGTGCGGCACGATAGACAGCAGATGGCGCAAAACCTGCGCCAGCTACTAAGGAGCTGATGTTGACCACCGAGTTCGCGCGCCACGATCTGGCTCAAAACTCAAGCAGCCCAAACGAATCCGATCGTGTGCGGGTGATCCGCGAGGGAGTCGCGTCGTATCTGCCCGATATCGACGCCGAGGAGACCTCGGAGTGGCTGGAATCGTTCGACGACCTGCTGGCCCGGTCCGGCCCGGCCCGCGCCCGATATCTGATGCTGCGACTGCTGGAACGCGCCGGTGAACAACGCGTCGCCATCCCCGCTCTGACGTCGACCGACTACGTCAACACGATCCCCACCGAACTCGAGCCGTGGTTCCCCGGTGACGAGGACGTCGAACGCCGCTACCGTGCCTGGATCCGGTGGAACGCCGCGATCATGGTGCACCGCGCCCAACGCCCCGGCGTCGGCGTCGGCGGCCATATCTCCACCTACGCGTCCTCGGCCGCGCTCTACGAGGTCGGGTTCAACCACTTCTTCCGCGGCAAGGCCCACCCCGGCGGCGGCGACCAGGTCTTCATCCAGGGGCACGCCTCCCCCGGTGTCTACGCCCGCGCCTTCCTCGAGGGCCGGCTCACCGCCGACCAACTCGACGGTTTCCGCCAGGAGCACAGCCATCCCGGCGGCGGCCTGCCGTCCTATCCGCACCCCCGGCTGATGTCGGACTTCTGGGAATTCCCGACGGTGTCGATGGGCCTGGGCCCGATGAACGCGATCTACCAGGCCCGGTTCAACCACTACCTGCACGACCGCGGCATCAAGGACACCTCCGATCAGCACGTGTGGGCGTTCCTGGGCGACGGGGAGATGGACGAGCCGGAAAGCCGCGGACTGATCCAGGTGGCTGCCAACGAGGCACTGGACAATCTGACCTTCGTCATCAACTGCAACCTGCAGCGTCTGGACGGTCCGGTGCGCGGCAACGGCAAGATCATCCAGGAACTGGAGTCCTTCTTCCGCGGCGCGGGCTGGAACGTGATCAAGGTGGTCTGGGGCCGCGAGTGGGACGCGCTGCTACACGCCGACAAGGACGGCGCGCTGGTGAACCTGATGAACACCACTCCCGATGGTGACTACCAGACCTACAAGGCCAACGACGGCGCCTATGTGCGCGACCACTTCTTCGGGCGGGATCCGCGCACCAAGGCCCTGGTCTCCGACATGACCGACAGCGAAATCTGGAACCTCAAGCGCGGCGGCCACGACTACCGCAAGGTCTACGCCGCCTACCGAGCGGCCATGGAGCACAAGGGTCAGCCCACGGTGATCCTGGCCAAGACCATCAAGGGCTACTCGCTGGGCGCCCACTTCCAGGGCCGCAACGCCACCCATCAGATGAAAAAGCTTGCATTGCAGGATCTCCGGGACTTCCGCGACGCCATCCGGATTCCGGTGTCCGACGCTCAGCTCGAAGAGAACCCGTACCTGCCGCCGTACTACCACCCCGGCCCGGAGGCACCGGAGATCCGCTACCTGATCGACCGGCGCCGGGCGCTCGGCGGATTCCTGCCCGAACGGCGGACCAAGTCCAAGGCGCTGACGCTGCCCGCACGCGACGTGTACAAGCCGTTGAAGAAGGGCTCCGGCACCCAGCACGTGGCGACCACCATGGCGATGGTGCGCACGTTCAAGGAGCTGTTGCGCGACAAGAACATCGGCCAGCGGATCGTCCCGATCATCCCCGACGAGGCGCGCACCTTCGGGATGGACTCGTGGTTCCCGAGCCTGAAGATCTACAACCGCAACGGTCAGCTCTACACCGCCGTGGACGCCGAGCTGATGCTGGCCTACAAAGAGAGCGAAGTCGGCCAGATCCTGCACGAAGGCATCAACGAGGCCGGTTCGACCGCGTCGTTCACCGCCGTCGGCACGTCGTACTCGACGCACAACGAGCCGATGATCCCGCTCTACATCTTCTATTCGATGTTCGGCTTCCAGCGCACCGGCGACGGGCTGTGGGCCGCCGGTGACCAGATGGCCCGCGGGTTCGTGCTCGGCGCGACGGCCGGGCGCACCACGCTGACCGGCGAGGGTCTGCAGCACGCCGACGGCCACTCACTGCTGCTGGCGTCGACCAACCCGGCGGTGGTGGCCTACGACCCGGCATTCGCCTACGAGATCGCCTACATCGTGGAAAGCGGCCTGGCGCGGATGTACGGGGAGAACCCGGAGAACGTCTTCTTCTACATCACCCTCTACAACGAGCCCTACGTCCAGCCGGCCGAGCCTGCCGACTTCGACCCCGAGGGGCTGCTGCGCGGCATCTACCGCTACCGGGCGGCGCCCCAGAAGCGGACCAGCGTCGCGCAGATCCTGGCCTCGGGCGTGGCGATGCCGGAGGCGCTGCGCGCCGCCGATCTACTGTCCGAGCGCTGGGATGTGGCCGCCGACGTCTGGTCGGTGACGAGCTGGGGCGAACTCAACCGCGACGGTGTCGCGGTGGAGAAGGATCTGCTGCGCCACCCCGACCAGCCCGCCCGGGTGCCCTATGTGACCCAGGCCCTGGCCGCGACCGCGGGCCCCGCGGTCGCGGTGTCGGACTGGATGCGGGCGGTGCCCGAGCAGATCCGTCCGTGGGTGCCCAACACCTACGTCACGCTGGGCACCGACGGCTTCGGCTTCTCCGACACCCGCCCGGCGGCACGCCGCTACTTCAACACTGACGCCGAGTCGGTGGTGGTGGCGGTGCTCGAGGCGTTGGCCCGCGACGGGGAGATCGACCCGTCGGTGGCGATCGCCGCGGCGCGGGAGTACCGGATCGACGATGTGATGGCGGCGCCGGAGCAGACGAGCGACCCCGGAGTCGCGTAGGAATTCCGGCGAGTGTGCGCCCCCATACGCCTGCGGCGGCGTGTCGCGTACGAAACCGCACACTCGCCGGAGACGGCTCTGCGCCGGCATTTGGTGGGAACATCCAGAAAATCGGCGTAGCTTTTAGGGGTGAGCGACAACCCGCTGCTTGAGCCGCTCCGCTCTGCCCTGGAATTGCTCGACAATGTGCCGGATTCGACGCTGCGCCGGCTCAAGCAGTACTCGGGGCGGTTGTCGGTCCAGGCGGTGCAGGCCATGCACGAACGCCTGCCGTTCTTCGCCGAGCTGGAAGCCTCACAGCGCGCCAGCGTGCAGCTGGTGTTGCAGACCGCGGTGGTCAACTTCGCCGAGTGGGTCCGCAACCCGCTCAGCAACGTCGGCTACACCGCCGACGCGTTCGCCCTGGTCCCGCAGGAACTGACCCGGCACATCGCGCTGGCACAGACCGTTGAGATGGTCCGCGTCAGCATGGAGTACTTCGAGGCGGCCGTGCCCGCGTTGGGCCGCAACGAAGAGCAGCGCCTGGCGTTGTCCGTCGGCATCCTGCGTTACAGCCGCGACCTGGCGTTCGCGGCTGCCTCCTCGTACGCCGACGCCGCCGAAGCGCGCGGATCCTGGGACAGCCGGATGGAGGCCAGCGTCGTCGACGCGGTGGTGCGGGGCGACACGGGCCAGGAACTGCTGTCGCGGGCCGCGGCACTGAACTGGGATACCACCGCCCCGGCGACGGTGGTGGTGGGCACCCCGCCGGCCGGTCGCGAGGAGCTGGCCAGCCAGGACGTGCGGGAGATCGCCGCACGCCACGGCCGGGCGGCGCTGGCCGACGTGCACGGCACCTGGCTGATCGGCATCATCTCCGGCCAACTCGCACCGACCGACAAGTTCTTCAACGACCTGATCAACGCCTTCTCCGAACATCCGGTGGTGATCGGGCCGACCGTGCCGATGCTCGCCGCGGCGTACCACAGCGCCAGCGAGGCGATCTCGGGCATGAACGCCGTGGTGGGCTGGAGCGGTGCGCCGCGACCCGTCCTGGCGCGCGAATTGCTGCCCGAGCGTGCACTTCTCGGCGACACCTCGGCCGTCGCGGCGCTGCACACCGAGATCATGCGCCCCCTCGCCGATGCCGGCCCGGCGCTCACCGAGACGTTGGACGCGTATCTGGACAGCGGAGGCGCGATCGAAGCTTGCGCCAGAAAATTGTTCGTTCATCCAAATACGGTCCGCTACCGACTCAAGCGAATCGCCGACTTCACCGGCCGCGATCCCACTCTGCCGCGCGACGCGTATGTGCTGCGGGTGGCCTCGACGGTCGGTCGTCTCGGCTACCCGGCGCCCACGCACACCACGGGAAACGGTTCTGTTGTGCAGCTCACACCGCCGACTATCGGTATCACGAGCACCAATTAGGCCGCCCGGCAGGTAGCGGTCCGGTATCAGCAAAGTCGCATCACATGCTCTTTTGTGGAAACTCCACAAAAACATAAGACAGAGTTCATAATCTCTTACACCGTGCAAATCCGGTTTCACAATGTTCTCTTAAGGAGTGCCTCAAGAACCCGTGATCGCCGTGCTCGCGCCCGGCCAAGGATCCCAGACCCCCGGCATGCTCGCCGCGTGGCTGGAGTTGCCCGGCGCAGCCGAGCAGATCGCGAAGTGGTCTGAGATCAGCGGCCTGGATCTGGCCGCGCTGGGCACCACCGCATCGGCCGACGAGATCACCGACACCGCGGTCACGCAGCCCCTGGTCGTGACGGCGACGCTGCTCGCCAACGCCGAGCTGACCAACCGCGGCATCCTGGGCGGGAAGACGACCGTCGTCGCCGGCCACTCGGTGGGCGAGATCGCGGCCTACGCGATCGCCGGTGTCATCTCCGCCGACGACGCGGTGAAGCTCGCCGCGGTCCGCGGCGCGGAGATGGCCAAGGCCTGCGCCGTCGAGCCCACCGGGATGTCCGCAGTACTCGGCGGCGACGAAGCCGAGGTGCTGGCCCGGCTGGAAGCACTCGAGCTGATCCCCGCCAACCGCAACGCCGCCGGGCAGATCGTGGCCGCCGGAGCGGTAGCCGCATTGGAGAAGCTCGCCGAAGATCCCCCGCCAAGGCGCGGGTGCGTCAACTGGCCACTGCCGGCGCGTTCCACACCCACTACATGGCCTCCGCACTGGACGGGTACGCCGCCGCGGCCGCCGGGGTGACGGCGTCGGCGCCGACCACCACACTGCTGAGCAACGCCGACGGTCAGCCGGTATCTTCAGCCCAGGATGCGATGGAGAAGCTCGTCGCACAGCTGACTCGTCCGGTGCGCTGGGACTTGTGCACCGAAACCATGCGTCACCGCAATGTGACGGCGATCGTCGAGTTCCCCCCTGCGGGCGCTCTGACCGGCATCGCCAAACGAGAACTTCGGGGCGTACCCACGCATGCCATCAAGGCACCCGCAGATCTGGACGGACTCACCGAGCTGTAAAGGACAGCCAGCCTCCGACCGGAACAACCACATAAAGCACGTCATCACTGTTTACGAAGAATCACAACCAATTACGAAGGGAGCCACACAGTGGCCGCCAGCCAGGAAGAAATCATCGCCGGTCTCGCCGAGATCATCGAAGAGGTCACCGGTATCGAGCCGTCGGAAGTCACCCCGGAGAAGTCGTTCGTCGACGACCTGGACATCGACTCGCTGTCGATGGTGGAGATCGCGGTGCAGACCGAGGACAAGTACGGCGTGAAGATCCCCGATGAGGACCTCGCCGGTCTGCGCACCGTCGGTGACGTCGTCACCTACATCCAGAAGCTTGAGGAAGAGAACCCCGAGGCTGCTGCCGCCCTGCGCGAGAAGTTCGCAGCGGAATGACCAGACCTTCCACTGCTAACGGCGGTTTCCCCAGCGTCGTGGTGACCGCCGTCACCGCGACAACCTCTCTTGCGGGCGACATTGAGAGCACGTGGAAGGGTTTGTTGGCCGGGGAGAGCGGCATCCGCGTTCTCGAGGACGACTTCGTCACCAAATGGGATCTGCCGGTTCGCATCGGTGGCCACCTGAAGGATCCAGTCGATGACCACATGGGTCGGCTGGATTTCCGCCGGATGTCTTACGTCCAGCGGATGGCGAAGTTCGTCAGTGCCCAGTTGTGGGAGTCGGCGGGCAAGCCCGAGGTCGACCCCGACCGTTTCTCGGTGGTCATCGGCACCGGTCTGGGTGGCGGCGAGAAGATCGTCGAGACCTATGACCTGATGAACGAGGGCGGGCCCCGCAAGGTGTCCCCGCTCGCCGTGCAGATGATCATGCCGAACGGTGCCGCCGCGGTCGTCGGCCTCGAGCTCGGGGCCCGCGCCGGGGTGATCACCCCGGTCTCGGCCTGTTCGTCGGGCTCGGAGGCCATCGCCCACGCGTGGCGCCAAATCGTCATGGGCGACGCCGATTTCGCCGTCTGCGGCGGTGTCGAGGGCGGAATCGAGGCGCTGCCGATCGCGGCGTTCTCGATGATGCGCGCGATGTCGACCCGCAATGACGATCCCGAGGGCGCTTCGCGTCCGTTCGACAAGGACCGCGACGGGTTCGTGTTCGGCGAGGCGGGCGCGATGATGATCATCGAGACCGAGGAGCACGCTCTGGCGCGCGGCGCCAAGCCGCTCGCCCGGCTGATGGGTGCCGGCATCACGTCGGATGCGTTCCACATGGTGGCTCCGGCCGCGGACGGCCTGCGGGCCGGCCACGCGATGAAGCGGGCGATGGAGACGGCGGGGTTGTCCCCGAAGGACATCAACCACGTCAACGCCCATGCCACCTCGACGTCCATCGGCGATACGGCCGAGGCCAACGCCATCCGGGTGGCCGGAGTGGAGCACGCCGCGGTGTACGCACCGAAGTCGGCGCTGGGCCACTCGATCGGTGCGGTCGGTGCGCTGGAGTCGATCCTCACGGTGCTGAGCCTGCGCGATGGCGTGATCCCGCCGACACTGAACTACGAGACTCCCGATCCGGAGATCGACCTGGATGTCGTCGCGGGCGAACCCCGTTACGGCGACTACCAGTACGCGATCAACAACTCGTTCGGGTTCGGCGGACACAACGTGGCGCTGGCGTTCGGGCGTTACTGAACACAGAGGAGTCGCCCACGGGCGTCACCACCACACCGTTCCGGGGGGAAAGGACTAGCAGGAAGTAATGGCAGGGTTGACACGATTGTCAACGGGGAACGGCTTCCCCAACGTGGTTGTCACCGGTGTTGCGATGACGACCGCCCTGGCATCCGACGCCGACAGCACCTGGAAGGGGCTGTTGGACGGCCAAAGCGGCATCCGCACTCTCGAGGACGAATTCGTCGAGAAGTACGACTTGCCGGTTCGCATCGGGGGGCACCTGGTCGAGGACTTCGACGGGGAACTGACGCGGGTCGAACTTCGTCGGTTGTCCTACCTGCAGAAGATGTCCACCGTGCTGAGCCGTCGGGTCTGGCAGAACGCCGGCTCGCCGGAGGTGGATTCCAAACGGTTGATGATCTCGATCGGCACCGGCATGGGATCCACCGAGGAGTTGGTGTTCGCCTACGACGGCATGCGCGCCAAGGGTCTGCGAGCGGTGTCGCCGCTGGCAGTCCAGATGTACATGCCCAACGCCGCCGCCGCGGCGGTCGGGCTGGAGCTCAAGGCGAAGGCCGGGGTGGTCACCCCGGTCTCGGCTTGCGCCTCCGGCTCGGAGGGCATCGCGCAGGCGTGGCGCCAGATCGTGCTCGGCGAAGCCGACATCGCGGTGTGCGGTGGCGTCGAGACCCGGATCGAGGCGGTTCCGATCGCGGGGTTCGCCCAGATGCGCATCGTGCTGTCCACCACCAACGACGATCCCGCCGGCGCCTGCCGTCCGTTCGACAAGGACCGCAACGGGTTCGTCTTCGGTGAGGGCGGGGCTCTGATGGTCATCGAGACCGAAGAGCATGCCAAAGCCCGCGGTGCCAACATCCTCGCGCGCATCATGGGTGCGGCGATCACCTCCGACGGGTACCACATCGTGGCTCCCGATCCCAACGGTGAGCAGGCCGGCCACGCGATCACCCGGGCAATCCAGCTCGCGGGTCTGCAGCCGTCCGACATCGATCACATCAATGCTCACGCGACGGGCACCCAAGTGGGTGACGTCGCGGAGGGTAAGGCGATCAACAATGCGCTCGGCAACCACCGGCCGGCGGTCTACGCGCCCAAATCGGCGCTGGGCCATTCGGTGGGTGCCGTCGGTGCGGTGGAGTCGATCCTCACCGTGCTGGCGCTGCGGGACGGCATCGTGCCGCCCACGCTCAACCTGCGCAACCTCGATCCGGAGATCGATCTGGACGTGGTGGCCGGCGAACCCCGGCCAGGCAACTACCAGTACGCGATCAACAACTCGTTCGGATTCGGTGGTCACAACGTCGCGATCGCCTTTGGGAAGTACTGACCAACCCAGAGGCGGGCCGACATCCGCGCACCAAGGAGGTTTTTAGATGACGATCATGGCCCCTGAGACGGTCGGCGAATCGCTCGACCCACGCGACCCGATGCTGCGGCTCTCCACATTCTTCGACGACGGCAGCGTCGAACTGCTGCACGAGCGGGACCGCTCCGGCGTGTTGGCCGCTGCCGGCACCGTCAACGGTGTGCGCACGATCGCCTTCTGCACCGACGGCACCGTCATGGGCGGTGCGATGGGCGTCGAGGGCTGCCGGCACATCGTCAACGCCTATGACACCGCCATCGAGGAGCAGAGCCCGATCGTGGGCATCTGGCACTCCGGCGGCGCCCGGCTGGCCGAGGGCGTACGCGCCCTGCACGCTGTCGGCCTGGTGTTCGAGGCGATGATCCGTGCGTCGGGCTACATCCCGCAGATCTCGGTCGTGGTCGGCTTCGCCGCCGGCGGCGCGGCCTACGGCCCGGCGTTGACCGACGTCGTCATCATGGCGAGTGAGGGCCGGGTGTTCGTCACCGGCCCCGACGTGGTCCGCAGCGTCACCGGCGAAGACGTCGACATGGCCTCCCTGGGTGGTCCGGACACTCACCACAAGAAATCCGGTGTCTGTCACATCGTCGCCGACGATGAGCTCGACGCCTATGCGCGCGGCCGTCGGCTGGTCGGATTGTTCAGCCAACAGGGCCATTTCGACCGCAGCAAGGCCGAGGCAGGCGACACCGACCTGCACGCCCTGCTGCCGGAGTCGGCCCGCCGTGCCTACGACGTACACCCGCTGGTCGAGGCGCTGCTGGATTCCGACACCCCGTTCGAAGAGTTCCAGGGCAAGTGGGCGCCGTCGATCGTCGTCGGGCTGGGCCGGTTGTCCGGTCGGACCGTCGGCGTCATCGCCAACAATCCCCTGCGCCTCGGCGGTTGCCTGAACTCCGAAAGTGCCGAGAAATCAGCACGCTTCGTGCGCCTGTGCGACGCGTTCGGTATCCCGTTGGTGGTCGTCGTCGACGTTCCCGGCTACCTGCCCGGAGTTGACCAGGAGTGGGGCGGCGTGGTCCGGCGCGGTGCGAAGTTGCTGCACGCCTTCGGCGAGGCGACCGTTCCTCGGGTCACCCTGGTGACACGAAAGATCTACGGCGGGGCCTACATTGCGATGAACTCCCGCTCGCTGGGCGCCACCAAGGTGTTCGCCTGGCCGGACGCCGAGGTCGCGGTGATGGGCGCCAAGGCCGCCGTCGGCATCCTGCACAAGAAGAAGCTGGCCGCCGCACCGGATCACGAGCGCGACGCGCTGCACCAGGAGTTGGCCGACGAGCACGAGCGAATCGCCGGCGGCGTGGACAGCGCCATCGAGATCGGCGTGGTCGACGAGAAGATCGACCCGGCGCACACCCGCAGCAAGCTGACCCAGGCGCTGGCCGAGGCACCGGCCCGGCGCGGTCGGCACAAGAACATCCCGCTGTAATTCCCTGGGCCGAGCAGACGCGAAAGTCCCCGAACACGCGGCGTGTCGGGGACTTTCGCGTCTGCTCGGCGGGCTACATCAGCACGTGCTGGGGTTGCTGTGCGCTTCCGCGCAGGCGCAGGGCATCCTGCCCGGGCGGAGCGCCGAACAGCCGTCGGTATTCCCGGGTGAACTGAGACGGGCTGTCGTAGCCCACTTGGTGGCCCACCCCCGCGATGTCGCCAGGGTTCGCCACGAGCAGTGAACGGGCCTCCTGCAACCGAATTCGCTTCTGGAACTGCAATGGGCTCATGGCGGTAACCGCGCGGAAGTGCCGGTGGAACGTCGATGCGCTCATTCCCGCCAGCGCCGCCAGGTGTTCGATGCGCATCGGTTCGGCATAGTTCTCCCGGATCCAGCCGATCGCCCTGCTGACGTAGGACAGGTTGCTGTCGGCCAGGCCGATCTGGCGGACCACGCCGCCCTGCGGACCGGTGAGCAGCCGCCAGATGATCTCACGCTCGATCAGCGGTGCCAAAATCATTGCATCCGAGGGGCTTTCAATCAGGCGGATCATCCGGATCGCGGCGTCGAGCAGGTGGCTGTCGGCGTCTGCCGTCGACATCGCCGGGTGCCCTGCACCGCTGCGGGTCCACCTCCCAGCGGGCGCTTGCAGCACCAGCGCGGCGACCACCGCCGGACGCAACACGAGCGCCATGCCCAGCGCTGGCGAGCCGTCACCGGTGTCGATGAAGTGACCGGTGACCGGCAGGTCTGCGGTGACCACGAGACATTGGCCCGACCGGTACTCGTACACCTCGTCGCCGAGCATCAAGCGCTTGCCGCCGTGGGCCATCACCACTACCAGCGGCTCGGTCAACGAGTAGTCCGGCGGTCCCGCACCCGCCGCCTTGGACAACAGCAGGCCATCGATCGGTGTCTGCATGCTCGGCGTGGCATGCGCCGCGATCAGTCCACCCAGCTCCGCCAGTCGGCCGGCGCGAGTCTCCATAGCCGCATTCCAGCATGATCGATAGGATCATGCAATCCCGTGACGTGATCTTTCTACCGCTGAGCTGCTAGTTCCCATTTAATAGATCTGACATTCATTGACAGATAGGAAGCGGATCATGCCACTTGATCACTATGTCACACTCGGTCGTTCCGGTCTGCGGGTCAGCCCCTTCGCGCTCGGTGCGATGACATTCGGCGAGGACGCCGGCGGCGCGGGTTGCAGTGTCGAGGAATCCGAACAGATCCTGGCCGCTTATCTGGACCGCGGCGGCAACTTCATCGACACCGCCAACTTCTACACCAACGGACACTCGGAGAAGATTCTCGGTGACTGGTTCGCCAGCCGGCCTGGCCGCCGAGACCGAGTGGTCCTGGCCTCGAAGTTCTTCGCCAATCTGCACCCCGGGGACCCCAATGGCGGCGGTGCGGGCCGCACGGCCATTCTCAACCAGGTCGGGGACACGTTGCGCCGCATGCAAACCGACTACCTGGACCTGTACTGGTTGCACAACTGGGATCGCAACACACCAATCGAGGAGACCCTGCGCACTCTCGATGATCTGGTGCGTGCGGGCACGATTCGCTACATCGGGTTCTCCAACACCCCGGCCTGGGTGACCGCCCAGGCACAGACCATGGCCCTGTTGCGCGGTTGGACACCGCTGGTCGCACTCCAGGTGGAGTACTCACTGCTGGCTCGCACAGTTGAGGGCGAACTGGCGCCACTGGCGCGCGACCAAGGGATGGCCCTGGTGCCGTGGAGCCCGCTGAAAAACGGCTTCCTGTCCGGAAAATACCGGCGCGGTTCCGCCGTCGACGACTCGGTCCGGGCTGCCTTCGTCGGCGGACCCACCGACGACGACTTCGTGGTGATCGATGCGGTGACCGCCGTCGCCGACGACATCGGTGCGACACCGGCCGCCGTCGCTTTGGCCTGGCTGCGGGCCCGACCGGGCACTGTCGTGCCCATCGTGGGGGCTCGCCGCATGGCTCATCTGGAAGACAACCTGGCTGCGGTGGACGTCACCCTGCGACCCGAGCAGCTACGAATGCTCGACGAACTGTCGGCACCAACGCTCAACTACCCGGCCGAGGTCAACGGTGCGACTCGCTCGATGCTGCAGTTCGGCGGCACCACGGTCGACGGTGAGCGGTCGACCGTCTACCCGCCACTGCTGCAGAGCACCACCCGATACTGAGGTCAGCCTGTTCGTTCGGCGGCCGCCGCAACTTCTCGCTCAGGGTCGTGGCGGCCGCGCATGAACCTGCGGGTGGCGAAGAACAGCACCACGACGACGCCCCACGACAGCAGGCTCAACAACAGCTGGGACCGCAACGCGTCATCGAAGTACATCTGCACCAGAATCGCCAGCATCGCCACGACGGTGAGGACGGACAACACCGGGAAGAACCACATCTTGAGCCGCAGATCGCCGTCGCCGTGGCGATACCGCAACACGATTTGCGACAGGGCGATCAGCAGGTAGACGAACAGGATGATGGCACCGCTGGAATTCAGCAGGAACGCGAAGATGGTGTCCTCGGCGACCGCGGCGGCGATCACACAGGCGAATCCGACGATCGAGGAGAACAGGATGGCGTTGGCCGGGACGCCGCGGGCGGTCACCCGGACCAACCGCTGCGGCGCCTCTCCACGCGCGGACAGCACGAACAGCATGCGCGAGGCGGTGTACATCCCCGAATTCAGGCAACTGAGCACGGCCGTCAGCACCACCGCGTTCATGATGTGGTCGGCGTAGGGAATACCCATTTTCGTGAAGGCCGCGACGAACGGCGACGCCGCCAGTCCGTTGTCGTTCCACGGCACGATCGTCACCACCAGGAACACCGACAGGACGTAGAACACCAGGATTCGCATGACCACCGAGTTGGCGGCCCGGGCAACGGCTTTCTCAGGATCGGACGACTCGGCCGCGGCGATGGTGGCGATCTCGGGTCCGACCATCGAGAAGATCACCGTGACAATGCCGACCGTGATCACGCCGGCACCCAACGGCAGGAAGCCGCCGTGGCTGGTCAGATTCGAGAAGTCCGCCGACTTACCCGGCCACAGACCCAGCACGAAGCAGGCGCCGATCGCGATGAAGGCCAGGATCGCCGCGACTTTGATACCGGCGAACCAGAATTCGAATTCGCCGTAGGACTTCACCGAGAACAGATTGGTCGCCGTCATCAGAATCATGAAGACCAACGCGCTGAGCCACAGTGGGATGTCGATCCAATACTGGATGATCTTGGCGCCCGCGATCGCTTCGAAGCCGACCACGATCACCCAGAAGTACCAGTACAGCCAGCCCACGGAGAAACCGGCCCAGTGCCCCAGCGCACTTCTGGCGTAGTCGGCGAAGGATCCGGTCGAGGGGTTGGCCACCGCCATCTCGGCGAGCATCCGCATCACCATGACGATCAGCACACCGGACAGTGCGTAGGTGATGAATACGCCCGGCCCGGTATCGCCCATCACCACCCCGGACCCGACGAACAGGCCGGCACCGATCACGCCGCCGATCGCGATCATGCGCAGCTGTCGCTGGTTGAGCGCCTTCTTCAAGGTGGGTGTGGCTGCCATGGCATCCTCCGGCTCGGAGAGAGATGCACTGGGGGTGCCCATTCTCGCGAGCAGTTATGCCTGCGTTCAGCGTTGCGCCGGCGGTGCGCTCTGCAGTTGGCGCATGATGCCCGCGATGACCTCGTCTTGGGCCAGCAGGTGCTGCTGGATCTTCTCGGCCTCCTTGAGTACCGCCTCGGCGTCCTTGTAGGTCTCTTCCGCACGCTTATCGGCGGCCTTGGCCTGGATGTTCTGCCCGACGATGATGATGGGCAGCAACACCAGTTGCAGAAAGCTGCTCGACAGCCACACGATGACGTAATAGGTACCTTGTTTCACCGCATCGGGCAGGGCCAGCAGCGCCAGCGCGGTGAACACGTAGGCGGTCCACATCGTGCCGACTGTGACCGTGATCAGCAGTCCGAACCGCGCGTTGAACCGGACCAGGAAATTCGGGTGGTTCAGTCTGCGGCTGTCCCGCGTTTTGACCGGTCTGCCCGCGTGCAGTTCGGCTGCGCGCGGATGGCGGTGATATTCATAGATCTTGGACATCAGGGCATCGTCGCACCGGGTGACCACCGCCGTCGCCATCCACAGCGGACTCGAAGGTCGGCGGCCTAATGCGCCCTGGCGAGCAGTTCCTCGGCGACCTCCACGGCCAGTGCCCGGTCCTCGTCGACCAGACCGATGCGGGTGCGCCGGTCCAGGATGTCCTCGGCGCTCAACGCGCCCTCGTGAGTTACGGCGAATTCGAATTCGGCGCGGGTGACGTCGATGCCGTCGGCCACCGCAGCGGTCGGGCGGTCGCAACGGGCCGAGGCGATGACGTTGGGTGACTCCGCGCCGTAGCGCGCCACCAACGAGCCGGGCAACTCGCTGGTGGCCCGAAGGGTGGCAACGGGATTCGCGGCGGCACCGACCAGTGGCAGGTTCCGGGTCCGGCACGGCGCGGCGCTGATCGAGCGAGCCGCCAGCGCCCGGTCGACGGCATCCTGGGCCATGTACCGGTACTCGGTGAGCTTGCCACCGACGATGCTGAACATCCCGGACGCCGACTCGATCACGGCGTGTTCGCGGGACAGGTCCGAGGTCCTCGGCTTCTCCCCGGGCGCGCCGAGCCGGAATCGATCAGCGGCCGAAGCCCGGCGTAGGCGCCTTTCACATCGTCACGGTGCAGCGCCGTTCCCAATGCGGTGTTGACGGTGTCCAGTAGGAAGCTGATCTCGCCGGGAGTCGGTTCGGGAACGTCGGGAACCGGTCCCGGGGCATCCTCGTCGGTCAGGCCCAGGTAAACCCGGCCGAGTTGTTCGGGCATCGCGAAGACGAACCGGTTGATCTCACCGGGGATCGGAATAGTCAGCGCCGCAGTGGGATTGCCGAACGACATGGCATCGAAGACCAGGTGCGTGCCGCGGCTGGGACGCAAGGTGATCGAGGGATCCACGTCGCCGGCCCACACGCCGGTTGCGTTGATCACCGCCCGCGCGGTCACGGTGAGGGACTCACCGCTGAGCTGGTCGACAAGTCGCACCGAGGTCCCGGTGGCATCGACCGCCGAGACCCGGGTCAGGATGCGCGCACCGTGCTGGGCGGCGGTCCGCGCGACGGCGACCACCAGCCGGGCGTCGTCGATGAGTTGGCCGTCGTAGGCCAACAGCCCGCCGTCGAGACCGTCACGGCGCACCGTCGGCACCATCGCCGCGGCTTGGGCGGCCGGAATCCGACGAGATCGCGGCAGCACCGAGGAGCGAGTGCCGGCCAGCATCCGTAAGGCGTCACCGGCTACGAAACCGGTTCGCACCAAAGCCCTTTGGGCACGTCCCAGGGACGGTAGCAGTGGGACCAACTGTGGCATGGCGTGTACCAGATGGGGGCGGTCCTGGTCATCAGGATGCCACGCTCGACGGCACTTCGCCGCGCGATGCCGACGTTGCCGGTGGCCAGATAGCGCAGCCCACCGTGGACCAGCTTCGAACTCCACCGGCTGGTGCCGAAGGCGAGGTCGTGCTTTTCGGCCAGGACCACCGACAGTCCCCGACTGGCGGCGTCGAGGGCGATACCGGTGCCGGTGATGCCCCCGCCGATGACGACGAGGTCGACGCGCCCGGTGTCGCCGAGTTCGGCCAGGTCGGTGGTTCGGCGGGCGGCGTTCAGCGCGGTGAGGTCACTCATGGAGCCAGGTATCCGTTCAGGGCATGGGAGAGTTCGATGGACAGGGCGTCGGCGTCGAGGACGGGTTCGACGATGGGGGCGGACTGGGTGGCCGATTGCGCCATGAGGAGCACCATCGCCGCCATCTGGCGCACATCTCCGGTGCGGACGCTGCCGTCGGCCTGGGCGGCGCGCAGTTCGTCAGCCACCAAGTCGATGAGGATCTGCTGGCTGGTGCCCAGGCGCCCGGTGATGTAGACCATCGCCAGGTCAGGGGCGGTCCGGAAGACCGCGGCGATCAGTTCGTCACGGCTGAGCCGGCCCGCCACGGCGACGATCCGCTGGACCAGTCCGGCCCGGCCGTGCTGCTCAGCGGGGACGGCCTGCCAGGCGCCGGTGATCCGTTCGGTGAGCAGCGCAGCGACGATCGTGCGGGTGTCCGGCCAGCGGCGATAGACGGTCGGACGGCTGACCCCAGCGCGTCGCGCGATTTCGGCGAGGGTGACCCGTTCGACTCCGAAGTCGCGCACGCAACTGGCCGCGGCGGCCAGGATCCGGCCACCGATGTCCACCGATTCGTCGTTACTGATTGACAGCATCTGTAATACTGTAACTCATGAGCGACGACGCCGACACCCTGCTTCCTCCGATGGCCTGGAACGCCTGGGGCGACCCGCAGGCCGCCAAACCCCTCTCCGACGGCATCAAGGCGCTGCTCGAGCAAGCCCTGGGGGTGACCACGAGCGACATTCCCGCCCCGGACATCGACGAGGTCGAGGTGGCCGCTTCCGCGCTCGACGCAATCCACCGCGATGGGCTGAGCGCGATCGTCGGGGCGGCCCACGTGCGGACCGGCGATCGTGACCGGCTGCGGTATGCGGGGGCAAGTCCACCTTGGATCTGTTGCGCCGCAAGCAATCCCATCAGGATGCTCCGGACGCGGTACTACTCCCCGGCAACGAAGACGAGATCGCCACGGTGTTGCGCTACTGTTCGCAACACGGCATCGCGGTCGTGCCGTTCGGTGGCGGTACCAGCGTGGTGGGCGGCCTCGATCCGATCCGCGGCAGCTTCGCCGCCGTCGTCTCGCTGGATCTGCGCCGACTCAACGCACTGCACTGGCTCGACCAGATCTCCATGGAGGCCGAGCTGGGCGCCGGGGTCACCGGTCCGGATGCCGAGCGACTGCTGGGCGAGCAGGGATTCTCACTGGGTCATTTCCCGCAGAGCTTCCGCTTCGCGACCATCGGCGGCTTCGCCGCGACCCGTTCCTCCGGGCAGGATTCGGCAGGCTACGGACGGTTCAACGACATGATCCGAGGCCTGACAGTGGTCACCCCGGCTGGGGTCCTGGACCTCGGCCGGGCACCAGAATCGGCCGCCGGCCCAGACCTGCGCGAGCTGTTCACCGGCTCCGAGGGCGTCTTCGGTGTCATCACCCGGGTCCGGCTGCGGGTACACCCAATACCGGAATCCGTGCGTTACGAGGCGTGGTCGTTTCCGGACTTCGCCACCGGCGCCACCGCCCTGCGGGCGGTCACCCAGATCGGCACCGGCCCCACCGTGCTGCGGCTGTCCGACGAGGCCGAGACCGGCGTGAATCTGGCCACCACCGGACGAATCGGCGAGCAGAGCGTCACCGGTGGATGCCTGGCGATCACCCTGTTCGAGGGCAGCGCGGCGCACACCGAGAGCCGACATGCCGAAACCCGGGCCGTCCTGGCCGCCCACGGTGGCACATCGCTGGGCGAGGACCCGGCACGGGCGTGGGAGCACGGCCGCTTCGACGCGCCGTACCTGCGGGACTCGCTGTTGGCGGCCGGTGCGCTGTGCGAAACACTCGAGACGGCGACCACCTGGTCCAATCTCGCCACTCTCAAGAGCGCGGTCACCGAGGCCCTGACCTCAGCTCTGGCCGAAAGTGGTACGCCGGCGTTGGTGATGTGCCACATTTCGCATGTGTATCCGACCGGCGCCTCGCTGTACTTCACCGTCGTGGCCGGGCAGCGCGGAGACGTCACCCAGCAGTGGATGGCGGCCAAGGTTGCCGCTTCCGAGGCCATTTCGCGCAGCGGTGCCACCATCACCCACCACCACGCGGTGGGCGCCGACCATCGTCGGTGGATGACAGCCGAGATCGGCGAACTGGGCGTCAAGGTCCTCCAGGCCGTCAAGCAGGCCGTCGACCCGGCGGGAATCCTCAACCCGGGCAAGCTGATTCCATGATCTCTCGGGTCACCGTCCTGACGAACCCGATGTCGGGTCACGGCAACGCGCCGCACGCCGCAGAACGGGCGGTGGCCCGGTTCCAGGCCCTCGGCATTGATGTCGTCGGGATCGTCGGCCGCGACGCCGCCCACGCACGTGAACTGGTCGACGACGCACTCCAACGCGATACCGACGCGCTTGTGGTCGTCGGCGGCGACGGAGTGATCCGGCTCGCACTGCAGGCCTTGGCCGGCAAGGACATTCCGCTGGGAATCGTCCCGGCAGGCACGGGTAACGACCACGCCAGGGAATATCGACTGCCCACCGATGACCCGGAAGCCGCCGTCGACGTCATCGCGGCCGGCCGCACCGAAACCGTCGACCTCGGCCACATTCAGGGCGCCGACGGGTCGAGCACGTGGTTCGGAACTGTCGCGGCAACGGGATTCGACTCGTTGGTGAGCGACCGGGTGAACCGAATGCGGTGGCCGCACGGCAGGATGCGCTACAACGTCGCGATGGTCGCCGAGATGTACCGCCTGCGGCTGTTGCCGTTCCGGCTCGTGCTCGACGGCGAGCGCGAGATCGTCACCGAGCTGACTCTGGCCGCGTTCGGCAACACCCGCAGTTACGGCGGCGGCATGCTGATCTGCCCGGGCGCCAACCACTCCGACGGCCTATTGGACATCACCATGGTGCATTCGGGTTCGCGAACGCGCCTCATCCGGTTGTTCCCGACGGTATTCAAAGGCACTCACGTCCATCTCGACGAGGTCACCACCGAGCGAGCCAGGACCATCACCGTCGACTCCCCCGGCATCAACGCCTACGCTGACGGCGACTACGTCTGCCCGCTGCCGGCCGAGATCTCGGCGGTCCCGGGCGCACTCACGATCTTCGTACCATCCTCCGATTGAAGGATGCCGGTTCATCCACACAATCCACGAACTGCTCGATTCTCCGCCAGCGCCGCGTCCGGCAATGTTGGTCTCACGCCAGCAGAGACCCGAAACTCCCCGCCGGCACACACAACCAGAGATCAAGGAGACATCATGAAGCGGTTCGTAGGTTCGGCATTGATCGCCGGCGGGTTCGTCGCAGCGGCTCTGGGCCTGGCCGGCCCCGCCCAGGCCGACCTCAGCGACGTCATCTGGAATCAGAACAGCCAGCCGCACGTGTACGTGCCCCATGTGGACACCAGCGTTCACCACAGCCGCTGATCGCGACCGCAGGGCCCGTCACCCCTAGGGGTGACGGGCCTTTCGCATTCCTACCGCTGCAACGCCTTCGCGCAGCCATTGAGGATGGCGCGGAAGTTCCACGGCAGGAGCCGGGAGCTGACCGCCTCCATCAGTCGACCGCCCCCGCGCGCCGGATGGGTGTAATCACTGACCCACTCGACATGCGTGCCCTCAGCGGTCGGAGTGAATGTCAATGTGCCGCCCTCGTGGTGGAAGGCAGGCACCGAGCGCACGATCCGGTAGGAGTAGCTGCGCGGCGGGTCGTAGGCGGTGATCTCCTCGCGGAACCACATCCCGGCCGCGATCACCCGCCTGACCGCGTGGGTGTCCGGCCCGGCCGGGACCTGCGCCCAGCCCGCGGTGACGACCAGCGGGGCGGCAGCGATGTTGACCGGATCGGCCAGCCAGGCGAAGACCTGCTCCGGCGGGGCGGCGATCGTCTTCTCGACGTGAAGGTGCACCATGCACATCAGGCTAGGCGCCAGCCGTCTGGATCAATGCACCCGAAGTCCGGCGATCAGCAGTTGAGCCATGCGGCGCGCGTCGTAGTTGGGGTCGGCCTCGGCGCCGATGCACAGGTTGCCGACGGCGCGCATCAACGCATAGGCGTCGACGCCGGTCGCGATTTCCCCCGCACTGACGGCAGCGGCGAGCAGTCGCGCACACACCGGGACGAGCCGGTCCAGGAAGTACGCGTGCAATGGCCCGTAGGCACCGGCGTCAGACTGCATGGCACTGGCCAGCCCGTGCTTGGTCACCAGGAAGTCGATGAAGAGGTCGACCCACGCCGACAGTGCGCCGACCGGCGAATCCTTCTCGTGTAGCAGGGCGGGGCCGGCCTCGGCGCACGCCTCGACCTGGTGCCGGTAGACCGCTGTGATCAGGTCGGCCCGGGTTGGGAAGTGCCGATAGATCGTCCCGACCCCGACGCCGGCGCGAGCCGCGATCTCGCGTACCGGCGCGTCGACCCCGGACGCGACGAAACTCGCGGCGGCCGCGTCCAGCAGGCTCTCCTCGTTACGCCGGGCATCGGCGCGTTTGCGCGGCGCGGGCACCTCAGGCGCGTCGTCGGTCACCGAACACCCCCGATTGAAAAACGGAACACGGTTCCGTAACGTCGAGACGGAACATCGTTCCGCATCAATCAATAGTAGATCCACTCTTGGAGATCCCATGCCACACGCGCAGTTCGGAATCATGACCGCACCATCGCAGGTCAGCTACGACGACATCGTGCACGTCTGGCGAGAGGCCGACGAGATCCCGGCGATCGAACACGCCTGGCTCTTCGACCACCTGATGCCGATCTTCGGGGACCCCAACGGCCCGATCTTCGAAGGATGGACCCTGCTGTCGGCGTTGGCCGCCCAAACCACACGCCTACGGCTGGGCCTGCTGGTCACCAGCAACCGCTTCCGGCCGCCGGCAATGCTCGCCAAGATCGCCGCAGGCGTCGACATCGTCTCGCGCGGCCGCCTGGACTTCGGGATCGGCGCCGGATCTCGGCCCAGCCACCCGGCGGCCCGCCGCGAGTACGACGCGCACGGGCTGCCGTATCACGACCTGACGGACTCGCTCGACGCACTCGACGAGGCGCTCACGGTGATTCGGCGGTTGTGGACCGCCGACGAGCCGTTCGACTTCGCCGGCAACCACGTGACGCTCAGCGGCGCGTTCGGAAACCCCAAGCCGATCCAGACGCCGCACCCACCCATCATCACCGGCGGGCGCTCGTCTCGGCTCTTGCAGATCACCGCCCGACACGCCGATCTGTGGAATGTGCCTGGCGGCGACCTCGACAGCGTCGGCGAGGCAGCACAACGCAGCGCACTATTGGACCGCTACTGCGCCGAGATCAACCGAGATCCGGGCGCCATCACGCGTTCGATGCACATCCCGGTGTCCTATGACCGACCCGGAACCACCCGCGACGCGATCGAGACAGCGCTCGAATCGGGTTTCACCCACATCGTGTTGGGGCTGGCGAGCCCGTACCCGGCCGGCGTCGCACGATGGGTCGCCGACGACATCATCGCCCCGAGCCGCTAGCCGACTCCCCTGCTCAGCCAGCTCACTTCACCGCTGTCTCCGCCGTCGCGATAAGGCTCCAGCGCCTCGTCCCAGGCGGTACCGAGCACCGAGTCCAGTTCAGCGGCGAGCGTGTCAGCGCCCGAGGCCATCAGCGTGCGAAGCCGCATTTCACCAACCATGGTGTCGCCGTTGGCGCTCATCGCTCCACTCCACAGACCCAGCTGTGGGGTGTGGCAGAACCGTTGACCGTCCACGCCGGCGCTGGGGTCCTCGGTGACTTCGAAACGAAGCACCGACCAGGACCGCAGGGCATTGGCCAGCCGCGCCCCAGTGCCCACCGGGCCAACCCAGTTGGTCACCGCGCGAAGCTGCCCGGGCATGGCGGGCTGCGGGGTCCACTTCAGGTTCGCCCTGGCATTCAGGGTCGACGACAACGCCCACTCGACATGTGGGCACACCGCCGCTGGCGAGGCGTGCACGTACACCACGCCAGTCGTCACGTCGGCGAACTGGTTCGACGCACGCATGACCTTCTCCTTCGGCTCCACGAGGGACGTCTTCCCCAACGACCTGGTGTTTCCGAGGATGCAGTTGTGTCGTGCGTGTTTATTGTGCCTTGTGAGGCGCCTGTTGCGCTAGTGCGCCCCGTACACTCTCAGAACTTCATCAGACAGGGCCGGCCATAGTGGCTTGGCCCACTCGTCGAAATCGCGCGCGGTCAGCACGACCAGTGCCACCATTCGGTCCGGGTCCACCCAGATGAAGGTGCCGGTCTGGCCGAAATGACCGAACGTCCGCGGCGAGTTCGCCGAGCCGGTCCAGTGCGGCGACTTGTCGTCCCGGATCTCGAAACCCAGGCCCCAATCATTGGGCCGTTGGACGCCGAAGCCGGGCAACACACCGGCCAGCCCGGGAAATTGCACCGTGATCGCCGACTGGTGCATCTGCGCCGACACCGTCCGCGGTGCCAGCAGGTCGCCGGCGAATGCCGACAGGTCCGCCACGGTCGACACCGCACCGAAACCGGACGCCGCCGCCCCTCCGTCCAGTCGCGACGAGCTCATACCGAGCGGCTCGAAGATCGCCTCGGCCAGGTAGTCGCCGAACTCGATGCCGGCGTTGCCTTCGATGGTCTCGGCCAACACCTGAAAACCGTAGTTCGAGTACACCCGACGCTTGCCGGGCTCGGCCATCACCTCGGCGGAGTGCATCGACAACCCGGAGGCGTGCGCCAACAGGTGCCGGACCGTGCTGCCCGGTGGACCAGCCGGGGTGTCCAACTCCACGACGCCTTCCTCGACGGCAACCTGGGCGGCGCGCGCGGCCAGCGGTTTGGTCACCGAGGCCAGGCGGAACTCGCGCGAGGTGTCACCGAATTGCGCCAGCACCCCGCCTTCGCCCACCACCGCGGCAGCCGCGGCCGGAACCGGCCAGTCGGAGATCCCCTCGAGTGGGCTGGACAACGCAGACACCGGGTGGAGACTACCCGCGGGCGGCGAGACCTCGGTGCGCCTCGTCGATCCACCGGTGCACGCGCGTGATCTCGGGCGCCGAGCGCCGGATTCGCGGCTCTCGCAGGGCCGACCGCAACGCGGTCAGCGCCTCGCGGTATCGGCCGCGCCGCACCAGGATCGCACCGCGCAGCAGTGCGTCGGCGGACTCGAGGGTGACGAGCTCGCGGAAGTACTGCTCCGCTTCGTCGAGATACCCGCCCGCCAGGGCGATCTCGACCGCACCGCGCAGCAGGCGGACGCGATCCTCGACATCGGCGGACTCACTGGTGGCCGCCAACGCGGCCTGCACCTCGGCGCGCGCGGTGTCGACGTCACCCAGCGCGCATCTCAGCAGCGCAGCACCCGGCTGCGGCGAGACGCCACGCCGGTGTGCGGCGGCGTAGGCCGCCAACGCTGCGTCGACGTCACCGCGGCGTCGCCGCACTTCGCCGAGCTGGTAGTAGGCCTCGCCCGCCACTGCCGGATGGGTCTGGTCCAGCGCAGTCGACGACATCTCGCGCAGCACCTCTGCTCGCTCGGCCACCAGCTCGACGTCGTCACTAAACACTGTCAGCACTGTTTCCAGATAGGTCAGCCGCACCAGCACCGGCGCGTCCGTCCCGGCAAGCAGAGCCCGGGCTCGCCGGACCCAGCTCTGGCCGACCCCCAGTTCGCCTCGGGACAGCCACACCGCGCCCAGCTCGACGGCCTTCGTCGCCGCAGCTCCCGGATCGGTCCGGGTCAGGCGGAGGTAAACGAGCTCCCCGATCCGAGCTGCCTCCCGGGCATCGCCCAGGCGCCAGGCCGCGGTCGCCATGGTGTCCATATCGTCGACCGACAGCGGCCCCACCGCACCGGCCCGGGAGAACGCCGCGTAGCTGGTCTCCCAGTCTCCGCTGCGATACGCCGCACGGGCGGTGACCAGTAATTCAGTCGGCAATTCGAGTCGAGTGGTAAACAAGTCTCCACCGTATCGTCAGAGTGGGACGGGCATGCGGCATTCCGCACTCGTCACGCTAAGGTTTGACTCATGAGTCAAACAGTGCGCGGTGTGATTTCTCGTAAGAAGGGCGAGCCCGTCGAACTCGTCGACATCGTCATCCCCGACCCCGGTCCGGGCGAAGTGGTGGTCAAGGTCATCGCCTGCGGGGTGTGCCACACGGACCTGACCTACCGCGAGGGTGGAATCAACGACGAGTACCCGTTCCTGCTCGGCCATGAGGCCGCCGGCACTGTCGAGTCGATCGGCCAGGGCGTCACCAACGTCGAGCCGGGCGACTTCGTGATCCTGAACTGGCGCGCGGTGTGCGGCCAGTGCCGCGCCTGCAAACGCGGTCGCCCGTGGTACTGCTTCAACACCCACAACGCCGCCCAGAAGATGACGCTGACCGACGGCACCGAACTGACTCCAGCACTGGGCATCGGCGCCTTCGCCGACAAGACGCTGGTGCACGAAGGACAATGCACCAAAGTCGATCCCGAAGCCGACCCGGCGGTGGCGGGCCTGCTCGGCTGCGGCGTGATGGCCGGACTCGGCGCGGCGGTCAACACCGGCAACGTCGGGCGGGACGACACCGTCGCGGTGATCGGCTGTGGCGGCGTCGGTGACGCCGCGATCGCCGGCGCGGCCCTGGTCGGCGCCAAGAAGATCATCGCCGTCGACACCGACAACAAGAAGCTGGACTGGGCCCGCGAGTTCGGCGCCACCCACACGATCAACGCCCGTGAACTCGACGCCGTCGAGACCATCCAGGACCTCACCGACGGCTTCGGCGCCGACGTGGTGATCGACGCCGTCGGCCGCCCGGAAACCTGGAAGCAGGCGTTCTACGCCCGCGATCTGGCCGGAACCGTCGTGCTGGTCGGTGTGCCCACGCCGGACATGCGCCTGGACATGCCGCTGGTGGATTTCTTCTCCCGCGGCGGATCGCTGAAATCGTCGTGGTACGGCGATTGCCTGCCCGAGCGGGACTTCCCGACCCTGATCAGCCTGTACCGGCAGGGGCGGCTGCCGCTGGAGAAGTTCGTCTCCGAGCGCATCGGCCTCGACGGAATCGAGGATGCCTTCCACAAGATGCACGCCGGTGAGGTGCTGCGTTCGGTGGTGATCTTGTGAGCCAGGCAGGCATCGAACGCGTCGTCACCCACGGCACCTTCGAACTCGACGGCGGCAGTTGGGAAGTCGACAACAACATCTGGATCGTCGGTGACGACTCCGAGGTGATCGTCATCGACGCCGCGCATAACGCGAAGGCCATCGAGGACGCCGTCGGCAACCGCCACGTCGTTGCGGTGGTCTGCACCCACGGGCACAACGACCACATCACCGTCGCACCGCAGTTGTCGGCCGACTTCGACGCTCCCATCCTGCTGAACCCCGCCGACGAGATGTTGTGGCGAATGACGCATGGCGACAAGCAGTTCCGTACCATCGAAGACGGCCAGGTACTCAAGGCCGACGGCATCGAACTGCACGCCATCGCCACGCCCGGTCACTCCCCCGGCTCCACCTGCCTCTACGCTCCGGCACTGGGCGCGGTGTTCTCCGGCGACACCCTTTTCCAGGGCGGACCCGGCGCCACCGGCCGATCGTTCTCCGACTTCCCGACGATCCTCGGGTCGATCAAGGACAAGCTCGGCAAGCTACCGGCCGACACGGTCGTGTACACCGGCCACGGCGACACCACCCGCATCGGCGACGAGCTGGTGAACTACGACGAGTGGGTGGCGCGCGGCCACTGACGATGCGCCGCGAGGAACGAGCGGCGAGGAGGAAGCGGCCAAACCAACACGGCCACTGACGATGCGCCGCGAGGAACGAGCGGCGAGGAGGAAGCGGTCAAACCAACACGGCCACTGACGATGCGCCGCGAGGAACGAGCGGCGCTCAGATCCGCTGCACAGCAACCACATTCGGCGCATCGAGGCGAGGATCGATGAGGATCTTCGCGTGCGTTTCCGGGTCGCCCAGGGCCTGGAAGGCAGCGGCCACGCCGTCAAGCCCCACTTTGCCGGTCACCAGTGGTCTGGCGTTCAGCTTCCCGTCGGCCAGCATGTGCAGCGTGTCACGGAACTCCAGCGGCGTGTAGCCGAACACGAAGCGCAGGTCGATTTCCTTGCCGATGGCCATCGCCGGCCGGATCGCGTCGCTGCTCATGCAGACTCCGACCACGACCACCCGAGCGTTCAGCGGCGCTGCGGTGATGACGCCGTCGATCATGCCGGGCACACCGACGCATTCGAAGATCACCGGCCGTTTTGGCCCGGCGGCACCCAGCGCCTCCGCAGCGCGGTAGACGTGCTGCCAGCCTGGCAGTTTGCGAAGCTTCTCCATCGAGCCGACAGCGAGGTCGGCGAGCCCATTGAAGTCGGTCACCATACCTTTGCTCACCGCCCTGTCATAGGGCGAGTCGATCTTGGGGTCGACCACGACGTCGGCGCCGCATCGGCTCGCCAAGACACGACGGCCGGGCGAGAAGTCGCTGGCGACGATGGTCTCGACGCCGAGAGCCTTGAGCTGGCAGATGATCGCCAGTCCGATCGGTCCACAGCCGATCACGATCGCGGTGTCACGCCTGGTGATCTCGCTTCGCCGCACAGCGTGGAGCGCGATCGCCATCGGCTCGGTCAGCGCCGCGATGTCCATGGACAGCCCGTTCGGTACCGGGAATGTCATCGCCGCCTCGACCAGTACCTGCTCGGCGTAGCCGCCCGGCGCCAGCGGTGACAGACCGGTCAGCTGCACGCTGCCGCCGCGGGAGCGCACCATGGGGAACGACACGACCCGAGTGCCGGCTTTGAGCGCCCTGGGGTCTTGGCCCCGCGCTCGGCCACCTCGCCGGAGAACTCGTGGCCCATGACGGTCGGGGTGTCGCCGCGAATGCAGTCGCGGTAGCCGACCTCGTCCAACACGTCGGCCAGTTCGTCGCCGTGGTCCTTGGCGTGGAGATCGGAGCCGCAGATACCGCAGCTTCGGACGTCCAAGACCAGTTGCCCCTCGGCCGGAACCGGGGAAGGCAGGTCGATCACCGACAATGTCCCGTGCACGCTGCTCACTGCTTTCACGACGGGTGAGTGTAGACGCCCCCTACCCCTTGAGGATCCGGCGTTTCTCGGATTCGAACTCCTGCTGGGTCAGTGCACCGGAGTCCCGCAACGCGGCCAGCGTTTTGAGTTGCTCCAGCCGCACCCCCTGGTCGGATGGCGTGTAGGGGTCGGGCGGGAGCACAGCCGCAACGGTGTCGACCGTTCCCTGGCGGGCCATCCGCTTGCGGAAGAACAGGGACATGATCATGTCCAGCAGTCCGAACCCGAACACCGCGACGAACACCCAGTGCAGGTAGTCGTAGTCACTGTCGCGCCCGAACGCCAGCCGCGGGTTGATGTAGCCGTTGACCTGTCCGTCGGTGCGGATTCGATAGGCGCCCGGCGTGAACACCTGTGCGGTCCAGATCCGCGCGTGCGTGTCGCTGTTGATTGTCGTTGTGGCCCCGTGGTTCTCGGTCAGCACCGGGTCGGCCGCCCCGTCCGGCGGGTCGATCCTCAGCCTCAGGGCGGGCAGCGGGAATCCGCTAGACGGTGACCCCGTCACCGCGGTGTGGAAGCTGATCTGCACCTGACCGGCGGGCAGCTGCACCTGGCCCGAGCCCGGGATCGGCACCTCACCGTAGGCGTCGAACTCGTCCAGGACGAACGCGTTGAGCACCATGACCACGATGAAGCCGACCCCGCCGACGATCATCATGACGATCCCGGACAACGCCAGGATGCGCGCGGCTGACCAGGTGCCTTTCATGGCCGAAGTGTGTCACGTGCGGCGCTGCATCGCGGTGACAATCAGCTCTGCGACGGGAGTTGGCCGACGGATTAGCTGACAGCGACTACCGTCACCTTCTGACGGCAACGACGGGAGGTCGCCATGTCCCCTGATGAAGGCTCACCGCGCTCCGGCGGCGCGGTACGGCGATTCGCCCTGCGCTACTGGCTGGCGATCACCCTGGTGGTGCTGGCAGCGGTGTTCATCGCCCAGAACCGCGAGCGCCAGCGCGTGCACGTCTTGTGGATCACCGTGGAATCCCCGATGTGGCTGCTGCTGGCCGCGATGCTCTTGGTTGGTCTGGTGGTGGGACTGCTGTTGCACCGTCGTCGCCGGGCTTGACATGCGCGAGTCCAGCATCGTGGTGCGCCCGCAGCCGATGGACAGCGCCACCTACACCGCATCCTCACGATTGCAGGCAGCCGGGTTACGGCCTGCCATAACACTTTTCGAAGAGGCAGCCCGTACCGTCCCGTTGCCGAAGACGCCCCAGCCAATCGCCATCGCCGACTACGGCGCTGCCACCGGTTACAACTCGCTGTTGCCGATCGGCGCCGCCATCGGCATCATCCGCCGACGCACACGCCCGGATCACGCCATCCTGGTCGCCCACACCGATGTCGCCGACAACGATTTCACCGCGTTGTTCACCACTCTCACCGAGGACCACGACAGCTATCTGAAGGCGGATCCGGCCACGTTCGCCTCCGCCGTGGGCCGCTCGTTCTACCAACAGATCCTGCCCTCCGACAGCATCGTGCTGGGGTGGAGTTCGTGGGCGGTGCACTGGTTGAGCCGGATCCCGATGCCCATTCCCGACCACGTCCAGATCTCCTACAGCGCCGACGACGAGGCTCGGCAGGCCTATGCCCGCCAGGCAGCCGAGGATTGGCACGAGTTCGTCGCCTTCCGTGGCCGCGAGTTGGCCCCCGGTGGACGGCTCGTCGTGCTGACCGTCGGCGTCGAGCCCGACGGCAGCTCCGGCTTCAAGGCCGCGTTCGACGCCATCGTCGCCGCGCTGCGCCAGTTCGTCGACGACGGCTTGCTCAGCGCCGGTGAAGCGCGCCGGATGTCGATCCCGTCGATCGGCCGGGAGGAGAAGGACTTCCGGGCGCCGTTCGCCCCGTCCGGACGGTTCGAAGGCCTCTCTATCGAACACCTGGAGTTGTTCAAGGCCGAAGACCGATTCTGGGCACAGTTCCAGGTCGACGGGGATGCTCGCGCTTTCGGCGCCAATTGGGCTGCGTTCCTTCGCGCTTCGGTCTTTCCGACCTTGGCCGCGGCGTTGGACCCCGGGCCCATCGAGGAGCGGGCCACCCAGTTCGCCGACCGGCTGGAAGCCGCGGTTGCGGCCCGCCTTGCGGCCGCACCGGAACAGATGTCGATTCCGCTGGCCAAGGTCGTCCTGGTCAAACGGCGAACATCAACCTGAGTGCGGCTGCAGGAACTGCGGTAGCCCGGGAATCGTCGGGATCGGCGGGATCGTCGGAATGAACGGCGGCGGTGGAGTCGCCGACGGTGCGACGGTGGCAGTCTCGGTGACCGGCGGTGGGGTCGACACTTCGGTGCTCACGACGGTGGTGGTCTGTGTTTCGGTCACCGGCGGTGGCGGCGGCGCCTCGGTGGTGACCGGTGGGGCCTGCACGACCTGGGTCTGGGTGACCGGCGCGGGCACCTGCACCACGGTTCGTGGCGCAGGTGCCGGGGTGTCCTGTACCGCCTGATTCTGGACCGTCACCGAGGTCGGTTCGGCCGCCGGTGCGGGCGGCGCGGGTGCAGCCTGCGGTGTGGTGGTGATGCTCGGCGTCGGTGTCGCCGGAGCCGCACTGTTGTCGGCGCGCAACGCGACCGCCGTGCCGGCGCCGGCCACGGCGATCACCAGCAGCGCCGCGGCCACCACCGGCATCGGCCGCCGGTACCAGGCCTGGTCGTTGCGCTCGGGCGGCGCGGGCTCTGGCTCGAAGTCCAGGTCCGGACGTGGACTCGCCACGGCCGGCAGCTCGGCGGCCGGCGCCAGGTCGGGGATGTCGTCTTCCTGTGACCAGGCCAGCGCCTGACCGGTCGGCGCGGCGGGCGCGGGCGGAACGACCGGCGCGACGGGCACAGCCGGCGCGGGGGCAAGCGCAGTGGCCGCGTCGTCGGCCGGCCCCCGGGCTGCCCGCAACGCCGCGCCGATGGCGCCGGTGAGTGCGGGGCGCGCTGTGGTGATCACCGGCACCCGCAGATGTTCGGAGAGCGTCGTGGTGATCATCGGGATGGCGGCACCGCCACCGATCGTCGCCACCGCGGCCAGCTCGGCGGGGCGGACCCCGGCGCGGGTCAGGGTGTCTTCGAGGGTGGCCACGACGTCGGCCAGCGGACGACGCAGGGTGTCGTCGAGTTCGATGCGGGTCAGCCGGACATCGCCGCGGAAGCCGGGCAGGTCGGCGGGCAGCGCGGTCACGGTGGTGGTGGACAGTCGCTCCTTGGCGGCGCGGCATTCAGCCCGCAGCCGGCTCAGGTTCCCGATCGCTGAGGTCCCGGTGACGTCGAGCGTCCCACCGGCGGACAGCTCGGCCACCACATGGGCCAGTAACGCCTGGTCGACGAGATCACCGGAGAAGTCGAGGTGGCGCACGGTCGCAGCGATGTGGCGGTCGCCGTCGAGCAGGGTGATCGAGGTGCCGCTGCCGCCGAAATCGCAGAGGGCGACGACGCCGCGGGTGGGCAGTCCGGGATCGGCGCGCAGCGCGCTGGAGGCGGCCGCGGTGTCCGGGATCAGTGCCGGCTCGGCTACCGACCATTCGGGTATCCGGTGCAGGGCCCGCCGCAGGGCCTCGACGGCGGCCGACCGCCAGTGTGCGGGATAGCTCAGCGCAGCCGGCGGCAGCGGGCGCCCGGCGGTGGCGGCGTAGGCCAGTGCGCGCAGCGCATCGGCCAGCAACGTCTCGGCGTGGTGGACCGAGCCGTCGGCGGCGACGATGCCCACCGGATCACCCACGCGGTCGACGAAGTCGGTGATCACCAGTCCAGGTTCGCCGAGGGCGGCATTCTCCGCGGGCACCCCGACCTCGGGCGGGCGATGTCGGAACAGCGTGATCACCGGCTTTCGGGTGATCGAACGGTCCAGGGTCACCGCGGCCAGCATGGTCGCCCCGACCGACAGGCCGAGGGCCGGTCTCGTTGGGTCAGTCATGTCGTCCAATCCGGGCCGCCCAGCCTGCTCGGTGGCATGCGGGCAGCCCCGTACTTCGGATTCACCCAAGATGTCGATCCGAAGCCGCGGGACGTTACGTCAGCGAATGGTCCCGCGGCCGGGGATCAGGGGCAGGTCAAGCGGGGTGACCCAGCCCGGGGCCAGGTCGTTGACGGCCGGTACCGCGTTGAGCGCGCGCAGCCCGGTCGCCAGGCACCCGGCGGTCGCGGCGTCCCGTCCGGAACCGTCGGTGAACCTGAACGCAGTCTCCTGGAAGATGCTGGGAGTGCCCTGGATGTCGACCCGGTAGACGTCGTCCTGGGTGCCCGAGGGCCAGTCCGGCGCGGCGTCCTGGCCGATCCGGTTGACGTGCTCGAGCTGGATCCGCGTCTCGCCTCCATAGATGCCGTTGATGGTGAACCGCACCGCCGCCACGTGGCCGGGCGGGATGACGCCCTTGATGGTCTTGCGCTCGGTGGGTGTGACCCACTTCTCCCAGGTGGTGGTGATCTCGTCGAGTTCGATGCCGGCGGCGTAGGCGATCATCGGCACCGTCGCCCCCCAGGCGAACACCAGGATGTCGGAGTTCTCCAGCAGCGGCTTGTACTCGGGTTCGCGGCCGATGCCCATCTCGAATTCGTAGTCCCCCTCGTAGTTGGTGTAGTCCAGCAGCTCGGAGGCGCGGACCTGGCGCACTTGGGAGGTCAGGCCCATCAGGGTCATCGGGAACAGGTCGTTGGCGAAGCCGGGGTCGATCCCGGTGGTGAAGCATGACGACTGGCCGGCCTCGCACGCCTGCGTGATGGGGTCGATCCAGATCGGCGGGTTCAGGTGCATCTTCGGCCACACCCACGGGGTCATCGCGGTCGAGCACACGTCGATGCCCGCGCGGAGGAACCGTGAGATCAGGTCGATGTTGGCGTCGGCGTGCGCGGCGGTGGGTCCGTAGTGCACCAGCGCATCGGGCTTGAGCGCGATCAGGGCGTCGACGTCGTCGGTGGCGGCGATACCCGCCGGCTGGGCCAGACCGCAGATCTCGGCGACGTCGCGCCCGACCTTCGCCGGATTGCTGACGCCAACCCCGACCAGCTCGAACTCCGGGTGGGCCAGCACTTCGGGGATGACCATCCGGCCGACAAAACCCGTACCCCAGATCACGATTCGCTTCGCCATGGACGCAGCCTAGGCGCGGGGCCGCGCGAGCCGAGTCACTTGTCCCGATCCCTGGAAGTACGGCTCTTACGCGGGGCGGCAGATCGGGGCGGGCGATCGCGCATGTGGTCGCGTACGCGGGTCATCAGGTCGCCGAGGGCGGTGACGTCCCGGTCGGACAGCGCGTCGAACAAGAGGCCTCGGACGACGTCGAGGTGGCCGGGCAGGACGGCGGCCACCCGCGCGCGGCCAGCGTCGGTGATGTCGACGACGACAGCGCGCTGGTCTTCTGTACTGGGCGCTCGGCTGATGAGCTCCTCCTTCTCCAGGAGGGCGGCTTGGTGGGTGAGGCCGCTTCGGCTGTAGACGACGCTGTCGGCCAGCTCGGTCATGGTCAGGGGCCGGTCGGCGTCCACCAGCTTGGCGAGGATTTCGAACTGCACGTAACTGAGACCGCCTTCGGCCTGCAGCTGCTGGGCGACAGCGTATTGCAGCAGGCTGGCCGCCTCGGTGAGGGCGAAGTAGGTGCGCATCTGCGCAGGCTGCAGGGATTTGGCCATCTACCGATCGTAGCCGGGAATGTTTCGAACTCGAAGCAAGTTTGGAGTGGGAGACTGCTTCGAAATCGAAACAAATGAGGAAGGGACACGACCATGAAGGCTGTGCGCTACCACCGTTACGGCGACAGCGACGTGCTGCATTACGACGAGGTCCAGCGCCCGACGGCGGGGCCCGGGCAGGTCCTGGTGAAGGTCGCCGGGACATCGTTCAATCCGGTCGACGCCGGCATCCGCGGCGGTTACCTGACCGAGGTGTTCGCGATCACCTTCCCGCATGTGCCCGGCATCGACGTGGCCGGCACCGTGGCCGAGGTCGGTGCCGGCGTGACCGGCTGGCAGATCGGCGACCGGGTCGTCGGATTGCTTCCGATGCAAGACGACGGCGCCGCCGCCGACTATGTGCTCGCGCCGGCCGAGGTGCTGACCGCCGCGCCCCGATCGATGGATCTGGCCGACTCGGCGGCGCTGCCGACCGTCGGGCTCACAGCCTGGCAGGCGTTGTTCGAGCTGGCTGGGCTGCGCGCCGGGCAGACGATTCTGATCAACGGCGCCAGCGGGGGCGTCGGCGGCTACGCGGTCCAACTCGCCAAGCAGGCCGGCGCCACCGTCACCGCGACCACCAAGCCGGCCACCGCCGACCGGTTGCGCCAGCGCGGAGCCGACCGGCTGATCGGCTATCTCGACTACAGCACCCCGCTGTCCATCGAGGGACAACCCTTCGACGTGGTGCTCAATCTGATCGGCACGTCACCGGAGCAGACCGCGGCGCTGGCCGGAATCGTCGCCGACGGCGGATTCCTGGTCGGCACCATGACCTCCGGACCGGAAGACTCCCGCCGGGCAGTGCGCACCGCGCGGGTGTTCGTCCGCAGCGACACCACCCAGCTTGCCGACCTCGTGCGCCGGGTGGATGCCGGCGACCTGATTGTCGACGTCGCCGATCGTCGGCCGTTGACCGACATCGCCGCCGTACACGACGCAGCCGACACCGGTCACCTGCCCGGCAAGACCATCCTGGTCCCCTCCGATCAGTGACCCCGGTCCGGCAAGGCACCGTCGGGCCGTTTCACCGGCAGGACAGTGGCTATTGGGACCCGTTGTCCCGCAGCGCGAACCGACGCTCGGCATAGGCGAGGTCGTCGCGCCACAACCGGGTGGCCGCCACCCGCATCACCGGGGTGATCAGCGGCGCGGCCCGCAACGAGTAGCGGAAACCGGTGCGGTCGGACTGCGCGACGACAGCTTCGATAACCGCCGTCCGCGGCCGGCCGTCCGGACCCGCGCCCATCGGGGTGGCATGGGTCTCGACGACACTGCCCGCACCCTCACCATCGACGATCCGCATCACGATCGTCCTGGGCTCCGGTGCGGTGAACTCGGCGATGACCGGCACCCCGACCCGTCCCATCCGGAAGGTCACCGCCACCAGGAAGCGATCGGCGTCCTCGTCGGCATCGGCCGGCGGGGCGCTGAGCACCTCGAGCTGGGTGAACGAATAGGGGTGGAACCACGCACCGTGCCAGGGATCGAGGCGGTTGGCGATCACGTCGGATGGCTCACACACCCCTTCCAGCCGGGTCACCGCGGCCAGCCGCGCGCCTTCGGGTCGAGCCGGGATCACCGGGGCGTCCAGTGGCGCTTCCTGCCCGACTCGATCGAGGCGCACCCACACCAGCACGCCATCGTCGAAGGCGGGCAGGGGCTTCCAGCCGAATTCACGGCCGCCCTCGAGTCGCAGACCGTGCCAGGGACAGATCAGACCGCCGCACTGCACCTTCCCGGTCGCCAGGTCGGCGCCCAGATGCGGGCACGCGGCCGGCCCGACGCGCAGTCCGCCTTGCTGATCGCGCCAGGCGACGATCTCGACCCCGCCAACCCGGGTCCCGAATGGCCGGTCTCCGCGGACGTCGGTGCTCGCGGCGAAGACGTACCAGTTGCCGCTGGGCCGCTGTTGGGCACGCCGCAGCGCACCATCGATGAGGGCCGGCTGCGCGTCCTGATAGGTGGGACGCTGCCCGGCCCAGTCGGTCTTCGGAATGATCTGCAGCGGGATGTTTTTCGGCCATCTGGCCGCTACCCGTGCTCGAATGCTCATCGCAGGGCCCCTTCCCGGCTGGCGAGCCGGCGCAGAATCGGTGACCGGCCTTGTACCGGGACGGTGTGCAGGGTGTGCCCGCTGACACCCCAGCCGCTCAACAACCGGTTGGCCGCCGCCCAGCCGGTGGTGGCGGCCCGCTCCATCAGGGCCACCGGTAGGTCGATGCGGATACCGTCGCCGGCCAGCATCAGACCGGGAACCGGCGTGTCCACCGTGGGCCGGTTCGCGAACGCACCGGGCCAGAACAGCGGGCAGTCGTCACGCAGCAACAGCGTCTCACCGACGATCCCGGCCGCCGCGGTCTCCGGATAGAGCTGGTGCAGGCGGCCCAGCATGCGTTCGCGCAAACCGTCGAACGGCGGCGGGTCCACGACCGAGTAGGAGTGCACCTCGACCACCGAACCACCGTGCGCGCGTGCCCATTCCGCGGCCTGCCGCTCGTAGCTGCTGACCACGCTGATGTTGTCGACGGGTTCCAGCCCGCCGGTTCCCAGGAACGCCGGACGTCCCGCATCCACGGGGCGGTCCAACCACAGCCGCTGCACGACGAAGGGCGGCGCGGTCCGCAACTCGGCAACCTGGGCGCGCCACGAGGCGTCGCCCAATCCCGGCGAAGCGGCGACGATCTTCTGCAACCCGCTGACGTCGGTGGCCAGCACCACGGCGTCGGCGTCGATCGTCGAACCGGTCGAGTCGAGCACCTGGAGCCTTTTCGGACCGCCGGTGTGCACGGACTCGGCACAGATACCGGTGCGGAACCGCACCCCCCGCCCGATCAAGTACTCCCGCAACGGTTCCCATAGCGCAGTGTCGAAGTTCGACTCCGCGACGTCGAACACCAGACCCTCACTGGAGCCCAGGAAGTAGATGTGGAACATGGTGGCCAGTTCGGCCGCCGAAAGTCGTTCGGGCCGGGCGAAGAAGCTGCGCGCGAACACCTCGAAAGCCAGGTGTCGAGCGGCGACCGGAAAATTGATGTCAGTCAGGAAGGTTCCGGCGTCCTGGCCGTCAAGCTGGTGGTAGATCTCGGGTACCGACACCGCAGCCAGTGGTGCGGCCGCAACCGCGTTGAGCCGCAACATGTCTCGCATCCGGAAGGTGGGACTGCGCAAGGCGAAGGCCAATGCGTTCCACGGCGGGGTCTTGGGCAGGCCGCGAAAGGTGTCGCGGCGGCCCTGGCCGTCGACCAGCGGGTAGTCCTCGACGGCCCGCAGCCGGTGCAGACCTGGGTCGCTGCGCCGCAGCAATGCCCGCAGGTTGTAGTACTGGCGGAAGAACGCGTGGAAGCCGCGGTTGTTGGCCACTTCGCTGCCGTCTTCGAGCTGCTCGCTCCAGCCGCCGACGCGGCCACCGAGGTAGTGCTGCCGTTCCAGGACCTCGACGGTGACACCGCGTTCGGCGAGCCCGGCGGCGGCAGCCAATCCCGCGATCCCCGCGCCGACCACCACCGCGTGCGGGGTGTCGGGCAGGGCATGGGCATGCGGCAACCCGGCGGGACCGGGATGGCTGACGCGGCGTGGATCGTTCATCGCGGTGCGTCTGCCAGAAAGGTGTGCACGATGTCGCGCTGCCAGCCGGGCATCGTCTCGCTGTGCACTCCGGTGAAGCCGGCGGCGACCAGTCGACGCTGGAAGGCGGCCGCACCGTCGAAGGTGTTCACGCTGCGCCACAAGTGACGGTAGAGCGTGCTGTCACCGGTTTGTCGCCAGCCGGAGGGGATGATGATTCCCCAGCACACCGCATTCCAGATCGCTTTGGCCGCACGGGAATCACCCACCGAATACTCGTGGATGGCCAGCGTCCCGCCGGGCCGCAGCAGGTGGCGGAATGTGCGCAGCTGACTGTCCGGGTCGGCGAGGTTGCGTACCAGGTAGGCCGCCAGGATTGCGTCGAACGCGCCATGCACCCCGGCGTCGGCGATCGCCTCGATCGGGCTGTGCACGAACCGCACCGAGGCGGGCCAGGTCTTGGCCGTCGCCTCGGCCAGCATCCCCGACGACGCGTCCACCGCCACGATCTCGGCGTGCGGGGCGGCCTGCAGCAGCGCCGCGGTGGACGCCCCGGTGCCGCAGCCGGCGTCAAGCAGCCGTAGACCGCGCCCACCGTCGGGGATACGCATCCGCCGGGCCGAGATCCGCAGATGATCGTGATAGCCGGGGTTGGCGCCGACCAATCGGTCGTAGGCGCGCGCCCCCACATCGAACGCCTCGGGGACCTGTTCCCGCTGCAGTCCCCGATTGCCCACACTCACCACCGCCGGTCCCCTTCGTAGTCGGTGCGAAGGCGTTTGCCCATCGGCTTCCAGTATTCGACGTTGCCCAACAGCGCGGTGTGCATTACGTCCGATTCAGGTCCATCAGGCCGCACCGCACCGGCGGGCCCGCCTGGCCCGGATCAGGCCGGCGGAGAAGACCTGCAGCCGGCGCCCGACACCCACCGAGGCGCGCTGGGTGAACACCGCGAAGTCCAGCGCCTCGATGCGATCGAGGATCTCCGAGTACAGCGTGAACGCCGTCGTCACGCACGGCCGGGACTGCGGGGCGAGTAGGGCGATCCCCTTGCGTGCCTCCCGGTAGACCTCCCGGGTGACGGCATGCTGAGCAGCCAGCGCGGCACGCACCTTCGGGTCGGTGCGCCGGTTCTGCTGGCACCAGAGCAGCAGGTCGCGGTCCACGCCGTGGGCGACCAGCTCGTCGGCGGGCAGGTACACCCGGTTGCGGGCGAGGTCCTCGTCGACGTCGCGCAGGAAGTTGGTCAGCTGGAATGCCCGGCCGAGCGCCTCGGCGTACGGCACGGCTTCGGCGCGCGGTCCGACGGTGCCCAGAATCGGCAGCATCTGCAGGCCGATGACTTCGGCCGAACCGCGCATGTAGCGGTTGAGCGCGGCGCGATCGGCGTAGTCGGTGACAGTCAGGTCCATCCGCATCGAGGACAGGAAATCATCGAACAGGTCCAGCGGGATGCGGTAGGTCCGTGCGGTGTGCAGCACTGCGGCCAACACCGGCTCGGACGCGTCGGCGGTGCCGCTGAAGAACTTCGCCGACAGCTGGTCGAGCCGCTCTCGGCGCTCCGCCACTCCGGCGGCAACGTCCATGTCGTCGAGGATGTCGTCGGCGTAGCGCGCGAATCCATACAGCGCGTGGACGGCCGGCCGCTGCGACGGAGCCAACAACCGGGTCGCCAGGAAGTAGGTGCGACCGTGCTGGGCGTTGAGCCGGCGACAGTATCGGTAGGACTCGCGCAGGCGGGCGTCGTCGATCCCGGCGGCGTGCAACTCGGCGTGGATCATCGCTACCTGCTTCCCGAACTGATGATGCGGGGTGAGACGTCACTGACGACTCCGGTGACCCGGTCGGCGGCCAGGCGCCCGGACAGCAGTGCGGTGGGCATACCCACCCCAGGCACCGTCGACCCACCCGCCAGCACGGCGTTGTCGATACCGCGCACGGTGTTGGCGGGCCGGAACGGGCCGGTTTGGCCGAATGTGTGTGCCAGCGCGAACGGCGTCCCGGCGGCCATCCCCTGCCGTGCCCAGTCCGCTGGGGTGACGATCTCGAGGACATCGGCATCGTCGTCGAGCCCGGGCAACAACCGCTGAGCAGCGGTGGCCACCATCTGGCGCGCGTATTCCGTACCGATCGACGCCCAATCAAGGGCGCCGGCTTCGAGATTCGGGGTGGGCGCCAGCACGTAGAGCAGGTCACGTCCGGGCGGGGCGAGGCTCGGGTCACCGGCGGTCGGCCGGGTCACCAGCAGCGACGGGTCGCTCATCAGCACGCCGTCGCGGATGATCTCGTCGAACGTGCCGGCCCACTTGCCGCCAAAGCTGATGTTGTGATGCGCCAGACGGTCGCCGACCGCCGGAACGCCGACGTGCGCCACCACCGCAGACGGCGCGGGACGCATCGCGATCGGCCGTCGCGGGGTTCGTCCGAGCAGCTGGTAAGTCAGTGGTAACTCGGTGGTGAGAACCACTGCGTCGCAGTCGATTCGATCGCCTTCGCTGGTGCGGACAGCGGTCACCCGGGACCCGGAGCGCTCCAGGGCGGTGACGATCGAACCGTAGCGGAATTCGACGCCGGCTGCGGCAGCCGCGGTGGCCAGCGCCTCGGGCACCGCGCGCATACCGCCACGCGGGAAGTACACCCCGGCGACGGTGTCCATGTAGGCGATCACCGCGTAGGCGGCCAGCGCCTGCTGGGGCGGCACACCGGCATACAGCGCCTGGAAGGTGAAGATCCGTTGTACCCGTTCATCGGTGATGAACTTGCCGATCATCCGCTCCCAGCCCCGGAAGCCACCGATGGCGGCCAGCCTCGCCAGCTGCGGGGTCAGCAGTGACAACGGTGATTCGAAATTAGCCGCGATGAAACCGTCGAACTCCAGTCGATAGAGCTCGGTCAGCCAGGTGCGCAACCGGCGATAGCCGGCGGCCTGCGCGGGACCGGCGAACGCCTCGATCGCCGCCGACATCGCCTCGGCATCGGTTTGTACGTCCAGCGCGCTGCCGTCGGCGAAGGTGGCCCGGTACGCGGGATCGACCGGCACCAGGTCGAGATGCTCGGTCATCGACGCTCCGACGGCGGCGAACGCTTCCTCGATGATGTCGGGCATCGTCAACACGGTCGGGCCGGTGTCGATCCGGTAGCCGCGAATGTCGGCTTGGCCCATCCGTCCACCCGGGAACGCGTAGCGTTCGACAACGGTGACCGCCCGCCCGCGGCCGGCCAACTGCATCGCCGCCGACAACCCCGACAAACCCGCACCGACCACCACGACGTGGTCGGTTGGCCCGGGAACGGTACGCATCAATCTCCTCCTCATCAGGTCACCCGCAGCGTGCAGACCGCGGCCATATTCGCCAATGCGGCCTGAACCCAGTCGCCGATGCTGTTGTCGCAGATGCGATCCCGGGCACTATCCACCCGCTCGACGATCATGTCCTCGATCCATTCGACCGCCCCGGTGGCGACGATCAGATTGCGCCAACGGGTGATGTCGGCCTCGTCGAGATGCTCGGCGATCATCAGCTCGGTGAACTGACGACGAATCGTCGTATCCGCCAGGTGATGGGCGGCCACCACCACGCTGGTGGCTTTCCGCTCGGCCAGGTCGCCGCCGATGGGCTTGCCGGTCACCGCGGGTGACCCGAACACGCCGAGGATGTCGTCACGAAGCTGGAACGCCTCGCCGACCGCAGTGCCGTAGTGGCCGAGCACCTCGACGAGATCCTCCCGGCCGCCCATCGCCGCCCCGATCTCCAACGGCCGGCGCACCGTGTAGTTTCCGGACTTGCGGCGTGCCACGTCGAGAACCTCATCGAGGGTGGGCAGGCCGCTGACATCGTTGGCCACATCGGCGAACTGCCCGACGGCCAGTTCGATCCGCATGGCGTCATAACGCCGCCAAGCCCGGGACAGCGCCGCCTCGGGAACACCACTGTCGCGCATCATCTGCTCGGCCCACACCAGGCACAGGTCGGAGAGCAGGATCGCCGCCGATGCCCCGAACCGCCGCTGCGACCCCGACAATCCGTTGTCGCGGTGCCACTGGCCGAATTTCACGTGCGCGGCGGGCTGGCCACGACGCAACGGCGAGTCGTCCATGACATCGTCCTGCAACAGGGCGAACGCATGCAGGAGCTCCAGACCCGCGGAGGCGCGCAACGCGGCCTCGTGCGCTTGCGGGTCGGCATCGGGATCGGCGTCGGTCCCGCACAACCAGCCCAGGTACATGAACGTGGACCGCAAGCACTTACCACCGCTGAGGAACTGGACCAGGATGTCGCCGGCGACGTCGATGCCGGTTTCGGCCAGTCGGGTGGCGCAGTGCGTATCGACGAACTCACCGACGTGCGTCAGCGCCGCTTGCCGCACCCCGTTGCGCCAGATCTCGAATTGCGCGTCAGGCGGCCCGACGGCCAGATCGGCCGCCGTCGGCATGCGCGCGCCGCTGCACGAGACGGCGTCGAATGCGCGCAATGGCTGCTCCTTCCCCGTCGAGGGCTCTGTTCGCCGGCCCTTTTTGCCCCCGCCGAGCACCCTGGCTGCCATACCCTGCGGGCCACGGGTGCAATCAGGAGCTCGTCGTCTCGCTACCAATTCAAGGCGAGTCGGGCCTCTCACGCCCCCTCCGCGAGCACTTGGTCATGCACGCGTAATTTTTCCCACCCCTTCTAGCTGCACATACCCACCGTTGCCCGGCGCGTTTAGCGGCAAACGGTTCTGGAAACACAACCGCAAGCGCACGACCATGTTCGGTGAGAGAGACGAGACGATGAGACGACATGCGGTGCTCACCGCTGCCGTCCTCGTAGTCGCCCTGGTACTGGGGGCATGTTCAACCGGACAGCGCGTGGATCTGGGTGGCGCCGCTGGGGGAACCTCACCGCGGCGATCGCCGGCGAACCCGACCAACTCGACCCGCAGAAGAGCACCGCTTACTTTTCCTTCGAGGTGCTCGAGAACGTCTTCGACACGTTGGTCGAACCCGACAAGAACCTCGAGATGCAACCCGCGCTGGCGCAGTCCTGGCAGGTTTCCGCCGACCAGCTCAGCTGGACATTTCACCTGCGGCCGGGCGTCAGATGGCATGACGGGTCGGCCTTCACCGCCGACGACGTGGTGTACTCGTTTCGCCGCATCATCGATGAGAAGCTGGCCAATGTCGACAAGTTCAGCGCGGTCCGCGACGTGCGCGCACCCGATCCGGCGACCGTCGTCATCAGCCTAAGCCGGCCCACCCCGAATCTGCTCACCAATGTCGGCGGCTTCAAGGGCATGGCGATCGTGCAACGCCACAACGTCGAAACCGGCCAGATCGCAACACATCCGGTCGGCACCGGACCGTTCGCTTTCGCCGGCCGGAAAAGCGGTGACTCGATCACGCTCAGCGCGAACAAGAGTTACTGGGGACCCCACCAAAGATCCCGGGCGTGACCTTCCGGTTCATCTCCGAGGCGTCGACGGCCCTGTCGGCCTTGCAGGCCGGTGAAATCGACTGGACCGACGCCATTCCCCGCAACGAGTCAACCAGTTGAAAGACGACGACGCCATCCATCTGGCTGTGACCGCGAGCAACGACTACTGGTACCTGGCGCTGAACGAGGCGCACAAACCCTGGGACGATGTACGGGTGCGGCAGGCCATCGCCTACGGCATCGACCGCGCCTCGATCGTGCAGGCCACCAGCTACGGCACCGCCACGGCGAACCAGCTTGCCATCCCCAAGGGCAACCCCTGGTACATCCCCTACGACCGGTACTCCTACGACCCCGAGAAGGCGAAAAGCCTGCTGCGCGACGCCGGTGTCGGCGCCCGGCCGCTCGACATGCTGGTCACCACCGAGTACCCGGAGACGGTCACCGCGGCACAGATCGTCGCCGACAACCTCAGTGCGCTGGGGATCACGGTGAACATCCGCACCGTCGACTTCGCCACCTGGCTCGACGAACAGAACAGCGGCCATTTCGACATGCTGATGATGGGTTGGCTGGGCAACATCGACCCCGACGACTTCTACTACGCCCAGCACCACACCGACGGTTCGAGCAACGCGCAGAAGTTCTCCGACCCTGAGGTCGACCGGCTACTGGACGCCGGACGCACCGAGAGCAACCGCGACATCCGCAAGGACGATTACGCCAGGGCGGCAACCATCATCGCCGACAAGTGCAGCTACATCTTCCTGTACAACCCCTCGGTCGTTCAGGGCTGGACCACCAGCCTGTCCGGCTATGACGCCCGCCGCGACGGCGCGGTCCGGTTCCGCACCGCTGCACTGCATCCGGGCGGCGCCGCGTGACGGTGAACAGTGTTGTCCGCCACCCGATTGCGCGGTTCCTGCTGCGCAGGGTCGCATACTCGGCGGTGGTGCTGATCGGGGTGGTGGTCGTCGTCTTCACGCTGGTTCACCTGGTCCCCGGCGATCCGGTCCGCATCGCCCTGGGCACCAGGTACACCCCGGAGGCGTACCAGGCATTACGTGCGGCCAGCGGATTGGACCGACCCCTGATCCAACAGTTCTTCTCCTACGCCGGTTCGGCACTGACCGGAGATCTCGGCGTCAGCTTCCGCAATGGCGACCCGGTGACGACCACCCTGCTCGAACGCCTGCCCGCGACGATATCGCTCGCGGTGGTCGGCATCCTGATCGCGTTGGTCATCGCGTTGCCCGCCGGGATCTACTCGGCACTGCGCCAGGGACGACTCAGCGACGGCATCGTGCGGGTGGCGAGCCAGTTCGGCGTCTCCATCCCGGACTTCTGGATGGGCATCCTGCTGATCGGGTTGTTCGCCTCGACCCTCGGCTGGTTGCCGACCTCGGGGTACCGTCCATTGCTGCAGGACCCCGCGGGCTGGCTGCGCCACATCGTATTGCCGGGACTGACCGTCGGCCTGGTGGCCGGCGCCATCATGACCCGCTACGTCCGCTCCGCGGTCCTGGAGGTTGCCGGTGCCGGCCACGTGCGGACCGCTCGCTCGAAAGGACTTGCGCCCGTGGTGGTCACGGCACGCCACATCGTTCGTAACGCGCTGGTGCCGGTGCTCACCATCACCGGCATCCAACTCGCGACCGTTCTCGGCGGTGTCATCGTCGTCGAGGTGGTGTTCGCCTGGCCCGGGCTGGGCCGACTCACCTACAACGCCGTCGCCGCCCGTGATTACCCGCTGATTCAGGGCGCGGTGCTGCTGATCGCCGCCCTGTTCCTGCTCATCAACCTCGTCGTCGATGTGCTCTACGCCGTGGTCGATCCGAGGATCCGGTTGTCATGACCGACCCGTCCGGCGATCGCAACGCCCGAATGTCCAATTGGCGGTTGATGTTCGGCAATCCGGTCACCGCAATCAGCGCGATACTCCTGGTGGCGATTGTGCTGGCGGCTCTCGGAGCCCACTGGTTGGCGCCCTCCGGGGTTAACGACGTCGACGTCCCCAACGCGCTGCAACCGCCCAGCGGCAGTCACTGGTTCGGCACCGACGAACTCGGCCGTGACATCGCCTCCCGCGTCCTGGTCGCCATTCGCGCATCGCTGCAGGTCGCCGTCATCAGTGTGGCGTTCGCCCTGATCGTCGGGGTCACCGTGGGGGTGATCGCGGGCTACCGGGGCGGCTGGATGGACACCGTGTTCATGCGCTGTGTGGACGTCATGTTCGCGTTTCCGGTCCTACTGCTGGCGCTGGCCATCGTGGCCATCCTGGGGCCCGGGTTGACCACCACCATCCTGGCGATCGGCGTCGTCTACACCCCGATCTTCGCGCGGGTCGCCAGGGCCAGCACACTGGGTGCGCGTGTGGAGCCCTACGTGGCGGTCTCGCGGAGCATGGGCACCCCGCACCGCTACATCCTGACCCGCCATGTACTGCCCAACATCGCCGGTCCGCTCATCGTCCAGACGTCGCTGTCGTTGGCGTTCGCGATCCTGTCCGAGGCGGCTTTGTCGTTCCTCGGGCTGGGACTGCAGCCACCGCAACCCTCACTGGGCCGGATGATCTTCGACTCACAGGGTTTCGTCACCCTGGCCTGGTGGGTGGCGGTGTTCCCCGGTGCCGCGATCTTCGTCATCGTGCTGGCCTTCAACCTGCTCGGCGACGGACTGCGTGACGTGCTCGACCCGAAGCAGCGCACCACCGCCGAAGCCAGGCGCGGCTGATGGCCCCCGTACTCAGTGTCCACGACCTGCGGGTGCGCATCGGCAGGCGGGAAATCGTGCAAGGCATCTCCTTCGACGTCGAGCCGGAACAGACTCTCGGCATCGTCGGCGAATCAGGATCAGGCAAGACCATGACCGCGCTGGCCGCAACCGGCCTGCTCGACGCCGCGGGGGCCGTGACCACCGGATCCAGTCAGCTTGCCGGCCAGAGTGATTCGCCTGCCACCCAGCTTGTCGGCGCCCGGCCCGCCGTGCTCCGCAGCGTTCACGGCGGGCGTATCGGCTTCGTGTTCCAGGATCCGGGCACCTCGCTCAACCCGCTGCTCACCCTGGAGCGTCAGATCACCGAGTCGCTGCAGGCGCACCGCGGCATGACCCGCCGCCAGGCCCGGCAACGCGCCCTGGAGCTGCTGGAGGCGGTCGGTCTGCCAGACGCGCAGCGCCGGCTGGACAGCTATCCCCATCAACTCTCCGGCGGCCAGCGCCAGCGCGTGATGGTGGCAATCGCGTTGGCCTGCAACCCAGAACTGCTCATTGCCGATGAACCCACCACGGCGCTGGACGTCACGACTCAAGCCCAGATCGTCGAACTGATCAAGGAACTGCAACGCGACTTCGGGGCGGCGGTGGTGTGGATCAGCCACGACCTCGGACTCATCGGCCAGGTCGCCGACACTGTGACGGTGTTGCAGGACGGCGCCGTGGTGGAGGCGGCGCCGATCCTCGACGTGTTCGACCGGCCGAGCCACCCCTACACCAAGCAGTTGCTAGAGGCGCGCCCGCGCATCGGGGCCGGTGGTCCCGAACCGGCCCCGGCCGATGCCCCGGTGCTGCTGAGCGTCGAGCAGCTCGAGGTGTCGTTCGGCGGGACGCCGGCCGTGCGGGACCTGACGTTTCACATCCGCCGCGGTACAACGCTGGGCCTGGTCGGCGAGTCCGGCTCCGGCAAGTCGACGGTGGCCGGTGCGCTGACCGGCTTGGTGACCCCGACTGCGGGTCGGGCCACCCTGGACGGGACCGATGTCTTCACCGTCCGTGGCGCAGCGGAAAAGCAGCTGCGCCGACGCATCAGCCTGGTCTTGCAGGACCCGTTCTCCGCACTGGATCCCCGCGCCCGCGTCGGCTCGGCCATCACCGAACCCCTTGCCGTGCACAAGCTTCGGCCAAGCGGGCGGGCACGCGCGCAGCGGGTGGCCGAACTGCTGGACCTGGTCGGTCTGCCGAGCGAGTTCGCGTCGCGGTATCCGCACGAGCTGTCCGGCGGTCAGCGCCAGCGGGTCAGCATCGCCCGCGCGCTGGCCGTGGAGCCCGAGGTGGTGATCCTCGACGAAGCCACCGCATCATTGGACGTGTCGGTGCAAGACCGGGTCCTGCAGCTGCTCACCGACCTGCAACGTGATCTGGGCCTGACCTACCTGTTCATCTCCCACGACCTAGCTGTGGTGGAACGGATGAGCCACGACGTACTGGTCATGCAGGCCGGCGCCGCGGTCGAATACCGACCCGCCGCCGACCTGCTCACCACCCCCGAGCAGGACTACACCCGCACCCTGCTGGCCGCGATTCCCCCAGCACGACCGCGCGGCGGCTGACATGCTCGTCGTGTGAGAACACTCGCCGTCATGAGCCCGCCCATGAGTTCATCTGAGTCGCCGACCGTTGCCGGCTCGGTCGCGACCACCGACAGTGCCGTCGTCGCCGGCTCGGTCAGCACCGTCCGCAGCGCGGTGGTCGCCGGATCCATCGCCACCGTCGGCAGCGCTGCCGTCACCGGTTCGATCGCCAGCGCGGGCAGCGCCGCCGTCACCGGTTCGATCGCCACCGCGGGCAGCGCGCTGATCCTGGGTTCGGTGGCCTCCGCGGGCAGCGCTCTCATCGTGGGCAGTGTGCTGTCGGTGCTGTCGGTTCTGTTACGAAAGTGCGTGGCGTGCCTGGCCTGTGTCGCATGCCGTCGCTGCACGGCCTGTGTGGGCTGTGTCCGATGCACCGACTGCGTGGGATGTGTCGGGTGCTACAACTGCTCGGGACTGCGCAATGCGGTGGGGCTCCGCGACGTACACGCCTAGATGTGGTCGCGCCCACCCGGGAAGGGTTGAGGCATGACACAGCTGAGCGGGAAGGTCGCCCTGGTGACGGGGGCGTCGTCGGGTCTGGGGGCGGCGGTGGCGCAGGTGTTCGCCGAACGCGGGGCCACGGTATTCGGCATCGCCCGCGACACCGAGCGGATGGCCTCGGTGTTCGAGTCGGTTCCCGGCGGCGGCTACGCCTCGGTCGACATCACCAGCGCACAGGCCTGCCGCGACGCGGTCGCGCTGTGCGTCGAGCGCTTCGGCCGGCTCGATGTGTTGGTCAACGCCGCCGGATTCCATCAGATGCGGCACACCACGTCGGTAACGGACGAGGACTGGGACTACGACCTGGCGGTCAACCTGAACGGACCGTTCTATCTGTGCCGCGCCGCGCTGCCCCACCTGCTGGAGACCGGCGGCAACATCGTCAACGTGGCCTCCATCGCAGGCATCGAAGGCGAGGTGTATTCCGCCGCGTACTGCGCCGCCAAGCACGGCCTGGTCGGGCTCACCAAGGCGTTGGCCATCGAATACACCAAGGAGCGGTTGCGGGTGAATGTGGTGTGCCCCGGCGGCATGCTCACCCCGCAGGTCACCGACTTCAAAACCCCCGATGACGCCGACTGGAACCTCATCATGCGGATCGCCGCACCGCGCGGAATGATGGCCCCCGCCGATGTGGCCAAGGTGATCGCCTTCCTGGCCAGCGATGACGCCTCGACCGTGCACGGCGCGGTCTACACCGTGGACAACGGCACGACGGCAGGCTGATCGGCCGGGTCAGCTCGCCTCGAAGTGGCGACGGATGCCGGCCAGCATCTCGGTGTGGGCGGCCACCGCCTGCCCGACCGTGACGCCGAGCAGCGGCCACGGCGCCCGGAACCGGATGCGCTCGGTGAGCCGGGTGCCGGTCGGTATCGGGTCGAAGGAGACCACCGCGTCGAGCCGGACGCCGGGGAACTGGCGGGCCTGGGTGCTCACCGGGCCGGTGCGGGGGACGTCGATGCTGGCGGTGTAGCTGACCGGCAGCGTCAGTGCGCCAAGCGGGATACGGTCGCGCACCCGGTAGGTCTGCCGGTAACCGTCCGCGGTCTCGGCGCGGGACAGACTTTCCACCGACACCACCAGCGGATGCACGACCTTGATGTTGTCCAGGTCGACGTAATGGTCTCGGACCTGATCAGGGGCACCGGGAATGTCCGCGGTGAGAATCCGGTCGACGGGGCGGCCCATCAGGCTCGCTAAACGGCCGCCCTCTGCAGCACGCCCACCTGGTCAGGGCAGTAGGTGCCGATGGCCGCCCCCAGGAACTGCAGGGCCTGGCCCTGGGTGGTACCCAGCGGCAGGTTGGTCACGAGGAACTTGGCCGAGGCGTAGGCGTCCTTGTCCAAGCCGGTGGCCAGCCGCTTGCAGGTGATCTTGCCGATCCAGGCGTTGTAATCACGAGGCCCGTAGATCCCGAAGGTGTGCAGCTGGTTGGCGAAGTCGGTGTCCGGATCGGCATGCGACGGCGCGGCCAGGACGATCGGCGCCGCGACGGCCGCGACGGCGGCCATTGCAAGCCTCGTAACGTTCATGCCCAGGATTGTAGGCCAGCTAATCACCTTCGCAACAGCCATTGGCCACATGTCACAAGATCGCCGTGAATTCAGTTCTGCCACAACACGCGTGCACCGCGCCCAGCAGTCGGTGCCGCCGATGCGATGATGTGACCCATACGCGGCGCCGGCGGGTGTTGTGACCTCAGGCACGAAAGCCCGGAGGAGATCGATTGGCGGCGCCGCCGGAAGGTATCGTCCGATCAGTTAAGTGAGCTAATCTCTCAGTTAAGTCGGCTAACATGTCGCGACGGCGCGAGAAGATGGGATCGAGATGACACGGACGGGCACCCTCCCGATCGGGGCGGCCGAAGTGGCCGCGCTGTCCGTGTCGGCGTCTTAGCTTTTCGGGGATTCTATGGTCAAGGCATTGCGGCGGGCGTGGATACCACTGGTCATCATGGTCGTGGTGGCCATCGCGGCCTTCGGGGTCTTCCGGCTGCACGGGGTGTTCGGCAAGACCGAGTTGACCCGGCCCGGCAGCGGCCTGGCCAACGACACCAAGCCGTTCAATCCCAAAGAGGTGACCTACGAGATCTTCGGACCCCAGGGGGCGGTGGCAACCATCAACTATCTCGACCTGGACGCACAGCCGCAGATCGTCCGTGACACCCCGCTGCCCTGGTCGCTCACGCTGACCACGACCGCCCCGGCGGCCAGTGCCAATGTCGTTGCCCAGGGTGATACCGACACGATCGGCTGCCGGATCTTCGTCGACGGCGTGCTCAAGGACGAAAAGACCTCGACCGGTGTCAACGCCCAGACCTTCTGCCTGGTGAAATCCGCATGACGAATCAGCCCACCGGCACCCGCCCGACCTTGCCGCGGTTCATCCGCATGTTCTCGGTTCCGATCCTGCTGTTCTGGTTCGGCCTGGTCGTCGTGCTCAACGTCGCCGTCCCGCAGCTGGAGGAGGTCAGCCAGCAGCATTCGGTCTCGCTGGCTCCCGATGACGCGCCGTCATTGAAGGCGATGAAACGTGTCGGCGCGGACTTTCAGGAGTTCAAGTCCAACAGCTCGGTGATGATCCTGCTCGAGGGTGATCAGCCACTGGGCGACGAGGCGCACGAGTACTACGCCGGCCTGGTCCAGCGACTACGGGCAGACACCACCCACGTCGAGCACATCCAGGATTTCTGGGGCGACCCGCTGACGGCGGCCGGTTCGCAGAGTGCGGACGGCAAAGCCGCCTACGTCCAGGTGTACTTGGCCGGCAACCTCGGTGAAGCCATGGCCAACGAGTCGGTGGACGCGGTCCGCAAGATCGTCGACGCCGACCCACCGCCGGCCGGTCTCAAGGTGTACGTCACCGGCCCGTCGGCGCTCAGCGCCGACCAGCACAGTGCCGGCGACAAGAGCGTCAAGTTGATCACCGCGGTGACGATCGCGGTCATCTTCGTGATGCTGCTGCTGGTCTACCGCTCGATCACGACCGTGATCCTGGTGCTGGTCATGGTGTTCCTGGAACTCTCGGCAGCCCGCGGCATCATCGCCTTCCTGGGCAACGCGAACATCATCGGCCTGTCGACGTTCGCGGTGAACCTGCTCACCACGCTCGCAATCGCCGCCGCGACCGACTACGCGATCTTCCTGATCGGCCGCTACCACGAGGCGCGCCAGGCCGGCGAGGACCGGGAGACCGCCTACTACACCATGTTCCACGGCACCGCACACGTCATCCTCGGTTCCGGCCTCACCATTGCCGGCGCCACGCTGTGCCTGCATTTCACTCGGTTGAACTACTTCAAGTCGCTGGGCTTTCCGCTGTCGATCGGCATGTTGATCGCGGTTTTGGCGGCATTGACCATGGGGCCGGCCCTGATCACCGTGGGCAGCCGGTTCGGCCTGTTCGAACCCAAGCGCAAGATGAACACCCGAACCTGGCGGCGGGTCGGGACGGCGGTGGTGCGCTGGCCCGCGCCGATCCTGGTGGCCTCGGTCGCGCTGGCCCTCGTCGGCCTGCTGGCGCTGCCGTCGTACAAGACGAACTACAACGACCGCAACTATCTCCCCCGTGACATCCCGGCCAACGAGGGATACGCGGCCGCCGACCGGCACTTCCCGCAAGCCAGGATGAACCCGGAGTTGTTGCTCATCGAGTCCGACCACGATGTGCGTAACCCCGCCGACATGCTCGTCATCGACCGGGTCGCCAAGTCGATCTTCCACATCCCGGGCATCGGCCGGGTGCAGACCATCACCCGTCCGCTGGGCACGCCGATCGAGCACACCTCGATTCCGTTCATCATCAGCATGCAGGGCACGAACCAGACGATGAACATGTCCTATCTCCAAGACCGGATGAAGGACATGCTGAAGATGGGTGACGAGATGCAGGTCACCATCGACACGATGGAACGCATGCTGGCCCTGACCAAGGACATGGTCGGCATCACCCACAGCATGGTGACCAAGACCAAGCAGATGGTCGACGACACCAACCAGATCCGGGACAACATCTCCAATTTCGACGATTTCTTCCGCCCGATCCGCAACTACCTCTACTGGGAACCGCACTGCTACGACATCCCCGTCTGCTGGTCGATGCGGTCGATCTTCGACTCCCTCGACGGAATCGACACCCTCAGTGGCGATCTCGCCTCGATGCTGGTCGACATGGACAAGCTCGACACCCTGATGCCGAAGATGGTCCAGATCATGCCGCCGATGATCGCCACCATGAAGGAAATGAAGACGACCATGCTGACCATGCAGTCCACCATGAGTGGTCTGCAGGATCAGATGGACGCGATGCAGGAGAACGCCACCGCCATGGGCCAGGCGTTCGACGCGTCGAAGAACGACGACTCGTTCTACCTGCCGCCTGAGGTGTTCGACAATCCCGAATTCAAGCGCGGCCTGAAGATGTTCGTCTCACCGGACGGAAAAGCGGTGCGGTTCATCATCTCCCACGAGGGTGACCCCGCAACCCCGGAGGGCATCTCCCACATCGACAAGATCAAGAACGCCGCGTTCGAGGCCATCAAGGGCACTCCTCTGGAGGGATCGCGGGTGTACCTGGGCGGCACCGCGTCGACCTATAAGGACATGCAGCACGGCGCCAACTACGACCTGCTGATCGCCGGGATCGCGGCGCTGGGCCTGATCTTCATCATCATGTTGATGATCACCCGAAGTGTGGTGGCCGCGGCGGTGATCGTCGGCACGGTGGTGCTCTCGCTGGGCGCCTCGTTCGGCCTCTCGGTGCTCATCTGGCAGCACATCGTCGGCCTGCCACTGCACTGGATGGTCATCGCGATGGCGGTGATCATCCTGCTGGCGGTCGGGTCGGACTACAACCTGCTGCTGGTGGCCCGGTTCAAAGAAGAGATTCACGCCGGCCTGAACACCGGGATCATCCGGGCGATGGCAGGTAGCGGTTCGGTGGTGACCTCGGCGGGGTTGGTTTTTGCCGCCACCATGGGTTCGATGGTGATCAGCGATCTGCGGGTCGCCGGCCAGGTGGGCACCACGATCGCGCTCGGCCTGTTGTTCGACACGCTGGTGGTGCGCTCGTTCATGACACCGTCGATCGCGGCACTGCTGGGCCGGTGGTTCTGGTGGCCGCAACGCGTCCGCCAGCGGCCGGTGCCCGAGCCTTGGCCGGCGGCACCGGATTCGACGGACCGGCAGTCGGTCAGCGCCAGCCAGCACGGCGAACCGACGACCTGACGCCCGGGGCGGACACACCCTGTTCGGCACCTGTTCAGCCGCCGTTCGCACGGTGGCAAGTCCGGCCATGACTTTGCTGTCATCCTTGACGACAGGCCCACGGGGGGCCGCCGAGGAAGGACCCAGATGTCACTCGAACTGCGTTACGTCGCCGCGCTGCTGATCGGTGCCGGCACGTCGATTGTGCTGGCCCCCTTGGCCGTTGCCGATCCACCGAGCATTCCCGAACCCGGTTCGGAGTCGGCAGCCGCCACCATCCGCGACCTCGACGCCGCGGGCTATGACGTCTCGTTGCAATACGAGAACGGTGCCCCCAACACCCCGCTGTCGCAGTGCACCGTCACCGATATCGACACCGCGGGATCGGCCGGCAACCAGGGCATCGCCTACGTGACCATCAACTGCCCCAAGTAGTTTCAACTCCAGCCGACGGTCGGGGCGCCGCGGGGACGCCCCGACCGCGCCGGAATTCACGAAATGCCGTTGAGACCGTGGTGGTGGTTGCCTGGGGACAGGGTCGGCGCAGGCGGAGCCACCGCCGTCGGACTGAACTTGTTACCCCCGGTGGGGCTGATCACCTTCTCGGTCGGCGACACCGACGTGGGACTCGGGGCTGGGGGCGCCTGATTCTCGTTTTTGCTGCACGCCGCTACGAGCGAAGTCATGGTGAGCAGTGCGGCGCCGCCGATCATTGCGGCGAGGCGCACCCGGATAGAGCGCGAACTCATGGAATTTCCTTCGTTGATCTGGCGATCCCGCCCTCGCCAGGGGGCCTTAGATGGGCCCGAATGCCCGTTCAATCGGGGAATCTTGCCAGATTGTCGGTTACTGAGCAACCCCCGCCGGTGATCCAGAGGATTTGCCATGAGGCAGCTGAGACGCTGAGCTGCGACGGTCGGCAGACGCCGCGCCGTGGCCAACCGCGGCGGCGACCCCGCCCCGGCTGAGCTGATGATTCGCCCCACTACCGCGCTGCGGTCGGCGATCAGTGCCCGTCCCATCAACCATTGGCGCGCGAATTGTTTGCGAGACTCGGGGCCAGAGAGAGCCCTGAGGTTTGCTCCGTGCGGTACCGTCTGCTCAGGCACTGACCGCATTCGCGGAAACGCATGCCGGGGGGTTTGCGATGGAGTCGGTGACGTGAATCGAGCCGACAGGGGTGGAAGTGATGGGTCCGACGAAGAATGCCTCCGCGTATGTGGGCCGCCTCGGCGGTCTGGCGGTGGCCCTGGGTGTAGGCGCGGCGATCTTCGGGGCCGCGGGAATGGCGTGGGCGGACTCGTCTGATTCCGGCTCGTCCGGTTCCTCGACGCACGGTGCGTCCGCGCCCGGATCGTCGGGCGCCGACTCGGCGTCGACCAAGCCGGCAAAGTCGGTCGCCACCGGTCCGTCGCGGCTCGGCACCGCGCCTTCGGCACCGTCGGCTTCGTCGTCACGCGCTGCGGCGCGGCCGACCGCCCGCGGCAACTCTGCGTCAACCCCGAAGGCTTCCGCGCCGGCGACCAGCACCCCTGCCGCCGGTGGCGCCGCCCGCCCGGTTCGGGCGGCAACGCTGAGCACCCCGACGCAGACCGGCCCAGCCCTGACGGCCCAGAGCACACCACCGGCGGCCACCGGGCAGCTCTCGAGTGCGAGCGTCACGGACACCGGCCAGGCTCCCGGCGCACCCACCCCCGATGCCGAGGTGGTCGCATCGGGATTGGCCACCACAGCGCGACGGGTTCAGGCCCGCACGATGAGTGCGACCGCATCATCGACCACCTCCCGGACCGCGACGTTGGCCGCGGCGGTGGTGACATCGACCCCGAACAGCTTGCCCTCGGCCCCAGTCGGATGGGTGACCGGCCAGGTCAACAGCGGCTATCCCGGCATCGGATGGCCGCAGACCAACAACACCGCCGGCTTCGGCATCTGGGGCACCGACCTGGGCATTATGTGGGAGAACGGGCTCACCGGAAAAATCCAGCTCGCGTTCGGTGACACCTTCAGCGGGCCCAACATGACCGGCGACTGGCGTTCCAACGTGCTGCTGCTGAGCACCGACAAAAACCTCTCCAACGGCCTGAGCCTGCTACCGACCGGCTACGCCTACCAGTTCATCCCGAGCGCACCCGGTGCCTTGTTCCCGTTGCTCGGCTCTGAGGTGACCGTCATCCCCACCTCGGCCGTCTCGGTGCGCGATCAGCAATACGTGAATTACATGTCGGTCAGATCGTGGGACACCCCGGGGCGTTGGACCACCAACTATTCGGCCATCTCGATGTACAACCAGGCAACCGACAAGTGGGTGCTGGTGCCCTCGACCATCCGCTCGGCCAGCTGGTTCGGTTCGACCACGCCGTACGTCCCCGGTAACCAGAACTTCCAGCAGGCCGCCTACGTCCTGCAGCCCGCCGACCAGGTCGCCGAGGGAGACACCCAGTACCTGTACGCATTCGGCACGCCTTCGGGCCGTGCGGGATCGGCGTACCTGTCCCGCGTCGCCGTCGGCGATGTCACCGACCTCTCGAAGTACCAGTACTGGAACGGATCTGACTGGGTGACCGGCAAACCCGTCGCCGCCGTACCGATCATCGGCGATTCACCCAACTCCGCAGGCATTTTCGGACCCATCATCGACTGGGCCAACGACCCCAACGTGCTGGGCGGCTACTTGGGCGGCCTGTTCGGCGCCAAGACCGGTGGGAACGTCAGCGAAATGTCGGTGCAGTACAACGATTACCTCGGCAAGTACGTGATGATGTACGCCGACGGCAACAACAACATCCAGTTGCGATACGCCGACCAACCCAACGGCCAATGGTCGGCGCCGATCACGGTGGCGACCTCGGCGGCCTACCCCGGGCTCTACGCGCCCATGATCCATCCGTGGTCGGGAACCGGAAAGCTGGTCGACGACAACGGCGATCCCGACGTCAGCACGCTGTACTGGAACATGTCGCTGTGGGGCAACTACAACGTCGTGCTCATGGAGACCGACCTGAGCCCGCTGAAGACCACGGTGGTGTAGGGCAGCCTCCGCCACGTCGCCACCGGCACGCCGCCGGGAGCGGCAACCCATCCCTGAGTCCAGAAAATGGACTTTGCTAGGCTGGCGCCATGCCGGTCGACCGTGACTTGATCAGTGCCGAAAACTGTTCGGTCAAGCGAGCGCTGGACGTCGTCGGCGAAAAGTGGACGCTGCTGGTGCTCCGTGAAGCCTTCTACGGTGCGCGGCGCTTCGAGCAGTTCCAGACCCGCATCGGCTGCCCTCGACAGGTCCTCAGCGAACGGCTCGCCACCCTCGTCGAAGCCGGGGTCCTGCGACGACTCCCCTACCGGGAACCTGGTCAGCGTGAACGGCAGGAGTACCGCCTCACCGAGAAAGGCCGCGACCTGCTGCCCATCGTGGTCGCACTGATGCGGTGGGGCGACAAGTGGGAGGCCGACCCCGCCGGGCCACCCGTCGAGGTGGTCCACCGGGAATGCGGTCACCCCGTCGAACTTGTCCTGCGGTGCAGCGACGACCAGGAATTACTGCGCGCTCACGACACCGAGCCCCGGCCGGGTCCCGGCGCGCGTCCAGCCCACCCCGGAAGGACCATCCAATGACGACCACCACTCATGCATTCGACACCGCAATCGGCTTGGCCGGCAACGGGTTGGGTCGATACAGCGGTCAGACGACTCCCGCCTACGCCAACATGGTCGGGCCGTTCGGCGGGACCACTGCAGCCACGATCGTGCATGCGATCGAATGCCATCCGGATCGCATCGGCGAACCCGTGGCGCTGACCGTCAACTACCTCGCACCCATTCACGACGGAGCTTTCGACGTCTCGGTGCGCGCCGTGCGCACCAACCGGACCAACCAACACTGGACCGCGGAGGTGATCCAGGAGCACGGCGTCACCACCACCGCGACCGCGGTGTTCGGCCGACGCCGCGAGGCCTGGTCCGACACCGAAGCCCGGATGCCGGCCGCACCCGACCCCGAAGCCGTCCCAGCCACGGCACGACCGGACTTCGTGGCATGGATGGCCAACTACTCGATGCATTACGTCGAGGGCGGATTGCCGGACGTCGAGCAGGAATCGCCATCGTCGACGACGACACTGTGGGTGCGCCAAAGTCCCGCCCGCGTGCTCGACTTTCCCGCACTGACGGCGCTCACCGATGTGTTCTACCCACGGGTGTTTCTGCGCCGGGGGCGCCCACTGCCCGCCGGCACCATCTCCCTGACGACCTATTTCCACGCCGATGGTGCGGAATTGTCCCGACAGGGAACAGATTTCGTCTTGGCAACCGCGGGCGCCCAACGGTTCGAGCGCGGGTACTTCGACCAGAGCGCCCAGATCTGGGGGCGCGACGCAACGCTGCTGGCCACCACCCACCAGATCGTCTATTACAAGGACTGACCGGAGGCCGGCGTCACCGGCCACCGGTGCCACCCATGCCGTCGAGCACAATGATGCCCGACATGGTCGACACTCCTGAGCCCGCAGCGCCGCGCCGGTGGCCACACGTCGCTCGTCTGGTGGCGTTCGTCGCCTTCCTGCTGGTGCTGTTCTACCTGGTTGCGGTGTCTCGAGTGATCGACGTCGGGCAGATCCGCGCGACGGTGTCGTCGACTGGCCCACTGGCCCCGCTGGCCTACCTCGCCGCCTCGGCGGTGCTGGCCGCGGTATTCGTGCCGGGACCGCTACTGGCGGCCGGCAGCGGGGTGTTGTTCGGCCCGGTGCTCGGCACGTTCGTGACGCTGGGATCGACGGTCACCACGGCGATGATCGCGGCCCTGGTGGGGCGCGGCGCCGGCCGGGACAGCGCCCGGGTGCTGCTCGGCGCGGACTGGTCGGCGCGCATCGACGCGCAGATCCAGCGGCGTGGACTGTGGGCGGTCGTGGGGCAGCGGTTCGTGCCGGGCATCTCCGACGCCCTGGCCTCGTACGCCTTCGGCGCTTTCGGAATGCCGTTGTGGCAGATGGCCGCCGGGGCGTTCATCGGCTCGGCACCGCGGGCGTTCGTCTACACGGCGTTGGGCGCGTCGGTTTCAGACCTGTCCTCGCCGCTTGCCTATGCGGCCGTTGCAGTGTGGTGCGCCACCGCTGTCATCGGAGCGTTCGCCGCCCACCGCGGGTACCGCGGCTGGCGGGCCCGCAGCCGGCGGGATGGTGGGCCCTCCTCCAAGAGGTGAAGGAGGGCCCACCACCGCGTCATCGGGCGCTGTGTCCGCGGGTCCGCGCCGGGCGGGTGTGCTTGCCGGCGGACGACGGCGCCGTGGCGGCGCCGTCCTTGGCGGCCGGCGCCGCGTGCGCGGCCCGCTTGGTCGGCTTGGCGGTAATCGCCGCCGGAGTCTTCGGCGCGTCGTGGGCCGGGGTCTCCGGAGCGTCGGCGGCCGGGGCCTTCTCGCTGGCGGCCGACGCCCCAGCGGAGGCCGGGGACGATTCGACAGACGATCGGACGTGCGCGGCCACCGTCTGCGACACCGGCGGAGCCGGCGTGATGGCGGTGGCGATCTGGTGGGCCAATTGCTGCAGGGTGGCAACGGGCCCGGCGACGTTGAGAACGATGTCTCCGCTGGGGTCCAGCGAGAGTCCGCCCTTGCTGAACAGCCCGCCGGCGAGCACCTTCAGGCCGGGGCCCACCAGAGGACCGAGATCGGGGCCGTACCCGCCGTTGAGCAGGCCGTCGGCGATGACCGCCGGGCCGGTGAGGATCGCGTTGGCGATCTGCTGCGGATCACCCGTGCCCACCGCGTCGACGACGCCCTGAACGGCGGCTCCGGCAGCTCCGAGTCCGCTGATCACCGGGCCGAGCAACCCCACCGCGTAGAGCGCGTCCTGCAGCGGGTCGCTGAACACTCCGGCCACCTTGATCAGGTTCTGGATGGGCTGGACGTTGAACGCCACGATGCTGGGCACCAGATTGATCAGCGGTTGGGCGACGACCAGCGGAACGGTCAGCAGAGCGTTGGTGGCCCCCTGAACGTCACCCGCGGCCAGTTGGGTGAACACGGTGTTCAACAGTTGAGGGACGCTGCTGGTCAAGGCGGTGACGACGCCCGCGCCGGCCGTGTTCAGCCCCGCGCCGAGGGTGGTCAGGGCGCTGATCTGGTTGGCGACGACCTGCTTGATGACCTCCCCGGGGTCGGCGTCGGCCACCAGTGCCTGGATGTTGGTCACTGCGGTTTCGAACACCTGCTTGTAGGTGTCGGCCGGGCTGACCGCGGCCATCAAGGTCGTCGCGTCGACGTGGATGGCCGGCAGGTGCAGGTCGGGCACCGGCGCTGCGATGGGTGACGCGGCGAGGATGCCGGCGCCGACGAGCGCCACACCAGCTGTGACAGAGGAGCGAACTGCAACGTGCATGAGATACCCCGGGAGGTTGGAGGTTTGTTCTGACAATTCCGGAAGCTACTGCCGAGTAAGTTCTTGCCGCCATCGCACGAATGAGTGAGATCTCAGCCGGTCGGTGGGCGACGTCACCGCAACACCAGGTGCGGATTCAGCGGGGCTTGGCCGTCGCCACGCTCATGGCATTGGCCAGTTGGACCCGCGAGCGGACCCCCATTTTCCGGAACACCGCACGTAGATGGGTATTGACGGTGTGAACCGAGACCCCGAGTGCCAACGCGACGGATTGGTTGGTGTGTCCCTCACTCACCAACTGTGCGACGCGCTGTTCAGCCCGGGTCAGGCGCTGCGGGGCAGCGGCGGGCGCAGTGACCCGATCCAGGTCGCGTTCCACCTGCATCAGATAGAAATTCGCGCCGAGGACGGTGAACAACTCCCGGGCTTCCGACAGCGCCGCAACCCCGCTGTGCCGGTCGCCGTCGTCGAGCAGTGCGGCGCCGTAGTCGGCCAGCGCACCGGCCAGCAGGAAGGGCCGCGGCGACTCCCGGAGTACCTTGACCGCGCTGCGCAGGGTCGCGGTGTCCCCCGAGACGAAACCCTCCACCTGGAGCGCCACACCCTCGAAGCTGGCCACCCCGGGGTTTCGTTCGGCTGCCACTTTCGCCCGCCGCACCGTCTGGCCGGCGAACTCGTGATCGCCGGCGGCCACCGCGATGCCGGCGTGTACGCGCAACAGCTCCGGGCTCTTCGGCCACCACTTCCTGGACACCGCCAGCGAAGCCATCAACGGCTTGAGGATGCGCACGCTGTCCTCGAACCTGCCTTCGGCGGCGGCGATCCTGCCCTTGATCAGCAAGGTGCCGGGCCGGCGCAGTGCGTCGTCAACCAGCCCGGTCTGCTCGGCCGACCGCAGCCGGGCCCGTGCCAGCGTTAGATCACCGCGGATCACGGCGACGAAACTGCTGGTCAGCCAGGCCTCGAACTTGGGCACGTGGGCGCCGGACTCGTCGCATAGCCGGATCACGGTCACTGCGCCGGCCTCGGCCTCCGCCAGCCGGCCGAGCCGGAAGTCCTGCAGCACCTGGGCCAGCATCAACGACGGCAAGCTGTGCGTCGAGCGGCCCTCGTTGAGCTGGTGCACCTGGGCCAGCAACTCGCCGGCCTCGGCGAAGCGGTCGAGTTGCTGCAGCGCCGCGATCTCACCCGCCAGATGAGTCGTCCCGCCCAGCGCGCGCAGGGTCCGGTAGCGCTTGCGCGCCGATTCATAGCGGCCCTCGGAAGTGTCGGCCTCGGCCAGCGCCTCGAGTGCCACCAGCTGGCTCGGTTCGTCGGCGAGCGCACGGCCACGGACCAACGCCGCGTCGGCGGCCTCGGTGGCGGCCTGTGCGCTGCCGGTTCGGGTCAGCACGAGGGCTTCCACGGCGGCCAGCCGCGCCAGGATCTGCCGGGACACCCCCCTGCCGGAACGCGCCTCGCTCACCCGCCGTTCGATTTCGTCGAGCTGTCCCATCATCCACAATGCTTGGGCGGCAAGGCATTGCAACCGCGCGCGCGTCTCGGGGCCGGCGGTCCGGTCCAGTAAGGCATCGATGACCGTGACGGCGTCGCTGCCGCGCTGGGCACGGATGAGGATCTCCGCACACTGTTCGCCGATCTCCGCGCGACGCCGGTCGGCGGGATCGAGCAACTCGAAGACTTGAGCGATGAGCGCGGCCGCGACCGCGGGCATGGTGCGCGCGGTCGCAGCGGCGGCCTCGCGCAGGATCGCCAGCGCCTCGTCGTCCCCATACCGAGCGCCGGCGCGCGCGTGCGGGGCGGCGGCAACCGCCCCCTTCCCCGACGCCATCAGATACGTCGCGCACCGACGATGCAGTGCCTGGCGGGTTGCGGCGGGCACATTGTGATAGGCCGCTTCGCGGATCAGGTCGTGGGCGAAGACCGCCCGGTCCCGGTCGCCGGCCAGCAACCCGTGACTGTGGGCTTCCCGGATCCACGCCATGATCGTGGCGACGGTGGCGCCGGCGAGGATCTCGGCGGCATCGCAGACCTCCAGGGGCCGTCCCCACACCGCCGCCAATTCGACGAGTTCCCCCGCCCCGCGGCTCAGGGAGCCGAGCCGGCCGGCGATGGCCGCGGCGAAGGTGGCCGGGATGTCATCGGTCGGGTCCCCGGCGTTGCGCGCGGCGCTCACCCCTTCGAGCAGCTGCACGGCGAGAAACGGATTGCCGCCCAGGGCGTGCAGGCGACGACGGGTCAGTCCCTCGGCCGGGCCGCCGAGGTAGTCCCGGGCCAGCGCATCCAGGTCCGCAGCCCCCAGCGGGGTCAGCAGCAGCCGGTGGCGCTGCACGTCGTCGACGGGACCCAGCGGCTCGGGGTCAGGTCCCGCGTCGCGACCAGCCACACGATCGGGCAACTCGACAACCGTGTCGGCAGCGTGTCCAGCGCGAACCGCGTCACCGGATCGGCCCACTGGACGTCGTCGATCGCGATCAGCACCGGCGTCCGGCGGGCTAGTTCCTCGAGCAGCGAGGCGATCCGATCGATGAGCCACAGCGGCTGGTGGTGCAGCGGCGCCAAGCCCGCGAAGGCCTCGGCGTCCAACAACGGCAGGGGGCCCGAGCGCAAGGCAATCAACAGCGGGGCGCCCGCGGCGATCCGGTGGAGTTCCTCGGCCTTGCCCGAACCCACCGCATAACCGTCCGCCGCCGCCTGCGCCGTGACGGACCTCAGCAGCGCGGACTTGCCGATGCCCGGTTCACCGCGTAGGCAGACCACGCAGCCCCGCCCGGCCTCAGCCGCACTCCGCAGCACCTTCGCCACGGCGGCCGACTCGTCGTCACGGCCTCTCAGCACGTACCGCGCCACCAGCGCCGCCCTGTCTGCGTGTCCATTGCTGATGACAACGGCCGGTGACCGACTTCGCTTCCCGCACCCGGCCCTGGATACTGACTCACATGGCTGATCGCAATGTGCTGGGTGGTCCGCTGGAACCCTGCGGAACCGATCCCCTCACCGGTTTCTACCGCGACGGATGCTGCTCAACCGGACCGGAGGACGCCGGTCGCCACACCATCTGCGCCGTGGTGACAGCCGACTTTCTGGAGCACCAGCGTTCGATCGGCAACGACCTGTCCACCCCGATGCCGCAGTACCGCTTTCCCGGGCTGGTGCCCGGCGACCGCTGGTGTGTCACCGCACTGAACTGGCTGCGCGCCCACGGCGACGGCCACGCCGCACCGGTGGTGCTGGCCTGCACCCATGAACGCACCCTGCAGTACGTCCCGCTGGAGACCTTGCGGATGTACGCCGTCGACGTCCCCGACGACCTGGGCGGTCTGTGATCAGAAGTAGCCGTTCGCCGGTGGCGTCACCCCGTTGACCGCGTAATTGCCTGCCGCGTGCGCCTTGTAGGCCAGCGGGTTATGGGTCGCGACCGTGCGCACATTGCGCCAGTGCCGGTCGAGGTTGAGCGCCCGGGCCGTCGCCGAGGCGCCACCGGTGTCGAACAGCCGCTCGGCCGCGGCAAGGGTCAGCCGCTCGGCGATCAGTTGCGCCTCGGCGACGACGACGGCCACCCTGGCGAGCTCGTCGGCATCATCGACGCGCCCCGAGTCCACCAGGTTGTCGAGCGCCACGGCGGCGTTGAGTACCAGCGCCTCAGCCGCCGAGGCGTGGGCGGCGATCTCCCCCACCGCCTGCAGGGTGAACGGATCGGTGGCCGCGGTGTCGGCCAGCGAGTGGGCAGCCGGCCGGGCCTTGGTGCGCACGTACCAGATCGCGTCGTCACGGGCCGCAGCGGCGATACCGGCCGCCACTGCGGCCAGGTACAGCTGCAGAAAGGCCGTGCTGTGACCGAGGTGATTGCCGTCGGACACCGTGGTGACTTCGTGCGGGAGCACCTCCACATCGGTGAACCGAGTGCCGCCGCTGGCGGTGGTGCGTTGGCCGAAACCCTCCCAGTCGTCGAAGAGTTCGACCCCGTCGCGGGCGGCCGGCACGATCGCCTGCAGATCGCGCCCGTCGGCGTCGCTGGCCGAGACCGCGATCAGATCGGCGAAGAGCGTTCCGGTGGAATAGAACTTGTAACCGTTGAGCCGAAGCACACCTGTGCCGTCCGCCAGCAGTGTGGTGTCAGCACCGGACGGTGCCCTGCCCTTGGCGTCGGTGATCGCATTGCCGACGATCACCCCGGCATTGACTCGGGGAAACCACTCTTCGCGTTCGGCCTCGGTGGCCCGGTTGCTCAACAGCCGCTCGGCGAACCCGAAGTGTGGCCGAAGTGACTGCGCCACATTGGAACTCCCCGGGCGATGCGGATCACCGCGGTCAGCACATCACGCACTGAGCCGCCCGGGCCGCCGTAGCGGGCCGGCACACGCAGCGTCAGGACACCGGTGCGCCAGATCGCCTCGACCGCGTCGTACTGCAACACCCGGTCCCGTTCGGCAGCGGGATCGGTGTGGCGCAGGTCGTCGACCACCGCGTCAAGGCGGTCGAGGCGTTGCGACGGCGACCCGTCCAGCGGCGCACTGGTGAACGGTGGCCGCGGCGCTACCGGACGGGCGGCTTGGGACCGCTCGGCGAATCGGGGTCTGCTCATGACGTGGTGAGGTAGCGTTGACGTTCCCAGTCGCTGACATGGCGGGTGTAGGCCTGCCATTCGCTGCGAGCGATCGAGATGAAGTCCAGTACCGCGTCCGGGCCCAGGATCTCCAGGATCGTGTCGTCCTGGGCGGTCAGTTCCAGGGCGGTGCCCAGCGATTGGGGCAGCGGAGAACCCTTGCCGTACAGGTTTCCCGACCCGGCGACGACGGGCGGACGCCCGGCTTCCAGCCCGGCCACGACCGCCGCCAACGCCGAGGCGATCAGCCAGTAAGGGTTGGCATCTGAAGCGCCCGAACGCAATTCGATGCGGGTGGCGCTGGGCGGATCCTCCACCAGCGACCGCACGGCTGCGCTGCGGTTGTCCCGGCTCCAGTTGACCGTGTCGGGTGCGAACGAATCGGGCGTGTAGCGCCGGTAGGCGTTGACCGAGTGTGCCCCGAACAGGGTGATCGACGGCAGGTGTTCGAGCAGGCCGGCGATTGCGAGCAGGGTCAGTTCGTTCTCCTGTCCGTCGATCGATGCGAAGGCGGGTTCACCGTCCCGCCAGAGCGAAATATGAAGATGCGCCGAACTTCCCGAATGCTCGGAGAATGGTTTGGGCATGAAGCTGGCTACCTTGCCGTGTTTGCGGGCGACCTCTTTGGCGGCGTATTTCAGTCGCGCACCATCGTCAGCGGCCTGCAATGCCTCGGTGTAGACCAGGTTGGTCTCCACCTGACCGGGGCCGTACTCGGTGTGGATTCCTTCCAGGCGGGTGAACGCGCCGAGCACGTCGTAGAGATCGGAGAGCACCGGGTCCAGGGTGTTGGCGTTCTCCAGCGAGTAGGCGTGGATGTCGTTCTGGATCGGTGAGCCGTCGGGATTGAGCAGATAGAACTCGAACTCGACACCCACCTTGGCGGTGAACCCGAGCGCCGCCAGCCGCGCGATCACCCGCCGCAGCGCCCCGCGCGGGTCCAGCAGTGACGGCGCACCGTCGGGACGAACGATGTCGGAGATCACGTGCCCCACCCCGGTTCGCCACGGCAGCGGTGTGAACGTGGACAGGTCCGGGACGGCGTGGACGTCGGGATAACCGCCGTCCCAGTTGGTCAGACGCAGCCCGTCGATGACGGTGCCGTCGGTGTTCCAGCCCAGCGCCGCCTCGCAGAAGGCGAAGCCGTGCCGGGCTCGGTCGAGGAATTGCTTTGCCGGGATGCGCTTTCCGGCGGCGTGGCCGAACGGGTCGCTCCAGGCCACCTCGATCTCGGTGAGCGAGCCGTCATCGAGACGACGAAGTAGTTCCGACTCGGCGTCGGCCACCAGGCGATCGTGGCGATCGTGCACCTGTGTCACAGTCGAGCCTCCTGGTGATGATCCGCAACGGGCGGCCACCACCCTCTCCTGCCCTGTGCTGGGAGACAAAGGGTTAGCTTCGGCGTGAGCACAAGTGCCCGCGCGGAGTTTGACTCGCGCTGAGCGTAGCCATTCACAGCCGCCTGTCAGCGGGCAAAGGTGTTCGGGTGTCCGTGTTCGTCGATGTCACACCCTCGGGTGCGTCCCGTGCGGCCGCGGGCGATTCCGCAGCCGCCTCCCGATGGCCCCGGTGGCTCTCGCGGGTGGGCCTACCCCTGGTGTCACTGTTGGTGTTCTTCGCGCTCTGGCAGGGCGCCGCGGCCAGCGGCATCTGGAACCAGACCTTCGTGCCGTTCCCCAGCACCGTCTGGCGCGCCTTCGTCGACGTCTCGACCACCCATGACGGGGTGCGCGGGTATGCCGGCTACCTGCTGTGGGAGCACTTGTACATGACGTTGCGGCGAGTCCTCGTCGGTGTCGTGGTCGGTGTGGTGGCCGGTGTCCTGCTCGGCCTGGTGATGGGGTCGATCCCCTGGGTCCGGAGCGTGCTGGAGCCCTGGTTGACCTTCCTGCGAGCGCTGCCTCCGCTGGCCTACTTCTTCCTCCTGGTGATCTGGCTCGGCATCGACGAGGCGCCGAAGATCACCTTGCTCGCGCTGGCGGCGTTACCGCCGGCGGCGGTGGCCACCACCGCTGCGGTGGTGGCGGTCCCGGTCAGCCTGGTCGAAGCGGCCCGAGCACTGGGGGCGACGCGGCGAGACGTGGTGCGCGACATCGTCGTACCCTCCGCACTACCCGAGACCTTCACCGGCATCCGCCTGGCGGTCGGGATGGCCTACTCCTCGGTCGTCGCCGCCGAACTGTTCAACGGCATCCCCGGGATCGGCGGTCTGGTCAAGGACGCCAGCAACTACAACAACACCCCCGTGGTGCTGGTCGGCATCTTCGCCATCGGCTTCTCGGGACTTGTGATCGACGGCTTCCTGCGCTCGCTCGAGCGTCGGGCCGTTCCGTGGAGAGGAAAGGTATGACCTACAAGAAGCTCATCAGCCTGGCGGCCGCCGCGATCGCCGTGATCGGGATGGCCGGGTGCTCGGTTGATCGCTCGAAATCCGAGGCGGGTAAGCCCACGCTGCGCGTCGGGTACCAGACCTTTCCCAGCGGTGACCTGATCGTCAAGAACAATCGGTGGCTGGAAGATGCGTTGCCGGAGTACAACATCAAATGGATCAAGTTCGACTCCGGCGCCGACGTCAACACCGCGTTCATCGCCAAGGAACTCGATTTCGGTGCGCTGGGCTCCAGCCCCGTCGCGCGGGGATTGTCCGCGCCGCTGAACATTCCCTACAGCGTCGCGTTCGTGCTGGACGTCGCCGGTGACAACGAGGCGCTGGTGGCCCGCAACGGCAGTGGGATCAACACGATCGCCGACCTCAAGGGCAAGCGAGTCGCCACCCCGTTCGCCTCCACCGCGCATTACAGTCTGCTGGCCGCGCTGGCCCAGAACGGGCTGTCCCCCAACGATGTTCAGCTGATCGATCTACAGCCGCAGGCGATCCTGGCGGCATGGGAGCGGGGTGACATCGCCGCCGCGTACACCTGGCTGCCCACCCTGGACCAATTGCGCAAGACCGGCAAGGACCTGATCACCAGCCGGCAACTGGCCAGGGACGGTAAGCCGACTCTGGACCTGGCGGCGGTGTCGAATGCCTTCGCCAAGGACCATCCCGATGTCGTCGACGTCTGGCGCAAGCAAGAGGCTCGGGCGCTGACTGTCATCCACGACGATCCGGCCGCCGCCGCCAAGGCGATCGCCGCCGAGATCGGGCTGAGCCCCGCCGATGTCGAGGGACAGCTCAAGCAGGGTGTGTACCTCACTCCTCAGGAGGTCGCGTCGCCGCAATGGCTGGGCAGCCAGGGCAATCCGGGCAATGTGGCGGCCAACCTGGAGAGCGCCTCGCAGTTCCTTGCCGAGCAGAAGCAGATCCCGGCGGCGGCACCGCTGAAGACGTTCCAGGACGCCATCTACACCCAGGGGCTGCCCGATGTCATCACCCAGTGACACCGGCCTGACCGCTGAATTGTCAGACTCCCACGCCGACGGCGGTATCCAGATCCGCGGCGTCGAGCACCGGTACGGGGATACCACGGCGCTGGGTCCGGTCGATCTGGACGTCGAACCCGGCTCGTTCCTGGTTCTGGTCGGGGCGTCGGGTTGCGGCAAAAGCACGCTGTTGCGGTTGATCGCCGGATTCGAATCCCCGACCGGCGGTGAGGTCACGGTATCCGGACGCCGGCCGGTCCCCGGACAGACCGCAGGCGTGGTGTTCCAGCAGCCCCGGTTGTTCCCCTGGCGCACGGTCGGCGGCAATGTGGAACTGGCGTTGAAGTATGCGGGGACTCCCCGGGATCGGCGAACGCAGCGCCGTGACGAGCTACTGCAGCGGGTAGGCCTGGAAGACATTGCCGGCCGCAAGATCTGGGAGATCAGCGGCGGGCAGCAGCAGCGGGTGGCGATCGCACGGGCGCTGGCCTCCGAGCGCCCGGAGACCTCCCTGCTGCTGCTCGATGAGCCCTTCGCCGCGTTGGACGCGCTGACCAGAGAACGCCTGCAGGAGGACATCCGCAGGGTCAGCGTCGACGCAGGCCGCACCACGGTTTTCGTCACCCACAGTGCCGACGAGGCGGCGTTCCTGGGATCGCGGATCGTCGTGCTCACCCATCGCCCGGGCCAGGTCGCCCTGGATCTGACGGTCGACCTGCCGCGGTCCGGCATCGACGCCGACGAACTGCGCCAGTGCGCCGAGTACGTCCGGCTCCGCCAAGAAGTCAGTCGGGCCGTCAAAGCCGCGGCGGTCTGAGCCAACATGACCACCGTATCTGCCACATCCGCCTGTCCGGTTCTGTCCGCCGGCGAAGCGGTCGCCGTGGCCACTGAGCTGGCGGGCGAATTCGCGCTCGGGGCAGCAACTCGCGACCGGTTGCGCGAGTTGCCGTTTGCCCAGATCGACCGGCTGGCTGCCAGCGGGTTGCTGGCCGTCACCGTCCCCAACGCCTATGGAGGTGCCGACCTGCCACCCAGTGTGGTGGCCGACCTGATCCGAATCCTGGCCGCCGCGGATCCGAACATCGCTCAGATCCCGCACAGCCACTTCGTCAACGTCAACCTGTTGCGGCTGGCCGGCTCCGACGAACAACTGCGGCACTATTCCCAGCGACTGCTGCGCGGCGCACGGATCGCCAACGCCCAAACCGAGCGGAGCAGTCCGACGGTTGCCGACATCGCCACCACGGTGCGTCCGGCCGACGACCGGTTTCGAATCGACGGCGCCAAGTACTACTGCACCGGTTCACTGTTCGCCGATACCCTGGCCGTGCTCACCCGGCTCGACGATCCCGATCGCGAAAGTGGCCTGGCCGACGGTCAATACGTCGTCTTCCTGCCCGCCGACACCCCGGGAGTGCGGATCGTCGACGACTGGGCGGCGGTCGGGCAGCGAACCACCGGCAGCGGCACCGTCGTCTTCGACGAGGTCCTGGTCGATCGGTCCGCCCTGGTCCCGCGCGCCCCGGCCGTCAGCACGCCGACCGGGTACGGCGCGTTCGCGCAGCTGTTGCACGCCGCGATCGATGTCGGCATCGCCAGGGGCGCGCTCGTGGCGGCCGTATCGTTCGTCCGGGAGAAGAGCCGGCCATGGTTCGAAGCGGGCGTCACGCGCGCCATCGATGACCCGCTGCTGATCCAGCGGTTCGGGGAATTGGCTGTCGTGGTGCAGGCCGCCGAGGCCGTACTCGCTTCGGCGGGGGTCAAGGTGGACGCGACGGTCGGTGCCGACTCCGATGCCGCCGATCGGGCCGCGGACGCCTCGCTGGCGGTGGCAGGTGCGAAAATCGTGGCCGACAAGGCCGCCAACGAGCTATCCAGCGCCCTGTTCGAGGTCAGCGGGACGCGCAGCGTGGCGGCGGAGTTGAATCTCGACCACTTCTGGCGCAACGCCCGCACCCATACCCTGCACGACCCGATCCGCTGGAAATATCAGCACATCGGCCGGGCACTGCTGCACGACAGCCCGCCGCCACTGCATTCGGCGATTTGACCAGTCCAGACGGCCGATCCCCGGCGTAACCAACCTCACACCGACCCCTGCGCATCTGGTATGACTGACTAAATATTCGCCGCACGGGAGGATTCGCACCGAGGTGCCCAGCCGGGGCGTTGAGCGCAGGAGGGCCTGGTGAGCACCCCAACCGAGGAACGCGTGGTCCACGCGGAGCCGCCGCAGCGAGCGGTTGTCGCCAAGTGGATCCGCCGGTTGGCGGTGCCGATCATCCTGGGCTGGGTCGGCCTGATCGTCGTCCTCAACGTGGCCGTGCCGCAGCTGGAGGAAGTGGGCAAGCTGCGGGCGGTGTCCATGTCGCCGAAGGAGGCGCCGTCGGTCATCGCGATGATGCGCTCGGGTCAGGTCTTCGAGGAGTCCGACTCCGACAGCTCGGCGATGATCGTGCTCGAGGGCGACCAGCCCCTCGGCGACGACGCGCATCGCTTCTACAACGAGATGATCGCCAAGCTGCGGGCCGACACCACGCACGTGCAGCACATCCAGGATTTCTGGGGCGATCCGCTGACTGAGGCCGGTGCGCTCAGCGCCGACTCCAAGGCCGTCTACGTGCAGGTGGCCCTGGCCGGCAACATGGGCGAGACGCTCGGCAACGAATCCGTCGAGGCCGTCCAGAAGATCGTCAAGGGCCTGTCACCGCCGCCGGGCCTGAAGGTGTTCGTGACCGGTGGTCCCGCGCTGCAGGCCGACCAGCAGGTCGCCGGCGACAAGAGCATCCGGATCATCGAGTTCACCACCATCGCCGTCATCATCGTGATGTTGCTGTTCTTCTACCGGTCGATCGTCACGGTCGGACTGGTGCTGGTGATGCTGGTGCTGGGTCTGACCGTGACCCGCGGGGCGGTCGCATTCCTGGGCTACCACGACCTGATCGGCTTGTCGCCGTTCGCCACCCAGCTGCTGGTGACCTTGGCCATCGCGGCGACCACCGATTACGCGATCTTTCTGATCGGGCGCTATCAGGAGGCCCGATCCGTCGGGGAGAGCCGCGAAGACGCCTACTACACGATGTATCACGGCACCGCCCACGTGGTGCTGGGCTCCGGAATGACCATCGCGGGAGCGACGTTCTGCCTGTCGTTCACCCGGTTGCCGTATTTCAAGTCGCTCGGTGTGCCGCTGGCCGTCGGCATGGTGGTCGCGGTGGTGTCGGCGCTGACGCTGGGCGCCGCGATCGTCACGGTGGCCAGCCGCTTCGGCCTGCTCGAACCCAAGCGCGCCATGCGGATCCGGTTCTGGCGACGCCTGGGTGCGGCCGTGGTGCGCTGGCCGGCGGCCATCCTGTTCGTGACGGTCCTGATCGCCCTGATCGGCCTGATCACCCTGCCCGGCTACCAGCCGAACTACAACGACCGCAAGTATCTGCCGGCCGATCTGCCGGCGAACGAAGGTTTCGCCGCCGCCGAGCGGCACTTCCCGATCGCCCGGATGAACCCCGAGATGCTGCTGCTGGAAACCGATCAGGACGTGCGCAACTCGGCCGACTTCCTGGTCATCGAGAAGATCAGCAAGGCGATCGCCAAGGTGCCGGGAATCGGCCGGGTGCAGTCGATCACCCGCCCGGCCGGAAAGCCGTTGAAGTACAGCACGATTCCCGCCCAGATGAGCATGGGCAACACCAACCAGACGATGAACCGGTCCTATCTGCAGGACCGGATGGCCGACATGCTGGTTCAGGGTCAACAGATGCAAGACACCATCAACACGATGACCCAGATGATCAACTTGATGGAGCAGATGAGCACCACCATGCACGCCATGGTGACCAAGACCGACGAGATGGCCGCCGAGATCGCCCAGCTGCGTGACCACATCTCCGACTTCGACGACTTCTTCCGCCCGATCCGCAGCTACCTGTATTGGGAGCCGCACTGCTACGACATCCCGCTGTGCTGGTCCACGCGGTCGGTGTTCGACACCCTCGACGGCGTCGACAAGATGACCGACGACATCCAGCAACTGCTCCCGGACATGCATGCCCTCGATGCCCTTGTCCCGCAGATGGTTCCGCTGATGCGTTCGTCGATCGAGTCGATGAAGCGGATGCGCATCATGATGCTGACCCAGCAGGCTACCCAGGCCGGCATGCAGGATCAGCAGGCGGCGCTGAGCGAGAACCAGGCGGCGATGGGCGCGGCGTTCAACGACTCGCTCAACGACGACACCTTCTACCTGCCGCCGGAGATCTTCGACAACGACGAATTCAAGCGGGGCATCAAGAACTTCATCTCCCCCAACGGCCATGCCGTGCGGTTCATCATCTCCCACGAGAACGATCCGCTGTCGGCTGACGGCATCAACCGCATCGACGCGATCAAGAACGCCGTCTTCGAAGCCATCAAGGGCACGCCGCTGGAAGGATCCCGGGTGTATCTGGGTGGCACCGCATCGGCATTCAAGGACATGCAGGAAGGCAACAAGTACGACCTGCTGATCGCCGGAGTGGCGGCCCTGTCGCTGATCTTCATCATCATGCTGCTCATCACCCGCGCCATCGTGGCGGCCGCGGTGATCGTCGGCACCGTCGTGCTGTCGTTGGGTGCGTCCTTCGGGCTGTCGGTGCTGCTGTGGCAACACATCCTCGGCATGGAGTTGCAGTTCATGGTGATGGCGATGGCGGTCATCATCCTGCTGGCCGTCGGCGCCGACTACAACCTGCTGCTGGTGTCGCGGATGAAGGAGGAGATACCGGCCGGGATCAACACCGGCATCATCCGCGCCATGGGCGGCAGCGGGTCGGTGGTGACCGCGGCCGGCCTGGTGTTCGCGTTCACCATGATCTCGATGTCGGTCAGCGCCATGGTGGTGGTCGCCCAGATCGGCACGACGATCGGACTCGGCCTGCTGTTCGACACGCTGGTGGTGCGGGCGTTCATGACGCCGGCGATCGCCGCGCTGATGGGGCGGTGGTTCTGGTGGCCGCAGCTCGTGCGGCCCAAGCCGCTGGCCACCCGGCCGCAGGGCCAGTTGCTGCGGTAGGCGGCGCTCTCGTGTGAGCGTGCGTGTCGGGCCCGCGACACGCCGTCGCGGGCGTACGTACGCGCACGCTCGCGACCCGACGGGGCCCGCCTCACCGGCCAATTTGTGTGGCCGACGAGGCCTCTGATACGCCTGTGACGACCTTTTCCGAAAGGCCTCCGACACCCCCGCGCGGGTGGCAGCGATGTCCCCACCGTGGCCTATGTTGGAGCGTCCGACCAACTGCATCGAGGAGGAGACCGCCGTGGACGACGACACCAGCTTGTCGGCCGTCGACCTCCTCGAAGTCAACCGCGACATCCAGGGCTCCCCCACCATCCGGCTGCTGGCCACGCTCAACCTCGGCGTCTACGCCACCTTGATGGAACGGCACGTCAGCGCCGGCGTGGTCCCCGAGACCGAGCTGGTGGTGCGCCTGGAGCGCGATCTCGACGAACTCGGACGTCCCGGTGGTGAGCAGTCCGGGCTGGGCCTGATCAAGACCTGGGCCAGTCAGGGCTGGCTGCACCGAGTCGCCGATCAGCGCAGCGGGGTGGAGCGCAACCTGTGCTACCTGACCCAGGACGCGCGCCGGGCACTGGATTTTCTGCGCGGTCTGCGCCGGCAGGACACCATCGCCACCGGCGGCTCGATCAACGGCATCGCCGCGCGCCTCAAACAGATCGCCCTGCGCGTCGGCAACGACTCGGACCGGATCCGCGTCGGCATCCAGGGCGAGATCGCCGCCCTGCAGGCCGAACTCGACGCGCTGGAGCGCGGCGACGGTGATCTCGGCGATCTCGGCGACTTCGCCGACCGCTGCACCGATGTCGACATGACCGACATGTACGACGAGGCCCACGCCATCGCCCTGCAGATGGAACGGCTGATCACCGACATCGGCCAGTACGGCACGATGATCGAACGAGCCACCGCCGCCCTCGACGAGCCCATCGACAGCAACCTGGCCTACCGCGACCGGCAGCGGCAGATGTACGCCGACTACCAGGCCGCCTGGGATTCGCAGGGCCGTGACTCGCACCGCGCCTTCCTGCGGATGATCAACGACCCCGACCAGCGAGCCGAATTCGAGGCCGACGTCGCCGCCGTCGCCGAGGCGCTGCCCGCGCTCGACCCGGCGCTGCGCAAGGTGATGGCCGGTTTCTTCGAGCTGGTCGGCCACCAGATCGACGAGGTCGAACGTATCCAGCAGCGCTGCGCACAGCGGGTCAAGCGGTTCACCGCGTTCGGCACCCTGGAGCAGAGTCGTGGCGTGGCCCGCCAGCTCAGCGACGCCATCGGCGCGGCGCGCGCCCTGCTGAAGACCTCGCTGACCGACTCGCGGCTGGACATCGAACTTCCGCTGGCCCGCCACGCCATCACTTCGGTTGGGGCGCTGAGCTTCCGGATCGGTGACCTGTCCAATCCGAAACCCGCCCAGGCTGCTGACGGTGAGCTGGACCTGTCCAGCTTCGCGGCGTTGACCACCCAGGTCGATGCGCCGGCCATGTCGGAGATGATCAACACCGCACTCGACGCCGGCGGGCCGTTGTCGCTGCCGGAAGCCGTGCAACTGCTCGACGCGGCGTACCTGGGCCACGTCATCGTGTTGTGGTCATGGGCGCTCAAACAGCCTGCGGCCGGCCGGGCATCGGAATCGGTCACCGTCCGGTTCCAGTCGCTCGACGGCCGTGATCGCGAGATGGAGGTTCCGCACCTGATGTTCACCGAACCGATCTCCAGCCTGCAGGGAGCCGGTGCGTGAGTGCCAATCCCGAGGTCGACATCACGGCGCTGTCGGCCCTGCCGCAGGTCGACCAGACCGCCCGTACCCCGCACCAGCGTCGCCCCCGCTTCGACGGTGATGTCAGTGAAATGCCCGACCGGGCCTGCTGGGCGCTGCAGCAGCTGCTGACCCGCCGCTACATCAGCGCCGAGTCCGATTCCGATCTCTACAGCTGGGTGCTGGAGTACCGCGCCCAGCTGTCGGTGCGACTGTCCGAATTGGACTTGCTGCTGCGTGTCGTCGACGGTGCCGACGTCGCGTTCGTCGAGCAGGCTCGTTATGAATCTGCTAGGGGCGCGAAGCTTTTGCGTCGCGAGCCACTGGGCACCTATGACTCGATTCTGGCGCTGCACCTGGCCCAGATGATGCGCGCCTCCGGTGGTCAGAGCGTCGTGATCAGCCGCGACGAAGTGCACGGACTGTTCTCCGGGGTACCGGGCGGCGTCGACCGCGACACCGTGACCTTCACCGCCCGGATCGACGGTGCGATCGCCCGGTTGACCGCCCTGGAGATCCTGCGCAAGACCCGCGACGACGAGGACAGTTACACCATCAGCCCGGTGATCAATGCGGTGATGACCGCGTCGGTGATCAGCGAACTCCAACAGCAGTTCGAACTTCTGCTGACCGGTGGGGTCGGGGCCGACCGCGACGACCAGGAGGTTGCTCTTGACGCCTGAACAGTTCCATCTGTCCCGCCTGCAGGTCATCAACTGGGGTGTCTTCGACGGCTATCACGACATTCCGTTCAGCGAGGGCGGCGCACTGATCGCCGGGGCCTCCGGTAGCGGGAAATCGTCGCTGCTGGACGCTATTTCGCTGGGTTTCCTGCCGTTCAACCGGCGCAACTTCAACGCGTCCGGGGACAACTCGGCGGCCGGCTCCAACGCCGGCCGGCGCACCGTCGACAAGTACGTGCGCGGCGCCTGGGGACAGCGCAGCGACGCCGGCGCCAGCAAGGTGATGTACCTGCGCGGTGAGGGCACCGCCTGGTCGGCGGTCGCGGTGACCTACACCAGCAACACCGGGCGCACCATCACCGGCCTGGTGCTGAAATGGCTGACCGGCGAGTCCCGGTCGGACTCCTCGAGCCGGTTCGTGCTGGCCGACGGCGACCGCGATATCGAGGACGTCTGCAATCGCTGGGCGGCGGGCCGCTTCGACTCCGCGGTGTTCAAAGCCGACGAGTGGCGCTTCTCGACCAAGGTCGAATCCCAGTACCTGGCCCAGCTGTACGCCACTATCGGCATTCGGGCCTCCGATGCCGCGCAGCAACTGCTCGGCAAGGCCAAGTCGCTGAAAAGCGTTGGTGGACTGGAGCAGTTCGTCCGTGAGTTCATGCTCGACGAGCCTGGCAGCCTGACCCGGCTACCGGAGGCGCTCAAACAGATCGATCCTCTGGTCGAGGCCCGCGAGCTGCTGGCGGTCGCCCAGCGCAAACGCAAGATCCTCGGCGATATCGAGAAGATCCAGCAGCGCTACGCCTCGGAGTCCTCCGATCTGGGCATCATCGACCTGGTGGACGCGCCGATGGTGCGCGCCTACACCGACCACGTCCGGCTGGCGCAGTGCCCGGCGCAGATCGAATCGCTGGACGCCACCATCGACCAGCTGGGCAACGAGTACGAGGACGTCACCCGCCAGCTCAATCTCGCCAAGGCCGAGGGTGATTCACTCAACGCACAGATCAGTGGATCCAGCGCGAACCTGGGGCCGCTGCAGTCCCAGGTAGCCAACGCCGAAGCGCAGGCCGAACAGGTGTCGCGACGCCGGGCCGCCTACGAGGCGCTGCTGAACGCGCAGGCCATCAAGGTTCCCGACAGCGCCGACGACTTCTGGAACCTGCGCGAGGAACTCATCACGCAGGCCACCGAACTGCTGGCCAAGTTGGACCGCGGCCGCGAGGCGTCCACCGACGCCGAGTACGCGCAGAAGGCGGCGCGCATCGCCCGCGACGAGGCCGCCAAGGAACTCAAGCGTGTCGAGCACGTCGGCTCCGCGCTGCCCGAGTTCGCGATCACCATGCGTGAGCACATCTGCGCCGCAGTCGGTGTCGATGCCGCCGAGCTGCCCTACGTCGCCGAGCTGATGGATCTGCGTGCTGATCAGAGCCGCTGGCGGGTGGCGGTGGAGAAGGTGCTGCGCGGTGTCGGCCTGCGGTTGCTGGTGCCCGACGACCGCTACGCCGCGGTACTGCGCTTTGTCAACGAGACCAATATGGGCGGACGGCTGCAACTGCACCACGTGCGGGCCGCCTCGGTGGGCGCCGTCCCGGTTGAGGCCGAACCGAATACGTTGGGCGGCAAGCTGTTCCTCGTCGATCCCAGTCACACGTGTGCGGCCGAGGCAGCCAGCGTCATCGCGGCGGCCGGCGATCACGTCTGCGTCGACACCCCCGATGTGTTCTCCCGCTTCCGGCGGGCGGTCACCGACACCGGCCTGTACAAGGACTCCGAGCGGCTGGCGGTCAAGGACGACCGGCGTCCACTCAAGCAGACCGACTACATCTACCAGGGCGATGTGGCCGCCAAGCTCGACGCGTTGACCGTTGATCTTGGCAAGTCCGAAGAGGCCTACCAGCAGGCCCGGCGCACCGCCGACGAGATCGCCGCGCAGCGTCAGCAGTGGCGGGATCGGGCCGCGGCGTTCAAGGCGATCTGCGAGCAGTTCCCGCAGTGGAATCAAATCGACATCGAGACCGCCGACGGGCACGCCGACCGGTTGCGCGATCAGTACGAGCTGCTGCTGGCCGACAATCCCGACATCGAGGCGTTGTCGGCGCGGGCCGACGAATGCTGGGAAGAGATCCAGACGCTGATGACGCGTCGCGGCGCGATCCAGACCCGCCGCGACGACCTCGACGGCCGGCGGACCCAGCTACTCGAGCTGCAGGACCGGCTCTCCCCCGCGTTCGTGTCCGAGCCGCTGACCGAACTGCTGAACCGCTACGCCGCCGACGTTCCGGTGCCGTTGGAGGTGCTCAACCCCGAACCGCACCGCGAGGCGGTGTTCACCGCGATCCGGCGTGAGCGGGAGCAACTGCGCGAGAGCCGCCGCCGCTCCTACGACGAGTTGGCTCGTATCCTCAACACGTTCGACACCGCGTTCCCCGACGCGATTCCCAACGACAGTGACGTGTTCGACGAGCGGGTGCACGACTACGTGGCGCTGTGCCGTCACATCGACGAACGGGAGCTGCCGGAGGCCTACGACCGGATGATGCGCCTGGTCACCGAGCAGGCGCCGGATGCGATCCTCACCCTGCACCGGGTGGCTGAGCAGGAGGCCCGGCGGATCAGCGAGCAGATCGACCGGGTCAACACCGGACTGGGCGCCGTCGAGTTCAACAATGGCACCCGGCTGACGCTGCGGGCCACCCCGCGCAGCCTGACCGCCGTCGCCGAGCTGACCGAGATCGTCCGGGCCATCTCGCGCCGGATCGCCGAGGTCGGGCTGGGTGACAAGCAGGCGATCCTGGATCAGTACGCCGACATCCTTCGACTGCGAAATCGGTTGGCCTCCACCGCACCTGAGGACAAGGCCTGGACCCGTGACGCCCTCGACGTGCGTAACCGGTTCACCTTCGACTGCGCCGAATGGGATATCAGCACCGGAGAACTGATCCGGACGCACAGCAACGCCGGCGACAACTCCGGCGGCGAACAAGAGAAACTGATGGCGTTCTGTCTGGCCGGCGCGTTGAGCTTCAACCTGGCCAGCCCCGCGAGTTCGGACAACAAGCCGGTTTTCGCCCAGTTGATGCTCGACGAGGCGTTCTCCAAATCCGACCCGCAGTTCGCCCAGCAGGCGTTGCAGGCTTTCCGCAAGTTCGGCTTCCAGTTGGTGATCGTGGCGACCGTCCAGAACGCCACCACCATCCAGCCCTACATCGACAGCGTGATCATGGTGTCCAAGACCGAGGCCACCAGCCGCAACGCCCGCCCGGTCGCGACGGTGGTGGCCAAGACCATCTCTGACTTCACCACGTTGCGTCAGCAGATGCGCCAGTCGGTGGCGCGGGAGCGGGTGCCTGCGGGAGTGTAGCGATCTGCACCCGCCCGTCGACGCGCCGGCATGGGTCGGTGACCAACGGTTTCGGCGCCACTGCCGAGGAGCAGCGAGATCGGCTGTTGGCCCGTGATGCTCGTAAGAGCGAGATGCCGGTGGCCTGACGCTGCGCTCACGGCGAGTGTGCGGTTTCATCCGTGACGCGCCGATTCCGGCGGATGAGGACGCACACTGGGGCGATGATTGTGGCGTGACCCGGGCGACTTGTTGGTTTGTCGCACAGACGGTTTCGGTGCCGACCTATGCCGCGCCGGCGTCGCTGGCCTGATCTTCGCGGTTGCCGACGACACCTGTCGCACCGGAGTGTATGGCGTCGGTGGACCGTACGGGTCGACCGCGCCGGTGTAGACCGGCGGGCCGCCGACTCCGTAGGCGCCCGGTGGCGTGGTGTGAAACGGGCGGTTCGCCGGATTGCCGGTGATGGCGGCGATTCCGTTGTCCCAGCCGGTCGGGATGGCCACCAGGAAGTCGATCGCAGTCTTGATCGGGTCAGGGCAGTACAGATACCTTGCGGGCGTGGGCTTTCCGGGATTGATGGTCCGATCGTAGCCGGCTTCGACAAGCACGCGCAGCGGCGGATCCAGGGTCGCCGCGATCGGCGGACCGATGAACGGGATCTGTTCGAGCGGCATGAGCAGCGGCAGCGTCTTGGCAGGCGCCAGGTAGAACGTGCTGTCCTGATATTGCCCTTGCAACTGAACATCGTCGACCGCGAAGTAGGCGGTCTCGGGATGGAAGTAGACAAAGCCGAGTGCCACATTGAGATCGGCGAGCAGGTTGAGCGGGTTTGTCGGGAAGTCCGACACCGGATCGTATTGGTGGGCGACGTCAACGGTGATCAGCGGGTTGGGTTGAGGTGAGTTGGTGGTCATCGCCCCGTCGAAGGTGACGCCGAGGATCGGGAGGTAAGCGCCGACGAAGCGTTCGAGGATTCCGCCGTTGGGTCGGTTGGGGTTTGAGGTCAGCACGAAGCCGACGTCTTTGCCGGCTGGCGGGTGGGCAATCAGGTCGTACTTCTCCTGAGCGGCGATGGTGGCGCTCTGCGAATAGCCGAACACCACGTAGGAGGTATCGGTCAAAGTGGCCGGTCCGGTCGCGGTGAACGGTGGTGTGGTGACGGTGCACGGCGCGGTTCGCAGGCAGGCGTCGAGATTGGCCAGCCCGATCGCTACTGACTCGTCGAACGGCATGTCCCACAGCCCGGTATCGAATCTGAATTGTTCGGGGGTGTAGACCGCCGCCCGCGCGCATCCCGGGTCACCACCGGTGCACAACCCTGACGGTGTGACGTACTTGATATCCGCGCTGTCCACGTAGTTGGCGATGTACTCGGTGGTGTCCTGCGGGATGCTCAGCGAGTGCCCGGTGCCGCCCATGAACAGGCCGGTTGCCGCCAATGCGACGGCCATGGACGTGACGGGCGCGAGCGCCAGGAGGAGTCCGGCACTCAGCGCGGTCGCGATGAGCGCGATCGATAGGCCCGCCTTGCGCATGGCGACCCCCTTGTCCCCCGTCGTGGCCGGTGTGGTCGGCTCATTCGACTGTGACGCCGGCTGCCGGGGGCCGATATGGCCTTTGGTCACCAACGCCGGGGACAAATCCAGGGGCCAGGCGCTGCGCGGGGCCGCCAAACGGTCCCAACACGTACACTGTACCTTTGCGCCGGATGGGTCACACGAAAGGCCGATGCGACATGCGGGCTCGCTTCACCACCGACGAGATTGGTCAATGCGCACTGCGCATCGTGCAGCACGACGGTGTGGCTGCACTCAGCATGCGGGCAGTGGCCGCACAACTGGGCACCGGCCCCATGACCTTGTACAACTACGTCAATGGCCGCGAGGGACTGGAAGATTTGGTGGTCGACGCGGTCATCGGTTCAGTGACTCTGCCTGAGCCAACCGACGATTGGCGCAACGATGTCACGGCGACCGCGACAGCCTTGTGGGAGGTGCTACGGGCACACCCGAACGCCGTACCACTCGTCCTGACTCGTCGTTCGGTGTCGGCATCAGCTTATGCGCCCGCCGAGCAGTTGATCGTCGCTCTGTCACGTTCTGCGCTGTCCGCGCGCGATGTGCTGGTCGCCTTCCGCGCGATCATCGCCTTGGTGACCGGTTCCGCGCAGGCCGAGTTCGCCGGTCTGGTGGCGGGGACTACGGCCCACGACGACGCCAATACCGCGGGCGCCGCGCGAATCAACAAACTGGCAGGTGACGACTACCCCGGTATCGCGGCCCTGGCGAAGGTGAGCCAACAGTCCACTGCCGCAGCCGAATTTCACCGCAGCCTAGAGTTTCTTCTGCTAGGACTCGCGGCCGCTGAACGCCGCAACTAGACGACGTTGCGGCCGGCAATCGGTGGCTCAATCCGCGTGCGGAGCACGACGACTCCGTCGCCCTCCAGGAAAGCTAACGCATGGGGCCGCCCCGCCAGCGCCGAGGCGATATGCGCGGCCTCACCCACGACCACGCCGAGCGCGCCGCGTCCCGCGGTGAACGCCCAGCCGGTGTCGGATGCACGCAGCACCAAATCCGAAGCATTTCGCTTCGCGGGGACGAAGGGGTTCGCGATGCCGACCTCCGCGTCCAGGACGGCGTGAATGATCTCGTCGGCGACGTCGACCTGCTCACCCAACGCCAAGGCGATGTCGAGGTGATGCATGACGTGATCACCCATCAGCAGCGTGGGCGGGAACAACTTTCCGATTCCATGTCGGCGTTCGGCGAGCAGCTCGAACGAGTCCATCAGCGCCTCTGGCGCGTATTCGTACGCAAGACGTTGCGCAACAACAGCATTGGTTCGATCGAAGTTCATCCGGTGCACGGCCAGCTCCCTGCAGAGCGACGGCACTGACATGCTGCTACCGATCACCAGATGCGCGAGCACTTCGTGGGTAGTCCATTGCGAACACAGGCTCGGCATCGCCCACTGCCTCGGCGTCAATGAACGGGCGAAGTCGAGGAAGGAGCGGTCCTGACGCAGCAGTAACTCACGAGCCGACATGCAACGCCTCGACCAAGAAAGCGGTCTGATCGGCCAGCAGCGCCGATACCAGTGGCGGATGGTAGATCTCGAAATGATCGCCGTCGTAGGAGCGAACTGTAGCTTTGGGTGCTGCTCCGGCGACGTCGTAAACATGTTTGACGTCCATCAGGTTCTCGTTGGAGGACACACAGATCAGAAGCGGAGCAGAGATTTTCGACGCCTTCCGCTTGGCGCTGATCAGCGCGAGACCCAGGGCGTTGGCCGCGGCGATCCGGTTGTCGAACGGCGAGCATCGCGGCGCAGTCGAATTCCACCCTTCCAGTGCGCCGGGCGCGGTGACGACTGCGGTGCTTCCCGGCGCTCCGACGATCGGAATGTACTTGCGCGTCGACCCGGTAGCGGCTCGCATCACGTCCGTCACGATCGGCGGTGTCATCCGCAGCACCGGCGCGAAGCCGGAACGCAGCGCCGCTCCCGGGCCGTGGACAATCGGGCATTGAACGACGACGGCGGCGAGATCGTCGCGTTCGCCCGCCACGCGCAGTGCATGCATGGCGCCCAGACTGGTACCCCATAACCCCACCCGCCGACGGTCGATGTTGGGGTCAGACTTCAGAAATTCAACGGCAGCAACGACATCGGCGTGTTGGCGACGCATTGCCAACCGTTGCCTTGGGGATCCCGCCGACGCTCCCGTGGTGCGGTAGTCGAACGCCAACGTGGCGATCCCAGCCTCGCTGAAAGCTCGCTCGTATTGCGCCAACATCATCTGGTGCGTGGCACCCAGACCGTGAACGAGCACTACGGCCGGGAACGGGCCCGAGCCCTCGGGGTAGGTCAGCCAAGCCGAGCACCGGGTGCCGTCGGACTCGAAGCTGGTTTCGATCGTTGTGGTCATGCCTATTCTCCATCCCGCGGGCCACGATAGGTACGCCGTACCTAAATACGTACAGCGTACCTATCGTGCTGTCAACCCTCGGTCAGGCAGTGAGCGTGCCGACACCACCGCTCGAGTCCGGCAGATCCCCTAACCGAGGTGCGGAAGCTGCGGCCTCGTCGGCACGACGATGACAGTGGGGCCGTCGGCCTCCAACGCAGCCTTGAACTCGGTATCCGTTACGCCACAGGATGTTCCATCGGCACGAAGCATCCGCTACCGGCAGCAGTTCGGGTCCAGCACCACGCACAGCGCGCTGATGGCATCGCGGTGGGGTCGGTGGTAGACGTTCATTCCGCGCCGTACCGATTCGACCAGGCCCGCCCGCCGCAAGTGGCTCAGGTGATGACTGACAGTGGATTCGGTCAGCGCGAGAACCTTGGCCAGATCGCCGCTGTTCTCCTCGCCGGCCGGCGAGCTCAACAGGTAGGACATGATCTTCACCCGGGCCGGATCGGCGAGGGCCTTGAGCCGCATCGCCACGTGCAGGGCGTCGTCGTCGTTCATCGGCCCCGCGGCCACCGGAGCGCAACAGACCGGTGCGGACATGTCGATCATGGGCAGCGATTTGGGCACATCACAATCCTGCCAGGTCTCTTGACATATATCAAAAAGGTGGCAGGGTGGCCGTAGCGCGCTAATTCGACATAAGTCACATACCTACAGGAGTCTGCAATGTCCCGTGTGCAACTGGCCCTCAACGTCGACAACCTCGACGAGGCGGTCGCGTTCTATTCGGCACTGTTCAACACCCCGCCGGCCAAGCTCAAGCGGGGCTACGCCAACTTCGCCGTCACCGAGCCGCCGCTGAAGCTGGTACTGCTGGAAAATCCCGGCAGCGGCGGCAGCATCAACCACCTCGGCGTCGAGGTCGACTCGAGCGCCGTCGTCCACGACGAAATCGCCCGCCTCACCGACGCGGGCCTGTTCACCGACGAGGAGATCGGCACCACATGCTGCTTTGCCACCCAAGACAAGGTGTGGGTGACCGGCCCCGGCGGCGAGCGGTGGGAGGTGTACACCGTGCTGGCCGATTCGGAGACGTTCGGGCCCGATCCTGCGCACGCCCAGGACGATTCCGACAGCGCCTGCTGCGCGAGTTGATCGTTCACCATCTGTTCGCTTGACGACTGATTCGATGGCGATCAATATCGATGTGTGTCGAAGTCAGATCTGAACCTCCCCGGCGTAGCTGACTGCGCCTACGCACCGATGGTCCGCGAGCCGCTGTCGATCGAGGCCGCTGCCGACGTGGCTGGCAAGCTCAAGGCGCTCGCGGATCCGGTGCGGCTTCGGCTGTTCAGCCTGGTCGCCAGTCACGCCGGTGGCGAGGCTTGCGTCTGCGACATCTCGGCTGGCCTCGACGTCAAACAGCCGACCATCTCCCACCATCTGAAAGTGCTGAAGGAGGCCGGGCTGCTGGCCTCCGAACGGCGGGCCTCGTGGGTGTACTACTCGGTGATCCCCGACACGCTGCGAGCGCTCTGTGCAGTCCTCGACGTCGTCGATGACGGGGCTCTGACGTGAGTACGACGAGCGCCGACACCGCGGTCGTGGACAAGCTGTCGCTGCTGGACCGGTTCCTGCCGGTATGGATCGGGTTGGCGATGGCGGCCGGGCTGCTACTGGGCCGTTCGGTACCCGGACTCAACACCGCACTGGACAAGATCCAGATCGACGGCATATCCCTGCCCATCGCACTGGGGTTGTTGATCATGATGTATCCGGTGCTGGCCAAAGTGCGTTACGACCGGCTCGACACCGTCACCGGTGACCGGAAACTGCTGGTGAGCTCACTACTGCTCAACTGGGTGCTAGGCCCGGCGCTGATGTTCGCGCTGGCGTGGCTGCTCTTGCCCGACCTGCCCGAGTATCGCACCGGGCTGATCATCGTGGGCCTGGCTCGCTGCATCGCCATGGTGATCATCTGGAACGACCTTGCCTGTGGAGACCGGGAGGCCGCCGCGGTCCTGGTCGCCCTGAACTCGATCTTTCAAGTGATCATGTTCGCGGTGCTGGGCTGGTTCTATCTGTCGATACTGCCCGGGTGGCTCGGGCTGGAGCGGACGACGATCGCGACCTCGCCGTGGCAGATCGCCAAGTCCGTGCTGATCTTCCTCGGCATTCCCCTGCTGGCCGGCTACCTGTCTCGGCGCTGGGGTGAACGCGCCAAGGGACGGGCGTGGTACGAGGCGAACTTCCTGCCCAAAGTCGGGCCGTGGGCACTGTACGGCCTGCTGTTCACCATCGTCATTCTCTTTGCGCTGCAAGGTGATCAGATCACCAGTCGGCCCTGGGATGTGGCCCGCATCGCGCTTCCCCTGCTGGCCTACTTCGCCATCATGTGGGGCGGTGGCTATCTGCTGGGGGCGGTGCTCAAGCTCGGCTACGAACGCACGACCACGCTGGCGTTCACTGCCGCAGGCAACAACTTCGAACTCGCCATCGCCGTGGCGATCGCCACCTACGGAGCCACGTCGGGCCAGGCCCTGGCCGGTGTGGTCGGTCCGCTGATCGAAGTGCCTGTTCTGGTCGCCCTGGTCTACGTATCGCTGGCGCTGCGGCGCAGGTTCAAACAAACATCGGAGTAAGCGATGACTGATGAGCAGCACACCCTGAGCGCCGCGGCCGCCCGGCTGCAACGCGAGTTCGGAGACACCTTTGGCGCGCAGATCATCGAGGACGTAGTGCAGTCCTCCTACGACCGGTTCGCCGAGCACTCCGCACCGGCGGAGCTCGCCGAACGCTTTGCCCGCCAACGCCTCACCGCACTGGCGCGGGTGGAGGACTCCGGCGTAGCGAAGCCCACCGTGCTGTTTCTGTGCACGCACAACGCCGGACGGTCGCAGATGGCGCTCGGCTATTTCACTCACCTGGCCGGAGAGCACGCGGTGGCCTGGTCGGGCGGCTCGACTCCTGGTGCCGAGATCAACCCCGCGGCCGTGCAGGCCATGGCCGAGGTCGGCATCGACATCACCGGCGAGTACCCGAAACCGTGGACCGACGAAATCGTCCAGGCTGCCGATGTCGTCGTCACGATGGGGTGCGGTGACACCTGTCCATACTTCCCCGGAAAGCGCTACGAGAACTGGGAACTGCCCGATCCCGCCGGTCAGGGCGTCGAGGCAGTACGGCCGATCCGGGACGACATCGAACAGCGGGTCCGCGCGCTGCTCGCCGAGCTGGGTGTCACCGTGGCGGGGTTGCGCGCCTAAGGTGAGTTGTTGGCGGCCGCAGCCGAAGCCGCGATCTGCTGGAGCAGCGGCGGAACATCGCTGGGCGGCAGGACCACTTCAATGAGAACCATGCGGTTCTGATCGCTGCCGGCGGCGTCCAGCGCGGCCGCCAGCTCGCCGTAGGTCCGGACCGTGACGGTCAGCGCATCAGACACCCCGAGGGCGTGGGGAAGCTCGGTCCAGCGCCATCCGGCGATGTCGTTGTAGTACGCGTGCGGGCCATGGATGGCCCGCTCCACCGTGTAGCCGTCGTTGTTCACCACGACGATCACCGGCGCGATCCGTTCGCGCCCCATGATGCCGAGTTCCTGCACCGTCAGCTGTGCGGCCCCGTCACCGATCAGCAGCACCACCCGCCGATCCGGATGCGCGAGCGCCGCACCGAGTGCAGCCGGCAGCGTGTAGCCGATCGATGCCCACAGCGGCTGGCCGACGAAGGTGACCCCGCCGGGCAGCCGGTGTCCGGCCATCCCGTAGAAGGACGTGCCCTGGTCGGCCAGCACCACGTTGCCCGGCGTCAGCGCCTCGGAGAGCTTGTCCCACAACACTTCCTGTGTCAGCGCTGCATCCGGGCCGGGAACCGGCAGCGGTGGCGCGACCACGGGCGCCGGCAGGGGCGGTGATGTGATGCCGCGGTCACGCAGAATCGCGGCCAGCGCCTCCAGCGCGGCGTCGATGTCCAGCGGGGCGAAAACCTTGCCTGCCACCGTGGACTGCACCGGGCCGACATCGATGGTGCGGGTCGGGTCGATCTTCTGGGTGAAGAAGCCGCTGACCATATCGGTGAACTGCACGCCCGCCGTCACCAGCACCGGCGCCTCCTCGACCGCCCGACGAACTCCCTCGGCGCTGGCCGCACCGGCGTAGATGCCGAGGAAGTTGGGGGCGCTCTCGTCGAGCAGGCTCTTTCCCCACATCAGCGTGGCGTAGGGCACGGTGTCGGCGGCCAGCAGTTCCTCCAGCTTGTCCACCACGTTGAGCCGGTGCACCAGCAGGTCGGCGAGCACTGTCACCTGATGGTCGGCGATCAGCTGTCGGGCCGCCTCGACGAACATGCTCAGCGCCCGTGGACTGGTGCCGTTGGAGTACACCGGTAGTGGTTCACTGGGCGGGTCCACGGCGAATCGGGCCACGTCGGTCGCCAGCAGCAGGTAGCCCGGCCGCTTCTGCTCGCGCACCTCGCTGAGCACCCGGTCGATCTCACGTGTCGCCGTGGCCGGCGCCAGATTGGCTTGTGCACAGGTGATTTCGCGGGCAATCCGCAGAAAGTGCTCGAAGTCGCCGTCACCGAGCGAGTGGTGCACGCTGCGACGGGCGCCTTGGGCGTCTTTCGACGGGGCTCCGACGATGTGGACAACCGGTACGTGTTCGGCGTAGCTGCCGGCAATGGCGTTAGCCGCAGACAGCTCGCCGACCCCGAAGGTCGTCACGAGCGCCGAGATGCCGCGTAGCCGGCCGTACCCGTCCGCGGCGTAGCCGGCGTTGAGCTCGTTTGCCCCACCAACCCACCGGATACTGTCGTGAGCCACCACGTGGTCGAGGAACTCGAGGTTGAAATCGCCTGGAACACCGAACACTTCGGTGATCCCGAGTTCGGCCAGCCGGTCCAGCAGATAGTCACCCACGGTGTACTCGGACATGGTGTCGAAGGTACTACCCCGGCGCCGCTGAGCAGAGGGTCAACCCGTGTACCGCTGAACACACCGCCGGGTGCGATCATGTCCCGATGACGGACAGGAACGACACGACGGTCAACGGTGTGCCTCGCAGCCGCATCGTCGTCGCCTCGATGGTGGGGACCACCATCGAGTTCTACGACTTCTACCTCTACGCCACGGCCGCGGTCACGGTGTTCCCCCACCTGTTCTTTCCCAAGGGGAACCCCACCACCGCCCTGCTGGCGTCGCTGGCGACGTTCGGATTGGCCTTCGTGGCGCGCCCGGTCGGGTCAATCCTGTTCGGCCATTTCGGTGACCGGATCGGCCGCAAAGCCACCCTGGTCGCGTCCTTGCTGACGATGGGCATCGCGACGTTCGTCATCGGCCTGCTGCCCACCTACCACCAGGTGGGTGTCATCGCCCCGGCGCTGCTGGCCCTGATGCGGTTCAGCCAGGGCCTTGCCCTCGGTGGCGAGTGGAGCGGCGCGGCATTGTTGGCCGCCGAGACCGCCGCGCCGGGAAAGCGGGCACGGGCCGGGATCTGGCCGCAGTTCGGCGCTCCGGCCGGATTCCTGTTGGCCAACGGCATGTTCCTGATCTTGCTGGTCTGGCTCGGTCACGGCAACACCTCGCCCGACCTGGACGGGCCGTTCCTGACCTGGGTGTGGAGAATCCCTTTCCTGCTCAGCGCGATCATGGTCGTGATCGGGCTCTATGTCCGCCTGCAACTGACCGAGACTCCGGTGTTCGCCAAGGCGCTGGAGCGGGGCGAGAAGGTCCGCGTGCCGTTGGCCGAGGTGTTCCGCAGCAGTTGGCGGCAGCTGATCATCGGCACGTTCGTGATGCTGGCGACCTACACGCTGTTCTACACCGTCACCACCTGGGTGTTGAGCTACGGCATCGCCAAGCGCCCACCGGCCGGAATCGGGCTCGGAATTGGTTACGTCGACTTCCTGCGCCTGCAGTTGATCGCGGTGTTGTTCTTCGCCGCGGCCATCCCGATCGCCGGTGAGTTGGCCGACCGATACGGCCGGCGTCGGACGCTGCTGGTGATCACCGCACTGATCGTCTGCTACGGCGGAACATTCAAGCTGATGCTGGATCCGGCACATGCGAGCACGGCGTCGACGCTGCTGTTCCTGATCATCGGCATGACGTTGATGGGTCTGACCTTTGCCCCGATGAGTGCGGTGCTGCCCGAGCTGTTCCCGACGAACGTGCGCTACACCGGGTCTGGAATCGCCTATAACCTCGCCAGCATCCTCGGTGCGGCCGTGGCGCCCTTCATCGCGACCTGGCTGGCCACCAGCTATGGCGTGGCATGGGTCGGGGTGTACGTGGCCTCGGCCGCGGTCCTGACCTTCATCGCGCTGCTGATCATGCGGGAGACCAAGGAGGTCAGCCTGGAGGAACCGGTTCTGCTCTGAGAGCTGACCGGCCCCGTATTGCGGCGGTGCCAAGGTTCCCCAACACCAATCATGTTGGGCTTCCCACGCCAACCCGCGTCCGCGAGAACACGATTGCCATCGCGGTGAAAACGACAGCGTCAGCAACAACCACGCCGATCACGGATACGAATGCGAGTGATCGACTTACGGAATGTGTTGCGGCGGAGAGATATTCAACGCGCTCCCACCGAGACGGCTCATCGACTGTTCCATCCAGCGACACTGGTCATTCGTGTCGCCGAATGCTGTTCACGACATCGATCAGCAGCCGCTGCGCCTCTTCACTTGCAGCCTTCGAGTTCGGCGGGTCGGCAAAGGACGTCACGGTGACGATATGCCGGTCGTCGAGTCGCGCGCTGTACAGATACTGATCGACCGCATGGGTCTTGCCTGTCGCCGCGTCGTCAACTGTCTGGATGGAGTGGGTCGCCGTGGTGGTGGCGTCGTCGATGCGGGGCGCAGTGATGACGGTCGTCTGGGAGACCGCACCGTCGGGTGCCACTGCGGTGACACTGCGGCAGTTGGCGGCAACCGGGGCGGGCGCCGCGCTGGCCTGAGGCGTCTCGGTGGCGTTCACGACAAAGCCATACTGCTGGCTGGTGACGCTGAGCGAGGCGACGGTCGCCCCGACCGTTTGACCGACGGACTCAGACGGTGGCTGGCACTCGGGCGGCGTGATCGTCAAGGCCTTGAGCCCGTCGCTGACCTTGTCGACATCCTCCTGGCTGATCGTGTGAAGCGGACGCACTTCGGTGGTGAACTCTGGCGGCAGTTGAGTCTTGAGGTTGCTGAGCCGGGTGATGTCAATCTGGTAGCGCGTCGCGGAAGGCGAACTTGCTGGGCTATCCCGGTGGTGGCCACACGCCACGGCAATGACGGCAATGGCTGCAAGGCCCGCCAGCGAACCGACCGAAAGCCGTTCAGAAACCACTGATATTTCCCCCCTCAGTCTGGGTACACCGTACTAGCGCTGTCACGGGCATGCAGTAAGCCTGCGCAGCAAAGCGTGTCCCTGGGGGTGGGTGAACGATGCGCAGACCGTTGCTCGAATCATCGCGGGATGGCGTGAGAGTCCGATGGCTGCTGTCATGCGTCCTGGCAGTACTGATGCTGATAGCCGCTGGGATAACACCGCTGCCGGTCACGTTCTCGCTAGTCTCCGTGGCGGGCGCCACGCCGTCTCCGGGTGAGCCCGGTGGGAACCATTCGGATCCTGGCGACAACAAGAAGAAGCACAACGATCAGCCATCTCGCCGCTCATCAGGTTCCGATTTCCAGAACGGACAGGGTTCTCAGTCGCAACGGCAAGGCCAAGGGGCGAACTCAAGCCGTCCGACGTCGGTCATCGATGCGCAGCAGACGCGGATTTCGGATGGTTCATCCTCACTGCCGCAACGCAAACCCAATGGAGAGTGGGCACCCGGCAATAGTGGACAGGTCGGCTACGACGAAGAGCAAGAGAGCTTCGACGCCCGCGAAGCCGACACCGGTATCCCCATCCTCCGCAAGAAAATCCAGGTTAGTATCCCCAATCCGGACGACCCTGAGGGCAATCCCCTGACCCGTTTCTACGACGGGCTGGAAGAGATCGCACCCGGCGAGTATCGAGGCCTTGAGCACAAGGCTGGTGGTGCCACGCTGAGTCCCAATCAGAAGGTCTTCGATGGGCTGGTCAACTCGGGCGTGCCCGCCAAGGGTGTGCTTGATGGTGAACCCATCGAGGTTGTCGAGGCGGAAGAAGTCCGGCCCGCAGTCCCGCCAGGACCGCCAATTCCCGCACCGCCTCCGCTGGCTCCTGCGCCGCCCGCGGCTCCCTCAGCCGCACCCGTCCCGGCGCCGGCTCCGCCAGCGGCAGCCCCGCCAATACCGGCACCTCTAGCCCCACCAGCCGCGGCACCGCCGGTCGCCCCACCGGCGACCACAGCACCGATCACCACACCCGACACCGGTATCGCCTGGGGCGCTATGTTTCACGACTACGCCCAGTCCTTCTACGGGCCCATCCTGACCGTGGGGACGGGGTTGGTTGCCGTCGGGGGTCTGCTGGCCAACCCATTCGCTGGCCGTGGGCTGGCTGGCGGCGGTTAGGATCGCGACCATGGCTGCTGCGTTCACCCATGTGGTGAAATCGAATGGGGGCGAACTGGTCAGCCAAATCGGCAGGACCGTCACCCGAGAGCGTTTCGCCGCTCCGTTGCGGCGCCGAGATGGCCAGGTTCGCTGGGGATTTGGCCTCTTCCCGCTGCCCCCCGATCGCACCTACGACGACATGCTGGCTTCCGGTGAGGAGTTCACAGAGTACCTCCAGGCCGGCGGTAGCGCGGACGCACTGACCATTGAGCTCCGAAAGGCGGGCGGCGCGGAGGTGGGATGCGAGTGGGTGCGCTATGTGGTGGGGCACCCGCACATCGAGTCGCTGCCTCTGGACACCGAAATCACGTTGGGTACTAGCACGCTGTATGTCAATGCGGCGGAAGTGTTTGACGCCGAAGAGGCCGCCGATATCTTTCTCAGCTATCACCAATCCGGCGCCATCCCAGAAACTTATAGCCTGCGGCCGGTCGAAGGCTATCGCCGCGACGGCTCACGAGTCGATCTCGGTGACAACCGGCGGGTGCAGTAGCGGCCCCAAACAGTCTTGTTGAAGCGAATATGCAGATCACCGGATTGCTGGCAAGCTCCGCGACGAACTTCCTCGTCTCGAGTCGACGGCGTCGGTCGATCTTTCCGGTCCTGGTCGGTGAGCGGGGCTGGGTCAGCAGATGCACAATGCCCTGTTCTCGGCACATCACGGCGAAGATCACCCTGGTCCGCAAGCCGTCGCAGACCCGCACCAGCGCCTTGGCCGAGGGCCATTACCGCTGCTCAGCCGCGCTCAACTCCCGTGACAAGGATCGACCGAACAGGTGTGAAGCATCAGCCGAAACACCGTCGTCCATCACCCGAAACCGAAACGTCAAGCATCCACCGAGGTCATACACCTGCCAAGTAGGGCGGGCGGGGCTCGAACCCGCGACCAAGGGATTATGAGTCCCCGGCTCTAACCAACTGAGCTACCGCCCCTCGTGCGGCAACTATGGTCGCATGCCGGGCGGCTCCGGTGTTACCAGGTCAGCCCAGAGCGCTGCCGTCACCGGAGATTATCCGCTCGACCTGGCTGGCGAGCTGCGAGAGCTGGGCGCGCTGCTCATCGGTGTAGTCGCGGGCAGTGTCGTCGAGCACGCAAACCGTCCCGACCACCTGGCCGGACGGGCCGTGCACCGGCAGGCCGAGGTAATTGTGCAGGCCGAACTCCACCTCGTCCTCGTTGCCGGCGAAGGTGGTGTCCGCACGGGAGTCGCGGACGAACACCGCGCTGTCCCCGTCGACCACCCGCTCGCAGTACAGCGGCACCCGCGACTCGTCGGTCAGTGCCTTCTTGCCCGCCGCACCGACGGTGTAGTGCTGGGTGGCCTCGCCCGCGGTGGCGGCGACCACCATCGAATCGGCTTCGGAGCGCATCACCAGCACCGACTTCACGCCGAGCAGCTCGGCGACCTTCTCGAGCTGACCGGCCAGCGGGGCGAGACCGGTGGTGGTGTCAGTCTTGTGGGGTTCGGCGTCAGACATGGCCCAAGTCTCATCCCGAGCACCAGGCCCGGCAACCGTTTGGCGCACCGTAAAAAATCACTGTAACGCCGGGATGCCACGATGAGACGATGCCGTCCCCATCCACTGCTTTCGCCTCCGACAACGCCGCCCCCGCCCACCCGAAAGCCCTCGAAGCCATCGCCGCGGCCAACTCAGGAACCCTGCTTTCCTACGGCAGCGACCCGATCACCCAGCGCGCCGCCGACCGCATCAAAGCCATGTTCGACTCCCCCGACGCCGAGGTGTTGTTCGCCTTCACCGGCACCGGGGCCAACATCATCGCGCTCGCCTCGGCGGTGCGGCCCTGGCACGAGATCCTGTGCACCGACATCGCGCATTCGCTGCTCGACGAGGCCGGCGGCCCGGTCCTGGTCTCCGGCGCCAGCCTGGCCCCGCTGCCCAGCGACGACGGCATCCTGGACCCGGCCCAGCTGGATCGCCGCATCACCCGCCGCGGCGATGTGCATCATTCCCAGCCGCGCATTGTCACCATCACCCAGTCCACCGAGAACGGCCGAGTCTGGCGCCCCGACGCCATCGCGGAGTTCGTCGACCGCGCCCACGAGCTCGACCTGCTGGTCCACGTGGACGGTTCTCGCGTCGCCAATGCCATTGCCGCCCTGGGCAGTACACCCGCCGAGGCGATCGGCGACGCGGATATCGTCACCGTCGGCGGCACCAAGAACGGCATGCTCTTCGGCGACGCGATCCTGGTGCGCCGCCCCGAGCACTTCCGCGGCATCGACTTCGTCCAAAAGCAGATCGGCCATCTGGCAAGCAAACACCGTTACGTGTCAGCACAATTCGACGCGATGCTCGCCGATGGAACATGGCTCACCACCGCCGCCCACGCCAACGCAATGGCCGCCCGGCTCAGCGCCGGTCTGACCGGACTCGGCCTGACACTGGCGTCGGCCACCGACGCCAACGAGGTCTTCGTCGAACTGGACGCCCCGACCCTGAGTGCTGTCCGGGAACATTTCGTCGTCCACGTGCCCGATCCGCACCAGCCCGCGGCCCGCTTCGTCTGTTCCTGGGCCACCACCGACGACGACGTCGACACCGTCCTCGCCGTACTCAGGCGAACTGGGTCTGACCGTCCGCATCGATGAGATAGCGCTCGGTACCGTCCTCGACCCGAGCGGCGTCCGCCTTCAGTGCGACGGCAATCTTGTTGCTGGCGTTGCGCATAACGTCCAGAGTGAGTTCGCGGGCCTGCTCGAGGGAGAAGTGCTCGCGCACCCCGGCCGCGACGGCGGGTTCGATCCGCGCCGGTGACCAGATCAGCGCATCGGTGTACCGCAGCGCCGCTTTCTGCGCCTCGGACAGCAACTCCGAGGACTCGTAATGCTCGATGTCCTCGTACAGCGATTCGGTGCCGCCGGCATCGAGCGCATGACCCTCCCGCAGCGACTTGCACAGTCGGCAGTTGTGCTGGGCGGCGCCACGCAGTCGCACCACCTCGCTGGTCACCGGGTCCAGCGAGCGCAGCCGCGCCACCCCGGGCAGCAGCCGGTTGAACAACACGTCGGCGGCGTCGATCCCCGAATCCCAGACCGGGCTGTTCGGCACCCACCCCACCGGCAGGCCGAGCACCTCCAGGCCATTGCGCACCCGAGGCAGGAAATCGGCGACGAACATCTGGATGACGGCACCGAAACTCGCCGCCCCCAGCGCCGCGGTCAGCGACTCGCGCTGCCGGTCGGACACCGCGGAGACGTCGACGCTGAACTGCTCGGCGAAGTCCGCGACCACCTTGGTGTCTGATTCCGGCGACGGCACCACCGTTTCCGACGGCAGCGCGGTCAACGACAGGGTATCGGCGCACGTGGCGCGCACCAGACCCACCAGCCGCTGCTGGCCTGCCGGTGACTGCACGACCAGCTTGGTCAGCTCAGCGTCGAGATCGTCGTCCATTCGAAGGATTATTGCGCCTGACTGACTGATGACATGTGGAAGTCGGGGATTCGCAACGTCGGCATCACCGCGCGAGTCGCCCAGTCACCCCACTCTCGGGGCAGCGTCGGTTCGGCGAGGCCGGCCTCGGTGGCTCGCCGCAGCAAGTCCAGCGGGCTCTCGTTGAAGCGGAAGTTGTTGACCGCGCCGGTGACTTCGCCGTCTTCGATCAGATACACCCCGTCACGGGTCAGTCCGGTCAACAGCAAGGTGGTGGGATCGACGGTGCGGATATACCACAGCGTGGTCAGCAGCAGCCCTCGCTCGGTGGCCGCCACCATATCGGCCAGCTCAGCGCTGCCGCCGGTCATCAGCAGGTTGTCGGCCGGCACCGCGGTGACGGTGCCGAATTCCGCGGCGGCGGCGCGCGGGTACGCCAGCGCGTTGATGGTGCCGTCGCGGATCCAGTCCACGCGGCCGATGTCCATCCCGTTGTCGAACATCGACACCGTTTCCGAACTGCTGGCCGCCGCCACGAACGGAGCGCACTGCAGACCGGGGGCGAACGGATCGGAGTACATGGTCAGCGGGAGGTCGGTGAGCTTCTCCCCCACCCGAGTCCCACCACCCGGTGCCGACAGCGCGGTGCGCCCTTCTTCGGCGCCGCGGCCGTCCATCGACCAACCCAGGTAGATCATCATGTCAGCCACCGTCGACGGTGGCATCAGTGTCTCGTACCGACCGGCGGGTAGCTCGACGGTCCGCTTCGCCCAGCCCAGCCGCATCGCCAGATCGTCGAGCAGCGTGTCGGTGGGGACGTCGGTGAACCACGGCGTGCTGACCCCGGCCCAGGCGCTGGCGCCGTCACGTTTGGCGTTGATCTCGACGGTGCCGGTCGGCTGGGTGAAGCGCCGGCGGATGCCGGTGGACGTGGCCAGGAATGTCGTCTCCACCACATGGTGGGCGTAGCCGTACAGCCGGTCGGAGCCGCCGAACCCACCGGCGAGGGACTCCGCGACGTCGGCGAACACCTCGGCTCCGGTTTCGGGCACCGGGTGGTTCCAGTCGTCCGGTATTCCGCCGCCGGTGAGCAGGGCGGTACTGTCGCGGGCCTCCGGCGCGGCGTGCGCGGCCCGCTCGGCGGCGGCGACCACACCGGCGATGGCGCCCGGGTTGACGTCGCTGGTGCGGATCGCGCCGGTGTGCGACGTATTGCCTGTGCGGACAATGGAAATGACCGTGGTCGACCGGGTGGTGGAAACCCCGTTGGTGGTCATCGAGTTGCCGGCCCAGCGCAGTGACGCCTCGGCCCGGTCGGTGACGATGACGATGGTCTCGTCGACGGTGGCGGCCGCCAGCGCCAGTTCGACGACCTGCTGTGCGGGGATCATGCGCGATCCCACCCCGATCTGGCCTCTTCGCTGACGCTCATCGACTCCACCCCATTGGCCTCTTCGCTGACGCTCATCGACTCCACCCCATTGGCCTCTTCGCTGACGCTCATCGACTCCACCCCATTGGCCTCTTCGCTGACGCTCATCGACTCCACCCCATTGGCCTCTTCGCTGACGCTCATCGGCCGGCCTCCTCACGCGTGTTCAGCACGTTCACTCCCCGGAACAGCGCCGACGGGCAGCCGTGGCTGACCGCAGCCACCTGACCCGGCTGGGCTTTGCCGCAGTTGAACGCCCCACCGAGGCGCCAGGTGGACGGCCCGCCGACGGCTTCCATCGAATTCCAGAAATCGGTGGTGGTGGCCTGGTAGGCCACATCACGCAACTGCCCGTCGAGGCGGCCGTCGCGGATCCGGTAGAACCGCTGCCCGGTGAACTGGAAGTTGTACCGCTGCATGTCGATCGACCAGGACTTGTCCCCGACGATGTAGATGCCGTCGGCGACCCGGCCGATCAGGTCCTCGGTGGACAGGTCCTCGGTCCCCGGCTGCAGCGACACGTTGGCCATCCGCTGGATGGGAACGTGGTGTGGGGAGTCGGCGTAGGAACAGCCGTTGGAACGGGTCTGCCCCAGCCGCGGCGCGAACACCCGGTCCAATTGGTAGCCGACGAAGATGCCGTCGCGCACCAGGTCCCAGCTCTGCGCGGCCACCCCTTCGTCGTCGTATCCGATTGTGGCCAGGCCGTATTCGACGGTCCGGTCGGCGGTCACGTTCATCACCGGCGAGCCATAGCGCATGATGTTGAGCTTGTCCGGGGTGGCGAACGACGTGCCGGCATAGGCCGCTTCGTATCCGATCGCTCGGTCGTATTCGGTCGCGTGGCCGATGGATTCGTGAATGGTCAGCCAGAGGTTCGTCGGATCGATCACCAGATCCGTCGGGCCGGCCAGCACACTGGGGGCCTTGGTCTTCTCGGCCAGCAGGCTGGGCAGTTCGGCCAGTTCGGCGGTCCAGTCCCACACCTCGTCGCCGGCCAGGGCTTCCCAGCCACGCGCGGTCGGCGGGGCCAATGTGCGCATCGATTCGAAGCTGCCGGCGGCCGGGTCCACGGCCACCGCCTCCAGCACCGGCATCATCCGCACCCGCTGCTGAGTGATCGACGACCCGAACGTGTCGGCGTAGAACACCTGCTCCTTGACGGTGTTGACCATCGCCGACACGTGGTCGACCCCATCGGAAGCCAGCAGCCGGCCCGAATACTCCCCGAGCAGGCCGATCTTGTCGGCAGTCGACACCGTGAACGGGTCGATCGCATAGTTCGACACCCAACTGGCCTCGCGATAGACCGGTTCGGGCGCCAGCTCGATGCGCTCGGCGTTCAGCGCGGACAGTGCCGTCGCCACCGCCACGGCCCGGCGCGCCGTCTCGGCGGCGACCTCCGGGGCCAGCTCGGCGTGCGAGGCAAAGCCCCAGGTGCCGTCGACGATCACCCGCACCGCCATGCCGATCTCCCGGTCGGTCACGGCGGTCTCCAACTCGGCATCCCGCAGCTGCACCACCTCGGAGGTGGTGGCGTGGATGCGCAGGTCGGCGTAGCTGGCGCCGGCGGCAACGGCCGCGCTCAGGGCGGCGTCGGCCAGCTCGTGGCGGGGCAGGGCCAGAAAGTCGGCGTCGACATCACGTGGACTCACGGCTCTACCGTAACGGGCCGCCCGGCGAACCGGCTTTAATGGCGGGGGTGAGGACCCGGCGTGTGCGCTCGACCCTGCTGGGGTACGCGCTGTTGGCGCCGAGCCTGTTTGGGGTGGTGTGTTTCCTGCTGCTGCCCATGCTGGTGGTGGTGTGGCTGAGCCTGCACCGCTGGGATCTGCTCGGCCCGATCCGTTATGTGGGGCTGGACAATTGGCGCTCGGTGCTCACCGATCCGGGTTTCGGCAATTCACTGCTGGTGACGCTGGCCTTCATCGCCATCGTGGTGCCCGTCCAGATTCTCCTCGGCTTGATCGCCGCGTCCCTGCTGGCCCGCGAACTGCCCGGCAGCGGGGTGTTCCGCACCCTGTACGTGCTGCCGTGGGTGTGCTCGCCGCTGGCCGTGGCGGTGCTCTGGCACTGGATCCTGGCCCCCACCGACGGTGCGGTCAGCACCGTGCTGGGCCGGCCCGTCGAGTGGCTCACCGACCCCGGCCTGGCGTTGCCGGTCGTCTCGGCGGTCACGGTATGGACCAACGTCGGCTATGTGACGCTGTTCTTCCTGGCCGGCATCCTGGCCATCCCGCCGCAGGTCCACGCCGCCGCCCAACTGGACGGCGCAACCGGCTGGCAGCGCTTCTGGCACATCACGCTGCCGATGCTGCGACCCACCCTGTTCTTCGTCTCGGTCACCGGCATCGTCAGCGCGGCGCAGGTGTTCGACACGGTCTACGCCCTGACCGGTGGCGGGCCGGCCGGACGCACCGACTTGGTGGCACACCGCATCTACGCCGAGGCGTTCGGTGCAGCCGCGATCGGACGGGCGGCGGTGATGGCACTGGTGCTGTTCGTCATCCTGGTGGGCGCGACCGTGGTGCAGCAGCTCTACTTTCGCCGACGGATCAGCTATGACCTCACGTAACGCGCTGGTCTATCTCGGGCTGCTGACCGGTGCGCTGATCACCCTGCTGCCGTTCGGGTTGGGCCTGCTGACCTCGGTCACCTCGGCGCAGCAGTTCGCCACCGGTGCCCCGCTGTCGCTGCCCCGCCCGCCGACGCTGGCCAACTACGCCGCGCTCGGTGACGCGGGCTTCGGCCGAGCTTTGGCGGTCACCGCATTGATGACCGCGACGATCGCCCTGGGGCAGTTGACGTTCTCGGTCCTGGCCGCCTTCGCGTTCGCCAAGCTGCGGTTCGCCGGGCGTGACCCGCTGTTCTGGGTGTACATCGCCACCCTGATGGTGCCGGGCACCGTCACGGTGGTGCCGCTGTATCTGATGATGGCGCAGGCCGGGCTGCGCAACACATTCTGGGCGCTGGTGTTGCCGTTCCTGTTCGGTTCGCCGTACGCGATCTTCCTGTTACGTGAGTATTTTCGCGGTGTTCCCGATGATCTGATCAACGCCGCCCGGCTCGACGGCGCCAACACCCTCGACGTGATCGTGCACGTGATAGTGCCGGCGAGTAAGCCGATTCTGGTGACACTGACTCTGATCACTGTTGTCAGCCAATGGAATTCGTTCATGTGGCCGCTGGTGATCACCAGCGGAGGCACCTGGCGGGTGCTGACGGTGGCCACGGCCGGTTTACAGACCCAGTACAACGCGCAGTGGACGCTGGTGATGGCGGCGACGACGGTGGCGATCGTTCCCTTGATCGCGCTGTTCCTGGTGTTCCAGCGTCAGATCGTGCGCTCGATCGTCGTCACGGGACTGAAATGAGCACGCCCCGCGCCTCGACCCGCATGCTGGGCGGTCTGCTCACGGCCGCGTTGCTCCTCGTGGGCTGCGTATGGGTGCTGAGCCGCACCGGCGAGCCGTCGGGCAGGACGGTGGTGACGGTGCGGCTGTGGGATCCCGCAGTCGCCGCCGCCTACGCGGAGTCGTTCCGGGAGTTCAGCCGCACCCACCCCGACATCGAGGTGCGCACCAACGTCGTGCCCTATGCCAGCTACTTCACCACCCTGCGCACCGACGTGGCCGGCGGCGGTGCTGACGACATCTTCTGGATCAACAACGCCTCCTTCGCCGAATACGCCGACAACCATCGGCTGACGGCCATCGAACCCGGCACGGACTGGGATCCGTCGGTGGTCGCCCAGTTCACCCGCAACGGCACGCTCTGGGGCGTCCCACAACTGACCGACGCCGGGATCGCGCTCTACTACAACGCCGACCTGCTGACCGCCGACGGCGTCGACCCGGCCGTACTGGGCGCGCTGCGCTGGGATCCCGACCCCAGCATCGACACGTTGCGGCCACTGCTCAGGCGGCTCACCCACGGTCGGCAGTGGGGATACAACGCGGCCAACGACTTACAAGCCATCTACCTCAACTACATCGGCTCGGCCGGCGGGGTGTTCTCCGACGGCGACCGGTTCGCCTTCGACAACCCGGCCGCCGCCGAAGCATTCGGCTACCTCGTCGGGCTGATCAACACCGACCACGTCGCCCCGCCGGCGTCGGACACCAACGGCAACGGCGACTTCTCCCGCAACCAGTTCCTGTCCGGGCGGATGGCGCTCTTCCAATCCGGCACCTACAACCTGGCCCAGATCGCCGAGCAGGCTCGCTTCCGCTGGGGGTGGCCATGCTGCCCATTGGGCCGGCCGGCAGAGTGAGCGTGACCAACGGGATAGTCGCGGCGGGCAATCCGGCCAGTGCGCATCCCGATGCCGTCCGCTCCGTGCTGGCCTGGCTGGGCAGCGTCCGCGGCAACGAGTATGTCGGCCGACAGGGCGCGGCGATTCCGGCGGTGGTGCCCGCGCAGCAGGTGTACTTCGACTACTGGTCGGGCAAGGGCGTCGACGTGACACCGTTCTTCGCCGTGCTCGACGGCCCGCGCATCGCCGCGCCCGGCGGGCCGGGCTTCGCCGCCGGCTACCAGGCGATCACGCCCTATTTCGATGAAATGTTCCTCGGCAGAACGCCCGTCAGCACCGCATTGGCCACCGCACAACAGGCTGCCAACACAGCCGCGCAACGTTAGATCCCGCTCAGCACCGTCATCTGCAGTGCCACCGAGACCACGCATACCGCCCCGGTGATCGCCAGGGCGATCCAGTCGGCGCGGCGCGGCCCGGACGGCGCCGCCGAGATCTGCCCGGTGCCGCCGCGCGCGGTGATCGCATCACCCATCTCGTCGGCACGCCGCAGCGCCACCGTGATTCCCGCCGCCAGCAGGTCCACCAGTTCGATGGCCCAGCGTCGGCGCTGGGCACGGCGCGATGTCAGCACCGGTGGCGGCCGCAACCGTCGAGCAGCGTGCAGCAGCCGGAACTCATCGAGCAGCATGGGAAAAGCACGCAGCGCCAAGGCAAGGGCCACCGCCCAGTCCTCGACCGGGACGCGGAAGAACTTCAACGGTCGGCCCAGCCGTGCCACCGCGGGCGCCACATCGGCGACGTTCGTCGTCCACGACACCATCGCCCCGAGTGCCAACAGCACGAACGACACCACCGTGATGCGGGCGAATTTCAGAAACCCGCCGAGGCCGATGTCGACGGATCCCAGGTGCAGTTCGGGCGCCCCGCCGGCCAGCGCCGCCGTCACGCCGCCGAGCAGCAGCAAGATCCACAACCACGTGGGCACCGACGGCACCACACCGCGCGGGATGCGTGCCATCCGGATCGCAACGACGATCAGTATCGACGTCAACGCTATCGGCACCCAGTCCGGGTAGAACGCCATCAGCGCCGATAACGCCAGCACCACAACCAGTTTGGTGCCAGCCCACAGTTCGTGGATCGGCGAGGTGCCGGGAATCGGGCGGAGCAACACGACCGGGCGTGGTTGACGGCCAGCCGTCACGACATGTCCCCCGCCGTCGTCGGTGCCGGTGTCAGGACGCCCCCGTCGAGGTGCAGGGTCCGCGGACACAACTCCTCGAGGCCGACAAAGTCATGCGAGATCACCACCACGGTGAGGCCGCTGTTGCGGCGCAAATCGATCAGCAGCCGCAACAGGCCACGTTGACTGGCGGCGTCCAGACCGGCCAACGGCTCATCGAGGATCAACGCCTGCGGTGAACGAGCCAGCAGGCCGGCGATCACCACCCGACGCATCTGGCCGCCGGAGAGTTGGTCGATGCGCCGGCGCGCCAACGAGGCGTCGAGGCCGACCTTGGCCAGCGCGGCGATCACACGGGTCTTGTCATCCGGTGAGAATCCGGCAGCCGAGGCGACTTCCAGATCGACCCTGCTGCGCATGAGTTGGAGGCGGGCTGCCTGGAATGCGATCGCGACATCACCCACGCAGTCCGCTGCCGGGCGCCCGCGCACCAGGCAGGAGCCCGTGGTCGGCACGGTCAATCCGGCCAGAATCCACGCCAAGGTCGACTTGCCCGATCCGTTGCCGCCGTGGATGAGCACGCCTTCCCCTCGGTGACGGTGAAGGTTACGTCACGCAGGGCGGTTTTGGCCCACGGGGTGCCCGCGGCGTATTCGTGATTGACGTGGTCGAGCTCGAGCACCGGTGCGCCGCGGCGGGCAGGCGTGTCAGTGGTCGTGATGGGCGCCGCGGCGCTCTCCACCATGTCGGTGTTGTCCAGCGAGTCGCTCAGATTGATCACCCGGTCCGCGGTCTCGGCCTCGTTGTTGTAATGGGTGATCTGCACCAGCGCCATGCGGTGACGTTCGGTCAGGTCGGACAGCACGCTCAGCAGCGCCTCACGCCCCCGCTGATCGACCATGCTGGTGACTTCGTCGGCGATCATCATCGACGGGCGCCGCGCCAGTGCCGCCGCTACCGAGAGTCGCTGCAATTCGCCGCCGGACAACCCGCCGGTGTCACGCTCTTCCATACCGGTCAACCCGACCTCGGCCAGCACGCCGGCGATATCGGTCTGTGTTCCCGGTGGCAGACCCCAGACCACGTCGTCGGCGACACGGGTGCCCAACACCTGGCTTTCGGGATGCTGCATCACCACCGCCGTGCCGCCGAGCTGGCCGAGCCCGACCGCGCCGGGGCGCTCGATGGTGCCCGACGTGGGCTGCCGGCCGGCGAGCAACAACATCAGCGTGGTCTTGCCCGAACCGTTCGCGCCGGTGATAGCAACGTGCTCGCCGACGTCGACGGTCAGGCTCGTCGGACGCAGGGCGTCGTGATCGGCTCCGGGATAGCGGAACTGGGCGTCGACCAGGCGCACCGGAACCGGTCCGACGGGCCCGGATTCGTCGGGCGTCTCCAGCTTGTGGACGTCCGGGATGCCGCGCAGCCGGTCCAGCACGCGGGACAGCGCCCACCAGCCGACCATCGTCACGACCAAAATCGAGACGATCGCGTAGAACATCAACAGCACCGGCCAGTACTCGAGTGCCGTGTTGAATAGGCGTTTGGCGTCTTCGGCGGCCGGCCGGAACGGTTCGAAGCGCGAGACCACCGAGACCACCCCGTCGAAGTTGGCGGTCATGGCCGCGAACGTCAGCGTGCGCAGCCGCACCAACACGGTCAGCGCGGCGATGACGAACAGCCCGAAGACCACCCCGGCTGCCAGCCCCACTGCGATGACGGTCGGGGTACCGCGGCCACGGCGTTTCATGGTGCCTGCCAGTCCGCCGACGTAGGCGCAGTTGACCACCACCATCAGGCCGCTGATCCCGGCGATCAGAAACGCGACGACGCTGGCCGCGAACGTGGCGGCCAGCAGCACCCGGATGCGGTAGCGGTAACCCAGCAGCCCCATCGGCACCGTGGTCAGCAGGGACAACCCACCCGCAAACGGCACGACGACGGAGATGATGGCCAGTGCAGCGGCGAGGGCGGCCATCACCGCGGCCTGCGCCATCTCCACCGGATGCAATGATCGGCCCGCACCCCCGCCCGTCGGCGAACCGGGAGGCTGCCGTGTGAGCTCCTCCGGTCGCGTCGCGGTCATCACCTGATTCTGCCAGCCGCCGCAGCGGCGCAGTCGGCTCGACCATCGGCCACCGGGCCACCTGTGCACTTGCTGTGAGAAAGCCCACGGCGACACCCGTCTGACAACATAGTAAATCTATGTAAATATGGGAGTATGAGTCCGACGCCCATCCAGGACCGGCCCGGCACCGGAACCGCACCACACGCTCGCCTGGGTTCGGAGCTGCTCACCGTCGTGGCCAAGCTCAACCGGCTGGCCACCCAGCGAATCCGGCTGCCACTGCCCGTGGCCCAAGCCCGGCTGCTGGGCACCATCGACGACAAGGGTGAGGCCCGCATCTCCGACCTCGCCGAATTGGACCACTGCTCCCAGCCGACGATGACCACCCAGGTTCGGCGTCTCGAAGACGCCGGGCTGGTGGCGCGAACCCCCGACCCCGACGACGCCCGTGCGGTGCGGATCCGCATCACCCCCGAAGGCCGGACCATGCTCGCACAGGTTCGCGCCGACCGCGCCGCGGTGATCGACCCGCGCATCGAACGGCTCTCCCCGCAAGACCGCGACATCTTGGCCGACGCGGTGGGAGCGTTGCGCCGCCTGCTCGACGACATCGACACCTCCCCCGGTAACTGACCGTCAACACGTGAGGAGTGAGCCACTCATGTGGCGCCAACCCAAGGCCGTCTGGGCCGTCGCGTTCGCCTCCGTCGTCGCCTTCATGGGCATCGGACTCGTCGACCCCATCCTGAAACCGATCGCCGACAACCTCAACGCGACACCGTCGCAGGTGTCGTTGCTGTTCACCAGTTACATGGCGGTGATGGGGGTGGCGATGCTGATCACCGGTGTGGTGTCCAGCCGCATCGGACCCAAGCGCACCCTGCTGATCGGCCTGGTGATCATCATCGCCGGCGCCGGACTGGCCGGGCTGAGCGACACCGTGCTGGGCATCGTCGGCTGGCGGGCCCTGTGGGGTCTGGGCAATGCCCTGTTCATCGCGACCGCGTTGGCGACCATCGTCAGTTCGGCTCGTGGCTCGGTGGCGCAGGCGATCATCCTCTACGAGGCGGCGCTGGGGCTGGGTATCGCGGTCGGTCCGCTGGTCGGCGGGGTGCTCGGGTCGATCTCCTGGCGCGGGCCATTCTTCGGGGTCTCGGCCCTGATGGCCCTGGCGCTGGTGGTGACGGCTGTGCTGCTCCCCGAAACACCGCGGCCGCAGCGGGTGACCACGCTGGCCGACCCGTTCCGGGCACTGCGCCACCGCAGTCTGCTCGGCGTCGCGATCACCGCTCTGCTGTATAACTTCGGGTTCTTCACGCTGCTGGCCTTCACTCCCTTCCCACTCGACATGACCGCGCACGAGATCGGCCTAATCTTCTTCGGCTGGGGTGTGGCGCTGGCGTTCACCTCGGTGGTGGTAGCCCCGCGCCTGCAGCACCGGTTCGGCACCGTGCGGGTGCTGGGGCTGAATCTGCTCTGCTTCTCGGCACTGCTGGCGGTAATGGCGGTGTTCACCGACGACAAGGCGGTGCTGGCCGCTTGCGTGGTGGTTGCCGGCCTGTTCATCGGTATCAACAACACGCTGATCACCGAGACGGTCATGAAGGCGGCGCCCGTCGAGCGCGGCGTCGCGTCGGCGGCCTACAGCTTCATGCGATTCGGTGGTGCCGCTGTTGCCCCGTGGCTGGCCGGCCTCCTCGGCGAGCGGGTCAGTGTGCACCTGCCGTTCTGGGTGGGGGCCTCCGCCGTCCTGATCGGTGCCGGGGTGCTGGCCCTGACAAGCCGCCATCTGGCTGCCGTCGACGAGCCCGAAGACCGACTCGACGAACTCACCGACGAGGCGGTCGCGATCACCGTCGGCGACAGCTGATCACATCCAGACCGTCGCCTCGGCGCTTTCGCGCGGCTGAGCCAGCGGATGACCCGACCCGAGCAGGTTGCCGGTGATCGTCGAGCAGAACCGGTACATCGAGATGTCGAAGACGGTGTTGCTCATCGGTTTCTCGATGAAGTGTCCGAGCCGCTCGGCACCGACGAACACCACCATCAGCAGCAGGCCGATCACCACACCGGCCACCGGGTGGTTGGATCCGTCCAGCCGGGTGAAGGCCATGATCGCGAAGAACCAGGCCACGCCGCGGATGAAGAACTCGTAGTGCACCGGAATGGGCTCGTTGCGGATGCGTTCCAGGCCGCTCTGGGCACTCACCAGCCCGGTGTTCACCGTCATCAGCATCATGCGGGCCTGCGGGTCGATCCGCGCATCGCCGCACAGCACCTGGATGTCGGCCGCCTGCTCGGTGAGCAGGTCGGTGGCGCTGACGCCGGCGGGATCCTCCGGAGTCAGCTCGGCTACCCCCGCAACCGGCGTAACGCCGCGGAGCTCGGCGGCCAGCTGCCAGCAGTAGCGGGCCTGGCGGCGACGCATCCGGTCCAGGACCGCGCCCATCTCCGGGGACCCGGTATCCACCGAGCGCAGCCCGTTTTGGGTGGCGCGGGAGTTGATGATGATGTTGCCCCACAGGGTGCGCGCCTCCCACCACCGGTTGTAGGCGATGGTGTTGCGAAAGCCGATGAACACCGAGGCACCGATGCCCAGCACGGACAGCACCGCCGCGGCGTAGTCGATCTGGGTGGCGTCCGGCACCGGCAGCAACGCGCCGGCGATCACCACGATCGCCGCCAAATCCCACCGCAGCCGCCAGGTCACCACGCCTGCGACCTTGAGCGGACCGAGCTTCCCGACGCTTCGGATCACGGCGTCACCCTATTACCTGGGGCCTCAGATGACAGTCCCGACGAGTCTTCCGACCGCATACGTCGCGGCGATGGCGACAACCCCGAATGCCAGCTGCCGGCCGGCGCCGAACCAGAGCGAACCCCTGGTGAACCGAGCGGCCACCGCGCCGGCGACCAGCAGCCCCACCCCGCCGCACACCAGCCCCGGCCACAGCGATTGCGCGCCGAACAGATAGGGCAGCAGCGGGATGACCGCACCCACGGCGAACAACAGGAACGACGACACCGCCGCCACCACCGGTGACGGCTTCTCCCGGGGATCGACGCCCAGTTCCTGGACGAGGTGAAAATTCACCGCCCGTTCCTCGTCGAGGTGGATCTCCTCGGTGGCCTTGCGGGCGGTCGGCTCGCTCATGCCCATGTCCATCAGCATGGCGACGAGCTCGATCCGTTCGGCGTGCGGATGCCGCTCGAAGGCCCGCCGCTCGGCCCGCACCTCGGACTCGATCTGTTCGTTGGCGGTGGTGACGGACGTATATTCGCCCAGCGCCATCGAGAAGGCGCCCGCCAGCAGACCCGCCACACCACTGAGGACCACCGTCTGAGCGCCCGCACTCGCGGCGACTCCGGCAATCAGTGCGGTGTTACTGACCAATCCGTCCATGGCGCCGAAGGTGGCAGCACGCAGCCAACCACCGGTGACGTCGGCGTGGGAGTGGTCGACGTCGTGCGGCAGGGCGATCTGCTCCGGTGGCGCGGCGGTGGCGTCGGGCTCGGACATGCCCGATATTGAACGCCTGTGGATCGGCTCACACGGACTCAGGTTTACCTGTGTTTGCCATAACCGCGTTTGCCCGGACGACGGTTGGGCTACTTGCAAACATGACCACCACTGCGGAACACCTGCGTAACGCGCTCGACGGTCGCTGGCGGGATGTCAAGAACGCCATGCGCGCCGAACTGGCCACCGAGGTATTTCGGCCGCACTACACCCCCAACACCGCCATCGCGCGCGCCAAGGTGGCGGAGCAGATGAAGATCATGGCGGCCGCGGGTGCCGCCGAGGATGGCTTCAAGAAGGAACACGGCGGCAACGGCAACGTCGGGGCCGCGGTGACCCGGATCGAGATGCTGGCCATGTCGGATCTGTCGCTGATGGTCAAAGCCGGTGTGCAGTGGGGACTGTTCGGCGGGGCCATCGAGAACCTGGGCACCGAGCGCCACCATCAGGCCTACGTGCAGCGGCTCATCGATCTGGACCTGGTCGGCTGTTTCGCCATGACCGAGACCGGCCACGGCAGTGACGTCCAGTCACTGGAGACCACCGCGACATACGATCCGGCGACCCAGGAATTCGTGATTCACTCCCCCACCCCAAGCTCACGCAAGGACTACATCGGCGGTGCAGCCGAAACCGCCCGGGTGGCAGCGGTATTCGCGCAGCTGATCACCGAGGGACAATCGCACGGGGTGCACTGCTTCGTGGTGCCGATCCGCGACCAGGACGGCAACGACCTGCCGGGGATCACCACGTCGGACTGTCACTACAAGGGGGGCCTGCCCGGCGTCGACAATGGCCGCATCCTCTTCGACCAGGTGCGCGTGCCGCGGGAGAACCTGCTGAACAAGTACGCCGACGTCGCACCCGACGGCAGCTACACCTCGCCGATCGAGAACCCGAACCGGCGTTTCTTCACCATGTTGGGCACCCTGATCCGCGGGCGGGTGACCGTCGGCGGCAGCGCGGGAGCCGCGGCGCGGGTGGCGCTCGACATCGCGGTGCGGTATGCGTTGCAGCGCAAGCAGTTCAGCGCCCCCGACGACGAGGGCGAAGTGTTGATCATGGACTACCTGGTGCACCAGCGCCGGCTCTTCCCACTGATCGCACGCTCGTACGCGCTGCAGTTCGCCCAAAACGAGCTGGTGTCCAAACTCCACGACGTGCAGACCGCCGACAGCCCCGACGCCGAGGAGCAGCGCGAACTGGAATCCCGCGCGGCCGGGCTCAAGGCGGCCAACACCTGGCACGCCAGCACCGCCATCCAGGAGGCGCGCGAAGCCTGTGGTGGCGCAGGCTATCTCGCAGAGAACCGATTGATCGCACTGCGTGCCGACACCGACGTCTTCACCACCTTCGAAGGCGATAACCACGTGCTGACCCAGCTGGTGGCCAAGGAACTCCTGACCGCCTATGCCGATGACATCAAAGGCATGAGTCCGGTGGAATGGGTGCGCTTCGCGGCCAACTTCGCCGGCGACCGCGTCATGAAAAGGACTGCGGCCGAGGCGATCATGCAAACCATCCTCGATTCCCGCCAGGACAACGAGGAGGAGGGCAGCCTCTTCAACCGCGGCACCCAGGTCAAGATGTTCGAGGACCGCGAGCAGTACCTGCTGTCCTCGGTGGCGCGCCGGCTACAGGCCAAGTCCAAGGAGATGCCCGCGTTCGACGCGTTCAATGCCGTCCAGGACCACGTGCTGCACACCGCCAAGGCGCACATCGACCGGATCGTGCTGGAGGCGTTCGTCGCCGGCATCGAAACCTGCGAGGACGCCGAGGCCCGCCGCGTCCTGGGCATGGTGTGCGATCTCTACGCGCTCTCGGTGATCGAGGACGACAAGGCCTGGTTCATCGAGCACCGGTTCCTCTCGACCGAACGCGCCAAGGCCGTCACCCGAGGCATCAACGAACGCTGCCGGACGCTGCGGCCCTATGCCGAGTCGTTGGTCGACGGGTTCGGCATCCCCGAACAACTGCGCTACGCGGAGATGCTGCACCCCGAGCATCTCTAGCCTTTCGGCAATTTTGACAAAACTTCGCGGCGCAGCCAGTAACGTCGCCGCCGTGGAGTTGAGGCTGCAGCGCATCGGTGCGTGGTGCGGGACGATCATGATCATCCTCTACGGGACCTGCTTTTCCGGCCTGGCCCGGATGTTCCCGCCGATCTCGCCGGTCTGGTCGGCCCAGGAGGTCACCGACTTCTTCATCGACCACAAGATCTGGATCCGGATCGGCATCGCCGGGGCCCTGCTCACCTCGGTGATCGCCCTGCCGTTCCTGGCCACCATCGTGCTGCGGATCCGCCGGGTCGAAGGCCAGTGGGGCATGCTGACCGTCACACAGTTGTTCGCCGCCACCATCTTCGTTCCGGCGCTGCTGTTCCCGTTCCTGGTGCTGGCCGCCGCGGCGTTTCGCCCCGAGACCCGCCCACCGGAGATCACCCAAGCCCTCGACGACGTGTTCTGGCTGATGTTCATCGGCATCGTCGGCACGATCATCGTGCAGAACATCACGTTGGCGATCGCCGCCTTCATCGACAAGACCGATCCGCAGACCTTCCCCCGCTGGTATGGGTACTTCAACCTGTGGGTGGCGCTGCTGTCCCTGCCGGGGTGTGTGGTGGTCGTGTTCAACGACGGACCGCTGGCCTGGCACGGCGTCTTCGCGTTCTACATCCCCGGCCTGGCGCTGACCCTGTGGCTGTTCTCCACCACCTACGTGCTCAACCGCGGCATCAAGGCGCAGCAACGCGCCGAGCAGGCATGACGGCGGCGGGCGCGCCTGCCACCAGCCGTCGCGTTCCGGGCGAACAGGGCACCTGGGTCTTCCTGTTCGGCGACATGGGGGTGTTCGCCGTCTTCTTCGCCACATTCATGGTGGAAAGATCCAAGGCGCCAGAGGTTTTCGACGCCGCCCGCCGGACATTGCACGTCAACGTCGGGCTGGTCAACACCCTGGTGCTGCTGACCAGCTCGCTGTTCGTGGTGGCCGCGGTGGGTGGGCTGCGCACCGGCGCCCGCACCGTCGCCGCGCGGGCACTGGCGGTGGCGATCGGGTGCGGCGTGGTGTTCGTGGCGCTCAAGGTCTCCGAATACGTGCTGCTGGCCGGCGCCGGCTACGGCCCGGGCGGCAACCACTTCTACCTCTACTACTTCATCCTGACCGGGCTGCACCTGTTGCACGTCTGCCTGGGCATCCTGGTGCTGGCGCTGATGCTCACCCAGACCAGGCGCACCGAACTGTCCGCGACCCGGCTCGCGGTGATCGAGGGTGGCGGCTGCTTCTGGCACCTGGTGGACCTGTTGTGGATCGTCCTGTTCCCGCTGCTGTATCTGGTGAGCTGAGATGTGGGCGTTGATGCGTAACCGGGCCGGGGTGAGCTGGCTGATCCTGGTTGCCTTCACGTTGGCGTCGTGGGCCTTCGGCGCCGACCACGGCACCGGCTCTCTCGTCGCGGTCGCCGTGCTGGGCATCGCCGCGATCAAGGTGCGGCTGGTAGGTCTGGACTTTATGGAATTGCGGCACGCACCGATACCGCTGCGGGCGGCCTTCGAGGTGTATTGCGCGGGGCTGTGGGCGCTGCTGTCCGGCCTGTATCTCTGGCTGTGACAGCCTTGCTCCCCCGGATGGACTCGAACCATCAACCGTCCGATTAACAGTCGGAAGCTCTGCCAATTGAGCTACAGGGGACTGACCTCCCGCCGCGGTGCATGTGCTTGCGCCGATGCGGGCCGGGAAGTGACTCTAGCCTACTGGGCACCCCTGACGCCAAAACGGGTGGGCGGGCGCCAACCCGGTTGCGTCAGGCAGGATGGAGGAGCGAGGTTTTCGGAAGGAGCGCAGTGATCCGGTTTCTGGCTGCATTGGGAGTGGGCTACGTCTTGGGCACCAAGGCCGGCCGTCGCCGCTATGAGCAGATCGTGGGCACCTACCGCGCAGTGACCGGCAATCCCGCCACCAAGACGGTTATCGACGCCGGCCGGCGCAAGCTCGCCGACCGGATGTCACCGGACCCGGATCCGAAGATGGTCACTTTGACCGAGATCGACGCCAACACCACCGTGGTGCAACCCCAGCGGCCAGAGAACAACTAGGCACAACTAGGCACGCCAAATCGACCTCGCGGTCGTCAATCGAGAAAAATCACAACCCGCAGGCCGACCCCGCGGACCGACCCGGCGCGCTAGCCGATCGGGATGCTGATGGTCTGCCCGGGCAGCAGCGGGCCGGTGGACACACCGATACCGCCGCCGGGCATCGAGCCCGAGTCCGGACCGTAGACGCCGAACTGCGGGGTTCCGACGCTGACGTTGTTGTTCGAGTACGACAGGCACTGACCGTCGCCGCGCGAACCGAACCAGGCCAGGCAGGTACCGCCGTCGGCCGAGGTGGTGGCGGTGGTGGAGTGCGTCAGCGCGGCCAGAGCCGGCACCGCCGCCGCAGCCACGGTGAGCGCGCCGATGGTGGCGATGCGCCGGGCACGAGTAGTCGCGGTAGTCATATCTGACCTTTCGCCGGAAACAGGCTGCGCGTTAACCATAGCGCGCAGCCGCAGGTCATGCAGTGAGGTCGTCGCCGCTGGCCTGTTCCAGCAGGCTACGCCGATAGGCCTCCAGCGCCACCAGGTCACCGAATAGGGCGTGGTATTCGTCGCCCTGCTCCACCGGGGACATCCGCTGCAGCTTGGACTTGACCTCGGCGACCTGCCGGCCCACCCAGACCTCCTGCAGCCGGGCCAGCACACCGGCGATGTAGCGGGGCAGCTTCTCTTCGTCCTCGACCCGGATCGATTCGACGCCGAGCTCGGTGATCAGGCCCTGGGCCGCAGCGGACCCGGTCTGTTCACGCACGGTGTCGATCCACTGGCCGCCGGTCACCCCCGACGACGTGCCGCCGGCCGCCTCGATCGCCATCCGCACGGCGGCGTAGCCGGGGTGGGTGAAGCTCTCCACGGTCAGCGAGTCGAACACCGGACCAGCCAGCGCGGGGTATTGCAGGGCAGACTTGAGCGCTTCGCGCTGCGGCCACAGCGTCGGGTCGCGCGGGTCGGGCCGGCGGGCAGCGCCCTCGGCGGCTTTGGGCCGCCCGGCCGGCGCGCGACGGCTGTCACCGCGGGCCGCTGGTTTGTGGCCGGCCTCCTCGCGGACTCGGCCGATCACCTGCGCCACATCGTCCCAGCCGACCCAACCCGCGAGTTGGCGAGCGTACTCATCGCGCAGAGTCGGGTCCTTGATCTGGGCGACCATCGGAACGCACCGCCGTAACGCCGCCACCCGCCCCTCGGCCTGGTCCAGGTCGTGCTCGGCCAGCGCGGTGCGGATCGCGAATTCGAACAGCGGCGTGCGCCGCGCCACCAGGTCCCGCAGCGCGGCGTCCCCCTGAGCCAGCCGCAGGTCGCAGGGGTCCATTCCGTCGGCAGCCACCGCCACGAAACTCTGGCCGGCCAGATTCTGCTCACCCTCGAAGGCCTTGAGCGCGGCGGCGCGGCCCGCGGCGTCGCCGTCGAAGACGTAGATCAGCTCACCGCGGAAGAACTTGTCGTCCATCATCAGTCGCCGCAGCATCGACAGATGCTCGTCGCCGAAGGCAGTCCCGCACGAGGCTACCGCGGTGGTGACACCCGCCAGGTGCATGGCCATCACGTCGGTGTAGCCCTCGACGACGACAGCCTGGTGCCCCTTGGCGATGTCCCGCTTGGCCAGGTCGATGCCGAAGAGCACATTGGACTTCTTGTACAACACCGTCTCGGGGGTGTTGACGTACTTGGCTTCCATCTGGTCGTCGTCGAAGATCCGGCGCGCACCGAAGCCGACGGTCTCACCGCTGGCGGTGCGGATCGGCCACAGCAGCCGGCGGTGGAACCGATCCATCGGGCCGCGCCTGCCCTCCCGGGCCAAACCCGCGGCTTCGAGTTCCTTGAATTCGAAGCCCTTGCGGATCAGGTGTTTGGTCAGGGAATCCCAGCCCGACGGCGCGAAGCCGCAGCCGAACTGGCGGGCGGCGGCGGCGTCGAAGTTACGTTCGGTCAAGTACTTTCGCGCCGGGGCTGCCTCGTCGGAGTCCAGCGCGGCCGCGTAGAACTCCTGGGCGGCGGCATTGGCGGCGATCAGCCGGCTGCGGCTGCCCCGGTCACGCTGCACGCTGGTGCCGCCGCCGCTGTAGGTGACCGCGTAGCCGATCCGGTCGGCCAGCGTCTCGACGGCTTCGACGAAGCTGACGTGTTCGATCTTCTGGATGAAGGCGTAGACGTCCCCGCCCTCGCCGCAACCGAAGCAGTGGAAGTGTCCGTGGTTGGGACGGACGTGGAACGACGGCGACTTCTCGTCGTGGAACGGACACAACCCTTTCAGGGAATCGGCACCCGCGCGGCGCAACTGCACGTAGTCGCCGACGACCTCTTCGATGCGGACCCGTTCGCGGATGGCGGCGATGTCGCGTTCGGGGATGCGCCCCTTGCGGTCCCCACCCCCGCTCACCGCTGCAGTCATCGACACAGTCTAGAGCCGGCCACTCCCCGCGCCGACACCGCCGAGGCGGCGGAACCCGACGCGAAACTGGCAAATTCCTGTACTTTGGTTTGGATAACCTTACTTCGCTGCGTTTCGCCCCTTAGTGTTAGCCGTCTAGCCTGCCAGCTCGAGCCCGTAGGACTGCCACGTGAACAGAGCGCGCCGCGAGCAGCTCGCGTCCCCCGCCGGCCTCGGCGGGGCCGCCAACCTCGCTGACCTGCCCGTCGGTGCCCGCGCCACCATCGTGACCCTTGACGACAACGCCCCGCCGGGCGTTCTGACTCGCCTTCGGCACCTCGGCTTCCGCAGTGGTGTCGAAGTGACCAAGCTGCGGACCGCACCGTTGCGGGATCCCGCGATCTACCGGCTTCTCGGCTACGACACCTGTCTGCGCCGTCGGGAGGCGGCACACGTGCACGTCCAGGCGCTGCCATGAGTTCGTCCTGTCATGACGGCGGCGGCACGGTCGCCACACCCGCGGGACTGACCCGCGTGGCACTGATCGGGAGCCCCAACGCCGGCAAGACCAGCGTGTTCAACCAACTCACCGGATTGCGTGCGCGCACCGGCAACTATCCCGGCGTCACCGTCAGCCGAAGTGTCGGCACCGGCGAGTACCGGGGCCCGCAGGGGCCGGTCCCATTCACCATCGAGGACCTGCCGGGCACCTACAGCCTGCAACCGATCAGCCCGGACGAGCAGGTCGTCGCCGATCTGCTCGACGGCCGGCTGGCCGAGATCGCTCCACCGGAGGCCTTGGCCGTGGTGGTCGACGCGACGGTGTTCGAACGGTCGCTGTCCCTGGTGGCCCAGGTCCTCGCACTGGACAAACCCACCTTGTTGATCCTCACCATGACCGACGAACTTGCAAGCCGCGGTGGCCGACTCGATACCGGCGGTCTGGCCCAGGCGCTCGGGATTCCGGTTGTCGCTGTTGTCGCCAACCGGGGCAAGGGCTTTGAGCCGCTGCGCGCACTACTCTCAGCACCGCACGAATGGTCGCGCACCCCGCTGGCTCCGCCGGTCGACGACGCCGAGTTCAACAGCTGGAGCGCATCGATCCTGACCGCCGCCCATTACCGGCTGCCCGAGGCCGATCGTCGCAGCGCCCGGATCGACCGCGTGTTGCTGCATCCGCTGTGGGGTTCGCTGGCCTTCCTGATCGTCATGTTCCTGTTCTTCCAGGTCGTGTTCACCGTCGCGGCGCCATTCCAGGACATGATCACCGAGTCCTTCGACTGGCTGGGCACCTACGTCGCGGACAATGTGCACAACAGCGTCCTGTCCGGACTGATCGGCGCCGGCATCATCGGCGGAGTGGGCACCGTCTTGGCGTTCATCCCACAGATCGTGCTGATGTTCCTGCTGATCGCCCTACTGGAGAACATCGGCTATATGTCGCGGGCGGCGTTTCTCGTCGACCGGCTGATGGCGGCCACCGGCCTGGAGGGCCGCGCGTTTGTGGCGATGCTGTCCTCGCTGGCCTGCGCGGTCCCCGGCATCATGGCCACTCGCACGTTGCCGTCCTCTCGCGACCGCATCGCCACCGCCATGGCCGCCCCGCTCATGACCTGCTCGGCGCGGCTGCCGGTGTTCATCCTGCTGATCGGACTGCTCGTCGACTCCGGCCAACGCTGGGGCCCGATCTCGATCCAGGGTGCGGCGATGTTCGGTCTGTACCTGTTGGGCGGGGTCTCGGCGATGACAGCCGCCTGGCTGTTCAAGGCCACCGTGCTCGGCGGCGACATGCTGCCGTTCTACATGGAGATGCCGCCCTATCGGTTCCCCCCGGTCAAATCGGTACTGCTGACCATGTGGGATGCGGCGAAAGCGTTCCTGCGTAAGGCCGGAACGATCATCCTCACCACGTCGATCGTGCTGTGGTTCCTGTTGAACCTGCCGCCGCGCACCGCCCAGACCGCCGGCATGTCCGACGGTTCGGCCGCCGCCTTCGTCGTCGAGCACTCGTTCGCCGCCCACATCGGCACGTTCATCCAGCCGGTGTTCGACCCCCTCGGATTCGACTGGCGGATCTGCGTGGGACTGATCGGGGCGATGGCCGCCCGCGAGGTGTTCGTGGCGACCATGGGGCAGATCTTCGCGGCCACCGACCCGGAGAATCCGACCACCGCGGTGCAGTCGGCGGTGTACACCTCCGGTCCGCATCACGGCGAGCTGCTCTTCACCGCACCCACCGTCGTGGCACTGCTGGTGTTCTTCGTCTACGCCCTGCAATGCATGTCCACCGTGGCCACCATTCGCCGGGAAACCAATTCCTGGCGTTGGCCCGCGGTGGCGTGGGCGTACATGTTCGCCCTCGCCTGGGTGGGCGCCTTCGTCGCCCGGCACCTCACCATATGGCTGACGGGCTGACGATGGCGGTACCCACCCTGCATCCCGAACGCACCGACGACCCGCAACTGTTGCGGTGGTTGACCGGTTCGGTCCAGCTGCCGACCTGTCCGCCGCAACTGATGGCACTGATCGACGAAGGTGTCCTGGTCCGCGCCGAGTGCGGTATCGGCGAGGTGCGAACGTGGTTGGCCGCCAACCGGTCATGGGCGCAGGATGGGCCACGGGTGCGCTCGGCGTTGTTCGCCGCCCTATCGGCACCGCGTGTCGACACCGACCTCTCCGATGCAGATCTGCTGCGGCGCATCACCGAGATCGTCGAACGGGAGGTGGCGCCGACGGCCGCCTCCCACGGCGGTTCGGTGACGGTCTGCGCGGTGCGCGACGGGGTGCTCACGGTGGAATTCAACGGTGCGTGCCGGGGCTGCGCCGCGCGGGGCCGAACCCTCGACGACCTGGTGAGCACCGCGGTGCGCAGCCACTTCCCGGAAATCCGCGCGGTGCGCGCCGCGCCCGCACGATCGACCTGGCTGCCCCTGCCGATGCACGGAAGGAGCAGCCGCAAAAATTTGCTGTGATATTCGCGATCTACTGCCGGATTTGGCCGATCACCGCAATTATCGACCGGACCCTACGGGGACGATCACGCCGCGCTCATAAACCTCCGCCGGCCATTTTCGGCGCGGACGGATCTGGCCCCGCGGCGGTCGATGCCTCCCGAGCGATATACGCCTCCAGATCGAAGATATTGCCTGCGGCCTTGTCCACCACCGCCAAGAGCGTGGACATGCTGGCAACCTCTTCGACCTGCTCCTGCAGGAACCATTGCATGAACCGTTCACCGAGGAAGTCGTTCTCGTTCCGCGCCGCCCTGGTGAGTTCGGTGATCTCTTCGGTCACCCGTTTCTCTTGTGTTAGAGCGAGTTCGACGGCATCATGTACCGATTCGAACTGAGTGATCACCGGATCGATGCCCGCGAGATGCACGTCGACATCCCGGTCGAGTAGGTACTGGACCATCATCAAAGCGTGGCCGCGTTCCTCGGTGGACTGGGCATAGAACCGCTTGGACAGCTGGGGCAGGTGCATCGAATCGAAATAAATGGCGACAGCAAGATATTGGTGCGCCGCGGTGAACTCTCTTTGAATCTGCGCGAGCAGAAGGGATTGAAATTCACTCTCTGAACCGCCGCTTTGATTGGTCACGGCCGCACCATAGCCGCCGAGGATCAGAGGCGCAAGACGTACCTATACCCAGCGGAAAGTCATTTGCCCCAGTCAGCCGAAATCAGCTGGCCAGTATCCGCTCCAGCCGGCCTTCGGTGAAGGAGGCGATCTGGTCGACCACCACCCGCATGCGGGCGGCATCGTCGGCGGCGGCGTTGAACTCCGGCACGAAGATGGCGTCCAACGTTGCCGGAGCGCCGTCGAGCAGCCAGTGCGCCACCCGGTGAATGCGTTCCCGCTGCCGCGCCTGCAACTCGAGGTGCCGCGGATCGGACATGATGAACTGCAGCGCCAGCGTCTTGAGCACCGCCACCTCGGCACGCACCGTGTCGGGCACCTGTAGGTCGGCCTGATAGCGAGTCAGCGGCTGGGGCCCGGCCAGTTCGTGGGTGAGCGTCACCGCCGCCGAGACGAACCGCCCCACCAGTTCACTGGTGAGCCGCTTGAGCGCCACCGAGGCCGCCAGTGTGCCGTCGTACTTTCCGACGGCGGCGACCACCGGCAACTGGGACAACCGGCGCGCGGCGGCCTCCAGATCGTCGACACCAAGTCCCCGACCGGCATCGATCGAGTTGGTCTCCCCCAACCGGCCCAGGGCGGCCGCGGCGTCGTCGTCGGCCAGCACCCGCAGATCGATGCGGCCCGAGACCACGCCGTCCTCGACGTCGTGCACCGAGTACGCCACGTCGTCGGCCCAGTCCATCACCTGCGCCTCCAGGCACGGCCGTTCGGCCGGTGCGCCCGCGCGCACCCAGTCGGCCAGCTCGCGGTCGTCATCGTAGAAGCCGAACTTGCGCCGCGTCCCTCGGAACCACGGGTACTTGGTGACCGCGTCCAAAGCCGCCCGGGTCAGATTGAGGCCGACGCTACCCCCGTCCGCGTCAAGCACTTTCGGCTCGAGCCGGGTCAGGATGCGGAAATTCTGGGCGTTGCCCTCGAAGCCGCCGCAGCCGGCGGCGAACTCGTCGAGCGCGCGTTCCCCGTTGTGGCCGTACGGCGGATGACCGATGTCGTGTGCCAGCCCGGCCATGTCGACCAGATCGGGGTCACACCCCAGCGGCAGCGCCATCCCCCGGCCGATCTGGGCGACCTCCAGTGAATGCGTCAGCCGGGTGCGAGGATTTTCACTCTCCCGCGGCCCGACCACCTGGGTCTTGTCCGCCAGCCGGCGCAGGGCGGCGCAGTGCAGCACCCGCGCGCGATCGCGGGCGAAGTCGGTGCGGTGCTCGGTCGACGTCCCGGGCAGCCCGGCCGTCTTGGGCTGCTCGCGCACTGCCCGCTCACGGTCGGCCTCGTCGTAGTGGCCGTGCTCATTCGTCATCTCGGTGCACAGTCTGCCAGCATCGCCGGCCCGCAGATTACCCGGAACTTCGCCGGGCCCGCCGCCCCGGCGCTACTACATTTGAGCCTCATGCGCCTCGCTCGTCTGCTCAGCCTGCTCGCGGCCATCCTCACCGCCGCCACCCTGATGGCGCCCGCCGCCACGGCCGAGCCGCCGTTCCGGCTGCCTGACTACGTCACCGACAACGCCGGTGCCCTCAGCGGCAGCCAGCTCGCCGACGTCCAGGGGGCGGTCGCCCGTCTCTACAACGACCGCCATGTGCGGATGTGGGTGGTCTACGTCGACTCGTTCTCCCCCACGGGGGCGGTGGCCTGGACTCAGGACACCCGCGTCGTGAGCGATCTCGGCGACCAGGACGCCATCTTGGCGGTCGCGACCGGCCAACGGTCCTACGCCTTCCTGGTGCCACCCGCCGCGGCCGGTGGGACCTCCACGCAGATCGACGACATCCGGCGCGACAAGATCGAACCGGCGCTGCGAAGCAACGACTGGGCCGGCGCGGCCATCGCGGCCGCCGACGGGCTGGCGACCGCGGGTGCGACCGGCTCGGGCGCCGGCCTGTCGCTGGTGCCGATCCTGATCATCATCGGGCTGATCCTGCTCGCGCTGGCGGTGCTGATCCTGTGGAGCCGGCGACGCCGGCGCAAACGCCACGAAGCCGAGGTGGCGGCGGCCAAACGGGTGGACCCGACCGATCCCAACGCATTGGCCGCGGTGCCGCTGGACGCCCTGGATGAGCTGTCCCGGTCGATCGTCGTCGACGTCGACAACGCGGTGCGAACCAGCAACAACGAATTGGTGCTGGCCGTCGAGGAATTCGGCGAGCAGCAGACCGCCCCGTTCGCCAAGGCGCTGGACAACGCCAAGATCACCTTGCAGCAGGCGTTCAACGTGCGCCAGCAGCTCGACGACGAAGTCCCCGAGACCCCCACCCAGCGCCGCGACCTGCTCACCCGGGTGGTGGTGGCCGCCGCACGGGCCAACCGCGAACTCGACACCCAGACCGAGTCCTTCCATCAGCTGCGCGATCTGGTCATCAATGCGCCCGACCGACTCGACGTGCTGACCCGCCAGCTCGTCGACATCAGCGCCCGCATCGACCCCGCCCAGCAGACTCTGACCCAGCTGCACAGTGAGTTCGCCGAGTCTGCGTTGGCGTCGGTGGCCCGAAATGTCAACGCCGCCAAGGAGCGGCTGTCCTTCGCCGATGAGACGATCAGCCGGGCCCGGGAATTGGTTCTCAAGCCGGTCGCAGGAAAGCAGACCGAACTGGTGGACTGCGTACGCGCCGCCGAAGCTGCTTTGCAGCAAGCTGATTCGATGCTCGACGCGGTGGACAGTGCCGCCGGCGACATTCGAAGGGCGGTCGCCACGCTGCCGGCCGCGATCACCGACATCCAGCAGGGCATCAGCGCCGCCGCCGGGCAGCTGGCCCAGGGCGGGCTGGCCAACGCTGCCGAACTCTCGGCCGCGCGCGACGCCGCGGTGAAGGCGGTGACCGCCGCCCAGACCAACGGCGCCGCCGACCCGTTGGGCGCGTTCACCGAGCTGACCCAGGCCGACGCCGACCTCGACCGACTGTTGGCCGCGGTGGCCGAAGAGCGGGAGACCACCGAACGGCTGAGCCGGTCCTACGACCAGGCGCTGTTCACCGCGCAGTCACGGGTGCGCTCGGTTTCGGACTACGTGGACACCCGGCGCGGCAGCGTCGGGCCGGAGGCCCGCACCCGCCTGAATCAGGCTGTGCGGCAATTGGAAGCGGCGCAGGCGAAGAAGACGTCCAATATCAGCGAGGCCATCGCCCACGCCAACGGCGCCTCGATGCTGGCCGCGCAGGCTCAACAACTGGCCAACGAAGACGTCCAGGCCGCCCAGCGCACCTATATGAACCACTATGGCGGAGTTGGCGGTTCGTCCAACATGGGCGCGGTGATCGGCGGGATCATCCTGGGCAACATCCTGTCCGGCGGCATGCGCGGTGGCGGCGGCGGTTGGACGTCGACCACCTATGGCGGCTCCCCTGGCGGATCCTCCGGTGGCGGCGGGATGTTCGGTGGCGGCGGCCGGTTCTAGCTGCGCGGCCGCGAGCGTGCGCGAAGTGTGCGCTCCTGCGGCGTGCCGCTGTACCGACACGCACGCTCGCGACAGATGAGGGCTAGCCCTTGAGCCGAGTGGCCAGGTAGTCGACCACCGAGTCGATGCCGATCCGCTCCTGGGTCATCTGGTCGCGCTCGCGCACCGTGACGGCCTGGTCCTCGAGGGTGTCGAAGTCCACCGTCACGCAGAATGGCGTGCCGATCTCGTCCTGGCGGCGGTAGCGGCGGCCGATCGCACCGGCATCGTCGAACTCGATGTTCCAGTTCTTACGCAGCTCGGCAGCCAGGTCCTTGGCTTTCGGGGTGAGGTCGGCGTGCCGGGACAGCGGCAGCACCGCCGCCTTGACCGGCGCCAGCCTCGGATCCAGCCGCAGCACGGTGCGCTTGTCCACCCCGCCCTTGGCGTTGGGCGCCTCGTCCTCGGCGTAGGCGTCGACCAGGAAGGCCATGAACGAACGGGTAAGTCCCGCTGCGGGTTCGATGACGTACGGAACGTAGCGGGTGTCGCTGGCCTGGTCGTAGAACGACAGGTCGACGCCGGAGTGCTCGGAATGGGTCTTGAGGTCGTAGTCCGTGCGGTTGGCGACACCCTCGAGCTCGCCCCACGGGTTGCCGGCGAACCCGAACTTGTACTCGATGTCGGTGGTGCCCGCCGAGTAGTGCGACAGCTTCTCTTTGGGATGTTCGTACAACCGCAGGTTGTCAGCCTTGATGCCGAGGTCGATGTACCACTGCAGCCGGGTGTCGATCCAGTACTGGTGCCAGTCGCGCGCGGTGTCGGGTTCGACGAAGAATTCCATCTCCATCTGCTCGAACTCGCGGGTACGGAAGATGAAGTTGCCCGGGGTGATCTCGTTGCGGAAGCTCTTGCCGATCTGGCCGATGCCGAACGGCGGCTTCTTGCGCGAGGTGGTCACCACGTTGGCGAAGTTGACGAAGATGCCCTGCGCTGTCTCGGGGCGCAGGTAGTGCAGGCCCTCCTCGGATTCGATCGGGCCGAGGTAGGTCTTGAGCATCATGTTGAAGTCGCGCGGTTCGGTCCACTGTCCCTTGGTGCCGCAGTCCGGGCAGACGATCTCGTCCATCGGCACCGCGTCGGGATCGACTGGGACGCCTTCTTTGGCCGCCTTCTTCGAGGCGTACGCCTCTTGCAGGTGGTCCTGGCGGTGCCGCTTGTGGCAGTTCAGGCACTCCACCAGCGGGTCGTTGAACACCGCCACGTGACCGGAGGCAACCCACACCTCGCGCGGCAGGATGATCGAACTGTCCAGGCCGACGACGTCGTCGCGGCCGGTGACCACCGACCGCCACCACTGCCGCTTGATGTTCTCCTTGAGCTCGACGCCCAGTGGGCCGTAGTCCCACGCCGACTTGGTACCGCCGTAGATCTCCCCGGACTGATACACCAGACCACGTCGCTTGGCCAGGTTGACGACGGAATCGATCACGGACGCCACGATCGGTGCCACTCCTGTCTATAGAAATTTCCCACCCCTTGGGGGCCAACATACCGGCCCGCCAAAACGCCTCCACACCGCACTTTGACATGCGCATTCCTGCATGGGAAAGTGCATAATTAGTGGAAATGGTTTCCAATATGCGCAGCTCGCTCCGGAGGTGACGAGATGACCGCCCCCACCCACGGTCGAGTCGATGACCTCTCACTACCCGGGGCCGACGTCTTGGAGCGCGCCGGCGAGCTGCTGCGCGCGCTGGCAGCACCGGTGCGGATCTCCATCGTGCTGCTGCTGCGGGAATCCCAGCGCTGCGTCCACGAGCTCGTCGACGCGCTCGACGTGCCACAACCACTGGTCAGCCAGCACCTGCGAATCCTGAAAGCCACCGGTGTGGTGGCCGGGGAACGCTCCGGGCGCGAGGTGATGTACCGGCTGGTCGACCACCACCTCGCCGACATCATCGTCGCCGCCATCAGTCATGCCGGTGAGGAGCACCCGTGACCGAAGCCGAAACCCGCCCCCGCGCCGCTGCCACCGGAGTGCGGGCCACCCGCCAGCGGGCCGCCATCATCGAACTGCTCGACACCGTGGAGGAGTTCCGCTCCGCACAGGAACTCCACGACGAACTGCGCCGTCGCGGCGAGAACATCGGCCTGACCACCGTGTATCGCACCCTGCAATCGCTGTCGGCGGGCGACCTGGTGGACGTGGTCCGCACCGACACCGGCGAATCCATGTACCGGCGCTGCTCGGCGCCCGATCATCACCACCACCTGGTGTGCCGCGACTGTGGCTCCGCCGTCGAGGTCAGCGGCCGGGAGGTCGAAGCCTGGGCCGCCGAAGTGGCGCAGACACACGGGTTTTCCGATGTGAGCCACACGATCGAACTGTTCGGCACCTGCGCCGACTGCAAGCGCGCCTAATCCACCACGATCACATAGAGGGTGCGCGGCCCGTGCACACCTTCGACGCGGTCGAGTTCGATATCGCTGGTGGCACTGGGCCCGCTGATCCAGGTCAACGGCCGGGTGTGGCTGCCCATATCCACCAGCCGCGCCACCGCCTCCGGCACGTCGGTGACGATCTGGCCGGCCTCCACCACGCACACATGCACATCCGGAATCAGGCTCAGCGCGCGGCGCCCCTGTCCCGGGCCGTGGTCGAGCACGATGGTCCCGGTGTTGGCGACGGCGACGGTGGCGGTGGTGACGACGGCGTCGACACCGTCGAGTTGCCCGGCCTCGAGTCCGTCGTCGGCAACCCAACGCACCGGCCCACCGCACCCCCACCGGGACCGCACCAAGTCATCGCCGACCACCGACGCCGCCCCCACGGCCGTCAGCGCCTTGGCCACCGCCGAACCGACGGCGTCGGCGGCGACCCGAACCACCGTGGCCCGATAGTCGGCCGCCCGTTCGACGAACCGCTGTACGACGTCCTGGCCGCCGGTGGGGACCGCGGCGCCGTAGGTCCACGCGGGGCCGGGCACATCCGGCCGATCGGCCAGCGCCGCCCGGACCCGGCCGAGGATCTCCTGCCGTGCGCTAGTCACCGGTCTCCTCCCGCCGACCGCCGTCGGTGCGCTCCCACCATGATCGGAACGACTCGGCCGGCGGCAGCGGGGTGTCGCGGGCGTTCGACCAGCCACCGGCCGGCCAGGGCAGTGAACCCAACACCTGTTTGCCCCCCAACGCCCGGCTGCGCAAGGCCCGGCCGCCCAGCGCCGCGGCGCTCTGCGCCGCCTGAAGGCGACGATGGTCGGCGAACATCCAGCCGGCCGCCTTCATCGCCAGCCCTTCTGCCGACGGCAGCCCGCCGCGGGCTTCGTCGACGACCCGGGTGCGCAGGTGCACCAGCAGCGACGGGATGTCGATCCGCACCGGGCAGACATCGAAACACGCCCCGCACAGGCTGGAGGCGTACGGCAGTGACTTGTCGACTTCGCTTGTGGTGCCCCGCAATTGCGGCGTCAGCACCGCGCCGATGGGACCCGGGTAGACCGATCCGTAGGCATGCCCGCCGGCGCGTTCGTAGACCGGGCATACGTTCAGGCACGCCGAACACCGGATGCAGCGCAGAGCCTGACGGCCCACGGTGTCGGCGAGCACGTCGGTGCGTCCGTTGTCGAGCAGGACGATGTGCATGTCGCGCGGGCCGTCGCCTCCGGTGGGGCCGGTCCAGATCGAGGTGTAGGGATTCTCCCGCTCCCCGGTGCTGCTGCGCGGCAGCACCTGGAGGAACACCTCCAGATCACGCCAGGCGGGCAGCAACTTCTCGATACCCACCACCGAGATCAGGGTTTCCGGCAGCGTCAGGCACATCCGGCCGTTGCCCTCGGATTCGACCACCACCAGGCTGCCGGTCTCGGCGATGGCGAAATTGGCGCCCGACACCGCGACCCTGGCGCGCAGGAACTTCTCCCGCAGATGCAATCGGGCGGCCTCGGCCAACCGGCGCGGTTCGTCGGTCAGATCCGCCGGCGCGGGTCGGCCGACCTTGCCCATCTCGCGCATGAAGATCTGGCGCACCTCGGCCCGGTTGCGGTGGATCGCCGGCACCAGGATATGGCTGGGCCAGTCGTCGCCGAGCTGCACGATCAGCTCGGCGAGATCGGTCTCCCACGCGTCGATGCCGGCCGCGGCGAGCGCCTCGTTGAGTTCGATCTCCTGGGTGGCCATCGACTTGACCTTGACGACTTCGTCCGACCCGGTGGCCTTGACCAGGCCGACGATAATGCGGTTGGCCTCTTCGGCGTCACGAGCCCAGTGCACGGTGGCGCCGGCCGCGGTGGCGTTGGTCTCGAACTGTTCCAGGTATTCGTCGAGCCGGGCCAACGTGCGGTCCTTGACCGCCTCGGCCGCGAGCCTCAGCTCTTCCCAGTTGTCCAGTTCGGCCACCACACCGGCACGCTTGTCGCGGATGATGCCGGTGGCATGCGCGAGATTGCGTCGTTGCACTGAATTCTGCAGCGCCTCCTTGGCAGCCGCCGGGAAGTTCGGCACCGCCGTCGGCAGCCCCAGAAAGGCCTGGGTGACGCCGACGTGCGGGTGCCCGCTCACGGCGCATCCCCTTCGGTGGCGGCAAGCACCTCAGCCAGGTGCATGACCCGGATTCCGCTGCGCTCCCGCGACAAGATCCCCCCGATGTGGGCAAGGCACGAATTATCGCCCGCGACAAGCACTTCAGCGCCCGAATCCTTGACCTGACGAGCCTTGTCCGAACCCATGGACACCGACACGTCGGCGTTCTTCACCGCGAACGTGCCACCGAACCCACAGCATTGATCCGCCGCTCGCAGTTCGACGAGATCAATACCCCGGACGGCGCGCAGCAGCTGCAGCGGCCGGTCCCCCACCCGCAGCATCCGCAGCGAATGGCAGGTGGGGTGATAGGTGACCCGGTGCGGGAAGTACGCACCCACATCGGTGACCCCGAGGACGTCGACGAGGAACTCGGACAGCTCGTAGACCCTCGGGGCCAGTTCAGCGACGGCCGCGCCCAGGGCGGCGTCGCCGGCGCGGGCCGCCACGTCACGATGCTGATGACGCACCGAACCGACGCACGACCCCGACGGAGCCACCACCGCATCGCAGCCGGCGAAGGCGTCCACGAACCGGCGCACCGCGGGAACAGCCTCGGCGACGTAGCCGGTATTGGTGAACATCTGTCCGCAGCAGGTCTGTTCGGCGGGGAAGACCGGTTCGCAGCCGAGCCGGCGTAGCAGCCGAACGACGGCCTTAGGGGTCTGCGGCCACATCGTGTCGTTGTAACAGGTCGCGAAGACCGCGACCTTCATCACGAGAGCGCTCCGGCGGCGGCGACCCCGCCCGCCAGCACCATCAGCACCAGCGTCTGCAGCGCCCGGTCGGCCAGGCCCTCGCCCGGGAAGTTGTACCGCAGCATCACATCGGCACGCTTGCCGGACTGCTCGACCAGGGTCACCGTACCCAGCATCGTCGTTGCGGCCTGCTGCGCAACACGTTTGCGAAGATCCGCGTTCAGCGGCAGATCCCAGGCCAGCACCTGAGTCACCGACACCATCTCGATGTCCTCGGCGATGGTCACGGTACGCAGCGACGCGAAGGTTCCCTCGTAACGGACGGTCAGCGCGCCGTCGGGGTCCACCTCGACCGGCAGCACGTCGGCGAGTGCCCCGGCCAGTCGCGCTGCAAACTCCATCAGCTCAGGCGCGGCCGAAACGCCGGTTGCGTTCGGCGTACTCCTCGCACGCCGCCCACAGATCCCGCCGGTCGTAGTCCGGCCACAGCTTGTCCTGGAACACGTATTCGGCGTAGGCGGCCTGCCACAGCATGAAGTTGCTCGAGCGCTGCTCCCCGAGGTGCGGATGAACAGGTCGACGTCGGGGATGTCCGGCCGGTGCAGATGCTCGGCGACGGTGGCCTCGTTGACCCGTTCGGGGTCGATGCGTCCCGCCACCGCGTCGCGCGCGATCTGCCTTGCCGCCTCGGCGATTTCGGCCCGCCCGCCGTAATTCACGCAATAGTTCACCGTGATGACGTCGTTCTCGGTCGTCATGTTCTCGGCGATGTCGAATTCCTTGATGACGCTGCGCCACATCCGCGCGCGCGAACCCACCCAGCGCATCTGGACACCCATGATGTCGAGGTTCTCCCGCCGGCGGCGCACCACCTCGCGGTTGAAACCCATCAGGAAGCGCACCTCCTCGGCGCTGCGCCGCCAGTTCTCGGTGGAAAACGCGTACACCGTCAGGTGCTTGATGCCGATCTCGATGGCGCCGCAGGTGATGTCGATCAGCACCGCCTCACCCATCTTGTGGCCCTCGGTGCGGCTCAGCCCCCGCTGGGTGGCCCAGCGCCCATTGCCGTCCATGACCACGGCGACATGCTTGGGCATCTGGTCGGCCGGAATGGCCGGCGGCACCGCCTTGGACGTGTGCTGGGGCGGGCGGCGCGGTCCACCGTCGGGCGCCGGCGGCAGGGCCGGAAACACCACCGGCCAGGTGGAGGTGTCGGGGAACACCGGGTAGTCGTCGGGCGCCGCAGGCAGCTGGGGGAACTGCTCCTTACGTCTGCGCTCAGCCCCCCGCCACGAGCTGGTCACCCGGTTCATCGCCATGGGGCACATCCTGCCTGAACATCTCCTTACCGTGATTGGCGGGCTGGCGGTTGACACGCTCCACCAGCGGCAGCGTCCGTAGCTGGCGTTCGAGGTGCCACTGCAGGTGCGCGGCAACCAACCCGCTGGCATGGCTGCGGTGCGCTGCCGACGAGGCCTCCGCGGTCGCCCAGTCGCCGTCGTGTAGCGCCGACATCAGATCCACCACCGCCTGCGGCGGGGTGGTCGAGCCGGACGGGCGGCAGTGCATGCACACGCTGCCACCAGCCGCGATGTGGAAGGCGCGGTGGGGGCCAGGGGCGGCGCAGCGCGCGCATTCGGTCAGCGACGGCGCCCAGCCGGCTATGCCCATCGCGCGCAGCAGGTAGGCGTCCAGGACCAGCTCACGCGGGCGTGTACCGTCGGCCACCGCCCGCAGCGCCCCCACCGTGAGCCGGTGCAGCGCCGGCATCGGGGCGCGTTCCTCCCCGGCCAGCCGCTCAGCGGTCTCCAGCACCGCACACGCACTGGTGTAGCGGCCGTAGTCACTGACGATGTCGGTGGCGAAGGCGTCGATGGAGACCACCTGGGTGACGATGTCCAGGTTGCGGCCGGGGTGCAGCTGGACGTCGATGTGCGCGAAGGGCTCCAGCCGGGAGCCGAACTTGCTGCGGGTACGGCGCACCCCCTTGGCGACCGCACGGACCAGGCCGTGGTCGCGGGTCAGGAGGGTGACGATGCGGTCGGCTTCACCGAGCTTGTGCTGGCGCAGCACGACCGCCCGGTCCCGGTACAGCCGCATCCGACCAGTTTCCCACCGCAATGCGACATCTGCGGGGACCCGCGCCGTTAGTCTCGACGTCGCCATGACAGCTCACGCGAGTCTGAGCAGGCCGCAGCGGTTCCCCACCATCGCCGACCAGCTCTACCAGTTGGCCAGCGGCACGGTGACCTCCGCCGAACTGGTCCGCCGCTCGCTGCGCGCGATCACGGCCAGCCAGTCCACCCTCAACGCGTTCCGGGTGGTGCTCACCGAGACCGCACTGGCCGAGGCCGCCGACGCCGACCGGCGCCGCGCCGCCGGTGAGCAGGCACCACTGCTGGGCATTCCCCTCGCCGTCAAGGACGACGTCGACGTGGCCGGGGTACCGACCTCCTTCGGGACCGCCGGACGCGTCCGTCCCGCTGCCGAGGATGCCGAAGTGGTCCGCCGGCTGCGGGCGGCCGGTGCGGTGATCGTGGGCAAGACCAATTGTTGCGAGCTGGGCCAATGGCCGTTCACCAGCGGCCCGGCCTTCGGCCACACTCGCAATCCCTGGTCGCGCAAGCACACCCCGGGTGGATCCTCCGGGGGTAGCGCGGCGGCCGTCGCTGCCGGCCTGGTGGCGGCCGCGATCGGCTCGGACGGAGCGGGCAGTGTCCGGGTGCCCGCGGCCTGGACGCATCTGGTCGGCATCAAGCCGCAGCGCGGCCGGATCTCCACCTGGCCGCTGCCCGACCCGTTCAACGGCATCACCGTCAACGGCGTGTTGGCCCGCACGGTGGCCGACGCGGCACTGGTCCTCGACGCCGCCTCCGGCAACGCCGCCGGCGACGTGCACACCCCGCCGCCGATCCGCGCCGCCGAACACGTCGGCCAGGCACCCGGCCCGCTGCGGATTGCCGTGTCGACCCGATTCCCGTTCACCTTCTTCGGCGCCAAACTGCACCCCGAGATCCGGGCCGCGTTGATGCACGTCGCTGACCAGCTCGGCCTGCTCGGTCACACCGTGATGGCGGGCAACCCCAACTACGGGCTGCGGCTGCCGCTGACGTTTCTGCCGCGCTCGACGGCCGGACTGCTGGACTGGGCCGACCGGCTCGGCGAGGATGTCACCTTCGACGCCCGGACCGAGGCCAACCTGCGGATGGGGCGGCTGCTGTCGAAGTCGATGCTGCGCCGCGCTCGGGCCAGCGAGCCGGCGTTGCACCGCCGGGTCGGGGAGATCTTCCGTTCGGTCGACGTCGTGCTGGCGCCGACCACCGCCCAGCCACCGCCGCCGGCCCGCACGTTCGACGACCTCGGTCCCACCGCCACCGACCGGGCCATGATCGCGGCCTGCCCCGTCACGTTCCCCTGGAACGTACTGGGGTGGCCCTCGATCAACATCCCGGCCGGGTTCACCGCCGACGGATTGCCGATCGGGGTGCAGCTGATGGGCCCGGCCAACAGCGAACCGCTGTTGATCTCGCTGGCCGCCGAGCTGGAGGCGATCAACGGCTGGGCCGCCAAACAGCCGGAGATCTGGTGGAACACGCCCAGCATGCGTGAACTAGAAGCCTAGGCGCCCAAGCTGTTTGGGGTCACGCTGCCAGTTCTTGGCGATCTTGACCCGCAGATCCAGATACACCTTGGTGCCCAGCAGCTTCTCGATCTGGGTGCGGGCGGCGGTGCCGACCTCCTTGAGCCGCGCCCCGCCCTTGCCGATCACGATGCCCTTCTGGCTGTCCCGTTCGACGTAGAGCACCGCATGCACATCGATGAGGTCGTCCCGACCCTCCCGCGGTTCGATCTCCTCGATCACCACCGCCAGCGAATGCGGCAGTTCGTCGCGCACCCCCTCCAGGGCGGCCTCCCGGATGAGTTCGGCCATCAGCACCTCTTCGGGCTCGTCGGTGAGCTCCCCGTCCGGGTAGAAGGCCGGGCCCGGCGGCAGCTGGTTGGCCAGCACATCGATCAGGACGTCGATCTGCTCACCCTTGGTGGCCGACACCGGGACGATTTCGGCGGCGGTGTCACCGACGAGTTCGTGCACGGCCATCAGTTGCTCGGCGACCTTGTCTTTGGCGACCTTGTCGATCTTGGTGACGATCACCACCAGCGTGGTCCGCGGCGCGACCTCACGGATCTGTTCGTAAATCCACCGGTCACCGGGCCCGATCGCCTCGTCGGCGGGGACGCACCAGCCGATGACGTCGACCTCGGAGTAGGTGTCGCGAACCAGGTCGTTGAGCCGCTTGCCCAGCAGGGTGCGGGGGCGGTGCAGCCCGGGGGTGTCGACCAGCACGATCTGGAACTCCGGGCGGTGCACGATGCCGCGGATCGTGTGCCGGGTGGTCTGCGGACGGTTGGAGGTGATGGCGACCTTGGCCCCTACCAGCGCGTTGGTCAGGGTGGACTTGCCGGTGTTGGGCCTGCCGACGAAACAGACGAAGCCGGAACGGAATTCACTCACAATGCGATCCTTGCGTCGACTCTGCGCGGAGGGCGGATTTTCAGCCGGAGCCGCGCGCTGGGTGCAGACTCGGTGCTCATTGCGGTGTCCCGGCGCGATCGGTGACGATGACTGCCGCCTCCGGCGACAGCTCCCGGACTGCTGCCACCCCGTCGTCGTCAGCCGATCCGCCGACCAGCACGATCGCCTCGAAACCCGTTGCCCCGCTGGATACGGCCGCGGCGACGGCGGCTTGCAGACCGGTCAGCCGCAGCGCCGAGAGCGCGACCGGCGCGCCGGCATAGGTGCGGCCGTCGAGGTCGCGGACCGCGGCCCCTTCGCCGGCCTCGGCCCGGGCCATCGCGCCGCGCGCGAGCACCACCAATTTGGCGTCTTCGGAACTCAACGCATCACTCATGCCCGTCGTCATTCTCCAGTTCGGTCCGGCTGACCAACACGGTGCCGATGCGCACCCGGCCGCGATGGTCGGGGCCGCCTTCGGCGCGCAACCGCAGCCCGTGTGACACCACCTCGGCGCCGGGCAGCGGAACGCGGCCGAGTTCGAGAGCCAGCAGCCCACCGACGGTGTCGACGTCGAGGTCCTCGGGGAACTCGATGTCGTAGAGTTCGCCGACATCCTCGATGGGCAGCCGGGCCGAGACCCGGAACTTGTTGTCGCCCAGTTCCTCCACCGGAGCCACCTCATCGGTGTCGTACTCGTCGGCGATCTCGCCGACGATCTCCTCGAGCACATCCTCGATGGTGACCAGGCCGGCGATGGCGCCGTACTCGTCGACCAGCAGCGCCATGTGGTTGCGGTCGCGCTGCATCTCGCGCAGGAGGTCGTCGAGTGGTTTGGAGTCGGGGACGAACACAGCCGGGCGCATGATGTCCGAGGCCAGGGTGTCACTGCCGCTGTTGGGTGAGTAGTAGGTGCGCTGCACGAGGTCCTTGAGGTAGACCACGCCGATCACGTCGTCGACGTTCTCCCCGATGACCGGGATGCGGGAGTGCCCGCTGCGCACCGCCAACGATGTGGCTTGAGCAGCCGTTTTGTCAGCTTCGATCCATACCATCTCGGTGCGCGGGACCATGACCTCGCGCGCGGCGGTGTCGCCCAGCTCGAACACCGACTGGATCATCCGGCGTTCGTCATCGGCCACCACGCCGCGCTGCTGCGCCAGGTCGACCACCTCGCGGAGCTCGATCTCGGATGCGAACGGCCCGTTGCGGAATCCGCGACCGGGTGTCAAGGCGTTGCCCAGCAGGATCAGCAGGCGGCTGATTGGGGTCAGCAGTACCGAAATGGCCTGCAGCGGAACGGCGGCCAGCAAGGCGATCGAGTAGGCGTTCTGGCGGCCGATCGTGCGCGGACCCACCCCGATGACGACGAAGCTGGCGACGGTCATGATGGCCGCAGCCACTACCAGACCCCACTTGAGGCCGAGATCATCCCACAGAAACGCCACCAACAGGACGGTCGCCGCCGCTTCGCACGCGATACGCAGCAGCACGACGAGGTTGATGTAGCGGGGCCGTTCGGCCATGATGCGGGCCAGGCGCAGGGCACCCGGCCGCTCGTCGCGCACCAGTTCCTCAACCCGCGCCACCGACACCGTGGAGATGGCGGCGTCGATCGCGGCGAACAAACCCCCCAACGCGATCAGCGCGATAGCGCCGAGCAGCGGAGCCAGCCCGGTCACGGGGTGTCGAAATACCGCGACTTGTCGAGCAGCCGCCGGTCCTTCTCGATCTGTCGGTCCTGGTGGTATGCCTCGACCTGCTCGGCAACCCACTCCTCGAGCAGCTCGCGCTGCAGACCGAACATTTCCTTTTCCTCGTCTGGTTCGGCGTGGTCGTAGCCCAGCAGGTGCAGTACCCCGTGCACCGTCAGCAGGGCCAGCTCCTGGCCGAGGCTGTGCCCCGCGGCAGCGGCCTGGTCGGCAGCGAACTGCGGGCAGAGCACGATGTCGCCGAGCATCGCCGGCCCCGGCTCAGGTGCGTCCGGCCGGCCGCCGGGTTCGAGCTCATCCATCGGAAAGCTCATCACATCGGTGGGACCGGGCAGATCCATCCAGCGCATGTGCAGGTCGGCCATGGCGTTGGTGTCCAGCAGCACCATCGACAGCTCGGCGGCGGGGTTGACGTTCATCCTTCGGATCACGAACCGCGCGACGCTGATCAGTTCCTCTTCGGAAACGTCGAGGCCGGATTCATTGGATACCTCGATAGTCATGTCTGGCGCTCCCCTAACGCCGCGTCGAACGTCGTTGCGAACGGTTCATCAACGCCGGCTGCTCGGCCTTGGCGTAGGCGTCGACGATCTCCGACACCAGCCGGTGGCGCACCACGTCGGCGCTGGTGAGCTCCGCGAAATGGATGTCGTCGATCCCGTCGAGGACTTCCATCGCCGCACGCAAGCCGGACCGGGCACCGCCGGGCAGATCGACCTGGGTTGCGTCGCCGGTCACGACGATCTTCGAGCCGAAGCCGAGCCGGGTCAGGAACATCTTCATCTGCTCGGCGGTGGTGTTCTGCGCCTCGTCGAGAATGATGAAGGCGTCGTTGAGCGAGCGGCCACGCATGAACGCCAGCGGCGCAACCTCGATCACGCCGGTGCTCAGCAGGTTCGGGATCGCGGCGGGATCCATCATGTCGTGCAGCGCGTCGTAGAGCGGCCGCAGATACGGGTCGATCTTCTCGGTCAGTGTGCCGGGCAGAAAGCCAAGTCGCTCACCGGCTTCCACCGCAGGGCGGGTCAGGATGATCCGGGTGACCTGCTTGGTCTGCAGTGCGTTGACCGCCTTGGCCATCGCCAGATACGTCTTGCCGGTACCCGCCGGGCCGATGCCGAACACGATGGTGTGGGCATCGATGGCGTCGACGTAGCGCTTCTGGTTGAGCGTCTTGGGCCGAATCGTCTTGCCTCGCCGCGACAGGATGTCCAGCGTCAGCACTTCGGCGGGTGACTCGTTGTCCGCACCGGCCAGCATCCCGACGCTGCGGCGCACCGCATCCGGGGACAGCGCCTGGCCACCGGCCACGATCGCGATGAGTTCGGAGATCACCCGCTCCGCCAGCGCCACGTCGGCCGTCTCGCCGGACAGGGTGATGGTGTTTCCGCGCACGTGCAGGTCGGCGGCGAGACTGCGTTCGAGCGCCCGCAGATTCTCGTCGGCGGAACCCAGCAGGCCCATGACCAGGTCGGGCGGAACAGTCATGCTGCTGCGCACTGACCTGCGATCATCAGGGCGAGCAGCGGTCGTCTCGCGGGGCGTCACGTGGTCTTCGAAGCCTGCTTTCTGGGTTCTCGGTTGACTCGAACTCCCAGTTTACCGCCCGACGGCGGCGCCTCCCACCCGTTAATCCGCACGCTGCCACCGCGGGGTCAGCACACCGAGTGCGCCCAGCGCGACGGCGGCCGCTGTCGAGGTGCGCAGCACGGTGGGGCCCAATCGGATCGCGCTGGCACCGGCGGCAACCAACTCACTGAGCTCGCCGTCGCTGATGCCCCCCTCGGGCCCGACGATCACCATGATGGAGGTCGTCTGCGCCACCGCGATATCGGCCAGCGGCCGATCGGCGGATTCGTGCAGGGCCAGCACCAGCCCGCCAGCTGCCACCCGGTCGGCGGTCGTCGCCGCCAGCGCGCGAGTGGTCAGCGGTCCTTCGACCTGCGGGATGTAGGCACGGCGGGACTGCCGCGCCGCTGACCGGGCCACCGCACGCCACCGGCGCAGGCCCTTCTCGGCGCGCTCACCGTCCCAGCGCGCCACACACCGCGCCGCCTGCCAGGCGACGAAGCCGTCGGCACCGGCTTCGGTGGCCAACTCGATCGCCAGCTCCGAGCGTTCCGACTTCGGGATGGCCTGGGCGACAGTCACTTCCGGGACGGGCCGGGGTGCCGTCCAGCTCTGCAGCACCCGAGCGGACAGTCCGCGTTTGTCGGCCTCCTCGACCTCGCAGCGCGCCATCGCACCCGCCCCGTCGGAGAGCACCAGCACTTCGCCAGGCCGGATGCGGCGCACCGTGGCGGCGTGAAAGCCCTCGTCGCCTTCGACGACGGCGCAGTGGCCGACCGCCGGGATGACGTCGGTGTAGAAGAGGGTGTCGGCCAAGGAACTGAGCAGCCTCAGCGGCCGCTGAAGGTTTCGCGCAGCCGGCTGAACAGGCCGCCACCGGCGTTGGCGGCCGCCGCGTGCGTCGACTTCACCTGCGCCTCCTCGTGGCTGCGGGTCTTGAACTCGCTCAACAGTTCCTTGGCGCGGGCGTCCAGCTTGCCCGGCACCGTCACCTCGATGTGGGCGTGCAGATCACCGCGGGTGCCCGAGCGCAGGTGCGGCATGCCGTGCCCGCGCAACGTGCTCACCGAGCCGGGCTGGGTGCCGGGGGCGACGGCGATCTCGACCGGCCCGTCGAGGATGCCCTCCACGGTGACGCTGGTACCCAACGCGGCATCGACCATCGGCACCGAGACGGTGCAATGCAGGTCGTCACCGTCGCGGACGAAGATGTCGTGCTGCTCCTCGTGGACCTCGACGTAGAGATCACCCGCCGGTCCGCCGCCGGGGCCGACCTCGCCCTGGGCGGCCAACCGCACCCGCATCCCGTCGCCGACGCCGGCCGGGATCTTGACGCTGATGTCGCGGCGGGCCCGAACCCGGCCGTCGCCTCCGCAGCGGTGACACGGGTCGGGAATGACCTCACCGACGCCGCGGCAGGTCGGGCACGGCCGCGACGTCATCACCTGCCCGAGCAACGAACGCTGGACGGTCTGCACCTCACCACGGCCACCGCAGGTGTCGCAGGTGACCGGGGTGGAATTGCCATGGGTGCCCTTGCCCTGGCAGATGTCGCAGAGCACCGCGGTGTCGACGGTGACCTGCTTGGTCACCCCAGTGGCGCACTCGGCGAGGTCCAGTCGCATCCGCAGCAGCGAGTCCGAACCGGGGCGAACCCGCCCCACCGGGCCACGGGATCCGGTGCCACCGCCGAAGAACGCCTCGAAGACGTCACCCAGACCGCCGAACCCACTGAACCCGTTCGCCGCGCCCGCGCCCTCCAGCGGGTCGCCGCCGAGGTCGACGATGCGGCGCTTCTCCGGGTCGGACAGCACCTCGTAGGCGGCGCTGATCTCCTTGAACCGGTGTTGGGCTTCCTCGTCGGGGTTGACGTCCGGATGCAGCTCGCGGGCCAGCTTCCGATAGGCGCGTTTGATCTCCTGATCACTGGCGCCCTTGCTCACCCCGAGCAAGCCGTAGTAGTCGCGTGCCACTCTTGACCTTTCGAATCCTCGCCTGTTACTCGCCGTCGCGGTTCATCGGCCGCTGCCGTTTGGCCTCTTCACTTCGTTCATCGGCCGCTGCCGTTTGGCCTCTTCACTTCGTTCATCGGCCGCCCAGGACATCACCTATGTACATCGCAACCGCAGCCACGTTGGCGATAGTTCCCGGATAGTCCATCCGGGTCGGTCCCAACACACCCATGCCGCCGAAGACGGTGCCCGAGCTGCCGTAGGTGGTGGTCACCACCGAGGTACCGACCATTTGCTCGGCCTCGGTTTCGTGGCCGATGCGCACCGTGACCTTACCCGCCTCCTCCTGGGCGGCCAGCAACCGAAGCACCACTACCTGCTCCTCGAGTGCTTCCAGGATCGAGCGCAGGGACCCGCCGAAGTCGGCGGTATTGCGGGTCAGGTTGGCGGTGCCGCCCATCAGCAGTCTTTCCTCATTGTGCTCCACCAGCGACTCCAGCAGCACCGTCGCCGACCGGCCGACGGCGTCACCGAGCCCGCCGGAGCCGTCCAGCCGGGCGGCCAGGTCGGCCACCGCAACCGAGGCGGCGGCCAGCCGCTTGCCTTCCAGCGCCTGCCCGAGCAGTTCGCGCAAGGCAGAAAGCTGATGCTCGTCGATGGTGTCGCCCAGTTCGACGATGCGCTGGTCGACGCGACCGGAGTCGGTGATCACCACCATCAGCAGCCGGGCCGGGGTCAACGCCACGATCTCCAGGTGGCGCACCGTCGAGGTGGACAACGTCGGATACTGCACGATCGCGACCTGGCGGGTGAGCTGCGCCAGCAGCTTCACCGCGCGCCGCAACACGTCGTCGAGGTCAACCCCGGACTCGAGGAATTGCAAGATCGCCCGACGCTCCGAGCTCGACAACGGCTTGACTTCGTCGATCCGGTTGACGAACTCGCGGTAGCCCTTCTCGGTGGGCACCCGCCCGGAGCTGGTGTGCGGTTGGGCGATGTAACCCTCGGCCTCCAGCACTGCCATGTCATTACGCACGGTGGCACTGGATACGCCCAGGTTATGGCGCTCGACAAGAGCCTTGGAGCCGATCGGCTCCTTAGTCGCGACAAAGTCGGCGACGATGGCACGGAGCACCTCAAAGCGACGGTCGTCGGCACTTCCCATCTGGTACACCTCCAAGTCGTCTCCATTTTACGGACATCATCAGCACATTTAGCACCCGCGCCGGTCGAGTGCCACCCTGTGCCGCGTGTCGTGAGCTGCCCGGAGATCAGCACCGAACTTCGCCCAGCACTGGCGCTCCGGCGTGCAGCGACTAGCCTTGCTCGAATGGTGATGCGGTGTCTGGGGGCTGCGGTCGGGACAACACTGCGATGATCTTCAAGGGCGTCCGGGAGGGCAAACCGTATCCCGAGCACGGACTCACCTACCGCGACTGGTCGCAGATCCCGCCACGACAGATCCGCCTCGATGAGTTGGTCACCACCACGACAGTGCTGGCGCTGGACCGCCTCTTGTCCGAGGATTCCACCTTCTACGGCGACCTGTTCCCGCACGCGGTCAAATGGCACGGCGTCATCTATCTGGAGGACGGCCTGCACCGGGCGGTGCGGGCCGCGCTGCGCAACCGGACCGTGCTGCACGCCCGGGTTTATGACATGGACGCCAGCGCGGGTGGCCAGTTCTCGGCTGTCTGACCGCTGACCGCGGGCAGTCGCACGGTGAATATCGTTGCACCAGGCTGTGATTCGGCGGTCACCACGCCGTTGTGGGCCTCGACGATCGAGAGCACGATCGCCAGCCCGAGGCCGCTGTTGCCCAGATCGCGGGAGCGGGCCTTGTCGGCGCGGACGAAGCGGCCGAAGAGGTTGGGCATGATGTCCTCGGGAATCCCCGGCCCGTCGTCGGCGACGACGAGCTCGACGATCGTGCCGGTCTCCTCGACGCGGGTGGTCAGCGACGTGGCCACCGTGACCCCGGCCGGGGTATGCATCCAGGCGTTGCTGAGCAAGTTGACCAGCAGCTGATGCAGGCGCGCGCGGTCGCCGCGCACCCAGACCGCCTGCTCCGGCAGGACGGTGACGAAGTGATGCTCGGGCGCGGTGACCGCCGCGTCGTTGACCGCGTCGGCCACCACGTCGCACAGATCCAGGTCGTCGAGCTCCAGGTCTAGACCTTCGTCGAGTCGCGACAACAGCAGCAGATCGGCCACCAGCGCCGTCATTCGCCGGGACTCGGCCTCGATCCGCGCCAGCGCGTACTCGGTGGTGGGCGGCAGGACCTCACTGTCCTGGCGGGTCAGCTCGGCGTAGCCGAGGATCGCCGCCAGCGGGGTGCGCAGCTCATGGCTGGCGTCGGTGAGGAACTGGCGGGTGCGCCGATCGGACTCGGCGATGTCGGTGAGCGCGGAGTCCACGTTGGCGAGCAGTCGATTGAGCGTGTGCCCCACGACGCCGACTTCGTTCTGCGGATCGGTGTCGGCCTTCCCCACCCGGGCGGTGATGCGGTAGTCCTTGGCATCGAGCGGCATCGCCGCGACCTGACCGGCCACCGCTGCCACCCGGCGAAGCGGCTTGAGCGCGTAGTTCACCACCACAACTGTGCCCAGCGCGGTCACCAACAACGCCAGCACCACCAGCGCCGCCACCGTCAGCGCTTTGCTGGCGGTGGTCCGGTTCGCCGCTTCCAACGAGACCGCCGACACCAGTCGCTCGCCATCGGCGAAATCGCGGTGGCCCACCTGGTGCCAACCCAGATCCCCGAGCTCGACGGCCTGCGGGTCGCCGTCTCGCCAGTCGATCGACTCCAACGCGCGCATGGCGCTCGGCGGTACCGAGACCGGCTCGCCGTCGGTGAACACCGTGCCGTAGACCACCACACCGTGGCGGAGCATCGCGATGACCGTCCCCGGTGCCTGCCCGGGGAACTCGGTCAGATCCTCGTGGTCACCGACCGCCTCGGGGCAGGAGCATCGGATTGGAACCGTTTCGCCTTGGTGTAGGCATAGCTGAACGCCGCCAGCGACTTGGACACCTGGGCGTTGGCAAGACTCACCGACTCGTCCCACAGGCTCGTCACCGCCACGGTGCCGACCCCGATCATCGCGACGCTGACGATGCTCGACACCCACAACACCAACTGCCGGCGCAGCGAGCGCGGACGCCACCAGCGCCTGCCGGTGCTCACGGTTGTGGCCGCAGCATGTATCCGACTCCTCGAACGGTGTGGATCATCGGCTCGCGGCCGGCGTCGACTTTGCGCCGCAGGTAGGAGATGTAGAGGTCGACGATGCTGGACCGGCCACCGAAGCCGTAGTTCCAGACCCGGTCCAAGATCTCGGCCCGGGCCAGCGCACGCCGCGGATTACGCATGAGGTAGCGCAGCAACTCGAACTCGGTGGTCGTCAGCGCGACCGCCTCACCCGCTCTGGTGACCTCCCGGCTGGACCCGTCGAGCACCAGATCACCCACCTTGAGCACCTCGTCCTCCGGGGCTGCGGTGGCCTTGGACCGGCGCAGCAGGCCGCGCAGCCGCGCCACCAACTCTTCGAGGCTGAACGGCTTGGTCAAGTAGTCGTCGGCGCCGGCCGTCAGACCCGTCACCCGGTCCATCACCGAATCCCGCGCGGTCAGGAACAGCGTCGGGGTGTAACCCTCCGCCTCCCTGGTCAATTTGAGGATCTCTAGCCCGTCGATGTCGGGCAGCATGATGTCGAGGACCAGCAGATCGGGCTCGAAGTCGCCGAAACGCGCCATGGCTTCCTGTCCGTCGCGCGCCACCTCGACATGCCAGCCCTCGTAGTGCAACGCCATTTTGACCAGGTTGGTCAACGCGGGCTCGTCGTCGACGAGAAGCACGCGAATCGGCGATCCATCGAGCCGAGAGATGCGCGGCAGTTGACCCAGGATAGCCGCGCGGGGCCGGACGGGACGGGGCGAGCTGGTGGTGACCGGGATAGCCATGTCTCAATTGTCATGAAAACAAATGATTCTGTCACCAAGCGCATATGCGTTTCATATCTATGCCGGTCATGGCCGGCGGCCGGCTCGTCGCGAACCTGTTCGCCAACAAGGGTTTACGCGCGCACCTGTTAGCCGCGACACATCTCGGCCGAAACGTCATCGAATCGTCGTGGCAGTAGCGGACTTCACCGGGTAGCGCCGGTGGCCGCATATGAATGCTCTATGCATTCCTTGAAGGCACGCCGATTCCACACCTACTGTCGCGCTTGTGAATTAGGTCGCGCCCGGCGGCTGGGCGCACGTAAATACCTGTGCACAAACAGTTCTCACACAATCAGCGACAGGAGTCACTGCCTTGCAGCAATCACCACCGACCGCCGACTCGGCGGCACCGGGTCGGCTTTCGTCGATCATGCGTTACGACCTGCCTGCGTCACTGGTGGTGTTCCTGGTGGCCCTGCCGCTGTCGCTGGGCATCGCGATCGCGTCCGGCGCTCCGGTGCTCGCCGGCTTGATCGCGGCCATCGTCGGCGGCGTGGTCGCCGGGGCGCTGGGCGGCTCACCCCTGCAGGTGAGCGGGCCGGCGGCTGGTTTGACGGTCATCGTCGCCGGTCTGATCGCCGAGTTCGGCTGGGCGGTCACCTGCGCGATCACGGTGTGCGCCGGCCTTGCGCAGGTGTTGTTCGGGTTGAGCCGGGTGGGTCGCGCCGCGTTGGCGATCTCGCCGATGGTGGTGCACGCGATGCTGGCCGGCATCGGGATCACCATCGCCCTGCAGCAGGTCCACGTGCTGCTCGGCGGTAGCTCGGAGAGCTCGGCGTGGCGCAACCTCGTGGAACTGCCCGGTCAGCTGGCCGCGACCGACGGCGCCGGCTTGGCCGTCGGTCTGCTGGTGATCGGGATCCTGCTGGTATGGCGCTGGGCGCCCGCACCGGTCCGCAAGGTTCCCGGCCCACTGGTCGCGATCGTCGTCGCCAGCGCGGTCTCGGTGCTGTTCGCCCTCAATGTGCCGCGTATTGAGCTGAACGGGTCCCTGCTCGACGCGCTGCAACTGCCCGGCCTGCCGGACGGCAACTGGGGTGCGTTCGCGACCGGTGTCATCACCGTCGCGCTGATCGCCAGCGTGGAGAGTCTGCTGACGGCGGTCGCGGTGGACCGCATGCAGGACGGGCCGCGGTCCAACCTGGATCGCGAGCTGGTCGGCCAGGGCGCCGCCAACATGGTCTCGGGTGCGGTCGGCGGTCTGCCGATCACCGGTGTGATCGTCCGCAGCTCGGCCAACGTGGCCGCCGGCGCCAAGTCTCGTGCCTCGGCGATCATGCACGGCCTGTGGGTGCTGGTCTTCGCGCTGCCGTTCGCCGGCCTGGCCCAGCAGATCCCCACCGCGGCACTGGCCGGGCTGCTCATCGTCATCGGCGTGCAACTGGTCAAGCTCACCCACATCAGGACGGCACGACAAACCGGCGACATCGCCGTCTACCTGGTGACCATCCTCGGGGTGGTGTTCCTCAACCTGCTCGAAGGCGTGTTGCTGGGCTTGGCGCTGGCCGTCGTGCTGACGGTGTGGCGGGTGGCGCGAGCCAGGATCCACGCCGAGCAGTCCGACGACAACGACTGGCGGGTGGCGGTCGAGGGTTCGTGCACCTTCCTCTCCCTGCCCCAGCTGCACACCGCGTTGCGCACCGTCCCGGCCGGCACCCGGGTGACCCTGGAGGTGTCGGTCGACTTCATCGACCACGCCGCCCAGCAGGTCATCGAGGACTGGCAACGTCAGCACGAGTCGTCCGGCGGCAGCGTTCTCGTCCAGGAGGTCGGCACAGTCGAACTGAGCAGCGCGCTGGACGGACCGCCCGCGCGGGCGTTCGCCCCGATCGACAAACGGCTCGGGGTGGTGCCGTGGAGTTCGTGGCAGGATCCGGAAACCAAGAACGGCCACGAACGCCGCGACACCCCTCCGCAGGCGGTTCTCGACGGCCTCGAGGTCTACCACCGCCGGACGGCGCCGTTCATCCGGCCGCACATGCAGCGGCTGGCACACACCCAGCAGGCGGAGACACTGTTCATCACCTGCACCGACGCCCGGATCGTGCCGAATGCGATCACCAGCAGCGGGCCCGGCGACCTGTACACCGTGCGCAACGTCGGCAACCTGGTACCCGCCGGCCAAGCCGACTCATCGGTGGAGGCGGCGATCGCCTATGCCGTCGGCCGGCTGTCGGTGTCCTCGATCGTGGTGTGTGGCCACTCTTCCTGTGGCGCAATGCATGCGGCGCTCGGCGAAGCCGCCGCGGAGTCAGGTGAGGATCATCTCGCGTCATGGCTGTCCCACGCGGAGCCGGCGATCACCGCCTTCGACCGGGGACGGCATCCGCTTGCCAGGTCAGCCGCCGGACTGGGTTTCGACACCGCCGACCAGTTGAGCATGGTCAGTGTCGCGGTCCAGGTCGATACCCTGACCGGCCATCCGCTGATCCGCGAGCTGCACCAACGGGGCCGAGTGAAGGTGATCGGGCTGTTCTACGACATCGGCAGCGCCCGGGTGCTGCACGTCGAACCGACCGCAGCGGCGTCGCTCGAGCGCGCCAGTTCGGCCATCAAGGCAGCGAGTTAGCCGACATATCAGCACATTTGCTTTCACTATGAATCCCGTGACCGGCCACCGAGGTCTACCTAGACTGGAGACATAAGCGAAACGCAAAGCGAAATATCCACTAAGCAAGTCGATTTCGCTCACCGCCCGACCTCGAGGCACGGGAATGCCACCGAACCCGACGTGATCGACAGCGGCCGATTCGACAGCTCTGCGCACATCTCGACCCGAAGGGAACACCGATGACACTCACACTCCGACAACTCAGTCTCGCCTTCGCGGCAGGGGCCGCGGCGCTGGCCATCGCCGTCGCACCAAGCGCGCACGCCGCTCCGACTCCGATCGATTGTCTGAGTACGGGTCCGGCGACGATGTGCCAGAGGCAGGGCCATGCCTACATCCACGCGATCCCCCTGCCGCATCGCCTCAGCAGGTCTTCGGAATCAACGGCATCCCGCCGTTGATTCTCGGGTAGCCGAGAGGCTGCCAACCAAGGCCGCGGGACGCGCCTGGCAGGTCCAGGCTCCCCGCGGCCTTGCCGTGTGTGCCGCAACCCTCAGTCGTCGAGGATGTCGCGCACCACCGCGTCGGCGAGCAGCCGACCGCGGTCGGTGAGGGTCAACCGCTGCGAGCCCGCGCGTAGCAGACCTGCCGCCACCGCATCAGCGGCACGGCCGCGTTCTGTCTCGGTCAGCACCGTGACCGGCAAACCGGCACGTAACCGTATCTGCAACAAGACTTCTTCGACATGCCGCTCGTGTGCGCCGAGTCGTTCGAAGTCGGCGACGGGCAGCTGGCCGGTGGTCAATACGCGCGCATAGGTGTTGGGGTGCTTCACATTCCACCATCGGGTGTCACCGACGAAACCGTGCGCTCCCGGGCCCGCACCCCACCACTGCCCACCGTTCCAGTAGCCGATGTTGTGCCGGCATTCACCGCCCGGCCGGCTCCAGTTCGACACCTCGTACCAGTCCAGGCCGGCCGCCGCGAGCCGCGTGTCGAGTAGCTCGTAGCGGTGCGCCAGCACGTCGTCATCGGGTGCGGCGATCTCGCCGCGCTTGACCTCGCGGGCCAGTGCGGTGCCGTCCTCGACGACCAGCGCGTAGGCGGAGAGATGGTCGATCCCGCGGACAGTGCAGCGTCGACCGAGCGGAGCAGGTCGTCGTCGGATTCGCCGGGTGTCCCGTAGATGAGGTCGATGTTGAGGTGGTCGAAACCGGCCGCGGTCGCCTCGGCGGCCGCCTGCAACGCTCGGCCCGGGGAATGCGTCCGGTCGAGGACGGCCAGCACCCGCGGCACCGCCGACTGCATACCCAACGACACCCGGGTGTAGCCGGCCGCCCGGATCTCCGCGAAGAACTGCGCCGACGTCGACTCCGGATTGGCCTCGGTGGTCACCTCCGCGTCGGCGGCCAGCTGGAAGTTGTCGCGCACCGCGGTGAGCACCTCGGTCAGCCCGGCCCCGCCGAGCATCGACGGCGTGCCCCCGCCGACGAAGACGGTGTCGACGGTCACCCCGCCCACCGAAGCGGCGGCCAACGCGAGTTCGGCGCGCAGCGCGGCCAGCCAGCCGGCCGGGGTCGCGCCCCCGAGTTCCCCGGTCGTATAGGTGTTGAAGTCGCAGTACCCGCAGCGAGTGGCACAGAACGGAACGTGGACATAGAGCCCGAAGGCCGTGCCGGCAGCCAGGCGCAGGTGCGGCACATCGACGGCAGCAGGCCCAACCGACATCCGTCCAGTGTTCCAGAACCCGAATTATGCTCACGGCGAGTCAAAATCTGGCCCGGTTAGAGCCACCGCGCATGTTCGTGGCACAATGGCGGACATGACTGCCCCCCAGACCCTGCGCGGTGTCGCGCTGGTGGTGCGGCGGCATGTCGATTTCAAGCGCGTTTGTACGTGTTGTTGTCTGGCTTGACGCCGTAGACCCGCCCACCCTGTATTTCAGCTGGCCGCCGGATCTGCGCCGCCGGTCCAGCTCGCCGGTGGTAATGCGCGATTCGAACGCCAGCTCCGTGACATGAGGAGCACATTTCATGAGTCAGCCGACAAAGGCCGCGTCCAAGACGCGCAGTGAGGGCCAATGGGCCCTGGGCGAGCGCGAACCGCTCAACCCCAACGAGCAGACCAAGAAAGACGACAACCCGCTCAACGTGCGCGCACGCATCGAGAGCACCTACGCCAAGAACGGCTTCGACAGCATCGACAAGACGGACCTGCGTGGCCGTTTCCGCTGGTGGGGCCTCTACACCCAACGTAAGCCCGGCTATGACGGCACGTGGACCGGCGACGAGAACACCGACATGCTCGAAGACGAGTTCTTCATGCTGCGGGTGCGCAGTGACGGCGGCGCGCTGAGTACCGCGGCGCTGCGCACACTGGGCGAGATCTCCACCGAGTTCGCCCGCGATACCGCCGACATCTCCGACCGCGAGAACATCCAGTACCACTGGATCCGGGTGGAGGACATGCCCGAGATCTGGCGACGACTCGACGAAGTCGGTCTGCAGACCACCGAAGCGTGTGGCGACTGCCCACGCGTCGTCCTCGGCTCACCGCTGGCCGGGGAATCCCTTGACGAGGTGATCGACGGCACTCCTGCGATCAACGAGATCGTGCGCCGCTACATCGGCAAGCCGGAGTACTCCAACCTGCCGCGCAAGTTCAAGACCGCCATCAGCGGTCTGCAGGATGTGGTGCACGAAGTCAACGATGTCGCGTTCATCGGCGTGAACCATCCCGAGCACGGTCCCGGTTTCGACCTGTGGGTCGGCGGCGGGCTGTCCACCAACCCGATGCTGGGCCAGCGAGTCGGCGCCTGGGTTCCGCTCGACGAGGTGCCCGACGTGTGGGAAGCCGTGGTCAGCGTGTTCCGCGACTACGGCTACCGGCGGCTGCGGGCAAAGGCCCGGCTGAAGTTCCTGATCAAGGACTGGGGTGTCGAGAAGTTCAGGGAAGTTCTCGAACAGGAGTACCTGCATCGCCCCTTGTTGGACGGGCCCGCGCCCGAACCGGTTGTCCGCCCCATCGACCACGTCGGTGTGCAGCGGCTCAGGAACGGGCTCAACGCGGTCGGGGTCGCACCGATCGCCGGCCGGGTGTCCGGCACGATCCTGACCAAGGTCGCCGAGCTGGCCGAACAGGCCGGCTCGGGTCGGGTCCGCTTCACGCCGTACCAGAAGCTGATCGTCCTGGATGTCCCCGATGAAGAGGTGGCCAAGCTCACAGCCGGCCTCGACGCCCTTGGCTTGCCGTCGGCACCGTCGCACTGGCGGCGAAACGTGATGGCCTGCACCGGGATCGAGTTCTGCAAACTGAGCTTCGCCGAGACCCGGGTGCGCGCCCAGAGCCTGGTCCCCGACTTGGAGAAGCGACTCGAGGACATCAACTCCCAGCTTGACGTGCCGGTGACGGTCAACATCAACGGCTGCCCGAACTCGTGCGCCCGCATCCAGATCGCCGACATCGGCTTCAAGGGCCAGATGGTTGACGACGGGAACGGGCCCGAAGAGGGGTTCCAGGTTCACCTGGGCGGCAGCCTCGGCCTGGACAGTGGTTTCGGGCGCAAGCTGCGTCAGCACAAGGTGCTCTCGACCGAACTCGGTGACTACATCGAGCGGGTGGTGCGCAATTTCGTGAAACAAAGACAGGACGGCGAACGTTTCGCCCAATGGGCCGTGCGAGCCGAAGAGGATGATTTGCGATGAGCGCTTGCGCGAAGAGCGAGGAGCAGCGATGAGTATTGGGGTTGACAGGGTGACCGAGGCCGACCTTCGGGCACTGGCACAACAGGGTGCTGCCGAGCTGGACGGGGCGTCGGCCGAAGAGCTACTGGCGTGGACGGACCGGCATTTCGGCTCCGACTACGTGGTGGCCTCCAACATGCAGGACGCCGTCCTGATCGACCTGGCGGCGAAGGTTCGCCCCGGTGTCGACGTATTGTTCCTCGACACCGGCTACCACTTCGCCGAGACCATCGGGACTCGCGATGCGGTCGAGGCCGTCTATGACGTCACCGTCGTCAACGTGGGTGCCGAGCAGAGTGTCGCCGAGCAGGACCGATTGCTGGGTAAGGACCTCTTCGCCCGCGACCCCAACGAATGCTGCCGGCTGCGCAAGGTGACTCCGCTGCGCAAGGCGCTGCAGGGCTATTCGGCCTGGGTCACCGGCATCCGACGCGTCGAGGCGCCGACCCGCGCCAACGCCCCGCTGATCAGTTTCGATGAGGCGTTCAAGTTGGTGAAGATCAACCCGCTGGCGGCATGGACCGACGAGGATGTGGATGCCTACATCCACGCGAACGGGGTATTGGTGAATCCCCTTGTCGACGAAGGGTATCCGTCGATCGGGTGCGCCCCGTGCACGGCGAAGCCGGTCGAGGGCGCTGATCCCCGTAGCGGTCGCTGGCAGGGCCTGTCCAAGACCGAATGCGGGCTGCACGCTTCGTGAGGCCCGACCCGGTTCTCGGGTCGCTGCGCTCCTGTTCGATGATCCTCACCGCGCATGGCAGTGCCGACCCACGGTCCTCGGCCATCACCCATGCGGTGGCCGAACGGGTTCGCGCCGCGCGGCCCGGGCTCGATGTGCGGGTCGCCTTCTGCGAGAAGGATTCGCCGAACCTGCGTGATGTGCTGGAAGGGCTGGACGCTCCGACCGTCGTGACCCCGCTGTTGCTGGCAAGCGCCTACCACGCCAGGGTGGACATCCCGGCCATGATCGCGCAGGCCGGTGCCGACGTGATCCAGGCCGACGCACTCGGCGAGGATCCCCGATTGGTCGACGTGATGCGTGAGCGCCTGGCCGAGGCCGGGGTGGACCCGCGCGATCGTGAGGTCGGTGTGCTGGTGGTGGCCGTGGGGTCGTCGCGCAGCGCCGCCAACGCCCGGACCTCGACGCTGGCCGGCCCGCTGGCCGTCGGCACCCGGTGGAGCGGCGTGCAGGTGGCCTACGCGACCGGCCCGCAGCCCTCAGTGCTCGACGGTGTCGAGATGCTGCGCCGCCGCGGCGCCCGTCGCGTCGTCATCGCCCCCTGGTTCATCGCACCCGGCCGGATCACCGACCGGGTCGCCGAAATCGCCGGCAGTGCAGGCATAGCGATGGTTGCGCCGCTGGGAGCGCATCCGCTGGTGGCCCGGACGGTTGTGGACCGGTTCGACCAGGCGGTGGCGGCCCGGCTGGCGGCTTAGCCGCCGGAGGCCGCCGTCTGGCTGGTCGTCGGCACTTGGGCCGCGCCCGCGATGGGCGGTACCCGCGTGGCCCGAACGTACACGGTGTCACCGTCTTTCAGGGCGAGCGCTTCAGCGTCGCCACGGGTGATCTGCGCGGTGAACGGAGCGCCGTTGGTCGCGCTGGTCAACTCGACGCGCACCTCGAAACCGAGATAGACGACCCGGTCGATGGTGGCTCGGACGACACCGGTCGACTCGGCCGTACCGTCACCGGCCGCGATCGCCATCTCGGGGTTGCGGCCGACTCGAATATCGTGTGGCCGCACCAAGATTCCGTTCAGCGAGGACACCGTCCCGAGGAACGACATCACAAAGGCATTCGCGGGGCTGTCGTAGACGTCGGTCGGCGAACCGATCTGCTCGACGCGTCCCTTGTTGAGCACGGCTATCCGGTCGGCGACGTCCAGCGCTTCGGCCTGGTCGTGGGTGACCAGAACGGTGGTCACGTGCACCTCGTCGTGCAACCGGCGCAGCCATGCCCGGAGGTCCTCACGCACCTTGGCATCCAGGGCGCCGAACGGTTCGTCGAGCAGCAGCACCTGGGGGTCCACCGCGAGTGCCCGCGCCAGTGCCATGCGCTGGCGCTGACCCCGGAAAGCTGGTTGGGATAGCGGGTCTGGAAGCCGGCCAGGCCCACCACCTCCAGCAGGTTGTCGACCTTCTCCTTGATGTCGGCTTTGGGCAGCTTGCGGATCTTCAGACCGAAGGCGACGTTGTCGCGCACCGTCAGGTGCTTGAAGGCCGCGTAGTGCTGGAATACGAAGCCGATGCCGCGGCGCTGCGGGGGCACGTCGGTGACGTCGCGGCCGTTGATCGTGATGGTGCCCGTGTCGGGTTGGTCGAGTCCGGCGATGGCGCGAAGCAGCGTGGATTTGCCTGAGCCGCTGGGCCCCAGCAGGGCTGTCAGCGATCCCGACGGCACCGCGAAGTCGACGTTGTCCAGCGCCACGAAGTCGCCGTAGCGCTTGTTGGCGCCGCTGACGGTGATCGCGTTGGTCATGTGAGCATCACTCCTGGTTGGCCTTGGCGCGCCGGGCGTCGAGGATCACCTGGACGACCAGCACCAGCACCGCGACCGCCATCAACAGCGTTGAGACGGCGTAGGCGCCGTACTCGGCGCCGCGGTTGTAACGATCGGAGACGAGCAGGGTCAGGGTCTGGGACTTGCCGGGCAGGTTGGACGACACCATGATCACCGCACCGTATTCGCCGAGAGTGCGGGCGACGGTCAGCACGATGCCGTAGGTCAGGCCCCAGCGGATGGACGGCAGGGTGATCCGCCAGAACGTCTGCCACCAGCTGGAACCCAGCGTGGCGGCGGCCTCTTCCTGGTCGGTGCCGAGTTCGTGCAGCACCGGTTCGACTTCCCGAATCACGAACGGGACCGTCACGAAGATGCTGGCCAGCACGATCCCGGGAAAGCCGAAGATGATCTTGACACCGAGGTCGTTCTCGACGAACCCGAGGAATCCGCCGGCGCCCCACAGCAAGATCAGCGCCACGCCGACCACCACCGGCGAGACCGCGAACGGCAGGTCGATGACCGCCTGCAGCGCGGCCTTGCCACGGAACTTGTTACGGGCCAACACAAGTGCTGTAGGGACGCCGAATATGACGTTGAGCGGCACCACGATCGCCACCACGAGCAGCGAGACCTGCAGCGCCGAGATCGCGGCCGGCGTGGTGATCGAGGCGAAGAACTCACCCAGCCCGGGAGCGAACGTGCGCCACAGAATCAGCCCGACGGGAACGAGGACCAGCACCAGGATGTAGGCCAGCGCGACGTAGCGGGCGAGGTAGCGCACCAGCGGCGAGAGGATCATGATGCCTGCTCTTCCCGCTTGGCGGCACGTGACCCGATAGTGCGCAAGATCAGCAACACGATGAACGAGATGACCAGCAGCACAATCGAGATGGCCGCCGCGCCGGTACGGTCGTCGTTCTCGATCAGGGTCCGGATCCACTGCGATGACACTTCGGTCTCCCCCGGTACGGCACCGCCGATCAGGACCACCGAACCGAATTCACCGATCGCACGGGAGAATGCCAGCCCGGCGCCGGACAGCAATGACGGCAGCAGGGCGGGCAGTACCACCCGCAGGAAGATGACCGCATTGGTCGCTCCGAGCGATGCCGCGGCTTCCTCGACCTCGCGGTCGAGTTCGAGCAACACCGGCTGCACTGAACGCACCACGAAGGGCAGGGTGACGAACAGCAGCGCCACCCCCACACCCCATTTGGTGTGCTGCAGATGCAGGTCGATCGGGCTGTTGGGTCCGTACAGCGCCAACATCACCAGGCTCGCCACGATCGTGGGCAACGCGAACGGCAGGTCGATCACGGCGTCGACCAACCTCTTGCCCGGAAAGTCGTCGCGGGTGAGCACCCAGGCCACCAGCAGTCCGAAGACCGCGTTGACCACGGTGACACCGATCGAGATCGTCAGGGTGACCCGGAACGATTCGATCGCGGCATTGGAGGTGACCGCCAGCCAGAAGGCGTTCCAGCCCCCCTTGGCCGACTGCCAGACGATGGCGGCCAGCGGCAGCAGCACGATGACACTGAGCCAGATCGACGCGGCGCCCACCCGCAGCGACGTGTTGCGTCGCCCCAGGAAGCTGGGCGGGCCGGCCGAGTCACCACCGGTGAGCTCGGGCCGGACCGCCTGCGGATTCGGCTCGATGCCCGCTGTCATCCAGTGGCCTGCTTGTAGATCTTCGTGATCGAGCCATTCTCCTTGTCGAACAGGGCCGGATCCACCGTGCTCCAGCCGCCGAGGTCGGCGATGGTCCAGAGCTTCGCCGGGACGGGGAAGTCCGCGGCGAACTGGGCGGCAACCGCCGGATCCACCGGGCGGAAGCCGGCTTCGGCCCAGATCTTCTGGCCTTCGGGGGTGTACAGGTAGTTCTTCAGCGCGGTGGCCTTGTCCTGGTGCGCACTGGTCGTCACCACCGCCACCGGGTTCTCGATCTTGAACGTCTGCGGCGGGTTGATGTGTTCGACCGGCTTGCCCTGGCGTTCGACGTTGATGGCCTCGTTCTCGTAGCTGATCAGAACGTCGCCGGTGCCCTGCAGGAACACGTCGGTCGCCTCCCGGCCGGAGCCCGGCCTGGTCTTGACGTGTTCGGTGACCAGCTTGTTGACGAAGTCCAGTCCAGCCTGCGCGTCCTGGCCGCCGTTGCTCTTGGCGGCGTAGGGCGCCAACAGGTTCCACTTGGCCGACCCGGAGCTGAGCGGGCTGGGGGTGACCACCTCGACGCCCGGCTGCAGCAGGTCGTCCCAGTCCTTGATGTTCTTGGGATTGCCCTTGCGGACCACCAGCGATACCACCGAACCGAACGGGATGCCCTTGGTGGTGTCCTTGTTCCAGTCGGCGGCTACCTTGTTGGCCTTCACCAGCCGGGTGACGTCGGGTTCCACCGAGAAGTTGACGATATCGGCCGGCTTGCCGTCCACGACGGCGCGAGACTGGTCGCCGGACGCGCCGTAGGACGTCGTCACCGCCACGCCCTTGCCTTCAGGAGTCGCCGCGAAAGCGGGGATGATCTTGCTCCAACCCGGCTCCGGAACGGCGTAGGCGACCAGGGTGAGGGTGGTGTCGGCCTTGGGGCCATCCCCGCCGCCGGCGACGTCACTCGATCCGCCGCCGCACGCGGCGAGCATCGTTGCCGCTGTGGCGAGCGCTGCGGCGGTGCTCCACCGGCGAAGAGATGAGTGGATCCTGGACATTGTTGGCCTTTCGCATTGCGGGACTGGGCGGATTGAGCCCGTCACAACGGAATGGCGATGTTCCATAGACGAATTGCCATGACCATCACCGACACCACACCGCGGACGGGCAAGGGTGTCAGCGACAACAAGCGACATCAGCAACGGCCAACGTGCCGACGGCGATGAGGGCCAGAATATGGCCCTCGCCGTAACCGGTCGCCGCTTGCATGGCGCGAAGCTTAACAGAATTCCAGGGCACGGCCAGTCGGGGGAATCAGCGGTTGAGCAGCCAGACCACGACCACCAAGATCAGCAGCGCCACCAGCGCCAATGTCACCCGTGAACGCGGCATCCCACTCACCGAGACCGCCTCTCACCGTCGCGAATCCAGTGCAGCGCCCGGATGCCGTTGCCCAGCACCGCGTCGATGACCACTGCGATCGCGTAGGCCAGCGCCAGCACCACCGGCATCACGATGATCGTCTGCAGCACGAATCCGAGCCCGGACAGCCACAGTTCGACGCCGTCCCACCAACTCAGGAACCCACTCACCACATCAGGGTATGCCGCCCGCGGGGCGGCCCACCACCGGCGGTAACAGCAAAGCGACGGATCGGCACTGAGGTAGACGCCGGGTGGCCGGGCGGTCGATGATGTCCCAATGGTTCTGCACGCCCAGCCGACCGGCGAGGACACCGACGACACCGAGGCCACAGCCGTCGCATCCGCCCCGCCCCTGGCCGCGACGGCGCCGGTTCCGTATGCCCCGAGCCCGGCGCTGCGTAACCCCTTTCCGCCGATCGCCGACTACGCCTTCCTGTCCGATTGTGAGAACACCTGCCTGATTTCCTCGGCCGGCGCGGTGGAGTGGCTGTGCGTTCCGCGCCCGGATTCGCCGAGTGTCTTCGGGGCGATCCTGGACCGTGGCGCCGGCCATTTCCGGCTCGGCCCCTACGGGGTGTCGGTGCCGGCGGCCCGCCGGTACCTGCCGGGCAGCCTGATCCTGGAGACCACGTGGCAGACCCACACCGGATGGCTGATCGTCCGCGATGCGCTGGTCATGGGCCCGTGGCACGACATCGATCGGCGGTCGCGGACTCACCGGCGTACCCCGATGGACTGGGACGCCGAGCACATCCTGTTGCGGACGGTGCGCTGCGTCAGCGGCACCGTCGAGCTGGTGATGAATTGCGAGCCGTCCTTCGACTACGCCCGGGTCAACGCCACCTGGGAATACTCGGCCAACGCCTACGGCGAGGCGATCGCCCGAGCCAAGAAGGACCCGGACGCCCACCCCACCCTGCGGCTGACCACCAACCTGCGGATCGGGCTGGAAGGGCGCGAAGCCCGGGCACGCACCCGTCTCAAGGAGGGCGACAACGTCTTCGTCGCGCTGTCGTGGTCCAAACATCCGTCGCCGCAGACCTATGAAGAAGCCGCCGACAAGATGTGGCAGACCAGTGAGGCGTGGCGGCAGTGGATCAATATCGGTGACTTCCCCGACCACCCGTGGCGGTCGTACCTGCAGCGCAGCGCGCTCACGCTCAAGGGGCTGACGTACTCCCCGACCGGCGCGCTGCTGGCGGCCAGCACCACCTCGCTGCCCGAAACTCCGCAGGGCGAGCGTAACTGGGATTACCGCTACGCCTGGGTGCGGGACTCGACGTTCGCACTATGGGGTCTGTACACGCTGGGCCTCGACCGCGAGGCCGACGACTTCTTCTCCTTCATCGCCGACGTGTCGGGCGCCAACAACGGCGAACGACACCCGCTTCAAGTGATGTACGCCGTCGGCGGCGAACGAGAACTCGTCGAAGACGAGCTCAACCACCTGTCCGGGTACGACAACGCCCGCCCGGTTCGGATCGGCAACGGCGCCTACAACCAGATGCAGCACGACATCTGGGGCACCATGCTCGACTCGGTGTATCTGCACGCCAAGTCACGGGAACAGATCTCCGATCAGCTCTGGCCGGTGCTCAAGGAGCAGGTCGAGGAGGCCATCAAGCACTGGAAAGAGCCTGACCGCGGGATCTGGGAGGTGCGCGGCGAGCCGCAGCATTTCACCTCGTCGAAGGTGATGTGCTGGGTGGCGCTGGATCGCGGCTCGAAGTTGGCCGAGCTGGTCGGTGAGAAGAGCTACGCCCAGCAGTGGCGCGCGATCGCCGAGGAGATCAAGGCCGACATCCTGACTCGCGGTGTCGACAAGCGGGGTGTGCTGACGCAGCGCTACGGCGACGATGCGCTGGACGCGTCGCTGCTGCTGGTTCCCCTGGTGCGGTTTCTGCCGTCGGACGATCCCCGGGTGCGTGCCACGGTGCTGGCGATCGCGGATGAACTCACCGAGGACGGGCTGGTGTTGCGCTATCGCGTCGAGGAGACCGACGACGGCCTGTCCGGTGAGGAAGGTTCGTTCACCATCTGCTCGTTCTGGTTGGTGTCGGCCCTGGTGGAGATCGGCGAGGTCAGCCGGGCCCGGCATCTGTGCGAGCGGCTGTTGTCCTTCGCCAGCCCGCTGCACCTGTATGCCGAGGAGATCGAGCCGCGCACCGGCCGGCACCTGGGCAACTTCCCGCAGGCCTTCACCCACCTGGCGTTGATCAACGCCGTCGTGCACGTGATCCGCGCCGAGGAAGAGGCCGACAGCACCGGGGTGTTCCAACCGGCCAACGCGCCCATGTAGGCGGATGGCCTACGAACAACCAGATGTAGGCGGATGGGATCAGCTCAGGCGCTGCGCCATCAAGGCGGCTTCGATCCGCTCGAGCAGGCCCCTGACCTCAGCTGTGTTCGCTAGGTCCGCACCGAGGACGCTGGACAGCTGCCGCGCCCATTGCCTGCGGAGCCGGGTGAGGTTGTCCGCCGCGCGGGCGGTGGGAAACAGGTTGACCCCCCTGGCGTCATTGGGGTCGGTGCGCCGTTCGACGAAGCCGCGCCGCTCCAGACCGCGCAGTGCCGTGGACAGATTGCTGCGCTGCAGTCCGGTCGCCCGGGCGACACCGCTGGGCGTGACGCCCGGGTGGTGGTCGATGTGTCGCATCACGTGTGCCTCCGAGGCCGTCAACTCCACGATGTCGGGATCCATCCCGAGGCGGAGTTCGCGCCCGACGCCCAGGATCGCCTCCGCGAGGTCGGCCAGCTCACCATCCATGGACAAAGCCTACCTTAGTAGTTATGATTTGATAGTTATTTATTCATAACTACCCGAAGGGCGAGCATGTCCCCCGCACCCGAGTTCACCGCGGCATCCGGTCTCGATTCGTCGACCGAACGACGCCACTCCGCCGGCGACGCGATCTCGCCGTGGCTGCTGATGGTGCTCGCGTTGCTGACCGCGGTCGCCCCGGTCGCCACCGACCTCTATCTGCCGGCCTTCCCGGAGATGACCGCGGAGTTGCAAGCCAGCGCCACCGCGGTGCAGTTGACCCTGACCGCCTTCCTGCTTGGCCTGACCTTCGGGCAACTGATGTTCGGCCCCCTGTCCGACCGCTTCGGCCGGCGCGGACCGCTGATCATCGGCGCCGCACTGTGCGTGGCCGCAAGCGTCGTCGCAGCGACGGCGCCCAGCATCGGCATCCTCATCGCCGCCCGGTTCGCGCAGGGCTTCACCGGCGCGGCCGGCATGGTGATCGGCCGGGCGATCATCGCCGACCTCTCCTCGGGCAAAGCCGCGGGGCGGGCATTCAGTCTGATGATGATCGTCGGCGGCGTCGCTCCGGTGATCGCGCCATTCGCAGGCGGGCTGCTGGTCGGCCCGGCCGGTTGGCGCGGAATCCTCTGGGTGGTCTCGGGTATCGCGACGGTCATGCTCATCGCCACCCTGGCCGTGGTGCGTGAATCTCACCCACAACACCGCAGAGCAGCCTTGAAAGCCGATGCGGCACAGGGCAATTCACCGTGGGCCGAGCTGCGATCCCGCGCCTACCTCGCCAACACGCTGACCTTCGGGTTCGGCTTCGCGGTGATGATGGCCTACATCTCGGCCTCACCGTTCGTCTATCAGGTCATGGTGGGGCTGACACCCACGCAGTACGGCTTGGCCTTCGGGGTCAACGCGTTGGGCATGATCGCCGTCAGCGCCTTGTCGGCGCGTATGAGCGCCACCATCTCCAGCACCCGTCAACTGGCGGTTGGACTCCTAGTCACACTGATCGCCACCCTGACTCTGCTGACATTCGTCCTGACCGGGGCCCCCACGTGGTGGCTCATGATCCCGATCTTCGTCGCGGTCGCGTGCCAGGGCCTGATCCTGGGCAATGCCACCGCGTTGGCGCTGGCCGCGGTGCCACGCGCCTCCGGTAGCGGTTCGGCCGGCTTGGGCGCCCTTCAGTTCGGCCTGGGCGCCGCCGTCTCGCCGCTCGTCGGGCTCGGCGGTGAGCACACCGCGTTGCCGTTGGCGGTGGTGATGGTGACGCTGGCGGTGCTGGCCTCGACGGCGTTCCTGGCGGGCCGTCGGCTCAGGTGACCCGGTCCGGCTCCAACCCGATTGGGACCGCTCCCATTCCACTGCGGCCGAGGAGTCGAACGGGAATTCTTGCGCCTGAAACGTCGGTACATCTGGCGGAAACCTGAATCTTATTCACTTTCTGTATCCGGGCTGCAACTTCACACCAGGAGGACACCAGAGATGAGCGAGATGTATCACCTGCCGAACACCGCGACGATGGAGGAGATCACGGCGGCGTTGCGCGACAACGGGTTCGTCATCGTCGACAACCTCGTCCCGCCGGAACTGATGGACCGGATCGCCGAAGAGCTCACCGATTACATCGACGACACTCCCCATGGCCGCGACGATTTCGTCGGCCGGCTCACCCGCCGGACCGGTGCGCTGATCGCGCGCTCACCCGCCTCCCGGGAACTGGTCATGCATCCACTCGTATTGGCCGTCGTCGCGGAGATGCTCAAGAAAGCCACCGCCTACCAACTGCACCTGACGCAGATCATCAGCGTCTATCCGGGCGAAACAGCGCAACCACTGCACCGCGACGAGTTGGCATGGGACTTCTTCCCATTCCCCGAGGACTACGACGTCCAATGCAACACCATCTGGGCAATGACCGACTTCACCGTGGAAAACGGTGCCACCCGCGTAGTACCGGGCTCGCACAAGGTTTTCGACAAACAGGGCTCGGACTACACCGAGGCCGACGAGGTCCGTGCAGTCATGCCCAAAGGCTCGGCGCTCTTCTACACCGGCAAGGTGTACCACTCCGCAGCACCCAACGTCTCCGACATGGTCCGGCAAGGCATCAACATCACCTACGCCGTCGGCTGGGTCCGCCAAGAAGAGAACCAATACCTGTCCACTCCGCTGGAGATCGCCAAAACCCTTGACGACGGCATCCTCAAGGTCATGGGCTATCAGATGGGTGGTCTTGCGATGGGCTACTTGAGCGACTTCCTTGACCCGCTCGCAGCCATTCGGCCCGAACTCGGTAAGCAACAATACGATTTCGCCGCGCTCGCCCAGACGGCGGGCCACGTCGACCGCGACGGGCAGGACATGTTCTACGACGCCATGGTCAACGCCGAAACTCCCGAGCCGGTGTCGGAGTCCGTGTAATGACCATCTCCTATAGCAACCCCGACGTCGGTTACCTCGACCAAGCGGCGTTCAAGAATCTGGGGTTCTCCCAGAACGTCTGGGCCGGTGACACGCTATATCTCTCCGGCATAGCGCCATTCACCGGTGGGAGCCCGGAGTTCGTCGTACACGGCATCGGCTCGATGAAAGAGCAGACCGTCTTCATTCTCAACATCCTGGAAAAGCTGCTCGAGGCCGAGGACTTGAGCTACTCGAACCTGGTGGCACTGACGATCTATGCCACCAGCGCCAAGGAATTCTTCGATGTCGTACCACTGATAGCCGAGGCGTTCGGCGACCAGGCCCCAGCCAGACACTCGTCGGTGTCACCGAGCTGGCACACCCCGAGCAGCGAATCGAGATCACGGCGATCGCCGTCAGGTCCTGAGTCCGCCCAGACCGGCCGCGAGAGGGATCGCTACCGCCGACGACGCCGGCGGTCACTGTAGCGTTGGGCGAGAACGGAGTTCGTCATCGTCGACGTCTCCGTTCCACCGGAACTGATAGACCACATCTCCGAAGAGCCCGACGGCACTCCCGGCTGGTGGGGTGCATCTCGTTGGAGGCACCGCCCCGGCTGCGCGTCCGGCCAACGGCCCCCACCCAGGCGGGCTTCTTCCGCTGCGCACGCGACGCCCAATCGGTAAGGTTCGGTACAGCACCAGAAGTTGGGTGAAGGTTGAAGCGCAAGGGGGCGTCGGGAGCACCATGGTCGGAGCCGTCCGCCAGCTGAACGCCAGAAGCAGCGGCCGCGAGGCCAGGCTTCGCAGCCATCCCACCCCAGTACTGCGTGTGCGTGACCTCATGGTGCCGATCGCGCACGGTGCCGGCGCGTCGCGCAAAGCCACCCAGGCTCGCAGCCAGGAGAAGATGGACCGAGTACTGGCCGCCACCAGCGATCTGCTGGTCACCGCGGGCTCGAGCGCCGTCACCACCACCTCCGTGGCCGCTCACGCCGGAGTCTCCGTCGGCTGGCTGTACAACTTCTTCGACGACCGAGACGCCCTGCTGGAGGAAGTCCTGATCCAAGGACTCGTGGATCTCGACCAACGGTTCGACGAGGCCGGGTTCAGCCTGGCCGGGCCCCACTGGCGCACGACAGCGACCGCGGGCATCGACGCGCTCATCGACTTCGTCCTCAACGGAACCGGGATAGCCGGATTTCGCGTGCTGTGGTTCTCGACGGAGTTCTCCGGCCGGATGACCCAGGTGAACCGAGCCCACGACGACGCGCTCGCGGCCTACCTGTGCGAGGGCATCACCACATTGCGCCCAGACGCCCCGGATATCCCGGTGTACTTGATGACGCAGACCTTCATCGGAGTGCTCGACAAGGGTTTCGATATCGCGTTCCGCACCGATCCCAACGGCGACAAGACGGCCCTTGGAGAGTTGCGCCGCGCCGCGCTGGCGTACTTGGAGACATTCCTCGAGTAGCCCGCCACGGCGCGGCACCCAGCCGCGTCCAATGCCCGTCGTCTCAGCCGGCTTCCAGCGCGGTGCCCCGCTCCACGGAAGGCACGTGAAGGTGCGGGTGCGCATGCACCAGGTCCGCCCCGGCGATTGCGTCCTCCCCGGTATGTCCGTGATCGGACAGAGCTTTCAGCGCTTCGGGCTTCTTGACGATCAAGTACACCATGATCGCGAACGCGAAAGCGTAGACAGCCAACGAGATCGGCGCTGCGAGGTTGATCGGCCAACTCAACGGCGCAACGAAGCTGAATGCCGGAATGCCGGCGCCGACGAAGAAGCCCGGAACCAGGAACAGCACGCCCAGCACCGGGATGATCAGATGCACAAGGACCTTGAACTCGCTGCGTCGGTACCGCCAGTAGTACACCGGGCACGACAGCGCCGCCAACATGTGCACCGGTAGCGCGATGACGGCAATGATCGTCCCGTACAACCCAAGTGAAGGGATCGGACCCCACAGCAGCCCACCGATCAAGGCAGCGACCCCACCGACCCCGAACATGAAGTAGATGGCAGCCACCGGCGACTTCCATTTGCGGTGGGTCTTGGCGAAGATCTTGGGGATCGTACCGGCGTGGGCCATTGCCCAGATGTGTCTGGTACCGCCCATCGAGGCGCCGTTGGCGCAGGCAATCGAACTGTTGAGCAACGCCAGCAGCAGCACGATCCATCCAGCGCCCCACAGCTTCTTGGCCATCCCGATCCAGCCGTCGCCTTCGTTGAACGTCATGAAGTCGAAGAGCTTGTCGGCCCCGAAATACGTGGTCGCGGCGTAGCTGCCGATGATGTAGAAGAGGCCGACGATGACGGCTGACCAGACGATGGCCCGGGGTACGTTGCGCTTCGGATTTCTCGTTTCGGCCGCCAGCGGTGCGCCGGCCTCGAATCCGATGAAGGCCAGGAAGCCATAGACCGAACCGGCGATGACACCGGACAAGCCACCGAAACCTTCGGCGTTCGCGTGCTCGGTGGTGAAAACGGACAGCGAGTTCTCGCTGCCGGACAGGACGATCATGTGCACACTCATCACGAGCAGCACCAGAATTTCCAAGGACCCGAGGATGACGCCGGCTTTGGTGCTGAATGCGGCGCCGAAATAGTTGAGCGCACCCGAGAACAACAAGCACGCCAGTCCGGCGACGATCCACGTTGTCTTGTAGGCGGTTCCGCCGCCGGGAAAGAGCGCGGCGGCGATCAGGTTGCCGAATACGAGCATCAGATACGGCAGTGCAGCGAGGTAGAACATCGGTGCGCAGAAAGCCACTACGAATCCGAGTGCCGGGTGAAAAGCACGGCCGACAAAAGAGCCGAGTCCACCCGCGGTGGAGATGTGCTTGGCCATCTGCGCAATTCCGACTGCGACCAGCACGCAACCGACGGTTGCGCCCACCACGGACAGTGGTAGTGCACCTCCGGAGAACAGCGACCCGGTCATGATCGCGTAGGCCAACCCAGCCCCAGGTGCCATCGTCGCGATCGAGACAAACAACACGCCGGACAGCGTGATGCTGCCCTTGGCCAGCCGCTCGTCGCCTTCGCCGACATCTACCGGGGCGTCGACGGTTTCGGATGAAATTGTCATAGGTTGCTCCCTGGGGTCCAGACACGCTGATACATGGCAGTTGCAGAAAGTGGTTCCGAGCGGCACGCCGCACTGCGCACATCGAGGTGAGCCAGCTCCGGGGCTGAGCAAAGCGATTGGACTGAAGGAGAACTCGTGGGAGCAATGACTCGCACAACAAAGTGAATAAGTTTCATGTTGCTCACGCAGATCTGCCGCGTAAAGATTTGATTTCGTTCCCCCGCCGGCCTGGCGGTAATTCAGGCCGATGGTCGTGACGCCGACGAAGCCGCGCTGACCGATCAGATCTTCTCAGATGCCCAGCCCGGCAACCTGTTTCGACACATTAGGCACCAGGACCGCGCATCTCGGGCAGTGGAGGGTACGGCCCCTGCTGCCGTTCGGTGCGGAGGTGGTGTACTACCGTCGAAGAACGCAGAGGAGCTGATTGTCTTGGGTCTCTTGTCACCGGCTGCCGCCGTCCGACGGTGCATGCCCGATCGATCGTGCCCAGCCCGGTGACACACGACGCGGCGCACACCGATCTGCTGGACGTCAGCGCCCGACTCGGCGAGGCCGCTCGGCGCACCTCGCCCCAGATCGGGTCCACCAGGCTCATCGCCATCGACGGGCCGTCGGGCGCGGGAAAGACCAGCCTTTCGCAGTCGCTGGCACCCTTTCTCCAGGCGCCGATCATCCATCTCGACGCGATCTATGAGGGATGGAAAGGCTTGGACGGGATCGGGATTCAGCTCAAGGAATGGGTAATCGATGCGCTCGCCGCCGAGCGGGATCCGCGCTGGCGCCCATGGGACTGGGACGACAACGTGCGCAGCGAGCACTGGCAGCACGTTCCGGTCGGCGACTTCCTGCTGATCGAGGGCTGTGGGGCCGGCGACGCCGGTATCGCGGCAGCGACCGCACTGTTGATCTGGGTGCAGGCACCGCAATCGGATCTGGACGCCCGGTTACGGGCCCGGGACGACTGGGCGTCTTATGAACCGCATCGCGAGCAGTGGCTTGCCCAGGAAGCCCGCGCCTACGCCCGAAACAAAGCCCGCGAGCGGGCCGACGCGATCGTGGTCAACGGTCCCGAGGCGACGGTCGAGTTCGTGCGCCGATGACGATGCGGGCGCGGCTACTTCGCGGCGTTCTCCAGCATCGCGGCGGCGATACTTCTGGCCTCGTCGGTGATCGCGTCACTGCAGGCCCAGCTTTCAACCACCAGGTTGGCGGCCGCGGACAGCGCGTGCTGACAGCCCCATCCCCCGGCGTTTCGCTGCGTGGAGGTCTGGGTGAGGATGTCACCACTGACGTCGGCGTCATCGATCTTCCACGTCGAGTGCACATCGGAGTTGTCGATGTCGATCGACGTCCCGCCGCACTTCTCCCACGTCGCTCTGGAATTCTCGACGAAGGCGTGGGCCTTGTCGGCCGAGGGGAAGAGCACCGCGATCTGCTCGACCCAGTGCTCGTTGTCACTGGTGGGCTCCTGGAGCACCTGGTCGCGTAGCGCGGTCCAGTCGCTGCCTCCGTAGACCAACCGCTCGGCGCCGTAGATCGCGCCCAGGCAATCCAGGTCGGACACGCCGTCGGAGTTGTCGCTGAGATCCTCCGACGATGCGGTCACCCGAATGCCGGTGGCGCCCATGATGCCGTTGACCGCACCCGGGCTGAGGAGAACATGGTCCAGGTCGGATTCGGCGAGAATGGGCACATCGATCGAGCTCGGACCGCCCGGTGCCCGCACCGCCGCACCGCCGACGGTCGTCACGCACCCGGACAACAGGCTGCCGGCGATCAGAGCGACGCAGACAACGGGCCCAGTGCGTCTCACGCCCGACATCATGCACGTCATTGTCCACCAGCTGTCAGTCGGCTGTGGCCCAACTGCCGATCAGCGGTTCCGGTTCACGTTGTCGAGCATGATCGTGGCCACCTTGACGGCCCGGCCCGACGCCCGCTGCTCAGCCGAGGTCCCGTCGGTGACGGCCACGTCGACGTCGACGATGCAGTCACCGGCCAGCCCGATGGCCCGCTCGGTGGGAAATTCGGCGTCACGCTGGTTGTCGGAATTGACCACCGTGGCCGAGACCACCGTGGCGTCGACCCGTACGTCGGTGATCGTCTGGTAGAGCTCGGTGTCGGAGGCGTTGTGCAGGGCGGTGGTGACGGACGTGCCTTCACAGGTTTTCCAGCGCTGCGCGAACGCCGTGAACATCCGCTGCGCCTCGGTTTGGGAGGTGAACTCCACGACACCGGCATCCACGCTGGAGACGGTCTGGCTGCCGCCGTAGTGGCTGAACTCCTGCCAGGCCGCACCGCGGATCTCACCGGTCTCGTAGACGACCCGCATGAACGGTGACGCCGGGCCGAGGCATTCGATCGGGTTCGCCGCAGAGTTGTCGCGAATGCCGTTGGGCAGTGCCTCGACGCCGCCCGCCACGGGCGGGCCGGCAGCATCCACCCGGTTTCCCACCGCCTGACTGACCTCCGCGCCAGTCGGTAGTACGGCGATCAGATCGCGCAGCGGGGCGGTACGCCGTTCCCGCTGCGCGCTGCCTGCCACTGTCGTGGTGCAACCCGCCAGCATGGCAACGCCGAGAAAAGCACCGACAATCGATCGCCCCCGAACGACGTGTGCGTCGTATGTAATTGTGCCCCCTACTTTTTGGCTTTGTCCCCTGCTTTGTCACTAGCCGCGTCGGCGGACAGCGCCGCGACGAAGGCCTCCTGCGGCACATCGACCCGGCCGATCGTCTTCATCCGCTTCTTGCCTTCTTTCTGCTTCTCGAGCAGTTTGCGCTTACGGGTGATGTCACCGCCGTAGCACTTGGCCAGAACGTCCTTGCGGATGGCCCGAATATTCTCACGGGCAATGATTCTCGATCCGATGGCCGCCTGAACCGGCACCTCGAACTGCTGGCGCGGGATCAACTCCTTGAGCTTGGTGGTCATCTTGTTGCCATAGGCTGACGCCGAATCCTTGTGGACGATCGCACTGAACGCGTCGACGGCCTCGCCCTGCAGCAGGATGTCCACCTTCACCAGGTCGGCCTGCTGTTCGCCGGCCTCCTCGTAGTCCAGGCTGGCGTAGCCGCGGGTGCGTGACTTCAGTGAGTCGAAGAAGTCGAAGATGATCTCGCCCAGCGGCATGGTGTAGCGCAGCTCGACCCGTTCCGGGGACAGGTAGTCCATCCCGCCCAGCTCGCCGCGGCGGGACTGGCAGAGCTCCATGATGGTGCCGATGAACTCGCTGGGTGCGATCACCGTGGTCTTGACCACGGGCTCGTACACCTCGCGGATCTTGCCGTCGGGCCAGTCCGACGGGTTGGTGACGATCTTCTCCGTGCCGTCGTCCTGGATGACGCGGTACACGACGTTGGGCGAGGTGGAGATCAGGTCCAGGTCGAACTCGCGCTCGAGGCGCTCGCGGGTGATCTCCATGTGCAGCAGCCCGAGGAAGCCGCATCGGAAGCCGAACCCCAGCGCCACCGAGGTCTCCGGCTCGTAGGTCAGCGCGGCGTCGTTGAGTTGAAGTTTGTCCAGGGCCTCCCGCAGATTCGGGTAGTCCGACCCGTCGACTGGATACAGCCCGGAATAGACCATCGGCTTGGGCTCGCGGTAGCCGGTCAGCGCGTCGGTGGCGCCATGCCGCGCGGTGGTCACCGTGTCACCGACCTTGGACTGGCGAACGTCCTTCACCCCGGTGATCAGGTAGCCGACCTCCCCCACCCCGAGCCCTTCGGTGGGCTTGGGTTCCGGGGAGACGATGCCGACTTCGAGCAGTTCGTGGGTGGCGCCGGTGGACATCATCTTGATCCGCTCGCGCGGCACGATCTTGCCGTCCACCACGCGCACATAGGTCACCACACCGCGGTAGATGTCGTAGACCGAGTCGAAGATCATCGCGCGAGCCGGCGCGTCGGGATCACCGGTGGGTGCCGGCACCTGGCGGACCACCTCGTCGAGCAATTCGCGGACACCCACGCCGGTCTTGCCCGACACCCGCAACACATCGTCGGGCTCGCACCCGATGATGTGGGCGATCTCGGCGGCGTAGCGCTCCGGGTCGGCGGCGGGCAGGTCGATTTTGTTCAGTACCGGAATGATCGTCAGATCTCGGTCCAGGGCCAGGTAGAGGTTCGCCAGCGTCTGCGCCTCGATGCCCTGCGCGGCGTCCACCAGCAGCACCGCCCCCTCGCAGGCCTCCAACGCGCGGGACACCTCGTAGGTGAAATCCACGTGGCCCGGCGTGTCGATCAGGTGCAGCACGTAATCGGTGTCCCCGACTTGCCACGGAAGTCGCACGTTCTGAGCCTTGATGGTGATGCCGCGCTCCCGCTCGATGTCCATCCGGTCGAGATACTGGGCGCGCATCGACCGCTCGTCGACCACGCCGGTGAGCTGCAGCATCCGGTCGGCCAGCGTCGACTTGCCGTGATCGATGTGGGCGATGATGCAGAAGTTCCGTATCTGTGCCGGCGCGGTGAACGTCTTGTCGGCGAAACTGCTGATTGTGTTTCTCCTGGTCGGGTGATACTTCGAGGGGCCCTCGGTCCCCCTCAGGGTATCGAGTATCACGCTGCCGGGCACAATCGCACGCCGCCACCCGCCCGCGCCCTCGCCTATGCTCATCAGAATGGCGTCGCAGTGGAGGACGTTGCAAAAGCTCGCGGAGCACCTCGTGTTCAACGAGGCGCCCAAGCTCATCCGGCAGTTGCCCATCCCGCCGGCCGTGCCGCGGACTATTCAGCAGGGCCTGCGGATGGGTATCGAAGTCCTGGTGGCCAACGCCGCCGCGACCGAGGCACCCGCCGCGATCACCGCGGGCCGGCCGGTGACCAGCACCAGCGTGCCGACCGCGCACCGCGCCCGCCGGGTCACCTACGCCCCGGACCTGGACGGCCGTGCCGACCCCGGCGAAGTGGTGTGGACCTGGGTGGTTTACGAAGACGACCCCACCCGCGGCAAGGACCGCCCGGTGCTGGTCGTCGGCCGCGACCATCGCACGCTGCTGGGGCTGATGTTGTCCAGCCAGAACCACCACGCCGACGACACGAATTGGGTCGGCATCGGCGCCGGCGGCTGGGACTACGACGGCCGCCCCAGCTGGGTTCGGCTGGACCGGGTGCTCGACGTTCCCGAGGAGGGCATCCGCCGCGAGGGCGCGATCCTGGACCGCACCACGTTCGAACTGGTCGCCACCCGCCTGCGCGCCGAATACTCCTGGAGCTGACCCCGGCCCCCTCACGCCCAAACCGACATTTCACCGCCCGATCACGAGAAGTGCGCGTCTTTTCGTCGATTTGGACGAATCATTCGCCGGTTCCTGGGCAACCAGGGGCCATGACCGCTCTCCCGCCGGATCCCGATCCGGCCCGCATTCCCGACCTGGAGCCAGGCGGCGGTGTGTCGCCCGGCTCCACACCGCCGGACTCCGCCCAGACATCGGGGTTGTCCGCGCCGGAGCCGCGGACCAGGAAAGGCCCGGTCACCCCGACAGCGGCCGTCACCATTGCGGCGGTGGCGGTGCTGGTGGCGCTGTTCCTCGCCACCGGAGTGTTGCTGATCCTGCGGATGACCGGGGTAATGAGCTAGCCGCCCTGGGTGATGTAGGCCTGCAGATGCTGCTGCTCGGCCTGCAACTCCTCCATCCGGTTCTTCACCACGTCGCCGATGCTGACAATGCCCACCAGCCGGCCGCCCTGCATGACCGGCACGTGCCGCACCCGGTTGTTGGTCATCAGCGCGCTGAGATCGTCGACGAGATCGTCGGGCGTGCAGGTGACCAGGATTCGGCTCATGATGTCGCTGACCTGCTGCCGGAGCAGGTCAGGTCCGCGATCGTGCAACGTGCGGACCACGTCGCGCTCGGAGACGATCCCGACCACGCCGTCCGGTCCGACCACGACCATGGCCCCGATGTTGTGGGCCACCAGCTCGGCCAGCAGGCTCGAGACGGTCGTCGTCTCGGTGACGGTGGCCACCGTGGCGCCTTTCGCCCGCAGGATGTCGGCGATGCGCATCGCCACCCCCTTGTGATGGATGTCACACCAGGCTAAGGCTTATCCGGGTGCTGCGGAAGCAATCAGTCGGGGTTGGGGTTGGTGTAAGACGCGAACAGGAGGTCCGATGGGCGAGTTGCAGCAGACGGTATTGGGTGACGGGTTGAAGGTCAGTGCGATCGGCTTCGGCGGGATGGCGCTGACCCCGGTGTACGGCGAGGTCGACGACACCGAGTCGCTGGCGACCCTGCACCACTGCCTCGACGTGGGCGTGACGTTCATCGACACCGCCAACGTCTACGGCGGCGGCGCCAATGAACGGTTGATCGCCGAGCTGCTGGCCGATCGCCGCGACGAGGTGACGCTGGCGACGAAGTTCGGCATCGACGGCGACCCGACCACCGGAAAGTTGAGGGCCCGTGGCGACGCCGCCTACGTGCGCCAGTGCGTCGACGAAAGCCTGGACCGGCTCCGGACAGACGTGATCGACCTGTACTACATGCACCGCCGCGACCTGTCCGTGCCGATCGAGGAGACCGTCGGGGCGATGGCCGAGCTGGTCGCCGCGGGGAAAGTGCGCCACCTGGGGCTCTCCGAGGTGACCGCCGACGAGCTGCGCGCGGCCGCGGACGTGCACCCGATCGCCGCCGTCCAGAGCGAATGGTCGATCTGGAGCCGCGACGTCGAAGACCACGTGGTGCCCGCCGCCGCGGAGCTGGGCATCGGGTTCGTGCCCTACTCGCCGCTGGGCCGCGGCTTCCTGGCCGGAGCGATCCGCTCCTCGTCCGATCTGGACTCGACGTCGGACTTCCGCCGCCACATTCCGCGATTCGCCGACGGTGCCCTGGACACCAATCTTGCTGTGGTTGAGGTTGTTTCCTCGATCGCGACGCAAGTGGGTGCCACCCCGGCGCAGGTGGCCCTGGCCTGGTTGCGCCAGCGCGCCGCGGCATTGGGCGTGGCCTCGGTTCCGATTCCGGGCACCCGCCGCGCCGCGCGCGTCGACGAGAACGCCGGCTCGCTGTCGGTACACCTCGACACCGATCAGGTGTTGGCGCTGGACACCGCGGGCACCGCTGTCACCGGCCATCGGTCCCTGGATCCCAACTGGGTGTCCGCCGGCCGAGAGTGAGTCAGGCCTCGCGCTGGGTCTGACTGACCTGCAGGGCCACCGCGACATCGTCGAACTGGGCCGCCTGCGCGCTGACCCGGACAATGTCACTGGGCCGCTTCAGGAGTCCACGAACCGCGATGATGGCAACCTGCTCGGCAACCCGGATGGCCTCGGCGACCCGATCTCCCTCGTCGGTGTGCAGCCGGGTGCGCTTCTGGGCGCCTTCGTCGAAATTCAGCAGCAGGCCGGCTGTCTGCTCACGGTCGCACTCCACGAACTTGCCCTCCGCGATCGCCGCGCCGATCAGGTCGGTCACCCAGTCCTTCAGCCGCTCGTAGTCGGTCCAGAACTGATGGAATTCGGCGCGTTGGTCGTGCGCGATGCGCTGGATCTCGTTGAAGTCGATCGGGGACAACGCCAGTTGCATGGTGTCGAATCGCAGCAGCCGATACAGCTTGACCGCCGGCGAGCCGGAACCGGCGCCGACCTCGGCGATGAATTTCAACGGCGCCCGGTTCACCAGCAGCGTCTCGCCCAGCAGCTGCTCCTTGTTGCGGAACCAGTAGTACAACGACGACTGCTGAAGTCCGGCCGCCCTGGCGATGTCGCTCATTGTGGTTTGGGCATAGCCCTTTTCGGAGAACAGTTTGGTGGCTGCGTTGACAATGCCCGCGCGCGGCGAGGTCGCCGCCATGGACTCGGTGTCATTGCGGGGTCGTCCGATCGATCGGATTTGCGACCGGCTCTCCGGTGTCGGCACATCGGGGATTCTACGGTCGCGCGAGTCGATGACCGTGCAGTCCGCGCTCACCGCAGGGGTGGTTGCTCGCAGTGTGCCCGCTCGACCACGTCTCGTGCCGCGGCGACCACGTCTTGCCACAGCTCAAGACCCAGCGACTTGGACGCCCGCGACGGATACCCTGTCACCCCGTTGGACGAGACCTGCTGGACGGGATAGCGGAACACGCTGCCGGCCGTGCGGTCCGGGTCGTCGGCATCGCGCATGGCTTCGGTATCGACCAGTTCGGGTCGCACGACCAGCATCAGCGAGGTTTCCGCCGCGTTGGCGTGCCAGTCGACCGCATCCTCGGTGGCACGACGGGCGATGTCGGCTGTGAGGTCCCACCACTGCATCACCCCGACGCGCCGGTCGGGATGGAGCCGGCGGAACTGGTCGCACGCCAACCACAGTGGTGCGGCGTTGCCGACATGCCCGTTGACGAACATGATGCGCCGCACCCCGGAGTCCACACACGCCTGCGCGATGCGCACCGCCGCCGCCGCCGTTTCTTCACCCGGGAAGGCGACGGTGCCGGCAAGCTCTGTGCCGTGAAAGAAGCTGGCGCCGAACGACAATGCCGGCAGCACCAGGCCCACCTCACCCGCGGCGGCGTCCGCCACCGCGGTGGCCATGATGGTGTCGGTGCCCACCGGCAGGTGCGGGCCGTGCTGCTCAGTGGCCCCCACCGGAATCAGGGCGACGGTGTCGGGATCAGCCGCGAGCCGCTGTGCGATCTGGATCGAGTTCAGCTCCTCCCAGCGGTGGCTCACCTGGGGCCACCCGAACGGGGTGCAGCGCAGACCATCAGAAGAACCTCAGGTAGCGATCGGACTCCCATGACGAGACGTGGGCGTTGTAGGAATCCCACTCCGATCGCTTCTCGCTGACGAACGATTCGAACATCGCCTTGCCGAAAACCTCGCTCACCAACGGGTCTGCCTCGAGGGCATCGACCGCCTCGCCGAGCGAGCGGGGCAGCCATGTTATCCCGCGCTCCCCCAGGTCCGCTTCCGAGAGCCGGTAGAGATTGTCCCGGTTGGGTTCTCCGGGGTCGAGCCCCTCCCGGATTCCCTCCAGACCGGCCGCCAGCATCAACGCCCCTCCCAGGTAGGGATTGCTCGCGCTGTCGGCCGCACGGCACTCCACCCGACCGCCGCCCTTGGGTATTCGCAGCATGTTGGTGCGGTTGTTGTCGCCGTAGCACGCGAAGATCGGCGCCCAGGTCAGCCCGGACATGCTGCCCTGTTTGACCAGTCGCTTATAGCTGTTGACGGTGGGTGCGATCACCGCGCAGATCGCCGGGGCATGACGCACGATGCCCGCGATGAACTGATATCCGAGTTCGGACAGTCCGCACCCCGTGGGTCGTCCGGCGCTGCGAATGCATTGACACCGTCCGCGTCGGCCAGCGACATGTTGTAATGCGCGCCGCTGCCGGTCCGGTCGGCGAACGGTTTGGGCATCCAGGAAGCGAACAGACCATGCTTGCGCGCGATCTCACCGACCATCATCCGGAAGAACACGAAGCGGTCGGCCATCGAGACCACGTCGGTGTAGGTGAAGTCGGTCTCGAACTGTCCGTTTCCGTCCTCGTGGTCGAACGAGTAGACGTCCCAGCCGAGTTCATTCATCGCGGTGACGATCTCGTCTACCACGCCGTAGTTGTGCAACAGACCGCGCAGGTCGTAGCACGGCTTGTCCAGGTTGTCGTCGGGGCTGGCCGGTTCGGGCACGCCCGTGCGGTCGGACAGCAGGAAGAACTCGGTCTCGATACCGAGGTTGAACGTATATCCGAGGGCGGTGGCGTCGGCGGTCACCCGTTTGAGGATCTGCCGGCTGCACGCCTCGAAGGGCTCGTCGCCGATCCACAGATCGCCGGGAAACCAGGCGATCTCGCGGTTGAATGGCATGACGATCGCCCCGCCGAGATCCGGGTGCGGCGCTACCTCGTCGTCGTTGACGTCTTGCGGCACCCCGTCCAGTGCAGCTCCGGTGAACATCTCCGACCCGCGGGCGGCTTGTTCGAGATGAGCCAGCGGAACCATCTTCGCCTTCGGCTTGCCATGCATGTCGACGAAGCTGATCGCCGCATACCGAACCCCGGCGGCCGCCAGCCGTTCGGCAACCTCGAGTACCGGGGAATGCGGTGCCTGCCCGTTGAGCGTGGTGGTCATCGGTGTCCCTTCTGCGATATCCGCGCAGGCCTGATCGCCGGCCAGTGCCATTCGACGGTAGAGCTGATCTGTTGCGGCCTTGTTTCCAGTCAGTGAATGACCTATTGAAATCGTGACCGTTATCTGCCTGCTGAAAGCCATTTATCCGATGCACCAGCCGCGATGAACTATCGATAGATCATCGAAACGGTCTGACGCCCCGCCGCCGCGTCAGCGGCGGCGGGGCGGGCAATTTTTGGACTTGCAGGTCCAATTCTCACCGGCCATCCTCGTCGGTGACGGACCGCTGAAGACCATCGTGATCAGGAGTGACCCATGCGAGCCATAGTGATGAACACCCGGGGCGGTAGCGAGGTGCTCGAGTACGTGCAGCGGCCGGAACCGGTGGCCGGTCCCGGTGAGGTGGTGGTCGAGGTGGCGTATGCCGGTGTCAATTTCATGGACATCGGGGTACGGCAGGGCACGGCCTGGACCGACGTGCCCGACCCGAAAGTGCTTGGTGTCGAGGGCTCCGGCCGGGTGCTGGCGCTCGGTGACGGAGTCGACGAATTCACCGCCGGGCAGCGGGTCGCCTGGGTCTACGCACCGGGTAGCTATGCCGAACGCCTGGCGATCCCGGCCGCCGCACTGGTACCGGTGCCCGACACGATCGACGACCGCGTCGCCGCCTCGGTGATGATGCAGGGCCTGACCGCCAGTCACTTCGCCACCGACTTCTACGCGATCCGACCCGACGACGTCGCCTTCATCCACGCCGCCGCCGGCGGACTCGGACTGCTCCTGACCCAGATCATCAAGCTCAGGGGCGGGCATGTCATCGGACGCGTCTCGTCCCAGGACAAGGTCGCAGCCGCCATCGACGCCGGCGCCGAGCATGTGATCGTCGACGCCGAGGGCCGCTTCGTCGCCCAGACCCTCGCCCTGACCGGCGGAGATGGGGTGGACGTCGTCTACGACGGTTCGGGTCCGGCAACCTTCCGGGGCTCGCTGGACATCCTCGGCCGGTCCGGGACTTTCTGCTGGTACGGCCCGGTGCTGGGCGGGCCCGGACCGATCGACATCATGAGCCTGCCCAGGAGCATCAAGATCGGCTATGCGGTGTTCTCCGACCACATCCACACGCCCGAGCTGCTTCGCGCGCATTCCGCCCAGCTCTTCCGGTGGATCGAGCAGGGCAGCATCTCCGTCCGGATCGGGGGCGAGTACCGCCTGGCGGACGCGGCGAGCGCGCACGCCGACATGGAGAGCCGCCAGACCACGGGCAAGCTCCTGCTGGCCCCCTGAGGAGCACCTCGAGCCGACAACCGGACCCTTCAGTCGACGCCACGCCGGTCCAGTCGAACCCAGTCCACCGGTCGGCACGGTAGGAATATCCCCATGATCGACATCACGCTGCTGGGCACCGGAAGTCCGATGGTCGACCCCAACCGGGCCGGACCGTCCACCTTGGTCAGGGCCGGAGACGGAGTCTTCCTGGTGGACTGTGGACGCGGGGTGTTGATGCGCGCCGCCGCGGCAGGCGTGGGTGCCGCCAACCTCACCGCGCTGTTGCTGACCCACCTGCACAGCGACCACATCACCGATCTGTCCGACGTCATCACCACCCGCTGGGTCACGACGTTCGTGCCGACGCCGCTGCCCATCATCGGACCGCCCGGCACCAAGGCCGTCGTCGAGGCGACGCTGGCCGCGCTGGCTCCCGACATCAGCTACCGCATCGGCCACCACCCCGATATCACCGACCCGCCCGCTATCGAGGTGTACGAGTACTCCGACGGTCAGGTGTGGGATGCCGACGGCGTGCGCATCACCGCCGCCCCCACCGATCACCGGCCGGTCGAGCCCACTCTGGGTTTCCGTATCGAGTACCAGGGCGCGTCGGTGGTACTGGCCGGCGACACCGTACCGTGTGCGTCACTGGACCAGCTGGCACAGGGCGCGAACGCATTGGTGCACACCGTCATTCGGGCCGATCTTGTCCAGCAGATGCCGGTCCAGCGCATCCGCGACATCCTCGACTATCACTCGTCGGTCGAGCAGGCGGCAGCCACCGCCGCCCGTGCCGGAGTCGGGACCCTGGTGCTCACCCACTACGTACCACCACTGGCGCCCGGACAGGAGGAGCAGTGGCGGGCGCTGGCGGCCACCGAGTTCACCGGTCCGGTCGAGCTCGGCAACGACCTGCACCGGGTGTCGATCGGCTAGATCGCCACCTGTTCATCCGCTTCGCCGCGCCACACCTCGACCGCCTTCCCGAGCGGCAATCCAAGCGCGTCGCACAGTCCGACGACCGTCCCGAAACCGGGGCTCGGCAACCGGCCGACTTCGATCTTGCGCAACGTCTCCGGCGATATCCCGGCCTCGCGAGCGACGATCTCGGGTGCCCGCCCGGCGCGCGCCGTCCTGAACAGCGCGCCCAGCCGCTGACCGGCGCGGATCTGCTCGGGGTTCAGCGGTACGCGGACCATGGGGCCCAGCATAGCCGGTATTCAAATACCGATCGTGGTACCGTCGGAACGGTATAAAAATACCGACAGACGGGCTCGAAGCATGATCGAACTCAAGACGGCCGGCGAAATCGACAAGATGGCCGTCACCGGCGCCTTCGTGGCGAGCACGCTCGCGACACTGGCCGACCAAGCCGAACCGGGGGTGAACCTCCTGCACCTCGAACACCGCGCCAGGGCGCTGGTCGCCGAGCGCGGCGCGGTGTCCTGCTACTGGGACTATGCACCGTCCTTCGGCCGCGGGCCGTTCCGCAACGTCATCTGCCTCTCCGTCAACGACGCTGTGCTGCACGGTCTTCCGCACGACTACGTGTTGCGCGACGGTGACCTGCTCACCATGGATTTCGCCGTGTCGATCGACGGGTGGGCCGCGGACTCCGCGGTGACCGTCGTCGTCGGTGACAACACCGACCCGGCTGACAGCGCGCTGGTCGCCTCCACCCGACGGGCGCTGGCCGCCGGGATCGCCGCCGCGGTACCCGGCGGCCACCTCGGCGACGTCGGCGCCGCCATCGGCGCCGTCGCCGCTGCCGACGGATACGCCGTCAACACCGACTTCGGTGGCCACGGGATCGGCCGGACCATGCACGAGGACCCGCACGTCCCCAACCGGGACCGGCCGGGGCGCGGGTTGAGGCTGCGGCCCGGGATGACCCTGGCTCTGGAACCGTGGTGGGGGCGCGGAACGAACCGATTGACCGTCGACCCCGATGGCTGGACGCTGCGCTCCGCGGACGGTTCCAATACCGCGCACTCCGAACACACCATCGCCGTCACCGAGCAGGGTCCGCGCATCCTCACCGTCGTGCGCTGATCTCGGCGCCCCGGGAACCAACCCCGCAGAGCGCCCGACTAATGCGCCGTGACGACGACGGAGACTTCGAATCGACCGAAACGGCGTAGTGATGCCGCGGTGCTGCGCCGGATCTGGCGGCTGCACTTCTGGGTGGGGCTGTTCGCAGCGCCGGTGCTGGTGGTGCTGGCCTGCACCGGGCTGGTGATCCTGTACAGCCAGCCACTGGACGCCGCGCTGAACCGGCACCTGTTCGTCGTCGAGCAAGGCCCGGCGACGGTCCCGCTGGATCAGCAGGTGACCACCGCCAAACAGCACGTCGGTTCGGACTTCTCGCTCGAAGCGGTGACACCGCCGGACAACGCAGCCGGGTCCACCCGGGTGGATTTCCTGGCTCCCGACGCCCCCGGCTACCCGCAGGCCGAGACCAATGTCGTCCAGGTGTTCGTAAATCCGTACACCGGCGCGTATCTCGGCCAGCGCGACCAACTCTCCGGACTGGTGGGGTGGGCCAACCAGCTACACCGGATGTTCGGCAACGACGGTCCGCATGTGCAGTTGCCGTCATTGGGGCATCTGATCAACCCGTCGGCCTACCCCGACGCCACCATCCCGGTCGGGGTGGGCAATCTGTGGATCGAACTGACCGCCACCTGGATTCTGGTGTTGCTGGCCAGCGGTATCTACCTGTGGTGGCCCCGCGCGATCGAAGCCGCCAAACCGCTGCTGAAAGTCCGGTGGGGCAAGGGCGGCCGGATCCGGTGGCGCGACATCCATGCCCTCACCGGTGTGGTGGTCGCGGTCATCCTGATCGGCTACATCGTCTCCGGAATGACCTGGACCCGCTATTGGGGCGAGAACTGGCGAGCGGTCGCCGCCACCGTCACCCCCTCCGCCGAGATCGACGCTGCGTCGACGGCGGCGAAACTCGGCGACTACGACCGGCTGGGCCGACGGATCGCGTGGGCCGCCACCGACGATCCCATCTATGCCTCGCAACCCGGTGGCGCCGTCGCGGCGCGGCTGTCCTACGCCGATATCGACAAGATCGCCAAAGACGAGCACATGGTGCCCGGCTATTCGATCATCCCGCCGTCGGACTCCACCGTGGACGGCAAGACCGTGTACGGCAGCTACACCGTGGTGAATCGCTGGCCGCAACGGGTTTCCGAACAGCGCACGCTGTACCTCGACCAGTTCACCGGTGCCACGATAGCCAACGCCACCGCCGCCCAGGACGGTGCGCTGTCGAGGCTCACCAGCTTCGGGATCGCCATGCACATGGGCAACCAATTGGGTTGGCTCACCAGGATTTCCGCCACCGTCGCCTGCCTCGGCGTGCTCGTCAGCGTGCTCACCGGACTGCTGATGTGGTGGAAACGCCGACCGAAAGGCAGCACCGGTCTGCCCGGCCCGGCCAGCGCGGCCACCCGCGCCGACACACCGCGGGGCGCGCTGATCGCGGTGACCGTCACCGCGGTCGCACTCGGCGTGCTCTACCCGGTCTTCGGAGTCTCGCTGCTGATCGTCCTGGTGGTCGAGGGCATCATCGCCACCCGTCGCGGGCCGTCCGAGCCGCAAGCCGCGCCACCGGACGCCGAAGAGGGTGAAGGCGACCAGGTGGTGCCGGTCGGCGCACAGCAATGACGCCTCAGGCCAGCCGGGTGATCTCCACCACCACGTCGAGATCGGTGGAACCCTCGCCGGAGTAGATGCCCTTCAGCGGCGTCACGTCGGCGTAGTCCCGGCCTACTCCCACGCTGATGTACTGCTCGTTGATCGCGGTGTCATTGGTCGGGTCGTAGTTCCACCAGCCGCCGGTCCAGGCCTGGATCCAGGCATGGCTTTGGCCGTCGATGGTGTCACCTACCACCGCATGCTTCTTGGGGTGCAGGTATCCCGACACATACCGGGCGGGGATTCCCATGCTGCGCAACAGGATCAGCGAAAGGTGTGCGAAGTCCTGGCATACGCCCTTGCCCTCGCGCAGCGCGTCGATGCCCGAGGAGTGCACACCGGTGGTGCCGGGCACGTACTCAAGTTCGCTGTGCACCCACCGGGCCGCGGCGATGACGGCCTCGCGGGGGTCGTGTTCCTTGGCGATGCGCTTGCCGACCCGCTCGATCCGCCGGCTGGCCGGCGTGTAGTGGGTCGGACCCAGTACCTCGTCGAAACGGTCCCGCACCGCCTCGGACGCCAGTTCGTCCCACGACACGGATTCCGCAGGCGGCTCAGGCTTTTCGGTCTCGACCACCGAGGAGGAGGTCACTTCCAGTTCGGTGTGCGGGGCATGCAGGTCGAACGCCGTCACCGCGGTGCCCCAGTAGTCGACGTAGCGGTAGGACCGGGTGGCCGGGATGGTCTCGACCCGGTTGAGGATGACGTTCTGCCGGGAATCGGAGCGCGGAGTCAACCGGGCTTCGTTGTAGGAGGCGGTGACCGGTGACTTGTAGGCGTACCCCGTCGCGTGCACAACCCGCATGCGCCACATCAGATCTCACCTTCCTCGATAACCAGCGAGCCGTCATGGCCGGCGTCCGACCAGGCCACCCACGGCGCGGAGTGGAAGTACTGCAGCGCCACCGCCTCACCGACATCGCGGCACATCGCCTGCAGCGCGGCCAGCCGTTCCTCCAACGTCTCGAGCAGCACACCCGGCTGGATGAACTCGAGCTCACTGCGGGCCCGCCCGAGCAGTCGCTGGGCTTCGGCGGTGGCGCCCACCCGGTTGTGCTGGCGGTGCATCAATTCGTCGAGGCTGTGCTCGGCGAGCTTGAGCGAATAGAAGACCGACCGCGGGAAGAGCCGGTCCAGCAACATGAATTCGACGACGCGGTTGGCATCGAGCACACCCCGGTAGGTGCGCAGATAGGTGTCGTGCGCGCCGGCCGAGCGCAGCACCGTCACCCACGCCGGTGACGACGCACTGTCACCCACCCTGGACAGCAGCAGCCGCACCGTCATGTCGACTCGCTCGATGGCGCGACCGAGCACCAGGAACCGGTAACCGTCGTCGCGGGACAGCGTCGAGTCGGCCAGCCCGGCGAACATCGCCGCGCGGCCCTCGATGAAGCTGAAGAACTCGTGCGGGCCGAGCCGGCGGGCGGCGCGCTCCCGCTCGGCCAGTGCGTTGTAGGTGGTGTTGAGGCACTCCCACATGTCGCTGGAGGTGACTTCCCGTGCCGAGCGGGCGTTTTCGCGGGCCGCCGAGATCGCGTCGACGATCGAGCATCCTCCCGGCAGCCCGCGGCTGAACGCCACCAGGTCGGTCAGCGACCACAGGTCCAGCTGATGTTTGGGCGGTTCGATGCCGAGCACCTGCAGCAGCACCCGGGAGGTCTGGTCCGGATCGACACTGGAGTCCTCGAGCAGTTGATGCACGGTCACGTCGAGGATGCGGGCGGTTTCGTCGGCACGTTCGACGTAGCGACCGATCCAGTACAGCGCTTCGGCGTTGCGCGCCAACATCAGCGCATCACCGCCTGCTGCTGTTGCTGTTGCTGTTGCTGTTGCTGCTGTTGGCCCTGCGGCTGGCCGGAGGACTGCTCGGGGCCCTTCTCGACCACGGGCGCCTTGGCCGGCTTGGGAATTTTGCGGACGATCTCGGCCGCCCCGAGTTCGCGGGCCGCCACCGACGTCCGCGACGCCAGCACCCAGGTGTCCTTGGAACCACCACCTTGGCTGGAGTTCACCACCAACGACCCCTCGGTGAGCGCGACGCGGGTGAGTCCACCCGGCAGCACCCACACGTCCTCACCGTCGTTCACGGCGAACGGCCGCAGGTCGACGTGGCGCGGCGCCAGGGCGTCCCCGACCTTGGTCGGCACCGTCGACAGCTGCACCACCGGCTGGGCGATCCAGCCGCGGGGATCGGCGACGATCTTCTTGCGGATCGTGGCCAGTTCCTTCTCGGAGGCATCCGGGCCGAACACGATTCCGTAGCCGCCGGAGCCCTCGACCGGTTTGATCACCAGTTCGTCGACCCGGTCGAGAACCTCCTGACGCTCACTGTCCAGCCAGCAGCGGAAGGTGTCGACATTGGCCAGCAGCGGTTTCTCCCCCAGGTAGTACTCGATGATCGTCGGCACGTAGGTGTAGACCAGCTTGTCGTCACCGACGCCGTTGCCGACGGCACTGGAGATCACCACGTTGCCTGCCCGGGCCGCGTTGAGCAGCCCGGCCACGCCCAGCACCGAATCCGGGCGGAACTGCATGGGGTCGAGGAAGTCGTCGTCGATGCGTCGGTAGATGACGTCGACCTGCCGCTCGCCCTCGGTGGTGCGCATGTACACCACGTTGTCGCGGCAGAACAGGTCGCGGCCTTCGACCAGTTCCACCCCCATCTGGCGGGCCAGCAGCGAATGCTCGAAGTAGGCGGAGTTGAACGGCCCCGGCGTCAGCACGACCACGGTCGGATCGGCTTCGTTGGTGGCCGCCGCGTTACGCAGCGCCCGCAGCAGATGCGACGAGTAGTCGCCGACCGCGCGCACCCGGTGGGTGGCGAACAGGTTCGGGAACACCCGCGCCATCGTGCGGCGGTTCTCCATCACGTAGGACACACCCGAGGGCGAGCGCAGGTTGTCCTCCAGCACCCGGAACGTGCCCTGCGCGTCCCGGACCAGGTCGATGCCGGCCACGTGGATCCGCACCCCGTTGGGCGGGTTGATCCCGGCCGCCTGCCGGTGGAAATGCTCACACGAGGTGACCAGCCGCCGCGGGATCACCCCGTCGCGCAGGATCTCCTGATCGCCGTAGATGTCGTCGAGGTACATCTCCAGTGCCTTGACGCGCTGGGTGATGCCCCGCTCCAGCCGCGACCAATCGGCGGCCGAGATGACCCGGGGCACCAGGTCGAGCGGGAAGGGCCGCTCCTGACCCGACAGCGAGAACGTGATGCCCTGGTCGATGAACGCCCGGCCCAGCGCCTCGGCCCTGGCTTCGAGCTCCTCGGCGTCCGACGGGGCGAGCTCGGCGTAGATGCCCTTGTAGGGTCCGCGGACGTTGCCCTGGCCGTCGAACATCTCGTCGAAGGCCTTGGCATAAGACCCTGGATTGTTGTAACCGCCGAAGATGTGGTCGTGTTGACGCGGCTGTCGCGAACCGTTGCGCGACGACCGGCTGGCTTCGGAGGGCAGGGTACGAAGGCTCACCCGTCACATGCTGCACCACGATCGTCGTTTCGGCAGGCCAGTGAGCTTGACTTTGGGAGATTGTGCCCCCGACTGATACCCTGGGCAGTCGCTGCCCGAGGACCTGACGGCCCCGGCAAGACAGACATCCCAGCTTGAGTAAAAGAAGGAACTAAACGCGTGGCCAACATCAAGTCGCAGGAAAAGCGTATCCGCACCAACGAGCGCCGCAGGCTGCGCAACAAGTCGGTGAAGAGCTCCCTGCACACGGCCATCCGCGGATTCCGTCAGGCCGCTGCCGAGGGTGACAAGGACAAGGCCGCCGAGCTGCTGGTGTCGACCAGCCGCAAGCTGGACAAGGCTGCCAGCAAGGGCGTCATCCACAAGAATCAGGCGGCCAACAAGAAGTCCGCGCTCGCGCAGGCTCTCGCCAAGATCTGATTCCCGGCGCTGCAACGTGCCCGTTGCAATTTGCCGGTTTCAGTCCCGGCCGCCGGCCGCTAGCTGCGCCACCTTGCGCACCGCTTCCTCCAGGACGTAGTCGGCATCGGCCGCTGCACCCTTGACGTCGGCGTTCAGCGCGGCGACCACCCGGATCGCCGTCGCCACCTTGTCACGCGACCAGCGCCGCGACTGCTTTTGCGCCTTCTGGATCCGCCACGGCGGCATGCCGAGTTCGGACGCCAACCGGTAGGGATCCCCGTCACCGGGCCAACCCGGGCGATCGTGTGCACCGCCTCTGCCAGCGCATCGGCGAGCAGCACGTGCGGAACGCCGCGCATCATCGCCCAGCGCAACGCTTCTGCCGACCCGGCGACGTCTCCCACCACGGCCTTGTCGGCGATGTCGAAGCCGGAGACCTCCGCCTTGCCGGAGTGGTAGCGCCGGACCGCCGCCGCGTCGACGTGTCCGCCGGTGTCGGCGACCAGCTGCGAGCAGGCCGAGGCGAGTTCGCGGATGTCGGAGCCCACCGCGTCCAGCAGAGCTGTGACGGTGTCGTCGTCGACCTTGACCTTCTGGGCGCGGAATTCCGCGCGCACGAAATCCGCCCGCTCGGCGGCCTTGGTGATCTTGGCGCAGGGATGGACCTGGGCGCCGAGTTTCTTGAGCTGATCGGCGAGCGCCTTGGCCCGCCCCCCGCCGGTGTGCACGACCGCCAGGATGGTGCCGGCGGGCAGTTCGGCGGCCGCCGAGGCGATCAGCTCGACAGCGTCCTTACCCGCTTCGGCCGCCGACTCCAGCACCACCACTCGCTCATCGGCGAACAGCGACGGGCTCAGCAGTTCGGCGAGTTCGTTGACCGACACCTCACCGGCGCGCAGCCGGTTCACCGGAACATCGGCACTGCCCGCCTCGGCCCGGGCGGCCTTCAGCACCTCGGTGACGGCCCGGTCCACCAACAGCTCTTCGTCACCCAGGATCAGATGCAGGCCAGCCGTAGTCGACGTCACCCGACGATCCTGCCACGGCGTACCGACGCCGCCGGACGAGCGCTCGCCACAACGCCGCCGCCACCACCGTTGCCACCCCGACGAGGACCACTCCCACCGGGCCGGCGGGCACCGGCACCGCCGCACCCGGAAGCGCCGCAGCGCTCTCGGCCACCCGCAACAGCCACCAGAGCTCCGGGCCGGTGAAGCGGATCATCAACCCTCCCGCCGGCGGCCACAGCCAGCACACCGCGGCCGCGGCGGTCCCCAACACTGTGATGGGAGCGATGACCACGGCCACCGCCAGATTGGCGAGGACCCCGATCAGGCTCACCCGGCCGGAGATCGCCGCGACCAGCGGCGCGGTGACCAGCTGTGCCGCCAGGGCGACACATATCGCGTCGGCGAGCGGCTTGGGCCAGCCGCGCGCGGTCAGCCGCCGCGACCACACCGGCGCCAGCACCACCAGCGCCGCGGTGGCGCACACCGACAGCGCGAAGCCGACGTCGACAGCCAGTTGTGGTGCGACCAACAGCAATCCGAGCACGGTGGCCGCCAGCACCGGGATGGCCTGGCGCCTGCGCGCGGACAGCATGGCCATCAGGGTGATGGCGCCCATCACGACCGCCCGCAACACGCTGGCGCTGGGCTGCACGACGATGACGAATCCCGCCAGTGCCACGGCAGCCAGAATCACGGCTGCGCGCGGACCGACGATCTGCGCGGACAGCAGCACGGCGCCGCACACAATGGTGACGTTGGCACCGGATACCGCGGTGAGGTGCGTCAGCCCGGCGGTACGGAATTGCGCGGTGGTGGCGGCGCTGACGGCTGAGGTGTCACCGAGAACCAGGCCCGGCAGGATGGCAGCCTGGTCGGACGGCAACACACCACGGGCCGTTTCGGCGAACCGGGTCCGCACCGCGCGGGCGGCACGCTGAATCGGTGATGCCGCGCCGAGCGCGGGCCGGCCGGTGGCGTTGAGCACCGCCACGGTCAGATCACGCCGGTCGGGCCGGTTCACCCGTGCCTTGAACCTGGCCGGCTGGCCTGCGGAGAGCCCGGCGAATCCGGACGCCGGCGCGAAAACGAGGACCCTGCCTGATCCTTCGTTGCCGTCGACGGCCTCCAGGGTGCCGCGGAACATCAGCCGTCCGTTGCCCAGCAGTCGCGGATCTTCACCGGGTGTCACCGTCACGGTCGCGACGGTGCCGAACCGCTGCGCCAGGGGATGACCGCGGACGGCGTCGCTGCGCATCCCCGCGGCCAGCGCGAAGCCCGCCCCGACGACAGCGGCGCCGAGCACTGCAGCACGAGCCGCCCGGACCGCGGGCCGAGTCGGTCCACACCGGCGGTCCAGCGCCCACCAGCCGAATCCGGTTGCGGCGCACAGCATCGCCAGGAGCGGACCCACCGTCCAGGTGATGCCCGCCGCCGTGACCGCCCACGCGGTTCCGGCCGCCGGCACCAGCCGGAGATCCAGGCGTTCGGCGGTGTCCGGCGGCATCGTCAGACCCGCACCATCGGCCGCAGCTTCTCCAGCCGCGCCGGTCCGATGCCGTCGACCTCACCGAGCTGGTCGATATTGGTGAACCGCCCGTTCGCATCCCGCCAGGACACGATGGCTGCCGCCGTCACCGGCCCGACCCCGGGCAAGGCGTCGAGTTGCTCGACGGTTGCCGTGTTGAGGTCGACCGGATCAGCGGGAGCCGCGCTCGGCGCCGCCGGCGGCTCGACGGCGGCCGGGCCACCGCTGACCGAGCTGCCCAGCGCAGCCGGCTGACCCGCGGGGGCGGTGATGCCAACGACGATCTGCTCACCATCGGAGAGATGCCGAGCCAGATTCAGCCCCAGCATGTCGGCGCCGTCGAGAACGCCACCGGCGGCCGATACCGCATCGGCGATCCGCGCACCGGGAGTCAACGTCACCAGGCCCGGTTTGGTGACCAGCCCGACGACGCTGACGACGACCGGTTGGTTGGGATCGGCGCTGGGCCGGGGCGCGGCCGAGGAGACCATTTCCACCGGTGGCAGTTTCGCCGCGACGACCGGCGGCGGATCGTCGCGCATCAACGCGACGGCCGTGATCAGTACGGCGATGATGGCGATCAGGGCCAGGGCTATTCCCCCGGCGCGGCCCGGGTCGGCCCGGATCGCCGCCAACAAGCGTTCACCGCGTTCGGTGCGGCCGTCGGGGATCCAACTGGGCAGCGGCACTTCGTCGGCCTCATCGGGGTCGTCCGCAGGCACGTCGACGACGCCGGCGGGACGAAGCCGGCGGTGCAGGCCGGCCAACGGCTGTTCGGTGCGCATGCCGCGACCGTAGAGCGCTGCGCCGACCGCGGCGGTCGATGCGCCGCGCGCACACCGCGATCTGTGGATGAACCGCGATCTGTGGATGCCGTCAGATCAGACCGAGTGCCTCCAGGTCGCTGGCGTACTTGCGGATCAACTCGACGTCGATGTGCGGGATGTCGCCGGCCACACCGACCCCCGAGGCGCGGACCTGAGCGCGGAACACCTCGGTGGGTGCCAACGCACCCCGCACCGGCGTCTCCGGCTGGGCGTAGGCGTGCAGCAGCGGCAGCACAGACTGATGACGCTGCTTGTCGGGCAACGCCTTCAGACTCGTCTCGAACCGGCCCAGCCAGCCGTCGTAGTCGTCGATCCGTTCGATGCGGTAGCCGTCCTCGATCAGCCAGTCCACGAAGGTGTCCAGGGAGACACCGTCGTCGTGCGGGTTCATCACGTCGTAGGAGTGGTAGCCCTGGGTGGTCTGCGTCCCGATCGTGGTGACCGCCTCGGCCACGAAGTCGACGGGCAGTCCGTCGTAATGTGCCCGCGGGCGTGCCCCGTCGAGATCTGCGGCGTAGAAGGACCCGGGCGCGATGCCGGTGGCCAGCAGACTGAGCACCAGCCTGGTGAAGGCATCCGGAACGTTGAGCTGTCCCAGATAGCGGCGATGCGCCAGGATCATGTCCGACCGGAACACCGCGGCCGGCAGCCCGCACAGGTCGTGTGCTTCGCGCAGCAGCACCTCACCGGCCCACTTGCTGTTGGCGTAACCGTTGGCGTAGGTGTCGTCCACCGGGCGCGTCGGGCTGACGGTGCGGATGTCGCCGTCCTCGTCGAAGACCGCAGGGTCGATCGTCATCGCCACCGCGACCGTCGACAGGTAGGTGACCGGTTTGATCCGGGCACTGATCGCGAAGCGGATCACCTCGGCGGTACCGACGACGTTGGGTCCGAACAGCTCGCGGTAAGGCAGCACGTGGTTGACCAGGGCGGCCGGGTGCACCACCTGGTCGACCCGCTGGGTCAGGGCGGTCCAAATGTCGGGGTCCAGGCCCAGATCCGGCTCGCCGATATCCCCGGCCAGCACCACCAGATGGTCGGCGGCCAGATCGCGGAACTGCTTGGCCAGCAACGGATCCAGGCCGTCGAACACCGACTCGAGCCGAGCCCGCGCGTCGTCGTTGTCGCGGCCCCGCACGATGGTGATCAGGGTGCCGCCGGTCTCGGCCAGGCGCTGCAGCCACTCCAGCGCCAGGAAGCGTCCCAGCCAGCCGTTGGCACCGGTGAGCAGGACGGTGCGCGGGGTCCCGGTCGAGTGCGGCAGCCCGGGCGCGGCAGCCAGCGTCGCATCGTCGATGAACGCGTCGAGCCGCAGATCGGCGGCCCGAACCTCGGTGCTGGATCTGCCGTGCACCGTCGCGAACGTCGGACGGCCATCCACGGATTCGCGCTGTTGCTCAACGACTCGCGCCAGGTTCGCCAGTGTCGAGGTCGGGTTGATGATCGCGCTCACCGGCACGTCGACATCGAAGATCTCACCGAGCAGGTTGGCGAAGGTCAACGCGGACAACGAGTCCCCGCCCAGATCGGTGAAGTGCGCAGCGGGGTCCGCCTCGGCGCTACCGAGCAGCGCGCCGGCCGCACGCAGCAGCGTGTCGACCACCGGCCGATCGGCGGCTCCCTCTCGTAGTGAACGGAGCTCGTCGACCTGTGCTGCGGCCAGATCCGCGTACATGGTCTCCAGCAACTCGCCGTAGCGCTCCTTGAGCTTGGGCCGCAGATTCTTGCCCACCCCGGACAGCAACCCGTTGTCGGCGCTGAACGCCTCATCGGAGATCAGGAAGTCGGCCGGGACTTCGTAGGACTGCAGGGAGGCCTGCCTGCCCGTCTCCCGCAGGGATTGGTGCAGAGCGGCTTTCAGCCCGTCGCGATCGCCGGCGAAGCGTTCTTGGGCCTCGGCGGTCGGGACGATCACCGCCAGCAGGTTCGGCCGTTCGCTGTTGCCGTAAACATAGATCTGCCGCACCAGCGGTGCGCTGCCGAAGATGGTCTCCAGCCGCGCCACCGCGACGAACTCACCCTGCGACAGCTTGAGCACGTTGTTGCGCCGGTCCACGTAGACCAGCTGGTCGGGGGCGATCTCGGCCATCACGTCACCGGTGCGGTAGTAGCCGTCGGCATCGAAGGCGTCGGCGGTGATCTCGGCCCGCTTGTAGTAGCCCGGGAAGGCGGTCTCCGATTTCACCAGCAGCTCGCCGCGTGGGTACGGCTTGTCGGTGGCGAAGTACCCGAGTTCGGGAACGTCGACCAGCTTGTAGTCGATGACCGGCGGCCGGGAGATGAGACCGTCGCGGCTGACCATCCCCAGTTCGGTCAGGCCGTACCCGTCGGGCACGTGGACGTCGAGGCAGGCATCCAGGAACGCCTTCATCTCCGCGGCCAACGGTGCGGTGCCGACGAAACCGCCCAGCACCCGGCCGCCGAGCACGCCGTCCCGGATCTCGGCGATGGCTTGTGATTCCGCGATCGCCGGGTCGACGCCGTCGGCGACCAAGCGGTCGGCCACCGTGCGGTAGCGCTGGAACAGCATCTCGACCACCCGCGGCACCATCGGCAGGTCGGTCGGCCGCACCAGGGCCCAGTCGTCGAACAATGTCGACATGTCCGACTCCGGCACGAAGTAGCTGGTGCCGCCGGCCAGGAAGGACGAGACCAGGGGCAGTCGCCCGCCGAGGTGGTTCAGCGGCATGAAATTCACGTTGAAGACCGGCGTTTCGGACTGCAGGAAGTCCGCCGTCCACAGCGAGCAGAGCATGCGCTCGGTGTACATCGCACCCTTGGGGGTTCCGGTGCTGCCAGAGGTGTACATGATCATCGCCAGGCGCTCGTCGGTCCCGTCGGTGTAGGGCGGTTCGGGAGGGAGGACCGAACCGCGCTGCACGACATCGGCGAACACGTCGACGATCACCGGCATGCCGGCTTCGTCGAGCCGCCGTCGGGCCTGCGCAAGCGCCTGGCGATGGTCGTCTAACTGCGGAAGGTAGTCGAAGACCAGCAACCGACGCACCGACGGGTTACCGAGCGCGGATTCGATTGCCAGATCGAGGTATTCGGCGCTGACTGCAAGGACCGCCGGCGCTGCCTCGGCGAGGATCGGCGCCATCCGGGGCGGGGTCGAGTTGTGTTGCAGCGGAACCGTCACCAAACCCAGGTAGGCGCACACCAAGTCGACGGCCAGGTAGTCCGGACTGGCGAAGCCGATGGTGGCCACCACATCACCGGCTGACACCGGCGCCTCAGGATGGGAACGCAGTTCCGTGGCAGCGGCGCGCACGTTGGACCACAGCTGTCGGTAGCTGATGGTCTCGAAGGCGGGGAGAAGATGCGCGGTGGTGCGGCCGGTCCCGGCATCGGTACGAAATTCGCGGGCCCGCCGGCCCAATGCCGGCCGATCGGCGTAACCCTCGATCAGCGTTTGCAGCAGCAGGGCCAGCCGCAGTCCGGGCCTGGTCACCGCCTCGATCAGACCCTGGTCCGGCGGTGAATTTCGGAACTGTTCGTCATTGGCGTACAGCAGCGCGATCCGCTCGGCCACTCGATCTTCACGTTCGGACCTGATGTCTGTCACCGCCATGGTCAGCACCCTTTCGACGAAAGCCCTCCTTGGTACAAACGGCCGAACAGAGGGTTGATTTCACCGACCCGATGTGACGTCGCGCACACACACCGCACGCCATGGTGTACAACCCTTCAGGAGTGTCTACTTCCGACCGCCGAGGAGAACGTTGATGACCGCCACCGCCGACCGGAGACTTCGGGTGATCCAGTGGACCACCGGCAATATCGGGCGCCGATCACTGCACGCGATCATCGGCCGGCCCGACATGGAGTTGGTCGGGGTGTACGCACACGGTGCCGACAAGGTCGGAGTCGACGCCGCCGAACTGTCCGGCTGGCCGGAACCAACCGGGATCACCGCGACCAACGACATCGACGCCCTGCTGGCCACCAAGCCCGACGCTTGCTGCTACAACCCGCTGTGGCCCAGCGTGGACGAATTGGTCCGGCTTCTGGAGGCCGGTGTCAACGTGTGCTCGTCGGCTGCCTGGATCACCGGCGGAAAGCAGACACCGGAGGATCTCGACCGAATCCGGAAGGCCTGCGAGAGCGGCAATTCCACCATCTTCGGCAGCGGCGCGCACCCGGGGATGACCAACATGGTCGGCATGGTGCTCTCCGGCGCCTGTGAGCGGGTCGACGAGATCCGGATCACCGAGTCGGTGGACTGTTCCACCTACGAGTCGGCGGGTACCCAGAGCGCGATGGGTTTCGGCTGCGATCCCCAGACCCCCGGGCTGGCCGAGAGCGTGCGCGAAGAGAGCGAGGTGTTCGCCGAGTCGGCGGCGATGATGGCCGACGCGATCGGTGCGGAGCTGGATCGGATGACCTTCGACGTCACCTTCACCACGGCGACCGGTGACACAGACCTCGGATTCATGACGATCCCCGAGGGCAGTGTGGGCGGGGTCTACGGCTATCACCGGGGCTGGGTCGGTGAGCGCAATGTGGTCAGCGTGGGCTTCAACTGGACCATGGGCGACCATGTGGTGCCCCCCAAACCGCTGGAACACGGGCACGTCATCCAGGTTTTCGGGGTGCCCAACATGCGCACCGTCCTGCACTGCCTGCCGCCCAGGGACTGGACCGAGCCCGGATTCATGGGGCTGGGCATGATCTACACCGCCATGCCGGTGACCAACGCCGTGCCCGCAGTGGTCGCCGCCGCCCCGGGCATCGTCACGCTGGCCGACCTGCCACCGGTGACGGGGAAGTTCCACCCGAGGTGACCGACGCGGGAATTGATTCGGACCGTGGTCCGTTTAGTCTGGGTGTAAGCCGGGCGCACGCCCGGTCCCACTCTGACCAAGGAGACACCCACCATGGCCGCACCGGTTCAGACCACCGACCTCACCGGAACCTGGTCGATCGACCCCATCCACTCATCGATCGCGTTCTCGGTACGCCACCTCGTCGTCAGCAAGGTCCGCGGCACCTTCGGCGCGTTCAGCGGCACCATCACCGTCGGGGCCGACGGCACACCAGCGGTGACCGCCGAGATCGACGTCACCTCAGTCAACACCGGTAACGAGCAGCGCGACGCACACCTGCGGGCGGCCGACTTCTTCGACGTGGAGAAGTACCCCACCGCAACCTTCACCTCCACCTCGGTCACCGCCGACGGCGAGGACTACGTCCTCGAAGGCGACTTCACCCTCAAAGGCGTGACCCGGCGGATCAGCCTTCCGCTGCAGTACAACGGGGTGAACCCCGGCATGGGACACGGCGCGGTCGCCGGTTTCGAGGCGTCGGTGGTGTTGAACCGCAAGGACTTCGGCATCGACATCGACATGCCGCTGGAGACCGGCGGTGCCGTCGTCGGCGACAAGGTCACCATCACCCTGGAGATCGAAGCGCTCAAGCAGGCCTGACGGCGGACGGCGGGGTGGGATCGACCAGGACGGCGACTCCCACCGCGCCGGAGCCGACGTGCACGCCAAGGACCGGCCCCAGGTCGGTGACGACGGCCGGCCCGCAGGCCGGCAGCGCCGCGGCCAGTGTCGCCGCGATCTCAGCGGCGGCAGCGGCATTGTCGATGTGGTGTACGGCCAATGCGGCCCGCTGCTCACCGACCACCTCCAGCACCTGCTCGACCAGCGCCGCCACCGCCTTGGACGCGGTACGCACCCGCTGCGCCAGCACCAGCCGGCCCTGCTCGTCGATGCGCAGCAAGGGTTTGAGGGCCAACGCGGTACCGAGCCAGGAGGCGGCGGTGCCGATCCTGCCGCTGCGACGCAAGTTGTCCAGCCGGTGCACGACGATGTAGGCGCGGACGCGACCGGTCGCCGACTCCGCCTCGGCGGCCACGACGTCCAGCGGCGCCCCGTCCTGCGCGGCCCGAGCCGCGGCCAGCGCGACGAATCCGGTCCCCATCGCGGTCGACTTCGAGTCGACGACGCGGACGGCTCCGCCCAATTCGCGTGCCGCGTATTCGGCGGCCCCCAGCGTGCTCGACAGCTCGCCCGAAATGTGCACCGCCACAACCCCGTCCCCGGCGCTGTCCGCCAGCGCCTGGCGATAGACCGCGCCGAGCTCACTGGGCGTGGCCCCTGCCGTCGTGACATGCCCACGCTGGTACAGGTCGGCCGGAACCGGATCGACGCCGTCGCGAAGATCACGACCGTCGAGCAGGATGTGCAGCGGCACGACCCGGATTCCCGAGGTGGCGACGGCGTCGGCCGGAAGCCGCGCCGACGAGTCGGTGACCACGACCACGGCCATGGCTCAGTCGCAGGACTTCTCGTGCGGGACGCCGACCTCGGCCAGCGCCTTCAGCATCAATTCGGCGACGGCTTCATGTGCGGTGAAGTTCCAGTGGATACCGTCGGGGTTACCACGTCCGGCCAGAATCTCCTCGGCCACAGCAGCTTTGAGATCGACTAATGGAATGTCGTGGCGCGCGGCCCAGTCGGTGATCGCGCTGACGGTGCCGGGGCGGCCGTGATGGGCGTTGCCGTAGGTGTCGGCGATGTGCACCGACGGCAGCGACGCGACGATCGGTATCCCCGGTCGGTTGAAGTCTATTGCCCCGCGGGTCATTTCGAGGTAGTCGGCGGACAGTTTCGGCGGCAGCGCCGGCCGCGCGACCGGCGAGAGCCGAGGCTGAATCCAGCCGTATCCGTCCCGGATCACCCGCCGCAGCCACGGCGGCCGGATGTAGCGGATCGACTCCCGCAGCGCCGTCGGCAGCGGTGACGGCAGCGAATCCATGCCGCTGGTCGCGAAGATCACCGCGCCTGCGCGCGGTAGCGCCGCCCACGCCCGCGGGTCCTGGGTGGCGGCCCACCACACGTCACGCGAGGTCCAACCGATCCGGCCGATCAACTCGAGATCCCAATCAAGCTGGCGGGCGACGATATTCGGCCAGATCCGAGGGTCGTCTGCGGGCAGGCCGCCTTGCGGGCCGTAGTAGGACAGGGAGTCGGCGAAGACCAGCAGGGCTTTGCGGACCGGTTCAGAGGACATCGTTGGCCACCTGGGCCGAGGCGTTCCAGACGTCGAGTCGCCAGCGGATGTCCTCGAAAGCACCCTCGGCGGGCCCGTGCCCGGACAGCTGCGCCCAGCTGGCATTGCCCATCCCGCCCAGCACGGGCCAGCTGCCGACGGGCAACGCGAGCAGCGCTGCACACAGCGCCGCGATCAACCCGCCGTGCGCGACCAGCACCACCGGCCGGTCCGGGTCGTCGAGACCCCATTCGGGTTGCCCGGCGGCGAGTTCGGCCACCAGCGGCACACTGCGGTTGGCGACGTCGATGCGGCTCTCTCCACCGTGCGGGGCCCAGGTCGCGTCGTCGCGCCACGCCAGACGCGCCCCGGGAGCCGCAGCATCCACCTCGTGGTGGGTCAGGCCCTGCCAGTCACCGAGGTGGGTCTCCCGCAGCCGGGTGTCGACCTCCACGGGCAGTCCGCTGCGCTCCCCCAGCGACGCCGCGGTGTCGAAGGCACGCCGCAGGTCCGACGAGACGATCAGCAACGGTTGGCGTTTGGCCAGCACCTCGGCGGCAGCCACGGCCTGCGCCCGGCCCAGCTCGGTCAGCTCGGTGTCGAGCTGACCCTGCATCCGGCTGCCGGCGTTGTACTCGGTCTGGCCGTGCCGCAACATGACCAGCCGCCGCACCCTCACGGGGTCGCCTCGTCGGATGCCGCGCCGTCCAGCTCGACCTCCACCAGCGGGCAGTCCCGCCACAACCGGTCCAGCGCGTAGAAATTGCGCTCTTCCTGGTGCTGGATGTGCACCACGATGTCGACGTAATCGAGCAGCACCCACCGGCCTTCCCGAGTGCCTTCCCGGCGAGCCGGCTTGTATCCGGCCAGCCGCATCTTCTCCTCGACCTCGTCGACGATGGCGTTGACCTGACGCTCGTTGGACGCCGAGGCGATCACGAAGCAGTCGGTGATCACCAGCTGACCGGAGACGTCGATGACGACGACGTTCTCGGCGAGTTTGGCGGCGGCGGCGCGAGCCGCCACCGTGGCCATCTGGATCGCTTCGGCGGACGCGGTCACTTTAAGTGGTCTCCTCGATCGTGGTGGCGGCCATCGGGCCGATGTGCCCGAGCTGGCTGTAGAGGCCACGCTTGGACACGTACTGGACGACACCGTCAGGCACCAGGTACCAGATCGGCCGGTTCTCGGCCGCACGGGTGCGGCAGTCGGTGGACGAGATCGCCAGGGCGGGCACCTCGACCAGACTCAGCGCCTCCTCCGGCAGCTGATCGAAGGCGGCGACGATGTGCTGGCCGTTGAGTTCATAGCCCGGGCGGCTGACCCCGACGAACTTGGCCAGCGCGAACAACTCCTCCCAGTTCTGCCAGGACAGGATCGAGGCCAGCGCGTCGGCCCCGGTGATGAAGTAGAGATCGGCATCGGGATTGAGCGCACGCAGATCCCTCAGCGTGTCGTTGGTGTAGGTAGGCCCGCCGCGGTCGATGTCGACGCGGCTCACCGAGAATCTCGGATTGGATGCGGTCGCGATGACCGTCATCAGGTAGCGGTCCTCGGGCGGGGTCACCTCGCGGGATTTCTGCCACGGCTGACCGGTGGGCACGAACACCACCTCGTCGAGATCGAACTGGTTGGCCACTTCGCTGGCCGCGACGAGGTGGCCGTTGTGGATGGGATCGAACGTCCCACCCATCACGCCGAGCCTGCGCGGAGCCGAGGAAACCACGATTGACCAGCTTACGGGAGGCTTGCCGCACGTTCGCGATGCTCACGGCAGGCCACCGTGGCCGGCAGCCAGCAAAGCTGAAACGACATGCGAAACAGCCGAGCCGGATAGGGTTGCCCACGGGAATGGGGCTGAGTCCCTGCCAAGTGCGATAACGAGAGCAAATCGGTGATGAAGAGGCTCAAGCCGCTGCCCGTGACAGCCATGGCTGCCGCGATCACCGCGGCGGTCGTCGGCTCGGCCTCGCCGATGTCGATGTCGATGTCGATGTCGGCCGCACCACACCTCACCGCGGCCCAAGTCGACTACCTCCGCGGGACCAACATCGGCTGGACACCCACCGACGCGCAGTACCGCGCCTTCGTCGCCCGGATGATCGAGGGCACCGGGACGGCGGCCGACCCGCCCACTTCGGTCGGCCATGTCCCCTACAACGCCGGCTTCTGGCCGATTTCACACGGCCTCCTCGCCGACTTGCGCTGGGATGCGTCAGTGGCGCAGGGGGTGCACAACCTCAGCCAGCGCGACCCGAGTGGCAATGTGGTCTTCGGCCTGTCCCAGGGCGCCGCTGTCGTCTCGGCCTACAAGGCAGCTCATCCAGAGGGGACCGGTAACACCTTCCTGCTTGTCGTGAATCCCAACCGTCCCAACGGCGGGGTGCTGGCGCGGTTTGCCGGTGCCCACATCCCCATCCTCGACATCACCTTCAACGGCGCCACGCCCGACAACGGCGACACCACCATCGACATCGCCCGCCAATACGACGGGTGGAGTGACTTCCCCACCTACCCGCTGAACATTCTGGCGACTGTCAACGCGGTGTTGGGCATGCTGTACGTCCACGGGCAGACGCAGACCGGGCTCACCGCCGCCGATCTCGAAGCAACCAGGGACAGCGGCGACACCCGGTACTACCAGCAGCACGGAGCGACGACCTACTACCTGATCCGCACCGACCGACTACCGCTGCTGATGCCGCTGTCCGGCATAGTGCCCGACCCAATCCTGGATGCAGTCGATCCGGTGTTGCGCGCATTCATCGAATTGGGTTATGACCGAACCGATTACAGTCAACCCACACCGGCACTCCTCTTCCCCCGCGCGGCGCCCCCCACGCCCGGGCGGGCAGCCGAACGCCGGGTTGCGGCACCGAAGGTCCGCAGTCCTCAGCGCGCGCTGCGGCCGGCCCGGCCCGCGGCGACTGCAGCGCAGACCAGCACCACCCCAGCAGCCACGCCACAAGCCAGCCGCACACCACGTCGCCCAGCCGGGCCGGACCCGACTTCACGGGGGAAAGCCGCTGCCGGCAGCAGCCGAGCGGCCGTGAGGTCGTTGCGCGGAAGCTAGACGGGTAGCAGCTGGTCGATCACCGCGGCAAGCTGCTTGGCCGAACGGCACTCGTGCATGGTGATGACATCTTCGTAGCGCGGAACCGCGGAATCGCCGCTGCCCCACAGGTGCCGTGGCTCGGGATTGAGCCAATGCGCGTGCCGGCTGGCGCTGACCATATGGGCGAGCACGTCGGTGGCCGGGTTGCGATAGTTGGTCCGCCCGTCGCCGAGCACCAGCAGCGAGCTGCGTGGAGACAGCACGTTGTGAAAGTTCTCGGTGAACGACACGAAGGCGTTGCCGTAGTCGGAATGCCCGTCGCGGGTGTAGACACCGGCCTCCCGTGTGATTCGCTGAATCGCGACCGCCAGATCGGCATCCGGGCCGAACAGGTGCGTCACCTCATCGGTGGTGTCGATGAATGCGAACACCCGAACTCGGGAGAACTGCTGGCGCAGCGCATGGACGAGCAGCAGGGTGAAATGGCTGAAGCCGGCTACCGAGCCGGACACGTCGCACAGCACCACCAGTTCCGGTCGGGCCGGCCGCGGCTTACGTAACACCAGGTCGATCGGGACCCCACCGGTGGACATCGACTTGCGCAACGTCTTGCGCAGATCGATGGCGCCGGCACGGTGGCGCCGACGCTTGGCGGCAAGCCGGGTGGCCAGCATCCGGGCCAGCGGAGAGACCACCTTGCGCATCTGGCGCAGCTGATCACCCGAGGCGCGCAGGAATTCAACGTTCTCGGCCAACTGCGGGATGCCGTACATCTGGACGTGGTCGCGGCCGAGCTGTTCGGCGGTGCGCCGTTTGGTCTCGCTCTCCACCAGTCGACGCAGCTGAGCGATCTTCTGCGCCGCAATCGATTTGGCGATCTGCTCCTGGGTGGGGCTGGGATCCTCACCATGCGGGGCCAGCAGCCCGGCCAGCAGTCGGCCTTCCAGTTGGTCCAAGCCCATCGCCTTGAGCGCCTGATACGACGAGTACGACGGACCACGGCTGGAGGTGTACCGGCCGTAGGCTTCGACGATCTGGGCGATCAACGCGACCAGCCGCTCGTCGAGGTCGCCGATGTCGGGGTTGTCGGCCAGCAGATCGAGCAGCATGGCACGCAGGGCTTCGACATCCCCGGGCGGCAGGTCCGGTGGCGTGGTTTCCCGCGCGTCGTCGTCGACCACGGTGCGCCCACCGAGCGCCGCGGGCCACCACAGGTCGAACAGGGCGTCGTAGGTTTGGCGGTGGTCGGCGCGGCGCAGCACCGCACACGCCAGGCCTTCCCGCAGCGCTTCACGGTCACCGAGGCCGAGCACAGTGAGCACCCGTCCGGCATCCACGGTTTCCGACGGGCCTACTGAAATCCCTTGAGAACGAAGCGCTTCGACGAAGCCGACCAGGTGGCCGGGAAGGCCGTGCGGAGCCAGCGGCTGTGGAGGACGCACCCTGCGGACGGCCATTGGCTTAGTTCAGCCGCAGTTCGCCGGAGGCGCGCTGTTGATCGGACTGGTGTTTGAGAACCACACCGAGTGTCGCCGCGATGGTGGCATCGTCGATGGTGTCCATCCCCAAGGCCAGGATGGTGCGGCCCCAGTCGATGGTCTCGGCCACCGAGGGCACCTTCTTGAGCTGCATTCCGCGTAGCACGCCGATGATGCGCACCAGTTCTGCGGCCAGTGATTCCGGCAGCTCAGGGACCCGGGACAGCAGGATGCGCCGCTCGAGCTCGGGATCCGGAAAGTCGATGTGCAGGAACAGGCAGCGCCGTTTGAGCGCCTCGGACAGTTCGCGGGTGGCGTTGGAGGTCAGCACCACGAACGGGGTGCGCGAGGCGGTGATGGTGCCCAGTTCCGGCACCGTGACCGCGAAGTCGCTGAGCACCTCCAACAGCAGACCCTCGATTTCGATGTCGGCCTTGTCGGTCTCGTCGATCAGCAGGACAGTGGGCTCGGTGCGCCGGATCGCGGTGAGCAGCGGTCGTTGCAGCAGGAATTCCTCGCTGAACACGTCGTCTTTGGTGCGGTCCCAGTCGCTCCCACCCTGCGACCCGGCCTGGATGCGCAGGATCTGCTTGGCGTGGTTCCACTCGTAGAGCGCACGCGCCTCGTCGACCCCTTCGTAGCACTGCAGCCGCACCAGACCCGACCCCGTGCACTGAGCGACGGCGCGGGCCAGTTCGGTCTTGCCCACGCCGGCCGGCCCTTCGACCAGCAACGGCTTGCCGAGCCGGTCGGCGAGAAAGACCGCGGTGGCGGTCGCGGTGTCGGGCAGGTAGCCGGTCTCGGCGAGCCGCGTGGAGACATCGTCGATATCGGCGAACAGCGGCGCCGGGCGTGCCGGGGTTTCAGTCACGGGTTCTCCTGTCGTGATCAGGCAGGTCGGATGTGGCCGTCGCCCCAGACGATCCACTTGGTTGACGTCAGTTCGGGCAGCCCCATCGGGCCGCGGGCATGCAGCTTCTGGGTGGAGATGCCGATCTCGGCCCCGAAGCCGAACTGCTCACCGTCGGTGAACGAGGTGGAGGCGTTGACCATTACCGCGGCCGCGTCAACACGCTCGGTAAAGCGTTGCGCGGCAGCAAGATCGGTGGTGACGATGGCCTCAGTGTGGCCGGTGCCGAAAGTGTTGATGTGATCGATCGCGGCATCGAGACCGTCGACGGTGGTGACCGCGATGTCCATTGACAGGAACTCCGCACGGAGTTCGTCCTCGGTCGGGTGGTCGTGGACGGTGACACCGGCCTGCTGCAGCGCGGCCACCAGCCGCGGTAGCGCGGTGCCGGCAAGAGAGTCGTCGACCAGCAGCGTCTCGGCAGCGTTGCAGACGCTGGGGCGCCGGGTCTTGGCGTTCAGGATGATTCGCTCGGCCACGTCGATGTCGGCGGCGGAATGCACATAGACGTGACAGTTGCCGACACCGGTTTCGATGGTGGGCACCGTCGCATCGCGAACCACCGCGTCGATCAGACCGGCGCCACCGCGCGGGATCACCACGTCCACCAGGCCGCGGGCCTGAATGAGGTGGGTGACGCTGGAGCGGTCGGTGCTGGGCAGCAGTTGGACCGCGTCTTCGGGCAGGTCGTCGCCGGCCAGCGCGGCCCGCAGTACCCGCACGAGCGCGGCGTTGGAGTTCGCCGCCGAGGAGCTGCCACGCAACAGCACCGCGTTGCCTGATTTCAGGGTGAGGCCGAAGGCGTCGACGGTGACGTTGGGCCGGCCCTCGTAGACGATTCCGACCACCCCGAGCGGCACCCGCTGCTGGCGCAGCTGCAAGCCGTTGGGCAGGGTTCGGCCGCGCAGTACCTCCCCGATCGGGTCGGGAAGTCCGGCGACCTGCCGCAGCCCGGCGGCGATGCCGTCGATGCGCTGCGGATTGAGTGCCAGCCGGTCGAGCATGGCATCGGCGGTGCCGGCGGCCCGTGCGACGTCGAGGTCCTCGGCGTTGGCGGCCAGGATCTGGTGTGCGTGCGCCAGCACGGCGTCAGCCGCGCTGTGCAATGCGCGGTCCTTGACGATCGTGGTCAGCGAACCCAGGGTGCGGGCAGCCACCCGGGCGCGGCGGGCGGCGTCGTGCACCTGGGTACGCAACTCCCCACCCGGGTTGCCGGTGCCCTCGGTGCTGTCCGCTGGGAGCGACGGTGCTTGGACAGTCATCCGTCCAGCGTATCGGTCTCCCCACCAACCGGCAGGTGGGGGCCGATATCGGCGGCGGCCCCCATCGGAGGACCGGGTCGCTGGACTGGGTCGTCGGCTACCGGGCGGAGCCCGGCCTTGGCGCGCTCGGCATACCCGCGCCCACCAGCAGCGACACCGCCGCGCTCCACAGCTGCGATACCCCGGAGCCGAGCTCGACGAAACCCGGCCATCCCACGGCACCGGAATCGGAGGGCTCCGATCCCGTCGGCAGCGGGAAACGGAACGGGCCGAAAGATCCCGACGCGGAAATCCGAATCGTGGTGTCGGGCCCACCGATCACCAGGAACAGCAGCGGGTTGCCGGGATCGACGGTGATGTCCGGGAATGCGATCGGTGTGGTGTGCAACTCCGCGAGCTGCACCTCGCAGCCGAAGAGGTCGAACCTCAGCTGTGCCGCCAGTGCCGGGAAGCTGAAGCCGGAGAACCTCAGGGAGTCGGTCATCACCACACGGATCGGGATATCGATGGCGATGTCGGCGGCGAGTGCGGCGGGGATCTCGTCGACGCTGATGCCCCAGTCGAGCCCGAGCTGGCCCTGGTCGTCCCCGCGCCAGAAGAATCCGTTGCTGTGATTGCCGGTGATGAAGGCACCTCTGTTGCGGTTGCCCGAATTGGCCAGGCCGACGTTGGCGTTGCCCGAATTGGCCCACCCGGCATTGTCGTCACCGGCGTTGAACCAGCCACTGTTGTTGCTGCCGACGTTGAAGTCGCCGCCGTTGCGACTGCCCGCGTTGCCCCATCCGGTATTGGCGTCGCCGGCGTTGAGCCAACCGCTGTTGGCGTTGCCGGCGTTGCCTAGCCCCCAGTTGTCATTGCCGGCGTTGAACCACCCCTGGTTTCCGTTGCCGGAGTTGAAGAACCCGACGTTGTTGTCGCCGGAGTTGAACAACCCGATATTGCCCGTCCCGGAATTCCATCCACCGAACCCGAACTGATGGTCACCGGTCAACCCGATCCCGATATTGCCGACACCGCTGTTACCGAACCCGATATTGCCCGATCCGATGTTCCCCAACCCGAAGTTGTTGTCCCCCAGGTTCGCCCAACCGAAGTTGAAACTCCCCAGATTCCCCAACCCCACATTGCCCGAGCCGTGATTGGCCCAGCCGACATTGCCGTCACCACTGTTACCCGAACCGAGGTTGGCGTCACCGGCGTTACCCGCCCCGAGGTTTCCGTATCCGATGTTGCCCCAGCCCACATTGAGGGAACCGACATTGCCCAGTCCCAGGTTGAAGTGCGTGCCCGCCGGATCCCGGAACCAGCCCGCCAAACCGGTACCCGATGTACCCCCGCCCGAGACACCGGCCGGAGCGCCGGCGGCCGGCCAGCTGGTGTTGAACCACCCTGAGGCTGTCGATCCCAGGTTTGCGAAGCCCGATGTGAGCGACCCGTAGTTCAGCCACCCGGACACACCGGAGCCCACCAGTGAGGACACCGCGAGGTTCCACAGCCCGGACACGCCCGCACCGAAATTGAAGAATCCCGACCCGCCCCCGGTTCCGGAGTTGAAGAAGCCCGACGACGCAGACGCGGTGGAGTTGAACAGTCCTGGTCCCGCCGGGAGCTCCAGCAATGTGATCCGAATCGGACCGATCTCACCGCTGATCGAGATGTTGATCACGGTGTTCGCCGAACCGACGATGAACGCGATCGGCGGGATGGTCACCGCGGGTTGCGGCAACGTGAAGGCGTCCACGCTGAGGGTGAAGCCGGCCAGCGCGAATGTTTGTGCGGGGATGGTGATTCGGGGAGCGGCGAAGGTCACCGCGGGGATCGTGAACTGCTGGTAGAGGGGATGCTCGTGCTGAAGCCCAACGGAATCGCCGGGATGGTGATGGCCCAGTCGATGCCGACCCAGTTCTGGTTGTCTGTGGCGACGAAGAACCCGTTGCTGTAGCTGCCGCTGATGAAGGCGCCGGTGTCGAGGTCACCCGAATTGGCAAGGCCGGTATTGGCGTTGCCGGTGTTGGCCCAGCCGGTGTTCAGATCACCCGGATTGAAGCCGCCGGTGTTGGTGTTGCCGACGTTGAATCCACCGCTGTTGCGACTGCCCGCGTTGGCGAAGCCGGTGTTGGTGTCTCCCGCGTTGGCGACGCCGGTGTTCACCTCACCGGCGTTGAGCCACCCGGTGTTCAGATCCCCGGCGTTGCCCACCCCCAGTTACCACTGCCGGAATTGAACAATCCCCAGTTTCCGTTGCCGGAGTTGAAGAACCCGACGTTGTTGTCGCCGGAGTTGAACAACCCGATATTGCCCGTCCCGGAATTCCATCCACCGAACCCGAACTGATGGTCGCCGGTCAACCCGATCCCGATATTGCCGACACCGCTGTTGCCGAACCCGATATTGCCCGATCCGATGTTCCCCAACCCGAAGTTGTTGTCCCCCAGGTTCGCCCAACCGAAGTTGAAACTCCCCAGATTCCCCAACCCCACATTGCCCGAGCCGTGATTGGCCCAGCCGACATTGCCGTCACCACTGTTACCGGAGCCGAGATTTCTGCTTCCGAGGTTGCCGCTGCCCACATTCGAGTCGCCCCGATTGCCGGAGCCGACGTTCAGGCTCCCCACATTGCCGCTGCCGAGATTCCCGGACCCGACGTTGCCGAGACCGATGTTGAAGCCGCTCGTCTGCGTTGCTCTCGGAACGCGAACCGGCTCGCCGGAATCGGCATGATCCGCCGATGACACGGCTGGTCGGTGGGAAGCGATGTCGCGAGCCGGTAGCGGATCTCGCGAGCTCCCCACGCGGGAGCCGGCCGGCCGTGCGAGGCTCGCATGTCGCGGACCACGCATGGCCGGGCTGTCCGTTCGTGTCGCGCCCTGCCCCGTCGCGCGCCCCGGGGCGGATGCGGCCGCCGGCTCCGCGCTGTCAGCGTGGGCGACCGCCGAACCGGCAGCAAAGGCTGCTCCGACGGCGATGGTGGCGACGCCCGCACCCAGCCACCAGGACCCCTCGGTGCGCCGGCGGGACGGGTCGCGATCGAGCTTCGGTCCTGGGCGGTGTCTGCCCCGCGGGAAGCCGGCCACGGCATCAAATTAACACGGTTGACAGTATCGAGGTCGCAAGCATTTCCATGTCGCCCCCGAAATCCTGCAATCGCTGATCGGGAGCCGACAGCAAACTACCGTGGACCGGGTGACCCGGGTGTGCGTAGTGGGCAGTGTGAACGTCGACCAGTTCTTCACGGTGGCGGCGCTGCCCCGCGCCGGTGAAACCGTCCTGGCCTCGTCGACCAGGACCAGCCCCGGCGGTAAAGGAGGTAATCAAGCCGTCGCGGCGGCCCGCGCCGGCGCCGATGTCCAGTTCGTCGGCGCGGTCGGCGCCGACCCGGCAGGCGCAGGCCTTCGAGCGCATCTCAGCGCGAACAACGTCGGCCTAGCCGGACTGGCTGAGCTGTCGGCGCCCAGCGGCGGCGCAGTGATCCTGGTCGACGACAGCGGCGAGAACCTGATCGTCGTGGCTCCTGGGGCCAATGGCCACCTCACGCTGAGCTCGGCGGCCGCCCGCGCCGCGATCGCCGGCTGTGAGGTGTTGCTCATGCAATTGGAAATCCCGGTTGCGACGGCAGTGGCCGCCGCCCACGAGGCCCGCTCCGCGGGCGCGACCGTGATCCTCAACGCCTCCCCGGTCAGCTCGGATGCTGCGCTGGGCGCCTTGGCCCAGGCAACCGACGTCGTGATCGTCAATGAGGCCGAGGAATCACACTGGTCATGGCCCACAACGCATCTGGTGGTCACGCGAGGCGCCCGCGGGGCGGTCTACCGCGGCCCGCACGGCGATGTCGAGGCCCCTGCGCCGGCCGTGGAGGCGATCGACACCACCGGCGCCGGAGACGTTTTCGCCGGCGTACTGGCCGCGGAGTGGACATCGGGGCACCGGCGCGCCCTTCGTCGCGCCACGACGGCGGGCGCGCTGGCGACCCTGGTGCCGGGCGCCGGCGACTGCGCGCCGGTACGCGAGGCGATCGACGACGCGCTTGCCGCCAGTCCAGAATGAGTTCAGCCTATCCTGAATACAGATCAGGATGTACTGTAGGGGCCATGCGGACCGTGACCCACAGCGACGCGCTCTCGCGCTTCGGCTACGCCTTGGCCGATCAGACCCGCGCCCAGATCCTGTTGCGGCTGCGTACCGGCCCGGGCTATCCGTCCGATCTGGCGGCCACCATCGGGGTCTCGCGCCAGATTCTGTCCAATCATCTGGCCTGTCTGCGCGGCTGCGGACTTGTGGTGGCCGAGCCCGAAGGCCGGCGCAGCCGCTACGAACTCGCCGACCCACGGATCGCGAACGCACTCGATGACCTGCTCGGCCTGGTTCTGGCCGTCGATCCGGCCTGTTGTCCGGCCGCCGGCACCGAGGAGTGCTGCTGATGTCGACCGCGCCGGCGACCGCTCGCCGCATTCGGTTGGCCCGGCGGATCCGGCTGCTGGTAGCGGCGACGATCACCTATAACGTCGTCGAAGCCGTCGTCGCACTCACCGAAGGAACCCGAGTCTCCTCGACGGCGTTGATCGGCTTCGGCCTGGACTCGCTGATCGAGGTTTCCTCCGCAGCCGCGATCGCCTGGCAGTTCGCCGCGCCGGATCCGCACACCCGGGAGAAGACCGCCCTGCGGTTCGTGGCGTTCTCGTTCTTTGCGCTGGCCGGCTATGTGACGGTGGAGTCGGCCCTCTCGCTGGCCGGACTGCAGCAAGCGCGCCACTCCCCGATCGGGGTCGCGCTCGCCGGAGTCAGCCTGGTCATCATGCCCGTCCTCTCACTGGCTCAACGGCGCGCCGGCCAGGAGTACGGATCACGTTCTGCGGTGGCCGATTCCAAACAGACCCTGCTGTGCACCTATTTGTCCGCGGTGCTGCTGGCGGGCCTGCTGCTCAATATGCTGGTCGGCTGGTGGTGGGCGGATCCGGTTGCCGCACTGGTGATCGCCGGGGTGGCGGCGCGCGAGGGCCGGCAGGCCTGGCGCGGTGATGTCTGCTGCGGGCCTGTGGCCGTGGCGGAGGCCGACGGGTGCTGCCCGCCGCGCTAGCGTGGATTGGCTGGCACCGGCGTGGATTACTCCTGCGGTATCTCGCGTTCGATCTCGGCCAACCAGATTCGCGCCGACATGTCCGACGGTGCGCGCCAGTCACCGCGGGGAGACAGCGACCCGCCGTGGGATACCTTGGGCCCGTTGGGCAGGGCCGACCGCTTGAACTGGCTGAACGAGTAGTAACGCTGCGCAAAAACCTGCAGCCAGTGCCGGATCTCCGCCAGCGAGTAAGCCGGTCGCTTACCTTCCGGATAACCGGTCGGCCACCGACCTCGGTTGGCGTCGCTCCAGGCATGCCAGGCCAGGAAGGCGATCTTCGACGGACGAAAACCGTAGCGCAGCACCTGAAACAACGAGAAGTCCTGCAGCGAGTACGGGCCCACCTTCGCTTCGCTACTCTGGATCTCCTCGTCTTCGCCGGTGGGCACCAGCTCAGGCGTGATCTCGGTGTCGAGCACCGACTGCAGAATCTCGCCGACCTCGCCGGAGAACTCCCCCGACGAGATCACCCAACGGATCAGGTGCTGGATGAGGGTTTTCGGCACGCCGCCGTTGACGTTGTAGTGCGACATCTGGTCGCCCACACCGTAGGTGGACCAGCCCAGCGCCAGCTCGGAGAGGTCACCGGTGCCCAGCACTATGCCGCCCCGCTGGTTGGCGATCCGGAACAGGTAGTCCGTGCGCAGACCGGCCTGCACGTTTTCGAAGGTGACGTCGTAGACGGCTTCACCGCGCGCGAACGGATGCCCCATCTCGGTCAGCATCAGCTTGGCGGTCGAGCGAATGTCGAGTTCGGCAAAGGTCACACCAAGCGCCTCGCTGAGCTTGATGGCGTTGCTCTTGGTCCGCTCACCGGTGGCGAAGCCCGGCAACGTGAAGGCCAGGATGTCGCTGCGCGGGCGGCCCTCCCGGTCCATTGCGCGGGCGGCGACGATCAGCGCGTGCGTCGAGTCCAACCCGCCGGACACCCCGATGACGACCTTCGGGTAGTTCAGCGCCCGCAGCCGCTGCTCCAGGCCGGAAACCTGGATGTTGTATCCCTCGTAGCAATCCTGTTCCAGCCGCAGCGGATCGTTCGGCACGAATGGGAAGCGTTCGACCTCCCGCATGAAACCGATGTCGCCGCCCGGCGGGTCCAGCCGGAAGCCGATGCGGCGAAAGGAGTTCAGATCGTTCTGGTGGTGTCTGCGGTTGTCGTCGAAGGTGCCCATCCGCATCCGCTCCGAACGCAGCAGGTCCAGGTCGACGTCGGCGACCGAGCGCCGCTCCCCCTTCGGGAAGCGCTCCGACTCGGCCAGCAGGGTGCCGTTCTCGTAGACCATCGTCTGACCGTCCCAGGCCAGATCGGTGGTCGACTCGCCCTCCCCCGCCGCGGCATAGATGTAGGCCGCCAGGCAGCGCGCCGACGCCGAGCGAGCCAGCAGTTTGCGGTCCTCGGCCCGGCCGATCGTGATGGGGCTGCCGGACAGGTTGGCCAGCACCGTCGCCCCCGCGAGCGCCGCCTGGGCGCTGGGCGGGACCGGCACGAACATGTCCTCACAGATCTCCACGTGCAACACCAGTCCCGGCACATCGTCGGCCGCGAACAGCAGATCCGGGCCGAACGGCACCTCCGAGCCGCCGATCCGGATCGTGCCGTGCAGGTCGTCACCCGGGGCGACCTGTCGTCGCTCGTAGAACTCGCGATACGTCGGCAGGTAGGACTTCGGGGCCACCCCGAGTACCGCACCGCGGTGGATCACCACCGCGGTGTTGTAGATGCGATGCAGGTAGCGCAGCGGGGCACCCACCACCAGCACCGGGAGTAGATCGGCCGACGCGGCGACGACGTCGAGCAGGGCGTCTTCGACGGCGTCCAGCAGCGAATCCTGCAGCAGGATGTCCTCGATCGAATACCCCGAGAGGGTTAGCTCGGGGAACACCGCCACGGCCACGCTGTCGTCGTGGCAGGCCCGCGCGATTCGCAGCACCGACTCCGCATTGGCGGCGGGGTCCGCCAGCACCGTGCGGTGCGTACACGCAGCGACCCGAACGAACCCGTGCCGATACGCGGAGTAGAAATCCATGCCCCATTGTCGCCCGTCGGCGATTGGCCGAAACGACGGCCACCGTTTCATGCGTGTCCATCCGTCCGCAGTGGTCCGGCACTAGTCAGTGGTGGTGCCCAGACGCGGTAGCCCACATCGACCCGGAACTCGGCAGGGCCGCGTTCGCGATCATGGGGTGCACCAGGAACGCCGAGGTGGTCTCCGCCGCCACATGCTTACCCTGAGGCGACCACTGACACTTGCGTAACACTGGCAACCGGCCCGCCGATGGACACACCGTACCCATCGTCAACGGTTGCGGAGGAATCGTGCGCCGAGTCAGAGCCGCATGCCTGGCACTCGTCGTCATTCTGGCGGCCCTGATCGGCGAGTTGGTCCCGGCGCCCGCGCAGGCGGCCCCGCCGCCCGCGCCGGTCACCAAGGACTTCTCCAAGCCGGCGATCGTGGTGCTGGGCTACGGCCTGCAGCCGGACGGCACGATGCGGATGATCCTGCGGCGCCGGGTACTCACCGGTCTGGCGGTCGCACAGTTCTTCCCACAGTCGCCGATCATCGTGACCGGTGGCAATCCGCAGAACGGCACGACCGAGGCGGCCCAGATGCGCCGGATGCTTCTCATGCTGGGCTTCCCGGACAGCCGGATCATCGTGGAAGACAAGGCCAACAGCACCGTGCAGAACGCGCGGTTCTCGGTGCCGCTGGCGCAGCAGGCGGGGACGTCGGGCATCATCCTGGTCACCTCGACGACACACCAGGGTCGCGCCGACGGCGACTTCGTCGACGCCGGGGCGAACCTGCTGGCCACCGTCAGCTACCCGGACGGCAACCCGACGGTCAACGTGGCCCAGTTCGCCCGCGACGCCATCAGCCCGTTCACCGACTTCGGCTGACCTCGGCGTAGAACCTCAGATGCGATCTGGCGCAATCCGCCCAGGTCAGCGAGGTGGCCAGCGATCGGCCGGCCGCGACTCGGTCGGGGTCGGGGCTCAGCGCCGCCTCGATCGCGGTGGCCAGCCCGGCAGCGTCGTCGGCGTAATCCACGGTGGCCCCGAACACCTCGCGCAGCACCGGCAGATCTCGCACGACGACGGGACGCCCGGCCGCCAGGGCTTCCATTGCCGCCAGCCCGAACCCTTCTTTGGTGGACGGGAAGGCGAACACCCGGGCCGCGGCGACAAGTGCGGGAAGCGTCGCGTCGTCGACCGGCCCGAGGATCACCGGTTCGACACCGAGGTCGTGGGCCAGCTGCTCGAACGCCGCGCGGTAGTCGCGGTAGTCGAACAACGTCTCGCCACCGGCGAAGACCAGCGAGATGCCCGGATGCGACTGGGATAGAAGGTGATACGCCCGGATCAGGTCGATGCTGCCTTTGCGCGGCTCGATTCCGCCGACCGCCAGGATGTAGTCGCCCAGCCGATCGGTCCATTGTTCGCGGGCCGCGGCGGCCGCGGCGTCCGCGCCCGCGGCGGCGATGAACCGATCGGCCTGCACGCCGTTGGGAATGACCGCCGGGGTCAGCCCCCACCCGCGGCGCACCTCGGCGGCGACAGCCTCCGATACGCAGATGCGGGCATACGGTTCCACGATCGCCCGCTCATGGCAGGCGGCGAGCACCGGGGTGGTGAACTGGTCGAGGTGATGGATGGTGCGCACACACGGTCCGACCGCGTTGGCGCTGATGCAGTCCTGCGCGTGGACGATGTCGTACTCGTCGGGGGTGAATGCCCCGGCAAGCGCATCGATCGACCGCACGATGCGATCCGTCACGCTCTCGTCGGTGACATCGGGGAAGTCGATGAGCCGCAAGCGGACTCGCGGGTCGACCGCGCGGAAGAACCCGCTGTCTCCATTGCGGGCCAGCGACCAGACAGTCACGTCGACGCCGAGTTCGGCGAGCGCCTCGGCCAGGTTGAGGGTGTGCACCACACCACCGCGGGGCTTGGTCGAGTAGGTCAAGAGCCCGACCCGCAGTGCGCCGGCGGCCATCACCGGACCCCGGCGGCGTGGCCCTGGTCGAACAGATAGGTGTCGGGGCGCCGCTCGGTGAGATGGTTGAGCACCTTGCGGGCACGCGCGATCTCGGCGCCGACGTCGACTTCCAGCTTGGCCAGTCCGCCTTTGGAGCGAGTGGTGACCAAGATGTCGCCGCCGGGGCCCACGATCTTGGCTTGGCCCAGGAAGCGCAGCGAACCCATGATCCCGGTCTGGTTCGAGGACACCAGCACGACCTGGTTCTCGGCCGCCCGGGCGCAGTCGTACAGGTCGAAGAGCCGGGATTGCCGATCGGCGGGAAGTCGGGACGCCCGGTCGGTCACACTGGCCGGCCACGCCGAGAGCGCCGCGATGATCTCGGCACCGTCGATGGCGAGGCTGCGCGCCGACTCCGGGAAAGTCTTGTCGTAGTCGATCAGCATCCCCAGCCGGCCGACCGGCGTGTCGAAGGCACTGAACCGGTCGCCCGCGGAGTACACCAGCGATTCGGCCGCGGGCTGGTGCACCTTGCGATGGGCACCGAGAATGCCGTCGCCGGAGACGCACACCGCGGCGTTGTAGCGGCCCGGGTGCGCGGCCTCGGCATACCCGACGCACACGGTCATCGGCCCGGCGGCAGCGATTACCGCCGCGATCTCGGGCCCGTCCGGGGCGAGCGCCGGCGGAAGCTCATCGAGGTCGGGGTGGCGCAGGTCGCCGATGTAGCCACCCAGGCACGCGTCCGGGAAGACCAGGAGATCGACGCCCTCCCTGGCGGCCGCGCCGATGATGCCGACGACCTTGTCCACGGCCTTGTCGAGGTCCCGGCCGAAATGCGCGGCGACGGCGCCGATGGTGATGGCTGCCATGCGATGTCCCTCCGGCTCAGCTCCGCTGGTGGTCAGGCAGGGCCTAAGCCTGTCACAGCCGCCGCGATCGCGGTGGTCGTCACACCATCCGGCCAGCGCAACCGCACACCCGGGTCGGCGGTCAACCGCCCGAACACCGCGGTACGCGTCCCCGCCGGCAGGTCGACCGGTCCGTCCGATCCCGGGCGGTCGGCGGTCACCATCGCGAATCCGGGGAAGCAGCTCAGCCAGGCCGCCATGTCGGTCTGGTCCGGCCGGCAGATGTCGGCGACGTCGATCTCGGCACCGGTGCCGCTGGCTTCGGCCAGCATGCCGGTGGTCCCGACCAGCCCGGCCATGCTGACGTCCTTGGCTGCCTTCGGCCGCAGCCGGTGCACCAGGCCGGCCAGGGTGGCCAGCTCGTCGGGGGTCCGAGCGCTGCTCGAGTCCCACTGGCGGCCGTGGTATCCGGGCCGCCACCGGCCGGTCAGGTCCGCGGTGAGCCGCAGTGCGTCACCGACGTCGGCACCGCCGGCCCGCACCGGTCGGTCGGTGACGCCGAGCGCGGTGACCGAGAGTGCGGCCGGCACACCGAGTTGCGTATGGCCACCCAGCACGGGCACCCGCCACGCGCACGAGGCTTCGGCGACACCGGCGATGATCCGGGCGAGCAGACGGCGGTTGGGCGCTCCGACGGCGTCCAGCAGGCCGGTCGGGGTGGCACCCATCGCGGCCAAGTCGTTGACGTTGACCAGCACCGAGCACCATCCCGCCCACTCCGGGTCACGCTCGACCATGGACGGCACGATCGCGTCGCAGGCGGCGACGAGATCACCGCCCGGGACCGGGACGCCGTCGTCCCCACGGAATCCGGCCGGGCCGAGGCCCCCGGGTTGCCGGGTCAGTGGTTCCAGGATCGGTCCCAGGAAGCTTTTGGTGGCCGCGGCCAGTCGCTCGAACCGGTCGATGGGCCAGCGCATCCGCACATGGGGCTGCCCGCCGATCTCGCAGTCACCGTGCTCATGCCAGCCCAGGTGCGTGAACATCGGCCGGTAGCGCCGCTGCACGGTCGCCTCGAAGCGCAGCACCCCGCGGGTTTCGGCGTAGGCGCAGGCGGCGCGCACCAGCGCCGGGCCGAGGCCGCTGTGCAGGGCGGCCGGGTCGACCACCAATCTGCTGCCCGTCCACCACCCGATGTCCGTACCGCCGTGCGGCGCCAGCCGCACCCCGCCGAGCACCCCGCCCTGCGGTGTGGTCGCGACCAGGATCACCGTGGCGGGGTGGTCGTCGAGATCGTCTCGATCGCTGCCGCTGAACAAGCCCTGTTCCACGACGAACGCCGCCCGGCGCAGCCGCCGGTAGCCCTCGATCTCCTCGCGGTCTTCGGCGGGGTGGATCAGGAATTCGGCCGCGACGCCGGCGAGGATGGTGGCATCGACCGGGACCGGTGCGACGGCCCGCATGAAATCGGCCAGCATCCTCAGCCCCCCACGTTCTGCAGCAGTCCGCATGCCCCGCAGGCGGCGCATCCGGCCTTCTGTCCGGTGCCGGTCATGCCGGCCATCTGCAACTGTTCGGCCACACCGCGCGTCACCTTCTCCAGCACCGCCGGATCCGGTGTGCCCACTCCGTCCGTCTCGGTGGCCAGGCTGCCGGGCTGGGGGCGGAACGGCACGACGAAGGGATACACCCCCATGGTGATCAATTCGCTTGCACCGGAGATCAATTCGTCGGGGTCTTCACCGAGACCCACCAGCAGGTAGGTGGACACCTGGTTGCGGCCGAAGACCCGCACCGCTTCACGCCACGCTGCCCGGTAGTCGGCGAGCGGCACCGTCGATTTGCCGGGCATCCACCGCCTGCGCACGTCGTCGTCGAGGGATTCGACGTGGATGCCGATGGAATCGGCTCCCGCTCGGCGCAAGTCGCCGATGACGGCGAGATCACCGGGCGGCTCACACTGCACCTGGATCGGCAGGCCGGGCACGGCGGCCTTGACCGCGCGCACGCACCGGGCCAGGTGGACGGCGCCGCGGTCGGCGCCGGCGGAGGTGCCGGTGGTCAGCACCATCTGCCGGACGCCGTCCAATCGCACTGCCGCTTCGGCCACCTCGGCCAGTTCCGCTGGTCGCTTGACCGCCACCGTCGCCCCTGACCGCAGCGACTCCTCGATGGTGCAGAACCGGCAGCGCTGGTCGGGTGCGTAGCGGATGCAGGTCTGCACGACGGTGGTGGCCAGGACGTCGCGCCCGTGCAGGCGCGCGAGCTTCTCGTAGGGCACCCCATCCGCGGTGACCAGATCGTAGAACGCCGGACGTTGGACCGCTGTCACGTCGATGCCGGTGTCCACACCGTCGAACAGAACCCGGTTGCCGTCGAATTCAAATGGGCTGTCCGGGTTTTGCGGTATTGCGGCGTTGAGGCCGTCGATCACCAGATGACCGTCGGCGCTGGGCCCGGCGCCCGCCGTGCGCGACACCGGCGGGCGGCCGCGGATTCCGAGCAGGGCCAGATCGACCCGGGTGGACAACGTGGTGGTGGGTTCAGGCATGGCTTGTCTCCTCAGCGGCGATGTGGTGACGGGGCTTCAGTGCCCGACGGCGAGCCGCAGCGGAGCACCGTTCATCCGGGCGGCGATGGTGGCGGCGACGTGTTCGGCGTCCCGGTCGATGCCCAGGAACCGGCCCGATCCCCAGGTGTGCATCCACGGCAGCCCGATGAAACTCAGTCCCGGCACCGTGGTGACGCCGCGGGTCTGCATCGGCCGTCCACCGCCGTCGAAGGCGCTTGCTTCGATCCACCGGTAGTCAGGCCGGTAGCCGATGGCCCAGACGATCGTGGAGATTCCTTCGGCAGCGAGGTCCAACATGTCCGGCTGGGCCGGTGGTTCCCACACCGGGGTATAGACCGACGCCGGCGGCGCGGCGATGCCCTCCCGTTCGATGTACCGGTCGATGTCGGCGCAGATCGCGTTGTACACCGAATCGGCATGATCCAGCGCCGATGTCAGGGTGGGCGCGAAGCGCAACAGCGCATCCTTGCCGTCGGTCAGCGTTCCGTAGAGCCGCATCCCCTCGAGCGCGAAGCGCCGCAGGTCGATGTCGCGGCCGCCGTCGCGGCCGGTCACATAATGATTGGTCTTTTCGATGGCGGCCTTGCCGCCGGGATACTGCTTGGCCGGGATGTCGTAAATTCCCATGTCCGCCAGCCACGTCATGCAGTCGCGGCCGCGGTAGAACCGGGCGACTCGGGGCGCGTTGCCGATGGCCAGATGCACCTGCCGGCCCGCCAGATGCAGGTCCTCGGCGATCTGGGCACCGGACTGTCCGCTGCCCACCACCAGAACCGCCCCCTCGGGCAGTTGGGCGGGATTGCGGTATTGCTCGGAATGTAGTTGCAGCACTGCGGGATCCAGCGACCCGGCATACGGCGGAATGACCGGCAACGGATACCCGCCGGTGGCGATCACCACTTCATCGCAGCTCAACGACTGCTCACCGGATTCGGTGGCCAGGGTCAGCTCGAAGCCCCCGGTGGCGCCATGACCGAGGTGGGTGACCCTGGTGTGTTCACGGATCGGCGCGTCGAATGTCTCCAGCCAACCACGCAGCCACGCCACCACCTCGTCGCGGGTCATGAAACCATCCGGATCCGGACCGGTGTACGGGTAGCCCGGCAGTCGGCAGTGCCAGTTCGGCGTGACCAGGGTGAAGTTGTCCCATCGGCTGTCGGCCCAGGCGTGTACCGGCGTCTGAGCCTCCAGCACGACGTGCTCGACGCCGGCACGCCCGAGGTACCAGCTCACCGACAGTCCGGCCTGACCGGCACCGACGACGACCACCGGAATGTGGTGCGGTGCGGTGTTCATGACTTCTCCAAAGTTGGCTGCATATCCAGGATCTCGACCTGGTCATGGGGGTGGAAGCCGGCCGCACGGGAGGTGATGTCGGCGGCGGTCGCGGCCGCTGAGGTACAGGCAAAGCCGAACTTCGCGCGCACCCGTTCGGTCGCCTCGTCCAGTGCCGCCCGCGAGCGGCTGACGAATTCGGGGACCGGATACCGGGCGCCCACCGTGAGGTAGTCGTGCATCACCAGACTGGGCGAATAGCAGTGGTCGACGGTGCCATCGGGCCAACGCACCGCGAAGGTCATCTCAGGCATGAGCCAGATCCCGCCACTTGGCCGTCTCGGGTGCGTCGGCATCGGCGAGTGCGCCGTACACATCCGGTCTGCGGTCTCGCAGGTGGAACATGCCGGCGCGCATGGTCCGGAAGGTCTGGTCGACGTCAACCTCGGCGACGGCCATGCCGCTTCCCAGAAGCGTTGTGGCCAAGATGTTTCCGCCTGGGTCGACGACCTTCGCATTTCCCACGTAGCGCAGCGACCCGAATGTCCCGCTCTGATTCGACGCCACCCAGAAGACTTGGTTGTCCAACGCCCGGGCCACGTCGAAGGTGTTGAAGCGATAGGTCCAGCGGTCTTCCTGCAGATTCTCGGCGGTGGCGGTACGCGCCGCCGGCCAGGCCGACAGGCTGGCGATGATCTGCGCCCCGTCCAGTGCCATGATGCGCGCGGCCTCGGGAAACGCTTTGTCATAACAGATCTGGAGTCCCACCCGGCCCACCGGGGTGTCGAAGACACCGTAACCCGAGCCCGCCGAGTAAGACATCCCCTCACCCAGCGGCTGGTGCACCTTGCGGTAGCTGCCGTAGACAGTGGAACCGTCCAGCAGTGCGGCCGCGTTGTACCGCGTCACACCATCGTCGGCGAGTTCGCAGAAGCCGATCGCGACCACCAGATCACCGACCAGCTGTTGCACTCGGCCGATCTCGGGACCGTCCAACCGAATAGCGGGCGGCAGGGACCGGTTGCTCGTCCGGACCGAGTCGCCGTGGTTGCCGAGCGAGGACAGATACCCGCCGATGGCGGCCTCTGGAAGCACCAGGAAGTCGACGTCGCGCTCACGTGCCTCGGCTACCAGCGAGGCGATCAGGGCGTAGTTCTGGTCGAGGTCCCGGGTGAAATTCGCCGCAACCGCTGCGATTGTCGTCATGGGAGTTCCTAACTGCAACGGGTTGGTCACACCATGTAGGTGGAGTTGATGATCGCGCCCTTGCGCGCGTAGTGGATGAGCGCGTCCTGGACGTCCAGCGGGTGCGCGGGGATGACGCCCTCGATGAGGTCCTCTTCACGTCCGCCGTGCAACGCGAGCCCGAACCGGCAGCAGAACACCGTGCCGCCTTCGGAGATGAAGGTCGCCAGCGCGTCGTTGATGTTCTGTTCACCGGGGAATCCCGAGTCACCGGTCTTCGGAAAGCCGCGGGTGGCAAGGCAATTGATGGCACCGGGACCGTAGAAATAGATCGCCGACTCGAAACCCTTGCGCAGGGCCCGGGTGGCCTGCAGCACCGCCACGAAGCTGACCGAAGATTCGTGCGCGATGCCGTGCACCAGCGTGAAGTACGACTCGCCGTTCTCGGCCTGGTAGTCGGGGAAGATCTTGGTCCCGCCGTAGATGTTCGACCCCTTGGGCAGGGACGGATGCGGAATCTCGCCCAGCGAGGTCTTGATGTTCTCGGCGATGGTGGGGTCGAACGACATGAGATTGCCTCCAATGGCATGCGGAAAGAGAGAGATCAGGACGAATCCGGGAGAATTCGGGAGGATGAAAGTGGCGTCTTTGCCGTGCGCCCTGCCGTGATTGGGCTGCATAACCGATTACAGGCCCCGTACGTTTTCGATTGGTTAGCGATGGAATACGGTTCGATTGCCAGGGGCTCACAGTGGAAATGAGGCGGTAACAACGGGCCCTCTGCACCCTTCTGACCAGCCACTATCTGATGCTGGGTTACCCTCGATGACGTGGAAGGTCCCGAACTCGTCGCACTGTTGTCGGGGCGGCGGGTGGCCGTCCTCACCGGCGCGGGCATCTCCACCGATTCCGGCATCCCGGACTACCGCGGCCCGGATTCACCTCCGGCCAACCCGATGACCATCCGCCAGTTCACCTCCAGCCGCGCCTACCGTCAGCGCTACTGGGCGCGCAACCACCTCGGTTGGCGGCACATGGCCCAGACCCTGCCCAATGCGGGGCATCGCGCTCTGGCGCACCTGGAACGGGCCGGGGTCGTCACCGGCGTCATCACCCAGAACGTCGACCTGCTGCACACCAAGGCCGGCAGCCGCAACGTCATCAACCTGCACGGCACCTACGCCCAGGTGGTCTGCCTGGGCTGTGGCCACACCATGTCGCGCGCGGCGCTGGCCGACCAGCTCGAGGCCGCCAATCCCGGCTTCGCCGAACGGGCCGAGCGGCTCGGTGGCATCGCCGTGGCGCCCGACGCCGACGCCGTGGTCGCCGAGACGGAATCGTTCCGGTTCCTCGACTGCCCGGCCTGCGACGGGATGCTGAAGCCCGATATCGTCTACTTCGGCGAGAGTGTCCGCAAAGAGATTGTCGCCCAAGCCTATTCTCTGGTGGAGAGCTCCGATGCGCTGCTGGTCGCCGGATCGTCGCTGACCGTCTTCTCCGGCTACCGCTTCGTGCGGCATGCCGCCGCGCTGGGTATCCCCGTCGCGATCGTCAACCGTGGCGCCACCCGCGGCGACGACCTGGCGACGGTCAAGGTGGACAGTGGCTGCTCACCGATGCTGGCCCTGTTGGCCGATGAACTGTCCGGGCTCATGTCGGCATGAGAGGCTTGCCGGCATGCCCGCCACCGACGACATCGCCACCGAAGTCGGCCGGGTCGCGGCCCTGCTGAACCGGGTGCGCCCACCGGCCGGTCCGATCACGGGCCGATGGGCCCTGGGCATCGGGGACATCGTGGCCGACGCGACCAGGCTGCCGCAGCGGCTGCGCGGCGCGGTCCGGTTGCTCAACCGGTTCGGCGGCGTCGCCGTGACCGCCGAATCCCTCGAGTTCGACGGTGACGATGTGAAGTGGTCGAAAGTGACCGAACTCGACACCCGCAACCTCGTCGAATACCTGCTGTCGGGCGCGGTCGAGAAACAGGTGGACCGGCTACCGGTGCCCTGGTTTCCCGGCCGGGGCAAACTCCTCGGGCTGGCGTCGGCGGCGGTACTGACCCTGTTGATGGCCACCGCCCGCCAGCAGATCGAGGACCACGCCGATATCCGCATCCCCGCCGAGGTCCATTACCGGGGTCTGGTCGGTGGCGACAAGGTGCTCTCCCCCGGGGTGCTGGCCACCTTGATCCTGGCCGATCCGCGGGTGAGTGAGTGTGTGGTCGCGACCGCGACCGCCAACGGAGTCACGGTGCGAAAGCCTGACGACGACCCGATGGACGCGGCCGGCGAACGTGCCGAGCAGTTGAAGGCCGGACTCGCCGCGCTGGAGCAACGGGTCGGCGCACTGCTGCGCTGCCGGTGAACTAGACGGCTACCAGGTCGTCGGCATGCACTGCGGGACGGCGCATTTCAGTGGGCAGATCCGACGTCGACCGGCCGACCATGGTCGCCAGTTCGGCCGCGTCGTAGGCCACCACGCCTCGGGCCACCATCTGGCCGTCCGGGTCGCGCAGCTCGACGACATCGCCGCCGAAGAATCGTCCCGACACCTCGGTGATCCCGGCGGCCAGCAGCGAGCGCCGCTGCTTGACCACCGCGCGCACCGCACCCGCGTCGAGGCTCAACGCGCCGGAAACCTCGGCGGCGTAACGCACCCAGAACCGCCGCGCCGACATCCGATCGGGCCGCGGCGCGAACACCGTACCCACCGAAGCGTCGGTCAGAGCGGCGGCCGCATCCTCGGCGGCGGCCAACAGCACCGGCACTCCGGCGTCGGCAGCCAGCAAGGCCGAGGACAGCTTGGAGCGCATCCCACCGGTGCCCAGGCGACTGCCCTGCCCGGCCACCACACCGTCGAGGTCGTCGGGACCGGTCACTTCGGGAATGAAGCGCGCATCTCCCTTGCGGGGGTCCGAATCGTAGAGCCCGTCGATATCGGAGAGCAGGATCAGCGCGTCGGCGCCGACCAGGTGTGCGACCAACGCCGAGAGCCGGTCGTTGTCGCCGAACCGGATCTCGTTGGTGGCCACGGTGTCGTTCTCGTTGACGATCGCCACGGCGTGCAGCCCGCGCAACCGGTCCAGGGTGCGCTGGGCGTTGGTGTGCTGCACCCGCATCGAGATGTCGTGAGCGGTCAACAGCACCTGGCCCACGGTGCGGTCATAGCGGGCGAACGCCGCGCTCCACGCGTTGACCAGGGCCACCTGCCCGACACTGGCGGCAGCCTGCTTGGTGGCCAGATCGGTGGGACGCCGGTTCAGTCCCAACGGTTCGATGCCGGCCGCGATAGCACCCGAGGAGACGATGACGACGTCGGATCCGGCCTTCATCCGCGCCTCGATTGCGTCGACGAGCTTGGCCAGCCGGCCCGCGTCGAACAACCCCGACTTGGTGGTCAGTGCGGTGGTGCCGATCTTGACGACCACGCTGCGCGCGGAGCGCACGGCATCGCGGTTCTCGCTCACGGCTGGTTGGTTCGCTCCGCAAGCGTCGCTCACGGCTGGTCCTCGTGTTCACGGCGCAGGCGGCGGGCCTCCTTGCGCTCCGCCGCGCCCACTCGATCGTTGCGTTCCAGCCGGGCGTCGGTGCCCCTGCCGGTCGGTGTGACGTCGATGCCGGCCGGGGTCTGCGGCTCCCAGTCGAAGGTCATGTCGCCGATGGTGACCGCACACCCGGGCTTGGCACCCAGCTTCAGCAGTTCGTCCTCGACGCCGAGCCGGGCCAGCCGGTCGCCGAGATAGCCGACAGCTTCGTCGTTGTCGAAATCGGTTTGAGCGACCCAGCGTTCCGGACGCACACCGCGGACCACAAAGCCGCCAGGGTGTTCGGCGTCCGGCACCACGCTGAACGCGGTCTGGTCCACGGGGACCGGCCGGATCACCGGGCGGCGCGGCACCACCTCCGGTTGGGCGGCCTGGTAGGCGGCGACCAGATCCCACAACGCGAACGTCAACTCGCGCAGCCCTTCTCGGCTCACCGTGGACACCTCGAACACCGGCCATCCGCGGCTGGCGATCTCGGGCCGGACGAAGTCGGCCAGCTCGCGGGCCTCGGGAACGTCGATCTTGTTGAGCACCACCGCGCGCGGGCGGTCAGCCAGGTCACCCAGCGTCGAATCGCCTTGCAGCGTGGGCTGATAAGCCGCCAGCTCGGTCTCGAGGGCTTCGATGTCGGAGATCGGGTCCCGGCCGGGCTCCAGGGTGGCGCAGTCGACGACGTGTACCAGCACCGCGCAACGCTCGATGTGGCGCAGGAAGTCCAGACCCAGACCGCGGCCCTCGGACGCGCCCGGGATCAAGCCGGGCACGTCGGCAACGGTGAAGGTGTGCTCCCCCGCCGACACGACCCCGAGGTTGGGCACCAACGTGGTGAACGGATAGTCGGCGATCTTGGGTTTGGCTGCCGAGATCGCGGACACCAACGAGGATTTCCCGGCCGATGGAAAACCGATCAGGCCGACATCGGCGACGGTCTTGAGTTCCAGGGTGAGCTCGTGCTCTTCACCCTTCTCGCCAAGCAGCGCGAAGCCAGGAGCCTTACGTGCCCGCGACGCCAGCGCGGCGTTGCCCAGCCCGCCGCGGCCACCTTCGGCGGCCACGAAGCGGGTGCCGGCGCCGACCAGGTCGGCCAACATGCGTCCGCTGTCGTCGAGCACGACCGTACCGTCGGGCACCCGCACCTCGAGGTCGGGTCCGTTGGCCCCGTCCCGGTTGCTGCCCATGCCCTGCTTGCCGGACGGCGCCACCACATGCGGGTGGAAGTGGAAGTCCAACAGCGTGTGCACCTGGGGGTCGACGACCAGCACGACACTGCCGCCACGACCGCCATTGCCGCCGTCTGGGCCGCCGAGAGGCTTGAACTTCTCGCGGTGTACCGACGCGCAACCGTTGCCGCCGTTACCCGCGCGTGTGTGGATGACGACGCGGTCGACGAACCGGGGCATCGCTGAACTCCTTCGAATGTAACGTCAGGGCGGAAAATCGCTCGCGACGCCGCCGTGAGGTTACAGTCGCGAGCTATGCCTCGGGAGCCGCTCCGGCGGCGACATCAGACCCGGTCGAGGCGACGCGAACGATGTTGACGGTCTTGCGGCCGCGCTTGAGACCGAACTCGACGGCGCCGGGGGCGGTGGCGAACAGCGTGTCGTCACCGCCGCGGCCGACGTTCACGCCCGGGTGGAAATGCGTGCCGCGCTGGCGGACGATGATCTCGCCGGCCTTGACGACCTGACCGCCGAACCGCTTCACGCCGAGGCGCTGGGCATTGGACTCGCGGCCGTTGCGTGAGCTGGAAGCGCCCTTCTTGTGTGCCATGTCTGTTCGCTCCCTGTCGCTACTTGATTCCGGTCACCTTGAGCACGGTCAACTGCTGACGGTGACCCTGCCGCTTGTGGTAGCCGCTCTTGTTCTTGAACTTGTGGATACGGATCTTGGGACCCTTGGTGTGCTCGAGAACCTCACCGGTCACCGCCACCTTGGCCAGATCACCGGCATCGGTGGTCACCTTGGCGCCGTCGACGACAAGCGCGACGGGCAGCGACACCGAGCCGCCGGCCTCGACCTCGAGCTTCTCGACCTTCACGATGTCTCCGACAGCGACCTTGTACTGCTTGCCGCCGGTCTTGACGATTGCGTACGTCGCCATGGGTTCCTTTGCCTTGCTCTGCGGGCGCGCGCTAACCGAAGCTGCGTGCGCGGGTCTGGGGGTGCGGGATCTTGAGCCCGCTGCCACCGGCGTCGGACGCCTGGCGACAACTGTTCAAGGTTACGTGACCAGCACCGGGAGGGTCAAACCGCCACCTGGGGACGTCATGACACCGGCGGACCCGCGGGGCGGGCGGCGGCGCGGCGTCGAGGACGACGTGCCGAAACGACCGGCGCTGGGGTCACCACGGGCTCGTAGTCCTCGGCGTCCGTCTCGTCGTCCTCGTCGAGATCATCGACCTCGTCATCATCGTCGCCGTCGTCGTCCTCGTCGTCATCATCCTCGTCGAGGTCATCGTCTTCGTCGTCGATGTCTTCGTCGTCCTCATCGAGGTCGACGTCGATGTCTTCGTCGTCCTCGTCGTCCTCGTCGTCCTCGTCGGACTCATCGGACTCGTCGTCGTCGGCGTCCAACTCGTCGGACTCCTCGACATCCTCATCCACGTCGTCCTCGGCCGGTGCGGTGGCGACTGTGCCGTCTTCGACCTCGTCGACCTCGGCTTCCCGCTCGAGTTCGTCGGCCAACTCCTCCTCGGCCTCGTCGTCCTCGGGCCTGCCGTTGGCCGCGGCCATGGCCTTGAACATCGGATGCTCGCCCGGGACGTGGCTGGGAACCCGCACCACGGCCGGCTCGTCGGTGCGGGCCTTCTTGCCGCGCTTGCCGCGCCGCCCTCCGCCACCACCGCCGCCGCCGCCGGAATTCGACTCGGCTTTGCGCGCCACCGCGGCGGTCGTGTCGATCGGGTCGGCGTGCAGCACGATGCCGCGGCCGGCGCAGTGCGTGCACGTCGTCGAGAACGCCTCCACCAGGCCGGTGCCAAGCCGCTTGCGGGTCAGCTGCACCAGGCCCAGCGATGTCACCTCGGAGACCTGGTGGCGGGTGCGGTCGCGCGCCAGCGCCTCGGTGAGCCGCCGCAACACCAGGTCGCGGTTGGACTCCAGCACCATGTCGATGAAGTCGATGACCACGATGCCGCCGATATCGCGCAGCCGCAGCTGGCGCACGATCTCCTCGGCCGCCTCGAGATTGTTCTTGGTGACCGTCTGCTCGAGATTGCCGCCGGCACCGGTGAACTTGCCGGTGTTCACGTCGACGACGGTCATCGCCTCGGTGCGGTCGATCACCAGGGTGCCACCGGAGGGCAGCCACACCTTGCGGTCCATCGCCTTGACCAGCTGCTCGTCGATGCGGTGCACCGCGAACACGTCCGGCCCATCCGGACCTCCCGGGGGATCATACTTGGTCAGCTTCGAAACCAACTCCGGCGCAACCGAATTGACGTACTCGGTGATGGTTTCCCAGGCGCTGTCACCGGATACGATCAGGCCCGAGAAGTCTTCGTTGAACAGGTCGCGGATCACCTTGACCAGCACATCGGGCTCTTCGTAGAGCGCGACGGCGGCACCGGCTTTGTTGCCCTTGACCCGCTCGGCCTCCGCGGCGATCTTGTTCCAGCGGTCCTGGAGGCGTTCGACATCCCCGCGGATGTCCTCTTCCTTCACGCCTTCTGAGGCGGTGCGGATGATCACGCCGGCGTCGTCGGGCACCACATCGCGCAGGATCTCTTTGAGCCGCTGCCGTTCGGTGTCGGGCAGCTTGCGGCTGATCCCGGTCGACGACGCGCCCGGCACGTAGACCAGGTAGCGGCCGGCCAGTGAGACCTGGGTGGTCAGGCGGGCACCTTTGTGACCGACCGGGTCCTTGCTGACCTGGACGACGACATAGTCACCGGGCTTGAGCGCCTGCTCGATCTTGCGCTGCGCGCCGCCCAGACCCGCGGCTTCCCAGTTCACCTCACCGGCGTACAGCACGCCGTTGCGGCCACGGCCGATGTCGACGAAGGCCGCCTCCATCGAGGGCAGCACGTTCTGCACGATGCCGAGGTAGATGTTGCCGACCAGGGAGGCCGATGCGGCGGAGGTCACGAAGTGCTCGACGACCACACCGTCTTCCATGACGGCGATCTGGGTGTAGCGGGCGCCTTCATGTGGCGGCTCGGTGCGGATCTTGTCGCGCACCACCATCACTCGCTCGACCGCCTCCCGGCGAGCCAGGAATTCCGCCTCCGACAGGATCGGCGGCCGACGGCGGCCGGCGTCACGGCCGTCGCGGCGGCGCTGGCGCTTGGCCTCCAGCCGGGTGGAGCCGCTGATGCCCTGGATGGCATCGGAGTCGCGTTCTTTCTCGCTGCGCGGGGCGCGCTCGTGCACGACCGTGTTCGGCGGATCATCCGACGACGCGGCGTCACCGTCATCGCCACCACCGGACTTGCGGCGGCGGCGGCGCCGGCGGCGGCGGGTCGCGGCTTCGCCACCCGCCGATTCGTCTTCGCCGTTGTCCTCGTCGCCGTCGGTCTCGTCGGCGGTGTCGGGCGTTTCGTCGGCAGCCTCGGGGCGTTCGGAGTCGTCCTCGCCGTCCGGGCCACCCTGTTCACCACGGCCACGGCCACGGCCACGGCGGCCGCGACGGCGCCGCCGGTTGGCCGGCCGGTCGGACTGGTCACCGTCGGTGTCGGCGCCGGACTCGTCGTCCTCGTCTTCGTCGTTCTCGTCGATGCCCTCGTCGTCGCGCTCCGCGGGGACGGCCTTGACCGGCTGCGGGGCGACGAACAGGGGCATGAACACCGACTGCTCGACGGTGGCGGTCTCCAGAATGAGCCGCGATTCCGGCTCGTCGACCACCTCGGAGGCCTCATCGGCCACGTCGGTGACGTCGGTGGCCACGTCAGTGACCTCCGTCGCCGGCTCGTCGACCTCGGCGGCCGCCGCCGTCACCGGCTCTGCCACCTCGGGTGCCGGGGGCTCGGCGGCGGACTGGTCGGCGCCGGCGGCAAGAACGTCGCGCACCCGCACCGCGTCGGTGCGGTCGACGCTGGACTGCGCGCTGCGCGTGCGGCCGTCGAGTTCGCTCAGGGCATCGAGCACTCGCCTACTGGTGGTGCCAAGCACCCTCGCCAGCGAATGCACCCTCAGCCGGTCAGGCAGATCCTCCCCCGCAGTCGCGGTAGGGGGCACCCACTGCGGCTGGCTCGGGGTTTCGGATAGATCCTGATAGAGGTCATCTTCGGCCACGTAGTCTCCTAGAGCCCCCGGGCGCGTCTGAGTCGACGCGGCCACGCGAGGGCTTCCGCTATGCGCCCGGGTTACTTCCCCCGGACTTGTCTATGGTCTCGCTCCGAACGGCTCGTAGCGAACGCGCTCGGTGCCTGGCTGAATGACGGCTGTTGACGGTCCGCGCCGCACCGCTGTTCGCGGTGGTCGCGCACGTCTGAGTCTTCATCCGGATGCGCTTTGAGGGCCCATCCACGGATCAGTATCCCACACCACCGGGGCGATTCGGACCCAGTGGCGCGGCAAGGGTGTCAGAGCCCGGGAAACCAGAGCGCGATCTCACGCTCTGCGGAGTCCGGCGAGTCCGAGCCGTGCACGAGATTGAACTGGGTCTCGAGGCCGAAGTCACCGCGGATCGTGCCAGGCGTCGCCTTCTCCACCGGATCGGTGCCACCGGCGAGTTGGCGGAACGCCGCGACCGCCCGCGGGCCTTCCAGGATGGCCGCGACCACGGGGCCGGAGGTGATGAACTCCAGCAGCGAGCCGAAGAACGGCTTGCCCTCATGCTCGGCGTAGTGCGCCCGGGCCAATTCGTCGCCGACCTGCTTGAGCTCGAGGGCGGCGATGGTGAGGCCTTTGCGCTCGATGCGGCTGATGATCTCGCCGACCACCCGTCGCTCGACACCGTCCGGCTTGATGAGAACTAGGGTCCGCTCCGTCACGGCGCACACTGTATCCCACCGCGACCAACGCCCCGCCCACCGTTCAGTGCACCCCGTTCATCAGGGTGGAGATCCGGGGCGCCAGTGCGAACAAGACCAGTCCGGCGACCACTGCGACCGCACCGCTCAGGCCGAAGTACACGACCTCGTGGCCAGGGGCGTAGAACCGTCCGAGAACTCCCGATATCGCGGTGCCCAGCCCGACGGAGAAGAAATACAGCGCCATCATCTGGGCGCGAAAGGCGGCCGGCGCCAACTGGGTGGTGACCGACATCCCGATCGGGGCAAGCAGCAGCTCTGCGACGGCGACGACGACCATGATGGCCGCCACCAGCAGCACCGGCACCGATCGGCCGGTGAAACCCGCCAGCGGGACGAAGAGCAGGAAGGCAACGCCGATGCCGACGACGGCGTAGGCCATCTTGTGCGGGGTGCTCGGTGCCCGCGATCCCAGTCGGGTCCACAAGGCGGCGAACAGCGGTGCCAACACGATGAGCCACACCGGCTCGATCGATCCGATCAGGCTGGGTGGGGCGGTCCAGCCCGACACCGACCAGTCGATCCGTTCGGCGGAATAGACCGCCAGGACGGTGAATATCTGCTGGAACAGGGCGGCGAACACCACGTTGGCGAGAAAGATCGCGACGAAGGCCCGGACCCTGAGCCGTTCGGCCCCGGTCACTTTGGCGCTGCTGAGCAGCACGACGAAGTACCCGACCGAGACGGCCACCAGCATTGCGGCGGTCACTTCCGCCAGGTCGTCCAGCCGTACCCACCCGGTGGCGGTTACCGCGGCGATCACCACGACCGCCCCGAGGGCTATCGCCGCGATCCGGCCGTAGCGGGACGGCGGCAGGGGATGGGGTGCCCCGCGCCCCGCGCCGCCCAGGTTCCGCCGGAACATCAGGTACTGAGCCAACCCGGCCGCCATTCCCACGGCGGCCGCCCCGAACCCGTAATGGAATCCGAGCCGGGTCTGTAACAGTCCGGTGACCAGCGGGCCGATCAATGCACCGAGGTTGGCACCGAAGTAGAACAACGTGAAACCACCGTCTCGGCGCGGATCGGCGGGCTGGTACAGGGTGCCCAACAGTGCGGCGGCGTTCGCCTTGACCCCGCCCGAACCCACCGCGACCGACAGGAGGCCGGCCGCGAGGCCCGTCATCCCGGGCACCACCGCCAACACGACGTGCCCGGCCAGCACGCAAACGCCCCCGTAGAAGATGGTTCGTTCCATTCCGAGCAGCCGGTCGGCGACCCAGCCACCGAGCACCGTCGAGAGGTACACCAGCCCGCCGTACGCGCCGACGATCCCGACCGCAGTCGTCCGCGGCAACTGCAGACCGCCGTCGGTCACCGAGAAGTACAGGTAGTAGCCGAGGATCGTGAGCATGCCGTAGAAGGAGAACCGCTCCCACATCTCGACGCCGAGCAGATTGGCCAGCCCGACCGGATGGCCGAACACCGTGCCGGCTCGCCGTTCGCCGGCACGCGGACCCTGCGACGTCACCTCTGGCCCAGCCTTCCCCCGAGCGGGTATTCCGGCGACCCTAACCAGCGCGACGCTGGATCGCAGGATGGCGGCGGGATCAGTCTCGGGGTAGTTGCTGGCCCGGCAACAGGCCACGACGCTGGCGGCGAAGGACCTCGGCCCGCAGATAGGCGATCACGCCCCACACCACCACGAACAGCAGACCGACGAAGCCCACCGCGGGGTAGACGACAAAGCCGGCGACCAGGAAGAGCTGTACACCGAGGTTCACCCAGATGGCCCACGGCCGGCCCTGGACACCGGCGAGCAGCACGAGGAAGACCGCGAAGCCCACCAGGTAGGCCGTCGACCACGCGGTGAGCCCGCCGCCGACCATCGCGACGACGGGCAGGGCCAGCAGCACGACGATCGACTCGAGGATCAGCGTGCCGGCCATCACCCCGCGAAAGCTCTTCCAGGGGTCCGGAGCCGCCGGGCCGGCGACATCGGGCGTGTCGCTCATTGCGGGTCCTTCCCGAACAGGGTGCGCGCCGCCCCCGCCGTCACCACCGAACCGGTGATCACGATGCCGGCTCCGGAGAAGCCATCGGAGTCCGCGGCCGAGTCCTCCACCAGCGCGGTCGCGGTCTCGATGGCGTCGGGCAGGGTGTCGGCCCGCAGCACCCGGTCGGGCCCGAAGATCTCTTCGGCCCGCAGGGCCAGCGCCTCGACCTCGAGCGCGCGCGGCGAACCGTTGTTGGTCACCACGACCTGATCGAACGCCGGCTCCAGGGCGGTGAGGATGCCGGTGACGTCCTTATCCCCCATCACGCTGAGCACTCCGACGAGGAACCTGAAGTCGAATTCGGTACCCAGTGCATCGGCCAGGGCGGCAGCCCCGGCCGGATTGTGGGCGGCGTCGATGAAGACCGTCGGCGCGCTGCGCATCCGTTCGAGGCGCCCGGGGCTGGCGGCGGCGGCGAAACCCGCCCGCACGGTGTCGATGTCGAGCTGACGGTCGGCGCCGGCACCGAAGAACGCCTCGACGGCGGCCAGCGCCACGGCGGCATTGTGCGCCTGATGCTCGCCGTGCAACGGCAGGAAGACATCGGAGTACACCCCGCCCAGGCCCTGCAGTTGCAGCACCTGTCCGCCGACGGCCACCTGACGGCCCAGCACCGCGAACTCCGAGTCCTCCCGAGCCACTGCGGCGTCGGCTCGAACCACTTCGGCCAGAAGCACTTCCATCGCCTCGGGCAACTGACGTCCGATCACCGCGACGGTGTCGGTCACGATCAGTTCGCCGCGCGGCGCACCGATGATGCCGGCCTTCTCCGCGGCGATCTCGGCCACGGTGTCGCCGAGATACTCGGCATGGTCGATGCCGATCGGGGTGATCACCGCCACCGGCGCGTCGACGACGTTGGTGGCGTCCCAGCGTCCACCCATGCCCACCTCGACGACGGCGACGTCCACCGGCGCGTCGGCGAAGGCGGCGAAGGCCATCGCGGTGAGCACCTCGAACTTGCTCATCGCCGGTCCCCCCGCCGCCTCGGACTGGGCGTCGACCAGCTGGACGAACGGTTCGATCTCGCGGTACACCTCGACGTAGCGGGCCGGCGTGATGGGCTCGTTGTCGATCGCGATCCGCTCGACGGCGGACTGCAGGTGCGGGCTCGTGGTCCGCCCCGTGCGGCGACTGAAGGCGGTCAGCAGCGCGTCGACCATGCGGGCGACCGACGTCTTGCCGTTGGTGCCGGCGATGTGGATGCAGGGGTAGCTGCGCTGCGGCGAACCGAGCAGCTCCATCAACGCTTCGATGCGCGTGGTGCTGGGCTCCAGCTTGGTCTCCGGCCAGCGTTGGTCGAGCAGATGCTCGACTTGCAGCAAGGCCGCGATCTCGTCGGGTGTCGGCTCGAGCGTCATGTCAGCGCAGCCAGGCGCGCGGTGATCCGGTCGACTTCCTCGCGGGCCAGCTGCTGGCGGCCGCGAATCTTGGCGACGACCTCGTCGGGCGCCTTGGCCAGGAACGCATCGTTGTCCAATTTGGCTGTGGTACCTGCCAATTCCTTGTGCGCGGCGGCGAGGTCCTTCTCCAGCCGCCGACGCTCGGCGGCGACGTCGACCGTGCCCGAAGTGTCCACCTCGACGTTCACGGTGCCGCTGGACAGCCGCACCTCGATGTGGGCGCTGGCGTTGAACTCGGCGCTGGGGCTGGTCAGCCAGGCCAGCGCCGTCACCGCAGCGAGCTGGCCGCTCAGGCCGGCCTCCTGGACCCCGGACAACCGGGCGGGGACCTTCTGCCGGTCAGCCAGGCCCTGGTCGCTGCGGAACCTGCGGATCTCGGTCACCAGCTTCTGGACGTCGGCGATTCGCTGGGCCGCAGTCGGATCCAGCGCGATGCCCGATGGGGTCGGCCATTCGGCGACGACCAGAGAAGCCCCGCCGGTGAGCGCCTTCCAGAGCGTCTCGGTGACGAACGGCATCACCGGGTGCAACAACTTGAGCAGCGCGTCGAGCACCGCGGCCAGCACCGCGGTCGTATGGGAAACACCCTCAGCCAGCTGCACTTTGGCCAGCTCGAGATACCAGTCACAGAACTCGTCCCAGGCGAAGTGATAGAGCGCTTCGCAGGCGCGACTGAACTCGTAGTTATCCAGGGCCGCATCGGTTTCGGCGCGAACCTCTTCCAGGCGCCCCAGGATCCAGCGGTCGGCGTCGGTCAATTCGCCGGCCGGCGGCAACGGAGCCGGTGCGGCGCCGTTCATCAAGGCGAAGCGGGTGGCGTTGAACAGCTTCGTGGCGAAGTTGCGCGACGCCCGGGCATGGTCCTCGCCGATCGACAGGTCACCGCCGGGACTCGCGCCGCGGGCCAGTGTGAAGCGCAGCGCGTCGGCGCCGAACAGCTCGACCCAGTCCAGCGGGTCGATGCCGTTGCCACGGGACTTGCTCATCTTGCGGCCGTGTTCGTCGCGGATGAGCCCGTGCAGGAAGACATTCTCGAACGGCACCTGCGGCCCGCGCCGGCCGCCGAGGGTGATCGCGTCGTCGCCCGAGACAAACGTGCCGAACATGACCATCCGAGCCACCCAGAAGAACAGGATGTCGTAACCCGTCACCAAAACCGTTGTTGGATAGAATTTTTCCAGTTCGGGCGTGCGTTCGGGCCAGCCCATGGTGGAAAACGGCCACAGCGCCGAGGAGAACCAGGTGTCCAGCACGTCGGGGTCCTGCTCCCAGCCCTCCGGCGGGGTCTCGTCGGGCCCGACACAGACCTTCTGGCCGTCCGGGCCGTGCCAGATCGGGATCCGGTGGCCCCACCACAGCTGGCGGGAGATACACCAGTCGTGCATGTCGTCGACCCACGCGAACCACCGCGGCTCGAGGCTCTTCGGGTGGATCACGATGTCGCCGTTACGCACCGCGTCGCCGGCGGCCTTGGCCATCGAGGACACCTTGACCCACCACTGCAGGCTCAGCCGCGGCTCGATCGGCTCACCGCTGCGCTCGGAGTGCCCGACGCTGTGCAGGTAGGGCCGCTTCTCCGCGACGATGCGCCCCTCGGCCGCCAGCGCTTCACGCACCTTGACGCGAGCCTCGAACCGGTCGAGTCCGTCGAATTGCGTTCCGGTGCCGGCTATCCGGCCCTTGGTGTCCATGATCGACGGCATCGCCAGGTTGTGCCGCAAACCGATCTCGAAGTCGTTCGGATCGTGGGCGGGGGTGACTTTGACCGCACCGGTACCGAATTCCGGGTCGACGTGTTCATCGGCGACGATCACGATGTCCCGGTCCAGGAACGGGTGCGGCAGCGACGTGCCGACCAGATGCTGGTAGCGCTCGTCGCCGGGGTGCACGGCGATCGCCGTGTCGCCGAGCATGGTCTCGATGCGGGTGGTGGCCACCACGAGGTGCGGTTGCGAGTCGTCCATCGACCCGTACCGGAATGACACCAGCTCGCCCTCGATGTCCTCGTACTTGACTTCGAGGTCGGAGATCGCCGTCTCGAGCACCGGCGACCAGTTGACCAACCGCTCGGCCTGGTAGATCAGTCCGGCGTCGTAGAGCCGCTTGAAGATCGTGCGCACCGCCCGGGACAAGCCTTCATCCATGGTGAAGCGGTCGCGGCTCCAGTCGACGCCGTCACCGAGCCGGCGCATCTGGCCGCCGATGGTGCCACCGGATTCCCGCTTCCAGTCCCACACCTTCTGGATGAACAACTCGCGGCCGAAGTCCTCTTTGGTCTTGCCGTCGGCGGCGAGCTGCTTCTCGACCACGCTCTGGGTGGCGATGCCGGCATGGTCCATGCCCGGCAGCCAGAGGACTTCGAAACCCTGCATCCGCTTGCGGCGGGTCAGGGCGTCCATCAGGGTGTGGTCGAGGGCGTGGCCCATGTGCAGGCTGCCGGTCACATTCGGCGGCGGCAGCACGATCGAGTAGGCGGGCTTGCCGCTCGTGGCGTCGGCGGTGAAGTAGCCGGCATCGACCCAGCCCTGATAGATCTGCGTCTCTACCGCCCCCGGGTCCCAGGACTTGGGCAGGGCGTCGGCGCGAGAGTCGTCAGTGGTGGTCACCCGTCAATTCTAGGAACGGGTGCGGCGGGCCCGACGGGCGGTGCGGGGCGGCTACTTCTTCCCGCCCAGGAGCCCACCCAGGATGTCCCCGATGGCCCCGCCCTGCTTGCCGCCCAGCACGCCACCCAGGATGCTGCCGAGCGGGTTGTTCCCGCCGCCGGTCGCACCGCCGAGAATCCCGCCGAGCAGGTCGCCCAGGCCGCCACCGGATGCCGCCGGGGTCGGTGCGCCACCGGCCTGGTTGCCGGCCAAGCCGCCGCCCAGCTGCTTGCCGATGTAGGCCAGGATGATCGGCGTCAGGATCGGCAGCAGCTTCTTGATCAGGTCACCGCCGCCCGCACCGGAGCCGGCCAGCGCTGACGCCACCTGATTGGTGTCGTTTCCGCCGAAGATTCTCGCGACGAACTGCTCCCCCTGGCCGGTGTCCACCTGGTCGACGTTCACACCGCCTTCGAGCAGGTTGCCGGCGCCTTCGGTGGCTATGGCGGACTCGAGCTTGCTCGAGTCGATGTCGCCGGAGACGACGTTGTGCTGGATGCTGCCGAGCAAGGTCGGCACCAGGGTCTTGATCGCCTGGTTCACCTCACCCTGGTCGGCGCCGAGCTTGCTGGCGATGTCCGCCACCGGGATCTGGCTGTAGAGGTCGTCGAGTCCGGCCATGATGACATTCCACCTTCGCTGCTGGATGTTGTGGCAATCGCAGCAGAGACTAGTCGCCCGGCCCCCGATCCGATGCGGATTAGCCGCACCGTCAGCTAGCTGAGCCGGACGGTCTCCAACGTGATTCCCGCTGCCGGGAACCGGGCGAGCAGTGCGTCGCCCATGGCGGCGGCGGGGGTCAACACCCCGTGCAGGTCACTGAGCTTGTCCCGGTCCAGGGCCAGCGCCAGCCCGCACTCACCGAGCATCACCGACGTGGCCTTGTAGCCCGGGTCGCCCTGTTGGGCGATGGTGGCCAGATAGCGGGCCCCGGTGGCGGTGGTGGTGTAGGTCTCAGCGCGGTAGTAGCCCCGTTCGCGGGTCTGTTCACTGGGGCCGGTACCCGGCTTGGGGACGATGCGCTCGACCAGTCGGCGGGGCAGAAAGCGGAAGAAGCGGCTACCCAGCGCAACGACACCGTTGTTTGCGGCGGTGGCGACGGCCGAGGCCACCGGGGCGGCGACCGAGGACCCCACGCTCATGTTCTCCGCGTACCGGAATCGACGGCCGTAGGCGTAGTCCAGCAGCGCGTTACTGCGCCGCACGATCCGCGTGTTGTAGAGCGCCATCATGAACCCGGTGGTCCACACGCCCGCCAGCTCCGGCGCGATGTCGCGGCCGCGCCGCCATGGCAGGTCGGGCTGCGGCCCGAGGTCCGGCTCGATGCCCCGGTCCTGGGTCAGCGTGTACGGGTCTTCGAGCATCCGACGTGTGTTCGGGTCGTTGGACGAGGCCCGGAACACCTCGATCATCGAGGCGACGGTGCCACCGGAGACCCCGCCGGAGAAGCCGCGCAACACGAAGTTGGTGTCACCGAGGTCACCGGCGCCGTCCTGCTCGGCGCGCCGGTAGAGCGCGAAGACGCTCATATCCGAAGGGATGGAATCGAATCCGCAGGCGTGCACGATCCGGGCGCCGGTGTCGACGGCCTGTTTGTGGTAATCGTCGATGCTCTGCCGGACGAACATGGCCTCACCGGTGAGGTCGGCGTAGTCGGTGCCCGCCGCCGCGCAGGCTGCGACCAGCGGCAGCCCGTAGCGGCTGTACGGCCCGACGGTGGTGATCACCACCCGGGTGCGGGCGGCCATGTCGTTGAGCGAGGACGGCGAGGCTGCGTCGGCGGTCAGGATCGGCCAGGTCTGGGCCGCCTCGCCGAGGGTCTCCCGCACCGCCAGCAGTTTCTCGGGCGAGCGCCCCGCCAGCGCGATCCGCACGTCACCGCCGGCACGCGCCAGGTAGTCGGCGGTGAGCCGACCGACAAAGCCGGTGGCCCCGTACACGACGATGTCGAATTCACGCTGCGCTGCCGTCATGGGCGCCAACATACCGGGCGGCGTCAGCCCAACGCCTCGGGGAACTCGACCCGTTCGTCCAGCACGTGCTCGGCCAGGAAAGCGGTGACCACCTGATACCAGAGCTTGGCGTGCTGCGGAGCCAGCACCCAATGGTTCTCGGCCGGGAAGTACAGGAATCGGTGCGGCGAGGTGCCGTCGTCTGCGGCGGGCAGTTTCGAGGCGGTGAGCAGTTCGTACCAAAGCCGCAAGGCCTCGCCGATGGGTACCCGGTAGTCCTTGTCACCGTGGATCACCAGCATCGGGGTGTTGATCGCGCCGACGAAGCGATGCGGCGAATTGGCTTGTGCCATCGCCGGTGTCATCTCCCGCGCCCAGTAGTACGCGCCATCTGTGGTCGCGCCGAACTGATCGAGCGCCCACAGGCTGGCATGGGTCACGATGGCCCGGAACCGGTCGGTGTGGCCGGCCACCCAGTTGGCCATGTAGCCGCCGAACGATCCACCCATGGCCGCGGTGCGCGTGCCGTCGATGCGCGGGTCGGCTACCGCAGCGTCGACCGCGGCCATCAGGTCCTCGTACGGGGCACCGCCCCAGGCGCCCCAGCCGCGCTGGATGAACTGCTGCCCGTACCCGGTGGACAGCGCCGGGTCGGGAAGCAGCACCGCGTAACCGCGCGCGGCCATCAGCCACGGATTCCAGCGCCACGACCACACATTCCAGCTGTTCAACGGCCCGCCGTGGATCCACAACAGCAACGGTGCCGGAAACCCGCCGGGATCTGTCCCCAAGTCGCTTCGCTCCTGCCCGCCGGGATCGATCCCCGAGTCGCTTCGCTCCTGCCCGCCGGGATCTATCCCCGAGTCGCTTCGCTCCTGCCCGCCGGGACCACCAGGCAACACCAGCCACGACCGCACCCGCGTCCCGTCGGCAGTAGTGGCGACGATCTCGGTCAGCTCTCCCGGCAGCGCCGGCAGATCCACGCACGGCACTATCGCCACCGCCCCTGACGGATCGATACGCACGGGATGCGGCGGCGCGGCATAGGAGGTGCGCAGGGCGTAGATCACCCCGCCGGGCGCACCGATCACGTTGGTATAGCTGAAGTCGTCGTCGGTCAGCCGGGTGACCTCACCGTCTTCGCGGCCGACGCGGAAGATCGGGCAGCGACCGTTGTCGTCGGCGGTGACCAGCAACGCCGCGCCGTCGTGCTGCCAGGTCACCGATGCCGGCCAGCGGTCCCAGTCAGCGCCGAGCTCTCCCCACTCACCGGACTGTAAATTCATCCGGCACAACGTGATTCGGGGCGCCTGTTGAGGGGTCGACACGGTCTCGCGGGTGAAGGCCACCGAGGTGCCGTCTGGCGAGATGCTGGGGTTCTCCAAGTCGGCGCCGGGATCCTCAGCGATCACCGCGCGCTCACCGGTCTGCAGGTCGATGCGCATCAGCACCGATCGGAGGGCGGCATGCGGCGCGGCCACCCGCCAGGTGGCGATGGCGAATCGACCGTCCGGGCTCAGCGTGAAGTCCGGTTCGGCCAACGCTGACCCGGGCCGGTGGGTGAGGTCGGAGAGCACGCCGTCATCGCCGAGGCTGAACAGATGTGTCTGGTCGGGGCCGAGGTCCTTGTCCCAGTGCCGCACCGGGTAGCCGGCGTGCAGAATGGCAGTGATCTTGTTGTCCTTGCGGACTTTTCGCAGTCGCTGGTCGTCGTCGAGGGTCTCGGCGGACGGCAGCAGCGCAGCGGCGACCACCACCGCCGGCGCGGTGCGCGCGGTTCGAACCGCGGCGATTCCGGCGGGTGGCTGTGCCAGCAGGACGGCCTCCCCACCGGCTGCCGACAGCCGCCACAAGGCGGCCGGCGGTGTGTCGTCGTCCTCCGTCGGCCGAACCGCGGTGAACAGCAGATCACCGGCAGAGGTGAAGGTCGGCGAGGATTCACCCTTGGCACCGCGGGTCAGCCGGCGGCCCGGGTTCACGCCGGTCGGGTCGAGTTCCCATACCGCGGTGACATATTCGGTCTTGGCAGCGTTGAGCTCGGCGACGGTGGTGACGAGGCGGGATCCGTCGGGAGACATCGCCAGCCCGGAGATTCGTGGCAGCGCCAGATAGGCGTCGAGATCGCCGAATGGGCTTGTGGTCATGACCCGTTGGTAGCACAGATGATGGTCAGCCGAAGAACTCCAGCAGCGCAGCGGCCGTGTCGGCGGGTAATTCCTCAGCCAGGTAGTGGCCTCCGTCGAGGGCTCGGCCGCTGACCGTTGCGCTGCACTGCGCCTGCCAGAGCGCGAGCGGGTCGAACAATGCCTCGACCACTCCCCGCGCACCCCACAGCACCAGGGTGTCGCAGCCGATCTTGTCCCCTGCCGCTCGGGAGGCACGGTCGTGTTCGAGGTCGATGGAGGCGGCCGCGCGGTAGTCCTCGCACATCGCGTGGATGGCATCCGGCCCACCGAATGACTGTTCGTACGACGCCAGCGCCGGCGGCTCGATGTATCCCAGACCGCGCGCACCCCAGCCACCCAGCTTCCAATGCAGGTAGAACATCGGATCCCCGCCGATCATCGTCTCCGGCAGTGGGCTGGGCTGAATGAGGTGGAACCAGTGGTAGTACACGGTGGCGAAACGCATGTCCGTTGCGTTGTACATGTCCAGCGTGGGTGCGATGTCCAGGACCGCCAACCTCGTGACGGCGGCACCGTGATCGAGGGCCAGCCGGTGAGCCACTCGCCCGCCGCGGTCGTGCCCGCACACCCCGTAGCGATCGTGGCCGAGCGACTGCATCAGGCCCGCGATGTCGGCCGCCATCGACCGCTTGGAGTAATTGGCGTGGTCGGGGTCGCCGGGTGGCTTGTCGGAGCCGCCGTAGCCCCGCAGGTCGGGAAGAACCAACCGGAAATGCGGAGCCAGCTGCAGCGCCACCCGATGCCACATCGCGTGGTTCTGGGGAAAGCCGTGCAGCAATACCAGCGGCGGCGCGCCGGCGCGGCCACCCACGCGGGCGTAGAGCGTGATGTCACCGACGCGATGATGCGCGCCGGTGAAGCCGGCGAACCACTCCGCTGGTGCAGACATATCGGCCTCCCGGTGCGAGCCTAGGCGGAGGCTATGGTCGACGGATGGCCGAGATCGCCGTTGCCGGGGCGGGCATCGCCGGGTTGGCCACCGCCGTCGCCCTCACCCAGCGCGGACATTCCGTCACGGTGATCGAAGAGCGCCTCGACACCACATCCGGCGCCGGCATCAGCATCTGGCCCAACGCGCTGGCCGCGCTCGATCACCTCGGCCTCGGCGATCAGGTCCGCTGCGCGGGCGGCCGGGTGGCCGCGGGCGCCATCCGCTGGAAGGACGGCACCTGGCTGCGCCGCCCGGCCCCGGAACGGATCGTCACCGCGCTGGGTGAACCGTTGGTGGTGCTACAGCGGGTCGTACTGCGCGACATCCTGGCTGCGGCGCTACCGCCCGGCACGGTGATCGACGGGACGGCCGTGCGCCAGGTGAGCACAACACGTACCGGCGTGCGACTCGAGCTGTCCGACTCGACGGTCCGGGAGACCGATGCCCTGGTCGGCGCCGACGGCACCCGGTCAGTAGTCGCCCGCCACCTCAACGGCCCCCTCGGCCACCGCTACGCCGGGTACACGGCCTGGCGCGGCGTCGCCCAGATCGCCGTCGACCCCGATGTGGCCGGCGAGACCATGGGGCCGGGCCGAGAAGTCGGCCACGTTCCCATGGGGACCGACCGCACCTACTGGTTCGCCAGTGAACGCGCCGTCGAGGCCGGCAGCGCACCGCACGGCGAGCTGGCCTACCTGCAGACCACACTGGCATCCTGGGCGGATCCCATCCCCGCCATGCTGGCCGCCACCGAGCCGGCCGAGGTGCTGCGCAATGACCTCTACGATCGCGACCCCGCCCGGTGCTGGTCGAAAGGGTCGGTGGCGTTGGTCGGCGACGCGGCCCATCCCATGCGTCCGCACCTGGGCCAGGGTGGGTGTCAGGCGCTCGAGGACGCCGCGGTGCTGGGTGCGTTCCTCGACCTGACCGCTGACCTGCCGCACGCGTTCCGGGGCTACCAGGCCTTCCGCCGCCGGCGGGTCGCGGCCATCGTCCGGGAATCCCGTCTGATCGGACGAGTGGTCAATCTCCGACCCGTCCTCCTCAGTGCACTGGCCACCCGCGCGACGGTGTTGCTGCCGGAGGTAGTGGTCACCCGCCACCTGGCCTCGATCGCGTCCAGGTCCGCGTTTCGGCTGCCGACTCGCGACGACGCCCCGTCGGCCTGAGCCGCGGGGCGCCTGTCAGCAGGTGTCAGTGAATACCGAGAGCGTTGGCGATCGCGCGGCCCGGATCCTGGAACGCCTGGCACATCTTGTTGAAATCGATGGACTTGAACGGGCCGCTGGCGATGTTCGCGCAAGCCCCTTGGGCCGGGGCAGCGCCGGCGGAGACGGGAACCGCGAATGCCGAGCTGCTGGCAGCCTGGCCGCAGGACGGCCACGCTCCGAGGCCCTGCTTGCGGACGACGTTCTCGGCGACGCGGATCTGCTCTTCGCGGGACGCCTGGTGCGGCGTTCCTACCCCGCCGTTGGCGGTCCAGGTGGCCTGCTTGAACTGCAGACCACCGGAGAAGCCGTTGCCGGTGTTGGCCGCCCAGTTGCCGCCCGATTCGCACTGCGCGATCGCGTCCCAGTTCACGCCGCTGTCAGCGCTGGCGTTGCCGCAGCTCAGAATGAATCCGGCCAGAGCCAGTGCTCCGGAGATGACTGCGAGGGTGACGATCCTGCGAATGCTGCTCATTGGTGTTTCCCTTCCCGACAAAGGGGGCAACTGGTGTGCCACTGTGAGGGGAATCGCAGCTTGTGATACGAGCGTTACAGGCGTGTCGATTGATTTTCTTGAGATTTTTGATAGTGGAGTTGCCGTAGAGACCAGGGTGGCGCCGGATCACTGATCCGGCGCCACCCTGGAGACGATGCGTTAGCCGCGCCGACCGCACACCGGCCATGCGCCGATGCCTTGGGTGCGCAGCACGTTCTCGGCCACTCGGATCTGCTCGTCGCGGGAGGCGTTGTGGGGCGAACCCGCACCACCGTTGGCCCGCCAGGTGCCCATGGTGAACTGCAGACCGCCGTAATAACCGTTTCCGGTGTTGATCGCCCAGTTGCCACCGGACTCGCACTGCGCAACCGCGTCCCAGTTCACGTCGGCCGAAGCGGTGCCGGCGCCGAAAACCATCGGGGCGACGACAAGTGCGCCACCGACTGCGGTCATCCCAAAGGACCGTGCGAGTGTCTTGCGGAGGTTGTTCAACAGTTTCCCTTTCGCCGCGCACGCACCGAATGCCGCATGCCATCGGACATGGCGCAGCCCGACTGGGACTGCCGGATTTCGGACCGCGCCGTCTCGGTCAGGCGCGACAGCGGCGGCCGGTCGGCACCACCGTGGGCTTAGCCACCCGATGGTCCGCGGAAGGCCCTCGACCTTCCCGGCCCCGCACACGTACAGGGTTCAAATGTTTGTCAGTTGCATGTTGAGTTGTTTGCCCTTCAAAGGGGACGGGTAGGACCGTACGGAGCCGCCGGAGTGAAGTCACATCACCGAAACGCCAATCTCGGTTTGATAACGAGCCGATCACGGTCGGTATCTCTGAGTGGTCCGTGCAGGTCAAGCACGCAATTCGCCAGCAGTCATTGCATTGACGGACGCGTAGATTTTGTGAGCTAAATCACGCAGATTTTGTGGCCTGGGACACACCACTGACCGTAACGGAAGTTACCCGTGGGACGATGCGGCACAACACATCCCGGATTCCGCCCCGGCGAATGCCACTGCGGCGGGAAGGACTTAGCTTGCCAACGGCCGAGCGCCACTCAAATGAACGCTGTTGTCGCACAGCCAATGTGATGACGGCACGAAATATTGGTCGTCACCCGAAACGGTACCCGGTGCCAGGCGCAGATCCTGTGATTGACATCAGATCCGTTGGCGGATAACAGCTTCAACCGTCGGCTGGACGGCCCAAATGGGTGACGGCCATCCGAATCGCACTATGCCGTTCGCAATGCATCACCCACTATCGCCCGTCGCGAGGCACGCACACCGAAGTTGCGTTCGGGGCCGCCACGTTCGGCGACTCGACGATCGAAATACGTTCTGGCCCTGCGTCTTAAGAGGCGCTGCCATACTGCGGCCGGCCAAGAGCGGCAATTCGATGCACATGATTTCTCAAATGGCGCCGAATTGCGGTGACGAAAGTGGTCAAAGCGATGTTTGCTGCTGGAGGTCGTCAGGCGAATTGACATTTGCCAGGGCCGGCGTCGGCGGCAAGACGACTCGCTGGGTGAGGACGGTCTGCGTCAGGGCCCGCATACTGCGCTCACCGGCGGCGACGAGGGCATCGATGTGGTCGGCGAGGTCGGTCCGGTAGATGCCGGCCAGGTAGTGGTCGCGGCCGTCCCAGGGCAGAACGACGTCGGCACCCTCGTGAGCGGCCAACTCCTCGATCAGGTCGGCAGACAGGAAGGGCATGTCGACCGCGCTGACGAAGGCCCGCGGCCTGCCCGCTGCCGCAGCGGCCCGCAACCCGCGGCCGGTGGCCAGCAGTGGTCCGACCCCCCGGACTTCGTCCCGCAGCACCTCGGCCTGCAGCGCCGGCAGGGCTTGCCCGGGGGCGGCGATCACGAAGACCGGGTCACACCGCGATCGCAGCACTCCGACGGTGTATTCGACCATCGAGGTGCCCGCGTCGGGGTGCGGCAGGGTGGCCTTGTCGCGGCCCATCCGCCGCGACGCCCCACCAGCCAGCACTATGGCGGCCAGCGGGGCGATGCTCACGACTCGAATCTAGTCGACGGTCCAGGTGTCGCGACCGCGAAGCAGCGACTGCAGCGCATGCCGATCGTGCGGAGTCGCCTCCCGGGCCAGGCGCACCTGCTCGCGGGCGGCGTCGTCATAGGTCGGGCGCTCGACCTGACGGAAGACGCCCATCACGGTGTGCTCCAGGTTCTGGTCACTCAACCGCGACAGGGCGAAGGCGTAGGCGGAATCGGCGATGGTCGCGTCGTGGATCACGATGTCACTGGCCGCCACATCGGCCGTCTTCGCGACATCCAGGCCGAACCCGGTCTTCACCACGCAGTACTCGCCGTTGGCGCCGAAGGTCACCGGTTCACCCTGCCGGACGTTGATGATCCGCTCCTCGGCACCTTCCTTGCGGAGCAGGTCGAAGGAGCCGTCGTTGAAGATCGGGCAGTCCTGCATGATCTCGACCAGGGCGGCGCCGCGGTGCGCAGCGGCGGCCCTGAGCACCTCGGACAGACCCTTGCGGTCGGAGTCCAGCGCCCGGCCGACGAAGGTCGCCTCGGCGCCCAGCGCCAGCGATACCGGGTTGAACGGGTGGTCCAGCGACCCCATCGGGGTGGACTTGGTGATCTTGCCGACCTCGGAGGTCGGCGAGTACTGCCCCTTGGTCAGGCCGTAGATCCGGTTGTTGAACAGCAGGATCGTGATGTTGACGTTGCGGCGCAACGCGTGGATCAGGTGGTTGCCACCGATCGAAAGGGCATCACCGTCTCCGGTGACCACCCACACCGACAGGTCCGGGCGGGCCAGCGCCAGCCCGGTGGCGATGGTCGGGGCGCGGCCGTGGATCGAGTGGAAGCCGTAGGTCTCCAGGTAGTACGGGAAGCGACTGGAGCACCCGATACCGCTGACGAACGCGATGTTCTCCCGGCGCAAGCCCAGCTCGGGCAGGAAGTTGCGGATCGTGTTGAGGATGACGTAGTCACCGCACCCGGGGCACCAGCGCACCTCCTGGTCGCTGGTGAAGTCCTTGGCCTTCTGCGGCTCGTCGGTGGTCGGCACCCACGCCGTCTTGGACACACCCGGTGCCAGCAGGTCCGAGCCGATCAGGTCAGTCATGCGTTCACTCCCGCGCCAACATCTGTGCCAGTACTCACGGTAGCTGCCGCAAGTCTGGCGAATTTCGCTTTGTCGCTTTCCTTTTCAGCCAGCGTCCCGTCGAGTGCGGCATCGATGATGCCCTCCAACTCATCGGCGAGGAACGCCATGCCTTCCACCTTGGTCACCGATTGGACGTCGACCAGGTACGTGCCGCGCAGCAGCAGCGCCAGCTGGCCGAGATTCATCTCCGGAACCACAACCTTCGGGTACTTGCGCAGTACCTCGCCGAGGTTGGCCGGCATCGGGTTGAGATGGCGCAGGTGCGCCTGGGCGACCTTGATGCCGCGGCGCCGCGCCCGCCGGCAGGCTTCGCCGATCGGCCCGAACGAGCTTCCCCAGCCCAGGATGAGCAGCTCGGCGTCACCGGTCGGGTCGTCGACCTGGACGTCGGGCACGGTGATGCCGGCGATCTTGGCCTGCCGCAACCGGACCATGAGATCGTGGTTGGCCGGCTCGTAGGAGATGTTGCCCGAGCCGTTGGCCGATTCCAGGCCGCCGATCCGATGTTCGAGCCCGGGCGTGCCCGGCACCGCGAACTGGCGGGCCAGCGTCTCGGGGTCGCGGGCGTAGGGCGCAAACGCCTCGCCGGCCTTGGCGAAGTTGGGCTCGATCGGCTCGAACGAGTCGATGTCCGGAATTCGCCACGGCTCCGAGCCGTTCGCGATCGCGCCGTCGGACAGCAGGATCACCGGCGTCCGGTAGGTCAGCGCGATGCGGGCGGCCTCGATGGCTACCTCGAAGCAGTCCGACGGTGAGCTGGCGGCCAGCACGGCCACCGGCGACTCGCCGTTGCGGCCGAACATCACCTGCAGCAGATCTGCCTGCTCGGTCTTGGTCGGCAGGCCGGTCGACGGTCCGCCGCGCTGCACGTCGATCACCAGCAGCGGCAGCTCGGCCATCATGGCCAGGCCGATGGCCTCGGACTTCAGCGAGATGCCGGGGCCCGACGTGCTGGTCACACCGAGCGCGCCGCCGTAGGACGCACCGATCGCCGCGCCGACGCCGGCGATCTCGTCCTCGGCCTGGAAGGTCAGGATGTTGAAGTTCTTGTGCTTGGACAGTTCGTGCAGGATGTCCGACGCCGGGGTGATCGGGTAGGTGCCGAGCACCACCTGGGTGTCGGCGAGCTGGCCGGCGGCGATCACGCCGTAGGCCAGGGCGGTGTTACCGGAGATCTGCCGGTACTCGCCCGGGGCGAGCTTGGCCGGGGCGATCTCGTAGGTGGTGCCAAATGCCTCGGTGGTCTCGCCGTAGTTCCAGCCAGCCTTGAGCGCCAGCACGTTGGCCTCGGCGACATCGGGTTTGCGGGCGAACTTCTCCCGGATGAACGTCTCGCTGGTCTCGATCGGCCGGCCGTACATCCACGACAGCAGGCCGAGGGCGAACATGTTCTTGGCGCGCTGCCCGTCCTTCTTGGTCGCGCCGATCGCCTCGACCGCACCAAGAGTCAGCGTGGTCATCGCCACGGCCTGCACGACGTAGTCGGAGAGCTCGCCGCTTTCCAGCGGGTTGTTCTCGTAACCGACCTTGGCCAGGTTGCGCTTGGTGAACTCGTCGGAGTTGGCGATCACCAGACCGCCGCGCGGCAGGTCGCCGATGTTGGCCTTCAGCGCCGCGGGGTTCATCGCGACCAGCACGTCGGGACGGTCGCCGGCGGTAAGGATGTCGTAGTCGGCGATCTGGATCTGGAATGACGAGACACCAGGCAGCGTGCCCTGGGGTGCGCGGATCTCGGCGGGGTAATTCGGTTGGGTCGCAAGGTCATTGCCGAAAAGGGCTGCCTCCGAGGTGAACCGGTCACCGGTCAGCTGCATACCGTCGCCGGAGTCGCCGGCGAACCGGATGACGACCTTTTCCAGCTTCTCCCGGTTCCCCGTAGCTCCGTTGCCGTTCGGACCCACGTGCCCGCCTTTCGTCCTGTCCCCCGGGGCGAATCCCGCGTCGCAGTCCGGCGGACGCGCCAACGAAACCGACAGACCCGGAGTTGCTGTCACTCGCAGTACCGATTATTGCACTTTCTTAGGCAAGCTATACCGCGGCTCGCGTGTGACACGCCGTTTACCTGGCGCAGAACTCACAGCTCACAGCCATGATCAAAGACGGATTGAGACAAAAGTGTGGCGTTCGTCACTTCAGGAGAACCGCGTTCTCTAAGATTTTCACTACCCGCCGGTAGCAGTGGGTCAGCGGCGCGTCGGCAGCCGTTTCTCGAGTTCGGTCGCGACCAGCTCACTGGCCTCCTTGGCGGCCGCGCGCGGATCGGCCCCCGCCGCCCGATTGGCGACGTAACAGGTGGTGAACATGTCCCCCGCGCCGGTGGTCTGCACGCCCTCGACCCGCCAAGCGGCCGGTACCCGCACGCAGGAGTCGCGGGTATAGATGTCACACCCCTCGGATCCGTAGGTGACCAGGATCTCCGGCACCCCAGCGCGGCGGCGGTCGCCTCGTCGAAGGGTCCGTCGGCGACGATCACCGCTTCGTCCTCGGCGAGCTTGAGGATGCTGATGTCGGCGAGCAGTTCGGCCGGGTAGTGCCGGTCGACCACCAGCGGTCCGAGCCGATCGGCGCGAACCAGACCCTGCCCGTCGTAGGCCACCTGGTGACCGCGCCGGGCCAGCGACGCCAGTGTCGACGCCGGGAAGTCGGTGCGCAGCAGCGGCGCCAGGTGCACCCAGGTCGTCTTCGGATTGGCCCACTCGATCTCGGCGGAGCCCCACACCGGGCCGATCGCCTCCACCGACATCTGGCGGTGATCCACGTCGGAGTAGTCGAGCCGGAACGAGCTGGTCCGATCGGCCGACAGGATCCGGATCATCGAACCGAACCGCTCGAGCAAGGGGTCGAACAGCGACCGGTTCTCCGCGCCCGCCAGTGCGACGATTCCGCCCGGGACACCGGCCGCTTCGAGCGCCACCCCGGCGAACGAGGCACAACCGCCGGGACTCATCTCACCACCGTTGATCACGTCGATGGCCAGATTGCCCAGCACGGTCACGCCCGGGACGAGCTCGCGCTGCGGTGGCACCGATCGGTCTCCTCATCAACGTCGGCGCATCCGTCGTCGCCGTCGGCGCCAGATGTTAGTCGCGATTTCTTCCGATCAACGACTCGCCGTGCTCAGGCCGGCAGGTTATACGGCGTGATCACCTGGATCGGCACGGGCCGGGCCGGCTCTGCCGGCAACGCCCGGTGTTCGGCCAGGATCAGCCGCATCGCCAGCCGGGCGTCGGCCCGCAGATCATTGTGCAGCACCGCGGATATGCGCCCCTCGCGGAGCAGTCGCCGGTTGTCCTGGTCGAGGTCGTGGGCAAGAAAGACCCGGCACTCCCGACCCACCGTGTCGAACGCGGCCACCGTGGCCGTGTTGCCCCGCCCACGGAATACACCGCCGCCACTGTGGGATGTCGCTGCAGCGCGTCGAGGACCAGGCGTTCGTTGGTGGCGTCGATACCGTCGCTGCCGCTGACTTCGACGATGCCGCGACCGGACCTGCGCAGCGCCGATCGGAAACCGACCTCGCGCTCGGCTTCACCTCGGAACACATTGCGGCTCAGCGTGATCAGGACATCGGCCGGCGAGTCGCCCAGCCATTGATCCATCAGGTACGCGGCGGTGACACCGGCCCCGTGGTTGTCGATGCCGACATACCCGCACCGGGCGCTGGCCGGGATGTCGGTGGTGTAGGTCACCACGGGAACGCCCGCGTCCACCAGCCGGTCGACTGCCTCGGCCACCTCGGGCTCGTCCTGCGCCTTCAACACCAGTCCGTGGCTGCCGCGGATGCGCGCCAGGGTTTCCACCATCTGCTCGGTGGATCCGGACTCCCACAGGTGGAACCGCGCACGCAACATCGCCGGCGCGAACGCGGACAATTCGGCCTCGACCGCGGTGCGAAAGGCATCGGAGAACCGGCGCGGGGTCTGCATCACGACATCGATGAGGTACCGGCGGCCGTTGAGCCGCAGCTGCGCCCGCTGCTTGTCCAGGTCGTCGATCGCCTGCAGCACTTCGGCGCGGGTGGCTTCCCGAACCCCCGGGCGCTCGTTGAGCACCCGGTCGACGGTTGCCTCGGACAGCCCCGAGTCTTGCTGTGACTCAGACCGCAATCAACACCAATAACCCATCAAAAAGCCATCAATCGACGGTAGGATCGCCGGGCATGGCGCACCGATTCAAGGTCCGCGAAATCGCCCAGCAGTGAGCCCATGACGGAAGTCCACGCACCGGCATCACCCTGGTTGGACGAATCGGCTCTCGACCTCGCCGAGCTGCGCAGCGTGGCTGAGCGAGACACCGACCTGCGCCGCTACCCGCACGCCGCCGAGGTCCGCGACAACGTCCTGGTCTATCGCGGCGCCGATCTGGCCGGTGCCGACCGTCGGCGGTTACAGGGCGAGCTCATCGCAGCCCTCACCGACGGACCCGGCGTCGTGGTCTTCACCGGTGCGTTCGAGGCCGCCGTCGTCGATGCGGCCAGCGGCGCCTTCGACGCCCTCATCGCCGCCCAGCGCCGGTCGGGCGCCGCGGCAGGTGACCATTTCGGCGCCGCCGGCGCCAACGACCGAATCTGGAATGCCGCGCAGAAACTGGCCCTGCAGGCCCCCGAGGTGTACGCCGACTACTACGCCAACGACGCGCTGGCACTGATCTGCCAGGCCTGGCTCGGCCCGCGGTATCAGGTCACCGCACAGGTGAACGTGGTCAATCCCGGTGGCGCGGCCCAGGTTCCGCACCGCGACTACCACCTCGGATTCGTCGCGCCGGGCCAGCTCACCGACTATCCCGCCCACGTTCACCGGCTGTCCCCGACCCTGACACTGCAGGGGGCGGTCGCGCACACCGATATGCCGGTGCAGAGCGGACCGACCATGCTGCTGCCCTATTCGCAGCTGGTCGAGGGCGGCTACCTGGCGTTCAACCGTCCCGACTTCATCGACTACTTCGCCGGCCACCACGTGCAGATCCCCCTGGATAAGGGCGACGCGCTGTTCTTCAACCCGGCGCTGTATCACGGCGCGGGAGCCAACACCTCGGCCGAGATCCGGCGGATGGCCAACCTGCTGCAGGTGTCGTCGCCGTTCGGCCGGGCGATGGAAGCTCTCGACCACACCGCGATGGTGCGCGCCGTCTACCCGGCGCTGCGGGCGATGAAAGCGGCCGGCCGCTCCCCGGCGGAACTGCTCAACGCCGTGGTGGCCACCGCCGACGGCTACCCCTTCCCCACCAACCTCGACCACGACCAGCCGATCGGCAGCCTGGCCCCGCCAAGCCAGGTGGACCTGGTACTCGGCGCGCTGGCCAACGATCTGTCCCCCGATGCCCTCGACGTCGCACTGCGCGACCAGAACGAACGGAGAACCCCATGACCACACTCGGTGTCATCGGCCTGGGCCGAATCGGTGCATTCCACACCGAAACACTGAGCAACCTGGCCGGTGTGGACGGCCTGGTCGTCACCGACGAACGGCCCGACGTCGTCGCGGCGGTTGCCGCCAAGCACGGGGCAAAGCCAGTGGATTCTGTTGAGCAACTGCTGGATTCGGGTATCGACGGGGTTGTCGTCGCCGCCGCGACGCCCGCCCACGCGGAACTGACACTGGCCGCCGTCGCCAAGGGCCTGCCGACCTTCTGCGAGAAGCCCATCGCAGCCACCGCCGCCGAAAGCGCCCGGGTGGCCGAGGTGATCGCCCGCTCCGGAGTGCCCGTGCAGGTGGGCTACCAACGCCGCTTCGACGCCGCGTTCGCCGCTGCCAAGCAGGCGGTGGACGACGGCACTCTGGGCAAGTTGCACACCGTGCGCAGCACCACCATGGATCCCGCCCCGCCGCCGTTCGAATACTTAGCCGGCTCGGGCGGCATCTTCCGCGACTGCGCCGTCCACGACTTCGACGTGCTGTGCTGGATCACCGGACAGCGCGCGGTCGAGGTGTACGCGACCGGCAGCGTGCAGGGTGATCCGCGCTTGCGCGAGATCGCCGACGTGGACACAGCCGTCGTGGTCGTGACGTTCGAGAACGGCACACTCGGCGTGGTCTCGGCGGCCCGCTACAACGCCCGCGGGTACGACTGCCGCCTGGAGGTCCACGGTTTCGATGACAGCGTGGTCGCCGGCTGGGACCAGGGGGTGCCGGTCCGCAACACCGACCCGCACACCAGCTTTCCGGAAGGACCGGCACACCACTTCTTCATGGATCGGTTCACCGACGCGTTCCGCACCGAGCTGGCCGCCTTCGTCGACGTGACCAAGGGCAGCCCCACCACCGGCGCCACGGTCGCCAATGCGGTCGAGGTGGCCTGGCTCGCAGAGGCCGCCACCGAGTCACTGCACCGGCACGCGCCGGTTCGTATCGAGGAGGTCCAAGCCCGATGAGTCTCAATATTGCCGGCGCGCCGATTTCCTGGGGCGTGTGTGAAGTCCCCGGCTGGGGCTACCAGCTCACACCTGAGCGCGTCCTCACCGAGATGGCCGAAGCCGGGCTGTCGGCCACCGAACTGGGCCCGGAGGGCTTCCTGCCGGCCGACCCCGCCGCACTGGCCACCCTGCTCGAGGAGTACGGATTGAGCTGCGTCGGCAGCTTCGCACCGGTGGTGCTGCACGATCCCGGCCACGACCCCGCTGCCGATGTGAGCGCGGTGCTGGATTCCCTTGTGGCATCCGGCGGTTCGATGCTGGTTCTGGCCGCGGCCACCGGCACTGACGGCTACGATTCGCGTCCCGATCTCGACGATGCGCAGTGGTCGACGTTGCTGACCAACCTGGATCGACTGGCTGCTGTCGCCGCCGAGCGGGGTATCACCGCGGTGCTGCACCCGCACGTCGGCACCATGGTGGAGAAAGGTGCGGAGGTCGACCGGGTGCTGGCGGGTTCGTCGATCGCGTTGTGCCTGGACACCGGCCACCTGCTGATCGGCGGGACGGATCCACTTCGATTGGCTCAGTCGGTGCCGGACCGGATCGCCCACACCCACCTCAAAGATGTCGATGCGACGCTGGCCGCCCGGGTGCAGGCCGGTGAACTGACCTACACCGAGGCGGTCGCCCAGGGGATGTACACCCCGCTCGGCACCGGTGATGTCGACATCGCCGGCATCGTCACGGTGTTGCTCGCCAACGGTTTCGACGGCTGGTTCGTTCTCGAGCAGGACACCATCCTCGACGGCGAACCGGAGGGTGAAGGTCCGTTGCGCGACGTGCTGGCCAGCGTTGCACACCTGCAGGACATCGCCGGACGCATCCCGGCATGAGCCTGCGAATCGGGGTGCTCGGCGCATCGCGGATCGCCGAACAGGCCATCGTCGGACCGGCCCGCGAACTCGGTTACCGGCTGGTGGTGGTGGCCGCCCGCGACCCGGATCGGGCCCGCGCGTTCGCCGACACCTATGGTGTCGAACGGGTGGGCGGTTGCTACGGCGACGTCATCGACGACGCCGAGGTCGACGTCGTCTACAACCCGCTGGCCAATGCGCTGCACGCGCCGTGGAACCTCGAGGCGATCAAAGCGGGTAAGCCGGTGCTCACCGAGAAGCCGTTCGCGCGCAACCATGATGAGGCTCGCGAGGTCGCCGAGGCCGCCGAGATCGCGGGCGTGAGCGTGCTGGAGGGATTTCACTATCTGTTCCACCCGGTGAACCGGCGCATCTTCGAACTGGCCACCGACGGGACCGTCGGCGACCTCCGCCACGTCGAGGTCCGAATGGCGATGCCGCCCCCGGCCGCCGACGACCCGCGGTGGTCACTGGACCTTGCCGGCGGGGCGTTGATGGACCTGGGCTGCTACGGGTTACACGTCATGCGCCAACTCGGCGCCCAGAGTCTGGGCAGGCCGGCCATCACCGCCGCGCACGCTTCGCAGCGCAGCCCCGGCATCGACGAGTGGTGCGACGTCGAGCTCCGCTTCCCCACCGGTGCCACCGGTTGCAGCGCCAACACCATGGTCGGCAAGGCATTTTCGTTCACCATCACCGTGGTGGGAACCAAGGGCGACGCGGTGGCGCACAACTTCATCAAGCCGCACGGTGACGACCGGATCACCATCCGCACTCCGCGGGAGACCTGGGTGGAGCAGCTGGGGATGCGTCCGTCGTACTCCTATCAGCTGGAAGCGTTCGCCGCGCACGTACTCGACGGTGCCGCACTGCCGATCGGGGTGCAGGACGCGGTGCAGAACATGCACTACATCGACGCCGCCTACCGGGCGGCGGGGATGTCACCGCGCTGACCGCCGATGGCGGCTACCCGTCGAACGCGTGCAGGGTCGCCCCCACCATGGTGAAACATGCGACCAGGAAGGCGATTTCGGCAACTCCGGTCGCGCCGAAGGCGGCGAGCGCGGCACGGTAGGTGGACTCCGGCAGCGGCCGGCCCCGGATGAGGACGGCGGCCGTCGCGTACGCGATGCCCTCCTCTGGGGTCAGCGTGGGCGGTCGCTCGCCGGCGGCCACCGCCGCGATCGTCTCTTCGGCCAGCCCGGCGCGCAGCGCGAAAACCTCGTGACCGCGCACCTCGTAGGGTGCACCGACCTTGGCGGCGGTCACCAGTATGACCAGCTGGTGCACCGCGGGAGGCAACACGCGGTGTTCCCACAGCGCCCGGTTGAATCGCCACGCCGGCCCGCCGAACTGCGGGTGATGCAGCCAGCCGTTGAATGGGCCGATCAGCGCACCGTCGGCACGGCGCGCCACCACGTCGCCGAAGTTCGCGTCGACGAACTCACAGATGTCGTCGTAGAGCGGACGCTGGTCGGCGGTCAAGTCCTCGGGTGGCAACGGCGTCAATCGCATGCCACCAGTCAATGCCCGACCAGCCCCGGTGTCCACGACGGCAGCACTACCACTCCTAGCCACGGCTTTCCACCGCCATCCCGCGGCACCAGTCCTAAGCTCGATCCATGGAACTGCGGCAACTGCGCTACTTCGCGGCGGTCGCCGACGAGCTGCACTTCGGCCGCGCCGCCGAACGGCTCTACATTTCCGGGCCGGCACTGTCCCAGCAGATCATCGCGCTGGAGCGCGAATTGGGCGCCAAGTTGTTCGACCGCGACCGGCGAAGCGTACGGCTGACGGCCGCCGGAGCGACGCTGCTCGAGGACGCGCGCCGGATTCTGAGCATCGCCGACGGGGCCGGCGACCGATTGCGCCGCAGCGCCGCCGAGACCAGTCCCCTGCGGCTGGGCTACGTCAGCTGGCTCCCTCCGGAGCTGGCGACCCTGACCGCACCGGTCGGCGTCCGGGTCGACGACTGGGTGCTGCCCTCCCACGTCCAAGCCGAGCGGGTGGCCGACCACAGCTTGGACCTGGCGTTGGCGTGGGTGACTGCGGGCGATGCCCAGCGACTCGGGCTGCGGGCGGAACTGGTTCGGGTGGAACGGCTTCGGGCCGCGCTGCCGGGAGCGGGGTCCGATGTCGCGGTGCCGGCCGCGCAGGTGACGGTGCTCGTCGACACCGACGACTCAGCGTGGTCGTCGTGGAACGATTTCGCCGAACAGTTCGCCGCCGCCTCCGGCGCGCAGGTCGCCACCATCGACGACGGCGGCATCACCGGGGACGCGTTCTACGGACACGTCCACCGCATCCGCGGGCCGGTGCTCGCCTCACCCAAGCGGCACACGGCAAGCACGCCGCCGACCATCGGCCACCGGCCGGTCGACGCACCGGCACCGGTCTGGACGTGGTCGCTGTTGTACCGCGCCGACGACGATCGGCCCAACGTGCGCACCGCGGCTGAGGCATTGGTGGGTTTCGCCCACACCCGAGGTTGGACCACTGCACCCACCGACCCGTGGTGGGTACCGGCCGACGACCCGCACCGGCAGGTTCTGAGAAGCTGGGCCGACCACTCGTAGCCACCACGTCGTGGACGCGAGACTGCAGCCGGCGTTGGGTTGACGCCATGAATCTCATCACCGAACTCGCGAAGTTCGTCGTCGGCGCCGAAGCCGCAGATCTGCGCCCACCGACCTTGGCACTGATGAAACGCAACGTCCTGGACAGCGTCGCCTGCGCGGTCGGCGCCCTCGACGGTGAGCTGATCCCCCGGCGCGAGCCCATGCCGAAGAATTCAGCAGCCGGCCCACCGCGACCTTCGTCGGTGGCGGTCGGGCCTCGGTCGATCAGGCGGCGTTCTTCAACGCCGTCCTGGTCCGCTACCCCGACCTGCTCGACACCTATCTGACGCCGGGAGGACTCTGCCACCCGGCCGACAACTTCGGCGCGCTGCTGGCGATGGCCGAGCACACCGACGCCTCGGGTGCGGACTTCCTGCTGGCGCTGGCCATTGCCTATGAAGTCCAATGCCGGTTCAGCGCAGCGGTTCCGGTGATGGCGCGCGGGCTCAACCACGCGCTGCAGCTGTCGATGTCCGCGGCGGCCGGGGCGGCCCGGCTATTGGGACTGGACGCCACGGCAACCGCCGACGCGATTGCGGCATCCGCCGCCGACAACGTGTCATTGGCCGCGGTGCACTCCGAGCCGGTCTCGACCTGGAAGGGCATCTCCCCCGCCATCACCGGCATGCGTGCGGTCTATGTGACGCTGCTGTGCCAACGCGGATTCACCGGCCCCGCTGCGCTGATCGACGGGCCCAACGGACTGCAACAGCTCTTCGATCAGTCGATCGACCTTCGGCCTGCCGACCGCTCGCTGACGGCGGTGCACAGCACCTACCTCAAGCAGTACTGCTCACTGATCCACGGGCAGGTGGTCATCGACGCGGTGCTGGCGCTGCGCGAGCTGCACCACCTCCGGGCCACCGATGTCGATCGCGTCAGTCTGGAAGTGTTCCGGGGGGCCTATGACTTCGCCGGTGGCGGCGCCTATGGCAACAAGGACCGGCCCTGGACCAAAGAGCAGGCCGATTACAACCTGAAGTATCTGGCGGCCGTGGCGCTGCTGGACGGCGCGGTCGGCCCGGCACAACTGGAGACCGATCGGATCCGGCGCGCCGACGTGCAAGGGCTACTGGAACGGGTCGATGTTCGCGCCGCCGACGATCTCACCGCCGCCTACCCGGAACGCACCGCCGCTCGGGTGGGGGTGCAACTGCAAGGCGGCCGCGAGATCTGGCGCGAGCAGGACGATTTCGAAGGCTCACCCACCCGTCCGATGACCTGGCTGCGGGTGGTCGACAAGTTCAACTGGCTCAGTGAGCCGTTCACCGGTGAACAGCTACGCACCGAGATCGTCGACGCCATCGCAGGCCTGGAGCACATCCGGGTCAGCGAACTGGCCCAACTGCTGGGCGCGGTCAGCCCGGTCGCCAAGGAGCCCCGCGCCAGGCTGCGGTTGTGACCCTGGTCAGCGACCCAACTCGTGGGTGAGCGCCTCGAGTTCGTCGCCGCCGGCCATCTCCTGGGTGAGGTGTTCGAGGGTGATGTCGTCGTAGGGGCAGTCCAGCTTCTGGCGGCCGCGGTTGAGCAACACGAAATGGTCGCCCACCATGTGCGCGTGGTGCGGGTTGTGGGTGATGAAGACGACGCCGAAGCCGGCCTCCTTGGCGGCGGTGATGTACTTCAGCACCACGCCGGACTGCTTGACGCCGAGGGCGGCGGTGGGCTCGTCGAGGATGAGCACGCGGGCGCCGAAGAATACGGCCCGCGCGATCGCCACGCACTGGCGCTGACCACCGGACAGCGAGCCGATCGGCACGTCGACGTCTGGCAGGTCGATGCCCATCTTGGACAGCTCAGACAGGGTGGTGGCCCGCATCGCGTTGGCGTCCAGCGACCACGGGAAGCCCGTCTTGCGGATCTCCTGGCCCAGGAAGAAGTTGCGCCACACCGGCATCAGCGGCACGACGGCCAGGTTCTGGTACACCGTGGCGATGCCCTTGCCCAGCGCCTCGGCCGGCGAGGCGAATCGGGTCGGTTCGCCGTCGACGAGCAGCTCCCCCTCGCTCTGCTGATGCAGGCCGGCGATGATCTTGATCAGTGTCGACTTGCCGGCACCGTTGTCGCCGAGGATGCCGGTCACCTCACCGGCGTGCACCCGCAGGCAGATGTCCTTGAGCGCGGTGATGTTGCCGTAGCTCTTACCGACGTTCTTCAACTCGACGAGAGGTACCTTGCCGCCGGATTGTGATTCGTTGCTGGGCTTTTCGACAGAGATGGTCATGGGATCACTTCTTCGCGGCGTAGTTACGGAAGGCGTTGTTGGCGATTACCGCGAACAGCAGCATCGCGCCCAGGAAGAACTTGAACCAGTCGGGGTTCCAGCCGGCGTAGACGATGCCCTGATTGGTCATGCCGAAGATGAATGCACCGATGGCGGCACCCACGGCGGTGCCGTAGCCGCCGGTGAGCAGGCAGCCGCCGATGACCGCGGCGATGATGTAGAAGAACTCGTTGCCGATGCCCTGGCCGGACTGCACTGTGTTGAACGCGAACAACAGGTGCATGCCGACGAACCAGGCGCAGAAGCCGACGAACATGAACATGCCGATCTTGACCCTGGTCACCGGGACGCCGACCGCGCGGGCGCTGTCGGCGTCACCGCCGACCGCGAAGATCCAGTTGCCGATCCTGGTTTTGAACAGCACCCAGGTGGCCACCGCGGTGAAGACCAGCCACCACACGACGGTGATCCGGATGCTCACACCGAACAGGGTGAACGACGAGGCGAACACCTTCTGTGCCGAGTCCCAGCCCTGCATGTCGCTCACGCTCTGGGTGGCGACCTGTCCGGCAAGGAGTTTGGTCACCGCGAGATTGATGCCGGCCAGCATGAAGAACGTGCTCAGCGTGATGAGGAACGACGGAATCTTGGTCTTCATCACCAGGAAGCCGTTGAGAAATCCGACGGACAACGCCAGGATCAGGGCCAGGCCGGCGCCTGCCCAGAGATTGAGGTGCAGGTTGTACGACAGCATCGACGCCGCCAATGAGCTGAACGTCACCGCGACGCCGGTCGACAGGTCGAACTCGCCCCCGATCATCAGCACCGCGACACCGCACGCCATGATGCCGATGGTCGAGCTGGCGTAGAGCACGGTGGCCAGGGACGCGGCCTCCCGGAACGGCGCGGCGACGACCAGGAAGAACACGAAGATGCCGATGGCGCCGATGCCGGCACCCATCTCGGGCCGAATCAGCAGGCGCTGCAGCCGGTTCCGTTCCTTGACACGTTCATCTCGCACCACTTTGTGGTCGGCGACCTCGAGGTCTGCTTGCGTAGTCATGTCGTTTCCCGCCGATCGCTATCGGGTTCCGCCCTTGGCCAATTCGGCCACGGCGTCGATGTTGGACTTGTCGATGAAGGACGGCCCGGTCAGGGTCGCCTGGCCACCACCGATCAGGTTCTTGTTGTTCAGGTACAGCCACAGCGAGTCGACGGCGAGGTAGCCCTGCAGGTAAGGCTGCTGATCGACGGCCCACTGCACGTCGCCCTTCTGGATCGCATCGACCAGCGCGGCGTTGGTGTCGAAGGTGACGATCTTGGCGTTGCTGCCCGCGTTGCTCTTGGACTGGACGGCGGTCAGTGCGATCGGGGCGCCGAGCGCGACGATGGTGTCGATCGACGGATCCTGCTGAAGTTTGGCGGTGATCGTCGACTCCACCGACGGCATGTCCTTGCTGTTGACGTTCAGCAGTTCGGTCTGGCCCTTGAAACCTTGCGTGACACCTGCGCAGCGCGACTCCAGGGCGACCTGGCCCTGCTCCTGGATGACGCACAGCACCTTCTTGGCGCCGTCGGCGGTCAGGCGCTCACCGGCGGCCACTCCGGCGAGCTTCTCGTCCTGGCCGAAATACTCCTGGACACCCATGGCCTTCCAGTTGTCGTAACCGGAGTTGAATGCCACCACGGGGATGCCTTTGGCTTCGGCCGCCTTGACCGCGGGCGCCATCGCGTCGGGCTTGGCCAGGGTGACGGCGATACCCTTGACACCGCTGTCGATCGCGCTCTGCACCAGGTTGGCCTGGGCCGGGGCCTCGGGATCGTTGGAGTAGCGCAGCTCGATGTTGTCCTTCTTGGCGGCGGTCTCGGCACCCTTGCGGACCAGATCCCAGAACGAGTCGCCCGGCACTTCGTGGGTGATCATCGCGATGGTCATCCGTGGCGTGTCGACCGTGCCCCCGCCGGAACCGGCACCGTTGTCCCGGGGCTTGCCGCCGGTGGCCGAACAGGCTGCGAGCCCGATGACGAGCGCACTCGCTCCGGCCACGGCCGCTAGCCGATTGAACCTCATGACGACTCCTTGTCCTCGACGACGTCGCGCACGACACGGTGCTGCCTCGATGTAATACGGCTCACACCGGAAAGTCAAGACTTTGTTCGGACATTAGGACTGCAGGTCAAATGTTAGGGTCCGGCCATGGCTGACTTCACTCTGGCGGTCTGCGCCGAGATGGTGTTCCGCGAGCTGCCCATCGTGGAGCGCGTGCGGCGCATCGACGCGCTGGGCTTCGCGGTCGAGATCTGGAGCTGGCACGACAAGGACTTGGCGGCGCTGGCCGACAGCGGGGCTCGGTTCTCCTCGATGACCGGTTATCTGCACGGCGACCTGATCGACCCGGCCAGCGCGGACGAGGTGGTTCGCACCGCCGAACTGAGTATCAAAGCCGCTGAGCGCCTTGGTGTCCGGCGGCTCAACCTGCACACCGCGGAGCTGATCGATGGTCAGGCCGCCCGCCCGCGGTATCGATCGACCGGCCAGATGTGGCTCACCGCCCAGCGCACGCTGGAACGTATCGGCGAGCTCGGGGCGAACGCCGGCGTGACGTTCTGCGTGGAGAATCTGAACACGATCGTCGATCATCCCGGCGTGCCGCTGGCTCGCGCCAAGGACACCCTGGCGCTCGTCGAGGCAGTAGGCCACCCGAACGTCACCATGATGCTCGACCTCTACCACGCTCAGATCGGCGAAGGGAATCTCGTCGAACTGGTCCGCCGGTGCGGGCCGGCCATCGGTGAGATCCAGGTGGCCGACGTTCCCGGCCGGTGCGAGCCGGGCACCGGCGAAATCCACTATCCCGCCGTCGCGGCTGCGCTGCGCGAGATGGGTTACACCGGAACCGTCGGCCTGGAGGCGTGGGCATCAGGCGACAGCGAGGCGGCGCTGAGAGCGTTTCGGGCCGCCTTCTCCTGATCGGATCAGCGGTCGACCACCGTGGTGTCGAAGTAGTACCGGGACGCGCGGTAGCAGTGCGTGCCGAACTCGACCGCCCGCCCGGAATCGTCGAATGCGGTGCGGTCCATGGTCAGCAGCGGCGCACCGGGTTTCTCCTCCAGCAGCCGGGCCTCGGTGCGGTTGGCAGCTCGCGCGCCGATGCGCTGACTGGCCAGCCGAATGTGCACGCCGCGGGCGCGTAGCGATTGATAGAGGCCACTGCGCTCGAGTTCCTCAGCGGCGGGGGCGATCTCGACCGGAAGGTAGTTGGTCATCAACGCGAGCGGCTCGCCGTTGGCGCACCGCAGCCGTTTGATGCAGGCCACCTCGCGGTCACTGGCCAGATTGAGTTCGCGGGCGACGTCCTCGTCGGGCACCCCGACGTGAAACTCCAGCAGCTGGGTAGACGGTTCCTGTCCGGCGCGGGCGAGGTCGTCGAACAGGCTGGTGAGCTCGACCCTGCGGTGAACCGGATTCTGCACGACCTGGGTCCCGACGCCCCGCTTGCGGACCAACAATCCCTTGTCGACGAGCTCCTGGATGGCCCGCCTCGTGGTGGGCCTCGACAGCGTCAGCCGGCTGGCCAATGCGAGTTCGTTCTCGAATCGGTCGCCCGGCGCGAGTTCGCCACTACGGATGGCAGCCTCGATCGCCTGGGCGAGCTGGTAGTACAGGGGAACAGGGCTTGACCTGTCCAGTTCGACTGCCAACGGCACACCGACTCCGATCGACGAACTCGAATCCCAACAGTAGCTGCAGTTTAACATCGATTGACACAAAGACCGAATGTCAGGACAAAGTATTGACATCAGAACGTGGCGAGGGGCACAGTCATAACAAGTCCCCAACGAGCCCTGAAGAGAGCTGACGTGACTAGTACCCCGCCCTTCGACGTCCTCGCCATCGGGCGCAGCGGCGTCGACATCTACCCCCTTCAGGTCGGTGTCGGCCTGGAGCAGGTGGAGTCCTTCGGCAAGTTCCTGGGCGGATCGGCCGCCAATGTGGCCGTGGCCGCTGCGCGCCTGGGCAACAACACAGCACTGATCTCCGGCGTGGGCGACGACCCGTTCGGCCGGTTCGTACGTGCCGAGCTGGGCCGCCTTGGTGTCGACAACCGCTACGTCGCCACCCACCGCGAGTACCCGACACCGGTGACGTTCTGCGAGATATTCCCGCCCGACGACTTTCCGTTGTACTTCTACCGCAAGCCCAGTGCGCCAGACCTGCAGATCGAGCCCGCCGAACTTGATCTGACCGCCATTCGGGAGGCTCGGCTGTACTGGTCAACAGTCACCGGACTGTCCGAAGAGCCCAGTCGCAGTGCGCATTTCGCCGCCTGGTCGGCACGCAACCGGGCGCCGTTGACCGTGCTGGACCTCGATTACCGACCCATGTTCTGGGACTCCCCCGCCGCGGCGTCCGAACAGGTGCGTCGCGCGCTGGAGCACGTCACGGTGGCGGTCGGCAACCGGGAGGAATGCGAAATCGCCGTCGGTGAGACCAATCCGCACAAGGCCGCCGACGCCCTGCTCGACCTCGGAGTGCAATTGGCCGTCGTCAAACAAGGCCCGCGCGGCGTGCTCGGCAAAACCAGGAACGCATCGGTGACGGTGCCCCCCATCGACGTCGAGGTGGTCAACGGGCTCGGTGCCGGGGACAGCTTCGGTGGCAGCCTGTGCCACGGGCTGCTGCGCGGCTGGCCGCTGGAGAAGACGTTGCGCTACGCCAATGCCGCGGGCGCGATCGTCGCCGGACGACTGGAGTGCTCGACGGCGATGCCGACAGCCGCGGAGGTTGCCGCGCTCGCCGAACAGACCGCTGTGGAGGCCGTCAATGTCTAACTCCATCTCCAGTCCCTGCAAGGATTACGCGGACATCACCGAAGTGCGGGCCACCGACCCGTCGGCGATCACCCGGGCCTGGCAGACCCGCACCACCCGACCCGCTATCCGCGGCAACGGCCGCTTGATGATCGTGGCCGCCGACCACCCGGCCCGCGGCGCGCTGGCGGTCGGATCGCGACCCACCGCGATGAACAGCCGCACTGACCTGCTCGACCGGCTGCGCACGGCGTTGGCCGACCCCGGCGTCGACGGGGTGTTGGCCACCGCGGACATCCTCGACGACCTGCTGCTGCTGGGGGCCCTGGAGGACAAGGTGGTGTTCTCCTCGATGAACCGCGGCGGGCTGGCCGGCTCCAGTTTCGAACTCGACGACCGGATGACCGCCGCCACCGCCAAGGCGACCGCGGCCGCCCGCATGAACGGCGGAAAGATGCTGTGCCGCATCGACCTTGCCGACCCGGGAACGGTGACCACCCTGGCCGCCTGCGCCCAGGCCGTCGACGAGCTCGCCGCGCACGGACTGATCGCCATGCTCGAGCCGTTCCTGTCCCGCCGGGTCGAGGGCAAGGTGCGCAACGACCTGAGTCCCGACGCGGTGATCAAATCCATCCACATCAGCCAGGGACTGGGTTCGACATCGGCGTACACCTGGATGAAGCTGCCGGTGGTCCCCGAAATGGACCGGGTGATGGACGCCACCACGCTTCCCACCCTGCTGCTGGGCGGTGACCCCACCGATCCCGATGAAGCGTTCGCCAGCTGGGAGAAGGCTCTCGCCCTGCCGTCGGTGCGGGGCCTGATCGTCGGACGCACCCTGCTCTATCCGGCCGACGACGACGTGAGTTCCGCGGTGGCGACCGCGGTGGCGATGGTGAGGTGAGTCGATGCACAGCAAGTACTACATCCCGGCCCGCAGCGCCGAACTGCCCTTCACCGTCGACGTGACCCCGGAGTCCGCCGGCTGGTCCGAATCCTCCCTGCAAGTCGTCGAATTGGACGACACTCAGACCATCGAGATGAGCACCGGTGGCACCGAGGTCATGATCCTGCCGCTGCTCGGGGGCGGCAGGATCGACTGTGCCGAGCAGACCTTCGAGTTGGCCTTCCGCGCGTCGGTGTTCGACGGTCCGGCCGACATGGTCTACATCGGCATCGACCAGACCTACGCCCTGACCGGTGAGGGACGGTTCGCCATCTGCGGTGCCCGTGCCGCGCGATCGTTCCCCAACCGCCGGGTGGCCGCCGCAGGCGTGGCTGTCGAGCTGCGCGGCGCCGGAAATTGCAGCCGACAGGTGCACAACTTCGGTACCGCCACCACGTTCGACGCCGATTCCCTGATCGCCTGTGAGGTGATCACCCCCGGTGGGAACTGGTCGAGCTACCCGGCGCACAAGCACGAGGAGAACACCGACGTCGAAACCCAGCTGGAGGAGATCTACTACTTCGAGATCGCCGACAGCCCCGCCGGTACCCCGGGTTTCGGCTATCACCGGGTGTACGGCACCCCGGCGCGCCCCATCGAGGTGCTCGAAGAGGTCCGCTCCGGCGACGTGGTGCTGGTCCCGCACGGCTACCACGGTCCGTCGATCGCCGCACCCGGCCACCACATGTACTACCTCAACGTCATGGCCGGCTCCGGCCCGAACCGGGCCTGGCTGATCTGTGACGACCCCAACCACACCTGGCTGCGGGGCAGCTGGGAACACCAGGAGATCGACCCGCGCCTGCCGATGCGCACGACCCAAGGAGCCTGACCGTGGTTTCCACCGCGCCGAAGTCGACCGAGAAGCTCGCCGACAAAGAACCGACCGTGCGGCTGACGGTGGCGCAGGCCACCGTCCGGTTCCTGGCCAACCAGTACGTCGAACGCGACGGCGTGCGCAGCAAGTACTTCGCCGGGTGCCTCGGCATCTTCGGGCACGGCAACGTCGCCGGGCTGGGCCAGGCACTGCTGCAGGACGAAGTCGAGTCTTCAGCGGCCGGCCGCGAACCCGGTCTGCGATACGTGCTGGGCCGCAACGAACAAGCCATGGTGCACACCGCCGTCGCCTACGCGCGACAGAAGGATCGGCTGGCGACGTGGGCCGTCACCGCCAGTGTCGGGCCCGGCTCCACCAACATGCTCACCGGCGCCGCGCTGGCGACCATCAACCGATTGCCGGTGCTGCTGCTGCCCGCCGACACCTTCGCCACCCGGGTCAGTGCCCCGGTGCTGCAGGAGCTGGAGCTTCCCTCCGCCGGCGACGTCACCGTCAATGACGCGTTCAAACCGTTGTCCCGCTACTTCGACCGGGTCTGGCGCCCCGAGCAGCTGCCCGCCGCGCTGCTGGGCGCCATGCGGGTGCTCACCGATCCGGTCGAGACCGGCGCGGCGACGGTGTCCATCCCCCAGGACGTCCAGGCGCAAGCCCACGACTGGCCGGAATCGCTGTTCGCCGAACGCACCTGGCACATTGCCCGCCCGTTACCGGAGCGTTCGGTGATCGCCCGGGCCGCCGAGATCATCGCCGCGGCCGGCAAACCACTGATCATCGCGGGCGGCGGCGTGCACTACTCCGGGGCCGAGCAGCCCCTGACCGCCCTCTGTGAGCAGACCGGCATCCCGGTCGCCGAAAGCCAGGCCGGCAAAGGGTCGCTGCCCTTCGACCATCCGCAGAGCGTCGGGGCTGTCGGCTCGACGGGCACCACCGCCGCCAACTTACTGGCCGCGGAGGCTGACGTGATCATCGGGATCGGCACCCGCTACAGCGATTTCACCTCGGCGTCGCGCACCGCGTTCAACAACCCCGACGTGCGGTTCGTCAACATCAACGTCGCCTCGCTGGATTCGGTCAAACAGGGCGGTGTCAGCGTCGTCGCCGACGCCAGAGAAGCGCTCGACGCACTCGCAGCGGTGCTGGACGGCTATGCCGTCAGCGCTGAATATCGTTCCCGCGTTGCCGAACTGGCAGCCGAGTGGGACGACATCGTGTCGAGCGCCTACGCCTGTGACGACGGCGTGCAGCTCAACCAGAACCAGGTGATCGGTCTGGTCAACACCCTGTCCGATCCCCGTGACGTCGTGGTGTGCGCCGCCGGTTCGATGCCGGGTGACCTGCACAAGTTGTGGCGCACCCGCGACCGTAAGGGCTATCACGTCGAGTACGGCTACTCCTGCATGGGCTACGAGATCGCCGGCGGCATCGGCGTGCGGATGGCCGATACCGATCGCGATGTGTTCGTGATGGTCGGCGACGGCTCCTACCTGATGATGGCCACCGAGCTGGTGACCGCCGTCCAGGAGGGCGTCAAGATCATCCCGGTTCTGGTGCAGAACCACGGGTTCGCCTCCATCGGTGGACTTTCCGAGTCGCTGGGTTCGCAGCGGTTCGGTACCGCCTACCGCTACCGCGGCGACGACGGGCGCCTGGACGGCGCCACCCTTCCGGTCGACCTGGCCGCGAATGCCGCCAGCCTGGGCGCCGACGTCATCAAGGTCGCCACGGCCGCGGAGTTCGCCGACGCGGTCAAGGCCGCCAAGGCTGCGGACACGGTCACGGTCATTCATGTGGAGACCGACCCGCTGATCTACGCACCGGACAGCCAGTCCTGGTGGGATGTCCCCGTCAGCGAGGTCGCCAGCCTGGAGACCACCCGGGCCGCCTATCAGCGGTACGCGGACTGGAAGAAAGTCCAACGCCGCCTTATCAACCCGTCAGATCGGTAGCAGACGCCCACCATGAGCACCATTCTGGTCGGATCGGCGCCCGACTCCTGGGGAGTCTGGTTCCCCGACGACCCGCAGCAGACGCCCTACACCCGGTTCCTCGACGAGGTCTCGGCCGCGGGCTACCAGTGGATCGAACTGGGCCCGTTCGGTTACCTGCCGACCGATCCCGAGCGACTTGCCGACGAGCTGGCGGCGCGCGGGCTCACACTGTCGGCCGGCACGGTGTTCGAGCACCTGCATCAGTCCGAATCTCGCGGGGACGAGGCATGGACTTCAGTCTGGCGGCAGATCGAAGATGTCGCGAAACTGACTGCCGCGGTAGGCGGTAAGCACGTCGTGGTGATTCCGGAAATGTGGCGGGACCCTTCCTCGGGTGCTGTGCTCGAGGACCGCACTCTCACCGCAGAACAGTGGCGCAAGAAGACCCAGGGCATGAACGAGCTGGGTAAGGCGATGTTCGAGCAGTACGGGGTGCGGGCGCAATACCACCCGCACGCCGACAGCCATGTCGACACCGAGGAGAACGTGTACCGCTTCCTCGACGGCACCGACGGCGATTTCGTCAACCTGTGCCTTGATACCGGCCACATCTCTTATTGCGGCGGCGACAACATCGCCATCATCCGTCGCGCACCCGAGCGCATCGGCTACCTGCACCTCAAACAGGTCGACCCCGAGGTCCGGGCCAAGGTGGAGGCCGAGGACCTACCGTTCGGCGAAGCCGTCAAGCTCGGCGCCATGACCGAGCCGCCACGCGGAATCCCCGATATGCCGGTGCTTCTCGCCGAGGTCGAGAAGCTCGGAATCGATGTGTTCGCCATCGTCGAGCAGGACATGTATCCGTGTGATCCCGACGCACCGCTGCCCATCGCCACACGCACGAACGCCTATCTCGGTTCGTGTGGCGTCCCATCCGTTCGTTTCCGCTAGGAGCCTCGCCCATGTCTGACTTGAAGATCGGGGTCCTCGGCGTCGGTCTCATGGGCGCCGATCACGTCGCCCGTATCACCGCGCGGATCTCGGGCGCCCGGGTGTCGGTGGTCAATGACTACCTCACCGAGAAGGCCGAGCAGCTCGCCGCGTCCATTCCGGGCTGCCGCGCGGTCGCCGACCCGCTGGACGCGATCGCTGATTCGCAAGTCGACGCGGTGCTGCTGGCCACCCCGGGTCCCACCCACGAGAAGCAGCTGCTCGCTTGTCTGGAGCACCGCAAACCGGTGCTGTGCGAGAAGCCGTTGACCACCGATGTGTCCTCCTCGCTGGAGATCGTGCGCCGCGAAGCCGAGCTCGGCATTTCCCTGATCCAGGTGGGTTTCATGCGCCGGTTCGATCACGAATACGCGGCGCTGAAGGCGCACATCGACGGCGGTGGGCTCGGTCAGCCACTGGTGATGCACTGCGTGCACCGCAACCCGGCAGTGCCACCGTCATTCGACAGCTCGATGGTGGTCAGGGATTCTCTGGTGCACGAGGTCGATGTGACACGGTTCCTGTTCGGCGAGGAGATCGCATCCATTCAGATCGTGCGACCCGAACCCAATCCGACTGCGCGCCAAGGCTTGCAGGATCCCCAGATCGCCATCATGAGAACGGTCAGCGGCCGACACGTGGACGTCGAGCTGTTCGTGACAACCGGGGTGGCCTACGAGGTGCGCACCGAAGTGGTGGGCGAACGCGGCAGCGCCATGATCGGTCTGGACGTCGGGCTGGTCCGCAAATCGGCCCCCGGCACCTGGGGCGGGGTCATCAGCCCGGGTTTCCGGGAGCGGTTCGGACAGGCCTACGACACCGAGGTGCAGCGGTGGGTGGACGCGGTCCGAAGCGGGGTCAACGTCGACGGCCCGACCGCGTGGGACGGCTATGCCGCGACCGCGGTCTGTGAGGCTGGTGTCCGGGCCCTCGACAGCGGTGCGGTGGAACCGGTGGAATTGGCACAACGCACCGGGTAACGCGGCGCCGGTTTTGTGCGTTGCTCGGTTACGAGCAGCCGACACCGAGGAGCAAGCATGGCCACAACACACGGGAAAGCCATCGACGGCAGTATCGCCCTGGTCACCGGGGCGAACCGGGGCCTGGGACGGGCATTCGCGCAGGCATTGCTCGACCGCGGCGCGACCAAGGTCTACGCCGCCGCCCGCAACCCCGACACCGTCGAATTCGACGATCCGCGAGTGGTGCCGATCGCACTGGACATCACCGACGGCGAGGCCGTGCGCGCCGCGGCGCGGTCCTGCCCCGATGTGTCTGTGCTGATCAACAATGCCGGCGCCATGCTGCAATCACCTTTCCTGACTGCCGAGGATCCCGACGCCGCCCGCGTCGAGATGGAGACGAACTATTTCGGCACACTGGCGATGGCCCGGGCGTTCGCCCCCGTGCTGGCGGCCCATCCGAACGGCAGCGCGCTGGTCAACATGCTGTCGGTGGTCAGTTTCTTTGTCTCCCCCTTCAACGCGTCCTATGGGGCCTCCAAGGCCGCCGAGTGGGCGTTGACCAACGCGCTACGCATCGAAATGCATGCCCAGGGCACCCACGTGGTCGGCGTGCACGCCGGGTTCATCGACACCGACATGGCCGCGGTGATCTCCACCCCCAAGATCTCACCCGAAGAGGTCGCCGCACAGACCATGGACGCGATCGAAAGCGGCGCGCCCGAAGTCCTCGCCGATGAACGGACGCGTGCGACGAAGAATTCGGTGCCCACCGACCAGACGTCGATCTATCCGGACATCCAGAAGGCCTGGGACGCCGGCGACAACCCGTGGCGGCGTTGACTCGCCCAGACTGCAGTTGTTGAATCGCGAGTAGACGCGTCAACAACTGCAGTCTGGGCGTGAACCGTCAGAGGATGTAGAGCATCTCCTGGTAGGTCGGCAGCGGCCAGAGATCGTCGGCGACAAGGCCTTCCAGCGTGTCGGCGGCTGCGCGCACCGCGTCCATCTTGGGCAGCAGGCTCTTGGCGTGTGCGGCCTCCTCGGCAGCGGATTCGCCGCCATGCTCGGCGAGACCCTCCTTCAGTGCCGCCAATGCCGCGGTCAACTCCGCAATGGGTGTCGAAACCGCCTGCAGCAGCGTCATATCCGGCTCGACGCCGGCCGCCTTGAGCGTCGCGACGTTCTGGGCCAACTCGGTCTGGTACCGGATGGCCGCAGGCAGAATCACCGTCGACCCGATCTCCAGCGTCAACTTCGCCTCGACACCAATGGTCAGGGCGTAGGTCTCGTACCGGACTTCCTCGCGGCTGTGCAACTCGCGGGCGTTGAAAACGCCGTACTTCTCGAAGACCTCGATGGCCTCTGGGGTGACCAGCTGCGGGATGGCGTCCAGCGTGGTCTTGAGATTCGGCAGGCCGCGCTCGGCCGCCTCGATCTGCCAGTTCTCCGAGTAGCCGTCGCCGTTGAACACGACCGCGCCGTGCTCGGTGATGATCTCGGTCAGCAGCTTCTGCACGGCGGAGTCGAACTCCTCGCCGGCCTCGACTGCCGTCTCGAGCGCGGTGGCCATGTAGTCCAGCGAGTCGGCCATGATCGTATTGAGGATGATCATCGGGACGTTGATGGTCTGGCCCGAGCCCGGCGCACGGAACTCGAAACGGTTGCCGGTGAAGGCGAACGGGCTGGTGCGGTTGCGGTCACCCGGGTCGGTCGGCAACTCCGGCAGGGTGTCGACCCCGATGATCATGCTGCCCTTACCCTTGGACGACGTCGCCGCGCCCTTGGCGATCTGGTCGAACACATCGGCCAGCTGCTCACCGAGGAAGATCGAGATGATCGCCGGCGGAGCCTCGTTGGCGCCGAGCCGGTGGTCGTTGGTGGCCGAGGCCACCGACACCCGCAGCAGACCGCCGTACTTGTGCACGGCACGGATGACCGCAGCACAGAACACCAGGAACTGGGCGTTCTCATGCGGGGTGTCACCGGGCACCAGCAAGCTGCCGAACTGGGCGTTGCCCATCGAGAAGTTGACGTGCTTGCCGGAACCGTTGACCCCGGCGAACGGCTTCTCGTGGAAGAGGCACTCCATGCCGTGCTTCTTGGCGATGTTGCGGAAGGTGGTCATCAGCAGCTGCTGATGGTCGGCGGCGATGTTGGCGCGCTCGAACATCGGCGCGATCTCGAACTGGCCCGGTGCGACCTCGTTGTGCCGGGTCTTGGCCGGGATGCCCAGCTTGAACAGCTCCCGCTCGGTGTCCATCATGAACGCCAGCACCCGGTCGGGGATCGAGCCGAAGTAGTGGTCGTCGAACTCCTGCCCCTTGGGCGGCTTGGCGCCGAACAAGGTGCGCCCGGCGTTGATCAGGTCGGGGCGGGCCAGGAAGAAGTGCCGGTCGACCAGGAAGTACTCCTGCTCGGGACCGCAGAACGACACGATGTGATCGAAGTCCTTGTGCCCGAACAACTTCAGGATGCGCTCGGCCTGCGCGCCCATGGCCTGCTGGCTGCGCAGCAGCGGGGTCTTGTAGTCCAGGGCCTCGCCGGTCATCGACACGAACACCGTGGGGATGCACAGTGTGTTGCCGTTGGGGTTCTCCAGGATGTAGGCGGGACTGGTCACGTCCCAACCGGTGTAGCCGCGCGCCTCGAAGGTGCTGCGCAGACCGCCGGACGGAAAACTCGACGCGTCCGGCTCGCCCTGGATCAGGGTCTTGCCGGCGAATTCGGCCAGAGTCTGGCCGTCGGAGACCGGCTCGAGGAAGCTGTCGTGCTTCTCGGCGGTCAATCCGGTCATCGGGTAGAACACGTGCGCGTAGTGAGTGGCGCCCTTGGACAGCGCCCAGTCCTTCATCGCCGAGGCGACGGAGTCGGCGACCGCCGGGTCGAGCTTGGCACCCTTCTCGATGGTGGCGACCACCGATTTGTAGACCGACTTCGGCAACCGAAGCCGCATCTCGGCCAGGGTGAACACGTTCGATCCAAAGATCTCACCAGGCTCTTCAGCGGGGTCGAAGCTGATGGCCGGGGGCTCGTAAGCCTCGACATTGTTGATCGCCGACAGGCGCACCGCGTTTCCGCTCAAAGTTTTTCCTCTTCACCCAAGACATCCGCGTCTACTTCGCGGACGTGTGACCGGCCCACAGTAGGGAGCCGAAGTTCCAGGATCGTTACGTGTACATCACCGCGACAATTCATTCGTTTCGTGCACGGTTGCGCGATTTCCGCAAAGACGGCGCCGCAACCGCCCGAACTTGTCGGTGGTTCGAACTAGTGTTCGATACATGAGTTCGAATGCCGTGCACAACGCGGTCGCATCGTTGCGCGCCTGCCACGACGAGCTCGCCGCGCTCCCGCTCGACAGGTTGAGTCACCGCGAACTCCTGGACGTGCTCGCCGAGCTCGAGGTCCTGGCTCGCCAGCTCCCCGCGCAATCGCACCGCATCCTGGCGAGGCTGGCCGCAGAGGCCTCCCCGGCCGACCTCGGCGCGAAGACTCTTCCCGACGTCGTGGCCACCCGCTTGCGCGTCTCGCGGGCCGAAGCCAAGCAGCGGGTGCGCGATGCCGCTCAACTCGGGCCCCGTTCTTCGTTCACCGGTGAGCCGCTGGCACCGATCCTGGAGTTGACGGCCGCGGCCCAAGCCGCCGGGCAGATCGGCCCCGAACATGTGGCGATCATCGGCAAGTTCTTCCGCAAGCTGCCGGACTGGGTCGATCTCCAGACCCGTACTCAAGCCGAGGCCGACCTCGTGCTCAACGCGCGCGGCCTGACACCGGAAGAACTGACGCAGGTCGCCGAGCGGCTGCAGACCCTCATCGACCAGGACGGGCCGATGCCCGACGACGCCGAACGCGCACGCCGGCGGGGATTCTGGATCGGCAAGCAGCAGGCCGACGGGATGACACCGGTACACGGTCTGCTGGACCCGCTGGCCATGGCGACGTTGGAAGCCGTCACCGCCAAGCTGGCCGCGCCGGGGATGTGCAACCCGCAGGACGACAGCCCGTGTATCTCCGGCACTCCGACCCATGAGCAGATCGAGGGCGACGGCCGCTCGGTGGCCCAGCGCAACCACGATGCGCTGACCGCGATGGGACGCAGCATCTTGTCGTCGGGTGAACTGGGCCAACACAACGGGCTGCCCGCGATGGTCATCGTGTCGACCACCCTGCAGGACCTGACCGACGCGGCCGGCGTCGGCGTGACCGCCGGCGGCGCACTGCTACCGATGAGCGACGTCATCCGACTCGCGTCGCACGCGCATCACAGCCTGGTGGTGTTCGACAAGCACACCGCGCGCCCGTTGTACCTCGGACGTTCCAAGCGAATCGCCACCGCCGACCAGCGCATCGTGCTGTTGGCGCGCGACCGTGGCTGCACCCGGCCCGGATGCACGGTGCGCGGTTACGACTGCCAGGTGCACCACGCCACCGGCTGGGCAGCAGGCGGTCCCACCGACGTCGACGCCATGGTGTTGGCGTGTCCCGCCGACAATCGCCTCGCCGACGAGGGCTATTGCGTGCGGATCCGGACCGACGGATCGGTCGAGTGGATCCCGCCGCCGCACAACGATGTCGGCCAGGCGCGCACCAATGTCTACCACCATCCCGAGCGGATGCTGACGACCTCCGATGAGGTCGGTGACGAGGTGGCCTGACCTGTCGTGGCTTCCCGCCGTCGAACCGAGGACAATGGCAACCATGCCCACGCGCCGCGACCACACCCATGACGTCGACGCCGATGTCGACGAGTACGCCGTCACCGTCGGCGACCGGAAACACGAGGCCGCCGGGGTGAAGGCCGTGATGGTGAGCATGCAGCGCGGGCTGACACAGATGGGTCCGGTGCGCACCCTGGAGACGCTGTCGCGGCTCAATCAGCGACACGGGTTCGACTGCCCGGGCTGTGCCTGGCCCGAGGAGCACGGCGGGCGCAAACTGGCCGAGTTCTGCGAGAACGGCGCCAAAGCGGTAGCCGAGGAAGCCACCAAGCGACGGGTGACGCCGGAGTTCTTCGCCCGTCATTCGGTGGCCGAATTGGCCACCAAGCCCGAGTACTGGCTGTCCCAGCAAGGCCGGCTCACCCACCCCATGGTGCTGCGGCCCGGCGAGCAGCACTACCGGCCGATCAGCTGGGACGGCGAAGACGGCGCCTACGCACTGATCGCCCAGCATCTCAACGCGCTGTCCTCCCCCGACGAGGCGGTGTTCTACACCTCCGGGCGCACCAGCAACGAGGCGGCGTTCCTCTACCAGTTACTGGTCCGCAGCTTCGGCACCAACAACCTGCCGGACTGCTCGAACATGTGCCATGAGTCGTCGGGCACCGCGCTGATCGAGTCCATCGGCATCGGCAAGGGCTCGGTGACCGTCGAGGACGTCGAACACGCCGACCTGATCCTCATCGCCGGGCAGAACCCCGGCACCAACCACCCGCGGATGCTGTCGGTGTTGGAGAAGGCCAAAGCCAACGGGGCCAAGATCGTCGCCATCAACCCGCTGCCCGAGGCCGGTCTGATCCGGTTCAAGGACCCGCAGAAGGTGCGCGGCGTCGTCGGGCACGGCATCCCGATCGCCGACGAATTCGTCCAGATTCGCATCGGTGGCGATCTGGCCCTGTTCAAGGGGCTGGGCCGGCTGCTGGTCGAGGCCGACGACCGTGCCCCCGGAACCGTCATCGACCGCGACTTCATCGCCGCGCACTGCCACGGCTTCGACGACTATCTCGCCGACGCCCGAACCGTGGACCTCGACACCGTGGCCGAAGCCACCGGGATCCAGGCAAGCCAGCTGGGGCGGGTCGCCGACATGATGGCACGCTCCCAACGCACGATCGTGTGCTGGGCGATGGGCATCACCCAGCAGACCCATGCCGTGGACACGATCGCCGAGATCACCAACCTGTTGCTGATGCGCGGGATGATGGGTAAGCCCGGCGCGGGGGTATGCCCGGTCCGTGGGCATTCCAATGTGCAGGGCGACCGGACGATGGGGATCTGGGAGAAGGTCCCTGAGGCGTTCTTGGCAGCCTTGGACAACCGGTTCGGCATCGTCAGCCCCCGTAAGCACGGATTCGACACGGTCAACGCCATCCGGGCGATGCGCGACGGCCAGGCGTCGGTGTTCATCGGCATGGGCGGCAACTTCGCCTCGGCCACTCCGGACACCGCGGTGACCGAGGCCGCGCTGAGCACGTGCGCGCTGACCGTGCAGGTCTCGACCAAGCTCAACCGCAGCCACCTGGTGCACGGCCGCACCGCATTGATCCTGCCTACCCTGGGCCGCACCGATCGCGATATCGTCGATGGGCACAAACAGGTTGTCTCCGTTGAGGATTCGATGTCGATGGTGCACCTGTCACGAGGCAGCCTGCAGCCGCCCAGCGACGAGGTCCGCAGCGAGGTCGCCATCGTCTGTCAGCTGGCGCGTGCCGTGCTGGGGGCCGACCACCCGGTGCAGTGGGAGAGCTTCGCCGCCGACTACGACACCATCCGCGAGGCAATCGCCGCCGTCGTACCGGGCTGTGCCGATTACAACACCCGGGTGCGTCAGCCCGACGGGTTCCAACTCCCCCACCCGCCTCGGGACTCCCGCGAGTTCCCCACCGTCACCGGTAAAGCCAATTTCGCGGTCACCCCGATGCAGTGGGTCGCGGTGCCGCCGGGCCGGCTGGTGCTGCAGACGCTACGCAGCCACGACCAGTACAACACCACCATCTACGGTCTCGACGACCGTTATCGCGGCGTCAAGGGCGGCCGGCGGGTGGTCTTCGTCAACCCCGCCGACATCCAGACCCTCGGGCTGAGCGAAGGAGACCGGGTGGACCTGGTCTCGGAGTTCACTGACAGCCGAGGTGACCTGCAGGAGCGGCGGGCCAAGGACTTCCTGGTGGTGGCGTACTCCACCCCGGTGGGTAACGCCGCCGCCTACTATCCCGAGACCAATCCGCTGGTGCCGCTGGACCACGTTGCGGCGAAGTCGAATACGCCGGTGTCGAAGGCTGTGGTGATCCGCCTGGAACCCGGCGACTCGGAGGTCGGCGCGGCATGGGACGGGTGACGGCCCGGCGGCGGATCAGCCACCTCGCCGACGGTGCGGCCACCGAGCGGCCGGAGACGCTCGTCGTCGAGGAGCCGCTGGAGATCCGGGTCAACGGCTCGCCTCTGACCGTCACGATGCGTACCCCCGGGTCCGATGTCGAACTGGCCCAAGGCTTCCTGCTCACCGAGGGGGTCATCACCCGACGCGGCGACGTGCTCACGGTCCGGTACTGCCGGGGCACCGGCGAGGACGGCGCGAACACCTATAACGTGCTGGACGTGACGCTGGGCCCAGACGTGCCGACCCCCGACGTCGACGTCACCCGCAATTTCTACACCACCTCGTCCTGCGGGGTGTGCGGCAAGTCATCCATCGACGCCGTCCGGCTGACCAGCCGCCACGCCCCCGGCGACGATCCCACCGTCGTCGAGGCAGCGGCCCTGACCGCCATGCCCGCCCGGTTGCGCTCTGCGCAAAAGGTTTTCGCGAGCACCGGCGGATTGCACGGCGCAGCGCTGTTCGATGCCGACGGGACCATGCTGGTGGTCCGCGAGGACGTCGGCCGGCACAACGCGGTCGACAAGGTGATCGGGTGGGCGCTGGAGTCCGACCGCATCCCGCTCGCAGGATCGGTCCTCCTGGTCAGCGGGCGCGCTTCGTTCGAACTCACCCAGAAGGCCGTGATGGCGGGTATCCCCGTCCTGGCCGCGGTGTCGGCGCCGTCCTCGCTGGCTGTCGACTTGGCCACCCAGTCCGGGCTGACGCTGGTGGCGTTCCTGCGCGGAGAGTCGATGAACGTCTACAGCAGGACTGATCGCATCAAACACTGAGGGGGAACGCTGCGATGACCTTCGACCGGAACGACACCGCATTGCTGGTCATCGATCCCTACAACGACTTCATCTCCGAAGGCGGCAAGGTGTGGGATCGCCTCAAGACGGTGGCCGACGCCAACCAGTGCATTGCCCACATGAAGCAGATCCTCGACACCGCCCGCCACGCCGGCATGCGCGTCTTCTACGCGCTGCACCATCGCTACCGGCCGGGCGACTACGAAGGCTGGGCGTCCATCGCACCGATCCAGAGGGCTGCCTGGCAGCGACGGACCTTCGAATACGGGACGTGGGGCGGTGAGCTGCACCCGGACTTCATCCCGCAGCCGGACGACGTTGTCGCCCAAGAGCACTGGTGCTCCAGCGGCTTTGCCAACACCGATCTCGACCTGTTGCTCAAACGTCACGGCATTCGTCGAATCATCGTGGTGGGGTTGATCGCGCACACCTGCGTGGAGGCCACCGTGCGCTACGGCGCCGAGCTCGGCTATGACGTCACCGTGGTGAAGGATGCGACGGCGAGCTACTCGGACACCGAAATGGCGGCCGCGCTGGACGTCGCGATGCCGAACTACGCACAGGTCAGCACCACCGGTGATGTGGTCGCGGCCATGCCACCGGCAATCTCCACCTGATCTCCACCTAACCTCCAAGCTCGCCGCACCCCTGACCAGCGAGCATCGATTCCCAACATCCACCGAATGATTGGGAGAACGATGGCGGAGATTCTGATTGCCGGCCTGTCTGCGGCCGGCCACAGCACCCCGATGCTCGCGGTCGCGGGCGGCCTGGCCCACCGCGGCGACCGGGTCACCGTCCTGACCGGGCCCCGGCACGAGGCAAAGGTGACCGCCCTGGGCGCCCGGTTCCACCCCCTGCCAGCGGACGCCGACGTCGACGACAACGCCGTGCTCGACATTCCCGGGCGCGCCGAGCTGACCGGGTTGCGCCGGCTCAACTTCGACATCACCGAACTGTTCATCGCACCCATGCCCCGCCAGGCTGCGGTGCTCACCGAGATGTTGACCCAGAACCGCTTCGATGCGGTCATCGTCGATTCGGTGTTCTTCGGAATCCTGCCGTTCCTGGTGGGTTCGCGGGCGTCGATCCCGCCGGTACTGGCGTTCACGTCGATGCCGTTGATGACCGCCAGCTGCGACACCGGACCGGCGGGGCTGGGCCTTCAACCGGCCTCCGGGCCGCTGGGACGGCTGCGCAACCGGACGCTCAACGCGGTGTCGCACAAAGTGCTGCTGGGCCCGTCACATCGGGCCGCCAACCGCCGACTGGACGCGATGAACGCACCACGGCTACCGGTGTTCGTGCTCGACGCCGGATTGCTGGCCGACCGCTACATCGTGCCCACCGTGCCCGCGTTCGACTATCCCCGCAGCGACCTGCCGTCCCATGTCCGCTATGTCGGTGCTGTCCAACCGCTGCCGACACCGGGATTTCGGCTGCCCCCGTGGTGGCATGAATTGGACGGGGAACGCCCGGTCGTCCACGTGACCCAAGGCACCGTCGACAATGCCGACCTCGGCCGCTTGCTGGAGCCGACCATCGAAGCGTTGGGGGGTGAGGACGTTCTCGTCGTGGCCACCACCGGCGGCCGCGACGTGGCCGAGATCAGGGGTCCGTTGCCGGCCAATACCTATGTGAGCCGATACATCCCGCACGACATTCTGTTGCCGAAGGTGAACGTCATGGTGACCAACGGCGGCTACGGCGCCGTTCAGCGCGCACTGTGCGCCGGCGTGCCGCTGGTGGTGGCTGGTGACACCGAAGACAAGCCGGAGGTGGCCGGGCGTGTCGGCTGGTCGGGTGCGGGGATCAACCTGCGCACCGGGACACCGACGCCGCGCGCACTGCGGCAGGCGGTCCGCACAGTGCTACAGCGTCCGCACTACCTCAACTGTGCGCGCAACCTGCAAGCAGCGTTCGCCCAGCGCGACGGTGTCGCCGAGATCGCCGTACTGGTCGACGAGGTGATCGCCGAGCGCCGGATGAAGGTCCGGGCCTAGGCGGGATCAGGCGGACTTGTCGCGACGCTCGGGGCGTGACGGCTTGCGCGGAACGATGGTCGGCAGGACGTTGTCCTGCACGGTCTCCTTGGTCACCACGACCTTGGCGACGTCGTCACGGCTGGGGATGTCGTACATCACCGGCAGCAGGACCTCTTCCATGATGGCGCGCAGACCACGGGCGCCGGTGCCACGGTGGATGGCCTGATCGGCGATGGCCTCGAGTGCATCGTCGGCGAACTCCAGCTCGACACCGTCCATCTCGAACAGCCGGGTGTACTGCTTGACCAAGGCGTTCTTCGGCTGGGACAGGATCTGCACCAGCGATTCCTTGTCCAGGTTGGTCACCGAGGCCACCACCGGCAGACGCCCGATGAACTCCGGGATCAGCCCGAATTTGATCAGGTCTTCCGGCATCACCTCGGCGAAGTGATCCTGGGTGTCGATCTCGGCCTTCGACTTGACCTCGGCCCCGAAGCCCAGGCCGCGCTTGCCGACCCGGTCGGAGACGATCTTCTCCAGCCCCGCGAAGGCACCCGCCACGATGAACAGCACGTTGGTGGTGTCGATCTGGATGAATTCCTGATGCGGATGCTTGCGCCCGCCCTGCGGCGGCACCGAGGCCTGCGTGCCTTCGAGGATCTTCAGCAGCGCCTGCTGCACACCCTCCCCGGAGACGTCCCGGGTGATCGACGGGTTCTCGCTCTTGCGGGCGATCTTGTCGACCTCGTCGATGTAGATGATGCCGGTCTCGGCGCGCTTGACGTCGTAGTCGGCGGCCTGGATCAGCTTGAGCAGAATGTTCTCGACGTCCTCACCGACATACCCGGCCTCGGTCAGCGCCGTCGCATCCGCTATCGCAAACGGGACATTGAGCATCTTGGCCAGGGTCTGCGCCAGATAGGTCTTGCCGCAGCCGGTCGGGCCGAGCATCAGAATGTTGGACTTGGCCAGCTCGACGGGCTCAGAGCGGGAGTCGCGGTGCTTCTCGCCCGCCTGGATGCGCTTGTAGTGGTTGTAGACCGCGACGGCCAGGGTGCGCTTCGCGGTGTCCTGGCCGATGACGTAGCTCTCCAGGAACTCCCTGATCTCGGCCGGCTTGGGCAGCTCATCGAGTTTGACGTCGTCGGCGTCGGCCAACTCCTCCTCGATGATCTCATTGCAGAGGTCGATGCACTCATCGCAGATGTAGACACCCGGACCCGCGATGAGCTTCTTCACCTGCTTCTGACTCTTGCCGCAGAACGAGCACTTCAGCAGGTCACCGCCGTCTCCGATGCGCGCCATGGGGTGGGGTCCTACTTTCTTCGCCGGGTCTTCGATCGTTGCCAATGAGTCCGTGTCGGGGTATGTCCCGACGCTACCCGCTTGCTCCGTCAGGGGGCGACAGATAAAGCCGAATAGCTTCGGTGGTATTCGTGCGTGATGGTGAACATATCCTCTGACACCGCTCTCGTCGCTTCGGGACGCGCCGCCGTGTTATTGGCGTGTCGCCGCCGTTACGGAACCGAGAGGGCCGAGAGGCCCTGAGCCGCCCCGAACGTAGAGTTGCGCCGTGGTGTTCGCCCTGTCCAACGATACCGTCCTGATCGCCGACGGGGGTCTGGCGACCGAGCTGGAGGCCCGCGGTCACGACCTCTCCGACGACCTGTGGTCGGCGCGGTTGCTGATGGACCGCCCCGATGAGATCACCGCTGTTCACGAGGCCTTCTACCGCGCCGGCGCGGACATCGCGACCACCGCCAGCTACCAGGCCTCGTTCGAGGGTTTCGCCGAGCGCGGAATCGCTCGCGGCGAAGCCGAACGGCTCATGGTGCGCAGCGTCGAACCCGCCAAGGCCGCCCGCGACAACGTCGGCGGCACCGGCTGGGTGGCCGCCTCGGTGGGGCCATACGGCGCGATGCTGGCGGGCGGCGAGGAGTACCGCGGTCGCTACGGGCTCAGCGTCGCCCAGCTGGCTTACTGGCACCGCCCGCGAATGGAGGTGTTGGTGTCCGCCGAACCGGACGTGCTGGCATTGGAGACCATCCCCGACACCGACGAGGCCGCGGCGCTGGTGGGTCTGGTCGCCGAGTTCGGCACCCCGGCGTGGCTCAGTTACACCATCGCCGACGGGCGCACCCGCGCCGGCCAGCCCCTGGCCGAGGCGTTCGCCATCGCCGCCGACATCCCGGAGATCGTCGCCGTCGGGGTCAACTGCTGCGCCCCCGGCGACGTGCTGGAAGCCGTCGAGGTGGCGCGCTCCGTCACCGGCAAGCCGGTGATCGTCTATCCGAACAGCGGCGAGCAATGGGACGGCGCCCGCCGGGTGTGGGTGGGCGACCCGGGGCTCAACATCGACCTGGCCCCACAGTGGGTCGCCGCCGGCGCCCGCATCGTGGGCGGGTGCTGCCGCGTCCGTCCTGACGAGGTCGCCGCCATGAAAGCGGCGATCTCGGCTCATGCGTTCTGAGCGGACAGCTTCCGGTATTCCAGCACCGTATCGATGATCCCGTACTCCTTGGCGTCCGCAGCGGTCAGGATCTTGTCCCGGTCGGTGTCCTTGCGGATGACGGCCGGGTCCTTACCGGTGTGGCGAGCCAGCGTCTCCTCCATGAGGGTCCGCATCCGCTCGATCTCGGCGGCCTGGATCTCCAGGTCGGAGAACTGACCCTGGATCACCCCACCCAGCGACGGCTGGTGGATCAGCACCCGCGCGTTGGGCAGCGCCAGGCGCTTGCCGGGCGTGCCGGCGGCCAGCAGCACCGCCGCGGCCGAGGCGGCCTGCCCCAGGCAGACGGTCTGGATGTCGGCACGCACGTACTGCATGGTGTCGTAGATCGCCATCAGCGAGGTGAACGAGCCACCCGGCGAGTTGATGTACATGGTGATGTCACGGTCGGGATCGAGCGACTCCAGCACCAGCAACTGAGCCATGATGTCGTTGGCCGAGGCGTCGTCCACCTGCACGCCGAGGAAGATGATGCGTTCCTCGAACAGCTTGTTGTAGGGGTTGGACTCCTTCACACCCCAGCTGGAGTGCTCGACGAAGGACGGGAGGATGTAGCGCGCCTGGGGTGTCATGCGCGGATCAGGGGTTCCAGGCATCGAATTAAGCATTGGAGAGTCCGTTCACGTGGGCGCGGGTGATGATGTGGTCGACGAAGCCGTATTCCAGCGCTTCCTGCGCCGTGAACCAGCGGTCGCGATCGGAGTCGGCCTCGATGCGCTCGATCGGCTGGCCGGTGAACTCGGCGTTGAGCCGGAACATCTCCTTCTTGATGAGCGCGAACTGCTCGGCCTGGATCGCGATGTCGGCCGCGCCGCCGGTGATACCACCGAGCGGCTGGTGCATCAGGATGCGGGCGTGCGGCAGGGCGTAGCGCTTGCCCTTGGCGCCGGCGGCGAGCAGGAACTCACCCATCGAGGCGGCCATGCCCATCGCGTACGTGGCCACGTCGCAGGGTGCGAGCACCATGGTGTCGTAGATCGCCATGCCGGCGCTGATCGAGCCACCGGGCGAGTTGATGTAGAGCGAGATGTCCTTGGTCGGATCCTCGGCGGCCAGCAGCAGAATCTGGGCGCACAGCCGGTTGGCGATGTCGTCGTCAACCTGTGAACCGAGGAAGATGATGCGCTCGGCGAGCAACCGCTCATATACCGAGTCACTGAGGTTCAGCCCTGGCGCGCCCGAACGCATGTGAGTCACGACTTGATACCTGCTTTCTACAGACCTTGACTTCTCAGGCCTAGATTTCTCGAGTACTACCCGACCCTAACCAACCGGCGCCCCAGCGCACCCCTGGAGAGTGCGCTTTCGCTGTCGGCGTTATTCGGCCTTGCCGGCCTGCTGCTCCGTCTCCTCGGCAGCCTCGACGGCGTCCTCGACGGCTTCGGCGATGTCATCAATGTCGCTGTCGGCGCTCACGACCTCCTCGGCCGCCTCGGCGTCGGCCGGCGGACCGAAGAACTCGGTGGTGTCGATGACGGTGCCCTCGGTGTCCGTGACGGTGGCCGCCTCGACCACCGCGGCCACGGTCAGCCCGCGGCGCACATCGGCGAACATGGCCGGCAGCTGGTTGTTCTGCTGCAGGATCTGGAGCAGCTGCGCGGGCTCGATGCCGTACTGGCGGGACATCAGGACCAGCCGCTCGGTCAGATCCTGCTGACCGACCTGGATGTCCAGGTCATCGGCGATGGCATCCATCAACAGCTGAGTCTTGACGGCCTTCTCGGCGGCCTCTCGGGTATCGGCGTCGAACTTCTCCCGTGAACTGCCCTCGGCCTCCAGCGCCTCGGCGAACTTGGCTTCGTCGTGGTCGAGGCCGTGGATGGCGTTGTGCACGGTCTGATCGACCTGTGCCTGCACGATCGCCTCCGGCAGCGGCACCTCGGTCTGCTCCAGCAGCAGCTCCAGGGCGTTGTCGCGGATCTGCTCGGCCTGCTGAATCTGCTTGACCCGCTTGACCTGCTCGACGAGGTTCTCGCGCAACTCCTCGATGGTGTCGAACTCGCTTGCCAACTGGGCGAACTCGTCGTCGGCCTCGGGAAGCTCGCGCTCCTTGATGGACTTGACGGTGACGGTGACCTCAGCCTCTTCCCCGGCATGCTCACCGGCGGCCAGCTTGGTGGTGAACGTCTTGGACTCGCCCTCCGACAGGCCGACGATCGCCTCGTCCAGGCCATCGATCAGCTGCCCGGAGCCGACCTCGTGGGACAGGCCCTCGGTGGCGGCGTCCGGCAGGTCCTCGCCACCCACGGTGGCCGACAGGTCGATGGAGACGAAGTCACCCTCCTGCGCGGGCCGCTCGACGCCCTTGAGGGTGCCGAAGCGGGCGCGCAGCGACTCGAGTTCGGCGTCGACCTCCTCGTCGGCGATCTCGATGGGGTCGACGGAGATCTTCAGCGCGCTGAGGTCGGGCAGCTCGATCTCGGGCCGCACGTCGACCTCCGCGGTGAAGACCAGCTCTTCGCCGTCCTCGATCTTGGTGACCTCGATCTCGGGCTGGCCCAGCGGGGTCACCTCGGTGGCGGTGACCGCCTCGCTGTAGCGGCTGGGCAGCGCGTCGTTGACGACCTGCTGCAGCACCGCGCCGCGGCCGACACGTGCCTCGAGCAGCTTGGCCGGCGCCTTGCCGGGCCGGAACCCGGGCAGCCGGACCTGCTTGGCCAGCTCCTTGTAGGCGCGGTCGAAGTCGGGCTGAAGTTCCGTGAAGGGCACCTCCACGTTGATGCGAACCCGGGTCGGGCTCAACTTCTCGACGGTGCTCTTCACTGCGGTACTCCTCGGGTCAGTCTTCGTACGTATAGGACGTGTTGGGCGTGTCGGGGTGACAGGATTTGAACCTGCGGCCTTCCGCTCCCAAAGCGGATGCGCTACCAAGCTGCGCTACACCCCGGTGCTGTGCAATGTTGCGCCCGCGATCCTACGGCCCAACGCCTGCTCAGCGGCAATCGACCTTCTCGACCCGCTCTCAGGTGGGCCGATTGGATTTCATCTGGTCGGCGCCGGTACATTTGGGCACGCGCAAGCACGCGGGCGTAGCTCAATGGTAGAGCCCTAGTCTTCCAAACTAGCTACGCGGGTTCGATTCCCGTCGCCCGCTCTGTGCGATGTCTCAGGACATCGAAAAGGTGATAGGAAATGGCTCTGGCCCGGGTTGCGGGTTCAGAGCCATTTCTTTCGGCAGCGAACCCCTCGGGCTCGCCCGCCGGGCCGGTACGCATACACCCGCGGCAAAGCGGAAACCGGAGACTTCGGGGACTGGCCGTCACCCCGACGCGACCGGACCACCGTCGCACCCGGGCGCTGCGAGCAAATTTTCTCTCGCTTTGCTATGCGAATATCTAACCGTCACATTAGAGTGCGGTTCACACAAAGGTTAGCGTTGCAAACGGGTGTACGGGGGTGCACAGAAAGCTATGGAACCAACACGACCCGTGTCGGCGCAGACACGGCAGTCTCGGGCTGTTCGGCAAACGAAGCGTTGGACTGCGGCTCGGCGAAGGCGCGCGGCGTTGACACTCGCGACTGCCTCGGCCCTGGCGCTGGTTGCCGCCATCCTGCGGCCAAGCTCAGATCTGCCTCTGGCACAAGCGATTTCAGGCCCGTTCGCCACCCTGCTCGCGGACTCGACGGATCTCGGGGAAACGCGCGCCCACACCGTCGACCTCACCGTCGAACTTCGCGAGAACGCATCCGCCGGCCAGCTCCAGCGGTGGGCAGCCGACCACGGTCTGTCGGTGCGCTGGCGGACCGGTGACCGGTGGGCGGTCCTGCAGGGCGCACCGTCCGCGGTGGCCGCGGCGCTGCAGGTGACGATTCGCAACTACCGCCGCGACAGCGGGCAGGTCTTCTACGCCTCCCCCAGCAACCCGCTGTTCCGAGTGAACTCACCGATACCGTCGCCGGACTGGGCCGCATTCTCAGCTACACCCCGAGCTACCAGAACGGGCCGGCGTTGCGACCGTTGGACGTCCCCGATCACGCCTTGCCGCCTGAACCGCTGCGGGCGATCTACGAGGTCCAACCGTTGACCGATGCCGGGTTCACCGGCAAGGGCCAGACCATCGTGGTCTTCGCCTTCGACGGCTTCAACCAGGCGGACCTGGACAAGTTCGCCCAGACCTACCAGCTGCCGAAGTTCACCCCCGAGGTGGTCGGCGGGATGCCAGAACAACGTTCCGGCGAGGCCACGATGGATCTACAGGTGGCGCACGCCATCGCCCCAGACGCCCGCAAAGTGCTGGTCAACGCCCGCACCACGGTCGATGGCGGTGGGACCTACGTCAAGATCGCGCAGCTGATGGAATCGGTGGACCGGCAGTTTCCCGGCGCGGTGTGGAGTCTGTCGATCGGGTGGGGCTGCGACCGGATGATCACCGCCGCTGATCTGGCGCCGATCCGGGCCGCCATCTCGACCGCGGCAACTCACGGAACCACCGTCTTCGACGCGAGTGGCGACCTGGCCGGTCTGGAATGCAAGCGCGGACATGACTGGTCCGCGCCGCCGGGGCCCTCCGATGTCGGACTCGACGCCGTCGCGTCCTTGCCCGAGGTCACCAACGTCGGCGGCACCACGCTCACGACCGACGACCAGTACCGGTGGTTGGCGGAGCATGCATGGAGCGACGGGCCACTGACGCAAGGCAGCGGCGGCGGGGTGTCCAGCCTGTTCGACCGCCCGATCTGGCAGTCCGGTGTGGCCAACGCCAACAACAGCGTGCGCCGTCTGACGCCCGACGTCGCCGCGGTGGCCGACAGTTCCACCGGGGCGGTGATCGTGGTCAACCAGCAGCTGGTGGTCGGTGGTGGGACATCGCAGGCCGCCCCGCTATGGGCCGGGATCGCCGCGGTGGTGAACCAATACCTGCTGGCCCATGGTGGCCGCCAGTTGGGCGAATTCAACCCGATGCTGTACCGACTGCGGGCCGGGGCGGCCCGACCCGGTTTCCACGACATCACGCTGGGCACCAACGCCGTCGCAGTGGCCCAGCCGGGCCACGACATGGTGACCGGATTGGGCAGTCCCTCCGTGTACAACCTGGCGCAGAACATCCTCGACGCGCAGCGGAGCCCGCGGTGACCGAAACCATCGACAACGGGCCGCACCCGGCCACCACCATGCCGTGCCCGGTCTGCGACCACGACGTCCCGGCGGGCCGGTTCTGCGCACGCTGCGGCGGACGTCTCTCGCCGGGGGCCGGCGACGGCCCGGCATGGCTTCGCGTTCGTGACTACGCCGCAGCCCCGGGTGAGAACGTTTTGCAACCGTCGGTGGTCAGCACCATGTTCCCGCACCTGCCGAGCCGGTCACGCGCCGCGTTCCGGCTGGTGCTCGGACTGGTGGCCGTTCTCCTCGTGGTCTTCAGCGTCCTGCAGTGGTACATCCCGATGATCGCGGTGGCGATCTTCGCCCCGCCCATACTCGTCGCGCTCTATCTCGTCGAGACCGGGTTGCTCAGTGACCTGCCCCGCTGGGTGTGGATCCTGACCGCAGCGCTCGGCACCTGCGTCGGCATCGCTTGGGCGGTACTGACCAGCTCCATCGTGGCCGAGTCCTACAGTCTCGGGCTGGGCGCCGAAGTCCCGACCCTGCGCCTGATCGCGGACGCCGTGGCCATTCCGTTCGGAGCCCTGCTGGCGATCCAGGTCACGGCGGTCCTGATCCGCCTCATCCGTCCGCCGGTCCAAGAAACGTTGCACGGCTTCGTCATCGGGGTGATCGGCGCGACCATGTTCACGGTGGCCACCAACATCGTCCGGATGGTTCCGAAGATCGGGGAGACCACGGTGACCGGCGACCAACCGGTACCCGACCTGCTGCTGGAAGCGGGAGTCCGCGGCGTCGCCGAACCGCTGACCGGGTTGTCGCTGGGCGGCTTGGTGGGCGCGGCGCTGTGGTACGTCGGACAACGTCGGCGCGGGCCGCTGCTGATCGGCGGGCTGGGCCTGCTGATCGGCGCTGCGGCCTATTCCTGCGTCGGTATCGCCCAGGCCTACCAGCTGCCGCTGCCGCTGCAATTCCTGGTGCACGTGGTGTTCGCCGTGGTGGCGATCGTCGCGCTGCGGGTCGGTCTGCAGGTGATGATGCTGCGGGAACGCAACGCGGTAATGTATCCGGACCAGCCGATTCTGTGTCCGTGGTGCGAGCACGTCGTCCCCGACACCGCGTTCTGCGCCGCGTGCGGGGTCACCAGCCACGCTGCCTCGCGAACATCGCGTGACACTCGCCGCCGAGAACGGCCTCTGCCGGTCATCGAGGCGGTGGAGCAATGAGCACCCCCGATTCGCCGCCGAGTCCGGAGCTGTTCGCCGGCTACTCGGTGTTGTCCGGGTCGTATACCGCGGGCGAGTTGCCGTCCACCTCGATGCGCCGGCTGCTGGTGGTCGTGGGTGTGAGCCTGGCGCTGCTGGTGGGCGCCTCCACCGCGGCGTGGGCGCTGTCCGTCGAGCCGACGACGCGCTATGCCTGCCCGCCCGACTGCGGACGGCCGCCCACCGGGGTCCCGGTTCAGGCGAACCCCCGCTATGTGTCGGCCGACGGCCAATTCTCGGTGTCCTACCCCGCCTCCGGGTCGGCGTACGAGATCACGACGCACGACGACGGGGTCTCGGCTGTCTACACCGGCGGTGACGGCGGGACGATGGAGCTCTTCGGAGTTCCGGCCAGCGGGCGCCCGGCCGAGCAGGTGGTCGACGACCTGCTCAAAGAGAAGCAGCCCGATGCGACGGTGGCTTACGTTCTTCCGAACGCAACGGTGGGCTATCAACTCGGCTACGGCGAGGTCTTGGACGTCTACCCGCAGAGCGGTGCGGCGGGTTCTCGAACCCGCATCGTCGTGTTGGCGGCGGTGAAGAACGACCTCGCCCTCATCGGCGTCGCCATCGGGCCTTACCACCGCTTCGCACCGGGCGACGGACCCGGCGTGCCTTCTGGAGCGAACCTGGAACTCGCCCAGGATCTGGGCAAGTTCATCAATAGCTTCATGTGGCGGGGTGACTCGCCCCGGTAGCCGTTTCTCGATGGATCACTCAGTCCGGCATGGCCGCCACGATCTGCTCCTGGGTCAGCGGCAACGTCCGCACCCGGACACCCAGCGCGTCGTACAGCCCGTTGGCAATCGCGGCGGCCGTCGGACCCTGTGACGTCTCCCCCACCCCCAGGCTCGGATTGCCGTTGCCTGGCAGCAGTTCGACCTCCACCCGCGGCACCTCGGAGAACCTCAGGATCGGGTAGGCCTCCCAGTCGGCACTGGTGACGTTCATGGCGTCGAATCGCACCCGCTCCTTCAACGCCCAACTGGTCGCCTGGATCGCCCCACCCTCGATCTGATTGATCGCACCATCGGGGTTGATCACCAACCCGGCATCGACGGCGATCACCAGGCGGCGCACCCGAACATCGGTGACGGCTTCCACTTCAGCCATGACGGCGCAATACGCGCTGCTGTTCTTGTATCGCGCGTAGCCGATCCCGCGGCCGACGCAATCCTGCGGCGTCCAGCGGTCCCAGCCGAACGTCGCCGCCGCCGCCTCGAGCACGGCCCGGCCACGGGGATCCCGCAGCTGGCTCAGCCGATAGTCGAGCGGATCACGGTCGGCCGCCTCGGCCAGTTCATCCATGAACGACTCGATCGCGAACACGTTGACGTAGGCACCCAGCGCCCGCAACGCGGAGGTCCGCAGCGGCATTCGGCTGATCTGGTGACTGACCACGCGGTGGGCCGGGAAGGCATAGCCGGGCACGGAGTTGCGTCCGGCGGTGCCGCCGTGGGCGAGCGGCGCGTCGGGACCCGCGACGATCTCCTCGCCGCCCCGGCGATGGCTGGCCGCAAGCAGACCGACGCCGGGAGTGAATCCGGGCCGGGTGTTGTGGCTGCTCCCCCAGATTTCCTGCTCCCACCGCAGTACGTCGCCGCGGGCGTCGACGTCGGCGGAGACCCGCACCACCGACGCGGGACCGAACGGCGCCCAGCTGAGCTCGTCGGCTCGTGACCACACCACCTGCACCGGACGCCCGGGCACCGCCATCGCCATCAGCACCGCGTCCATGGCGACGTCGTCGGCGCCGTTGTGCCCGTAGCACCCGGACCCCTTCACGTGGTGAACGGTGATGCTGTCCGGCTCGAAGCCGAGGGCACGCGCCAGCTCTCGGCGCAGGACGTAGACGCCCTGGCTGTGAGTCCACACCTCCAGGCGAGGCTGCTCGCCAGGCGTGAAACGCGCGATGCCGCAACTGGGGCCGATCGCGCCGTGCGCGATATACGGGCGGTGGAACACCGCCTCGTGCGAGGCCGCCGGCAAGGGGGTGTCGGTGACAACGGTGTCGGCCAGGACGGTGGTGTCGGCGGGCGCCGTCGTGAGGAACGCCGCGAGCTTGTCCTCGTCGGGCAGGGTGGGATGCTCGTCCCAGCTGCTGTGCGCAAGCAGGCGCTCGGCGGCGCGTACCGCGACCTCCTCGCGTTCTGCCACCACCCCGAGGAGATCGCCGTCGTGAACGATCTGCACCACCCCGCTGATATCGCGCAGGGCGCCGGCGCCGACCTCGATCAGCGTGGCGCCGCGCGACGGCGGGCGCACCATCCGCCCGTAGAGCAATCCGTCCAGCTGGAGGTCGTGGACGAACCGGGGTGTTCCGGTGACCAGCTCGGGCAGGTCGACCCGCGGAACGCGGGTGCCGACCACGTGGTAGGAGCCGACGGCCTTGGGCTCGACGACGCCGGTGGCGTCGCGGTCCAGCAGCCTGTCATCGGCCAACGCCCAATAGCTCGTCGACCGGCCGTCGGCAGTGGCGATCACACCGTCCGCGACGGCCAGTTCCGCGGCGGTGGTGTTGAACCGCTCGGCGGCCACGGCCAGGTAGATTGCCCGGACTTCGGCGCTCACCACCCGCAGCGCGGCACCGGAGTGCTGTATTGACAGGCTCCCGGCGGTATAGCCCTCGTCGGGGCTGGAACCGGTCTCGGTGGCCATCATCCGGATTCGCCGGATGTCGACGTCGAGTTCGTCGGCGACCACCTGGGCCAGCGCGGTCAACACGCCCTGCCCGAGTTCGACCTTTCCCGTGCGCACTTCGACGATTCCGGTCGGCAGGATCCCGAGCCAATCCGCCAACCGGGGATTGGCCCGCAGCGAGGTCGGCAGCTCATGAGTCATGGTCCGGCCCGATCTCTCCGGCTGCCGCGCGCACCGCCCGCACGATCCTGTTGTGCGCACCGCACCGGCACAGGTTTCGGTCGAGTGCGGCGCGCACCTCATCCTCGGTTGGGGCGTCGTTCTCCGCGAGCAAGCCGACCGCGCCGATGATCATTCCGGAGGTGCAATAGCCGCATTGTGCGGCCTGCGCGTCGATGAAGGCCTGCGCGACGGGGTGAGGTCGCTCGGGGGTACCGAGGCCCTCGACGGTGGTGATGGCGCGCTCGCCGACCGACCACATCGGCATGGTGCAGGAGTACTCCGGCCGGCCGTCGACCAGCACCAGGCAGGCCCCGCACAGCCCCTGGCCGCATCCGAATCGGGTCCCTTTGAGTCCCAGATGGTTTCGCAGGACGTAGAGCAGCGGCGTGTCGTCCTCCGTGTCGACCGCATGCGCCAGGCCGTTGACCTCGATGGTGTACATGTCCGCTAAACCCGCGCCGCCCCCGCCACTGTTCCCCGATGCGGCAATTGATCGCGAACAGAATTCTGCCCAGCCCTCACATGCTGCGTTGCCACGACCGGTAGACCACCCGGTCGACGGTGGCCGGGTCGGGCTCGGGCGCACCCACCGAAACCTCAAGTCCGTCTCGGTCACCCAAGGCCAGGACCGCACGTAAGTGATGTGCGATGTCCCCCTCGGCGGCACGGTCCGGGTAGCGGAAGTACTTGGTCTGCGGCACCCCCGGATGCAGCCGCTGCGGGCGGTTGCCGCTGACCGCGACGTCCCGGACACCAGGGCCGTAAATGGCAGCGAGCGCCCCGCCGAACCAGTCGCCGCGAACGCTGCCCCGACTGACCGGGAACGAGAGGTTGGTCCAGCGGGTCACGGCGAACAGGGACAGCCCACCCAGGTTCGCCGGGTCGGCCGACTCGTCATGGCGCGGTGGGCAACTCACCACCACGCCCCGGCTGATCAGCGATGCGAACAGTGCGTGCCGCCGGTCGGTGCGCGCCAGCCCGGCGGCGATGGGCGGGCGGGCCACGAACAGCTCGGCGAGTGCCATCGGGGTGCCGACTGTGACGAAGTCAGTTACCCGCCAGGGATTTCCGATCGAACGGAGGTGTTGCCACCCGGCGAACTGGGCCGCCTGGAAATCCTCGACGGGACCGCCGCCGGGCGGCACGTCCAGGCACGCGCCAACAGCGTGCAGCTGATGGGTCTCCGCCCACAGCGCAGTCAACGCGTCGTAGGCGATGTACCCACCGATGCCGTGCCCCACCACGACCACCCGCGCATAGCGGCCCTGATGCAGGGTGTGCAGCAGGTCGACCAGGCCACCACGGATCGCCCGCCGAGCCGCATACGATTCCGGCCGCGTATCGAAGTAGCGGGCGACGTTGACGAAGCCGGTGGTCAGGAATGTCCGCGCCAGCGCCGTCGGCGCGGCCCGGAGCACCGCGAGTCCGATGCTGAGCACCACCACACTGGTGACCAACCCCACGATCCAGCCGGCCACTCCGGTCTGCAGGAAGTGGCCGCCCACCACCAGCAGGCCCACGAAGAGGGCCAGCGGCACCAGCAGCACCAGCCAGGCCAGACGCCAGATGCCGAACATCTGATCGGGCACGTTGGCAGGGCGGCGCAGAAACATCCGGGTGAAGGCCGGCCAGAACCCGGCGTAGCGACCGCTCGTCATGAGGAAGGACCAGTCGTACTCGAACAGGTCCGCGGCCACCGAGGGAGCGACGTAGCGGCGCGCCTCGTAGGAGTCGGTTATCTCCAGTGGCTCGGCGTAGCGCTTCTGCGCACCGAGCACGGTGCCGGCGAAGTCGTCGAAGGTATCCATCGGCCGCCGCTCGAGCAGACCGTGCACGAACACGACCGCGGTGCGCGCTGCGATGTCGGTGGTCATGGTCCTCCTGGAGTCGTCCAGGAGGAATCCTCTCAGCTGGACCAACGCTACGGCTGGAAGCCATTCCACTTCGGGTTGTAGCCCAGCGGCCGCCACTTCGGGTTGGACTGGCCTGCCGAAGCCGGCAGCGCATGCGGCGATGCGTAGATCTGCGCGTTGTCGGGCGCCTCACAGTCGGTCGCGCCGCCGGTCGTGACACATGTCGCGGTGTCGGCGGCCGCGGCGACCGGCGCCGAAATCACCGCCGAGACCAGGAGCGCGGTCAGCGCGCCGGCCACATGCCGAATATTGATGGTCATTGTTGACCCTCCTCGTGTACCGGTTCCATGATACCCCTTGGGGTATTTAGCGCCGCCGGTCGTGGGCTCATTCACCCGACGTCGGCGGTGGTACCACCAGTGCTACAAACACGCGCAAATCACCGTGGGCGCTCACATCCGGACAACTCGATGTGGCGTGCCGGAAACCCTTGACTCTTTAATTTGCTGGCCTTATTTTGTGTGGTGCATCCCCGGTCTGTCAGCAAATTCACATGACGGCGCTGCGCGGATGTCACACAAGGGGGATCCGTGGTCGAGCGCCGCGTACAGCAACGTCGTTTCTCGCTGCAGCCGATGATGCTGCCTGTCACCGTTTCGGCCGTCGCGGCGGCCGCTTTGACCGGCATCGCCATCGCCGTCGAGACCGCGTCGGCACCGTCATACGGTCCAGCCGTGGAGTTGACGTCGGTCGAATCCGCACTGGTTCCGCGCAGCCCCGCCCCCAAGGCGTCCGACGATCAATTCTGGTTGCTCGACCACGATTCGAAATTCCTCGACCCGCACCCCGGCGCGCTGGCCGTGACCGCAGTCGCGGTGCAGCCGATGATCGGGCCGGGCGGCTGGTTGATCGGCAACGGCATCGACGCGCCGAACGACTGCACAGGCATCGCATGCAATGGCGGCAACGGCGGATTGCTGTGGGGAAATGGCGGCAACGGCGCGCACGGCGGCAACGGCGGCAGCGCGGGGCTGTTCTTCGGTAACGGTGGCGCCGGTGGCAGCGGCGACGGCAGGTATGACGCGGACGGGCACCTCCTGACCGCACCGACATCCGGCGGCAACGGCGGCAACGGTGGTCTGTTCGGCGGCAGCGGCGGTGACGGCGGTGGTGGTGCCGCCGCGGTCTACGACGTCGACGGCAACCTCACGTACGCGGCCACCGACGGCGGCAACGGCGGTAGCGCCGGCGCCCTGTTCGGCAATGGTGGCAACGGCGGGAACGGCGGCAGCGCCACCTCCGCGACGGGCGACGCCAAGGGCGGCAAAGGCGGTGCGGGAGGCCAAGCCGTCTTCGGCACGGGTGGCCGCGGCGGCGCCGGCGGCAACAGCACAGCTGACCAGGGGAAGTCCGTTGGCGGCGCTGGCGGCGCCGGTGGATCGTCGGTCGCCGGTAACGGTGGCAGTGGCGGCCGTGGCGGCAGCGCAAGCTCCAAGAGCACCCAACCGCAGCCGCCCGACTCGCTCGATCCCGACGATCCGAAGCCGGTCAACTTTGCCGTCGGTGGCCTCGGCGGACAAGGCGGCAACACCCGACTCGGCACCGGCGGTGATGCTGGAGACGGCGGCGAGGCGACGGGCACCAACTTCACCCGTGCCGCCGGCGGACGCGGCGGCGCAGGCGGACTCGCGATCGTCGGAACCGGCGGCGCCGGCGGAAGTGGCGGTAAGGCCGTCTCGCAGAACGGCGACGCCATCGGCGGCAACGGCGGAAGCGGCGGCAACCTCGTGGCCGGCCCCACCAGCATCGTGGGTACCGGCGGGCGCGGCGGCAACGGTGGTGACGCCGTGAGCAGTAACGGAAACGCGACGGGGGGCACCGCCTCACCTGGCGGCCAGGGCGGGTTGTTCTTCGGGACCGGCGGCAACGGCGGCAACGGCGGCAATGCAGCCACTCGAGATCCGAATCGGAACGCCATAGCCGGCGCCGGCGGTGAAGGCGCATACGGAGGAGTGTTCGGCGGAATCGGGGGCAACGGCGGCAACGGCGGCAACGCCAATGTCCCGACCGGCGGCAACGGCACGCCCACCAAGGGCAACGGCGGAAATAAAGGTTACGGCGGAGACGGTGGCCGGGCGGGGACGCCTGGTCAGGACGGCAAAGCCACCAAAAGCGACAACACGTGAGTGAACCCCGGGGACATCAATGACACGATCATCGCGGCCATCTGCTTGGCTCGGGGCGGGCGCGGTCACCGTCGGCATCGGAGCGGCGCTGGCGGCCGGAAGTGCTGCCGCCGCGGCGGATCCCGGACAGTCCAGTGCAGCGTCGCGAACGGACAGCACGTCGAGCGCCTCCGCTCCCGCCGGCAGGACCAGCACCCGCGCCGCGCATCACCAACCCCGGGCCGGCACGCTCTCCTCAGCACGCCGCACCGGTACTGCCGCCCGCCCCGCAGCCAGCGCCACGGCAGCCAAAGCGGTTCAACCGAAGACTCGTCCGACCGCGGCCGCGGTGGCCGTTACGCATCGCGACAGTGCAGTGCTTTCGGCCGATCCGACCGTCACAGACGACCCGGACCCTTACGGCCACGAGTCATACCTACCTGATAACGAAGTGATCGTCCCGGGCGCTGCCGTGCAGACAGCGCTGCGCCAGATCTCCGAGACCCAGAATCTCCTGCAAGCCGGGACATGGGGTGCCGGCAATCCGGTGGCCGGCGTGACTTCGGTTGTGCCGCAAGTCTTCTTAGCGCAGGCCGCATGGGCATTGACCACGTGGCAGAACTCGATCGGCAACGTTCAGGCAGCAGTCGCCAACACCGTGGGTGTCCCGGTCGTCCACGAGCTCGCCCAGCTGTCGCTGCTTGCGACGTTGATGCTGCCGACCGCCGCGGGCCTGGCCCTCGACGCGGCCAACCTGTCCGTGCCCGTGGTCGGACTCCTGGGATCCCCCGCCGCCGCGTCACAAGCCTCCGGGCTGATCGGCCAGGCGAGGACCAACGGGCAGGTGTACTCCGCACACCTGATGCGAACGGTCGATGCCACGCAACAGATCGTGTACATCTCGGTCAATGGCGGCCCCGTCGTACCGGTCCAGCTTGATACCGGGTCCTCTGGGCTCACCATTCTCAGAAAGTACGTCGGCCAGCAGGATCTCGGCGATCCGGTCGATCACGGCACCAGCGGCTACGGAGACGACACCAACGCGGTCGAGTACAACTTCACGACCTACCGGACGACGGTCGACTTCGGTGGCGGCGCATCCACCACACCGTTCCTGGTGCGGGTGGTCGACGAAGACTCCGAGGCGGTCTTCGACAACTACGGGACCGCGGGCACCGGCAACGTCGGGACGCTGGGCATCGCGGCCAACATGGGCTCCGGCCCGACGCTGACAGCGCTGCTGCCCGGCGAGCTCAAGGACGGCGTGATGATGTATCAGAACATCATCGGCTCATGGGGCCTGGTGGTCTTCGGGCCCAACCCGCTGCCCTCGAAAGGCAAGATTGACGGCGGCCCGGTCGGTGACTTCCAGGTGAAAGTCAATGACGGCGACAAGTACCCGCTGCGGGGCAATGTCGATTCCGGCGGCGTCACCGGCGGGCTTCCCTACAACGTCGTTGGCGATGCCCGACAAGGCGACACCACCAGTCTGAAGCCGGGGACCAGGGTCTCGGTGTACACCGCCGACGGGTTGACCTTGCTCTACACCTACGTGATCACCGCGGGAACAGAGTCGAACAGTCCGATCCTCTACAACAGCGACACAGCGTTGGGCACCTATCCCAATACCGGCAACATTCCCTGGCAGCTCGGACCGATGTACATCGACTACGGCACGCCGGATCGGCTGGGCGCAATGTATTTCGACATCATCTGAGCCCACCGCTCAGGCGCGCACCTGCCTGCGATAGGTGACCTTGTCGAATTCCCGGCCATATTCGTCGACGGCCGTCACATCCATCTCGCTCACCAGCGCTCCGGGCCGCACGTCGACCCGGATGAAGGCGTAGTTGCGGAACCGCACCCGCGACCAGCCCACCCCTTCGGCCTGCTTCCCACCGTCGGCGGTCCACACATAGCTGTTCGGCACGAACGTGTCGGGCAGCTCGTGCCCGCGGTAGCTCTCCAGCTCGCCGGGCTGGAAGTTGTAGCGCGGCCGTCCGGCGGACCCGACGGTGTAATAGACCGTGCCGTCGGTCTCCGGGTAGACGATCGAGTTGTCCGCGGCGACCCGCGTCGGCGCACCACCCCGAACCGGGTCCGATCGCTCGAAAGCGTGATTGTGGCCCTGGAGAACGAGATCGACCTGATAGCGGTCGAACAGTGACACCCAGGCCGCCCGAACTCCACCGTCGCTGGCATGGTCGGCAACGGTCGCATACGCACAGTGGTGAAAGAAGCAGACGATGAAATCGATGTCCGGGTCGGCTCGGTGTGCGGCCAGAGTTCTTTCCACCCAGGTGTTCTGGCTGCCGCCCGAATATCCCGTGTTGGCCGTGATCTCGTAACTGACATCGTTGGCGTCCAGCGAGAGCACCGCGACATTGCCGTAGGTGAACGTATAAACCGACGGACACCCGGACGGCCCGTTGCCCGGAAAGTCCAGCCGCGCCAGGTGTCCCCCGTAGCCGTGCACCGGGTAGGCCGCCTCCATGTCGTGATTGCCGGTGGCGAACATCCACGGCGTGGTCGACGCGCTGGCTTCGATGGAACCCAGGTACACGTCCCACACATAGGGGTTGAACTTGTCGAAACCTTTGGGCGGGTTGCCTTTCCGGATGAACTTGGCCGGTCTGCCCATGCCGCTGGGATCGGCGTAGGCGATGTCGCCGGCCAGCACGTGAAAGTCCGGGCGCGAGGCGATGATCTGGCCCAGCACGTTGTCGGTGTGCGCCACAGCTGGGTCGTTGTCGGGCTTGTAGTAGCTGTCGTCGTAGATTCCCGGGGCCAGCCCGGGTGGCAGTAGCGGCGTCTGGTCGGTGCCCTGATCACCCATCATGGTGAACCGGAACCAGCCCACCGCGTTCCGGGCACTCGGCATCGCAGTGGCCGCCGAGCGTACGTCGCTGACGAACCCGTCCTCGGTGCGCCACTGGTAGAAGTGCGGCATCCGCCCGGGCAGCCCGTCCACCGGGGCATGGGCATAGAACTGCTCGGCCGCCAGCACTCCGCCGTCGTCGTCCGGGATCTGGGTCACCAGGTTGCGGATCTCGGCTTCGACGGTGGCCCCCAGCCCCGGAGTCGGGCCGTGGTCGAGGAACACCTTGGTGCGGCCGGGGCTGCGGTTGAGCTGAGCCGACAGCCGCAGCTGGCTGGAGGCGTCGGTGCCGTACCCGACCCGCCGGTTGGCCACCGTCAGCGCGGCGTCCTGAGCGTAGGCGCGCCGGCCGAAGGGACTAACCCCCAGTGCCGCAACGGCTGCCGCGGCCGTCGATCCGCGGAGGAAATTGCGCCGGGAGACCGGATGGCGCCGCAGCTGGGCCTGATGCCATTCGTATCGCTCGGCCATCGTCATCCCGGCGGCCAGTACGGACGGGATGCCGGTGTCGGGGGTTTCGCCTGCGGGAGTCAACCGTTGCGCGGTCACCTGACGATCGTCGCCGACGACGCTGGGAAACGCCGTCCGGGGCGGGAACCGGCGCCAAAATCCTGGGTGAACATCTGGGCCGGCGATTAGGCTGCTCCAGCGCTAATTACGACCTGGTTTCGATTCCGCTCCAATCCTTCTGCCAGCTTCTGCCCGTAGCGTCGCGACCGTACATTCGCAATCGACCGTAGATATCGCCAGCTCCCGACGCCCGCCCTGGGCGGGACCTCGTCGGCCAGGAGGCGCCTTGAGCCACCACACACCCATCGGCGGCACCTGTGCCGCGGGGTTCGACGCGGTCCGCGACGCCTTCGAAAAGAACTTCACCCACGACGACGAAGTCGGCGCCGCCGTCGCGGTGTGGGTGGACGGCGACCTGGTGGTCAATCTGTGGGGCGGTTACGCCGACCTCGCCGGCCGGCGGCGATGGCGAGAGGACACGCTGGCCAGCGTTTTCTCCGGGACCAAGGGGCTGACCAGCACCTGTGTGCACCTGTTGGCCGACCGCGGCGAACTCGACCTGTACGCGCCGGTGGCCGCCTACTGGCCGGAGTTCGGCTGCAACGGCAAGAGCGACATCACCGTCGCCTCGGTGCTGGGCCATCGCTCCGGGGTGATCGGGCCGCGCAACCGGCTGCACTGGCGCGACACCACCGATTGGGATCGGGTGTGCGCCGAGCTGGCGGCCGCCGAGCCGTGGTGGCAGCCCGGTACGGCGCAGGGGTACCACATGGTCACCTTCGGCTTCATTCTCGGTGAGGTCGTGCGCCGGATCACCGGCCGCACGATCGGTCACTATCTGCGCACCGAGATCGCCGAACCGATGGGCATCGACGTACACATCGGCCTGCCCCGGGCCGAACACCACCGCTGCGCCGACATGGTCAACAAGCCGCACATCCGTGACGTGCTGGCCAAGGGTGAGGCTCCCGGTGACCCGACCACCCTGACTGAGCATCCGATGGCCGGCCTGGCGGTGGCGATGGGTTTCGTCCCCGATGACGAGCTGGGCTCCAACGAGCTCACGCTGTGGCGCACATGCGAATTCCCGAGCACCAACGGCCACGTCTCAGCTCTCGGGCTGGCCACCTTCTACAACGGGCTGGCCCAGGAGAAGCTGTTGAGCCGCGAGCACCTCGAGTCGGTGCGGATCTCCCAGGGTGGCTTCGACGCCGACGTCGTGCTGGGTCCCCGGGTCGCCGATCACGGCTGGGGGCTGGGCTACATGCTCAACCAGCGCGGTGTCGCCGGACCGAACCCGCGCAGCTTCGGTCATGGCGGCTCCGGTGGCTCATACGGGTTCGTCGACCTCGAACACCGAATCGGCTATGCCTACGTGATGAACTACTTCGACGCGACCAAATGCAATGCCGACCCGCGCAGCACCGCGTTGAGCAACGAGGTCTACCGGGTCCTCGGTGCGCTCTGATAAGCAAATTTTCATCCGCGGGGGCACTTTCACAGGATCGGTACTGTGGACGCCATGAATGGTGTGCTGGTGGTGCTCATCCTCGTTGTCGTCGCCGCGATCGCGTTGGCGGTGGTGAGTTCGTCGCGGGCTTCGGGCAATCGCAATGCCGCCTCGCTGGCTGACGCCAAGGCCGACGCTCGGCGGGTGATCGAGCGTCTCGGTGGCCAGGTGCTCAACCTGAACGGCACCAACGACGCCGCCACCCAGGCACTGGCCGATGCCTCGGAGCGGTTCACCGCCGCATCGTCGCAGATCGAGCAGGCCACGACGGCCAAGCAGGCCATGCTGGCCAAGGAGAGCGCGATCGAGGGCCTGTATTACGTGCGCGCGGCGCGCACCGCGATGGGGATGGATCCCGGTCCGGAACTGGAGACCATGGCCGGGCAGAAATCGGCGGGCACCGTCACCGAGGACCGCAAGGTCCAGTTCGAAGGCCGCGAGATCGAGGCCTCCCCGTGCCCACCCAGCGCACGCCGAACTACTACCCCGGCGGCCGGGTCGCGGGACGGCCGGTTCCGGCCGGTTGGTACTCCGAACCTTGGTGGAAGACCGCGTTGGTCGCGGGCGCGTGGGGGGTGGGGTCGGTACTGCTGTTCGACGCCCTGTTCTCGGGCATGCACGGTGTCGGCTACGACGCAGCGGGATTCGAGAACGGTTACGGCTCGGGCTTCGACCAGGGCTTTGACCAAGGCTATGACCAGGGCTATGACCAAGGACTGGACTCCGGCCAGGACGCCGGCGGTTGGGGTGGTGACGGCGGCGTAGGCGACAGCGGCGGCTGGGACCTCGGCGGTGGCGATTTCGGCGGTGGCGATTTCGGCGGTGGGTTCGGCGACTTCTAGACCCGGGGAACTAGAACCGGCTCTGCATTCTGGCCGACACGCTGGCCTCCTGCAGATCCAGCCGGTCGAGCATCGCCCGCACGGCCTCCTCACCCAGGCGACCCTCGTCGCGCTCGCCGATCAGCGCGGCCCGCTGGGCGGCCAGCACGTCGCGGTACAGCGTCGAGAACACCTCCGCCCGTAGCGTGTGCGCCTCCGGGTCGGGCATCTCGTCGGCGTCCTGGGAGTGCCGGGCAATCCGGTTGCGAATCTCGGTGATCACGTGCGGGTGGAGCCCCTCGGGCGGATTGGCCTCGAACCAGGCCAGCACCTCGTCGGCGGCGGCGTGCACGACCTGCTCGGCTTTGAGAGTTTCCTCCCGGTCGTGGGCCTCCTCCTCTTCGCGTGACGACAGCTTGAGCCGCCGGATCAACGGCGGCAGCGTCGATCCCTGCAGCAGGAGGGTGCCGACCGCGACCACGAAGGCGATGGCCTGGATGGTGGCCCGCTCCGGGAACGGCTCGCCGCTGGCCGTCGTCAGCGGGATGCCGGCGGCCGCGGCCAGTGTCACCACGCCGCGCATCCCCGTCCAGGACACCACGACGTTCTCCTGCCAGCTCAACATGGAGTGGTCGATCATCGAGCGCCACTTGCCCGCCGGTTTGGTCCGTTTACGCACTCCGAGGGCGCCGCGTCCGCCGCCTTCGGGGATCGGGACGGACAGTTTGCGGTCGACGTGCCGGAAGAGCATGCGGCGGCCGAACATGACGAACACCGACAGCGGGCGGATCACCAGCACCATGGCCAGCACCAGCGCGGAGGCGACGGCGACCTCGGCCAGCGACTCGTGGGCCTCGCGCAGATCGTCCAGCACGAAGCGCAGGTGCAGCCCGATGTAGGCGAACACGAACGCCTCGAGCAGCACGTCGACGGAATGCCAGACGTAGCGTTCCTGCACCCTGGTCTGGTACCCCGACCGCAGTGATCCGCTGCCGACGACGAACCCGGCCGCCACCACGGCGAGCACCCCGGAGGCGTGCAGCCGCTCGGCGGCGATGAATGCGGCGAAGGGCACCACCAGACCCTGGATGGTCTCCAGGCTCGGACTGTCGAGTCGTTCCCGGATCCACAGCGTCACGTAGCCCAGCACGGCCCCGACCACCGGTCCGACGAGGGCGCTGTAGCCGAACAGCAGGAACGGATCTTCGATGAAGGTGTGGCTGCCGGCCACCTGGGCGACGGCGATCGAGAACAGCGTCAGAGCCGCGGCGTCGTTGATGAGGCTCTCCCCGGTGAGGATCGCCATCACCCGCTTCGGCAGACCGAGTTTGCGGCCGACGGCGACCGCTGTCACCGCGTCCGGGGGTGCGACGATCGCGCCCAGGATGAGCGCGGTGCCGAACGTCAGCGGCACCAGCGCCAGCCACGAGGACACCGCGGCCACAGTGAACGCCGAGACGACGACCAGGCCCACCCCGAGGCCCAGGATCGGGCGGATGTTGCGGACGAACGTCGGGAACGAGAAGTCCAGTGCCGCCGAGTACAGCAGCGGCGGGAGCACCACGGTCAGCAGGACGTGGGAATCCAGCTCGGGTGCCTCGAAGCCGGGCAGGAACGACGCGGCGATGCCGACGACGACGATCATCAGGGCGGGCTCGAGGCCTCGCCGGTTGGCCGCGGCCGCGACCACGATGGCGCCGACGACGACGAGTATCAGTTCCACCCGAGCATTCTCCCCGGTGGTGCGCGGCGGCGCTCGGCCGGCGAGGTCAGGCCAGCAGGTCGGTGCCGCGCAGCCGCCGCAGTGCCAGGGCGAGTTGCAGTCTTGCCATTCCACTCGGGGTGGTCACCCGATACCCCAGCCGCTGCTCGGCGCGGGACAATCGCGCCGCCACCGAGGTGTGATGCAAACACATGACGCGAGCGGCCTCCCGCAGCGAACCGGCCTGTGCCACGGTCTCCAGTGCGGTGACCACGCCCCGTCCACCGGGGCCGGCTGCCACGCTGTCGATCGCGTCGATGTCCTCCACACCGTGGATGTCGCTACTGCGCAGCCGGGCGGCCAAGAGTTCGAACGGACCGAGATCCGCGGCGAACACCACCGGACGGGTCGGCGCGGTCGCATAGCGCACCGCGCGTACCGCCTTCTCCCATGACGCCGGGGCATCGACTGCGAAGCCGGTCGTCCCGACACCGACCAGGAGCCCCTCCGGGGCGATGAACTCCGGTGCCAGTGACCCGACGACGGCGACGGCATGCAAGGAGCCGACGATGCCACGCCGCGGTGCCGACGGCAGCGCAGCCAGATCTGCCTCCAGGGCATCGACGGCTCGCACCGGGCCGAGCACCGCGAGCAGGGTCGATTCCGTGCACGGCCGCAGCCCGAGCAGGTGCAGGGCCCGGGTCCGTTCCGGGGCGCCGGCGGCGGGGTCCACCAGCACTGCCAGCAGCGCGGGGTCACCGAGGCTCGGTGTCGGTGCATTTGCATGCATTGTGTCGACGTTACCCCGGTCGTCTCGACCCGCCATCTGGCTGGCTTCCCGGTGTGAATTCGCACCGTCTGGCTGATGACTCGCCCGCCAGGCGGCGCAAGACTGAAACCATGTTGCGCTGGGAGATGCCCGAGATCGGTCGGAACCGGCTGGAGCTCAACGAGATTGAGGTACCGATACCGGGTGGACACGAGTTGTTGGTGCAGGTTGGCGCGGTCGCACTCAATCACCGGGACAAGATGGTGGTGGAAACCGGCCGGGGACTGCGGCTGAGCTTTCCGTTCACCCCGGGCTCGGATCTGGCCGGCACCGTGGTGGCGACCGGCGACGGTGCGGACCGGTTCGCCGTCGGCGACCGGGTCATCTCGACGTTCACCCCGGACTGGGTCGACGGCATGCGGCCCGGCAACGCCCGGACACCGGCCTATCGCACCCTGGGCGGCTTCTATCCCGGAGTGCTGGCCCAATATGTGGCGCTCCCGCAGGATTGGTTCGTCTCGGCGCCGACGACCCTGCCCGATGCCGAGGCCAGCACCCTGCCGTGCGCCGGGCTAACCGCGTGGTTCGCCCTGGTGGAACGTGGCGAGCTGCATGCCGGCCAGACCGTGTTGATCGAAGGCACCGGCGGCGTCGCACTGTTCGGGCTGCAGATCGCCAAACTGCACGGCGCCCGCGTGGTCGTCGTGGCCGGCGCCGACAAGCTGGACCGGGCCACCGGGCTGGGCGCCGACGATGTCCTCGACCGCCGGGGAGCGGACTGGGTCGAGGAGTTGTTGCGGATCACCGGTGACCGGGGCGCCGACCACATCCTCGAGCTGGTCGGTGGAGCACATCTGGGTGAGGCCGTCCAGGCGGTGGCGGTGGGCGGAACGATCTATCAGATCGGCGCACTGGATGGCTTCGAGATCTCCGCCGCGGCAATGCCGTTGATGCTCAAGGACGCGCGGATCCAGGGCGTCGCAACCGGACATCGGCGCGCTCTGGAGGACCTGGTCGCCGCGGTCGACCGGGCCGGGCTGCGGCCGGTCATCGACTCCCGCTATCCGCTGGCCGAACTGCCCATGGCCCTGGACCGTCTGACCCGTGGGCCGTTCGGCAAGATCGTCATCGAGCTGACCTAGTCAGAGCGGAGTTCGGGCGGGCGCGCAGCGCCCACCGCGCTCAGCACCTCGCGGTAGTGCTGCATCTCCTCGATGTCTCCGACGAACGGCGCAACCAGTGCGAAGAACCGCTGGAAGCCCTGGCTGCCACGAAATCTCGTCAGATGATCCGCTGTTGAGGTCCAGCTGATCCGAAGGATGAACCGATCGGTTTCTTCCTCGCATTGGGCCAATTCGTATCGCAGGCAGACATCGCTGTCGGCCAATACGACGCCCGCCGCACGGTAGGCATCGAGAAACTCGTCGTGACGAGCCGGGTCGATGCGGTAGCGGATGTACTCGACGCTCATCGCGTCGACCTCAGGGTCGCGAACCCGAAATCCGTCCCGAACCCGCATCGCAAGGCGAGATGAATCCACAACAGCGCGAACGGTTCCAGCAGCCGTGCCAGCGAGAGGTCACCGATGTCCACCGGGTCGAAACCCAAACCGGCGACGAGTTGGATCACCACGTCCTTGGCTGCGGGATCATCGGCGCACACGAACATCACCGGGTCGGCGTCGAACACCGGATGCGCCATCATCGGGGCGCCGATCTGGTTCATCGCCTTACACACCCGCGCACCGGCCGCCCACCGAGCCACCAGTTCTGCCCCCGAAGTGGTGTGGCCGACCGCCAGTTCGGTGGCGTCGGCGTTCAACGGGTTGGTGCAGTCGAGGACGATCCGGCCGGTGAGATCGCCGCAGGATCTGATCGCGGCCTCGGTCTGCGCCCACGGTGTGCACAGCACCACGACGTCGGCGCACGCCACCGCTTCCGCGTTGCATTGCACGCCGCTGAGATCGGCGTGCTTGGCATCACCGGGGTCACGGACGCCGTAGGTGACCGTGTGCTCACCCGACCATGCACCCCCGAGCGCACGACCGACGCTGCCTGCTCCGATGATCGCGATCTTGATGATGACCTCCTCAGACGGTGCTGGACGCTACAGTCGGACAACACCTGTCGACAAGAACGGATCTGCAGGTCAGCAACGCACCTGGAGGTAAGCGATGGCGGACGAGGCCAACCATCATGGCTGCCCAGTGGAGACGACGCTGGCCGTGATCGGCGGAAAGTGGAAGGCCGTTTTGGTCTTTCACATGACGCGCGGTGGCGCACAGCGATTCGCCGAGCTGCGGCGTAAAACGCCGGGCATCAGCGAGCGGGTCCTGGCCAAACAGCTGCGCGAGCTGGAGGCCGACGGCATCGTCGAACGGCGGGTGTTCGCCGAGGTGCCGCCCCGGGTGGAGTACTCGCTCACCGAGTACGGCACGACGCTACGACCGGTCACCGAGGCGATGTGCGCGTGGGGCCTGCGGCATCGCGAAACCGGGGCGGCCTAGTCACACCTGGCAGGTGGGGCACCAGAACACGTTGCGCCCTTCGAGTTCGGCGGTGCGGATCGGGGTACCGCACACCCGGCAGGCCTCACCGGCGCGCCGGTAGACGTAGGTGCGGGGCCGATTCGGTGCGTACGACGGGGCGCCGTGATCGTGCTCGGGCCGGACCACGACGATCTTGCCCCGGCGCACCCCGATCTTCATCAACGCGACCAGGTCGGTCCAGGCGTCGGCGAACTCGGCCTCGGCGATGGCGCGACCCGGCCGGTACGGGTCGATGTGATGGCGGAAGAGCAGTTCGCTGCGGTAGACGTTGCCCACCCCGGCCAGCACGCTCTGGTCCATCAGCAGCGCCCCGATAGACTTGCGGGACTTGGTGATTCGTGCCCACGCCAGGGCAGGGTCGGCATCCCGGCGAATCGGATCGGGCCCGAGCCGGGCCACGATGGCCGATACCTGCGCCTCGTCGATCACCTCACACGCCGTCGGGCCGCGCAGATCAGTGCCGTACTCGGCGCCGACGATGCGCATCCGAACCTGGCCGACGGGCAGCGGCATCGGCACCGGCGCCTCGGTGAAGGTGCCGTAGAGCCCGAGGTGGATATGCACGATCGGGCCGCCCTGGTAGTGGTGGAACAGGTGCTTGCCCCACACCGAAGCACGAGTGAACACCCGCCCGTCGACGATCGCGGCGTCGGTGAAGCGGCCCTGCGGGCTCGACACCGCGGCCGGCGCGCCGGCGAACCGGCGTTGATGCAGCCGGGCGAGCCGATGCAGGGTGTGGCCTTCGGGCACGGCTCAGGCGGGTGCGCCGGGTACCGGCGGCGCCACGTGGGTGCGCTCGTACTCGGCCAGAATGTCGATACGGCGTTGGTGGCGTTCGGCTTTCGACCACGGGGTGCTGACGAACGCGTCGACGATCGCCAGCGCCTCCTCGGTGGTGTGCATGCGGCCGCCGATGCCGATCAGCTGGGCGTTGTTGTGTTCCCGGGCCAACGAAGCGGTCTCCGTGCTCCAGGCCAGCGCACAGCGGACTCCGGGGACCTTGTTGGCGGCGATCTGCTCGCCGTTGCCGGACCCCCCGATCACGATGCCCAGACTGTCCGGGTCGTTGACCGTACGCACTGCGGCGGCGATACAGAAGGCCGGGTAGTCGTCCTCGGCGTCGTAGCTGAACGCACCGCAATCGATCGGCTCGTGGCCGCCGTTCTTGAGGTGCTCGATCACGGCCTGCTTGAGTTCGTATCCGGCATGGTCTGAGCCGAGGTAGACGCGCATGGCGGTAACCCTAATGGGACGTCAATCCGGCCGCGAGGAGGTCCATCATCCGCCGGGTCTGCTCTCTTGATCGGCTGGCGAGCGAGATCCCGAGCAGGCTGGACACCACGTCATCGGCCCGCACGTCGGCGCGCAGGCTGCCCTCGGCAGCGCCCGCGGTGAGCAGCAGTTCCACCGCTCCGACGATGGCGGCGCGGGTGTCGCCGGGTTCGACTGCGCCGGATTCGAGGACCATGCGCAGCGACTGGGCCATTCCCCGTTTCGCGGCGACGAACTCGGCGTAGCGGTCCATCCAGCGCCGTAACGCCACGGCCGGCGGGTGCCGGTCGAGCAGATGCGCCGCCGAGGCAGCGACCTCGGCGAGTTCCGTGCGGTACACCGCCTCGGTGAGCGCCTCCCGGCTGGGAAAGTGCCGGTACAGGGTGCCGATACCGACCCCGGCGGTGCGGGCGATCGCCTCCAGGGAGACATCGGTACCCGCCGCGAACGCGGCGGCGGCCGCCGCCAGCAGACGCTCCCGGTTACGCAGGGCGTCGGCCCGCACCCGTTCAGCCATAGCGGAGGTGCCTCCGTTTTGTTACGGTCGATTAAGCGGAGGTTCCTCCGCATCAACGAGTATGACACCACGGGAGCAACATGACCTCGACATCCCACCCGGGCGGCGTCGGCCGTCTCGGCGCGCATCAGGTGGCCCGGATCGGTTACGGGGCGATGGGCCTCGCGCCCGCCCCGAGCATCGACCACGCCGTCGCGCTGCTGCACCGCGCGCTCGAACTGGGCATCAACCACATCGACACCGCGTCGTTCTACGCCGGGGGCGAGGTCAACCGCCGCATCCGACGCGCGCTCGCCCCCTACCGCGACGACGTCGTCATTGTCAGCAAGGTGGGGGCACGCCATGTCACCGGAGGCAAGGTGCCGCTGGCACTGGCGCAACAGCCCGCCGAACTGCGGGCCGCCGTCGAACTCGACCTCGCCCAACTAGGACTCGATCGCATCCCGGTAGTCAACCTGCGCCGAGCCGACATCGGTCCGGGCGTGCTCGCCGAGGGCGAGCAGATCGTCGATCTCGACGACCAGTTGGCCGAACTGATCGCGTTGCGCGAGGAGGGCATGGTCGGGGCGATCGGAATCAGCAATGTGCCGCTGGATACCGTGCGCCGCGCCCAGCCGGCCGGGATCGTGTGCGTCCAGAACGCCTACAGCCTGCTCGACCGCAGCCACGAGGATGCTGTCGAGTTCTGTGCGGCCCACGGCATCGCCTGGGTGCCCTACTTCCCGCTCGGGTCGGGCTTTCCCGGTTTCCCGAAGGTCTCCGAGCACCCGGTGGTGGCCCGGATCGCCGGCGAACTCGGCGTCACCGCCGCTCAGGTCGGGCTGGCCTGGCTGCTGGCGCACTCGCCCAACATCCTGCCCATCGCCGGCACCGGATCCATCGCCCATCTGGAGGAGAACGTCGGCGCCGGTTCGATACCGTTGCGTGCCAGCGCCATTGCCGAGCTCGATGCCGTCCCGAGTCAGGTGTCAGCCAACGGTGATGGCGTCCAGCCGTTCCTTGATGAACGCTGAGCACGTCACCGGCGTCAGCCCCGCCACCTTGCCGACCGGCGGGTCCAGCGGGGTGACGAGCGCGTCGTGATTGGCCTCGTAGAAATAGATCAGCGAGATCAGATCCTCTTCCGGGGCGTGCGGCTGCGGCGGCAGCACGCGGTGACGCCCCGACGGCCAGCGTCGACCGCTCCAGTACTCCAGCAGATCACCGATGTTGACTGTCAGCGCATCGGGGTCGTACGGCGCATCGCTCCAGCCGTCGGCCTCGGAAAACACTTGCAGCCCACCGGCTCCCGGCTCACGGTCCAGGATGGTCACGGTGCCGAAGTCGGTGTGCGGCCCGATCCGGAACTGCCCGGGTTCAGGCTCCCCCACCACACTGACCGGTGGGTAGTGGTTGATGTTCATCGTCCAGGTGGGCCGGTCGGCCAGGGTGGCGAACGGGTTGCGCGGCAGTCCCAGCGCGTGGGCCATCAGCGCCAGCAGGTCGTCGGCCAGGCGTCGCACGGCCGCGGTGTACTGGGCCACCAACGGCTGCAGGTCGGGTACCTCGGCGGGCCAGACGTTGGGGGCGAACCAGATTCGGTCGATCTCCGGGTCGCCGACGGCGGTCTCGGCGCCCAGGCTGTAGCTCTCCTTGAGGTCCGGTGGTGTCTCGGTGCCCTCGGCGTAGGCGTTGGCCTCGGCCCCCGGCGCGATCCAGCCGTGCCCGCCCACCGGCACCGAGTACCGCCGCTTGACGTCGTTGGGCAGGCTGAAGAACTCCCGCGACGCGGCCCGGACGTCGGCGGCCAGCTTCGGATCGATGCCGTGTCCCTTGACCAGGATGAAACCGGCACGTTGCAGGCCTTCGTCCAGTTCGGCGGCGACGGCGTCGGCCTCGGCTCCCCCGGCGTGCCAGCGGGAGATGTCGATGGTGGCGATCACGTCTGCGCTACTCCTATGTCCTCGTTCCACAGCTGCGGATTCTCGGCGATGAACTCGGTCATCATGGCCACGCAGCGGTCGTCGTCGAGCAGCGTGATCTTGACACCGTGCTCGGCCAGCCAGTCGTGGCCACCGGTGAAGGTCCGGCTCTCGCCGATCACTACGGCACCGATGTTGAACTGGCGCACCAGACCGCTGCAATACCAGCAGGGCGAGAGCGTGGTCACCATGATCGTCGATCGGTAGTCGCGTTGGCGCCCCGCCGCACGGAAGGCGTCGGTCTCGGCGTGAATCGACGGATCGTCTTGTTGTACCCGCCGGTTGTGCCCGCTGCCCAACAGCACCCCGTCGGCGCTGAACAGTGCGGCACCGATCGGAATCCCGCCTTCCGCCAGACCGTTTCGGGCCTCGGAGTAGGCGACTTGCAACATCTCCTGCGGCGTCATACCGCTGTTCGCTCGGCGGCGATCTTCGATCGGCACAGCACAAGATAGCTCGCACCGGCGATCAGGAAGCCGATGAAGAACGTCACGTCACCGAGCTGCGGAACCGCCCGCGCGATGAAGCCGACGAACTTCTCCTGGTTGGAGAACAGCATCACCGACACCACCAGGCCGATGGCGAACGAGGCGAACCCGCCCCAGTTGGTGTAGTTGCGGTCATAGAGGAATCCGGCGATGGACTGCCCTTGCCGCAGGTACTGGTCGGCGAAGACCACCCCCAGCCACGGCCCGATCCAGTAGGCGATGATCAGCAGGAATGCCTCGTAGCTCGCGGCGGCGTCGGCCAGCGCCCACCAGGCTATGAGGAAACCCGCGACCCCGAAGAACACCGTGACCACGGCGCGGGCGATATGGTGCGGCAGTTTGACCCCGATGGTGACGAAAGCCATTGCCCCGGAATAGATGTTGATCGCATTCGCGGCCACCGCACCCACCGCGATGGCCAGCAGGGTGGCCTTGGCCAGTGGTGAGGCGAGCTCACTGGTGAACGCCTCGGTGGGGTTGTCGGACAGTGCCGGGCCGATGGTGACCGACGCGGCGCCGACGACCTCGAGGATGGTGCAGGACAGGAACAGGCCCAGCGAGGCGAACAGCCCGGTGCGGGCGGTCGAGACGGTGGCCGGCAGGTACCGGGTGTAGTCAGCCGCGTACGGCGTCCAGCCCGCGGCGTATCCGAACGCGGTGCCCACGGTCAGCAGGAAGCCGCCCAGCCCGCCGACCCCGCCGTCGACCGCAGGTGCGTCGAAATGCGACTTGGTCAGAATCGCCACCGAGGCGACCGCGAAGATCACCGCGAGCACCGGGAAGGACCAGCGTTCGAAAGCCTGCACCAGGTTGTGTCCGAAGAACGCAAACGCGGTCTGGATCAACACGATGATGACCAGCGCCAGCAGCGGCCCGATGTGGAACAGGGTGGCCAGCGCGAATGCGCCGCTGACACTGTTGGTGGCGAACCAGCCCACGCCCGCGGTCACCGACATGAGCACCGCTGGGAACGCGTTGCCCTTGAACCCGAATGCCAACCGGCCCAGCACCATCTGCGGAACACCGTGCAGCGGGCCGCGGGCGGACAGGAAGTAGTGCGCGATGGCACCCATGCCGGTGCCGATCACGATGCCGGCAACGGCCTGCCAGAACGTCATGCCATAGACGGCCACCGCGAGCACACCGACGAAGATCGTGGCGAATTCGAGGTTGGGCGATGTCCACGTCCAGAACAACTGGCGGGGATGCCCGTGCCGATCGTCGTGGGAGATGAACTCGTTGCCGCCGGGCTCGACGGCCACCAGTTTGTCTCGATAGGTGCCGTCGGTCTGCACGCTCGGCTCAGCCGGGTCCGCCACTGTCATGAACAGAAGTCTGTACCTATTGAGCCGGCGCGCAACCGGAGCGGAAAATTCAGTCGAACTGCGGCGCTTCGGTTCGCGTGCGCTTCAGCTCCCAGAAGTGCGGGTAGGCGGCGAAGGTCACCGACGCGTCCCACAGTTTGCCCGCCTCTTCCCCGCGCGGGATGCGGGAGAGCACCGGGCCGAAGAAGGCCACACCGTTGATGTGGATGGTCGGCGTGCCGACGTCGTCACCGACGGCGTCCATCCCCTCGTGGTGGCTCTTGCGCAGCGCATCGTCGTACTTGTCGGTGGTGGCGGCCTCGGCGAGTTCGGCGGGCAGGCCGACCTCTGCCAGCGACTCGGAGATCACCTTGGTGAAATCGGGGTCGGTTTCCCGATAGTTCTGGTTGTGGATTCGGGTGCCCATCGCCGTGTAGAGCGGGGAGAGGATCTCCCGGCCATGCGCCTGCTCGGCGGCGATGGCGACACGGACCGGGCCCCACGCCGTCTTCATCATGGCCCGGTACTCCTCGGGCAGGTCCCGGCCCTCGTTGAGGACTGCCAGGCTCATCACCCGGAAGTCGACGTCGATATCGCGGACCTTCTGCACCTCGAGGATCCACCGGGAGGTGATCCAGCACCACGGGCACAGCGGGTCGAACCAGAAGCCGGCTACTGATTTCTCGGACATGCGCGCTCCTCCTGACGATGGATATAGATCTGGCTCAACTCAACTCTCGCCGCCGTGTGGCTGTTCCCGGTTGGCGACCACAACAACCTGGGGATGGGCGCACAGAAAACGCATAGGTGGCATTTCTTGACCGAACCGTGTCGCTGGCGTGACCAACGTGCACCAGTGTTCCAGAAGTGAATGGAGTGACCCGAGGACACTCCCACCTACCCAGGGAGTGTCCGTGTTCGCTTCAAAGTCCGTCGCTACCACCGCCCGAGCATTGACCGCTGCTGCGGTGGTCACCGCCGCAACCGCGCTGGCCGCGCCGGCCCGCGCCGATGCAGTCGACGACGCGTTCATCGCCGCCCTCGACCAGGCCGGCATCAAATTCGACAACGCCGAGTTGGCCACCCAGATGGCCAAGTCCGTCTGCCCCCAACTGGTCGGACCGGGTAAGTCCTTCGGCTCCGCGGTGGCCCAGGTTCAGGGCAACGGCATCCCGCCGCAGATGGCGGCGTTCTTCGCCGGGGTCGCGGTCAAGATGTACTGCCCGGCGATGATGAGCTCGATCGCCAACGGAACGTTCCTGCAGTGGGTCCAGGCGCCGCACATGTGACCCACCACCACTAGGTTGGTGGGGTGGCACTTCCCAATCTGACTCGTGACGAGGCCATCGAGCGCGCCGCTCTGGTCACCGTCGGCAATTACCGCATCGAGCTGGACCTCACGGGTCCACATGCGACATTCCGATCCACCACAACCGTGGAGTTCGAGGCGCTGCCCGGATCGGACACCTACATCGACCTGGCGGCGGCCACCGTGCACAGCGCCGTGCTCAACGGCCAGGACATCGACGTGTCGGAGTACGACGAGTCCACCGGCATCCCGCTGCGCGGCCTGGCCGAGCACAATGTCTTGGTCGTCGACGCCGACTGCCGCTACTCCAACACCGGCGAGGGGCTACACCGCTTCGTCGACCCGGTCGACGACGAGGTCTACCTCTATTCGCAGTTCGAAACCGCCGATGCCAAGCGGATGTTCGCCTGCTTCGACCAGCCGGACCTCAAAGCCACCTTCGACGTGACGGTCACCGCGCCGCCGCACTGGCAGGTGATCTCCAACGGCGCGACGGTGACGGCCGACAACGGCACCCACACCTTCGCCACCACTCCGAGAATGAGCACCTACCTGGTGGCTCTTATCGCCGGGCCGTACGCGCGCTGGGACGACGTCTACACCGACGAACACGGCGAGATCCCGCTCGGCCTGTTCTGCCGGTCCTCGCTGGCCGAGTTCATGGACGCCGAGCGGTTGTTCACCGAGACCAAGCAGGGCTTCGGCTTCTACCACCGCAACTTCGGGGTGCCGTACGCGTTCGGCAAGTACGACCAGCTGTTCGTGCCCGAGTTCAACGCCGGCGCCATGGAGAACGCGGGCGCGGTGACCTTCCTGGAGGATTACGTCTTCCGGTCGAAGGTCACCCGCTACAGCTACGAGCGCCGCGCCGAGACGGTGCTGCACGAGATGGCACACATGTGGTTCGGCGACCTGGTGACCATGACGTGGTGGGACGACCTGTGGCTCAACGAGTCGTTCGCGACGTTCGCCTCGGTGCTGTGCCAGGCCGAGGCCACCGAGTACGACCAGGCCTGGACCACGTTCGCCAACGTGGAGAAGTCGTGGGCCTACCGGCAGGATCAGCTGCCGTCGACCCATCCGGTGGCCGCTGACATTCCCGACCTGCACGCCGTCGAGGTCAACTTCGACGGCATCACCTACGCCAAGGGCGCCAGCGTGCTCAAGCAGCTGGTCGCCTACGTCGGCCTGGAGCACTTCCTGGCCGGCCTGCGGGACTACTTCGCCGCGCACGCCTTCGACAACGCCACCTTCGACGACCTGCTGGGCGCCTTGGAGAAGGCGTCCGGGCGCGACCTGTCCGACTGGGGCCGGCAGTGGCTCAAGACCACCGGGCTGAACACGTTGCGCGCCGACTTCGACGTCGACGCCGACGGCACGTTCAGCCGGTTCGCGATCGCCCAGGGCGGTGCGGCACCCGGCGCGGGTGAGACGCGGGTACACCGACTGGCGGTCGGCATCTACGACGACGACCCGGTCACCGGCAAGCTGGTGCGGGTGCACCGCGAGGAGCTCGACGTCTCCGGTCCGGTCACCGAAGTGCCTGCGCTGCAGGGGGTTTCCCGCGGCAAGCTGGTGCTGGTCAACGACGACGACCTGACGTACTGCTCGCTGCGGCTCGACGAGGATTCCCTGCGGACCGCGCTGAGCCGCATCGCCGATATCGCCGAGCCGTTGCCGCGGACGCTGGTGTGGTCGGCAGCGTGGGAGATGACCCGCGACGCCGAGCTCAAGGCCCGCGACTTCGTGGCGCTGGTGATGAGTGGCGTCCAGGCCGAGACCGAGGTCGGCGTGGCGCAGCGGCTGCTGTTGCAGGCGCAGACCGCGCTGAACTCCTATGCCGACCCGCAGTGGGCGTGCGCCAACGGCTGGCCGGCGTTCGCCGACCGGCTGCTGGATCTGGCGCGGGAGGCGACGCCGGGTTCGGATCACCAACTCGCTTTCGTCAACGCGTTGTGCACGTCGGCGCTGCAGCTGCACCACGTCGCGGTGCTGGCCACGCTGCTCGACAACGAACCGGCCGAGGTGAACCTGCCCGGCCTGGTGATCGACACCGATCTGCGCTGGCGCATCGTCACCGCGCTGGCCGCCTCCGGTGACATCGACGGCGACGGACCGGAGCGCCCGTTCATCGACGCCGAGGCGCAGCGCGATCCGACCGCGGCGGGTAAGCGTCATGCCGCCGCCGCGGCGGCGGCCCGGCCGCAGGCCCCGGTCAAGGAGCAGGCCTGGCAGCAGGTCGTCGAGGACGACACGCTGGCCAACATCACCGCGCGGGCGATCATCGGCGGGTTCGCCCAGCCGGGGCAGGCCGCACTGCTGCAGCCGTTCACCGCGCGCTACTTCGATGCGATCGCCGGTGTGTGGGAGCGGCGGTCCAGCGAGGTGGCCCAGACAGTGGTGGTCGGCCTGTACCCGTCCTGGGACATCAGCTCCGAAGCGTTGGCCGCGGCCGACGAGTTCCTCGGCGGTGAGGTGCCCTCGGCGCTGCGACGGCTGGTGCTCGAAGGCCGGGCCGGTGTCGAGCGTGCGCTGAAAGCGCGCGCCTTCGACGCTGGGTGACCTCTCGCTGCCATGATCACGCCATGGCAGGGGCCAATACTCGTCGAGCCCGCGCGGCGCGCCGACGCACCCGCCGCGTGAAAGCGGCGGTCAACGACCTCACTGACGAGCAGTGGGCAGCGATCAAGCTGGCCTGGAACGGCTGCGCGTACTGCGGCGCGACGGGCAAGCCGCTGCAACGCGACTGCGTCATGGCGATATCCCGGGGCGGGCGCTACACGATCGACAACGTCGTGCCCGCCTGCGGCGCATGCAACGCCAGCAAGTGCAATGACGAGGTGACGGGCTGGCTGCGCCGTAAGCGGCTCGACGAACGTCGGTTCCTCGAGCGCTACGTGCAGATCCGCGGCGAGTTGCTCGCTGCGTCGACCTGACTACGGGCGGGCGATGCCTGCCGACATCACCCGCACGGCGCTGACCAAGCCGTCGATCAGGTTGCCCTCTTTGAACGCCGACGCGGCCGCTGAAACCCCCAGCGGAGCCGCGGACTCGGCGCCACGACCACGCAGGTCGGTGCCGTACACCACCTCGATCGCCCGCTGGTCGGGCGACACCGCCAGCAGCACGGCGTTGTTCGGGGTGGGCACCTCGGCAAGGATCTCGCGCGCCCGGGCGGCGGTATCGCTGCCCAGGTCGCCGATGTAGACCGCGAAGCGGGCCTTGGCCTGCCGGCTGCCGTACTTCAGTGCGTCGTCCAGCTCGACCAATTGCTTGATCGGGAACGGGTAGTGCACCGACAGCTCGCCGGGCTCGGTCACGCCCGAAAGCCGACCGCTGGTGGTCACCGCCCAGCCGTAGGGCAGGTTGTCCGAATCGACGGTCGCTACCGCGGTACCGTGCTCACCACTTGCCACTTGCGCCACCTCCCACAGTCGTCTCGGCTGCGCCGTGGCCGTGATGACCACCGCCGGGGACCACCTCGTCGACGGCCGCCCACAGGATCGGCGCGTGGGTCCACTTCTCGGAAAGCGTGTACGTCGCAGGGTGATTGCCCTTGCGAGCGAAGATCAGTGCGGAGAGTATCGCTACCAACAGCAGCGGGATTCCGCCCATAATCGAATGAATGGCTGCAGTGCTCACGAGGCAAACCGTAGCAGTCTCATGCCGCGCCCTCATCCAGGTAGCGCACCCACGCCGGATCGAGTTCCTTGATGGTGCACAACAACCGCCAGTGCTGGCCCTTGGGCGGCATCGGCACCAGCCGCAGCGTCCAGCCCAGTTCGGTCAGCAGCTTGTCCGCCTTGCGGTGGTTGCACGCCGCGCAGGCGGCCACGCAGTTCTCCCAGGAATGCTCCCCGCCGCGGCTACGCGGGATCACGTGGTCGACGGTGTCGGCCTTGGACCCGCAGTACGCGCAGCGGTACCGGTCCCGGTGCATCAGCGCGGCCCGGGTCATCGGGATGCGCGCCCGGTAGGGCACCCGCACGTAGCTGCGCAGCCGGATCACGGACGGCACGACGATCGCCCGGGTCGCCGAGTGGATGACGGGCCCCGCGGGGTCGTCGTGGACGACGTCGGCCTTGCCGCACAGGAGCATGATCACCGCCCGGCGCATCGGCAGCGCCGTCAGCGGTTCGTAGGTCGAATTCAGCAACAACACCCGGCGACGCCCCCACACTGATCCGTCGGCCGGGCCGGGTATGTGAGGGTCGGTGTGCAGCCCAGAGCTCGATATCGACCCGATCGGGCCCGCCGCGGCGCGGTGACCGCGGTTCCGGTTGCGCTGAGCCATGCGTCCTCCAGGCACCAGTCCACCACGGATCGCGGTCGACCGCACGGCAATTTGCACCGTGTTCGCAGGTCAAATCCGTGAACATCGGGTGACGTCTGCTGCCCTCGGCACGGGCGTACACAATGGTGGGGTGACCGAGACTGGGGCCAGCGGGGATGGGCAGACGTTCTACGACGCGGTGGGCGGCGCCGAGACGTTCCGCAAGATCGTGTCCCACTTCTACGAGCTGGTGCGCGAGGACGAGGTGCTGCGTCCGCTCTATCCCGACGATGACCTGGATGGCGCCGAAGACCGGTTGCGGATGTTCCTCGAGCAGTACTGGGGCGGCCCCCGTACCTACTCTGATCAGCGCGGACATCCCCGGCTGCGGATGCGCCACATGCCGTTCCGGATCGGGCCCATCGAACGTGACGCCTGGCTGCGCTGCATGCACATCGCGGTCGCCTCGATCGACGGCCAGACGCTCGACGACGAGCACCGGCAGGAACTGGTGGCCTACCTGGAGATGGCCGCCGAGGCGATGGTCAACTCCGCACTGTGAGCGCCCCGCAGTGGTGGACCGACGCCGTCTTCTACCAGGTCTATCCCCGCTCGTTCGCCGACAGCAACGGTGACGGCGTCGGCGACCTGGATGGTGTCACCGACCACCTCGACCACCTCAGCGCGCTGGGGATCGACGCGATCTGGCTCAACCCGGTCATGGTGTCGCCGATGGCCGACCACGGCTACGACGTGGCCGACCCGCGTGACGTCGACCCGATGTTCGGCGGCTTGGGGGCACTGGACCGGCTGATCGAGCAGGCGCACACCCGCGGCATCCGGGTGACGATGGACCTGGTGCCCAACCACACCAGCTCCCAACACGCCTGGTTTCAGGCCGCGCTGGCCGCGACTCCCGGCAGCGCCGAGCGGGAGCGCTACATCTTCCGGGATGGGCGTGGCCGTGCCGGCAGTAGCCCGCCCAACAACTGGGTGTCGGTGTTCGGCGGCCCGGCGTGGACCCGGGTGGCCGACGGCCAGTGGTACCTGCACCTGTTCGACCCTGCGCAGCCCGACCTCAACTGGGACAACCCCGAGGTGTTCGAGGACCTGGAGAAGACGCTGCGGTTCTGGCTGGACCGCGGGGTCGACGGCTTCCGTATCGACGTCGCGCACGGCATGTCCAAGCCGCCCGGTCTGCCGGACATGTCCAACCCCGACGTCGAGATGTTGACCTCCCAGGACGACGACCCACGGTTCAACCATGAGGGTGTGCACGACATTCATCGCGGGATCCGTTCGGTGCTCGACGATTACCCGCACGCGGTGTCGATCGGTGAGATCTGGGTTTTCGAGAACGAGGACTTCGCCAAGTATCTGCGCCCCGACGAGCTGCACATGGGCTTCAACTTCCGGCTGGTGCGGGCCGACTTCGACGCGGTGAGCATCCACGGAGCCATCGAGAACGCGTTGGCGGCGGCCTCGATCGAGGACGCCAGCCCCACCTGGACGCTGTCCAATCACGACGTGGACCGCGAGGTCACCCGATATGGCGGCGGCACAGTCGGACTGGCGCGCGCCCGAGCCATGGCGATGGTCATGCTCGCTTTGCCGGGCGCAGTGTTCATCTACAATGGCGAAGAGCTGGGATTGCCCAACGTCGACCTGCCCGACGAGGTGCTGCAGGACCCGGTGTGGGAACGGTCCGGGCATACCGAACGCGGCCGCGACGGCTGCCGGGTGCCCATGCCGTGGTCGGGTACCGCTCCTCCATTCGGCTTCTCGTCCAGCCCCGACACCTGGCTACCGATCCCGCCGGAGTGGGACACGCTGACCGTCGAACGTCAGCTCGCCGACCCGGACTCCACGTTGGCGTTCTTCCGGACCATCGTTGGCCTGCGCCGCAGCCAGCTCCACGTCACCGAGAACGACGTGGAGTGGTTGCAGCTGGGATCTGACGCGCTGGCCTTCCTGTCCGGCGGCCTGGTGTGCGTGCTGAACACCGGCAGCCGCCCGCTCACCCTGCCCGGCGGCACGGTGATCGCTGCCAGTACACCGGTGAACAACGGTGCACTGCAACCGAATTCAGCGGCCTGGATTCAGCCCGACTAACTCGACGAGACCACATTGACCACCGAGGCGATGATCATCGTCCCGAATACGAACGACAGCAGGCCGTGCCCGAGCGCGGTTCGGCGCATCCTCGTGCTGGTCAGATTCGTGTCGGAGATCGCGAAGCTCATCCCGACCGCGAAGGCCACGTAGAAGAAGTCCGAATAGCTCGGACGGTCATGGTGGTCGGGGTCGTTGAAGTCGATCCCACCGGGGTGCTCGGGATGGAAGTAGTGCTTGGCGTAGATCAGCGCGAACAGGGTGTGGATGGTCAGCCAGGACAGCACGATGCTGCCCACCGCCAACCAACCGGCGCCCAGATCGTCGGTGCGGTGCAGTAGGACCCCGACTCCGGCGAGGCTGGCCACGGCGCCGCCAAGGACAAGCGAGATGACGGCGACGTGCCCGGGCTGCTCGCTGCGGGCATGCGTCGCGGTGCGGTGATGGCCAAACCCCCACAGCGCCAGCCAGGTCCAGCCGGTGAACACCAATGCCAGTGCACTCCAACCGCCGAGCAGCGCCAACACCCCGGCGGGCCGCCACAACACCGCGGTGACCACCGCACCCAGCGCTCCCCCGACGGCCACCCGGGCAGCCGGACGAGCCATGAACGGCAGCCTGGCCGCCCTCACCGCAGCACCAGGGCTGGGTCGCCGCGACGACGGTACACCGAGCCGAAACGGGCATCGATACGCAACCACGCCGGCAGCAACCGCACCCGCACGATCTCGTCGGCGCCGGGCGAATCCGGCACGAAACCCATTGCAGCCAAAGCGAATACGCATCTCAACGGCACGCCGACCGTGGTGTCGCCCGAGCTGACCTGCAGCACGTCGGAATCGAGCAGCGACGGCGGCGGCCCGTGCGCCCCGCCGTGCTCACGGGCCAGCCCGGCACCACGGCGCGCCAGTTCGGCGAGCACATCAGCGGGCACGTCGTCGACGTGGGTGAATCCGGTGTCCGGCGGCAGCGCACCCCGCCACGCGGAATCCATCGGATAGCCGGTCTCGATCGCACCCGAGGCATCGGCATTGCGCAAGCCGCGAGCCAACTCGTCGGCACCGCAGGAGAAGTCGGCCGGTGCCACACTGCCCGGAACGGCCCGGACCGCGAGCACGTCGAATCCCGTCGCCACCCAGGCCGTCACCAACCCTGTCCCACGTGCCCGCAGCCGGATCACCGCGGCCTCGTCGAGCCGCAGCGCGCGTTCGACGAAGGCCGCCAGGTCGTTGCGCCCGACGGCGTCGGGGACTGACAGGACGCGGCTCATCGCAGCCAGCGTTGCAGATACTCCCGGTGAGTGGGCGACAGGCGGACCAGTCGCTGCTCCTCGATGTGCACGGCGGCCAATTGCGTCTCGGCGATCACCGCGGGCCGCGAGTCCGGGTCGGCGTTCACCGACCGCACTTCGTAACCGAGGGTGAAGTCGACGGCTCGCAGCCGCTTGGTCCACATCGTCACCTGCAGCGGTGAATCGGCAAGGCGCAGCTGGCCTTTGTAGAGCACCTGCACCTCGTGGATGAGCAATCCGATGGTGGTGATGTCCGCGGCGAAGGGTTCGCGCAGGAAGTCGACCCGCGCCTCCTCCAGAATCGTCACCATGGTGGCGTGGTTGATGTGCTGGTACATGTCGATATCCGACCAGCGCACGTGCACGCCGGTGGTGAAGCCGTTAGCCACTTGATCCTGTTCCACTCGTTCGGGTCATGCTGCGGATCTGCCGGGCGGCCACCGACAGGGTGGCGAGGTCGCGCTCGTCGTCGGCGTAGATCTCGGCGAGCGTGCGGCGCGCCCGCTCGACCCTGGAGGAGTTGGTGTGCTCCCACTCGGCGATCTTCTCTTCGCCGGTCTCCTCGGGCTCGCCGACTGCCAGCACGTCGAAGCACAACGCCCGCAGCGATCCGTAGATGTCGTCGCGAATGGCCAACCGGGCCAAGGCATGCCAGCGATCGTCGCGGGGCAGACCCGACACCGCGGTCAGCAGCCCGTCGGTGCTGAGGTGGTCCATCAGCGCGAAATAGGTGTCGGCGACCTCCGCCGCGTCCCGCTCGACGATGTCGGCGATGTCGATGACGTCGAGCAGGCTGTACTGGTAGAGCCCGGTGGCCACCGCGTACGCCAGGTCCGGCGGTGCACCGTGGGCGGCGAACTCGCCTGCTTCCTTGTTGACGATCGCCTTGTCGTCACCGCGCAGCCATTCCGACATTCGCGGGGTCAGCTCGGCGACCTTGGCGGCGAACCGGTTGATCTCGGCTCCGACCGCCAGCGGCTGCGGGCGGTAGTTCAGCAGCCACCGGGACGCCCGGTCGAGCAGGCGGCGCAGATCCAGGGTCATCCGGTCGGAGATGGTGACCGGCATGCCGTTGTTCTGGCTGGCGTCGAGAATCCGCTGCCACACCTCGCCGACGCCGAAGATCGCGTCGGTGGCCACGAAGGTCCGCACCGCGTCGACGTAACCGACCCCGACGTCCTCGGTGACCCGGTAGGCGTAGGTGATCCCGCCGGTGTCGACGACGTTGTTGACCAGCATCGTGGTGACGATCTCCCGGCGCAGCTGGTGGTTGCGGATGTCCGGGGCGAAGTTGTCGCGAAGTTGGCTCGGGAAGTAGCGCGGCAGCCGGGCGGCGAACACCTCCTGGTCGGGCAGCTCGCTGGCCAGCACATCGTCTTTGAGGCTGAGCTTGACGTGCGCCATCAGCGTGGCCAATTCCGGCGAACTGAGCCCGAGCCCCACCTCCTGGCGACGGCGGATCTCCTTGTTGGACGGCAGCGCCTCGAGTTGGCGGTTGAGCCCCCGGCGTTCCTCGAGTTCGCGGATCTGGCGGGCGTGCACGTTGAGCAGCGCGGCTGCGTTGGCCCGGCTGGTGCCCATCAGGTCGTTCTGGTCGATGTTGTCGGCCAGCACCAGTCGGGACACCTCGTCGGTCATCGAGGCCAGCAGTTCGGTGCGTTCCTCGGCGTCGACCTTGCCCGCGGTGACCAGTGCGTCGACCAGGATCTTGATGTTGACCTCGTGGTCGGAGCAGTCCACCCCGGCCGAGTTGTCCATCGCGTCGGTGTTGATCCGTCCGCCGGCCAGGTCGAACTCGATGCGACCCAGTGAGGTCACCCCCAGGTTGCCACCCTCGCCGATCACCCTGGCGCGCACCTGGTTTCCGTTGACCCGCACCGTGTCGTTGGCGCGGTCGCCGACGTCGGCGTCGGATTCGGACTCGGCCTTGATGTAGGTGCCGATACCACCGTTGAACAGCAGGTCCACCGGGGCCTGCAGGATCGCGCGCATGAGGGCGGGCGGGGTCAACTCCTCGGCGGCGTCCTCGATGCCGAGCGCGGCGCGCATCTGCGGGCTGATCGGGATGGACTTCTGCTGGCGGCTGAACACCCCGCCGCCCTCGCTGATCAGGCTTGCGTCGTAGTCCTCCCAGCTCGAGCGGGGCAGGTCGAACAGGCGCCGGCGTTCCTCCCAGGACCGTGCCGAGTCGGGGTTGGGGTCGACGAAGATGTGCCGGTGGTCGAAGGCGGCGATCAACCGAATGTGGTGCGAGAGCAGCATTCCGTTGCCGAAGACGTCGCCGCTCATGTCGCCGACACCCACGACGGTGAAGTCCTCGCTCTGGGTGTCCACCCCCATCTCCCGGAAGTGGCGTTTCACCGCCTCCCAGGCGCCCTTGGCGGTGATCCCCATGGCCTTGTGGTCGTAGCCCACCGAACCGCCGGAGGCGAACGCGTCGCCCAGCCAGAAGCCGTAGGAGTGGGCGACGTCGTTGGCGATGTCGGAGAAGGTGGCGGTGCCCTTGTCGGCGGCGACGACGAGGTAGGCGTCGTCCCCGTCGCGCCGCACCACCCCGGCTGGGGGGAGCACCTGGCCGGTGGCGCGATCGACGTTGTCGGTGACGTCGAGCAGCCCGGCGATGAACAGCCGGTAGCAGGCGACACCTTCATGGCGCAGCGCGTCGCGGTCGGTGGCGGGGTCGCCGATCGGGGCGGGCGGCTGCTTGACCACGAATCCGCCCTTGGCGCCGACCGGCACGATGACGGCGTTCTTGACGGCCTGAGCCTTGACCAGGCCCAGGATCTCGGTGCGGAAGTCTTCCCGCCGGTCCGACCAGCGCAGCCCGCCGCGGGCCACGTGACCGAACCGCAGGTGCACGCCCTCGACCCGCGGCGAGTACACGAAGATCTCGAATTTCGGCCGCGGCAACGGCAATTCGTCGATCAGCTGCGGATTGAGCTTGAGCGACAACACGTTCTGGGCGCGCGCCGAATCGGGACTGTCGACGAAGAAGTTGGTGCGCAGGGTGGCCTGGATCATCGAGGCGAACGCCCGCAACACCCGGTCGGTGTCGAGGCTGACCAGCGCGTCGATGTCGGCGGTGACCTCGGCGGCCGCCGCGTGCGCGTCCAGCCCCTTGGCGGCCGAATCCGGATCGAACATCGCCTCGAAGAGCGCGACCAGTGAGCGGGTGGTGCCGGTGTTGCCGTTGAGCACCGACTCGATGTGCGCCTGGCTGTACGGGAATCCGGCCTGCCGCAGATACTTTGCATAGGCGCGCAGCACGGCGACCTGTTGCCAGGTGAGTCCGGCCCGCAGTACCAGTTCGTTGAACCGGTCGATCTCCGCGCGGCCCTGCCAGATCGCGGTGACGGCGTCGGCGAAACGCTGGCCGTTGACCTCCCACTCCTCCTGGGTGGCGGGGTCCGGGATCGACGCGTCGGGACGGATCTTGAACTGATAGATCCACACCTTGAGCCCGTCCGGGCGCACCACGGTGAACGGCCGCTCCTCGAGCACCAGCACACCCATGCACTGCAGCATCGGCAGCAGGTGGCTCAGTGAAGCGGTCGATCCACCCAGATACCAGGTGAGGAAGGCTTCCCGCCCCTCGTCACCCTCCTCGAACTGGAGCTTGACCGAATTCTCTTGCAGCGCTTCGATGAAGCCGATGTCGGTGATCGCTTCCGACGGGGTGACAGCCTGCTTGAACTCCTCGGGCAGCGCCTCGGCGTAGTGCTCGGCCATCAGCTGGTCGATCTTGCCGGCCTGGGCGGCGCCGATCAGCCGGTCGCCCCAGGTGCGCAGCGCCTCGGTGAGCAGACCCTGCACCCGGGTGCGGTTGTCGTCGGTGGTGTCGATCGATTGCCGGGTGGAGCTGTCCGGCAGCCGGACGGTGAAATGCACAACAGCCCAGGGTGATTCACTGACTCGCGCGGTGTAGTCGATGCTCAGGCCGCCGAATTCGCGGACCAGGATGTCCTGCATGGCCAGCCGGACCACCGTGGTGTAGCGGTCGCGCGGCAGGTAGACCAGGCAGGACACGAAGTGGCCGAGCTGCCCGGCACGCAGGAACAGCAACGCGCGCCGCCGCGAACCGAGGTCGACCACCGCGGTAGCCATGGCCAGCAACTGCTCGGCGCCCAGCGAGAACAGCTCCGAGCGCGGGATGGTCTGGATGATGTCCAACATCAGCTGTCCGGGGTGGCTGGGGTCGTTCTGCGACATTGCCAGCACTTCGCGCACCCGCCGCGAGATCAGCGGGATGTCGAGCACGTTGGCACTGGTGGCAGCCACGGTGAACAATCCGACGAAGCGGTGCTCTTTCAGCGCCTGGGGAGTCTGCTCTCGCACCACCACGATGTACGGGTAGGCGCCGTAGCGCAGGAAGCTGGGCATGGTCGCCTGCGCCAGCACCAGCAGCTCACCGTCGTTGCTCAGCTGCGGCAACACCTCGGTGCGCAGCCGCGCGACGCCCAGGCGGCTGCCCTCGTCGACGGTGGCGATCCCGTCGCTGATCGTGCAGCTCTGGCAGCCGAGCAGCACGAAGTTGCCCTCGGCCAGCCAGCGCAGCAGGTCGGCGACGTCACCGCGGTCGGGGCCGACGAACCGAGTGCCCGGATCGGTGTCGATCGCGCGGGCCAGGTCGTGCAGGGCGGCACTGAGCGCCACCGAGTCGGACGCCACCTGGCGGGCGTCGGCGACCACCATCGGCAGCATGCGTTCGGCCTCGGCCAGGGCCTTGCGGTTGACCGTGGGCGAGAGCTGGATGTGGATCCAGGATTCCTCGATGCCATCTTCGGCCAGTTCGGTGCCGGCCGGCCGGACGTCGAGCAGCTCCCCGGTCGGGCTGCGCCGCACCCGGAACACCGGGTTCATCAGCGCGACGTAGGCGACACCGAGCCGGTGCATCAGCACGGTGACCGAGTCCAGCAGCATGGCGGCCTGGTCGGTGACGATCTGCAGCGCCGGCCCGAACCCGCCCGGGTCGCTCCCGGAGTAGATCGCGACCAGGGTCTCGCCGGCGGGCCGGCGGTGCGCGAGGCGTTCCTGCGCGGCGATGAGGCCGGGGGGAATGGTGCGGTGCGCCGCCGCGGTGACCAGCGGCCCGGTGTCGGTGGCGTCGACGTCCGGCGCACCGCCGTGCGGCCCTCGATAGGTGGCGACGTAGGCCGCACCCATCGCCGAGTTCATCTCGTCGACGGCGTCCTGGCTGAGGTGGGACCACTCGACCGGTAAGTCGAGGCTGGTAGTTCTGGGGTCAACCGTCATACCTGCCGCTCCTGATCAGCTTGCGAACCGGCGCTGGTCCGCAGCCGACCACATTAGTCGCGTGTGAGCCTGCGGTGGGTGACCCTGTGCGGACGGGCCGCGTCGGCTCCCATGCGCTCGATTTTGTTTTCCTCGTAGGCCCCGAAGTTGCCCTCGAACCAGAACCACTTGGCCTCGTTGTCGTCGTCGCCCTCCCACGCCAGGATGTGCGTGCAGGTGCGGTCCAGGAACCAGCGGTCGTGGCTGATCACCACCGCGCAGCCAGGGAAGTTCTCCAGCGCGTTCTCCAGCGAGGACAGCGTCTCGACGTCGAGGTCGTTGGTGGGCTCGTCGAGCAGGATCAGGTTGCCACCCTCTTTGAGGGTCAGCGCCAGGTTGAGGCGGTTGCGCTCACCGCCGGAGAGCACCCCGGCCGGCTTCTGCTGATCGGGGCCCTTGAACCCGAAGGCCGAGACGTAGGCCCGGGACGGGATCTCGTTCTGCCCCACCTCGATGAAGTCCAGGCCGTCGGAGACCACCTGCCACACGGTCTTCTTCGGGTCGATGCCGGCTCGGCTCTGGTCGACGTAGCTCAGCTTGACCGTCTCGCCGATCCGGACGGTGCCACTGTCGGGCTGCTCGAGGCCGACGATCGTCTTGAACAGCGTGGTCTTGCCGACACCGTTGGGGCCGATCACGCCGACGATGCCGTTACGCGGCAGGGTGAAGGACAGGTCCTTGATCAGGGTGCGGCCCTCGAAGCCCTTGTCGAGGTGTTCGACTTCGACGACGACGTTGCCCAGCCGCGGCGGGGCCGGGATCTGGATCTCCTCGAAGTCGAGCTTGCGGGTCTTCTCCGCCTCGGCGACCATCTCCTCGTAGCGACCGAGGCGAGCCTTGTTCTTGGCCTGCCGGGCCTTGGCGCCGGAGCGCACCCAGGCCAGCTCCTCCTTGAGCCGCTTCTGCAGCTTTTGGTCCTTCTTGCCCTGCACTTCCAGGCGTTCGGCCTTCTTCTCCAGGTAGGTCGAGTAGTTGCCCTCGTATGGGTAGGCGCGGCCGCGGTCGAGTTCGAGGATCCACTCGGCGACGTTGTCCAGGAAGTACCGGTCGTGGGTGACGGCCAGGATCGCGCCCTTGTAGGCGGCCAGGTGCTGTTCGAGCCAGAGCACGCTTTCGGCGTCGAGGTGGTTGGTGGGCTCGTCGAGCAGCAGCAGATCCGGCTTGCTCAGCAGCAGCTTGCACAGCGCCACCCGGCGCTTCTCGCCGCCGGAGAGGTGGGTCACCGGCTCGTCGGGCGGCGGGCAGCGCAGGGCGTCCATTGCCTGCTCGAGCTGGGAGTCGATGTCCCAGGCGTCTTCGGCGTCGAGCTCCTCCTGGAGCTTGCCCATCTCGTCCATCAACTCGTCGGTGTAGTCGGTGGCCATCAGTTCGGCGACCTCGTTGTACCGGTTGAGCTTGGCTTTGATGGCCACGCCGTCTTCGACGTTCTCTCGGACCGTCTTGGTCTCGTCCAGGACCGGCTCCTGCATGAGAATGCCGACCGAGGCGCCGGGCGCCAGCAAGGCGTCGCCGTTGTTGGCCTGGTCCAGGCCCGCCATGATCCGCAGGACGCTGGACTTACCCGCGCCGTTGGGGCCGACGACGCCGATCTTGGCTCCGGGCAGGAAGGCCAACGTGACGTCGTCGAGAATGACCTTGTCGCCGTGCGCCTTGCGGACCTTGCGCATCGTGTAGATGTATTCGGCCATTGCCGCGGTGTTGCCTTCCGTCTTTTGCGTGTATCCCGACGACCATCCTAGGCGGCACCGGGGCGGGAGCTTCAGTCGGTGAACACCGGCCGGACAAACCGGCGCAGCATCTCTGCCTCGGCTCGTTCGTCGGCGCCGGGCCACAGCAGTAGCGAGAAGATCACCCTGGTGATCCACTGGGCGCCGGCGACGTCCCCGGGATCGAGCCCGGCATTGGCCGCGGCGAATTCCGCGATGACGCCGGAGCGAAGGAACAGCACCAGATCGCCCTGGCGGGCCGGCAGCAGCAGTTGGGCGACGACCTGATCCGAGCGGATCTGGCGTACGGCGACGTCGATGGCGGTGACCACGCGTTGGGCTCCGGACAGTCCCGCGACGGCCGTCAGAACCGTCTCGTTGATCCGCCGTGCGTGCCGGGCCAGGACCTGTTCGAGGATCTGGTGCTTTCCCCCGACGTGCCGGTACAGCGTCGCGCGCGAGCAGTGCACCTGCCGGGCCAGCGAGTCGATGTCGAGCCGGTCGAAGCCGTTGCGGGCGATCAGTTCGGCGGCCGCGTCGTAGATGCGCTCGGCGGCAGCTGCGCGGCGGTCGGAACCAACGAGCCAGTCGGCGGCCATTGTCTCAGTATTAGACATAGAGTCTCTGCTATCTCAGTGATGTGTGCACCTGGGCGCGTTGCGGTGAGACGCGGCCAGCATCGGCCGCCGGCCGTGCCGTCTCAATGTCGCGCCGTGCCGTTGACCTGGCCGCCGGCCGCGACCGAGCCTGTCAGCATGCTTGCCGCCGCCGATCCCTACCCGTACTACCGCTGGCTGCGGGAGAACGCACCGGTCCATCGGCTCGCGGAGTCGGACTTCTATCTGGTCTCCAGCTGGGAGCTGGTCACTGACGCCCTCGGCCGCGGCGGAGATTTCTCGTCCAATCTGACCGCGACGATGATCCTGGACACCGACGGCGTGCGGCCGTTCGGGCTCGCCGGACCCGGCGACGGCAGCCACGTGCTGGCCACCGCCGACGATCCGATCCACGACGTCCACCGCAAGGCGGTGCTACCCGCGCTGGCGGCCAGGCGGATTCGCGCCCTGGAACCGTTCATCGCGTCGACGTCGCGAACGTTGTGGGCCGATGCCCGCACTGCTGGATCGGTGGACTGGGTGGCCGCCGTGGCCGATCGGCTTCCGATGATCGTGGTGGCCCGCTTGGTCGGCTTTCCCGCGGTCGACGTCGACTGGCTGGTGTCGGGCGCCTATGCCACGACGCAGATGCTCGACGGCGCCATCACAGCCGACCAGCTGGCCCGTGCTGTCTCCGCCGCCGGTGAACTGGCGAGCTATCTGTCCGCCGAATTCGCCTCGGCCCGAAGGAATCCCGGTGACAACCTTCTCGGTGATCTGGCGCGGCTGTGCAACGACGGCGCACTCGATGCCGACACCTGCATGCTGATGCTCATGCAACTCGTCGGCGCGGGCGGCGAGTCGACGGGTGGACTGCTCGGAAATGCGGCGTGGCTGTTGGCCACTCATCAGGATGTCGCCGCTCGTGTACGCGGTGAGCCTGAGCTGGTTCGGACGTTCATCGAAGAAGCGTTGCGGCTGGAATCACCGTTTCGCGGTCATTACCGCCACGTCCTGCGCGACACCGAATTGGGTGGTGTGCCACTACCGGCAGGCTCCCACCTCCTGCTGCTGTGGGGAGCAGCCAACCGCGACCCGGCGGCCTTCGACGCACCGGACACCCTGCGCCTGGACCGCCCCGGCATCCGGAGCCATCTCGCGTTCGGCAAGGGGATCCACTTCTGTGTCGGGGCCGCCCTGGCTCGCCTCGAAACGCGTATCGCGCTGACCGGATTGCTCGGCGAGACAACGGATCTCCAGACCACCGAACCACCCGCATGGGTGCCTAGCGTGACGATCCGCCGTCTGGAACGACTGCCCCTACGCACTTGAGCGCCACTCGGGTTGAGCGTCGGCCGCGCTGGTTGCACCCGGTGCGGCCGACGCCAGGTCACGCCGAAAGCGCCATACCCGGGACCTCGTCGGCGGCATCGGCGTCGTCGATCCCCGCGACGGGCTCGGCGACAGGCTCCTCGACAGGCCCTTCTACCGGCTTCGGCTGGGGCTGCTCGAAGCGGATGATCGCTCGCGACAGGTCGGGGCCCACGGCGGTGGCACGCATCTCCAGCGACGACCGCCGCACACCCTCCTTGTCCTCGTACTCACTGGTGAACACGTCGCCGACGACGATCACCGGGGCACCTTTGTAGAGGCCGGCGCCGACGCCGGTGACCAGTTTGCCCCAGCAGTTGACCGTGATGAACAGCGAGTTTCCCGGCTCCCAGGTGCCGTCACCGGTGCGGCGGCGGGAGTTGCTGGCCACCCGGAAGCTGATCAGTTCCTGGTCGCCGACGACCCGGCGGCGGAGGTCGGTGACGATGCGTCCGACGACGGTGAGATGGGTTTCGAACATGGCTGGGGTCCTTTCGTTCAGTGCTTCGTTGATCGAGATGTGCATCCCAGTCAGCCGCACTCCCCCGACAATTCGGCACCGAAGCGACCGCACCCCAGAGCGGCTGTGGATGAAGTCGTGTCGGTGGACAGACTCAGTGGTTGGCGCCGTCGGCGTCGCGGCGCGCCAGTTCGGCAAGCATCGCGTTGTAGGCGGCCAGGTCCGCGTCGTCGTCCCGCTCGGCGGCGCGGTCCAGCCGCTTGGCGGTCCTGCGGTCGCTGCGGCTCCACTGAATCAGCAGGGCGATCATCACCACCACCAATGGGACTTCGCCTGCGGCCCAAGCGATTGCGCCACCTAGGTGTTGATCGCCCAACAGGTCGGTGTGCCAGCTGAGCTTCAACGACCGGTAGAAGCTCTCCCCCAGCACCTGCTCCATACCCATCAGGACCACCCCGAAGAAGGCGTGCAGCGGCAGGGAGGCGAACACCATTCCGATCTTGGCCACCGGGGGCAGCGGCCTGGGCGTGGGGTCCACCCCGATGACCACCCAGTAGAACAGGTAGCCGCTCATCAGGAAGTGCAGGTTCATCAGGACATGCGCGCCATGGTTGCTGACCGCCGCGTCGAAGATGCCGCCGAAGTACAGCCCGTAGAAGCCGGCGACGAACATCACGGTGGCCACGACCGGATGGGTGAAGAACCGCGACCACTTGCTGTGCAGACCGGCGAGCAGCCACTCGCGCGGGCCGGGCGGATTGCCCTTACCGGCCGGCGGCAGCGCCCGCAGCGCCAGGGTGACCGGCGCACCCAGCACCAGCAGGATCGGCACCAGCATCGACAACAGCATGTGGGCGGCCATGTGCATGCTGAACATCGCCGGCATGTACCGGCCCAGGCCCGACGAGGTGGTGAACAGCAGCACCGCGCAGCCCAGCAGCCAGGCCGCCGTGCGGCCGGCCGGCCAGCCGTCGCCGCGGCGACGCAGCCGGACCGCACCGGCCAGATACACCCCGGCGAACACGATGGCCGCCGTGCCGAAGATCAGGTCGAATCGCCAGTCCAACAGGATCCGGGCGAGGGTGGGCGGTCCGGCGAAGTCGTAGCCCAGGGCCACTTCCGGGAGGGAGGGGTTGGCATCCAGTGGCGGCGGGGGCGGGGTGCGGCCGAGGCCGACCGCAATGCCGAAGGTCAACCCGAACACCAGCGCCTCGACGAAGGCGAGCCGGATCAACGGTCCCCGCGCCCGCGGGTCGGCCTGCAGCGCGGCCACCGGTCCACGGCGCTGTCGCCAACCGATCACTCCCAGCGTGCCCAACGCGATCATTTTCGCGACCACCAGCCAGCCGTACTCGCCTGCGAACAGGTCGGTGACCCGCATGCGGATGAAGGCGTTGATCACCCCGGAGAACGCCATCGCGATGACGCACCAGAACGCCACCGCCGAGAACCGCCGGGCGGCGAGGTCGGCGTGATCGCCGCCGCGCACGGCGTGCGCCAGCAGGGCCAGCAGGCCGCCGGCCCACAACGCTGCCGCCACCAGGTGGATCATCAGACTGTTGGTGCCCAGGTCATGGGAGCCGCCCGCCGACGAATGGCCGGTCAGTCCCAGGGGAACCAGGGTGATCAGCGATCCGGCCAGCAACACCGGCGTCCACGACCAGCGCAGCACCGCGCGGCCGCAGACCGCGACGATCAGCGCCAGCAACGCCGTCCACCGCCACGCGCTGGCGGTGTCGACCAGGCTGGCCACCGACCACAGCTGGACGGGGTTGAGGTGATCGCGCAGCGGCTGACCCGAGACGTCGGAGACGGTGAGCGGCACCAGGAGGGCAGCGCACACCGCCCACATCCCCGACGCGGCCACACCGAGCCGGAGCGCGCGGTACCCGGCGGCGTCGAGGACACCGTTGTCCTGCGGTGGCACGAAGAACGCGGCGAACAGGAACGCGCCGACGGCCACCACCGCCGCGATCTCGCCGACCGCCCGAACGAAGGGCAGACCGAGTGTGGTGACGGGGCCTGGGTCGGGCAGTCCGGTCGCGGTGAGCGCCTCGCTCAGCGACAGCGCACCGATACCGGCGGCGGTGATGCCGGCCAACAACGCAACCAGGGACAGCACCGGCCACGCGGCGGTGGTGCGGTCAGTCGGGCTGCTCACGAAGTTGGCGCTCGCGATCGTAGAACTGTTCAGTGGACAGCACCGCGATGCGATCCATGTCTTTGAGGATGTTACGCAGTTCGTGCAGGAACGCCCGCCGTCGCCCGGGCAGATCGGGTCCGGGTTCGAGCAGGTGCTGGTCGGCTGCCACCTGCCGGGCGGTCGCGAACAGCAACGCCGACACCGACTCGTTGCTGCGGATCATCCCCTGCGCGGCGTACTGCGCCCCCACTCCCAGCGCCAGCTTGGTCAGCTCCTTCTCGGCGATGTCAGTGGGCGCGTCACACAGCACGTCGGCGACGATCTGGTACGCCTCGAAGAACGGCCGCAGCATCGCGTGCGCCATCAACGGCTTCTTGGCCCGCAGCAGGGCGTCGACGGCGTCGCCGCCGGCGGCGACCTGGACTTCCCAATCGTCCTGCCAGGACATCTCTTCGGCGAGGTGGTCGCGGAACGCCGCGGAGTCGGCGAAGTAGAAGTCGAACTTGAGCAGGTCGCGCAACCGCATGGCCTGGTCCCAGAACACCGCCACCCGGTCGCCGTCCGGCGCCCGCCCGGCGTGGGCCAGCGCCAGTTCGGCGATCGCGGTCTCCAGGAAGGCGTGGATGAGCGTGTTGCGGTAGAAGGCCGCCTCGTGTTCCTGCTCCGGGGCGATCCGCCATACCGGCTCGTGACCGCCGTCCACCCGGGTGACCGGATGTCCGTTGGACAGGGCGTCGACCGCCGCCCGCACCCCTTCCGGCGTGCGCAGTCGCAGTGCGCTGTTGGTCATCGGATTCTGTTTGCGTTGAAGGTAATCCAGCGAATCCTGCAGGGTGTGGTGCAGCTGGCTCAGGGTCAGCGCCCGGCCGCGGGTGGTGAGCAGCAGCGCCGACACCAGCCCGGTGGCGTTGATCGGGGTCACCCGCAGGATCCGCCACGCCACCTCGAACGCCATCTTTTGCATGGCAAGGCGTTTGGCGGCGGGATCGGAGGCGATCGGCCCACCCGGCTCGCCCAGGTACTGCCGCATCGACACCGCGTCGGGAAAGCGCACGTAAATCTTGCCGTAGTTGCGCTCCCCCTGGGCTTTGATGAAGTTGTACAGCCACTCGGCGCTCTCGGGCGTCTTCTCCCCGCCGCGGGCATAGGCGGCGTATTCGGTGGTCTCGTGCAGCTGGTCGAAGCTGATCGACACCGGCTGCAGCAGGATGTCTTCGCTGCGGCCGTCGAGGTAGGCGTCGGCGACGTAGGAGAGCAGTCCGAGCTTGGGCGGCAACATTTTCCCGGTCCGCGACCGGGTGCCTTCGATCGACCAGCTCAGGTTGAAGCGTTTCTCCACGATGTAGCCGACGAACTGGCGCAGCACGTACTTGTACACCGGATCGTCGAGTTTGCGGCGCAGGAAGATGACCCCGGAGCGGCGCATCAGCGGACCCATGAACCCGAAGGACAGGTTGATCCCGGCGAATGTGTGCGCGGGCGGCAGCTTGTTCTCCTGCATCGCGACCGGGACGATCACACCGTCGAGATAGGACCGGTGCGACCACAGCAGCACCGCCGGGTGGTCTTCCAGGCCGCGACGCATGGACTCGATCTCCATGGCGTCGTAGTCGATCCGGGAGTCGAACCCCCTGCTGAAGATGGCCCGCCCGAGATTGGGGATCAGGTCCACCGAGAACCTGCTCCACCCGGTGGCCAGCTCGTTGAGCATCTCCTCGGCCTTGGCGGCTTCGGCGCCGGGGATCTGCTCGAGGCCTTCCATGAAGCGGGAGGACGCCATCAGCTCGTCGGTGATCAGGCGTGGGGACTTGTATTCCGGCCCGAGCAGCCGCAATTCCATCCGCTCGATCGCCAGTGCGGCGCGGCGCAGCACGAAGCGGGCGAAATCGCGCGGGCTGTCGCCGACGGTGTTCTCCTGCCATTGCTGACGCAGCTCGGAGACTTTGGCGGGCTCGCCGGCGACGATGCGGGCGCGGGACGGATCCTTGCGAAGGATGCTGCGCTGCAACATCTCCGGCGGGCGGTAGGTGTCGCGCCCGGAGATCAGGCCGACGACCTTGACCCGGGTGGGTAGCCCACCTGGCACCCAGAACACCCGGACCGGCACCACCAACCGGTCTTCGCCGACGCTGAGTTCCTCGACCAGTTGGGCCACCACGCCCGGTGGCGGGTCACCGGCCGGCAGCCGCAGCACCTCCACCTTGGTGTCGGGGTGGGCGCGTCGCTGGGCGTGCAGCCAGTCGTTGAGCAGTTCGAATTCGGCTTTGGACGACACCGACGCCAGCACCAGCGCATCGTCGGTGGTGCTGAAGTCGGTCAGGTGGTCAGAGCCGCTCATGGCCGGCCCTCGGTGTCGGGGGTGTCCGCGGTGCGCGGTGCGACCTTTTTGGCCGGCGCCTTCTTGGCCGGCGTCTTCTTAGCCGCCGCCTTCTTAGCCGGCGCCTTCTTGGCCGCCGCCTTCTTGGCCGGCGCCTTCTTGGCGGTCGTCTTGTGGTAGATGGCCGGGTCCGGCAGTTGGCCGTCCGGCCAGTCCTTCAGTGTGTCCAGATAGAGCTGGCGCACCTCTTCGATGCGTTCGGTCAGGTCGTCGACTGTCCAGTCCTGCACCGAAAGGGGCGGGTAGACAACGATATCGACCGTGCCGGGGTTCATCGTCGAGGAATCCCGGGAGGCGATGACCTCCGCGTTGCGCAGCACGATGGGCACGATCGGCACCCCGGCGGCCATCGCCAGCCGGAAGGGTCCCTTTTTGAACGGCCCGACGGTTCGGGTGTCTCGCCGGGTGCCCTCCGGGGCGATCATGATCGACAGCCCTTTGGCTACCAGCTTCTCGACCTCGTGCATGGTCTCGAGGGCGGCCTTGGGGTCGTCCCGGTCGATGAACACCGTGTCGGTCAGCTTGCCCAGCGTCCCGACGACCGGGTCATCCTTGAGTTCCTTCTTCCCCACGCCGGTCCAGTTGTCCCGCAACAACGAAGCCACCATGACCGGGTCGGCGTTGTTGCGGTGGTTGAAGATGAACACCGCCGGGCGCTGCTTGCGGAGGTTCTCCGCGCCCTGGACGTTGAGCCGCACACCGTTGACGGCCAGCAGCAGGTTGGGGAAGGCGGTGGTGAAGAAGTTGAGGCCGCGCCGCCGGCTGCGGGTCAGTGCTCCCCACCAGATCGCGCCGGTGGCTGCCGGCACCAATGCCCCGACACCGAGCAGCGTACGAACCTGACCCATGAGACCACCGCCGCCGCGGCTGGAGAACTCCAGAATCGGCCAGCCACGCCGTCGGGCCACCGAGGCCATCTTGCCCTCGGGGTTGGTGGGCCGCGGGTTGCCGACCAGATACATCAGCGCGACGTCCTCGTCACCGTCGGCGTAGAAATAGGACTGCTTGAGGTCGATGTCGTTTTCGGCGGCGAACTTCTGCACCGCGTTCGCCTTGCCGGGACCCCACAGGATCGGCCTGACGACCTCGCCGGTCAGGATGTCCTCTTCGTCGACCTCGAACCGGTTGGTCAGAGTGTTCTCGATACCCAGGAAGCGGGCGACCGGTTCGACTTGCAGGGTCAGCGCCGAAGAGCTGAGCACCACGGTGTGCCCGCGCTCGAGGTGGGCGGCCACCAGCTCGCGCATCTCGGGATAGATCCGGTTCTCGATCTTCTGCACGAAGAGCCGTTCGCCGATCTCGTGCAGATCGGACAGCGCACGGCCGCGCAGGGCCTGCGACGCCTTGGTGATCAGTTCCTCGAATTCCAGCCTGCCGAGCTGATGGTTGAGTCCGGCGGCGATCATGGTGATCAGCTCGCCGATGCCCATATCCCGACTGCGGAACCGTTCCCGGGTGAGGATGACGGCGGTGAACCCGGCCACCAGGGTGCCGTCCAGGTCGAAGAACGCGCCGATCTTCGGGCCCGGCGGGCTGGCCATCACCTCGGCCACCGATCCGGGCAGACGCATCTCCTTGTCGCTCATCAGAAGGTCACCGATCCGTTCGGAGTGTGGGGGGCGGGCTCGTCGACCGGGTCGGGGAAGGACGCCGGGACCACGCGCGGTGGCGGGTCGCCGGCCAGCGCCAAGACCTCGTCGAAACCTTCTCGCAGGCATTGCGCGAACAGCGCTTCGTCAGTGATCGAGGCTCGGTCATACCGTGCGGTGACCGTCGCGAACCCGCCACGGGAGACCAGCACGACCATCATCGCCACGCCCGGCAATGGCCCAAGGCCGTACTGCCGCAACACTTTCGCGCCCGCGATGAAGGTGTCGCCGGCGAAGACCGGGACGTTGCTGGCCTGCACGTCGGAGGCGATGACCGAACCGCTCATCGCCTCGAGCACGGCGTCGGGCAGCAACCCGAGCACCGGCGCGACGGCACCCATCAGGTCGATGGCCGCTTCCTCCCTTCGGGAGGTCATCTGCTTGCGGATTTTCTGGATCCGGACCGCCGGGTCCGCGACGGCGATGGGCGCAGCCAGGTTGACCCCGGCGAATCGGTTACCGCCGGCCGGGTCCGCCTCGGCCCGCAGGCTCACCGGAACCGCCATGGGCAGGCTGTTGACCGGCACGCCGAGCGCCTCGTGGTAGCGCCGCAGTGCCCCGCACAGACCGGCCAGGTAGGCGTCGTTGATGGAGCCGCCTGCGGCGTGGGCGGCCGAACGCAGATCGGCCAGTCGCATTTCGATGGCCTCGCTGCGGGAGGAGAGGCTGCGGCGGCGCAGCAGTGGTGACGGGTCGGCGGCGCGGCCCATCACCCGCCGACCGGAGCGGGCATAGTCGACGGCATCCCAGACCGCGGTGCCCGGATTGCGCACCACCCGTCCGACCACCGACAGCCCGCCGGAGACAGCCCCGAGCAGACCGCCGACGATCGCGCCGGGCAGGTGGTTGATCCCTTCGCGCATCAGGTCGTTGGGCGACAGATCCTGCGGCACCGGCATCGGCGGCGCGGGCCGCGGCGCGGGTTCACGCTCCAGGTCGTAGATTTCGGCGAACATCGCGGTGGCGCCCACCCCGTCGGTGACCGCGTGACTCAGATGCAGCAGGGTGGCAGCCTTGCCGCCTTCCAGTCCCTCGACCAGGGTCGCGGTCCACAGTGGCCGCGAAATGTCCAGCGGCGACTGCAAACTCACTTCGGCAAGGTCGAGCACTTCACGTAACGTGCCCGGCTCGGGAACCCGAACGCGGCGCACGTGGAAGTCCAGATTGAAGTCCGGGTCGACCACCCAGCGCGGTGCAGCAGTCGGCAGTGTCGGCACCACGACCCGCTGGCGCAGCCGCAACACCTTGCGCGAGGCGTTCTCGAAGCAGGTCCGGAACCGCTCCCAGTCCGGAGTGGTGTCGAGGATCTCCAGCGCCATGATCCCCGACCGGGTCCGCGGATTGGCCTCACCCCGGTGCAGCAGCATGTCGAGTGCGCCGAGCTCGGACGGCAGGCCGTTCGCATCGACGGGTCCGCTCATCGACCCCTCCTCATCGACACCAGCACCCTCCTGTTCGCGGATCCATCAACGCGTCAACCACGCTAGTCGGCCAGCGCCGTTAGCGGTGGTGATTGTGAGTCGTCTGTGACCTCAGGCCACGCACAGCGACCGCAGCACGAGCAGCGCCGGCCACAACGCCACGTCGATCGGCGTTCCGATGCCGAGTTCGCAGCTTCTCCCCACTCTGACAACGCAGCTTGTCATAGATCGGATGCCGCTGCGGCCACCATCGGGTAGGCCAAGTGGGACAACCGTTTTGCCGTCGGGTAGCTGCCCGGCGCGTCAGCTCGCGGAGCTGACCGCCCGCCGGCTCCGCTTGCGAGCGGAGACGTGCCGGCCGTAGGTGATGCCGAGGAACGCGGCGACCGCCTCGGCGGCCAGCTGACAGCGCAGCGTGGCAACGGTGTCGAAGGCGTGGTGGGCGTTGGGCAACTCGGCGTAGGACACTGTGCGCGCGCCGGCGGCCCGCAGCGCCGCGGCGAAGGTCCGCGCCTGCGAGCTCGGGATGACCGCGTCGTTCTCGCCGTGCAGGACGAAGAACGGCGGCGCGTCACGGTGAGCGCGGAACATCGGCGAGGCGTCCCGGTACAGCTGCGGGTCCTCGGCCAGCCGGCGCTGCATGACGACGTGTTCGAGCAGCGGCATCATCAGGCCGTGCATGTTGTCGACGTTGGTCAGGTCGTAGACGCCGTAGAACGGTGCGGCGGCCTGGACGCTGGTGTCGGCGTCCTCGAAGCCAGGCTGCAGCTGCGGGTCATTCGAGCTCAATGCGGCCAGTGAACACAGATGCCCACCGGCCGAGCCGCCGGTGATGGCGATGAAGTCCGGGTCGCCGCCGTACTGGGCGATGTTCTCGCGAACCCAGGCGATGGCGCGCTTGACGTCGACGATGTGGGCGGGCCAGGCGCTGCGCGGGCTTCGGCTGTAGTTGATCGCCACGCAGATCCAGCCGAGCTCGGTCATCCTGCTCATCAGCGGGTAGGCCTGGCCTCTTTTGTCGTTGACCGACCATCCGCCGCCGGGAACCTGGATGAGCACCGGCGCGCGGCCGCCCTCCGGAAGGTCCGGACGACGCCAGATGTCGAGCAGGTGGCTGCGCCCGCCAGGGCCGTAGGAGATGTTGGTGGTGGTCGCCGAGTACCGGCGCCGGTGGCGCATGGCCTCGACGACGGCGGCAAGATTGGGCCGGCGGGCGGTGTACGGCGCGAGCGGGTGATGCACCGCCTTGGTGTAATCCTTGCCGAACGTCTCCAGCAGGGCGGTGTCGAGCACGGTGTCAGCGCGCTGAACGGCCAGCGTCGAGGCGACCTTCTCCAGCGGGGAGGGCACCACCGACAGCGCGTGCCCGGTGAGCACGTGCGGGGCGAACTCCGCAGACAACCAGCCCAGCAGCCAGCCTGCCGCGGCAGGCGACCCGCGCAACAACAATGAACCGGTGTGATACGCCCGGGCACACCGCGCGGTCACCTGGTCGATCGGACTGCTCATGCGCTTCTCAGACTCCCTCGTCCTTAGCCGACCTAACGCGTTTGCCATGACACGGGTGGCGGTGCGCAGAGCTGGCGTGTGCCGACCGTCACACAATAGCCCAAAGACCGTCGAAGACAAGGTCATTTCACTGGTGTCAACCGGCCCGAACCACATAGACGCAGGCCAGGGCCATGCCAAATGTCGACACAAGCTAGGTAGCTCGGGGTTTTGCCGACTTTCTCAGCAAAGTGAACAACAGGTGGCGTGACAGCATCCGGCAACCGCATTCACAGAAAACCTCCAGCACGTGCCCTGACTATTTGTGGGTGCTTCTCGAGGATCCGAGCCCGAGCCCGGTAGCTGGGTGGACGACGCGCGCAGTGTCGTCGCCGCGCGGCACCGGGTCGTTCCACCCCAACGACGTGGCTCAGGCCAGGGTGTTCGCCGAGCTGATGCGGGGTGAAATCGCCGACCTCGAAGACTTGATGGGGATCGCCCAGGATCGCTGGACCGGCCGCCGCGACGCCGGCTGGGGCAGCCCACGAACACCTGAGCCCGTGCTGCGGCTGCGCGAGAAGATCAAAGAAGTTCAGCGACTCCTGGACAGCCTATCCGCCCGATTCGATCTGGACTGAGCCACGAGGCGGCCCTGGGCTCAGCATGATTTGAACTCCCGCCGTGCCCGCCCGGCAAACCCTGCGGGCTAAACTGTGCGACGCGCTGCCTCCGTAGCTCAGTTGGATAGAGCAAGGGCCTTCTAATCCCTAGGTCGCAGGTTCGATTCCTGCCGGGGGCGCTGTGTGATGTTGCAAGACATCGGAATAGTCCCGGCCCTGCTTAGGGTCGGGGCTTTTTCCGTTTGGGGCCTTTGGGGGCTCCGGTGGGTTGGTAGTCCCTGGTGGGGTTGAGGGTGAAGTCGCGGAGTACTTCTCCGGTGGCGGCGTTGATGACGGTGATGTGGTGGTCCTGGGCCAGGATTAAGACGCGGGTTCGGTGGTGGTGGCGGCCGATGCCGATGTGGTGCAGGCGTCCGTTGACGCGCAGGGTGACGGTTCCGGCTTGGTCGACGCGGTCGGTGCGCACTCGGTTGTGGGTGTCGAGGCGGGTTGCTGGGTCGGCTTTGGGTCGGCTGGTGTAGATGGTGGCGGGGGTGGCTCGGTGCGGCAGGGATCGGTGTGGTCGGTGGTGGTTGTATTCGTCGGTGAAGGCTTCGAGTTGGGTGTTGAGAGCGGCGAGTGTGGCGGCGCGGGGCTGGTTGGTGAGCCAGCGTTTGAGGGTTTGGTGGAAGCGTTCGACTTTCCCGCAGGTGGTGGGGTGGTTGGGGGTGGAGTTGATTTGGTGGACGCCGAGGCGGTGTAGTTCGGCCTCGAAGGCATTGCGTCCGCCTTTTCCGCCGGCGAGGCGAGTGGTGAAGACCATGCCGTTGTCGGTCAGGGTTGAGTATGGGATGCCATGGTGGTCAACGGCTTTGCGGAACTCTGTTAGGACGATGGCTGCGGTGACGCGCTGGTGTGCGGTCACGGAGATGGCGTAGCGGGAGTGGTCGTCGAGCCAGCACAGGATTTCCACGTGGGTGCGGTCGGGCAGCCGCCAGTGGGTGAAGTCGGCTTGCCAGCGTTGGTTGGGTTGTTCGGCGGCGAAGCGGATGTAGGAGGTTTTGGGTCGTTTGTGTGGGCTGGGTTCGACCAGGCCGGCGGCGTGCAGATGTCGGCTGATCGATGCCGCCGACACGATGAGGCGGTGGTGATGTTCGAGGTGCCAGGCGATGGTGTGAGGACCGTTGTCGAGACCTTTGCTGGCCAGTGTGCGGCGCAGCTCGATGATCAGGTCGATGGTGGTCTGTGGTAGTCGGGTGGGGCTGGTGTGGGGCCGCCGGGAGCGGGGTTCGAACGCTGCCTCGCCCTCGACGGTGTAGCGGGCGATGAGCCGGGAGATCCAGCCCTGCGAGACCCCGTAATCGCGGGCGACCTGCGACTGCGAGCGGCCCTCGACGAGCACCGCGGTGATGACCAGACGAGCCTTCGACACCAGCCGAAACTGGCCCACCACCTATTCCGATGACTTGAGACACCCTATTCCGATGTCCTGAAACACCACACTGCCGGGGCGCTGGTCAGAGGTGGTATTTAGCCGTGCTGCATAAGGTCAGTCGGCGTTTGTTCGGCGTTTATAGCGGACCTGAGTTGCCCTTAACGACCTCGGCGAGCAGATCCGCCACCTGGTTGCGAACCCGGCCGCGGCTCATATACCGGTCCTGGGCCGTCGACACTGTGGCGTGCCCGAGGTGGTCGGCGCCGATGCGCGCGGACTGTCCGGCTTCGTCGATGAGCCTCGCCACCGTCTTGCGGAAGTTGTACGAGCTGACGTCGGAGACACCCAATGAGTCGTGGATTGCGCCACTGCCCGGCGACGTTGTCGGGGTCACGCAGTGGTCCCGCTCGTGGACGGAAAGATGACCGACTGCTGCGTGAGGTAGGGCAGGGTCCGGCGCCTGGGCGCCCCTGGGCTGTTCCTTGGACTTAATCGGTTGGACGTCACCTACCGGGGGTTGGTGCCCTGCACGTTTGTTGAGTATGGCGAGCTAGATGTACTGACCTGAGAGGTTAGGTACGCGGGTGGCTGGTGGTTGGCCGCCGAGTGCGGTGTGGCCGCGGTGGTAATTGTAGGTGTGGAGCCAGCGGGGGAATTCCTCGCAGCGTTCGGCGTCGCTGCGGTAGAGACGGGCGTAGGCCCATTCATCGGCCAGGGTGCGATGGAATCGCTCCACTTTTCCGTTGGTTTGTGGCCGGTACGGGCGTGTGTAGCGGTGCTCGATGTCGCCAAGGGCGTCACGGAAGATGTGCGAGCGGTAGCAGGACCCGTTGTCAGTCAATACCTTTCGAACACTAAAGCCACATTCGTTGAACCACGTGTTGGCGCGTAGCCAAAACGCTGCAGCGGTCTCTTTTCGTTCGTCAGCCAAGAGTTCGGAGTAAGCCAGCCGCGAGTAGGCATCCACAGCGGTATGCACGAAGTGATACCCGCGCAGCAGGCGGCGGTTTCGGTGTTGTCCGGGATTCCTACCGGCTTGGGCGTTGCGGTTGCCGATCGTGCGTCCGAGCATGCGCCAGCCGCCCCCGGTGGGGATCTTGCCCAATTTCTTGACGTCGACATGAACAAGATCACCGCATTGGGCTGATTCCATCCGCCGCACGACCTGGCCGGTCGCTCGGTCCAGCCAGCGCAATCGGGCCAGCCCGTAGCGGGTGAGCACGTTATGCACGGTCGAGACATTCAGGCCCAACAGGTAGGCGATCCGCGCCGGCCCCCAGCGGCGCAGCACACGTACCTTGATGATTCGCCGCTCGGTCCGAGTCGGCGTGCGGTTCGGACTGCGATGCGGACGCGAGCTGCGATCAACCATCCCGACGTGCCCCTCCTCGCGGTAACGACCAGCCCAGCGACGGGCAGTGGTGGCCGAGACCTGGAACCGTTCAGCAGCACGTCGCAGCGGCCAACCCTCATCAACGACACAACGAGCCAGCCGCAGACGGCCAGTTTCAGACAGCGGAGCATTACGGTGGACCACGAAGACCTCCGGAGTGAGTGGCGTTCCTAGACAGCTCGCACTTCACTCGGAGGTCTTCGTCATGTCACCACGCCACGCCGTCACCAACGTCCATGGTCAGTACAGCTAGAGCGCTCCGCTCAGCAGGACCGTGGATTGGCGAGCCATGACGGCCCCGTCAGCGGTGCGCCTCGTGCGCAGCGCCGCGTCCAGTCTGGCGGCAGCGTGTCAACTCAACTCGGGACAGTCCCCATACACCAGAAGGCGCAACAGGCGGCGGGGAAAGAACGGTGGAAGTACCCCGGGCCTTCGACTATAAGGCGACAGGCAGCTGGTGCCAGCCGCGGGCAACGACGGCGTCGGCTTTGCGGGTTGGGGGTTTGTCACCGAAGGTGATGTTCGGAAACCGTTGCAGGAGCTTCTCAATCACGATCTGTCCCTCCATTCGCGCCAAGGGGGCCCCAAGACAGAAATGGATACCGTGACTGAAGGCGAGGTGGCGGTTGCCGGCGGTGGGGCGCTCGACGTCGAACTGCCCCGGGTGCTCGAAGTGGCGGGGATCCCGGTTGGCGGCGGCGATCAATTGAAATATGAGTTGTCCACTATTGACCTGCTGGTTACCGATTATTGTGTTGTGCAGCGCTTTTCGCTGATCGAAGTGAAACGGGGGGTCGCAGCGCAGCGACTCTTCGATCGCGTTGGGAATAAGTTCAGGACGCTCGCAGAGGCGCTGCTTGGCCGCTGGGTGGCCGATCAGTAACGCGACCGTGTTTCCGATTAGATTGGTGGTGGTCTCGTTGCCGGCGACCAGCAACAGCGCAGCCTGGGCCGCCGCGATGGCGGGGTCGAGAATCTCACCGTCGATGGTGGGGGTTGTGGCGATCACGGTCATCAGGTCATCGCCAGGCTCGACTCGTTTGCGTTCGATAAGGTCCTGCAGGTAGTCGAACAAGGCGACGGTGGTGCGGATGCACTGGTCGCGGTAGTCGCCCTGGGTGTGGGGGTTGAAGGTGTCGACGTAAGCGTCGGTCCAAGCCCGGAACTGTGGGAGATCGTCGTCGGGAATGCCGAGAATGCGCGAAATCACCGCTACCGGAACAGTGGCCGCAAGCTCGGGCATCAGGTCGACGCGATCGCCCGGGACATAAGCATCGAGCAATCGATCGGTGATGGCCTCAACGTAGGCACGCCACGAGCGGATCGACCGGGGCGTGAAGGAGTTGCGAAACAGAGATCGCAACTTGGTGTGACGAGGTGGATCGGTGACCATGAAGTTCTGCGAACTGACTTCGGCATACCGTCGGTGTTCGGCGATCGTCGGGTCATAAAGTCCGGCGGGTCCGTCGAAGAAGTAGTCGCTACCAAAGGTCTCGGGCCTCGAACAGGTGGCCAAGACATCGGCGTAACGAGTCACTACCCACCCGTTCATCACCGTCGACCAGTGCACGCCTTCACCCAGCTCGCGCAACGACTCATACAACGGAAAGGGGTCGGCGACGCCACCGATCACGATGTCCGTGATGATCCGATCGGCCTCACGTGCGGTATCCACGACATCGGCACTCACAGCTTCCTCCGAGGACTCGTCATGATCGCGGCTCATCCGTCCACATGGGCAACGCGACCGCCCAGTCAACGGCCGCACGATAGGTGAGGACTCGGGTGACAATGCCACCGGACGCCACCACCGGAGCGGACCCGCTTGTTGCCCAGAGCATTTGGTACAACGCGTCGTAGTAGATGGACGAAGCGCGGAGGTTCTCGTGGTCGTCGGGTCGCAGCACCAGCATCGCTTCGGAGAAGGCCACCAGAGTCGCCGCGAAATGGTGTGAGTCCATATCCATGGGCGGAAGTTCTTTGTCCTGTGCGATCACCATTGCGGCCTCGACAACATCGGCCATCCGCGCAAGCTCTCTCGCACCCAGCGAATAGCCGTCGAGGATTTTCCGGAATGTGCTGCCACGATCGTCATGTGGCCCGATCTCTGCCCCGGGCAATGCGAACGGCACCGAGTCCGGGGGCCCTTCTTCGTCCTGGTCGAGAAAGGCGAAATGGGCTTCGCGATCGACGAATCGGCGGATCAACCATGCCGAAGCCACCCTGTCCAGGTGGATGTGTTTTCGCGTCACCCAGAGCATGTCGCCTGATCCTTCACTTGTGTCGACGGACCGTCCGAGCGCTTGGTGAAGGTGTGCCGCATCTCGCCGATACCTTCTACGTAGGTTGTCAATTCGTCGCCAGGGGTGAGCAAGACCTGTGGCGTACGGGTGAAGCCGACCCCGCTTGGGGTGCCGGTAAAGATGACGTCCCCCGGTAACAAGGGCACGATGCCCGAGATGTACTCGATCAGGACGGGGACCGAGAAGATCATGTCACTTGTCCGCGCCTGCTGCATGACCGTGCCGTTGACACTGCACCCCAACGCGACGTCGTCTGGATCCGGGAATTCGTCCGGGCTCACGACGGCGGGACCGAGCGGGCTGAATCCGGCGAATGACTTGCCGAGGCTCATCTGCTGCGGCGGCGATCCGCTCCACTGCGTGTAGCGTTCCGAAAGATCCTGCCCGACTGTCAGCCCCGCGACATAGCGCCATGCGTCATCCGACGCGACGCGATCGGCGTGGGCACCGATGACGACGACGAGCTCCGCTTCGAAGTCAACAGCTCCGTCCGGTAGAGCGATCGATTCATAGGGACCGGTGATCGAGGCCGGGAACTTCGCGAATACCGTCGGCGTAGAGGGCATCTCGAGGCCGGATTCTTCGACATGTAGTGCGTAGTTGATGCCGATGGCGAATATCTGCCGCGGGCGTGGGACAGGACTTTGGATGTGGACGCCAGTGGGCAACGGTGCCACCGGGGCACCCCGAAATTCGGCCGCCCAGCGCCCTACCTCGTCCCACCGGTCGAATACCGTTTGCGGGTCTGAGCTGAATGCGCCGGCGCTGGCATCTTCGATGTCGACGATTCCGTCGCCGACGCTGAGGGTGGCACGCCCGTCCACGTTGTAGATACGCATGATTTCCTTCGCGAGTTCGTCGGGCTACGGCTCGGTCCGCACGGTGTGGACTTCGTCGAGGAATCGGCCGATCTCATCCGCGCAGACGTCGGGCGCGTCAGAATTCATGTGGTGTCCGGCGTGTTCGACGGTGACCAGTCGGGCCGCCGGCATCGCGGCAACCATCTTCGGTCCCCAGAATGCACGTGGATCTTCCTCGCCCCACATGACCAGCGCTGGGCAGGTGATGTCAGCCAGCTTGTCTTCGATGCTGGTGGCACCCCCCGGCACCCGGGCCACAAGTTCCGTCGCTTGACGATCCTGTCGCAGGATCACCGACAACTCCTGTTCTGCTTCATGCGGATGGGCCTGAACCCATCCGTTTGCGTGAAACGCCGGTTGCAGCTCCGCGGCCGCGGCACGGCGCCGATCGTCGTCGGCTTCGGCGAGGACTCGACCAAAGGCGGCCAGCGCTTCCGCTGCCTCCCGAGCCGGTCCATCCGGTCCCGCCCCTTGAATCACCAGCGCACGTACCAGATCCGGGTGCTTGATGGCGACGCGCATCGCCACTGCTCCGCCCTGGGAGAGACCGACCAGAGTCACGGGACCCCCGCCGATCGCGATGATGAGTTGGCCGACACCATTGGCGACATCGTCGACCGTCCAGCCCCGCGGATCGAAGCCGCTGCGGCCATGGCCCGGCAAATCCACAGCGACGCAGCGATAGCGGTCCTGCAGAGTGCGGATCACGTCCCGATACATCGCGCCGCTGGCGAACGTCCCGTGCAGGAACATCACGGGCGGACCGTCACCGCATTCGGTGTAAGCCCAACGTATCCCGTCGATGTCAGTGCTGCCCGCAACGACACCGTCGTCGGCCGAATTCACGCAGACTCCACAGGCCACAGGGCTGTCGCTCCCCGAACCGTGTCGAGAACTGCGCCGACGTCGGCAGGCGTGCTGTCGCCCCGCCACGCGATGTGTTGGTCCGGGCGGATGAGCACGAAACCGGTCCCGTACATCTCGCGAATCGACGGAACGCTGAGGGCCAGGACGTCCAGCGGCATTCCGCGCTCCTTGGCGGCGGTTTCGAACGACGACGTATCCACCGGCTCATCGCCGGTGACCAGCAGGGTGAACCCCACTCCGAACCGGTCGTAGAGCGACGTCTCGTTGTCCAGCCACACGTGCGGGGCGCGGCAACCGGGGGTGACGCTTGGTTCGTAGATCCCCTGTGCCAAGGTCGGCGGCTCCGAGCCGTCGGAGACCACGATCGGTGATCCGTGATAGTTCGATCCGAGCTGGGCGCCGAAACTCTGGAATTCTGCCTGCTTGACGGTCCTGATCTCCTCGCCGACGGCTTCTCGCAGAGCCTCACCCTCCGGGGTACTTGCCGAGATGTTGTCGCGTGCGAACGACGCGGGGCTTCTCTCCGTATTGACAAGGCAGGCTTCTTGGATCCACGCGATGACAGGCCGGCGCTCTTGAGCGTAGGAATCCAACAGTGCGGGGCCGCCCCATCCCTGGAGCACACCGGCCAGCTTCCAGCCGAGATCCGCCGCGTCCCCGATACCAAGGTTCATCCCGAATCCGCCCATCGGAGAAATGAGATGTGCTGCGTCACCGGCCAGGAGGATCCTTCCGTACCGGAAGTTCGGCGCGAGCAGGGAACGAATCGTCACCGCACCGCCGGATACGGGATCGGCGTCGAACTCGAATCCTGCGTTGCGATACAACGCCTCCCGCGCGAGGGGCCAGCTGTCAGCATCAGCATCGGCATCTCGTGGGACGAAGCCGAATTCGTAATGGTCATTGCCCTGAGGAATCAACATCGCGTAGTCGCGATGTTCGTTGACGAAGAGAACGAACGAGGATTTCCCGACCTCGATCCGATCCTTCAGCGTCGGGGCATAGACATTCCAAATGCTGAACTCGGCCAGCTCGGGGATCCCCTCCATTCGCACACCGAGTGCCTTACGGATCGAACTGCGGCTACCATCAGCAGCTATGACATAGTCGGCGGTGGTCGTCAGCGCCGTACCGCTGCCGTCTTGATAGTCCATCCGCACACCGTCGGCCGACTGCTCGAATCCTGTTACGGTGCAGCCGAATCGTATGTCGATCAGGGCGTGTTCGACAGCCTTGTCTTGGAACGTCTTCTCGATGGCGTCGTTGGGAGCCCACACCGGGCGATCGGACGCGAATGGGATTTGGAAGTCGAAAGCGACCAGCTGTGCGAGGTCGAGCACGACGTGACCGTTGAGAGCGGTCACATAGGTGATGCTGCGGGCGAAGTCACGTTCGACTGGGTCGTTCCCGCGCAGATCATCGGCGATACCCCAGCGGCGGAAGTGCTCCATGGACCGGATGTTGGTGAGGTTCGTACGAGCAAGGTTGTACTCGCCCCGATTGCGAGCCTCGAGGATGAGTGTGGGCACGCCGTGCCGAGCCAATTCCAATGCCGTACCGATGCCCACGGGCCCACCGCCCACGATTACGACCTGATTTTCGCTATTCACCATGTATATACCTTTCACTGCGAAGTGCTGAGTCATTTCCGAGATGAGCTGCTGCGCTGTCAGCGGCGTGGGTTACTCTCCACGACAACGGATATCGGTCGAGGACCGCGGCGACGTCGGTTTCGTCGACACCGTCGTCCAATTCGACCGTGGAGTCGATGACGCCGTCGCGGACGGTTGTGGTGACAGACCTGACGCCGGCGACGCCACTGAGTGCATCGGTCAGCACCCGCCGCACTGCGTCCGCCCTCAGCGGTGGCTTGTAGGGTTTGCCCACCGCGGTGAGCGGGAGCTCGTCCAGTATGGTCACCGACTTCGGCACGGCGACGTGCTCCGAGACCCGACCGGTGGCCCACGCCATGATCTCTTCTTCGGTGATCGACGCATCTGCCGCGAGCGTGACGTAGGCGACCGGCACCTCACCGGCATGGACATCGGGCCTGCCGACCGCGGCCGCACCGGTGACCCCAGGGCAGGCCAACAGCACTTCCTCGATGACCGACGGGTCGATGTTGTGCCCACTGCGAATAATCAGATCCTTGGCACGGCCGTGCAGATAGACATATCCGTCGGCATCAAGATGAGCTAGGTCGCCAGTGTTGAGCCAACCGTTCACGAGAGCGCCCAGGCCGTCGAGTCGAGGAGCACCCGTGACGTCTTGACCGAGCACGTATCCCTCGAACAAGGTTGGCCCGCTGAGGGCCAATACCCCTGTCGCCCCGGACGGCATATCGTGCCACTCGCCGCGGGCATCGATCTCGACGATCTTGGCGTTCTGGTACGGAAACCGCTGACCGACTGAACCTTCCCGGAGCACGCCTGGAAAGTTGAGCGCACTGGCGCAGCTCGCCTCGGTCAAGCCATACCCCTCCACCAACGTCACCCCGACATCGCGCTCGAACCGCTGGCGAACCGCTCGGGGCAGCGGGGAGGCACCGACGATGCCATGCCGCAGCGAGCTGATATCGGCGTCGACAGGGTGATCGGCTAGCGCCGCGTACACCGTCGGAACAGCACTCATCGCCGAGATGTGGTAATGCTCAACCAGTTTCCAGAACACGGAGTACAACAGCGGGTCTCGATATCCAAGCGGTCCGGCCCAGATGACGTTGTTACCCTTGAACATAGGCGTGAGGACGCTGACCACGAGTGCATTCACATGGAACAGCGGTAGCGCAGAAAACAAGGTCGCGTGTTCACCCAGCACCGGAGCTGCCGCGATCATCCAGGCATTCGCGACCAAACCCGAATGGCGCAGGGCCGCCAGTTTGGGCACACCGGTGGTTCCACCGGTGTGAATCAGCGCGGCGAGATCCGATCCCTGGGGGGGCTGTCCGACATACACAGATGGATCCTGTGTTTCGGCGAGCTCATGCAGGTAACCCATCCGAACGTCGTCGATAACCGGCATCGGCTCTCGGGGGCGTTCGCTCGGGGTGTGCCGCAGGGCCAGTACCGTATCCAGCAATCCATCGCGAGCCAGATCGAGGGCGAGCTGCCACGTCGACTGCGACAACTCCGGACCGGCCGCAACCAGGACACGGGCACCCGACCGACGCAGCAGCTCCTCCACATGCGTCCGCGACAGTCCCCCGTTGATCGGTTCCGCGATTCCGGCAACCTGAGCGGCAAGGGTCGCCGAAATCAGTTCAGCGCAGTTCGGTGCAATAAGTGCCACCACGTCGTGGCGTCGGACGCCCAGGCAGTGCAGGACATTCGCGTATCTGTTCACCTCGCCGAGCAGCTGCGAGTAGCTGCGCTCCAGCGGGGCAAGCCAACGGCCCGCGTCGGGAATGACCGTCAACGCATTCCGGTGCGGCCACAGAGCGGCTGCGCGCAGCAGAAGTGAATACGTCGAGTCCGGCAGTCCTCGTTCGGCAAGCGGAATGGCCTCGACGCCACTCAGGTCCTCGGGGCTCTCGTACTTGGGCCACAAATTGCTTGGCTCCGACACAGCCAGATCGATCGACGTCACCGTCATACCGCCACTTTCAGGACCGCCGTACCGCTCGAACATCGCAGGGCTCCTCTTTCCGGCCGCCGCACCAACACTGAGAACAACAGCTGTTGTTCAGCACATCACAATCTACGCTGTTAAGCAACCCCGTCACACTCCAACATCACTACTCAGCAGTGGATTTCGACTGCTCCTACGTAAAGCACTCGGCTGGAAAGCTCCAGCCGAGCGCTCTGCGAAAGGCTGCGCTTAGCTGCGAGCCGTCAACCCTGGGCGCTAACTTTCCACCAGTGCGCTGCGGCCCAGTACTGTTCCGTTGGCATCCAGCGCCTCGACCTGGAAGTACCCACTTGGCGCGTCGGCCGGCAGCTGGATGCTGGTTTCCAGGCCATTCCACGTGGCAGTGGCGATCGGTGCGAGGTTCGTTGGGGTCGTTCCGTACAGCACTTGCCATTGACGGACTTCGGTCGCCCCATTCCACACCGCACGGACAGTGGGTTGACCGTCGGTCGACACGGTCATCTCCGGCCCCTGCAGCGGTGCGCCCGTCCACTGATTGAGGAACACCCGGTAGGTCGTATCGGGAGTTGTCGCCTCGTAGACGAGGTCTCCGTCGGCGGTGAATTCACTGATGCGGCCGGTGGTACCCCAACTGCCGAAGAGATTGCCGTTGGGCAGTAACTGCGTGTTGCCAGTCGCCCAGGCGCTCACTGCATCTGGGTGCACCACCTCGCGGACCAGAGTTGCAGTCTTCGAAACGGGATCGATGTGAATGACCTGGATGCTAGAGGGATTCGTGCCACCGGGGAAGAAGTTGTCATCGTTGAAGAGCTGTATGGTGTCGAGTCCCACGTACTGGGCGTCGTGTTGGCCGCTGAACTGCACCCCTTCACCGGAGGTGATCGTGGGGTTCTTGCCGCCAACTTGATAGATGATTTCGCCGGTGTATGGATTGACGTTGTAAATCGCCGACGTGCTTCGCAGTGAAACCAAGAGGTTTCCGTCTCGGCCGATATCGACCGAATTCGCGTGGTACGCATCGTAGCTGCCGCCGAGGTACGGCAGGAGACTGTCGGTGAGGGGGATGTCTTTCATGGGATCCCATTGGCCGACGACCTGGCCGGTTGACGGGTCGACGACCATGACCACAGTGTCGGTGATCTTGCCGTTCTGAGGTCCACCGATGGCCGTCAAGTCCGCGTCCACTTCCTTGTCGCCAATGACCAAGGCGTTGCCCTCGGGTGTCAGATGAAACTCGTGCGCGTCCAACTCCGTGCCGTTGAGGCTGGTGGGCACGGTGGCAATGATGTTGTAGTTGTTGTCTGCGATGTAACCTTTACAACTCGCCAATCCCTTGCACTGCAGCCACGTGAGGACGCTCTGCCCCTTGTAGGTCTGCACCGCGAAGTCCATTGCCGATTCTCCCTCCGGCAATTGATAGACCCACACAGCTCGACCCGCCTTGTCGGCGATCTCGAGATAGCCCGTCCCGAAAGAGGGTTGTCCGCCTGCGGCGACAGTTCCCAGATTCAGGCCCCTGGTGTAGAAGACATATCCGCTCGCGCCCCCTGGCTTGTTCACCAGAACATCGAACTCCCCGGGGGAAGGCCGAGCTGGGCCGGCTGGTCGGACTGCACCGAGACGGTCAGCGCTGACGATCTGCTGAAATGTAACAAGCCCAGTAAACCCTGGGTCTGCCGGTCGGTCACTTCGATCGCGAACGAGTCCTGCCCATTCTGGGAAGTGCCACTGGGCGTATACACATAGGCGCCAGAGTCGTCGACGGTGAGCGTGCCGTACTTCGGCGCCACTTTGACACGGTAACTGAGTGATCCGTCATCGGTGTTGGTGGTGCTCACGGTGCCGGTAATGACGCCCGTGGTGAGATTCTGGCCGGTCTGGGTTGTCGACACTGTAAGCCGGCGCCCCGACACCGCCTGTTCAAGTTCTCCCAGCGCCGCACCGAGCGCGTCGAGCAACGAGAACTTCGGACTCGACCCAGCGCGGTAGTTCGCGGTACGGGGGCTCATGGCCGGCGATTGAGCCGCTTTTCTGGCCGGCGCCGCCACAGCCGAATGGGCCGGAATTACGGTGGTTGCCGAGATGTTCGAATTTGCTTGCTGGGAAACACTTCTCGCTGCTGCGGCAAAAGGAGAACCAGTTCCCGCCGCGGCGGCCCGCGAACGCGCCGGACGGCGAACGCCAGACGCCGACTTCGCGACCCCTGCGGGGCGGCTTTGCCGGACGGCATGAGTCGAGGTGGATGTCGAGGACGCGCTGTGGCTGCCGGCCGAGGATCCAGAGGGTGTGCTGCCGGCGTCCGCCTGCGCGACGCCGGCGCCACCGGCCAAGGCGGCGCCCATCGCGACCGCCGCGGCTCCGGTTCCTATCCATCCTGTGCGCGCTCGACCGCGGGTGCTTGCCTTTGCCGCACGTCCATTGCGCTGGCGCTTACTAGAGGATCCCATTATGTGAACACGCTCCCGTCCAGATCAGGTGTGACTCCGATGCCTACACAACATCTGTTGTTAATCAGATCACAACAAATGTTGTGTAGGCAATACCCTGGTGGGACCGGAAGCATGACGGTCAGTGATACGGAATCTGCAGAGGCCGTGAGCCATTGGCCAATTGCTCACATGCGGCGCAAACTTGTGCGAGTCCGCATCGCCGCTCGGTCGGGTCAGATGGTCCGACTTGCCTCGAAGATGTCGATGGGCCCGATGTCAGGACGCTTGCGCAGTTCAGCTTCGGGCACCCCACTGCGAAACATCGCGACGAACTCCTCGGGGTCGAGCTCCACACCGATCGGGTTGGTGGGAAACTCGGCTGCCAAGAACTCGTTGACTTCTTCGTTCGTGGCGAAGTTGTCGACTTGCAGCTCGATCTGATTGTTGTCCGGATCGCGATAGTAAAACGAGATGGTAGGCCCGTGATTGATTGTCCAATACGGCTCCACCGAAGCGGCTTTCAGCCGCTCGTACGTGTCGACGAGGTCAGCCATGCTGTCATATGCGAAGGCGATGTGGTCGACACCGGTTGCCATCGGCGGACGATCTACCAGTATGGGAACGTCGACGACTGCGATCCGGTGGTGTTCGTCGTCGTAGGTGAGGAAGCAGATCTTGCCAGACGCCTCGAATTGCACCCGCGCACCCAAAACCAGCTTGTACCAAGCGACCACCGCATCGTACTGCTTTGTCCGGATTACCACGTGGGCAAGGCGTGCCGGACTCGTCACCACTGCGGGCTCGCTGACCGTGGACGTTGCGTGTTGTTCCATAGGTTTCCCATTCCTGGTCCTCAACCCTGCGATCGAGCAACGACCGAAGAAGCTGAATGCTTTGATGAATGATGTGATCAGCCTGTCAACAACAGGTGTTGTCCATCAAAGCACGGCCAAAGTCGATGGGGCAAGGCCCTATTGGGCGGGACAGCCGTGGTCGGTTAGCGCAGCAGTGCGCGGGACATCACGACCCGCTGAATCTGGTTGGTGCCCTCGTAGATCTGGGTGATCTTGGCATCGCGCATCATCCGCTCCACCGGGAAATCCACGGTGTAGCCCGCCCCGCCGAACAACTGCACCGCGTCGGTGGTGACCTCCATGGCCACATCCGAGGCGAAACACTTCGAGGCCGCCGAGATGAACCCCAGATTGGGCTCGCCGCGCTCGGCGCGAGCGGCCGCGTTGTAGACCATCAACCGGGCGGCTTCGACCTTCATCGCCATGTCGGCCAACATGAACTGCACACCCTGGAAAGTGCTGATCGACGTACCGAACTGCTTGCGGTCCTTGGTATAGGCAATCGCCGCGTCCAGCGCGCCCTGCGCAATACCGACCGCCTGCGCCCCGATCGTGGGACGGGTGTGATCCAAGGTCGCCAACGCCGTCTTGAACCCGGTACCCGGATCACCAATCATCCGGTCGCCCGGAACACGGCAGTTCTCGAAGTACAGCTCGGTGGTCGGCGATCCCTTGATGCCGAGCTTGCGTTCCTTGGGGCCGATCGAGAATCCCTCGTCATCGATGTGCACCATGAACGCCGAGATACCGTTGGCGCCCTTGTCCGGGTCGGTCACCGCCATCACGGTGTACCAAGTGGACTTGCCGCCGTTGGTGATCCAGGCCTTGGCGCCGTTGAGGATCCAATCGTCCCCGTCGGCCTTGGCCCGGGTCCGCATCCCGGCCGCGTCACTGCCGGCCTCGCGCTCGGAGAGCCCGTAGGAAGCCATCGCGCCCTCGGCGATCTCCGGCAGCACCTTCTTCTTCAGCTCGTCGGACCCGCGCAGGATCAGGCCCATCGTGCCCAGCTTGTTGACGGCGGGGATCAGCGATGCCGAGGCGTCGACCCGGGCGACCTCCTCGATGACGATGCACGCCGCCACCGAGTCCGCGCCCTGACCGCCGTACTCCTCCGGCACGTGGACGGCGTTGAAACCCGAGGCATTCAACGCGTCGAGCGCCTCCTGCGGGAAACGCGAGTTCTCGTCGACATCGGCGGCGTGCGGAGCGATCTCCTTCTCCGCCAACGCCCGAATCGCCGCCCGCAACTCGCCATGCTCCTCGGGCAACTTGAACACGTCGAAATTCGGATTACCCGCCATGCGCCCCGCATCCCCTGGATATAACAACAGATGTTGTTGCGAGTACAGCACGCCGCATGCAGTTCGGGCAAGCCACCGTCCAGGCGTTACCCACCCAACGTTGCTCGAGGAACCACCTAGCAGTGCGCCAGGTACCGCCTGACCTGCGAGTTCAACCACCGCGAATCTACCGGGTCGCTCGAGTAAAGCAGCTGGTCGATCAGCAGGCCGTCAATCAACGCAATCAACCCGGGTGCGTGAGCCTTCGGATCATCACACCCGGCGGCGACAAGAATTCGCGTCACGACGTCGACGACGCGCTGACGTGCCGCACTGACCTCGAGCCCCAAGTGGTGGTCGCGCGCCGACTGCAGCAACACCTCCTGGTGGGCGATGTAGCGGTGGCGCGCATCAGAGTGCGCCGTGTCCATCAAATACTTGACGATCAATCCGGCAGCGCGATCTTTGCTTAGTCGCCGTTCCGGTATCGGCTCCAGGTCGACGATGACCAGCTCGAGCAGCCGATCGGTCACTGCGCGAAACAACGCGTCACGGGTACTGAAGTGATTCGCAGTCGAACCCAAGGGCAGATCAAGCCGGCGGTCGATCGCGCGGTGCGTCAGGCCGCGACCGCCCTCGGTGGACAGGACCTCGATCGCGGCATCGAGGATCGCGGTGCGGCGATCCGCGGGGGCTGGGGCGTCCTCTTGCATACAGCCACTTTAACGACCCCACTTGCAGAACAACAGGCGTTGTGGTCGAATGGCGATCGGCAGCTCTCGCTGTGCGCTACGTCACACCGCAGCAACGGTGTCGAGCAGGATAAGGAAATCCCAAAGTGTCCATGACCGATCGATCATTCGTGCCCCCATATTGGGGCGAGCATGCTCTCTGCACGATGATGGCCGGGACGTCGACGGTGTTGCCGCAAAACATGTTTCACGCCAGCGACCCTAGGAACTCGCACTGTGCAACGGTTCTGGCGGGGATTACCGCACCATGGTGATGCGCGACATGGCGGCTAGACCCGCGCGCGCGGTCGGTCAGTTTGTCCTGATGGCCGCCCAAACCTGCGCGGTGGGGTTCACTCATCCTCTCGCCTGGCGCGAGATGTTGATTCAGATGTGGTTCGTTGCACGAGTTTCGATCGTCCCCACACTCTTGCTGGCGATACCGTTCACCGTGCTGGTCGTGTTCCTGTTCAACATTCTCCTGATCGAGTTCGGGGCAGCCGACTTCTCTGGTGTGGGTGCTGCGACCGTAGCGGTGACGCAAATCGGGCCGATCGTCACAGTTCTCGTGATCGCCGGCGCCGGGGCCACCGCCATGTGCGCCGACCTTGGCTCACGCACCATCCGGGAAGAACTCGACGCCCTGCGTGTCTTGGGCATCAATCCTCTGCAGACGCTGGTCGTTCCGAGAGTCATCGCTGCGACCCTGGTCGCGATGCTGCTGACGTCCGCGGTTTCCGTCGTTGGCCTCGTGGGCTCCTACGTCTTCGCGGTCTTCGTCCAACACACCAACCCGGGCGCCTTCGCCGAGAGCTTGACCGTGCTGGTCGGTCTTCCCGACGTGATCGTCGCCCTGGTCAAGGCCGCATTGTTCGGTCTTTCGGCAGGCCTCATCGCTTGTTTCAAAGGGACAACCGTCGGCGGCGGCCCTGCCGGAGTGGGCAACGCCGTCAATGAAACAGTGGTGTACAGCTTCATCGCACTGTTCTTCATCAACGTGATCGCCACGGCCGTCGGCGTCAAGGCAACGGCGTGAGCACCATATCCCGCTGGCCTGTGATTCGGTTGCAACGACGTGTCACGACACTCGCCGACTCATGGAACCAGATCGGCGAGCAAAGCCACTTCTACGTCCGCACGATCCGCTCTGTCGGTGACGCATGCATCCACTACAAGACCGAGATCGCACGGCTGATCGCCCAGATGAGCCTGGGTACCGGCGCGTTGGCCGTCATCGGCGGCACCATCGCCATCGTGGGCTTCTTGACCCTGTCCACCGGCGCGCTCATCGCTGTTCAGGGCTACAACCAGCTGTCCGGTATCGGTGTAGAAGCTCTCACCGGCTTCACCTCGGCATACCTGAATGTGCGGATCATCGCACCCACCACCGCTGCCATCGGAATGGCCGCCACCATCGGGGCGGGAGCCACGGCACAGCTAGGCGCGATGCGCATCGCCGAGGAGATCGACGCGCTGGAAGTGATGGGAATCCGGTCGATCGCGTACCTGGGTTCGACCCGGCTGTTATCCGGTGTGATCGTCGTGATCCCGCTCTACTGCATCGCAGTGATCATGTCGTTCTTGGCCGCGCGCATCGGCACCACACTGGTGTACGGCCAATCCACGGGCGTGTACGACCATTACTTCTACACCTTCCTCAATCCAATCGATGTCCTGTGGTCGTTCCTGGAGGCCATTGCCATGGCGGTCGTCGTGATGCTGGTCCACACCTACTACGGCTACAACGCATCCGGAGGCCCGGCAGGTGTCGGCGAAGCAGTGGGACGAGCCGTGCGGACCTCATTGATCGCGGTCGTCTTCGTGACGATGCTCGTCACATTGGCGATCTACGGTCAATCGCCCGGCGTGAACCTGGCGGGCTGACCGGTGAAACCTGTCACCGACGAGACCCGCATCAAACCCGGTTGGTGGGCCCTGCTTCTCGTAGTGTTTGTCGTCGGACTTGTCGCGGTGTCGACAGCGTCGTATTCCGGCTCCTTTACCTCCCATGTGACGATCTGGGTGACGTCGGATCGTGCCGGGCTCGTGATGGATCCCGGTGGCAAGGTCAAGATGCGCGGAGTTCAGGTCGGGCGCGTCGCGGCGGTAGACAGCGAGCACAACGCTGCCCGCCTGCGGCTGGACTTGTTTCCCGAGCAGATCAAGAACATTCCGGCCAACACCGAGGCGGAGATCCGAGCGTCAACCGCGTTCGGCGCCAAATATGTCGATCTGATCTATCCCACCGAGCCGAGCAGTCAACCAATAGCCCCAGGTGCCCAGTTACGCTCCCGCAACGTCAGTGTCGAAGTACAGACGGTCTTCCAGAACCTGGTAAACGTCCTGGACAAAGTCGAGCCGCAGAAGCTCAACGCGGTACTTACCGCGCTTGCCCGGGCTGTGCGAGGTCGCGGAGAGACCATGGGCAAATCAATCACCGACGCAAATGATGTGCTCGGCGAACTGAATTCGCGCAATGATCAGATCCAGCGAAACTGGCAATCCCTGAAGGGATTCAGCGACAGCTACTCTGAGGCAGCGGGGAACATCCTTGCTGCTCTGGATGCCGGGACGGTCAGCAGTGCGACGATCACCCGGCAAGCACATGACCTCGACGTGCTTCTGCTTAACACAATCGGGTTTAGCCAGAGTGGAATCGACTTGCTCGGGCCCAGTCGCGACAACCTCGTCGCCGGAGTCAACGCCCTCGAACCGACGACGGCGCTGTTCAACAAATACAGCCCCGAGTACACCTGCATGCTGCTCGGCGCCAACTATCTCACCGAGAAGGCGCCCAAAGCGGTCGGCGGTAACGGAAATTCCATCGTCCTCGACGCCGGATTGGGCTGGCCCATCGACCCCTACCGCTACCCCGACAACCTACCCATCGTGGCTGCCAAGGGGGGTCCGGGTGGCAAGCCGGGATGCGGTTCACTGCCCTACGTCGAGGACAACTGGCCACAGCGTTATCTGGTGACCAACACCGGTTTTGGCACGGGGCTCGACATGCGGCCCAATCCGGGTATCGCCCATCCCTGGTGGGTCGACTTCTTCCCGGTGACCCGTGCGGTGCCCGAGCCTCCGAGTATTCGTGGCGCAGGACCACCCGCAATCGGGCCCGTGCCGTACCCGGGCGCACCACCCTATGGAGCACCGCTCTACGGACCAGATGGCGCTCCGCTCTACCCCGGTGTCCCGCCAGCACCCCCTGCGCCGCCGGCCGACCCGGCCGCACCGACGCCGTGATACCGCATCCCACGACGAAAGGAGGCTGACCTGTGAATGGTTCCCTTGGCCGGGCGATTCCCCGGCTGGGCGTGTTCGTCACCGCGTGCCTACTGGCCCTTCTCGCACTCGTCGTTGTATTCGGGCAGTTGCGATTTCAGGATGGACGAACGTATCGGGCGGAGTTCACGTCGGTCTCGGGGCTCAAGTCTGGTGACTTCGTCCGCATCGCCGGCGTCGAGGTCGGCAAGGTGACATCCATCTCGATCACGTCTGCAGTCACCGCGATCGTCAAATTCACCACCGACGACTCTGTGGTACTGACGCAAGGCAGTAAAGCCGTCGTCAGATATCAGGATCTCGTCGGTGGACGCTATCTTGCGCTCGAAGAGGGTGCCGGAGGCACGGCCGCACTGCGGCCAGGAGACACCATCCCGCTAGCACGCACCGCGCCGGCACTGGACCTCGACTCACTCATCGGCGGATTCCGGCCGCTGTTCCGTGCGCTGGACCCAGACCAGGTCAATACGTTGACCGGACAGATGATCAAAGTCTTCCAGGGACAAGGCGAAACCCTCAGCGCAGTCCTGGCGCAAACAGCGGCACTGACCAGCACACTGGCAGATCGAGACCAGTTGATCGGAGAAGTGATCAAGAACCTCAGCGTCACACTGAAATCGGTTGGCACTCAGAGCCGAGAACTCGACAAGGCCGTCACTTCGCTCTCGGATCTGGTCGCCGAACTATCGAACCATCGAACCGACATCAGCAAGGGCGTCGCGAACGCAGACGCGGCCGCGGCCTCTCTCGCTGACCTGCTGGACCAAACCCGTCCTTCACTCAAAGAGACGATCAGTCAAACGGATCGGACCGCCGGCATCGTGGTCGCCGACCACGACTACGTGGACAACCTCCTCAACACACTGCCGGATGCGTACCAAAAGCTGTCACGACTCGGGTTGTACGGCGACTACTTCTCGTTCTACCTCTGCGAGATGGTGCTCAAACTGAACGGCAAGGGCGGGCAGCCGGTGTACGTCAAGGTGGCCGGACAGACCACGGGGCGGTGCACACCGAAGTGAAGGCTCTTTCCCAACGCAACCCAGTGGTGATCGGAGTCGCCGGCATCGCTGTCGCGGTGATCACTGTGGCGGCCGTACTCAACTATGACAAACTGCCGCTGTTCAACGCAGGCAGCACATTCCAGGCATATTTCGCGGAGGTCGCCGGGCTCAAAGATGATGCTGAAGTACAGGTGGCCGGCTTGGAGGTGGGGAAAGTGTCCGGGATCGAGCTTCAGGGTGACCGAGTGCTGGTGACATTCTCCGTCGACAAGGACATCCCGGTCGGTGATCGCTCCGAAGCCGCCATCAAGACCAAGACCATACTGGGCAACAAGTTTCTCGACGTTACGCCGCGAGGCCGTGGTAGGCAGTCCGGCCCGATTCCGTTGGAGCGCACGGTATCGCCATACCAGCTGACCGATGCGATCGGTGAGCTGACGACCACCGTCAGCGGTTTGGATACCCGGCAGCTCTCCGACTCGTTGCAGACACTGGCCGATACATTCGCCACAACGGCACCCGACGTGCAACCGGCGCTTCAAGGAGTGGCTCGTCTGTCGCAAAGTCTCGACGCCCGTGATTCCGAGTTGCGCACCCTGATCGAGAATGCGAATAAGGCCAGTACGGTGTTGTCGTCACGCACGGACAAGATCGTCCGGCTCGTGCACGACAGCGACGCACTTCTTACCGAGCTCCTGGCTCAGAGTGACGCGCTAGACCGGATCTCGTCGGACATCTCACGGCTTTCCCGGCAGCTCAGCGGGTTCGTCGCCGATAACCGGGATCAATTCAAAGGTGCGCTGGAGAAGCTGAACGGCGCGTTGGCGACTGTGAACAATCGCAAGGACAAGGTGCAGAAGTCCATCAAACTGCTGAACAGCTTCTCCCTGTCGCTCGGTGAAGCCGTCGCGGGCGGCCCGTTCTTCAAGGCCTACCTGGTGAATCTCCTACCCGGCCAAGTGATTCAGCCATTTGTCGAGGCGGCCTTCTCCGATCTGGGCCTCGATCCCAACGTTTTATTGCCTTCCCAGCTCACCGACCCCCAGGTGGGCCAGCCTGGGACGCCGGCGCTGCCGGTGCCGTATCCGCGAACCGGGCAGGGAGGTCCCCCGAACATGACGTTGCCGGACGCGATCACCGGAAATCCCGGTGATCCTCGCTACCCCTATCGCGAGCCGTTGCCGGCCCCGGCACCAGGCGGTCCCCCACCGGCAGCTCCTGGCCCGCCGGTGGGGCACGACAGCATCCCGACGCCCTCCCCGTCCCCGGTTTATGTCCCCGCGCCCAACGAAGCACCACCGGCCTCGGGCGGCCCACAGTGAGGCGCCAACGGATGGCGCGGGTCGGGCTTGCCGTCGCCTTGGCAGGCTTGGTCGTGGCAGGGTCCGTTGTGGCAAGCACGGCCTACGGAGCAGACGCCCGCATCCACATCACTGGCTACTTCGCGAACAGCAACGGGATCTTCGTCGGCGACGACGTTCGCGTTCTGGGTGTGCGGGTAGGGCGGATCGACCGTATCGAACCGCAACCACTGCGGGTGCGGGTCGAATTCTCGGTAGAAGGTCGATACAAAGTGCCTGCGCAGGCCAAAGCCGCGATCTTGTCCCCCACCCTGGTTACCGCGCGGGCCATCCAGTTGGCTCCGGCCTACACCTCCGGCCCGGTCATGCCTGACAACGGCGTGATCCCCCTGGACCGCACGGTCGTGCCCGTCGAATGGGACGACGTTCGTATCCAACTCCAGAAACTTGCCGAGACGTTGCAGCCGGACGAGACCGGCGTCAGCGCACTGGGGTCGCTGATCAACACCACGGCCGATAACCTTCGCGGTCAGGGAGCCAACATCCGAGACACGGTCGTGAAGCTGTCGCAGGCGATGTCGCTGTTGAGCGATCACAGTACGGACATCTTCAGCAGCGTGAGGAATCTGTCGGTCTTGGTGTCAGCATTGCACGATAGTTCAGACCTGCTCGCCCAGCTCAATCGGAATTTCGCCGCCGCAACCTCGTTGCTCGCCGACGACCCTGGCGAAGTGGCCTCGGCCATAGAAGATTTCAACCACGCGGCGATAGATGCGGCCGATTTCGTGGCGGCCAACCGCGACACGATCGGGGTGACCTCGGATAAGCTGACCGCCTTGTCGCAACTGGTCACCGAAAGCCTCGATGACATCAAGCAGACGCTGCATACCGCGCCTAACACACTGGCCAACTTCAACAACATCTACAGCCCCGCCCAAGCGTCCTTCTCCGGGGTTGCGGCATTCTCGTACTTCAGCAACCCGATCGCCCTGACGTGCGGCTTGATTCAGGCCGCATCACGGTTGAACAGTGAGCAGGCAGCCAAACTGTGCGTGCAATACCTGGCGCCTATCGTCAAGAACAGGCAGTACAACTTCCCGCCATTGGGCACCGCCATCGGGTTGGCTGCGCCCATCCCCGTCGTCGGCGCCCTGGCCCGCCCGAATGAGATGACCTACAGCGAAGACTGGCTACGTCCGGACTACATACCGCCGCAGAACAAGCCGGCCGCCCCGCCTCCGCCACCACTCCCAGCCGAGTCCCAGGAGCCCCAGCCCGCCGATCCCCAGGCCGGCCTGGCCGGCATGATGGTTCCGCCGGGGGCCGGTTCATGACCAGCCGCCGGCCCCAAGCAGTTGCTGTGATCGTCGCCCTGATCGCGGTACTGGTCTCGGGCTGTGGCTGGCACGGCCTCAACTCGCTGCCGCTGCCGGGTACCGCCGGTCACGGTCCCGGCAGCTATGAGATCTCCGCGCAGTTACCGGATGTGGACACCTTGAAGCAGAACTCACGTGTGCGGGTGGGTGATGTCACGGTCGGCAGCGTCACCAAAATCGAACGGCAGGGTTGGCATGCCCTGGTCTCCATGACGATCAACGGTGATGTCGACCTACCCGCCAACGCCACCGCGACCGTGGGTCAAACCAGCCTGCTCGGTACCCAGCACGTCGAACTGGCGGCACCGAAAGGCGTCGCCCCACAAGGCCGACTGACAGCCGGGTCAGTCATACCGTTGTCACGAGGCGCGATATTCCCCACCGTCGAACAGACCTTGGCCACCATGTCGCTTCTGTTCAACGGCGGCGGCCTAGGCCAGCTCCAAGACATCACCAAGGCGTTTACCACCGCGGGGACGGGACGCGAAGATCAATTGCGCAGCCTTCTCCAGCGGCTAGCGGAGTTCACCAAGAACATCGACGCCCAAACGACGGATATTCTCGCGGCGACCGACAGCCTCAACAACCTGGCGGGGCAATTCGCCGATCAAGATCCCGTGTTGACCAAGGCGCTGCAGACGATCCCAAACGCGGTGGCGGTGCTCAGCGAGGAGCGAACACGGCTGACAACAGTCCTCGACCGGATCGGCACACTCGGCGCACTGACCGCGGAGTCGGTGGACCAGACTAAGCGAGCCATCACCGAGGAACTCAAGCATTTCGCCACGGTGCTCAAATCGCTTGCCGACGCCGGGCCGGCCCTGACCCGGTCGCTTGGCACCATGCTGACATTTCCCTGGCCGGCCGAGACCATCGACAACTGGGTCCGTGGTGACTACGCGAACGCCACGCTCGTTCTCGACCTGACGCTGAGCCGCCTGGACAGCACGTTGTTCACCGGAACCCGATGGGAAGGCAACCTCACCGAACTCGAGATGCAGTGGGGGCGAACGATCGGGCAGATTCCCAGCCCATATACGGCGGACAACCCACTTCTCGCTCCGTACCGACACGACCAAGGGCCGTAAAGCACCATGAGAATCTCTCGTCGCATCATGATGCAGCTGGTCGTCTTCACGGCTGTGTCGGTGACCGCGCTTTCGGTCATGGTCTTCGGCTATCTCAAACTGCCCACCCTGTTGTTCGGCTACGGCCACTACACAGTCACCGTCGAACTGCCCGAAGCGGCCGGTCTGTACGAGCGGTCCAACGTCACCTACCGCGGCGCGGAAGTCGGTCGAGTTCAGGAGGTCAACCTCCACGACGGAGACGTTCGAGCGGTAGTCTCCCTGACTTCCGATGTGAGGATTCCGTCCAATACCCAAGCGCAGGTGCACAGCACATCGGCCATCGGTGAGCAGTATCTGGAACTGATCCCGCGCGACGAGACGTCAGCCCCGTTGAAGAACGGCGACGTGATCAAGCGTGCCGACACGAGTGTGCCCCCAGACGTGAACACCCTTCTCGATACGACGAATCGCGGACTGGCGGCGATCCCGGGTGACAACCTGCAAACGGTCATCGACGAGTCCTACACCGGAATCGGCGGTCTTGGCACTGAGCTGTCACGCATAGTCGACGCCTCGACGACGCTCAGTGCCGACGCTCGGCGCAACCTCGATGCCATGACCACGCTCATCGAAGATTCACCGGCGGTGCTCGATTCACAGACAGAGTCCGCTGATTCGCTTCACGCGTGGGCTGCAAATCTGGCGTCAGTCACCGATCAAGTACGTGCCAAAGATGATTCGCTGTCGTCACTACTACCGGCAGGCGCGCGCGCCACGCAGGAGGGCAAAGCCCTGATAGACCGGCTGCAGCCGAGTATTCCGGTCCTGCTGGCCAATCTCGTGACCGTCGCGAACGTGGCGATCACCTACCAACCCAACATCGAGCAGTTGCTGGTGCTATATCCGGTCAACATCGCCAACTCGCAAGGCTCGTCGATCGCAGACGCCCACCAGAGCCGCTACATCGGTGGGAACATGACCATCAACCTGAACACAAATCTGCCGCCGACCTGCCTCACCGGTTATCTTCCGCCACAACAGATGCGTCCCCCCAGCGAAGTCGATGCCCCCGACCGTCCGCCGGGTGACCTCTATTGCCGTGTGCCGCAGGACTCACCGTGGAATGTGCGCGGGGCACGCAACATCCCGTGTGAAACCAAACCGTGGAAGCGTGCACCCACCGTGAAGATGTGCGAAAGCGACGACGTGTATGTACCACTCAATGACGGCAACAACTGGAAAGGCGACCCAAACGCGACCCTGTCTGGGCAACCCGTTCCACAAGTATCGACTCACGTCCCGGTTGTGCCGTACGACCCGGCCACGGGCACATACGTCGGCCCCGATGGCAAGGTCTACAGCCAGACCAATCTCGCTGAAAACACTCCGAAGGATCAGACATGGCAGTCAATGCTGATGCCTCCCAATATGACTCCCTAGAGATCACAGGCAGCGGCGATTCCGTCGCAAGTGCTCCGCAGAAGGCCTGGGCACCGCTGCCGGCGGTGAGTGTCAACGAGATCGGAGCAGCGCATGCCCACCACAGCACGATGTAGCGGGGTCTGGTGCATTCGCACCGCGCACGGGATGGCCGCAGCGACCTCGGTCTTGACGCTTGCCGGCGGTCTAGCTCCCGACGCCCACGCGGATAACATGCGTCTCAACAACGGTGTAGTTGCCGACGTCTACGCGATTCATGATCGGGCGGGGTGCGTAGACCCGGTCAAGGTCGACCCGCGGCTGCAGCTGGCGGCCCAATGGCATGCGGTAGACGTCATGGGTAATCGGAATCTGGACGGCGCCCTCGGATCCGATGGCTCCGGCCCTCAGGACCGCGCGCGCAACGCGGGCTTCCATGGGACAGTGACCGAGACCGTGGGGATAAACCCTGCCCTGGCGATCAGCGGTATCGAGCTACTCAGGCAGTGGTACGCCGATCCGGCCTATGTCGCCATCATGTCCGACTGCGCAAGCACCCGGATCGGAGTGTGGTCAGAGAACAGTCTCGATCGGACGGTGGTCGTGGCCGTCTATGGGCAACCGGATGGCGGTGCGGCAGGAGTCGCGTCAGCCGGTCGTGGTGGCGGGATCTCGGCGAGTTCGGTTGGGAGATAATCAACACCGGCCAGACGGCAGGCCACCACCGAGTGGGACAGCCCTTCGAACGATCGTGCTTCCAGTCCGGTGAGCCGCGACCAGCGGTCGAGACGGTAGGTGACACTGTTGGCGTGCAAGTGAATCGCGTGAGCCGCTGCCGCGATGGACATGCCGCCCGCCGCGAACGCCAGCACCGTCTCGGCCAGATGGGGATTGGACTGCGCCACTTGGACTGCCGCGGCAAGCAACGCGGCGATCCGCCCCCGTTCAGCCAACAAGACCGCCTCATGCCAGTCGTCCGCGAAGGCGCGGACCGGGCGAGTCGAGGACGTGCAGTTGAAAGCCAGGCGAGCATCGCCGAGGCTTTGGCTGGCACCGGTCAACCCTGCTCGTGGCAATCCGATGCCCCAGCGCCCGGCTAGGGGGCCCTTCCCCGAATCGCGAATCACGAGCTGCGGCAACCGCTCGGCCTGCGTGATCATCTCCAGCTGACCTCCGGCCACCGTACGACTGACCACGTCGGCAGCGAGGTGAGGTGGCAACGTCAGAACACTGCGGTGCGCTGACGCCTCCGTGACTTCCGAGGCCGGAAGCCAAACCAATCCCACGAATTCGCCTACGGGATCGAGGCGTAACCGCGAGGCGATGACCGACGCCGCCGACTGTTGCTCAGGATCAACAAGACACTCCAGAAACTGGTGCGCCAGGTGAATTCTGTCCCCGTCGATGGCGCGGGCGACCCTGCTGTGCGCTCCTGCGATCGCGGTGGTGGTCTCCCGAATCGACTCGAACATGAGCGTCCCGATCCGGGGCAAGAGGCTCGTGATCGCGGGCCCGGAACGTTCGACCAGAATCCGCCAGATCTCCGCATCGGCCACCTGGTAGGCCGCGATCAACGCGTCGATGGGTACGCCGCGGGCGGCGCGCTCCGCTGCGAGATCGGTGGCCGTCCCGAACTCCGCGGAACTCAGTCCGCGCTCCTCCGACAGCGCATGCAGCCGATTGAGTACCTGCAACTCGACAGCGGAGCGGTGTTCAGACTCGGGAACGATCGCATAGACCGGTTGGGCGCTGCGAATGGACGAGGTGACAGCTTCGGCAATCGCCGCAACCTCAGCCACCATGCCGCCGAGGATGACTTGCACTGTCCCCCAACCGTCGGCCCCCGATTGGTGATTATCACTAGTCACGCGCGCTCCATTGAGCTAAAAACCGTGCTCATACCCGTAGATGTCTTGCTCGTCATCGCACATAGTAGGGATAAGCCTAACCACTGATCAGCCAAGGTTTCTCATGACAAGCCAGATGACCGGCCCGGGCAGCGTCGCTGCCAGCACAAGTCCGCTCGACGATCGCTACGACCTGCCTGCCGGGGAGATCCACCTATCCGGGATCCAAGCCCTCGTCCGACTGCCCCTGGATCAACGACGCCTGGACCAGCGCCACGGCCTCGATGTTGCCGTCTTCATCTCCGGCTACGAGGGCTCACCCCTTGCCGGTCTCGACTTACAGCTGTCCCGGCAGAAGAAGAGGCTCGCCGAGCATCGCATCGTCTTCCAACCCGGCGTCAACGAGGAGCTGGCGGCCACGGCAGTGCAAGGCTCCCAACTTGCCTCGGCCTCGGCTGACCGGGTCGGAGACGGCGTGGTCGGCATTTGGTACGGCAAGGCGCCGGGCTTGGACCGCGCGACCGACGCGATCCGGCACAGCAACCTCGGTGGAACTCATCGCAGCGGCGGCGTCCTGGCTCTCGTCGGGGACGACTCGATCGCGAAGTCATCTACCGTGCCGAGCAGCTCGGAGCCTGCCATCGCCGAACTCGGGATGCCGTGTCTGGTCCCTGCCGACCCCCAGGACATTCTCGATCTCGGCCTGCACGGAATTGCCATGTCGCGAGTGTCCGGACTGTGGGTTGCCATGAAGCTCGCCACGAACGTCGTCGACGGTTCCGGCACCGTATCGCTCGACCCTGCCCGCGTCATGCCGGTAGTGCCCGACACCTCCTTCGACGGGGTGCCGTTCGAGCACGAGCCGACCGGGAACCTTCTGCAGCCCACCCTCGGCCGGCTCGAGGCCACCCAGGTTCGCCAACGCCTCGAGCTGGCCCGCCGCTACGCCGCCGCCAATCACCTCAACCAGATCACCGGCGACACAGCGGCAACGCTGGGAATCGTCTGTGCCGGCGCCACGTATCTCGATGTCCGGCAGGCACTGTCAGACATCGGAATCACCGACGCCGACCTCGGTGGCAGCGGTGTGAAGGTCCTGAAGCTGGGGATGATTCACCCGCTTGAGCCAGGCATCATCGACACCTTCAGCTCGGGTCTGCGTGAGATCATCGTGGTCGAGGAGAAGAAGGCGTTCATCGAGCTCGCCCTCAAAGACCTGCTCTACGGGCAGCCTGGAGCACCGCGCATCATCGGCAAGCGAGACGAACAGGGCCGCGAACTGTTCCGAGCCGACGGCGACCTCCCCGCCGATTACATCGCGACGCGACTGGCGCCACGCCTCCGTGATCACGGGGGGCCTGCGTGCGTAGCCACCTGGATCGAGCAACAACGCACACAGCGACGAGTGCCCACGCTGCTGCCGATCCTGCCCCGCCGTCCCTCGTTTTGCTCGGGCTGCCCGCACAACAGCTCAACCAGGGTCCCCGATGGCTCCCTGGTCAGCGCGGGCATCGGTTGTCACGCCCTGATTGCATTCATGCCCGGGGAGCGGATCGGCGACTCGATCGGTCACAGCCAGATGGGCGGCGAGGGGGCGGCGTGGATCGGAATGGCTCCGTTCGTCACGCGAGATCACCTCTTCCAAAACCTGGGTGACGGTACCTATCACCACTCGGGGTCGCTGGCCATTCGTGCCGCCGTCGCCAGCGGCGCCCACATCACATACAAGCTCCTCTACAACGACGCGGTCGCCATGACCGGCGGTCAGCAGGCAATCGGCAAGATGGCTGTGCCCCAGATTGTCTCGGAACTCCTCGCCGAGGGCGTCGCTCGAATCGCGATCACCAGCGACCATCCAAAACGCAGCCGTCGAGCGTTCGGGCGACGCCTGCCCGCGAGTGTGTCGGTCCGTCACCGTGACGACATCATTGCGGTCCAGGAGGAACTTGCCCGAACGGCGGGCGTCACGGTACTGATCCATGAGCAGGAATGCGCGACCGAGCTGCGCCGCAAACGCAAACGAGGACTCGTCGAGTCGCCTAACCGCCGCATTGTCATCAACGAGCGGGTGTGCGAAGGATGCGGCGACTGCGGTGACAAATCGGGCTGCCTTTCGGTGCGTCCGACCGAAACCGAATTCGGCCGGAAGACCCAAATCGACCAAGGTTCGTGCAATCTAGACTTCTCCTGCCTTAAAGGCGACTGCCCCTCGTTCGTCGAGGTCATCCCCGCGCAGCCAGCCAAACAAGGTGCGCGTCGTCCGGCCCGCGTGCCCGGGCCCGATCTGCCCGCTCCCACGCTGCTGGTCAGCGCTGAGGACTTCTCGATGCGTATCACCGGAGTCGGCGGAACTGGTGTAGTGACCGTCGCGCAAGTTGTGGCCGCCGCCGCATCCCGTGCCGGACTCCAGGTCAAGGGCCTCGATCAATTAGGTCTGGCCCAAAAGGGCGGCGCAGTGGTCTCCGATATCCGCATGTCGACATCAAGAATCCTCGGAACCAACAAGATCGGGCCCGGCGGATGTGATCTCTACCTTGGCTGCGACATCCTGGTCGCGGCGACGGAGGCCAACCTAGCCGTGACGGCCCCGGATCGTACCTACGCGGTCGTCTCGACCTCCGTCACACCTACCGGACAAATGGTCATGGACCCGACGACACTATTCCCGGCGATCGACGATCTTGTCGCGCGGATCAGCTGGTCCGGCCCGCGACCCGAGAACGTCTTCGTAGACGCCAACGCGGTTACCGCGGCCGCCGACCTCAACGAAGATCAGTACGACAACATCTTCTTGCTCGGAATCGCCGTCCAGTCCGGATTGATCCCGCTGTCGCCCGAGGACGTCGAGTGGGCGCTCGACGTCAACGGAGTTCAGGTGGAGCGCAACCTGGCCGCATTCCGGCTCGGTCGCCAGTACGTTGTCGATCGCGACCGCGTCATCGGCTCTTCCGCCACCAGCACCACGGTCGACGACCTCATTGATCGGCGAGCCCGAGAGCTCACGCTCTACCAGAACGGCAACTGGGCACGCCGGTATCTCCAGGAGGTGGAGGACGTCCGCAGATCGGAGACAACGGTGATGGGTGACAGCACCGCTATCACCGAGGCCTTCGCACTGCATCTCTTCAAAGTCATGGCCTACAAGGATGAATACGAAGTAGCGCGCCTACACCTTGATCCGGCCCTCAAGAGTCAGATCCGTGACGAGTTCGGCGACGGAGCCCGCTACTCAATCTTGCTTCACCCGCCGATCCTGCGCGCCATGGGATTACAGCGAAAGATTCGGCTGCAATCGTGGTGGGCCACACCGGTGCTGCGTGTCCTGTACGCCTTGAGATGGCTCCGCGGTAGCCGCCTGGACGTTTTCGGCTACGACGATGTTCGGCGCGCAGAGCGTCAACTCATCGAGGACTACACCGAGGCGATGTCCACCGCCATGACAGCTCTCTCGCCCGAGACGTTCGAGGCAGTTCGTGAACTGGCAAGCCTGCCCGACCTCGTTCGAGGGTACGAGAGCATCAAACTGGCCTCACTCGAGAAGTACCGGTCGCGTCGGGCTGAGATCGTGCACCAGTTGGCCCATCCGCCTTCTCCTGCCTAGGGCCAGTCTTGTTGGAATCTGTGGGTTCTCAGGGCGTGCAATGCCCGCTGTGCGCCCGAATACTGCTTCCCGACGGTAACGGCGCCCTCCCCTTCACTATCAACCCCCCACGTACATGCAACGCTGGTGTCCCGGCAGCGGCAGGGGCCGGGTGGGCTAAGCGAAGTCGCAAGCAGAACCGAACTTCACCTATCGCCGTAGCAGCACCAAACCCCACAACCCCGTCTGCACACTCCGTAGAACGGCGCTTGGGACCGCGAGCACCCACAGGATCAGTCAGCTCGCGTGTGGGTCGGCCGAGTTGAGCACCGCGATGGCGTGCTGGTAGTCCCCGCGCACTTCCGAGTAGCGCAGGAACTTGACATTCTCGACCTGGATCTCTGTGGCGTCGGGCTGATTTTCCAGGATGGACATCACCTCGTCGACGAAATCCTGCAGCGGCATGGCCCACTCGCTGTCGCGCTGCCCGGGGACCAGGTCGGTCCGCACCGCGGGCGGCTCGAGTTCCTGGAACTCCACCGACGACCCGGCGAATTGCAGGCGCAACGTCTCGGTCAGCAGATGGATGGCCGCCTTGGAAGCGTTGTAGCTGGGGGTGACCCGCAAAGGGGTGAACCCCAGCCCCGAGGAGACGGTCATCACCGTAGCCGCCGGCTGCTTCTGCAGGTGTTCGATGAACGCGGCGATCAGCCGGATTGGCCCGAGCACGTTGGTAGTGATGGTCGATTCGGCCGACGCCAGGAAGGTTTCGGGGTGGCGCCAATCCTCGATGCTCATCACCCCGGCCATGGTGATCAACACGTTCAGACCGGGATGCGCGGCCAGCACCTGCGCGGCGACGGTGGCGATGTTGTCCGGATCGGCGGTGTCGATCCGGACCGCATCCACATCCGGGTGCTCGGCCACGATCCGGTCCAACAGCTCCTGCCGGCGTCCGCCGACGATCACCTTGTTCCCCTTGTCCCGCAAAGCTAGCGCCAGAGCCAGGCCGATACCACTGGTAGCGCCGGGGATGAAAACGGTGTTGCCAGAAATCTCCATGCTGATTGTCTCCTCAGAGGGTTGGGACATACGGGAACATCGGTGTTGGCTTGGCCGTGACCGATTCGGCGCCCACACCGATGGTGACGGGCGTGTTGAAGGCGAGGCTGAACATCACCTCGGGAGCGTTGTCGACCAGCGAGCGACCGTTGAATCCCGCGAATCCGAACGCCGCGGCAGTACCCACTGTGTAGGGCAGTACATTCGGAAAAATCAACCGCGCAACGGTTTCACCGTACTGGTCGGGGTCGTGCGCGGTGCCGTACGCCCCGACGCAGGCGGCGATTCGGGCTGCCATCGGTTCACCGTAGGTGGCGTAGTCGTCGCGCGGGACGCCCGCGTTGAGCGCATCCCCGAGTTCCTCGTCGTTTTGGGTGAACAACGGGTGGATCATCGGCAGCCCGACCCGGTTGATCGAGCGCCAGCCCCCGGCGTCGGTGGCCAGGCTGGCCACCGCCCACACCGCGATCCGGTTGTCGGTGCGGCGCGGGGTGAGCTCGGCATCAGGCAGCTCGAGCACCAGCGAATGCACTGTCGCGCCGGCGAACAGGTTGTCGGCGCGCTCCGGCACCCACGTCCCGACGTCGATCGTGGTGCCGTCCTGCAACGCATCCCCGACGGCGTGCAGGATGTCGGCGTCGATCCAGAACGGATCGCCCGCTCGGCCGGCCCACGCCCGGACCCCTCCCGCGGTGGTGACGGCGGTCCCGGTGCGCCCAGCCACCAGCTCGATCCCCGTCGCCGTCGGCTCGGCGGCTGCCGCGCCGGAGAGCCGTTGCACCGAGAACCGTTGCTGTCCTTGTGCGTCTGCGGCGGCGAAGGTCACCCGGTAGGTGAGGTCCTCGACTGCATCGCCGTCCAGGTCGATCTTGAACTCGTAGCGGCCCTCCGGGTGGAATCCGGGGACGGGGATGTCACCGCCGAACGAGTGGCAGACGTTGATCACCAGGGCGGTGCCGGTCTGGCCCGCGAACGTGTACAGATCGGTGATGTCGAGCCGGACGTCCTGACGTGCCAGCGGTGAATCGAGGTGATGCGACATCAGTCGGTCCTCCCGGCAACCGGGGTGAGCAGCTCGCCGAGGCCGACGCGGTGCAGCATCTCGGCCTTCAATCGGTCCAGCACGGCAAAGCCGACATCGGCACCGTCCTGGCTGGGGTCGATGTGCACACGGAACGGCCGGGCGCCGAAGGGCGCGGCCACCACGTCGGCCACCGCGGTGGCGACGGCGCCTGGATCGGCATCAGGCGGGACGATGGAGTTGAACGCCTCCTGTATCCGGGTCGCGAAGCCGGCATAGGGTCCGTCCTCGTAGGCCGCGGCTACGGCGTGATCAGCCGGGACTCCCGCGTGCGCGAAATGGTTGGTCCCCGAGGTGAATGCGCCCGGCACGACGATTGTCGTCTCGATACCCCACAGCGACAGTTCCCTGGCGTAGGAGACGGCGAGCGCATCCATGGCGTTCTTGGCGGCGAAGTAGGGCGCGAGATAAGGCGGTGTGCCACCAGCGCAGCTGCTGCTGGACACCCACACCAGCAGGCCGCGGCGGCGCGCGCGTAGATGCGGCAGCACGACCCGGTTCACGCGCTGGGTGCCGAGCACGTTCACGTCGTACAGCTGCGCGAGCTGTTCGGGGGTGAAGGCCTCGGCGGGGCCGTAGACCATGTGGCCCGCGTTGTGGACGACCACGTCGATTCGCCCACCGGCCGCCAGCACCTCCGCGACCGCGGCGTCAACGGACTCCTGGGATTGCACATCCATCTCGATGGCGCGCAGGTCGATACCCTCGATGCTGGACAGCTCGGCGTAGGCCCGGGCGCGGGACGCATTACGGCCGGCGATATCGCGCATGGAGGCGTACACGGTGTGCCCCGCCCTGGCGAGCGCTTCGGCAATGAGTTGGCCGAAACCGCTGGATGCTCCGGTGATTAAGACGACGTCGTGGTCCATGCCGTCGAGCGTGCCTGACCAGCGACCATCTGTCACATGCATATCTATGATGGCTGATATGCTTACCACGCATATTGATCGGGTGGACCTGAACCTGCTACCGCCACTGGTCGCCCTGCTGGAGGAACGCCAGGTCTCTCGGGCCGCCGTGCGGATGGGTCTGAGCCAGCCCGCGATGAGTCGTGCGCTGCAACGATTGCGCCGCGCGCTTGACGATCCGCTGTTGGTGCGTGACCCGGACGGTTTCCGGCTGACGGCCCGGGCAGAGGACATCTATGATCAGCTCACCACCGTCGTCCCCCTCTTGCAGCATTTGTTGTCGCCCAATAGCTTTGACCCAAGTCAGTCCAACGCGCCGGTCAACGTGGCCGGCAGTGACTACGCGGTGCAGACCCTGGGTCCCGCGGTCTGTCTGCAGGTGCGCAACCAGTCCCCCGCCACCGCGGTCCGCTTCCATAACCTGCGGCTGGATGGAATCATCGAGCAGATCCGCAGTGGCGCAGTTGATATCGGACTGTACGGTGGGGATCTGCCGCAGGACCTGCAGGCCGAGACGCTCTTCGTCGAGGACTTCGTCTGCGTGTTGGCTCATGATCATCCGCTTGCCGGTGTAGCTCGCGTCACGCTGGACGACTATCTGGAGTATCCGCATATCGTGATCGACACCAGTGACGGGCGGCAGACCGCCGTCGACCGTCCCCTGGCGTCGCTGGGCCGCCCCCGCGATGCCGCCGTCACGGTGCCGTACCACTCGTCGGCACTGGCCCTGCTGCCCGGCACCGATTTGATCGCAACGCTTCCCGCTCGCCTACGCGCGGGCTGGAGCGGTGTCCACACGCTGCGTGCGCAGCCCGCACCCACCGAGGTCGCCACCCTGCGGTATCAAATGATCTGGAACCGCGCGTTAGACAGCGATCAACGGCACGTGTGGCTGCGCGGCGTCGTGCGGGCGGCCGCCGACCAGTCACGACCGCGAGGCGGGCAACCTCTGCCAACACCGCTGACGTAGCGCAAGTTCTGTTGCCGCCGATCCGGCGACTATGACCAAGAATCGAACACCGTCATCTGCCAGCACAAACGACACATTTTCGCAGCAGCTCGGGGTCGAAATTCCAAGTCCCTAGGTCGCAAGGCCGACCACCTCGCGAGCCACCGCCTTTACCTATACCCCCCATGGGTATATGGTGAGGACAGGAGGAGCCATCATGAACGTTGCCATTCAGGTTGCTGGAATGTCCTGCGAACATTGCGCCAATACGATTCGGCAGGCAGTCTCGGCGTTGCCCGGTGTGGACCACGTCGATGTCGACGTGTCGCGCGGAGTTGTCACCGTCGACGGTGACTGCGATCTGGCGGCGATAAGCGCTGCCATTGCCGACGCCGGCTACACCCCTCACGGCGCCATCGACCCCACTCCTCGGCGGTTGCTGCCGATGGCGGATGCGTCAGCCGGTGGGTGTTGTTGCGATTGAGGCATAGTCGCCAACGCCCACTGCATCCCATCATTCGATGATCCGGGTCACGAACGGCGTCAGCCCCGCAGTTCTGATCGAAGAGACTTTGACCGGCACGCCGGTCTGCTGAGCTTCGAGCATCTGCCCGCCGCCGAGGTATATCGCCTCGTGCTGGCTACCTCCGGGGCCCCAGAACAGAAGGTCTCCCCGCCTAGCCTGCGACGGTGGGACTTTGCGGCCGGCATTGTATTGGTCACCCGACCATCGCGGCAGCAGTACGCCCACCCCAGCATAGGCATACCGGGTCAGGCCCGAACAGTCGAAACCGATTGTGCCAGCACCGTTGTCGATCCCATAACTTGGCCCGGTGAGGCTTCCCCCACCCCAAGAATACGGAACGCCGATCTGGCTGCCGGCGCGCCGAATGACGTATTCAATTGCTTGCGCGCCCGAGACGCGGCCGCCGCTAGGTGTCGCGACGTCGGTACCACCAAGTCCGAGGCTGCGCAGGAATGAACGGCCGAGATCCATCGTGGTCTGAGCCGCCAGCGCGGTCGCGCGAAGAGACGCGTTCGCGATGGCGAGCGGGTCACCCGGCGCACCTGCACTGGCGACTTGAGGAAGTGTTGGGTCCCAGGTCCCCACAACGGGATCCGCGGAAGCGGACACAGTGGGCTGGAGGACCAGCGCGGCGAACGCGAGACAGAGCAGTCGTACGAAGCGCCCGTGCAGCATCGCTTCCATCACCGTCCTTGATGTGATCCACACTGCCGTGTGTAGTGAGCGGCAAGCCAGAACTACGATTTCGCATAGTACGTAGTAACTACGTTATTGATGCACCGTAGCAGCGCGCGACAAGTGTTCACACCCTGTCGTCGTCTCGCTTGGATAACGATCAATGCTGGGAGCGTGCCGAATTCAACGACGATGACTCTTCTGTTGTGTCAGAAGTCCTGGCGAACTACGGCTTATCGGCGTTCGACGCCCGTCGCGCCAGACGTCGCAACGCAGCCCGCAGGCCTTCGGACTCTTCAGGATCCATCTGTTCGACGAAATGAGCGAGCACGAGTTCCGGGCGCCCACCGCCCTCGAGGGCTTGACGCATGAGACTGGCGGTGTGCTGCTCGCGGGTCAGCACCGCCCAATAGCGGTAGGCACGACCGTCCTTCTCACGTTCGAGCCAGCCTTTGGCGTGCAGATTGTCCATCGTCGACATCACCGTGGTGTATGCGATGCGCCGTTCAGCGGTCATCTCGTCGAAGATCTCTCGCACGGTGACGGTGTACGGGTCATGATCCCAGACCTTGCCCATGACGACGGCTTCCAGCTCGCCGAAACCTCGAACCCGCATGTGCATCCTTAACTTTGGTTGGGGCAAGTGTAGTCTGCCGCAACGGCTCCGCGCTCAAGCATCAGCAGGTTATGACACCGGCGCCGAACAACAGCGCAGTCGTTACCAACGTTGTTGCGATCATCATCGCCGCCCCAGCTGCCACTGATCGACGTGTCCTCGGCGCGCTACTCGGGGCGTGTGCCATCAGTCGAGTCAACCGCAGTTCGGCAGCGTCGGCCGCGATTCCGAGCGAGACGGTTGGGGCTGGCGCGTATCGCAGGGCCTGGATCGCTTGCCGAAGCGGCAACGAACCATGCAGGCGCACGGCGTGTGCATCGGCGTCCAGCTCGATGAGGGTGCGCACCAGTGCTGGTGACTGCCGCGCCAGCGGGAGCCAGCCGATTCCCGCCGACAATGCCTGTGCCACAGCGACAAACCAGTGATGGCGTCGGAATATGTGAGCGTTCTCGTGAGACGTGACGGCGCTCAGGGCAACCGGATCGAGGCAATCGCGAAGGCCGTCACTCATCACCACCAGGGGCGGCTCACCCGCCAAACTATAAGCATGGGGCTCAGCTGTCGGCAGCCACAAGACCGTGTCCTTGCGGGGCGCCGCCCCTGTCAGTATCCACGCTAGTTCGGCATGCCTAGCGTGTACGTGGCGACGATATCTTTTGGTGCTGGCGAACCGCCAGGTGCCGCGGATGCCTGCAATGACCACAGCGGCCGCGCTGGTGGTTCCAGCGACGGCATCGACCCAACCCGGTAGACCGGTGTCGGGTGAAAGCCAACAGCCGTGGACCACGATTGCCACGGCTGGCGAAGCGATTGCAGTGAACGAGAGGCACGCCAAGACTGCCCACCCGATGAGTAAGAGTCCCGCGTCGGCGCCGTGCCGCATCGCTCGGCGCAGGAACGGCGGCGACAGCACCGCGACCACCAGACCGCCAATTGTCCACCAAACAGCGCTTGTCACCTGGGCGCTACTCCTTCCTCGGCCCTGCGGCGAGAGCAAAGACTGTGGTGATTCTCCGCTTTAGCCCTATCGCCCATGCTAACGGGACGGCGGGCGAGTTCACGAGCGGACGCAGCGCTCGATGAGGTGAGATCAGGACGGGTTCGGTGCCGGTGGTGAGGGGAGCTTGAGTCGTTTGAGCATGAGTGCGTTGATGGCCACGATCAGGCTGGACCCCGACATCGACAATGCAGCGATCTCGGGGCGGAGTACCAAACCGAATGCAGGCTCGAAGACGCCGGCCGCGATCGGCAACGCAATCACGTTGTAGCCCACTGCCCAGCCGAGGTTCTGGCGCATCTTGTGCAATGTCCCCCGCCCGATCCGCAACGCAATGGGCACGTCCAGCGGGTCGGAACGCATCAGCACCACGTCGGCCGTCTCGATCGCGACATCGGTGCCCGCTCCGATCGCCACCCCAAGGTCGGCCTGGGCGAGCGCCGGTGCATCGTTGACGCCGTCACCCACCATGGCAGCCTTGGCGCCCCGTCCCTGCAAGTCCACGATCTTGGCGGCCTTGTCCGCCGGCAACACTTCGGCGATGACGGTGTCGATGCCGAGTTGCTCAGCGATCCGGGCAGCAGTGGCTTGGTTATCCCCGCTGAGCATGACGACCCGCACATCTAGGTCATGCAATGCGCGAACCGCTTCGGCTGAGGTTGCCCGTGCGGCGTCGGCCAGCGCGACCACGCCGACCCCGCGCCCGTCGACCGCCACCAGGACAGCGGTGCGCCCGCCAGACGCGAACACGTCGCGGTGGCTCATCAACTCCGCGGGAAAATCGACCGCCTCCTCGAGCATCAACTTGCGGTTTCCGACAACAACCCGACGTCCGTCCACGGTGGCAGTGGCCCCACGCCCCGGCACGTTGCGGAAGTCCGTCAGATCGGCAGCGCCGCTCGCTCGGTCGCGGGCGTAACGCACAATTGCACCTGCCAACGGGTGCTCGGATCGTGCCTCCACCGCAGAAACTATTGCCAGCAGCTCGTTCTCGCTTACTCCCGCAACGACAACGTCGGTGACTTCGGGTTCTCCCTTGGTCAGGGTTCCGGTCTTGTCCATCACGACGGTGTCGATGCGCGCCGAGGTCTCCAGGGCGGTGGCATTCTTGAACAACACGCCCCGCTTGGCCCCCAGCCCGGTCCCCACCATGATCGCGGTCGGCGTGGCCAAGCCGAGAGCGTCCGGACAGGTGATGACCACGACGGTGATGGCGAACAGCAACGCACTCTGAACTCCTGCCCCGACGGCCCACCACACCAAGAACGTGACGGTACCGCCGATGAGCGCCACCAACACCAGCCAGAACGCGGCCCGATCAGCTAACCGTTGCCCGGGTGCCTTCGAGTTCTGGGCCTCCTGCACCATGGCCACGATCTGAGCCAACACGGTGTCCGAGCCGATCTTGGTAGCCCGCACCCGCAATGTTCCCGTGGTGTTGATCGAGGCCCCGATTACGCTGTCGCCGAGGGCTTTCGACACTGGCAGACTCTCTCCGGTGATCATCGACTCATCAACCTCGGAGTTGCCCTCTTCGACCGTGCCGTCGACCGGGATCTTGGCGCCGGGCCGGATCAGCATTAGGTCGCCGGCAACGACCTCGGCGGTGGGCACTTCTATCAACTCGTCGCCGCGGACCACAACAGCCATCGGCGGGGCGAGTTCGAGCAGGGTGCGGATGGCCTCGTTCGCCCCACCGCGGGCGCGCATCTCGAACCAATGCCCCAACAGCACGAAGGTGGTCAGCACCGAGGCCGCTTCGTAGAAGACCTCACCGCCACCGGTCAGGGTGATCGCGACGCTGTAGAGCCACCCCGCGCCCACCGCAACAGCGACCAGAACCATCATGTCCAGGGTTCGCGCCCGCAGCGCGCGCCAGGCGCCGTCGAAGAAGATCCACGCCGAGTAGAACACCACCGGCAGGCTCAACAGCAAGGTGAATACGTCGTCGCGCAACCCGAACGGAGCCGGCACCGTGAAGCCGAACATGTCACGGCCCATCGGCGACCACAGCATGATCGGGATCGACAGCACCAGGGCCACCAGAAATCGGTTGCGCATGTCGTGCACCATCGCATCCATCGACATGTCGCCATGGCCACCGTGGCCCATCACGTCCTGTGGAGCCCGTTGCGGCCCGCCGTGGTGCACTTGATGCGCCGATTCACCGCCTGCACCATGTTGGGAAGTGGCGGAGGGCTCCTCCATCGGCTCGCAGAGATGGTCGGGCACCGAGCGACCAGCACAGTGAAAGCCGCAGTCCTGGATCCACTTCGCCAGCTCAGCCACGGACGTCACGGTCGGGTCGAAGATCACGGTCGCGGTCTGATTGACGGCATTGGGGTGCACCGCCGACACGCCCGGTCGACGCATGAGGGTCGATTCCACCACCGATCCCGACGTCGCCCAGTGCAACCCGTGGACATCGAGCACTGTTGTGGTGGTGGTCATTGAATCCTCTCCCGAACTGCGACTGCTCGTGCGGTTGGCTGCTATGCGGGCACCACCTGCATTGAGCCTCAATCTTCCTGCTGCAGGTATGGGCGATGCATGTATTCGATAAAGATTTGACGAAGAAGCGGGAGCGCAACCCCGCCCGGTCGACATCTACTGTGTAGATACGTAGATTAGCCGAAAGTCCACCCCAGCACGGAGATGATGCCATGCCCGCCGTCCTTCGGCGGTTCGCTTCCACTGCAGCAGGCCTTGCGGTGCTGATAACCGTGGTGGCCTCGGCCTCCCGGCCGTCGGGCTGCCCTCCCGGCGGTTGCAGGTCCGGAGCCCACACGGCGCCGCCCTCGGCCCAAACCACACCAGCACCGAGAAAGCCTGTCGCGCTCGCCATCTCACCGGGGCCAGACACGCTCGATGTCGATCCACTTGCAGCAGTGTCTGTCTCGGCGACCAACGGCACCCTGCTCACGGTCGATATGGTCAATGAGGATGGCAGGACGGTTGAGGGCGTGATGGCACCGGACGACTCCGTATGGAAACCGACGGTGCCGCTTGGATACGGCCGGACCTACACTGTGACCGCCGCCGGCCGCGGGACCGACGCAGTCGACCGCACAGTGACCTCAACATTCAGCACCCTCGTGCCCGGCAATCAGGCCGCAGTCCGAATGACCACCACGGGAAACGACGAATTGGTCGACGGCGGGGTTTACGGTGTCGGGACCGTTGTTGTCGCACGGTTCGACGACGCCGTAACCGACCGCGCCACCGCACAACGCGCCCTGCGAGTCACCACCAATCCGCCCACAATCGGCGCCTGGAATTGGATCGACGACCAGACGGTGCACTGGCGTCCTCAGCAGTACTACACTCCTGGCACTGAGGTGACCGTCGCGGCCAACGTCTACGGCGTCCGCCTCGGCGAGGGACTCTACGGGCAAGCCGACCAGAGCGTCCGTTTCCGTATCGGTGACGCGCACGTGTCGATCGCCGATGACCACACAAAACAAGTCACTGTGTACGAGAACGGGATACCGCTGCGCACCATGCCCACATCGATGGGCATGGGTGGTAGCGAAACGGTCAACGGACGCACCATCAGCTTCTGGACTCAACCCGGGGTTTACACCGTGATGGACAAAGCCAACCCGGTGATCATGGATTCGTCGACCTACGGGCTGCCGATCAATTCGCGCCTCGGGTACCGCGAAACGATCTACTACGCCACCCGGATCAGCACCGACGGCATCTATCTTCATCAACTGGAAGACACCGTATGGGCCCAGGGCAACACCAACGTCTCGCACGGTTGCTTGAACCTCAGCGCCGAGAACGCCCGCTGGTTCTACGATTTCTCTCAGCCTGGGGACGTTGTGGAAATCCGCAACACCGGTGGTGCGCCCCTTGAGCTATGGCAAAACGGCGACTGGAGCGTGCCGTGGCCGCAGTGGTTGCAGGGCAGCGCCCTGGCATGATCCCCGCGGCCGGAATGTGACAGAAGATAACCGCCACGATGACCGTCGGAGTCGGCGCCGACTTGTCAGGCAAGAGGTCGATGTCAATCTGAGGTGCTGAAGAGACACTTGTTCCCGCTGACCCTCGAAGAGCCTCTGCAGGGGGTCGACACGTCGCGCGTCGCCGTGTTGCAGGTCACCGGGGTAGTGAACGCGCCGACCCAAGTCGGGTCAACGCTGCAAGACCACTTCGCATGCCGCGCGTATGTCGTCGACGGCTCGTTGCTCCACACATCGGCGCTATTCGAGCACAGCCACTAAGCGGCGATACGCCCCCTCGCCATGCGGGGAGAGGCGCGGACGCTCGCGGCCGTTCATCAAGTAGTGCAGGCCACAAGGGGAGCATCCCCATAAACATCCCATGTTTGGCACAATATGCCTACCGGTGAAGTTGCGGCCGCATCCCTCCCGGGCGTCATCCCTCAGCACACCCACATAGCCAGGTGTGCGCGCAAATTGTCGCCGATGGCACGCTTCGCCGCTGCTTCCACGAAACGCAGGACAAGGAGTCGACCATGACAATCGCTCAGCCGGGCGCACGAAACGACGACCATGAGTCCGCCGAAATTTGTTCCGGTGGTGATGAACTCACCAACCGCTTCCTCTACGAGGCGATGCCCTTTGCACGCGAACTGATCCATAAAGCAAGGACGCTGACTCCAACCCACGCTGATGCAGAGGATTTGATGCAGGAGACCATGCTCCGAGCCTTTCGCGGCTACGCAAGCTTTCAGCCTGGCACCAACATGCGCGCGTGGCTTCACCGGATCCAATCCAACACGTGGATCACCATGTACCGATTCCGCAGCCGCCGACCTGAGGAATGGCCGACCGATGAGTTCACCGACGCGCAGATGTGGCGCGAGGCTGGAGACGGAGTGCCGGGGACGTGCTCCGCGGAGACTATCGCCATCGGACGGGTCGCCGAGTACGAAGTTGCAGACGCGTGGCGCCGTATCGACTGCCACCAACGAGAGGTCGTCTACCTGGCCGACATCGAAGGGTTGCCCTACAAAGACATCGCGAGGATCACGGGGATGCCGCTCGGCACTGTGATGTCGCGCCTACACCGCGGCCGTAAGGCTTTACGCGCGCTACTCGAAGATTATGGTCGCCACCGGGGGTACCTGCGTGACACCGCGACATCGGTCGCCTCTGTGACCGATACAGACCTCCCACACGGCTACGCCGGCTGACGAGGACGCCTCAGGCCCCTGCACCTCCGCCTTCTGGCTCCATGTGGTGCCGGGCGGCCAACGCCGCGGTAGTCCAGTCCAGCAGCTCGTCGGCTGCTTTCGCCGCCGCCTGAGGATTGCCCGACCGAATCGCCCGGACCAGGTTGACATGCACTCGCAGCCCGCGCGAATCTGTTTGAGCCGTTGCACTTTCCACGACCGCACGCACAGTTGTGTCGTGTCCGCTGCCGAGATGGCTCAACAAATCCACCATCACCGGGTTATGAGCCGCTGAGATCACCGCTCGGTGGAACTGGATATCGGCATCGATGAGCGAGTCTTCGTCCTCGGCCTTGATCGCTTGCCGTTGTCGGGCTATCGCGGACTCCAGGGCGGCCAGATCCGCGTCGGTCCTGCGACTTGCCGCTAATCGAGCTGCCTCGCGCTCGAGCCCTCGGCGCGTCTCCAGTACGAAATACACATCTGCCTGCCGCGCGTAACGCTCTAGGGCCACACTGAGCCCGCTGCTAGCCCGGACGTAGGTTCCGTCGCCCTGACGGGTCTGCAAAAGACCCATGTGCACCAACGCGCGGATTGCCTCGCGCAAGGAATTGCGCCCGACACCGAGTTCCTTCGTCAACTCAGCTTCGGGAGGTATCCGCGTCCCCACCGGCCACTCACCGCTGGTGATCATGCGCTCCAATTGGGTCGCGGCATCCCCAATCACACTGATGCGACGCGTCGTCTCCAACGGCATCGGACCATCATATTGGTCCCGAATCTCGCCTCGCTGTAGCGCAAACCCAGATCCGCCTGTGGGCACGTTCGATCGCGCGGTCTGGTTGCCCCGGTACGCCCGGCTACGCGGTAGGTGCCGCCGCAGCCGCCGATCTGCCAGCAAAGGCCCGCGATGCGTATTCCTTCTTGGGCGACGCCACCGTCACATCACACATGCCGCTCAAATGGTGCGCACTCGAGGACGTACCGCGGATAACCCGCGGCAAACCGAGCTGGGCGAGGATCGAGGCCAGGCGCCCCCGCGTGATTTGGTCTTGGTGCGCATCGAGATGGGACGCCAACCCGCGGTCACGACGTAGATAGACGATGATGCCGTCACCGGCGGCGAGCCGCTGCCGGCAGGCTTGGATCTCAACGTCACAAGTGCACTCGGGAGTGAACATCGGCTCCCCGTGCGAACATTCACCGAGGACATACACCGTGGGAGTCGAACCATCGGTCAGGCTCCCGACATATGCCGTATGCCAACCTCCAGTCAGCTGATCCTCGAAATCGACCGCGTGCACGCGTGCGGTAGCGGGACCGACCTCCCGTGTTCGTACCACCCGCATCCGCCCGCAGCGGCCGTCCCCGTGGAAGAGGCGGTAGTGCACCAGGTCCTCGACTAGCACCGTCTCCAGGCCGTGCACGTCAGCGAATGCTGCAACGTTGTCGCGCCCCCGAAGGACTTCGCCGTCGTCGTCCACGAGAGCAGCCATTAGGGCGACCGGCTGCATTCCGCCGATGGCGCAGAGTTCCACTGCCGCTTCACTCCCCCGAGCCGACTGCAGAACTCCCCCGTGAGTGGTCCTGATCGGCAGCACGTGGCCCGGCCGCACCAAGTCGTCCGGCCCGGATTCGGCAGACGCCAGGACGTGCGCCGTTCGGGCCCGGTCCGCCGCGCTGATTCCGGTGGTGACACCCCGGGCAGCATCAACCGCCACGCCGAATGGCACCGATTGAGAACCCCGCTCATCGTCATCCACCATCGCGGGCAGGTTGAGCTGCTCAGCTCTCCAGGTGGTCATCGGTGCGCACAGCAGCCCGGACGAGAACCGTACCAACCAGGCTGTCCAGTGCGGCGTCGCTCGCTCACCGGCGATCACCACCTCAGCTGTCAGTCGGGTACCAGTACCGTTTGCCACCAGCACCGGTCGGCCATCGAACATCGCACTCGCGGCCCGCTCGATCGCCCTTCTCCTCGCGCAGAATTGGCCGGTCACGAGTCGACACCCAGGGCCAGCACCCGGAAACGACTGTCGTGAAACACCAGCGGTTTGGTGTCTCCGTTGACGCCCCCTGCCTTTACCGCTAGCAGAACGACGTCGTGATCCCCAGCTGGGATCGCTGTGGAAATCTTGCACTCCAGCCACGCGGCGGCATCGGACAGCAGTACCGCCTGAGATTCCGTAGCGAACCAGGGGACGCCGGCGAATCTGTCCGCGTTCTTCGAGGCGATCTGCCGACACGTCGCTTCGTGCGTCGATGCCATGATCGAGACACCGAGATGATGGCCGGCCGATAGCAGTGGCCACGTCGTCGACGTGTGTTGGACGCAGATCGACACCAGTGCCGGATCCATCGAAACGGGCGTGAATGATGTGGCGACGATGCCAAGTGGGCGATCATCTCGCAGCGCGCAAATGGCCGCGACACCGGTCGGATAGCGCCCATAAAGCTTGCGCAGAGTGAACACGTCGCGACCTGAATCGCCGGAAGGTAGTGAGTTGAGAGTTGGCATCATGTCGTCTCTGTGGCAGTGGCCAGTGGTGGTGCCGCGAGGTGCATCGACTCGTCAGCGGCCGGATACGCGAGATCATTAGCTTCCGATTGCATTGCACCTCAGATCTTCTGATCACGGACATATCCGGCGATGAGTGAGACGACCGCCTCCAGGCAGGCGGCCCCGATCGACGTTGACGCACCATGCGGATCGCCCAGGATGCCATTAGGGGAAACTGCATCAATGCCACTCGCGAACGCGCGGTCGAGGAGCTCTTGGTCAACCACGCCCGCATATCCCGCGGCGAAACGCTCGACCCGCACCTTGCCCGGGTGGAGGGTCAACAATACCGACGTCTCGGCCACGTCGGCGTGGCCTCCTACGTGCGATCCGAGATTCGCTACCTGCTCCGCAGCGTCGCGCCAAGCAGTCAAAATCGCTTCGCTGTCGGTGTAGACAATCACCGGAAACGGTGCCAGCGCACGAGCGAGACGCTCTTCGAAGGATCGCATGACGGGATAGTTGCCGATGTGTGCAGAGAAGAGAACGACACTCTCGAACCCGTGGTCGGCCAATTGGCGGCAATAGTCGTGGCATACGGCTTCCAAGGTGGTTGCGCGCAGCGACAGCGTTCCCGGAAACCGGAGGTGGTGCGGCGAATACCCGACCCGGACGGTGGGCAGGACCAGCGCGTTACCGAGGCGGCCAGCGATACGCACCGCGAGCTCATCGGCGTGATCGGCGTCCATGGACAGCGGCAGGTGCGGACCGTGCTGTTCGATCGCCCCAAGGGAAGGATCGCCGTTCGGGCCCCCGCCGAGATCGCCTCGGCGACCTCAACACTGGTCATGTGCTCGATCCGCAACTCGCTCAACGGATCAACGCCCGCCATAACGTGCCTCACGGGCGATCACACCGTGCTCGTCGGCGTCATACATGTCCTCGACGAGCTCACTGAACGAGGCGAGGATGGCAGCACGCCGAACCGTACCCTTGAGCGTCAGCTCCCCCTCCCCGACGGATAGAGCGCGTGGCAGGACGCGGAATTTCTTCAACTGCAGCGGTCGGGCTAAATCGGCATTGACTTGGGCAAGCCACCCGGCCAATGCCGCGTGGCAGGAGGGCTCGGACATAGCCCGCGCCTGCTCGCTGAGGCTGATGAGCACCGTCAGGTATTTTCGCCCGTCCCCCACCACGATGGCTTGTTCGACGAGTGGACTCTTCATAAGACGCGCCTCGATCGGCTGGGGGCTCACAGTCTTTCCACCACTGGTCTTGAGGACGTCTTTGATTCGGCCGATGATCTTGACCTCTCCGTCGTCGCTCACCTCCACGAGATCTCCGGTGCGATACCAGCCGTCTTCCATCGCGGCGGCAGTGGCGTCAGCGTCGTTGACGTAACCGTCGAAGAGACACGGTGCGCGCAGTTGGAGTTCACCCTCGGCCGAGACGCGGATTGCCCATCTAGGGTCGGGCAGACACTTTCCGATCGTGCCAGGCGTCGGAAAAGCTCGATCCCACTGTGCAATCACTGAGCCACAGGTCTCTGTAGTCCCATATAGCTCGCGCAGGTCAAGACCCCACATCTGCCATAGCGCCGCGACATCGGCAGCCATGCTGCCCGATGCCGTCCAGCTGACTTTGATGCGATCCATCCCGACGTGCTTGCGCAGTCGGAGAAATACGTGGTTGACACAGATCCGGTAGAGACGATCGAGATACAGCGGGACTGGTTGACCGCGCCAATGACGCTCACCGACCTTGCGGGCGACCTTCATTGCGAGCGAATACGCTAGGCGAAAGGCAACTTTCGACTCTGACAGATACGCGAGGACCTCACTGGCGAGCTTCTCATGCATCCTCGGCGGCCACAGCACTGCCGTCGGGCGCACTGCGGTCAGCGCCGGTAGGCGCTGTTCCATCGGACAGTAGGTGACCACAAGTCTCGTCATGATCGGGGCGAATACGCCTATTAGTGCCGGCGCTACATGTGACAGTCCTAGGAAGGCGACGAGGTCGTGCCTAACCCTGCCGAGGTCCGGGTAGGACATGGCGAAGCCCAGCACCGAGTATTGCAGGGTGCGGTGAGTGTGAATGACCCCCTTCGGTGCACCGGTCGAGCCCGAGGTGTAGAACAAGGCCGCTGGCTGGTCGACGTGTCCCGCAGCGACAAGGGTGGTGAATAGTTCCGGTTCGGCCTCACCTCGGGCGTACCCGATGCGGCATAACTCCGCCCAACTCAGTGTCCGCACGGTGGCCGGCAAGCCGCTGGGTTCGGCATCAAGGCCGACGACGGCGCACAGCTCGGGTAGATCGGCCGCGACGGCGGCTACCTTGGCCGTATCGGCCGCGGTCTCGGTGAAGACGACTGTTGCCGACGACGCTGCCAGGGCGTGCTCGATCTCGGCTGCCGAACTGGTGGGATAGACGCCCACGGGGACACCCCCGACGCTGAGGATCGCCAGAGCCGCGATCACCCATTCCTGGCGGGTGGACGAGACGATGGCTATCCGGTCACCCGACGCTGCACCGGATTCATGGAGCCCGAGCGCAGCGTGCCGCACCGCATCGAGGTACTCGCCCCACGTGGTAGGTCGTGCTGTGCCATTCACCCAGCTGCAGAATGCGACCGAGTGCGGCTCGCGACACGCACGGTCGCACAGCATTTGAGCGAACGTTCGGTCGATCGCCTCGAACCCCGAAACGCTTGCCAATACCGGAATCCGCCCACCCACGCTAACGGTGGGCGGCTGCGCGTCCGAGCTCTCCATCATCACGGTTGTGCACTTCCTCAGTCGGTCCGACGGTTCCGTTGTACGCACGACCAGCAGGCCGCGCGCGGCGTGTTACGTTGCTGCTGCCGGCGGGGATTTCCGGTTGCTGCCCCATCTCTCACGTAACCGCCGGGCGGCGGGGTCGTCAAAGTAGGCAGCGGCGCCGCCGAGCGTGCGTTGCAGCGACTCCTCGTCTCGCGCATCGTTCCAGTCGTTGATGCTGCGCCTCAATGAACGGTAGAGCACGGGTGCTTTTGCACCGGCAGATTGCGCCCTCGCCACCGCCGCGCCCAGTAGAGCGTCCGGATCATCGATGAGTTCATCGACGAGTCCGATGTCGAGGGCCTGCCGTGCATCGAACAAATCTCCGGATAGCACCATCCGGCGTGTCGTTCGTACGCCAAGGATCGCCCGGGCGCGCTGAAGGCCCTTATCGGCAGGGAGTAAACCATGATTGATCTCCGGAAATCCAAAGCGAGCGGTCCGCGCCGCCAGCACGGTGTCGGAGAAGAGTGCGATCTCCACTCCGCCACCGACGCAATGGCCGTTGATGGCACTGACTACCGGCCCGGGGTAACGGTCCAACGCGACGAGCAGAGCGTGGAATTTGCGCATGCGGCTGTCGATCTCGTCGACTCGGGTTCCCTCGAGTTCCTTGATGTCGCCACCGGCGGTGAAGAAATGCGTACCTTGTCCGGTGAGCACGACCGGCGGGGGCACCTGTCGAGCGGTGAGATCGGCAAACAGGGCAGCAAGATCCTCAATCAGGCGGCGATTCAGCGCGTTCGCCGGTGGCCTGTCCAACGTCACGACCACCAGGCTGTCATCGTCGGCGACGCTCAGGGTGGCCGGCTGCGCACTCTCGATGGCAGTCATGGTCAGTGCTGCAGCTTCGCCGACTTGGGACCGAGCACCGACCGACCCTCGTTGCGCGCGGAGGGGAAATCTGGAGCCCGGCCTTCGCGAAATGCTTGCCGTGCCTCGAAATAGTCAGCGCTCGCGAAACCGATGACCTCAAGTGCGGCGGATAGCTCGTGCTGGGGAAGTGCGTCGGTAAGCCATCCCATGTTCAGGGAGCGCTTCGTCCACTGAATTGCTTGCTGTGAACCCCGCGCGAGTTCGTCGGCGATCTCCAACGCACGGTCGAGTACCTTGTCCCCGGGTTCGACGAGGCTCACCAGGCCGATGCGTTCAGCTTCGGCGCCAGTCAGACTCGCCGATGTCAGTTGGTAGTACTTGGTTTTGGCCATACCGACGAGGAGCGGCCAGATGAGCGAAGAGTGGTCGCCTGCCACCACACCAACACGCGTGTGGCCGTCACGCAACAATGCATCCTCGGCCGCCACGCTGATGTCGGCCAACAGCGCCATCGACAGGCCCCAGCCCACGGCCGGACCGTTGATCGCCGAGATCAGCGGTTTGTCCATGCTGAGTATCGCTGCGATCCTTCGGCGCTCCGACTCCATCAGTTGCACCGCCTCATCGAGAGACGGCTCGGGTTGGCGCACGTCCATCCCAGTGCAGAAGCCACGGCCAGCCCCGGTGATGACGGCTACGCGCGTCGACGGATCACGGTCGACATCGGTCCATATCCTGGCCAGATGCTCGAACATCGGCATGGTCAGGGCATTGAGTCGTTCGGGTCGATTGAGCGTGATCAGCAAGACACCGTTGGGCCGCCGTTCGATCTGGATTTCATCGGGGTAGGAACCGAAGATGTCATCGGCCAAGTCGGTCATCGCGCCTCTCCTGCCGTAACGACGTGGCCGCGCGGATCCCGCTGAGCGGCCGAGTGCTCGAACGCTTCAAGTTCCGCATAGTGCGCGGGCCGCATGGCGCGGATATCTTCGAGGATCGTCTCGGCGGGGCGAACCACCGCCCGTGGATTCTTGAATCGCGGAATCACGTACTTTCCGAACAGTTCGATCGACTTCATCAACTCCCTGTGCGGAAGTCCATCAATACGCATGACAATGGCATCTGCGCCCAGGTCGGCGAAGCGCTGCACCTGCGCGACGCAGTCGTCGGGGTCACCCACAATGAAGCCAGATGAGTCTTCGAACAGATAGCGCTCGTCATCGAAATCGATGTCCTTGACTGCTCCCATGTACTGGTAGTCGGCAGACAGCTTGGATAGGCGGTCGTAGGCATCGGTCGAAAGAGCCACGGTTTCTTTGAGACTGCGCGCCCATTTGTACGCTTCGTCGCGACTCTCGGCGCAGTGCATCCCACCGGCCACCGCAACGAGCTTCTGCGCCTGCAGAGGGTAGACATGTGTTGCCTCTGCGAGGGCTTCGTCATAGATACCCAGCATGTTCTCGACGAATTCGAAGCCCAGATAGAAGCCACCCACAATGGCGCCGATGCCCAGCTCGGCAGCCTTGCGCACCGAGCCCGGGCTGCCGGCCGCCATCGCGATGGGTGGGTACGGATGCTGAATCCCCCTGGGCACCAGGCTCCGTGGCGGAATCTTGTAGTGGTTGCCGACGAAGGAGAACACATCGTTGTGCAATGCTCGCCGGATGACCTCCAGGCCCTCGATGAGTTGAGCCTTGTTCTCAGTGGGCTCAACCTCGAAGGCCCGTAACGCCAGCGTCGTATTCCCTCGGCCTACCCCGAGCTCGACTCGGCCGTTGGACAGAATGTCTTCGGTCGCCAGGCGCTCCGCGACGCGCAAGGCGTGATTCATCCGGGTCGGAAGCAGCGTGACCAGGTGGATGAAGCGGATTCGTGACGTCAACGCCATGAGATATGGATAGAGGACTTCCGGCGCCGAGGTCGTCGCGGTGCCGATCGCGACGTGCTGCTCGGATGTCCCGAACGCGTCAAAGCCAACTTCCTCTGCGAGGAGCACCTCTTCTACCAGCTCCCGATACCGATGCTCGTGGGTATGCCCCGGAACGGTCTCGCCCTCGCTCATGAAGATGAATCGCATACATAAACCACTTTCCGATAGGTGAATGATCGTTAATCTAGAGTCATAACCGCGGGCTGTCAACGCGTCCGTCGACTACACCGGAGTGGCGGAATCAGCACCAAGACTGGCAGGAATGCCGGAGACACTGCCCGTCGCACCAGCCAGGAAGGCACGGACTAGTGACGAACAAGATTAATATCTGTTAACCTCGCAGGCATGATGCTGTTGCCTAGATCGCCGCGGCGATCCTGATCAGGACCGCTACTGTGAGACTCGTCGCCGCGGGTGCGGCTCGCGTTGGCGGTTATCGTTGACGGCCGTGACCACTGACCGCGTGCCGTCGGAGCCATCCGCCGGCATCTCACGCCGGGACCTCCTGCTCGAGGTCGCCGCGGATCTGTTCTTGAAGAACTCGTACGACGCGGTCACGGTCGGCATGGTGTGCGCCAAAGCCGGGATCTCCGCGCCAGGGCTATACAACCACTTCGCGAACAAGCAAGCGCTCCTGGTGGCCGTGGTGGAGAACCCGCTGGCAGCGCTGCACCGATTCGCCCGGGACACCGCGGAATCCGAGCCTGATCCGCGCGCCGCGCTTGAGACTCTGGTGGATTTTCACATCAGAAGCGTGGTGGCCGGTCCCCCGACCACCTTGATTTTCATGAAGAATGAGCATGCGTTTCCCGAAGCGGATCGGCGCCGCATCAGGAGAGAGATGAACCTCTATGCCGAGGAATGGATTTCGATAGTCGGAGCACTGCGACCTGACCTGTCGGAACCCGAAGTCAGATTACTCACCCAAACCGTCTTCTCCATGCTCAACTCTGTGGCGACCCTTAACAAGGGTCTTGACCAGCAGGCGATCGTCAGCACCATGTCGACGGCGGCCATCAACGCGCTGACTGTGCCACGCGGACGATGAGCCGTCCGGGCTACCGGGTTGCCCGCGATACCGCGCACAGCCGGCCGGCTAGCTTCGTCTCGGCGATAGCCGCCGGCAAGCCCTAGTAAGGAACCGGTTATGGCCAATGCACCACTCGTCGATGCGCTCGACGCAAAGATACTCAGAGCGCTCAACGACGACCCCCGCGCTACTGTGCGGGCGCTGGCTGACACAACGCGGCTGTCCCGCAACACTGTTCAGGCCAGGCTAGCCAAGCTGGAGGGAAGTGGCGTACTACGTCCCTTCGATCGTCGAATTGATCCGACAGCGCTCGGGTACCCGCTGACCGCATTCATCCTGACGCGCGTGACGCAACGCAAGCTGGAACAGATCGCCGACGCACTGCGGCAGATCCGAGAAGTAGTCGAGGTCCACGGCCTGGGAGGCGTCAACGACCTCTTGATCCAGGTGGTGGCCCGCGAGGCCGATGACCTGTATCGGATCGCGGGACAAATATTGGGCGTCGACGGTGTCGAGCAGACGACCACCGCCTTGGTGATGCAGAAGCTCGTCGAGTTCCGGCTGACGCCGCTCATCACTGAGATCGCGGAGGGCAGGCACGGTTGACGGCACGGCGCACTTGAGTGCTCATATGCACGGACTGCCGCTCACCGCTGTCATAGGTGTCGCGGCGGCGGAAGGTGAGCAAAATGACTATTCCAACAACCTCTCTCGGCCGGCCCGCGTGCACTATGCGCACCAACGGATCTGCCACTTGCTTCTGCTCTCCGGCCGTGATGATCTTCTTCGAGAGACGTTGCTTGCCAGGCGGATTGATGAGACACCGACTCGGCCGTCAAGCCTCTATCGCCGACCTTCCAGGAGTTTGATGTGACCCCTACCGAGCAGCTCGTTGCTGATCCGGCCACGGCGCGTAACACCGACAGTGCTCACACACTGGAGCTGATCGCGTCACGGGTGTTGTGGTTGTCTACGGCAATGATCCATCATGCCAATCGAATTCGACCGAACACGAGTGGCCTGAAGGTAGGCGGTCACCAAGCGTCGTGTGCCTCAATGGTTACGATCATGACATCGCTGTACCTCGAGCAGCTGAGCGCCGGCGATCGAGTGTCTGTCAAGCCGCACGCGTCGCCGGTGCTGCACAGCATCAACTACTTGCTGGGGCGTCTCGATGAGCGATACATGACCACGCTGCGCCAATTTGGTGGGCTGCAGAGCTATCCGAGCCGCTCGAAGGATCCCGATCCGGTCGACTACTCCACCGGATCGGTGGGGATAGGGGCGACGGCGCCAATCTGGGGTGCAGTCGCGCGCCGTTACGTCGACACCGTGTACGGCGGAGCCGGGACGGGCCGACAGTACTCCCTGTTGGGGGATGCTGAGCTCGACGAGGGCGCCGTGTGGGAAGCGATCCTCGATCCGTCGGTGCAAGAACTCGGTGAGATCGTCTGGATCGTCGATATGAATCGGCAGTCCCTGGATCGAGTAGTGCCCCACATCGCCTCGCAGCGATTGCACGACATGTTTCGGGCTGCCGGCTGGCAAGTCATCACCGTGAAGTTCGGCCGGCTCCTCGAGGAACTGTTCACCCGTCCGGGGGGCGATCAGCTACACAACCGCATCCGCACCATGGCCAACGCCGAATATCAACGTCTGCTGCGCTGCAACGCCGCGCAGCTGCGCGAACGCCTCCCCGGCGACGATGACGGGGCCGCCGCCATCGCCGGACTGCTCCGTGGTCTGGACGACGCCACGCTGCTACGGGCCATCAGCAATCTCGGCGGCCACGACGTGGAGGCGCTGCGTGAGGCGTACGCCCGAATCGACGACGGCCGACCCACAGTTATCATCGCCTACACCATCAAAGGTTACGGCCTGCCGATACAGGGACATCCCCAGAATCACTCGTCCCTGCTGACGAATGCGCAGTTCGCGGAACTCGCCACCCGTCTTGACGAGGATCCCGAGCGGCCTTTCCGTCGCTTCGCCGATGACAGCCGAGCCGCGCGGTTGTGCCAGCAGGCCGCCGCCAGGCTGGACCGCGACACCACCGTCGTGACGGCGCCTCCCGCGGTGCCGGTTGACATCGGCCGGATCCCCCCCGCGCGGTCCAACACTCAAAGCGCGTTGGGGCGCACCCTGCTCGACCTAACCCGCGATGCGCCCGAGGTGGCCAGACGCGTTGTCACGGTGAGCCCAGATGTCAGTTCCAGCACCAACCTTGCCGGCTGGCTGAATAAGGTCGGTGTGTGGTCCCCGGCTGAACGGCGAAACTGGTTCGACGATGACGCCGAGACCATCATGCACTGGCGTGAGCGACCCACTGGCCAGCACATGGAGCTCGGGATCGCCGAGGTGAACCTCGTCGGGCTGCTGGGTGAGTTGGGCGCCACCTGGAGCCGGTGGGGTCAGCCGCTGTTTCCGATCGGGGTGCTCTATGACCCATTCGTCGAGCGGGCGCTCGAGCCATGGTCGTATGGCATCTACGCCGGCGGCCAATCAATTCTGGTCGGCACGCCGGCCGGGGTGACACTGGCTGCCGAGGGTGGTGCCCATCAGTCGATCAAGACACCCTCGATCGGCCTCGAGCAGCCCGGCTGCATCAGTTACGAGCCTGCTTTCGCCACCGAGGTCGAGTGGATCCTGTTGCACTGCCTGAGCCGGCTGGGCCGCCCGGATGGCACGTCGTCATACCTGCGGCTGTCCACGCGGCCAGTTCTTCAGGAGCTGGCCCGTATTCCCACCGACCCGGCGGCCAGGGAGCGCCGTCGTTGCCAGGTGCTCGCCGGCGCCTACACCCTGCGGCCGGCCTCGACGCCGGCGGTGTGCATCGTGACCATGGGCGCCTTGGCCACCGAAGCTGCCGCAGCCGCTGACCGACTTGCCGAGATGGGTCTGAGCGCCGAGGTGATCTGCGTGACCAGTCCCGATCTACTCTTCCGTGCCGTTCAGAGCCGAGACGGACTCAGCGACTCCCCCTCCTGGATACTTGATCAGATATTCCCTGCCGAGCGGGCCGCGCCGATGCTCACCGTCATCGACGGACATCCGCACACCCTGGCCTTCCTGGCCACCATCAACCACGTACGGTGCAAGTCGTTGGGCGTCAGCACCTTCGGGCAGGCCGGCGATCTCGAGGCCGTGTACCGTCACCACGGCATCGACACCGACAGTGTGGTACGCGCCGCGCTCGATGTGGCGACATGACATGGGGACCGCCATGAACGAGTCCCGCGTAACCATTGTCCTGCCCAGCCTCGGCGAGGGGGTCACCGAGGCCACCGTCAGCCGCTGGCTCGTCGACGTGGGTGACGACGTTGCCGTTGACGATCCGCTGCTGGAAGTGTCCACTGACAAGGTCGATACCGAAATCGCCTCCACACATGCCGGCACCCTCATCGACATAATGGTCGCCGAGGACCAGGCCATTGAGGTGGGCCGGCCGCTGGCCGTGGTCGCGGTCACCGCTGAGCCTGTGCAGCCCGAAACCAGGTCGATGTCACCCGCCACCGGCCAGGCGAGCTGTGCCACAACCGGTTCGCCACAGCGATTGCCGAGGATCCGTCGAGTCATCGCCGCCCGAATGCTCGAATCATTGCACTCGACAGCACAATTGACGTCAGTCGTCGAAGTCGACGTCACAGCCGTCAGCCGGCTGCGCGGCGAAGTCAAGGATCTCTTCTTCGAGCGCACCGGAACCAAGTTATCTTTCCTACCATTCTTCGCAAGGGCCGCTATCGACGCACTCGTCGAATTCCCGCTGCTCGCAGCGACGGTCAACGCCGAGTGCACGGAGATCACCTACCCACTTGGTGTCGACCTCGGCATCGCCGTTGACAGCGCCAAAGGGCTGATGGTTCCCGTCATCCGCGGCGCCGACTGGCTCAGCATCACCGATCTGGCGATCGAGATCGCCATCCTTGCGGACAAAGTCCGCACCGACGCCATCACATCGGACGACCTGACCGGTGGAACCTTCACGCTGACCAACACCGGCAGCCGCGGGGCGTTGTTCGACACACCAATCCTGAACACTCCACAATCGGGCATCCTCGGGACCGGTGCCGTCGTCGAGCGCGTTGTGCCTCTACGGGACCTCGACGGTGGTCTCACCCTCGCCGTGCGCTCCATGGTGTATCTCGCCTTGACCTACGATCACCGCATCATCGACGGCGCCGACGCTGCGCGGTTCCTCACCACGATCAAACGACGCCTCGAGTCGGGATACACAGCTGGTGACGTGCTCGGCAGCAGCGCGCCCCGTCAGTGAGACCGGGCACGAAGGCGGCCAAGTCGCACAGGCACCCTGACGCGGCCCCACGCCCTTCGGCGGCGCCATCGCCCGCGATCCGCGTGATTGGCACCCCTTCCTTCGTGGGTACTCGGCATCGAGCCTCAACAAAGGAGTCGAGCGTGCGAACGAGACTGTTCACCTACCTGGCCGTGACCATCGCATTATTGGCCGCGGGCTGCGGCTCGACGGGAGGCTCGGCCACCACGCCGGAGCCCACACCGGCGACGACCACCGCGCCGGACGGCGGGGCGGACCGGGCGGGGCCGGGGGCCAGGGCGGAGCGGGCGGCATCTTCGGATCGCCGGGCCAGCCGGGCCAGCCCGGCCAGCCAGGTCAATCGGGCCAGTCCGGCAACGGCGGCTAACACCGTCACTGGCCGTAGGTGTAGCGCAGGTTGGCGTTGATCAGTTCGCCGATCCGCTGGCGCATATGGGCGATCGCGGCGGGATCGGGCAACGGCTCACCGACAAGGAGCGTCCACTGCAGCTCGGTTTCGCAGCCGACTTCGGCGAGGTCGAAGCGGACCGACGCCTCGGGACGCTTAGTCCACAGCGAGGATCAGACCACCTGGTAAGGGTGCGAGGCACTGAGCACCGTGGGTTCGACCTCGTCCTCGAGCAGGTGCAGGCTGGCGCCGCTGGCGAGAACCGATTTCCGGCATACCACCGCCCCTCCCCTACTCACGCCAAGCTCGCTCAGCGACCAGACGTCGCGTCCCACCACTCAAGCACCCGGATTCCATACAGCGTCAACCACTTCGACGACTCGCCAGGGCCAACATCCACTTCAAACCACATCCGCCCTGGTTGGCGACCGGTTTGCAGCCAGGTGCCGTCCGGGCGCCTGGCGGCGCGCACGACGGCGATGGCATCAGCCATCCGAGGATCGGGGGACAACCGTCGTGCCGCGCGGCTGCGCGGAAGTACTCGCATGCGTTGAGCGCGCTGTATGACCATCGGATGGGGTAGTAGAAGTCGTAAACCCATTGCGCCACCGTCTCGTTCGTGGAGAGCCGGCGAAGGAGACGACGTTCGAGCAGGTACTGCTCGCCGCGGCGTCGGGCAGCGCGGCTACCCGCGGTCCCGCCGGTGGCGACATCGTAGGCGAGCAGGCCCTTGAGTGAATTCAGGGTCGAGTGAAACGACGACCGCCGTGAGCCGTCGACCCAGTCGCAATTCCATCCCCCGTCGGGCAACTGATGTTCGAGGAACCAGTCGACCAGGGCATCGACCTTGACACCGAGCCACGCCCCGTTGGCGACGGTCCAGGCGTTGATGCAACAGTCCACCTCCCCCGACCAATACGGGGAACCGTCGTAGTCCCAGCGGCTGTGCTCGGCGAGCAACTCGGCGGTCCGGCGCTCCCGTAGGACCGACGCATGAACGCCCCACTCGCGCAACATGTTCAGTGTCCAGGTCGTGGCCGTCCACGGCTGGCCGCCACCTGATCCCTCGTCGCCGTCGACGTCGTAGCCCGCGGGGAAGAAGGAACCGCCGTCCCACTGGCCGTCGGCATCCTGCGCGACGAGCAGGGCTGCGCCGAAACCTTCGGTTGCGGTTCGCGCCCGCGTGCGCTGCCACACCTGCGGCGGCGCACCCAACAGATCCCGCTCGACCTGCCAGCGCAACGCCGGATCGGAATCCGACAGCCAGCCTTCCAGCGCTCCCCTCGCCATCAGACCACGCTAGCCAACGACGGCATCCACGCACAGTGGTCCAGCCACGTCGATAGTCGAAGCTAGAAAATCTAGCGCCGCTATTGACGCGGCACGAGAACGGAGTTAGCGTTGCTAGCATCCACTCGGAAGGACGCACCCATGAACCTCGAACTTCTCATCCGCATCGTCGCGCTGATCGCGATCCTCGGGACCGCGGTCGTCTACGGCACGGATGTGTTCTGCGCGATCGTGCTGCGACCCGCCCTGGCCGAGATCGACGACGACGCCCTGGTGTCGGTCACCGGCAAGGTGCACCGATACGGGGACCGGCGAATGCCGGTGCCCGGCGTGCTCGGCGCGGTGGCCGCCGCGGCCGGTGCGGTGCTGTCCGCGATCACCGGCCACTGGACGCAAGCCGTCGCGGCGGGTACCGCCGTCGTCGCGCTGCTGATCTGGATCGCGCTCTACACCCGGGTGAGCGCGCCCATCAACAGACAGCTCACCGCGGCCGCCGACACAGGATGCGCCTTGCCGAACGGGCGTGCGCTGCAAGCCAAGTGGGATCACATCATCAACGCCCGAGCAGCACTGCAGGGTGTGGCTGTGGTGAGCCTCTGCGCGACCCTGGCGCTCTGATACCGATGCTCCAACTGAGGATCTACACCCTCCGCTCTCCGGAGGCTCTGCGGCGATACGCCGCGGTGCACTGGGCCCGGCACCTGCCGACCTTCACCGGATTCGGGGTCACCACCCTCGGTGTCTGGACCGAGCAGAGCGACGGCGCCAATCGGCTGGTCGCACTGGTCCGCTACCCACCCGGCGCCGACCCCGAACAACTCACCCGACGCATCATGGCCAGCCCGGAATTCGCCGCTGACATGGCCGGTTTCGACGTCACCGAGATCGTCGACGTCCAGACGCTCCCGCTCGAGCCGACACCGTTCTCACCCATCCACTGACACCCCAGGAGTGATCGACATGAGCGTCACCGCCATCATCGGCTACAGCCTCGCCGGACTGCTGTCCGCGGGCATCATCTTCATCGGCGCACGCTTCCTGCTCGCCCCACGCGTCGCCGCCGCCGGGTACGGCGTGCTGCCGAACCTGGACCAGCCGTCGGCCACCGCCTACTTGAGCGTCAAAGGCGTGCGGGACATCGCGACGGGGCTGTTCGTCATCGTCCTCCTGGTCGCGGGTGCGCCACATCTCGCCGGCTGGGTGATCTTGACCGCCACGATCATCCCCCTCGCCGACGCTGCCATCGTGTTACGCAACGGTGGCCTCAAGTCGGTGGCCTACGGCGTCCACGGCGTCACCGCCGCCGTCATGGTCGTCACCTCCGCGCTCCTGATAGCGGCATAAACGACGCAAGTGTGACGGACGCCGGAGCGGGACCCCCCCACACCCTATTTACCTTAGTGTAAATTTGGATGTTTCCCGCATCGTGGAAGAGGGGCTATGGCGCCTACGGAGCCGGCAGCGCGCCTCACATCGAGCGATGCCATGGCGCGCGCCGTCGGCTTCTCCGACCTGCCCACAGAAGCCGGGATTGTCGTCCAGGACGCGAACGGGGAGATCGTCGCCGCCTCCGCCCAGGCCGAGGCGATCCTCGGCCTGACCCTGGACCAGATGCGCGGCCGGACGTCGCAGGACCCGCGGTGGGCCGCCACCGACGAGTGGGGCAACTTCGTCCGCGGCGCCCAGCACCCGGCGATGATCGCGCGGCGCACCAAGGCGGCGGTTCGCGACCAGATCATGGGGGTGCATCGGCCCGGCAGCGACGCCGCCGGTCACCACGTGTGGCTGCATGTGGACGCAGTCCCCGTCTTCGCCGCCGATGGCGACGACAGCCCCCGCGCGGTGGTGGCGGTCTTCCGCCCCGTCACCGGAGACCACCTGCGGATCTTGCAGTTACGCGACTCCGAGCGGCTTTTCCGCATGATCGCCGAGCACAGTTCGGACATGGTCGCCTGGCAGCTCGTCGCCGACTCGACCTTCTTGTGGGTCTCCCCCGCTACCCGCACCGTGCTGGGCTTCACACCGGACTCGCTGATCGGAACCCGCGGAATCGATCTCGTCCACCCCGAAGACCGAGCTCTGACGGCTCCGTTGAATAGCCCCACACCGCCGGGCGAGCCGCCGGTTCGGCTCACTGTCCGCGCACGCCACGCCGACGGCTCGTACCGATGGATCGAGACCAGCGCACACCTGCTTGTGTCCGACGACGACCGGCCCGAACAGATGATCACCGCCAACCGCGACGTCACCGACCGGGTGGTCGCCGAGCAAGCGCGCGACGCCGCAGTGCGGATGTTCGAACTGGCGATGAATCACGCCACCGTAGGCGTGGCACTTCGCAGCCTCGACGGAACCCTCACCCGAGTCAACCCCGCCCTGCGCCACATCGTCGGCCGACAGGAAGCCGACCTGATCGGACATTCGCTGGCCGAATTCACGATCGCCCCAGACCCTGACAGCGAACGGGCGGTCCATGCCGTGGCAGCCGGAACGCTGGACCGGCACGAAGTCGAGCAGGAGCTGTACCGACCCGACGGCACTTCCATATCGTGTCTGCTCACAGTCATCGGATTGCCCGAACCATCCGGAAAAATCGGTCATCTCATGGTTCAGCTGCAGGACATCACCGCCCACAAGCGGGCCACCCAGCAGCTCGAACGCGCGGCCCTGACCGATCCTCTCACAGGGCTGCCCAATCGGACTGTCCTCGAGGAGAGGCTGGCTCGGGCATTGGCCGCTGCTCGCCACACCGACACGCTGGTGGGTGTGCTGTTCGTGGACCTCGACAACTTCAAACAGATCAACGATACCCACGGCCACGACGTGGGCGATGCGGTACTGCGCGAGGTGGGGATCCGACTGGCCGGCGCGGTGCGACACACCGATACCGTCGTCCGCCTCGGCGGTGACGAGTTCGTGGTCGTGCGCGAAGACCTCACCGACCCCCACCAGATGCACGAGCTCGCCGGGCGACTCGTGGCAGTGCTCGCCAAACCCATTGACCACCAAGGACAAACCCTGGTGATCACCGCCAGCGTCGGCCTCGCCGCGGCGGGTGGCGAAGTGACTGCCGCGGACCTGCTCGCGCACGCGGACGACGAGATGTACCGGGTCAAGCGGGCTGGGCGCCGGTGACGAACCCGCCGCTCAGTCGAGTCCCTCGGCCGCGGTGTACGCCCGCCACCCGCCGTGCTCGGTGATCTCCCGCTGTCCTTCGACCAGGGCCGGTTCGCCCAGCACGCCGAGCACCGTCACCCCGTCGTCGAGACGGACCTTCCCGATCGAGAGCCCGGGGGCTCGTTCAGCAGGATCCCGGCCAGCCCGGCAGCGGGCACCGACCAGACCTCGACGGCCACGCCGACACCCGAGCCGTCGGTCACCCGCACCATCGCCGGATGGTCGTCGTTGACGGTCCACAGCCGGTAGACCGGTTCGGTGACCGCCTCCCGGATGAACGTCGCCCCGGCCGCGGCCATGTTCGGCGACAACTTCAAGCCGCGCATCAGCGTGCCGTTCACCGCCAAAAGCACTGCACTGCCGTCATTGTCACCAGCTGCCGGAGCTGCCTGGTCGCTGACGATGCGGGTTCCCGACGTGCCGGCCAGGATCGACGGGATCTCCTCAGCGGCGCCGATGACACCGACCGCGCCGGGTGTGGCGGCGACGAAGTCGGTGACCGCCTGCACCTTGGGTTCCATCGAACCCTTGCCGAACTGACCGGCGGCGATGTAGTCGCGGGCCTGCGCAACGGTGATGCTGTCCAGCCACTGCTCGGCGGGCGTTCCGAAGCCGATGGCCACCCTAGGCACCCCGGTCGGGATCATCAGCAGGTCGGCGCCCAGCTGATGGGCCAGCAGGCCCGAGGCGATGTCCTTGTCCACCACCGCTTCCACGCCGGCCATCGTGCCGTCCGGCCCGATCGTCACCGGGATCCCGCCGCCGCCGACGCCGACGACGATCGCGCCGTCGTCGAGCAGTCGGCGGATCACCTCAGATTCCAGGATCGTCGTGGGCCGCGGCGATGCCACGGTGCGCCGCCAGCCGCGCCCGGAGTCCTCGGTGATGGTCCAGCCGAGGGTGGCGGCGAGTTCCTTGGCCTTCACCTCGTCCAGAAAGGAGCCCACGGGTTTGGTCGGGTTGGCGAAGGCCGGGTCATCGAGGCTGACCACCGAATGGGTGACGACGGCGACCACTGGTCGGGACAGGCCCCGCCGGGCCAGTTCGTTGCGCAGGGCCTTGACGAACATGTAGCCGATCGCACCCTGGGTGTCGGCGACGGCATAGTCCACCGGGACCGGGTCAACCTCGTCCTTCGCGAGCTCCGAGCGGCGCAGGATGAAGCCCACCTGCGGACCGTTGCCGTGCGAGACCACCAGTTTCCAGCCCTGCTCCACCATGTCGATCAAGGGCGGGACGGTGGCGCTGACGGTGTCGTACTGCTGGGGGATGGAGTCGTGCTCGGCGTCGGTGACCAAAGCGTTGCCGCCGAAGGCGACGATCGCGGTTTTCATGCGCTCCTCGTGAGTTCGCCGGCCAGCGCGGCCAGCGCGTCGTTGAAACATTCCATCGGTGCGGTGGTGATGCCCGCGCCGATCTGACCGACACCGGCCTGCCGGTGCGCGATCCCGGTGTTGATGATCGGCAACACCCCGGAATCGACCACCAGCCGCACGTCGATTCCTGCCGGTGTGCCACCGAAGTTCAACGGCGGCAATGTGAATGCCGGATTGGTGCCGAGTGTGATCGACAGCATGCGGCGGCTGTTGGCCGTCGCATCGGCGGGGTGCCGCCGACGAACTGCACGATCGCCGGCGAGGCGGCCATCGCGAAACCACCGAGGCCGTTGGTCTCGGTGATCGCCGAGTCGCCCAGATCGGCGGCCGCATCGTCCACGGTGTAGCCCGGGAAGTACAGTCCGTCAACGGGATTGGCCGGGGCCTGGAACCACTGGTCGCCGGTCCCGCTGAGCTTGACGCCGAAGTTCACCCCGTTGCGGGCCATCACCGTCACCATGCTGCTGCCCGGCACGCCGGCGGCCGCGTCGGTCATCGACTTGCAGGCCGCCATCGAGATGTTGAGGAAGAAGTGGTCGTTGCCGGCGACGAACTCCAATGCGCGCCGAATGGCATCCGATGGCAGATCCGAACCCAGCAGCGACAACGTCAACCGTTTGAACAGCAGAGCGGAGGCGGCGGCGTTGCGGTTGTGCAGTTCGTCGCCCATGTGCAGGGCCTGGGCCATCAACGGTTTGAGATCGGCATCGACCAGACCCCGCACCGCCGCCTGCATGGTGGTGAAGAAATCGCCACCCAGCCACCGCAACCGATCCAGCACGTCGGGTGAGTTGGCGCCGAACCTCAGCACCTTGCCCAAACCCTCGTTGAGATTGCAGAAGGCGCGGTTTCCGGCAGCGGTGTTCTCCACCACCCAGACCGGCATGGACGGGCTGATGATGCCGGCCATCGGCCCGACGGCGCCGTGCTCGTGGCACGGCTCCAGGGCCACGGCGCCACTGCCGGCGAGTTGTTCTGCAGCGTCCAGACTTTCGGCCCAGCCCTCGTAGAGGATCGCGCCGGCGATCGCCCCGCGCTGCGGCCCGCACATGTCCGGCCACTCGATCGGCGGCCCGGAATGCAGGATGCGCCGTTCCCCCGGCCCCAGGCCTGCCATGGCGTCGCCCGCGCGCACCAGGTCCACCAGCCGCGGCTGGGCAGCCAGGTAACGGTCGTAGGCGATGCGATTGGCCTGCTCGACGCGCGGGTCACCGACCAGCGTGGCCAGCGTCCAGCCCAGCGCCGCATCGGCGCCCGCGGGCGGCGCCCAGGTGAGGTTGGTGACCTGGCCACCGGCCGCGGTGATGTTGGCGGCGAATCCCTGCAGACCGACGTTGACGACCTTGAGGCCCTGGTCGAAGAGCTTCTTCACTGGGCCCCTCCCCGGTCCGCGATCAGGGTTGCCGACCAGATGGCGGCCTCGGCATTGCTCGAGGCGATCAGCGCGCCCGCGGCCTCCAGGCCGGCAACGGCTTTGGCGCGGTCCTGCGGGTCCAGCTCGGTGCCGCACACGTACCCGATGAACGCCACCGTCCTGCCGTCGGCGCGCGCCTGCGCCTCGGAGGCCGCGATGATCGACATGAGTTCAGCCGTCGGGTCGTCGGCGGACCCGTAGCCCAATACCACGTCGAACAGGACGACCGCAGTGGTCGGGTCGGCCGCCTCGTCCCGGATGCGCGCGTCTTTCTGCGACGGGTCGATCATGGGATGTGGCCGGCCCTGGGTGAATTCGTCGTCACCCATGTCGACGATGGTGTGCTCGACGCTGGTGCGAATGTCGGCCAGCGCGGCGTTACCGGCGACCGGGGTGTTGGAGTGGGCCCCGATCCCGTGACTGCGGTGCACCAGTTGCGCTTCGTAGCAGAACGTGCCGCCCGAGAAGATGCCCCGCACGTAGCGCTGTTCCGGCGCCATCGCGGCGCTGAGATCGGTCAGCACCCGGCGGGTTTCGTCGGCGATCGCGATCTCGCCGACGTTGGGCTGCTCGCCGCGAGCGAGCGCGACGGCCATGTCGGCGGCCTGGGCCAGGTAGGCCGCGCCGTAGACACCGTTACCGGTGATCGAGGCGGGATCGGCACCCAGGAAGATGACGACCACCGGCTTGGCACTGGCCTCGGCCGCCGCCAACACGCTGGCGGCCACCTGCGGGGACGGCGGTTTGGACACCAGCACGATCACCGAGGTGCCCGGGTCGGCATCGAGGGCGGCCAGGCCGTGCAGCATGGAGATGCCGCCGATGGCGTCGGCCAGATCGTGGCCACCGGTGCCCAGCGCCTGCGACACTCCGGACCCGTTCTGGTGGATCCGGACGGTCACCTCCTGGGTTCCGGTCCCGGATGCACCGACCACCCCGATCGGGCCGCGCCGCACGACGTTGGCGAAACCCAGCGGGATCCCGTTGACGATCGAGGTGCCGCAGTCCGGGCCCATCACCATCAGATCGACTTGACGGGCATACTGCTTGAGCGCCAATTCCGCTTCGACACTGACATTGTCGCTGAACACCATGACGTCGAGGCCCAGCCGCAACGCCTTCATCGCCTCGGCCGCGGCATAGTCGCCGGGTACCGAGATCAGCGCGAGGTTGAGCCCCGGATCCTTGGCGACGGCCATCTGGATGCTGGTGGTCGGCGCCGCGGCACCGGCGGCCGGCTCACCGCCGTCGGCGGGCGCCGCCGAGAGCAACTTGTCGGCCAGACCGAGAGCCTCGTCGCAGGCCTCCTCGCTGCCCGACACGGCGACGATCAGATCGTTGGGCCGCACCGCGAAGGTGCCCAGCCCGGCCTGCGCCAGGTTCTCGACGTTGGTGGCCGAGGCCATCACCACCGACGCGGCCTCGATGCCCGGGACCGACGTCACCTGTGCCGAGACCGTCATCAAGGACACCGAGTCCTTGTAGAGGTTGGGGTAGGCGCGCGAGCTGGTGGCCATGGGTCAGGACGTCGCGGCCAAGAAGCGGTGTGAATCAGCGACCCAGCCGAAGATGGCGCCCTGCGCCTTGATCATCTCCAGCGCCACCCGCTGGAACTCGGGGAAGTAGGACGCCACGCCGTCACTGAGGACCAGGCATTCGAATCCGCGATCGTTGGCCTCGCGAACCGTGGTGTGCACGCAGACCTCGGTGGTCACGCCACACACCACCAGGGTCTTGATACCCCGGTCGGACAGGATCTGGCCGAGATCGGTGGCATGGAAGCTGCCTTTGCCTGGCTTGTCGATCACCGGTTCGCCGTCGATTGGATACAGCTGCTCGATGATGTCGTGGCCTTGTTCGCCACGGACCAGGATGCGGCCCATCGGCCCGGCCTCGCCGATGAACGTCTTGCCGCCGCGGTGCAGCTTGGCCGGTGGGCAATCGGTCAGGTCCGGCCGGTGCCCCTCGCGGGTGTGGATGACCAGCATCCCGATCTCGCGGGCCCGTTCCAACACCGTCCGGATGGGTTCCACCGCGGCCAGCAACAGCGAGGTGTCGTTGCCGAGCGCTTCACCGAATCCGCCCGGTAGCACGAAGTCGCGTTGCATGTCGATGATCACCAGCGCGGTGCTGGCGACGTCGAAGTCCAGCGGAAATGGTTCTGCGTCGATGGTCGGCATCTGATGATTGAAACGTAACTGGCGAATATTCGCGCGGCTGGCGGGCGTGGCAACACCGCGGGGGCGGCTTCGACCGCGAGAATGACCCGTGGGTTCTTGACCGCCACGAAAGAAACGAGATCTTGCCGCCGGCTCACCGGACGTCGCGAACCGACTTCCGCCCAGACATCGAAGGCCTGCGCGCGGTTGCCGTGATCGCAGTCGTGGCCTTCCACGCCCAGCTCGGTCTCGGTGGTGGATTCATCGGCGTCGACATCTTCTTCGTCATCTCCGGCTTCCTGATCACCCGGCTGCTGATCGACGAGGTCACCACCACCGGCAGGGTGAACCTCGCCCGCTTCTACGGGTCGCGGGCCCGGCGGTTGCTACCGGCGGCGGGCACCGTGCTGGTGATCACCGCTGCCGCGGCCGCCGCCCTGCTCCCACCGGTTCAGGCCCGTTCGGTGCTGGGCGATGCGCTGGCCAGCGCGCTGTACGTCGGCAACTACCGATTCGCCATGCACGGCACCGACTATCTGGCCGACACGTTGCCCTCCCCGTTCCAGCACTATTGGTCCCTCGGTGTGGAGGAGCAGTTCTACCTGCTGTGGCCGGCGCTGATCTTGGGCACCGCGTGGCTGGTCCGGCGGGTGGGCCGCCGCACGACGGTGCCGTACTTCGCCGGGGCACTGCTGGTGGTTGCCGTGGCCTCGTTCGCGTTGTCGATGCTGTGGACGCACACCTCACCGCCATGGGCCTTCTTCTCGCTGCCGTCACGGGCGTGGGAACTGGCGATCGGCGGGTTGGTGGCGTTGTCGGCACCGTTGTGGCGGCGGCTGACGCCGGGCCCAGCGGCGGTTGCCGGCATCGGCGGCCTGGTGCTGATCCTGGGTACGTGCGTGCAACTCGACGAGCACACCCCATATCCGGGGACCGCGGCGTTGCTGCCGGTGTTCGGCACGGCGCTGGTGGTCGGCGCGGGGATCGCGACGCCGACGGGCGGGGCGGGCCGCTGGCTGTCGCTGCCCTGGATGCGGGGGCTGGGCCGGCTGTCCTATTCGTGGTACCTGTGGCACTGGCCGGTGCTGATCTTCGTCCCGATGCTGGCCGGCCGTGAACTCGGTCTGATCGGACGGCTGGTGGCGGTGTCCGCGTCGTTCGCGTTGGCCGTGCTGACCCTGCGTTACGTCGAACGTCCGGTGCGGTATTCGGCGCCGCTGCGCCGCTCCCCGCGCCGCAGCCTGGCCCTGGGCAGCACGGTGACGGCCGCTGCGGTGGCGGCGGCGCTGCTGCTGCCGGTGTTCGTCCGCCCGCCGGTGGGGCCGGGTGCGCCGGCGCCGGCCGCCGCGGTCGAGGCTCAGAGCACGCTCGGCGCCGACCCGCTGACCGATGCCGTGAACCGGATAGCCGCGGCCGTGCGGGCTGCGGCGCAGCGCCGTGACGTGCCGTCCAATCTGACGCCGGCCCTCGACGACGCCGCCACCGACAAGCCGGCCGTCTTCGTCAACGGATGCGTGCGGTCCTGGCTCGACATCGGTGTGCCGGAATGCGCCTCCGGCGACCCGGCGGCACCCACGACAGTGGCACTGGTCGGCGACTCCCATGTCGCCATGTGGGAGCCCGCTTTGGAAGTCACTGCCCGGCAACGGCATTGGCGGCTGGAAACGATGGCGAAGATCACCTGCCCGTTGCAGGGCACTCAGATCACCAGTCCTTATCTGGGTCGCGAGTACACCGAATGCCAAGCCTGGCGCGCCCAGGTTTTCGACCGCCTCAAGGCCGAGCGGCCGAAACTGATCGTGGTCAGCATGTCCCGTCGCTACGGCGCGGACTTCGGCTTCACCACCTACGACCGTGGATGGCGGGACAGCCTCAAGGCGCTGGTGATGCGGCTGCGGTCGACGACGGACGCTCGGGTGCTGGTGTTGGGCCCGGTGCCCGATCCGCATTCGACGGTGCCGGTGTGCCTGTCGGCCCACCTGAGCGACACCCGGCCCTGCACACCGGCGCGCGACGTCGCGATGAGCGCCGCCGGGATCGCGGCGGAAGCCGACATGGTGCGCGCCGGTGGCGGCCAGTACGCGGACTTGTCCGCACTGTTCTGTACCGACACCGTCTGCCCGGTGACCGTCGGCAACGATCTGGTGTTCCGGGACGACAACCACATCACCGTCGAATACGCCCAGTCCCTCGGGCCGGTACTGGGTTTGATCGTCGATCGGGCGATGGCTCCGCAGAGCTGATCTGGCCCTCCGGACGCGCCGATGCCACCAGCATGGCAAGTCCACGCTCGAAGGCGCGGGTGGCCATGGGGTCATCCGAATTCTGTTCCAGCACGGTCGCATAAGCGGCCGTGAAGCGCGGGAACTGTTGCTCCTGCCCAGTCGGGTCGAAGACGATCGCCGGTCCCGACATGTCGAGAACGCTGCCGAGGATGAAGGATTCGAACGCAGTCAGCAGCGGGAGCACCTCGGCGCGGGGCCAACCGACGGCTTCGGCTGCCACCACGAAATCCTCGTAGGCTGCCAGCAATACCGGCGCCGAGGCGCGGGTCGTCATCAGTAACGGCACCACACGCGGGTGCCGCGCGAAGGCCAGGCGATAGGACCGTGCCCACGCGACAAGCCCGTCCTCCCAGGCCAGCTCGCGCAGCGGCGCCGAGTCGATCTTGTCTGACACCAATGCGCGGACATCTTCGATCATCGCCGCTCGGTCGGGGACATGGTTGTAGAGCGAGGCCGGGTTCACGTTGAGCTTCTGAGCCACCCGGCGCATGCTGGCGCCCTCGATGCCGTAACGGTCCACCATGGCCAGCGCGGTGCGGGCGATCAGCTCGCGGCTCAGGATCGGACGAGATGGTCGACCGATGGCCGTCTCCTCTCGCACGATGGAATCCGCGACAGTTTAACAAACGGTGTATGTTTTAGCCCGAGAGAGTTCACCCGACCCCCGAGGCGCCATGACTTCAAGTTCGTTCAGCGTTGTCGAAGCCGACCTGCGCCGTCTGCGGCGCGCCCTCGACGACGGCACGGTGACCAGCGTCGAACTGGTGGCGCGCTACCTGAATCGGATCGCCCACTTCGACCGGTGCGGGATCACCCTGAACTCGGTACCGGTGTTGAACCCGGCGGCGTTCGAGGAAGCCCGGTCGGCCGACCGGCGGCGGGCCCGCGGACAGACGCTCGGCCCGCTGGACGGCATACCGTTCACGGCCAAGGCCAGCTACAAGGTTCGGGGGTTGCCGGTGACCTCCGGGTCGCCGGCATTCTCGGAGCTCATCGCAGACGATGACGCGTTCGCGGTGGGCCAGTTGCGCGCGGGCGGGGCAATCTGCCTGGGGCTGACGAACATGCCGCCGATGGCGGCCGGCGGTATGCAACGCGGCCTCTACGGTCGCGCCGAAAGTCCCTATCACGAAGGCTATCTCACCTCGGCTTTCGGGTCGGGCTCGTCGAACGGCTCGGGTACGGCCACGGCGGCGAGCTTTGCCGCCTTCGGCCTCGGCGAAGAGACCTGGTCCTCCGGGCGCGCCCCCGCCTCGAACAACTCACTGGTCGCTTACACGCCGTCACGCGGCGTGATCTCGGTGCGCGGCAATTGGCCGCTGGTGCCCACCATGGACGTCGTGGTGCCACATGCCCGGTCGGTCGACGACCTGTTGCAGATGCTGGACGTCATCGTCGCTGACGACCCGATCCGCGAGGGCGACCTCTGGCGCATGCAGCAGTGGATTCCGATACCCCCGGCCTCCGAAGTTCGCCCCGCGTCATACACCGAACTCGCGCCACTTCCGCTGCGCGGCATGCGTTTTGCAGTTCCCCGCCTGTACATCAACGGTGACCCCGCCAGCGCCTATCCGATCCAGACCCGGGAGTCGGTGATGGTGCTGTGGCACGGCATGCGCGACGATCTCATCGCCGCCGGCGCTGAAGTCGTCGAGACCGATTTCCCCGTCGTGGAAAACTACGAGGGGTTGCATCCCACGTCCCAGACCATGGTCGACCGCGGTATGGTCCCCGCCGACTTCGTGGACTACGAGCTTGGCGAGCTGTCCATCTGGGCTTTCGACGCGTTTCTGGGCGCGATCGGACAGCCCGGCTTGGCCGGCATCGCCGAGGCCGATCCGACCCGGATCTTTCCTGCGCCGACCGGTGCGCTGCCCGACCGCTACGGCGTCTTTCCGTTCGACGTGGCCTACGACCTTGCCGACTATGTCGCCCGCGCCCGTCACGGTGTCGCGGCCTGGAACGACATCCCGACGATCGAGGCGGGGATGCGCGGGCTCGAGCAGGCCCGGCAGGTGGACTTCGAGGACTGGCTCGCCGAGCACCGGATCGACGCCGTCGTCTTCCCGACAGCAGCCGATGTCGGCCCCGCAGACGCCGATGTCAACCCCGCCTCCGCCGACATCGCCTGGCGCAACGGAGTGTGGGTATCCAACGGCAACCTGGTGCCGCGCCACTTCGGCATCCCCACCGTGACGATTCCGATGGGCGCGATGGCCGACACCGGCATGCCCGTCGGGCTCACCATTGCCGGCGCCGCCCATTCGGACACCACGCTGCTGCAGATCGCCCGCTCAGTGGAGTCGATACGTGCCAGACGCGTTGCCCCAGCGCGCACGCCCCACCTGACCGACGAAGAGATATTCGCCCAGCCGCGCCACGCCGGTGACGGCGAGCTGGCTATCGCGATCAGCGACGCGCGGATAGGTGATCACGGAGGTCGCACCGGTCTCGATTTCCGAATCGAGGTCACCGGTGGCGCGGCGCACGAGATAGCGGCCTTCGTCGACGGGGCCCGGGTGCCCGTCACCGTTGCGGGGCAATCGGCAACCGTCACGGTCTCGTTTTCGTCAGCCACGCACAACACCCCGCACAGCGAGTGGCGGCCACCGTACGGTCCACTGATCGTCGTGGTGGCCCGCAACGAAGACGGGGCAGTATGCGGTGCAGTCGCCACCACCGACGGCTCGCCGCTCTGAGCAAGGCGCTGATCAGGCCCACAAGTCGGCCACAAGTGCATCGCAAGTGCGCCGGCGCATGGTGCTGGCATGAAAACCACACCGCCCGTCACCATCGTCGCCCGCCAACCGGGCGAGCCCGACCCTGACCTGCTCGGCCTTGCACTGGCGCACCGAGCCATGCTGACCGACGTCGGCCGTCTCGCCGACACTGTCGCCGCGATCCGCGACGGCCAACCCTGCCCACCCCGGCGAGCACGAGCGATCGCCCGCTACACCGAGCTGATGTGCGAGTCCATCCACCACCATCACACCGTCGAGGACAAGGTGCTGTGGCCGGTGATCGACGCCTGCGCCGCCGGGATCGTCGACCTGACCGAACTGACCGAGGACCACGCAGCACTGGATCCGCGCCTGGACGCCATCCGGCGCCGGGCGAACGCCTTTCGCATCGCCGATGGCGACGGCCGCACGGCCACGCTGCTGGCCGCCGAGCTGGCCGACCTGCGCACGTTGTTGACCGAACACATCGGCGAGGAGGAGCGCGACATCTTTCCGGTGATCCGCAAGTACATCTCGGTGGCGAACTGGCAGACCATCGAGAAGACCGCGCAGCGCACCGGGCGGCTCGCATTCGACGGCCCCCGCACGCTGGCGGTGATGTCCGATGAGGAACGCGCCGTCGCGATCAGGCAGCTCAGTCCCCCGCTGCGCGCGGTCATCGGGCTCTTGTCGCGGCGTCACCGCAGATTCGAGCGCGTGGTGTTCGCCTCCAGCGCCAGCCGGGACCGCAGCTCGACCGCCGCGGTGCGATAACGGCGCGCCGCGGCGGCATCCCCGAGCAGCTCGGCAACGGCGGCGAGGGCTTCGTCGACCGGACCGGTGAGCAGGCTGCCGTTGTCGAGTCCGGCCATCCGCCCCGAGTAGGGGCGAAGCTCCTGTGCGCACTCTGCCGCGGCGGCAACGTCTTTCATCGCCACGGCCGCATGCGCGCGCAATGTCGCGACCGCCAGCCAGTAGTAGGAGCGTTCCACCGGTTCGCGGGTGTTCCAGATCCGCCGGGCCTCGCCGGTCCGGCCCGCGTCGAGCAATGCCAGCACCGCGGCGTCGGAGATCGCGGTCGAGACATGGGTGTGTACGGCCAGGAGCTCGTCGGCCAAGCCCGCGAGGTCGCCGCGGGCCAGGCCGGCGGTGAGCCGCCCGATCACCGACATCATCGCCCCGTTGGCCGCCCCCTGCTCGGCGAGCTGGGCGGCCGCGGCGTGATATGTGCGCTCTCCCTCCTCGGGGTGGCCGGCCAGCACGGTCAGCTGCGCGGTGAACACTTCGAGCACCGTGAGCAGCTGGGCGAGCTGGCCGGTACCGGCTCGTGCCACCGCGAGGTCGACATGGCGTTGGGCTGCAACGAGATCCGATCGTCCCGATGCTGACAGGAACGCCAGCCAGTGCGCGACTGCCTGATAGTCGACGGCGGCCGCGGCGTCGGCGGCGGCCAGGAACTCCTCGGTGAGCAGTTCGCGGGTGTGGGCCTGATCCGGGCCCAGCGCCGCGTAGGCCGCAGCGTTGAGCGCCGCACACAACGTGCGGCCGTGGCCGGCAGGGTCGCGATCGTGCAGCATCCTGGCCAGCGTCAACGCTTCGACGCTGGCCGCGATCGCCGCGGGTTGGTCGATGCCCTCCAATTCGGCGAACAGCGCCGTGAGCAGCCGAACCCGTTGCGCGGCAGGGATGTCACCGGCCAGGGTCCGCCGCAGCGGGCCGACGATCTCGGTATCCGGGGTGTCGGTGATGCGGACCCGCCAGATCAACGGCGCATCCCAGGCCGTCAACACGCGCGCGGTGTGCTCGTCGGACCCGGCGGCCAGCCGCAAGGCCTGCTTGAGCTTTTCCCGGGCGGCCACGATGTCACCGACCCGCGCCGATGCCGACACCAGCCCGCAATAGGCCGTGACCCTGCGCTCGGCATCCTCGCGGGTGGTCTCGTCCCGGTCGGCCAGGGCCAGCATGCGCACCGCCGCGCGCCACTGGCGCACCGCCTCCGCCGGCGCCCCGACCCGATCGGCGTCGCGGGCGGCTGCCATGGCCAGGTCGGCGGCCTCGATTGCGCTGGCCGAGGTCGCGGCCGCCACGGCGTGGTAGGCCAGGGCAGCCGGATCGGCTCCGCGGCCGCCGTCGCGGAGCAGGCTCAGCGCACTGGCGTGTAGACGCGAGCGTCGCAGCAGCGAGGTGTCCTCGTAGAGGGTGTCGCGAATGAGTGCGTGGGCGAACCGCACCCAGCCTGGCGCCGGCTCGTCGAGCAGGCCGACCAGTACGGCCGGCTCCAGTGCGTCGAGTAGGTCATCGGGGTCGCGGTGCGAGAGTTCGGCGAGGAGGTCGACGTCGACCTCTCGCCCGAGGATCGCCGCCTGGCGAAGCACCGTCACCGTGGAGGCGGGCAATCGGACGAGCCGCCGCCGCAACACGTCACCGACACCGGTGGGCACCGCGGCCCGGGCGGCATCGAGTCCTTCGGCCATCGTCAGGCGAACCAACTCGCGGACGAACAGCGGGTTGCCGCCGGTACGATCGTGCAGCAGCCGCAGCGCTTCCCCGGTCAGGTTGGGCAGCCCGCATTCGGCGGCCAGGGCTGCGGTCGCGGCGGCGTCGAGGCCGCCGATGACCAGGTGGGCGGCGGTGCGGACAGCCAATGCCGCACGTGCCGAAGCCAACTCGTTGCCCGCCTCCGAGGGTCGATAGGTGGCGATCACCAGTAGCGGACTGTCCCGCAGCTCGTGGATGACCAGGCGCAGCAGCTCGAGGGTCAGCCCGTCGGTGCGGTGCAGGTCGTCGAGGAGCACTACCACCGGGCCATCGGCCGCCGCACGGGCCATCACATCGGCCACCGCATGGGCTGTCCAGAACGTGCTCTGACCGTCGACGGCCCGGTGGCCGTCGTGCAGCAACGTCGACAGCGCCGGACTGGCGGGTGAGCCGCCCATCGCGAGGTCACCAAAGTCGCGCAGCACCTCGGTCCAAGCCCAGCCCGGCGGGGCACCGTCGACCTCGGGGCATCGGCCCGCGGCGACCGTCCAGCCGGCGGCCCGCAACCGGGCCGCGGCCGCGGCCGCGACGGTCGTCTTTCCGGCGCCGGCCTCGCCGCCGACCCACACCAGTCGGCTGCCGTCGTGACGGGCTTCCTGCGCGGCGTTGTCGATCGCCGTCAGTTCTCCCGAGCGGCCGTGTGGCACAGCAGATTCGACGGGGGTCGAGGAGGGGCGGGCTGTCGCTGCGGTGGAGTCGGCGGTGCCGGTGTGTCGTCGAGATGGGCGGCGTGGTCCAGGATGTCGCGCTCGAGGTCACGCAGTCCGCGACCCGGTTCAAGGCCCAATTCGACGGACAGATGACTGCGGGCCCGGCGCAGCACGTCCAGTGCGGCTGCCTGTCGGCCGAGCCGATACAGTGCGGTGGCCAGCATGGCCGCCGCACCCTCACGGGTGGGGTGCTGGCGAACATGACCTTCCAAGTCCGCGACCACCGACTCCACCCGGTGCAGCGCCAGACTGGTTGCAGCACGTGATTCGATTGCAGTGAAACGCAATTCAGTCAGCCGGGCGACCTCGGCAATCGCCCACTGCGCGTCGGACACTTCGGCGTAGGGTTCACCGGCCCAACTGTCCAGGGCCGTCGTCAACAACCGGATGCGCCGTTCCGCGTCGTCGTCGGACTGCACTTCGCGCAGCAGTTGGTCGAACCGCCAGGCATCGACGGCGTCCGGGGGCAATCGCAAACGATAGCCGGGTGCCTCGCTGACGATCACGGTGGCAGGTGCGCGCCGTTGACGGTCGGGTTCGAGGACTCGGCGCAGGTGTGAGATGTAGGCTTGGAGAGCCGCAAGCGCTTTGGGCGGTGGTTCACCCTGCCAGAGGTCGTCGATGAGCCGGTCGACCGACACCACGTGGCCCTGAGCCAGTACCAGTCTCGCCAACAGGGATCGCTGCCGCGGCCCACCCAGTTCTACCGGCGCCGACCCACGCCATGCGCGCACCGGCCCCAGCACCGCCACGCGAACGGGTTGTCCGTGCGGCGCCGTCATAGTGCATCGACCCTAACTGCTAGCCTGCCCTTCGTGGAGGTTCGCAATGTCTGACCTGGTGCTTTACCACGTTGTCGACCGCGTCGCCCTGATCACGGTGAACGATCCGGACCGCCGCAACGCCGTCACCGACGCGATGTCGCAGCAATTGGCCGCAGCAGTCGCAGCCGCCGAGGCCGAAGCGCACGCTGTCGTGCTGACCGGCGCGGGCAAGGCGTTCTGCGCGGGGGCGGATCTGTCCGCGCTGGGCGCCGCGGCCAAGGAAGGGCTCGAGCGTATCTACGCCGGATTCATGGCGGTGGGCCGCTGCACCCTGCCGACGATCGCCGCGGTCAACGGTGCCGCGGTGGGAGCAGGTCTCAATCTGGCGTTGGCCGCCGACGTCCGGATCGCGGGCCCGCACGCCCTGTTCGACCCTCGCTTCCAGAAATTGGGCATCCACCCCGGTGGCGGAGCGACGTGGATGCTGCAGCGGGCGGTCGGCCCACAGGTCGCCCGTGCGGCCCTGTTGTTCGGTATGCGGTTCGACGCCGAGGCTGCCGTTCGGCACGGTCTCGCTTTGAGTGTTGCCGAGGATCCCGTCGCTGCTGCGCTGGAGCTGGCGGCCGGACCCGCGGCCGCCCCGCGCGAGGTGGTACTCGCGACGAAGGCATCGATGCGGGCCACCGCAATCCCGGGGTTCCTGGACACCGACCACCACGAGGCGGCCAAGGACATCGAGCTCGGCCCGCAGGCAACGTCGATCGAGTCACCGGAGTTCAAGGCCCGGCTGGCCGCCGCGCAGCGCCGCTGACCGCAGGCTTGCAATAGGCAGGTAAATACCTGCACAATGGTCGGGGTGGAACCAGACGCGGTGTTCAAGGCGCTGGCCGACCCGGGCCGGCGGCGTTTGCTCGACATGCTTCACGAACGTGCCGGGCTGACGCTGAGCGAACTCTGCGACGGGCTCGACATGCGCCGACAGTCGGTGAGCCAGCACGTCGAGATTCTCGAGGCCGCCAGTCTGGTGACCTCGGTACGCGATGGGCGCCGCAAGCTTCATTACCTGAACCCCGTACCGATCCACCAACTCCAGACCCGCTGGATCTGGAAATTCGAGGAGCCGCGTCTGGCGGCCCTGGCCACCGTCAAACGCCACGCGGAGGAAAGCGCAATGTCTGAAACCTCGCCCGCACAGCCAATTCCCGACTACGTCTACACCACCTACATTCACGCCACCGCCGAGCAGGTATGGCACGCCCTCACCGACGCTGATCTCACCGCGAAGTTCTGGGGTCATGCGCAAGTCTCGGACTGGCGGGTCGGCGGTCGCGTCGAGCACGTCCGCGCAGACGGGTCGGGCATCGTCGACGTGGCCGGCACCGTGATCGAGGTCGACCCACCGCGGCGACTGGTCTTCGGATTCGGCGAGCCCGGTGACGATCCGACAGCAGAGGCGAGCATCGTCACCTTCGACATCGAGCCGTTCCGGGACATCGTCAAACTGACCGTCACCCATACGAACTTCCAGTCGGCAGCCGACCGCGATTCGGTCGGACAAGGCTGGCCGACGGTGTTCGCCAACCTCAAGACGCTGTTGGAAACGGGTGACGTGCTGCCCACGGCACCGTGGGAGTTCCACGCCGAGGATCGGGCCGCCCAACTGGCCAAACGCGGCTAGCTCTCACCCGACTGCTAGGCGGCGATGATTTTGAGGAGTTCGCCGTTGAGGTAGACCTCGGCGGTGCTGGTGGGGATGCGTGGTGTCCCGGGCATCGGTGGCGCCACCGAGTGGTAGTGCGTTCCGGTCGGGGTGATGATTTCCACGGTGTGCCTGCCGGTGTCGTCGGGCCCGGCGATCACCCGCCAGCCCGCCGCCTCCTTGGCGTAATTGCACGCCTCACACAATCCCTGCCCATTGCCCGCACTGGTCGCCCCACCACGCCGATGCGGCGTGGCGTGGTCGGTGTGCCGGATCAGGGCATCACAGTACGGGGTGCGGCAGCGTCGATCCCGCACCGCGATGAAATCGGCCAACCCCTTGGGGAACAGCCGCCCTCGGGACTCCATGGCGACCAGGGCGCCGGTGGACGCGCTGGCATACAGGCGGCGCAAGCTGGCCCACGAGCCCTCGTCACCGACCGCGTCCCGCAGCAGCTTTTGCGCCACCGCCGAGGGCACCGTGCCGTAGCCGGCGATCACCGCCACCCCCTGCTGGGCACCGAGCAAAGCCTGATCACTGATCACCATGTTGACGGCCACCGGGACCGCCTTATCGGCAGGCCGGCCCGTCACCCGCTCCACCAGGGCGTCCGCCATCACCTGACCGCGAGACCGTCCATCGACCCCCGCATCAGCCGCCCGCCTGAGCGCGGCATACACCGCCACCCCCTGGGCCACCGGCAACAGGGCGCTCAGATAGGTCATCGTGTCCGGCGCCGGACGAATCGTCACCGTCCGCTCCGTAACAGCCTTGGCCGCCCGATCCACCACCGCACGCGGATCCAACCGGTAAGCAATCGCCTTGGCCGCCGCCGCCAGCGCCGCATCCCCCACCCCCTCGAGGGTGTCCGCAGCTGAACACAACTCCACATCCAACCGCCGACGATCCTCCACATCCAGACACGCCGACTCCCGCACCACAATCGTGGCCCGCCACTCCGAGAGCACCCCCAACTCCAACGCCGCCAACGTATGCGGCATCTCGTACACCAGCGCCTTGGCCAGACCCAGATGCCGCCCACCCCGGGCTGGCGAATCCCGCCGCGCCAACGCGACCTCAGCGGCCACCCCACGACCCCGCTTGGACGCCGGAACCCCAGCCGCAGCCTCCGCGGCGCGGCGCGCACTGTCCAGCGCCACGGTCAGCCGCGCCTGCCCCGCCGCGGCAGCAGACTTCAACCGCTCCAACTCCGCAATGCGCTCCACCAGCACCGACTCGTCAGCATGAGGATCAACCTCACACAATTCCTCGAACATGTGTTCGAGCCTAATGGACTCCACTGACAGATTCCGGCGCTGAAAGTGGCGCCCCGCCCTACAGTCCACTATGTGATGCACACCACACGGGGCCGACGTGTCCGCCACATCGGTCGGGTCGGGGCGCTTGCCTTCGCGCTCGGCGTCGGGGTGGCTATCGCGACTGGCGCCGGGATAGCCGCCGCAGACACCGGCAATTCGACGGTGCACTCCGCGCGGCACCCCACTAAGGCAGCGCACGGCTCGACCGAGTCCACGCACACCCGTGCCAGGCAGGCGACCGCGCGGCCACGGCCCGTCGCTACCGCGCCACGGCGCCCGGTGGCTCCGCGAAGCGCGACCTCCATCACCGATCTCGTGGGGTACGCAAGACGAGAGGTCGAACAAGTCCAGACCACCTCACGGCCGACACCCAGCATCGGCACCACCTTCTTCGCCCAGACCCCCGTGCTCGCCTACAACGCAGCCCAGAATGTCCAGGCTTCCGACGGGGTCATCGCCGGCACCCTCAACGCCTCTCAAGCCGACGGTTACGCCCTGACCTACACCGTCACCGGCGCTCAGCACGGCGTGGTCGACGTCCACCCGGACGGAACGTTCACCTACTCCCCCGACGCCGACTTCACCACAGTCGGCGGGACCGACACGTTCACGGTGACGGCCGACGATCGTCCGGGAAATGCACCGCACTGGCACGGTCTGGCAACGCTTTTCGCACCCGACGGCGGCGCTACGGCCACTGAGCAGGTGACCGTCCTACAGAACCCGGGCGGCGCCCTCGCCACCAGCGTGCTGGCCACCACCGATCAGCTCCGCGCCGAGACGCTCGTCGCCCAGATCGCGAACTCACCGATCATGCAGTTGGCCAAGGCCGTTCTCAAGGTGGGCTGGTGGCTGGCCGCTCAGCGGAACTTCGCCGCCGTCGGTGGCCCGGATCAGGCCAATCTGGCGCAGCTCGACCAGGCGGTCACCGAATACGCCAACCAGGCCGCCATCGAAGTCCTGCTCCTCGACTCGAACAATCCGACAATCCTGCAGCAGGTGAATCCGCCGCACGACTGGTATCTGCAGAACTTCTCGGGTGCACGGATCTGGTACGACAACCCCGACACGATCTATCGCTTCGTCGGGGTGAACAACGCCTCGAAGTACGTGATCACCGGCCGCTTCGACGGGTCCCTGCCCGCCGACACCAACTTCAGCGTGCTCACCGGCTTGAGCGGGACCACTGCGGACAACCTCAACGGCCGGGACCTGGTCCTCAACCCCGACGGTTCCTTCACCATCACCGCCGACTCCACGCCCACCGCGCCGGACCAGACCAACCACCTCTACCTGCCGTCGGGCACCACCCTCATCACCACGCGAAACACGTTGGCAGACTGGAATAACGAGGAACCGATGAGCCTGTCGGTCCTGCGGGTCAGCGGACCGCCGGACAGCCTGTTCAGCCAGATGGGTGGTTTCGCCATCCCGGGCATCGGCCCGTTGGTGTCGTCCAACCCCATTCTGACACAGCTGGTTTCGCTGATCCCTCCGCTGCCCGCCCCGCACATCCTGCAGTCCGTGGAGGCGGCCGCGATCATGCTGCTGCTCGGCATCAGCGGCGAGAACACCTACATGTCGTTGGCAACCACCGACCCTGTCACCGGTCACCCGAAGCCACCGAACGTCTTCACCGACCCGTCGCGCCAGGCATCCTTTCTGGCAACACAACTGCAGAGCACCGGGTACTTCCAACTCGCCGACGACGAAGCACTGGTCCTGACCATCGACCCCGGTAGGGCACGGTATTTCAGCGTGCCCGTCACCAACGACTGGACGATCACCAACAACTACTGGGACCTGCAGACCAGCATGAATGTCAGCCAGGCCGTCGCCAACGGCGACGGCACCTACACGATCGTGGTCGCGCCGACCGACCCCGGCTTCGCCAACTGGGTGTCGACCGGCGGCCTCAACCAAGGCACGATCGCAATCCGGTTCCAGGACTTCGATCCCGGCAGCTCGACGGACCCGACGGTCAGCTCGGCCGTGGTGCCGATCAGCCAGCTCAATCTGCCCGCCATTGCCTACGACCGCCAAGCCCAGATCGCGGCCCGCCAACTCGGCTACACCAGGCGCTACTGGCCGTATCCGCAGGCCTAACAATCCAACAGCGCAGTCTCGGGCGCTTCGATGAGCCTCCGCAGATCGGTCAAGAACGCCGCCACCTGCGCCCCGTCGGCGACGCGATGATCGAACGCACAGGTGAGCGTCATCGTCGGACGGGCCACCACCACGTCGTCGACGACGACCGCGCGCGGCTTGAGCAAGCCCATTCCCAGGATCGCAGCCTCCGGGTGGTTGATCACCGGCACACCCTCATCGAGGCCCAGCGCGCCGAAATTGGATACCGTGAACGTCGATCCGCCGAGTTCTGCCGGCACCAGCGTCCCGGCCCTGGCCCGCTGCACCACCGCGTCAACAGCGGCGGCAAGCTGCCGCGTGGTCCGGCTTGCAGCGTCGACGACAGGCACCACCAGGCCACGCTCGGTGGCCACCGCCACCCCGAGCCGGATGCCGCGGTGCAGCCGGACCTGCGGCTCACCAGCGGACTCCTCCCACGTAGCGTTCAACATCGGGTGCCGGCCCAGGGCCATCACCAGCAGCCGCAAGGTGAGCACGAACGGTGTCACCCCCAGCTGTCCGGACACACGCACCAGGGCCGAACACTCGACCTGCACACTGGCGTGCGCATCCGGAATCGTGCTGCGCGACAGAACCATCTGGGCCGCCATCCGGGCATGGACACCGCGCACCGCGACGGTATCGGCGGGTGCTGCCGTGGCACTCAGCACATCGTCGCGGGTGATGACGCCGTCGGTGCCCGAACCCGGTTGCAAGGCAGACAGATCCACCGCGAGGTCGGCTGCCAGCTTGCGCACCTTGGGAGCGGCGCGGGGCCGCCGGCTGCGGTCCATGCCGTTGTCGGTTCCGTAACCGACCAGAACGGGGGTGCGCGCCGGCTCGGCCGAACCGGCGTCGATGCGCGCCAACAACGTTCCCACCGGCAGGGTCTGGCCCTCCGCGCCACCGAGCTCGACGACCCGGCCGGCGTAGGGGCTGGGAATCTCGACTTCGGCCTTGTTGGTCTCCACCGTGCACAGGGTCTGGTTGAGTTCGACGGGGTCGCCCACCGCGACAGCCCAGCTGGTGATCGTCGCGTCCTGCAGTCCCTCACCAAGGTCGGGAACCAGGAAGTCACCCATGGCGCATCACCTTCTCGACACAGTCCAGCAACCGGTCGACTCCGGGCAGCCACACCTTCTCCAGCCGGGCGGGCGGGTATGGGGTGTCGAAACCGGTGGCGCGCAACACCGGTGCCTCGAGGTCGTAGAACAACTCCTCGGAGATCCGGGCCGCCAGCTCGGCTCCGAAGCCGAGCGTGCGCGGCCCTTCATGGACGATCACCGCCCTGCCGGTCTTGCGCACCGACGCCGCGATGGTGTCGAAGTCGAGCGGGCTCAGCGAACGCAGGTCGACCACTTCCAGGTCGAAGTCCGCGATGTCCGCCGCGCCCAGCGCGGTGGCGACGAGCCCGCCATAGGTCAGCACCGTGACGTCGGAACCGGTGCGGCGCACGGTTGCCGCGCCGATCGGCGGACCGGGGTCGGACAGGTCGACCGCGTCGCGAACCCAATAGCGCCGCTTGGGTTCCAGGAAGACCACCGGATCCGGGGCGGCGATCGCATGCCGCAGCAACCAGTAGGCATCCGACGGTGTCGACGGCACCACGACCTTGAGCCCTGCGGTGTGCACCCAATAGGTCTCGGTGGACTCCGAATGGTGTTCCACCGCACCGATACCGCCGAACGACGGGATGCGGATGGTGACCGGCATGTCGACTTGCCCGCGGGTGCGCATCCGGTACTTGGCCAGGTGGCTGACCACCTGGTCGAACGCCGGATAGGAGAAGCCGTCGAACTGGAGTTCCGGGACGGGAACGAAGCCTCGGATGGCCAGACCGATCGCGACGCCGATGATGGCGGACTCGGCCAGCGGGGTGTCGAAACACCGCTGCTCACCAAAGGTTCCGGAGAGTCCCTCGGTGATCCGGAAGACACCGCCCAGGGCGGCCACGTCCTCACCGAAGACCAGTACACGCTCATCAGCAGCCATCGCGTCGTGCAGGGCGCGGTTGATCGCCTGAGCCATGGTCAGGCTGGTGGCTTGCGGCAAGGCGGTCAACTTGGGGGGCCGCTCCACGATCTGCGTCATGTCACGTCTCCTTCGCGATCTCGGCGAGCAGTTGCTCGCGTTGAGCCGACAGCACCGGAGTGATCTCGGCGAAGACGGTGTCGAAGAGCTCCCCCACATCCGGGTCGGGGGCGTCGACGACCGCCTCGCGGAGCTCGGTGCACAACCGGGCCGAACGAGTGGCGACCCGTTGTTCGAGTCGCTCGGTCAACAGTGCGTTGCTCTCGAGATGGATGCGGTAGCGGGCGATCGGGTCGCGTGCGGCCCACTGCTCGAGCTCGTGTGCCGGTTGGTACCGCGTCGGGTCGTCGGATGTGGTGTGCGGGCCCATGCGGTAGGTGACGGCCTCGATCAGGGTGGGGCCCTCGCCGGCTCGGGCCCGTTCGGCGGCCTCGGCCATCACCGCGTAGCAGGCCAGGACGTCGTTGCCGTCCACCCGGACCCCGGGCATGCCGTAGCCGGCCGCCCGACCGGCGATGCTGGGCGCGGCGTGCTGCCGGCTGACCGGCACGGAGATGGCCCATTGGTTGTTCTGCACGTAGAACACGCACGGCGCCTTCTCGACCGCCGCGAAATTCATCGCCTCGTGGGTGTCGCCCTCGCTGGTGGCGCCATCACCGAGAAAGGCCACCGTCACCGAATCCTCACCGAGCCGCTGGGCGGCCATCGCGGCGCCGACGGCATGCAATGCGTGCGTGGCGATCGGGATGCTGATCGGCGCACAACATTTCTGGGTGAAATCGAGCCCACCGTGCCAGGCTCCGCGCCACACGGCGGCCATCTGGGCCGGTGCGATCCCGCGAACCAGGAAGGCACCCAGCTCACGGTACTGCGGGAAGAGCCAGTCGGTCTTGCGCAAACACGCGGCCGCGCCGACCTGCGCTGCTTCCTGTCCTCGGCAGGACGCATACAGTGCGAGTTCACCCTGCCGTTGCAGGTTGACGAACTCGCTGTCCAGAGCCCTGGCGACGACCAGGTTCTCGTAGAGCCAGGTCAGGGTTTCCGGTGGCAGGTCGCGCCGATATCGATGGTCCGCAGTCGCGGTTCCATCCGGTGAAACAAGCTGCACCGTGTCCATGCCGCCTCCAGTCCGCTCAGTGCGGAGGCGGTCAGAGCCAACCCGTTGTAACGGGCCGTCAGCTAACGGCCGGGGTCGGGCGCGAGCTGAACGATCCGCTCTGCTCGCCGCAGCACCGGGGCATCAACCATTATGCCCTCGTACTGGAAGACGCCTCGTTCCTCGCGAGCCTTCCGCAGCACGTGTCGCGCCCAGTTCACCTGGTCCGGAGTCGGCATATATCCGTCCCGGATGACGCTGATCTGGCTGGGGTGGATGGCGACCTTGGCGTCGAAACCGACCGCAACGGCGTCGTCGACTTCGACCCGAAGTCCGTCGAGATTCTTGATGTCGAGGAACACCGAATCCAGCGCCAACCTGCCGTAGGCCTTGGCGGCAAGCAGGCTCTGGGAGCGCACGTGCCGGGCGACCTCCCGGTAGGAGCCGTCCGGGTAGCGGTTGTCCGTGCCGCCGAGCACGGCGAACAGATCCTCAGCCCCCCACATCACGGCGAGCGTGTTGTCCGCTCGCGCGGATTCGGTGACCGCCAGCGCGCCGAGCGGTGTCTCGATCAGTGCCACCACGTCCAGCGGCGCCAACGCGGCCACCTGATCGGCGGACTCGGTCTTGGCCAGCATCACGGTGGTGTACGGCGTGCGCGCCAGCACGTCGAGATCGCGACGGTGATCGGCGGTGGTCGCCGGATTGACCCGCACGACGGTGCGGCCCGGGTCCAGCGGGGTGCGCAGCAACGCCTCGCGGGCGGCTTCCCGGTCATTGGCGGCGACGCCGTCTTCGAGGTCGAGAATGACGATATCGGCTGCCGCGGCGGCCTTTTCGAATCTCTCCGGACGGTCAGCCGGGCAGAACAGCCAGGCCGGGCCGGGATTGTCCAGTGCCATCAGGCCGGCTTCTTTCGCACCATGGTCTTACGGGTGGCGGTGGCGACGACGTCGCCGTGCTGATTGCGCGCGGTGTGCGCGAAGGTCACGATGCCTTCGCCGGGACGGCTCTTGGATTCACGCTTGTCGGTCACCACGGTCTCGGCGTACATGGTGTCGCCGTGGAAAAGCGGCTTCGGGAAGGCGATGTCGGAGAAGCCGAGATTGCCGACGATGGTGCCCTGGGTCAGCTGCGCCACCGACAGACCGACCAGGGTCGACAGGGTGAACATCGAGTTCACCAGCCGCTGGTGAAACGGTGGCAGCGCATCGGAGAATGCCGCGTCCAGGTGCAGCGCCTGGGTGTTCATCGTCAGGGTGGTGAACAGGACATTGTCGGCCTCGGTGATGGTGCGCCCCGGGGCGTGCACGTAACGGACCCCGAGTTCGAACTCCTCGAACCACAGTCCACGCTGGACGACGACCTTCTCCTCGGCCATCACAGTCCCATCTGCCTGGCGATCACCATCAGCTGCACTTCGGTTGTGCCCTCACCGATTTCGAGGATCTTGCTGTCACGATAGTGCCGGGCCACCGCGTATTCGTTCATGAACCCGTAGCCGCCGTGGATCTGGGTGGCATCGCGGGCGTTGTCCATGGCGGCCTCGCTGGCGATCATCTTGGCGATCGCGGCCTCCTTCTTGAACGGCTTGCCGGACAGCATCAGGGCCGCCGCGTCGTAGTAGGCCGTCCGCGCCACGTGGGCGCGCGCTTCCATACGGGCGATCTTGAATTCGATGGCCTGATACTTGCCGATCGGCTGCCCGAACGCGGCGCGCTCGTTGGCGTACTTGACGCTCTGGTCGACACAGCCCTGCGCGGCGCCGACCGACAGTGCGGCGATCGCGATCCGGCCCTCGTCGAGGATCCGCAGGAAGTTGGCGTAGCCACGGCCGCGCTCCCGAGCAGGTTCTCCTCGGGGACCCGGACGTCGTCGAAGGTCAGCGGGTGGGTGTCCGAGGCGTTCCAGCCGACCTTGTCGTAAGCGGGCTCGGCGGTGAACCCGGGGGCCGGCACCGGCACCAGGATCGCGGAGATCTCCGGTTTGTCGGCGGTGCCGCCGGTGACCGCGGTGACGGTGACCAGCCGGGTGATGTCGGTACCGGAGTTGGTGATGAACTGCTTGGAGCCGTTGATCACCCAGTGGCCGTCGTCGAGTCGGGCGGTGGTCTTGGTGGCACCGGCATCCGTGCCGCCGCCTGCCTCGGTCAGGCCGAACGCCCCGAGGGCCTGCCCGCTGGTCAACTGCGGCAGCCACTCCTGCTTCTGGGCTTCATTGCCGAACCGGTAGACCGGCATCGCGCCCAACGAGACCCCGGCCTCCAGGGTGATGGCCACGCTCTGGTCGACCTTGCCGAGTTCCTCCAGCGCCAGGCACAGGGCGAAATAGTCGCCGCCCATGCCGCCGTACTCCTCCGGGAACGGCAGACCGAACAGGCCCATCTCGGCCATGCCCGCGACGACGTCGTAAGGGAAGGAGTGCTTAGCGTCGTGTTCGGCTGCCACCGGGGCGACCACCGTGCGGGCGAAATCGCGCACGGTGTCGGCGAGCTGCTGGTATTCGTCGGGAAGGGTGCTCGTGGATAGGAAGTCGGTCATGATTGTGCTTTCTCTTCTCTGGTGGCGCTGACCTTGGCCAGCAGCTGACCCACCTTGACCTGGTCGCCCACGGCGACGTGCAGTTCGACAACCCCGTCGACCGGGGCGGACAGTGAATGCTCCATCTTCATCGCCTCGACGGCGACCACCACGGTGCCCGCGCTCACCGTGTCTCCGTCGGAAACATTAACGGCGACAACGGCCCCGGGCATCGGGCTCAGTAGTTCAGCATCATCGTCGAGCTCGTCGGGGGGCCGCACCGGGGCTTCGCGCACCTCTTCCAGCATGACCGTCCGGCCGTTCCCGGCCAGCCAGATCTGACGGCCGTCGGCCGCCACGGTGTAACTGGTGCGGATGCCGCCGAAGGTCACCGTGAGCGTGGCATCCGCCAGTTGCGCCGACAGAGTGCATGCGTCACCGTCCTCGATGCGCACGACGGCCTGGGCCGGGGTTCCGGTGATGTGGACGTGATCGGTGCGTTCACCGCAGCGCAGCCGGATGCTGGTAGGGGCGCTGGCGCCGATCCGCCAGCCGGAGGGAACGTCCCACAGGTCCGCTGGCCCGGTTGGCCAGCGCGTCAGCCAGCGATAGGCGGCCGCGGCGACGAACGCCGAGTCACCGGCGGGCGCCGTGGTGAAGACGGTGCGGTCGATCAGTCCGGTGTCGAGCCGGCCGGCCATCACATCGCCGTCGGCCAGCAGGAAACGCAGGAACTCGATGTTGGTACCCACGCCCAACACCGCGGTCTGCGACAACGCGCGGTCGAGTGTGCGCAGCGCGGCGTCGCGGTCTGCGCCGTGCGCGATCACCTTGGACAGCATCGGGTCGTAGTCGCTGCCGATCGTCATGCCCTGGGACAGACCGGAATCCACCCGAATGCCGGGCCCGGTGCCGATCGGTTCGAGCAATCCGAGTACCGGCCCGCCGGTCGGCAGGAAGCCGGCGGCGGGGTCCTCGGCGTACACCCGGGCCTCGATGGCATGGCCGGTCATCGTGATGCCGTCCTGAGTGAAGGGCAGCTTCTCCTGCGCGGCGACGCGCACCTGCCACTCGACCAGGTCGTATCCGGTGACCAGCTCGGTGACCGGATGCTCGACCTGCAGCCGGGTGTTCATCTCCATGAAGAAGAACTCCTCCGGCTTGTCCGCGGAGACGATGAACTCCACGGTGCCGGCACCCACGTAGTCGACGCTGCGGGCGGTGTCGCAGGCCGCCGCGCCGATGCGTGTTCGGGTCTGTGCGTCCAGCAATGGCGAGGGGGCCTCCTCGATGACCTTCTGGTGGCGGCGCTGCAGGCTGCACTCCCGCTCACCGAAATGAACGACGGCGCCGAAGCCATCGGCGAGCACCTGGACTTCGATGTGTCTGGGGCGCAATACGAATCGCTCAAGAAACAGGGTGTCGTCGCCGAACGCCGCGGCGGATTCGCGCCGCGCAGACACCAGCGCGGCGGGCAGGTCGGCGGGATCGTCGACCCGGCGCATACCCTTGCCGCCGCCACCGGCCGACGGTTTGACCAGGATCGGATAGCCGATGTCCCCGGCGGCCTCGACGAGTTCGGCGTCGGTCAGCCCCGGTCGCGCGATACCGGGCACCACCGGCACCCCGAATGCGGATACCGCCGATTTGGCGGCGATCTTGTCACCCATGGTGTGGATGGCGCGCGACGGTGGTCCGATGAAAGCGATCCCCGCCCGCTCCAACGCGGCCGCGAATTCGGCGTTCTCAGAAAGGAATCCGTAACCGGGGTGCACGGCCTGCGCCCCTGTCCGCTGGGCCGCGGCGACCACCGCATCGATGTCGAGATAGCTCTGCCGAGCCGGCGGCGGCCCGATCCGGACGGCGAGGTCGGCCTCGGCGACGTGCCGCGCTCCGGCATCGGCGTCACTGTAGACCGCGACCGAACCGATACCCATGGCCCGCAACGTCCGGATGACGCGTACGGCGATCTCGCCCCGGTTGGCGACAAGGACCTTGGTAAACATCGTCACATCCTGAAGACGCCGTAGGAGACCGGATCGACGGGCGCGTTCGCCGTCACCGAGAGAGCCAGGCCCAGAACAGTTCTGGTGTCGGCGGGGTCGATGACGCCATCGTCCCACAAGCGGGCCGTCGAGTAATACGGATTGCCCTGATGTTCGTACTGGGCCCGGATCGGCGCCTTGAAGGCGTCCTCCTCCTCAGCGGTCATCTCGCCGCGCACCGTGGCCAGCACCGAGGCGGCCTGTTCGCCGCCCATCACCGAGATCCTGGCGTTGGGCCACATCCACAGGAACCGGGGCGAGTACGCCCGCCCGCACATCGAATAGTTGCCCGCCCCGTAGGAGCCACCGATGACCACGGTGAGCTTGGGTACCCGTGCACACGCCACCGCGGTGACCATCTTCGCCCCGTGCTTGGCGATACCGCCGGCCTCGTAATCGCGACCGACCATGAAGCCGGTGATGTTCTGCAGGAACAGCAGCGGCACCATTCGCTTGTCGCACAACTCGATGAAATGCGCTCCCTTGAGCGCGGATTCACCGAACAGCACACCGTTGTTGGCGACGATGCCGACCGGGTGGCCGTGGATGCGGGCGAACCCGGTGACCAGGGTGGTGCCGTACTCGGCTTTGAACTCGCTGAACTCGCCGCCGTCGACGATCCGGGTGATCACCTCGTGGACGTCGTAGGGCACCCGGGCATCGACCGGGACGACGTCGTAGAGCTCGTGCTGGTCGGCGATCGCATCGGCCGGTGTCGCCACCTCCCATGGCCGCGGTGCCCGCGGACCGAGGGTGGCGACGATGCGGCGCACGATGCGCAGTGCGTCGCGGTCGTCGTGAGCCAGATGATCGGTGACGCCGGAGGTCTTGGAGTGCAGGTCGCCGCCGCCGAGTTCTTCGGCGGTCACCACCTCGCCGGTGGCGGCCTTCACCAGCGGCGGCCCGCCGAGGAAGATCGTGCCCTGGTTGCGGACGATGACGGCCTCGTCGCTCATGGCGGGGACGTAGGCGCCGCCGGCTGTGCACGAGCCGAGAACCGCGGCGATCTGCGGAATGCCGGCCGCGCTCATGGTGGCCTGGTTGTAGAAGATGCGGCCGAAGTGGTCGCGGTCGGGGAACACCTCATCCTGGCGGGGCAGGAAGGCGCCGCCGGAGTCGACGAGGTAGATGCACGGCAAGCGGTTCTGGGTGGCGATCTCCTGGGCGCGCAGATGTTTCTTGACGGTCACCGGGTAGTAGGTGCCGCCTTTGACCGTCGCGTCGTTGGCGACGATCATGCACTCGCGCCCGGAGACCCGGCCGATGCCGGTGATGATCCCGGCCGCCGGACATTCGTCGTCATACATCCCGTCTGCGGCCAGCGGGGCCACTTCCAGCAGTGGGCTGCCGGGGTCGAGCAGTCCGTCCACGCGATCACGCGGGAGCAATTTCCCGCGCGCGACGTGCCGCTCGCGGGAGCGCTCCGGCCCGCCGAGCGCCGCGGCTGCGAGCTTGCCGCGCAGTTGCTCGACAAGCCGCAGATGCGCCTCGCGGTTGACAGCCGGTACTTCCATCGTCGATGTCCCGTCGCGGATTGAGTTAATGACGACTAACTCGTGTAAGGTTAGTGAAGATTAACTCAAACGTCCAGACGCAGTTCCGGAGGGTCTCATCGACACGCCAACCCGGCGAAGCAGGCAGAAGTCGGACCGCCGGTCCGCTCTGCTCTCGGCGGCGGAACGATTGATGGCCGAACGCGGTTTCCAGGCCGTTCGGCTGGAGGACATCGGTGCGGCGGCCGGAGTCAGCGGTCCGGCGATCTACCGCCACTTCCCCAACAAAGAGGCGATGCTGGTGGAACTGCTGGTCGGTGTCAGCACCCGGCTGCTCGCCGGTGCGCAAGCCGTCGTCGACGACACCGGCGATCCGGCGACCGCGCTGAACCGGCTCGTCGACTTCCATCTCGACTTCGCCCTCGGCGAGCCAGACCTGATTCGTATCCAGGATCGCGATCTCGCGCAGCTGCCGGCCCCGGCGCAGCGCCACGTCCGACGTGCCCAGCGCAGCTACGTCGAAATCTGGGTTTCGGTGCTGCGCGAACTCGATCCCGGCCTCGCCGAGGCCGACGCGCGCCTGCAGGCGCATGCCGTGTTCGGGCTGCTCAATTCGACCCCCCACAGCATGAAGCCCCTGACGGCCAAACCGGCCGACCAGGGGCGTTCACGCGACGTACTGCGGGCGATGACGATGGCGGCGCTGCTCGCCGACCAACGCTCACACCGCCGCAGCTAATACCAAACTTTTCGTCCACCGACCGGGCGGCCGACGGCCCCCAGCAGCCACAGCACTGCGCCGATGACCAACAGAATTATCCCGATGGTCCACAGGATCTGGATCTTCAGAACGAAGCCCAGGATGAGCAGGATTGCGCCGAGAACGATCATTGTTTCCTCCGAATACTCACTTGCTGAACTGTTTTGAACTACTGGCTGGGTTGCGGCAGATTGCAACTCGCGACCGTCGGATTGACGCCCGCGTAGTTCAGTGGCCCTGCCACAACGGTGAGAGCGATCGACCCCGCCGTAGCGCAGTTGGTCTGACTGTTGGAGAAGTAACCGCGCTGCCATGTAGCGAACACACCGATCAGCAGCCACACGACCACGATCACACCTATGATTCCGCGGCCTCGCATGGTGATCCTCCTTGGTCGTCCGCAGCACTTGGCGCACAAGGTTTTACCCGGTCGCAAGTTTCCTAAACATCGCCGAATTCGCGGCCGTCGAAGGCCGCCCCCAGCCAGTCGGCGACCGCGCGTGCCAGCGCGGCGTGATTCTCGCGTTTGACGATTTCGTGCCCGTCGTCCTCGAAGAGCAGATAGCGCACGGTGCGGCCGCGCCGGCGCAGCGCCTCCACGATCTGCTCGGATTCACTGACCGGAACGTTGGTGTCGGTACCACCGTGCACCACCAACAGGGGGGCCCGCAGCGAGTCCACTCGTTGCAACGGGGACAACGCATCCAGTAACTCCCGGTCGGCGACGGGGTGGCCGTACTCCGGGTAGGACGCCGCGGCTATCCACGGCTCGGTGTTGCGGTAGAAGGTGCCCAGATCGCTCATCCCGCAGATCGAGATGCCCGCCACGAACAGCTCGGGATGGAAGGTCAGTGCCGCCATCGTCAGATAGCCACCGTAAGACCAACCGGTACAAGCAATTCGGGCCGGATCACTCAGCCCACGCTCGACGAGGTAACGCGCGCAATCCGCCACATCGTCGATGGCGGCGAACCGCTTCTCCTTGTCGTCGGCGTGGGTGAACTCCCGTCCGTAGCCGCCGGAACCGCGGACGTTCGGGGTGAAGACCGCGATGCCCTCCTGCAGCAGACCCGGAAAGATCTCGCTGTGACTGGGCCGCGCCTGCCCTTCCGGGCCGCCGTGCAGGTAAATCATCGTGCCGATCTGCTCGACGCCGGTGGGTGGGCAGTAGAGCCATCCCGGCAGCGGCACACCGTCGCGCGCCGTCACGGTGTGCGGCCTGGGATGCGCACAGACCGGTCCGACGCTGGGCTTGCGGTCGATGCGCTCCCATTCCCGGGTGCGGGGATCGACGAGTTCCACGGTGCGCGGCAGATCCGGCCCCTGCACGGTCATGGCCACCATCGACCCGCCGGCGCTGATCGACAACTCGCCGGCCACCCGGTTGGGCAGCGGGATCGGATCGGACAGCGTGTAGTCGGCGTACGACAGCACCTGCAACTCGCTGCAGCCGTTGATGTTCCACAACAGGGCCACCGTCGACAGATCGTCACTGATCGCGAACTCGTCGAGGTCGTGACCGGGGCGCTGCGCCACCACGTGGTAGGCAACCCCGTCCGGGGTGACGGTCACCTCGAGAAGCCGGCTGTGCGCGGCACCGTTGTCGCTGCGGATCAGCGCACGCACATAGCCCTCGGTGGCGTTCGGGCCGTAGATGTGCGCGGGGTGATACAGCTCAGTGTGCTCGCCGTCCACCCCCGAGCGCAGCCGACGCGGGTGGTGGTCGTCGAGGATGACGCCCATATCGGTGCACGATCCGGGATCCGAAGGGAGCAAAGCGATTTCAGTGAGACCCTTCAGCATGATCAACTCGCGGTAGCCGCGCGGGCCGACCCGGATCAACGCCGAACCCGCCCAGGCGTCCACCAGCCGGCCACCCGATCGGCGGTCCAGCACGATCGCCCCGCCACCGGCGGGATCGATCAGCGTCGACTGGCCGACGCCGTCCTCACCGGTCAGGATCGCGCAGACCCGGTTTCCATCCCAGGCGATCAGCTCGGCGGTACCCGCCGTCCCGTCGAAGCCCATCCCGTCGATCCGGCGGGCCATCCGGTCGTCGGGGTCGGTGGTGACCACCCAGATCTGGTTGCGGGTGCCGCCCTCCGGGGCGACCTGACAGGCCAGCCAATGCCCGTCGGCGGAGTGGATGACCTTGCGGACCGCACCCTCGACCGGCAGTTCGACGTCACGTGAGGAACTCGCCCGCCAACCGCGCAGGAACCGTTGGACGGCACGCGGATACCCCCCGTCGTCGACGATGTGTGCGAACGCCGTCCCATCCGGCGACAACGAGGCGCCGTAGGTTGCACGGACGTCGGGTTCCACGCGTTTTCCCCTATCTGTTCATCTCGCACTTGTTGCGGTATCACGTTCCACCCGGCTCGCCGGTGGTAAACACGTCCTGAGCCAACAGACAACGACGAGGCTGCCGCGCGCGGGTAGCCTGCAGGCATGAGGTGGGAATGAACGATCCGCGTCGACCAGAATGGTCTGACCCGACGCAGTCGGCCGGCAACGGCTATCAGCCGAGTACCGATCCCGCCTACGCTGGTCAGTATTACGGACCGGGGCACGGGGCGCCGGGCTACGGACACCCCGGGTACGGCCAGACGCAACCGACCGAACAGCTGCCGTCGTACTGGCAGCAGGGCAGCGGCTATCCGCCCAGCGAGCCGCCGCCGCCCCCGGAACCGCCGAAATCGCCGAAGTGGTTGTGGATCGCCGCCGGCGTGGCAGTGCTGCTGGTCATCGGCCTGGTGATCGCGTTGGTGATCGTGATGAGTTCCGCGCGCGAGTCGACGGTGGTGGCGCCGCTGCCGCCGCTGACCGAGACCACGTCCGCCCCGAGGGCGACGACCTCGGCGCCCACGACCACACTGTCTCCCCTACCGGCGCCCAGTCCGGCCGTACCCGGCACACCGACCACGCCCGGGGGCGGCGCCCCCAGCCCGACTGGTACCGACACCGTCGTCTACAACGTCAGCGGTGACGGCCGGGCCATCAACATCACCTACGTCGACACCGGCGGCATCATGCAGACCGAGTTCAACGTGATGCTGCCGTGGAGCAAAGAGGTGAGCCTGTCGTCACCGGCCCGGGGGTCGGCGAGCGTCGCAGTCGTCAACGTCGGCCGCGACGTGACCTGCAGCGTATCGGTGAACGGGGTGCAGGTACGGGAGCGCACCGGCCGCGGGCTGACCATCTGCACCGGCGCCGGCTAACTCAACCTGGTATAGCGCGGTACCCGCACCGCCAGCATGCCCACCAAGCCGACGGCCAGCACCACACACAGTCCGCCCAGTCCGGCGCGGTCGGCGTGGAACGCGTCGACGAAGACGAAGAACAGCCACGGCGCGATGAATGCCGCCGCCCGCCCGGTCATGGTGTAGAGCCCGAACGCCACGCCTTCCTTGCCGTCGCTGGACATCCGCAACAGGATGGTCCGGGCCGCGGCCGTGATCGGCCCGATGAACAGCGCCAACAACAGTCCGCAGACCCAGAACACGATCGGCCCGGACAGCGCCAGTAGCGTCACGCCGACGGCGATCATGGCGGCCAGCGAACCGACGATCAGGGGCTTGCCGCCGATCCGGTCGTCCAGGTGGCCGCCGAGCACCGCCCCGAGCGCGGCCATGGTGCTGGCGATCACGCCGAAGATCAGCACATCCGCCTGCGACAAGCCGTACACGCTGACGCCGAGCACCGCCCGAAGGCGAACACTCCGGCGATCCCGTCCCGGAAGATCGCACTGACGATCAGGTAGTAGACCAGGTTGCGATCCCGCCGCCATTCCGAGCGAAGGTCAGCCCACAGCTGGCGGTACCCACTGAACAGTCCGACCGACCGGGTGTCCGGCTCGGCCGAGGGAACGAACGCGTGCGCCGTCACCAGCAGGGGCAAGGCCAACACCACGAACCAGCCGGCCGCCAGCACCATCGCCGCCCGCACGTTCTGGCCGTCCGCGACCGGGACGCCCAGCAGGCCGCGGTCGTCTCCGCTGCCGGCGATGAACGCGGTGTAGATGAGCATCAGCAGCATGACGCTGCCGAAGTAACCGGCCGCGGCACCGATACCGGAGATACGCCCGGAATTCTGCGGGGTGGTGAGCTGCCGCAGCATTGCGTTATAGGGCACGCTGGCCAGATCGCCGCAGGCGGCGGTGAACGCCAGCAACACCAGCCCCGCCGCGAAATAGGCCGGCTGTGCCCGAATCAAGCCCATCGCCGCCGTCGACAACACCGCCAGGCCCGTCAGGACGGTCAGTGCCACCCGGCGACGGTGCGGCGCCTGGACCACGACGCCGGTGAGCGGGGCCAGCACCGCGACGGTCAAGCCGGCGATGGCCAGGGCCCGGCCCAGCCAGCTCGCCGGTGACGTGTCGCCGGGCAGACCCCGGCCTACCGTGCTGGTCAGGTAGACCGAGAACACGAACGTGGCGACGATGGCGTTCATACCGGTGGAACCGCAGTCCCACAACGCCCAGGCCACGACTTTGGACCGGCCGGCGGTCTGGGCCGCCGACGGGGGCCTGCTCATGCGGGTCACCCTACGATGGCCCCATGCCAGTACCCGCACCAGCCCCGGACAGCCGAGCCGTCGTCACCGGTGCCTCCCAAGGCATCGGTGAGGCGCTTGCCACCGAACTCGCCGCCCGCGGCCACCATCTCATCATCACCGCCCGCCGCGGCGAGGTGCTCGCCGAGCTGGCCGCCCGACTGACCGAGCGCTACGGCGTCACCGTGGAGGTGCGGGCCGTCGACCTGGCCGACCCACCGGCGCGGACGGTGTTCGCCGACGAGCTGGCCGGTCGCGACATCTCGATCCTGTGCGCCAACGCGGGAACGGCCACCTTCGGACCGGTGGCCAAGCTCGACCCGGCCGGGGAGAAGGCGCAGGTCCAGCTCAACGTGCTGGGCGTGCACGACCTGGTGCTCGCCGTGCTGCCCGGGATGGTGGCCCGCAAAGCCGGCGGCATCTTGATCTCCGGCTCGGCGGCCGGCAACTCCCCCATTCCCAACAACGCCACCTACGCGGCGAGCAAGGCGTTCGCCAACACGTTCAGCGAGTCGCTGCGCGGCGAGCTGAAAGACTCCGGCGTGCACGTCACCCTGCTGGCCCCCGGCCCGGTGCGGACCGAACTGCCCGACCCCGCCGAGCAGTCGCTGGTGGAACGACTGATCCCCGACTTCCTGTGGATCAACACCGAGTACACGGCGCGGCTGTCGCTGGATGGCTTGGAGCACAACAAGATGCGCGTCGTGCCCGGGGTGACCTCGAAAGCGATGTCGGTGGCGTCGGGCTACGCACCGCGCGCCATCGTCACGCCGATCGTGGGCGCGGTCTACAAGAAGCTCGGCGGCGACTAGCGCTGCGGCAGTAGGACTGCCCCCGCGAGTGGCCACTTAAGCCACCGATCTAGCCGGTTTGTGTGTCGTAATTGGCCACTCGGCGAGAAGTTAGCGCCTGCGGCGCCCCGTCCCGAAGATGCTGCGGGTGATCTCGCGGCCGATCACCGTGCCGGCCGAGCGCATGGCGCTCTTGAACGCCGGGCTGTTCATCACCTGGTCGAGCACACCGGGCTCGGCCTTCTCCACTCGCTTGGGCATCGGCGGAAGGTCGACGCCGGACGGCAGCAGCGGGGGCAGATCGGCGGTCTCCGGCGGGGGCGGCGCCAACTTCTCGGCGAGCATCTCGTAGGCCGATTCGCGGTCGACCGTCTGGCCGTATTTCAGAAACAGCGGGCTCGCCTGCGCGACGGCCTTGATGTAGTCCGGGCCGATGGTGTCCATCAACGACTGCGGCGGCCGCAGCCTGGTCCACGCCACCGGCGTCGGCGCACCCCGCTCCGAGAGCACCGTGACGATCGCCTCGCCGATGCCCAGCGAGGTCAGGTCGGCCTGCAGGTCGTAGAACTGGGTCTTGGGATACGTGCGTACCGTCCGGGAGAGGGCCTTCTGGTCGTCGGGGGTGAAGGCGCGCAAGGCGTGCTGCACCCGCGCCCCAGCTGGGAGAGCACATCGTTGGGCACGTCGGTGGGCAGCTGGGTGCAGAAGAAGACGCCGACCCCCTTGGACCGGATCAGCTTCACCGTCTGCTCGACCTGCGCCAGGAAGGCCTTGGACGCGTCCTTGAACAGCAGGTGCGCCTCGTCGAAGAAGAACACCAGCTTCGGCTTGTCGACGTCGCCGACCTCGGGCAGGTAGGTGAACAGGTCGGCGAGCACCCACATCAAGAACGTCGAGAACATCACCGGCCGGGCGGCTTGGGCGCCGAGTTCGAGCAGCGTGATCACGCCGCGGCCCTGGGCGTCGACGCGCAACAGGTCGGTCGGGTCCAGCTCGGGCTCCCCGAAGAAGGTGTCGCCGCCGTCGGCCTCGAGGTTGACCAGCGCCCGCAGGATGACCCCCGCGGTCTGGGAGGACACCCCGCCGATGGTCTTCAGCGTCTCCTTGCCCTGGTCGCTGGTGAGGTAGGTGATCACCGAGCGCAGATCCTTCAGGTCCAGCAGCGGCAGGCCCTGCTGGTCAGCCCAGTGAAAGATCAGGCCGAGGGTCGACTCCTGAGTTGCATTGAGCCCCAACACCTTTGACAGCAAGATCGGGCCGAACGCCGAGATGGTGGCGCGGACCGGGACGCCGATACCGCCGGTGCCCAGGGACAGGAACTCGACGGGGAACGGCGCCGCAGTCCAGCCGTCATCGCCGGTGTCCTTGGCGCGCTGCACAGTGCGTTCGCTGGCCTCGCCCGGCCGGGACAGACCGGACAGGTCGCCCTTGACGTCGGCCATCATGACCGGGACCCCAGCGGCGGACAATTGTTCGGCCATCACCTGCAGTGTCTTGGTCTTACCCGTGCCGGTGGCGCCGGCCACCAGGCCGTGCCGGTTCATCATGGCCAGCGGGATCCGAACCTGGGCGGCGGGATCGACAACGCCGTCGACGATGATCGAGCCGAGTTCGAGCGCCGCTCCCGTGGTGGCGTAGCCGGCGGCGATCTGCTGGGCAGGGGTCGCTGTCGCGTCGCTCGTCATGGCCGCAACCTCCGTCATTGCTCGCGTGATGGCCGCTAAGACACTACTTGGCCGCCCGGGTCGCAAACGGGTGGAACGACGCCGCCAGGGCCTTTGGGCTTACTGTTGATCGCTGTGCGTGAAGAATTGGTGTGGATCGACTGTGAGATGACCGGCCTGGACCTCGGATCCGACAAGCTCATCGAGATCGCGGCCCTGGTGACCGACGCCGAGCTCAACGTCCTGGGTGAAGGCATCGACGTCGTCATCCACGCCGACGACGAGGCGCTGGACGGCATGGTCGAAGTGGTCGCCCAGATGCACAAGCGCTCCGGACTCACCGAGGAGGTGCGGGCCTCGACCGTCGACCTGGCCAGCGCCGAGGCGATGGTGATGGACTACATTCGCACCCACGTCAAGCAGGCCAAGACCGCGCCACTGGCCGGGAACTCCATCGCCACCGATCGCAGCTTCATCGCCCGCGACATGCCGGTCCTGGACAACTACCTGCACTACCGGATGATCGACGTCAGCTCGATCAAGGAGCTGTGCCGGCGCTGGTACCCCCGGATCTACTTCGGGCAGCCCGAGAAGGGTCTCGCACACCGCGCCCTGGCCGACATCCAGGAGTCGATCCGAGAGCTGAAGTACTACCGTCGTACCGCCTTCGTGCCGCAGCCGGGGCCCTCTACCAGCGAGATCGCGGCCGCGGCGGCCGAAATCGGGCAGGTGGGCGGCACCGATTCGGTTGTCGGGACCGAAAGCGGCTAATATCGACGGCGCTGCTCTTCGGGGTAGCGATGGTGGCTGTAGTTCAGTTGGTAGAGCACCAGGTTGTGATCCTGGCTGTCGCGGGTTCGAGTCCCGTCAGCCACCCTGCAGGTCAGGGGCCCTTTTTGGGCCCCTGACTTTTTCTTGGCGAAAGTCGTCGCACCCTTACTGCAACCTTCCAGTTCCACGAAGGCCGCATTTTTCCTTCGAAACCGACCAGACGCCCAATAATCTGTGTGAAGCGGCGTGGAGCAGCCCTTGATCCGCCCAGCGGTCACTCGGCACTCACGCGCAATGGGCGGGTCAACAGGTAGGGGCGAATGCTGAGGGGTTTCGGACCGATGCGCGATTTGCATCTCTTCTGCCGGCCTTCACTTCCTTCCCACGGAAGCGCAGCACCGCAGGAGCAAGCATGCAAGTTGGCTTAGAAGCCCTCTATCGAAGCTTTGACCGTCCGTGCCGAATAGAAGCGATCCAGCACGCCGAACCGAGCGACCGCGGTTCGTCGTGGCGTCGAACTTACCTTCGATGTGAACGACTGCCGCTTGAACATGTACGACGTTGTTACGGTGGCCAGTTCGAGGAGCGGCCCGTTCCGCCGCAAAGAGCAAGAGAGTTCAACACCTGCTTGCATTGGCCGAGTGGCTTCCCGCGTGGAGCGCAACAGCTGATCCGGCTCCTAAAAGATGTCCTGGTCATCCCCTGCGGGGACAACCTGTTGGACCTCGCCATCGCGCTGGACTGGTACAAGATCGCCGAAGACGGCGTGGATCCTATGGACTGGAGGAACACCACAGCTGGGCAACTCGTGGCCGAAGCGAAGTACTACATGAATCCCGGCACAACCCTTGCAGCTCAGACTGAGCTCGCGGAATTGATATCGGATGCAATTCACCGCCACCCAAATCTTCAGGCTTCACCGTATTTGATATCTGTCCCCGGATCGATGGGCGACGGCCAAAGCGCCGCTGAGCAGATTGCTCGTATCGTCGCCGAGAAGACTGGAAAGATTCTCGTACCGGCGCTTGGTCCGCAAAGGGAGCCCCGCAAGGGGGCTGGGATGTCGACAAGCCTGGAAGGCCTAATTTCTGTGCCAACTTCCCTCGAGGGTTCATGCGTCGTATTCGACGACGTGTATCGGTCCGGCACAACCATGCGGGCTACGTCTGCTGCGGCACGTGCAGCGGGCGCGACCGAGGTCTTCGGCGTGGTTGCAACCAAAACGGTGAGTGGGTGAGAGTGACCTACCAAGCGATCCTGCGGGCCCTGGTGGCTTTCGAGAGGTTCAGGTCACCCAAAGCCGTGACGGCGGCCTTGCAGAATCCAAACCCAGCGTTCCTTGAGGTCGAGTTCAAAGAGCTTCCGACAGAAACGCGAGTTGCAATCTGCGCTCAGGCAGAGACCCTGCATAACCAGAACGTTGTCGCTATCAACGCAGGGGATAATCGTTTTCCATCGTCCCTGATGTCAGCTGGTCGACCGATTGTGCCCACCTTATTTTGTAAAGGCGAGCAGTCACTGCTCCAATCACCTGCTGCCGGGATGTGCGGGTCGCGAAATGCAAGTCCGCTGGGGCTCAAGGCGGCACGCGCCTGCGGCGAAGAAGTGAGCTGCCGCGGACTGACGGTCGTATCCGGATATGCAAAGGGCGTTGACACTCAAACTCATCTTGCAGCTTTGGCCCACGAAGGAGCGACAGTGATCGTGCTGGCCGAAGGGATCAGTCGTTTCCGCGTCAAACGAGATTTTCGCGAGGCTTTTGATCCGAAACGAGTGCTTGTCGTGTCGCAGTTCCATCCGACTCAGTCATGGGCGTCCTACGCCGCGATGGCCAGAAACCGGGTCATTTTCGGCCTCAGCCGAGCTCTAGTTGTGATTGAGGCTGGCGAAAAAGGAGGGACCTTGGCTGCAGGGCGCGACGCGATGAAGGCTGGACGTCCCGTATTTGTGTTGAACTTCGGTGATGACACTCCACCCGGTAACCGCCTGTTGATAGATAGCGGGGCGCGAGCCGTTAGTTCCCGTCGCGAGCTCGGTACGGCGCTTGATGAGCTGAATGATGAACCACAGCAAGGAGTACTCCTCTAGCCATGTCGGACTGCCGCGCTAACGTTCGTTGTAGGGAATGTTCCAGGTCCCACCGGCCGAGAACGTATTAGGGGGCAACTTCTCATGGCGAAGCCGCAGCAACCCGGACCGGAACGCGCGGTCCTGCAGGCGACGGTCGCCGCGCTTCGTGAGTTCGCAAGGCTTCCGAGAAAGGACTCTAACCAAAAAAGGGCGAGCTGGTTGAAGGCCAATTGGCCCGATTCGTTTGTGGTCAACAACCATCGGCACCGTCTCGTTGAGCAGCTGTCAACCGACGCGGAACTTAGGGCTGCTGTACGAACAAGATTAGTCGCCGATGTCGACGGGATCGAAATCAATTGCGCTTCGGCAGAGGAGCTTTCCAAAGTCCTAGGCAGCACAGCCGACCCTAGGACCGCCCTCGCTGCCGCTGCTACCAATCCTCTCGATTCTGTGGCGCAGGCATCGGTGCCGTTCCTTCTGGGAGTAGTCGAAGTGCCGGCCTCCAGTGCAGCTCCTCACGCAGGCGTCAATACATCCGTGAAGACAACTGTTAGTAAAGACGGCAGCAAGCAGAAGTCGACGGGGCGGCGGAACAGCCCACCCGACGAGGAGTTGCGTAAGGCCCATCGGGCACTCGAGAAGCGTGCGCGCGAAGCAGACGCTAAGAGTGCCGCATTGCAGAACCAACTCAGTGAAGTGCAAGCGCAGCTGGATACCGCAGTGGCTCAAGTATCGGCGGTTCGAAAGCAATTGCCGTCGCGCAAAGAGCGCCAAGCTCTTGAGCGGGCGACAGCAATGCAAACGGAACTAGTTCGGGTGAAAAAAGCGTCGCAAGCGTTAGTAAGCGAGCGGGACAAGCAAATCCACGCTCTTCGCACCCAGCTGAAAGCATCCGAGGCCGAACTAGCCAGCTTGGGCACCCAACTGGATTCCGAGCAGAGGGGCAGGCGTCGCCTCGCAGAAGAGTTAGGTGATTCCACCGAACGCGCACGTCGCCTGCTGCCGCTCGTGCGTCAAGACATGACTGCACTCGAAAAGCAGATCGACAGCGAACGCCTTGGGCCTGGCCGTACCAAACTCACAAAACGACTAACTGCGCTCGGCAAATTGGCAGAAATGCTTGACGCGTTGTACGAACTTGATACGAGGCCCGAGGTCAACCCGCTACCACCCGCGCAGCAAAATCCGGCCGCCCAAGTCACTGTCGAAGTTTCCGACGGAGTTCGTGTAAGCCCCCTCGGAGGCAACAACCACATTGGTGGCAGCGCTCTTTTGATTGAGGCAGGCGAAACTCGGATCCTCATTGACGCCGGCCTACGACCAAACGCACCCTTGAGTCGCCCCGGTCCACAGGACATCGACGTTGCGATGAAGGAAAAGCTTGACGCTGTCATCATCACGCACGCCCACGCCGACCACGCCGGTTATGTGCCGTGGGTGATTGCAAGGCAGCGGCGAGCCAGGATCTTCTGCACCCCACAAACGGCGCTACTGCTGCCGACGGTCTGGAACGACTCAGTCCAAGTTATGCGCGCAGAGGCAGACGCTGTCCGACGCTCCGGAAATCATGAGGAGCCTCCATACGGGGACATAGACGTCGAGCAGGCAGAGGGCGCGATAGTCAAACTACCGTGCGGACAGACTCGGGCTGTCGGTGATTTGCAAATTACACTTTTTCCGGCGGGCCACATCCTGGGCGCAGCCGGAGTCGTCGTCGACGGTTGCGGTAGACGCGTCGTGGTGACGGGTGACATCGACGACCGCGCCCAGGCCTCGGTCGGCGGTGCAAAGATCCCACCAAAGCTAGCGGCGAATGCCGATCTCCTCATTATCGAGACAACATACTGCGATAGCCAACATAGAGATCGGGCCGCTGAGTCAAATGATCTAATCGCCACTGCCGAAGGAGTTCTCGCGTTAGGTGGGAGAATACTCATTCCGGCATTTGGGTTAGGTCGGGCACAGGAGATTGCGCTCCTAGTTGGGGAACGGCTACCCGAAGTTCCAGTACGCGTGGACGGGCTTGCTCGCAAGATCTCTGAAATCTATGAACTGGAGGGGGCCCCTGCTATCTTCCACGGTCAGGTTTCCCCTGTCACCAACCGCGAAAGAGACATACAGGGATTCCACAACGGCATCGTGATCACAACGAGCGGAATGCTCACGGGCGGCGCCGCTGTCCCTTGGGCTACTGCCATACTGCAAGAACATGAGAGTGCCCTGTTCTTATGCGGCCATCAGGATGAGGAAGCGCCGGGCAAGCAGCTTGAGCGGTTGCTCGATGCCGACCCCGACAGACGTGGCTCAATTGACTTACGTGATCCCAGTTCCCAACGCACTGTGACGATTCCGGTTCTGGCAAAGGTTATGCGCTACAACTTGAGCGCACATGCGGACTCGAAAGGCCTTGTCAGCATAATCAACGAAGTGAATCCGAAAGCAATTATGCTCGTCCACGGGGAGCCTGTTCCCCAGAAGCACTTTCAGAGAGTACTTGAGACGGCGGGACGACGTGTCGTAAGCAACTGCGAAGTCTGGAAGAGCGAGAGTCCGGTCGTCGACAAACGGCATACTCGTCGGCGACACGCAGCGAGACGTGGCCGGCGTTGAACCACACACCAACGACAACTTTAACTAGTTGGCTTAGGAACGGCGCTTCCCGAGATGCCCTCCTTCGAGCGTGGTCTCAAGAACCCAACCGTCCAGCTGTTGAATGCCAAACAGAGGCGCTGGCGCTAATCGCAGCATCGGTTAGGCACCGGCGCAGCATCGTAGTGGGGAACCCAGGAGGACGAAGTCGGTTGCCGTTACTTGCAGCCGTGCACTCAGCAGCACTCCAACTGGATGGATTTCCCTCCCCTTTCAGCCCACGCGTAAAGGGCCCAGTCGTCTGGGCGACGCAGCACATGGTGCGCCGTGCTGAAATCGCCGAACTAGATGCGGCCGGCGTCGCCATCGGACCAGCCATAAAGACTGTCCGAACGAGGCCCGACGGACTAGTTGTGCCCGTCGGTGGCGGTCGCCCCCGACCCCTCGGTGACGATAATCGATTGGTGATTACGAGCAATCTCGCTAATCCGTTGCCCGCCAACACCACCGCACTCTTTGTCGACAGCGCTACAGATCGAGAAGACTTTGTGGAGAGTGCGATACGCATTGGACTCGGAATCGACGCAACAATCGTGGTATTCGAGGATTCAGCTCGGAGGAGATGGAGGGAGGGCATGATTGCCTACTCCAGCGGTTGGGCGGAAATCATGCGCCACGCGCAGGAATCCTCTGAAGCATTTTTGGCTGCTTCGCGACGAGGTCACGCCGCAGTTATAGACGCCGGCACACAGCATGACCTGGCTCGAGCTGCACTTCTACTCAATGACGCGCGTCGACGAAAGGTCGAATTCCCGCCCACTCTGATCGAAGCATCGATAATTTGGCGCCGTCTTGACGAGCTTGCAGTACCAATTCGCGACTATGACGCGGCGTGCCCGCGCTGGCATTCACCTACACTCAGTGAACGGATATCCGATCTATCGGACGTCCGCGCTCGTGACTTTCCAAAGGGTTGGCGCACCTGGGCCGAGACATCTTGGTCTGGCATCAAAGAAGGTCTAGTTGCCGCGAGCGAGCACCTAGGTAACGGTGGGCCGAAGGCCTCTCTCCTCGCCGAACTGGTCGATAGCGAGCTTTGCGCAGGCCGTAAGGTTGATGTGGCCCTTCCAACGAGGACCGCTCGAGATGCAGTCTTGAAGGGGCTTGCGCAAGCCGGAGTTCTGATCCCGACGGACGGATCATTGACGGTGCGTAGCCTTGCTGATGTCGGCGACGTCTGGCAGCAGGTACCCACAATGCTGGTCTCTCCGCCCGGATTCAGTCTTCGCCATCGACTTACGAGCAGCGACCTGGGGCCGCTCAATGTCCTTTGCTATCAACACGAGACGCGAGCGCTCGGCGTAGCCCTTGGCGCGAACCTCGATGAATTACTGACTCCCCTCGGGCCCATCGTCGACCTCGCACCGCCGGCTCTCGCGGTTCAGATCGACTCCCCATCCACAACACCGGAAGTCATCCTCCAGGCGCTGCCCGGTGCGGTGGAGGGCAAGTCCGACAAGTCGCGACGGCTGGTGGACCTTAATTCAAGCATGGATCTTCAGATCCTCGAGCAGTTACAAACTCCCACGGACCTATCGGACTTGCCAGACGGTGCGGTTGACGACCGATCACAGCGTGCAGACCCCGCAACCAACACCACAACGCCATCGATCACACTCGAACTAGCTTCGCTGGTCGATAATGAAACCTACTCAGTTGATGTGCCCATACATCGAAAAGTACTTCGAATCGTCGCCGGCTCAGTGAGCCGCGTCCCCGTCCTAGAGGTCCGGCCGAGCATGTTGGTAAGCGATCTCGTTGGACCGACGGCCTTCGACCGACTGCGTGATCTCTTGGTCGACTCACGCGGATCGGTGGCGCGGATGTTGTTGGCTGCCTGGGATCAGGCACTCGCTATCGCCACGGCCCGCGCGGGTGGGAAGACAGCGCTTGCCGAGAAACTGGCTCGCCAAGGATCAACGGTTGGAGCGGACGCTGTCGCTCAATGGAGTGACAACGATCGGATAGGTCCTCGTGATTCAGCAGACATAGCCCGCGTTGGGCGTATGGCATCCCACCCAGTAGTTGAGAAGAATGCATCGGCGATCGCGGAGACTATGCGCTTGCTCCGGCTACTTCACCAATCGGTAGGCCGAGAGGTTGTCAGTGCAATAGGGGGCTACATAGAGAGCGCAGACGTACTGGAAGAAGTTCTCGGTCCAGACGCGATGTCGATCATCAATGAGACCGTCATATACCGAGTCATCGAAGTAGGCCCGTTAAAGGGCGGCCCCTACCAAACCCCTTCTCCGACAAGTGGATGCGAGGAGAACACAAATGACGCAGCCGTCTGACGCAGGTAATGCGGCCAATCTGAGGGCGCAGAGAAATCTTGATCAGGTAAGACTCTCCGAACATCTCATAAGCACCACTCGGAACCGACTTGCTGGCCGTGACGTACGTGGCCAACGGCTCGTTGATGTGCGACCTCGCGAGTATGTCGTACTGGGGGTCCTGTCCCCTCAACCGCCACCACCGACGCCTGAGCCAGATCTGCCAGCGGAAGTGCCGCACGAGCCCGGGGTCCCTTTGGATCATCTTCCGGCGAGCGAGATCGGGCTCACTGCCCTGGTGTTGCCGACCGAAAGCACACTTCGTCTGACGGTAGAAGCGAATTTTGCTCTGTACCTTCAGCATGCTCCGACGCACGAAGAGCAGGCAGCACATTCCGGGATACAAGACCTAGACACGCTTCCTCCAGTCGATGATGACCTCGATGAAGTAGACCTCCCGGACGAGTCGGAGGGAGACCCGGTAAGCCGAGACCGTTTGCCAACCGAGGCTGGTGGCGGTGAGACGGAAACAGCGCCCGAAGCACCCGTGGCAGCACGCCAAGGGCGGCGTGGCGGCGAAAGCGACTTTATGCGGCCCGTATACGAGCGTTACGACGTACAGGTCAGACATGAGCTCTTTGTTCAGGTACCAGCCGATGCAAGGCCGCACACGGTGGGTGAGCAAGCCGCGTACACAGAAGCCATTACATCGGCGGTTCAGGACCGACTGCCCGCTAGGGCGGGGCGATATGCGGGGAATCTGCTGGTTCCATTGAGAGGAAACTCGGCCGTTCGCCTTCCGCGTGCAACTGTCGAGGAAGGGACCGATTCATACGAGTCCTATCTCCGCGAGCACGCCCGGGCTGACTGGGATCCTCCGTTGCCCACCATCGCTTTTCGAGCCACGGTTCAGCGAACACCAGATGGTCCCTTACGCCTTGCGCTAACGCTCGTCAACGCCTCTCTGCCGCCCGAACGCGACCACGGATTCCTGCCCGAAATCAGCATTTATGACGCGTCATTCAGCGCCAAAGTGTCAGGTGGCGACATCGTTCCTACGGAGTACCGGCTGGTCGAGCGTGACTATCGAACCGATCCGAGGGTGTATGCGCACGGAAGATTCTGTTGTTTGGACGAGGACGCATTCGCAGAGAACGGTTCATTGACCACTACCGCGATGCCTATGCATCGGCAGATGGTTTACGAGTCGAAGCCCGAGCTACAGCCCACGTTCCGAGAGCTCGCGGACGATCCCATTCCGGTCTTAGAGGTCATCGAGGAGCGGATGCGTGACTATCTAACGGAATGGGACTCTTTCTTGCTTGGAGCAACACTCGAGACTTTGACTCGAAGCGCATGCGAAAACGACCGGGAAGCGTTCGCCGATGAAGTGCGTCGATTCAGCCGGGGCTTGGAGCTAATACGGGAAGATCTCGACGGCCCACAGAACGGCCTGGGCATCGCGTTCAAGCGTGCAAACGAGGCCTTCTCCCTCATGAACACAGATGGGGGCTTGGATGCGCCGGGTCCAGCTACAGCGACATCGTGGCGCCTATTTCAAGTGGTGTATGTAGTCTCCAATCTTCAAGCGCTCGCGGCAAGGGAGACGCCTGCCGCGATGCAATCGGATTGGATAAGCCTTCGTCGCTCGAATCCTCGCCTCGCCACAGGCGGTGATCTGGACGAATTGGCCGTAGCGGATGTTCTTTGGTTCCCTACAGGCGGCGGTAAGAGCGCCGCGCTGTACGGAATCGTAGCGGTAGCGATGTTCTTCGATCGACTCAGGGGCAAGGATGCCGGCGTAACGGCGATGATCCGTTTCCCCCTCCGGATGTTATCTGTTCAGCAACTTGAGCGAGTCCTTCGACTGGTGGTCGCATGCGAGCAAGTTCGAATCAGCCACAGCGATCCAGGAGGCTCGTTTCGTCTGGGCTACTGGGTGGGACGAGCCAACACGCCCAACCGGCTGACTAATGCTGACGATCAAAAATGGCACGACATCGAGTGGATGGCAGAGCAAAGCGAGCAGTGGAAGAGACGCAATGTGGTTATCCCGACCTGTCCTTATTGCGCCGAATCAGCTGTCGCACTTGATCCTGACCGAGATCGAGTCGTCCTAGCCCACCGGTGCCGGTCCTGTAGCCGTGAGCTACCAGTAGATGTAAGCGACGACGAGGTATATCGACACTTGCCAACGGTAGTTGTCGCCACGGTGGATAAGATAGCTTCACTTGGCTTTAATCCCCACGCCAGTCATCTGACGCACGGCCCTACGTATCGCTGCCCGGAACATGGATACGTGACATACGCGCAGGGTTCCGAACGGAAGTGCCTTGCGCGCGAACATTGCCAGCTAGCAATGGAATCCTGGCAAGAGGTCACAATCCGAGACCCGGCACCCGCGCTAGTAATCCAAGATGAGCTTCACCTGCTAGGCGAAGAACTCGGCACTTTTGCAGCTCACTATGAAACCCTCTGGCAGTACCTCTGTTCGGCTGGGAGCGGATTGCCTAGCAAGGTGCTGGCTGCGACAGCGACGATTAGCGATTACGAAAATCAAGTAGTCCAACTGTACGCAATGAGACCGCGCAGGTTTCCCACGGACGGATGGCGAGACGGGGACAGTTTCTACGCTTCTCGCCATGATGATCTCGTTCGCCGAATCTTCGTGGGAGCACTGCCAACGCAGATGGATGTAGTCGACTTTAGTCTTGCCGCGTCTCAGGCGATACGTCAAGAATTAGCCCGACTCGGCAACGCTGATCCCCAGGATGCACTGCGGGAGTTGGGGCTTGAGGCGACTGACGGTCCCGGTCTCGCTGACCTCTTGTTTCGATACGAGCTCGAAGGCTTCTACTGTAATCGCAAGACGCATGCTGATCGGATCAACGCCCAAGCCGAACGAATCGGCAACACAACCGTTCCCGGCTTTCAATCAGTAAAGCTGAACGGGCAGACGCCGCTACACGAAATCAGTGAAGTGATCCGCCGAGTGGAGCGAGAGTCGCGAGGCACCCCTCCAGAGCAACGTTTGGCTTCTATTGCCGGGACAAGTCTGATTAGCCATGGCGTCGACCTCGCCAGGCTAAACGTTCTCTTCGTCTTGGGCATGCCCAGCACCATCGCCTACTACGTGCAAGCGACTAGTAGGGCTGGTCGTACAGATGTCGGTGTTGTATTCACTGCGCTTACAAGGCACTTTGTACGAGACCGCAGCGTGTTTCATTTCTTCGAGGCTCAGCACAAGTACGTGAATGTGCTGGTCGAGCCTGTCGCACTTAACCGGTTTAGCACGCATGGTCCAAGGAAGACCGCGAGCGGAATTGTGGCGGCCGTATTGACCCAACACTGGGCCCGTGATGCAGATGTACTGTCGCAAGGAGGCATGACTGCGCCGACGGATTTAACCCGCGCAGAGAACGTCCGTAGCCTACTCAACCGCATGAAGTTGGCAGCGGAAAGCAATGACCAACTCGATCCGCTGGCTATCTTGCAGGAACAGGTTCGTTGCGCCTACGGGCTCGACTCAGAGGTTCTTGACCAAAGTATGTCGACGCGGTTTGCCGGAACGGTGAATCGGGAGGTTCAAAGCTTGATGGCGAGTATTGAAGCCGCGCATGAATTCCTCCTGACCAAGTCGTTACGACCGCGTCCTCCAACCAGTTTGCGAGATGTTGACGCGAGCGCTGACTTCGGCACTGTTGACTATCCCGCCCGTAGACGGTTCGAGTTCCTCGACGGCACCGAGTTTGACAACGACGAGAATGATTTCAATGTTGCTGAGGAAGGGAGCTAACTGATGGAGCGTTCTCGCGTCACGGTTGAGTTCTCGCACCTGCCAGGCCAGGTCTTCGAACACGAGGCGAGCGGCATCTATTGCTTAAGTTCCCAGGTCCACGGTTCCGTCCCCGATGAACTCCGAATGGGGGTCGTCCTCGAAGCCCTATCGAACGCGCTTGATCTTTGGGCGGCGGGCGGCGGCTCACATGTGGGGTTTCCGACGCCCGTGACCGACAATGACGACCAATTTCGCCTTGTTGTTCCAAGAAGCGTTGACTTCGACGTGTGGCCAGCGATGTTCTTTTGCAGCAACCCTAGATGCGGTCACGTTGTGAGTGTCCGTCGGGTCGAGGATCTTCCAGCCAACCGCCGCTGTGTTAGATGCCAAAGCGGATCCTATGGACAATTGCCTTACTTCCAAGTCCACTCGTGCGGAAACCTACGAGAATTGTTGCTCCCGCGATGCGCGGAGCATGGCGATGATCCGAATTCTCCCATTGGGTTTGAAGATTCAGGTTCTTTTTACACAGCGAGGTTTCGCTGTCTGATCTGCCGACGTCCGCTCAACGTCGAGTTTCGGCAGTGTGGTTGCAGGCTAGGTTGGCGTGAAGCGAGGAACAATTCAGATCGCGTGCTGACGCCGGTTACTGCCCGCGATTCAAGAGCCTTTTTTGGACACCACCTCACCCTGGTATCAGTCGGCGGCGTGCGTCTGACGCAAGCGCTACATGCGCCGCGAGGCATCCATTATGCGCTTGGCCATTACGCCAGAACGATCGCTTCCCTCGACGGGCTCGCCGACGAGGCGCTGGGCCGCAGAGCCCCCAATGATGACGCAGGCCTCCAAGCGCTCGAGGAGTTGCGGAGTCAGCATCCGGACCTACCGGCCGACCTCTTGGCGACGATTACTCAGTCATTGAATCGACAGCGTGGCGACGAACCTCAACTGGAGAGGACTGAGGAGCTATTGCTGCCCGAGACGATGGAAATTGCTCGTACTGACAGACGCGTTATGGAACGGGCATTTCTGCACATAGAGTGTGCGGTCGATAATTTGCAACAGGTTTCGGCGAACATGCTTGAGGCCGGGCACGTTGGTCTCGCGAGTCGTTTAGACGATGGTCTTGCAGCTGCGACACGTGCAGGCATCGGAGATATCAAGGTAGTGAGGGACTTTCCCGTCGCGCTGGTTGGATTTGGTTACACTCGAGAATATTCGACACCTCAACTGGCGCGCCTCGCACCCCTACGGCCGTGGGGCGACGATGATCGGCTTCCGCTTGTGGCCGTTGAGGCTCGAACCGAAGGTATTCTCGTTGAACTCAACGCGAGGATGCTTTGGGAATGGTGCGCGCGCAACAACTGGAGTCCAAGGCCGCCAGCCGAAGTTGACGAGGTGGACGCACGAGGGTGGGTCTTAGACCAAACCTATCAGCGGCCTGAAACTCAAGCGGCCGTTGCGATCCGCCGTGTTACGCATGCATACAGCCACCTGCTGATGCACGCTCTAGCGCATCACTCTTCATATTCCTCAAACTCCGTGGCTGAATACCTTCTGGAACGGCAAGCAAGCACGCTGATCTACGTTGCAAAATACACAAGCTTCAACCTTGGCGGATTGGCAACGCTTGCGGAGCAACACCTACAACGATGGATCGACTCGGCGACCCAGAGTGCCTGGACATGCGTGCATGACCCAATCTGCCTCTCCGAACGTGGAGGTTGCCACAAGTGCATCGCCGTTGCTTTCGGGTGCGAACGATTCAATAAGGGTCTTGATCGCTCCTACCTCGTTGGGGGGGCCCTCAGAACATTGTCGAGGGTTATCTCTTTACGGCTCAGGAATTATCGCGGGGCTAAGATTCGCGGCGGAGAAACAGAACCACTTCGCGACCGCCTGAACTTTCAACTTTGCCGCGGTTGCGCTGCTGCACAGCAACGCGCTTTGAGCGAAGTAGCCAGACTCTGTCGACGGAGAAGCCGGCGCGGTAGGCCAAAGAGGCCAGCATGACGTCTGTCGGCACTTGCACTCCGAAATACGTCTGCGTCGCGACGACGCAAGCTGCCGTCGCGCCAGGACGCAGGACACGCTGCAATTCACCAAGAAACACCCCCATGTCGTGAAAGTAGCCGACCAGCATGCGAAGCGTCTTGCCGGCCATGGGGAGATCGGTTGGTGTAGATCGTGCGACGGCTTGAAGCACCTCTATAACGGCAGGATCTTCCACTCGCGCGACCGGCGGTGCTGGTGAATCGACGTTCGAACGAAAGAGGGACCGGCCAAGTGCCCGGAAGTGATCTGTTGTTTCAGCGAAGCCGCCGACCGCCAGCTCGAGCTGGTAGATGGATGCGTAGTTGTACTTATTCGGATAAGGGGGCTGAAAACCGCGCACCCGATTGACTCCTTGGAGAGGGGGAGCGCCCGGGCATCGGCCTTAAAGACTGTGGCAGTTGCTTCTCCGCTCGGAAGTTTCGGAAGGTCATCAACGATTCTCTCCGTCGCAGAACGAAACTGCATGATTACATCTGCCGATGAGAAGAGTTCGTCTTTCCTACCAGGACGCGTAGTCCTACCCGGGCGGTGGCGCGAACGATGCCTCAAGCTCGTGCCATCTTTCACGGAATTGCTGACACGCTCAACTATTGATAGCAAGGCGAGGTGCGCCAAATCTGCCTCTACTGTGCTGCCGCGAGGCGGAAGCGCGCCCCTTAGCTTGGCGAGGGTATCCGCGACCTCTGGCGAGAATGCCCACTTGGATGCAGGTGCGGCAGTGTGAACAGGAGAAGGAACGCGCTTTCGTCTCTTGGCGCGTCGCAAGGACTGAGCGCAAATGTCTCGGAGCGTGTCAACATTTGCAGACCTTGCGCACATCAAGGTCTGCGCCGCCCATCGCGGGTAGTCCAGCAGCTCGACGCCGATAGCCGGAATGTCTCGTTCGACCGCCACAAACAAGGAAGTTCCCGAGCCCGCGAACGGATCGAGTAGCGGGCCCTCAATCGCGTCACACGAATCCAAGATCACTCTTACCAAGTCCGGAGAGTATGCCTCCTTATAGGGAAGCCAACGAAGGCCTGGTTCGTCTCGACGGCGAGGGCCTGCAAGCGCTCCGAGCTCCAGCCGATTGGAGGTAAGTGAGCTGATTTGGTCGCTTACAGCTTGAAGATGCCCAGGCTCCAGCTGCCAGGCTTCGATCTCGCTTCGCCAGCGATCGACCATCGGGCTCCGGTCCACACTAGAAAGTGTGCCATTTGCATGCGGCAATAGGCATTAGGCGGCCGACGCGTCGAAACCATCGCATCCCGGCCCTCGGGGCCCTCGCACCAATTGGGACTGCCCCGGGTTCAGTTGACTCGCGGGGTGTGAACTTCAGGCCGCGGTTGCGACCGGTGTGTGGAGCAGTTCGAACTCTATCGGGGTGAGCCTGCCGAGGGCGCGTTGGCGCCGGCGGCGGTGATAGTTCCGCTCGATCCAGGTCACGATTGCCAGTCGTAGTTCGGCTCGGGTGGACCAGCGTCGCCGGTCCAGGACGTTGCGTTGCAGCAGGGCGAAGAACGACTCCATCGCGGCGTTATCCCCGCAGGCACCAACGCGGCCCATCGATCCCTGTAAACCGTTGCGGGACAGCGCCTGGACGAATCTTCGGGATCGAAATTGACTGCCCCTGTCGGAGTGGACGATCGTCGCGACCGGCGAGCGAAGCGCCACGGCGTGACCCAGGGCAGCCACCGCCAACGTGGACTTCATTCGGGAGTCGATCGAGTAGCCGACAATCCGGTTGGAGTAGACGTCCTTGATGGCGCACAGGTAGAGCTTGCCCTCGTCGGTGCGGTGTTCGGTGATGTCGGCCAGCCAGACCTGGTCGGGAGCTTGGGCGCTGAACCGACGTTGCACGAGGTCGTCATGCACCGGCGGTCCGGATCGGCGGTTCAGTCCTCGCTTCTTGGCGAAGATCGACCAGATCCGCTCCTGGGAGCACAGCCGCGCGACACGGTTCTCACCAGCGGTGATCCCGCGCCCGGGCAGCTCATCAGCGATGAATCGGTACCCGAAGGCGGGGTCGTCGGCGTGGATGTCGCGGGCAGCGTTGATCAGATGTGCATCGTCCCAATCCCGCTGCGACACCGGTGCTTTGCGCCACTTGTAGAACGCCTGGGTGGAGAATCCCAGGACCCGGCAGGTCACCGTGACGGGTATCCCGTCATCGGCAAGGTCGAGGACCAGCGGGTACATCATTTTGGGTTGGCGTCCCTCGACAGATAGCCGACCGCGCGGCGCATCACCTCGGCCTCTTGCTCGAGGAGTTTGATCCGCTTGTGCGCCTCGCGCAGTTGCGCAGCCATGTCGTCAGCATTGCCTGGTGAGGCGGGCTGGCCGCGGCCGTCCTCACGGTCAGCGATCTTGAGCCAGCGGTGCAGGCAGGCCTCCGAGATGCCGAAGTCCTTGGCGATCTGGCGCAGCGGCGCCTCGCCCTTGCGGGCTACGGCGATAACGTCGGCTCGGAACTCGGCAGGAAACGGTGTCGGCAGGAGATTGATCCTTCCAGCAAGGACGAATCCTCACAGGTCAGAAGTCAACCAAACTGGGGGCAGTCCCATTCGTGCCGGTATCGGGATCGGTTGCGCTAGACGGCTGTTACGTCAATCCCACTCAAAGCCTTTGCAGAGTCGCAGCCTGTAAAGCACGGCGGACACGCGGACAGGCCATCGGAAGGCTAAGTCCCTCGATGTGCAAGAGGCGGCTCCGGTAAAGCGGGCAGCGCACCAGTGGAGGATCAGCGACCACCACTGCGCCGCTCTCGGATTGAAACGCGCGACAATCTGCTGAGTTCTTGCAGACGCGGTCAGCTAGCCTGCTAACCGTGGTGCGGCGGATGAAGGACGCAGAGTTCAGAGCTAGCCAGCTCGCTCATCAGGCAGACCCGCACATTGCCCCGATCAACGCCTTCGTTGACCAGCTGACCGACCCTGCCGGGCGAGGCTGGCTACCCAAAGTAGCTCCCCTGCACGGTGGCGTGGATGCCAAAATCCTCAGCGTCTTGAGCGATCCCGGCAAAGCAACACTCGAAGGCGGCGGTTCCGGTTTCTTGTGCATCGAGAACAATGACGCTACCGCCGAAGCCCAATGCAAGCTCTTCGACACCTATGGAATCTTGCCCCGTTGGGTGTTGCCGTGGAACGCCTACCCGTGGTTTATCGACCGTCCTCCGAATGCTGAGGAAAAGAACGCCGGAGCCGAAGTTCTTTGCGGACTTATAGACCTCATCCCCGCCTTGAAAGTAGTTCTGTTGCAGGGAGGCTCAGCCGTCGACGTGTGGAAGCGCGTCGTGAAGCTGCGCCCAGCGCTGATAGCCGACCGTGGCCTGCTCGTCATTGAGAGCATTCATCCGAGCCGGCAAGCGCAATGGACGCCTGACCTAGCCCAGCGCCAGGCTCGACTCGATAAGCAGAAGCGGGCCTTTCAGGCGGTTGCACGCGCAGTCAACGGCGATACGACCCAGCTCGATTAGTGGACGCGTAAAGACGCACCCCCCTGGGGGTAGCCCGCAGCGGCCCCTGATACCGGCCTCGAACGGCCAGCGACCCTTCTCTCTCTGGTCGATGCGAAGGGCACACATGGGATCAGCGCGTTGCGCTTGGGGTTGCCTTTACTAGATAGATCATAGAGACCGGTCGCAAAGTCGCTGGTCAAGCCTGTTATGCGCGTCGCTCGCCAACGAATATTGATCAATTTCGCGTTCATCAATAACGCGTATTCACCTAGAAATGCGTTACTTGGCAACGCGCTGACCGCCCCTAGTCGGCGGCGCACTGCGCAGAATGTGGTCTGGCACCCGCAAGAATGAGCGGCATGATTCCGCGTGCAGAACACCGTATCTGACAGCGAGATCGATATGGGATTTAAGGTTGCGATTCCTGTCAGGGCCACCGTAAACGAGTTTTGCTAACTCGCCGCGTCCGAAAACCGCAATCCCCGTCTCATCGCATCGACTTAGAGCTAAATACTGTAGCCGCTGCCATATCGCCAGCGGCATCTCGGCATCGAGTGCCCATTCGGTAAAAACCTGTTGGGAAATGCCAACCCAATTATCTTCTGTCATAAACAAGCTTCACACTCCCTTCCTCATGTCCTTCGCTTGCCGTGTCACAGTTCTTCTTTCCAGTAAGCGCCCGCCATCAGGAACTTGTGGATTTCGTGGGAGTTGACCCGCCGGGATCAACTCCCACTTCGGCCTAAATCCCGTAATTATCTAAAACCCAGCGCACAGCACCCGACTGATGCACTTCATGAGCGGGCATCATATGCCTAACAAGGTCCAACTCCGCGCCTGTGAATATTGAGGGAACCCCATTACGCAGACATTGGGCTGCCTTGACGAGTACATCACGGACTGTCTCATCAAGAGTGTCACCTGGCTGTATATCCCACTCGTGCAAGACGTAGTCTGGCTCGAAATCGGTGTATGTATCATCAATAGCCTTCGCCCATATATCACTGTAAGCGCTGGCTGTGTTTTCTTTATCGTCTTTCTCTACGCCGGAATTAATAGTCATCTTTACCTCAGTTTTCTATATGGGCAGCACAATTGAGCCCCCGCCGCCACTTTGGGGGTAACTCGACGGGTTACGCTCTAAGCCGCGAACATCGGCTTCTCAAGCTCCAGCAATGAATCACGGTCGATTCGAATTGTGCGCTTGCCGACCCGGTAAGCCTTTAGCCGGCCATCCGCAATAGCCCGCCTGATAGTCCGGTCACATACGCCCTGATACTCTGCCGCCTGCTTAATGCTCAGCCGTTTAGGTAGCTCGTAGACATTCCTCACCGTGCTTCTTTCCCCTCTGCCTTTGGTTTGGACACAAAAATGAGCCGCCCAGCCGGGTCGGCTCATTTAGAATTGCGGCAGACTTCGCCCCAGTAGATTATGTTGGGGCAGTTTCCTGCCTACGTATGCGGTACCAGAGTCAACTTGCAGGCGAACCGCTCTAGCTCCCCGGACACTAAACACGGGGACTCCGACAACGGAGATGCTTCGTTAATTCTCTAGCTGTAGTTATCTGCCACCCCGCGTCATGAGGTGACGTGACATACGTTAGCGCAGAGCATCCCTGCGGCAAGGATGACGCGCTCACTCGGCGTGTCACTCGCCGACGAGGCCGGACATCGCCGCCGCGATCGCCGCGTCCCGGTCAGCAGCTGCGATCTGATACCGCATTGCCATCGCAGGGGTGGCGTGCCCGATCCGGGCCATCAGTTCCTTTGTAGTAGCGCCTGCAATGGCCGCCCACGTCGCCCCCAGGTGCCGCAAATCATGCACCCGCATACCAGGCTTACCCACGTCAGCGTAGCCGCGCTTGACGGCCTTCGTGAACGCCGTCGTTGACAAGCGCTGGCCGCGGGTCGTGGTGAACACCAACGACTCCGTTCCCTGCCCGGTGTGCGCCCGCAGGTGGTCCCGGAGCATCACTGCAACGTGAGGCGGCACCACAACATCGCGGATACCGGCCTCGGACTTAGGCGGACCCACGACAAGCTCGTTGCCGACACGAGTGACCTGCCGGCGAATCCGCAACACCGTCCGGTCGCCCAATACCTGAATATCCTTGTGGCGCAATTCTGCAAGCTCACCGAAGCGCACGCCGCACCAGGCCGATACGAACACCGCAACCCGATAGTGTTCCGGGGCGGCTTCGGCCACCTTCGCCAGCTGGGCGGTCGTTAGCGCCTGCACGTCGCGCGGCTTAGGTGGCTTCGCAGCCGTCTTGACCTGGCATGGGTTATCGGAAATTACCCGGTCGTCGCGGGCAGTGTTGAAGATCGTCTTAAGCAACTGGTAGGAATGCGTATTGCGGGTAGGCGTTTTCTTCTCCATGTTCAACGCGACCCACCAGGCGCGAACATCAGCCGGGGTTACCGCTTTCATCATCACATCGCCTAACTCGGGCAGTATCCGACTGTCCAGCAGCTCCCCGTACAGGTGCCGCGTCTTAGGTGCTAGATCGCGCTCTGAGAGCCATTTGGCGGCGTACTCGCTGACCGTTATAGACCGAACGGATTTAACGGCTTGCCGGTCCTCGGGCGGCGTCCACTCCCCAAGTTCGATCAGCTTGCGCTCGTTTGACAGCCAGCCCTCGGCGTCCATCTTCGCGGTGAACGTGTGCGGCGCGTAGTACCTACGCCCGTCTTCGTGGACATAGCTCGCCTGGATGGACCCGGAGCGCATTGTGCGGAGCGATCCCCACGCGCGGCGCTGACGGACTGGCTTTCTACGTGAGGGCATGGTTGCAACATTACTGCAACACTGTGGGGTCAAAACGTGGCTGTTTAGGTCGTGTTTTGTCCAACACTACTTAGACAATTAGAGCCAGAAAACACGCCTTTACCAGGAAGGACAAGGTGATAATGCCGCCAGGTTGTGATCCTGGCTGTCGCGGGTTCGAGTCCCGTCAGCCACCCGGCAAAAAGTCAGGGAGCCTTAGGGCTCCCTGACTTTTCTCGTTCACGGCTTAGGGCTGCCTAACCTTCGGGATATGTAAAGTGGCAAAGGGGGGGTTCGCCGGTTCGTGACGGCCCCCACCTGTCCAGGGAAGCACCTTCTCGCTGATTCGACGGTTAGGGCACACATCTATGGCGAATGCAGAGCCGAACACCTCCACCACATCCATCTCACCAGCCGATGTCAAACGGATGCGGCGCGAGATTCTGCGGTACCTCTGGTTGCGGGGGCGTCCGCCGACTGAGGGATCGACCTCGGTGGAAGAGCTCAGCTACCTCGCCAACCTGGTGCCCCGGACGGGCGCCCGCCTGATCGGCGAAATCGGTTTCAACGCAGGATTTTCCAGCTTCGCGTTCCTCAGCGCCTCCCCCGACACCCAGGTGGTCTCCTTCGACCTCGGTGAACACGGCTACTCCAAGCTGGCCAAGCAGCTGATCGACAAGAAGTTCCCCAACCGGCACACGCTGGTCGTCGGCGATTCCACCAAGATCGTGCCCGACTACAAGAGCACCCACCCGGATCTGCGATTCGACCTGGTGTTCATCGACGGCGGCCATCAATACGAGGTGGCCAAGGCCGACATCGAGAACATGCGCGCGTTCTGCACGGAGAAGACCGCGGTGGTCATGGACGATCTCACCCCCTGGCTCAGCTGGGGGGAAGGCCCCATGCGGGCATGGACCGAGGCCATCGAATCCGGGATGGTTCGCCAGGAGGAGATGTTCAAAGACGGCCAGCCCGTGGCGGTGATGGAACCACCCGGCAAGAGGAGTTGGGCGCTCGGCCGGTACATCCCCAAGCCTGACCGCATCGGCGGGGCCGCCGGTTCGTGCCCATATCGCAACCAGGGTCACCGCGCGTCATTTCTTACGAATTGTCGGAAATCCCGCAGGCTGATCCCGGTACCGCGAGGATCGGTATCTGGCCCAGCCTCCGGGCGGGCCGAGCGTGGAGGGGAGCTACGCGAAAATGGGTATTCCGGATTTCGTGCACCGCGGTAACACCGAACAGCTGAGCAAATGGGCCGACCGGCTCGATGCCTTCACCTTCGCCCTGGACGCGATCGACGCCGACGATCCGTTCCGCTTCTGCGAGGACGCCTGGGAGATCTGGCAGAGTGCGGCCGCCGCGGATCCGCCGCCGATGACCAGCCCCGCCGTCCTGGTGGTACTCGAGGGCCTTCGCGCCCTGGCCCACGCCATGACGGTCGCGACGCTCGACTACTACCGCACCCCTGACGTCACCGACCGCATGACGGTCGCGACGGTGCGTACAGCACTGGGCGCCAACCTGGACGGCATCCGCGGTGACTGCGAGCGCTGGTTAGGTCATGAGGCGCCGGCGGCCGACGAGATCCGGGCGCGCTGCATGTCCATCCTGAGCGGCATGCAGGCGGCCAACGAGTCTGGTGACGAGTTGCGCGCCGAGCACGCCCCCGCCGGCGCGCCCGCTCGCGGAAGCCTGGACACCGGCTTTGTCTACGACAAGGTGTGCGCACTGAGCGAGGCGGACAACAAGCGGTATCGGGAGGCCTACGATCGCCTGCGCCGGATGCTGGACAGGGAGCTGTTGCAGCACATCTGCGATGGCGCAGACGCTCTCACCGACGTCCTGGCGGCGATCGTCCACGAGCTGGAGGCGGACCGGATGCTGCAGTCCGACGAGGATGCCATGGACGAATGCAAACGCAGAATCCGATCCGCGGTGTTGTCGGTGACCAGCGCGCTGCGGATCCATCGCGAGCAGACGACCGCCGCCGCGGCCAGGACGTTCGGCGTCGACAGCGCGGAGGCCAACACCGTCCGGCGGCTGTTCAACGATCTGACCCGGTCGTCGTGCGACTACGGCTGGCTCGAGGAATTGCGCGACGCGCTCCAGCACGGTGACATCGACGCGGTGACGTACCACTTCCCCGCCAGGCTGGACGGACGCGCCCGGGCTGATGTGTTCCTCAACGTCGAACACCTCTCCCGGCTGGGCCCGAGAGCGGGACGGATTTCGGCACGATCAGAACTCGCCGGCGCCACCGCGGACACCAGCATCGTGACGATGCTGACGGCGACGTTGCCCAAGGTGAAGGCGGTGCAGGAACTCCTGGACCCGCTGCTGTTCCCGGACGTGGCCGAGGACGTCTCGGTGGTCAAGGAGTTCATCTGCCGCTTCGGAGGCGGCGACGGTATGCGTGCGTTGCACTCCGCTGCCGGGTTCACCGGTGGCCGCTTGACGCCACCGCGGTTGTCGCCGCGGGTGCTCGCGTTCGTCCAGGGTTTCCAAGCGCGCGGGCACTCCGCCTAGGTGTTGGCGTTGCCCGCTTTCCACTGCGACCACGGAATGTTCCAGTCGCCCAGGCCGTCGGTGCCGGGCAGTGTCGAACCGACAGTGCCGTGCACCTCCACGATGTCGCCGCGTTTGGTGTTGTCGTAGAACCATTTTGCGTTGCTCGGGCTGGCGTTCAGGCAGCCATGGCTGACGTTGGAATAGCCCTGTGCACCCACCGACCACGGCGCGGAATGGACGTAGATGCCGCTGTAGGACATCTGGGTGGCCCAGTCGACTTCGGTGCGATACCCGTTGGGCGAGTTGGACGGGACGCCGTAGGTCGACGAGTCCATGACCATGTGAGAGAGCCGGTCACCGACGATGTAGACGCCGTTGTTGGTGGGCGTGCTGTTCTTGCCCATCGAGATCGGCATGGTCTTGATCACCTCGCCGTTGCGGCGGACGGTCAGCGTCTTGGTGTCGTCGTCGGCGGTCGCGATCACCTCGTCACCGATGGTGAAGTGGGTCGTCAGGTTCTGCTGGCCGAACAGGCCGTCGCCCAGGTCGACGCCGTAGGTGTTCACCGCCACGTCGACCGTGGTGCCGGGCTTCCAGTAGTTCTGCGGGCGCCAGCGCACCTCGCGGTTGTTCAGCCAGTAGAACGCCCCCTCGACGGGCGGTTTGGTGGTCACCTTGATGGCCCGCTCGGCGGCGGCCCGGTTGGGGATGTTCTCGTCGAAGCGCACCGCCACCGGCTGGCCCACACCGACGACCTCGCCGTCCCCCGGAAGCAGGTACGGCATGGTGAGGTTTTCCGGTGACTGGGTCTCGAACGTCATCTTCTCGGTGGTGACACCGCCCAGACCCAGCGACTGGGCGCTGAGGGTGTAGCGCTTGTTGTAGCCCAGCGGCTCGCTGGTCTGCCACGTCACCCCGTCGGGGCTGAGCCGGCCGGCCACCTGCTTGCCGGCCTGGTTGACCACCGTCACCGCGCCGAGCACACCACCGGTGGCGGTGACCGTGACCGGCTTGTCGACGGCGACGTCGACCGCGCCGTCCTTGACCGAGGCGGTCAGTTGCGGGACCAGCAGGTCGCCATAGGGTGTCCCCTTGTCGGCGATGACCTTCACCGGGGCCGGGGCCGGCTCACTGCCGCAGGCGCTGAGGCCGATGAGCATGGCCGGCACGAGCAACAGTGCCGCCAGCCGGGTGCCAGACCACCGCCGGTGTGCCGAGCCGACCTGCCACATGATGCCCACTACCCTTGCCTCTGCCGTTGCCTCTGCCGTGCTTGCTGTGTGAATGCTGGGGATCCTTGGCAATAGTCTAAGGGCAGCGAGCTATGCGAGCCAACGCATAAGTCAGCCCCGACGACCTCGGGATTTCACCTTCGGGTGTGGTGTTTGTTAAAGTCGCTGACGCGGTTCGCGCCGTTAGCTCAGTTGGTAGAGCAGCTGACTCTTAATCAGCGGGTCCGGGGTTCGAAACCCTGACGGCGCACCACACAGAAACCCTGCCACGGCAGGGTTTCTGTCGTTTCCGGGCGTCGATGGCCGGACCGGAATCCGCCTTCGGCAAAAGACCGTCACGGTGCCCACCAAATCTGTAAGCTCAGCTCACTGTTCCGCTGGTGCCCACCCAGTCGTTGTTTGCTGGAGGCATGGCATCACCCCCGATTCTGGTAATGGATGAACGTTGGGATGGGTTTGCTAGAGGCACTGTCGGTCGCATCGCGATGACCACCAGAGGAGAGCCCGCAGCCGTCGCCGAACGCGACCCCGACGGGATCGAGGCAATCGAGGACTGGGCCGTCGGATACGTCAGACGCCACCCGCTGGCCGCCCTTGCCACCGTCGGCGAACAGTTCGTCCTCGGCATGCGCACCATCGCGTACTTCTTCGTCGATCTGTGCACCGGTCGCTTCCAGTGGCAGGAGTTCGTCCGCCAGGGCGCCTTCATGGCCAGCACCGCGGTGCTGCCGACGATCCTGGTGGCGTTGCCGATCAGCGTCACCCTCTCGGTGCAATTCGCGCTGATGGCCGGGCAGGTGGGCGCGACGTCCCTGGCCGGCGCGGCGAGCGGCCTTGCGGTGGTTCGGCAGGGTGCCTCCCTGGTGGCCGCACTGCTGATGGCCTCGGCGGTCGGGTCGGCGATGACCGCCGACCTCGGGTCGCGAACCATGCGGGAAGAGACCGCCGCCATGGAGGTGATGGGCATCTCGGTCATCCGCCGGCTGGTCGTCCCCCGCTTCGCCGCCGCCATCATGATCAGTTTCGCGCTGACCGGAGTCGTGTGCTTCGTCGGATTCTTCGCCAGCTACATGTTCAACGTCTACTTCCAGAACGGCGCCCCGGGCAGCTTCGTGGCGACCTTCGCCTCCTTCGCGACCCCGGCCGACCTGATCCTGGCTCTGGTGAAGGCGGTGATCTTCGGCGCCATCGTCACGGTGGTCTCAGCTCAGAAGGGCCTGTCCACCAAGGGCGGCCCGACCGGCGTGGCGAACTCGGTGAACGCCGCAGTGGTCGAGGCGATCCTGGTGCTGATGATCGTCAACGTCGGGATCAGCCAGTTGGCCGTCATCCTCTCGCCCCGGACGGGGTTGTGACATGACGATCTCGACGTACGTCCCGTTGGCCCCCGTTGCCGGCCGGGTGCTCACGCTGTACCGCTGGGGCACCCGACCGATCATCCGGGTCGGCCACATGTTGGTCTTCTTCGTCCGGGCACTGGTCGCAGCGCCGATCGCCATGCGCCACTACCGCGCCGAGTTCCTGCGCCTGCTGTCGAACATCACCTGGGGCAACGGCTCGCTGGTCGTCGGCGGCGGCACCGCGGGCGTGGCCATCGTGCTCGGCCTCACTGTCGGAGCGCTGGTCGGCATCGAGGGCTACAACTTCCTCGAACTGCTCGGCCTGGGTCCGGCGACCGGCTTCGTCTCCTCATTGGTCAACACCCGCGAACTGGCCCCGCTGATGGCCTCGATGGCGTTCGCGATCCAAGGCGGCTGCCGCTTCACCGCCCAGCTGGGCTCGATGCGGATCAACGAAGAGATCGACGCCATGGAATCCCTTGCCATCCGGCCGATCCCGTTCCTGGTGACCACCCGGCTGGTGGCCTCGGTGGTGGCGATCGTGCCGCTGTACGCGGCGTGCCTGGCGATCAGCTACCTGAGTACCGAAGTGGTGGTGAGCCTGTCCGGCGGCGGATCGACCGGTTCCTATCTGCACTACTTCTCGATGATGCTGGCCGGGCAGGACATCATCTACTCGCTGCTCAAAGCCATCGTCTTCGTGTGGATCGCCTCGACGATCCAGTGCTACTACGGGTTCTACGCCAGCGGCGGACCCGAAGGGGTCGGCGTGGCCGCCGGACACGGCATGCGGGCCAGCATCACCGTCATCATCATGGCGAACATGCTGCTGACAATGGCGCTCTACGGGGTCGACTCCGGTGCGAGGTTCGGCGGCTAGATGGGCAACTCCTTCGAGCTGGACGGGCGAGGCCCGACCGACCGGCAGCTGCTCGGGTGCGGACTGGCGGTGCTGCTGGTGGCCAGCCTGGTCACCGCGGGTCTGCTGTACAAGTCGACCGGGCGGCTCGACGACTACGTCACGGTGGTGGCCGACTTGGTCAACGTCGGCGACGGGCTGCCCGAGAAATCCGACGTCAAATATCACGGCGTGCTCGTCGGCACGGTGAACAACGTCGTGCCGGCGGCATACGGCCGGCCGAATTACGTCACCATCGACCTCAAACCCGACTACGCCAAGGCGATTCCGGCCACGGCGACCGCACGGGTGGTGCCCAGCAACGTCTTCGCCGTGTCGTCGGTGCAGCTGGTCGGGCCCAGTACCGGCGACCAGGGCCCCGCGATCCAGGCTGGTGCCCACATCCGCGAGGACACCCAACTGCCAACGGTGCTGTTCCAAACCACCATCAGCAAGCTGCGAGACCTACTCAGTGCGACCGGTCGCGGCCGGGAGGACAAGTCGGTGGGGATCATGGCCGCGCTCGCCGCCGCGACCGACCACCGCCGGGTGGCGCTGGTCCAAGCCGGCAAGAGTCTGAACCGCCTACTGGATCAACTGAATTCGATCGTTGCGACCGACGACGGCCCTTCCACGCTGTCAGCACTCATCGACGCCACCGACGGGCTCGCCGCGACGGCGCCCGACCTGCTCGACGCCGTGCACCAGGCCGTCGAACCGATGCAGACCTTCGCCGAGACGCGCGGGCAGCTGGCCAGCCTGCTGTCCGGAGCCGACCACACCCTGGGCACCGGCCACCAGGCGCTGAGTAATCACGTCGACCAGATGATCCGCATCACCACCGACTTCACCCCGGTGCTCGGTGTGCTGGCGATGAAATCCTCGGCCCTTCTTCCCGCCGCCGTCAAGATGGACGTCCTGGCCACCCGGTTCATGAACGAGGTCTGGATGCCCGACCGCGCGATGGCCAACGCGCGGGTGAACATCTCGTTCACCCCCTCCTACTCCTACACCCGCGCAGACTGCCCGCGCTACGGCGAACTCAAAGGCCCCAGCTGCTACACCGCACCGCTGGTTCCGGTCCGGCCCGACCTGCCCGAAGTGCTTCTGCCGCAGAACTATCAGCCGCCCAAGGATCTGGCTCCCCCACCGGGAACCATCGTCGGGGCAGATGGCAATCTGGTGGCCGTCGGACCACCCCTGATCAACCCGGTGCCCAACCTGGTCGACCCCAACCCACCCCTGCCGTCGTGGCTGCCGCCGTCTACCCCGGTCCCGGGAAGTGCCAACCCCGATGACGCGGCCGGATCGGTGGCACCTGCGTCGTTCGGCGGCACCGTCGGGCCGGTCGGCAGCCAGCAGGAGCGAAACATGTTGAGCGTCATCACCGGTCAGCCCGCGACGGCAGCCACCGAACTGCTGCTCGGCCCGGTGGCCCGCGGAACGACGGTGGCGCTGACGCCTTCGAGTCCGGCCGGGGTCCGAGATGAGATTTCGCGCTCCCCTGGTCGGCCTCTCGCTGTTCATGGTCGTGGCGCTGGCCGTCACCTGGCTGGTGTACGTGAGCCTCCGCCGCGATGTCGCCGGCGGCACGGCCGGCTACTCGGCGGTGTTCACCGATGTCTACGGGCTTCGGGAGGGTGACGACGTCCGGATGGCCGGCGTCCGGGTCGGCCGCGTCGAAAAGATCAGCCTGGACGGCACATTGGCGAAGGTCTCCTTCGTCGTCCAGGACGACCAGGTGCTGTACGGCAACACCGTGGCCTCGGTGACCTACCAGAACATCGTCGGCCAGCGCTACCTCGGGCTGTCACTGGGCACCGAGGGCAGCGTGGATCGGCTGGCTCCCGGAAGTGTCATCGGGCTGGACCGCACGGAACCGTCCTTCGACGTCACCGCGCTCCTCAACGGCTACGAACCCCTGTTCAGCCTATTGAGCCCACGCGACGCCGACAACCTCACCAAGGCGCTCATCCAGTCACTGCAGGGTGACACCACCTCCCTGGCCACCCTGATCAGCCAGACCACCGCCCTCACCGAAACTTTCGCCGGAAAAGACCAGGCCCTCGGCGCTGTGATCACCAACCTCAACACGGTGGTCACCAGCCTCGCCCGGCAGAACGCCAACCTCGACGGCATCATCAGCTCGACCCGCGACACCGTCGCCACCCTCGACCAACGGCGCCCCGCACTGGTCGCCGCCACCGGCTCGGTGGCGCGGTTGGCCGACCGGTTGTCCGCCTCGGCAACCGATGTGTACCCGTCGCTCACCGAGATGATCCAGCGCCAGCCCGGCGCCGTCCAGCACCTGCTCAGCGTCGAGCCCCAGGTCGCGTTCTTCGCCGACAACATTCCACTGGTGCTCAAGGGCATCACCCGGATGGGCAACCAGGGCGCCTACGGCAACGGATATGCCTGCGACGCCAACCTTCTCGGGTTCTTCCCGGGCCTCAACGACGTGGTGCCGATCATCGTGAACGCCGCCACCCCGGGCGGTAAAGCCCAGCACACCCCAAATGCAGGAACACCGGCAATGGCTGATCTCAGGGTGTGGCGGGCGATGCGTGGGCGCCCACTGGAGAGCTACCACACGACATGGCTGGGGCTGATCGCCGTCGCGGTGGTCGCGGTGGTGATCGGCGCCCTGGTCGTGGTCCACACCGTCGGTATCGGCTTGCGCCATTACACCGCCGAATTCCTCCAGGCCGCCGCACTCCGGGTGGGCAACCCGATCACCATCGCGGGCATACCGGTCGGGACAGTCAGCAGTATGAGGCTGGCCGGCGATCACGTCGAGGCGGGGTTGAAAATCCGGGAGGACATCGCACTGGGCGAGGACTCCAGAGCCGTCATCAAGGTGGCCACCATTCTCGGATCACGTTACCTGGCGCTTGAACCCGGCGGCAGCGCGACGCTGCCCAACCGCACCTTCGACCTCGCCCATACCGAGGTCCCCTACGACCTGCAGGCCGCATTGAAGGACGCCACAACCACTTTCGAGCAGGTGGATTCCGACAGGTTCGCCCAGTCGCTGTCGCTACTGGGCAAGCAGCTGCGGGACATGCCCGCAGTGGTGCCGCAGGCGATGGCCAACATCGACGCGCTGTCGTCGATCATCGCTGCGCGGCGCGACCAGATCGGTCAACTGCTCGCGAGCACCGAAGAGGTCACCAACACCCTGCGCAGCCAGCAGGCCAATCTGGGCGCCCTGGTCAACCAGGGCCAGGATCTGCTCGGCCAATTCGTCGCGCGCAGGGCGGTATTCCACGCGATGATGCAGTCGCTGACCAACCTCGTCGACATCCTGAACAAACTCGTCGTCAACGACCGACCGCAGGTGGACGCGCTGGTGCGCGATACCCGCGAGCTCACCGGACTGATCGCCCAGCACGACGATCTGTTCCGCAACATCCTGCAGGTCAGCCCGGTGATGCTGCGGCAGATCGCCAACATGACCGGTGACGGCAATGCCGTCAACTTCACCGCGCCCGCCGGAGCCCTCGTCGACTCCTGGATGTGCGCCATCAGCGGGCGCGCCCAGCAGTTCGGGATGATCCCGTACTACAAGGACTGCCAGTGACCGCGAGGAAGACTCGGAGGGCAATCCGGATAGCGGCGGTCGTCGTCGCGGTGACACTGGCGATCTCCGCCATCAGCGTGGGGTGGTACTGGGTCGCCAGACCCGAGCCGATCACCGTGACGGCCCAATTCGACAGCGCCTCGGGGCTTTACGAGGGAAACGTGGTGGCGGTTCTGGGGATGCCGGTGGGCAAGATCACCAGGATCACCCCGCGCGGCGGCTACGTGGAGGTGGAGTTCAGCGTCGACCGTGACGTCAAGGTGCCGGCCGATGCACAGGCCGTCACCGTGTCCACCTCGATCCTCACCGAACGCCAGATCGAACTCACTCCGCCCTACACGGGCGGGCCGACCTTGTCCAATCACGACACCATCGGTCTGACACGCACCAAGACGCCGGTCGAATTCAGCCGGGTACTCAGCGTTTTGGACCGGGTGACCAAGTCGCTCAGCGGTGACGGCGACGGCGGCGGCCCACTGGCCGACGTGATCGACAGCAGCGCCGCCGTCGTCGACGGCAACGGCGCACAGATCAAACACGCGCTCGGCGAACTGTCGACGGCACTGCGGCTCAGCAGCGAGGGGGGCGCCCAGTCCCGCGAACAGATCACCACGATCGTCCGGAACCTCAGCTCGCTGTTCGAGGCGGCGGCGGCCAACGACGCCAAGCTGCGGGAGTTCGCCTCGACCCTGCACCTGGCCAGCCAGATCCTCGACGACGAGGACATCGGCAGCGGCAACACCGGTAAACGGCTCAACCAGTTGATCGAGCAGGCCGCCGAAGTGCTTGACGCGCAACGCGACACCATCAAGCAGACCGTGCTCAACGGCAACACCCTGGCCAAGACGGCGACCGACAACCAACGCGAACTGGCCGAGCTGCTCGATCTGGCACCGATGGTGGCCGACAACATCTACAACACCATCGACCAGACCAACGGTGCGGTGCGTGGGCACGCCCTGGTCGACAAGATCGTCTTCGACAGTCAGTGGACCAAAGAGGTGTGCAACCTGATGGGCTTGCGGCAATTGGGGTGCAGCACCGGCACCCTGCAGGACTTCGGACCCGACTTCGGCCTGACCTACGTCCTCGACGGCATGGCGGCGATGGGTCAGAAATGAGAAGCTCCCGCACCCGGCCGGCCGTCGCGACCGTGCTTGTGATCGCATTGGTGTCGGGGGTCTGCTCGGGATGCGGCACCGACGGGCTCGCCAGCCTTCCGCTTCCGGCCCCTGGACTGACCGCGGCGGGCTATCGGCTGACCGCGGTGTTCGGCAACGCCCTCAACCTCCCCGCCAACGCCAAGGTGAAGCTCGCCGGCGCCGATGTGGGCCAGGTCGAATCCATGGCTGCCCGCAACTACACGGCGGTGACCACGCTGCGGATCAACGCGGGCGTCCAGCTGCCGGTGGGCAGCACCGCCGAATTGCGCACCGCCACACCTCTGGGCGATGTGTTCGTGGCTTTGAAACCACCTGTGAAAGCACCTTCTCTGCCGCAGCCCGACGCGGCGATGCTGCACGACGGCGACACGATCGGCCTGGACTCGACGGCGTCGGCGGCGACCGTCGAGTCGGTGCTGAGCTCGGCGGCGGTACTGGTCAACGGCGGAGCGGTGCGCAACTTCACCACCATGATCAACGGATTCGGCCGGGCAGCAGGTGACCGGGGCCAAGCGCTGGCCGACCTGATCGGAAAGTCGAACCTACTGCTCGGGACCCTCAACGCCCGCTCCGCGCAGATGTCCACCGCCATGACCGACATGTCCCGGCTGGCCGGCGAACTGGGTGCCAAAGAACAGACCATCACCGATCTGATGGCCGCGGCCCGCCCCGGCACCGATGCGCTGGCCGCCAACGCAGCCGAGCTGTCCGACCTGGCCGTGCAGGCCGGTGACACCGCGCAGCTGCTGGCCCGGTTCCCCTCGCTCGGGGGAACCGACACCAGTGGCCGCAGCATGATCGCCGATCTGAACACCATTGCCGGCGCCCTCAATGACGTTGCGGTGAGCCCCGATACCAGCTTGCTGCCGGTGAACCGAATGCTTCCCCCGCTGATCAAGATGACCTCCGGATTCGCCGCCGCCGGTAGCGGCAGCCTGGACCGCCTGGTGCTGGGGTCGATCCCCGACATCGGCTTTCCCGGTGATCCCGGGTTCCACGGACCGCACCGATACAACTGGAACCAGTTCGCGGGCTCGCTGAAGTACACGTTGTGGCGGCTGCAGGAGCGGGTGGTGGGCCGAGGTCCGACCTCCCCGCAGGTGCCGGTGGCTCCGGACCCGGCTGTTCCCGGTGCAGTGGTCGTCGCTCCCGCTCCGACCGGGCCGCCACCGTGACCGACACCCTCGCCACCACCGTTGTGCGGGTGGTCCGGGCGGGCCACCGGCACCAGACCTGGCTGTCGGTGGCCGGACTGGTGCTGACCTTGGTGCTCGCGTGCGCTTACCTGTGGGCCGGCGCGCTGCGGATGACACCGTTCGCCTCGTCCTACCGGGTCACGGTGCAACTGCCCGACTCCGGTGGGCTGTTGCCCGATCAGGACGTCGCGCTGCGCGGGGTGCGCATCGGGCGTGTCGAGTCACTGCGGATCACCGGGGCGGGAGTCGACGCCGTCGCGGACATCACCTCGACGGTGAAGATCCCGGCCTCGAGCATGGCCCACGTCTCGGCACTCTCGGCCGGCGGCGAACAAATGCTCAACTTCGAGGCGGAGTCCGACACCGGACCATATCTGCACGACGGCAGCACCATCGGGCTGGATCGCACGACCGTTCCGCTGAGTATGGCCCAGTTGCTGGCCGACGCCGACGGGATGCTGGCTCAGGTGGACCCGGCCAAGATGGCGATCATCAAGTCTGAGCTGAGCATGAGCAGGGCGGGGCCACAGAAGCTGGCCGACATCGTCGACGGCGGCGTCTTCCTGCTCTCCACGCTGGATTCCGTGCTGCCCGAGACCACCAGCATCATCAAGACCAGCCGGGTGGTTCTCGATCTCGCGGCCGACAAGAGCCCCGGGCTGGCCGCGACGACCACCGAACTCGACCGGACCCTGGCCGGTCTCGCCGGTATGCAAGGTGGCTACCGCACGCTGATCGACCAAGCGCCGCACAGCCTTTCGGTGGTCGACAACCTGTTCGCCGACAACTCAGAGACCATGGTGCAACTGCTGGGCAGCACGGTGACCAGCGCGCAGCTGCTCTACCTGCGGGTGCCGGCGCTCAATGCTGTTTTCCCCGACTACCGCGGGTCATTGCTGGACGCCATCAACAGCACCATGCACGACCACGGAATCTGGGGGACCGCCGACGTCTATCCCCGCTACGCCTGCGACTACGGCACTCCGGCCTTCCCGCCGTCGGCCGCCGACTATCCCGAGCCGTTCATGTACACCTACTGCCGTGACGACGACCCGGCGGTCGGCATCCGCGGCGCCAAGAACGCTCCGCGGCCGGCGGGGGACGACACCGCCGGGCCGCCGCCGGGCGCGGACCTGGGCCGGCGAACCGATCCGACCCCCAAGGGCCGCTACACGATCCCGACCCCGTACGGGGGCCCCGTCCTACCGATAGAACCGCCGCACTGACCCGCAGATCCGGCCAGCCAAGGAGACGATCATGGCCACCACGACCGAGCGAGAACTCGACACCGACACCGACGGCGCCGCAACCGAACACACCGACGCCGAGCTCGACGAGACAACCGCGCCGGACGCCGAGGACCATCCGCGGCGCAGCTGGCGTCACCGGCTGCAGCGCAGCGCACTTCCCGTCCTCCTGATCGCCGCCCTGGCGCTGTCGGGCTTCCTGGGCTGGAAGCAGTGGCAACAGCACCGGGTCGAGCAGGCCGGCCAAGCCGCCCTGCAGGCGGCGCTGGCATACGCACAGGTGTTGACCAGCATCGACTCCGCCAACGTCGACCAGAACTTCCGGGAGGTGCTCGACGGCGCGACCGGCGAGTTCAAGGACATGTACACCCAATCGAGCGTGCAGCTGCGGCAACTGCTGATCGACAACAAGGCCACCGCACACGGGGTGGTGGTGGACTCTGCCATCCAGAGCGAAACCCTCGACAAGGTGGTGGTCCTGGTCTTCATCGACCAGACGGTCACCAACATGACCGTGCCCGATCCGCGGATCGACCGCAGCAGGATCAAGATCACCATGGACAAGGTCGACGGCCGCTGGCTGGCGAGCAAAGTGCAACTGCTCTGAGGATGTCGATCAGCACAGTGATCGCGACGGCGACCGTGTTCGGGGCCGTGGCGATGTCCGCAGCGGCCACCGCCCATGCGTCGGCACCATCCTTCTGCGCCGAACTGGGTGGCCAGTGGGACGGCCAGTACTGTCACACCAGCGTGACCTCCGAACGCAACGCCGTGCGCGACATCACCATCGCCGTGCCGGCCGATCTGCTCGACAACCCCGCCACCGGCCCGGTGGTCGGCGACTACCTGCGCACCCTGGTCACCAACTGGAAGACCGTCGGGGCGCACATGGTCGCCGACAGCTTCGGCGCGGAGAACTACCAGATCTTCCGGCACGCAGATCTGCTCAGCGTGGTGTTCCACGAGGACTACCACGCCGACGGCCCGCAACCCAACAACGCCTACCGCACATTCACCTTCGACCTGAAAACCGGCCGGCGGCTGCAACTCTCGGATGTGATAACCGACCCGAGCTCCGCCATCCCGACACTCGGACAGCCGTTCATCGAAGCGGCCCTGGACACCGCGGCACCACCGCACCAGCCGGGCAGCTATCCCTTCCTGCTCGACCGTTGGACTCCGGACAAGGTGTACTCCGGCGGATACCGGGCTTGGGCTCTGACCGCCGACGAGCTGATCCTCTACATGCCCGACTATCCGGTGGGCCACGACGAGCCGATCGACTTCACCCCCGGGATCATGCAGTGGTTCATGGACGGCGGCACCGTCGAAGCTCACATTCCGCTGTCGGCGCTGGCGCCGGCGCTGCGCGTCTGAGCTCGGCCTCCCACGTCAGATCCGAGACACCGCGCCTTCAGCGCAGCGTCATCGGGGCGACACCCAACCCTGGCAGCCTTGATCGACCCCGCGATCGAGGAGAAACAGTGGCATTGAATCGCCGTGAAATGCTTGCCCTTTCCGGCCTCGGCCTGGTCAGTGCAGGACTGGCCGGAGCGTTCACCGCATGCGGCAACAAGCCCGCACCGGCCGCGGCTCCCAGCAGCACCGGAACACCGGCGCAACCGGGCTGGGGGCCGCTGAGCAAGGCCGGTGAGGAGCTGGCGCTGCCGAAAGGCTTCTCCTACCAGACCTTCGGGATCGCAGGCACGCCGATGACCGATGGTCGGCCGACACCTGGATGTCACGACGGCCAAGCACTTTTCGCGGCCGGCGACGGACAGTACCGAATGATCCGCAACCACGAGATCGACATGGACATACCGGGCATCGAGCAGAAGGCGCTTGCCGATCGGCTCGCCTATGACCGCGCTGCACCCGCGGGGTGCACGTCCTCGCTCTACCATCCCGAATCGGGCCGGTTGGTGGAGAGCTTCCTGGTCCTGGCCGGCACCCTGTCGAACTGCAGCGGCGCACCCACCCCGTGGGGATCCTGGCTGAGCTGTGAGGAGACCACCGCGGGCACCAGCGCCGGATTCGAGAAGCCACACGGGTATGTCTTCGAAGTCCCCTCCACCGCAACCGGACTCGTCGAGCCGATCCCGCTGAAGGCGATGGGACGATTCGAGCACGAGACCGCGCCGGTGGATCCGGCCACCGGGATCGTCTACATGACCGAGGACAACGGTGACCCGGGTGACGGCTTCTACCGGTTCATCCCGAACCGGCCGGGTCAGCTGGCCGCCGGCGGCAAGTTGCAGATGCTGGCGGTCACCGGCGAGAAGACCTACGACACCACGAAGGGTCAGCGCGTCGGTGCGGTGTTGCCGGTGCACTGGGTCGACATCGACGATCCCGATCCGTCCGACGCCGAAGACAATCCGGGTTCGGTCTACTCGCAGGGCCGCGAGAAGGGCGGGGCGCGTTTCCTCTCGCTGGAAGGATCGGCATGGGCCGACGGCGGGGTGACGTTCGTGGCCAGCGAGGCCGGTGACGCCGAGAACGGCCAGGTCTGGCGCTACGAGCCGAAGGATCCGGGCAGCGGCACGCTGCGGCTGCTGTACGAATCGACCGACGAGGCCGTCCTCAACCAGCCCGACGCGATCACCGTGGGTCCGGACGGCTCGGTCATCATGGCCGAAGACGGCAATGGCGACTCCCCGGGGGCGACAACTGGCTGCGGGTGCTCACCCCGGCGGGCGGCATCGCCAACCTGGCCCAGGTCATCGCGCCGCTGGACCTGCACTACTGGTCGCCGGACGACAACCCGCAGGCCGGGCCGACCGGAGCCAGCGAGATGGCCGGACCGGTCTTCACCCCCGACGGGCGCTATCTGTTCGTCAACGTTCAGTATCCGGGCGTCACCTGCGTCATCGGCGGGCCGTGGGCCTCGGCCCGATGACCGCTCGTTGACCCCGATGTGATCTGCTCAGGCCCGGCCTCGAAGTGGTGCGGCAGGTCCGCGATCACCCCGCCATTCCGGTACTACGCTGCGGTCAACAGACGAAGGAGACCGGACATGGCCGATCTGGCGGCACGCCTCGCGGAGATCGTGGGACCCACCCATCTGCTGACCGGTGACGCCATCTCCGCGGACTACGGTCACGATGAAGCGCTGACCATACCGCCCCAGCAACCCGCCTATCTGGCCAAGCCCGCCACCGCCGAGGAGGTGGCCGCCCTGTTGGCGGTGGCGACCGAGCACCGGGTGCCGGTGACCGCCCGGGGCTCGGGCTGTGGCCTGTCCGGTGCAGCGCAGCCGGTCGCCGACGGTCTGCTCATCTCGTTCGAACGGATGAACGCCGTGCTCGAGATCGACGTGGACAACCATGTCGCGGTGGTCCAGCCCGGTGTCACCCTCACCGAACTGGACGTCAGGACCGCCGAGGTGGGGCTGAGCTACACCGTGTACCCCGGTGAGCTGTCGTCCAGCGTCGGCGGCAACGTCGGCACCAACGCCGGCGGCATGCGGGCGGTGCGCTGCGGCGTCACCCGCCACAACGTGCTCGGCCTGCAGGCCGTGCTGCCCACCGGCGAGATCATCCGGACCGGCGGCAAGATGTCGAAGATCTCCACCGGCTACGACCTCACCCAGTTGATCATCGGCTCGGAGGGCACGCTGGCCCTGGCGACCGAGGTGACCGTGAAGCTGGTCCCCCGCCCGGCACACGGCGTCACGGTCCTGGCCCCGTTCGGCGACTTCGACCAGATCATGGCCGCGGTGCCGAAGATCATCTCCAGTGGGCTGAACCCGACCATCGTCGAGTACATCGACAACGTCGTCATGGCCGCGATCGTCAGCGCCGAGAACCTGGAACTCGGTATCCCCGAAGCGGTCCGGGAATCATGCCAGGCCTACCTCGTCGTGGCCCTGGAGAACAACCACACCGACCGGCTCGATGCGGACGCCGAAACCCTCGGCGGCTTACTCAGCGACTGGGGAGCCCTAGACGCCTATGTGCTGCAGGGCAATTCGGCTCGTCGACTGATCGAGGCCAGAGAGAATGTGTTCTGGACCGCCAAGGCGATCGGCGCGGACGATATCGTCGACGTGGTGGTGCCGCGGGCATCGATGCCGGAGTTCCTCCGCCAGGCCCGCGACATCGCAGCGGCTCGCGGCGCCGCGATGAGCGGTTGCGGGCATGCCGGCGACGGCAACGTGCACGGCGTGCTGTTCTGTAAGGATTCGCAAATCCGCACCAAAGTGCTCACCGAGATCTTCGCGTTGGGCATGCGGCTCGGTGGCGCGATCTCCGGCGAGCACGGTGTCGGGCGGGCCAAGGCGAAGTACTTCTGCGATCTGGAGGATCCGGCCAAACTGGCCCTGCTTCGCCGGATCAAGGACAGTTTCGATCCAGCGGGCATCCTCAACCCGGGCGTGGTGTTCGCCTAGGTTGCCCAGACCCTCGGGTCCACCCCGGGCGAGGGAACGTGATTTACGTCGCTGTCAATGACGTCCCCATCGGCGGCGACGCGCCCGGGTCACCTGCATAAATGCAGTCTCGGAGGTAACCATCGGCCCCCGGCAACCGACAGGTTCACGCCTTTGTGCTGCGACGATGACTGAAACGGTGTTATAGTCGCCGTTAGCTGAATGAGCTGATCAGCCGCCCAGGACGACACGTCCCGTGATGTAGTGAGGACTTAGCCACATGGTGCCGGACCAACCCGCCCGTCATCCTGAGGGCGAAGTTGCTCTGCCACCCTGCGCACCGCCCACCCCGGTCGAGGTGCGCAGTTGCAGCCGGCTGGGCCTGATGGCCAACCCGCCGGGCTTTCGACTTTCCCTGGACTGGCTGCGGCGGCGTTAGTCGCGGTCGACCACCCGCCCCGGATTCACCCAGGACGCGGCCGCTCCGATCACCATCATGACCGCGGCGGCGACGAACACCACCGACAGCCCGGCGTGGAACGGGCCGGAGATCAGGTGCGGGAAGAACTCCTTGCCGGTCAGCACCGCGGAGTTGACGCCCGGTTGCTGCAGAGTCCCGCCCATCAGTTCACCGATCGGGTTGTAGCCCAGGAATGCCGCGAACAGGCTGCCGACCGGAGGCAGCTCGGCGATGCGGTGCGCTTCGGCCACCGAGACGCCCTGCTGCTGAAGACCGGCGCTCAAGGTGGCGGGCAGCGTCTTGGCCAGCCCGGCGATCATCAGCGAGAAGAAGATGCCGATGGACAACGACATTCCGGCGTTGGTGAAGGTGGCCCGGATGCCCGAGGCGGCGCCGCGCTCGGCTGCCGGAACGCTCGACATGATCGCCGCGGTGTTCGGTGAGGTGAAGATGCCACCGCCGAGGCCGTTGAGGAAGACCAGCAGCGCGAATACCCAGAAGCTGAAGTTCACCGGAATAACCATCAGCGCAAGGAAAGTCGCCGCCATGAGCAGCATCCCGCCGATGGCGAACGGGCGGGATCCGAACCGGTCGGACAACGTCCCCGACAGCGGGCCCGCAAGCAGGAAGCCCAGTGTCATCGGCAGCAGGTAGATGCCGGACCACAGTGGCGTCGACTCGAAGCTGTAGCCGTGCAACGGCAACCAGATGCCCTGCAGCCAGATGATGAGCATGAACTGCAACCCACCGCGCCCGACCGCGGCCATCAGCCCGGCAAGATTGCCCAGCGCGAATGGTTTCGACCGGAACAGGCGAATGTCCAACATCGGTGCGCGCACCCGCAATTCGATCACGCACAGCACCAGCAACATGAGCACACCGAGCCCGATCGCGGCGAGCACCCAGGGATTGGTCCATCCCGTGGGGTGACCGCCGTAGGGCTGGATGCCGTAGGTGATCCCGGCCAGCAGCACGGTGAAGCCGACTGCGAACAAGACCGTGCCCGCCCAGTCCAGCCGCGCCGGTGTGCGCACGCCGACCTCGACCAAAGACCGGAAGCTCCACAGGGTTCCGGCCAACCCCAGCGGCACCCCGACCCAGAACACCGCGCGCCAGTCCCATTGCGACAGCAGCCCGCCGATCAGTAGGCCCAGGAACTGCCCCGCGATCGCGGCCACCTGATTGACCCCGAGGGCCATGCCGCGCTGGTGACTGGGAAACGCGTCGGTCAGGATCGCCGCCGAGCAGGCCATCAACATGGCACCGCCGACACCCTGGACCACCCGCCACCCGATCAGCCAGACGGCACCGCCACCGAGGTGGAACGGGTCGAAGGACAGCGCCACCGCCGCGATGGTGAAGACCACGAATCCCAGCGTGTAGATGCGCACCCGGCCGAAGATGTCGCCGAGCCGGCCCAACGGCACCACCAGCACCGCGGTCGCCACCAGATAGCCCATCAGCATCCACAGCAGGTAGCCGACGTTGCCCGGCGCCAGCGGGTTCAGGCCGATGCCGCGGAAGATCGCCGGCAGCGAGATCAGCACGATGGAGGAATTGATCGAGGCCAGCAAGGCGCCCAACGTCGTGTTGGACAGCGCGACCCATTTGTACCGGGGATGCTGGTGATCCATCCGCCGGCGCCGCCGCGCAGTCTCGGCGGCAGCCGCCTGCTTGGATTCCACGACCGGCGAGTCGGTCATCGTCACATCTGGTGTCATCTGGCGTCCGTATCTCTTCAGCTCCGGACGGAGGATGCCCAAAACATTCATTAACTATGTAAATCAATTCCTGTGGGATTCGCCACCCCGCTTAGCGCTGGTCGGCCCGGGGTATCCGAACTCGCCACGTCAAGTGAATCGCAAGGGGCCGACGATGACCGCGAGCGCACAGACCAGGACCATCACCACCAAGGTGCCCGCGCGACTGGACCGTCTTCCGTGGTCACGGTTCCACTGGCGGGTAGTCATCGGACTGGGTTCGGCGTGGGTGCTCGACGGCCTGGAAGTGACGATGGTCGGCAACGTGTCGGCCCGGCTGACCGAGTCGGGCAGCGGGTTGGACATCACCGCCGGCCAGATCGGCGTCGCCGCGGCCATCTACGTGGTCGGCGCCTGTGTGGGCGCGCTGGTGTTCGGTCAGCTCACCGACCGGTTCGGCCGCAAGCGGCTCTTCATGCTGACCCTCGCCCTGTACCTGGCCGCGACCGTCGCGACCGCGTTCTCGTTCGCCCCGTGGTACTTCTTCCTCACCCGCTTCCTCACCGGCGCTGGCATCGGTGGCGAGTACGCGGCCGTGAATTCGGCTGTGGACGAGCTCATTCCGGCCCGCAATCGGGGCCGCGTCGACCTGGTGATCAACGGCTCCTACTGGCTGGGGGCGGCACTGGGCGCCGCGGGCTCACTGGTGTTGCTCAATGAGTCGTGGATACCGCTGGATCTCGGCTGGCGGCTCGCCTTCGGCATCGGCGCCGTCTTCGGCCTCGTCGTGCTGCTGGTGCGGCGCAATGTTCCGGAGAGCCCGCGCTGGCTGTTCATTCACGGCCGCGAAGACGAGGCCGAACGCATCGTCGACCAGATCGAGCGCGACGTCACCGCCCGCAGCGGGGAAGACCTCGCCGAACCGGACCGCGAATTGACCGTCCATCAACGTCACGTGATCGGCTTCCGCGAGATCGCCCACGTGGCGTTCACCCGTTACCCGAAGCGGGCGGTGCTGGGGCTGGCGCTGTTCATCGGACAGGCCTTCCTCTACAACGCCGTCACGTTCAACCTGGGCACCCTACTCAACGGCTTCTACGGGGTGTCCTCCGGCATCGTGCCTGCCTTCTTCATCGTCTGGGCCGCAGGCAACTTCGCCGGCCCACTGCTGTTGGGCCGGTTGTTCGACAGCGTCGGCCGCAAACCGATGATCGCGCTGTCCTACCTCGGATCGGCTGCCATCACCATCGTGCTGACCGGTGTGTTCGTCGCCCAGACCGGTGGCCTGTGGCTGTTCATGGCCGTCTTGGTGGTGTGCTTCTTCCTGGCATCGTCCGGGGCGAGTGCGGCCTACCTGACCGTCAGCGAGATCTTCCCGATGGAAACCAGGGCCCTGGCCATCGCGTTCTTCTACGCCGTCGGCACGGCCATCGGCGGCATCACCGGACCGCTGCTGTTCGGGCAGCTGATCGGCTCCGGTGAGCGCAGCCTGGTCGCCGTCGCCTTCCTGATCGGCGCCGCGGTGATGGCCATCGGCGGGCTGGTGGAACTGGCTTGGGGTGTCAAAGCCGAGGGCCGCCAGCTCGAGGACATCGCCGCGCCACTGACCTCCGCCGACGAGCGGGCCAAGCCATGAGCGGGGCATGCCGGCTGCTGGGACACCGGATGACATTCGGCACCGACGGCGCGGTGATGCACTTCCACTGTGAACGCGGCTGCGGCACAACGGGTTACAAGACCTATCCCACTGCTGCCGACGCCGCCCGCTACGCCGGTGCGTTCAACCGCCGCGACAGTGACGACCTGGGCAAGCGGGCGCCGCTGCTGGGGCTGCTGCCACTGCGGCTGTGGCGGCTCATCCGCCGACCCTCCCCTGCGCGCCGCGGCCCAGGCCAAGACCCAAGCCCAGCAGAATGACGCCCAACCCCAGGTGTAGCCAGTTGTCGGCGCCGTTGACCGGCAGCACGTTGGCCGCCGAGTGCGGCTCGACGACCACGCCGTAGACGCCATCCGCCCCGGGTAACCGGTGGCGGTGCCGCCAAACGCGCTGCGGCTAGTTGTTGCGGATGCGGCGAACCACCACGATCACCGTGACCGCGGTGACACCGGCCAGGGTCGCGGCCACCGCCGGCTTCTTCACGAAGGCCAGCAGAGCAGCCTTGACGTCGTCGGCGATGCGCTGGGGATTGGCCCGCTCGGCCAGCGAGTCCACCGTCAACGCCAGCCGATCGCGCGCCTGGTCGATATCAGCCTTGATGGCCTCGGGATCCCGGTCCGCCACTTCCGTCCTCCAAACTGCCGCCCTGCCGAACTACCCTAGATCAACCCGGGCCAACCCCGACGCTCCGGTGGAAGAAGGGACCAGTAGGTGACCGACACAACACGCCTCGCCGTCGGCGACAAAGCGCCGGCGTTCAGCCTGACCGACGCCGACGGCAAGACCGTGACGTTGTCCGACTTCAAAGGCCGCAAGGTGATCGTGTACTTCTACCCGGCCGCGATGACTCCGGGCTGCACCAAGCAGGCCTGCGACTTTCGTGACAGCCTGGCCGAGCTGAACGGGGCGGGCATCGACGTGGTGGGCATCTCCCCGGACAAACCGGAGAAGCTGGCCAAGTTCCGCGATCGCGACGAGCTGACCTTCCCGCTGCTGTCCGACCCGGACAAGAAGGTGCTCACCGAGTGGGGCGCCTACGGCGAGAAGAAGATGTACGGCAAGACGGTGCAGGGCGTGATCCGCTCGACGTTCGTGGTCGACGAGAAGGGCAACATCGAGGTCGCCCAGTACAACGTCAAGGCCACCGGGCACGTCGCCAAGCTGCGCCGCGACATCGCGGTCTGATCTCCCCGGTCGCTTCGCTCCTGCCCACCGGTCCAGCGCTACCGCTCCCCCAACTTCGCCAATAGCAGCGCCTCGGTGGTCGCGGCCCGTTCGAGCACACCCAGATGCAGGCTCTCGTTGATGCTGTGCGCCTGGGTGCCGGGGTCCTCCACCCCGGTGACCAGGATGGTGGCCGACGGGAACGCCGCGGCGAACTCGGCGATGAACGGGATCGACCCGCCCATCCCCATGTCGACGACGTCGGTACCCCAGGCCTGCCGGAACGCCGCCCGGGCGGCGTCATAGACCGGACCGTCGGCATCGATCGCGTACGGCTGGCCGACGTCGCCGGGGGTGACGGTGACGTGGGCACCCCACGGGGTGTGCGCCTCGAGGTGGCGGCGCAGCGCATCGAGGTGGGCCACGGCGTCGCCGCCCGGGGCGATGCGCATGCTGACCTTGGCCTTGGCCCGCGGGATGAGCGTGTTCGACGACTTCGCGATCGGCGTGGTGTCGATGCCGATCACCGTGATCGCCGGTTTGGCCCACATGCGCGTCACCACACTGCCCGAGCCGATCTCCTGCACACCGTCCAGCAGACCCGACTCGGTGCGCACCCAGTCCGGGCCGCGGTCGACGTCGGCGGCACTCGACTCGTGGAGTCCCGCCACGGCGACGTTGCCGTCGTCGTCGTGGAGACTGGCCAGCAGCCGCACCAGCACGCTGAGCGCGTCGGGCACCACACCGCCCCACAGCCCCGAGTGCAGGCCGTGGTCCAGGGTCGCGACCTCGACGACACAGTCGGCCAGGCCGCGCAGTGACACCGTCAGCGCCGGGATGTCGGCGGTCCAGTTGTCCGAGTCGGCGATCACGATCACGTCGGCGGCGAGCTTGTCGGAGTGCGCGGCCAGCAGCCGGCCCAGGGACGGCGAGCCGGACTCCTCCTCGCCCTCGACGAACACCGTCACCCCGACCGGCGGATTGCCGTCATGCGCGCGGAAAGCGGCCAGGTGCGTCGCGATACCGGCCTTGTCGTCGGCGGTGCCCCGCCCGTACAGCCGACCATTGCGTTCGGTGGGCTCGAACGGTTCGGAATCCCACTGCGCGGCTTCGCCTTCGGGCTGGACGTCGTGGTGCGCGTAGAGCAGGACCGTGGGAGCGCCCGGCGGGCCGGGGTGGTGTGCGATCACCGCCGGTGCGCCGCCTTCGGCGACGATCTCCACCGTGTCGAAGCCGGCCCGAGTCAGCAGATCGGCCACCTTCTGCGCGCTGCGGTGCACCTCGTCGCGACGGGCCGGGTCGGCCCACACCGACTGGATGCGCACCAGGTCCTCGAGGTCGGCCTGCACCGAGGGAAGCACGGCCTGCACGGCTGCGACGAGATCAGTCATGCCGACGACGGTATCGCGCGGGTCCTCTCATTCGCCGAGCAGACGCAAACGCATCCCGACACGCCGCAGAAAAGGGGCCTTTGCGTCTGCTCGCGGAGGAACTACAGCGTCTCCAGGATGGCCACCGCGGCGGCGGTGTCACCCTCATGGGTGAGCGACACGTGGATCGTCACCTCAGCCAGATGCTCGGCGATGGCGCCGGTGAGCCGGACCTTCGGCCGTCCCCACATGTCGGTGATCACCTCGATGTCGCGGTGGATGCCTTCCGGCAACACCGGGCGCTGCGCGAACCGGGAGCCCGACCACGCCTTGATGACCGCCTCCTTGGCCGCCCACCGCGCGGCCAGGTGCCGCGCCGCGACCGAACTCTTGTCGGCCGCGTCGCGGCGCTCACCCGGGGTGAACGTTTCGGCGAACACCGTCCCCGGCTGGTCGACCTGCTCGGCGAACTCTGGAATGGACACCAGATCGATACCCACACCCACAATCGCCACGCCGAGAGACCCTACCGCACGTAAATATCGTCATCGCCGAGGCGCGACGCCGGATCGAGCAGCATCGCGGCCTCCTGACGCTTCTCCGGCACGTCGTGGTCGAACCGGCGATCGGCGGGCTTCTCATACATCGGCCGTCCACCGGCGATGGCCGAGGCCAACCGACGCTGACCGGCCAGCACCCGCTCGTGGGCACGCTTGGTGTAGTCCGCCCGCTCCTGCTCGCTTAGCGAGGCCAGGAACGCCTGCGGGTGCACCAGTGCGATCAGACCCGACACGTGGCCGAAGCCGAGGCTGGTCACCAGGCCGGCCTTGAGCGGGAACTTCTCGCCCATGCGCAGGGTCTCCCGCGCCCACACGAAGTGCCCGGAGGTGGCCAGCTCGTCGTCGACGCAGTCCAGGCTGCGGTTCGGCGGAATGACACCGTCGCGCAGGATCTGGCACAGCCCCATCATCTGGAAGACCGCCGCACCACCCTTGGCGTGCCCGGTCAGGCTCTTCTGCGACACGACGAACAACGGTGCCCCCGCCGAGCGACCCATCGAGTCGGCCAGCCGCTCGTGCAGCTCGGTCTCGTTGGGATCGTTGGCCAGCGTGGACGTGTCGTGCTTGGAGATCACCGCGATGTCGTCGGGGCCGACGCCCAGCTTGGCCAGTGAGCGGGCCAGCTGCGAGTCCCTGCCGCCACGGCCGGCGCCCAGCGCACCCAGGCCCGGTGCCGGGATCGAGGTGTGCACACCGTCGGCGAAGCTCTGCGCGTAGCCGACCACGGCCAACACCGGCAGCCCCATCTTCAGCGCCAGGTCGCCGCGGGCCAGCAGGATGGTGCCGCCACCCTGGGCCTCCAGGAAGCCGAGCCGGCGACGGTCGTTGGCGCGGGAGAACTTCGAGTCGCTGATGCCCTTGGCCCGCATCACCTCGGTGTCGGCGGTGGCCGCCATGTCACCGAAGCCGATGATGGCCTCCAACGTCAGATCGTCGAACCCGCCGGCGACCACCAGGTCGGCCTTGCCGAGCCGGATCTTGTCCATACCCTCCTCGACCGACACCGCCGCGGTGGCACACGCACCCACCGGGTGGATCATCGAGCCGTAGCTGCCGACGTAGGACTGGATGACATGGGCGGCAACGACGTTCGGCAGAACCTCCTGCAGGATGTCGTTCGGCTTGGCCTTGCCCATCAGGTTGCCGTGGTACATCGTCTGCATCGACGTCATACCACCCATGCCGGTGCCCTGGGTGGAGGCCACCAGGCTGGGATGCACCCAGCGCATCAGCTCGGTCGGGGTGAACCCCGACGACAGGAACGCGTCGACGGTGGCGACGATGTTCCACAGCGCCACCCGGTCGATCGAGTTGACCATGTCCGGGCTGATGCCCCAGACCGAGGGATCGAATCCGGTCGGGATCTGAGCACCCACCGTCCGCGACAGCTTGGTCTTGCGCGGAACCCGAACCTCGGTGCCCGCCTTGCGGATCACCTCCCAGTCCGACGAATCCGGCACCGGCCGGGCGACGGTGTGCTCGGGATCGACCTCCACGAACGAGCGGGCATCGGCCTCCGAAGACACCACGAAGCTGAAGTCCTTGTCCAGGAAGACACTGACCAGCAGCGGCGAGGCGTGATCGGCCCCGACAGCGCCATCGTCCACGAATTCCCGTATGCCACAACGCTCTACGACGGCGTCGTGATAACGCTCGACCAGTTCGGCCTCGTCGACCAGCTCCCCGCTGGCGGTGTCGTACCAGCCCGGCTTGGGATCGTCCTCCCACTTGATCAGCCCGGTGGTCCAGGCCAGTTCGAGAACACCGGCGGCCGACAGCTCGTTGTCGACCTCCATCTCGAAGCGGGTGCGCGACGAGCCGTACGGGCCCAGTTCGGCGCCACCGACGATGACCACCAGGTCGGCCGGGTCGACGTCGAGGTCGGCCCACGCCGGCGGGGTCGCCGCGGTGTACCCGCGCGGCGGCGACGGCAGCGCGGCGATGGTGCCGGCTGTCGGCTCGTCGTTCGAACTCGAGGCCTCCGAAGCCATCTCCTCGCGGGCCTTGGCGGCCAGCTCGGCCATGTCGAGCTGCACGTCGCCGAGCCCACCGGTGAGATCCACCTTCAGCGGGGCGTTGGCCGAGGCCACCTTGGCCTCCACCGAGCACAGGTCGAGCAGCATGGCGGCCATCTCGGCGGTGCTGTAGGTGGTCACGCCGGCCTCTTCGACCGCGCTGACGATGGCGTCGTTGTGACCCATCAGGCCGGTGCCCTTGGTCCAGCCGATCAGGGCGTGCGCGAAGCTGACCCGCTGCGCCCAGGAGGATTCGGCGTTCCACCGATTCACCACCGCGTCCAGTGCGGACTTGGACTCGCCGTAGGCGCCGTCGCCGCCGAACATGCCGCGGTTGGGTGAGCCCGGCAGCACCACGTGCAGCCGCGAAGCGATGTCACGCTCGGCACCGATGGACGACAGCCCGCCGATCAGCCGTTCCACGGCCCACAGCAGCACCTTCATCTCCATCTCGGACCGCGAGCCGGCCTCCGACAGGTCACCGGCCACCCGCGGGGCGGCGAACGGGAACAGCAGCGTCGGGGTCAGCGCATCCTTGATGTGAATCGATTGCGGCCCAAGGCTTTCGGACTGCTCACTGCCAACCCATGAGGCCAGGGCGTCGATGTCGGCGTAGGAGGCCATGTTGGCCGGGACGATCCACAGCGACGCACCGTAGCGAGCATGGTCGCGGTAGAGCGCCTTGTAGAACGCCAACCGGTCGTCGTCGAGCTTGGAGGTCGTCGCGACCACCGTGGCGCCGCCGTCGAGCAGACCGGCCACCACGGACGCGGCGATCGAGCCCTTGGACGCACCGGTGACCACCGCGATCTCGTCGCTGTAATGACCCTTGTCCGGGTTTTCAGCACCCGCCGCGATCCGGCCGAACAGCGAGGCGTGGATGTTGCGGCCCGCCGCCAGCGCCTTGCCCTGCCACCAATTCGCCTGGTTGGCAACGACATTGCCGGCACCCTCGAATCGCTCCGAGAGCCGCAGCCAGTCGGCGTCGATGTCGCCTTCGTCGGCCAGCCACAGCTTGACCAGGTCCTCGCGGGCACTGGCCCACCGGTCGTCGAGCAGCACCGCCTTCTTGGCGTCGAACGCCGGAGCGACCAAACGCGGCCAGTCCGAACCCAGCTCGGTGGTGACCAGGTCGATGAGTTCGGCGTCGGTGGCTGCCGGTGCCGCGGTGACCGGGCTGTCCAGGCCGAGCTGGCCGAGCACCATCCGGGCGGCCGAGGCCAGCACCCCGTCACGGCCGGTGACCTTCTCGGCGAACTCGGTGAGCGCCGCAGAGTCGACCACACCGCCGCCGGCACCGCCCGCCGACGGCAACGACACGGCAATGCCCTTGCGGGCCGCGACCGCGACGACCGCGGCATCGACGGCCTTGTCCACCGCGGCGGCATCAGCCAGCGCGCCCTCATGCAGACCGCCGAGTGCGCCACCGCGAACGCTGCTGCCCTCGCGGGTGCCCAACGCCAGTTCGGCGGTCACGTGCTTGACCCACCCGTCGCCGAGTTCCCAGGTCTTCTTGACCCGCTCGGCGATCGCGGCCGGCCGCTTGCCGGACGGGCCGAGCACCGTGCGCAACTGATCGTTGATCGCATCGGAGAGCACCGGACCGAACGGCTTGTAGGTGCGGGCCAGCTTGGACACCTGACCCTTCAGCGAAGCCAGATCCGCCTCCGCGGCACCGTCGATGGCGCCGAGGTTGAGCTCCGACCCCAAGTCGACCAGCAGCTGGTTGCGCCGCGAGGACGCCCCGTCGGTGATGGACTCGATGGAGTCCAGCAATTCGATCTGGTCGATGCGCATCTTGGCGCTCAGCGCGATCAGGGCCAGGGTGGCATCGCCGGCGTCGAAGACGATGTCGTCCGGCCGGGGGCCACCGGAAGGTGCGGCTGCCGGGGCGGCCTCGACCGCGACAGCTTCGGCCGCCGCTTCGGCAACCGGTGCCTCGTCGATATCCGGCTCGGGGTCGGTATCGGTGGCGAACAGCACGGCGGCGTCGCGCTCGGAGTTGAGCACTTCGACTGTGCTGTGGGCGTATTCGGGCAGCTTCAGCGTGTTGCTGGCCAAGCCGGCCACCGTCGGCGCCGACTTGACACCGATCTCGACGAACCGCTCCACACCCAGACCGCCGGCGGCTTCCTCGATGAACAGCAGGTCCTGGGTCTCGATCCAGCGCACCGGGCTGGCGAACTGCCAGGCCAGCAACTCGATGACGATCTTGCGGCACAGCTCGCGCGGCTTCTCGTTACGCCAGGTGTCGTAGTCGGCGAGGATCTCGTCGAGCGGTTCGGCCGGCACCAGATCGCGGATCTCCTGGACGAAGTCACGGTCCAGGGTGAACGGCCGCGGCACCAGGTTGGGGATGTACCGCCCGACGATCAGTGCGGGGTCGGCGTCGTCCGGCATGACCCGCTCCAGTGCGCGGCGGAAGTCGTCGACACCGACCCGCAGCACCTCGGAGTGGAACGGCACATCGATGCCCGGAACCAGGATGAACGACCGCTTGCCGCCGCTGATCTCGCGACGCCGCTCGACCTCCTCCTCCAACGCCTCCAGGCCGCGCACCGTCCCGGCGATCGCGTACTGCGAGCCGCGCAGGTTGAAGTTGACGATCTGCAGGAATTCTCCGGTGCGCTCGGCGATGCCGGCGACGAAGTCCTTGACGTCAGCATCCGGCAGGTCGATCTGCGACGGCCGGATGGCGGCCAGCCGGTAATTCGACCGGCCCATCTCGTCGCGCGGGACGATGTCGTGCATCTTGCTGCCGCGGTGGAACACCACCTCCAGCAACGCCTCCAGCGCGTAGACACCGGACACACAGGCCAGCGCGGTGTACTCACCCACCGAGTGGCCGCAGGCGATCGCGCCCTCGACGAACGCCCCCTGCTCGCGCATCTCGGCGACCTGGGCGGCGGCGACGGTGGCCATCGCGACCTGAGTGAACTGGGTCAGGTACAGCACACCTTCGGGATGCTGGTAGTGCACACCGGCGGCGATCAGGCTGGTCGGGTTGTCCCGCACCACATGCAGTACCGAGAAGCCCAGCGTGTCGCGGGTGAACTTGTCGGCGGTGTCCCACACCTTGCGGGCGGCCTTGGAACGGGCCCGCACCTCCATGCCCATGCCCTTGTGCTGAATGCCCTGGCCGGGGAAGGCGTACACCGTCTTCGGCGCCGCCAGCCGGGCGGTAGCGCTCATCACCAGATCCGTACCGACCTTGGCGGTGACCTCCAAAACCTCTGCGCCCAGGTCGATTCCGACCCGGTCGACGCGGAAGTCGATGTCGTCGCCCGGTGCGACCATGCCCAGGAAGCGGGCGGTCCAGCCCAGCAGCTTGGCCGGCGGAACCGGCTTGCCGTCGGTGGCGGTGACCACGTGCTGGGCGGCGGCCGAGAGCCACATGCCGTGCACGATCGGCGATTCCAGCCCGGCCAGCAGTGCGGCTGCCTGATCGGTGTGAATCGGGTTGTGGTCACCGGAGACCACCGCGAACGGACGCATGTCGACCGGCGCGCCGATGGTGACGTCGCGCCGGCGGCGGCGCGGGGTCTCGGTGGCGTTCTCCGAGACCGCTCCCCCGGCCCGGACCGGGTCGGTCAGCTCCTTGGCGCCGGTTCGACCCCGGATGGCGAACCGCTCCTCGAGGACGGCCAGGATCAAGCCGTTGGCGTCGGTGACGTTGACAGTGACTGGGACAACCCGGCCCACCTCGGTGTCGGTGGCCACCGAAGCCGTTGCGGTGACCGTCAATTGAGTCGGTTCCTTGGGCAGCGGCTTGAGCAGCTGGGCGGCGTGGTCCAGGTGCACCAGGCTCAGCAGGCCCTCGACGACCGGGAAACCGCTGTCGGTGACCGCGCCGCCGATGGCCGCGAACACCGCCGGCCAGCAGCGGCCGACCAGCGCGTCGGGCACGATCGACAGCGTCGGCGCCAGCGGCGAACCGAACGTCGCCGTCACACCGGTGTGGTCGGCGACGCGCTCAGGATCCCAGCCCACGGTGACGGTGGTCGAACCGTTGACGACCGGCGGCAGCGCGTCGGGTCCGTCGACACCGGCGGCGATGGCCAGCACGGCCCGCATCGCGGTGGCAGCGTCCTCGGTGCGCACGACCGGGGCGCCGCCGTCCACCACCGTGGCGGGCAGGGTGAAGGCGATGTCGATCCAGGTCCCCGACAGCGGGACACTGAGCACCACCCGATCGGGTGCGGTGACCTCGAGGCGCGCGCCGGTGGCGTGATTCGTGGCCGAATGTCCATCCCGCACCTGCCATTTCGACGGCGCGGCGATGCGGTGCACCGGGTTGGTGGCGGTGCGACCGGCCCACAGCACATCCGGAGAGTCCAGCACGATGGCCAGCGGCCCGGTCACATCGGTGCGGCCCCGCAGGCGCGATGCGACCGGTTCGGGCTGTGCGCCGGTGGCCAGCACCTCGTCGACGGCGGCCTTCTCGAAGCGGTCGAGCAGCTCGCCGACCGGCTCGTCGACCCGGGTGATGCCGGCGACGGCTTCGGTACCGGGAATGACGCACACCTGGTCAGCGGTGTAGCGGGCGTCGTGCGCCTGCCACAGCGAGTCGCTGCGCCACCAACGCCGGACGTCCTTGTCGATGACCGGGACGAAGTTGACCGGCTTGCCCAGCGTCTTGCACAGCTGGATGAAGAACGGGACGTCGGCCGGGTGCAGCAGAACGGTCTCGGCATCGGGGTAGCGGGCCAGCAACGCGGCCACCGCGGCGTCCGGGTTCTCCAGCAGCGCCTCGTCGTCGAACAGGGTCTCGATGGCGCCGGTGTCGGCGGCGTTGAGCCGCGCCTCGGCGCGCTGCAGCATCTCGGCGAAGCGGTCCCGCCAGCTGATGTCGAGCCACGGGGAGTCGGCGGTCTTGGTGTCGGCGGTGGAGTCGCCGTTGCCGATGGCCAGCTCGAGGTAGCGCTGCAGCCACTGCAGGTAGGTCATATCGGCGACGTCGCCGAAGTAGGGCTTGGCCGTCACCGCCATGGCGGCGATGATCTCCTCGCGGCGCTCGGCGACCGCGTCGCCGTCGCCGGCCACCTCGTCGAGCAGCCGACCGCAGCGGGAGGCCGCGTTGTCGATCTCGTGGATGTCGGCGCCGAGCTGGCTGCGCCCGGACGCCATGCCGTTGACGGCGGTACCGGCCCCGACCCAGTGGTCGGTGCCCGCGGTGTCGACCAGCAGCTGCTTGACCGCCGGGGAGGTGGTGGCCTCCAGGCAGGCCATGGCCGCGGTGCCGACCAGGATGCCGTCGACCGGCATCAGCGGGTAGCCGTAGACCGCCGACCACCGACCGGACAGGTACTCCGCGGCCCGCTCCGGCGTGCCGATGCCGCCACCGACGCAGACGGTGATGTTGGCCCGGCCACGCAGTTCGGAGTACGTGGTCAGCAGCAGGTCGTCGAGGTCTTCCCAGGAGTGGTGGCCACCGGCGCGGCCGCCCTCGATGTGCACGATGACCGGCTTGGTGGGCACCTCGGCGGCGATCCGGATGACCGAGCGGATCTGCTCGACCGTGCCCGGCTTGAACACCACGTGGCTGATGCCGACGGTGTTGAGCTCGTCGATCAGCGCGACGGCTTCCTCGAGATCGGGGATGCCGGCGCTGACCACCACGCCGTCGATCGGCGCGCCGGACTGACGCGCCTTCTGCACCAGGCGCTTGCCGCCGAGCTGCAGCTTCCACAGGTACGGATCCAGGAACAGGGAGTTGAACTGGATGGCCCGGCCGGGCTGGAGCAGGGTCTCCAGTTCGGCGATACGGCGATCGAAGATCGGCTCGGTCACCTGGCCGCCGCCGGCCAGTTCGGCCCAGTGCCCGGCGTTGGCCGCGGCCGCCACGATCTTGGCGTCGACGGTGGTGGGCGTCATGCCGGCCAGCAGGATCGGCGACCGGCCGGTGAGCCGGGTGAACTTGGTGGAGAGCTTCACCGATCCGTCGGGCAGGGTGACCACCGACGGGGCGTAGCTGGACCACGGTTTGGCGACCTCGGGCACCGCGCCCACGGTGAACAGGTTGCGCTGGCCGCCGCGGGTGGCGGCCGGCACGATGCCGATGCCGAGGCCGCGGATGACCGGCGCGGTGAGCCGGGTGAGGATGTCACCGGGGCCCAGATCCAGAATCCAGCGGGCGCCGGCCTCGTGCAGGGCGGTGACCTCCTCGACCCAGTCCACCTGCTGGACCAGGATCGCATCGGTCAATGCCCGGGCCAGGTCGACGTCCAGGCCGACGGCCTGCGCCCAGCGGCCCACGATGTCGATGCCGTCGGCCAGTCGCGGCGTGTGGAAGCCGACCTCGACCTGGACCGGATCGAACACCGGGTTGAACACCGCGCCGCCGCGGACCTTGTTCTTGCGGTCAGCGGCTTCGGCCTCGGCGATCTGCTCGCAGTACAGCTCGAACCGGGACAGTTGCTCGGGAGTGCCGGTGATGACCACCGAACGCCGGCCGTTGCGGATCGACAGCACCGGGGCAGCACCGTGCGGACGTCGGTAGCAAACTCTTCGAGCAGTTCGTAGATGCGTTCGGGTTCGGCGTTGGTGACCGACACCATCGGTGGCCGGTCGCCGAGCACCGAAATGCCACGGCGACGGGCCACCAGCGTGCCTGCCGCACCGATCAGCTGGGCCAGCGCCAGCAGCTGGACATCGTTGGCGCCGGCGGCCCGGACCGCCTCGACGGCCAGCACGCCCTGGGAGTGTCCGGCGACGGCGACGGGCGGCGTGGCCGCCAGGTCCATGCCCTGACGAGCCAGCGCGCGGATGGCGGCGATCTGGGTCAGCAGCACACCGGGAACCGACACCGCGGCCGAGGTCAGCTGCTTGGCCGAGGGCACCGGCTCCTCGGCGGCCAGTGCACGGACCCAGCGCAGCGGTTCGAAGCCGATCGGCCGGACCACCACGAGTTCGTCGGCCACCGGCTCGAGCAGCAGTTCGGCTTCACCGGCCAGGGTCGCCAGCTCGGACTCGATACCGGCCGAGGTGACCAGCTCTTCGAGGGTCTCCAGCCAGGCGCTGCCCTGCCCGCCGAAGGCAACGGCGTAGGGCTCTCCGGCGTTGAGGCGGTCGACCAAGGCGTGGGTGGTGGTCTCCTTCGCATCGCCGCGCCATGATCCGTCGCCCATGGACAGCCTGTCGTGCTCGTGGATCGTCACCTTGTGTATCTCCCTGTCGTACTCGTCGTCGCGGCTCGCGGCCGCGTTCTCGTCGCGTATCGGTTCGTGTCGGCGTGTCAGACCTGCGCTGCCCTGCGGAGGTGTCTCTCGGCGATTCCCCGTCGAATCACGGTGTCCGCGGGACGCCTCCGGGGCGAGGGTCCGCGGGACATACCGGCTGTACTAAGAGTGGCATAAGAGCCGTCACCATTTTCCGCCGGATATTGGTTACTGACGAGTTCTACGCGCGGGTAACAGCACGATGGGTAACACAGCACTGAACGGGTGACCGGACTATCCGGGACAAACGTCCTGCATGCAGGTGGTTACGGTCGAGTAGGCACAACTGCGCAGATCAAAGCACGATTGTTATCCAATCGTTACCTACGATTTCTCTGTCGGTCGCGGCGCGCCGTCCCGTCCGGCCAAGCACTTGCTCGGTTTTTCAGTCCACATTTGTTCACCAAAATGGTGATCGGAAGTTTGCTGGCAAAACCTTACCAGTCGGTAAGTTTTGCTTTCCTGTTCAGTCCCACTGGCCGAATTGGGGCTGCAGGATCTCGTTCACGTCGACCCCGATGCCGGCGACCTTCCGCGCGTCGATCTCGACCTGGTGCAGGTGTGCGGCGGGATGGGTGTAGCCCTTGGGCGAGCCCCAGTTGTGCTGCCAGAACCACGATCCCAGACCGTCCTGCAGCGCCCAGTCGATGGTCTTGGAGTTGGCGTACACCCCGACCCGCTGATGGCCGATCACCGATTCCCAGGCCCGCAGGTAGGGCGCCACCTGCTGTGTGTACTGGTCGAAGGAGGGGTCGTCGTCGATGGAGACGTAGATGGGTGCCCCGACCGGACCGCCCGCGGCGGTGTGCAACTCCCAGCCGCGCTTGGCGTGCGCGATACCGGCCGGTTGCCCACCGAGCCAGTCCGCAGTCTCCTGCTTACCGAACTGGTAGTTGGACACGATCTTCAGGCCGGCCTGGTAGAGGTCGCGAGCCTCGGGGAGCTGAATCGGCTTGCCCAGCATCCAGTTCCCGCCCGGCCTGCGGTCCGAGACGTATCGGATCGCGCCGAGAGCACCCGACGCCTTCAGGTCGCTGGCGCTGATGACACCGGCCGCGTAATCCAGCAGAACCCCGAGCGGCTCGGCCGTCGCAGTGGGTGCGGCCCGCATTCCCAGGCCCAGGACCGCCGGGGTGACGGCGGCCAGCTTCAACAGGTCGCGGCGCGACACGGACACGCGCCTCAGCATATGACAGTTGTCTCACGTATCACTTGACCGCCACCAGCCACTTCGGTCTCACGATCGAGCGGCGGGGTGTGATCGCGAATCCGGTGGTCTGGGACCGCTGCGACCGGCGAAGTCCATCATGGGGCTGCGCTCCGACAACGCAATCCGTACTATCCACCCATGCCGTCAGCCCCCTCACAGATTGAGCTGCGTGGGGTCCGGAAAGTGTTCGGCGAGGTGACCGCCGTCGAAGCCGCGGATCTGACCGTCGCCGACGGCGAACTGTTCGCGATCCTCGGACCGTCCGGCTCCGGCAAGACCACCGTGCTGCGGATGATCGCCGGCTTCGAGCAGCCCACCGCCGGCACCGTCCACCTCGGCGGAGTCGACGTGACCGCGCTCCCGCCGGCCAAGCGCGACACCAACACCGTCTTCCAGGACTACGCACTGTTCCCGCACATGACCGTGGCCCAGAACGTGGAGTACGGACTCAAGGTCAAGGGCGTGCCCAAAGCCGAACGCCGCGAACGCACCGGCGCCGCCCTGGAGATGGTGCGGCTGTCCGGGCATGCCTCCCGCAAACCCGCTCAGCTCTCCGGGGGCCAGCAGCAGCGCGTGGCACTGGCCCGTGCTCTGGTGGGCCGCCCCAAGGTGCTGCTGCTCGACGAACCCCTCGGCGCGCTGGACCTCAAACTGCGTGAGCAGATGCAGGTGGAGCTCAAAGCGATCCAGCGTGAAGTGGGCATCACCTTCGTGATCGTCACCCACGACCAGGACGAGGCGCTGACCCTGTGCGACCGGCTGGCGGTGTTCAACAACGGCCGCATCGAACAGGTCGGGGCGGCGCGTGAGGTCTACGAGAACCCGGCCAACCGCTTCGTGGCCGACTTCGTCGGCACCTCCAACGTGGTGGACGGCGCGACGGCCGAAGCCCTGCTCGGCCGCACCGGCACGTTCGCGATCCGGCCGGAGCGCATCCTGCCGCTGGCACCCGCGGACGCCGTCCCGGCCGGCATGCACAGCGTGCCGGCCGTCGTCGCCGAAGTGGTCTACGCCGGCCCGATCACCCGAATCGCCGCCGACGCGGCCGGGGTGCGGCTGACCGCGACCCTGCTGTCGGCGGAAGCCTCCACCGAGATCAGCCACGGTGCACCGGTCGTGCTGGCCTGGCCGGACAGTGCCGTCCGAACCCTGTCCGAAGAGAAGAGGAGCTCGCCATGAGAACCACCACCCGCCGCATCGGCGTTGCGCTGGCCGCGTGCGCCGCCCTGGTCGCCGCCTGTTCGAGTTCCACCAACTCCGGCGGCGGCAGTTCGACCGCGCCGCCCAAGATGGAGCCGTTGTCCGCCCTGGGCCAGGGCGAGGGCCAGCTCAATCTGATCGCCTGGCCGGGCTACGCCGAGGACGGCTCCAACGACCCGAAGGTCGACTGGGTGCATCCCTTCGAGCAGAAGACCGGGTGCAAGGTCAACGTCAAGATCGGCAACACCTCCGACGAAATGGTGCAGCTGATGCGCACCGGTCAATACGACGGCGTGTCCGCCTCCGGCGATGCCACCCTGCGGCTGATCTACGCCGGTGACGTCGCACCGGTCAACACCACGTTGGTGCCCAACTACGACACCATCTCGGCCTTCCTCAAGGACAAGGCGTGGAACTCCGTCGACGGTCAGATGTACGGCATCCCGCACGGCTGGGGGGCCAACCTGTTGATGTACAACACCGACGTGGTCAAGGACGCCCCGGACACCTGGGGCGCGGTGTTCCCCGGCGCGCCGGAGTACAAGGGCAAGGTCACCGCCTACGACTCCCCCATCTACATCGCCGACGCCGCGTTGTATCTGTCGAAGACCAAGCCCGAACTGGGCATCAAGAATCCGTACGCGCTGACCGAGGATCAGCTCAACGCCGCGGTGGACCTGCTCAAGGAGCAGCACGCCAACATCGGTGAGTACTGGTCGGACTACACCAAAGAGGTGCAGGCCTTCGAGTCGGGCACCTCGGTGATCGGCACCAGCTGGCAGGTGATCGCCAACATGCTGCAGTCGGACAACAAGACGAAGATCGCCACGGTGCTGCCCAAGGAAGGCTCGACCGGATGGTCGGACACTTGGATGATCTCCTCGAAGGCCAAGAACCCGAACTGCATGTACCAGTGGATGGACTGGATCACCTCGCCGCAGATCAACGCCCAGGTCGCCGAATACTTCGGGGAAGCCCCGGCGCAGACCAAGGCCTGCGAGTTCACCAGCGACAAGTCGTTCTGCGACACCTACCATGCGACCGACTCGGGTTACGCGGAGAAGATCAGCTACTGGACCACGCCGCAGAAGCAGTGCGTAGACGGCAGCGGCGACAACTGCACGGCCTACAACGAGTGGGTCGACAAGTGGCAGCAGATCAAGGGCTGACCCGATTCCGGTGAGCCGCCGCATCCGCCTGGCCTTCCTACTCATTCCACCGCTGGCATGGCTGGTGGTGGCCTATCTGGGATCGCTTGGGGTACTCCTGCTCTCGGCGTTCTGGAGCACCGACACCTTCACCGGCGCGGTGGTGCGGACCTACACCGGCGACAACATCGTGCGGGTGGTGACCGATGCGGTGTTCCGCACCGCCACACTGCGCACCATCGGGATCGCCCTGAGCGTCACCGCGATCTGCATCGTGCTGGCCGTCCCGCTGGCGCTGTACATGGCCAAGGTCGCTTCGCCCCGGGTGCGGCTCGCGCTGGTGGTCGCGGTGACCACACCACTGTGGGCGAGTTATCTGGTCAAGGCCTACGCCTGGCGGATGCTGCTGTCACCGGCGGGCCCGCTGGACTGGCTGGCCGGCTACACCCCGGGCTACGGGTTGATCGCGACGGTGCTGACACTGGCCTACCTGTGGTTGCCCTACATGGTGATCCCGGTGTTCGCCGCCTTCGAGCGAGTGCCCGACCCGCTGGTCGACGCCAGCGCCGATCTGGGGGCCTCGGATCTCACCACACTGCGAACCATTGTGGCGCCGTTGGTGTTTCCCGGTATCGCGGCCGGCTCGATCTTCACCTTCTCGCTGTCGATGGGTGACTACATCGCGGTGACGATCGTCGGCGGCAAGACGCAGATGCTGGGCAACATCATCTACGGACAGCTCGTGACGGCCAACAACCAGCCGCTGGCCGCGGCGCTGTCGCTGATCCCGCTGGTCGCGATCGTGCTCTATCTGCTGGCGATGCGGCGTACCGGGGCATTGGAGAACGTGTGATGCTGTCGACCCGCATGCGCCGCCTGGTCCGGACGTGGACGTTGCTGGTGCTCGTCTTTCTCTATGCGCCACTGCTTCTGGTGGTGCTCAACGCGTTCAACTCGTCGAAGACGTTCGCGTTCCCGCCCACCGGGTTCACCCTGCGTTGGTGGGCCGACGCGTGGGCCAGCGAAGGCATGTGGCACTCGCTGGCCAATTCGGTGATCGTTGGTCTGTGCGCCACCGCGATCGCACTGGTGCTCGGCACCCTGGCCGCGTTCGCGGTGCAGCGCTATGAGTTCTTCGGCCGGCAGACCATCAGCTTCCTGGTGGTGTTGCCGATCACGCTGCCCGGCATCGTCACCGGTATCGCCCTCAACGCCACGTTCACCTCGGCTCTCGGCGTGGCGCTGGGGCTGGCCACCGTCATCGTCGGGCACGCCACGTTCTGCATCGTGATCGTGTTCAACAACACCCAGGCCCGGTTGCGCCGGCTCGGCACCGGGCTCGAGGACGCCTCGTCCGATCTCGGCGCCTCAGGCTGGCAGACGTTCCGCTACGTGACGTTCCCGATGATGCGCGGCGCACTGGTGGCCGGCGCGATCCTGGCCTTCGCCCTAAGTTTCGACGAGATCGTGGTGACGACCTTCACCGCCGGGCCCACGGTGCAGACACTGCCGATCTGGATCTTCGGAAACCTGTTCCGGCCCAACCAGGCACCGGTGATCAACGTGGTGGCGGCCACGCTGACCCTGCTGGCGGTGATCCCGGTGTGGCTCGCCCAGCGTTTCGGGGGTGATCCCGCCGCCACCCGGGTATAGCCCTCGCCCGGGAATGGATTTGCCTCGCCAAGGGATGATGGTGAGGACGGATCGGCGAAAGGGTGGGCAGTGCGGGCCTGGATTGTGTGGTCGGCCGGTTTGTTGGCCTACATCGTGGCCGTGCTGGACCGCACCACCCTCGGAGTGTCCGGGCTCGACGCCGCCAAACGATTCTCGGCCAGCCCCGGCGTGCTCTCGACGTTCGTCGTCCTGCAGGTGATCGTCTATGCCGGCGCCCAGATCCCGGCGGGTGTTCTGCTCGACCGGTACGGCTCCAAGGTGATGATCCTGTCCGGCGGCGCCTTGATGGTGATCGGCCAGCTCAGCTTGGCGTTCACCGAGTCACTTCCCACCGCGATCGCGGCCCGCGCGGTGGTCGGACTGGGTGACGCGTTCACTTTCATCTCAGTGCTGCGGCTGGTGCCGCACTGGTTCAAGCCGCGCCAGATTCCGCTGGTCACCCAGTTGACCGGCATCTCCGGCCAGCTCGGGCAGGTGTTGTCCGCGGTGCCGTTCCTGTCGCTGCTGATCGGGTCGGGGTGGACCACGGCCTACACCGCGGTGGCCGCGCTCGGGGTGCTGTCGCTGGTGCTCACGGTGGCGCTGGTGAAGAACACGCCCAGCGGCGTCACCGTCCACGACCCGGTGACCAGTGTGCGCGAGACACTGGCCGGGGTGAAGACGGTGTGGATGCGGCCGGGTACGCGGCTGGGCTTTTTCACCCATATGGGCACCCAGTTCTCGGTCACGGTGTTCGCGCTGATGTGGGGTGTCCCGTATTTGACGGTGGCGCAGAATCTTTCGCGCGGCGCTGCCGGCACGCTGCTGACCCTCTCGGTGGTCGCGGCGATCGTGTCGGGGGTGGTGATCGGCATCGTGACCGGCCGCCACCCGCATCGGCGATCACATCTGGTGCTGGGGATCATTGCCAGTAATGCGCTGGTGTGGACCGTGGTGCTGGCGCTTCCCACGCCCAGCCCGCACTGGCTGCTCGTCGTGCTGATCGTGGTGATCTCGGTGGGCGGCCCGGGATCCATGGTCGGCTTCGACTTCGCCCGCACCTTCAACCCACGCTCCACGCTGGGCACCGCGCAGGGCGCGGTCAACATGGGTGGTTTCCTGGCTTCCCTGCTGGTGATGCAGGCGATGGGCATGATCATCGGCGCCGCAGGCGGCTACTCGTTCGAATCGTTCCGGTTGGCGTGGTGCGTGCAGTACGTGGTGTGGGTGGTCGCGGTGGTCGGGATTCTGGTGACCCGAAGAAAGGCCCGGCGCACCATCGGTGACATCGAGGAGAGCAAGTACCTGCTCGAGTTCTTCACCGACACCGAGCCGGCACCCACCGGATCGGGTCGCGGCCGTTGATCAGCGGTTGCGGCTGGTCTCGCGGCGGTTGGCCTTCTTGATCGCCGACACCAGTTCGTCCTTGTTCATCGACGAACGGCCGCTGATGTCCAACCGGCGAGCCAGCTCCAGCAGGTGTTTCTTGCTGGCGTTGGCATCGACACCTTCGGCGGTCTCGCCCTTGGCGTTCGGTCCGCCGCTGCGCGCCCGGGCGTCCGATGGACCCTTGGCATCCTTGGCCTCCCAGTGGTCGCCGACCTTCTCATAGCTGTGCTTGAGTGCGCTGTAGGCCACCCGGTGGGCCCGCTCGCCCTCGCCATACTCCTGGGCAGCTGAATCGTGTGCCTTGGCGAAGGTCCGCTGCGCCTTGGCATCGGACTTCTTCAGCGTGCTGGGCAGCTCAGTCTTCTTGGCGGCGCCGCTCTTGGTTGTCTTGGGCATGATCGTTCACCTCCGTACCGGGGCGACTACCCGCCCGCTGTGGCCAGAAAACGTTGGAACGTCCCGGTAACGCGGACCACCCGGGTGGCGATATCCCAGTCAGCCCCGAGCTGCCGTGCAATCCGACTCCACGGCAGCCCGGGCTTCAACTTCTGTGCACCGCGTCGCGACGTTTGGATTCCCGATACCGGAGGTATCACCCAGGCGTCGAAGGGACGCAACGATGGGTCTGGACCTCACGCCGACATCGGCGCAACACGACCTCGCCCGGCGTACACACGAGTTCGCCGAGCAGTGCATCCGCCCGGTCGCCGCCGATTACGACCGCCGCCAGGAGTTCCCGTGGCCGGTGCTGGAGGAGGCAGCCGCTCGGGGCTTCTACAGCCCGCTGTTCTACCGCGACCTCATCGGTGACCCGACCGGGTTGTCACTGCCGATGTTCATGGAGGAACTGTTCTGGGGCTGCGCCGGAATCGGTTTGGCGATCGTTATGCCCGCCCTGGCCCTCTCGGCGATCGGGCAGGCAGCCAGCCCGGAACAGATGCTGCAATGGGCGCCGGAATGCTTCGGCACCCCCGGCGACCTCAAGCTGGCCGCGCTGGCGATCTCCGAACCCGAGGGCGGCAGCGACGTCCGCAACCTGCGCACCACCGCTCGTCGCGACGGCAGCGACTGGATCATCGACGGCCACAAGATGTGGATCGGCAACGGCGGCATCGCCAATGTGCACGTGGTCAACGCCGTCGTCGACCAGGAGCTCGGGCATCGCGGCCAGGCGTTGTTCGTGGTCCCCGGCGGCACCCCCGGCCTGGAGCTGGTCCGCAAACTCGACAAATTGGGGTGCCGCGCCTCGCACACCGCCGAGCTGAAGTTCGACAACGTCCGGGTACCCGGCGAGAATTTGCTCGGCGGCCAGGACCGGCTGGACCACAAGCTCGCCAAGGCCCGCGAGATCGTCGCCGGCGGCCGGCGCTCAGGCTCGGCGACACTGGGCACCTTCGAGCAGACGCGCCCAATGGTCGCCGCCCAGGCGCTCGGAATCGCCCGCGCCGCACTGGAATACACGACCGCATACGCCAACCGTCGAGAAGCCTTCGGCGCCCCGATCATCGACAACCAGGGGATCGCCTTCCCGCTGGCCGACCTGGCCACCGGGATCGACGCCGCCCGGCTGCTCACCTGGCGGGCATCCTGGATGGCCGCCAACAGCGTGCCCTTCGACCGGGGAGAGGGTTCGATGGCGAAGCTCGCGGCCAGCGAGATCGCGGTGAAGACCACCGAGCGAGCCATCCAGACCATGGGCGGCTGGGGCTACATCAGCGACCACCCGGTGGAGAAGTGGTACCGCGACGCCAAGCTGTACACCATCTTCGAAGGCACCAGCGAGATTCAGCGCATCGTCATCTCGTCCGCGCTCGGCGCCGGCGACGGCGCACCGCCCCTGCATGTCGAACTGGAACCCACCGGCGGTCCGTTCAACCGGCTCTTCGGCCGCGGCACCCCGGCCCGCACCCGAGTGGCCAACGCCGCGTTGGCCATGCGCGACCGGGTGCCCGAGCCGGCGATGCGAATGGCCATGAAGATGCTCGCCCCGCCCCGGCGATGAGGCCCATCATCCGGTGACTTCCGACCCTGCCCCGGCGGACACCGCGGCGGCCACACTGAGACGATGGCCGACCAGCTGACGACATTGGACGCCGGCTTCCTGCAACTGGAGGACACCGATCGTCATGTCAGTCTGGCCATCGGCGGGATCGCGATACTGGCCGGTCCCGCACCGCATTTCGACGAGCTGCGGGATGCGATCGGGTCGCGCTGCCTGGCCAACCCGCGCAGTACCCAGGTGCTGCGCACTCATCCCCTGGATCTGACCGCGCCGGAGTGGGTCGACGACCCGTCCTTCGACCTGGCCCATCATGTCCGGCGCACCGCCCTGCCGCAGCCCGGTGACGACGCGGCCTTGTCCGCCGAGATCGCCACCATCATGGAACGCCGGCTGGACCGCGAACGCCCGCTGTGGGAATGCTGGGTGATCGAGGGGCTGGCCCAGAACCGCTGGGCGCTGCTGATCAAGGTGCACCACGCCCTGGCCGACGGTATCGCTGCCACCAATCTGCTCACCGGCCTGTGCGACGACGCCGAGGTCGCCAGCTTCGCCAGCTCGGTCGGGGCTGCCACGCACCCGGCTCGCCGGCCCGGCCTGCCGTTGCCCAGCCGGGACCCGCGCGACTGGGTCGGTGATTCGGTGCGGTTCGGCCTCAGCGCCGGCAAGGCGGCACTGCGGGTCGCCTCCGGCGCCGCGGGCATCGCCACCAGCCTGCTGCGCCCGGCGGCCCGTTCGTCGTTCAACGGGCCCGTCGGGGATCTGCGCCGCTACAGCTCCGCGGTGGTGAAGCTGCGCGATGTCGAGGAGATCGCGCACACCTTCGGAACCACCATCAACGACGTCGCACTGGCGGCGGTGACCGACAGTTACCGGGCCGGGCTGCTGCGCCGCGGCCAACAACCCCGGCCGGATTCGCTGCGCACCCTGGTTCCGGTGTCGGTGCGTGCCACCGATGCGATGGATGTCTCCGACAACCGGGTCTCCCTGATGCTGCCGCTGCTACCGGTCGACGTGGCCGATCCGTTGCAGCGGCTGCGGGCCGTGCATCAACGGCTCGAAGTGGCCAAGTCCAGCGGCCAGCGCCAAGCGGGCAGCATCGCGGTGTGGGCGACGAACCTGATCCCGTTCCCGGTCACGGCCTGGACGGTCCGGCTGCTGTCCCGGCTGCCACAGCGTTCGGTCGTCACCGTGGTGACCAATGTGCCCGGCCCCCGCCAGACCCTGTCCATGCTGGGACACAAGGTCATTCGGCTGTTGCCGGTGCCACCGATCGCGGCGGGCTTCCGCACCGGCATCGCGATCTTCAGTTACGCCGACGAGCTGTCCTTCGGACTGCTGGTGGACTTCGACGCCGCCCCCGACGTCGACGAGCTGGCCACCGGTATCGAACGCGGCGTGCAACGGCTGCAACGGCTGGCCAAGTCCAGCGGGCGGTCACGCCGCAAGGGTGATCTACTGCTGCTGTCCGGCGGCTGATTCAGGACAGTTCCCGGGTGCCGGCCAGCGCCGGCATGCCCGACGAACGCGGCAGCGCACCGGGGTGGCTGAACCGGGCGGCGCGCCGGCCGATCCGGTGTTCGCGGCCCCTGGTGCGCGGCGGACGGCCGGCGGGATGGACCGGCTCGGCATAGAACACCTTCTTGGTGACCTCGACCAGTGCCAGGTAGACGACGACGAACACCGCCAACGCGCCGAAGAACTGCCAGGGCAGCGGGGTGAAGCCGAGTGAGTGCGCCAGCGGTGAAATGGTCAGAGCCACACCGATTCCGATGACGGCAAACGTCGCGGCCGTCAACAGACCACCGGGGCGGCTGCGCAGGAACGGGACCCGCCGCGTGCGAATGGCGAAGATGATCAGCGTCTGGGTGGCCAGGGACTCCACGAACCAGCCGGTGCGGAATTCCACCGGCCCGGCGTGCAGCACCCCAGCATCAACCCGAAGGTCAGGAAGTCGAACAGTGAACTGATCGGCCCGAAGGTCAGCATGAACCGCCGGATGAACGCGATGTTCCAGTGCGACGGTGCGTGCAGCTGCTCCTCGTCCACCCGGTCGGTGGGGATGGCCAGCTGCGAGCTGTCGTAGAGCAGGTTGTTCAACAGGATCTGGCTGGGCAGCATCGGCAGGAACGTCAGCACGGCCGACGCGGCCGCCGCGGAGAACATGTTGCCGAAATTGCTCGACGTGCCCATCAGGACGTACTTGATGGTGTTGGCGAAGATGCGCCTGCCCTCGGCCACCCCGGTGGCGAGCACGCCCAAGTCCTTCTCCAGCAGCACCACATCGGCGGCGTCCTTGGCAACGTCGGTGGCGGTGTCCACCGAGATGCCCACGTCGGCGGCGTGCAGGGCCAGCGCGTCGTTGACCCCGTCGCCGAGGAACCCCACCGAGCGACCCGTGCGCCGCAGCACGGTGATCAGCCGGGCCTTCTGTTCGGGTGAGATCCTGGCGAACACCGCGGCGTTGCGGGCCGCGGCCTCGAAGGCGGCATCGTCGAGTTCGGCCAGTTCGGCACCGGTCACCGTACCCTTGGTGGGCAAACCGAGGTCGGCGCATACCTTTTCGGCGACCTGCGCGTTGTCTCCGGTGGCGATCTTGACCTCGATGCCCAGTTCGGCGAGCCGGGCCAGTGACTCGCGGGCCGCCTGTTTCGGGGGTCGGCGAACACCAGAAAGCCGGCCAGCGTCAGCCCGGTCTCGTCGGCCGCGGTGATCGCGGTGAGGTCGGCGGCGGGCCGGCCCGCGACCGCGACCACCCGCCGGCCCTCCCCGAAGAGCCGGTCCAGCAGCGGCTGGGCGGTGTCGGGCACCGCCGTGCAGTGCGCCAGCACCTGTTCGGGGGCGCCCTTGACGATCAGCACCCGGCCCTCGGTGTCGTCGACGAGCGCCGATGTCGCCCGACGAGTGTGGTCGAAGGGGAGCTCGGCGACCCGCCGGGCGCCCTTGGTGACGACCCGGCGACCGGCGTCGGAGTCCCACAGCGCGGCGTCCATCTCGTTGGCACTGGTGCCGCCGACGTTCGGGTCGACGTCGGTGGCGAGCAGTCCGCTGCGCAGCACCGCCTCGGTGGGAGCACCGGACGGGTCGATGGCCGCCAGCAGTGTGATGCGCCCCTCGGTGAGGGTGCCGGTCTTGTCGGTGATCAAGATGTCGATGTCACCGAGATCCTCGATACAGACCAGCCTTTTGACCAAGACCTTGAGTTTCGCCAGCCGCCGCGATCCGGTGGCCAGGCTGGTGCTCACCACGGCAGGCAGCAGTTGCGGTGTGATGCCGACCGCGATCGCCAACGCGAACAGCACCGAGTCGATCAGGGGCCGGCGCAACAGCAGGTTGGTCACCAGGATCAATACCGTCAGGGTCATCGCCACCTGCAGCAGCAGATAGGAGAACCGCCGTAGTCCGGCCTGGAAGTCGGTCTCGGGCTGGCGCTCCCCCAGCCCGGCGGCGATCCGCCCGAACTGGGCGTCGAGTCCGGTGGCGTAGACGACGGCGGTCGCATCGCCGGCGCTGACGACGGTGCCCATGAACGCCAGATCCGCCGCGTCGGCCAGCGCGGCGTCCGGAGGTGCTGGGGCGGTGGACTTCTCGGCCGCGGTGGATTCACCGGTGAGAATGCTCTCGTTGCACTCCAGCCCGTTGACGGTGATCAGCCGGACATCGGCCGGCACCAGCTCGCCGAGGGTCAGCTCGATGACGTCGCCGGGCACCAGTTCGTTGACGTCGCACTTGTCGTAGCGGCCGTTGCGGCGCACCAACGCGTTGTGGTGCACCCGGGAGTGCAGGGCCGCGGTGGCCCGTTCAGCGCGGTACTCGTTGAGGAAGCCCAGACCGATGCTGACCGCCAGGATGATGCCGATGATCACGGCCTGGGTGGAGTCGCCGAGGAAGAACGACACGACCGCGGTCACGGCCAGCAGGATCAGCACCGCGTTGTTGAGCTGGCGGCGCAGCACCGCCCAGGCACTGACCTGATGCGTGCGAAGCGAATTGGGCCCTAGCCTGGCCAGCCGGGCCGCCGCCTCCGCAGTGGACAGCCCGTCGGCCGAGGTGTCCAGCCAGCCGAGCACGTCGGCCAGCGGCGCCGCCGCGACCGCCGACGCCGTCAGCGCCGGCGGACCCGGCGGGTCAACGCGAAGGGCTGTGGTCACCGGGCAGCGCCGCTTCCAGGAGCAGACGCCGCTCGGCGGCAGCGACGGTGCGCCGAGCCCGGCCGGCCGCGTCGGGATTGACCGAGATCGACGTGATACCCATCCGCACAAGGTGTTCGGCGAACGCCGGTTTCGTTGACGGGGCCTGACCGCACAGCGATGATGTTATGCCCAGGCGTCGCGCAGTGGAAACGATGCGCCCTATCGCGTCGAGCACGGCGCCGTCGGACTCGTCGAAGAGTTCGGCACACACGTCGGAGTCCCGGTCCACACCGAGCATCAGCTGGGTCAGGTCGTTACTGCCGATCGACACCCCGTCGATGCCCATACCCACATACTCGGGCAGCCAGTGCACCACCGAGGGCACCTCGGCCATCACCCAGCGGTGCAGGCCCCGCTGGCGGCCCAGCGGGCTGGCATCGACCAGCGCCAGGCACTCCTCGAGTTCCCACTTGGTGCGCACGAAGGGGATCATCAAGTGCAGGTTGGGGTTCTGTTCACGCACCCGAGCCAGAGCGGTCAGCTCGAGGGCGAAAACGTCGGGTTCCTTGACGTAGCGATAGCAACCGCGATAACCGATCATCGGGTTGTGCTCGACCGGTTCGTAGGCCTCGCCGCCGGCCAGCCCGCGGAATTCGTTGGTGCGGAAATCGGTCGCGCGGTACACCACCGGCCGCGGGGCGAACGCGGCGGCGATCCGGCCCACCGCGGCGGCCAGCGCGTCGACCAGGGTGTCCTGCTCACCGCGGGCGATCAGGTCGCGCGGGTGCCGGTTGCGCAACGCATCGGTGAGGATGAACTCCGCACGCAGCAAGCCGACTCCGTCGACGTCCTGGGCGGCGACGCGTTTGGCACTGTCGGGCATGGCGAGATTGACGTAGATCTTGGTGGCGGTCACCTCAGAGACCGATGTGGCCGCGGCAGGCGGCGGCGCGACCGGCTCGGCCTGGGCGCCACCGGTGCTACGGCCGGCCAGCACCCGGCCATGGGTGCCGTCGACCGTGACGACCATCCCGTCCTTGAGGTCGGTGGTCGCTGTCCGCGCTCCGACGATGCAGGGCACGCCCAGCTCGCGGGCGACGATCGCGGCGTGGCAGGTCATTCCGCCGGTGTCGGTCACCAGCGCGCTGGCCCGCCGCATGGTGGGCAACCAATCGGGATTGGTCATCTGGGCCACCAGCACCTCGCCGTCCTGCAGGCGGGCGCCGTCAGCGACGTCGGTCAGAACACGCACCACGCCGGAGGCCTCACCCGGCACGGCGGGCAGCCCCTGGGCCACCACGTCGTGAGTTTCCGGAGCGGGCTTGCCCACCCGGTGCAGTGTCGTGATCGGCCGGGTCTGCACGATCCACGTCTTACCGTCGGCGATCGCCCACTCGGTGTCCTGCGGACACCCGCTGTGTCGTTCACTGCGCACCGCGATCTCGGCGATGGTACGCACCTCGTCGTCGGACAGCACCTGGGCCTGGCGTTCTTGTTCGGACAGTTCGACGCTCTGGTCGCTGCCGTCCGCGCCGCGGATGATCTTGAACGACTTGTAACCGATACGCCGGGAAAGGATCTCGCCGGTCTCCTTCGATACCACGTAGGTGTCGGGCTCGACCGAACCGGACACCACGACCTCACCCTGGCCGAATGCGCCCTCGACGACCACCCGGTCCTCGGCGTCGGTGGTGGGATCGGCGGTGAACGCCACACCGGCGCGCTCGGAGGCGATCATGGTCTGGACCACCACCGCCATGGCGGGATCGGCGGTGAACCCCCGAGTGGCCCGGTAGGCAACCACTCGGGGGCCGAACAGGGACGCCCAGCAGCGTTGGACGGCGTCGAGCAGCTCGTCTTCCCCGCTGATGTTGGTGAAGGTGGCGTTCATTCCGGCGAAGGATGCGTCCGCGCCGTCCTCACCGGTGGCTGACGAGCGCACGGCGACGATGGTGTCGGCGCCGAGCCGCCGATAGGCGGCCAGAACCAGTTCCCGAACCTCGTCGGCGATGCCGGCCTTGAGCACCAGCAGCTGCATCTGATGGCACAGCTCGGTCAGCGTGTCGGTGTCACCGATATGCGTCATCGCCTCGCGGTGCGCGGAATTCAGTTCGTCGGCCACCCCGGCCGCCGTCATCGAGGCCAGGTAGCAGTCGCGCAGCAGGACGAAGCCGGGCGGTACGGGCAGTCCGGCGGACACCATCTCGCCCATGTTGGCGCCCTTGCCACCGGCCTCTTCGGCGTCACTCATCCGCAGGTCGGCGATGTCGGCGACGTAGTGAAGGTTGGGCATCGAGTTCTCCTACCGAGGTGTGATCAGATGGCCAGACAGCAGATCTCCTGGGCCTGCGCCACGGAGTCCGCCAATGCAACGGTGGTGTCGATGCGGTGCGCACCCGGCCAGCTGTCCTCGGTGCGGTCGGCCAGCGCGGTGGCGATCTCGGCGGTCACCTGCGAGGTGGTATTGGTACGGGTGCGGATCCGGTCGACCGTCGCGTCAATGGATGCGGTGCAAGCGAACTCGAACAGCACCGCCCCGCTGTCAGCGGCCAGTCGACGCGCGCGCTCGCGATGCCGCGCATCGTGCCAGGTGCCGTCGAGGATGACGGTCCGGCCCTCACACATTCCCAGGTGGGCCCGGCGCAGTACGTCGTCGTACACCGTGTCGATGTTCTCCCGGGTGTACAGCCCTTCGTCGAGGACGCCGGGGGTACCGGCGATCTGGCCGCGGCCGACCAGCTCAGCCCGTACGTCATCTGTGGAGATCACCTGGGCCCCAAGGCGTTCGGCAAGGGAGCGGGCCAGTGTGGTCTTGCCGGTGCCGGGCCCGCCGCCGATCAGGATCAGCCGGACCGCACCGGCCCGCAGATGATTCAGTGCGATTCGCAGGTGGCGTTGCGCATCCGCCGCGGCACCGGGGTTGCCCTGGGTGTGCCGCACGCAATCCACCTTTGCGCGCACGACCGCCCGGTAGGCGACGTAGAGATCTCCCAGCGCGGGCGGCGCGTCGTCCTCGGCGAGGCGGAGGTAGGTGCGCAGGAACGTCGCGGCCAGGTCGGGCCGGCCCAGGAACTCCAGATCCATCGCCAGGAACGCGGCGTCGTCCACCACATCGACATAACGCAGGTGGTCGTCGAACTCCAGGCAGTCCAGTAGCGCGGGGCCGTCGTCGAGGCAGAAGATATCGTCGGCCAGCAGATCTGCGTGACCGTCGACCACCTTGCGCTCGGCGATGCGCCGCGCGAACAAGACCGAGCGGCCACCGATGAAGTCGGTTGCCAGTCGACCGATTTCGGCTACCGCCTGCGCGTCGAGGCCGGGGACCACGCCGTCGGCGTAGCGTTCGAGTTCGGCGATGTTCTCCTGCCAGCGCGCGGCGATCGCCTCGACCCGGCCCGCGGCGTCGACCTCGCGCCCGCGCGATGCCGAGGCGTGGAAGCGGGCGAGTACCAGAGCCACCGTCGCCAGCTCGTCCTCGACCGGCTCACCGCGCCGGACCAGGGTGGCCAGCCGGCGCTCATCGGGATGCCGGCGCATGACGATGACCGGTTCGGGCGCCCCGCCCGGCGGGGTGAAATGAGCGACGCCCAGGTAACTGTTGGGCGCGAGCCGGCTGTTGAGGATCAGCTCGCGGGCGCAGGCCTGCTCACGGCGTTCCAGCGTCGAGAAATCGAGAAAGTCCGTGACGACCGGCTTCTTGACCTTGTAGGCCCGGTCACCGACCAGGAACACCATTCCGGTGTGGGTTTCGGCGATCTGCGGACGGGCGCTGGTGGTGCCCGATGGCGCGGCGGCGGTCTGGTGGCACGGTCCCGATCCCATATTCACGATCCTTGCCCGTGCGCGGCACCGGCACAGCAGTCCTACGGCCACTTCGCCCGGGTGCAAGGTCCCCTGCGGCGAGAGCACAAAGACCTTTACGGACCTTTGTGCGCTCGCGGGCCAGCCAAAGTGACTTCTGACCCCTCGCATCGCGGCGCCGCCGACCTACAGTTGAACCATGGCCAACTCGGCGCTCGATCCCCAGGTGATGGCGAATGCGGTGGAATTGGCATGCCGCGCACCGTCGGTGCACAACAGTCAGCCCTGGCACTGGGTCGTCGAGGGCGCCGCACTCAAGCTGTTCGTCGAACCACACCGGGTGCCGCACGCCACCGACCTCAGCGGACGCGAGGCGATCATCAGCTGCGGCGCGGTGCTCGACCACCTGCGGGTGGCCGTCGCGGCCGCCGGCTGGCAGGCGCACGTGGCCCGGTTTCCCAACCCCAACGACATGGATCACCTCGCGACCGTCGACTTCAGCCCGCTGGAGTACGTCACCGACGCCCACCGCGCCCGTGCCGACGCGATCCTGGCCAGGCGCACCGACCGCCTGCCGTTCGCCGCGCCGCCGGCCTGGACGGCCTTCGAAGCGGTCCTGCGCAGCACGATCGACACCGACCGGGCAACGCTGCACGTACTGGCCGACTCGGTACGCCCACAGCTGGCCGAAGCCTCCCGCCTCACCGAGTCGCTGCGCCGGTACGATTCGTCCTACCATGCTGAATTGCATTGGTGGACAGCTCCTTACGAAGTAAGCGACGGTGTGCCGTACAGCGCCCTGGTGTCGGCGGCCGAGCGGGACCGGGTCGACATCGCCCGGCGGTTCCCGGCCGAGGAGCACCCCGACCGGCGACCCGAGGTGGCTGCCGACCAGTCGACCATCGTGGTGCTGTCCACCTACGACGACTCCCGCCGGGCCGCCCTCGGCTGCGGCGAGGTGCTCTCCGACGTCCTGCTGGAGGCCACCATGGCCGGGCTGGCCACCTGCACCCTGACCCACATGACCGAGCTGGCCGCCAGCCGCGACATCGTGCGCGCCCTGACCGGGGCCGACGACCAACCGCAACTACTGATCCGGATCGGGCTGGTGCCGTCGATCTCGCAGGTGCCGCCGGCCACCCCGCGCCGCCCGTTGGCCGACGTGCTGGAGTTCCGCGGTTAACGCCGGGCGGCCGCCTCAGCGCGCCGCTTGATCCCCAGCAGCATGCCGCGGGTCATCAGCGACACCACCGGACCGGTCAGCTCAGCGCCCAGCGCACTGCCGGGCGCCCGCATCCGAACACGGCTGCGCACCAGAAGGCGGCAGCGGTCTTCCCAGCGCGGCAGCACATGGAACGACCACACGGCATCCAATGGCAGGCCCCACGGCAATACGGCGGGATCCACCCGCAACACGATCGACTGGCCGGCCACCACCTCGGCCACCGGTAACGCCAATCCGTCACGCAGGCCCATCCAGCCGCGCGGTACCAACCGGATGACGTCCCCGACAGCCAGCTGCTGCCAGTCCGGGTGAATGCAGTCGGCGTTGCGGACCCTCATCCCGAACAGATTCTCCAGCCCCTCATAGCTGTAGAGTCCGCCCCGGTCCTGGCCCATCTGCACCAACCATGGCCACACCGCGTCGGCGGGGGCGTCGATCCACACCCCTTCGGTGGTCTGCACCGCCGGCCGGCCGACGAGTTCGTCACCGGGCAGCGGCGTTTCACACTCGTCCTTGGTGGTACCCCAGTTGCGATAGAACCGCCGAGCCGCGTACATGCCCGCCCCGGCGAGCGTCGTACCCACCACGGTCTTCCACATGCGGCCAGTGTTTCGCACCACCACCCCGATGCGTAGGGTCTTCGGCCCTCAACCGGGCCGGCCGGATGAGCGCGTCGACGAACGACCCACTGCGACGGGACTTCGGTCCCTACCCAGGCTGCGGGCCGAGTGGTCGGATCGAGAGGGAATAAGGGGGCCGCAATGGAACATGACGACACCAAGCACACCGCGGTGCTGATCGCGATCGACGAGGACGCCGACCGGACCCGCGCCACCGCCCGGCTGTCCTGGCGCGACACCACACTGCTGGGCGTCGGGACGGCCCGGATGGACGCCGCAGACGAGCACACCGTGGAACTCCGCGACGAACTCGCCGTCGCGCGGGCACTGTCCAATCTGGCCAACCAGCTGTTCGCGACCTCGATGTCGGAGATCGAGACCGTGGATCGGCGGCCCACGTTGACCGCACTGATGGGAGGGCGGCGATGACACAATCCACCGGAGTACGCCGGCAGCACCCCCGCCGGGTGTTCAAGGACCGCCGTGAGGCCGGCCAGGTTCTGGCCGGCCTCCTGCAGTCCTACCGGGGCCGACCCGATGTGGTGGTGCTGGGCCTGGCCCGCGGCGGCATCCCGGTCGCCTACGAAGTGGCCAGCTCACTGGGGGCGCCGCTGGATGCGTTCATCGTCCGCAAGCTCGGCGCGCCCGGACACGAGGAGTTTGCCGTCGGGGCCCTGGCCAGCGGCGGTCGGGTGGTGGTCAACGACGACGTACTGCGCGGACTGCGGATCACTCCGGAGCAACTGCGCGAGATCGCCGAGCGGGAGGCGCGCGAACTGGTGCGGCGAGAGGCCGCCTACCGGGAGGGCCGGCCCCCACTGCAGGTCACGGGCAAGACGGTGATCCTGGTCGACGACGGGCTGGCCACCGGGTCGAGCATGCTCGCCGCCGTGCAGGCGCTGCGTGAATCCGAACCGGCCGAGATCGTCATCGCCGTCCCCGCCGCCCCGGAGTCCACCTGTCGCGAATTCGCCGGCATCGTCGACGACGTGGTGTGCGCATCGATGCCGACCCCGTTCCTCGCCGTGGGCGAATCGTTCTGGGATTTCAGTCAAGTCACCGACGACGAGGTGCGCGACCTGCTGTCGCGCCCGACCGCCGCAGCCCCGGTGCCGCTGGCCGAGCAGCGCGCCGCCGACCTGATCGCGCACGTCGCGATCGACGCGCCGGGCGGGCTGCCGCCGCGCGAGGTGCTCGACGACCTGATCGGCGACGCCCGGGTGGTGCTGATCGGCGAGAGCTCGCACGGCACCCACGAGTTCTATGCTGCGCGCGCCGAGATCACCAAGTGGCTGATCGAAGCGAAGGGCTTCAACGCCGTTGCCGCCGAGGCGGATTGGCCAGATGCCTACCGAGTCAACCGGTATGTCCGCGGGCTGGGCGATGACGAAGGCGCCGAGCAGGCACTGCGCGGCTTCGAGCGGTTCCCCGCCTGGATGTGGCGCAACACCGTGGTGCGCGACTTCGTCGGCTGGCTGCGCTGGCACAACGGCCGATGTGCGGCCGACGGGCGCAGACAGGCCGGTTTTTACGGGCTGGACCTCTACAGCCTGCACCGCTCGATGCAGGAGGTCATCGCCTACCTCGACACCGTCAACCCCGCTGCGGCGGCCCGCGCACGGGCCCGCTACGCCTGTTTCGACCACTCCGCCGGTGACGACGGCCAGGCCTACGGTTACGCCGCCGCGTTCGGCGCCGGCCCGTCCTGCGAACGACAGGCCGTCGAACAGCTGGTGGAGATGCAGCGCGACGCGCTGGAATACCTGTCCAAGGACGGCACACTGGCCGAGGACGAACTGTTCTACGCCCAGCAGAACGCGGTGACCGTGCGCAATGCCGAGGCCTACTACCGCGGCATGTTCCGGGGCCGGGTCACCTCGTGGAACATGCGCGACAAGCACATGGCCCAGACCCTCGACGCGCTGATGACCAATCTGGACAAGCACGCGGGGGCCGAGCCGGCTCGAATCGTGGTGTGGGCGCACAACTCCCACGTCGGCGATGCCCGGGCCACCGAGGTGTCCGCAGACGGCCAGCTGACCATCGGGCAGCTGGCGCGCGAACACTACGGCGAGCAGTGCAGGCTGATCGGGTTCTCCACCTACCGCGGCACGGTCACCGCCGCCAGCGACTGGGGCGGCATCGCCGAGCGCAAGACGGTACGCCCGGCGCTCGCCGGCAGCATCGAGGAACTGCTGCACGAGACTGGCAATCCCGCGTTTCTGGTGCCGATGCACGACGGATCGCCGGCGGCCAAAGCGTTGGAGGTGGTGCGGCTGGGCCGGGCGATCGGGGTGATCTACCTGCCACAGACCGAGCGGCAGAGTCACTACTTCCACGTGCGGCCGTCCGACCAGTTCGATGCGATGATCCACATCGACTCCACCCGGGCGCTGGAGCCACTGGAGCCGACCAGCGTCTGGATCGCCGGACAGACCCCGGAAACCTATCCGAGCGGCCTGTAGCCGATGCATTCACCGGCGGTCACAGGACACCGGATCGTCACCCTGACGATGAATCCGGCCCTCGACATCACCACCAGCACCGACGTGGTGCATTCCACCGACAAACTGCGGTGCACCGCTGCCCGCTACGACCCCGGCGGCGGCGGCATCAACGTCGCCCACGTCGCCGACGTTCTGGGCGCCGGCGCCACCGCGGTGTTCCCCGCGGGCGGCCCAGCCGGGGAAATGGTGACCAACCTGCTCGTCGCCGAGGGATTGTCGGTGCACCGGGTCAAGATCGGCGGCACGACCCGGGAGAGCTTCACCGTCGACGAGGACTCCACCGGCAAGCAGTACCGGTTCGTGCTGCCCGGCCCCGAGCTCACCCTCGCCGAGCAGACCGAGTGCCTGCTGCACCTGCGCCGAGCTGCCGCGTCGGCGGCCATCGTGGTGGCCAGCGGCAGCCTGCCCCCGGGGGTGCCACCGGACTTCTACCAACAGGTGGCCAATGTGTGCGCCGACATCGGTGCGGTGTTCATCCTGGACACCTCCGGCGGCGGGCTCAAACACGTCAACTCCGGGGTGAGCCTGCTCAAACCCAGCCTGCGCGAGCTGCGCGAATGCGTCGGCGGCGACCTGGCCACCGAGACCGAGCAGCTGGCCGCCGCCCGCCACCTGATCGACCGCGGCTGCGCCGAACACGTCCTGGTCTCGCTCGGCGCCCAGGGCGCGCTGCTGGCCACCCGCTCCGGCGGGCATCGGTACGCCCCGGTCGAGGTGCCTGCCGGCAGCGGTGTCGGGGCCGGCGATGCGATGGTGGCCGGGGTCGCCGTCGGACTCACCCGCGGCTGGCCGCTGGCCAAGGCGGTGCGGCTGGGGGTGGCCGCCGGCGCCGCCATGCTGCTCACCCCCGGTACGGCGCCGTGCACCCGCGAGGACACCGAGCGGCTGTTCGAGCAGACCGAGGACCCGGTGGCGGTGGAACTGGTGACGCGCTAGCTGCCCTTTTCTCACCAGATGAGGACTTTCTGCCCTCAGAGTCGCCACGCGGTGCGGCTAACGTCGGCACAATAGACAGCGCCGTCCCGTGGGGAGCAAGCCGATGCCCGAACCGTTCACACCGCCGTCGATCGTGGTCGGCGTCGACGGGTCCAGGGGCGCCGTACGCGCCGCACTGTGGGCTATCGACGAGGCCGTCCGCCGGGACATCCCGCTGCGGCTGGTGTATGCGATCGAGCACCCCGGGCCCGGGCCGGTCGACCCGCAGGAAGAGGCCCGCCAGCTGGCCAGCGCCGAGCTGGCGGTGCGGTACGCGGCAAACGCCGTCGAAGCCACCGAACGCCCGGTCAAGGTCGAGATCGAGATCCTGCATGGCAGGCCCACCGCCACGTTGGTGGAGGTGTCCCGGGCGGCGGCGATGATCTGCGTGGGAGCGGTCGGCCTCAAACACTTCGACCACAACCGGATAGGTTCGACGGCCACCGCGCTGGTCGCGTCGGCGCACTGCCCCATCGCCGTCGTCCGCGGTTCCGACCGGGCCGGCGCGCCCGAACCCGGCTGGATCGTCGTCGAACTCGACGAATCCCCCGACAGCGCGGCCGTCCTCCAGTTCGGCGTCGAGGAAGCCCGCTTGCGCGGCGCCCCGCTGCGGGTGCTGAGTTCGTGGCAGTCCCGCTACACCGACGTCCACGACTCCCACGCCGTGGCCGACGGCAACCGGCTGGTCCGCGCCCAACTCGACCGCCGGTTGTCGCATTGGAAACACCGCTACCCCGATCTCGACGCGCGGCCGGTCGCGGTGCACGGCAGCGTGCTGAACTATCTGGCCAAACACGGTGAGGAGATCCAGCTGGTCGTGGTGGGTGCACGCAACGCCGAAAGCCTCGAGGAACTCCTGGGGCCCACCGGGTCGGCGGCCCTGCACAACACCGATTGCTCGGTTCTGGTGGTCGACCGCCAGCGCATGTTGTGACGCTGGAGTAGCTGCGGCCCGATATCGTTGCGGTACGGGCTGCGGATTCCGTCGTCGCAGCGTGTTGCCGACCCGGAAGGCGCCCCATGGTCAAGGTCTTTCTCGTCGATGACCACGAAGTCGTTCGCCGCGGCTTGATAGACCTGCTGTCCGCCGATCCAGAGCTCGACGTCATCGGGGAGGCCGGGTCGGTCGCCCAGGCGCTGGCCCAGATCCCGGCGCTGCAGCCCGATGTCGCCGTGCTCGATGTCCGACTGCCCGACGGCAACGGCATCGAGCTGTGCCGTGACCTGCTGTCCAAGATGCCCGACCTGCGATGTCTGATGCTGACGTCGTTCACCTCCGATGAGGCGATGCTCGACGCCATCCTGGCCGGCGCCAGCGGTTACGTCGTCAAGGACATCAAGGGAATGGAGCTGGCCAAGGCGATCAAAGACGTCGGCGCCGGCCGTTCGCTGCTGGACAATCGGGCCGCCGCCGCACTGATGGCCAAACTGCGCGGTGCCGCGGAGCGCTCCGATCCGCTGTCCGGCCTGACCGAACAGGAGCGGGTGCTGCTGGGTCTACTGGGCGAGGGGCTGACGAACAAGCAAATTGCCGCGCGGATGTTCCTGGCCGAGAAGACGGTCAAAAACTACGTGTCGCGATTGCTGGCAAAGCTCGGCATGGAGCGGCGCACCCAGGCCGCCGTCTTCATCTCCAAATTGGACCAGAACCATCACAGCGAAGATTGATTCCGCAGGTCGCCAACTGATGGCACGATAGGTTGCGTGACCGACAAAGTCGGACCGGAGGGGAATCCGAACGCCGCGCCACCGGTGCGTGACACACTGTCGCAGCTTCGCCTGCGCGAACTTCTCGTCGAGGTGCAGGACCGGGTCGAACAGATCGTCAAGGGCCGCGACCGTCTCGACGGGCTGGTCGAGGCCATGCTTGTGGTGACCTCGGGTCTCGAGCTGGATGTGACGTTGAAGACCATCGTGCACACCGCGATCGACCTGGTGGACGCGCGTTACGGCGCGCTGGGCGTGCGTGGTCGTGACCACGAATTGATCGAGTTCATCTACGAGGGCATCGACGCACAGACACGCGAACTCATCGGGCCGCTGCCCGAGGGCCGCGGGGTGCTCGGGCACCTGATCGACGAACCCAAACCGATCCGGCTGGACAACATCTTCCAGCACCCGGCATCGGTCGGTTTCCCGCCGAATCACCCGCCGATGCGAACCTTCCTTGGTGTTCCGGTCCGCATCCGCGACGAGGTGTTCGGCAACCTGTACCTGACCGAGAAGGCCGACGGGCAGCCGTTCAGCGAGGACGACGAGGTGCTGGTCGAGGCACTGGCCGCGGCGGCCGGAATCGCCATCGACAACGCCCGGCTCTACGAACAGTCCCGGTCGCGGCAGTCCTGGATCGAGGCCACCAGGGACATCGGCACCGAGCTGCTCGGCGGGGCCGACCCGGCTCGCGTCTTCCGGCTCATCGCCGACGAGGCGCTCGAGCTCACCGATGCCGACGCGGTGCTCGTCGCGGTGCCCACCGACACCGAACTGCCCACCCCGGAGGTGCGGGAACTGATCGTGGTGGAGACCGCGGGTGTCGCGGGTCCGCCACGATCCGCGCAGCCGATCACGGTGGCCGACAGTGTGATCGGGACAGCCTTCGTCACCCGCGCACCGCACCGCCTCGACAACATCGGCACCGAGCTGGCAGCCGTCCCCGAGGCCGGTCCCGCGCTGGTCCTGCCGTTGCGCACCACCGAGACGGTGGCCGGTGTGGTCGTGATCGTGCGCCGCCGCGGCGGCCAGACGTTCAGCGACGAGCAGCTCGACATGATGGCGGCCTTCACCGACCAGGCCACGCTGGCCTGGCAACTGGCCAGCACCCAGCGACATCTGCGGGAGCTCGACGTGCTCTCCGACCGCGACCGCATCGCACGCGACCTGCACGATCACGTCATCCAGCGGCTGTTCGCGATCGGCCTGTCACTGCAGGGCACGATCCCGCGCACCCGGGTGCCGGAAGTTCAGCAGCGGCTGATCGACACCGTCGACGAACTGCAGGGGGTGATCCAGGAGATCCGGACCGCGATCTTCGACCTGCACGGCGGCTCAGCGGGCACCACCCGGCTGCGCCAGCGCCTCGATGAGGCGGTGGGCGCGTTCTCCGGGTCGGAACTGCGCACCACAGTGCAGTACATCGGGCCGCTGTCGGTGGTGGACGCGACGCTGGCCGACCACGCCGAGGCGGTGGTCCGCGAAGCGGTGAGCAACGCGGTGCGCCACGCGGCTGCGCACACGCTGACCGTCACCGTGCGCGTCGAGGACGAACTGGCGATCGAGGTGAGCGACGACGGGTGCGGGATGCCGGCCGACGTCACCGCCAGCGGGCTGAACAACCTGCGCAGGCGTGCCGCGGACGTCGGGGGCACCCTGGAACTCGGCGCCGCACCCGGTGGCGGCACCGTCCTGCGCTGGACGGCGCCGCTGCCCTGACCGAGTGCCGGTCAGGAGCTCCTGGCCACGATCACCGGCATCCGGACACCGTGCACCACCGCCGCGCTGACCGAACCCAACAGCATCCCGGCGAACCCGCCGCGCCCGTGGCTGCCCACGACCACCAGCTGCGCGGACTCGGACTGCTCGATGAGCTGACGGGCGGGTCGGTCGGCCACGACCACCCGGCGCACCAGCACGTCGGGATAGCGCTCCTGCCAGCCCGAGAGGCGCTCACTGAGCGTCTCCTCACCCAAAGACTGCATGGTCGACCAGTCCACACCGGGAAACTCGAACACCCCGGTGTCGCTCCAGGCGTGCACCGCCAACAGATCGACGCCGCGGAACGAGGCTTCCTCGAACGCGATCGACAGGGCAGACTCCGAGGCCGGCGAGCCGTCGACACCCACCACCACCGGCGCCTTCGACGGGTGTGCCATCAGCGGATCCTCGTCGTGGATCACCGCCACCGGACAGTGCGCGTGGTGAACCAGCCCGGTGCTGACCGAGCCCAGCAAGCCACGAGCCAGTGCACCACGACCGCGACACCCGACCACCACCAGCTGTGCGTCCTTGGACAGGTCCACCAATGTCGGCACCGCCGGCCCGGACACGATCTCACTGGTGACCTCTACCGGATGGTCCTTGGTGGCTTCTGCGACGGTCTTGCGCGCGCTCTCCAAGATCTTCTGACCCGACTCCTCCTGCCACTGCAGGTAACCCGACGGCATCGGCACCTCGGGGAAGCTCATCACCACCGGCGGGTTCAGCACGTGCACCAGCTTCAACGGCACACCGCGCATCGCCGCGTCACGCGCCGCCCAGTCGATCGCCACCTTCGACTCCGGCGACCCGTCGACTCCGACTAGGATGCCGCTTTTTGTTGTGGGAGTTGACATTTCGGTCTCCTTTAAATGCTCTAGGGTCTCGTTGAGTGTCGGCGTTTCTGGTTCGTCAAGCAATCGGCGCTACCTACGACGCTAGGGTCTCGGAGTCATCGTGATCATGAGGCGTTGGTCCCATCCCCCATGGCCACAAGGCCCTGATCGTGGCTGCACCGGTGTGGCAACCTCGGTGTCATGGGGAGCGAAAGCCCGTTCGGTGTCCGCACTGCCATCGTCGACCCGGACGGCCCCGACATCGGGTTGCCGGTCGCGATCGACCCGCGCTACCACGACGCCGTCCTGTTCGATCTCGACGGCGTCATCACCGACACCGCCTCGCTGCACGAGGCGGCCTGGGCCGAACTGTTCACCGGCTACGACTTCACCCCCGCCGACTACCGACATTTCATCGACGGTAAACCACGTTACGACGGGGTTCGCGACTTCCTGGCATCCCGCGGGATCGCACTGCCCTGGGGCACTCCCGACGATGACGGTGACGACACCGTGTGCGGGCTGGGCAATCACAAGCAGCGGCTCTACCTGGCCAAGATCGCCGACGGGGTGCCGACGTTCGCCTCCACCGTCGCCCTGGTGCGCCGCCTGGCCGAACTCGGTATCGGCACGGCGGTGTACTCGGCAAGCCGCAACTGCCAGGCCGTGCTGGACGCCGCCGGGATCGGTGACCTGTTCGCGGTGCGGGTCGACGGGATGGTCGCCGCCGAGCTGGGCCTGCCTGGCAAACCCGATCCGGCGATGTTGCTGGAGACCGCGCGGCGATTGGGGGCGCGGCCCGGGCGGTGCGCCGTCGTCGAGGACGCCGAAGCCGGTGTGGCGGCCGGCCGCGCCGGCGGTTTCGGTCTGGTGATCGGGGTCGACCGGACCGGAGCCGCGCGATCGGACCTGTTGCGGTGCGGCGCCGACGCGGTGATCGGCGACCTCGCCGATGTCACGGTGCGGGCCATCGACCGCCGGATGTCCGCACTGCCCGACGCCCTGTTGTCCTTCGGGCAGGTGGCCGGTGTCGTGTCGGCCCGCCGTCCCGCGTTGTTCTTCGACTTCGACGGCACCCTGTCCGACATCGTCGACGACCCGGCCGCGGCCACCCTGGTGCCCGGCGCGGACAAGGCGCTGCAGTCGCTGGCCGCGCTCTACCCGGTCGCCGTGCTGTCCGGTCGCGACCTGGCCGACATCTGGACCCGCATCGGGATACCGGGCCTGTGGTATGCCGGCAGCCATGGGTTCGAGATGGTCGGGCCCGACGGTTCGCACCAGGAGAACCAGGTCGCCGCCGCCGCGGTGCCGCTGCTGGCCCAGGCTGCTGACGAACTCGGCCTGGAACTGGCATCGGTCGCCGGAGTCGTCGTGGAGCACAAGCGATTCGCGGTCGCCGTGCATTACCGCAACGCCGTTCCCGAGGCGGCCGCCACCGTCACGGCAGCGGTGCACCGGGCCGGGGCGCGACTGGGACTCAAGGTGACCGCCGGTCGCAAGGTGGCCGAACTGCGTCCGAACCTGGACTGGGACAAGGGCAAGACGCTGGAATGGATCGCCGACCGGATCGCCGGCCAGGAACCGCTGCTGCCCGTCTACATCGGCGACGACCTGACCGACGAGGACGCGTTCGACTCGGTGCTGCACGACGGGATCGGAATAGTGGTGCAGCACAACGAGGACGGCGACCGGTCCACCGCGGCGCGGTTTTCGCTTGCCGACCCGGATCACGTCCGGGAGTTCATCGAGCGGCTGGTCGACCAGTGTGACGTCGACCGCCAGATACTCTCCAGCCCTTGGACATTCACGTTCGGCGGCTACATTCCCGAGCAGGAGCGACTGCGCGAGGCGCTGTGCACCGTCGGCAACGGATACCGCGCCACCCGGGGCTGCGCACCGGAGGCGGACGCCGGCACGTTCCACTATCCGGGCACCTATGCCGCCGGGCTGTACAACCGGCTTGCCGACGAGATCGGTGGTGTCCGCATCGAGAACGAGAGCCTGGTCAACCTGCCGAACTGGCTATCCCTGAAGTTCCGGATCGACGGCGGTGACTGGTTCGACGTCGACGCGGCCGAGATCCTGTCCTACCGACAGTGCCTTGACCTACGGCACGCCGAGCTGACCAGGGAATTCCGGTTCCGCGATCCGGCCGGGCGCACCTGCAGGGTCGTCCAGCGGCGCATCGCCGCCATGCACCTGCCGCACGCCTGCGCGCTGGAGACCACCATCTGGGCCGAAGACTGGTCGGGCACGATCGAGCTGCTCTCGATCATCGACGGCGACGTCCGCAATTCCGGTGTCGAGCGCTACCGGCAGCTGTCCAGTGACCACTTGGTCGCCACCACCACCACAGAGCTCTCACCGAATTCGGCTCTGTTGGTGTGCGAAACGCTGCAGTCGCGGATCCCGATCGCAGTGGCGGCCCGCACCCGGGTGTGGCGCGGCCGGGCGCGGACCGAGGCCGACGGCCGGTTCGTCGACGAGCATCGCCGCACCGGTCACGATTACCTGGTCAACCTCTCCGCCGGTGAGTCGGTGACGGTCGAGAAGATGGCGGCCATCTTCTCCGGACGCGATCACGCGATCTCCGAACCCGGCGATGCCGCCGCACGGCTGTTGAGTCAGCTCGGCCGCTACGGCGACCTGCGCGACGGGCACATCCGGGAATGGGCGCACCTGTGGGAACGGTTCGACATCGCCTTCGACGACAATCCCGATGCGCTGCGGGTCGTTCGGCTGCATCTGCTGCAGTTGTTGCAGACCGTGCCCAACCGCGCGGTGGATCTCGACGCCGGCCTGCCGGCCCGCGGACTGCACGGCGAGGCCTACCGCGGCCACATCTTCTGGGATGAACTGTTCGCCTTCCCGGTGCTCAATCTGCGCGCACCCGAAACCACCCGGTCGTTGCTGCGCTATCGCTACCGGCGGTTGCCCGAGGCCCGCCGGGCCGCCCGCGAAGCCGGCTACGCCGGTGCGATGTTCCCGTGGCAATCGGGCAGTGACGGCCGCGAGGAGAGCCAGCAGCTGCACCTGAATCCCAACTCGGGCCGGTGGAATCCCGACGCCAGCGCCCGAGCCCACCACATCGGCAGCGCGGTGGCCTACAACGTGTGGCAGTACTACCAGGTGACCGGTGATCTGGAATACCTGATCGAGAACGGCGCGGAGATGCTCGCCGAGATCGCCCGCTTCTGGGTCAGCCGCGCCGAGTTCGACGACACATTGGGCCGCTTCGTGATTCGCGGTGTGATCGGCCCGGACGAATTCCATTCCGGTTACCCCGGGGCACCCTACGACGGTGTCGACAACAACGCCTACACCAACGTGATGGCGGTGTGGGTGATCGTGCGGGCGCTCGACGCCATCGACGCGCTCCCGCTGCGTGACCGGTTGGATCTGCTGGAGCGGCTGGGAATCCACGGCCGCGAACTCGACAAATGGGACGACGTCAGCCGTCGCATGTTCGTGCCGTTCCACACCGCCTCGTCCGGGGCCGAGGTGATCAGCCAGTTCGAGGGGTACGGCGAGCTGGCCGAGCTGGACTGGCACAGCTACCGGCAGCGCTACGACAACATCCAGCGACTCGACCGGATCCTGGAGGCCGAGAACGACAGCGTCAACCGCTACCAGGCCTCCAAACAGGCCGATGTGCTGATGCTGTTCTATCTATTGTCCGCCGACGAGCTGCGGGAGTTGTTCGCCCGGATGGGATACCGGTTCACCCCCGAGCAGATACCGCAGACCGTCGACTACTACCTGCACCGCACCTCGCACGGGTCGACACTCAGTGGCGTCGTACACGCCTGGGTGCTGGCGCGTGGCGACCGCGAGCGGGCCATGCGCTATTTCCAGCAGGTGCTGATGTCAGACGTCGCCGACATCCAGGGCGGCACCACGGCCGAGGGTATCCACATCGCCGCGATGGCCGGCAGCATCGACCTGCTGCAGCGCTGCTTCACCGGCTTGGAGACCCGGGCTGACCGGCTGATCCTGTCCCCGATGTGGCCGGAAAGCCTTGGCGCCCTGAGGTTGCCGATCTACTACCGCGGCTACCGCCTGCACCTGACGATCTTGGGGCGCAATGCCGAGGTCAGCGTCGACCCCACCGACCATCCGGCGATCGAAATCGAATGCCGCGGGAAGGTGCAGACCCTGACACCGGGGTCGACGCTGCGGTTCTCCTAGCGGCTCTCCCAGGCCTCCCTGCAGGGCAGCGACCTCGATCAGCGGTCGGTGCTCGTGCGCCCGCCACCTTCGTCGACCAGCGTGCGCAGCCCCTGATCCCACTGAGCGTGCCGACGCCGATCGAGGCGGAACCGCACCAAGGCGACCATCGCCGCGGCCAGCGTGACGACCGTCATCCACAACACGGCTCCGGCACTGATCCCGTCGGCCGCCGCCCGGTGTGGCCGCGCGGGCGGGCCGGCGTAGTCGCCGTGCTCGTCGACCCAGATCGTCAACTGCTCCCCCGCGGTGACCGCACGATTCCAGGCGAAGGTGTCCTCGTGCACCACACCATGATCCCGCCAGCGGCCGCGAGCCGCGAAGGTGACGCTGTAGGGCCGCATTGTGGCGTCGCTGTCTTGGAGAACCGTCGCGGTGACGGGGTGGCGGCTGCGCAGCTCGGCGTCGTACACGGCGCTGCGGCTGGAGTAGACGGCGGTTCCGACGGCGCCGGCAACCGGCATCGCCACCAGCACCACAATCACGGCCAGCAGCAGCGTCAAGGCCTCGACACGGTCGCTCGAGCGCACCAGCGGGCTGCGCCCGAACAACCGGGTGAACCAGCTTCGACGCAAACGGAAGTGAGTGTCCATGACGCGGTCCTGCGAATTATCCGACGTGGGTGACGATATCCGAGCCGACCACGAAGGCTCCGTCGCCCAGCCAGTCGGCCACTTCCGGCAGCGGGCGGCGCGGCGTGGCCGGCAGCGGGTCGGCGTTCACCGCTGCCCACCCCACCCGCAGCAGCATCTGCGGATGCCCGCTGGTACCGAAGACGTCGGCGCGCACCGCATCCCGGGTCTCGGCGACCTCGAGCGGCTCGGTGACCGGGCACGTCGCCAACCCCATCGCGGTCGCCGACAACAGCACCAGGCTGGTCGCCTCCCCGGCCCGCAGCCGGGCCATCTCGTCGTCGGTCTCGGTGCCCAGTGCCAGCATGACGGCGTTGTCCTGCGCGGTCGAGGTCTGTGCCGGTTGCTGGAGTGCCGGCCCGGCGAAGACCCGGGCCGGGATCGCGGCATGGGGGTCCACCGCCGGGGTGTTGCGGGCCGGCACACCGGCTACCGAGCCGTACCGCCCGCTCCAGGCGTTGAGTTCGGTGAGGTAGTCGGTGTCGGCGGCGTGCTTCCACACCGAACGGGCGATGATCGCGTTGAGTTGCGGCAGCAGGTCGATCTGCCGCAACATCACTCCCGCGCGGGCCGCTCGGGCGCCCATCAACGCGATGTCGCCACCGGGGACCGGCCAGGAACTGTAGTTGCGCCGATCGGTGCGCCGCCGCGCGATCGCCGCGGCCAGCGTGACGTCGAGCTCGCCGGCCGGCTGCGCGGACACCTCGATGGAGGCCAGGTGATCATGGTCAGCCGGGTTGGGGAAGCGGTGGATCTTGGCCTGCCAGCCCAATGCGGCCAGGGCGACGGTGCAGTGGTGCAGCGCGGCGCCGCAGCTGACCAGCATGTCGCGCCGGTCGGGGTCGGTTCTGGGCAGGTGCCGGCTCGGATCGGCGAACAGGTGCATGCTGTGCGGCCCGACCCGCCAGTGCCAGGGCTGCGAGTTGTGCACGGAGGGGGCCTGCGTTGCCAGGGTCAGCACGGCCCGAACCGTGTCATGGTCGGGAAAATGCGCGCTCATGGGTTCTCGCCGCCTTCTGCTGGATCGCCGCTCGTATATCCACTGTCACCCGCGGCGGCCATCACCGGACAGAGACGTAAGTCCTTTGCTGCGGGGACTTGTGCAGCCCGCACGGGTCGGTCAACCTGCGGCGCGCCTCAGTGTCGCGGCGCTGCGAGCCGTAGGTGACCAGCACCGGGCTCACCTCGCGGCCTCCGCGTCGGCCTTGATCTGGCGCAGCGTCGCACGCAGGATGTGCGCCACGAAGGGCCGAATCAGCCACCAGTATCGGGCGAAGCTCCGCCTGGATGCGGGATCGGTTGTCGCGGTACGGCATTCGTAGCTCAGCAGGGTGCGATCCGGACCATACGGCAGAACCGAGAAGTTGGCGGCGATCTTGCCCCAGCCCGGCTCGTCGAAACCGGGGAAGGCGCCGGCTTCGACGCTGCGCCATTCGATCACCGGCTGCCAGAACCGCCCGACGGCACCGAAGGCGATCTCCGCACCGGGGCGTTCGCCCAGCACCAGCCAGCCCGGGATGCCGACCCCGTCGCCGATCACCAATCGCGACAGGCGTGGCGCCGCGCGGCCGGTGAGATACGACGGCAGCTGGCGCACCCACATGGCCGCGTCCAGCAGCGGGCTGTGCACCCGCAGCAGGTCCAGACCGCGGGCCGCGGAGTAGGTGGTCGCCGGATCGGCGTGCACCACGATGTGTTCGATGATCACCACGTCATAGCTGGGCAGCACGGCGTCGATGACCATCCCTGCCACCCCGGGGGCACCGGTCGTCATCGCTCAATCCTGAACCGGGGCGGCGATGCGACCTAGGGCCCGACGTCCCCTGCCGGAAGGGACCATCGCCCCGACGTCAGGCGTGGCGGCTGGTCACTCCCCGTCGACCACCAGGTGCGCCCCGGTGACGAAGGACGCCTTGGGCGACATCAGGAACGCCACCGCCGCAGCCACTTCCTCCGGCTTGCCGATGCGGCCCATCGGCGCGGCGGCTTCGAAACCTTCCCGCACCTCGTCGATGTCGAGGGCGATCTGCAACATCGGCGTGCGGATGAAGCCGGGGCACACCGCGTTGACCCGGATCCCCTCCGGGCCCAGCTGCGCCGCCATCGATCGGGTCAGGCCGAGCAACCCGGCCTTGGATGCGCAGTATGCGGGAATGAAGGGGTTGGCCGTCAGCCCCTCGATGCTGGAGATCCCGACGATCGCGGGTCCGGCGCCGGCGCGCGCGGCCTCCTGCAGATGCGGTAGCAGCAGCTGCGCCAGGATGGCCTGGGCACGCAGGTTGACGTCGAGCACCGCGTCCCAGGACTCCTCGGTGAAGGCGCCTACCGGCTCGGCGAGGACCCGTCCGGCCGCGTGCACCAGGCCGTCGATACCGTCCAGCCCGCGAGCCGCGTCCTGCACCGCGGAGCTCAGCGCGCCGCTGTCGCAGACGTCGACCACCGCATGCGGCATCCCGAGGCCGGCGGCGACTTCGGCCACCGCCGGGGCGATGTCCCACAGGGCGACTCGGCGCCCGTCGGCGACCAACGCCTCGGCGCAGGCCCGTCCGATCCCCGACGCCGCGCCGGTGACCACAACTCCGCTCATCTGGCTACTCCTTCACCACCGACCGCGCTCGGCGCCGACCATGTGCGGTGCGCACCATAGCGTGGCGGCGGTGGCAGGCGCACGCGCTTGTCCCACTCGGCGGTCAGAATCCACCGACAGTCAGGACTTGCGAAGGAAACCCTTGTGCCGCTTGGCTTCTGGCGCGGCAGCATCGATGATGGCACGCACGGTCTGCCGGCAGCGCCCGCAGTCGATTCCGGCACCGCACACCTTGGCGACCTGTTTGGTGGTCCGCGCTCCGGCCGCGACGGCATCGACGACGGCCTGGCTGGTGACACCCCTGCACAGACAGACGAACACGGCGATCAGGCGTTCTCGTCGATGCGCATCACGTGCTGTAGCCGGCCCACGAAGACGGGCGGGTAGGCACCGGGGCCGCCGCCGGCCATCCACTCGGCCACCGAATCGGGATGGTCGATCCAGCGGCTGGCATCCTCCTCGGTATCGATCTCCTGCAGGACCATCGTCTCGTGTTCGTCGTCGAACGCCTGGAACAGCCGCAGGTTGCGGATTCCCGCCGCGGCGAGGCGCGGTAGCGCCTCATGGATCCGGGACAGCAGGACCGCAACATCGTCGACTCGGGCGATCGTCGCCATGATGACCCCGGGTGCGTCGTCCCCGTCGGCCAATCCGATCTTGTCCACCGTTTCGCCGGCGAAGATGGCCGGGATGTCCTGCAGGCCGACCGCGTCGAACCAACTCAGGAAGGCCCGGGAGCGCAGCACTTCCAGGATCGGTTCCCTGCTGCGCAACGAGATGGTGACCATGACCCGTCCGCGGTCGCGGGTCGAGACGTACAACACGACATAGTGCGCGCCGAGGTCGGCCAGCGCGCCCCTGCTGCGCTGCAGCACCGGCCAGACCCGGGCCGGGTCGGGGACCCGATAGTCCATGGCCAGCACCAGGGTGTGGGTGTTGGCGTCTGCCGTCGCGCTCACGCCGGGCCTCCCCTGCCGCGGCGCTCTAGACCGGGTTGAACTCGGAGATCAGCCAGCGGCCGTCGGTCTTGGTCAGCTTCACCAGGACGCTGCTGGTCGCCAGCGCCGGGTCGGGCCGGTCCTTGCTGGTGGTCACCTGATTGACGAATACCAGGACGACGGCGTTGTCAGGATGCATCTCCGAGACCGCTGCCCGCGCGACCGTCGCCTCGGTCTTGACGCCCTTCTGCCGGGCTGCCGGCGCGACGATCTGATCGGTGAACTGGCTGTAGTACTTGAGGAATTCGCCGGTCAGGTGGGACTTGGCGGTCGCCAGATCCTTGTCCAGGGTGTCCGGGGCGTAGGACAGCAACGCCACCGTGCCCTGGCTGGCCGCGTCCCTGGCCTGCTGCTGGGCCGCGGCGTCGGTCAGCTGGTCGGGCCGATACATCCACCAGTAGACGCCACCGGCGGCCCCGGCCGACGCGATCAGCAGGACGACGATCAGCACGGCCACCCACCGGCGACCGATCCAGCTCAGTGCCCGGCCCGCTGGGCCGGCAGCCGGCTCGGTATCGACCGGCTCGGCGGCGGGTTCGGCGACCTCGACCGTCGACTCCGCGACGCTGTCCTGGCCTGCGGTGTCGTTCTCGGTAGACACCTCGGTGTCGCTCTCGGTAGACACCTCGGTCTTCTCACTGCTCATGGCACGAACTCCACATTCGACATCTTCAACTGGCCGCCATCACGGGCCACCGTCACGCTCATCCGCCAGGCGCGTGGGTCCTGTTGTGCCCCATTGGCATTGGTAACCGTCGAACTGGCCGCGAGCAGCACCACCGCGGTGTCGCCGTCCTCCGACTGCAACGCGGCCGACTTGATCGACCCGACGGTGACCGCCTTGGACTGCTCCGCGGTCGTGACGAAATCCTGGGCGCCCTTGGTGAAGTCGGCGCGAAACGTTCCGGTGGACAGGTCGATGACCCGCGCGACATCGGACTTGGCGTGGGTGTAGTCGATCGACAGCAGGGCTGTCACCCCGGCCCGCGCGGCCGCGACGAACTCCGCCTGGTGGGCGCGCTGCGCGGCGACCTGCCGATGCTGCCAGACCATCACACCCGTCACCGCCAGCAGGCCGCAGATCACCAGGACCGCCGCGGCCAGGGCGATCCTGGACCACCACAGCCGGGGCCGGCGGCCGCGCCGGGGCGACCCGGCGCCGGCTTCGTCGTTCGTGTCGTCGTTCGTGTCACCGCTCTCGGTGGCGTCCCCAGTGGGGGTGGAGCCGCGCAGCCGGGCCGCGGTCGCCTTGGCGCGCGCCGCCTCCGCGCGCGCCTCCGCTTCGGCGGCCTCCGCCTCGGCCAGCTCGGCCAGCACCTCCGACACGTCGGGGGCAACATCGACGTCGTCGGCACCGTCCACCGCGGCGCCCGTGCGGTCTGCCTCAGACGCCATGGCCGTCCAGATCCTGTGCGCTCGCCAGGCGTGCTACGGCGTCGAAGCGTCGCATGTCGAACTCCTCTCTGGACCAAACATCCCGCCAGCGTACGGGCGAGCGATGTGAGCTCGGCCCGCGCCGCCGATCATTGTGGACGACACGTCGGCGACCTCGGGCCCGGATCGTGTCCAAACACCCACCCAGTGGGACAGCACTTCGCGAGAACGAGGTTATCGCGCCGCGGCGGCTCGCTGGCCGCAGCCGCGGAAGTGGCCGCACACTGGAGCAAGCCGTCATCCGCCGGCCATCGAGGAGGTCACCACGAACGCCGACGTTACGTTGCGCCAACTCCGCTACTTCGCCGCCCTCGGCACCGAGCTGAACTACCGGCGCGCCGCCGACAAGCTGTTCATCACCCAGCCCGCCCTGTCAACGGCGATCAAACAGCTCGAGCATCAGTTCGGCGTGGTCCTGTTCACCCGCAACACCCGCGAAGTCGCACTCACCGATCTGGGCGCTGCCTGGCTGCCGCAGGTACAGCAGGCGCTGGCCGGGGTCGACGCGGTGACCGCCAACCTGGTCACGCTGTCCGGTACACAGCAGGGCGTGCTGCGGCTGGGCTACCTCATCGGCACTGGCGCCGACCTGCTGTTCCGAATCGTGCGGCACTTCGAGGCGGCCCACCCCGGGGTGGTCGTGGAGCCGACCGAATTCGATTTCGCCGATCCGACGGCCGGCCTCGGTGACGGCAGCATGGAGGTCGCACTCATTCGTCCGCCGGTGGACCTACCCGAGCACCGGATGCTGATCCTGGACTCCGAGTCCTGGGTGGCCTGCCTCCCGCGCGACCACCGCTTCGCCGAACGCGCCGATGTCGACATCACCGAACTGCTCGACGAACCGATCGTCTGTGCCCCGTTGACCGCCGGCAGCTGGCGCGACTATTGGATGGCCATGGACGTCCGCGGCAACCGTCCACCCTCGATCGCCGGGATCGCCGCGACCTACGAAGCCGAGACCACCATGATCGCCCGCGGCCTGGGCATCAGCTTCACCACGTCGTCGGTGGCACACTTCTACGACCGCCCCGGCATCGCCTACGTGCCGATCACCGGCCGGCCGCCCAGCTACACGGCGCTGGCCTGGCATCCCGGGCGGCTGTCTCGGCAGGCCGAGGCGCTGGTTTCGCACGTGCAGGAGCACTGGAACTTCGGCGACGAACCCCACTGATAAATCTCGGTTATCAGTCCATTGAAAGGTGGAACTTCCGAAAGCGTTCATCAGGGGTTTTCCTAGGTTCAGTTGATCTGCGAATAGTCCTGACCTGGAGTGACCATGACCGACGCGCTGACACCCTCCACTCATTCACCGTCTCCCCTCCCGCCCGCATCGACGCCGGGCGAAAGCGAGGACGCCCGGCTCGCCGAGTTCGGCTACCAACAGCGGCTCGACCGGTCGGTGGGCACCCTGGCGTCGTTCGCCATCGGGTTCGCCACCATCAGCGCCACCACGGCGGTGTTCACCGGGTTCGGGGCGGGTTACTTCACCGCCGGCGGACCGTTCGTGTGGACGTTGCTGCTCGCCGGTGTGGTGTTCTCGCTGTGGGCGTTCATCGCCGCCGACCTGACCGCCAAGATCCCACTGGCCGGCTACGCCTACCAGTGGACCAGCCGCATCAACGGCCCGAGCCTGGGCTGGTTCACCGGCTTCGTCGCACTGCTCGGCTGGATCAGCGGCATGACCGGCGTCGGATTCATCCTGTCCGGCTACCTCGGTGGGCTGTTCGGCTGGAACATGACCCAGAGCGAACAGATCCTGGTCGCCATCGCGGTCGTCTTCCTGTGCGTACTCATCAACATCTACGGAGTGCGCTTCGCGACGATGGTCAACAACATCGGCGTCAGCCTCGAGCTGGTCATCACGGTCGGCGCGACGCTGCTGGTGGCAATCATCGCGTTCTCCGCCCCCGATCACCATCAGCCCATCTCGGCGCTGTTCACCGGTGGAGAGTCCGGCGACAAAGACTCCTACGTGCTGGCCTGGCTCGCTGCCGCACTCGGCCCGTTCTTCGGCCTGATCGGTGTGGAATCCGGCGCCGACGTCGCCGAGGAGACCAAGAACGCCCGCTACGTGGTGCCGCGCACGATGTTCTACGCCCTGGTCACCTCGATCGTGATCGAGTTGGGAATGTACATCGTCTACGTGCTCGCCATCCGCGACGAGGCAGCGGTGGCGGCCAACTCGGCCGCCCCCATCGAGGAGATCATCAACCAGCAAGCCGGCCCGGTCGTCACCAAAATCGTTGTCGCGGTGGCCCTGACCAACATCCTGGCCTGCCTGCTGTCCAACATCCTGGTGGCGACCCGGTTGACCTACTCGATGGCCCGGGACAACATGCTTCCGCTGTCGCATCTGTGGCGGCACGTCTCGCCCAAGAGCAAGGCACCCACCTACGCCGTGATCGGCCTCGGCTGCCTGTCCACGATGCTGCTGCTGTCGGCACTGGTCAACGAGAAGGCATTCAACTACATCCTCGGCATCGCCTCGCTGCTGTTCTTCTCCGTCTACATCCTGCAGACCATCGGGCTGCTGATCGGCGTACGCAAAGGCACCATCCCGCAAGGCGAGCCGGGCACCTTCGACCTGGGCCGGTTCCGGCTGCCGGTCTACATCACCGCACTGGTGGTGTTCCTCGCAGTGGCGGTCGCACTGATCTTCCTGCCCCAGTTCGCCGGTAACGGCTGGGTCTTCCTCGGCATCGTCGCGGTCGCCGCGCTGTGGTGGGGCACCGGGCTGCGCAACCGCCTGGCCCGCGGGGAAGCCGGCTCGGACTTCGCCCGCACCCACCTTGTCAACGACTAGTCACCTACGAAAAGGACGTCCCACCATGACAATCAACACCGACTTCTCCACCAGCAACCTGGTCAGCGTCGAGCCCGGCGCGATTCGGGAGGACACCCCGCCCGGCTCGGTGATCCAGTACAGCGATTACGAATTGGACCACTCCAGCGAGTTCGCCGGCGGCGCGGCGTGGATCGAGGGCGAGTACCTGCCCGCCTCCGAGGCGCGAATCTCCATCTTCGACACCGGTTTCGGACACTCGGATCTGACCTACACCGTCGCCCACGTCTGGCACGGCAACATCTTCCGGCTCGACGATCACCTGGACCGGCTACTCGACGGCGCCGCCAAACTGCGACTGGACGCCGGGATGACCAAGGCCGAGTTGGCCGACATCACCAAGCGCTGCGTGGCGCTGTCACAGCTGCGGGAGTCCTTCGTCAACCTGACCGTCACTCGCGGATACGGAAAGCGCAAGGGCGAGAAGGACTTGTCCAAGCTCAATCACCAGGTCTACATCTATGCCATCCCCTACCTGTGGGCGTTCCCGCCGGAGGAGCAGATCTTCGGCACCACCGCCATCGTGCCGCGCCACGTGCGGCGTGCGGGCCGCAACACCGTCGACCCGACGATCAAGAACTACCAGTGGGGCGATCTGACCGCGGCCAGCTTTGAGGCCAAGGATCGCGGGGCGCGCACGGCCATCCTGCTCGACGCCGACAACTGCGTCGCCGAGGGGCCGGGCTTCAACGTGGTGATCGTCAAGGACGGCAAGCTGTTCTCGCCGTCGCGCAACGCGTTACCGGGCATCACCCGCAAGACCGTCTTCGAGATCGCCGACGCGATGGGGATCGAGGCGACCCTGTGCGACGTGACGAGTCGCGATCTGTACGACGCCGACGAGCTGATGGCGGTGACGACGGCGGGCGGGGTGACCCCGATCGTCGCCCTGGACGGTGAGGATCTCGGTGGCCGACGCCCCGGTCCGGTGACGGTGGCGATCCGGGACCGGTTCTGGGCGCTGATGGACGAGCCGTCACCGCTGATCGAGGCCATCGACTACTGACATGGCTGCCGCGGTCGAGGCCGTGGTCGACCTGGGGGCTGTCGCACACAACGTCGCCGTGGTGCGACAGCGTTCGGGCGTCGGTGTGCTGGCTGTCGTCAAGGCGGACGGGTACGGGCACGGCGCCAGCCAGGTCGCTCGCGCGGCATTGAGAGCCGGTGCGGCCGAACTGGGCGTGGCCACTGTCGAGGAGGCACTGGCGCTGCGCCGCGACGGTGTCGATGCCCCGGTCATCGCGTGGTTACACACGCCGACAACCGATTTCCGCGGTGCGATCGCGGCAGGGGTCGAGGTGGTGGTGTCCTCGGTGCGCCAGCTCTCGGAGGTGGTGGCAGCCGCCGACCGGCTGGGTGTCACCGCCACGGTCGGGGTCAAGGTCGACACCGGCCTGGGACGCAGCGGCGCGGCGCCTGCCGACTGGCCGCTGTTGCGCGACGCGCTCGCCAAGTACGGGGCCTCCCAGGCGATCGTGCTGCGAACCGCGATGACCCACCTCGCCCACGGCGATGAGCCCCAGCACCCGCTCAACGACCGCCAGGCGGCCGGCCTGGACGCCTGCGTGACCGATCTGCGCCGGGTGGGCGCGGCCCCGCAGGTCGTGCACATCTCCAACTCGGCGGCGGCGCTGACCCGCCCGGAGCTGTCCCGTGACCTGGTGCGCTCCGGGATCGCCATCTACGGGCGCACCCCGGTGCCCGCCGTCGGCGACTTCGGGTTGATTCCGGCCATGACACTGACCGCGGAGATCGCCCTGGTCAAGAGAATCGCTGCCGGCCAAGGCGTTTCCTACAACCACACCTGGACGGCGCAGCGCGACACCACCGTCGCGGTGGTGGCCTGTGGATACGCCGACGGCGTGCCGCGGGTGTTGTCGAACGCCCTGACGGTCGCGATCGGCGGCCGGCGGTTCCGCAACGTGGGCCGGATCTGTATGGACCAGTTCGTCGTCGACCTGGGCCCCGACGGTGCCGGTGTCACCGAGGGTGACCGTGCGGTGCTGTTCGGCACCGGCGCGGCCGGGGAGCCGACGGCAGCGGACTGGGCCCGCGGCGCCGGCACGATCGACTACGAGATCGTGTCCGGCATCCGGGGGCGCACCGCGCGCCGCTACGTGTCCTGACCGAGTGTCCGCAGCCTGGCTTCGGTGTATCGGTCGAGCACCCATGGCGTGGGTCGGCTTCGTAGGTCTGGGCATCGCCGGTCGCCCACGCCGGCGGTGCGTCGGCCCCGGTCAACAGCCACGCGGCCTGCCGCGCGGCGCCGAGGGCCACGTACTCGCCGGGTTCGGGCACCACGACCGGTCGGCCCAGCACCGCGGGGGCAATCCGGCGCACCGCATCCGAGCGCACTCCCCCGCCGACCATCACCACCCGGCCGGCCTCGATCCCCTGTTCGGCGATCTTGTCCAAGCAGAACTCCATCGAGGCCAGCAGGCCCTCCACGGCGGCGCGTGCCACATTGGCCGGCCCGAGGTTTCGGCCGGTGACACCGTGCAGCGCACCCGTGGCGTTCGGCAGGTTCGGCGACCGCTCACCGTCGAAGTACGGCACCCAGATCAGCCCGTCGGCTCCGGCCGGAGCGCTCAGCGCCAGTCGGGAGAACTCCTCGAGGTCCACACCGAGCATCGTCGCGACCGCGGCCAGCACCGGTGCGCCGTTGAGCGTGCACACCAGCGGGAGATACCGTCCGGTGGCATCGGCGAAGCCGGCCACCAGGCCGTCGGGATCCTCGGGCACTGCGTCACCGACCGCGCTGACCACCCCGAGGTGCCCAGCGAGATCACACAGTCCCCGAGTCCGGCTCCCAGTCCCAGTGCGGCAGCGGCATTGTCGCCGGCACCCGGGCCCAGCGCCGCTCCGGAGGCGGTCTGTCCGGCGGACTCCCGCGGACCGAGCACCCGCGGCAACGCCGGCCGACGGCCCCGCATCGCCAGCGTGAGCACATCGTCGCGATAGTCGTTGGTGGCGGCCGAGAAGTAACCGGTGCCGCTGGCGTCGCTGCGGTCGGTGCACAACTCGGCGACGTCGGTGCTGCCGCGCAGTCGCCAGGTCAACCAGTCGTGCGGCAGGCATACCGCGGCGGTGGCATCGGCGTGGGCCGGCTCCTGGTCGGCCAGCCACCGAAGCTTGGACACCGTGATCGAGGCGACCGGGACGACCCCGATCTCGGCGGCCCACCGTGCGGCACCGAGTTCGCCGACCAAGTCGGCGGCCGCGGCGCCGGAGCGGGTGTCGTTCCACAACAACGCCGGACGGACCACGGCGCCGTCCCGGTCCAGGCAGACCATGCCGTGCTGCTGACCGCCGATCGACACCGCGGCGACATCGTCGAAGCCGCCGGCCCCGGCGATACTCTGCTGCAGCGCGTCCCACCAATGTTCGGGCGCCACCTCGGTGCCCGGGGATGCGGTGTCGACGCCGAGCGCACGACCGCTCCGGTTTCGGCGTCACAGATCACGACTTTGCACGACTGGGTGGACGAATCGACACCTGCGACGAGGGTCATCGGTCAGCCACCGGTTCACGAGTTAGCACCACCCCTCTATTCAACCCTGTGTATGCGTTCGCCGATCACAGCGCGAGGCGATCAGGCGACGTCGCTCGAGATCGGGAGTTCGCCGGTCACGAGCAAATCGAGGACCTACAATCCGGTAATCGTGTTTTCGCAGAAGGAGGCGGCGTGCCAGGCTGCGCCATGAGGTTCGTCCGGGTGGGTTCAGCGCTGGTTCTCGCGGTGGCCGGGGTGGCCGGGGCGGGTCCCGCCAACGCCGAAGAACCGGTGATGCATCAGGTCACCTACAGCGTGTTCGCCGAGCAGCCGTTCCGCGCTGCCGACATCTACTACCGCGACATCGACCCGCCGAACTGGGCCGACTACAGCCACGATCCGTACATGTTCAGCCCCAAGATCGAGGCCGACGTCGGCCCCAGCCAGAAGTGGGTGCTCAACGTCCAGCTCGCCAACCCCGACGAGTGGGCGATGGTGATGGCCACCAGCGGCCTGTCGAAGTTCCCGCCGAACTTTCACTGCGTGCTGGCCGTGGACGGCGTTGTCGTCGCGGAGAACTCCGGCGCCAAGGGCGCGCTGTGCTCGCTTCGGAACTGGTGAGCAGCGAGCACGTAGCCGCCCGACCACCAGCCGGGCCGACCCCTTAGGCGTCGCCGCGAACCCAGATGCTTTCGTTGCCCTGGATGGCGCAAGTCAAGAACAGCCCGTCGGGGGCCTGGGCGACGTAGTTCTCGTAGCCGGTGCAGTTAGAGTTGAACTCCTTGACCCCGACCATCGGGGGCGAGCGGAAGTAGCGCGGCTCATAGCGCCGCGGCGAGCCGCAGAACAGCAATCGACCCCAGTTGTTCCGGGTGTCGACGGCGAACACGTAGTAACCGGTGTCGTTGCACGGGGCGCCGAGTTCCATTCCCGCCGCGATACCCGGCGTACAGAACGCGTCATTGCATTCGCTGGCGTTCACCGGCGCGGCGGCTGGGTCGGCAGCGGCCGAAGCCGGCGTCAACACTCCGGCGGCCAGGAGGGCAGCAAGAACTGGCACGGTCGATCGCACCCGAATACTTTCGCACACTCGGTAAGCGAATTCTCCGGGTCAGAAAAGAAAATCGGCGGGGTCGGGTCTGCCGACGAGCAAACCACCGCCGGACCGGGAACTGCCGCTGTGGAATGCTGGTCGGCAGTGTTACGGTCGCTCACCGCGATGCGACCGTGCGGGACGAGGAGGTCTGATGCCGCCGGGCAAACCTGAGTCTGAGGCGCCCGATGCCGACGACGCCGACGACCTCGTGACCGCTGACGCCGCCGAGGCAGCAGCCGCCGCGGCCGAGGCTCGGGCCGAGGCCGCTCGGGCCCGCGCAAACGAACTGCGCCGCAAGCTCGACGCCGCCACACCGGCACCGACCGACTCTGACGTCGCCGACAGTGACGGCCCCGAGGACGGGGCTGCGACCGCCGACGAGGTGGCCGCGCCCAAGCGGCGGCTACGTCCGCCCAGCCTCAAGGCAGTGGCCGCAACGGTGGCTGTCCTGGCGATCGCCGGCCTGTCGGGCGGCACCGGTTACCTGGTGTGGCAGCACCGAAAAGCCGAGTCGGAACGTCATCACACCGCCGAGTACTCGGCGGCGGCCCGCCAAGGTGTGGTGAACCTGATGTCAATGGACTACACCAAGGCTAAGGAGAGCGTTCAGCGCATCATCGACGACTCCACCGGCAAGTTCAAGAGCAACATGGAGGACAGCGCCGACGATCTGGTCAAGGCGCTGCAGGACTCCAAGATGTCCACCAAGGTGACCGTCAACGATGCCGCCGTGGAATCGATGGACGCCGACACAGCCGTCGTTCTCGTCGCCGCCACCTCGCACCGGGAAGGCCCCGATGCCCCCAAGGAAGATCAGCAGCCCCGGGTTTGGCGGGTGGTGATCACCCTTGAACACGACAACGGGCAGATCAAAGTTTCCGACGTCGAATTCGTCTGAGCGGACCGCTCGCATGCCCGGAATCGCCGGGCCGCGTCCGACGCCATTGCGGACCGCGCACACGACTGTGGCCCCTCCCGGACTCGGGAGGGGCCACAGTGCAATGGGTGTCGAGGGGTGTCGAGGGCGTCTAGCGCTTAGGCGCTAGGCAGCCTTACCGCTCTTCGCCGACTTCGAGTCCGAGCCGGAGCTCTTCTTCGCGCTCGGTCCGGCACCGGCCGACGACTTCTTCGACGCGCCAGGCGCCTTGGGCGAACCGTCACCCTTGGCGTCCGACGACGGCGACTTCGTCGACGGCTTGGCGTCGGTCGAGTCCTTTGTCGAATCCTTGGCCGGCGAGGGAGCCGGCGAGGAATCCTTCGTGTCGGTGCCGTCCTTGGTGTCCGTCGCATCCTTGGCCGGGGTCGTCGACGGCTTGGGCAGCGACGGCAACGACAGCGACGGGAGCTTCGGCAGCGACAGCGACGGGAGCTTCGGCGGTGCCGGCAGCTTGGGCAGCGACGGCGTCGAGACCGACGGCACCGAGGCCTTCGTGCCGGAGTTCGCGGCCGACGGCGACACGGTGTCGGTGTCGGTCGCGGCCTTCCCTGCGCTCGCAGTCGGTGCCGTGGTGTCCTTGACCTTCAGCGAGACCGTCGGCGCATTGCCGGCGATGCTGGTCACCGTGTCGTTGACACCCTTCACCGCCGACGTCACGGCCGCACCCGCGGCCGCCAGCGTCGCGGCTGCCCCGCCGACGCCCGCATCGAGGCCGCCCCCGAGGTGGATACCGCCGAAGTTGAAGTTGAACGAGGCCTGCAGGCTTGCGTTCAGCGACTGAGCCAGTGCGGTGAGTTGGGCGCTGATGTGTGCTCCTGCCGTGGCGAGAGCGTTCACCACCGCTTCCGGACTCGGGAGTGCCGACAGGGCCGCCTTGATCGCGGTGTCCAACGCAGCACCACCGACGATGAGCCCGTTGTTGAGGGCGCCGATCAGTGCACTACCAGCGGCCAACCCGGCATTGAGTCCGGCGGTGAGCGCGGCGGCACCCGTCTGGAGCACCTCCTGTCCGGCGTGCAAGGCGGCTTGGAAGCCGCCACCGAGCGCCCCGGTGACTGTGTTCAGCGCGGCGGAAGCCGCCGCGACGAACTGGGCCGGCGACGGGAAGGCGGCCACCGCGGCGTTGAAGGCCGCGGCCAACGCGGCGCCGCCGGATGCCAGGGCATCGACGAAGCCCTGCAGTCCATCGACGCTCACGTTGAGCGCCGCCTGCAGTGCCAACCCCAGATTGATGTCGATGTTGCCCAGGGCGTTGACGAGAGCGTTGATGAAGGCCGCCGGGTTCGGGAACGCGGCCAAGGCTGCCTGGAAGGCGGCCGACAGTGCGCTGGCTCCATTGCTCAAGCCGGCGATCAATGCCTGGAAGGCGGTCTGCCCGGCGGCAATCCCGGCTTGGATGGTCGTACCGATCTGGCCGGTCAATGTCGTCAGTGCACCGGTCAAGATTCCCAGCGTCGGGTTGATCCCGGCCAGTGCGGCGTTGAGGGCGGCCACGAATGCCGCGGGGGTCGGGAACGCCTTGAGTGCGGCGTTGAACGCCGCGGCCAACGTGGCGCCACCGGAGACCAGCGCGTCGACGAAACCCTGCAACCCGTCGATACCGACGTTGAGCGCCGCCTGCAACGCCAAGCCGAGGTTGACGTCGATATTGCTGAACGCCTGCACCAACGCGTTGATGAACGCCTGCGGGCTCGGGAACGCCGCCAGCGCTGCCTGGAACGCCGCCGACAGCGCACTGCCACCATCACTGAGCGCATTGAGCAGCGCCTGGAAACCGGTGAGCCCAGCGGCAATTCCCGCCTGAATGGTCGTCGCCAGCTGACCGGTGAACGTGGTCAACGCGTTCGCCACCACACCCAGCGTCGGGTTGATCGCCGCCAGAGCGCCATTGAGAGCGGCCACGAACGCCGCGGGGGTCGGGAACGCCGCCAGTGCGGCGTTGAACGCCGCGGCCAACGTGGCGCCACCGGAGACCAGCGCGTCGACGAAACCCTGCAACCCGTCGATACCGACGTTGAGCGCCGCCTGCAACGCCAAGCCGAGGTTGACGTCGATATTGCTGAACGCCTGCACCAACGCGTTGATGAACGCCTGCGGGCTCGGGAACGCCGCCAAGGCCGCCTGGAAGGCGGCCGACAGTGCGCTGCCACCATCACTGAGCGCATTGAGCAGCGCCTGGAAACCGGTGAGCCCAGCGGCAATTCCCGCCTGGATCGTCGCACCCAGCTGACCGGTGAACGTGGTCAACGCGTTCGCCAGCACACCCAGCGTCGGGTTGATCGCCGCCAGAGCGCCATTGAGAGCGGCCACGAACGCCGCGGGGGTCGGGAACGCCGCCAGTGCGGCGTTGAACGCCGCGGCCAACGTGGCACCACCGGAGACCAGCGCGTCGACGAAACCCTGCAACCCGTCGATACCGACGTTGAGCGCCGCCTGCAACGCCAAGCCGAGGTTGACGTCGATATTGCTGAACGCCTGCACCAACGCGTTGATGAACGCCTGCGGGTTCGGGAACGCCGCCAAGGCCGCCTGGAACGCCGCCGACAGCGCACTGCCACCATCACTGAGCGCATTGAGCAGCGCCTGGAAACCGGTGAGCCCAGCGGCAATTCCCGCCTGAATGGTCGTCGCCAGCTGACCGGTGAACGTGGTCAACGCGTTCGCCACCACACCCAGCGTCGGGTTGATCGCCGCCAGAGCGCCATTGAGAGCGGCCACGAACGCCGCGGGGGTCGGGAACGCCGCCAGTGCGGCGTTGAACGCCGCGGCCAACGTGGCACCACCGGAGACCAGCGCGTCGACGAAACCCTGCAACCCGTCGATACCGACGTTGAGCGCCGCCTGCAACGCCAAGCCGAGGTTGACGTCGATATTGCTGAACGCCTGCACCAACGCGTTGATGAACGCCTGCGGGTTCGGGAACGCCGCCAAGGCCGCCTGGAAGGCGGCCGACAGTGCGCTGCCACCATCACTGAGCGCATTGAGCAGCGCCTGGAAACCGGTGAGCCCAGCGGCAATTCCCGCCTGGATCGTCGCACCCAGCTGACCGGTGAACGTGGTCAACGCGTTCGCCACCACACCCAGCGTCGGGTTGATCGCCGCCAGAGCGCCATTGAGAGCGGCCACGAACGCCGCCGGAGTGGGGAACGCCGCCAGTGCGGCGTTGAACGCCGCGGCCAACGTGGCACCACCGGAGACCAGCGCGTCGACGAAACCCTGCAACCCGTCAATACTCACATTGATGGCGGCCTGCAACGCCAAGCCGAGGTTGACGTCGATATTGCTGAACGCCTGCACCAACGCGTTGATGAACGCCTGCGGGCTCGGGAACGCCGCCAGCGCCGCCTGGAACGCCGCCGACAGCGCACTGCCACCATCACTGAGCGCATTGAGCAGCGCCTGGAAACCGGTGAGCCCAGCGGCAATTCCCGCCTGAATGGTCGTCGCCAACTGACCGGTGAACGTGGTCAACGCATTGGCCACCACACCCAGCGTCGGGTTGATCGCCGCCAGAGCGCCGCTGATCGCAGCGGCGAAATCGGCTGGGGTCGGGAACGCCGCAACGGCGGCCTGGAACGCCGCGGCCAAGGCCGCACCGCCGGCCGCCAAGGCATTCGCCAGCGCCACCGCGCCGTCGATGCTCACATTGAGCGCAGCCTGCAGCGCCAAGCCGAGATTGATGTCAATGCTGCCGAAGGCCTGCACCAAAGCACTGATGAACGCCTGCGGAGTGGGGAACTGCGCCAGGGCGTTGTCCACTGCCTTGGCCAAGGCACTGCCACTGGCGAGCAGCCCGTCGACGATCGACTGCAATGCCGTGTTGCCGGAGCTGATTCCCGAGATCAAAGCGGCCTGCAGAGCGTCACCGAGCTGGGTGATGGCGGTGTCGGCCGCGCCGTTGATGGCGTTGAGTCCGCCCTGCAACCCGCTCCAGGCGCCGTTGAGGGCCTGGATCACATCGGACAGCGACGACAGCGACACGTCGGCCAATGCGGACAATGCGCGGTTGCTGGCGATGTGAATGTCTGGCGGTGTCACCTGAATGGGCGCGAGCGCGATGGCGCTGGCCCCGAATACTGCCACCCCGCGGTCAAATATGACCGAACAGCAACGTCCATGACTTTCCCTTCACGTGGATCCAGGCCCCGACAGACGCAACTTACCTGAGAAAAACCTAAGCAGCAAAGGGGCTTCTCTCAGGTTCCCCCTATTTGCGGATCGCAAACGTTACCTGTTCGATTTCAATTAGCTGATGGGAAAGTAACTGGCGAAATAATTGACGCCTGCGACATGTTCGCCATGGCAAATAACCGGCCGCTTGCCCGGGATGGCGCATGTCGCGCGGACGCCGGCCCCGGCATGCCCTGGGCGCCGCACCGGGTCCGCAGTGGTCAGGACGGTGGTTGCGGCCGCAAGATCCCGGCCGCCGCGCGGTCGGGCTCACCGGGCACCGTCTGTCGAATGCGGAACGCCGGCGCGATGGCAGCAAGACCGAGTCGCCCTACCCAGCTCCGACTGCGGTGTTCGCTGCCTGTACTGATGCTGTGCAAACCCTTTGAGCCTCGCTCTACGGACATTCCCAGCAAGGACACGCCGGCGTCGACTTCGGCACCGCTCACCAGACGCCGGCCGGCGCCCACGGCGCGGTCGACCAGGCGCCGACACCCACGTACACCAGATCCGCCAGAAGTGGGTTTGAACTTGTTTCGATCGGGGAACTGAGCCGTCACGTTGTTCCGCGGTCAAACAGGTAGGTGAGCCAGCCGAGCCGACATCGTCGCCCAACGCGGTGGCGCCCGGGTGTTCTTCCTGGTTAGCGCGGAATTGTTATTAGCTGCTGCCGTTGCTGATATTGCCGCAATTGTTCAATTGAGCGATTTCCACGACACAATTCGATTGGACGTTCGCATGAGAACTCCAAGGAATTCCTGAGAGATCGGTACCGGCGGTTCCCTGCAGTCAGCAAACGCCGATCAGGGCGGCACGGCAGGTGCAGCTCACTCGGTAGTCGGGTCAACCGACGAGCTCGACGATGGTGGCGTTCGCGGTGCCGCCGCCCTCACACATCGTCTGCAAGCCGTAACGGAGATTGTTCTCCCGCATGTGATGCACCATGCGCGTCATCAACACCGCACCGGATCCGCCCAACGGATGGCCCAGCGCGATCGCGCCGCCCAGCGGGTTGAGCCGGTCCGCGTCCGCGCCGGTGTCCGACAGCCAGGCCAGCGGCACCGGCGCGAACGCCTCGTTCACCTCGAACACACCGATGTCGCCGATCGCCAAGCCCGCCTTGGCCAAGGCCTTTCGGGTCGCCGGGATGGGACCGGTGAGCATGAGCACCGGGTCGGCCCCGGCCACCGCGCCGGCGACGTATCTCGCGATCGGTGTCCAGCCCTGCGCGGCGGCGTAGTCGGCACTGGTGACCAACAACGCCGCCGCGCCGTCGGAGATCTGCGAGGAGTTGCCGGCATGGATGACGCCGTCCTCGGTGAACGCCGGTTTGAGCGTGGCGAGTTTGTCGGCCGTCGTGCCGCGCCGGATACCTTCGTCGGCGGTGACCATCGCGCCGTCGACCGGCACGGGGACGATCTGATCGACGAAGGCGCCGCGGTCCTGCGCGGCCGCGGCGAGTTCGTGCGAGCGGGCGGAGTACTCATCGAGCTGGGTGCGAGACAATCCCCACCTCCGCGCGATCATCTCCGCCGAGATGCCCTGATTGAACGAGAAGTTGTCGTAGCGCTCCAGCACTCTCGGCCCGTACGGCATGCCGGTGGCCCGCGCCGATCCCAGCGGCACGCGGCTCATCACCTCGACACCGCCGGCCACCACCACCTGCTGCTGGCCGCTCATCACCGCCTGCGCCGCGAAGTCCAGAGCCTGCTGGCTGGACCCGCAGGCCCGGTTGACGGTGGTCGCCGGAACAGACTCCGGCCAGCCGGCGGCGAGCACGGCGAATCGGCCGACATTGCTGGACTGGTCACCGCCCTGGGACACACAGCCCCACACCACGTCATCCACGGTGGACGGGTCCAGCCCCGTCCGGTCGACGAGAGCACCGAGAACCGCGGCCGACAGGTCAGCGGCATGCACGCCGGACAGTCCCCCGTTCCGCTTACCGACCGGGGTGCGGACCGCCTTGACGATCACCGCTTCACGCATAGTCGCTCCTGTCGTCTCAGGCGATGACGCCTTGCTCCCGCAGCCGTCCGATGTCGTTGCCGGACAACCCCAACTCGGTTAGCACGGCATCGGTGTGCTCACCGAGGCCGGGCACCGCACCCATCGGCTGCTCGTAGCCGTCGATGATCGGCGGTGGCAGGATGGCTCGGATCGGTCCATTGGTGGTTTGCACCGTGCGCCAACGGTCGCGGGCGGTCAGCTGTGGATGGTTCACCACATCGCTGGGCAGGTTGTATCGGGCGTTGCCGATGCCGGCCGTGTCGGCCGTCTTCTGGATGTGCTCGAAATCGTGGCGAACACACCAGCTTTGAATCGCCTCATCGAGTTCGGCTCGATGGGCGACCCGAGCCGCGTTACCTGCCAGGCGCGGATCGTCGGCTAAATCGGGACGTTCGATGACCTCCCGCGCCAGCCGCTGCCATTCCCGGTCGTTGGTGGTGCCGAGCACGACTGTCTGGCCGTCGGCGGTGTCGTAGGCACCGTACGGCGCGACCGCCGGCGAGCTCATCCCGAGCGGCTGCTGGTCGACGCCAGAGTGCTGGGTGTAAGTCAGCGGATACCCCATCAGGTCCATCATGGTGTCGAACAGGCTCACGTTCACCGCGCCACCACGACCGCCGCCGTGCTCCCGGGAACGCAACAACGCCATGATCGACAGCGCCGCGTACAACCCGGTGGAGATGTCGGCGATCGGCGGCCCCGGCTTGGCCGGCATGCCGGGATGGCCGGTCACCGCGCACGACCCCGACTCCGATTGCGCCAGAAGGTCATAGGCGCGCTTGTGGGACAACGGACCACCGGCGCCATAACCGTCGATCTCGACAGCGATGACGTCGGGGTGTCGCTCCCGCAGCTGCTCCGGTGAAACGCCCAGCCTGGCCGTCGAGCCCGGCGCCAGATTCGAGACCAGCGCGTCGGCACCGTCGAGCAATCGATGCAGGACGTCGATGCCCGCAGCCGTCTTGAGGTCGAGGGCCACTGACTGCTTGTTGCGGTTCACCCAGACGAAGTGCGCAGCCAGACCGTTGACCACATCGTCGTAGTGCCGTGCGAAATCTCCGCCGGCAAGGTTCTCCACCTTGATCACGCGAGCCCCGAAGTCGGCGAGCACGCGCGTGCACATCGGCGCCGCAACAGCCTGCTCCAGTGCCACGACAGTGACGCCGGCCAGCGGTGCCGCCGGTCGGTCAGCAGAGTCCATTCGATCACCATACGGATGACGGTCGCGGTGACGACCAACAGCTTCTCGGACACAGCGAGCGTGGAGTAGTTTCTCCGGCGTGCCCTGATGCGAACGCACCGCCTGCGAACCGTCCCGGCGGACCGTGGTGAGCAGCTCCTGCGGACTGGGGTCCGCCGGCAGGTGGCGGCAGCAACCGCAGGTGGTCACCACCAGAAGATGCTCGGAGAGGAGCAGCGTGCCGCACGCCGACGAGCCCGACGAGGGCGCCGATCCCCAGTGGAGGCGATTCGCCCGGACCACCGCTGCGCAGCACGGCGCGCCGGACGGCGGCTACCCAGAACTGTGGCGGTGGTCGGTCGACCATCCGGCACAGTTCTGGCGCGCGGTCTGGGAGTACTTCGATGTCCGCGCGGACGTCGGCCCCGGCCCTGGTGACTCGGCGGTGCTGGCCGACGCTTCGATGCCCGGCGCGCAATGGTTCCCGGGCGTGCGGCTGAACTACGTCGAGCAGATCCTGCGGCACGCGACACGGCCCGGCGCGGCGATCGTCGGTGTCGACGAGGACGGCAGCCGCACCGAGATCGGCTGGGCCGAGCTGGAAGGCCGAGTCGGTGCGGTGGCCGCTGAGTTACGCAGGCTCGGTGTCGGACCCGGCGACTGTGTGGCCGGCTACCTGCCCGATGTCGCCGAGGCGATGGTCGCCTTTTTGGCCACGGCCGCGATCGGCGCGGTGTGGTCGGCGTGCGGCCAGGACTACGCCCCCCAGGGCGCCGCCGCCCGCCTGGCGCAGTTGGAGCCCAAGGCGCTGTTCAGCGCTGACGGCTACCGACTCGGTGGACGGTGGATCGACAAGCGGGCCGACACCCAGGACCTGCTGGCCCTGCTACCCGGTTCACCCCATCTGCTGGTGCTGGGCGGTGACGATTACCGTGCTCTGGTCGCCGAGCCGGTCGACCTCGAGGTCACCGCGGTGGCCTTCGACCACCCCCTGTGGGTGCTGTTCAGCTCGGGCACCACCGGCAAGCCCAAGGGCATCGTGCACGGCCACGGCGGCGTCGTCCTGGAGCATCTGAAGGCCGCTGCCCTGCACGCGGACTTGGGCCCAGGTGACGTGTTCTTCTGGCAGACGGCATTGAGCTGGATGATGTGGAACTTCCGGGTCGCCGGGCTGATGTGTGGGGCGACGGTGGTCTGTTACAGCGGCCACCCGCTGTACCCGGACGCCGACCGGCTGTGGCAGTTGCTGCAGGACGAGAAGGTGACCTATTTCGGCACCAGCCCCGGCCACCTGCTGGCCTCCCGCAAGGCGGGCCTGCATCCCGGTACCGACCACGACCTGCATCGGCTGGCCACGATCGGCAGCACCGGCTCGCCACTTCCGGCCGACCTCTTCGACTGGGTGCACGACGAGGTGGGCACACACGTCACGGTGTCCTCGATCAGCGGCGGGACCGACGTGGTGACGGCGTTCGCGGGCGGCACCGCCGGTGTGCCGGGGGTTGCCGGCGAATTGTCCACCCGCTATCTCGGTGTGGCCCTTCATAGTTGGTCACCGCAGCGGGAAGAACTGATCGGCGAGGTGGGCGAGATGGTGATCACCGCACCGATGCCGTCCATGCCGGTCGGCTTCTGGAACGACGAGGACGGAACCCGTTATCGTGCCGCCTATTTCGACCACCACTGGGCCGACGGTCCGGCCCCCCAGGTATGGCGGCACGGCGACTGGGTGACGGTGACCGACACCGGGTCGCTGATCATCCACGGCCGCAGTGACGCCACCCTCAACCGGCATGGCATCCGTATGGGTTCCGCCGACATCTACGAGGTGGTCGAGGGGATCGACGCCGTGGCCGAGGCGTTCGTGCTCGGGATCGACGGCCCCGACGGGGCGTACTGGATGCCGCTGTTCGTCACACTGGCGCCGGGCCGCTCCCTCGACGACGAGCTGGTCGCCACCATCCGCTCCGCAATCCGGACTAAGCTCTCACCGCGTCATGTACCCGACGACGTCATCGAAGCGCCCGGGATACCGCACACCCGGACCGGCAAGAAGCTGGAAGTGCCGGTGACCGCGATCATGGCCGGTCACACCGAGGTGTCGCTGGACCCGCGGTCCATCGACAACCCCGACCTCATCGACTGGTACCGCGAGCAGGGACAGGCCCACCGCTGGGCCGACGGCTGAGAGCCGGCCGGTCGTCTACATTCGACACAACGGCACTCCGGAGGCGCACATGATCAAGCTCGAACTGCCCTACATCACCGTGATGGTCGACGACCGGTTCCGCAAGCGGCTGGCGTACGCCGGCGAACGGCTACGGGTGACGGTGACCGCATACCTGCGCAACGCCGCCGACGACGTCGACGGGATGGGGCGCAAAGCGACCGCCGCCTGCCAGACTGCTGCCGCCCGGGTCGACACGGCGATGGCGGCGGCCAACACCCGAATCGCCGCGGAACGCGACATCGCACCGCCCACGCTGAAGGTCGTCTGAAGTGCCGACGCGCACCGTCTTCATCACCGGCGCCGCGGCCGGCATCGGGCGGGCGACGGCCCTGGCCTTCGCGCGGCACGGCTATCGGGTCGGCGCCTACGACATCGACCTCGGTGGGCTGGGCGTCCTGCGCGACGAGATCACCGACCACGGCGGAGAGATCGTGATCGGCCGACTCGATGTCACCGACGCCGACGAGTGGTCGCAATGCCTAGCCGAATTCACTGGCGAATCAAAACAACTCGACATCCTGGTCAACAACGCGGGGGTGCTGACCACCGGCGCGTTCGCCGACGTGCCGCTGGCCACCCATCGCCTCATGGTCGACATCAACTTCTACGGCGCGCTCGCCGGACTGCACGCCGCATTCCCCTATCTGCGGGACACCGCTGGAGCTCAGGTGGTCAACATGTGCTCGGCGTCGGCGATTTACGGCCAGCCCGAACTGGCCACCTATTCGGCCACCAAGTTCGCCCTGCGCGCGCTGACCGAGGCACTCGAGCTCGAATGGCGCCGGCACGGAATCCGAGTGCTGGCGATGTGGCCGCTGTTCGTCAAGACCGCCATGACCGACGGTGTCGAGACCGGCAGCACGAAGTCGCTGGGGGTGAACCTCAAGCCCGAGGACGTAGCCGCCGCGGTCTACTCCGCCACTCACTCCGGGCGAAGCCGACTACCCAAGGTGCACTACCCGGTCGGACGTCAGACGAGGGTGTTCGCCGCGATGTCTCAGGTGACGCCGAACTGGGTCCAGCGACTGATCACCAAGACGGTCACCCGGAGCTGACCCACCCCGCAGCGCCGATCGAGGTGTACGGCTTGCGGGGAGGCTGCTGGTTCTGCCGAAACGATTGGCACAGGCCAAGATTGCTGGCAACACACGGGACACCGTTGATGGTGGGGGCGCTGCCTTCGAGGTAGCACTGACCCGAGTACTGGTTGTTGACGTGCCCCGGCGGGCAGCTATCGGCCGCGGCGGCCGGCGCGAGTCCGAGCACAGCCCAGGCGAGCGCGGCCACGCCCGTCAACCGGGCAACCCGCACCCCCAGCTGCATCACCATGGTCATCACCGCCTGCCTCTCTCCGACAGCCTACGCCCGGGAATTTGCTGGGGTCAGTGGATAGGATCTTCGGCATGCCGCGCTGGATCGCACCCACCGCCCTGTTGGTTTCGCTGATCGCAGCAGCGGCAGCAGGGTGGGCACTGCTCAAGCCGTCGCCGCCCGCCGCGGCACCCGCCCCCGAGTCGCAGGGTGTCTACACGAAAGCCACCACCTGCAGCGCATTCCAGACGGTGAGCACCGCGGTGTCGCTCCAGACCCACGGTGACCCCGGCGCCGATCCGGCGGCGATTCAGGGCGTCGCCGCCAATGCCCGGCTGGCCATGTCCGCGGGCGCGACCTACCTGCTCGCCCACCTCGACTCGGCCACGCCTGCCGACCTGGCCGAGGCGGTCCGCACTTTCGCGTCCGGACTGCAGGACATCTCCATGTACGCCCTTGCCGGGGTGCCGAACAGCGACGAGCAGCAGAGCGCCCGGCTGCGGGATGCCGAAGCCGCCAACAACCGGATCGCCGAACTCTGCAAGTAAGCCAGGCGATGGTCTTGCAAGCTCGAGTTCAACTTGCGTTTGCACGAAGTTCGGCCCCGAGCCAAGTGTGGTCCAGTCCGGGGTAAGGGTGGTCTTCTTGGATTTCCCTCGCAGTGACAACTCGCCGCATTCACCGGCGGAACGTCTTCTTCGAAGGGATTTCCGACCTTGTCCAAACACCGCAAGAAATCGACCCGCGTGGCTACGCCGGCCTTCGTCACGACTGGCGTCGCCGGTGCGGCGATGGTCAGCGCGGGTTTCCTGCTCGCCGCCACCGACGCACCGAAGCAGACCACTTCGCCGGCAATCAAATTGGCCTCGGCTGAATGCCCGATCGGCGCGGCTGGCTGCAATACCCTGCGCACCGCCTCGGGTAATTCGTCGGTAAGCGTCGCCGGCCTGTCGGCGTCGGCGACCAGCAATCCGGTCACTGATTTCGTCGGGATCTTCATCAGCAACGGCACTGCCGACCACCCCAACGGCGGCCTGCTCGTCGGCAATGGATACAGCTACAGCGCGGCAGATACCCAGTGCGCGAGTGCGGCCTGCAACGGCGGCACCGGCGGTCTGCTGTTCGGTAACGGTGGCAACGGCTACAACGGCGGCAACGGCGGCAACGCCGGGCTGTTCGGCAACGGCGGCAACGGCGGCGACGCCGTGAATGCCACCGTCAACGGCGGCAACGGCGGCAACGGCGGGCTTTTCGCCGGCAGCTCCAGCTCCGGCGCTCTGTTCGGCGGCGGCGGCGGCAACGGCGGCAAGGGAATCAACGGCGGCAACGGCGGCAACGGCGGCAGCTCCGGGCTGTTCGCCGGAAGCGGCGGCAAGGGCGGTGACGGCGGCGCCAGCACGGCGGCGGGCACCGCGGGCGGCAACGGCGGCAACGGCGGCAACGCGGCCGGCCTGCCGATCCTCGGCGGCGGCAGCGCTGGCGCGGGCGGCAACGGCGGCAACGGATTCGGCGGCGGAGCGGCCGGAACCGACGGCGGCAACGGCGGTGCGGGCGGCAACGGCGGGTACTACGGCAGCGCGGCCGGCGGCGCCGGCGGGGTCGGTGGCAACGGCGGAGCCGGCGTCGCAACCGGCGGCAACGGCGGTGCCGGTGGCAACGGCGGCACCGGCGGCACGATCGCGGGCAACGGCGGAGTGGGCGGCACCGGCGGCAGCGGCGGCGCTTCCGGCACCGGAGCGGGCGGCAACGGCGGTAACGGTGGCAGCGGCGGGGCCGGCGGGTTGACCGGCAACGGCGGCGCAGGTGCAGCCGGTGGTGACGGCGGGACCGGCGCCACCACCGGCGGTGCTGGCGGTACCGGCGGTCACGGTGCCTTCGGCGGCAACAACGGCGGGGCCGGCGGCAGCGGCGGCAAGGGCGCCGCGGGTGCAACCGGCGGCACCGGCGGTGCCGGCGGCACCGGTGGCTTCGGCGCCATCAGCGGTGGAGCAGGCGGAAACGGCGGCACCGGTGGAAGCAGTCCGACCACGGGTGCGAGCGGCAAGGGCGGCAACGGAGCTGACGGCGGCGCGAGCGCGATCAACGGCGGCAAGGGCGGCAACGGCGGCAAGGGCGGCGGCGTCAACGGTAAGCCCGGAAGCGTGGGCGGCGGTTCGTTGGGCCCCGCGCCCGGCAAGGGCGGTGCCGGCGGCGCTGGCGGCTGAGCTCAACAGTCCAGCAACAGAATCGGCCCCCTTCGCAAGAAGGGGGCCGATTCGCTGTTGTCGGGGGTCGGCTGTGGTCCGGCGGCGCGGCGAGCCGTCGAATCAGGCGCGTCCGCCGTTCTGCGCACAGGCCATCTGCGCATTCTTCGCGTCGACGTTCATGTCATTGGCCGTGGCGTTCAGTGAATCACCGCCACCGCGAATCCCCATGAGGACTAACAACTTTGCCGCACGTAGCGACCACGAACGCATAGGAGCGGCGACATCGTCGGGCAAGCCGGGCGTAGACGCGGCCGACATGCCCGCGGAGGCGGCCTCGCGCAGGGCGGTGCGACCGATGACGTTGGACGACGCCACGTTCGGATCCTGGTAGTTCACGTCGTTGCCGCTGCCGGCGCTGTTGTAGGCGAAGTCCTCGTAGTTCGTGGCCGCAAAGTCCAGCGCCGCCCCGAACTGCCGGCAGGCGTCGGTCACCGCGCCGATATCGGGCCCGTCGGGCGCAGCCAGCGGGACCGGCTCCGGCGCAGCCACATTGGCCGGGGCGGGATCTGGCGCAGGCGCCGGAGACACGGTCTGTGCATCTGGATCCGCCGACGCCGTCGGTATGGCGAACAACGCCGATCCGGACATCAACAGCGCCGCCGCGAGCGCACGTCCGCACCACAGTGACGATCTCATCGCTTCCTCCTCCGATCGTGGGGTCCCCCGACCGTCCGGCTGGAAGTTCGAACCAGCCCGACCCGGACCCGCGCATCAGGGTTCCCCAGGGTCAGGGCGAAGCCATGATCAATCGGGTGGCTGTCGAAATGGTGAACAGGCAACGAACGACGGGCGCCATCGGGGGATCCATCGGGTGTCATACGCGCCCCGGGGCCGACCACTCGCCTCGCCCGAAGCCCGGCGCCGCGCGCATGTCTCAGACTCACAACGAAATGACGCCCGGTAGACGGTAATCGGGCGGGAGCTGTTGGGGCAGTGTTTACCGTTGCGACACTCATCAACTCAATGATTCCTCCGAACGACACCGTGGATATCGACGACGAGAGGCGCCAACACGACATGTTGAAACGCTTTGCCGCATTGGCTGGAGTATGCCTGCTGGTCCAGACGGGAGCGGCTCCGCTCGCCCTCGCCGACCCGCCGGCCGATCCCAACGTGGCGCCCGCGGCCAACGCCGTACCGGCGCCCGACGGACCCGCAGGACCGGTGCCCTCCGGTGCGCCCGGGGTCCTCAAGACACCCGACGGCTGGGTGCTCAACGTCTCGGGCAAGGACGAGTCCATCGAACCCGTCGCTTCCCTGACCAACTCGCCCTGGTCGCGTGAATTCCTGGTGGACGGCACCTTCAACGGCGCGATCACCGGCTCGGGCAGCACCAAGCTGGCCGGCGGATCCCTGGAGGCCGGCTACCAGATCGGCTGCGGCATCATCCAGGACGACCTGGAGTCCATCACCTCCGGTGGCATCACGCCCGGCGTCGGCATTCCGTTCGTGAACGGATCGCTGCTGCCGATCACACTCGGCTTGTCGCTGTCCGAGCAGATCAAGATCGACCTCAAGCCCGGCACGGTGAATATCGTTCCGGTGGGCAAGAAGTCGTTCAAGGGCACCAACCCGCGCGTGTCCATCACCGGGTTCCGCGTCAAGATCGACGGTTGCGCCGGCCAGGCCTTCATCCGCTCGTACGCGACGCTGACCAGCTCGACCGACAACACCGATGACGTCGTGACGTACCTCGGCGTCACCAAAGCCGTTTAGCCACAACTACACATCGTCGTTCTCGCATTCGGCTGCCCGTCACCGGGGCGGCGACGGGCAGCCGAATCGCACCGCCCAGAAGCACCGCGGGAACGCCCAGTGGATGAGTTTCGGGCGCCCGGCGTTGGCGCAGCGTTCATCGATTGGACATCCCCCCAATCAATCATTTCCCCGAATCCCAGTGAGTTTCAGACGGAAGGCGCCGACAGGATATGTTGCATCGCTTTGCCACCGCGGCTGCAGTTTGCATGCTGATCCCGATTGGAGCAGCCCCACTCGCGGCGGCGGACCCCGCCGATCCGGCGGCACCGGCCGCCGCCGATCCGGGCGCTCCCCCGCCACCACCGGACAACGGCGCCGTCGCCTCTGAAGTTCCGGGCATCGCCAAGACCCCCGACGGCCGCACTCTGACCGTGGTCGCCAAGGACGAGACCCAGCTGCCGGTCGCACCGCTGACCACGTCCCTGTCGTCGCGCGACTGGCTGGTCGGCGGCACCTTCACCGGATCCGCTCCGGGCTCGGTGCAGGGCGGAACGCTCGAGGCCGGCTACCAGATCGGCTGCGGCGTCGAAATGGACAAGGTCAAGCTCAACGGCTCGATCGGCGCGACGCTGGGCAACGGCAGCCTCACCACCGCCGGTGTGTCGCTGCCCGGATCGATCAGCTTCCCGATCCAGGGCCAGGTGGAAGTCGAACCTCGTCCCGGCACGATCACCAACGTCGTCGTCGACAAGAAGTCCTTCAAGGGCAACTCGGCGCGCGTCACCCTCAAAGACATCCACATCAAGGTCGACAACTGCGTCGGGGCCTCGTCGCTGCGCTCGTACGCGGTGCTGACCAGTTCGGGCACCGACGCCGACGACATCGTCGCGTACTACGGCGTCACCAAGGTCTTCTGACGCCCCGATGCGCGACCTGCACAGATTGCTCGTCACGGGTGCGGCCGCAGCCGTGCTCGCGGTAGGGGCGGCGGCCGTCTCCATGGCGACCGCCGCCGCCGACCCGCCCCCCGCCGACCCCGCCGTGCCTGTCGATCCCGCGGCACCGCCGCCGCAGGGCTTCATCCCCCGCCCGCAACCATCTCGGACTCGGTCAGCGGATTCGCCAGCTACCTCGCCGGGCCCGCCGGCAACCAGCTGCTGCTCGGACAGACACCTGCGCCCGCCGTGGCAGGCACTGCCCCGGCGGCCCCACCGAACGCCGACGTCCTCGACGCCAGTCAGATGCTCTTCCCGCAGACCTATCGCACGGTTCAGGGCGCCGACGATCCGACCCCGTCGCCCTACGATCTGCAAACCGGCGTACCCCCCGGGCCGTTCGCGCGCGTCGACGCCCTCAAAGGCGTGCACGCGATGATCCACGGCGCGCTGGGCCGCATGCCGGCCGACCAGCTCGGCCAGCCGCTGCCCGGCACCGCGCCGCCACCGGGTACCAACATCCCGGCCGGCCCCGAACAGTTCCTGCCGGACCCCGCCGCAGCGCCGAACCCCGCTGCGCCGGTTCCCCGGCCGATCCTGCGCTGCTCGCCCCACCACCGGCTCCCGCCGGCTGACCGACAACGCTGCCGGCTTCACCCGTCGCGTATTACGGTGTCCCGAGGATCGAGCCGAAGGAGACCGGGCAGTATGGGCAGAGGTCTGGCGACTGCGCTCGGGGTCTCAGTTCTTCTCGTCAGCACGGCGACAGCAGTCCCGGCCGCCGCCGATCCTGATCCGCTGGTCGCCGACCCGGCCGACCCGGCCGCGCCGGCCACCGTTGGGCCACCGCCGGGCATCGGTAGCGCGCTGGCGCAGAGCGGGGCACCGGCCGCCGGGCCGCTGGGGCTGCCCGACCTGTCGAGCTACGCTGCCGGACTACTGCTGGCGCAGAACGCGGTGCCGTCGGCACCCGGCGGGCCCGCGGCAGTCACCGCTGCGAACCTCAACGCGTTCGACAGCCAGTACCTTCTCCCGCAGAATGTCGCGCCGGCCGCCCCCGGCGAAGGCGTCGCCGATGTCGGCCTCGGGCCCACCACCGAGGACCCGAGCGCCGGGCGACTGGCCTTCCTGCGTCGCGTGCACGAGATGTACCAGGCGGGCGCTCTTCGCGGTGCGCTGCTGGGTCAGGTCGACGACCACCAACTCGGTCAGCCGCTGCCCGGCACCGCGCCAGGACCCGACATCCACCTGCCGCCGGGCCTCGGGCCGGCCATCGCCGACCCGGCCGCCGCACCGACGCCGTGAGTCACCGCCGGTAACGAGCGGCAACGACGCGCCCAACATTCACTGAACGGCAAACTGATCCGAGAGTTCCGGTGCTAGCATCCGAATCTTATGCCTGCTAACGCTCCGTACCTGATCGTCGAGCCCGACGACGGTTTGGACCCGGTTCGCGAGTTCATCCTGAGCGCGCAAACCTCGCTGCTGATAAAGCAATTCACCTTCACCGAGGCCAGCCTGCTCGAGGCCGCGATCGACCGGAAGAAGGCCGGTGTCGACGTCCGAGTCATGCTGAACCCGCAGCGGTCGGGCGGCGACCGGGCTAACGACGAGAGCTACGAACAGCTCAAGGCCGCAGGCATCGACGTCCAGTGGTCGAGCCCGAAATTCTATGTCACCCATGAGAAGTCGATCGTCGTCGACGAACGGGCCGCGATGGTCGCCACCTTCAACCTGATGATCAAGTACTTCACCCTGACCCGGGACTACGGGATCATCACCCACGATCCGCTGCACGTCGCCCAGATCATCGATGTGTTCAACGCCGACTGGCAACATCGCGACTTCACCCCGCCGAAGTACGAGGGGCTGCTGTGGAGCAATTCGAACTCGCGCTACCACATGGCCCGGTTCATCGACACCGCACAGCGTCGGCTCTACATTCAGCATCCGAAGTATGTGGATGCGGTCATCCTCGACCACATCGCCGCGGCGGCGCATCGCGGCGTGAAGGTGAAGGTGCTGTGCGGCGGCAAGCACGGCATCAGTGAATGGGACATCCTCGACACGTTCGCCTCGCTGCGCACCTTGAGCCGCTTCGGGGTCAAGGTGCGCAAACAGAAGAATCTGCGGGTCCATGCCAAGTTGCTGATCGTGGACAACACCAGCGCGCTGGTCGGTTCGATGAACATCGATCGCAGCGCCTTCGACCTGCGTCGCGAACTGGGCATCACCATCACCGAACCCGACGTGGTCGGACGGCTCAGGGACGTCTTCAAAAGCGATTGGGACATCTCCCACCACTACGTGCCGCCGGATCCGCTCGAGCAGAACCGTCCCGTCGAGGACGAATTCCCGCACGACGATGACCTGGTCCATGAGTGAGTCCGGACCGACCCTGCAGAAGGTGTCGCTGCTGCAGATCGCGCTGACCTTCAATCACATCGCACTGGCCTCGTTCGGCGGCGGGCTGTCGGCGTGGTCACGGGAAGTGATCGTCGTGCAGAAGCAATGGATGGGCGAGGAGGAGTTCCTCAGCGCCATGACCATGTGCCGGATCGTCCCCGGCGCCAACCAGGTGAACCTGGCCGTCTTCGTCGGCGCCAAACTCAAGGGCATCCCAGGCGCTATCGCGGCCCTGGTGGGGCTGTGCACCGTGCCGGTCGCCATCGTCCTGGCCCTGGCCTTCGTCTACTTCACCTTCAAGGAGATCCCCGCGGTCAAGGGGGCGTTGCACGGCGCATCAGCCGCGGCCGTCGCGTTGACCCTGACGATGGTGATCCAGACCGGCAAGAAATGCCTGACCGGCGTGGTGCCGGTGGTGTTCTTCGGGGCCGCGTTCGTGCTCAACGGGGTGCTGCGCTGGCCGCTGCTGGAAACCCTGGCGATCCTGGCGCCGCTGAGCCTGCTGTGGGCCTGGCCGCGGAAGCGTGCCCAGGCATGAAGACCTATCTCGCCCTGCTGAGCATGTTCGGCTCGTTGTCGCTGCTGTCCATCGGCGGCGGCAACACGGTGTTGCCCGACATGCATCTGCAGGCGGTCACCGGTCACCACTGGCTGACCAATTCGCAGTTCGCCGATATCTTCTCGATCTCCCAGGCCGCCCCCGGACCCAGCATCCTGATCGTCGCCCTGGTCGGATACGCGGCGGGCCTGGGAACGGCCGGGGTGATCGGCGGCATCGTCGGCGGCGTCCTGGCGACCGTGGCGATGATCGTGCCCGCCGCCACCCTGATGTACCTCATCACGGTGTCCTGGCAGAAGGCCGAGAAGTCCAAGCTGCGCCTGGCGGTGCAGAAGGGCTTCGCCCCGCTGACCGTGGGGTTGATCATGGCCAGCTCACTGGTGATGAGCCGGGCCGCCGACCACGACTGGCGGGCCTACCTGATCACCGCCGTCGCCACGGTGATCTTCCTGCGCACCAACACCAACCCGCTGATCGTCGTCGGCGCGGCGGCCCTGCTCGGGTACATCGGCTTCGTCTGAGTCGGTCCGGCACGCGCCGGGCAATGAGTCCCACGCCCAGCAAGTCGGGATAGGTTTGGCCGCAGCCGCAGGCCGTGCGGCACCGAGGCCACAGGGATGATCAGCGATGCGAGTCGACCGGCGCGAGATTGCCGTTTCGGGCAACGTGCTGCAGCCGCTGACCCGGCGCACCAACGACATCGTGCGGCTGGGACTTGCCACCGTCGTTCTGGTCGTGGTGGTGACCAGCTCGCTGATCACCCGCAACGACTGGGTGGGCCTGGAGAAATCGGTGTCCCGGATCGTGGGGGTTCTCACCCCCACCCAATCCAATCTGGTCTACCTGGCCTACGGCCTGGCGATCCTGGCGTTGCCGTTCATGATCCTGATCGGCTTGATCGCCGCCCGGCAGTGGAAGCTGTTCGCGGCGTACGCGGCGGCGGGGTTCCTGGCCGTGCTGTCGCTGTCGATCACCGGCAACGGCATCGCCGCGCCGCGCTGGCACTTCGACCTGTCCGAGCGGCTGTCGACGACGCTGTCGCAGTTCCTCGACGATCCGCGGTGGATCGCGATGCTCGCCGCGGTGCTGACGGTGTCGGGGCCATGGCTGCCGTCCCGCTGGCGGCGCTGGTGGTGGACGCTACTGCTGGCGTTCGTCCCGATCCACCTGGTCGTCAGCGCGGTGGTCCCGGCGCGGTCCCTGTTGGGTCTTGCCGTCGGGTGGTTCGTCGGCGCGCTGACCGTCTGGGTGGTCGGTACGCCTGCACTCGAAGTGCCCCTCGATGGTGCGGTGCGCGCGCTGTCGCGCCGGGCCTTCCTGGTGACCGCCCTCACGGTGGTGCGTCCGGCCGGCCAGGGTCCGCTGGAACTGTCCGCGACCGACGACACCGGTGCCCGGGTCGTGGTCGAGATGTACGGGCCCAACCAGCGCAGCGGTGGAGCGCTGCGGCAGTTCTGGCGCTGGCTCATCCTGCGCGACGCCGAGACCGCACCGTTGCAGGCCTCCATGCGCCGTGCGGTCGAGCACCGCGCGCTGATGACGATCGCGGTGGGCGACCTCGGGGTCTCCAACACCACCACCATGGCCGTCGCCGCCCTGGAACGGGGGTGGACGCTCTACGCCCACACCGCACCGGTCGGCACACCGATCGACGGCTCCGCCGACGGCCTGGTGACGCCGGTGTGGGGGGCCCTGGGAGTGCTGCACCGGCACCAGATCTCACACGGCGACCTGCGTTTCAAGGAGATGACCGTCGACGCGGGCAAGGTGCTCTTCGGCGGCTTCGGCAACTCCGAATACGGTGCCACCGACGAGCAACTCCAGTCCGATATCGCCCAGTTGCTGGTGACGACGACCCATCGGTTCGGCGCCGAAGCCGCCGTCGGTGCGGCCGTCGAGGCGCTGGGCAAGGACACCGTGCTCAACGCCTCGCGCCGGCTCACCAGGGCGGCGGTGCCTGCGCGGATCCGCAAGACGGTCGACGACCCGAAGGCGGTGATGGCCGCGGCTCGAGACGAGGTCAAGCGCCAGACCGGTGCCGAGGAGATCAAGACCGAGACCATCACCCGGTTCACCCGCAAGCAAGTCATCCAGCTGGTGCTGTTGGTGGCGCTGGTCTACGTCGCCTACCCCTTCATCAGCACCGTGCCGACCTTCTTCAGTGAACTGCGCAACGCGAACTGGTGGTGGGCACTGCTGGGCCTGTCGGTGTCGGCGCTGACCTATGTCGGTGCGGCAGCGGCGTTGTGGGCGTGCGCGTCCGGGCTGGTCAGTTTCCGCAACCTGGTCATCATGCAGTTCGCCAACACCTTCGCCGCCACCACCACCCCGGCCGGTGTCGGCGGGCTGGCGCTGAGCACCCGATTCCTGCAGAAGGGCGGGCTGGGCACCCTGCGGGCCACCGCCGCGGTCGCGTTGCAACAGTCGGTGCAGGTGATCACCCACGTGGCGCTGCTCATCTTCTTCAGCGTCGCCGCCGGCGCGTCGGCCGACCTGTCGCATTTCGTCCCGAACGCGACGCTGCTCTATCTGATCGGCGGCATCGCCCTCGGCGCGCTCGGGACGTTTCTGTTCGTGCCCAAGCTGCGTCGGTGGCTGGGTACCGCGGTGCGCCCGAGACTCAAAGAGGTCGGCGGCGAGCTGCTCGAACTCATGCGCGAACCCAAGCGGCTGGCGCTTATCGTATTGGGCTGTGCAGCAACGACTCTCGGGGCAGCACTGGCACTGTGGGCCAGCGTCGAAGCGTTCGGTGGCGGCACCACGTTCGTCACCGTCACCGTGGTGACGATGGTCGGCGGCACGCTGGCCTCGGCGGCGCCGACACCCGGCGGTGTCGGCGCCGTCGAGGCCGCCCTCATCGGCGGCCTTGCCGCGTTCGGGGTGCCGGCCGCCGTCGGAGTGCCCTCGGTGCTGCTCTACCGGGTCCTGACGTGCTGGCTACCGGTATTCGCCGGCTGGCCCATCATGCGCTGGCTGACCGCCAAAGAGATGATCTAGCCGCTGGCGTCGGCGCCGCGCTGCGTACCGTGAAGGGGTGGTGCGCAAGGCGATGTCGCGTGGACTCGCGGTGCTGTTCATCCTGACAATGGTGCTCACCGGGTGCGCGCAACCGGCCCAGCCCGGCGTGAGCGCGCAGTGGCCACCGGCCGGCGACCGCGGCCCGTGCACCGTCGGCAAGCAGACCGACGTCGCAGCGCGGATGCGTGATGGCACGGTGCTGCGCGCCGATGTCTACCGCCCCGCCACCGCCGACCCGGTGCCGGTGATCCTGATGCGGACCCAGTACGGCAAGTCCGGCGCCCAGGTCGAACCAATGCGCTACCAGAGTCCTGATTGGTTCGCCTCGCACTGCTATCTCGTTGTCATTCAGGATGTTCGGGGTCAAGGCACCTCGGGTGGGACGTTCAGTGAGTTCACCCACGACCGCGACGACGGCTACGACTCGGTGGAATGGGCCGCGGCACTGCCCGGCTCCAACGGCAAGGTCGGCATGTACGGGTCGTCCTACGTCGGCGCCACGCAGTGGCTGGCCGCGACCACCACCCCACCACACCTGGTCACGATCGTGCCGTCGAACACCGCATCGGACTACTACGACGGGTGGATGTACGAGGGTGGCGAGTTCCGACTGGCGTTCGTGCTGCCCTGGGCGATCGGGCTGGCCACCACCGCGGCGACCAACCGGCACGATGGGGCCACCGCGACGGCGCTGACATCCGCTGCGGCGGACCCGACGCGGTGGCTGAACTTCCGGCCGTACCGAGCACTGCCGGTACTGCAACCCGGCAACCCGGCGGTAGCGCCCTGGTATTTCGACTGGCTCAGCCACTGGACACGCGACGCCTTCTGGCGCCAGTGGAGCATTCGCGACCGCTACCCGGCGGTGCGGGTTCCGGTCCTCGACGTCGAAGGCTGGTACGACGCGTTCCTCGCCGGTGGGATCGAGAACTTCACCGGGATGGTGGATTCGGCCGGTACCCCGACGGCCCGGGCCAACCAACGGCTGGTCATCGGACCCTGGGACCATTTGGACTGGGGCCGGCCAGGTTCCACACCGACCCCGTTGCTCAAGGACATCGGCCCGGTGGGCGACAGCCCGATCAACGAACTCATGCTGGCCTGGTACGACCACTTCCTCAAGGGCGTCGACAACGGGGTGTCCGGCGCACCGCGGGTGGACTACTTCCTGATGGGGGCCAACACCTGGAAGTCGGCACCGAGCTGGCCGCTACCGCAAACCCGTTGGAGCCGATACTTTTTGGGCGGTGACGGCCGGCTGGGCTCGCGCACCGGCACACTGTCCGGCACGCCGCCGCCCATCGGTCAGGCACCCGACCGGTATTCCTACGACCCCACCGACCCCGTCCCGAGCCTGGGCGGGCACTCGTGCTGCGGGGCTCGATCCGGCCCGCAGGGCCCGTTCGACCAATCACCGGCCGAGCAGCGTTCCGACGTCCTGGTCTACAGCAGCGATCCGCTGGCGGCCGACACCGAGGTGACCGGCCCCACGACAGTCGACCTCTGGGCCGCGTCATCGGCGGTGGACACCGATTTCACCGCCAAGCTCGCGGTCGTCAAGCCTGACGGCGACGTCATCAACCTCAACAACGGCATCCTGCGGACGGCGTTCGCCGAGTCGTTGTCCGATCCCCAGCCGGCACCGCCGAACCAGCCCCGCGAGTACCGCATCGCCATCTGGCCGACGAGTTATCTGTTCAAAGCCGGCGACCGGATTCGACTGGAGATCTCCAGCAGCGACTACCCGCAGTTCGCGCCCAACCCCAACACCGGTGCACCCTTCGGTTCCAGCGCCGCGACCGTCGTCGCCGACCAGACGATCCTGCACGACGCCGCACACCCGTCAGCCGTCACCATCCCGGTGATCCCCGATTCCGGCCCCGGATCCGATCACGTCCCGACGCGTGCGCAAAGCTGACGGCCCCGCTGCACCGCTCAGTGGGACCGGTACTCTTCGGCTGTCGAGCAACGGAGGACCGAAACACTGTGACCGCATGGCATGACCTCACCGGCCACGTCGCCCTGGTGACGGGAGGCAACAGCGGTATCGGGCTGGGGATGGCGCGCGGTCTGCGCGATGCCGGGGCCACCGTGGTCATCTGGGGAACCAATGCCGCTAAGAACACCTCCGCGGTCGAGGAATTGACCTCCGGCGGTGCCGGCGCGCCGATCGGGTCGTTCACCGTCGATGTGAGCGACGAGGATGCCGTCGCCGCCGGCATGGAGGCCACCCTGGCCCGGTTCGGGCGGGTCGATTCCTGCTTCGCCAACGCCGGGGTCAGCCCACAGCCGAGCGCTATCGACGCGCTGAGCACCGAGGAGTGGCGCCGGGTGTTGGCGGTCAACCTCGACGGGGTCTTCTACACGGTGCGCCCGGTCGTTGCGCATATGAAATCGCGGGGCGGCGGCGGGTCGCTGGTGGTCACCAGCAGCGTGTCGATCAGCGACGGCATGGCATTCTCGACCCAGTACGCGGCGGCCAAGGGTGCGCTGGTGGCGATGGCCCGGGCACTGGCGGTCGAACTGGCGCGGGACGGCATCCGAGTCAACGCACTGGTGCCTGGCTGGACCGAGGCGACGATGAGCGACGCGCTGCTGGAATCGCCCGTCGCCCAGGCCAAGATCTTGCCGCGAATCCCGTTGCGGCGCTGGGGAAATCCCCACGACTTCGAAGCCGTCGCAGTGTGGCTGGCAGGTGCGGGTTCGGCGTACGTGACCGGCCAGACCCTGGTGATCGACGGTGGTTACACCGTCTTCTGACCACCCCGGCCGGCAGTAGCCACCGCGAGAGGCTCAGGGTCCGGACAGCTCGGGTTCGGCCGTCTCAGAGCCGTCTGACGACACATCCGGCTCGCCCAGATGGGCGAACACCGAGTGAAGACCGATCACGACCGCGCTGCTCAGTAGCGACAGGATGAGCCAGCTGTCCGCCGGGATCGCCTTGGCGATCTCCAGGATGCTTTCCATCGCAGATCCACATCTCGGTCGTCGGGCCGCACCCGTGACAGCGCGGTGTCGTCTCAGTTAATAATCACACTTTAGCTGAAAAAATCAATGACCTTGGCTTGTCAAATACCACTGTGACTCGAGCGACGGCTGCGAACATCGGTTGCCATACCAGGTCAGAGCCCGATTGGGTCTCTCAGCAACGAGTCCCAGTGAGACCTCTCACCGGCGCGGATCAAGAATCTGGCACCGAATCGAGACCTCGCTGGCGTCGAACCGGATACCGATGTGTAAGGACTCAACACGCTGGGCTCGCAGCCAGCGAATGCAGCGGCGAACCGTGCCGGTCGGGCCGAGTCAGCCCCGAAGCGCGTCGGCGGCCGCTCCGATGAACACCGCGTAGGCCGCGGACGTCGCGATCCGGTCCACGTCGAAGGCGTCACCACCGAGTTCTCGAACCTGTTCACCGATGGCGTGGCGGATGAGATCGATCGAGGTCATCACCGGATCATTCATGGGTACTCCTGCTGGATTCTCGACGCTATTCACCCTCTGCGGTCACGCAGAGCCACAGCGCGGCGCCGACGAAGAATGCGATGTAGACGACCCTGCCCCACTCGATCACCATTGATCTCCCGTTCGCCATTGCTGCACTGACACCGACACTAGACAGGAGAAGTTAGTACCGCTAGGAGATTAGCTAGTACAGCTAGGTGAAATACGTCGGCGCGCCGCTCCACTGTGACGTAGAGCACTTGAGTGCGGGCGGAGGGACTCGAACCCACACGCTCTTTCGAGCAATGGCACCTAAAGCCATCGCGTCTGCCATTTCGCCACGCCCGCAGGACGCCCGAGTCTACCCGGCGCCCACCGGCCGGCGGCCACCACTGGCCTCACGGGCCGCCGGTCCGACGTGCTCGACGTCACTCACTGATGAACGCATAACCGCTGGCAGGGTACCGTCGTGATGTGTCCACGACGCGCCGTCGCCGATTCGGTCTGATCACGCTGGTGATCATCGCCGCCGCCGGCTGCTTGGCTCTGGGCTGGTGGCAGTGGAGCAGGTTCGAGTCGACATCGGGCACCTTCCAGAACCTGGGCTACGCGTTGCAGTGGCCGATGTTCGCCGGCTTCTGCGTGTACGCCTACCGCAAGTTCATCCGCTACGAGGACTCGGCACCGGCGCAACCATCGTCGGCCGACTCCATCACCGAGATCCCCGCGGGGCTGCTGCCCGAACGCCCCACGGCCCCATGGCCGCCCGAGGACGCCGACCCCGCCATGCGCGAGTACAACGCCTACCTCGCCGAGTTGGCCGCAGCCGACCGGGCCTCAGCCGGCACGGCCGAGACGACCGACGACCAGAACAGGACCACTGCATGAGTGCACCCGAGACACCCGACGCCCACACCCAGCCGACGGTCCCGGTCGACAAGCTGCGGAAGGCTCTGCTGGGCTACCGAGTCCTGGCCTGGACGACCGGCGTCTGGCTGATCGCGCTGTGCTACGAGATGGTGCTGAAGTACGTGGTCAAGGTCGAGGACCCGCCGACCTGGATCGGTGTGGTGCACGGCTGGGTGTACTTCATCTACCTGATGTTCACCGCGAACCTCGCGGTGAAGGTGCGCTGGCCGATCGCGAAGACCGTCGGCGTCCTGTTGGCCGGGACGATCCCGCTGCTGGGCATCATCGTCGAACAGGTGCAGACCCGGGAACTCAAGACCCGGTTCAACCTCTGATCAGAGTCTCGTCCGCCGAGTCCACGTCCTTGGGGGCAACTCCGAGACCGTCTGCGCCGGCGGGGTCGGGATCGTCAACGCGATGACGACCGCCATGCCGGCGGCCGCGGCAGCCACCAGCACCGCAGCCCGGAAACCATCCAGCGACGGCACCGAGTGCCCGGCGAAGGGCATCGTCATCGTCGAGAGCACCGCACCGATGACCGCGCTGGACATCGACGTGCCCAACGAACGCGCCAGTGCGTTGACCCCGTTGGCCGCCGCCGTCTCCGACACCGGAACGGCCGCGTTGATCAGCGCAGGCATGGACGCGTAGGCGAAACCCACCCCGAGGCTGATGAGGGCGTTGAACACCATCACCTGGACCGGATTGTTCAACAGGAAGAAGCCGGCGCCGTAAGCGCCGGTGATCATCAGCCCGCCGACGACGAACGTGACCTTGGGGCCGTGGGTGGACGCGACCCGCGCCGCGATGGGCGCGGCGATCATCATCGCCAGCCCGCCGGGTGCCATCCACAGGCCGGCATGCAACATCGACTGTCCGAGGCCGAATCCGGTTTGGGTCGGCAACTCGAGAATCTGCGGTCCGATCAAGGACATCGCGAACATCGCGAACCCGATCGCCACCGACGCCACGTTCGTGGTCAACACCGGGCGCTTCAGCGTGGTGCGCAGATCGACCACCGGGGACGCCGTGCGGAACTGCCAGCTGGCGAACAGAACGAACACCACCGCGGACGCCGCGAGCAAAGCCAACGTCGTCGTACTGAGCCAACCCCACGCCGACCCCTTCGAGATCGCCAGCAGCAACGACACCAACCCGACCGTCAGCAACACCGTGCCCAACGGGTCCAGACGATCGGTAGACCTGGCCGGAACCCGGGGCACCACCACGAAGAACAACAGCAACGAGCACGCGCCCAGCCCGGCAGCGAACCAGAACAACGTGTGCCAGTTGAATCGCTCGGCGATCAGGGCTGCCAGCGGCAGACCCAGCGCACCACCCACACCCAACGACGCGCTGATCAATCCCATGGCCGAGCCGACCCGCTCGGCCGGGATCGACGCCCGCAAGACGCTGATGGCCAGCGGGATGATCGGGATGCCCAGACCCTGCAGGCCACGGCCGACGATGAACGGCACGAGCGAGCTGGTGGTGGCCGCGACCAGCGAGCCGATGGTCAACGCACCGGCACAGACCATCAGGATCGGCTTGGGACCGAACAGGTCGCCCAGACGCCCGAACACCGGGGTGGTCACCGCCGCGGTGAGCAGGGTGACGGTGATCGCCCACGATGCGTCGGCGGGGCTGGTGTTCAGCAACACCGGCAACTCGGGAACCAGGGGGATGATCAGCGTTTGCATCAACGACACGCTGATGCCGGCAGCCGCCAAAACGGCGATCAGGACTCCGGGGTGCGCCGCCCGGACGCAGTGACGCCCCACGCGAGCATCATGACACATTAGATATGCTACACGAATTGCTGTCGGTCAGCCGGCGAGCGTGCGCAACGCCGGCACCAGCAGGGCGAGTGCCCGGCCGCGGTGCGAGGCGGCATCCTTCTCCGCCGGGCTCAGCTGCGCGGCGCTGCGGGTCTGGCCATCGGGCACGAACACCGGGTCGTAGCCGAACCCGCCGTCCCCGCGGGGTTCCCGGATGATCGTTCCCGGCCACTGGCCGCGCACCACCACGCTGTTGGCCGCGGCTGGTCCGTAGACCAGGGCGCACGCCGACACGAATGCCGCCGCTCGCCGCTGGTCAGGAACATCGCGTAACTGGGCGAGGAGCAGCGCATAGTTCGCCTCGTCATCGCCGTGCACGCCGGACCATCGGGCCGACAACACCCCGGGCATCCCGTTGAGGGCTGCGACCTCCAGCCCGGAATCGTCGGCCACGGTCGGCAGCCCGGTCGCCGCGTACCCGTCGCGGGCCTTGGCCAGCGCGTTCTCCTCGAAGGTGGCGCCGGTCTCGGGGGCTTCCTCGAACGGCGGCACATCATCGAGCGAAACGAGGGTCAGCCCGGCCAGCCCGGCGGCATCGAGCACCCGGCGCAGCTCGGCCAGCTTCTTGGCGTTGCGGCTGGCGACCAGTAAACGGGTCAGCTCAGCTCCCGAACGCCTTCTTCACCCCGGGCCCGTCCGGCAGCACCCCGGGGTAGGGCTGGGCCAGCGCTTCACGCTGCACCGCGAACAGCGTCTCGCAGGCGCCGAGAGCGGCGTCGAGCATCTTGTCCAGAGTCGACCGCGGGAAGGTCGCCCCCTCGCCGGTGCCCTGGATTTCCACCAGCGTGCCGGTGTCGGTGGCCACGACATTCATGTCGACCTCGGCGCGGGAATCCTCCTCGTAAGGGAGGTCGACGCGAACCCGGCCGTCGACCACACCCACGCTGACCGCGGCGATGGCACACGACAGCGGTCGCGGGTCAGACAGTTTGCCCGCCGCCGCCAGATAGGTCACCGCGTCGGACAACGCGACATACGCCCCGGTGATCGCCGCAGTGCGGGTCCCGCCGTCGGCCTGCAGCACATCGCAGTCGATGGCGATGGTGTTCTCGCCCAACGCGGCAAGATCGATGCAGGCACGCAACGAACGCCCGACCAGTCGACTGATCTCCTGGGTGCGCCCACCGAGGCGGCCCTTCACCGATTCGCGATCCGAGCGGGTGTGGGTGGCCGCGGGCAGCATCGCGTACTCGGCGGTCAGCCAGCCCTCCCCGAGCCCTTGCGCCACCGCGGCACGCCCTCGGTGACGCTGGCGGTGCACATCACTCGGGTCTGACCGAACGTGATGAGGACCGAACCGGCCGGATGGGAGGTGAAGCCGCGGGTGATGCTCACCGGTCGCAGCTCGTCGTCGAGCCTGCCGTCTTGTCGTCGGGACACGAGGCAACCCTAGCCGAGGAGGCGCTCGGCACTCAGACCCAGCCGAGCGACGATGCGGCGAGGGACGAGCCGAGGAGGAGCTCGGCACTCAGACCCAGCCGAGCGTGCGCCAACTGCGCGTGGCGACGGCGTGTCGGTGCGCCGACACGCACCCTCGCGAACTAGCGGGACACCTCAATGGTCTCGCCGCACACCACGGCGTGCACCGGACCGTCGAACTCGGCCTTCGCCTCGCTGATCACGTCCTCCCGCGAGGTCCACGGCGGGATATGGGTCAACAGCAGTTCCCCGACCCCGGCCCGGGTGGCGATCTGCCCCGCCTCGGTGCCCGACAGGTGCAGGTGCGGCGGGCGGTCGGGGCCGTGCGTCCAGGACGCCTCGCACAGGAACGTGTCCGCTCCCCTGGCCAATTCGACCAACGACTCACACACCCCGGTGTCACCGCTGTACACCAGGGTCGCGCCGGACGGGTCGGTGATGCGCATGCCGAAGGACTCCGTCGGATGCGTGACCAACCGCGGCAGCACGCTCAGGGCACCGAACTGCACCGGCTTGCCGTCCGACCAGTGCCGGATCTCGAAGATGTCGGAGAAGTCGTCAAGCTCACCGCCCAGCGGTGAGGACGCCGCCGCCAGCCGCGTCCAGGTATCGCTCGGGCCGTACATGATGCCGCGGCCTTTGGCCGGCGACGGGTGGTAGCGACGCCAGACGAACAGCCCGGGCAGATCCAGGCAGTGGTCGGCGTGCAGATGCGAAAGCAGGACGTGGACGTCATTGGGGTCGGCGTAGCGCTGCAGCGCACCGAGCACTCCGCCGCCGAAATCGAGGACCAGCGGCGGCGTGTCAGGTGCCGTCAGCAGGTACCCGGACGCCGGCGAATCGGGCCCGACAACACTGCCGGAGCAACCAAGGACGGTGATTCGCACAGCCACTAGCTTGCCATGCCCGGTTGCCGCAAGAGGAAAACATCACGGCTTTGGACACGAGAATCACTTCGCCGCAGCAGCGTGATGCGCGACGGGGCGCACACCGGTGATCGCGGGCCCCAGGAAACGCGCCGCCAGCGCGGTGAACGCATCCGGATCGCCTGTCGCCTCGAAAGTCCGGGCTGCCGCGGGCGAGTCGTGCGGACGCAACAAGTCCCGTTCGGTCAGCACCTTCAGCACGTCTTTGGCCGTCTCCTCGGCGGAGGACACCAGCGTCACCGTATCCCCCATCGCCAGCTGAATCAGTCCGGACAGCAACGGATAGTGCGTGCACCCCAAGACCAGTGTGTCGACCTCGGCGCGCTGCAACGGCTCGAGGTATCCCTCGGCCAGGTTCAGCACCTGCCGCCCGCTGGTGACGCCGCGTTCGACGAAGTCGACGAACCGCGGGCAGGCCACGGCGGTGACCTCGAGGTCCCGTGCCGCGGCGAACGCGTCCTGGTAGGCGCCCGAGGCGATGGTCGCCTGGGTGCCGATCACGCCCACCCGCCCGGTGCGGGTGGTGGCGACGGCGCGCCGCACGGCCGGCAGGATCACCTCGACCACCGGAACGTCGTAGCGCTCCCGGGCATCACGCAGGCAGGCCGACGACGCGGTGTTGCACGCGATGACGAGTACCTTGACGCCGCGCTCGACGAGGTCGTCGCCGATGGCCAAGGCGTGCGCCCGGACCTGCGGGATGGTCAACGGGCCGTACGGACCGTTGCCGGTGTCGCCGACGTAGACGATGTCCTCGTCAGGCAGCTGGTCGATGATCGACCGGGCCACCGTGAGCCCACCGACGCCGGAGTCGAAGATGCCGATCGGGGCGAACCGGTCACTCATGAGCTCAGCCCGGGAAACTGGCCGGCCTTCTTGCGTTGCCGGGCCTTGCGTTCCGGCCCGGACAGCCAGTACGCCGCCAGTACCCCAGCGACCGCACCGCATAGATGCCCCTGCCAGGACACACCGCCGCAGCCGTTCAGCTCCGGAAGGGCCCCCCACAGCACGCTGCCGTAGACGAACAGCACCACGATGCCGGTGACGATCCACCACACGTGCCGGGTGAACCACCCGAACACCAGCAGGAACGCCAGCCAGCCGAAGATCAGCCCGGACGCGCCGATGTGGTTGGTCGGCAGTGGGCAGCCGCCGACGTCACCGATCAGCCACGTGCCCACGCCGCCGACGATCCAGATGATCGCCGTGGCCCAGACGAATCGGGCCATGCCGGTCAGCGTCACCAGGAACCCGAGCACCAGGGCGGGCACGGTGTTGGCGGCCAGGTGTTGCCAGTTGGCGTGCAACAGGGGTGCGAACAGCACACCCCACAGCCCGTCGGCCTCCAGCGGCCGGATGCCGTTGCGGTCCAGCGCGTGGCCGGAGAGTTGGTCGACGAGCTCGATGAGGTAGAGCAGCGCGACGAACGTCAGGATCGTGGCGCCGCCGACTTTCCAGGCCGGTGGCTTCGTGGGCTTCGGCGGCGGCGACACCGGGTAGCCCAACGGTTGGTTCATCGCTGTCCCGGTCCCATCAAGCCTCCGCAGTCATGCCCAGAGCTGGCCTTCGAGCGCCTCCTCGGCTTCGTCCAGGCTACCGGCGTAGGCACCCGTCGACAGATACTTCCACCCGGCGTCGCACACGGTGAACGCCACGTCGGCGCGCTGCCCGGCCTTCACCGCCTTGGCCGCCACCCCGAGCGCGGCGTGCAGGATCGCCCCGGTGGAGATCCCGGCGAAGATGCCCTCGACCTCGATCAGCTGGCGGGTGCGGCGCAGCGCGTCGACCGAGCCGACGGAGTACCGGGTGCTCAGGACCTCGGGGTCGTAGAGTTCGGGGATGAACCCCTCGTCGAGGTTGCGCAGCGCATAGACGCCCTCGCCGTAGCGGGGTTCGGCGGCCACGATCTGGATGTCGTCGAGCTGTTCGCGCAGGAAGCGCCCGGTGCCCATCAGCGTGCCGGTGGTGCCGAGTCCACCGACGAAGTGGGTGATCTCCGGCAGATCCTTCAGCAGCTCCGGTCCGGTGCCGTAGTAGTGCGCGTCGGCGTTGGCGGCGTTGCCGTACTGGTAGAGCATGACCCAGTCGGGATGCTCGGCAGCGAGTTCCTTGGCCCGCGCGACCGCGGTGTTCGAACCGCCCTCGGCGGGCGAGAAGATGATCTCGGCGCCGTAGAGTTCCAGGACCTGGCGCCGCTCGATCGAGGTGTTCTCCGGCATCACGCAGATCAGCCGGTACCCCTTGAGCCGGGCCGCCATCGCCAGCGAGATGCCGGTGTTGCCGCTGGTGGGTTCAAGGATCGTCGCCCCCGGTTCGAGCAGGCCCTCCCGCTCGGCCTGCTCGATCATCCGCAGCGCGGGCCGGTCCTTGATGGATCCGGTCGGATTGCGGTCCTCGAGTTTGGCCCACAACCGGACATGCGGTCCCGCGTCGGAGTCGTCCCACCGCGGCGAGAGCCGGGGCAGTCCGACCAGTGGCGTGTCCCGACCGCACGCAACAGCGAGTCGTAGCGAGTCAATTCGCGCTCATCTCCGTTCAGCCGCCGGCGACGGCGGGCAGGATCGTCACCGAGTCGCCATCGGCGACGTCGGTGGCCAAACCGCCGGAAAAGCGCACGTCCTCGTCGTTGACGTAAATGTTGACGAACCGGTTCAGCTTGCCGGCGTCCATGAGCCGCTCGGAGATTCCGGCGTAGTTGGCTTCCAGGTCGGCGATGACGGCGCCCAGCGTGTCACCGCTGGCGCTGACCCGCTTCTCCCCGCCGGTGTGGGTGCGCAGGATGGTCGGGATGGACACGGTGACAGTCATTGAGGGCCTTCCTGATACTGCTCGACGACGGTGACGGGTTCCTCGTCGACCACGCCGTCGAGGATTCGGTAGCTGCGTAGTTCGTGGCGGTCCGGGTCCCGGGTGGAAACCAGGACGTAGTGGGCATCCGGCTCGGACGCGTAGGAGATGTCGGTCCGGCTCGGGTAGGCCTCGGTGGCGGTGTGGGAGTGGTAGATGACGATCGGCGCGTCGTCGGCGTTCTCCATCTCGCGCCACACCTTGAGTTGTTCCCCCGAATCGAACCGGTAGAACGTCGGCGACCGTTCGGCGTTGAGCATGGGGATGTGCCGCTCGGGCCGGTCGGACCCCTCGGGGCCGGCCAGCACACCGCACGCTTCGTCCGGGTGATCGGCGCGGGCGTGGGCGACCATCGCTTCCACCAGGTCGGCACGGATCACCAGCACGGTGAAAGTCCTCCTGCGATCGATGTCAGTGCGCGCTCAGTGCGCCTGGAACGCACCGGGCAACACGTCGCGGTAAGTCGGTATTCCTGCCGCCGTCTGCGCGGCCAACACGGCGGCCACCACTGCGCGTGCCAAACAGTCTGCCCCGGCCGCCCCGATGTCGGCGAGCGGCTTGGTCTCGGGCACCATCGCCACCGGGGTGTTGGCGGCGGGTTCGAGCTCGATCGCCCCGGTCGCCAGGGCGAACACGGTGTCCCCGTCGAGTGGGGTGTGGGCCGGCCGGATGGTGTGCGCCAGCCCGTCCTGCGCGGCCACCGCGAAGCGCCGGCAGGCCGCCGGCGTCAATGCGGCATCGGTGGCGACCACCGCGATGGTGGTGTTGAGCGGGCTGGACTCGGCGTCCAGGGCTGCCAGCGCGGCGATCTGCTCGGCGGGCGGCGTGACCAGGCCGAATTCCTTGGACAGATGAGCCATCCACGGCAGGCCGGTGGCCGGGTCGACGACGTTGCCGGCACTGTTGACCACGACGACGGCACCCACGGTCACCCCGGATACCAGGGTCGTCGACGCGGTGCCGACACCCCCTTTGAGGACTGCCGCACGAGCGCCGACCCCGGCGCCGACGGTTCCCACCGCGAAGTCCACGGCAGCCGACTGGACTGCCCGGTACCCGAATTCGGCGGTCGGCCGGCATTTCCAGCCACCGACTGGAAGATCAAAAATCACCGCGGCTGGAACTATCGGAACGACCCCGCCGTCCATCGCCACGCCGCGGCCCTGCTCCTCGAGCCAGGTCATCACGCCGTCGGCGGCGGCGAGCCCGTAGGCGCTGCCGCCGGTCAACACCACCGCGTCGACGTGGCGGACGCTGTTCGACGGGTCGAGCAGGTCGGTCTCGCGGCTGCCCGGGGCGCCGCCGCGAACGTCGACCGCTCCGACGGTCCCGGGGGGCGCCAGGACCACGGTGCTGCCGCAGGCCCAGCCCGAGCCCAACGTCGCGTCCGGGTCGAGCCGGTCGTGGTGGCCGACCAGGATGCCCGCGACGTCGGTGATCGAGCCCATCGGATGGTTCATCGGATCGGTTTGCCCATCAAGCCGAGCACCAGATACTCCTGGAGCACCGTCAGCCACTGATACACGTCCAGATGGCCGGCCAGCGGATGATCGGCCGGCAACCGGTCGGGGCCCTCCGGCCCGATCTCGAGCATGGCGCCCAGGGCCAGCCGCACGTCGTTGACCGCGGAGACCCAGGCGTTGGCGTCGCCCTCGCTGATCTCGAAGCGCCCACCGCCGTCCGGCAAGGTGTCCAAAAGCCGTTGTCCAGCAGCCTTTTTCGCATCGATGATGTCTGGTTCGTGGAGACTGCGCAGCGCGCCGTTGAGGCTTTCGGCGGCTGCCGAGCCGGCCGGGTGCTCACGTTGGGGCTTGAAGAAGTCCGGCAGCAGTCGGCGCAAGGTGGAGTCTTCGGGGGCCTGCGGGTTGCCCGCACGGATCCCGGTGATCTGTTCCAGCGGATCCGCTGGAGTCGACGCTTCGCGCTCGTCGAGCATGCCCTGCACCGAGAGCACCATGTTCTTCAGCAGCGCCGCCTCGTGCGGGGCCAATGCGGACCGAAACCGGGGTCCGTCAGCGGTCTCCACCCGCTTCCATTTACGCACGCGGTCAGCGGTCCTGCTGCATCGTCGCCCACAACCCGGCGGCATGCAGTTTGGACACGTCGACTTCCATGGACTCGCGACTGCCGGAGGACACGACCGCCTTACCTTCGTGGTGCACCTGCAGCATCAGCTTGGTGGCCTGGGGTTCGCTGTAGCCGAACAGCTTCTGGAACACATAGGTCACGTAGTTCATCAGATTGACCGGGTCGTCCCAGACGATGGTGACCCACGGGCTGTCCAGGGCAGCGACGGAATCAGTGCTTTGCTCTCCGCTGGTGCCCGGCCGGGTCGGAGCTGCTTGCGAGCCCATGCGAACAAGGATAGCGAGCCCCTCCCACCGCACCCAGCGCCGTATCCTCCGCGCCGGCCAGCCGATACCGTTGCCGTGTGACCGCCGCCCTGCTGACGGACAAATACGAGCTGACGATGCTGGCCGCCGCCCTGCGCGACGGCACCGCCGATCGCAGGACCACCTTCGAGGTGTTCGCCCGCCGACTACCCGACGGGCGGCGTTATGGGGTGGTGGCCGGCACCGGACGCTTCGTTGAGGCGTTGGGCGAGTTCGTCTTCGACGACGCCGCCCTCGAGCCGCTGGCGGCCTTCCTGGATCCGGTGACGCTGGACTATTTGCGGGGTTTCCGGTTCTCCGGCGACATCGACGGCTACGCCGAAGGCGAGCTGTACTTCCCCGGCTCCCCCGTCCTGTCGGTCACCGGCACGTTCGCCGAATGTGTGCTGCTGGAGACGCTGGCGCTGTCGATCTTCAATCACGACACCGCGATCGCATCGGCGGCCGCGCGAATGGTCAGTGCGGCCGCCGGACGATCTCTGATCGAGATGGGTTCACGGCGCACCCACGAGTACGCGGCCGTCGCCGCCGCCCGCGCCGCCTATCTGGCGGGTTTCGCCGGGACGTCCAACCTCGAGGCGAACCGCCGCTACGGCATCCCCGCGATGGGCACCAGCGCCCATGCGTTCACCATGCTGCACACCACCGAAGCCGGTCCGGACGAGTCGGCCGCCTTCCGCGCGCAGGTCGAGGCGCTCGGTGTGGGCACCACCCTGCTGGTGGACACCTACGACGTGACGACGGGGGTGGCCAACGCGATCGCCGTGGCGGGCACCGAGCTGGGCGCGGTGCGTATCGACTCCGGCGACCTGGGCGTCCTGGCGCGGCGGGTGCGTGTCCAGCTCGACGAACTGGGCGCAACCCGAACCCAGATCGTCGTCTCCGGCGATCTCGACGAGTTCTCGATCGCGGCGCTGCGCGCCGATCCGGTCGACAGCTACGGGGTCGGCACGTCGGTGGTCACCGGTTCGGGCGCCCCCACCGCGAGCATGGTCTACAAGCTGGTCGAGGTCGACGGCCTGCCGGTGGAAAAGCGCAGCAGCCGCAAGGAATCTCACGGCGGACGTAAGGCCGCCCTGCGACTGTCCCGGCCGACCGGCACCATCGTCGAAGAGCTGATCTACCCGGTGAGCGCACCTCCAGAGGTCGCCGAGCCCGCGCGGTTACTCACGGTGCCGCTGGTACGGGACGGCCGGGTCCTTTCCGCGCCCGACCTGACGGCCGCCCGCGCGCGGGTCGTGGACGGACTGCGCAGCCTGCCGTGGGAGGGGCTGGCCCTGTCGGCCGGCGAGCCGGCGATCCCCACCCGCCAGGTGGCGGTGCGGCCGCGGTGAACGCCGACGAACTACCGCCGGTCACCGAGCTGCTGGCGACGGCTGTCGCCGCGCTCGGCGGCGCCGAACGCTCGGGTCAGGTCCAGATGGCCGAGGCGGTGGCCCACGCCTTCGCCACCGGCGAGCATCTGGCGGTGCAGGCCGGCACCGGGACCGGCAAGTCGCTGGCCTACCTGATCCCGGCGATCGCCAGGGCCGTCACCGACGAGACCCCGGTGGTGGTGTCGACGGCGACCATCGCCCTGCAACGCCAGCTCGTCGACCGTGATCTGCCCCGTCTTGTCGACGCACTGGCCGGCTCCCTGCCGCACCGGCCGCGCTTCGCACTGCTCAAGGGCCGGCGGAATTACCTGTGCCTGAACAAAATTCACAACGGTAGTGGTGACGACAACGCCGACGCCCCGCAAGAAGAGCTGTTCGGCCCCGTCGCCACCACCGCATTGGGCCGCGACGTCGCGCGGTTGACCGAGTGGGCGTCGTCCACCGAAACCGGGGACCGTGACGAGCTGACTCCCGGCGTGCCGGACCGATCGTGGTCACAGGTGAGCGTCTCGGCCCGGGAATGCCTCGGCGTGGCCCGGTGTCCGTACGGCACCGATTGTTTCTCCGAACGTGCCCGGGGCGAGGCCGGCCGGGCCGACATCGTCGTCACCAACCATGCGCTGCTGGCCATCGACGCGATCGCGGATGCGTCGGTGCTGCCCGAACACCGGTTCCTGGTGGTCGACGAGGCCCACGAATTGGTGGACCGGGTCACCTCGGTGGCCACCGGCGAGCTCACCCCCGCCCCGCTCGGAGTGGCGACCCGGCGCGTCGCGCGGCTGGTCCGTCCCGAGCTGGCTCAGCGGATGGAGGCCGCGGCGGCCACCTTCTCCTCAGCGATCCACGACGCCCAGCCCGGCCGGTTCGATCACCTCGACGAGGAACTCGCCACCTACCTGACCGCACTGCGCGACGCGGCCAGCGCCGCGCGTGGCGACATCGACCCGGCGCCGCGAGACCCCAAGGCGGCCGCCACCCGCAACGAGGCGATCGCGGCGCTGACCGAGATCGCCGACACCGCGGCCCGGGTACTCGACTCCTTCGTGCCGGCCATCCCCGACCGCACCGACGTGGTGTGGCTCGACCATGAGGAGATCCGGGGCGCGGCGGCCGGTATGCGTCCGGTTCTGCGAGTCGCCCCGCTGTCGGTGGCCGGCCTGATGCGCACCCGGATCTTCGCCGACGCGACGGCGGTGCTGACGTCGGCGACCCTGACCGTCGGCGGGTCGTTCGACGCGATGGCCGGCGCCTGGGGGTTGCGCGACGGGCCGCCCTGGCAGGGGCTGGACGTCGGCTCACCCTTCGAACACGCCAAGTCCGGCATCCTCTACATCGCCGCGCACCTGCCGCCACCCGGCCGCGACGGCGCCGGCTCGCCGGAACTCCTCGATGAGATCACCGGACTCATGCAGGCCGCCGGCGGGCGGACGCTGGGATTGTTCTCGTCGATGCGGGCGGCCAAAGCCGCCGCCGAGGCAGTGCGGACCCGGGTCGACACCCCGATCCTCTGCCAGGGCGATGACGGCACCGCCGCGCTGGTGCAGCGATTCGCCGCCGAGCCGGAGACGTCGCTGTTCGGCACCCTGTCGCTGTGGCAGGGCGTCGACGTGCCGGGTCCGTCGCTGTCCCTGGTCCTGATCGACCGGATTCCTTTTCCCCGCCCCGACGATCCGCTGCTGACCGCGCGGCAGCGGGCCGTGGCGGCCAAGGGCGGCAACGGGTTCATGACGGTCGCCGCCGCGCACGCCGCCCTGCTGCTGGCGCAGGGCGCGGGACGGCTGCTGCGCCGGGCCGACGATCGCGGCGTGGTCGCGGTACTGGACTCCCGGATGGCCACCGCCCGGTACGGCGGCTACCTGCGAGCGTCGCTGCCCCCGTTCTGGACCACCACAGACCACGAGCGGGTCGAACAAGCACTTCGGCGCCTGTGCACCGGCCCCGCTGACTGATCGCCGGATTAGGCGCCGGCACGGCACTATGGTGGGAGCGAACTTCGACGCCGCGGACCGCCGGCCCTGACACACGAGGTGGCCCTCATGCGCACACGACATACGGGTCGCCTGCTCGCCCTACTGGCCGTGGCGGCGACGGTCGCCGGCTGCGGAACGACCGTGTCGGGCAAGGCGGTGTCGGTGTTCGACGACCCATTCAAGGTCGCCGGCCTGCAGGTCGTCGACGGTGCCAGTGGCCTTCGCTCCGACGCCGAGAAGCCGACCCGTGAGGTCGACGGCACCGACGGCGGTAAGGACGACGAGATCGCCGCCCAGTCGGTCAGCGACCTGGAGACGTATTGGCAAGGCGTCTACGGCGACACCTTCTCCGGTCAGTTCCAGCCGGTGGAGGCGCTGATCTCCTGGAATTCCGACGACTACGACGGCATGTTCTGTGACGAGTCGACCGCCGGCCTGATCAACGCCGCGTTCTGCGAGGACGACAACACCATCGGCTGGGACCGCGGGGTGCTGCTGCCGGCGCTGCGGAAAGCCAACGGCGACATGGCCATCACCATGGTGCTGGCCCACGAGTACGGGCACGCGATCCAGAAGATGGCCAAGCTGAACAAGAAGGGCACCCCCACGCTGGTGGCCGAACAGCAGGCGGACTGTTTCGCCGGCTCCTACCTGCGCTGGGTGGCCGAAGGCAATTCACCACGGTTCACCCTGAGCACCGGGGACGGGCTGAACAACCTGCTCGCCGCGATGATCTCGTTCCGCGATCCACTGCTGAGCCAGGACGACTATTTCGACACCGGTGACGAGCACGGCTCGGCGTTCGAGCGCATCTCGGCGTTCCAGTTCGGCTTCACCGACGGCCCGTCGTCGTGTGCGGCGATCGACGCCAAGGAGATCGGCCAGCGCCGTGGCGACCTGCCCGTCGAATTGCAGCAGGACCAGACCGGCGAGTGGCCGGTCAGTGAGGAGTCGGTCCGCTCGATCGTCGAGGCGATGAACATCCTGTTCACGCCGAAGAGCCCGCCCCAACTGAGTTTCGATGCGTCCGCGGCGTCGAAATGCCCCGACGCCCGGCCCAGTTCGCCGGTGTCGTTCTGCCCCGCGACCAACACGATCACCGTCGATCTGCCCGAACTGCAGAAGATGGGGACCTCGACCGGGGATAGCGAGAACGTCCTGGTGACCGGCGACAACACCGCCTACTCGGTGCTGGTGTCGCGGTACATGCTGGCGGTGCAGGAAGAGCACGGCGGGCTGGTGCTGGACAACGCCGAGGCCGCGTTGCGGACTGCCTGCCTGACCGGTGTGGCGACCACCAAGATGTCGAAAGAGGTGACCACGCCGGACGGCAACACCGTCGCCCTGACCGCCGGTGACATCGACGAAGCGGTGTCGGGGCTGCTGACCAACGGGCTGGCCGCCAGCGACGTCAACGGCGAGTCGGTGCCCGCCGGGTTCTCCCGCATCGACGCGTTCCGGATCGGGGTGCTCGGCGACGAGGACCGCTGTCTCAAGCGTTTCCCGTAGGCGCGCTGCGAGGTCGCCGATCTACTCAGATCTTTTTCGTCACCCCGTACCAGGACAGGATGGCGTCACCCTCATCGGTGGACTTGGTCAGCGTCGCATACGAGCGGATGAACGACTCGCCCACACAGCCGTCGATCTTGACGTGGAAATTGCTGATCGACACCCACGGCGCGGAGCCCTTGTATTCCTTCTTGGTCACCGGCACCAGGTTGATGATGCCGGGCTTGAGACCCACCGTGATACCACCACCGATGTTCGCGCCGACGCCGGGCAGGATGCCTTCGGCCGCGTTGTTCGGGAAGTCCAGACCGAAGACGCCGAGCGACGGATTGATGCCTGCGGTACCGGTCAGCGAGACGCCGTTGGAGGTGCTCATGTCGATACCACAGCCGATCTGGTAGCCCACCTCGAACACACCCTTGGGCGCGTCACCCGGGCCGCTGAGGTCGCCGTTGTACACCCCACCCACGACGTACTCGCGGGAGGAGATCGCGGTGGTCAGCGGCGCGACCGGCATCTGGATCTCGTCCTTGGCCGAGATGGTGAGCGTCCAGCCGTCCGGAGACTTCGTGGTGGCCGGCGGGCTGGATGCCACCCGGCCGTCGTCGACCGGCACGGCGGCGGGATCGAGGGCTGCGGTGTCGACGGCGGCGGGCTGCGCCAGGTCCGGACCGCCCGGATCAGGGTCGGCCGACGCCGGAACCGGTGTCGCCAACAAGGCACCTACCAGCGCGATCAACGCCGCATGACGAACAACCACTGCCCCGAACGCCTTCCCGGAGCACCGGCTCGTCCGCCCCGATGCGGCAACCGGTCGATACTCCATACGGGAACCTACAGGGGGCTCCCGCGCCGTATTGGCCGGATTCCGAACTCCTCGCGTTACGCGAGTGTGACCAGCCCGAGTTCGGTGTCGCCGGCCAGCAGTGGGTGGTGCGGCAGCACCCGCACCGTGTAGCCGACAGGACCGGCCACCGGCAGTGGCGTCGTGGTGGAGAACACCTCGGTCCCGCCGTCGGAGGAACCGGTGTGCTGCATCTCGACGAACAGCGGGTCCTGCAACGCGTCGGCGCCATCGACTCGGCCCACCACGGCCTGAACCACCACTTCGTCGGGCTGCAGCCCGGCCAGCTGCACCGTCGCCGTCAGCGTCAGCTCCGAGCCCAGCACCGGGGTGTCGGGCAGCCCGGTGCTGTCCACATCGGTGATCTGGATCTTCGGCCACGCCTCCCGGGCCCGCAGCCGATAGGCGGTCAGTTCGCGCGCCGCACCGAACGGCAGCCCGTCCACGGGGGCACTGGTCCTGCGCAGCGACTGGGCGGCGGGCGCGTAGTAGTTCTCGGTGTAGTCGCGCACCATCCGCGAAGCCAACACCTTGGGCCCCAGCGTCTGCAGGGTGTGACGCACCATCTCGACCCAGCGGGTCGGCACACCCTTGTCGTCGCGGTCGTAGAAGGTCGGACCGACCGAATGCGCGAGCAGGTCGTAGAGCGCCGCGGCTTCCAGATCATCGCGGCGTCCCTCGTCGGCCAGGCCGTCGGCTGTTGGTATCTCCCAACCGTTTTCGCCGTCGTACCATTCGTCCCACCAACCGTCACGGATGGACAGGTTCAGACCGCCGTTCAACGCGCTCTTCATGCCCGAGGTGCCGCAGGCCTCCAACGGCCGAAGCGGATTGTTCAGCCACACGTCACAGCCCCAGTAGAGCTGGCGCGCCATCGACATGTCGTAGTCGGGCAGGAACGCGATGCGATGGCGCACCTCGGGCCGGTCGGCGAACTTCACGATCTGCTGGATGAGCGCCTTACCGGCATCGTCGGCGGGGTGCGACTTGCCGGCCACGATCAACTGGATCGGCTTGTCCTCATCAAGCAACAACGCCTCGAGCCGCTGCGGATCGCGCAGCATCAACGTCAGCCGCTTGTAGGTGGGCACCCGCCGGGCGAAGCCGATGGTCAGCACATTCGGATCGAATGCCGTTGCTATCCAGCCCAATTCAGCGTCAGAGGCGCCGCGTTCCAGCCACGACCGACGCAGCCGGAGCCGCACGTCTTCGACCAGCAGGGCACGCAGCTGAGCCCGGATCCACCAGATGTGACTGGTGTCCACCTGCTGTAGCCGCTGCCAGATATTGGGTTCGCGCAGCGCCTCGGTGGACCCGGCCAGCTCGCGGCCCAGTTCCAGCCACTGCGGCGCCGCCCAGGTGGGACCGTGCACCCCGTTGGTGATCGAACCGATCGGCACCTCGGCCGGATCGAAGCCCGGCCACAGCTCGTCGAACATCGCGCGACTGACCCGACCGTGCAGCAGCGACACCCCGTTGGCCCGTTGGGCCAGCCGCAGCCCCATGTGCGCCATGTTGAATTTCGACGGATCGTCCTCGGCCCCGAAGGCCAGCACCCGGCCCACCGGAACCCCGGGAAGCAAGCCGGTCTTGCCGTCGTCACCGAAGTACCGCTGCACCATCTCCACCGGAAACCGGTCGATGCCGGCCGGCACCGGCGTGTGCGTGGTGAACACTGTGCTGGACCGCACCACGGTCAGCGCGGTGTCGAAGTCGAGCCGGTCGGCGGACATGTACTCCCGGATCCGCTCCACCCCGAGGAATCCCGCGTGGCCCTCGTTCATGTGGAAGACGTCCGGTGCGGGCAATCCCTCGATGGCGGTGAACGCCCGGATGGCCCGCACGCCGCCGATACCGGCGAGCAGTTCCTGTTTGATGCGGTGCTCCTGGTCACCGCCGTAGAGGCGGTCGGTGACGGCGCGCAGGTCATGCTCGTTCTCCGGAATGTCGGAGTCGAGCAGCAACAGCGGAATCCGGCCGACCTGCGCCACCAGCACCCGGGCGCGCAGCGTCTTGTCGTCGGGCATGGCCAGCTCGACGAGCACCGGCGCCCCCGACGTGTCGGCCAGCAACCGAAGCGGCAACCCCTGTGGATCCAGCGAGGGATAGTTCTCGTGCTGCCAGCCGTCGGCGGTCAGCGACTGCCGGAAATAGCCGGACCGGTAGTACAGCCCGACGGCGATCAGCGGCAGCCCCAGATCGGACGCCGACTTGAGGTGATCACCGGCGAGGATGCCCAGTCCGCCGGAATAGTTGGGCAGCACCTCGGCGACGCCGAACTCCATCGAGAAGTAGGCGATCCCGGTCGGCATGACGGCGCTGTCCTGTTGCTGAAACCACATCGGCCGGCTCAGGTAGTCGTCCAGATCGGCGGCGAGTTGGTCGAGCGTGTTGCGGAACGACTCGTCCTCGGCGAGCTCGTCGAGCCGCGCGGGGCTCACCGCGCCCAGCAGCGCCACCGGGTCCTGGCCGGTCTGGAACCAGAGCTGCGGATCGATCGAGGCGAACAGATCCTGCGTCGGTTTGTCCCAGGACCAGCGCAGATTGGTCGAGAGCCGACCAAGGGCGGACAGCCGCTCAGGCAGGTGGGCACGGACGGTGAACCTACGCAGGGCCTTCACGCGTCCCCACCTTACTGAGATTCTGCGGCCCCGATGGGCGTCCGGGTCCTTCTTCCCCGACCGGTCATTCCGGCCACTACGGTGTGAACTGAGCGCGATGCGGTTACCCCGGGGGCAAGGAGTCACGACCGGTGCAGCGACGAACACTGCGCCACGACAGCGAGTAGACCGACGAATTCGGTGCGGCGCGGGCCGTGCCGCACAACTGTAGGGAATGGAGTGGTTGGTGCCCGGTCGTATCGAGATCGATGACGTCGCGCCCGTCGTGTCCTGCGGTACCTACCCGGCCAAGGCGGTCGTCGGTGAGGTGGTGCCGGTATGCGCGTCGGTGTGGCGCGAAGGACACGACGCCGTCGCGGCGACGTTGGTGGTGCGCTACCTCGGAACGTCCTATCCGAAGCTGGGTCAGAACCCGGCCCGGCGGGTCCAGGCGCTGGAGGGCGCCGATCTGGCCGAGGCCACTCCGGCGGCCGCTCGCGTCAAGCCCCAGTTGTTCGCGATGTCGCCCGGGCGCACACCGGACCTCTTCCACAGCCAGTTCGTCCCCGACCGGGTGGGGTTGTGGACCTTCCGGGTCGACGGCTGGGGTGATCCCATCACCACCTGGCGCCACGCGGTGACGGTGAAACTCGATGCCGGACAGGGCGAAACCGAGCTCAACAACGACCTATTGGTGGGTGCGCGCCTGCTGGAGCGGGCCGCCACCGGGGTCCCTCGGGACCGGCGCACGCCGCTGCTGGACGCCGCGGCCGCGCTGCGGGAACCCGGCGATCCCCTGACCCGCGCCGCGCTGGCGCTCTCGCACGAGGTCACCGGCCTGCTCGAACAGTTCCCACTACGCGAACTGCTCACCCGCGGCACCACCTACGGCGTGTGGGTGGACCGACCGTTGGCTCGCTGCAGCGCCTGGTACGAACTGTTTCCGCGCTCGACCGGCGGCTGGGACGAACAGGGACAGCCGGTGCACGGCACCTTCACGACGGCCATCGCGGCGCTGCCCCGCATCGCCGCGATGGGTTTCAACGTCGTCTACCTGCCGCCGATCCACCCGATCGGCAAGGTACATCGCAAGGGCCGCAACAACAGCGTCACCGCCGAACCCAGTGACGTCGGATCCCCCTGGGCGATCGGCAGCGACGAGGGCGGCCACGACGCCGTGCATCCCGACCTGGGGACACTCGAGGATTTCGACAGCTTCGTGGCCGCGGCCCGCGGCAACGGCCTGGAGGTGGCCCTCGACCTGGCGCTGCAGTGCGCGCCGGACCATCCGTGGGCCAAGAACCACCGGCAGTGGTTCACCGAACTGCCCGACGGCACGATCGCCTACGCGGAGAACCCGCCCAAGAAGTATCAGGACATCTACCCGCTGAACTTCGACAACGATCCTGGTGGCCTCTACGACGAGGTGCTCCGCGTGGTGCGGCACTGGATGGACCACGGTGTCAAGATCTTTCGGGTCGACAACCCGCACACCAAGCCGCCGAACTTCTGGGCCTGGCTGATCAGCGAGGTCAAGGCCATCGACCCCGATGTGCTGTTCCTCTCGGAGGCGTTCACCCGCCCGGCGCGGCTCTACGGCCTGGCCAAACTGGGCTTCACCCAGTCGTATTCGTACTTCACCTGGCGGACCGCCAAGTGGGAGATCGAGGAGTTCGGCCGCCAGATCGCCGAACACGCCGACTACGCGCGGCCCAACCTGTTCGTCAACACCCCCGACATCCTGCACGAGAGCCTGCAGCAGGGCGGTCCCGGCATGTTCGCGATTCGCGCGGCGCTCGCCGCGACCATGGGCACCTCGTGGGGTGTGTATTCCGGATACGAGCTGTTCGAGCACATGCCCGTGCGTGAGGGCAGTGAGGAATACCTCAACTCGGAGAAATACGAGCTGCGGCCACGTGACTTCGAAGCAGCACTGAACGAGGGCCGCTCGCTGGAGCCATTCCTGAGGCGGCTCAACGAGATCCGCCACCTGCATCCGGCGCTGTGCCAGATGCGCACGATCACCTTCCACCACGTCGACAACGAAGCCCTGCTGGCCTACAGCAAGTTCGACCCGACGACCGGCGACACCGTGCTCGTGGTGGTCACCCTCAACGCCTTCGGCCCCGAGGAGGGCATGGTGTGGCTGGATATGGACGCATTGGGTATGCACCCCTACGACCGATTCTGGGTCCGCGACGAGATCACCGGGGAGGAGTACCAGTGGGGCCAGTCCAATTATGTCCGCCTGGAACCGAGCCGCGCGGTCGCACACATCCTCAATATGCCGTTGATACCGGCCGACCAGCGAGCGATTCTGCTCCGGCGGGAATGACGGAACGAAAAGGAGCCTAGGCCATGACGAGATCCGACAAACTCGCCAGCCCGTATCTGGCGCCCGACCCCGGCGAAGTGGCCCGACTGGTCGCCGGCGTGCATCACAATCCGCACAGCATCCTGGGCGCGCACGAGTATGACGACCACACCGTCATCCGTGCGCTCAAACCGCACGCCGAGCAGGTGGTGGCTCTGATCGGCGGCGAGCGCCATCCGCTGGCGCATATCGACTCCGGGGTGTTCGCGGTGGCGTTGCCGTTCACCGACCTCGTCGACTACCGGCTCGAGGTCACCTACCCGGGCGGGCACACCATCACCGTCGCCGACGGCTACCGGTTCCTGCCCACCCTGGGCGAGATGGATCTGTACCTCTACGGCGAGGGCCGCCATGAACGGCTGTGGGAGATCCTCGGCGCGCATCCCCGCTCGTTCACCACACCCGACGGTGTCGTCGAGGGTGTCTCGTTCGCGGTGTGGGCACCGAACGCCAAGGGCATCAACCTGATCGGCGAGTTCAACCACTGGGACGGCAACGACGCACCGATGCGGGTGCTGGGGTCGTCAGGAGTGTGGGAGCTGTTCTGGCCCGGCTTCCCCGTCGACGGGCTGTACAAGTTCCGCGTGCACGGGGTGGACGGCTCGGTCACCGATCGTGCCGATCCGTTCGCCTTCGCCACCGAGGTCCCCCGCACACGGCGTCTCGGGTGTTCACGTCGGACTACAGCTGGACAGACGCCGAGTGGATGACCCAGCGGGCGCAGCAGAACCCCGTCTTCGAGCCGATGAGCACCTACGAGGTTCACCTCGGTTCGTGGCGCCCGGGTCTGAGCTATCGCGAACTGGCCGAACAGCTCACCGACTACGTTCTGGCCCAAGGTTTCACCCACGTCGAGTTCCTGCCGGTGGCTGAGCATCCGTTCGGCGGCTCGTGGGGCTATCAGGTGACGTCCTATTACGCGCCGACGTCTCGGTTCGGCTCGCCCGACGACTTCCGCTTTCTGGTCGACACCCTGCACCGCGCCGGGATCGGCGTGATCGTCGACTGGGTGCCTGCGCACTTCCCGAAGGATGCCTGGGCGCTCGGCCGGTTCGACGGCACCCCGCTCTACGAACACTCCGACCCGCACCGGGGCGAGCAACTCGACTGGGGCACTTATGTTTTCGACTTCGGCCGAGCCGAGGTGCGCAACTTCCTGGTGGCCAACGCCCTGTACTGGTTGCAGGAGTTCCACATCGACGGTCTGCGTGTCGATGCGGTGGCCTCGATGCTGTACCTGGACTATTCCCGGCCGGCGGGCGGTTGGACGCCCAACATCTACGGCGGGCGGGAGAACCTCGAGGCGGTGCAGTTCCTGCAGGAGATGAACGCCACCGTGCACAAGCTCGCTCCGGGCATTGTGACCATCGCCGAGGAATCCACCTCGTGGCCCGGTGTCACCCGCCCCACGAACCTTGGCGGGCTCGGGTTCTCGATGAAGTGGAACATGGGCTGGATGCACGACACGCTGGACTACATCAGCCGTGACCCGATCTACCGGACCTATCACCACGGCGAGATGACGTTCTCGATGCTCTACGCGTTCAGTGAGAACTACGTGCTGCCGATCAGCCATGACGAAGTGGTGCACGGCAAGGGCACCCTGTGGGGACGCATGCCGGGCAACGACCATGTCAAGGCGGCCGGGCTACGCAGCCTGCTGGCCTATCAGTGGGCGCACCCGGGCAAGCAGCTGCTGTTCATGGGACAGGAGTTCGGGCAGCGTGCGGAGTGGTCGGAGGAACGCGGCGTCGACTGGTACCAACTCGACGAGCACAGCTACTCCGACGGCATCCTACGGTTCGTCGCCGACATCAACGAGATCTACCGCACCCGACCGGCGCTGTGGAGCCAGGACACCCGCCCCGAGGGTTACTCCTGGATCGACGCCAACGACTCGGCCAACAATGTGCTGAGCTTCCTGCGGTACGGCAGCGACGGGTCGGTGCTGGCCTGCGTGTACAACTTCGCCGGCGCCGAGCACAGCAGCTACCGGCTGGGCCTGCCGCATGCCGGGACCTGGCGCGAGGTGCTCAACAGCGACGCCACCGTCTACAACGGTGCCGGGGCCGGCAACTTCGGCGCGGTCGAGGCCACCGACGAGCCCTGGCACGGTCGGCCGGCATCGGCATTGCTGGTGCTGCCGCCGACCTCGGCCATCTGGCTCGAACCCGCGCCGGCCGGCGATCAGTAGAGCGCGTTGGCCAGATTCCGCCGCCCGGTGATCACATCCGGGTCGGCGGGATCGAACAGGTCGAACAGTTCGATCAACCGGGTGCGCACCTTGGTGCGTTCGTCACCGGATGTCGTGCGCACCAAGGCGATCAAGCGATCGAATGCGGCCACGACGTCCTGGTTGAGGATCTGTACGTCGGCGGCGGCGAACGCCGCGTCGATGTCGGCGGGGGCGGCATCGGCGACAGCCACGGCATCGGGCCGATGTGCGGTGGCCCGCTCCAGGAAGGTGATCTGGCGCAGGGCACCCTTGGCTTCGGCGTGGTTCGGATCGGCGTCGAGGATGGCCTGGTAGGCCGCTGCGGCGGATACGAAGTCACCGGAATCCAGGTGTTCGCGGGCCTGGGTCAGCGCCGGGTCGACCTGCTCGGGCTCGGAGTCCGACGATCCGCTCAGCTTTCCGGCGGTGGCCGACAACAACGAATCGACCCACCGGCGGAGCTGGTCGGGAGGCTGGGGTCCCTGGAAGCTGGCCAGCGGCTGGCCGGCGGCCAGGGCCACCACGGTGGGCACCGCCTCGATGCCGAACATCTGGGCCACCCGCGGCACGACGTCGACGTTGACGGTGGCCAGCGACCACTTGCCGTTGTCGGCGGCGGCCAGTCCGGCCAGCACCTCGGCAAGCTGCACACAGACGTCGCTGCGCGGTGACCACAGCAGCACGACGACCGGCACCTGACTGGACCGGACCAGGACCTCGGCTTCGAAGTTCGCCTCGGTGATCTCGACACCACCGGCAGGCGCGGATGCACCACCGCTACTGGGCTGCTGAGCCCGCTGTTTGAGACCGGACAGATCGACGGCACCGGCCAGGGCCGGGGAGATCGGAGGGCGTGGACGCGTCACGCCCTCAAGTTTGTCACGTCGGGTGTCGGTGCCGAATCGGCCGGTTGAGCAGAACGCATCGGACCAGCGTCGGGCCGGGGCCCGGAACCCAGTTTCGCCGTCCGGTCGGCCCATATGAGGAAGATCACACTGCCGAGCGGCACGATGCTGCCCAGCAACGCCAGCAACCACGTCAGCACACCCCACGTGTAGGCGATGCCGGCGAGCACGGCGGTCACCACGAAGGCGATGAACACCAGTCCGTGAGCCATGCCGAAGATCTTCACCCCGATCTCGGTGCGTGGGCTGCCCAGGTACTTGAAGTACATCCCGACCAGCAGGCCGATCCAACTTACCGCTTCGGCCAAGGCCACCAAGCGGAAACGCCCCGCCGTGGTCCGAACGTCGAAAGTGCTCGCCATGCCGCCATTCTGCCGCACCGGACGGCCCAGCTACTACGCTGCGTCGTTGACGTTGCCTAGCCGGCGCGCAGGATCAGCGCGTCGCCCTGGCCGCCGGCGCCACACAGGGCGGCCACGGCGTAGCCCGACCCACGCCGGGCGAGTTCCAGCGCGGCGTGCAGCGTGATCCGCGCACCCGACATCCCGATCGGATGGCCCACCGCGATCGCCCCGCCGTTGCGGTTGACCTTGTCCAGGTCCACGCCGAGCTCACGACTCGAGGCCAGCGCCACCGCGGCGAACGCCTCGTTGATCTCGATAACATCGAGCTGATCGATGCTGATGCCCTCCCGCGCGACCGCCTTCTTGATGGCGTTGGCAGGCTGGGACTGCAGCGTGGAATCCGGGCCGGCCACCACGCCGTGCGCACCGATCTCGCACAGCCAGCTCAGCCCGAGTTCCTGGGCTTTGGCCTTGTTCATCACCACGACGGCGCAACCGCCGTCGGAAATCTGAGACGCCGAGCCGGCGGTGATCGTGCCGTCCTTGCGGAAGGCGGGCTTGAGACCGGACAGCGATTCGGCGGTGGTGTTGGCCCGGATGCCCTCGTCTTCGGCGAACTCGATCGGTTCGCCCTTGCGCTGCGGAATCGCCACCGGCACGACCTCGTCGGCGAAGACCCCGTCCTTCCACGCCGCGGCCGCCTTCTGGTGCGAGGTCGCGGCGAACTCGTCCTGCTCGAGCCGGGTGAACTTGTCGACATCGTTGCGCTGCTCGGTCAGCGCACCCATCGGCTGGTCGGTGAACACGTCGTGCAGGCCGTCATAGGCCATGTGATCGAGCACCGTCACGTCGCCGTATTTGTAGCCTTCGCGGCTGTTCATCAGCAGATGCGGCGCCCGGGTCATCGACTCCTGACCGCCGGCCACGACGACGTCGAACTCACCGGCACGGATCAACTGATCGGCCAGGGCGATCGAATCGATGCCCGACAGGCACATCTTGTTGATGCTCAGCGCGGGCACATCCCAACCGATACCGGCCGACACCGCCGACTGGCGGGCCGGCATCTGTCCGGCACCGGCGGTCAGCACCTGGCCCATGATCACGTACTCGACCAGCGACGCCGGCGCTTCCACATTCGGGAAGGCCTTCTCCAAGGCTGCCTTGATCGCGATCCCGCCCAGATCGCTGCCGGAGAAATCCTTGAGCGAACCCATCAACCTGCCGATGGGTGTGCGTGCTCCAGCAACGATCACCGACGTCGTCATTCCAACCTCCAAAGGCGTTTCGAACCGCTGCGATGCGGCTATCCACGGATCCCCCAGTGTTGGATCCGATGTCGTTAGGTTACCTTTGCGTTATGACCGCCGAGCAAGTTGACGCCCGTCCAGTCCTGGCCAGTGCGCTCGTCACCGCTGTCGATCATGTCGGCATCGCGGTGCCGGATCTCGACGCGGCCATCCAGTGGTACCACGAGCACCTCGGCATGATCCTGGTGCACGAGGAGATCAACGAAGACCAGGGCATTCGCGAGGCCATGCTGTCGCTGAAGAACGCCACTCCGGACTGCGCGCAGCTCCAGCTGATGGCTCCGCTCGACGAGACCTCGACCATCGCCAAGTTCATCGACAAGCGCGGTCCGGGCATCCAGCAGATGGCCTACCGGGTCAGCGACCTCGACGCCATTTCCGAGCAGCTGCGTGGCCAGGGCGTGCGGTTGATCTACGACGCCCCGCGGCGCGGAACCGCGAACTCGCGGATCAACTTCATCCACCCCAAGGACGCCGGCGGCGTGCTGGTGGAGCTCGTCGAACCGGCAGCTCACCACTAAGACCACTTGCGGGTCGGGCCGCGCGTTGCGCGGTTGGCCCAGCACGGGGTGTGCCAGTGCCGCCGGTCGTCGAGCCCGCGCTCGGGATCGTCGGCCCGCCACACCGCCACGTGGGATGTCCCCGGGCGGATCTCGTGGTCGCAGCCGGGACACCGGTAGGTCTTGACCGCGCGCGTTGCCGGTATCGGTCGCACCTCGTAGTCGAATCCGTCGGCACCGGGCTCTATCCGGCGCGACATGGGCAGCGGCGCAACGCCGCTGTCACGCCGGCGGGCCGGTCGGCGCCGTGGCATCAGAAGAGCCGGAACTCGTCGCTGTCCATGCCGCGCATCACGTCGTAATCCAAAGTGAGACACCGTATCCCGCGATCGGTGGCCAGCGTGCGCGCCTGTGGCTTGATCTGCTGGGCGGCGAACACCCCGCTCACCGGCGCCAGCAGGCTGTCGCGGTTGAGCAGGTCGAGATAGCGGGTCAGCTGCTCCACACCGTCGATCTCGCCGCGTCGCTTGATCTCGACGGCCACCGTACGGCCCTGCTCGTCGCGGCACAGGATGTCCACCGGGCCGATGGCGGTCATGTACTCGCGCCGCACCAGCGTGTAGCCGTCACCCAGCAGCTCGATGTGGTCGGCCAGCAGCTCCTGCAGATGGGCCTCGACACCGTCCTTCACCAGGCCCGGATCGATCCCCAGCTCGTGGCTGGAGTCATGCTCGATGCCCTCGATGGTGATCCGCAGCTGCTCGCCGGCCTTGTTCTCGACGACCCACACCGGCAACGAATCGTCGCGGGCCTCCTCGGTGAGCCAGCACGGCGGGCTCATCCAGTTCAACGGCTTGTAGGCACGGTCGTCGGCGTGGATGCTGACCGAACCGTCGGCCTTGATCAGCAGCAGCCGACGAGCCGAGGGAAGGTGGGCGGTGAGGCGGCCGAGGTAGTCGACGGTGCATTGGGCGATCACAAGGCGCACCGCACAAGCTTAGGGGCTGGAGGCCCCGACGAATTAGGCTGACGCCACCATGAGTTCCCAGCCCAGCGTTGCGCAGCGGTTGGGGCGTGTCCTGGAACGGCTCACCCGGCAGAGCGGCCGGGCCGACACCCCGGCCTACGGCTCCCTGATCCTGGGCAAGGTTTCCGAGAGCCCCGCCAAGCGACGGGTGCGGATCCAGACCCTGGTCACGATCTTCATGCTGGTGGTGAATTTCATCGGGATCGCGGTGGCTGCCTTGCTGGAGACGGTGGCATTCCCGGTGCCCAGCGTCCTGCGCGACGTGCCGGCGTGGCTGTCCTTTGTCCTTGCCCCCGCCTACGCCGCATTCGCGCTGGCATTCGGCAGTTGGTGGATCACCACCCGCACGATGAGCGATCTGCGCTGGGCCATCGAAGGACGGGAACCGACCCGCGAAGACCAGCGCAACGCGTTCTTCACACCATGGCGTGTGGCGAGGGCTCAACTGGTGCTCTGGGCCGTGGGCACCGCCATGTTCACCGTCCTGTACGGCTTGTTCGACACCGACTTCATACCCCGGCTCGCCCTCGGCGTCGGATTCTGCGGGGTACTGGTGTCCACCAGCGCCTATCTGTTCACCGAGTTCGCGCTGCGGCCGGTGGCAGCCCAGGCGCTGGCCGCCGGCCCCCCGCCGCACCGGCTGGCGCCGGGGATCATGGGCCGCACCATGACGGTCTGGATGCTGGGCTCCGGTGTGCCGCTGATCGGCATCGGGCTCATAGCGATGTTCTCGCTGGTCCTGCAGAACCTGACCAAGACCCAACTCGAGGTCGCTGTCTTGATCACCTCGGTCGTCTCGCTGATCTTCGGCTTTCTCCTGATGTGGATCCTGGCCTGGATCATCGCCACGCCCGTGCGAGTCGTGCGCTCGGCCCTCAAGCGCGTCGAGGAGGGCGACCTGGACGCCAGCCTGGTGGTCTTCGACGGCACCGAACTCGGCGAGCTGCAGCGTGGCTTCAACTCGATGGTGCACGGCTTGCGGGAACGCGAACGGGTCCGCGATCTGTTCGGCCGGCACGTGGGACGCGAAGTGGCGGCCGCCGCCGAGCTGCAGCGCCCCAAGCTCGGCGGCGAAGAACGCCATGTCGCAGTCATTTTCGTCGACATCGTCGGCTCGACTCAGCTTGTCAGCACTCTTCCGCCGATCGAGGTCGTCGAGCTGCTCAACCGATTCTTCGCCGTCGTCGTCGAAGAGGTCAACCGACACCACGGGCTGCTCAACAAGTTCGAGGGTGACGCGACACTGGCGGTGTTCGGCGCGCCGGTCACGTTGGACAACCCCGAAGACGACGCGCTGGCTGCCGCCCGCACGATCGTGCAGCGGCTCGAGCGCGAGGTTCCCGAATGCGCGGCCGGCATCGGGGTGGCGGCCGGCCAGGTGGTGGCCGGCAACGTCGGGGCCAACGAGAGATTCGAGTACACGGTGATCGGTGAGCCGGTCAACGAGGCCGCCCGGCTCTCCGAGCTGGCCAAGTCCGCGGAATCGCGGTTGCTTGCCTCAGCGGTGACAGTCGAGAACGCCAGCGAGGACGAGCGTTCACATTGGGTTCTGGGTGACTCGGTGACCCTGCGCGGCCACGACCAGCCGACCCGATTGGCAACGCCGGCCTGACACGAAGCCACAACCGCACCGATGGAACGTGACCCCCGATCCATACGGGGGTGGCCGCGGCTGCGCACAATCCGGCTGATGGAGTTGCTGCATAGCGTCGGCGGCTCGCTGGATCGCACATCGGAGACGTCGTTGACGTGCGCCGGCCAGCCCGAGAAATCCCAGAGCGACCATTGCATCATCGTGGAGGCGATCCGCCCTGGTGATCCCGAAGGGCGGCCTTGGAGATGCTCCGACGGGCGCACCGGCACGGGCGCCGCAACCTGAGCGCGCGGCCTGCGCAGTGCGGCCGGTTTCACCGCCGATAGGGCTGCCTGGCTGTCGTCCTGCGGGTCAGGTCGATGAACATCGGCTCGTAGTCGGGATCGCCGTCGACGGCCGCCCACAGCCGCTCTCGCCCGGCAGCGCTGATCGGCAGTAGCGCCGGGTCCTCGACCACCGACAGCAGCGCATCGAAGTCCTGGGCGGATGCCCGCAGCGGACGAGGGTTGTCGGCGTCGAGGGCGCGCTTGACCACCGCGGCCATCGGTCCGATCTGGAACAGACGTAGCGCCGTAGGGTAGTCGCCACCGAGGATGTCGGTAAGGTCGAGCGCTTCTCGCAGGCCTACTTCGGCCGCCATCACAAACGCATTGGTAATGAGTTTGTACCTCACCCCGGAACCGAAAGCACCGACGCGCTCGACCTTTCCAAGCACCTCCAGCACCGCCGTGGCGCGGCGCGACGCCTCGTCGCAGCCGCCGAGAAGAAAGGTCACCGCTTTCTCCCGGGCATACCGGACGCCGCCGATGATCGGAGCGTCGGCGAGCAGCGCGCCGTCGCCGGCGTGCGCCCGTACATCGTCGATCATCCCTGGCGTCGTGGTCGATCCGATCACCAGAACCGAGTCCGGCCGCAGCCCCGCCAGCACCCCGTGTGCACCGAAGTGCGCCGCGGGGATGTCATCGGACATCACCAGTGTGATGACAACATCCGCCGTCGCCGCGACCGCCGCCGGTGAGTCGGCGATACGGGCACCGGCGGCGAGTGCGGCGTCGCGCCGGGTCTGGTCGATGTCGAAGGCGGTCACGGTGAATCCGGCAGCAAGCAGGTGCGGCAACATCTGCACACCCATGTCACCGACCCCGACGAGGCCCACCCCTGCCATGCTTCCTCCGATCATGCTGCGCGCCTTACCCGTTGTGGATCTCGGCGACATAGCCGCCGGGGAATTGCAGGACGGCACTTCGCTGCCGTCCGACCGGAGGCGACAGGACGGTGGCACCCGCCGACTGGGCCTTGGTCACGGTCGCCGCGACGTCGGCCACCGCGTACCCGGCGACATCGCGACCGAAGGGGTACGGCAATTGGCCGTTGGTCACGATGACGACGGTCTTGCCGAGTGGCGAGGACAACCGCACCTGCCGAAATTCCGTCCCCGGCTTGCCGATGAGTGCGCCGTCAGCGTGCGCGTCATCGGAATCCACTGATGCACCGGCGAATTGGCGGTAGGAATGCAGGAATGCATCGGCCGAGTCAGCGGACAGGTACACCCGATTATCGGGAATGGTCTGCAACGGCGGGTAGGACGGGGCGGTTGTGTGCCAATACAACTGGGTGTTCACTCCGCCCGGAAATTGGATCACTGCGTCGCGCCCGATGGGGTCGACGAAGGGGGCGACGACGGTAGCCGCTCCCGCGGCGCGCGCCTGAGCCAAACCAGCGTCGAAGTCTGCCATCAGCCAGCCGCCGCGTTCGGTGCCGAACGGGTACGGAATGGGGCTGAGGAATCCGAACACCGACAACGTGCCGACCGGCGAGAGGATCAGCTGGGAACGAGTGGTGCTGGCTGTCGGCGTGACGTGCGTGATAACGGCCTGGCTCGTGGTCCCCCAAACGTCACGACCCAACTGCGGACGAAGGCGTCGAATTGGGTGGGATCGACATAGACGTGCACCGAATCGTATTGTGGGCCAACGGCCTGAGTCCGCTGCTGCGCCTGGGACGAGGTGACCGGCGACGGCTGGGAGGGGCCGTTGGCGCATGCCGCGGTGAGCAGCACAACGGCGGCGGCAGCGACCCGCGCGGGCCATGACCGACGGCTGTCAGGCACCGGCGCCGTGCCTGGGGGCGGCATCGGGTGCGATCACCGGACGAATCTCCTCGAGCCAATCGTCGAATCGCTGCCAGCCGACATCCGGGAAGGCCCGGTGTACTCGGGTCATATCGGCGGCATATCCCCGGTCGGCGAGAAAGGTGAACATGGCGCGCATATCGGCTGAGCCGATGCGTGCCGGGTCATCGGTGACCAGGCGGACCGGGCGGGCGAGTACACGACTCAGGGCATTCGCCATCTGCTGAGGTGTCAGCGCATCCGAGGCAATGTCGATGCGCTGTCCGGTGAAGCGCGCGGGATCAGCCAAGATCGTCGCCACGAAACGCCCCAGGTCGCGACGGGAGAGTTGTTGCAGCGCAATGTTGGACGGCAGCGGCAGCTCGAAGACTCCGGCCCGCAGCTGGTCGAGACCACCGAGCAGGTTGTCGAAGAAGTAGGTAGGACCCACCACCGTGTACGGAATACCTGAGTCGGCGAGAGCCGCCTCGATGACCACTTTGCTGTCGAAATGCGGCACGCCTGAATGCTGGTCTGCGCTGGCCACCGATGAGAACACCAGATGCGGTGTGCTGGCCCGCCGTGCGGCCGCGATCAAGTGCAGTCCCTGCTCGACTTCGGCGTCGGTGCCATCTTCGAACGGAGTGGTGAGGGCGAAGACCCCACGCACACCGGTGAATGCCTCGGTCAGCGCATCCTCGTCGGCCAGATCCGCGCCGACTACTTCGATCCCGCGCTCGACCAGGGCTCGCGCCCGGCGGGAGGCCGGGTCGCGGGTGACCGCACGCGGCCGAATTCCCCTGTCGATCAGGGCGGTGACCACCGCGCCACCCTGGGCGCCGGCGGCCCCGATGACCGCGATCGGGCGAGGGTGGCTCATCGTTCGTCCCTCCGCAACACATAGACGTGCTGACCGGCGAGGACTAGTTCACCTCGCTGGTTATGCACCGACACCGCGGCTTTCACCCGGCCCTCTGCTCCGGCTGGGATCAGCTCAGCGATCCGTAGCTGGGAATACAGCGTGTCCCCGGCATGGACCTCACCGAGGAAGTCGCAGGACAAGCTCTCGAAGCGGACAAAGACCTCGCCGATCACATGCGGGAACAGTGTCGCACCTGGCGCGGTCGTGGCGAGCACCTGCAATCCGTGTACGACCGGGGCCGAATGTCCGTGCGCGCGAGCCCATTCCGTGTCGTAATGCACCGGGTGGTTATCCGCGGAGACCGCCTGGAAGGCCGAGGCATGGGCGTCGGTCATGGTGCGACTAGGCGCCCGGAAGACTTCGCCGACCAGCAGCTCGTCGAAGGTGCGGGCCGGCACGATCGCATACGACCGAGGGTCGAAGGGTGCGACGTCACGGTTCACGGACATGGTGCTCCTACCTGATCTCCCTTCCCGACCGCAGTCGAGTCTGACACAGTTGAGCAATATGATTGATAGATAAATCCGGGATCACTAATCTGATTCGTCTATGGAACTTCGCCAACTGACCTACGCCGTGGCCGTGGCGGACGCTGGCTCGTTCACCGCCGCGGCTCGCCGGTGCCATGTCTCGCAGTCGGCGCTCAGCACCCAAGTGGCTCAGCTCGAAAACGAGTTGGGTGCGCGGCTTTTCACCAGAACGACCAGGCGGGTGTCGCTGACCGAGAGCGGCGTGCTGTTCATCCCCGGGGCACGCCAATTGCTGGCCGACACGGCTAACCTTCGTGCCCAGGTCAGCGCGCACTCCACCGCCTCGCGCAGCACCTTGCGGGTGGGGGGCACCCAGACAGCCAACCGAGTGCTGCAACTGCCCGCCGCACTGGGTGAGCTGCACCGCCGGCACCCGCGTGTCCGGATCACCATGACCACCGGGCCCAGCACAGAACTGCTCGACGCCATCATTGGCGGCACCCTCGACGTCGGGCTGGCAAGCATGGTGCCCGGTCCGCTGGATTCGGCGGTCGTGTTCCGAGCGCTGTGCCCGCCCGAACCCCTGGTGGCGATTGTGCCCGCCGCTGCGGTGCGGGACGGACGGACGAGTGTCGGCTTGTCCGAGCTTGCGACGGTCGGGCCGTTCATCGAGTTCCGCACCGGAACCCTGCTGCGCGCGATGGTCGACGCCACCTTCCGCGACGCCGGGCTGCACCGGGAGATCATGTTCGAACTGGGGCAGATCGCCGATGTGGCGCGATGCGCGATGAACGGACTCGGGGCCGCGATCGTGCCGAAATCCTTCACCGACGATCTCTGTTCTGCGGAGTCGGTTGTCCTCGCGATCGACGGTCATCACCCCACCCTGAGCATCGGCGCGTACACCCGAAGGACCGGACCGGAGCCGCTCATCGAGGCCGCACTCGAGTTGTTCGCCACCTCAGCCAAGCGTTCCGACGCCTGACCACGATGTCGGTTTTCCGCTAGTACTGTCGGTGCCGACGTGTAAGGGTCGAGATGTGCATGACGATTTCGACCGCTGTTACCGAGCCGTCCAATCCAAGGACTCCCGGTTCGACGGCTGGTTCGTCACCGCAGTGAAGACCACTGGGATCTACTGCCGGCCCAGCTGCCCGGTGCGGTTGCCATTGGCCCGCAACGTGCGGTTCTATCCCAGCGCGGCGGCCGCGCAGCGAGCCGGGTTCCGGGCCTGCAAGAGGTGTCGCCCTGATGCGTCGCCAGGATCGCCGGAGTGGAACGTCCGCGGCGACGCGGTGGCCCGCACCATGCGGCTGATTGCCGATGGCGCGGTGGATCGGGACGGGGTCGGCGGTCTGGCGGCTCAAGTGGGGTACACCCCTCGTCAGCTCGAGCGCATGCTGCAGGCCGAGGTCGGCGCCGGGCCGCTGGCGCTGGCCCGGGCACAACGCGTGCAGACGGCCCGGGTGCTCATCGAGACCACCCAGATGGCGTTCAGCGACATCGCGTTCGCGGCCGGGTTCACCAGTATTCGGCAGTTCAACGACACCGTCCGGGCGGCCTGCGATATGACGCCGACCGGGCTGCGGCACAAGGCGGCCGGCAGGGACTGGTCGGCAGATGCGCCGGCCGGCCAAGCGCTGTCGTTGCGACTGCCGGTTCGGACACCGTTCGCCTACGAGGGGGTGTTCGGTCATCTCGCTGCCGCCGCGGTGCCTGGTTGTGAAGAGGTGCGCGACGGCGCCTACCGGCGCACGTTGCGGCTGCCGGCCGGATACGGCGTGGTGAGCCTGACCCCGCAGCCCGACCATGTCCGCTGCACACTGGTTTTGGAGCAGGTCCGGGACCTGGCGACGGCGATAGCGCGGTGCCGACGGCTGCTGGACCTCGATGCCGACCCGGAGGCAGTCATCGACGCGCTGGGCCGCGATGCCGATCTGCGGGCGGTGGTGGCCAAGGCCCCGGGGCAGCGCATCCCGCGGACTGTCGACGAGGAGGAATTGACGGTTCGCGCCGTTCTCGGCCAGCAGGTGTCTACCAAGGCGGCACGCACCCACGCGGGCCGGCTGGTGGCCGCGTACGGCAGCCCGGTTCCCGATCCGCAGGGCGGTCTGGCGCGCACCTTTCCCAGCACCGCCCAGCTGGCCGATATCGATCCGGCCCACCTTGCGGTCCCGGCCGCCCGACGCCGGTCGCTGTCGGCGCTGATCAGCGCCTTCGGTAGCGGCGAAGTGACGCTGAATCCGGGTTGCGACTGGCAGCGGGCCCGCCAGCAGCTGTTGAGCCTGCCCGGAATCGGGCCATGGACCGCCGAAATCGTCGCGATGCGCGGGCTGGGCGACCCCGACGCCTTGCCCGCAGGCGATCTCGGTGTGCGGATGGCCGCCGAGCACCTGGGCCTGCCGTCCGACCCCCGGACGCTGACCGCCCGCAGTGCGCACTGGCGCCCGTGGCGTTCGTACGCGGTCCAGCATCTGTGGACGACGTTGGACCACTCCGTGAATCACTGGCCGCCGAAGGAGACGTTGGGATGACGACAATGCAGTACCAGATCATCGACAGCCCGGTGGGACCGCTCACGCTGGCCGGCATCGGCTCAACGTTGATGCACCTGCGGATGGTCGACCAGACCCATGAACCCGACCGATCCGGTTGGGCGCCGGCAGAGACAGACATCTTCGCCGATGCAGTCGAGCAGCTGGCGGCGTATTTCGCCGGCGAGCTCACCCAGTTCGATCTGGACCTGCACCTTGCCGGAACCGATTTCCAGCGCAAGGTGTGGGCGGCGCTGCAAACCATTCCGTATGGCGAAACACGGTCCTACGGCGAAATTGCGATGCACATAGGCTCACCGGGCGCCTCGCGCGCTGTCGGCTTGGCGAATGGACGAAATCCGATCGGCATCATCGTGCCGTGTCATCGCGTTATCGGTTCCACCGGTGGATTGACCGGATACGGCGGCGGAATTGATCGCAAGAAAGCGCTGCTGGCGCTCGAAAAGAAACGCGTGGCAGCCGAATTGTCATTGTTCGACTGACAATAGATGCACAAATGCCTGTGCCCCCTGATCGAAATCAGGGGGCACAGGACTTAAATTGTGTTCGGCGGTGTCCTACTTTTCCACCCGTGTGGGTAGTATCATCGGCGCTGGTAGGCTTAGCTTCCGGGTTCGGGATGGGTCCGGGCGTTTCCCTGCCGCTATGGCCGCCGTAACTTTATTCACTCGTTTGTGAGTGTGAATCTGTGTTTTGGTGGTGGGGTGTGGTTGTTGTGGTGTGGTTGCGGGCGTGATGTGTTTACGTCAGTTCCAACATTGGTTGTTGTGTTGGTTGTTGTAAGTTTTCGGCCGGTTAGTGCCAGTTCCCTGAACACCTTGCGGTGCGTGTAGGTCTGGTCTATCGATCCCGTGGTCTGCGGGGGGCCTTATCCCTCTAAAAGGGTGAGAAGCCTGGTCTTGGAGAAGGTTTCCCGCTTAGATGCTTTCAGCGGTTATCCTGTCCGAACGTGGCTATCCAGCGGTGCCCCTGGTGGGACAACTGGTGTACCAGAGGTTCGTCCGTCCCGGTCCTCTCGTACTAGGGACAGGTTTCCTCAAGCTTCTGACGCGCGCGGCGGATAGAGACCGAACTGTCTCACGACGTTCTAAACCCAGCTCGCGTGCCGCTTTAATGGGCGAACAGCCCAACCCTTGGGACCTGCTCCAGCCCCAGGATGCGACGAGCCGACATCGAGGTGCCAAACCATCCCGTCGATATGGACTCTTGGGGAAGATCAGCCTGTTATCCCCGGGGTACCTTTTATCCGTTGAGCGACACCCCTTCCACTCGGGGGTGCCGGATCACTAGTCCCGACTTTCGTCCCTGCTTGACATGTCCGTCTCGCAGTCAAGCTCCCTTGTGCACTTGCACTCAACACCTGATTGCCGTCCAGGTTGAGGGAACCTTTGGGCGCCTCCGTTACATTTTAGGAGGCAACCGCCCCAGTTAAACTACCCACCAGGCACTGTCCCTGAACCGGTTTCACGGTCCGAGGTTAGAAGTCCAATACGATCAGAGTGGTATTTCAACAATGACTCCACCCAAACTGGCGTCTGGGTTTCACAGTCTCCCACCTATCCTACACAAACCGAACCGAACGCCAATACCAAGCTATAGTGAAGGTCCCGGGGTCTTTTCGTCCTGCCGCGCGTAACGAGCATCTTTACTCGTAGTGCAATTTCGCCGAGTCTATGGTTGAGACAGTTGAGAAGTCGTTACGCCATTCGTGCAGGTCGGAACTTACCCGACAAGGAATTTCGCTACCTTAGGATGGTTATAGTTACCACCGCCGTTTACTGGGGCTTAAATTCTCCGCTTCACCCAAGGGTTAACGGGTCCTCTTAACCTTCCAGCACCGGGCAGGCGTCAGTCCGTATACATCGTCTTGCGACTTCGCACGGACCTGTGTTTTTAGTAAACAGTCGCTTCTCACTGGTTTGTGCCACCCCCCACCGCTGCCCACCGCGAAGGTGTTGACAGTAGGAGGTCCCCCTTCTCCCGAAGTTACGGGGGTATTTTGCCGAGTTCCTTAACCATAGTTCACTCGTACGCCTTGGTATTCTCTACCTGACCACCTGTGTTGGTTTGGGGTACGGGCCGTGTGTGCGCTCGCTAGAGGCTTTTCTTGGCAGCAGAGGATCACCGAATTCGCCTCACTCGGCTATGCATCACCTCTCAGGATTCATGTTGGACGGATTTGCCTATCCAACTCCCTACAGGTTTACCCCAGTATTACCACTGACTGGTACGGCTACCTACCTGCGTCACCCCATCGCTTGACTACTACCAGAGAAGGTTCCGCGCAGCCCCAGAACCCGTCACCCCGAAGGGATCAGTGATTCTGGCTTTGGGCGGTTAGTACCTCTGATTCATCAGGGACGCTCACACACGGGTACGGGAATATCAACCCGTTGTCCATCGACTACGCCTGTCGGCCTCGCCTTAGGTCCCGACTCACCCTGGGCGGACTGGCCTGGCCCAGGAACCCTTGGTCTTTCGGCGGGCAAGGTTCTCACTTGCCTTATCGCTACTCATGCCTGCATTCTCACTCCCACACCCTCCACAGCTCCATTACCAGGCTGCTTCACCGGTGTGCAGGACGCTCCCCTACCCAACGCTTACGCGTTGCCGCGGCTTCGGCGGTGTGCTTGAGCCCCGCTACATTATCGGCGCACAATCACTTGACCAGTGAGCTATTACGCACTCTTTCAAGGGTGGCTGCTTCTAAGCCAACCTCCTGGTTGTCTCTGCGACTGCACATCCTTTTCCACTTAGCACACGCTTAGGGGCCTTAGCCGGCGATCTGGGCTGTTTCCCTCTCGACGTACGGAGCTTATCCCCCGCCGTCTCACTGCCGCGTTCTTAGACTTACCGGCATTCGGAGTTTGGCTGACGTCAGTAACCCTGTGGGGCCCATCGGCCATCCAGTAGCTCTACCTCCGGTAAGAAACACGCGACGCTGCACCTAAATGCATTTCGGGGAGAACCAGCTATCACGGAGTTTGATTGGCCTTTCACCCCTACCCACAACTCATCCCCTCAGTCTTCAACCTAAGTGGGTTCGGGCCTCCACGCGGTCTTACCCGCGCTTCACCCTGGCCATGGGTAGATCACTCCGCTTCGGGTCCAGAACACACCACTACACCAACCCCAACGGATTGGATACGCCCTATTCAGACTCGCTTTCGCTACGGCTACCCCACCCGGGTTAACCTCGCGACATGTCCCTGACTCGCAGGCTCATTCTTCAAAAGGCACGCCATCACCCCACCACGAAGGAGGGCTCTGACGGATTGTAGGCACACGGTTTCAGGTACTATTTCACTCCCCTCCCGGGGTACTTTTCACCATTCCCTCACGGTACTAATCCGCTATCGGTCACTGGGAAGTATTCAGGCTTACCGGGTGGTCCCGGCAGATTCACAGCAGATTTCACGGGCCCGCTGCTACTCGGGAACCCATCACAGCAGAGAACATGTTTTCACCTACGGGGCTCTCACCCACTACGGCAGACCATCCCAGGCCACTTCGGCTAACACATTCTTTTCTCACTGCTGCCCAGACCGGCAGATCTGAGAAGACAGGCCCCACAACACCGAACACACAACCCCTGCCGGGTATCACATGCATCCGGTTTAGCCATCCTCCGCGTTCGCTCGCCACTACTAACGGAATCACTTACTTGTTTTCTCTTCCTACGGGTACTGAGATGTTTCACTTCCCCGCGTTCCCCCCCGACACCTATGTATTCAGTGCCGGGTGACACGACATCACTCGTGCCGGGTTTCCCCATTCGGACATCCTCGGATCAACGCTCGGTTGACAGCTCCCCGAGGCATTTCGCAGCCTCCCACGTCCTTCATCGGCTCCCAGTGCCAAGGCATCCACCATGCGCCCTTAAACACTTACAACACACAAAAACCAATTCGAAAAAAGAAATTGCACATCAACACACAAACACACCCCCAAGACCCGAAAGCCTCAAGAGCCACCGTCTGCGTGCTAGATGCTCGCAACCACTATCCACAAATCAAACACCACACCCCACCACCAAAGTGAGGCAACAACAATCCGACCCCGGCAACCCAGAGCCACCCCCACAACAGGGGCACGGGCTTGTTGTCTCAAAGCCCAACAGTGTGTTTGGCAGCACCAGACAACCCCCAAAGGAAGGTCCCCGTCCTGGCTGTTTGCTTGTCGTGCACCAGACCCCCACCCACTACAGGCAAAGGCCATCTTCACGAATCGACCAGAAATCCCGAACCCCCACACAATGTGGGCGGGCCTGATACTCGTGGTGCTCCTTAGAAAGGAGGTGATCCAGCCGCACCTTCCGGTACGGCTACCTTGTTACGACTTCGTCCCAATCGCCGATCCCACCTTCGACGGCTCCCTCCCACAAGGGGTTAGGCCACCGGCTTCGGGTGTTACCGACTTTCATGACGTGACGGGCGGTGTGTACAAGGCCCGGGAACGTATTCACCGCAGCGTTGCTGATCTGCGATTACTAGCGACTCCGACTTCACGGGGTCGAGTTGCAGACCCCGATCCGAACTGAGACCGGCTTTGAAAGGATTCGCTCCACCTCACGGCATCGCAGCCCTTTGTACCGGCCATTGTAGCATGTGTGAAGCCCTGGACATAAGGGGCATGATGACTTGACGTCATCCCCACCTTCCTCCGAGTTGACCCCGGCAGTCTCTCACGAGTCCCCACCATAACGTGCTGGCAACATGAGACAAGGGTTGCGCTCGTTGCGGGACTTAACCCAACATCTCACGACACGAGCTGACGACAGCCATGCACCACCTGCACACAGGCCACAAGGGAACCGACATCTCTGCCGGCGTCCTGTGCATGTCAAACCCAGGTAAGGTTCTTCGCGTTGCATCGAATTAATCCACATGCTCCGCCGCTTGTGCGGGCCCCCGTCAATTCCTTTGAGTTTTAGCCTTGCGGCCGTACTCCCCAGGCGGGGTACTTAATGCGTTAGCTACGGCACGGATCCCAAGGAAGGAAACCCACACCTAGTACCCACCGTTTACGGCGTGGACTACCAGGGTATCTAATCCTGTTCGCTCCCCACGCTTTCGCTCCTCAGCGTCAGTTACTGCCCAGAGACCCGCCTTCGCCACCGGTGTTCCTCCTGATATCTGCGCATTCCACCGCTACACCAGGAATTCCAGTCTCCCCTGCAGTACTCCAGTCTGCCCGTATCGCCCGCACGCCCACAGTTAAGCTGTGAGTTTTCACGAACAACGCGACAAACCACCTACGAGCTCTTTACGCCCAGTAATTCCGGACAACGCTCGGACCCTACGTATTACCGCGGCTGCTGGCACGTAGTTGGCCGGTCCTTCTTCTATAGGTACCGTCACTTGCGCTTCGTCCCTACTGAAAGAGGTTTACAACCCGAAGGCCGTCATCCCTCACGCGGCGTCGCTGCATCAGGCTTGCGCCCATTGTGCAATATTCCCCACTGCTGCCTCCCGTAGGAGTCTGGGCCGTATCTCAGTCCCAGTGTGGCCGGTCACCCTCTCAGGCCGGCTACCCGTCGTCGCCTTGGTAGGCCATTACCCCACCAACAAGCTGATAGGCCGCGGGCCCATCCCACACCGCAAAAGCTTTCCACCACACACCATGAAGCATGCGGTCATATTCGGTATTAGACCCAGTTTCCCAGGCTTATCCCAAAGTGCAGGGCAGATCACCCACGTGTTACTCACCCGTTCGCCACTCGAGTCACTCCGAAGAGCACTTTCCGTTCGACTTGCATGTGTTAAGCACGCCGCCAGCGTTCGTCCTGAGCCAGGATCAAACTCTCCAAACAAAAACCCCTCACACACGCGAGGCGAATTCACAATCAGAGAAAATCTGACCTAACAAAAAGACACCAAAACTGGCATCAAAAAGACCACACCCCAACACGGGGGTATCAGAATGCAGCCAAAAAAACAACAAACAAAAACCACCAAACACACTATTGAGTTCTCAAACAACACACCCGCAGAGCTTTCGCCGCTTAGGCAACCCTGCCAGCTTACTTCATGTACCTCGTGGTGTCAACTCGCCACCTTCGTTCCGATCTCGGTTCAAAAGTGTCTGGCTCGTTGACGCCCGCCAGCAGGCAACCCTGCCAACTTACTTCCAAACTTTCTCCGTGTCAACCTGCTGCTCGCGCCCCGATCGAGGGCCCAGAGCAGCTGGGCGACCAACCGGCTTGCGCCAGCAGGCAACCCTGCGCATTCACTTCAAAAGTTTTTCGGCTTCGACTCGCCGCTCTCGTCCCGTCTCCGGGCCCGGTGCGACCGGCCGGACACAGACATTACACGCGTTCGATCTCAGCTCCAAGTCGGACCAGATTCTCCACGAACAGCGGGTAGCCGCGGTCGATGTGAAACACATCGTGAACCTCGGTTTCACCGTCGGCGACCAGCCCGGCCAGCACCAAACCGGCACCGGCCCGGATGTCCGAACACCACACCGGCGCACTCGACAGCTGCGGGATCCCCCGCACCACCGCGTGGTGTCCGTCCGTCCTGGCGTCGGCGCCCAGCCGGATCATCTCCTCCACGAACCGGAACCTCGCCTCGAAGACGTTCTCGGTGATCATCGACGTTCCATCGGCGATGGATGCCAGCGCGATCGCCATCGGCTGCAGGTCCGTGGGAAAGCCAGGGAACGGCAGCGTGGCCACGTTTCCGGCCTTCGGCCGCTCGTACTGGACCACTCGGAACCCGTTGTCGTGCTGGGTGACGGTGGCTCCGGCGTCGTGCAGCTTGTGCAGCACCAGCTGCAGATGGGCCGGATCGACACCGGTCACCGCGATGTCCCCACGGGTCATCGCCGCCGCGATACCCCAGGTCGCGGCGACGATCCGGTCGCCGATCACCCGATGCTCAGTGGGATGCAGTCGGGGAACGCCGGTTATCGTCAGCGTCGCGGTTCCAGCCCCCTCGATCTGGGCGCCCATCTGGTTGAGCATCTCGCACAGATCGACGACGTCCGGCTCGCGTGCGGCGTTGTGGATCGTCGTGACCCCTTCGGCGACGACCGCCGCCATCAGGATGTTCTCCGTCGCCCCGACGGAGGGAAACTCGAGCTGGATCTCCGCGCCGTGCAGCTTCTCGGCGGTTGCCACCACGCAGCCGTGCTCGATGTTGCAGTCCGCGCCGAGCTGGCGCAGGCCGGCCTGGTGCATGTCGAGGGGCCGCGAACCGATCGCATCCCCGCCGGGCAGCGCGACCCGCGCCCGCTTGCACCGCCCCACCAGCGGTCCGAGCACGCAGACCGACGCGCGAAACTGACGCACCGCGGCGAAATCAGCCTCGTACTTGGGTTCGTCGGGTGAGGTGATCCGCACCACCGAACCATCCAGTTCGACGTTGGCCCCCAGGCCACGGAGCACCTCGGCCATCAGTGGCACGTCGAGAATGTCCGGGCAGTTGGTGATCGTGGTGGTGCCCTCGGCCAGCAGGCTGGCGGCCATCAGTTTGAGAACACTGTTCTTGGCGCCCCCCACCGCCACCTCGCCCGACAACCGGTTGCCACCGGTCACCACGAAACGCTCGCCCACGCTGACAGTTTAGTGGAGTCAACCCCCTGCACCCGGACACTCGGCCGGTACGGTTTTAACCATGGCAGTCCACCTGACCCGCATATACACCCGTACCGGTGACGACGGGACATCGGGACTGAGTGATTTCTCACGAGTGCAGAAGAGTGATCCGCGCCTGGTCGCCTACGCCGACTGCGACGAGGCGAACGCCGCGATCGGCGTGGCCGTCGCCATGGGCCAGCCCGAAGACCACCTGCGGGCGGTGTTGCTGCAGATCCAGAACGACCTGTTCGACGCCGGCGCGGACCTGTCCACCCCCATTGCCGAGAATCCCGAATATCCCCCGCTACGAGTCACGGCACCCTACGTCGAACGACTGGAAGCGTGGTGCGACCACTACAACGACGGCCTACCGGCGCTGAATTCGTTCATCCTGCCGGGTGGGACCGCCCTTTCGGCGTTGTTACACGTAGCCCGGACCGTGACGCGGCGGGCCGAGCGCTCGGCGTGGGCAGCGGTCAAGGCGTATCCGGACACCGTCAGCCCGCTGCCGGCCCGCTACCTGAACCGGCTCTCGGACTTGTTGTTCATTCTGTCCCGCGTCGCCAATCCCGACGGCGACGTTCTGTGGCAGCCCGGCGGCGCCGACGCCAGCCGACCGGAGAAGCAGTAACTCAGACGGTTCGTCGTCGCGCCCGCGGCGACGGCCGGGACTCGACCCAGGACAAAAACGCTGTCAGCGCGCCCCGATCCAGCGCCATCTCGTATCCGCGCCACCGATCGGCGGTCGTGTCGTGCAACTCGAGTACGACGATCTCGTCGGTCATGATGTCGAATTCGTCGCCGCGCGGACTGCGGCGGGAGATGATCTCCAGTCCGCGCCGGCTGAGCCGGCGATCCGGCCACCAGCGCAGACTGGACAGTCGATAGAACCTGGCCTCATCGCCGCGATAGCGGATGACACCATGGCGCCAGCCGTGCCCGCCCACCGCCGGAATGTCGCGCAGAATCGCCGCGGTGCCCCCTTGGCGCAGTTTCCACAACCGGTAGCTCAGCGCGACGACGACCAGCAACAGCACGCTGACGAGCGCGACCATGAAGATCATCGGCGCGCTCATCAGTCGTGCGGCTAGTCGAGTTGGCCTACGGCGCGCAGGCGCGCCCTGCCCCGGGCAGCGACCTGCGGGTCGTCGGACGCCGCGTCAGCCTTGGCCGATTCGGCGTTGATCTCCGACTCGAACGCCGCGGACTCGGCCAGGATGGTCACACCGGTCTCCGTCACCGACAGGTAGCCCCCGTCGACGGCGATCCGCAGATCATCCTCACCCTCCCGTTCGACACGGACCATCGCATCGTCGACGAGCTGCGCCACCAGCGGGATGTGCCGCGGCAGGATGCCGATCTCGCCGGAGGTGGTGCGGGTGAAGACGAAGGTGGCCTTCCCGGACCAGATCTTGCGTTCGACGGCGACGATGTCGACGTCCAGTTCGGCCATCTCACATCACCTTTCGCGTCTGTAAGCTCACAGCTTGGCGCCGAGGCTCTCGGCCTTCTTGGCCAGGTCGTCCAGACCGCCGATCAGGAAGAACGCCTGCTCCGGCACGTGGTCGAAGTCGCCCTTGGCCAGCTTGTCGAACGCCTCGACGGTCTCCTTCAGCGGCACCGTCGAACCGGGCTGACCGGTGAACTGCTCGGCCGCCATCATGTTCTGGCTCAGGAAGCGCTCGATGCGGCGAGCCCGGTACACCAGCTGCTTGTCTTCCTCGGAGAGTTCGTCGATACCGAGGATGGCGATGATGTCCTGCAGGTCCTTGTAGCGCTGCAGGATTCGGATGACTTCCTGCGCGACCCGATAGTGCTCGTCACCGACAACACTCGGGTGCAGGATCGTCGAGCTCGACGCCAGCGGGTCCACCGCGGGGAAGATGCCCTTGGAGAACACGGCACGGGAAAGCTCGGTGGTGGCGTCGAGGTGGGCGAACGTCGTGGCCGGCGCGGGGTCGGTGTAGTCGTCGGCGGGCACGTACACAGCCTGCATCGAGGTGATGGACCGACCACGGGTCGAGGTGATGCGCTCCTGCAGCTCACCCATCTCGTCGGCCAGGGTCGGCTGGTATCCCACGGCCGAGGGCATGCGGCCCAGCAGCGTGGAGACCTCGGAACCGGCCTGGGTGAAGCGGAAGATGTTGTCGATGAACAGCAGCACGTCCTGGCCCTGCTCGTCGCGGAAGTACTCCGCCATGGTCAGCGCCGACAGCGCCACGCGCATACGAGTGCCCGGCGGCTCGTCCATCTGACCGAACACCAGCGCCGTGTCCTTGAGGACGTTGGCGTCCGCGAGCTCGACCCACAGGTCGTTGCCCTCACGGGTGCGCTCCCCCACACCGGCGAACACCGACGTACCACCGAAGTTGCGAGCGATGCGGTTGATCATCTCCTGGATGAGCACCGTCTTGCCCACGCCGGCACCACCGAACAGGGCGATCTTGCCGCCGCGCACGTAGGGGGTGAGCAGGTCGACGACCTTCAGACCGGTCTCGAGCATCTCGGTACGCGGCTCGAGCTCGTCGAAGGCCGGCGGCTTGCGGTGGATCGACCAGTGCTCGAAGTCCTTGCCGTAGCCGGGATCGTCGAGGCAGTCGCCGAGGGCGTTGAACACGTGGCCCTTGACGCCGTCACCGACCGGCACGGAGATCGAGGTGCCGGTGTCGGTCACCTCGGTGCCGCGCACCAGGCCGTCGGTGGGCTGCATCGAGATGGTGCGCACCAGGTTGTCACCGAGGTGCTGAGCCACCTCCAGCGTGAGGGTCTTGGCCAGCGCGCCGTAGCTGATCTCGGCGTGCAGGGCGTTGAACAGTTCGGGAACGGCTCCACGCGGGAACTCGATGTCCACCACGGGGCCGGTGATGCGGACAACGCGACCGGCGGTCTTGGTGTCTACGGAGGCAGTCATATCTCTCTTCGCTTTCCTATGAGGCCTAGTTCGCGTCGGCCAGCGCGTTGGCGCCGCCGACGATTTCGCTGATTTCCTGGGTGATCTGCGCCTGCCGCTCACGGTTGGCCGCCAGCGTCAGCGCCTTGATCAGATCGTCGGCGTTGTCGGAGGCCGACTTCATGGCCCGCCGGCGCGACGCCGATTCCGAAGCGGCCGCCTCCAACAGCGCTGCGTACACGCGGGTGGCGATGTAGCGCGGAAGCAAGGAGTCGAACAGCGTCTCGGCGTCCGGCTCGAACGAGTACAGCGTGTGCGGGCCGGTTTCCTGCTCGCCGACGTACTCGACCAGCATCGGGGCGATCCGCAGCGCCACCGCGGTCTGCGAGAGCATCGAACGGAATTCGGTGGACACGATGTGCAGCTCGTCCACACCGAGGATGCCGTCGGCACCGGCCTCGTCGCCCTCGTCGTCAGCACCGGACAAGAAGGCCTGCACCAGGGTGTCGGCAATGTCCTTGGCGTCGTCGTAGGCGGGCCGCTCGGAGAACCCGGTCCACGACTCGACCACCGTGCGCTGACGGAAGTTGTAGTAGCCCAGAGCCTTGCGGCCCACCACGTAGAGCACCGGGTCCTTGCCCTCCTCGCGGAGCAGCGAGAACAGCTCCTCCGCGCGGCGCAACACGTTGGCGTTGTAGCCACCGCACAGGCCGCGGTCCGAGGACACCACCAGAACACCGGCCCGCTTGGGCGCCTTGCGCTCGACGAGCAGCGGGTGGTCCAGAGCGCTGGCTCCGGCGAGCTCGGTGAGCATGTTGGTGATCTCGCTGGCGTAGGGCCGGGCCGCGTCAACCCGGGCCTGTGCCTTGGCGATTCGCGACGTGGCGATCAACTCCTGGGCCTTCGTGATCTTCTTGATCGACGAAGCGGATTTGATGCGCCCGCGCAGCTCGCGAAGTGTGGCTGCCATTGGTTACCTAGGCCTTCTTGGGAGCCGGCTTGCGGACCTTGACCGATTCCTTCTCCAGGTCTTCCGGATCCAGCGCCTCGGCGCTGGCCTCGTTGACCACGACGGAGCTGCCGTCGGTGGTCGAGAAGCCCTTCTTGAAATCGTTGATGACCGTGACGAGCTTCTCCGCGACCTCGTCGGAGAGCTTCTTGGTCTCCTTGATGTCGGTGAGGATGTCGGAATGGCTGGCCTTCACGTGCTCCAGCAGCTCGTCGACGAAGCGCGAAACGTCTTCGGCCGGAACCGAATCCAGGTGGCCCTGGGTGCCGACGAAGATCGACACCACCTGATCCTCGACGGCCAGCGGGCTGTACTGCGCCTGCTTGAGCAGCTCGACCAGGCGCACACCGCGGTCCAGCTGAGCCTTGGAGGCCGCATCCAGGTCCGAGGCGAAGGCCGCGAAGGCTTCCAGCTCGCGGTACTGCGACAGGTCCAGGCGCAGGCTTCCCGCAACTTCCTTCATGGCCTTGATCTGTGCGGCACCACCGACGCGGGACACCGATACACCGACGTTGACGGCCGGTCGTACGCCCTGGTTGAACAGGTCCGATTCCAGGAAGCACTGCCCGTCGGTGATCGAGATGACGTTGGTCGGGATGAAGGCCGAGATGTCGTTGGCCTTGGTCTCGATGATCGGCAGACCGGTCATCGAACCGCCACCGAGCTCGTCGGAGAGCTTCGCGCAACGCTCCAGCAGGCGGGAGTGCAGGTAGAAGACGTCGCCGGGGAACGCCTCGCGGCCCGGCGGGCGACGCAGCAGCAGCGAGATGGCGCGGTAGGCGTCGGCCTGCTTGGACAGGTCGTCGAACACGATCAGGACGTGCTTGCCGTCGTACATCCAGTGCTGGCCGATGGCCGAGCCGGTGTAGGGGGCCAGCCACTTGAAGCCGGCGGGGTCGGACGCGGGGGCCGCGACGATGGTGGTGTACTCCATCGCGCCGCCCTCTTCCAGCGCCCGCTTGACGCTGGCGATGGTGGTGCCCTTCTGGCCGATCGCGACGTAGACGCAGCGGACCTGCTGCTTGGGATCGCCGGTGGCCCACGCTTCGCGCTGGTTGAGGATGGTGTCGACGCAGACCGCGGTCTTGCCGGTCTTGCGGTCACCGATGATCAGCTGACGCTGGCCGCGGCCAATCGGGGTCATCGCGTCGATGGCCTTGATGCCGGTCTGCAGCGGCTCGCTGACGCCCTGGCGCTGCACCACCGAGGGCGCCTGCAGCTCGAGCGCGCGACGAGTCTCGGACGCGATATCGCCCTGACCGTCGATCGGCTGACCGAGCGGGTTGACCACCCGGCCGAGGAAGGCGTCGCCGACCGGCACCGAGAGCACCTCGCCGGTCCGCTTGACCTGCTGGCCTTCTTCGATCTTCTCGAACTCACCCAGGATGACCGCGCCGACACTGTGCTCGTCGAGGTTGAGGGCCACGCCAAGGACGCCGCCCGGGAACTCGAGCAGCTCCTGGGTCATCACCGAGGGGAGGCCCTCGACGTGGGCGATGCCGTCACCGGCGTCGATAACGGTACCGATCTCCTCGCGCCCGCTGTCCGCCTCGAAGCTAGAGACGTAATCCTGGATGGCGCCCTGGATGTCGTCAGCCGAGATTGTCAACTCTGCCATGGCTTTTCGTCTTCCTGCCTTTGTTGGGTCTTGGGTAGTTCGGTGCTAGTCCGGCAGCTTGGTTTCAGCTGCGGCCAGCCGGGAGGACAGCGTCCCGTCGATCACTTCGTCGCCGACGGCGACCGAGAGGCCACCCAACAGGGACGGATCGACATTGAGCTGCACGGACACCGGGTGGTTGTAGATGCGGCTCAGCACCTCGGTCAGGCGGGTGCGCTGCGAGTCACTCAACTCGGCAGCCGCACTCACCTGAGCGACGATCTCGCCGCGGCGGGCGACCGCGAGTTGGGCCAGCGACAGTACGGCCTCATCGGCCCGTTCACCGCGCAGCAATCCGATGGTCTGGGCCAACAGCGCACTCGCCGTCGCGTTGGCTCCACTGCCGTCGCCGAGAACCGTGCGCAGCAACTCGATCCGGCCCTCGACGGGGGCGGTGTAGTCCCCCAGCAGCGAGGTCAGCCTGGGCTGCTGGTCGAGGATCCGAGTGAACCGGAACAACTGCTCCTCGACCTCGTCGGCCTGGTTCTCGCGCTCGGCACGCACCAGCAGTGCCAGCTGTGCGACGTGTTCGATGGCGTCGATCAGATCGGACGTCAGCGACCAGCGCACCGCGGCCGCGGTGTCCAGCACCGTCACGGTGTTCTCGCCGACCTTCCCGGACAGCAGCTGGTTGACGAGGCGCTTCTTGGCCTCCGTTTCGCCGGAGGCCTCGGCGAGGTGGCGTGCCAGGATCGGCTCACGAATGAGCAGTCCGGCCACCGACGCCAATTCGTCGGACAGGGTTGACAACGCGTCGGCGGACAGCTCGGAGGACACCGAGCCGAAGGTCTCGATCACGGCCGCCTGAGCCTCCCGGCTGGCCGACCGCATATCCGAAGCCGTCTCCGGGGTGAATGCCGCCGGCGCCATCGAATCGAGCTCGTCGAGGAACCGGTCGACGGTGGCCGACTGGGCCTGGGCGTCGGCCACGTGGGCGCGGACCAGCTCACCGGCGCGGCGCACCGACTCGCTGCCCAGGTCTTGACGCAGCTGGCGGATCAGTTGCGCACGCAGCAACTGAACCTGTTGCCCGCCTTGCACTTTGATCCGCTCGACCTCGACGTCGGCCTGCGCGCGAAGCTGCTCGACGATGCGCTCGGCATCGACTCGGGCCTCTTCGACGATGTGCTTGGCCTCCGCCTTGGCTTCCTCGACGCGCTGCGCGTGATGCTTGTCGGCCTCGGCCAACCGCTTGGCGGCCTTGGCGCTTTCGTCAAGCTGGGTGCGCACCGCATCCTGCTGATTGGCCATCATGCGCTTCACCGGCGGCACCACGTACCGCCAGAGGATCCACACGATGACCGCGAAGCCGATGAGCTGTCCGATGAAGGTTGACATGTCCTACCGTCCCGGCGCCGTAGTCGCCGACTCGCTGGAGGCCGTGTTGGTGACCGGGACACCGAGTACTCGGCTGGCCAGGGCCGCCGACAGTGTCTCCACCGATGACCTGAGGTCCGCCGCGATGGCGTCGCCCTGCTGCTTGAGCTGGTCGCCTGCCTGCTGCAGCGTCGCCGCCGCCTCCTCGTTGGCGCGGCCCCGATGCTCGTCGAGGATCTTGCGTCCCTCGGCTCGAGCCTCGTCGCGGATCGCCGACGCCTCGGTGCGCCCTGCCGCCAGTTCCTTCCGGTAGTCGGAGTCGGCGGCGGCCTCCTGCTCGGTGGCCTTGCGGTTGTCCTCGCCGGTCTTGGCGACCATCTTCTCGCGCTCACCGAGCACCTTCTGGATCGGCGGCACGACAAACTTGCCGATCACACCCAGCACGATCAAGAAGATGGCCAGTACGAAGAAGAAGGTGCCGTTGGGGATGAGGAAGTTCTGGGTGCCGCCCTCCTCAGCCGCCAACAGGGTGACGCTGTGCTCCCCCATGCCGGCTAGGAAGCGCCAGGCGTGGCGAACACGAACAGGGCCATGAACGCCAGGTTGATGAAGTACGCCGCCTCCACCAGACCAACGGTGATGAAGAACGGGGTGAACAGGCGGCCCTGCGCCTCAGGCTGCCGGGCGATGCCGGAGATCAGGGCATTACCGGCGATGCCGTCGCCGATACCGGCGCCGATCGCGCCGCCGCCCAGGATGAGCCCGCCGCCGATCAGGGCGCCGGCGACGATGGTGGGGTCTGCCATTCCATATCCTCCTTGATTGCTGGTAGGACTCCTACCAGGCTATGGGTGGTTCGGGGGTCGAACTGCTGGGTTAGTTCCGGTCAGTGGTGCTCATCATCCAGTTCCATGGACTGGCTGAAGTACAGGATGGTCAGTAGGGCGAAGATGAACGCCTGGATGAGGCCGACGAACAAGTCGAAGGTCTTCCAGATCGCGTTCGGCGCCCACTGGATGTACCAGGGGAACATGGCGATCAGCGCCACCATGATGCCGCCGGCGAAGATGTTGCCGAAAAGACGGAGAGACAGCGAGATCGGTTTGGCGATCTCCTCGACCAGGTTGATCGGCGCCAGGAACGCGACATGGCCCTTGAGCAGCTTGATCGGGTGGCCCAGCACGCCACGGCGCCAGATGCCCGCGCCGTGGTAGCAGAGGAACACGAACAGCGCCAGGGCCAGCACGAAGTTGATGTCGGCGGCCGGCGGCTTGAGCAGCTCATGGGTCGCCCCAGTCGCATCCTTGTACTGCACCGGCAGCACCGAGAGCCAGTTCGAGATCAGGATGAAGACGAACAGCGCCACCGCCAGCGGGAGCACGAACGGCGCGACCTTCATGCCGATCGCCGACTCGATCTGACCCCGCATCTGGGTGGTCAGCGCCTCCCAGAACAGCTGGATGCCGCTCGGCACGCCGGTCGCGGTGACCTTGGACCGCAGCAGGAACGCCAGTGCGATCACGATGACGCCGGCGATCGCCGTCGCCAGGATCGTGTCGACGTTGACCGTCATACCGAGCCACTTGGCGGTGTCGTGGTGGCCGACCTCGATGGCGGCCTCGGCGAGGATTCGTTCACTCATCGCGTGGTCAATCCTTCGGTGCTTCGTCTGAGGAGTCGGAGACCCCGGTGCTTGCAGTCACGTCACCAGCAACGTCATGGTCACCGGTGCGAATTTTCTTCCACACCGGCAGCGCTGTGCTCAAAACCAGCAAAACTTGGAACAGCGCAAGGCCGAACAGCACGCCCAGGCCCTGCGGGCGGAAGACAAAGGCGATGGTCAATCCGATCACCGTGATGACCAGTAGCCGGGTCGCGGAGTTCAGCGCCATCTTGCGCTTGAGCGGATGGTCACCGGCGGTGATCGACTCCACCGAGCGTTGCACCAGGACGGCGTTGAGCAGTCCCAGTGCCAGACCGACGCCGAAGAAGACGCCGAACATGATGTAGCCGGCGAGCGCCGCCAAGACCACCGCGAGCGCGGTCAGTGCACCACAGATTACGAACAGCCGAACGGGCCGGAAGGCAACGGACGGAAACACCAACGGCGCATCTTGCGCTGGCGTCGTCACAGGTTCACCTCAATCTTGCGTTCGCGAGAGCCGGTCGAGTGATTGTCGGCGTGGTGGCCCGCCGAGCGTATCGGAGGGCGTGAGGCACGCTGGAATCACCCAAGGGGCAGCTCCCTTTGTCGGTCGTAAATCGGCGCCGATCGGGAGTGACTCCGATGGGCCGGGCCGGCAACCCGCGAGGTTTCTTCGGGGTTCTGCCAGCACCGTACCACATGGTAGACGGCCCTAAACACGTCTACTACTTACTGTCGTAAAGTCCTTCGAAATCGTCGTCCCGGCGGCGCAACAACGGGATCAGCGTGACTACCACAGCGACGACGATCGCGGCCAGCATGACGGCGCCGGTGTAACGCGGATCGAAGAAAATGGTGCTGGCCGCGCCCAGTGCCACGATGCCGACCCACAGGTAGATCAGCAGCACGACACGGCGGTGCGAGTGGCCGATCTGCAGCAGCCGGTGGTGCAGATGCATCTTGTCCGGGCTGAATGGGCTCTGACCGGCCCGGGTCCGCCGCACGATGGCCAGCAGCATGTCCAGTGCCGGGACAAACATGACGGCGACGACCAGCAAGAACGGCGAGAGCAGGGCAAACACGTCACGAGCCCCGTAGGCGCTCTGCGAGATCGGGCCCGCGGCGGTGGTGGAGGCCGCGGCCAGCATCAGCCCGATCAGCATCGAGCCGGAGTCGCCCATGAAGATCTTGGCTCGATAGAAGTTGTGCGGGAGGAAGCCCAGGCACGCGCCGGCCAGCACCACCGAGATCACCGCCGGCGGGTAGAACAGCACGTCGCCGCCGTGATCGCGCAGCAGGCCGACGGAGAAGATGCAGATCGCCGATGCGGTGATCAATCCCAGACCGGCCGCCAGCCCGTCGAGCCCGTCGACGAAATTCATCGCGTTCACGATCGACACGGTGAGCGCGAGGGTCAACAGAATCGACGACACCTGGTCGAGCACGATGGTGCCGACGCCACCGAGCGGGATGTAGAGGACGCTCCAGGCCACGCCCATGGTGACCAGCACGCTGGCCGCGGTGATCTGCCCGGCGAATTTGGTCAGCGCGTCCAGACCCCAGCGGTCGTCGATGAGGCCGATCCCCATGATCAGCCCGCCCGCGACCACGACGGCCGGCATCCCGGAGGAGTAGATGAACCCCCGGGTCAGCGCCGGCAGTTGGGAGGCCAGGAAGACCGCGGCGATGACACCGAGGTACATCGCCAATCCCCCCATCCGCGGGGTGGGTTTGATGTGCACGTCGCGCTCGCGCGGGTAGGCGACGGCGCCGAGACGGGTGGCCAGCACGCGCACCCAGCCGGTGGCGAAGTAGGTGATGATCGCGGCGGTCAGACCGACAAGGGCCAACTCGCGCAACGGAACACCGGCACCGCGATCGGAGAGCGCCAGGAGGTGGACTTCAGTTCCGCCGACCATTGCAAAAACCGTACTGCACCAACCTGTGATGGACCGACCGGCCGATCAGGCGGTCAGCGCGGCGGCATCCGTGCCGAGGACCTCGGCGATGGCGGCGACGCTGACCGGCCCCTCCCGCAGGATCCGCGGGGTCGGCCCGGTCAGGTCGACGATCGTCGACGCCGCCTGTTCGGGCGACGGTCCGGCGTCCAGGTACACCTGCACCAGGTCGCCGAGTTGGCGCTGCGCCTCCTCGGCCGTGGTAGCCGCCGGCCGTCCGGAGATATTTGCGCTCGAGACTGCCATCGGGCCGACCTCGCGCAACAGTTCGATGGCCACGGGGTGCAGCGGCATCCGCAGCATGACGGTCCCCCGGGCGTCACCGAGGTCCCATTGCAGCGACGGCGCCTGCTGCACCACCAGACTGAGCGCACCCGGCCAGAACGCACGGATCAGCTCACGGGCGCTGTGCGGAACCGAATACACCAGGCCGTCGATGGTGTGCCAGGAGCCGACGAGCACACCGACCGGCATGTCGCGACCGCGGCCCTTGGCGGCGAGCAGGCTGGCTACCGCCTCGCTGTCGAACGCGTCGGCGCCGATGCCGTAGACGGTGTCGGTGGGCATGACGACCAACCGTCCACTTTTGACGGCGGCGGCCGCCGCCGCGATCGCATCGCTGCGCTGGGCGGCCTCGGCACAGTCGAACACCTGGGTCACGCTGGCTCCTTCGTGTTGTGTCGGCCCCGGCTTCCCGCGGTCTCCGGCAGCACTGCTGCGCCAACTCCGGCCAGCCTCGCCGGGCCGTCCGCCGTCCTGCGGGCGGTCACGAAGCGGGGTCGTCCCGCGAGGTCGCGGTGCGGCGTGACGGTCTCGAAAAGTTTTGTCGCGGTTACCGTTTCGACGGTCTGCGGCGATGTGGTGTCATCGTGTTCGACAGCCAGCAGGCCGGATGGCCGCAGCCAGCCACCGGCGAGTTCGACGATCGGGGCGATGACCGCCATGCCGTCGGCACCGCCGAACAGGGCGTGCTCCGGGTCGTGCTCGGCGACTTCGGGTTCCAGGTCTGCCCCGAGCGGAATGTACGGCGGGTTGGATACCACGAGGTCGACGGTACCGGTCAACTCCGAGAGCAGGCCCGGCGTGGTGACGTCCGCGCCGAGTACCTCGACACTCGTCGACTCGGCGTTGCGCCGGGCGTAGTCCAGCGCAACGGGGTCGTCGTCGATGGCGATCACCCGCGCCTTCGGCCAATGCGCCGCCAGCGCTATCGCAAGTGCGCCCGAGCCGGTGCAGAGGTCGACGATGACCGGGTGCTCGGGCAGCCGTTGGGCCAGCGCCCATTCCAGCAGCGCCTCGGTCTCCGGCCGCGGGATGAATACGCCCGGTCCGACGGCGAGGTCGAGCGGACCGAAGGCCGCCGAACCGGTGAGGTGCTGCAGCGGTATCCGGCGCGCCCGCGCGGTGATCGCCTCGTCATAGCGGCGGAAGAACTCCGCGTCGGGTTCGGCGATCGTGGCCAGCCGGCCGCGGTCGCTGCCGGCCAGGTGGGCGGCCAACAACTCGGCGTCCACCCGAGCCGACGCGACACCGGCCTCGGCCAGGGCGACGGTGGCCACCTCGATGGCCTGCCGCAGCCGCCGGGCCGTCATGCCTGCTGCAGCCGGGACTGCTTGTCGGCCTCGGCCAGGGCGTCGAGCAGCGCATCCATGTCACCGTCGAGCACCTGGTCGAGGTTGTGCGCCTTGAAGTTGATCCGGTGATCGGCGATCCGGTTCTCCGGAAAGTTGTAGGTGCGGATCCGCTCACTGCGGTCGACGGTGCGGATCTGGCTCGCCCGATCAGCGGAGGCGTCGGCCTCTGCTCGTTCCTCGGCCAGGGCCTGCAACCGCGCGGCGAGGACCTGCATCGCGCGAGCCTTGTTCTGCAGCTGAGAGCGCTCGTTCTGGCAGGTGACGACGATCCCGGTGGGCAGGTGGGTGATGCGCACCGCCGAGTCGGTGGTGTTCACGCCCTGACCGCCCTTGCCCGAGGAGCGATAGACGTCGATGCGCAGATCGGATTCGTCGATCTGAACTTGCTCGACCTCTTCGGGTTCGGGATAGACCAGAACTCCTGCCGCCGAGGTGTGCACCCGGCCCTGCGATTCGGTGACCGGCACTCGCTGGACGCGGTGTACACCGCCCTCGAACTTCAGCCGCGACCAGACGCCGTCGGCCGAGTCGCCCTTGCTCCGGATGGACAGTGTCGCGTCCTTGTAGCCGCCGAGATCACTGGTCGTCTCGTCGAGCATGGTCACGGTCCAACCGTGCCGTTCGGCGTACCGGATGTACATTCGGGCCAGGTCGGCGGCGAACAACGCAGACTCCTCGCCGCCTTCGCCGGACTTCACCTCCAGCACCACGTCGTCGGCGTCGTGCGGATCGCGGGGCGCCAGCAGGTCGGTGAGATGCTCGTCGAGTTGAGCGACGCGTGCTTCCAGATCGGGCACCTCCGCCGCAAACGACGCGTCCTCGGCGGCCAGTTCGCGGGCCGCCTCCAGATCCCCGCGCGCCGTCTCCAACCGGCGGTAGGTGGTGACGATCGGGGCCAGCTGAGCGAACCGGCGACCGACCCGACGTGCGTTACCCGCGTCGTTGTGCAGGTCGGGGTCGGCCAGCTGACGCTCGAGGTCGGCGTGCTCGGCGAGCACGGTGTCAATCGCCATGGCGGCTTGCTGAGCCATTCACCCTCCTCCCTCGTATCAACTGTGCCCGAACGCAGACCGACGCCCGGCCTGCGCGCTGGGCGGCAGAGCGGGCGTCGGTGAGGCAGCTACTTGTCGGCCGACTCAGCAGCAGTCTTGCGCTTTCCGTAGCGCTTCTCGAAGCGGGCCACGCGGCCGCCGCTGTCGAGGATCTTCTGCTTGCCGGTGTAGAACGGGTGGCACTGCGAGCAGACCTCGACGACGATGTGCCCGCCGTCCTTGGTGCTGCGCGTGGTGAAGGAGTTGCCGCAGCCGCAGACCACAGTGGTCTCGGCGTAGGCGGGATGAATCCCAGATTTCATGGTGTCCTCTTCATTCGGTGGTCGCCGGGTCGCCCGAGTGTTCTTCCTGGTAATCGAGCGTGAACCGGTACCCGAGGTGGTCGACGATCCAGTATGCCAGGTTGACCGTCACCTGCCCAAACGCGTCGCCGCGGTGGCCTATTCCTCAGGCGATCTGATAGCTGCGTGCGCGTGCGGCCCGCGTCCAGAGCACGCCTTTGCCGGGGTTCGCCCCCTGGTTGATCAACTCCCGTTTGAGCACCTTGTTGGTGGCGGTGGCCGGCAGCTCGTCGGCGATCCAGACATGGCGCGGCCAGGCTTTGGGCGACAGGTCGGATTGGGCGGCGAGGAAGTCGGCGAACTCCACCGGCCCGAGCTCGGCGTCGTCGCCCAGCACGACCGCGGCCATCACCTGGTCACCGACGTGTTCGTCGGGCACCGGGTAGACCGCGACCTGGTTGACCTGGGGCAGCCTGCCGATGATGCGCTCGATGGGCGCGGCGGCCATGTTCTCGCCGTCGACCCGCATCCAGTCCGCGGTCCGCCCGGCCAGGTAGATCCAGCCGTCGGCGTCGCGGTAACCGAGGTCACCCGACCAGTACATGCCGTGCCGCAGCCGGTCCTCGGTGGCATCCGCGTCGTTGTAATAGCCGCCGAACAAGCCTCCGCCGGTGGTGTTGACGATCTCCCCGATCGCCGCGTCCGGATTGGCCAGCGCACCGCTCTCGTCGAACACCGCCGTCGCGCATTCCTGCCGGGTCTCCGGGTCGTAGATCGCCACCCCCGGGAAGCCCCGGCCGACCGACCCCGCCGGGCAGTCGTCCTCGCGGGTGATGATGACCGCGCCTTCGGTGGAACCGAACCCGTCCCACACCGTGCAGCCGAACCGCCGGCCGAACTCGGCGATATCCCGGTCGGTGGCCTCGTTGCCGAAGGCGACCCGCAGCGGGTTGTCGTGGTCGTCGGGCTGTTCGGTGGTGGCCAACACGTATGCCAGCGGCTTGCCGACGTAGTTCATGTACGTGACGCCGTACCGGCGCAGGTCATCCAGCAGACCGGAGGCCGAGAACGTCGCCGGAGCCATCGCAGCGCCCGCGCCGACGGCCACCGCCCACCCCGCCATCAGCGCATTGGAGTGAAACAGCGGCATCGACAGGTAGCAGACGTCGGCCGCCGTGATCCGGAAGCGGTCGACGAGTGCCACCCCGGCGAAGGGAACCATCATGTGGGCCACCTGCACCGCCTTCGGTTCCCCACTGGTGCCCGAGGTGAAGATCAGCATGAACGTGTCGGTCGGTGCCACCTCGCGGTGTGGCGTCAGATTGCCGGCCGAGGCCAGCAGCGCCGACCACTGCGCAGAGTCCACGTCGAACACCTGGACCCCGGGTAACTCGAGGCCTTCGAGCAGCTTCCGATGTGCCGAGTCGGTCAGCAGGATCTGGCAGTCGGCCTTGACGATGTCACGGGCCAAGGCTTGGCCCCGCCTGGTGTTGTTGATCCCGCACAGCACATATCCGCCGAGGCCCGCGGCCGCCATGGCGGCCAGCATCTGCGGGGTGTTGCCCAGCAGCGTCCCGACGTGGAGCGGTCGTCGCGGGTCGGCGAGACCGATCAATGCCGCCGCCTGCCGGGTCGCCTCGTCGAGGTGCTCCTGCCAGGTCCACACCTGGTCACCGAACTTCACGGCGGGGGCGGCATCTTCGAGACGCTCACGCAGCAATTGCTGGACGGTGTCGGCCATGGATCTCCCGTCTTCGGTCATATCCCGCCTGATGCGGTGGCTTCGGTCACAATAGAAGCCCAGCGTAAACACAATGACAAATCTGTCTACCGGCAGCGCGGACCCGCGGTTTGCAGCGGTTTGAAAGGATGTCGACAGCGAGACAGCCGCTCGACATGAGGAGGGACGACGGAGGTGACCACCAGCACCGACGCGGACAGCCGCAGTGGAGCGAAGTCGGTCCGTGAACGCTTGATCGACGCCGCCGAGGCCTGCCTGCGAGCCAAAGGCATCCGCGCGACCACGGTGTCGGAGGTGGCCGAAGCCGCCGGCGTTTCCCGGGGGTGGCTCTATCGGCACTATCCCGACAAGGCCTCGCTGCTCGGCGCCGCCGTGGTGCGACTCAATAACGCGTTCTGGACCGAGTCACACCAGATCCTGGATGGGATCGACGGCTTCGAGGAGCAGTTGGCCGTGGGGGTGCGGTTGGGCCGCAGCGCCTACGACTCCCCCGGTGCGCTGGTGATGCAGCTGCGTCGCGACGAGCCCGAGGAGTTCGCCGCGTGTGCGGGCGCGGGCGTGCAGGGCCTGGTGCCCGATCTCGGCCGGTTCTGGCGCCCCTACCTGGAGGCGGCCCGTGATCGCGGTGAGATCCACGCCGACACCGAGTTGGACGAGGCCGCCGAGTGGGTGGCCCGAGTTCAGATCAGCCTCGGGACGGTGCCCGGCGAGACACTGGATCCCGACGACCACGATGCGGTGCTGCGCTTCATGCGGCGTTACGTCCTGCCCGGATTGCGCAGCGCCCCGGCCGACAGCTGACCGTTCAGGCGCCCCGGTGGGCGTTCGCCTCGTCGGGCACCGCACGCCGACCGGTGAGCACCATGAGGATGTCGCGAATCGGGGCGTTGATTTCGCGGCCGCGCCCTGCGGCGAAGTCAGCGTCGGTGGCGATCAGCCGCACACCTTTCACCGTCGCGGCCGGGTGCATCGGAAATCGCATGCGCCACAGGTGGTTCGCCGAGGCGACGGCCGCCGCCGTCGGGACCGGCCGGTCCAGGCCCAGCGGCACCGCGATGTCCTGGCCGTGGACCAGCAGGTCGGTCAGCGGGTCCAGCGCCACGGTGCCGACGATGCGCTTGCGGGACCCGACCATCGCGCGCATCGCTGCCACGATCTCCGGTTGCGACCGGTCGTCCTCGAGGGCCAGCCGACGGATCATCGGATCGAACCGAAAGCCGGACTTCAGCGCCTCCAGCACCATTCGCGGCGGCGCCATGTGCGAGTGCGTGAGATGCGCGGCGACGTGGCGCACCTGCCAGCCGTCACACAACGACGTGCTGGTCCATTGTGCGGGCGTCAGGCCTTCCAGCACGTCGGCCAGGCTCGCTCGTTGGTCGTCGATGGTGAACCAAACCTCGTCGGAGCCCATCACCCTCCCCTTTAGTCAGTATGCCTGACTAAAATAGACAGGTCATCGTACTAAAGTCAAGACATGACCGACGACGCGCCGAGCACACCCACGCTGATGTTCATCGCCCACCGCGCGGCCGAAGCACAGGTGATGGCCGCGGTAACCGCCGACGGTGCAGCGAACATCACGCTGGCCCAGGCACGACTGCTGCAGCGTATGAACCCCAACGGAATTCGCATAACCGAACTCGCGGACCAGGCGGGCGTCACCAAGCAGACCGCAGGCGCACTGGTCGACCAACTGGAGTCGGCCGGCTACGTGGCCCGCACGCCGGACCCAGCGGATGCCCGGGCCCGGCTGGTGGTGCTCAGCGACAAAGGCGCGAAGCTGTGCCGCACTTCAGCCACCGAAGTCGCCAACGTTGAGCAACGCTGGCGAAAGCATCTGGGCGCCAAGCGTTATCAAGAGTTGCGCGCCGCGCTGACCGATCTGCGAGAAATCACCGATCCCTATCGGTGAGCGTGCCGGCCTGACAGAATGCCGCACATGGCTTCATACAGCCGCCGGGGGGCGGTCCTGGTGGCAACTCTGAGCGCCGTGCTCACGGCGTGCGGCGGCTCGACCGGCGCATCGTCGACCTCAGCGGCCACTACCTCAGTGGGCAGTTCCTCGGCGACAGCGACACCGTCTGCCACCACCGCTCCCGCCCGTGGAGTGTCCAACGGCGCAACCTATACCGTCACCCGGTCGTCGGCCGGCGATGCGACCGCCGACGGTAGCGGCCGATGGAACCTGGTGGTCGACACCATCACCGGTGGCGACCCCCGGGTCAGTGAGGCGTTCAACAGCGCGGTGCACGCCTCGGCGGCCGCGCAGCTGGCACCGGTGAGACGCGATGCCGATCCGGAGGGCACGTGGACCTTCGACACCGAGCCGCAGATCTCCTTCAGCAGGGCCGCGGTATCGGAACTGATCACCGGCCTGTACGTGCACGTGCCGGCAGCACATCCGACAAGCTCCGTCAGCACCGTCGTGATCGATTCCCGCTCGGCCAAGCCCATCACGCTCGGCGAGCTGTTCACCGACAAGCAGGCCGGCCTGGAGCGGCTCTCGCAGCAGACCAAGGCGTTGTTGCCGACGGTGTCCGGCGTGGGGCCCACACCGATGCCCGATGAGCCGGGCAACGCGCCCGAAGAAGCGAACTTTGCCAACTGGATCCCCACCCCGGCGGGCCTGGAGCTCCACTTCGCGGACTACCAGTTCTTCCACGGTCTGCCGACGATCACCGTGCCGTGGTCGGCCTTGGACGATCTGCTGGCACCCGGGATGGATGCGCTACGGCAGTCCTAGCGCGATCGCGGCGTCATTGTCGCCGCTCGGCGGCGACAACCACGGCCACATCCAGAGCTAGTCGACGTCCATGGCGCCGCCGGGCGCCGTCTTGGACACCTGCACCAGGAATTCGTAGTTGTTCTTGGTCTTGCGCAGCTGGCTCATCAGCAGGTCGATGGCCTGGTGGCTGTCCAGCCCGGACAGCACGCGGCGCAGCTTGTGCACGATCGCGAACTCGTCGGGGCTCAACAGCAGCTCGTCCTTGCGGGTGCCGGACGGGTTGACGTCGACCGCGGGGAAGACTCGGCGCTCGGCGATCTTGCGGTCGAGCTTGAGTTCGGCGTTGCCGGTGCCCTTGAACTCCTCGAAGATCACCGTGTCGCCGGTGGAGCCGGTTTCCACCATGGCGGTGGCGATGATGGTCAGCGAGCCGCCGTGCTCGATATTGCGGGCAGCGCCCAGGAACCGCTTCGGCGGGTAGAGCGCGGTGGAGTCCACACCACCGGACAGGATGCGCCCGGACGCCGGGGAGGCGTTGTTGTAGGCGCGGCCGAGGCGGGTGATCGAGTCGAGCAACACGACGACATCTTTGCCCTGCTCCACCAGCCGCTTGGCGCGCTCGATCGCGAGCTCGGCGGCCTGAGTGTGGTCTGACGGCGGCCGGTCGAAGGTGGAGGCGATGACCTCACCCTTGACCGAGCGCTGCATGTCGGTGACCTCTTCAGGCCGTTCGTCCACGAGGACCACCATCAGATGGCATTCGGGGTTGTTGCGGGTGATCGCGTTGGCGATGTCCTGCATGATCGTGGTCTTACCCGCCTTGGGCGGCGACACGATCAGCGCGCGCTGTCCTTTACCGATCGGCATGATCAGGTCGATAACGCGGGTGGTCAGCTTCTCGGTGGTGGTCTCCAGCCGCAGCCGCTGATTCGGGTAGAGCGGCGTCAGCTTGCCGAATTCGGGACGGTTCTTGGCCGCCTCGACCGGGCCACCGTTGACGCTGTCCAGGCGGACCAATGGGTTGAACTTCTGGCGCGGGTTCTTGTCGCCCCCATCGCCCTCTCGCGGAACACGCACCGCACCGGTCACGGCGTCACCGCGGCGCAGACCGTTCTTGCGGACCATGTTCATCGAGACGTAGACGTCGTTCGGGCCGGCCAGATAGCCCGACGTCCGTACAAACGCGTAGTTGTCGAGCACGTCGAGAATGCCGGCGACCGGCTGGACGACGTCGTCCTCCCGCAGCTCGGACTCGTTTCCGCCCTCGCCACCGGTGCGCTCGCCCCGGCGTCGCCGATCGCGGAACCGGCGGCCACGACGGCCCTGCCGGTCATCGTCGTCGCGGTTCTGATCGTCGCGATTCTGCTGGTTGTCGCGGTTCTGATTCTCGCGGTTCTGCTGGTTGTCGCGGTTCTGGTTCTCGCGGTTCTGCTGGTTGTCGCGGTTCTGATTCTCGCGATTCTGCTGATTGTCGCGGTTCTGATTCTCGCGATTCTGCTGATTGTCGGCGCCCTGGGACCGGCCGCCCTGCTCACCCGGCTCCCGCTTGTCCTGGCGGGGCTCGGACTTGCTTTCCGACTTAGCCGGCTCGGACTTGCGGTCGGCGTCTTCGGCCGGGCTGTCCGGCGCTCTCTGCTGCCCGGCCGCGTCGGCCGCGGCGGCGCCGGCACTGCGGGTAGCCGCCCGGCGCTCACGGCGCCGCGGTTCGGTGCCGTTGGTGTCGGATTCGGGTTGCGCACTGTCGCGGGTCTGCGGGGCCTGCTCGGTCGGTGCCGGCGTTCCCTCATCAGCACCGCGGTGAGCGGCACCGTTGCCGCCGTTCTGATGCTCCTTGATCGCGGCGATGAGGTCGCCCTTGCGCATCCCGGAGGTTCCCTTGACGCCAACACGGCTGGCCAGGGCACGCAGCTCGGGCAGAACCATCGTCGACAGAGACCCGGTCGGCACGCTCGATCCGGCGTCAGCGCTCGCCGCGGACTGCGGCTCGGCTGCGGCGCGTTGCGTGCTCACGGCGGGCGCTTCCGTCTGGGGGGCGCTGTCTGAAGCCGTGAAGAGGTCCGTATCGGTCACGGATTTCCTTTCTTCCCTCGCCGTCTCGTTATGGCAAGGGGTTCTGGCATCCAGCTGAATCGCTGAATGCGAAGTCTCACCATCGTCTGTGTGTCAACGGTGATCGCCGGGATTCGCGGCAGGATGGCGAACCGTCAGTCCACGAGTTGAACACGAGAAGAATTGGTGGTCGTCCTAGTCTCGGCGCAGGTGAAGACGCTGCGATTACCTGGACGGCACCGAGAATAGCCTCCTCGGCGGCCGGAACGCAAGAAATCGCCACCGGGCGTGTGCGCAACTCAGCCGCGGACTGCGACACCCGAGCCCCAGCGAACAGCTTCGCCGACGCCCATTTCGCTGACGGTGAATCCGTTGGCGGCGCCGAATGCGACCGCCTCAGCCGGAAGCTCGGCATCCGTGCTGAACGCCAGAACAGCTGGACCAGCGCCGGAAAGCACCGCCGGTACGCCACAACGTCGCAACATCTGGAGGTATTCCGCCGAGGCCGGCATGGCGGGGGCCCGCTGCGGCTGGTGCAACAGGTCTTCGGTGGCGGCCATCAGCAAGTCCGGCCGCGCCGTGAGCGCGACAACCAGCAACGCTGCCCGGCTGAGGTTGAACCCGGCGGCCTGGTGGCTGACCTGTGCGGGCAGCAGCACCCGGGTCTCCGCGGTCGAGGAGCGCACCTGCGGAATTCCGGGGAACAGGTGAATATCGGGATGCAGACGCAACGGCACGGCCGCATAGGTCGGCGGTTCGGTCCGCACATCCGTCCAGGACACCACCGCTCCGCCGAGCACCGAGGCCGATGCGTTATCGGGGTGGCCCTCGAATTCCGATGCCAGCTGGATCAGCTGTTCCTGACTCAATGGATCCAAATCCGCTTGTGCCAGAAGGCCGTTCGCTGCTGCCAGCCCACCGACTACTGCCGCCGCAGACGACCCCAGACCGCGCGAGTGCGGGATCGCATTGTGGCATCGGACCACGAGCCCGGGCACACCGGCACCACCCGCGGCCAAGCCCCGATGAAGCGCCCGGACCACCAGATGCTCAGGGCCCAGCGGCACCTGTCCGGCGCCCTCCCCTCCACCTCGATGATCAGCCCGGCATCGGTGGTTTCGACGACAACCTCGTCGTACAGCGCCAGCGCCAGACCCAAGCTGTCGAAGCCGGGGCCGAGGTTCGCGCTGGATGCCGCGACGGTGGCGCTCGCGGTCAGTCCGGCAGGCAGGTTCAGGGTCACCGAGGTCCGTCCCTTAGTCCAGACCGAGTTCGGCGACGACGGCACCGGGGTCGACCGGCAGCGCGTTGACGGTGGGCATGTCCCGCAGTGCGGTGTCCGGGTCCTTCAGACCATTTCCGGTCACGGTGCAGACCACCGTGGATCCGGGCTTGACCCAGCCGTCCGCCACGGACTTGAGCAGCCCGGCGATGCTTGCCGCTGATGCCGGCTCGACGAAGACGCCCTCGGACTCGGCGACCAGGTGGTAAGCGGCCAGGATCTCCTCGTCGGTCGCGGCCAGAAAGCGTCCACCGGACTCCTGTTGAGCGGTTACCGCACCTTGCCAGGAAGCGGGCGAGCCGATCCGGATTGCGGTGGCGATGGTCTCCGGGTGACTGACCGGCGTGCCAGAGACCAGGGGTGCCGCGCCGGCGGCCTGCGTACCGAGCATGCGGGGCAGCCGGTCGGTCAGCCCATCGCGGTGGTATTCGGTGTAACCCTTCCAGTAGGCGGTGGTGTTGCCTGCGTTGCCGACCGGCAGCGCATGCACGTCAGGTGCGGCGCCCAGCGCGTCGACGATCTCGAACGCCGCGGTCTTCTGCCCCTCGATCCGCACCGGGTTCACGCTGTTCACCAGGGAGATGGTCGGGTAGTCGGCGGTGAGCTTCCGGGCCAGCTCCAAGCAGTCGTCGAAGTTTCCGTCGATCTGGATGATCTTGGCGCCGTGCATAACTGCCTGGGCCAGCTTGCCCATCGCAATCTTGCCCTGCGGGATCAGCACCGCGCACGTGATCCCGGCCCGCGCAGCGTAGGCGGCCGCCGACGCGGAGGTGTTTCCGGTCGAGGCGCACAACACGGCCTGCTGGCCGCGCGCGACAGCGTCGGTGACCGCCATCGTCATGCCGCGGTCCTTGAACGAGCCGGTCGGGTTGAGCCCCTCCACCTTCAGATGGACTGTGCAGCCGGTCTTTTCAGAAAGACGAGGCGCACTGATCAGCGGGGTGCCACCCTCGAGAAGAGTGATCGGCGTCCAATCCGCAGCCACCGGCAGCCGATCGCGGTAGGCCTCGATCAATCCCGGCCAGGGAGTGTGGACTTTTTTGGTGCTCATTCGCTGGTTCCCTCCAAACGCAGCACGCTGTTGACGACCTGGACGACGTCGAGATCGCCCAGCGCGGCGACGGTTTCGGACAGTGCGGCGTCGGTGGCACGGTGGGTCACCACGACGATCCGGGCGCCGCAGGGCTGGCCGCCGTCGTCGACGATGCCTTCCTGGCGCACCTCGGCGATGCTGACCTCTCGCTTGCCGAATTCGGCTGCGACCGAGGACAACACGCCAGGACGGTCGTTGACCGTCATGCTGACGTAATAGCGGGTGGGGATGATGCCCATCGGGGCGATCGGCAGCTGCGCGTATTTGGACTCGCGCGGGCCGCGGCCGCCCTGGACACGGTTGCGGGCGGCCATCACCAAATCACCCATCACCGCCGAGGCCGTCGGCTTTCCGCCGGCGCCCTGGCCGTAGAACATCAGCCGGCCCGCAGCGTCGGCCTCCACGACCACGGCGTTGAATGCGCCGTTGACCGTGGCCAGCGGATGGCTCAGGGGAACCAGCGCCGGATAGACCCTTGCCGAGACCCGTTGCTGGCCATCGTTACCGGTGATGCGCTCGCAGATCGACAGCAGCTTGATGCTGCAGCCGAGCGCCCTGGCCGCCTCGAAGTCCGCCGGAGTGACCTTGGTGATGCCCTCGCGATAGACGTCGTCGGCGGTGACCCGGGTGTGGAAGGCGATGGAAGCCAGGATCGCGGCCTTGGCGGCGGCGTCGTAGCCCTCCACGTCGGCGGTGGGGTCGGCTTCGGCGTATCCCAGCGCGCTGGCGTCAGCCAGCGCCGACGCGTAGTCGGCTCCGGTGGACGCCATCTCCGAGAGGATGTAGTTCGTCGTCCCGTTGACGATGCCCGCCACCCGCAGCACGGTGTCACCGGCCAGCGATTGGGTGAGCGGTCTGATGACCGGGATCGCGCCCGCCACAGCCGCTTCGAAATACAGGTCCACGTGGGCACGCTCGGCGGCTTGGGCCAGTTCCCCGGTCGACTGCGCCAGTAACGCCTTGTTGGCGGTCACCACCGACTTGCCGCCTTCGAGTGCGGACAGGATCGCCTTGCGGGCGGGCTCCACCGGTCCCATCAGTTCGACGACGATGTCCACGTCTTCGCGGGAAACCAGCTCTTCGACGTTGTCGGTGAGCATCTCGATCGGGACGCCGCGGTCATCGGCGACTCGCCGAACCGCGACACCGCGCAGCTCCAGCGGCGCACCGATGCGCGCCGCCAGGTCAGGCGCGCTCTCCTCGATGATGCGTACGACTTCGCTACCGACGTTGCCCAACCCCAGGACCGCGACGCCGACCCGTTCGGGTGTACTCATTGGCTACCTCACTTCCAAACTCAGCAGATCGTCGACGGTCTCCCGGCGTAGCACCAGTCGGGACCGCCCATCGCGCACCGCCACCACGGCGGGCCGGCCGATGAGGTTGTATCGACTCGACATCGAATAGCAGTAGGCGCCGGTGGCGGCCACCGCCAACAGGTCACCTGGCCCAACGTCACCGGGGATCCACGCGTCACGAACAACGATATCGCCGCTCTCGCAATGCTTTCCGACGACTCGGGCCAGAGTCGGTGGCGCCGTACTGGTGCGTGAGACCAGCCGCACGTCGTACTGGGCACCGTACAGCGAGGTGCGGATGTTGTCGCTCATGCCGCCATCGACGCTGACATAGCGTCGTGACGCACCCGATCCGATCGCAACGTCCTTGACCGTGCCCACCTCGTAGAGCGTCACGGTGCCGGGTCCGGCGATCGCCCGGCCCGGCTCGACGACCAGGCGCGGCGCAGGCAGGCCCACGGCTGCGGACTCATTGCGAACGATCGCGCCAAGCTTGGCCGCAAGGTCTTGCACCGGCGGCGGATCTTCCTGCGGCAGATACGAGATGCCCAACCCGCCACCGAGATCCACGGTGGCGATCTGCGCTGTCTTGTCCACCCCGAATTCCGCGACCACGTCCCGGAGCAGACCGATCACTCGGCGAGCGGCCAGCTCGAAGCCCGCCACGTCGAAAATCTGCGATCCGATGTGGCTGTGCAGGCCGACCAACCGCAGATGGTCGGTGGCAAACACGCGGCGGACAGCGGCCATCGCGGCCCCGCTGGCCAGCGATAGGCCGAACTTCTGGTCCTCGTGGGCGGTGGCGATGAACTCGTGGGTGTGGGCCTCGACACCGACAGTGATCCTGATCAGGACGTCCTGCACCACCCCGGCCTCGCCGGCGATCGCGTCGAGGCGTTCGATCTCGGTCATCGAGTCCAGCACGATGTGGCCGACACCGACCTTCACCGCGGTGGTGAGTTCTTGAACCGATTTGTTGTTGCCGTGAAACGCAATTCGTTCGGCCGGGAATCCGGCGTGCAGCGCGACTGCCAGCTCGCCGCCACTGGCGACGTCGAGCGAAAGACCCTCCTGGTCAACCCACTGCGCGATCTCGCTGCACAGAAACGCCTTGGCCGCGTAGTGCACGTTGCCGCCTCCGCCGAACGCGGCGGCGATCTCGCGGCAGCGCCCACGGAAATCGTCCTCGTCGATGACGAACAACGGTGTGCCGTACTCGCCGGCCAGATCCGTGACTGCTACTCCGGCGATGGCCACCTCACCGTCGGACCTGCGAACGAGGTTGCGCGGCCACACATTCGGGGCCAGCGCCAAGGTCTCGGCGGTGGTCTGCGGCCGCTGGGGCGCACCACCGTGATGAATCTCCTCGGCGTGGCGCGGACCGGCGGGATGAACGTTCACATCCGCTCCGGTGCGGACACTCCAAGGATCTCCAGACCATTGGCGATCACCTGGCGGGTGGCCGCGCACAACGCCAACCGAGCCCGATGCAGGTCCCCCGGCGTTTCATCGCCCTGTGGCAGTACCCGGCACGAGTCGTAGAACCGGTGATAGTCGCCGGCCAGGTCTTCCAGGTAACGGCAGACCCGGTGGGGTTCCCGCAGCGACGCACCGGCTTTGAGTACCCGGGCGAACTCGCCGATGTTGCGGATCAGCGCACCCTCTTTTTCATGGGTGAGCAGCTCCAGGTGCGCGGTGTCCGGGGACAATCCCAGATCGGTCGCGTTGCGTGCCAGCGCCGAGAGGCGGGCGTGCGCGTATTGCACGTAGTAGACCGGGTTTTCACTGGACGCCGACGACCACAGCTGCAGGTCGATGTCGATGGGGGTGTCCACCGAAGACCGGATCAGCGCATAGCGCGCCGCGTCGACGCCGATGGCCTCGACGAGGTCGTCGAGTGTGATCACGGTGCCGGCGCGCTTACTCATCCGCACCGGTTGGCCGTCGCGGACCAGGTTGACCATTTGCCCGATCAGCACCTCGACGGTGTCGGGGTCGTCGCCGAGGGCGGCGGCGGCGGCCTTGAGGCGGGCGATATAGCCGTGATGATCGGCACCGAGCATGTAGATGCACAGGTCAAAGCCGCGCTGCCGCTTGTCGAGGTAGTAGGCGAGGTCGCCGGCGATGTACGCGGGCTGCCCGTCGCTCTTGATGACGACCCGGTCTTTGTCGTCGCCGAATTCCGTTGTGCGCAGCCAAGTTGCGCCATCTTTTTCATAGATGTTGCCGGTTTCACGCAGCTTGGCGATCGCCTGCTCGACCCGACCGCTGGTGTGCATCGAGTCTTCATGGGTGTACACGTCGAAGTTGGTGCCGAAATCGTGCAGCGACTTCTTGATGTGGTCGAACATCAGGTCCACACCGATCGACCGGAAAGTCTCGCGCTGCTCGTCGGCGGGCAGGCTCAGTGCGTCGGGAACCTTGGCCAGCACCTGGTCGGCGATGTCGTTGATGTAGTCGCCGGCGTACCCGTCCTCCGGGGTGGGCTCCCCCTTGGCGGCGGCCACCAGCGAATTCGTGAACCGGTCGATCTGGGCGCCGTGGTCGTTGAAGTAATACTCCCGGGTGACATCCGCGCCCTGGGTGCTCAGCAGCCGACCGAGCGCGTCGCCGACGGCCGCCCAGCGGGTCCCGCCGATGTGGATGGGGCCGGTCGGGTTCGCCGAGACGAACTCCAGGTTGATGTTCTTACCGTCGAGCAGATCGGTGTTGCCGTAGCCCGATCCCGCGTCGAGAACGTTGCGGACGATGGCGCCCTGGGCGGAGGCTTCGATGCGCAGATTGACGAAGCCAGGGCCGGCGACCTCGGCAGAAGCGATTCCGTCCGCCTCGGCCAGCGCCGCGGCCAGCCAACCGGCCAGCTCACGCGGGTTCGCACCGACCTTCTTGCCCAATTGCAGGGCGAGGTTTGTCGCGTAGTCGCCGTGCTCGGGATTGCGGGGACGCTCGACGGTGACCGCTTCGGGCAGGGCGGCAGGATCGAGATCGTGCCCGGTGAGCACCGCAGCGGCGGTGTCCCTGAGCAGCACAGCAAGGTCGGCGGGTGTCACGAGGGTCCATCCTATGGTCTGACGTGGTCAGACCCCGAATCCATATCCCGGGTGGTCGGCTGGCGCAAGCAGCCGTGCGGATGCGTTAGGCTGTCGGGGCCCACTGGCGCAGCTGTGCATGCGCCCCCGTAGCTCAGGGGATAGAGCGTCTGCCTCCGGAGCAGAAGGCCGCAGGTTCGAATCCTGCCGGGGGCACTCTTTCTACCAGGCACTTTACCCGAAACTGGGAAGCCTTACCCCCGACCTACCCCCAGGCCTCTCCCCTGGCGTGTCTCGATCAGTTCGCTGGTCAACAGGGAATTACAAGGCTGTACTTACCCCGACAATGGGTGTTAATATCGAATACGCGAGGGCCTTTTCCTAGTTCAGCCCACCATGTGAACTCTGCATCGCCGTTCTGTTCGGCCAAAATCCAATGGAATTTGTGCTGAATTGGAGTGCTTTCACTGTGCCACCTCGCAAATCAAACGCGGCCCCCGCTCCGCGCAAATACGTAACGATCAACGAAGCCGCTGAATACCTGAGCGTTCACCCGAATTCAATTCGGAACTGGATCGAGAACGGAAAGCTCACCGGCACCGACTACCGAGCGTTGGACCGCGCGGCGCGGTCCTGTGGCGTCTCGACCTCAACGAGCTTGACGAAATCATCGCTTCAACAGCTACGCGGTGACCATCGTCCCCTGACGCATGGGCCGTTGATTTTCGTACCCGATGCAATCGATGAAAGGAACGGAAAATCACTCCAAAACAAGAGGCCGCAATAGACGCATACGTGAAGCGAGTCGTTTCACAAGCGCCGCCATTGACCGACGAACAAAGAACCCGTCTCGCAGAACTGTTGCGCCCGGTGCGCATCGGCATAGATCACAAGGATAAAAATGACTGACAACGCAGAACAAACACCCCCGATTGTCGACCGATTTCAACTCGAATCTGCCGCTGATATCGACCGTTACAACGAACGCAACCGCCATCAGGTCGCAGCCAACGACACGGCAGACTCCGAACGGCGCGACCAAGCGACGACGGCCCGCCAGGCACTTGCGGCGACATCTGCGGGTGCAGCGATGTTGGCGCGCCTCGACGCGATCCGAGCCGGTAGCCCCGACGCCGAAACGGCGGAGCTGGCCGAACTGATCGCACACGCCGAACGCAGTGCCGAGGCCACCGCAGAGGCCTACAACCTCGACGCAGCCAGAAAGTGGCCTGCGCTGGCGGGCCTGGCGATGAATACGCCGTTCCTCATGGAGCTGCAAAAGGTCGCCGCAGACACCCGCTACCGCCTGGCGGCGCTACACACGGTGAACGCCCAGGGCGAGAAACCGACCGCTGAAACGGTCAACCCCGTCAACGGTGAGCTGCTGACTTCGGTGACGGTGTATTCGGCGTCTCGCCCGCATACCCGTTTCGTGCTGGGACCGAGCCAAACGTTCGTGAGCACGACCGCGCAACTGGCCGAGGACGTGCATTGCGATTTTGCCGAGCATCCGTATTTGTCAGCACTGGCGCAGCACAAAACGAGAGGCAAGCCCGATTGTGTTGCCGAACTCGCCGAACATGTTGCCATCCAACGCACTCAGCACGAGAACTTCGCGAAGAACATGCGGGACTATCCGCCTGCATCCCGCGACAGGCTGACTCGCCCTGATCCCATATCGGTCGGCGCGATGCTGGCCGTTGCATTCTCCAATGACATCGTCGTGCTGAAGTTCTGTACCGGCCACGCGCTTGCATTGCTCGACAAATACGGGATTGATCCGGCGCGGTGCGGGATCGAGGAACCCTGGGAAGGCATCGGGAACTACTGGTGAATTCGAGTACGAATCACCCTTAATAGCAGCGTATTTCGGCTCACTTCTGGCCCTGCTCGGTCCGTTACGATTCCGGCGTGCCGTCAGATCTGTTGTGCGCCAGAGCGTTAGGCTGGCAGTCCCAGAGACGGAGAAGCCCGGTGACCGAAGGGGTAGTCACCGGGCTCTCACCGAACCAAACGAATCCCGTTGCCGTGGGAAACACCAAACCTACGTGAAAGGCCAAGGCACCTATGAGTGTAACGAGCACCCCCGACAGCGGCGACACCAACACGCCATTCGGTTCGACTGCGCCGCTGTACCGCAAGGCCGGATGGTTCGGCACACTGCCACTGCCGCCGGGGCTGAAGAACTCACCCCCGACCGGCTATACCGGCTACGGCGCAGCGTGGCCCGAGCCCGCCACCCTGGCCGAATGGGTCGCTAAGCGCCCGAACGGCAACATCTGCCTACGTCTTGCGGGCGTTGATTCTGAGCACGAAGTCATCGGCATAGACGTTGACCATTACACCAAGGGCGGCAAGGTCAAATGCGGCGGCGATCAGCTCGCGCAATTGATCCAAACCCTTGGGCCGCTGCCTGATACGTGGGTCAGTAGCGCCCGTACAGACGGCGTGAGCGGAATCCGCTACTTCCGTGTGCCCAAGGGGCTGCGCTTCCGGGGCAAGGTCGACAGCGACATCGAATGCGTGCAGAAGTCGCACCGCTACGCCGTGGTGTGGCCCAGCTGCAACCCTGACGCCGACAACGCGCTGTATTGGTGGTACCCGCCAGGGGTCGAACTGACGAAAGTAGGCCAATCGGCCTGGAATCTCACGATCCCCGATGCCCGAGAGTTGCCACTGTTGCCGGATGCGTGGATTGATCACTTGACCCGTGGCCGGATGCTCGCGTCAGCCGAGCCGGTCGACATGGATTCATCGGTCGACACCGTCTATCAATGGGCCTACGACACGTTCGGCACTGATGAACCGATGTGCGAGCACATGCGCAAAGAGGCCGAGGCGCACGTGGAAAAGATTCGCGATGAGGCAACCTCACACGACAAGATCGTCAACGCACATTTCAACCTGGCCCAGTTGGCCGTCGAGGGCCACAGAGGTTGGGACTCTGCGATTGCAAGTGTCGAAAAGGCATTCATCGCAACGTGTGCCGAGCGCGATAAACGCAGCGCCGAGGAACTACGCGGTGAAATCTTTCGGTCCCGTGTCAATGGCTTACGCAAGATCAAGGGCCAGTGCGACCAGCGTGTCGACATCGGTGCAAAGCCCACAGACCCCAGATGCGCGCACCTGGCCGGTCCCGATGCCAACAGATTCGCAACGTTCCTGGCCTGGCTCAAAGATCACGGCATCCCCGGCAATCCTGCTGACCTCGTCCACGGCAGTCAGGTGCGGATGGGCAAGCGCCTCGCCAATGAGATAGCGGGTCGACACATCTACGTTGTCGGCCTGGGCTGGCTGTATTGGGACGGCCTGCGCTGGGATCGTGACAACGATGAGGCGTCGGTCTACAACGTCGCCATCAACGTGCTGGGTAAAGCCGTCAAGTCGGTCGAGGGTAGTGATTCCGATTACGCCAAGGCACTGCGCAGCGACGCCCGCAGATGCAACACCGACACCGGCCTGATGGGAATGATGAAAGTCGCCCGCCGGGATGAACGTATCTCTCGGCGCGCCGGCCAATTGGACTCACACCCCGATCTTCTCAACGTCCAAAACGGAGTCGTTCACCTACGAACCGGCGAGATCAGCCAGCACGATCCAAGTCTGTTGATAACCAAGGTCTGCCGAGGCAACTATCTCCCTGAGTTGGCGCGACAACGCACCGCGAGCAGTTTCGATGCGTTCATTCGCCGCATCATGCCGAAAGCCGACATGCGCAGGTTCTTGCAGCGACTCATGGGCATGGGTATGTACGGGCGGATGCTCGGCAAAATGCTGCCGATCCTGACCGGCGACGGCGACAACGGCAAAAACGTGTTCTGGGAGGCGATCAACTACGCAGCGGGCGACTACTGCGCCGTGTTCCGCCCCGAATTGCTACTTCAAACCGGCAGGGACAACCAGGCCTACGAGGTCGAATTACGCGGTGTCCGTTGGGCGATTGTGTCAGAGACACCCAAAGACAGGTTCTTCTCTGAGACAACCGTGAAGCGTCTCACTGGTGACAGAGTCATCACCGCACGCGATCTGTACCAAAAACCGATCACTTTCGACGCCACCCACAACGTTGCATTGGTGACAAACCACCCGCCGAACTTCACCGGTGGTGACGCGGCGATGAGAGCGCGTCTAGTGATCGTTCCATTTGACGCCAAAATACCTCCAGCAGAACAGGACCCAGACCTCGGTGTCAAGCTCGAAGCCGAAGTCGATCTAGTCCTCACGTGGGTGACATTAGGGGCAATTGCCTATGCCGCACACGGGCTGCAGATGCCCGCCGAGGTCGTTGAACGAAGCCGCAAATACCACGACACCAACGACATGATCGGTCGCTGGCTCTCGGATCGGTACAAGGTGGGACCGCAGTACAGGATGGAACAGTCAAAAGGGCACTCCGATTTCCTAGACTGGGCGACTGAGAACGATTGCTGGGAGCAAGCGAACGCCCTGGGCCGGAACAACCTACTGGCCGAGCTGGAACGCCGTGGGTTCACCAAGACCAGGACAAATGGGGTTCGATGGCTGAATGGTCTGGAACCCAAGTTAAGCCTGGTCACGAATCTGATGACTCTCCAGAGTTAGCCACGAGGAGGCAGTGCCTTTAGTGCTTTTTAGAACCAACTTTTGCTACGCACGCGGAAAGATTGGGTGTCCCAGTTGTAGTACATAGGGTGATACATAAGCGTCTATAGAAAAGTTGTTTTGAAATGGCCCTAAAGGCACTGACCAGGAGCGCGCACCCTGGCGGGCTCGGCAGGCCGGAATTCGAATTCAACACTCCCCTAGCATTTTTGGACACGCCAGAAGCCAGTTGCGCAGCCCAACAGACTAATCGGAGAGAATGCAACGATGAGCGCCCAACTCGACGCCGCATCTGCGGCTCACGACCGGGCGACTGCAGCCTCAGATGCACCCATTGCCGCGTCGGTAGTCACGAAGGCATCGACAGCACCGCCGATCAAAGCCCGACACGTTAAGCCGACACCACGACCACTCACGTGGCGCTGCGAACGCTGCGACAAGCTCATCCGAGGTACCGGCATCGGATTCGGCTACGTCGACCTACGCGAAGCCTCAGCAGCCCAGCAGGGCCGACTACGCGGACCCGACGGCCAAGCCCTCAAAGCCCCCTGGCACATCGCTCACGCCAAGTGCGCCCCCGACATCACCAAACCGCTGTCAGCACACACCGTCGCCTGGTGCGACAAGATGACCACCATTGAAGCCCTGCTCACCCATATGGCCGACCTCAGTCGAGTGCCCTGGTTCGGAGGAACCGATTGGGGCGCACTGGTTCGCACAGTGCTGGCCGAAACCGAATTCCACGAAGTTGAGACCTCCGAACGACGTGCAGAGCGCAGCGCAGCACGGGCACGACGCAAAGCAGAGGGACTACCTGAAGGTGATCCCCGCCATGGCACCGAAACGGGATATCTGAACTGGTCCTGCCGGTGCACCGAATGTCAGATCTTCTGGGCCACCCAAGGTAGAGCGTGCCGAGCGAGGGTGAAAACCGCACTAACAGAGGCCAATCGGATTCGAGCCGACGTTGACGCTGGCGGGCTTGTCGAACTCGACACCGTCATGCCGATGAACTGAAACGAGAACGAATATGATCAGCACCGAGACCGTATTAACGGCGATTGCAACCTATTTGGCTAAAGTCGAGCTGGTGCAGTGCGACGAGAACGCATCGTACAAGGACAACCCCGAACTACCGGCAGTGTTGTTCGGCGACGACCAGCCCCGAGTGAGCACCCACGCGACCGTGCCTGATACCGCGTGTGTGCTGCGCATGGTCGCAACCGATGACGGGCTGGCTACCTACGACGTGTCAATGACGTTGCGTGCCACCGGCATTAGCCCGTTGCCTGTAGAGAACCTGGCCGATGCGATCTATACCCACTTCGATGACACGCTAGGGCCGAAAGCCTGGACCTACGTCGGCGGCTCAGCGACCGCTATACCGGCAATCACCCTGACCGGTGGGACCAAACTGCATCGCGCGCAACTGCTCTCACGCGGGGTCGCTGAGCAGACATCACCGGCCAACCATCGCGGCAGCCGGTGGATGCGTACCGACACCTGGCGACTGCTGATCCACTGACATGGGTGTGCGTTACCCGTGTGTCGTGCATGGGTGTCCGAACTACATTGAACGCAAAGGTCGTTCGACACGAGCGAAGAAGAACGGATTTCGCTGCGTCGAACACCAGAAGCCAGTGACGCGAGCCGAAAACCGTGCACGTCAACGACGACCAGACATGATACTGCGTCGAGACCCGGCGTACCTGGCGATACCGAAGCCGTACGGCAGGCTGTGCGCGCTGCAAATCGAGGGCGTTTGCACCCGAAACGCAACGACATGGGACGCCATCATTCCGCTGGCTAAAGGCGGGATGCACACGCTCGACAACATGCAACCGGCTTGCCGTGAATGCAACAGCAGCAAGGGTGACCGTTTCATCGACGAACTCTGAGACCAAAAAAGTTCACAGCCTGTAGGGGTAAGAAGCCGGGGGTCTCCCGTCTTTTTGCTTATAACGGCTGCGGCTCGCTCGATTTCGCCGGTTGTCTCACAGAAAGGCCTCTTCCTGGCCCTGTATCGCATTCTGAAGCGCGTCGTGGTGGTACGGGATGCAAATCGAAGCACCTAGTAGTCGTTGACCGGCGCGCGGCTTTCACAAGAGTTGCTGAGCGCAGAGTTTTGGATACACGCCCTCCAGCTTGCTAGCGAGCGTCGGATCCTGTCGCATCTCAGTCGTGTAGTTGATCGCAGCTCTCAAGATATCTCGACTGAAATCTGGCAACAGCAGGTTCAGCGACTTGATACGAGTCGGAATGGCCGTGCCCAAATCGAGAATCTTGTGCACAAAATCGTGCTGAAACGCCATCGCTTCATCGGTGAGAGTGTAGTGCCCGCAGTGCTGCGGCATCGTGTCGGTGAAGTAGACGCGCCAGGTGTAAGCGGTTCCGTCATCTTCCCAAATCGGTCGAAGCGCCCCGGTGTGCATCAGTGTGTGGCGGAACAGCTTGATCGCCACCCGATGCTCGGCGCTCTTTTGATCGTCTATGTATCGCATCATGAAGTCGCGCATTCGAACGGTCTGACCGCCCTTGGGCTCACCCTCGCCGTACGCGCACTTGGACAGTAGGTCGATCTGGCTCATGCACGCCATGATGTAACCGAAGTGAGCGTGCGGAAAGTTGCGGCAATCGCCCAGAAATCCAGTCTCGCCGAAGAGTTGCGAGAGGTCGGCAACTTCGTCGCGCAGCGTAGTAGCACTTCCAACAAGCTCATCGGCGATTTCGTCGGTGTTCACGCTGTGGAGTATCGCATTGGTGCCGTCACAGCACCGCGAGCGGAGAGCGGACCGTTTGCTTGACGCTGGCCCGGTCGAAGCACATCGCCAGGGCGTACGCGCAGTCAATCTTGCCGCGAGATTTGCGCTTGGCCAGGGTGAAGCCGCGTTCGTTCAGGCGCGGCACGGCGTTGAGGATCTGTTGTGCGAACGCCGGGTCACCGTCGTGAGAGATCTCCTGGCGCTTGATCGCCTCAAACAGGTTGCCAAACGCCGGTGTCATTCGCTCTAGTGACTGGTTGAATTCGAGCATCGGGATACCCTCATCGGCCAGGATCTGTGCAGGTAGCTCGAACAACCGGGGATCATAGGCAACATCGATCAGCTTGTAACGGGCGTCGAGTTCGCGAATGAAACCCATGATGTCACTCACGTCGATTGTCTCGTCGTCGTTAGGCATCCACACGCGCGAGGTCGCATGCAGTTGCCCGCTGGGTCGACGCTGGCCGATCACCAGGGCGGTGCTGTCGCGCTTCAATCCAACATCGAGCCCGACCCATGTCGGCGCACCGTCGCGCAGGTTGTAACGGAATGCCAACGTGTCCCACGCTTTTCGACCATCAGCGCCTAGCCAACCGTCGGTGCCGTCGACCCACTGACCCAGATGGAAAACGCGGAAGTGACTTTCGGGACTCATGTGTACGGCGGTGCGGATCGCATCAATGGACTGGTAACCGGCTGCCAGGGCGGGCATTGCAATGTGCCAGTTGCGCTCATCGTGAATATCGCATCCCTCGGGGGCTGCATATTCGGTAAAGGAAAAGCCTGGTGGGGTTTGTCCGTCGAGATATGCAGAACGCAAGTGCCACAATGCGCTTCGCTCGCGATCCAGGCCTGGTGTACCGACACCGACGACCAACGATTGTGCGCGCTTGCCGGATGCCAACACCATGGCCGTCCACGACTCCAACGGCTGAAACCCGACCTCGTCAACGACGGCGAACGACGGGTCCAGGCCTTGCAAGCCGTCAGGATCGTTGGCGATAGGAAAGCAGGTTCCGCCGTTGTATCCCACTGCGATGCGCGTTGATCCAATGGCGGTGTAGGTCAGCGAGCGTTCATCAAGCAATGGTTCTGCGGCAACCATTTTCGCCGCCACGTCGAACACCGACCGTTGGGCCTGGCCGACGGTGGTCGCCATGATCGGCACTTGCGGTTCGCCGGTGTCGTTGCGGTCAAACGTCGCCCACACTGCCAGCGCGGCGTTCTCGGTGGATTTGCCTTGCCCGCGTGGCGTTGATTTCGCTGCCTGGCGGATTCCGGGGGCGAGAATGTCGCGAATCCATTCCTGTTGGAACGGCGCGAGCTTGAGCGGCTGGCCGTGGCCGTAGCCCTTCGGTGCTCGGCAGTAGGTCTGAATGAACCGAATAGCGCGCTCGGCGGGATCGGTCTCGGTCCAGTCGTACCACGGCCCTGGTGTGGTGACTGCGAATTTCGACCGTGCATTTCCGCCTTGCGCCATTTCGGTGTGTCCCTTTCCTCCAATTACCGATAGTGACCTATTCTGAAGCTTAGTACCAGGGCAGGTTCGGATTTCCTCCGGCGATTTCAACTGCCCTGGTACACAACAGATCTAGCGAAATAGTTTCAAATTTCAGAATGAAACGCACGACCGCTCGACAAATGAAAAGCACGACCTGTCGACGAATGAAACGCACAACTTAGCACCGATTAAATGCGCAGACGTTCTACGAAGGAACGCAATGCAAGACAGGAATTGAATCGATGGCCTGGTGGTCACGCAACCGCAGCACTGCGGCTGCCGAGCAACCGAGCGAAACCCGTTCGACGCAAACGTGGTCAATCAGCGACCCCGCCATTGTCGAACTGCTCGGCGTCGGCGTGCCTGCGATGGCCGGTGTGAACATCAGCGAGTCGAGCGTGCTGGGCTTGTCGAGCGTGTACCGCGCCGTGAGCCTGATCGCCGGGACGATTGCCACGCTGCCTATGCGAACAATCCTGACCGACGCCGACGGCCACACTGGCCGCACGGGATCGTTTCTCGACAACCCTGGCGGGCCTAACGGTCTGACGCCTTTCGAGTGGAAAGAAACCGTGCTGGCGCATCTGCTACTGCACGGCAATGCCTACTGTCAGAACCTCTACGGCGGGGCAGGTCAGATCGTCGGGCTTTCACCGATTCATCCGCTGGCTGTGTCGAACGTGGAATGGGAGATTGGCGCGAGCGGCCAGCCGACCGGTTCCAAACTGTTCACGGTGGATCTGGCCGATGGAACGCAACGGGTGTTCAATTCCAAGCAGTTGACGCACATCCCGGCGCTGAGTCTCGACGGCCTGGTTGGGCTTTCGCCGATCACGGTTGCTCGCACGGTATTCGGAACGACCATCGCCGGTGATCGCGCAGCGGGCAAGATGTTCACCAATGGTGCGATGCTCTCGGGTCTGGTCACGCCCGAAGAGGACATGACCCCGAGGAAGCGGGCGAGATCAAGGCGTCGTTGAAAGCCAAGATGGCCGGTGTCGACAACGCCGGTGATATCGCGGTGATCAACCGAAAGCTGAAGTTCGACAAGTGGTCTATGTCGGCTGAGGACGCACAGTTTTTGCAGTCCCGTGCGTTTCAAATCGAGGAAATTGCACGTTGGTTCGGCCTGATGCCGATTCACCTTGGACAGACCGAGAAGCAGACCAGTTGGGGAACCGGTGTCGCAGAACAGAACCGGGGCCTAGCGCGCTACAACCTTGAAGGCTGGACCACGCGACTCCAAGAGCGGTTGACGCGGCTGCTCACGGGGAGCAAGAAATGCGAGTTCGATTACACCGCATTCCTGCAGCCCGATCCCGAGAAGGAAATTGAGCTGCTGATTTCCCAGGTTGACGCCGGGTTACTCACGCTCAATGAAGCTCGCAAGATTCGCAACCAGCCGCCCGTCCCTGGCGGTGATGTGTTGCTTATCAATGGCGTTCCGCTCGATGAACTGGCCGGCGAGCCGACCGAGGATGACCCGAAGGACGATGGCACCGTGCCGACGACCGACGACGACCCGGCAGTGCGATCCGAGCCCATGCCTCCGTTGATCCTGCCCGCCATTGGAGCCAATCATGGATAACAACAACGCAGTTGCCGCCGCACGCCGTTTCGGCGTTGAACTACGCGCCGAGATGAGCGGCAACAAACTTGTCGGGCACGCATCGGTGTTCGGCCAGTACGCCGCGCTGCCGGGACATCTGGAAGGTGTTGGCCGCGAAGCATTTGACGCGGTGCGACGCAGTCAATCGACTGATGTTCGCGCGCTGTACGAACACGACCCCGCTAAGCTGCTGGGACGGCAGGGCAGCGGAACACTGCGCTGGAGTGTCGATTCTGAAGGCCTGCCCTTTGAGGTCGATCTACCCAACACCACGCACGGCAACGACGTTCGCGAGCTTGCGCTACGCGGAGACCTGACCGGCGCATCGTTTGGATTCGTACCCGGTGCCGACCAGTGGAGCATGACCGACGGCAAACAGGTTCGCACGCACACGTCGGTGGCACGCCTGATCGATGTCTCAGTGGTCGCATTCCCCGCCTACCCCGGCGCTACGGTGATGCTGCGCTCCCTGGACGCAGCGCTGGCGGAATCAACACTGACCCCAGCCACACCGGAATCGGCTCGCTCGCAGTTTATTCGAGCCCGCCACCGTATCCGACTCCGCAACTTGGAACGTCACCAACTTTGAAACCATCGGTCCAACAGACTGATTCACCCAACACCGAGAAGGAAACGACCATGACCACCACTGCATTCGCTGACATCGCCGAAGCCGTCGACACTCGCGCCGCCGCGTTGCGTGCCTGGCCGATCTTTGGCGCTACCCCGCCCGCACCGGCCACGCCGCCCGCACCGCCAGCCGGTGATGCACCGGTTACCGTCGATGACATCCTGACGCAGCTTCAGGCCATCATCGATTCGGCTGGAGATCGCCCGCTGTCCGAAGAGGAAGCCCAGCGTTACGAAACGCTGGAGGGCCAGTTGCAGATGGTGCAGCGCAACGCCGAGATTCGTTCGCGCCAGACCGCCTACATGACGCCGTCGCCCGCATTGGCCGCTGTCGTACACACCGGCGCGCAGCGCAACGACGACGCACTGGAGCGCGCGTTTGATCACTACCTGCGCACGGGCCAGCAGAACGCCGACATTGTCGAGCTTCGCGCCCAGGGCGTCGGCACCGATTCGGCTGGCGGGTATGCCGTGCCGACCACGATGCGTCAGAAGCTCGTGGAACGTCTCAAGGCGTTCGGCGGTGTCGCGTCTGCCGTCGAGGAGATCACCACGGCGACCGGTGAACCGCTTCAGTGGCCGTCGATCGATGACACCGGCAATGCGGGTGTGATCGCTGCTGAGGGCACCGCGCCCGCCAGTGGTGGCGCTGACCTGGTGTTCGGTGAAGTGACTCTCGGCGCGTTCCGTTACATCGCCCCCGGCACGGGCAATCTGCCGCTGCGCGTGAGCGTGGATCTGCTGCAGGATGCCGCGTTCGATGTGCAGGCGTTGGTGAGCCGCAAGCTGGGCCAGCGCATCGGGCGTAAGCAGGCAACGCACTGGGTCAACGGTGCAGGCACCACCGAGCCGTTCGGTTTGGCGACCGGCACCGCCGTTTCAACCGGCACGTTCACCAGCGCTGCACCGAGCTACGACGACCTGGTTGACGCCGTGCACCAGCTCGATCCCGAGTACCGCACCGGCGCGGTGTGGACGTTCAACGACGCCACCATGGCGATGATCGAGAAGGTGTTGGACGACAACGGGCGACCGCTGCTCAATCCGGCCAATGACGGCATCACGTCGGGACCGTCGAACACGACCCTGCTGGGCTATCCGGTGATCATCGATCAGGCGTGGGCGACATACGCCGACAACACCACCGGTAGGTGGGGCGCATTCGGCGATCTGCAGGCGGGCTACGTGATTCGCCGCGTCAAGGATCTGACGCTGATCGTCAACCCCTACAGCCGCGCCAATGAGGGTCAGGTGGAGTACACGTTGTGGGCTCGCGCCGACGGCGTACCGCAGGACAAGAGCGCCTACCGCGTGCTGCACAACGACGCGGACTAGACCGCGTTAACTCATTGTGGTGCAGCACCGTTGGGTGCTCAGTGGTGCTGCACTGCAAGTCGATCCAAACCGTTTGATCTGAGAGGTTCATCATGACGACGAAAGAGACCATCGCCGAACTGGCGCAGCGCAAGGCCGAATTGCTCGATGAGCTGGCCGAGGTCAACGCCGAAATCGCCTCTCGCGCTGGCGAAGAACATTCGCCGACCAAGTCCAAGACTTCACGGGCCAAGTCGACCAAGACGGAACCGGCAAACGATCCGGCTCCCGTCACCGATCCCGCTGCCACCGTCGGCACCGGTGCGACTACCAACGACACTGCAGCGGCGAACACCGCTGGCACCGAAGCGGAGTAGTCCCCACCATGGCCGACGACGACACCCCGACCGGGCCACCCGGTTGGGCACCGGCGTATGCCACCGGCGATGAGTTGGCGTCGTTCATGGGTGACGGCGCTACGGGCGAGTCCGGTACCGAGCTTGAGTTGGCCGTGGAGACCGCGTCACGGGCTGTAGACCGCTGTTGCCAAAGGCAATTCGGCCTAACTGAGCCCGAAGCCCGGTATTACACCGCTGAATACGACCGTGACCGGCGTCGTTGGGTGATCAAGACCGACGATTTCGCCACCCTGGCGGGCTTGACGGTTGAAACCGTTGATTCACAGGGCAATTGGTCTGAAGTCGGCCAGTTTTTGCCGACGCCGGTCAATGCGGTGGTTAATTCGCGTGTGTGGACTGCACTGGTGGTCAATCCGGCCTCCGCAGTGTTCCCAGACGGCTCAGAGAACGGGATTCGGGTCACCGCTGCTTTCGGCTGGCCCACAATTCCCGGCTCGATCAAGCAAGCGACTCTGCTGCAAGCCAGCCGGTTGTTCGCGCGCCGTCATTCGCCCTTCGGCGTGGCCGGTAACCCCGAGATCGGCCAACTGCGCTTGCTGGAACGGCTCGATCCCGATGTGGCGATCAGCGTCAGGCCGTACGCGCGCGTCTGGGGCGCGGTCTAATGGCACGCCGCCGCTCACGGGCACGTCGCGCACGTCGCACCTATGCACGGGATGCCAGGGGACGCTTTGCCTCTACCGGTGCGGCTGCCAAGCGCACCAAACGCCGCCGTGTTGGCGCTGCTGCTGTCGTCGCGGTCGCTGCCGTGGCCGCAACGCAGGCCAGTCCCGGTTCACGCACTCGCAGCGCACACCGGCGTAATCAGCTCGTGGCCGCGCACGTCGCACGGGCTCACGCGGACCACGCCCGCCAGGTGTCCCGGCGTAACAAAGCGTTTCCGACTGAGGCGTTGAGCCCTAAGCCGTTCGATCTCGCTGCGGCTCGCGCCGAAGGCGTTGCCCTAACCAAGGGTTACCGAAAGCAGGTCAAAACGGTGAGAAAAGCAACGCGAAAGTCACGCTAAAACTTAGTCGGCCGCGTTCACTGTGTCCTCAACCCATTTCGGAATAGCATTTTCCCCTAGTCCGACGTACTTTTTATTGAGCCGTGGGTCATCGGCACTAATGTCGAACGTGTCACGTATGCGTTTTATGACTGCATCGCCGAAATCAACTGGGGTAATTACGCAATCCTTGCGTACATTGGTGCATAGCATCGAGCTAACCAGCATATCTGTTGCGGGGAGGCTGAAGCCCATAATCACCAATTCGTCAGCAAGACCTAGATACCCGGCCGCGTTTCGCCACATCGCCCTTATTGCTCGATTATTATAATACGGGCTTTTTACGGCAGCGGGAGGCACGATCAACTGTTCACGATCTTGCATAAGAGATATTGACAGCTCCCCGACTGGATCGAGTCCATCGCTAGACCATGATCCACCTTGCATTCCCTGGTCGTAAATGATGTCCCCAGGTGGTCCGTCAGGGCCGGAATACCACCAACCAATCGATCCGTGGAGTTTGAAGAGCTGGAATCCGCCAGGTACGGAATAGACTGGCGGCGCAATTCCGGCGCGTGCCACTAGTGGGGTGAGCGGGGCGGGATATAGGTCCCAGGACATCGTTCGGGGTGGCGTGCGTTCAACGTTGACCAGCCATGCGAGTTCGACGAACCGATCGTAATTGAATGTCATTACCGTTGCTGCGTCCCGGTGCCACATTCGAACTAGTTTTGCGAGCCAGTCTGGACAGACACCATTCTGTTCGTGAAGGGTCATTCGTTGACGTGATTCCAACACCGATGCCACAGCTGCGGAGACATCGAGGAACGCGGCGTGATTGCGTGCCTGTTCCGCTGGCGTCAACCATGGCGGTGTTTCAATCAAGTAGCTCAACCATTGCTCGAAGTTCTTAACGAGTGGCGTTCCTGCACCCGGCACGTAGGTTTCAAACAACATGTTCATTGCTGCGCCGTAGGTTTCTCGTAACCGGTCTCTTTGTTCTGCCTGGTCGAGCACCGAGGCTAGCTGCCTAAAGGACTCAAACGCTCTTTCTTCGGTTGTGGTCAGATTACTTCGCCGAGGTATTGTGTGCTTTAACAGGTCAAGCACCAGATTTGATAATTGGAGCATGCTTGGCATGGTGCAATCGTCAGGCAGACCCGCGCTGATCGCCATGCTGAATCCTGCCCCTAGAAGATATACACGGTTGGCTGACAAGATCTCTCCCTCGAAGTTTTTTCCCAGATCCTCTTACCGGGAGCTTGCGCCAGTCGCACTGGAATAGATCGACCGTTCGGGTTGATCGCAGCGCAAACGGGCGGTGATCACCGGTCGTTATCGGCAGAAGCCGTTTCGATGATTCGATCGGCTAGTTCAGCCGGAGACTCTGTGGTTCCTGAATATTCTTGCTTGTCGGTCCACCAATGGATCTCGGAGGCCTTCCACACATCACCTGACAGGCTCCGCTCGGAGTCAGGGATGAAGGTCACCGGCACGCCGACCACGTTAGGACTGTCGGGTCCAGATTCCACGGTGAAGGTTTCGAGATTTCCAACGCTCATGTGGATGTCGTCAACTGCATAGGCGCGCGCCTTGAACTGATTGCGGACCATACTTAATTGATTACTTGGCATGACCCTCAGCCTAAGTCGTTTCGTCGGCAGCAGAGATGGAGTCGGCAGCTTCGGCCTTGGAGTCGGCAGCAGCGGCTAGTTCAGCCAGCGCATTGGTCGACAGGCCTGCCGCCACTTTCGCGTCGGTCCCGTCCTGTGCCTGCTGATAGCGCATCGCGGCGGCAACGGTCTTGTGGCCAAGCCGAACCATGTTCTCAGCCAGCGTCCCGACCGCTGCATTCTTCGTCCCGGCGAACCGGCGTAAATCGTGGGCTGACAGGTCATCACGCCCAACGTCTTGAGCGGCCTTCTGAAACACGTCTTTGTTGAACACGCGGTCATTCAAGTGGCACCCACCCCTGGCGGGTTCGAACAGCAGGGCGTCAGGGCTCTTGCTCACGAAGCGGCTCAGGTGCGTTTTCACGTCATCACGGACGTGCGGAGGAATCGTCACCACCCGCTCGGTCTCGTCGGTCTTTGTCGAGCCGATCCGGCACCATTTCCCGTCGTCTCCGCGCCGGTGAGTCACAGCACGAGTGATTGTGACCGTGGCGCACTCGCCGTCGATGTCTTTTCGCCGCAGCTCGGAGACTTCACCGAACCGCATCCCGCACCACCCCGCCAGGAGCACCAGGGCCTTGAATCGCTCATAGCGCGGGTCAGCGCCAAGCTTGTCGGCAATCGCGTGCAATTCGACCGTGGTCGGGATCTTCGCCCTTTTCTTCGTCTTCGGATTCGTTGCACCGCGCACGTCGCACGGGTTGCGATCTAGCAGGCCGTCGCGCACGGCGGTATTGCAGATCATGCTCAGAATGCTGTAAGCGTGCCCGTTCCGTGTTTCCTTGGTCGGGTCCAATCCGGCGAACCACGCACGCACGGCGTTCGGCGTGAGGTCTCGCACCGCGAGCTTGCCTAGTTTCGGCTCGATCAACTGGGACCATTTCGACTCGTATTCGATCCGCGTGCGTTCGCCTAGTTTGCGCTGATCGATCACGTTCTTTCCATACACCGACAGCTTGAGCGCTTCGGCTTGCCTTTGAATGGCGCGCTCGGCAGGCGATTGCCACCGTTCACCCGATAGCGTGCAGCGCTCTTTGTAGGCCCGCTCTTGCGCTAGCCAGCCCTGGGCGAATGTCCGTGACGCGAATGTGTGCGGTGCGTAGTGCCGTCTGCCGTCCATACCGATATAGCTCGCCTGGTAGCTCGGCGTTTTTGTGGGCTGTTTCTTGATCTTGCCCCACTCATTTCGGCTCATCTTTCGATTCCGTTCAGTCCCGTGACGTGCACTTTCGCGAAAGCAAACAGATCTCTTTGCATTTCTACAGTGTTATTTCCTGCGGGTGTTGGTGGTGACCTGCGATGTTGCTGCAGCCTACCCCCAACTTACCCCCAACGACAGTGAAACCTTGCGATCCGGTGTGATCCATTGCAAGCCGACACTGGATCGTAATAGACTGTGCCACAATGATTTTGCCTGTTCAGAGCAATGTTTGCTCAGACCGCAGCCGCAGGTTCGAATCCTGCCGGGGGCACTCATTTCGGGTCGTGCCGACCGTTCGCACAAATGTCTGCAGCGCTTCGCCGGCCGGTCACTCGCCTCATCCGTCCGGTCGACGGACACTGGCAAATATCCAGTGGAATGCTGTCGGCCCCGCCGCTCTCAGGTACGGTCCTAAACCAGCAAAGACACTTTCGAGCTACGGGGTTAGCAATGGGTCGGGTTCGAGCTAAGAGTGGCGCGCTGCTGGGTGCATTGGTCTCCGGGGCGTTGGCAACCGGGACTGTGAGCGCCCCACCGGCAGCCAACGCGTCGTGTTTCTCCGCCTTCGGCCTCGGCAACGGCAACGGCTGCACCAGCAACCTCACCACCTTCGCAATCGGGATCGGCGACGGCGCGGTGGCAGACGCCGCCAACGCGCTGTTCGGTGGCGCCATCGCCATCGGGAACAACACCAACGTCGTCACCAGCCTCAGCGCCTTCACCCTCGGTGCCGCACTCGGCGACAATGCCATCGCCTCGACGTTGAGTTCGTTTTTCGGATGGAACATCCAGATCGGCCCGGGAACGGCGTCGACGCTCGGAGGCGTCCTGAATCTCGTGCTCGGCATTTCGCCGGCCGGCAGCACGCCCAACACCACCGCCGCCATTGGGCTCGGGAATATCGTGGCGCAGATCGGGCCGGGCGAAGCCACCGCGCTCGGTGGCTTCAACCTGGTGATCGGCATGGCGTCGAGGAATCCCGGCCATCTCTCATCCGCCGCCACCGGCATCGGTAACCTGGCCTTTCAATACGGGCCGGGCAGCGCCTCCTCAATCGGTGGCTTCAATTCGGCGATCAGCCTCGCCCCGAACGGCACTGGGCAGCAATCCACCACCGCGGGTCTGCTGGGCAGTGTCGCGCTCAACCTTTTCGGCAATACCGGAAGCGTCCTGTCGCAAAGCTATTTCGGCTGGGCGGTCAACATTTTGGGTGCCAGCGACGTCTTCACCCGGGGCCTGTTGAGTGCCGCCCTGAATTACCTCGGCGACGGGAACATCGTATCCACCACCGGCGGCGCACAACTCGCTCCGTTGAGCTTCGCCATGAACCTCTTCGGCATGGGTAACACCGTCACCGCCAACAACGGTCCACTCTCATTCGTGGCATCCGTCTTCCAGACCGCGGCAACCCTCATCCAGAACGGTCCGGGAATCCAGATCGGTACACCCTTCGTGCCGTGGACCGAGCTCGACAACGGCACCAACACCTCCACCACCAACAGTGTGTCCGCCGCCAATGTCAACGGCGGCGTCCGCAAGGCCAGCCGGACCGCCACGACCCACCCCAGCCCTGGCGTCACCGATACCGACGAGACCGGCACCGACGAGACGGGGCAGGCGACCGCCGATCCCGAGACGATTCGTGTTCCGGCCGCGGTCGCCGACACCGTTCGGTCAGCCGCTGCCGGCGGTGCCAGAAACGGCACCCGCCAGTCGACCTCCGCAGACCCCACCACTACCGACGCCGGCCCGCGTCCTGCGGCCAGTGCGTCCAGCAGGCATCGGGCCGGCCCCGGAGCACCAAGCTTCAGTGCCAAGAAAGCCGCGGACGCCGGAACGTCGGGGCTGGGCGGAAAACACCGCAAGCGCTAACCGGTTTACACCCCCGCCGGCATACCGGTGCGGCCGAATCGTTTCGCCATTGCGACGCCGAGTCGAATACGCGGCAAACGCTCATCACGCGGATCGAGAGATTTGCCGTATCGGTATCCGCGGGAATTCAACCGCGGCCGCGCGGATGCCAGGTGGGCATTACCGGGTGAACGGCCGGCGATGCCAGCGCACCGACGTTGACCAGCACAATCGAATCTTTCAGCGATAGTGTGCAGATGCCTGCGACTGCCCAATTCACCCACGCCGCGCGGGTCGTCCGGACGGTCGTTTACCATCATCGTGCGAGACCTCATGACACCCCACCGGAAACAGCTGGGAATGCCGATTCGCATCGGGTACCGTTCCAACAGCAAAGACATCGAGAATAACGAGGTATGCCGATGGATCAGGTTCGCGCTCGATCTGGCATGTTGCTCGGCGCGGTTTTATCCGGTGCGCTTGTCGTCGGCACCCTCGGGGACGCACCCGCTGCCAACGCATCGTGTTTCTCCGCATTCGGTATCGGCAATGGCGGTGGCTGCACGAGCAACTTGACCAGCATCGCGATCGGGATCGGTGAAGGTGCGACCGCAGACGCCGGCAGCGCATTCTTCGGGGGCGCTTTCTCGTTCGGGAACGCCGCCGTTTCCGCGGCCACGTTCAGTTTTCTGAGCTTCGCGGTGGCAGTGGGTGATCAGGCGAGGGCATCGGTACTTCCCTCGGTATTGAGCCTGGCGTGGCAGTCCGGAGCTGGAACCACCTCAACGCTCGGTGCGCTCAATATCGCCGTTGGTGTTCAGAACGGGACCGGCAAGCAAGTTACCGGGGCCACCGGGGTCGGCAACATCGCCCTGCAGGTCGGTCCGGGAACCCTGACCAACATCGGCAGCCTCAACCTCGCCCTCTCGGGCGCGTCAGGCGGTGACGGAACAAAAGTCACCAACGCGGGCGGTTTCGGGAACCTGGCACTGAATATCGGAAACGCCGGCACCGCGTGGACCCAGGGCATATTGAGCTCGACCACAAACATTCTCGGCAACAGCATTGTGATGGCCCAAGGTGTTTTGACCGCGGCGGGCAATCTACTCGGCAACGGCAACAACATTTCTTCTGCCGGCCCCTACCCGAACACCACATTGAGCCTGGCATTCAATCTGTTCGGTGACGGCAACACCGTCACCGCCGGGTGGGGACCCTTCGCGATCGCGGGCGCGATCGCGCAGAATCTGCAGACCATCATCAGATCCAATCCCGGCATCAACATCAACGGAGGTAGCCCCTCCAGCGCCGCGTCGGTCTCCAGTAGCAGAAAGGCGTCCCCCGCGACGGCCAGTCGCAACAGGGTGGAAATTGCCGCGTCGAACAACTCGGACAATTCAGACGCCGGCACCGACACCGCCTCAGCCACCCGTCGTGTCGGCCACAAGAAGCCTCGCGCGTCGAGCGTCTCACGGGGCGGCGACAAGAAGACCGGGTCCGGCGCGGACAGTTCGGGCTCGCCCAAGAAGAGCCGGAAATAGCCGGCAGCAGAGCATTCCACGCGATGCGATCGAAGGTTGCCGGTTCAACTGACCAAGGGAATCGGCCGCACCTGAGATCTTCGGGCCGGCGCGATCCGAAACCCGGGGTCGATAACGCTGTCCACCGCCCCGGGATGCGCAATCCTGCCGAATCCGAGTTCGGCTCGTCCGGCAAAGTGAATTGCTACGATGTGGCGCCTAGGCATTAGCGAACGCGGGGGCTGGCTATGGCTGCAAATTATCGTCTGACACATCGGCGGGCCGATGTGCAGCCGTCGACGCGGGCCCGCGCACCGCATCAGCACAGCAAAATCTCAACCTGGCTCGGCGTCGGCGCGCTCACCGTCGGCTTCTGCGTGTCAGCCGTCGGCACCGCCGGAGTCGCCCACGCCGATGATTCCGCCGGCAGCGCGTCCTCTGCCAGCGACAGCAATAATTCGGGAAAAGCCGGCCGGACCAACGCCAGCGCAGGATCCCGTGACTCGGCACGGCCCACGGCGTCGCAGCATCGCTCGGGCGGTTCGGATCAGGCTGGCGTCAGCGCGACGGCGCATGCCGTCACAGCATTGTCCGCGCCATCGGCGGGCGGCGGTGCCGTCGTTCGACCCAACCGTCGAAGCGCCTCGCGAGTGACTCCCCTAGCGGCATCCGGCCGGCAGCGGATTCAGCAGACAGCCGACCCCGGTGGTGCAGCGGGTGCGCCCGACCGGGCCGACGTCTCGGCCCCGGCCACCGCCACGGCGCGGCGGACAGCAGTGGCGGCGGCAGTCGCGGCCGATTCCCCGTCAGCTCTACCGAATCTCACCCTGGCGGACGTCATCGGTATCGTCGTCGCCTTCGCACAGAACGGCGTAAGCGGCTCCACCGTCACCATCAGTCTCCCGGACATCATCACCGCGATCGTCACCAACCAGTGGCAAGGCCGCCCGATACTGGGCAACGGTGCCGACGGAGATGCTGCGAATCCCAATGGCCAGGACGGTGGATGGCTCTTCGGTAGTGGTGGCGCCGGCTACTCCTGGACCGACGCGACCTGCACCAACAGCGCGGGTTGCGACGGCGGCAGCGGCGGTAGCGGCGGACTGATCGGCAGCGGCGGAAACGGTGGAAACGGCGCAGCCGGTGGGTCCGGCGGGTCCGGGGGTTCAGCAGTCCTGTTCGGCGTCGGCGGCAACGGCGGAAACGGCGGCACCAACAGTTCCACCGGCGGAGTGGGCGGCAACGGCGGGGCTGGCGGCAACGGCGGAGTGATCGCCGGAAGCGCCGGCAACGGCGGCAGGGGCGGGGACGGCGCAACCGGCGGCGACGGTGGCGACGGCGGCCTGACCATAGGTTTCGGATTCGGCTATTTCACCGGCGAATACCAGCCCGGCAGCGTCGCCGGCGGGGCCGGCGGAAACGGCGGCAATGGCACAGATGGGGCGGGGGGCAACGGCGGCGCGGGAGGGGCCGCTGACCTTTCGGGCGACCCGCTGTGGGACTACTGGCTGACGGTGGTGAACCTGATCACCGGCTCTGCCGCTCCGGGCACGGCACTGGGTGGCAAGGGCGGCAACGGCGGCAACGGCACCACCAACGGCGGGAACGGCGGAGTCGGCGGCCTCGCCTACAACTACAGCCTCGGTGACGCCGTCGGCGGTAACGGCGGCAACGGCGGCACCGGCGGCACCGCCGACGGTTCCGGTGGTACTGGCGGAAGCGCCTGGGCAGCAACCGGTTCCGCAATCAACGGCAGCGACGGGGCGCCGTAGGGTCGATCAGCCGTCCAGCCGCGCGAACTGGTTGGTGCGATACATTTCCCCGGCCAACTGACGTCTGACCTTGCCGCTGGTCGTGACCGGAATCGTTCCCGGTCCCACCACGACCAGGTCCGAAACCGCAATGCCGTGCACGTTGGAAATCGCCGCGGTGACATCGCCCATGATGCCTTCGAGCTTTTGCCGAGCCTCCTCTTCGGAGTCACCACGCTTCCTGACTTCCATCACGACCACCAGTTTCTCGACACCGTCGTCGGAAACGCCGATCGCCACACATCGGCCGCCGGTGATATCGGAAACGGTCGCCTCGATGTCATCGGGAGCGTGATTGCGGCCGTAAATGATCAAGATGTCTTTGATGCGGCCCACCACGAACAGTTCGCCCTCGGACATGAACCCCACATCACCGGTCCGCAGCCAAGGACCCTCGGGCGTCCCCGTCGACGGCTCGACGAGTCTGGCGCCGAACGTACGAGCCGTCTCCTCGGGCTTCTCCCAGTACCCGATGCTGACGTTGTCCCCGTGGCACCAGATCTCGCCCGTCGTACCCTCGGGAACCTCAGTGCGAGTTTCGGGGTCGACGATCCGCAATACCGGTGATCGGGAGCTGATCGGTCCGTCGTAGCTGACAAGCGGAGTTCCGCCGTCGCCCGTGATCCGCTTGGCCTGGCCGGCGGTCAAGGCCTCCGTGTCGAAGTGGACGACTTTGATCGGGTCCTCCGGTCTCGGCGTCGACATGTACAGCGTCGCCTCGGCCATGCCGTAGGACGGCTGTATGACCGTCTCGCTCAGGTTGAAGCGGGCGAACCGATCGGTGAAACGTTTGATCGTCACCGGGTTGACCCGCTCGGCGCCACTCTGGATGGTGTGCACGCCGCCGAGGTCGAGCCCGGCCATGTCCTCGTCGGAGGTCTTCCGCGTCGCCAACTCGAATGCGAAATTCGGTGCGGCGGTGAACGGACAGGAGTTCGTTGCCAGCAGCTGCATCCATCGCGCCGGCCGCACCAGGAAGGACGTTGGGCTCGTCAACACCGCACTGGTCCCCAGCACGATCGGTGAGCAAACCCCCAGGATCAAGCCCAGGTCGTGGAAGAACGGCAGCCACGACACGAACGTCAGGTCCGGCGGGGTGATCCCCCCGTGCCGGGAGTAGTCGGTGGTGATCTGCTGCAGATTGGTGAAAAGATTTGTGTACGAGATCATCACGCCGGCGGGCGACCGCGTGGACCCGGAGGTGTACTGCAGGTAGGCGGTGGCGTGCGGGTTGTCGTCCTCGTACATGGCGAACCGTGCAGGGGCATCGAGGTCCAGCAAATCAACTTCGATGATCACCGGGGCCGCTTGACCGGCTGGCGGAACGATACTGCGGCTGACCTCCGCCACGACCGCGGAGGTCGTGAGGACAGCAACGGGTGATGCGTCACGCAGCACCGAATCCACCCGCTCGTCGGTGACACCACCCATTGGAACCGACAGGGGAACCGGAATCACCCCGGCGTGCAACGCGCCGAGGAAAGCGACGATGTAGTCGAGCCCCTGCGGCGCGATGATCATTGCGCGATCACCGGGTGATGCCGACATCCGGAGCTCGCGTGCGAGGTTGGCCGCGCGCCGATACAGCTCCGAGAACGTCAGGCTGATGGGCACGCCCGCCCAGTCCTGGTCATAGTCGATAAAGGTGAATGCCGTGTCATCCGGTTGCAGGCTGGCGCGTTCACGCAGCAGAGCCGGCAGAGATGCCTCGATCGCCTGTGTCACGCGAAGCAAGCTATCAAAGCCCGCAGGCCTGACGCCTCCGAACACCGAAGTTGAGTGACGCTCGAGTCGCCCAGCGTAGGCGGCCAAACGGAGTGCTGGGGAGGCCACCGAACCCAGCCGCACGCAGCGCGCTGGGTTACGCGGCATTGCGATTCAAGCAAACTTGACCCACAACGCTGCGTCTACGTCAATAATTGGCTTGCCTGCGTCGGGGGAACCAGGGTGAGTCAGCGGCGGACCGGCCTGCGGTTCGTTGCTGTGAGGAGACGGGATGGTTCATTCGGTGCGTTCGATGGTCGGGCAACACATTCGGGCGAGGCGGTTCCCCGAGCCATTATGAGCACCACATCGCCCATACCGATCGCCGTCATCGGCATGGCCTGTCGGCTTCCCGGCGGCATCGACTCCCCCGAACAGCTGTGGGAGGCATTGCTGCGTGGTGACGACATGGTCACCGAAGTTCCGCGGGAGCGCTGGGACAACGACGAATACTTCGACCCCGAACCGGGTGTACCGGGCCGGACGAGGTCGAAGTGGGGCGCGTTCCTCGACGACGTCGCCGGCTTCGATTCCGAGTTCTTCGGCATCGACGACCAGGAAGCTGCCGCAATCGACCCGCAGCACCGGTTGCTGCTGGAAACGTCTTGGGAGGCGATGGAACACGCCGGTCTGACCGCCGAGGCTGTCAAAGACGCCCGAATCGGCGTCTTCACCGGGCTCACCCAGTCGGACTACCAGACCGTGACGCTGAGCGCCGACGCCACGACAGGCCCGTTCGGTCTCTCCCGCAACAGCTTCGGCATGGCAGCCGGGCGGATAGCCCAGGCTCTCGGTGTTCACGGTCCCGCGTTGGCCGTGGACAGCGCGGCGTCCTCTGGTCTGCTCGCCGTGCACATGGCCTGCCGCAGTCTCGGGGAGGGGGAAAGCGATCTGGCGTTGGCCGGCGGCGCCTACCTGATACTCGATCCGCGGACGTATGTCTCGGGATCAGCGGCGGGCGACCTGTCCCCGACGGGACGCTGTCGTGCGTTCGACGTCGCTGCGGACGGATACGTGGGCGGTGAGGCGAGCGCGATGGTGATGCTCAAGCGCCTGCCGGACGCGATGCACGACGGCGACCGGATCCTGGCCGTCATCCGCGGCACGGCGACCAACCAGGACGGTTGCACGCTCGACCCCGCGACGCCACCGTCGGTGGCCGCTCTGGCCGAGGTGTACCGCGCGGCTCTGGCCGCGGCGGCCGTCGACCCCGCCAGCATCGGCATGCTCGAGGCGCACGGCCCCGGCACCCCGGCGGACGACTCGGCCGAATACACCAGCCTGCGCGAGGTGTACGGCCTCGACGGCCCTTGTGCACTCGGATCGAGCAAGACGAACTTCGGCCACTCGCAATCGGCCTCCGGCGTCGTCGGATTGATGAAGACGATCCTCGCGCTGCAGCATGGAGTGATTCCGCAGAATCTGCATTTCACCCGTTTACCTGCCGAGTTGGCGCGGGTCAGCACCAAATTGTTTGTGCCACAGGGGGCCATTGAATGGCCGACCGAGTGCCACCCGCGCCGCGCGGCGGTGTCGTCGTCTGGGCGATCGGGCACCAATGTGCACGCCATCCTCGAGCAAGCTCCTCGGCAACTCGAAATCGAGGGTGCACGTCCGGACGGCGCGCCGCCCGCCCCCTTGCTGTTCCCGCTGTCCTCGACGTCGGCCGGGCAACTCCGGCGGACCGCGGGCCGGCTGGCGGAATGGGTCGCGGCCCATGTCGAGGTGGCATTGCCGGATCTCGCCTACACCCTGGCGCGTCGGCGCACCCACCGCCCGGTGCGCACCGTCCTCGCGGCGAACTCTCGGCCGCAGCTGGTCACGGCGTTGCGTGAGGTGGCCGGCGGTGACGCACCCTACCCGGCGGCGCTGGGCCCTGGTGATCGCGGACCGGTGTGGGTGTTCTCCGGGCAGGGCTCGCGGTGGGCGCGGATGGGCGCCGAACTCCTCGGGGCCGAGCCGGTTTTCGCGGCCACCATCGCCCAGATCGACGCACTGGTGGCGGCCGAGTCCGGGTTCTCGGTAACCGATGCGATGTCCGCGCCGGAGGCGGCGATCACAGCTGCCCGGCGGCAACCAACTGTGTTCGCCGTTCAGGTGGCACTGGCCGCCGCCCTGCAAGCCCACGGCGCCCGACCGGGCGCGGTGATCGGGTATTCGATGGGCGAGGTCGCCGCGGCCGTGGTGTCCGGCGCGCTGTCGCTCGAGGACGGTGTGCGGGTGATCTGCCGGCGTTCGCGGTTGATGGCCGGCGTCACCGGTCGCGGGATCACGGCCTCCGTGGAACTGCCTGCCAAACAGGTGCTTTCGGAGTTGACCCTCGCCGGTGTCAAGGACGTCGTGGTCGGTGCTGTGGTCGCACCCGATTCGACGGTGATCAGCGGGGCCACCCAGGCCGTCGAGGATCTGCTGACGGGATGGCGGGCACGCGACGTCACGGTCCGGCGATCGGTCATCGATGGCGCCGCGCATTCGCCTCTCGTCGAACCCGTGCTCGCCGAGCTCGGCGAACTGCTCGCCGACGTCGCACCGCAGTCACCACAGGTCGTGTTCTATTCGGCGACGGGGTTCGACCCGCGGGAAGAACCGCTGTGCAACAACAAGTACTGGGTGAAGAATCTCCGCAACACGGTGCGGTTCGCCGCGGCGGTTCGCGCCGCCGTGGAGGACGGCTACCGGGTGTTCACCGAACTCGGCCCAGACTCGATGATCACCGAGGCCATCCAGCGGACCGCTGACGGCCTCGACGCTCGAGTCGTCACCTTCACCGCCGTCGGCCACCAGCAGCCCGCTTCGGACGCGCTTCGCAGCCTGGTGGCCGATCTGCACAGCGTGGGTGCGGCGATCGATTTCGCCACGCCGTACCCGTCGGGTCGGTTGGTGGACGCCCCACTGCCGAGCTGGACACACCGTCGGCTGTGGCTCGACGTCGACAATGAGGAGGGCGGAGCCCGCGGTTATTCCGTTGCGGCCCATCCTCTGCTGGGCTCGCACGTACGCCTGCAGGAAGAGCCCGAACGTCACGTATGGCAGGCTGAGGTCGGCACGGCAGCCCAGCCCTGGCTCGGCGAGCACACGATCCTCGATGTGCCACTGCTTCCCGGGGCGGCGTACTGCGAGATGGCTCTGGTCGCGGCGCGCACCGTGCTCGGTAACGACGCCGAGGTACGCGATATCCGGTTCGAGCATGCACTGCTGCTCGACGCACAGACCACAGTCGGAGCATCGGCGACGGTGTGTTCCCCCGGCACCGCGGAGTTCGTCGTGGAGTCGAACCAAACGGGCGCCGCCGTACGTCAGGCCAGTGCCACCCTGGTCGCCGCCGATGATCAGCAGCCGCCGCCGTATGACATCGCGTCGCTGCTTGCCGCGCATACCAACCGCATGGACGGGGCCGCGGTACGCACCAGCATGGGCCAACGCGGGGTGCACTATGGCCCGGCATTCGGTGGTCTGATCGCCGTCCACACCGGTGCGGATACCGACGCAACGCTGATTGCGGAGGTCGAGGTGCCCACCAAGATCCGCTCACAACAAGGCGCCTACAGTGTCCATCCGGCGCTGCTGGACGCCTGCTTCCAGGCGGTCGGCGCCAGTCCCCAGCTACAACTCATGGGTGATGGGGTGCTGGGGGTGGCACTGGGGATGGGACGATTGAGGTCCTACGGGCCGGCGCGGGCCGCCCGTTACTGCTACGCCCGGGTGATCCACGTCGATGCGGCCGCCATCGAGGCCGACCTCGATGTGCTCGACGAGCACGGCGCGGTGTTGCTCCGGGTAGAGGGGCTGCGTTGCGGCACAGGTGAATCCGAGGCCGACCGACAGCTACGAGTGCTCGGCGAGCGACTGTTCACCGTCGCATGGCAGCACCGGCAGCTGCCGCAACCGGCTCCCGCCGATGCCGGGAATTGGCTGCTGGTCAGCACCGCTGCAACCTCGAACGCGATCACGACGGCTTTGACCGACGCATTGAAAAGCCAAGGCGCACAATGCACGGTGATGTGCTGGCCGCACAGGGCCGACCACCGTGCCTGCGCAGCCGAACTGGCCGACCACCTCCGCTCCGGCCAGGTGAGCGGCGTGGTTGTTCTTGCTGGGCCGCAAGAGGGCGCGTCGGAGGATTCCCCCGCACGCGGTGTTGCACACGTCGAGCACCTGACCCGGATCGCGGGGAGCCTGCTGCAGGTGCAGACCCGGCTGCCCCAACTGGTCGTGGTCACCAGCGGTGCGCAGAGTGTGCTACCCGGCGAGGTACCCAATCTGGAGCAGGGCGGACTGCGCGGGTTGGTGCGGGTGATCGGCGCCGAGTATCCGCATCTGCGCACCTCGCAGATCGACGTCGACCAAGCCACCGACGCAGAGCACCTGGCCCGCCATCTGCTGAGCGAATCCGAGGAGGACGAGACCGCCTGGCGCGAGGGACAGTGGTACAAAGCCCGCCTGCTGCCCAGTCCGCTGCATCCCACCGACCGGCGGACTGCGCTCTGCGACAACGAGTTCGACGGCATGCGCCTGCAGGTCCGGACCCCCGGCGACCTGGAATCGGTGGAACTGGTGGCTTGTCCGCGGACTGCGCCCGGACCGGGACAGATCGAGGTTGCCGTCGGGGTCTCGAGCGTCAACTTCGCCGATGTCCTGGTCGCGATGGGTCTGTTCCCGGCGATCGAGGGCGAACTGCCCGAACTCGGCCTGGATTTCGCGGGGGTGGTCACCGCGGTCGGACCTGACGTCGTCGAGCACCGAATCGGTGACCGCGTCGGTGGGTTCTGCGCCGGCGGTTGTTGGGGAACGTTCGTCACCTGCGACGCGCGGCTCGCCGTGCCGCTGCCGTCGGTGTTGACCGATCACCAGGCGGCGGCCGCGGCCACTGCGACGGCCACTGCGTGGTACGGACTGCGAGATCAGGCTCGCATCGGCGCCGGCGACCGGGTGCTGATCCACTCCGCGAGCGGTGGCGTCGGCCAGGCGGCCATCGGGGTGGCGCGGGCCGCCGGAGCCGAGATATTCGCTACGGCGGGCAGTCCAGAACGCCGTCAGATGTTGCGCGATATGGGAATCACGCACGTCTACGACTCACGCACCATCGACTTCGCCGAACAGATCCGCCGGGACACCGGTGGGTACGGGGTCGATATCGTGCTCAACTCCCTGACCGGGGCGGCGCAGCGGGCGGGGCTGGAATTGTTGGCGGCCGGCGGCCGGTTCGTGGAGATCGGCAAGCGCGACGTGTACGGCAACACCCGGATGGGACTGTTCCCGTTCCGGCGAAATCTCACGTTCCACTACGTCGATCTCGCGCTGCTGTCGCTAAGCCACCCCGAGCGGATGGGCGAATTGCTGCGCACGGTGTTCCAACAGGTGGCAGAAGGTGAGCTGCCTCCTGGGCGCCACACCGACTATCCGTTGGCCCAGGCCGCCACCGCCGTCCGGGCGATGAGCGCGGTCCAACACACCGGCAAACTGCTGCTGGAGGTACCCCAGCGGGGAAGCAGCGAGGTTGTGGTGGCGCCCGAGCAAGTCACACCCTTCCGTCACGACGGCGCGTATCTGGTCACCGGCGGTTTGGGTGGTTTGGGGCTGTTCCTCGCAGAGAAGATGGCGACCGCCGGTTGCGGGCGCATTGTGCTGACATCCCGCACCCAGCCAACCCTCAAGGCGCTGGAGACAATTGAGCTCATCCGCGTGATGGGTGCCGACGTCGTGGTGCATTGCGGTGACATCGCCGATCCGGTTACCGCGCAACGGATGGTGGAGGTGGCGACGGCGACCGGGTTGCCGGTGCGCGGCGTGCTGCATGCCGCGGCTGTCATCGACGACACCGCCTTGGCCGATATCACCGACGATGTCGTCGAGCGTGTGTGGGCGCCGAAGGCTTACGGCGCGTGGAACCTGCATGCAGCCACCGCCGGTCAGCCCCTGGATTGGTTCTGCGCGTTCTCGTCCGCGGCGGCCCTGGTGGGCTCACCTGGCCAGGGCGCCTACGCCGCTGCCAACAGCTGGCTGGACGCCTTCACCCGGTGGCGGCGCGCGCAGGGACTGCCGGGCACCGCGATCGCCTGGGGGGCCTGGGGACAGATCGGGAGCGGCGCGAAGCTCGCCCAGACGATCGGTGCGGCTATCACCCCCGACGAGGGCGCCTACGCACTCGATGCCCTGCTTCGCCACGACCGTGCGTACACCGGGTGCGTGCCGGCCACCGGCACCGCCTGGTTGACGACTCTTGCCCAGCGAAGTCCCTTCGCCGAGGCGTTCAAGCCGATCGGTGAAAGCCGCACCGGCACCGGACGGTTACGCGCGGAGCTCGGCGAGTTGCCACGAGCGGAATGGCCGACCCGGGTGCGGCAGTTGATCTCCGATCAGATCAGCGTGATTCTGCGTCGCAGCATCGACCCCGACCGGCCCCTTTCTGAGTACGGAGTGGACTCGCTCGGCGCCCTGGAACTACGCACCCGCATCGAGACCGAGACGGGAGTGCGCTTGACGACCAGCGACCTTGCCGTCGGCACCATTCGGGGGTTGGCAGAGTTGCTGTGCGAGCGACTGACGCCGACGAACAGTGACACGCCGGCCTGACCGTCAGATACGGCACCGGCCACCAGTGCGGCGTCTCGGGCCGTGCACAAGGACAACGGATTTGGGAGAATTGTGAGCGCCGTTCTGAGAGTGTTCGCCCTGGGCTTAGGCCAGTTCCTCGCCATCGCGCTGCTGGTGTTCTCGGCAGCGGGGACGCTCGACTACTGGCAGGCCTGGGTATTCCTGGCAGTGTTCGCCGTGACGGCGTGGATTCCGAGCGTGTACCTGCAGATCACCAATCCGGTCGCGCTTCAACGCCGGATGCGCAGCGGCCCGATCGCCGAAGGACGCGCCGTGCAGAAGGTCGTCATGCTGGTTCTCTACGCATCACTGGCGGCCATCTGCGTGGTGAGCGGCCTCGACCACCGCTTCGGCTGGTCCGCGCTGCCAGCACCGCTGTGTGTGGCCGGCAATCTGCTGGCCGGCGCCGGGCTGGTGATCGCGGTGTTGGTGGCCATGCAGAATGCGTACGCGTCCACCACCGTCCAGGTGGAGGCCGGCCAGAAGGTCGTCAGCACCGGCCTCTATGGGTTGGTCCGGCACCCGATGTACACCGGCAATGTGCTGATGTTGGTGGGTCTTCCGCTCGCCCTCGGTTCCTTCTGGGCGCTGGTGTTCGTGATACCCGGCGTGGCGGTGCTCGCCGCACGCATCCACGATGAAGAGAAATTGCTCGGCGCCGAACTGGACGGCTACCGGGAGTACACCCAGCAGGTCCGCTCCCGCCTGATCCCCTATATGTGGTGACGGCTCGACGATTCGGCCGCAGTTCGTCTCAGAAAGCAAGGTGACAACAGGTGACTGATCTTCGTGTGCGGAAGCTGCGATTCGGTTTCGCCGACTATCCGGTCCCGTTTGTCTGGAACGCCACCGATCCCGCATTCTCGTGTGCCGCGAACATGCTGTCGTTCCTCTTTCTCGCCGTCGAGAAGATGATCAATGCGACGGTCCACGAGGCCATGCCGTTGATCACCGACCAGGCGATCGCCGAGGAGGCGCTCGCATTCGTCCGGCAAGAGGGCCAGCACAGCATGGCACACCGACAGCACGTGAAAGGGTTGATCAAGGCCTATCCTGCGCTGCAGAAAATTCTGGACGACATGATGGCGGTCTACGACGATCTCACCGCCAACGAGTCGGTGAAATACCGGCTGGCCTACGTCGCGGATCTCGAAGCCACCTTCACCCCGACATTCACCATGATGCTCAACAACGCCGACACCCTGTTCGCGCCGGGCGACGACCGCGTCGCCTCGTTGTTCCTGTGGCACTTCGTCGAGGAAATCGAGCACCGGAGTTCGGCACTGATGATCTACGACGCCGTGGTCGGCGACCCGTGGTATCGGATGCGCCTGGCACCGGCGGTCTTTCAGCACACCGGGATGGCGATCGACCGAGCAGTCTGCGGTTTCAACGAGCGCCTCACCCTCGAGGAGCGCAGGGTCGACGCCACGTCGATGTACGGCAGTCCGTATCTGAAGACGATGCTCGCTCAGCGGTTCCCCGTCTTGCGCAAGACCCGCCTGTTCGATGTGGCCGACAACGGGCCTGTGGAGAAGATCTATCCGCACGTACCGGTGCGGGAGCAGGCGAGCGCCGCTCTCGGTGTCATGCGCAGCCAACTCCCCGGCCACGACCCGGCGAAGCACAAACTCCCCGCCCTGGCGGCCGAATGGCTCGAACGCTACGAAGCGGGTTACGACGTGACCCGTTGGTACACAGCGGACACGCAGTCCCCCGACGGTTAACCGCGGTTAACCGGCCACCCGCAGACTCAGTTCGCGCACCGTCGCGGCTGCCAGGAGGGTGGGCAGTCCGATCTCGCCGCCCAGAGCGGCGTTGATCGCGACGACTGCGCGCATCGCCGAAAGCGAGTCTCCCCCAAGGTCGAAGAACGAATCGTCCACCCCGACGCGCTGGACTCCGAGCACCTCGGCGAAGACTCCGCACAGTGTCTGTTCGGCATCGGTGACCGGTGGCCGATAGCCGACTGGACTGTCGACATGTCGGGGTGCTGAGGGCTGCGATATCCGGCCACCGTCGTACCGATCCGTTGCTGCGAGCGGGCGTTCCGGATCGGCGATCATCGCCCGCACGATGCCGTCGAGTCGCTGCACCACCGTCCGGATGCGGTCCTCGGTGAACACGTCGGTCCGGTACTGGATGCGCAGGTCCAACTCGGCACCCGGCACGACTTGGACTGTCAGCGGGTAGTGGTAGTAGTCGCGGCTGGTGACATCGGTGACGGCCAAGCCGTCCGCACCGGACAGCAGGGATGTGTCGGTCGGATAGTTCTCGAAGACGAATACGGTGTCGAACAGTCTGTGCTGCCCGACGGCCCGGTGAATCTCGCTGAGGCCCAGGTGTTCGTGGTCGATCGTGTGGCTTCGCGCGGTCTGCAGCCCGACCAGCAGGTCGGCCGTCGTGGAGTCCGCCGGGGCGCTCACCCGGATCGGCACGGTGTTGATCAGCAGACCCACCATGGAGTCGACGTCGACGACGTCGGCTTGTCGACCCGCGACCACGACACCGAATGCGATGTCACGCTGGCCGGTCATCTCCATCAGCAGCTGAGCCCAGGCGGCCTGCAGCACCGTGCTGGCAGTGCTCTGGTAGGACCGGGCCAGTTCGTTCAACGCGTGGGTGACGTCTGGCGAAAACCGAAGCGCGGTAACGTTTCGTGGGCCGACGCCGAGCTGGTCCGATGGCACGACCAAGGTCGGCGTATCGAAGCCCGCCAGGACCGCACGCCATGCCGAGCGAGCTGCAGACAGATCGCGGTCGGCCAGCCAGCTGACGAACCGGCGATAGGGTGCGGCCGCGGGGAGCCGCTGACCGTAGTAGCCGGCGAACACCTCCTGCAGGAACACCGTCAGCGACCAGCCGTCGAGCAGGATGTGGTGGTTGGTCAGCACCAGCCGGTGCTGATCCGGCGCGAGGCGGATCAGCGTCGCCCGGAAAGCGGTCTGCCCAGCGAGGTCACACACCACCGCACGCTCAGCTCGGCACAGCCGGTCGATCTGCTCGTCACGGTCGGCGCCCTCGCCGCTGAGGTCCACATACTGCCAAGGCAGCACCGGGTCGGCAGGGATGACCTGAACCGGGTCGCCGTACTGCTCGCAGAACCGTGCCGCAAGGTTGGGATGGCGTTGAACCGCCGCCTGCACGGCCTCGTGCAGGCGGTACGGATCGAGTCGACCGCTCAAGGTCACGCCCATCTGAACGGCGTACACATCGTCGCCCACACCGTGGGCGATGTCGGCGTGAAACAGCAGTCCATGCTGTAACGGGGTCAGCGGCAGCACATCGGCGACATCGTGCTTCCGGCACAGTTCGTCGAGCTGCTCTTGGCTCAGCTGCGCGGGAGCGATGTCCGAGGGCGTCAATCCCCCACCTCCGCCGTGCACATGCGCGCAGATACCGGCCAGCGCGTCGAACCACAGGCCGCTGAGCCGGTTCACCTGCGCGTCATCCAGGGCCGACACCGCCCAGGTCCACCCGGCGCGCAACCGCGGGCCGTCGGCGGTCTCCACGGTGCCGGCGTTGAGTTCGACGGTGTGCATCAACGGCATCGGCACCGCGGCAGCTGCACCGGTCACCTTCCAGCCGTCCTCACGGATCTCCCAGATGTCACCGGATGTTTGGCCGCTGCCGGCCCCCATCCGGCCCAGATAGTTGAAACCGATCGTCGGATCGGAGCCAGCGAGGTCGACGTCGTCGTTGAGGTACCGCAACAAACCGTAGGTCACTCCGTCGGGCAACGCCCGCAGCTGTTCTTTGGCGTCCTTGACGATCGGCCCCAGACGCGCATCGCCGGCGAGCACCTGCCCCCAGTTCAACCCGCCCACCGCGAGCGATACCGGATATTTGGTGGTGAACCACCCGACCGTGCGTGACAGGTCGACGAGTTCGGCATCGGCGACGAGCTCTTCCTCGCGTCCGTGTCCTTCAGCATCGATCACAACGGGAGTGCCTGGCGTACCCAGGAATTCAGTCAATGCCAGACCGAACGCGATCAACAGAATGTCGTTGATCCCGGCGTGAAACGCCGCCGGCACCTCGCCGAGCAGCATTCTGGTGGTCTCAGGGTCGAGCTCCACCGACAGGCTGCCGGCGTTGGCGTAGGTGTCGGTGGCGGGTTGGACCGCCGGCAGCGGCGCGGGCACCGCCGCGATCGTCCGCCAGCTTTCGGCCGTGCCCACCACGTCCGGATGGTGGGCACGTTCGGCCAACACTGAGGCCCACCGGGCGAACGAGGTGCGCGGGGCCTGGAGCACGATGTCCTGGCCGCCGTGCAGCTGCGCCCAGGCAAGGTTGAAGTCCTCGAGAAGGATTCGCCACGAAACCCCGTCGACCGCCAGGTGGTGGACGATCATCAACAGTTGACCGGTGGGAACCGCCCACAATGCACTTACCATCGCGCCCGCTGCCGGGCTCAACCGCGAACGTGCCGCCGCCACAGCGTCATCCGACAGCACGTCGACGGTCTGAAGGCAGGCCCGAGCGGTCACCGATCCAGGTTCGGGCACGGTCAATGCCCAGCCCGCCGACCCCTGATCGGCCACCCGCAAGCGCAGCATCGCATGCCGGTCGAGGACGGCTTGCAATACGATCAGCACGTCCTGCTCCGTCACACCGACCGGAGCCTGGATCAGGACTGCCTGGTTGAATTCGTCGACCGGGCCGGGGACGTCGTGGAGCCACCGCATGATCGGGGTCGCCAGCAGCGGCCCGACCCCCTCGTCGATCACATCGGAGTCGCCCTCGGCCAGGGTCGCGACACGCGCCAGTCCGGCCACCGTCTGTTCGACGAAGATGTCGCGCGGCCGGCACAGCACGCCGGCGGCGCGCGCCCGCGCGACCACCTGCATGGACAGGATGCTGTCACCGCCCAACTCGAAGAACGAGTCGTCGACTCCGACCCTTTCCAGCCCGAGGACTTGCGCATAGATGCCGGCCAGGATCTCCTCCATCGCGTCGGCCGGGGCACGGTAGGAGTCGGCGTCCTGGTAGTCCGGCGCCGGTAGCGCCCGGGTGTCGAGTTTGCCGTTGACCGTCAGCGGTAACGCGTCGACCACGACGACAGCCGACGGAACCATGTACGACGGCAACCGATCACCGAGTGCGGCGCGGGCGGCCGCAGCGTCCACCGCGCCGGTCACATATCCGACGAGTCGTTTGTCGCCTGGGCGGTCCTGCCTGGCGATCACCACCGCCTGTTCGACTCCGGTGACATCGTGCAGGGCGGCCTGGATCTCGCCGAGTTCGATGCGGTAGCCGCGAATCTTCACCTGTTCGTCGGATCGCCCCATGTAGCGCAGTTCGCCGTCGGCGCCCCACGCCATCAGGTCGCCGGTCCGGTACATCCGCGATCCCGACTGCCCGAACGGACACGCGACGAACCGGGTTGCCGACAACCCGGGCCTACCGATGTAGCCGTCGGCCACCCCGGCCCCGGCCACGTACAGCTCACCGACCACGCCGATCGGCACCGGCCGCAGCAGGGTGTCCAGAACGAAGAAGCCGAGATGCCCCAGCGGCACCCCGATGGGGCTGACGGCGCTGTCGGCATCGGCGGCGACGATCTCCCGGAACGACGCGTGCACGGTCGTCTCGGTGATTCCGTACATGTTGAGCAACCTCGGCGAGCCGGGGGATGATTCTCCAGCCACGACCGCATCCGTTGCGGTTCCAGCGCTTCGCCGCCGAACACCACCGCGTTGAGCCTCAACTGCGCTCCGAGCGCGGGATTCGCGGCGTCGGCGGTCTGCAGCGCGTAGAAGGCCGACGGCGTCTGACTCAAGACACCGACCCGCTCGGAGACCAACAGCGCCAGCAGATCGTCCGGTGAGCGCACCACCGCGTCGGGGACGACGACCACGCGGCCGCCGTACAGCAGGGCACCCCAGATCTCCCAGACCGAGAAGTCGAATGCCAGGGAGTGGCATTGGGACCACACCTGTTCGGCCATCGCCATGTCACCGGCCAGGGTCTGCAACAGCCTCAGGACGTTGCGATGGGGAATCGCCACGCCCTTCGGCGTCCCCGTGGTACCGGAGGTGTAGATGACGTAGGCGACGTCATCCGGGTGGGCTTCTGGCAGGGCGGCTGCGGTGTCGACGGCAGGATCGTTCAGCTCGCTCAGATCGATGACCGAAAGCCCGTGGCCGTCCAGCAATCCGGCGAGATCGGCAGTGCTGACCGCTACAACCGGTCTGGCGTCGCCGAGCACGAACTGCCTGCGCGCCTCCGGGACCGACGGGTCGATCGGCACGTATGTCGCACCGGTCTTCACCACTGCCAGCATGGCGACGATCGCCTCCGCCGAGCGCGGCAGCAGCAACGCCACCCGCTGCCCGGGCCCTGCTCCCCGGGCGGCCAACACATGGGCAGCACGCTGCGCCGCCGCGTCGAGTTCGCGATACGTCAGGGAGACACCGTCGAAGGTGACCGCACCCGCGTCGGGTGTGCGGGCCGCCTGCCTGGCGAACATCGACGCCAGAGATGCTGAACTGTCCGCCGATTCGGCCAGCACCGCCCGGTTGCCGACCTGGTCGAGGCGGGCGTGCTCGGCGCTGTCCAGCACATCCACCGCCGACATCGGTTGGGTTGGATCGGCGGTCATCGCCTCCAGCACTCGTTGCAAGCGGTCGACCAGCTTCTGGATGCTGACGGCGTCGAAGACATCGGTGCGGAATTCGACTCCGCCGCCGATTCCGGCGAGCTCCCCGTCCCCGTCCCATCGCTCGGCGAGGTTGAAGGTCAGGTCCATGCGGGCGGTCTCGGTATTCACCGCCAGCGGCTCGACCTGGAGATCACCCAGCGACAGGCCGGCGGCGTCGCCGGCCTGCCAGCCGAAGTTCTGCCAGGCCAACACCACCTGCACCAGGGGATGATGCGCCATGCTGCGGGTCGGCTTGAGTCGCTCGACCAATACCTCGAACGGGACGTCTTGATGTTCGTAGGCAGACAGGCTGCGCCGCCGCACCTGTGCGAGCAGGTCGGCGAACGAGGGGTTACCACTGAGATCCACCCGCAGCACCAGGGTGTTGACGAAGAACCCGACCACCTCGTCCAGTGCGGTGTCACCCCGGCCGGCAATCGGGAAGCCGACCGCCACATCGCTATTGGCGCTGAGGTTCGATAGCAACACGGCCAGGGCGGTCTGAATCACCATGAAGCTGGTTGCATTGTGCTCTCGAGCCAGCTGGCCGATGCGGTGCTGAAGGTCGGCCGGCCAGTCCACGTCGAGACGGGCCCCGCGATAGTCCGCGGCCAATGGGTAGGGTCGGTCGGTCGGGAGTTGGAGTTGCTCAGGCATGCCGGCCAGCGCGTCTTCCCAGTAGCTCAGCTCCGCGGAAATCCGACTGTCCGGATCGGCCAGATCGCCCAGCCGAGTTCGCTGCCAGAGCGTGTAGTCGACATACTGAACGGCAAGATCGGCCCAGCCGGGCAGCTCACCGTGACAACGACTGGCGTACGCCACGCCCAGGTCACGCACCAACGGTGCGATCGACCAGCCGTCGGCGGCGATGTGGTGCACAACAGCGACCAGTATGTGCTCATCGTCGGCGAGCCGAAACAGCTTCGCCTGCATGGGGATCTCGGTGGCCAAGTCGAAGGTGTATCGCGTCGCCGCTTCAACGGCGTCGATCACGTCGTCGTCCGTCCAGCCGATGGCGTCGACCACTGCCCAGCCGAAGTCGGCGACGGAGGTGGGCACCACCAATTGCCGGGGCACGCCGTCGATCGCGGGGAAACGGGTGCGCAGGCTCTCCTGGCGGTCCACCACGTCAGCCAGCGCTTGCCCCAGTGCCTCGGCATCCAGCCGTCCCTTGAGCCGCAGTGCCACCGGGAGGTTGTAGATGGGTGAGGGACCCTGGAGCTGATCGACGATCCACAGCCGATTCTGGGCGAAGGACAGCGGCACCACGTCGGGACGCGGGACGGCGATCAGCGGTTCAGAACCGGACTCGTCTCCGGAGATTCGCGGCGCCAACTGGGAGACGGTCGGCGTCTCGAACAGTGCGCGCACCGCGAGACTCGAACCCAGACTGTTGTTCACCGCCGCGACCAGCCGCATCGCCGACAGCGAATCCCCGCCCAGGTCGAAGAACGAATCGTCCACGCCGACGCGGTCACTGCCCAGGACCTGGGCGAAGATTCCGGCCAGGATCTCTTCGGTGGGAGTGCTTGGAGGGCGATAGTTTTCGGCGTCTTGGTAGTCCGGTGCGGGCAGCGCGCGACGGTCTAGTTTGCCGCCGACCGTCAGCGGGAGCGCCGGCAACTCCAGCACGGCGGCAGGCACCATGTAGGCCGGCAGGCGCTCGGCGAGTGCGACGCGGACCTTGACCGGATCCGCCGTGCCGGTGAAATAGCCCACCAGGCGCGGGACACCGGGGCGGTCCTCGCGGGCGATCACCACCGCCTGCTCGACCCCGTCAAGTCCGGCAAGCACCGCCTGAACCTCGCCGGGTTCGATGCGATACCCGCGGATCTTGACCTGCTCGTCAGCGCGCCCGAGGTACTGCAGCTGCCCGTCGGCACGCCACCGCACCAAATCCCCGGTCCGGTACATGCGCCTCCCGGGCCGGCCGAACGGGCACGGCACGAATCGCGAAGCGGTCAGACCAGCCCGGTTGATGTAGCCGACGCCGACCCCGCGGCCGGCCACGTAGAGCTCGCCGACCACGCCCTCGGGTACCGGCTGCAATCGTTCGTCGAGCACGAACAACGCGACGGTGGGCGGTGGTGCCCCGATCGGCACTTCGGCGTCCACCGCCAGCGGCGCGCTCATCGAGGCGTACACCGTGATCTCGGTGGGCCCGTACGCGTTGATCACGACTCTGCCGCGCGCCCACTGCTCCACCACCTCCGGTGGACAGGCCTCACCGCCGAGTAGCAACGTCACCGACTCCAGACCCTCGGGCCGTAGTGCCGCTACCGCCGAGGGTGTTTGGGTGAGCACATTGACGTGCTCGTCGACCAGCAGTGCGTGGAAGTCGTCGGGCGAGCGCACGACTGTGTCCGGAACCACGACGAGTCGTGCGCCGCCGAGTAACGCAGCCCAGATCTCCCACACCGAGAAATCGAAGGCGTAGGAGTGACATTGGGTCCAGACCTGTTGATTGGGCAGATTCGGGTGCGCCGAGGCGGCCAGGTGACCCAGGTTGCGATGGCTGAGCGCAACGCCCTTCGGTGTGCCCGTGGTACCCGAGGTGTAGATCAGGTAAGCGATATTGTCGGCAGAAGGTGCCGGCAGGGCCGTGCTGGGCCGGCTGGCGACGGCGGGATCCTCGATGTCGATCACCGCGAGATCGTGACCGTGAAGCCGCGACCGCAGCTCCGCGCTGGTGACGACCGCTACCGGTGCCGCGTCGGCGAGCATGAATTCGACACGGGACTCCGGCAGCGCGGGATCGATTGCCAGGTAGGCGGCCCCGACCTTCAGTGCGGCCAGCATGATCACGACGGCGTCGGCAGAGCGGTCCAGCAGAATGGCCACACGGTCACCGGCGGTGACGCCACGGCTCGACAGCAGGTGGGCGTACCGATTCGACGAATCGTCGAGTTCCCGGTACGACATCGAAACGCTGCCGGATGTCACGGCGACGGCCAGCGGCGCACGCCTGACCTGCTCGGCGAACAACTCCGGCACCGACACCGCGTCGGGCGCGGGCCGGGTCAGCACCGCCCGGTTACCCACTTCGTCGAGGCGGGCACGCTCAGCGGAGTTGAGCACGTCGATCGACGAGAGCCGCCGAGTGGGGTCAGCGGTCATCGCGACCAGCACCCGCTCGAGCCGCTCGACCAGCGTCTCGATGGTGCTGGTGTCGAACACGTCGGTGCGAAATTCGACATGTCCGCCGATTCCGGTGGGCTCTCCGGCGTGCGTCCACCGTTCGCTCAACGAGAAGGCCAGGTCGACCCGAGCGGTGTGGGTGTCGAGCGGGAGTTGGGTGACCTGCAGGTCACCCAACGCCATCGCAATGTCCTCGCTGGTGTCCCCGGGCAGGTTCTGCCATGCCAACATCACCTGAACCAGCGGATGATGGTTCAGAGAGCGAGTCGGGTTGACCCGCTCGACCACGACCTCGAAGGGCACGTCCTGGTGCTCGTAGGCGGCCAGGCTGCGGGTACGCACCTGAGCCAGCAGTTCTGCGACGGTTGGGTCGCCGCCCACATCGACGCGCAGCACCAGGGTGTTGACGAAGAATCCGACCAGGGCATCGAGCGCTGGATCCCGCCGTCCCCCGATCGGAAAGCCCACTGCGACATCGGAACTCGCGCTCAACTTGCCGAGCAGCATCGTGAGGGCGGCCTGCACCAGCATGAAACTGGTCGCGTTGTGCTCGCGGGCCACCGCAGTGATCTGCTGCTGGAGCTCGATCGGCCACTGCCAGGAGATGGTGGCTCCATGCTGGTCGGCAACCGGCGGATACGGCCGGTCAGTCGGCAGCTGCAATCGTTCGGGCATGCCTGCCAGCGCATGTTGCCAATAGCCCAACTGGGCAGCGATGGGGCTGCTGTCGTCGTCCAAATCACCGAACTGCGCGCGCTGCCACAGCGTGTAATCGACGTATTGCACCGGCAATGGGGCCCACGCCGGCTCGATTCCTGCGCTTCGACAGACGTAGGCCACGCCGAGGTCCTGCACCAGCGGGCCCATCGACAGACCATCCGCGGCGATATGGTGTGCCACCGCCACTACGACGTGCTGGTCTGCATTCACCCGAAACAGTTTGGCCTGCATCGGGATCTCCGCGGCCAAGTCGAAGGCGTGCAGCGCCACAGCGCTGATGGCCTCGTCCAACCGGTCCGGTGACCAGCCGACCGCATCGACGACGTCCCAGCCGAAGTCGGCCCGATCGGCGGGCACCACCAGCTGCCGCGGTATTCCGTCGGGCGCCGCGAACATCGTGCGAAGGCTTTCATGTCGAGCCACCACGTCAGCCAACGCCTGACCCAACGCCTCGGCATTGAGCCGGCCCTGCAGGCGCAGTCCCACCGCCATGTTGTACATCGGCGAGGGACCCTGCAGCTGGTCGAGGAACCACAGGCGGTTCTGCGAGAACGACAACGGAATGATCGCCGGCCGCTCCATCGGGGCCAGGGGTTTCAACCGGTCGTCGTCTGCACTTATCCGCGCAGCAAGCTGTTCGACTGTCGGGGCTTCGAACAGCGCCCGGACCGACAAGCGGGAATTCAGAGCGGCGTTCACCGCGGAGATCAGGCGCATCGCCGACAGCGAGTCCCCGCCCAGATCGAAGAACGACTCAGCCACCCCGACGCGGCCAAGGCCCAGAATCCGGGCGTAGATGCCGACGAGGATCTCCTCCAGGGCAGTGCAGGGAGCGCGGTAGGAATCGACGTCGGAGAACTCAGGTGCGGGCAGCGCTCGCCGGTCGAGTTTTCCGTTGACCGTCAACGGAAGTGCCGCGACCACCACCACTGCGGCCGGAACCATGTACTCCGGGAGGCGTGCCGCCAACGCGGCTCGTAGCGCGACCGGTTCAAGGTCGCCGGATCCGGTCACGTAACCGACGAGGCGCTTCTCGCCCGGACCGTCCTCCCGGGCGAGTACCACAGCCTGCTCCACCCCGGCCACAGCGGCGAGCACCGATCGCACCTCACCGAGCTCGATCCGATATCCGCGAATCTTCACCTGTTCGTCAGCGCGGCCCACATAGCGCAGATCGCCGCCGGCGTCCCACCAGACCAGATCCCCGGTCCGATACATCCGGTCACCCGGTGCGCCGAATGGACAGGCGACGAAGCGTGACGCGGACAGCCCCGGCCGCCGCCAATACCCCAGACCAGCCTGCGGGCCAGCGACATACAGGTCACCGACGACGCCGGGTGCCACCGGGCGCAACCATTGGTCGAGCACGAAGAATGCCAGGTCGGCCAACGGGCCACCGACCGGGCTCACATCGACACCGGCATCTGCCGTCGTGATCTCCCGGAATGACGCGTGCACCGTGGTTTCGGTGGTGCCGTAAAGGTTCAACAGACGCGGCGACTTCGGGTGGTTGCCCAGCCAGGTCTGAAGCCGTTGCGGCTCAAGCGCTTCCCCGGCGAAGATCACAGTCCGCAGCTGTAGTCGGCGCCCGAGCTCGGGTGCCACAGCGTCCGCGGTCTGCAACGCATAGAAGGCCGACGGAGTCTGGGACAGCACGGTGACCCGCTCGTCGACCAGCAGGGCGTGGAATTCCTCGGGCACCCGGCCCACCGACTCGGGCACGACCACCAGTCGGCCGCCGTACGCCAAGGCGCCCCACATCTCGCAGACCGACACGTCAAAGGCCAGTGAATGCCACAGCGACCACACCTGCTCCGCCAGGTCGATTTCGACAGCCATGGCCGCCAGCAGCCGGGTGACGTTGCGGTGGGTGATGGCCACCCCCTTGGGAACACCAGTGGTGCCGGAGGTATAGATCAAATACGCGATGTCATCAGCCACCGGCCCGGCAAGCCCGACAACAGGCTGAACACCGATCGCCGGATCATCGACATCGACGATCCACGAATCCAGCCCCACCAGACGCTCACGCAACGCCGCCGTCGTGATCACCGCCACCGGCGCAGCATCATCGAGCACCAACTGCATCCGCGCCACCGGCGCAGCCGGATCGATCGGCACATACGCCGCACCGGTCTTGAGCACCGCCAGAATCGCCACGACCGCATCAGCCGACCGCGGCAACAACAACGCCACCCGCTGACCCGGACCAACCCCCGCACCGGCCAAGTACGACGCGAACCGACTGCTGTCCCGATCAAGCTCCCGATACGTCCAGGACCGAGATCCCCACGAAAGCGCCACCGCCTCCGGCACCCGAACCACCTGAGCAGCGAACAACTCCGGAATCGACGACACCACACCCAGCGGCCGGGTCAAAACCGCCCGATTACTCCAAACATCCAACTGCCCACGCTCGGCCCCATCCAACAGATCAACCGAACACAGCGGCCGCGCAGGATCGGCACCCATCGTCGCGACGACGCGCTTGAGTCGCTCGACGAGAGTCTCGATGCCGGCGAGATCGACTACGTCGGTGTCGAACTCGACCCGCAGCGTCAATTCATCGCCCGGGATCGCCTGTATCGAGATCGGGTAGTGGTTGTACTCGCGGTGCGCGAAGTTTGTGACCGCCAGACCGTCGGTACCCGGGAGCCTTGCGGCATCGACCGGATAATTCTCATAAACGAAGAACGTGTCGAAGAGCTGCTCTGTGCCCACGACCCGATGGATCTCGTTGAGCGCGAGATGTTGATGATCCAAAGTCAGGGCATGGGAATTCTGCAGCTGGTTGAGCAGCTCAGCCGTCGTGGTCGTCGCGCTGATCTGGGCTCGAACCGGCACCGTGTTGATCAACAGACCCACCATCGAATCCGCGCCCAGCACCTCCTCGGGCCGGCCGGACACAGTGGTCCCGAACACCACATCACGCTGACCCGTCATCGACATCAGCACCCGCGCATAAGCTGCCTGCAACACCGTACTGACCGTCGTATGACACGACCGCGCAAGCTCACCCAGGGCCCCGGTGATCTGCTCCGGCATGACGAATGACGCGATCTGCCGTTCGCCCGATTGCATTCGGCCGGCCGGGCCCACCAGGGTCGGGGCCTCGAAGCCGGAAAGCACGTCGGCCCACACCGCGCGGGCGGCATCCAAGTCCCGGCTGGTCAGCCACGTCACGAACCGCCGATACGGTACAGCGGGTGGCAGCGACTCCCTGTAGTAGCTGGCGAACACCTCGCCGAGCAGGATCGGCAGCGACCAGCCGTCGAGCACGATGTGGTGATTGGTCAGCACGAACCGGTGTTCATCCGCCCCGGTCCGGATCAACGCCGCCCGGAACACCGGCCCATTACCCAACTGGGATACCGCGATACGTTCGGCCGCGCACACCTGCGCGATGCGATCTTCGAGCTCCTCGCCCGCGGAATCCAGCTCCAGATACCGCCAGGGCACCACCGGTTCAGCCAGAATCACCTGTACCGGCTCGGCGAACTTCTGCGAGAACCGGGCCGCCACGTTCGGATGACGTGCCACCGCGGCCTGCACCGCTGACCGCAACCGGTCCGGATCCAGCGGCCCACGCAGAGTGAGGTACAGCTGTACCGCGTACACATCGTCGTCACCCGATGAAGCGCTGGCGTGAAACAGCAATCCCTGCTGCAGCGGAGTCAGCGGCAGCACATCCGCTATCCGCATACTCCCGCCGGGGTTTGCCGGCCCGCTCTTGGCCGCCGCTGCCGTCGCCGTCGCGGTCGCTGTCGCTGTCGCTGTCTCGAGAGTCGCTGACGAGTCGGCGGACACCGTATCTCCGCCGATTCGCGCCGCCAGTTGCGCGACTGTGGGCGCCTCGAACAGCGTCCGTACCGAAAGCACGGTCTTCAGGCCCGTATTGACCGCGGCGATCAGACGCATCGCCGACAGCGAGTCTCCGCCCAGGTTGAAAAACGAATCGTCGGCACCGACGCGCGCCAGACCGAGCACGCTGGCGAAGATTCCGGCCAGCGCCTCCTCGACCGCGTTGGCCGGTGCACGATAATGATCGGCGTCGTGGAATTCCGGCGCCGGCAGCGCTCGCCGGTCGAGTTTGCCGTTGACCGTCAGGGGCAGCGCGTCGATGCTCATCACCGCTGCCGGAACCATATAGGCTGGCAGCCGCTCGACAAGGGTTGCCCGCGCACGTCCTGGATCTGCCGTCCCCACGATGTAGCCCACGAGGCGTTTCTCACCAGGGCGGTCCTCGCGGGTGACAACCGCGGCTTGCTCGACACCGTCCAGTTCGCTGAGCACGGTTTGGATTTCGCCCAGCTCGATCCGGTACCCACGGATCTTCACCTGCTCGTCCGCGCGGCCCACATAACGCAGTTGGCCGTCGGCGCCCCACCACACCAGGTCACCGGTGCGATACATGCGTGTGCCGACGCCGCCAAACGGACAGGCGACGAACCGCGAGCCGGTCAGACCGGCTCTGCCCAGGTATCCGACACCGACCCCGCCGCCGGCGACGTACAACTCTCCGATCGCCCCGGGCGGGACCGGCCGCAACCAATCATCGAGGATGAAGAACGCGGCTCCTGATATCGGCGGCCCGATCGGCACCTGTCCGGAGTCCGCTTGCAGCGGCGCGCTCAACGCGACATCGACCGTCGTCTCGGTGGGGCCGTACGCGTTGATCATGACCCGGCCCGGCGCCCAACGATCCATCAACTCGGTCGGGCACGGCTCGGCCCCGATGATCAGCGCCACCGACGGGAGGGCTTCGGGCGACAGCATGCCCACCTCGGACGGGGTGGTACTGAACACGTTCACTTCTTCGGCGACCAACAGCGCCGCAAGGTCTTCTGGCACGCGTGCCACCGATTCGGGTACGACCACCAGCCGTCCGCCACCTAATAGCGCACCGAAGATCTCCTGGACCGAGACGTCGAAGCCGTACGAACGGCACTGCGACCAGACCTGCGCGGGGGGCAGCGGTAAAGCCCTCAGCGACTCGATGAGCCGGGTGACGTTGCGGTGGGTGATGGCCACCCCCTTGGGGACACCAGTGGTGCCGGAGGTATAGATCAAATACGCGATGTCATCAGCCACCGGCCCGGCAAGCCCGACAACAGGCTGAACACCGATCGCCGGATCATCGACATCGACGATCCACGAATCCAGCCCCACCAGACGCTCACGCAACGCCGCCGTTGTGATCACCGCCGCCGGCGCAGCATCATCGAGCACCAACTGCATCCGCGCCACCGGCGCAGCCGGATCGATCGGCACATACGCCGCACCGGTCTTGAGCACCGCCAGAATCGCCACGACCGCATCAGCCGACCGCCGCAACAACAACGCCACCCGCTGACCCGGACCAATCCCCGCACCGGCCAAGTACGACGCGAACCGACTGCTGTCCCGATCAAGCTCCCGATACGTCCAGGACCGAGGTCCCCACGAAAGCGCCACCGCCTCCGGCACCCGAGCCACCTGAGCAGCGAACAACTCCGGAATCGACGACACCGCACCCAGCGGCCGAGTCAAAACCGCCCGATTACTCCAAACATCCAACAGCCCAAGCTCGGCCCCATCCAACAGATCAACCGAACACAGCGGCAGCGCGGGATCGGCAGTCATGGCAGCGAACACACGGTTGAGCCGCCCAGCCAACCTCTCGATGTCGGCCTCGTCGAACACGTCGGTGTCGAACTCGACCCGCAGCGTCAATTCATCGCCCGGGATGGCTTGCACCGACAGCGGATAATGATTGCTTTCGTGGTGGGCGAAATCGGTGACGGCCAAACCGTCGACACCCGACAGCGCCGCAGCGTCGATCGGGTAGTTCTCGTACACGAAGAACGTGTCGAAGAGCTGCTCTGTGCCCACGACCCGATGGATCTCGTTGAGCGCGAGATGTTGATGATCCAAAGTCAGGGCATGCGAATTCTGCAGCTGGTTGAGCAGCTCAGCCGTCGTGGTCGTCGCGCTGATCTGGGCTCGAACCGGCACCGTGTTGATCAACAGACCCACCATCGAATCCGCGCCCAACACCTCCTCGGGCCGGCCGGACACAGTGGTCCCGAACACCACATCACGCTGACCCGTCATCGACATCAGCACCCGCGCATAAGCCGCCTGCAACACCGTACTGACCGTCGTATGACACGACCGCGCAAGCTCACCCAGCGCATGGGTGGTCTCTGCAGCGACCGGGAACGACACGATACCGCGTCCACCATGTGCGGCCCGGCCGGCCGGGCCCACCAGGGTCGGGGCCTCGAAGCCGGACAGCACTTGCCCCCACGCCGCCCGCGCCGCGTCCAGATCGCGACCGGCCAGCCAACTCACGAAACGCCGGTACGGCGGAGCCGGAGGCAATCGCTGCCCGTAATAGACCGCGAATATCTCCCCCAACAGGATCGGCAGCGACCAGCCGTCGAGCACGATGTGGTGATTGGTCAACACGAACCGGTACCGATCGGCGGCCGTGCGAATCAATGCCGCCCGGAATGCCGGCTCGTTACCCAACGCACACACCGCAATACGGTCGGCAGAACACACCTGCGCGATCCGGTGTTCGAGCTCCTCGCCCGCGGAATCCAGCTCCAGATACCGCCAGGGCACCACCGGATCAGCGGGAATCACCTGCACCGGATCGGCGAACTTCTGCGAGAACCGGGCCGCCAGGTTCGGATGGCGCTCCACAACGGCCTGCACCGCCGCCTGCAACCGCGCCGCATCCAACGGGCCGCTCAGACTCACATACAACTGAACCGCGTACACATCGTCGTCACCTGACGAGGCGCTGGCGTGGAAGAACAACCCCTGCTGCAGCGGAGTCAGCGGCAGCGCATCAGCTATCCGCATACTGCCGCTGAAGCTCGTCGATCTGCTCCTGGGTAAGGCACGCCGCGATATCCGACGGTGTCAATCCGCCGCCTCCGCTGAGCACATGGGCACAAATGCCGTTCAGTGCCTCGACCCACAACTGGCTCAATCGAGTGACCTGTGCCTGATTCAACGCCGAGGGCGCCCACGTCCAGGTGGCACGCAGACGCGGGCCGGCATCGGTGTCCATCGTGCCGGCATCGAGCGCCAACGTGTGCATCAGCGGTATCGCGGGTTTGACACTCGGGCTGATGTGCGCCAATCCGTCCCAGCAGATCTGCCACGAGTCACCGCTTGTCTCGGCGGATGTCGCGCCCTGGCGCCCGAGGTAGTTGAAGACGATCGCCGGATCCGGACCCGCCATATCCACGTCGCCGTTGAGGTAGCGCAGAACCCCGTAGTTCAGACCGTCGGGTTGCGCCCGGAGATGTTCCTTCGCAGCCTTCACCACTGCGCCCAACTTCGCGTCACCGGCCACCACCTGCGCCCAGCCCAATGCACCCACTTCGAGTGATACGGGATATTTGGCGGTGAACCAGCCCACGGTGCGCGACAGGTCGACATCGGCCGAGAGCTCTTCCTCCCGCCCGTGCCCCTCGATATCGACGACAATCGGTGAACCGCCGGTGCCCAGGAATTCGGTTGCCGCCAAAGCGAATGCAATCAACAGGATTTCGTGGATGCCGGTGTGAAACGCCACGGGCGCATCGCCGAGCAGAACCTGCGTCGTCTCGACATCGATGTCGACGAACACCGTGCCAGAGCTACGCTGCGTGTCGACCTCTGGGTTGACCGGTGGCAGCACGGCGGGCGCAGACATGATTCGTCGCCACGTTTCCGCCTGCTGCACGACGTCGGCACGCCGTGCATGCTCAGCCAGGATCGCGGACCACCTGGCGAATGAGGTGCCGGTTTCGGGCAACGCCACCTGCTGGCCGGCCCGGTGTTGGACCCAGGCAAGGTTGAGATCCTCCAACAGGATTCGCCACGAAACACCATCGATGGCGAGGTGGTGAATGATGGCCACCAACCGGCGTGTCGAGGTCACCCACACCGCGCTCAGCATCACCCCGGACCGCGGGTTCAGCTGCGATCCGGCATGGGATACCGCCTCGTCGGTCAGAACTTCGACGGTGTGCAGCAGCGAACGGGCATCAACCGAGCCGACTTCGGGTATCTCGAGCGCCCATTCACCGGCACCATCGTCACCGATACGAAGCCTGAGCATTCCATGGCGATCCAGCAGCGTCTGCAGCATCACCAGTACGTCGGCCTCGGTGGTGTCCTCCGGGGCCTGCACCACGACCGTCTGGTTGAAGCGATCGATCGGGCTGCCTGCCGCCTCCTGGCTCTGCAGCCACCGGATGATCGGCGTGGCGGGCAACGGGCCGACACCGCTGTCGGCTTCATCGGCCCCCGGGTCGACCACCGTGGCCACCTGGGCCAGTCGGGCCACTGTCTGCTCGACGAAGACGTCACGCGGACGGCACAATACGCCCGCGGCCCGGGCCCTGGCCACAACCTGCATGGACAGGATGCTGTCGCCGCCCAATTCGAAGAAGGACTCGTCCACTCCGACTTTCTCCAAGCCGAGGACTTGGGCGTAGATCCCGGCCAGGATCTCCTCGACCGCATCGCCCGGGGCTCGATACGACTCGGCATCCTGGTACTCCGGCGCGGGTAGCGCCCGGGTGTCCAGCTTGCCGTTGACCGTCAGCGGCAGCGCATCGATGGCGACGACAGCGGTGGGAACCATATAACCCGGGAGTCGCTCGGCCGCGGTGGCGCGCACCGCCGCCGGATCCGCGGCCCCGGTGACGTACGCGACCAGTCGTTTGTCGCCGGCGCGGTCTTCGCGCGCGATCACCACCGCCTGCTGTACACCGTCCAATTCGCTGAGCACCGCCTGGATTTCGCCCAGCTCGATCCGGTAACCGCGGATCTTGACCTGTTCGTCGGCGCGCCCCATGTACTCGAGCTGTCCTTGGGCATTCCACCGCACCAGGTCACCGGTGCGATACATGCGCTCGGCCGGCATCCCGAACGGGCACGCCACAAACCGCGTGGCGGACAATCCCGCCCGTCCGATGTAGCCGTAGGCCAGGCCGGAACCGGCCACATAGAGTTCACCGACGACACCCGCCGGAACGGGCCGCAGCCACCCGTCGAGAACGAAGAAGCCGAGATTGGCCAGCGGATGCCCGATGGGGCTGACCGCACCATCGGTATCGCCCAGCGTGATTTCCCGGAACGACGCGTGGACGGTCGTCTCGGTGATCCCGTACATGTTGATCATGCGGGGCGCGTCCGGATGATTGTGCAGCCACGTCTTCAAGCGATGTGGTTCAAGCGCTTCGCCACCGAAAACGACGGCTTTGAGCGCCAGGTCGGCTGGCTGATCGGCGGGACCGTCGGCGCCTTGCAGTGCGTAGAACGCCGACGGGGTCTGGCTCAGGACATCGACCTCTTCCGCGACGAGCAACGCGTAGAGATCTTCCGGCGAGCGGACCACCGCATCGGGAACCACCACCAGGCGGCCACCGTGGAGGAGGGCGCCCCAGATCTCCCACACCGAGAAGTCGAATGCCAAGGAATGGCACTGCGTCCAGACCTGCTCGGCCAACTCCATCTCGGTCGCCAGGGCAGCCAGCAGCCGCGTGACGTTGCGGTGCGGTATCGCCACGCCCTTGGGCGTGCCCGTAGTACCGGAGGTGTAGATGATGTAGGCGATGTCTGCGGGGTCCGGGCCTGCCGGGGCTGTTGTCGGCTGGCCGGCGACAGCCGGGTCACCGAAGTCCACCACCGCCAGGTCACGCCCGACGAGACGGGAGTGCAACTCGGGGTTGGTGATCGCCGCAACGGGCACGGAGTCTTCGAGCACGAACTGCATCCGGGCTTCCGGGACCGACGGATCGATTGCGACATACGTCGCACCGGTTTTCAGCACCGCCAGTATCGCCACGACCGCCTCGGCCGACCGCGGCAACAACAACGCCACCCGGCGCCCGGGCTCCGCTCCGTGAGTCGCCAGCAGATTCGCCAGACGGTTCGAGGTCTCATCGAGGTCGCGGTAGGTCCACGTCTGCTCACCACAGCTGATCGCCACGGCGTCCGGGATCCGGGCGGCTTGTTCGGCGAACAGTGCCGGGATCGAGGTCGGCGGGGTCAACGGTGTTGTCAGCGCCGCCCGGTTACCCCATGCATCGAGGCGATCTCGATCCGAGCCGTCGAGCACATCGATCGACGAGATCCGGCGCGTTGGATCGCCGATCATCGCGACCAGCACCTGTAGCAACCGCCGCGTCACCTCGGCGGCGTCCCAGTCCCCGAACAGTTGCCCGGTACCGAGCGTGTTGAGCAAGAGTTCGTCGCCAAGGCCGGAGAAGGTGAACCCGGTGCTCCCGGCTAGACCGGAGTTGGTCATGTTGGCCGAGGCCGGCGCACCGCCGAAGTCCAGTGTGAATGCGGCGGGAAAGAAATTGATGACGATGCGGTCCTCGGTCTGAGCGCCGCGCTCGAGAGAATGCACCGGAAACCTCTGGTGCTGCACGGCTTCCCGGATTCTCGCGTCGACCTCCTGGCAGAAATCACGCACCGAGGCTTGTGCGGGGGTAGGCAACACCAAGGGCACAAGTCCGGCAACCATCCCGGGTAGCGTCTTCAATTCAGGGCGGACCCGCCTGCTGACCGGGAAGTCGAAGACGACCTCCGCTCCCTCGGCGCACCGCCCGCGTACCAGCAGGGCGCTCGCCGCGGCGATCACCGAGTTGCGGGGGATGTCCCACGCGTGCGCCAAATCGTCGACCCGACGCAGAATGGTCGGATCGAGTGGGACCGGCGCCGAGCGCCACTCCGGGTCTGGCTCGCCGGTTTCCTGCGACTGATACTTCGACGCTGCTTCCCCGGGCAGATGCGCGATCCAATAAGCCTGGTCGTCCCGATATTCGGCGGATCCTTCGTATTCAGATTCGCTGTCGATCAAATCCTGCAACGAACCAAAGAATGCGGGCGGAATTAAATCACCGGAGATGGTGGCCGAATAAATCGATGCGACACGATTGACCAGAAGCCAGATTCCCGCGCCATCGATGACGATGTGGTGAAAACACCCGAATAAGTAGAATTCCGCCGGCCCGGTCTCGAAGAGGGCGTACTTGAACAACGGGCCGGTGAACGGCATCGGGGTGCGCTGGATCGCCAGCGCTGCGTCCTGGACGTCGCCCAGCGGGTCGCTCGAGCCACTGAAGTCGTAGAAGTCGAGGTCGATCTCCGGATAGTCGAGCACCCGTTGGCAAACCTGGCCGTCCTCTTCGAAGAATGCGGCTCGCACCGGTTCCGCCTCGCGCATCGCACGCTGGAGCGCCCATTCGAGAGCGTCCCGTTCGAGCGCGCCCTCGACCTTCATCAACATGCCGATTTGCCAGTCCGTGCCGGCGTTACCCGTCTCCTGCGCCAGCCAGATGTCCAGCTGCGCGCGTGTCAGCGGAAGCGCATCGCTGTTGAACTCCATCAAAACTCCCAGACCCCAACCGTTCTAATCGGACGTTCGGCTACCCGCCAGCCGCTCACGCAGACTCTTCGGTCGAATGTCGGACCAGTTCTGTTCGATGTACTCCAGGCAAGCCGCCCGGTCCGCTTCTCCGAAGACAACCCGCCAACCTGCTGGGATATCGGCGAATGTCGGCCACAAGCTGTGTTGCTCTTCGTCGTTGAGCAAGACGACAAAACGGCCCTCGTCGTCATCGAACGGATTGGTGCTCACCGCGTCTCCCGACACTCTCGTCAATATAGGTAGAACAAGTTCCAAACCCTACTTCGTGGGTATGACCCATGTCACGAAGTTGGGTGTGACTCACATCACGAGCAGCAACTTCGCACGCTGTCTGAGCCGGTGGCAGACGCCATGGCCATCGATTTCACCGAGGGGCCGCCGACATCGGCGCCTATCGAAGCGATCCTTGCCGGGTCACTGCAGCTCGCGACGGCGGCCACAGTCCGCCTACGACCGTTAGTGCGCGGAGCCGGGCGAGCTCCCTTCGCGTGCACTGAACTCGGTTCGCCCTCACCCCGCCCGGCTGGCCCGCGCGAACTCTTCGAGACGATCGGCGGCGACCGCAGCACTTTTTGCAGGCTCGGTGATCCGAGTGGCGAGGTCACGGGCTCGGGCGATGTAATCGGGGGCCAGGATGGCACGCAGATCGGCGACCAGAGACTCCTCGGTCACGGTGGAGAATCGCCGGGCGGCGCCGACCTTCAACCGCCGCACCGCGGCCCCGTAGATGGCGTGAACGAGGTCCCAGAACAAGATGAGCTGAGGGACTCCGGCCCGCATCGCGATCGGCGTGGTGCTCGATCCCCCGTGGTGGACAACCGCCCGGCAGGCGGGAAACACGGTCGCGTAGTTCATCAGACCGACCACTTTGACGCGCTCGGAATGCGGCGCGCTGCTGAAATCGGAGGCAGCGGCGCCGACCAGCGCTCGCTCTCCCAGCCGCGCGCAAGCCGAGTCGATCATCGCGATCGTATCGGCCGGGGATTCCACCGGAATGCTGCCGAAACCAAAGAAGATCGGCGGCGTCCCTTCCTCGATCCACGACATGATCACCTGGTCGGAGTCCGTCGCCAGCTCCAACGTCAGTGTCCCGACGAACGGACGCTGGGCCGCCGACTGCGCCCATTCGGCCGCCAGTCCGGGAAAGCAGGCCTCGTCGTAGGCCTGAATTTCCAGCGATCCGCTTTCGGTGATCCGCCGCGGCGCAGACCTGGTTGCCCTGGGCAGGCCGAGTTCGCGGCGTTGGACGTCTTCGACTTTCTTGGTCCCGCGCCACGACAGCCACCAGAACGCCCGCACCAGAGCCCTGCCCACCGGCCCGGGCAGAAATGGCAAGACTCGAGCGTTGGGCCGCAGCGGAAAATAATGCAGGGTGGCCAGTGGGATTCCATAGTGCTCCGCCACGTTGGCCGCGGCATCCTCGAAATTGATACCGCTGAATATCACGTCGGCGCCGTCGGCCAGCGACATCAATGTCGCACTCATGTCCTGCCACCCTTCGAAAAGGGGCCCGGAGATTTCACCTCGAGCTCTGGCCATCTTGCGAAGCTGCCACGGACTGCTGAAAAAGCAAGTCCAGTAGTCGCGGTGGGCATCGAGAATCGAGCGCGAGTTGGGGCCGAAACCCACGGTGTCAGGGACCGCTGCTTTGGTGAAATCCACCAGGTCCGGCGGCACCGCCATGCGAACGTCGTGGCCGCGGCGCACCAATTCTCGACCGACGGCTGCGGTGGGCTCGATATCTCCCCGGCTGCCCCAGGTTGCCAGCACGAATTTCATCGAAGGACGTTTCGACCTTTCACTTCCGACGGGTGGCCCGCGGGGACACCGGGGTGACTCCGATGATCAACGCTCCTGACTCACGACTGCCATCAGCACCAGAGGGCCGCCGATACTCACGCGACGATCTCTACCACATCCAGGTGGGACCGCATACAGGTTTCCGCCCTGCGCCGGGAGCGAGTAAAAATGGTCGGCTATGCCGCACTCTTTCGAGATCGTCACCGAATGCGCCGCCAGCATCCACCAGATTCAGGCCGCCTTCGGCAGTGAGGATTACTGGCTTGACCGGCTGGCCGGTGATGCCTCATCCACCTTGGATTCGCTGGTCGTCGACGCCGACGGCGCAGTGGAGGTACAGATAACTCAACATCTGGGCCGGCAGATCCTGCCCGCCCTCGTTGTCAATTTCGTGCCCGGCGACCTGAAACTGACCTATCGCGAGGTCTGGCGGAAAACCGAGGACGGTCACCTCAGCGGCACCAGCCACGTCTGGGCATCCGGCGGTCTGGGTTCGAGCCGCGCGGACAATCGGCTGACCCAGCTGGACATGATCTCCCAACTACGCTCCGCCGGCAGGGTCGACGTCAAAATCCCTTTCGTGGGAGGCAAACTCGAGAAGTCGATCGGAGCGAGTCTGGCGCAGAGCATCCCCGCGACGCTGCAGTACACCGACGAGTGGATCGCCGACCACGCGTGACTGCAGGGCGCTGCTCGCGAGCGGAAAGTCCCGGCGATCACGAAATGACCTCCGGTGCTGCACCTGCAATGTAAGAATGCCTCGATTTCAATTCGACGCATTCGCTGATTGAGCAGGTAGGTGAAATTTGGCTCACGCCGACAGCCTTAGCGCTGCCGAGGAGCAGCAGAATCGGCAGGGCGGGCAGACGCACTTCCGCCCAGACATCGAGGGCCTGCGCGCCGTCGCGGTCACAGCCGTGGTCCTGTTCCACGCTGGGGTGCTCTGGCTCAGTGGTGGTTACGTGGGCGTCGACGTGTTCTTTGTGATTTCGGGCTTCCTGATCACTGGCTTACTTTGGCGCGAGGTAAACACGACCGGCACCGTTCGGTTGCGCAGTTTCTACGGCGCGCGGGCCCGAAGGTTGCTGCCTGCATCCGCGGTCGTTACGGTTATCACAGCGCTAGGCGCAGCTGCCCTCCTGCCGCCCCTTCAGGCCCGGACCGTTCTCGTTGACGGTATTTACAGCTCGTTGTATGTCAGCAATTATCGTTTTGTCCTGCAAGGCATCGACTACTCATCCCCCTACTTACCACCGTCGCCATTCCTCCACTACTGGTCGTTGGGCGTTGAGGAGCAGTTCTACCTGGCGTGGGCACCGCTCATCCTCTCTACGGCATGGCTGATCCGGCGAAGAAACCGCGAACGAAAGCACCCGCCCTTCCAAGCGACCTATTCACGACGCCCCTACTTGGTAGTCCTGACGTCGGTGGGCGCGATTTCGTTGGCGCTATCACTGGCGGTTTCGTACTGGGCGCCATTTGTAGCCTTCTTCTCGCTGCCAACCCGGGCCTGGCAGCTTGCCGTCGGCGGCCTGATCGCACTCACCACCTCCGAATGGCGCCGCCTTTCCCCACGGAACTCCGCCATCGCAGGATCTGCGGGAATTGGGGCGCTCCTGCTGGCCTGCACCTGGTTTAGCGAGGCCACGCTCTATCCAGGCATCGCAGCACTACTACCCACTGCGGGTACAGCGTTGATAATCGGCGCGGGCTCTCGTAACCCGACGCTGGGTTGCGGTCGGATTCTGACCCTGCCGCTTATGCGCGGCATCGGCCGTATTTCCTACTCGTGGTACCTGTGGCACTGGCCAGTGTTGATCTTCGCGCCTCTATTGCTCGGTCACCCACTGGGCTTGGCTACCAGGCTGACAGCCGTCCTTGTCTCCGCCGGGTTGGCAATTCTGACGCTGCGATTCATCGAGAACCCGCTACGTTTCGCCCCATGGATCCGCAACTCGCCCTGGCGCAGCCTAGGGTTGGGTTCCGTTGTCACTGCTATTGCGGTATGCACGGGCGCAGTGTTATTGGTCGTCGTTCCGGTTCCGATCGGTCGTGGAGCGCCAACCCCGCCGCCAGTATTAGCACCAATAGCTCTGCCCCCCTGGGGTCAGATGTCACTGAATATGACGCATTAGTCCGCCGCGCCTTCGCTGAAGTTCACGCGGCCGTCGCGGCTTCGGCAGAAACCAAGGCGGTCCCGTCTAACCTGCAACCGCCGATCGCCAACGCGGCAGCGGAATTAAACGACCTTTACATCAGCGGCTGTCTGCTCGCCGGTTGGCAGAGCAAGCTGAGGGAGTGTGTTTCGGGCGACACCTCCTCGCCGACGAAGGTGGCAGTGATCGGTGACTCGCATGCAGCCATGTGGAACCAGGCGTTCCGCAAAGTTGCCGATGAACGGCAATGGCGGCTGGAGTTACTTGTCAAGGCGGGGTGTCCCATGTTGGATCTGCCCATCAGCAGCCCCCAACTACATCGGAACTACACGGAGTGCGAGCGATGGCGGCCGCAAGTCATCGATCGATTAAGCATCGAACGCCCTCAGTTGGTAGTCGTAAGCATGTCGCGGCAATACGGCGTTGAGTCGGGCTACTCCGCGGGCTTCACTTCATACAGCCCGGCCTGGCTCGATGCGCTGACCCAGTTGGTGCGGCGGTTGCGCGACACCGGCGCCCAGGTACTTGTCCTCGGCCCCGTACCCGATCCTCAGTCAGTGCCTACGTGTCTGTCCGCCCATCTCGACGACGCGACCGCCTGCTCGCCGGCAAGGGCGACCGCAGTGAATGAGTCTGGTGTCGCTGCTGAGGCCGCCGCTGTTCGAGTGGGCGGCGGACAATATGCCGATCTCACAGAGCTTTTCTGCACTGCAAAACAATGCCCCGTGATCGTCGGCAACACCTTGGTGTACGTGGAGAAGCATCTGACAATCGAGTATGTACGCCTACTGGCACCGGCTATCGGCACGCTGATGGATCGCACACTCGCCCAGGGGCAGTAGGTATCGAAACCACCATGATGGGTTCGACCGAGTGTAAGAATGCCTCGTCGCAATCAACACATCCAATTGCTAGGCAGGTTTGTAACATTGCCCCACGCCGACAGCCTTAATACTGCTGAAGAACAGCGGAGTCGGGAGTTCGGGCAGACCCACTTCCGCCCAGACATCGAGGGCCTGCGCGCCGTCGCGGTCACGGCCGTCGTCCTGTTCCACGCCGCGGTACCCGGAATCAACGGTGGTTACGTGGGAGTGGACGTCTTCTTCGTCATCTCCGGATTCCTGATCACCGGTCTACTCTGGCGCGAAGTCAGCGGGAGCGGAACCGTCCGGTTACGCAGCTTTTACGGGGCGAGAGCGCGCCGGCTACTGCCTGCCTCGGCCACCGTCGGAGTTGTCACCATGGTCGCGTCGCTGTTTCTCTTGGCGCCGCTTCGAGTCCCAACCGTGTTGTACGACGGCATCACCAGCGCGCTCTATGTCGGCAACTACTGGTTCTTTCTCGACAACGTCAACTACTTCTCGGACTTCCTGACCCCGTCGCCCTTCCTGCATTACTGGTCGCTGGGCGTCGAGGAGCAGTTCTACCTGGTGTGGGCGCCGCTGATCCTGGGCACGGCGTGGGCCATCCGCCGAGTCCGGCGCGACAAGACGCGGGCCATCGGCGCTTCGCCGCGCCCCTATCTGGTAGTTCTCGGTCTGGTCGCCGCGGCATCGTTCGCACTCTCGATGGTGATCACCTACGTGGTGCCGGCGTTGGCATTCTTTTCGCTACCAACCCGTGCATGGCAATTGGCCATCGGTGGTCTGGTGGCGCTGACGTCGATTCACTGGCAACGGCTCTCGCCCCGGGCGGCGGCAGTCGCGGGCTGGAGCGGTTTGGGTGCGATCATGCTCGCCTGCCTGTGGTTCACCTCGACCACGCCTTTTCCCGGCACCGCCGCGCTGCTGCCCACGCTGGGCGCGGTACTGGTGATCGGAGCTGGCTGTGCCACCCCGTCGCAAGGTTGCGGTCAATTCCTGAGCACGCCGCCGATGCGTGCGGTCGGCAGGATTTCCTACTCGTGGTACTTGTGGCACTGGCCGGTGCTGGTGCTCGCACCAGCGGTGCTGGGCCACCCGCTGGGACTGGCCGAGCGGATCATCGCGGCACTGTTGGCCGCCGTCCTGGCATGGGTGACTCTGCGTTATCTCGAAAACCCGCTGCGTTTCGCACCCAAGCTCCGCAACTCGCCGTGGCGCAGTCTCGGCCTCGGCGCGCTGGCCACCGCAACCGCCGTCGCCGCGGGCCTCGGGCTCCTGAAGGTCGTCCCTACCCCCGTCGGCCACGGTGCGCCGGCCACGCCCGTGGCGTTCACCGCCCCCGCCGCCGTGGTACCGGGTTCAGGCATGGGCGATTACGACGCTGCGGTGCGACAAGCCTTCGCTCAGGTGCAAACTGCCCTCGCGGAGTCCGTCGGCCCCAGACCCGTTCCGGCCAATCTGGCCCCGCCACTGGGCAACCTGTCCGGCGAACAACGGAACTTCACCTACAACGGGTGCCTACGCACACCCTACGAAAGCGGGCAGCCCGAATGCGCGATGGGCGACGTCACGTCAGCCACAACGGTGGCCCTCATCGGCGACTCGCATGCGGCGATGTGGACACCGGCCTTCCAACAGATTGCCGCCCAACGACATTGGCGGTTGGAGATGATGGCCAAAGAAGCCTGCCCGGTGATGGATGTCGAGGTCGGCGGCGTGTTCCGTCGGATGATCGAAGATCTACAACATTGTGAGCAATGGCGTGCCGAGGTCATGGCCCGGCTGCAGGCCGAGCGACCCCGGTTGGTGGTGGTGAGCGTCTGGCGGGGTTACGGCTTCGACGAGACGATGACCGGCTTCAAGGCCTACGACACCGCATGGGTCGAAAGCCTGACCCGACTGGTGCGGCGGCTCCGCGATATCGGTAGTCAGGTGCTGGTACTGGGTCCGGCCGCGAGTCCACATGCGAACGTGCCGATCTGTCTGTCCGGCAACCTCGGCAATGCGGCGGCCTGCAACCCGCAACGGTCAACTGCGGTCAACGAATCCGGCATTGCCGCGGAGACTGCGGCGGCTGTGGCCGGCGGTGGACAGTATGCCGATGTCAGCGATTTGTTCTGCACCACCGAACGCTGCCCGGTCGTCGTCGGCAACACGTTGGTGTACATGGACGTCAGTCATGTGTCCATCCCCTACTCCCGTCAACTGGCGCCCGCCATCGGAACGCTGACCGACCGCGCACTCGCCCACGCGTAACACTCAGGAAGGCACAACCTTGTCCGAGTCTGTCCTCATCACCGGCGGCGCCGGGTTCATCGGGTCGGCGCTGTCCCGCCGCCTCGCAGAAGCCGGTTACGACGTGGCCGTGATGGACATCTTGCATCCGCAAGTCCACGCTGAGAATACGACGATCGATCTACCGCCGTCGGTGCGGCTGTACACCGGCGACGTCACTCATGCGCCTGATTGCGACGCCGTTCTGAGATTGTTCAAACCGTCGCAGATCGTGCATTTGGCAGCCGAGACGGGGACGGCGCAGTCACTCACCGAGGCAACGCGCCACGGTTCGGTGAATGTGGTGGGAACGACGCAACTGCTCGACGCGCTGAGCCGCTGCGGGCACGTACCCGACCAGGTGGTGCTTGCCTCGTCGCGTGCCGTCTACGGCGAAGGCGCCTGGCGCGCCGGCGATGAGGTTTTCTATCCGCACCCCCGCAGCCATGCTCAACTCGTTGCGGGCCGGTGGGATCCGCAGGGACCGAGCGGCGAGGCGGCCGTGCCGCTGGCGAGCAGCGCCATGCGCACCGAACCCCGTCCGACCAACATTTACGCGGCTACCAAACTCGCCCAGGAACACATCCTGGCTGGCTGGACAGCGGCACATGACACCAGGCTCAGTGTGCTGCGTTTGCAGAACGTCTACGGGCCCGGCCAATCCCTGACGAATTCCTACACCGGGATCGTCGCCCTTTTCGCACGGCTGTCTCGGCAGAAACAGGCCTTGGAGGTCTACGAAGACGGACAGATCCTGCGCGATTTCGTCTACATCGACGACGTTGTCGAAGCGCTCTATGCGGCGGTCTCCGGTCCGGCGGAGCCATCGCGCTACGTCGACATCGGCTCAGGCGTCCCGACAACGATTCATCAGCTCGCACAGCAACTTGCAACCAGCTGCGGCGCACCCGATCCGGTGGTCGTCGGCAAATTCCGCGACGGCGACGTACGCGCCGCGCGGTGTGACATCGAGCCCGCCGTGGAGGACCTGAATTGGCGGCCCGCGTGGTCGCTGGAGAAAGGCACGCAGGCGTTGCTCGACTGGATCGAGAATTAACCGGGTACTGCGAAATCCCTTCGTCCGGCAACAAAGAGATAGGTCAGCTTTTGAATTTCTCGCTTACCGCGAAGCTACTCCTCCCGAACACAGTCCCCTCACGCTATGGTCGATATTTGTGATCGAGCTAGACGGTGTGGCGAAGACTTTCGACGGAAACATACTTGCGCTGCAGGACGTGAGTTTTTCCGTTGCCACCGGGTCGATCTGCGCTTTGCTCGGCCACAACGGCGCGGGAAAGACGACCACCATCAACATCTTGTCGACGCTGATGCGGCCGAGCTATGGCAAAGCGATCGTGGCCGGATTCGACGTCGTCAAAGAAGCGGCCCAGGTGCGGGAATCCATCGCGATGACCGGGCAACACGCCGCGCTGGACTGGCAGCTGACCGGGCGCGAAAACCTGGTGATGTTCAGTCGGCTGCACGGCATGCGCCGCAAAGACGCCCGCGCACGGGCCGACGCGTTGATCGAGCAGTTCGACATGGCAGACGCCGCTGACCGGCGGGTGGACACCTACTCCGGTGGGATGCGGCGCCGAATCGATATCGCCGCCGCACTTGTGGTTTCACCCAAGGTACTTTTTCTCGACGAACCGACCACCGGACTGGATCCGCGTAGCAGGCGCGCGGTATGGGATCTGGTCTCAGGGTTGGCAGCTCAAGGTGTCACGGTGCTGCTGACGACGCAGTATCTCGAGGAGGCCGACATCCTCAGCGACTCGATCGTCGTCATCGACCACGGCCGTGTGATTGCCACCGGGACGGCTGATTCCCTCAAGAGCCGGATGGGATTCAGCTACTGCACTGTGAGCCCCACCAATCCCGCAGACCTCCCCAAGATCCTCGCCGTGGTCGCGGATCTTCAGGACGCCCAACTCGACGAAGAGGCCAATACCGTGTCGGTGTTGGCGCCCAACGGGGTATCGACGCTCAGCGAGGTGTTTCGCCGGGTCGACCAGCTCGACGTTGAGTTGGCCGACATTTCGCTGCGCCGGCCCTCCCTCGACGAGGTCTTTCTGCATCTCACAGATGGCGCCACCACGTGACAGCAGTTGCTGCCCTCACCGAGCGCATAGTGCACGACACACTCCGCGACGATCTGCCCTTCGCGGTGCTGGCTCCGGCCGGCAACTTCATGGTGTTCAACTTCGCCCTGCGCAACGTGATCGACACCGGCGGGATCGGCTACCCGCAGTACCTGCTGCCGGTCATCATCGTCCAGGTGACCCTGCTCGGCGCGCTGACCACCGTTGACCGGGCGACTCGAGACCAGCAGTCCGAGCTCAGTGTTCGCCTGCGCACATTGCCCATCTCCACCATGGCGCCGCTTACCGCCCGTATGCTCTACTGCCTCCTTCGCGGCGCGTTGGCCCTATTCGCGACCATCGCCGTCGGCTATGCGTTCGGCTTCCGGATGTACAGCGGCCCCGGCTATCTGGTGGCTTTCATGGTGCTCGTGCTGGCACTCACCTTGGCGCTGTCGCTTGCCGCGGACGCGACCGGCGCGGGGATCGCCCGGACGTCGATCGCCAAGGGTGGGGGCTCCAGTCAGGTGCTGCTGGTGCCTCAAACGATTCTGGTGATGGTGTCGACCGGGATGGCGCCCGTCGACTCATTCCCGGACTGGCTGCACGGTTTCGTCCGCTATCAGCCGGTTTCCCAGGTGACCGAGACACTGCGGGGATTGGCCGCCGGCAACGTGGAGATCGGCAATCTCGCCCACAGCCTGGCCTGGTGTCTCGGACTGCTGGTGGGATTCGGCGCCGTCGCGGTGCGGATGCAACGGCGGACGCTATGACCGCGAATCCCCGTCTGCGCAGCTCACTGGTCAACGAAAGCCTGGTCATCGCCGGCCAACTGCTCACTCACTGGCGGCGCGCGCCGGTTGTGCCCATTCAATCGGTGCTGTTCCCGACATTCCTGTTGATCATCTACTACCTGTTGGTCGGCAAATCGATCCTGCGCATCACCGGCACAAGCAGTCTTTATGGTTTGGTGCCGACGTGCGCAATAGCCGGAGCGATCTCCGGCTCGCTGGCAGCCGGCCTTTCACTGTCCTTCGAGCGCGACAGCGGGCTGCTCAGCCGATTGTGGGCGTTGCCGCTGAACCGCGCGAGCGCCCTCACCGGCCGGCTCATCGCCGAGGCAGTGCGAACGATGGCCAGTACAGCCGTCATCACGCTGGTCGGAGTCGGACTGGGGTTCCGCTTTCACGGCGGCCCCCTCGCGCTGCTGCTGTTCCTGTTCGTACCGGTGATGGTCGTCATCGTCTTCGCGATGGCGGTGATCGCGATCGCGGTGCGGGCCAAGGACGGCACGATGCTCATCTGGCTGGCGCTGCCGGCCATCACGGCCGTGTTCGCCAGCTCAGGTTCCCCGCCAGTCGAATCGCTGCCTTCATGGATGTGGCCGCTGCTGCGATTACAACCGATGGAGCCGATTGTCGGCTCGATGCGCGCCCTTGCTCAGGGCGGGTTGCCACTGCAGGCACTACTGCAGGGACTGATCTGGACTGTGATCCTGGGCGCACTTGTCGGACCGCTTGCGATCCGCGGCTACCGCGCCGCGGCCGAATCCGGAGGGTCGCGGGGCTAGCCAGCAAGGAATGGCGATTCCGGGACCAGACGAAATGACGCGCTTGTAAAACAGTCTCAACTCGATTCGGGCATACCGAACCTCAACCAGACAGGTGACCTTGCGTAACGCCGACAGCGATAGCGCTTCCGAACAACAGCGGACCCAGGCTTCGAACCAGTCGCGATTCCGCCCAGACATTGAGGGCTTGCGCGCCGTTGCGGTATTAGCCGTGGTCCTTTTTCACGCGGGTGTTCCCGGCCTGAGCGGCGGGTTCGTTGGCGTGGACGTGTTCTTCGTGATCTCAGGGTTCCTCATTACGCGCCTGCTCTGGCGGGAGGTGAGCACAAAGGGCACCGTGCGTCTGAGGAACTTCTACGGAGCTCGTGCCCGCCGATTGCTGCCGGCATCGGCAACTGTCGGGATTTTCATCTTGATATCCTCTGCCGCCTTGTTGCCTGTCTTACAGGCACGGAGCGTCATTTGGGACGGAATCGCCAGCGCTCTTTACGTCAGTAACTACCGGTTTATCGCGGACGGGGTTGACTACCTAGCAGTCGCGCAGCCGCCATCACCCTTTCAGCACTATTGGTCCCTGGGCGTCGAGGAACAGTTCTACCTTGTTTGGCCAGCCCTGATTCTTGGCACCGGGTGGCTCGTGCGACGCTGGCACCGACGAACGTCTAAGTTGGTCACCGCCACTCAACGTCCCTATCTCACGGTCCTGGCGATCGTCATGGCCGTGTCGTTCACGCTCTCCCTCATAATCACGTACATAGCGCCCCCCGTGGCCTTCTTTTCTCTTCCCACCCGTGCTTGGCAGTTGGCGGCGGGCGGTGTCGTTGCGCTTACTTCCGACAACTGGCTACGACTATCACCGCGCGTCGCCGCGATTACCGGGTGGGCAGGGCTCGGGGTGATCCTCCTGGCCTGCACCATGTTGACTCCAACGACCCTATATCCCGGTGTTGCCGCGTTGTTGCCTACGTTGGGTTCGTTGTTGGTGATCGGCGCCGGCTGCGCTACGCCCACTCTAGGTTGTGGCCGCTTACTGGGGTTGTCACCGATGCGTGCCATCGGCCGGATCTCCTACTCGTGGTATTTGTGGCACTGGCCGATCCTGCTCGTAGCGCTGTGGTCGCTTGCACCAGCGCTGGGCCACACTCTCTGGTTCGGGATGGGTGGTGCCCTGCTCTCTGCGGGGCTGGCCGCACTCACAGTGCGGTTCATTGAGGATCCGCTCCGATTCGCTCCGAAGATACAGAAATCCGCCAGCCGCAGTCTGACACTAGGCGGAATAGCGACCGGCACAGTGGTATTTGTTGGCGTGGCTCTCCTTGTCCTGGTACCGCTTCCTGTTGGCCGAGGCCCGGAGGTGAAACCTGTTGCCCTCACTGTCGCAATTCCCCCGGCCGGATCTCCCATCGCGAGCTACGACGCCGCAGTGAGGCATGTATTCGCCGAGGTGCAAGCCGCGCTGGCTGCATCGGCGAACCTCGAGGCCGTGCCGTCAAATCTGGATCCACCGCTTGCACAAGCAACACCGAAGGATGGACTCGGCAGCCCGACTGGGTGTCTCCGCGGCTTTTTCGAAGTCGGACAACCGGAGTGTGCACTGGCTGACACCGCTTCGTCGACCTCAGTAGCGCTCTTAGGCGACTCGAACGCCGCTATGTGGGTACCAGCGTTCCAACAGGCTGCCGAACGGCGACACTGGCGACTTGAGATCATGGCGAAGGCCGACTGCCCGTTCCTCGACATCCCGATCAATAATCCGGCGGCCGGCCGCGAGTACACCGAGTGTGAGCGGTGGCGGGGGCAGGTCATGGACCGGTTGAAGACGCAGCGAACGCGCTTGATTGTCTTGGGCATGACGCGCCTATACGGTGCTAACCATGGCTGGGATCCAGGCTTCACATCCTATGATCAGGCCTGGCTCGACGGACTCACCCGCATGGTCCAGCACCTTCGGGGCATCGGCGCCAGAGTACTGGTGCTCGGACCTATCCCGGACCCGCGGTCCGTGGTGCCGGACTGCCTTTCACGCCATCTTGACGACGCCACGCACTGTTCGCCGACACGAAAGGAAGCCGTGAATGGCCCTGGCGTAGAGGCCGAGTCACGCGCCGTCAATGCCGGCGGCGGACAGTACGCGGACCTTACAGAGCTATTCTGCACCAACGACAGATGCCCCGTCATCGTAGGCAATACCTTGGTCTACGTCGATCTGTTCCATGTGACGCGGGAATACTCCCGATTGCTTTCCCCGGCCATGGAAGCATTGGGAGAGCGAACATTCGCTCACGAGTGATAGGGCTGCGACGGCGTCTACGGCGTCTACGGCGCTCAAGGCGTCAGCGCAAACCAGCGAACTTCTCCAGGCAATCTGCGGCAGCCGCTGCACTCTCGGCGGGCTTCCTCATTTGCGAAGCGATAGCCCTGGCCCGGGCCGAATATTCCGGATTGAGGATCTGTCGCAAATCTGCAACCAAGGCCTTTCTTTCGAGTCCGCCCGAAAATCGGCGCGAAAGACCAACTTTCAACCGCGCGATAACTGCGCCACGCATCCGCCGGTCCGGTGCCGACCAAAGCACAAGGTGCGGAATACCTGCGCGAAGAGCGGCCGCCATCGTCCCCGCCCCGCCGTGATGAACAATTGCGCAGCAACCCGGAAAGATTCTTGCGAAATTCATTGCTTCGACGACCTTGACGTGTTCGGCGTGACCACCGTTACTGAACCCGCTCGATCCAGAGCACACCAGTGCCCGCTCGCCGAGTTGAGCGCAAACCGCGCTGATGAGAGCGATGGTGTCAGCTGGAGACTTCAACGCCATACTGCCGAAAGTGAAACAAATCGGTGGTGTCCCCGCGGTAACCCACGACTCAACCTCATCATCGACCGGCGTGGCCTGTTCCAAGGTCAACGTGCCGACAATAGGCCGCTGGTCCTTCCACCTCACCCATTCATCCGCCAGACCGGGGAAGCACACGTCGTCATAGGCCTGGATTTCAAGCGATCCGCGCTCAGTAATGCGTCGGGTAGCTACACGACGGTCCTTCGGCAACCCCAATTGGCGACGTTCGCGTTTCTCTGCATTGCCGGCGACACGCGAAGTCAGCCACCAGAAGGCGGTCATCGCCACCCGGCTCGCAGGCGCGGGTAAGAACCACAGAAACTGGCCGTTTGGGCGCAGCGGAATGTAATGCAAAGTCGCGAAGGGAATGCCGGAAGACTCAGCGATATTGTCGGCTAGATCCTCGAAGACTTGGCCATGGAACAGTAAGTCTGCTTCCTCAGCCATAGAGAGCAATACGCTGCCGAGTTCCCTGCGGCATCGCTCGTTGAATTCCCAATCTTCACGCCACACGCGTACTGCGCTCCGGAGCTGCCAGGCACGGTGTCCGGATTCCCCATAAAGATTCGCTCCAGAATTCATAGCCAGAGCTGTCTGAGAATCGGGACCATACGGTACGGCTATAAAGCCCACTGATTCAGCAAAGCCAACCATATCTGGAGGCACCGCCACCCGAACGTCATGTCCTCGGCGCACAAGCTCGCATCCGACTACGAGCGAGGGCTCTACGTCCCCCGAGTTCCATACACCGCCACTACGATTCTCATGGTGTCGTCCCCGTCCCACGCCCAATGTGAGCGCTTGGCGCCCTCTCCTCAGACGTCGCAGCGGCAGAATCAGCCGCGACGGTTTGCTCAGTCAGCGCGCGTTGCCTCTGCCCTAAACGAGTCTTGAGCGAAATCGACGGCTTCTCGACGACGAACCAGCTGATCGCGGCCAACGGTACGGTAGCGGCGACCGCGACAATCGCGAATAGAAGCGGGTTTAGAACGCCTAAGCCACAAATCACCAGTAATTGCTGCATGGGCCATCCGTACACATATACGCCGTACGACAGATCAGTCCGCAGTTGCAGCCACTTTCCGCGGACCAGAGCGCCTGTGGCAATTACAGCGTAGGCTAACGGAACCGCGGCAAGGATACGATAATTAGGCAAGAAGCTTGCCGCTAGAACAATGGCCACGCTGAGCCCGACAAGCCACCACCGCGCGGGCAGCACGTTGCGTACCTGATAGATGAACGCACCGGCCAAGAACATGGTGGCGAAGCGTGCAACAATTGCTTGAACGAAAAGCACTGCAGTTTGTGGATTCATCGCCTGCTGCGTCTCGGCGAGGTCCGCAAACATACTCCACGGTGGTAACCGCGCCGACCACAACAGTGTCAACGCCAACAATGTCGGGATGAACCAGCGGCGGCGCAACAGACCAACGACACCGAACAGTGCAACGGCAACGTAGCAGAGGACTTCCCAGATGAGAGTCCAGAGCGAACCGTTCCACACCCCTGGCACCGGGATGCCGCTGGGCGAACCGTCGATACCTTGTTGAGTCAGCATTACTGCACTGTTTCCAAGAACGTACTGAATCGGCGCTGGTGATCGCAGCAACTTGCTGGCTGAGCCGCCCTGGATGGCTACACCGATCGGCGCGATGACAAACGCTGTAACAGCTAGGCAGAACCACAAACCCGGGAGAATGCGTAGGCTTCGAGCGACGAAATAATCGCGGATCCGCGGCCTTTTGAACCAACTCCAAGTGATCAAAAAGCCTGAAATCGCGAAGAACCCGTCGACCCAAACGTCCCGGAGGATCTGGTGGGCTGGAGCGGGCGTCAGGTGCCTGCCGGTAATTGCCCAGGAGTGGTAGAGGATGACGCCTGTTGCCATCGCCAGGCGGCACGCATTGAGCGCGTTGCTTCGAGGATCGAAGCTCTGCCCTAGGCTCTTGCCTCCCATACTCACGACTTGAGGTACCAAGGATTCGCGCGCGCCCAATCGATGGTGCGCCGCAGGCCCTCTTCGAGATCCACGTTGAGGCGCCATCCGAGTTCTCGCTGCGCCTTCGTCGAGTCGGGCACGCGGCGCGGGATGTCTTCATACCGTGCGCCGTACCGCTCTGCGGTGTCGAACGCCGTCGTGCTCGAGACGGAATCGACATTGGCGATCTTGATCGCCATGTCGACGGCGTCGCGCATGGTCGTCTCGGTCATGCTGCCGATGTTGAAGACCTCGCCGACCGCGGCATCGCTGCCGGCCGCCAGCAGGGTGCCCGCGACCGCGTCGTCGACATAGGTGAAACACCGAGTCTGGTCACCGGTGTCGTACAACAGCGGTTCACGGCCATTGAGAATCCGGTGGATGCTCTTCGAGATCACGAAGATGGGGTTCTGCCGAGGACCGTACACGTTGAAGAACCGCACGACCGTGACCGGCAGCCCATACGTATCGTGCATCGCAAACACCATGTGCTCGGCCATCGCCTTGCTGGTGCTGTAACTCCAACGCGCGGTGCGTGTCGATCCCAGGACACGATCGTCGTCCTCGGCCCACGGCGTATCGGGGTTCTTGCCGTACACCTCGGAGGTGCTGGTGAACACCACTCGGGCTCCGCGCCGATGGCTCAGTTCGAGAACATTGCGTGTGCCCGTCACGCTGACATCGACCACCCGCAACGGATCCTCGACGTATTTGTTGACACCTACCACCGAGGCGAGGTGGAACACCATGTCGACATCGGGGGTGATCGCCGCTTCCAGCGCAGTCACATCGGTGACATCGCCCTGGACGAACCGGAAGTTGGGGTAGCGGTCGAAGTCGATACTCGTGTCCCGGGTGTTCTTCGCGAAATCGAAAATCGTGACTCTGTCACCGCGTTCCAGCAATTCAGTCACCAGGTGTGAGCCGACGAAACCATAGCCGCCGGTCACGACGATATGAGACATAGTGAGTCTTTCGTTTCACGAGTGGGTTGACAAACGTCCGCCAGCCGCCTAACGGCCGATCCCCTTGTACACGAAGCCGGCCGCCCGCGCAGCTGCCGGATCAAAACTGTTGCGTCCGTCCAGGAAAACACATCGGTCAGCCGCGAGGTCCGCGAGCCGAACCAGCGGTGTCTGATGGAACTCTCGATGCCCCGCCAGCACCACCAGCGCATCGGCGTCCTTGACGGCGGACTCGATATCCGGGCTCAGCGGCACGCTCGTCACGGTGTGCGCTTCGTCCTCGGGCACCCACGGGTCATGAACGCAGAGCTGGCAGCCGGACTCCTCGAGCAGGGAGACGACGTACTTGGTGGGGGTGAGCCGACAATCGCCGGTGTTGTTCTTGAACGCGATACCCAAGACGGCGATCTTGCTGTCTTCGATCGTCTTTCCCTGATCGGCCAACAGTTGGGTGAGCAGGCCGTAGGTGTAGCCGGGCATCGTGTCGTTCACGGTCCGCGAGGTCCGCGGCACCTGCAAATCCAGCCCCAAGGTCTCACCGAGGTGATTGACGAACCACGGGTCCTTGGTGAGGCAGTAGCCGCCGACGCCCATACTCGGACTCAAGATGTTGACGTTATGACTGCCCTTGGGCATCGAGTTGGCCGCTCCGATGACCTGCAAAACGTCCATGCCGAGGCGGTCGCAGACTTTGGCCAGTTCGTTGGCCATCGCGATGTTGAGGTCGATCCAGAGATTGTCGGCGAGCTTGACCATTTCGGCGGTGCGTGGGTCCTCGACGACGATCGACTCCAGCCCGAGGGCGTGGCGCCACAGCGTCGCGCACGCTCGGGCACTGCGCTCGTCGACAGCGCCGATGACGATCGGGATCGAGAGGAATTCGCGAATCGCCTGGCCCTCCGCGAGCCGCTCCGGGCAGAACGCCAGTCCGAAATCGACGCCGGCCCGCAATCCGGACGTTTCCTCCAGGATCGGCAGGAAGATTTTCTCGGTGGTGTCTGGCGGGACCGTGCTCTTCAGGATGACGAGATGGCCTTCTCGAAGATGCTGCGCGACTGCCCTCGCCGCGGCCTTGATGTCGTCGACGATCGGTTCGTAATCCGGCCCCAACGGCGTGCCCACGGTCACGATGATGAAGTCGTTCTCCGCAATCACGCCGTAGTCAGCGGTGGCCCGGAGACGCCCGGCGCGCACGCCATTCGCGACGAGCTCCCCGAGGCCGGGCTCTGGCACATTGGTGCGGCCTGAATTGATGTCGTCGACCACGCTGTCCCGGACATCGATGCCCACCACCGGCCAGCCCCGGTCCGCAAGCACCGCACCGATCACCGTGCCGATGTATCCGAAGCCCACTACCGCGATTCCCGACCGCATGCCGCGGACCAAGAGGTCGATCTCAGCGTCGCTACGTCCGAAAGCGCCTCTAGCCATGCAGTTCCTAGCGTCTCAGTCCCCGCACGTTCACGCGAACCGGGGCTCCATCCGAGGCTGACTGCGGCAGTCTAGCTAACGTCAGCGTCAAAAGATCTGGAATTCGCAGGTTCCGCGCACCGGCTGGATGGAGCCGACCTCGGCAACGATCAAACCCGCTGCGCCTGCCGCGCCGCCCGGCCGCCGACCCGAGATCCGACCCGATCCTCGAAAACCCCATTATTAACGCACCCGAATGCAAGAATGCGTCGACTCAAGAATTCCGCCGAAATTACTAAGCAGGTGATTGTTGCGCCACGCGGACAGCGTTAGCCGGGGAGAAGAACTGCAGGATCGGCGCCGGGACCGGGCGGGTTTTCGCACTGATATCGAAGGTTTGCGCGCCATCGCCGTGCTGGGGGTGGTGCTGTTTCATGCAGGTATGCCCGGGCTCGGCGGTGGCTATGTCGGAGTGGACGTCTTCTTCGTCATCTCTGGCTTCCTGATCACCGGCCTGCTCTGGCGGGAAGCGAACACCACCGGCACCGTCCGACTGCGCAGCTTCTACGGCGCCCGCGCCCGCCGGCTTCTCCCGGCCTCGGCAGCGGTCGGAGTGGTGACCATGATTGGATCTGCGATTCTGCTGCCTCCGCTGCAGGCCACGACGGCGATCGGAGACGGCATCGCAAGTTCCCTATACATTGGCAACTACTGGTTCATCGTCCGCGGCGGAGACTACTTCAGCGGCCACCTACCGCAGTCGCCCTTCCTGCATTACTGGTCCTTGGGTGTTGAAGAACAGTTCTATCTGGTTTGGGCCCCAATGCTTTTGGCCACTGCGTGGCTGATTCGACGCGCACGCAAACGCTCCAGAATCGAGGCAACCGCTGCTCGCCGACCCTATGTATTGGTCCTAGCGCTGGTGGTTGTCGTCTCGTTCGCGGTATCACTGGTGCTGACCTACGTGATGGCAGCCGCCGCGTTCTTCTCGTTACCAACTCGGGCGTGGCAATTGGGTATTGGCGGTTTGGTCGCGCTGACCACCACCCAATGGAGCCGCATGCCGCCGCGAATCACCACGGTGGTGGGCTGGACGGGGTTGGCCCTGATCTTTCTATCCTGCATCTGGTTCGACCCGACAACCCTGTTTCCAGGGACCTCCGCGCTGCTACCCACTCTGGGCGCCGCGCTGCTCATCGGTGCTGGGTGCGCCACACCGACTCAAGGATGCGGCCGATTGTTGAGCCTGCCGCCGATGCGCGCCATCGGGCGCATCTCGTACTCCTGGTATCTGTGGCACTGGCCGGTGTTGATTCTGGCTCCCGCCGCGGTCGGTCACGCGCTGGGACTGTCGGGGCGGTTGACCGCGGCTCTGGCATCCGCTGGACTCGCTTGGCTTACCCTTCGGTACCTCGAAAACCCACTGAGGTTCGCACGTAGTGTCCGGACCTCACCCTGGCGCAGTCTCGCATTAGGAGCTGTCGCCACCACCACTGCAGTAGCCGTCGGCGCTGCCCTGATACTCGTCGTTCCGAATCCGATCGGTCGCGGCGCCCCCGGGGACCCGCTCACTATCACGGCACCGCCTGCCCCTGCCGGCGCCGGTCCGGCAGCCTACGACATTGCAGTACAACAGGCCTTCGCCCAGGTGCAAGCCGCAGTAGCAAACTCGGCCGACTTGCAAGCCGTCCCCGCGAACCTCGATCCTCCGCTGGTCAACGCTGCAGCCGAACTGAGAGCGTTAGCGCACAACGGCTGCATGCGTCTGCCTTACCAGGGGGCCAGCCCGAATGCGCCACCGGCGATACCAAATCGGCTACCACCGTGGCCTTGGTCGGCGACTCACACGCCGCCATGTGGAATCCAGCATTTCAGCAGCTGGCCTCCCAACGGAAATGGCGGCTGGAGACCCTAGCCAAGACAGCTTGCCCGCTCATGGATGCCCCGATCGCCAGCAGCCCTCTCCGTCGGCTAGCCCAGCGCCTAGATCAATGTGAACAGTGGGCGGCGGGGATCCTCGCGCGGCTGCGCGCCGAGCATCCCCGGTTGATCGTGGTCAGCATGTGGCGGGTCTACGGTACGGGCGGTAGCTTCGACGGGCAGACGGGTTTTACACCTTACGATCCCGAATGGCTTGGTAGTCTCACGCGGCTTGTCAAGCAATTGCGATCGACCGGTGCCCGAGTGCTGGTGCTCGGGCCCGTCCCTGACCCGCATCTCGTGGTGCCAATCTGCTTATCGGGTCACCTCGATGACGTCGTGGCGTGCACGTCTAAAACCTCCACCGCGGTGAACAAGTCAGGCATCGCTGCTGAAAGATCCGCCACCCAGGCCGGGGGCGGACAGTACGCCGATCTCACGGATCTGTTCTGCACCGCCGAGCGCTGCCCCGTCATCGTCGGCGACACCCTGGTCTACGCGGACTGGAGTCACATCACCTCGGAATACTCCCGGCTGCTCGCACCAGCGATGGCGGCGTTGGCTGACCGGGCCCTTTCCCAACCCTGATACGCAACCGGCCCGATGCGCACGCCAGCATGCGCATCGGGCCGGCCGGCCTCCCCGGGCGCAGCACGTCGGTGACCGCCGTGCTGCCCGCCGCCGCTAGTTACGGATCATGAATCCATTGGGCGCGAACGTGAAGCCGAATTTGTTCTCCCGCTCCACGTCATGGGTGTAGTCGTTGGGGAATTCCTTCTCGTATGCCTCGATGGCCTCGTACGGGCCGGGTCCCCAGCCGGGCAGGACGGGGTAACCGTTCAGCATCGAGTCTTCGACGATCAGATAGTCCCCCGCCGTAAGCAGCGGACGCAGCAGCTTCATCTCATCGAGCACATGACCCATCGTGTGGTCGCTGTCCAGGATGGCGAAGACTTTCCCGGGATATTCGGCCCGGAGTTCCCGAATTCGGTCGGCGATCGCCGGCGCCGTGGACGACGATTCGATGAAGATCACGTCGGGATCGCTCGCCGCGCTCGGGTGAAGAGCCTTGTGAGTGATATCCACCGATATGATCTTGAACGGCTGCCCGATTTTGCGCATGATGTCGGCGAAGAAGAGGGACGATCCACCCTGATTCGTGCCGAACTCGATAATCACCGAGGGCTTCAGGTCGAAGATGATTTCCTGGTAGTTCCACATATCGCTGACCGACTTCCAGGCGGTGATTCCCAGCCAGGTCGTCTTCTTCCACACGAATGTGTTGAAGTACCATTTCAGGTACTCCTCCGGCTCCGAACCCGTCGGTTGATAGAAGAACAGCGACCGTACAGAATTCGCAAAGCTCCGCACCGACTTCAACGTCGCTTTTGCAACCTCAACGGGTGGCTTCTTACCCTTATCCCCGACTGTGTCCTCACGTACCATTTATTTTCCCACTCCACTCTGTGATCTGAACCTGCGACATTACTGAATTGCAACCGGACCACCGCGCGCCAGCAGGATATGTTGCTAAAGCCCTAGGTTCGGACGCAACGAAAACCTGGTCGGTATAGCCCTACGGTGCCCCTAGACCCGAATTTCTCCCGTTGGCAGTCACCGTCTGTCGGCGGGATCGAAGTCCCGCCAGCACTTTCTCCCCTCGATCACGCCGGCCGCGAGCCCAGCTTCCCTAGACCGGTAATTTCAAGACTCACTGATTTCCGCTCGCCAGCCGCGCCGAGCATGAACGCGATATCGCCCACCGGCGCACCCAGCCAGAATCGCCAGAAACGGCGCTCGAAGAATGCCCACGTGTACAGACCGGTGGTGCCGCCGCAGTAGACGACAATGGAAGCCAGGTAGTACAGCATGCGCTTCCAGCGCGAGGTCACCATCTCCACATTCATTTCACCGACTTCAAGTCCCCACGCTCGGTATCGCCAGTCCAAGCCGTAGCGCTTCTGGAATTCAAAGAACGCAAGCATTTCACCGTTGGTCACCAGGTATTCGTCAAAGACCAGGATCGAGCCCACCACGAACCGGTCCTTGCAGGTCTCCAGTCCGTGCAGGCAACTCTCGTAGGTATCCAAGTCCATATGAAAAAGCTTGATCGCAGCGCCTGGACGTGCGGCGAGGAACGGAGCCAAGGTGTCGTAGGTGCTTCCCTTGACGTACTGCACCTTGCGACCCAGTACATCGGGCACACCGTCGTGCAACGTGACACCGGTGTCCCTGATGAAGCGCTGGGCCACCGGGTCGGACAGTGAGAACGTTCCCTTTTTCAGGAGCATCTGGTCGTCGATCTGCCAATCCTCGACCAGCCCCTCGAACGTGTCGAAGCCGTATACCGTGCGATTCGACGCGTCCGACACCAGTCTTGTCGACCAGCCAAGCCAGACACCGAGGTCCAAAAGTAATTCATCGGAGTTCTCGGGCGACGGATCCGGCAGTCGCGCTGCTTCCCGCAACAATGTGTGGCCGGAAATCTTGCAGCTCCGCAGGTCGGAAAGCGAGTTCTCGATGAACGCTTGGTAGTCCTGGTCGTAAATGCTGATGTCTCGAGCGTAGAGATGCGGAATATAACGGCCGCGTCCACGGTAAAGGACGCGGGCACATATCAGGAGCACCAGCAAGATCCCGATGACCGCAAGAAGCACCGGGGCGAAGAAGCACGCCACTGCGACGCACAGGGCGACGACGATCAGAATCGCTCTCCAGATTCGGTGCACGGTCGTCCGATCGACGGCGCGCCGGTCAATTCTTTCGATCACGCCCACCTGCAGACCTCCAGAATCTCGGTGAAATCGGGGACGGCTGGGCGGCCTAAGGTCTGGGCCCCTTTGTCGGCGCGGTAAACGCCCGTCTGGCGTCCGGCGAAACCCGACCCGCTGCCCTGCCGGCGGGACCGGATACCGCGGCAGGTTATTGCCCTCTCCGGACAGGACAACTTCGGGCCGCCTTCCGTCAGCTCTTTCACAGCCCGCGCGCCAAAGGCCGGAGCCGACGACGATCACGTCGTTGTTGGTGTCGGCAACATATCAGTCGCGCGGCGCGCCCATCCCAGAAATCGAGCGGGTAACCGGATAGAGGCACCGATATCCGAGGCCAGACATGGGACCGCGCCCACAGCCGGCGCAGAGGCGGCGGTATTTCGGCCGTCACTGAATGTAGACACGATTGGCGCGGGCAAAGTTCTCGACGAGATCGGCGGCCACCGCGGCACTGTCCGCGGGAGCAGAGGTCAGCGCGGCCACCTCACGAGCACGGGCTCGATACTCCGGCGCCAAGATGGTGCGCAGGTCCTCGACCAATGTCTTCTCATTGATCGACCAAATGCGCCTGGCAACACCCACCTTCAGTCGTTTCGCCACTGCCCCGGTGAACAGTTGGTGGTGCAGGGTCCACAGGATCAACTGGGGCACCCCAGCCCGCAGACCTGTCGCCACCGTCCCGGCTCCACCGTGGTGGACGACGGCACGACAGCTGGGGAATATCGCCGCGTAGTTGACAGCGTTCACGATCTTCACGTGGTCGAATTCGGGGACGTCACTGAAATCGGTCCAGCCGGCGCACACCAAAGCGCGCTCGCCCAAGCGCCCGCACGCCGCCGCGATCATCGCGATCATGTCCGCCGGCGACTCGACGGGAACACTGCCGAAACCGAAGAATATCGGTGGATTTCCGGCGGAAATCCACGACGCCACCTCGTCGTCGGCGTCGGTAGCCATCTCCAGTGTCAACGTCCCGACAAACGGCCGCAGGTCACCCCACTGCGCCCACTCGGCCGCCAGCTCAGGAAAACAGACCTCGTCGTAGGCTTGGATCTCCAACGCGTGACGTTCGGCGATCCGTTGTGGCGCAGGAGCTGTCGCCGGTGGAAGGCCCAGGTCCTGGCGCTGGGAGTCTTCTGCTTTGCGGGTGCTCTTCCACGCCAGCCGGTCGTTCGCCCGCATGATGGCACGAGTGAGCAGCGGCGGAACGAACGCGACGAGCTGACTGTGAATCCGCACCGGGAAATAGTGCAGAGTCACCAGGGGGATGTCGTAGAGTTCCGCGACGTTGGCGGCGGGCTGCTCGAAGATCAGGCCGGTGACCAACACGTCGGCTTCGTCCGCGAGCGATTGCAGGGTTGCGGTCATGTCGATCCAGCACTGGGTGGCGAACCCCTCGGATTCACGTGCCATCCGATTCAACTCGCGAAATCTCCAGGGTGTGCGAAAACAGCACCTGAAATAGTTGAGCGCCGAGTCCATCGTCGGCCGCGAATCCAATCCGTAAGGAACGGCCGTGAGCCCGGCCTCCTCGGCGAACGCAACCAGGTTGGGCGGGACGGCCATCCACACTGTGTGACCCCGACGTTGCAGCTCACGGGCGACGACGACGGACGGCTCCACATCACCCCGGGTTCCGTAGGCCGCCAGCACAAATTTCATCGCGGGTTCTGCCCTTTCGATATCGTGCGCCACGGCAAAGTCACAAGCACCGGTCATTATTACCGGGATTGTTGACACGTGAGTAGGCATTCGGCCATTGCCTCCCACTCATCGTTGCTACGATCTCCAACCGCGCAGATCAGGCCGAATGTTGGGCCATCACACTGAGGAGCTCGAGACGTTGGCCGAAGCCACACTGGACGCACGCGAGGCCGAGCGGGTGATGTGGGACGTCATTGTCATCGGCACCGGCATGGGTGGCGGGATGGCGGGGTACTCGCTGGCCCGGGCCGGCCGCAAAGTGCTGTTCGTCGAAAAGGGCCGGTCGACTCTGCCCGGCGTCCCCGGAACGATCAGATCATCGATGCCGGAATTGGCGGAGCCACTCGCGTCCCGGTCCACAGAGGCTTATTTCGACGCCCTGGCCCGTGGCGGGCGTTCGACCGACGAGGTCGAAGACGTCAGCGGACGCCTGGCCAAGCGTTTCGTTCCCTTCATCGGCAGCGGGACGGGCGGGTCCTCCGCCCTCTACGGCATGGTGTGCGAGCGATTCTTCGCCCGCGATTTCAGTCCCCGGCGGAATTTCGCCGACCCAGGCGATTCCACGGTGCCGGAAGTGTGGCCCGTCAGTTATGACGAAATGCTCCCGTGGTACGCGCAGGCCGAGGGGCTACTGGCCGTCCGCGGCCAGCCCGACCCGCTGCGGCCCGAGTCGGCCAGCGCCAATCTGCCTGCCGCTCCCCCGTTCTCCGCTGACAACCAGCGGCTCGCCGACCACCTGACAGCCCGCGGGTTGCACCCGTATCACCTGCCGATGGCATGTGACTACACCGACGATTGCGCCACCTGCCAGACCTTCCTGTGTTCCCGGTCGTGCAAGAACGACTCCGCCCGTAACTGCGTGCAACCGGCCACCACCGAATACGGGGCCCGGTTGCTGACGCAATGCCGGGTCGTCCGCCTCGACGCGGACGCCACTGAAGTTCGTCAGGTGATCTGCGAGCACCCATCGGGAATGTTGGCGCTGAAAGGAAAGGTCGTCGTCTTGGCGGCCGGCGCCCTCGCCAGCCCGGTCCTGCTGCTTAATTCCCGCTCGGGCGATTGGCCGCGGGGACTGGCTAATGGCTCAGATATGGTGGGCCGCAACTTGATGCGCCACCTTCTCGACCCGGTCATGATTTGGCCGCAACCTGGATCCAGGATCACAGCCGCCAACAAGGAGATCGGGCTCAACGATTTCTATTTCTATCAGGGCCAGAAATACGGGACCATACAGTCGTTCGGCGCAATTCCGCCCATGGAGTGGCTGATCAATCGCCCGGGGCCACAGGCCAAGGCGCTGCGGATGATGAAGCCCGCGGTGCGGCGCGTCTACGAGAGGTTCTTCACCGGCGGCCTGATCCTAGCCGCCATGATGGAGGACCTGCCGTACCGAGACAACCGAGTACTGGTGCCCGACTGTCCAGGCTCCGATGGCCGCCAACGCATGCGGATCCAATACCGCCTGCACGCCAACGAGGTGCGACGACACACCGCTTTCCTGCGGTTGTTCAAAGAGACGCTGGAACCGTTCCGCACCCGCAGCCTGGGCAGCGGCAAGCAGAACTCGAACGTCGGGCATGTCTGCGGCACTTGCCGATTCGGCTCCGACCCGGAAACCAGCGTACTGAACGCGCACAATCGCGCACACGAAGTGCGAAACCTCTATGTCGTGGATACGTCCTTCTTTCCCTCCAGCGCCGGGCTCAACCCGAGTTTGACGGTCGCCGCAAACGCCTTACGCGTGGCAGAGCACGTCGACCAGGCGCACTTCGCCACGTAGGGATCTTGCGGCGTGCAGTCGATCAACGTGGCTCGGTGAGCGAAGACGATCAGCTCGGCTGGCGTACCGGCAGGCCCGCCGCTCGATAGACCGCGTCGATGACGCTCATGTTCTCCACCGCGTCCTGTGGTGATGTCCGCACCGGCTCACCGCGCAGCACCGAGCCCGCGAACGCGTCCAGCTGAAATGAGTAGGTGGGCCGGCGGGAGAACCGCTCGATTCGCTTGCCGTTGGCCGACCGAATCGCAAGCCGCGGGAAAAGGTTCGGAGCGGCGGGACTGAACCAGTGCAGCTCGCCCTGGTCACCGACCACTTTGGCTCTGGCCCAGAACATCTTTCCCGAGAACAGGGCGCACTCCAGCCGCCCGGTATGACCGCCGGCATACCGCAGCTCGGCAGTCATGGCACGGTCGACCCGGGGCTTCTGCAGCTTCGCTTGTGCGGAAACGACTTCCGGAGTCGAACCACCAAAGGTGCGCGCCATGTTGGTCACGTAGCTCCCGGCGTCCATCATCGCCCCGCCGGCAAGGTCGTAGTTGTAGCAGTTGGCCTTGAAGGTGGGAAGCAACACACACAACGCGACATCGACTCGCTGCAACGTGCCGAGCTCCCCCGAAGCGATGACCTCCTCCACCCGTCGGGTCAACGGGTGATGGCGAAATTGGATCGCCTCCATCACCACGCGATCTGACTTCGCGGACAATTCGGCGATCTCCGCCGCCTCGGCGGCGTTGGCCGTGAATGGCTTCTCCACCAACACGTGCTTGCCGGCCTCCAGAGCGATCTTCGTCCACTTGCCGTGCATGCTGGTCGGCACCAACACGTAGATGGCGTCCAGGTCTGGATCATCGATCAGCGCCTCGTAACTGCCGTAGGCCTTGGCGATGTTGTACTTGGCGGCAAACTCGTCAGCGCTGGCCTGAGCGCGTGCGCCGACCGCAGCCACCACGACCTCGGGGTTTCCCCTGGCCGGGTTGATCATCGTCGTCGGCGCGAAACTCGACGCCCCCAAGATACCGATACGAACTCGGCCCTCGCTGTCCGGCATGGACCTCATCTTTCTCTGTCAAGCCGCACCAGTCGGCAGGACCGGCCCGGTATTGCATCGATTCGCCGGCGAACGACGGCGGTTCGCGAATTTTGTGAACCAGACCGCACGCGATACTAGAAGACCTTCAAACCAGTGTGGCGCGAATTCAGATTCCCGAGGGCGACGACGCTCAGGATGGTTCGCGGATCGGCAGGCCCGCGGCGCGGTAGATCGAATCGATGACCGTCATGGTCTCGATTGCGTCCTCGGGTGGGGTCAGCACCGGTCCACCCCGAAGCACCGCCGCGGCGAACGCATCGAGCTGGTAGGCATAGGTGGGCCGGCAGTTGAATTTCTCCACCCGCCGGCCGGAGCCGGACCGGATCGAGAATCGATGAAAAAGATGGGGCGCCAAGGGGTTGAGCACATACAGCTCGCCCCGGTCGCCCGTCACCCGCAGGCTGATCCTAAGCAGGTCGGTCGACCACATCGAACAACGCAACGAGCCGACGTGTCCGCCCGGAAACCGCAGCCGGGCCGTCATCGCACGATCGACCATCCTGTCCCGCAGCTTCGCTCGTGCCTGCACGACTTCCGGAGTCGCACCACCGAACGTCCGGAGCATGTGCACGGCATAACACCCGGCGTCCATGGTGGCTCCACCAGCGAGTGAATAGTTGTAGCGGATGTCGGAGAACTTCGGCAGTGGAAAGCAGAAGGCGACGTCGACCTGCCGCAGAGTGCCCAGCTCCCCTGAGTTGATGATCTCCTCGGCGCGCAATGCACAAGGGTGGTAGCGGTAGTGGAACGCTTCCATCACCACTCGGTCTGAAGCGGCGGCCAACTCGGCGATGTCTCGGGCCTCGGCGGCATTGGCGGTGAAGGGTTTCTCGCACAGCACATGCTTTCCTGCCGTGAGTGCGGCTCGAGTCCATCTCCCGTGCAAGCCGTTTGGCAACGGAATGTAGACCGCGTCCACGTCCGGGTCGGCGATCAGCGCCTCGTAGCTGTCGTGCACTCGCGGGATGTGGTGCTTACCCGCAAAGGCTTGGGCGCGCGATGGGTCCCGGGCAGCAACCGTGGTGACCACAACGTCGGCGTTGTCCTTCGCAGGAGTTACCAGCGCCGCGGGCGCAATCTGGGCAGCCCCCAGAATGCCGATCCGAACCCTGCCCTCAGCATCAGGCATGCCGGCGTGTCCGCCGCGGGTCGGGCCGGGTCCTGTTCACCTCATGCACGCGGGCGCCAGCGCTGCCCTCTATGGAAGTCAAATCCGCCCTATCTCACATGCCAGCATTTCGGCGCCGAGTCTAAACCCGGTTTTCGGCGAGGCGCCGTGTTTCAGCAGGGCACGCCGACCAGGCGGCCCTTGCGACGAGCGAAATCTTCCATGAGGTCGGCAGCGGCCGTCACGCTCTCGGCGGGTCTGATCATCCGGCGCGCGAGACGGCGGGCGCGGTCGAGGTATTCCGGCGCGAGGATGGTCTTCAGGTCGGCCACCAAAGTCTTTTCGGTGGCCGCGGTGAAGCGTCGCGACGTGCCGACCTTCAGCCCCTTCACCGCCGCACCCCATATCACCTGAACGTCCGCCATCCACAACACCAGCGTCGGGACTCCGGCGCGAAGACCCGCCGCTGTGGTGCCCGCACCGCCATGGTGCACAACCGCCCGGCACAGGGGGAAGATGGCCGCGTAGTTCACTGCGCCGACCACCTTGACGTGGTCGTACTGGGGCACGTCGCTGAAATCGGTCCACCCGGCACAAACCAGAGCCCGTTGCCCCACCTGTGCGCAGGCACCCGCAATCATCGCGATCATGTCGGCTGGTGACTCCACCGGGATGCTGCCGAAACCGAAACAAACGGGTGGCGTTCCAGCGGCAATCCACGACATGACGTCGTCATCGGCCTCGGTGGGAAGCTCCAGCGTCAGGGTCCCGACGAACGGACGTTGGCCGTTCCACTTCGCCCATTCAGCCGCCAGGCCCGGGAAGAGCACCTCATCGTAGGCCTGGATTTCCAGCCACCCACGCTCGGCGATGCGGTCGGGCACCGGCCTCGTTGCCGGCGGCAGACCCAATTCGCGTCGGGTCAGACCGACGACCTTCTTCACTCCTGCCCAGATCAGCCATTCGTAGGCCCGCATCGCCAGGCGCAGCGCCGCCGGCGGCAGATTCGGAACCAACCGACCGTTGATCCGCATGGGGAACCAGAACACCGTAGCCAGCGGCACGCCGCAGCATTCGGCGACGTCGAAAACGAGTTCTTCGTAACTGACTCCGGTGACAAGCAGGTCTGCCCCGGCCGCGACGGGCGTCAACGTCCTGCTCATCTCGACCCATGCCCGGATACCCGGCTCCCGGGATTCGCGGAAATTTCTCTGGACATCCCGGACCCGCCAGAAGTTGCGAAAGAAGTAACCCCAGAAATCGCGAGTGTCCTCCAGCCACGCCCCGGTGTCAGGTCCGTACGCGACCGCCGAAAGTCCGACCGCTTCAGCGGACTTCATCAAGTCGGGCGGCACGGCCATCTGCACGGCATGGCCACGGCGCATCAACTCGCGGCCGACCGCGATACCGGGCTCGACATCCCCGCGTGTTCCATAGAACGCCAGCACGAATTTCAACGGATCGCTCCCGCTGTCAATCCCCATACCCGCCTTCGCCTCGATCCGATGACGTCGAACTTCGCGGTTCGGCCGCCTGGCAGCCACATCACCTATGCCCACGTCCCCTTGCGTCGGTGAGCCAGCGCCAACGTCTCCAGACCCAGCTTGACGACGAACGGAGGCAGCAGCCGGTCGAGGTTGCGGTAGCGACGGGAATCGTCGAGCGCCTGGCGAAATCCCCGCTCGCACGCGCGATATCCGTCGAAGACGCGATCCAGCGCGGCGGCATCCAACGACTCATCGCGCGCGGCGGCGCTCAAGGCAGCGTAAACCGTGCCGATCCAGTCGGTGCCGAACGGTTCGGCCACTGGGCCGCCGGTTCGGTGGTGACGGAGATTCGGGGTGAGGAAGTCACCGACGCCGGTCTCGTCGCGCACGTTGAGATCGATCGCAAGCGCTGCTGAAATCCGCTTCATCTCCCGGCGCCAATCCTCGAGGAGATTGGTGTATTCCACGAATACACGCGGTACTCCCCTGGTTTCGCGCTCGGCAAGCAAGCTGTATTTCAACCACCACGCACACGTGAGTTCCGGCGAGGCTTCGACATAATTCTGCTGTCTGGCACGCTTCTCCAGCGATCCGATGATCTCCTCCGGGTGGCGCACGGCGATCACGGTGGCGACGTCGAATCCTGCCTGCCGCGCCGCCTCGAACCAGATCCCGGACACCGTCGTCGTCTTCGGTTCCTTGACCACCAACAGCGGAGCGGCCGGCAGGCTGGTGAGGTAGTCCTTGACCTTGGCCACCCAGACACTGTTCTTCTCGACCTCGAACGCTCCTTCCTGATAGGCGTCGAGCGCCATGTCGTACCCCGAGCTGCCGTGCGCATGCAGGATCGCCTGGTTCAGGTGAATGACGGCGCGCGGCTCGAAAAATCCTCGTGGATTCTCCGAGGTCGCTCCCAACAGGCCGGGCGGAAGCGCAGCACCGCACAGCGCGAGAACCTGGGTCAGAGCCGAGGTCCCGGACCGACCATTACCCAATATGAATAGTGCTACCGGACGCTTCCGGCGTTCCGGGTCGGCGGCCGACCGCGGTGAGTGTGAGCCGGAGGGGCTTCCAACGGGATTCGCGGCGCTGGTCCGACTGTTGATCACAGCCGCACAATAGGGTTTTTGCGAGTGCTTCGACAAGGTATCGAGACTTTGCGGTCTCCTGGTGTAAGCGGTGCGACATCAGCCATCCGAAAACAACCAGTCGGTTACTCTGACGCTCACTTAGATTCGGTTCGACCTGTCGATGCGGCGCCGTAGCGGGGGTCGCGGGCAGACCCGGTGCCAACGGAGGCTTTCCACGTGACGATTCAAGACCGCCCGGCCCGCGCATCACACGAGGGTGCACGGCCGGACAATCGGCTCGATTTGATGGACCAAGCCTTTTATGCAGGACATCGGGCTGCCGGTCAAAAAGAGGTGATGCAGGTCGGCTGGCTCTATAAGCATGAGGTCGACCTGAAGGGTCTCGAGCATTTCCGCGATGCCCTGGGCCAAGGCATGATGGGGCGGCTCATCGAGCGGTCGCCGCTGCCCTTCGGCCGGTGGCGCTGGGTTTCAGATCCGGCACCCGCACCGCTGGATATCGCCGTAACCATCCGCCCGCGCGCCGAACTCGATGACTGGTTCGATGAACGCACGCAATTGCCGATCGATCCCGAGTCGGGACCCGGTTGGCGGATCAGCGTGGTTCCGCTCAGCGACGGATCGACTGCCGTCAGTCTGGTGTTGTCGCATTACGTTATCGATGGGATCGGCGCCGCGGTCGCAGTGACCGAGGCACTGATGGGCCTTACCCGCGATCTCGGATATCCGCCGCCGAAGTCCCGTTCTCGACTGAACGCGCTGGCCGAAGACACCCGCCAGGCCGTACACGATGCGCCCGCAGTCGGGAGGGCTGTGCTCGCCGCCCTCAAAGAGGCTCGACGGCGTCAACAAGATGTGGTTCATACCCAGGCCCAAGCAGCCTTACCGCCGCCACCGCTGACCAGCGGCGCGGACGACACGATCATCGTGCCCAGCATCTGGATACGAATCCGGTTGGACGAATGGAACGACCGGGCCAAGGCGCTGGGCGGAACGGCCAGCGCTCTGGCTGCGGCGTTCACGGCGCGACTCGACCGGCACATGGGACGGCAGCACGGCGGCAGCGACGACGTCAAGATGCTGCTCACCGTGAACACGCGCACCATGGACGACGCGCGCGCCGTCGCGGTCTCCTTCGTCCGGGTGGGAATCGATCCAACGGGGGTGACCGCCGACCTGAGCGAGGCCCGTGCCGCGATCAAACAGGCGCTGACCAGCACCCAAGACACCCCTGACGAGTCGGCCGGCCTTGTTGCGCTGACCCCTTTCACGCCGAAACGTGCGTGGCAGCACCTGATCGACTACGCGGTCAGCGATCCCGACCAACCCGCGGTGTGTTCGAATCTGGGTGACACCGGTCCGGCCGCCATTCGGCCGGACGGCACACTGTGCAACTCGATGTTCGCCCGCGGGGCGAGCCAGAATGTCACCCGGGGATGGCTGGAACGGACGGGCGGTCTACTGCAGGTCTTCGTCGGAACCTCGACCGAGATCAACCAAGTCGGTGTCTGCGTGCGCGGCTACCACTCAGATTCCGTGACCAGCAGATCGCAGTTGCGTGAGCTCGCCGTAGTGACGCTCGCAGAGTTCGGTCTGACCGCCGACATCGACTAGCAGGAACGTGTTCCATAATCAGCCCCGGCGATGCTTGGCAGTTCGTGTCCCGGGGCCGGCTGCACAGCTGGCCGCGTCCTTGCGGGATCCCTGACCACCCCACCTTATGAGTCGACATAAAACTTAGCCGTTACCACGGTTTCGTGTTTACCCTTACGCGTATGCTCCTCGTTTGCAGCGCAAAGAGCCACACGGAGGGCGTCGACATGATTGACTCTCGTCAAGATCGGTCGCACTCTCGACGCGGCCGCTGGTTTGCGGGGACCCTGCCTACGAGCGAGCAGTGCCGGCCGCCTTCGGCGGTCGTGAGAGATGCCCAAGGCTGATCGGTTTCGCATCTCTCTACTCGCTGGCCAGGACTAGGAGCTGTAGCACTTGGACGACGTGAAAGGTCGACGTGCGGTGATCGAAGGTAGTTTGCCCGACACTGAGCAGACTCAGCCGGACCTCGCCGCTCTGCCCCGCCGCGACGACCAGGTGCCGCCCAACGGCGCGCCCGCCCCCACACTGGAAGGCCAGAGTCGACCGCGCACGAAGCGCCGGCGCCGAGTCTCGGCGCTCAAGGCACTGGCTCAGTTGTGGATTCCGTTGGTCGTCATCATCGTTCTCGCCGCGGGCGGCCTGGCGGTGTCACGCCTGCACAACATCTTCGGCAACGAGAAGTCACTCGCCTACGGCGACACCGAGAAAACAAAGAGCAAACCCTACAACCCCAAGATTCTGAAGTACGAGGTATTCGGGCCGCCCGGAACGCAGGCGCAGGTCAGTTATTTCGACGAAAACGGTGACCCGGTGCATCAAAACGTAACCCTGCCATGGTCATTGGGCTTCCCGATATCGGTGACCGCTGGCATCGGAAGTATCGCCGCGCAAGGTGATACCGACACCATCGGATGCCGAATCACCGTCGACGGCGTGGTCAAGGCGGAGAACACCACAACGCACGAAGTGAGTTCGTTCGTCGCCTGTCTGCTGAAGGCCGCATGAGCAACCATCATCTGCACACCGGTCAGTCATTGGCGGCGCGGACGATCCGCCGATTCTCTGTGCTCGTCATCCTGGGCTGGCTGGCTATCGTCGTCGGCTTCTCCGTCGGCGTCCCCACACTCGAGCAGGTCGAGGCCGAACGCGCGATATCGCAGAATCCGACCGACGCGCCGTCGTTCGTGGCAGCGCAGCGGATGGCGGAGGCTTTCGAGGAATCCGATTCCGGTACCGCCCCTGCGATGATCGTGTTGGAGGGGCAGCAGACCCTTGGTGACGACGCCCACCGCTATTACGACGGCTTGATCCGCCAGCTGCGCAGCGACCCGAAGCATGTGCAGCACATCCAGAATTTCTGGGGCGACCCGCTCACCAGCGGCGCCGCGGAGAGCGACGACGGCAAAGCGGCCTACGTTCAACTCTCGCTTGCCGGTAGACCGGGCGCCGCCCTGGCCAACGAGTCAGTCCGGGCGGTACAACACATCGTCGACCAGACGCCCGCACCACCGGGGATCAAGGCCTATGTCACCGGCCCGGCGGCGATTGCCGCCGATATGAGCTCCAGCGGGAACAGTACGGTCGCAACCGTCACGATGGTCAGCATCGCGGTGATCTGCCTGATCCTGCTGTTCGTCTACCGTTCGCCACTGACGGTCATCGTGTTGTTGCTCATCGTCGGCATTCAACTCTCTGCCGCACGGGGCTTCGTTGCCCTACTCGGTCATCACGAGATCATCGGGTTGACGACTTTTGCGGTGAACCTGCTGGTCGCGCTCGTGATCGCGGCCGGGACGGACTACGGCATATTCTTCATCGGCCGATACCACGAGGCCCGGCTCGCCGGGGAGGATCGCGAGACCGCGTACTACACCACATATCGCAGCGTCGCCAAAGTCGTCCTGGCGACGGGCATGACCGTAGCGGGAGCGACACTCTGCCTCAGCTTCACCCGGCTGCCGGCCTTCCAAGCCCTCGGTGTTCCGTGTGCGGTGGGCATCATGGTCGCGGTCGCCGTCGCTCTGACGCTGGTTCCCGCAGTCATCGCGGCAGGAAGCCGCTTCGGCTTGTTCGAGCCCAAGCGGACCAAGAAAGTACTCGGGTGGCGCAGAATCGGAACTGCGATCGTTCGATGGCCGGGCCCCGTACTCGTCGCCTCCCTGGCGATCACGCTGGTCGGGGTGTTGACATTGCCCGGATTCAAACCCGACTACAACGAACAGCACTTTCTTCCCAAGAACATTCCCGCCGCTGAGGGGGTTGCGGCCGCATCCCGGCACTTTTCCCAGTCGGCGATGATGGCGCCCGAGATATTGATGGTCGAAGCGGACCACGATCTCCGGAATCCGGCGGACTTCCTGATATTGAACAAGCTGGCCAAGGCGGTGCTGGCCGTTCCCGGAATCGACAAAGTCCAGGCGATCACGCGGCCCGAAGGTACCCCGATCGCACACACGACGATCCCGTATCTGATGAGCATGCAACAAGCCGGCCAGCAACAGTTCATGTTCTTTCAGAAAGAACGCATGAATGACCTGCTCACCCAAGCCGACCAATTAGAGCAGACGATCGCCATCATGCGGCACATGTACACCCTGCTGCAGCAGATGTCGACCACCATGCACAGCATGGTCAAGAGCACCCACGAGATGGAGGACATCACCAACCAGTTGCGCGACCATATCGCGGATTTCGAGGATTTCTTCCGGCCGATCCGCAACTACCTCTATTGGGAACCGCACTGCTTCGACATCCCCCTGTGTTGGTCCGTGAGAAGCATTTTCGACATTCTCGACGGTGTCGACGGCATGACCGAGAAGCTTGGCGAGCTGGTCAAGAACCTGGATGAAATCGACGCGATCATGCCGCAACTGCTCGCGCAGTTCCCCGAGATGATCTCGATCATGGACAGCATGCGGACGATGCTGCTCACCATGCACGCCACCATGTCCGGCGTCTTCAGCCAGATGGATGACAGCAATACGAATTCGACGGCCATGGGCAAGGCGTTCGATGCCGCGCAAAACGATGACTCGTTCTATATCGGGCCGGAAATCTTCAAGAATCCGGACTTCCAGCGCGTGATGAAGATCTTCATATCGCCGGACGGAAAGGCCGTCCGCATGCTCGTCTCGCAGAAGGGGGACCCCACATCGCCCGAAGGGGTCGGACGAGTCGATGCGATTAAGAGCGCAGCCGAGGAAGCCCTCAAAGGCACGCCGCTGGAGGGTTCTCAAATCTCCCTCGCCGGCACAGCGGCACTGGTGAAAGACGTTGTGCAGGGCACGTCCTACGACATGATGATCGCGGTGGTGGCGGCGCTGTGCCTCATCTTCATCGTCATGCTGATCGTCACCAGAAGCCTTATTGCCGCGATGGTGATCGTCGGCACCGTATTGCTTTCGCTGGGTGCATCTTTCGGCATGTCGGTGCTCGTCTGGCAATATCTGCTGGGCATCCAGTTGCACTGGTCAGTATTCGTGATGACGGTGATCATCCTGTTGGCCGTCGGATCGGATTACAACCTGTTGCTGGTATCCCGTATGAAAGAGGAGTTGGCGGCCGGCATCAACACCGGCATCATCCGGGCGATGGCCGGAACCGGCAAGGTCGTGACGACCGCCGGCCTCGTGTTCGCGTTCACCATGGCGTCCATGCTGGTCAGTGATTTGGTCAGCCTCGGTCAAGTGGGCACCACGATCGCCTTGGGCCTGCTCTTCGACACGCTGATCGTGCGCGCGTTCATGACACCATCCATCGCGGCACTGTTGGGGCGCTGGTTCTGGTGGCCGCAACAGGTTCGGCCCCGTCCCGCCAGCACGATGCTCCGACCCACAGGACCGCGGCCCCTGGTGCGTGCCCTGTTGCTGAACCAAGAGAAGTAAGTGCCGGATATCGAATTCGGGGCGGAGCCAAGTCCTGAACCCAGTCGGCCACGGATAGCGCGGGCTATCCGTGCGCTGTCGCCGCTCATCATCGTGGCGTGGCTGGCGTTCACGGTCCTGGTGACATTTTTCGTGCCCTGGCTGGAAACCGTCGGACGGGACCGCTCCGTGCCGATGGCCCCGCAGGACGCTCCGGCGGTGGTCGCCATGCACCGGATGGGCAACGAGTTCAAAGAATCCACCAGCGACAGCTTCGCCATGCTGGTCATGGAGGGGCAGCAGGAACTCGGGGACCAGGCCCACACCTACTACGACGGACTCGTCCGTGCGCTCAAGAGCGATACTCGCCATGTCGAGCACGTCCAAGATCTCTGGGGCGATCGCCTCACCGCACCCGGCGCGCAGAGCAAAGACGGCAAAGCCGTTTACCTGCAACTGAATCTGGCCGGCAACCAGGGCACGACGCTGGGCCAGCAGTCCATCGCCGCGGTCCGGGGCATCGTCGAGCGGACCCCAGCCCCGCCCGGAATCAAGGTCTACGTGACCGGTCCGGCGGCGCTGGTGTCGGACATGCAACACGCCGGCGACCACTCCATGATCAAGATGACCGCCGTCGGAGCGGTGATCATCTTCGCGGTGCTGCTGTTGGTCTACCGCTCCATCGTCACCGTCGTCGGCCTGCTGCTCACCGTCGGTGTCGAAGTACTGGTCGCCCGCGGCGTCGTCGCGTTCCTCGCCGACCACCACGTCATCGGCCTGTCGACGTTCGCCACCAGTCTGCTGGTTGCCCTGGCGATGGCCGCAGGGACGGACTACGGAATCTTCTTCTTCGGCCGATATCACGAGGCGCGCCAGAACGCTGAGGATATCGAAACCGCCTTCTACAGCACCTTCCGTAGCGTCGCCCCCGTCGTGCTAGGCAGCGGCCTGACCATCGCCGGAGCGATGCTGTGCCTCAGTTTCACCAGACTGCCCATCTTCCAGAGCATGGGGGTGCCCTCGGCAGTCGGCATGCTCGCCGCGGTCGGCGTCGCCATCACGCTGGTTCCCTCGGCTCTGGCGGTGGGAAGCCGGTTCGGATTGTTCGATCCGAAACACAGGATCAAGAGCCGCCGATGGCGGCGGATCGGTACGGCGGTCGTCCGGTGGCCCGTGCCCATTCTGGTCGCGACGATAGCGATCGCACTGGTCGGTCTGGTCGCGCTTCCCGGCTACCAGACAAGCTATAACGATCGGCTCTACATCCCGCAGGACGTTCCGGCCAACGTCGGCAACGCGGCCGCCGACCGACATTTCTCCCAAGCGCGCATGATGCCCGACATCTTGATGGTCGAATCCGACCATGATCTGCGCAACTCCGCGGACTTCCTCGTTCTCCACAAAGTTGCGAAAGCGATTTTCAAGGTCCCGGGCGTATCCCGCGTCCAGGGCATTACGCGGCCCGAGGGAACACCGATCGAACACACATCGATCCCCTTTCTGCTGAGTATGCAGAACGCCGGCATGCAAAGCACCATGAACTTCATGAAATCCCGCGTCAACGACCTGCTCCTGCAGGTCAAGCTCATCGACAAGCAAATAGTGTTGATGAAGTACATGTACGAGTTGCAGAAGCGGCTCAATGACGTAACCCACGACTCATTCCTCATCACGAGCGAAATGACCGCGGTCATCGACGGTTTGCGCAACAACGCAGCGGATTTCGACGATTTCTTCAGGCCCATACGCAATTACTTCTACTGGGAACCGCACTGCTACGACATCCCGCTGTGCTGGGCGATACGCTCGGTATTCGAGGGAATAGACAGCATCGACGTCCTCAACGACAAGATGAAGGAAATGCTGACCGCGGTCGGCGAGCTGGACAAGTTGATGCCCCAGCTGCTGGAGCAAATCCCGCAGATCATCGCGATCATGGAAACCATGCGCGGCACGATGCTGAAGATGCACGCCACCATGTCCGGAAGTTTCAGCGTTCTCGACGATTCCAACTCGAACACCGCTGCCATGGGACAGGCATTCGACGCCGCGCAAGACGACGATACCTTCTACCTACCACCAGAGATCTTCCAGAATTCGGACTTTCAGCGGGCGATGAGCGCCTACCTCTCGCCCGACGGGAAGTCGGCCCGCTTCATCATCTCCCATAAGGACGACCCCGCGTCGCCCGAGGGCATCGCGACCGTCGCCAAGATCAGGACGGCAGCCGAGGAAGCCCTCAAGACAACGCCGCTCCGAGGCTCCCAGATCTATATCGCCGGTACCGCAGCCACCTTCAAGGATTTCAGCGACGGTTCGAAATACGACCTGTGGATCGCCGCCGTCGGCGCTCTCTGCCTGATCTTCATCATCATGCTGCTCATCACGCGAAGCCTGATCGCGGCATTGGTCATCGTGGGAACGGTGGCGCTCTCGCTCGGCGCGTCATTCGGGCTGTCAGTGCTGCTCTGGCAATACATCCTGGGTATCAAGTTGCACTGGATGGTGCTGCCGATGTCGGTGATCGTGCTGCTCGCCGTCGGCTCGGACTACAACCTGCTGCTGGTTTCCCGGATCAAGGAAGAACTCGGTGCCGGAATCAATACCGGGATCATCCGCGCCATGGGGGCACCGGCAAGGTGGTGACCAACGCCGGCCTGGTTTTTGCCTTCACCATGGCCGCGATGGTGGCCAGCGACCTACAGATCATCGGGCAGGTCGGCACCACCATCGGCATGGGTCTGTTGTTCGACACCCTGGTTGTGCGGTCATTCATGACACCGGCGATCGCGGTCTTGCTCGGCCGCTGGTTCTGGTGGCCCCAGATCGTCCGGCCGCGCCCGGCCAGTGTGATGCTGCGCGACAGCGGTCCACGACCGCTGACCCGGGCCTACATGTTGCCGCAGGCCCGCCATGATGACGTGGCCACTGCCGAGATCCCCAAAACCACAGTGTGATTCGTGATCACAAGCTTGCGCGGTCCGCACTGCGGGACTCGGCGCGCACATAGCCCGCTAGCAGCTCATCGGCATCGGCGGGCACGAACCCCGTGGACTCGATCTTCGTCAGGTCCAGCACGCTGTTGGCCGGACGGGGCGCGACCGGGTTCGTGGCCTGGCTGAAGTACTCCGCTGTCGAGACCGGGCGTACCCGCGCTGGGTCATGCCCGGCCAGGGCGAACGTGCGCCGGGCAATATCCGCCCACGAGCCGGTCGCACCGGATCCCGTCACGTTGTATGTGCCGTGCGGCGCCCGGGAGTCGAGCAGGTGCCGGATCGCCCGGGCCAGCTCCGAGGTGAACGTCAACCGACCGACCTGGTCGTCCACCACGGCGGGGTCCACCCCGCGATCGGCCAGAGTGAGCATGGTGCGGACGAAATTTCGTCCGGCACCGATCACCCACGAGGTCCGCAGCAGGTAGTGCCGATCCAGCGTGGACACAATTTGGTCGCCGGCGGCCTTGGTCTGACCGTAGACGCCAAGCGGGGCCACCGGGTCGTCCTCGCGATAGGGCCGCGTCGCCGTGCCGTCGAAGACGTAGTCACTGGAGACCTGGACCAGGGTGAGACGATGCGCCGCAGCGACTTTCGCCAGTTCCGCCACGGCGGCGACATTGACCGCCCACGCCGCCGCACGCCCTTCTGCGGTCTCGGCGGTATCGACCGCTGTATAGGCAGCCGCGTTGACGATCGTGTCGTACTCCCGCCACGGACGTGCGCCACCCAGGTCACCGGCGGCGAGGTCGAACTCGGCGCGGTCGGCGAACTCGATGTGTGCGACACCCTCGTATTCCGCGCGCAGGGCGCGGCCAAGCTGACCGCCCGCGCCGATCACCAGCGTCTTGCGCGGCCGGATCGGGATGACGTCGGACAGCGGTCCCTGGGCGCGGTCCTTGGCCGACAGCTCAGCGGTGTCCAGCGGAATCGGCCAATCGATGGCGATGGTCTCATCGCCGGGGTGCAGCGAGGTGTAGACGCCGTCCGGCGAGTAGTGGTCGTTGACCAGGTAGGTGTAGGCCGTGTTCGGCTCCAGCGTCTGAAAGCCGTTGCCCACCCCCTGCGGAACGAAGACCGCACGCGACGGATCGAGTTCTGCGGTGACCACTGTCCCGAACGTGGGGCCGTCGCGAAGGTCGACCCAGGCGCCGAAGATCCGCCCACTGGCCACGGAGATGTACTTGTCCCACGGCTCGGCGTGGATGCCGCGGGTAGTACCGGCCGCATCGTTGAATGAGACGTTGTTCTGGACCGGACCGAAATCCGGCATCCCGGCAGCCACCATTTTCGCGCGCTGCCAATTCTCCTTGAACCAGCCCCGATTGTCACCGTGCAGGGGCAGTTCCCAAATGGTCAGGCCCGGAATCGCGGTGGGCACGGCACGAAGCGCCTTGCCGAGTTCGGTCATCGCTCATGCTCCCCTGTCACTGCCCGAGCCGCGCATAGAACGCCTCGGTGACGTCTTTGGCTGGTGCCCACCAGTTCTCGTGCTCGCGGTACCAGTCGATCGTCGCGGCCAGCCCCTGCTCGAAGTCGGGATACCTCGGTCGCCAGCCGAGTTCGTCGCGCAGTTTGGTCGCGTCGATGGCATACCGTCGGTCGTGTCCAGTGCGGTCCGGGACATTCTCGTACCCATCGGCGGGCTCGCCCATCAACGTCAGGATCATCTCGACGACGGTCTTGTTGTCCTTTTCACCGTCGGCACCGATCAGATAGGTCTCACCGATCCGACCCTTCTCCAGGATCAGCAGCACCGCCGATGAATGGTCATCGGCGTGAATCCAGTCACGGACGTTCAGGCCGTCCCCGTACAGCTTGGGGCGAGCACCACGCAGGACATTGGTGATCTGACGCGGGATGAACTTCTCGACATGCTGGTAGGGGCCGTAATTGTTGGAACAGTTCGAAATCGTCGCCTGCACCCCATACGAGCGCATCCAGGCTCGCACCAACAAGTCGCTGCCGGCCTTGGTCGACGAGTACGGTGACGACGGGTTGTAGGGGCTGGTCTCGCTGAACCGGCCCGGATCTGCCAGGTCGAGATCGCCGTACACCTCGTCGGTGGAGATGTGGTGGTACCGGACCTGGTACTTGCGCACCGCTTCCAGCAACGTGAACGTGCCGATCAGGTTGGTGTGCAGAAACGGTTCCGGATCGTCGAGGGAGTTGTCGTTGTGCGTCTCCGCGGCGTAATGAACGACGGTGTCCGCCGACGCCACCAGCTTGTCCACCAAGTCGGCGTCGGCGATATCACCGCGGACGAAACTCACTCGTTCGTCGGGCAGCCCGGCCAGGGACTCGCGGTTACCCGCATAGGTGAGCTTGTCGAGAACGGTGATGTGGTGGTCGGTGTGTTCGACCGCGTAGTGCACGAAATTGGAACCGATGAATCCGGCACCTCCGGTGACCAGAAGTTGCGCCACTAGGTACCCCTTTCCAGCAGGTCCAGCAGGTAGGAGCCATAGCCGGACTTCACCAGCTTCTCGGCGCGTTCACGCAGTTCGTCCTCGCTGAGAAAGCCCTGCCGCCAGGCGATCTCCTCGGGCACACCGATCTTCAGGCCGGTGCGCCGCTCCATCGTACGCACGAAATCTGCCGCGTCGGTCATCTGGTCGAACGTTCCGGTGTCCAGCCACGCGGTACCGCGGGGCAGCACCTGCACCCGCAATCGGCCCTGCTCCAAGTAGGCGCGATTGACATCGGTGATCTCGTATTCGCCGCGCTCACTCGGAGACAGATCGCGGGCGATCGCCACGACGTCGTTGTCGTAGAAATACAACCCCGGTACGGCGAAGTTGCTGCGGGGCCGCTTGGGCTTCTCCTCCAACGACACCACCAGCCCGCCGGCATCGAACTCCACAACGCCGTAGGCCGAGGGTTCGGCCACCCAATAGGCGAAGATCACGCCGCCGTCCACATCGGTGAAGGTCTTGAGCTGAGTGCCCAACCCGGGTCCATAGAGCAGGTTGTCACCCAGGATCAACGCAACCTTGTCATCGCCGATGAAATCAGAACCGATGGTGAACGCCTGCGCCAGGCCATCCGGGGACTTCTGCTGGGCGAAGGTGATCGACACCCCGAACCGCGATCCATCACCCAGGAGCCGTTCGAAGCTCTCCGCGTCATGCGGCGTCGTGATCACGAGGATGTCGCGAATGCCGGCCAGCATCAGCGTAGACAGCGGGTAGTACGCCATCGGCTTGTCGTAGACCGGGATCAGCTGTTTGGAGACTCCCAGCGTGATCGGGTGCAGGCGAGTCCCCGAGCCTCCCGCCAGGATGATCCCCTTCACGGCGCTTTGCGGATGACCCGGACGCCCATCCCACGCGTCTCGTAGATGCACAGATCGTCGACCCAGAACTGACCGTCGAACACCACCAGCACGCCGCGGTCGTCGCTGTGAGTCGCAAGCACTTCGACCTCGGAGCGGGTGCGCTTGTTCGTCGGGGTCACCTGACCGCGGAACTTCCAGCTGAACACCTGATCCAAAGCGACGGGCTCGAACTCGTACTCTCCGCCGACCGGGACGTACCCGGCCAGCCGGGCCAACGCGCGGGCAGCCTGCTGCATGGCCTCCAGCCCCAGCGAACCGGGCTGGACCGGGTCCTGGAAGAAGTGCGCCTTGAAGAACCACGCCTCGGGTGTGACGTCGTATTCGGCGACCAGACGCCCCAGGCCGGCTTCTCCCCCACCCGGCCAGAAGTTCACCCGGTCGAGGACCTGAAGGCGGCCCTGGTCCAGCCAAGGAGCACCGCCGAGTTCGGCGGACCGGTACGACAACGCCACCGGTGCCGGCTCGGAAAGCGCCTCCAGCGCACCGGGCTTGACCCGAAGACCGACCTGGTTCTTCAGTGCCTCGGGACTGAAGAACCCGAAAGCGGTCTTCATCGTCATGACGACCTCGTCGTCCTGCGTGCAGATGACATCGAAGAACACGATGGTCGAGCCGGCCCCGTCCGCGAACCGCTCGAGGGTCGAGGTCACCCGCAAGGTCCCGACCCGGGCCGGCCGATGCTGTACGACGTCACCGCCGTCGAGGTTGCGGAACACCACGTCGTCGGGTCTGTTGGCGGCGAAGCCGTTGTAGGAGGACAGCCAGCCGCAGGGTTGGAGCAGGATTTCGATGAGAACCGGCATCGGCACCGCGTCGACGTGCGCGTCGGCGAAGTACCACTCGCCGGGTGGCACGTCGTATTCGGCGACGACGGTGCCGCCCTTGGTGGGAACGCCCGGCGGGCTCGACACACTGAGCACTCTCGACATGAAGTGATAGGGCTCGTCCGGCAGGCGAGGGGCGCGGCGGGTGCCGTCGAACGGTGCGTACAGCGCGCCGAACGCATCCGACGGCATGCCCCGCCCGCATGCGAGCAAGGCTCCCTGGTCACCGCGAACGTCTTTGGTGCCCGCCAAGATCCGGATAGGACCAGGTGCGCCGGGGGCATCGGCCAGTCCGGCACCAACCTCATCCCGAATCGGCGGCAGTGGAACACCTTGAATCCGTCACTGCGGCACAGCAGCGCGGCGAAGACCGTCGGCGTCGGCCCGTCGATGATCTCCTCGATGAACACTTCGTAATCCAGCAGGTGATCGGCGTCCGGGGTGACTTGCCCGCGGCAGACGAATCGGGCCATATCGTCGGGCACCGGCTCGAATCGCCAGCCATCGCGCTCGATGGTGAAGCCGTAGGCAGCCATTGCGAACGACAGAGCTTGGGTGGCCGCGTCGGCCATCAGCGTGCCGGGCATACAGGGATCGTTCTTGAAATGCCCGTTGTAGAACCACATGTCCTTGGGCACCGCCGCGGTGGCACGAAGATAGCCCCGTCCCCAGGGACCGCCGTTCGGATCGAACTCGGCGATCTCATCGATCAACCTCAACCGCCCCTTGGGAAGTGACGGCGTCCTGGTGTGTGCGGCCGACCTTTCGAAGCCGGGTCCGAAGCACCGGTATGCGTGCCCGTCGACGAAAGCGTCCAGCTCGTCCCGGCTGAAAGACCTCTTCTCGGTGACGCGCGCCGGATCGTCGCGCCGCGCCTTGGCGCTCGGCGCGTCATCGGCGGCGTCCCACAGCACTCCGTCGGACTCGGCGAGTTCGGCGTCGGAGAAGAAGCCGGCTTGCCCGTTGCGCACCGAGATCATCAGCCGGTCACCGATGTAGCAGTCATAGTGGAAGAAGAACAGCCGTGTATCACCGGTTTTCGCGTGGCCGTCGATGTGGATCTCGTAATGCAGCGTGTCACCGCCCTTGGGCAATTCGCCCATGAACGTCAGGTCACAACCGAGCAGGCGGTACACCCGCTCGCTGCGATTGGTGAAATCCGCCCCCAGCCACGAGGCGAGCAGGAGGTCCGCCTGGCCGCTCTCGATGACCACGCCAGGAGACATTCGGCCGTTGTGCATGTACCACGCGCCTGCGTCGACATCGGTCTCGGTGACGATGCAGCCCGTCCCCATTGGAGTATCCGGGGCGCCGGGTCCTCCATCAATGCTCATCACCCGGTCGGCGAGAAGCAATGGCGGTTCGGGCATCCGGACCAAGCGTTCATACTGGTCGTACTCGGCAAACTCAGGTCCCATGACTTCCGAAACATTGCCGCCGGCAAGTACTTCCAGCTGCGCACGAGTCCACAGCGGATCGGCGACGGTCGGCCGCCGGCGCGGCGCCGGCGCGCTGGGCGCGGGTGTCGCCGTCGGTGCGGGCTGGGACACCGCGGGTGGAGCTGGTGGCGGCGTCGACGGCGTGCTTGTCACCGGGGATGTCGGCGCAACCGGTGCGGGCGCGGGCGGGGAGACCGGCACGGGAGTCAGTGCCGGCGGCGCCGGCGGCACGGAAACCGCCACCGGCGCAGCGCTTGCTGAGATGGTCGGCACCGATGCCCGTCGGCGGGATACCAGGGCGAGGAGGTCGCCGCGCGACTTGAGGAAAGACGCGTGCGCTTCGGCCTGGCGCTCCAGGAATGCGGTGTGCGCACCACTGACCGAGGCGACCAGATTCAACGCCGCAGCCGTCTGATCGCTGACCGCTGCAGCTGTGCGCACCCCCGGCGTGACGACCACGGTGTCAGTCGTCGGCACGGACGGGACGAATTCCTGCGCTACCACCAACGGCGTGAGCTGGGCTGGCGCGGGCGGCATGACTTGCACATTTCCATGGTCCATTTCCGGCATGGGCGCACTCTCATCTCTGGACGCCTCCGGCGTCGAGGCATCTCTGGACGCCTCCGGCGTCGCAATCATCGGGGCCGTCTGGGAAATCTCGGGAGCCGAGACGATGTCCGGCCAGTGGGCCGCCAAGGTCAGTGTGCGGGGATTCGCCGCCCGCGCCGGCTTGTCGTCCCCGCGCAGGTGCCGGATGCGGGCGTCGAATGTGTCGATGTCGACCGGGAGTCCGTGAACCCACAGCTTGCCCACGCTCTCGGCCAACGCACGCAGCCCACGTCGCTCCTGTGAGTCCAGGGCAACCGCCAGATGCGGGCGATCACCGAGGATTTTCGACACTGCACCGGTCAAGATGGCGCGCGGCCCGTGCTCGACGAAGACTCGGACGCCGTCCTCCCAAGCCTGAAGAACCGTCGCGGGGAAATCGATGGGTTCGAGTGCCTGCCGGGTGATCGCCTCTGCGGCGGCTTCCCGCGTCGGCACGTAGGAACGGTTGACAGCGTTGGTGTAGAACCGGATGTCCGGCGCCTCATGGGTTTCCCTGGTGTGGATGTTTCGCCAGGTATCGGCGAACGGCGTCATGGCCGCGCAGTGGATGACCATGTCGAGACCGAGCGGTATCGCCGTGGCCCCCGCGACGGCGTCGATCACCCGCCGGCATGCAGCCGGATCACCACCGATAACGCAATCATCAGGTGCCTGGACGATGGTCATGTAGGCCCGCGGTTCGGCCGCCAACGCCGCCTCGACAGCCGGTCGGGGAGCTGTGATCCGCCAGCACTCCCACGGTGCCGGTTGGTTCCCGAGTCCCCAGTCCGCGGCAGCCACCCGGCATGCGCCGGTGAGCTCGTCACCGTACATGCCCGATGCCTCGATCTCACCAAGCATCGGCTCCAGGTCGCGCCAAACCCCGAACGCCAGCAGCGAGTTCGTCTCCCCCGACGATAGGCCGATAGCGGCAGTCGGTTTCAGTCCGAGCACCGTCCGGGAGAACTCTGCCTGCGATTGACAGACCAGAGCGCACCCCGTCAGCTGAGTGCGCGGGTCGAGGGTTGTGATTCCGGCACCGTAGAGCGCACGAGCCAGATCCCCCACACCGGAAAGGCGTTCGGTGAGCGCGTCGCCAATCTCCGGCCATGCCAAGAACAAGTCGCGGCCGGCACCCGGATACGCCGCGGCCGCACCGGTGAACGTGAACGCCAATTCGCCGGTCATCGGCGCTTCGGCGAACGCGACACCGGGAAGCACCGGAGCCTCGCCGCGTTGCAGTTGCTGCACGGCCTGCAGGCGAAGCTTTTCGAGCGTGGCTGGGCTGTCCCCGACCAGCGAACACCGCACAGGTCCGGTTCCACCCGGTTCGCCGTGCTGCAGCCGGCTGAGTAGATCGGCACGGCTGGTGGCTGCAAACCGCTGCGAAACCGGGACGACGCCGACAGCCAGCGGCTTCGGCGAACTGCCGATTGCCGACACCGTGATGCCGTCGGCGTTTCCGCCCAGTGCCTCGACCCACACCGCCGCAGCGGTGCCACCCGGGGCAGGTTGCGCACCTGCCTCGTCCACCCGCACCCGGGCCCGCACCGCCTCCACCCGCGCGGCGACCTCCACCGCAGCGCTGGCCGCATGGGTTCGGCCGATTCGTCCCACCGCGAAGTTCGGGTCCGTCGCGATCGGTTCACCGTCGGTGTCGATGATGGCGACGATATCGTCGCCGGCGGCCTCGGCGTCGGCACGCCGCTTCAGCACGAAAGCCACAGCAGCATCGCCCTGACCCACACTCGCGTCCGGGTCTAGGGCGTCGGCCGCTCGGGAATGTGCTGGCTCGCAACACATGTCGACAGCGCCGGCGATGACGGTGTCGAGTTCACGGTGCCGCAACGCCCGAATGCCAATCCGGAGTGCGGTGATTGCGGAGAGCTCCTCGGTGGAGACCGTGAACCCGAAGCCGCGGAAGTCCCGTTGGGCGTGGATGCGGTTGGCCGGAATATTGGGCATGGTCCCGATCACACCGTCAGCGGTAAGTCTGGGGGCGGCCTCCTTGTTGGCCTCCAGCCACCGGTCGTTGTCGGCGTTCAACACCCGCAACCGTTGCCGGGCAATGGTCGCATCGCATCCCATGCCGACGAACACCCCGGTTCGATCGGGGTCGGTGCTGACGTTGTGCAGCGCCTGCGCCGCGGCGGCAAGCATCACCGTCTGCTGGCTGAGGCTGCCGGCGAGCTCGTTGGGGGGAAAACCGAGTCCGGCGAGCTCGAGTTCGACGACATCGAGCGCAGTGGGCTGAGTTGGGGGGCCCAGCACTCGTCGCCGGAATGCCTCGGCGTCCCGCGCGTCACCGGCAACCACGCCGAGTCCGCAGATCACGATCTCGTCTGTGGGCGGCCGCCGCCGGCTCACCGACGGCCGCGGCCCCCGGTAGTTCTCCACAATCAGATGCGCGTTGTTGCCGCCGAAGCCGAAGTTGCTCACCGCAGCGCGCTGGACGGGGCCGTCCCAGGACGTCGCGGTGGTCACCAGCGTGAAGGGGGTATCGGTCAGCTTGGCGATCGGCTTCTCGCACAATGTCGGCGGGATGGTCGAGTTGTGCATGGCGGAGAGCACATTCACCAGGCTTGCCGCCCCGGAAACCGTGATGGTGTGGCCCAGGTTTCCCTTCAGCGCACCCAGTTTCAGCGGAACGTCGCCATAGGCGGCGGCGATACTCTGCAATTCGGTGGCGTCGCCCAACGGCGTGCCGGTGGCGTGGCAGTCCACATAGTGGATATCTGCCGGCGTCAACCCGGCCTGTTCCAAAGCGGAAATCATGGCCCGGGTCTGACCGCCCACCGCAGGCGCCAGGAAGCCACTCTGTCGACCATCGTTGGAAAGCCCCACCCCGAGGATCACGCCGAGGATATGGTCGCCGGCCCGCTCGGCGTCCTCAAGGCGTTTCAGTGCGACCAGAGCCGCACCCTGCGCGGGAACCAAGCCGTCGGCGTCAGCGTGGAAGGGCCGGGACCGACCCGACGGGCTCAGCGCCTGCAACGAGGTGAAGCCCAAATGGAGGAACAGGTCGTCCGAACCGTTGACACCACCGGCGAGCATGACGTCGGCGTCGCCGTCGTGCAGCGCGTCGCACGCCAATTTGATGGCGTAGAGCGAGGACGCGCACGCGGCGTCAAGGGCATAGACGGGGCCGTTCATCTCCATCGCCCCGGCAACCAGATGTACCGGAAGCCCGGACGAAAAGCGGTTGCGCGGATCGTCGTTGCCCGCACCGGTCCAGACCGCCTCGACGAACGCGGTGCCCATCGTGCTGGGATACGAAAGGTTGCCGAAGATCAGACCGGTCCGAGGCGCGGCGATCGGACCGCCCACCGCCTGATGGGCACACTGAGCCAGCCATCGCACGATCGGATCCAGCCGATCGAAGTCGGGTATCCGCGAGGCGAAGTGGGTCAGGTCGAAGGACACATCGACATAGCCCCCCGTCGCCGAGGAGACTCGTAGGCCCTGTTTGTCGCTGGCCAGCAGTTTCGCCGGATCCACCCCGCGCCACCGATCGCGCGGGGTGGGTGCCAGCAGACAGCGTCCGGCCAGCGAGGCCTCGAAGAGTTCCTCGGGCGTGCCGGCCCCGGGCAGCACACAACTGCGTCCGACGATCGCGACCGGTTCGAACCCGCTCACGCCGACGTATCCGCGGCGCCGCCCGCAGCGTAGAACTCGACACCTTCCAGCGTCGCTATCGGTGCGCCGTCGGCCGTCTCGTAGGCGATGTCGAAATCGACCCGCTTGTCGTTGACCGGATGCGCAGCCAGCCTGCACCGCCCGATGCTGCCGTCGCCCAATGCCCGGTGCAGGACAACACGTCCGATCCGGATCGGGAGCACCAACGGACGTCCCTGCGCGGCGGCCCACACGATACCCAGCTGCAGCCCACCGTCGATGCCGGCGGCATCGATGGCCCAGCCGTTGGATGGCCAATCGAGATCGTCGAGACTCTTCAGCTCAGCACTCCCGCCGGTGGCGCCGACCTTGTCGAGCTGTTCGATCACCGCGAACTGCGGCCCGTGGAACAGCGGACCGGAGTATGCCTCCTCGACACTCATCGGCCAGGCAGTCCCCGACACCGGCGGAACGGACAGTTCCGGTGACGCGATGGCCGCGGTATCGACCGTGGCACGGTAGCGCTGTCGGCCCTCACGGTCACTGATGGACACGATGTACGACGAGCCCGACGGTTCGAATTCGATTCTCAGGGAATGCTTTTCCCCTTCGGCGAACGTGACCCCGGACAACACCTGGAAGTCGCGGACCACCGGACAGGTATCGGCGACCAGACCGCGTGCCGCACGCAACACAGCGTCCAGAGCGATCACCACCGGTACCACCACCCGGCCGCGGACCTGGTGATCGACGAGCACCGGCAGGCTTTCGACTGACACCTCCCAGTCGAGCCGGGCTGACCGGAATCGGGGCTCGGCGGGAGCCGCGACCACAACCGCAGTAGCCGATGACCGGCACAACGCGTGCTCGGCGAAGAATTGCGCACCCTCGGCGATTGGGATGACGCCCACGCCCCCGGCGAGGAACCTGCTCTTGAGGGTCTCGTCGACCATTCCGCCGTCCCACGGACCCCACCCGAATGCCCGAACGACACATTCGCCGTTGCGGCGCGCGGACTCACGGGCCGCGATGGCCTCCAGCGCCGCGTTCGCCGAGGCGTACGCGGCCTGTCCGGGATTACCGGCCCGCGCCGCGATCGAGGAGAACAGCGAGATGAATCGCAGCTCGTCGGATGACGTTGCCTGCAGCAGAGCCTCCGCCCCGACCAACTTGGTGCTGAAGACCTTGACGAAGCCGTCGTCGTCGAGATCTTCGAGCCGCTTGTCGGCGAGCACGCCGGCACCATGGACGACGCCGACGATCGGTCCGAAATTGGTACGCACCTCGCTCAGCGCACTGTCCAAGGCTGCTCGGTCGGTGATGCTGGCCGCGAAGTACCGGGCCGGTGTCCCCTGTCGCTCCGCGGTCGCCAAGGTGGCTCGGACCTCACGCTGCGCGAGGAGATTCTCAGCTTGCGCGCGCGCCTGGGGCAGGGTCAGCTGTTCGCCCCGGGCCCGTGCCGACGCCGCCAGTGCGGTGGCGATCTCGGCTGCCGTGGTGCCGGCCGGTTCGGTGCCGGTCAGCTCACCGAGCGGCGTGCGGCCCAGCAGCGCGAGGCGCAGGCCGTAACGCTTGGCCAGGGCCAGCGCGGAATCTGCGGTGACCCCGCGAGCGCCGCCGGTGACCACGACAACACCACCCTGATCGACACTGATCGTCTCGCCTTCACCGACCGAGGATGCGATGTCATCGACGGCGACCAGCCGGGTGCCGTCAGACCGTAGGGCGACCTCGACACCACTGCCGCCCTGGAGAAGTTCAGCTGCCAGCCGTTCGGCGTCGAGGGCTTCCATGTCGATCGCTCGTACCGACGCGTTTGGCCACTCCCAGCCGGCAGTCTTCACCAGGCTGGCGACACCGACCGGTACCTCCGCGGCGATGAACCGGCCGCCCGTCGACTGGACGGTGACGAACAGCCGCGTCCGCGCGCTGCTGCGGGCGACACTGCGGGCGGCGTGAAATGCCCGCACGTGCATTGCAACACAGTCTTCGGGCGTGCGGGCCGGTGCCAACGCCGCCAGGCTTATGACGGCACCCGCTTCGGCGGGGGCCTCGTCAACGGTTTGCGCCTGGATCCCGCGGGCGCTCAAAGCACGTGCCAGGGCATCGGCGAAGACGGGGTCCTCACCGGTGATGAAGACGACACCATCACCCAAGCCCGCCATCGCGAGGCCGCTGGGCGGCGCGGCCCGCAGTTCTGCCTCGGTACAGGACAGCCCCACGCTTGCCGACGGCGCAGCCGCCGAAGATGGTGGCAGCACCGGTTGTTCCGTGCGACCACCCGAGGCGAACCCGGAGACGGTGTCCACTACATCCTGCAGAGTCCGCAAATTAGCCAACTCCGACGCCGGAATCTCCGGCGCACCAGGAAACTTCGCCTGCAAAGCAGCCAAAATCTCCACCTGCTTAATCGAATCGATCCCGAGCTCGGCCTCCATCTCCATGCCCAACCCCAGCATGTCCACCGGATAACCCGTCTTCTCCGAAACAATCGACAACACCACATCACCAGCAGGCACCGACGGAACATCCACCGGCCCCACCACCGACACCGCAGCAGGCGCCACAAAACCGGCCACCGTATCCACTACATCCTGCAAAGTCCGCAAATTAGCCAACTCCGACGCCGGAATCTCCGGCGCACCAGGAAACTTCGCCTGCAAAGCAGCCAAAATCTCCACCTGCTTAATCGAATCGATCCCGAGCTCGGCCTCCATCTCCATGCCCAACCCCAGCATGTCCACCGGATAACCCGTCTTCTCCGAAACAATCGACAACACCACATCACCAGCAGGCACCGACGGAACATCCACCGGCCCCACCACCGACACCGCAGCAGGCGCCACAAAACCGGCCACCGTATCCACTACATCCTGCAAAGTCCGCAAATTAGCCAACTCCGACGCCGGAATCTCCGGCGCACCAGGAAACTTCGCCTGCAAAGCAGCCAAAATCTCCACCTGCTTAATCGAATCGATCCCGAGCTCGGCCTCCATCTCCATGCCCAACCCCAGCATGTCCACCGGATAACCCGTCTTCTCCGAAACAATCGACAACACCACATCACCAGCAGGCACCGACGGAACATCCACCGGCCCCACCACCGACACCGCAGCAGGCGCCACAAAACCGGCCACCGTATCCACTACATCCTGCAAAGTCCGCAAATTAGCCAACTCCGACGCCGGAATCTCCGGCGCACCAGGAAACTTCGCCTGCAAAGCAGCCAAAATCTCCACCTGCTTAATCGAATCGATCCCGAGCTCGGCCTCCATCTCCATGCCCAACCCCAGCATGTCCACCGGATAACCCGTCTTCTCCGAAACAATCGACAACACCACATCACCAGCCGCCGGACCTGCAGCGGCAACCGGCACGATGACCTCGGGCGTAGCCGCCGGCGGTGCGGAGACAGCGACCGGCGGGGTGGGAACCGACGCCGGAGGGGCGACCGGCGCCGGCGCAGCGGAGATGACCCTCGCCGGTGGCGGCACGACCGGAGCCGTTGCTGTGGAAAGCGGCATCGGCTGCGGGGCAGTGCCGATCGCGTGGGTCGCGGCCTGAACGACACCCGCGGAATCGCCCATGATGTGGGCCATCATGTGCGTCGACATGTCCAGGAAGGCCTGGTGGCTCTGCGTCACCACGTCCATATAGCGTTGGTGCTGCTCGGCAGTCTCCTTCTGGATGCTGTCGATGATGCTCCAGACATCGCCGGAAAGCGGAGCCTCGATGACCTCCGGCTGCTCCGCGGCGTGCTGCTGCGCGAGCGGCGCCTGCTGGTGAACCACCGGCGACTGAACCGCCGACGCCGGCGCAGTCGAGGCTGCCGAGACGGGCGAGTCCATCCGCTGGACGACGGGATTCACTTCAGGGAGAGCAGATTCCACGACCGTGACAGCGCTCGCTGCGCTCAACCGAGTGCGTTTGGGAGTGATCGACACCTTCCCGTCGGCGGGCGGATACGGCTTACCGAGGTTGGCTCCACCCACCTTGACCGCATGCTTGGGCGCAGGCACGTACTTCAGTGGCTCCTCGTAGTTGTCGAAGAGCGCCACGAGGTCCAGCGCAACACCGTCGGCTACCAGTGCCGCGAGGCCACGGTGCCATCCGCGCAGACCGTCAACCTTCGGGTCGTCGAGCGCCACCGCGAGATGTGCCGCATCCCCGAGGATCTTGCCGACCAGTCCGGTCAAGACCCGGCCCGGGCCGACTTCGATGAACCGGGTGACGCCGTCACGGGCCATTGCCGCGATCATCTCGCGAAACCGCACCAGCTGCTGGACCTGGTCACCGAGCTGAGTTGCCACTTCGTCGCCGTAGGGCTGTGCGGTCGCGTTCGCATAGACCGGGAAATTCGGCTGGCCGATCTTCAGCGTCTTGAGGTAAGCCGTCAGCGGGGCACAGCTGGCCGCCACGATCGGGGAGTGGAACGCCGAGGCCACCGGCAGGCGAACCGCCGTCCACCCCTTGGCCTTTGCCGCGGATTCGGCCCAGGCGATATCGGATTCATGACCCGCCAGCACGACCTGCGTCGGTGCGTTGTCGTTGGCGACGACCAGCGACCCCGATTCCGGCTGGCTGTCCACCAGCGCGCAGACTTCGTCGACGGTCGCCGAGACCGCCAGCATGGCGCCGTCCTTGCCTCGGCCCGCCTCGTTCATCAGCGTGCCACGGGTGCGAGCCGTCTCGACCAGCCGCTCGGTCGGCAGAACGCCGGCAGCAGCCAGTGCGGTGACCTCACCGAAACTATGTCCGGCTGCCGCATCGGCGCTGACGCCGAGTACGTCGAGCAACGCCAGCTGGGCAAGACTCGTCGCGGCAATCGCCGGCTGAGCATTGGCCATCGCGGTGAGGTTCTTCTTCTGTTCCTCCGTAGTGGCCGTGTCGAATGCCGGCTCGGGGAAGACGACGCCGGGCAGGTCGGTCAAGTCACCCTCAAGCCCGTCCCAAACGGCGAGGGCTTCGGGGAAGGCAAGGGCGAGATCCCCGCCCATTCCGACGTATTGGCTGCCCTGTCCGGGGAACAGGAAGGCTGTCTTTCCTTCGCGGGCGGGTCCGAAGCCGACTGCGATGTTGGCGTCCTTGAGTTCTCTGGCCGTACCGGCGACCAACGCGCCGTGCAGCCGGTCGGCCAGCGCAGCAAGCGATTCGGCATCGTCTGCGACCAGGCCCGCGCGGGCCGGCTGCGACGCGTCGAACTGCTCGGCGGCCTCAAAAGCGATGCGGGCAAGGCTCTCTCCGGAACGCGCGGCGGTCGCGACCGCAGATGCACGCTCCTGCAGCGCGGCCTCAGAATCCGCGCTGAGCACGACGAGCTCGCTGGGCAGCGTCCGGAGCCGCTTGGCGCGGTGCTCGCCCTGGTACTCCTCCAGCGTCACGTGGAAGTTGCTGCCCCCGAAGCCGAACGAGCTGACTGACGCGCGGCGGGGTTGATCACCTTTGCGCACCCAGGGCCGGGTCCGGGCATTGATGTAGAACGGTGTCTCCTCCAAACCCATCGCGGGGTTCGGCCGATCCACTTTGAGGGTGCCGGGCAACGTCGAATGCTGCAATGCGAGAACAGCTTTGATCAGGCCCGCGGCCCCCGCCGCGGCCTTGGTGTGGCCGATCTGTGATTTCACCGAGCCAAGGGCGATCCGTGCGGAGGCGTCGGTGAAGACCGACTTCAACCCGGCGAATTCGGCGACGTCACCAGCTTTGGTGGCGGTGCCGTGGGCTTCGACCAGTTCGACCGTCGACGGCTCGTAGCCGGCCCGGTCGTAGGCGCGGCGCAGCGCCTTGGCCTGCCCTTCGGACCGGGGGGCATACACACTGGAGGCTCGGCCGTCGGAGGATGACCCCAATCCGCGGATGACCGCATGGATCTGGTCCCCGTCACGCTCGGCGTCAGCAAGGCGCTTGAGGGCCACCATGCCCACACCCTCACCGATGATCGTGCCGTCCGCGCCGTCGGAGAACGGACGGCAGTCACCGGTCGCCGAGAATGCCGGCGTCTTGGAGAAGCACATGTACATCATCACGTCGTTCAGGGCGTCTACCCCGCCGGTCAGCACCACATCGGACTCGTGCAGGTACAACCTGTGCAATGCCGACTGCAGTGCGGACAGGGAACTGGCGCACGCGGCGTCGGTGACGAAGTTCGCACCGCCGAGGTTGAGGCGATTGGCGACGCGGCCGGCGATGACGTTGCCGAGCAAGCCTGGGAATGTGCTTTCCTGCCAGGGCACGTAGTGATCGGCGATGTCCTGGCAGATCTCGTCTGCCTCGCCCTCGGACAGGCCGTTCTCCAACAGTGCTTTGCGCCAGATCGGTCGCTGCATCCGCGAACCCATCTGAACGACCAGTTCGGTCGTCGAGGCGACACCCAACACGACATCGACCCGGTCCAGGTCGACTTCCGCACCACGCTGAACTTGGTCGAGCACCTGCCTGGCGGCGATCAAAGCGAGTATCTGGCCGGTGTCGGTGGACGGCAGCGCGTTGGGCGGCAGCCCGAATTGCACCGGGTCGAAGCTCACCGGATCGATGAAACCGCCGCGCTTGCAATACGTCTTGTCCGGCGCCTTGGGGTCGGCATCGAAATAGTCCTCGATCAACCAATGCGAGGGGGGCACTTCGCTGATCGCGTCACGGCCGGCGGTGATGGTGCGCCAAAAACCGCTGAGCCCGGACTCTCCCGGATAGATCGCCGACATGGCGACCACGGCGATGGGAGTGGCAGTGGGCTGGTTTGTGTTGTCAGTCAAGGTAACCCTTATCCGAGAGGACGTGGACGAAAATCGAATGCGGAAGCCGGCAGGGCCACCCCGGCGGTGCGCAGCTGCCCGGCGCGAGTCACGGTTGCGGCTCCTTCCAGCAGGTTGAGCGCGATCTGGCGCACGGTGCGTGCCTCCACGGGCTCGAGGAAACTCCCCCGGACCCATTGGTTGAAGCCGCCCATCGCCGGACCGCACCAGATCTGATAGTCGGCGCGACGGGCGGTGTTGCCGTCCCGGGCCCACTGCGAACCGGTGAACAGATACCAGCGGAACACCAGCGCCATGCGATGCTTCGGATCGACGGCCGCACGCTCCACTTGCCGGGGGTCGCTGGTGGCGAAGAAGGCCTCAGTGTCCGCCCAGATATCGGCTACCCGGCGGCCGAGAACCGTCGCCTCGAGGTTTGCGAGCTCCTGCGGAGGTGCCTCTTCGAGCGAGGCGTAGCGCCGGTAGAAGTCAGCCAACCGATGTCCGCGTTGAGCGAACATCGTGCCGCGCTTGAGGACTTGGACGGTCACGCCCAGCTCGAACATGTCGGCCGCGGGCGCCATTGCGACGTCGGTGGAGTCGGCCAGGCCCAGCAGCGTCCGCGCGTCGGGCGACAGACCGCTCTCGATCGCGGACTGGTTGACCGAACCGGTCAGGACGTAGGCCGCTCCGGCGGCGAACGCGGCGGCGACAGCCGCCGGGGTTCCGAGCCCGCCGGCGGCACCCACTCGGGGCAGGATCCGGTAGCCGTGGGCGGTCGCGATCTCGTCGCGCAGCCTGATCAGGCCCGGGAGCAGCACGGTCAATGCCCGGTTGTCGGTGTGCCCGCCGGAGTCCGCCTCGGCGGTGATGTCCTCCGCAACCGGGATCTGGCTGGCAAGGGTGGCCTCCTCAGCCGAGATGCGACCCTCCGCGACCAACGCGCTCAACATCGCCTCGGGCGCTGGGGACAGGAACTGGCGCGCCACCTCCTCGCGGGAGACCTTGGCGAAGATACGGCCGCCACGGACGATCTGCCCGCGCCCATCGCGGCGCAGCCCTTTCGCGGCGTACAGGACAACCGCCGGCGTCAGTCGCATGAACGCCGAAGCCGACACGTACCGGACACCCAGGCGATGGAACAGATCGACCGTGGCCAGCTCCATGCCTTCGCTTTGGACGTTGTGGATCAGGTTGGCGCCCCAGCCGCGAGCGTCCACGCCGAGGGCGTCCTGGATCTCTCGGATTCCTGCTTCGACGGTGGCCAGGTCCAGCCCGGCGCTGCCGTAGAAGGCCATCCCTCCGGCACGCACCCCTTCGACGGTCATCCGTGGGGTGGCGATCCCGCGGGCCATCTCACCGATCACATAGGGGAACCGGACGCCGTGCGTCGCGGTGAAGCTGCGGTCACCGAGCCACTCCGGATAGATCGGCGGCAACACGGCAAGCACCTGTTGGCGCAGCAGCCCGGGGGTCAGTAGCCCGCCGTTGTCGAGGAGCACAGGCTGGGGACCCTCGCCAGAGGCGACGACGGCGACCGGTCTCCGCACCTCGGCGAGCGCCGCACTGACATCGGGCGGACCAAGCGGCGTCGACGAGGCGCCGATCGCTGGATGAGAGTTAGCCAACGTGGCCTGCATGAGGAGGGACTCTAACCTTACGCGCGCGACAAATCCCGGTTTTAGAACACGTTCTTACCCCCGGGCACTCACCCGACGGAATCTCTGCTCGCCACGGCCGCCGCGGTCTGTCAGGATCGTTGCCGAAATGGCGCGTGTGCGCTGCGTTTTGCCCGTTCTTCTCGGCGTACCCAGCGCGGCCGACGTCGGCGGGATCAGGTGCGCGCCTCGCGTTGCGCGAGGCGCTTCGGCACACCCCGGGCGAGCGGGCGAGCCGCCGGCATAACCGAATTTATGGTGGCGGCGGGTCACGCTCAGGCCCCGCGTCGACGGCGTAGTCCGTGGTTACGAAGGCCGGCTCAGTAGTTCATGCAGGTGTTGGCGACCTGCACGACCTGGGGGCCGAATTGCGCGGCGAGGGCCGCCTGCAGCTGTGGATTGGCGGCCTGCTGCTGTGCCAGCGCCTGCTGACGTTGATCCGCCGGCATCGCCAGGAACTGCTGGAGGCCGGCCTGCATGTCCGGCCGATAAGTCAACTGGGCGGCCAACGCCGGCGCCTGCGCACCGAGCGCGGCGGTGACCTGTGCATAACTGCAGGACGTATTCACCAGCGCATCCATCACCGTGTCCCCCGACGCCGACCCTGCCAGTCCGAGCGGAACCCCGGTCGCCAACGCGCAAACTATGACGACACTTCGTAAGCGCGGTGTGGACTTCATGGGCGTGCGCCCCTTCGTTTGCCGGGACCCGGTAGCTCTGGACGAGGGCAAGTTAATCACGAGCTGATTGACCAGATCTCCTGAACGCGATTGATCTATGCGATATTGCGGTGTCCGCGCGGAGTCGCGGGCGGCCCGCTCGGGGTGTGTCTTAACCTCCGACAGCCGAGGAGGACCGCCATGGGCGGCTATCACCCCGCCATGCAGAATGCGCGATTCGCCGACCGCCCCACGTCGCGGTGGTGACCAGCGGTGCCCCAGGGGTACGGATGACCGACGGTTCTGAGGAGGTGTTCACGGCGACCACCACGCGGACAGCGAGGGCTAGTCAGTCGATCTCGATGTGAACGCCGTCGTGGCGTTGCTCGAGTTCCCCACTGACCACGGTGAACAGATCACCGGCGTCGGCATCGACACCGCGGAGTTTGACCGTCACCACATCGCCCTGGCTGCGCACGACGATCGACCCCGATGGCGCCAGACGATATTCACCTGAATCCGCGGAATTGCCGACCAGGCTGTAACCGTGGTCATCGCGCAGCCGATCGGCCAGCGCCGTGACGATTTCGGACTGGAGCGCTGTCACGTCAACCGTTGCAGGCACGCGCACCTTCAGGGTCGCCATGTTGACACGCTACGCCACCGCGAGACCGCGTCGAGTTCCGCGTATTGTCCCGCCCTCGAGCGGTTATCCCTGAGCCCATGACGACCTCCGACGCACTGGCATCCGATACCGAGCCCGGCAAGCTCAAACGGCGGATCACCGGCCCACTGCTGTACCTCTTCATCCTCGGTGACGTCTTGGGCGCCGGGGTCTACGCGTTGATGGGGGTGCTGTCGCAGAAGGTCGGCGGGGTGCTGTGGGCACCGCTGTTGATCGCCCTGTTGCTGGCCCTGTGTACGGCCGGTTCGTACGCCGAGTTGGTGACCAAGTATCCGAAGGCGGGCGGGGCCGCGGTCTTCGCTGAACGTGCGTTCAACCGGCCGATCATCTCGTTTCTCGTCGGGTTCTGCATGCTCGCCGCCGGGGTCACCAGCGCCGCGGGCTTGGCGCTCGCGTTCGCCGGGGACTACCTGCGGACATTCCTCGACGTCCCGGCGGTCCCGGCCGCGATGGTCTTCCTTCTCTTGGTGGCCTGCCTCAATGCCCGCGGAATCAGCGAATCGGTCAAGAGCAACACGGTGATGACCGTGATCGAACTCAGCGGACTCATCATCGTCGTCGTCGCAGTGGGGATCATGGTCGGCCGGGGCGGTGGCGACGCCTCGCGGGTCAGCGAGTTCCCGCCGGGCACGTCTCCGGCGCTGGCCGTCCTGGGAGCCGCGATCGTGGCGTATTACTCGTTCGTCGGCTTTGAGACCTCGGCGAATGTGGCTGAGGAGATTCGTGACCCCAGCCGGGTATATCCCCGCGCCCTGTTCGGTGCCCTGATCACCGCCGGCGTGGTGTACGTACTGGTAGGCATCGCCAGCGCCATCGCCTTGCCCCCGAAGATCTGTCGAAGTCGTCGGGCCCGCTGCTGTCGGTGGTTGCCGCGACTGGCGTGGGGATTCCCGATCACGTCTTCAGCCTGATCGCGTTGGTCGCGGTGGCCAACGGCGCGCTGCTCACCATGATCATGGCCAGCCGGCTGACCTTTGGGATGGCCGAGCACGGATTGCTTCCCGGCGGGCTCGCAGCCGTGCTGCCGAATCGGCGGACCCCGTGGGCGGCGATCGTGGCGACCACCGTGGTAGCGATGGTGCTGACGTCGGTCGGCGAGCTGTCGACACTGGCCGAGACGGTGGTGCTGCTGCTGTTGTTCGTGTTCATCTCGACCAACGTCGCCGTGCTCGTCTTGCGACGGGACACCGTGGAACATCGGCATTTCCGGGTGTGGACACCGGTGCCGGTGCTCGGCGTGTGTTCATGCGTGCTCTTGCTGACTCAGCAGAGCGCGAAGGTGTGGCTCTTCGCCGCGATTCTGCTCGGCGCGGGTGCCATCCTGCATCTGCTGGCCGCGAGACGGCGCGCAACTACCTCGGGCGGTTCCCGATGAGCAGACCCCTCCCCCTCGCCCTGGTGCAGGCTCCGGCACGCAGCCTCGACGACTACAGCACGCAGGTCGAGCGGCTGACGGCCGAGCGGCCGCAAGTCCGGCTCGTCGTGCATCCGGAACTGCACCTGTGCAAGCAGATGACCGACGCCGAACCACTCGACGGCCCACGCGACCGCCGGCTCGCCGAACTCGCCGGTGACCTGGGCCTGTGGCTGGCGCCCGGGAGCGTCTACGAACGCGACGAGGCCGGCCAGGTGTACAACACCGCTGTGGTCCTCTCGCCGGAAGGCCGGCGAATTGCCTCGTACCGGAAGATCTTTCCGTGGCGCCCCTATGAGACGACGACACCTGGTGACCATTTCGTCGTCTTCACCATGCCGGGGTTCGGCCGGCTGGGACTGTCGATCTGCTACGACGCCTGGTTTCCGGAGAGCACCCGACACCTGGCCTGGCTGGGCGCTGAGCTGGTGCTCAACGTGGTACTGACACCGACAGCCGACCGGGCGCAGGAGATCGTGCTGGCCCGGGCCAACGCGATCGTGAACCAAGTCTTCGTCGCCAGCGTGAACGCCGCCGCACCGGATGGGGTTGGTCGCAGTCTTCTGGTCGACCCCGAGGGCCGAGTGCGGGTGGAGGCGGTGGGAGCGGAAGACACCGTGCTCACCGACGTCATCGATCTGGCCGCCGTCGACCAGGTCCGCCGGTACGGCACGGCGGGGTTGAACCGAATGTGGCAACAGTGGCGGCCCGGTGACTCGCCGCTCGCGTTGCCGATGTATTCGGGTGTCATGGACCCGGCCAACTGGACGCCGCGGGACGGTGACCACCGACCTCGCGTTTAACCGGTCGCGCTGCGGGCAGACCCCTGCGACGGACAACCGAGGGGCGAACCGTGCGCATGGCTATCACCGGGGCGAGCCCTACATCGGCCACAGGTCAACTGCCGAAGCACTTCTCGACCACTACCAGCAGAACCACGGCAACGACGCCGCCGCGGTGGGGGCGCGACCGCGGCGCGTGCCCATCGACGGCGATGGGAAGGAGCGTGAACCTCGTTGGCGGTTGCTGCTGCAGCCGCTGGATCGGGGGTCACCGTCCCTGACGATCCGCTGCGTGCGCGAACGAACTGTGGCAGAACCGTTCACCACGGCCGCAGCCCGCGCTAGGGTGAAGTGTCCGTGCCGTCAGCGAGGAACGACCATGGCCGAATCCGACGACCGTCCGCAGCCGGACTCGCGCGAAAACCGCGAGCTTCCTGACGGTTCCACGCGCAACACCGAGGACATCGTTTTCCCCGAGAGGTACCGCGCCCTCTGGCGAGCACTACTCGGCTCTCTCAACCGCCGCTGAACCAGACATTCGGGCCACGATGTCGGCGAGTGGCAAAGGCCGACGCTGCGGCAAGCGGTCCCATACGATGCACTGAAGTTGCTGGACGGCCGTAGAGGAGCGACTTTCGTGAGTCAGCCGCCCGTCATCGCAGCCGAGTCCGATTCCCTGTCTCGCCGACAGATCGTGTTCCTGGTGGCGGCGTTGGTCTTCTCGCTGATGTCGTTCTCGCTCAACGCCACGATGCTGTCGCCAGCGGTACGCGACATCAACGAGACGTTGGGGCCGGGAGCATTCGTCGCCATGTCGACACCGTTCTACTTGGCTGGTGCGATCGCCAACGTGGTGTTGATCCGATGGAGCGACTACATCGGCCGAAAGCGGGTCCTGATCGGCATTCTGATCGTGTTGTGCGTCGGGACGGTGCTGTGCCTGAGCACGTCACTACCGCTCGTGGTGGCCGGCAGATTCCTGCAGGGCACCTCGAACATCACCTACGGGCTGGCCTTCCTGATTCTGCGGGCGCGGCTCAGCGGGGCGACGTTCGGAGTGTGCTGCGGTGTCATGGCCTCGATCAACGGCGGAGTGGCCGGCGGCGATGCGTTCCTTGCCGGGATCATGACCGACGCCTTCGGCTACCGATCGATCTTCGCACTCATCTTGGCGGTCGGAATCGTGGCGGTCGTATTCGCCTGGAGGTGGGTGCCCACCGATGACGCCACGGCCCGCGCCCGGGGCCGGATGGATTGGATCGGCGCCGTCTTCATCGCGCTGGCCGTCACCGGCATCACGCTGTTCCTGTCCAACGGCGGCCACGCGGGCTGGACCTCGGGGCCCGCGCTGGTCTGGATCGTTGTGACGGTGGTGTGCCTGGTCGCGCTGCTGATCGTGGACAAGCGGGTGAACCATCCGCTCGTCGCCGTCGCGCACATGCGCTCACGTGAAGCATGGCCGTTGCTGCTGGTGACCGTCCTGGTGATGGGGTCGTTCATGGTGGTACTCGGGTTCATCGTGCCGAGCATGGCCGAAGATCCGGACTCTGGCTTCGGGCTCAACGCCACGATGACGGCGGCGTTGTTTCTGACTCCCGGGGCGATCGTGCAAGTGTTGACCGCACCATTCGTCGGCCGGCTCGCCGTCCGCATCGGGTTCGTGACGGTGCTGCGCGCCGGAATCGCCGCCACCATCGTGGTCGTCGCCCTGATGGCGATTTTCGCCGAGCATCAGTACGCCGTGATGGCACTGATGGTTGTCTTCGGATTTACCTGCACCGCAGTGATTCTCACTCCACTGAGTTCACTGGGTGTGCTCCAGGCGTCTGACGAGGAGCCCGGAGCGCTGCCCGGTATCGCCAACGCCAGTTACGGGATCGGATTCTCCCTGGGATTCGCCTGGGCCGGACCGATGGTCGGCTCGGGCACAGATTCCACGTTCCAGGCCGCGTTCTGGACCTGCGTCGGAATCGGGATAGTGGCACTGGCGTTCAGCTTGGTCCTCCGCCCCAAGCCGGTCGTCAGCGAGGTCGGCGGCCACGCCGATTCGACAACTCCCCGGACATAGCGGTGACCGAGGGCGGCACCGGGGTCTGCGCGTCGCAGTCCGGGGCCCGTTGCGGTTCCCCGTACACGGTCGTCAACGGAACCACCCCCGCCCACGCACCGGCCGCGATGTCCTCGTCTTCGTCCTCGGGCCACCCGTCACCGATCTTGAGTGACCAGTTGTCCGTCGCGATGGGCATCCGCAACGCCAGCGTGGCCGCCAACTCCTTGCGGTTGCTCGGCCGCAGTTCGGCCACCCGGCCAGGGATGAACGTGTCGGTCAGTGTCTCCAGATAGCGGACCTTGTCCGCCTCCGGCACCACCTCGAACGTTCCGAACAGCACGGCACTGCGGAACTGGAAGGACGACTCGAACCCACTGCGGGCCACCAGAACACCGTCGAGCGCGGTAATGGACACCGCGGCCGCGGCGCCACCGGCGAGCTGGCGCATCCACGGTGAACCGGTGGAACCGTGGATCACCAACTCGTCGTCGATCCGGGCGAAACCGACCGGGAAGATCACCGGGTGTCCGTCGCGCACCAGCGCGATGGTGGCCAGCGGTGTTGCGTCGAGTAGCTCGTCGAGACGGCTCCGGGAGGTGCTTTGCTTTTCCGGCAGGCGGCTGACTCGAGTGGAAGGTCGCGACATGGGCCTTACTGTCGCACGGAGCGCAGCGCGGCGCGCGTGAGATCTGCGCGTGTCGGATAGCCGTCGATGGCCATCGTCAAGTCGGCCTCGGCCAGCATCGACCGCAGGACGTGGATGATGCCGTCGGTCCCGGCCAGTGCGGCTCCGTAGGCGTAGGGCCTGCCGATCCCGACTGCCTTGGCACCAAAAGCCAGCGCCTTGACGATGTCGACACCGGAGCGGATTCCGGAATCGAACAGCACCGGTATCTCACCGGCGGCATCGACCACGTCTGGCAGGCAGTCGATCGCGGGCACGCCGCCGTTGGCCTGGCGTCCGCCGTGATTGGAGCAATAGATGCCGTCGACGCCCGCATCGACGGCGCGCCGGGCGTCCTCGGGGTGGCAGATTCCCTTCAGGATCAACGGCAGGTCGGTCAGCGACCGCAACCAGGGCAGATCGTTCCAGGTCAGCGAATTCCCGAAGATACTCACCCAGTGCAGCACCGCGTTCCGCGGGTCGGCGTCGAGGTCGGCATCGACCTTGGCCCGAAAGTGCGGATCGCTGATGTAGTTGGCGAGGCACATCCCGCGCAGCTGGGGAAAGTTGGCGGTGGACAGATCACGCGGCCGCCAACCCGGTACCCAGGTGTCCAGCGTGACGACGATGCCGGCGTATCCGGCAGCCTCGGCGCGGTGGACGAGACTTTCGGCAAGGTCGCGGTCGGTCGGCGTGTAGAGCTGGAAAAGCCCTGGCGTCTCGCCGAATTCGGCGGCAATGTCCTCCAACGGGTCCATTGTCAACGTCGACACACACAGCGGTACATTCGTCTTGGCGGCGGCGCGTGCAGCGGCGATGTCACCGTGCCGGTCGGGGGTGCAGAGTCCGATGACACCGATCGGAGCCATGAACACCGGCGCCGGCCACCGTCGACCCCATAGCTCAACGGACAGGTCACGCTCGGTGGCGCCGACCAGCATCCGCGGAATCAGACCCCACTGCTCGAAGGCTTGGGCGTTGACCCGCTGGGTGCGCTCATCACCGGCACCACCGGCGACATACGACCACAGCGATGGCGAGAGAGTCGTTGCCGCACGGGCTTCCAACTCCGGAAACGACATCGGCAGGCTCGGCAGTACACCGGTGAGCCCCTGAAAGTAGATCTCGATCTGATAGTTGCCGTAGGGCTGGGTCATGGCTCGACCTCCTCTATGCCGAGACACCGGTCTCGGTGGCGACCTCACCCACGAGATCGGCGACCCGGCGCAACTGTCCGATATCGGTGCTGGTCGGGATGAGGTGTACTTCACTGGTCCCGATTTCGGCGAACCGGCGCAGCACCGCGACCAACTCCTCGTCGGTGCCCGCCCACCCGGTGGTGGGCGCCATCGCATCGACGATCTCCGGCGGAATCCAGTTCATGTAGTGCCGCAGGTGCCGGTGCAGTTGGGCGCGTGGGGCATCGCCCTCACCGAGGGCGAACCAAAACGACGTCGCCAGATGCGGTTCGGGCTTCCCGGCCCCCGCCCAGGCATCCCGCGCCACATCGAACAATTCGTTCTGCTTGGTCAGGTCGAGGTCCAACGTGATACCGGCGAGGCCCTCCGCCCAGGACGCGGCGCTGCGTACCGTCTTGGGCCCGATGCTGCCCACAAGCAGCCGCGGCCCACCGTGCTGAGCCGGCTGCGGCCCGACCGGCAGCACCGAATCGGTGATCTTCTCCCCCGCCCAGATTTGCTTCATGACCGACACCCGCTCGGCCATCTCCCGCATGGTCTGGCTCTTCGGGTCGGCTCCGACGGCACGGTAGTCCTCGTGCCGCCCGCCGACCCCGATGCCCACCGTCAATCGTCCACCGCACAGCATGTCTCCGGTGGCCAGGCCCTTGGCCAACATCACCGGGTCGTGCAGTTGTGGCACCACCACGGTCGTCACCAGCGGCACCCGCTGCGTCCAGCCGGACAGGGCACCCAGCAAGGTCAGCGAGTCGGGGTTACCGAAGGCGATGCGCTCACCCCAGCACAACGACGAGAACGGTCCCTCGTCGATCGCCTGAGCCCAGCGCTTAAGGATGTCCGCATCGATGTCCGGCTCCATCACCGGCAACGTCATGCCAATCTGCACGATCGCGATTCTGGCATGGCCGGTGCGGCAGCTCACCCCGTTCCCCGGTACTGAGAGGATCGCCCCATGCCCATCGCCACCACTGCCATCGCCCATCTGCGCCTCACCGTCACCGATATCGAGCGGTCACGGCGGTTCTACGACAGCGTGTTCGGGTGGACGGTCTACGCCGAGTTACCCCCGGACGCCGACGCCGCCACCCGCGAACGCCTTTCGTTTCTGTTCGGCGGTGTCATCTACGACATGGGCGGCACACTGCTGGGCCTGCGGCCGGTCGGCACCGGGACTTTCGACCCGGATCGGGTCGGCCTGGATCACGTGGCGTTCACGTTGTCCGGCAAGGCCGAACTAGACCGTGCAACGGCTCATCTCGATCAGCTGGGGATCGCCCACGAGCCGGTCAAAGACATCGGCGTCGCCTACATCCTGGAATTCCGCGACCCCGACGGCATCGCCCTGGAGTTGACAGCCCGGAAATGACCGGGCTACGCCAGGGGGTCCTTGCGGGCCCGGACCGGACCGCCGCTGGGAGGTGGCCGCAACAGGTTGCCCGCAACGCTGCCGCGGGTGGTGCGAACCGCGACCAGCAACCAGGTGCTGAGCAGGCCGACGTAGGCGATCACCGCGGCGACCCTGAATGCCGGCAGGTTGGTGTGCACGGCCAGCTGAGTGGTGCCGGTGACGAAGGTGCCGACCGGGAATGTCAGGCTCCACCAGGTCAGCGCGAACGGCATCCCGCGCCGCAGTGTGCGGACCGTCAGTGCGGTGGCCAGGGCGATCCAGAGCACCGCGAATCCCCACACCGGCACCCCGAAGATGACGGCGAACGCGTTCGCGATCTCGGCCAGCCGGGCATCGACGGCCAGCGCCGCGTTGAGGCCGAGAAGCCCGGCCGCAGTGATGGATTGCCCCAGCGGACCCAGCACGATCCACAAGGTGGGCACCCTGGCGGTCCCCGACGTCCCATAGATCGCCAGCCGACTCCAGATCATCGAGATGATGATGAACGCGGCCACCAACGACAGCCCGAACAGCGCGTAACAGCCGTACAGCATGGTGGCTCGACCGGTCCCCGGCGCCATGTGCGGGATCAGTAGCGCCCCTGTGGCGGCCGAGACCATCGGCGGAACGACCGGCATCAGCCACCCGCCGAACGCGGCGTCTGGTTCGACATTGTGCTGGGTGAACATCAGGAACGGGATGCTCACCGCGGTGAACAAGCCGGCCAGGGTGCCGGCGGTCCACAGCACCCAATCCAGGTCGACGGCGAGCCGCTCGCCGATGATGTCGCCGCCGACCAGAACCGCGCCGCCGCCGACGGTCAACAGCGCCATCGCCGGCGCCCCGTAGAAATGGGCCATCTGCGGGTTTCGGGCGTGGCTGCGCGCCACCGTCGGGTGCCGCAACCAGTGGCCACCGACAACCACGATCAGCCCGAGCAGCAACACCGCGGCGATCACCCAGACAACCTGGGTGAAGGCTTTCAACCCCCAGCAGTGGACGGGCAGCGTGGCGCCGGCGGTTGCCACGATTCCGGTGCCCATCACGGAGGCGAACCAGTTCGGCCCGATGTTGCCAAGCACCTCGACGCGGGTCTGTGATCTCGACATAAGTTTGCAACCCTACGGGCTTGAGTCTGTCGAGCGGAGCCGGTCAGCCGGTGCCGTGTCCGCGTCGGTTCTCCTGGCTCAGGTAGTCGCGAGCCAGGTCGGCGACATGGCCCGGCAGGTTGCCACTGGCCACGTCGGCGAGGCTGGTCTCTTCCAGCACCGACCGCATGCTGGCTCGTAGCGCCCGCCACACATCGGTGAGCGCCGCGGTGGGGCCGCTATAGGGAAGGTCGCCCAAACCGATATCACGCACACTCGCCAGCGGTCCGTCGATACAGCGCAAGACATCGGCGATGCTGATGTCGGTGGCCGGACGGCCGAGTTCGTATCCTCCGTCTCGACCGCGGTGGCTGCGCACCAGCCGGTCCGAGCGCAAGTCCGACAGGATGTCGACGAGGAATTGCGCCGGAATGCCCTGAGCCTTGGCCAAATCCTCGGCCGTGATCAGTGCACCGGTGTCGCTGGTGGCGAGCTGAGTCATAGCGCGGACGGCATACTCCGCCTTCGCCGACATCCGCATTCCGCGAATTCTGCCACTGTGGTCGCGCTGCACGGCTGGCAGCTGGGCCGGCCGCCGGCTCGGCGGCGACGGCGCGGTGGCGGAGTGCGCCTCGGAATCACCGGTGTCGATCACCGCGTGAGCCTCGCGGTTGTCCCCGGCGAATGGCGTTTCACCGAAGCTGAGAACACGCTGATAACCACCCGCGGCCGTGAAATGGCGGCGCGAATCTCCCCGAATAGCGTGCAATGGCCCCGAATAAGCCCCGAATAAGCCCCGAGTAAGCGATGTGCCCCTCCTTCGCCGGAAGGAGGGGCACATCGTTGATATCTGCTTGCCCCTAGTCGGACGATTTGCCCGCCGAGGCCTTGGCCGCCCGCTTGGAGTCACGCAGGCCACGGTTGGCGCTGGCCTTCGCCGTGTCGCCCTTGGACTCGCTGGCACCGCCGCTGGCGTTGTCGCCCGATGTGGCGCTGTTGTCGCCGGATCCGTCCTTCGTAGCAGCAGAACCGCCCTCGTCTGCCGCCGCTGGCTCGGCGGCGGCAACGCGGAGTGCCGCTGCCGAGGGTGCCGCCGACCGCGCCGCGGCCGGCGGCGGAACCGGCGGATTCGCGGCTGTGGTGGCCAGCGCCGTCGCGACGCCGTGGACCACGGCCTGGATCTCGCCGCGGATGCTGGGCACCACGCCCGTGACCGGCGGGACGGCCCCGGTCTGGACACCGGCGCCCACGGTCAGGGCGTTGATCACACCGGGGATGCCGGTCGGACCGAACAATCCGTCGACGGCCGCATTCCAGGTGGCTTCGATATCGCCGGCCTGGATGCCTGCCATGACGTTCTGAGCGACCTTGACCACCGTGCCAGCCAACACCTGAGCCTGGCCGATGGTGGCGTTGACCAGCAGATTCGCCAGGGTGGGAACGGCCGAGATCAACGCCGAGGCCTTCGCGACGACATTGTTGAGGACGAAGTTCCCGGCCTGCAGCGCCGTCTGGCCGGCTGTCTGCACGGCAGTCAGGATGGTGTTGACCGCGGCCGGGAAGTTCAACGAAGCCGCCTGTCCGACGGCGTTCCAGACGCCCTCACTCAGCGTGTAGCCCACCGAGTAGATGGCGTTGAACGTGCTGTCCAGATACGCCGACCCGTTCTTGCCGAGCTGGCTGATGATCGGCAGATGGTCGTTGATGATCTGCGGGACGATACCGACGGAGTTGAACCCGTAAACGGTCTGGATCAATCCGTAGCCACCGGGGGTGGAGATGAATGGCGCGAAGTCCCCTGCCGTGTTGCCACTGCCGAAGATGAAGGTATTCACCTGGCCGAAGGTCTTGAACAGCTCGGACAAGGGGCTGTCGAAGCCGGCCAGCGCAACATCGACCGCCGCGGCAGACGGCAGTTGTACCGCCGGCAGCTGGAGATCGTGCTGCATGACGGGCGTCATGGCGATGGCGCTGGCGCCAACCACCGCGGCAGTTCCCGCGATGAGGTGTGAGCGTAGGGAAATTTGCATTTCGATCCCTCCCGGGCGTGGTCAACACTGACAAAGCTGAAGCTACCTGAGAGGAACCTGAGGAAACAGAAAATTGACGTTTTTGTAGGAAATTTTTTTGACATAACAGAAGAAAATTTCTTCAGTTAACTCAAGGTAACGCCTTGCCTAATACGTGACATGCGGCTACTCACGAAGAATAGGAGATATGGCTATTTCTCAAGTCGGCGCCCCAGAACCAAGGACTTAAGTCCCTGGACGGCTGACCCCCACACCAAAACCGACCTATCGCCCGATTTCTCTCAGGTTCAGCACATGCTCCACGGCGGGCGCCGGCGTGCAACACTGCTCAATCAGGGATCTGTGCCGAGTCCGTCACGACGACAGCAAACAGATCAGCCAGCGCGGCCAGGCTGGCAGCCTGCAGCGCGCTCGCCGGCACCGGAGCGGCCGCGTCCTGCCCCGGCAAGGCGCGGGTCGCGGTCGCGGCCGCCACCACGGTCGGCGCATAGCCGAGGTTGAACGCACCCCTGGCCGTCGAGTTCACACACATATGGGTCATGAATCCGGCGATGATCAGACTCTCGGCGCGCAGCGCCTCGAGCCGCTCACCGAGATCGGTCTGGACGAAAGAGTTCGGATAGTTCTTGACGACGACGGGCTCTCCCTCGCGCGGAGCGACGATCGGCACGATCGCACCGCTCTCACCGGTGATGTCATAGAGCGATCCTGGCCCGTCGTCATGCTGGATGTGGATGATGGGGATCCCGGCCGAGCGCGCCCGGTCCAGCAGGGCGGCCGCCTCCTCCAACGCGGCCCGCACGCCCTGCAGCTCCATCACACCGCGGGTATAGGTGTTCTGGCAGTCGATCATGAGCAGGGCGGATTGGGCGAGGCTCGCCGGCTGCAACGGCAGCCCGGCCAGTGCGCGCAGCGTCGTGGGTTCACTCATCTGGTCCACCTTCGTTCGATCTCGGGACTGACCTGTCATTGACCACCATGCCGACCACCATGCCCGATGCCAACACCCCGGCTACGGCCCGCTCGGCACGGTGGTGACCGACCGTCTCGAATCCGATCACCAGGACAACCGGGGCTGTCGTGACGATCAGCAGGCACACCGCCATCGAAGTCCCTGCACAGCCCGACATCATCGGGCTCCGGCCGGTCTCTCCAACAGATCAGACGATCGCCGCGAGCACCGCCTCGGCATACTCGGGCCGGCACACCACCAGATCGGGCAACAACGGGTCCGGGCGGTTGTACTCCAGCGGTGATCCGTCGATCCGCGAGGTGTGCAGACCAGCCGCCCTGGCCACCGCAACCGGTGCCGCGGAATCCCACTCGTACTGCCCGCCCGCGTGAACGTAGACATCGGCACGTCCCTGCACCACCGCGGCGACTTTGGCTCCGGCAGAGCCCATCTCCACGAGTGTCCCGTTCAGTGCGTCCCGGACCTGCAGTGCGATGGCCGGCGGTCGAGTGCGCGAGACCACGATGCGCGGAACATCCGGGGCCGGCGGCGGCGCCGCGACGGCCGGCGTGGCGAACGTGACGTCCTGCGCCGGCAGGGCAACCGCACCGGCAATCAGCTCGCCCCCCGACCACAGGGCCACGTGTACGGCCCAGTCATCGCGATCGAGCTCGGAGAACTCACGGGTGCCGTCGAGCGGGTCCACAATCCACACCCGCTCGCTGCGCAGGCGGATCGGATCGTCGGCGCCTTCCTCGGAGAGCACTGCATCGTGAGGCCGGGCTGCTGCCAGCGCCTCCATCAAGTAATCGTGGGAACGCTTGTCCCCGGCCGCCTTCCGATCCGCAGCCGTCGCCTCGGCGAGCTCGATCCTGACATCCAGAAGAAGCCTGCCGGCCTCGGTGGCCAGCTGCGCCGCCAGCTCGTGGTCGCTCATCGGCGACTGTCCAACAAATCGATGACCTGCTGAGCCAGTTCGTCAGGGCTGTAGTCCGGGGTCAATCTGAGATCAGGGTTCTTCGGCCGCTGATAGGGGCTGTCGATCCCGGTGAAGTGAGTGATCTCCCCCGCACGCGCCTTGGCGTAAAGCCCCTTGGGATCCCGCTTCTCGCAGTCGTCCAGCGGCGTGTCGACGAAGATCTCGAAGAACTCCACCCCCTGGTCGGCGTGCACGGTACGGGCCAGCTCGCGGTGTTCCTCCAGCGGGCTGATCGCCGGCACCAGCACCGTCAACCCGGCATCGGCCATCAACGTGGCGATATGGGCCAGCCGACGCAGGTTCTCGGCCCGGTCGGCCATCGAGAACCCGAGATCGGCATTGAGTCCGTGCCGCAGATTGTCACCGTCGAGAATGTATGCCGGGCAACCATGTTCGAGCAGCTTCTGCTCCACCAGAACCGCGACGGACGACTTTCCGGAACCCGACAACCCGGTGAACCACAGCGTGCGCCCCTTGGTCAGCCGCTCACCGGAGCTCACCAAAGACTGGTGGCGCACGGTGTTGGGCGACGCGCTGCGGCTGGACGCCGGCGCGGTATCGCGAACCATGCCTGCGGCCACGGTCACGTTGGTGTCCGGATCGATGAGGATGAACGACCCGGTCGCCGCGTTGCGGGAGTACTCGTCGAGCAGCAGTGGCACCTGGGTGCGCAGCGTGACCCGCCCGAGTTCGTTGAGTTTCAACGCCGTTGCGCTCTTGTCGCGATGCAGGGTGTTGACGTCAAGACGGTATTCGAGGCCGCTCACCCTGGTGCGGGTGGTGCGGGTGGTGTGCTTGATGATGTAGTCACGGCCCGGTTCGAGGGTCGCGTCGTCGGCCATCCAGCACACCGTCGCGTCGAACTCACTTGTGGGTGTGGGCTGGTTCTGTGGACGGGCCAGCATGTCGCCGCGGGAGATGTCGATGTCGTCAGCGAGGCTGATCGACACCGCCATCGGCGGAAACGCCTCCTCGACCGGCCCGCTCGGGCCGTCGATGGTGGTGATGCGGCTGCTCTTTCCGCTGGGCAATACCACGATCTCGTCACCGGGACGCAGCACGCCGCTGGCGACGGTTCCGGCATAACTGCGATGATCGGCGTGATCGATCGTCTGCGGGCGGATGACGTACTGCACCGGGAAGCGGGCATCGACCAGATTGCGGTCGCCGGCGATGAAGACGTCCTCGAGGTGCGAGAGCAACGGCGGCCCGTCGTACCACGGCGCCTTGTCCGACTTGGTCACGACGTTGTCGCCGTTGAGCGCCGAGAGCGGGATGGTGGTGACATCCTGGATGTCCAGGCGCGCAGCGAACGCGTGGAACTCGTCGCGGATCCACTCGAAACGTTCCTGGTCCCAGTCGATGAGGTCCATCTTGTTGACGGCGAGCACGACATGCTGGACCCCGAGCAGCGATGCCAGGAACGCATGCCGGCGCGATTGCTCCAGCAGCCCGTGCCGGGCGTCGACGAGAACGATGACCAATTGCGCCGTCGACGTGCCGGTCACCATGTTGCGGGTGTACTGGATGTGCCCGGGGTGTCGGCGATGATGAATTTCCGCTTGGCCGTTGCGAAATAGCGGTAGGCGACGTCGATGGTGATGCCTTGCTCGCGCTCGGAGCGCAGACCGTCTGTCACCAGCGCGAGGTCGGTGTAGTCGTTGCCCCGCTCCCGCGAGGTCCGCTCCACCGCGGCGAGCTGGTCCTCCATGACGGCCTTGGAGTCGTACAGCAGCCGACCGATCAAGGTGGATTTGCCGTCGTCGACCGAACCGGCGGTGGCCAACCTCAACAATGTGGTCATCAGAAGTAGCCCTCCCGCTTGCGGTCTTCCATGCCGGCCTCGGAGATACGGTCGTCGGCGCGGGTGGCGCCACGCTCGGTCAGTCGCGACACCGCGGTCTCGGCGATGACCTCTTCCACGGTCACCGCCGTCGACTCCACGCAACCCGTGCAGGTCACGTCACCGACGGTGCGGAATCGCACCGCGGTCTCGAACACCTCTTCATCGGGGTTGGGCTGCATGAATTCGTGCACGGCCAGCAGCATTCCGTCCCGCTGGAACACCGGCCGGCGATGCGAGTAGTAGATCGCCGGCAGGGTGATCTCCTCGGCGCCGATATAGGCCCAGATGTCGTACTCGGTCCAGTTGGACAACGGGAAGACGCGGATGTGTTCGCCTTTGCGGTGCCGCCCGTTGTACAGGTTCCACAGTTCGGGTCGCTGAGCCTTGGGGTCCCACTGGCCGAACTCGTCACGGAAGCTGAAGACGCGCTCCTTGGCGCGGGCTTTCTCTTCGTCGCGGCGCGCCCCGCCGAAGGCGGCGTCAAACTTGTTCTCCCGGATCCCCCGCAGCAGGGTGACCGTCTGCAGCGGGTTGCGCGACGGTCCGTTGTCGACCACCCGACCGGCGGCGATGTCTTCTTCGACGCTGGCGACGACCAGCCGCAGGTTGTACTTTGCGACCAGCTCGTCGCGAGTGGCGATGACCTCCTCGAAGTTGTGGCCGGTGTCGACGTGCATCACCGGGAACGGCAGCCGGCCCGGCGCGAACGCCTTGATCGCCAAGTGCAGCATCACGATCGAGTCCTTGCCGCCGGAGAACAGCAGTACCGGACGCTCGAACTCGGCGGCGACCTCGCGAATGATGTGGATGGCCTCGGCCTCCAGGGACCGTAGATGGCTCAGCTCGTACTGCCCGGGCATGGGACGTTCGACCACCGGACTCGCCATGTTTTCCTCGTAAAGTTGGTAGTTTTGACCAGAATTACAAAGCTAATCCGGAATCTAGCGAGCACAGCAGCTCAAGTCAAGGGTTGCGCTCAGCCGGCGCGATGCGCACGGCGCCGGGCAGCGGCCTCAGAGAACGACTTCGTCGAGCTTGCCGGTCGCCACGTCGAAGATGAACCCACGCAGCGAATGGTGCTTGGTGACGAAGGGGCTGTTCTGGATCCGCCGTAACGACTGCCGGACATCTTCGGCCAGATCGGTGAACGACTCCGCTGCCCACGCCGGCTTGACGCCGACCTCATCCTGGATATCGCGCTTGAAAGCGTCGTCAGTGAAGGTCAGCATGCCGCAGTCGGTGTGGTGGATGAGGATGATCTCGTTGGTCCCGAGTAGCCGCTGGCTGATCGCCAGCGAACGGATCTCGTCATCGGTCACCACCCCACCGGCATTGCGGATCACATGCGCTTCGCCGTCTTTGATGCCCAGAATTCGGTACACGTCCAGTCTGGCGTCCATGCATGCCAGCACGGCCACGTGTTTGCTCGGCGGCAACGGCAGCGGCCCGGTGAAGGTCTTCGCATACTCGGCGTTGTTGGCCAGGTATTCCTCGGTGACACTCACCGCAGCCTCCTCGTCTGACGACTTCAGGCCGCGATGGTAGCCGGGACCGCCGCCGTTGCCACCGCCAACGATCAAGGTGATCCGAATGGCCAGCCTGACCCGATCCTCAGATCAGGGCGCTTCCGGCGTGGTGGCGGTCACGGGCGGCGTCGCCACCTCCGGCGACCCGGTCGGCTCCACGGCTGTCGACTTCGACGTCTCACCGGTCGTCATCTCAGAGGTCACCGGCGAGGTGAAGGTGCCCGGATCGGACACGACCATGCCGGCACCGCCTTGTTCTGTCACTGCCACGGCCAGCGCCCCCATGGCCACGATCGCACTGCCGCCGACCACGGCGGACAGTGCTTTGATGCTCGATCGACGCTTGGGCGTACTCCGGTCCATCTCGACACTTCCAATCGGTCTCGGTCCAGTTTCACGGCCGGCCTCCCTGCCAGTCCGCTGCGAATTGGTTAACCGGGAGCTGTGGGGCTGAAACCTCTCGAACCCGCGCTGGGCGACAAACCCTGACGTGCTGGGCGGCTCAGTTGTCCCCCCGGGCAGCCCGGGAGGTCCACCGGGAGGGTCGACGTCGCCGGTGGGTACTTGTTGCCGGCCGGTTGGCGCTCCCGTCGGTGGGCGCGACGAGGGACCATCGGCCGGTGGGCCGGCCGAGTTACCGCCGGTGCGGGTCTGACTGGGGGTGTCGGTGGGCTGTGGACTCGCCGAGGCTATCGACGAACTGGGCAGCATCGGCGGCGAGGTGTCCACCGTGGTCGGACTGGAACTGGTCGGGCTGGGGTCGACGTCGGTGCTGCTCTGTGCGCAGCCGGCCAGCGCACCGGACACGACCACCGGCACCGCCAGAGCTGCGGCCAACTGCCGCTGTAGCCGATCCACCACAACTCACCTCCACGGTTCTCGGAAACTCGTGGAGCGGGCCTACCCGGCAGGCGCGGGGATAAACCGCGAGGCACGCCCCCATTACCGTCGTGCGGCCCCGTCATCTCCTAACCTGTGCTGCATGTACCGAGCGCCGGGTGGCGGCCCATGACGCGATTCCTGGCGCGCCGTCTGCTGAACTACCTCGTGCTGCTGGCGCTGGCCTCGTTTCTGACCTTTACGCTCACCTCCCTGACGTTCTCGCCGTTGAACAGCCTGCTGCAACGAAACCCACGACCACCGCAGGCGGTGATCGATGCCAAGGCCGCCGAACTCGACCTCGACAAGCCGATACCGCTGCGCTACGCCCACTGGGTGGCGGGCGCGGTTCACGGCGATTTCGGCACCACGGTCAACGGGCAACCGGTCTCCGACGAATTGGGGCGGCGCATCGGGGTCAGCCTGCGGCTATTGGTGATCGGCTCGGTGCTGGGCACCGTGATCGGCGTGGTGGTCGGTGCCTGGGGTGCGATACGCCAGTACCGGCTGTCCGACCGGGTGATCACGCTGCTGTCGCTGCTGGTGATCAGCACCCCGACCTTCGTGATCGCCAATCTGGCGATCCTGGCCGCATTGCGGGTGAATTCGATTCTGGGCATTCAGATCTTCGAGTACATCGGGGAAACGTCGCCGGACGCGGTCGGTGGCGCCTGGAACCGGTTCGTCGACCGGCTACAACATCTGATCCTGCCGACCGTCACCCTTGCGCTGGGGTCGATCGCGGGTTATAGCCGCTACCAACGCAATGCGATGCTCGACGTGTTGGGCCAGGACTTCATCCGGACCGCCCGAGCCAAGGGGCTCACCCGCCGCCAGGCGCTGTTCAAACACGGGCTGCGCACCGCGTTGATCCCGATGGCGACGCTGTTCGCCTACGGGGTGGCGGGCCTGGTCACGGGAGCGGTGTTCGTGGAGAAGATCTTCGGCTGGCACGGTATGGGCGAGTGGGTGGTTCAGGGCATCGCCACGCAGGACACCAACATCGTGGCGGCGATCACGTTGTTCTCGGGCGCCGTCGTGCTCTTGGCGGGGCTGCTGTCCGACGTCATATACGCGATGCTCGATCCGCGGGTGAGGGTGACATGACCGAGAGCACCGCCATCCAGTCCGGGGTCAAGCCGGAGGAATTCGCCTCCCGGCGAACGCTGGTGTTGCGCCGGTTCGCCCGCAATCGCCCGGCGGTCGTCTCGCTGGTGATCCTGGTCCTGTTGTTCGTCGGCTGCTACGCGCTGCCGCCATTGCTGCCGTGGTCCTATACCGATCTGGACTTCTATGCGTTGCAGGATCCCCCGAGCGTCGATCACTGGTTGGGCACCAACGCGCTCGGCCAGGACCTGCTGGCCCAGATCCTGCGCGGAATGCAGAAGTCGATGCTCATCGGCGTGTGCGTCGCGGTCATCTCCACCGGCATCGCCGCCACCGTGGGATCGATCGCGGGGTACTTCGGCGGTTGGCGTGACCGGGCACTGATGTGGCTGGTGGACCTGCTCCTGGTGGTCCCCAGCTTCATCCTGATCGCCATCATCACGCCCCGGACCAAGAATTCGGCCAACATCGCGCTGCTGATCGTGTTGTTGGCCGGCTTCAGCTGGATGGTGAGCTCCCGCATGGTGCGCGGCCTGACGATGAGTCTGCGCGAACGTGAATATGTCCAGGCGGCAAGGTATATGGGGGTGGCGAACTGGCGCATCATCACCCGCCACATCATCCCGAACGTCGCCTCGATCCTGATCATCGACGCCGCGTTGAACGTCGGTGTCGCCATCCTGGCCGAGACCGGTCTGAGCTTCCTGGGCTTCGGTGTGCAACCACCGGATGTTTCGCTCGGCACGCTGATCGCCGACGGCACCCAATCGGCGACGACCTTCCCGTGGGTGTTCCTGTTTCCTGCCGGGGTACTGGTCCTGATCCTGGTGTGCGCCAACCTGACCGGCGACGGACTGCGCGACGCACTCGACCCCGCCAGCACGACGTTGCGGCGCGGCCGCACGAAGGACAAGAAGACCAAGTCATGAGCGACGTGCTGTTGGAGGTCACCGACCTCGCCGTCACCTTCCCGGCGGACCACGCCGACCTGCGAGCGGTGCGCGGCTTGACCTATCAGGTGCGTCCCGGCGAGGTCGTCGCGATGGTGGGTGAATCCGGATCGGGCAAGTCGGCGGCGGCGATGGCCGTGATCGGGCTGCTGCCCGAGTACGCCGGCGTCGAAGGCTCGGTGCGGCTGGCCGGCCGCGAACTCCTCGGCTTGTCCGACGCGGAGATGTCGACCATCCGCGGGCAGCGCATCGGGACCGTCTTTCAGGATCCGATGTCGGCTTTGACTCCCGTCTACACCGTCGGTGACCAGATCGCCGAGGCGATCCGGGTGCACCATCGCGAGGTCGGCAAGCAGGCCGCTCGCAAGCGGGCCGTCGAACTTCTGGAGCTGGTCGGCATCGCCCAACCGACGCAACGGGCGCGCGCCTTCCCCCACGAACTGTCCGGTGGTGAGCGCCAGCGAGTCGTGATCGCCATCGCGATCGCCAACGACCCCGATCTGCTCATCTGCGACGAGCCGACCACCGCTCTCGACGTCACCGTCCAGGCGCAAATCCTCGACGTCCTCAAGACGGCACGCGACGTGACCGGGGCGGGCGTGCTGATCATCACCCACGATCTGGGCGTGGTGGCCGAGTTCGCCGACCGCGCGCTGGTGATGTACGCCGGACGGGCGGTGGAGGTGGCCGGCGTTGACCAGTTGTACCGGGACCGCCGAATGCCGTACACCGCGGGCTTGTTGGGCTCGGTACCCCGACTCGATTCTGCGCAGGGCACCCGGCTGGTGCCGATCCCCGGGGCACCTCCGTCCATGGTGAACCTGCCCCCGGGATGTCCGTTCGCGCCCCGCTGCCCACTGGCCATCGAGGATTGCCGCACCGGTGAGCCGGCGTTGCTGCCGGTCGGCCCGGACCGCACCGACGGTCATGCCGCTGCGTGCATTCGCACCGAACTCGTCGCTGGCGCAACCGCTGCGGAGATCTACGGGGTGTCCACCCAGCCGGTGGCAGAGGCCGACACCGCCGAGCGCCCGGTCGTGGTGCGGGTGGACAACCTGGTCAAAACCTACCGACTGACCAAAGGCGTGGTGTTCCGGCGCCAGATCGGTGAAGTCCGCGCCGTCGACGGTCTGAGCTTCGACCTCCTGCAGGGCCAAACGTTGGCAATCGTCGGTGAATCCGGTTCAGGCAAATCGACCACGTTGCACGAGATCCTCGAACTGAGTGCGCCGCAATCCGGGTCGATCGAAGTGCTCGGCAACGACGTCGCAACGCTGTCCGCGGCCCGGCGCCGAGAATTGCGCCGAGACCTGCAGGTGGTTTTCCAGGATCCGGTCGCCTCGCTCGACCCACGACTGCCGGTGTCCGACCTACTAGCAGAACCGCTGCAGGCCAACGGATTCAGCAAGGACGCCATCGACGTGCGGGTGTCGGAGTTGTTGGAGATCGTCGGGCTGCGCCGCGCCGACGCCAGCCGCTACCCCGGCGAGTTCTCCGGCGGCCAGAAGCAGCGCATCGGGATCGCGCGGGCATTGGCTCTCCAACCGAAGATCCTGGCGCTCGACGAGCCGGTGTCGGCGCTCGACGTCTCGATCCAGGCCGGCATCATCAACCTGCTGCTGGATCTGCAGCGGGAGTTCGGCCTGTCGTATCTGTTCGTCTCCCACGACCTGTCGGTGGTGAAGCACCTCGCGCATCGGGTCGCGGTCATGTACCGCGGCGCGATGGTGGAGTACGGCCAGGCCGAGCAGGTATTCGCCAATCCGCGGCACGACTACACCAGAAAGTTGCTGTCCGCTATCCCGCAACCCGATCCGACTCGCCGTTAGCATCAGTGGCGTGACCTCATTGATCCGCCGGCACACCGGCCGAATCGCAGTGCTGGCAATCGTGGCGAGTGTGGTGCTGGCCGGCTGTTCGAGCAGCAAGCGGGACGTACCCTCGGCGGGCGGTAACGCCGAGGTCGGCGCGACCAGCGACATCAACCCACAGGACCCGACCACCCTGCAAAAGGGCGGCAACCTGCGGCTGGCGCTGACCTCGTTCCCGGCAAATTTCAACACCCTCAACGTCGATGGCAACGACGGCGACACCGGCGCGGTGCTGCGCCCGACCATGCCGCGCGCGTTCACCATCGCAGCCGACGGTTCGATGAAGGTCAACAACGACTACTTCACCAACGTCGAGCTCACCAATAGCGCCCCCAGGTCGTCACCTACACCATCAACCCCAAGGCGGTCTGGTCCGACGGGACGCCGATCACCTGGGAGGACATCGCCGCGCAGATCAACGCCCGCAGCGGCAAGGACAAGGCCTACGCCATCGCCGCGCCCGATGGCAGCGATCGGGTCGCGTCGGTCACCCGCGGGAGCGACGACCGCCAGGCTGTCGTGACATTCGCCAAGCCCTACACCGACTGGCGCGGCATGTTCGCCGGGAACAACATGTTGTTTCCCAAGAGTGTGACGGGCAACCCGGACGCCTTCAACAAGGGGCAGCTCAACGGGCCCGGGCCGTCCGCAGGGCCGTTCCTGATCTCGAACCTGGACCGCACCGCGCAGCGCATCACGCTGACCAGGAACCCCAAGTGGTGGGGGACTCCGCCCCTGCTGGACTCGATCACCTATCTGGTGCTCGACGACGCGGCTCGCGTGCCGGCACTGCAGAACAACACCATCGACGCCACGGGACTGGGATCACTGGACGAGCTCACCGTCGCCCGGCGCACGGCCGGTATCTCCATCCGTCGGACACCAGGACTGATGTGGTACCACTTCACGTTCAACGGTGCGCCCGGGGCGATCCTCTCCGATAAGGCGCTGCGGCTGGCCGTTGCCAAGGGGATCGACCGACAAGCGATCGCCGACGTGACACAACGCGGCCTGGTGGACAAACCGGTTCCGCTCAACAATCACGTCTTCGTCGCCGGCCAGAAGGGCTACCAGGACAACAGCCAGGTGGTGGCCTACGACCCGGAGAAGGCCAAGGCCGAACTCGACGCGCTGGGCTGGAAACTGAACGGACAGTTCCGCGAGAAGAACGGCAAGCAGCTGGTCATCCGTGACGTTCTCTACGATGCCCAGACCACCCGCCAGGTTGCCCTGGTCGCGCAGAACAGCCTGGCGCAGATCGGCGTCAACTTGCAGATCGACGCCAAACCCGGCAATGGCTTCTTCACCAACTACGTCATCCCCGGCGATTTCGACGTCGCCCAATTCAGCTGGGGCGGTGACGCATTCGCTCTGGGCTCACTCAACCAGATCTATACCACCGGGGCCGAGAGCAACTTCGGCAAGATCAGCAGTCCGCAGATCGACGCCAAGACAGAGCAGATCCTCGACGAGCTCGATCCGGACAAGGCCCGCGACCTGGCCAATGAGTTGGACAAGCTGATCTTCGGCGAGGTGTTCAGCCTGCCGTTGTTCCAGTCCGCCGGCAATGTGGCTGTTCGCAGCAATTTGGCCAATTTCGGGCCCGCCGGCCTGGGCGACCTGAACTACAGCGCCATCGGCTTCATGAAATAGCCTGCCGCGCTCGGCTCACGACCCGAGGCACCACCGCGGGTAGGGCGGCCTCCACGCGCGCCGCCGCCGAGATCGCCGAGACCATCAGCCGCACGGCAGGCCGACTCGGGAGCGCGTCCAACTCACCGGCTTGCGCAGCCAGGCTGTCGGCTCGGCCGGCGCACACCGCCGTCGCGATGCGCAGGGCCGCCCGCTCCTTGGTGTCGAGCACGCTGTGGCCGGTGGTCGGCAGCCGCACCAACACCGAGTCGGGGATCAACTCGGCGATGCGTTCGGCCACCGCGGGGGGCGTCGTCAGATCCCGGCCGCCGGAGATGACCACCGTCGGCCAACCGAACTTGGGCATCTCGGCGACCAGATCGAAGGGCTCGGCCTCGAATTCCGGGGGGTCACCCGCGGCGGATTCCCGCATCGCGACGGCCGGATCCAGGGGAAGGCCGTCGGGATCGGCGGCGTAGTTCAGCTCGCGAAACCCGATCCGGCCCACCAGGTCAGCCTCGTTGTGGTACGGCGTCTTTCGGCCCACCATCAATTCACCGACATGACCCATCGCCGTCCACAGCAGCTGTCGACCCTCCAGCAGCAGGTCGAGTTGGCGTTCCAGCAGCGCCGCCCCGCCGAACCCATAGACCGTCGCGGCCAGCTGGGCTGCCGCCGGCGTCATCACCCCGTCCTCCACGAGTTGACGTACCTTCTCGGCGAGTTCTCCTGTGTCGGTCTGCTGTCCATGCCAGAACACATTGCGCAGGGTGTGCCGGACCACGTCGATGTCATCACCGGCCAACAGCGGCGAATCCAGGATCATCGCTTTGACCCGGGCGGGGTGGCGCACCCCCACTCCCGCGGCGATGTAGGTGCCGTAGGAGGTCCCGTAGATGATCGCGCTGTCCACCTGCGCGTCGTCGAGCACCGCGGCCACATCGTCGACCACCTGCTCGACGGTCAGCGCCTCGGGCGGCAGGTCGGCGCCGCTGTCGTCATGCCGCGACATTCCGACGCCGCGGTGCTCGATCATGATCACGTCGAGTCCCTCCGCGGCCGCACGTCTGCGCAGACCCCGATAGAGCGCGACGGACGCCGCGCCCGGTCCACCGGGAATGATGAGCAGCGGGTGCTTGGTCTTGCGGCCGGTCCGCACGTAGTACAGGTCGAACTCGTCATCACCACCTGCGGTGACGGGGCGGCGAACCGGCCGGACACCGGGCAACGCGGCAAGCTTCGCGTGGGCGCGTCGGCGCTTCTCGTTCAGAGTCATCGCCGCCGATCCGCCATGGCTCGATTGTGCCTTCCCCGCCTCGGGAATGGAATGCGGGCCGGCCGTCTTAGGTTCGGGGTGATCCGAAGCAGTGCCCCAGCCAGGGCCCCCCGGTAGAACGAAGCCATGACCACAGTCCAGCCTGTCAACCGAGTCCTGCCCGGCACCCCGGAGTTCACCGATCTGCTCGACCAGATCAGGTCCGGCGCCAAGGATCGGGACCTCAACGACGAGAATCCTTTTGACCAGGTGAATGCCCTCAAGCGGGCCGGCTTCGGCACCCTGCGTCTGCCCACCGACCTGGGCGGTGCGGGTTTCACGGTGCCGCAGTTGTTTTCGACGATCATCGACGTGGCCGCCGCTGATCCCATTGTGGCGCACATATTCCGAACTCACTTCTGGTTCGTCGAAGAGCGGCTGCGCACGCTCGCCGGGGAGGAGCGAAGCGAACCGGGAAACGGCACACCTGATCCCCGCTCACGCCAGTGGCTGGCCAGAGTTGTCGAGGGCAAGACCGTGGGCAACGCGTTCAGCGAAAAGGGATCCAACGCGGTCGGCAGCCTGGTGTTCAACACCCGGCTGCTGCCGGTGCCCGGCGGATACCGACTCACCGGAGAGAAGTACTACAGCACCGGGACCCTGTTCTCCGACTACCTGACGGTCACCGCGACGACCGACCACGACTCGGTCGCGATCGTCGTGGTTCCCGCTGATCGCGACGGTGTACGACTGGTCGATGACTGGGACGGCTTCGGCCAGCGCCGGACCGGAACCGGAAGGACGACCTTCACCGGCGTCGACGTGGCACCCGATGAGGTGCTGTCGGACACGCCCTACGACGCGCCGCCGGTGCCCACCGTGCAATACGCCTCCCTTCAGCTCTACATCCACGCCGTGGTCGCCGGTGTGTTGCAGACGATTGTCGACGACGGTGTGGAACTGCTGCGCTCGCGTACCCGCAGCTTCAGCCACGCGCTCACCGAGAGCCCAGTCGACGATCCCCTCTACCAGCGTCAGCTCGGCGAGCTGGCCAGCACCGCATACGTCGCGCGGGCGGCGGTGCTCGACGCCGCAGGCGCCATCGAGGCAGCGACGAATTCGGTGCATCCGACCATTGCGGGCGCGCCCAACGCGGACCTGGCCGCCGAGGCCCAGCTCAAGGTCGCCAAGGTCAAAGTGCATCTTGATGCCGTCGCCCCCGAGGCGGCGACTCGGCTGCTGGAGTTGGGCGGGGCGAGCGCAGCCAGCCGGCAGCGCAACCTCGACCGGCACTGGCGCAACATCCGCACCATCACACTGCACAACCCGGTCGCCTACAAGGCGCGGGTGATCGGCCAGAACCTGTTGCACGACACGCCGATTCCGGCCAACGCCTACTTCTGAGCCGGTACCGATCTCGGCGCGGTTGGCGCCGCCTTCCGGCGACAACCGCGCCGAAGATCACCGAAATTAGGGGACAAAGTCCCCAACTGAGCGCATCCGGCTGTGTCGTGTGTCACCCCCGTCGTACCTTGGTGACGGGAGCACATCATGACCGAATTCATGCGCAACACCGATGCCTTCACCTGGTCGATGGAAGCCGATCCGCGGCTGAGATCCACCGTGGTGACGGTCATCCTCTTGGACCGATCCCCCGACTGGCATCTGGTGCGAGGGCGCTTCGACCGGGTCAGCCGCGAGCTACCGATGTTCCGCCAGCGAGTGGTGAACTCGCCACCGCCCGCGCCGCCGCGCTGGGAGTACGCACCTGACTTCGACCTGGATTTCCACCTGCGTCGAATCTCGGCGCCACAACCAGGCAACCTCGACGGTGTACTGGAGATGGCCCGGCTGGCCGCGATGTCCGATTTCGACCGGGCGCGGCCGATGTGGGAAGTCACGCTCATCGACGGCCTCGACGACGGCGGAGCAGCGGTGCTCTGCAAGTTCCACCACGCACTCACCGACGGAGTCGGCGGGGTGCAGATCGCGATGACGTTGTTCGATCTGACCCCGGAACCGCGGACCCTCGACGACGGGCCTGCCGAACCGGTCGTGCCGACAGCACAGCCGCTGGAGGGCTACCGCGACGCTGTTCGCTACGACGCCGGGCTGATGAGCAAAGCCGTCACCGAGACGGTGAGGAACGCTCCCAAGCTGTTGCTCAACACGATTCGCCGACCCCTGCAGAGCGTCGAAGCCGCCGGCGAGCTCGCGGCGTCGGTGTACCGCACCGTGCGGCCGGTGAACAACACCGGTTCACCGCTGATGAAGGACCGCACATTGGTGCGTCGGCTAGGTGTCCTCGAGGTGCCGATGCCGCGATTGCGGGAGGCGGCCCACCGCAGTGGTGGCGCACTCAACGACGCTTTCGTCGCGGGTGTGGCCGGGGGTTTGCGCCGCTATCACGACAAGCACGGCGTGCCGGTCGGCGACCTGCACCTGACGATGCCGATCAGCCTGCGCAGCGCGGACGACGAGATGGGCGGCAACCGGATTACGTTGATGCGCTTCGACGTGCCTGTCGGGGTAGCCGATCCAGCCCAGCGGATCAGCGACATCCACGAGCGCACCAACCGGGTTCGTCATGAAAAGTCGCTGCCATACACCCAATTGATCGCCGGTGCGCTCAATCTGATGCCGCGGTGGTACATCGGATCGATCCTTCGCCATGTCGACTTCCTGTGCAGCGACGTGCCGGGCGTGCCGGTCCAGGTTTTCCTCGGTGGTGCGCAGGTACGCATGCAGTACGCCTTCGGGCCGACTGTCGGCGCGGCGGTCAACGTCACGCTGCTGACCTATGTCGACACCTGCTCGCTGGGCATCGACGTCGACACCGGCGCGATCCCCGACTATGAGGAATTCCACGACTGCCTGGCAGCGGGATTCGAAGAGGTTCTGGCGCTGGCCGATTGACCGTCAGTCGAACTCCCCGGCCAGGTAGGCCGATCGGCAGGCGCTACGAGCCAGTTTTCCACTGGTGGTGCGCGGAATGGCGCCGGCGGGCACCAGGCGAAAGTCGCTGACCGGAATATGATGGATACGAGCGACCGCACCCCGAACCGCTTCGGCAACGAACGACGAGTCCATCCGGCTCGACCCGACGGCACGCTCGGCGACGATCACCAGATGCTCTCCGGCCGTGACCCCGGCCCGAGCGGGCACCGTCGCATCGACGGCGAAAGCGGCCACGTAACCGTCGCGGATGGCCGGGGCGGACTGGCTCACCGTGGCCTCGACATCGACCGGGTAGTGGTTGCGGCCGTCGATGATGATCACGTCCTTGCTTCGGCCGGTGATGTACAGCTCTCCGTCGAGATATACCCCGAGATCACCAGTGGCCAGCCATGTTCCGTTATCCGCAACACCGTCGGCGTGGCTCGACATGTCAAGACGTGTCTGCAGCTTGTTGGCGAACACCCGCTGGGTCTCGTCCACTCGTCCCCAATACCCGCGTCCGATGTTGTTGCCGTGCAGCCAGATCTCCCCCACGCGACCATCGGGCAACTCGGCCCCCGACCCGGGGTCGACGATGGCGAGCCACTGATTGGGAATCGGTTGGCCACAGGACACGAGCGACACACTTCCCGGGGTCTCGGGGCCGACCGGAATCGCCTGCCCGCGCGCCAACGCGCTTCGGTCGAGATGGACGGCCGAGGCGGCCGCGTCGGCCGCGATGCTGGCCACCGACAAGGTCGCCTCAGCCATTCCGTAGGATGGCTTGATCGCGGTGGCAGGCAGGCCGTACGGGGCGAATGCGGTCGTGAACTTCTCGATCGCCGCCAGCGTGACGGGCTCGGATCCGTTGAGCAACCCCACCACATTACTGAGGTCCAGCTCCGCATCGGCTGGGGGCAGACCCCGCTCGGCACATAACGAGTATGCGAAATTAGGTGCGGCAGCGAACGTTCGGCCCTGCGTCGCTTCGTTGGCGAGTTGTCGGATCCATCGATAGGGGCGTCGGACGAATGCCATCGGATCCATCAGCGTGATCTGCCCGCCACACAGCATCGGGAACATGATCATCACCAGTCCCATGTCGTGATAGAGCGGAAGCCAGCTCACGCTGCGAACTCCCATGTCGAGACGACCAGCCAGGATCATCTGCGCGACGTTGGTGCATGCGGCCCGGTGAGTGATCTCCACGCCGACCGGCGTTCGTGTCGATCCCGAGGTGTACTGCAGGTAGGCGATGTCGTCGGCGCTACGCACGGGGCGGAGCAGGTTGTCACTCAACGAAACCGGGACGGCGTCCACCGCGATCACGCGTGGGCGCTCGGCCAAGGCAATCGTGCGCAGCATCTCGCGCACGGATGCCGCCGCGCCGGTGGTAGTGAGAATCACCCGGGGATCTGAGTCGGCGAGAACGGCTCTCAACCGCTCGGCCTGCCCGGACAGCGCGGGAACGAAGAGCGGTACGGCGACGGTGCCGGCGTGCAGCGCGGCGAAGAAGCCGATCACGTAGTGCAGGCCCTGGGGGGCCAGCACCGCGACGCGGTCTCCCGGCGAGGTGACCTGTCGCAGTCGAGCCGCGACAGCGCTCACCGCGGTCTGCAGCGACCGCCAGCTGAGTTCTTCGGTGCTTCCGTCCCGATCGTGCGAGTAGTCGATGAACCGATAGGCGGCACGCTGGCCCTCCGCGGCTGCATGGTTCTCGAGAAACGACGTGAGGGTGAGGTCAGCGGGCACCGAGATCGTTCCGTCCGACGATACGTACTGCGCCAACAAATCCTCAGCGATGTTGGCGCACAGGCTATCCCGACCCATCCGCACAGACTATTAGATCTTCTAGATAAACGGGTGGCGAGATTCTGTAATTCGCCTCACCCGGCACGGACCAAGGCGGCGCAGGTCACACAGCAACGTGTCAGGAACGCTCGAATCGCAGGTCGCCGCCGGGCTCCGCGCTGGTCCGCATCGCCCGATTCAGGGGTACTACAGCAATCTCACAGCGAATGCTCGTGCAGCACACAGTATTTCAAGCGGTCAACTCGATCACGTGGGCGTCCTGCACACCAAGGTAACGAGTGGGCGTGCAGGTCAGCACGATGACCTGGCCGTGGTCGCCGACATTGTCGAAGACGGCGCCCATCTTCACCAGCCGCTCGGGATCGGTGAAGCCCAGCGCGTCATCGATGACGACCGGCACGGTGTCTTCCTTGGCGACCAATGCCGCCCCGGCCAGCCGGGTCAGGATGCCGAGCTGCTCTTTGGCGCCGCCCGAGAGCGACTCGTAGGGTACGGTCCGGCCGTCCAATGTGCGGTTGCCGATCCGAAGATCGCTGTCCACCTCGACTTCGAAGGTCGGCCCGAATACCGTTCGCCCTAATCGCTCGATCTCTGCCCGGAACGGCGCGACATACCGCTGCCGGGTGGTGTCCCGATGCCGGGACATCACCGACCGCAGCAGCTGCGCGGCGCGGGCCCGGCGGGATATCCGCGCGTGCTCGGCCGCGGCATGTTCCCGGGCAATCTGTGCTGCGTCCAGGGCGCTCTGCCGGCCTTCACCACCCATCACCCCCAACTCGACGGTGATGTCATTGAGCGCCTGACCGATCGCTGCGCGCTCGCGCTCCGACTCGGCGACCGCGGCGCCGGCAGCAGCCAACTCGGCCTCGACGGCGGTCGGGTTGGCAGCCGAATATCGCCGCGTGAGCTCGGCGAGCCCGGCATCGGCCACACGTTGCGCATGGGCGTCGGCCTCGGCGCGGGCCGCAAGGTCCTCGTCACCGGTGACTGCGCGAAGCGCCGTCAACCGCCCTTTCACGACCTCGACCTCTTCGGTGGCGCCCGCCAGCTTTGCCTGCAAAACCGTTGTTGCCGTGATCTTTTCCGCGAGTTGAGCATCGGCCGTCACCGCCGCACGCTGACTTAGGCCGGCATGGCCGCGGGCCTGGGTGAGCGCCTCGGTGGCGCTGACAAGCGCTAAGTGAGCCCCATCACCGTCGACCTCGGCGTTCACCAGTTCTGCCGGGATGGCGGCACGAAGTGCGGCCAACTGCACCCGGATGACCTCGACCTCGTCGCCCTGGCACAGTCCGGAGAGGGTGGCTGTGAGGTGGTTACGGCTCTCGGTCAACCCGCGGCGATGGTGGTCAATCTCGCGCGCCGTGCGCACATCGCCGGCACCGCCCTGCTGCAGCGACTCGGCGAGTACCCGCCGTGCGGTGTCGAGTTGGGCCTGGACATCGGAGGTGGTCACGCCTGGGTCTATCCGCACGCTGAGCACTCCGGGCAACTCGACTGTGGTCGGCGACGAGTTCGGTGGTACCCACCGTTGTCCGGCGGCCAGCTGAACGGTCTCCTCGCCGACGGTCAGCTGCAGATCGGCGACCGCGGTGAACGCGACGGTGGTGGCGGTCAACGCGAGTTGGGCTTCCAGTCGCTCGACCAGCGCGGCGGCCGCCTCGATGTCACCCATCACCTCGCTGGTCAGGGTGATCGCCGACAGCTGGCGGTCGAGGTCGTCGAGCTGGCGCCGCGCGACCTCGATGCGGTCCAGTCGGGCGGCCAGCCGTTCGGCCTGTTCCTTGGCGGCCAGGCCATCCACGATGCGGCGTGCGGTGTCGGCGGCGGCCTCGGCCGCCTCGAGGGCGGCGGTTGCCTCCACCGCTGCTGCGCCGGCCATCTCAGCCACCTCGCGCGCGACCGACTCGGCCTCGATTGCGGCCGCCACCCCCGACGTCAGTTCGGTGATCACGGCGGAGCGCGCCTGCACATCGGCGCGCAGTCGCACTCGCTCGGTTTGAGCGGCCGCCGAGGCGGCGCAGGTGGCTTGCGCCGCGGTGGCGATCAACTTGGCGTCCTGCAATTCACCGGCCAGCTCGGCCAGCGCCGCCGCCGCGGCCTGGGCATCGGCGAATCGCCGGTCGAGATTCTGCCGGCGGGCGTCCAAGCCGGTCAACCGTAGGGCTAGATCGGCGTGGGTGCGCACTCGGTCGTCGACTTCGGCGACCGCCGCGGCGCACCGGGCAACCTCTTCATCGGCGGCCCGCAACCGACCGATCGCGGCGGCCCACTCCCCCGTCGGCCGGCCGGTCGAGGTGAAGTAGCGCCCATACTCGGCATCGATTCGTTCGATCAGCAGCGGTTCGGTGCCCGACAACGCCGCATCGTCGCCGGCAGCGAGGTCGAGTGCACGCGACAGCGCGTCACATTCGGAAAGGTCAACCGCGACAGTGGATCCGGCTTGCAATACCCGCTGGGCATGCCACAGTCCCGTGTCAACGGTCTCGCCGAGCATCGCCAGCACGCGTTCGTGAGCCTCATCGCCGGTCACCTGTTCGCGCCGGGGGCGAGGATGGTCAACTCGGTCTCACATCGCTTGTGGAACCGCTTGCGATACACGAACCGGTAGGGGCCGGTGCTGATCTCGGCCAGCACCTCCGAGCCGACGTCGGCATGGGTTGGCTTGACCTGCTTGACTTCCTTCTTCGTCGAGCGGTCCTTGGACTCCAGCAGCAGATCGAGCGCCTCGATCATCGAGGTCTTTCCGACCTCGTTCGCGCCGCAGACGACGACCACACCGTGGTCGGGGAATTCGATGGCGCGGTGGGCGATTCCGCGGTAGTTGGTCAGGACCAGACGGTGCAGCTTCATGCGGCGTTGCCGCCGGCCAGACGGAGTAGCAGCCCCAGCGCACCCTGGGCATCGCGGGCGTCGTCACCGTCACCCGATCGCGCCGTGCCCACGAGCTCGGCAACGGCCACGGCCGCGAAGCCGCCGATACCCAGGTCGTCGAACTCGTCGTCGGCGGGCATCACCGCGATCGAGGTGTGCCGCTCCCATGTGCCCAGCCAGGCGAACAGCCGCGAGTATTTGTCCAGACACGCATCCAGTGCCGCCCGGTCGGTGACCGACAACGTGCCGGTCAGCCCCAGCCGCACCACAGTTCGTTCCTTGTCGGTCATCAGATCGAGGTTGAGGTCGAGGTCGGCGATGTCCCGGCTGTCGTCCACCTGGCGGTGCAGCGTGACGAATCGCCACCGGCCGACGTCACGGCCCTCGATGCAGACCGGATGCGCCGGGTCGTCTTCGTCGATGTCGACGACGAGCACGTGGCCAGGGTCGGATTCGACGTCGTCGAAGTTCGTCACCTCCGGGGACCCGGCGTACCACACCCGTCCACTGTCACCAACGCGGGTGCGAGAGTGCTTGTCTCCCAGCGCCACATAGTGCACAGCGCCGCGGTTCAGCGCCGCGGTGAGACCGGCCATCCGGATCAGCGACGGCTTGCCCGGGTCCGGGTCGAGAACGTCGACTCCACCGTGGGCGACCAGGACGCGGACCGTCCCGTCGGCGGGCAGGTCAGTGAGCACCGCGGCGGCCAGGTCGGCGGTCGGCGCCTTGGAGCGCCACGGCGCCACGACCAGCTGCACTCCTGGCCGGACCTCCCACACCCCGTCGCGGTCGAGGACCACCACATTGTCGGGACACTCGGACTTGAACAATGCGCTGGTGTACACCGACGACGCGTCCAGAGGGTCGTGGTTGCCGGGCAACAGGTATACCGGAACGCCGATGGCACGCATGGCTTCCAGCGACTGGCTGATGACCTTCGGCGCCAGTTGGTTGTGCTCGAAGACGTCACCGGCGACCACCACGAACTCGGCACCGGTCTGCTCGGCCAGCGCGCCGAGGCCGGCGACGGCGTCCCGACGGGCCGCCGAGTAGCGCGGCTGGGCCTCCCCCTCCAGGAAGTGCCGCGTCATGCCGAGTTGCCAGTCGGCGGTGTGCACGAATCGCATGGCGGCGAGTGTATGGCGGTGTGCCGACAACTCCGTGGACCTCGACCGGCATGTGGGGTGTGCGATCTACTCTGGCTGCGTGACTGCGCGACGACGGACCCTGGTATTGATGCGCCACGCCAAGTCGGACTATCCCGACGGGGTCGCCGACCATGACCGGCCGCTCGCCGCCCGCGGGGTGCGCGAGGCCGGGCTGGCCGGCGATTGGTTGCGCGCGCACGTGCCCGCCATCGACCGTGTCCTGTGCTCGTCGGCCACCAGAACCCGCCAGACCCTGGACCGTACCCAGATCGACGCCCCGGTGACCTATTCCGAGCGGCTCTACGGCGCGACCACGGGCACGATGATCGACGAGATCAATCAGGTCGACGACGGCGTCTGCACGCTGCTGGTCGTCGGCCATGAACCGACCGTGAGCAGCGTCGCACTCGGCTTGGCGGAACCGGACCGGTCCGACCGTGCCGTCGCCGAGCGCATCTCGACGAAGTTCCCGACGTCGGGCATCGCCGTGCTGTGGGTCCCGGATGGCTGGGCTCACTTGGAGCTCAACGGCGCCGAACTGGCGACGTTTCACGTGCCCCGCTAGGTCGGCTAGGAGTTCGTGGCCAGGGTCAGTTCCATCAACTTGATGGCTTGCCCGCAGGCGTCGATACCCGGTGCTTGCGGGTTGATCCACCACCCGACGACGCCGCCGGCGTCACTGGCCACCCCGCATGCCCCGTTGGGATCGGCGGTGCGCATGACGATGGACGGCACTCCGGCGATCGACCGGTTCTCGATCTGGTACTTGAGGAACTGGGCGACGGCGCGCTCGTTGTCCAGGCTGCCCTGCTCGTACCAGAACCGGGTGATATCGACCAGGCCGGCCGGGTTGGCGGCCTGCCAGCGACACACCGCGCCGACGAACGTGCTCTGGATGTCCAGCGGGTCGGCACCGACGGTCTTGGCCAGGATGTCGGTGGTCAGGACGTCGCATTCTTTGAGGAGGTTCGGGTATTGCTGGGCCGAGTTGTCGTTACGCGGCACACTGCCCGAACCGGACTTCGCTGCAGTCCCTTCGACGGTCCTGGCACAGCCGCTGGCCACGACGAGGGCCGCCAGCACCGCGACGACCCCGACAATCGACCGGCGCGGGCTCATTTGGAGTTCACAATCGATTGCCGGGTCAGTTCCTTGGCCACGTCGCACGCCGGCGGGAACGGCTTCTCGGCGAAGCTGACCGACCACTCGATGAAGTCGTCGTTGAACTGGATACCGACCTCGCACAGGTTGTCTCCCAGAGTCGGATCGGTACCGACGGCGATGAAGCCGCCGTGCCCCTCGATGTTGATGTCCTCGACGCTGGTGCGCGACAGCTCTTCGGTCTTGCGTTCCCGGCCGATTGGACTACCCCGGTACCAGGTGAAGGAAAAGTGCGGCCCCAGGATGCCGCCACCGGCCAGCCACTGGCAGCCGATGGAGTTCTTCGCCGTGTTCACCAGCCCGGTGACCCGGGTTTGCTCGGCCATCGTCTGGTCGCTGATGCCACCGCATTCGGGGAACATCGGGCCGTGCTTGGCGTTGCCCGGCTGCGGTCCGGCCGGCTGTGAGGCCTGCGGTTGATCGGAACCGCCGCCGGAGTCCGAGCATGCGCCGAGCGCCGGAACGGCGGCCATGATGGCTACGGCGGCCAGTGCCAGTTTGCGCGTCGCTGTCATGCGCACCTGCTGCGAGTCACAGCATGCACTGTAGCGGCCGCCCCTTGACACAACCACCGACATGCCGCTTGACCTGCCGCTTTGCTGGAGGTCCAGCCGACGCGGCAGGTGGCGGAACTGCAGATCGGCGCGGGCGGTGTGCGACAGTAGCGAAATGCTCCTGGCACTGCTGCGACAGTATGTCGGGCCGTACCGGCGGCTGGTCGCGGCGGTCATGGCGCTGCAGACCGTCAGCACCTTGGCCTCGCTGTATCTGCCGACCGTCAACGCCGCGATCATCGACGACGGTGTGGCCAAGGGTGATACCGCGCTGATCGCCGAACTCGGCCTGGTGATGCTCGCGGTCACCGCGCTGCAGGTGGTGTGCGCTGTCGGCGCCGTCTACTTCGGTTCCCGCACCGGCATGGGCTTCGGCCGCGACCTGCGCTCGGCGATGTTCCACCACGTCATCACCTTCTCCGAGCGGGAGACCGCCCGGTTCGGGGCGCCATCGCTGCTCACCCGGACCACCAACGACGTTCAGCAGATCCAGGTGCTGACCCAGATGACGACCACCACGTTGGTCACCGCTCCGATCATGTGCGTCGGCGGCATACTGATGGCGATCCACCAGGACGCCGGACTGTCCTGGCTGTTGGCCGTCAGCGTCCCGGTATTGGCGTTGTCCAACTACTGGGTCGTCTCGCGCATGCTGCCGATCTTCCGCAGCATGCAGCGCCTCATCGACGGCATCAACCGGGTGATGCGTGAGCAGCTGTCCGGTATCCGGGTGATCCGGGCCTTCGCGAGGGAGTCCTTCGAACGGGAGCGGTTCGCCGTCGCCAACGCCGCGGTGTCGAACACCGCGCTGGCCGCCGGCCGTTGGCAGGCCCTGATGCTGCCGGTCACCACGCTGACCATCAACGTCTCCAGCGTGGCCCTGATCTGGTTCGGCGGGTTGCGCATCGACGCCGGAGACATGCAGGTCGGCTCGCTGATCGCGTTTCTGTCGTACTTCATGCAGATCCTGATGGCCGTCATGATGGCCACTTTGATCCTGGTGATGCTGCCGCGGGCCTCGGTGTGCGCCGAGCGGATCACCGAAGTGCTCGGTACGCAGACCGCGATCACCGACCCGGACGCACCGCGGCACCCTCCCAACGGGATCCGCGGCGAGGTCATCCTCGAGGGGGCGACCTTCCGCTACCCGGGCGCGGAACGCCCCGTGCTGGAAGCGGTATCGCTGGCCGCCCGGCCGGGAACGACGACGGCGATCGTGGGCAGCACCGGGTCGGGAAAGTCGACGTTGATCTCACTGATCTGTCGGCTCTACGACGTCACCGACGGGTCGGTCCGCGTCGACGGCATCGACGTGCGCGACTACGACACCGAGGCGCTGTGGTCCAGCCTGGGGCTGGTCCCCCAGCGCGGCTACCTGTTCTCCGGAACGGTCGCCGACAATCTGCGCTACGGCAAGTCAGACGCAACCGAAGAGCAGATGTGGTCGGCGCTGCGGGTGGCCGCTGCCGAGGATTTCGTCCGTGCCCACCCCGACGGCCTGGGCATGCGCGTAGCCCAGGGCGGGATCAACTTCTCCGGAGGCCAGCGGCAGCGGCTCGCCATCGCCCGTGCGGTGATCCGTCGTCCATCGATCTATCTGTTCGACGACGCGTTCTCCGCGCTCGACGTGCACACCGACGCCCGGGTCCGGGCGGGACTGCGTGAGGTATCCGCCGACGCGACAGTGATCATTGTCTCCCAACGGATTTCCACCGTCGCACAGGCCGACAGCGTGGTGGTGATCGACGGTGGCCGGGTGGTCGGATCCGGTACCCACCACACCCTGCTGCTCGACTGCCCCACCTACGCCGAGTTCGTCGACTCGCAGTCGGTGGGCGCCCGGGTTGGAGGCGGGCAGTGACGGGGCCGGCGACGCGTGGCGGGGGCATGCGCGCCATGACGCAGGACCCGCGGCAGGCCCGTTCCCGCGACTTCACCGGGTCGGCGTTGCGTCTGATGCGGCGGCTGATGCCGCAGCGGTGGCTGACTGCGGCGGTGATCGCGCTGTCGGTGGTCGGCATCGCCCTCGGCGTTATCGGGCCGCGCATCCTCGGACACGCCACCGACCTGTTGTTCAACGGCGTGATCGGACGCCGGCTGCCCGCCGGGATCACCAAGGAGCAGGCCGTCGCCGCCGCGCGGGCCCGCGGCGACAACACTTTTGCCGACCTGCTGTCCGGCATGAACGTCGTGCCCGGGCGGGGGTCGACTTCGGCGCGGTGGGTCGAACCCTGCTGCTCGCCTTGGCTCTGTATCTCGTCGCCGCACTGCTGGTGTGGGCCCAGGCGAGGCTGCTCAACGTCATCGTGCAGCGCACGATCATGGCGCTGCGGGCCGATGTGCAGACCAAAGTTCACCGGCTACCACTGTCCTACTTCGATTCCCGGCAGCGCGGCGAGCTGCTGAGCCGGGTGACCAACGACGTCGACAACATCCAGTCGTCGGTGTCGCTGACGATCAGCCAGCTACTCACCTCGGTGTTGACCGTGATCGCGGTCCTGGCAATGATGCTCAGCATCTCAGCACTGCTGGCACTCATCACGGTGGTGACGGTTCCGCTCTCGTTGTGGGTGACCCGGGCGATCGCACGGCGTTCCCAACGCATGTTCATCGCCCAATGGACCAATACGGGCCGGCTCAACGCACACATCGAGGAGACCTACAGCGGTTTCACCGTGGTCAAGACCTTCGGCCACCGCGCCATCGCCCAGGACAAGTTCCGCGAGTTCAACGACGACGTCTACCACGCGAGTTTCGGCGCGCAGTTCTTCTCCGGGCTGGTGTCACCGGCGACGACGTTCATCGGCAATCTCAGTTATGTGGCGGTGGCCGTGGTCGGCGGCTATCAGGTCGCGACCGGCCAGATCACCCTCGGCAGCATTCAGGCCTTCATCCAATACGTGCGGCAGTTCAACCAGCCACTCACCCAGGTGGCCGGCATGTACAACACGCTGCAGTCGGGTGTCGCCAGCGCCGAGCGAGTCTTCGACTTCCTCGACGAGCCGGAGGAAGCACCGGACGCCGCGACGCGGCTGCCCCGCGACGGCGGCGGCCGGGTCGAATTCCGCGACGTCTGGTTCGGCTACCGCCCCGGCACTCCGGTGATCGAGGATCTATCCCTGGTGGCCGAGCCTGGGAGCACGGTGGCGATCGTCGGGCCGACCGGTGCGGGCAAGACGACGTTGGTCAACCTGCTGATGCGGTTCTACGAGGTGGATTCCGGCCAGATCCTGCTCGACGGCATCGACATCACGACCGTGAGCCGGGAGTCGCTGCGGTCACGCATCGGCATGGTGCTGCAAGACACCTGGCTGTTCGGCGGGACCATCGCCGAGAACATCGCCTACGGGAAACCCGGCGCCTCCGATGACGAGGTGATCGCGGCGGCCCGGGCGGCGTACGTCGACCGGTTCGTCCACACCCTGCCCGCCGGCTACGAGACCAGGGTCAGCGATGACGGCGCCAACATCAGCGCCGGCGAGAAGCAACTGATCACCATCGCGCGCGCGTTCCTGGCCCGGCCCCAGCTGCTGATCCTCGACGAGGCCACCAGTTCGGTGGATACCCGGACCGAACTGCTCATCCAGCACGCGATGACCGAATTACGCAGGGAGCGAACCAGTTTCATCATCGCTCACCGATTGTCGACGATCCGCGACGCCGACACCATTCTGGTGATGGAGGCAGGGCAGATCGTCGAAGCCGGCAGTCACGCCGAGCTGATGGCCCGGCGGGGCCGGTATTACGCGATGACCCAGGCCTAGAGGCCGGGGCCCTCGGCCCGCAAGTCGTCGACTTCGGCCATCGCCGACCGCAATTTGGCCAGCCACTCGTCGGCGTGCTCACCGACCAGCCGCACGCACCAGGCCAGCGCGTCGGAGCGCGAGCGGGCCACCCCGGCGTCGACGAGCGTGTCGAGCACCCGTCGTTCGGGCTGCTTGAGGCGCGTCATCACCGGAACAGCGATGTGGGTGAACAAGACCCGCTCGACGTCTTCGGAGCCCGCCACCGCGATGTCCACACCCCAGGAGACCTTGCGGCCGTACCTGTCCTGAGCCTCCTCGGCGATGTGCATCCGTTCCGACCGGGTGTCTTCCCTGAATCGCGATGCGCGGCCCGACGCGCGGGCTTGGCTGTCGGTGTCATCGGGCAACCGCCCGACCACGGTGATCTCTTCGCGATCCACGATCACGGTGGGATCGCCACTGAACCAGGTGTCGGGCAGACGGCCGGCGAACCATTCGCCGGCGTCGGTGGCGTCGGGTTGGTCGGCCTGTTGCCAGCCGCCGGGGCGGCCGGGCCGCCGATGGGTGTGATGATGTTTCATGCATTACATGATTACATCGTTACAACCCAGCTGCGAGAACTTCCGCTGACGGCGAACGGGTCAGACCGATTCGGCCCGGCGGGCCCGGAAGAGTTTGACCTCGTCTTGGATGCCCTTGAGGTGACGCGCCTTGGCGAACGACCACCGGAACCGGCCGTCGTCGCCAATCTGCTCGCGAGCCGCTTCGGCCACCAGGACCGAGCCGGGCCGGGCAACCGAGGTGACCCGGCTGGCCAGGTTCACCGGGCTGCCGAACCAGTCGCCGGCCCGGCTCACCGCAGGCCCTTGGGCGAGGCCCACCCGCAGCTGTGGCAATGAGTCGTCGGCCTCAGTTGCCGCCACCAGCCCCAGCATCGCGTCCAGCAGCGCGGCGGCATCCGTCGACACCAGCATCACCGCGTCACCGATCGTCTTGATGAAGCGCACCGGGGGCACCGCCACGTCACGGGCAGCATCGCCGAGCCGGTTGGCGAGTTGTTCAAGCTCCTCCGGCGGCACCATCTCACCCAGCCGGGTGAACCCGACCAGATCGGCGAACGCGACCGCGATCGTCCGGGCGCCGGGCAGCGGTGCACCGGCAGCTCGTTCGTTGGCGTTGACGGCCTCGGTCTCCATCGCGTGCCGCAACTGCAGCATCAACATGTCCTGGACCATCGGGCCGAGCAAGGGGGCCGCTGCGCTCACTAAGGCCTTTGCCCCCATGGCCATTTCGAGCTCCGTGGTGCCCGGGTGGCGCATCGTGGTGGCCACCGCGGTGTATCGCATCGCCTCGGCCGCGCGGGAAAGGCCCTCTGCCAGAACCCGAACCACGGTCAGGAGTTGGTCGGGATCGATACCGAGATCCAGGAAATTCTTGATGTGTACCGCCGATTCTGCATCGGGGCGCAGGAACACCGGGGCATCCGGGTCGTCGACGGTGGCGAGTCCGCTGGCCCGTTGAAAGCGCATGAGCTGGTCGATGTCCAGACCGGTTCGCGCACTGATCTGGCGAGCGGACATACGGGTGCCGTCGTCGCCGACGATCCGTCGGGCCGGCAGCAGCATCGGGGCGTACGAACTGCGAATCTCCTCGGCGGTGATGCCCTGTTCCAGCAACCAGGAGATCAATTCGGCCCGCTCGGCGCGGTCATCGCCGGACAACCCGTCCAACAGGCCGGAGGCCTCCGCGTCGACGTCTTCGGTCACCGGCCCAACGTATACCGTCACACTCGATGTCTCGATCCCCGCTCCTGCACGGCTTGGCGCCCATCGCCTCTCCGGACGCGCAGACGCTGATCCTCGGCAACATGCCGAGTGTTCTGTCGCTGGCCGCTGACCAGTACTACGGGAACCCGCGAAACGCCTTCTGGCGCATAGCCGGCGAGGTGTTCGGTTTCGACGCCGACGCTCCCTATTCGTGGCGCACCGAGGTGCTGCGAGGGCACCGGATCGCAGTCTGGGACGTACTGCGACAATGCCGACGAATCGGCAGCCTTGATGCGGCTGTCGAGCCGGACAGCATGGCGGCCAACGACTTCAGCGGATTCTTCGCCACCCATCCGGACATCGAACGCGTCTACTTCAACGGCGCGGCGGCCGAGCGGAATTACCGGCGCCTGGCCACAATCGACGCACCCGTCAGTTATCGCCGCCTGCCCTCCACCAGTCCCGCCCAGACCATGCCATTTGCCCAGAAGCTGGCGGTCTGGCGCGCGGCGTTGCTCGACGCTCGATAACCCATCGCCGCCGCGCAAGGCAACCTATTCTCAGCTGATCGGGGTTCAGCTCAGCGCGGGAGGTCGGGTGACGGCCGACATGACGGCCTGCAGTGTCTGCGGCGTGCTGCCCCGGGCGGGCGCCCGGTTCTGCGACTCGTGTGGCTCCCCCCTGACGACGGCCGAGATCCCGGCGGAATACAAGCAAGTCACCGTGCTGTTCGCCGACGTGGTGCGGTCCATGGACATCGCCGCCGCGCTGGGGGCCGAGCGGTTGCGGGAGATCATGACCGAGTTGGTAAGCCGGGCCACCACCGCCGTGCGCCGATACGGCGGCACAGTCGACAAGTTCACCGGCGACGGGATCATGGCGGTCTTCGGTGCCCCGGTCGCCCTCGAGGATCACGCGTTTCGCGCCTGCCTGGCGGCGCTGGATCTGCAACAGCAAGCTCAGCAGCTGGCCGTCGAGGTCGACGCGCACGACGGCGTGCAATTCAGGTTGCGAGTGGGCCTTAACTCGGGGCAGGTGATCGCCGGCGACATCACGTCCGACCCGACGAGCTACACCGCAGTCGGCGAGCAGGTCGGGCTGGCGCAGCGGATGGAGTCGGTGGCACCACCGGGTGGGGTGATGCTCAGTGCGTCCACCGCGCACCTGGTCGAGAACAGCACCCTGCTCGGCGAACCCGAACTCGTCCAGATCAAAGGCAGCCACGCCCCGGTGATGGCCAGGCGGCTGTTGGGAACGGCGCCCGCGGCCACCCGTCGCCGAACCGCGGAGCCCACACTGGTGGGCCGCACCGTGGAACTGGGCAGTCTGGCGGGCATGCTCGATGACGCGGTCGCCGGGACGGGAAGTGTCGTCGGCCTCGTCGGGCCGCCCGGCATCGGCAAGAGCCGCATCGTGCGGGAGGTGGCCGCACTCGCCGCCGCCCGCGATGTAGCGGTGTTCACCGCATTCTGCGAATCTCATACCAGCGAGATCCCGTTCCACACGGCCGCGGCGCTGCTGGCCGCCGCCCTGGAAGTGTCGGGCCTTGACCAACCGGGCGTGCGCGCGCGTATCCGTTCTCGCATCAGCGCTGCCGACGCCGACGATCTGCTGCTGCTCGACGACTTGCTGGGAGTCTCCGCCGCCACGGCCGTGGCACCGAGCATCGAGGCCGACGCGCGACGGCGGCGGCTGACCGCCCTGCTCGCCTCGACGCTGACCGCCCCGGGGGCACCGACCGTCTTGGTCATCGAGGACGCCCATTGGATCGACGACGCGAGCGAGGCGCTACTGGCCGCACTCCTCGAAGGCGCAACCCGGTCGACGTCGCTCGTGGTGGTCACCTATCGCCCCGAGTACCGCGGTGCCTTCACCAAAGTTCCTGACGCGCACACGATCATCGTCGAACCGCTCAGCACGTCCCAGACCTCGGCATTGACCAGCGAGTTGCTGGGCCGGCACAGCTCGGTCCAGGAACTGGCGGCACACATCGCCGAGCGCGCGGCGGGCAACCCGTTCTTCGCCGAGGAGATCGTCCGAGACCTCGCCGAACGCGGTGTCCTGGAGGGCATTCGTGCCAAGTACACCTGCTGCGCCGACATCGCCGACATCCGGGTGCCGGCCACCCTGCAGGCCGCCATCGCGGCCCGCATCGACCGGCTCGGCGCCGCCGCCAAACGAACCCTCTGGGCGGCTTCGGTGATCGGTTCCCGGTTCACCACCGAACTCGTCACCACACTGGGCGTCACACCGGCGGTCGACGAACTCATCGACGCGGAGCTGGTCGCGCCGGCGCCCCCACCACCCCACGAGTACGCGTTCAAACACCCACTCATCCGAACGGTCGCCTACGAGTCACAGCTGCGGTCGGATCGGACCGAACTGCACCGACGGCTGGCGGTGGCCATCCGTGCGCGGGGCTGCGGTGACGACAGGGCGGCCGAGGTGGCTGAGCATCTGGAGGCAGCGGGTGATCTGCGGGCCGCGTTCGACTGGCACATGCGGGCCGGAAACTGGTTGACCAACCGCGACATCGCGGCGGCGAGGGTGAGTTGGCGGCGCGCGAAGGACGTCGCCGATCGTGTGCCGGCCGACGACCCCGACCAGCTCTGCATGCGGATCACACCGCGGACATTGTTGTGCGCCAGCACCTATCGCGGTGGTGGTCCGATCAGCGACACCGGCTACGAAGAACTTCGCATGCTGTGTGAGCGCGCCGGCGACAAACGATCGTTGGCCATCGCAATGGCCGGGCTGCCCGTCACGATGACGCTGCTGAATCGGCATCGAGACGGCGCCGCGCTGGCCGCCGAGCACGAGCAACTGGTCGACTCGATTGGCGAACCGGATCTGACGGTGGGCCTGCTGTCCGGCGCGATCACAGCCATGCTGCACGCCGGGGAGGCAGTCCACGCGGAGTCACTCGCACAGCACGTCATCGACACCGCCGGTGGTGACACCACCATGGGTGAGCTGCTGATCGGTTCGCCTCTGGCCCACGCAACGATGCTGCGCGGCGTCGCTCGCTGTGTGCTGGGCCGGCCCGGTTGGACTGCCGACCTCCGGGATTCGGTCACCATGGCCGCCTGCTCGGATCCGGTGACCAGGGTGGTCGTCACCGCCTACCCGTTCGGGATGCTGCTGCTCAACGGCGCTCTCGCCGCCGACGACAAATCGCTGACGATGATGCGCGAGGCATTTCACACCGCCGAACAGGCAGGTGACGATTTCACCCTGGGGATGGCCGGATTCGCCTACGGCGCAGCGTCGGCTGCACGAGCGGACCCCGCAGGAGCACGGCTTCTCGAACACGTCATCGAGTCGACCCGATCGCAGGGGAACCTCTTCGGCGTCTTTCCGGCCAGTGTTGCGCTGGCCGCATACCGGGCTGCAGCCGGCGACACGGACACCGCTGTCACGATCTCGCGAACCTTGTTCGACGATACCTTCGGCAGCGGTGAGATGGTGCTGCGTGGACCGGCGACCTCGGTGCTGGTGGCGTCTCTGCTCCAGCGCGGCACCGGAGCAGATCTGCGCGACGCGCGCGAGGCCATCGACCGCCTCGCCGATGTTCCGACCGACCCGGACTTCGTGCTGTTCGAGCTCCCGCTACTGCGGCTGCGGGCCCTGCTCGCGAAGTCCGTCGGCGACGTAACCGCCTACCACGACCTCGGCAGCCGCTATCGCCATTCGGCGAATGCTGTTGGTTTCCAAGGACATATACGGCTCGCGGCGGCCCTGATCTAGCCGATCACGACACCGGCGGGCGCCGGTGCGCCCACGGCCGGACGGCTTCGATTTGATGGCTCAGCGAGAGCAGAGTCGCCTCGTCGCTGGGGCGACCGACCAGCTGCACCGACACCGGCACACCTTCATCGTCCAGTCCCCATGGCACGACTGCGGCCGGTTGGCCGGTCGCGTTGAAGATCGCCTGGAACGGCACCCGCGAGGCCACCATGGCCAGCGTCGACACCCCGCCGCGGTGCTGGTATTGCCCGATCCTGGACGGACCGGTGGCGGTGCCCGGCGTGACGAGCACATCGACGTCGTCGAATATCGACTGAACCCGTTGTGACAGAGCCGGTTCCGCGTCGCGTACCCGAGCGATCCTGGCGTCGGAGATGAGTCGTCCCAGCCGGGCGATCCCCTTGGTTCTGGGCTCGAGGCGTTCGCGATGGGGCAGGCCGCTGATGTCGTCGTAGGCGCCGCGCCACATCCGGGGCAGCACGTGGCCGTATACCGCCCACGCCGGATAGTCCGGATCACGCCAGAGCACCTCGTGACCGAGATCGCGCAGCAGTGACTCTGCGCCGTCGAGAGCCTTCTGCTGGGCACGGCCGACCCGGCCGATCATGGTTGGTGGAAGTTTGGCACTCAAGGCGATCCGCAGCCGGCCGGGCTCCCGGGCGGCGGCAGCGACGAAGCCGCCCGACGGACCGGGTATCGTCGCCGTCGCATCGAGGAACAGCGCGGCATCCTCGACGGTACGTGCCATCGGACCGTTGACGCTCAGACCGCACCACGCGTCATCGTGCGGCGCGATCGGGACCCGGTCGCGCTGCGGCTTGATCCCGAAGAGTCCGCACCAGCTGGACGGGATGCGGATCGATCCGGCGCCGTCGGACCCCAGTGCCATCGGTGCAAGACCGGCCGCCACCGCCGCGCCGCTGCCACCGCTGCTGCCACCCGGCGTACGCGCCAGATCCCAGGGATTGTGCGTCGCACCGAAAGCCACCGTCTCGGTGAACGGCCACAACATCATCTCCGGGACCGCGGTCTTGCCCAGGATCACCGCCCCGGCCTCGCGCAGCCGGCGCACCACCTCCGCATCGGCGGTCGGCGCCAGGCCGTAGGCGCTGCTGCCGTAACAGGTGAACTCATCGGCGACGTCGACATCGTCTTTGATCGCGATGGGTACGCCCAGCAGCGGCTTGCGCTCACCAGCATCCAGCAGTTCCTGGGCGGCCACCGCCTCCCGGCGAGCGCTCTCGACGAACACCACTCGGTAAGCTCGCAGCTCCCGGTCCACCCGGGCTATCCGCTCGAGATAGAGCTCCAGCAGCGCGGGCGCGGTGATCGCCCCGTTGACGAGCATGCGCGCCTGCTCAGCGGCGCCGGCGAAGGCGATATCGGTGGAGTCCACCCTGGGCAGCGTAGCGTGCGGCCCACGACCCTCCGCCAGACCGCCACCGGCTACGGTGGCGGGATGGCATGTGTGTTCTGCGAGATCGTCGCCGGCACCGCGCCGGCCATCCGCATCTACGAGGACGACGATTTCCTCGGCATCCTCGACATCCGTCCATTCACCCGCGGCCACACGCTGGTGCTGCCCAAACGCCACAGCGTCGATCTGACCGACACCCCGGCGGAGACGCTGGCCGGCATGCTCGCCGTCGGCCAGCGGATCGCACGGGCCAGCCGCGCATCGGAGCTTGGTGCGACCGGCAACAACATCGCCATCAACGACGGCAAGTCGGCGATGCAGACGGTGTTCCACATCCACCTGCACGTCATCCCGCGCCGAGACGGCGACAAGCTCTCCTTCGCCAAGGGGATGCTCATGCGCCGAGACCCCGACCGGGACGCGACCGGCACGATCCTGCGCGATGCCCTGGCACAACTCGACACCACCGGATGAAGGTATTGACATGACGTCGTTGGCCGAGAAGGCACTCGCGCACTACGTGAAGGTGCACGATGCGCTGTACAAGCGCAGTAACGGGTGGATCGGACACCGGATCCCGGGTGCACCGCCGTCGCTCTTGCTCCACAGCATCGGAGCCAAAACAGGCCAACCGCGCAAGAACACCCTGGCCTACTACCGCGACGGGCGTGACTATCTGATCGTCGGCTCCAACGGCGGGTCCGACCGCAACCCGGCGTGGTATCACAATCTGCGGGCCGACCCGCACGTCGACATCAATCTCGGCCCGCGGCGGCTAGCGGTCACCGCACACATCGTGGCGCCCGGCGACCCCGACTACGCACGGCTCTGGGCCCTCTGCGACTCGAAGAACTCCGGCCGGTACAACGCCTACCAGAAGCGCACGACACGGCCGATCCCGATCGTCCGCTTGACGCCCTGAGGCCGGCGAATCGATTCGGGTTGTCGCTCTGGGGCGGACGCCAACCCTGTGGCACATGGGCGGAGATATGGGCGTCCGAAACCGCCTGCGCGCTAGAACAACTCCTTGGCCAATAGCTCGATCGTGACTTCACGCGCCGGTGCGGTGGCTGGGTCGGTGCCGCGGTAGGCCGAGGCGACGGGGCTGACCATCACCTCGTCGACATCGAAATCCTCAGCGATGGCACGGATCTGGTCGGCGGCCTGCGCCGGCGAGCCCACAACGGCCTTGGCACGGCCTCCGGCGATAATGGCTTCAGCCTGTGGATGCATCGCCACTGCGGCAGCGTCCTCCACCAGATCTAGGGCGCCCAGCGGTTGACCGGTCCGCAGTCTCGCCATCATCTGGAGGTTCGGTAGCAGCAGCGCCTGCGCCTCGGCGTGAGTGGGTGCCACGACGGCGTTGACGGTCATGAACGTCACCGGCTCCGCCGCCACCTCGGACGGCCGAAACTCCGATCGGTACACCGCAAGCGCCTCGGCAGTACCCTGCCCGGAGAAATGGTGGGCGAACACATAGGGCAGGCCCTTGGCTGCGGCCAGATGCGCCGAATACATCGACGAACCGAGCAGCCACAGCCGCGGCTCCCCAACAGCGCCCGGGGTGGCCTTCAGGACGTAGTCCTGATTGCGGATCGGGATGCGTACCCCGCTCGCGCTCATCAGCGCCGCGACGTCGTCGAGATACTGCGGGAAGTTCTCGACATCGGAATCGTCGCGGCCACCGCGCAGCATGATCGAGGTCACCGGGTCAGAACCCGGTGCACGCCCGATGCCGAGATCGATGCGGCCGGGCGCCGCGGCCTCCAAGAGTGCGAACTGCTCGGCCACCGCCAGCGGCGCATGGTTGGGCAGCATCACCCCACCCGAGCCCAGCCTCAGGTGAGTGGTCTGAGCGGCCAGATAGGCGATCAACACCGGCGGACTGGTCGCCGCCACTGCCGGCATGTTGTGATGTTCGGCCAGCCAGTACCGGGTGTAACCCAGCCGGTCGGCCGCCTGCGCCAACCGCACGGTGGCAGCCAGCGCATCGGCGGTGGTCTGGTCGGTGCGAACGGGGACAAGATCGAGGACAGAAAGCCGCATAGTTGTCTCAACAATACGACCGCCACACTTACTTCCCAGTTCAGCCCGGCAGTCCTGCCCGTCTCTTGGCGTCGGTGAATACGTCGTCGAGCATGGCCGGCGTGAGCCGGCCGGTGAACATGTTCTGCTGACTGGGGTGATAACACCCGATCAGCTGCCGCCCAGACGGCAGCTCGACGACCACCCCGTGGCCGAATTTCGGCTTGGCCGGCGCCGGCAGGTCATCGGCCAGTAGTCGCAGCGCGGACTGCCAGCCGAATCCGCCCAGGGTGACGATCACCCGCACCGAGGGCGCGATCAGCTCCCACTCGCGGGTCAGCCACGGCTCACACGTCGACCGCTCGTCCGGTGTTGGCGCATTGCCCGGCGGAGCGCATCGCACCGCCGCGACAATCCGAATGTCATTGGTGGACAAGCCGTCCGCTGCATCGACGCTGGTGGGCTGGTTGACCAGTCCCGCCCGGTACAACGCCGCGAAGAGTTGGTCGCCGGAGCGGTCGCCGGTGAAGACCCGGCCCGTCCGATTGCCACCGTGTGCGGCCGGAGCCAACCCGAGCACCAGGATCTTCGGCCGCGGCGAGCCCCACCCGGTGATCGGCCTGCCCCAGTAAGGTTCGCTGGCGAAGGCTCGCCGCTTGGCGACCGCCACCTCCTCTCGCCAGGCCACCAGCCGCGGACAGGCACGGCACACGCTGACCACCGCGTCGAGCCCGTCGATATCGGCCACCGTGGCGGCCAGCTTGGCGACCTGTCGGGGGTTCACGGCCACCGCCGTTTCCGGTACGGCCGGATCACCCGGCCAGCCCACGCCGGCCGGCACCGGTGATTCGAACGGCACACCGGTGCGCGGATGGGGAAGGGTCACGGCCCTACTCTCGCATCGCCCCACGGCTACGCGCGACAAAACTAAGCTCTGCCGGTGAGCACCCCACGCCTGCCGGCGCTGCTGATCTTGTCCTCGGCATTCCTGGCCGCGGGCGCCAACGGCATCTCGATGGTCGCGTTTCCCTGGTTGGTGCTGCAGCGCACCGGAAGCGCGGTGGACGCCTCGATCGTCGCCGGTGCCGCGACACTGCCCCTGCTGTTGGCGACGCTCGTCGCCGGCACCGCGGTGGACTTCGTCGGCCGGCGCCGGGTCGCGATGCTCTCCGATGCGTTGTCGGCGGCAGCGGTCGCGGCGATCCCGGCGCTGGTACTCATCTTCGGCACCGGTGTGCTCACCACGACCGTGCTCGCGGCGCTGGCAGCACTCGGCGCGTTCTTCGATCCCGCCGGGGTGACGGCACGCGAGTCGATGCTGCCCGAAGCGGGGCGCCGGGCCGGCTGGTCGCTGGACCACACCAACAGCGTCTATGAGGCGGTGTTCAACCTTGCCTACATCACCGGGCCGGGCATCGGTGGCCTGCTGATCGCGACGGTTGGCGGCGTCAACACGATGTGGGTCACGGCAGGTGTGTTCACGCTCTCGATCCTGGCGGCCGCGCTGTTGCGCCTCGAGGGCGCCGGTCGTCCGGATGACGACAAACGGCCCGACGGTGTGATGTCCGGGATTGTGGAGGGCCTGCGCTTCGTCTGGCGCGAACGTGTTCTGCGAACGTTGGCGTTGGTGTCGCTGGCGGTCACCGGCCTCTACCTGCCGATGGAAAGCGTGCTGTTTCCGAAGTACTTCACCGACCGCAACGAACCGGCACAACTGGGCTGGGTGCTGATGGCGCTGTCGATCGGCGGTCTGATCGGTGCGCTGAGCTGGACGGTCTTGTCCCGGGTGTCGAGCCGCCGCACGACCATGTTGATTGCGGTCCTGACACTCGGGCTGGCCAGCACGGCAATCGCATTCCTCCCGCCGCTGCCGGTCATCTTGTTGCTGGCGGCGCTCATCGGACTGGTGTACGGACCGATCGGCCCGATCTACAACTCGGTCATGCAGACCCGGACGCCCGAACACCTGCGCGGCCGGGTGGTCGGGGTGATGACGTCGATGGCCTACGCCGCGGGCCCGGTCGGTTTCATGCTGGCCGGCCCCCTGGTCGACGCGTTCGGCTTGAAGGTGACCTTCCTCGTGCTGGCGGTGCCGATCCTGATCATCGCCGCGGCGTGTCCGTGGGTGCCGGCGCTTCGCGAACTCGACACCGATACCGGAGGTTCGCTGCCTACGCTGCGACCATGACGCTGGTCGATATCGACGCCGCGCGCCCTGCGCCCGCGCCTACGATGGCTACATGGCCGTGAGCGCCCTGGCCGGTCTGGCCGCCGAACTGCCCGACGGTGTCGTCGTCACCGATCCCGACATCTTGGCCTCCTATCGGCAGGACCGCGCCGCCGATCCCGCGGCCGGCACTCCGCTGGCGGTGGTCCGACCCACCCGCACCGAGGAAGTGCAGACCGTGTTGCGCTGGGCGAGCGCAAACCGCATCGCCGTCGTCCCGCGCGGCGCCGGCACCGGCCTGTCCGGCGGGGCCACCGCGGTCGACGGCGGGATCGTGCTGTCGACGGAGAAGATGCGCGACATCATCGTCGACCCGGTCACCCGAACGGCAGTAGTGCAGCCCGGGCTGCTCAACGCCGAGGTGAAGAAGGCCGTCGCCGAGTACGGGCTGTGGTATCCACCGGATCCATCGTCCTACGAGATCTGCAGCATCGGCGGCAACATCGCCACCAACGCGGGCGGCCTGTGCTGCGTGAAATACGGCGTGACCACCGACTACGTCCTGGGCTTGCAGGTGGTCCTCGCCGACGGCACGGCCGTACGGCTGGGCGGTCCGCGGCTCAAGGACGTGGCAGGGCTGTCGCTGACAAAGTTGTTCGTCGGCAGTGAGGGCACCCTCGGGGTCGTGACCGAGGTGACGCTGCGGCTGTTGCCGCCGCAGCCCCCCGCCTGCACGGTGGTGGCCACCTTCAATTCGGTGGAGGCCGCCGCCGGGGCCGTGCTGACCATCACCAACAAGATCCGGCCATCGATGCTGGAGTTCATGGACGCGGTGGCGATCAACGCCGTCGAGGACAAGTTGCGGATGGGGTTGGACCGCTCAGCGGCCGCGATGATGGTGGCCGCCTCCGACAGCCGTGGACCGGCCGGCGGGCACGACGCCGAGTTCATGGCTCAGGTATTCACCGAAGCCGGTGCCACAGAATGCTTTTCCACCTCCGACCCGGCAGAGGGCGAGGCATTTGTCGCGGCCCGCCGGTTCGCCATCCCGGCGGTAGAAGCCAAAGGCTCGCTGCTGCTGGAGGACGTGGGCGTGCCGCTGCCCGCGCTGGCCGACTTGGTCGGCGGGGTGGCCAAGATCGCCGCCGACCGCGACGTCACCATCTCGGTGATCGCCCACGCCGGCGATGGCAACACCCACCCGTTGATCGTGTTCGATCCCGCGGACGCCGCCATGGCCGAGCGAGCCGAGAAGGCGTTCGGCGAGATCATGGACCTCGCGGTATCACTGGGCGGAACAATCACCGGCGAGCACGGGGTGGGCCGGCTCAAGAAGCCGTGGCTGGCCGGCCAGCTGGGCCCGGAAGCCATGGAACTGACCCGCCGGATCAAGTCCGCGCTGGACCCGGCCGGGATCCTCAACCCGGGAGCGGTCATCTAGGGCTGCCTGAGGGCAATGCAAACAACACCGAAAGGAATAGCATGTCCGAAACCAAGATCACCGTTGTCTACGACAACCCGACCGACCCGGATTCATTCGAATCCGCCTATGTTGCAGCCCAACTGGAGCAGGCCCGCAAGATACCGGGATACACCCGGTTCGAGGCGTCTAAGGTCTGGCCGAAGGAGGACGGCAGCCCCACTCCCGCGTATCGGATGATCGACCTGTACTACCCGGACTACGACGCTGCCTGCCTGGCGGTGACCACACCCGAAGCCGGAGCGTTTTTCACCGCAATGGCGGAACTGTCGACCGGCGGCGTGCGGGTGTTGATGTCCGACGTCGAGGTGCCGCAGTAAGGCGCACCGCGTTTTTCACCCACCTCCCGACACCGACAAGGCCGTCGCTGGCACTGGCGCCGAGGCCACCGGTGACGACGTGGCTAGGAGCGGACAATTTCCAGCTCCCCCATCCGAGACCAGTCCTCACCCGCCATCTCGGTGTGGACGATGCGAGGAGTGTCACGCAGCGCCGGCCGCATGGCTTGCAACCCGAGGCGGAAGTGTTCGGACTGCACGTGCGCGGCCCCGGCCTCGGCGTCGCGGAACGCCTCGACGAGAACGTACTCGTTGGGGTCATCGAGGCTGCGCGACCAGCGGAACCATAGGTTTCCCGGCTCTGCCCTGGTCGCCTCGGTGAACGGCGCGGTCAGGGCCGGCCACTGGTCGAGGTGGGATTCCAAGACGGGAAACCTCACGACGATGAAGATCATGGTTTTCTCCGATCTGATTGCCGTGCAGGCAGATCAGTAGATGTTGGACGGACGGACCATGCCTTCGGCGAGGTCGCCGAAGCCCGGCGCCATGATGGCGCCCGGCTGGCCGAAGATCTCCTCGACGATGGCGGTCTCGGTGGTGATGAGTAACGCGGCGATCGAGGCGGCGCTTTCGAGTGCAGCGCGGGTCACCTTGAACGGATCGATGATCCCCTCGTCGAACATGTCCCCGTACTCACCGCTGAGCGCGTTGAAGCCGTGCCCCAGGGGGAGGTCGGCCACGACGTCCACCACGTCGTCGCCCTCGAAGCCGGCGTTGATGGCGATCCAGCGCAGCGGCTCGGCCAGCGCCCGACGGATCACGTCGCGGCCGATGGCTTCGTCTCCGGCGAGTTCGAGGGTGTCCAGGGCGCGGTGGGCTTGGGCGAGAGCGGTCCCCCCGCCTGACACGATGCCGGCTTCCAGTGCTGCTCGGGTGGCCGCGAGTGCGTCCTCCACGCGTAGCATGCGTTCCTTGAGTTCGACGCTCGTAGCGCCGCCGACCCGGATCACTGCGACCCGGCCCGTCAGCCGCGCGATCCGCAGGTCGAGCATGTCCTGGTCGGCGTCGATCTTGGCTCGCTCACGCTGGGCTTCCAGTTGCGCGACACGGGCGTCGATGAGGTTCTGCTGGCCGTGCGGACCGACGATGGTGGTGTCGTTCTCGGTGGCGGTGAGCCGTTCGCAGGATCCCAAATGTTCACGGGTAACTTCCGCGAGTTCGACCCCGGTGTCCTTGGCGATGACATGTCCGTTGAGCGCGACGGCCAGGTCTTCGAGTTCTGCGACCCGGCGGTGCCCGAAGCCAGGAGCGCGCACGACCACGGACTGCATCGTCTTGTGCATGTTGCCGCCGACGAGCAGTTGCAGCGCCGGCCCGTCGACGTCCTCGGCGATCACGACCAGCGGGCGGTCGGCGCGCTTGGCCACCTCGAGGGTGGGCATGATCTCCTGCACCTGGCTGATCTTCTTGTTGGTCAACAAGATCAACGGGTTGTCGAGGACTGCCTCCATGCGCTCCGGGTCGGTCACCATGTAGCCGGAGATGTAGCCGTGATCGAATTCGATGCCGTCCACGACGTCGACCGCCATGCCGAGGGTGTCGCTCTCCTCGGTGGTGACCACGCCGGTCCTGCCGACATGCTCGACGGCGGCGGCGATCACATCACCGATGGATTCGTCGTCGCTGGCGGCCAGTGCGGCGACGCGGCGGAGGTCGCTGCTGGCGCTGACTTCCACGCTTTGGCGGCGCAGCGAATCCACGACCACCGGCACGGTGCGCTCGATGCCGCGACGCACCCGCATCGGATTCGCGCCGGCGTCCACGGCGCGCAAACCCTCGCGGACCATCGCCTGGGCCAGCACGGTGGCGGTGGTGGTGCCGTCACCGACGACACCGTTCGTCTTCATCGCCACCTCCTTGACCAACTGGGCACCCATGTTGGCGAAGGGGTCCCGCAGCTGGATCTCCCTGGCGATGGTCACACCGTCGTTGGTGATGGTCGGTGGGCCGGTCAGCTTCTCCAGGATGGCGTTGCGCCCCTTCGGACCGAGGGTCACCTTCACCGCATCGGCGAGGGCGTTGACTCCTTGTTCGAGACGAGCGCGGGCATCGGAGTTGAACCGCAATTCTTTGGCCATGGCCATGAGTCCTTTCGGAGCTAGCTGGTGGCGAACGGGATCAGGGGACGAGGATCGCGCGTCCGCGGACGTTGCCGTTGTCGAGATCGGTGATGGCTGACTGGAAGTCGTCGAGGGAGTACTTCTGGGTGTGCAGATTGACTGCGCCGCGGGCGGCCAGCGCCATCAGGTCGCACAGGTCGTTGTAGGAGCCGACGAGGTTGCCGATGAAGTTGATCTCGGTGGAGATCACATCGATCGTGGGCACGTCGATGTTCTCGCCGTAGCCGACCACGTGGTAGTCACCGGCCCTGCGCAGCATGGCGATTCCTTCCCGGGTGGCACCACCCTCGCCGACGAAATCGACCACGGCCTCTGCGCCGTGACCGCCGGTCAGCTCGAGTACGCGGTCAACTTGAGCCCCGTCGGCGATGACACCGTGGTCGGCACCGATCGCCTCGGCCAGCTTGAGCGCTTCGGAGTTGCGGTCGACAACGATGAGTTCGGCCGGGGAAAGCGCTTTGAGCACCTGAATGCCGATATGGCCCAGACCCCCCGCACCGATGACGACCACTCGGTCGCGGGGGGTGAGCCTGCGGGCGGCCTTGGCGGCGGCGTGATAGGCGGTCAGACCGGCATCGGCCAGTGCCGCGACATCCGAGGGCTCCAGCGAGTCGTCGATCTTGACCACGCTGCGTGCGGAAGTCTTGAGGTACTCGGCGTACCCGCCGTTGGTGTCAATACCAGGAAAGGCGTTCGCCTCGCAGTGGACATCATCACCCGACCGGCAGGCCCGGCACAGGCCGCAGGTGATCAGCGGGTGCACGATCACCTTGTCCCCTTCGACGACGTTGGTGACCGCCGAGCCGACCGCGTCAACCCAGCCGGCGTTCTCGTGACCGATCGTGTACGGAAGCTGCACCTGCGACTTCTGCGCCCACTGCCCTTCCAGGATGTGCAGATCGGTGCGGCACACTCCAGCCCCACCGATCTTGACGATGACGTCGAACGGTCCTGTCGGCGTGGGCTTGTCCACGTCGGTCATTTCCAAGTTCTGGTGGTAACCCACCACCTGCACAGCTTTCATCTCCTGCTCCTTCTGAGGTTGGTCACGACGGGGACGGCGCCCTCGGCCTCGTCGTCGGAATAGCGGGTGGCCAGCAAGCCTCGGCAAAAGTGCGCGTTGCCTTCCATCGAGATTCGCACCGACTTGGCGAACCGCAGTCGCAACGGAACTGCTTCGGCAGCAATGGCTTTGCCCTCATCGTCGACGAGCACCCTGCAGTTGGGGCAGTTACTCAGGCCGATCGCGAACCGGCGCCGCAGCAGCGCCACCTTCTCCTTGTTCTCGGGCAGGTCGCGCAGCAGCAAGCGGCTGATCTGCTCGACGTCCATCGGCCGGCGGCGCAGCAGCGAGGCGATGGCACGTTCCATCGCCGCCGCATGGGCTTTGCGCCAGAACACGTCACGAAGCTCGGCCAGACTCTCCTCGGCCTCCACGCCGAACGTGCCGAGGTAACCGGCATCGGCGGCAAGGCCTGCGTTGATCTTGTCGCTGTCATGATGGTCGTCCAACAGCACCCGCACCTGCCCCGCTTCATCGAGGGCACGCAGCGCATCGAGCGCGTCGGAAGCCATCAGGTAGGCAAAGTTGGGTGAGCAGAACGCGGTGGGCAACCGCAGGTGCACGGTGACACCGTCGTCGTCGATGAACACCGAACGCACGAATCCCAGATCGGTGATCGGCTCGTCGAGTTCGGGGTCGGTCACCTCAGCTAGCGCGTTGAGAATCTCTGTTTCGACAGAAAGGACGGCACTGGTCATATCGCCACGCTCTCCTTGGCGCCGGCGGCCACCTGCACGGTGTCCTGCCCGGGCGTCGGCAGCGCCAGCTCAGCAGGGACGTCGATGTCGTACAGTGATGCGGCGTTGAGCCCGAGTATCTTTCGCTTCTGATCGGTGGTGATCTGGCTGTACTCGCCGAGCATGTCCTCCGGAATCTGGAAGTCGACGAACTTCTCGATCAGCCACTTCGGTGTCCACAGGGCGTAGTCGCTGGAGAACAGGATCTTGTCCTCGCCGATCCAGTAGAGCAGTTCGCCGATGATCTGGGCGAAGTAACGCGGTCGGGTATGGATGAACGGAATGGCGACGGCCAGACCACCGTAGACATTGGACTCCTGGGTGGCAATCCAGCAGAAGTCCTCCAACCGTGGCAGCCCGACGTGTTCGACGACGAAGTTCAGCTCCAGGTAGTCGGTGGCCACCTTGTCGATGTCGGCGACGTCGAAGGCATCACGATCCAGCGGGCGGATGGTCGGGCCCTTGTGAACGTGAATGTTCTTGATACCCAGTTTGATCGCCTCTTCGAGGTAGCGTCGCGACCACGACTCGTCAAGCTTGTAGCCGCGGGAGTCACCGTGCCATTCGGCGGTGTAGAGCTTGACACCCTGCAGGTTCATCCGCTCGGCGTCGCGACGCAGCTGCTCCAGGCCGGCTTCCCCGTAGCGGGGATCGTAGGCGTGGTTGTAGGTCAGCTTGCCGGGGTGGCGCTGAGCCAGTGCGAACGCCTCTTCGGTCTGCCCGAAACCGTTGACGTAGAAGTCACTGAGCAGAGCCGGCTGAAAGATCGCGTGATCGACGTAACCGTCGACGAACAGGTCCCGCATCAACCGGTCGCCACCGTAGTAGGTGTAGGTGTCGTAGTCCCACAGCTCCTCCGTCGGGCTGAGATTCTTGTGATAGTCATAGAAGCAGTCGATGAACTGCTTGCCGTGTGCGTTGCGATGATTGGATTCGCGACCGTCCCAGAGTGCGATGTGGGCGTCCACGATGAAGTATTGCTGGCCATCTTTTTCGTACATCGGAAAGTCCTTGCTAGTTGGGCTGTTTGGCTGGCTGACTGGTCGAGCGCGGCTACTGCACCGTGAGATCGAAGCCGATGTACTCGGCGGCATCCTCGGGACTGGCGAACAGGATGGTCTTGTCGTCCAGATGAACCATGCGGCCGTAGTGCGTCGAGCTGATCTCCTCGAAGATGGACCCGTCGAACTCCTCACCGAGAGCTTCGGAGAGTTCGTCGTAGTCGAAGCTCAGCAGTTTCACGCCGTCGACGCGGATCATCGACGGGTACTCGGTGAGTTCGACACCCTCCTTGGCGCCCATCACCGCGGCGACGACACGCCCGACGGGAGTGTTCATCAAGGTGACGCCGCACATGTTGGAGAACTCGGTGGCCGCACCGAATTGCATACTGCTCATTTGGTCAACTCCTCGGGAACGTCGAGATCGATTTCTGCCAGCAGGTCGGAGAACTTGGCGGTGGCGGCGTCGAGGCTGGAGGCGAAAGTGACGGCCTTGTCGGCCGGTGTCGACCAGATCGGTTGCAGCGCACGGGCCGCGCCGAGGCAACGCGGCACCCAGCTCCCCAGCCACTCACCGAACAGTGCCCTGTTCGCTTCACCGTGCTCTGGGTCGCGGGTCAGGAGCCGGAACAGGTTGCGGGTGTAGTTGAGGTCGCGGTCGTAATCGTGCTCGCCGGTGCCCACGATCGTGGGGGTGATGTAATCGCCGTTGCGGGCGGCGATCTGCATGACCAGCTCGCTGCGGAACAGTGAGCCGACGAGCTGCTCGAAGACGATGTTGGTGGCGAACAGCAGCTCGCACCAGTCCCCCACCGCCGTCAACTCCTCGACGACCTTGCGGGTCGGCTGCCACTCCGGGGCCTCCTGCCACACCGCCTTGTGGGCCTGGCCGTCGAAGGCGTCGTTGGCCTCGGCCAGGTCCAGGTTGAACAGCGCAAGGTCCTGGGCGAAGCGCAGCTTATGGGCGGCGTTGACCGCGACAGCGGTGTTGATCATGTTGGTCGGGCCGGAGCGCTGAATGGAGGTGAACACGTGCAACGCCAGACCGTTCTCGGCGTGCATCCAGGCGCCGACGTTGCGTTCGATGAAGGTCAACCACGACGAGTTCCAGCCGTCGTAGACGTGGGCCCGTTTGGCGTTCTTCAGGCACAGCTCCACCTGGCGAACCACCGCGGCGTTGTTGCGGTAGATGGTCTGGTTCCACTCCTCGTTGGGGTCGAGGAAGGCGTGCCAGTTAGTCGACTTGGCGGTGGTCCAGTCCTTCGGGTAGCCACCGGGGCCGTTGCCGAACCCGTAGATCCAGCCCTGGGTCAGATGCCGGTCGGGGTCGGGCTGGACGTCGACTGTCACGTCCTCGTACATCGTCGCACGCAGCTTCGCCGGCTTGAAGTAGGAGTAGCTGCGGCTCTTGGAGCTGGGGAACACTTTGGCTCCGGCTTCGGAGTCGGTGAACTCGATCTTGGGAAAGCTGCGTTCCTTGGGCTTTTCAGGGGCTGACATCGGAATTCCTTTCGTGATGCGCTGTCTACTGGTCGAAGAGCGGGCTGGTGAAGCTGTCGTAGAACACCTGGTCCTTGGGTACGGAGTTGGCGTCGAGGAACACCAATGCGGCGTCCACCATCGGAGGCGGTCCGCACAGGTACACCTCGGTCTTGGCGATGGCCGCCTCATGACGGGAAACGACGTCGGTGACCATGCCCTCTTCCACCGTGACCGCGCCCGGCACGTCCCCCTCGGCGGACTCCGACAGACACGCGATGAACTGGAAGTCCTTCAACCCCTTGCCCAGTTCGAGGATTTCGTCGAGGTAGAACAGGTCTGCGGCAGTGCGTGCCCCGTAGTAGAACCGCACCGCCCGGCCGTTCTCTGTCTCGTTCATGTGCCGCAGCAGCGACAGGATCGGTGCCATCCCCGCCCCGCCGCCGATACACACCACCGGCAGGACGTGGCCGTCTTTGAGAGTGAACGATCCGTAGGGGCCGGTGATCGCGATCTCGTCGCCGGGTTGGATCTGGCCGTCGAGCAGGGCCGAGAACTGTCCGCCGGGATACTTCTTGATGAGGAACTCGACCACATCGCTCGATGATTGGGTGGTCGCCATTGAGAACGACCGATGCTCCTCGGTGCCGGGGATGTGAATGTCGGCGTACTGGCCGGATTTGAAGTCGAACTTGCCCGGCTCGATCGGCTTGAGCCGCAACGACACGATGTCGCGGGTCTTGGGTTCCACTGCCAGCACCTCGGTGCGGACGTCCTGAATCGGGATGCCACCCAGAAGCTCGTCTTCGTCGAAGTTGAGCAGCTCGATAGTGCAGTCGCTGAACGCGTGTGACCGGCACAGCAGCACGAAACCGTCGTCGACTTCGGCGTCGTTGCACGCGAAGGTGGAGTAGTTCTCCATCTGGATCTCACCGTCGAGCACATAAGACTTGCACGCCGAGCAACGGCCTTCACGGCAGCCGTGCATAAGGTGAATGCCCTGGCGGAACGCGGCGTCGAGGATGTTCTCGTCCTCGCCAACCTCCATCTCGATGTCCACCGGCTCGAAGTTGATCTTGTGCGAATCCGCCATGGCGGTGCCTCCTGGGGCTGCGAAGCTGATCGGGGTTTGGCGACGGTGGGTGGCACCGCGGCACGCAGGCGCCACCCACCGCTGGATTTCTAAACCGGGATCCCGCCGGCGCGGTACGCCGCGATGTGCGCCTCGCGCTCGTCGTCGGTCATCTGGTTGAGCAGCACGTTGGGGCTGTTGAAGGTGTTGCCGCGCACGTCATCCAGCGTCCACATCTTCTGCGGATCCAGGTTCAGGTGCGGCTGCCCGACGAGAGTCTTGCCGTCATCACGGACGTAGCCAAGATCGCTGACGATGTCAGCCAGGTCCTTGCCGTGGTGCAGCGTCTCCCACTCGCGGAATCCGGTGAGCCGCCCCATGTTCGGCGTCGCACGCCCCTCGTACTCGCCGCGGAACGCCACCGCATCGGTCCAGTAGCAGGTCTCCGAGCAGTAGGTCTTCCACTGGCCGTCGACCTTCTCCACGATCGTGTCCTCGCGGATCAGCGCCGGCACCATGCACGTCCAGCACCGGTGCGGGTACTGGTAGCCAACCTCCTCGAAGGCGATCGGCTTGTTGCGGCCCGGGTAGGCCAGCCGGTTGTAGGCCTCCCACCACTTGCCGTACTTGGAGTACCAGCCCGGATACTTGTGCTCGAACCACTCGAAGTCGGTGTCGGTCATGGTGTCGATGCGCCAGTAGTTCACCGGCCAGCCGGTCGCGAAGAACCGGGCCACCTCGTGCACGTAACCCTTCTCGGTGATGCGCTTCCACGCCTCCTCTACCAGGTCGTGGGGAATCGTCAGGCCGTACTTCTCCAGCGGCAGAAGGTAACTGCGGTAGTAGTCGTCGTAGATCCACCGGCGCCACATCTCGGCGTAGCTCTCCCGGTCCTTGCGGCGGTCCTTCGTGCCGTACTCGATGAATGTGCCGATCGCAGCGTCCACCACGCAGTGGTTGTTCCACCAGGCATAGCGCAGGTCGCGCTCCAGCAGTGGGCGGTTGCGCTCGTCGGCGAGTGCCATCAGCAGGATGGAGTAGCCGTTGGAGATATGGCGTGACTCGTCGGACTGCACCGAGTGGAACACGGTCGGCAGCAGATAGTCGCCGTTAGCGGCTGCCTCGTCGGGCATGGCCACGAAAAGAGTATTGGTGAAAGCTGTTTCGGCGACCACCGTCAAATAGATGTTGGCGGCGGTGATCGCGTCGCCGGTGATGAAGCCCTCGCCGAACTGGCGGCCGATGGTGCCCGCGTAGTTGTTCGCGAAGGCCTTTTCCGTCATGTCGAACCCGGCCGGGTCGATGTAGTTGTTCATGTACAGCTTTTTGAGATTCATCTGAATCGTCGAGTGCCGCACCTCGTCGATCATCTGGACGGCCAGGCCGTTGTGGATCTCCGGGTTGGGCACCGCGTCGATCGCCATCGGCATGGCGCGGGCGGCGGAGATCTCCGGGAAGGGGATGATCGACAGGAAGAGCTTCTGCCACTCCAGCCAGCGCTGCTGCACCTGTCTGAACATGTTGCCGCGGATCGCGCCGTCCATGGCGCCGTAGACGCGGTTGTCCTTCTCCTCCTCCATCGAGAAGTACGACCGCATGATCTGCTTGAGTGGATCCTTCTTCGGCGCTTTCTCGAAGGTGTAGTCGGTACCGAAGCGGGTCGCCGGCGTCGCGAACGTCGGCTCCCAGGTCAATTCGCTGATTTTGGCGTGCGCCTTGGTCAGGCTTTGTCTGCTCAACTCGAGCCTCCTGATAGATGGGCCACTCATCCGCCGGGCTCGGCGGATGACACGTCACCGATGTAACCCTGTGCCGTAGCCCACATGCGTCTCACCTTGAGACGAACATCACATCCGAGACGTTTCCGTGGAGAACGGCCGCGGAATTCTCAAATTGAGACGCCACGACCAAGCAGCGTCCATAAGCTGCAGGTACAGCCCAGTTAGTACCGAGGTACAGCCATGGTCAGACATGCCGACACCGCCGTCGGGGCGCAACGGGCCCGCGAGCAGTTCTTGTCTGCCGGGGCCCTGCAGCCGAACGCCGTGGACTCCAACGTGCTCAACTCCTGGCAGCGATCCCGCGATCTGCATGTGCACCCCGACCGCGTCGAGCTGCCTTACGTTCGCGACCCGGACACCGACACCCCACTTACCCATGCCGCCGCCCCGGTGCTGCGCCGCATCGCCGACGACCTATCCGAACAGGCGGTCAGCGTTGTGCTCACCTCCGCGGACGGCGTGGTGCTGGACCGCATCGCCGCCGACGCCCAGATCGAGCGGATGCTCGATGACGTTCGCCTGGCCCGCGGGTATAGCTACGCTGAGCAATTCGCCGGCACTAACGGCATCGGCACCACGCTGGAGACCGGCCGGCCGGCGTTCATCCAGGGCAGTGAACACTACGTTGGCACCCTCGGGCAGCTGGCGTGCGCCGGGTCGCCGATCCGCGAGCCCGTCACCCAGCGCATCCTCGGCGTCATCGACCTGACCTGCTGGGCCACTCACGCCGACCCTCTACTGTTCGTGCTCGCCAAGAGTGCCGGCAGCCAGATCGAAGACCGGCTGCGCACCATGAACAACGAGACGGAAACTGCGCTGCTGGACGCCTATCTCAAGCAAAGCCGCCGTTATCCCGCGGGCGTGCTGGCCATCGGCGGCGACGTCGTGTTGATGAACCGCTACCTGCGGCAGGCATTGGACGCCGCAGACCAGACCGTGCTCCTCGACCACGCCGCGGAGCTGACGCGATCCTCGTTCACCTCCACAGCCGTGGCCAATTTGCCCAGCGGCGCGTCGGTGAAGCTCTCCGCCGCCAACCGCATCGCGGTCGGCGTCCGCAGCGACAGCGTGGTCTTCCACGTCTCCATCCACTTCGCCGAGAGCATTCCGGACCACCGCACCCAACACATCCCTCGTCTCGCCGGTCGCAGCAGTTCCTTCCGCCGCAGCTGCCAACAGGTCGAACGCTGCTACCGCGACCGCGAATGGGTCGTCATCGAGGGCGAAAAAGGCTCTGGCCGAACATATCTGGGACAATCGGTAGCGAACTTCGTGACACCCGAGCGCACGATCCGCACCCTACACATCGGCGATTTCGCCACCCCCGAGGATTTCGTGAGCACCTTCGAGTCCGAAACCGACGGGGCCGACTTCGCCGTGATCGTCGCCAACCTCGACCAACTGCCCGACGAAGTCCTCGATCCGCTGGCCGACATCATGGCGACCCGCGCCGGCCGCGGCTGGATCGCCGCCACGACCAGTACCGACCGCAATTCGCCGTTGGTCGACATGCTCATGCTGCCCTTCTTCACCCACACCGTCACCGTGCCTGCGCTGCGGCACCGCATCGAAGACCTCAACGACCTGGTGCCGATGCTGCTTAATGAGATGAGTCGCGGCGAAGCCCGCATGGACGGTGAAGCCATGCGGCAGCTGGCCAAACTGCCCTGGCCCGGCAACATCACCCAACTGCGCCAAGTCCTCACCGAAACGCTGGGCCGTCAACGGTCCGGGAGCATCGGGGTCGACAAGCTACCGTCAGAGTGCCGCTCGGTCACCCGACGCAAGCTCACCCGGCTCGAAGCGATGGAACGCGACGCGATCGTCAAGAGCTTGTCGGAAAACGACGGCAACAAAGCCGAGGCCGCCCAGGCCCTGGGAATGTCGCGCGCCACCATCTACCGCAAGATCAAAGACTTCGGCATCGCCTGAGATCTACGCTGCGGCCTGCCCGTCGCGAGTCCCCGCTTCCTCAGTGGTGGTGGGAAGACGCCTGCCGCGGCCTTCAACGAGCAGCTGCTGTTGATCGAAAAGACCCGTGCTACGACGACCAATCGAGTCTGTCGTCTTGAAGGGCTGACATGTCGGGCAACATTGAAATCCGACCACGGGGGGCAACAGGGGATGCCATGCTCGATCTATCCCCAGTACGGAGAAGGGCCTCCCTGACCGTGAGCGAACCTCGACAATCCACGCTTGTCGGGTCGAGTCGGTCCCTTGACGGCCTGCTGGTGCACTGGTGGCGCCAAAGCGACGACTACCAATGGCGTACTGAGTTTCTGCGCAGCCGAGGCATGCTCCCCGTTCTGCGAAAACTCATCGCCGGTATCGGTGCCACTATGGGTCTGCTCGCCGCGGTCAACGCAATCGCGCCGCCGGTCACCGACACCACCATCGTTCGGATCGGGTGGGCCGTGGTCGCCGTCGGCTCCCTGCTGTGGGCCGCGCGGTGGGCCTTCCGGGGGTGGCCGAACTCGCGAGAATCAGCAGTCCTACTGATCCTCGTCGACGCCATCATGATCCTGTCCACCCTGCTTTTCGGCGACCCCAACCTCGCCTTGTCCGGCATGCCGCTGTTGCTGTGCGGCGGCGGCTACGTGGTCTTTTTTCACGGCCCGCGGCTACACCTGGCCCACATCATCTTGTGCACGGCGGCAGTGGTCGGCATCGCGGTCTGGCTAGCGGAGACGACGCCGACCTACGGGTTGCAGATCGCGCTGTCGCGCGCCGTCATCGCCCTGCTGGTCACGGTCTGCATCTTCCCGGCCCTGCACTTCGGCTTCTGGGCGCTTCAACATAGTTCCCGGCTGGCATTGATAGATCCGCTTACCGAGCTGATGAACCGGCGCGGCCTGTCCGTGGCGATGGAGCGACTCAACAAGGCAGCGCCACGGGGCACTGGGCTCTGCGTGCTGTTGATCGATGTCGACGGCTTCAAAGGCATCAACGACACGCTGGGCCACGCCATGGGTGATGAGGTCTTGATCCGCATCGCGCGGTGCATTCGATCCAGTGTGCGCGGCGAAGCCGCAGTCGCCCGATGGGGCGGGGAAGAGTTTCTCGTGGTGGACCACATCGCGGAGCGCCACGCGCGCGCGATTGCCGAGCGCATCCGTCGTGCCGTATCAGCCCTGGCACAGCCGACTGTCACGGTCAGTATCGGACTGGCCACGGCGGCGCGTGCCGACCAAACCGTCACAGGGGTCATCTCTGCCGCCGACGCCGCCATGTATGAGGCTAAGGGCCACGGCGGCGACCGCGTCGTGGTGGCGGCCCGCGGCGCTAGCCCGAGCCCGCCCGCGCCCCAGGTGCAGGCGGAGTGCGCCGCCCGCTCGAACACCGACCTCAGCGCCGCTTCGGAGTCTCCGCAAGAACCGGATTAGCACCCAACAACACGCCACCTACGGTTATGGCGGTCCCCTCCGGACCACGCCGAGGGTGTTGTCCGCGGGCTGGGATCGTCATGCTCCCCGAAGCGAAGGCTGTCGTGGTGCACAAGGCGCTCGAGGCCCGTAGTAGCGAGCTCATCAGTCAAGCGCCGGTCACCACCGCGGTCGACATCCTCACCGACTGCGCTGTCAGCCTCACCGGATGGGTGTGAGAGGTTGTTTGCCGGCCAACACGGCGGCCGCATTGTCCACGGCGAGAATGCCCATGGTGTCGCGGGTCGCTTCTCCTGCGCTGGCGGTGTGCGGGGTGAGGACCAGACCGGGTGCGGTCAGCAGTTTAGGGTTCACCCGCGGTTCGCCTTCGAAGACATCCAGGGCAGCACCGCGGATCCGGCCTTCGTGGAGCGCCTGCACCAGTGCTTCTTCATCGACGACGCCGCCGCGTGCGGTGTTGATGAGGTATGCCGACGGCTTCATGGCGCTCAGCGCGGCAGCGTCGATCAGATGGCGGGTCTGTGCGGTGAGCGGGGTGTGCACGCTGACGACGTCGCTCTCGGCCAGCAGCGTGGGGGTATCGACAAACGTGACGCCGTTCTCGACAGTGCCCGGAGCGAGGCTTCGCGAGGACGCGATGACCGTCATGTCGAACGCCTGAGCCCTACGGGCCACCGCCCTGCCGATGCGGCCGTAGCCGAGGATGCCCAGGGTTGCGCCCGCGCTGATGTCCAGGCCGACGAGCATGCGCGGACCCCAGATCCACGGCTGCTGACTGCGAATAAGGCGGTCGCCCTCCGAGATTCGCCGCGTGGCGTCGAGGATCAACGCCATCGTGTGATCCGCTGAGGCGCGGTCGAGAACACCGGGAGTGTTGGTGACCGTCACGCCGGCTGCGGTCGCCGCGGGTACGTCGATGTTGTCGTAGCCGACTGCCACGTTGGCGATGACCTTCAGTTGCGGACCCGCGACGTCGAGCAGAGCAGCGTCGACGCGCTCGGTCAGCGTGATGACCGCAGCGCTGGCGCCGGCGAAACCCACTTCCAACTCCGCGCGGTTAGGCGGAGATTCCGATCCGATCCGCAGCGGCGCACCAAGCGCCTCCAGATGGCGCATCGCGCGGTCGGTGAGAAGTCTTGAGACATAGATCAATCCGGTCACAGGTGGGGACGCAGTGGGTGACGTCGTCACGTCAAGACGCTCCTATTGAGGCTCTGGAGTTCAGACTGCGGGGTTGCCGGTCCCAAGGTTTCAATGGTCTCGTCGAGTGTGCCCAGCAGCGGACTCTTCGTCACATCGGACCAGACCTGTTGGTACCTCTGCCAGCGTTCCGACACGACGGCGCGCCATTCGGGACGCGGTCGAATCAGCCGAGCCCGAGGTGGCGAGACGGTCTTGCCCTCGAGCACGTCGACGCACATGGCCGCCGCCCCGATCGCGGGAAGATGGCTCTCGTCGACAACGAGGATGTCGCGGTCGAGCGCATCGGCCAGCAGCTGCGGCAATTCGGGCTCGTAGCCGAAGGCGCCGCTGGCGTAGAGCGTGCGTTGTTGGCCACCGATACACGATTCGATGATCATCCGGTCGGCGAAGAGGACTCCCTCGACGATTCCACGCGCCGCGGCGGGTGTCGCGGGATCGGGGACGGCACCGAGCAGCGCGGTGCGCGGCTCGGCGAACCACAACGGTCCACGCTCTGGCCGAGTGTGGGGTATGAAGATCGGCGCGTCGGCCAGATCATCAGGTTGTGCCTGAAACGCATTGCCCACCAACGCTTCCACCGCGATATCACCCTGACCGTAGCCGAGCCTCTCGGCGCCCTCGGCGAGCGCATCGCCGCCGTTGATGACACCATTGATCAGCCATCGGCCGGCGCGGACATCGACACGCTGCAGCGCTTTGGCGCGCGGGTCCGGAGAGGCGAGCGCGTTCGACACGACGTGGGTGGTACCCATGATGAGGAGGGGTCGGCCTCCGGGCTCGGTGCCGAGCGCGTAGGAAGCGGCGGGTGTGTCACCGGATCCGACGAGCACCGGGATCCCGGCGGGCAAGCCGAGCGTCGCGGCCGCGGTGGCGAGCAGCGGACCAAGGACGCTCAGGGACGGTCGTACCGGCGGCAGCTGTTGCGGCGGGATGTCCAGCCGTTGCATCACGTCGGTCAGCCAACGGCAGGACCCGTCGGTGCTCGCCATCAAGCCCGTATAGGAGGCCTGCGTCGGATCGATTGCGCGTTCGCCGGTAAGCCATTGACCAAGCCACGTACCCGCGAGTCCGAATGTCGTTGCTGCTGCAGCTGCTTGTGGCTCGATCAGTTGCAGCAATCGGTGCGCCGCACCCATCGCCGTCGCCGGCATCAAATGGTTACCGAGCAGACGGCGATGGCTGGGTTCCAGCGCGGCGATCAGCTGCTCGGTGGGTTCTGCCAATCCAGGGTGGTCCCAGGTGATCCCGGCGACCAGCGGCTCGCCTTTGCCGTCGAGGAGCAGAGCGGTCGGACAGTGGGTGTCCGTGCCAACGCCGGCGATCGTGTCGGTATGGGGCGCCAGATCGCGCACAGCGGCGGTGATGCTGGCCCGCCACGCCGATGGATCGGCGCGACCGGGCCCGGCTCCGCGGGCTGCCGGATGCGGGATTCGGGACCGGGCGACGACGGTGCCGTCGGAAGCCAGGATTACCGCCTTGGTGGCGGAGGTGCCGACGTCGATTCCGAGGTACGTCGCAGGAGCGGCGTGACGCGGTGTCGTTCTCATCGAAACCCACTCCTTCGAGGGTCGCGTACGGCTCGGGGTCGGCTCTCCGCTGCGCCGAACTCAGTCAAGCAGCTTGGCAGCGACCTCGGGGCTGTCCCCTCCGTGGATGACGGCCTTGAGCGCGGCGACCATCTTGCCGGGATTCTCGGCCTGCCAGATGTTGCGACCGGCCGTCATGCCATGAGCGCCGGCCTCGACGACGGAAGCGGCCTGCTTGAGCACGTCCAGGGGGCTGTTGGCGGGAGCGCCACCAGCGGCCACCACGATCGCCGGTGTGCCCTCGACAACCTTGGCGAACTCAGACGTTGAGCCGGTGTACCACGTCTTGACGATGTCTGTCCCCAGTTCGGCTGCCGCGCGAGAGGCGTACAGCACGGATTCGGTGGAACCCTTACGCTCTGCCCACATCTCACCGGACGGGTAGGCGTGGCAGACCACCGGCAGTCCCCACGTGTGCGCCTCTTCGACGACGTGGGTGAGCATCTCGAACATTGCGACCTGGTTGGAGGACCCCGCGGAGATGCCCACGGCCACGGCGTCCGCGCCGAGGCGCACGGCATCCTGAACAGTCGCGATCGTCGCGTCGTAGGTCGGGTGGAATTCGACGGAGAACATCGACGCCTTGAGAATCCACGGCAGCGGCGCGCGATTGCCGCCGAGCAGCGGGCCGGCCAGGCCCTTGGTGATCGTGACCGCGTCGGGCTCTCCATCGGCGATGCTGGCGAAGGTGGTCCCGATGGTGGCCAAGCGGGGGCGACGCCGCGGGGTACCGCCTGGTCGAGTGCGACGGTAACGGTGCGACCGTCGGCTCCGAAGAGCCTGCGCAAACGCAGGTTTCGGCCGAGGGCGGCGGTGGTCCCGACCGGGTTGATGTCGAAAGCGGGGGTGAAGGTGGTGGTGCTCACGTTGTGCTGCTCCTTATGTTGCGGATGGACGAAACGAAGACGGTTGTGTTCAGGCCCAGGGATTGACGCCAACACGCATGTCGGCGCCGGAGCCGGCAAGGTTGATTGCCTCGACGGCTTGGTCCAGCGGTAGTTGGGTACCGATCAGTTCGGCGACCGGCAGTGCGCCAGAGGCAACCATGGGGGCGACGGAGTGGAAGCCGTCGAGCCGACACGATGACGCGCCGACGATGTTCCACTCGTTGTAGTGCACGTCGTTCGCCGAAACCGCCAGGTCAGCGTCGGCGCCGAAACCGGCGAACACCGACACACTCGCGCCCGGGGCCAGACACCTCAAATACGGTGTGAGAGCGTCGATTCGACCGATTGCCATCACCAGCACGTCGATACCGCCGTCGGTGAAGTCGTTGACGTGGTCGGCGGTGTCCGGGCCGGGTTCCAGAACGAGGTCCGCCCCGAACCGGGTGGCCATGGTCCGCCGCTTGGCGATCGGGTCGATCGCGGCGACCCGGGGCACGCCGAGGCTCTTGGCCAGACCGGTGTGGATCAGGCCCAGTGGCCCGCACCCCACGATCAGCGCTGTCTCGGCGCGTGGCATGCCGGCGAGCTTTTGCCCGTTGTAGGCGCAGGCCACGGGTTCGATGATGGCGGCCTCGGCCGCGGAGACGCCGGGTACCGGCACCAAGTTCTGGCGGGCCACGGCGGGCACGTGAACGTATTGCGACAGTCCGCCGGTGAGCTGGTAGCCGAAGGCCTTGCGGTTTTGGCAGATGTTTTCGTGCCCCTTGCGGCAGGCGGCGCACTCCCCACAGGTCACCAGCGGATAGACGGCGACCTGGTCTCCCATCGCCACGCCGTCGGGCAGCGGGCCGTTGGCGTCGACCACGGTGCCCGCGAACTCGTGTCCGAGCACGGTCGGGAAGGTGACGTTCTTCTTCTTGCGACCTTCGTAGATGCGAACGTCGGTGCCGCACAGCAGTGCAGCGTCGACCCGAAGCAGAATATCGCCCGGGTCGAGGTCGGGCATCGGAACCTCTTCGATGCTCAAGTCATTCGGACTGCGCAGGATCGCCTGGCGCATGACAGCCCGCTCCGATGGCACGGTGTGCTGGGTCGCAGTGATGGAATCCGAGGTGGTTGTCACGGCTGGTTGCCTTTCCCGGTGCTGAGGTCGCTGAGGGCTCGGAGTGGCTGCACGACGTCGATCTGCGCGCCGGCGCCGCGTAGTTCGTCGAGCGCCGCTGTGTCGGCGGCGTCGTCGGTGATCAGCCGCCACCGCGCGGGTGTGGGAGACCAGTAATTGAAGTGGTCGGTGCTGACCTTGCGACGGTCGGCGACCACGATGACCTGGCGCGCGCGCTGCATCATCAGGGTTTTGAGCCGGCTCTGCTCGAGAGTTCGCGAGGCCACGCCGTATTGCGGATGCACCGCATCTGCGCCGATGAACGCATAGTCGGCGACCACCGATCCGAGCATGTGTTCGGCCTCAGACCCACTAATCGTCTGGTTGACCGCGCGTAGGCGGCCGCCGAGGACGACCACCGAGACGTTCTCGTTGCCCAGGAGAACGTTGACCGCACCGATGCCGTTGGTGAACACCGTGACGTCGTGGGCATCGAGGTGGCGTGCGACGAACTCCGTCGTGGTGCCCGCGTCGAGGATGACGACCGCGCCGTCTGTGACGAGCGCGGCGGCATGCCTACCGATGGCATCCTTCTCCGCGGTGAACTCGAGATGTCGCTGGTGGATGGACAATTCGGAAGGACTGGTCAGGGCGACGCCGCCATAGGTGCGGGTGATGTGCCGGTCCTGGTGCAGCCGGCTGAGGTCACGCCGCACTGTGGCGAACGAGACGCCGAATCGCTCGGCGATTTCCTCCACGCTCAGTGCGCCCGACTCAACGGTTTGCAGCAATTGCAGGATCTGCTCGCGTCGCTTAGCGCCTTTGACGTCTCGCCGTCGCGCGACCAATTCGTCGTCACTCGGCTCCTCGCCCTCGGAGGACCCCACTTCTGCCAGCTGATGATCGTCGCTCATGGTCGATGACGCTACATGCGCGATGTGCGCAAGTCAACGTTATATGCGCATATCAATCATCCAAGCCAGCGACAGAGTTCTAGATCTGCAATATGCGCGCATATAAGCGTGTACCACCTCACGTCTTGACAAGCCGAATGATTGGTTCAATCATATTGAGCAAGGATACTGATTGTGTCGCGCACCACAGCGGCGCTCAACCAGCCTCCACGTCTCACTAGTCGGTGAGCGAAACAATCAAAGAGTCACAACCTGGAGACACAGATGACTAGCATCCCTGCTACGAAAGCAGATGCCGCAGATCCCACGCCCTCCACGACGGGGATGAGCCGCGCCACCAAGGTGCGCTGGGCTGTCGCGGGTTTCTGCGCGCTCGGCCTCGCCATCAACTACATCGACCGATCGGCCATCTCGGTCAGCCTCCCGTTCATGGCGAAAGACTTCACGCTGACTCCCACCGAGAAGGGCCTGATTCTCAGCGCCTTTTCCTGGAGTTACGCGTTGATGCAGATCCCCGCGGGCCGGCTGATCGACAAGTTCGGCGAACGCGTGATGTTCGGCGCGTCGGTGCTGCTCTGGTCACTGTTCACCGCGGCCACCGCAGGCGTCTCCAGCTTCGCTGCCCTGCTGGGCCTACGCCTGGGACTCGGCGTTGGTGAGGCAGGTGCTTACCCGGCGGCCGCGAAGACCGTCTCGCACTGGTTCCCTCTACGGCTTCGCGGCCGCGCAACGTCGGTCTACGACAGCGGTGCCCGCATCGGTAGCGCCGCCGCGACACCGCTCATCGCACTGATCATTGGCTTGTTCGGATGGCAGGCGGCCTTCCTGTTTGCCGGCGGCCTTGGCGTCCTGTGGGCGATCGGCTGGTGGGCCTGGTATCGCCGACCGGAGAACAAGGCCGGCGTCAACGAGGCAGAACTCGCGATCATCCACGAGAGCCATCGCGAGCAGAGCGCCAACAACCTGCACCCTGACGCGACGCCGATGCGCATCCGCGAGCTGTTCAAGCAGCGCACCGTCTGGGGCATGATGGTCGGGTTCTTCTGCCTGAACTTCATGATCACGTTCTTCCTGACCTGGTTCCCCTCCTATCTCGTGGACGAGCGTGGCTTCGACCTCCTCAAGCTCGGCGTCTTCGGCATGATCCCGCCACTGGCCGCGATCGGCGGCAGCTGGGTGGGCGGCATCCTCGGCGACTACCTGCTAGCTCGGGGCTGGTCGTTGAACAAGGTGCGCAAGACGTGCCTCGTCGGCGGCATGCTGGTGTGCTCAGTGATCGCACTGGCGGCAATCGCTCCCGAGGCGTGGCAAGCGCTCGTGCTCATGTCGATCTCCTACGCAGCCGCGGCCTTCACCATCGTCTCGATCTGGTGCCTGCCCGCAGACGTCGTCGACTCCAGCACCGTCGCCACGCTGGGCTCGACTCAGAACTTCTTCTCCAACATCGGAAGTGCGCTGAGCCCCATCATCATCGGCGCGCTCTACGGCGCGACCGGCTCCTTCGAAGTTCCGCTTCTGCTCACCGCCACCATCGTCGTTGCGGGCGCGCTGTGCTTCGGCCTCGTGATCAAGAAGGTCGAGCCGATCCGGCGCGCGGCCGTCGAAGGGGCGAGCGCCTAAGCCACCCGATTGAATCGACGGCCCCCGCGACACCGCGGGGGCCGTCGTGCGGTGGTCAGGCCGTAGGAATCGTCGGGGCGACGCCGCTGCGCTCGTATTCGGCGATGATATCGATGCGCCGTTGATGTCGCGGCTCCTGCGACCACGGCGTCGACAGGAATGTGTCGACGATCGCCAGCGCCTCCTCGATGGTGTGCATGCGACCACCGATGCCAATCAACAAGGCGTTGTTATGCTGTCGCGCAAGGGATGCCGTCTCGGTACTCCATGCCAGCGCACACCGGGCGCCGGGGACCTTATTGGCCGCGATCTGCTCACCGTTTCCCGATCCACCGAGCACGATGCCGAGGCTGCCGGGGTCGGCAACGGTTCGCTCCGCTACTGCGATGCAGAAAGCCGGGTAGTCATCCTCTGCGTCGTATACGTACGCCCCGCAGTCGGTCGGCTCGTGGCCAGCTTTCGTCAGATGTTCGACGATGGCTTGCTTGAGTTCGTAGGCACCGTGGTCTCCACCGATGTAGACGCGCATGAGCCAATATTCTGCAGCATCCCGATCAGTGTGGCGATCAGCGGCAAGGTCGTACCGATCGCGCAGGCTGGCTGGCCTGCGCTCGGGACCCGCTATGGCACGCGGCATCGACGGTGTCTTGGTGGACGTGCGCCTGTCGCGCGGTTCGGACGGGCAGGTTCGGGCCAGATTGGGCTGCCTGTACACATTCCCGTCGGGGCCGAGGTGCGGCATGCCGCCAGGTCACCAACACCGCTGCACCTAAACATGAGTATCGCGACCCGACATAATGCGGCGGGGCTGACTCACAACCTGCGGGTACCGATGAGGCCGATGACTGCGCCCCTGCCTCAGTGCGTGAGTGAACCTTCTCTCTTGCCTCGTTTCCAGAGAACGTGGGCGGGTCAGAGAATGGCGCGACTTTCGAGTTCGGATGGACGGTAGCCGAGCGGGAACAAACTCAAGGCCCTCACTCTTGCTAACGAATGCGATGACCAATCACAACGTCGCGTCTTCACGCGGGTTTCGCGAGGTTCCGCGACGCCCGCACTCATCGTGCCGGTGACAGTCAACCGCAGAGTCGAGGCCGCAGACCTTCGGCCACCGTCGACTGGAGGCTGGTGTCCGGTGGCCGTCGTCACGCGAACAGAAGGAGAGTCGATGCCGGGAATTGCCGATAAGGCCGTCCGTCATTGGTTTGTCACCGGAGCCTCTGGTGGCCTTGGTCGCAGTCTCATCGAACACGTTCTACGGCAAGGTGATCGGGTCACTGCGACCGTTCGTCGCGCCGGCGCGCTGAACGACCTCGCCGAGGAGTTTGCCGATCGCCTGAGAGAGCAGGTGCTCGACCTCACCCGGCTCGACGACGTCGACGAGGTGATCCGCCGGGTGATCGCCGAAGATCCGGTCGATGTGGCGGTCAACAACGCGGGTTTCGCCGTCGTCGGCGCAGCAGAGGAAATGAGCGTGACGCAGATTCGCGAGCAACTAGATGTCATGTTGATCGCACCACTACTCATCACGCACGCCCTGTTGACGCCGATGCGCGAGCAGGGCGGCGGCCGGATCATTCAGATATCCAGCATGGGCGGCCAGGTCGCCATCCCTACCCACAGCTCATATCATGCCGCGAAGTGGGGTCTGGAGGGGTTTTCCGAGAGCGTCAATCGGGAGGTGTCCGGATTCGACGTGCACCTGACGTTGGTCGAACCGGGCGGTACCCGAACGGGTTTCAAGGACAACTTGACCTTCACTCTGGAGTCGGACGTGTATCGCGGCACTCCGGTGGAGCAGGTCAGACGCCAGCTCCAGGATGCCGACGCGAACGCTCTGACCGGCGATCCCGACAAGATCGCTGCCCTCATCTACCTGACGACCCGTCAGACCGAGCCGCCACTGCGCCTTACCCTTGGCGGCGACTCGTACGCCGCCGTGCACGCGGCACTGACCGACCGGCTGGCCGCCTTAGAGGACCAGCGCGCGGTCGCCGAGTCGGTCCGAATAGGCAGCTGAGCTCCAGGTCGCGGTGTCTCGTATCTCGCCACATGCCACGTGTCTCACATGCCCGCGGCGCCTCGACAGTGGTCACAGACCGGCGGCTGAATGCCAGACACACCGCGGATAAATCCGCCATGTCTCAACGTACCCCGACACACCCTCCTCCCTTGACACACCCCCACAGGTGTCGTATTCATAAGACATGACGGCGTTGGTGTCTCACGACGCGGCGGCCAGGTTCGAGCTGGCCACCGCCGAGACATGGGGTGATCGCTGGCCGATGTACCGGGCGCTGCGCGACCTCGATCCGGTGCACCACGTGGTGCCAGCCAACCCGCAGCACGACTATTGGGTGCTCTCCCGGCACGCCGACGTCTGGAGCGCGGCCCGCGACCACGAGACGTTCTCCTCCGCACACGGACTGACCGTGAACTACAACGAGCTGGAACTGATCGGGCTCGCGGACAATCCACCGATGGTGATGCAGGATCCCCCGGTGCACACCGAGTTTCGCCGGCTCGTCTCCCGCGGGTTCACTCCACGGCAGGTAGCGGCAGTCGAGCCGAAGGTCCGTCAATTCGTGATCGAGCGCATCGAGCGGCTGCGTGCCCGCGGCGGCGGTGACATCGTCACCGAGCTGTTCAAGCCGCTGCCGTCGATGGTCGTCGCCCACTACCTGGGCGTGCCCGAGCAGGATCGCGACCAGTTCGACGGGTGGACCGAGGCGATCGTCGCGGCCAACGCCAGCGGATTCGGCGCGCTGAGCTCGGTCGGCGACGCCATCGGGTCGATGATGGCCTACTTCGCCGAGCTCATCGAACGACGCAGACGCGAACCTGAGGATGACACCGTCTCCCACCTGGTGGCGGCGGGCGTCGGTGCCGACGGCGACATCGCCGGCACCCTGTCCGTGCTGGCCTTCACGTTCACCATGGTCACCGGCGGGAACGACACCACCACTGGCATGCTCGGCGGCTCGTTGCCGTTACTGCACCAACGGCCGGACCAGCGTCGGCGGCTCGTCGAACAGCCCGAGCTGATCGCAGATGCCGTCGACGAACTGCTGCGCCTGACCTCCCCGGTCCAGGGACTGGCCCGCACCACCACTCGTGATGTCACTTTGCACGGCACGACGATCCCGGCCGGACGCAAGGTGCTGCTGCTTTATGGGTCGGCCAACCGCGACGAACGCCAATACGGTCCGGACGCCGGCGAATTGGACGTCACCCGCCGCCCGCGCAACATCATGACTTTCAGCCACGGCGCCCACCACTGCCTCGGCGCAGCGGCCGCCCGCATGCAGGCGCGGGTAGCGCTGACTGAATTGCTCTCACGCTGCCCCGATTTCGAAGTCGACGAGGCTTCGATCGTCTGGGCCGGCGGCGGTTACGTGCGACGACCGCTCTCCGTGCCGTTCCGGGCCGGCAGCTAGATGGCGGGCAACGACTGGCTCGGCTCACGGCGCTCGGAGGTCGCCACCGACCGGATCCTGGACGCCGCCGGCGAACTGTTCGCCGAACGCGACGTAGCCGGCGTCGGCATGAACGACATCGCCCGCGCCGCAGGGTGTTCCAGGGCCACGCTCTACCGTTATTTCGAGAATCGTGAAGTGCTGCACACCGCCTACGTGCACCGTGAGGCGTACCGGTTACACCAGCAGCTGACCCAGCTGATCGACGGCATCGGCCACCCCCGTGAACGCCTGCTGGCCGGGCTCACCACGGCGATGCAGCTGGTGCGTGAAAGTCCCGCGCTGTCAGCGTGGTTCGCCGCCGCCGGCTCCCCCATCGGCGCGGAAATGGCCGAACAATCCGAGGTCATCCAGGCTCTGACGTCGGCATTCCTGCTGTCCTTGCACCCAGACGACCAGGCCGTGGTCAACCGCCGAGCACGCTGGCTGGTCCGGGTGCTCACCTCGCTGTTGATCTTCCCCGGCCGCGATGCCGAGGACGAGCGGACGATGCTCGAGGAGTTCGTCATTCCCGTGGTGTGCCCCAGCGAGTCTGCGGCGGAGGCTGCGTCGAACCAGAACTCAGAGCGAAGTTTCGGGGTGAATCGTCGCTCTGAGTTCTGACTCGATGGGCCAGCTCACGTCCGCACCCGGGTGAACCGGTGCAGCAGCCACGCCACCGGGATCGTCATGATCAGGGTGACGACGAACAACGCCGGCATGGATCCGGTGTAGACCGGCCAGCCCAGCACCTCCACCATCGCGATCTCCATCACCACCAGATGCACGAGGAAGATCTCGTAGGAGATCTCCCCCAGCCACACCATCGGCCGGCTGGCCAGCAGCCGGGCATACCACCCGCGATTGCCCAGCGCCAAGGGTGCCACCACCAGCGTCGCGATCGCAGCGTAGAACCCGGTCTTGACCAACGCCTCGGTCACCCCACTCGGCGAGGTGGTGGGCTCGCCGGCGATCGGAGTGGACGCAATGAAAAAGCTGACGACCGCCAGCGGCACAGTGATGAACCCGTACGCCCGAACTCCTTTGGCCTGCAGCACCGTCAGCAGCATGCCGCCGATGAACCAGGCCAAATAGCCGGGCAGCCACAGCCGCGCCCCGCTGGGCAGGAAATGGGTGTTGTGTACCAACACCATCCACGCCGGACTGATCAGTGCGAGAGCCGCCAGACCGGCCAGCAACAGGCCCGGCCGCCACTGCCGACGGCACAACACCACCAGCAGCAGCCAGGCCAGCACCGGCAGCGCGACGTAGAACGCCACCTCGACGGCCAAGCTCCACATCTGGGTGAGTCCTTGGTGCAGATAGCCGTTGAACATGTAGTTGTCGGTGTAGATCTGGGTCAGTGTCAGGTTCCGCAACAAGCCGATCCAGGTATGGCCGGGATTGGGCCCCGCACTGCGGAAGTGGTAGATCAGATACGCCGCCAGCACGGTGATGACATAGGCGGGCATGATGCGCCGCACCCGGTGCCAGGCGTACCGCCGCACCGAGGGCGACGGCCTGCCGCCCGCGGCCGCCCGCACCCACGGTCCGAACAGCAGATACCCCGACAGTACGAAGAAGATCGGTACCCCGATCTCCATCCGCGAATACACCAGGCCGACGAAGCCGTGGGTGTACTTGCCGGTGGTGTAGGCGGCGTGGGTAGCCAACACCAGCAACGCGGCCACCGCGCGGACACCGGTGAGCGAGGCGACCCGGTCGACCCCGGAGACCGCCTCCAGCCCGCCCTGGTCGACCGCGCTCGGTGCGGTCATCGGCTCGTGCGCCGGGGCTTCCCGCCGGAGGGACGTGAGTCTGAACGCGAATCGTATTTCGGGTTGCCGCGGTCGGGCTTCAAGTCGATGAGGATCCCGGAAATCCGGGTCTTCTCAAGCGCTTTCAACGTGTCCTTGGACAGCTTCGCGGGCAGTTCAACCAGCGAGAAGTTCTCCTTGATGGTGATGTGCCCGAAATCGCTGCGGTGCAGGCCGCCCTCGTTGGCCAGCGCGCCGACGATCGAGCCGGGTCCGACCTTGTGCCTTTTGCCGACCGCGATGCGATAGGTGGCCAGGTCGTCACGCGTCCTGCGCGGCGCGCGTTCTCGCTCATCGCGGTCGGGACGCTCTGCCCGTTCCCGCCGCTTCTCCGGCGGCGGCTCGGTCATCAGGAACTCCGCGCCGTCACGGCTCTGCAGGGCCAGCGCAGCGGCGATGTCGACCATGGGCACGTCATTGTCGCGCTCGTAGTCCTCGATCAGCCGGCGGAACATCTCGAAGCCGGGCGCGTTGAGCGCGTCGGTGATCGAATCCTTGAACTTCTCCACCCGCTGGGCGTTGACGTCCTCGACCGACGGCAACTGGCCTTCAACCAACTTCTGCCGGGTGACCCGCTCGATCGAGTTGAGCAGGTGACGTTCGCGCGGGGTGACGAACAGGAATGCCGTTCCCGAGCGGCCGGCGCGGCCGGTGCGCCCGATGCGGTGCACATACGACTCCGGGTCGTGCGGGATGTCGAAATTCACCACATGCGAGATGCGCTCGACGTCCAGGCCGCGGGCGGCGACATCGGTGGCGACCAGGACGTCGATCGTGCCGTCCTTCAGCGACGCGATCGTCCGCTCCCGGACCGCCTGTGGGATATCGCCATTGATCGCCGCCGCGGCAAACCCGCGGGCCCGCAGCTTCTCGGCGACCTCCTCGGTGGCCTGCTTGGTGCGGACGAACACGATCATCGCGTCGCCCTCCTCCACCTCCAGCAAGCGGGTCAGCGCGTCGATCTTGCGCGGATACGACACCTGGAAATACCGCTGGGCGATGTTCTCCGCGGTCTGGGTCTTTGACTTGACCGTGACCTCGACAGGGTCATGCAGGTACTTGGTGGTGATCTTCTTGATACCCGGCGGCATCGTCGCTGAGAACAACGCGACCTGCTTGTACTCCGGGGTGTCGGCCAGGATGCGCTCGACATCCTCGGCGAATCCCATCTGCAGCATCTCGTCGGCCTCGTCGAGCACCAGATAGTCCAGGTGGGACAGGTCCAGACTGCCCTTCTCGAGATGGTCGATGACCCGGCCCGGGGTGCCGACGACGACCTGCGCGCCGCGCTTGAGGCCGGCCAGCTGCGGGACGTAGGACGAACCGCCGTAGATGGGCAGCACATTGATCTTCAGATGGGCACCGTAGCGGCTGAACGCCTCGGCGACCTGCAGGGCCAGCTCGCGGGTCGGCGCCAGCACCAGGGCCTGGGTGCTGCGGTTCTCGGGGTCGATCTTCGACAGGATCGGGATGGCGAACGCGGCGGTCTTACCGGTGCCGGTCTGGGCCAGGCCGACCACGTCGGACCCGGCCAGCAGGGCGGGAATGGTGGCTGCCTGAATGGCCGAGGGCGTTTCGTAGCCGACGTCAGCAACGGCCTGCAGCACCGCGGGGTGAATCTGCAGGTCGGCGAAGGTCTGGGGGGCGGCCTCGTCGGCGTCGGCGCGCTGGTCTTCCGGGGATGTCATTGGATCTGCAGTCTAATGCCGACGCGTGCCGTAACCCCGTTCCGGCCGCAACGGACGGTACCGTCAGCCGGTGTGTGGCATCGGCTGAGCAAGGCTGCGGCCCCCGCGGCGTTGGCCGTGGGGGTGGCCGCAGCACTCGTGAGCTGCAGCTCGGGTGATTCCACGGTGGCCAAGACCCCAGAAGCGACCACCACGGCTGTGACCACCACCTCGGCACCCCCGCCACCCCCGACGTCGGCACCGCCGCCGCCTGCGCCGGCGCCGCCACCGCCGGATCCCTGTGCGGTGAACCTGGCCGCGCCGGCCGTCGCAGAGGCCGTTTCCGCTCTGCCCCCGGACCCGCGCAGCAACCAAGGCTGGTATCCGGTGCCGCTGGCCGGCAACTACAACGAATGCGCGCAGCTGTCGGCGGTCATCGTGCGGGCCAACACCAACGCCGAGAACCCCAACACCCGGGCGGTGATGTTCCACCTCGGCAAGTACATCCCGACCGGGGTGCCCGACACCTACGGCTTCAACAACGTCGACACCACCCAGAGCACCGGCGACACCGTGGCCCTGGCCTTCGTCAACGGCCTGGGCATGCAGAGCGTGGTCAAGTTCCGCTGGAACGGCAACGGCGTCGAACTGATCGGGAACTGACCTCGAGGCGGCTGAACCGTCGGTGTGCCCGCCTACAGTGGGGCTGTGTTCGTCGCCGACGACCGTGTCATCTACAGCGCCTCCGACCTTGCCGCCGCCGCACGCTGCGAGTACGCGCTGTTACGTTCGTTCGACGCCCGACTGGGCCGCGGCCCCGCAGTGTCGGTCGAGGACGAACTCCTGGCCCGCACCGCCGAACTCGGCACCGAGCACGAACAGCGCCATCTCGACGAACTCCGCTCGTTGGCCGAGGTGACGATGATCGGCCGCCCGGCCCACACCCTGGCCGGCTTGACCGCGGCCGCACAGGCCACGCTCGACGCGGTCGAACAGCGCGCACCCGCCATCTATCAGGCCGCCATGTTCGACGGCCGATTCGTCGGTTTCGCCGACTTCCTCCTCCTCGACGGCGACCGCTATCGCCTGCGCGACACCAAACTCGCCCGGTCGGTCAAGGTGGAGGCGCTGCTGCAGCTGGCCGCCTACGCCGAGACGCTTGCCGCCGCGGGCATCGCCGTGCACGACGAGGTCCAGTTGGTGCTGGGCAATGACCAGACCGCGAGCTACCTGGTCGACGAACTCCTGCCGGTCTACCGGTCCCGGCGCACCGAACTGCAGAATCTGCTGGACCGGCACTTCGCCGGCCGGGAGGCAGTCAGCTGGGACGACGAAAGTGTGCGCGCCTGCATGCGCTGCCCGGAGTGCGAGGCACAGGTCCGCGAACACGACGACCTGCTGTTGGTCGCGGGCATGCGGGTCAGCCAACGCGCCCGGCTCATCGACGCGGGAATCACCACGGTCAACCAGTTGGCCCACCACCACGGCCCGGTCCCCGACCTGCCGGCCCGGACGGTCGCGAGCCTGACCGGGCAGGCCCGGCTGCAGATCGCGCCGCGGGTGGCCGGCGTACCGCCCTTCGAAGTGGCCGACCCGCAACCGCTGATGCTGTTACCCGACCCGGACAGGGGTGACCTGTTCTTCGACTTCGAAGGCGACCCGTTGTGGACCGCCGACGGCACCGATTGGGGCCTGGAATACCTGTTCGGTGTGCTGAGTGCAGGCGGCGAATTCAAGCCGCTGTGGGCGCACGACCGGCGCGGCGAACGCAAGGCGCTCAAGGCGTTCCTGGACATGGTCGGCAAGCGGCGCAAACGCTACCCGAAGATGCACATCTACCACTACGCGGCCTATGAGAAAACCGCCCTGTTGCGGCTGGCCGGCCGCTACGGCGAGGGCGAGAACGAGGTGGACGACCTGCTGCGCAACGGCGTGCTGGTCGACTTGTATCCCCTGGTGCGCAAGAGCATTCGGGTCGGCGCCAAGAACTACAGCCTCAAGTCGCTTGAGCCGCTGTACATGGGTGCCGAACTACGGACCGGTGACGTCACCACCGCGACCGACTCGATCACCATGTACGCCCGGTACTGCGAACTACTCGCCGACGGCGACGGCGACGAAGCCGCGACCGTGCTCAAGCAGATCGAGGACTACAACCTCTACGACTGCCGGTCCACCCGCAAGCTGCGGGACTGGTTGTTGCAGCGCGCCTTTGAAGCCGGTGTCCCACCGCTTGGACCGCAACCGGTGCGGGACGGCGGCCCGATGGAACTCGACGACGACGTGACCCGAACCCTGACCCACTTCGCCGGCGACGACGTCACCACCCGCAGTCCCGAGCAACGGGCGGTTGCGATGGTCGCCGCCGCCCGCGGATACCACCGGCGCGAGGACAAGCCGTTCTGGTGGGGCCACTTCGACCGGCTCAACAGCCCGGTTGACGAATGGTCGGACACCTCAGGCGTTTTCCTGGTGGAGGACGCCCAACTCGACACCGACTGGCAGGTGCCGCCCAGGGCCAGGAAGCGGCAGCGGCGGCTGCTGCTTTCCGGTTCGATCGCCGCCGGCGAACTCGGCGGCGACATGTACGCGCTGTACGACCCGCCGACGCCCGCCGGGCTGTCCGACGACCCGGAACGGCGGGCCTACTCTGCGGTGACCGTGTTGGGTTGCGATGACCCGTCGGCTCCCACTCAGGTACTCGTCATGGAACGCGAACCGAAAACAGGTGATGTGTTCGACGCCCTGCCCTTCGCCCTGACCCCGGGGCCGCCGTTCCCCACCAAGGCGCTGCGCGAGTCCATCGATGCCGTCGCGACCACGATCGCCGCCGCACTGCCCGACCTGCCGCCGTCGGCGATGGTCGACATCCTGCTGCGGCGCCCGCCCCGCACCGGGGCACCCCTACCCCGCTCCGGTGACTGCGTGGCCGATATCACCGCCGCGCTGCTGATGCTGGACTCGTCCTATGTCGCGGTGCACGGGCCACCGGGTACCGGCAAGACTCACACCGCTGCTCGTGTCATAGCCGGGCTGGTGAACGGGCAGCACTGGCGGGTCGGGGTGGTCGCTTCATCACATGCGGTGGTGGAGAACCTGTTCGGTGACATCATCGCCGCCGGGGTGGATTCGTCTCTGGTGGCCAAGAAACCCGGCGGCAGCGGTCCGTGGACCGAGATCGACGAGAAGACCTACCCCGCCTTCATCGCCGCCGAAACGGGGTGTGTGATCGGCGGCACCGCATGGGATTTCGCCAATAGCTCACGAGTACCGCCGGGTTGCCTGGATCTGTTGGTGATCGAGGAGGCCGGGCAGTTCTGTCTGGCCAACACCATTGCCGTGGCGCAGGCGGCCACCAACCTGCTGCTGCTCGGCGATCCACAGCAGCTGCCTCAGGTCAGCCAGGGCACCCATCCCGAGCCCGTCGACGTCTCGGCGCTGGGTTGGCTGGTCGGTGGGCAGCACACGCTGCCCGAAGAGCTCGGTTACTTCCTGGACCGCTCCTACCGCATGCATCCGGCAGTGTGTGCCGCGGTCTCACGACTGTCCTACGACCGGCGGCTGCACTCGATGCAGGAGCGCACCGCCGCGCGCCGGCTGGCCGGATTCGAGCCCGGCGTGCACGTGCTGGCCGTCGAACACCAAGGCGACTCGACGGACAGCCGCGCGGAGGCCGAGGTGATCGTCGGCGAGATCAGCCGTCTCCTCGGGGCGGCGTGGACCGACGAGGACGGCACCCGGCCCCTCACCGGGGCCGACGTGCTGATCGTCACTCCTTACAACGCGCAGGTGGTGCTGCTGCGCCGACTACTCGACGCGGCGGGTCTGCAGGAGGTTCAGGCCGGGACGGTGGACAAGTTCCAGGGCCGGCAGGCCCCGCTGGTGTTCGTCTCCATGGTGGCGTCCTCGATCGACGAGGTGCCACGGGGAATCTCCTTCCTGCTCAATCGCAACCGGCTCAACGTCGCGGTGAGCCGGGCCAAGTACGCCGCGGTGATTGTCCGGTCGACGATGCTGACCGAGTACCTGCCCTCGACCCCGGCGGGATTGGTGGAGTTGGGGGCGTTCCTGGCGATGTGTGATAGAGACACGGCATGAACTCCACACTGGCCGAACGGCTCCGGGCCATCGTGGGCGCCGGCCACGTCGTCACCGACCCCGATGTCCTGGCCGGCCGTAGCACCGACTACACCGGACGCTACCGCGGCCGGGCCAGCGCGCTGGTGCGTCCCGGGTCAGCCGACGAGGTCGCCGAGGTGCTGCGGGAGTGCCGCGGCGCCGGCGTCTGCGTGACGGTGCAGGGTGGGCGGACGTCCCTGGTGGCCGGGACGGTGCCCGAGCACGACGACGTGTTGCTGTCCACCGAGCGACTCACCGAGATCGGCGAGGTCGACGCGCTCGAACGCCGAATCCGGGTCGGGGCCGGCGTGACGGCGGCGGCCGTACAACGGGCGGCCGGTACGGCGGGCCTGGTGTTCGGGGTCGACCTGGCCGCCCGCGACTCGGCGACGGTCGGGGGGATGGCCGCCACCAATGCCGGCGGCCTGCGCACCGTGCGCTACGGAAACATGGGTGAACAGGTCATCGGCCTGGACGTCGCTCTGCCCGACGGGTCGGTGGTGCACCGACACAGCCATGTCCGCGCCGACAACACCGGATACGACCTGGCCTCGCTGTTCGTCGGCGCGGAGGGCACCCTCGGGGTGATCACCGGCCTGGACCTGCGCCTGCATCCGGCGCCGACCCACCGGGTCACCGCGGTATGCGGATTCGACGATCTCGACGCACTGGTCGCCACCGGACGCACCTTGCGCGACACCGAATCCATTGCGGCACTGGAGCTGGTCGACGGACGCGCCGCGGCCCTGGCCGCCGAACACCTCGACGTCCCGGTGCCGACCCGCGGTGACTGGCTGCTGCTGATCGAACTGGCCGGCGAGACCGACCTGACCGAACGGCTCGCCGATGCGCTGGAGGGCGCGGAGCTCAGCGGTGAACCGGCCGTCGGCGTCGACAACACCGCACAACAACGCCTCTGGCAGGTCCGCGAGTCCACCGCCGAGGTGGTCGGGTTGTTCGGTCCGCCACTCAAATTCGACGTTTCGCTGCCGCTGTCGGCCATCCGGGCGTTCTCGTCGGCCGCCGCTGCCCTACTGCTCGACCACGCGCCCGACGCGATCGGTGTGCTGTTCGGCCACATCGGTGAGGGCAATCTACATCTGAACGTGCTGCGCTGCAACGCCGAACAGGAAGCTCACCTGTATGCGGCGATGATGAAACTCATTGCAGCACATGGCGGTAACGTCAGCTCCGAGCACGGCGTCGGCAGCCGCAAGCGGGCCTATCTGCAGATGTCTCGCCAGGACACCGACATCGCCGCCATGCGCACCATCAAGGCCGCCTTCGACCCGACGGGTTACCTGAATCCGGCCGTGCTGTTCGACTAGAGCAGGTATGCGACCAAGCCTCAATCAAGATGGCGTTGAGAATGTCTGCCGTAGGTTTCGGACTCATCGACCTCATCGCGGTAGTGCCGCGCCCGGCGCGGTTCACCGGCATCGGTGAGGCGATGCCGCGAGGGCGGTTCCGCTTCCGGTTCGCGACGCAGGCCGTCCAGCGGCTCAAGGTGGACGCCGAACTCAGCGTCATCGACGTGGAAACCGTTGTGAGCCCAACCAATCGGCTCCCGAACAGCAGGCGGCGCCTCGGCCGGGCGACCCCAGTCGATCTGTTCGGTCTCGTCGTCGGGCTCGTCGAAAACCGGGTGATAGTCCGGCTCCCGGTCCACCAGATACTCCAGGTAGTCATCGTCGTCGTAGCCGTCGTCATAGACCGGGATCTCGTCGGTGATCTCGTCATCAACAGCCGAGCCGGCGGGCCGGACCGTCAGCCCGCCGAGCAGGAACAGTGCCGCGATGATTCCGAACAACGCCGCGAAGGCGGGCAGCAACATCGACTGGGACAGGGCAGCCGCGAACGGCTCGTGCAGGAATGACGGCAGCCTCAAGACCGCCGGTTCACTCGGCGCGGTGCCCGCGGGCGCGGCCGGCATCTCATCGCCGATGCGGGCCGCCATGAAGGCGGCCATTCCGGCGCTGCCCAGCACGGTGCCCACCTGCCGGGTGGCGTTGTAGACACCCGACCCGGCGCCGGCCAGGTGCGGCGGCAGATTGCGGGTGGCGGTGGTGGCCAGCGGCGACCAGATGAAGGCCATCCCCACCCCCATGGCGGTCAGCGGCAACACCAGCCGCCAGATCGGGGTGGTCGGCGTCATGTCGAGAGACAGCCACGTCAGCGCGATCGCCACCACCGAGAAGCCGAAACCGATGATCGGACGGGGATGCGCACTGTCGACCAGCCGACCGACGAACGGGGCCAGCACACCGCTGGCCACCGCCATCGGCGCGATCAGCAACGCCGACCGGGTGGGGCTCAGGCCGCACACCACCTGTGCGTAGAACATCACCGGCAGGATCATCGCGGTCACCACGAACCCGATGACCGCCACGCCCAGGTTGGACAGGCTGAAGTCCCGGTCGGCGAAGATCTCCAGCGGCACGAGGGGCTCGTCGCGGTTGACGGACTGCCAGTAGACGAAGGCGGTGAAGAACCCGATCCCCGCGACGATGACCGCCCAGATCCACGCCGCCCAGTGATGGCTTTGACCTTCCTGCAGACCGAAGACCACCAGCAACATGCCCAGCCCCGACAACACCACGCCGGGCAGGTCGAAGCGGTGCCGATGGGTCGGCAGCGTGGGGATGAGCCACACCGCCAGCCCGAGACCGACCACGCCGATCGGCACGTTGACAAAGAAGATCCACTCCCAGCCCAGATGCCCGACGAGCACCCCGCCGGCCAGCGGGCCGATCAGGGTGGCCACCCCGGCGGTGGCGCCCCACAGACTCATCGCGACCCCGCGGCGCTCCGCGGGGAAGATGCGGGTGATCGTCGACAGGGTCTGGGGGTCAGCAGGGCGGCGCCGAGTCCCTGCACCACCCGCGCGGCGATCAGCATGTCGATGGAGCCGGCCAGCCCGCACCACAACGACGCCGCGGTGAAGACGGCCAGTCCGGCGATGTAGAGATTCTTGGGTCCGTAACGATCACCGAGGCGTCCGGCCAGCAGCAGTGGCACCGCATACGCCAGCAGGTAGGCGCTCGTCACCCAGATCACGGTGTCGTAGTCGGTGATCTCCAGCGCGTCCATGATGCTGGGGTTGGCGACGGCGACGATGGTCGAGTCGACCAGGATCATGAAGAAGCCCACCAGCATGGCCCACAGCGCGTTCCACGGGTTCGCGTGCGGGCCGCGGGGGAATTCCGGGTCGGGTTCCAAGTCCACGTCCGGCTGCGCGCCGGCCATGTTCCTGGTCATAAACACACCTCGTTTCGGCCTTTCACGAAGATGTCGGCTACCGCCGATGACCGTCCCGGCCCCCGCCCGCGCCATCGATCAGCAACGACACCATGTGCGTAACGCCGCCGCAGGTGGTCTAGCTTCCTGCCGTCGTCGCACTGCCCCGGTCGAGACTATCGATCCTCCGATCGGCTACCCGGCGGTGGCCCCGGCGAGCCGACCACCCGCTGGGCGTAGGTTGAGGTAGGCAGCTGTCGGGGACGCATCCGGCGTGGGAGAACCGACACCAAACCGATTTTCCAGCTGAGGAGGAGCTATGCAGTCGGATCGATTTCGCCCGTTGGTGGATGCGAATGGTCCGTTCGTCTCGGTCTATTTCGACGATTCTCACGACACCGCGGACGCCGCGGCACAACTCGACGCGCGGTTGCGCGACGTGCGCAAGCAACTCGAGGAACAGGGTGTCGACACCTCGGTGATCGAGGCCATCGACAGCGCCGTTCGTGGCGCGCATCCCCCGGTGGGCCGAAGTGGCCGCGCGGTGATCGCCGCCGGTGACACCGTCGTCCTCGACGAGCACCTGATCCGTCCGCCGACCACCACCGAGGTCCGGGTCTCCGAACTCCCCTACCTGGTGCCGATCGTCGAGCACGGCCCGCTGCACACCGTCTACCTGCTGGTCGCCGTCGACCACGAGGGCGCCGACATCACCGTGCACCGGGTCGGCCGGGTCAGCTCCGAAAGCGTCGAAGGTGACGGTTACCCGGTGCACAAGGCCAAGTCGTCCGAGGGGCACGAGTACGGCAAGGAGCACGCCGTCGAAGAGGCGGTCCGCAAGAACATTCGCGAGGTCGCCGACCGGGTCACCCACCTGGTCGACGAGACCGGCGCACAGGTGGTGTTCATCAAGGGCGAGGTCAGCTCGCGCACCGATCTGGTGTCCGCGCTGCCCGAGCGCGTCGCCGACAAAGCCGTGCAGCTGCACGCGGGCGCCCGCGCCGGCGGCACCGACGAGACCGAGGAACAGCACGAGATCACCCAGGAGTTCCTCAAGCGCCGGCTCGCCGTGATCGACGAGGCGGCACAACGCTTCGCCGCCGGCCGCGGCACCGGATTGGCGGTCGAAGGCTTGGCCGACGTGGCGACCGCACTGCGCGACGGCGCGGTGGACACGCTGATCATCGGCGACATCGGCGACGTCACCGTGGTCGCCGACACCGAGCTGGCGATGCTGGCGCCCGATGCCGACACGCTCTCGGACCTCGGCGGCGCACCAGAGCGCACGCTACGTGCCGATGAGGCGCTGCCGCTGCTGGCGGTGTCGACCGGCGCGGCGCTAGTCCGCACCGACGAGCGCCTCGATCCGGCCGACGGTATCGCTGCCGTACTGCGCTACGCGGAGAACAGTTCGGCGGGCTAGCTGTGATGTCCAGGGAGGTTGTCCCGTCCGGTATCGGTGAGCCTGTGTGACAGGTGAAGGCCTCCGGTTATGAAGTGGAGCTGTCTAGGAACCGCTTCACGAACCAGGAGGCCTTCGTGTCCCACGCTAATGCTGCTCTGACCCCGCGCGCTCGATTGAGGCTTGCTCTGCTGGTCGTGGAACAGGGCTGGACCTACGGCGCGGCAGCCAAGTTGTTCATGGTGGCACCACGAACTGCCAAGAAATGGGCCGATCGCTTCCGCGCCGAGGGCGCCGCGGGGATGGCTGATCGCAGCTCGCGGCCGCACACCAGTCCGACCAAGACCAGGCCTGAAACGGTGCGACAGATCGTGGGCTTGCGGTGGCGTCACCGCCTGGGACCCGTCCAGATCGCCGGACAGCTCGGCATGGCAGCCTCGACGGTGCACGCCGTGCTGGCCCGGTGCCGGATCAATCGGCTATCGCACATCGACCGAGCCACTGGGGAACCACTGCGCCGCTACGAGCATGCCTACGCCGGTTCGCTGCTCCACGTCGATGTCACCAAGTTCGCCAACATCCCCGACGGCGGCGGCCACAAGTTCCTGAGTAAGCAACAGAGCAAGCGCAATGCACGCACGACAGCCAGGCGTACCGGCGAGCGCGGCAAGAGCTATCGCCCTCGAATCGGAACTGCGTTCGTCCACACCGTCATTGACGATCATTCACGCCTTGCCTACGCCGAGATCTGCACCGACGAGAAGGCCGACACCGCGATCGGTGTGCTACGTCGCGCTGTGGCGTGGTTCGCCGCCCGCGGGGTCACTGCCGAGCGTGTCCTGTCTGACAACGGATCCGCCTACCGGTCCTACGCCTGGCGTGCGGCCGGTGCCGATCTGCACATCATCGCCAAACGGACCCGTCCTTACCGGCCACAGACCAACGGCAAGATCGAACGATTCCACCGCACCCTCGCCGATGGCTGGGCCTACGCACGGCTCTACGGCTCAACCGAAGAACGCGACGCCGCAATAACCGGATGGCTCCACTTCTACAATCACCACCGAGCCCACTCCGCCATCGGAGGCCAGCCGCCGGTCACCCGACTGACCAACCTCCCTGGACATCACAGCTAGCCCCGCCACGGCGAGTGGCCACTTACGACACGCAGCAGCTCGCACGTCGCGTCGTAAGTGGCCACTCGTCGCATCAGTCCTCGTGGCTTGCCGGCACACCGACCGACAACAGCGCCAGCAGGGCGATCGCCACACCGGCCGTCATCACCACGGACAGCGCGATCTCGTCGTTGCCGAGCAGACCGACCACCGGGGCGATGATCGCTCCGAGGCCGAACTGGGCGGCGCCCAGCAGGGCGGCTGCGGTCCCGGCAGCCTCGTGATGGCGGGACAACGCCACCGCCGGCGCGTTGGGCATGACGAAACCCAGCAGCGCCAGGATGGCCCACACCGGGAGCACGAAACCGAACAGGCCGCCGGTGTGCGTCGCCGACAACGCGATGAACACCGCACCGGCCAGGCAGGCCGCCACCAGGGCCCACACCACGATGCGCTGCGGGGAGAAGCGGCGCAGCAACACTACGTTGAACTGGGTGGCGCCGATCAGCGCGATCGCACCGGCACCGAACACCAGGGCGAACGTCTGTTGGTCGAGCCCGTGCCGGCCCTGCAGGACAAAGGAGGCGCCGGCGATGTAGGCGAACAGACCAGCCATGCCCAGCGCGGCGACCAGCACCAGGATCACGAACCGGACGTCACGCAACAGCATCAGGTATGTCGCCGCGATCGAACGCACCCGCAGCGGCCGCCGGTGCGAGGGCGCCAGCGTCTCGGGCAACGCCAGCGCGGCCACCATCAGCAACAGGCCCGCCAGCACGATCAGCACCGCGAACACCCAATGCCACGACGCCTTGAGCAGCACCACCGCGCCCAGTGAGGGCGCCACGACCGGCGCCACCCCCAGAACCAGCATCAACCGCGACATCACCGTTGCGGCCTGACTGTCGTCGAACAGGTCGCCGACCACCGCGATCGCGACCACCATCGCTGCGGCGGCGCCCATGCCCTGCAGTCCACGCCCCAGGCTCAGCACCGTCACGTTGGGGGCCACCAGGCACAGCACCGAGGCCAGCATGTGCAGCGCGATCCCGGCGATCAGCGGCCGCCGCCGCCCCAGCGAGTCCGACAGCGGCCCCACGATCAGCTGGCCCAGCGCCAGGCCGGCCAGAGTGCCGGTCAAGGTCAGCTGCGCGACCGACGAGGACACGTCCAACTCTTCGGCGATCCGCGGCAGAGCAGGCAGGTACATGTCGATGGTCAGCGGCCCGAGCGCGACCAGGGCGCCGAGCACGACGATCATCCGAACCTGGCTCGGAGGCCGCACCGGCACCGCGGCGGACGTCGCACTGCGGGTGTCGGTCACAGTCGGCGATGTTGCCATGCCCAACCACAGCACGCCGCGCGGATTATTTGTTCCTCCTGCGGCTACCCGACCTGTGGTGACAGGGATCACGGCGGGGCACTGTCGCGGGGTGACCGTTCGTTAACCTGGAGACACCAGCGAGGAGGGCAGAGGCATGAAGGTTCGCCGACGGGGCATGCGGGCAGCTCCCGAAGCCGAGCAGTTGCCGGCCCAGATCGGCGACGACGCAACCATGTCGGCGCGGGTCCTTTCCCAGATTCTCGAACGCAGCACCCGAGTCCAGGCACCGGCCGTCAAGGCCTACGTGGCGCGGTTGCGCCGCGCGCATCCCGATGCCACTCCCGCCGACATCGTCGCCAAGCTCGAGACGCGATACCTGGCCGCGGTGATGGCCAGCGGTGCCGCGGTGGGCTCGGCCGCCGCCTTCCCCGGCATCGGCACGCTGGCCGCATTGTCGGCGGTGGCCGGCGAAACGCTGGTGTTCCTGGAGGCGACATCGGTGTTCGTGCTCGCCGTCGCCGAGGTCCACGGCATCCCGCTCGAGCAGCGGGAGCGACGCCGGACCCTGGTACTGGCCGTGCTGGTCGGCGACGAGAGCAAAGGGGCGATCGCCGATCTGCTCGGGGCGGGCCGCACCAGCGGTGCCTGGTTGACCGAGGGTGCCGAACTGCTGCCGCTGCCGGCGTTGTCCCAGCTCAACACCCGGCTGATGCGGTACTTCGTCAAGCGCTACACGATCAAGCGCTCGGCGATGGCATTCGGCAAGATGCTGCCCGTCGGCATCGGCGCCGCCATCGGTGGCGGCGGCAACCGGATGATGGGCAAGAAGATCGTCAACAACGCGCGCCGGGCGTTCGGCCCGGCGCCGAGCCGGTGGCCGGTGAACCTGCACCTGCTGCCGGCGATTGCGAACGAGAGATAGCCCGGCGGTAACCGTTCGCCGTCGGAGTCGAACCGGTTGCCGCGGGCATGGCGCTGACGTGCTTCGGGAACACCCGAGAAGGGTTAGCCTTTAGGCGGCGGCCAAGTGTCGGGGCTGAAAAGTGGGGGCAATCCGTCCAAGCGCGGCGTGCCCGGATGAAGGAATCGAGGCGAGCAACTGCCGTGAGCAGTACGAGTTCACCATTCGGCCAGAACGAGTGGCTGGTCGAGGAGATGTACCGCAAGTTCCGCGACGACCCCTCCTCGGTCGATCCGAGTTGGCACGAGTTCTTGGTCGACTACAACCCCGAGCCGGCCACCGAGACGGTGAGCGCCGGCAACGGTCAATCGACTGGTCACTCGTCCGCCCAGCCGACCACGAAAGCCGCCCCGGTCGCACCGCCGGAACCCGCACCGGCACCGCCGGCCACGCCCGCCGCGAAGGCCGCCCCGGCGCCGGCGCCGACCAAACCCGCCCCCACCGGTAACGGGACCGCCGCACCGGCCAAGGCGCCCGCCGCGGCGCCGGCCAAGAGCGCGCCGGCCGCAGCCGATGGCGGCGACGAAACGCAGGTGCTGCGCGGCGCGGCGGCCGCCGTCGTCAAGAACATGAACACCTCGCTGGAGATCCCGACCGCCACCAGCGTTCGGGCCATCCCGGCGAAGCTGATGATCGACAACCGCATCGTGGTCAACAACCACCTCAAGCGGACCCGCGGCGGCAAGGTGTCGTTCACCCACCTGCTGGGCTACGCGATCGTGCAGGCGGTCAAGAAGTTCCCCAACATGAACCGGCACTTCGCCGAGGTCGACGGCAAGCCCAACGCCGTCACCCCGGCGCACACCAATCTGGGCCTGGCCATCGACCTGCAGGGCAAGAACGGGAGCCGGTCGCTGGTCGTCGCCGCGATCAAGGGCTGCGAGACGATGCGGTTCGGCCAGTTCATCGCCGCCTACGAGGACATCGTGCGACGCGCCCGCGACGGCAAGCTGACCGCCGAGGACTTCGCCGGTGTGACGATCTCGCTGACCAATCCCGGCACCATCGGCACCGTGCACTCGGTGCCCCGGTTGATGGCCGGGCAGGGCGCGATCGTCGGTGCCGGCGCGATGGAGTACCCGGCGGAGTTCCAGGGCGCCAGCGAGGAGCGCATCGCCGAGTTGGGCATCGGCAAGCTGATCACGCTGACCTCCACCTACGACCACCGCATCATCCAGGGTGCGGAGTCCGGCGACTTCCTGCGCACCATCCACGAACTGCTGCTGTCCGACGACTTCTACGACGAGATCTTCTTCGAACTCGGCATCCCCTACGAGCCGGTCCGGTGGCGCACCGACAACCCGGACTCGATCGTCGACAAGAACGCCAGGGTCATCGAGCTGATCGCGGCCTACCGCAACCGCGGACACCTGATGGCCGACATCGACCCGCTGCGCCTGGACAAGACCCGGTTCCGCAGCCACCCCGATCTGGACGTGAACACGCACGGCCTGACACTGTGGGACCTCGACCGGGTGTTCCGGGTGGACGGTTTCGCGGGCAAGGAATCCAAGAAGCTGCGCGACGTGCTCGGTCTGCTGCGCGACGCCTACTGCCGCCACGTCGGCGTGGAGTACACCCACATCCTCGAGCCCGAGCAGCAGAAGTGGTTGCAGGAGCGCATCGAGGTCAAGCACGACAAGCCGACCGTGGCCCAGCAGAAGTACATTCTGTCCAAGCTCAACGCCGCTGAGGCGTTCGAGACCTTCCTGCAGACCAAATACGTTGGACAGAAACGCTTTTCACTCGAAGGCGCCGAGACCGTCATTCCGATGATGGACGCGGCCATCGACCAGGCCGCCGAGCATGCCCTCGACGAGGTCGTGATCGGCATGCCGCACCGTGGCCGGCTCAACGTGCTGGCCAACATCGTCGGCAAGCCCTACTCGCAGATCTTCAGCGAGTTCGAGGGCAACCTGAACCCGTCGCAGGCGCACGGCTCCGGTGACGTCAAGTACCACCTCGGCGCCAGTGGCAACTACATCCAGATGTTCGGCGACAACGACATCGAGGTGTCGTTGACGGCCAACCCCTCGCATCTGGAGGCCGTCGACCCGGTGATGGAAGGCATTGTCCGGGCCAAGCAGGACCTGCTGGAGAAGGGCACCGGCGAGGACGGCTTCACCGTCATGCCGATGATGTTGCACGGCGACGCCGCCTTCGCCGGCCAGGGTGTGGTGGCCGAGACGCTGAACCTGGCGCTACTGCGCGGGTACCGGACCGGCGGCACCATCCACATCATCGTCAACAACCAGATCGGCTTCACCACCTCGCCGCAGGACTCGCGATCCTCGGAGTACTGCACCGACGTCGCGAAAATGGTTGGCGCCCCGATCTTCCACGTCAACGGCGACGACCCGGAGGCGTGCGTCTGGGTAGCCCGCCTGGCGGTGGACTTCCGGCAGAAGTTCAAGAAGGACGTCATCATCGACATGCTGTGCTACCGCCGCCGCGGGCACAACGAGGGCGACGACCCGTCGATGACCCAGCCGTACATGTACGACGTCATCGACACCAAGCGCGGTGTGCGCAAGTCCTACACCGAATCGCTGATCGGTCGCGGCGACATCTCGATGAAAGAGGCCGAGGACGCGCTGCGCGACTACCAGGGCCAGCTCGAGCGGGTGTTCAACGAGGTCCGCGAGCTGGAGAAGGTGGCAGTCGAGCCCAGCGAGTCGGTCGAGGAAGACCAGATGATCCCGCGCGGCATGACCACCGCGGTGGACAAGTCGCTGCTGGCCCGCATCGGCGATGCCCACATGTCGTTCCCGGAGACGTTCAACGTGCACCCGCGGGTCAAGCCGGTGCTGGAGAAGCGCCGCGAGATGGCCTACGAGGGCAAGGTCGACTGGGCGTTCGGCGAGCTGCTGGCGCTGGGCTCCTTCCTGGCCGAGGGCAAGCTGATCCGGTTCTCCGGGCAGGACACCCGCCGCGGCACGTTCACCCAACGGCACGCGGTGATCATCGACCGCAAGACCGGCGAGGAGTTCACCCCGCTGGACCTGCTGACCGTCAACCCGGACGGCACACCCACCGGCGGCAAGCTGATGGTGTACGACTCGGCGCTGTCGGAGTATGCGGCGGTCGGCTTCGAGTACGGCTACTCGGTGGGCAACCCCGACGCGCTGGTGCTCTGGGAGGCGCAATTCGGTGACTTCGTCAACGGGGCGCAGTCGATCATCGATGAGTTCATCAGCTCCGGTGAGGCCAAGTGGGGGCAGCTCTCCGACGTGGTGCTGCTGCTCCCCCACGGCCACGAAGGCCAGGGACCCGACCACACCTCAGGACGCATCGAGCGCTTCCTGCAGCTGTGGGCGGAGGGTTCGATGACCATCGCGATGCCGTCGACCCCGGCGAACTACTTCCACCTGCTGCGCCGGCACGGACTTGACGGGGTACACCGTCCGCTGATCGTGTTCACGCCGAAGTCGATGCTGCGCAACAAGGCTGCGGTCAGCGACATCCGGGACTTCACCGAGCAGAAGTTCCGTTCGATCATGGAGGAGCCGACCTACACCGACGGCGAGGGCGATCGCAACAAGGTCAACCGGATCCTGTTGACCAGCGGCAAGATCTACTACGAGCTGGTCGCCCGCAAGGAGAAGGACAAGCGCGACGACGTCGCGATCGTGCGCATCGAGCAGCTGGCTCCGCTGCCCAAGCGGCGGCTGAGCAACACCCTGGATTCCTACCCGAACGCCAAGGAGTTCTTCTGGGTGCAGGAGGAGCCGGCCAACCAGGGCGCGTGGCCGACCTTCGGACTCACCTTGCCCGAGTTGCTGCCCGAGAAGCTGACGGGCATCAAGCGGATCTCCCGGCGGGCCATGTCGGCGCCGTCGTCGGGTTCGTCGAAGGTGCACGCCGTCGAGCAGCAGGAGATCATCGACGAGGCGTTCGGCTAACAGCTCGATCCAGCACGCGAGTGTGCGGTTTCATACGCCCTGACCGGCGAGTCGCGTATGAAACCGCGCACTCGGCGACGCGAGCAGTGAGCTCCTAGAAGCCGAGGTTGTTCAGCAGCGGCAGCGGGATGGGCGACTGCCCGTTGGCCAGATCCTGCATCGCCCGCGGGCAGAAGTACGACACCGCGATGCCGGTGAACATGGTGGCCGGCCCCAGCGGCCGACCGAGCTCGTCAGAGACCGTGGACGCGATGTCAGCGGTGTTCTGGCTGCGGTCGGCCAGCAGCGGGCAGATCGACTCACCAAGCGCAACCGCCTGCCCCGGGTCGACGTTGTCGATACCGGCGGCGCTCAGCGCGCCGAGGAAGTCGTCGACTGTGGTGTCAGCCTGGGCGGGGGCGGCCAGTGCCGCGGCGCCGACCATCAGTCCGGCGGCCAGCACAGCGCTCGTCATACGGCGGAACGTCATGCTCTAAGCATCGCGTGCGGGCATCCCGCTGTTACCCCGGGGGGCGCCACCCGATAGCCTGAGCGCATTCGACACACGTCAAACAACTCGAGGAGCGGTCATGCAGGGGTTTGCCGGGAAGGTAGCGGTGGTCACCGGAGCCGGGTCTGGTATCGGCCAGGCACTGGCGCTGGAGCTGGGCCGTTCGGGCGCCAAGCTTGCCATCAGTGACATCGACACCGACGGACTCGCCGTGACGGAGCAGCGGCTCAAGGCCATCGGCGTCCCAGTCAAGGCCGACCGCCTCAATGTCACCGAGCGGGAGGCCTTCCAGGCCTACGCCGACGGCGTCAAGGAGCACTTCGGCAAGGTCAACCAGATTTACAACAACGCCGGCATCGCGTTCTCCGGCGACGTCGAGATCAGCCAGTTCAAAGACATCGAACGGGTGATGGACGTGGACTTCTGGGGTGTCGTCAACGGCACCAAGGTCTTCCTGCCGTACCTCATCGAGTCCGGCGACGGTCACGTGGTCAACATCTCGAGCTTGTTCGGGATCTTCTCCGTGCCGGGCCAGGCCGCCTACAACTCGGCCAAGTTCGCGGTGCGCGGGTTCACCGAGGCGCTGCGCCAGGAAATGATCCTGGCCAAGCACCCGGTCAAGGTGACGACGGTGCACCCCGGCGGGATCAAGACCGCGATCGCTCGCAATTCCACCGTGGCCGACGGCCTCGATCAGGCCGCGATGGCCCAGGCGTTCGACAAGAAGCTGGCCAAGACGACTCCCGAGCGGGCGGCACAGATCATTCTCGACGCTGTTCGCAAGAACAAGGCCCGCGTTCTGGTCGGCGCCGACGCCAAGATCCTCGATGTGATCGTGCGGATCACCGGGTCGGGTTATCAGCAGCTGTTCTCCACCGTGCTGCCCAAGCTCGCCCCGCCGATGCGCTGAATCCCCTCAGCGCCCCAACGGATGTGCTGAGAGCCAGTCCTCGGCGACGCTACGGGGGTCGGCACCTTCGGCGACCTTGCGCCGCATGTCCACCAGCGAACCGGTGTCGAGCACACCGGCGATCTCGTTGATCGCGCGGACCTGCTGCTGGTCGAGTTCGTTGCGCCGGTAGAGCGGCACGATGTTCTCGGCCTGGATCAGTGCAGGTTTGCCGTCGGCGAGCACCACCAGTTCGCTCGGAACTCCGCTGTCTGCCGTCGCGGTCCACCCAGCCGTGACGACGCCGCTGCGGATGGCGGCGAATAGCGTTGCCTCGTCGGGGAACTCGCGAACCCGCCCGAGCGTGCACGTCCCCACCGCGGTCGGCAGACCGCGCGCCCCGGCGACAGCGCCCACGCTCAGCCCGGCGCAGTGCCGAACCAGGGCGGTCAGGTCACGGCTGCCCCACGCTGCGGCCGTCGCGTCGGTGACGGCCAGCGCGGGTTTGTCCTCGGCCGCGGTGGTGTAGTCGCCGGCGGCGACCCCTTCCGGCAGCACACCGAGCAACGCCTGATACACCTGGGAGTCCGACCGCGCCCCGGTGCCCGGCGCGAACGTCTGCAGCAGTCGGCCGGTGAAGCCCGGCACGACGCTGACCGCACCGGAATCCATCGCCGCCAACGGGTCGTCGACGGTCTGGACGTGCGCGAGGGTGCCGTAGGAACGCAGGCCTGCGGCGTAGAGATCGGCCAGCAGCGTGGCCTCGGTGTCGGCCGTCGCCCCCACCGCCAGCGATGGACCTGGTGGCGGCGCTCCGCACCCGGCCACCAGCGCCAGCAGCACTACGACCAGCCCCATCAAGCGCCGGCGAAACATCGTCGGCATCAAGAGAACTCGCTCAGACTTCGGCGGCCGCGGCGACTGCGGCGGCCACCGCCGGCCCGACTCGCGGATCCAGCGGGCTCGGGACGACGTGGTCGACGGCCAGGTCCTCACCGACGACGGAGAAGATCGCTTGGGCGGCGGCGACTTTCATCTTCTCGGTGATGCGTCGCGCACCGGCGTCCAGTGCGCCGCGGAAAACACCCGGGAAGGCCAACACGTTGTTGATTTGGTTCGGGAAGTCGCTTCGGCCGGTCGCCACGATCGCGGCGTGCCGGCGTGCGGCGTCCGGATGGATCTCGGGGTCGGGGTTGGACAGAGCGAACACGATGCCGCCGGGCGCCATCGTCGCGATGAGTTCCTCGGGCACCAGACCGGCCGACACTCCGAGGAACACGTCGGCACCGTCGAGCGCCTCGGCCACCCCTCCGGTGCGGCCATCGGGGTTGGTGGTCTCGGCCAGCTCACGCTTGAACGGGTTGAGGTCCTCGCGGCCGGCGTGCACGATGCCCTGCGAGTCCAGAATCGTGATGTGGGTGAGGCCCGCTGCCTGCAGGATCTTGGTGCAGGCCACGCCGGCCGCACCCGCCCCCGAGACCACCAGCCGCAGCGAGCTCATGTCGCGGTCGAGAACCTTGGTGGCGCCCAGCAGCGCGGCCAGCACAACGATGGCGGTGCCGTGTTGATCGTCGTGCATGACCGGGCAGTCCAGCGCCTCGATGACGCGTCGCTCGATCTCGAAGCACCGCGGCGCGGAGATGTCTTCCAGATTGACCGCACCGAAGGTGGGCCGTAGCCGGATCAGGGTCTCGACGATCTCGTCGGGATCCTTGGTGTCGAGCACGATCGGGATCGAGTCCAGGCCGCCGAACGTCTTGAACAGCGCTGCCTTGCCTTCCATCACCGGCAGGGAGGCCGCCGGGCCGATGTCCCCGAGGCCGAGCACCGCGGTGCCGTCGCTGACCACCGCCACCAGGCGATTGGCCCAGGTGTAGCGGGCGGCCAAGGTGTGGTCGGCGGCGATCGCCCGGCTCACCTGGGCAACACCCGGGGTATAGGCGATCGACAACGCGCGCTGGGTGTCCAGCGGGGCCTTCAGCTCGACGGACAGTTTCCCGCCGAGATGAGCGGCGAAGATGTCCTCGTCGTCGATGACGAGGTGGGGGGCACGCACCGTTTCAGACACGGCGTCAGGGTACTCGCCCCAGGCTCCTCACCACGTGGGGTTCCCCCGTCGTGAAGTTCACCGCCGACGCTACTGACGCGTAGCATTCCCGGCGGGCCCAGTGGGGCTCACCCGCCGCGTGAGGGGAAAGGTCATGCCGTCATTCCGCGCTTTGCCACCGTCGCTGCTCGGTTCCACCCGCAGCACCACTTCTCCCGCTGAGGTCGACGCGCGGCGCATCCACGTTCCCGTCGCCCGGGCGATGGTCGACTGCGCCATCTATGTCGAAGGTGAGCGGCTACCCGGCAAGTACACCCACGCCGCGGCCCTGGCCAAGGTGCACGAACTGGCGGCCGAGGGTCAGAAAGCCTTCGTCTGGCTCGGGTTGCACGAACCCGACGACCATCAGATGGAATCGGTGGCCCATACCTTCAATCTGCATCCCATCGCCGTCGAGGACGCCGTGCACGCCCACCAGCGCCCGAAAGTCGAGCGCTACGACGATGCCCTGTTCCTGATCGTCAAGACGGTGAAATACGTGCCCCACGAATCCGTCGCGCAGGCGCGCCAGATCGTGGAGACCGGCGAGATCATGGTGTTCGTCGGCGCCGACTACGTGGTCACGGTGCGCCACGGGGATCACACCGGCCTGGCCGGGCTGCGCCGCCACCTCGAAGGCGAACACGTCCAGCTCGCGCTGGGACCCTACGCGGTGATGCACGGTATCGCCGAGCACGTCGTCGAGAGCTATCTCGAAGTCGCCCGGCTGATGGAATGCGATATCGACACCATCGAGGAAGAAGCGTTCTCCCCCGACCTCAAGACCGATATCGCGCAGATCTACATGCTCAAGCGCGAAGTCGTGGAACTGCGGCGCGCGGTCGGCCCGCTGACCGCGGCGCTGCAGAAGATCACCACCGACCACAAGGACTTGATGACCAAGGAAGTCCTTCGTTACATGCGCGACGTGCTGAGCCTGCAATCGCAAGCCGGCGACCAGATCTCCAGCTATGACGAGCTGCTGAGCTCTCTGGTGCAGGCCGAATTGGCCAAGGTGAGCCTGCAGCAGAACCTGGACATGCGCAAGATCTCGGCGTGGGTGGCCATCGCGGCCGTGCCGACCATGATCGCCGGCATCTACGGGATGAACTTCGAACACATGCCGGAGCTGTCCTGGACCTGGGGCTACCCCGGGGTGCTGACGCTGATGGCGACGGTCTGCGGGTTTCTGTACTTCAACTTCCGCCGCAACCACTGGCTGTGAGCGGGCACCGGTTGTGGTCTAAGCCGGCCGCGCCGCCCGCCGATTCGGATCCAGGACGTCGACGCCGTCATCGCGCCACGCCTGGCGCATGGCCTCGGCGCCCTTGAGCCGAACCCAGGCCGCCTCGGTCTGGGTGATGGGTACCGCGGTGAGGAAGTGCACCGGGTCGCGGGGTTGCGCCAACGGCAGATCGGCGATCTCCGAATCACCCAGCAGCACAGCGGTAAAGGCCGCGGAATCCCACAGCGGCGCCGACAGGTCGATCAGCGCATCGGCCACCAGTACGACCCCTTCGACAGCGGGGGTGGCTGCGATCACCGCCAGCGAACGGGCCAGGCCGGGGGTCGGTGTATTGGCACGCAGGCTCATGACGATCTCCGCCCGCGGACCGAGCAGCGGATCGGCGATCCCGGCCGTCGGTTCGGTCATCGGATGCCGCGAACACCCCAGCGTCACATAGTGGGCGACGCCCTGCGGGTCGGGACCGAACCGCAACACCTCGATGCGGTCGAGGCCAAGGAAGGTGACACTGGCCGAATCTGGCTCGACGTCGGCGAAATGGCTGCGCACGTGGGCGCGCACCGCGTCCAGGGATGCAGTCACTTAGGCCGGCGGCGGGATAGTCAGGTTCACTCCGCTGTCCGCGTCGAAAACCTGCAGCTTCGTGGCGTCGAACGCCAACTCGATCGCCTGGCCGACAACAGCCTTGGAGTCAGCCGAAAGCCTTGCCACGAACTCGTTTTCACCGGCACCGGACTCAGCAGCCAACTCGGCCAGCTGTGCCGAGCGCGCCCCGTCACCCGACGTCCGGAAGTACACGTACTTGTCGGCGCCCAGCGACTCGACCAGATCCACGTCCACCTCGAAGGTCAGCGCGCGAATGCGTTCGTAGACGTCGAGCACCGCGGCGTCCTCGAAGTGCTCGGGACGAATGCCGGCGATGACGTTGGTGGGCTTGGGATGGCGCCCGATCACCTGCCGGATCTCGTCGGCCAGCGTCACCTCGCCGAACGGCAGTTGCACGCCGACGTCGGTGAGCGTCGCCGGGAAGAAGTTCATCGCCGGTGAGCCGATGAAGCCCGCGACAAACAGGTTCGCGGGCTGGCCGTAAAGCTCCTCGGGAGTGCCGATCTGCTGCGCCTCGCCGGCCCGCAGCACCACCACCCGGTCACCCAGGGTCATCGCCTCGGTCTGGTCGTGGGTGACATACACCGTGGTGGTGCCCAGCCGGTTCTGCAGACGCGCGATCTCGCCACGCATCTGCACCCGCAGCTTGGCGTCGAGGTTGCTCAGCGGTTCGTCCATCAGGAATGCCTTGGGCTGGCGCACGATCGCACGTCCCATCGCCACCCGCTGCCGCTGCCCGCCGGACAGCTGAGATGGCTTGCGATCCAGCAGGCCGGTCAGGTCAAGGATTTTCGCGGTCTCGTCGACCTTCTGGGCGATCTCAGCCTTGTTCATCTTGGCCAGCGTCAGCGGGAAGGCGATGTTCTGGCGCACCGTCATGTGCGGGTAGAGCGCGTAAGACTGGAACACCATCGCGATGTCTCGGTCACGCGGCGCCTTCTCGTTGACCCGGGCACCGCCGATGCGCAGTTCACCGGAGCTGATCTCCTCGAGCCCGGCGATCATGTTCAGCGTGGTGGACTTCCCGCATCCCGATGGTCCGACCAGGATCACGAACTCGCCGTCGGCGATGGTCAGGCTCAGGTCCTTGACGGCGACCGCGCCGTCGGGATAACTCTTGGTCACGTGGTCCAAGACGATCTCGGCCATAGAAACCCCGCTACCCCTTCACCGCGCCGGAAGTCAGCCCGGCGACAATCCGTCGTTGGAAAATCAGAACAAACACGATGATCGGAATCGTGATCACCATCGCGCCCGCGGCGATCGAGCCGGTCGGCTCCTCGAATTGTGAACTGCCGGTGAAGTTTGCGATCGCCACCGGGGCGGTGATCGCGGCGTCGGTGGCCGTCAGCGACAGCGCGAGCAGCAGGTCGTTCCAGGCGAAGATGAACACCAGGATCGCCGCGGTCACGATGCCGGGAGCGGCCAGCGGCGCAATCACCCGGCGAAACGCCTGAGCCGGCGTGGCGCCGTCCATCTTCGCGGCCTTCTCCAGATCCCACGGGATCTCCCGGAAGAACGCCGACAAGGTGTAGATCGCCAGCGGCAGCGCGAAGGTGATGTAGGGGATGATCAACCCCGGCCAGGTGTCGAACAGCCCGAGTCGCCGCTCGATGTTGAACAGCGGTGTCACCAAGGAGATCTGGGGGAACATCGCGATCAGCAACGCGGCACCGATCAACGCCTTCTTACCGGCGAAATCCAGGCGCGCCACCGCGTAGGCCGCCATCCCGCCGATCACCACCGCGATCACCGTGGTGATCAATCCGATGCCGATCGAGTTGACCAACGCCGAACTGAACGCGTTGCCGGTGAAGATGCCCTTGTAGTTGTCGAAGGTGATCTGCGCCGGAATCAGCTTGCCGTCCTTGACCGACGACGTCGGTTTGAGCGAGAGGCTCAAGATCCACAGCACCGGGAACAGCGCATAGACCACCACGAGTACGTCGATCACGACCCACGTCGCAGCTCGGCGCGAACTCACCCGATCGGCCATGGTCAGCGCCCCTCGTTGTCCGCGCCCGGCGCCGACGCGCCGAACAGCTTGATGTAGATGAACGCGATCACCGCCACCGACAAGAACACCAGCACGCTGATCGCCGACCCGAGACCGATGTTGAACGCCTTGAACAGATTGTCGTAGCCGAGGATCGACACCGATGCGGTGTCATTGGCGCCGCCGGTGAGCACGTAGATGTTGTCGAAGATCCGGAAGGCATCCAGGGTGCGAAACAGCAGCGCCACCAGGATCGCGGGCTTGATCAGCGGCAGGGTCACTTTGATCAGCCGCTTCCACGGACCGGCGCCGTCCATCTGGGCGGCCTTGAGCAGGTCCTCGGGAACCAGCGCCAGACCGGCCAACAGCAGCAGCGCCATGAACGGGGTGGTCTTCCACACCTCGGCCAGGATGACCACGGCCAGCGACGGAATCTGTTGTGTCAGTGGTGCCGTGCCCTCGGGCAGCAGATTGGCAAGGTACCCGGTGCCCGGTGTCCAGGCGTAGTACCAGCTGTAGGACGCGGCGACGGTGACGATGCCGTACGGGATGAGGATCGCGGTGCGCACCACGCCCTTGCCGAAGATGGTGCGGTGCATGACCAGCGCGAGGGCCATACCCAGTGCGAACTCGATCGCCACCGAGACCACGGTGATGACCAAGGTGATCACGAACGCCGTCCACCAGTACTTGTCACCCAGGATGGTCTGGTAGTTCTCGAACCAGATGAACTTGGTGTCGTTCGGGCTCGCCAGGTTGTAGCGCTGCAAGCTCAGCCACACCGCGTACACGATCGGGTAGGCGGTCACCGCCAGCATCAGGACGACGGCCGGCGCGATCAGCAGGTAGGCCAGCCGGCGCTGAGACTTCCGATCGTCGCTGCGCACGGTGGTGGCAGTGCCCGCAGTTGGCCCGGTCACGGGATCAACCCCTTGCCGTCGATCGCCTTCTGCACCTGTTCGGTGAGTTCGTCGGGGGTCTTCTCCGGGTCGATCGCGGTGATGGGAGCCAGCGTCGCCGAGATGCGGGTCGACACCGACTGATAATTCGGCGTCGCCGGCCGCACCGCAGCCGTGGTCAACTGATCGCGGATGATGGCGTACTGCGGATACTTCTGTTGGAAGGCCGGATCGGAATACAGCGAAGCGCGCACCGCGGGGAGCCCGCCCTCGATCGAGGTGTACTTCTGGTTCTCCAGGTTGCGGATGCAGCGCACCGCCTCGAACGCCTCGGCCCGATGCCGGGTGGTCTCGGCCACCGCTAGATTCAGTCCGCCCAACGTCACCCGGGTCGGCTGCCCGGCGATCACGCCCGGGTAGGGGGCGAACCCGAACACCTCCTTGGATGCGTCGAAGGCGACGCTGAACTGGTCGTCGGTCGGGCTGAACGTTCCGGCGTCGTTGATGCTGCCCGCCAGTTCCGGCTTCTCGTTGAGCGGCAGGAACGGCACACCGCCCTTGACGGCGTTCTCCAGCATCGAGGCGAACACGAACGGCCAGTTGACTTCGAGGGCGGCCTTGCCCTGTTCGAGGGCCAGCCGGGCGGTGCCCTCGTCGGTCTGGGTGACCGACGGATCCGCGCCGGGCGCGGTCGCCACCGCCTTGATGATCTGCAGCGCCTTGACCGTTGCCGCCCGATGCTCGGGTGTGTCGGTCAACGTGACGGACTTGCCGTCATCGGAAAGCACCTGCCCGCCCGCGCTTTCCAGCAAGGTGTTGAACCAGACCACCAGACCTTCGTATTGCTTGGCCTGTACAGCGATCCAGCTGGGCTTGCCCTCGGCATGCAGGCGGGTGGCCTCGGCCACCATGCCATCCCAGGTTTCCGGCGGCGGAGCAACCAGATCAGCCCTATACCAAAGCAATTGGGTGTTCGTAGTGACCGGCGCCGCGTACAGCTTGTCCTGCCACTTGGCTGTCTGCAGCGGTCCGGGCAGCGTATCTTCCTGCGCGTCGGCCTCGGCCCGGCCGGCGGGATCGTCGGACAGCGGCAGTGCCCAGCCCGCTTCGGCGAACTCCGCGGTCCACACCACGTCGAGTGCCATCACGTCGAGCGTGCGGTCATTGCCGGTGAGCCTGCGCGCCAATTGCAGCCGCTGATCGTCGGCGGCCTTGGGCAGACTGCGCTGCTCGATCCGGAAGCGTCCGCCGAGTTCTTCGTTGCAACGCTTGGCGACGGCGGTGAACGTGGCCGTCTCACTGGCGGGGGTGTAGAGGCTGACGACCAGACCGTGTTCACCGGAGCTGCAGGAGCTCACCACCGAGGCCGTGGTCAGCGCAGCCAGCGCAACCGCACCCACTCGCCGAGCGCGTGCGCCTGGGCTTGCCACGACAACCGCCTCCCGTCCGTTGACACGTGCCACAGCCGGGCGCATCGGCGCACGCTGCATGACGGCGGGACAAGGGCCCGCGGGCAAACCGTAGAGCCCCGGCGGCGTGATGTGCAACACTCCCACGCCGTATGCAGCGCAATCGTGACCCGGCGCGGGACGGGAAAAGCCCTGCTAGATCGTCAAGCGCGCCAGCATGTCCCGAGCCTTCTCCGCGCTCTGCGGATCACACAGCACGTCGTATCGGCCCGCCACCAGCTGCATGGTCGAGCTGAAATCCCTTGTGCCGCGCGCCATGGCGTACGGAACAGCCGAGGTGATCAATCCGAAGACCACGCCGGCGACGACACCGGTGATCAGCGATGCCCACGGGTTGGGGCTGAAGAACCCCAGCACCAGGCCGATGAAGATGCCCAGCCAGGCACCGGTGATCACGCCGCCGCCGAGGACCTTGGGCCAGGTCAACCGACCGGTGACACGCTCGACCTGCATCAGGTCGACGCCGACGATGGTGACCTGCTGCACCGGGAACTGCTGGTCGGACAGATAGTCCACCGCCTTCTGCGCTTCGGCATAGGTCGGATAGGAGCCGATCGGCCAGCCCTTGGGCGGGGTTGGCAGACCGACCGGCCCGCGGCGGGACGCGGCGGCTGGACCGCCGGGATTCTGACCGGGTGATAGGGGGCTGGTCATATCTGCTCATTCTCCTGTCGTGCATGTCGTTTGTCGCGTCTATCCATCCGCGCGCGGCGGGCTGCTACCTGGTCAACGCGGGACCGCAGCCATTGGTGCCGCACGACAAGCCAGTCCCGCGCCACCTGCACATACGCTAGGTTGATCAGCATGACAGCTTCCGGCGGCGACTCCGGCGAAAAGCCACAGAACGAGGGTGGACAGGGTCCTTCCGAAGGCGCCTACGAGGCCCCGCCCATCGAGCAGAACCCGGCCCCCGCCGGCTACGAAACCCCGCCCGGCTACCCGCCTGCGCCGCCCACCTACCCGGGCTACGAGGCGCCCGGCGGCTACCCACCGTCCGGCTATCCCGCACCGAGCTATCCCCCGCCCGGGTACGCCCCGCAGCAGGGCTATCCGCCGCCGTCCCCGGCCGGCTACCCGCCCTCGGGATATCCCGAACCGGCGTCGCCCTACCCGGGACCGCAATACGCAGGCGCGTACCCGCCGCCCCCGCCTCCGCCTCCGCCACCGCAGTACGGCGGTGCGCCGCAGCCAGGTGGTTACGGCTATCCGGCACCTGATTCGGGCACCAACACGCTGGCGATCTCCTCGCTGGTGGCCTCCGTCATCGGTGTGCTGTGCGGCATCGGGTCGATCGTCGGAATCGTCCTCGGCGTGGTCGCGCTCAACCAGATCAAGAAGACCCGCCAAGACGGTTACGGGCTGGCGATCGCCGGGATCGTCGTCGGTATCGCCACACTGATCATCAGCATGATCTGGGCGATCTACGCCTGGCGCTGACCCGATGACCTATCCGCCCCCGCCGGAAGGCGTGTCGCCGCCGTTCGACCCGCACGCCCCCGTCGACTATCCGGCGAACTATCCGCCGCTGCCGCCGCCGGTGTATCCGATGCCCTACCCGTATCCATACACCGGTTATCCCGGCGACCCCTACGATCCGTACCGGCCGACGAAACCCATGGGCACCAACGGCAAAGCCATCGCGGCTCTGGTGACATCACTGGCCGGCCTGATGCTCTGCGGGCTGCCCTCGATCGCCGGGATCATCCTCGGCATCGTCGCGATGCGGGAAACCAAGCGCACCGGACAGGACGGGTTCGGACTGGCGGTGGCCGGCCTCGTGATCGGCAGTGTGGTGGTGGCGCTGGTGGTCCTCTACATCGTGTTCATGGTGGTCGTGGTGGCCAACAGCACGTCCTACAACAGCTACTGATTCGGCGGGGTGAACCGCTCGGACTGACGGGCCATTCCGGCGGCGCGCCCCTTGCCCGCGATCACCAACGCCATCTTGCGGCTGGCCTCGTCGATCATCTCGTCACCCAACATGACGGCGCCGCGGGCGCCGCCCGCCTTCGAGGTGTGCCACTCGTAGGCCTCCAGGATGAGCTCGGCATGGTCGTACTCGTCCTGGCGCGGGCTGAAGATCTCGTTGCCCGCGGCGATCTGGTCCGGATGCAGCACCCACTTGCCGTCGTAGCCCAACGCCGCCGCGCGACCGGCCACCCGCCGGAACGCGACCACATCACGCACCTTCAGGTACGGGCCGTCGATCGCGGCGATGCCGTGTGCCCGGGCCGCGACGAGGATGGTCATCAAGATGTGGTGGTAGGCGTCGCCGACGTCGTAGCCCTCCGGCTGCTCGCCGACCACCAGCGTGCGCATGTTCAGGCTGGCCATCAGATCCGCCGGCCCGAGTACCAGCGCCTGCACCCGCGGCGCAGCGGCGATCGCGTCGATGTTGCTCAGGCCCTTGGCATCTTCGATCTGGGCGTCGATGCCGATCCGCCCCACCGGCAGTCCGTGGGTCAGCTCCAGTTGGGTGAGCAACAGATCCAACGCGCGGACATGACTGGCGTCGGTCACCTTGGGCAGCACGATCACATCCAGATGGCCCTGCGGCGCCGAGGCGACCTCGGAGACCACGTCGATGACGTCGGAATAGGTCCACGGGGTGGTCCAGTCGTTGACCCGCACGCCGCGTAGCTGTCCCGCCCATCCCGGGCTGGCCAGGGCGGCGCCGACCTGTTTGCGGGCCTGCGCCTTGGCATCTGGGGCCACCGCGTCCTCGAGGTCGAGGAACACCTCGTCGGCGGGCAGACCCTTGGCCTTCTCGATCATCTTGAGGCTGCTGCCGGGAACTGACAGACACGTTCGGCGGGGCCGATAGGCGTTATCCACGCCTACACTCCTACTCTTTGACTCATGGCGTCGGTGAACAGGGTGTACGCGGCGAGGCTCGCGGGGTTGGCCGTGCTAGGACCCGACGGGGAATCCCTCGGCCGGGTCCGTGATGTCGTGATCAGCATGAGCATCGTGCGCCAGCAGCCGCGCGTCCTCGGGTTGGTCATCGAATTGCTCACTCGCCGAAGAATTTTCGTGCCCATCCTGCGCGTCACCGCCATCGAACCGAACGCGGTCACGCTCAACACCGGCAATGTGTCGCTACGCCGGTTCGCCCAGCGCCCCGGCGAGGTCATGGTGCTGGGACAGGTGCTGGACAGCAGGGTCCGGGTCAGCGATCCCGAACTGCCGCAGTTGTCCGGAGTCGACGTGGTGGTCGTCGATCTGGGCATCGAACAGGTCCGCTCCCGCGACTGGGTGGTGACCCGCGTCGCCGTGCGCAGCCATCGCCGCCTCGGCCGGCGATCGACGGTGCAGGTCGTCGACTGGAAGGACGTCCAGGGACTGACACCGTCGGCCCTGGCGATGCCCGGCCAAGGTGTGGCCCAGCTGCTGCACCAGTTCGAGGGCCAACGGCCGATCGAGGTGGCCGACGCGATCCGCGACCTGCCGGCCAAGCGGCGCACCGAGGTGATCAACGCGCTCGACGACGAGCGGGTGGCCGACATCCTGCAGGAGTTGCCCGAGGACGACCAGACCGTGCTGCTGCTGCAACTGGACACCGAGCGGGCGGCCGACGTGCTGGAAGCCATGGATCCCGACGACGCGGCCGACCTCCTCGGTGTGCTGAACCCGACGGAGGCCGAGGTGCTGCTGCGCCGGATGGATCCCGAAGACTCCGAGCCGGTCCGACGGCTGCTGAGCCACTCGCCCGACACCGCGGGTGGCCTGATGACCTCGGATCCGGTGGTGCTCGCCCCGGACACCACCGTCGCCGAAGCGCTGGCCCGAGTGCGTGACCCCGACCTGACCCCGGCGCTGTCGTCGCTGGTGTTCGTCGTGCGGCCACCGACCGCCACGCCCACCGGCCGCTATCTGGGGTGCGTGCACCTGCAGGCGCTGCTCCGCGAGCCACCGGCCAACCTGGTCAGCGGCATCGTCGACAAAGACCTGCCGAGTCTGGCCCCGGACACCTCGCTGGCGGGGGTGACGCGGTACTTCGCCGCCTACAACCTGGTCTGCGGCCCGGTCGTCGACGACGAGAGCCACCTGCTGGGCGCTGTCACCGTCGACGACGTGCTCGACCATCTGCTGCCCGACGACTGGCGGGACAGCTTCGAAGATCCCCAGCTCTCTGGCCCCGTGACCAGTGCAGAGCGGGCCACATGAGCGAGTTGACCGGGCGTCAGCGGCTCGATACCCCCCGCCCCTCGCGCCGGTTCCAGATCAACATCGACCCCGAGGCGGTCGGCAGGTTCAGCGAATCGATCGCCCGTTTCCTGGGCACCGGCCGGTACCTGGCGTGGCAGACCATCCTGGTGGTCGTCTGGATCAGCCTGAACCTGTTCGCGGTGCGCTGGCAGTGGGACCCCTACCCCTTCATCCTGCTGAACCTGGCCTTCTCCACCCAGGCCGCCTATGCCGCACCGCTGATCCTGCTGGCACAGAACCGCCAGGAGAACCGGGACCGCGTCACGCTGGAGGAAGACCGCAGACGGGCTGAACAGACCAAGGCCGACACCGAGTTCCTGGCCCGCGAGCTCGCTGCACTGCGACTGGCGGTCGGCGAGGTGGCCACCCGCGACTACCTGCGCCGCGAACTCGAGGAGCTGCGCGAGCTGCTGGAATCGCTGCAGGGCGAGAACGGGCCGAAGGTCAAGAAGGACAAGCCCAAGAAATCTCGGGCCGTCCTCGACTCGGGGCCGACTCTGGGGTCGACTCGGGGTCGACTCGGGGGTCGAGGAAGCCAGCTCGTGACCAAGGTGACGATTGGATACCCCTGAGGTCACAAAGGTATGTATGGTGACTTGGTTCACAGGCACAGGGGCTTCGGCGTTGAGGACGGACGAGTGGGCATAGGCAACCGCGTCAGCCGTAAGGTGCGGACACCTGCGTTCGGAATCGCCGTGCTGACCCCGATCGTGCTGGCCGGCGCAGTGGGCGCCGCACCCCACCTTCCCGGTGCGCCCGTCGTCGGCACCGAAGTCACCCCGCTGGCCGCCGTGTCGCCCACTGCGGGGGATTCGTCGGGAGCCAGTGTCGTCGCCCTCACCAAACAGCCCACCAACTTCCACTTCGCAGCGGCCACCGTGTCCGCGCCCCCGCCGGCGATCGTGGTGAGTTCACCGGGCTCGCTGCGCATCCCGGCGGTGCCGCTGGCCGCCTACCGCAATGCCGAGCAGAAAATGGCGGTGGCCGCGCCGGGGTGCGGCCTGAGCTGGAATCTGCTGGCCGGCATCGGCCGCATCGAATCGATGCACGCCAACGGGGGCGCGACGGATGCCCGCGGCACGGCCATCAACCCGATCTACGGCCCCGCGCTGGACGGCACGCTGGCCGGCAACGAGGTGATCGTCCAGACCGTGCAGGCCGGGCGGGCGGTGTATGCGCGGGCGATGGGGCCCATGCAATTCCTGCCGGGAACCTGGTCGCGCTACGCCGCCGACGGCGACGGCGACGGTAAGGCCGACCCGCAGAACGTCTACGACGCCGCCCTGGCGGCGGCCCGATACCTGTGCAGCGGCGGGTTGAATCTGCGCAACCAGTCGCAGGTCCTCACCGCGATCCTGCGCTACAACAACTCGATGGCCTATGCCCAGAACGTGCTGGGTTGGGCGGCAGCCTACGCCACCGGCGTCGCGCCGGTGGACCTGCCGCCGATCGTCGGACCGGCACCCGCGCTCGGCGATGCCCACCTGGAGAACCCGAGGGCCTGGGGCCCGGCCTGCCGCTCAACGCGATCGGGCTGCCGTCGACCGATCCGCTCGCCCAGATCAATCTGGGCAACAGCGAAACAGCCGGTCAGCTGACGCTGGGACCGCTACCCGGACCCGTCGGCGCGCTCCCGCAGGCGCCTTGCCAGGTGATCTGCCTGGGCTCGCAGGCGCCGCCGCCGGCGACGGTCGACCCGGCGGAAGCGGCACCCAACGACGCACCGCCGCCGTGGCAGCCGCCCTGGTTGCTGCCGCCGCCCGCGCCGGCACCCGAACCTGCCGCCCCGGCCCCGGCCCCGCTGCCCGCCGTGCACGGTGCGCTGCCCGGCCCCGTCAGCTGACGGCGAGTCTTCGGACCAGACGCCGCGCACAGCGTTCGTACAGCCGGCAACGCTAGCCTGACCGGTCGTGGACTCTGCCGGACCGGCGCACCGGTCGATGCGACCCCTGTTCCAGACGGTCCTGGTGGATGTCGCGCCCCCGCTGGCGGCGTACTACGGCTTGCGTGGACTCGGGCATCCGAGTACGTCGCACTGCTGTCGGCCACCGTGCTGTCCGGGCTGCGAGTGATCATCGGACTGGCCAAGGCTCGACGGCTCGACCCGTTCGCCGCCTACCTGCTGCTGACCTTCGGGCTCAGTCTGGCGGTCGGACTGTCGACCACAGACCCCAAGCTGGTCCTGATCGGCAACACCGTGGTCAACGGTGTCGGCGGACTCCTGTTCCTGGGCAGCTGCTGGGTAGGCACGCCGCTGACCCAGGTCGTCTCCGACCGCTTCCGCCCCACCGAGGCGAACGAGAGCGTCATGGAGGCTAGGCATCGACGTCGGATCCACCTGCTGCTGTCGGCGACGTGGGGCATCGGCCTGCTGCTCGAGGTGGCCGTCCGGCTGGCGGTCATCGAGGCGTTCTCCGTCGACACCGCCAACGGGGTCAACTCGGTGATCACCCTCGCGGTGATCGCGCTTCTGGTGCTCGCGACGGCCGTCACCGCGCGGCGCACCGCAGCGCCCCGCCAGGGTGAGGGAGACCGGGGCTCCGACGAGGTCGTCCACACGACCTAGACTCGGCGCTGATGTCTGAAAACAACGAGCTGCGCAGCCAGGTGCGCGCTGCGCTGGCCAAGGTGATCGATCCCGAGCTGCGCCGCCCGATCACCGAGCTCAACATGGTCAAGAGCGTCGACGTCGGCAACGGCGGCGCGATCCACGTCGAGATCTATCTGACCACCGCCGCGTGCCCGAAGAAAACCGAGATCACCGACCGGGTCACCCAGGCTGTCGCCGACGTGCCCGGCACCGGCGCGGTGACCGTCGCACTGGACGTGATGAGCGACGAGCAGCGCACCGAGCTGCGCAAGCAGTTGCGCGGCGACGCCGCCGAGCCGGTGATCCCGTTCGCCCAGCCCGGCTCGCTGACCCGGGTCTACGCCGTGGCCTCTGGCAAGGGCGGAGTCGGGAAGTCAAGCGTCACAGTCAATCTCGCTGCCGCAATGGCGGCGCGCGGGTTGTCGGTCGGCGTGCTCGACGCCGACATCTACGGCCACTCGGTGCCGCGGATGATGGGCACCGACGACCGGCCCACTCAGGTCGAGTCGATGATCGTCCCGCCGATCGCCCACGAGGTGAAGGTCATCTCGATCGCCCAGTTCACCCAGGGCAACGCGCCGGTGGTGTGGCGCGGGCCGATGCTGCACCGCGCGCTGCAGCAGTTCCTGGCCGACGTCTACTGGGGTGATCTCGACGTCCTGCTGCTGGACCTGCCGCCGGGCACCGGCGACGTGGCGATCTCGGTCGCCCAGCTGATCCCCGGCGCGGAGATCCTGGTCGTGACGACCCCGCAGCTCGCCGCCGCGGAGGTCGCCGAGCGGGCCGGGGCGATCGCCCTGCAAACCCGTCAGCGCATCGTCGGGGTTGTGGAGAACATGTCCGGCCTGCTGATGCCCGACGGCACCACCATGCAGATCTTCGGCGAAGGCGGCGGCCGGCAGGTCGCCGAGCGCCTCACCCGGGCGGTCGGCGCCGACGTGCCGCTGCTCGGCCAGGTTCCGCTCGACCCGGCGTTGGTGTCGGCCGGCGACTCCGGCGTGCCGCTGGTGCTGTCGGCACCCGATTCGGCGGCGGGCAAGGAACTGCGCGGCATCGCCGACAAACTCGCCGCACGACGGCGTGGACTGGCGGGCATGTCACTGGGATTGGACACCACCCGCAAGCTCTGAACCCGGCTTGAGCCTTACGTGGCGTCGGAATCGAACGGCGCCGGCGTGCCGGGCGGCAGCGGCTCCGGAACGGGCTTGGCCGGCTCCGGCTGTGGCTGCGGCTGGGGGCCGCCAGCGCTGTGTGGCTTGTCGGGGGACGAGAATGCCTCGGAGATCCAGGAATCGTCGCCGTCGAGCAGGTGCTTGGTCAGCGCCGCCCGCGGGGTCATGCCCCGCAGCTTCTGCAGTTCGGACAGTGGCTGGCGCAGGTCCTCGAAATCGGGGCCCAGATCGTCACGCAGCTGGCTGGTCGCACCGCTGATGTAGTCGCGCGCCTGGCGCAGGGTACTAGACGTCCAGCGGATGGCACCGGGGAGCCGCTCGGGGCCCAGGATCACCAACCCGACGACCACCAGCAGGAGCATCTCGCCCCACCCGACGTTGGCGAACATGGCGTCAGTTGTCCGGTGCGGGGTTCACCGTCAGCGTGACCTTGCGTCCGTCACGGATGACCTCGATGGGCGCGTCCTGCCCAATCTTGAGCTGGCGCACCGCGACGGCGAACTCGTCGGCGTCGGCCACCGTGCGGTTACCGACCTTGACGACGATGTCGTTCTCCTGGATGCCGGCCTTCTCGGCGGGGCTGCCGGCCTTGACGTTGGCCACCTGGGCGCCCTGGGCGAGGTCATTGCTCACCGAACGCGCCGACAGACCCAACGTGGGATGCGCAACCTTGCCGTCCTTGATCAGCGCCTCGACGGTCTCCTTGACCTCGTTGACCGGAATGGCGAACCCGAGGCCACTGGCGCTGTCCGACAACGACTTTCCGGCGGTGTTGATCCCGATCACCTCGGAATCCATGTTGATCAGTGGACCGCCGGAGTTGCCGTGGTTGATCGAGGCATCGGTCTGGATGGCGTCGATGACGGTGTCGGTGTCCGAGCCCTCACCGGACAACGGGATGGGCCGGTGCAGGGCGCTGATGATGCCGTGGGTGACGGTGCTGCGCAGCCCCAGCGGGGCGCCTGCGGCGATGACCTCGTCGCCGACGTGCACTTTGTCGGAGTCGCCGAACCGGGCCACGGTGAGGTTGTCGACGTTGTCGACCTTCAGCACGGCGAGATCGGTCTTTGGGTCGCGGCCGACGAGGTTGGCCGGCACCGCCTTGCCGTCGTTGAACACCACCGAGATCTTGAACTTGCTCGGGTTGTTGGCGGCGTCGGAGATGACGTGGTTGTTGGTCACAATGTAGCCGCGGCCGTCGACGACGACACCCGAGCCCTGGGCACCCTCGTCGTCACTGACCGCTTCGATGGTGACGACGGAGTCCGCCACCGAGGCAGCCACCTTGGCGAAACGTCCGGGCGGCACCTCGCCGGTGCTGTTGGTCGCCAGCGAAACTTTGGAGGTGGTGAACGCCTCCACCACCTCGGCGGTCTTGCGACCGACCCATCCACCGGCGAATCCGATCAGCAGGGCGACGATGCCCAGCACGGCCAGCGCCACGTAGGACACCCGGCCGCCGAACAGCACCTCGCGGACGCCGAGCTTGCCGGTGGGTCCGGCAACCACCACCGGCGCCGGCTTGTCGAGCGCGGGAGTGCCCAGCGCGGCGGCGGCACCGGGATCGCGCCATGGATCGTCGACGTCGTCGCCGTCGTCCTTGCCGGCCTCGAGCGCGCCGGCGTCGGCGGGGTGCCGCTGCAGCGAGTCACCGCCCGGGTAGGGCCGACCGAACGCCTCGCCGAGCACCGGGTCGGGCACATGGTCCTTGGGCTGGAACTCGACCTCGCCGCGGTATTTGGCCGGCCGCAGTTCCTCGGCGACAAACGATCCGTCGACACCCTTGGGACGCCCGAAGGCACGGGTGGCAGCGGGATCGACCGGCGGCCGGGTCACCGGGCGGGGCGCCAGGCGGGGGCCGGTGCCGGAACTGTCCTGATTGGGGCTCAAGTTCAACCTCTATCCAAGCGCTCAACGAGCGCGCGCTACGGGACCGAGCACGTCGCTGCTCGACTTCACATCCACCCTACCGGCGCTTACGTCGGCTACGGTCCGTGCCGTCAGCTAACTGATCGGCGAGTCCGGACTCGATGTCGCCGCCGGTGCGGTGGGGCTGCTGCTGACCCGCGTGCTCGTCCGGCGCGGACTGCGGAATCTGGGACAGCAGCCCCAACAAGCTGCTGGGCATGCTGATCGGCATCGAGTCGCGCAACGCGGCGCGGGCCTGAGTCTGGCCCTCTACCTCCGCGGCGCACTGCGGGCACAGCGACAAATGGTGCGCCGCTCGCAGGTAGGACTTCATCCGCAATTCGCCGTCCACATAGGCGGCGATGGCCTCGGTGGACAGGTGCTCGGTGGAACCGAACTGCCGCGGCGCCCCGACCGGGGCATCGCTTTGCGAGGCGAACTGTGCGGGGAGCCAGGAGAACGCCCGACGGAACATGTGTCCACGGTCGACCATCACCAGCTCCTCTCGGTCGCGTCGGGTTTCGCGGCCGCTAGGTCGAATGTAGCGCGCGCAGCCCAGAAGGACATGACATGACGGCTACCGACTTCGGTCGATGGCGCCCGCTCGGCGATGACTGGCTAAGCCGATTCGGCGGTGAAGTCGCTCAGCGTCCGCTGGCCCGAGTGAGCCGCCAGATAGTCGCGCAGCGCCTGCCGGCCGCGGTGGATGCGGCTGCGAACCGTGCCCAGCTTCACACCGAGTGTCGCGCCGATCTCTTCGTAGGACAGACCTTCGATATCGCACAGGACCACCGCGGCGCGAAACTCCGGGGCCAGCGAGTCCAGCGCGGCCTGCAGGTCCGCGCCCAGACGCGAGTCGTGGTAGATCTGCTCGGGGTTGGGCTCGTCGGCCGGAACCCGGTCGTAGTCCTCGGGCAGGGCTTCCATGCGGATGCGGCCCCGACGCCGAACCATGTCCAGGAACAGGTTCGTGGTGATGCGGTGCAACCAGCCTTCGAACGTGCCGGGCTGGTAGTTCTGCACCGACCGGAACACCCGGATGAACGTCTCCTGGGTCAGGTCCTCGGCGTCCTGCTGATTGCCCGACAGGCGGTAGGCCAGTCGGTAGACCCGATCTGCGTGCTGACGGACCAGCTCGTCCCACGACGGCATGGCCGTCCGGTCGCCCGTCGCGTCGAACACCGCAGTCCCCTGCGGCTCGTCGGACGTCTCGACCCACTCGGTGTCGCTGAACTGCTCGGCGTGCGACATGTGCGCGGGGACATCAGTGTGGTGGTCGTCGGATCCTCCTGGTCGTGCTGCGCCGCCGGCTTGGTGCCGCCGACTGCATCAACGCTGACAACACGAGCGCCGTCGGGCGTATTCCACGACCAGCGTTCCCGGTGTTCCATGCCAGCTACCGTTCCCCACACCGGTGTGGGCGCGATATGAGCAAAGTAAGCTTTGTCTGAGAAATACTTTCGTTACCTTTCCTGTATTCGTCTGATACCCGCGGCGTGCGTGGCAAATTTGACAACCGACACCGGCTCACCCGCCACCGTCGCCGGGGCCCCGCCCGCGCCGGGCGCGCCTGCCCGCGCGCCGATCGGGTTGCCTCTACGCTGCTGAGAATGGCCACCACCGAGGACCAGACCGGCCAGCCGGACCCGAGCCGCGCAGACCGCCTCCTGGCGCACGCGGAGGGTTCCATCTCCGAGGACGCCATCGTCGCGGCGGCCCGCGAGCGGGCCGTGGATGCGGGCGCCGGCGCGGTCACGCCGGCAGTCGGGGCACTGCTGAGCGTATTGGCTCGACTGTCCGGCGGCAAAGCCGTGGTGGAGGTCGGAACCGGTGCCGGCGTCAGCGGGCTGTGGCTGTTGTCGGGGATGCGCGACGACGGTGTGCTGACCACCATCGACATCGAGCCCGAGCATCAGCGCATCGCCAAGCAGGCCTTCTCCGAAGCCGGCATCGGCCCCTCGCGCACCCGCCTGATCGCCGGGCGGGCCCAGGAGGTCCTCACCCGGCTCGCCGACGAGTCCTACGACCTGGTGTTCATCGACGCGGCACCATCCGACCAGGCCGACTTCGTGACTGAGGGAGTACGGCTGTTGCGTCCGGGCGGGGCGATCGTCGTGCATCGATCGGCCCTCGGCGGGCGCGCCGGTGACCCGAGCGCCAACGACGCCGAGGTCGTCGCGGTGCGAGAGGCCGCCCGCCTGATCGCCGAGGACGAGCGGCTTACCCCGGTGCTACTGCCCCTTGGCGACGGGATCTTGGTCGCGGCGCGCGACTGACTTTCACCAGGCTCGGCGGGTGGCTGTCGGTGCCGATGGTGCCGGGAGCGGTCCTGATGATGTCCGACAGGCGGGCGGTGGCCCGGCTGAGGTCCGCCGACGGCCGCGAGGCCAGGTAGACCCGCCACAACACCGGCTCCGCCAGCTCGACCCGGCATAGATCGGCGATCCGCCGCGCCTCGCTGTCCGGGATGATCGCGCTGCCGACGCCCCGTCGCACCAGCTCGGCGACCTCGGAGAAACCCAAGGTCAGCTCGTGCTGAGTCGGCGCCTCCAGGCCCACTGCGTGAAAGGCGTCGTCGACCACGCTGCGCAGCCCGTATCCGGGCGGAAAACCGACCAGACCCTCCTGGGCCAGGTCCGCGATGTCGATCGTCGTGCGCCCGGCCAACGGGTGGTCGGAGCGGCAGACGAACGTGAGCGGGTCCTCGAAGAGCAGGTGCATCTCCAACTGCGGGGGGAACCGCCGCGGCGCCGAGATGAGGGCCAGATCCAGTGTCCCCTCGATCAGCGCCGACAGGTACGCCCAGGATCCGGTCTGGGACAGCTGGGAGCGCAGCCGCACCCGCGGGTTCTCCTGCGCGAAGTCACCGAGCGCCTTGACGTAGTCCAGTGGTCCCCACGAGATCAGCAGGCCGAACTCCACCGTGCCCGAGATGCTGCCGCCGCAGGCCAGCACCGACTCCTTGGCGGCGTGGGCGGCACGCAACACGTCGGCGGCCCGATCGCGGAACTCCTCGCCGGCCCCGGTGAGTTTGATGCGCTGGCGGCTACGGTCAAACAGTTGCACGCCGAGTTCGTGCTCGAGTTTGCTGATACTGGTCGACAGTGCAGACTGGACGACGTTGGCTCGCTCGGCGGCCCGAGAAAAACTCATCTCACCAGCGACAACCATGAAGTATTCCAACTGGCGAAGTTCCACTTGGCAAACTTATCAGACAATAGCTGACCCTGCTGAAAATTTGCTGTGTGCACACTTAGTGGAAATCTAGCAAATTTCTGCTTTGATCAATGGATCGCGTATCGAAATAAGTCCGATCGAAAATCGTGATTCCATCGCAATTGAGGATGACTGCTATCTAAATTAGTCATTGGACTTGTCACCACCACGCTGCTTCCATGGGAGGCGTCACCCCAAAGGCGGTGTGAGGCAAGAATATTGCGCGCAGGTTACGGGCTGGTTCGCCCGATCTGCGCAGGATGTTCCGGGGGTACCTCATGGATCAACGCATCAGTCCCACTATTGCTGCGGTAATGCTCACCCCCTTCGTCCTGCTTCTATTGGGGCGGCCGTGTCCAGCCTCGCGCAAAGTCGGCGGAACCGGGCCGACCGTGTCGTGGCGACTTGGGCCGAACTCCGTATCACCAAGACATTTCTGATCTTGGGCTACCACCGGAACGCACAGCGAATTCCGCTTGCCGGACTGAAGGCTACCGTCGGCGAATCCGGTTCGCCGGCGGACGGACCCAATGGCCACCGGGTCCACGTCACGATCACCGGCCTGGCCGGCAGGCCCGTTCGGCGCTCGCAGCCCTACTCCTACGGGACCATAGGTGCCGCCCGCATGTTCGAGATCCTGGTCAACCGGGCCGGGCGTCAGCACCCGGCGGCGGCCGAGAGGCCGATCCCCGACTGGACGGACCTTCCGCGCGCCGCCTGACCGTTGATCTGTCCGAAATCAGAGTTCGGGTAACCGCTTGACCCGTACTTGAACGCGTGTTTAGCATACTGAACATGCGTTCAACGGACTTGACGACGGCCGCCCGGATCCGGGACGCCGCCATCGACCTGTTCGGCTCGCGCGGATTCGATGTCGGGGTGCGGGCGATCGCCGAAGCGGCCGGAGTCAGCCCAGGACTGGTCATCCACCACTTCGGATCGAAGGAAGGCCTGCGCAAGACCTGCGACGACTTCATCGCCGAAGAAATCCGCAGCGAGAAATCCCAGGCGATCCGCTCCACCGACCCGGCCAGCTGGCTGGCCCAGGTGGCCGAAATCGAATCGTTCGCGCCGATGATGGCCTACCTGGTGCGCACCATGCAGACCGGTGGCGAGCTGGCCAACCACCTGTGGCGGGCCATGATCGCCAATGTCGAGGCCTACCTCGACGACGGCGTCCGCGCCGGCACCGTCAAGCCCAGCCGGGATCCCGCTGCCCGTGCCAAGTACCTGGGCATGGCCGGCGGTGGCGCGTTCCTGCTCTACCTGCAACTCCACGACACCCCGTCCGACATCCGGGCGGTACTGCGCGACTACCGCAACGACATGGTGCTGCCCGCGCTGGAGGTCTACACCGAGGGGCTGCTCACCGACACCACCATGTTCGACGCCTTCGTGGCACAGGGCGATCTCGCAGCCAGGAATGAAGGAGACGCTGATGACGACGGCATCGGCACCGCGGACACACACTGACTCCGCCGCGGTCGAAATCCACGGATTGACAAAATCCTTCGGCCGCACCCGGGCGCTGGACGGACTGGATCTTACGGTCCGGCCCGGTTCAGTAGCCGGCTTTCTCGGCCCCAACGGCGCGGGCAAATCGACCACCATCCGGGTGCTGCTGGGACTGCTGCGCGCCGACGGCGGGCGGGTTCGGCTGCTCGGTGGTGATCCGTGGCGGGACGCGGTGTCCCTGCATCGCCGGATCGCCTATGTGCCCGGCGATGTGACGCTGTGGCCCAACCTCACCGGTGGCCAGGCCATCGACTTCCTGTGCGCATTACGTGGCAACGTCGACCCGCGCCGCCGCGAGCAGCTCATCGAGCGCTTCGAGCTCGACCCGCACAAGAAGGCGCGCACCTACTCCAAAGGCAACCGCCAGAAGGTCGCCCTGGTAGCCGCCTTCGCCACCGACGCCGACATCTACATCCTCGACGAACCGACATCGGGACTGGACCCGTTGATGGAGAAGACATTCCAGCAGTGCGTACGCGAAGTCGCCCGGCGCGGGGCAGCGGTACTGCTGTCCAGTCACATCCTGGCCGAAGTGGAGCAGACCTGTGACACCGTCACCATCGTGCGCGCCGGGCGCACCGTGCAGTCGGGTTCGCTGACTGAGCTGCGGCACCTCATGCGCACCACCGTCACGGCGCGCACCCACCGGGATCCTGCCGTCGTGGGGCGATGGCCCGCGGTGCACGACGTCGAAGTCCACGGCCGGCAGGTCAGGTTCAGCGTCGACCGGGACGCGATGGACACCACCATGGCGCACCTGTCCGGGCTGGGCATCACCGATCTGACCGTCACTGCGGCGTCACTGGAGGACCTGTTTCTGCGCGAATATCGAAGCGCCGCACAATGACCGCCACCGCGGCCCTGGCCGGTGGCCGCCACCAGGCCACGCCGGCATCGTCGTCCCTGACCGGGGTGACCGCCCTGGTGCGTTTCGCCGTGCGCCGCGACCGGATCCGGCTGACGGTATGGGTCGCCGCGCTGACGCTGATGATGGTGTACGCCCCCAACGGGATCAAGCTGGCCTACCCCGACGAAGCTCAGCGCCAGGCCCGAGTCAACCTGTTGAAGACCCCGGCGGGGATCATGCTGGGTGGCCCCATGTTCGGTGGCGATGAAACCGATCTCGGCGTGATGATGGCAAATGAGCTGATGCTCACCCTCATCGTCGCCGCGTCGATCCTGGCCATTCTGACCGCGATCCGGCATACCCGGGCCGAGGAAGAAAGCGGCGCCGCCGAACTGGTGTCGTCCGCCGTCGTCGGCCGCCACGCCCGCACCGCCGCAACGTTGATCGTGATCGCCGCGACCAACCTGGTCCTGGCCGCGACGATGACATTCGCCATGGCGGCAACGGGATTCGCTGTCCGCGACACCGCAGCCATGTGCCTGGGCATCACCGCCGTCGCCACCGCCTTCGGCGCGTGCGCGACGGTTTCCGCGCAATTGTGGCGACAGGCGCGCACCGCGACTGCGGTCTCGATGGCCATGCTGGGCTGCGCCGTGCTCGTGCGCGGCGCCGGGGATGTGATCGACAACTCCGGCAGCCCGTTGAGCTGGTTCTCCCCCATCGCCTGGGCCCAACAGATGCGACCCTTCGTCGCGTTGCGCTGGTGGCCGCTTGCGCTGCTGCTGGCGCTGACCGCAGCGTTGGCGGCTGCCGCCGTCATCCTGGAGAGCAGGCGTCAGTACGACGACGGCATCCTGAGCTCTGCGGGTGAGCATCCCCACGCCAGACCGGTCGGTGGTGTCTTCGGGTTGAAGTTGGTGATACACCGCGGGCTGACGACGGGCTGGGCGGTCGGACTCCTGCTGGCCGGCGCGGCTTTCGGGTCGATGACGAAGTCGCTGCTGGATGCGGCCCGCGGCAACGAGTTGCTGGCCCGGGTCCTCTCCACACAGGGGACCGATGGTGTCTACACCACGATGACGCAGTTCCTGGCCGCCGCGACGACGGCGTACGTGGTCAGCGTGGTGATCGGTCTCAGCCGTGACGAGAGGTCCGGGATCGGCGAGGCGGTGCTCTCCGGAGCGGTGTCCCGTTGGAGATGGCTGCTGTCCGCGCTGGGCGCTGCGCTGGCCGGCGCTGCGGTGCTACTCGCCTGCGCCGGCCTGGGCAACGGCCTCGGCGCGGGTCTGACGCTGGGTGAACCGGTCATGGTTGCGCGGCTGACCGTGGCCGCCCTGGCCTACCTGCCAGCGATGGCCGTCGTTGCCGGTGTGGCGGCACTCGGTGCCGCCCTTCGCCATCCCGGGATCGGATGGCTGGCGGTGACCTGGGTGGTCGTCGCGTTGTATCTCGGCGCCCTGTTGCGGCTTCCGCGATGGCTCGTGGACGCCTCTTCGGTCAGCCGGACGACGGCGCCGTCGTCGATTTCGGTGGTGACACTGAGCGTGCTGACCGTGATCGCGGCCGGGCTGGTGCTCGGTGCCGGATGGTTGTATCGCCGCCGCGATGTGAGCTGAGAGGTCACGATGCGCACTATGATTCGAACCCTGATCTCGTCGGTTGTCGGCACCGTGGCGTTCGCCGCGCTGCTGTTTCTACCGGCCGGCACACTTGCTTACTGGCAGGGGTGGGCATTCCTGGCCGTGTTCGCGACGATCAGCCTGGTGCCAACGCTCTACCTGAGCCGGATCGACCCGGCGGCCATGCAGCGGCGGATGCGTGCCGGACCCAGAGCCGAGACCCGGCCGATCCAGCGGGTGGTCATGGTGGGCACCTTCATCGCCTTCCCCGCCATGCTCGTCCTGGCGGCCCTCGACTACCGGTTCGGCTGGTCGGGCGTACCGGCTTGGCTGTCCGTCGTGGGTGACGTGCTGGTGGCCGTCGGGCTCGGGTTGGCGATGTTCGTCGTCTACCAGAACCGGTACGCGGCGGCCACCATCACGGTCGAGGAAGGGCAGCCGCTGGTGACCACCGGCGTGTACGGCGTTGTGCGCCATCCGATGTACACCGGGAACGTGATCCTGATGATCGGGATGGCACTGGCGCTGGGCTCGTACTGGGCGCTGCTGATCGCCGCCGCGGGGGTGGCACTGATGGTGGTGCGGATCTTCGACGAGGAGAAGATGCTCAGCGGGCAACTCGACGGGTACCGGCAATACCAGGAGACGGTTGGCTACCGCCTGGTGCCGCGGGTGTGGTGAGGACGGGCACGCCTTGACCTAACTTGCATGACCACTATAGATTGCGTCCATGGCTCAGGTCAGTAACTCCTTGAGCGAGAACATCACTCGGCTCATGCAGGAGAACTTGTTGGCGGTGTTCAACGAGCGCGACCCGCAGAAGCGGCTGGCGACGATCCGCCGCAATTACGCGGCCGACGTCCGGTGGTCGGACTCCGAGGAGACGGTCGTGGGCCGCGACCGCTTGCACGACAAGGCCCAGGCATTGCTCGATGGACAGCTTGCCGGACTCAGCTTCACCCCGTCGGGCCCGGTGTATCAGACCGCCAACATGGGCTTGCTCGCCTTCGACGTCTTCGCGCCGGGAGCGGGTGACTCTGGCGGCGGGCAACCGCTGGTCTCCGGGTTCGACGTCGCGATCGTCGAGGATGGCGTCATCTCGCAGTTGTTCACGGTGTTGACCAAGGAGCCCGGTTAGGCCGGCCAGGCCGTGAGCGCGAGATCGGCAGCCGCACGTAACTGCTTGCGGGTGGCGCCATCCCTGGCCTTCGCCGACAGCCCCCGCAGCACCAGGTCGATGTAGTCCGCCAACGCCGCGGCGTCGACGTCGCGGCGCAGATCGCCCTCCCGTTGAGCCCGGCGCAGCCGGTCGGCAATCGCCTTGAGCCCAGCACCGCGGCGCTTCTGGAGCGGCGGGTCGGCGATCACCAGACACCCGCGCGGGCGACCCGGACGGGTGTACAACTCGACCGCACGGTCCAGCATTTGTCCGAATGCCTCCCGCGCGGTCGGCGCCGCCAAGGCCGGGGGCACCACGGCCGTCTCTTCGTAGAGGTCGACGGCCGCGGCATACAGTGCTTGTTTGTCCCCGAAGGCCGCGTACAAGCTCGGCGGGGAGATTCCCATGGCCTCGGTCAGATCGTTGATCGACGTGCCGTCGAATCCCCGCTCCCAGAACAAGTGCATGGCGCGCTGCAGCGCAGCCGCGCGGTCGAACTTCGGGGGCCGGGCCATGACGTCGATCCTAGGCACCCGCACGGCAGGTCTGGTACCGTCGAGCCGAATTACCTTTAACGATCACTACATAACTGCGAGGGTCGCTGCACGGCAGTCGATCTGGCGGAAACGCCGCCGCGGTCAGGAAGGCCACATGACGTACGCCATCATCGGTTCGGGCAACATCGGCTCGGCGGTGGCCGCCCAGTTCGCCCGGGCCGGCGTCGCCGTCGCCGTCGCCGGATCGCGCGGGCCCGGCGCGGTGGCCCCGCTGGCCGCCAAGCTCGGTCACCACATCGTGCCCACCGAGGCTGCCGAAGCACTGCAGGCCGACGTGGTCGTCTTGGCGGTGCCCTTCGATGCGGTACAGGCTCTGGTCGGACAACTGCCGGACTGGAACCGGCGCATCGTCATCGACGCCACCAATGCCATTGACTACAGCGATTTCTCGCCGGCTGACCTGGGTGGTCGACCCTCCTCCGACCTGGTCGAGCAGTGGGCGACCAACGCCAGGGTGGTCAAGGCGTTCGGCCACACCTGGGCCAGGGTCCTGGCCCGCGAACCCGGCGACGGACGTGGCGGCCGGCGGGTGCTGTTCCTGTCCGGCAACCACCCCGACGCCAACGGCGTGGTCGCCGAACTGATCCAGCGGCTGGGGTTCGAACCCGTCGACTTGGGCCGCAACGATCAAGGCGGCCTCCTTCAGCAGTTCGGCGGCCCGCTGACCAGCCGGAGCTTCATCTCCCAGGACATCGGCGGCGCCAGCCCTGCGGAGATGGATCTGGCCAACCCCTGATACCGGTCAATTCGCCGGCTCGGCCGCTATCCGGGCCCGGACGCGTCATCCTGGAGACGTGGAGCTGATGACCGGTTTCGGGCTGGCTACCGCCGCCGGCCTCAACGCCTACATCCCCCTACTGGCGCTTGCCCTGCTGGGCCGGTTCACCGACCTGGTCACGCTCCCGCACACCTGGTCCTGGCTGGAGAACGGCTGGGTGATCGCCATCGTCGCGGTGCTGCTGGCCGTCGAGATCGTGGCCGACAAGGTTCCGGCGCTGGATTCGATCAACGACGCCGTGCAGACGTTCATCCGCCCGACGGCCGGCGGCATCGCGTTCGGCTCGGGCACCGCCGCCCAGACCGCCGCCGTCACCGACCCCGGCGACTTCGCCCGAACCGGTCAGTGGGTGCCGGTGGCGATCGGGGTGGTGACCGCCTTGGTGGTGCACCTGACGAAGACCGCGGTGCGCCCCGCCGCGAATGTCGCCACGGCGGGGACCGCGGCACCGGTATTGAGCACACTGGAGGACATCGCCAGCGTGGGTCTGGTATTCGTCGCGATCCTGGTGCCGGTGCTGGTGCTGGTGATCCTCATCGCGCTGGCGTGGGCGGCGGTGGGGCTGCTGCGGCGCAGGCGCCGACGCCGGACGGCGCAGGGATGAACTAGATCCAGACGCCCTTGCCCACGGCCACCACGCCACCGGAGCTGATCGCGAACCGCTCGCGGTCCTTCTCCAGATCCACGCCCACCATCTCGCCGGGACCGACCACGACGTTCTTGTCCAGGATCGCGTGGCGCACCACCGCGCCGCGGCCAACCCGCACACCGGGCATCAGCACACTGCCCTCCACGATCGCGCCGTCCTCGATCACCACGTTGCTCGACAGCACCGAATTGCGTACCGACGCCGCGGAGATGATGCTGCCCGCGCCGACCACCGACTCCTGAGCCGAACCGCCGTTGACGAATTTGGCCGGCGCCAGGTTCTCCGACTCCCCGCGGATCGGCCAGCGCTTGTTGTAGAGGTTGAACACCGGGTGAACGGACACCAAATCCATGTGCGCGTCATAGAACGCGTCCAGCGTCCCGACGTCGCGCCAGTAGCCGTGGTCGCGTTCGGTGGCGCCGGGCACCTCGTTGTTCTTGAAGTCGTACACCGCGGCCATACCGTCGGAGACCAGGCGCGGGATGATGTCGCCGCCCATGTCGTGATCGGAGTTGTCGTCATCGGCGTCGGCGCGGATCGCATCGATGAGCACCTTGGTGGTGAAGATGTAGTTGCCCATCGACACGAACGTCTGCTCCGGGTCGTCCGGCGTGCCCGGCGGGTCGGCCGGCTTCTCGATGAACTCCCGGATGCGTCCCGACTCGTCGGCGTCGATGCACCCGAATGCGTGCGCCTCGGCGCGGGGCACCCGGATCCCGGCGACCGTCGCACCCGCCCCGCTCTCGATGTGGAACTTCACCATCTGCTCGGGGTCCATCCGGTACACGTGATCCGCGCCGAAAACCACGATGTAGTCCGGATCCTCGTCGTAGATGAGGTTCAGCGATTGATAGATCGCGTCGGCCGAACCGGTGTACCAGCGCGGCCCGAGGCGCTGCTGGGCGGGAACCGGGGTGATGTATTCACCGGCCAGACCCGACAACCGCCAGTTCTGCGAGATGTGCCGGTCCAGGGAGTGCGACTTGTACTGGGTGAGCACACAGATCCGCAAGTACCGCGCGTTGACCAGATTCGACAACACGAAATCGATGAGCCGGTAGGCCCCGCCGAAGGGAACCGCGGGCTTGGCCCGGTCAGCTGTCAGCGGATACAGCCGCTTGCCCTCCCCGCCGGCCAGGACAATGCCCAGCACGTGTGGCAATTCCCTCATGCTGCAAACCTAACGGCACGCGCAACCAACGGCTAGGCCATTGGCACTATTACCGGTGGCTGTGTCGCGGTCCACACGCCATGTTGCGGTCGCGCGCAACCACGTTGACGACACATGCGACCACAAGGCTGCGGTGGCGCGCCGCTACCACTACCGTCGGGCGTATGCGGGTGGCGATGATGACTCGGGAGTATCCACCCGAGGTTTACGGCGGCGCGGGCGTGCATGTGACGGAACTCGTCGCGCAGCTGCGCAGGCTGTGTGAGGTCGACGTGCATTGCATGGGCGCTCCCCGGGCCGGCGCGTTCGTCCACCAACCCGATCCGGCCCTCAAGGGCGCCAACCCGGCACTGTCGACGTTGTCCGCGGACCTGGTGATGGCCAATGCGGCCGCCGCCGCGACGGTCGTGCACTCGCACACCTGGTACACCGGGATGGCCGGTCACATCGCGTCGCTGCTGCACGGAGTTCCGCATGTGTTGACCGCGCATTCGCTCGAACCCCTACGGCCGTGGAAGGCCGAACAACTCGGCGGCGGCTATCGGGTGTCGCTGTGGGTGGAGCGCACCGCCGTCGAGGCCGCCGACGCGGTGATCGCGGTCAGTTCGGGAATGCGCGAGGACGTGTTGTCGGTCTATCCCACGTTGGATCCCAACCGGGTCCACGTCGTGAAGAACGGAATCGACACCGACGTCTGGTATCCGGCACCGCCGGAACGCGGCGAGTCGGTGCTGGCCGAGCTGGGTGTCGACCCGTCCCGGCCGATGGTGGCCTTCGTCGGCCGCATCACCCGGCAGAAGGGGGTGCCGCACCTGATCGCCGCCGCCCACCGCTTCGATCCCGACATCCAGCTGGTGCTGTGTGCCGGCGCACCGGACACACCCGAAATCGCCGCTGAAGTCAGTGCGGCAGTACAGGAATTAGCCAGCCGGCGCAACGGCGTGTTCTGGGTGCAGGAGTTCCTGCCCATCGGCAAGATCCGCGAAATCCTGTCCGCAGCAACGGCCTTCATCTGCCCGTCGGTGTACGAACCGTTGGGGATCGTGAATCTGGAGGCGATGGCCTGCGGAACCGCGGTGGTGGCCTCCGACGTGGGTGGCATTCCCGAGGTGGTCGCTGAAGGGGTGACGGGACGGCTGGTGCACTACGAGGCGGCCGACCCGGCCGGCTTCGAGGCCGGCCTGGCCGAGGCGGTCAACGCGGTGGTCGGCGATGCCGAGCAGGCCCGCCGCTTCGGGGCGGCGGGGCGGCAACGCTGCATCGAGGAGTTTTCCTGGGCGCACATCGCCGAGCAGACTCTGGAGATCTACCGCAAAGTGTCGAACTAAGCCGACTGGCAGACCGAAACCCCGCGCCGACGCGCGGGGTTTCGCAAGTGGATCAGTTAGCTGGTGACGTTTTTCAGTTCATCACCGAGGGCGGCGGCTTCGTCGGGTGTCAACTCGACGACGAGCCGTCCGCCACCTTCCAGCGGTACCCGCATCACGATGCCACGCCCCTCCTTGGTTGCTTCCAGCGGACCGTCGCCAGTCCGGGGCTTCATCGCCGCCATCGAGTGCTCCCTCCAGGTTCGAACCGGCCCGTCTTCACGGACCCGATCGGTGCCGGGTACATGGCTGGTGCACCCGGCACGGAACTGCTTCTTTTCGATTCTATTGTTCCTCATCGGCGGGCATGAGTGTGAAGGACCCGATTGAGGCCTTTCGGATTCGCGATCAGGGCCCGGTTTACCCGCTGCCGGGGCGGGCCGGCGGCACCCAGCACGACACGGTGTGGTCGTCGACCATGCCGGTGGCCTGCATCAACGCGTACGCCGTGGTGGGGCCGACGAAGCGGAAACCCCGTTTCTTGAGGTCCTTGGCCATCGCCTGGGATTCCGGGGTGATCGCCGGCACGTCGGCCAGCGTGGCGGGTCGCGGGCGCGCCGGCGGCGCGTAGGACCACAGTAGGTCGGACAGGTCGACGTCGAGTTCGGCGGCCGCCCGGGCGTTGGCGATGGTGGCCTCGATCTTGGCCCGGTTGCGCACGATGCCTTCGTCAGCCATCAGCCGGGTGACGTCGCGATCGGTATAGCCGGCGACGGTCTCGATCTCGAAGCCGGCGAAGGCGCGCCGGAAATTGTCGCGTTTGCGCAAAATGATCAGCCAGGACAGGCCGCTCTGGAAGGCCTCCAGACTCATCCGTTCGAACAGTGCGTCGCGGCCGCGCAGCACCCGCCCCCACTCCTGGTCGTGGTAGTCGCGATAGAGCTCGGATTGCCCCCGTGCCCATTCGCAGCGGCTGCGCCCGTCGTCGTCGGGCAGATCCGTCACGCGAGCTCGTCGTCGGTGGCAGGCACGGCGTGGTGGGTGACGGCCGGCTCGTCGAGTCCGGCCGCGGCGCGGACCGCGGCCAGCTCGCCGCGCAACTGGTCCAGTTCGGCACCCAGGCGGTCGAGCACCCAGTCGACCTCGCTGGTCTTGTAGCCGCGCAGCACCTGGGTGAACTTCACCGCCTCGACGTCGGTGCCGGTGACCCCGGAGGCCGGCAGGACGGTGGCCGTGGTCGCCCTCGGCAGCGGGGGCAGCTCCTCGCCCCGGCCGAACACCAGGCTGGCCACCCCGAACAGGACGATGCCGATCAGGATCAGCACCACGAGGTACAGCAGGATCAGAGTCACGTCAGAAATATTGCCCTAACCGACTGACACCGGCCGCGCCGAGATCGACGTTGTGCAGGCTTGCTCCCGTACTTTCGCCGCGAAACGTCGGCATGGGCGAGGAACGCGGGTCAGCGCAGGGTGTTCATCGGCGGGCGGTCGGCCAGCGAGACCGTGGTCGTCCGCGGCAGGTAGCCGTCCTCCCCGTCGGGCAGGAACTGGGTGAGCCCGATCCCGGAGTCGGTGATGCCGCACCGCGAGAGCAGGGTGGCGATGACCTGCCGGCTCATCGCGCCCAGCTCGGTCAGCGGGCGGTTGCGGTGGGTGCGCACACCCAGGTTGACCTGCGCGATGCCGTCCAGACCGAGCCGATCGTAGGTGTCGACCAGCAGGCCGATCTCCACCCCGTAGCCCGGCGCGAACGGCACCGAGCTCAGCAGCTCGCGGGTGCCGGCGTACTCACCGCCCAACGGCTGCAGCACGCAGCCCAGCTCGGGGCGCAGCGCGGCCAGCAGCGGGCGCGCCACCAGCTCGGTGACCCGGCCGCCGCCGTTGGCATCCTCGCCCTTGCCGACCTTCAGCGGCCGCCGGTAGAAGCCCTTGACCAGGTGGATACCGTCACCGGTGAGCAGCGGGCCGACCAGCCGCGGCACGAACATCGGGTCCGGCTCGATCAAGTCTGAGTCGATGAAGACGATGATGTCGCCGGTGGTGGCGGCCAGTGAACGCCACAGCACCTCGCCTTTGCCCGGCTGGGGTTCGATCTCGGGCAGCGCCTGTTCGCGGCTGACCACCCGGGCGCCGGCGGCGATCGCTTCGATCTCGGTGTCGTCGGTGGATCCGGAGTCCAGCACGATCAGCTCGTCGACCAGACCGCCCAGGAGCGGACGGACGGTCTCGATCACCGAACCGACCGTCTCCTCCTCGTTGAGCGCGGGCAGGACGACAGAGATGGTGCGTCCCCGTTTGGCGGCCTCCAGTTCGGCAACGGTCCAGTTCGGCCGGCTCCAGCTGTGGTCGGACAGCCAGGTGTCGCCGGGCAGTGTGTCGTTGGCGATGAGTTCGGTCATGCCAGTCCCCTCACCGTCCGCGTCGGCGGACGTTCACCGTGGATCGACGCGACCATTTCCAGCACGCGCCGGGTGGGGCCCACCTCGTGCACCCGGAACATCCGGGCGCCGTCGGCGGCGGCCAGGGCCGTCGCCGCCAGGGTGCCTTCGAGGCGTTGGGCGAGCTCCACACCCAAAGTCTCCCCGACAAAATCCTTGTTACTCAGGGCCATCAGGACGGGCCATCCGGTCTTAACAAGATCTTTTACGTGGCGCAACAAAGTAAGGCCGTGATAAGTGTTCTTGCCGAAATCGTGGGTCGGATCGATCAGGATCGCGTCCCTGGCCACCCCGAGCGCCACCGCACGCTCGGCGGCGGCGGTCACCTCGGCGATGACGGCGTCGACCACCCCGGTCACGGTGGTTCCGTAGTTCACCCGGAATGGCCGGGTGCGTGGCGTCGCCCCGCCGGTGTGCGAGCACACCAGGCCGGCACCGAATTCGGCCGCGACCTCGGGCAGTGCCGGGTCGGCACCGGCCCAGGTGTCGTTGATCAGGTCCGCACCGGCCGCGCAGGCCTGTTTGGCCACCGTCGACCGCCAGGTGTCCACGCTGATCAGCTGGTCGGGATATTCGGCCCGCAACCACTCGATGAACGGAACCACCCGGGCGATCTCCTCGTCGGCGTCGACCACCGCTCCCGGCCCGGCCTTCACCCCGCCGACATCCACCACGTCGGCACCGTCGGCGATCACGCGATGGGCGGCATCCTTGGCAGCCTCGTCGGTGAAGGTGGCGCCCCGGTCGTAGAACGAGTCCGGGGTGCGGTTGACGATCGCCATGATCAGCGCGCGATCACCGGCCACCGGCCGGCCGCAGAACGTCGACGTCACCCCACCATGGTGCCTGGCCGCGCCGAGATCGACGAAATGCCTGAATCCGCCTCGCACTTCCGCGGCGAATCGTCGATTTGGGCGAAGGGGGGCGAGCTAGCCGGGGCGCTTGCCGGCCGCGACTTCCTCGGGGTACTCGGGGTAGAAGGGCACATAACCCTCCTCCTTGCTGGCCAGCACGTAGAGCGGGTCTTTGATCTCGCCGCCATCACTGCCGTCGGCGCCGTAACCCTGGTTGCGCAGGTCGACCTTGCGGCTCTTGAACGTCGAGGTGGTCTCCAAAGACTCCACGATCCGGATGAACAGCGGAGCGGCGTAGCTGGGCAAGTTGGCGTAGACCGTGTCGGCCAGCGCCTTACCGTCGAACTCGACACCCTCGCGCAGCTTGATCGCCGCCATACCGGCCCGGCCGCCGGTGTCGGGCACCTCCACGCCGAAGACGGTGGCCTCCTCGATGTTCTTGTCCTCGCTCAGCGCCGCCTCCACCTGGGTGGTGGCGACGTTCTCGCCCTTCCAGCGGAACGTGTCGCCGAGGCGGTCGGAGAAGGCGGCGTGCCCCATGCCCTGCGGGCTCATCACGTCCCCGGTGTTGAACCAGACGTCACCCTCTTTGAAGGCGTTGCGCACCAACTTCTTCTCGCTGGCCGCCTTGTCGGTGTAGCCGTCGAACGGCGACAGCTTGTTCACCGGGCTCAGCAACAGTCCCGGCTTGCCCGAGGCGACCTTGCGTACCCGGCCGTTCTCGTCGCGCACCGGGTCGCCGCTTTCCGGGTCGTACTCGACGTAGGCCAGCGGCAGCGGGCTGATGCCGGTGGTCTTCGGAATGTTGAAGATGTTGATGAAGGCGGTGTTGCCCTCGCTGGCGGCGTAGAACTCGGCGACCCGCCCGATGCCGAACCGCTTGGTGAACTCGTCCCAGATCTCCGGGCGCAGCCCGTTGCCGGTGATGACGCGGACCTTGTGCGCCCGGTCGGAGTCCTTGGGCGGCTGGTTGAGCAGGTAGCGGCACACCTCGCCGATGTAGATGAAGGCGGTGGCCTCCATCTTGATCACGTCGTCCCAGAACCGCGACGCCGAGAACGACTTGCCCAGCGCCAGGGTGCCGCCGGCATTGATGACCGACGACACCGCAACCGTGAGCGCGTTGTTGTGATAGAGCGGCAGCGGGCAGTACAGGGTGTCGTCGCTCTTGAGCCGAAGCCCCAGCCCGCCGAAGACGGTCAGGGCGCGCAACCAGCGGTGGTGGGTCATCACGCTGGCCTTGGGGTGTCCGGTGGTGCCGGAGGTGAAGATGTAGAACGCGGTGTCCTTGGCCTGAACCTCCGAGGCGGACTTGGGGTTGTCGGTCGGCTTGCCCTCGGCCTGTTCGACGAAGTCTTCGATGGTGGTCAGTTTGGCTACCTCGGCACCACTGTCCTTGATCGGGTCGATCAGGTCCGACTCGGCGATCACGATGGTGGCATCGAGCAGACCGATGCTGTGCGACAACACATCTCCGCGCTGGTGGTAGTTCAGCATGCCGGCCACCGCGCCGCACTTGACCGCCGCCAACATCATCAGCACGGCGTTGGGCGAGTTGCGCAGCATGATGCCGACCACGTCGCCGCGGCCGACGCCGTTGTCGGCGAGCACGGCCGCGTAGCGATTCGCGGTCTCGTTGGCCTGCCGGTAAGTCACCTTCTCGTCGCCGAACCGGATGAACACCCGGTCGCCGTAGCGGGCGGCCCGGTCCTGGAAGACCTTGCCGATCGAGGCCTTGGACGTCGGCAGCGCCAGCAGACCCGTCAGTGCGCCGCGCAGGATCACCGGTGCATCCATCACCACCGCGGGCAGCCGGGTGGCGAGGTCGAGCAGCCCGACCGATTGCCGCGCTCCGGAGTCCCGGGAACCCGAACCCGAATCATCGCCGGCCATAACCGCCACCTCCCGCATCTCGCCCGCCACCGTTGGCGGCCAGCCTAACCCCGGGCCGCTCAGCGCCCGGCGGCGCAAATCTCCAGAGCCACGTCGAGGTCGTCGACGACGACCAGCCGATCGAGCGCGGCCTGCGCGACGAAACCGGTGCCGACGAGGGAGGACAGCCAGCTCCGCAGTCCGTCGTAGTGGCCGATGGGGTCGAGGAGGACCACCGGCTTGTCATGCATACCCAGGTACCCAGCGGTCCAGGTTTCAAAAAGCTCCTCGAGCGTGCCGATGCCGCCCGGCAACGTCAGGAAGGCGTCGCTGCGGTCCTCCATGATCTGCTTACGCTGCCGCATGGTGTCGGTGACGATCAGTTCGTCTGCCTCGACGTCGGCGAGCTCCCGATGCACCAGCGCCTTGGGGATGACGCCGACGGTACGCCCGCCCCGCGACCGGGCCCCGGCGGCCACCGAACCCATCGCCGACACGTTGCCGCCACCGGAGACCAGCGTCCAGCCGCGCTCGGCGATCGCCTCCCCCACTCGCCGTGCCAGGTCGAGCAGCTCGGGATGGCGGGGGCCGGAGGCGCAGTAGACACACACCGCCCATTCGGTTCGGGACTCAGGTTGGGGCTGCACCCGAGAAACCTAGCGCGCAGCATTTCGCCGTGCCCAGCGGCGGCCCGGCCATACACTGCGGCGGTGTCACTGTCGCTGCAAGCCACGCTCGCCAAGGCACAGGAGCTGGCGTGGCAGGGCCTCGGCCGGGAGGCGGCCGACGTGCTGGCCGGCGTCGACCCGGCCACCCTCACCGAGCCCGAGCTGATGGCGTGGGCGCTGCCGCGGGCGGCCAATCAGTTCTGGATGCTCGACGAACCCGAGCGCGCGACGGCGTTCCTGCGCAGCCTGCGCGGCCGGGTGTCATCGGGTCCGGCGGTCGCCACCGTCGACGCGCTGCTGGGCACGTTCGCGATGAACGCGGGCAGTCCGCAGCGTGCGATGGAATTGGCCGGCGCGGTGCTCGGCGCGCCCGACGCCGACGATCAGGCCGTCGGGTGGGCGGCCGCGGCGGCGGCGCTGTGCACCGCTCGGATGGGCGCATTCGCCGACGTCGACGAGCTCGCCGAACGGGCCATCACCGCCGGGCATCCGGGGCTGCTGCGGTTCACCTCCGCCTTCGGCCAGACGACGGCGCTGGTGCTCTGCGGTGAGCTGGATCGGGCGCAGGCGCTAGCCCAGCAGCTGGTGGACGACGCCCATGGCGCGCAGCCCGCGCACGCGATCGGCACGCTGCTGGTCGCCGACGTGCTGATCGCCCGCGGTGATCCCGCGGCGGCCGCCGACCTGCTCGAGGAGTCGGCCACCGCGCTGGCACCGACCGGCTACTCCTGGGGACCGCTGGCCTGGATGCTGCTGGCCCGCGCGGTCGCCCAGACCGGCCGCCTGGCCGATGCCGGCCGGATCCTCGCCCGCGCCGAGGCCAAGCACGGCCTGAAGTCCATGCTGTTCGCGCCGGAGTTGGGGCTGGCGAAAGCGTGGACGGCCGCCGCCCGCCGGGACGGCGCGGAGGCGATCGCCGCGGCGCGGGACGCCGCAACGACCGCCGAGCGCGGCGGGCAGTCGGCCGTGGCGCTGCGCGCCTTGCTCGACGCGGTGCGCCTGGGCGACACCCGGGCTGCCGAGGCGCTGGACCGGCTGACCATGGACACCGTCGTCGGACGCTTGGCCGTGGACTACGCCAGGGCGCTGCGCGCCCGCGACACCGCCGGACTACTCGACGTGTCAGCGGCTTTCGAGCGGGTCGGGATGGCGGGCGTCGCCGCGGATGCCGCGCGGCAAGCCGACGATCTGGGCAGCTAGGTCGTCAGGTCGTCAGATAGCGCCGCAGCGTGTCGGTGACGGCGGTGATCTGGGCGACGGCGACCCGCTCGTCACGCCGATGGGCCATGTTGGGGTCGCCGGGGCCGTAGTTCACCGCGGGGATGCCCAGCGCGGCGAACCGGGCGACATCGGTCCAGCCGTACTTGGCGCGCACCATCCCGTCGGCGGCCGCCACCAGCGCCGCCGCCGCGGGGTTGCGCAGCCCGGGCAGCGCGCCGGCGGCCACGTCGGTCTGCTCCAGGTGCACATCGAGCCCGTCGAACACCTGCCGGACGTGGGCCAGCGCGTCGTCCGGGGAGCGGTCGGGCGCGAACCGGAAGTTGACCGTCAGCGCAGCGGCATCGGGGATGACGTTGCCCGCCACCCCGCCCTCGATCTTGACCGCCGACAAACCCTCCCGGTAGGTGCAGCCGTCGATGTCGACGATGCGCGCGTCGTAACCGGACAACCGGTCCAGGACGGCACCGAGCTTGTGAATGGCGTTGTCACCCAGCCAGGATCGGGCCGAGTGGGCCCGCGTCCCGGACGCGGTGATGACCACCCGCAGGGTGCCCTGGCAGCCGGCTTCGATGTAGCCGCCGGAGGGCTCGCCCAGGATGGCGACGTCGGCCTGCAACCAGTCGGGCAGTTGCGCCTGGATGCGGCCGAGACCGTTGGCCGAGGCCTCGATCTCCTCGCAGTCGTAGAACACCAGGGTGATGTCGTGGGTGGGTTCGGTGACGGTCGCGGCCAGGTGCAGGAAGACCGCGTCCCCGGATTTCATGTCCGAGGTGCCGCACCCGAACAGGTGGTCACCGTCGAATCGGGACGGCAGATTGTCGGCGACCGGCACGGTGTCGAGGTGCCCGGCCAGCACCACCCGCGAGGGCAGGCCGAAGTTCGTCCGGGCCAGCACCGCGTCACCGTCGCGGACGATCTCGTAGCCGGCGGTCTGCTCGCGCAGCGCCGCCTCGACCTCGTCGGCGATGCGTGTCTCGTGGCGCGACTCGCTGGGGATGTCGACGAGGGCGGCGGTCAGCGCGATCGGATCCGCGCTCAGGTCTAGTGGCACAACTGACCAGGCTAGCGGGCCGTGGTCATGCATTAACCTCTAGCAGCGTGACTGCTGCTGCTGGTGTGGGCCTGGCCACCGTGACCGAGGACGGCACCGTCCTGGACACCTGGTTCCCGGCACCCGAACTGGGTTCCTACGGTCCGTCGGGCACGACCCGGCTGTCGGTGGCCGAGGTGCCCGACGGCCTCGCCGCCCTGAGCGGTCCGGACTCCGCTCGCGGGGTCGAGACGATCGTGGTGCGCACCGTGATCGCCGACCTGGACGACAAGCCGGCCGACACCTATGACGCCTACCTGCGGCTGCACCTGCTCTCGCATCGGTTGGTCGAGCCGCACGGGTGCAACCTCGACGGCATCTTCGGCGCGCTGACCAACGTGGTGTGGACCAACTACGGCCCGTGCCAGATCGAGGGTTTCGAGGACGTCCGGCTGCGGCTGCGCCGGCGCGGTCCGGTGACGGTCTACGGTGTCGACAAGTTCCCGCGAATGGTCGATTACGTGGTGCCGACCGGGGTGCGGATCGCCGACGCCGACCGGGTTCGGCTGGGCGCGCATCTGGCGCCGGGCACCACGGTCATGCACGAGGGATTCGTGAACTTCAACGCCGGCACGCTGGGCGCCTCGATGGTCGAAGGCCGCATCTCGGCGGGCGTGGTCGTCGACGACGGCTCCGACATCGGCGGCGGGGCCTCGATCATGGGAACCCTGTCCGGTGGCGGAACGCAGGTGATCTCGGTGGGCAAGCGGTGCCTATTGGGCGCGAATGCGGGTCTGGGCATCTCACTCGGTGACGACTGCATCATCGAGGCCGGGCTGTATGTGACCGCCGGAACCAAGGTCACCACCCCGGACGGGACAACGGTCAAGGCCCGCGACCTCTCGGGCGCGAACAACCTTCTGTTCCGGCGCAATTCGGTGACCGGGGCGGTCGAGGTGGTGGGTCGCGACGGCAAGGGCATCGCGCTGAACGAGGCGTTGCACGCCAATTAGGCAGAGGCGTTGCACGCCAATTAGGCAGAGGCGTTGCACGCCGGCCGGCGTGTGAAAGATGACGGCTCGGGTATAGGTGCAGCGTGCTTCCAGATGACCTGCGCCGCTTGGCGGCCGCGCACGGAGTGGCCACCTCCTACCGCAACGAGCGCCGCGAGCCGGTGCAGGTCGACGCCGACGTGGTGATCCGCGTGCTCGGCCTGCTCGACGTCGAAGCCGGCACCGACAGCGACCGGCGCGCCGAATTGGCCAAGCTCGCCGACCGCGGGCGGGCAGGTCTGCTGCCGCCCACGGTCGCCGTGCGGCTGACCGGGCAGCCGCACGCCCTGCCCGGTGCCACCGAGCTGGTCGCCGAGGACGGCCGCCACATCGAGGTCCGTGACGAGCTGCCTGCCGACCTGGCACCGGGCTGGTATGAGCTGCACACCCGGGACGGCCAGCAGGTCACCCTGGTGGCCGCCCCGCCGACGGTCCCGCATACCCCGGCCACCTGGGGCTGGATGCTGCAGCTGTACGCGCTGCGCTCGACGCGCTCGTGGGGTATCGGCGATCTCGGTGATCTGCGGGAATTCATCGACTGGACCGCCACCACCCACGGCGCGGGTGCGGTGCTGCTCAACCCGCTGCACGCGCCCGGGCCCACCCATCCGGTACAGCCGTCGCCCTACACCCCCTCGAGCCGGCGATTCTCCAATCCGCTGGCACTGCGGATCGAGGACCTCGACGCCTACCGCCGAGCCGACCCGGATACCCGGGCCGAAGTCGACGCGCTGCGCGTCGCGGCCGATACCGAACGCGTCGACCACGACCTGGTGTGGGCCGCCAAACGTGCCGCGCTGGAAACACTGTGGCGATACGAGGGCCGACCCAGCCCGCTGAACGCAACGGCGCCCGACAAGGGCCTGGCCGACTGGGCCACCTATTGCGCACTGGCCGAGCGGCACGGCGGCCGCTGGACCCAATGGCCGCAGGCGCTGCACGATGTGAACAGTCCGGCGGTCACCGATGCTCGTCGAGAATTGGCGTTGCGGTTGGACTTTCACGCCTGGCTGCAACAGCAGTGCGCCGCACAGCTTTCCGCGGTGCGCGACACCGCCGCCACCGCCGGCATGGCACTCGGCGTGCTGCACGATCTGCCGGTCGGGGTGGACGCCGAAGGTGCCGACGCCTGGGCGCTGGCCGACGTTCTGGCCGGCGGGGTCAGTATCGGAGCGCCGCCGGACAACTTCACCCCGCGCGGCCAGGACTGGGGCCTGCCGCCGTGGCGGCCCGACCGGCTGGCGGCGACCGGCTATACCCCGCTGCGAGATATGTTGCGCGCCATCCTGTCCCATGCGGATGGGCTGCGAATCGACCACGTCGCCGGGCTGTGGCGGCTGTGGTGGATCCCACCGGGTGACACACCCGACCGCGGCACCTACGTGCACTACGACGCCGAGGTGATGCTCGCGGTGCTGGCCCTGGAAGCCCACCGGGCCGGCGCCGTCGTGGTCGGCGAAGACCTCGGCACCGTCGAACCCGAGGTGACAACGGCGTTGGCCGCCAACGAGATGCTGGGCTCGGCGGTGGCCTGGTTCACCCGCGACGAGTCGGCACCTGGGCAGCCGCTGCTACCCGCGGCGAGCTGGCCGTCCCGGGCAGCGGCCAGTCTGTCCACCCACGACCTGCCCACCGCGGCCGGGTTTTTGCGCGGTGAACACGTGCGGGTGCGGGCCGAACTCGGATTGCTCGACGACGTCGCGACCGAGCAGGCCACCGCCGAACGAGAACGCGCCGAATGGGTGGCCTTGTTGCGCGGCGAGGGCCTGCTTGCGGAGTCCGAACCTGACGACGCGGCGATCGTGGTGGCCATGCACCGGTTTCTCGCCTCCACCCCGAGCCGGTTGAAGTTGATCTCGCCCTATGACGTCATCGGTGAGATCCGCCAGCCCAACCTGCCCGGCACCATCAACGAGTACCCGAACTGGCGGCTGCCGCTGGCCAGCACGCTCGAAGAGCTGCGCGAGGACCCGAGGGTCGCCGCGGTCACCGCCGCCTTCGGCGGCTGACGCCGCGCTATTGGCCGGACAGGATGCAGAATTCGTTACCTTCCGGGTCGGCCAGCACCACCCAGCTCTGCTCACCCTGGCCGATGTCGACCCGGCGGGCTCCCAGCCCGAGCACCCGTTCGACCTCGGCGTGCTGATCGTCGGGGGTGAAGTCGAAGTGGATGCGGTTCTTGACGACCTTGTCGTCCGGCACCGCCAGGAACAGCCAGTCCGGTCCGGCGCCCGCCGGCGCGCGCAGGGCGACGTCGCCGTCATCGGTCGGTTCGGCCGGCCAGCCGAGCACCGTCGACCACCACGACGACAACGCCTCGATGTCGCGGGCGTCGATACAGACCTCGCTGAATCTCATCGCCATGTCATCAGCTCCTTCTTGACCACTTTGCCCATCGCGTTACGCGGCAGTGAATCGACCAACCGGACTTCGCGGGGTCGTTTGTGTATCGAGAGTTGTTCGGCGACAAACTGAATGAGCTCGCCAGGCTCGGCATCACCGACTACGAAGGCCACGATCCGCTGGCCGAGGTCCTCGTCGGGCATGCCGACGACGGCGACCTCGGCGACTCCGGGATGGCCCAACAACAGTGTTTCGATCTCACCCGCGCCGACCCGGAAGCCACCGGACTTGATCAGGTCCACCGACTCGCGGCCGACGATGCGGTGCATGCCGTCGGCGTCGATGACGGCGGCGTCACCGGTGCGATACCAGCCGTCGGGCTCGAACGCCTCGGCGGTGGCGTCCGGCCGGTTGAGGTAACCGTCGAACAGCGTCGGCGCCTGGATCTGAAGGCTGCCAATGGTTTCCCCGTCGTGCGGAACCTCGGAGCCGTCGTCGTGGCGCAGCCGGGTCTGCACCCCGGCCAGCGGGAGGCCGACCCAGCCGGGCCGGCGTTCCCCGTCGGCTCTGGTGCTCAGGGTGATCAGCGATTCGGTGCTGCCGTACCGTTCGACGGGTGCGTGCCCGGTGAGCTCGGCCAGCCGGGTGAACACCGGCACCGGCAGCGGGGCGCTCCCCGAGACCAGCAGCCGGGCCGAGGTCAGCGCGGCGGCGGCCTCGTGGTCGGCGGCGATCCGGGACCACACCGTCGGCACCCCGAAATAGAGGGTGCCGCGCGCGGCGGCGTAACCGGCCGGCGTGGGCTTGCCGGTGTGCACGAAGCGGTTTCCGACCCGCAGTGAGCCGAGCAGACCCAGCACCAGGCCGTGGACATGGAACAACGGCAGGCCGTGCACCAGCGTGTCGTCAGCGCTCCATTGCCAGGCCTGCGCCAGCGCGTCGATATCGGCGGCGATCGCCCGCCGGCTGATCAGCACACCCTTCGGCAGTCCGGTGGTGCCGGAGGTGTACATCACCATCGCGGTGGCCCCGGCGCCGGCTCCGGGTACCGGTGCCAGGAGCGGGCATGTAGGCGCACCGGTATGTGTGGCAGACCGCCGAGATCAGCCGGCTGCTCCCCCAACCAGGCCTGCGCGCCGGAGTCGGTCAAGATGTGTGCCCGCTCGGCGACCCCCACGTCGGCGGGCACCGGCACGAACGGCACCCCGGCGATCAGACAGCCGGTCACCGCCAGCACCGTGGTGGCGGTCGGGGCCGCCAGGATGGCCACCCGATTCGCCCCGCCGACCCGCTCGGCCACCGAGGTGGCCGCCCCGACCAGGTCGCTGCGGGACAGCACCGCGCCGTCGATCCGGACCGCGTCTTCGATATCGGCACCGGCGGCGACGGCACCGGGATTCAACGAGGCCAGCAGCACGTCGCCGAGGCTACCCCGATACTGGGCGGGTGCAGCCCATCACCCAGATCTCGTCCAAAGAGGTGTACCGCAACGCGTGGATGACGGTGCGTGAGGACGTCATTCGCCGCCCGGACGGGTCCACCGGCATCTACGGCGTCGTGGACAAGCCGTCCTACGCGCTGATCATCGCCATCGACGACGACCGGGTGGCGCTGGTGGAGCAGTTCCGCTACCCGCTGGGCGAACGCCGCTGGGAGTTCCCGCAGGGCACCGCCCCGGACCGGGCCGAGCTGGAACCGGCCGAACTGGCCGTCCGCGAACTGCGCGAAGAGACCGGGCTGAGCGCCGGGTCGCTGATGCTGCTCGGCAGCCTCGACATCGCCGCGGGGATGAGCAGTCAGCGCGGGTGGGTGTTCGTGGCCACCGACATCACCGAGGGCGATCCCGACCGGGAGCACGAGGAGCAGGACATGCATTTCGCCTGGTTCTCCCGGACCCGGTTCGAGGAGATGATCCGCACCGGCGAAGTCACCGACGCCCAGTCGATCGCGGCGTACGGCCAATTGCTGCTCGCCGAGCGACGGCAATCCTGACCGGCGCGTCGTGGGGCAGATGTGACAGGTGAGGTTAACTGACGGCTACGCTTATTGTTCGCGTCGACCTATGAGGAGCCATGAAGTCCGGCCACCGCAGTTTGGGTGTCACGCTCTTTGCCGTGGCGACGATCTGCGCCGCCGGACTGCTCAGCCCCGCCTCCGCGCACGGTCAGCCGCAAGCGTGGACCGGGCGCTACCAGATGGTCACCTACGCCTCGCAGAAAGCCGGCACCAGCCCGGCCAGCCGCCAGAAGGAGAACGACTTCGGCGCCACCTTCACCCTGCAGACCGCCTGCGCGGGCGGTGGCTGCACGGCGACGGTGGTCGACGGCCCCGCACCCAGCAACCCGACCATTCCGCAGCCGACCCGCTACACCTGGAACGGCTCCGAGTGGGCCACCACCTACGACTGGGTATGGGACTGCTTCCTGGGTGACGGCTACCAGAAGGCGTGGAGTCCTGCCACGTCGTGGGCGTTCTACGCACCCCAGCCGGACGGTTCGCTGCGCGGCACCTGGCACACCGACATCGCGCAGGGACCGTGCCGCGGCAGCGTCGTCATGCCGGTCGCCGCCTTCCCCGCCTGACCGCGGCGCCGAAACGCCGCACAATGGACAGCGATGCCTCAGACACCTGAGCCGGCGACGGTGGTGCGCGCCCGCGCCATGGACCTCTATCGGGTGTGCGCCCTGCTGCTGATCGTCGTCGGACACTGGGTGGCCGCGTCGCTGACATTCTCCGACGGCGGCTTCTGGCGGGAGAACCCCCTCGTCGACCTGCCGTGGACCCAGTGGCTGACCTGGATTTTCCAGGTGGTGCCGGTGTTCTTCGTGGTGGCCGGTTACGCCAGCGCGGTGTCCTGGAGCCGCCGCGGCGACGACGAACCCACCCAGGCGTGGCTGCGCCGACGGCTGGTCCGCCCGCTGGGGCCGACGGCGGTGTACGTGATGTTCGTGTTGGTCGTGGTGGTGACGTTGCAGGCCGTCGGTGTCGCCGGTGCGGAACTGGACTTCGGCGCCTGGGCGGTGGCCATGCACCTGTGGTTCCTGGGGATCTACGTGCTCGTGGTGGCGTTGACGCCGGTGGCGGTGGCCGCGCAGCGGCGCTGGGGGCTGTGGGTGCCGGCCGTCATGGTGGCCGTGGTCGCCGCGCTCGATCTGGCTGCCCTCGGGGCTCATCTGGCCTATGCCGGCTGGCCGAACTATCTGCTGGTGTGGGCGGTGTTCTATCAGCTCGGAATCGCCTGGCACGACGGGCTGCTGCCCGCGCGCCGGACGCTGCCACTGGCCGGTGGCTGCGCCGTCGCGTTGGTGCTGCTGGTCACCCTCGGCGGCTATCCGGTCAGCATGATCGGCGTGCCCGGCGCGGCGGTGAACAACACCGGCCCGCCCAATCTCGCGCTTCTCGCGCTCGGCGGCGTGCAGGCCGGGCTGGTGCTGGCGGCCGCCCCGGCCGTGAACCGGGCACTCACATCAGCTCGCGCCCAGCGCGTCCTGACGGTGGCCAACGACAACGTGATGGCGCTCTACCTGTGGCACATGATGCCGGTGGTGGTCGTGGCGCTGGCCGGCTACCCCACCGGCCTGCTGCCGCAGCCGACGCTCGGCTCGGCGGCGTGGTGGCTCTTCCGGTTGGAATGGATCGCGATGCTGGCGGTGGTGGCCGCCGTGGAGCTGGCACTGCTGTGGTCCGGTCGCCGATTGTTCTCCGCAGCGCTGCCGACGTTCACCGTGGCAGTGCCACCCGCTGTCGGTGCCGCGTCGCTCTACGCCGGGACTGTCGCGGTCGCAGCCACGATGACGGTCTTCGCCTCGCTCGGATTCGCACCAGACGGACGCTTCCCGGTCCTGGCCAGTGCCGGGTTCGTGATCGGTGTGGCGCTGGTGGCTCTGACGCCGTCGCTCACCGGTACGCGTCGATCCCCAGCTTGACCGCCAGCACCAGGCCGGCGACCCCGACCAGGACGCGCAGCGGGGTGGCCGGCGCGTGCCGGACCACGATCGGTCCCAGCCGCGACCCGATCAGGCAACCCGCGCCGAGCGGGATGACGGCCAGCCAGTGCACCGGGGCGAGGATCGCGAACAACACCGCGGCCACCAGATTGGCCAGCCCCAGCAGGATGTTCTTCGCGGCGTTAGCGTGTGCCAGGCTGTCGGCGCCGGCGTTGAGCAGCAACGCCATGAACAGCACGCCGGCCGCCGCGCCGAAGTAGCCGCCGTAGAGCGCGATGGCGAAGATCGCCACGGCCTCGGCCACCACGACCCGGCGGCGCCGCGGGCCGGGATGAGGCGCGCCACGGGGAACGACGATGGCCAGCGACGCCAACGCCAGGAGTACCGGCACCACCTTCTCGAAGGCACCCGCCGGGGTGGTCAGCAGCAGCAGCGCCCCGAGGGCACCGCCGGCGGCCGTCATCGGCGCCCTCCGGGTCAGCCAGCGCCGCTGCCCGGCCAGTTCGGGTCGCGATCCCCATGCCGAACCGATCCCGTTGAACACCAGCGCCACGGTGTTGGTCACGTTGGCGGTCACCGGCGGCAGCCCGAACGCCAGCAGTGCCGGATAGGTGGCCACCGAAGCCAGTCCGGCGATGCTGCCCGCCAACCCACCCAGCACACCGGCGACCAGCAGCGTGACGGCGTCCAGTGCGCTCAGTGCGGGTTCCTTCTTCCGGCGGGGATGACGGGCGCCGCGGCGATGTTCAGTTGCGCTGCGCCAGTGCTCGTAGGAAGAACATCAGGTTCGCCGGGCGTTCGGCAAGTCGGCGGACGAAGTAGCCGTACCACTGGGTACCGACCGGCACGTACACCCGGACATGGTTGCCCTCGTCGGCCAGCCGACGCTGCTCGCCGTCGCGGATACCGTAGAGCATCTGGTATTCGAATTCGTCGGTCGCCCGGGTGTATTCGCGAGCCAGCTCACCGGCGGCGGCGATCACGACGGGATCGTGCGAGGCGACCATCGGGTATCCCGTCCCGGCCATCAGGACGCGCAGGCAGCGCAGGTAGGAGTCGGTCACGGCGGCCGGATCGCGGTAGGCCACCGACGCCGGCTCGTCGTAGGCGCCCTTGCACAACCGGATCCGGGCGCCGTCCCTGGCGAATTCGGCACAGTCTGTTTCGGTGCGTTTGAGGTAGGCCTGCAATACCGTTCCCAGCCAGCCGAACTCGACGCGCAGCTGACGCACGATCGACAACGTCGAGTCGGTGGTGGTGTGATCCTCGGCGTCGACGGTGACCCAGGCCCCCACCTGCTGGGCGCGTTCGCAGATCAGGTGTGCGTTCTCCAAGGCGATCTTCTCGCCATCCCTGGCCAGTGCCTGGCCGAGCGCAGAGAGTTTGAGCGACACCTCCAGCGGGCGCACCGTGGCCTGGCGATCCTCGGCTCGACCGCCCAGGGCGTCGAGCAACTGCAGATACGCCTTGACGGTGGCGTCCGCGGCGCCGGCGTCGGTGACATCCTCGCCGAGGTGGTCGATGCTGACCAGCCGTCCGGAGTCGCGCAGCATGCGCGCCGCGGCCATGGCGTCGTCGACACCTTCGCCGGGCACGAATCGCTGCACCACGCTGCGCGTCAACGGGAACCGTTCGGCGTTGTGACGCAACATCTCCGAGCGGCTGGCGGCCAGGATCATCGGCCGGGCGACGCGGTTGAAGGCGCCCATCAGTCCGGCACCCCCATGTGCGGGTAGGTGTGGTTGGTCGCCGGCACGAAGGTCTCCTTGACCGACCTGGCCGACGTCCAGCGCAGCAGGTTCATCGGAGAGCCGGCCTTGTCGTTGGTGCCCGAGGCGCGCGAGCCGCCGAACGGTTGTTGCCCGACGACGGCTCCGGTCGGCTTGTCGTTGATGTAGAAGTTGCCCGCGGCGAACCGAAGCCGCTCGGCGGCGGCCTGCACGGCGGCCCGGTCGTCGGCGATCACCGCGCCGGTCAAGGCGTAACGCGACCCGCCGTCGACCACTGTGAGGATGTCGTCGAACTCTTCGTCGGGATAGACGTGGACGGCCAGAATCGGGCCGAAGTACTCGCAGGAGAACGCCTCGTCGGTCGGGTCGTCGGAGAGCACCACCGTGGGGCGGACGAAATAGCCTTCGCTGTCGTCACATTCGCCTCCGACGGCGATGGTGACTCCCGGTGCGCTCTTGGCCCGTTCGATGGCGCGGGCGTTCTTGGCGAATGCCCGGGCGTCGATGACGGCCCCACCGAAGTTGGTCAGGTCGGTGACGTCGCCGTAGCTGAGCGCCTCGGTGGCGGCCAGGAAGTCGTCGCCCATCCGCTGCCATACCGAGCGCGCGACGAAGGCTCGCGACGCAGCCGAGCACTTCTGACCCTGGTAGTCGAACGCCCCGCGAATCAGCGCCGTGCGCAACACATCCGGATCGGCCGAGGTGTGGGCGACCACGAAATCCTTGCCGCCGGTCTCGCCGACCAGCCGCGGGTAGCTGTCGTAGTCGGCGATGCGGGTACCGACCTCGCGCCACAGATGCTGGAACGTGGCGGTGGACCCGGTGAAGTGGATGCCCGACAACCGGCGGTCGGCCAGCACCACCTCGGAGACCGCCAACCCGTCGCCGGTCACCAGGTTGATCACCCCGGGCGGCAGGCCCGCGGCCTCCAACAGCTGCATGGTCAGGTAGGCCGCGAAGGTCTGGGTGACCGACGGCTTCCACACCACGGTGTTGCCCATCAGCGCCGGTGCGGTGGGCAGGTTGGCGGCGATGGCGGTGAAGTTGAAGGGGGTGATCGCGTAGACGAAGCCGTCCAGCGGGCGATAGTCGGTGCGGTTCCACACCCCCGCGCTGCTGATCGGCTGTTGGGCCAGGATTTGGCGGGCGAAGGCGACGTTGAACCGCCAGAAGTCGACGAGTTCGCAGGGCGCGTCGATCTCGGCCTGATAGGCGGTCTTGGACTGGCCCAGCATCGTCGCGGCGGCGATCTTCTCCCGCCACGGTCCGGCCAGCAGGTCGGCGGCGCGCAGGAATACCGCGGCACGGTCGTCGAACGCCGTCGCGGCCCACTCGGCCTTGGCTGCCATTGCCGCGTCGACGGCTGCGGCCGCGTCCGACGCGGTGGCGTTGGTCAGGGCGCCCAGGCGCGCACGGTGGCGGTGCGGTTGGACCACGTCGATGCGCTCCCCGTCCCCCATCCGGTGCCGACCGCCGATGACATGCGGCAGATCGACGGGTTCGGCGGAGAGTTCCTGCAGGGCGGTGGTGAGTCGGGCACGCTGCGCGGAGCCCGGTGCGTAGTCGTGAATCGGCTCGTTGGCCGGCGGGGGTACATCGGTGCGGGCATCCATGGGTCAAGCATCGCCGTGCCCACACCGGATTCTGCTAGCGGATCGGACAACTCTGGCACGTCTCCCTAGTAATATCGGCCAACATGCGGCAGGGCGGTGTCGGGCTCGGCCAGCTCGTGCTGGCCCTGGATGCCACGCTGGTCCGGCTGGTCGAGGCGCCCCGTGGACTGGATCGTCCGGTGCGCTCGGCGGCTCTGATCGACTCCGACGACGTCCGGCTCGGCCTGTCGGTCGGGGCCGGGTCGGCGGACGTGTTCTTCCTGCTCGGTATCGGTGACGCCGATGCGCTGCGGTGGCTGGACCGGCAGTGCGCCACCCACGGCCCACCGGCGGCGGTCTTCGCCAAGGAGCCGTCGGCCCCGGTCGTCGCCCGTGCCGTCGCCGCCGGGACGGCCGTCGTCGCGGTGGACCCCAAGGCGCGGTGGGAGCGGCTGTACCGCCTGGTCAATCACGTCTTCGAGCATCGGGCAGCCGACCCGCTGTCGGATTCCGGCACCGATCTCTTCGCCCTGGCACAGTCGATCGCCGATCGCACCCGCGGCATGGTCAGCATCGAGGACGCGGAGTCGCACGTGCTGGCTTACTCCCCCTCCAACGAGGAGGCCGACGAGCTGCGGCGGTTGTCGATCCTCGGCCGGGCCGGGCCGCCCGAGCACCTGCGCTGGATCGCCCAGTGGGGCATCTTCGATCGGTTGCGGGCCGGCGGCCAAGTGGGCGGCCAAGTGGTCGGCCAAGTGGTCAAGGTGGCAGAGCGGCCCGAATTGGGGCTGCGGCCGCGGCTGGCGATCGGCGTGCACCGCGCCGACGGCCAGTTCGCCGGGACGATCTGGGTGCAGCAGGGCAGCCGCCCCCTGGCCGAGGACGCCGAGGAGGTGCTGCGCGGTGCGGCGGTGCTGGCCGCCAGGATCATGACGCGGCTCGCCGCCCGGCCGTCGACGCATCTGCTCGCCGTCCAGCAACTGCTCGGCCTGGCCGACGCCGACGGGCTCGACGTGTCCACGCTGGCACGTGAGCTCGCGGTGACCGCCGACGGCCGGGCCGCCGTGATCGGGTTCGACAGCACGGCTGCGCACCCGCGGATGGCTGACGTTCTGGCCTTGAGCGCCAGTGCTTTTCGGCCAGACGCCCAGGTCGCCCCCAACGGTAGCCGGGTGTACGTCGCCCTTCCGGACTCCGGCAAGACGGCCGCGGTCACATCCTGGGTCCGCGGGACGACCGCCACGCTGCGCCGTGAGCTCGGGGTGGACCTCCGTGCCGTGATCGCGGCACCGGTACCGGGCCTGGCCGGCGTGGCAGGCGCCCGCCGGGAGATCGACCGGGTGCTCGACAGCGCCGAACGCCACCCGGGCGCGCTGGGCGAGGTGACGAGTCTGGCCGAAGCCCGCACGACGGTGGTGCTCGACGAGATCGTCACCCTGGTGGCCGCCGACGAGCGGCTGGTCGACCCGCGGGTGCACCGGCTGCGAGAGCAGGAGCCGGTACTGGCCGAGACATTGCGGGTCTACCTCGACAGCTTCGGCGATGTCGGGGCCGCCGCCGCGGCGCTGCACGTGCATCCCAACACCGTCCGGTACCGGGTGCGCCGCATCGAGCAGGCGATGTCCACCTCACTGGCCGATCCCGACGTGCGGCTGGTGCTCGCCCTGAGCCTGCGCGCCACCGCCTGAACCTCGCCCGAGCAGGCTCGTCAAGCAGCCGCGCCGGCAACCTGAAAAAAATCTGTGCAAGTTGGTAACGATGTGGCAACTGGTGCCGATGAGGCTTTTGTCATGACTGGCTGTGAGCACCGTCACGCGGCATGTCCGCATCGGACTCACCGCCAGTTCTGGCATCCACAGAAACCTCGGTGAACCGGGCCCCCCGACTCACCGCAGACCAACCAAGCACCACTGAGCACCAAGGGGTCAGTATGAAATACATGGGTCGAGTGCTGGTGGCGATGATCGCCGCCGTCGCGGCGCTCTTCGTCGGGACAGGCACTTCGCACGCAGGTTTGGACAATGAGCTGAGTCTGGTCGACGGCGGTGGCCGCACGATGACGATTCAGCAGTGGGACACCTTCCTCAACGGCGTGTTCCCCCTGGACCGCAACCGGCTGACCCGCGAGTGGTTCCACTCCGGCAAGGCCGTCTACAGCGTCGTGGGCCCGGGTGCCGACGACTTCGCGGGCACCTTGGAGCTGGGCTACCAGGTCGGCTTCCCGTGGTCGCTGGGTGTGGGCATCAACTTCAGCTACACCACCCCCAACATCCTGCTCGACGACGCTGACATCTCCCCGACGGGCTTCAACCCGCTGGGCTCGGTGATCACCCCGAACCTGTTCCCGGGTGTCTCCATCAGCGCTGACCTGGGCAACGGCCCCGGCATCCAGGAAGTCGCCACCTTCTCCGTCGACGTCGAGGGACCCAACGGGTCGGTGGCCGTGGCCAACGCCCACGGCACCGTCACCGGTGCGGCCGGCGGTGTGCTGCTGCGTCCGTTCGCCCGGCTGATCTCCAAGGCCGGTGACAGCGTCACCACCTACGGCGAACCCTGGAACATGAACTGACGAAGCAAGTCTGACCCCCGCTTGGTGGGGCGGTTGAGCCCGGCGCCTAGCTGCTCAGCCGCTCCACCGCAGCGGCGATTCGTTCGTCAGTTGCGGTCAGAGCCACCCGAACGTGCTGCGCACCCCGGGGCCCGTAGAACTCCCCGGGAGCGACCAGAATGCCACGCTCGGCCAGCCAGGACAGCGTCGTCCGGCACGGCTCGCCGCGGGTAGCCCACAGATACAGCCCCGCCTCGGAATGGTCGACGGTGAAATCCGCCGACCGGAACGCGGCCAGCAGAGCGTCACGACGTCGCGCGTAGCGCTCCCGTTGCTCCCGCTCGTGGGCGTCGTCGTCCAGTGCGGCCACCATCGCGCCCTGCACCGGCGTCGGCACCATCATCCCGGCGTGCTTGCGCACCGCCAGCAGTTCAGCGACCACGGCCGGGTCACCAGCAACGAACCCGGCACGGTAGCCGGCGAGCGACGAGCTCTTCGACAGCGAGTGCACCGCAAGAAGGCCGGTGTGCTCGCCGTCGCTGACCGACGGATGCAGCACCGATGTCGGCTGCTCCTCCCAACCCAACCCCAGGTAGCACTCGTCGGACACCACCAGCGTGCCGCGTTCACGGGCCCACGTGACCACCTTGCGCAGATGGTCGCGGCCCAAGACCTTGCCGGTCGGATTGCTCGGCGAGTTGATGAACATCACCGCCGGCGACTCGGGCCCCAGCTGGGTTACCGAGTCGGCCGCCACCACCCGCGCACCGGCCAGCCGCGCCCCCACGTCATAGGTCGGATAGGCGAGCTCGGGAACCACGACCACGTCCTCGGCGCCCAACCCCAACAAGGTCGGCAGCCAGGCGATCAGCTCCTTGCTTCCGATGACCGGCAGCACCGCCTGTTCAGTGAGCCCGGTGATGCCGTAGCGCCGGTGCAGCGCAGCCACGGCCGAGGCCCGTAGCGCGGCGGTTCCGGCCGTGGTCGGATAGCCCGGTGCGGCACTGGCGTCGGCCAGAGCCTGCCGGATGACCTCGGCTACGTCATCTACGGGGGTGCCCACCGACAGGTCGACGATGCCGCCCGGATGTGACCGGGCGGTGGCCGTCGCGTCGGCGAGGGTGTCCCAGGGGAACACCGGCAGACGAGCCGCGACCGGACTCCGGTGTATGCGCAACGGGCGGGGAGCCGTCAGTCCTCTTCCTTCGGCGGAAGATCCTTGATCGCCTGCGGATCGTTGTCGGTCTGACCGACCTTCGACGCGCCACCCGGCGAGCCCAGCTCAGCGAAGAAATCGGCGTTGATCTGGGTGTACTGCGACCACTGGTCCGGGACGTCGTCCTCGTAATAGATCGCCTCGACGGGGCACACCGGCTCGCACGCGCCGCAGTCCACACACTCGTCAGGGTGGATGTACAGCATGCGTGCACCCTCGTAGATGCAGTCGACGGGGCATTCCTCGATGCATGCCTTGTCTTTGATGTCGACGCAGGGTTCGGCAATCGTGTACGTCACGAAGGTTCTCCTCGGTCTGCTGTTCGGTGTGGGCTGTGGTGTTGTGCGGGGAAGCGGTGCAGGGAACGCTAAGTATCCGATGCCGGTGGGCTGATTACCGACTCAGTGTGCCCTAACTTGGCCTTCCCCATACGTCGTCATCCACGCATTCCGCATGGATATCGCTAGTTACTGATACTAGACGTTGCGTATATTAGCCAGCCACGTCCGGCCCGGTCGACACGAATCTCGGCATTCGGGTCGTGCAGCGTCAGCGAGAGCCTCAGGCCGCGCGGTCGGCATAGGTCGTGGTGCGCTGACGGGCCGGCCTGCCGATCCCCGCGGCAATGTCCACCAACTCCTCCACGGACTTGGCCGAGCCGTTCTCGGAGCCGGCCATCCGGGAGATGGTCTCCTCCATCAGAGTTCCGCCCAGATCGTTGGCCCCACCCTGCAGCATCACCTGGGTGCGCTCGACGCCCAGTTTCACCCACGACGTCTGGATGTGAGAAATCCTGCCGTGCAGCATGATCCGTGCGAGCGCATGCACCGCCCGGTTGTCCCGGTGGGTCGGCCCGGGACGCGCGCCACCCGCCAGGTACAGCGGCGACGACTGGTGCACGAACGGCAGCGGTACGAATTCGGTGAATCCGCCGGTGCGGTCCTGGATGCCGCGCAGCACGTTGAGGTGCCCCACCCAGTGCTTGGGGGTGTCGACGTGGCCGTACATCATCGTCGAGCTCGACGGCAGCCCCACCTCGTGCGCGGTGGTGATCACGTCGATCCACTCCGAGGTGGGCAGCTTCCCCTTGGTCAGCACCCAGCGCACCTCGTCGTCAAGGATCTCCGCGGCAGTACCGGGGATGGATCCGAGCCCCGCCTCACGCAGCGAGGTCAGCCATTCGCGGACCGAAAGACCGCTGCGGGTCACCCCGTTGGCGATCTCCATCGGAGAGAACGCGTGCACGTGCATCGAGGGCACCCTGGCCTTGACCGCGCGCACCAGGTCGGCGTAGCCGGTGACCGGCAGCTCGGGGTCGATTCCGCCCTGCATGCACACCTCGGTGGCACCGGCGACGTGGGCCTCCCAGGCCCGGTCGGCGACCTCGGAGGTGGACAGTGAGAAGGCGTCGGCGTCACCCTTGCGCTGGGCGAACGCGCAGAACCGGCAGCCGGTGTAGCAGATGTTGGTGAAGTTGATGTTGCGGTTCACCACAAATGTGACGTCGTCGCCCACCGCCTCGCGGCGCAGCGAATCAGCAAGGGCGGCAACAGCATCCAGCGCAGGGCCGTCGGCGGTGGCCAACGCCAGGTATTCGTCGTCGCTGCAGCCGCCCGGGTCGCGTTCGGCCGAGCGCAGCGCCGCCAGCACATCGGTGTCGATACGCTCGGGTGCGCGGGCCGCCAATTCGGAGACCTTCTCGCGGATGGACTCCCAGTCCCCGAAGGCACTGCCCAGATCGCTTCGCGTCTCGGTCAGCCGCCCCTCGGTATCGATGGCGGCATGAAGGTCGGTGCGCCCCAAGGACTCCGAAGCCTCATCGGGTTCCTGCCACGGCCGGCCCACCGGATTCACCTCGAGCGCCCAGCCGGTGTCCGGGTCGGCCAGCGCATCCACGTGGCCGCGCACCCGCGGATCGATCCATGCCGCACCGGCCTGTACGTAGGACGGTTGCGCGGTCAGGCGTTCCACCAGCACGTAGCCCGCCGCGGCGGTCACCTCGGCCAGGTCGTCCAGGGCCGGCCAGGGCCGCTCCGGGTTGACGTGATCCGGTGTCAGCGGTGAGACGCCGCCCCAGTCGTCGACGCCGGCACCGACCAGCGCCAGGCATTCCTGGCGGGAGACCAGATTCGGCGGCGCCTGGATGCGCATCTTGGGGCCGAGCACCAACCGGCTCACCGCGATGGTGGCCAGGAAATCGTCGATGCCCGCATCGGGCACACCCGCCATCGCAGTGTGGTCCTTGGCCCGGAAGTTCTGCACGATCACTTCCTGAATGTGGCCGAACTCCTTGTGCAGCTTGCGGATTGCGTGCAGTGTGTCGGCCCGCTCAGCCAGCGTCTCGCCGATGCCGACCAGTAGTCCGGTGGTGAACGGTATCGACAGCCGGCCCGCGTCGGTCAGGGTGCGCAGCCGCACCTCGGGGTCCTTGTCCGGGCTGCCGTAATGCGCCAAACCCTTGGTCTCGAACAGCCGCCGCGAGGTGGTCTCGAGCATCATGCCCATCGACGGCGCGACCGGCTTGAGCCGGGAGAGCTCGGTCCAGCTCATCACCCCGGGATTGAGGTGTGGCAGCAGTCCGGTCTCCTCCAGCACCCGGATCGCCATCGCGCGGACGTAGTCCAGCGTCGAGTCGTAGCCGCGCTCGTCGAGCCACTGCTTGGCCTCCGGCCAGCGCGCCTCAGGCCGGTCACCGAGGGTGAACAGCGCCTCTTTGCAGCCCAGTTCGGCACCCCGGCGGGCGATGTCGAGGATCTGGTCGGGCTCGAGGTACATGCCCTGGCCGGCCGCGCGCAGCTTGCCGGGCACCGTGACGAAGGTGCAGTAGTGGCAGGTGTCGCGGCACAGGTGGGTCACCGGGATGAACACCTTGCGCGAATAGGTGACCGGCAGCCGGCCGCCGGGCCCTCGTCGGCCTGCCGACTCCAGCCCGGCGTCGCGTACGCGGGCTGCGCTGGCGCACAGATCGGCGAGGTCCTCCCCGCGGGCGGTCATCGCGATCGCCGCTTCGTCGACGTTGAGCGCGACGCCGTCGCGGGCTCGGCGCAGGACACGCCTCAGGGCGGCGGGTGAGGGAGCATCAGTCCTGGGCGGGACCACCGGGGTGGGCAACGGACTGCCGGGCTGGGGGTTCAGGGCCACTCCCGGGTAACCGTCGACAGCGGGAAAATCATCCGCGCGTCTCACAATCTGAAACTCGGGTGACTGACATGATCGACACAGTAGTCCTCGCCGTCGATCGGATGCCTCGCCTGTGCGGCGGGGCATCAGCGACCACGACACGGGGCGTGAAGTTGTAACACTGGGCTGACGTCAACGTAAATTGACATAGTTAGCTGAACACCACCAGGGGGTTCCCGCCATGACCGCGTCCGCTCGTCCCTATCTCACCGCAGGTATCGCGGCGCTCGCCGCGAGTGCTGTGGTGATCGCGCCGGTCCAGGCCCCGTCACCGGCGCCGATCACCCCGGCCGCCGTCCGGCTCAGTGCCGCCGTGCAGTCGCTGGTGCCCCCTGCTGCGGCAGCCGCCGTGGTTCTCGGCCCGGCCGACATCGTTGCCACCGCCGCGCCGGCCGGCCACCGCGCCAGCCAACTGAGCAGCGTGCAGGCCGGCGTGCAGACCAGCGTGCAGGCGAATAACGCCGCCTCGAACGCCATCGACTCGGTGTACGGGGTGGCCCGCTATTGGGCCAACTACGTCTCCCTCGAATTGGGTCCGTGGCTGCTCGGCTTCGTCCCGTTCGGCTATCTGATCAGCGATCAGATTTACATCTGGTATCCCACGTTCACCCTGCCGGTGGTGGACAGCTTCGTCTACGACTTCCTGGACCCGGTGGTCAACGACCCGCTGAACCCGGCGGTGTGGGCCAACGGCCTCAATGCCATCGCAACGACCGCGGGCAACGGCCTCAACAGCGGCATCACCCAGGAGATCAACTACATCGTCAGCCTGCAGTGGCTGCCGTTCCCGATCCCGCCGCTTCCCCCACTGCCGTTCGCCGCGGCCGTGGCCCCGGCCGCCGCGCAGGCCGCCGACCTGGCTTCGAGCACCGAGGCGACTGCCCCCGCGGCCCCCGCCGAGAAGGCTCGTCTGTCGGCACGCCGATCCCTGCGCCCTGCGCCCGCAGCCCAGACGCAGGACATCAATTCCCAGCTGGCCAGCGCCGCTGAGGAGTCCACCGCGGCCGAGCCGGCGGCGGCGGTGACAGCACTGGCTGACGCGACACCCGACGCAGCATCCGATGGCCGGCAGGCCGCTGCGCAGAACAGCAAGTCACCGGCCCGTAAGGCCGCTGCCGGGACCCGTGCCAAGACCGACAACGGCGCCAAGGCCTCGCGCGCCGCACAGCGCAAGGCCAATCGGAACCACGCCGGCTAGGTGTCGCCCACCCGAGTGCGCCACCACAGCAGCACGCCGGGCGGCAGCGCACCCAGGAACAGGAACACCAGCACCGAGTAGCCCATCACCCCGGGGCCGCCGAAGATGACGTCTCCGCCCGGGCCGCCCAGCGTGAGCACGGCGACGGTGGCCAGCCAGGTCATCAGCGGCAGGGCGATGAGGCGGCTGGAGACGGTCCAGTAGGACGCCGCCCAGACCAGGGCCAGGTTGACCAGTCCGCTGATGAGCGCGCTGATCGGGAAGGGCACCGAACCCCAGAAGAACGGCAACAGCAGCGCGCCCGCGACGGCTGAGAGAACGCCGTCGACGGCGAGCAGCGCCAGGACGACGGCGCGGACGGCGGGATCGTTCATGCCGGGGTCGGCGCGCTTCCCGTCCGCACTGCGCGATCCACTGGGTGGCCCCCCTGGCCGAGGCAACGGTCGACTACCGAGCCACGTCGAGACCGGCCAGCAGGTCGGTCTCCCAACCGCGCTCGTCGAGCACACCGGGCGTTCCGCCGACGAGCACGTAGTGTTCGGCAGGCAGTACCGGCAGGATGAGCTTGTTGGACAGCGTGAACGCCCGCCCCGTCGGGCCGAGCAGCATCTGGGTGGCGTGTGCGGCGATGGCTTCGACCTTGGCAGCCACATGTTCGGGTGCGTCCACGACGGCGGTGATCTGGTCATCGGAGAAGCCGAACTCGATGTCGGCGGGCGGCCAGATCCAGTCCGACAGCACGTCCTGGTCGCCGAGGGCGGCGAGGCCGTCACGAAATGCGCTGGCGCCCATCACTGCCCAGTAGAACTTGGGCACTTTCCACTGACAGGCCGCGACCGCGGCCGTGGTCACGCGGTGGGTCTGGATGTGGTCGGGGTGGCCGTAGCCACCGTTGGGGTCGTAGCTGGCGACGACGTGTGGTCGGAGTTCGTCGATGACCCCGGCCAGCAGAGCGACCGCTTCGTCGAAATCGGCGTCGACGAATTTGGTGTGGCGACGCGCGGGGGTGCCCGGCATGCCCGAGTCGCGCCAGCGACCGGCGCCGCCGAGGAATCGGGGGCCGTTCAGACCGAGCTTGCCCAGCGCGGTGGTCAACTCGCCGATGCGGTAGCCCCCGAGTTGGTCGGCCTCGTCGACGCCCAGCCGCACCCACCGGTCGTCGATGATCTCGCCTTCCTCACCGAGGGTGCAGGTGACGACGGTGACCTCGGCGCCCTCCTGCGCGTAGCGAGCGATCGTGACGCCGTTGTTGATCGTCTCGTCGTCGGGATGAGCGTGTACGAACAACATCCGCGGAATCTCCTGGGCAGCCACGGGGCTCACCCTACCGAGCGGCAGTGTTCCGGTTGTCCGTCACTCGGGTGGTCGGTGGCATAGATTCACCCCGTGAGTCGGCGCAACCTCGAGTTCGGCTGCGCAGTCGTCGCGATCGGCCTGCTGGCGGGGCTGGCCGGTGCCACCACCACATGGCTGCTGCACGCCGTCGAGCATCTGACCTATCACTACAGCTTCGGCACCCTGTTGCAGGGCGTGACCGGCTCGAGCCCGGTGCGCCGCGCGGTAGGACCCATGCTCGGCGGGGCGCTGGCGGGCCTGGGCTGGTGGATACTTCGCCGCCGGACCAGGGTGCCCGCCCTGTCGGAGGCGATCGAACAGCAGGGCCCACTGCCGCGACTGGCGCTATCCCTGGACGCCGGATTGCAGGTGCTGCTGGTCGGTGCGGGCGCCTCGCTGGGCAGGGAAGGCGCACCGCGGCAATTCGCCGCCGCGCTGGGCGATCTCGCCACCTCGAGGTGGGCGCTGACCGCCACCGACCGCAGGACCCTCCTCGGCTGCGCCGCAGGCGCGGGCCTGGCTGCCGTGTACAGCGTGCCGCTGGGCGGTGCCCTGTTCGCGATCCAAATCGTGTTGCGCAGCTGGACTCTGCGCACAACGGGAACGGCGCTGGTCACCTCCAGCCTGGCCGTCGCGGTTGCCGCACCGGTCACTCACCTCGAGGTGGCGCTGCACTGGCCCAACCCGGATCTGTCCTATCTGCTGACTGGGTTCGCGCTCGTGATCTCGCCGTTGGCGTTGGCGGTGGGACGCGCCTTCAACCGCGTGATGGCTTACGCCCGGGCCCACAAGGTCGCCGACTCGTGGCTGCTGATACCGGCGGTGGCCGCGGCCGGATTGGCGGTCGGTATCTGCTCGCATTGGTGGCCCGAGTTACCGGGCAACGGTCGAAGTGTGCTCACCGTCAGCGTCGGCAGTGGGCTGACGCTGACAACCGCGGCGGTGATCCTGGTGCTCAAGCCACTACTGACGGCACTGTTCCTGCGCGCCGGAGCGGTCGGCGGCATGCTGACCCCGGCACTGGCCACCGGCGCGGCGATGGGCTCGGTGGTGGCGCTGTCGGTGAACAACTGGACACCGTTTCACATCAGTGTCCCCGCCGTGTCACTCGCTTGCGCCGCAGGCGTTTTGGCCGTCACCCAAGGTGCACCGCTGTGGGCGGCACTGTTCGTCTGGGAGTTGGCACACCCGCCACTGTGGCTGCTGATCGTCTTCGCCGCGGCCGCTGCCGCCGCGAGCCTGCTCGACAGCGTGGTCAAGCACCGCGGCGGCAGCCGACATACCGAGCACGCGAATCAGTCAGAACAGCACTGACATCACTTGCAGAGGTCGGCGACCTGCTTGCGCGCCGAGTCACCCTCTGCCAGGCGCGCCGCCTGGCCCGGGTCGCTGTTCTGTACGCCGGCCAGCGCGTTCATGCCGATGTCCTGGAGGTCGCGGGCGAAGGATCGGACCGCGTCGGCGAGTTGAGCCGGCGTGTTGGTGTCCACCTGGCGCAACAGGTAGTCGCCGCCCCCGACCAGCGCCAGTCGCGCATTACCGGCCACCGCCGCCTGCGCGATCGGGTCGGCACCCAGGTCGTTGTGCGTCTGCAGTGCCACTCCCCGGGACACCGTTTCGAACGCATTGCAGACGCGCATCTTGGGATCGCCCGGAAGCGCAGCGGAATCGCCCGCCTTCGATGAGGAGGCTGCCACCAGCGCCCAGATCGACAACGCGACAGCTACCACTGCCAGCAGGACGGCAAACAGTGCGGCAAAACGTCCGAGTCGTTGCCAAATTGTCGGCACAGTAAAAGTGGACGCAGAATGAGCTTGGACATCTTCAGTGGTATCCGGCATGAGCCGACTATATCGGCCCACATTGGTGATACGAACGGACTTCAGCATTTTTTGCACCCGAAAATTACCTGCTCACAGTGCATCTCGTGTACCAATGACCACGTCGGGAATTGCCAGTTTCGCACTACTTCGACGCGTCTTTCTAATGGCGAACTACTGAGCATCGCGAAACTGCGCGCCACCCTTCCCATGCGCTGTGAACCGAAATTTGCCACCGCTGGCGAAACAATTTCGTAGTCAAACGTTTTCTTTGCGAACACTGACAACTGGGCTCCGGATCGTGTAGAAGAATTCAGTGGAGAACTCACTGCCCTCGTCCCTCAACGGGCCGCCGTTCCGGCGCCCACTGGCCAGGCGCCTCAAGCGGCGCGCCGTCGCAACCGGTGAGATTCGGTTGCCCGCAGTGCCGGGAATGGTCGAGGAGTACGTGGCGATGTGCTCCGACATATTCACCAGCCTGGGCCGATCGTTCTCCGACGAGCAGCTGGACAACCTTCGGAACATCCTGGGCGAGCAGCTGGCTGAGGCGTTCGCGGCGTCGCCGCGCTCGCAGATCATCATCTCTTACGAGGCTCCGGTCGGCACGGTGCTGAATTATCACGTGAAGGCGCAATGGTGGTCGGTCGATGGGGCCTACGAGAACTGGATCGCGACCCGCGAGCCACCGCTGTTCGGGTCAGAACCCGATGCCCGGGTTTGGGCGCTGGCCGGCGAAGCTGCCGATCCGAGCAGCTTTCCGATTCTCGATCTCGGTGCCGGAACCGGCCGCAATGCGCTGGCGCTGGCACGTCGCGGCCATCCGGTCGACGTGGTGGAGATGACGGCGTCGTTCGCCGAAAGCATTCGCACCGAAGCGGCACAGGACTCCCTGGCGGTGCGCGTGTTCCAGCGGGATATCTTCGCGACGATCGACGATCTTCGCCGTGATTACCAGCTGATACTGCTGTCCGAAGTGGTGTCCGACTTTCGCTCCCCTCAGCAGCTCCGCGGGGTGTTCGAGCTGGCCTCGCACTGCCTGGCCCCCGGCGGGCGGCTGGTGTTCAACGCCTTTGTCGCACATCGCGACTACTCCCCGATCAGGCGGCGCTGCAACTCGGCCAGCAGTGCTACACCAGCATCTTCACCCAACCGCAGATGGCGGAGGCGCTGACGGGCTTTCCCCTTGTGCTGGTGTCCGACGTCTCGGTCTACGACTACGAGAAGGATCATCTTCCCGCGGGCGGATGGCCGCCCACCAGCTGGTACGCCGAGTGGGTCAGTGGACAAGACGTATTCGACGTCCCCCGTGAGGAAAGGCCGATCGAGATGCGTTGGCTGGTCTACGAGAAGCCGAATCCGGTGAGTGGACTCGGAATCGGCTGACCGCGCTCAGAAGACGATCGTCTGGTTGCCGTCGCGGATGACGCGGTCCTCGCAGTGCCACGACACGGCGCGGGACAGGACCGCCCGCTCCACGTCGGCGCCCAGACGCACCAGATCATCGACGCCGTGGCGGTGATCGACGCGCACGACGTCCTGCTCGATGATCGGACCCTCATCGAGGTCGGCGGTGACGTAATGTGCTGTGGCGCCGACGAGTTTGACACCACGTTCCTTGGCGCGCCGGTACGGCGCCGCTCCGATGAAAGCGGGCAGGAACGAATGGTGGATGTTGATCAGCGGAGACCCCACGTTGGTCAGGAAATGTGGCGTGATGATCTGCATGTAGCGGGCCAACACCACCAGATCGACGTTGCCGCGGAGGAGATCGAGCTGACGCGACTCGGCTTGTTCCCGAATGTCCTTGGTGGCCGGGATGTGGAAGAACGGAACTCCGAAGGGGCGGACCTGGTCTGCCAGTTCGGGGTGGTTGGCGATCACCATCACCACCGCCATGTCCAACTCGCCGCGGCGATTTCGCCACAGCAGGTCCAGGAGGCAGTGATCCTCTCTCGAGGCCATGATGGCGACGCGTTTGGGTTTGGCGGCCTCGGTCAGCCGGAAGTCGATGCCGAACGGCGCGGCCACCCAAACCGCGAAGTCGCGCTCCAGTTCATCGCGAGCGGCGGTCAGGCCCGGCAGGTGAAATATGGTCCGCTGCATGAACGTTCCGCCGGTCTGCTGGGTCGAGTGCTGATCGAGCGACACGATGTTAGCGCCGGCACTCGCCAGGAAGGCGGTGACCGCGGCGACCAGGCCGGGCCGGTCAGCGCAACGCAGCAGTAGCCGGCCGATGTCCTTGGTCGGCAGGTCTTCCCGGATGGTCGGGTACTCGATGGCCGAACTGCTACCGCCTGCGGTGACTGTGGCTGTGGTCATCAAGTCTTTCCCCTCGCGCTGCTCGTGATGCACAACACCGGGCCACGGCGGGCCCGGTGTCTATTTCCATGTCGTTGAGGTGGCGGGACTCCCGGGGGCACCGGTGTTAGCGGCGCCCCCGGGGCCGAACCACGACGGGATTCCTCCCAGATCCAATCGGGGTCCGAGCGTGCGGCTGACTGTGAAACCCCCACCGCAGCCCCGCGACCACTTGGCCGTCCGACTTCGAAGCGACCAATGTGGTCTGCTGCTGCCGCTGACGCGGCGCGGACCCGGGGGCGCGGGCGCAGTGCCGACGCCCCCGGGATCCGTTCGAGGGCTAGGCCGCGCCCCCGGTACCGGTGCTGCCGTCCGAGCCGGCCTTGCCGCCCGGTGCCTGGCTGCCGTCGCCACCGACGCCACCCTTGCCCGCTGCGCCACCGGCGCCTCCGGTACCCGGGGTGCCCGGAGCACCCGCGGTTCCGGTCGTGCCGCCGACCCCGAGACCGGGGCCACCGAGGCCACCGGCACCGGCGTTGCCGCCGTTGCCGCCGTTGCCGCCGTTACCACCCGTGCCGCCGGCACCGGGCGCACCCGAACCGGTCAGGAACGGGATGAAGCCGCCGGAGCCGGCCTTACCACCGGGGCCGCCGTCGCCACCGGCACCGCCGGGCGCGCCGTTGCCGCCGTCGCCGCCAGCGCCGCCGGCAGCACCCGTGCCGCCGACCGAGAAGTCGGCCCCACCGATGCCGCCGTTGCCGCCGTTGCCGCCGCTGGCACCGGCACCACCGTTGCCGCCGACACCACCGGCACCGCCGCTGCCGCCGAAGCCGAACAGGAAGCCGCCGCTGCCGCCGCTGCCGCCAGCGCCACCCTTGCCACCGTCGACACCGGCTGCGGTCGAGTTGGCGCCATTACCGCCGTCACCGCCGGGACCGGGGCCGAGGATCGGCGCTATGGCAGTGCCGTTGGCGCCAGCGCCACCGTTACCGCCGTTGCCGCCGCCACCCTGGGCGTCGCCACCGGCGCCACCGGCCCCAGCGTTGACTCCGAGCAGGCCGCTGCCGCCGTTGCCACCGTTGCCGCCGTCGACGCCACCCTTGCCACCGGCCTGGCCGGTGAGCGGCAGACCGTCGCCACCGTCCTGGACCGGCAGGGTGGCATCAGCACCGGGCACCAGGTTGGGCAGCCCGACGGGGTTCACTCCGTTGAGTCCCGGACGCCCGGCGCCACCGACACCACCGTTACCGCCACTGCCGATGAAGAACGACGCACTGCCGCCGTTGCCACCGTTGGTGGCCTCGACCGCCGTGCCGGCGGGCCCGATCGGAGTGAGGGTCTGGGTGTAGCCACCGCTGACACCATTGCCACCACTGCCGCCGCTGCCGAAGAACAGCCCGGCGTTGCCGCCGTTGCCGCCATTGGTGCTGACGCCGGTCACCGAGTTGTAGTAGCCGTTGAGCCCGTTGCCACCGTTGCCGGCGAAGAAGCCGCCGTTGAAGCCGTCCGGGTGGAGAACGTTCCCGTCGGCACCGTTCCCGATGAAGATGTTCAGGATCGGGATTGCTCCGGCGATATCGAGGAACCCGTTCGAGATCTGGTTGAACGGATCGATCGCCGCGGCCAGCAGCCCATTGGGCCCCGGCGCGGATGCGCCCGAGCCGAAGATGCTGCCGAAGCTGCCCAACAGATCGTCGAGCGGCGCTTGTGCGAATTGAACCTGCGGCGCCGCCTGCGCAGCCGGGGCGAGCAGCAGTCCTGCGGCAGGAGCGCCGAGGACCATGCCGGCGCCGCCGATGGCGGCTGCCGTGGCCAGCAGGGGACGAGAGCGCCGCGAACCGGTACCTCGCTTGCTGATGACCTTCTCTGAATGGATGGACATGTAGGAAGAACCCCCTTCAATCGAGCTTGAAATCCAAGCAGCAGCAACGTAACACTCCCGGTGTTGATGTAGCGATAATTTTTGGCGCATTCAAGGCAATTGTTTTCGGTCCGAAATAGCCATTCATTCCCTGTGCAAGAGTGTGCTGAGAATCAACCTATCGGCATGCAGATTCGCCAAGTGATGGCCACCACACCCACAAACATCCAGTCAGAGGCTGTTTTTTACGTGTATGTAACGTGTTTGCCATGCTCTCGAACCTGCGCTGTAACGTCGCTGTCTGAGCCAGTTTATCAGCATCCCCTCAGGGAGAAATCGTCGCTGAGATTGGTTTCTGGCCCGTGACGAACGTGCCGGAATCCTTGCAGACGATCCCCATTGGGATAAGTCGAGATACGAGACAGGCAAACGGTTCCACCGATATTGACAATTCCGAAAAACTATCGGATACGGCAATTTCTTCGGTCCCTCAAAGGCGTTTGCCACCATCCGCACGGGCGTCCGCGGCCCCGCTGCGCTCGAACCGCTAAACCCGACGTGTGACGCCCGTTACAGTGGAACGAGAAGTGCAGCGCTACCGCGCGAGAGTTAGCCAACCAAGCGGGAGACGGGGTCGCTGAGAGGCTGTTAAGGAAAGCCGACACCCACGTTGAGCGACCTACCAGGGCTTTCGGCTGCTCACACCCGGCGCAGCCGCACCTCGACCCGGTGAGATTCTCAGGAAGAGTCTTTCCACTATCAGGCTGCTCTCAGGTATCGTCCACTTAGCCGGTGCCGCCAACGGCGGTGGAGGGAGACGGCATGCGACGGGCTATCGGGCCATTCCTGACTACAGGGGTGGCATTGGTGGCGGCCACAGTGGTCGTCGCCAACCCCGTCACGCCAGCAGCCAAGGACATGCAGATCTCGACGACCCAGTTGTCGACGAGCCCCGGGTTGCTCAGCCCCTTCGACAAATCGCTGCTCAACGCGATCACTCCTCAGTTTCCGGCCGCCGACATCGGGCCCGCCCTCGCACAGATTCTGACCGCGCTCGCGGCCGACGCGGACCGGATCAGTCGCGCGGTCAATTCCGAAGTGAGTTCCGAGAGCCCGGTGGCGCCGCCCTTGCCAGACGTCGTCGCCTACCGGCCGGTGCCGCCGGAAGAGCCGTCCATCGCGTCCGCCGACGCGGCTCCCTCGTTGCCGGCCGCGGCGGTGGGGCCGAGCGTCGTCGCGTCCGACGTCCAACAGGCGCTGTCGGGGTTGGTCGCGGACACGTCCTATCTCGGCGGCAAAGTCGTAGAGGCCGCCTACGCTGCGGTGGACGTCATCATCAGCGTGCCGCAGCTGGTCGCGACCGCCGCCTCGGCGTTGCTGCGGGGCAATATCGTCGAAGTGCTCGAAACGGTCCAGAAGGCCATCACGGCGTTTCTCAATCCGGCTCTGATCATTCTCGGGGGCATCGGAGACGTGCTGCAGTTCCACGTTCCGTCTCTGTCCGTTCCGGGTGCCTTGGCGGTCGGGGCCGCCACCGACACCGGCGCCGGGACGCCCCCGCGAGCAGCCGCGTCCGACACCGGCCAGGACGCGGCCGCCGCCTCCACCGTGGCGGCACAACCCGGCGAAGCCCCGGCACCGAGCCCGAGCGGCTCGGCGACCCCCTCCGCCAAGCGCGCGACAACGTCGAGACCGCGCAGCCTTCGAGCCACCGCCACAGCGGAGCCATCGGACGGCAACGGAGCGCAGGAGCCGAAGTCGACCGCCGCCAATCCGCCCGCGGCAGCCGCGCAGCCCTCTTCGCCGGCGACCGGCATCGAGCAGGCCAAGCCAGCAGCACCACGCTCGGCCGCCAGCCGCGGCGACCGCCCGGCCCCCGGATCTGCCCGCTCCGAGTCGGGAACGTCAACCGGCCGGGGTCCTGCGCCCGGCGCCTGACCTCAGGTCGGCGCGCCGCACCGATCACGTGTGAAATTGACGGAGACGTCGGAGGGTTCGTCCCGCGCAAGGCGCCGGGTGCGCAAGCAAAACCGCAGCCAGAGGGGCTTCGGCTGCCCTTAGCACTGGCCGCCGACCCGGGCGCTTTGCTTGCGCAATCAAGCTTCCGCCGCGTTCTGGCGCAAGCCCGCCCTTCCTCAGCTTGCTCTCAGGTAACTTTCGCACGTCGGTCCATTACGGCGAAGGAGCCGCATGTCCAGCGCTATGTCGATCGCCCGGCCGCTACCCCGGACCAGCATCGCACTCGCCGGGAGCGCGGCGATCGCGCTGAGCGCCCTGCTGCCGGCGCACGACGAACCGGCCCGCACGGTCACGCTGCCCGACGTGCACCTCACCGATCTGACCATCCCCGCGTTCGGCGCCATCGCGTATCAGATCGGGATCAACACGATCGGCAACCTCGTCGCGGCCGCGCCCATCATGATCGGCAGCACCGAACAGTGCACAGTCTGCCTCGGCCCGAACACCCCGTCCCCGGACCCCAGATACGCACCGTTCAGCGGCTGGGGGCTGATCGGCCTCGGCAATGGACTCGTCACCAGCCCGTTCGCCTTCGTCAAGGCCCTGCAGGCGGGCCAGGACGTCGGGCGGGCCATCGGCCTCGCGCTCCTCGACATCCAGGTACCCATCACCAACACGCTGGCCCTGCTCCTCGAGTCGCGCGTCCCGCAGGGCGGATTCGCCCTGCAAGCCACCGTCGACCGGATCCTCACAGCGTCGCGCGACGCCCTGGTGGCCGGCTTCGATGTCGCTGCGCAGGCGCTGGTCACCGGCCCGTTGACAGTGGTCAGTGGCGTGGTCGCCGGTGCGACGGTCTTCGCCGGCACGCTCGCGACAACCGGCGACGTCGGCACCGCGTTCACCGCGGGTCGCGCCCCGGTCGAGCAGTCGGTCGACGCGGCCCTCAACGACCTGACCTTCAAGGTCGGTACCGGTCGCGCGAGGGTCTACGCCGACCTCACCGCGGGCCCGGGGGTCGCCACCGCACCGATTCCGACCGTCCCGGCGCCCACCGCCGCCACCAAGGCGCTCCGCTCGGCCAAGGCTGCCCCGGCAACGAGCACGCTCGCGGCGTCGATCGGCGCGCGGGACACCGCCGGTCCGTCGTCCGGTGCCGCACCCAAGCACAGTGGGGTCCGGGGTTCGAAGCGCCAGCACAAGGCGAGATCAGCAGACTAGAACTACTGGGCGGCCTTCGCCCACCGGCCGGCGTCACCGACGATGCCGACCGGCACTGCCCCGCTCAGGCTGACGTTCTGCACACTGGGTCCGACAGCGACGATGGTGGTGTCCTGCAAGATCGGCAATACCGTCGCCAAGTTCCACAGCCGCGGTTCCACCAGATTGATCACGTCGTCGATCTCGGCCGAACCATCCAGGGCCGCATCGATATTCGGCTGAATGCTGCGATCGCAGATCCCGGTCAAGTTCGACGGCGCCTGGACCAGTTCTCCGCTCTCCGGTGCGGGTAGCGGCGCAGGAGTCGACGTCGTAGTGGTCCGACCGGGGGTGGTGGTTGTCGACGGCCCCGCCGACACCGACGGCTGCGATGTGGTGGTGGTCGGGCTGGTCGGCGCGGTCGAGACCGCGGTCGCCTCCAGCGCCGGGCAGCCGTAGCGAGATGCGAGCAGCGTGGCCAGATCGCCCCCGCGGCATGCCAGCCCACGATCGCGTCGACGCGGTTGTTCGCCAACGCGTCGCCGTAGAGCACCGGCGGGTCCAGAGCCAGCACCGTCGCCGCGATGCCCACACCGCGCAGCTGGTCGGCGGCGGTGTTGGCCACCGCCACCGAGGTGGGATCATTGGCCGCCACCCCGATCACCAAAGACAGCGTCTCGCCGTCCTTGCTGATCCGCCCGCGGGTGATCTCCGGTGGCCCCGGCTGCTGTGGGGTGGTGCGCGAACCCGCCGAGGGCGGTGGCTGAACCGGCGACTCGGTGGGTGTCCGGTCGACCTGAAAACCGGCCTGCTCGAGCAATTCCAACGATCGCTCCTTACCCAGCGCCGGCGGCGCGGTAGGCACGTAGCCGGGATCGCTCGGCGCGCGAACCTGCGCCTGGGCCAGCGTCACGGTGTTGTCGCTGCCGGCCCCGACGGCGGCCAGCAGATCGACGTCGACCAGCCCCAGGATCGCCTTGCGCACCGCCGGGTCCGCCAGCTTGTCCTCCTGGGCACGCAACGTCAGTTGCATCACTCTGGGGGTGACGATCCGCGCGGTGCGCACATCCGGGATCGCTGAGAGCTGTGCGAAAGCGGCAGCGCCGCCGTGCACCTGGGCTACCTGGGTGTCGCCGTTGCGGATCGAGTCGGCCAGCGCGGCCGGCGCCCCGGCCCGGCGGAACAGGATCTGATCGGGGTGGGCGGGCGGCCCCCAGAACCGGTCGTTGCGGGCGAGCAGGATCTCGTCACGCTGGGGGTCGATGTTGTCCACCCGGAATTGGCCACCGGTGACCGGCAGCGCACGAGCCAGGCCGGCCGGGAAGCCGCCTGGCACGTCTTTGACGATGTGGGCGGGCAGCAGATCGCTGAAGAGTTCCCGCCAGGCCGGGTACGGCTGGGAGAACGTGACAACCGCAGTCTTGCCGCCCTCGATGGACTGCACGCCGGTGATGAGGTCGTAGCCGGCCGGGTCGACGACTCCGGGCTGACTGACCATCTGACGCCACAGGTACCAGAAATCGTCGGCGGCGATGGGGGCATTGTCGGTCCAGGACGCCTCGGGCCGGATCTTGTAGGTGACGGTGAACGGGTTGGGGTTGGTCACCTCCGCCGACACCAACAGCGTCGGGTCCATCTCCCAGCGCGAGCCGGTGGGTGTGGCCGGGTCGGGCACCGGACGGAACGCGCTGGGGAGCACCAACGCGCTGATGGCTGCATTGACCGGGGACTGATCCGACAGCAGATGTGGGTTGAAGCCGGCGCCGATGGAGTCGATACCCATGATGATCTGAGTGGCCTTCGGTGGCAGCGGGGCCGGTGAGTTCGATGTCTCGGTGCTCTGCGGCGCGGGCGGCGGGCTGACCGTGCACGACGCCGTGACCAGCATGGACACCAACACAGCCAGTACTTGCAGGCTGCGTTGGCGGGTCGGCACGCCCCTCAGCGTAACGATAGGTCGCCGTGGACTGCCGGAGCTGAAGTCTCCATTCGCGGACAGTCCGCTATCCCCGCGCCTTGGCCCTGGCCTTCGCGCGGGCCCGGCTGGTGGCGTCCAGTTCGACCTTGCGCACCCGGACGATCTCCGGGGTCACCTCGACGCACTCGTCCTCGGCGCAGAATTCCATCGCCTGCTCCAGCCCGAGTTCGAGCGGACGGGCCAGGGTCTCCATGACGTCGGCGGTCGACGACCGCATGTTGGTCAGCTTCTTCTCCCGGGTGACGTTGATGTCGAGGTCTTCGGCTCGTGGATTGATGCCCACCACCTGGCCTTCGTAGGTGTCGTCGCCGGGCTCGACGAAGAACTGGCCGCGATCGGCCAGCTGGATCATCGCGAACGGGGTCACCGTGCCGCTGCGATCGGACACCAGCGAGCCGGTGTGCCGGGCCCGGATCTCCCCCGCCCACGGCCGGTAGCCGTCGAACACGGCGTTGGCGATGCCGGTCCCGCGGGTCAACGTCAGGAAGTCGGTGCGGAACCCGATCAGACCACGGCTGGGCACGATGAAGTCCATCCGCACCCACCCGGCGGCGTGGTTGGTCATCTCTTCCATGCGGCCCTTGCGGGCGGCCATCAGCTGGGTGATGGCGCCGACGAACTCCTCGGGGCAGTCGATCGTCATCGCCTCGAACGGTTCGTGGAGCTTGCCGTCGATGGTGCGGGTCACCACCTGCGGCTTGCCGACGGTCAGCTCGAAGCCCTCCCGGCGCATCTGCTCCACCAGCACCGCCAAGGCCAGTTCACCACGGCCCTGCACCTCCCAGGCATCCGGGCGATCGATGTCGACGACCTTGATCGACACGTTGCCGACCAGCTCGGCGTCCAGCCGGCTCTTGACCATCCGGGCAGTCAGCTTGTGCCCGGACACCTTGCCCGCCAGCGGCGAGGTGTTGGTGCCGACGGTGACCGAGATGGCCGGCTCATCGACGGTGATCCGGGGCAGCGCGTGGGCGTGCTCGGTATCGGCGAGGGTGTCACCGATCATGATGTCGGGAATGCCGGCCACCGCAACAATGTCGCCGGCCACCGCCTCGTCCGTCGGCGTGCGTTCCACGCCTTCGGTGACCAAGAGTTCGGTGATCTTGGCGTTGGTGATGACGGGGTGGCCGTCGACCTCGCGCATCCAGGCCACCTGCTGGCCCTTGCGGATGCGGCCCTTGTAGATGCGGATCAGTGCCAGCCGGCCCAGAAAGGCCGAGGCGTCGAGGTTGGTCACCAACGCCTGCAGGGGTGCTTCGGGATCGCCCTGCGGCGGCGGAATGTGCTCGAGCAGCACATCGAACAGCGGATCGAGGTTCTCGCCGTCCGGGTTCTCGCCGTTGGGCGGTTGGGTGGTGCTGGCGATCCCGGCCCGACCCGACGCGTACAGCGTGGGCAGGTCGAGCGCCTTCTCCGCGGCGGCCTGCGCCTCCTCGTCCAGATCGGAGGCCACGTCGAGGAGCAGGTCGTGGCTTTCCTCCACGACCTCGGCGATCCGGGCGTCCGGACGGTCGGTCTTGTTGACCACCAGGATCACCGGCAGGTGCGCGGCCAGTGCCTTGCGCAGCACGAACCGGGTCTGGGGCAACGGGCCCTCGGAGGCGTCGACCAGCAACAGCACCCCGTCCACCATGGACAACCCGCGCTCCACCTCGCCGCCGAAGTCGGCGTGCCCGGGGGTGTCGATGACGTTGATCACAGTCATCGAGCCGTCGGGGTGGTGGCGGTGCACCGCGGTGTTCTTGGCCAGGATCGTGATGCCCTTTTCCTTCTCCAGGTCACCGGAGTCCATCAGCCGCTCGATCGCATCGTCGCCGCGATGCGACAGGGCACCCGACTGCCGCAACATGGCGTCCACCAGCGTGGTCTTGCCATGGTCGACGTGCGCCACGATGGCGACATTGCGGAAGTCCTGGTTACTCACGGCCCTGATTCTGGCAGCGCAGGTGCACTTTTGTGAAAACGAGGAAGGACCAGCAGGGCCGCGCCGAGGAAACAGAGCGCTCCGAGGAAGGTGCCGAGATTGGCTACCAACTCATCCTCGGTGACCCCGGACCGGCCGACGAACGCCCCGGCGGCGGAGACTCCGAAGGCGATCGAACCGACCATGTTGATCCACTCCGCCTGCCAATCGCGCGAACCCAGCGCGATCAGGCCCACCGCGATGGTGGCGGCGGCCACCCCCAGTGCCGCGCTCACCAGGAAGGCGGCCGAGCCCAGCGCGTCCGGCGCCCAGACGTAGTGCCGGCGAACACCGCTCGCGTGCGCCCACACCGCGGCGCCGGTACTGATGTTGAACAGCACGGTGCCGACCAATTGTATTGCCGCCGATAGCCATTCCAACTTCGGCGCTGATGCGCTGAGGTGCAGCTGCATCGCCGCGGCGGCGGTGAAGAACCAGGAGCCGACGAAGCACAGTCCGTTGGCGGCCCCCGCGCCGGCCATTGCCGAGAAGCCTGGAGCGGTCGCCACGGCGAAGAACGAGGAGCCTACGGCGAATAGCCAGCACTGCCGTGACAACGTCGCGAGCCTGCCCACGCACGGCATTTCAACAGCCGATCCACATCGGAGGCAAACCCGGCGGGCTTAGCATCGGAGTTGTCGCCGTCAAGTTGGAGGTTGGTATGACGGTCTATGAAGTTCTCACCATCGCGCTGATCGTGTTACTGGGAACGGCCGCGACAGCAGCCATCTATCTGGGACTGCTGAACTGGATCGGTGGTGCCTACATCGTGCGGTGCGCGGGTTGTCGTCACCTGACGGTCTCGTCGGGTCGCGAGCAGCCGCAGTCGTGCCCGCATTGCCGGCACCCGGTGCTGATGCATCCCGTGCACGCGGCGCACCACCCGCGCCAGTTCGCCGATGTTCGGGTGCTGCGCGACCGGCTCCGGTACTGATCCACCCCTAAACCGGTGCGGTGGGCGTGAATTGGACGGGCATGGCTTCCAGTCCGCTCACGAAGTTGGCGGGGCGCAGCGGAAACTCCGCCCCGTCGACGAGGTGCAGGTCCGGCAGTCGGGCCAGCACCCGCCGGGTCATGGTGGCCAGTTCCAGACGCGCCAGCTGGTTTCCGAGGCAGAAGTGCGTGCCGAACCCGAAGCTGACGTGATGGTTGGGTGCGCGGTCGATACGAAAGACGTCGGGGTCGTCGAAGACCTCCTCGTCGAAATTCGCGGATTCGAACAGCAGCAGCATCTTCTCCCCAGCATGCAACCGCGTGCCGTGGAAGTCGGTGTCGGCGGTCAGTGTCCGGCACATGTTCTTGACCGGTGAGGTCCAGCGCAGCATTTCCTCGACCGCGTCGCCCAGCAGCCGCGGATCGGTGCGCAACGCCTGCCACTGGTCCGGCTGACGGGTCAGTTCGGCGGTTCCACCCGACAGGGTGTGGCGGGTGGTCTCGTCGCCGCCGATGAGAATCAGCAGGGTCTCGGAGATGATCTGTTCGTCGGTGAGCCGCTCGCCCTCCACCTCGGCGGCGATGAGCACACTCACCAGGTCCTCGGTCGGGTCACGGCGGCGCCGCGCGATGGTGGCCGCCATGAAGTCGTTGTAGGCGAGCAAGGCTGCCACGGAGGCGGCGAGGGTCTGCTCAGACGCCGTCGAACTCAACGCGACCACCAGGTCGTCGGACCAGGCCAGCAGGGTGTCACGGTCCTCAGGCGCCACCCCGAGCATGTCGCCGATGACGGCCATCGGCAGCGGGGCGGCCAGATCACGGACGAAGTCGCATTCGCCCCGCTCACAGACTGCGTTGATCAGCGTGTCGCACAGCGTCTCAATGGATTTCGCTTTGTCGGCGACCCTCTTGCGGGTGAAGCCGGCATTGACCAGTTTGCGACGCAGCAGGTGTGCCGGGTCGTCCATGTCGATCATGTGTGGCAGCGGCGGGCTGGTCGGTCGGATGCCGCCCGCGTTGGAGAACAGTTCGGGCTGCCGTTCGGCGTCGATCACCGCGCGGTGGGTCGCGGCGGCGGCGAGGCCGTTGCGATCACGAAATACCGGCTGGTGGGCACGCATCCAGCGGTAGGCCTCGCGGGCTGCGCCGCCGGCATAGAACCGGCCGTCGGTGAGATCGACGTCGGCGATGACGTCCATGGGCACGCCCCAGATCATAGGGCGGTGGATCAGGCCTCAAGGCGTTTCGCCAGCTCCGGCAGCCACGCCCGGTCGGCGGGAACCCATTCGAGCTCGTCCAGTTCGGCGGCGCTCACCCACCGCAGCGCGCGGTGGTCGTGTGGGTGTGGTGTGCCGCCGGTGTGCGTGACGAGGTAGGCCCGCAGGATCACCGATTCGCCGAGGGGGACCTCGACACCGAGTCGGTCACCGACCGCGACGTCGACACCGAGTTCTTCGCGCAGCTCCCGGGCCAGTGCATCGGCGTCGGTCTCCCCCGCCGCCACCTTTCCGCCCGGCAGCTCCCACATCCCGGCCAGCTCCGCCGGACGTCGGCGCTGAGCCACCAGGACCGTCGTGCCGCAGATCAGCGCTCCGGCGACGACGGTCTGGGCGGCCATGGGGTGACGGTATACCGTGCCGGCGCGCCGGGGGTCATGCCGGCTTGTTGACCACCGTCAGCTCGTAGCTGCTGGTCTTCCAGGAGGACAGGAAGGCGGCCAGCGTGACCTCCATACCCGCTCCGATCGGCTCGTCGTCGGTATTGGTCGCCGAGCTGTCGTTGACGTAAACCTTGCCGGCCGCCAGATCCACGGCGATCACCACGATTTCGTGGTCGAGGTCGGTGTAGTTGGGGTTGCCCTGGTTGTTGGCGTCTGGGATCGCGTTCCACATCAGGGAGGCCGAGACCGTGACCATCGCGGCGTTGCCGTAGGCCAGGTTGGCCTGCAGGTCGGCCATGGCGGCCGGGCTATCGGCGTAATGCGTGGTGTTGGCGGTCAATCCGAAGTACTTGGCCATCAACACCACAGCGTCCTTGACGGCGACGCCGTCGGAGGTGTTCTCGTCGAGGTACATCTTCGCCCCAGGCCGGAAGACACTGTTGGTCTGTTGCGCGAGCCTCACCATCGCGTCCTCGTCCGGCGCTTTGAAGCCTTCCGTCACTTGGCGAATCGCCGCTGCCGTCGCATTCAGCGTGCAATTCTCGTAGCTCTGGTTGACGATCGCCCACTGCGCATTGTCCAGGTCGCCGTACTTGCCGTCTCCTTGCACCTTGACGGTGAAGATCTGCTCGACCGTGTCGGGCTTGGCCAGTCCCAGCCCGATCGCGAGCGAATGCAACCCGTCCTGAATCCGCCCGAGCAGTCCCGGCAACCGTGCGGCGGCCCCGTTGTCGACGATGATGGTGAACCTGTCGGTCACTCCGGGCGTCACCAGGTCCGGATTCGGGACGTAGGTGTATTGCCCGGTTGCCGGGTCGAATTCCGTCAGCTCGCCGTACCTGGGCGCCGTTCCGATCGAGTAGGTGACCTGGTAACCGTTGTGGCTGACCCCGTAGAGCTGCCCGACGATGGCGCCGGTGTCCGGATCCTGCGGGCTGGCGCCGTTCGTCACGGTCGGCGCGCCGTTGAAGAAGATGTAGTTCAACCGGTCGGCGAGATCAGACCACAGCGATTGCAGCGAGGGCTGTGCCGACGCAGCGGCTGACGGCGCAGGGCCGTCGTCGGCGACCCGCGCCGCAGCCGCCGATACGGCCCCGGTAGCCGGGCTTCCGTGGGCCCCGGCAGTGCCGTGCGGACCGTTGGCGGCCTGCGGGCCCGGCTGCCCCGGGTTCGCGGCATAGCCGCCCGGACCGCCTTGGCCGTAATCACCGCCGCGGCCACCTTCCGGACCGCCGTCGCCACCGCGGCCGCCGTTGCCGCCGCGGCCACCGACAGCGGGCTGCTCGCCGGGCTTGGAGTCGCCACCGGCGCCACCCTTGCCGCCGGCACCGCCGGTGCCGCCGTTGGCACCTGCCTGGGCCGCGCTGCTGGCACCGCCCGTGCCACCAGAGCCGCCGACCCCTCCGGCACCGGCGGCGCCACCGAAGCCGTACCCGTCGCCCCCGGCGCCACCGGCACCGCCAACTCCGCCGTCACCACCTTCACCGGCGGCGTTGACGTTCGTCGCGTCGCCGCCGTCTCCGCCGGTGCCACCTTGGCCGCCCTTGCCACCGGCGCCACCGACGGCATCCCAGTCCGTGGTCTTGCCGCCCAAACCGCCTTGGCCGCCGGCGCCACCCTGGCCGCCGGCGCCGGCCGCACCGGCATCGCCGTGCGAAGAGATGACGAAGAAGTACCGGCCGACTCCTGCCGCACCGCCGGCTGCGCCGCCATCGCCACCCCGAGCGCCGTTACCGCCGTTGCCGCCGGGCAGGCCGTCGCCGTCGGAGACCGTTTCGTCGTCCTTGCGGTCGTATCCCTTGCCGCCGCTGCCGCCGATGCCGCCTGGCCCGCCGGCCCCGCCGTCGCCGCCGGTGCCCAACACGAAGCTGCCGTGGCCGCCGTTGCCGCCGGACCCGCCCTGGCCACCGGGATCTCCGTCGAGTCCGTTGGTCCGGCCGATCACACCATTGCTGCCCGGAGTGCCCGCCTGCCCCACACCGCCGTTGCCGCCGTTTCCACCGGCGCCGACCAGCGAGAACACCCCGACGTCGCCACCGTTGCCACCATTACCGCCGCCCCGGCCACCGGCGCCGCCGTCCCCGCCATTGCCCAGCCAGAGTCCGCCCGTGCCACCATCGCCGCCCCGGCCGCCGTGGTAGCTCCCGTAGCCCTCTGCGGGGCTGAAGCCGCCCTCTCCACCCTCGCCGCCGTTGGCGAAGAACGACAGCAGTCCACCGTTGCCACCGTGGCCGCCCTGGCCCCCGTTGGCGGCGTCACCGCCCACCCCACCGGCGCCGCCGACGCCCCACACCGCCAGCAAGCCGGTATCGCCGCCGTATCCCCCGGTTCCACCGGTGCCGTCTTCGGGAATCGCCGCGCCGCCGTTGCCGCCCGCGCCGCCCATGCCGAACAGCAGGCCGCCGGTACCGCCGCGACCCCCGTTCCCGCCGACACCGCCGGGGACGACGGAATCTGCGGCTGTTCCGCCCGCACCCCCGCCCCCGCCGTTGCCGAAGATCCCGGCCGAACCTCCCGCGCCGCCGACGGCGCCGGCCGAGACGATCGCCGCACCGGCCCCGCCGAAGCCGCCATTACCGCTGATCCGTCCGCCCGTGCCGCCGTTGCCGCCGCGTCCCGCGTTGACGGTGGCTACGCCGCCGCCGCCGTTTCCGCCGTTGCCGAACCAGCCGGCGGCACCGCCGTTACCGCCGTTGTAGCCGTTGCCTCCGTTGCCGAAGATGCCGCCGTTGCCGCCATTGCACGCGGTGCTTCCAGCGCATGTCGCACCGGTCCACGAATAGCCGTTGCCCATGATGAGGCCGGCGTTGGGGTGCTCGGCCGTCCCGTCGCTGAAGAAGACGCTGATGAGCGAATCGATGCCGAACTGAACCGGACCCGACGGCGCTGCTGACGCAGCAGCCGATGCTGCCGGCGCTGGGCGCGCCGATTCCGGGCGGGCCGCTGCGATGCGCACCGAGCCCACCGTGCTGGTCGAACGCGAGGCGCCGACCGACGTCGACTTCACCGATGTAAGAGGTTGCGGCGCTTGAGGATCCGAGTCGGACACCGTCGTGACTGTCGCTCGCCCGGCCGTGGCCGCCGATCGCGGCGGTTTCGGGTGGCTCGGCGATCCCGAGGCGCGGCCGGCGGTGGGTGCCGCCGCGGACCGCCCCGAGGGGCGGGCGGGCCCCGGGTGGCTCGCCGATTTCGACGATGCGGTGGCCGAACTGCCGGTGTCAGCGGATGCCACCGCGGGCATCGCGACGATCGCGGCGCCGATGCCCAGCGCTGTCACGGATGCGCCCGCCCACAGGAGAAGCCTGGACTGCCCGGTCACGGCCTGCCATCCGCCGAACTTCGCGGGCAGTGTGCGGACGTCCGTGACGGCGGCTTCCGACTGGTTCAGGTCAATGGTCGACGACACTGTGGAACCCCCGGGTTGGTAGCCGCAAACACCGATGGCGCACCGTCAGCAAAGGCGCCAACCTGGGATACTAAGGATTATTGACGACTGCGTCTAGATATTTCGGACCGTTAGTTTGTTTGATCTCCCGGGTGATTCGCCGATGTTGCGGGCACGGCCCACACCGGAGAGCCACAATTGCCGGATGCCCCTGCTGACCGATGAGCAAGTGAAGGCCGCCGTCGACGATCTCGCCGGCTGGGACTACAGCGAAGGTGCGTTGCGCCGCTGCGTGACGTTCGGTTCATTCCTCGACGGCATCGACGCGGTGCGTCGGGTCGCCGACCTGGCCGAACAGCGGGACCATCACCCCGATATCGATATCCGTTGGCGGACAGTATGTTTCGCTCTCGTCACGCATTCCGAGGGCGGGGTCACCGACAAGGACGTCCAGCTGGCCAGCGAAATCAACCACGTAATCAACGGCGTACTCGGCGACCGCTAGCCGCGATCCAGGCCAGTGTCACCAAGGTGGCCACGACGTAGATCAAGCCGGTCCACGCCAGGTACCACGGCCGGCTGACCTGCCAGATCGTCGGCTGGGCGAAGCTCAGCAGCCACGGCACCCCGACCAGCGTCAGCAGCAGCCACCCGCCGCCGAGCCAACGCGCCCCCCGACGCTCGCGCCACGGCCCATGGATGAGCCAGATCATCAAGGGCAGCAGCCACACCCAGTGATGCGTCCAGGAGATCGGCGAGACCAACAGCCCGAAGAGTTGCACCACCAACAGTGCGCCGAGCCGATCCCCATCGAGGGCGCGCCAGGCCAGCACGGCCAGCGCCGCGGTCAGCGCGATCGCGATCAACACCACCGGCCCGTAGCCGGCGTCGTGGCCGAGAATGCGCGACACGGCGCCGCGCCACGACTGGTTGAACGACGTCCCGATAGGCCCGACCCGGCCGGCATCGCCGAGCAGGTCGGTGAAGTAATAGCGGGCCTGCTGCCCGATCACGGCGACGGACAGCCCGACCGTGGCGAAGAAGACGACCGCCGAGAAGACCGCCGCGGCCCAACGTCGCATGCCCAGGAAGTACAGGCCGGTGACGGCCGGGGTGAGTTTGATCCCGGCCGCCAGGCCGACCAGCAGACCGGATAGCCACCAGCGGCTGCTGTAGGCCGCGCACAGCACGGCGAGCACCAGGATGACGTTGATCTGGCCGTAGTCGAAGTTGCTGCGCAGCGGTTCGGTCCAGATCCCCGCCGCGGTCCACACCATCGCGGTGCGGTGGCCCTGACCGGCTGCCACGCCGAGTAGTCGCTGACTGACCCGGACGACGCCGTAGAGCGCCGCGATGATGCCGAGTTGCCAGCAGAACGCCACCAGGCCGAACGGCAGCAGGTGCAGGGGATAGAACACCAGCGCCGCAAACGGCGGATAGGTGAACGGAAGCGGGAAGTCGGGCGTCTGGTCGGCGTAGACGTAGGAGTACAGCGTGCCGGGATGATCCAACGCGCCGGCGCCACCGAGGTAGACGTGTAGATCGACGAAGTTCGCGCCGTTGGGCACCAGGTAGGTCCAGGCGAGCCGGGCGGCCACGCTGGCGGCGAGGATCAGCGGGGCCAGCCGGGCCACCAGGGCGGGTTGGCGCGGCGCGGCCGTCGTGTCCACGCTGCGACTGTATCGACGGTTGCGACTTCGGCGCGCAGACGTGCGCGGTGCGCACGTGAGCGCGCCCAACTCCGGCAGGGCGCCCGGGTCGCGGACATCACCATCGGCCATCACGTCCGTAACGGTTGAATAACCACCACACGTGTCACTTGAGTAACTCTAGTAACGGACTACCTTCGGGTTCAGACCTGCACTCGAGGGATTGGGATGACCATGCCACGTATCACAAAGTTGTTCGCCGCCAACGCAATTGCGGCGGCCGGACTGTGCTCTGCCGCGCTCGCGCTGAGCCCGTCCGCCGCGGCCGACCCGGCCGTATCGCCGGCCGTGCCCGGCGTGCCTGCGCTCAACATGTTGCAGCAATTCGCCACCAACCCGGCCAGCGCGGCGGCGCTGCTGCAGACCGCCGCGACCGCGCTGGGCGGCGCGTCGTCCATCGCCGGTGCGCCGGCCACCGTGCCCGTGTCTCCGATCGGCGGCGCCCCTGCGACCGCACCGGTGCCCGGTGCCCCGGCCACCGCACCCGTGGCTCCTGCGGCAAGCGGCGGCCTGGCCGGACCGATCATCCCGCTGCTCAACCAGCTCGGGATGCCCGGCGACCTGGCGAACCTGACGCCGTCGGGGATGCCGTTCCCGGTCGCGATCGGTGACCAGCCGGGCATCAACAACGCGCCGAGCGCCATCCCGCCGGTGGCCGGGCCCGCCGGAGTCCCCCCGGCCAGCAACCCGCCGATCGCGCCGACCACTCCCGGCGGTGCGGGCATCGGCCAGTTGTTGCCGCTTTCCGCCCTGCCCTGACCACCCACCACCCGATGAGGGAGTTCACCGTGCCGCAGATCGCCAAGTCGGCTCTTCTGCTGACCACCGCCGCACTCGTGGCGGCGACCAGCCTGGTGTTGAGCCCGGCTGCGTCCGCCGACCCGACGATCCCACTGGATCCCGGCCAGCTGCCCGGCCTTGACGCCGTGCAGAGCCTGAGCCCGGTGATTCAGCAGGCTGCGGGGAACCCCTCATCGGCCCAGCAACTGCTGCTCGCGGCAGCGTCGCAGCTGGCCGGCAATGCCACCACGCCCGAAGGTTCGATGGCGCTGGCCCAGCAGGTCACCAAATTCGTGCAGGAGGGCGGGGCCGCCGGCCCGTCGGCCGCCATGCCCGCGTCGGCTCCCCCCGCCCCGCAGGCACTGTCCGGCGTCGCACACGGCACTACCCCGCTGATGACGCCCGGCCCCGGCAACGGCCCCGCCCCCCTGCCTGAGCACCTCCCCGCGCCGGGAGCCGTCCCCGGCACCGATGCGCACCTGCCGACCGGCATCGACCCGGCGCATGTCGTCGGGCCGGCACCGGATGCCCTGCCCGAGGTGCCCACCCCGCCGACCACCGTGACGCCGGGCAACCCGGCGACCCCGGCGGCGGTCCCCGCCGCCAACGCGGTCACCGCCCCGAACTCGTCCCCGGCACCGGCCCCCGCGGCCGCCGCCCCGAACTACGACCCGGCGAAGCCACCGACGCAGGACTTCATGTATCCGTCGATCAGCAACGGCTGCGCATCCGACGGCGGCAATGTCATCGCGACCGCGCTGTCGGTCGCCGGTCCGGCCACCATCCCGACGCCCGGACCGGGTCCGGGTCAAACCGCCTACGTGTTCACCGCCGTCGGCACCCCGGCGCCGGCCGCCGAGCAGAAGCTGCCGCTCAACGTCACCTGGGTCAATCTGACCACCGGTCGCTCGGGCAGCGCGACGCTGAAGCCCAACCCGGCCATCAACCCGCAGGGTCCGACCACGCTGACCGCCATCGCCGACACCGGCTCGGGCAGCATCATGTCGACGATCTTCGGCCAGGTGACCACCCTGGACAAGCAGTGCACCTTCATGCCGACGATCGGTTCGACAGTCGTGCCCTAAACGGCCAAAAGCCGCGCTAGTCTGGGAAATCCCCACGTCCGGCGAAGGGTCGGTCCGACATGGAGACGCTCGACCCGATCGACGCGCTGATGCTCACCGGCGAACTGCTGTCGAGCCCGATGCACGTGGCCGCGGTTCTGCTGATGACTCCTCCCAAGGGTGCGAACAGCACGACGTTCGTCGACGAGCTCTACGAGCAGAGCCTGTCCGCCACCGATCGGGTGGACCCGCGTCTGCGCCGGCGTCCGCACCGGGGGTTGGACACCGGCGGTATGTGGGTGTGGCGCGACGCCGAGGACCTGGACCTCCGTCACCATCTGCAGCGCAGGACCCTGCCGCCCGAGTCGGGGACCGAAGTGCTCTGGGAATTGGTGTCGCAGTTGCATGCTGAGCGGCTCGACCGCTCGGGGCCGCTGTGGATGGCCTACCTCATCGATGGTCTGGCCGGCGGCCGGTTCGCCCTCTATATCAAGATCCACCACATCGTCGTCGACGGCGTGGCCGGATTGAAGATGATCGGCGACTCGCTGAGCACCGATCCCGCCCAACGCTCGATGCGACCGTTCTACGCCACCGATGCGCCCACCGGCCCGCCCCCGGCGCCCCGTTCGGGACGGCTGCCGAATCCGTTGTCCGCGGTCCGCGACCTCGCCGGCGCGGCGGCATCGGGTCTGAGCCTGGCCCGTCACGTCGCCGCCGGTGAGCTGGCCAACATCGTCGGCAGTCTGACCACCAACACCGTGGCCCCGCCGTTCGGCGCGCCCCACACCCGGTTCAACACCAAGCTGGGTCCGCACCGGGCGGTCGCGGCAACCAGCTTGGACCACAAGCGGATTCGCGCAATCCAGCAGGCGACCGGCGTCACCGGCAACGACGTGGTCACGGCGGTGGTCTCCGGCGTGGTGCGGGCCTGGCTGGGCGAGCAGGACGAGCTACCGCAGCAGTCGCTCGTGGCCATCTGTCCGGTGACGGTGCGGGATCGCGACGCCGCCGAAGCCGATCAGCACGGCAACCAGTTCGGGCTGGGGCTGTGTCCGCTGGGCACCAACGTCGCCGACCCCGCCCAGCGGCTGACACTGGTCCACTACGCGATGGCCAACGTCAAGCACCAGGTCGCCGCGCAAGGACCGGGGGCGATGCTGCTGGTGCTGATGCCGGCGATCGGGCCGACGGTGCTGCTGCCGCAGCTGCCCTTCACGTCGTGGGTGCGGCCCAGCTACAACCTGCCGATCTCCAACGTGCCGGGCCCGCCCGAGCAGATGTACTACAACGGCGCCCGGGTCGATGAGATCTACCCGGTGTCGGTGGTCTACGACGGGATGGCACTCAACGTGACGGTGTGCTCGTACGCCGACCGGATCGGGGTCGGCTACGTGGCCGACCGCGATGTGGTGCCCGAGATCGACGAACTCATCCCGCTCACCGAGCAGGCGCTCGCCGAACTGGAGGCCGCGGTCGGGGTGGCCTAGTAGGCCGGCTCAGTAGGCCAGGAACAGGATCTCGTCGCGGCCGTAGTCCATGCCGGGGTGCGCCTCGGCGAGGTGCGCCTTGGTCAGGTCGACGAGTTCGTCCTCGTCCTTCGCACTGATCGCCTCGCCGCACGGGCAGTTCAGGTGTGTCTTCATAGTGCCTCCGTCGTCCGGGCTCAGGCCTTCGCCTTCGCTACCTATGGCTCAGGCCTTCGCCTTCGCTACCTATGGCTCAGGCCTTCGCCTTCGCTGCCGCCTTCATCTTCTTCTTGTACGCCCGCACCTCGTCCAGCGACCCCTTGTCGACCACATCGGCGATCGACATGTGCGTGCCGGTCTTGCCGTAATCACCGGCGGCCTCCCGCCAGCCTGCCGGCGTCACCCCGTACTGCTTGCCGAGCAGCGCCAGGAAGATCTTGGCCTTCTGCTCACCGAAGCCCGGCAGCGCCTTGAGCCGGCGCAGAACCTCGGCCCCATCGGGGCCGCCGCTGAGCCACAGCGCAGCAGTGTCGCCGTTGTAGTCGTCGGTGATCGCTCGGGCCAGGTCCTGGACACGCTTAGCCATGGAACCCGGGAACCTGTGCACCGCAGGGGTTTTGGCAAACTCGGCGGCGAACTTCTCCGGGTCGTAGTCGGCGATCACCCGCGGGTCTATGCTGCCGATGCGCTCGACGAGCTTGCGCGGCCCGGCGAACGCCGTCTCCATCGGAATCTGCTGGTCGAGCAACATTCCGGTGAGCAATGCGAACGGATCCTCGCTCAACAGCTCGTCGGACGCGGGATCCTGGGTCAACTGCAGACGCGCCATGACACACACAATAGGCATGGCGGAAGTGACAGGAGGCGAGATGTCGGGTGCGGTCGCGCTGGCGCTGGCGGTCACGCTGGCCGCGGTCGCGCTGATCATCGGTACCGTCGCCATCCTGACCCGGCGGGTGGTGACCACGCCGGCAGAGCGCACCGTGCACGCCGCGCTGCACACCGCCGCGCAGGCGGCCCGCTCACTGCGCAAGGGCCTCGACGCTGACTCGGCGGCCGGTGCCGCTCCCCATCTGCGCGGCCTGACCGGCTCCGACGGGATCGCGCTCTACGGCGGCGACGGGATGCTGCTGGCCTTCGACCCGCCGGCGGACGCGCTGTGGACGCCCGCCGCGTTGGAGGTCTGCCACCACACCGCCCGGGAGTCGATCGCCGGCCAGCGCCGGGTGCTGGCCCGCGACCAGACGCCGGCGGTGGTGGCTCAACCCCTGCTCGACGACGACGGTGCGGTGATCGGGGTGCTGGTCGTGGTCAACGCCGACGAGCCGTCACCGGGCATGCTCGGTGCCATCGCCGAGGTCGCCCGCTACGCCGCCAGCCAGCTCGAGCTGGCCGAACTCGACGCCTCCCGGGCACGCCTCGACCGCGCCGAGGTGCTGGCGCTGCGGGCCCAGATCAGTCCGCACTTCATCTACAACGCGCTCACCACCATTGCGTCGTTCGTCCGCACCGACCCGGACCGGGCCCGCGACCTGATCCTGGAATTCGCCGACTTCACTCGCTATTCCTTCCGCTCCGCCGGCCCGTACACGGTGCTGGCCGACGAGCTGCGCAACATCGACCGCTACCTCACCCTCGAGCGCGCCCGATTCGGCACCAACCTGTCGGTGACCCTGCAGATCGCCCCCGAGGTGCTCACGGTGGTGGTGCCGTTCCTGGCCCTGCAGCCCCTCGTCGAGAACGCGGTGCGGCACGGACTGGCCGGGCGACAGGGCGGCTCGATCGAAATCGTCGCGCGCAACGAAGGATCCGACTGCGTCATCAGCATCGAGGACGACGGCATCGGCATGGATCCGGAGCTGCTGCGGTCCGGTCACGGTGACGTGCTCGGCGACGGCGAGCAGGCCGCGCACGTAGGGCTGAGCAATGTCGATCATCGACTGCGCGCGGCCTTCGGCAACGACTACGGTCTGGTGGTCGAGACAGCGAAGGACGCCGGCACCAAGGTGATCATGCGGGTGCCCAAGTTCCGGGCCGGCGTACGGGCGTGACGGAGCAAAGGAGTGGGATGACGGCGCGGCTCTGGGTGCTGGCGGTCGACGACGAAGCGCCGGCCCTCGACGAGCTGATCTACCTGCTCGGCGAGCATCCCGACGTCGCCGAGGTGGTCGGCGCCGGCGACGCGACGTCGGCACTGCGGATCATCAACGAGCGGACCGTCGACGCGATCTTCCTCGACATCAACATGCCCGGCCTGTCCGGACTCGAGCTGGCCAGCCTGCTCGGCAATTTCGCGCACCCGCCCGCCGTCGTGTTCGTCACCGCACACGACGACAAGGCGCTGGCCGCATTCGAGGTCGGGGCGCTGGACTACCTGCTCAAGCCGATCCGCAAGGAGCGCCTCGACGAGGCGGTGCGGCGAGTGGTCGCGGCCCGGGTGATCGAGCCGGCCCCGCCGATCGACGAGCCGCAAGCCGACACGATCCCCGTCGAGCTCGGTGGGGTCACCCAGTTGGTGCGCTGCGACACCATCGGTTGGGTGGAGGCCGAGGGCGACTACGCCCGGCTGCACGCCGCATCCGGGTCCCACCTGGTGCGAATACCGTTGAGCACCTTGGAGGATCGCTGGCGGAACCGCGGCTTCCAGCGGGTGCACCGGTCTTACCTGGTCGCGCTGACCATGGTCACCGGCCTGCGGACCTCCGGCGCGTCGACCATGGTTCGGCTGCGCGCCAACGGCGCGTCGGCCGCTGTCGAGTTGCCGGTCAGCCGCCGCCAGGCGCGTGAACTGCGTGACCGGTTGATCCGCGATCCCATGCGAACCTTCAAGCCGGGCGGCGGTAATGACTAAACCCGGGCGCCCGCAACGCCAGCGCATCGTGCTCGCGCACCGGCGCGGCACCCGCGCGGTGCACACCCGGGTCGAGGTCCAGGAGCAGACCGAGGTCGGCGACGCGCTGGTGCGCGGGTTGGTGCGGGCGCAACTCGGGTTGGCGCTGCGGCTGGCGGCGGTGGTGGCCGGCGGGATGGCGGCACTGCCGCTGATCAATGCGGTGTTTCCGGAGCTGTCCGGCGCCACCGTGTTCGGGGTGCGGCTGAACTGGCTCACCCTGGCCGTCCTGATCTACCCGGCGCTCTACGGCGTCGGACGGTTGTTCATCCGGCTGGCCGAGCAGGCCGAGCGGGACTTCGTCGGGGTGGTCGACGACGAGGGGCCGCACCGGTGAGCAGCGCGACGGCGTTCACCGCGGGCGGGCTGCTGGCTGCGGCGGTGGCCACGGTGGCCGTCGGCGCCTACGGGGTCCGGCTGTCACGCACCACCTCCGACTTCCTGGTGGCCTCCCGAACCGTCGGACCGCACTGGAACGCGGCGGCCATCTCCGGCGAATACCTTTCGGCAGCTTCGTTTCTCGGTGTCGCGGGCCTGATCGCCAAGTATGGCGCCGACGCCCTGTGGTATCCGGTCGGCTTCACCGCCGGCTACCTGGGCCTGCTGCTGTTCGTCTCGGCCCCGCTGCGCCGCTCCGGCGCCTACACCGTGCCCGACTTCGCCGAGTTCCGGCTGGGCTCGGCACGGGTGCGCCGGGTCGCCATGTTGGTGGTGGTCACGGTGTGCATCCTCTATCTGATCCCCCAGTACCAGGGCGCCGGCCTGGCTCTGAAAACCCTTCTCGGCGTGCCGGTCTGGATCGGCCCGGTGGCGGTCGGCGCCATTGTGATCGCCAACGTCGTCGGCGGCGGGATGCGCTCCATCACGTTCGTCCAAGCCTTCCAGTACTGGCTGAAGCTGACCGCTGTCGCCGTCCCCGCACTGGCCCTGCTGGCCCTGTCGGCTTCCCACCACACCGATTTCGGCGGCCCGCTACCACCCACCGTCGACCGACCGACCACCGTGACCATCGAGACCGACGTGGTCGTCACGGTCACCGATCCTGCCGGTGTGACGGTCGACGGCCCGAACCACGACGGCGCCCTGCCCGGGCCAGGTCAATACCGACTGACCCAAGGGACCACCCTGAACCTAGCCGCCGGTGCTCACACGCCGGTGGTCGCCGGCGCCCCGGCCAGCGGAGCGGACTGGATCGCCTCGGGCGGCGGCCTCGGCGGCAACCACCCGCTCTACCAAGTCTTTTCGATCATGGTGGCCACCTTCCTCGGCGCCATGGGTCTGCCGCATGTGCTGGTGCGGTTCTACACCAATCCCGACGGAAGGGCCGCGCGGCGCACGGCCCTGGCGGTGATCGCCCTGCTGTCGTTGTTCTACCTGTTCCCCACCCTGCTCGGGGTGTTCGCCCGGCTCTACGTGCCGCAACTGCTCATCACCGGCAAGGCCGACGCGGCGGTGCTGCTGTTGCCCTCGGCCACCATCGGCGGCCTACCCGGGCACCTGTTGGCCGCCCTGGTTGCCGCCGGCGCCATCGCGGCGTTCCTGGCCACCTCGTCGGGTCTGCTGGTCAGCATCGCCGGTGCGTTGTCCACCGACGTGCTGCGCGGACGGGTCCGCGACTTCCGCCTGGTGGCGCTGATCGCCGGGTTGATCCCGATTCCGCTGTCGCTGATCGCGCCCACCCTGGAGTTGTCCCGCGGCGTCGGACTGGCCTTCGCGGTCGCGGCATCCACGCTGTGCCCGCTGCTCATGCTCGGAATCTGGTGGCGCGGTTTGACCGCCGCCGGCGCCATCGCGGGTTTGGTGGTCGGCACATCGGCCTCCGGTCTGGCCATCCTGGTCGCCGTGACCGGTTGGGTCGACGACGATGCGCTGGGCGGCTGGCCGGCCACCCTGATCGGCTATCCGGCCGCGGTCACCGTGCCGTTGGCGTTTGCGACCATGGTGCTGGTCAGCCGGCTGACACCGGCCGACGTGCCGCCGGACGTCGCGCGGATTTTCGCCAGGATGCATGTTCCGGAACGGTTGGGCATGGGGGTGGAACGGGTGCCCCGCGGCTGACCCCAGATCCCGGGGATAGATCCCGCGGCAACCGTTCAGCGCCGCCCGACAACCGTTCACCGCACATACCGCTGCAACCCCTGGGGCTGTGACCCACCTCTCAATACGCTGTGAACTCGATCCCAGTTCACACCCCATTGCAGGCTAGGAGCGCGCGGTGCCCACAACCGACATCCCGCCGCGGGAGACTCATCCCAGCGGTGCCCAATACCTGGCCGTACAGGCCAGTCCCGAATTCCAGGAGCTGCGCCGCACGTTGCGCCGCTTCGTGTTCCCGACGACCGCGTTCTTCCTGATCTGGTACGCCACCTACGTTCTGCTGGGTGCCTTCGCCCACGACTTCATGGCCATCAAGGTGTGGGGCAACATCAACCTCGGCCTGCTGCTGGGGCTCGGCCAGTTCGTGACGACGTTCCTGATCACCGGCCTCTACGTACGGTTCGCCAACCGTAAGCTCGACCCGCAGGCCGAGGCCATCCGCATCCGGATGGAAGGACCGGCGCAGTGACCACCACCCTGCTGGCCGCCGAGGCCACCCGGATCGGCAACCCCGCGATCAACATCAGCATCTTCGTGGCGTTCGTGCTGATCACGCTGTTCATCGTGATCCGCGCCGGCCGGTCCAACACCAACGCCACCGAGTTCTTCACCGGTGGCCGCGCATTCTCCGGTCCGCAGAACGGTATCGCCATCGCCGGCGACTATCTCTCGGCGGCAAGCTTTTTGGGCATTGCCGGCGCGATCGCGGTCTACGGCTACGACGGCTTCCTCTACTCGATCGGGTTCCTGGTGGCCTGGTTGGTGGCCCTGCTGCTGGTGGCCGAATTGCTGCGCAACACCGGCAAATTCACCATGGCCGACGTGTTGAGCTTCCGGCTCAAGCAGCGGCCGGTGCGGGTGGCCGCGGCCACCTCGACGTTGACGGTGTCGCTGTTCTACCTGCTGGCGCAGATGGCCGGCGCCGGCGGACTGGTGGCGCTGCTGCTCGACATCCATGGCCGGACCGCCCAATCCTTCGTGATCGCGGTGGTCGGCGTGCTGATGATCGTCTACGTCCTGGTCGGTGGCATGAAGGGCACCACCTGGGTGCAGATCATCAAGGCGGTGCTGCTGATCGCCGGTGCGGCCGTCATGACCGTGTTGGTGTTGGCCAAGTTCGGGCTGAACTTCTCCGAGATCCTCGGCTCGGCACAGAACATGGTGCACGAGGCGACCACCAAGGGGGTGTCCGGCCGCGACGTGCTGGCCCCGGGCGCCCAGTACGGCGGCTCGACCACCTCGAAGATCAACCTGCTGTCCCTGGGCCTGGCGCTGGTGCTGGGTACCGCCGGCCTGCCGCATGTGCTGATGCGGTTCTACACGGTGCCCACGGCCAAAGAAGCACGGCGATCGGTCGTCTGGGCGATCGCGTTGATCGGCGCCTTCTACCTGTTCACCCTGGCGCTGGGCTATGGCGCGGCCGCGATTGTCGGACCGGACCGCATCCTGGGTGCGCCCGGCGGCCAGAACTCGGCGGCACCGCTGCTGGCCTTCGAGCTGGGCGGGGTGATTCTGCTGGGCGTGATCTCCGCGGTCGCGTTCGCCACCATCCTGGCGGTCGTCGCCGGCTTGACCATCACCGCGTCGGCCTCGTTCGCGCACGACGTCTACGCCAGCGTCATGAAGAGCCATAAGGTGACCGAGGACGAGCAGGTGCGGGTCTCCCGGATCACGGCGGTGGTGCTCGGTATCGCGGCGATCGGTCTCGGCATCCTGGCCAACGGCCAGAACGTGGCCTTCCTGGTGGCATTGGCGTTCGCCGTGGCCGCCTCGGCCAACCTGCCGACCATCGTCTACTCGCTGTACTGGAAGCGGTTCAACACCCGCGGCGCGCTGTGGAGCATGTACGGCGGCCTGATCAGCTGCCTGGTGCTGATCGTGTTCTCACCGGCGGTGTCGGGGAACAAGACCGCGATGATCCCGGGCGCCAACTTCGACTGGTTCCCGCTGGCCAACCCCGGCATCGTGTCGATTCCACTGGCCTTCATCCTCGGCATCGTCGGCACCCTGAGCTCGTCGGACACCGGAGATCCCGAGCTCAACGCCGAGATGGAGGTGCGCTCGCTGACCGGCGTCGGCGCCGAGAAGGCCACCCACCACTGAGCCCGGCCATGAAATTGAGGTGAGAATCTCGCCGGCGGCGGGAATGGTGGGAACGTGCCGATGATGTTGAGCAACGTATGACCCCTGGTCGCTCCGCTGCCGCCCCACCGGGCCCCACCACCCGCCTCCGGCGAGACTTCTCCGTCGCCCTGCTGGCGTACGCCTTCGCGGCGATCATGGTGGGCACCACGCTGCCCACACCGCTCTACGCGCTGTACTCCGAGCGAATGCACTTCTCGGTGCTGACCACAACGGTCATCTACGCCACCTACGCCGGCGGGGTGTTGGTGGCGCTGCTGGTGTTCGGCCGGTGGTCGGACGCGATCGGCCGCCGGCCCGTCCTGCTGGCCGGCACCGCCTGCGCGTTGGCCAGCGCGGTGGTCTTCCTGGTCGCCGACTCGGTGCCCGAACTGCTCGTCGGCCGGGTGCTCTCCGGACTGTCGGCCGGCATCTTCACCGGCACCGCCACCGCGGCGGTCATCGAAGCCGCGCCCGCGAGTTGGCGCGACCGCGCACCCGCGGTGGCCACCATCGCCAACATCGGTGGATTGGGGGCCGGACCGGTATTGGCCGGCATCCTGGCGCAGTACGCCCCCGCCCCGCTCGATCTGACCTTCATCGTGCACATCGCCCTCGTGGTGCTGGCCACGATCGCCGTTGCGCTGGTCCCCGAAACCGCCAGCCGAACCGGAAAGCTGGGGCTGCAACGGCTTTCGGTGCCGCCGCAGGTGCGGTCGGTGTTCATCACCGCCGCGCTGGCCGCGTTTGCCGGCTTCTCGGTCACCGGTCTGTTCACCTCGGTGGCGCCGTCGCTGCTGACCAACGTCATCGGCATCGGCAACCATGCGCTGGCCGGGCTGATGGCCGGATCGATCTTCGGTGCATCCGCGATCGCCCAGATCGCCGGCGCCCGCATCAACCCGCGCCGCGCGGTGGCGCTCGGATGCGCGATCCTGACCGCCGGGATGGGGATCCTGGTTGTCGCGCTGCATTATTCGTCGTTGATCGGGCTGATCGCCGCCGCGGTGGTCTCCGGTATCGGGCAGGGCATCAGTTTCAGCCGCGGCCTGGCGGCGGTGGCCGAGCTGACCCCGGCCGACCGGCGCGCCGAAGTCAGTTCCACCTACTTCGTGGTGGCCTACATCGCCATCTCCATCCCGGTGATCGGCGAGGGTTTCGCGGCGCAAGTGTGGGGCCTGCGCACAGCCGGCATGGTGTTCGCCACCGCTGTCGGCGTACTGGCGCTGGGCTGCCTGACGGCGATCCTCTGGCAAGAATCCCGGACGAAATCAGGTAGATCTACCTACGCCGGAACGGGCTAGATTCGCCTGCATGAACCTGGCGTTCCCGACGCCCTCCGACGTCGCTGCGCACACCCCGCCGCAGCGCGATCGCGCCCTCGACGTGATCCGGATCTGCGCCCTGCTCGGCGTGGTCACCGGCCACACCGTGATGGCCACCAGCGTCATCACCGACGGGGTGCTGCATTGGGACAATCTGCTGACCACGTCGGTGTTCTTCCAAGCGGCCACCTGGCTCTTTCAGATCATGCCGCTGTTCTTCTTCGCCGGCGCGGCGGCCAGTCTGGCCTCCTGGGGGGCCGATGTCCGCTGGGGCCAGTGGCTGATGCGGCGCTGTATCAGGCTCTTTCGGCCGGTGTTCTACTACCTCACGTTCTGGGCGGTGGCGCTGACGGTGTTGCACCGGCTGCTGCCCGAACACGTCTACGACCCGGTGGCCGGGGTGTCGATCCAGCTGCTGTGGTTCCTCGGCGCCTACGTCCTGATGCTGGCGGCGATGCCGCTACTGGCCCGCATCACCACGGCGGGGCGGTTGTTCGGCGCGGTGGCGGCGGTCTACGCGACAGTCGCGGCCGTCGATATCCTGCGGCTCGCCGACCCGGAATACCGCGCGCTGGGCTACCTGAATCTGATCGTGTGGCTGATCCCCGGCATGTTCGGGGTCGCCTACCGGCGCGGGCTGCTGCGCCGGGAGGGGGCACTGGGCGTGGCGTCGGCACTGCTGGCGGTCAACGTCGCGCTGATGGTGTTCGGCCCCTACGACCTGAGCTTGGTCGGCATCGACGGGCAGCGGCTGCCCAACATGACACCGCCGTCGCTGCTGCTGGCCGGACACGCGATCATGATGTGTTGCCTGGCCGTTGCCGCGGCACCGGCGATCGGCCGCTGGGCGCGCCGGCCACGGGTGTGGTGGCTGACCGCGATCGGCAACTCGGGTGCGATGACGCTGTACCTGTGGCACATGCCGGCCCTACTCGGGATGCATCTGCTTTTCGACGTCGCCGGACATCCCCGCCATCCCGGCCGGCCCGACTTCCTCGTGCTCTCGATCGCGCAGCTGTTGCTAATGTCGTTGCTGGTCGCGGTGTTGTTCGTCGGGCTTCGCCCACTGGAGAACAACCCGCTGCCCGGTTGGGACGGCCCGGTCGCGGTCAGCGGTGCGCGCAGCGTTGCCGTCGGCGCGCTGCTGTGCGGGGCGGGGCTGGCTATCCTGGCGTCGGTCAAGTGGGGCCTGAAGGACGACGGCCTGTACTGCGTGGCGGCAATGCTGGTCGCGTTGATCGCCGCACGGGTGCTGGCGTTCGGAAAGCCCTCGGCGGCAAACCTTTCCGGCTAGCCGCTCTTGCGGCGGAATTCGCGCCGGCTCTCCAGCGGGCCATGCGAACGGGATTGCTTCGCGCCACCGTCGGTGTGCGCGGAGCCGCCCGCCGATTTCGCCTTCTTGCGCTCCAGTGCCTCGCGGAACTTGCGCTTGGTGTCGTCCTGCGGATCGGACTCTGATTCGGCCATGCCCGTCAGACTAACGCGGCGGCGGGCTCTCAGCGGATACCCGGCGGCATCCCGTAGACATGCGAGATCGGCATGGTGAGCACCACGCGGCGATCGGTGACCATCGCCCGGCGGTACTCGTCCCAGTCCGGGTGTTCCCCGGCGATCTTGCGGTAGAGCGCGATCAGCGCCTCGACGGTGTCGTCGTGCGGCGAGGCGGCCGGCGGGGTGAGGATGGCATTGCCCTCGGCGACCGCGTACGACCAGCCGTCGTCGGACGACACCAGGATCGAGGCGCGTGGGTCGCGGCGCAGGTTGCGGGTCTTGGCTCGCGGCTCGGTGATCGACACCTCGACCACCAGATTGCGGGGGTCGAAGTGATAGGTCACATTGGACAGCTGCGGCCGGCCGTCGCGTTTGATGGTCGCCAGCACACCCAGGGAGTTGCCCGCGATCACCGCCAATAGTTTGTCGTCGAACACCTGACGCGCCATGGATTTGAGACTACGCCGATGATCGGGGCTCCTAGACCGGGTCCGGTTATCCCATTTCGACATGTCTTGGTCGACAGGCTTTTTCGCCCTCCCCGCCGCAACTGCACGAAAACCATCGGACCGTGTCGCAACCTGCTCCTAACATCGTTGGCATGACGCGCTACGCAGCTTTCCTCCGCGGAGTCAATGTCGGCGGCGTGACGCTGAAGATGGCCGATGTGGCCGCGGCCCTCACCGGCGCCGGGTTCGACAACGTCGCAACCGTCCTCGCCAGCGGCAACGTGGTTCTCGACGCTCGCGGCTCGGCAGCGACCGTGCGGCAGAAGGCCGAAGCGGCGCTTCGCGAGGCGTTCGGCTATGACGCCTGGGTGCTGGTCTACGAGCTGGACACGGTCGCCGCGATCGCCGAGAACTACCCGTTCACCCCCGAAGTCGACGGCCACCACTCCTACGTCACGTTCGTCAGCGACCCCGACATGCTCGACGAACTGGCCGAGCTGGGCGACGACGCCGGACCGGAGGAGAAGATCGCCCGCGGCGACGGCGTCCTGTACTGGCAGGTGCCGAAGTCGTCCACCCTGGACTCCACCATCGGCAAGACGATGGGCAAGAAGCGCTACAAGTCGTCGACCACCACCCGCAATCTGCGCACTCTGACCAAAGTATTGCGCTGACCGCGTGAGCCCAGCGCCGGCACGCCCCGCGGGTAGGGTTTTCGGCAATGAGCCATCCCAGAATCGACGCCAGTCAGCTCCGCGGCGTCTCCGAGACCGCGCTGCTGACCCTCAACGGCCGCGCCCATCAGGCCGGGCTGCCCGGCGCAATTCTGCACGACCCCATGGCGATCCAACTCCGCGACTCGATCGACTTCGACTTCGACAAGTTCGGCCGCAAGGGCCAGGAGATGGCGTTGCGGTCACTGGCCGTCGACGGCTGTGCGATCGCCTACCTGACCGCGCACCCGAAGGCCACCGTCGTCGCGTTGGCCGAAGGTTTTCAGACCAGCTTCTGGCGCGTCACCGAGGCGCTCCCCACGCCGAGTTCAGCTGGCTATCGGTGGACCTGCCCCCGGTGATCGCACTTCGTGAGCGCCTGCTGCCGTCCTCCCCGCGGATCACCAACATCGCCCAGTCCGCTCTCGACTTCGGCTGGATGGACCGGGTCGACGCCACGAACGGTGTCTTCATCACTGCCGAGGGCCTGCTGATGTACCTGCAGCCCGAAGAGGCGATGAGCCTGATCGTCGAATGCGCCAAGCGCTTCCCCGGCGGGCAGATGTTCTTCGACCTGCCACCGGCGCTGGTCAAGAAACTGGCGCCCAACGGCATGCGGTCCTCCCGGCACTACCGGGTGCCGCCGATGCCGTTCAGCCTGACCACCGACCAGCTGGCCGACCTGGTCAACACCGTGCCCGGCATCACGGCGGTGCACGATATTCCGATGCCCCGAGGACGCGGCTTCTTCTTCCGCGAGCTGTTCCCCGCGATCTGGCACTTCGGCCCGACCAGGCGGTTCCGCGGCTCCTACACCCTGTTGGAGTTCGGCTGACCGCTCAATCGAAGGCCGAATCCAGGTAGCGCAGGGCCTCGTGCTTGGCCAGCCCGAGGGCGCGCGCCGCCTCGACATAGGCGTTGGCCGCCGCGGCCATCGCGGCGTCGGCCGGATCGGCCCGCGCCACGAACGTCCCGAACCGGCCCCGGGTCTCCACGATCCCGGCGGTCTCCAATTCTCGATAGGCGCGCGCCACGGTGTTGACGGCCAGCCCGAGCTGACCAGCGAGCTCTCGCACCGTGGGCAATCGGGTGCCCGGCGGCAACCGCCCCTCCCGGATACCTTCGATGACCTGGGTTCTCAACTGATCAAATAGTGGACGTGCAGCCTCGACATCGATGCGCAACCAAGCCCCCAACTCCGACACAATGCTAAGTATCGCCTAGACCGGCTATTTTGGGGGACGTGCGTATCGCGGTGCTCAGCGGAGCGGGCATATCAGCCGAGAGTGGTGTGCCCACCTTTCGCGACGATGAGACCGGTTTGTGGGCCAAGTATGACCCCTACGAACTGTCCAGCACCGACGGTTGGCAAACCCATCCCGAGCGGGTGTGGGCGTGGTACCTGTGGCGCCATCACCTGGTCGGGCAGGTCGCCCCGAACGCCGGCCACCGCGCGGTGGCGGCCTGGCAGGACCATGCCGACGTCACCGTGATCACCCAGAACGTGGACGACTTGCACGAACGGGCCGGCAGTCGACCCGTGCACCACCTGCACGGCAGCCTCTCGGAATTCTGGTGCGACACGTGCGGGTCGCGGTACCACGGCCCGCTTCCGGACATGCCCGAGCCTGAACTGGAGAAGATGCCACCGCACTGCGAGTGTGGCGGCCTGATCCGGCCAGGCATCGTCTGGTTCGGCGAGCAACTGCCCGACGAACCGTGGCAGGCGGCGGTCGAGGCGGTGGCCACCGCCGAGGTGCTGGTTGTGGTCGGCACCTCCGGCATCGTCTATCCGGCGGCGGGGCTGCCCGAGGTCGCCCGTGCCCAGGGCGCGGTCGTGGTGGAGGTCAACCCCGAACAGACGCCGCTGACTGCGATCGCGACGGTGTCGATCCGGGAGTCGGCCAGCACGGCGCTGCCGCGGCTGATGCAGCAGCTGCCCAGCCTGCTGCAGCAGTGAATCGCGACCCCTACCCCAGGTAGGCGATGGTGGGGAAGGTGTAGCTCAGCGCGCCGCTCTGCAGATAGTTCAGGATCGGCGTCAGCGGTTCGACCTGCGGCATCACGTCACGACTGGTGGCGTCGGGGATCGGCTGGTTGTACTGCCGCATCCGCAACACGTTGCCCCACAGGTAGGCATCGATGCTGGCCAGTTTCTGCTCCTGAGTCTGACCATCCAGGCCCAGGTACTTGGTGAAGGACTTCAACACCTCGACCGTGTCCGGTGGGTTCTTCGTCGTGCCGTTGAGGATGTAGTCGTTCACCGTCGCGTAGAAGACGGCCTGGTCCACCGTGTACAGATTGGCCCCACTGGTGGTCGCGGTCTTCAGGTAGCCGGTCTGGGCGACGACGCCGATCTGGGCCTCCTTCAGCGCCTCCTGCGGGTTGGGCACGTAGCCCATGTCCACGGTGCTCACCTGGGCGTTCGGATTGATGACGAAGATGGCCGACCAGCGGTGGTGACCGTCGACGATGAAGGTGCCGTCGTCGGCGGTGAGGATCACCCCGCCCGGTGGCAGGATCGTGCCGCCGGCGAAGTAGGTGTCCAGGGTGGTGTGGTCGGTCAACGGGTACACCAGCGACTTGCTCATGTCGATCTCGTTCTGCGTCGGGATCAAGCTCCCGACGTTGGCCGTCATCCCGGCGACCTGCAGTGCGCTGTTGGGGAACCCGCGATCGCTGCCGCCGGACGTGAGCAGGTTGTAGAGCGCGGTGTTGCAGGTGGCGCTGGTCGCCGAGCAAGGGCTCGCCTCGCTCGCATTGAGCAGGGTGTTCATCAGTTTGACGAAGCCGTCGGGGTCGGAGGTGTAATTCGCCAGCAGCAACTGCTGGAGTTGGGCGGCCGCCTGCATATCCGGCAGCGTCACTTGTCCCGCCTCGATGCGATCGATGTTGGCCGCGCTGGCCAGCAGGGTGGTGGCGATTCCGGCCAGCCCGCCGTCGAAGTACCAGCGGCTTTCGTATTGCGAGATCTGGTCGGTCGTCGCGGCCTCGCCCAGGGCGACTTGGTAGATCTCCTGGATCTTGGCCGCGCGGAAGGTGTCGCTGGTGACGAACTGCAACGAGACCAGCGGCGCCGGCAGCCCGGCCTGGAGTTGCTGGATGTAGACCGGCGCGGCGGTGGGATCGGCAGCCTGGCCGGCCATCGCGCGGTAGAGCAGTTTGACGAAGGTGGTGGCCGACGGCCCATACCCGGGGACCTCGCCGCCACTGCTGTCCGAGTAGAACTCGGGCTGGACGCGATTTGCGCCGCCAGCACCGGCTCGGGCATGCCCCAGATCAGTTTGCTTGTGTCCCAAGCCAGTTCAGATGAGGTCGGGGTGCGCCCCAAGAGTTCGAGGTAGTAGTTGGTCACCTGGGTCTGACGGAACTGGGTGGAGCTGTAGAGCCCTGCGACGACACCGTTGAGCCCGAAGGCGTTCCACACGGCGGTGTAGTTCTGCAGTTCGGTGGCGTCGGGATCCTCCCGCAGGACCTGACGGAACAGGCCGGTGATGACCGTTGTCGGGTCCATCGGCTGCGTCGGCACCGAGCCGCCGAACCAATCGTCGAGTTGGAGGCGAATCATCATCGGTACGGCCGACAAGGTCGGCGCCGACGTCGCCGGAGCGCCGGGAAGACCGAAGAACGCCGCCACGTTGCCCAGGGCGCTGTCCACCGTCGTGGCGGAGGCAGCGGGCACCTCCGCCGCGCGGGCCCTGCCGGCGGCCGGATGGGCAGCGGGCAGTCTCGAGGCGGTGTCCGCCGCTGCCGCAGCGGTCACCGAGGACCTGACCCGAGCTCCCCGCACCTCCGACACGGCGGCGCGAACCGGCTTGCGGCTCGCCACGGCGACACCACCGGAGACCACCTTGCCACCGGTTGGTGCGCTGCCGAGGTGTGTCGATGCGGCCGATGACCGATGCGCCTTGGTCGCCGGCCCGGCCGGGCTGGCCGAGGACTTCACCGCGGAATCCGCACCGTCGTCGGCGGCCGCGATCGCCGGCGCGGCCGACAGCGCGAGGCCGACTCCCGCAGCCACCACGCCCACCTGCAGCCACCGCACCACCGGCAGAGTCTTCTGCTGTCCCCTGCGCTGACGACGCCCGACACCGCGCATGTATGCCCCCGTTCGTATGCCGCCCAGCCTGGGCGCCACCGAACCATATAATTACCGTCAGCGTAAATACAGGTCGTTCACAGAACCGTCGTGAACTGTTACCAGCGACGTCGCTCCGAGCCCGCGGCGGGAGTGCGGCGGGCCCTATCCGCCCTTGACGGCCCGCCCCAACGCCACCTCTTGCACCGGCAGCGGCACCCACGCCGGGAAGGTGGCCGCACGGCGGGCGGTGCCGATAGTGAAACCGGCGCCGGCGATCGCCCGCTCGGTGTCGCGGTGGGTGTGGCAGTTGCCGGCCATTCGCGGCCAGATCGTCGCATCGGCCAACCGCTGCAGCCCGCCACGCCACCCCTCGGTGGCGACGTGCTCGAAGTAGCGCAACTCCCCACCGGGTTTGAGCACCGAATTGAGTTGGTGCAGAACACCATCGGGATCGTCGACCGAACACAGCACCAAAGAGCACACCACCGCGTCGAAGGGTTCGGCAGCGGGCATGGTCTCGATGGTCGACTCGATCACCGTCACCGGGACAGGGGCCGCCGCGGCGGCTTCGCGAGCCAACGGCGCCAGTCGGGTCTCCGGTTCGAGCGCGACGACCTCGGTCACCGTGTCGGGATAGAACGCGAAGTTGGTTCCGGTGCCCGCGCCGACCTCCAGTACCCGTCCACTCAGTCCGGCGAGGTTTTCGGTCCGCATCTTCTTCATGACGCCCGATTCGTGCGCGGACATCACCGTCCAGATTCGCGCGAAGAACGGGTGGTCGAAGGTCTGTGCCGTCATCTCTGGTCTCCGTTCACCGAGCCGCCCCGGGCCAGACTAGTCGCGAACCCCGAACCCGGCGGTCACCGGCTCAGCCGGGCCCTCATGCAGGCCGATTCGCCGGTGCAGGCGCGTCAGTGCCTTGGGCGCCCACCAGTTCCACCGTCCCATCACATGCATGAAGGCCGGCAGCAGCGCCATCCGCACCAGGGTGGCATCGACCAGGACGGCCAGCGTCAGCCCCACCCCGAAGAGCCGCATGAAGGACACCTGGGCGGCGATCAGGGCGGCGAACGCGATCGACATGATCAGTGCCGCAGCGGTCACCACCCGGCCGGTGCGGGCCAGCCCGAGCGCCACGCTTTCGTCGTTGTCGGCCCGCGTCTGCGCTCGGCCCGATGTCGTCGGCCCAACGGCTCCGGAGGCCAGCCAGTACTCCCGGATCCGGGCCACCAGGAACACCTCGTAGTCCATGGAAAGCCCGAACGCGATGCAGAACAGCAGCACCGGCATGTTGGCTTCCATCGTCCCGGTCGGGGTGGTGCCGAATGCCCCCAGATGGCCCTCCTGAAAGATCCACACCAGGGCACCGAAGGCCGCGGACAACGACAGCACGTTGAGGATGAGCGCCTTCAGCGGTAAGACCACGCTGCCGGTCAGCAGGAACAGCAACGCGAACGTGATGACGGCGATCAGCCCGAGCACCAACGGCATTCGCGACATGATCGCCTGCACGCTGTCGCGGTTGGCCTGCGCGCCGCCGCCCATCAGCACCTCCCGCCCGCCCGGTGGCGCCACGGTGTGCAGACGGTCCAGCTGCGCCTTGGATGCCTCGGAGAACAGCGGCGCGGTGCTGCGCACGGTCAGCAAGGCGCTACCGCCGGCGACGGCCGCCGGCGCTGACGGCGGCCCGACATCGCGGCCATCGACGTAGGTCGCGCCGGGGGCGGAGACCAGCGAGACGTCGGGCACCCGGGACAGGTCCGCGGCGTAGCGGCCGAACTCGGCGGCGCTGATGCCCTCGGCGTCGGGCACCACGACGGTGACCGCGGTGCTGAAGTCGCTGGCGAAATCGGTGCGCAGTTGGTCACCGACCTGGTGAGTCGAGGCGGTCCTGGGCAGCACCCGGTCGTCGGGGTTGCCGAACTGCACCCGCAGGAACGGCACACCGAGCAGCACCAGCAGGACCACGATCGCCAGCCCGATCGGAATGGCATGTCCCATAACGAATTTCGTCGACCGATACCAGAACATCTCCGGCAACGCCTTGGCCGCCGGTTCGGGCCGACCGCTGATCCTGCGCAGGAGCCGGCGGATGTCGAAGGAATCCAGCCGGTCACCGAGCAGGATGATTGCAGCCGGGCCGACGATCACCGCCGCCGCCGCCGCGAACGCGACGGTCGCGATCCCGGCGTAGGCGAACGACTTCAGGAAATACATCGGGAACAGGATCATCGCCGACATCGACAGCGCCACCGTGGTCGCCGAGAACAGCACCGTGCGTCCGGCGGTGGCCATGGTGCGCCGCAGTGCGTGCTCCCGGTCGGCGCCGGCGGCGACCTCGTCGCGGTAGCGGCTCAGGATCAGCAGCGTGTAGTCGATGGCCAGTGCCAGCCCCAGCGCGGTGCTGAGGTTCAGACCGAAGATCGATACATCGGTGAAGAACGTGATCAGCCGCAGCACCGCCATCGAGCCCAGAATCGCCAGCAGCCCCACCGCCAGCGGCAGCGCCGCAGCGACCAGCCCGCCGAACACCCAGACCAGCACCACGAAACTCAGCGGAACCGCGATCGACTCCATCATCAGCAGGTCACGCTGGGTCTGCTCGGTGATCTGCGAGTAGATCATCGCGGTGCCACCGGCCCGGACGGTCACGCCATCCTGGTCGTGGACGATGTCTGCGACCAGGGCCTTGGCGTACTTCTGGGCGCCGTTCTCACCGCCGTCCATGATCGCGACGACGAGCCCGATCGTGCCGTCCTTGCTGAGCAGCTCCCCCGCGGCGGCCGGTGGCGAGGTCCACGGCGAACTGACGCCCAGTACATGCGGCGAGGCCTTGAGCCGGTCCACGATCCCGGTCCCCACGGTCCGGGCGGCGGGGCTGGTGGCCCCCGCCGGATCACTGACGGTAATCAGCAACTGCTGGTCACTCTGGCCGAACTTCTCGTCGAGCAGCCGCCCGGCCTGACTGGATTCCGAGGTGGGGTCGACGAAGCCACCGGCGGACAGGCTGCCGGCCACCGGGATGCCGAACACCGCGGCCGCAACCATCACCAGCACCGCCGCGCCGACAATCCGCTTGGGCGCGCGAATGGCCAGGTGAGCGATGGTTTGCAGCACGCTCTCATCCTTCCCGGCGGGGGTCGCCGCCAGGCGTGGGATTCAGTGACGCAAGCGTGACTTCTCGACGGGCGGCCCAGCAGGCTGAGCACGACCTGACTCACGAGTAAGAATTGCCATGATTTTCCGAACCGTGACTCAAAGATTCCTTAATGGTGACCCATAGAGTCCTGTGCATGTGGATCGACGACACCAGTGCAGATGTCATCAAAGTCGACTTCGACGCGCTGTATCACGGCGACGTTCTGGTGGAGGGCGACACCTCGGAGCAGTTCGAGGATCTCCCTCCGCTGGCCAACGCCAGCTGAGTACGGCACCGAAAAGGCGCCTTCGCCGCACTGATGTGCGGCTAGGCGCCTTCCGGGATTGAGTTGTGCCGCTGCGTAGTGCCCGCCTGTGATCAGGCGGGCACTTTTGCGTCCTGGCCCGAGCCCACCATGCCCGCCAGCCGGCCCCCGATGATCTCCTCCGCCTCGGTGACGATGCGGCTGACCAGGTCGGCGACGGTGGGAATGTCGTTGATCAGGCCCATGGCGGTGCCGACGGTCCAGATGCCGGCGTCGACGTCGCCGTCGTCGAACACCCGCCGGCCACGCACCCCGGCCACCAGATCCTTGACGTCTTCGAACTGGCCGCCGTCCTTGAGGATCGAGACCACCTCGCGTGACACGACGTTGGACGCCACCCGGGCGGTGTTGTGCAGGCTGCGGAAGATCAGCTCGGTGCCCCGCTCGTTGCCGGCCACGATCGCGTCCTTGACGTTCTGGTGGATGCAGGACTCGACCGTGCACATGAACCGCGAACCCATGTTGATGCCGTCGGCGCCCAGCGCCAGCGCGGCCACCAGGCCACGGGCGTCGGCGAATCCACCGGAGGCGATCATCGGGATCTCGATCTTGTCGGCGGCGGCCGGGATCAGCACCAGCCCGGGCACGTCGTCCTCACCCGGGTGCCCGGCGCACTCGAAACCGTCGATACTGATGCCGTCGACGCCCAGGCTCTGCGCCTTGACGGCGTGTCGAACCGAGGTGCACTTGTGCAGCACCTTGATGCCGTTGTCGTGGAACATCGGCAGGTGCGGGGCCGGGTTGGATCCGGCGGTCTCGACGATCTTGACCCCGGAGTCGACGATCACCTGGCGGTACTCGTCATAGGGCGGCGGGTTGATCGACGGCAGGATCGTCAGGTTCACCCCGAACGGCTTGTCGGTCAGATCACGGGTGCGGGCGATCTCGTTGGCCAGATCCGCCGGCGTCGGCTGGGTCAGTGCGGTGATGAAGCCCAGCGCACCCGCATTGGCCACGGCGGCAACCAATTCCGCTCGGCCGACCCACTGCATACCGCCCTGGGCGATCGGATGCTCGACACCGAACGCCTCGGTGAACTTCGTCCGCAGACTCATCTCGTCATCACCTCGGGGCCATGCGGATCGCACCGTCGAGGCGGATCACCTCGCCGTTGAGCATGGTGTTCTCCACGATGTGCACAGCCAGCGCGCCGTATTCGCTGGGCTTGCCCAACCGCGACGGGTGCGGCACCTGCGCGCCGAGCGAGGCCTTGGCCGGCTCGGGCAGGCCGGCCAGCAGCGGTGTGTCGAACAGGCCGGGTGCGATGGTGACCACGCGAATCAGCTTGTCCGCCAGGTCCCGGGCGATCGGCAGGGTCATGCCGACCACGCCGCCCTTGGACGCCGAGTAGGCCGCCTGGCCGATCTGGCCGTCGAACGCCGCGACCGACGCGGTGTTGATGATGACGCCACGCTCTTCACCCACCGGCTCGGTCTTGGCCATCCGCTCGGCACCCAGCCGCAGCACGTTGAAGCTGCCGACCAGGTTGATGTTGACGATCCGGGCGAACTTCTCCAGCGGGTACACCCCGCCCTTGCCCAGCACGCGGATGGCGTCGCCGGTGCCGGCGCAGTTGACCACGATGCGCACCGGGCCGAGGGTCTCGGCCAGGTCGAAAGCCTTGGTGACGGCTTCGGGATCGGTGACGTCGGCCGGCGCGAACCGCACCGCGTCGCCGTGCTCGGCGTTCAATTGGGAGGCGACCTCTTCGCCCTTGGAGGTCGGCAGGTCCAGGATGACGACTTTGGCGCCTTCGTCGAGCAAGGCCTTCGTGGTGGCCAGGCCCAGACCCGAGGCTCCGCCGGTGACTACGGCTACCGCGTCCTTGATCAGCACAGATGTGTCCTTTCAGTACATCGACCTACTGGTTGGTTGGGGACTATACCCAATCGCGGAGGACGGCCTCGTTGTCGGCTCCCGGGACGCCCGGCGCACTGGGTGCGTCCGGCACGGTGCGGGAGAACCGCGGGGCCGGCGCCGGGAAGTGTGAGCCGTTCTCGGTGTAAAAGGTGTCTCGCTCGGTGTTGTGCGGCTCGGAGTCCACCTCGCCGAACGACAGCACCGGGGTGACGCACGCGTCGCTGCCGGTGAACACCTTGGCCCAGTGGTCACGGTCGTGCTCGGCGAACTTCGCGGTCAGAATCGCGCGCAGCTCGGGCCAGCGGGTGACGTCATTCTGATCCGGCAGGTCGGCGGGGTTCAGGCCCAGCTTGTCGATCAGCTCGGCATAGAACTGCGGCTCGATCGAGCCGACCGCGACATGGCGGCCGTCAGCGCATTCATAGGTGTCGTAGTAGGGGGCCCCGGTGTCGAGCATGTTGGTGCCGCGGGTGTCGGTCCACATGCCCATGTGCCGGAAGGCCCACATCATGGTGGCCAGCACGCTCGAGCCGTCGACCATGGCCGCATCGATGACCTGGCCTTTACCGGAGCGTTCCCGCTCCCACAGCGCGGCCAGCACGCCGACCAGCAGGAACATCGAGCCGCCACCGAAGTCGCCGGCGAGGTTCAGCGGCGGCACGGGACGCTCATTCACCCGGCCGATGGCGTGCAGCACGCCGTTGAGGGAGATGTAGTTGATGTCGTGGCCGGCCTGCTGACTGCGCGGCCCGGTCTGCCCCCATCCGGTCATCCGGCCGTAGATCAGCCGCTCGTTGACCTTGGCGCAATCCTCCGGTCCGAGGCCGAGGCGCTCAGTGACACCGGGCCGGAACCCTTCGATGAGCACGTCGGCCTTGGCAATCAGGCCCAGCACCATGTCGCGGTCGGCCGGGTCCTTGAGGTTGGCACCTACCGAACGACGGTTGCGCAGCAGGTAGTCGGTGCTGGGAACGCCGGCACCCTTGCCCGGCCGCTCGACGCGCACGACGTCGGCGCCCAGGTCGCCGAGGATCATCGCGGCGTGTGGGCCCGGCCCGATGCCGGCCAACTCGACGACGCGCAAACCGTGCAGTGGTCCCGCCATGGCTCCCTACCCTCCAGTTGATTGATCGCCCCTTCTATTTACACCCGGGTCGCCCCGGGACGGGGTGCGCCCCCACCGGCGCCTAAGGTGCAGCCATGACGACCATCGATGCGTACACCGGCATCCCGGAGTTGACCGTGGCACTCCACGACGGGGTGCTGTCGGTGACGTTGAACCGGCCCGACAGCCTGAACTCGCTGACCGCGCCGATGCTGGCAACGTTGGCCGACACGCTCGAACGTGCGGCCGACGACCCGCGGGTGCGGGTGGTACGCCTGGGTGGGGCCGGACGAGGATTCTGCTCCGGCGCCGGTATCAGCGCCGACGACCAGTCCAACCGCTCGCCGGATACGCCCGATGAGGTGTTGCTGGAGGCCAACCGCACCGTGCGAGCGATTGTGGCGCTGCCCAAACCGGTGGTCGCTGTGGTGCAGGGGCCGGCTGCCGGGGTCGGCGTCTCGCTGGCGCTGGCCTGTGATGTCGTGGTGGCTTCGGAGGAGGCGTATTTCCTGCTGGCGTTCACCAAGATTGGGTTGATGCCCGACGGCGGCGCGTCGGCGTTGGTGGCCGCCGCGGTGGGCCGCATCCGTGCTATGCGAATGGCCCTTCTGGCGCAACGCATTTCGGCGGCCGACGCGCTGACGTTCGGGTTGGTGAGTGCAGTCCATCCGGCCGACGAGCTGGACGCAGCGGTGGCCTCGGTGATCCAGACGTTGGTGTCCGGGCCGGCGATCGCCCTGCGCAAGACCAAGCAGGCGATCAACGAGGCGACGCTGACCGAATTGGACGCCGCGATCGGCCGGGAAAGCGACGGTCAGCTGATCCTGTTGGAATCCCACGACTTTCGCGAGGGCACCCGGGCATTCCAGGAGCGTCGTCCGCCGACGTTCACCGACTCCTGACCCGGCCGCCCCTCCCCACACCACACTTCTCCGGAACTCGCTATCACCGGTGATAGTAGGTTCGGGAAGAGCACCACTTCCGCAGAGACCGGAGCCGGCCCGGGGCCGGTTGTCGTAGCCCCTCGCCATCATCGATGAGTACTGCCAGTATTCCCGGTACGCACCTCACCTGTGCTTCACGAGCGGTTGACGGTCGAAGCCGCCGAGCAGGGTATCTCGCTGAACCAGTGGGTCAGCTACAAACTCGCCGGCCGGCCGGCGCCCAATCCGTTCGACGAGCTTTTCGACTGAGCCGAAAATCGTTGGACGCGGGCCCGATCCGTCAGCGACCATCGATCGCATGGACACGCGCTGCGACGTCGGCGAGCCGGTGAGTACCACCGGCCGATGGCGTGTGCTCGCGCCCTTCCAATACCGCGAATTCCGTCTGCTCATCGCGGCCATGTCCATCTCCCTGTTCGCCGAGGGCATGTGGACGGTGGTGATGGCCTTGCAGGTCATCGCCCTGGCCGACGACCCGGCGGCCCTCTCGCTGGTCGCCGCCTGCCTCGGTGCCGGCATGCTCGCCTTCATCCTCGTCGGCGGCATCGTCGCCGACCGCGCCCCGCAGCGTGCCATCATCATCGCCGTCGAGACCACGAACGTCCTGGCGACAGCCACCGTCGCCGTCCTTGGCTTGCTCGGCGATTTGCGGCTGTGGCACATGGCCGTCGCCGCAACGGTCCTCGGTATCGGCGCGGCTTTCTTCTTCCCGGCCTACAGCGCCTACCTGCCGCGCATCCTGCCCGCCGACCACCTGCTGGCGGCCAACGGTGTCGAAGGCGCCATCCGCCCGACACTGCAGCAGGCGATCGGGCCCGCCGTCGCCGGCGTCGTGATCGGGCTGACGTTTCCCGCCCTGGGCAGCGTGACGGTGGCCGCGCTGTTCGCCATCGGGCTCACCCTGCTGGTGGCGATGCGCCCCGGCGACGGGACCCACATCGTCATGGCCGTCGAGCGCGACAAGCCGCATGCGTTCACCGATCTGCGGGACGGGCTGCGATTCGTGGTGCACACCCCGTGGTTGCGCTGGACGCTGATGTTCGCCAGTTCCTGGGTGTTCCTGGCACTCGGCCCGATCGAAGTGCTGCTGCCGTTCATCGCCCGTGACCGGTTCGCGCATGGCGAGCAGGTGTACGGCGTGATGCTGGCCGCATTCGGGCTCGGCAGCGCGCTGGGCGCCCTCGCGGTGTCCTCCCGGCGACTACCCCGCCGCTACCTGACCGTCATGATGACGATGTGGGGGGCGGGCTCGCTGCCCTTGGCGATCGTCGGAGCGACGTCCTCGCTGCCGGTGATGGTGGTTGCCCTGTTCGTCGTGGGTCTCACTGACGGCGCCGGGATGGTCATCTGGGGCACCCTGCTGCAGCGGCGGGTACCCCCGGCGATGCTGGGCCGGGTGTCGAGCCTGGACTTCTTCGTCTCGCTGGCGTTCATGCCGGTGTCGATGGCGGTCGCGGGCCCGCTGTCCAAGGTGGTGCCGGTGGAACTGATCTTCACCGTGACCGGTGTCGCGCCGATCGTGCTGGCCGCGATCGCGCTCGTCGCCGCGCGGATGCCGCGCGACGAGATCGCCCATCCGCTGCGCTAACCCCACACGCCGAACATCGGCGGCAGTGCCAGCACCATGATCAGCCCCCACACCACGTGGGTCAGCACTGGTGCCAGCACTCCGCCGGTGGCTCGGCGTTCCCAGGCACACACGGCGCCCAGGATCACCGCGGCGAAGCCCAGCATCGGATTTCCGCTGGCCGACGTCGCCACGGTGTAGAGCAGCGTGGAGATCACCACCGGATGAAACGCGCCCAGCGCGGTGTACAGCGCGCCGCGAAAGAACAGTTCCTCGGCAAAACCGTTCACCAGCGTGATCACCACGACCAGCGCCAGGCTGCCGTGGTTGGCGTACTCCAGCACCCGGGTGATGCGCTCGGCGACCGGGCCGATCTCGCGGGCCACCACGCCCCCGACCACGAACACCGCGCCGAGGAGCAGTCCCACCGCCAGGCCGGTGAACACCGGTCGTTGGTTGCGTCCGCGCCAGCGGATACAACCCAGGTGTACCGGGCCCGACACCAACGCGCCGAACGTCCACACCGCCGCCAGGGCCAGCGTCAGCCAGTAGAACGTCGCATCGCCGGGTGTCCGGGTCAGGGAATACCCCAGCAGTGCGGCGCCGATGACCAGCACCACGCACACCACCCGACGCCGACGCCGCACCACGGACGGCCATTCCTGATAGGGCCCGGCGACGTTGGCGGCGACCGCCCGGAACTCGGTGAGCATCGTCATGTCCCACAGGTCTTCTTGAGCAGCAGGTCCACACCGGTCCGCAACACACCGGCCAGCGGGCCCGGCACCGCACCGAACAACCCGAGCACCGGCCGGACTACTCCCGGCGTCACCGCCGCGGCCACGCGCTGTAATCGCAGGGCGTCGCCACCGGCCCAGACCGGGTCGCTGTCGGCCAGGTGATGGGGGTCGGCCAGTTCGTCGACCGGCCGCGGGGGTGGACTGGCCACGGCCGCGGCCACCGCGTCCTCGATTCCGGTGAGTCCCCCCGGGTCCGGCACGTGATCACCCAAGACAGTGTCGGAGGCCGTCATCGGATGGTCCAGCGATTCGATGAGATCGGCAGCCAACCCGGTCGGCACCGGGACGGCCGCTCCGGCCACCCGCCCGACGATGCGGCGCGGCACGATGTCGTCGACCGGCAGCCCGGCCCGGAACTCACCGGCCGCGTCGACGTAGGCCGTCAGCAGCTCCCGATAGGTGGTCCTGGCCGGCCCGGCGATGTCGTAGGCGCCGGCTGGCACCAGACTCGAATCGGCTGCGGCAACGAGGTAATAGAGCACGTCGCGTATCGAGATCGGATCGATGTCGTGCTCGGCCCACGGCGGTAGTGGGATCACCCAGAACCGGTCGCCCACATAGCGAACCATCTCGAAGGATGTCGATCCGGCACCGATGATGACCGCGGCACCCAGCCACACCAGTTCGGCTCCGCCGTCGATGTCGAGCGCGGCGGCGACCTCGGCTCGCCCGGCCAGATGCTCGGAGAGCGTGCCGTCGTCGGGCACGAACCCGCCGAGGTAGACGATGCGCCGCACCCCGGTGGCCGCCGCCGCCTTGGCCACGTTGGCTGCCGAGGCGTTGTCCCGCTCCCGGAAGCCGGGCTGACCGATCGCGTGCACCAGGTAGTAGACGACGTCGATCGGGCCGGCAACGGCGAAGGCGGTCTCCACCGAAGACGGGTCGTCGGCGTCGAGCAGGACCGCGCTCACGCGGTCACACCAGCCGAACCGGCCGAGCCGTTCCGGATCCCGGGTGGCGGCCACCACCTCGTGCCCGTCCGCCAGCAGCTCGGCTATCAGCCTCGAGCCGACGTATCCGGTAGCCCCGGTGACCAGAATCCGCATCGACTCCACGGTAGGAAATATCGGCAGTCTGGGGGTGACGCAAACCTGACGTCGGTGTGAGATCGGTCCCGTCGGCTACCCGGCGGCGTCGCGATGCAGGTCGATGAGGTGTTCGTAGACCGCGGCGTTGGTGCGGTTGCCCTCGAGTTCGGCGTCGCTGAGTTCGCGCCGGACCTTGGCCGGCACACCAGCCACCAGAGACCGGGGCGGCACGATGGCGCCCTGGGGCACCACCGCGCCGGCCGCCACGATCGAACCCGCCCCGATCACCGCGCCGTTGAGCACGATGGCGCCCATGCCGACCAGCGAGCCGTCTTCGACGGTGCAGCCGTGCAGCACGGCGTTGTGGCCCACGGTCACCCCGGCACCGATCCGGGCCGGATATCCGGGGTCGACGTGCACGGTGGCGCCGTCTTGGATATTGCTGCCCGCACCCACCTCGATGGACTCGGCTTCCGCGCGCAACGTCGCGGAGTACCAGACGCTGACCCGGGAGCCGAGCACCACCCGGCCGATCACCGCCGCATTCGGGGCGATCCAGGATTCGGGGTGCAGGTCGGGAGAGTGTCCGTGCACGGACATGATCAGTGGCTCGGCCATGGCCGTCATCGTAGGCACCCCGGTTCAGACGCCCTGGAACACCTTGCGATAGCTCGACGGGGACATTCCCAGGCCGCGACGGAGGTGGTGTCGAAGGTTGCCGCCGGAGCCCAGTCCGGCACGCCGAGCCACCTCCTCGACGGGCAGGTCGCGGGTCTCGAGCAGTTCGCGGGCCAGCTCCACCCGCCGGGCCCGCACCCACACCCCGGGTGACTGTCCGGTCTCCTCGCGGAATCGGCGACAGAAAGTGCGTTCGCTCATCCGGGCGTGGCGGGCCAGTTGTTCGATCGACAGCGCCTCGTCCAGGTGGTCGAGCGCCCACTGCCGGGTGGCCGCGGTGGACGCATGATCGGTGGGCGACTGTCGCTCGATGAACTGCGCTTGACCACCTTCCCGCCAGGGCGGGACGACGCAGTACCGCGCGACGTCATTGGCCACCGACGCGCCGTGATCGCGCCGAATGATGTGCAGGCACAAGTCGATTCCGGCGGCCAGCCCCGCCGACGTGAGCACGTCACCGTCGTCGACGAAGAGCACGTTCTCGTCGACGAGGACCTCGGGATACCGGGTGCGCAGGTCGTCGGCGAAGCGCCAGTGCGTGGTCGCGGGCCGGCCGTCGAGCACGCCGGCGGCGGCCAGCACGAATGCGCCGGTGCAGATCGACACCAGCCGCGCACCGGGACGGGCCGCTGCCAAGGCTGCCCGGAGCTCGGGTCCGAGCACCCCGTCTTCCCGCGCCGGCCGATACCGGGTGCCGGGCACCACGACGGTGTCGGCCGTGGCCAGTGCTTCGGGGCCGGTGGCCGGGACGATCGCGTAACCGTTCGTGGTGGCGACCGGCGCTGTGTCGACCCCACAGGCGATCACCTCGTACAGCGGGTTCCCGTCGGCGTCGGCGGCCGCCCCGAACAACGTCGGCGCGATACCGGCGTCGAAGCCGACGACCGGCTCCACCAGCAGGACCACGACCCGGTGCACGGCCACCAGTGTGGCATGTTTTTGACGAATAGTGTCATTCTTGCCACTAGTCATGGTCGGCTCCGATCCGCCAGAGTGAGCCGGTGACCTCCACGTCCGCACCCCGCATGACCACCCGACCCGGCCTGCACTGGGCCTGGGTGGTGGCCGGTGTCAGCTTCGTCGCGATCCTGGGCGCCGCGGGTTTCCGTTCGGTGCCCGGCGTGCTGATGAACCCGCTGCATCACGAGTTCGGCTGGTCGCACGGCGTGGTCGGGCTGGCCATGTCGGTGAACATGACGCTGTTCGGGCTCACCGCACCGTTCGCGGCCGCCCTGATGGACCGTTTCGGCGTGCGTCCGGTGCTGGCCGCCGCCCTGCTGCTGATCGCGACGGGCTCTGCGGCCAGTGTGCTGATGAGCGCGAGCTGGCAACTGGTCCTGCTATGGGGCGTGCTGGTCGGCACGGGCACCGGCGCGATCTCGATGGGGTTCGTCGCGACAGTCGCGGTCCGCTGGTTCGAGCAGCGCCGCGGGCTGGTGACCGGTGTGCTCACCGCGGCCAGCGCCACCGGGCAGTTGATCTTCCTGCCGGTGGTGGCCGAGGTGACGACCCGGCACGGCTGGCGATGGGCGGCGTTGATCGTCGCCGGCGCGGCACTGGCCGTGGTGCCGCCGGTCTTGCTGCTGATGCGCAACTACCCCGCCGACAGGGGCCTGCTGCCGTACGGCGCGGTGAGCACCGACGCCCCACAGGCCGTTCCGGCGTCGAGCTTCCGCGCCGCCTTCGACGGTCTTCGCATCGGTGCCCGGGTGCCGGCGTTCTGGCTGTTGGCGGGCAGCTTCGCGATCTGCGGCATGACTACGAACGGCCTGATCGGCACGCATTTCATCCCGGCCGCCAACGACCACGGGATGCCGACCACCGTGGCCGCCGGGCTGCTGGCCACGGTCGGCGTCCTGGACGTAGTGGGCACCGTGCTGTCCGGGTGGCTGACCGACCGGGTCGACCCCCGGGTGCTGCTGGTCGTCTACTACCTCGGCCGCGGGATCTCGCTGATGGCGCTGCCGACCCTGCTCTCGCCGCACGCCGAGCCGGGCACCTGGGTGTTCATCATCTTCTACGGGCTGGATTGGGTGGCGACGGTGCCGCCGACCATCGTGTTGTGCCGCGAATACTTCGGCACCCGCTCACCGGTGGTGTTCGGCTGGGTGTTCGCCGCCCATCAGGTCGGCGCCGCGCTGGCCGCGGTCGGTGCCGGCCGGCTGCGTGATGTCCACGGCAGCTACGACCTGGCCTTTCAGCTGGCCGCGGTGCTCTGCGTCATCGCCGCGGTGTTGTGCTGGCGGGTGCGGCGTCCCGGGCTCTGAACAGGGGTTTTCGGTCTCGTTTTGAGCCCTGGCCGTTGCCCCACGTACGATTCGTCCGGCGTCGCGGTGGCCGGGGAACCCGCGACCTGCCGACTCATGAGAAGACTCAAGGAGCCTCAAGGAGCCGTAGTGAGCACTCGTACCAAGTCCCTGGGCCTTGCCGCGTCCCTCGTTGCGATCGCCGTCGCGATCCCGACGGCCGTCCAGGCCTATGCCGATCCGACGCCGACTCCCACACCGAGCTTGACCAAGCTGCCCGATCCGCAGGGCCCCGGATGTGACGCGTACAAGAACCGGATCCCGACCGGTGCGGGTTCGTTCGCCAGCATGGGAACCCAGGTCGCCTCGGCCGCCATCGCTGCCAATCCGGACCTGAGCACCTTCAGCGCGGCGATCTCGGGCGGGATGAACCCCGCCGTCAACATTGTCAGCGTGCTCGACGGCGGTCCGTATGTCGTCTTCGCGCCGACCAACGACGCGTTCGCCAAACTCGATGAGGCGACCCTGGCGCAGCTCAAGAACGATCCGGCGTTGTTGACGTCGACGCTCTACTACCACATGGTGCTCGGCTACCTCACCCCCGACGACCTGCATGGCAAGATGCCGACGCAGCAAGGCAAGCCGATCGACGTTTCCGGCAAGGGCGGCGACATCAAGGTCAACGACACCGTGAAACTGGTGTGCGGCTATACCGCCAAAGACGCCTACATCTACATGATCGATACCGTGCTGAGCCCAGCCGACGCGCCGGAGCCCAATTCGGTGTCGGAAACCTCGACCACGTCGACCTCTGAGACCACCTCGACGACACCGACCTCGGCACCGGCCGGCCCGAGCGCCGCCGAGGCCCCGAGCACTACCAAGGTGTCGAGCTAGTTCGCGTCGCCGTTGCCGGCCAGCGCGCCGCGGACGAAGGTGGCCAGCGCCCGGGCCGGTAGCGTCGCGGCCAGGGAGGTGTTGGCGGCCCGCTGGAGCGCCAGGCCGTGGGACAGCGCGAGTTCGGCGACGCCGAACTCGTAGGGGGTCAGCGCGGTGGTGATTCCCAGCCGGTCGAAATGGGTGGCGATCAGCTCGCCAAGGCGTTGCCGGTAGGACTCGTAGACGGTCGCGAACTGCTCGGCCATCTTGCCGCCGCGCATGGTGTAGAGCTGGAATTCGGTGGTCAACAGACACCAGCTGCTGTCCTCGCCCAGCACGCGGTACCGGTGTTCGATGGCCGGGGCGAGGTCATCGGCGGTCGTGATCCGCTCCAGGGACCGGGCCAACGTGTCGATCTCGGCGTCGAGGTGCCCCCCGAACAGGGCGACGAACAGTTCGTCCTTGGACTCGAAGTTGGAGTAGAACGCGCCGCGGGAGAATCCCGCCTCCTCGGCGATGACGTCGATGGGGGCGGCTTCGAAACCCATGCGGCAGAACACTTTCCCGGCCGCCTCGATCAACCGTGCGCGGGTCTGCTCCCGTTGTTCGGCCCGAGACAGCCGTGCCATCGCCACCCTCCGCTCCACCACTTGACACCAGCCTGACACCTCTGCATTGTGATACACAACTGTATTCGAATTTGGAATTGTATCGGAGGTCCTCCGGTGGATCGAGGCATCGCCCAGCTTCCGACGGCCGATGAATGGATTGCCCAGTGCGAGTACCTGATTAGCCGGCGCGGTCACCACATCGCGTTCCGGCGGCGCGGCGGCGGCCCAGCGATTCTCCTGCTGCACGGCTTTCCGACCTGGTCCTATGACTACGCGGCAGTCGCCACCGACCTGGCCCGCGACCACGATGTCCTCACGCTCGACTTCCTGGGCTACGGGGCCTCCGACAAGCCTGCCCGCTACGACTACTCGGTCGCCGAATCCGCCGATACCGTCGAGGATCTCGTCGCGCAACTGGGTCTGACATCGGTTCATCTGGTCGCCCACGATTACGGCGGCATCGTCGGCCAGGAGCTCGCCGACCGCCGGCGCGCCGGCCACCTGCCGTTCGGCATCGACCGGCTGACCATTCTCAACTGCGGCATCGTCTACCGTGCGTATCGGCCCACCCGGCTGCAGAAGATGCTCAACACCCCGATCCTCGGACCACTCATCTCCCGCCGGATCACGGCCGCGACACTGCGATCGGGCCTGGCGGCGGTATGGGGCGACAGCAAGCTGACCGACGGTGAGTTCGGCGAACTATGGCGCGGCATCTCCCTGCACGACGGCCACAAGCTGGCGCACCGGCTGATCCGCTACAACACCGAACGTGAACGGCACCACGCCCGGTGGGAAGCCGCACTGGCGGCCTGGGACGGACCGCTCGACTTGGTCTGGGGCCTCGCCGATCCGGTGTCGGGCCGGCATGTTCTGGACGCGGCGAGCCGCCTGTTGCCCGCCGCGACGATCACCGCACTCGACGGTGTCGGCCACTTCCCCCAGACCGAGGCTGCCACCGCAGTGGCGGCTGCGATCCGAACCGGCTAGCGCGCCTTCCAGATCGGCTCGCGCTTCTCGGCGAACGCCAACGGACCCTCTTTGGCGTCTTCGGACTTCATCAGCGGGCCGATCTCGCGCATGGTGCGGGTCCAGCCGGCTTCGTCGGCGGTGATCACGCCGTCGTCGACGCCCGCCGCAACCCGCTTGCTGGCCTGCACGGCCAGCGGTGCGTTCACGGTGATCCGCTGAGCCAGGGCCAGCGCGGCGTCGACCACGGTGCCGTCGGGAACCACGTCGTTGATCAGTCCCCATCGCAGTGCCTCGTCGGCGGCGATCGGTTCGCCGGTGAACAGCAGCTGCATGGCAACCTTGCGCGGCAGCTGGTCGACGATGCGGAACACCCCGCCTGCGGCGGCCACCAGTCCGCGCTTGACCTCGGGCAGCCCGAACTTCGCGCTCTGCTGGGCGACCACGAGATCACTGGCCAGCGCCAGCTCGGTACCGCCGCCGAACGCGGTGCCGTTCACCGCGGCGATGGTCGGCTTGTCGATGAAATGACGGACGTACCCGGCGAAGCCCCACTCCGGGTGCTGCGGGTGAAACAGGTTCTCCCGCCGCGAGATCGCCTTCAGGTCAGCCCCGGCGCAGAACGACTTGTCACCGGCACCGGTGATCACCACCGCCCAGACCTCGGTGTCGTCCTGGGCCTGCTGCAATGCGTCACCGACTGCGGTGCTCACCGCGCCGTTGACGGCGTTGCGCGCCTCGGGGCGGTTGATGGTGATCAGCGCGACGTTGCCCCGCCGCTCGTAGAGAGCGGCGGGGGCTTCGAGGTCAGCCACCGCTAGAGCAGCTCGAGGATGGTGGCGTTGGCCTGGCCGCCGCCCTCGCACATCGTCTGCAGACCGTAGCGAATGCCGTTGTCGCGCATGTGGTAAAGCAGCGTGGTCATGATCCGCGCGCCGGAACCACCGAGCGGATGCCCCAGGGCGATGGCGCCGCCGTTGGGGTTGAGCTTCTTCTCGTCGGCACCGATCTCCTTGAGCCAGGCCATCGGCACCGGCGCGAACGCCTCGTTGACCTCGAAGGCGCCGATCTCGTCGACACTGAGGCCGGAGCGCTGCAGTGCCTTCTGGGTGGCCGGGATCGGGGCGCTGAGCATCATCACCGGGTCGGCACCGGCCAGCGTGGCGGTGTGCACCCGAGCAATGGGCTTCAGCCCCAGCGACTTCGCCTTCTCCGCGGACATGAACAGCAGGGCGGCCGAGCCGTCGGAGATCTGCGAGGAGTTGCCCGCGTGAATCACGCCGTCCTCGGAGAACGCGGGCTTGAGCTGGCCCATCTTCTCCAGGGTGGTGCCGCGACGGATGCCCTCGTCCTTGAGGATGACGTTACCTTCAGCGTCCTTGATGCCCACGATCTGATCGTCGAAGGCGCCGGAATCCTGTGCGGCAGCAGCCTTCTCGTGGGAGTTGAGGGAGAACTGGTCCAGGTCGGTGCGGCTGAGGCCCCACTTGGCGGCCATCATCTCTGCGCCGATGCCCTGGTTTGGGGTGCGGTCGTAGCGGCCCTTGAAGCCGGCCGAGTAGGGGTTGCCGCCATTGGCCAGCGAGGCACCCATCGGGGTGCGTGACATCGACTCGACGCCGCCGGCGACGACGACGTCGTAGTGGCCGGCCACCACACCGGCGGCGGCGAAGTGCACCGACTGCTGGCTGGAGCCGCACTGCCGGTCCACGGTCACACCGGGCACCGTCTCGGGCCAGCCTGCGGTCAGCACCGCGGTGCGGGCGATGTCGAGGGCCTGCTCACCGGCCTGCATGACACAACCCCAGATGACGTCGTCGACGATCTCCGGATCGATCCCGGCGCGCTCGGCCAGGCCGCCCAGCACCTGCGCGGACAGCTCGGCTGGGTGCACGCCGGACAGTCCGCCGTTGCGCTTGCCGACTGGTGACCGTACCGCCTCGACAATGACCGCTTCAGCCATCGAGCTTCTCCTTACACAGATGAATGGGTCTTCGATTAATAACACGCGCCGCCCGGCACCCCGCGAGCGGGGCCAACCAACCGTTCGGTTAGTCGGCTTTCCCGCTGGTCACATGGACTGGCAGGGTGTCGTCCCAGGGCTGACGATCGACCATGTCGGCGACGTTGACATAGCCCGTCTCGAACTGGCCGGTCGCCGCGTCCACCAGCCGGTACTCCTGGCGCTGGCGGTGCAGCGGCTGGCCGTCGAGCAGCACCACGCGAACCTCGCCCGGCTCGAAGCCGCAGCGCTTCTGCATCGCGGCGATGAGCTGTTCGTTGTGCATATGCCCGTCGCCGAAGTTCCAGCCGATCGCCATGCTGCAGATGCGCTCGCCGTCGGTGATGGAGTACGCGTCTTCGTTCTCACCGGCCATCGCCCGGTGTGCCAGCGTGAACAGTGCCTTGCCGTGAGTGTTGAAGGCGCGGAAGGCATATCCCATGTAGAGCGGGATCTGCGCGGCTTCCTTGCTGCCGTAGAACTTCTCCAGCTGAGCCGCCGGCATGTTCGCGATCGTCACCAGGTTCTGCTCGATCTTGGCCTCCGCCGATGGCTTCACACACCACAGCGTGGTGTCCCAGTTGCCGGCGTAGTAGCGCATGCCCGGCAGGAAGGACACCTTGCGCGGCGCGGCGTTTCCGAGGAAGACCGTGGTGGCCAGCGCCAGGAACAGCAGGATCGGCCACGGTGTGGTGATGTCGGTGATCCCGATCTGCGCGTGCGCGACGAACAACGACAGCACCGAGAAGATCATGAAGACGTTCCACTCCAGCGGCACGCCCATCGGGATGGCCGACAGGATGCCCAGGTGGAAACACACCATCACGACGGCCGCGATCGTGGTCGGCCAACCACCGTGAGAGAAGAACAGCGCCAACGGGATCAGCATCTCGATGGCCGTGCTGATGTGGGCCAGGACGTGCGACATCGGGCCGGGCCGCAGGTCGTCGGGAAACCTCTTGAAGAACATCCGCTTGAGGAAGCGCGGCCGCACCACCGGGCTGTTGGACATCATCGTGGAGATGACGAACGGGAAGTGCCGGGTCAGCTTGGAGATCGCGGCACCGATCCAGATCGCCATGCACACCAGCTTGGCGGCCAGGATGATGTCGACACCGCTGAACAGGAAAGCCACCGCGAACGCGCCGTACACCTCGCCGCGGGCGGCCAAGAAGATCACCTTGTCGCGCAGGCCGGCCAGTGCCAGCAACGCGACGACGGTGGCGATCTGCCAGGTCGGCAGCAGGCCCACCGTGGTACCGAGTTCCGGGATCGGTCCGGTGCCGTCGGAGAACAGGGCCACCAGGATCATCACGATGAGCGCCGCATAGAGCAGCACGTCCACCGGCCCGCGACTGTCGCCCTTGGTCAACGGAACCAGATTGGGCCAAGGTGGCAGCCGGATCGTGTTGGGCCGCAACCAGTACAGGATCGAGCCCATCGGCGGCCAGAACCGGTTGTTCAGCGGGCCGAACCCGCAGCCGAGGCCGACGACCTCGAAGAGCATCGTGTACAGCACGGCCTTCTCGTAGACGATCGGCTCCGACCACCACGATCCGATGTCACCCAGCCCGCCAATGCCCTTGGTGGCCAAACCGAACAGCGCGCCGACGAAGACGTAGAGCAGGATCTTGACGACATAGAACAGGTGCAGGGCCACCGGGGTGCCGAACCCCACCTCGGCCCAGTGCCGGGCCATCGGCTTGATCTTCTCCGCCCGCGTGCCCTGGCTCCACGTCTCGAAGTCGATGACGGGCGTTTCCTGCTTCAGAAATCCCATGCGGGCAAGATTAGAACGTGTTCTAGTCCAGTGGGAGTGGTTTCCCGCGCGGCGGGACCGGACCGCCGGCGATCAGGGCTTGGCGGGTGGACGGTAGAAGATCGCCAGCTGTCCGATGCCACCGCCGAGACCGAGCACCAGCGCGATCACCAGGCCCCACCAACCGTGCAGCAGGTCGTAGAACCCGGTGCCGGCGAACAACGCGTGATCCAGGCTCAGCCGGCCGGCGCCCGTCGCGGCGACCGCCACGGCAGCGGCCGCCAGCACCAGGTTGTACTCCCAGCCTTCCTTGACGATGAAGAAGCCGTTGTGCCGGTGCACCGTCCACGCCGCGACCAGCATCAGCGCCACGAACCCGGCCGCGGTGACGGGGGTGAGCAAACCAGCTGCCAGGCCCAGACCGGCACTGAGTTCCGTGCCGGCCGCCACCCGGGCATGGAAGGTGCCCGGCTTCATGCCGATGCTGTCGAACCAGCCGGCGGTGCCCTTGATCCGGCCGCCGCCGAAGAACTTGTTGTAGCCGTGGGCGGCCATCGTCAGACCGAGCACCAGTCGCAGGATCAGCAGTCCGACATCGTAGGCAGTCACGGCGGTAAAGCTAGTTGATCGACGCCAACCGCGTGGATGTCAGCCAGCCAGCGCCGCCCGTAGTTTTCTCAGATAGTCATCGACGTCGATATTGGCCGGGTCGGCGTGCACGCTGATCGCGATCGTGTCGCCGATGCCGTGCACGCCGTGGGTGAGGCTCATCATCGGCGACAGTGCCGGATAGCCGGCGGTGAGGACCACCGGGCAGCCGCCGAAGACGAGGTCGGCGGGCCCGCGGTTGACGCTGGATACCACCGTGTTGCCGGTGACGGTCTGCGAGCGGACGTCGGGATCGAACTGCTGCACCCCCCACCGCAACAGCGGTGCCGGCGTCGCGGCGAACGCCGCGGCCGCCGTCAGCATCGCCGGGTGGTGGCTGCGGGCGCGCTGGGCTGCCAGTTCGGTGACGATGGCCTCGGCGCGACGCCGGCGATCCAGGTCCGGGTGCAAGCCGATGCCGACATTGCGGAAGTTGTTGTTGGCGAGCATGTTCCGGCCGCCGGCCATCGGCACCTCGGCGCCCAGCCCCGACGGGTCCTCGCCGCGGCGGGTCAGGTAGCCGGCCAGCGCGTCGGCGATCGCCACCAGGGCGGCAACCGTCACCGTCGGCCCGCCGAGTTGGTCGCGGTGCACCACGGTGGTGCGCAGTACGGGGGTGCCGCGCGGTCGTTGGTTGACGCTGCGGACGGGGCAGGACGGCGCCGGCGGCGGCACCCGTCCCGCCTCGATGTCACGCACCAGCGCCCGGTGCGCGCGGGCGGCGGCGACCGCACGGATGGGCAGGACGCCACGTCGGACCGCGGGCGGCACCGGTACCGGCGCCGGGCGGCCCAGCAGCGCACCGGCCAATGCGCCCGACCGGTTGCCGTCACCGAGCGCGTGGCCGACTTGCAGCACCACGACCGCACCGATGCCACTGAGCCCGGGGACGTCGACGACATGGGGGAAGACGTGTGCGCGCCAACTCATTCGGGACAGCTCGAGTTGGTCGGCCGCCAGCCGGGTCACCGTGTCCAGGCAGCCACCCCACCCCACCCCGTCGCCGTGGTGCACCGCGAACTGGTCGGCGCGGACATCGCCGCGTTCCCAGCGCGGGTACCGCCAACTGCCCTGTTCGACCACCCGCAACCGCAACTCGTCGCACGCCTCGGCACGGGTGCGCAGTTCCTCGACGGCGGCGTCGGGTTCGGCCGGTGAACCGTCGAACGCGTACAGCAGGAACTGGTCGTTGGGGATCTTGGCCGAGCTCCACAACATCTGTGCGTCAACCGCAGTCATCGTTCTGCTGGCAGGCATGCCGGCCATTGTCCTAGGCTGGCTGACGTGCTGCCGCCCCCCGGCCCGAATCGCGCCGCGCTGATCACCGGAGCCTCCTCGGGCATCGGTGCCGAGATCGCCCGGCAGCTCTCGGCCCGCGGGCATCACACGGTACTCGTCGCCCGCCGCGCCGAGCAGCTCACCGCCCTCGCCGAGGAGCTTGACGGGCCGAGTTCGGTTCTGCCGGCTGATCTTTCGCAGCGCGCCGACCGTGCCGCCCTGCCCGAGCGGGTGGCCGCTCTGGGCCTGGAGATCGACATCCTGGTCAACAACGCGGGGCTGTCCACCATGGGTCCGGTGGCCGCGGCCGAGCCCGGTGCCGAGTTGACCGTGGTCGAAGTCGACGTCGCCGCGGTGGTAGACCTGTGCACCCGCTTCGTGGGCGACATGGTCGGCAGACGGCGCGGGGCGGTGCTCAACGTGGCGTCGGTGGCTGCCTTCGGTCCGCTGCCCGGGCAAGCCGTCTACGGTGCCGCCAAGGCGTTCGTGCTGTCCTATACCCACGCGCTGGGCCAGGAACTCAAACCGAGCGGCATCACCGTCACCGCACTGTGCCCGGGCCCGGTGCACACCGGATTCGGCGAGGCCGCGGGATTCTCCATCGAGGACGCCGAAGCCGTGCTGCCCAAACCGCTGTGGGTGTCAGCCCACGATGTCGCCAAGGCGGGCATCGACGGCCTGGCCGCGGGCCGGGCGGTGGTGGTGCCCGGCCGGCTCAACCGGGCCGCGACGGCGGTCTACCACCTGACACCGCGGCGTCTGCTGCTGGGGCTGCTGGCGCGCACTCACCCGGGCCTCAAGAAGTAGCCCTCACCAAGCAGCGGCGCCCAGGAAGTCCACGATCCGCCGGCCCACCGCGTCGGGCTGCTCGAGCTGCAGGAAGTGCCCGGCGTGCTCGACGATCGCCACGTCACTGCCCGCGGGGAGCACGTCACAGACCCACGGCGTGAAATCCGGTGTCATACAACCGTCGTCGTTACCGTGCAGGTACAGGGTGGGCAGCCGCGGCGGTTCGGTCCACCACCGGTGCAGCTCGGCGTAGCGGGCCGGCGGGCGGGTGTTGCGGATGGTCGCCCGGTAAGGGCCCAGCGCCGCGCGCCAGCAGGCGGGCGATCCGATCGCGGCGTCGACGTGGCGCAGATCCTCGGCGGCGTTGTAGCCCGGGGACCAGCGCCGCCACAGCAGCGGAACGATCCAGGACGGCGAGCGCTCCGGCAGCACCGGCAGCTGGAAGTAGCTGATGTACCAGCTGCGCAGGACTTGCGCGGGTAGTAGCCGCAGCATGCGGCCGCGGTTGGCCACCGGCCGGTCGGGCCGCAGCGCCGCCGACGGTGGCACCGACATGATGACGGCCTTGGTGAACGGGCTGTCCGGCATTGCGGCCAGGCCGGTGGCGGCGATGGCGCCCCAGTCGTGGCCGACGACGATGTCGCGGTCGGTGGGACCGCTGGCGGCCCGCACCCGCAGCGCGTCGTCCATCAGCGCCCCGATGTGGTAGCTGCCGTCGGTCGGGATCGAGGACGGCACGTAGCCGCGCATGAACGGGGCGACGACGCGGTAGCCGGCCTCGACCAGGTGCGGGGCGAGCTTGCGGAATCCCCATGCGGTGTCCGGAAACCCGTGCAGGCACAGGGCAATCGGACCGTCGGAGGGTCCCCAGGTGAGCGCGCGAAGCTGCACCGTCGGCGCTGCGACGTCAATCCAGCCTGGCTCGGTCATGACGACCCCCTTCTCGCCTAGATCGGATCGAACCCCGAGATCAGCCAGCGGTCGCCGATCTTCTCCAGTGTCACCCGCACGCTGGAGGCGGTCTGCGTGGGCGCGTCGGAGCCGACCACGACGGTCTGGTCGACGAACAGCAGCACCACCGCGTGATCGGGTTTGGCCGACACCGAGGCCGCCGCGGGCACCTGGGCCACCGCCGAGATCTTCTTCTCCTTGGCGCCCGGGATCACGACGTTGTTGACCAGTTGGGTGTAGGCGTCGAGGAAGCTTCCGGTCAGCCGGTCGCGGGCCGCTCCGAGATCCTTCTCGACGGTGTCGGGCTTGTAGCTCAACAGCGCGACGGTCGAGTCCTTCGCGGCCTGCACCGACTGGGTGCGGGCGGTGTCGGCGTCACGGCGCGAGGAATCCTCCCACTTGAGGAACCCCGCCCCGGCACCGAGCAGTAGCGCCACGATCGGCAGCACACCGAAGGCCACCACGCCTGCCAGGCGCAGCCCCGGCTTGGCGGGCGTCGCCTCGGCCGGCTCAGAAGTTTCCTGCGTTGCTGCGTCGGTGAGCTCCACCGCGGTGGTCTCGTCCTCGATCACCTCGGGGTCGGGGGCGTCGGACTTGTCGTCAGTCGTCACGGCACGAACTCCACTTTCGAGACCTTCGCTTCATCGTCACCAGTCTTCTTGACGGTCAGTCGCATCCGCCAGGCTCGCGGTTGCTGTTCTGGCGCACCACGATTCGCGGTCTGGACGGTCACGGCCACCAGCACTTGACCCTCGGTTCCGGTGACCGACTCCAGGCCCGCCTCGGTGACGGTGCCCACCGATTTGGACTGTGCCTGCTTGACCACGTCCACGAACGGCTGGGAACGCTTGGCGAAATCGTCGTAGAACTGGTCGGTGGCCGAGTCGAGGATGCGCTGCACATCGGCATCGGCGTGTTCCCAGTCGATGGTGGTCAGGTTGATCGCACCCTGCCGGCCGACACCCACCAGCAGCTCGTCGAGCTGATCGGCCTGCCGGGCCTCGTAGGCGCGGTACCCGAGCCATCCGGTCAGCGCCGTGAGCGCGACGACGACAGCCGTACCGACGATCAGCGCCAGCTGCACGTGCGACAGGCCGGACTTCGGCGCGGTCTCGGGCTCGGTCTCGGGCTCGGTCCCGTCGGTGGTCTCGGCTGTCTCGTCCGCCTCGACCGGCTCGTCAGCCATTTCTCTCCTCTGCGGCCCGCTGTGGCCCTCTGCGGCATCTCAGGTCCGGGAATCAACCCGTACTGGGGCGAAAGGCTACCGGTAGGGGCCTGTGAGAGCCGTCACGGGTACGCCGCAGCCCTGGCCGCACTGCCACCTCTGGGCGGCGGTAACGTGGTTTCCACGTTTGTCTCGAGAGGATGCCGGTGAGCAGCATGCAGAGTGGTCCGCACACCGTCGAGTTTCGCGGCGACAAAGACCTCACCCTGGTCGCCGACGAGTGGAACCGCGGATCGGGAGCCGACCTGCCGACGATCCTGATGCTGCACGGCGGCGGCCAGAACCGGTTCTCCTGGAAGAACACCGGCCAGGTCCTGGCCGACGCGGGGTTCCACGTGGTCGCGATCGACGCTCGCGGGCACGGCGACAGCGACCGGGCACCCAACGCGGAGTACACCGTCGACGCACTGTCCGAGGACGTGTTGGCGGTGCTCGAGCAGATCGGGCGCCCGGTGGTGCTGATCGGTGCCAGCATGGGCGGCCTGACCGGCATCGCGGTCGCCGAGCTGGCCGGCCCGCAGCGGGTCACCAAACTGGTGCTCGTCGACGTGGTGCCGCGCGTCGAGGTCGAGGGCACCGAGCGGATCCGCGAGTTCATGTTCAGCCACGTGCACGGCTTCGACACCTTGGAGCAAGCCGCCGACGCCATCGCGGCCTACCTGCCGCACCGCAAGCGCCCGAAGAACCTGGACGGCCTGAAGAAGAACCTGCGGCACCGCAACGGGCGATGGTTCTGGCATTGGGATCCGGCGTTCCTGACGCCGACCGACGATCCGTTCGTCCACGTCGATCGCCTCGAGCAGTCCGCGGTCAACCTGACCATCCCGATCCTGCTGATCCGCGGCAAGCTGTCCGACGTGGTGAGCACGCAGGGTGTCGAGGACTTCCTGGCCAAGGTGCCGGGGGCGGAGTTCGTGGAACTCTCCGACGCCGGTCATACCGCCGCCGGTGACGACAACGACGCCTTCAGCGAGGCGGTCGTCTCGTTCGTCACCGGGTGATCGCCACGCCTAGGTGACCGGGGTGACCAGCCGCCCGGTGGCCAGGAATTCCTCGAGGTTGCGCATCGCCAGCGCGGCCATGGCCGCACGGGTGCGGGCCGTGGCGCTGCCCATGTGCGGTAACAACACCACGGTGTCCAGTTCGCGCAGCGCCACCGGCACATTGGGCTCGTCGGCGTAGACGTCCAGGCCCGCACCGGCCAGATCACCGGCCGTGAGCATGTCGATCAGCGCGTCCTGATCCACCACGCTGCCGCGGGCGATGTTGACCAGATACCCCTGTGGGCCCAGCGCGGCCAGGACGTCGCGGTCGACCAGGTGGGCGGAGTCCGGTCCCCCGGCGGTCGCAACCACCAGGACGTCCACGGATGCGGCCAGTTCTACGGCCGACGCCGCGTACCGGTAGGGGCTGTCGGGCACCGGGTGCCGGTTGTGATAAGCGATGGCACAACCGAATCCGAGCAGACGGGTGGCGATCGCCGAGCCGATCCGGCCGAGGCCGAGGATGCCGACGCGGCTGCCGCTGACGTCGCGGGTGTAGGGGAACGGCCCTTCGGCGGCCCAGCGTCCGGCCCGCACGTAGCGGTCGGCCGCGGCGAAGCCACGCAGGGTGTCCAGGATCAACCCCAGCGCGGTGTCGGCGACGGTGTCGGTCAGCACGTCGGGGGTGTTCGACACCCCGATCCCCCGCTGCCGGGCCGCGGCAACGTCGATCGCGTCGACACCTGCGCCGTAATTGACGATCGCGGCAAGGTTCGGCAGGGCGTCCATCAGGGCGGCGTCCACGCCGGGTCGCCCGCCGCACACGATGACCGTGACCGACTCGGCGCGCTCGGCGTCGAGCGGCAACCGCAACGGCGCGTACCGACCGGCCAGTTCCTTCTCCAGTGACGGTTCCAGGGTGCCTACGGCGAGAATGGCCATGGCCGCCAGTGTGCTACACCAGCAGCGGCACGGCATCATTGCGGTCGTCGGACAGTATTTCGAACATGGCGCGCCGCGACGCCGTCAATTCGGTGTCGACTCCGTTGCCGGACAGCATAATTCGGCAATTCGCCAGCGCCGAGTTGTAGCAGTACTTGGTTGCACCGTTGGTGTCGGTGTAGGTCAGCCCGATGACGTCACCCGGTTCGGCCCGAATCTCCCCACGTAGTTCGACACCGTCCACCCGCCCACCGAAGGACCAGGTGAACGGTTCGTAGCTGCCGCGGGTGTGGCGCGCGGCGAGCACCGAGCGCACAGCGATCTCCCGACCGCCGTGGCGCAGCACGAACAGCGTGGCCGCCGGCAACCGCAGCGGCCCGAGTGCGGCATGGGCGGTGACAATCTCCAGGCTGGAGCGCGGGTGCCCGTCGAACCCGCAGACCTGCCCGAAGGCGTAGGCCGGGGTGTGCTTGCGGCCCCAGTTGTGGTTGACGCTGCCCACCCACGAATCCAGGGTGAACGCGGTGTCCCCGAGGGCCACCGTGCCGTCGAACCGCGCCAGCGGATGGCGCACCTGGGTCTTGGCGGTCGGGAACCTGGCCCGATACGAGCGGTCGGTGAGCAGTTTGACGGCAGGCTCCTGGCCGGGCGTGATCCGCAGGTCCCACCGTGCCCCGTCGAGCGTGCCACGCGCGCCGTGGTCGTCGATCGCGGTGTCGGCGATGCTGGCCGCCCATGGCTGTGACCGGTAGTCGGCCGCCGCCATCGGGTGCGGCACCTTCACCGCGTGGTTGCCGCCGCCGTCGGGGTCGAACAGCATCACCCAGACGTCGGCCACCGGCAGCCCGGGGTCGGGCAGCAGCAGGGTCCAGCGCAGCCAGATCGCCTCGGCGCGATCGGGATGGTTGGCGCGGATGAACCTGCTCTCGTAGTAAGGGGGCATCATCTGTTCAGGATTACCGACGGGAGGGCGGCGCACTGGTGGGTTCGACGATCGCGGTGGCGGCATTGGTCGCCCTCGCCGTCTTGGCTACAGCCGAGGCGGTGGCGCTGCTGGTGCTGCGGTCGCGGCTGCGGGCCAGCCGGGCCGAGACCGCCGAGCTGCGTCAACGTCTGGACACCCGCAACATGTTGTGGACGGGCGGGCGCGAGGCGGTCAAGACCGTCTGGCAGACCGCCAACCTGGTGCGCACCCAGGGCTTCGGCGGCGCGGTGCGGTCCTCGATCGAAGAACTCGCCGACTGGGCCGACGTCGAGCGGCCGGACCTGGCCCGACTGGTCCCCGACGGCAACGTCGTGGTGATGTTCTCCGACATCGAGGAGTCGACGGCACTCAACGAGCGGATCGGCGACCGGGCCTGGGTGAAGCTGATCGGCAGCCACGACCGGCTGGTCCAGCGCCTGGTCAAGATGCATGACGGCCATGTGGTCAAGAGCCAGGGCGACGGGTTCATGGTGGCCTTCGCCGATCCCGCGGCGGCGGTGAACTGCGCGGTGGCCATCCAGGAGGCGCTGCGCCGGGATGCGAAGCGACTGCGTCACAACAGTATCCGCGTTCGGATCGGCATCCATATGGGCAAGTCGGTGCGCCGCGGTGACGATCTGTTCGGCCGCAACGTCGCCATGGCGGCCCGGGTGGCCGGTCAGGCCGACGGCGGCGAGATCTTGGTCAGCGAGCCGGTGCGCGCCGCCGTCGGCCACCAGCAGGACTTCGACGGGGGCCGCGACGTCGAGCTCAAGGGTTTCAGCGGCATCCACCGGCTCTACGCGGTGGGTGCCTAACCGTTGTGGGACTGTTGCGCCTCGTCGTGGCGTTGGTGCAGCCGGGCGCGGATCTCCTCGGGGGTGTAGGCGTTGCGGCGCCGCTGATCCCGCGCGACCAACACTCCGCCGGCCACCACGCCCGCCGCCCCCGCCAACCCGATCCACTTCCAGATACTGCGCATGGGAGATCACACTAAGCTGCGCTGATGGCCGAGCACAGGGTGTCGCTGACGCAGGCACTGACCGAGGCGCGCACCGGTGACGTCTGGCTGTTCCGCGGCGGCTCCGGCCCGGACCGCGCGATCCAGACCCTGACCAACGCACCGGTCAACCACGTCGGCATGACGGTGGCCCTCGACGATCTGCCGCCGCTGATGTGGCACGCCGAGCTGGGCCACAAACTGCTCGACCTGTGGACGGGGACCAACCACCGCGGCGTGCAGCTCAACGACGCGCGTGAGGCCGTCGAACAGTGGCTGCACCACTACGGCCAGCGCTGCTGGCTTCGCCAGCTCACCCCGCACGCCAACCGCGAGCAGGAAGACCGGCTGCTGACGGTGATCGCCCGGATGGACGGCACCCCGTTCCCGTCGACCGCGCGCCTGACCGGCCGCTGGCTGCGCGGGCGGGTGCCCACCGTCAGCGACTGGACTCGCGGAATCCCCTTTCTGCACAACAAGGTTCGCGAGTCAGCCGAGCGCCGCAAGCGTGCTGCGCGCGAGGGCGGGTTGGAGACGGCCTACTGCGCGGAGACCGTGGCCATCACCTACGAGGAGATGGGCCTGTTGCAGACCGAGAAGCACGAGAACTGGTTCGACCCGGGCCGGTTCTGGAGCGGTGACACCCTGCCGCTGGTCGGCGATTACCGGCTCGGCGACGAGATCGAAGTGGTTGCCGACTGAGGCGGCTGCTATCCCGCCCAGACTGCCAGCGTCTTGCCCTGCGGGTCGCGGAATGCGATCGCGGAGATGGTCTGGCCCTGCGGGACGTCGTAGGCGACGTGGCCGGCGATCTGCTGGCCCTGGGGCAGCTGCCCGGAGGTGATGCCGGGGCGCACCGCACCGACGGCCGGCGCGATGGTCGATCCGTCGGCAGCGCGAGCGACGAAGTAGAAGCCGTTGTAGGCGGTCGTGCCGGTCTTGGCGACGATGGTCACGTCGACGGCGAACATCGTCCCCTTCGCCGGGATGATCTGGGCATCCGGCGGAACCGGCTGCAAGTTGTCGACGGTGTAGGACGCGGTGCCGCTGGGCGCGGCGATGTCGACGGAGGTGCCGAATCGTGCGATCTGCTGAGCGGACGGGGGTGCGCTCTCGGCGGCCTGCGTGGTGGTGCTGCTTTCCGCGGGGCCTGGTTTTGCACCCCCGCACCCCGCCGAGATCAGGGCGACGGCGGTGATGCCGACAAGGACTCTGGCCGAGGATCGTGCGCGCATCCGCGGATACTAACGCCCGTCCCCGTCAGCGCTCGGTGTCGGATCGGCGCCGCTCGGAGGCGTCCATCTCCCGGGTGATCTCAGCCTGTTCCCGCCGCGTCCGCGCTTGGAGGCGCTCATCGCCCGCCTCGACACGCTGCAGGCGCTCCCGTTCGCGTTCCGAGGCGGCGCCTTCGCGTTCGTCGGCACGTTTCTCCCGGTTGTCGGCCAACAGTTCTCGATCGTCTGCGATGCGGTCCCGGTCGGCTGCCACCCGGTCGCGCTGCTCGGCGAGCCACTCGCGGCGCGCCACCGCGGCTTCGCGACGCTCCAACTCCTCCTCGCGTTTGGCCAGTTCGGCGGTCCGGCGATCGTGGTCGTCGAAGGAGTCGAAGGATTCGTGATCAGAGTGCACCGTCACCCCCTTCGCCCCTGCCGTTGTGCGCTTACGTTTCCAGACATAGCCCATTCGGGCTCAGCGGTCCAGATCCGGCGGTCACAGCCCGAACTTGGCGCGGGCCTGCTCCGAGACCGGGGTGAACAGATTCACCAGATTGCCGTCCGGATCCCGGAAGAGCAGGGCCCGGTTGCCCCACGGCATGGTCGTCGGTTCGGTGACCACCGTGTCGAGATGTTCACCGAGGCGCCGATACTCCGCGTCGACGTCGTCGACCAGGAACTCCAGGATGGCACTGCGGTTGGCAGCCGGCTCGGCCGATCCGGCCCCGAACAGCGGTACCGTCTTGTCGCTGCCGATGGCCAACGTGCCGACCGGCGTGGGAATCTCGGCGAACAACTCGTTACCCCACACCGCCGGGATACCGGTGACCAGTTCGTAAAAGGCGACGAGCCGGTTGACGTCGGTGGTGATGATGCGAGTGGACATGAAGTTCATGCCCGCACGCTAGAACACAGCACCGACACGATGATGAGATTGCCTGATCGGCAAACGAGCTTGCCATATCGATGGTGTCTCGACACGATCGTGGAATGGCCAACTCTCCCAACCACTATCCCGATGTCTTCGATGATCCCCAGTTCGTCGAGCTGTATGCCGACCGTGTCGCGCAGATGATGCCCATGGTCCGGGACCTGCATCGGATGGTGACGATCCTGCTGGCCGAACACGCCCCCGACGATGCCCGGATCCTGGTGCTCGGTGCTGGTGGCGGCTTGGAAACTCGATCTCTTGCCGAAGCTGCGCCCGGATGGACCTTCGACGCCGTCGACCCGTCAAAACCGATGCTGGAGCTGGCCGCACGCACACTCGAACCACATGCCCCGCGGGTGGTCATGCACCACGGCTACATCGATGATGCCCCTTCGGGACCGTTCGCCGGCGCGACCAGCCTGTTCACCCTGCACTTTCTGCCCGAGGACGAACGCCGCCGCACCGTCGCCGAGGTACGGCGGCGGCTGGCGCCCGGTGCGCCGTTCGTCGTCGCGCACCTGAGCTTTCCGCACGCCGACGACGCCGAGCGGGAGCTGTGGCTGCGACGTCACGTCGCAACCCTGCTCGCCTCGGGCAACGCGCCCGCCGACGTGGACAAGGCGCGCAACGCGATCGCCACCGAGGTGCCGGTGTTAAGCCCCGAGCGTGACCGGGCGGTTCTTCAGGAGGCCGGATTCACCGATGTCACCGAGTTCTTCTCGGCGTTCACCCTGCATGGGTGGGTGGGCTACGCCTGAGTCTCAGGCGGGTGCCTGACGAGAAATCTGCTCGCGAACGGCTTCCTTATCGATCACAGACCACACCTCGGCTATCCGTCCGTTCTCGAATCTGTACAGGGCGTGCTCCGCGAACGACACCTGCCCACCCGTCGGTTCGAAGCCCAGGAAAGTCCGCTGTGGAGTGCACTGGAAGAAGAGCCTGCAAGAAACCATCTGACCGTCGGCGATCAGAATTTCTGGGACGAACTGAAGGTCCTGTGTTGCGCCGGTGTCGCTTTCCAGCATCGCCCGGTAGCCGCTGAGCCCCACCCGGACTCCGTTGTAGACGACCTCATCCGACACGAAGCGCGAGAGTTCGTCCCATCGTCGGGCGTTCAAGCACCGCAGGTAGTCGCGGTAAATGGTCAACACGTCAGCCTGAGCCATACATCACTTCTTCTGCCGCCTACACGTTGAACCGGAACTCCACCACGTCGCCGTCGGCCATGACGTAGTCCTTGCCCTCCATCCGGACCTTGCCGGCAGCCTTGGCCGCCGCCATCGAGCCGGCCTGCACCAAGTCGTCGAAGGAGACGATCTCGGCCTTGATGAAGCCCTTCTCGAAGTCGGAGTGGATCACCCCGGCCGCCTTCGGGGCGGTGTCACCACGGTGAATCGTCCACGCCCGCGCCTCTTTCGGCCCTGCGGTCAGATAGGTCTGCAGATTCAGAGTGTGAAAACCCGCCCGCGCCAACGCATCCAGGCCGCGCTCGGTCTGGCCGATGGACTCCAGGAGCTCGGCGGCCGACTCGTCGTCGAGCTCCTGCAGCTCGGCCTCGATCTTGGCGTCCAGGAACACCGCGTCGGCCGGGGCCACCATCGCCCGCAATTCGGCCACCCGTGCGGAATCGGTGAGCACCGATTCGTCGGCGTTGAACACGTACAGGAACGGCTTGGTGGTCATCAGATTCAGCTCGCGCAGCAACGACCAGTCACCGCCGGTGGAGAACAGCGTCTTGCCGGAGTCGAGAACCTGCTGGGCGGCGACCGCCGCCTCGTGCACCGGTTTGCGCTCCTTGTTGTTGCGGGCTTCCTTCTCCAGCCGCGGCACTGCCTTCTCGAGGGTCTGCATATCGGCCAGGATCAGTTCGGTCTCGATCACCTCGATATCGGACCGCGGGTCCACCTTGCCGTCGACGTGGACGACGTCGTCGTCGGCGAACACCCGCACCACCTGGCAGATGGCGTCGCATTCCCGGATGTTGGCCAGGAACTTGTTGCCCAGCCCGGCACCCTCCGAGGCGCCCTTCACGATGCCCGCGATGTCGACGAAGGTGACCGGGGCCGGCAGGATCCGTTCGGATCCGAAGATCTCGGCGAGCTTGGCCAGCCGTGGATCCGGCAGCGGAACGACGCCCTCGTTCGGCTCGATCGTGGCAAACGGGTAGTTGGCTGCCAGCACGTTGTTGCGGGTCAGCGCGTTGAACAGAGTCGATTTCCCCACATTGGGCAGACCGACGATTCCGAGGCTCAGGCTCACAGGGAACACAGTCTAGGAGAAAGCGGCGGCAAGCCCGTCGGCGCGCGGCCCCGCTGCCGGTCCACATTCATCCAGAACCGGTACGGTCTACATGTGTCAGCTCAGCGGGCCAGGTCGTCGGTGGCGGCCGCCAATCGCTCCGCGCACCCGAATTTGGCGGGCGTGCCGTGGTGGGCAGCTGTCCTGATCGCTGTGATCGCCACCACCATCGGGTTCGTCTTCGAAGCCGGTTCGGGCGGCAAAGATCTGGGCGGCGTCTTCGCCGCGATGTACGCCATCGGTTGTGTGGCCGCCGTGCTGGCCGTGCGGCAGTCCAGCATCTTCACCGCCGTCATCCAGCCCCCACTGATCCTGTTCGTGTCGGTGCCGGGGGCGTACTTCCTGTTCCACGGCGCGGAGTTCACCGGCATCAAGGACACGTTGATCAACTGCGGTTACCCGCTCATCGAACGTTTCCCGTTGATGTTGTTCACCTCGGCGGGTGTGCTGCTGATCGGACTGGTGCGCTGGTACTTCGGGATGTCGAACCGCGCGGTGCCCGCAGCCTCGGCCGACGGCGAAACCGCCGCAGCGCCCAGCGTGTTCGCCGGTTTGGCAGCCAAGCTCGGCGCGGTTCTCAACCGGGCCGAACCCGAGGACGCCGACGAGGACACCCCGAAACGCAAGCACGGCATCGACCGGCCGGCGACCGCCGAGAAGCGGCCGCGCTCGAGTCGGCCCACCAAGCGTCCCGCGCCGACCCGCTCGCGCCATGCCCGTCCGCCATTGGAGGACATCACCGAGGCGGACCAGGAGCGCCCGCGCCGTCAACCCACTCGTCAGCCCACTCGTCAACGCCCGGCGCCGGATGCCGACGCACCCGGCCGCGAGGACGCCGACGTTCCGCGCCGCCGCCCGCGCCAGCCGCGCGACCCCTCCGCACGTACCCAGCCGCCCCCGCGGCGCGAACCACGCGAACGGCGCGAACTCCGTGAGCCGCGGGAGCCCCGTGAGCGGCGGGAGCCCCGTGAGCGGCGCGACCCCAACGGCTCGGCGCCCCGGCGCAGCAGCCGGTTCGAACCCTATGAGCCGTATCCGCCCTACCAACCGCCACCACGGCGGCGGCCGCCGGTCGGCTCCAACGGCGACGCCGGCGGTCATCACCCGGTATCCCGGGTGCGTTATCGCGGGGACGAGCCGGACCAGGACGACCAGTCGCCCTGGCGCTACGACCGCTGACGCGCTCGCTCAGGTGCGGGCTGGACGGATCTCCCGCGGCAGCGCGAACACCAACGTCTCGTTGGCCGTGGTCACCGGCTGCACGGTGGCGTAGCCGAAGTCGGCCAGCCGTTCCAGCACGCCGCGAACCAGCACCTCGGGAACCGAGGCCCCTGACGTCACACCGACGGTGGTGACCCCCGACAACCAGGCCGGGTCGATATCGTCGGCGTAATCCACCAGGTGGGAGGCCTGCGCACCAGCGCCCAGCGCCACCTCGACCAGCCGCACCGAGTTCGACGAGTTGCGCGATCCGACGACGATGACGAGGTCGCACTCCGGCGCCATCGCCTTGACCGCGCCCTGCCGGTTCTGGGTCGCGTAGCAGATGTCGTCGCTGGGCGGGTCCTGCAGTGTCGGGAACTTCTCGCGGAGCCGGCGCACCGTCTCCATGGTCTCGTCGACGGACAGCGTGGTCTGCGACAGCCAGATGACCTTGTTCGGGTCCCGCACGGTGACGTTGTCCACCGCGTCGGGGTTGTCGACCACCTGTACGTGGTCGGGCGCCTCACCGGCGGTGCCGACGACCTCCTCGTGTCCTTCGTGGCCGATCAGCAGGATGTCGTAGTCGTCGCGGGCGAACCGCTTGGCCTCGTTGTGCACCTTGGTGACCAGCGGGCAGGTGGCATCGATGACCTGCAGGCTGCGCTCGGCAGCGGTTTCGTGCACGGTCGGGGCCACCCCGTGCGCGGAGAACACCACGATGGCCCCCTCCGGCACCTCGTCGGTCTCGTCGACGAACACCGCACCGGCCTTGGCCAGCGTCTCCACCACGTGCTTGTTGTGCACGATCTCGTGGCGCACGTACACCGGGGCGCCGTGCTTCTCCAGGGCCCGTTCCACGGTCTCGACGGCGCGGTCCACGCCTGCGCAGTAGCCGCGTGGCTCGGCCAACAGCACCCGCTTACCGGCAGCACGCTCGGCCGCCGTACTCGACGCACCGGGTATCCCCATGTTCACAGTTGGCGGCATGGTTTCAGGGTACGTTCCCGCAACCTGGACCGGCCAGCCGTAGGCTGTGGCCCATGGCAACCGCACCGTACGGGGTTCGTCTGCTGGTCGGCGCCGCCGTGACCGCCATCGAGGAAACCCGCAAGCTGCCGCAGACCATCCTGATGTATCCGATGACGGTGGTCAGCACCGTCGCGCACGTCGTGATGAAAGTGCAGCAGGACCTGGCCGACCTGGTGATCAAGGGTGACTCCGCGCTCGAGAGCATCTTCCCGCCCAAGGATGAGCAGCCGGAGTGGGCGACGTTCGACGAGGATCTGCCCGACGACGATGCCGACGCACCGGCCGCCGACGGTGAGCGCCGCACCGAGGGCCGGTTCGCGCTGTACTCGATGACGGACGGGATCGACGACGTCAAGGCGGCCCAGACCGAAGCCACCAAGAACACCGAACCGGCCGCCACCGCGGTGACGCCGCCGCCCATCGCTGCCGAGCTCGACTACGAGTCGCTGACGCTGGCCCAGTTGCGGGCCCGGCTGCAGTCGCTGAGTGTGGCCGACCTCGAGGCCCTGCTCGCCTACGAGGAGGCCGCCAAGGCCCGCGCTCCGTTCCAGACCCTGCTGGCCAACAGGATCACCCGCGCCTCCGCCAAGTGAGCGATCAGGGCAGCTCGGCGGAGAACCCTTACCCGGTCCGCGCGGTGGCCATCCGGGTGGCCGGCTGGATCGACAAGCTGGGCACGGTGTGGGTGGAGGGGCAGCTGACCCAGATCAATGTCCGCAGTTCGACGGCCTACATGGTGCTGCGCGATCCGGCCGCCAACATGTCGCTGGACATCAGCTGCCCGCGTGACGTGCTGGCCTCGGCGCCGGTCAAGCTCACCGAAGGCACCCAGGTGGTGGTCTGCGGCAAGCCGACCTTCTATACCGTGCGCGGCTCGTTCTCGTTGCGGGTCAGCGCTATTCGCGCGGTCGGCGTCGGCGAGCTGCTCGCCCGCATCGAACGGTTACGCCGCCTGCTGGAGGCCGAGGGCCTGTTCGACCCGCGCCTGAAGCGGCCGCTGCCGTTCCTGCCGTCCACCGTCGGTCTGATCACCGGGCGCGCCAGCGCGGCCGAACACGATGTGACCACGGTGGCTGCCGCCCGCTGGCCCGCGGTGCGCTTCGCCATTCGCAACACCGCCGTGCAGGGCGTCAACGCGGTGGCCCAGATCGTGGAGGCGCTGGCGGCGCTGGATGCCGACCCCGAGGTCGACGTCATCGTGATCGCTCGTGGCGGCGGCAGTGTGGAGGACCTGCTGCCGTTCTCCGACGAGACGCTGTGCCGCGCGATCGCCGCCTGCACCACGCCGGTGGTCAGCGCCGTCGGGCACGAACCGGACAACCCGCTGTGCGATCTGGTCGCCGACCTGCGGGCGGCGACCCCCACCGACGCGGCCAAGAAGGTGGTGCCCGACACGGCCGCCGAACTGAGTCTGGTGCGTGAGCTGCGCCATCGCAGCGCCCAGGCGTTGCGCAACTGGGTGGGCCGCGAACAGCGCACCCTGACCCACCTGCGCAGCCGCCCGGTGCTGGCCGACCCGCTGCGCGCCCTGCATCAGCGCAGCGAGGAAGTCGACCGGGCCCGCGCCGCGGTGCGCCGCGACATCAACCGGATGGTGGCCGTCGAATCCGACCGGATCGGTCACCTGGCGGCTCGGTTGGCCACGCTGGGCCCGGCCGCGACGTTGGCGCGCGGCTATGCGGTGGTCCAGGTGTTCGGCGAGGACGAGGGCGCGGCAGACATCCTCCGGTCGACCGCCGACGCGCCGGCGGGAACCCGGCTGCGCATCCGGGTGGCCGACGGCGCGGTGGGCGCCACCAGTACCGGCCCGACGGATGGAGCTGCATGAGCGACAAACCGGACATGAAGCCCGTTAGTGAGCTCGGCTATGAGCAGTGTCGCGACGAACTCACCGAGGTGGTGCGGGTCCTCGAGCAGGGCGGCCTTGATCTTGATACGTCGCTGAAGCTGTGGGAGCGCGGCGAGGAACTGGCACGACGCTGTGAAGAGCACTTAGCCGGTGCGCGCAAACGCATCGAGGATGCCCTTGCCGCCCGCGACGACGCCGAGGACTGAGCGGCTACCAGGGGCAATAGCAAACTGGAACGTGTTTCAGTTATCCTCGCCGGCATGGGTGATGCCACATTGACTACCGAACTGGGCCGGGTCCTGGTGACCGGTGGCGCCGGTTTCGTCGGCGCCAACCTGGTGACCGAACTGCTCGAGCGGGGCCACTTCGTGCGGGCCTTCGACCGGGCGCCCTCACCGCTTCCCGCGCACGAACGGCTCGAGGTGGTCACCGGGGACATCTGTGACGCCGACACGGTCGCGGCGGCGGTCGCCGGAATCGACACCATCATCCACACCGCGGCGATCATCGACCTGATGGGCGGCGGCTCGGCCACCGAGGAGTACCGCAAGCGCAGCTTCGACGTCAATGTCGGCGGCACCAAGAATCTGATCCACGCCGCCCAGGCCGCAGGTGTCAAGCGATTCGTGTACACCGCGTCCAACAGCGTGGTCATGGGCGGGCAACGCATCGCTGGCGGCGACGAAACCCTGCCCTACACATCGCGTTTCAACGACCTCTACACCGAGACCAAGGTGGTCGCCGAGAAGTTCGTGCTCAGCCAGAACGGTGTCGGCGGCCTGCTGACCTGTTCGATCCGGCCGTCGGGCATCTGGGGCCGCGGCGACCAGACCATGTTCCGCAAGCTCTTCGAGCGGGTGCTGGCCGGCCACGTGAAGGTGCTGGTGGGCAGCGAACACGCTCGGCTCGATAACTCCTACGTGCACAACTTGGTGCATGGATTCATCCTGGCCGCACAGCATCTGGTACCCGGCGGCACCGCACCGGGGCAGGCCTACTTCATCAACGACGGTGAACCGATCAACATGTTCGACTTCTCCCGCCCCGTCGTCGAGGCCTGCGGCGAGCGGTGGCCGTCCTTCCGGGTGCCCGGACGCCCGGTGCACGCGGCGCTCAGCGCATGGCAGTGGCTGCACTTCCGGTTCGGACTGCCCCAGCCACCGCTGGAACCTCTTGCCGTCGAGCGGGTTTCGGTGGACAACTATTTCTCCATCGACAAGGCCCGCCGCGATCTCGGCTACCAGCCGCTCTACACCACCGCCGAGGCGCTACAACACTGCCTGCCGTACTACACCGAGCTGTACGCGCAGATGAAAGGTCAGGCCAAGACTCCGGTCACCGCCTAGCGCACAGGACCCACCCGATCGCCACCATCGCACTGTGACCCACCTCACCAACTGACCAAACGACCAAACTGGTCAGTTATTGTAGAGGTTGTCTAACGAAAGGTGGTCGCGGTGTCGCGCTTGGACGAGCTACAGGTGTCGGCGTGGCGACGCGTCCTGGCGACGGGTGCCGACAATGTGCAGCCGCTCATGGATCTCTACCGACCCTATGTCGACGGTCTGGAGAATCTGCCCGCTGATGGCCGATTCCTGCTGGTCGGCAACCACACCCAGATGTCTGCCTGTGAGATCGTGTTGATCCCGTACTTCGTGCGCAAGACAGTGGGAAAGCGCTTGCGCCCCTTGGCCGACCGACAGTTCGGCCGGATGAGAGGTACGCAACGGCACCTCATGGAGGCCTTCGGCGGCGTCGTCGGCTCGCCGGAGGCGGCGTCGGCGCTGATGCGCGCAAATGAGCCGGTCCTCGTCTTCCCCGGTGGCGGCCGCGAGATCGCAAAATTCAAGGGCGAAGAATACAAACTCCGGTGGGAGCACCGCGCGGGCTTCGCTCGCGTCGCCATAGCGCACGAGTACCCGATTGTCACCGCCGCACTGGTCGGCGGAGATGATGTGTATACCAGTGTCACCGAGCGAGACAGCCTGTGGGGCAAAGCAAGTGGTTGGCTGGGCAAACGGTTGACCGGACGCGATGACATGGCGATGCCCATTCTTCGCGGCGTCGGACCGACGCTGATACCCCGCCCGCAACGGATGTATCTCAGGTTCGGCCCGGCAATCTGCACCACCGGGCCGCCGGGGGTGGCAGCGGACGAGTGGATACTCCAGGTCAAGGGTCGCGTTCAGGCCCAACTGGAAGGCGATCTCGCCGAACTCCAGGAACTTCGTGCCCGCGACCCCTTCCGCAGCCTCAACCCTGCCGCATGGCACTCGGCGACGACCGCTGAGACAGCCGCGGTGCGGTGACCATGGGCGCGGCGTCGCCGGATCGCGGAGTGCTGCCAGAAGCCCACTCCACCAAGGCCGCACGCATACTCGAGTCCGCGATGGCGTTGCTGGTCAACCGCGGCTTCAAGGGCCTCACCATCGCTGACGTCGCCCAGAAGGCGTACGTGGGAAAGGGCACCGTCTATCTGTACTGGCCCACCAAGGAAGATCTGCTGATCGGCCTGATCGGTCGCGAATTCCTCACTGCTACTGATGAATTGACTGCCCGACTGGTCGCAGATCCCGACCTCGCGCGCCCGTCCCAATTCTGCCCCGCGCTGATCAGCACAGCGCGGCGCCGCCCGCTCATGACTGCGCTACACGATCACAATGACGATGTCCTGGGCTTGCTGACCACCCACCCCCGTGCCGTTGCGCTCGACGCGGCGATCGGCCCACGGACGATGATGAGGGCCGCTCTGCCGTCCTGGCGCAACCACGGGATGGTCCGCACCGATTGGGACGTCGACGAGCAGGCGGCCGCCCTCGTGGCGCTCACCCATGGCACCATGATGGCGATCTCCCGCCCGGCGATGAGCGACAGCGTCGATCCACTGAAGGTATTCGCCGCCGCCCTCACCGCCTTGCTGGGAGAGACCGAGGTGAGCGACGACCGTGTCAGAGCCGCCGCACACGAACTGGTCGACTTCTTCCACCAAAGGCGAACGGCGATCATCCGCACGATCCGCTCCTCGGACGACTCACCGGCCTAGCGACCGGCCACCGCGCCCTTGACCACCCGCCGGTAGGCGGATTTCTGCTCGTCGGTCAGCGTCGGGGCGAAGATCACCACGATGTCTTCGGCCTGGAGCATGTCGGGCATGGCGGCGGCGTAGACCTCGGCGCGTCCGGTGCTCGGAAACTTCAAGATCGACACGGTGTCGGTGTCGGTTGCTTCGACGCATCCGGCGGCGGGGCATTTCGCCGCCGTCGCATCGCGGGGATTGACCGCAGGCAGCTTGGCCTTGGTGATGGCGGCCAGCACCTCCGCGACGGACACGTCGTTCAGCATCGGCGGACCGGCCGGGGTACTGGGCGCGGGCGGGGCGCCCGATTCCCGGCCACCGCAGCCGGCCAACGCGAGGGCCAGGAGAGCCGCCCCGAGCAGTCGACGTGTCATGGGCATGGTTCGAGCCTAACGAGCACTCAGCGAGTCCACGGCTGCCGCCCGTACACTCGGCTGCCGTGCCGCCCCGCCGTCTCGTCGCCGCTCTGTGTGCGGCCGTCGGGCTGTTGACGGGTTGCGCGGCCGGCGTACCCGACCGCAGCGCGCAGGCTCAGGCCCTGACCGCCCAGATCCGCGGGATGCCGGGTGTGGTCTCGGCGACCAGCGACGTCGCCCACAGCCAGGCCCAGGGCATGGTGTTCTTCCGGGTGTATGTCGACGTATCCGACGATCTGACCGGCGACCAGGCGGCCGGCATCGCCGCACGCTACCTCGCTGACCTCCACGGCGGCCGGTACGCCGGATACCGCCTCGAGTTGGACCTTCGGCGCGCCTGGAACGTGTTCGCCGTCGACAGCGGAGAACTGCCCATCACCAACCCCGGTCAGGTGATCGCGCAGGCCCGCGACTGGGTCGCGGTTCGCCGCGAATTCCCCGGCGCCACTGTACGACTCAGGGCCACTATCACTCACCCCGGTGGTGCCAATCCCGACCAGGACGCCGGCCATGCCAGCCTCGCCACATTGCAACTGCCCGACCCGGCCGCCTACCCGGCCGTCAGCGCCGCCGCCCGCACGCTGGCCGCCCGGTTCCCCCAGCTGTCGGTGCTGGACTGGACCATCGACGCCGGGCGCGACCGTCCCGCCGAGATCAAGACCTCCCGGCGGATGCCGACGGCGGCCGAACTCGACGTGTTCGACCGGCTCAACGCCGACCAGGCCATCGGGCACATCGACCGGCTGCGGATCAACGGCCCGGTGACCCCGCCGGTGTGGTTCGCCGAGCAGACCACCGGCTCCCGTGACGTCGCGGTCGCCCTGCAGTTGGCTCGGACCCACCTGCCCGTCGTCGCCGCCCTCCCCGGACCGGTGCTCTACAGCGCCAGCGACGAGTTGTCCGGACACATCGGTGCCCTCGGACTCGCTCGCGGCCCGGTGGCGGTCACCGTCGGCGGTTGCACCCCGCACGATCCACTGGTGTACACCCCGATCCCCGAGGAACGACAGCTGATCGCGCGGTATGAGACCTGTTCGTCCTGAGGACGAATAGCGTGGTCGCCATGACGAGCAAGGCGGCCAGCACAGCCACCGCAGATGTCAACAGGGCCGCCAAGGCGCGCTACGACCTGGCCGATCGCGGCGATTTCGGCGACGCCGACCGGGGTTTCATCGCGCCGATCCCCGACCGGCGCACCGTCAACGAGGCCGGCAAGGTGGTCTACGACGGGTCGGTCTATGACTTCATCACCGACGACCAGTCCAACCCGGACACCGTCAACCCCGCGTTGTGGCGACAGGCGCAGATCATGCGCCGGGCCGGACTGTACAAGGTCGTCGACCGCCTCTATCAGGTGCGCAACAGCAGCCTGGCCAACGTGACCATCGTCGAGGGCGACGACGGCCTGATCGTCATCGACACCGCCACCTCGGTGGAGACGGCGCGCCAGGCCCTGGCACTGTTTCGCGAGCATGTGGTGGACAAGCCCGTCGTCGCAGTCATCTACACCCACACCCACATCGACCACTACGCCGGCATCAAGGGTGTCGTCGACGAGGCCGACGTGGCTGCCGGCAGGGTGCCGATCATCGCCCCCGGGACTGTCGCGTCGTTCGACAAGCACGCCCTCGGCGAGAACGTCATCGCGGGCAACGCCATGATCCGCCGGGCCAGCTACCCGTTCGGCGGGCTGCTGGCACCCGGACCGCGGGGATTCGTCACCTGCGGCATCGGCTGCGGGGCCAACCACAACGAAACCGTCACCTACCTGTCCCCACCGACCCGATCACCGAAACCGGTGCGGTACGCCATATTTCAGGGTTGACCTTCGAGTTCCTCTACGCCCCGGACACCGAGGCGCCCGAGGAGCTGCACATCTGGATTCCTGAACTCAGGGCACTCACCTGCGCCGAGAACGCCAACCACACCATGCACAACATCCAGACGTTGCGTGGTGCGCGTACCCGCGACGCCCGCAACTTCGCCCGGTTCATCGACGAAACCCTGGTGCGCTGGGGCTCGGCGGCCGAGGTGCACTACGGTCCGCACACCTGGCCGGTGTTCGGCAACGCCAATGTGGTGGCCTTCCTGGAATCCCAGCGCGACACCTACAAGTACATCCACGACCAGGCCCTGCGACTGGCCAACAAGGGGTTGCACCCGCTGGAGGCGGCCGAGCAGATCGAGTTGCCGGAAGCGCTGGCGCGCAAGTGGTTCAACCGCTTTTATCACGGCACGCTGCACCACAACGTCCGGGCCGTCTTCGCCAAGGAACTCGGCTTCTGGGACGGCGATCCGGCGTCACTGTTCCCGCTGCCGCCGGTGGAGACCGCCAAACGTCACGTCGACCTCATCGGCGCCGACCGGATTCTCGCCGAGGGGCGCCGGGCGATCGAGTCGGCCGACTATCGCTGGGCCATCCAGATCCTGCACCATCTGGTGTTCGCCGACCCCACTGACACCGAGGCACGGGCATTGATGGCCGACGCCTACGAACAGCTCGGTTACCAGATGGAGGGGCCGCAGTGGCGCGGGATCTTCCTGACCGCGGCGCTGGAACTGCGTGCCGGCGTCGACCTGTCGGTGATGGAAGGCTCGTCGGGCTACGACAGCATCCTGGCCATGCCGGCCGGCCTGCTGTTTGACTTCGCCGCGGTGCACGTGATCGGCGCGAAAGCCGCCGAGGTCGACCTGCGGATCAACCTGACCATCACCGACACCGACGAGCAGTGGACGATGTGGATCCGCAACGGCGTGCTCAACGCCCGCCCCGCCCACGCCCCGGGGGCCGGGCTGACGGTGTCGGGCGGCAAGGCGGCGATCGCAACGCTGCTACTGGCACCGGTGGCGGCCGACCGCTGGATCGAGACGGGCGCCTTGACCGTCGACGGCGACCTCGCGGTGCTGGACGACTATGCCGGTGTGCTGGACCAGTTCGAGACGGATTTCAATGTGGTGACGCCCTAAGCGGTAGTTTCCTCCCAATACGTTCGGGGAAGGAGTTCGATGTCCGACGCAGTGCTGGTCACCGGCGCATTCGGGTCGGTGGGGAGTGCGACGGTCCGCCACCTGGCGACTGCCGGCCGACACGTCGTCGCCACCGATCTCGACACCCCCGCGACCCGCAAGGCTGCCGCTGCCCTGCCGGCGGGTGTCACGGTGCGGTGGGCGGATCTGACCGACTCGGACGCCGTCTGCCGGCTCGTGGGTGACATCGCACCGGCCGCGGTGATCCACCTGGCCGCGGTGATCCCACCGCTGTGCTATGCCAAACCGCAGCTGGCCCGCAAGGTGAACGTGGATGCCACCGCCAATCTCATCAAAGCCGCTGAGGCACAAGCCAAACCACCGCGATTGGTGCAGGCTTCGAGCATCGCCGTCTACGGGCCGCGCAACCCGCACCACATCACCGACGTGCTCACCGCCGAAACACCGGTGAACCCCTACGACAACTACGGTAAGCACAAGGTCGAAGCCGAGGGTCTGGTGCGGGCCAGCGGGCTGGACTGGGTGATCCTGCGGCTGGGCGGGGTCCTGACGGTGGAGCCGAGCCTGGGCATGGACCCCAACCTGATCTTCTTCGAAGGTGTGCTCCCCGCCGACGGACGGCTGCAGACCGTCGACGTCCGCGATGTCGCCCACGCCTTCGCCGCGGCCACCACCGCGGACGTGGTGGGCCGGACGTTGTTGATCGGCGGTGACGACTCGCATCGGCTGGTGCAGGGCGACATCGGCCAGTCCACTGCGGCCGCGATGGGTCTGGTCGGTGCGCTGCCCGCCGGCCGCAAAGGCGACCCGGGCGATGACACCGGCTGGTTCGCCACCGATTGGATGGACTCCGCGACCGCGCAGCAGGTGCTCAAGCATCAGCACCATTCCTGGCCGGACATGCTGGCCGAGACCGCGGACCGGGTCGGCTGGAAGCGCTACCTGTTCCGGGCGATCGCCCCGCTGGTCCGGGAGTACCTCAAGCGTCAATCGCCGTACTACGGCCGGCCGGGCCAGTACGGCAACCCGTGGGAGGCGGTGCGGCTCAAGTGGGGCGCTCCCGAGAATGATGGAAGGACAACATGACTGAGCGAGTGGCCGTCATCGTCGGCGGCGCCTCGGGAATCGGTTGGGCGACGGCGCAGACGCTGGCCAAGCAGGACTGCCGCGTGACCGTCGCCGACCGCAACACCGAGCTGGGCCGCCGGCGAGCCGCCGAGCTCGGCGATCCGCACGCCTTCGCGCCGGTGGAGGTTACCGACGAGGCCTCCGTCGCCGCGCTTTTCGACGACGTGGCGGCCCGCGAAGGCGGGCTGGACGTGGTGGTCAACTGCGCCGGGTTCAGCGGCTTCGGTCTGATCACCGAGTTGGCCGCCGAGGACTTCCGGTCGGTCATCGACGTGTGCCTCAACGGTGCGTTCCTGGTGATCAAGCAGGCCGGCCGCCACCTCGGCGACGGCGGCACGTTGGTGTCACTGACCTCGCTCAACGCCCGCCAGCCGGCGATCGGGATGAGCGCCTACTGCGCGGCCAAGGCCGGCCTGTCGATGCTGACCCAGGTCGCGGCGCTGGAGTTGGGCCCACGCGGCATCCGGGTCAACGCGGTGGCGCCGGGTTTCGTGCACACTCCCCTGACCGAAGGCGCAGCCATGGTGCCGGGGTGGTCGAGGAGTATGTCGAGAACACCGCGCTGGGACGGGCGGGGACTCCCGAGGACATCGCCGAGGCGGTGGCTTTCCTCTGCTCACCTCAGTCGTCGTGGCTGACCGGAGAGATCCTCGACCTCAACGGCGGCGCCCACCTCAAGCGCTACCCCAACATCCACGAGCTTCTGACCCGGTTGATGAATCAGTGAGGTTCGCCTGAACACCGAATTCACCCAGACCCAGAAACGGGCGCTGGCGATCATCACGGTGATCGCCGTGCTGCTGGGTGCCTACTTTCTGCGGCACTATTTCATCCTGGTGGTGATCGCGGCGATCGTCGCCTACCTGTTCAGCCCGCTCTACAGCCGGTGCCGGCGCAGGTTCGGCAGCGGGCTGTCGGCGACTCTGACCGTGCTGGCCGCGCTGGCAACCGTCATCATCCCGGTCGGGGCCCTGTTGAGCCTTGCCGTGCTTCAGATTTCGCACATGGTGATCCACGTGGCGGATTGGGTGCAGACCGCAGATGTGTCCACCCTCGGCGACAAGACGCTGACCGTGACCAACCAGCTTTTGGCCAAACTGCCGTTCGGGCACTTCAGCGTCACCACCGAATCGCTGCGCAGCACCCTGGTGAACGTCTCGCAGAACCTTGGGCGCTGGCTGCTGCACGCGCTGCAGGGAGCCGCGGGCGGAGCCATCGGGGTGATCACCTCGGCGATCATCTTCTTGTACGTACTGGTGTCGTTACTGACCAACCAGCAGGCGGTGCTCACGCTGATCCGCCGGCTCAACCCGCTCGGTGAAGAAGTCACCGACCTGTATCTGGCGAAGATGGGCGCCATGGTGAAGGGAACTGTCAAGGGGCAGTTCATCATCGCGCTTGTACAGGGGGTATTGGGCGCGGCGTCGATCTACATCGGCGGTTTCCACAACGGGTTCTTCATCTTCGCGATCTTCCTGACCGCACTGTCGGTGATCCCGCTGGGGAGCGGTATCGTGACCATCCCGTTCGGTGTCGGGATGATGTTCTTCGGCAATGTCGCCGGCGGATTGTTCGTCGTGCTGTTTCACATCATCGGCGTCACCAACGTCGACAACTTCCTGCGGCCCATCCTGGTCCCACGGGAAGCGCGCCTGGACCCCGCACTGATGCTGTTGGCGGTGTTCTCCGGTATCGCGATGTTCGGGTTCTGGGGCATCGTGTTGGGTCCGGTGCTGATGATCATCATCGTCACCACGATCTCGGTGTATCTGGCGGTGTACAAGGGCGTGGAGATGACCCCGCACGAACCGCCCGAGAAGCGCCGCCGCCGGTTCGGGCGACGGGACAGCTAGCCGTTATCCGCGGCCGCGCCGCTCGATGGACGCTTCATCCGGCATCCGCGCCCGCAGGCTCTCATAAATCGGCGGGGTGCCCACCAGATAGGCGGCCAGCACCGCCGATGCCGTCGCGGCCATCATCGGCAGGAGCGCCTCGGTGGTTGCGGTCATCTCGACCACCAGGACCAGCGCCGTCACCGGCGCACGCACGGTGGCGGCGAAGAACGCGGCCATCCCGGACAGGACCATCGGGATCGCCAAGGACGTCGCGGCTCCCGACCAGACCGCATCCACCCCACCGACGAACAACGTCGCCCACAGCGCCCCCACCGCGAGCAGGGGCGCGAACAATCCGCCCGGCACCGCGGCCGAATACGACAGCGGGCCAGCGATGAAGCGCACCGCCAGATAGCCGACGACGACGGTCAAGACCAGATGTTGTCCACCGAGGAACTGTTGGGTCAGGGGGTCGCCACCGCCGACCGCGAGCGGGTAGCTGAACGTCGCGAGCCCGACGACGGCGCCGATGAGCGCCGCCTTGGCCACGGCCGGGATCCGGCGTATCGCCGCCACGTGGTCGAGGAACCACAGCACCAGTCCGTTGTAGGCCGCCCCGACACATCCGGTGAGCGCACCGAAGACGACGAAGAGCGGCAGCCAGGCCAGGGCCGGGGCATGAATGGGGTCGACGTGGAAGTCCGGGTGATTGCCCAGCAGGAGCCGTGAGCACGTGACACCTGCGGTGGCCGAGAAGAGCGTGGCCAGAACAGCTTTGACCCGGAAGGACTTGGTCACCTCTTCGAGGCTGAAGAGCGTCCCGGCGATCGGCGCGTTGAAGGCGACCGCCAGGCCGGCACCACCCAATGCGGTTTGCATCATCCTGACCTCGGAGTCGGGCAACCGGGCCCGCCGCGCCGCTTCGGCTCCGATCGCGGCACCCATATGCACGGTCGGACCTTCGCGACCGAGTACGAGCCCCGAGCCGATGCTCAGCACCCCACCGATGAACTTGGCCGGCAGTAGCCGCAGCAGCGGGGGCCGGGCCTTGCCGAGGAAGACGGCTTCGACGTGCTGGATGCCGCTGCCGGCGGCCAGCGGCTCCCACCGAACGATCAACGCGGCCAGCGTCGCTCCGACCGCGGCCGCCGCCATCGGCACCAGCCAGCCCGGCCCGGTTAGCGTGTGCGCCCATTCGACGAGATTCATCCGCAGGTGATTGGCGGCGTCCAGACACCAGCGGAAGCCACCGCCGACGAAGCCGATGAGCACTCCCGCGATGATCGCGGTGGTGCAGATGAGCACCGACCCCCGCATGGAGTCGTCGGGCCCGTCGGGATCCGGGACCGGGCGGTCGTCCTCAGCGGGAAGATCCACGGGCACGTTGCGTGATGCTACGGGAACCGGCTCGTCGCAGGTGGCCACCGAGACCGCGCGAATTCGGACCTGCCCTTGACACGGTGATGGGCGATGTAATACCTCATTCAATTGCACAGCGAGGGAGTAGCCCATGGCCAGGACGGTTCCGTCCGCGGAGTCCCGGCTCACCCGGTGGGCGCAAGGCGGCGCGGCCTCGGTGTTGCTGCTCGCCGCCGTGAATCTGGTGGTCACTGCGAGCCGGGCCGGCGGCTTCTCCTCCTGGGCGGCACCCTGGGCGGCGTTGTGGCTGGCCGGGTTGGCCACCGCGGTGTTGCTGCAGGCCGGGGAACCGTCGAGTCGCCGGACGCGGTGGGGGCGTCTAGCGGCCACGGTGGTGGGTGTCCTCGCGGCCGCCATGCTGATCGAACACCTGATGGGCCGGCACTCGGGGCCGACCCTGCGCACCGCGACATCGGTCCTGTACTTGGCGGGTGCCACCGCACTGATGCGTGCCAACCGGCTGCGCACCGGATGGCTTTGGGGCCTCTTGCTTTTGGCGGCGGTGGCGGCGCCGCTGGTCACCCTCGTCGGCCACGCGTTCCGGGCTACGTCGGTGGCGCAGATGACCGAGACGACCGGGCTGGGACTGCCCACGGCAGCCGGCGTGCTGGTGCTGACGGCCGCGACGGTCGTGGCTCGGCCCGACCGCAATCCGGTTGCCTGGCTGTTGGCCCGTTCTGACCGGTGGGCCCTGCTGCGACTGGTCGGCGTGCTGTGCGGCCTGCCTTTTCTGGTGAGCGTCACCCGGCTGCCGTTCCTCGCCCTCGGCCTGGGCAATCAGGCGTCGTGGATTCTGGCGACCATCTGCGCCACCGTGATCATCGGCGTCATCACGTTCTACGCCAGCCAGCGCGAGCAGCGACTGCTCATCGAACGCGCCGAAGCCGAGCGGCGCTACCGGATGCTGGCCGACAACGCCGTCGACGTCGTCGTGCACCTGCACGGCAGCGTCGTGAGTTGGGTTTCACCGTCGGTGACGGCGGCGTTCGGCGACCCACCCGCGCAGTGGATCGGCTCGGACCTGACCGCGCATATCCATCCCGACGACCTCAGCACACTGGCGCCGATATTTGACATCGATTGCCGGACAAGCGTTCTCGCACGCTTCAGAGTACGAACCGCGGCCGGAAAGTACCACTGGGTCGACGGGAACGCGAAGCCCTATCTCGACGCGGACGGCAATACCGACGGGATGATCGCCGCCCTGCGGATTGTCGACGGACAGGTGGCGGCCGAGGAGCGCCTCGATCGGCTGGCCCGAATCGACACCCTGACCGGGTTGCTCAACCGAGCCGAGACCCTCGCCCGCTTGGACTCGGCGCTGGCGGCGCCCCGCTCCCCCGGTTCGCAGCTGGGCATCCTGTTCTGCGACGTCGACCACTTCAAGACGATCAACGACACGCTCGGCCATTCCGTCGGTGACGCGGTGCTGTCCACCCTCGCCGCACGGATCAGCGACAGCGTCCGCACCGGAGACACGGTGGGACGGATGGGCGGTGACGAGATCGTGGTCCTGCTCCCCGGGGTCCCCAGCGTCGAGGAGGTCATCGCCATCGCCGAGAAGATCCGTTGTCGCGCAGCCGAACCCATCCAGTATGACGGGCAGACGATCTGCGCGACGCTGAGCATCGGGGTCACTGTGTCCATGCCCGGGGAAGGCGCGACGGCCGTGACGGCTCGCGCCGACGTGGCGATGTATCAGGCCAAGCAGGCGTGCCGCAACACCGTGGTACGCGTATGACCATGTGGCGGGATGTCCAAGCCGCGGTGCCCGAGTTCGCCGAGCGGGTGCGGGCGTTGTTCGACGCGCGCAAGCACAAAACCCTGGCCACCCTGCGGGCCGACGGATCACCGCGGATCTCCGGAATCGAAGCGACGTTCGACGGCGGTGTGCTCAGCTTCGGGTCGATGCCTGGGGCGCGCAAAGGTGCCGATTTGCGCCGTGATCCACGGTTCGCCCTGCACAGCGCCACCGTCGACCCCGTCGAGGGGGCGGAGGCGCAGTGGCCCGGCGAGGCGAAGATCTCCGGGCGTGCGGTCGGTGTGGAGGCCCCCGAGGGCGAGGGCGATCTCTTCCACACCGACATCACCGACGTGGTGCTGACCCACCTCAACGAGCAGGGCACCCTGCTGGTGGTGCAGTGGTGGACGCCGGCAGGCGGGCTGCGCACGGTCGAGCGGGAATAGGTGCGGGAACGGTCGTCTCGCCGTCTAGAAGGGCGGCGGATCGTCATCGGATTGCGCGGCCGGCCCGGGTCGGAACAGCACGTCGTGACGGGCCCTTCGGAGCGCCCGATTGCGGGCTCGTTGAGCGGTGATGTAGCGGGCACGGTTGTGCGCCCGGGTGGTCTTGCGCCGCGGCATCAACACGCTGCGATCGCCGTCGGCTGCCGCGGGGACATCCGCCACAGGTTTCGGGGCTCGGGTGGGCACCATCAGGCTGGGGAACAGCAGGGCGCTGCCCGGGGTGGTGACGTAGGTCTGTTTACCGGGCAGATTCCAGATCACCGTGCCATCGGCCAATTGCCTGTCCCGCCAACCCCAGAACGTCTTGAGCAGATGATGTTGGCGGCACAGGCATTTGATGTTCCCAGCGTGCGTCGGGCCGTACGGGTACGGGATCGTATGGTCCAGGTCGCACTGCGTGGCGGGCCGGTCACAGCCAGGCGCGCGGCAGGTCAGATCACGGGCCCGCACGAAATCGGCCAACGCCCGCGACGGGCGATAGCCGGGTTCGGCCGGCAGGTCCGCGGGATGGATCAACGGGCTGAGCCGGGCTTGCGTGGCGAGTTCGGCCAGCAGTTCGGCGGGGAGCAAAGTGTCCGAACCCAACAGATGCCCCGGGGTGCCGGAGCGGCCCTGCAACGCCGCCTCCTCGGCCACCACATGGATGACCACCGCCCCGGAGCGGGGTTGCTGCGCCGCAGGGCATTCCACCGCACCGCAACGGCATGCCAAGCGATCGGCACCCATCGCCAGCGCGCCGAGCGCGTCGGCGCGGCGCAGCGCGACATCACGCGGGTCAGCGTCACACACCGACCGGGCCAGCACGTCGAGCCGCCGATCCAGCGCCTCGGCATCGGTGGAGAACAACCGCCCCATCAGCTCCGTGCAGCCGTTCTCCGGATCACCGAACACGACCTCGCGACCGCGGGCACGTTCTCTGACCCGCTGCACGGCGTCAGGGTCACACTTGGCGACGATGCGGTCGATCTCCGAAGCGAGCCGCCCACGGGTCATCGACGGCCACCGGGCCGCCTTCTCGGCCACCTGGCGATCGACGTCGGCCATGGCCGCGGCATCGGAGATGAGACTGGTGCGGTAGACGATGGTCCGGAACATCTGCATGTCGATGTCACCGGCGATGAAGACGGCGGCGACCGCCGGCAGCCGCTTCATCTCCAGCCCGTAGTTCAGGTAACTGCCGGCCATGGCCAAGCTGACGCGCAGCGCCGCAGCGACTTCGGCGCCCACCGCGGCCCAGGTGTCCACTGCCCAGTCCGACCGCTCGCCGCGCTCGCGACGGCGGAGTTCGAAGAGTTCTGCGACAGCACTGAGCCGGCGGGCGGCGGCCTGGTTCTCAGCTCGGGCGGACGCGCCGATACTGGCCAGCAGCGCACGCGATTCGGCCGTGTCCGACGGCTCGAAATAGTCGTGCAGCTGGCTTGCGAACATACGTTCGAATGTACGCCGGCCTTACGACAATTTTGCGTCCCGCCAACTCAGCATCTTCTCCACGGTGCCGAAGTCGTACGTGCCACCGACCGCGCGCATCTCGGTGTGGAACAGCGTCGCCCCGGCGGCCAGGTAGGCATCCGCCGACTGCGGATCGGTCCACAACGTCGACCGCTCGATGTCGGAGTCCGCGCGTCCGAACCCGGCGGCCAGTTCACCGACCCGTGCGCTGGCCTCCCGGTAGGAGTCGAGCGGCAGGAAGGTGTGCCAGATGTCGGCATGGCGCGCCACGGCGGGCAGGGTGCGCTTGGGTCCGGAGCCCCCGATCAGAATCGGGACCTTGCGCAGCGGCGCGGGACGGAGTAACTCGAATCGGCGCTCGATCCGCAGCAGGCCCTCGTCGAACAGGTCTGCCCGCGACTTGACCGTGCCGTACTCGAAACCGTATGTGGTGTAATCCTTTTCATACCAGCCCGCGCCGACGCCGAGCACCAGCCGCCCACCGCTGATGTGGTCGACCGTACGCGCCATGTCGGCCAGCAGGTCCGGATTGCGGTAGCCCATACCGGCCACCAGCAGGCCGATCTCGGCCCGGGTGGTGATCTCGCCCCACGACGCCAACGCCGACCAGCCCTCGAAGTTGTTCAGATCTGGCTGCACCTCGGCCAGCACCGGTACGGCACCGTCGAACGATTCGATGACTGGCGCGTGAAAATGGTCGTAACCGAAGATGACGTCCACCCCGATCTCCTCGGCGTGCAGGACAGCCTGCCGCCAGGTGGCGTAGTCGGGAGTGTCAGCGGGTTGAATCTGAACAGCAACGCGCACCGGATAAGTCATGTAGGCCACAATCGGCGCTTCCCGCGGTTTATTCCGGGTCGACCAACCGCTCCTTGAGGAACTGCACCACCCGCTTGCGCGCCTCGTAGGCGGGTTGGCCGTCGACCTCGCGGACCTCGAGGGTGAGCACCGAGTGCGCCATCCGGCCGAATCCGCCGGCGTTACCGGGCGAGGAATCCAGTTCGATCACCTCGAAGGCATCCCCCAGCCGGTCCTTGAGCGTCTTGAACCGCTCGCCGGGTGCCAGCGGGTCCTTGCTGAACCGCAGGGCCAGCGCACACAGTCCATCCTCGGCGGCGCGCTTCTCGATGATCTTCAGCTCACCCTCAGACATGCCGGGATCGCGTTTGTGCTTGCCGCTGAGCCCGATCGGAACCGACGGCTGGCTGAGCACCGGGGCCAGCACACTGTCGTCCACGGCGGCGGCCAGTGCGAAGCCACCGGTGAAGCACTGCCCGATCACCCCCACGCCCTTGCCCCCGGTCTTCTCCTTCAGATCGCGGGCCAATGCGCGCAGATAGTGCGACACCGGGCGCTCCTTGTTGGTCGCGAACGCCGCGAACTCCTTGGCCACACAACCGCGCAGCATGCTCCCCGCCGCCCCCAGACTCATCGCCGGCGCCCCCGGCGTCCCGAACAGTGACGGGATCACGACGGTGAAGCCGTTGGCCACGAGGTAGTTGCCCAGTGCCAGCACGCCGGGGTGCACACCCGGCATCTCGGGGATCAGCACCACTCCCGGACCCTCGCCCTTGCGGTAGACATCGTGGGTGAAGCCCGCCGCGGTGAACGGCTCCCGGCTCCATCCGGTCAGGTCGGCCTCCGGAGCCGCCTGGCCGGCGGCATCGGATTGGAATCCGGGCATCGGTGTCTCCTATCGGCCGGGCGTCAGCGGCTGCTGGGTCTGCGTGGCAACGGCAAGCGTACGAAAATCCTCACTGCTTCCGGCGCCGGTTACCGCCAATTGGGCCGGACCGGCCGGGCTGCCCACCTGTGCCGTCCACACCGGTTCAGCGCCCTCGTCACCCTCGTAGACGATCCACTTGACGCCTTCGATGTCCTGCGCGCCGGTGGGATACATCGATGTGTGGATCGAGGCGACCAAGGCCTGTTCATCGGCATTGCTCTGGGTGATGCTGACGAACTTCTGGGACGGCGCGAGGTAGCCGACGGTCGCGCTCACCGCCCGGACTCGCTGTCCGGTTTTGGGATCGGTTCGACCGGCGTCAATACCGCCACGCTTGCCGGAGTTGGCGTGCCAATCCTCGGGAAGCTGCGGGAGCCGGATCGGGATGCCCAGCGCCGTCGCGTCGGCCTGCAGTGCCGCGGCCGCGTCGAACGACGGGGCCGGCCCTCCGGCTGGACCGTTGGGCCGGAAAGAACACGTGCCGACCACTCCGGCCAGCACGATGCAGGCCACCACCAGCGGAACCAGCGACCAGAACATGTCGCGGCCGTCCTGCAGCAGGCGCGGCTTGGCCTCCTTGGGGTGCGGGGCCGGAGCCGCTGAGCCGGCGACATCGTGCTCTGTCACGTCCGCCAGTATCCCAGGTCTGGACTGCTGACCGGCTTCTGGGACAATCTCAGCCATGCCAGACGCCCGCCGCCGTGAAGCTCCCGATCGTAACCTCGCCCTGGAACTCGTCCGGGTGACCGAAGCGGGCGCCATGGCCGCCGGCCGCTGGGTCGGCCGCGGCGACAAGGAGGGCGGCGACGGCGCCGCCGTCGACGCCATGCGGGAACTGGTCAACTCGGTGTCGATGCGCGGCGTCGTGGTGATCGGCGAGGGCGAGAAGGACAACGCCCCGATGCTCTACAACGGCGAAGAGGTGGGCAACGGCGACGGGCCGGACTGCGACTTCGCCGTCGACCCGGTGGACGGCACCACCCTGATGAGCAAGGGCATGCCCAACGCCATCTCGGTGCTCGCGGTCGCCGAGCGCGGCGCGATGTTCGACCCGTCGGCGGTGTTCTACATGAACAAGATCGCCGCTGGGCCCGATGTCGCGGACTTCATCGACATCACTTCACCGATCGCGGCCAACATCCAGCGCATCGCCAAGGTGCGCAAGGCGTCGGTCTCCGACATCACCGTCTGCATCCTGGACCGACCCCGGCACGCCAAGCTGATGGCCGAGGTCCGCGACGCCGGCGCCCGCATCCGGCTGATCTCCGACGGTGACGTCGCCGGCGCGATCTCCGCCTGCCGCCCCGAGTCGGGCACCGACATGCTGGCCGGTATCGGCGGCACTCCCGAAGGCATCATCACCGCCGCCGCGATCCGCTGCATGGGCGGCGAGATCCAGGCCACCCTGGCGCCCAAGGACGACGAGGAGCGGCAGAAGGCCATCGACCGCGGCCACGACCTCGATCGCGTGCTCACCACCAGGGACCTGGTGGCCGGTGAGAACGTCTTCTTCTGCGCCACCGGCGTCACCGACGGGGACCTGCTCAAGGGCGTCCGTTACTTCGGTGGCGGCTGCACCACCCAGTCGATCGTGATGCGGTCGAAGTCCGGCACCGTCCGGATGATCGACGCCTACCACCGGCTTGCCAAGCTCAACGAATACTCCGCGGTGGACTTCACCGGGGATAAATCCGCGGCCTACCCGCTCCCCTAAGAAAGGCAATTGATGACCGACAGTGCCGTCGAAAAGAAAGCCGGCGAGGGCGAATACCGCATCGAGCACGACACCATGGGCGAGGTGCGGGTTCCGGCCAAAGCTTTGTGGCGCGCGCAGACTCAGCGGGCCGTGGAGAACTTCCCGATCTCCTTCCGCGGGCTGGATCGCAACCAGATCCGCGCCATGGCACTGCTGAAAGCCGCCTGCGCACAGGTCAACAAGGATCTGGGCAAGCTGTCGGCGGAGAAGGCCGATGCCATCATCGCCGCCGCCGGCGAGATCGCCGAGGGCCTGCACGACGAGCACTTCCCCATCGACGTGTTCCAGACTGGTTCGGGCACCAGCTCCAACATGAACGCCAACGAAGTGATCGCCTCGATCTGCGAACGCAACGGCGTGACGGTGCACCCCAACGACGATGTCAACATGTCGCAGTCGTCCAACGACACCTTCCCCACCTCCACCCATATCGCGGCCACCGAAGCCGCTGTGCGCCAGCTGATCCCGGCGCTGGAGGTGCTGCACGAGTCGCTGGCCGCCAAGGCCCGCCAGTGGCGCACCGTCGTCAAGTCCGGCCGCACCCACCTGATGGATGCCGTGCCGGTCACCCTCGGCCAGGAGTTCGGCGGCTACGCCCGCCAGGTCGAGGCCGGCATCGAACGGGTGAAGGCCACGCTGCCCCGCCTGGGTGAGCTGGCCATTGGCGGCACCGCCGTCGGCACCGGGCTCAACGCGCCCGACGGTTTCGGCGCCAAGGTGGTGGCCGTGCTCGTCGAGCAGACCGGCCTGGCCGAATTGAGCACTGCCAAGGACTCTTTCGAAGCTCAGGCAGCCCGCGATGGACTGGTCGAGGCCTCCGGTGCATTGAAGACCATCGCCGCCTCACTGACCAAGATCGCCAACGACGTCCGGTGGATGGGCTCGGGCCCGCTGACCGGCCTGGGCGAAATTGCGCTACCCGACCTGCAGCCCGGCAGCTCGATCATGCCAGGCAAGGTCAACCCCGTGCTGCCCGAGGCCGTCACCCAGGTGGCCGCCCAGGTGATCGGCAACGACGCCGCCATCACCGTCGGCGGATTGTCGGGTGCCTTCGAGCTCAACGTCTACATCCCGATGATGGCGCGCAACCTGCTGGAGTCGTTCACCCTGCTGGCCAACGTGTCGAAGTTGTTCGCCACCAAGTGCATTGACGGCCTGGTCGCCAACGAGGCCCACCTGCGCGAGCTGGCCGAGTCGTCCCCGTCGATCGTCACGCCGCTGAACTCGGCGATCGGCTACGAGGAGGCCGCCAAGGTGGCTAAGCAGGCACTGGCGGAGAAGAAGACCATCCGGCAGACGGTGATCGACCGTGGCCTGATCGGCGACAAGCTCTCCGAGGAGGAACTGGACAAGCGCCTCGACGTGCTCGCGATGGCGAAGGTCAAGAACGGCGAGTAGCGGCGTAACGGCCGATCCCCAGCGGCGCGGTGGCGCTGTGCAGCACCAAGCTCAGCGTCACCGCGACGATGCCGGCCTGCGCCAGCAGGTTGGCATGTTGGATGTCGCCGCGGTCGATCACCACTAGACCCAGTACGACCGTGCCGATGCCCCGCGGCCCGAACCACCCGATGAACACCCGGCTGTAGCCCGGCAGGTCGGTGCGGATCAATGCCACCAGTACCGCCACCAGCCGCACCGCGAACAGTGCCACCACGCAGAACAGCACGATCTGCCAGGTGACGTGCGCCCAGGCGTCGATCACCGCGAACGCACCGAACATCGCGAACACCATCAGCTCCAGCAGCTGCCCGGCAGCGTCCGAAACCTGCCCCGACACTTGGGTGTTCGTCCGGCGCGCCACCACCGCGAACGCCAACCCACCGGTGAATGCGGCGACGAACCCGCTGGCGTGCACCCGTTCGCCGAACTCGAAGCAGATCAGCGCGACCGCCACGGTGGCCAGCTGCGCCCAGGTATCGCTCATCCATTCGCGATGCCGCGACCACGCGATCACACCGGCGCCCAGCAGACCCACCCCCGCGCCGATGACCAGCGACAGGAACTCGGTGCGCACGACGAACCACATCCAACTCTGTGGCCGCGAATCCGCGTGCGCGGACGCCAGCGCCACCGCGGCCAGCAGCACGGCCAGCGCGAACCCGTCGTAGAAGCCGCTTTCCACCGACAGGGCGTTGCGCACCCGTTCCGGAATCCGGTGATCCTCCAGCAGCGCGTCGATCAGTGCCACCTCGGTGGGCGCCACGATCGCGGCCAGGCACACCGCTTCCCACCACGGCAGCACCGGCAGCAGCAGCGCAGCGGTCAGGGTCCCCAGAATCAGGGTCAGCGGAATGCCGATCACCAGCAGCCGGAACGTGACGTGCCCGCGCCGCAGCACCCGGCCGGGATCCAGCTTGGCCGCCTGGTTGAACAGGATGACCGTCAGCGCCAACTGGGCCAGCACCGTGTACCCCTGAGTGCCGGGCCCGGCGTCGAGCAGGTTGAACCCGAACGGCCCCAACGCCATTCCGAGCCCCACGAAGATCAGTGCCGGCGCGACATACCACCGGTTGACCAGTCCGGACACCACGGCATAGCCCAGGACCAACAGCGTCAGGACGAACGAAGTGGCGGTATGCAACTAGGCGCCGTTATTGGACCCGCCGGAATTCGCCCCGGGGATGTCGGTGATCGGAATGTTCGGCATCGGCTTGGGCGAGGGGGTCGCCGGCAGGGTCGGGATCTCGGAGGCCGGGATGTCCTGCAGCATGTTCGCCGGCGGGCCGTTGTCCCGCGAGCCGTACACGCTGCCCGGCGCGCGCGGGCCGAGCAGCTGGCTCACGGTGACCAGGTGATAGCCGTTGGCCTTGAGCACCGGGATGAACTGCTCGACCAGGTCGACGGTGGACGAGTAGGTGTCGTGGAACAGCACCACCGAACCGGGCTTGATCTGCGTCATCAGCATGTAGCGGGTGGCCGCGGTGTTGGAGTCGTTCATCCAGTCGAAGGGGATGACATCCCACAGGATCGCGGCCAGCCCGTACTGCGCCGCGATCTGGTTGACGGCGTCATTGGTCAGCCCGCCGGCCGGGCGCCAGAGGGTGGGTGTCTGCCCGGTGGCGGCCTTGATCGCGTCGTTGGCCTTGCTGAACTGGGCGGGCACGTCCTCGATCGGGATCGTCGTCATGTTGGGGTGTTCCCAGGTGTGGCTGCCGATCTCCATCCCAGCATCGGCGACGCGCTTGGCGCCGGCCGGGTTGGCGGCCACCTTGTTGCCGATCTCGAAGAAGGTGGCCTTGGCGTCGGCGTCGTTGAGGATCCCCAGCAGCCGGTCGGTGTAGGGCGTCGGCCCGTCGTCGAAGGTGAGGGCCACGCATTTGACCACCGCGCAGTCGACGGTGTCGGCCTTGGCGACCTTGACGTGGCCGGTGAACCCGCCGATGACGACGACGGCCACCCCCGCGCAGACACCGATCACGGTCCGCAGATAGGACCAGGACAGGCTGTCGGGTCGGCGCGGCACGCAGGTGAGTTTACCGGGCACAGCTGGCTGGTCCCTGTCCACGCGGGGCTGGGGGCTACCACTACCGCCGAATGTGCGGCTAGCAGCGTGGTGGGGAGGCCACCGTGCGGGACATGCTGACGACATGACGACTGCAACGGTTCGCGACGATTTGGTTCTCTCGCACGCGGTGTTCACCGCCGACGTGGATGCGCCCTTCGATCACGTCGACATCGCCCAATGGCTGAAAACCCTTCCCACCCATGAGTATCAGCGCTGCGCTCCCGGTGACCACAAGGCGGCCGGCTACACCGTCGACGACGATGGCACCCCGATGTCGATCAACGTCGAGATGATCGGCACCGGATTGGTGGTGCAGCAATATCGGTTCGACGTCGCCGAGGCCCACTACTGCCGGATGGTGTCGCTGTCCGACGTGTTGACCCCGCTCGGATGGACCAGCACGCAGGTCATCTGGGAGTTGCGGATGGAGCAGCTTGACGGTGACCGCTGCCAGTACACCAACACCGTCACCTCACACCCCACCGAGCACTTCCTCGACTTCATCGCCGAGCACGGTCAGACCTTCGCCGAGGCGGCTGCAGCCCGCCAGGACGCCTCCGCGCGACACTGCCTGGTCGAGACCCCGCGATATGCCCGCAGCATCGCCCACTGGGCGGCCGGTCGGGCCGCAGCAGCCGCTTAGTCAGCAGATCCGCGTCATGGCAGGGCGCCGGGGCTGATCTCCTCGAGCATCTCGGTGACCAGCGCGGCGATCGGCGAACGCTCGCTACGCATCAGGGTGATGTGGGCGAACAGCGGATGCCCCTTGAGCTTCTCGATCACCGCAGCCACGCCGTCATGACGGCCGACGCGCAGGTTGTCGCGCTGCGCCACGTCGTGGGTGAGCACCACCCGCGACCCGCTGCCCAGCCGCGACAGCACGGTCAGCAGCACGTTGCGCTCCAGCGACTGCGCTTCGTCGACGATCACGAACGAGTCGTGCAGCGAACGGCCGCGGATGTGGGTCAGCGGCAGCACCTCGAGCATGCCGCGGGACAGCACCTCCTCGAGCACCGCCGGCGAGGCCAGACCCTCGAGGGTGTCGAAGACCGCCTGTGCCCAGGGGCCCATCTTGTCGCTTTCGCTGCCGGGCAGGTAGCCCAAGTCCTGCCCGCCGACGGCGTACAGCGGCCGGAACACCACCACCTTGCGCTGCGTGCGTCGCTCCAGCACCGCTTCCAAGCCCGCGCACAGCGCCAGTGCCGACTTGCCGGTGCCCGCCTTGCCACCCAGCGAGACGATGCCGACCGATTCGTCCAGCAGCAGATCGAGGGCGACGCGCTGTTCGGCTGACCTTCCCCGGAGGCCGAACACCTCGCGATCCCCACGAACCAACTGCACCTTCTTGTCGGCATTCACCCGGCCCAGCGCGCTCGAGCTGCCACCGAGCAGCCGAACGCCGGTGTGGCAGGGCATGTTGCGGGCGTCCTCGAGGTCGATCTCACCCTCGGCGAACAGCGCGTCGATGTCCTCGGTGGCCACGTCGAGCTCCGACATGCCGGTCCAGCCCGAGGTGATCACGTCCTGGGCGTGGTACTCGTCGGCCGAAAGCCCCACTGCGCCGGCCTTCACCCGCAGCGGAATGTCTTTGCTGACCAACGTGACTCGCTTGCCTTCGGCGGCCAGGTTGGCGGCAACCGTCAGGATGCGGGTGTCGTTGCTTTCGGTGCGGAACCCGGACGGCAGCACCATCGGATCGCTGTGGTTCAGTTCGACATTCAGCGTTCCGCCTTGCGTCCCAATGGGAATCGGCTGATCCAGACGACCGTGTTCCAGGCGAAGGTCGTCGAACAGCCGCAGCGCCTGCCGGGCGAACCAGCCCAGCTCGTGGTGGTGGCGCTTGGCTTCCAGTTCGCTGATGACCACGAGTGGAACCACCACTTCGTGTTCGGCGAACCGGGTGCACGCCCACGGATCGGACAGCAGGACAGAGGTGTCGAGCACATACGTCCGGACGGGCGACTGCGAATCGGTCACTGGGCGCTCCTCAGACCCACGCGGCCCCGCGCGAATCCCTCGGCGGACGCTGCGGCACCAGGACCGGGGCCGGTCCTGTCGTAGTCGAAACGATAGGTGCCGCCCGGACAGCAGAGCATGTCGCTAGCCATCACCACGGACGCTACTCCGGTAGCGGCCAACGCGCCGTTCAGGCGCGCAGGCGTGTCAAGCGAGAACGAATTTCTTCAGGACCGCTTCGCCGTCGAGACCCCACGCCTTGATGCGATCGGAGATCACCCGGCGGGTCGCTTCCAGGTCGTAGATGCCGGCCTGTGCCACGTTGTGCAGCTTGTCGGCGTACTCGTAGATGTCGCCACCCACCACACCGAGACCACCGGCGCGCCGCGCGACCGCGGCGATCGTCGAGTCGCGGTGCGTCTCGAGGCAGAACGCCACCAGGTTCCCGAAGAACTCCTCGTGACGCTCCTCGTCGGCGGCGATGCGGCCGATCAGCCCCTTGAGCACCGGCTCGTCGACCTTGGCTTCCAGATTGCGCAGGAACACCGCATGGGCCCGCTCGTAGAGCGCCATGAACACCAGCGTCTCGATCTGGGTGAAATTGTCGGCCCGGTACCCGCGCATGACGTGCGCGACGCGGACGTCCTCATTGGCGGTCGGGTCGAAGTTACGTGTGACGACCAGGTATTCGCGGATGGCGATGGCGTGCAGGTTCTCCTCCGCAGTCCACCGGCCCATCCAGCGGCCCCACTTGTCCTCCAGGATGAAGTGCTCCACCAGCTCGCGGTGGTAACCGGCCAGGTTGTCCTTGGTGACCAGCATGATCTCGCAGGCGTCGACGACGTCGGCGGGAAGCGTCACCTGGGACGGGTCCCAGTCGGTTCCGCCCAGGAAGGCGAAGTTCTGCCCCTGGTCGAACGGGACGTAGTCGTGGGCATACCACTCGTCCGCGGTCTCCAGGTAACGGGCCAGATTGTCGGCGACAACCGGCTCAAGCTCGAGGGTCAACGCATTCGCGACAGGTTTCTGTGCCATGCGGTTACTGTAACCCACCGACACGGCTGTTGAAAATCACCCCGTGCCGGCGTTTCACCGCCTCAGAGGGTCAGCCCCGGATACAGCGGGTTGGCCGCCAACAGTTCGGCGGCAGCGGCATGAACCCGCTGCGCGGTGCCGTCGGCCAGCGTGTACTTGGCCTTCGAGGTGCCCTCGGCTTGGGTGTTGGACAACACGTCGACCACCAACTCGGCGACCCGGTCGAATTCGGCGGCGCCGAACCCCCGGGTGGTCAGCGCCGGGGTGCCGAACCGGATTCCCGAGGTGTACCAGGCCCCGTTCGGGTCGGCCGGGATGGCGTTGCGGTTGGTCACCACGCCGGAATCCAGCAGCGCCGACTCGGCCTGGCGCCCGGTCAGCCCAAAGGACTGCACGTCGAGCAGCACCAGGTGATTGTCGGTGCCGCCGGTCACCAGCCGGGCCCCGCGCTTGAGCAGACCCTCGGCGAACGCCTTGGCGTTGTCGGCGACCCGCTGGGCGTAGGTCTGGAACGACGGCTGCCGAGCCTCGGCCAGTGCGACGGCCTTGGCGGCCATCACATGCGACAGCGGCCCGCCGAGCACCATCGGGCAACCCTTGTCCACGGCGGGTGCGTATTCCTCGGTGGCCAGCACCAGACCGCCCCGCGGACCGCGCAGCGACTTGTGCGTGGTGGTGGTGGTGACGTGCGCATGCGGCACCGGGTCCTCGTCACCGGTGAAGACCTTGCCGGCGACCAGGCCGGCGAAGTGCGCCATGTCGACCATCAGGGTGGCGCCGACCTCGTCGGCGATCTCGCGCATGGTGGCGAAGTTCACCCGGCGCGGGTAGGCCGAATACCCGGCGACCAGGATCAACGGCTTGAACTCGCGGGCCGCGGCGGCGACGGCGTCGTAGTCGATCAGCCCGGTGTCGGGCTTGGTGCCGTAGCTGCGCTGGTGGAACATCTTGCCGGAGATGTTGGGCCGGAAGCCGTGGGTGAGGTGACCGCCGGCGTCCAGCGACATGCCCAGCAGGCGCTGGCTGCCCAGCCGGGCGCGCAACCGCTCCCACTCGGCCTCGGACAAGTCGTTGACGTGCTTGACGCCGAGATCGCTCAGAGCCGGCGCCTCGACCTTGGTGGCCAGAATGGCCCAGAACGCCACCAGGTTGGCGTCGATGCCGGAATGCGGCTGAGCGTAGGCGTACGGCGCGCCGAACAGCTCCCGCGCGTGCTCTGCGGCCACACTTTCGACGGTGTCGACGTTCTGGCAGCCCGCGTAGAAGCGGTGGCCGACGGTGCCCTCGGCGTACTTGTCCGACAGCCAGGTGCCCATGGTGAGCAGCACAGCCGGTGAGGCGTAATTCTCACTGGCGATCAACTTGAGCGAATCCCGTTGATCGGCAAGCTCTTTGCGGGTTGCCGCGGCGATGCGCGGCTCGACGGATTCGATAACCGACAGCGCCGCCCGGTAGGCCTCGCTGGCGGTGGCGGCGTAGTCGGCGCCCGGGGCGGACGCGTGCGTCGAAACTGTCGAGTCAGCAGTCATGACTCAAGCCTATCGGCGCACGTCGACACGCAGCGACGAGGGGATCAGCGGCTCGTCGAGCAGCCGGCCGAACCGCTCGGTCAGGCCCACCCCGGCCGGCCGCTCGTCCAGCCAGGTCCGCAACAACCGGTACCCCTCGACGTAGGTCGAGGTGTAGGCCCGCCACAACGGCGAGGACAGGAACCGCAGCATCTGGCGCGCCCGGGTGTCGTTGACCAGCAGCCAGCGCTGCAGGAAGGCGACGACGTCGTCGACGTCGCGGTGCTCGTCGTGCAGCATCAGCGCGGCGTCCTGGCGGACATCGGCCAGTGCCGCCGTCGCCTCCGACAGCGCCTCGGCGCGCTCCCCGTCGAACCGCAGCCCCAGATCCGCGTAGATCTCGGTGGCCCACCTCCCCCAGCCGGGACCGACCGCGGCATACAGGGCCAGATCGGCCAGTCCCTCGGCCATCAGACATTGCGGGGTGTTGACCAGGAAAATCGTCTGCTCCTGCTGATCGCCGCCCGCGACCAGGCCGGCCTCCTTGCGGCAGTGTTCGGTGTGGTGGCCCGGATACGACTCGTGCGCCACCAGCCGCGGCAGGTTGGCCATCTGCTGCTTCAGATCGGCGTTGACCGCCACCGTCGAGCGGTAGTTGCCCTCGTAGTAGTTGAACCCCGACCACGGCTTGTCGGTCACCACCTCGTAGACGATGGTCTCGGCGTCCGGCAGCGGATACGTCGCGCGCACCGTGTCGCGCAGTGCGCTGGAGAACGCGTGGATGCACTCCTCGAGCCGCTGCGGCGGGATCTCGTCGGCGCTGCGGTGGGCTTCCATCCGCTCGACGAGCGGGCCGGTGCCGCCGAGTACCTCGTCGATGCGGGCGTGCGCGGCCCGGTAGCGCTCCTCGTCGCCGCGGGCGATGTCGACGTCGAAGTAGTTGCGGACCTCTTCGACGAAGCCCACCGGCTCGCCGGCGAACTTGCGTGCCGCGCACGACAGCGCCCGCAGGTGCGCACCGATGAAGTCGGCCCGCTGATCGGTGAAGCCGTCCACTCTGGGCACGCTCGGCAGGTCAGCCAGCAACTTTTCGGCCTGCCGGGCCAGGTCGGCGGGCTGGGGAGCCGGTTCGTCGGCGACGATGCGGCGCAATTCCGGGTCGCCGGTGAAGGAATCGACGTACCCCTCCTCGATGCGGTCGAACCGCAAGCCGAGGGTGAGGTAATCGCGGATGAGGGTGCCGGGCTGCATGTCAACCAAGCTAACTGCAAGACTGACACCATGGCGCGGCTGAGTGAACCCAGCCCTTATGTGGAGTTCGACCGGAGTCAATGGCGTTCACTGCGCATGTCGACCCCGCTCAAACTCACCGAGGACGAACTGCTCGGGTTGCGCGGTCTCGGCGAGCAGATCGACCTGCTCGAGGTCGAAGAGGTGTATCTGCCGCTGGCGCGGTTGATCCACCTGCAGGTGGCGGCCCGCCAGCGACTGTTCGCCGCGACCGCCGAGTTCCTCGGAGAACCCCAGCAGAATCCCGACCGGCCGGTGCCGTTCATCATCGGTGTGGCGGGCAGCGTCGCGGTCGGCAAGTCCACCACCGCGCGCGTGCTGCAGGCGCTGCTGGCGCGCTGGGAGCACCACCCCCGCGTCGACCTGGTCACCACCGACGGCTTCCTCTACCCCAACGCCGAGCTGACCCGCCGGAACTTGATGCACCGCAAGGGCTTTCCCGAAAGCTATAACCGGCGTGCGTTGATGCGGTTCGTCACCTCGGTGAAGTCGGGCTCGGACCAGGTGTGCGCGCCGGTGTACTCACACCTGATCTACGACATCGTGCCCAGCGAGAAGCACGTCGTCACCCATCCCGACATCCTCATCCTGGAGGGACTCAACGTCCTGCAGACCGGTCCGACCCTGATGGTCTCGGACCTGTTCGACTTCTCGGTCTACGTCGACGCCCGCATCGAGGACATCGAGCAGTGGTACGTCGACCGGTTCCTGGCGATGCGGCGCGGCGCGTTCGCCGACCCCGCATCGCACTTCCACCATTACGCCGGGCTGACCGACCAGCAGGCCGTCGCCGCGGCCCGGGACATCTGGCGCTCCATCAACCGGCCGAACCTGATCGAGAACATCCTGCCCACCCGCCCGCGGGCGACGCTGGTGCTCCGCAAGGACTCCGACCACTCCATCAACCGGCTGCGGCTGCGCAAGCTGTAGCTCGTCGGACGACGATCAAGCGGCGAGGCACGAGCCGCGATGAGGAGTCCGACAAATCATTTGCGCGTCAGTTGGTGGGCGTGCCCGTCAGGGGGTTGAGCCGCAAAACCGGCAACGGGAACGAGAACTCCGGCTCCTCGGAGTCGGGATGTTCGTACAGGCCGATGGTGTACACCCCCGGGGAGTACACCGTCATCGGCAGCGGTGGTGCGAACACTCGAAACTTGACCGGAAAGCCTGGTTCGTCGGGCCAGTCCCAGCCCACCTCGATCATCCCGACCCGTTCACCTGCAGGCGATTTCGCGATGATGTAGCGACGCACCTGATAGTCGCTGCCGCCGGGAGTGTGGACGGCCAGCACCAGCGGAACCGAGATCTGGGCGGGGATGTTCTCCACATAGCAACTGGTCATCGGGAAGCCTCCGGCATTGACGCCGCCGACCTCTTCCAGACTCGCCGTACGCGATGCCGCGAACGCGAAGACCTGCATATGTGCCTCCCTAGTCACCTGCCCGCTCTGGACAGCTCACCTTAGCCATCGCCGCGGCACCGCGCGGGGGTGGCGTCACACCCGCAACCGGCGCACACCGAGGTATTGCAGGGCCGCGAACACAGCGCAGTAGAGCGCGCTGGCCAACCCGGTGAGGACACCCAGGCCGGTCAGCGGCAACACCCCGGCCGTCGCGACCGCGATGAACCCGACCGTGCCGACGACGTTGAACACCACCAACCCGGCACCTGCCCGGCGGACGTCGGGCATCGCGGCGAGCGCGTACACGGCGAGCCCGTAGAACACGAACGCCGCACCGACGGCGTACTCCTGGGCGGCAGTCAATCCGGTGAGCCGGGCCATCGGATCGGCCAGCGCCGCGATTCCCAGACCCAGCAGACCGGTGAGCGTGGCATCCAGGCGCATAGCGAAACGCAACAGTGAATCAGTGGAGTCCGACAGCGGTCGGGCTCGAGTGGTCAGGGCGGTCATGATGTGCGGCTCCTCGTTGAGCGGTGGTACGGACACCATCGACACTGCTCAACGGCCACTGCCAGATCGACGCCCGGCACTGCCAGTTACTGCCAGTCAGGAACCCGCGACCGCCACCTGGGCGCGCAGATCGGTGGCGATCAGCCGGGCCGCCGCGTTCTGCCAGTTGTGCAGGGAACGCTGCGGCACCTCGGTGACCAACCACTGCCAGGCCTGCCGGGCCACCGGGTCCAGACCGGCGGCGGTGGCGTTCTGCGCGTAGGCCCGCACGCCGACGACGTAGGGGAAGTACAGCGAGTTGTAGTAGCGCCAATGCTCGGTGGTACCGAACTCGCCGCCGTCGCGCGGCTTGAGCCGTGCGATGTGGTCGGCCAGCAGCGCCTTGAGTTCGTTGGCGCGCTCCAGCGGCTGGTCGGGCGCTCCACGCGCGGCCAGCCGCGCGTCGATCACCGGCAACTGCGTCAGTGGACTGGCGACCAGTTTGGATAGATCGCCGTAGTGGCCCAGGGCACGGCGAGTCAGTCGGGCGAAGGTGTCGTCGTCCAGACCGGCCAGCGGGTTGGGCGAGACCAGCGGTAGCGCCGCTTCGGTGCTGCGCAGGGCGGCGCGGTCGGCACGCAACCGCGGTGACCGGGAGAAGGCCAGTCGATCCAGCAGCCCGGCCAGCGGGTCGGCCAACACGTTGATCGCGATGGCCACAGCCAAGCTGCTGAACAGCAGCACGGTCAGCGCGGTCCGGCCGGGACCGTCGCCGCCGACCACCGCGATCCCGATCAGGGCCTGCCCACCGAACAACACCGCCACCACCGCCGTCCCGACGAAGGATCGGCGCATGTCGGCCCGCAGCGCCTGGCCTTCGTCGAAGGCATCCCACAACGCCACCGCGACACCGAGCAGCAGCACGTCGAAGCCGGTCGAGGCCAACGCCAGCCAGCTCGGCACCAGGCCCAGCGGAATCACCAGGATCGCGTTGCCGAGCGCAAAGAACAGCGTCGCGATGATCACCACACCGGCCACCCGCACCGGCTGCGCCGGCCGGCGCACAGCGGCCACCATCGCGCCCAGCGTCGAGGCCGAGATCACCGCGAACATCACCCAGTGCCCGGCCCGCAGCGGACCGTCGACGCTGCCCGCCATCCCGGCACCGAGCAGCGCCACGGCCGCCACGACGCCGATCAGCGTCGCCTCGGTGGCCCGGCTGCGCCAGGTGTCCGACGGGCGAGCCAACTCCAGCACGACGGCGAACCAGGCCACCCCGGGCACGGCGACGAGATAGATCTCGATCTGACTCAGCAATTCGCCGTGGGTGACGCTCACCGAGCGCACCGCGTCGAGCGCCACCACGGCGGCGAATCCGCACAAGCCGGCGGCAGCCAGGGCCAGCACCGGCTTTCGCGGGTCGCGCGCCAGCAGGTACAGGCCCAGCCACCAGCTCAGGGCGAAGACCACTGCCGACAGCGCAGCCATGGCATCAGTGTGGCATGGCAGCCCCGCCGAGTTACATGCCGAAGCGGCGGTGACGTCGGCTGTAGTCGCGCAGAGCGCGCAGGAAGTCGACCCGCCGGAAGGCCGGCCAGTGCGCCTCGGTGAACCACATCTCCGAGTAGGCGCTCTGCCACAGCAGGAAACCCGACAGCCGCTGCTCCCCCGAGGTGCGGATCACCAGGTCGGGGTCGGGCTGGCCGGAGGTGTAGAGGTTCTCCGAGATGCCGTCGATGGTGACGGCCTCGATCAGCTGCTCGGCGGTGGCGCCGTTGGCCAGCTCCTTGCTCAGCAGCGATCGGACGGCGTCGACGATCTCCTGGCGCCCGCCGTAGCCGACGGCCACGTTGACGTGGAATGACGCCGGCGGCAGCCCGGCGGTGCTGTCCACGGCGTCACGCAGCCGCCGGGCCGGCTCTTCGCCGAGCAGTTCCAGGTCACCCACGGTCCGAACGCTCCACCGGTTCGTCGGCGCGCAGATTTCCTCCACGACGTCGGTGATGATCTCGATCAGACAGGCCAACTCTTCGGGATCGCGCTGCAGGTTCTCCGTCGACAACAGATACACCGTCGCCATTTCGATGCCGGTCTCGGCACACCAGCGCAACATCTCGGCGATCTTGGCCGCGCCCATCCGGTAGCCGTAGCTGACGTCGTCGTGACCAGCGTCACGAGCCCAGCGCCGGTTGCCGTCGCACAGCACCGCGATATGGCGAGGTAGCTCGGACTTCGAGCGCCCCAGTTCGTGGCGCAACCGCATCTCGTAGAGCCGGTAGGCCGGATCCTTGAGGCGCGGGGGAATGATCTCCACGAAAATCCAGACTACTGTGAGCATCACGTACCCCCAGGCGCAATGGAGGTGAGATGACCGCAGGAGTCGACACCGCCGATCCCCGCCGATCCAAGTCGTCCGATGCCGAGGACTTTCCCGAGGCCGTCGTCGACGCCGCGGTCGAGTTCTTCGGAAAACCCAGGTTACGGGGCTGGATTCACGTTTACTCGGCGGTCATCGCAGCGATCGCCGGTGCAGCCCTGGTGTCGGTGTCGTGGTCGGTGGAATCGACCCGCGCCGGCATCTCGACCCTGATCTACACGCTGACGATCGTGGCGATGTTCACCGTCAGCGGCACCTATCACCGCGTGAACTGGACCTCGCCAACCGCCCGCAAGTGGATGAAGCGGCTCGATCACTCGATGATCTTCATCTTCATCGCCGGCAGCTACACACCGTTCGCGATGCTGGCGCTGCCCGAGAGAAGCGGCGCCATTCTGCTGACCATCGTGTGGAGCGGCGCGCTGGCCGGTGTGTTGTTGAAATGCTTCTGGCCGTCGGCGCCGCGCTGGGTGGGCGTTCCCCTCTACCTGCTGCTGGGCTGGGTGGCGGTGTGGTTCATCGTCCCGATCATGAACGGCGCCGGCATCGCCGCCATGGTTCTGCTGATCGTCGGCGGTGCGCTGTACAGCGTGGGCGGGGTGCTCTACGGACTGAAGTGGCCCAACCCGTGGCCGACCACGTTCGGCCACCACGAGTTCTTCCACGCCTGCACCGCGGTTGCGGCGATCTGCCACTACATCGCGATGTGGTTCGCGGTCTTCTAGCTCCCGCTGGATCTAGACCGAGACCGGACTGACGTTCTCCGGACCCCAGTACGCCTTCATCGAGGCGATCTTGGCGTCCTCGTCGAACGTCATCACGCTGATGATGCTGATCGCCATGCCGTGGATGGTCAGCGTCCAGTAGAACGCCGCCTCGTTGCCCAGCGCCCGCAGCGTCACGACATCGGCCTTGCCGTTGGCGTTCTCGACGACGCTGTAGAAACCGCGGATCGCCTGGCGCCCGATGTGGACCTCACCACCGACCGGATCCTCGACGGTGGCGTCCTCGGCGTAGAGGGTGGCGATGTCGTCGGCCTGCCCCTTGGCGACCAGGTCGAGGTACTGGATGACGGTCTGGGAGATCTGCTCAGTGCTCGACATGCGCCGAAGGCTACACGGGCACCCCGAGGGCATCGGCGAGTTCCTCGGCCTCGGTCACCGGGAGGTCACACACCCGCCCCCGGCAGACGTAGGCGGCGTCGCGCCCGCCCACCTGGTCGCGGCCTTCCAACAGCGGTGACGAGTCGACGGGACCCCCGACGACGATGGTGCCGCCCGGGGCCATCCGCCGCGCCAGCATGAGCAGTCCCGAATCCGCACCACCGGCCACGGCCACCTGCAGCGGCCCGCGAACCGCGGCCTCTGCCACTGCCAGCCAGTGCCCGGCCGAGCGGGGCGCGCGGGCCAGCACCGGCGAGTGCGCCAGCAGCGCGGCCCGGGCGGCTTGGCCGTACCGCTCGGCCCGGTTCGCGTCGACCAGGTGCGCGACGGTCAGTAGCGCCTCGGCGATCAGCGACGCACCCGACGGGGTGGCACCGTCGAGGGGGTCGGCCGGCCGCACCATCAAGGGTTCGGCGTCGTCGGCGGTGTCGAACCACCGGCCGGGGCGATCCGGGTCGGCGAAGTGCCCAAGTGCCACCTCGATCAGATCGGAGGCGGCGTCCAGCCAGGACGAGTCGCCGGTCAGTTGGTAGAGACTCGACAGGCCGGTCGCCAGGGCCGCGTAGTCCTCCAGGATGGCCGCGCTGTCGCCGACCACGCCGCCCAGGCTGGCGCGGCGGAGCCGACCATTGACGACGTGCAAGTCCAGCAGCGCACCGGCGCAGCGCTGCGCGGCGGCCAGCAAGCTCGGATCATCAAGGGCCACACTGGCTTCGGCGAGAGCGGTGATCGCAAGCCCGTTCCACGCGGTGACGATTTTGTCGTCCCGGCCGGGCTGCACCCGGGTCAGCCGCGCGGCCAGCAGCGCCGACCGGACCCGCTCGAAGCGCTCCGCGTCGTCGGGATCGGTCGGCAACTGCAGCACCGAAGTCCCGTGCTCGAAGGTGCCGGCCGCGATGACCCCGAAAACCCCTGCGGCCCAACGGCCGTCGTCCTCGCCCAGCACGTCTCGCAGCTGCTCGGGAGTCCACACGTAGGTGGAGCCTTCCGCCCCTGCGGCGTCGGCGTCGAGTGCGGAGGTGAACATCTCGCCGTCGGCGAGGTCGTTGAGCAGGAACTCGGCGGTCTGGGCGGCCACCCGCCGCGCGAGCGAGTCCCCGGTGCGCCGCGCCCAATGTGCGTACACCCGCAGCAGCAGCGCGTTGTCGTAGAGCATCTTCTCGAAGTGCGGCACCACCCAGTCGGCGTCGACGCTGTAGCGGGCGAAGCCACCGGCGAGCTGGTCGTAGATGCCGCCGCGAGCCATCGCGGCGGCGGTGCGCGCGACCGCGGCCAACGGCTCCGGTGAACGGGTGCGCTCGTAGTTGCGCAGCAGCGCCTCCAGCAGCGCCGACGGTGGGAACTTCGGGGCTCGCCCGAAGCCGCCGCGCTCGGTGTCCTCGTCACGCAGAATCGCCGCGACGGCGTGCTCGCACAGCGCGGGGTCGACGTCCGGCCCGCCGTCGGGCAGCCCCGCCGCCATCCGGCGCAGTTCCCCAGCCACCTGATCGGACGCTTGCTCGACCTCGTCACGCCGGGTTCGCCAAGTGTCGACCACCGCCGCGAGCAGCTGAAGGAATTGCGGCTTCGGGTAGTAGGTGCCGCAGAAGAACGGCCGGCCGTCAGGGGTCAGGAAACAGGTCATCGGCCAGCCGCCCTGACCGGTCAGCGCGACCGTGGCATTCATGTACACCGCGTCCAGGTCGGGGCGCTCCTCCCGGTCGACCTTGATGCACACGAAGTCGGCGTTCATCGCCGCCGCCACGTCGTTGTCCTCGAACGACTCGTGGGCCATCACGTGACACCAGTGGCAGGCGGCGTACCCGATGGACAACAGGATCGGCACGTCGCGGCCCGCGGCCTCGTCGAGGGCCTCGGGGCTCCACTGCCGCCAGTGGACCGGATTGTCCGCGTGCTGACGCAGATAGGGGCTGGTCGCCGAGGAGAGGGTGTTACCCGCCGGACTCACTCGTCGACTTCCCGGACTCGGCGTCGGCTGGCGCCTCGGCCTGGCCCGGGTCCGTCTCCGCGGGCTCGGCGTCGAAACTCGTGGGCAGCTTCTTGAGATGCCGGTTCATCGACCACACCAGCACGAATACCCCGATCAGCAGGATCACCACTACCAGCAGACCGATCGGGCTGGCCTTACCGAAGTCGGGTCCGGTGTTCTTGGGCGGGTCGGCGAGCACCGACACCGCGGTGATCAGCAGGTCATTCACTCAAAGATCTCGATTCCGGCGAACAGGTCGTCTTCAGGTATCTCTGCGGGCACCCGCGAGCGAGCCAGTTCGAACTCCTCGGTGGGCCACAACCGCTGCTGCCACTCTATTGGCGTCGCGAAGAAGAATCCGTCGGGGTCGATCTGGGTGGCGTGCGCCTTGAGCGCTTCGTCGCGCTGGCCGAAGAACTCCGCGCACGGCACCCGGGTGGTGACCCGCCCGGCGAACACGTCAATCTCGGGATCCCACTTCTCCAACCAGCTGGCGAACGGACCCTCCTGGCCGTTCTTGGCGAACTCGTCCTGGAGCAGTTGCAGGCGGGCGCGTAGGAAACCGTGGTTGTAGTACAGCTTGCTCACCGCCCAGGGTTCACCGGCCTCGGGATACAGCCGGTAATCGGCGGCAGCTTCGTAGGCGGCGACCGAAACCTGGTGGCAGCGGATGTGGTCGGGGTGTGGATACCCGCCGTTCTCGTCGTAGGTCGTCATGACGTGCGGCCGGAACTCACGGATCAGCCGGACCAGCTCGGCGACGGGCTGTTCGATCGGAACCAGTGCGAAACATCCGTCCGGCAGTGGTGGCAGCGGGTCCCCCTCCGGCAGACCCGAGTCGACGAACCCCAGCCATCGATGCTCGACCCCGAGGATTTCGGCCGCCTTCGCCATTTCGTCTCGGCGCACGTCGGCGATGCGGCCGCGCACCTCCGGCAGGTCCATCGCCGGGTTCAGGATGTCGCCGCGCTCACCACCGGTCAGCGTGACCACCACCACCCGGTGACCCTCGGCGGCGTAACGCGCCAGTGTGGCCGCACCCTTGCTGGACTCATCGTCGGGATGGGCGTGGACGGCCATCAACCGCAGTTCGGTCACTTCTCCCCTGTATGTGTTCCGCTCGTCGTCTTACGTCGTGCTGTAACAGTTTCAGCGCGTCCTATAGTCCAATAGTTCCATCCGGGGGATGGATACCCGTAATCCAGCCTGTTCACGAGAGCGCACTGCACAACCATGAGCCAGAGATGAGCCCGAGCCCCGCCCCATTGCCCGAATCGCGGTACGGGCGGCCCGGCCTGCGCCCGGCGACCCGCCGCCGGGTGGCGTTCGCGCTGGGTGTCCTGGTTCTGGCGGCCGGCGTCGTGGTGGCACTCATCGCCTATCAGCGCTTCGAAGGCAACGCGGTGGAGGGCAAGATCGCCTCTTACGAGGTGATCGACGATCAGACTGCGTCGGTCACGATCAGCGTGACGCGTAAGGACCCGTCGAGGCCCGCGCACTGCATCGTGCGGGTGCGGTCCCACGACGGGGCCGAAACCGGTCGCCGGGAGATCCTGGTACCCCCGTCGGACGCGGCGACTGTGCAGGTCACCACCACTCTCAAGTCCTACAAGCCGCCGTTCGTCGGGGATATCTACGGGTGTGGGACCGACGTTCCCGGATACCTGGTGGCGTCCTGATCCATGCCGGCGCAACCAACGCCGGACTGCGAATGAATGAAAACTTGGCCGCCCCGGCGGTGGTAGACTGGGTCGATACACGGTTCCTGCTGGGAGCCGTGTATTGCTACATTAGCGCGTTTGCACGCAGCTCTTGGATGGCAATACACGCGGAATCAACCGCATGTTCCCGGCAGCGACAACAGACTGCAACGCGTACAGCGCGGAACCAACGAATGAGGAGCGCGACGAGATGACTGACACCCAGGTGACCTGGCTGACCCAGGAGTCCTACGACCGGCTCAAGAACGAGCTGGACGGACTGATCGCCAACCGTCCGGTCATCGCCGCGGAGATCAACGATCGCCGTGAAGAGGGCGACCTGCGGGAGAACGGTGGCTACCACGCGGCCCGCGAGGAGCAGGGCCAGCAGGAAGCCCGGATCCGCCAGCTGCAGGAGCTGCTGAACACCGCCAAGGTCGGCGAGGCCCCAAGCAGTCCGGCGTGGCCCTGCCCGGTTCGGTGGTCAAGGTGTACTACGACGGCGATGAATCCGACACCGAGACCTTCCTGATCGCCACCCGGCAAGAAGGCATCGACCACGACAAGCTCGAGGTCTACTCGCCGAATTCGCCGTTGGGCGGCGCGCTGCTCAACGCCAAGGTCGGTGACACCCGCGAGTACAACGTGCCCAGTGGCAAGACCGTGAAGGTGACGCTGGTCAGCGCGGAGCCCTACCACTCGTAGCGTTCGGTAGCGCATGGCGCGCATCGCAGAAGACCTACTTCTGCTGCTGCTCGACAACGCCTCGGCGCAGCCGGGACTCGAGCGTGGCCGACTGCAACGGCTGCTCGCCGCGGCGGTGCTGTTGGACCTCGCCTACGACTGCCGGGTTCGCCCGGCCCTGCCGCAGGAGCCGGTGCCGCCGGACCGGCTCGTCGCGTTGGCCGGACCGCCCCCATTGGATCCGGTCGTCCGGCCCGCGCTGGATCTGCTCCAGCGGGCCCCGATCACCGCCTCGGCGGCGATCGCGAAACTGCGCAAGCACACCGAAGATCAGGTGCTCGACCAACTGCTACGGACCGGGCAGCTCCATCAGATCGCGTTGTCGGCGCACCGGTTTCGGCGCAATTCCTACGCGTGGCCGCTGGCCGGCCGCGGGCGGGTGGACCAGGCGCGGGCAGCCCTGCTGTCCGCGTTGTTCGACGGCCACCGTCCCGATCCGGTGACCGCCGCCATCGTCTCGCTGTTGCACGCCACCGACGGGCTGGGCACGCTGCTGTCCCTCAACGACAGGGGCTGGCAGTGGGTCATGGGTCGGGCCAGCGAAATCGCCAGCGGCACTTGGGTCGACGACGAGAAAATGGCCGACGTCAACCTTGCGGTGACCACGGCCGCGGTACGGGCGGCGCTAGCTTAGGGCTTGTTCGAGGTCGCCGAGCAGGTCGGCCGGATCCTCGATGCCGACCGACAGGCGCACCAAATCGTCCGGTACCTCCAACTGCGAGCCCGCAGTGGAAGCGTGGGTCATGGCACCCGGATGCTCGATCAGCGACTCGACGCCCCCGAGCGACTCCGCGAGGATGAAAACCTCAGTGCGCGAACACAGTCGGCGCGCGGCGTCGGCCCCGCCGTGCATCCGCACCGAGATCATGCCGCCGAAGCCTCGCATCTGGCGGGCCGCGACATCGTGACCCGGGTGATCGGGCAGACCCGGGTACAGCACGCGACTGACCGCGGCGTGGCCGGCGAGGAACTCGGCGATCTTGGCGGCGTTGGAGCTGTGCCGCTGCATCCGCAACTCGAGCGTCTTGAGCCCCCGCATCGTCAGGTAGGCATCGAACGGTCCGGGAACAGCGCCGGCGCCGTTCTGCAGGAAAGCGAACTTGCTGTCGAGCTCTTCGTCATTGGTGACCAGCGCTCCGCCGACGACATCGGAGTGCCCTCCGATGTACTTCGTCGTCGAGTGCAGCACGATGTCGGCGCCCAAGGTCAGCGGCTGCTGCAGCGCGGGCGAGGCGAAGGTGTTGTCCACCAGCACCTTGACGCCGGCCGCCGAACCGATATCGGCGATCGCGGTGATGTCGGCGATCGACAGTAGCGGGTTGGTCGGTGTTTCCACCCAGATCAGCCGGGTGCTCGAGGTGATGGCGGCGCGGATCGCGTCGAGATCGGACAGCGCCACGGGGGTGTGCGTCACCCCCCACTGGGTGAACACCTTGTCGATGAGCCGGAAGGTGCCGCCGTAGGCGTCGTCGGGGATGACGACGTGGTCCCCGGGACGCAGCACGGCGCGCAGGGCACAGTCGGTAGCCGCCATACCCGAGCTGAACGCCCGCCCGAACGTCCCGTCTTCGACCGCGGCCAGTACCGCCTCCAGCGCCGAGCGGGTGGGGTTGCCGGTGCGGGCGTACTCGAACCCGCCGCGCAGCCCGCCCACCCCGTCCTGGGCGAACGTGCTGCTGGCGTAGATCGGTGCGTTGACCGCTCCGGTCGCCGGATCGGGTCGGTAGCCGGCGTGGATGGCTCTGGTCGCGAACCCCTGCGCCCGGTGGCTGTCGGCTTTACTGCGCTGCTCACTCATCAAGGGCGAGCCTATCGGCCGGTCAGCTCAGAGCGGCACGCAGACCGTCGTCATGATCTTGTCCGCCAGCGTCTGCCGTTTGGCATCCCACAACGGGAACAGGTAGCCGATGTAGCAGATGACGCCGTCGATGATGTGGGCCAGCTGGCGCACGATCGACAGCCCGAATCCGATCGGCTGACCGGTCTTCTCGCTGATCACCTTGAACTTGAGCACCGACTTGCCGATGCTCGATCCGGTGGTGCCCTGCCGGTAGCCGTAATTCCACACCGCGAACGCCAGTGCGGCCAGCCCGAACACGAACGACAGCAGCAGCCCCAGCGTCGACGGCTGCGACGTGCAGTAGACGCCGTAGCTGTTGTCGGTGCTGTTGGACGTGCAGTTGTTCTCGCCGGTCGCATACATCAGCCCCTGGCCGACGCCGGAGAGGATCGCAACCGGGATCGCGTCGATCACCCACGCACCGACCCGCTTGATCCACGGGGTGTAGGCATCCTTGGGCAGACCGACGAACGGTCCCCCGCCCGGCGGCGGCGGCGCGTAATTGCCCGGCGGAGGCGGAGGGTAGTTACCGGGCGGCGGCGGCGGATAACTGCCCGGAGGCGGCGGCGGATAACTGCCCGGAGGCGGCGGCGGATAATTGCCGGGCGGCGGCGGCGGATAATTGCCGGGCGGCGGCGGCGGGTAATCCCCGGGAGGCGGCTGAGTCATTCGTCGAGCCCTTCTTCTAGAGCGGCAAACAGACCGTCGTCATGATCTTGTCAGCCAAAGTCTGCCGCTTGGCGTCCCACAGCGGGAACAGGTAGCCGATGTAGCAGATGATGCCGTCGATGATGTGGGCCAACTGGCGCACGATGGAGAGCCCGAATCCGATCGGCTGACCGGTCTTCTCGCTGACCACCTTGAACTTCATGATCGACTTGCCGATGCTCGAGCCGGTGGTGCCCTGCCGGTAGCCGTAGTTCCACAACAGGTAGGCCAGCCCGATCAGCAGGCAGAGGCTGAAGGCCACCACTCCGAGAGTGGAGTTTCCGGTGGCGCAGAATTCGCCGAGTTCGTATTCGGAACTGTCTGTGACACACGCGGTTTCCTGCGTGGCGGCCTCGATGCCGTAGCCGATGCCGACGATGACCAGGTACGGCAGGTAGTCGATGACCCAGGCGACCACGCGGGTGAACCACGACGTGTAGGCGGTCTGCGGCAACGCAGCGATGGGCTGACCGGGCGGCGGTGGCGGGTAATTGCCGGGCGGCGGTGGCGGGTAATTGCCGGGCGGCGGTGGCGGGTAATTGCCGGGCGGCGGCCCCGGGGGTTGTTCAGTCATGTCGCCTTCCACTGCTGCTGAGGGTGTTCACCCGAGCTGAAGCGGCCTAAATGTACCTGAGAAGGAGCTGCGGAACGTGCCAATGCCGAATCTTCGCCGTCAGCGTCGACGGCTTCCGTCGGACAGGAATCCGAGCAGGTCGTGACGGGTGATGACGCCGACCGGCTTGCCCTCTTCGACCACCATCACCGCATCCCAGTCGCGCAGTGCTTTGGCCGCGGCGCTGACCAACTCCCCGCCCCGATCAGCGGCAGCGCGGGACTCATGTGCAGGGACACCGCGTCGGCCAGTTTGGCCCGCCCCTCGAAGACCGCGGAGAGCAGTTCGCGCTCGGACACGCTGCCGGCGACCTCACCGGCCATCACCGGCGGTTCCGCACCGACAACCGGCATCTGGGACACCCCGTACTCGCGCAGGATCCCGATGGCGTCGCGCACGGTCTCCGACGGGTGGGTGTGCACCAGGTCGGGCAGCGCGCCCGACTTGCCGCGCAGCACGTCGCCGACGGTCGGTTCTGCCATCGTGCCGTCCAGGCGGGTGCGCAGGAAGCCGTAGGACGACATCCAGGCGTCGTTGAAGATCTTGGACATGTAGCCGCGGCCGCCGTCCGGCAGCAGCACCACGACCAGCGAGCCGGGGCCGGCTTCCTGGGCCACCTTCAGTGCGGCGACTGTCGCCATCCCGCACGAGCCGCCAACCAGTAGGGCCTCTTCGCGCGCCAGCCGGCGGGTCATGTCGAAGGAGTCGGCGTCGGAGACGGCGATGATCTCGTCGGGCACCGACGGGTCGTAGGCCGACGGCCAGAAGTCCTCCCCGACGCCTTCGACCAGGTAGGGCCGGCCGGTGCCGCCGGAGTAGACGGAGCCTTCCGGGTCGGCGCCGATGATCTTGACCTTCCCACCGGACACCTCTTTGAGGTAGCGGCCCGCACCGGTGATGGTTCCGCCGGTGCCGACCCCGGCGACGAAGTGCGTCACCTTGCCGTCGGTGTCGGCCCAGATCTCCGGGCCGGTCGTCTCGTAGTGGCTGGCCGGCCCCATCGGGTTGGAGTACTGGTCGGGCTTCCAGGCACCGTCGATCTCGGTGACCAGCCGGTTGGAGACGCTGTAATAGCTGTCCGGATGGTCGGGCGGGACGGCGGTCGGGCAGACGACGACCTCGGCGCCGTAGGCGCGCAGCACGTTCTGCTTGTCCTCGCTGACTTTGTCCGGGCAGACGAAGACGCATTTGTAGCCGCGCCGCTGAGCCACCAAGGCCAGGCCGACGCCGGTGTTGCCGGAGGTGGGCTCGACGATCGTGCCGCCGGGCCGCAGCTCGCCACTGGCTTCGGCGGCGTCGATCATCTTGACCGCGATGCGGTCCTTGGCGCTGCCGCCGGGGTTGATGTACTCGATCTTGGCCGCAACCACTCCCGCGCCCTCGGGGACGACGGAGTTCAATTGGACCAGCGGGGTGTTACCGATCAGCTCGCTGATGTGCGACGCGATTCGCATGCCTACATGGTGTCAGGCCGCTCGCGGCCCTCGTCGGCCGGTGTCAGCCGGTGGCTTCGCGGATGTACTCGCCGATCTGACGCAGTGACCGGGTGGCTTCGGGCACGATGGGCGCGGCGAGTTGGAAGTCGTGGATCTGCCCCGGCCACACCCGAACCTCGGTGGGTACCCCGGCAGCGGCGAGCCGGCGTGCGGCCAGTCGGGCGTCGTGCAGCAGCACCTCCGAGCCCGAGACGTGGATCAGGGTGCGGGGTAGGCCGGGCTCGATGTGCTCGAGCGGCTCGTAGACCCCCTCCGGCTCACCGTCGACGATGTTCTTCGCGGCCGCCCGCGCGACCAAGGCCACTAATGCGTCAAAGGCCTTGGGCGGGAACATCGCATCGGTGTGTGCGTTGGGGTGTTGAAGTTTCTGCTCGTGGTCGAGTTGCAGCAGCGGCGAGATGGCCACCAGCGCGGCGGGCTCCTCGCCGAGCGCCTGCAATCGCTGGGCCAGGGTCAGCGCCAGGTAACCACCCGCGGAGTCGCCGGCCAGCACGATCTGGTCGGGTTCGTACCCGCGTGTCCGCAGCCACTGATAGGCGTCGTAGCAGTCGTCGACGGCGTTGCCGATGGTGTGCTTGGGGATCAGCCGGTAGTCGACTACCAGCACCGGGGAATCGGCGAACTTCGACAGCGCAATGGAGATACGGCTGTGCGAATTGACGCCGCAGGTCAGGAACGCCCCGCCGTGCATGTACAGCACGACGCGCCGGCTGCCGTCGGCAGGCAACACGCCCGGGGCACGCACCAGTTGCGCCGAGGCGTTGGGCAGTCCCACGGTGGCCCGCACCGTGCCCGGGGTGGGCAGCAGCGCGCGGGCGACGAAGTCGACCAGACCGAACGGCCACGGCCAGTGCGGCACGTGGCTGAGCACGGCCAGGGTCGGCCACATGGTGATGCGGGTGCCGGCCGAGACCAGTCGCGCCGCGATGCTCGGGCCGCTCTCGACGACCTCGACGGGGGCGCCGTCGCTGACCGGGTACCGGCGCGTATGGTGCCCGCCGGCTCCGGTGGCGTGGACACGTTGAGGGGCCGAGGCCCGGACCTTACTGGGTGCGGTCATCGTCAACACTCCCTACGTCGCTGTAGATCCGTGTCCCGGGCCATCTGGCGAACCCCGGTGACTTAGCTTGACAGCTGTAATACGTATAACAACTAACGATCAGATTTCTTACCGGATCTGATACCTGTCTGTAATCGCGGGTCCACCGTCACGACCGGATTCCCGCGCTAGCAGCACATAACATGGTGTCGTGGGCATACGCGCACCGCGCCGGTCGACGACGGCGCTGGCGGTGGCAGGGGTTGTGGCTTCCACCGGTACCGCCGTGCTGGGTGTACGCAGTTTGCTAAGTGAACAAGCCGATCAGGCGCGCAGCGTGATCCCGAAGTCCTGGGACATCCCGCCGCGCGCCGACGGCGTCTACGCCCCCGGCGGCGGTCCGGTGCGGCGCTGGGAGCGCGGCGTGCCGTTCGACCTGCATCTCATGGTCTTCGGCGACTCCACGGCCACCGGGTACGGCTGCCGCAGCGGCGACGAGGTACCGGGTGTGCTGATCGCGCGCGGTCTGGCTGAGGAATCCGGCAAGCTGATCCGGCTGTCGACCAAGGCGATCGTGGGTGCAACGTCCAAGGGGCTGTCCGGTCAGGTCGACGCGATGTTCGTCGCCGGTCCCCCGCCCGATGCGGCGGTCATCATGATCGGCGCCAACGACATCACCGCGCTCAACGGGCTGGGCCCGTCGGCGCGCCGGCTCGGCGCGGCGGTGCAGCGGCTGCGCGCCTCCGGCGCGGTGGTGGTCGTCGGCACCTGCCCCGATTTCGGTGTCATCACCGCCATCCCGCAGCCGCTGCGCTGGGCGACCCGGTCGCGCGGGTTGCGCCTGGCCCGCGCGCAGGCCGCCGCCGTTCGCACCGCGGGCGGTGTTCCCGTTCCGCTGGCCGATCTGCTGTCGCCCAATTTCCTGCAGACCCCCGAACTGATGTTCTCCGAGGACGGTTACCACCCATCCGCGGCGGGATATGCGTTGGCGGCCAACCAATTACTGCCCGCGCTGTGTCACGCGCTCGGCGAATGGACCGGGGCGACGGTGCCCGACTTGCCGTGGGCGACCCGCTCGGAGGGCATGGCCCTGACCGACCGGCTCGGCCCGCTCACCAGGCTGCTGCGCAGGAAGACGACCGGGGTGCCCGCACCGATCGTGGTGACCGCGAGTTAGGTTCGTGGGAATCGCTGCCGCTTGACCATGCACAAACTAGGAGCATCCATGCCTGAAGCTGTCATCGTTTCCACTGCCCGCTCGCCGATCGGTCGCGCCATGAAGGGCTCGTTGGTCGACATTCGCCCGGACGATCTCGCCGCCCAGATGGTGCGGGCCGCGCTGGACAAGGTGCCCGGCCTGGACCCCCGCGAGATCGATGATCTGATCATGGGCTGTGGGCAGCCCGGTGGTGAGTCCGGCTTCAACATCGGCCGCACCGTCGCCGTCGAGCTCGGGTACGACTTCCTGCCCGGCACCACGGTGAACCGGTACTGCTCGTCGTCGCTGCAGACCACCCGGATGGCCTTCCACGCGATCAAGGCCGGCGAGGGCCACGCATTCATCTCCGCCGGCGTGGAGACGGTGTCCCGGTTCGGCAAGGGCAATGCCGACGGCTGGCCGGACACCAAGAACCCGATGTTCAGCGATGCCCAGGCACGTTCCGAGCAGGCGTCCGCCGGAGCCGAGGAGTGGCACGATCCGCGCGAGGACGGCGTACTGCCGGATGTGTACATCGCGATGGGGCAGACCGCCGAGAACGTCGCCCTGTTCACCGGGATCAGCCGGGAAGACCAGGACCACTGGGGTGTGCGGTCGCAGAACCGTGCCGAAGAGGCCATCAAGAGTGGCTTCTTCGAGCGTGAGATCGTGCCGGTGACGCTGCCCGACGGCACCGTGGTGAGCACCGATGACGGCCCCCGGGCCGGGACCACCTACGAGAAGATCAGCCAGCTCAAGCCGGTGTTCCGGCCGAACGGCACGATCACCGCCGGTAACGCCTGCCCGCTGAACGACGGTGCGGCCGCGCTGGTGATCGTCTCCGACACCAAGGCCAAGGAGCTTGGACTGACTCCGCTGGCCCGCATCGTGTCGACCGGGGTGTCGGGACTGTCGCCGGAGATCATGGGCCTCGGCCCGATCGAGGCCGTGAAGAAGGCTCTGGCGCAGGCCAAGATGTCGATCTCCGACATCGACCTCTACGAGATCAACGAGGCGTTCGCCGTGCAGGTGCTGGGCTCGGCCCGCGCCCTCGGGATGGACGAGGACAAGCTGAACGTGTCCGGTGGCGCGATCGCGCTGGGCCATCCGTTCGGCATGACGGGTGCCCGGATCACTGCGACGCTGCTGAACAACCTGCAGACCCACGACAAGACGTTCGGCGTCGAGACGATGTGTGTCGGCGGTGGCCAGGGCATGGCCATGGTGATCGAGCGCCTGAGCTAGTTCCGTCGAGTCTGCGTACAGATCGCGAATTCACGTCCCAAAGCGATCTGTACGCAGACTCGGTGTACGCCTCGCCACGGCGTCGCGCACGCGCCGCAGGATATGGTCCGCGGTATCACCCGCGAGCACCCGGATGACGATCCAGCCGAGCCGCGCCAGGTCCTCCAGTCGATGCACGTCTCTGGCGTACTGCGCTCGGTCTGTGCGGTGGTGGTCACCGTCGTACTCGACTGCGACCATGATGTCTTCCCACCCCATGTCGAGGTAGTAGGTGGACCAGCCGTCGGAGCTGCGCACCGGGAGCTGTGTGCGCGGGGTCGGTAGCCCGGCCTCGACGAGCAACACCCGCAACCAGCTCTCCTTCGGTGACTGCGCTCCGGGATCGACGCGTGCCAGTACCGCCGCCAGCTGCCGCAATCCGCGCGCTCCGCGGTGCCGCGCGGCCAGCGCCTCGACGTCGGCCACCGACATTCCCGTTGCGCGCAGCAGTGCATCCATCCGCGCGACCGACGACCCCATCGGCGGCCGCCGGCCGACATCGAACGCGGTGCGCAGCGGTGTAGTTACCGGCAGGCCGCGCAACACCATTCGTTCGCCAGCCGCGAGGTCGATCTGCTGCGTCACCAGCCCTGCCGGCGGGCGCGCGTTCGACCAGATCAGCTCGACGGGCAGGTCGTCGCCGATCCACTTCGCACCGTGCAAGCCGGCCGCGGTGAGTCCGAACAGGATCCCGCTGCGGTGCGACCACAACCACGCAGCCTTCGCCCGGCCGGCGAGAGTGAGCACTTGTCCCTCTGGCACGTAGACGTCCGGGAACACCGCGGTGTAGTGAGAGCGGAGCTGGTGTTTGCGAACGAGGCCGTCGCGGATCGCCTCGCTGCCGATGAAGGGTCCATCCACCTGCTCACGATCGGCGGACCAGTCGGATCGAGCCTGCGTCTGGATCGCAATCTGTGGACGAATCGCGATCTGTGCGCAAACTCGCAACGAAACGACAAAGCCCCGGCCATCGGCCGGGGCTTTGTGCGAGGTGCAGCTAGTCGTTCTGGAAGTAGCTCAGCAGCCGCAGGATCTCCAGGTACAGCCAGACCAGCGTGACGGTCAGGCCGAGGGCAACGCCCCACGCCGCCTTCTCCGGCGCACCGGCGCGGATCATCTGGTCGGCGGCGTCGAAGTCGATCAGGAAGCTGAACGCGGCCAGCGCGATGACGAACAGCGAGAACAGGATGGCCACCGGGCCACCGCTGCGCAGGCCGAGGCCCTCACCGCCGCCGACGCCGAACATCGCCAGCACGAAGTTGCCGAGAATCAGCACCAGCACGCCGACCATGCCCGCGACGATCATTCGGGTGAACTTCGGGGTGACGCGGATGGCTCCGGTCTTGTAGACCACGAGCATGCCGAAGAACACGCCGATCGTGCCCAAGACCGCCTGGCTGATCATCACACCGGCGTTGGCGCCGGAGACGACGACGTTGGCGAACACGAACGAGACCGCGCCGACGAAGAGGCCCTCGAGCGCGGCATAGCTCAGCACGATGGCGGGGTTGTCCTGCTTACGGCCGAACGTCGCGACGAGCACCAGCGCCAGACCACCGAGCGCGCCTACGAGGGTGAACGGCATGGCCAACGCCACGTTGGCCGACACCAGGAAGTAGGAGATGACGGCGACGACGGACAGCACACCGAGAGTCATGCCGGTCTTGGTGACGACGTCGTCGATCGTCATGGGCCGCGAGACGCCGGTCTGGGCCGGGTACTGCGCGGTGTAGGGGTCGGTCTGGTAGGCCACCTGCTGGGCACCGGCGACACCAGTGCCGAATGTTGCGTATCCGCCCTGCTGCTTGGGCAGCGAACGAAATACCGGGTTGCTGGTCTCCCGCACCGTCGGAATCCTCTCGTGGAAGTCGAATAACACACCGTCAACGAACGGCGCCGCGATCCGGTTCCCAGGAAACCCACAAGTTTCGTTCCGAGGATCCGCACGCTATGTAGCTCGACCTTACCTGTGAGAGGGATCCGGCGGGTGTGGATCTAGATCAGCCTGATGGTAAAACTAGGATCTCCAACCTTTCATCGGACGGAAGGACCGGCTTGCCGTGACGGCGCACTCCGACGAAGTCTTGATCCGCGTCGACGGCCACATCGGCTTCCTGACGCTCAACCGCCCGAAGGCCATCAACTCACTGACCCACCCGATGGTCACGGCGCTGGCGCAGGCCCTCACCCGCTGGTCCGCCGACGACGACATCACGGCGGTGGTGCTCGACGGCGCCGGCGAGCGCGGCCTGTGCGCCGGCGGTGACGTGGTGGCCGTGTACAACAGCGCGCGCGCGGGCGGGGCCGAGGTCCGCAAGTTCTGGTTCGACGAATACCGGCTGAATGCGCAGATTGCCAACTTTCCCAAGCCCTACGTCGCGATCATGGACGGCATTGTGATGGGCGGCGGCGTGGGTGTCGCCACCCACGGCAGCGTGCGGGTGGTGACCGATACGTCCAAGATTGCGATGCCCGAGGTCGGCATCGGCTTGATTCCCGACGTCGGCGGTACCTACCTGCTCTCCCGCGCTCCCGGCGGTCTCGGCCTGCACGTCGCGTTGTCCGGCGCGCCGTTCTCCGGAGCCGACGCCATCGCGCTGGGATTCGCCGATCACTACGTGCCGCACGATGCCCTGCAGGCGTTCACCGCCGCGATCGTCAGCGACGGGGTGCAAGCCGCATTACCCGCTTTCGCAGTCGAGCCGCCGCCCAGTGCGCTTGTGGCCCAGCGGCATTGGATCGACGAGTGCTACTCGGGCGAGACAGTGGCCGATATCATCGCCGCCCTGCGCGAGCATCCCGACGAAGCCGCCACGGCAGCCGCCGACCTGATCGCGTCGCGCTCCCCATCGCGGTGTCGGTCACGCTGGCCGCGATCCGCCGGGCCGCACAGTTGCAGACCCTCGAAGACGTTCTGGTGCAGGAGTACCGGGTGTCGTGTGCGGCGGCCCGCTCCCACGACCTGGTGGAGGGCATTCGCGCGCAGATCGTGGACAAGGACCGCAATCCGAAATGGGACCCGCCTTCGCTCGCGGCGGTGACCGAGGAAGATGTGCAGCAGTATTTCGCCCCTGCAGATCCGGACCTGACGTTCGAGGAGGACAAGTGAGTTACGAGACCATCCTGGTGGACCGTGAAGAGCGGGTCGGCATCATCACGCTGAACCGCCCGAAGGCGCTCAACGCACTCAACAGTCAGGTGATGAACGAACTGACCACGGCCGCTGCCGAATTCGACGCCGACCCCGGCATCGGCGCGATCATCGTCACCGGGAACGAGAAGGCTTTCGCCGCCGGCGCCGACATCAAGGAGATGGCGACGCTGTCGTTCTCCGAAGTCTTCGACGCCGACTTCTTCGGCGCGTGGGGCAAGCTGGCGGCGGTGCGCACCCCCACCATCGCGGCGGTGGCCGGTTACGCATTGGGTGGCGGTTGCGAGCTGGCGATGATGTGCGATCTGCTGATCGCCGCCGACACCGCCAAGTTCGGCCAGCCTGAGATCAAGCTCGGTGTGTTGCCCGGTATGGGTGGCTCGCAGCGCCTGACCCGCGCCATCGGCAAGGCCAAGGCGATGGACCTCATCCTGACCGGCCGCACCATCGACGCGGCCGAGGCCGAGCGCAGCGGTCTGGTGTCGCGGGTGGTCCCGGCCGATGACCTGCTCACCGAGGCCAAAGCAGTGGCGACGACGATCTCGCAGATGTCGCGGTCGGCAGCGCGGATGGCCAAGGAAGCCGTCAATCGTGCGTTCGAGTCCAGCTTGACCGAGGGCCTGCTCTACGAGCGCCGGCTGTTCCATTCGGCGTTCGCCACCGACGACCAGACCGAGGGCATGGCCGCCTTCACCGAGAAGCGCGCTCCCAACTTCACGCACCGATAAAGTGCTGTAGGTGAGTGAAGCCGAGGTCGCGACAGACGAGCCCCCTGCGGCGGCCGGGCAACCGGAGACCGCGGCCGAACCCAAACCCGACTGGTGGCAACGGCGCTACACCTTCACCGGCACCGCGGTGGGTCTGGTGTTCCTCTGGTTGTCGTTGACGCCCTCACTGCTGCCGCGCGGACCGCTGTTCCAGGGTTTGGTCAGCGGGGGTGCCGGTGCCATCGGCTATGCGCTCGGCGTGTTCGGGGTCTGGTTGGTGCGGTTCATGTTGTCGCGCCCGTCCAGTCCGCGGCCACCACGCTGGGCCTGGCCCATCCTGGTCGTCGTCGGGCTCATCGGCCTGGTCTTCGCGGTCTACTTCTTCCACGTCTGGCAGGACCAGGTTCGCGACCTGATGGGCGTGCCACGGCTGACGTGGTACAACTACCCGCAAGCCGCCATCATCGGCGTGGTCGTGCTGTTCATACTCGTCGAGATCGGGCAGCTGATCGGGAAGCTCATCCGCTTCCTGGTCCGTCAACTCAATCGGGTTGCGCCGCCACGTGTTTCGTCAGTCGTGGTGGTCGCGCTACTCCTCGGCCTGACCATCGCCCTGCTCAACGGTGTGATCATCCGCGGCACCATGAGCTTTCTGAACAGCAGCTTCTCCGCGGTCAACGACGAGCTGGACCCCGACAACCCCGCTCCCATCACACCGTTGCGGTCGGGTGGCCCCGGTTCGTTGGTCAGCTGGGACTCGCTGGGCCACCAGGGCCGTGTCTTCGTCGCCGGCGGCCCCACCGTCGAGCAGTTGACCAAGTTCAACGGCACCCCGGCGACGGAACCCATCCGCGCCTACGCGGGTAAGAACTCGGCCGACGACATCAAGGCGACCGCCGAGTTGGCTGCCCGGGAGCTGGAGCGCGCCGGCGGCTTCGACCGCAAGGTCATCGCGGTCGCGACGACGACGGGAACCGGCTGGATCAACGAAGCCGAGGCCTCGGCGCTGGAGTACATGTACGACGGCGACACCGCGATCGTGTCCATGCAGTACTCGTTCCTGCCCAGCTGGCTGTCCTTCCTGGTGGACAAGGAGAACGCACGGCAGGCCGGCCAGGCGCTGTTCGAGGCGGTCGACGAGCGGTTGCGGGCCATCCCGGAGGCGCAGCGACCCAAGATCGTCGTGTTCGGCGAGAGCCTGGGCTCGTTCGGCGGCGAGGCCCCGTTCCTGAGTCCGAACAACATCATCGCCCGCACCAACGGCGCCCTGTTCTCCGGTCCGACGTTCAACAACACGATGTGGGACGACGTCACCGTCAACCGGGACGCGGGCTCGCCGATGTGGTTGCCGATCTACGACCAGGGAGCCAACATCCGGTTCGCTGCCCGACCGGACAATCTCGGGCGCCCGGATCAGCGGTGGGGCAATCCACGGATCGTCTACCTGCAACACGCCTCGGACCCCATCACCTGGTGGAACCCGGACCTGCTGTTCGCCGAACCGGACTGGCTGCGCGAACCGCGCGGTTACGACGTCTCACCGGACATGAACTGGATTCCGATCGTCACGTTCTTACAGGTGTCGGCGGATATGGCGGTGGCCATCGACGTGCCCGACGGCCACGGCCACCGCTACGTGCGCGACGTCGTCAACGGATGGGCGGCAGTTCTGCAGCCGCCGGGGTGGACGCCGGACAAGACCGAACGCCTACGCGGCATCGTGCAGGCCCCGGAGTAGCTTATGCTTTGCTGGCGATGCACGCCGCCGCGTGCTCGCACAGCTAACCGGGGGGTTACGAAGCCATGATCGGCACATTGAAGAGCGTCATCGGTACGGGGATTGTCAGCGTCGGGATGATCGCGGCCGTCACGACCCCAAGCGGCGCCGTGGACACGCAGTCTCCCGAAGTGAGGCTGGCCGCGACCGCATTGATCATGGGCGGCGCCAACGGCGGTGGGCGCATCGGCGACGACATCATGCTGCGCACGCTCGCCGGTCGCTATGCCGGCGACACCCGCATCGCCGTGGATTGGCCCGCCGAGATCGCCCCCGTCTACGGCACGATGTCGATGGGCGAATCCACCCGGATCGGCGCGGACAATCTCGAGGCGGCGATCCGGGCCCAAGCGGAAGGTAGCTCTGAACCCATCATCGCGGTCGGCCTCTCCCAGTCGTCGGAGGTCTTGGACGAGGTGATGCGCCGATTCGCCGACGACCCGACAGCACCGTCGCCGCATCAGCTGTCGTTCGTCGTGCTCGGTGACGCCGACCGTAGCCTCATGCAGTACTTCCTGGGCCTACCGACGCTGCCGATCCTGGACTACGCCGTCCAACCCATCCCGGTGACGCGCTACAACGTCACCGAGGTCGCCGGGGAGTACGACGGGTTCGCCGACTTCCCGGACCGGTGGTGGAACGTCCTGGCGGTCGCCAACGCGCTCGCCGGAACGGGCTTCTTCCCGGGTTTCGGCTCCGTCCACGAACACGCCCTGTACAGCAGCCTGGACGACGTGCCGCCCCAGAACATCACCACCACAACGAACACCGCGGGCGGCGTGACCACCAAGTACCTGGTTCCGACGGAGGACCTTCCGCTGTTGCGCCCGCTGCCGGCCATGGGCGTGCCGCAGAACGTCGTCGACTCCCTCAACAAGGTGCTGCGGCCCCTGGTCGACGCCGGTTACAGCCGCAACGACGTCACCTACACCGGCCCCGAGCGTCAGCCGGGAACAATCCGGCCGGCCGCGAGCGTCACCGCCAGGCCCGCCGCCGCAGAACGCGTCGCGGCGCCGAGGAAAACGGCCGCCAAACCCGCGAAGGCGTCCACCGAGCCCACTGCCAAGGCGTCCGGCCGCGAGACCGGGGCCAAGAGCTCACGCCGATCGCGTTAGCTCAGCGCGCCAAGCACTTTGGCGTCGGCCAACGCCTGATAGCCGCCGACCACGTCCGTGGCGCGATGCAGACCCAGGTCCAGCAGGGCGGCGGCGGCCAGGCTCGAGGTGTAGCCCTGCGAGCAGAACACCACCCATTCGACGTCGTCGTCTTTCGCCTGCGGCAACCGGGCGTCGCTGGTGGGATCGCAACGCCACTCCAACACGTTGCGTTCGATCACCAGTGCGGCCGGAATCTCGCCTTCGGCCGCCCGTTGTGCCGCCGGCCGGATGTCGACGAGGATGGCGCCGCGGTGGACCGCCGTGGGCACGTCGCCGGGCTCCAGCCGATTCAGCCGTGCCCGGGCATCGGCCAGTATTCCGTCGATTCGGCTGCCCATCTGATCATTGCCCTTCGGGTTGGTCGGTCAGTTCGGTGCGGGTGCGCCGCAGCGTATTTGCTTCGGTCACTTCGTAATACGACATCGCGGTCAGCGGGGGCGAGTACGCGTGCACGCTCAGTGTCGTCGTGGCGGGGGCGGCGACGGTGGGCGCGCCGACCACATCGTGCACCCAGCCCAACGGGAACGCCGCCTGATCACCGGCGTCCAGCCGACGCCGGTGCAATCGCTCACCGTCCCAACGGAATTCGTGTAGCGCGCCGGAGAGCACGGTGAGCGCGCCCAGTGATCCGCCATGGTCGTGCAGTTCGGTGGTGTGTCCCGGCACCCAGCTGATCAGCCACACATCCAACTCGTCGTCGGCGTGCAGTCGGGTGTACCACCGGCGGTCGGCCGGCGCTCCCCCGGGCGGTAGCAGGTCGTTGAATCGCCCGCGCAGCACCTGATCCGCGTAGCGGTCGGTGGTGTGCAGCAGGTCAGGCAGTCTCAGCCGGGTAGGCGCTGAAACGGCCGGCGCGACGGACGGGAACGTGGCAAGAGCAGGGGCAGAGCCCGAGTACGGCATGACAAGAGTCTTTCGGGAGTTGCAGGGACGGATCGGGGGCGGCTAAGGCCGACAACACTCCCGAAATCCGGTGCGCTCCGTCATGGCCGCCAGTGTTGCATAGATTGGCTTCATGCGCAGGTACCCATGGGCCGTCGCGGGCTTGGCCGCCGCACTGACGGCGTGCTCGTCGGGCGGGGGCGGGTCTGCCACGTCGACCACGCCGACGCCGACGAGCTCGCCGCAGCAGTCGACGCAGGCGTCCGGCCCGATCGGGATGTCACCGGGCGGCGTGACCACCAGGATCGACGTGCCCGCCGAGTCGACTGAAGAGCAGTACGGGCAGTCCTGCCTGGCCGCGAAGGCCTGGATGGAGTCCAAGGGCGGTGATCCGACCACCCTCGTGGAGCCTTTCCTCGCCGAACTGCAGGCCGGCACGGTGTCCGGGCGGGCGACCTTCAACAGCAGTTGGGCGCAGTTGTCCGACCCACAGCGGGCCGCGGTGATCATCGCGGTGCGGGCGGCCGCCGAAGGCGGCTGCTGACTCCCGGCCGATTTCGATCACGACTAGCAAAAAGTGCGCGCAGAGCAGGTAGCGTCGCGTCTACCGGGCATAGGGGGTTGCGGTGGCGTTCGACACGTGGGCCAGGTTCACCGGCGGCGCGGTGCTGGGGCTGGCGACGGTCGCCGCGCTGAGCATCCCGAGTGTCGATTACCAGCTGACCGCCACCGCCCTGATTCTCAGCGGGAACGACTACCCCGTGATCGACGACGCCACCATGGCGGCGATCCTGGGTGGCTACTTCGGCGGCGACACCCGGGTGAACATCTACTGGCCGGCCCAGACCTGGCCGGAGTCGGGCCCGGATTCGTTGACGTTGGGCGAGTCGATTGCGGTCGGCGTCGACAATCTCGACGCCGCGATCCGGTCAACGCCGGGCCCGAAGGTCGCCGCGGGAATCTCGGGCAGTTCGCAGATCATTGACGAGGAGATGCGCAGACTGGCAGCCGACCCGCATGCGCCCGGTCGCGACGAGCTCTCGTTCGTGGTGATCGGCGACGCCAACCGCGGCATACTGGCCGGTTTCACCGGGGTGTATCTCCCGGTCCTGAACTACACCCCGACGGTTCCCGAGACGCAATATGACGTGACGGTCGTCACCGGCGAGTACGACGGCTTCGGGGATTGGCCCGACCGGCCGTGGAACCTGCTGGCCGATCTGAATGCCTTTGTCGGCACCGGGACCATACCGGGATTCGAATCGGTGCACTATCAGAGCATCTGGGCCGATCTGTCCCAGGTCCCGGCCGAGAACATCACCACGACCACGAACGCCAAAGGCGGCACGACGACCACATACGTGGTCCCGACCGCGGAACTGCCGCTGTTGCGCCCGCTACGTGACAACGGGGTGCCTGACCAGGTGGTCTCGGCGCTCAACGCATTCCTCAAACCGATCGTCGACGCCGGGTACAGCCGTAACGACCCGCGGCCGCCCCGGCCGCCCAGGGGTCCTCAACCACTGCCTCCGGCACAGCGAGCCGCCCGCGTCGACACCCCGAAAGCGCTGAGACCGGCGCGGAGCGCGCACAAAGTGACCAACGTCCGGCATTCTCGGCAACGATCGATTCCTGCCAGTCACCGCTGAGTTACTGCCAGCGGAATTATTTCCCTGACCTGCCGGTTTACACATTCGTATCGGCATGGAAACACCAGCCGGCAGGAAGATGCAGAAAAGATGGCAATGCACATGACCAGGTTCGGAATCGCAACCCTCGCGGGTGCGGCGATGAGCGCGGTCGTCATCGGCCTGGCCGCCCCGGCGGCCGCCGCCCCTAGCGGGTCCGGTGATGCCCGCAACACCACAATCGACTCGCTGGGTTACACGGTGGGTAACGACAAGCTCGGAACCATCGACGCTATCCAGCGCGACTAGCGGTGGCGCGACGACGCGCGACCGACTACGGAAGGGCACCCCTCACGGGGTGCCCTTCCTCGTGTGGCGGGGGTGAGCAGAATGGAGCCATGGCCGGACAATCGCCCGCTGGCCGGGTGGCGCTGGCCCTCGGCAGCGGCGGCGCCCGAGGGTACGCGCACATCGGGGTCATCGACGAGTTACACAGCCGCGGCTATGAGGTCGTCGGTATCGCCGGCTCGTCGATGGGCGCACTGGTCGGCGGCCTGCATGCCGCCGGGTCGCTCGACCAATTCTCGGACTGGGCCAAGACACTGACCCAGCGAGCCGTACTACGCCTGTTGGACCCGTCGATCACCGCCGCGGGCGTGCTTCGCGCCGAGAAGATCCTCGACGCGGTGCGCGACATCCTGGGTGAGGCGACGATCGAGAGCCTGCCGATTCCCTACACCGCGGTCGCCACTGACCTGATCGCGGGGAAATCGGTGTGGCTGCAACGTGGCCCGGTCGACGCCGCGATCCGGGCCTCGATCGCGATCCCCGGTGTCATCGCGCCGCATGTGCTCGACGGCCGGTTGCTGGCCGACGGCGGGATCCTCGATCCGCTGCCGATGGCTCCGATCGCGGCGGTCAACGCGGACCTGACCATCGCGGTCAGTCTGTCTGGTGCCGCCGAGACCGACGGCGCGCAGCAGGATTCCACCGCGAGCCCGGAATCCAGGGCCACCACCGAGTGGCTGAACCGGCTGCTGCGCAGCACCTCGGCGTTGCTGGACACCAACACCGCCCGCACCATCCTGGACACGCCGGCGGCGAGATCGATGCTGAACCGCTTCGGCACCACCTCCGAGCCCGAATCCTCCCCGGAAGTCCCCGAGGACGCTGGACTGGTCCCCAAGCTGGGCAGCTTCGCGGTGATGAACCGCACCATCGATATCGCCCAGGCCGCGCTGGCACGCCATCAGATGGCAGCCTATCCGCCCGACCTGCTCATCGAGATTCCGCGAACCTGCTGCCGCAGTTTGGATTTCCATCGCGCCGCGGAGGTCATCGGCATCGGCCGTGAGCTCGCCGCGCGGGCCCTGGACAACTACCGCAGTGCCCCGCAGGCGGTCATCCCCCCGCCAGAAACTCCGTGACGGCGCCCGCTATCCGGCGCCCCTGCTCGCGCCCCGCCAGCGCCGACGGGACCCGGCAGCGCGGGTCGAGCGGGTTGGGCCCGAAGGCGGTCAGCGAGGTGTCGTCGGCGAACACGGCGAACGTGCGGGCGCTGAAGGCGTCGATCTCGGCGGCGGTGCCACTGCTGAACGGCGAGGGGGTGTTCGCACCGGCGGGCACCAGCACCACCGCGGTCGCACAATCCGCGGCGACGCCGGTGTGCACGGCGCTGCTGACCCCGCCGTCCATATAGCGACGATCGCCGATGGTCACCGGCGGCCAGGTGCCCGGAACCGCGCAACTGGCCGCCACCGCGTCGACCAGCTCCACCCCGAGGAGGCGTCGAACACCCTCAGTTCCCCAGTAGCGGTGTCGATTGCGGTGATGCGCAGATCCTGTTCGGGCCAGCGGTGCGAGGGCAGCCGCGCTTCGATGACGCGCCTACGCACCGGTTCGGCGACCGTCGAGGTCTGCAGCGCCACCGAGCCGATGCGGCGCAGTTTCTCGGCGACGTCTCCGGGTTGCGACATCGCGGTCACGAAAAGGCCGGTGATGGCGTCGATGTCGACGCCCGGGTCGATCTCGGCGGAGGTCTCGGCGATCTGGCGTTCGTAGAGGTCCTCCAGCGACGTGGCACTGCTGATCTGGGCGGCGACGGTCGATCCGGCCGAGGTTCCGACCAGCACGTCTGATCCGATCAGCGCTCGTGCGGTGTGCGGTGTTTCGTCGGCGATGCCACGCAGGATGCCGGTCTCCCAGGCGATGCCGGCGATGCCGCCGCCGGCCAGAATCAGGGCCCGTTTGGTCGTCACATCGACCGAGTCTGCCAGCAGCCTCAATCCGTGCCGCGGTAGGTCCGCAGCAGCTCGGCGGCCTCGGCCTGGTAGGCGTACTCCGCCCAGCCCAATGGGGTTGTCCGGTGCCGATGGTCGACCAGCGCGGGGTCCGCTCCGGCGTCGAGCAGGCGCCGAATCAGGTCGACGTCGCCGCTCCAGGCCGCGTGGTGCAACGGGGTCGCGCCGTCGTGGTCACGCACGTTCGGGTCTTCGGGGAACGACGCAACGACCAATCGGGCCTGCCCGACTTCGATCCCGTGCCGGGCAAGCAGCTCGAGCCGGTCGGCGAAGCCGTGTTGGGCAGCCCACTCGACCTGCCGCCGCCACAACTGCGCTCGGGTCTCCATCGCCTCCCCGAGCCGGCGTTCCCACGGGCTGGGGCCGGCCTCGGCCAGGCCGCGTCCCAAGAGCAGCTCCAGGTGGGAGTTGTCGGAGCCGAACATCCGGTTGTAGAGGCCCTGGTGGTCGGCGGGATGGGCACCTCGGGACAACAGCAGGGCGGCAAGAGCGGGCGCGAACCGATGTCGCGGCTGACGTCCCGGCCCCTGTTCGCCCTCACCGAGCACACCGGTCAGCGCGGTGAACGGGGTCGACATGGCTCGCCACAGGTAACCGGTATTCGGGTCGGCACCGGCGTCGAGCAGCAGTTCAGCGGCCTGGAGCACCTGGCCTTCGTTGTGCGGCAACGGGACCCGTGAATAGCACAGATACAGCAGCGGGGTCCAGCCGAAGGGGCCGCCGGTGGCGCCGGCGAGTTCCGGCCGCGCCTCGAGGTGCCCGCGCACCGCCGCTGGGTCGGCCGCCGACGCCGATGACCAGATATGATGTTGTGGCACACCAGGATTCGCGATGGCGATAGCTGCGGCTGCCCGCCAACGCGGCGGGGCATCGGTGTGGTCATAACGCAGCGACGCCAGCGCACAGAACCGGTCGGCCATCCCCAGAGCGGCCTCGTCGACTCGACTCGGATCGACGGCGAGTTCCGCTGCGACGTCGAGGTATCCCACCAATGCCGGCCAGCCGCTGAACCCGTAGCTGCGGGCGATGGTGAGCTGCGCGTCGTGCAGGGCGAAACGCTCCAGCGCGGCCTGCGGGCTGGGGTGGTGCCGGCCGACGATGTCGATGGCCCGCAGATCACCGGAGCGGGCCCCGCGCTGCAGAGCTCGGGCTTCGGCGCGCAGCCGATCGATCGACGGGTTGTCGGGCAGGGTGCTGGCCATGGCGGCCTCCTCTCGCGTGCCCTGCGTCCGCGAGGCCGGGCCGAGTAGGAGGTCGGTCGTCGTGCTGGGTGGAGAGCAGGGAGGCTGAGCCCCTTCGAGCGGACGTCGGGCGGTCCTGCACGCCCGAACGTGAGGTTACCAGCGCGATCTAACGGGTCCCGGTGTAGGCCCTCGCGACCCGGGTGACGAACTGGTAGACGCCGTCCTCGTCGGGGGCCAGCGGTCCGGGCCTGGCATGCGGCGAACTCAACCCGCGCTGCACGGATTCACATGCCGCCCAGTCCTGCCGGTTGGTCAGGTCCCAGAAGTCGACCGCGTAGGACGGATCGAAATCCGGCTTCTCCAGGGCCTCTTTGGGGAACGACCAGGCACATTCGACGTGGGTGCGGTCGACGGCCAGCGGGGTCATCAGGTGCGTCATCACGTAGTCGGGGTGCAGGCTCACCAGGAGGTTGGGGAAGCCGACCAGATACATCACCGTGCGCAGTTCCTGCTCGGAGAGGCCCTTGATGGCCACTCCTCCACTGCGACCGCTCAGCGACATCGTCTCGGCCTCGTCGATCATGCTCATCCAGCCGCCCATCCAGTCGCCGGGCAGGTCGATGTTCTCACCGCTGGTCGGTGGGCTGATCTTGGACAGCTCCGGGTGGATGGCCGAGCAGTGGTAGCACTCCTGGTAGTTCTCGACGATCACCTTCCAGTTGGTCTCCAGCTCGTAGGAGTGCCGGGCCACCACGGTCAGGTCCTCGGGCCGGTAAGGGCCGACGATGTCTTCCATACCCGCGACATGGTCGGCGAAGTCGACGTCGGTGCCGCTGGGGTCGACGAACAGGTAGCCGTGCCAATTGACCAGCCGCAGTTCGGTCAAGCCGAACTGGCCGGCATCGAATCCCTCGGTGGCGTCGAAGCCGGGCGCCTTGCGCAGCTGTCCGTCGAGCTTGTAGGACCACGAGTGATACGGGCAGACGATGCCGCGCCGCTTGGCGCTGCCACCGCAGGCCAGCATCTCGTGTCCACGGTGCCGGCAGACATTGGCGAAGGCGCGCACCTGATTGTCTTCGCCGCGAACCAGCAGAATCCCGTTGGGGCCAGAGCCAACCGCCTTCTGGGCGCCGACGCCGTCGAGGTCCGCCGCATGACCCACGCAGTGCCAGCCGGAGAAGATGTTGCCCTTCTCCCACTCGAAGACCGCCGGGTCGACGTAGGCCTCCCTCGGCAACATCCGCGACTGGCCGAACGGCGCGAGTGCGGCAGCGAGGTCGTCAGCCGGGACCGGGGCGGGAGTAACCTGTTTGAACATACAGTCAGACTAGTCGGTGCACGGCGACTGGTCCAGAGATGCAGCAGGACTCAGGCTTCCCCGGCGAAGGCCGCGATGCCACCGCCGGCGGTGTCGTCGCCGCGAGTCATCCGCCGGTACACCAGATATCCGACCGTGACAGCGACCAGCGCGAACAACAACAGCAGGGTCGCCAGGGCGTTGAGCGCCGGGGTCGGCGCCGCGCGGGCGGTGTTGTAGATCTTCACCGACACCGGCTCGGTTGAGGAGTTTCCGGACAGGTAGCGCACCAGGACGAAGTCGTCGATCACATCGGCGAACACCAGCACCGTGCTGGCGAAGATCGCCGGCGTCAGCATCGGCACCGTCACCCGGCGCAGCGCTTCCATCGGCGATGCACCCAAATCCATTGCGGCTTCCTCATATTGGTTACCGATGGTGGCGAGTCTGGCCCGCACCAACACCGCCGGGTAGGCGATCTGGAAGGTGATCAGACCGATGACCTGCGCCGAGGTACCCAGGCCGATCGGCAGGGCCAGCGATGTCATCACGAACAGCAGGGCGACCGCCAGCAGCACCTCGGGCACCACGAACGACACCAGCATCAGCATGTTCGCCCCCGCCGGCAGCCGGCCCCGCCAGCGGTCGATGCCGATCGCGAACAACACGCCCAGCGGCACGGTGATCACGGTGGTGAGCACTCCGAGTTTCAGCGTCTGCAGCAGCGCAGTGTGCAGCGAGGCGTCATGCCAGACCGATCGGGTCGCATCACCCCAATACCAGCGGAACGAGAAACCCTGCCAGGTGGTGCGGGACTTACCGTCGTTGAACGAGAACATGATCGCGATCAGCACGGGCAGCAGCGACCACACCAGATAGCCGATGGTGACCGCAGCCAGCACCCGCGGCGGACGCCACGGGTCTTTCCACCACGCCACTGGCCCTCTCATGCCGCCCCCTCGCAGGCTCGGGCGCGCCATGTGCGCCCATGATTCGCTCCGCAAGCGTCGCTCATGTGGACACCTCGTCGCCGCGCGCGGTCACGCGCACGTAGTAGAACATCGGCACCACGGTCACGATCAGCACGAGCATCACGAACGCGCCGGCCTGCCCGGTCTGTCCGGGCGCCTGCACGCTGTCGTTGATCAGGTTGCCCACCATCGCCGTCTTCGGCGAGGCCGACAGCATGTCGGAGGTGAAGTAGTCGCCGAGCATCGGCAGGCAGGTCAACAGCACCGCCGCCACGATCGTCGGCCGGCACATCGGCAGCGTCACCCGCCAGAACGACCCGAACCGGTTCGCGCCGAGGTCGCGGGCGGCTTCCAGCGTCGACTGCGGCAGGCGGTCCAGCCCGGCGTACAGCGGCAGGATCATGTACGGCACATAGCCGTACACCAGGCCGAGTACCACCACCACGGGTTGACCGGTGAGCCAGTGCACGTTGACATGCAGCAGTCCACCGAGGCTGAACAGCCGGTTCACCAGGCCGTCGTCCTGAAGCAGGTTCACCCAGGCCAGCATTCGCATCATGTAGCTGATCCAGAACGGTGCGATCAGCGCGGCCAGCAAGGCTCCGGCCCACCGACCGGACAGCCGCGCGGTGTAGTAGGCCACCGGGAAGGCGATCAGCAGGCAGAGCACACTGGCCAGTACGACGTAGACCGCGGTGCGCAGCAGCGCGGGTCCGAACACCCCGTTGGCCCCGACGATGTGGGTCAGGACGTAGTTGAACTGGGTGGGGTCCCACTCCAGCGGATTCCACACCGGCACCGGGGTGCGGAAGATCGGGTCCACCTGACCGAACACGATGGCCAGCACCACGTAGAGCGGCGCCAGGAAGAACAGCAGCAGCCAGATGATGCCCGGCATGGCCAGCGCGGGCCACAGCGCACTGGTGCGCTCCCGACGCCGCACCGGTGTGGCGGGGGCGGGTGCCGGGGCTGAAGCGGGGGCGACCGCCACCGGGGTCAGGATCCCCCGGCCTTGAAACCGCGCCAGACGTTGTGCCACGCCGCATCATTGGCGGCGTCCAGCTCGAGCAGCCGGTACCCGACGTCGAAGTACTCCGGCCGCACGATCGCTGACTTGAGGTTCTCCGGGACCAGCCCGTCTGACACCAGGCTGTCCGGGTTGAGTGACACCTGCGGCGGCTGGTAACCGATCTGCTGGAAGTTCTGCTTGGCAACCTCGGTCTCGAGCATGTGGTTGAGGAACAGATGGCCCAGCACCGGGTTCTTACCGCCACGCAACAGCACGATCAGGTCGTTGTCGACCAGTCCCTTGCCGTCGGCCGGGAACCAGTACCGCAGGATGTCGGCATTGGTGCCTTCCGGCAGATAGCTGACGGCGTTGATGATGTCACCGGACCACATCTGCGAGACACTGATCTGCCCCGCCGGCAGATCGCTGTACATGGTGACGGTCACCTTCGGCGACGTCGCGGCGACCAGCGCGGTGAGCTGGTCGCCGAGCTTCTTCAGATCGTCGGCCGAGGAGGTGTTGACGTCGGTGATGCCCATCTTCAGCAGCACCATGGCCATCGCCGTGTGCCAGTCGTCGATCACGGCGGTCTTGTTCTTGTAGGCCGGATCCCACAGTGCCTCATACGGATTCTTCAGTGCACCGATGTCAGCGGGCACCTGGTCGGTCCGCCAGCCGATGCCGGTGGTGTAGACGGTGTAGGGCACCGTGTAGCGCCACTCCTGGTCGTACCACGGGTTGGTGAAGATCGGCCAGACATTGCTGATGTTGGGAATGTAGGTGTGGTTGAGCGAGCGCACCAGTCCACCGGTCACCAGCCGGCTGATCTGGTCGTAGCTGGGGAAGAACAGGTCGTAGTCGACGTTGCCGCCACGGATCTTCGTCAGTGCCTCGTCGGTGTCGTTGAACGTCGACACCTGCACCTTGGTGGAGTATTTGTCCTCGAAGGATTTCAGCGCGTCCGGGGCGATGTAGTCGGCGTAGCTGTAGAGCTGCAGCGTCGCACCCTTCTCCGGGGCGAGCCCGTCGGCGATCGGCTGGTTGTCGCCCGCAATGTCCCACTTGACCGGATTCGACGGCGACGCGATCTTCAGTGTGGGAGCTGAAGACGATTGCCCCCCTTTGGAACACGCGTCGAGGAAGCCGACGAGAGCGGGAGTTCCCGCGGCCAGCAGGGCGGCCCGCTGCAGGAACTGTCGACGGTTGGGACCCGGTCGGTTCGGTGCTGACATCCCGCGCCTTTCGTCGATATTCGTGTCTTGTCTCCGGAATTGACTCTGACATAGACTGAACACTCAGTCAACAGCTGAGGCGGCGCTTCTTCGCAGGTCCGCACGGCAATCGAGTGGAGGATTTCGCAGTGGCTTCGTCGATTATCGAGAGCCCGGTTCACGACACGGTCGACGACTTGATCGCCGAAGAGGAGCGCATTTTCCTCGCACGCCAACCGCGTAGTACCGAAATGATTTCTCGCGCAGGTGAATACCTCGCTGGCGGTGCGACGTCGAACTGGCAGATCGCGCAGCCCCAGGCGGTGTGGATGAGTCACGGGGCGGGCTCGAAGGTGTACGACGTCGACGGCACCGAGTACGTCGACATGCACGGCGGTTACGGCGCGTCGATCGCCGGCCACGCCCATCCGGCGATCGTGGAGGCGGTCAGCCGGCAGGTGCGCCGCGGCACCCACTTCGCTCAGCCCACCGAGGACGCGATCTGGATTGCCGCAGAGTTGGCCCGCCGGTTCGACCTGCCGTTGTGGCGCTTCGCCAACTCCGGCACCGAGGCCACCATGGACGCCGTCCACCTGGCCCGTTGCGTGACGGGCCGGGACCTGATCATCAAGGTCGAGGGGTGTTATCACGGCCATCATGACTCGGTCGAGGTGTCGGTGCTACCCGAGGCTGATCAGGTCGGTCCGCGCGACCACCCGATCGGGGTGCCCGGCAACAGCGGTATCCCGGCCGCGATCAGGGACCTGGTCGTCGTGGTGGGCTTCAACGATCCCGACGCGGTGGCCCGCGCACTGGCCGAGCACCGGGGCCGGGTGGCCGCCATGATCGTGGAACCGGTGATGATGAACGCCGGGATCATCCCGCCCGATGACGGCTACCTGGCAGCCATCCGCGACCTGCTGCACGCCGACGGCGCGCTGCTGATCTACGACGAGGTCAAGACCGGCTTCACCACCGGGCCCGGCGGGGTCACCGCGATGTCCGGCGTTGTTCCCGATATCGTCTGTCTGGCAAAGGCTTTGGGTGGCGGTATCGCCGTCGCGGCGATCGGCGGGACCACCGCGGTGATGTCGGCGATCGCCGAGGGCCGCTACGAGCAGGTCGGCACGTTCAACGGCAATCCGCTGGCGATGGCCGCCACCAGGGCGACGTTGTCGGAGGTGTTGACCCCCGAGGCCTACCAGAGGATGAACGGGCTGGCCGCAAGATTGCGCTCCACTTTGGAAGCGACGACAGCCGAACACGGTTACGGTTGGCACGTGGTCAGCGTGGGAGCCAAGGGTTGCGTGACGTTCAAGCGCGAGCCGGTGCACGACTTCCGCGACTTCCTCCAGATCGACGACCGATTGGGCCATCTGCATTGGCTCATGCAACACAATGGCGGAGTATTCCTGCCGCCTTGGGGCAAGGTGGAGCAATGGCTGCTGTCTGTTCAGCACGACGAGGCAGATGTCGACCGGTTCGCCGCGAACTTCGCGCGGCTGGCCGAGGCGGTGGCCGGCTGAGCGCCTGCTGTCGGAACGGCCACCGGTGACCGGCGGCGCGATCCGGCTGCATCAGCTGGCAAAGTCGTTCGACGGGGTGCCCGCCGTGACGGGTATCGACCTGGACATCCCGGCCGGTCAGTTCTATTCACTGCTGGGCGCTTCTGGCTGCGGAAAGACCACCACGCTGCGGATGATCGCCGGATTCGAGAAACCGGATTCCGGACGCATCGAACTCGACGGCCGGGACGTCGCACAGGATCCGCCGCACAAGCGTCCGGTCAACACCGTGTTCCAGACCTACGCACTGTTCCCGTTCATGACTGTCTGGGACAACGTCGCGTTCGGCCTGCGCTACCAGAAGGCTCCCAAAGACGAGGTCAAGCGCCGCGTCGGCGAGGCACTCGAACTGGTCCGGATGAGCGGCTTCGCCAAACGCCGGCCCACCCAGCTCTCCGGCGGCCAACAGCAGCGGGTCGCCTTGGCGCGCGCGCTCGTCCTGCAGCCCCGCGTGCTGCTGCTCGACGAGCCGCTGGGCGCGCTGGACGCCAAGTTGCGCAGGCAACTTCAGCTCGAGCTGCGTTCGGTTCAGCGAGAAGTCGAGATCACCTTCGTCTACGTCACCCATGACCAGGACGAGGCACTGACCATGAGTGACCAGATCGCGGTGCTCGCCGAGGGCCGGGTCGAACAGGTGGGCCCCCCGCAGGAGATCTACTCCGCACCGGCGACCACCTACGTGGCCGGGTTCCTCGGGGCGGCCAACATCTTCGACGCCGATGTGTTGGAGTGCGGGGACGGCTCGGCGCTGTGTTCTGCGTTGACAACGCGACTCGGTGCCGCCGTGGACAACTCATGCCGCCCGGGACCGGCGGCCATCGTGATCCGGCCCGAGCGGATCACGCTACAGGGACCCGACGACCCAGTGTCCGCGGGTCGCAACGCGATCAACGGCACTGTGGCGCAGGTGGTTTACCACGGCGCCACGACCCAGGTGCACGTCGACGTCGGCGAGCCCACCGCACTGGTCGTCGACGTGGCCAACCAATCCGGGCCGTCGTCGGTGGGTTACTCCGCCGGGATGCCGGTGACGTGTGTGTGCACCGCGGACGCGGTGCGGGTGTTGGCCCGAAGTTCGGCCAGCGTCGTCAACGATCCGGCCGCGGAGCTGGTCGCCGCACCGGTGGAGGCGCTCAGCGGGACCTGAGCTCAGCGGGAACGGCGGCCCTTGCTGCCTGCGGCTGCAAGCGGGCGGCGGCGTTCGCGGGGCAGGTTGAGTTCCCGTTCGGCGAATCGCATCGCGATGTCGTAGGCCACCTTCGAGTCGACCTCGGGATCCTCCAGTGCCACCTGGATGGACAGCCCATCGAGTAGCGCGGAGAACTCCAGGGCGAACATTCGCGCGTCGACCTCGGCGTCGAGCTCGGCCGATTCGACCGCATCGACGATCATCCGCCGCCAGCGCGCATCGAGTTCCACCCGGCCGGCCTTGACCTCGTCATGCCGAAACGCCTGAGCCCACAGATCGAACCACAGGCCCCAGGCGCCGGGGATCTCTTGATGCGCTCCCGGTGCTGCCGGGCCGGCGACGTCGGGACCCGGAACACAGGTCCACTGGATCAGCAACGACAGCCGGTCACGCAGCGAGGACACCTCGGCCAGCATCTGCTCAGCGGCCTCGTAGAAGGACTCCTCCGAGTAGCGCAGCGCATCGACCAACAACCGGTCCCGGGTGCCGAAGTAGTAGATGACCAACGCGGAACTGACCCCGGCCCGTTTGGCCACGTCGGAGATTCTGGTTTCGGAGAAACCACGCTCACAGATGAGCTCCGCTGCGGCACGCAACATCTGGATTCGCCGCCCCTCATTGTTCTCGGTGGCGGGTGCGGGTTCGGCCATGTCCTCTGTACTCCCCTCGGCGTGCCTGCGCTGGCACTTGTTGAAAGCCTAACACTTGGTTAGATTGAACAGTCAGTCAAAGATGCCCACGCGGGCCAACGAAAGTGGGGCGCCATGTCGAACACCTACGACGCCATCGTCATCGGCGGCGGACACAACGGTCTGGTCTCTGCCGCATACCTGGCGCGTTCGGGCGCCAAGACCGTGGTGCTGGAATCGCGTGGCGCGCTCGGTGGCGCGGCGACCACCGAAGCCCCGTGGGAGGACGCTCCCCACCTGCGGGTGACCCGGCTGTCCTACGTGATGAGCCTGATGCCGCCGACGATCGTGCGTGACCTGAGCCTGGAGCGGCACGGCTACAAGGTGCACCCGATGGGGCCGTACTACCAGGCCTTTCCGGAGGGTGGGTCGCTGATCATCTACGAAGACGATCCGGCCCGCACCCATGAGCAATTGGCCAAGTGGTCCAAGAAGGACGCCGACGCGTGGCCGAAGTGGAACGCCTGGCTCGAAGGCATCGCCGACGTCATGGGGCCGCTACTGACGCAGGTGCCGCCGAACATCGGCTCACGTCGTCCGTCCGACCTGCTGGACCTGGCCAAGCTGGCCTGGGGGCAGCGCGGCCTGACGGTGCGCAAGACCGGCGACATCACCCGGCTGCTGACGATGAGCATCGCCGACCTGCTCGACGACTGGTTCGAATCACCGCAAATCAAAGGCGCGTTGGCGGTCAACGGCGTGATCGGAACCTGGGCCGGCCCGTACGAACCGGGCACCGCCTACGTGATGGCCCACCACTCGATCGGCGACGTCGGCGACGGGCAGCTGGGCAGCTGGGGCTACCCGGAAGGCGGCATGGGTGCCGTCTCGGATGCCATCGCCCGCTCGGCGCGCAGTTTCGGCGCCGAGATCCGCACCAACTCCCGGGTGTCGCGGATGCTGGTCCGGGGCGGCCGAATCGAGGGGGTGGTGCTCGACAACGGTGACGAGATCCGGGCACCGTTGGTGGTCACCACGCTGCACCCGCGCACCGCGTTCCTGGATCAGACCCCCCGTCACGAATTGCCAGGCGATTTCGTCAACGACATCGAGCACTGGAAGACCCGCAGCGGCGTGGTGAAGATCAACCTGGCGCTGGCCGAGTTGCCGAACTTCACCGCCAACCCCAGCAGTGGGATCGCCGAACACCACACCGGCTCGGTGGAAATGGCTCCCACCATGGAGTACATCGAGGCGGCCTTCCAGGACGCTCGCGCCGGCAGGCCGGCGCAGGCCCCGTTCAGCGACGGCGTCATTCCCACCACCCTGGACAAGACGCTCAACCCCGATGGCACGCACATCATGTCGCTGTTCACCCAATGGGTGCCCGCCGAATGGGCCGACGCCCCGCACACTGAGGAGCTCGAGGCCTACGCCGACCGGCTGATCGACCTCTACGACGAGGTGGCACCCGGCTTCAAAGGGTCGATCCTGCATCGCGACATCGTCGGGCCGCACGAGATGGAAGTGGAGTACGGCCTCATCGGCGGCAACATCTTCCACGGCGAGCTGTCCTTGGAGCAGCTGTTCCACATGCGTCCGGCCCCCGGGTTCGCCGACTACCGCACCCCGATCGCCGGGCTCTACAACGGCAGCTCGGCAACCCACGCCGGCGGCGGCGTGTGCGGCATCCCGGGCTGGCAGGCCGCCAAGGCGGCGCTGGCCGACAAGAAGCGCGGTGAGCACCGGCTCCTCTCGAAGCTGGGACGACGTTCCTGACCGGCATGAGCCCGGTTGCCACCATGCTGGGGGCGCGGTCGGTGGCACTGGTCGGCGCCAGTCCGCGTCCCGGAAGCTTCGGCGAGCGAATGATCATCGAAGCCCGTCGCAGCTCGGCACGCATGCACTTGGTCAACCCGCGCTATGACCAGATCGACGGCGTTGCCTGCGCCCCGTCGCTGGCCGCGATCGGTGAGCCGGTGGACCTGGTCCTGCTCGGTGTTCCCGACGCCGCACTGCTCGAGCAGATGCGGGCGGCCGCCACGATCGGCGCGCCTTCGGCGGTGATCTTCGGCTCCGCCCACGGCGCGGACCTGCGCGACGCGGTCACCGCCACCGCGGTCGCGGCCGGGATGGCGGTGTGCGGCGCCGGCTGTATGGGGTTTGTGAACAACGCCACCGGCCTGCGGGCACTGGGCTACCTGGAGCCCGATCCGCTTGCGCCGGGCGGTGTTTCGCTGGTGACCCATTCCGGTTCGGCGTTCTCGACGATCCTGCGGGCAGGTCGTGGTTTCGGGTTCCGGCTGGCGGTCTCCTCGGGTCAGGAACTGGTGACCACCACCGCCGACTATGTCGAATACATCGTCGACGACCCCGGCACCACGCTGATCGCGCTGCTGCTGGAGACGCCGCGCGCGGTGGGCCGGCTGCGAACCGGACTGCGGCGTGCGGCAGAACGTGACATCCCAGTGGTGATTCTGCCCGTCGGTCACTCGCCACGAGGACGCGCCATGGTCGCCGCGCACTCGGGGGCACTGGCCGGTGACGCAGCAGGCTGGCAGGCTTTCTGCACCGACACCGGCGCGGTCCGGGTCTCGGACATGGCCGAATTCGCGGACACCATCGAACTTTTCGAAGCCGGCCGGCGCCGCAAACCCGGCTCACACGGGATCGCGACGGTCCACGACTCCGGGGCCGAACGCGCGCTGTGTGCCGATTTAGCCCATGATCTCGGGGTGGCGTTCACCGCACTCGGCGACCACACCCTCAGTGCTGTCGGCGAACTCCTCGACGACGGCCTCGCGGCCAACAATCCACTCGACGTGTGGGGCACCGGCGCCGACACCCGGGAACTGTTCGGCGGTTGCCTGCGCGTCATCGCCGACGACCCGGGGGTCGCCGTCACCGCGCTGGCGGTGGACCTGGTGACCGAATACGACGGCGACACCGCCTATGCCGACGCCTTGTTGGACATCGCGGCCATAACCGATGCACCGCTGGCGGTGCTGACGTCGGTCTCGTCGGCGGTCGACCATCCCACCGCGGAACTGCTGCGAAGCAAAGGGATTCCGGTGCTGGAGGGCACCCGCAGCGGGCTCGCGGCGCTGGGGCACCTGGCGCGGTGGCCACTTCCCGTGCCGGCCCACCGCCCCGAGATCGACGACAACCGAGTGCAGCGCTGGACCACACGGTTGGCCGCACCCGGTTGGGATGCCCCCGCCGCTTTCGAACTGCTCGCCGACTACGGCATCCCGGTGACGCAGTCACGAGCCGCCCACGACATCGCCGGGGTGCTGGCCGCGGCCGAGGAGATCGGCTATCCGGTCGCGCTGAAAACCCTCGCCGCGGCACACAAGAGCGACCTCGGCGGAGTCGTACTGCACCTTGCCGACCCGGATGCGCTCGGTGCGGCCTATCACCGGATGGCCGGGCGACTGGGCCCGGATGTGAGTGTCGATGCGATGGCGGCACCCGGCGTGGAGATCTCGGTCGGTGTGGTGCGTGACGACAACTTCGGGCCCTTGCTCGTGGTCGCCGCCGGCGGCACCCTGGTGGAGCTGCTCGCCGACCGGGTGGTGGCGTGCCCACCGATCACGGCGGAATCCGCTGCAACGCTGCTGGGTTCGCTGCGCACCGCAGCACTGCTGACCGGCTGGCGAGGTAGCCCAGCCGTCGATATGGCCGCATTGGCAGCGGTGCTGGTCGGCTTCTCCCAGCTGGCCATCGAACTCGGTGAGCAGCTGGACGCGGTCGAGGCCAACCCGGTGATCGCCTCGGCGTCGGGAGCCGTCGCCGTCGACGCCCTGGTGATTGCGCGTCGGGGTTAGGCCACCGCGGCCGGGTCGGCCAGCAGCGGGGCGAAGGCCAGCTCGGCGGCACCGATCATCAGCGTCTCTGCGCCCAGCGTCGCAGGGACGACGCGTACCAGGTCGTGCGGCGCGCGCAGGCTGTGCCGGGCCATCTCGGCGGTGAGCACCGCGCCGGCCAGTTCGGGGAACGCCCGCAAGAAGCCGCCGAGCACGATCAGCCCCGGGTTGAGCATGTTGACCGCATTGCCGAGGGCGATCGCCAGGTAGCGCGCTTGTCGGTCGATGTCGGTGTCGGACTGACTGACCTGTGTTTCCAGGCATCCGATGTTCCCGCAATGGCAGCGGCCGTCACCGCCGACGTAGGTGTGGCCGAGTTCGCCGGCATACCCGGCCAGCCCGTGCAGCAACTCGCCGGCCACCACGAAGCCGGCACCGATGCCACCGGCGCCGCCGTTGACGTAGATCATGTGGTCGGCGTTGTGGTGCCTGCCGAAGATGTGTTCGGCGATCGCTCCGGCGTTGGCGTCGTTGGCGGCGAACACCGGTAGCCCGGTCGCGACGTTGAGCAGGTGGCCGAAGTCGGCGTCGTGCCAGTCCAGGTGCGGCGCCAGCTGCACCGCCGAGCCACCGTGGACCAACCCCGGCACCGCGGCGCCGATCGCGGCGATGCTGCAGCCGGGCTCAAGCTGTGTGCGCAGCAGTTCGACGGCGTCCGCGGCGGTCGTGACGGCCTCCTCGGCCGTCGGCGCTCCGTCGGTGGGATACCGTCGCGTCTCCAGCACCATGCCGCCCAGGCCGACCAAACCGACTGTGATGGCATCGATTTCCGGGTTGACCGCAACGCACAACGTCTTGGCCTGTGGACACACGATCGGGCTGGGACGGCCTACTTGGGTGGCCGGGGCGGCCTGGATCTCGGAGACCAGCCCGCGGTCAGCCAGCTCCTCGACCAGATCCTTGACGGTCGAGCGGGACAACCCGGTCCGCCGGGTGAGCTCGGCACGGCTGAGCGCCTGGTGCCGGTGCACGAGCGTCAGCACTCCGGACAGGTTGCGCCGGCGGACGTCGTCGGTACTGGTGCCGATCCTCGCTGCACGGGTCACCCCGACCACCTTTCCGGTTTCGGTCGCCGCTGCCGACCACACTGGCATTGACAGTGGCACACGCCACATCTTATGTTCGGCATCAGAACAAATCTAGATTCAGGAGTTCACCATGTCCGTCCTCGAGTCCAACGCCCCCGCCGATGAGCTCACCGCCTCGCCATCCGACAAGTTCTCCTTCGGCCTGTGGACCATCGGCTGGACGGCCAACGACCCGTTCGGCGTGGCCACCCGACCGCCGCTCGACGCCGTCGAGGCCGTCGAGCGGCTCGCCGAGCTCGGCGCGTACGGCCTCACGTTCCACGACGACGACCTGTTTGCGTTCGGCTGCACGGACGGCGAACGCCGCCGCGCGATCGACCGGCTCACGGCCGCACTGCAGTCCACCGGCCTTGTCGTGCCCATGGTCACCACCAATCTGTTCACCCAACCCGTCTTCAAAGACGGCGCCTTCACCAGCAACGATCGCGCGGTCCGGCGTTTCGCGCTACGCAAGACGTTGCGCAATCTCGACCTGGCCGCCGAACTGGGTGCCCAGACTTTCGTACTCTGGGGCGGCCGGGAGGGCAGCGAGTACGACAGCGCCAAGGACGTAAGGGCGGCATTCGAACGCTATCGCGAGGCGCTGGACCTGTTGTGCCAGTACGTGATCGACAACGATTACGGGCTGCGCCTGGCCATCGAGCCCAAGCCCAACGAACCGCGTGGTGACATCCTGTTGCCCACCGTCGGGCATGCGCTGGCGTTCATCGAGACGCTGGCCCACCCGCAGCTGGTGGGCGTCAACCCCGAAACCGGTCACGAGCAGATGGCCGGGCTGAACTTCATGCACGGCATCAGCCAGGCGCTCTACAGCGGCAAGCTCTTCCACATCGATCTCAACGGCCAGCGCGGCATCAAGTTCGACCAGGACCTGGTGTTCGGGCACGGCGATCTGGCCAACGCGTTCGCCCTTGTCGACCTGCTGGAGAACGGAGGGGCCGACGGCTCCGCCAGCTACACCGGCCCCAGGCACTTCGACTACAAGCCCAGCCGCACCGAGGACATCGACGGAGTGTGGGAGTCGGCGGCGGCCAACATGCGGATGTACCTGCTACTCAAACAGCGCGCCAAGACATTCCGCGAAGACCCGGAGGTCGTCGAGGCGTTGGCCGCCGCGCGGGTGGACGAGCTGCGACAGCCCACGCTGAACCCCGGCGAGAGCTACCGGGAGCTGCTGGCCGACCGCGCCGCCTACGAGGACTTCGACGCCGAATCATACTTTGGCGGAAAAGGTTTCGGATTCGTGCGACTCCAGCAGCTTGCCGTTGAGCATCTGATGGGCGCGCGCTGACCCCCACCGACTCGGGGTCTGGACGTGACGTGGGTCACGTTATATGTTGTTCCAAACAACAAACCCCGATCTGCCCCGGAGAAAGGCGATCGTCATGACCAAACTGAGCGCACTCACATTCGCCGTGCTGGCCGGAACCGCCCTGACGCTGACCGCCTGCAGCGGCGGTGGGGGCAATGGTGGCGGTGGCGGCCAAGCCCAAACCGGCAAGATCGGCGTCATCCTGCCGGACACCAAATCATCGGTCCGCTGGGAGACCAAGGACCGGCCCGCGCTGGAGTCGGCCTTCAAATCGGCCGGCATCCCGTACTCGATCCAGAACGCGGAGGGGTCGGCGGACAAGATGGCGACGATCGCCGACGGCATGATCGCCGACGGTGTCACCGTGCTGGCGATCGTCAACCTGGACTCCGACAGCGGGGCGGCCATCCAGCAGAAGGCGGCCACCCAGGGCGTGAAGACCATCGACTACGACCGGCTGACCCTCGGCGGCTCGGCCGACGCCTACATCTCGTTCGACGGTACGAAGGTCGGCGAACTGCAGGGCCAGGGCCTGGTCGACTGCCTGGCCGGCAAGCCCTCGAACGTGTTGTTCCTCAATGGCTCTCCCACCGACAACAACGCCACGCTGTTCACCACCGGCGCGCACTCGGTGGTCGACAAGACGCCGTCGATCACCATCGTCGGCGAACAGGCCGTCCCGGACTGGGACAACGACAAGGCGGTCACCATCTTCGAGCAGATGTACACCGCCTCCGACGGCAAGGTCGACGGCGTCTACGCCGCCAACGACGGCCTGGCCGGGTCGGTGATCTCGATCCTGCAGAAGAATCACCGTGCCGGGCAGGTGGCGGTCACCGGCCAGGACGCCACCGTCGAAGGATTGCAGAACATCCTGGCCGGTACCCAATGCATGACGGTCTACAAGTCGGCCACCGAGGAGGCCGGCGCGCTGGCCGACGCCGCGATCGCCTTGGTCAAGGGCGACAAGCCGAAGACCAACAGCACCTCGCGCGACGACAAGGGCAACCGGGACGTGCCGTCGGTCCTGCTGACCCCGAAATCGATCACCAAGGCCAACGTGGGCGACGTCTTCGCCGACAACGGGCAGAACAAGACCGAAGTCTGCACGGGGCAGTTCGCGGCCATGTGCAGCGCGGCCGGACTGTAGGCCGCCATGGTGCAACCTATTCTCGAGTTGCGCGGTGTCAACAAGAGTTTCGGCGTCGTCCACGTCCTGCACGATGTCGACTTCCAGGTCTACCCCGGCGAAGTGACCGCCCTGGTCGGCGACAACGGCGCGGGCAAGTCGACGTTGGTGAAATCGATTGCCGGCATCCACCCGATCGACTCGGGCAGCTATCTGTTCGAGGGTAGGCAGGTCACCGTGCACGGGCCCAATGATGTTGCCGCTCTGGGCATCGAAGTGGTCTACCAGGATCTCGCGCTGTGCGACAACCTCGACATTGTGCAGAACATGTTCCTGGGTCGCGAGATCATCAAGCGCGGGGTGCTCGACGAGGCGCGAATGGAGACGATGGCCAGACAGGCCCTGACGTCGCTGTCGGTGCGGACGGTGAAATCCGTACGCCAGACGGTGTCGAGCCTGTCTGGCGGGCAGCGCCAGACGGTGGCAATCGCCAAGTCGGTGCTGTGGAACTCCAAGGTGGTGCTGCTCGACGAGCCCACCGCCGCGCTCGGGGTGGCCCAGACCCGCCAGGTCATCGACCTGGTCCGCCGCCTCGCCGATCAGGGCCTCGGCGTCGTGCTCATCTCGCACAACCTGGCCGACGTGTTCGAGGTCGCCGACCGCATCTGCGCGCTGTACCTGGGACGCGTCGCCGCGGAGGTCAAAACCTCCGAGGTCACCCACAGCCAAGTCGTCGAACTCATCACCGCCGGACGCTCGGGCAGCCTCGGGCTCGCCCCGGCCGAGGCCGCCCAGTCGATGTGAAGGATCTCCGGATGACCACCGTCAGTTCGAAATCGCACACCGGTCTCGCCGAAACGGACTTCGCCGCCGACGCGCGTACCGACGAGACATTCCTCGACGCCGCCCGCGGCTATGCGCGTCGGGTGCGCGGTGGGGACATGGGATCATTGCCCGCCGTCCTCGGCCTCGTCGTGTTGTTCGTGGTCTTCGGGATGGCCAACGAGCGGTTCACCTCCGCGTTGAACCTGGCCAACCTGATCACCCAGGCCGGGTCGATCTGCGTGCTGGCCATGGGGTTGATCTTCGTACTGCTGCTCGGCGACATCGACCTCTCCGCGGGGGTGGCCGGCGGGGTGTCGGCCTGTGCGATGGCGCTGACCATCGTCAACGACGGCTGGCCGTGGTGGGCTGCCGTCGTGGCCGGGGTGGCCGCCGGCGCGCTGATCGGGGCGACCATCGGGGTGTTGCGCGCCAAGCTCGGAATCCCGTCTTTCGTTGTGACACTTGCCTTCTTCCTCGGCCTGCAGGGTGTCACCCTGAAGCTGATCGGCGAGGGCGGCTCGGTGCGAGTGGACGACAAAGTCATCCGCGGCATCACGATCAGCAACATGTCGGTGGTGGCCGGCTGGGTGTGCGCGGCGTTGATCGTCGTCGGGTTCGCCGGACTCGAGCTGTACCGGTATCGCCGCAAGGTCGCGCTCGGACTGCACCACGCCCCGTTCGGGGTGGTGGCCGCCCGTATCGCCGCGGTGGCGGTGGTGATCGTCGGCGTCACCTATCTGATGAACGTCAACCGCAGCGTCAATCCCCGCGTCGAAATCCGCGGCGTCCCCTATGTGCTTCCGCTGGTGGCGGTGCTGCTGATCGCATGCACGTTCATTCTCACTCGGACCGCCTACGGCCGACACATCTATGCCGTCGGCGGTAACGCCGAGGCGGCCAGGCGGGCCGGCATCAACGTCGACCGGATCCGGATCTCGGTGTTCGTGGTCTGCTCATCGCTCGCCGCGCTCAGCGGGATCATCGCCGCCTCTTACGGCGGCAAGGTCTCGGCGTCGTCGGGGGCCGGCAACACCCTGCTGTACGCGGTGGGAGCCGCGGTGATCGGCGGCACCAGCCTGTTCGGCGGCAAGGGCAGGGCTGTCGACGCCGTCGTCGGCGGCGTGGTGGTGGCGACCATCGCCAACGGACTCGGCCTGCTCAACCAGTCGTCCTACATCAACTTCCTGGTCACCGGTGGGGTGTTGCTGCTGGCGGCCAGCGTCGACGCGATCTCGCGGCGGCGCCGTTCGGTCACCGGTGTCGGCTGAGTGCATCCCAGTGATCCCCGCTCACGTGCCGGGACGAATCAGGAGAACGTCCGACGGCACAACCTGAGCACGTTGGTCCGGCATCTCCATCTGGCCAGATTGCTGTCGCGGTCATCGCTGACCTCGCTGATGGGGTTGAACCGCAGCACAATCGCCGATCTGGTCGCGCAGGCCGAGGTGCTGCAACTCGCCGAACAGCGGGCACCGGCGGCCGGCGCGCACTCCTCGGCAGGCCGGCCGTCGGTCGGCGTGGCCGCCACTGAACATGCCTATGTGCTGGCCGTGGACGTGCGAGTGTCGGCACTGGTCGTGGCGCGGGTCGGATTGGGCGGCATTCCGCTGGCCCAGGCCACTGCCCCGGCGCCGGCAGATCACGATCCCGCGGCCACCGCTGCGGCGATCGTCGGGCTGGCCGCAGCGGTGTTGCGGGACGCCGAGCCCGATTCGATGCTGGTCGGCATCGGGGTGAGCATTCCGGGCATCATCGACCGCGAGCGTGGAACCGTCCGGCTGGCACCCAATCTGGACTGGCGCGACGTACCGTTCGCCGGCATGCTGGCCGCTCGGCTGGACACCGACCTGCGCCCGGTCCTGGGTAACGACGCCGACCTCGGTGCACTGGCCGAGCACCTGCGCGGAGTCGGACGCGGCGTCGACGATCTCGTGTACATCTCCGGCGAAGTGGGTGTGGGCGCCGGCATCATCGCCGGCGGTAACCCGGTCAGCGGCAGGTCCGGATTCGCCGGTGAAATCGGGCACCTGCCATTCGGAGACGGCACCAGAGGCTGCCATTGCGGCGCGGTGGGCTGCTGGGAAACCGAGATCGGCGCGGCGGCTATTGCCCGGGCGGTGCACTGGCCGTCCGATCGGCTCACCGAACTCGGCGATCACCTTGACGAATTAGCCTCGGCACCAGAACAACTCAGCGTCATTGCCCACCATCTGGGCCGCGGGCTCGCGGGTGTGGTCAATCTCCTCAACCCGGAGATCATCGTGCTCGGCGGATATCTTCGCGCCCTGTACCCGTTGATAGGCAACGACGTTCTCGCCGAGTTGGACGCGCGGGCCTTGCAGGTGTCCGGGTTTCGGCCCCAGATCATGCTGCCCGGCCTGGGCGACCGGTCGGTGCTCATCGGAGCCGCCGAGGTGGCCTTCGGCAGGTTGCTCGACGACCCGGTCGGGTGCCTGGCGCGGGCGCACCGCACGTCGGCGCTGAGCGTGCGCTGACCGGTCAGAAAATCGCGTACGCCTTGCGCAGCGTCTCGTGGATCTCCCAGGTGCCGGTCCAGCCCAACGGGAAGACCGCGAGGTCGCCGGCGCCCACCACACTGGGCTCACCCCCGTCCGGAGTGACGGTCATCCGCCCGGAGACAACGTAGATGACTTCGTTCGTCTCGAGTGTCCAGTGCGACGGGCCCGGCTCGCACTGCCAGATGCCGGCGGACTTGTCGCCGTCGACCCACACCTCCAGGCCGTGGGTGGCCATCGGGTGATCGGTGGCTTCTGCCAACGGCCCCCAGTCCTCCAGCTCGGCGTCGGCGGCGTCGGCCAGAACGGTGGTCAGCACAGCAGCGGTCATCGGAAACCTCTCGTTGTCAGGCGTGTTCGGGGAATGGCAGGGAGATCGGCTCGGGCGCCAGCCGACTGTTGCCGTCGGCGTCGAAACGGTCCAGCCCGAGATCGGTGAGATCAAGCCAGGTGCATTCGCCGGTGAGGGCCAGGTCGGCGGCGGCCTCGGCCACCGCCGGGCCCCACATCATGCCGTGGCCGGCCGCGCAGGCCACCACTGTGCCGTCGACCGGTCCGTCGTCGGTGAGCAGCGGGCCCAGGATCGGCAGGTGGTCGTTGGTGTAGTCGATGGTCGCCGCCCAGGTGCGTCGCAACCCGAGGCCGCGCACCGGTGGGAACAACGACTCGATGCGCGCCTTCGCCTTTTCGTAGTACGTCCAGTCGAACTCGGTCGCCGCACCAGGCTGCTCCAGCGGATTGCTCATCCCCCACAGCACGCCGCCGAATTCGCCTGGCCGCCAGTAGATTCCTTCGCTTACGTCGAACACCATGGGCAGGTCGTCGATGTTGACGCCCTTCAGCGGCTCGGTCACCACGACTTGGTGGCGAGTGCCGCCGGCGGGAATGCGGCCGCCGGCCCGTGCACCGACGTCACCCAGCAGCGGGCCGCCGGTGAGCACCACCCGGTTGGTGTCGATCGGCCCGTCGGCGGTGTCGACACCGATGACGTGGCCGTTGGCCACCCGCAGGCCGGTGAAGGCGCACCGCTCGCGCACGACGACGTTGTGCGCGGTCAGAGCGGCGGTGTAGGCCAGTACATTCCGCGGCGCGTCGATGTAGCCGTCGCCGGGGGCATAGGAACCGCCGGCGCTCCCCCCGGGGCCATACCGGTGTCCCGGCTGTCGATGTCGGCCGAGGAGAGCCATTCCACCTCGAGTCCCAGCGAGCGCTGCAGCGCAATCCGCTCGTGCGCGGCTGCCACTTCGGCGTCGGTGAAGCACGGCATCAGGTAGCCCTGGGCGACGAATCCGCAATCCAGCGGATAGCGCTCGCCGCTGCGGACGTAGAACTCCTGGCTGCGCTGGCCGAGCCGGATGGCGGTCTCGGTGCCGCCCTGGGCCCGGACCATGCCCGCCGCCCGGCTGCTGGCACCCTCGCCGAGGGTGTGCGCATCCAGCAGCACCACGCGCCCGGCCCCACGCTCGGCGAGCTGGACCGCCGTCCACGCTCCTACGGTGCCGCCACCGACCACCACGACGTCCGCACTACTGCTGGTCATACCTCAAGACCGTGGCATAGACTGAACGCTCAGTCAATAGCTTCCATAGCTTCCACGGAGCGGAGAACGCGGCGAATGTACGGGTTGACAGCCGAAGACCTACGGATCCGGGACACCGCCCGCGACTTCGTCGAGACCCTGATCCCCTACGAGACCGAGGCCGAGGCCGCCGGCGGACAGCTACCCGCGGAACTGACCGCCGCACACCACGCCCGGGCCATCGAGCTCGGCCTGTATGCCACCAACATGCCCACATCGGTCGGCGGCCCGGGATTCACCGCATTGCAACAGGTTCTGGTACAGGAGCAGGTCGGCCGGGTCACCAACGCGATCGCCTGGGTCATGCACACCCCGCCGCAGTGGTGGGCCGAGGTGGCCACCGACTACCAGAAGGAGCGGTGGCTGTTGCCGGCAGTGCGCGGTGAGAAGCACGAGGCCTACGCCATCACCGAGGAGTTCGCCGGTTCGGACGTCTCCGCGTTGGAGACCACCGCCCGCCGCGAGGGTGACGAGTACGTGATCAACGGCGTCAAATGGCATGTGACGTCCTACAACCTCGCCCAGTACTGCTTCGTGCAGGCCGTGCTGGCCGACGGGCCGCACCAGGGCGACCACGTTCTGCTAGTGGTGGACCTCCCCTGGCCGGGAGTGGAAGTCGTTCGCACACCACACTATTCGCACAACATCCCAGACGAGCACCCGATCGTGTCGTTCACCGACGTCCGGGTCCCGGCCAGCCACCTGGTCGGCGCCGAAGGTGAGGGCATGCTGTTCACCCAGGACTGGTTCCGCTTCGAACGTCTCATGGTGGCCTCCCGCTGTGTGGGCGCCGCCCAGCGCCTGGTCGACGAGACGACCGCATTCGCCAAAGACCGCATCGTGGACGGCAAACCGCTCGGCGAGCATCAACTAGTGGCCGGCATGCTCGCCGACAGCGCCACCGAGTTGTTCGCCGCCCGCAGCCTGCTGTACGAGGTCGCCCGAGGTATCGATGCCGGCCTGGATCGCAAGGCACTGCACGGCCAGGCTTCGATGGCCAAGCTCTACTGCTCGGAGATGGCCGGCCGAGTCGCCGACCGGGCCGTCCAGATCTTCGGCGGCCGCGGCTACATGCGCGAGAACGTTGCCGAGCGGATGTTCCGTGAGCTGCGCGTGGAACGAATCTGGGAAGGCGCCAGCGAGATTCAGCGCATCATCATCGGACGCCAGCTGATGCTGCGCGGCCCGGCGGCCGTCCTCGAGCCCCGCTGAGTGCGGGGGCACACAACGATCCAGACGTGAGAGCGAGTCCGGAACAGGATGCGTCGCTCCCAGTTCTGACTCGTTGCGGCCAGCCGCCCCGTGGGTCAGCGACTCAACTGTGCTGCGGCGCGGCCGGTGATCAGCGGCAGGTCGAAGAAGCTCGCGATGCCGGGGGCGGCCGCGCAGGTCGCCGGAATGGAGTTGACGCAGTGCGCGGCGGTGGCCACCACACCGGGATTGCTGATCAGCCCTTCCTCGACGCTTTCCGGCTGCCAGCCCTTGACCGTGACGAAGGTGTTCGGATTGCCTCGCACCTCCATCTCGTACCGCTCGCCGGCGGGCCCGAAAGACCAAGCAGGGTCGAGGTTGTCCTCCCCCATCATCCAGTTCACCGTGATCCGCACGACGATGGTGTCGGTCACCACGGCGTCCCAGTGGAACCGGCGGCCGGCGACCTGGCCGGGCTCGATCACCCCGATCGGCGAGTCGATGGGGGCGGTGGCCACCGCGACCTCCTGCGAGGTGCGGATCAGCGGCTCAGCGGCGAAGCCGAGGCGATCGACGATCAACCGGACCGACTGGAAGAAACCGCCGTTGAGCAACTTCTGCATCGGGCCGCTCAGTGCACTCTCGGGCGTGCCGCCGAATCCCATCACATGCCGCAGCACGTCGGGCGCGCCATAGGTGCGCAGGTCCGAGAACTCCTCGGCGCGGACATGGGTGATCCCGGTCGACATCACCGACAGCAGCAAGGGGAACAGCTCGGTGGCCGCACCCGGCCCGATCCCGGCTCCGTGCAGGGTCGCGTTGCCCGCGCGGGCGGCCTCCTCCAACGGGGCGGCCTCGGATTCGCTGGGATAGAACCAGCCGACCGGACTCACCACGTTCTTGCCCGAGCGCAGCAGCGCCGTCACCTCGTCGAGGTTCGGCAGCAGCGGCGCGTAGATGACCGCGTCGGCATCGAGTGCGAGGATGTCCTCGATGTTGGCGGTGGCGGTGACGCCCAACCGGTCGGCACCGATGATCTCGCCGACGTCCTTGCCGGCCTTGTCGGCGGAATGCACCCAGCAGCCGACCAGTTCGAGCTCAGGATGCTCCAGCACGCCGTTGATGGCGGCGACCCCGACCGACCCCGTTGCCCATTGGACGACTCGCAACGCCATTGTTGTCCCTCCACGGAAAACTAGAACGTGTTACAACTACATGTACACGAAGTGCCCGCGAGCAGACGCAAACTCGCATTATTCCGGGGTCCGGTATGCGATTCTGCGTCTGCTCGCGAAACTACTCGCAATGATGCGCCAACCAGGAGGGCCAGCCATGCCGAACCGGGTGTTCGTCGTCGGGGTCGGGATGACCAAGTTCGAGAAGCCGGGGCGACGCGAAGGCTGGGACTACCCGGACATGGCGCGCGAGTCGGGCACCAAGGCGCTGGCCGACGCGGGCGTGGATTACGGCCAGATCGAACAGGGTTTCGTCGGCTACTGCTCGGGTGACTCCACCTCCGGGCAGCGCGCACTCTACGAGCTGGGGATGACCGGCATCCCGATCGTCAACGTCAACAACAACTGCTCGACGGGATCGACTGCGCTGTTCCTAGGAGCACAGGCGATTCGTGGTGGACTCTCCGACTGCGTGCTGGCTCTCGGGTTCGAGAAGATGCAGCCGGGCTCGCTGGGCGGCGGTGCCACCGACCGCGAGACGCCGCTGGGTCGCCATGTCAAGGCGCTCGCCGAGATCGACGAGTTCGCCTTCCCGGTGGCGCCGTGGATGTTCGGTGCGGCAGGCCGTGAGTACATGCGCCAATACGGCGCCACCGCGGAGCATTTCGCCAAGATCGGCTACAAGAACCACAAGCATTCGGTGAACAACCCGTACGCCCAGTTCCAGGAGGAGTACAGCCTCTCCGACATCATGGCGGCGAAGATGATCTCCGATCCGCTGACCAAGCTGCAGTGCTCGCCGACCTCCGACGGTTCGGCCGCGGTGGTGCTGGCCTCCGAGGCGTTCGTCGACCAGCACGGTCTGGCGGGCCAAGCCGTGGAGATCGTCGGGCAATCGATGACCACCGACTTCGCCTCGACGTTCGACGGCTCGGCCAAGAACATCATCGGCTACGACATGAATGTGCAAGCGGCACGCCAGGTTTACGACCAGAGCGGGCTGGGCCCGGCGGATTTCCAGGTCATCGAGCTGCACGACTGCTTCTCGGCCAACGAACTGCTGCTCTACGAGGCCCTGGGCCTGTGCGGCGAGGGCGAGGCACCCAAGTTGATCGACGCGGCCGACACCACCTACGGCGGCCGGTGGGTGGTCAACCCGTCGGGCGGACTGATCTCCAAGGGCCACCCGCTCGGCGCGACCGGCCTGGCTCAGTGCAGCGAGCTCACCTGGCAGTTGCGCGGCACTGCCGACAAACGGCAGGTGGACAACGTCAGCGCCGCATTGCAACACAACATCGGTTTGGGTGGCGCGGCCGTGGTCACGGCCTACCAGCGCGCGGACCGTTAGGCATCAGTTGCGGCGGCTGGCGTAGCTCAACTGCGCCAGCGGGTGGCGCAGGCGGGCCGGCAAGGCGCCTGAACTCCACTTGCCCCGCACAATCCAATCGCAGACGTCGGCCACGTCGCCGTCGTCGGTGATCGGCCCGATCCACCGCGCGCGGCCGGCCGGTGAGCGGTCGAGGGCGCACGGTTGCAACATCGCGATCACACCGGCGCCCGGCCGCGTCGTGCAGTAACCCGAGCCCAGCAGACAGCTGGTCGACACCAGCATCCCGTGCGGAAACAACCGCACGACAGCCCGCAACTCATCGAGCCACGAGTCGTCGAGCTGCCCCGCGCACCCGACACAGACCACCAGGGTGAACGCACGCCGGATCGGCATCTATCCCGACTTCGACGTCGGGTACGGCAATAGCGCCATCTCCCTGGCGTTCTTGATCGCGGTCGCGATCTCGCGCTGCTGGCCGACCGTGAGACCGGTGACCCGGCGGGACCGGATCTTGCCCCGCTCGGAGATGAAGACCCGCAGCGTCGCGGTGTCCTTATAGTCGACCGACGTCAGGCCCATGCTCGTGAGCTGATTGCGCCGGGGCTTGCCGTCTGCGACCGGGGTTGTCCGCCGCCGGGATTTGGCCGCCTTCACCAGCTCGCCTTCCGCACGCCGGGGAGATGACCCTGGTGGGCCAGTTCGCGTACTCGCACCCGGGACAGCCCGAACTTGCGCAGGTGTCCGCGCGGGCGCCCGTCGACGGCGTCCCGGTTGCGCACCCGCACCGGACTGGCGTCGCGCGGCTGGCGCGCCAATTCACTTTGGGCGGCGACCTTTTGGTCGATCGAGCTGTGTGGTGAGGAGATGATGCGTTTGAGTTCGGCGCGACGCTCGGCGTACCGGGCGACGATCTCGATGCGCCGGTCGTTCTTGACGATCTTGGACCGTTTGGCCATGTCAGCGCTCCTCTCTGAAGTCGACGTGCCGACGGACGACGGGGTCGTACTTGCGCAACACCAGGCGGTCGGGGTCGTTGCGTCGGTTCTTCTTGGTGACATAGGTGTAGCCGGTCCCGGCCGTCGAGCGGAGCTTGACAATGGGGCGAATCTCGCTGCGCGCCATCAGATTTTCTGACCTTCCCGACGAAGCCGCGCGACAACGGCCTCGATCCCGTCGCGATCGATGACCTTGATGCCCTTGGCGCTGACCCGCAGCCGGACGCGCCGGTTCTCCGAGGGCAGGTAGTAGGTCTTGAGTTGGATGTTGGGCGACCAGCGGCGGCCGGTACGCCGGTGCGAATGCGATACCGAGTTGCCGAAACCCGGCTCGCGGCCAGTGACCTGGCAGCGTGCGGACACGAAGACCTCCCGCGAGAATTAATGAAAACGATTTTCGACAAGTGCCGATTCGGACTGTACCGTGTGGGGCACGCTAATGGAAATCGTTTTCAATACAGGAGGCGTAGTGCGGACGCCGGTACTGCTGGTCGCGGGCCAAGGCGACACCGATGCCGTCGCCAGAGTCCTGCTGCGACACCAGAGGACACTCGTCGTACGGCACAGGTTCGACGGCCACGTGGTGCACCGCTTGGTGAGCAACGTGCAGAACGGCATCCTGTCCACGTCGGACTCCGTGTTGGAGCTCCGGCACGGGTGCCTGTCCTGCACGGTCCGCAACGACCTGCTCGTTCTGCTGCGCCGTCTGCACCGCCGCGACGACGTCGACCGGATCGTCGTCCATCTCGACAACTGGCTGGAACCCGAACCCATCTGCTGGGCGATCAACCATGTCCGGGTGCACATGGGCCCCGGATACGCCGACGGCCCGGCAGCCCGCGATGTCCACATCGCCGGAGTCGTCGTCTGCCTGGACGCCGCCGAATGGCTTCCCGCCGCGCTCGGTGACGACGAGCTGGACGATGGACGTACCGTGGCCCAGGTCGTCGTCGGCCAGACCGAGTTCGCCGATGTCCTGGTGGCGCCGCAACTCGACGGCAGGATCCTCGCGGTCCTGCGGCGGCTGGCAGCCCGGGCGTGGATCGTCCGGTCCGAGCACCATGTCGAAGAAGCACTGACGAACCTCGACCACGCAGCGCGCCGCGGCCGCAGCGACGATCCGTGCGGCCCGCTGCTCGTCGGTCAACCGCAGCTGGACGCCGACGGGGACGTCAAGATCGTCGAATTCGACACCGGCCGGCCCTTTCACCCGCACCGGCTGCACGACGCGGTCGACATCCTGCTCACCGGCGTGGTGCGCACCCGCGGCCGGCTGTGGCTGGCCAGCCAGCCCGACCAGATGATGTACCTGGAGTCTGCCGGCGGCGGGCTTCGGGTCAGCTCCGGCGGAAAATGGCTTGCCGCCATGGATGATTCCGAAATCGCCTACGTGGAGTCGGAACGCCGGGCGCTGGCCGGCCTGATCTGGGACGAACAGCACGGCGACCGCCATACCTCGATGTCGATACTGGCCTGCGGCGCCGAACCCGAGGAGATCACCGCGACGTTGAGCGGCGCCCTGCTGACCGACGACGAGATGGCCCGCCCCGAGCTGTGGGCGCACTTCGACGACCCGTTCGGCGACTGGCATGAGGACCCGTGCGACGAATCGGTTGAGCATGCCGAACTACCAACCCCTAGAAGCAGATTCGGAGACGAGCGATGAAACCAGGCATCCATCCCCAGTACCGCCCCGTGGTCTTCCAGGACGCCACCACGGGTACCGCTTTCCTCACGCGCTCCACGATCACCTCGTCGCGGACAATCGAGTTCGAGACAGCCGACGGGACGCAGACCTATCCCCTGGTGGTGGTCGAGGTGACGTCCGACTTGCACCCGTTTTGGACCAGAGAGCGCCGCATCATGGACACGGCCGGACAGGTCGAGAAGTTCCGCCGACGGTACGGAGAGCGTCGGTGAGCGACCGAGCGCACATGAAGGTCGATCCGGACCAGGCATGGCGCCTGCGGGCCCGATGCCCCGCGGTATGCCGCAAGAAGACCGCGTCGTGATCAACCCAGAGTTAGGTGAATGATGGTGTGGCATACAGTGGCAGCGAAGGCCGCAACGACGGTGGTCACCGGCGTCATCGGAGCGGCAGCATTCGACGTGCTCCGGAAAGCGTCGACCAAGCTGCCGGTCCGAAAGGCAGCGGTGAACGCGACCGCGCTTGGTCTGCGGGGCGTACGCGCCGCTGAGGCCAACGCCGAACGGGCCCGGCTGGCGATCGGCGATGTGGTGGCCGAGGCCCGCGAGCAGATCGGCGAGGAAGCACCCGCGCCCGTCGCCGGTGCGGCCGGCCACGACCATTGAGCACCCAGCTGTGGTGACCATCCTGTCCGATGCCGCCGGGCGGGTCCGGATGGAATCCACTGCACTACTGGGTGACTCACGGCGCGCGGTGGACATCGAAGACGCTCTGGCCGCGATGGTCGGTGTGCGCGCGGTGCACGCCTACCCACGCACGGGATCGGTCGTGGTCTGGTACACGCCGACCCGGTGTGACACCGAAGCACTGATCGGCACCATCGGCGCCGTTATCGATGCGCCGGGCCGGTCCGCCGCACCGGCGGTGCCACGATCCGCCGAAGTCGCCAATGCCGACGTGGTGCGGATGATGATCGGCGGCATCGCGCTACTGGCGCTGGCCACCCGCCGCTACCTGCTGCGCCGGCCCGCCCTGCTCGGACCCAGCAGTCGGTTGTTCGCCTCGGCGGTGACGCTGGTAACTGGATACCCCTTCCTCCGCGGTGCGCTGGCTTCGCTACGTGGCAGACGTTCCGCGGGTACTGATCTGCTGGTCTCCGCGGCGACGATCGCCAGCTTGGTGCTGCGGGAGAACATCGTGGCCCTGACGGTGTTATGGCTGCTCAATATCGGTGAGTTCCTGCAGGACCTGACGTTGCGCCGTACCCGCCGGGCCATCTCGGACCTCCTCGCCGGTGGCCAGGACACCGCCTGGATCCGGTTGGCCGACGGTACCGAGATTCAGGTTCCGACCGACAACCTCAAGCCCGACGACGTGGTGGTAGTCCACGCGCAGGTCGCGGTCCCCGTCGATGGCGACGTGGTGGACGGGGAGGCCATCGTGGATCAGTCGGCGATCACCGGTGAACCGCTTCCAGTCAGTATCGGTGTCGGTGACGTCGTCCACGCCGGCTCCATCGTGGTCCAGGGTCGGATCGGGGTGTCCGCGACCGCCGTCGGGAACCAGACGACGATCGGTCGCATCATCACCCGTGTCGAGGAGGCGCAACGTGATCGGGCACCGATCCAGACCATCGGGGAGAACTTCTCCCGCCGGTTCGTGCCCGCGTCATTTCTGCTCTCGGCCCTGACATTCGCCGTGACCGGCGACGTGCGCCGCGCGATGACGATGTTGCTGGTGGCCTGTCCCTGTGCGGTCGGCCTTGCCACACCGACCGCGATCAGCGCCGCGATAGGCAACGGAGCCCGGCGCGGCATCCTGATCAAGGGCGGCTCGCACCTCGAGCAGGCCGGCAACATCACCGCGGTCGTGTTCGACAAGACCGGAACGCTCACCTTCGGCCGCCCAGTCGTCACCAACGTCATTGCTCTGCACCAGGACTGGCAACCTGAACAGGTCCTTGCCTACGCCGCCAGCTCCGAGATCCATTCCCGGCACCCGTTGGCCCAAGCCGTCATCAGGTCCACCGAGGAACGCCGAATCATGATTCCACCCCATCAGGAGTGCGAAGTCCTTGTCGGGTTGGGTATGCGCACCCGTGCAGATGGACGCACCTTGCTGCTGGGCAGCGGTGAGCTGCTGCGCCGCGAGAAGGTTCGGGTGACCAAGAAGGCAACCGAATGGATGACGCGCCTGCAGCAGCAGGCCGAGACGCCACTGCTGCTGGCCGTGGACGGCAAACTGGTTGGCCTGATCAGCCTGCGCGATGAGACCCGTCCGGATGCGGCCGCCGTGGTCGGCGCGCTGCGCCGCAGAGGCGTCCAGCGCGTCATCATGCTGACCGGCGACCACCCCGAAACCGCCCGCGCCGTAGCCGAACTCGTCGGTATCGACGAATGGCGAGCCGAAGTTCTGCCGGAGGACAAACTCGCGGTCATCGCACAATTGCGCAACGACGGTCACGTCGTGGCCATGGTGGGTGACGGCGTCAACGATGCACCAGCGCTGGCGGCCGCCGACATCGGCATCGCGATGGGAATGGCCGGAACCGACGTCGCGGTGGAGACTGCCGACGTCGCGCTCGCCGGCGACGTTCTGGCACGCATCCTCGATCTACAGATCCTGGGCCGCCACGCGATCACTGTGATCCGGCAGAACTACGGGATGTCCATCGCGGTCAACGCGTTGGGCCTGCTGGTCGGTGCAGGCGGTGCGCTCTCACCGGTGATGGCCGCGATCCTGCACAATGCCTCGTCGGTCGCCGTCGTTGCCAACAGCTCGCGGCTGATCCGCTTTCAACTGTTCAGCGGGAAACTGCCAGGCGACAACCTATAGCGCATGCAAATGAAAACCATTATCGTTTAGCCCTATGTCCGCCTTGATTTCCCCCAAACGACTCGCCGTCGCCGCGCTCGTGGCCCTCGTCCTCCCAGCAGCCGCCTGCGGCACCGACAAGTCCGCCTCTGGGACGACGTCGACACCTAGTCCAACGGCGACAGGTTCGGGTACCGCTGCGGCACCGCAGGATTGCCCGACTGCGCCAGTCGATGTCGTCGTCAGCGTGGACCAGTGGGGAGACATCGTCTCCCAGCTGGGTGGAAAGTGCGCCAGGGTCAAGACGATCTTGGCCAGCTCGTCGGTCGACCCGCACGACTACGAGCCGGCGCCGGCCGACGCCGCGTCCTTCGCCGGGGCCAAACTCGTTGTCATCAACGGCGCCGATTACGACCACTGGGCAGCCGACCTGGCCAGAACCTCCGCACCGTCGGCGCCGGTGATCAGTGCCGCCGACGTCACCAAGACGCCAGACGGCGCCAACCCGCATCTGTGGTACAGCCCCACCGCGGTTGGCGCCGTCGCCGACGCGGTGACCGCCGAACTGAGTAAGCTCGCACCCCAAGCCGCCGGCTACTTCGGCACCGAACGAAGCGATTTCGCCACCGCGCTCCAGCCGTACGACTCGTTGATCGACAAGATCAAGGCCGGGGCATCGGGCAAGTCCTACGCCGCCACCGAGGGCATCTTCGACTACCAGGCACAAGCGCTCGGTCTTGTCGACAAGACACCCGAGGGCTACCAGAAGGCGTCGGCCAACGAGTCCGACCCCTCCCCCGCCGATATCGAAGCATTTCGAAATGCTTTGGCGAATCACCAGATCGATGTCCTCATCTACAACACCCAGACAGAGGGGTCGATACCCCAGCAGATTCGGTCCGCCGCCGAACAGGCCAACGTCCCGGTGGTCGACGTCACCGAAACCGTTCCGCCCGGGGTGACCTCCTTCGTCACCTGGCAGGATGACCAACTGACCGCGCTGGCCAAGGCCCTCGGTGTCACCGTCTGATCCAGCCCTCGATCGCAGCGCGCTGTCATTCACCGGCGTCAGCGCGGTGCGCGGTGGCCGAGTGATCTGGTCACAGGCGACCTTCGAGGTACCCGCGGGTGCGGTCGTCGCGGTCATCGGTGCGAACGGCGCGGGTAAGACCACCTTGCTGCAGATGGTGCTGGGCTTGGTTCCGGTGGCATCGGGAAGCCTCAAGGTTTTCGGCAGGGATCCCGGCGTGGACAACACGTCCATCGGCTTCGTGCCACAGCATTACGCGGCGACCGTCGGTGAAGCCATCCGCGCCGATGACGCGGTGTTACTCGGGTTGACCGGCAACAGCTGGCGCCCTGGCCGCGCGTCGGCGGCCCAGCGTCAGCGAGTGCGCGAGGCGCTGACTGCGGTCGACGCACAGGCATTCGCGACCAAGCGCCTGTCGATGCTCTCCGGCGGGCAACGACAGCGGGTGGCGATTGCCGAGGCTTTGGTGGCCGAGCCCCGCATGCTGATCCTCGACGAACCGTTGGCCTCGCTGGACCTGCGCAGCCAACGTGAGATCGCGGTGTTGCTCGCCCGGCTGCATCGAGAGCTGAGCGTGACGATCGTGCTTGTCGCCCATGACATCAACCCGCTGTTACCCATCCTGGACAGCGCGATCTACCTGCTCGACGGACACCCGCACTATGCCCCGATCGACAGCGTGGTCGATGACGAACTACTGACCCATCTATACGGCACGCCGATTCGGGTCGCCCACACCGCCGCCGGTGAGCTGTACATGAGGAGCGTTCTGTGACAACGGTTTCGCTGGCCATGGGCTACCAAGACAATTGGTGGCCGATCCTGACCTCACCGTTCATGCGCAACGCGGTGATCAGCGGCACCATCGTGGCCTTGGCAGCCGGCCTGATCGGATACTTCATCGTGGTCCGGCAGACGGCTTTCGCGTCACACGCGCTGGCCCATGCCGGCCTGCCCGGAGCTACCGGTGCGGTCCTCCTCGGACTGCCGGCCGTGCTGGGTTTCGGCGCGTTCTGCGTGATCGGAGCCGTGGCGATGGGCGCCGTGGGCAAACGGGCCATCGATCGCGACGTCGTCACCGGTACCACCTTGGCGTTTGCCACCGGCCTCGGGTTGTTCTTCAATTCGATGGCCACCAAGAGCTCGAGCACCATGACCAACGTGTTGTTCGGCAATCTGCTGGCCGTCTCGGAAGAGCAGCTCTACGTCTTCACCGCATTGCTCGTCGTGTTGACGGTGGCCATCGCCGCAATGTACCGGCCGCTGCTCTACAGTTCGATCAATCCCGCCGTCGCCGAGGCCAAAGGCGTTCCGGTGCAGGCATTGTCGGTGGTCTTTATGTTGCTGCTCGCAGTGTCGGTGACGATGGCGGTACAAGCGGTGGGGATGTTGCTGTTGTTTGCACTGCTCATCACACCGGCAGCCACCGCGATCATGCTCAACCCGCGGCCAGCTACCGCGATGGCGGTCTCCGCGGTCATCAGTGTCGTCTCGGTATGGCTGGGCCTCGGGTTCTCGGCGATGTTCAACGTACCGCCGAGCTTCCTCATCGTGACGATCGCCTGTGCGACCTGGGCGGTGGTGTGGTCGGTGAGTCGCCGGCTGGAGCGCACCACGCGTGCGCTGGCATTGCCGATCCCGGTTGGCGATTCGGCCGAAGCGGCGACCTCGGGAGCGCGGGCCGCCTCCGCGCCATGAGCGCAGAGCCCGGCGGGCCGGAGTCTGCCAGCACGAAGCGACGCCGGAACACTGCGAAGCAGCGCGCGGTCCTGGAGGTCTTGGGTACCAGCGAGCGATTCCGCAGCGCGCAGCAGCTATTCGTAGTCCTGCGCAGCCAACGACCGATGCGCATCGGCCTGACCAGTGTGTACCGGATCCTGCGGACCTTGGCCGACGACCAGATCGCCGAGACCCAACGGGCCGAGGACGGCGAAACCCTGTACCGGCTGCGGACCGAGCCGGGACACCGCCACTATCTGATCTGCCGGCTGTGTGGCCGTGCTGTCGGGTTCATACCGACCGCCATCGAAGAGCAGACCACCGGGCTGAGCGCCCAGCACGGTTTCTCCGACGTGACCCACTACGTCGACGTGTACGGCATCTGTCCCCAATGTCTGCGCGCGCCGGTCACCGACGATCGGTGATGACGTCAGCTCAGGACAGATGCGTGACGTCGTAGGCGTCCTCGGCGTGGCGGGCCCGGATGGTCTTCTTGTCGTACTTGCCGACGCTGGTGCGTGGGATCTCGTCGACGAAGGTCCAACGCTCCGGCAACCACCACCGAACCACCTTGTCGGCCAAGAACTCCCGCAACTCCTGCGCGGATACGTCGGCACCTTCCTGCACAACGACCGCCGCCAGCGGACGTTCCTGCCAGCGCTCGTCGGGGACGCCGACCACGGCCGCCTCGCGCACCGCCGGATGTCCGATCAGATGGTTCTCCAATTCCACCGACGAGATCCACTCGCCGCCGGACTTGATGACGTCCTTGGCGCGGTCGGTCAGGGTGATGTAACCCTGAGCATCGATGCGTCCCACGTCGCCGGTGCGCAGCCACCCGGACTGGAATTTGGACTCATCGGTGTTGCGGTAGTAGGAGCCGGTTATCCAGGCGCCGCGGACCTCGAGTTCGCCAACCGACTCGCCGTCGGTGGGCAATACCCCACCCTCGTCGTCGACGATGCGCGCCTCCACCCCGCACATCGGCCGGCCCTGGGTGCCACGGACGTCCCACACCTTGTCCGCGGGAGTGTTGGGTGCGGGCCAGGCCAAGGTGGCCATCGGCGACGTCTCGGTCATCCCCCAGAGCTGGCGGATCTGCACACCGTACTTCTCCTCGAACGTTCTCATCAGCGACACCGGTACTGCCGATCCGCCGCAGGCGACCAGTCGCAGCGACGAGATGTCGTGGCCGGGGTTGCGGTCCAGATAATTCATCACGTCGTTCCAGATGGTGGGCACCGCACCGGCCACCGTCGGACGTTGAGTCTCGATGAGGTCGACGAGCGATTTGGCGTCCATGTGACGATCCGGCAGGACGATGTCGGCGCCGGCCATCAGCGCCGCGTAGGGCAACCCCCACGCGTTGGCATGGAACATGGGCACGATGGGCAGTGCCCTGTCCGAGAAGCTCAATCCCATCCCGTTGCCGCTGCACACCGCCATGGAGTGCAGATAGCTCGACCGATGGCTGTACACCACCCCCTTCGGGTGGCCCGTCGTACCGCTGGTGTAACACATTGCGGCAGCTGCGTTTTCGTCGACATCGGGCCAGTCGAACTGGTCGGACTCGGCAGCGGTCACCTCGTCGTAGCGCAGCACCGTCTTGCCCGACTTCTGGAACGGCCCCAGGTCACCGGGGCCGACCGCGATCACGGTGTGCACCGTCTCCATCCTGGACAGCACCGGGGCCAGGATCGGGGCCAAGGAGAGGTCGGCGATGATCACCCGGTCCTCGGCCTCGTAGGCGACGAATTCGATCTGCTCCGGGAAAAGCCTGATGTTCAGGGTGTGCAGCACCGCCCCCATCGATGGCACCGCGACATACGCCTCGAGGTGCTCCTGGTTGTTCCACATGAATGTGGCGACCCGCTCGTCACCGTCGATGCCCAGACGCCGCAGTGCGTTGGCGAGCCTGGCGGCCTGCTGACCGACTTCCCGGTAGGTGGCGTGCCGATAGCCGCCGTCGCCGGTGGCGGTGGTCACCGTCCGGTCGCCGTGCACGCCGACCGCGTAACGCAGGATCGCCGCAACCGTCAATGGGAACTGCTGCATGGTGGACTGCATGGGGCCGAATGCTATCGCGGCTGCGCTCGACGGTCCGCGAGATGCGCTAGCCGGTCCATCCGACCCGGGCAACGGCACGACGAGCGGGTGAACGTCCCCGGCCGCTACTGCCGGCGGAGCACCGCAACCCCGAGGGTGGCCGCGTGCCATGCTGGGCCGGTGATGGTGCTGAAATCCGCTGCCCTGTTCGTCGCCGCGGCACTGTTGGAGATCGGCGGCGCCTGGTTGGTGTGGCAGGGCATCCGCGAACAGCGGGGTTGGTTGTGGGCGGGCTTCGGTGTGATCGCCTTGGGTGCTTACGGATTCATCGCAACGCTGCAACCCGACGCGCATTTCGGCCGAATCCTGGCCGCGTATGGCGGAGTGTTCGTCGCGGGCTCACTGCTGTGGGGGATGGTCGCCGACGGGTTTCGGCCCGACCGGTGGGATGTCGCCGGTTCGGGGATCTGCTTGGTGGGCGTGGCGCTCATCATGTACGCCCCTCGCCGTGGGTGAACGCAGACTGGGCCCGGCCGGACAACCGGCCGGGCCCAGTGCCACGGGACTACTGGTGGGATTCTTGCCGCTTCTCTTCGGCCTTGGCCTCGCCGCGGGCCTTCTCCGCTTCGGCTTCCTTGGCGGCGGCGTCGCGCTGGGCCTCGGCCTTGTCCTGCTGCGCCTTACCCTCCTCGGTGAGGTCGCCGCGGCCGGTCACAGTGCCGACAGCTTCTTTGGCCTTGCCTTTGACGTCCTCGACGACGCCCTTGATGCCCTCTTCGGGTCCGCTGTTACCTGACATGAGTCCTCCTCGGTGCTGTGAGTTCTGAGCATGGTGAGACGCCTGTGCACCGGATGCTTTCGCCGATGAGTCCGCTCACCCGCGGCGGGGATCCACGTCGACCACGACACGTCACCCGCCCACAGTGCAGGCATTCCCACCGCGAGGATGACTAAACGTGGTCAGTGCAAATGCTTTTCGCAAACGTCGGCACGCCGGCATCGGTGCATCCTCGTCACGGCCGAGAAACACCCCACCGACGGGCGGAACGTTTCGGCCATCGCCGACGATGTATCTGGAGGATCATTGGGTCGGAAAAGAGGAGGCGCGGTTATGCGGACCGCATTGACGCTGGCCGCGGTGGCGGCAGTGGGTGGCATCATCGCGGGACCTGCCGCGACAGCGTGGGCGGACGACTCGGCCCAGGGCACCATCAACCAGCTTCAGCAGCAGGGCTACACCGTCAACATCGACCGGGTCGGAACCGGGCCGATGTCGAAATGCATCGTCACCAACGTGCGCAATCCGCAGACGGTCACCCAGTGGGTGCCTTATGTGGGCCCAGGGCGCGGCAACAACCGCACCATCCTGGTGCCGGTGGTGACCAGTCAGACCATCTCGGTATCGCTGGACTGCACCGCGCGCTAGGTCTCAGCCGTCGAGGTCGACCCGGATGGTCAGCAGGTTGTCCCCCATGGCCCGCACGGCGGCACTGTTCATCCGCGGCAGTGCGGCCAGTCTGGCCTGGGCGTCGTCATCGGGGAGCAGGGTGGCGGTGCCGTCGAGCCAGCGGCCGCGGACGCGAACGCGGACCCGTGGGTCGGCCATGATGTTGCGGACGTATTGAGATCGATCGCCGAACTCCGACACCAGCCAGAACTGCTTGCCCTCGAGCCGTCCCCCGATCGGAGTGCGGCGCGGCTGCCCGGATTTGCGTCCGGTCGTCTCCAACAGGGTTTGAATCGGAACGGCCCGCATCAGCGGGTTGGCCAACCGGCGCTGTACGAAGGTGACGACACGCTGTCGAGGACTGGCGACCATCAGACCATCGTGACAGGTATCGCCTCAGGACGCCTGGGGCAATCGCGCGGCGGTCTCGACACGCAGCGCCGTGATGCCGCCGCGGTAGTCGGCCGCGTACAGCCGGTCACGCACAGGGTCGGCGGCCAGGCAGGACAGCTGCGGACCGACGACGATGCTGTCGACGATCTCCAGCGTCGCGGTGCACACGACGGCCACCTCGTCGCGGTCGACGAGGTAGGCGCACTCGCCACGGCGGCCGAGCACCACCTGGGTGGGCATGCCGCCGACCCGGATGGTGTCGGTGAGGCGGGCACCCGCGACGTCGATGACGTGCAGGACACCGCCGAAGTCGGCGTCCCATCCGGTGGCGTACACGGTGCGACCGTTGGGGGCGACGGCGATGTCACCGACCGAACCGGCGATCGTGACGACGCGGGCAACCGTGCCGGATCGCGTGTCGATGATGGCCAGCGCACCCCCGGCGGGGGTGGCCATGGACACAAACAGCCGCGTGCCGTCGGCGCTGACGCGCAGCGCCTCCACCGAGGTGCCCGGCGCGGCCGGGATCGCGATCGTCTCGATGGCACCGGTCTCGGTGTCGATGACCGCGATGTCCAGATCGTCCTCACCCGTGCGGGCGATGTAGAGCGTGTCCCCGGCCGGGCTCACCGCCAGGCCGCCGGTGGTGGCGTCGAATGTTTTGGCCGCCAGTGCGTTGCCGGTTCCGGTGTCGACGGCGACCACGGCGTCCTGATCATTGGATGCGGCGCTCACGTACGCACGGTCGGCGACGACCACCGCGTAGGGCTCGCTGACACCGTCGACGGTGGCGGTGACCGCCAGGGTGGCGGTGTCGATGACGCACACCACGTCGGCGCCGTAGTGCGCGGTGACCAGGTAACGACCATCGGGGCTGACGGCGAGGTCGCTGATCGGGCCGTGTCCGGCGGCCAGGGCGCCGACGACGGCGACCGAGGGGGCGGCGATCGGCTCGGTCAGCGGCTCCAGTTCCGCGCCACCGAGCAGCTGCGGGAGCAGATCGCCGATGGGCGCGCGACGGATGGCCGGCAGCGAGGACAGCCACAGGGAGTGCGCAGCAGCAACCCGCTCGGCGACCGCCACACCGGTACCTTCCGTAACTCCCGTTGTGTTTGCCATGATCCCGCACCTCCGTCGGCTTGGACTGGGCCGAACATTGTCTTGAGTCGTTTCGCGTTACCTGGCGGTAACGGTCCTCGTCGAGTGTAGCCATAGAATTCACCGAGAATTCGCGGCTTTTCCGAACTCAATTCCCACCAAACACAGTTGTCTCAGCCGGCGCTAAGGTGCGACCGTTATCAATTCGTTGCATAACCAGCGCACTCAGCCAGAAATCCCCTTTGAAGTGCAGGTTTATCGAGCATCAAGATCGCCGGAGTGGCGCCCGAAAAGTCCGCCGGCTAAGAATTTCTTATAGCGCCAAAGACAAAAGAGGCACACATCACAATGCCTCAGTCGAGTCTAAACTTTTTAAGGGAATTCCTTAAATTCGGCTAGTCCCGGGCGGACTCGACCGGGGTCCCGGGCCGTGGTGGTGATCTTGAACACGCCTATGTTCGCTGATCGACGGTGTTAGCGAGTCGGTCTCAACAATTCGCCAGTGGCCCGCGTCACAGCTCGGTCAGCCCTGCACCGACGGCGCCACCCACACCGCGGCGAGTCCGGCGATCACATTGAGCCCCAGAATCGTGATGATCGGGCCCACCACCGCCGCGTTCTGCGCGACCGCACCCAGCGCGGCACCCAGTACCGACGATTCGACGGCGACCAGCAGCGACCCGAATCCCAGCAGCGTCGCCCGGTGATGGTCGGCCGCGAAGGCGCCGATCCACGCCAACCCGGCGCTGAAGATGGCCTGGTTGGCCATCGTCGCCAGGATGAAGACGATCCCGTAGATCCAGACATGGTTCAGGTCGTCGCGGTACTCCATCACCACGCAGATCGCCGCGGCGGCAGCACCCAACAGCGCGCTGTTGATGAGCATGCCGCGCACACCCAGGTAGCGGCTGACGAAGCGCCAGAACAGCGCGCCGGTCACCATGCCGATACTCGAGGAGACCACCAGCACGTGCAGGCTCCCGGCGGTGTCGCTGTGGTTGACCGAGGCGTGGATGCTGTAGAACGAGGTGCCGAGGCTGACCGGGACGAACAGCAGCTGAATCACGGCGTAACGGCGGAACCACGACTCGGCCTTCGCCGCTCGTACGCCATCGCGGTAAGTGTCCCGAAATGTCACCCGGGCGTCGGTCGAGGCGGGTACCGGCCCGATGAACACCGCGGCGATCGCCGCGGCCAACAGCCCTGACGAGCCCAACCACAGCAGGTCGAGATGGCTGTGCTGCGGGTCTCGCTGCGCCAGGAACGGCAATAGCACCAACGTGGTCGCGATTGCCCCGACCGCACCGATCGCACCTTGCGTCAGCACCAGATCGCTGCGGCGGTGGTCTTCGAGTTTGCTCGAAACAACTTCGGAGTAAGCCACTTTCGAGATGCCGGCAACAACGCCGGTCGTCAGCGACACCGACAGGAAGATGCCGGCGATGAACAGCCGGGTCCACGCCGAGAACGCACTGATCACCACCAGCGCCGCCATCAACCCGGTGGTGACGGCGATGACCAGGTGCTTGAGGTGACGGGCTCGTTGGAGCACATACGGGGACAACGAGTTTCCGACGACGATACCGACGCTGTAGGCGGGAAAGAGCAGACCGGCCGCCCAGTAGTAGCCCTGCTGGGCACAGATGAACGGCAACACCACCGAGACGTTCGCCAGCTGGGTGCCCGTGGTGTAGAGCGTGCCCTGGGTGAGCAGAACGCGGTAAGCGCTGCCCGGGGCTCGCTGGGCCGCCACGTTGGTCATCTGACCCCCACCGCCGCAGGATATTTTCGAGTGGACCGTATACCTAACCGGCCGGTCGGACAGGGCGAAACGCGACGAACCGGCGTGCCGTGCAGCAGCAGCCAATTCACCGCATCGCGGCCCGGGCGAGTGCCCATCGGCCATAGTCTTGACGACGACCTGACCGAGGAGCACGCGGCGATGAACCCAGAGGAAGATCCCGAGAAACGGATCCGGGAACTCGAACGCCCCCTGACCGACCTGGCGCACACCTCTGAACTGGGCACGCCAGCTCCCCCCGGCGGCTGGTCTCCGCCGCCACCCGTATCACCGACCTCACCGGGCCTACGCATCGGCTGGATTGTGTTGGCACTGCTTGTCATCGGTCTGCTCATCGGTGGTGCAGCGATCGTCGCCACCAGTATGTTCGCCACCACCGGCTCGTCGTCGCGCGCGCCGACCACGCCGAGCGTCGCCGGCGGGGGCGGGCCGTTCACCCCGGGCGGCCGGCCAGCCGAACCGAGCCCGGCAACGCCTGCCCTGCCCGAGGAGCCGACCACCTCGGCGGCCACCGTGGCGGCCGCGCCCCCGGGTGGTGAGGTCAGCGTGGCGGGGGTCAACCAGAACCGGCGGATCGCCTGCAACGACGGCGCCGTCAGCGTCAGCGGCGTGGAGAACACGGTCCTGATCACCGGGCACTGTCGTCGGGTGACGGTGTCCGGGGTGAACAATGTGGTCACCGTCGACACCGCGGACGCTATCGACGCCTCGGGCATGGACAACAAGGTGACGTTCCACTACGGCACGCCGCAGGTGAGCAAGTCCGGCTTCTCGAACAGCGTCGACCAGGGCTGACTACGAACTGCAGATGTCGGGGGAATCTCCGCGAACCGGAGCACCGACGGGCAGGGTGTAGGTGACCACCGCCCGAGCGTCGTGCGCGGACTCGTTGGCGACGCGGTGCGGGAGCCCGGCAGGAATCAACACCGCCTGGCCCGCGCCGTAGCTCACCGGCCAGCACGCCGCCGCGGTCTGCAACTCCACCGAGCCCTCGGTGATCACCGAGTACTCCGCGCCGGGATGGGTGTGCCAGCCGCTGGAGGCGCCCGGGCTGATGGTGAGTTCCTGGACCATCAGCGTCGCCGGACCGTCGGTCATGATCGACACCGGCACCTCGGTGGTGCCCTTGGCGAGGTCCTCGCGCACCGTGTCCCCCTCGGGCGGCGTGGCCCACGCCAGGCCGGGCGGGATGCCGGCGGCCAGCACAGCGGAGGCGATCACGTATCGGACGGCCATGGCACTCCTTCTCAGTTGTCGGACTGCGCACCAATTCTCACCTGTCGGCTGCGTCCCAGGGTGACCCAGGTCGGGTGCCGGCGTGGACGAATCGCGCAGTCTGGCACCGAGTCGTCGGTTACTCAGCGGGTGGCACGCCGTGGCACTAGCGTGAACGCCAGCCCAACTGGCCGAGAACGGGAGGCGCACTGATGCCAGCCGCAAAGTTACGGCGACTATCTGCATGGAGACCTGGTCGGGCGGTTGCCGCGGTGGCGGCGGCCCTGCTTGTTGGCCTGCTCGGCACCGGGCTGTTCTCCCCCGCCCGTGCCGTCGCCGACGGGGAGAACTATCTGGTCGCCACCGACATCACGTTCGCGCCGTTCGAATTCCAGGACAAGGACGGCAAATTCGTCGGTATCGACATCGATCTGATCAATGAGATCGCCAAGAACCAGAACTTCTCGGTGACGGTCAAACCGCTCGGTTTCGATGCCGCGCTGCAGGCGGTGCAGGCCAACCAGGCCGACGGAGTGATCGCAGGCATGTCGATCACCGACGAGCGCAAGAAGGTCTTCGACTTCTCCGAGCCCTATTTCGAATCCGGTGTCCAGATGGCGGTGTTGGCCACCAACAACGACATCAAGTCCTACGACGACCTGCGCGGCAAGACGGTGGCCGTCAAGAACGGCACGGAGGGTGCGACGTTCGCCGAGTCCATCAAGGACAAATACGGTTTCACCACCGTCTACTTCGCCGACTCCGCCTCGATGTACGACGAGGTTCGCACCGGCAATTCGCAGGCCATCTTCGACGACTATCCGGTGCTGCAGTACGGGATCGCGCAGGGTAACGGGTTCAAGACCGTCACACCCAAGGAGAAGGGATCCAGTTACGGCTTCGCGGTCAACAAGGGGCACAACGCCGATCTGCTCAAGAAGTTCAACGACGGCCTGAACAACCTGCGCGAGTCCGGGCGTTACGACGAGATCATCAACAGCTACCTGGGCAAAGGTGCCGCCGAGGCGGACAACTCCTTCTTCGGGCTGCTCAAGAGCACCTTCCCGATTCTGATGGAAGGCCTGAAGATGACCGTCATCCTGACGGTCGTCTCGATCGCCATCGCGCTGGTGCTCGGGATCGTCTTCGGGCTGTTGCGCGTGTCGCGGGCGATCTGGTTGCGCGCCATCGGCACCACATACGTCGACATCTTCCGCGGCACCCCACTGCTGGTGCAGGCGTTCTTCATCTACTTCGGCATCCCCGCGGCGCTGGGCTTTCAGATGTCGGCCCTGACCGCTGGCATCATCACGTTGTCGCTGAACGCGGGTGCCTACATGACCGAGATCGTGCGCGGCGGCATCCAGTCCGTGGACAAGGGCCAGATGGAGGCAGCCCGCAGCCTGGGCATCGGCTATCTGCCGACCATGCGCAAAGTCATTCTGCCGCAGGCCATCAGAACGATGATCCCGTCCTACATCAACCAGTTCGTGATCACCTTGAAGGACACCTCGATCCTGTCGGTGATCGGCATCGCCGAGCTGACCCAGACCGGACGCATCATCATCGCCCGCAATTTCCAGTCCTTCAACATGTGGTTGATCATCGGGATCATCTACTTCATCGTCATCATGGCGCTCACCAAGCTCTCGGATCGCGTCGAGAAGAGGATCGTGAAATGACCAAGCTCGTTCCCGATGCCGCCGCGGCGGGGCCAGAAGGCACCGTCATGATCCACATCGAGGGGCTGAAGAAAGCCTTCGGGGAGCTGGTGGTCCTCGACGGCATCACCACCGACATCAAGCAGGGCGAGGTGGTGTGTGTCATCGGGCCGTCGGGGTCCGGCAAGTCGACCTTCCTGCGCTGCCTGAACAAGCTGGAGGACATCACCGCCGGCAAGGTTGTGGTCGACCAGTTCGACCTGACCGATCCGAAGGTCAATCTGGACAAGGTGCGTCAGCACATCGGCATGGTGTTCCAGCACTTCAACCTCTTTCCGCACATGACGGTGCTGGAGAACATCACCCTGGCGCCGTTGGTGACCAAGAAGATGGACAAGGCCGCCGCCGAGAAGAAGGCCAAAGAACTGCTCGGGCAGGTGGGCCTTGCCGACAAGGCGAACGTCAAACCGGGCACCTTGTCGGGTGGGCAGAAGCAACGCGTCGCCATCGCCCGCGCGCTGGCGATGGATCCGTCCATCATGTTGTTCGACGAGGCCACCAGCGCATTGGACCCGGAGATGGTGGGTGATGTGCTGCAGGTGCTGCGCGACCTCGCCGAGGGCGGTATGACGATGGTGGTCGTCACCCACGAGATGGGGTTTGCTCGGGAGGTCTCGTCGCGGGTGATCTTCATGGCTGACGGCAACATCGTCGAGGACGACTCCCCGGACGAGGTGTTCGGCAACCCTAAAAGCCAACGCCTCCAGGATTTCCTGTCGAAGGTTCTCTAGGCGGGCCGGGATACATCCCGGATCCACATTCTAGTTGTGCACAATTGAATTGTGTACTACAGTTCAGCTGGTGACCGCTCCTCGCCTCGATGACCAGCTGTGCTTTGCGTTGTACTCCGCATCGCGTGCAGTCACCGCGGCGTATCGGCCCCTGCTCGCCGAGCTGGATCTCACCTATCCGCAGTACCTGGTGCTGTTGGTGTTATGGGAGGAGGGCCGCGCCAACGTCGGCAGGCTCTGCGAGCGGTTACATCTCGATTCGGGCACCCTCTCGCCACTGCTCAAGCGCCTCGAGACGGTCGGGTACGTAGCCAGGGAACGCTCCGCCGAGGACGAGCGCCGTGTTGACGTGGTCCTCACCACCGCTGGAAAACGTCTGCAGGGCAAGGCGGCTTGCATTCCTGAGCGGCTGCTCGCGGTGTCGGACATGAGCCTGGACGAGATCGTCGCTTTGCGTGACGCGGTACAGCGTTTGAGCGACACCGTGCTCGCCAACCAATAAGAGAAAGGATCGGACATGAAGGTTCTCTATACCGCGGAGGCACTGGCCACCGGTGAGGGTCGCGACGGACACGGCCGCACCTCCGACGGGAAGGTCGACGTCGACCTGAGCATCCCCAAGGAGATGGGCGGCTCGGGTGTGGGCACCAATCCCGAGCAGCTCTTCGCCGTCGGCTACGCGGCCTGCTACCACTCCGCGCTGCGGCTGGTCGCCCGGCAGGAGAAGGCCGACGTCTCCGATTCCGCTGTGGGCGCCAAGGTTTCGCTGGGAAGCAATGATGCCGGCGGATTCGTCCTGGCCGTCGAGCTGGAGATCGTGCTGCCCAACGTCGACCACGACACAGCCGTTGCACTGGCCGACAAGGCCCACCAGGTGTGCCCGTACTCCAATGCCACCCGGGGCAACATCGACGTCACGCTCACCGTCACCGACGACTGAACGCGGCGGCGGGACCGTTCAGGAGAACTGTGTCTTGACCCGGGCCAGTCGCTCACCGTCGACGGTAATGTCGAGCTTCTCGTTGTAGAAGGCGACCATGTTGGCGATCGGCGCGACCGCGGGCAGCGGGGTGTTGTACGTCCACGCGAGGTCGGCGTGCACCTCCCCGTTGGCCCGCACCGACCAATAGCCTGAGGTCACGCCTTTGTACGGGCACAGCGTCTGGGTGTCGGACGGCTCGAGATGCACAAACGCCACGTCGGTTCGATCGATGTAATACCTTGTCGGCAAACCTGTTTCAAACAGCAGGACCGGACTGGTGGTATCGGCCAGCAGCACGCCGTCGAGTTCGACGGTGACGTGGCGGTGCGACCGCAGCGCGTCCACCCGGGAATACGGATTGCGGGGATGGCCGTAGATCGGCTCGTCTTCCTCGAACCACGTCAGCGCTGCCCACTCGAACCGGACCAGCCCGGCCACCGGGCCGTCACCGTCGTCGAATACCCGTGCCGCCGATGCGTGCTTCTGCGTGTCGCTGACCACCGTGAAGGTGCGGGACGGTCCGAACTGCACCCGTTGCGGATGGTTCTCGTCTTGCAGGAAGCCGGGCCGCACATCCCGGATCGGGATGTAGTACTGCGGGTAGTACGGCACTTCCCACACGTAGCGCGCTGCGGTTGTGTCGAATATCAACTGCTCGCCGAGGAAGCCTCGGACCCGCCGCGGCGCGGGTTCGATGCGGCCACGGGCCGCGGCCATCTGCGGGTAGTCGGTCACAGGCTGATCGGATCCGATGCTCACGTTCGACACTCCTTAGGCGTTGATCGCGTCACCGTCCATCATGGCCAGTGCTACGGCGGGTAATCCAGTGCGGTCGCATCGGCGCGGGTCAACGCGTATCAGCGGTAACCGACCCGCGACGGGTGGAAGTCGGCCGCACCGGCGAATCCCACCCGTTCACGCGTCGAGGAGAACGGAGAAACCAGCGACTACTTCTTGTCGTCCTCAGCCGTGCCCAGCGCCCGGTCGGCGCTGCGAATGAGGTTGCGGTTGAACTGATATTGCGCGGTGACGAGCTTGTCGGCCAGTTCGATAGCGGCATCGACGAGCTTGGTCCGCAGCGGCTGCAGTGCCTCGGGCACCGCCTCGTTGACCGTCTGGCGGAACAACCGCAGCGCCTCTGCTGCGGCGTTCTGGCCTACCTTGGCCGATTCGTGGACCTCTTCGAGCAATTCGCTGGTCGGAGTGGTTTCGGTGGGTGTCTCGGTGACCTCGGTCATGACAGATCCTTCATTCGTAGGTGGTAGGTACCGACATCTCCGACGCTATCCGCGCTGCACCGAGGGCCGATACGGGCGAAGGTCCCACAACCAGGGGAACATCGGTCCCGGCGCGCTGCGGCCGATCTCCGGCCGTTCTCCACACAACCTCCAAGCTCGGTGACCGTCAGACGACCACCATCGAAGTCATCACCCATCGGGCCCCAACAGCCCTTGGATACCAGGAGTTCTGAGATGACAACGATGACGCGCAACCGCCGGTACAGCCTGGCACTGGTCGCCACCGGCGTGGCTGGCGCGCTGGCAACGCTGCTCGGGCCGGCTGGTCCGGCCAAGGCCGAGTCGGCTGTCGTCACGATCGGCCAACTGCAGGCTCAGGGCTTCGACGTCAATGTGGACCGGATCGGCACCGCGCCGCTGGACCGGTGCGTGGTCACCAGTGTCCGAAACCCGCACGACCAGACCCAGCTGGTGGAGATCGGCCGCGGACGGGGTCGCGACATCCTGGTGCCCGTCGTGGTCAATCGCACCATCACCGTGTCACTGAACTGCACCAACTGATGGCAGGTGAGGCGGCGTCATCGGCGGACGTCGGGCGGCTCGGCGCCCGGCGTTCCGGCTGCGATGACCGCGCGATTACGCTCCGCCACAATCGGAATCGGCATCTTCACCAGCCATCGGTCATAGCTGAGGAATCCGTTGACCTCGTTCTCCACGTCGCTGGTCTGCGTGTAGATCGCACCCGACAACCCATCCCTGCGCACGATGTCCTCCAGCGCCCGGCTGACCTCGACGTAGCGATCGGTCAGCCGGTTCGGGGTATCGGCCATCTCATACGCCTGTGGACGGCCGGGCCAGCGGTTCGTGGCGAGCACCAATCCCAGCCCACCGTATTCGCCGTCCACCCGCACCCGGTTGTCGACGACGGTAGGTCCCTTCTGCAGCGCTTTCGTCCGGTCGTCGGGCATCTTCGGCCGCCCGGGTCCCACGTAGGTGTGATCGTCATAGATGTCACCGGCACCGGTGTCGCCGCGCGACTTGCAACAGTTCACGCCACTGTTGGCGTCCACCATCCGAGTCGGGTCCGCGGCCTTGACCACGTTGGCGATTCGCGCTGTGTCGAACTCACCCCAGCCCTCGTTGAACGGCACCCAGCCGACAATCGAGGTCACACTGCGCAGCTGGTCGATCATCGCCACGAGTTCTTTTTCGAAGTTGACCTTTGCCGCCGGTGCCGGCTCCGGCGCCGGGCCGACCGGAATGTCGAGTGATACGTCCAGCGAGGGCATGTCCTGCCAGACCAGCAGGCCGAGTTTGTCCGCCCAGTAGTACCACCGTGCCGGCTCGACCTTGCCGTGCTTGCGCACGAAGTTCATGCCCAAGTCCTTGATCCGCTGCAGATCGGACTTCAGTGCATCGTCGGTCGGCGCGGTGTAGACACCATCCGGCCAGTACCCCTGGTCCAACGGGCCGTGCAGGAAGGTGATCTTTCCGTTCAACGCGATGCGCGCCCTACCCTGGCCGTCGCGCACGGTGCTGATCGTGCGCAGTCCGCTGTAACTCTTCACCGAATCGAGGACCTTGCCCGACGGACTGAGCAGCGCGACCTGCAGGTCATAGAGGTGGGGATCGTCCGGGGTCCACAGGTGTGGGTCCGGTATGGGTAGGTGAATCGGCTCACCGGCATGAGCGGATGCGATCGAGACCACCCGGCCGCCGGGCTCGGCGACGGTGACCAGGGCACGCTCATTCCGTGTCCCGGAAACCCGTGGTGTGACAGTCAGACTCGTCAGGTCCGGGGTGATGTCGAGCTTGTCGATGTGCGCCGCGCGCACCGGCTCCAACCAGACGGTCTGCCAGATGCCCGATGCACCGGTGTAGAACAGGCCCTCGGGTTTGGTGCGCTGCTTGCCGACCGGAAACGGGCTGGCCTCGTTGCGGTCTTCGACCCGCACGACGATCTCCTGGGTGCCCTGACCGCGCAGCGCCTCGGTGATGTCGGCACTGAACTCGGTGTAGCCGCCTTCATGGCGCGCGACCTGCCGGCCGTTCACCCAGACGGTGGCGATCTGGTCGACCGCGCCGAAATGCAGCAGGACATGCCGGCCCAACCAGCTACTGGGCAGCTTGACGAGCTTGCGGTACCACATCTCGTCGTCGTGACGCTCGATACCGGACAGCGCCGACTCCACGGGAAAGGGCACCAGGACCTGCTCGCGGTAGGACTCGGCGGGTGGGGGCGCCGACAGCGCCGCGCCGGCGGATCGCCCCATGTAACCCCAGACGCCGTTGAGGTTGAGCCAGTTCGACCGGGTCATCTGCGGACGGGGATAGTCGGGCAGAGCGTTGTCCGGTCCGACCAACTTGGTCCACGGAGTAGGCAGCAGTGCCGCTTTCGGATGCCACATCACGACCGCATTGGCCGGCGAGTTGCCCGTCATCACAACAGCCAACAACGCCAATGCGGCTGCGGCAAAACGGCTGATCAAGATTCGACGCGACAGCACAACGTCGCCGGCCATGGACTGTTCCCCCACGATAGAAAATTCCGCGGCCCGTGCCCCCGCCCGCGGCCGCCTCTTGCGTAGCAAAGGCTGAGCCCGGTCGACGACACAAGGTGACCCGACGGTTCTCTACGAGTTGCCCCTAGACGGACCGGGAAGATGCGATTGCCGATGGGACTCTAGCCTGCCACGGTCTACATCGCCAGTGGCACCGAAGGTGTTTCACCGACCGCGTCACACTGCCCTGCCATCCCGGGACGGGTTGGCAGTCAATGACTTCGGCGAGGACTTCGGCGAGCTCGCCGGTGTCGCTCAACCGGCCGACTAGCTGGGCAGCGACACCACCAGGGTTTCGTAGGACGTGGTCTGCCAGGCCGCCATGAACGCACCGATGGTCACCGGCTCACCGTACGGGTACTTCTTGACCAGGTTGCCGTCCTCGTCGCGCACCATCTCCCCTTGGAAACCCGGTCCGCTGTCATTGAGATACACCAGGCCGGCTTCCACATCCACGCCGATGACCACCACGTCGTGGTTCGGCTCGTCGTACTCGGGGTGTCGGGATTCTCGCCCTTGACGGAGGTCCATAAGGTCTGGGCATTGACCCCGACTATCACCGCGTTACCCTTGGCGACTTCGGCTTTGAGGTCGGAGAGTGCGCGCTGGCCGTCCGCGGCGGTCGCGACGGCGACGGTCTGTCCGTCCTTGACAACGGTCGTCTGGTACTTGGTCAGTTTCGTCTGGACACCGAAGTATTTCGACAGCAACACGGCGAGGTCCTGGTTGACCAGACCTTCGTGGATGTTCTCGTGGAGATACATCTTCTGGCCCGGGAAGAAGACGCTGTCGGTGGCCTTGGCGAGCGTGACCATCTGTTCTTCGGTCGGCTCGAGGCTCACCTTCCCCCTGAGCTGGCCGACGGCCATCGCCCCTGCCATCAACGCACAGTTGTCATAGCTCTGCTTGACCCAGTAGGCCGAATTGATCGCCGGCGTGCCGTAGTACTGGTCTCCGTCGATCTTGACGGCGATGGTCACCTCATCGGTGTCGGGCGCCGACAATCCCGCCGAGACCGCCCAGGAGTGCAGCCAACTCTGCACCAGTCCGGCTACACCGGGGAGCCGAGCGGCACTTCCGTTCTCCACCGTGATCACGAACGAATCGGTGATTCCCGGCGTCACCAGACGGGGATCGACGGTGTAGAGGTACGTACCGTCTTCTTGCAGTTCGACTTTGCCGTAGCGGGGCTGCGTCGTGACGCTGTACGTCGCGCCGAACCCATTGGTGTCGTCGGCATTGACGTCGATTGAGACCTGCTTGCCCCCACCGATGTTTGCGCTCAGCGTGGGATCAGCGCTCGGTTTGGTGTTGAAGAAGATGTAGGTGAGCCGGCGGGAGATGTCCTCCCACACCGATTGCGGTGTGGCGATGTCGGCCGTCGCGGCGCCCTGCGTTGCGGTCGTGACCGAGGAGTCCGGCATCGGCGGGGCGGGCACACCGTTGTCGCCCGGCGCTCCGTAGGCTCCGACTCGACCGGGCGTCCCGCTGGCGGCGGTGTGGCCCGGACTGCCGCCCTGGCCGCCGGCACCGCCGTAGCCGCCGGTCTCGCGACCCGCACCGCCGTCGGCGCCACTGTTGCCGCCATTGCCCCCGACGCCGCCGACACCACCGTCGACGCCGTCACGGCCCGCGCCGCCCCGTCCGCCGATGCCACCGGTACCACCGGTTCCGCCGGCGCCGCTGATCTCGGTGGTGCTGCCGGCGCCGCCGACACCACCGTCACCGCCCAGACCGGCGGCACCGGGCGCGCCACCCTTACCGATCGGTTCGTTGGCCTCGGTCCAACCGCCCGAGCCACCCGAGCCGCCCCGGCCCCCGACGCCGCCGACACCACCGTCGCCGGCCGCGGAGGTGGCAGTCGCCGCCCCGCCCGCTCCACCGGTACCGCCGTTGCCGCCCCGGCCGCCGGTGCCCGCGGTGGCGAACAGGTCTGCGGTGGCCTGACCCTTTCCACCGGCACCGCCCTTGCCGCCGACGCCGCCGTCACCGCTGGCACCGGCGCCGCCGTCGGCTGCGATGAAGAAGAAATACCGGCCGACGCCAGCCTCTCCGCCACGCTGACCACCTACCCCGCCCGCACCACCGTTCCCGCCGTTACCGCCGTCGAGACCCGGGCCCAGAATCGTCGGAGTGGACCGGCTCGCGCCTGCCCCGCCGTCGCCGCCGGTTCCGCCCGCACCGGCGTTCCCGCCGTCGCCGCCAACCCCGATGAACCAGCTTCCGTTGCCACCGTTGCCGCCGCGACCGCCGGCGCCGCCGGTGAATCCGTCGGTTCCGTTGGGGTTCCCGGGACTACCGTCCGGTCTCACCAGGGCGCCGTCGGTACCGACACCGCCGGTCTGCCCGACTCCACCCTGACCGCCGTCGCCGCCACCGCCGAGGACAGACAACAACCCGACATTGCCGCCGTTACCGCCGTCGCCGCCACCGTATCCGCCGGCCCCGCCGTTACCGCCATTACCCATCCACTGGCCGGCGGTGCCGCCGTCTCCGCCCCTGCCTCCGGTGCCGGGCCGGTCACTGGTCAGCGGGGCGTCGCCGCCGGCCCCACCCGCCCCGCCGTTGGCGAAGAACGAGAAGGCGCCGCCGCTGCCGCCGTTGCCCCCGGCGCCGCCGATGGTGCCGAAGCCGCCGATGCCGCCGGCGCCCGCGTTCCCGGAAAACGAGACGAGCCCCGTGTCGCCACCACGACCACCGGCACCGCCGGTCGCTCCGATGCCGGTGGCGTTGCCGCCCGCGCCGCCCGCGCCACCGTCACCGCGGAGAGCACCGCCGGTACCGCCGCGACCGCCGTTGCCGCCGGTGGTCCCTGCTGGAACGGGTCCGCCACCGGTTTGCGCGATTCCGCCGGCCCCACCCGCACCGCCGTTGCCGTACAGCCCCGCCGATCCGCCGTTACCGCCGTTGATGTGGCCCTCGACCGACTGCGCGCCGGCGCCGCCCCGCCCGCCATTGCCGACCAGCAAACCGCCTGCGCCACCGTCACCGCCACGGCCGCCGTTGACGCCGAGCAGGCCGTTGCCGCCGGCCCCGCCGTTGCCGAACCAGCCGGCGGCACCGCCGTTGCCCCGTTGAACCCGTTGCCACCGCTGCCCAGGATGCCGCCGTTGCCGCCCTGACACGCGACCCCTGCCTGGCAGCTGTCGGCGGTCCAGGAATAGCCGTTACCGATGATGATTCCGCCGTTGGGATGCGTCGCCGTCCCATCACCGAAGAAGAAACTGACCAACGCCTCGAGGCCACCGCCTACGCCGACCACCGCCGAACTCGGTGTGCTACTCGCCGAGGCCGCCGCAAATGTCTTGGTCGGCAACGCAGAAGCCGCGGGGCTGACCGCCGAGGACGGCGCGGCCGAGTCGGCACTGGCACGACCGGCCGGCACCGCAGCCGCCACCCGGTTCGACGGGGCTGGTGCCGTGCCACCACCCTGGTCGGGCTTTGTCGTAGCGACCGAGGTGTCCGCGGCAGGCTTATTGCGCGCGTTGGCGACGGATCCGCGCGCCGAGGGCGTCTGCGCGGAGTGATCAACAGCTGCTGACTTGGGTGTCGAACTGGGTTGTTGGGCTCGCGTTTTCGGCCGTGCCTGTCGGGAATGCGCGGCGGGGTGCGACGCTTCTTTACCGCCCGCCGTGCCAGTCGACGCCGTCGATTCCTTGGAGCTCGTCGCGCCGCCGGTATCAGCAGACGCCACCGCAGGTGTCGCCGCGATCGCGGCGCCCACGCCCAGCGCCACCGCCGATGCCCCCACCCACGTCAGGACTCTCCGGCGACCCTGTGCGCCGGCGCTCGGCAGCGCCATTCCGCCGTACTCGGACGGAATCCGCCGCAGTTCCTGCGCGGTCGTCATCTGGTGGCGATCGATCGAACTCATACCGGCAAACTCCCCCGCAGGTAGCCAACGTCGAATGGCAGCCGGCCGCAGTCGACCGACAGCAAGACAGCAGCTTAGGGGCAACTACCTAGCTCGTCTATAATTTGCTCGATATTTATTGACTGTGTCGGAAAATCGTCGGCTCCGCGCAGAACATCGTTAACTAACCCGATTCCGTTGCGGACCGGCGCACAGATCGCAGGTGTCCACAGTTGGTACCCGCGTGCCAGCGCGACCGCTGTTCATGCGTGGCACCCGAGGAGCTCGCCGTGGCACATACTCTGGCACAATCGCTCAGCAACATCGACTTTCGCGGATGCTAAGGCGCTGTGCGACGGCCGACCAGCGACGCGCTCAGCGCCGAAGATCCCGATGGGGGCGTGTCCCGATGTCGGACCCAGCCGGCCCGCAGCGGATCAACCTACGACACCGAAGGTTGCTCTTCCGCAAATTAACGCATTCGTTGATATATCGTCTTTCGACAGCTGCGTTTGCTGGCATCACGAATTCATGGGCGTATTGGCGATACCGTAAGTCCGGATTTTTCGCGAGCAGCTCAGAGATCGACGACGGTGTCTTCGGTCGGCGTCGCGACGCACAACAGGACATTGCCCTGCGCCGGCGCTTCCAGCGGTTCGAGTTCGTAACGCACCTGCCCGGACAGCAGGGCCGTCTCGCAGGTGTGACACACACCGGTGCGGCAGGACCACCGAGTCGGCACGTCGCAGGCTTCGGCGAATTCGAGCAGGCTGGTATCGGCGGAACGCCAGGACGCGGTCAGCGCGCTGCGTGCGAACTGCACGCTCGGACCCGTTCCGGGCGGGCCCTCCGGTTGGTGCGGTGCACGCACGGTGGCGTCGGTGACCCCCGGCGTGATCGCCGAGTGGGCGCCGAACCGCTCGGTATGGATGTTGGCGGACGGGATGCCGCACGCAATGAGGCCCTGGCTCACGTCGTCCATGAACGACTGCGGCCCGCACACGAAGACCTGCGCGTCGGCGGGCAGGCCCAATTCACCCAACGCCTGCGCCGACAGTCGACCCCGCCGGTCGTAGTCGACCCCCTGGCGATCGGCCTGTCCCGGTCTGCTGTAGAAGACACGGGAGTGGTTGTCCGGCAGTCGGTTCAACAGATCTCGAGCTTCACGGCCAAATGCGTGCTCGGCACCGTCACGAGCGCCATGCAACCACCAGACCGGCCGCTGCCCGGTCTGGACCAAGGCGTAGAGCATCGCCATCATCGGGGTGACGCCCACTCCGGCCGAGATCAGGATCACCGGACCGGGGCCGTCGTCGAGGAAGAAGGTCCCACGCGGCGCCGCCACGTCGATGAGGTCACCGACCCGGACGCGGTCATGCAGGTAGGCGCTGACGGCGCCCAGCGGTTCACGCTTGACGCCGATCCGGTAGGCGGCCGAACCCGGTTCGTTGGACAGCGAGTAGTTGCGCACCAGCGCCCCCGTGCCCACCTCCTCGGGTAGGCGCAGCACGATCGATTGACCGGCAAGCCATTTCGGTAGCGGCTTACCTTCCGGATCGGCCAGCAGAACCGATCGGACCAGGCTGCTCTCGTCACGCACCTCGGCGACCGTCAAGTGCCGGAAGCCCGCCCACGCCGGCGCCGGCACCGGCGGGCCGGTCAGCCCACTGTTGCCGCCGCCTGCACCGCTCGAACCCTGTTCGAGCAGACTGCGCAGCGATGTCTTCCAGCCTTGGCTCAGCGCTGGAACGAGCAGGGCACGTTCCAGCGCATCCCGGGGATGACCGGGCAGGTACAGCAGGGCGTCGATCTCGGCGACACTCACCCCCTGGGGGCCGTCGGCGATCTTCACGATCTCCGCTCCGGCCTCGATGTCGCCCTCGGTCAACACGCGGCAGTAGAACCCGGGCCGGTGATGTGACACCAACAGTGCCGCCATCCGCGGCTCGCCCAGGCGCATTCCGACGCGGTAACAGGTGACCCGGGGTTGGGTCACCTCCAGGACCACCTCGCCGATGCGGTACCGGTCGCCGATACACACCTCGTCGTCCGGAAGTCCGTCGACGGTCAGATTCTCCCCGAACGCACCGGGAGTCAAGTCGTCACGGTCGAGCTCGGCGGCCCAATGCTCATAAGAGGCAACCTGATACACCAGCACCGCACGGTTCTCACCGCCGTGCCCATTGAGATCACCTTGGCCGTCGCCGTCGACGTTGAGCCGGTGGACTCGTCGCGGGCCGGTCACCGGCGCCTTCCAAGCGCCGGTGTACACGGTGTGCCCGTTCCAGGACACATCGCCCGGCATTCCGACGTTGACCGAGACCAGTGTGGCCATCCCCGTCATCTCCCGGCCTCACCGAGCTGTTCGCGCAACCGGGCGTTCTCCGCCCGTAACGCCGCCAGCTCGCCGCGCAGCGGAGCCAGTGCCGATTCGAGCTCTGCGACCGTGAACCGGGCAGTGATGTGCTGCGGGCAGTTCCAATCGTAGGCCTCCACGCTGACCACGACCGCACGCTCGACGACAGCTTCGTAGCTGCCATCCGACAATGCGGCCAGCAGTTCCGGGTCGTCCTCGGCGGTCACGATGCGGGCATGCCCGAAAATCTTAAGCCGGCGCTGGTGGGCGAAATCGAGGGCGATGATGGCGACCCGGTCGTCGCCGGACATGTTGCCGGTGCTGATGTATTGCAGGTTGCCGCGAAAATCAGCCCAGGCGATCGTGCGGTCGTCGAGGATCCTGATGAACCCGGCCGGTCCGCCCCTGAATTGGACGTAAGGCCAGCCTGTTTCGCTGACCGATGCCAGGAAGAAGCTGTCCCGCTCTTGCAGGTACTCCTTCTCGGCTTCGGTCAGGGGTCTGGGTCGGCCGAGGACTTGGCCGCGGCCACCTTCCGTCCATAGAACTCTTGACTTCCGTGATCGGCTTGGACGGCCCGGACGTCGTCGGTGAACGCGATGGCGGCATAGTGCTTGCTCATGTCGTCTCCTGCCCGGGCGTCGGCGTCACTGCAGCGGGAAGTCGTGACCGCGAGCGTCCTGGGCCCGCGGTCCGAAGATCCGCCGTTCGGATTCGTCGATGGCGAGATCGTTGATACTGGCTTCGCGCCGGCGCATCAACCCATTGTCGTCGAATTCCCACAGTTCGTTGCCGTAACTGCGCCACCACTGCCCGGTGGCGTCGTGGCATTCGTATTGAAATCGCACCGCGATGCGGTTGTCACGAAAGTCCCACAGGCTCTTGCGCAGTGCGTAGTCGAGCTCACGCTGCCACTTGGCGGTCAAGAACTGCACGATCTGTTCGCGACCGGTGACGAACTGGTCCCGGTTTCGCCAGACGCTGTCCGGCGTGTACGCCAAGCTGACCTTGTGCGGATCGCAGGTGTTCCAGGCGTCCTCGGCGGCCTGCACTTTCTGCAGCGCCGTGGTGAGATCGAACGGCGGGAACGGCGGACGTGATTCAGCCATGGCGGTGACCTTTCCTCGATGTCGTCGTCGATGTCGTCATGGCCGCCACCACCTCGGCGGTATCCGGGACGGCGTGCGCCAGGAACGCGTAGTTCACCAGGGCAGCCTGGTAGCCGTCACCCCACTCGGGGTGCCGCGGCCCGGCTGTGGCGTCGCGGACCACCACGACCTCGAAACCCTGCTCGAGCAGATCGCGCAGGTGCGACTCCACACAGATGTTGGCCAACATGCCGCACAGGACCACCGTGGTGATCCTGCGTTTACGTAGTTGGAGAACCAGATCGTTGGTCTGCGGGCCCCACACCTTGTGCGGGCTGGCCACGACCGTCGAATCGTCCTCGATGTAGGGCTTGAACTCCTCGAGCCAGTCGGCGCCGGATCCGGTGAACCCTGCCAAGGTGAGCGCGCCGCGGCGGGCGAAGGTATCGGTGCGCAGTTCATCGGATTCCAGCGGGCCGTTGAACAACCACCGATGATCGGTGGGATAGAAGTAGTGCGGTGAGATGAACACGCCGAATCCATTGGCCTTGGCGGCGGCGAAGATCTCGACGAGGTGCTCCACCGTCTTGTTCTCGGTCACGCTGGCACCGAGAACCGCCCAGTTCTTGCCCGACGGGCTCAGCACGTCATTCTGCGGGTCGATGACGACGACGGCGGTGCCCGCAGGGTCGAGGTTTGTCATGGCTTCAGTCTGCCGAGGAATTCGCGGATGTGGGTGCTGATCTCGTCGCCGTGGGTCTCCAGGGCGAAATGTCCGGCGTCGAGAAGATGGAATTCGCCGTCGGGCAGATCGCGCTTGAACGCCTCGGCGCCCGCCGCCCCGAAGATCTCGTCGTTCTTGCCCCAAGTGACCAGTAGCGGCGGCTGGTGGGTGCGAAAATACTCGTGGAACGCCGGGTACCCGTCGAGGTTGAATTGGTAGTCCCAGAACAACTGGAGCTGGATCGCGTCATTGCCCTTGCGGTCCAAGCCCAGCTGATCGAGCAACCAGGTCTCCGGCGCGATCCGGTCGAGCCGGTCGGCGGGCACACCGTGGGTGTACTGCCACTTCGTGGTCTGCGATGTGAAGTACTCGCGAACCGAATCCTCGTTGGCGGCGCGGTCCTTGGCGTGGGCGAACAGCCGATCCCAGAACGGGGTGAATCCCTCGGTGTAGGCGTTGCCACTCTGGGTGATGATCGCGATGATGCGGTCGGGACGGCCACTGGCGATGCGCAGACCGATGGGTGCGCCGTAGTCATGGATGTAGATGGCGAAGCGTTCCAGGCCCAGGTGCTCGATGAGCTTTTCGGTGATCTCGGTGAGCCGGTCGAAGCTGTAGGTGAACTGGTTCACCGACGGCATCGCCGACTGGCCGAATCCGATGTGGTCGGGCGCGACCAGATGGTATTCGTCGGCCAGTGATTCGATCAGATTGCGAAACATGTGTGAACTCGACGGGAAGCCGTGCAGCAGTAGCAAGGTGGGATTGGCGGGGTCACCGGCCTCGCGGTAGAAGACGTTCAAGCCGTCGATGTTTGCAGTGTGGTACCGGGTGCCGAAGTCAGTCATGGCGGCCTCTTCTCTGCAGTCGGGGGTTGCCGCCCAGGTTGCCGCTCCTCGCGGCCGAGAAAAAGGGCCAACCGGTGATCGTTGTGATCGTGGAGGCCGATCAATCCCATGCGGCTCCGCCTACTATCGGCCTGTGGAATTGCGGCAGCTGGAGGCCTTCGTCGCGGTGGCGACCGAATTACACTTCGGCCGGGCCGCCGACAAGCTGCACATCGGACAACCCACCCTGAGCGAATTGATCCGCCGGTTGGAGCGTGAGGTGGGGGCGCCGCTGCTGACCCGGACCACCCGCCGGGTGGCGCTGACTCAGGCGGGTACCGAATTGTTCGGTCGCGCAAAAGTGATCCTCGACGACGTCGAGGGTGCGGCCGCTGCGATACGACGGCTCGCAGACGGCGACGCGGGGACGGTCAGGCTGGGGATCACGCCGCCGGTGGCGCCGGTCCTCGCGCCCCATCTGGCGACGGCCCTGGACCGAGCCGCCCCCGACGTCCGGCTCGAGATTCGGCGGATGTGGCTGCCCGACCTCGAGCGCGCCATCGCCGAAGGAGCCTTGGACGTCGCGATCACCTGCGGTCCGATTGCCGACCCGCCGGGCATTCTCAGCGAGGTGTTCTGCGCCGAGCCGGTCGTGGTGGGGCTGCGGGCTCACCACCGGCTGGCCGACCACGCCACGGTGGATCTGCACGAGCTGTCCACCGAGACCCTCGGCCTGCACAGCGAGGCGTTGTTCCCGGCGTGGTCGTTGGCGCTGCGGCAGGTCTTGGACGCCAACGGGATCCGGCCCCCAACAGTCGAATTCGACGATATCGATCTGTCGGCCCATCGCTGGACGGCACAGTCCGCGGTGGATTGGGTGCTCACCACGGCTGCTGTGGCAGGGCCCAACGCCGCGGTTGTGCTGCGGCCGGTGTCACCGCCGCAATTCCTGCCCTACACGCTGCAGTGGTGCCCGATCCGGGCCACCACGGTGGCGGTCGGTCGCTTCGTGCATCTGGCGCTGTCCGTCGATGTGCCGGACGGCTGGGTGAGCCAGCCCGATCACCTCCGCCATGAGCTGTTGGGTGACTGACTAACGGACAGACTCCAGTGCCGCCCCGGCCGAGGCGCGGGTGCGCCTGATGGCCGGCGCGGCGTAGCCGCCGTGACTCATCGCACGCCGCACCGCGTCCTCGACGTCGGCGATGCGCGAGTCGCCGACCAGTGCGATCACGCAACCGCCGAACCCGCCACCGGTCATCCTGGCCCCCAGCGCACCGGCAGCGACCGCTGTTTCGGCGATCAGATCGATCTGTGGGGTGGTGATCTCGAAGTCATCCCGCATCGAGCGGTGCGAGTCGGACATCAACGCTCCGGCACCGTCGAAATCGGCAGCCGCCACCGCCGCGACGAACTCGAGAACGCGGCGGTTCTCGGTGAGGATGTGGCGGGCGCGGCGGACGTCGAGCGGGTCGCTCACCGCGTCGAGGACGTCGATATCGCGGTCCTGGACGTCACGCAAGGAACTGACCCCCAGATCTCGGGCGGCCCGCTCGCAGGAGTCGCGGCGCTTGGCGTACTCGCCGCCGGCGTGCCGGTGCGGGGCTCGGGAATTGATCACCAGCAGGGCCAAGCCGGCGGCGTCGGGGTCGAACAGGACCGGTTGCACCGAGGTGTCCCGGAAGTCGATGAGCATGGCACGGCTCGACTCTCCGTAGAGCGCGGCGATCTGGTCGAGCAAACCGGTTGGCGCCCCGACATATTCGTTCTCCGCACGTTGGGCGATGCGGGCTTGGTCCTGTCGGTCGAGGGTGATTCCCCCCGCTGTGATCAGGGCACCGAGGACCGCGCACCCCAGCGCCGCCGACGACGCCAGGCCCGAGCCGGTCTCCACGTCGCTGGTGATCGACATGGTGCCACCGTCGACGCGGTGGCCGGCTTGCCGTAGCGCCCAGATGACGCCGGCCACGTAGGCGGCCCAGCCCTCGCTGTCACCGGGACGGGTCACCAGTGCGATCTGCGCGGACTCCTGCTCTCGGTCGCTGCCGACCGTGACGGTGTCGCTGCCATCGGGCGAGAACCGGACGACCGTGCGCTCGGGCAGTGCGATCGGCAGGGCAAAGCCAAGGTTGTAGTCGGTGTGCTCGCCGATCAGGTTGATCCGGCCGGGCGCGGCGTAGGTCACGGGGTGAGAGGTCATTGCGCCAACTCCCGCAGCCGGTGCGCAACGCTCTCCGGGGTCACATCGCTGATGAAGGCGTCCATCGCGGACTCCGACCCGGCGAGATACTTCAACTTGCCCGCGCTGCGCCGCACCGACATGAGTTCGACGTGGAAGTACCCCAGCCGCTGGGCTTCGGTGTCGGCGTACTGGTGCAGTGCGCTGATGTAGGGAAGCGGCGTCCGGTACATGCGATCAAACCGGCCGAGCACCTCGAGGTAGATGGCGGCAAACGCATCCAGTTCGGCGTCGTCCAGCTCGATGAGGTTGTGCGCGAAGCGATTCGGATAGATGTGGACTTCGACCGGCCATCGAGCGGCGAACGGGACGAACGCGGTGAACAGCTCGTTGGCGGCGATGACACGAGTGCCGTCACGAATCTCGTCGGCCAGGATGTCGGCGAACAGATTCTCGCCGGTGCGGTCGTGATGCTCCTCAGCCCGGGTGAGCATCCGCTCGGTGCGCGGGGTGAGATAGGGGTAGCCGTAGATCTGGCCGTGCGGGTGGGTCAGGGTCACACCGATCTCCTCACCGCGGTTCTCGAAACAGAACACCTGAGCGATGCCGGGGCGGGACAGCAGGTCGTCGGTGCGGTGCCGCCACGCCTCGACGACCAGCCGGGCATGGGGGTGCGACAGGCCGGCGAAGGAACCGGTGTGGTCGCGGGAGAAGCAGATCACCTCGCACCGGCCGTGGCCGGCGGCAGCGACGAAATCGCCCTCCGTGCTGGGCAACCCGGTGTGCTGGCCGACCCCAGACAGGCTGGGGAACCGGTTTTCGAACACCACCACGTCGTAGTCGGGTGCGGGCACTTCGCTGGTCTGCCCGGACGGATCGGGGCACAGCGGGCATTGATCGGGCGGCGGCATGTAGGTGCGGTCCTGACGCAGCGCGGCGATGATCACCCATTGCCCGGTCTGGCGATCGAACCGCAACTGGGTGGACCGCCGCCCCCGCTCGAGCAGCGGCCGCTGGTCTGTCACCGGTGCCGGCTGATGTCCCGGCAGGGCGAAGAACAGTTCCTCGCGCCCGTCGGCCAGCGTCCAGCGTGTTGGCCTGCTCATCGACCTGCCGTCACATCGGCAACAACCAGGTCGTCGACCTGCCGGGCCAGTGCGTCGCGGTCCTCTTCGGTCAGGCCGTCGTCCACCACGAGGGTGTCGACCTGGCTCAGGCCCGCGAACACGTTGGTACCCACTTCGCGGTACTTGGTGTGATCGGCGAGCACAACCAGGCGCGCCCCGATTCCGATCAGAGCGCGGTTGGTCTGTGCCTCAGCGGGATTCGGCGTGGTCAGCCCCGCCTCGGGATCCAGGCCGTGCACACCCAGGTAGCTGGCGTCGACGCGGAACGCGGCGATCGCGTTGTCGGCGACGGGCCCGACCAGTGCATCGGACGGGGTGCGTGTGCCGCCGCTGAGGTAGACGACCGGACCCGGATTGGCTGCACCGGCGGGATCGGTGAGCACCGCGAACACGCTGAGCGAGTTGGTGATCACGGTGATCGATGAGCGCTGCCGTAACCGGCGGGCCAACTCGGTGGTGGTGGTGCCCGCGCTGATCGCGATGGTCATCCCGGCACTGATGGTGGCTGCCGCCGCGTCGGCGATCGCGGCCTTCTCCGCTTGCTGCTGGGCGGCCTTGACCGTCGACCACGGCTCCTCACCGCGGTTGCGCCTGGCGACCGCGCCGCCGTGCACCTTGCGCAGCATGTCCTGCTCGTCGAGCACGTCGAGGTCGCGGCGGACGGTCATCTCCGAGACGTCCAGATCGACAGCCAGATCTGCGACACGCACTGCTCCGCGGGCGTCCAGCGCCTGCAGGATGGCTTGCCGCCGTTGCGCGGCCAGCATCAGTCCCGATCCGGTTCGGACATAATCGCACAGTATCAAACAAAACCGATCGGGCGCCAGCGCCGCTCGCCCCGAAGCCTAAGATGCGTGACAGATCACCTGATTGCGCGGAGGAGCGATACGTGGCCGCACGCCGCAGCGACTACCCACTCAACGCATCCCAGCAGCGGACGTGGCTGAACTACATGCGGGTTTACCACCGCCTCGAGTACGAGATGAACCGTCAGCTGCTGGCCGACTGCGGGCTGTCGCTCAGTGATTACACGGTGATGAACGCACTGTCCCAAGCGCCGGGACGGCGCCGGCAGCTCACCGCCCTGGCCACCACCATCGGCTGGGAACGCAGCAGGCTGTCGCACCACCTGCAGCGGATGACGGGCCGCGGTCTGGTCGAGCGCGTGCGATCCCAGACCGACGGCCGCGCCATCGACGTGGTGCTCAACGACACCGGCTGGGACCTGCTGCGCGCGGCCGCTCCCCTGCACGCCGCCTGGATCAAGACGTTGTTCTTCTCCGACATCGACGCCCGCCAGGAGGCGGAACTGGCCGACATCCTCGGCATCGTCTACGAGAACATCCTGCGCGAGGGCACCTTGCCCCGGCCGAACTAAACCTGCCCCGAGCCGCCGTCGACGTAGATCTCCGAGCCGGTCATGAAGCTGCTCTGATCGGAGGCGAGAAACAGTACGGCCGAGGCGATCTCGTCCGGACGGCCGATCCGGCCCATGGGCACCGTGGCCGCCTCGCCGTCGAGCAGATCCTGCTCCTGGCCGCTGGGAGCCAGCCCTTTCAAGCCTGGGGTCTCGACCGGACCGGGCACGACGGTGTTGACCCGAATCCGGCGGCCCACCAACTCCGCCGCCCAGGTCCGGCTCAACGATCGGATCGCCGCCTTGGAGGCGGCGTAGGCTCCGAATGCCGGAACTCCCCGGGTCGCCGCCGTCGACCCGGCGAGGATGATCGAGGCGCCCTCGTTGAGCAGTGGCAGCATCTTCTGCACCGTGAAGACCGTGCCTCCGACATTGCGATTGAACGTGTCGGATAGATGCTCGGGCGTCTCGTCCTCCAGGGTGGCGAATTCACCGCCGCCCGCGTTGGCGAAGATCACGTCCAGACCGCGGGCATGCGCACCGATCACACCGGCGAGCCGGTCGAGGGCCGCCGAGTCGGTGACATCGGCCGCCACTCCGGTCGCACCGTCGCCGATGGCGGCGACCGCCGCGTCGACCCGGCCCTGGGTGCGTCCGGTGACGACAACGTGCGCGCCTTCGGCCGCGAAGCGTTGCGCTGTCGCCAAGCCGATGCCGGATGTGCCACCGGTGACCAACACCGTTTTTCCGCTGAACTGAGCCATCTGTCCTCCTCGAGTATGGGGCTTCCAGCCAGCATAACTAGGTGACATGTCACGCTATTCCATCGAGGTTGCTGCCCCGATAGTCGCTACCGGCGTATCCCCGCCGTCAACCGTTCCCAGTTGCCCGATGCGATTGCCGCGCGGTCGCCCTCGCCGAGGTCCGCATCGGTGAGGAACTGGCGCGCGACACCGCCGTCGGTCGGCACGAAGGGGTAATCCGCGGCGAACATGATGCGCTCCGGCCCGACCACCTCGAGTGCCCACCGCAGGTATCGCTGGCTGAAAACACCGCCGGGCGTGAGGTAGACGTTGGTGCGGACGTACTCCGAGACCGGTCGCTGCAGTCCCGCGATGGGCGTGAGCCGGTCGATACGGTCCAGGTAGAACGCGATCATCTCGCCCCAGTGGCCGAGGATGACCTGCAAGCCGGGGAATCTGTCGAACACACCGGCGACCACCAGCCTCAGCAACTGCAATCCGGCGTCGTAGTGCCAGCCGACGCCGTGCGTACTCAACGCCGCATTGACGGCGTCGTCGAATCCGCCGTAGTAGGACTGCCGCACAGCGGCAGGTGGGGCCTGCGGATGCAGATACAACGGGGCCCCGAGCGCTTCGGCGGCCTCGAAGATGGGCCAGAATTCGGCGGCGTCGATCGACCTGTCGCGCACCCGACTGAAGATCAGGGCGCCGTGGAAGCCGAGGTCTTCCACCGCACGGCGCAGCTCGTCGGCGGCGGCCTGGGGCGCTTGGGCCGCCAATGTCGCGAAGCCCTGTAGGCGTTCGGGGTGAGCCGCCACCGCGTCGGCCAACCGGTCGTTGCAGGCGGTCTGCAGAGCGATCCCGTCGGCCGCATCGAGATCCCACACGCCCGGCGTGGTCAGCGACAGCACCTGGGTGTCGATGCCGGCGTCGTCCATGACGGCGATCCGCTGCTCACCCAGCCAGAGCAGGTTGCGGACAAGGGGCTCGTCGATCGACACCGGCATGCTCGGGTCGCGCCATCGGGCGTCGAGTCTGCGCCAGGCATCGATGACGTCCTCGGTGACGTAGTGCTCTTCCAGGCCAACGATTTTCATAACCACACTCCGAGTGCTCATCAGGTGAAACGCCGAAGCGGCGTCCATATACCCCGACCTCACCGTCCACGGTAGACCGCCGATATGGCACCATCGCGGCATGGTGTCAGCGGCAGGGCGCGATCGCGGTGCGCCTATCCCCGTCATCGCCCTCACCGGCCACCTCGGAGCGGGCAAGACGACCCTGCTCAACCACATTCTGCAGACGCCGCAGGCCCGGATCGGCGTGGTGATCAACGACTTCGGCGAGATCAACGTCGACGCCGGACTGGTCAGCGGGCAGATCGACGAACCCGCCTCCATCGCTGGGGATGCATCTGCTGTTTGCCCGACGACGGCGAACTCGATGCCGCACTGGCCAGGCTGGCCGACCCGAAACTACGCCTCGACGCCATCATCGTCGAAGCCAGCGGAATCGCCGATCCGGCCGCGATCGCCCGGATCATCGGGTTCAGCGAAATCCCCGGGGTGCGTGACGGCGGCGTGGTCGACGTGGTCGACGCCGCCCGGCACTTCGAAACCGTCGATCGCGGTGGTATCGCGCCCGCCCGGTACGGCGCGGCGACGCTGGTGGTGGTCAACAAGCTCGACCAGATCGCGCCCGAGCAGCAAGACGAGACCGTGACGCGGGTGGAAAGCCGGGTCCGCGAGCGCAATTCACGTGCCCACGTGATCGGCGCCGTCGGCGGCCGGATCGATCCCGCGCTACTCTACGACGTGGCCGCGGCAGCCGACGAAAGCGGTCAACTATCCTTCCGCGACGCATTCGTCGAGGAGCCGGCCACCAGCCACGTCCACGCCGACGCAGTCACCGTGCCGGTCGCCGGTCCGGTCGATCCGCAGCTGCTCGTCGAGTTGCTGGAGTGGCCGCCGGCCCGGGTCTATCGCATGAAGGGAACGGTGCCGGTGCGGGAGCGCTCGGGTACCCGCACCTACGTTGTCAACGTCGTCGGCCCCTCGGTGCAGGTGACCCGGGCCAAGCAGTCGTCGACCGAGCACGGTCTCGTCGCGATCGGCATGCATCTGGACACCGACGGGGTGCGCCGGCGCATTGCCGAAGCGCTGCAACCGGCCGACGGCCCGGCGTCCACCACCGCGGCCCGCCGGTTACGGCGCTACCTCGTCAAGAGCTGATCCAGCGTTCACGTAGGTCAACGGTGTGACACCGAATCGTCCACGGAACTCCTTGATGAAATGCGACGTGGTGGCGTAACCGACTGCGGCGGCCACCCTGCTGACGCTGTGTGGCTCAGCGGACAGTAATTGCCGGGCGGTGACCAATCGCAGTTCCTTGACGAACTGATAGGGCGAGTGGCCGGTCGTGTCCCGGAACTTGCGGGTGAAAGCGGAGGCACTGAGATTGGACTGCTCGGCCAGCTCGTCCACGGTCAGCCGTTGGGCAAGGTTGGCTTTGATGTAGGCCAGTGCCGCGGCCACCGGATTGGCGGCATCTTCATGGGCGGCCAGTCGCAAGACCCGCGCAGCCTGCGCGCCCTGCAGCACTCGGTAGATCACCTCGCGCAGATACAGCGGCGCGAGCACCCGGCGATCGGCGCGGTCGGGTAGTGCGCACAGGAATCGCACCACCGCGCTGGCCAGCTCGTGGTCGAGCCCGGCCACGAAGCAGGTGCCGACGCCGTCCTGGCGGGCCTGCGCCGACGAGGCCCGCCACGGCGTCATCGTCGCGGCCATGGCCCGTAACGTCGCGGGCTCGAGCCGTAGCACCAGACACAGGCACGGCTGATCCGGTGTTGCCTCGACGACCTCGCTTCGGATCTGCCGCTGACCGCCGATCACCAGGTATTGGAACTGGTCGTAGCGGTACCGGGTGCCGTCAACGGTCACCGCTTTGCGGCCCTGCGCTACGATGCCGATTCCCAGCCCCGGAACGTCATGCGCCGTCGGCCCTTTGGGCGCGATGTGCCGGTAGACCGTCAGACCCGGCCACAGGCCGGTATAGGCACCGGCCTGTGGGGCGCATGCCGCCAACGCCGAGATGAGGCGGGTGGACAGGGCTTCGGGCCGATCCGGGTCCGGAGCGGTCAGCACCGAGACCTCCTCGGACATTGCTCGGGTTCTCGCGTCGCTCGGCCCCGCCGGCTAGGCGAGGACCTCGCTGCGCGCCCGCTGCTGCAGGATCTGCAGGGCCTGCAGCAGATAGCCGCGGAACACTGCGTGGTTCTCACTCATCGGGAAGTGCCCGATGTCCGTCATCTCGATGAACTCGGCGTTGTCGATCTTGGCTGCGGTGCGGGCGCTGTCCTCGGGCGTGGTGAGATAGTCGTAATCGCCGGTCAGCATTACGACGGGACAACGCTTCCCGTCGATCTCGCCGAGCCGGTCACGCAGGTCGTGATCGACCGAATAGAAGTGCAGGTCGCCCTTGAACGCCTCCGATCCCTGGGTGTAGTAGAACCACGTCTTCCAGCGGTCGGCCTCCGGTGACTGCGGTGCCATCAGATCCCACACCCCGCTGGCACAGACCTGCGCGGCGTTGGCGTGGGGGTGCTGCCACCAATCGAGATAGAACCCGGGTGAGTAGTCGGCACCCTCGACCGGGATCACGCCGGCGAACCGATCCGGATAGCGCAGCGCCAGCTGCAGGGCGATGTTGCCGCCGAACGAGGAACCCATGAAGATCGGATCATCGAGTTCCAGAGCGTCACAGAGCGCGACGATGAAATGTGCGTAGTGGTCGGCGGTGAGCTTGTATTCCTCGGTCCACCACTGGGTGTTCTCCGGCGGATCGGATTTTCCGTGCCGAGGCAGGTCGTAGGCGATGACCCGGTAGCCGGCGGTGATCTCGTCGTCTTCCAGCAGGCCGCGCCACTGATGGTTGTGGCAGCCTGCGGTGTGCTGGCAGACCAGCGGCTGGCCGGTACCGTTCTCGAGATAGAAGACCTTGTACACCAGCCCGTCGACCTCCACGTCGACGTAATGTCCGGTGACGGGTGAAATCTTGCCCATGAGTTGACCTTTCGTATTTCGTGGATGATTCAGACGGGGGTTCCGACAAGGCGCAGCAGTTCGATCTGCCGGGTGACGCACCGCAGGTTCTGCATGAGCACCAGCACATCGCCCTCGAGGGTCATGTCGCGCTGGAAGCTCGCGGCCCAAATGCCGTGGTACATCGGTGCCGGGACGGGGACGCCGAAGTTCCGCCACGTCTCGGCTCCGGCCCGGATGGTGAACTGGTAGGGCACGTCCAGTGGTCCCGGGTCGACGGCGACGTCTACCACCGTGCCGCTGACCATGCGCACCACGAAGCGGTGATCGGCCATGTCGAGCAGGTAGGAGCAGGTGAAGTACTTTCCGTGCGCCTGGATCTCGGGGTCACCGTTACTGGCCTGGGCGAACGATTCGGCCCAGGCGACAGGCGCCGGCCTCTGCGTGGTGACGGTCATCTGCACTCCTTCGATCGATGTGGATGGTGAGCGGGTGGCCCGCCGCGCCATGACTTCGATCACACGCGCCCCGCTGGGCGCCGTCCAATACCTGTCAGCCATCAGATCGATAGGAATTGACTAATAGTCACAAATGACCAGGTCAACTATGATCGGTTGATGTTGCCTCAGCTCGATCTGCGACTTCTGACGTATTTCGTCGCGGTCGCCGAGGAGTTGCATTTCGGCCGCGCCGCGGCCCGGCTTCACATCGCCCAACCGTCACTGTCGGTCCAGATCCGCAAGCTGGAGCACACCGTGGGCGCTGTGCTGCTCCTGCGCGATACCCGCCATGTCGAACTGACTCAGGCCGGTGAGGTGTTGCTCGAGGAGTCCAAGCGACTGCTCAGCGATGCCGAACGGATCGTCGGGCTCACCCGGGCCGCCGCGACCGGAGTCGGCCGGCGCAAGCTCGTCGTCGGATTCCAGGCCAACGCCGCCGCCGAGTTGACCCCGCAGATCCTGGGCATGTTCCAGTCGCGGTTCCCCGACGTCCAGGTGCATATGCAGAGCTTCGATTTCACCGATCCCTACGTCGGACTCGCCGATGGATCCGCCGACGTGGCTTTTGTCCGCCCGCCACTGGTCGTCAAGGACTGGCTGGCCCTGGAGACATTGTTCGTCGAGCCCAGAGTCCTTGTCGTGTCGTCGAATTCGCCGCTGGCTGGACAGCCACAGGTCAGCGTGGCGCACGTGACGAACGAATTCTTCGTCGCCCGCAAGGCGCCGGAAGACTGGCGCAACTTCTGGCTGGCCAGCGAATCCCGCCAGGGCGAACCGGTCCGGCTCGGCGCCGAGGTGTCGACGGTGGACGAATGCTTCGAGGCGATCCTGTCCCAGCGCGGTGTCGCGTTCTCGCAGGCCTCGACGCAACGGTATTACAGCCGGCCAGGTCTCGCGTTCGTCCCGGTGACCGACATCCCGCCGACCGCGCTGTCGATCGGCTGGCGCACCGACGTCGACTCCCCACTGGTCCGCGACTTCGTCGACACCGCACGGATGGTGGCCTCGGTGGGTGCCGTGCCCGGCGCCCTCTCCCCCACGCTCAGCTCGACGGCGAGTCGCTAACCGGCGTCACGTCTGGCCAGCAGTCCGGCCCGGGCGGCAGTCAGGGCAACGCGGGTGGCCCGGATGATCAGTTCTTCGTCGATCGGATCGCCGGTGGTGACCATCCGATAGAACAGCGGGGCGCGAAATGTCGCCAGCAACGCGTCGGCGTCGCACTCCGCGGGCAGCTGACCCCGCTCGACGGCGCGCTCGACCGTCGGGATCGCGCGCTGGGTTTGATGGTCGAAGTAGCGGCGGGTGGCCTCGCTGAGTTCCGCCGATCGCAGGCCGGCGGTCAGGATCATAGCGACCACCTGGCGCCCGACGCCGCCGTTGAGCACCTCCGCCAACTCTCGGCCCAGTGCCAGTAGATCGGTCTCGATGTCGCCGGTCGTAGGCACCTGCAGCGCCTCCAGCGACCAGGTCGTCAACGCGTCGACCAACAGGTCGTCGAGCGTCGCCCACCGCCGGTAGACGGTGGTCTTGTTGACCCCGGCCCGGGCGGCAACCGCCTCGACGCTCAGCGCCGCATAGCCACCCTCGGTGAGCTCGGCGAATGCGGCATCGAGGATCGCCTGGCGCACTCGGGCGCTGCGGCCACCCGTTCGTACACCTTTGGTCGCCTGTCGGTTCTCCATTTATCGCCCCACAACGTTGCGTTAACGACGCCAGAATGCCAGACTCAGCTTAAAGCAACTTATCGATGCGATAAGCGAGGAGGGAGACGGCATCATGCGGTTCATCTTCGACGGTGACGAGTCCTTCTCGTTCGAGACACTGCGGGCCGTCGGCTACGCCGCGTACGGCGGCGCCGATATCGGGGAGGTCATCACCACGGCGGCGCGCATCACCCCTGGCGATTGGGAGTCCTGGTACCGGCAATGGCGCGCCTTGGCCGACCGGATAGCCGGGATCGCCGATGGCTGCGCCGCCGCCGGGCACCCGGTCAGCGCCAGCAGCGCCTACTTGCGCGCCTCGAACTACTACCGCACCGCCGAGTTCTATCTGCGTGACGACCCACGCAGCGACCCCCGGGTAGCCGACACCTCGGCGCGCGCCATCCAAACATTTCGCAGTGCCGACGAGATTCAGAAGCGCTGGGAGCGGGTGCAGATTCCCTATGCCGGAATCGAATTGGAGGCCTACTATCTCAATGTCAGCGGCGACCATCGCGGGCCCACCCTGCTGGCTCACGGGGGCTTCGACTCCACCGTCGAAGAGATGTACTTCGCGGTCGGGGAGGCCGCCCGTCGTTACGGCTGGAACTGCCTGATCTTCGAGGGGCCCGGACAAGGCAGTGCCCTGCGTCATCACGGACTGCCTTTCCGCCACGACTGGGAGGCGGTGATCACCCCGGTGGTCGACTTCGCGATCACCCTGCGCGGGGTCGACCCCGAGCGTATCGCCCTACTCGGCATGAGCATGGGCGGCTACCTCGCCCCGCGCGCGGCGGCGTTCGAACATCGGATAGCGGCGTGCATCGCCTACGACGGAGTGTTCAGCATGGCCGACGCGATGCCGACAGCTGATGTCCCCGAACATGATTCGGCCGGTCAGGTGGCCGCCTTCGACGCCCTGATCGCTCATCGAGGGCAGGCACCGACCTCAGCGCGATGGGTGTTGTCGAACGCATTGTGGGTGTTCGACGTGACCACCGGCCAGGAGCTACTCGACGAGATCGGCAAGTACGACCTCGCCGATGTCGTGGGCCGGGTGACCTGTCCGACACTGGTCTGCGAGGCCGAAGACGACCAATTCTTCCAGGGGCAGCCGACCAAGCTCTACGACGCCCTGCGCTGCCCTAAGACGTTCCTGCGGTTCACCGCCGACGAGGGTGCCGGCGAACACTGCCACGAAGGCGCCCTGACCCTGTTCCACCAACGGATGTTCGACTGGCTCGACGAGACTGTCGGGCACGGATAGGAGACGAGGATGCCGGTGGCAATGAAAGCCGTTCGGCTGCACCAGTTCGGCGGCCCTGAAGTGTTGCGCTACGAGAGCGTTCCGGTTCCCCGGGTGAAGCCGGGGGAAGTGTTGGTCGGTGTTCATGCAGTCGGGCTCAACCCCCCTGACTGGTATCTCCGCGACGGGTATCAGCGCCAGCAGCTGCCGCCCGAGTTGCGACCATCGATTCCGCTGCCGGCCATTCCGGGTTCGGATGTGTCCGGCGTCGTCGAGGCGGTGGGCGCGGACGTCCACGGTTTCTCCGTCGGTGACGAGGTCTTCGGGATGCTGCGCTTCCCCAGCTTCGGCCAGAGCGCCGCCTATGCCGAATACGTCGCCGCACCCGCGTCGGATCTGGCCCGCAAGCCGGCCGGCATCGACCACGCGCAGGCTGCCGCGGCGCCCATGTCGGGGTTGACCGCGTGGCAGTTCCTGATCGAGCTCGGACACCACGAGCCGAATCCGTTGCAGCCGAAGGCGCATCGCCCAGTCCCACTGGATGGCAAGACGGTCCTGGTCAACGGTGCCGCCGGCGGTGTCGGGCACCTCGGGCTGCAGTTGGCCAAGTGGCGCGGCGCGCGAGTGATCGCGGTGGCCTCCGGATCACACCACACATTCCTGCGCGCGCTCGGCGCCGACGAGATCATCGACTACACCACGACTTCCGTCGAAGACGTCGCGCATGATGTCGACCTGGTGTTCGACACGCTGGGCGGCCCGGCCACCGCCCGCTTCCTACGCGCCCTCCATCGCGGTGGCGCCCTGTTTCCGGTCTTTCCCGGATTCGCCGCCGCCGCCGAGGCGCAGGAGCGCGGTGTGACGGTGTCGATGACCCAAGTCCGTTCCAACGGAGCACAACTGGCCGAGCTGGCAGGCTTGCTCGACGATGGCACGGTGCGGGTCGCGATCGACAGCAGCTTCCCACTGGCTGATGCCGCCGCAGCGCACCAGCGTGCCGAGCAGGGACACATCCGCGGAAAAATTGTGCTGACCGTGCGGTAACCGGTGCGTCAGGCTGCCGCTCGGGTGGCGATCGGGCGGCGGCGTTGACTTTCTTCCCGGATGGCGGCGGGGATGTAGGCCTGATCGAGAACGCCGATATCGCTGCCAGGAGCGACGATCTCGTCGATTCGGTCGAGGACCTCGTCGCCGAGTACCACGTCGATGCCGGCCAGCAGGTCATCGAGTTGTTCCATGCTGCGCGGTCCGAGCAGCGCGCTCGTCACGCCGGGGTGGCTGATCGCGAATGCCATGGCCAAGTGCGTCATCCGCAGACCGGTGTCGCGGGCCAGCGCGAGCACCTGCTCGACCACGTCGAGCCGGCGTTCGTCGTTGAAAGCCTGCAGAATGCTCGCTCGAACCAGGTCGGTCGGCACACCTTTGCGTGCTCGACCGGTCAGCATCCCCTGACCGAGCGGCCCCCACACCAGCACGCCCATCCCGTGGCGCTGCGCGGCGGGCAGCACCTCGCTTTCGATGCCGCGGTTGAGGATCGAGTAGACCGGCTGCTCGGTACGGAACGGCTCGAGGTGATGCCGCTCGGCCATCCACTGAGCCTCGACCAGTTCCGAGACCGGTGTGTTTGCCGATCCGATGGCACGAACCTTGCCTGCATGGACGAGATCGGACAGTGCCGACAGGGTCTCCTCGACCGCGGTATCGGGGTCCCATCGGTGGACTTGGTAGAGATCGATGTAGTCGGTCTGCAGGCGGCGAAGCGACTCTTCGACTGCGGTCATGATCCAACGCCGTGAGGCTCCTTGACGATTCGGGTCCGCACCGATCGGTCGACCGAACTTGGTCGCGAGCACGACGCGATCACGCCGACCCTTCAGAGCCTTGCCGACGACGATCTCCGAGGCGCTCTGCGGGGGGATGGAGTACGCGTCTGCGGTGTCGAGGAGGTTGATACCCGCGTCGATCGCCTTGTGGATGATCCGAATCGAGTCATCGTGGTCCGGGTTACCGATCGCGGCGCCGAGCATAAGGGTGCCCAGCCCGTAGGGGCTGACCTTGATTCCAGTGCGGCCGAGCACGCGGTACTTCATGTGGTCTGCTCCTCAAAGCGCTGGGACGCTACTGAATGCCGTACCGTCGGGTTAAATGGAATCGCCTTCCGGAACTATATGGAAAGTGTTTCCACTTATCAAGGGCGGAGAAAACGTGAGTTCGACCGACGGCGGCCGGCCGCGCCGTAAGCGTGCCGACGCGCAGCGCAACGTCGACGCGTTGATCGAGGCGGCGAAGGCTGTCTTCACCACCACTGGGGTCGATGCACCGGCCAAAGAGATCACCGACCGTGCCGGCGTCGGCATCGGGACGCTCTACCGACACTTTCCCCTGCGTTCGGACCTCGTCACCGCCGTTCTCCAACACGAGATCGACGCCTGCGCCGAGGCCGGTCCGGTGCTGCAGGCCGAGTTCGAACCGACCGAAGCGCTGATGAGGTGGGTGGCCCGGTTCACCGAATTCGTCGCCACCAAACGCGGATTGGCGGCCGCTCTGCACTCGGGCGATCCCGCCTTTGACGGGCTGCCCGGCTACTTCAACGATCGACTCGAACCGGTCGTCGCGTCATTACTCGGCGCTGCGGCCGGGACGGGAACGCTCCGCAAGGACGTCGCGGCCCGGGACCTGCTGCACGCCGTGGCACTGCTGTGCCAGCCCGTGCCCGGCGAAGGCCCGGCCTACAACCAGCGCATGGTCGCTGTCTTCGTCGACGGACTGCGTCGCCGGTCCTGACACGTCGATGCGCGCTACCGTCATGGCGTGACTGCGAACTTGGTCGAGCGCGCGCACGAGATTGCCGACTCCGTACTGTTTCCCGCGGCCCTGGAGGTGGACCGGACCGGTCGAGTTCCCGAAACCCATTGGCAGACGATGGCGACGGCGGGGTTGTACGGCATCGCCGCACCGGCCGAGGCCGGCGGTCCAGGACTGAGCCTGCCACAGATCATCGAGATCTTGGAGACGATGGCCGGCGGCTGTCTGGCCACCGCGTTCACCTGGGTTCAGCACCACGGCATGCTCGCCGCATTGACGTCCTCGGACAACCATGCCTTGCGGGCGGAATTCATCCCCGGTCTCATCAGCGGGTCGCTGCGCGGCGGCGTGGCCTACGCCGGGGCCGTGCCGGTGCCGCCGCGAATGCGGGCAGTCCGGGTGTCGGGTGGTTGGCGACTGTCGGGGCACGCCCCATTCGTAAGCGGTTGGGGCATCATCGATGTCATTCAAATCTCCGCCGGGGACCTCGACACCGGCGATATCGTTGCCGGATTGGTGGTCGCCGAACCCCAGCCGGGGATCACGTCGGTGACCGCCCAGCCGTTGTTCGTCGCCGACGCCTCACAAACGGTGGCGTTGGAGGTGGACGGATTGGTCATCCCCGATGATCGGATCGTCAGCCGGACCGCACGGGCGGATTTCATGGCCAACCAGAACTTCGGGTCACGGCTCAACGCGACCCTGCCCATCGGCCTGGTGCGCCGCTGCACGCGGTTGCTCGACGAGGCTGATGAACCAGACGCCGCGGCAGCGCTGCACACGCAGGCAGCGGCGGTCCGCGAGCGACTCGACGCCGGCCTGGCCGACTCGGATGCGTTGTTGCGGGCGCGCGCCGACGGATGCGAGCTCGCGACCCGGGCGACCGCGGCCTTGGTCGCCGCGTGTGGCGGACCGTCGCTGCTTCGCTCATCACGCGCACAGCTGCTGGCTCGCTGCGCCCTGTTCACCGTGGTAGCGGCGAGTCGCCCCGAGCTGAAGCGATCACTGATCGAGAGATTCTCTCGGCCGTCTGTCTGAGCCTGCCCGCAGTGTGCGAACCTACGGGATCACCATTACATGCGGCGGAACATCGGCCTCGATAAGCGCACCAACGGTGACAATCAGCAACAGAAGTCACCATTTATCGACGGTATCGTTAATTTGCAGACAGCAACTTCCGGTACCGTAGGTTTCCGTTCCAGATCCCGGCCTGCACCATCCCCCGAGAACCCCGTTCCTTAGGCTTGATAGATCCTCCGCGACAGTCACGCCAGGTGCGCCCTGGCGCGGATGGTTGTGCGAAATCAATGTTGCTACGGCTATGTACGACTCTTGCGCGCTGCACGCTCCCACCGGACCCGCACGCTGCGCGACTCTGCCTGACTGGCACCGACGTACCTATCGATGGCGCAGGCTGTAGGCCATCGTTGCCGAACCGGGGCGCTTCAGTTAACAGCATGTGGATCACGCCGAATATTTTCCGACGGGGACGACAATTTCTTAGCGAATTATAGACTCGATAGTTAGTTAGCCTTATGCTCCTGTCTGGCCGCCGAAGCTGACAACCGGCCGTCGATCATCGTTGGTACTAGCCGGGGGCTGCCCATATGCGTTCAACCGACCCAGTCCAGACCATCACCGAGGGCGTTGACGACCTTCGGGTGCTGCCCGCCGAGTTCGGCGGCATGACGCTGCCGCAGTCGGCGGGGCAGCTGAGGGTCTTGACTTGGATCGGCGCCTCGGCAGTGGCACTGGGTGTGGGCGCTGCGATTGCTGCCATGCCCGCAGTGGCGTCCGCCGATACGGGCAGCAGCGCGCATTCGAAGGGATCCGCTGCCTCCAGCGGTTCGTCGGCCGGCGCGGCGAAGTCCACGGTGCATGCCGGACCGGCACGCACGAAACCGCGCCCCAACTCGTCAGGTGCGATTCGCAGCGGATCGTCCCGGCCCGCGGCGGGTACGACGGGCACGGTCAAGAAGCCTTCATCGAGCGTCCGCGCCGAGGCGATCGCCGACTCAGTCACCCGGGTGGCTCCAGACTCGCGTGCCACGGCCGTCGTGTCGGCGTCGGTCACCAGCACGCCTGCCTCGCCGGCGGTGGACGTCGCCGGCGGATTCGACTCGCTGCTCAGCGTCTTCTTCAGCAACGGCACCGCCGCACACCCCGACGGCGGCATCATCATGGGCAACGGCTATTCGTGGACGGCAGACACGTGCACTGCCGGGTCCGCGTGCAACGGTGGTCGCGGCGGCCTCTTCGGCAATGGTGGCGCCGGATTCAACGGCGGAAACGGCGGCGCCGCAGGATGGTTCGGTGACGGCGGCAAGGGCGGTGCCGGGGTGGCCGCCGTCAACAGCGGAGCCGGTGGGCACGGCGGTAACGGAGGCTTGATCGCCGGCAACGGGGGCGTCGGGGGCAACGGCACACAGACCCAGGCCGGCGCCACGGGCGGTAACGGCGGCTCAGCTGGCGTGTTCGGCATCGGCGGAAACGGTGGCAATGCCGGGGTCGCGCTCGGCACAGTCGGGGCCGACGGCGGTCGCGGCGGCAACGGCGGGATGTTCAGCGGTAACGGCGGAAACGGTGGCATCGGTGGCAACGCCATCGAATACGGCGGCAAAGCCGGTGCGGGCGGAAATGGTGGTGACAGCGGCCTGATGTCGCTGAGGGGAGCCGCCGGCAACGGTGGCGCCGGCGGCAAGGGTGCCTTCGGCGGAAAGGGTGGTAACGGCGGTAACGGCGGCCTGCTCGCGCTGTATGCGACTGGTGGCGCTGGCGGGGTGGGTGGCGAAAGCCCCTGGCAAGGATACGAAGACGATCATGGCGGTGACGGCGGGAGCGGTGGCCGGGGCGGCCTGTGGATGGGCAACGGCGGCGCCGGCGGAACCGGTGGCTACGGTGGTGGCGACGGTGGTAACGGCGGCAATGTCGGAGCGTTGTCGGTGTTCGGCCGCGGCGGCGATGGTGGTGCCGGTGGCGTCGGCCAGGAGGGCCGACGGGGCGACAACGGGACAGCCGACGATCCCAACGGCTATCAGGGATATGCCGGCGCCGAGGGCGGCAGTGGCGGCAACGGCGGAAATGGCAGCCTGGTGTTCGGCACCGGCGGCAGTGGCGGCAAGGGCGGCAAAGGCGGCTGGGGCGGTACGGGTGGCCGTGGATTCAGTTACTGGACAACGCCATACAACGCCAGCACGGGTGACGGCTACGACGGGGGTGACGGTGGACGCGGCGGTGATGGCGGCCCCGGTGGGGCCCTGGGCGGCAAGCCCGGCCGAGGCGCTTATTTCTTTGTGATGCCCTCGGACGGAGCCGCCGGTTCCAGCGGGGTCGGCGGCCAAGGTGGGCAGGGCGGCGCCGGCGGAGCGGGTGGAAACACCACCGACCCCAGCGGCACCGGCGGCACCGGCGGCCGCGGTGGCGACGGCGGCAACGGCGGCCAGGGCGGCGCGAACAGTGATGGCGGCTCGGGCGGCTGGGGCGGCAACGGCGGTAGGGCCGGCTGGAGCAACGGCACCGGAGGCCAGGGCGGCAACGGCGGCAATGGCGGCACGGGCGGAGTGGGTGGGCCGGGGACGGCCACCACAGTGGCCGGTGACGGCGGAACCGGCGGTCCGGCAGGAGCGGGAGGCCAGGGAGGTCAGGGGGTCACCGGCGACGGCGGCAACGGCGGCAACGGGGGCAACGGCGGCGACGGCGGAACCGGCGGATCCGGCGGGCCCCGCCAGAGCAGCGGCGGGGGCGGTGGCGACTATGGCAACTACGGCACCGGCGGGGTGAGCACCTACCGGACGCCCGGCAAGAACGGCGAGTACGGGGACGACGGGAATCAGGGCGCTCCCGGTGCGGCATCACCGACGTTTTCCGCCGCTGCGTCGCGATCTGAAATTGCCTACGCTGCAACGACTGCCACGGTAAGTGCCATCGCGGCCTCGCCACTGGCGACATTACAGTCGATGTGGTCCGAACTGACCCACCAGCTGTCCTACATCTTCTTCAATCAGGCACCGACTGTGGCGCCGAATGTGTGGGGCCAATGGGGATCGAACAAACAGATCACGGTCGATCTCAATGCCAGCGGCAACAACGGTTTTCCGGTTACCTACTCGATCAAGGACCAACCCAAGTACGGCACCCTGTCGTTCGACGAGAAGACCGGCCGATACACCTACACCGCGTATTCGGAGTTGGTGAATCCCGGTATCAGCGACAGCTTTGTGATCACCGTGAACAACGGCGTCAGCGCACAGTTGCCGGGATTCGCCGGCTTCGTCCAGAGCGCTCTGCACTCGGTGGCGGTCACGCTCGGGATTGCCAAACCCGACAGCGTCGACCAGCAGATCAACGTCACCGTCACCGGCACCGGTGTCTACGGCGGCGACGTTGCCGAGCTGGCTGAGTTGCATCGATTCCAGAACTACTGGAACTGCGTGTTGATGTCGTCGGCGATGGCTGCGGCGCAGGTCACCCATACCGAGACCGAGGACGAGGACACCGTCGTGGAGTGGGCCAAGGAACTGGACAGCATCGTCCTGCCCGGGCGAAAGATGTTCCTCAGCGAGCGAATCGAGATGGGTGCTTGGCCCAAGGACGCCGTACGGCTGATGGAACAGCATTGGGCGGTCACCGCGACCAACACCACCTACGGCACCTACGACGCGAACGGAAACCGGATCGCGCGCGCGACGCTGGAAGACGGCCAGCGTGCGCTCAATGACATGAATGCGGCACTGGCGCAAGGGAAGGCGATCACCGTTGGCATCAACAACAATGCGTTGTATTCGTCGCGCCAGGGGTGGCAGCCAGGGTCGGCGAACCCGGACTTCACCACCTACAACCACCAAATCCAGGTGCTCAAGGTCGATGTGGCCAACGGCAAGGTGTGGGTCAACGACAGCGCGCTACCGACCGGGGGCCAAGAATTCTCATTGAGCGCGTTCATGAAGGCCTGGCAAGCCTCCGACTACGACCTCACCGTGGTCTCGGCGCTGACTCAGTCCACCAGTGGAACGGCAACCAGCGTCGCGTGATCGACCCTCAACACTGTCCGATCGCGCGACGCGCGCTCGGTTCGCGATGGATCGACTCGACGGCGTCGCCCACGTCGACGGTGACGGCATCGTCACCCGAAGCGGCGAAGAAGGGGATCTGGAGCAGGCCGTAGAGATCGTCGGTCCTGACAAAGGTGTGCGCACGGGCGAACAGCGGCTGCGCGTCGAACACCCGCACCCGGAGTTTCTCCCGGCGTAGCCGCCCCAGCTCTCGTCCGGATTCCGGATCGGTGATCACCGGACCGGTGTCGGCGTTGACCGCGAAGACCATGCCCACCGCTACCCCGGCCTCGGTGCCGCGGTTGATGACCAGTGTGTGGTCGTCCTCGATGAACGCGACTTGCCCGGTGATGGTTTCAGCGGTCATGACGCCGCCAATGAATTGCTCTCCCGCAGAGTCGATGTCGATGCGGCACCGGCACGGATCCGCGGCCGGAGGCCGTAGTCGTCGGCGCGCAACGGCATATCGGCGAACCCCGGGCCGTCCTGGGTGTCCTGCTCGGTTCCGAGGGTGAGTTCCACGGCCGTCTTCGCCTGGAACAGGGCGATCACCGCCTGCTGGTGGTGATCGGTGCCGAACGAGGTGAGCGCCACCGCCAGCTTTTTGTCGACGTATTCCATCGAGCGGTGCAGGTCGGAGCTGGCCGGCTGGGCGGGGTGGAGGCCGGTCTGGGCGGGCGCACCGACGATTCCGCTGAACCAGCGCTGCCCCAGCGCGCCGAGGATGGCGGCGCACACCGGGATGACGACAACGGTGCAGACCAACCCGGCCGTGTCGTCGAGCGCGATCGCCCCGACGATGCCGACCAGCATCAGCCCCGCCGCGGCGAAGAAGAGTTGCAGTGCCGCCGGTATGGCTTCGATGCGCAGCCATAGCTGACGAACGGTGCGCACGATGAACCGAGAGACTCCGGCGATGGCCTTTCCGACAGCCGCCACGACCGTCACCGCGACGCGCCCCAATTGGTCGGCGTGCTTGCGGCTGACCGGGGACTTGGGCATCGACCAGGAGCGCTTGGGGGCCGCAGCGGGCGTCTCACCGGCCGTCTCCGTAGCCGTCTGCGGGGCGGTCACCGGCGGCTCCACGGAGGCGTCGATCGCACCGGAGGCGGCGGCGGGCGGCTCGGTCGTCGACTCCACATTCGTCACATTGGCATCAGCAGACACATCCGTATCATCGCCCGGTTCGCCGAAATCGTCGCCCTGGCGCGCCGACGCAAACGCGACTGGGCCGACTATCCGCTGGCTGCTGCCGCGATGTCGGCGGGGTTGATACCGGAGAGGTCGGGGACGTTCTGCATGAGTTCGATGCGGGTGCCATCGGGGTCGGTCAGGTAGATGAACCGGCCGGACGTGGGATCCTCGACGTCACCGAGGACGGTGCGGGTCGACTCCACCAGCGTGCCACCCGCGGCCAGGATGGCCTCGGTCAAGCCGTCGACGTCTTCGACCCGGAACGACAGGTGGGTGAAGCCGAGCTCGGTCATCGGCTTGCGCTGCCCCGTGCCCGTCATCGCGACGTCGACCCACTGCAGCAGCTCGATCCGGATGTCGTCGCGGATGAGCATCGCCGAACGGAAGCGCCCCTCCTGCTCCATGGTCGCGGCGACCTCGTTGTTGTCGAAATCGAGTTGGTAGAGCTGGACGAACCCGAAGACGTCGGTATAGAAGCGGATGGACCGGTCGAGGTCGGTCACACAGATGCCGATATGCGAGAAGCCCTGGATCATGCGCGGAGTGTGCCAGAGCCGCACCCGGATTGGTGCGGCCTGTACCGATGACCGAGAGTGCGGCGGCCGCCTCAGCCCGCGGCGGCTCTGGCAGTCCGAGCCGAGCGAGCCGCCGAAGGCTTGCCGGCCGATGCTGCCGACGACTTCAGCCGATCAGCCCCCGCGGGCCGCGCTGTGTCCCGGTGACTGTCGCGAGCAGCACTTGAACTGGCGACCGCCTTGTCCGACAGGCTGTTACGGGCCGAAATCGACCGGCGGGCGGAGACATCTGCGCCGCTGCGCCCGTTCGTGCCCTGTCCGGTCGCGTCGGTCACCCGCACATTCACCGTGGCCGCGGAATCCGTCACCGACGGGGGAATCTCGTTGGCGGCAGCCAGGGCGGTGCGCGCTGAGGTGTTGACGGCGCCGTTCCACCCGATGGCCGTCGCGATCGACCTCGCCAGGTCCATCATGGCGCCGATCGGACCGACACCGGTGCCCGTCGCGAGCGGGACGTGGATGTGCAACACGCCCAACAGATCGTTGTCGTAGGCGAGGTCGAGTGCATTGAATATGGAGCCGCCGGGACTGAGCAGGCCACCGAGGGCCGCGCCGGCCTGCACACCATCGGGGAAGGTGACGCCGATAGACGGGCCGATCGCTCGCACCAGCGCCGTGAGGTCGACATGCTGTCCACCGTTGAGGAACGCATCGGTCATGGCCGCGGGAATGTTGACCAAGGTGCTCAGCGCACCGGCAAGGTCCGGGGTCTGGGCGCTGACGTCGGCGGCGATCGAGGCCAGGCTGGATTGCAGCGCCACGAGCGGACCCAGTACCGGGCCGGCGAGACCGAGCAGCACGCCGCTGAGCGCCGTCGTGGAGAAGGCCAGTAATTGCTGTCCGGTCGCGGAGATGTTGAAGTGCAGCAGCGCGGGGATGCCGGGAATCTGCTGCACGGCGGGCAGCAACGTATACAGAGTCCGGTGGGTCGCATCCAGCGTGCCCGGGTCGGCCACCAACAGCGCGCCGAACGCACGCTGCGCATTCACCTGGATCTGCCCGCCGATACCGGCGAAGTCGGGCAGTTGGCTGAGGTAACGCAGTTGGTTGGCGATGATCTGTTGCAGGACCGGAGCTGGTGCCTGCAGCCAGGAGTTGAACAGGGCGGCGGCATTCTGCCCCGCTTCAGCGAAGATGTCCGGCCAGTCGGTCGCCGCCGCCAGTTGTATCGCGGCGGACGTAGGCGTGCCGTCCTGCGGCACAGCAACCGGGCTCATCGCGATGGCGCCGGCACCCAGGAGCGCCACACCAGCGGCGGCAAAGGGTCGAGACGATGCAAGCATGAAGACTCCCCGTCGTCGTGTCACCCCTGACCCAGAAAAACCGTACCGAACTCTGCGCAAACAACACTGCGTTCGACGAAATCAGTCTAAATCCGCTTCAACCTGCGCTATAAGCGCGCACATGACAGCACCGCGGCCATTCGCTGCAAACTCACTTCCACGTCAATTCAGGCCACCACGCAGCACCCGGTCACACACCGTCGTCCCCCTGTGGGCTAATTCCTGCTCGGCCGCTCCGGGACGATCCATCTCGGACAGACCACGCCCCCGGCAGCCGTCTCATACGGTCGAACGCAATAACAGCGAACGATAGTGTCAATTTCCAGCCTGGCCGCGCTCACGGAGTTACCGTGTGGTCATCTCCGAGCCGGGAGTTAGCCAATGCAGCTTCATCCGCCGACCGCTTCCGCGGCCGACGCCCTCGGCACTCGGCGCGGGGACCGGGGGTCGGTCAGATCGGGACAAAAGTCCCTAGGGCCGCTATCCGTCGAGTAGCAAAATCCGAATACGGGGCGGACGCGGCCTACTGAGGCCGTTGGCAAATTTGGGGGGTTCCATCATGGCGGAGAAGTTGGCGCGACGGAGCGCAGCGTTGCTGGCGGGGGTGGCCATCACCGCGTCGGTCACGACCTGCGTCATCGGCAGCGACCATCGCAGCGCGACGGTGACGTCGCCGCTGACGTTGAGCGCGACGGTACTGGCGATGGGCGGCCTCGGTTACGAGGATGTCGACCCCAACCTGATCAGGCGCGCGCTGGGCGGCTACTTCGCCGATGCGGACGACGTGATCGGCTTGCCGTGGCCCGGCCAGATGGCGCCCTGGAACGGCACCCTGACGCTGGGCGAGTCGGTGGCGGTCGGCTTGGAGAACATGGACGCGGCGATCCGCAACACCCCTGGACAGAAGATCGTCGTGGGCGCGTCAGGGACCACGCTGGTCGTGGACGAGGAGATGGTGCGGCTGGCCAACGATCCGCACGCGCCGCCGCCGAACGAGCTCTCCTTCGTCGTGATGGGCGATGCGAACCGTGGGGCCTTCAAGACGTTCCAGGGGATGCCGCTGCCCCTGCCGATCTTCAACTACAGCGTCCCCCAGCTTCCCGAGACGCCTTACAACGTCCTCGTCGTCAAGGGCGAATACGACGGCATCGGAGACTGGCCGGACCGATCGTGGAACCTGCTGGCAGATCTCAACGCGCTGGCCGGCACCGGATTGCTGCAGCAGATCATCCCGGAAGAGATCGTCGATCAGTACTCCCTCGAAGACTGGGGGTCGGTGCACTATGAGGCCATGTTCGCCGACCTCTCGAAGGTGCCGCCGCAGAACGTCACCACCTCGATCAACTCCAAGGGCGGGGTGACCACCACCTATCTGATCCCTACCCCGGATCTGCCGCTACTGCGTCCGCTCAAGGGAATGGGCGTTCCGCAGCCCGTCATCGACACTCTCACCGCCGTGCTGCGACCGATCATCGACTCGGCCTACACCCGCAACGATGCCGGAAACGGTGGGGGAACTCGGGGGCCGGCGGGACCTGCCACCACCGGACGGTCGGCGTCAGTACCGGCGAGCGCGGCCAAGAAGGCGACGGCGGGCACGGCGGTGAAGAAGTCGGCAGCTCGAGCGGCCACTGCCAAGGCAAGCACAGGGGCGACGGCCAAAGCCGGTGACCGGCACCAGTCGCGCAGCGCGCGCTCGGCCCGATGAGATTGTTCGGCTGACCATTGCGCGCTGCCGGTTACCAGATCCGGATCCAGTCCACCAACATCGAGATCGGGAACGTCGTCAAGGTGGGGTCGCCGCCGCCGGGGCCGCCGATGGCCAGGTTGAACATCGGCGACAACCAGTAGCCGGGATTGTTGAACGGCCAACGCAGGTCGGTGGGATTGCCATGCACCGGAATGGGCTTGGGCGGCACCGTGAAGTACGGAGCGGCGCCATCGGAGTAGTCACGCCAGAACTTGAACCCGTCTGCATCCCAACGCATCCGCCAGGTGTGCCAGGCTCCGTCGATCAGTCCGGCGATCGACTTGCTTTCCCACGTCTTGCCGTTCGACGCGGCGTGCACCGTGGTGCCCGGCGGCCAACTCATGTTGCCGTAGTACTCCATGATGTCGACCTCACCGTCGGGCAGCGGATCTTCGTTCACCGCCCAGTAAGCGGGCCACGCTCCGGAGTTGATGCAGTCGAGCTTGACCCGGGCTTCCCAGGTGTGGCCCATGGGCACTCGCCAGTTACCCCGCACCTTGCCGCTGTAATACGTGGTGTCGCCTTGCGTCGCGCGGATCACGAGGTTCGAGTTGCCGTCGAGGAAGACGTTCTGTCGGTCGTCGCGGTACTGGCTGGCGACCGGCGGCCAGACGTCGTCCTGCCAGTTCTGCACCGTCCAGTTCGCCGGATTGGGGGCTGACCCCGCTGGTCCGTCGAACTCGTCGACGAACAGGTAGCCGCCCGACGGCGCGTTCGGGATCGGCGAGGGAGCCGCTGCGGCACTCGGGAGCGGCACGGCCGCAGCCAACAGCCCCAGTCCCGCCATCACCATCATGTTTCGCCGGTCTATCTCAGCCACGGCTAAACCATAAGGTGACTGGCCGTCCCGTTAGCCGGAATTGATCAGGTCCGGGTGGAAAGTCGCCGCCATCCGGCGCAATCCGTCGTGCCAGTCGACCGTCGTAGTGCCGATCAGTTCATGCATCTTCGTGACGTCCAACGGGTTTGCCCGCAGCGCCTCATCACTGTCCTCGAATGCCGGCTCCCTGCCCACCAGTGAGCCAAGGTAGGTGCACCACTGTTGAATGCTGACGAACTGGTCACCACCCCAGTTGACGGTGGTGACCGGAACCGAAGCCACCTCAAGCAGTTTCGGAATCATCGCGATGATGTCGTCTTCGTGGATCGGGTTGTAGACGGCAGGTCCGCCGGGTGGGACGGGGATGGGGATACCGGCGAGGATCAGGTCCAAATGCAGGAGGGGCCAGCCGCCGTTGTCGCCGTAGGGGACGTTGAGCCGGGCGATGGTGGCCGGCACGTTCAGCGCACGGGCCATGGTCGCGACGACGACTTCGCCGGCGATCTTGGAGATGGAATAGGTGGGCAGCAGGCTCTTATGGTTGTCGCCGTGCACCGTGCGTTCGGTACGGGGTTCGCTGTCAGGCGGGTCGTAGACAGCACCAGAGGAGCAGTGCAGGAATGCCTTGGCGCCTCGGCAGTGCGCCATCAGCAGGCCCGCCGATTCCGCGTTGGCCGCCAGGTCCTTGTCCCATCGACCGCTCTTGGCCACCGCCATGTTGATGACGTAATCGAAGTCCGATGGGAGTCCGGCGAAGTCGCCGGCCGCCATGTTGACGGCATGGCAGCGGACACCGGCCTTCTCGAGGCGCTCGCGCGCGGCAGGATCGGTGAAGCGGGCGATACCCCACACCTCGTTTTCCTCGGCGAGGGCCAGGGCAACCGGGGTGGCGACCTGACCGGTGGCGCCGGTGATCAGGATTTTCGATCCGCGCATCGGCTGATGGTAGGCAGGCCGACGGGTGGGGCGAGCGGTTTTGGTGGTGTTTGCCCTTGACCGGGCAGCTGCTACGAGGTGCCCGCTGGGACAACTGCGAAGCGCCGCAAGTGAATTGCCGGGTTCTTGGTACGCACACGGGTGATCCGTGCCGGGTCCAGAATGGCGGTGGCGAGTCCCTCCTCCTCGCCCAGCGCGGCGACGACCACGCCCATCGGATCCACGATCATGCTGTTACCGGCACCCGCACGACCGCATTGATCCGCTGCCGCCAGGTACACGGTGTTCTCGATCGCCCGGGCCCGGAGCAGCGTCGTCCAATGGTCTTCTTTCAGGGGTCCGGGAACCCATTCGGCCGGCATCAACACCGCATCGACACCAGCGTCGATCAGCCGGCGTGTCACCTCGGGGAAGCGCAGGTCGTAGCACGTCTGCATCCCGAATCGCAGATCCTTCACCAGGAACGTCGCTGGCTGCTCGATCGGGCCCGGCGTGACGAGCTGTGATTCGGTGTAGCCGAATGCGTCGTAGAGGTGCAGCTTTCGGTATGTCGCGACGATCTGTCCCCGCGGATCAACCGCTAACAGCGTGTTGTGGATGTGGCTGCCCGCATCGGTGGCCTCGTTCATGCCACAGACGATCGCCATGCCGTGCCGCGCGGCAAGGCCGGAGATAGCGGTGACGAACGGGCCGTCCAGGGGCTCAGCAGAGGCCACGAAGCGTTCGTCCATCACCGGGACGGTGAACATCGAGTACTCGGGGAAGACGACCAGATCGCTGCCGCGCGTCTTCGCGTCGGCGACCAGGCGTGTGATCGAGGCGAGATTGGCGGCCTTGTCCTCCTCGGGGGCGAACTGGGCAACGGAGCATACGACCATGAGATCTCCTCGTTCTATCGCGCCGCCGGCGGGGCCGCCATGCGGTCCATGCTGCCGAGAACTGCGGTATAGCACACGATTCCGGCGACCAGCACGGCTCCGGTGACCACGAAAGCGCCGGCGAAGGAACCGGTGGCGTCGACTACCATACCGGTGACGATCGGAGCGGCGATGCCGATCAGGTTGGCGACGAAGTTGACGATGCCGCCCAGCGATCCGGTATAGCCCTCGGGGGCGATCAGCGAGACGATGCTCGAGCCGGCTGGCACCGAAACCGCGAGTCCCGCAGCCCCTATCGAGATGAAAATGATGGCCACTGTGATGGAGTCAGAATATGCCGCGCCAGTGACAGCCAGCGAGGCGAGCATGCTGACCACCAGCACGATGCGCCGCACTCGGGTCACCTGGCCGGTGCGGGCCACCCAGCGGTCCATCAGCACACCGGCGATGAGGAACTGCGCGATCACCGCAACCAGCCACGGGATCATCGTGTAGAGGCCACCTTGGAGCAGGTTCACCCCGAACTGCTGTTTGAGATAGCCGGGCAGCCAGGTGAGCAGAACATAGTAGGCGTAGGTGTAGGAGGCGTATCCGAGCGCCAATCCCCACGTCTTGCGGCGGCGCAGCAGATATCCGACGCCGCGCAGTGATCCCTCGGCGAGCACGCCCTCCCCCTCGGCGCCACCGTCGTGGATGTAGGCGAGTTCCTCGTCGGACATCCGGCCGTCGGCGACGGCCGCGCTGGGTGTGCGGTACAGCAGCCACCACGCGACCAGGTAGACCACGCTGAGTGCACCGGTGAACAGGAACGCCGCATGCCAGCTGAACACCGACACCAGGAACGCCATGATGGGGATGCCGATGACGTTGGAGATCTTGGCGCACCCGTCGAAAACCGCTGTTGCGGTGCCGCGCTCCTGCTTGGGGAACCATTGGCCGATGGCCTTCCAGCCCGCCGGAACCGTTGGTGCTTCGCCGACTCCGAGTAGCAGCCGGGCGACGAGGAGCAGTCCCAGGCCGCCGGCGGCCGCCGACAGGAACGAGGCGACCGACCAGAGGAACACCCCCGATCCGGTTGGCCCACGGGACGCCCACTTTGTCGATGATTGTGCCGATCGGCATCTGCAGCACCGCATAAGTCCACAGGAATGCCGAGGCCACGATGCCCATCTGCGATGCAGAGATGTCGAAGTCGGACATGATGGCCGGCGTCGCCACTGACAGGTTGACGCGGTCGATGTAGTTGACAAACATCCCGACGCCGAGCAGGCCGCCGATGAACCAGCGGGTCCGGCCGCGCCGAGCGCGCGTTGCCGGCGCGGTCCCGGCTGGGTGGGGTGTCTCGACCTCACTCATGCGTTACTCCCGGTGAGAGTCGAGCGACGGTCGATGTCGAAGATCTCGGCGTGCGCCGCGGTCAACCCAGCCAGTAGCGCGCCGTGCTCCATGACCACAGCCATCTGGTCGGCGCCGTGTTCGACGGCGAACCGCTTCTCCGCAGAACTCCAGGCCGGCAACAGCCACGGCTTGTCCGCGGCTCGGGCGGCCGACGCGATGCGAGCCAGATCGGCAAAGTCGCCGTCGGTGCGCGAGTAGGCGCCGCGGTCGCGGCGCAGCGACAGATCCGACGGTCCGATGAAAACGCCGTCGACCGTATCGAGAGCCAGGATGTCTTCGATCTGCTCGATCGCCCCGGCGTCTTCGATCATCGGGTAGCAGCGTGTCTGTCGATCCTGATCCCGTACCCATTCGTCGGTGAAACCACCGTAGGCCGCCGTGCGTCCGCCGGCGAAGCTGCGATCGCCGCGCGGGGGGAATTTGGCGAAGGCAGTCACGGTCGCGGCGTGCGGGGCGTTTTCGACATGGGGGATTGCGACGATGTCGGCACCGAAGTCCAGTGCCTGTTGGATGGGTCCGCGTTCGGGTCCGAGGACTTTGGCGATGACTTCGAGGCCGATTGCCTTGAGGAACGGGATGTAGCGTTCCAGGGCCGCCAGGTCGAAGGTGCCGTGTTCGATGTCGAGTACAGCGGCGCCGTAGCCGACCTGGCGCGCCATCTCGGCGACAGCGACATTGGGTCCGGACAACCACACCGCATAGCGACGATTGGATTCCACGGTTCTCTCCCCTTTTGGATGGTGCGTGGCCGTTGCCAGACGGGCCCCGACGGCCCCCCGGGACGTTCGTATGGCCCGCCCCGCGCCCTCAGTACACTTCTTGTATACACAGAGTGTGCGTGTCGTGTCCACTAGTCTGGTCGAGGGAAAGGAGTCCAACGTGGCTGTGGCCATCGACGGGTCCGGCGCGGCGCAGTCGGCACGCGACCGTGTTTACGAATGGGTGCGCGACGAGATCATCAAGGGCACCTTGCCGGCGGGGCGGTTTCTCGACGAGGTGTGGATCTCCGAGCTGGTCGGCACCTCGCGCACCCCGGTGCGGGAAGCGTTTCACCGACTCAACTCCGAGCGGTTCATCGACCTGCTGCCGCGCCGCGGAGCGCAGGTGCGCAATGTCACCGCCCGGGAACTCGAGGAGATGTACGCCTCGCGCCGGTTGATCGAAGGCCACGCCGCACGCGAACTGTGCCTGGCAGGAGCCGGCGCCCCCGCCTCGCTCGACGAATTGGCTTCGGCGATGGAAGAGGCTGGCCGTCAACAGGATTGGTTCACCGTCGCACGCCTGGACCGTAAGTTTCACCGGTCGATCGTCGACGCCCACGGCAACTCGATTCTCACCGAGTTGTATGACGCGTTGCGGTCCCGGCAGCAGCGGGTCGCGGTGCGTGCCCTGCAGATCCGCCCGCAGCGGGTGCCGGAAATCGATCGTCAGCACCGAGCGATCACCGCTGCCCTGGCACGTAACGACGTAGCGGGCGTGGCGGCGCTGCTCGATGAGCATCTGCGGCCCGTCCCGGAGATCACCGCCGCACTTGGCTGACCGACGGCCAGCGGTTTTCAGCTGCCGCGCCACGGGTACCTGAACAACATCTGAACGACCCGCTAAGTTATGTGTCGCAAAGCTCGCTCGAGTCAATCGAGTCGCGGCCCCACTGACGAGGCCACCATGTTTGTCGGGAACGGAGCCACGAGTTGAACGCCCACATTAGGTCGTTGTTTTCTGCCACTTTCCTCGCTGCGGCACTGATGTTCGCGCCCAGTGCCTCCGCTGACGTCATTCCCGGAGCGGACGCCGCGATCGCCAAAGCCGAAAGCGCGCTCGGGTCAGACATGTTCGGCCCGTACGGATGCGAGGCGTTCGTGGCCTACGCCTACAACGTGTCGCAGGCTCAGTACGGCTGGGACGGCGCCGCCGAAACCATGTACCAAACCCTTCTTCGAGAAGGTCAGATCCACACCGACATGAACGCCCCGCGGGGCGCGCTCGTCTTCAGCAAGAGCCCGTACGGCGCCCACATCGATATTGCCCGCGGCGACGGGACGTACATCTCCGGCGGCGTCCAAGGACTCAAACGAGGGTACGGCGACGGACACAACATCCAGATTCTGCCGAGCCCCCACGTGGGATCCGGCTGGACCTACCGGGGCTGGAGCCTGGGCTACCCACAATGACGTGATGTTGTCCGGTCGCGGAAGCGCCAGCCGGCCCCTCCCCTCTCGGGGGCCGACTGGCGCTTCGAGGTCGGACCTACTTGCCGGCCCTGGCGGAGCGCACTGACTTGGCCGCCGAGCCCCTCTTGCCGGTGCCGGCCTTCGACTCGTGACCGCCGCCGGTCGACGACTCCGCCTTCGCCTCGCTCGACGAGCCCGAATCGCCCTTGGCCGAATCGGCTGCCGCGGCGGCCGGCGTGACTTTGGCACCAGACGCCACGGAAACGGCACTGCCAGCGGAGGATTCGGCGCCGTCAGTGGACGGTTTGCCCGCAGTACCATCGACCTCGGCCGCCGTGTCGGTGGCAGCGCTTGCGGTGGAGGCGGCCGCGCTCTCCGGCGCCTTGAGGGCACGACGAGCCGACGGCGTACTGCGAACCTCCGCAGCGGCGGTGGACAGGGTGACCGTCTTCGCGGCGGCGGTCGCCCCTGCCGTCGGCGGCGGGGTGGCTCCGATCGCCTGGGCGATGACGTCTCGCAGCGCAATCAGGCTGGAGATCGGCCCGCTGGCCAGGAAGCCCAGGTCGGGGTCGTACGGCGTCAAAAGGCCGGGCGAGTTGATGAATCCGAGAATCGTGCCGTAACCGTTGAGGAAGCCGTTGGCCAAATTCGCCGGGAGATTGACCAGCGTGTTGATGACCGCACTCGGGTTGGAGGCGACCACCCCGTCGTACACATCCTGCGTCGCCTGAACCGCGACGTTGATCGTCGACACCAACGGGAAGGTCATGGGCAGCACCACCTGGAACACCGCGTTGGGCAGTGTGGCGAACGCCTTGGCGAAGTTGTTCACCGTGTTGACCAGGGGAACCGTCGAATCGGACACGGCCTGAAGTGCCGTCAGCGCGAACGGAATCACGACGGTGTTGTTGAGGGTGTTGAAGGCGTCCACGATGTGTCCGCCCTGGAGCTGACCGCGAGCAGTATCGATCGCGCCAGGGATGCTCTCGATGATCTGCCGGAGGTTGGTCGCACTGTTCGCGAGGGCCGTCTGCAAGGTCGTCAGGCTGGCGATCTGGTTGGCGACGATTTGGCTGAGGATCGGGGCGGGACTGTCAACGATCTGCTGACCGATTGCACCGAGATTTGCTGCGGACTTCTGGAAAACCTGTAACCAATTCTCGATCGGGTTCACCGAGGCGCTGAGCTGGACGCCGACTGATGACACCGTTCGCTGCATCGCCTGGATTTCGGGCATGACGGGCGTCAGCGGGGACATCGCGATGACACTCGCTCCCAAGAGCGCCACACCAGCGGTGGCGTATGGACGAACAGCAGCGTTCATGACTCTCCTTTGACTGAAGTTGCCCCCTGAGCGCCAAAACGTACCGCACCTTACTCGCCAGTAAGTAGCGATCCCGGAAACTTTTCCTCGCCCTGCAATACCATCCAGATAGCTGCACTATGTTTTGACACGAGTAAAGAAAGTCCTGTTCACGAGGCCAAAGATGCCCTGTAGCGAGATTGCCGGACGGTAAACGCGCGGGGTTACCAGCTACCAAATCGCGGCGGATAACTTACCCGTGGGTAAGATATCGAGTTTGCTGGCAGTGTGGCCTAACTTACTTTTCGGTAGCATAACCCGGCTTATGTAAATTTCGGTTCGTTTGCGCGCGTCGGTCGGCAGAGCGACGCCCACCACGACCGCTACCGCGGCAACCCGCACTCAGGGGCGGACCCGCCAGCCCCACAACCCCGGGCGTCCCCCGTGGCGCGCCTGCACGTCACGACGAGTTTGCTGAGCCGTCAGAAATTCATCGCGTTCCGACGGGTGACCGGCTCTCGTGCGCGTCCGGTCAGTCGCGTTTCGACTCGTAGCGCAACAGGACCGTCCCACCCGCAAAGGTGCGGTTCTCCACCAGCCGCAACGGGATCCAGGACGGCAGCGCCGGGAAGAACGGGATACCACCGCCCACGGCAGTGGGCGCGACCACGATCCGATACTCGTCGACCAGCCCGGCCTGCACGATGGGTGCGGCCAGCGTGGCGCCGGCCACCTCCACGTTGCCGTCGGTCTCGGCCTTCAGCCTCGACACCACCTCCACCGGGTCGCCGCGCTCCAGGCGGGAGTTCCAGCCGACAGACTCCAGGGTCTGGGAGAACACCACTTTGGGCATGGCGCGCCAAATCTGCGCGAAGTCGACGATCAGCGGGGTCGCGTCCGCGGCCTGGTCGGCGGTCGGCCAGTACGCGGACATCAGTTCGTAGATCCGCCGCCCGTAGAACGCAAGGGCGGTCTGGCGCTCGAAGTCGTTCCAGTACTGGTGCAGTTCGTCGCTCGGCTCGGACCAGTCGATGTTGCCGTGTGGGTCGGCGATGTAGCCGTCCACCGACACATTGAAGCCATAGATGAGATTGCCCATACAGATCAGACTGCCGTGGCGGGCAGGAGTCATCGGGGCGGTGGCCGCTGGCCGAACACCCACCGCACCGGACGCAACCATGCGTAAGGCCTTGAATTTCGCTCGTGTTAAGAGTTCGGACTTCGGCACGCCCCGTGTTGCGCCGCCGGATCACCCGCCATACGTTCGGCGGTAAGCGGCCCGTTAAGTCGCTCTTAGCGAATCGAGGCATGTGTTTACCGAACCCCCGATGACCGAGCCCGATGTCGACGTGGCGGCTCGCAGCATGCTCGGAAGTCGCATCCGGCAGGCCCGGGAGCGTGCCCGACTGTCGACACGGGAACTCGCGGGCCGGGCATCGGTGAGCGCCGGATTCATCAGTCAGCTGGAGAACGGCAAATGCGGCGTCTCCGTCGGAGTGCTCAAGCGGATCTCCGCGGCCGTTGGTGTCTCAGCCGCCGACTTGCTCTCCGATGAAGCGCCCGTGACGCGGCCGGTGTTACGGGCACCCGAAAGACCCCTGTTCTCCTGCGACAGCGGACTGCAGAAACTGCTGCTGCTGCGCCCGCCGATCCAGCAACTCGAAGTCTACGAAGGCACATTCGACGTGGGTGGTTCGACCGGACCTGAACCGTATGCGCACGACAATGCCCAAGAACTGTTCTATGTGCTCACCGGCCACATCGAAATCTCGATCGCCTCCGAGACCCACATCCTCGGCCCCCGAGACAGCGTCGAGTATCTCTCCTCGGTTCCGCACCGGGCGGTGAACATCGGTGCGACTCCGGCCCAGGCCATGTGGATCACCGCGCATCTCACTCCGCCGATCGACGCCAATCCGCTCAGCACGCCACCCACGCACGACATGAAGGACTGACAACATGGCTACGCCCAACCGGCCGAACCGGCCCAACCGCCTGCTCATCACCGGGGGCCACGTCTTCACGCCCGCCGGCATCGTCGAGGAGCCTGTCCTCATCGAAGACGGCATCATCACCGCGATTGGTGCCACGGCCCTGACCCCCGCCGGTGCCGTCGAAATCGACGCGGGCGGCGGGCTCGTCTCCCCGGGCTTCCAGGACAGCCACATTCACCCGTATCACGCGGGGCTGGACATGCTTGCCTGCGACTTGACCCCGTACGTCACCGCCGACGGATACCTCACTCGCATCGCCGAATACGCGGCGTCCCATCCGGAACTGGACTGGATCAGCGGCGGCGGCTGGTCCATGGATTCTTTTCCCGGCGGCCTGCCGACCGCTGCAGCGCTGGATGCCATCGTTGCCGACCGGCCCGCGTACTTCCCCAACCGCGACGGCCACGGTGCGTGGGTCAACTCGAAAGCCCTTGAGATCGCGGGCATCGACGACACAACGCCGGATCCGTTTGACGGTCGCATCGAGCGCGACGCCGACGGACACGCGATCGGCACGCTGCAGGAGGGCGCCATGCAGCTCGTCGCACGCTACGTTCCCCTGCCCACCCAGGACGACATGGACGCGGCCCTCGAACTGGCCCAGCAACAGCTCTTCGCGTGGGGGGTGACCGCCTGGCAAGACGCCATCGTCGGCGCCACGAACGACACCCCCGACCCTCTCGATTCGTACCTGCGTGCCACGACATCCGGCGTATTGAAGGCGCACGTCGTCGGCGCCCTGTGGTGGGACCGCAACCGAGGATTCGAGCAGATTCCCGAACTCGTCGCCAAGCGCACCCGCGCTCTGGCCAGTGGCTTCCGGGCCACCGCCGTCAAGATCATGCAGGACGGTGTGGCCGAGAACTTCACGGCGGGCATGCTCGAGCCGTACCTCGACTCGTGCGGCTGCCCGGGTGAGAACATGGGCAAGAGCTTCGTCGACCCCACCACGCTCAAGGAGATCGCGGTCCAGCTCGACGCCCTGGGCTTCCAGCTACACTTCCACGCCCTGGGCGACCGGGCCGTGCGCGAGTCGCTCGATGCGGTCGCAGCGGCCCGTGAAGCCAACGGGGACACGGATCTTCGCCACACGCTGGCGCATATTCAGGTGATCCATCCCGATGACATCCACCGATTCGCCGATCTCAAGGTGGTGGCGAACATGCAACCGCTGTGGGCCCGGCACGAGCCCCAGATGGACCTGCTGACGGTCCCGTTCCTCGGTGCTCGGCGGGCCGCGTGGCAGTACCCGTTCGGATCACTTCAGCGGGCAGGATCGCTGTTGGCCTCCGGAAGCGACTGGCCGGTGAGCACGGCGAATCCGCTGGAGATCATCCACACGACCGTCAACCGAGCGCCCGCAGGAGCGACCGGCCCGTCGGAGCTGCCCTTCCTCGGCGAGCAGGCGCTGTCCCTGGCCGACGCGCTGATCGCGCACAGCCTCGGCACTGCATACCTCAATCACGACGAGCAGCGCTCGGGAACCATCGAGCTCGGCAAGGCCGGTGACATCGTGATTCTCGACCGCGATATCTTCGCCGCGCCGGTCGCCGAGATCGGTTCCGCCACAGTCGCCTACACGATCATCGGCGGCGAAGTAGTCTACGATGCGACCTCTTCCCTGGTATCGGCATGACCGCCGTGAATGTGGCCGACGAAGCTCCCGCGCCGCTGGCCGCCGCACCCGGCGCCGTCGAATTACGCTCGCTGACCAAGTATTTCGGTCCAGCTGTTGCCGTGGACAATGTCAGCCTGACGGTGCAGGCAGGTGAGTTCCTCAGTCTGCTGGGGCCGAGCGGGTGCGGAAAGACGACGACACTTCGCCTGATCGGAGGATTCGAGCTTCCCGACGACGGCTCCATTCAGATCTCGGGCCGAAACGTCGAGGACCTGCCGCCGCACAAGCGGCCGGTGAACACGGTATTCCAGGCCTACGCGCTGTTCCCGCATATGAAGGTCGCCGACAATGTCGCCTACGGGCTTCGCCTGTCAGGGGTACCGAAATCCGAGATCGCCCAACGGGTAAGCCGTGCCCTCGACATGGTGCGAATGGCCGCCTACGCCGGCCGAAAGCCGGCGCAGCTCTCCGGAGGTCAGCAGCAGCGCGTCGCGCTGGCCCGGGCTCTGGTGAATCGGCCGGCCGTCTTGTTGCTGGACGAGCCGATGAGCGCCCTGGACCGCAAGCTGCGCGAAGAGATGCAGGTCGAGCTGAAGCTGCTGCAGCGTGAAGTCGGCACGACGTTCATCTTCGTCACCCACGACCAGGAGGAGGCGCTGTCGATGAGTGACCGTATCGCGGTGATGAAGGACGGACGGATCGAACAACTGGGCACGGCCTCCGATGTCTACAACGCGCCGGAGTCGGCGTTCGTGGCCGGGTTCATCGGCCGGCAGAACTCCTTCGACGGCACCATCTCCCGCTTCGACAGCGCGGGGGTGAGCGTGCAGACTGCCGGCCTGTCGCTGTTCTCCTCACGCCCCGTCAAAGGCAGCGCGCCGGCCTCGAGCGGCGCGCAGGTGACCGCGGCGATCAGGCCGGAGTCCGTGGCGGTCACGACCCCGGCCGACGCCCTGGCCCCTGAATCCGATACGCCGGTCAATTCGATCGGCGGCACCCTGCTCGGGGTGTCCGAGCTCGGCCACAGCCTGCAGTTGGTGGTCCACACACCGAACGACAACCAGATCCTGGCGCGTCTGCCGCGCGCCGCCAACCCGCCCACCGAACTCGGATCGCCCGTGCTGTGTTCATGGTCGGCCGACGCCGTCCGCATCTTCACCTCCTAACCGCCCGCCCCGACCCACCCCACGCTCCATCTGACCCGGAAGCAGAACATGAATCAGCCACAAGACATTCGGGCTCTCGTACCCGAGGCAATGAAGAGCAGACTCAGCCGCCGCACGTTCCTGGGTGGAGCCGCTGCGCTCGGAGCCGGCGCCGTACTCGCCGCATGCTCCAAGTCGCCGGGCGGCGGTGGCTCAGCGTCGGACAGCCTCAACATCTACACCTGGGGTGAGTACGACGACCCGGCCGTGCTGACCGATTTCACTAACGCCAAGGGCCCCAAGATCACTCTGGACTCCTACGGCTCGAACCCGGAGATGATCGCCAAACTCAGTGCGGCCAAGGGCACGACGGGTTACGACATCTGCGTGCCCACCCACTCCTCCATTCAGCAGATGGCGACGGGTGGACTGCTCACCGAGCTCGACCACGCCAAGTTGCCCAACATGAAGAATCTCAACGCGAAAGTCGTCAATACCCCGTTCGACCCCGGCAACAAGTACAGCGTCTGTAAGGACTGGGGCTCCACCGGTTACGTCTACGACACCACCGTCATCAAACGCCCGTTGACGTCGTGGGCGGACTTCCTCGACGCCGCGCAGAAGGAGGCCTCCGGCAGCATGTCGCTGTTGGAGGATCAGGGCGAAGTGGCCTTCACCTACTTCTACGCCAACGGAATCGACCCCAATACCACCGATCCCGCCCATATCGCCGCCTATCGCTCGTTCATTCTCGAAAAGATCGCCCCGCATGTGCAAGCCTTCGAATCGTCGACCAACGCGTCGATCTCGTCGTCGGCCCGCACCCTGATCCACTGCTGGAATGGCGATGCCCGTCTGGGCATCCTGGCCAACGCCGAGCCCGACCGGTACAAGTTCGTCTGGCCCTCGGAGGGGGCGAACCTCTGGCAGGACAACTGGGCGATCGTCAAGGGCGCACCGCACGAAGACGCCGCATACGAGTTCATCAACTACGTGCTCGACCCGGTCGTCTCCCTCAAGGAGCTCACCTACATCGGCTACAACACCGGCATCAACGGGATCGAGGAGGCAGCCAAGAAGGCCGACATCAAGCGGCCCGACCTGGTCTTCGTCAGCGATGACGTGATGAAGAAGCTGATCTACAGCCAGATGACCTCGGCAGACGGCCAGATCATCGCGATATACGACGAACTCAAGGCCGCGGCGGGCAAGTGACCGCCGTGGACGAGCAGACGGCAGCAGCGGACGCAGCCGGCGCAGCGCATCCGAAGCGCTCCCGGCGGCTGCAGCTGCCCGGATGGCTCGGGGCTCTGCCCATCAGCGTGTGGATGCTGATGTTCTTCCTGCTGCCCATCGCCTTGGTGGTCTGGTATAGCTTCGGCTACAAGCCGGGTATCTACGTCACCCATGCCAACGACGTCCTGTCCTTCGACCGCTACGGCGAGGCGGCATCACCCACTTTCCTGGCGATCTTCTTTCGCACCCTGAAGATCGCGGCGGTGGGAACCGTGATCTGCCTGGTGGTCGCGTTTCCGATGGCCTATTGGATGGCGGTCAAGCTGGCCCCGAAATGGCGCGGTGTGGTTTTGGCCCTCGTCCTCATCCCGTACTGGACGAACTTTCTCGTCCGGACGATCGGATGGCAAATCTCTTTGAGCCCTTCGGGTTTCGTATCGAAGACGATGCAGTGGGCACATCTGACCGACGGGCCGCTGCACGTGCTCTACACCTCGGCCGCGGTCCAGCTCGGCGTGGTCTACAACTACCTGCCGCTGATGATCCTGCCCCTGTACGTCGCGCTCGAGCGTCTCGACCCCAAATTGCTCGAAGCCAGCCGTGACCTCGGTGGGACGGCGTGGGACACGCTGTGGCGCGTCACGGTTCCGTTGGCCGCGCCGGGGGCAACCGCCGGGCTGCTGCTGGTATTCGTCCCGCTGATGGGCGATTACATCACCCCGACCGTTCTCGGTGGCGCCAGCGGCAGCATGGTCGGCCAGATGGTGGCCGCGCAGTTCCAGAGCGCCCAGAACTGGGCACTCGGCGCTGCGATGGCAGTTCTGCTCATGCTGGCCATCTTTGGGACGAGCGCCGTGGTCGGCGGACTCCTGAAGGTTGTCGGCCGCCTCGCCACCGCGATGACATCTCTGCAGCTTCCCGCGAAGGAGGCCCGATGACCGGGGCACCACCGCGCCGTCGGCGCCGGATTCGTCCCGCCGACGCATTCTTGAATGTCTGGGGAATGCTCGTCCTGCTGTTCCTCTTCTTCCCGATCATCGTCATCGTGGTGTTTTCGTTCAACTCCGGGCGCACACTGCAGACGTTCGAGGGATTCAGTGTCCAGCCGTATCTCGCGGCGCTGAACAATCCGGCGATCACCGACTCGATCACCGTCTCGTTGATCACCGCCGCCGGCACTGCCGTCGTCGCCACCGCGCTCGGCACCTTCGCCGGCATCGCGCTAGCCCGTCGGCCGGGCTGGTGGGCGCCCGCACTGCTGGTGCTGCTGGGCTTGGTGATGGTCACGCCGGAGATCGTCAGCGCCATCTCGCTACTCCCCTGGTTCGTCACCCTCGGGGTTGACTGGGGAATCGCCGGCTTCAACATCGGTCAGGTGCGCCTGATCATCGCCAATTCCCTCTTCGCCAGTGCGGTGGTCACTTTCATCGTGCGGGCGCGGGTTGTTGGGATGAACGAAACACTCGAAGAGGCTGCCGCCGACCTGTACGCCCCGCCGCTGCGGCGGTTCACCGATATCACGTTGCCGTTGATCCGGCCCGCAGTCATATCGGGTGCGCTGCTGGCCTTCACCCTCAGCCTCGACAACACCGTCGTCTCATCGTTCGTCTCGGTCGCGGGTTCGACGCCGTGGCCGGTCTACGTGTTCGCCTCGCTGAAGGCATCACTGCGGCCCGAGATTGCGGCGATGTCCACGCTGGTGCTGGTGCTCACCCTGATCACTCTCGGTATCGCCGCGTTGATCCTGCGCCGGGATCCGAGCGGAGCCGATGGCGGCGGCCTGACCGGTGCGATGGTGGGGCGATGATCTGAGCCGGTGGTGCCCCCAGTCGGACTCGAACCGACACTGTGCGGATTTTAAGTCCGCTGCCTCTGCCAATTGGGCTATGGGGGCCGTCGCGGCTCAGAGCCTACTTCAGGCTATTGCCGCCATTGGTGAGCGCTCCGGGTGCCGCGGCGCCGTCGATGACCTTGCCAACCCCGGCCACTCACAAACGATCCGGCGGACGGATGCCCGGTGGCAGTGGCCCAGTGGGGTCCGCGTATCGGCGCGGATCGATCACTGGCCGTGGGCGGTGGTCGATCCAGGCCGGGTCAGGTGGTGGCGGGCGGTAGCGGTAGGCCTCCGGGAGCTCGGAGGGGTGGGCTGGGAGATCGGAGCGGGGATCGCCGCGCCACCAGATCAGGTCGTCACCTTCGCCGGACTCTCGAGATTCCGCGCCGGGCCAGTCCTCCTCCAGATCAAGTAGGTAGTAGTACTGGGCTGGATCGTCGGCCTCATTCCACGGGGATGGGTTGATCAGCGACCCTCGAACATCGCGGACCAAACCCCAGCTCCGATCCGAGGGCGGCGCGGTGAAGACCACGTGCATGGCCGCGCCATCGGTCCACGCGTGGGATACCAGAAACGTGTACCGGCCGGGGCGGGGGTAGGCGGCAGCGTTGGCATTGCCGACCTCGATGTGATGCAGCAGCTCGTGAAGAACTCTGGCGGCGAGGTCCCGGTCTGCCCCGGACACATCGTTGGGAGTCGCCACATCCTCATCGTGAGGCTAGAAAGCGCGATGTGCAATTTCCAGCAAACCAGCGCCGCGACGCGCCCAACGCCCACCCTGCCCTGAGAACATCCTGTGGATCTGAGCGCCGCCGACCTGGCGATTCATACGAAATCCCTTGCAAATGAGCGTATTTGACGCACCGGCTAGTTTGCGATCCGCCTCTACTGCGCTATCGTCGGAAATGCGACCTGAAGCCTCGGCCCCAGATCGCGGAAAAGCCCGGCGACCCCCCGACCTGCCGGGCTTTTTCCGTGTCCGCAGCACCGACACCCGCACAGCACGACACCCCGGGGGAAGACCATCCCGGGGTGTCGTGAGCTCGGCAATCAGGCCGCGACGGCCTCCTTCTGCGGCGACGGGGCGTGATCGTCGTCGAGCATGGTGAGCTCGTCGAACGGGTCCCGGCCGCTGAGCACCGCGTTGACCTTGGCGCTGTCGACGGTCTTGGTCCACGACCCCACCAGCAGGGTGGCCACCGCGTTGCCGGAGAAGTTGGTCACCGCCCGCGCCTCGGACATGAACCGGTCGATCCCGACGATCAGACCCACCCCGTCGAGCAGCTCGGGGCGATGGGCCTGCAGGCCGCCGGCCAGCGTCGCCAGCCCGGCCCCGCTCACCCCGGCCGCGCCCTTGGACGCCACGATCATGAACACCAGCAGGCCGATCTGCTGGCCCACCGACAGCGGGCTGCCCAGCGCGTCGGCGATGAACAGCGAGGCCATGGTCAGATAGATCGCGGTGCCGTCGAGGTTGAACGAATACCCGGTTGGCACAACAACACCCACGGTGCTCTGTTGCACGCCCAGGTGCTCCATCTTGGCGATCAGCCGCGGCAGCGCCGACTCCGACGACGAGGTCGCGAAGATCAGCAGGTACTCCCGCGCCAGGTAACGCACCAGCTTGAAGATCGACACCCCGGACACCATCCGCAGCAGCGCGCCGAGGACCCCGAAGACGAACACGATGCAGGTGACGTAGAAGCCGAACATCAGCGTCAGCAAGTTGGTCACCGCGCTCCAGCCGGTCTGGCCCACCACGTTGGCGATCGCGCCGAACGCGCCGATCGGGGCCAGCCACAACACCATCGCCAGGATCTTGAACACCAGCCGCTGCAGGTGCTCCACCCCGCGCAGGATCGGCTCGCCCTTGGTACCCATCGCCTGAATCGCGAAGCCGACCAGCAGCGCCACGAACAGCGCCTGCAGCACATTGCCCTCGGTCAGCGAGGAGAACAGCGAGGTCGGGATGATGTGCTGGATGAAGTCCATGACACCGCCGGCCTCATGAGCCTTCTCGGCCAGCTCGGCACCCTTACCGGCCGCCGACTCCGACAGGTTCAGCGTGCTGCCCGGGTGCAGCAGGTTGCCCACCAGCAGGCCGATCGCCAGCGCGATGGTCGACATCAAAAGGAAGTAGCCGAACGCCAGCCCGCCGACCTTGCCGACGGTGGCGGCCCTCCGCACCGATCCGATGCCCAGCACGATGGTGCAGAAGATCACCGGGGCGATCATCATCTTGATCAGGCTGACGAACATCGTGCCGAGAACGCCGACCTCCTTGCCCACCGACGGGGCGACCAGGCCGACGATCACACCACCGATGACCGCGGCGATGACCGCCAGGTACAACCAGTGGGTGCGGTCGCGGCGCTTGCGCGGCGGGGGTGTGTCGTCGGCATTGCGCCGATCCAAAACCGTGGTCATGAGCGGTTTCCTTCCAGATCACCTGCGATGGGTCTGCAAGGATGGTCGAACGTAACGTGAGCCAGGTCACGCTTTAGTTCATTACGTTCAACCGGAGGTGAGCAGTGGCGGTACTCCCCCGCTCGCTGGCCGGACAGGCTTTCGCCCTGCAGGCCACCGTGATCGTGCTGGTGGTCCTGGCCGGCAGTGCACTGGCCCTGTTCGACGCCCGCCGCGACGGCGACGAGTCCGCCCGCCAGAAGGTCACCGCGATCGCCGTCGCGCTGGCCGACTCCCCCTCCACCGCGTCGGCCATCGAAAACGGCGACGCCACAACGGTTCTTCAGCCGGTCACCGAGGCCGTGCGCAAGGGTACCGACATCGCGTTCATCACCATCATGGCCCCTGACCGCACCCGGTTCACCCACACCAACCCCGACCTGATCGGGCAAAAGTACATCGGCACCATCGATCCGGCCCTGCACGGCGAGATCTACACCGAGGTCTACACCGGCACCCTGGGGCCGTCGGTCCGCACCATCGCCCCGGTTCGCGACGGCCAGGGCCGGGTCATCGGGCTGGTCGCCGCCGGCATCACCCAGGAGAGCCTGGCCGCTCGCTGGCGCTCTCAGTGGCCGGCCATCGCCGCCGTCGGCGCCGGTGCGCTGGCGTTGTCCTTCGTCGGTATCTGGGCGATCCGCCGGCGCATCCTGCGCCAGACCCACGGCCTGGCCCCCGACGAACTGCGGGTGATGTACGACCACCACGACGCGATCCTGCACTCGGTCTCCGAAGGGCTCATCGTCCTCGACCACGACGGCGTCGCCCTGGTCAACGACGAAGCCCGGCGGTTGCTGGGCCTGCCACCGGGCCCTATCACCCGCGCCGACCTGCCGGAGTTCCTGCGCGGCAACGATCCCGGCGTGCGCGACGAGGTCCGCCTCACCGACGACCGGGTGCTGGTGGTCAACCGCTCCCAGGTCAGCGCCTCGGACTCCGAGGTGGTCACCATCCGCGACCGCACCGAATTGCAAGGCGCGCTGGGCGAATTGAGCTCCCTGCAGGTGTTCGCCGATTCACTGCGCGCCCAGGCCCACGAGTCGGCCAACAAACTGCACACCGTCGTCACCCTGGTGGAGATGGGCCGCCCCGACGAAGCGGTCAAGTTCGCCACCCAGGAACTGGCGCTGTCCCAGCAACTGGTCGACCGGATCTCCGAGGCGGTAAGCGAACCCGCACTGGTCGCGCTGCTGCTGGGCAAGACCGCCGAAGCCGACGAGCGTGGCGTCGAACTGACCATCACCGAAGAGACCCACCTGCCCGCCGAATCCATGCTCAACCCGCAGGAGATGGTCACCGTTCTGGGCAACCTGATCGACAACGCGATGGACGCGTGCGACCGCGCCGACCCGTGGATCGAGGTCACCGTCGCCCAGGACGAGCAGCGCCTGGTGATCCAGGTGGCCGACAGCGGCCCCGGCATGGACCCCGACACCTTCGGGCGCGCGATGCAGCGCGGCTACTCGACGAAGTCCGGCACCGACGCGGGCCACCAGGGCCTCGGGCTGGCGCTGGTCGCCCAGATCGTCAACCGCCACGGCGGCACGCTGACGGCGGATGTCACCTACGGTTCGGTGGTGACGGTGACCATCCCATGATCACGGTGCTGATCGTCGAGGACGAGCCGCTGATCGCCGAGGCGCACCGCACGTATCTGACTCGGCTGCAAGGGTTTACCGTCGCCGGAGTGGCCGGCACCGCCCGCGATGCGATGCGCATCGCCGCCGAAGCCGAAACTCCCGTCGACCTGGTGCTGCTCGACCTCGGACTACCCGATGCCAGCGGCATCGCGTTGGCCTCCGCGTTGTCCGGCCTGCGGCCGGCCCCCGACATCATCGCGATCACCTCCGAGCGCGACCTGGAGATGGTGCGCGCCGCAGTGGCGCACGGCGCGCTGGCCTACCTGCTCAAGCCGTTCACCTTCGCCGCCTTCCGCGACCGCCTCGAGCGCTACCGCCGCTACCGCGAGGCACTGCCGGCCGGCACCGATGCCGCCAGCCAAGCCGAGGTGGACCGCGCGCTGGCCGAACTGCGGATCAGCACCGACAAGTCCGTGGCGCCCAAGGGCGCGGCACCGGCCACCACCGACGGGATCGCCCGTGCCGTGCGCGACCGCGCCGACGGGCTGACCGCCGACGAGGCCGCCAAACTGGTCGGCGTCTCCCGGGTGACCGCGTGGCGCTATCTGGAACGCCTGGCCGACGACGGCACCGTCATCCGGCTGACCGAATACGGCAAGACCGGGCGGCCCTCGACCCGCTACCAATGGCGTTAGCGCTCATCGAGTCTGCGCACAGATCGACATTCAGCGAGGAAAAGCGATCTGTACGCAGACTCGGGGGCGGCGGGGCTCTCCTCGACCCCTTGCGGACAGCCGAAGCCAGTTACTAGGATGTCCTAGTATTCAGCCGCCAGGTCAGCCAAGGGGCAGTCATGAGCACAACCATTCCGCACTTCATCGACGGCAAGCGCAGCAACCTGTCCAGCACGCGCACCGCCGATGTCCTCAACCCCAGCACCGGTGAGGTGCAGGCCCAGGTGCTGCTGGCCAGCGAGGCCGACGTCGCCACCGCGGTGGCCTCGGCGGTCGAGGCGCAGAAGGAGTGGGCGGCCTGGAACCCGCAACGCCGGGCGCGGGTGATGATGAAGTTCATCGAGCTGGTCAACGCCAACGTCGACGAGCTGGCCGAGCTGCTGTCCATCGAGCACGGCAAGACCGTGGCCGACTCCCGCGGTGACATCCAGCGCGGCATCGAGGTCATCGAATTCGCCATCGGCATCCCGCACCTGCTCAAGGGCGAATTCACCGAGGGCGCCGGCGGCGGCATCGACGTGTACTCCATCCGCCAGCCGCTCGGTGTGGTCGCCGGGATCACCCCGTTCAACTTCCCGGCGATGATCCCGCTGTGGAAGGCCGGGCCCGCCCTGGCATGCGGCAACGCGTTCATCCTCAAGCCCTCCGAGCGCGACCCCTCGGTGCCGGTGCGCCTGGCCGAGTTGTTCGGAGAAGCCGGCCTGCCCGCCGGTGTCTTCCAGGTGGTGCAGGGCGACAAGGAAGCCGTCGACGCGATCCTCACCCATCCCGACATCAAGGCCGTCGGCTTCGTCGGCAGCTCCGACATCGCGCAGTACATCTACTCCACCGCCGCGGCCAACGGGAAACGTTCGCAGTGCTTCGGCGGCGCCAAGAACCACATGATCGTCATGCCCGACGCCGACCTGGACCAGGCCGTTGACGCCCTGATCGGCGCCGGCTACGGCAGCGCCGGTGAGCGCTGCATGGCGATCAGCGTCGCGGTGCCCGTCGGCAAAGAAACAGCGGACCGCTTAAGAGCCCGGCTCGTCGAGCGGATCAACAACCTGCGGGTCGGCCACAGCCTGGACCCCAAGGCCGACTACGGACCACTGGTCACCGGCGCCGCGCTCAAGCGGGTCCGGGACTACATCGACGCCGGTGTGGCCGCCGGGGCCGAGATCGTGGTCGACGGCCGCGAAAAGGCCGCTGACGAACTGACCTTCGGCGACGCCAGCCTCGAGGGTGGATTCTTCATCGGCCCCACCTTGTTCGACCACGTCACCACCGACATGTCGATCTACACCGACGAGATCTTCGGCCCGGTGCTGTGCATCGTGCGGGCCGAAGATTACGAAGAGGCCCTTCGCCTTCCCACCGAGCACGAATACGGCAACGGGGTGGCGATCTTCACCCGCGACGGCGACGCCGCCCGCGACTTCGTCTCCCGCGTGCAGGTCGGCATGGTCGGCGTCAACGTGCCGATCCCGGTCCCGGTGTCGTATCACACCTTCGGCGGCTGGAAGCGCTCCGGCTTCGGCGACCTCAACCAGCACGGGCCGCACTCGATCCTGTTCTACACCAAGACCAAGACCGTCACCGAGCGGTGGCCGTCGGGCATCAAGGACGGGGCCGAGTTCGTCATCCCCACCATGAAATGAACTTCCTGACCCTGGACGACGACGAACGGGTGATCGCCGAGACGGCTGCCGCGTTCGCCGCCAAACGCCTTGCCCCCCATGCCCTGGAGTGGGATCACACCAAGGAGTTCCCCCTCGACGTGCTGCGGGCGGCCGCCGAACTGGGGATGGCAGCCATCTACTGCGCCGAGGACGCGGGCGGCAGCGGCCTGCGGCGCATCGACGCGGTACGGATCTTCGAAGAGCTGTCCGCCGCCGACCCCGCGTTGGCGGCGTTCATCTCGATCCACAACATGTGCGCGTGGATGATCGACACCTACGGCACCGCCGACCAACGCGCGGCATGGATCCCCCGGCTGGCGTCCATGGAGGCCATCGCCAGCTACTGCCTGACCGAACCCGGCGCAGGTTCGGACGCCGCAGCGCTGCGCACCAAGGCTGTCCGCGAGGGCGACGAGTACGTGCTCGACGGGGTCAAGCAGTTCATCTCCGGTGCGGGCAGTTCGGATGTGTACGTGGTGATGGCCCGCACCGGCGCCGACGGACCCCGCGGCATTTCCGCCTTCATCGTCGAAAAAGGCACGCCGGGGCTCAGTTTCGGGCCCAACGAGGAGAAGATGGGCTGGAACGTCCAGCCCACCGCCCAAGTCATCTTAGAAGGCGTGCGGGTTCCGGCCTCGGCCATGCTCGGTGGCCCTGAGGGCGAGGGCGGCGGCTTCGGCATTGCGATGAACGGCCTCAACGGCGGGCGGCTGAACATCGCGGCCTGCTCGCTGGGCGGCGCCCAGGCGGCCTACGACAAGACACTGACCTATCTGGCCGACCGGCAGGCCTTCGGCGGCGCACTGCTCGACGAGCCGACCATCCGGTTCACCCTCGCCGACATGGCCACCGCGCTGGAGACCTCCAGGCTGATGCTGTGGCGCGCGGCGATCGCGCTGGACGGCGGTGAACCCGACAAGGTCGAACTGTGCGCGATGGCCAAGCGGTATGTCACCGACGCCTGCTTCGAAGTGGCCGACCAGGCGCTGCAACTGCACGGTGGCTACGGGTATCTGCGCGAATATGGTCTGGAGAAGATCGTCCGGGATCTGCGCGTGCACCGAATCCTGGAGGGCACCAACGAAATCATGCGCGTGGTCATCGGGCGGGCCGAGGCTGTCCGAGCCCGCGCAACGGCATAGGGCAAAGGAGCCTGCACATGACGACGATCGCGTTCCTGGGGCTGGGCCACATGGGCGGCCCGATGGCGGCCAACCTGGTCAACGCCGGCCACACCGTGCGCGGCTTCGACCCGGTGCCCGCCCTGCGCGAGGCGGCCGAAGACAAGGGCGCGACGGTGTTCGACTCCGGCGCCGCCGCGGTGACCGGGGCCGAGGTCGTTATCACCTCGCTGCCCAACGGCGCGATCGTGAAAGCCTGCTACGCCGAAGCACTTCCGGCTGCGACCGCGGGCACCCTGTTCATCGACACCTCCACCATCTCGGTGGATGACGCCCGCGAGGTCAACACCCAGGCCGTCGCCGCCGGAATGCACCAGCTCGACGCCCCGGTCTCCGGGGGTATCAAGGGCGCGACCGCCGGCACCCTGGCGTTCATGGTCGGTGGCGAGGCGGGCGCACTGGAGAAAGCCCGCCCGGTGCTGGACCCGATGGCCGCCAAGGTGATCCACTGCGGATCCTCCGGCGCCGGCCAGGCCGCGAAACTGTGCAACAACATGGTGCTCGCGGTGCAGCAGATCGCGGTCGGCGAGGCGTTCGTCCTGGCCGAGAAGCTGGGCCTGTCGGCGCAGTCGCTGTTCGACGTGATCACCGGCGCCACCGGCAACTGCTGGGCGGTGCACACCAATTGCCCGGTGCCGGGCCCGGTTCCGACGTCGCCGGCCAACAGCGAGTTCAAGCCCGGCTTCGCGACCGCCCTGATGAACAAGGACCTCGGCTTGGCGATGGACGCGGTGTCCTCGGCAGGCGCCACCGCTCCGCTGGGCACCCACGCCGCCGAGATCTACCGCACGTTCGCCGAAGAACACGGCGACCTGGACTTCAGCGCGGTCATCGAAACGCTGCGCTGACCAGCTCAGCCTTGCTCCGGGTGCGCGATCACCATCACCACGTGGGCCGGCTCGTCGTCGACCAATCGCCAGCGGTGACGGATCGAGGCGGGGTGAGCGATGAAGTCACCGCTTGCCAGCCGCTCGCTCGGGTGGCCTTCGACGTCGACGTCGAGCATTCCGCTGACGAGATAGAGACCGAGCTCCCCGGGTGAGGAGAACCATTCCTCGACATACTGGCCCGCAGTGATCCGGTACTCGATGACCTCCAGCGGGTTGGCGGGCTGCATCAGGATCGCCCGGCCCACCGCCGCGTCATCGCGGTTGGCCACCGGTATCGACCGCCCTTCGTCGGCGCGGACCACGGTGACTCGGCTGGGCGTCAGCGACGGCAACAACGCGCCCGGCAGGATGTCGAGAGCATCGGCCAGCCGGTAGATGGTCACCATCGACGGCGCGCTGACCCCACGCTCGATCTGACTCAGAAACGGCTGGCTGACCCCGGCGCGGCGGGCGAGTTCCCGCATCGATAAGCCGGACTTCTCACGCATGGTCCGCACGGTCTCCCCGATGAGGGCGTTCAGGGTGCGGTCGTCATCGTCCATGCAGTAACACCCCAGTAACCCAATCTGAACGCTGATGACATTCAGAACGCTCAAAGTGATTGCTCACAGCTATCGCACTGTTGCGGATGGCCGTCCTCCTCACTACACGCAGCGCCAGGGAGACCTCAATTATGACCGCAGATGCCACCGTCGCCCCGGCCGGGCAGACCGAACCTCCGATAACACCGATCAGTCAGCCACTGATCGAGAAGCACGGCATCGACCTCATCGACCACGGCGAGCGGCACGGCACCGCCCGGCAGATCGGGATGATGTGGAGCGGCTTGGTGCTCAACGTCCAGGTGGTGGTGTACGGCGCGCTGCTGGTGGTGTTCGGGCTCAATTGGTGGCAGTGCGTGCTGGCGATCCTGCTGGGCAACCTGACCTGGGTGCTGACCGGCCTGTGCAGCCTGGCCGGGCCCGCCGCGGGCACCACCACCTTCACCATCAACCGGGCGGCCTATGGCCACCACGGCAATCGCCTTCTGGCCCTCTTCAACTGGGTGATGCAGATCGGCTACGAAGTCCTCGACCTGGCCCTGATGTCGCTGGCGGCCATCGCGCTGTTCGGGCTCGCCGGGGTCACCCTGGGCACCTCCGGCACCGTCGCGGTGGTGCTGGTGCTGGCCGTCGCGCAGAGCCTGCTGCCGATCCTCGGCCACCGGGCCATCACGAAAGTGCTTCGCAGCCTGATCATCCCGTTCACCGCGCTCTTCCTGGTGTTGGCCTGGCTGACCGCGAGCCGGCTGGAGGTCACCACCGTCGCCCCCGGCAGCCTGGCGGTCTTCCTGGGCGGGGTGGCGTTGGCGGCCAGCGGCTCCGGGCTGGGCTGGTGCCCCAACGCCGCGGACTACTCCCGCTACCTGCCCCCGACCGTCTCCAAGAAGGCGCTCGTCGGTTGGGTGTTCATCGGCGGCGCGCTACCGCAGAGTGTGCTGATGCTGCTCGGAGTGGCCGTGGCCCTGGTGATCCCCGCCGCCACCGACCCGATCGGCGGACTCACCAGCGGGTACCCCGCCTGGTTCGTGGTGCCCTACCTGGTCTTCGTCGTCGTCCAGATGATCACCGTGAACGCCGTCGACCTGTACTCCTCCGGAGTCACGTTGCAGGCCATGGGAATCCGGGTCGGCCGCTGGCAGGCGGTGGCCATCGACGGCGTGATCTGCGCGGCGGTCGGACTGCTGGTGGTGCTGTCCGGGTCGTTCAACGCCTTCCTCGGCAACTTCCTGCTGTTCATGATCGTCTGGTTCGCCCCCTGGGCCGGCATCTTCATCGTCGACTACCTGCTGCGCCGCGGACACTACGAACCGCGGCTGCTCACCGGCGGCGGACCGGGCTTCAGCTACCGCGGCCTGACCGCCCAGGCCGCCGGCATGATCGCCGCACTGCTCTGGTTGAACACCACCCCTTCGTCGGCCCACTGGCCGCCGCGACCGGCGGCCTCGACCTCAGCGCTCCCGCCGGCCTGCTCATCGGTGCCCTCACCTACTTCCTGCTGTCCCGACGTATCCCCCTGAGCACCAAGGAGATCTGACGATGATTCCGCTCATTGACATCCACCCGTGGCGGACCGGTTCGGACGCTGCCCTGCCACCGCTGGCCCACCAGGTCGACGATGCCCTACGAACCTCCGGGTTCATGATGGTGACCGGACACGGCGTCGACCCCACGCTGGGTGACGACATCCGCGCCGCCGCACGGCGATTCTTCGCCCTGGCCCCCGAGACCAAGGCCCGCTACGCAGCGCCGGTCTACGGCCGCGGTTGGGTGGGACAGGGCCGGGAGACCAACAGCTTCTACGGCGAGTCCACCGACGACACCCCGGCCGACCTCAAGGAGAGCTACACCCTGGGCCGGCCACTGCAGACCGGCAACCCCACCGTGGACCGGGAGTGGTTTGCCGAGAATGTCTGGCCCGCCGAAGTTCCTGAGCTGCAACCACTCTGCGAGCGTTACGCAGCCGACATGCATGAGCTCTACCTGGACCTGCTGCGCATCTGCGCCGCGGCGCTCGGACTGCCCACCGACTGGTTCGTGACCCGCTCGCTGTCCTCGCCGCACACCTTCAACATCAACCGCTACCCGCCGCTGACCGCGACCGGAACGCCGGCGCCCGGCCAGTACCGGATCGCCCCGCACACCGACTGGGGAATCCTCACCCTGCTCGACCGTCAGCCCGGTTACGGCGGTCTGGAAGTGCAATTGGCCGACGGCACCTGGGAGTCCGCCCCCTATATCGACGGGGCGCTGACCATCAACATCGGCGACCTGCTGGCCCGCTGGACCGGAGATCGCTGGCGCTCCACCCGCCACCGGGTACTGCCACCCCAGGACGCGGACCCCGACGAGGAGCTGGTGTCACTGATCATGTTTTGCGAGACCGACGTCGACACCATCGTCGAACCCATCCCGGGAGTCGGCCACGCCGACTATCCACCGGTCCGCTCGGCGGACTACCTACTCGAACGCGGCGCCGCGGCAACCGTCGCCTGAACAGAAGGACACCACCTATGGCGAGCGCCAGAACCACCGACGGCAAGCTCCACATCCCCACCATCGACATCACCGCCTACCGCGACACCGGCGCCACGGAGCGCGACCGGGACGCCGTCGCCGCCGAAATCGACCAGGCGGCAAGGACCGTGGGCTTCATGCAGATCACCGGGCACGGCATCAGTGCGGGCACCCTGGCGGCGTTCACCGCGGCCACCGATGCGTTCTTCGCCCTCGACCCCGCCACCAAGCTGGCCTACCGCTGCCCGCCCGCGGTCAACCGCGGCTACAGCCCGCCCAAATCCGAGGCGCTGGCCACCAGCCTGGGCCTGATCACCCCCGCCGACCTGTTCGAGTCGTTCAACGTCGGCAGCCAGGCCCGTGACTTCCCCGATGTGGCTCTGCCCCAGGAGGATTACCCGGACAACATCTGGCCAGCCGAGGTCCCCGGCTTCGCCGCCGCCGTACAGGCCTGGTTCGACGCCGCCGGCGGGGTGGCCCGCACGCTGGTGCGCGCCTTCGGGCGCGCACTCGGCGTCGGCGACGACGGCCTGAGCGGATTCACCACCCACTCCATCGACACCCTGCGCATGGTCAACTACCGGTTGCCGTCCGCGGACCTGGCCATTGAGCCCGACCAGCTGGGCATGGGCGCACACACCGACTACGGCATCGTCACCGTGCTGTGGGCCGACCAGGTCCCCGGCCTGCAAGTGCTTGGCAGCGAAGGGTTCTGGCATCCGGTCCAGCCGGCACCGGGTGCGCTTCTGGTCAACCTCGGCGACGCACTGGCGCGCTGGACCAACGACCAGTGGATCTCCACCATGCACCGCGTCGCCGCACCGATCGTCGACGGCGTGCTGGTGCCCCGCCGCTCCGCGGCGTTCTTCCACGACGGCAACGTCGACGCCGTCATCGCCCCGCTGCCCACCTGCGTCGACGCCACATCGCCGGCCCTCTACGAACCGGTGACCGTCGGGGAACACCTGCGCGCCAAGCTCGCCGGGTCGCGCAGCCAGATCCCGGTCGCCGATGCCCAGCGGGAGGCCGCCCGCCTGGCCAGCCGCTGACGCCTAGAAATCGCCGGCGTGGTGGCGCAGCGTCTCGATCGACGACACCAACGCCCGGGCCTGCGCCTCGGAGATCCCGATGTCGGCGAACACCTGCTGGTTCAGCGTGGCAGTGGCATCCTCCACCGTCGAGCGGCCCAACTCGGTGATCTGCACCAGCGTGGTACGCCCGTCGGTGGGGTGCGGGACCCGCTTGACCAGACCGTCGGCCTCCAGCCGCCGGATGGCGTGGGTGACGCTGGTGACGTGCACCTGCAGCCGGTCGGAGGCCTTGGTGATCGGCAGCGCCCCAGTGCGACTGAACGCCAGCAGCCGCAGCAGCTCGAAGCGCGAGAAACTCAGATCGTAGGGCCGCAGCGCGTTCTCCACTCGGGCCAACAAGATCTGATGGGCCCGCATCACCGAGGTCACCGCCACCATGCCGTCGGCGACGTCACCCCACCCGGAGCGCTCCCAGTTCCGGCGCGCCGCGGCGATCGGGTCCGGCTTGTCCGGCGCAGCTGAATCGGGCATCCGCACATTCATACCGCATCGCGGCCGGCTACAGGCTGCGCTGCAGCAGCACGTCTCCGGTATCGGCCGACACCACCTGTACGGCGGCGATCTTCTCCATCGGCATCGAGGTGCTTCCGGTCGGCGACGCCGTCGCCCCGTCGTGCGCCATCCAGGTGGCCAGCTGCACCCGGCTGCCGTCGCGGCCGACGGCGTACATCGCCAGCTTGTTGCCCCCGTCGGCCCCGGTACCGATCCGGTCCTGGTGGTAAGTGCATGTCATCGACACGTGCGTACCCCAGCCCATCTGCGTCACCTGCACCGTCGCCTCGAACGACGACGGCATCATCGGCGTCATGCTGACCTGGGCCGCGGACGCCTGCGGCGGCGGCGCCGGTGCACCGAAAGGAGCCGGCTTGACGGCGAGCAGCACGCCGACCGCCAGCACCGCGGCGGCCGCGCCGGCCACCGTCCAGGTCAGCCAACGTCCCGCCGGCGACGCAACCGGACCTCGCGCAGCACGTCGTCGAGGAGTTGCGGCCGCAGCGGCGGCGGTGGCTCCAGGCCCTCGTCGTCGATCGCGGCCATCTCCTCGGGGCTCAGCATGGCCAGCAGTGCCGGCATGCCGCTGAGCTCACCGACCGCCGACCGGCACGCCACGCACGACCGGAGGTGATCCTCGTACTCGCGGCGCTCATTGCTCGACAGCGACCCCAGGACATAGGCGGCGTCCCACGTCGAATACGGATCGGTCATCGGGTCACCCCCATCTCCTGCAACGTCAGGCGAAGCGCGCGGACCGCGTAGTGCAGCCTCGACTTCACCGTGCCCTCCGCGATCTGCAGATCGGCGGCGATCTGCGCCGTGGTCCAGCCCAGATAGTAGGAGCGCCGGACCACCGCCCGGTGATCGGGCGACAGCTGCGCCAGCGCGTCGCCCAGGAGTAGCCGATCCAGCGCGGCATTCACCTCATCGGGGCCGGCGTGTTCCGGTGCCCCCTCGGCGTCCAGCGAGTCGGTCTCCTTGCGGAACCGCGCGCTGCGCCGCTCGTCGATGATCATGTTCCGGGCGACGGTGAACAGCCAGGCCCGTGCGGACCGCTCCGCGTCGGCGGCCACTTCGGGGTGTTGCCACGCGCGCAACAAGGTCTCCTGCACCACGTCCTCGGCCCGGGCCCGATCCCCCGTCAACCGCAGGGCGTACCGCCACAGTGCCGCTGCGTGCTCGTGGTAGAGCACCCGCACCAACGCCGCCTCCGCGTCGTCCATCGTCCACCTCCGGTGAGAGACACGAGACCGGTAAGTGTCTGGTTCAAGTGTGCGTCCACCGCGGCGGAGCTAGCGAGCCCTAGACAGTGAGGATGCGCGGACCGTCGTCGGTCACCGCGACGGTGTGCTCCCAGTGCGCGGCGCGCGACCCGTCCGTGGTCACCACCGTCCACTCGTCGGCCAACACCCGGGTCTTGGTGGTGCCCAAGGTCAGCATGGGTTCGATGGCCAGCACCGAACCAGCGACCAGGTGCGGGCCGCGGCCGGGCTGCCCCTCATTGGGCAGGAACGGGTCCATGTGCATCTGCCGGCCGATGCCGTGTCCGCCGTAGCCGGCGACGATGCCGAAGCGGCGGCCGAAGGCCCGCTCGGCGGCGTGGGTGCCGGTCTCGATCGCATGCGAGACGTCAGTGAGCCGGTTACCGGGGATCATCGCCGCGATACCGGCTTCCATCGACTGCTTCGTCGCCGCCGACAGCGCCTCGTCGGCGTCGATCAACGCACCGATCCCGAAAGTCACCGCGGCGTCGCCGTGCCAGCCGTCGATGATCGCGCCGCAGTCGATCGACACCAGGTCCCCGGCCGCCAGCACCTCATCGGCCGTCGGGATGCCATGGACCACGCGGTCGTTGACCGACGAGCAGATGCTCGCCGGATAGCCGTGGTAGCCGAGGAACGAGGGGATGCCGCCCGCTTCCCGGATCACCGTTTCGGCGACGTCGTCGAGGTCCTTGGTGGACACCCCCGGACCGGCGGCCTCCCGGACCGCGCGCAGGGCAGCGGCCACCACCGCTCCGGCGGCGGCCATCGCATCCAGCTCCCCCGGGGTGCGGGCGGGAACGGTTTTGCGATTGCGCAGTCCGGGCAGCGAGACCATCCGATCAGCGTCCGAGTGCGTGCAGCGCCCGGGCGAACACCTCGTCAAGACTGCCGACGGCGTCGACGGTCTTCAGTTCGTCCTGGTAGTAGTCCAGCAGCGGCGCGGTCTCGTCGCGATAGACCTTGAACCGGTTGCGGATGACGTCCTCGGTGTCGTCGGCGCGGCCGCGCCCCTTGAGCCGCTCGACCAACTCGTCCTCGGGCACCCGGAACTCGAGGACCGCGTCCAGCCCGAGGTTGCGCTTGGCCAGCATCTGCTTGAGCGCCTCGGCCTGCTCCACCGAACGGGGAAATCCGTCGAGGATGAAGCCGCCCGCCACATCGGCATCGTCGAGCCGGTCGTCGACCAGAGCGTTGGTCAACGTGGCCGGAACCAGGTCACCGGCATCGAGGTACTTCTTGGCTTCCAGACCCAGCTCGGTGCCGGTGCTGATGTTGTGCCGGAACAGATCGCCGGTGGAGATCTGCGGGACCCCGAGCTTGTCCGCCAGCTTGACCGCCTGCGTACCTTTGCCCGCGCCGGGCGGTCCAAGCAAAACGATTCTCACTTCAGGAACCCTTCGTAGTTGCGCTGCATGAGCTGGCTTTCGATTTGTTTGACGGTATCCAAACCGACGCCAATCATGATCAGAACCGCAGTACCGCCGAACGGCAAGTTCTGCACCCCGCCGCTGTTGCCCATCTCGAGGAACAGGTTCGGCAGGACGGCGATCACGCCCAGGTAGATGGAGCCGGGCAGGGTGATCCGGTTCAACACGTAGCGCAGGTAGTCCGCGGTGGGCTTGCCGGGCCGGATGCCGGGGATGAACCCACCGAACTTCTTCATCTCGTCGGCACGTTCGTCGGGGTTGAACGTGATCGACACATAGAAGTAGGTGAAGAAGATGATCAGGCCGAAGTAGATCCCGATGTACACCGGATCGGCCGGGTTGGTCAGGTAGTTGGCGACGAACTTGTCCCACCACCCGTTGCTCGGGGTCGTTCGTCCGCTCTGGATCAGCTGGGTGATCAGGTGCGGGATGTAGATCAGCGACGAGGCGAAGATGACCGGGATGACGCCGGCCTGGTTGACCTTCAGCGGCAGATAGGTCGAGGTGCCGCCGTACATCCGCCGGCCCACCATCCGTTTGGCGTACTGCACCGGGATACGGCGCTGGCCCTGCTCGACGAAGACCACGCCGATGATGATCAGCAGTGCCGCGCCGCAGACTGCGGCGAACACCAGTCCGCCGCGGCTGTCGAGGATGCTCTTGCCCTCGGCCGGGATGCGGGCCGCGATGCCGGCGAAGATCAGCAGCGACATGCCGTTACCGACGCCGCGCTCGGTGACCAGCTCGCCCATCCACATCACCAGGGCGGCGCCCGCGGTCATCACCAGCACGATGATCACCAGGGCGAAGATGCTCTGGTCGGGGATGATGTCCAGCGTGCAGCCCTGCAACAGGCCGCCGTTGGCGGCCAGCGCCACGATGCTGGTGGCCTGCAGGATGGCCAGCGCGATCGCGAGGTAGCGCGTGTACTGGGTCATCTTGGCCTGACCGGCCTGACCCTCCTTACGCAGCTGCTCGAACCGCGGGATCACCACGGTCAGCAGCTGCACGATGATGCTGGCGGTGATGTAGGGCATTACGCCCACCGCGAACACCGTCAGCTGCAGCAGCGCACCACCGGAGAACAGGTTGATCAGCGAGTAGATCTGCGCACCGCTGCCACCACTCACCTGCTCGATGCACTGGTGCACATTGCGGTAGTTCACACCCGGGGACGGCAACGAGGCGCCCACCCGATACAGGATCACGATGCCCAGGGTGAACAGGATCTTTCGCCTCAGGTCGACCGTCCTGAGCGAAGAGATGAAAGCCGAGAGCACTCTTCCTCCTGGGCAGCCGGACGAGAGTCGCAGCGTGCCGATGGGGCTGGTTTGGCCAGCGGTTGGGTAGTCCTGCCTTGCACCGATCGCCGCCAGCACTTACGCCTGCAGCATCGCGCGCTCAAACAGTCTACGAGAGTAACAGTAGGCCCAGGCAGGGCGGGAATCCGCGCACTGTGCCCGCCGGCCCGCCGCGCTCACAGCCGACCGCCAGCGGGAAGAAGGTACAGTCGCGAGTGGTTATCTTAGCTAATAAAACGTCACACGAGTTGCGAGGGCTGCTAATGACGCGTACCGACAACGACAGCTGGGACCTGGCCTCCAGTGTGGGGGCGACCGCAACCTTGGTGGCCGCGGCCCGGGCCGCGGCAAGCCGCGAGAGCGACCCGCTGATCGACGACCCCTTCGCCGAGCCGCTGGTTCGCGCGGTCGGCGTCGACTTCTTCACCAGGATGGCCACCGGTGACCTCCCGAGCGCCGAGGATCAGACGGCCGTGGGCGTGACGCGGATGACCGACAACATCGCCGTGCGGACCAAGTTCTTCGACGAGTTCTTTCTGTCGGCGGCCGCCGCTGGGGTGCGCCAGGCCGTGATCTTGGCCTCGGGCCTCGATTCGCGCGCCTATCGGCTGGACTGGCCGGACGGCATGGTTGTCTACGAGATCGACCAACCCGAGGTGATCGCGTTCAAGACCCAGATCCTGGGCGAGCACGGTGCAACACCGACCTGCGAACGGCGCCCCGTGGCGATGGACCTGCGCAACGACTGGGCCACCGCGCTGCGCGAGGCCGGCTTCGACCCGCAGGCACCGACCGCATGGAGCGCCGAAGGCCTGCTGGGCTATCTGCCCCCGGACGCCCAAGACCGGCTGCTCGACACCGTGACCGAGCTGTCCGCACCGGGTAGCCGGGTGGCCATCGACGGTGTGCCGCCCACCCCGCTGGAGGAACAGGAGCGAACCCGCGAAAGCATGCAAGCCCACGCCGAGCGCTGGCGCGAGCAGGGCCTCGACCTCGACTTCGGGGCCCTGGTCTTCCTCGGTGAGCGCAACGAGCCCAGCGCCTACCTGGCCGACCACGGTTGGCAGGCGGTCAGCTCCACGGTCAACGAGCTGCTCACCGCCAGCGGGCGGGCTCCCCTCGGCGAGGACGACCCGATGAGCAACCTCTACTACATCAGCGCCACCTACGGTGGCGCCCGATGACCCGCAGCGAGGCCGACTCCTGGGACCTGGCGTCCAGCGTCGGCGTGACCGCCACCATGGTCGCCGCCGCGCGCGCCGTCGCCAGCCGCGAGGACAACCCGATGATCGACGATCCATACGCCGCACCGCTGGTGCGGGCGGTCGGTATCGAGCTGTTCACCAAGATGGTCGACGGCACCCTGGATCTTGACGCCATCGACGACGAGGGCAGCGCCCGGATGATGACCGACGTGATGGCGGTGCGGACGAAGTTCTTCGACGACTTCTTCCTCGACTCCGCCAGGGCGGGTGTCCGGCAGGCCGTCATCTTGGCCTCCGGTCTGGACTCCCGTCCCTACCGGCTGGACTGGCCGGCCGGCACGGTGGTCTTCGAGATCGACCAACCCAAGGTCATCGAGTTCAAGACCGAGACGCTGGCCGCAATCGGCGCCTCCCCCACCGCCGAGCGCCGCGCGGTGAGCATCGACCTGCGCGAGGACTGGCCGGCCGCACTACGCGCGCACGGCTTCGACGACACCACGCCGACCGCCTGGAGCGCCGAAGGCCTGTTGGTCTACCTGCCGCCGGACGCCCAAGACCGGCTCTTCGACAACATCACCGCGCTATCCGCGCCGGGGAGCCGGCTGGCCACCGAATACCACCCCGACGCGGGAGCCGGCATGGCCAGCCGCACCCGGATCAACGAGAGATGGCGTGACATGGGGTTGGACCTCGACCTCAGCAACCTGATCTACACCGGCGAACGCAACGCCGTCGTCGACTACCTCCAACAGCGGGGCTGGCAGGTCGACGCCCGCACCCGGCCCGAGGTGTTCGCCGACTACGGCCGTGCATTCCCCGACGGGGACCTCACCGGACCCTTGCGGAACTCCTTGTCCATCACAGCAATCCGGAAGTAACACCATGAGCGATACTGGTTCGGTCCGCTACGACGGCGACACCTGGGACCTCGCGTCCAGTGTCGGTGCCACCGCGACATCGGTCGCGGCATCCCGGGCGCTGGCCTCCCGCGGTCCCGACGCACTGATCCACGACCCCTACGCCGATGCGCTCGTGGAGGCGGTCGGCCTGCAACCGTTGATCAAGGTGGCTCGCGGCGAGAACGCCGTCGACGGTGATCCGATGCTCAGCCGGGACCGGATGACCGAGCAGATCGCCGTGCGCACCCGGTACTTCGATGACTTCTTCACCAACGCCGCCCGCGACGGGGTGCGCCAAGCCGTCATCCTGGCCTCCGGCCTCGACACTCGTGCCTACCGGTTGAGCTGGCCGACCGGCACCGTGGTGTTCGAACTCGACCAGCCGCAGGTCATCGAGTTCAAGACCCGCGTCATGGCCGACCTCGGGGCGACACCGACCGCCGACCGGCGACCGGTCAGCATCGATCTGCGTGACGACTGGCCGGCCGCGCTGCGCTCCGCCGGCTTCGACCCTGCCGCGCCGACCGCCTGGATCGCCGAGGGGCTGCTGATCTACCTGCCCCCGCAGGCACAGGACAGGTTGCTGGACAGCATCACCGAGTTGTCCGCACCGGGCAGCCGTTTCGCCACCGAATTCATGGCAGCCGGCACGACGCTGCCCGACACCCTGGCGCAACGGTTCAAGGACTGGTCCACCAAAACCGGGGTCGACATCGACCTGCCCGCACTGTTCTACACCGGCGAACGCAACGCCGCCGGCGACTACCTGGCCGAACGCGGCTGGAAGATCAGCACCCGGACCACCCGGGAGGCCTACTCCGACAACGGCTTCGAGCTTCCCGACGACGCGATGCTGGCCGATTTCAGCGACACCAGCGGATACCTGACGGCGCATTTCACCGGAATCCAGTGATGGCGCGGACCAACGGGGACACCTGGGACCTGGCATCCGGGGTGGGCGCGACGGCAACCGCCGTCGCCGCGTCGCGCGCCCTGGCCAACCGGGCCACCCTCATCGACGACCCCTGGGCCGAGCCCTTGGTCAAAGCCGTCGGCATGGAGATGTTCCTGCGGATGCTCGACGGTCACCTCCAGCCTGGCCACGCCGAGACCGATGTGCAGCGGATGACCCACGGAATGGCCGTGCGCACGCGGTATTTCGACGACTTCCTGACGACGGCCACCGACAGCGGTATCCGCCAGATCGTCATCCTGGCCTCCGGATTGGACGCCCGCTCCTACCGACTGCCCTGGCCGGCCGGCACCGTCGTCTTCGAGATCGACCAACCCGGTGTCATCGACTTCAAGGTCGCCACCCTCGAATCACTCGGCGCCACCGCGACCGCGGACCTGCGCACCGTCGGCGTCGACCTGCGCGACGACTGGCCGGCCGCGCTGCGCTCCGCCGGCTTCGACCCTGCCGCGCCGACCGCCTGGATCGCCGAGGGGCTGCTGATCTACCTGCCGCCGGAGGCCCAGGACCGACTGTTCGACCACATCGCCGCGCTGAGCCCCGCCGGAAGCCGGCTGGCGACCGAGTTCATGCCCAGCATGGGGGCGTTCCACAGTGACGACCAGGATGGCGAAGACCGTTGGCGCCGACTCGGGTTCAACGACGACCTGGCGGAGTTGGTCTATCCCGGCGAGCGCAGCCACGTCATCGAGTACCTGGCCGGCCTGGGCTGGCAGGTCACCGGAAGTCTGGTCCAGGAGTTGTTCGAGGACAACGGTTTCGACCATCACGACGACGACATGACCGAGAAGTTCACCGGTATGCAGTACGTATCCGCCACCCTGCACTAGGAGTATCCATGGCCCGTACCGACAACGACAGCTGGGACCTGACCTCGAGCGTCGGCGCCACCGCGACGGCGGTGGCCGCCGGACGTGCACTGGCCACCAAGGACCCCCGACGGCTCATCGACGACCCGTTCGCCGACCCCCTGGTCCGGGCGGTGGGCATCGACTTCTTCACCAAGATGATCGACGGCGAGCTCGACCCGTCGCTGTTCGACGACGTCAGCCCCGACCGCGTGCAGGCGATGATCGACGGAATGGCCGTGCGCGCGAAGTTCTTCGACGAGTACTTCGTCTCGGCGACCGGCAATGGCATCCGGCAGGCGGTGATCCTGGCATCCGGACTGGACGCCCGCGCCTACCGGCTGCCGTGGCCGGACGGCACCACCGTATTCGAGATCGACCAGCCTCAGGTGATCGACTTCAAGACCGGCGTTCTCGACGGACTCGGCGCCCAGCCGACCGCACATCGCCAAACCGTCGGCATCGATCTCCGCGAGGACTGGCCCACCGCATTACGCGCCGCCGGCTTCGACTCCAGCGCACCCACCGCATGGGTGGCCGAGGGCCTGTTGGTGTATCTGCCTCCCGAGGCGCAAGACCGGCTGTTCGACACCATCACCGCGCTGAGTGCGCCCGGCAGCACGGTTGCGACCGAATACGTGCCGGGGATCATGGATTTCGATCCCTCGAAGGGCTCGGAGATGACGGCCCGGGCCCGGGAGCAGGGGCTGGATCTGGACATGGGATCCCTGGTGTACGCCGGACCACGCAGCCATGTGATGGAGTATCTGCGCGGTAAGGGCTGGGAGGTGACCGGCATCCCCAACGACGAGCTGTTCGTGCGGTACGGATTGGCGACTCCGCCCAAACAGGACGACGACAACAACCCGTTCGGCGAGATCGTCTACGTCAGCGCCACCCTGGGCTGAGGTTAGAAGCGGCTGTCCCCCAGCCACAGCACGCTGGTGCCGGTGAGCACCCGCTCACCGTGGTCGAGTGCACCCCGGACCGACTGGCCCACCAGCGCCGCGAGCGCCTCCGGCAGTGACGCCGCCGCGGGTTGCGAGGATGATTTGGGGCGCAGGAAGTCCCGCAACGACGACCCCGGGTAGTTGACCAGGTCGACCTCGGCGTCGGCGTCGATCCCGGCAAGCACCTTGGCCCGGCGCAGCGCCGTGCGCAGTCCCCGAGCTCGTCGACCAGACCGTGCTCGCGCGCGTCGGCGCCGGTCCACACCCGACCCTGAGCCACGGCATCCACCGCCTCGACCGACATGTGCCGGGCCTCGGCGACCCGGTGCACGAAGTCGGTGTAGAACAGGTCGGCCTCGGCTTCCACCAAGGCATGCTGCTCCGGGGTGAACGGCGCGTTGACCGACCAGGCGTCGGCATTGTCGTTGGTACGCACGCTGTCCGAGCCCACCCCGAGTCGGTCTTTGAGCTCGCGTGCCACCAGCTTTCCGGTCAGCACCCCAATCGAGCCGGTGATGGTTCCCGGATTGGCGACGATCGCGTCGGCGGCCATCGCGATGTAGTAGCCACCGGAGGCGGCAACGGCACCCATCGAGGCGACCACCGGCTTGCCCTTGGCCCGCACCCGCGACACCTCGCGCCAGATGGTCTCCGAACCGGTCACCGACCCGCCGGGGCTGTCCACCCGGACCACCACGGCAGCCACATCGTCATCGGCAGCGGCTTGGCGCAGCGCCGCAGCGATGGTGTCACCGCCGGCGTTGGACCGCCCGAACGGCAGCGGTTGCGGGCCACCGCGGCCGCTGACGATGGCGCCGGCGACAGTGACCACGGCGACCCGCCGACGCTTCTTGCGCCCCGGAATCAACGGCAATGACGGCACAGGCACCGGCGAGCCGGACTTGGCGGTCTGGGCGTAGCGGGACAGGTACAGCCGCGGCGGGGCGTTGTCGTCGGAATCCGCGTCGCCGGTCTCCGGTGAGACTCCCTCCACGCCAGTCAATTCGGCGATACGACTGTAGGCCTCGTCGCGGAAGCCGATGCGGTCCACCAGATGTCCGGTCACCGCGTCGTCGCGCACCAGCGGCGCGCGATTGGCCAGTGCGTCGACATCGGCGACCTCGATGTGCCGCGATTCGGCGATGTCCTGCCACACCTGGGCGTGCAGGCTCTCGATCAGCCGCGAATCAGCCTCGCGGTGGGCGTCGGTGTAGTGGTCCTGGGTGAACAGGTTGGCCGCCGACTTGTACTGGCCGCGGGTGACGAACTGCGCCTCGATCCCCGCCTTGTCCAGCGCGTCGCGCAGGAACAGCGCATTGGTGGCGAAGCCGACCAGGCCGACGGTGCCCGATGGCTGCATCCAGACCTCGGAGAACGCCGAGGCCAGGTAGTACGACAGCGTGCCCGGATAGGTCTCGGCCCAGGCCAGCGACGGCTTGACCGCGGTAAAGGCCGCGATCGCATCGCGCAGCTCCTGCACCGGACCGGCGGGTGCGGCTGAAAGCTGCACCCGAGCAATCAAACCCGCCACCCGGGGATCCTCGGCGGCACGGTGGATGGCCGCAACGGCGTCGCGCAACAGCAGCGTGCGGCCGCCGGTGATGAACGTCAGCGGGTCGAAGCCGGCGGTCTCCGGCGGAACCGAGTGCACATCGAACTCGAGGATGCAGCCGTCGGGGACCCCGTGGTGGCGAGCGGTGTCAACACGGCGCAGGGCGCCACGGATGTCGTCGGCACCCGGGATATCGGGCAGGAAGGCGAACATAGGATCGAGGTTACCGGCGTCGGCGCTGGTGCCGGCCGGCCGCTCGTACGTTGGAGTGATGAAGTATTCGATCTCGATACCGCAGTTGGACGTCGACGGCTTCGACGGCGAGGGACTGCGCAGCTATCTGGCCCGGGCCGAAGAGCTCGGATTCGAGGGCGGCTGGACCCTCGAGCAAGTGATCGGGCCTGCGCCGCTGCTCGCACCGCTGGAACTGCTGGCCTGGGCCGCGGGCTGCACGACGACGCTGCGGCTCGGCGTCGCGGTGCTGATCACCTCCCTGCACGATCCCCTGCAATTGGCTTCCTCGATCACTGCGGTGGACCGTCTCAGCCACGGCCGCCTCGACCTTGGCGTGGCGCCCGGCGGCGGGCGGCGCCAGTTTCAAGCCTTCGGCGTGGACCCGGACACCTTCATCAGCAGCTTCACCGAAGGACTGCAGTTGATGAAGGCGGCCTGGTCCGACGCTCCGCGGGTAACCTTCCACGGCCGCTTCCGCGATGTCGACGATCTGCCGATCTCTCCCAAGCCCGTGCAGCGACCACATCCGCCAATCTGGTTCGGCGCGAACGCTCCCAAAGCGATCGCCCGTGCCGTCCGCCACGGTGACGCGTTCATGGGCGCGGGATCCTCGACGACGGAGAGCTTCGCGACGGCGGTGCAGATCCTGCGCACCGAGTTGGCGGCCCAGGACAAGGATCCCGCGACCTTCCGGGTCGGCAAGCGGGTGTATTTGATCGTCGACGATGACGCGGACCGAGCCCGCGCGCGGGTGCTGGCGGGGCTACGCCGGATCTATGGGACCATGCCTGGCGTCGAAGCGGTACCGGTGTCAGGGACGCCGGCCGACGTCGCACGCGGCCTACGGGACGTGATCGACGCCGGCGCCCAGACACTGTTGCTGAACCCGACCGGAGCGAGCGTCGCCGAAGATCGCGAGCAGATGGAACGCCTTGCCGCCGAAGTCATCCCGCAACTGAGCTGACAGCAAAAAAGCCCCCGCCAAGGCGGGGGCTTTCTTGTTGACTACTTACAGCTCGGTGGCCGAACCGCCTGCGGCGGTGATGGCCTCGCGGGCGCTGCCGCTGAACTTGTGCGCGGTCACGTCGACCTTGGCGGACAGCTTGCCGTCGCCGAGAACCTTCACCAGCACGTTCTTGCGAACCAGGCCCTTTTCCACCAGGTCCTCGACACCCACGGTGCCGCCCTGCGGAAAGGCCTTGTTCAGATCGCCGACGTTGACGACGGCGTACTCGGTACGGAACCGGTTACGGAAACCCTTGAGCTTGGGCAGCCGCATGTGGATGGGCATCTGCCCACCCTCGAAGGTCGACGGCACGTTCTTGCGGGCCTTGGTGCCCTTGGTGCCACGGCCCGCGGTCTTGCCCTTGGAGCCCTCGCCGCGACCGACGCGGGTCTTGGCGGTCTTGGAGCCGGGGGCCGGCTTCAGGTCGTGCAGCTTGATGACGCTCATGATTTAGCCTCGACTACTTCTTCTACTTCCACAAGGTGGTGTACGACCTTGATCAGTCCGCGCGTCTGCGGGTTGTCCTCACGGACCACCGACTGGCGAATCTTCTTCAGGCCCAGCGACCGCAGGCTCTCACGCTGATTCCAGCGCGTGCCTACGGTGCCGCGCACCTGGGTGATCTTCAGCTCTGCCATGGTTATGCGCTTCCCTCACGCGCTGCCGCAGCGGCAAGCGCTTCGCTTTCCCGACGCGCGCGCAGCATGCCGGCCGGCGCGACGTCTTCGATGGGCAGGCCGCGGCGGGCGGCCACCTCTTCGGGACGCTGCAGCAGCTTGAGCGCGGCGACGGTGGCCTGAACCACGTTGATCGCGTTGTCACTGCCCAGCGACTTGGCCAGCACGTCGTGCACGCCCGCGCATTCCAGCACGGCGCGGCAGGCGCCACCGGCGATGACACCGGTACCGGGGCTGGCCGGACGCAGCATGACCACACCGGCCGCTGCCTCACCCTGGACGGGATGGGTGACGGTGCCGCCGATCAGCGGGACGCGGAAGAAGTTCTTGCGGGCTTCTTCGACACCCTTGGCGATCGCGGCGGGAACTTCTTTGGCCTTGCCGTAGCCGACACCGACCAGGCCGTTGCCGTCACCGACGATGACCAGAGCGGTGAAGCTGAACCGGCGACCACCCTTGACCACCTTGGAGACGCGGTTGATCGTGACAACGCGCTCGAGGTAGTTGCTCTTCTCGCCGCTGTCGCGACCACCGCGACCACCGCGGTCGCCACGGTCGTCACGACGGCCTCGACCGCCGCGGTCGTCACGTCCACCACGCTGGGTGTCGGTACGGGTGCCGGCCGAGGGGGCGCCGGTATCCGGCGCGCTGCCGGCTGCGGTCTGCTCCGCCATCATGCGGTCCTTCCGTTGCGAATAGTCATTTAGAAATCAAGTCCGTTCTCGCGAGCCGCGTCGGCCAGCGCCGCGATGCGGCCGCTGTAGGTGTTGCCGCCGCGGTCGAATACCACTGCCTCGACACCGGCGGCCTTGGCGCGCTCGGCGATCAGCTGGCCGACCCGCACGCTGCGGGCCTTCTTGTCACCCTCGATGGCGCGGACGTCGGCCTCGATGGACGACGCCGCGGCGACGGTGGTGCCGGTGGCATCGTTGACCAGCTGCACGTGGATGTGCCGCGAGGAACGGTTGACCACCAGGCGCGGCCGCTCGGCGGTGCCGACGACCTTCTTGCGCAGCCGCGCGTGGCGGCGGAGGCGCGACACCCGGCGTGCGGCCGAGACGGTGGTACCGATCGGCTTGTGATCGGTGGCTGCGGTCTGTGCTTGAGCCATGGCTTACTTACCTGTCTTTCCGACCTTGCGGCGGATCTGCTCACCCTCGTAGCGCACACCCTTGCCCTTGTACGGGTCCGGGCGGCGCAGCCGACGGATGTTGGCCGAGATCTGGCCGACCTTCTGCTTGTCGATACCCGTGATCGAGAACTTGGTGGGGGTCTCCACCGCGAAGGTGATGCCCTCCGGAGCCTCGATGACCACGGGATGGCTGTACCCGAGCGCGAACTCGAGGTTGCTGCCCTTGAGCGCGACGCGGTAACCGACGCCGAAGATCTCCATCTTGGTGGTGTAACCCTCGGTCACACCGGTCACCAGGTTGGACACCAGCGTGCGCGAAAGCCCGTGCAGCGAACGGCTGCGCCGCTCGTCGTCCGGCCGGCTGACCACGATCGCGCCATCGTCGTTGCGCGACACGGTGATCGGCTCGGCGATCGCCAGCTCCAGCGTGCCCTTGGGGCCCTTGACCGACAGGTTCTGTCCGTCGATCGTCACATCTACACCGGCGGGAATCGCCACCGGCTGCTTACCAATACGCGACATGTCTGCTATCCCCTCACCACACGTACGCGAGGACTTCGCCGCCCACGCCCTGCCGGGCTGCCTGGCGGTCGGTCAGCAGGCCGGACGACGTGGAGATGATCGCCACGCCCAGCCCACCGAGAACCCGCGGCAGATTGGTGGATTTCGCGTACACCCGCAGACCGGGCTTGGACACCCGGCGCAGACCGGCGAGACTGCGCTCGCGGTTGGGGCCGTACTTGAGTGAAACCACCAGCGACTTGCCGACCCGAGCATCCTCGGTCCGGAAGTCATTGATGTAACCCTCGCTCTTGAGGATCTCGGCGATGTTGGCCTTGATCTTCGAGTGCGGCAGGGTCACCTCGTCGTGATACGCCGAATTGGCGTTGCGCAGACGTGTCAAGAAGTCTGCGATCGGGTCCGTCATGGTCATGACTGGGCCTGTCTACCTTCCTCGCAACGGTTCCCTGCGGTGTCATTCCGCCGGGCCTGCTGCGCACCTGTTCTGTAGTGGTCTGTTACCAGCTGGACTTCTGCACACCGGGCAGTTCGCCGGCGTGGGCCATCTCGCGCAAGCAGATTCGGCACAGGCCGAACTTGCGGTACACGGCGTGCGGGCGACCGCACCGGTTGCAGCGGGTATAGGCCCGCACGGCGAACTTCGGCTTCTTGTTGGCCTTATTGACCAGCGCCTTCTTTGCCATCTGCTCAGTTCTCCTTGAACGGGAAGCCGAGGGCCCGCAGCAGCGCCCGACCTTCGTCGTCGTTCGTCGCCGAGGTGACGACGGTGATGTCCATGCCTCGGGGCCGGTCGATCGAGTCCACGTCGATCTCGTGGAACACCGACTGCTCGGCGAGCCCGAAGGTGTAGTTGCCGTGCCCGTCGAACTGCTTGGGGCTCAGGCCACGGAAGTCGCGGATACGGGGCAGCGCGATCGAGACCAGCCGGTCCAGGAACTCCCACATCCGGTCACCGCGCAGGGTGACCCGCGCGCCGATCGGCATGCCCTCGCGCAGCTTGAACTGGGCGATGGACTTGCGGGCCTTACGGATCTCCGGCTTCTGGCCGGTGATCAGCGCCAGGTCGTTGACCGCGCCGTTGATCAGCTTCGCGTCGCGTGCGGCGTCACCGACACCCATGTTCACGATGACCTTCACCACGCCCGGGATCTGCATCACGTTGGCGTAGTGGAACTCGTTGTTCAGCGCGTCCTTGATTTCTTCGCGGTAGCGCGTCTTCAGCCGGGGCTGAACCTTCTCTACAGTCGTCATCGCCTTCAGATGTCCTTGCCATTGCGCTTGGAAATGCGGACCCGCTTGCCGGACTCTTCGTCGGTGCGGTATCCGATGCGGGTCGGGTTGCCGTCGGAGTCGACGACCATCACGTTGGAGACGTGGATCGGCGCTTCCTGGGTGACGATGCCGCCCGAGGACGCGCCACGCTCGTTCGCCGACTGCGCGGTGTGCTTCTTGATCCGGTTGACGCCCTCGACGAGCACCCGGTTACGGGTCGGGTAAGCCTGCAGGACCTTGCCCTTGGCGCCCTTGTCCTTGCCCGCGACGACCAGAACGGTGTCGCCCTTGTGGACCTTCATTTACAAAACCTCCGGGGCCAACGAGACGATCTTCATGAAGCGCTTCTCGCGCAGCTCGCGCCCGACCGGGCCGAAGATGCGGGTACCACGCGGGTCGTTGTCGTTCTTGATGATCACCGCGGCGTTCTCGTCGAACTTGATGTAGCTGCCGTCGGCGCGGCGACGCTCCTTGACGGTGCGCACGACCACGGCCTTGACCACGTCACCCCGCTTGACGTTGCCACCGGGGATGGCGTCCTTGACGGTCGCCACGATGACATCGCCGATGCCGGCGTAGCGCCGCGACGAGCCACCCAGCACACGGATGCACAAGATCTCCTTGGCGCCCGTGTTGTCGGCGACCTTGAGCCGCGATTCCTGCTGAATCACTAGATCTCCCTGATCTGGTAACTGTGTGCACGACAAAATCCCTTGAGGCATTCCAAAATGGAGCCTGTCGTGCGCGGTCTTTGTCACCCAAGAGCACGCGGGGCCGACATAAAACGAACGATCTGTCACGTCCTGCCGGCCGAGGTCTGCCCTAGGCAACCCCTAGATACTAGGTGACGAGCTGCAAAGCTCCAAATCCGCGCTGTTCACGGGCCCTACGCGGGTACCCACGAGGGGTCAGCCGCCGGTGGCGACGAGTTCCACCTCCACCGGGGCCCCCGATGGTAGAGCCAATACCCCGATCGCGCTGCGCGCGGGCAGCGCCTGCTCGCCGAACCGGGCGCGGATCTCCTCGGAGGCGCCGTCGGCGATCGCCGACAAATCGGTGAACCCCGGTGTGCACGCGACGTACACCGTCATCTTCAGGCACCGCAGGTGCGCCGCGCCGGGTAGCGCCGCACCCGCGGCCGCCAGTGCGTTCGCCGCGGCCAGCCGGGCGGCCGATCGCGCCTGCGCCGGTGTGACGTCGGCGCCGACGATCCCGGCGATGGTCAGCCGGCCCTCGCGCCGCGGTGTCATTCCCGCGGTGTAGGCCACCCCGTCGTGGACGACGGCGGCCCGGTAGTCACCGCGGGGCGTGGGCGGCGCGATCCGGTCACTCGACACCGAGGGCCACACCTTCTTGTCTGGGGTCGGCCGCCGCGCACAGAATGCCGCGTTCGTCGCGGGAGATGACCTGGGCACTCCCACCGGCCCCCAGGGCCGGCTGGGTGACGACCTGGTGGCCACGCGCGCGCAGCGCAGCCAGGACATCGCCGCCCACGGTCTCTTCGACCTGCAGTTCATCGGGCTGGCCGAGGACGTCGGCGTCGGAGCCGGGAAACACGGTGAACCGCGGCGCCGCCACCGCCGCCGCCGGGTCGAGCCCGTGGTCGAGAAGGTGGGACAGCAGTTGCATGTTCCACTGCACCTGACCGTCGCCACCGGGGGTGTTGCCGACGTGGCGCAGTTCCCCGCGGTGGTCGGTGACCAACCAGGCGTTGAGCGTGTGCAGCGGCTTGCGCCGCGGCGCCACCTCGTTGGGATGCCCCGGGATGAGGTAGGCGCCCCGGCCCAGCCGGTTGTTGAGCACCACCCCGGTGCCCGGAACGGTGAGCTTGGCGCCGAAGGTGAACGCCAGGGAATGGATGAAGCTGACTGCCCGGCCATCCCGGTCGACGGCGACGGTGGAGGTGGTGTCGCCCGCGTTGACGTGGAAGGCGAGGCGGTTCTCGGTTCCGGCGGCCAGCTGGTCGCGCTGCTGCGCGATCCGGCTGGGTCGCAGCACGTCGCCAGGGCCCCAGACACCGGAGCCATCGCTGCCACCCAGCTGCAGGCGATCCTGGAACGCCACCCTGGCCGCGCGCGCCATCCGATCGATGGCCGGCGCCGACAACCAAGGCAGTGATCCCAGCACACCGTCACACAGCGCGGCCTGCTGCAGCACCATCCACCCCGGTGTCGGCAGCGGCGTCTGGTGAATGCTGGCATCGCCGTACCGGGCGGTCAGGGCCGGTTGTGGCACCACGTCTGCGGTGGCAGCCCATTCCGCACCGCTGAACGGTGCGCCCAGGGCGCGCAGCGCGTCGACGGCGCGCTCGGCCAGCGCACCGGTGTAGAAAGCGGCAGGGTCACGCGCCAGCAGGCGGATCGTCGCCGCCAGCTCGGGTTGAGGTAGCCGGGTGCCGACGGCCGGCACCGAGCCGGTGGGGGTGAACACCGCGGCCATGCCGTCGTCGCGGCCGATCAGCTCCAGCACCTTGTGGATATCGCCCGCGGTGTTGGCCGAGCAGGGCAGGCCGCGCTCGGCCAGCTGCGCGGCCGGCTCCCACAGCTCAGACAGGCCGATGGTGGCGCCGCCCGCGTGCAACGCGGCCAGCGCGGCGGGTGCGCCCGGCACCGACACCGCCAGCGCGCCGGTCAGCGGGATCGCCGCCAGGCCGCGGTCGCGATAGAACTCCGGGGTGCCCCCGTCGGGGCCGTAGCCGGAACCACCGACGGTCCACACCCGTCCGTCGGGCTCCCGCACGACGGCGAAGGCGTCGCCGCCCAGGCCGCACTGCCCGGGCAGTGTCAGCCAGGTCAGTGCCGCCATCGCCAGCGTCGCGTCGACGGCGTTGCCACCGCGCGCCAGCACCTGCGCGCCGGCCAGGCTGGCTGCCGGGTGGCTGGTGCTGACCATTGCGCCACCGGAGAGTGCCGAGGCGCGCACCGGCGCGGTCACGATGATCGACGCAGCCGCCGCCGCGGCCCCTCAGGCAGTTCGTCGGCCGCGATACCGACGAAGATCTCACCGTCGCGCTCTTGCACCGGGTAGGTCTTGATCGGCTCGGTGGCCGGCGGGCAGATCGGCTCGCCGGTCTCCAAGTCGAATGCGCTTCCGTGGCAGGAACATCCGATGCCGTCATGCCTGAGCTTGCCCGACGACAGCAGGCAGTCCAGGTGACTGCAGTAATTGGAAGTGGCATACGCCTTGCCGTTGAGGCGAGCCACCGCGAATTCGTACTCGCCGGCGTAGAACCGCCGCACGATCCCCTCCGGCACCTGACCCGACCGGGCTACTCGTTTGAATTCCATGTCATTGCTCCGTATCTGGTCCGCGGTCATGGCACGGGATTGAGGTAGACGGTCTTCTCGGCGGTGTAGAACTCCATCATCGACGCGCCCGCCTGTTCTTTGAATGTCGCGCTACTCGATGCCTTGTAACCACCGAAGGGTGCGTTCATCGCCATGCCGGTGGTGGGTTGGTTGATCTTGACCAGGCCGCTGCGGGACTGCTGGGCGAACCGTGTCGCGACAGCCAGGTCGGCGGTGACGATGGCTGCGCTGAGCCCGAATTCGGTCCCGTTGGCCAGCGCGGTAGCCTCCTCGAGGTTGGCGGCCCGTTGGAACGCCAGGAGCGGCCCGAAGACTTCTTCTTGCACGATGCGCATCCCGGGGTCGGCGTCGGCGAACACGGCCGGGCGCACGAAGAACCCGCCGTCGTAGCCGTCGACGACCACGGGATCGCCGCCGCAGAGCAACCGCGCCCCGTCGTCGACACCGGCCCGCACGTAATCCAGGAACTTGTCGCGCTGGGCGGCGCTGGCCAACGCCCCCATGTCGACGCCGGGCAGTGCCCCCGGCCCCACCCGCAGCGACTCCGCCTTGGCCACAACTCGCTCGAGCAGCCCGTCATGCACCTGGTCGACCGCAACAACGCGGCTGGTGCCCGTGCAGGCCTGACCCGATAGACCGAAGGCGCCCTTGACGATCAGGGCCGCGGCCGCATCGAGGTCGGCGTCGGCGGCGACCACCACGGGGTTCTTGCCGCCCATCTCCAGCTGCACCCGACGGTGTGGGCCCGCCTGGCCGTGGATGAGCCGGCCGACCCGGGTGGAGCCGGTAAAGGTGATCGCGGCGACGCCCGGCTGGTCGGCGACAGCCGCCCCGGCAGCACCGTCACCATGCACCAGCGCGATCGCCGTAGCCGGAAGACCGCCGGCCAGGAGCGCTTCCACCAGGCGCTGCCCCATCAGCGGGGTGATCTCGGAGGGTTTGAACAACGCCGGGTTGCCGGCCGCCAGTGCGGGACCGAGCTTGCGCGACGGGATGTTCAGCGGGAAGTTCCACGGGGTGATCGCCGCGACCACACCGACCGGCTCACGCAGCGTGTACACCAGGTTGGGCCCGGCGGCCGGATAGGTGAGCCCGGTGGTCCTGGTCGCCTCGCCGGCATAGAACCGCAGGTTGGCCGGGGTGCGACTGACCTCGTTCTTGGCCTCCGCCAGCGTCTTGCCCTCTTCGCGGACGAGTTCGCCGACCAGCTGGTCGGCCATCGATTCCAGTTGTGCCGCAGCACTTTCCAGAATCGCAGCACGCTTCTCCGGTGAACTGCCGGCCCATTCGGCGGCGCCCTTGTCCAGCGCCTGTGCGGCCGCGGCGACGTCGGCGGCGCCGGAGGCCGGGAACACACCGATCACATCGGTCGGGTCGGCCGGGTTACGGCGCACGAACGTCCGGCCCGACAGCGCCGGAACCCACGACCCGTCGACGAAGTTGAATCCCTCAGTTGTCACGAAGCCACCTCTTCGGTCTCGTACAGCGTCCACAAGTCGACGTCCTGGTCGGCCAGCACGCCAGGATCGAGGGTGCGGCCGATCAGCTCACGCGCGGCCATCACGTCCTCGCCGCGATCGACACCGAACGCGCCCACCAGCGTGCCGCCATCGAGGTAGAACGCGGCGAAGTCCATCGACTCCACGTCGCCGCGGATGATCGGGGCCGCCGTCGATGCCGAGCCGCAGAATTGGAGGTTGTGGTCGTACTGGTCCGACCAGAACCACCCCGGATCGTCGGACGCCGTGTCGCGACCGAGCATGGCGTCGGCGACCGCCGCCCCCTGCCGGTTGGCATTGTCGAAATGTTCCGAGCGCACGTGTCGGTCGAGCCGCTCCGAATAGCGCCGGGCGACGTCGCCGGCGGCGTACACCCCGGGGATGGACGTCCGTCCCTGGCCGTCGACGAGGATTCCGCCGTCGACGGCCAGGCCTGACGCGGCCGCCACCGACACATTGGGGGTGACGCCGACCCCGACGACAGCCAGGTCGGCCTCCAGCACCGTGCCGTCGGCGAGCTCGACCACCACGGTGTCGGAGGTGGTGCGCACTGTCCGCACCACGGCCGAGGTCCGCAGCTCGATCCCGTGCCGGCGATGCAGATCGGCGCACAGTCCGGCGATCTGCGGACCCAGAATGTTGCCCAGCGGCAGCGGACCCGCCTCCAGCACCGTGACCGACAGGCCCAATCCTGTTGCCGTTGCGGCGATCTCCAGACCGATGAAGCCGCCACCGATCACCACCATCCGCCGGCCGCCGGTGAGCGCCTGCTGCAGTCGGCGCGCGTCGTCGATGGTGCGCAGGACGTGCACCAGCTCCGGATTCGGACCGGCCACCGGCAGCCTGCGCGGCGCTGCGCCGGTGGCGAACAGCACCGCGTCGGCCTGCACCACCGAGCCGCCGTCCAACACGACTGTGCGCGAAGCGCAGTCGACACGACTGACGGTGGTCCCGGTGACGATGTCGACGTCGTTGCCGGCCAGCCAGCGCTCGGTCAGCAGCCACAGCGAGTCGACCGACTCGGCGCCGGACAGGAACTCCTTGGACAGTGGCGGCCGCTGGTAAGGAGCGTGCGGTTCGTCACCGATCAACACGATCCGGCCGTCGAAACCACGCCGCCGCAGGGTGCGAGCCGCCACCGCGGCCGCCTGCCCGGCGCCCACGGTGACGAAAGTCCGCACGGTCATGTGCGGGCCTCCTCTCCGGGTACCGCCACACCGACGACCTGCGCCGTCGGGTCGACGTATACGGTCTCGCCCTCGACCCGCACCGGGTACGTCGGCTGGCAGCGATCCTGGTCGGCCTCGTAACCGGTGTGCAGATCGAACTGCCACTGATGACCGGGGCAGATGACTTTGCCGTGCAGCAGCGTTCCCTTGAACAGGGAACGCTGCTGGTGCACACAAAGGTCGTCGAGAGCGAACACCCGCCCGCCGGCGTCGAAGAGCACGACGGCGCGACCGTCGACCTCCACCCGCAGCTTGCGGCGTCGTGCGAGATCACGGGTGGACGCCACCGCCACCCACCGTTCGGGCCGTTCGGACATGGAAACTCCTTTAGTGCGATCAGCTTTCGCCGTGCGTCAGCGACGCGTCAGACGGCGGTGGACTCCAGGTCCGGTGCGACATAGGTGTCGTAGAGCCCCTTGGTGTAGGAGAAGCGCATCTCGGCGCCCCAGCGCACCAACTGCAGGCAACGCTGCTGCAGCTGCGGGGTGTCGGCATGGTCGAGCACGATCTGGTAGCCGCGCTCGCCGTGCACCACGTCGGAGGTGATGTGCAGGTCGAAGAACTCGATCTCGTCCTCGCTGAAGCCATACACTTCGCGCAGCGGGACGATCTGCTTGGTGTAGATGCTGGGCACCTGGGACTCCAGACCGACCACGAGCGCGGCGGTCGCCACCACGAAATGCTCACGCGCCGATACCGCGTAGCACCAGGCCTGCAGGCCCCGGGTGATCGGATTCATGTTGGACGGATCCTCGATGCGCTCCCTGGTGGTGCCGCACGCCTCACCGAACTTGATGAGCAGGTCGGTGTGCCGGATGTCGGCCAGTTCCTCCTCATACATGTTCTGCAAGGTGAAGTCCTTGGCATTGGTGAACTCGTCGGGGGTGTTGGCGTAGATGTTGGCCAGGTAGTCGGCAAACGGCCCGACGTAGTGGTAGTGATTCTCGGCCCAGCGGGCGAAGTGGTGCTTGGCCAGCGTGCCGTCGGCCCACGCCTTGCTGAACGAGGCGTTCTTGGCCTCCCGACCCTTGATGGCGTTCTCGAGCTCGGCCCGGAACTCCTCACGCGTCAACAACTCGGCCATGTCTGATCCCTCCTGCAAATCCTGAATGAATGGTGTTGTGGTGATGGACTTTCCGCCTCATCGCGGATCGTCGTGGGATCGGTGGTGCGAATTGCCCACCGCGCCAACGACGTTAGTGCCGATGCCGGCAAAGGCCGAGAGGCAATACCTCCGACGATGGGCGCCGAGCTGGGACAACATGCACAGCCATCCGCCCTCAGCGCGCCGCGACCGAGCTGGTGAGCGCGGCGAACTCGGCCAGCATCGCCGCGCCGACCGCCTTGTCCTGCTCGCCGTTGCCGCCGCTGATACCGACGGCGCCCACGATCTGGCCGTCGAAGACCAGCGGAAAGCCGCCGACGAAGATCGCGAACTTGCCCGGCAACATGTGGCTGATGCCGAACGCCTCGTTACCGGGCAGCGCCGGCCCGTTGGGCGGTTCGTTGAACAGATGGGTCGCGCGTTCGTGCCCGGCCGCGGTGAACGCCTTGGCGATGGCGATCTCGACACCGGTGAGCCGGGCACCGGGCAGCCGGTGCAGCGCGAGCACGTTGCCGCCGTCATCGCAGACACACAACGTCTGTTTGACGCCGAGCTCCTCTGCCTTGGCACGGCCGGCCGCCAGCAGCGGCAGCGCATCGTCGAGGGTTATCCGGTGGACCTGGTGCATGAGATCTCGCTTTCTGGATCGGACTGGGCCGCTGCAGTTAGGTCTACCAACCTCGGCCGGCTGGAGGCAGGGTCAAGATGACTGGTCTCGACCCCGGTCCGACGGTCAAAATGCACATACGCTTGGTGGGCAGGGATCGGGTAGATCCATAACCTGAACCGACTACCAGCAGATCGGGCCTAGCGTGTCAGAGTCATCATTAGCCGACGGCGGGCGTCTGACCGTGCGCGGCCTCCTCGACGAGGCACTCATGACGGCCGCGAAGGTGGTCGCCGGGGAATCTCACCTCGATGCCGAGCTGAACTGGGTGCTTCCTCTCAATGAGGTGCTCCCCCAACCTGATCCATTGAACGCCGTCGCCATCTACACCCGTCCTGAGGCACTCTTGGGCAACGCGGGTGCGCTGACCGCGCTGAGCGCCCGCGGCGCCACGGCGCTGATCGTGGACGGCACGCTGCCCGCCGACTTCCCCCATGCCGGTTTGGCGGACGGACTGGTGGTCATCGAGCTGGCCTTCCCGGTGGGCTTCGCGGCGCTGAATCGGCTTCTCGCCGAACGCACGCTGAGCCATGAGGTGCACGTGATGCGGTACGCCACGCACGTGCACGGCTCGCTGGCCGGGCTGTTCCACCGTGGCGCTGGCCTGGAGATCCTGGTGCGGGAGGTCTCCAACCTGAGCCGCAATCCGGCTTTGGCCCTGGACGCCAAGGGAAACGTGGTGGCGTCCAACGGCCTTCCCTCTGACAGCGTCGACCAGCTGGCCGAACCCACCAGCCGGCTGCTCACCACCGACGTCCCGGCCGCCAGGCGGCGGCCCGGTCACGAAACCCGGGTCGGCACCGTGCTCGGGCCGCACGACAGCCACTGGACCTGCGTGGCCAGCGCGATCCGACTGGGTAAGACGTTCGAAGGCTGGGTGGTGATCCTGGTGCCCGGTCCCCGGCCCGGTGACCACGAACTCGACCGGCACATCATCGTCACCGAACAGGCGACCGCGATCGTCGGTTCGGAGATGTTGCGCCAGCGCAGCGTCGACGAGGCCGAAGAACGCGCCCGAGGGGATTTCGTTCAGGCGCTGGTGCACGGCAGCTTCTCCAGCGAACACGACATGCGGGCCAGGGCCGAGCATCACGACATCGACCTCGACTCACAGTTCGGGGTGTTCGTGGCCCCGGCGGTGGTCCCCGCCGGCATCGACAACCCGGCGGCGGCCATGATTCGGCTCGCTCGCTACGCGGCCGGCGTGGCGCCGCATCCCTCGGTGAACGCCTACGTCACCGTCATCGGTGACGTCCTGGTCGTGGTGCGCACCGTGCACAGCCCGCCCGGTGCGGCCACCGGCAAGGAGATGGCCGAGTATGCGCAGGCGATGTCCGCCGAACTGGAGAACCGGCTGGGCCGTCCGGCGCCGGTGGCCTACAGCCGCCCGGCCCGCGGCGCCGCGGAGGTCCGGGAGAGCTATCGAGAATCCCGGGTGGCGCTCGGCATCGCCCGTCGGCTGCACTACACCGGTGCGACGGCCTACCAGGAGCTGCGCGGATTCACCGCGCTGGCACAGGTGGCCGACACCGACCAGGGCCGGCAATTGGTGCGTGAAGTGCTCGGCCCGCTGCGCACGGCACCGGACTTGGTCGAGACGTTGATCGCCTACCTGGCCCAGGGCGGCAACATCAACGCCGCCGCACGCACCCTGCATGTCCACCGGAACACCATGCTGGCGAAACTGGATCGGATCTCACGGCTCATGGGAGTCGATATCCGGATGCCCGAGCATCAATTCACCGCCTGGTTGGCGATCCGGCTCGACCTGCTCGCCGAGGTGCACGCCGCCGTCGACCGGGAAGCCACCTTCCGCTGAGTCACGCCCGTTCCGGGTCCGGTCCGACGAACGAACCCGCCAGCCCGACGATCACCACCACGGCCGTCACCATGAAGACCGTCGGATACGACGAAACGTCAAGGGCCACACCGACCCAGGCGGCTCCCATCGCCGATCCGGTGAACCTGATCAGGTTGAACAGGCCGAGTCCGGTACCGCGAGCGCCGGCGGGTGAGCGCGTGGCCCCGGTCGCCGCCGGCGTCTGCACCAGCGCGATCCCGACGCCGGTCAGCACGAGCGCGACCACCAGCACCGCGAGCGGAGGGTGGTGTCCGGACATCATGACGGCCATCGCGGCTTGGGTGGCCGCCAGCGCCACCAGACCGATCCGCAGCACCCGTCGCGGGCGCAACCGATCCAGGCAGCGCCCGACGAGCGGACCCAGGACCGCCATCGTGGCAGGCACCGCGAACAACACCACGCCGGCCACCGAGCCGGACGCGCCGTCGGCCGTCAGGTACAGCGGGACGGCCAGCAGCGTTGCGCCCAGACAGAACATCTGCGCGAAGGCCGCCAAACAGCTTCGGGCGAATCGTGATTCGGCAACCAGATGAACATCGACGAACGGGTCCGGCACCCGCGCGCAATGCCAGACGAACCAGGCCAACACCGACGCGGCCCCGAGGGCCGTGCCGATCACCGGCCACCGGGGAGCACCCGGTGAGGAGATCAGCCCCAGGGCCAGCACCAGCAGCGCGGTGCCGAACGTCAGCGCCAACGCGCCGAGCAGGTCGAACGGAATCGGCTGGCCAGGCACCGCAGGCACATAGCGCATTACCCCGGCGAAACCGATCAGTGCCACCGGGACCAGCGGCGCGAACACCCATCGCCAACCCCACGCGTCGGCGAACACACCGCCCATCGTCGGACCGATGGCCTGCCCGATGCCGTTGACCGACGCCCAGGCTCCGATCGCCGTGGCACGCCGCTGTGCGTCGAACATCCAGCGGATCAGACCCATCGCGGCCGGCGCGAACGCGGCGGCGGCGGCACCGCCGAGGGTGCGCCACCCGATCAGTACCGGCAGCGACGGTGCCGTCGCCGCACCGACCGCGCACACCGCGGTGCCCAACAGCGCGACGCAGTACACCCGCCGCAGACCGAAGCGGTCGCCGATCCACCCGACCAGCGGCATCGCGGCCGCCATCGCCAGCAGAAAACCGACCACGACGAACACCCCGGCACCCAGCGGCGCCTGGAAATCGACGAGGATGGCCCGCAACGGCACATTGACGACGTTGTTGCTGACGGTCCCGACGAGGGTTCCGGTCAGCACGGCGGTCAAGCCGAGCGGGGTACCCGCGTCACGCGCTGCGTCGGCCGCTGGGGCGCGGAGGTCCGTCATCGTCGCCGGTGCCGTTCTTCTCGGGAAGGATCGTGGGATGGCCTCCACTGTGACATCAGCGCAGCCGCCACACGAGCCGTCGGCATGGGCCATGGTGCACACCAGTTGCGCTGCGTCACTGGGCGAAGTGCACTGCGGGACGAAATTCCCAGCGGATTTTTACGCGCCGGAAACATGGGGATATGCCCGCGTCAAGAGGCCAACATACTGCACAGGGTAGGAGTGTCGCGGCTGTGCACTGTTGGCGTTGACCCAGGTGGTGAGCGCGCCCACCATTCTCCCAAACGGCTGCACAGCCCGCAGCCAGTTTCGACGTAAGGAACCGTTGGCATGGATGTACATCTGAGCGCCGCGCACTGGGTCTATCTGGCCGGGATCCTGGTGATCCTGGCGACGATGGCAGTGCGTAAGAACATCGTCGTGCCCGCGGTGACGGCCACTCTGCTCACCGCGTGGGCCTTCTCGGGCAGTGTGATCACCGGCCTGGCATCGGTGTTCAACGCCAGCCTGACCGCGGCCAAGGAGTTGTTCAACATCTTCCTGATCATCGCGCTGGTGACGGCGATGCTCGGGGCGCTTCGCCAGATGGGCGCCGATCGGCTGATGGTCACACCGTTTCGGCGTGTGATGCGAAACGGGACAAGCAGTTTCATCGTCCTCGCGATCGTCACCTATGTGATCTCGCTGTTCTTCTGGCCGACACCGGCGGTCCCATTGGTCGGGGCGGTCCTGATCCCCGTCGCGATTCGGGCCGGCCTCGCCCCGCTCTCGGTGGGCATGGTCGTGGCCATCACCGGCCAAGGGATGGCCCTGTCGTCGGACTACATCATGAAGGTCGCACCGGGCATATCGGCCAAAGCCGCCGGCGCGGACCCCGATGTCGTGGCGGACAAGGCGCTCGTCCTGTCGCTGATCGTCGGTGTGACCGCGCTGGTGATCACGTTCGCTCTGCAGCGCAGAACCTGGCGCAAACCGTCGGCGGACCTGCTCGTCGAGTGGGAAGACAAAGCCGACCATCTGCTCGCCGAGCAACCCGACACCCCTCCTGCGGTCCCCGCCGGACCGGACGAGACCACTGCCGAACCGGACACCGGGGCGCGCCCGGCCGTCGCTGCCACGCCCGACGGTGCCGCCGCCCCGACGTCCGCGGCAACCGCCGTGCTGGCCCGGCCGCAGGCACTGGACTCGGCATCGGAACCGCAGGCGTTGCGCGCCAAGGTGTTTGCCCTCCTGGTGCCCATCGTCTACCTCGGCCTCATCGTGTACCTGATGCTCGGCAAGTTCACCGGCCTGGTTCCCCCGCTAGGTAGCGGTGAAGCAGCCGCCATCGTCGGCGGTATCGCGGCGCTGATCCTGTTCGCCGCCTCCGCCGCCAACGACAAGCGGGACTTCCTGGAATCCTCCTCGGCGCACGTCGTGGACGGTCTGGTGTTCGCATTCAAAGCGATGGGGATCGTGCTGCCGATCGCGGGGTTCTTCTTCATCGGCAACGGCGAGTTCTCCGGGCCCATCCTCGGACTGGCCGACGACGCCAAAGGCCCGGCTTTCCTGTTCGACCTCATCAACGCCGCCCAGTCACACCTGTCCCCCAACCCGTTCGTCACCGCCTTCGCGGTGCTCCTGGTGGGGCTCGTCGCCGGTCTCGAAGGGTCCGGCTTCTCGGGTCTGCCGTTGACCGGCTCCCTGGCCGGCGCACTCGGTCCGGCCGTCCACATGGACCCCTCGACACTGGCGGCCATCGGCCAGATGGGCAACATCTGGTCGGGCGGCGGCACGTTGGTGGCGTGGTCGTCGCTGGTGGCCGTCGCCGGCTTCGCGCGGGTGCCGGTGCTGAGTCTGGCCCGGAAGTGCTTCCTTCCGGTCCTCACCGGCCTGGTGCTGTGCACCATCTTCGCCATCCTCGTCTGGTGAGGGCACTGGCCACCGACCGGCAGCGACTGGCGCTGGCCGCGATGATCGCGCTGACCTTCGTGACCGGTGTCGTCGACGCGGTGGGCTACTTGGGACTGGATCGCGTCTTCACCGGCAACATGACCGGGAACATCGTGATCCTCGGCATGGGCATCGCGGGCGCCGACGAGCTGCCGGTGCTCGGGCCGTCGGTGGCGCTGGCGGCGTTCACCCTGGCCGCCTTCGCGGCCGGCTCGTACCTGCGCCGCCCACCACACGGAGCACAGGGGTGGCACGACCGCATCACCATCCTGCTGTCGCTGGGCGCGACGGCACTGGTGGCGCTGACCGTCGTGGCGGCCATTGCCGGCAACGACGGCATCTCACCGGTGCTCGGGATCGTCATGGCGGCCGCTACTGCGGCGGTGATGGGTCAGCAGGCGGTCATCGCGCGGGCCCTGGCCATCCCGGACATGACCACCGTGGTGGTCACCTCGACATTGGCCGCTCTTGCCGGTGAGACCTGGGTGCGCGGACCGTCCGGTTCGCTGCTCAACCGGCGAGCCGGCGCCGTCGTGATGATCTTCCTGGGCGCCGTCACCGGCGCACTGACCCTGCGGATCCACATGGCGGTCCCCTACGGTGTGGCGGCCGCGTTGACGGTGTCGGTGATCGTGGTGGGCCACCGGCACCTGCACACCGAACGACTCAGCGGCTGACCACGCAGCGGAAGCCGATGTGCGTGGTGGAACTGTCCTGTGACTGCGGCGAGCGCGCGGCGGGCCGGTAACGATGGCAGTATTCCGGCGCGCACAGGTGCGAGCCGCCCTTGAGGGTCTGGCTGACGCTGGGGTCGGGATCCGCCGGCGGCGGGCAGCACGAATTCTGCTGTTGTTCGGCCAGGTGATGGGCCGAGAACGCCGTCGTGGTCCACTCCCACACATTGCCGATCATGTCCACCAACCCGAACCCGTTCGCCGGGAACGTACCGACCGGCGAGGTGCCCACCCAGCCCAGTGCACCGTCGTTGCGGTAGGGGAACCGGCCCTGCCAGGTGTTGGCCATCAGCGCACCGTCGACCGTCGGCTCCTCGCCCCAGGCGTAGGTGCTGGTACTGCCCGCTCGACCCGCGTACTCCCATTCGGCCTCGGTCGGCAGCCGCCGCCCCGCCCACCGCGCATAGGCGATCGCATCGGGATAGGCCACCTGCACCACCGGATGGTCGGGCTTGTCGTCGACGGTGCTGTCTGGACCGAAGGGCTGTCGCCAGTGCGCACCGGGCGACCAGTCCCACCACTGTCGCCAGTCACGCAGGTTCACCGGGCCGGTCGTCGGACGAAAGATCAGCGATCCGGGCAGCAGGTCGGCTTCGGCCACACCGGGATACAGCACCGGGTCCAGCGGCCGCTCGGCGACGGTGCGGTATCCGGTGGCGGCCACGAAGTCGGCGAATTGGGCGTTGGTCACCGGATGCCGTTCGATGGCGAACGCGCCGACCGTGGCGGTGTGGATCGGCGCTTCCTCGGGATAAAAGCTGGTCGACCCCATCCGGAACGACCCGCCGGGCACCTCAACGAGCTCGGTGAGCATGGCTTCAGGGTATGACGATGCTGAACTCACCGGTCAGCACGTCGGCTGCGGTGTCGAAGCCGGGAGTTCCCGACGGCGCCTCCACATGGACGGCGACGAGGTAGTCCTTGGTGTTGGTCCAGATGTGGGCGATCCGGTCCTGGTACTGCAGTGATTGGTCGGGGTCCTGCGCCCAGGTACCCATCAGCCGTTGGCCGCTGTAGCCACAGAAGTCGCCGGGCAGCAGGCTCAGGGTGCTGATCGGGTAGCGGGCCATCACGTCGTCGGCATACCGGGTGAACGCGGCGGCCGGGTCGAGCGGGGTGGCCGCGATGGTCACCTCGGCCACCATGTCATCGGGTCCGGCCAGTAGGGCCCCGACGTCCCCACTTCCCGGCGTCGCAGACCAACCGTCGGGTAGCTTCACCGTGATGCGGGGCGCCGCCGGATCGGCGACGGCGGCCACCGCGGTCTGCCCCGAGGTGTCCCGCACACAGGCCAGAGCGTTCGGGGGAACCGGTTCGCGGGTGGTCTCCAGCACCCCGGGCTCCGCGGATTCAGGGGCGTCGGTCGACCGGGGCGCGGTCGAGGCCGGCGTGCCAGCCGAAGTGCCGGCCGATGTCACCGATGTCGAAGCCTCGGCGCGGATCGCCGTTCCGTCGCTGCTTCGCGCACATGCGGCAACACCGGAGACGGCCAGCAACGCGGCCGCCGCGGCGGCCCATACCAGCCGAGTCACCGCTCCAGTATGACGTGGGGGTCAGTCCCTGGCGAAAGCCGCTGCGAGTTCGCGTTCGGCGTCGACGTAGGGGTCGCCGGAAACGTCGACGATCACCCGGCTGATGGTGCCACCGCGGAAGTCGAACGGAGCCTGGTAGGCGGTGGACACCGGCTGGCCGAGATTTCGCCCCACGCTGACCCCGCCCCCGGCCAACCCGAAGGTGAACGGGTGGGCCTTGACTCCCGCCAGAGTGGCCACCGCGGCGCCGTCGACGTACAGGGTGGCGTCACCGAGCGGCGTGTGACTGCCCTCAACCGTGCCGGTGCGGGCGTAGCCGACCCCCAGAATGTGGTTGCCGGTCGGCAGCGGATCGTCGGCGATCAGGCGCTGCTCCTCTTCGCCGAAGAAGTTGTAGACGAACTGCAGCCGGCCGTCGGCGACGAACAGCACGTACCCGCCGTGGCCCGCGCCCTGCTTGAGTAGCACGCCCTCGACATCGGGACCGTCGATCCCGACCTCGGCCAGCACGGAGAACGAGCGGCCGCCGATCATCACGCATGCGCCCATGGCGACCGGCGCGGTGTTCGGGTAGTAGATGTAGCGTGGACGGTCCCCGGCCAGCCCGGGGCGCCAGCGCGCCACCATCTCGAATACGTTGAGATCGGAAAGCGGTAGCCCGTTGTACTTTTCGGCCTCCGAGAACCACAGCGCCTGTAGCTCGGCGAGGCGTTCGGGATGCTCGGTGGCCAGATCGTGGCACTGGCTGCGGTCGGTCTCGATGTTGTAGAGCTCCCAGCGGTCAGCGTCGAAGTGCGACCAGCCCGACGGCGCAGCGGGATGCACGGTGTTGGCGAACCAGCCCTTGTGCCAGATACCGCGGGTGCCCAGCATGGTGTAGAACTGGGTCTCCTTACCGGTATCGGCCTGCGGATCATCAAGTGCCGCTTTGAAACTCACCCCATCGAGTGGCCTCTGGGCGATACCCTTGACGGTTTGCGGCGCGTCGATGCCGAGCAGCTCGTAGATGGTCGGGGTGATGTCGCAGACGTTGACATAGTTGTCACGGACTTCACCGTGAGCGGCAATTCCGTTGGGCCAGGACACGATCGCGCTGTCGGCGATGCCGCCTTCATGGGAGGCGTAGCGCTTGTAGAGCTTGTAGGGGGTATTGAACGCCATTGCCCAGCCGATCGGGTAATGGTTGTAGGTGCTCGGAGAGCCCAGCTCGTCGTAGAAGCGCATGCTGTCCTCGACGGTATCGATGTAGCCGTTGAAGAACTTGGCTTCGTTCACCGAACCGTTGGGGCCTCCTTCACCGCTGGCGCCGTTGTCACAGATCACCACGATGATGGTGTTGTCCAGTTGCCCCGAGTCGTCGAGATAGTCCAGGATCCGGCCGATCTGGGCGTCGGTGTAGGACAGGAAGCCGGCGAACACCTCGGCCATCCGCGCGAAAAGCCGCTTCTCCTCGTCGGAGAGCTCGGCCCAGGGCCGGACGGTGTCCTGCAGCGGCCACGGTTCACCGTTGGGTCCGGTGACGTCGCTGTAGGGGTTCATCGCGGACAGTTCGGTGTCGGGCGGCACGATGCCGAGTTTCTTCTGGTTCTCCAGCACGATGTCGCGGTAGGCCTCGTAGCCCATGTCGAACATGCCCGCGTAGCGGTCGGCCCAGTCCTTGAAGACGTGGTGCGGAGCGTGGCCCGCACCGGGGCACAGGTAGGTGAACCACGGCTTGTCGGGAGCGACCATCGTCGAGTCGCGAATGAATTCGATTGTCTTGTCGGCCAAGTCCTTCGAGAGGTGGTAACCCTCCTCCGGGGTGGCCGGGGGTTCGACGGGATGGTTGTCGTAAACCAGCTCCGGATACCACTGATCGGTCTCCCCGCCCATGAACCCGTAGAACCGTTCGAAACCGCGCGTCAAGGGCCAATGCCGCCGGGTGGCGGCAAGATTGGATTCCTCGATCGGGGTCAGATGCCACTTGCCTACGCAGTAGGTGTTGTAGCCGCGTTCGGCCAGCACCTCCGAGATGAGCGCGGTGTCATCGGGGATGCGCCCGTTGATACCGGGGAAGCCCTCGGTGAACTCCTCGACCATGGCCATGCCGACCGTGGTGGCGTTGCGCCCGGTCAGCAGCGATGCCCGGGTGGGCGAGCACAACGCGGTGGTGTGGAATTGCGACAACCGCACGCCGCGCTCGGCGATCCGGCTCATCGCCGGCATCTGGACCAGCCCGCCGAAGCAGTCCCAGGTCGCGATGCCGATGTCGTCCCAGACGAGGTAGAGCACGTTGGGCGCACCGTCGGGGGCCGTAGGCGCAGCGAACGGGCCCCAGTCCGGCTCGGAATCGCGAATGTCCAGTTCGATCTTGCCGTTGAACTCCGTCGCCATGCGCTTCCCCATTTCTCGAGTCGCCCGGGACACTACCTGCGATACATAGGAATTAGCTGTGCTGGATCACCGTGGTGCCGGCGAAAGTGATCATTCCTCGCGACGATGGGTCGCGCCACCGTTCTCCGACCGCCGGGCAGTGCCGATGATCAGCGCAGCGCCGACGACCGCGATACCGACCACACCCGCGGCCACCCACCATGCCTTGTCGTAATGGTAGGAGCCGGTTGATGTCTCGGCTGCGGTGGGCGCAGGCAGCGCGGGACCGTAGACCCCGACCGGGGTGCGCCCGGCAACCAGGGCGGGTGTCCGCCCGGCCACCTCGACGATGGCGCTGCCCCGCAACTGCGACCAGCGCGACCGGTCGGCGTTGAGCCATTGCAGTAGCTGGTCGAGCTGGGCCGGATTGCCGTTCGATGTGGCGATCAACAGCGACCGATGCCCGTCGAACACCGTCTGCAACGAGCCGAACTGGACACCGGGGTCCAGGTTGAGCACGGTCTGCTCGTCGTTGGGCCCCTGCCCTTCCACGGTGATCGTTCGATCGTTGGCGCTCACCGGCAGGGTGATGTCACTGTCGGTCCAGCCGTCGGCACTGATCAGCAACGCCGGATCCTGGCTTGCCCGGGCCTTGTCCAGAGTGGTCACCGCGGTGCGCAGCGGAAGCGCGCTCAGCCGCTGCAGGCCGACGACGATCTGTGTGGCCCGCACGGTGTCATTGAACGTGTCCGACCCGAGACCCACCTGGATGGTGGGCATCAGCGATTGCGGCAGCGAACCGAATCCCGGCGGGATCGGTGGGAGCGCCGGGCTGGTCTGCACCACGCTGCCACCGTCGATGGTCAGCGTCATCGGGCGGTAGTCGTTGCAGCCGCCGAGGTTGCTACCGGTGGTGTTCACCGCCACCTGAAATTCGGTGTAGCGGGTCAGCAGCTGATCGGGGACGTCGACCCAACGGTCGATGACGCCGGCCGGGTCGGCAGCCCAGGAGTCGACCGCCTGACCGTTGACGGATGCGGTGAGTTGCGCACCGAAGGTGTTGGGCAGCGGCGTGTAGGTGCCCAGCACGTGAACCCGGACGGCCTGGACCGGGTGACCCAGGCGGGTCTGATCCAGACCGATGTTCACCTGTGGTGACACCCCGATCGACGTCAGATTGGTCTGCCCCAGCTGGGCCAGGGTCGCCGCATCACCTGGCAGCTGCGGCCGGGGGCTCGAGTTCAGCTTCTCCGGAACCACCCGCGGTGACACCGCCAGGTTGAGGGAGCCATCGCTGAGCAGCCGGGTCTCGTTGGTCAGCTTGTCGGCCGGTCCGGAGATCAACAGCTGCGGAACGCCGGTGCCGCCCGACAGGGAGATGGCCTCGTCGGGCCCTTCCTTGATGACGATCTGGCGTTCCAGGGGTGCGGCCGGCTGCGCGACGGTGGTCGCCCCGTCGGCCAGTGCGATCACCGACACCGCCGGCGCCTGGGTGCCGTACCGCTTCACCATTGCCGCGGCCAGCTGAACAGCCGCATCAGACTCCGATGGGGTCGGATTCGCCGGCACGGCGATGGTCAGGGCCCGCAGGGCGGGCGGCAGGAAGTCGGCGACGGTGGGCGGCGCGATCTCGGTGCCGGCGAAGGTGATCGACCCGTCGGTCAGCTCGATCGGGTTGAACCGGTCCAGGCAGTAGCCGTCCTCCGGCGAGGATGTCAGGGTCAGCGTCAGCGTGACCGCATTGTCGGTGACCTCGACCCCGGCCAGCGGCACGACCACCGGCACCAGGTCTGCCAGGGGCAGTCCTTGCTTGCCGACCACCCGGTCGCCCTGGGTCACCGTCAGGAGTCCGGACCGGAGGTTGAACGGGAGGTTGAGGGTCACGTTGAGGGTGGCCGGTATCAGACCCGCGGGTACCGGGAAGGTCAGCGTGGTGATGCTCGAGTTGCCGTAGAACGACATCACATTCGATGCGCCGAGGTCGGCAAGCGACAAGGTCGGCGCGTCGATGACGGCGCCGCCGGCGTCGACCGGCGGATCCGGTTCGGCTGCCGCGCACGGGGCCGTCCACAGCACGGCGGCGACCACGCCCGTGACCACCGCGACCCGGCGCAACGCTGACCATTTCATCGCACGAATCGTAGGCAGTTCACTCTCCTGACACCCACAAACGAAAAATCTACGCCAGCGTAATAAAAACCTACCGCCGGACAAGCCGGCGGTAGGTCATTTTGTTGCTGTGGAGTTACTTGGCCTTTTCGAGCACGTCGACCAGACGCCAGCGCTTGCTGGCAGACAGCGGGCGGGTCTCCATCAGCGAGACCCGGTCGCCGACACCGGCAATGCCGTCCTCGTCGTGCGCCTTGACCTTCTTGGTCGTGCGAATGATCTTGCCGTACTTGGGGTGCTGCACACGCGACTCCAGCTCGACCACGATGGTCTTCTGCATCTTGTCACTGACCACGTAACCGATCGCGGTCTTGCGACGCCCGCGCGGCTTGTCCGCGGCCGGAGTGTGCTGAGGACCCTTGGTCCCCGAATTGGTATCTGCCATCACGATTCCTCACCAGTGGGTCCGGAGGCCAGACCCAGTTCACGTTCGCGCAGCACCGTGTAGATGCGCGCGATCTCCTGACGCACGGTGCGCAGCCGGCGGTTGTTGTCCAACTGTCCGGTGGCCATCTGGAAGCGCAGGTTGAACAGCTCTTCCTTCGATTCGCGCAGCTTGTCGGTCAACTCTTCGTCGCTGAGTTCACGCAGTTCGCCGGCGCTGACGCCTACTGCCATCAGAACTGCTCCTCTCGGGTCACGATGCGTGCCTTGATCGGCAGCTTGTGGATTGCACGGGTCAGGGCTTCCCTGGCGATCTTCTCGTCGGGGTAGCTCAGCTCGAAGAGCACCCGGCCCGGCTTGACGTTGGACACCCACCACTCCGGCGAACCCTTGCCGGAACCCATGCGGGTTTCGGCCGGCTTCTTGGTCAGCGGACGGTCCGGGAAGATGTTGATCCACACCTTGCCGCCACGCTTGATGTGCCGGTTGATGGCGATACGAGCGGACTCGATCTGCCGGTTGGTGACGTAGGCGTGCTCCAGTGCCTGGATGCCGTAGTCACCGAAGGTCACCGATGTGCCGCCGCTGGCGATACCACGCTGCTTGGGGTGGTGTTGCTTGCGGTGCTTGACCTTGCGGGGAATCAACATGACTAGCTCTCCGTCGTCTCAGCGGCGGGCGACTCGACAGCCGGAGCCTCCGCCGTCATCGGGACCGCAGACTCCGCGGTTTCCTCGGTGGCGGCGCGGCCGGCTTCGGTGCTCGTCGCGGTGGTGCCCGAGGCACCGCTGCGGCGCGGGCGGGTGCCCGACGGGCGCTCGCGGCGCGGGCGGTCGGCGGCAGGTGCGGCGGCGGACAGCTCACGCTTGCCGCCGACGATGTCGCCCTTGTAGATCCACACCTTCACGCCGATGCGACCGAAGGTGGTCTTGGCCTCGTACAGGCCGTAGTCGATATCGGCGCGTAGGGTGTGCAGCGGCACACGGCCCTCACGGTAGAACTCCGAGCGGCTCATCTCGGCGCCGCCGAGGCGGCCCGAGCACTGCACGCGGATGCCCTTGACGTTGGGCTGCCGCATGGCCGACTGGATGGCCTTGCGCATCGCGCGGCGGAACGCCACCCGGTTGCTCAGCTGCTCGGCCACGCCCTGGGCGACCAGCTGCGCCTGGCTCTCGGGGTTCTTCACCTCGAGGATGTTGAGCTGAACCTGCTTGCCGGTCAGCTTCTCCAGGTCGGCGCGGATGCGGTCGGCTTCGGTGCCGCGGCGGCCGATCACGATGCCGGGACGCGCGGTGTGGATGTCAACGCGAACCCGGTCACGGGTGCGCTCGATCTCCACGTCGGCGATGCCGGCGCGCTCCAGACCGGTGGCCAGCAGCCGCCGGATCGCCACGTCTTCCTTGACGTAGTCGGCGTACTGCTTGTCGGCGTACCACCGGGACTTCCAATCGGTGGTGATACCGAGCCGGAAGCCGTGGGGATTGATTTTCTGGCCCACTACTCCGAGCCCTCCTTCGTCTGTGCGGCCGGTGCCGCCTTCTTGGCGGCGGTGCCGGTGGCCTTGCTGCCCTGTGCGCGGCGGGCGCGGGCGGCGCTGGCCGAGGTGGCACCGGTGTTCTTGTTCTTCGGCGGCCGGCTCTCCACGATCACGGTGATGTGGCTGGTGCGCTTGCGGATCCGGTAGGCGCGACCCTGCGCGCGCGGCCGGATGCGCTTGGCGGTCGGGCCCTCGTCAGCGGTGATCGTGGCGACCACGAGCGTGGCGGGGTCAAGCCCGTTGTTGTTCTGCGCGTTGGCGGCAGCGCTGGCGATCACCTTGGCGACCGGCTCGCTGGCCTGCTGCGGCGCCCAGCGCAGGATGTCGAGGGCTTCCTCGACGCTCTTGCCGCGGACCAAGTCGATGACGCGGCGAGCCTTGGTCGCCGAGATCCCGATGTGGCGGGCTTTGGCCGTCGCGGACGGGTATTCGATCGTCGTGGTACTCATCGCCTCTTGCTCTTCCGGTCATCCTTGATGTGACCCTTGAACGTCCGTGTCGGGGCGAACTCGCCCAGCTTGTGCCCGACCATGGCCTCGGTGACGAACACCGGCACATGCTTGCGACCGTCGTGGACGGCGAAGGTGTGACCGATGAAGTCCGGGATGATGGTCGAACGACGCGACCAGGTCTTGATGACCTGCTTGGTGTTCTTCTCGTTCTGGACGTCGACCTTCTTGAGCAGATGGTCGTCGACGAACGGACCCTTCTTCAGGCTGCGTGGCATCTCTTAACTCCCCTGCCTAGCGCTTCTTGCCGGTGCGCCGGCGACGGACGATGAGCTTGTCGCTCTGCTTGTTGGGCTTGCGGGTGCGGCCCTCCGGCTTGCCCCACGGGCTCACCGGGTGACGTCCACCGGAAGTCTTGCCTTCACCACCACCGTGCGGGTGGTCGACCGGGTTCATCACGACACCGCGGACGGTCGGGCGCTTGCCCTTCCACCGCATCCGGCCGGCCTTGCCCCAGTTGATGTTGGCCTGCTCGGCGTTGCCGACCTCGCCGACGGTGGCGCGGCAGCGCACGTCGACGCGGCGGATCTCACCCGACGGCATACGCAGGGAGGCGTAGGCGCCTTCCTTGCCCAGCAGCTGGATGCTCGAGCCGGCCGAGCGGGCCAGCTTCGCGCCGCCGCCGGGCCGCAGCTCGACGGCGTGGATCACGGTACCGGCCGGGATATTGCGCAGCGGCAGGTTGTTGCCGGGCTTGATGTCGGCATTGGCGCCGGACTCCACCACGTCACCCTGCGAAAGACCCTGCGGCGCAATGATGTAGCGCTTTTCACCGTCGAGAAAATGGAGCAGTGCGATGTTGGCGGTGCGGTTCGGGTCGTACTCGATGTGGGCGACCTTGGCGTTGACGCCGTCCTTGTCGTTACGCCGGAAATCGATCACCCGGTAGGCGCGCTTGTGACCGCCGCCCTTGTGCCGGGTGGTGATACGGCCGTGCGCGTTGCGTCCACCTGTGCTGTGCAGCGGGCGAATCAGCGACTTCTCCGGAGTCGAGCGAGTGATCTCGGCGAAATCGGAGACGCTGGCACCGCGGCGACCGGGGGTCGTCGGCTTGTACTTGCGAATTCCCATTATCTATTCCTGAGTTCTGTTCTTACCGGACTAGGCCGGTGCTCCGAAGAGATCGATCGGCTTGCTGCCGGGGGCCAGGGTCACGATCGCGCGCTTGGTGCTCTTGCGCTTGCCGAACCCGGCCCGGGTGCGCTTGCGCTTGCCCTGCCGGTTGGCGGTGTTCACCGAGTCGACCTTCACAGAGAAGATCTTCTCGATCGCGATCTTGATCTGCGTCTTGTTCGAGTCCGGGCGGACGATGAACGTGTAGACGTTGTCCTCGATCAATCCGTACGACTTCTCGGAGATGACCGGGGCCAGAATGATGTCGCGGGGATCAGTCACGGTCGCCATCAGGCCGAAACCTCCTCAACGGTCTTGGTGTTGGCGCTGATATATGCATCCAGGGCCTCCACGCTGAACACCACGTCGTCGGCATTGAGCACGTCGTAGGTGTTGAGCTGGTCGGGCGAGATCACGTGCACACCGGGAAGGTTGCGCACGCTCTTGGCTCCCACCTCGTCGGCCCGGCCGATCACGACCAGCACCTTGCGGCGGTCGGTCAGCGTGCCCAGGAACGCCTTGGCGCTCTTGGTCGACGGGGTCTGGCCGGTCAGCAGCTCGGTCACCGCGTGGATGCGCTCGTTGCGGGCCCGGTCGGACAGCGCGCTGCGCAGTGCGGCGGCGATCATCTTCTTCGGGGTCCGCTGGCTGTAGTCACGCGGCTGCGGGCCGTGCACGATGCCACCACCGGCGAACTGCGGCGCGCGGGTCGAGCCCTGACGGGCGCGACCGGTGCCCTTCTGCCGGTACGGCTTCTTGCCGCCGCCGGAGACCTCACCGCGCGTCTTGGTGGCGTGCGTGCCCTGCCGCTTGGCGGCCAGCTGTGCGGTCACCACCTGGTGCATCAACGCGATGTTGGGCTCGACGTCGAACAGCTCGGCCGGCAGTTCCACCGTGCCGTCGTTCTTGCCGCTCGGTGTGCGAACGTCAATCTTCAGAGTCACTTCTCACCTCGTTTGACTGCCGTGCGAACCACGACGAGTCCGCCATTGCGGCCGGGGACGGCGCCCTTGATCAGCAGCACGCCGTTCTCGGCGTCGACCTTGTGCACCAACAGGTTCTGCGTGGTGACCCGGTCGTTGCCCATGCGCCCCGACATCCGGGTGCCCTTGAAGACCCGGCCCGGGGTGGCGCAGCCACCGATCGAACCCGGCCGGCGGTGGACCGCCTGGGCGCCGTGGCTGGCGCCCTGACCGCGGAAGCCGTGCCGCTTCATGGTGCCGGCGTAGCCCTTGCCCTTGCTGGTGCCGGTCACGTCGACATAGGTGCCGTCGGCGAAGATCTCCGCCGTCAGCTCCTGGCCGACCTCGTACTCGGCGGCTGCGGTCTCGTCGTCGAGACGCAGCTCGGCGAGGTGGCGGCGCGGGTTGACCCCAGCGGCCGCGTACTGACCGGTCACCGGCTTGGTCACCTTGCGCGGGCTGATCTCGCCGTAGGCCAGCTGCACCGCGCTGTACCCGTCACGCTCGGGGGTGCGGATGCGGGTCACCACGTTCGGTCCGGCCTTGACGACCGTGACCGGGACGACCCGATTGTTCTCGTCGAACACCTGGGTCATGCCCAGCTTGGTGCCCAGAATGCCTTTTCGTGCCATTTGTTCGTCGACTCCCCTACTACTGGATGTTCACGTCGACGCTGGCCGGCAGATCGATGCGCATGAGTGCGTCAACGGTCTTCGGCGTCGGGTCGAGGATATCGATGAGTCGCTTGTGCGTGCGCATCTCGAAGTGCTCCCGCGAGTCCTTGTACTTGTGCGGTGAGCGGATGACGCAGTACACGTTCTTTTCCGTCGGCAGCGGCACTGGACCAACCACGCTCGCGCCGGTACGGGTGACCGTCTCCACGATCTTGCGCGCCGAGGCATCAATGGCCTCGTGGTCGTAGGCCTTGAGCCTGATGCGGATCTTTTGTCCCGCCACGCTTCTCCTACCTTCACTCCTGCTTGGTCCCACGAAGGGACACGGTGGTCATGCGCTGCGATGTGCGGCCGTGGGCCGACATTCAGCGCTGGCTGTCGCCGCCGCTCTTTACCTGTCCTGGTGCTCCGGCCCCCGCGGTCGGGCGTGTCGCCCTCCCGCGGCCCCGCAGGCGCGGAGAAAATCCGTCGCGCTGCGAGGTGGGAACCGGACGCGCCCGTTTGGGCGCCGGTCGTATACCTTGGGCGACACGCTCCCAGTGGGGGCGAACCCGGCTCAAGGCAACCCGAACAGTATGCCCTAGATCGCGGCGGCGGCCAAATCTCGCCTGAGGACCGGCCAAATCCCGCCTGAGCGCGAGCCGAATCCCCGCATGGCCTGCTCAGCGCGGCCGCCGGACGAGCCGAAGACACCCATCTTACTGCCGAGTAAGGTCCGCTGGCATGGCTCCATTGACCTCAACATTTCGGATCTGGCAGCGACTGTCCGGCCTCCCGGGCGGCGAGCTGCTGTTCTCGGCCGCGGCCGCGATCCGGGTGCCCTACTTCGCCACGGTCCTTCCCCGGGTGGTGGCGATGGAGCCCGGGTACGCGGAGGTGAGCGTGCCGAACTGGCCGCTGGTCCACAACCATCTCGGGACCGTGCATGCGATCGCGATGTGCAATGCGGCCGAACTGGCGATGGGAATGCTGATGGAAGCCACCGTTCCGGCCAGCCACCGGTGGATCCCCAAAGCCATGACCGTCCAGTACCTGCAGAAGGCCACCACATCGCTGCGGGCCCGCGCCCGGCTGGACTCGCTGGATCTGACGGTCGTGGGCGCCGGCGCCGACGTCACCGTCGGCGTCGGGGTGTACGACCGCGGCGGCACCGAGGTGGCCCACGCCGACATCACCACCTGGGTGACGCCCGCGAAATTGTGACAGTTACTGCCACCTAGACATACGATGCCGTCATGTATCGCGTGATCCAGTGGGCGACCGGTGGCGTCGGCAAAGCGGCAATCCAGGGCGTCCTGCGCCACCCCGAACTCGAACTCGTCGGCGCCTGGGTGCACAGCGCCGACAAGAACGGTCGCGACATCGGCGAACTGATCGGACAAGACCCGATCGGCGTGGCCGCGAGCACCGACATCGACCAACTGTTGGCCACCGACGCCGACTGCGTCATGTACTCCCCCCTGCTGCCCGACGACGAGGTCGTCAAGCAGATCCTGCGATCGGGCAAGAACGTGGTGACCCCGGTCGGCTGGGTCTATCCGGATCGGCAGAATCCGGCGGTACAGGCCATCGAGGAAGCCGCGGTCGAAGGCGGTGTCACCTTGCACGGCTCGGGCATCCACCCCGGCGGCATCACCGAGCGGTTCCCGCTGATGGTCTCGTCGCTGACCTCAGCGATCACCCATGTCCGTGCCGAAGAATTCTCCGACATCCGCACCTACAACGCCCCCTTGGTGGTCCGTGAGGTGATGGGCTTCGGGTTGACCCCGGATCAGGCGATGAGCGGCCCGATCGCCGCCCTGCTGGAGGCGGGCTTCAAACAGTCGGTGCGCATGGTCGCCGACCAACTCGGCTTCCGCGCCGAACCACGGATCCGGTCCACCCAGGAGGTCGCCGTCGCCGTCACCGGGACCGACGACCTCGTCGTGCCGATGGAGGCTGGCACGGTCGCGGCACGACGGTTCCGCTGGGAGGCGATCGTGGACGACACCCCGGTGGTCACCGCGGCGGTGAACTGGCTGATGTGCGAGGTGGAACTCGATCCGCCGTGGACGCTGGGCGAACAGGGCGAGCGATTCGAGGTCGAGGTCACCGGCGACCCGACGGTGTCGCTGACCTTCAAGGGGCTGCAACCGGAGACCGTCGCCGAGGGCCTCGAGCGCAATCCGGGCGTGGTGGCCACCGCCAACCACTGCATCAGCGCGGTGCCCTACGTCTGCGAGGCGGGCCCGGGGATCAAGACCTACCTGGATCTGCCGCTCATCGCCGGCCGCGCCGCCCCGGACCTGGCCGGGTGAGGACATCGCAGCAACATCAGCCCGAACAGCACAGGGAGTCGCGTGGTGGCACCGAATTCTGAGGGACATTACTGGCATCCCGAGTCGCTGCGCGGCCGACGGGTCATCGTGACCGGGGCGGCCCGCGGAGTCGGACTCGGCATCAGCGCGGCGCTGCTCGAGCGTGGCGCGGCGGTGCTGCTGGTGGACCGTAACCCGGCGGTGGCGGATGTCGCCGCCGGGTTCGCCGCCGCCGGACATCAAGCACTGCACCTGGAGGCCGACCTGTGCGAGCACTCCAGTTACCAACGCATCGTCGACAACGCCGTCGCGCGACTGGGTGGCGTCGACGCGCTGGTGAACAACGCAATCGCCACCAACGAACCCAAGCCGTTCGGCGAAATCACCATGGACGATTTCGACCTGGTCTTCGACACCGGGCCGCGGGCCACCTTCTTCCTGATGCAGGCGGCCTATCCGATTCTCAAGGCAGCCGGCGGCGGATCGATCGTGAACTTCGGTTCGGGCAGCGGCACCGGCGGCCAGAAGACGTTCGGCGCCTACGCCGGAGCCAAGGAGGCGATCCGCGGAATCTCCAAAGTGGCTGCCCTGGAATGGGGAGCCGACAACATCCGGGTCAATGTGGTGTGCCCGTTCGCCAACTCCGACGGCGTCGCGAACTGGAGTGCAGACTTCCCAGACGTCTACAACAAGGTCGTCAAGGGCATCCCGTTGCGCCGCATCGGCGACACCCACACCGATATCGGCGCGATGGTGGCGTTCCTGGTCAGTGCCGACGCCTCCTATCTCACTGCGCAGACGATCCACGTCGACGGCGGGACGGGCACCTTCCGGTGAGCAGTCCGCCGGCCGCCGCGCGGCCGCCGACGTTGCGTGACCGGCAGCGGGCACAGGTCCGCGCCGACATCCACGCCGCCGCCTACCGCCTGTTCGCGGCGCGCGGGTTCGCCAATGTCACCACCGACGACATCGCCGCCGAGGCGTCGGTGTCGCCCAGGACCTTCTTCCGCCACGTCGCCACCAAGGAGGACCTGCTGCTCGGTGCCGTGCAGCGCGGCAACGCCGCGATCGCCTCCCTGCTGGCCCGCCGTCCGACCGACGAACCACCCGACGCAGCGCTGGGCGCCGCGATCGTCAGTCGGGTGGACACCTTCGACGATGCCGACTTGGAGAACTGGCGCGCAGCCATCCTGACCGCGCCCGAACTGCTCGACCGGGCGACGTTGTTGTCGGCAGCCGACCGCCACCAGATGGTGGACCTGGTCGCCGCCCGGATGGGAACCGATCCCGGCGAGGACAGCCGGCCGGGGCTCCTGGTGCAATTATCCTTTGCTGCAGCAGATTTCGCCTTCCAGCGCTGGGTTCGCCGGCAGGGCCCAGCGCAGCGGCCGCTGGCATCGGATGTGGCCGAGGCGCTGGCCGTCGTCGCCCACCCCCGTTGGCGCGGCTAGCGAACGCCCCTGCGCGATGCCCAGAACGGGCATTGGTGGCGCGCACTGAAATCGTTGGTGAGCAACAACTTCCCGGTCTGCAGCGACATTCGCGGCCCGGTGGCCGCGTCGGCGCCGAGCCGCGGCCAGTCCGGCTGCTCGGCTGCATCCGGAGCGCCGGTCCGCACGAATTGGCTCCAGTAGGCGATCATCTGGTCGGAGAGCTCACGTTGTGCAGGGTTCAGCGGGGCCGCCCCGCCGACGTCGAACAAGTAGCGCAGTTCGAGTGAATGGCTCGCACCCACCGGGAAGGGCGCCTCGCGCAGCACATCGGGTGCGGGTGCGGTCCGGTCGTTGAACTCGTAGGCGTACACCGGCCCGGTGTGCGCCAGGCCGGCGCTGGCCCGGTCGATCGGGCAGGCGAAAACCCCGTCGGTGACGGCCGCCGAGTAGGCGGCGCCGATGTTTCCGTCGAACAACCCCAACGGATAATGCTGGGCCACCGCCGCCGCGTCGGGACCGAAGGTGTCGGACAACAGCTTCGGGTAGGGCGGCAGCCCGCGCTCCTTCAGCCACTTGATGGCGGTGAACATGGCGAACTCGTCGCCGTTGCTGCCGATCAGGACGGGCACCCGCGGTGCACGGCCCAGAGCGAACGCCGTCATCGGGTCGACCGGCAGCCGGTCGGTACCGGTGACCGGTCCGGTCAGTTTGTCGGGTCCGAATCCCACATACAGCGGCGGCCGCAGCAACCTGTCTGCCGGCAATCCACGCAGGCATGCCGCGGCCGTCACCGGATCCGCGCAACCCACGCCGGCCGCGTACGCCATGCTGACTTGTTGGGCGGTGGGACGGTCGGCCTGCGCCTGGCACGGCCCGCTCTGCAGTATCGCGGCCCGGAACAGTCCCGCCGACTCCGGCGCGACGAGGTGATCACACACCGACATCGCCCCGGCCGACTCTCCGGCGATGGTCACTTTGCCTGGGTCACCGCCGAATTCGGCAACGTTGTCCCGCACCCACCGCAGCGCCGCCTGCTGATCGGCCAGCCCGAAATTGCCGACGTCGCCGTCGGGGCTCAGCGCAGGATGCGCCAGGAAGCCGAGGGTGCCGAGCCGGTAGTTGACGGTGACGACGACGATGTTGCCCTGCGTCGCCAGCCAGCGGGCGTCGTAGATGTCGGCGCTGCCGTTGAGAAACCCGCCACCGTGGATCCAGACCATCACCGGGAGCCGGTGCGACGGGGTGGCTCCGTCCGGGGTCCACACGTTGAGATTCAGGCAGTCCTCGCCGGTGGGACGACCGTAGTCAGGATCGTTGCGAACGTCCTGGGGACACCGCAGGCCCGGTGTGGTCGCGTCGCGCACCCCGGTCCACGGCGCGCGCGGCTGCGGCGGGGCCCAACGCAACGGACCCATCGGCGCGGCGGCGTAGGGAATGCCGTCGAAGACTCGATAGCCAGGAGCGACCACGCCGCGCACGGCACCACCGGTGGTCTCGACCACCGCAGGGCCCGGTTGGGCCGCCGCCGGCGGCGCCGGCTCGCCACCGCTGCGGGTGCATCCGACCAGCACGAGCAGAGCCAGCAGAACCGCCATCGCGCGCCGGACCATGCGGCGATTTGATCGGTGCGGCACGACATCCGAGCCTACGCGGGCGCCGGCACAAGCCATGACCTGGGAATTGCGCGAATCCGCTTTCAGTCCCGGTGGACGTGGCCCACACTAGAAACCTGACACCCGTCAAGTTTCCGGTACACACCGAACGAGGAGACCCGATGACCACACGGATCATGGACGACGCGGCTCGCGTGCTGGCTGATCCCCTGGCCTACACCGACGAGAAGAGCCTGCACGAGGCGCTGGCTCACCTGCGTGCCCACGCTCCGGTGTCCTGGGTCGACGTCGAGGGCTACCGCCCGTTCTGGGCGGTCACCAAGCACTCCGACATCATGGACATCGAGCGGCAGAACGACCTGTGGACCAACGACCCGCGTCCGTTGCTGATGAACGCCGAGGCCGACGACGTGCTGCGCGAACAGCGCGAGGCCGGCATCGGCCTGCGCACGCTGATCCATATGGACGACCCGCACCACCGCGATCTCCGCAAGGTCGGGGCCGACTGGTTTCGCCCGAAGGCCATGCGCGACTTGAAGGTCCGGGTCGACGAGCTGGCCAAGAACTACGTCGACAAACTCGTCGAGCTCGGTCCGGAATGCGATTTCGTCCAAGAGGTGGCGGTCAACTACCCGCTCTATGTGATCCTGTCGCTGCTGGGTCTGCCCGAGTCCGACTTCCCGCGGATGCTCAAGCTCACCCAGGAGATGTTCGGCGGCGAGGACACCGAGTTCCAGCGCGGCAGCACCACCGACGACATGCTCGCCGTACTGCTGGACTTCTTCAACTACTTCTCGGCGCTGACTGCCGCACGTCGCGAGCACCCCACCGAGGACCTGGCCTCGGCAATCGCCAACGCGCGAGTCAACGGCGAGCCGCTGTCGGACATGGACACCGCCTCCTATTACGTAATCGTGGCCAGCGCCGGGCATGACACCACCAGTGCCGGTATCGCCGGCGGCATGTTGGCGCTGCTGCAGAACCCCGGCGAGTTGACCCGGCTGCAGAACGACATGAGCCTGATGGGAACCGCGGTGGAGGAGATGATCCGCTGGGTGGTGCCGGTCAAGGAGTTCATGCGCACCGCCCAGGCCGACACCGAGGTGCGCGGCATCCCGATCGCCAAGGGCGAATCGGTGCTGATGTCCTATGTCTCGGCCAACCGCGACGAGGAGGTGTTTACCGACCCGTTCCGGTTCGACGTCGGCCGCGAGCCCAACAAACACCTGTCGTTCGGCTACGGCGTGCACTTCTGTCTGGGGGCGGCCCTGGCCCGGATGGAGATCAACAGCTTCTTCACCGAACTCGTTCCACGGATCAAGACGATCGAGCTGGCCGGCGAGGCCGACTTCATCGCAGCGACGTTCGTCGGAGGCCTCAAACGCCTGCCGATTCGGTACTCGTTGAAGTGATGTCGCCGCCCGCCTTGCGGTGGACGGCCAGGAAGCCGTCCACCGCGGCGCGGGCGCAGTCGCGGTAGTCGAAGTCGGCCAGGGTGCTGATGCGCCCGGCGACCAGCGGGCCGATCAACAACATGATGGCCTGGGCGCGATCCACCTCGACCAGTTCGGCCTGCGCGTCGGGACTGTCGAAGATCGCGTCGAAGGGTGCGCCGTACTGCTGGGCGACCCGCTCGCGCAGGGTGCGCACCTCGGGGCTGTCGGCGTCGTCGGCCTTGCCGGGCATCTTCTCCATGTCCGGGCCCAGCGCCAGCCAGTAGGTCGCGGTCAGCAGCACCGGTGTCTCGGCGATCAGGTCGGCCTGCGCCTGGACCAGCGCGACCAGCCGGTCTCGCAACGAGCCGGTCTCGGGCGGCATCGGCGCCGGCGGAATCAGGCTGGAGAATGCCGCCGCCAGCAGGTCGTTGCCGCTGGGGAAATGCCGGTACAGGGTGGCCCTCGCCACGTTCGCACCACGGGTCACCGCGTCGACGGTGACCGCGCTCGGACCGCCCGAGCGCAGCAATGCCGTTGCCGCATCGAGCAAGCGGGCACGCGAACGCGCAGGTCGCGGATCGCTGCGTCGGCCTGTCATGGCCTCAATCCTTCCCCCGGTTCCATCCCATGTTTGATAACTTTTGAGACGGGCAGTCTTGTTCGGAAGCCGACCGTGACCGAAGGAGAGCTCCGGGTGGACGCCCTGATCCGGCCCGACAAGGGTACCGATTCCCGGCTGCACGACGTCTCGTCTCGGCAGCGAACCTGGACGCTGGCGGTGACCTGCCTGGGTGTCGCCCTGGTGATCTGCTCGATGGTCGCGCTGAACACCGCGCTGGGTGATATCGCCGTCACCACCTCGGCCACGCAGTCCCAGCTCACCTGGATCGTCGACGGCTACACCCTGACCCTCGCCTGCCTGCTGCTGCCCGCGGGCGCCATCGGTGACCGTTACGGGCGGCGGGGCGCGCTGCTGGTCGGCCTGTCGGTCTTCACGCTGGCCTCGTTGGCGCCGGTGTTCTTCGACCTGCCTTGGCAGATCATCACCGCACGGGCGGTGGCCGGCGCGGGCGCGGCGTTCGTCATGCCTGCCACCCTGTCGCTGCTGACGGTGATCTACCCGAAGCAGGATCGGACCAAGGCCGTCGGCGTGTGGGCTGCGGTCGCCGGCTCGGGCGCTGTGCTGGGCATGCTGGGATCCGGTGTGCTGCTGCAATTCTGGCAATGGCAATCGATCTTCTGGGCGCTCAGTGGAGCCGGGCTGGTGGTGTTCGCGCTGACCTTGACGGTCAGTGACTCCCGCGATGTCGATGCGCCGCCGGTGGACTGGGTCGGCGCTGTGCTGATCGGTGCGGCCGTCGCGGTGTTCGTCTTCGGCATGCTCGAGGCACCCCTGCGGCACTGGTCGGACCCCCTGATGATCGGCTGTCTGGGCAGCGGAGTCGGATTGGCCGTCCTGTTCGGCATCGTCGAGGCTCGCCACCACCATCCGCTGCTCGACATATCGCTTTTCGCACGACCGGATTTCGCCACCGGCGCGGTGGCGATCGGGGTGCTGTTCCTGGCCAACTTCGGCTTCTTCTATCTGGCGATGCAGTATGCGCAGCTGATCCTCGGCTATTCGGCGCTGCAGACCGCGTTCGCTTTCAGCCCGCTAGTCCTGCCGGTCGGCGTGCTCTCGGTGCTGTCCTTCTGGTACCTGCCCCGACTCGGGCTTCGACTGGTCGTCTTCCTGGGATTGCTGCTCGTCGCCGCTGGATTCGGGTGCCTGTTCACGCTACGAGTCGACTCGTCGTACCTGGACCTCGCCTGGCCACTTCTGGTGCTGGCCACGGGCATCGGCATGTGTACCGCGCCGACGACGTCTGCCATCATGATCGCCGCGCCGGATGAGAAGCAGGGTGTCGCGTCGGCGGTCAATGACGCCGTCCGCGAGATCGGGGCGGCGGTGGGTATCGCGGTGGCCGGATCGGTGCTGGCCGGGCAGTACACCGACCGACTCGCCGGCCAACTCGGCGCGTTCCCCGCCCCGGCGCAAGCCGCGGCCGGGGACTCGCTGGCGCAGGCCCTCGCGGTGTCCGCTCGCTTGGGCCCATCCGGTGAGCAGCTGGCCGAGCTCAGCAAGGCGGCCTTCCTGCACGCGATGCAGACTTCGATGGGCGTGCTGGCCGTCCTCGTCGCGGTCGCGGCGATCCTCATCGGCCTGTGGGCGCCCGGGCGGGACGGGCGGCAGTTGCGTCTCGTCCGGCGGTGGACGCACGGTCGGCACTAAGCTCGCATGCGTGCGGCTGTTGCTCGTCAATCCCAACACCACGGCGACCATGACGGCTGCCATCGCCGAGGCCGCCGCCCACTGCGCCGACCCCGCCACCGTGGTCGAGGCGGTCAATCCGACCGACGGGCCGGCGAGCATCGAGAACGATGATGACGAATTGCGTTGTATCCCAGGGCTTCTCGCCGAGCTGGCCGCCGCCGTCGACCGCCCGCCGGAGCAACGCCCGGACGCCTACGTCATCGCCTGCTTCGGCGATCCCGGCCTGGCCGAGGCCCGCGAGCTGGTCGACGCGCCGGTACTCGGGATCGCTCAGGCGGCGATGCACACCGCCGCCCTTGTGGCAGGCAGGTATTCGATCGTCACGTCGATGTCGGCCACCGTGCCCCGAGCCTGGGAGTTGACCCGCAGCTACACGTCGAGCGCCTGTTCCGGGGTGTACGCCTGTGACATCCCGGTGCTGCGCATCGACTCCGACGACACCAGCTTCTCCCCGATTGCGGCGCTGTGTGAGCAGGCACTGGCCACCGACGGCAGCCGCGCCGTGGTCCTTGGCTGCGCGGCGATGGCACGGTTCGCCGACCCGCTCCGTCGACGGCTCGGCGTCCCGGTGATCGACGGTGTGGTGGCGGCAACCCGGCTGGCCGAGGCGTTGGTACCGCTGTCGGCCTGAGCGCGTTCAGGCCACGACGAACTCCGCGGCGCGGTGCCCGATCATCGCGATCGTGGCATGCGGTCCGCGGCCGGTGATGCGCGGCAGCACGGAACCATCGACGACGGACAACCCGTCGATCCCGCGCACCCGGCACCGCGAATCGACGACAGCATGCTCGTCGGTGTCTGGTCCCATCGGCGCGGTGGCGCACAAGTGCTGCGATGTCGACCACATCGGCTCACCGAGTTCCGTTGTGGAACCGAGAATTTCCGCCGCCATCCGAACCCCACGAGACAACGCGGCCACGTCGTCGCCGTCGCTGTCATAGCGGTGTTCGATGCGTGGAGCCACCATGGGGTCGGCCGATGCGAGCGTCAGCCGACCACGCGAACGTGGTGTCATCAACGCCACCCCGAGGTGCGGCCAGTCCGGGCGCCCGGGCATCCCGTCGCCGACCATGGCGATGAAGCCACCGGTGTACGGGCGTATCTCCAGCCCGTCGGCCACCAGAACCACTTCGAGGACCGGGCGCTGCGGTGCCACCGTCCAGGTGGTCGCAACGACCCACTCCGGGTGATCAGAGGTCCGTTGGCCTACCGGCAGGTTCGCGACGACGGCGATACCCGCCTCCCGCAAAGCCGCCGCGGGCCCGATACCGGAGAGCATCAGCAGTTGCGCCGACCCGATGGCGCCGGCCGACAGTACGACCCGGTCCGCGGTCAGGGTGACCGGTCCAGCCGGCCCCACCGCCTCGACGCCGACGGCGCGCGCCCGCACCGTGCGCACCCGCAGCACCCGCGTCCTGGGCAGCACGGTCAGGTTGGGTCGGGCCGAGGCTGGCTCGAGGAACGCCGCGCCGGGGCCGGTACGAACGCCGTCGACGATGTTCAGCGGCACCGCCGCCACCCCCGGCGGCGCATTGACCCCAGTCGGCTCGGCGTTCAGATCGGGCAGCCAGCCCAGTCCGGCTGACCGGGCCGCGTCAACGAAAGCGGCTGTGCTACCGAGGAGTTCGCGTGTGCGGCGGATCGGAATCGGTCCGCCGTCGGCCCGGTCGGGGAAGTCGAGATCGGTTTGAATGGCCCGATAGTGCGCGAGGACCTCCGGCCAGGACCAACCGGGAACGCCGAACTCGTCGAAGTCGACCGGCAGTGCGCGGCAGAAGTAACCGCCGTTCACCGCGCCGGAGCCGCCCACCGTCGCGCCCCGCACCAGGTCGGCGGCCCGGTGCGGGTCATCGGTCAGCGTGGTGCGGTAGCGCTGTACCAACGGGCTGGCTGCGCCGATCGGCAGCTGCAGTCCGTTACGGGTGAGCGTGGCGACGCCGGCCTCCACCGTTCCGGGCCCGGCCTCCACGACGGTCACCCGGCAGCCGGGATCGGCGCTGACCCGCGCGGCCAGCACCGACCCGGCGCTGCCTGCCCCCACGATCAGTACGTCGCTGTGGATGTTGTCGCTGGCCACCGGGTCAGGTTTTGATCTGCGGTTTGAGCGGCCGCAGAGTGCGCTCGCGGACTACGCCCGTCCACAGCCCGGCGCCGTAGGCCAGGTCGTCGAGCCGTTTGAGAAGCAGGTAGGCCAGCAAGCCGATCGGCTTGCCCTCGGCGTCGGTGTTGCGGTTGCGGATGATCCAGTCCTGCACCCCGTCCAGGACGGCGGCCACCAGCACCGCCTGGCGACAGCGGTGCGACACCAGCGCCGCCACCAGGGCCAGCGGCCAGTAGTGGCGGCACATGGCCGCCGACAGCTGCAGCGCCGCGGCCCCGATGCCGCGCAGGGCCAGGACGGCGACGTCGACGATCCCGGCGTCGGTGTTCTGCATCGCCTTGGCGGTGCGCCGCGTGGTCACCCCGGCGAACACCAGCGAGGCCAGATAGCCGGACACCGAACCCAGCGCCATCAGCAGCCAGACCATCAGGCTCCAGCCGGAGATCACCATGGGCGCGGTCTTGTCGGGATGCCGGATGGACAGCGGTGCCGCCGAACTTCCGTAGAATGCCTTGCGGCCCAGCCATTCCCGCATCTGGGTGCGATGTTCGTGGGCGACCAGGGCGATCGGCTCGTACCGCAGGCGCGACCCCGATTCGATGAGCCGCCAGCACAGGTCGATGTCCTCACCGGAGGTCAGCGTCTCGTCGAAGCCACCCATGTCGAGCAACGCCGAGCGCCGGCAGATGATCGCCGCGCTCGGCACGTATGACACCGGTCCGTAGGGCACCACCGGCGCCTCCCGCCCGCCGAGGTCCAGCGACGACCGCACGGCCTCGTAGCGGGCGACCAGTTGGTCGCTGTGCCCCAAGCCGACGATGCGGGGGGCGACCAGAGCCACCGCCGGATCGCAGAAGTGCCCGAGTAGCGCCTCCAGCCAGCCGCGCCGCGGGACGACATCGGAATCGAGGAACGCGACGAAGTCGGTGGTGCACGCGTTGAGTCCGGTGTTGCGAGCCGCGGCGGGCCCCTTGCTGCGCGGGTGACGCAGCACCTCCACGTCGCAGCGGGCACCGGCGAAGTCGCTCAGCTGGACCGGCGTCTCCGAGCCGTCGTCGACGACGATCACCCGCATACCACGTAGCGACATCACCAGCCGGTAGAGCCCAAAGGGGTTGTCGCGCACCGGTATCACAATGGTGACGTCGCGGTGGGAGGGGCCGCCGGCGGGGCGGGGGTGGGCCACTGTCGCATCCAGCAGAGTGCGGGCCAGCTGCGCGCTGACGGCATCCCGGACTTCCAGGCGCCCGCCGTCGAGCAAGGTCTGGGCCGACGGGGCCAACCGCAGCAGCCGGGTGGGTGAGCCACCCAGCAGCGCCGAACCAGCCCCCAACGTGCGCACCCGGCGGTCGACCTGCACGGCGAACCCGTCGGGCAACCGGGGCTGGGTCATGTCAGCATCCCGTCCTGGCCAGGCTGCCACCGGCTGACGCGCTGCGAACACTGCGCGGTCATGTGCTCGAAGATGCGCGCACCGTCCACCGGAGTCGCCGTCGTCGGATCACCCAACACGCCCACCTCACTTACTGCGGCCACCCCCCCGTGACGCATCTGCGGCAGAAGGGTAGCCAGTGGCTCCCGATTCCCGCTACACCAAGCCTCGGTGTCAACGTCGGCCGGCGAAATATGCAGCAATAACGACGTTTCGGTGTGGCCGGCGTGGGCGTCGCCCCCCTCGGCCAAGCACGGGCACCAGGCGACGTCGCGGCCCTCGAACCGCAACCGGCGCACCGCCGAGCGCATGGCCTCGAGGTTGCCGCCGTGTCCGTTGACGAAGACGATCCGCCGGGCCCATGCACACGCCGAACGTCCATACTCGACCAGCACGGCCGTCAGCGCCTCGGTGCCGATCGAGACCGTGCCCGCGAAGCCCTGGTGCTCACCGGAGGCGCCGTAGGCGATGGCGGGGGCGAGCAGGAACTGGTTCGGATCGCGCCGGTTCAGATCCGCGGTGGCGGCGCGGGCCACTGCCGTGGCGATCCTGGTATCGGTGTCCAGCGGCAGATGCGGACCGTGCTGCTCGGTCGACCCGACCGGGATCAAGATCGTCGGCGCGGTGTCGCGAAGCTGTGTCGACGTCGAGTCGCCCAATTCGCTCCGGAAAGCCACGCGCCGATGGTAGGCCGAATTCACCTGTCGTGCGCCAATTGTTCGAGGAGAAGACGGATTTCTTTCGCTTTCAGGACGACCGGGCCCGTCCGCCCCGTTTACCGCCGTCCCGTCAGTCACGCCAGCACCACCTCCGATGCTGACGCTGCTGTCAGCTCGACCCGGCGCCGGGGACGCCGAGTGCCCGGACGAAGCCGGACGGCACCAGGATGTCCTCGGGCGTCAGGTCGTGAACCGAGGCCTTGCCCAGCCCGCGCAGCACCGAGTCGATACCGCCGGTCATGATGTCGAGGACGTTCTCCACACCGGCCTGACCGTTGGCCGCCAGGCCCCACAGGTAGGCCCGGCCGATCATCACCGCGCGGGCGCCGAGCGCCAGCGCCTTGACGACATCGCTACCCCGGCGGACACCGCCGTCGAGCAGGACCTCGATCTGGTCGCCGACCGCGTCGGCAATGGCCGGCAGGGCGCGGATGGACGCGGGGCTGCCGTCGACGTTGTTACCGCCGTGATTGGACACCGAGATCGCCGAAACACCGGCGTCCACGGCCCGTTTCGCGTCGTCGACGCGCATCACGCCCTTGAGCATGAAGGGCCCACCCCAGTACTCCCGCAGCCAGGCGATGTCCTCCCAGGTGGGCGGCGGGGTGCCCATCCACTGCCCGTACGCCTCGAAGAACGGCGGTCCGGCCTCACCAGGAGCGGCCTGGTTGGGCACGCTGAGCGCCGGCGGACGCAGGGTCTTTGCCCACTGCAGGAACCAACCCGGGCGAACCAGGCCCTCCGGCGACATCCGCACAATGGTGCGCAGGTCCATCTTTTCCGGGATCTTGGGGCTGCCCCAGTCCCTGCCGTGCGAGAAACTCCAGTCGGTGGTGACGATCAGGCCGGCCGCACCGGCTGCCCGCGCCCGGTCGGCGCGCGCGGCGATCGCATCCCGATCACCCAGCCAGTAGATCTGGAAGAACGTCTTCGGGTTGGCGGCGACGACCTCCTCGACCGGCTTGCTGGCAAAGGAGGACAAGCCCATCGCGGTGCCGCGGGCGGCCGCGGCCCGCGCCACCGCCACCTCGCCGTCGGGATGCACGGCCTGCACGCCGGTCGGCGAGATCAACACCGGCAGCGAGACCTGCTGGCCCATGACAGTGGTTGCCAGATCACGCTTTTCGAGAGCACCGATGACGTGTGGGGCAAAGCCGAGCTCACCGAACGCCTCGACATTGTCCGAGAGCGTCAGGCCCTTCTCGCTGCCCGCGATGAGTGCGGAGTACACCGACTTCGGCAGGCGCTTCTTGGCGCGCTGCTGCGCAATCGAGACGGTTTCGAACCAGGTGTCGCGTGCCATGACTAGATCGGACTTTCGTTGCAGGGCTTGGCCGGCGGACGGGTGGACAGGGTGAGCATGATGGGTTTGCCGCGCGAGTGGTCGGCGCTGGGGCGGGGCTTGTCCCGCTCCACGGACAGCGCGGGCGTGCCGTAACCTTCGACGCACTCCGGGTCGGGACCGTCCAGCGGCAGACCGGTGAAGAACTTCGCCGCCATGCAACCGCCGCGGCAGGCGTCGTAATGCCCGCAGCTGCCGCAGGCACCGGCCGACTGCGGCTCGCGCAGCTCCCGGAAGAGCGGTGCGTTCTTCCAGACATTATCGAAACCGCTGTCGCGCACCACATTTCCAGCCAAGAATCGATCGTGGATGGCGAACGGACAGGCGTAGACGTCGCCGACCGGATCGATCAGACACACCACTCGCCCGGCACCGCACATGTTCAACCCGGCCAGCGCGCCGGGCGCACCCAGGCCGGACAGGTGGAAGAACGAGTCGCCGGTCAGCACCCGCTCGCCCTTGGCGACCAACCAGTCGTACAGCGTCACCTGCTGCTCGGGGGTCGGGTGCAGCTCGTCCCAGACATCGGCACCACGACCGGAGGGCCGCAGCCGGGTGATGCGCAAGGTGGCGCCGTATCGGTCGGCGAGGGCCTTGAAGTCGTCGAGCTGGTCGACGTTGTGGCGGGTGACCACCACGGAGATCTTGGCGTCTGTGAACCCGGCGGCGGCCAGGTTCTCCAGGGCACGGGTCGCCATCTCGAACGAGCCGGGACCGCGGACCGCGTCGTTGACCTCGGCGGTGGCGCCGTCGAGCGAGATCTGGACGTCGACGTAGTCGCTGGCGGCCAGGCGGGCCGCCACCTCCGGGGTGATCCGCACACCGTTGGTGGAGAACTTGACCCCGACGTGGTGGGCGGTGGCGTAGTCGACGAGTTCCCAGAAGTCCGGGCGCACAGTGGGTTCGCCGCCACCGATGTTGACGTAGAAGACCTGCATGCGTTCGAGCTCGTCGATGATGTCCTTGCATTGCTGCGTGGACAGCTCGCGGGGGTCGCGCTTGCCCGAAGACGACAGGCAGTGCACGCACGCGAGGTTGCAGGCGTAGGTCAGCTCCCAGGTCAGACAGATCGGGGCGTCCAGGCCACGCTCGAACTGCTCGATCAACCGGGGTACCGGTGCCACCGAAGTCATTGGGAATCCTTGCAGGTCAGCATGTTCGAGGACACCAGCACGCTCAGCGCGTGCACGTAGGGCGCCTCGTCGGACTCGTCGACCCCGGCGGCTCGCAACGCGGAGCGCGCGTCGGGGTGATCGGACAGCGAGTTCACCACCGCCAGGATGGTGCGGTTCTTCAGGAAGGACAGCTTCCTGGTACCGAAGTGGTAGAGCAGCGCGCCGAAGGGCTCCGGACGCACGGCCACCTGCGGATGCAGACGCCAGCTGAGGGCCGGGTCGAAGTTCGACCCGGCCACAGCCGGATCGCCCACAGCGTGGGCGGGCACGGTCAGTAGACCCCGCACATCCCGTCGATGGAGACCTCTTCGACCAAGGTCTCGGTCACCAGTTCGGTCTCGTTCTCGGTTGCGTGGCTCGGCTCCATGAAAAGCACCCTTCCGTCGGCCCAGGTTCTCGACAATTGTGATCGAGATCGCAAGAATATGGCATCGAGTGCCGAAACGGAAGAGGTGGATCGATGGCGAGTGTCTCGGCCGGTGGGCCCGGGATCCGGGTGGGCCGGCGCCGCTCCACCACCGGCGACCACATCACTGAGGTCGCACTGGACCTCTTCGCGACCTACGGCTTCGGATCGGTCAGCGTCGACGACGTCGCCCAGGCCTCCGGGATCGCCCGGCGAACCCTGTTCCGGTACTACTCGTCGAAGAATGCGATTCCGTGGGGCGACTTCGACAGCCACCTGCAGGACTTTCGGGACCTGCTCGAGACGGCACCCCCGGGAACGTCGGTGACCGCGGCGCTGCGCTCAGCGTTGTTGGCATTCAACACCTTCGACGATTCGGAAACCCGGCATCGAACCCGGATGCAGGTCATTTTGCAGACCCCGGAATTGCAGGCGTACTCGATGACGATGTACGCGGGCTGGCGGGCCGTGGTCTCGGAGTTCGTGGCCGGACGCATCGGCGCCAGACCCACCGACCTGATCCCCCAGTCGGTGGCGTGGCAGATGCTGGGCATCGCGCTGTCGGCATACGAATACTGGTTGGCCCACGAGTCGGTGTCGCTGCCGCAGGCCCTCGGCGACGCCTTCGACGCCGTGGCGCGCGGCCTCGACGATCTCGAGGGTCACTGAGAGATTGTCGAGAAATTTCCGTCCCGGCGGCGTCGGAGTTCGGCTCCGTGCGGCGACGATAAGGGTGTGAGCGCGGACCCCGACCCCTTCGACGCACCGCGCCGGCTGCTGGAGCTCTACGACCAGGCGCTGCCGATCGTCTACGGCTACTTCGTGCGGCGGTGCGGTGATCGGGCGACAGCCGAAGACCTCACCTCAGAGACCTTCCTGGCCGCGATGGACGCCGCTCGCCGCGCCACGCCGCCGGCACTGGCGATGCCCTGGCTGCTCGGGGTGGCCCGCCACAAACTCGCCGACCACTACCGGCGCCGCACGGACCGCCAGGCGGTCAGTGTCGCCGAGGTACCCGAGAAGGACCCGGCCGACGACTGGGACGCCGAGCTGGACCGCATCGTCGCCGAGAGCGTGCTCGCCCGCCTTCCCGAAGCACACCGCACCGTGCTGGCCCTGCGCTACATGGACGACTGCTCAGTTCCCGAATGCGCGGCGCTGATCGGGCGCACCGTGCACGCGACCGAGGCATTGCTGGTTCGGGCCCGTCGCGCATTCCGAAGCCTCTACCCGGAAGGAGGCGCCTCATGACTGATCCGTTGCGCATCCTGACCACCGAAGACGTTCCGGTACAACCAGATCCGAGTTTCGCCGCCCAGCTGCGCCGCCGCCTGGAGTCGGCGCTGTCGTTGCCCGTCGGAGCCGAAGGAGTCCTCATGAGCGCAACCACCGCAGCCATCGCTGAGCTGGACCATCGGGATGCCGCCGCCGAGCCGCTGCGGCCGGCCGCCCTGCCGTATCTGACGGTGGCCGATGCCCGCGCCGCGATCGACTGGTATCGCGACGCGCTCGGAGCGGAATTGCTCGGCGAACCGATCGTGATGGACGACGGGCGCATCGGGCACGCCGAACTGGCGTTGTCCGGCGGAGTGTTGTACGTGGCCGACGAATTCACCGAGCTCGGCCTGCGGGCGCCCACCGCCGGCGTCACCTCGGTGAGCCTGGTGATTCGGATGCCCGACACCGATGCCGCGCTGGCACGCGCGCGGGGGCGTGGCGCCACCGTCGAACGCGAGCCCTACCAGGCGCACGGCGACCGCACCGCTACCATTCGTGATCCGTTCGGCCATCGGTGGCTGCTCAGCGGACCGGTGCGCGAGCAGATCCGCCACGGCGACATCGGCTACGTGTCCGTGCTGAGCCCGGACGCCGCCCGCGCGGTGGTCTTCTACTCCCATGTACTGGGCTGGGAGTGTGACCCGACGGGGCGGGTGACCAATGTTGTTGAGGCTATTGACTTCTCCCCCGCCGACGGCGCGACATTGCTCTGCTGCTACGCGGTTGACGATCTGGACGAGGCGCGTGCCGCGATCCTGTCCGCCGGAGGTCGGCTGGGTACCGCACGTGAATGCCCGGTCGGCCCGCTACTGCAGGCATGGGACTCCCAGGGCATGGCGTTTGCGATCTACCGGCCTGCGGCCGAGCAACGACGGCCTCCGCTCAACGGCGCGGGCCCGGGTGAGCTGTCCTACGTGACCTACGAGGTCGGCGCCTCGGCAACCTTCCGGGAGTTCTACGGCCGGGTGCTGGGGTGGACATTCGAGCCCGGCCGCGTCGTCGACGGGTGGGCGGTGCAGGATGCCCACCCGATGTCCGGGGTCGGTGGTGGAGCCCAACAGCACCGCGTCGTCCCGATGTGGACGGTGGCCGACATCGACGCCGCAGTCACCCGGGTTCGCGAGGCGGGCGGCACGGTGCTGGCCGAACCGAACCGTCAGCCCTACGGACTGTCCGCGGAATGCGCCGACGACCAGGGCGGCCGGTTCTATCTGGGCGAGTTCTGACGGCGCCAACCCAGCCGTCATCACTCAGGACGCGGGCAGCACCTCGGAGATCGGCGCGCCGCCGGCGATCTTGGCGCGCACTTTCATGACCTTGCCCGGCATACCGCCGCCGACCACACCGGCGACCACACCGTCCCGCTCGTAGAAGGCCAGGAATTTACGGCCGTCGTCCTCGACGATGTGCACGGTGTCGGTGGCCTCGGGCTCGCCCAGACACTGGATCTTGACGTCGTACTGGTCACTCCAGAAGTAGGGCACGACGATCACCGACGGCGGCTCCTGCCCCAACATGGCCGGCACGATGACCCGGGCCTGCTCGGCGACATTGCTCCAATGCTCCACCCGCGCTTGATGTCCCGTCGCATCACGCCACGACGCAGCGTCGCCGAGCGCCCACACACCTGCCACACTGGTGCGGCCGGCCTCATCACAGACCACACCGTTGTCCACCACGACGCCACTGCCGGCCAGCCAGTCGGTGGCCGGACGGGATCCGATGCCGACCACCACCAGGTCGGCTTCCAGCTCGCTGCCGTCGGAGAGCACCACGGTGCTCACGTGGCCGTCCACGCCACGCACCTCGGCCACCCCGACGCCAGTGCGCACGTCGACGCCCTCGGCGCGGTGCAGCCGGGTCACCAGATTGCCGACCTGTTCGCCGAGCACCGAGGCCAGCGGCGCCGGCTGCGGCTCCACCAGCACGACATCGACCCCGAGCTTGCGCAGGCTGGCGGCCACCTCGCAGCCGATGAATCCGGCCCCGATGATGACCGCGCGACGGGCCGACGCGGCATGGGCGCGCAGAGCCATCGCCTCGTCGAGGTTGCGCAGCACGCGGATGCCGTCCAGGTCGGGGAACGACGGAATACGCTTGGGCACCAGGCCGGTCGCGATGACCAGTTCGCCGTAGCCCAGCACTGAACCGTCGGCCAGGGTCACCGTTTTGGCGGCGGTGTCCAGGGCGGTGGCCGCACTGCCCAGCCGCAGCGTGATGTTGTTGTCGGCATAGAACTGAGCCGGTTTGAGCGCGACGTCGTCGAGGTCGGCGTGCAGAACGTCCTTGGACAGCGGCGGACGGTCGTAGGGCAGGTGAACCTCGTCGCTGACGATGGTGACCGGCCCGGCGTACTCCGACTTGCGCAGCTGCTCGGCGGTGCGGGTGGCGGCCAGCCCGCCGCCGACGATGAGAATCCCGTTATCGCTCGTACTCACGTGGTGTTCTTACACGATCGGCGCCCGATCGTGGCGCGCAGGCCCGCTGTTGCGGCCGGTTGAGCGCCCAGAACGGCAGCGGTGCCCCGAGACGACCGCGAGTTGGGCAGCGCCCGTTGACAACTACGCGCCGGTACCGCGAGCGAAGAGTTGGCCGGTATGGGTTGCCGGGGCGCGCACTCTGCCCTACTGTATCCAATCGTGGTTGAAACCCCAGGACGTTCTGGCAGTAGAGCTCAGAATCGAGCCATATTGGATACAGTGAAGCCCTCGAAGGCCCAAGAGATCCACGCAGCGCTTCGGGAACAGATCGTCTCGGGACTGCTTGCGCCCGGTCGGCGGATCGTCCAGGAGAACATCGCGGCCGAGTTCTCGGTCAGCCGTATCCCGGCACGTGAAGCGCTGCACCTGCTCGCCGCCGAGGGTCTGATCACCATCGAGCCCGACGTGGGAGCCCGGGTGGCCCCGCTGAATCCCGAAGAGCTGCGCGAGGTCTACCTGATGCGCGAGGCGCTGGAGCCGATCACCGTGGCCGCGAGCGTCCCCCTGCTCACCGCGGAGGACCTGGAGCGCCTCGGTGAGCTCGTCGAGGAGGGCGACGAGCTGGCGGCCAAGGGCGATATCGCCGGATATCTCCGGATGGACGCCGAGTTCCACGAGCTGATGTCGGTGCGCAGCGGCATGACCCGCATCAACCGGGAGATTCAGCGACTCAAGGAAGCCAACCGGCAATTCCGCGGCGTCTACTCGCTGCTGCCGGCCAGCCTGCCGCAATCGAACATCGAGCACCGCAATCTCGTCGAGGCCTGTGAACGCCGCGCCGCCGAGGACGCCGCCGACCTGCACCGGATCCACATCAGACGCACCCGGCTGACCCTGGACAACCATCCGGAATGGTTGCAGACCGCCGAGACGCATGCGGCCGGCCCGCAGTGACCGCGTCCATGCAGACCACCGTCGACCAGGCGTGGCGCACCTTTAGGCAGCGGTTCGTCGCCGAGACACCGAAGTCGCGTGAGCTGACCGAGCGTGCGCAGGCCGTGCTCCCGGGCGGCAGCACCAGAACGGTGGGGTGGTTCGCGCCGTATCCGATGGTCTTCGAAAGGGGCAGCGGCCCTTACCTGTTCGACGCCGACGGTCGGCGATACATCGACATGTTCTGCAACGGGCTCAGCCTCATTCACGGACATGCGTATCCACCAGTGGTCGAAGTGGCCGAGCGCGTGTTGCGCTCGGGCACGGCCTGGCCGGGCACATCGCGCAGCCAGATCGCCTTCGCCGAACTGCTCGCCCAGCGCATTCCCACCCACGGGCTGGTCAGGTTCGCCAACACCGGGACCGAGGCCAGCATGCTGGCCGTCAAGCTGGCGCGGGCGTTCACCGGACGACGCTCAATACTCAAATCCTGGGCTGGATACCACGGTTCCTACGACGTGCTCGAGGCCGGATTGCACGGCCAGGGCGAAGATCCCGGGCGGGCCCGGCTCGGGGTGTTCAACGACCTGGACAGCTTCAGACGGGCATTCGCCGAGCATGGCGACGAGATCGCGGCGGTGATCCTGGAGTCGGTGATGTACACCGGGGTCGTCATCGCGGCAGAGCCCGAATTCCTCTCCGGGGTACAGGAATTGGCACATCAGCACGGCGCGCTGTTCATCCTCGACGACTGCTTGATGTTCCGGCTCGCCGAGGGCGGCTCGGCCCAGTACTACGGTGTCGAAGCCGACCTGACCATGCTCGGCAAGTTCATCGGCGGAGGAACGCCGGTCGGTGCGGTGGTCGGACGCCCCGACATCATCGGCCAGCTCGATCCGAACCGGCCCGACCGCATCTACCACGGCGGCTCCTTCAACGGAAACGTCTTGGGCACCGCCTGCGGAGCCGTTGCGGTACGCGACCTGACCGCTGCGGTGATCGACGCCATGGACCGGCGCGCACAGCACATTCGGACCGCATTGGAAAGTGCCGCCGCACAACGAGGTCTACCCATGGTCACCACCGGCATCGGCAGCGCCTTCGGCGCCTACCTGTCGGCCACGGTCCCGTCCCCGATCGGACCACGCGAGGACATCGGCATGTCCCGGCTCTTCCACCTGGCGGCCATCCGCCGGGGAGTGCTCATCGGCGACGGCAACGAATTCGCACTGTCATCGGTGGTGGACGACGCGGTCGCCGACGAAGTGGTCGACCGATTGGTCGCCGCACTCGACGACGTAGCCGAAGAACTCAGCCGCTGACGGCATCGGAGGGCAACACAGATGGGTATCACTCGATCGGCCGCCGCCACCGGCGGCAGCTACAGCGACGCGGTCACCGTCAGCGGGCCAGGCCAGTGGATACACATATCCGGCCAGGTGGCCTTCGGCCCCGACGGCACCGTCACCGGAACCCTCTACGAACAGACCCACGGCTGCCTCGACCACATCGAAGCCCTCCTGATCAAAGCCGGCGCGACGCTGGCCGACACCGTGCGGATCACCGCCTACCTGGTCGGTTTGGACGACTACCCGGAGTTCGCCCGGGCACGTGCCGAACGCTTCGGTGACGAGCTCCCAGCCAGCGCCGCCGTCGGAGTCGCACGGCTGCTGATGAACGCCCGCGTCGAGATCGACGCTGTCGCCTACCTGCCCTCCTGACCGGAAGAGGATTCGATGCCTGTACGAATCACCGTCGACATCGGCGGCACCTGCACCGACCTCGTGGTGTCCGGCGTGGGCGACCAAATCATCGTCGGAAAGGCACTGACGACCTTCGACGCACCAGAAGGCGGCTTGTGGGAGGCACTTTCGGACGCGGCCAGGCAACTGGATCTCAGCCCCGAACAGCTCCTGGCACAGACCGAGCTCTTCGTCTACTCGACAACGAGGGCCACCAACGCGATCCTCGAAGGCACCACCTCACCGACCGCGTTGCTGGTCACCGAGGGATTCCGTGACCTGCTGGTTCGCAAGGAAGGCGGTCGGCTGCGGCCCTATGACTTCGCCACCCCCTTCCCAAAGCCCTATGTGCCCCGTCGTCTCACCTTCGAAGTCCCCGAACGCGTCGCCGCAACCGGTGAGGTGGTCCGGCCGCTGACCGACGAGGCCGTCGACGGCATCGTCACCGAAATCGAGCGGACCGGTGTGCAGGCCGTCGCCATCGCACTGCTCTGGTCGATCGCGAACCCGGCCCACGAGCAACGACTTGCCCAGCGACTCAACGACGCCCTGCCCGGTCTGGCTGTGTCGGTATCCCATCGGCTCAACCCGGTCATCCGGGAATTCCGGCGGGCATCGTCGGTCGCGCTCGACGCGTCACTGAAACCGTTGATGCAGAGCCACCTCAAAGCGATCGAGGAATGGTTGCGCAGCGTCGGATACCACGGCCGGCTGGTCGCAGCGACATCGCTGGGTGGCGTGCTGTTCTTCGAGGACATCATCGAACGGCCCATCTATCTCGCCAAGTCCGGTCCCGCCCTGGCGCCAATGGCCGGCCTGGCCTACGCGGGCGCCGAAATCGGCGACGACCGGGACATCGTGGTCTGCGACACCGGCGGCACCAGCTTCGACGTCAGCCTGATCCGCGGTGGACGGCCGGTCGTCACCCGTGAAACCTGGCTCGGTGAACCACATATCGGTCACCTGACCGGACTGGCGTCACTGGATGTCCGCAGCGTCGGCGCCGGCGGGGGCTCCATCGCCAGGATCGCCGCGGGCGGACTGCTACAAGTGGGACCGCGCAGTGCCGGCTCCGATCCCGGGCCGGCCTGCTACGGGCTGGGCGGCGTGGAACCCACCGTCACCGACGCGGCCGCGGTGCTCGGATACCTCGATGCGGAATCGTTCCTGGGCGGACGAGTGCGTCTGGACATCGACGCCGCGCGCGACGCGGTCGGCAAGCTCGGCGAGCAGATCGGCCTGAGTCCCATCCGCGCCGCGGCCGCCATTCTCACCATCGCCGGCGAACGGATGGCCGACGCCATCCGTGAGATCACCATCAATCAGGGGGTGGACCCCCGGGAGGCGACCATCGTCGCCGGTGGCGGCGCGGCGGGCATGACGATCGTGCCGATCGTGGAAGCCATCGGTTGTGACCGGGTGCTGATCCCCCCGACAGCGGGCGCCCTGAGCGCGGCAGGGGCGCACTTCTCCGATGTGCTTCGCGAATTCACCCGGAGCCAGCCGACCACCTCGACGAGCTTCGACCGGGCCGGCGTGCTGGCCGCCAAACGCGAACTCGACGACGCGGCAGCAGAGTTCGGCGCCCGGCTGGCTGACGCCGGTGTCACCCGATTCGAGCGCGACTACATCGTGGAAGCCCGCTACGCCGAGCAGATCTGGGATCTCGAGATCCCGTTCGGCGACGAGTTGCTCGACGCCGCCGATGCCCACCAGCTGTTGCGTCAGGCATTCGACGCCGAGCATCAGCGGATCTTCACCGTCTCGGATCCCACCGAGACCGTCGAGTTCCTCGCCTGGAAGATCCGGGTGCGCGGCATCCTGCACCACCCGTCGATCACCGCCGTACCACCGACCCTGCCGACGGCAGGGCATCGTCGAGCCGCGGTCTTCGACGGTCGGATCGTCGACACCCCGGTCCTGCGCCCCGACGATCTCTGCCCCGGCACATCGACGCCCGGGCCGCTGCTGGTGCAGCTGGCCACGACGACGATCGTCGTCCCACCGCGATGGGCACTGCAATACACCGAGCGCGGCAGCTTCATCCTGAGCAAGGAGGAATCATGACCGACATCATCGAAAAGGCGACAGAATCAACTGATTTCGACCCGGTGCTGTTGCCGGTGCTGGCCGGCAGGTTCGAGACGATCGTCCGAGAGATGACGAATACCCTGTTTCGAACCGGCCGTTCGTCAGTGCTCAACATGGCTCGCGACTTCTCGTGCTGCATCGTCACCGCCGACAACGACCTGCTGGCGTGCGCCGAAGGATTGCAGGTGCACGTCCTGGGTGCCGGGATGCAGACGGAGTCGATGACCCGGCTGCACCCCGAACTGGCTCCCGGTGATGCCTACCTGCACAACGACCCGTTCCTGGGCAACACCCACACCGCCGACCACACCATCCTGGTCCCGGTGTTCTACCGCGGCGAGCATCTGTTCACCGCCGCGGCCAAGGCTCATCAGGGTGACTGCGGCAACGCCGAGCCCACCACCTACATGGCCTTCGCCGAGGACATCTACGCCGAAGGTGGCCTCAACTTCCCGTGTGTGGCCATCCAACGCCATTACGCCGACGTTGACGACATCATTCGGATGTGCCGGCGGCGCATCCGGGTACCCGACATCTGGTACGGCGACTACCTCGCGACGCTCGGGGCGGCCCGGGTCGGCGAACGCAGGATTACCGAACTGCTGGACAAATACGGGCCGGAGACGGTCCGCCGCTTCGTCAAAGAGTGGCTCGACTATTCCGAACGCTCCATGGCGGCCGCGATCTCGCGACTACCCGAACGACGGCTGACCGCCTCCAGTACGCACGACCCGATCGACTGCGCGCCCGACGGCATTCCGATCACGGTGCAACTCGACATCAAACCTTCCGACGGCAGGATCGTCGTCGACCTTCGGGACAATCCCGACTGCATCCCGGCCGGCTTCAACCTGTCACAGGCGACAGCGACCAGCGGCGCAATCATCGGAATTCTCAACGCGATCCCCGACGACGTGCCCCGCAACTCGGGCGCTTTCCGCCGGATCGAGGTCAAGCTGCGCGAGGGCTGCATCGTCGGCATACCGCCCGAACCGGTGTCCACCTCGCTGGCCACGACCAATGTGCTCGAGCGGGTGATCAACCCGGTGCAGCGCGCCTTCGCCCAGCTGGGATTCGGCCACGGACTGGCCGAAGGTGGCGGTGCGTGCGGCGCCGGGTTCGCGGTCATCAGCGGCGTCGACCGCCGCGACGACGTGGACCGGCCCTACGTGAACCAGCTCGTGGTCGGCTCGAACGGCGGCCCGGGGACCCCGACGTGTGACGGCTGGGTGACCTACTGCATGCCCGACGCCGCGATGGTGGTCTACAGCGACAGCGCCGAGGTACTCGAGCAGCGATTCCCCATGCGTGTCAACCATATTCGGCTACTCACCGACAGCGGCGGCCCCGGGCAGTTCCGCGGCGCACCGGCCACCGAGGTCGCATTCGGGCCGATCGATACCGATATGACGGTGTACTACTTCGCCGACTTCGCCCGGCACCCGGCACTCGGCGTCCTGGGCGGTCAGCCCGGTAGCGCGGTCACCTTGTCCCGGCTCGACGCCGACGGAACAGCCACCCTCCTGGACCCGATCGGCGACACCACGCTGACCGCCGGTGACATGGTGATCGGCGCGGAGGCAGGCGGCGGCGGGTACGGCGATCCGTACCTGCGCGATCCCGCCCTCGTCCTCGACGACGTCGTCGAGGGCTGGGTCAGTGTCGAAGCCGCGGCGGCCGACTACGGCGTCGCCGTGATCAGCGACGCGCAGGGAAACCTCACCGTCGACGAAGACGCCACCAGAGCCCTTCGTATCAGGTAGTTCACCGACGAAATATCTGCGTCTCTTCCAGCCATCCCACCTGAACGGAGTTCGCGATGACCGCTACCAAACCGACAAAGCCACACCCTGACCACACCGGTACTGATGAATCCCATCTGAGCCACTTCGGCTACAAGCAGGAACTGTCCCGTGCGCTCGGGAAGTTCTCGTCGTTCGCGGTGTCGTTCAGCGGTGTCGGCATCTCGGCGGGCATCTTCATCACGCTGCCGGTGATCTGGGCCAGTTCGGGCACGCTGGGCATCTGGTCCTGGCTGCCCTCCAGCGTGGGTGCGCTGCTGGTCGGCCTGATCTTCGCCGACCTCGTCGGCCGGCTGCCGATCGCGGGCTACGCCTATCAGTGGTCGACACGGCTGTCCAACAAGACCATCGGCTGGATGACCGGAGTGGTCGGCTTCATGGGATTCGGCATCGGCTCGGCGGGCACGATATACGGCGTCACGCCGTACTTCCTGTCGATCCTGGGCATCGAGACCACGCGCAACTCCAACATCGTCGGTGGCGTCGTGCTGACCGTCGTCGTGTGCACCGTGCTGATCGTCGGCACCCGATTCGCGGCCTGGGTGAACAACGCAGCGGTGTTCGTGGAAGTGCTGTGCGGCATCGTCGCTGCCGTCGTGCTGCTGATCGTCGCCCTCATCCGTCATCCACAACCGGTCTCGGTGCTGTTCCAACCGGCCCCGGGCACCGAGGGACAACCATACGGTTACGCCTTCCTGCTGGCCTTCCTGCTGGGGCTTTCCTCTACGCCGGCTGGGAGCTGCCCGCCGATATGGCCGAAGAGACCAAAGACGCACCCAATACCGCGGCCCGGACGATGTTGTGGTCCATTGGGGCAGTGGCTGTCTCGGGTATCGCAATGGTGATCGCCTTCAGCTACGCCTCGCCCGGGTTGGCTGAGACGCTGCAGTCCGCGACGCCCGCTCTCTCGGTGGTGGACTACCAGTTCGGGCACACGGTGGCCGAGGTCTACAACGCGCTGCTGCTGGTCACCTTCTTCGCCGTGGCGCTGTTGATCACCGCGGGAGCCACCCGGCTGCTGTTCAGCATGGCTCGCGACGGGTTGCCGCCCGGCGCGGCACTGTTCAAGAAGGTGAACTCCCGCAAGACACCGGCCGCCGCCACCATCTGCGTCGGCATCTTCGCGATCGTGATGTTCACTGTGCCGCAGCTGTATTCGACTAATGTTCAGAACACCATCTTCGGCACCGCCTCGGTGGGCTACAACCTGGTGTATACCTTGGTGGCCGCGATCTTCCTGTACAAGGCCGCCAAGGACGAGCTACCGCGGAGCTTCGGTAAATTCTCGCTGGGCAAGTGGGCCAAGCCGGTCGCACTCATCGCGCTGCTATGGCAACTCTTCGTCGTGGGCACCCTGACATTCCCGGCGGCAAACCACCAGACAGCCTGGACAGCACTGATTTTCATCGGTCTCGGCGCGGTGTGGTACCTGGTCTGGATTCTCCCCCGCAGCCGCCGCGCAGAACACCAGAACGGGTGAACAGCACCGACGACGCGCAGCCACTGTGGTCACCGGGCCCCGACGCCCGGCAGTCGACCACCATCGGGGTGTTCGCCGACTTCGTCGAACGTACCCGGCACGTCGATACTGCCGACTACCACCGCCTGTGGGAGTGGTCGGTCTCGGACGTCGGAGCGTTCTGGTCGGCGATCTGGGACTTCTTCGGCCTGGACACCGTCAGCTCCTACGACGCGGTGCTTGCAGCCGACGCCATGCCCGGGGCGACGTGGTTCTCCGGTGCCCGGCTGAACTTCGCCGGCTACCTGCTCAGCAAGGGTCGCGCTGACGAACCAGCGGTGATCTCCGTTGACGAGACCGCACCGGCCGTCACACTCAGCTGGGCCCAGTTGCGCCACCAGGTGGGGGCGGTGGCCGCCGGCTTCGCCGAGATCGGGGTGAGCGCCGGCGATGTGGTCGCCGGCTACCTGTCCAACAGCGCCGAGGCGGTGGTCGCCTTTCTCGCCGCCGCGTCACTCGGAGCGGTGTGGTCATCGGTAGGTCTTGACTATGCCGCGCCGGCGGTCATCGATCGGTTCGGACAGCTGCAGCCCAAGGTTCTCGTCGCCGCCAGCGGATACCGCTACAACGGAAAGCTGCACAGCTGCGCCGATGCGGTCGACACCGTGGCCGCAGCGCTGGCACCAAGCCTGCTGGCCACCGTCATCGTCGCGCGCGATCAGACGCCCGTCCCCACGGCAGCCACTATCGACTGGGCCGACTTGACATCCCGGCCCGCCGGGGACACCGTCGCCCCCGTCGCGCTCGACTTCGACCATCCGCTGTGGGTGCTGTTCACCTCGGGCACCACCGGGATACCGAAAGGGTTGACCCACTCGCACGGCGGCATCCTCGTCGAGATGCTCAAACAACTTGCCCTGCACTGGGATATCACCGATACCGACCGGCTCTTCTGGTATACCTCCACAAGCTGGGTGATGTGGAATCTGCAGGTGTCCGCGCTGCTGCTGGGCTCGACGATCGTGTGCTACGACGGTTCGCCGACATACCCCGACAGCGCCGCGATGTGGCGGCTGGTCGAACGCCACGGTGTGACGTTCTTCGGCACCAGCCCGGGCTATCTGCATGCCTGCGCCAAGGCCGGCCTGCACCCGCGCGGCGAATTCGACCTCGCCGGCCTACGGGCCGTGGGATGCACTGGTTCCCCGCTGGCTCCCGATGTGCACCGGTGGGCCCTCGACCACGTCGGGCCGCTGCCAGTGTGGTCGGTGAGCGGCGGAACCGACGTGGCGACCGCCTTCTGTGGCGGAGCACCGATCGCCGCAACATGGCCCGGTGAGCTGTCCGTCCGTTGTCTGGCCGTCGCGGTCGAGGCCTGGGACGAGCGCGGCCTGGCCGTCCCCGCCGGCCACGTCGGTGAGCTGGTGGTCACCAAACCGATGCCGAGCATGCCCGTGCAGCTGTGGAACGACGCCGATTTCGGACGGTACCGCGACGCCTACTTCGCGACCTACCCGACCGTGTGGCGCCAAGGCGACTGGATCACCGTCACCGAGCGGGGTTCGGTGATCATCCACGGCCGCTCCGATGCCACCCTGAACCGCAACGGGATTCGGATGGGCAGCACCGACATCTACGCGGCGGTCGAGGTTTTCGACGAGGTTGCCGAGGCGCTCGTGGTGGGGGTGGACCGCGCCGACGGCAGCTACTGGATGCCGCTGTTCGTCGCGTTGGCGCCGGGAGCCCGACTCGACGACGCGCTGATCAACCAACTCAGGGCGGCGATCAGCCGGCGGGCATCACCACGCCACGTCCCCGACGACATCATCGGGGTCCGCGCGATTCCGCACACCCGCACCGGCAAGAAGCTCGAGGTACCGGTCAAGCGCGTACTGCAGGGCGCTGAGGTCACCGCGGTGGTCTCACCCGACGCCGTCGACGACGTCTCGCTGCTGGCGGACTTCGCCGAGATCGCCGCCGCCCACCGCTAGCCCCGGCGACCGCGCGAACCGGTCACGACGGCGAGCGGTCGATGAGGTTGGACAACACCACGATGCTCTCACTGCGCTCGATGTCGGCGCTGGACCGGATACGCTCCAGCGCCGCCTCCAGATGGCGCATGTCCCGGGCCAGTACATGCAGGATCGCGTCCGACGTGCCTGTCACGGTGGCCGCGCTGATCACTTCGGGGATATCAATCCAGGCCTGCCGCAATTGATCCGGCGCGATGGTGCCGTGACAGTAGACCTGGACATACGCCTCGGTGTTCCAGCCCACCGCGCTGCGGTCGATGACCGTGGTGAATCCGCGGATGACGCCACTGTCGAGCATGCGATCGACCCGGCGCTTGACCGCCGGGGCCGAGAGATTCACCCGGGCCCCGATCTCGGCGAAGGTCGCCCGGGCGTGCTCGGCCAGCTCGGCCAGAATGCGCTCATCGGTATCGTCCAGGCGGTCCATTCGCACTGCTCCCATCATCCGCGCAACAGATCTTCGACAATTGCGGTCTGGCGCAAGAATTACATTGTAGACACGCAATGTCTGGCGATTGATTGCGTGGCGACGCCCTCATATCGTTAATTTCATGACGTTATCCCCGATGTCGCCACCGAACCCACCCGGACACCCCGCACCCAGCGACAGCGTCACTACGCCATGACCCCGCCGACCTTCTTCACCGTCGACTACGCCATCAACCCGTGGATGGACACCTCCACGCCGGTCGACGTCGAGCTGGCCGTCGCGCAGTGGGAGAACCTGCGCGACACCTACCGCAGCCTCGGCCACACCGTCGACCTGGTCGATCCGGTTCCGGGGCTGCCCGACATGGTCTACGCCGCCAACGCCGGGCTGATCATCAACGGCACCGCGATCGTCGCCCGGTTCAAGCACGCCGAGCGACATGGGGAATCCGCCGCGTACGCCGCTTGGATGGGCCTACGCGGCCACCAACCCGTCGCCACCCACCACATCAACGAAGGACAGGGCGATCTGCTCGTAGTGGGTGCGATGATTCTGGCCGGCACCGGCTTTCGTACCGACCCGCACGCACACGCCGAGGTGGCCGAGATCACCGGGATGCCGGTGATCTCGCTGGAACTCGTCGATCCGCGCTTCTACCATCTCGACACTGCGTTGACAGTGCTCGACGACGCCACGATCGCCTACTACCCACCCGCCTTCACCGACGACTCCCGGCGCCGGTTGCGGGAGCTCTTCCCGGACGCCATCGAGGTCTCGAGCGCGGACGCCTACGTGCTGGGCCTCAACGCGGTCTCGGATGGCAAACACGTGGTCCATCCCGCCCAGGCCGGCGGCTTCGCCGACCAACTGCACCGCGCCGGCTTCGACCCCATCGGCGTCGACCTCTCCGAACTGCTCAAGGGCGGCGGCTCGGTGAAATGCTGCACCCTGGAGGTGTTTTCATGACGGTCGCCGACACCGTGACCGGGATCGGCGCGGGTGCCACTGCCAGAGCCATCGAACTGGACAACACCTATGTCGCGCACAACTATTCACCGCTTCCGGTGGTGGCGACCAGCGCTCGCGGAGCATGGATCACCGACGTCGAGGGCCGACGTTACCTGGACTGCCTGGCCGCCTATTCCGCGGTGAACTTCGGTCACCACAACGACGAGATCATCGCCACCGCACACCGCCAGCTCGATGCCCTGACCCTGGTCAGCCGGGCGTTCCATGCCGACCAGCTCGGCCCGTTCGCTGCCGCGCTGGCCGAACTCTGCGCCAAGGAGATGGTGCTGCCGATGAACAGCGGCGCCGAGGCGGTGGAAAGCGGGATCAAGGTCGCGCGGAAATGGGGCGCCGACGTCAAGGGTGTGCCGGCCGGCATGGCCAACATCATCGTCGCGGACAACAACTTCCACGGCCGCACGATCAGCATCGTCAGCTTTTCCTCCGACCCCAGCGCCCGCGGCGGGTTCGGCCCGTTCACGCCGGGCTTCCGCTCCGTACCGTTCGGTGACGCCGACGCCGTCGCGGCCGCCATCGACGAACACACCGTCGCCGTCCTCGTCGAGCCGATCCAGGGCGAGGCCGGCATCATCGTCCCACCCGACGGCTACCTGCCGCGGCTGCGCGAACTGTGCACCGAGCGGAACGTGCTGCTGATCGCCGACGAGATCCAGGCCGGCCTGGCTCGCACCGGCCGCACCTTCGCCTGTGATCACTGGGACGTGGTTCCCGATGTGTACCTGCTCGGCAAGGCGCTCGGCGGTGGTGTCGTACCGCTGTCGGCGGTGGTCGCCGACCGGGACGTCCTCGGGGTACTCAACCCCGGTGAGCACGGGTCCACGTTCGGCGGCAACCCACTGGCCGCCGCGATCGGACACACCGTGGTCGGCATGTTGCAGCGTGGCGAATTCCAAACCCGCTCAGCCGAGCTCGGCTTGCACCTGCACGCCCGGTTACGCGCGCTGGTCGGCCACGGGGTGCTCGCCGTTCGTGGACTGGGGCTGTGGGCCGGGGTGGACATCGACCCGGATCTGGGGACCGGCAAAACGCTCAGCAAAGCACTCGCCGAGCGGGGTGTCCTCGTCAAGGACACCCACGGTTCGACGCTGCGATTCGCCCCACCGCTGGTGATCACCGGCGCGGAGATCGACTGGGCGGTTGACCAGTTCGCGAGCGTACTGGCCCAGGCAGGCTCATAATCGGCTAAATCTCGCCGACCTTGGAGGCGCACATGACGGCCCCGTCAATCAATCTGACCGAGCAGATGCTTCGCCGACGGCCCGTCATCGGCGCCCCCGTCGCGCACGGCGCATCCGATCACCTCAAGCGAAGTATCGGCACCTTCCAGCTCACGATGTTCGGGGTCGGCGCCACCGTGGGCACCGGTATCTTCTTCGTGCTCTCCGAGGCGGTCCCCGAGGCCGGACCCGGCGTGGTCGTCTCGTTCATCATCGCCGGAATCGCTGCCGGCCTGGCGGCGATCTGCTACGCCGAGCTGGCCTCCGCCGTCCCCGTCTCCGGGTCGACGTACTCCTACGCCTACACCACGCTGGGCGAAGTGGTCGCGATGGGCGTGGCGGCCTGCCTGCTGCTCGAATATGGGGTGTCCACCGCCGCGGTGGCCGTCGGCTGGAGCCAGTACGTCAACAAGCTGCTCGACAATTTCTTCGGACATCATCTGCCACAAGCAATTTCAGCGGCGCCCTGGGACACCGCGCCCGGCGTGGTGAATCTGCCCGCAGTGGTCCTGGTGGTCATGTGCGCGCTGCTGCTGATCCGTGGCGCCAGTGAGTCGGCAACCGTCAACACCATCATGGTGTTGATCAAGCTCGGCGTGCTGGTGATGTTCGCGGTAATCGCCTTCACCGCGTTCGACGCCGACCGGTTCGCCGACTTCGCGCCGTTGGGCGCCGCCGGGATCGGCTCGGCGGCCGGGACGATCTTCTTCTCGTACATCGGCCTGGACGCTGTCTCCACCGCCGGCGACGAGGTGAAGAACCCGCAGAAGACCATGCCGCGCGCCATCCTGGCCGCGCTGATCACCGTGACTGCGGTCTACATCCTCGTCACGGTGGCCGCCCTCGGCGCCCAGAGCTGGACCGACTTCGAAGGGCAAGAAGCCGGCCTGGCCACCATCCTGGACAACGTCACCGGTGCCCACTACTGGGGCACGGTGCTGGCGGCCGGCGCAGTGATCTCCATCTTCTCGGTGACCCTGGTGACGCTGTACGGCCAGACCCGCATCCTGTTCGCCATGGGCCGCGACGGACTGCTGCCGCCGATGTTCGCCAAAGTCAACACGCGCAGCATGACACCGGTGAACAACACCATCATCGTCGCCGTGGTGGTGAGCATCCTGGCCGGCGTGGTGCCGCTGAACTACCTCGCCGACATGGTCTCGATCGGAACCCTGGTGGCCTTCATCGTCGTCTCGGTCGGGGTGGTGATCCTGCGCGTCCGCGAACCCGACCTACTCCGCGGATTCCGGGTGCCGGGCTACCCCGTGACGCCGGTCCTCTCGGTGCTGGCCTGTGGCTACATCCTGTTCAGCCTGCACTGGTACACCTGGATCGCCTTTTCCGGGTGGGTCGCAGTGGTGCTGGTGTTCTACTTCATCTGGGGCCGACACCACAGCGCGCTCAACGGCGATGGCGGCGGCGTGACGGCAAGCGCCACAGCCGGAATCGAAGACGTCGAGGTCATCAGCCCGCCCCGGGACGCGTCATGACCGTGGTGGTGGGCTACTTGGCCGGCAAGAGTGGAACGGCCCCCTTGCACCTGGGCGTCGGCGCGGCTCGCACCCTGCGGACCTCGCTGACCGTCGCCACCATCGTGCCCAAACCGTGGACCACGCCCTCACCGGCCCGCATCGACGCCGAGTACGCCGCCTGGGCCGACCAGCTGGCCGCCGATTCGGCCAAGGAGGCGCAACGCTACCTGGCCGCCCTGGGCGACGGCGTCACCGTGTCCTATCACAGCCACGCTCACCGCTCGGCGTCCGGCGGACTGATCGAAGTGGTCTCTGAACTCGATGCCGAACTGCTGGTGCTGGGCTCCTCGGCCAACGGTCAACTCGGGCAGGTGGTGGTGGGATCGACCGCCGACCGGCTGCTGCACTCCGCGCCGCTGCCGGTCGCGATCGCCCCACGCGGCTACCGCGGATCACGCACCAGGATGCTGACCAGGATCACCTGCGCCTACCCCGGCACCCCGGAAGCTCTGGACGTGGTCAAGCGGGTCGCCGAGTACGCCAGACGATTCGACGTACCGCTGCGGGTGATCACCTTCGCGGTACGCGGCCGCACCATGTACCCACCGGAAGTCGGCCTGCACGCCGAGGATTCGATTCTGGCGGCATGGGAGGAACACGCCAGGCAGATGTTGGCGCTGCTGCGTGCCGACGGAGTGGTGGGTGAGGACGCCGTGCTGCAAGTCGTCAGCGGCAATGGCTGGGATCAGGCATTGGACGCCGCCGAATGGGAAGACGGTGAGGTACTCGCACTGGGCACCTCACCACGCGGGGACATCGCCCGGGTCTTCCTGGGCTCGCGCGGCTCGAAGATCATGCGGCACAGCCCCGTTCCGGTGCTGGTGCTACCCGGCTAACGGCACCCCCGGGCGGCCGGCCACATCACGCCACTCCTGAGCGCCGCGCTCCGCTGCGGCGCATCGTCGTCGGCGGCTAGTACTTCATGACCCCGCGGTCGACGCTGATCTGCGAGCCGGACAGCGTCGACGAATTGTCGCCGGCCAGCCAGACCACCACCTCGGCGACCTCCTCGACCGACATGAAGTCCGATCGCTTGCCGGTCGCACTTTGGCCCACGGGCAGGTACGGCATCGGCGCAAAACCGTGCAGATAGCTGGGGTGTGCACCGAAAACTCCGAGCATGGCGTCGTTTTCGGTCATCGGGGTGGCCACCGAGTAGGGGTGGATGGAGTTCACCCGGATGCCGTACTCGCCGGCCTCCAGCGCAAGAGAGTTGGTCAGGGCGGTCAAGCCATGCTTGGACGCCGCGTAATGACTGTTACCGGGAGTGGCCTTCACCCCTGCCGACGAACTGACCACGATGATGGAGCCACCGTTTCCCGCCTCGATCATGGCCGGGACGACGGCCCGCAAGGTGCGCCACGTACCGGTGAGGTTGACGTCGATGACGCTGTTCCACTGCTCGTCGGTGAGCTCCCACAGCCGGCCCCAGGACAGCACGCCGGCATTGGCCACCAGGACGTCCAACCGCCCGAATTGCTCGACGCCGTCTGCCACCAGCTGGCGCAGCGCGGCATCGTCGCGGGTGTCGACCTCGCGGGAGAGCGCTTTTCGGCCCTCAGCCTCCACCAGCCGCACCGTCTCGGCCAACTCCTCCGGGGTGGCACCGGGGTACGGAACGGTATCGCTCACCGAGGCGCAAATGTCGGACACGATGACGTCCGCGCCCTCCTGAGCCAGCCGGACCGCATGCGCGCGGCCCTGGCCACGCGCGGCACCGGTGACGAATGCCACTCGCCCCTCAAGCGTCCCCGACGATGTTGCCATCCACAGTCCTTTCGATCGGCCCAGATCACGGTAGCAGCCTCACTGGAACGTGTTCTAGACATCTCCCGGGGGCAGCCATGCGCCCGCAGCACCCCACCCGGGGTTTGCCTCCTGGACTCACGGGTATTGCTGATTGGCGAGTCATTGGCCTTGGGCCCGGCTCTAGGCACCGGCCCTCGTCGCCACGAGTTGCGGGCGGGAACCAACCGCACTGCCGAGACTCGCCCCGCAGCCCGCCCCTAGCCACTGGGCCGCTGCGAAATCCCGATCGGAAAGTGAGAAACACGATGTCTGTGACCATCCGCCGCTTCGCACCTGCTCTGGCCATCGGCGCGTTCGCCGTCGCGCTGCTGGCTGGACCGAACGCGACCGCGGCGCCGCAGGACTGCACCATTCCGCAGACCTCGACGTCGATGTGCGAGACGTCCGGCAACCAGGCGACTCCGCCGGATACCTCGGGTGGCGCCGGAAACGCCAATGACCAGAACGGGGCATACGGACCCAACGGGAACACCCCGCCGGTCGGCGGGAGCTAACCAGTCAGTAGCGGACTGGGTCGCGGACGACCGGGCGGGTCATACACACGCTGCCCGGCGTCCGCGACCCTGTTCGATACCGCCTGCGCGGCAAGACATTTGTGCCGGTGCTGCGGACCGCCATCAGCAAGCAGTCACAGATCGGACAGGATCTGCTGACGCTTGGCGGTGTATTCGCCCTCGGTGATGGTGCCGGTGGCGCGCAGCGTCTCCAACTCCTGCAGACGCTGCGCGGTGGTGACCGTCGGCATCTGCGGCAGATACGGCTGCGGCATCGGTGGCGGCGCTGACGCCGGGGGCGGGGTCTGCGCGGCGGGCGAACCGGCGGCGCGGCGAACGACATCCATCACCTGCTGGCGCACCACCGGATTGGAGCGAATGTCGATGGCCCCGTTCAGCGCAATGTTGTTGGCCCGCAAGATCTGCATGATCTCCATCAACGGTCCGGCCTGCCCGCGTAGGTCGTAGGTCTTGTTGTCCTCAGCCAGGGTGAACTGTGCGGGGACCACACCGGCAATCAAGGCGCTTGCGTCCCAATCGATTTCGTACCTCTCGGTGCCGGGTTCAACGAGGGCGACCAGCTTGTGGGCGTTGAGGATCTGCATCCGCACGGGGCTGGACGCCATGGTCTCCTGAGCGTCGAATCCGGGATAGCCCGGTACGTCGAAGTGCAGGTTCACCTTGATCATCTGCTGGTCGTTCACAAACCACGAGGTGTCCGAGATTCCGGTGATCTGCGCCAACACCAGGACGCCGCGCTGCGCCAATTCGCTATGCCGCGCCGCGGCTTTCGTGCCGGCGTTGGTCAACCACAACGCGGCCAGCACATCTGCGGCGGTGACCAGCAGCCCCACCCAGAACATCCAGTTCAGATACGGACGCGCCATCGTGCCCAGCGCGAAATAGACGATCAGGAAAATCGGTCCGACCAGACCGCCGAACAGCAGGACGGTCAGCTGCGCCTTGAGATACCGACCCAACATTGCCATGTCCCTTCTCGACCAGCAGATGCCGGAACTCAGACTAGCGCCATCGGGTTCGGGCCATCACGGCTCTGGCGACGGCGCGAGCAGTCGGTCGAGATCGGGGAACTGCGGGATGAGGCGGTCCACAACACCATCGAGGGAAGGGCCGGTCGCGGGCTGCACCGCGACCGCTGTCGCGGGTTGGAAGGTTCGCGCCGGTGCGGGCGCCGGGTTCGGCACCGCCGGACGGTCGCTGCGGACGGCGACGCTCGCTGCGCTCACCAGCAACACCGATACCACGATCGCGACCAGGGCGACGACCAACGCCGCGCCGCCGACGAGAATCGACGGCGGGTATGCCGGTGGCTGGTAGTCGTCGTCCATTTGCCCCACCCCGTTGTGAGAATGCCAGAGCCTAACACCCAGGTCTGCTGCTCCGGTGCAAAAGAAAAGCGGCGCCCACCCGGAGGTGAGCGCCGCTTTCGCAGTGCTAGATCAGATGATGCTCAGATCATTGGTAGGCGGAGCCTACTTGATGATCTTGGTGACCCGGCCGGCGCCGACGGTGCGACCACCTTCACGGATCGCGAACCGCAGGCCCTCGTCCATGGCCACGGGCTGGATCAGCTTGACGGAGATGTCGGTGTTGTCACCGGGCATCACCATCTCGGTGCCCTCGGGGAGGGTCACGACGCCGGTCACGTCCGTGGTGCGGAAGTAGAACTGCGGACGGTAGTTGTTGAAGAACGGCGTGTGGCGGCCGCCCTCGTCCTTGGACAGGATGTAGACGCTGCCCTCGAACTCCGTGTGCGGGGTGGTGGTGCCCGGCTTCACGATGACCTGACCGCGCTCGACGTCCTCGCGCTTGACACCGCGGACCAGCAGACCGACGTTGTCGCCGGCCTGGCCCTGATCGAGCAGCTTGCGGAACATCTCGACACCGGTGACCGTGGTCTTGGTGGTGCCGGGGCGGATGCCGACGATCTCGACTTCCTCGTTCACGTTGATCACGCCACGCTCGACGCGACCGGTCACCACGGTGCCGCGGCCGGTGATGGTGAAAACGTCCTCGACGGGCATCAGGAACGGCTTGTCGGTGTCGCGGACCGGATCCGGGATCGACTCGTCAACCGCGTCCATCAGGTCTTCGACGCTCTTGACCCAGGTGGGGTCGCCCTCGAGGGCCTTGAGCGCCGACACCCGCACCACCGGGGCGTCCTCGTCGAACTCCTGGGCGGCCAGCAGTTCGCGGACCTCCATCTCGACGAGCTCGAGGAGCTCCTCGTCGTCGACCATGTCGGACTTGTTCAGCGCCACCAGGATGTAGGGCACACCGACCTGACGGGCCAGCAGCACGTGCTCACGGGTCTGCGGCATCGGGCCGTCGGTGGCGGCGACCACCAGGATCGCACCGTCCATCTGGGCGGCACCGGTGATCATGTTCTTGATGTAGTCAGCGTGACCGGGGGCGTCGACGTGCGCGTAGTGACGCTTCTCGGTCTGGTACTCCACGTGGGAGATGTTGATGGTGATACCGCGCTGACGCTCCTCGGGCGCATTGTCGATCTGGTCGAATGCGCGCGACTCGTTCAAATCGGGGTACTTGTCGTGCAGAACCTTGGTGATTGCTGCAGTCAGCGTGGTCTTGCCGTGGTCAACGTGACCGATGGTCCCGATGTTGACGTGCGGCTTCGTCCGCTCGAACTTCGCCTTCGCCACTTCTGTGTCCTCCTGGACTTGTTGGTGCTTCTAAAGCAGGTTGTCGTTTTTCAGTTGTGTGGTCTGCCAAGCCGACAGGCCAGTTTTTCTACTGAGCTCCACCCTATTGGGTCGTTCGCTCCGCTTACTGACCCGTCGCCTTCGCGATGATCTCCTTCGACACGTTCGCCGGAACTTCGGCGTACGAGTCGAACACCATGGAGTAGTTAGCCCGGCCCTGCGTCTTCGACCTCAGGTCGCCGACGTAGCCGAACATCTCCGACAGCGGAACCTGCGCCTTGACGACACGGGCACCGCTGCGCTCCTCCATGGCCTGGATCTGACCACGGCGGGAGTTCAGGTCGCCGATCACGTCACCCATGTAGTCCTCGGGGGTGGTGACCTCGACGGCCATGATCGGTTCCAGGATGACGGGCTGGGCTGCCGCGGCGGCCTTCTTCATCGCCTGCGAACCGGCCACCTTGAAGGCCATTTCCGACGAGTCGACGTCATGGTAGGCACCGTCGAGCAGGGTGACCTTGACGTTCACCAGCGGGTAGCCGGCCAGCACGCCGTACTGCATGGCGTCCTGGGCGCCGGCATCCACCGACGGGATGTACTCACGCGGGATGCGGCCACCGGTGACCTTGTTCTCGAACTCGTAGGTGGCACCGTCCTCGCCGGTGAACGGCTCGAGGTCGATGATGACCTTCGCGAACTGGCCCGAGCCACCGGTCTGCTTCTTGTGGGTGTACTCGACGTTCTTCGCCGCGCGACGGATGGTCTCGCGGTAGGCCACCTGCGGCTTACCGACGTTGGCCTCGACCTTGAACTCGCGACGCATGCGGTCGACCAGGATGTCCAGGTGCAGCTCGCCCATGCCGCCGATCACGGTCTGACCGGTGTCCTGATCAAGGTGCACCTTGAAAGTCGGGTCTTCCTCGGCCAGCTTCTGGATGGCCGTGCCCAACTTCTCCTGGTCGCTCTTGGTCTTGGGCTCGATGGCGACCTCGATGACCGGGTCGGGGAACGTCATCGACTCCAGCACGATCTGATGGTTCGGATCGCACAAGGTGTCACCGGTGGTGGTGTCCTTGAGGCCGATGACCGCGTAGATGTGGCCGGCGGATGCCGACTCGACCGGGTTCTCCTTGTTGGAGTGCATCTGGAACAGCTTGCCCAGCCGCTCCTTCTTGCCCTTGGTCGAGTTGACGACCTGCGCGCCCGAGTCGACCTTGCCCGAGTAGACCCGGACGTAGGTCAGCTTGCCGAAGAACGGGTGTGTCGCGACCTTGAAGGCCAGGCCCGAGAACGGCTCGTCGGCCGACGGCTTACGAGAGATGATCTCGTCTTCCTTGCCGGGAACGTGTCCCTCGGCCGGCGGAACGTCCAGCGGGTTGGGCAGGTAGTCGATGACGGCGTCGAGCATGGGCTGCACGCCCTTGTTCTTGAACGCCGAACCGCACAGCACCGGGTAGGCCTGGCTGCTGATGGTCAGCTTGCGCAGGCCGCCCTTGATCTCCTCGATCGACAGTTCCTCGCCGCCCAGGTACTTCTCCAGCAGCGCCTCGTCGGTCTCGGCAACAGCCTCGATCATCGCGGTGCGGTACTCCTCGGCCTTCTCCTGAAGGTCCGCGGGGATCTCGACGACGTCGTACTTCTCGCCGAGCTTGGTCTCGCCGGTCCACACCTTGGCGTTCATCTCGACCAGGTCGACGACGCCCTCGAAGTCATTTTCGGAGCCGATCGGCAGCTGGATCGGAATGACGTTGGCGCCCAACCGGTCCTTCATCGTCTGGACGGAGAAATAGAAGTCCGCGCCCAGCTTGTCCATCTTGTTGACGAAGCAGATCCGCGGGACGTCGTACTTGTCGGCCTGACGCCACACCTGCTCGGACTGTGGCTCGACACCTTCCTTGCCGTCGAAGACCGCCACGGCGCCGTCAAGCACCCGCAGCGAGCGTTCCACCTCGACGGTGAAGTCGACGTGCCCCGGCGTATCGATGATGTTGATCTGGTTGTTGTTCCAGAAGCAGGTCGTCGCAGCCGAGGTGATGGTGATACCCCGCTCCTGCTCCTGCTCCATCCAGTCCATCGTGGCGGCGCCGTCGTGCACCTCACCGATCTTGTAGCTGATACCGGTGTAGAAGAGGATGCGCTCAGTCGTCGTCGTCTTGCCGGCGTCGATGTGCGCCATGATGCCGATGTTGCGGACCTTCGTCAGGTCGGTCAACACGTCCTGTGCCACGGCTAAATTCCCACTCTTTCGCTTGAGTTAATGCTTTTGGTGTTGAACCCGCGCAGCTCTGCGCAGGTCGGTGTCACCAGCGGTAGTGCGCGAAGGCCCGGTTCGCCTCGGCCATCTTGTGGGTGTCCTCACGTCGCTTGACGGCGGCACCCAGGCCGTTGCTGGCGTCGAGGATCTCGTTCGCCAGCCGCTCGATCATGGTCTTCTCACGGCGGGCCTTGCTGAAGCTGACCAGCCAGCGCAGGGCCAGCGTGGTCGAGCGATCGGGGCGCACCTCGACGGGCACCTGGTAGGTGGCGCCACCGACGCGGCGACTGCGGACCTCCAGGGCCGGCTTGACGTTGTCCAATGCCCGCTTCAGGGTGATGACCGGATCGGTTCCGGTCTTGTCGCGAGCCTGTTCGAGCGCACCATAAACAATGCGTTCTGCCAGCGATTTCTTCCCATCGAGCAGCACTTTGTTGACCAGCTGGGTGACCAGCTGAGACCCGTACACCGGGTCGTTGACCAGAGGACGCTTGGGAGCGGGGCCCTTGCGCGGCATCAGCTCTTCTCCTTCTTCGCACCGTAGCGGCTACGGGCCTGCTTGCGGTTCTTGACGCCCTGGGTGTCCAGCGAACCGCGGATGATCTTGTAACGAACGCCCGGCAGGTCCTTCACACGACCACCGCGCACCAGCACCATGGAGTGTTCCTGCAGGTTGTGACCCTCACCGGGGATGTAGGCGGTGACCTCGACCGCGCTGGTCAGGCGAACACGCGCGACCTTCCGAAGCGCCGAGTTCGGCTTCTTCGGGGTGGTGGTGTACACGCGGGTGCACACGCCACGACGCTGCGGGCTGCCCTTGAGGGCCGCGGTCTTCACCTTGGCGATCTTGTCGCGGCGACCCTTGCGGACCAGCTGCTGAATGGTTGGCATCTACCGGCTTTCTGTCTCTCGTTCGTCTTGCGGCGATCTTCAAGTCTCTGTACTGCAGTTTTAGCCCCTACGCGTCCCCCGCGTCCGGGCGTGTCGCACGCACTGTGCATCCGTCTAATCCGATGCATACTGGACATGCGAATTGGCCCGGCGTGCGCGCATGCGTCCCCGCTTGCGCCCCTAGTGGCCAGGCACGAGCTTCCACGATACCAGGCGCGGCACGCCCCTCCAAACTCGGTGGACGAGGCTCCTACCAGGCCTTCTCGCAGGTCAACGTGCGAATGCCGGCAGTGGTTCCCAACAGCGGTCAGCTCTGGCCCTCGGTGCGGTGCGCCATACCGGTCGCCAGGCGCAGCACCATATCGGAGAACACGGCGTCGGTGTCGACCTCGTCCATGACCCCGGTCATCTCCAGGAGCACGAACCCGTGCAGCGCAGCCCAGAACTCGAGAGCGGCATAGAACGCGGCCGCGCCGTCCAGGCCGTAGGAGGCCAGCACCTCGATGACCGGTGCCGCGGCGGCACGTGAGGCCGCGGTGTACTCGGGATCGTCCCCACCCAGCGGCATTCGGGTGAACGCCGAATACCGGCCCGGGTGGTGGTGCGCGTAGCTGCGGTAAGCGCTGGCCATGGCCATCACGGCGTCGTCGCGAGTGCGGCCCTGCCCCACCGCCGACAGCATCTGAAGGATGTCGTCGACCACCCGCATGCGCACGGTGCGGCGCAAATCATCGAGACTGTGCACGTGGTTGTACAGCGACGGACCCTTGGTCCCGAGCTGGGTGGCCAGGGCATTGATGGTCAGCCCGTCCCAGCCATCGCGGTCCAGGAACGTCAGCGCGGCGTTGACGATGACATCGCGGCTGAGCTTGGCCGACCTCGCCGAAGTCCGGCCCCCGGCGCGCGGCCGACCGCCCGCCGAGTCCGATTCCGGCTGAGATGTCATCGTGGCGCCCCTCAATCTTGGATCGCGAAGAACTCTAGTTGAACAGTGCGCGGACACGTGCGTGCCTGCGCGGGACGGGGCGAACCGCAGACCGGCCCGATGCGCCGGGACATCGGGGCAATCCGCATCCCGACGCGCATCGCCGGAAGCTCGTCGAACACGGTGATCGCCGATAACGTCGTGACTGACAGCGTGTGACGAACCGGATCGACCCCGCTCCGGCCGACAGCCAAAGGAAGTACTCCCGATGCACTCCCCACCCTGATCGCCGGGATCGGCGTCGCAACCGCGCTGACCTTGGCCGGCTGCGGTTCCACCAGCAACGACAACAGCCCCCAACCGCAACCGCCGGCAGTTCCGGAGCCCAGGTGGAAGTGGGCAACACCATCAACTACGGCTCGTTCGGCACCACCGCTGAGATCGACTGCGCCGACGGCAAGTCGCTCAACGTCGGCGGTTCGAACAACACACTGACCGTCAAGGGCACCTGCGCGTCGGTGAACATCGGCGGCGCCGACAACAAGATCACCTTCGACAAGATCGACAACGAGCTGTCCATCGTCGGCTTGAACAACACCGTCAACTACAAGGGCGATCCGAAGGTCAACAACCTCGGCTCCGGGAACACCCTCAACAAGAGTTAGGCCTTCTGCCCATGCCGGCCGGCACCCTGGGCGAAGCGCTGCGCCCCGGCGACCGATTCGGCGGCCACCCGAGACAGGCTGGCGAACTCGAAATCGATGGCGTCGGCTTCTGAATGTCCCCACTGGTTCAGCGCCGACAGGCGATCCGAGCGCAGGCAGCGCTGCGGCAGGGCGGCCAGATCGGCGGCCAGCTGCTCGGCGGCGCTGCGCGCCTGTCCCTTGGCTACCACCCGGTTGGCCAGCCCGATCGCCAGTGCCTCCTGGGCATCCACGGCCCGGCCGGTCAGGATCATGTCCATCGCCCGACTGTGCCCGATCAGCCGGGGCAACCGGACGGTGCCACCGTCGATCAGGGGCACACCCCACCGGCGGCAAAACACCCCGAACACCGCGTCGTCCTCGACCACCCGCAGGTCACACCACAGCGCCAGCTCGAGTCCGCCGGCCACTGCGTATCCGCTGACCGCGGCGATGACGGGTTTGGACAGCTGCATGCGGCTGGGGCCCATCGGCCCGGGCGCGTCAACTCCCGCCCGCGGGCGGTGGGTCGGATTGCTGTCCGGCGTCCCGATGGCCTTGAGATCGGCTCCGGCGCAGAACGTTCCGTGATCGCCCCACAACACCGCGACCGAGGCCGACTCGTCGCGGTCGAATTCTCCGAATGCCTCGAACAGCGCCATCGCGGTGGGACCGTCGACCGCGTTGCGGGCGTGCGGACGATCCAGGATCACCGTCGTCACCGGACCGCTGCGTTCGACTCGAACTCCGGTCATTTCGTCGCCTCCGCCAGTCGTCCCACGTCTCGCCGCGCGCCGAGTTCGACGGCGAAGTCTGCATAGCTCGTCCGGAGTTCGGCACCGGGCCAGTGCGGCGGCAGCAGCTCCTCGGGCAGCACCGGGTCGGTCAGCACATGGCGCACCATCCCCGCGGCCGCGACAAACCGGCGGGGGACGTCCCGCGCGGCCCCCATGTCGGCGAGCAGCCGGCGGCCGGTGCGCGCCCAGTCGTCCAGGCCCCACAGCCGTTGGGCGAGGTCGGCGGGATCGGCGTCGCGGGCTTGCAGCACCCGAACCCGGTCAGCGAGCTCGGCCGGCAGTTCCTCGTCGAGGTTGTCCGGCCGCAACCACAGCCCTTCGCGCAACTCACCGAACCGTTTGATCTGCAGGGTGTTTCGCATCGCCGCCCGCGCCCGCGCGTCCATCCCGACCGCGGTGATCACCAGGGTCAGCCAGCTGCCGTCCCAGTCGCGGGTGCGCGGGTTGAGCGCGTCGTCCTGGCGGCGCTGCCGATCCAGCAGACGGGTGGAGAGCCGATAGCCGTTGTCGGAGCGCACCAGGTCACCCGCGGCGACCATCCTGGTCAACGCGACCCGCAGGGTCTGCTCCCGGATCCCGAAATCCGCGGTGAGTTGCAGCAATTCGGCCGAAGTGGCCCAGGCCGGATGGGCACCGAGCAGGACGCTCAGGACCACCGATCGGGCGGTCATCTTCGACAGCGAACCGGGCACGTTCAGACCCCGGAGGCGGTTCGGCCGTGGTCACCGAACGGCTCGTCGCGATGGCGCACCGCCGCACGGAATCCGTGCTCACGAGCGTCGGCCACGAAGGCGTGCCCCTCCGGGGTATGCCGGGCGATGCCGTCGAACACCGTGCTGACCATCCTGCTGGTCGCCACACCCTGCTGGTAGAGCGCGGTGTTCATGGCGAGTTTCACCATGATCAACTGATTGACCGGCACTGCGGCAATCCGCTCGACGAGGCGCTCGGTGCGCTCGTCCAGATCGGCCGGGTCGGGCGCCTCAACCGCCAGTCCCCACTCGGCTGCCTGCGCCCCGGTGATGCAATCACCGGTCAGCAGAAGCCGTTTGGCGCGTTGGTCGCCGAGCCGATGCGCCCACAAGCCCGCTGCCGGTACACCCCACACCCGGGTCGGCGGATAGCCGATCTTGGCGTCCGCCGCGGCGATCACCTGATCAGCGTGCAGGGCGATGTCGGTTCCGCCAGCCACACAGTAACCGTGGATCTTGACCACTGTGGGTTTGTCGGCGTGCATCAGGCTGGCGAAGCCGCGGACGAAGCGGCTCATCATCTGGTAGTCGATCATCGGATCCCAGGGCCGGTCCGGGCGGTGGTTGACGGCTTGCGTCTTGCCGTCGAGCACCGTGCCTTCCCGGTCCGAGCCGCCTGCCGAGCCGGTGCCGTCGGCGTAGGCACTCAGATCGAAACCCGCGCAGAAGCCCTCGCCGCGACCGGACACCAGGATGACGTGGACGCGGGGATCCAGATCGGCCCGCTCGACCAGCGCGGCCAATTCCAGCGGAGTGTCGGCGACGATCGCGTTGCCCTTGTCCGGGCGGTTGAACGTGATCCGGGCGACCCGATCGGTGACCTCGTAGGTCATCGTCTTCAGGTCGGTCATCCCTTGACCAGGCAGCGCTCGAGGATCGGCGCGAGATCGACTCCGGCCGGCAGCGTGCCGAACGCGCCTCCCCAGTTGCCGCCCACCCGGCTGGCCAGGAATGCCTCGGCGACGGCCGGATGGCCGTGGCGCACCAGCAGCGACCCCTGCAGCGCCACCGTGATGTCCTCGGCGATCGTGCGGGCGCGGTACTCGATGCCGTCGAGGTTCTCCAGCTCCGAACGCAATCCGGCCACATGGGTGTCGAGGCGGGCATCCTGACCGGCGGTGGTGGCCAGCTCGTCGAACAGCACACCGACGCACTCGGGCCGGGTCGCCATGGCCCGCAACGTGTCCAGCGCGCTGACGTTGCCCGAACCTTCCCAGATACCCATCAACGGCGCCTCCCGGTACAGCCGTGGCATCCCGGACTCCTCGGCGTAGCCGTTACCGCCCAGGCACTCCATCGCCTCGGCGGCGTGCGGGGTGGCGCGCTTGCACACCCAGTACTTGGCGGCGGCCAGGCCGATGCGACGCAGCAGGGTCTCCCGTTCGTCACCGCGGACCGCAGCGTCGGTGGCACCGGCCATCCGCATGGCCACGATCGTCGCCGCCTCGGCCTCCACCGCGAGATCGGCGAGCACGTTGCGCATCAGTGGCTGGTCGATGAGATAGGCGCCGAACGCCTTTCGATGCTGGGCGTGATGCACCGCGCGGGTCAGGCCACTGCGCATGCTGGTGGCACTGCCCAGGGTGCAGTCCAACCGGGTGAGGTTGACCATCTCGATGATGGTCGGCACACCGCGACCTTCCTCACCGACCAGCCACGCAACGGCACCGTCGTATTCGACTTCGCTCGAAGCGTTGGCGTGGTTACCTAGCTTGTCCTTCAAGCGCTGCAGGAACATCCGGTTGCGGGTGCCGTCGGGCAGGACGCGCGGCAGCATGAAGCAACTGAGCCCACCCGGCGCCTGGGCGAGCACCAGGAAGATGTCGCTCATGGCGGCCGAGGTGAACCACTTGTGGCCGGTCAGGCAGTAGCTGCCGTCGCCATTGGGGACAGCCTGGGTGGTGCCGGCCCGCACGTCGGATCCGCCCTGCTTCTCGGTCATCGACATGCCGGCGGTGATACCGGCTTTGGTGGTCGGCACCTTCAGTTCTGGGTCGTATTCCCGGCTGGTCAGCAGCGGCTCGTAGATCTCGGCGAGCTCGGCATTGTGCCGCAGTGCCGGCACCACCGCATAGGTCATCGAGATCGGGCAGACGTGACCGGGTTCGCACGTCCACACCCCCATCTTGGCGGCGCGGACCACGTGCGCGCCGGGACGGTCGTCGGCCCACGGGGCGGCGTGCACACCGTGAGCGATGGCCGTGCGCATCAGCTCGTGATAGGCCGGGTCGTACTCGATTTCGTCGACGCGGTGACCGTAGCGGTCGTGAGTGTGCAGGATCGGCACGTTGCGATCGGCCAGATCACCCCATCGCTGCGCCTGCGCACTGCCCGAAATGGCGCCCAGCTCGGTGACCTCGTCGAGGCCCCACTGGCCGCCTTCCCGGATGAGGGCTTCGATCAGGACCGGCGAGGTGGCCGGGTTGTAATCCACAAGGGGCGGGACCTGGTTGGTGACGACATGCGTGTCCGACATGACACCACTGTTACATTTTTTCAACGACCGCACAAGATCCGTAATATGGCATCCTGCTATCCGTGAAGCGAAACTCTGTCGTCCATGCCGCCACCGAGTGGCTCGAGCACGAGTCGGTTCCCGCCGAGCAGTCGCTCAGCGGCGACCCACACACCGGAGTTGCCGAACTCGGCACGTTCGGCGGCCTCGAAGTCGGCGTGTGGGAGATGACGCCAGGGGTGATGAGCGATGTCGAAGCCGAAGAGCTGTTCGTCGTGCTATCGGGGGCCGCGACCGTTGAATTCGACGACGACAGTCCCACATTGACGCTGGGGCCCGGCGACGTCGTGCGCCTGGCCAAGGGCGCCAAGACGGTGTGGACGGTGACCGAGACGCTGCGAAAGGTCTACCTGACCTGAGCCGGCACCGGTGAGTCAGTCGCCCAGCGTGGCGCAGATCTTGCGGAGCAACTCGGCAAGGGTGGCTCGCTCGGCGTCGGTGAGCCCGGAGATCATCGCTTCGTCGTCGGCCAGACGCCGGGGCATCTCACTGTCGACCACTGCGCGGCCGGCCCCGGTGAGCACCAGCAGCACCACCCGACCGTCGCGTTCGGACTTCTGACGTTCGAGCAGTCCCCGGCGGGCCAGGCTGTCAGCGATCTTGGTCACCGAAGCCCCGCTGAGCAGCGTGGTGGAGACCACCTCGCTGGCCCGAAGCGGCCGGTCCACGCGGGCAAGCGCGCCCAGCACGGCGAATTCGGAGCGGGTGACGCCGTGGCGTTCCAGGTTGGAGTCGAGCCGTTGGTTGCAGATCGAGGCGATGCGCTGGACACGGCCGAGTACGTCGATGGGCGCGGTATCGAGGTGGGGGTAGGCCGTAGCCCACTCCCAGCGAATCCGGTCGACGGTGTCACTGAGCGCACTGGCCTCGCCGCGTCTGGGCACACGGTCATGGTAAGCGGAGGGTTAGTTTACTAGTAAAACAGTGCTAAATTATCTCGGTGGTCGCTCCGCTCGTTCGCCAGTTGGGCCCGATGCGCACCGCACTGCGCCATGCCGTCCGGCCGAAGACCTGGCGCGGTGCCCTGCACGCCGACCTGGGCAAGGCCGGTGTCGCGGTGCCAGTGCGAGTCGGTGCCGCGGTAGCCCTGATGTTCGTGGTCGGCGGACTGACCGGCCACCACAATGTCGCCGGGTTCGCCGCCCTCGGTGCTCTGGTCTGCGCGTTCTGCCGACCGGATCCCTACCCGGTGCGCGTCGGTCGGCTTACCGTCCTCAGCATCCTGATCATCTCGTCGATCGCGACCGGCGCGACGTTGGGCGCGAGCGGCGCTCCGGTAGCCGTCAGCGTCGCGGTGATCGCCCTGATCGCCGGGGCCGCAGCGTTTTTCGTCTCCGCTTTGCACATTGTCGGCCCCGGCGCAGTGGTGTTCGTCTTCGCCGCGGTGGGCGCCGAGGCCTTCGCCCGCAACACCGGCGACGTCCTGCACGCGGTGGCGGCGAGCGCCGTCGGAACGGTGACCGGAATGATCGCCGCGCTTGCTCCCTGGCTGCTAAGCCTGGCATGGCGCGCATCGACCGGCCGGGCCGACATGCACACCGGAACCCACCCGGCCCGACGCGAATCGGTCGCGGTCACGCTGATCCGCGCCCCGCATTCCACGCTGCTGAAGAGCAGCGCCCGGATCGCCGTCGCGGGAACCGTCGGCGCGGCCGTCGCGCTGGCCTTCGGGTTGTCCCACTACATGTGGGCGGCGATGGGCGCCGTCGCCACCATTGCGGGTGTGGCCTACCACGTCGCCGTCCATCGCGGTGTGCAACGTCTGCTCGGCAACATCGGGGGTGCGCTGCTGGCCGCAGGACTGCTGGCCCTCCCGCTGGGGTACTGGGGAGCGGCCGCCGCAATCGTCATCTTCCAGATCTGCGCCGAGATCGCCTCGACGGTCAACTATGCCCTGACCTCACTGGCCGTGACGCCAATGGCGTTGCTACTCACCGGGCTTGGCGCCGGCCTAGCGCCCGCAGCGGCCGTCGACCGGATTCTGGACACCCTGGTCGGTGTCGTCGTCGGCATCGTCATCGGCGCCCTCACCATCAGCGGCGTGGACAGCGAGCACCTGCGCACCGCTGCCCACCACTGAAGCCGGCGATCACCCCGGATGGGCGGCGAAGAAATCCCACAACGTCTGGGTGGCGAACGAGGGCCATTCGTGGCCGCCACCGGCCACCGTGACGAGCTCTACGCTGCGACCGCCCGGACAGGTTGCCACTGAGGTCGTCACATTGCCCGCGACCGTTGTCGCAGGCGCGTCACACCCATCGACACCGCGCCAGAACGCGTTGAGCTCAGGCACCGGCGGACCATCGATGTGCGCCACCCCGGTCCCGGGTTGCCCGTCATAGCGGATCAACCGGTCGGCGGTGCCGTGGATATGTAACACCGACATCGGCCGCGGCGCCGGACAGCTGCCGAGCTGCGTCGCCGAATCCGGGCCGATGGCCGCGAAGATCGCGCTGTTACACGCCAATGCATAAGCCATCATGCCGCCGTTGCTGATGCCGGTGGCGAAGATGCGGGATGGGTCGATGCCGACGTTGCCGGCGATGTCACGGACAGCGGCGGTGATGAAACCGACATCGTCGATCCCATCCCGGGCCGGCTGCCCGCAGCACCCACCACCGGCGTTCCAGGCCCGGCCCAGGCCGTCGGGATAGGCCACCGCGAACTTGGCCGAATCGGCCAACTGGTTCCACCCGTAGGTCCGCTCGGCTTGGGCGGCGCTGCCGAACCCGCCGTGCAGCATGACGACCAGCGGAGCCGCGGGCGGCAGGCCGGCCGGAAGATAGAGCCGATACTCGCGGTCGATGCCGCCGACGCTGATCGTGTGCACACTGGCGCCCGGCGTGAACGGCGCGGGTGAGGCGGATCCCGGTGCCGCACAGGCTGATACGAACAACAGAACCGCCAGGAGCGCGACCACGCGGGCCCGCATCGTCAGGCCAGGTGCTCGCGGAGAAACGCGATGTCGTCCTTGCGGCCCTCGTCGGCCGTCTCGCAGATCACCGGGGCGTCGGCGGCCCCGACCACGGCCACCAGCAGTTGCGGATCGATCTGTCCGGCACCGAAGTTGGCGTGCCGGTCGGCGCCGGAGCCCTTCGCGTCCCGCGAGTCGTTGCAGTGCACCAAATCGATGCGTCCGGTGATGGCCTTGATGCGCGCCACGGCGTCGATGAGCTCCTCGCCGGCCGCCCAGGCATGGCAGGTGTCGAGGCAGAACCCGATGCCGGTGTCGGCGATGCGCTCCCACAGTCGCGCGATCGTGTCGAAGTGGCGCGCCATCGCGTGGTCACCGCCTGCGGTGTTCTCCAGATAGACCGGAACATCGGTCTGCAGCTGTGCCAGCGCTTTGGCCCAGCGTTCGAAACCGGCCTCCATGTCGTTGTCATCGGCATGCCCGCCGTGCACGATCACCGCCGTGGCACCGATGTCGGCCGCGGCGTCGCAGGTGTCCTGCAGGATCTTGCGCGACGGAATCCGCACCCGGTTATTGGCCGACGCCACGTTGATCAGGTACGGCGCGTGCACATACAGCGGGATGGGCGACGCTTTGAGCGTCTCGGCGTCCTCGCGCGGCGTGGGTTTCTTCCAGCTCTGCGGATTACCCAGGAAGAACTGCACCACCTCGGCGCCGTCGGCCGCCGCTGCCGCCAGTGGATCGTCGGTATGGACATGAGAACCGATGAGCACCTGGCCAGTTTAGGCGCGCTCACCCGCCGCGGCGAGCGGTCGTCACCGCCAGAACAGGTGGTGGGTGACCCCACTGGTGCTGGGCACGACCTCGTGATGGAACCGGTCGTCGAGGTCGTCGGGTGACTCCCACAACCGCGATCCGGCGCCGATCTCCACGTCAGCGACCGCGATGTGCAGAGTGTCGACCAGGCCTGCGTCCAGGAATTGCCGGACGGTGCTCGCACCGCCGCCGAGGCGGACGTCCTTTCCACCGGCCGCCGCCTTCGCCTGCTCCAGCACACTGGCCGGGTCACCGGAGACAAAGTGGAAAGTGGTGTCCGACAGTGTCAGCGGTGACCGCTGGTGGTGGGTCATGACGAACACCGGGGTGTGAAACGGTGGCTCGTCGCCCCACCACCCCTGCCACTCGGGATGGTCTTCCCAGGGGCCGCGATAGGGGCTGAACTTATTGCGGCCCATGATCTCCGCGCCGATGTTGTTGGTGAAGTCGCGGGTGAAGTAGTCGTCGAGGCCGCGGGTGCCGCCCGGATCGCGGCGCCCCACCCAACTGGCCGTCACGCCGACCCACGCGAACAGCGCGGGTTGGTCGGCATCGCCGAAGGGACGCTCCAGACATTGGTTCAGCCCGGCACCGAACCCGTCGCGCGACAGCATGAAGTTGTGGACTCTGAGCAGTTGGGTCATAGGCGTTTAGACCCCGGCGGCCGGCCTAATTCATCGCGTTTCAGCCGCGAACAGCCACAAAAGTCCCCGACACGCCGCGCATGCGGAGTCCTTTGCGTCTGCTCAGCCCGCGATGCGAACGGCGTCTATGCAGGTGGCCACCCGCTCGACCAGCTGGCCCGGATACCGTCGCACATCGTCGACGACGAAGCGGACCAAGGTCCAACCCATCTCCTGGACTCTCGCCGTCTTGATGCGGTCGCGCTTCCAGGCTGTCGGATTGGCGTGCCACTCCATGCTGTCGTATTCCGCGGCGACCATCGCCTCGGCCCACGCGCAGTCGACCCGCCACAGGTCACCACAGCGATCGACGATCTCGTGCTGAAGTGTCGATGGCGGAATGCCACCATCGATGAATACCAGTCGCGCTTCACTTTCCATCGCCGACTCGGCACGCGCGTCGACGTACGGCAGCAATTCCCGGACCTTGACGATCCCGCGACGGCCCTGCTGCTCATGCACCGCAGCCCCCAACTCTGCCGATGCGCAGGTAGCACTTCGCGCGGCTGCATCAAGAACCGCGAGAGCTCGAGGACGCCGTAGCGACCGCGCGGTCTCGATGGCAGTCCACGCCGGCGCGGTGACGAGCCGCCCATGTATGCGCCGCAATGGCGCGCCTATCCGCTGGTGCACCATCAAACCCGCCGCCGGCCGCACCCGAACGCCCGGATCGAGCACGTGGATCCGCTTGTCCCTTTCGGTATCGAAGCCGTAGAAGCTGGCTGCGGTGCTCATGCAGGCGACCATCTTCTAGCCCGTCATGAGGTCAAGTGCGCGCAGGCGGGTGACGGTGTCAGGTTCGGACAGCGCATAGACGCCGTGCCAAACCCGGACGAGTGCGCCCGCCCTGACGTGGGCGGCCAGCGACTTACGCGACATCACGCTGAGCAGTTGACCGGTCGTCGCAAGCCCGCCGTTGGCGGCAAACAGCTCGTTGATGAACATGCCGCGATGCTGCAAGTTGGCCTAAGAGTTGCCAATTCACGGCTGGGGATAACTGGCGACAAGACGCCAAAGCCCCCGACACGCCGTGCGTGCGGGGGCCTTCGCGTCTGCTCGCGCAGAGAGGGTTACCGGTAGTCCGAGTAGCCGTAATCGTCCAGCGGCACCGCAGCACCAGTGGCCTGGCCGAAGTCCGGGCTGTAGTACTGATCCTCGTACGACGGGATCGTGTACGCCGCGGCCCGAGCCTCTTCGGTCGGCTGCACCTGGATGTTGCGGTACCGGTTGATACCGGTACCGGCCGGGATCAGCTTGCCGATGATCACGTTCTCCTTCAGACCCTGGAGCTTGTCGCTGCGGCAGTTGATGGCCGCATCGGTCAGCACTCGGGTGGTCTCCTGGAACGACGCCGCCGACAGCCACGAATCGGTGGCCAGCGATGCCTTGGTGATACCCATCAGCACCGGGCGTCCCGCCGCGGGCTCGTTGCCCTCGGCGACCACGCGACGGTTCTCCGACTCGAACTCGCTGCGCTCGGTCAGCGACCCGGGCAGGAATTCCGTTGCGCCCGAATCGATGATCGTGACGCGACGCAGCATCTGCCGAACGATGACCTCGATGTGCTTGTCGTGGATCGACACACCCTGGGCCCGGTAGACCTCCTGGACTTCCTTGACCAGGTGAATCTGCACCTTGCGCGGGCCTTCGACACGCAGCACCTCGTGCGGGTCGGCAGAGCCCTCCAGGAGCTGCTGACCCACCTCGACGTGGTCACCGTCGACCAGCAGTCGCTCGGAACCGTCGTCGTGCTTGAACACCTTCAACCGCTGACGCTTGGAGAGCTTGTCGTACACGACCTCCTCGCTCCCGTCGTCGGGAATGATGGTGATCTTGTAGAACTTGTCGCTCTCCTCCAGCTGGACCCGTCCGGCCACGTCGGCGATCGGAGCCCGGTTGCGCGGAATACGCGCCTCGAACAGCTCCTGCACGCGCGGCAGACCACCGACGATGTCGGCGCCACCGGTAACACCACCCTGGTGGAAGGTACGCATGGTCAGCTGCGTGCCGGGCTCACCGATCGACTGCGCGGCCACGATGCCGACCGCCTCGCCGATGTCCACCAGCTTGCCGGTGGCCATCGAACGGCCGTAGCACATCGCGCACACACCCGATGCGCTGGTGCAGGTGAGCACCGAACGCACCTTGACCGAGCTGATGCCGGCCGCGAGCAGCGCGTCGATGGCCGGGTCGCCCAGGTCGTGTCCGGCCTCGACGACGACGGTGCCGTTCTCGTCGACCGCATCGGCGGCCAACGTCCGGGCGTACGCCGAGGTCTCGACGTGCGGGTCCCGGATCAGGCTGCCGTCGGCCTGACGCTCGGCCAGATCGACGATGATGCCGCGCTCGGTGCCGCAGTCGTGCTCGCGCACGATCACGTCCTGGCTGACGTCCACCAGACGACGGGTCAGGTAACCCGAGTCGGCGGTACGAAGTGCGGTGTCCGCCAGACCCTTACGGGCGCCGTGGGTGTTGATGAAGTACTCCAGCACCGTCAGGCCCTCGCGGAACGAGGACTTGATCGGCCGCGGGATGAACTCACCCTTCGGGTTGGTCACCAGACCCTTCATGCCGGCCAGCGTGCGGGTCTGGGTGAAGTTACCCGTGGCGCCGGACTTCACGATCGTGATGATCGGGTTGTCCTCCGGATAGTGCTCCTCCAAGGCCTTACCGACCTCTTCGGTGGCTTCCTTCCACAGCTCGACCAGGGCGTCGTTGCGCTCCTGGCGGTTGAGGGCACCGCGCTGGTACTTCTTCTCGATCCCGTCGGCCTCAGCCTCGTACCGCTCGAGGATTTCCTGCTTCTCCGGCGGCACGATGACGTCGGCCATCGAGACGGTGACACCCGAACGGGTGGCCCAGTAGAAACCGGCGTCCTTGAGCTTGTCGACGGTCTGCGCCACCACGATCATCGGGTAGCGCTCGGCCAGATCGTTGATGATCCGGGCCTGGACCTTCTTGTGCATCTGCTCGTTGACGAACGGATACCCCTGCGGCAGAAGCTCATTGAAGAGCACCCGGCCCAGAGTGGTCTCGGCGGTCCAGGCGTTGCCCGGCCGCCAGCCGTTCTCACCGAACAGCTCGGCCTCCAGATCGTGCGGCGGCCGCAGCTGCGTCAGCCGCACCTTGATCTGAGCGCGGGGCGACAGCGCACCGCGGTCCATCGCCATGATGGCCTCGGCCGGCGAGCTGTACACACCGGTCTCCGGCGCATCCTTACCCGCCGCGGTGTGCTCACCGGTGTCTCCGGGAACCAGCGTGGTCAGGTAGTACAGACCGGTCACCATGTCCAGACGCGGCATGGCCAGCGGCTTGCCCGACGCCGGGGACAGGATGTTGTTCGAGGACAGCATCAGGATGCGGGCCTCGGCCTGCGCCTCGGCGCTCAGCGGCAGGTGAACCGCCATCTGGTCGCCGTCGAAGTCGGCGTTGAACGCCTCGCACACCAGCGGGTGCAGCTGGATGGCCTTGCCTTCCACCAGCTGCGGCTCGAAGGCCTGGATGCCCAGGCGGTGCAGCGTGGGTGCACGGTTCAGCAGCACCGGGTGCTCGGCGATGACCTCTTCGAGGACATCCCACACCTGGGGACGCTGACGCTCGACCATGCGCTTGGCGCTCTTGATGTTCTGCGCGTGGTTGAGATCGACGAGCCGCTTCATCACGAACGGCTTGAACAGCTCGAGTGCCATCAGCTTGGGCAGACCGCACTGGTGCAGCTTGAGCTGCGGGCCGACCACGATGACCGAACGGCCCGAGTAGTCGACGCGCTTGCCCAGCAGGTTCTGGCGGAACCGGCCCTGCTTGCCCTTGAGCAGATCGGACAGCGACTTCAGCGGACGGTTGCCCGGTCCGGTGACCGGGCGGCCGCGGCGGCCGTTGTCGAACAGCGCGTCCACCGACTCCTGCAGCATCCGCTTCTCGTTGTTGACGATGATCTCGGGCGCACCCAGATCGATCAGCCTCTTGAGCCGGTTGTTGCGGTTGATCACGCGGCGGTACAGGTCGTTGAGGTCCGAGGTGGCGAAGCGGCCACCGTCGAGCTGGACCATCGGGCGCAGCTCCGGCGGGATCACCGGCACCGCGTCGAGCACCATGCCCATCGGCGAGTTGCCCGACTGCTGGAACGCGGCGACCACCTTCAGGCGCTTGAGCGCACGAAGCTTCTTCTGGCCCTTGCCATTACGAATGACCTCACGCAGGTTCTCGGCCTCGGCGTCGATGTCGAAGTTCTCGATGAGCTTCTGGATCGACTCCGCACCCATCGAACCCTGGAAGTACTCGCCGTAGCGGTCGACCAGTTCGCGGTAGAGGTTCTCGTCGACGATGAGCTGCTTGGGAGCCAGCTTGGTGAACGTGCTCCAGATCTCGTCGAGCCGGTCCAGCTCACGCTGAGCCCGGTCACGCAGCTGGCGCATCTCACGCTCGCCGCCGTCGCGCACCTTGCGGCGCACGTCGGACTTGGCACCCTCGGCCTCGAGCTCGGCCAGGTCGGCCTCGAGCTTCTGGGCGCGGGCCTCCAGGTCGGAGTCACGCTGATCGGCGACGGCCTTCTTCTCGACCTCCATCTCGGCTTCGAGGGTGGAGAGCTCGTTGTGGCGCATCTCGGTGTCGACGGCGGTGATCACGTAGGCCGCGAAGTAGATGATCTTCTCGAGATCCTTCGGGGCCAGATCCAGCAGATATCCCAGGCGCGACGGGACACCCTTGAAGTACCAGATGTGGGTGACGGGTGCGGCCAGCTCGATGTGGCCCATCCGCTCGCGACGCACCTTGGCGCGAGTGACCTCGACGCCGCAGCGCTCGCAGATGATGCCCTTGAAGCGGACGCGCTTGTACTTGCCGCAGTAGCACTCCCAGTCGCGAGTCGGTCCGAAGATCTTCTCGCAGAACAGGCCATCCTTCTCCGGCTTGAGCGTGCGGTAGTTGATGGTCTCCGGCTTCTTGACTTCGCCGTAGGACCACTGACGAATGTCGTCAGCGGTGGCCAGGCCGATCCGGAGTTCATCGAAGAAGTTGACGTCTAGCACGTAACTCCCTTTCCCCTTTCGGGACTAGATAAATATTCAGCGCCGCGGCTCCGCCGCGATCAGGCCAAATCTTCGACAGAGGCAGATTCGTTGCGCGACAGGTTGATTCCGAGGTTGGCAGCAGCACGCTCCAGGTCCTCGTCGTCTCCGTCCCGCATTTCGATTGCCGCGCCGTCCGAAGACAGCACCTCGACGTTCAAGCACAGCGACTGCAGCTCCTTGAGCAGCACCTTGAACGACTCCGGGATGCCCGGCTCGGGGATGTTCTCGCCCTTGACGATCGCCTCGTAGACCTTGACCCGGCCGACGGTGTCGTCGGACTTGATGGTCAAGAGCTCCTGCAGCGTGTACGCCGCGCCGTAGGCCTGCATGGCCCAGCACTCCATCTCACCGAACCGCTGACCACCGAACTGCGCCTTACCACCCAGCGGCTGCTGGGTGATCATCGAGTACGGACCGGTCGAGCGGGCGTGGATCTTGTCGTCCACCAGGTGATGCAGCTTGAGGATGTACATGTAGCCGACCGTCACCGGGTACGGGAACAGTTCACCGGAACGCCCGTCGAACAGACGCGCCTTGCCGTCGGCATTGACCAGAACCTCGCCGTCGCGGTTGGGCAGCGTCGACCCGAGCAGACCCTGCAGCTCCTCCTCGCGGGCACCGTCGAACACCGGGGTGGACACGATGCTGTTGGGCTCGGCCGTCAGCAGATCCTCGGGCAGATTGCCCGCCCACTCCGGAGAGCCCTCGATGTTCCAGCCGGCCTTGGCGACCCACCCGAGGTGGGTTTCCAGGATCTGGCCGATGTTCATACGACGCGGCACACCGTGGGTGTTCAGGATGATGTCGACCGGGGTGCCGTCCGGCAGGAACGGCATGTCCTCGACCGGCAGAATCTTGCCGATGACACCCTTGTTCCCGTGGCGCCCGGCGAGCTTGTCACCGTCGGAGATCTTGCGCTTCTGGGCCACGTAGACGCGGACCAGTTCGTTGACACCGGCGGGCAGCTCGTCGTCATCCTCGCGGGAGAACACCCGGATGCCGATGACCTTGCCCGACTCACCGTGCGGCACCTTCAGCGAGGTGTCGCGCACCTCGCGGGCCTTCTCGCCGAAGATGGCCCGCAGCAGACGCTCCTCGGGGGTCAGCTCGGTCTCGCCCTTCGGGGTGACCTTGCCGACCAGGATGTCGCCGTCACGGACCTCGGCGCCGATGCGGATGATGCCGCGCTCGTCGAGATCGGCGAGCACCTCATCGGAGACGTTCGGGATGTCCCGGGTGATCTCCTCGGCGCCCAGCTTGGTGTCGCGGGCGTCGATCTCGTGCTCCTCGATGTGGATCGAGGTGAGCACGTCCTCTTCAACCAGACGGTTGGAGAGGATGATCGCGTCCTCATAGTTGTGACCCTCCCACGGCATGATCGCCACGAGCAGGTTCTTGCCCAGGGCCATCTCACCGTTCTCGGTGCAGGGGCCGTCGGCGAGCACCTGGCCGGACTCGACCCGCTGCCCGGCATCCACGATCGGACGCTGGTTGGCGCAGGTGCCGTGGTTGGAACGGGCGAACTTGCGCATCCGGTAGGTGTGCCGGGTGCCGTCGTCGGCCATCACGGTGATGTAGTCGGCCGAAACCTCTTCCACCACACCGGCCTTCTCGGTCACGATGACATCGCCGGCGTCGATCGCGGCGCGCAGCTCCATACCGGTGCCCACCAGCGGTGCCTCGCTGCGCACCAGCGGAACCGCCTGGCGCTGCATGTTGGCACCCATCAGGGCACGGTTGGCGTCGTCGTGCTCGAGGAACGGGATCATCGCCGTCGCGACCGACACCATCTGGCGCGGCGAGACGTCCATGAAGTCGACCTCGGTGGCGTCGACGTACTCGACCTCGCCGCCCTTGCGGCGGACCAGGACGCGGGCCTCAGTGAAGCGGCCGTTGCCGTCGGTCGGCGAGTTGGCCTGCGCCACAACGTGGCGGTCCTCCTCGTCGGCGGTCAGGTAGTGGATGTCATCTGTCACGACCCCGTCGACGACCTTGCGGTAGGGCGTCTCGATGAAACCGAACGGGTTGACCCGCGCGTACACCGACAGCGAACCGATCAGGCCGATGTTCGGACCCTCAGGGGTCTCGATCGGGCACATCCGGCCGTAGTGGCTGGAGTGCACGTCGCGGACCTCGAGGCCGGCGCGCTCACGGGACAGACCACCCGGGCCCAGTGCCGACAGGCGGCGCTTGTGGGTCAGGCCCGACAACGGGTTGTTCTGGTCCATGAACTGCGACAGCTGGCTGGTGCCGAAGAACTCCTTGATCGCCGCCACGACGGGACGGATGTTGATCAGGGTCTGCGGCGTGATGGCCTCGACGTCCTGAGTGGTCATCCGCTCGCGGACAACGCGCTCCATCCGCGACAGGCCGACCCGGATCTGGTTCTGGATCAGCTCGCCGACGGTACGCAGGCGACGGTTGCCGAAGTGGTCGATGTCGTCGACCTCCACCGGGACCTCGACGCCGCCGGGGGCGGTCATCGTGGTCTGGCCCTCGTGCAGACGTACCAGGTACTCGATCGTGGCGACGATGTCCTCTTCGGTCAGCGTCGAGCTGGTGATCGGCTGGCCGGCGTTGAGGCCCAGCTTCTTGTTGACCTTGTAGCGACCCACCCGGGCCAGGTCATAGCGCTTGTCCTTGAAGAACAGGTTCTCCAGCAGGGTCTGCGCGGACTCCTTGGTCGGCGGCTCGCCCGGACGCAGCTTGCGGTAGATGTCCAGCAGCGCCTCGTCGGTGCCGGCGGTGTTGTCCTTCTCCAGCGTGGAGATCATGATCTCGGAGAAGCCGAACCGCTCGCGGATCTGCTCGTTGGTCCAACCCAGCGCCTTGAGCAGCACGGTGACCGGCTGACGGCGCTTGCGGTCGATGCGCACACCGACGGTGTCGCGCTTGTCGACGTCGAACTCCAGCCACGCGCCGCGGCCGGGGATCACCTTCACACTGTGCAGGGTCTTCTCGGTGGACTTGTCGATGGTCTCGTCGAAGTACACACCCGGCGAACGGACCAGCTGGCTCACCACGACACGCTCGGTGCCGTTGATGATGAAGGTGCCCTTCTCGGTCATCATCGGGAAGTCACCCATGAAGACCGTCTGGCTCTTGATCTCGCCGGTGTTGTTGTTGATGAACTCGGCCGTGACGAACAGCGGGGCCGCGTACGTCATGTCCTTGTCTTTGCACTCGTCGACCGGCGCCTTGACCTCGTCGAAACGCGGGTCGGAGAAGCTCAGCGACATCGAGCCCGAGAAGTCCTCGATCGGCGACAGCTCGGCGAGGACCTCTTCGAGGCCACCTACCGGGTTGACGTCACCACGAGCCTCGGCGATCCCACGCCAGCGCGGCGAGCCGATCAGCCACTCGAACGATTCCGTTTGGACATCGAGCAGCCCGGGTACCTCAAGAGGCTCGCGCAGCTTGGCAAAGGAAATTCGTTTTGGTGCTCCGGGGACGGAGTTAGAAGTTGTAGTCGTTTTGCTCTGGCTAGAGACTGCCAAGATGCATCCTTCCAGCACCTAATGCGACCGCCCGGACGTGATCCGGGTAACCGCGATATCTGCGTCGGTTCGGCTGGCCTACCCGAGGCCCGAGCCTGTCCCCGACGCACGCGACACGCGAAAGGTCTCTGAGCTGGAACGCTTGGGCTCAGATGGGGACCGGTGTCAGGTGCAGGTTGAGGTGGGCAGGAGGCAGCCAGCGCAACGTCCAACAATAGCGCAGAACGGCGCATTCCTCAACAACCGTGTGCTGGGTGGGCTGACGCTGGCTGGCTGTCCTGCTACCCGTACACACATGCTGGTCAACAGACTGGACCGTTTGGGCCTTTCCGTCAAGACTTGACGCGCTGTTTGGTGTGGATAAATCGGCGGAATCCAGGTTTGCTCATCAGAGGGCGACGCTCGCCGGCACGTCGGCGGGACCGGGCAGCGCCGCCGCGTCGGCCGTCGGGTACTGGCTGGTCCGCAGGATCGCGCCCCACACGCCCAGTTGCCTGGCCCGGTTGACCAACTCCTGATACTGCGCATCGCTGATGCTCTGCTGCCGGGTCAGGATGAAGCCGCTGTAGCCGGACGGGTCACTGACGATCGCCCAGCTGTAGTCGTCGGCATAGTCGAGGATCCAGTAGTTGCCCGCGCCGCTGGCCGCGGGCGTACCGAAGAAGAAGCCGACGTTGAGTCGGGTGTTGAACGCGTTGAGCGGTACCGCCGAACCGACGATGCTCACCGCCGGGCCGCCCGGACCGAAGTAGTTGCCCGAATTCTCCACCCGGATGGTGCCATCGGGGTTGAGGCTGTACTGGGCCTTGGTGTTGACCAGGCCAATCGAGAAGAACTGCCGGACGCTGCCCTGTTCGTACCAGGTGCCCAGGTAGTTCTGGTCCGGCGGGAGGGCGGGGTCAACGGTCACCGGCGGCGGCGCGGGCAGTGTGGTGGCCCCCGCCTGACCCAGGACGATCGGCTGGTTGGCGACGTAGGTGCCGTCATTGGGACTGCCGTAGACGCCGTACACCGGATCGGTGGGCCCCTTACCGGCGTAGATGTCGTTGATCCAGCCGGCGGCCAACGTGCGTACGGCCTCCTTGGCTCCCGGGGGTGACGGCTTGACGATCAGTGAGCTCGCGATCGCGCCCAGCCAGGCGAACAGGCTGTCGCCTTCGATGACGTCGGTATGCGAGCCGTTGTCGATCTGGACGCCGTAGAACCGATCGGGACCGTAGAAGGCGTACATCAAGTCGGTGGCGACGCCGTAGGCGTTCCACGATTGCGGCGGTGCGGCGATCTGGTAGTCCGGGATACCCGCCGCGTCGAGCGCGGTCAGCGACTCGGTGAACAGCGGGTCACGGGAGACACCGTCGAACATCACGACACCCAGCAGGTTGTCGACCTGATCGGTCTGGGTGATCAACGCCCCGACCGCGGTGGCGAAGTTGCCTCCGGCGGAGTGCCCGGTAAGCAGGAACTTGTCCGGCAACGTGCCCTGCAGACCGGCCGCGTTGGCGCTGATGTTCAGCGCCGAGCGGCTGCCTTGGAACATCTGCGCAACGGCTTGCCGCATATCCGCTCCGCCGAGGTAGCAGCCCGGGCAGAACGGGGTGTCGAACCAGAAGATGGTGGGCGCGACGACGATGCTGTTGGTCTGCTGGGCCAGCTGCTGGGCCATGTCGGAATACCAGGGATCGAAGCCGAGGAAGCCGTGCTGCAGCCAGATGACACCGTTCGCCTGCACGGTGCCGTCGGCCTGGGTCGGGAAGTACCAGTGGGCGGGGGCGGCGTAACCGTTGGGGCCGCAAGGGATGTCGAGAACGGCCGAGCCGGTCCTGACACCGGTGACACCATTGCCGACCTGAGCCACCGGGCTGTCCGGATCGAGTCCGTTGTCACCGCTGTTGACCGGTGCGGGCAGCTGGAATCCGAATAGGCCACCGACCGCGTCGATGACACCCTTGATGATCGTGTCACCGAAGGACAGCTGGTTGGCCTGCGCTGCCGGCAGGCCTACGGCGGCGGTGGGACCCATGATGATCTGTTGGTTCGATGCGGCGTAGAGACCGTATTGGGGCGCGTCCGGAGTGGCGCCGACATACATGTCGTTGATCCAGCCGGTGCTCAGCGTGTAGGTGGCGGCGGTGTTGCCTGCCGGCACGCGCCGGGTGACCAGCTGAGCTGCGAAGTCGACCAACGGATTACTGCCAAGCAGGGAGTCCACGTGGGACCCGTCCTGAAGGACGACGCCGACGAACGTGCCGGCCAGGGTGGACGCCAAGATGTTGGTGGTGGCCCCGAACAGGTTCCAGGACTGTGCCGGCGCGGCGATCTGGTAGATCGGCTTACCCGCCGCTCCGAGGGCCTGGACCTCTTGGACGAAGGTGCCGTCAAAGGCACCGTTGGAGACGCCGTCGAACATCACCACGCCGAGCAGGTTGGCGTCCTGAGCATCCGGACTGTCGGCCAGGAAGTCCGCTCCCACCGCCGTCGCGAAGCCACCCCCCGCAGAATGCCCGGCCAGAACGAAGCGGGTCGGCAATGCCTCGCCGGTGTAACCGGCGGCCAGCGCGCTGTCGGTCAACGCGGCGCGAGTGGGGTCCTCGAACATGGCCGCGGCAGCTTGTTCGGTGGACGCGCAGGTCAGGCAACCACCCGAGAATGTGAACGGGATCGACGACAGCGTCGGCGCCACCACGATGCTGTTGGTGGACTTGGCCAGGTCCTGGGCCAGCGCCGAGTAGAAGGTGTTGGTGGCTGCGAAGCCGTGCTGCAGCCAGATGACGCCGTTGGCCTGCACGGTGCCGTCGGCCTGAGTCGGGAAGTACCAATCGGCCGCGACGGTGTCGCCGATGAAGGCACCCGGAATGGTCAGCCTGGACTGCCCGACCACGACTCCGGTCACCCCATTGGTCGGCGCGACCGGCAGGGTAGGCGTGGTGGTGGCGGCGGCCGAGACCTCCGGCTCGTCGACGGCTGCGGCCGCGCGGGGCTGTCCGCCCAGGCCCGAAAGCAGGTTGAGCATCGTGGTGGCCGCCAGTGCCGTGGCCGCGGTCGCGGCCGGGTCCGTCGCGGGGTCGATTCGCGCTCGCCGGGCCGCGGGCACGACGGGCCGCCGCGCCGACTTCACTGCGCTGGCCACCGGCGTTGACTCGGCGGCTGGCTGCGGGGCGCGCGCGAGAGCGGCGGAATTCCTGGTCGTACCGTCGGACGAGCGTCGGGCGGCCAGTTTCGGACGGTCGGCTTTGGGCCGCGGCGATTGCGCGCTCCCGCGCTCCTTGGTCGCCGCCGCGTGGGTCTGGCCCCCGCCTTCGTCGGCGGCGGCCACGCCTGCGCCGGCCAACACCGCCGCACCCAACCCGATGGCGATAGCGCCGGCACCCAACAACACCTGCCGTTGCGTCATTGCGACCCGCCTCCCCGATGTTGACGTTCGGGAAAACGTAACCACCCAACGGTTCGGCCGTCCGCAAAACCCGATTAACCGGGCAGCGGCGTCACCGTTTCGTCAGAGCAACAGCCGGTCGGTCAGTTGTGACCGTCGTCGTGCGCGACGTGTGCGGGCTCGCCGGCGAACTCGTGTGTCGGCAGCTGATGGGTGCCCTCGAGGTCGTCGAGGATGGCCTTCTGCGCGGCCGGGGGCAGGCTGTGCAGGATCTGGCGCACCCGCGCCTGGCGGCGACCGACGGCTTTGCGCTCAGGCAAGCCGGGGGTGGCCTGGATCTGCGGCGGAACACCCTCGATCTCTTCCACCCCGCCGTCGTGGTGGCCGGCATCGGCCATGGCCTGTTCCTCGGCCATCGTCGATTCGTCCTTCTCCTCCGACATGCCGATCGGACCGAGGCGGCGACCGTTGAGGAATTGCTTGACCACCGGCTCATCGGAGGTCAACAGGACTTCACGCGGGCCGAACATCACCAGGTGCTTGCGGAACAGCATGCCCATGTTGTCGGGCACGGTGCGGGCGATGTTGATGTTGTGCGTCACGATCAGAATCGTCGCGTCGATCTGGGCATTGATGTCGATCAGCAGCTGGCTCAGGTAGGCCGTGCGCACCGGGTCCAGGCCGGAGTCCGGCTCGTCGCAGAGGATGATCTTCGGGTCGAGCACCAGGGAGCGGGCCAGCCCGGCGCGCTTCTTCATACCGCCGGAAATCTCACCCGGAAACTTGTTCTCATCACCGCCGAGCCCGACCATGTCGAGCTTCTCCATGACGATCTGGCGGATCTCGCTTTCCTTCTTCTTGGTGTGCTCACGCAACGGGAAAGCGGTGTTGTCGTACAGGTTCATCGAGCCGAACAGCGCACCGTCCTGGAACATGACGCCGAACAGGGTGCGGATCTCGTAGAGCTCCTTGGCTGAGCACTGAATGATGTCGGTGCCGTCGACGATGATCTTGCCCCGCTCGGGGCGCAGCAGCCCGATCAGCGACTTGAGGAACACCGACTTACCGGTACCGGACGGACCGAGCAGCACGCTGACCTCACCGGCGGGGATGTCGAGGGTGACGTCCTCCCAGATTCGCTGGGATCCAAACGACTTGGTCAGCCCCTCGACCTGAATAGCAATACCCACGCGAGATCCTTCCGCCCACACCGGTCAACCACCGCCTCGATGGCCTGTGGTTTGAGTCACTGTAGCGCACGGCGATTTGTGCCACTGAGTTTGTGTACCGACCTGTGATCGACGCTTCGGGCGTCTCGTCGATCGATTGCCGGCTGTACGAAAAATCCCCCGCGAGCCCTCCTGGGCTCACGGGGGATTTCGTTGACGAACGAATTACTTGACGGTGACCGTCGCGCCGGCAGCCTCGAGCTTGGCCTTGGCGTCCTCGGCGGCTTCCTTGTTGACCTTCTCCAGCAGCGGCTTGGGAGCGCCGTCGACGAGGTCCTTGGCTTCCTTGAGGCCCAGGCCGGAAACGATCTCACGGACGACCTTGATGACGCCGATCTTCTTGTCGCCGGCACCCTCGAGGATGACGTCGAACTCCGACTGCTCCTCGGCGGCCTCGGCGGCGGCGCCACCGGCGGCGGGGCCGGCAGCCGCGACGGCGACCGGAGCGGCGGCGGTGACGTCGAAGGTCTCCTCGAACTGCTTCACGAACTCAGAGAGCTCGAGCAGGGTCATTTCCTTGAACGCGTCGAGCAATTCATCGGTGGACAGCTTTGCCATGGTGATTCCTTATCTCTGTATGGGGTGGTGGTTTGTCAGGCGGCGGGTTCGGACGATTCCGAACCGGCCTTCTTCTCTTGCAGAGCTGCGGCCAGGCGGGCGACCTGGGACGCGGGGGCCACGAACAGCGCGGCAGCCTGGGACTGCTTGGCCTTCATAGCGCCGGCCAGCTTGGACAGCAGGACCTCGCGCGACTCCAGATCGGCGATGCGCTCGACCTCGGAGACGGACAAGGCGCGGCCGTCCATGTAGCCGCCCTTGATGACGAGCGCCTTGTTGTCCTTGGCGAACTTCTTGATCGCCTTGGCGGCGTCGACGGGCTCACCGGTGATGAAGGCGATGGCGGTCGGTCCGGCGAACAGGTCGTCGAGACCTTCGATACCGGCTTCGGACGCCGCACGCTTCACCAGGGTGTTCTTGGCGACGGTGTAGCTCGTCGCGTTACCCAATGACCTGCGCAGCTCGGCAAGGTTGGACACCGTCAGGCCGCGGTACTCGGTGACGACGGTGGCCGTCGCCTCCTTGAACTTCTCGGCGATGTCGGCGACCGCGGTGGCCTTGTCAGCCTTGGCCATGCTTGCCTCCTCGTGATGGTTGGACGTCCACCGTCACGAAGACCCTGGAAAACACGAACGCCCCGACACAGGACAGGTCGGGGCGCACAGAAATACTGGTACCTCGTCCTCCTGCGTGGGCCGCCCGGGAGATCCGGGACCTTCAACCGATCTGCGAGCTACTTACTCTTCGCGCAAGCGCTCATCGGTGACCGACGGTCTTCGGTGGAACCGGACCAGGATAGCGTGGCTGCCCCCGAACTCCTAATTCAAGCGGGCCCACGCCGCACGAGTGCGGCCGCGCCGATCAAGCCCGCCTCGCCGCCCAGCTCGGCGGGGACGACGCGCAGGCCGGTGAGGAAGTCCAGGCCCGCATAACTGTGCAGCGCCGCGCGCACCGGCTCGAACAGTATCGGGCCCGCCTTCGCCACCCCGCCGCCGACGATGACCAGGTCCAGGTCACACACCGCCCCCACCGAAGCGATCATCGCCGCGATAGCGCGGGCGCCGCGGTCGAAGGCCCGGGACGCGATCTCGTCCCCTGCTGCCGCGGCTTCGGCGAGCGCTTTGGCGTCATCACCGGCCCAGCCCTGCTCGCGTGCCCAGGCCGCGAGGTGCGGGCCGCTGGCTATCGCCTCGACACAACCGCGGCCGCCGCAGCTGCACGGTGGTCCGTCGGAATCGACGACGACGTGACCCACATGGCCGGCATTCCCGGTCCGCCCGCTGTACGGCGAGCCGTCGAGCACCAGTCCGCCGCCGATCCCGGTGGACACCACCATGCCCAGCAGGAACCCGGCGCCTTGGCCGGCGCCGCGCCAGTGTTCGCCCAGCGCCATGCAGAGGCCGTCGCCACCGAGGCACACCCGTGCACCCGGGACGACGCCGGCTACCCGTTCGCGGATCGGGAAACCACGCCAGGCGGGGATGTTGACCGGGCTGATGGTGCCGTCGGCGAGGTGGATGGGGCCGGCTGAGGAAATGCCGACACCGTCGACCCTGCCCCCGGCCTGCCCCAGGGTGTCGGCGATGGTGCGGCGGGCAGCAGCCCATACCTGCTCGGGGTCATCGGTCTTAGGGGTGGGCTGGCGCGTCTGGAAGCGCAGCCGCCCGTCGGAGTCGACGAGGCCGGCTGCGATCTTGGTGCCGCCGATATCCACCGTCAGCGTGTTCATCAGTGTTTGTGGGTGTTGTCGGGTTGACGGGGATCGCCGGGATGCTCGTAACCGGGTGCCAGCCAGACCAGGGCGGCCCGGCGCTCGCTCAGCCACATCCGGAACGCCCGACGTCGTGCAGCCCCACGCAGGTGGGCGGCGATCTGCGGGCGTACCTCTGCCAGATCCGCTGCAGCGTCCACTCGCCAGCCGCCGGCTGCCTCCGGTGTCCCCGGCCGGGAGAAGCGGCGCGGATAACGGGCGTGATACGCGACGACCGCTGCCTCGTCGACGTCGATATCGGCCGTGAGGTGAGCGAACAGAGCACGGGCGAGCGGAACGGCCAGTGCTGCAGCGGCGACGCTGCCGATCTCTAGGCGGGCCGTGGCGTCGGGGAGCACATCGTCCTCGCCGGGGGCATCGTGGGCCACGATGCCGCGCAGCGCGGCTTCGTGGGCCACCACCCGTTCGGTGACCACCAATTGGGTCAGCCAGCGCCGAAGCTGCCGGCCCTCACTGGTGCCGGGCCGCGGCAGCGCGGCGACCTGGGGGGCAGCCCGCAGGGCGGCCTCTCGGGCGTCGACCTCGCGCACCTCGACCGGTTCGCCACCGACGGTGGCCGCCACGCTCATCGGACCGTCACCGCCACCGCCGTGGTGTACAACAGCCGGCCGGCGCATCCGATGCGGACCAACGCCCACCACCGGCCCGGGATCACCCATGGTGGCGGCGCGACGTCGAAGGCCAGTTCGACGGTGGACCGAGCGGGCAGCACCGCACCGCGCGCGGCCGGCCCCATCCAGTCCCAGGTGCCCCACGGGCTGATCAGGTGTGCCTCCAGCGCCAGGTCGGCGTGCGCGCGGCTGCCGACGGTCACCACCAGCCGGGCGCTCTCGCCGGGGGCCACCAGGATGTCCGAGGGCTCGGAGATCAGGTGCACCATGTCCTCGCCGGGGGCGCCGACGGTGATGAGGCAGACGTCCTCGACGATTTGGCGCCACGCCGCGGGTATGTCTCCGTGCAGCGCGAGCTGGGCGCGCACCGGGTAACCGCCGGAGGCGGCGCCGGCCGGTACGGCGATGACGAGGTCGGCTTCCCGGTGCTGGCCAGGGGTCAGTTCGAAGGTCAGTTCGTCTGGTTCGACGGTCCAGCCGCGGGGGCAGCCGAGGGTGACCGTGCCCGCCAGGGTGGCGTCACTGCAATCGCTGGCAACAGTCAGGCGCAGGCGAACGTGCTCACCCGTTGTGGCGCTGAGTGTTTCGGGATGCAGATGGGCCACGGCCGGCAACCCGCCCAATGGGGCGGGTCCGCGGTTGTGCAACCAGTACCGCGCGTAGAGCGGTTGCGCTTGCTCCGCATCGGGAGCCAGGACCGCACCGGCGGCGTCGATGACGGCGGGAGCGTCGAGCCGGGCCCGCACCGTGGCGATCTGGTAACCGTGCAGCCGCAGGGGCGGTCCCTCATCGACCCGGGGATTCTCCAGCAAGTCTGCCGCCACCACCGCCGAGATCGCACCCACCGCGGAGGAGAGACGGACTTCGGTTGTGGTTCCGCGTGTTTCGACCAACCGGATGGTGACATCCTCGGGGCCGGCCGCGACCGAGCTTCCGGTGGCTGTGGGGTTGCCGCCGGCCTTGAGCGCCGCGAGGTGGACCGCGCGGTCGGGTTCGACGCGCAGCAGCGAGCCGTCCGCGGCCAGCGCACCGAGTCCGTCCTCGGCGACCACGCATACCATCGGGTGATTGAACTCCGCACTGCGGGTAGGTACTTCATTTCCCCGCCAGTCACCGTTCCCGGCGACCAGGGCGAAATCGAAGGTGTGCGTCCAGTGCTGCAACTGAAAGTTGGATCCGTCGGGCGCCTTGCGCTGCGGCGGGTCGATCCACACTCCCGATGGCCAGCCCGTGCACGACCTCATCAGCGAACTGTGCAGGGTCTGGTCGGATTCGACGGCGAAGCCCGGCACGCCCCTGTTGAGCAGAGCCACCGTGTACGACTCGAAGTCGTCCAGGCCGGACGGGGCGTTCTGGTTCACGTCGATCTGGGTGTGGTCGAGGTCGTCGACCACACCGGCGACGTCCCCGACGATGACCAGGACCGGCAGGGTCAGCACCCCGCGCAGGTCGGCGTCGGGGCGCCAGACCGCGGCCAACGGTTCGGCGCTGGGCACCCATAGCCGGGCTTTCCCGGTGGCGGTCAGTTGGCGGTCCAGTTCGACGGCGTAGGTCTGGTCGGCGGCGGCGAGCACCTCGGCGGTGAACGGATTGTCGTCGGGTCCGCCGAGCGCGATCCGTACGTCGGGCAGGTTGGAGTCGACCTCGAGGTGGCCGTAGCGCGGGCGGTTCCCGCGGGTACACGTGGCGGTTACACCGGCCCGCACCAGAGCGACCATCAACTCGCGGGTCTCACCGACATCACCGGCGGGGGCCACCACTTCGGCCACCGACACCGCCCGGGTCCCCTCGCCCACCTTGATCCGCACGGCCGAGGACAATCCGAACCAGCCGTGCGCCGGATTGTCCAGTGTCCAGGGATGTTCCGCGGAGTCGACCGCCCGATCCGCATCAGCGGTGTGGTCATGCAGCAGGCCGAACCCGCGCCCGATCACTGCGTCGCCGACCTCGCTGACCGGCAGCGCGCCGGGAACGGGGCACGGCCAGCGCAGCCGCACCAGCCGGTCGGCGCCGGCGAACTCGTCAATGGTGGTGCTCAGCTCAACCCGGTCGACGCCCTGCCACAGCGTCAGCACCTGGGTGTAGCGCAGCACAGTGCCGATGTGGCCGTGCACTATCAAGCGCTCACCCAGCGGGCAATGCCATGCCTGTACCGAATCCGCCTGGGCCGCAGAAGAACACAGCACCGGACCGGTGGGCAGCAGATGCCACGGCCCCTCCCCCGCTTGCGGGTGCGCCGGGTACTCCTCGTACACCGCGAGTTCGTTGCCGACCCGGCCGGGCGCGATCAACTCGCGATCGGCCGCCAGATCGACCAGCGACACCACCGCGCCGCCACGTGCGGGATCTACCCGCAGCCGGTGGTGACCGTTGGCGATCTGCACTCCGTCGGCCGGTCGCCAGCCGGTGTCCTGAGCGGTCGCGGTCAGCTGGTAGCTGCGCCAGCCGAGGGACTCGACGTCGGTGGCCAGCCAACTGACCAAATGCCCGTCGCCGGAGACGACGGCGGGCGCTGCCACACCCGACGAGTCCAGCACCGCAGCGCCCGGACCGACGGGATCGGCCAGCCGGACTGTGACCACATCGGTGCGCTTGTGCGCCAACGGATTCCACACCACGATCGCCGCGGATTCGACCGCCACGGCCTGCGACAGCAGTCGCAGGGCCGCCGAGCGTGCGGCGCTGCCGAGCTCCCAGGCGTCGCGCCAGCTGGTCAGCAGGTCGAGGTACACCTGGTCGGACCCCGACCCGGTGATGCCGTCGTGGTGGGCGCCGTAGGCCAGCTGCACCCACGCCTTGGCCAACGCGGCCTCCGGGTACTGAGCGCCAGAGAGCAGCGCGGCGAACACCGCGAACCGCTCGGCACCGAGCACCGCGTCCTCGGCGGCTCGGTTGGCCTGTTTGGTGTCGATGTAGGAGACGTCCTTGCCGGTGTAGATCGGGTTCATGTCACGGGTCTGGGGCGAGGGAGTCAGGCCGCGGGCCGCGGTCTCGTTGCGCACGGCGGCGAAGAACTCCGAGGGCAGCGCACAGACGAAGCGCGGCCAGGTGTATCGCGAGTTCCAATCCCGGTGGATCTCGGTGACCCAGGTGTTGGGCGGGGTGTAGTCGGTGCCGACCGGAAGCAGCACGTTACGGGTCAACGCCACCGACTTCAGCTCGCTGAAAAGGTGGTAGGTGGCCCGCTCGGCCTCGGCCAGCGACGCAGCGGAGTCCATCCACCAGCCGGCCGAGTAGTGCGCCGGCATGTAGTGGGTCAGCAGTCCCAGCCCCGACGGCGCGATCCACTCGAATTCACTGTGGAATTGCATGCGGCGTGGATCTCCGGCTTGTCCGTCTTGGGCAGCCATCGGCCCCCACTGATGGTGGGGGCCGCGGGCCCACGAACTCGACGTGAGCCCGGCGTCGACGGCCATGCCCGGGAACTGCGGATCGTGGCCGAACACGTCGAGCTGCCAGGCGGTGGCCGGAGCTGCGCCGAGCACGTCGCGTTGATATCCGATGCCGTGGACGAAGTTACGGATCGCCGTCTCGGCACCGACCAGGTTGGTGTTGGGCTCGTTGTAGGTTCCGCCCATCACCTCGACCCGTCCGTCGGCAATCAGCCGACGCAGGTCGTCGCGGTCGTCGGGATGGGTGTCGAAATAGGGTTTCAGGTAGTCGACTTCGGCGAGCACGAACTTGTAATCAGCGTCGCGGCGGGCCATGTCGAGGTGGGCGGCGACCAGTGCGAACCCGTTGTTCTGCCGGGCCCGCCCTGGCGGGTCCTCGGTCCACAGGCTGGTGTAGGCGCCCTGGGTGTTCCACCAGACCGGGTCATAGTGGAAGTGGCTGATCATGTACATCGTCCAGCCGGGCTCGGCCACGGTGAACTCGAAGTCGACGTCACCGACTCGGGCCGGCCGTCGCTGGCCGGGCAGGGGCCGCTCGACCCGCACCGGGATCTCGACGCTGCCGTCGCCCGCGGCCACCGTCACCACCTCGGAATGCAGTCCGTCGCCGACGACGTGCACGGGGTCGTGCGCACCGGCTCCGGTGTAGTCGACGCGGACCAGTTGCAGCGGAGCGTCGGCCGGGCCGACGAACAGTTCCGTCGACACCGCCGCGGTCACCTGCACGCGAGAAATGTACGACTCGACCACCCCTCAGCGGAGCGACACGTCGATGACGAGCGGGCGGTGGTCGGAGATCGGCAACACCGGAGTGGCCACCTCGGTGGCCACCAGGCCGTCGTGGTCGGTCAGGATGTGGTCCAACTGGCGATCGGGGCACTGCAGGGGGAACGTTCGCGCGCTGGCCAGCGACCGGAGCCCGGTCCGTCGCGCCGGTGCCGGCGGGGTCATGTTCAGGTCGCCCATGAGCAGTCGGGGACCCGGCAGGCCGCGCAGGTCACGGATGAGCCGGTTGAGTTGGATCCGGTTCCAGCCCGGGACGAAGGACAGGTGGGTGTTGGCCACCGTCATCACGCCGAGCGGCGTGTCGAGCTGGGCGACCATCGCCGCGCGCGGTTCCTCGTCGACCATTTGCACCCGGTTGGGTCCGGGCAGGTACATCGGGAAGCGCATCGGGATCCGCGGCAGTCGCAGCACCTGCCAGGAGATGGCCGGATAGCGGGACAGCAGGGCTATCCCGTAGGCAGCGGTGCCGGGCTGCTCACTTCCGGTGGCGGCCATCCATGTCGCGCCGGGGGTGCCCGAGATCGCGGCGACGAACCGATGTGAGGCGGCGCCCATCGCCGATGCGGCGATGGCGGTGAGGTCGGCGAGTGAGGAGCGGGGCTGGTCGCAGTCGACCTCCTGCAGGGCCAGCACGTCGGGGTCGAGGCGACGGATGCAGGACGACAACCGCTCCAGGTTCACCTGGCCGTCGTCCAGGCTGCGCCCGTGCAAGATGTTGAAGGTTGCCATCCGCATGGGTACCAGGTACCCGTGCTGGCCAGAAATGATGACCTCCGATCGGCATTGCGCCGTGCCGCGGCCGCCATGAAGGCCGACGGTCCGGACTTCGCGCTGGCCGGCAGCTACGCGTTGTGGGTGTACGGCGCACCCGAACCGGTGCACGACGTGGACTTTGTGGTCGCCGAATCCGACACCGAGGCCGCCGTCACATCGTTGGCCGCGGCCGGTTTCGTCATCGAGCGGACGCCGGAGGACTGGCTGTTCAAGGCATGTGTCGGCGACGACTTCGTCATCGACGTGCTGCACCGGCTCAACGGCGTTCCGGTCGATACGGCGACGGTGGCCGCGGCGCCGACGCACGAGGTGCTGGCGATCGCGATGCGGGTGCTGCCGCCCACCCGCGTGGTGTCCGAGAAGCTGTGTTCACTGGGTGAGCACCACTGCGACTTCGCGGCTCTCTTGCCGGCGGTGCGGGCGGTGCGCGAGCAAGTGGATTGGCACAGCGTCCGCGCCGACACCGCGCACAACGATTTCGCGGCCGCGTTCCTGGTGCTCACCGATCGACTGGGTATCACCGCCTGACGGCGGCCGCGAGCAACTCGGCCATCGCGCGTGCACCGTCTGCGACGGGCCCCGGTTCGAGCACCTCGAACGCGATGCCCGGCATGGCCAGGTGGAGGACGAGCCGCCGGGGGTCGTCGGCGCCGGCAACGACGATGCACGAGTTCGGACCGTCGGCTTCGATGGTGGCGGTAGTTGGCCAGAAGTGCTGTGCCAGATCATCTTTGGATGCGTAATAGCGCACCCGGGTGACGTGGCGGTAGGGCGAGGCGGTGATGGCGCGGCGGACATAATCTGCGGCGTCGGGCGCTTGCCGCGCCACGAAGGTGGTTCCGCGGGCGCGCACCATGGTCATCCGGTCCAGCCGCAGACTGCGCCAATCGGCACGGTCGAGGTCGTAGGTCAGCAGGTACCAACGACTGCCCGTGGTGACCAGCTGATAGGGCTCGAGTCGACGGTCGCTCGGCGTGCCGGCGCGGTCGACGTACCCGACCGCGACGTGTTCCCGGTCGCGGCAGGCGCGGGCCAGAGTCATCAGCATCTCGGGGTCGGCGGGTGATACCGCATCGGGTGTCAGGGTGACGGTCGCATCGTGGACGGCGGCGACCTGGCTCCGCAGCCGCGCCGGCATCACCTGGTCGAGCTTGCTCAGGGCGCGCAGTGCCGACTCGCCGATGCCGGCGACGCTGCCTCCGGCGGCCAGGCGCAGGCAGACCGCCATCGCCACAGCCTCGTCGGCGTCGAGGAGCAGCGGCGGCAGCGCTGCGCCGGACCCGAGCTGGTAGCCGCCGCCGTGGCCGGTGCTGGCCTGCACCGGATACCCGAGATCACGAAGGCGATCGATGTCGCGGCGCACGCTTCGGGTGGTGACGCCGAGCCGCTCGGCGAGCTCAGGGCCGGACCAGACCCGTCTGGACTGCAACAGGCCGAGAAGTTGCAGCAGCCGGCTCGTCGTCTGAGACATGGCTCGAGTCTGGTGCACTCTGCGGACAGAAACTGTCCGCAACTCGTGAAAGCCTGCAAATATGCCATGGACTACACAGCTCGCCGATCAGCTCGACTGGCACTGGCGCAATGCCCTGCGCCCGCGACTGGACGGCCTGACCGACGACGAGTATTTCTGGGAACCGGTGGCCGGTTGTTGGACCGTGCACCCCGAGGGCCGGGTGGACTTCGCCTACCCACCACCGCAACCGGAGCCCTTCACCACGATCGCCTGGCGATTGGCCCATGTGATCGTCGGGGTGCTGGCCATGCGCAACCACGCCCACTTCCACGGCCCACCCGCTGACTACGAGAGCTGGACCTACGCCATCAATGCCGAGACCGCACTGGCCCAACTCGACGCCGCCTACGGCCGCTGGGTCGACGGGGTGCGGGGTCTACCGGAGGGAGAACTGAGCCGTCCCTGCGGGCCCGCCGAGGGCCCGTACGCCGAGCATCCGATGTCCGAGCTGATCTTGCACATCAACCGCGAAGTCATCCATCACGGTGCCGAAATCGCTTGCTTGCGTGACCTATTCGCTCACACGAACGGAGAGTACTGATATGCCCACCCTTGCCCCAGCCGTCCGCGACGAGCGCCACGCCCTGCGACAGTTCCTCGCCTATCACCAGAGCGCGTTCGTCGCCGTGGCCTACGGCTTGACCGACCCGCAGGCCCGGTCGACCCCGACGGTCAGCGCCCTGTCGATCGGCGGGCTGATCAAGCACGCGACCGGTGTCCAGCGCAGTTGGATGCGGCGGGTGGCCGCGGCACCGCACGAGCCGCCCGCCGACAACCGACCGTTCGAAGAACGGGCCAAGGAATACCAGGACGAGTACGTCATGCAGCCAGACGAGACGCTGGCCGAACTGCTGGACGCCTTCCGCGCGCAGAGCGCCGAGTCGCTACGCCTGGTCGAGACGGCCGACCTCGAGGCTGCGGTGCCGGTGCCCCGGGATGCGCCATGGTTCCCCGCGGACGTCGACGCATGGTCGGTGCGGTGGGTGTTCGCGCACCTGATCACCGAACTGGCCCGGCACGCGGGGCACGCCGACATCATCCGCGAAAGCGTGGACGGCGCGACCATGTACGAACTCGTTGCCGCCGCGGAGGGCATGGCGCCGCAGCCGTGGTTGACCCCGTGGACGCCATGGACGCCGAAGACCTGAGCAAACACGCCGCGAGGCGTGGGCTCACTGCGGCACTGCAAAATTGGTGGTATTGACCAGCCTTTTGGCACACTGGCAAGAATGAGTTCGACCAAACATCGCGAAGTAGCCAAGCTCGATCGCGTCCCGTTGCCGGTCGAGGCGGCCCGCATCGGAGTGACAGGGTGGCAGCTCACCCGTACCGGCGCCCGTGTGCTCACCACGCTGCCCGGCCGCGGCCGCTGGCAGGACAAGGTCATCAAGCAGATTCCGCAGGCCTTCGCCGACCTCGGACCCACCTATGTCAAATTCGGGCAGATCATCGCCTCCAGCCCCGGCGCGTTCGGCGAACCGTTGAGCCGGGAATTTCGCGGGCTGCTCGATGCGGTGCCACCGGCCGACGCCGACGAGGTGCACCAGCTGTTCAAGCAGGAGCTGGGCGGTGACCCGGCTGACCTCTTCGCCAGTTTCGACGAGACGCCCTTCGCGTCGGCGTCCATCGCTCAGGTCCATTTCGCCACCCTGCACAGCGGTGAGGACGTCGTCGTCAAGATCCAGCGCCCCGGCATCCGCCGCCGAGTCGCGGCCGACCTGCAGATTTTGAAGCGATTCGCCCAGGTCATCGAGCTGGCCAAGCTGGGACGTCGGCTCTCGGCGCAGGATGTCGTGGCTGACTTCTCCGACAACCTCGCCGAAGAGCTCGACTTCCGCATCGAGGCGCAGTCGATGGAGGCGTGGGTGTCCGGACTGCACGGTTCGCCGCTGGGACGCAACATCCGGGTGCCCCAGGTGCACTGGGAATTCACCAGCGAGCGAGTGCTGACCATGGAGCGGGTGCACGGGGTGCGCATCGATGACGTCAAAGAGATTCGCAAGAAGGGCTTCGACGGCACCGAACTGGTCAAGGCGCTGCTGTTCTCCACGTTCGAAGGCGGTTTGCGGCACGGCCTGTTCCACGGCGACCTGCACGCCGGCAACCTTCTGATCGACGACCAGGGCCGCATCGTGTTCCTCGACTTCGGCATCATGGGCCGCATCGATCCGCGGACCCGGTGGCTGCTGCGGGAGCTGATCTACGCCCTGCTGGTCAAGAAGGATCACGCCGCCGCGGGCAAGATCGTGGTGCTGCTCGGCGCCGTCGGCACCGTCAAACCGGAGGCCCAGGCCGCCAGGGACCTCGAGGCATTCGCCGAACCGCTGACCCTGAAGACGCTCGGTGACATGTCGTACGCCGACATCGGCAAACAGCTGTCGACGCTGGCCGAGGCCTACGACGTCAAACTGCCCCGCGAGCTGGTGCTGATCGGCAAGCAGTTCCTCTACGTCGAGCGCTACATGAAGCTGCTCGCACCGAGGTGGCAGATGATGAGTGATCCGCAGTTCTCCGGCTACTTCGCCAACTTCATGGTCGAGGTCAGCCGCGAGCACCAGAGCGACGTCGAGGTCTGATGGAGATCCGCACCGGCACGGCGACGATCCCCGGTCAACAGCAGGACGGCCTGGAGATCTACTACGAGGACATGGGCAACCCCGGCGACCCGCCGGTCCTGCTCGTGATGGGATTGGGTGCCCAACTTCTGTTGTGGCGCAACGGCTTCTGCGAAAAACTCGTCGATCAGGGTTACCGGGTGATCCGCTACGACAATCGCGATGTCGGGTTGTCGTCGAAGCTGCACGGGCAGCGCGCGGGCGGGGCATTGGTGCCCAATCTGGTGCGATCGTTCGTCGGCCGACGCAGTCCGTCGGTCTACACACTCGAAGACATGGCCGACGACGCGGCCGGACTGCTGGACCACCTGGAGATCGACCGCACGCATGTGGTCGGTGCGTCGATGGGCGGGATGATCGCGCAGATCTTCGCCGCACGACATAGCCGAAGAACGAATGCGCTGGGAATCATCTTCTCCTCCAACAACTCCGCGTTCTTGCCGCCGCCGGCACCGCGCGCACTGTTATCGCTGATCACAGGCCCCGCGCCGGATTCTCCCCGCGAAGTGATCATCGAGAACTCGATCAGGGTGGGAAAGATCATCGGCAGCCCGGGCTATCCGGTTTCCGAAGAGCAGGCTCGCGCCGACGCCATCGAAGCCTACGAGCGGGCGCACTATCCGCAAGGCATCGCAAGGCATTTCGGCGCGGTACTGGGCAGCGGAAGCCTCAAACGCTACGACCGTCAGATCAGCGCGCCGACCGTGGTCATTCACGGCCGGGCGGACAAGTTGATGCGGCCGGCAGGCGGGCGTTCCATCGCCTCGGCAATCCCCGATGCGCGGCTGGTCCTGATCGACGGCATGGCCCACGACCTGCCCGAAGCCTTATGGGATGACATCGTCGGCGAACTCAAAACCACATTTGCCGAGGTCAACTAGCTAATTACGGTTCGGTTAGGAATCGTCGACTCCAAGCGGGACCGGCTAGCATCGGGTCTGCACACAAGCGGTGATCGCCCGTCCCACGGGGGGATTTGTGGTTGCTGCCTGAAGCATTCGATGCGAAAGGCGCACCGTCATGGCCAAACGGCTTCAACCTCACTTCGAAGATGTACAAGCCCACTACGACCTGTCCGACGACTTCTTCCGGCTGTTCCTCGACCCTACCCAGACGTACAGCTGCGCGTATTTCGAACGCGACGACATGACCCTGGAGCAGGCCCAGCTCGCCAAGATCGATTTGGCGCTGGGCAAGCTGGGTCTGCAGTCCGGAATGACCCTGCTCGACGTCGGGTGCGGTTGGGGCGCCACGATGATGCGGGCCGTCGAGAAATACGACGTCAACGTCATCGGCCTCACCTTGTCCAAGAACCAGCGCGATCATGTCGAGCAGCTGTTCGCCGAGTCCGGCAGCCCGCGAAGCAAGCGGATCGAGCTCAAGGGCTGGGAGGAGTTCGACGAGCCGGTCGACCGGATCGTGTCGATCGGGGCGTTCGAGCACTTCGGCTTCGATCGTTATGACGACTTCTTCTCGATGGCGTTCAAAGCGCTGCCCGACGACGGGGTGATGCTGTTGCACACCATCACGTCGTTGACGTTCAATCAGATGGCCGAGAAGAAGATCCCGCTGACGTTCGAAGCGGCACGGTTCGCGAAATTCATTCTCACCGAGATCTTCCCGGGCGGCCGGCTGCCGTCGGTGGAGAAGGTCGAGGACCACTCGTCGAAGGCCGGCTTCACGTTGACCCGCGTGCAGTCGTTGCAGCCGCACTACGCGCGCACGTTGGACTGCTGGGCCGCAGCGTTGGAGTCGAACCGGGAGAAGGCGATCGAGGTGCAATCCGAGGAGGTCTACGACCGGTATATGAAGTACCTCACCGGATGCGCCAACGGTTTCCGGGTCGGGTATATCGACGTGGACCAGTTCACGCTGGAGAAGCAGCCGAAGGACGCGTCCAGTTAACGCGTCGTTTGACGCCCGTTCGGGCGGGGCGAGAAGGTATGGTCCAGATCACATGGTGCATACTGACGCGCAGATAACCACCACACGCGGGGGCCGTGGTGCAGGAAGTCCAGAAAAATCAGGAAGGCGTATCACTCATGCCCGAGGCAACTGAAACCAAGGACATGCGGCCCCATTTCGAGGAAATCCAAGCGCATTACGACCTGTCGGACGACTTCTTTGGTGTGTTCCAGGACCCGACCCGCAAGTACAGCTGCGCCTACTACACGGGACCGAACGTCACTCTCTCCGAAGCCCAGATCGCCAATGTCGACCAGCACCTCGACCGCTTGGACCTCAAGCCGGGAATGACCCTGCTCGAGGTGGGCTGCGGCTGGGGGCTGACGCTGCGCCGCGCGATGGAGAAGTACGACGTCAACGTGATCGGCCTGACGCTGTCGAAGAACCAGAAGGCCTACTGCGAACAGTTGCTGAGCAACCTCGACACCGATCGGACGTTCGACGTCCGGCTGGAAGGTTGGGAGCAGTTCCACTCGCCGGTCGACCGGATCGTGTCGATCGAGGCCATCGAGCACTTCGGCTTCGAGCGCTTCGACGACTTCTTCAAGACGTGCTTCGACATCCTGCCCGACGACGGTCGCATGACCGTTCAGAGCAGCTGCGGCTACCACCCTGACGACCTACAGGCTCGCGGCAAGAAGCTGACCTTCGAGTTGGCCCGCTTCGCCAAGTTCATGGCCGAGGTGATCTTCCCGGGTGGTCGCATCCCGAGCACCAAGATGCTGGTCGAACACGGCGAGAAGGCCGGATTCGTCGTGCCCGAGCCGCTGTCGCTGCGCAATCACTACATCAAGACCCTTGGTATCTGGGCGGCACGGCTGGAGCAGCACAAGGACGAGGCCATCGCGGCAGCGGGCGTCGAGAGTTACGACAACTACATGCGGTACCTGACCGGTTGCCAGTACTACTACCTCGACGAGGCACTCGACGTGAGCCTGGTGACCTATCTCAAGCCGGGGGCGGCCACCTAGGTTCGCTGACGATTTGGCAGCGGAACGCGATGGAGCTCAACGGCTCTGAGCCAGGCGAGGGTGTTTCTCCGTCAGCGAATCGCCGATTGCGACGGATGGGCCCGGGCTAAGGTCGGTCATGCTCGCTGGCCGACTCGCCGATCCGAACCGCACCCTGGGCACCGATCCGCGGTCCGACCCGCGAATGGTGGCGGCGTTCGCCCCACTCGGACTGGCCGACGTCCTGCCCGACGCACCACTGACGCTTGACTCACCTTTGACGGACCGGCTCGCCTACGCTGCCGCGGCCGAATAGGCGATTGGCGGGGTGCTCGACATGTTCGCCCTGGCGGCGCCCGCGCCCGCGGGGGTCACCTCCACGACTGTCACGATTGCCGGCGGGGACGGCAACGAACTCACGTTGTTCGTCAGCCGGCCGGACCGGGCCGACGGCCCGCTCCCGGCGGTGGTGCACTTCCACGGTGGAGCCATGGCGATCGGCAGCGCAGCCGATGCCGCGTACCGGCACCTGCGGGAGAGTCTGGCCGCGGCTGGGCTGGTGGCCGTCGGGGTGGAGTTCCGCAATTCCGGTGGCCGGTTGGGCGCGCATCCGTACCCGGCCGGGTTGAGCGACTGCGCTGCGGCGACTCACTGGGTGCACGCCAACGCCGCCGAACTCGGCGTGAGCCATCTGATCGTGGCCGGCGAGTCCGGGGGCGGCAATCTGACGCTGACGATCGTGCACAAGGCCAAGCGGGAGGGCTGGCTCGGTGAGATCGCGGGCGCGTACGCGCAGTGCCCCTACATTTCGAACCGTTGGTTGGATTACCCCGACGAACTGCCGTCGCTGCGGGAGAACGACGGCTACTTCATCAGCGCCCAGCAGGCTGCGCTGCTGGGCTCGCTCTACAACCCCGGCGGCGAGCATGCCGACGACCCGACCTGCTGGGCCGGGGTAGCCACTGACTCCGACCTCGCCGGGTTACCACCGCATGTCCTCTCGCTGAACGAATTGGATCCATTGCGTGACGAGGGGCTGTTGTACTACCGCCGGCTGCTCGCCGCCGGCGTTCCCGCGGCGGGCCGGATCGTCGTGGGAACCTGCCACGGCGGCGACCTGCTGTTTCCCGCAGCGATGCCGGAGGTCTTCGACGCGACGGTGCGCGACATCAGTGGGTTCGCCTGGTCTTTGCGGCGGGCATGACTTTCAGCAAAGACACCGCCGTTTCCCAGCCGTCAAAGTGGGCCAATGGTCGGATAAAAGACCAGGCGGCACGGGGTTTTTCAGGTTGACAAGACTTCGACGCTATGGGATTCTTTGATCAAATTCTCAGGCTTCACAGGTGCGGCCACGGGATCTAGACGGTTCTACTTTCAGGGGGATCACATGAGCACTGCAGTTCGGACCGCCACATTCTCGGGGCTGTCCACCAAGTTCCAGGTCGGCACCGCAGCCCTGGCTTTGGCCACCGCCGCCTCGGTCACGCCAGTGATCGCTCACGCTTCGCCCAGCATCGCTCCGTTTGTGCAGGGCGTCGGCGATTCCGCGTCCCTCGTCATCGACTCTCCTGTCGTTCCCACGGCAGCTGCTTCAGCGGCCGTCACGGCGGACCCCTGCTCGACAGTCAACTTCAAGTTGGGCTGCTACGCCGTCCAGGGAGCGGTCGATGGCACCATGGCCATCGTCCGCGGTGTGGGAATCTTCGTCGGGACCACGGTCTACGTTGTGGTTGCGGCCACCGGTGAGATCTTCAAGGCCGTCGGCAGCTTCCTCCCCGGCCAGCTTGGTGAGTTCTTCACCAACGTCGGTGACGGCGTGAGCGCCTTCGCGAACGATTTTGCCCAGCGGTTCCACGTGGGGCCGTACCTGAGCGGTCAGTAGCTTTCATTGACGAAGAAACGGGCCAGCCGATCCCGGCGACCGACTGGCTCGTTTCTTCGTATCGGCCAGCTATTGCGGCGGCTCTGCGAGCGTAGAGCGCACCGGAGCGCAGGGATTCTTTGAGTGGGCCTATTTTCACGAGACCAGTCCATCGACGAGTCAGATGACGACGACTACGAGGACCGGCGCTGGTATCGCCGTCGCAGTGTCGTCTGGACAGTAGTCGGCGCGCTCGCGGTCGTGATCCTGTTCGGCTGTTGGCTCGGCTTCCAAGCCCAATCGGCGAAGTCGCACCTCGAGCAAGCGCGCAAAAGCGCCCAGCAGACCAAAGAGGCGCTGCTGCAAGGAAATACCGCAGACGCGTCGCGGTACGCGGCCGCAGCACAGTCGCAGGCGCAGGCCGCTCGCGAAGCCACCCACTCCGTGCCGTGGAACATTACGTCCGCCGTTCCGTGGTTGGGCAGCCCCTTCAAGACCGGCCAACAGATTTCGGACGTGGTACTCGGTTTGACCGCGGACGTGTTGGGGCCGACCGCCGATGCCGGTACCACCGTCGCGCCTCGTCAGTTGCTCGCGAATGGTCGCATCGATGTGGAGGCACTGCACAAACAAGCGCCGGCCTTGAGCGTCATCGCCGAGGACGCGGCGCGACTTGACGCTGAAGCGGAAGCCATTTCCGATCCGCGCTACCTGTCGGTCATTGGGGAAGCCCGGTCGCAGCTACAGGCGCAGACCTCCGACATCGCGCACCTGTTGAAGAACACTGCCCTCGCCGCACGGCTGGCACCTTCGATGATGGGCGCCGACGGTCCTCGCACCTACTTCATGGGTTTCCAGACCAATGCCGAAGCCCGCGGCACCGGTGGCCTGCTGGGCGGGTTCGGCATCCTGCGGTTCGACAATGGCAAACCCACCGTGGACAAATTGGGGCGGAACACCGAACTCGACAAGCCATTCACACCGATGTCCCTTGGCCCGGACTACGACCAGCAGTATGGGTTCACCCATCCGACCACTGACTTCCGCAACAGCAACCAGAGTCCCCACTTCCCCTACGCTGCCCAGATCTGGAAATCGATGTGGGCGCAACAGTCGGGGATGAACGTAGATGGGGCGGTCGCAATCGACCCGATTGCGTTGAGCTACATCCTCGGTGCCACCGGCCCCGTCACGATGCCGGACGGCGAGACAGTGACCCAGGACAACGTGGTCGAACTAACCGAGTCGACCGTCTACACCCGATTCCCCACTGACCAATCTGCACGCAAGCAGTATTTGCAGGACATCGCCACCGAGGTGGTGAAGAAGGTCACCGGAAAGGTGGAATCCCCACGAAAGCTGTTCGAGGCCTTGGGACGCGCGGTCAGCGAGCGCCGAATCTCGGTCTGGAGCTCCTCGCCCACCGAGCAGGCTCTCCTAGAGGAAACTCCATTGGCTCACATCGTCCCCGACGATCCAGCCCCCTATGCCGAAGTCGTGATCAACAATCTCGGCGGGAACAAGATGGATTACTACTTGGACCGCCAGATCGAATACGTCGCCGACGGTTGCGAAGGCGACACACGGCTGTCGACCGTCACTGTCCGGTTGACCAACACATTGGCCGACCCCGCCGCACTGCCGGACTATGTTGCCGGGCAGTTGGGATTCTTTCCCGGCCTGGCCGAGAACGTTCCGAGGGGCGCGATGCTGACATCGGTCCGCCTTCTAGCGACAAAGGACGCGCAGCTGATCAGTGTGCTCGTCAATGGCAAGAAGATCCGTGTTTTCGGAGCGACGGAACGCAACCACCCAAGCTACGAAGCCCAGGTCGCAATAGCCCCGGGGAAGACTGCTGAACTGACATTTCGGCTGTCCGAACCGACAGCACCGGGGGAAGCACGACTTCCGGTTCAGCCGCTAGCGGGCAACGTCGCCACAAAAGTATCGGTACCCCAATGCGTCAGATAGTCTGCAACCACAGAAGATTGAACGAGGGAGGTCAATCTTCGAGCGCCGGATTCTCAGCGAGCTGGGATAAGTCGCTGACGTTATACTTTGGCCAGATCGCAGCGTCACATGACGGGGCGACGGGGCTGGGGTACGGAGGGGTGGCGTTTGATATGCGGGAAGTCATTAGGCCGTTGCGTGCCAGGTAGATCGTTGTACGTGCCCGGTGACAGTGACCATCGCTCTCCAGAGAGCGACGATTACCACGCGGCCGGCGACCGCGGTACGCCCCGTAGCTTGACGGGGCGTCCCTCCAGCGCATTCCCGGGGACGCCAATGCCCACCCGGTTCGTTTTCCATGGATTGACGTCGACAGCGAAGCGCAGCAGTGGGATACGGCCTCGCGATGAGCGCAGAGGATCTTGCCGAAGTCGCCGTGATGGTGTGAGGTCGTCAGCACGTCCATGTGAATGTTGTTCGGCTGGGGCGCCCTCTCGAGGAGTTGGCGACATGCTGGTCGACGTCAAACGTTCTCGGTGCATCCCGTTCGGACGCAGTCGATCCCCCGCCATGGACCGTGGTTCCCGTAATGTCCGTGCACCTATGTATCGGCTGACACCGTGAAAGAATTCAAGACAGGCTCGTTGCATCGCCGCCGTGGACCAAAGGATTGACGAACGACGCAACGCATGGCGACCGGTCAACGACCCTTGGAGGAATAGATTGAATCTTCAGGAATTTCTAAAGGTGCTGCGCGCACGGTGGACGACCGTCGTCGTCGCTGTGCTGGTCGCAGTCGTAGCCGCTATCGCCTACTCGTTACTGACAACCCCATGTACCAGGCGTCGACGCGATTGTTCGTGTCGACGAAGTCGGGCGCATCGGCAGCAGACCTGTATCAGGGCAACCGCCTGTCTCAGGACCGAGTGCTGTCTTATACGCAACTCCTGATGGGCGAAACCCTGGCCCAACGCACAATCGACAAACTCGGCCTACACATGAGCGCCAAAACGCTGTCTGAGAACGTCAAGGCGACCGCGAAGGCGGACACGGTGCTGATCGACGTCAAGGTGCTCGATCGATCACCAATTCGTGCCCGCGACATCGCCAACGCGTTATCCGATGAATTCGTCGTTCTTGTCAGCGAACTGGAGACTCCGAAACCCGGAGCTCAACCGGACGCGCGTGTCGTCGTCGAGCAACGGGCGTCCATACCAGAGAGCCCGGTGGTTCCGAAGACGACGCGCAACATCGGACTGGGTATCGCCTTCGGCGCGCTGGTGGGAGTCGGCCTCGCGGTTCTCCGAGATCAACTCGACAACACCGTTAAGGATCGAAAGACCATCGAGGAACTGACCGGCGTTGGGCTCGTCGGCAGCGTCCCGCTCGACAAGGAGCGCCGGAAACATGCCGCGATCTCCTTCGAGACCGAGAATTCATCGACAGCTGAGGCACTTCGTAAGCTTCGAACGAATCTGCAGTTTCTCGGGGTCGACAATCCGCCGCGCGTCATCGTGGTCACCAGTTCCACTCCGGCCGAAGGAAAGTCAACAACCGCCATCAACGTCGCGCTGGCGTTGGCCGAGGCAGACCACAACGTTGTGCTGGTCGACGGCGACATGCGTCGCCCGGCGCTGGCCAAATACCTTGGCCTGGTGGGTCAAGTCGGTTTCAGCACCGTCCTGAGCGGTGGCGCAACACTCGCGGAAGCCTTGCAGGAGACGCAATTCCCACGATTGACCGTCTTGACTGCCGGTACGACTCCCCCGAACCCTAGTGAACTCCTCGGTTCATTGACTGCCCATAAGCTGCTCAATGAGTTACGGTCACAGTTCGATTATGTAATCGTCGACTCGTCGCCTTTGCTCGCAGTCACAGATGCGGCGGTGCTGTCAACGAATTCTGACGGCGTGTTGATAATGGCACGGTTTGGCCAAACCAAGCGCGATCAGCTAGCACATGCGGTGGCGAGTCTGAAGGCCGTGGGAGCCCCCTCATCGGTGCCGTGCTGACCATGACCCCGACGGGCGGCACATCCTCGTACCGCTATGACTACAGCTACAGCTACTACGGGACCGATCCGGCCACTAAACAACAGCAGGACGCTCCTTCACCGACGAAGAAGCCGAGCGGCGTGAAATCCGGCGCCGAAATAGCCGAATGAGCTCGGACTGTTGTGGCTGACCCATATCCGCTCCATACGCCTCCTTCGTTCGCCGGGTCAGCCCGGCTGTGGTGGGATCAAAATGCCGCGCACCGTCTCGGCGCTGCTACAACATTTTCCAACCGTGAATGGGACCCACAGACCAGCAAACGGGGCTCCGTAACGAACGCCGGCAAGTCTGGTCGCCCATACGTTCGCGAACGAGGATTCGTCGGGTGACCACCCACGCCCGTGTGGAAGAAGGGCAAATCCAAGGGACCGCTGCCAACCGTGTGGACGGCTCCCTTGTCATCGTTTTGCTCGCTTGTCTGCTGCCGTACATCAACTTGGGGCCGCTGTCGGCACCCTCTCAAGTGCAGCCGTGGGCTGGCGTTTTAGCGTGGATTTGGTTCGGCTTCAGATCAGCTAAATACGGCTTGCATATTTCCCGTACGCAAGTCGCTTTCTTACTTTTTGCCCTCTACTTCATGGTGAATGTTTACGGTGGGGACAACTTCGATCTCGGAATCTATCTCCGGAGATCGGGGACCTTCTTGCTGAGCGCGGGAATTTTCCTAGCGTGCCAATACCTCACGCCGGCGACACTTTGGCGGGCTCTCAAGATTGCACTTCCGATTTGGTTCGCATTCGGCGCGCTCCGCTATGTCAGCTCATCGATCTATTACACGATCGTCACTCCGCTTGTACCCACCGTTGTCGTCTCTGCCGCCCGCGGATCCTCCAGCTTGTCTCCGGAGGCCACAGATTTCGGCTTCACCATGGTGGCGCTGCTGGTGTTGTGCATGGTCACTCGGCGTTGCCTGACGCGCCAAGGCATTCAGGCAGAGAAATGGCCGATCGGCTTGGCGATTGCCTCAGCGTTTCTTTCCCTCTCCGGGGCAGGTTACATGGGGCTGGCCCTCGTGGGATTGATCTACGTATTGACGGGCCGCGCGGGGCGCATCGTCACGTTGGGCCGCGCAATGCTTGCCCTATTTCTTGCGGCTTACGTCGCAGTGATGATCAGTATGGTGCCGGAAGGTACGGTCCGCGGCATCGACCTGTTGAGAACATCAATACAGAATCCGGACGAGCTGCTGGACACGACAATTCTCTACCGGGTCGTGCACAACGTCGTTGGCGTGCTGGGTGCAATTGATTCGGGTTATTTGGGATATGGCGCCGGCTCCTTCCGGACCATGGCGCCTGCTGTCTACTTCAGCCATGATCTCGAAGGCGTGTTCGGTCTCACGGGCCATTACGCGATGAAAGTTCCGATCACCCTTGCGACAGCTCCGCTCTCTCAATTCGCGCTGATAATGCTTGAGTTCGGCGCCGTAGGTGCCCTTTACCTTGTTTTCGTTTCTATTTTCGCGCTGCGCTCCCGTATACCGTTCAAAGCGGCAGCTGTTGCAGTCCTATTTTTTGCTTGGATGGCCAGTTTTCCAGCCGGCTGGCCGCCGTTCTGGATCATCATCGGCGTTATGATGAGTCCACATTTCGTGGCACGAGAACCAAACGATGCACGCTCACCCGAAGCCAACTTTCTCCGGTAGGCCGATCGATCTCCATACACTCAGTAGACATAGAGTTTTTACAACACATTTTTCATATCGAAGTGACCTCATATAACAATGGGCCCCAACCTGCATAGAAAGGCAGCACCGTGAAGCAAGTCCTGCAGTCGTATCGAACGGGCGAACTGTGGCTCGCTGAGGTCCCCACGCCGAGTTGCCTCCGCAACGGGGTGAAGGTGCGCGTTGAAGCATCCCTGGTCTCGGCAGGAACCGAGAAGCGGATGATCGATCTTGCGAAGTCCAATCTGCTGCAGAAGGCGCGTAAGCGGCCCGACCAAGTACAGCGAGTGATTCAGAAGGTCAAGGCCGAAGGCCTGATGGCTACGTGGCAGCAGGTCAACGCGAAACTCGATACACCAAGTCCACTGGGCTATTCGATAGCAGGCACAGTGATCGAGACCGGCGTGGAAGCTGCAGAATTCAGAGTCGGCCAACGGGTCGCCTGTGCGGGCGTTGGTTACGCCATGCACGCCGAGGTCATCACGGCACCAAAGACCCTCACCGTCCCAGTGCCTGACGCAGTCAGCATGGATGAGGCATCGTTCGGCACCCTTGGAGCCATCGCGATGCAGGCCGTCAGGCAATGCGACGCGCGAGTCGGGGAATATGTGGGCGTTATCGGCCTAGGCCTGCTTGGAAACCTGGTTACGCAGCTCCTCGTCGCTTCGGGTGTTCACGTTGCAGGCATTGACATCGACAGTCAAAAGCTCGAGTTGGCTTCGAGACTCAGTGATGTCACCGTCGGCACGCAACTCAAAACGGTAGCGGACGAACTAACGGGGGGGCGAGGGCTGGATGCCGTGATCATCGCGGCCGGCGCCCAAGACTCGGCGATCATCCGGCAATGTCCGGCCGCGCTCAGACACCGCGGGCGGATCGTCGTGCTCGGTTTCGTCGGTATGGACCTTCCGCATGACCAGTTCTACGAGAAGGAACTGGACCTGCGGATGTCGATGTCCTACGGCCCAGGTCGTTACGACCCGACCTACGAGGAGAAAGCCCAGGATTACCCGTACCCATTCGTTCGGTGGACTGAGCAGCGCAACATTGAATCGTTTCTTTCGCTAGTCGCGAGAAAGAAACTGCAGATAGCCCCGCTGATCTCGCACAGGTTCCCGATTGATGACGCCTTGACGGCATACTCACTGATGGAAGGCAGTGCGCCGTATCTCGGCATAGTCCTGAACTATCCAGGGTCGACGACTGAGCCACCGCGCCAGATTGCTCTCGGTTCCAGCCAGCCTGCGCCATCGTCCCCGAGGGGGCTTGTTGTCGTAGGTGCGGGGTCCTTTGCCAGCGGGATCCTCGCTCCGATTCTGAAGCAACTCGAGGCTCCCGTAGAGGCGGTTGTGACGACGCGGGGCGCGACCGCTGTGAACACAGCGAACATGCTGGGAGCCACCCATGCGTCAACATCGCTGAGCGAATCGCTTGCACTGCCCAACGTGTCGCATGTCCTGATCGCTTCACGGCACGCCGCGCACTACTCGCAAGCGTCCGCTGCCATCGCCGCAGGCAAAGTGGTTCACATCGAGAAACCGCTGTGTGTGTCGCGGACAGAGCTGGACAGCCTCGGGCAGGTGATAGCTGAACATGACGCACAGCGGCGCGTATTCGTCGGGTTCAACCGCCGCTATTCCAAGCACAGCCGGCTTTTGCGCGACGAGTTGAGAAAGCGGCCCGGTCTGCCGACCACTGTCATATACCGCGTCAACGCCGGACAGATCCCGCCGGATCACTGGTTCTACGACGATCCGGGCGGCCGCCTCACGGCCGAAGGCTGCCATTTCATCGATTACTGCATGTTCCTGGTGGATTCGCCGGTCATCGGTGTCTCATGCACAGCTCAAAGCATGCCCGGTCGCCCTTTTGACGGTTTCGCCGTCACATTGGCCTTCGCCGACGGCTCTCAGGCGGCCATCATCTATTCCGGCCAGGGTGACCGCTCACTGCCCAAGGAGCGGATCGAGGTCTTCAAGGGCGGAGCCTGCTGGGTCAACGACGATTGGTCACGCCTGACCTCCTACGAGTTCGGCAAGAAACGCGTCTTGCATTCGGGTAAGCAGCAAAAGGGCTGGCAAGAGGCCATGGAGCTGTTCCTGGGCAACAAGGCACACGCCGATCTCGCCCCGTCCTGGGATGAAATGCGCGTCGTACACGAGACGATGTTCGACGCGATCGACCAGGCGCTCGGTGCTTCCGACGAGGTGACAGACGAGGCGACTGTCGAAGTCGGCGATCTGTGACGTGCCTGCCGAGCGCAGCGATCAACGCGACGGCAACGGGCTGCGAGGTCCGTGCCCGGGCTTTTCCCGGTCACGAATGAATTGCCGATGCTACTAAACTGGATATTCCGCTACGGCGGTCTGGCGATTCAATTCGTCATCCTGTCGGTTCTCGCGCGTCACCTGGATACTGCCGACTACGGCCGCTACCTGCTCGTCCTGAGCGTCGTGACTCCACTCAACGGGCTGCTGGCTCTGGGCGTTTCGGAGAGCTTCGTCCGTGAAGCGCCGGTCCTCCTACACGACGGTGACTCGAGCGAAGTCAGAAAGCTGGTAGGCGCGACGGTGACCGTTGCGCTAGGGATGGCCGCGTTCACGGCGGTCAGCGCGGCGGTCGTGCTCTGGTTTCTGCCCATCGGGCACACCACAACTGTGGTGATCGGGTTCATCGTCGCCATGCTTATCGCAACTGGTCTGACCTTCAATGGCGCGCACATGCTGTTGGGGGCCGGTTTCGAAGTCCTCGGCTCATTCTTCTTCTACCCGGCCGTGAACCTGAGCATATTGCTGAGCTCGGTGCCGTATGTGGTGTTGACCGAAGCACCCACCTTCGCCGGAATCGCATTGGTGAACTCTTCCGCCGCGTTGGTTGTCGCGGCCGCGGCCAATCTCGCTGTTCTTTGGCGAATGCGTCCTTCGCGTCCCGACGGCGCCAGCATGACGCATTTGGTCCGGCTCGGGATACGGCTAGCCTCGATCCGTACCCTTCGGCAGGGTGGAGGCTGGATACCCACCTTCGTAGCCGGAGTCACGTTGGGACCTACTCAAGCGGGCTACCTGGGTTTGGCCTCGCGTACGGCATTGCTGGTCGCAGTACCAACCCAGACGTTGCGTTTCGCCGCACGTCCAGCGATCGTCCGGGCATACGCCCGGGGGGACTATCAAGAGATCAGAGCGATATGCGGGCGACCGGCGGGGCTGGCCTTCACCATCGCTCTCATCGCGGTGCTGGTCAGCTCGTTCGCCGGCGATTGGGCGATCGGACTCGCCTTCGGCAAGGACATGGTGCCGGCCGCCCCGCTGATGACGGTGGTTTTGCTGGGAGTAGCGCTAGACGCATTCGGTGGGCCAGTCGACGAAGTCCTCAAGATGACCGGCCACGAGAAGCTGGCGTTGAAGATCCTTTGCGTCTGCATTGCCGGTGAGGCCATCGCGCTTGTGGTCACTTCCCACTTCGGCGTTGTCGCGATGGCGTGGGCCGTGAACGGCTACTTCGCCGCATTGTCTGCGACGATGATCATCGCGGCCCACCAAAAATTGGGAATCTGGCTCCATCCGATGATGCCCCACTTCCCCACCGGCAAGCTCCGAAAAGCGATGCGTAGGGCCTTCTGACCAGATACCCGCCAACATCACGGCGTTGGCCACCGGGACATTCGTCGCGTCACGCGGCCAACGACCGCTGGCAGACGTCTGCCATGGGCACGCTGGGCCTCAGCTCGTACGGAGTGGCGTCGTCAGCCCACCTGGGGGCGCACTCATCACCCGCGCAATCTGCGCGACCCTGGACCTGGTCTCGTCCACCATCGTCCTGTGAACCATCCGTCGACTAAGTGAGCTGACTGAGCCTTGCCCGGTGGCGCGGACCACGGTTCGGGCCACCGGGTCTGTGGTCCCGGCCGGATGAGGGCGCATTGTCCGGCCACCATCGTCTTCGGTTGTGGCATAGGATTCCCTGCGACGGTGGAGTTGGGGATGGCTTGGGGGATGTCAGTTTGACGGGTGTGCTTGATCGGTACCGCACAACACGGCGGCGCCGACCGCAAGAGCAATCGCACAAGCGGCTGGACATCCAGGGCTTGCGGATGGTCGCCATCCTGACCGTGTTCGCCTGCCACCTGTGGGGCTGGCCAAGCGGCGGCTTCGTGGGTGTCGATGTGTTCTTCGTGATCTCAGGTTTCTTGATCACAGGCAACTTGCTGCGCATGGCCGACACTCGCGGCAATGTGTCGTTCAAACAGTTCTACTGGAACCGCTTGCGCCGGATCGTCCCAGCAGCCACGGTCGTGCTCATTCTGACCTATGTGGCGGCAGTGCTGGTGTTCCTGCCGTTCCGGTCACGCGAAGTGGGCATCGACGCGATTTGGGCGTTCTTGTTCGTCTCCAACTGGCGCTTCGCAATAGAAGGCACGGATTACTTCCAGGCGGCCAAACAGACGGTATCGCCGCTCCAACACTACTGGTCACTGTCGATCGAAGAGCAGTTCTACTTCGTCTGGCCGGCATTGATCTTCTTGATCGGCCTCATCGTCGCCCGGCGGGCTTGGACACACGGTCATCGGATGCGGGTGGCGGGCATCGTCATGGCCGGCATTATCGCGCTGTCCCTGGGCTGGGCGATCTACGAGACCGCGGCCGCACCGACCTGGGCATACTTCAACACTTTCGCCCGGGTGTGGGAGCTGGGAACCGGCGCGCTGTTGGCGACTGCCGCCGGAACGCTCGCGCGAATACCCGTTCGAGCGAAGCCAGTGTTGTCATGGGCGGGCCTGGCACTGATCGCGGCGAGCCTAGTGCTCATCAGCGACAATTCGATCGGGTTTCCCGCCCCTTGGGCTATCTTGCCGGTGAGCGGCGCAGCATTGGTCATCGCCGCGGGTGTCGGCGGCGAGCCGACACATCAGCATTTCCTGCGCAACCCGGTGAGCACCTACATCGGTGACATCTCGTACTCGCTCTACCTGGTGCACTGGCCGATCATCGTCATCGTCGGAACCCTGATGGATCCCGGGCCAGCTTTTTCGATCACTGTGCTGGCCGCCGCATTTGGTCTGGCTGTCGCGTCTTACCACTTCGTCGAGAACCCGCTGCGAAAAGCTGACCGGACAAGCATCCGCAACGCCGTCAAGGCGATCCGTACGGGCCGCATGGCAACTTCGCGTTCCACCGCCAACATCGCTGTCGGAGTCGTCACTCTTCTGGTCATCTCGCTGGGGGCCTATGCAGTGCGGCCCGACGCTTACGAGAATGCGGCACCGCCAGCACCATTGACAGCGCGGAGCGGGGACCCGTCGTCGGGCGTGGATCAGAAGAAGCTCGGCCCCCTCAACAAAGCGCTACAAGACGAGATCGCCGCCGCACTTCAAGCAACCGAATGGCCCGACCTGCAGCCATCGATGGATGCGGTGCTCAACGGGCCGATGGAAGCTCCTGAGGTGGCCGACTGCGGCCAGAGCGGTGTGGATCCCGGGCCGAAGTGCACCTGGGGTAATGGCCCCAAACGCATTGTCGTAGTTGGCGATTCGCTTGCCACGAGCTACACCAACTCGCTTCGCGAACTCCCCGGCGTTCAGGTGCATTCCGAAGCATTGCTCGCGTGCGGTTTCATCAACGCTCTTATCAAGCGGGCCTCGCTGAAGCCCGAATGTGACGGCCGCAAGCAGCACGCAATCGAGTTCATCAAGTCAACAAAGCCGGACGTCGTCGTCATCACGGACTCGTACAAACCGTTGCCGTTCGTGGGTTCCGATCGCGACTTCACACCCGACGAGTGGGTCGAATCGATGACTCCGTTGCTCAACGAAATCCGCGGCAGCGTCGGAAAAATCGTGTTCATGGCTCCGCCGCCGTCCGGTGTCCACATCAGAGACTGTTACGCGACCCGTGCAAGCAAACCACCAGCCTGCGTCGGCCGTGTGCCTGCTGACTGGGAGGCGATGGCCAAAGCTGAACAGCAGTTGGCTGAGTCGGTCGGTGGCGTGTGGATGGACTCGCGGCCATGGTTTTGCAGCGCGGGCGGGCTGTGCCCGAGTTTCGTCGGGACCACACCCGTCATGTACGACGACGTGCACATGTCGTACCCGTACGGCAATAAAATCGCCCCGGTGATCGGTGAATCGCTGCGCGAGGCAGCGGTCATCTGAAGCAAGCGGCCGGGCGCGAGCTCACCTAGATATCTTGCACCGCTGGCTTGACGTCAGTCGACGTCATTTGCCCCATCAAGCGCTCGCGCAGAGGCAAGCGAAGCCAAGTTGGCCTCAAGGGTGAGGAAATGAGCTTCCCAACTCCACTGCGTCCGAGCGAATTCCCGCGCTTGCTTGCCCATCTCTTCCGCAGACGAAGGATCGAGGAGGAACTTCACGATGGCATCCGCGAACTCCTCTGCGCTGTCGGCAAGCTGAAGCACGCTTTCGGGCGCCCTGATGCCCTCGTTTGCGACTCGCGTCGCAACAACCGGTCGCCCTGAAGACAGGTACTCGATCAGCTTGTTCTGCATTCCGCCGGCCGCGCGCACGGGGTTCACACACACTGCTGCCTGAAGCATGTATTCGGCAAGATCAGGCACACTGCCGATGACCTCGATCCCCTCCGCCTCTGAAGCCAACGCCAAGACGGCACTGTCGGGATCCCGTCCAACGATGCGGAGTCGTGCCGTGGGCACTTGGCGGCGGACCAAGGGCCAGATCGCCGTGGCGAGCCACGTGGCAGCCTGAATATTGGGCGGGTAGAAGAGCGTTCCGGCAAACAGGACCGTTCCGGGCTCCGGCGACAAATCTGGCCGGGGGCGAAATCGCGTCACATCCGTGCCGTGCGGGCTGTAAAACCAATTGTCGATCTCGGGGAGTCCTTGAGCGCGGCACTCCGACGCGATCGCATCAACATCTTTGGGCCCAATAAGGGCCGTACGATCGAATTTTTGCCAGATCCGAGCCTCGTAGCGCGCGATCAGCCTCGACTCCAGACCGAACAGCAGTCGCGACACGACAGTTGTGGCATCGTCGCGGATGCGCCGAGTGTTGAGCGTCTGCGATAGTTGCATTGCCAGCACTGTCGGAACGCGGTTTTGCTGAGCGCTGGGACGCTTCATCGCGCTGACGACGGTCTCGGCACTACGGAAGTAATAGGCGTACAACACGTCATAAGCTGTCTCCTCCATGGCAGCCGCCAACGCCTTGGAGAGCTGAGCTCTGCTGAGCCAACCGATTTGGAGAGGCTTGCCGGTCAACAGCGCGCCGAATGCACCAAGAAGCGCCCGCCCCCGATTCTGGCGGACGTGGGTGACACTGGCACAGCGCTCCTCCAACCATTCGATATCAGCCGAAGCGAGCGCATTATCGCTGTTACCCTGCCCGTCACCGTCGAGACAGAACAGATCGACGATATGGCCACGGGCGGACAGGAACTCGATGAGGTGCGCCACGGTGATCTGATCCGCGCGGCGCATCGGCAGCGGGTTGCGGCAGTAGACAAACGCTATCCTCATGGGGCGATCGGTTCGCTCCACGTCGGCGGCAGCGGGCCGGTCAACAATCACAATGCGGTCCTTTTCTGACCCGTGTTGCGGGCGGGCTACTTGAGACGATTGACGTCGACGACTCGCTCGGCCGACAACGAGTACATACTGGCCGAGCTTCGCGTATCGATCACAAGATCCCAGGCGGTGCTCTCGATCACCGCCTGGTCCACCAGCAGTTCGCGAATGAATGGCGAGTTCGACAGGACGCCAAGGTTCTGGCCCATCAGGTTCTGCGGGGTGACATACGGATCAAAAATCGACAATTGATATCCAGCGGTTATGAGCATGCGAGCCAGATCTATGTTTGGGCTCTCACGCAAATCATCACTCGCATTCTTGAATGCGATGCCCAGCAACAGCACTTTCGAGCCATGAGCCAAACCGCGGGTGACGTAATCAAAGAGGAAGGATTTATGGGCTTCATTCGACGTGATCAGCGAATCGATCAGATGCGTGAAGCTACTTGAACTACGCGCGATATGCTGCAGAGCACGAACGTCCTTGGGAAGACATGACCCCCGAAAGCTCCGCCGGGGCGGAGATAGTACGGCGAGATGTTGAGCTTTGTGTCAGAAACGAAAATCTGGTGCACTTCGGCCGCATTGATACCCAATTGAGCACATACGCGACCGATTTCGTTTGCGTATACTATTTTGACCGCGTGAAACGAATTATCGACGAACTTGGTGATTTCACTTTCAGGGTATCGAACATAGAATACCGGCGCGTCGATGCCGACATTGATTTTGTCCAGCGTCTCGCAAGGCGCCCCGGTCTTGGTACCGATGACAATTTTCGGCGGTGAAAAGTAGTCCTGGACAGCCGTGGACTCGCGCAGGAACTCGGGGTAATACACCAGCTCTACGCTCGATGCCGCGTCGCCGAGAACGCTGTCGAAGATCGGCTGGACCAGGTCCTCCATTGTTCCGGGACGAACCGTTGATCGGTATGCCACAGTCAGATTGCGTCCGGGGTGAGCTTTCATCAACTCGGCGAGCTGACGCGAAACCTCCGCGATATACCCCATGTTGTGAGAGCCGTCGACAGCACTCGGCGTCCCAACGCAAACGATCGCCAGCTCGCAGGAGGCAACTTCAGCAACGAGGCTTGTCTCGGCAGTGATCAAGCCCCGTTCGCGCGCTTCCGCAATCAGTTCAGCGACGCCAGGCTCGACGATCGGCGACCGCCCGGCCAAGACGTCATCCACCTTGGTCTGACTCGGGTCGATGCCAATTATCGTGTGCCCCTGGCTGGCCAAGCATGCCGCAGCCGTTAAGCCGACGTAGCCCAAGCCCAAAATGGCGATCTTCACCAGCTATCCATCCCCCTAGCTACCGGCGGCAGCCTCAGCCCGTATCGTCACCCGGCACCGCACCGGATTGTAGCCCAGCTATCTCAAAGCAGCTGCTCGAAGACGACCCGGCACCCGACTGTGGACGAAGCTCTTAGCCGAAGAGTAGCCAATGATCGGCTATGGCACCCGACAAAGGTGACCACCGCTGGTCACCACCGTTGGCACCCCGCGGGATCCGGAGCACTTCGGAAAATGCCTGGACACAGCTGCGGTCTCCGACGATGACGGATTCCTACGCCCAGGGTCCCGGCCACCGCTGACAACCTTCACGGCGACAGCCGAACAGGTGATGCCTACTATGCACATCGACAGTGAGCGGCACCGGCCCACTGATACGGCTGACTGAGGGGACCACCAATTGTCCGTTCGCCCGGCTATCCGCGCCGCCACGAGGTTGACGCCCAGAATGGCCGTCTACCAGGTGAAACGACTCGTGCGCAACAGGGCCGTACCCTTCATCGCCCCACTCTACGAGTGGACGATTCGTACCTCTGCGGCGCGACTCGAGGCGCCGACATCACCTGACCAGGTGCCGCTGGAACTCGCGATATTCATCGGAGCCTTCTACCAGCACACCGACGATGAGATGCTCGACGCGGCCCGGGGCCGGTTCACCATACTGGGACGGACTGTCGACTTCGGTTCCATCGCGGGGATCGATTGGTCCTATCAGCAGCCAGACGAGAACGACGGCCTCTGGCGAATGAAGCTCGCTCAGCTGGGGATCCTTCACTCGCTGATCGCCAGCGGCGATCCGGCACACCAAAAGACGGCGATCGCCCTGCTGAGTGCTCTTTCTCAATCGCGCAGCTTCGCCTCGCGCGATGCCTTTGCTATCGGCTGGTCACCCTACGATGCATCGCATCGCCTCATGGCACTGCTGAGTGGCCTATCGATCGCGGTGGACAAAGCCTCGATATCGAATGAAATCCGCACGGCACTAGAGGCTTTCGCGCAACTAGATGCCGCGTGCCTGTGGGCGAACATCGAGCATGAGATGCGAAACAACCACACCGAGCGCAACCTGGCCGCCTTGTGCTTCTACCACCTCGCCGCGGGTTCGATCTCGAGGCGGCGGGCGAAGCTCCTGGACCGTGACGTCGCCGAAATCATCTCCTCGACCGTGCTGCCCGATGGCATGCAGGTCGAACGCTCGGCGATGTATCAGGGTCTGACAGTGATGTCGCTGCGGATCTTTGCTGCGTGCCCCTTCTTGTCGACCTCTACCAGGACGTTGGCGAGTGAACGCGCCGACGCCGCGGCGAGCGCCTGGCTGTTCCTCACTCACCGGGACGGAGAGATCGCGCTCTTCAACGACAGCTGGATCGGTGAGGTGCCCGCGCCGGCTGCGCTCCTCAACCTGGATCCGATGAAGCGACCGGCCGCCCTACCCTCCGCCGGCTACTTCCGAATCAGTTCGGGAAGCGTAGAAGCCATCATGGACGCCGGCCAGATCGGACCACGCTGGAATCCCGCACACGGCCATCCCGATTTTCTTGCGCTAGAGGTCGACGTCGCTGGACGCAGGCTCGTCGTCGATCCTGGTACCTCACAGTATTCACCGGGCCCGCAGCGCGCCTACGAGCGGTCGACGGCGGCCCACAACGGCCCCACTACCGGGGTCTCCAACTTGTCGAATACTCAGGTCGTTTCAAGGTCGGCAAACTGACCCAGGCAACACCCCTGGATCCGAAATACCTGTCGGACATGACCTTCCCGGTGATCGGCGGTCAGGTCACGACGGAGGTCGGTTGGTGCGCCCGTGTCGTCTGCGCTCTTCCCAGTGGCGGTTTGCTCGTGATCGACCAGTGGGAATCGGCACAACCACCGGGGGCCTCGAATCTTCTGATCCCCAGCGAATGGCTCGTCGACACTGAAGAACCCGCTGTCGTGCGAGCTAGGTTCGGCGACGTCGAGACCGACTTGGTGATCTATCACGGCCGGCTCGCGACCCGCGAGGACAAGACGTGGAGTCGGCACTATTTCCAGACCGAAAAGGCAACATCCCTACAGCTCGAACCCGCTCGCGACAGCGGCGGTAACCAGCGACTCGTCTTCGGGATAGGGGTGGTGGATTCCTCTGAAGTCGCCTCCGCTCGAGTCCAAGCCGAAACTCTGGACTTGCGCGGTCGCACCTCGATGTCGGCGCGGCCATGACACGACCAACAATCCATTTCCTTCTGTCAGGAAGGCGCTCGGGGCGGCTGCGCAGGAAGCCCGCAGACCGTTGCCCCCGTCAGGACCGCGGCAACCTGATGGCGGAAGCCGGACCGACGCAGATCACGTGAATGTTGTTATGATCAGCCACAATAGCCGCATGCGGCAAGTTTGGGGGAGGCTCGGTGGCCAAGGTGATTAAGCCTGATCAGTACCTGATTATCATCGGGTCGGCGAAGTGCGGCACCACATCGTTGTTCGACTACCTGAGCCAGCACCCGGCCATATGCCCGAGCGACCCAAAAGAACCTGAGTTCTTCACCGAGCATCGTGAACGTCGGCGACCGGTGAGCCGCTATGAGGACGTGTGGCCCGCTTTTGACCCCGCAGTGCACCGGTACGCGCTCGAAGGGTCAACCGGCTACACGATGTGGCCGCAAGAGAACGACGTCGCCAAGCGCATGCTGGCCTACGGGATACGACCCCGAATTGTCTACTTGGTTCGTGATCCGATAAAGCGGATCGAGTCGCACGTCAACTTCCGGCGCATCAACAGCCGCCAGCGGGCATCGTTCGACGACTCGTTCTTTGTCGACGTCTCACGGTACGCCGCACAACTCGATCCCTACGTAGAAGCGTTTGGAGCAGAGTCGATCCGGGTCGTCGACTTCGCCCATCTGTGCGCGGACCTGAACAAGGTGTGTGCTGACCTGTACGACTGGCTCGACTTGGAGCCACATACGGTGGTCGATTCCGGCATCTCCAACGAAACCGCGACGTTGCGGAAGAGCCAACTGGAACGATCCGACACCCTGAAGAGGATTGTGCGGAAGCTGCCACCCGGCCTGCAGCACGCGGGCCGGAATCTTGCCTTGAAAGTGGTTCCCTATCGTCACGAGCGCGTCGGCCTTTCGCCGGAACGCAACCATGAAATTCGGCAACTCCTGCGGGAGGACGTCGAGCGGATTTCCAAGGAATGGGGCGTCGACGTTTCCTCCTGGGGATTTGACGACATTTCGACCGACGACGATCTGTCACGCCCGAACCAGAGATAGGTCACGGCCGGCTATATTCCGACGCAGACCAGCCGGAAAGTCAGCGGTATGCCCCACGGGGTCGCTCAAATCTACGGTGACAGATTCGAAATGGACTTCGGCAGGTCACGTGATGCCTACTCAGTGAAATGGGAAGGCCAGCGGCACGAGTAACGGGGTGGCTATGACGACAAATAGAGTCAGTGGGATTCCCAGCCTCGCAAAGTCCGTATACCGATAGCCACCCATAGCCCACACCATGGTGTTCGTCTGATACCCGATGGGTGTCAGAAACGATAGCGATGCCCCGAATATCACGATGACGGCAAAGGGCAATGGGCTGTAGCCCGATTGTCCGGCTACGGCGATGGCGATAGGAAACATCAATGCCGCGGCGGCGGCGTTGGAGATCACCTCGGTCACAATCATCGTGGCCGCGAGCACCGCCGCCAGCAGGGCATAAGAACCAAGCGGCGCCGCGGCCTGCACAACCAGATGCGCCAACGCCGACGCCAACCCACTCTTCTCCACAGCCAATCCGAGAGCAAAGCTGGTCGCGATCAGGAGCAACACGTGGGCGTCAATCGACCGGCGGGCATCTTCGAGTGTCACAACTCTGGCTATGACCAATCCGAATGCGATGAGCAGAGATGTCTGCAGAAGGCTCAGGACACCTGTTCCGGCCAGCACAATCAGTGCACCGATGCATAGCTCCACTATTTTCGCATGTTCACGACGAATGGGTCTGTCCTGGTTCAGCGGAGCGACCACAGCAAAGTCACCGTGTTGTCGGTACTGACGGCTGAAATCGCGCCCAGCCAATAACAGCAGGACGTCACCGCCCCGCAGCCGGACGTCGCCGAGTTTCCCTGAGAGTTGCTCACCGGAACGGTGGATCGCGACCACCGCGGCACCGTAGCGACGGCGAAAATCGGCAGCTTTCAGCGTCGATCCCACAAGTGGCGACCCGGAACCTATGACGGCTTCGACGAATTGCCGTTGCGGATTCCGTGCTAGGTCGTCGAAGTGGCGTGCTTCGGCAGAAATGAGGCCCGCCATACGTTGCAAATCCAGCACTCGCTCGAGGTTTCCAACGAAGACCAGACGATCTCCGGCGGCCAACGGTTCTTCGGGGCCGATTGCTGCGATGATCCTGTCGGCCCGCCCAACCTCTACCAGGAAGACCCCGTCAAGATTCCGCAGACCGGCCTCGGCCACAGTTGCGCCGGCCAGCTCGCTGTTGGCCGCGATAGTCATCTCGACGGTGAACTCTCGCTCCGGGCCGACGATGTTCTCACCTGGCGTCGAGCGCTCGGGCAAAAGGAACGGGCCGGCGAGCACGATGATCGCGATGCAACCAACTGCGAGCGGTAGTCCAATGCCGGTGATCGCAAACACGCCGAGCCTGCCCAAGCCGGCCTCATCCATCAGATCGTTGACGAACAGGTTGACTGATGTGCCGATCATGGTCATCGAGCCCCCGAGGATGATCGCGTAGCTCAAGGGCATCAGGTAGCGCGACGGCGATCGTCCTGTCCGCCTGCACCAACGGATGACCCGAGGCGCAAGCATCGCCACTAGCGGTGTGTTCGCGATGAACGCCGACGCGATGGCCGACGGGGCGCAGACCCGTACAAGCTCTTTTCGAGTTCCGCCCGTAGCGGCACCACCAAGAAGCCGGGTCGTGACACCTTCGAAAGCGCCAGTGATGTCAGCCGCCCCGGCGAGCACGTACAACGCTGCGACAATTGCCAGGGACTCATTCGAGAAGCCCGCCAGCAGCTCGTCTTGATCAATTACTCCCAAGATGTAGAGGGTAAGTACCGATCCCCCATGATCAGCGCCGGATTGATTCGATCGAGCGCAAGCAGTACAACCGATACAACGACGACTGCAAGAGTCATCCAGCCGTTCGCTGTCATGACCGAAACCCCCGTCTTCTCCCCGCCATCGGCCCACATGCCCGAACTTAACTAATCAGTTGGTGGCCGTTGCGTACCGACGGCACGCTCGGCGGATTGAACAAACGAACCGCGATCTGTTCGGTCAGTAGCATCGGCGCAGTCGTGGACACATGCAACCCGCGCTGCGCCATCGCGTCCGCATAGGCCGAGCGCGCGGGCGCGATCTCTGGGCGTGCGCAGACCGCCGGCGATCGGAAAGACAAGAGCTGCCGGTTCCCACCGGAAGGCCGTGCAGGCGAGCGGTTAAACTGACCACACCCGCGCCGACCGCCTTCATCGCGCCGACGCGCGGCCCGCCCTGTTGGGTTGAGTCGTCGCCGTTCGCCGGCACGGCATTTGAAGCGAGGAGTTCCCCTGCGCGTTCTGTTTGTATGCACGGGCAACATCTGCCGGTCCCCGACAGCCGAGCGACTGGCGAGTTTGTACGCTGCACAACAGGACATTTCCGACTTCCAGGCGTCCTCGGCCGGCACTCGCGCCGTTATCGGACACCCCATGCATCCCGATTCCGCGCGTGCTCTGCAAGCGCGGGGAGGTGATCCAGCTGGCTTCACCGCTCGACAGATCACGCCAAGGATCGCGCTCGATGCGGACCTGGTGCTCACCATGACCAGGGCCCACCGCGATGCTGTGCTCGAGCTCGCTCCCCGCCAGCTACGCCGGACTTTCGTGTTGAGCGAGGCGGCCCAGCTCGCGTCTGACCACCGCGCGACAACCGTCGTCGAACTCGCGGCGCTGCGCCCCCGCTTGCCCGTCCAATCGGTATCAGACATCCCTGATCCGATCGGCTCCGGGCCCGAGCAGCACGCGCTGATGGCCGAGCAGATTGCCGAGTACCTGCCCCCCATAATCAGACTCTTGGCCGGATCAGTGACGGACCGCGTAGACCAAGGAAACGCCGACAAAGACCGTTGAGTTGACCGCGATCCCGTGTCGCCATACCCCTCGCATAGTTGCCGCGCGAGATTTACGCTCACTGTGAGACAATCCTGGCAGGAGATCAGCAGCGTTCCGGCAGGGGCAGTGGAACACTCTCGGGGGGGTTATATGACTGCGGTGAATGAGCGGCTCGCTCCGCCAGGGGGAACCGTCGCCACACCAAATACAGTTCCGGCTTGGCACTCCACGTACGCGCGCCGCCTCGCGGTCACCGACTTTGTCAGCGTTGTCTTGGCGGTCGGGCTTGCGCAGTGGCTTCGTTTCGGAGGTCTGCCCGGTACGGCGAGCACGTATGCCGATCTGAATTATCTCTTGGTCTCGATCGCCGTCGCCTCGCTCTGGATGCTTGCGCTATCGATCAACAACGCTCGCTCACCGCGGATCGTGGGTTCCGGCGCCGAAGAATACCGACGCGTATTGATGGCGACCCTCGCGGTATTCGGCGGCGTCGCGATCATTTCGATGCTCTTCAAGCTCGAGATTGCGCGCGGATACCTGATGATCGCGCTACCAACCGGAATCACCTTGCTCATCCTGTCGCGATGGGTCGCCCGCCGGATGGTGATTAGAGCGCGCCAGAAGCACGGTCGATGCATTACCCGTGTGCTTGCAGTCGGAAGTGCCCCGGCCGTGCGGGACCTCACCAAGTCCCTTGCCCGGGAAGAGTGGTCCGAATACATGGTGGTCGGGGCCTGCATCCCGGGGCGAGCCAGCGGATCGGAATTGGACGTCCCCGGCGTCCGAAAGATCCCCACCTTCGGTGACGAGTCGAACGTCGTCGGCGCCGTGACCGCCACCGGCAGCCACGCAGTCGCGGTCACGGCCACCGAACACTTCGACGGACGTGCCTTCCGCGACCTTTCATGGGAGCTGGAGAAACTCAACGTCGATCTTCTGGTGGCTCCAGGGGTCGTCGACGTCGCGGGCCCCCGCCTGCAGATGCGACCGGTCTCGGGTCTTCCGCTCATCCATGTCGAGAAGCCGCAGTACCACGGTGCCAAGCGGTTCCAGAAGCGTCTGTTCGATCTGGCGTTCGCCAGCATGGTGCTCCTGTGCGGACTTCCCGTGCTTCTCCTGATCGCCGTTGCCATCAAGATGACCAGTCGGGGACCCATCTTCTACCGCCAAGAGCGGATCGGCATGGACGGCCTTCCGTTCGAGATGATCAAGTTCCGAACGATGGTCGATGGTGCTGACCGGATGCTGGACGACCTGATGGACCGCAACGAAAGCGAAGGCGGGGTCCTGTTCAAAATGCGCAGCGACCCGCGCGTCACGCCAGTCGGTCGTATCTTGCGCAAGTACAGCCTCGATGAGATACCGCAGTTCATCAACGTCCTGAAACGTGACATGAGTGTGGTCGGACCCCGTCCTCCGCTGGCCAACGAGGTCAAGTCGTATGATGACCACGCCAGGAAGCGCCTGCTCGTGCGTCCAGGCATCACGGGCCTGTGGCAGGTGAGCGGGCGCTCGGACTTGTCCTGGGAGGATTCAGTCCGTCTCGACTTGTTCTACGTTGAAAACTGGTCGATGGTGTCCGATCTTCTGATCGCATTGAAGACCGTCAAGGCAGTCCTGGGACACAGCGGCGCATACTGAGGCTGCGTGCGCCGCAGACTTGCCGGTAAGCTCTGACCATTTGCGGGACCACGGCAAAGCGCACCGTTCGATGGCCGTCAGGCACGTTCTGCCGACGCTGCTGAGCGCACTACTTCTGGTCTTTGTGGTGCTCGCCTTGATCGCGCGCATTCGGCCGATCACCACCATGCCCGCGCTGGTGTTGGCGGTCGGATCCCCATACGTGTTCCTGGGAGGCGTCTTCGGCGCCATGCTGGCTGCCCGGCGCAAGCAGGCCATTCTGGCAGTTGCTGCTGTGGTGGTCTCGGTGGTGTCCCTCACGGTACAAGTGCCGTGGTATTACCTCGGCAGACCGGTTGATACCGCACCGCATATCGAGCTACGGGTTCTTTCCTCGAATCTGCGTAAGGGACAAGCGGATCCGGCCTTCCTGGTCGCACTTGCCAACAACAACGCAGACGTGATCACCGTGGCAGAGCTGACACCCGAAGAGGTTCGGCGACTCAAGCGTGCCGGCATCAAGAAGACGTTCCCCTACTCGCACCTTCTGCCTGGTCCGGGAGCTGGCGGCGTCGGAATGTGGAGCCGCTATCCCCTCACCATCCTGTCGGTTCCGCGGCATCGGCGGGTCAGGATGCCCGCAGCGCGGCTCAACATTCCCGGTGTGCGCTTCGATCCGGTGCTGGCAAGCGTGCACGCCTACTCACCGGTCGCAGGTGAACGCAATACAGTCGGTGACTGGCGAATTGGGATGGCCGGCGCAAAGGCCCAGCTGCGCACATTCAATCGCATCGCCGGCCCAGGCGCGGTGATCGTCGGCGGTGACTACAACAGCACTCCCGACATGCGTCAATTCCGAGACCTGCTCACCGACGGCTACCGTGATGCCGTGGAACAGACCGGGTCGGGCTTCGCACCGACTTATCCTTCAGACACCTGGTATCCGCCACTCATCACGATCGATCATGTCCTGACCCATAATGCGGCCGCATCGTCGGTCCGAACCATCACTGTCCCGGGTTCGGACCACCGTGCGCTGCTGACCACCGTCCAGGTGCCGGTCGACCCGACCGCGTCGTGAACGACAAGTGGCCACCTACCGCAGTAGGTGGCCACTTGAGCGAAAAGCGTTACGCCTCTTCGGTGAAGTTCCGCGTGACAGCCGGATCGACCGGGATGCCCGGGCCGGTGGTCGTCGACACGGTGATCTTCTTCAGGTAGCGGCCCTTCGATGAGGACGGCTTGGCCCGCAGCACCTCATCGAGGGCGGCACCGTAGTTCTCGGCGAGCTTCTTCTCGTCGAACGACGCCTTGCCGATCACGAAGTGCAGGTTGGCCTGCTTGTCGACGCGGAAGTTGATCTTGCCGCCCTTGATGTCGGTGATCGCCTTGGTCACGTCGGGGGTGACGGTACCGGTCTTGGGGTTCGGCATCAGGCCGCGCGGGCCCAGCACGCGGGCGATGCGCCCCACCTTGGCCATCTGATCCGGCGTCGCGATCGCGGCGTCGAAGTCCAGGAAGCCGCCCTGGATCTTCTCGATCAGGTCGTCACTGCCGACGACGTCGGCGCCGGCGGCGATGGCCTGCTCGGCCTTCTCGCCGACCGCGAACACCGCGACCCGGGCGGTCTTACCGGTGCCGTTGGGCAGGTTGACGGTGCCGCGGACCATCTGGTCGGCCTTGCGGGGGTCAACGCCCAGCCGGATCGCCACCTCGACGGTCGCGTCCTGCTTCTTCGATGAGGTCTCCTTGGCGAGCTTGGCCGCCTCGAGCGGGGTGTAGAGCTTGGTGCGATCCACCTTCTCGGCGGCTTCGCGGTATGCCTTGCTGGTCTTGCTCATTGGTATCTCCTGATTTCAGAGGTCGTGGTTGCGAGCCGAAGCGGGCTCTCCCACGGATCGGCGCCACCCATGCGGCGCCGAACTAACTACTCGACAGTGATGCCCATCGACCGGGCGGTGCCGGCGATGATCTTGGCAGCGGCGTCGATGTCGTTGGCGTTGAGATCTTCCTTCTTGGTTTCGGCGATCTCGCGCACCTGGTCCCAGGTCACCTTGGCAACCTTGGTCTTGTGCGGCTCGGCCGAACCCTTCTGCACGCCGGCGGCCTTGAGCAGCATCCGGGCGGCGGGCGGGGTCTTCAGCGCGAAGGTGAAGCTGCGGTCCTCGTAGACGGTGATCTCCACGGGGATGACGTTGCCGCGCTGGTTCTCCGTCGCGGCGTTGTACGCCTTGCAAAACTCCATGATGTTGACACCGTGCTGGCCGAGCGCAGGGCCGACCGGCGGGGCGGGGTTGGCCTGCCCGGCCTGGATCTGCAGCTTGATCAGCCCGGTGACCTTTTTCTTGGGGGCCATTCGGGGTTCTTTCCTTTCTAGTGATCGCCGGAGGCGATCAGATCTTGGCGACCTGGGTGAAGGTCAGTTCGACGGGGGTCTCGCGGCCGAAGATGGACACCAGCACCTTGAGCTTCTGCTGCTCGGCGTTGACCTCGCTGATCGACGCGGGCAGCGTGGCGAACGGCCCGTCCATGACGGTCACCGACTCGCCGACCTCGAAGTCGACCAGAATCTCCGGGCGCTCCAGCGTTGCCTCCGACGATGCGGCCGACGCTGCCGAGGCGGCGGCCTTGCCAGGCTTCTTCGCCGCGCCCTGCGGCAGCAGGAACTTCACCACGTCGTTCAGCGACAATGCCGTCGGTCGTGACGTCGCACCGACGAAACCGGTCACACCCGGGGTGTTACGCACCGCGGCCCAGGAATCGTCGGTCAGGTCCATGCGCACCAGAATGTAACCCGGCAGCACCTTGCGGTTGACCTGCTTGCGCTGCCCGTTCTTGATCTCGGTGACTTCTTCGGTGGGCACCTCGACCTGGAAGATGTAGTCGCCGACGTCGAGGTTCTGCACGCGGGTCTCGAGGTTGGCCTTCACCTTGTTCTCGTAGCCGGCGTACGAGTGGATGACGTACCAGTCGCCCGGCTTGCTACGCAGCTCAGCCTTGAGCGCGGCGGCCGGATCGAGTTCCTCCTCGACGGCCTCGCCGGCGGCCTCCGTCGGCTCAGCGTCAGGCGCCGCCTCGAGCTCAGGCGTGGCCGCGTCGGTGTCGGTCTCCTCCGCCGTGGCGGCGTCGGTCTCGATCACGTCGACGAGTGCCTCACCCGTGGGCGTATCGCCTTCGGGGGTTGTCACGGTAGTCAGTCCTCTCTAAACGTCAGCGTTCGCTAGCCGAACACCCACAGCACCAGCCTGGCCAGGCCGAAGTCGACGCCGCCGATCAGCGCCACCATGAAGGCCAGGAACAGCAGCACCACGGTGGTGTAGCTGACCATCTGCTTACGGTTGGGCCAGATCACCTTCCGCAGCTCGGCAACGACCTGCTTCAGGTAGTTCCAGACGAACGCGATCGGGTTGCGCGACGGGCCGGTGCGCGTCTTCTTCTTGGCTTTGCGCTTCTTGTCCGACGTCTCCTCAACACCGAGTTCCTCGGCGGTCGATTCGACTTCTTCCGGCTCGGCGAGGGCGGTGGCCCCGGCACGGCGGGTCCGCTTGCCGGTGGGACGCGCGGGCCGGGTCACGACGACGGTCTGGCCGCCGGTGGTGTCCTCGGTGCCAGCCAGGGTGCCAGCCAAGGTGCCGTCGTCGCCTGCGGCGTCAGCACTGTCGCGCTCGTCGCTCACCGCATGCTCCTTCGTGTCGAGTCCATCTGGGCTGTGTACCCCAACCCGGTGTCCACCTTCCAGTGTCCACCATTACCTATTCAGTTGAGCAGGGGCGACAGGACTTGAACCTGCAACCTGCGGTTTTGGAGACCGCTGCTCTGCCAGTTGAGCTACGCCCCTCTGTTACTGCCGCGGCAGGCCAGCCTGCGCGTGGAGTCCCCCACATAACTCGCGCGCTCCCCGCTCGGTCAACCCGAACCGACGGACAGCGCGCTTACGTGGGAAAACCCCGAGGTCCGAGTGTACAACGGCACACCGGGCAGGTGTTAATCCGCGGTCGAGCCCGTCAGTCGTGGGTGACGGGCTTGCGCAGCACCTGACCGGTCTCGGGATCCCAGCCCGCCGAGATCGAGTTGTCGCCTTCGTGGCCCATCAACGTGGTGAAGGACTCCATGACGACTTCGCCGTGCTGGTCGACCAAGACGTTGCGGGTGGTGACGATGTCGGCGCCGAATCGCTCGTCGACCGATTCGATGTGCATGGTGCCGCGCACCGCGTCACCTTCGACGATCGGACGGTAAAACTTGAACTTCTGGTCGACCTGCACGATCTGCATGGTCTCGAAGCCCACGTCCACATGCTGGAAGAAGTGCCGCTGAATCATCACCGCGAGGATCGACATGAAGGTCAGCGGCGCGACCAGGCCGGAGTGGCCCAGTTCGGCGGCAGCCTTCTCGTCGGTGGAGGCCGGGTCGGTGGCCTTCACCGAGTTCGCATACTGGCGGATCTGCTCGCGACCCACCACAAACGTGTCCGGGTACTCCCAGATCATTCCGCGGATGTCAGTTTTCAAAGCCATGGTTATGCCAACTTCGCAATTGCGACGGCGCGACCGAAGATCTTCTTCCCTCCGGTCGTGGCGGTCAGGGCGATCGTCACGGTCTTGGTCTCGGGATCGGCGGACTTCACCTTGCCGGTGAAGACGATCTCGGCGCCGACGCCGTCGTTGGGCACCGGCACGATCGCGGTGAAGCGCACGTTGTACTCGCTCACCGCACCCGGATCACCGACCCAGGAGGTGACGTAGCCGCCACCGAGGCCCATGGTGAGCATGCCATGGGCGATCGCCGTATCCAGGCCGACCTGCTTGGCGATCTCGTCGTCCCAGTGGATCGGGTTGAGGTCGCCGGAAACGCCGGCGTAGTTGACCAGGTCGGCGCGGGTCAAGGTGATGACCCGTTCGGGCAGTTCCTCCCCCACCTTGATCGAACTGAACTCACGCAGTGCCATCGTTGAAGCCACTCTCTCCGTCTTCCTCACTCCGCCCGGCCAGCGTCGTGTAGGTCTCCTGTAGTACCTCGCCATCCTGGTTGCTGATGACGTTCTTGGTGACGATGATGTCGGTACCGTGCGCCTGCCTGACGTCGTGCACGTACACGTCGCAGTAGATCTTGTCGCCGGCCTGGATCGGCTTGAGGAACTTCAACACCTGGTCCACCTGGACGATCTGCTTGTCGGTGATACCGATGTTGGAGTCGGCGAAGAAGGCCGACTGGGCGGTGTAGCTGAAGATGCTGATGAAGGTCAGGGGGGCCAACACCGCGCCGTAGCCGAGTTCGGCGGCTGCTTCGTCGGAGAAGAACGACCGGTCCTCGTTCTTCACGGCGGCGGCATGCTCGCGGATCTTCTCGCGCTCCACCAAGTAGTAGTCGGGATAGCGGTAGTGCGTTCCGACCAAACCTTTGGACAAAGCCACAGCGCAGAACCTACCTAGTCAACCTCAGCACTTCTCGCCGACCGTCGAAAGACGGCCGGACCAGATCAGCGGGACTCTTTGTGCGGCTGGTGCTTGCTGCAGTTCGGGCAGAACTTCTTCAGCTCGAGCCGGTCGGGGTCGTTGCGGCGGTTCTTCTTGGTGATGTAGTTGCGGTGCTTGCACACCTCGCAGGCCAAAGTGATCTTCGGCCGTACGTCAGTACTGGAGGCCACGTCCGTTGCCTTCTTTCACGATCTCGTTTGTTTCTACCTGTAGCGGTGGGGAGGCTCGATCTCCCGACCTCACGATTATGAGTCGTGCGCTCTAACCAGCTGAGCTACACCGCCCCGATAGCCATCGTCCGGAACTCGGGACCAGAGGTCGGCCAAGAGGTCCGAAGTGTCCACCGAGCCCCCTAACGGAATCGAACCGTTGACCTTTTCCTTACCATGGAAACGCTCTGCCGACTGAGCTAAGGGGGCCTGACCCGCAGCGTGAATCGCTCGCACCGTGGGCCTTAAAGAGGGTACAGCCTGCGACAGGGCTCAGCCAAACCGCACGTCGAGGCGGCGAAACGCGCCGGTCGGACGCATACTGTGGAGCCATGCCGTCAGACGACCGCCTGTATTTCCGTCAGCTGCTGTCCGGCCGGGACTTCGCCGCCGGCGACATGATGGCGCAGCAGATGCGCAACTTCGCCTACCTCATCGGTGACCGGGAGACCGGCGAGGCGGTGGTGGTCGATCCGGCCTACGCCGCCGGCGACCTGATCGACGCGCTCGAAGCCGACGGCATGCGCCTGTCCGGCGTTCTGGTCACCCACCACCACCCCGACCACGTCGGCGGCTCGATGATGGGGTTCACACTCAAGGGCCTGGCCGAGCTTCTGGAGCGGGTAGAGGTGCCCATCCACGTCAACACCCATGAGGCGCTGTGGGTTTCCCGGGTCACCGGTATTCCGATGACCGACCTGACGGCGCACGAGCACGGCGACAAGGTCAGCGTCGGTGCCGTCGACATCGAGCTGTTGCACACCCCCGGCCACACCCCGGGCAGCCAGTGCTTCCTGCTCGACGGACGCCTGGTCGCCGGGGACACCCTGTTCCTCGACGGCTGCGGACGCACCGACTTTCCCGGCGGGGACGTCGATGACATGTTCCGCAGCCTGCAGCAGCTGGCGGCGTTGTCCGGTGACCCGACGGTGTTTCCCGGCCACTGGTATTCCATCCAGCCCAGCGCCACCCTCTCGGAAGTCAAGCGCACCAACTACGTGTACAAGGCGTCCAATCTGGACCAGTGGCGCACGCTGATGGGTGGCTGACGCCGATCGAGTGCCTAGCCGGCGTCGCGCGCGCCGCGATGTGCCGGCGTGCGGTGCGCAGACCGGGACGGCGATGCGCCGGCATCACGTGTCGCCTGATGCGACGCGGCAACCGATCGCGCCACGGCTCCAGCCGGCGGCGTTTTGACCGTCGAGGTGGACCGCCGAACAGTTCGGCCCGAGCTGATGACGTCGGCCGAGGCGGCATCCGGCGTGACGTCGGGCGCAGGTGCCGCCGCTGCGGCCGGCACGGTGGCACCGGTCTTGATGTCCTCGACCGCCTGGCTGATCCCCTGGCCGACCGCCGCAACAAAGTCGGCGGCCACCTGCACGGGATTGACCCGTGGGATCAACCGGAACGGCGCGTCGACGCCGGGATTGGTGGAGCGGTCGTAACCGGTGTCGATCAGAACGCGCAGCGCCGGTGACAGCAGGTCGACGATAGGTGTGGTGACCGCACTGGTTCCGGTGGCCGCGCCCAGGAGCACCAACGGCTGCATGATCGGCAGGATCTTGGTGGGGATGGTGACGTAGGTCGTGTTGTTGTAGTACTGGAAGTTCTCCGGGTGCTGCGTTGGATCCAGTTGTGCCGCAAGCTCTGCCGACGTGTATCCATCGGGCAGAGCGGCTGGGCTGGTCTTGCTGTTGGGTGCGATGTACGTAGTGTGGATGAAGACCAGACCCATGACCGCGTTGACGGTGGCAAGCAGGTTCAGTGGGTAGGCGGGCGCGTCGCCGACGGGGTCGTATTCAAAGGCGATGTCGGTGACCGGAAAGCCGCCTGGAACGCCACCGGTGTCGGTTGGCGTCGCATCCCCGGTCTCGACATCGAGGAAGGGGATGTGGCTCAGCGGGCCGAGTCGGGTCCAGATGCCCCCATTGGGGCGGTCCGGGTTGCCGGCGACGACCACCTCGAGCCGGTTCTTGATGGACGGGTCGAGGGTGAGCAGGTTGGTGATCTCGTTGGACACCACCGCAGCGCCTTGTGAGAAGCCGAAGATGACGATGGGGTCGGTTCCGGCAACGAGGGTGTCGATCAAGGCACTGTTCAGGTGGCCGACGCCGGTAGCGACGGACTTGTCCCACTTGGGTGCAGCCAGACCGCCCACCACGGGCCACAGCGACGCCGGATACGGGATCCCTTCCAGCACGCAGGTCGGCGCCACGCAGGACGTGCCGCCAAGGTAATAGGTCTGCACATTGGTTGTGAAGTTGGTGACGGCATCAGCATCCGGAGTGCCGGTGCCGGGGACGATGAGCGCGGTGGTCGCGGCGAGTGAAATCGCCGAGGTGATGACCGAGGCGACGCCGAGGACGATCGCGCTGAGCATCGCTACCAGAGCCACAACCAACCGCCGTAATTTACGCATACGTCAGATTGACATACGTTCCTCGCCCTCGCGCGCAAACAACTCCGATTTCCTCGTGGCAGGGTGGAATTCGTGGCCGATACCCTCTACGCCGACGTCTCCGAGTGGCAGGTGGGTGTCAACGACACCTATCCCCATCCGGTGTTGTGCATCCGTTCCAATGACGGCACCTACCGCGACCGGCGGTGGGTCAACAACTACGACTGGTGTCTGCGCAGTGTCGACAGCGGGCGACTGACGTTCTTCATCGTCTACTTCGTGTGGCGGCCGAACTGGCGCGAGACCGTCGAGACTTTCAAGTCGCAGGTGCGATCACCGCACCCCCGGATGGCGGTGATGCTCGACGTGGAGTCATGGGGCGGCCAGATCTCCGGTGATCAGTCCACCGGCATCAACGCCGCCTACCAGGAGGTGGCCGGCTACGTCGGCTCGGCGACCAGGGTTATCGGCTACGGCAACGTCGGCGATCTCAATCGAATATGGCCCACCAAGCCCGCGGGCATCCGCCTGGTCGTCGCCGCGTACGGTTCGAATCCGCCGTATCCGGGCAAGGTCGCTCACCAGTACACCGACGGCCAGGGCTACGGCGGCGGTCTGCCCGAAGGTGCGCCGCCGTTCGGCCGCTGTGACATGAATTCCGCAGACGGCCTGACCGCCCAGCAGTTCGCTCAGGCGTGCGGCGTCGCCCCCGTGCCGCCGGTGCAGCTGGCGCGGCGCCGTCGGGCGTTCTCCCGCGCCAGCTCGTTGTCGGCGCGGCGGCGGCTGGCCTGAACAACAACAACTTTCGCCTTCGTCAATACTGAAGCCGTTGCTTTGCCGTGATATACCCGGTGGATGGGAAACGCGAGTGATCTCGCGGATCTGTGGGGAGATGTAACCGGAGTCGGGCCGGATCGTGGCTGGCGGTAGCCGCCTGGGCAGCAGTGCTGCTGGGCTTGGCGGCGCTGCTGTACGCGCATCGGCAGATCCGTCGACAACAACACAACACCGTCAAGCAGTTGCGACCGCACGTCACGATGTTCATGGAACCGCACGCCGCGGACTGGCATGTCATCGAGCTGGCGGTGCGCAACTACGGCAGCACGGCCGCCTACGACGTCGGGTTCGCCTTCCAGAAGCCGCCGACGGTAGCCCGTTACGAGCACATCGAAGACGGCTTTGCCGACATCGTGGAACTGCCTCTGCCGCAGAATATTCCGGAACTAGCACCGGCTCAGGAATGGCGCACGGTGTGGGATTCGGCGTTGGATCGCAGCCAGTTCGGCTCATCGATCGAGTCGCGCTTCGACGGGCTGGTCACCTACTACGACCGCCCCGAGCCGCAGGGGTGGTGGAGCAAGACCTTCGGGCGCAGACGCAAGCAGTACCGCACCAAGGTCACCCTGGACTGGGAGACCCTGCAGCCGGTGCGCCGGGTGGAGTTGATGACCGGTCATGACATGGCAAAGCGCGAGCGCGAGAAGCTCGAGCTGCTGCGCAACATGCTCGACTACTTCCATTTCGCCAGCAAGGAGACTCGGGTCGACGTCCTGCGCACCGAGATCGACCGGATGAAGCGCGCCGCCGAGGAGACCCGGGCCAGGTGGCGTCGCAACGAGTACGACCACCCCACCGAGGTCGTGCGACTGCCCCGGCACGGCTGACCGACAGATTGCCCCTTGGCATTCGGAACTTCGTTACGTAACGTCGGTACGAACGTTTCCGCCACGACGAAGGAGCACGCATGAGCGGGCCGGTGAGCTATCGCAAAGATGACGCGATCGCTGTGATCACCTTGGACGACGGCAAGGTCAACGTGCTCGGTCCGGGCATGCTGAGCGAGATCAACAGCGCACTGGACCGCGCCGAGGCCGAGGACGCGGGCGCGGTGGTCATCGCCGGCAACGACCGGGTGTTCAGCGGCGGCTTCGACCTCAAGGTGTTCCGTTCCGGTGACATCCAGGCTTCCATCGACATGCTGCAGGCCGGATTCAACCTGTCCCACCGCCTGCTGTCGTTCCCCAAGCCGGTGGTCGCCGCCATCACCGGTCACGCGATCGCCATGGGCTCCTTCCTGGCGTGCAGCACCGACCACCGAATTGCCGGACCCACCTACAACTTTCAGGCCAACGAAGTCGCCATTGGGATGGTGCTGCCCTACCCCGCGCTGGAGGTGATGCGACTGCGGCTCACGCCGTCGGCATACCAGCAGGCGGTGGGTCTGGCCCGGACATTTCTGGGCGAGACGGCGCTGGCGGGCGGTTGGGTCGACGAGATCGCCATGAACGATCTGGTGCTCTCCCGCGCCGAGGAGGCCGCTCGGGAGTTCACCGCGCTGAGCGCGGGCGCCCACCTGGCCAGCAAGCTGCGGGCGCGCCAGGCCACGTTGGATGCGATGCGGGCCGGGATCGACAACATCGCCTCCGAGTTCGGGCTGTCCTAGTCCGTGCCCAGGGTCAAGCAGCGCACACCCGAGCTGCGCGACCGTGTGGTCGACGTGGCGGTGAGCACGCTGTGCGAGGACGGCATGTCCGGCTTCACCACCCGACGGGTGGCCGAGCGCGCCGGAACCTCCGTGCCCGCCGTCTACGAACTGTTCTCCGACAAGGCCGGCCTGCTACGGGCGGTGTTCTTCGAGGGGTTTCGACGGTTGGGCCGTGAGCTGACCACCCTGCCCGAGACCGAGGATTCGCTAGCCGATGTCGGGGCGCTGATTCCGGTGTTCCGCCGGTTCTGCCTGGACTATCCTCCGCTGGCCCGGGTGATGTTCAGCCGGCCCTTCCAGGACCTGGACCCCGGCCCGGAGGAAATGGCAACGGCGCCGACGGTTCGCGAGATTGTGGTCGGCAAAGTGCGCCGCTGCGTCGAGGCGGACGTGTTGACCGGTGATCCGGTGGACATCGCCCACGTATTACTCGCGCTCGCACAGGGTTTAGCCGTTCAGGAGGCTGGCCGCTGGTTGGGCACCACGCCAGAGTCGGTCAACCATCGCTGGGAACTCGGAGTGCGAGCAGTGCTGACAGGCTTTCGGGCCTGACGCCGAAATCAGGACTTCTTACTCGGAATCACGATGATCACGATGAGCGTCAGGATGCTGAAGAACAAACCCAGGATCCCCCAGCCGAACGGGTTTCGGCCCTTCACACCCGCGATCACGGCGCAGATGACGGCGGCGATGATGCTGCCGATGGCGACGAAGATGCCTTTGATGCCGCGCAAGATGAACCCCGCCGCTTCAATGTTGTCGCTGGCCGCGAGCACAACGCCGTGCAGCATGCGCGCCTCCTAGTATCCGTGGTTGGCTCCGGCATTCCCGTTCAGCAGCGGCACTACACCAGCGATCTCACCGCAACGTCGCCACCAACCACTGGTCGATCCGGTCGGCGACGGCCTCCCAGCCTGGTTCCAGCATCATGTTGTGTCCCATCCGGGCGAACATCTCGGCGCGGGTTCGATAGGCCCGGGCGGTGGCGGCCACCTCGCGCGGGGTGAAGAAGCCGTCGAGTTCAGCGCCGAGCACCAGTATCTGGGTGTCGACCTTCTTGGGCCGGGCCAGGTCCCGGTAGAGCAGGTCCCGGTAGAGCACTCGGGTGCTCTCTGGGCCGAGCCGCGCGGTGTTGGCTGCGACGATCCCTCCAGGGGTGGCCGAGTTGTAGAACGTCGCTCGTGAAACACCAGGTGCGGCAAAGAAGTCCAGTGGCCTGCTCAACGACCTGGTGCGCAGCGAGTCTCGCCAATGGCGACGGGCCACCCGCACCGTGGCCGGTCCGATTCCGGTCGGGGGCGCCGAGGCGAGCAGGACGGCGGCGGGTGCCGGGTGCTCCGCGAGGTACTTCTGCACCACGAAACCGCCCATCGAATGGCCGATGACCACCGGTGGCACGGGCAGTCGGCCGGCCACGGCGTGCACGTCTTCGACGTAGTCGACAACGGTGCAGGAGTTGATCGGGGTCGACAACGGACTGGCCCCGTGGCCGCGCAGATCGAGCGCCAGCGCGTGATAGCCGCGCCGGGCGAAGTCGTCCAGGAAATGCTCGTCCCAACACCAGGCACCGTGGAACGCACCGTGGACGAATAGCAGGGGGACGGGATGCGCCTTCGTCGCCTCACCCTTGGCGATCACCTCGAGCACAGCCGCACCCTATCGCCGCGACGACGGTGGACGGTGTCGTTCACCTCAAAATCCGCTCAGCCGGGGTGATGCTTTCTGCTCGGCAGGCCGGTACCGTGCCGCGCATGGGACGCGTCGACGGCAAGGTCGCCTTGGTCAGCGGTGCCGCCCGCGGAATGGGTGCCGCGCATGCACGAATGCTGGTCGACCAGGGAGCCCGCGTGGTGCTCGGCGATGTCCTCGACGACGAGGGTGCCGCGGTGGCCGACGAACTCGGTGAGGCCGCGCGCTATGTCCACCTCGACGTCACCAAGCCTGATGACTGGTCAGCGGCCGTAGCCTTGGCGCACAGCGAGTTTGGCCTGCTGAATGTCCTGGTGAACAACGCCGGCATCGTATACCGGCGCAGGCTGGCCAACCTGGAACGGGAACGCTGGCAGCGGGTTGTCGACGTGAACCTGACCGGCACCCTGCTCGGCATCAAAGCGGTCATCGAACCGATGACCGCCGCAGGCGGCGGCTCGATCATCAACATGTCCTCCATCCAGGCCATGCGCGGCACGCCGGGAAACCACGGGTACGTCGCTTCCAAATGGGCCATCCGCGGTTTGACGAAATCAGCCGCACTCGAGTTGGCGCCGGACAACATTCGGGTCAACTCGCTGCACCCCGGCATGATCAGGACACCGATGACCGCACACATGCCCGACGACCTGGTTGCCGCTCCCCTGGGCCGCATCGGCGAACCGGCCGAGGTCTCGACGTTCGTGGTCTTCCTGGCCAGCGACGAGTCATCCTTCGCCACGGGCGCCGAGTTTGTCATGGACGGGGGCCTCATCGCCGACGTCCCACACCGGACTCCCTAGCGCGCGCGCCGGCGATCAGCCGTCCGCCGCCTCCAGTAGGCCCACCGACGTCGAATCATCCTGTCCAACAGGGAGAACAGCGCGTCGATGGCGATCCCCAAGATCAGAATGACGATCATGATCGCCATTGCCGCCGGCATGTCCGACATGTTCTGCGCATTCTCCAGCAGCACACCGATCGACGCGGTGTTGGTGACGATCACCACCAGTTCGCCGGACATCAGGCTGCGCCAGGCGAACGCCCACCCCTGCTTGAGGCCGGCAACGAACATCGGCAGTGACGCCGGCAGGATGAGGTGCCGGTAGAGCGCGACTCCGCGCAGACCCATGGATTTCGCCGACCGCATCAGCAGCGGGGAGATGTGGTCGGCCCCGGCGAGGACACCGGTGGCGATAGCAGGTGCGGTGCCGATCACGATGACGAACAGGATTGCCGAGGTGGTGATGCCGAAGAAGATGATGGCGAAGGGAAACCAGGCGATCGCCGGCATCGTCTGCAGCCCGGTGATGACCGGCCCGAAAGCCTCCCGCAATAACCGGCTACGCGACACCACGGCGCCGACGACCGTGCCGATCACCAGCGCCAGCCCGAATCCGCAGACCGCACGGCCCATCGTCGTCCCGATCGCCTGCCACAGCACCGCATGGTGCGCCTGTATCCATAGGTCCGCCAATACCGTTGCAGGGCTCGGAAGTACAAACGACGGCTTCCACCCGCTGGCGTACACCAGCTGCCACGCCCCGAGAACGGAGACAATGCCGAGCACCGGTGCCGACACGGTGCGCCCGTGTCGCGGGGCGACGCCCACCCTGCGGCGCGGGCGCACCGCAACCTCAGCCAGCGTCATCGCGGCCTGCCGCCGTGTGGAGGCGGCCGGTGATGACCGCTGCCAACTCGGCCACCTCGGTAGTGTCGATTCGCCGAGGTCGCTCGATGGGCACCGCGATGTCGGCGATGACCCGGCCCGGCCGGCTGCTCAGCAGCACCACCCGGTCGCCAAGCCGCACCGCCTCGCCGACGTTGTGAGTCACGAACAAGACGGTCAGGCCACACTCGGTAGTGACGCGTTCGAGCTCGGCATGCAGATGATCACGGGTCATCGCGTCGAGCGCCCCGAAAGGCTCGTCCATCAGCAGGGTGTCCGCATCCTGGGCCAGCGCCCGGGCCAGTGCCACCCGCTGGCGCATTCCACCGGAAAGCTGGTGCGGCCGAGCGTCGGCGAAGTCGCTGAGCCGGACCGTGTGCAGCAGTTCTGCGACCCGGTCACGTCGCTCCCGTTTCGATACGCCGCGAGCCCGCAGCGGCAGCTCGACGTTGCGGGCCGCGGTCAGCCATGGAAACAGTGCCGCATCCTGAAACATCAGCGCCGGCGGTACCGTCCCGGTGAACACTGATCCTGCAGACGGTTGGTCCAATCCCGCGACCAGCGAAAGCAGAGTGCTCTTGCCGCAGCCGGAGGCGCCGACGAGGCAAACAACCTCACCGGGGTGCACCATCAGGGAGATCCCGTCGAGAGCCTGGACCGTCGTCCGGCCCCGCCGGTAGAGCTTCGAGACTTCGGTCAGGCGGACAGCCGCCTCGGACCGGGCAACCGGTGGGGCCACCGCCGTGCCCGCGGGGCCGGTCATGCATCGACCTGTGGTTTGCCGGACGCTTCCAGCACCTCGTTGAGCAGGTGGAGATCGAAGATCCCGTCGAGGCTGAGCGGCTCAAGCAGACCCACCGAAACCGCCTTCTGCACTTGGTCGTTCAGTGACGCAGCGTTGGGATCGTTGGTGAAGGTCGTCTCTTGGAAGGATGCATGCAGCACGTCCGGATCGAGTCCCTTGCCCAGCGCCTTGGCGAGGGTGTTGTTGGCGGCCTGTTCGGCGACCTTTGGGCTGTCGTGGATGGCGTCGTTGGCCGCCACCTGGCCACGCAGCAGTCCGCTCACAACGTCGGGATGCGCCTTGAGGAACTCCTGGCGGACCACCAGCACGGTGATGGTGTTCGGGTCCGTCCACAGCGTTGTCCCGCCGGACTTGACCAACTGGACGTCGTACGGTGCCGATTCGATTGCGCCGGCTATCTGGTTTGCGTTGAACGCGGGGATGATCGCCGACTCGGGCTTGGTGGGTTTGATGAAGACGTCACCGCCGCCCTCGGGATTGGTTTGCAGGCCGTTTTCCTTCAACCAATGCCGCAGGCTGACGTCCAATGTCCCGCCCAGCGCCGGATCGGCCAACGTCTTGCCGCGCAGGTCCTCGGCGCTGAGGATGTCTGGTTTGACGACAAATGATGTTCCGCCGGTGGCCGATCCTGAGATGATCTTGATGGCGGTCCCGGCGGACTTCTGCCACGCGTTGAAAGCTGGGTTCGGCCCCACGTAGGCGGCGTCGATCTGACCCGATAGCAGCGCGGTGACCTCTTCGGTACCCTGCCCGAACGGCTTCGCCTCGAGGGTGACGCCGGGGGCCAGATTCTTGGCGAACAAGCCCTGATCGATACCGACCAGTGCCGAGGCATGAGTGATGCGGGTGAGGTAGCCCAGACGAAGCGTGACGTTCCCGGCGGAGCTGCTGGCGGGGGTGGACTGCCCGCACCCGCTGAGCCCGGCAACGAGCAACGCCGACGTCAGCGCCGCCCGATAGATGAGCATGCGACGAGGCATGGTTTCTCCTTGAGGACATTTCGTGTCAGAAATGGGTGATGGCCGGCCCGGGCCGGCCGCGATGGCGAGGGGGAGAAAGGCGGGTCAGCAGACGGCGCCGCGAGGGCCGCGACACGCAGCCGAGTTGACGCGCTGCAAATCGATGTGCAGGCGTCTGGTGAGCCGGGATCGCAAACCCGGTGTCACGCCGACTCCCGAGCGGTCCGCGAGACGAAAAGCGGGCTGGTCCAGAGTTGATGACCGTCGGCCTGCCGGGCTCGGAGATAGACGGCACTGTCACCGCAGGGCATTTCGAGTGCCAGCCGCCCGTTCGCGCTGACCGGAAGGCGTGCCGGGTCGGCGATCCGCTCCACTCTGATCGTCAGATTCAGGCCACCGACGACGACCTCATGACCGCCGGTCTCGATCAGTTGGGCGCCGGTGACGCTTGCCGCCACTGCAAGATCGTCCTCGATCACACTGGTGGACAAATCAAATCGCGCATCGGCCAGCTCCGATAGTTCCAGCACGACGCCGATGTCACTGCCGTATGTGGCGGTGTGCCAGCTGAGCCCGTCGACCACCCGCTCGAAACACTGCTCGGGATGCGTCACGGCCCAGGGCGTCACCGCCCGGAGGGTCGCCCCGCTCACGCGCAGACGTCCCACCCAGGTCGCCCACCGGTAGCGGTCGCGGTGGCGGGCGCCGCCCCAGCGGATTCGGACCAGCGTGTCGGACAGGCCGGCCTCGGCTTGGAAGTCCCGCCGCCACAGCAGCCCGGTTCCGTCACGAACCTCGAGGTGCTCCAGCCCCGCGCTGCCGTAGAGGGCATAGTCGGCGGTCAGTTCCTCAGCGTCCGTCTCGATGTCATCGCCCATCCAGTGCTCACCGGAGCGCAGCAGGGCCACTGCGCGGGCACCGGTGGTGGCCCAGGTTCGTCGGCCTCGCAGCGCTCGGCCGACGGGGCCGCGGGTCAGCTCGGTGGCCAGCACTCCGGTGAGTCCGCCTTGCGCGCCGAAGATGTTCGCTCCGGGTGCGCCACCGCCGGGCCGTCCCCGGTGCTCATCGCTGGCGGCGCTGGCACCCAGCCGCAAGCCCCGGGCCAGTGCGTCTTCGAAGAACCATGGGCTGGTTCCCCACGCCGAATGCACCTCGATCAACCGTTCCAGTTCGGGGTGATGCCAGTCCAGGACAGCGCGCCGACCGCCGACGTGCGGGATCAGGAGATACGATTCCGGGTCGCGGTCGTAGGCGGCGTAGAGCCGGGTGATCGGCCATGCCTGCGGCACAAGCTCTTTGCTCGCCATGCCTTGATGCCACTCGAGGGACCTGGCCAGCGTGGTGTCCGCACCGAGGAACACGACATTGTGGTCGCCGCCGACACCTGCCGTCCCGCACCACTCGACACCCGGGTAGCAGACGAAACTGCCCTCGTCGCTCACCTCGCGGCAGGCCGAGACCACCTCGGACCAAGCCCGGTCGGTGATTTGGAAGTCGTTGGCGGTGTAGCCGAGCACGTCGAGGGCGCCGACGTCACGGCCGAAGGCCAGATTCCATGCCGTGTCCTGGGTGCCGACGGTGTCGTTGGAATGAACGTGCAGATCGGCGAAATATGCTCGTGGCGCCGGCAATTCGTCGATCACGTCGAGCAGGCAGGTGGTCGACAGCACACCGACTTCGGGCACGTCGGCGACGACTTCGACGTCGCCGTGCCCCGCCGGAACCGACAGCGCGGCGCAGGCCCACCCGGTTGCGGCCGTCGCAGCCTCTGCCACCGTCGTATCACCCACCGTCGCCCGGATCGCGGCAGGCACGTTGCAGCAGACGTTGCCCCACCGGTCTTGGAGGTGGCCGCGCAGTTTCACGGTCGCGCTGTCCGCACGCACCAGCCGAGGGCCGTGCACCACCAGGCGATCGGGACCATCCGGCACGATCGACAGACGGCAGACTCCGGCGTGCGCCATCCTCGAGGTGCCTAACGCATCGACGAAGAGGTGGAACTGGAAATCATCTTCCACAAATGTCTGCACCCGGGTGCCGGGCCCCCCGAACGTCCGGTCCCCGAGCCGGATCTCGATGACGTCACCCGGACGCAGATACCCGTCGATCGCGTGGATGAGGATCGATTTCTGAAAAGGACGTTCGCCGCCCTTGACGTCGTACTTGATGTCGAGGCGCTGCACGGTCGCGGCACCCTGCTCGGACGCGCCACCGGCCCGGGAGCGTTGCACCAGACGGGCCGAGACGTAATCGCGCCCCTGCGGGTCGCTGGTCTGCAGGTCCCAGTCCGAGTAGTACCGGAAACACAGTTTGAGCCAGCCGCTGTCGGCGATACCGGAGCGGCCTACCGTGTAGGTGAACACGACCTCGTCGAGGGACCCTGCGACGACCGATGCGGTGTCGCAACCGAGCGTCCCGAGGAAAGGGATGGCGTCCAACTCGCCGGTGACCCGTTCGGCGACGGCCGGATCCGAGCAGTTGTTGGTGCGCACAGGTGGTTGCGGCCGCACCGAGACGCGGACGGTCGAGGCGTCGAGGGATGCGGGCACGGACACGAGTCCAAGTTTGACGCGCAGGCACCTACCAGTCCAGTTCATAGATATGATGCAATTCATCATTTCTAGTGATTGGCATCGATGAACCTGCAACAGTTGCGCTACGTCGCCGCGCTGGCCGAAGCCCGCAGTTTCACCAAGGCTGCCGAGAGCGCGTTCGTCGTCCAATCCGCCCTGAGCCAGCAGATCCGCAAGCTGGAGGGCGAACTCGGCGTGCAACTCTTCGAACGCACCACCCGCTCGGTATCGCTGACCTCAGACGGTGAGGCGTTGATGCCCCTGATCCACCAGGTGCTGTCCGGAATCGACCGAATCATGGTCGACGCCCAGGCGTTGAGCGGAACCATCGGCGGACGGCTGACGGTGGGAATGATGGAGGTGCCTCCGGACAGCCTCGACGTCGCCGCGATGATGGCGACCTTTCACGCCCGGTATCCCGACGTCAGCGTCACCCTGCGCAGCGGCGGCAGCGACCTGTTGATCGACGCGATTCGGGACCGAAAACTCGATGTCGCCATCGTGGGATCGAACGTGGCCGCCGCGGGCGGGCGGCTCACCCACACCGAACTCTTCAACGAACCGCTCATCGCCGTGCTGTCGGCCGCACATCCCCTTGTCGCAAAGCCGTCTCTGCAACTCAGCGAGCTGGCCGAGCTGCCGTTCATCGACTTCCCGTCCGGCTACGGCCTGCGTCACGAGACCGACCGGGGGTTCACCGGCGTGCCCAGACGGGTCGCCTTCGAGGTGACCCGGGTCGACGAGGTGATCCAGTTCGTCCGCAACGACCTTGGGGTTGCGCTGCTGCCCGAGTCGGTGGCTGCCGCCCGCGCCGGTGGCGACCCGTCGCTGGTGCTGCGTCCGGTGGCGGGCGCCAATCTGCACCGCCAGGTCAACCTGGTCGCACCCGGCCGCACCGTCCGGTCGGCCGCGTGCGATGCGTTCATTCGTTGCGTGCACGACCACGTCCAACGCACAGGTCGGTGAAGATCAGCCCCAAAGTCCTTCCTACACAGATACATCGGCGGGGACCATGCGGTCCCCGCCGACCTGTGTCGGGCCTTCGCGGCTCAGAAGCCCGCGTGGTGATCGAGCTGGTTGTGCGACGACAGATCCGTGCTCGCCGCGGCGTGCGAGGCGGACTCATCGTGGCTGGTGTCGAACAACGAGTGACTCGAGTAGTCGGTCGATGCATGGGCAGACGGGTCATACGTCGAGTGATCCGGTGTCACCGTTGCGGCGGCGTGACTGGACGCGTCGAGGGTTGAATGCTGGTCGACCGTCGGCGCAGCGTGGCTGGTGCCGGTCGAAGTCGCACCGCCGGCGTTGGCGTTGCCCTGCACGCCGGTGATCACCGACCCGCCCGGGGCGCCGGTGGTGACCTCGCCGCCGGCCGCCGTACTGGCACCGGTGTGGATCACGCTGCCCGACGTCGGGATGACCGGTGAACCGTGCGCCGGCCCGCTGCCCGCGATGGATCCGGCAGCCCCGGTGTTGACGCTGGTGTGTCCACCGAGCGCAGCGGTGTCGTGGCCCAAGATGTCACTTTGAGCACCAAACCCGCTGTGGAGCCCGGTGTTTGCTTCCACTGTCGTGTGACCCGGTGTCGTGTTACCCGTGGAAGCCGCGCCCGTGGCCGAGCCGGCCGCCTGAACTCCACTGTGCACACCGAGGGTGTTCGCCTCGCGGCCAAGAAAATCGGCGTTGGCACCGATTGCGGAACTCGCACCCGCTCCCGCACTGATGGCGGAGTGGCCACCGGCAGTTGCCTCGGCAACCGGAGGAGCGGCCGCGGCATTGGTCTGGCCGCCGAAGCTTCCGCCCAGATTGGTGTGGCCACCGAGGGCAGCGCCATCGTCGTGTAGGAAGCTCACCGCAGCCGTGTTGCTCGCCGCGGTCTGAGCGCTCAGCGTCGCGCCACCGAGCGGGCTCGCCAGACCGGCAGCGGTCGCGCTGCTGGCCGCGGTGTTGCCGGCGGCACTCAGCCCTCCGCCGCCGAGCCCGATCGTTCCGCCACCCGCCGCGGCGGTCTGGTTGCCGATGCTGGCTCCGCCCAGCGGGCTGTTGAAGCCGACGTTGGACGTGCTGCTGAAGTTCGCGTTTTCCTGTGCGCTGAGCCCACTTCCGACGCTGGTGGTACCACCGCCGCCGGCATTGACGGCACCGTTGGCTGTCAGTCGGCGATCGGTGTCGAGGTCGTTCGCGTCGGTGATACGAGCGCGGTCGCCGATCTGCGCACCGCCGCCGAGTTGTCCGCCGCCGTGGGCGCCGAAGCTCCCGTGCCCGCCAGCGCCGAGTTGTGTGCCGCCGCCGGCGCCTGCGCCCGCACCGCCACCGAGCCCGGCGCCTACGCCCCCGTTGAAGCCGCCGCCGACTTCGGCACCACCGCCAAGGCCCGCTCCGATACCCGAGCCAACCCCCGCACCGGCATGACCGCCCAACTCGGCGCCACCACCGACCTCGGCGCCACCACCGAAGCCAACGCCCGTACCCAAACCAACACCGCTCTGACCACCGAGCTCACCACCAGCCCCGAACTCACCACCAAAACCGGCACCAAAACCACCACCAACTTCAGCACCCCCACCGGCACCCAAGCCCGTGCCCAGGCCAACACCCGACCCGACACCGAGACCACCATCAAAACCACCGCCGACTTCGGCACCACCACCGAAACCCGCACCACCCCCTACACCGGCATGACCGCCCAACTCGGCGCCACCACCGACCTCGGCGCCACCACCGAAGCCAACGCCCGTACCCAAACCAACACCGCTCTGACCACCGAGCTCACCACCAGCCCCGAACTCACCACCAAAACCGGCACCAAAACCACCACCAACTTCAGCACCCCCACCGGCACCCAAGCCCGTGCCCAAGCCGACACCCGACCCGACACCGAGACCACCATCAAAACCACCGCCGAGCTCAAAACCACCACCGACCTCGGCGCCACCACCGAAGCCAACGCCCGTACCCAAACCAACACCGCTCTGACCACCGAGCTCACCGCCAGCCCCGAACTCACCACCAAAACCGGCACCAAAACCACCACCAACTTCAGCACCCCCACCGGCACCCAAGCCCGTGCCCAAGCCGACACCCGACCCGACACCGAGCCCGCCATCGAACCCACCGCCGAGCTCAAAACCACCACCAACTTCAGCACCGCCACCGAAGCCAATGCCCGTGCCCAAGCCGACACCGCTCTGGCCACCGAGCTCAGCACCACCGCCGATCTCACCGCCCACGCCCACTTCGGCGCCCAGGCCCGCGTTGAATCCGCCCCCGAGCCCGGCGCCCAAGCCGAGGCCGGTTTGGCCGCCCAATTCAGCGCCGCCGCCAAGTGCCGCGCCGAGGCCGGCCCCGATGCCGGCCCCGATGCCTTCGCCCAGACCGATCCCGATGCCATCGCCCAATCCGGCGGCGACGGCAGAACCGCCGTCAGCCCCCAGGTCCAGCGCCGCATTGCTGAGCACGTCCGCGCCTCCTTCGACGGGGGCCGAAAAGGCGACCGGGGAAACACTTTCCGCTGGTGCAAAGCCGAATTGGTCAGACACGGCCTGCGCCAGCCCGGACACCGGATCGCCGCCAGCGAGCTCGAGACCCGGCGCTGCCGAGGCGGCGACCGACTGAATCTGCTCCGGGCTGACCCCGGCCAGCCCTGCATTGGCCAGCGCCGCGTTCGGATCGGCGACGAATGTTTGCGCCGCGGACTCGTTGTTGAACAGGTCCAGGATGAATTGCAGGAGGGAGTCCATCAGTAGTTCCTTTCTCGGTGCGGAACGTTCGATCTCCGGCCCCGTCCGGTGATTACTTGCCACGGTAGGGACGACACCGACGACCCGGAACGGGGCGCGGTCCCCTAGCCGAGTCACGCGGTACCGGGGTCACCCAGCAATGCCCATTAGGGGATTAGGGGATTGCCAGGAAACCCGGTGGCACGCCGCCGGACAGCACCGGAAAGACAGGCATAAGGCCTGATCAGACCGCTAAGGGAAGTAAACGTGCCTCAGCGAATAGATGCTCAGTTGTGACCAGGGCAAATTAACGCACAGGAAATTGACAGCAAAATGGGTCGAACCTGGCTGCCTGCAATCCTCGCAGCCACCATCGGGCGCGGCGCGCCGCGAGCTAGATGGGGTTGTGGTTCTGCCAGTGGTCCGGATGCTCGGCAAGCCACTGGCGTTCCACACGTTGCACCCGGTGGTGTTCCACCATGATGGCCAGCCCGCCTGCGATCAACAGGCCGGCCGCCACCGCGACAAACATCATCAACAGTTCATGATGGTTGTAGGCAAGGGCCGCAACGGTTCCCGCTATGCCCACTACACCAAGGGCAATGAGCAGCAGCCCCGGTAGCCACAGTGTGTCCGTGAAGGACTCACCGGCGTGGGGTTGAGTTGTTCGAGAATGATCCACCGGATCGCGATATGCACCCTTCATCGCGATCTCCCTTCTGACGGAGATAGACCCCACAGTACGCCGCTGTGAGCCACATCACATATGGGGCTGGGGTGACGTGGCGCGTTCGAGGACGCGGGGTCACAGCACGACACAGCCGGAGAGCCCTCAGGCAAGCAGACGCCGTATTGCCGACCGAACCCTTGCTTACGGCTTGAGGGTCAGTGCACTGCCTTTGAGCCACTCACCCCACGGCAGGCTCCAGTCACCGTTCTGCCAGATCTGCAGTCCCGGGCCGCCGGTGTTGCGGACCTCGACAACGTCACCGGGCTGGGAGAAGTCGTAAAACCACGCCGCATTCTCGCCGCCGAGGTTCAAGCAACCGTGCGAGGTGTTGGTGTTGCCCTGCGCCCACACCGTGGCATTGAGCTGGTGCAGATAGATACCGTCGGTGCTGATGCGCGTGGCGTACGGGATCTTCAGCTTGTAGCCCATCGAGGAGTCGACCGGCAGTCCGTAGGTCGACGAGTCCATGGTCACCGACTCGGCCTTGTCGATCACGGTGTACACCCCTGGTGGCGTCCAGAACGAAAACGTCCGCCCTGCAATCGTTTCGAAGCCACCCTTGCCCATCGATGTCGGCATGGCGCGCACCAGCTTGCCGTTGTCGAACACACTGACGGTTTTGGTCTTGTCGTCGGCGACCGAAACGTGCGCATCGCCGATGGTCATGGTGGCCGTGGCGTTCTCCTGGCCGTAGAGCCCGTCACCGAGTCGCGCGCCGAAGATGTTGGCCGCGACGGTGACGGTCGTACCCGGCGCGTAGTACTTCTCTGGTCGCCAGTGCGCGGTGCGGTCGTCCACCCAGTACCAGGAGCCGTTCACCGGCGGATTGGTCGTGACCACGAGGCTGCGTTCGGCGGCAGCCTTGTCGGTGATCGCCTCGTCGAACCGCGCCGCGATGATGGTGCCGATGCCGTAGCGGATGTCGTCGTGGATCGGCAGCCCGCCGGGGGTCTCCAGATACACCTGGGTGAGGTAGTCCGGAGCCGCCGTACCGAAGGTGGTGGTCCGCGCCAGTGGCACGCCATCGGAGCTCTGGCTGGCGACCTGCATCGTGTAGGTGCGGCCGTACTTCAGCGGCTCGGTCGGCTGCCATGAGGTCCGGTCGGGTGACAATGCCCCGGCGATGGTGTTGCCGTAGTCGTCGACCAGCGACACGTTGGTCAAGCTTCCGGCGACGACGTTGGCGGCGACTCGGCTGCGCGGACTCAAGTCGGCGGAACCATTCGCCGGCGCGACGCCCAGCAGCGGTGGTGCCGGCGGCGCCGGGGGCAGTTGCACCTGAGCGGTGGCGGTGGCCGTCTTGCAGCCGCCCCGGCAGCCGGGCAGTCCGGCGACGTCGCTCACCAGCACGCCGAGGAGCAGAACCGCCACGACTATGCCTGCCGTGCGGACACGACGGGAAAAGGCCACCGAAAATCACTCCAGAACTAGTCGACGATGAGATGCCGGCGTCACCATTGACGCCTGAAATCATAGACGTCCCCGGTGCCCCGTTGCGCCTCGTTGACGGGCGGCCCGCCACCGACCTGCAGCAAATACTTCTAAATTAGCCGTTTCTCATTTTCGGGCGTTTCAGACCGGGGGTTAGCGCAGCGCGCTGCCCTTGAGCCAGTCACTCCACGCCAACGTCCAGTCGCCGTTCTGGGTGACCTGAAGTGGCGGCCCGCCGGTGTTGCGGACCTCCACGACATCACCGGGCTGGGAGAAGTCGTAGAACCATGCCGCGTTGTCGCTGCTGAGGTTCAGGCAGCCATGCGAGACGTTAGTGTTGCCCTGCGCCCAGATCGTCGAGTTCAGCTGGTGCAGGTAGATACCGTCGGTGCTGATCCGGGTGGCGTACGGGATGCTCTCGCGGTAGCCGAGCCGAGAGTTGATCGGCAAGCCGTAGGTGGAGGAGTCCATGATCACCGGGTTGGCCTTGTCCATCACGGTGTAAACCCCGGGCGGCGTCCAGAAGGACAACGTCTGCCCGCCGATCGTCTCGGTGCCGCCCATGCCCATCGAGGTCGGCATGGTACGGACCAGCTTGCCGTTGTCGTAGACGCTGACCTGCTTGGTGGTGTCGTCTGCGACCGACACGTGGGCATCGCCGATGGTGAACGTGGCCGTGGAGTCCTGCTGGCCGTAGAGTCCGTCCCCGAGCGGAACGCCGTAGATGTCAGCGCGCACAGTCACCGAAGTGCCTGGGGTGTAGTACTTTTCCGGCCGCCAATGGGCGTTCTGGTCGTCGACCCAGTACCAGGACCCGCGCACCGGCGGATTGGTGGTGACCGACAGCCGGCGTTCGGCGGCGGCCTGGTCGCCGATCGGCTCGTCGAAGTGCGCGACGACGACGGTACCGATCCCCAGCTTCGCGCCGTCCAGCGGTTGGCCACCGGGCGCGGTCAGATACACCTGGGTCTGGTCGCTCGGCACCAGGGTCTGGAAGGTCGAGTTCAGCGTCGATGGAACGCCGCCAGGCCCGCGCGCGTCGACCGTCAAGGTGTAGGTGCGCCCGTAGCCCAGCGGCACGGTCGGCTTCCAGGTCTTGAAATCAGGGGTGACCACCCCGGGCACGGACTTACCGGCGTCGTTGACCATCGTGACGTGGGTCAGCATGCCGGTCTGGGCGACAGCCTTGATCCCGGTGAGCGGGTCGACGTCGGTGGCTCCGTCAGCGGGGGTGAGGGTGACCGAGGCGGGGTCTTTGGAGGGCGCCGGCTGCGGGTCACGGGCGGCGGCCTCGGTGCGGCAGTGTTCCGGGCAGCGCGGCGCCGTGGAGACGACGACACCGCCCAGAACGGCCAGTACCGCCAGCACGACGCCGAGGCACGCACCACGGGCACGACGACTGAAGGTCACCTAATTCACTCCATACGAAATACGAGGTCGGCCACTGTTGCCGGGAGACCGACGAAGCGTCGGGCCCTTGAAGCATAGACGTATCGCCGCAGCGTCGTGTTCGGGCAAAGGTGCGCGCCGCGTCACAACATGGACAAGACTTCAGCACATGACCGAACCCGGTGCTGCCCGTGTCGCGGTGTATCTCGACTTCGACAACATCGTCATCTCTCGCTACGACCAGGTGAACGGCCGCAACTCTTTTCAACGGGACAAGGCCAAAGGTTTGGAGCAGCCCAAGCTGGCCCGGGCCCGGGTTGACGTGGGCGCGATCCTCGACTTCGCGTCCTCGTTCGGGACGGTGGTGCTCACCCGCGCCTACGCCGACTGGTCAGCCGATGTCAACGCCGAATACCGCGAACAGCTGGTGGGCCGGGCGGTCGATCTGGTGCAGTTGTTCCCGGCGGCGGCCTACGGCAAGAACGCCGCCGACATCCGGCTCGCGGTCGACGCGGTCGAAGACATGTTCCGGCTACCCGACCTGACGCATGTGGTGATCGTCGCCGGCGACTCCGACTACATTCCGCTCGCGCAGCGATGCAAGCGACTGGGTCGGTATGTGGTCGGTATCGGGGTTGCCGGATCGTCGAGCCGCTCGCTGGCGGCAGCCTGCGACGAGTTCGTCATCTACGACGCGCTACCGGGTGTGCCGGTGTTCGAGCCGACCGGGGTGGCCGAGCCCGCCAAGCGAACACGGCGGGTGAAGTCCAGTGAGCCGGAGCCGCCCGACCCGCAGACGGCCGCGACCGCGCTGTTACGGCGGGCCCTGCAGATCGGGCTGGAGAAGGACGACGCCGAGTGGCTGCACAACTCGGCGGTCAAGGCCCAGATGAAGCGGATGGATCCGTCGTTCTCGGAAAAGTCGTTGGGCTTCAAGTCGTTCAGTGACTTTTTGCGGTCCCGCGGCGAGGTCGTGGAGCTCGATGAGAGCTCCACGACCCGGATGGTCAAGCTGCGTTAGGCATCTCGGCCGGCCCCAGTTTGGTCAGGGTGAACGGTGCGGCCATCGTGTACGGCTTGGTGCCGCATACCCCATTGTTGTAGATGCTGGCCCAGCCTTTCAGCGTGGCCGCGTCCCAGGAGTACGACATCCTGCCCGGGTGCTTGGTGCCGTCGTCACAGGTGATGGCATCCGGTTGGTCGGCGAACAGAATCCACGATCCCACCGACCAGAAGGCGTCGGCCGCCCACGGGGCCTGGCCGTTGAGCGAGCCCGCGCTGACATGGATGCAGTGGTCGTCGTCGTTGATGCACGGGGTGGCGGTCCAAGTGGTGCTCAGGGTGCCGACGTTGAAGTCGTAGGAGCCGACGGCATTGGGGTCGGCGGCATGCGCGGTGCCGGCGAACGCTGTGGCGGTGATGGCTGCGGCGACGGACGCAGCCGCCAGGGTCAGAGTTCGCTTCATTGCACTCCTCGCTGAGTTCCCACCCCGACCCGCCGAAATTATGCACGAATTTGTAGCAGAGTGACCAAAGTGAAATTGACGACTTCGCAACAATGCCCATCTCGAATAGCCGAAAACGCACATATAGAAAGCTGAATAGTGTTGCCGCAGACAGCAATCGGCGATTCACCCCAGGCGCGCGAACGCGACCGGGAATCAGTCCCGCAATTCCCTGATTACGCAACTACATTCCGTGCGGCACGCCCCCGGCGCGAGCCGCAAAACTAGGCGGTGACGTCGATCCAGACAGCGCGGGCGGCGGCCAGCAGCTCTCCCCCACTGCTGTAGAGCGCAGAATGGGCGTCGATCTTGCGCCCGTCGTGCCAGTGCGACGCGGCCACCACAAGGCACTGCTCACCAACCCGCGGCACCCGGTCGATCCGTGCGGTCATCCGGCCCAGCACCGCGACCCCGCCGGGAATCCGGCCGAAAGCCGCCCAACCGCCCGGGCAGTCCAACGCGGCCCACACGAACTCGGGGCGCACCGCGCCGTCGTCATCAGCAAGCGATTCGTCGGGAGTCCATCGGTCGGCCAACACGGAGCTACCCGGAAGGCGCCTGGCGAAGATCCGGAGCCCATCACCGGGAGCTCGGTCGGGCCCGCAGGTGAAGCAGGTACGGAACGGATGGTTGGCCTCGGCCAGCGCCAGCACCGCATCGGCGGGGATGTCCTGTACCGGCGCAACGGCATCGACCGGATCGTGCGCCTCCTTGGCCACCGCCACCACCTCCCCACCTGCCGGTCGCACTTCATAGAGCGTTCCGCTTTGCTCGACGAGCAGGGCTGCGTCCAGCGGCGGCGGCCGGTGCAGGGTCACTTCGACGAGGTCGGCGGGTACCTGGGCGGCGATCACCCCGCAGGCGTAGCCACCGTTGGCGCTGGCCGGTGGGCCGTTGAACCGTGCCGGGAAGGTCACTGACGGTTGCGCCATCACCGGTCTCCTTTACTTCGTGCCAGCAGCCAGGCTTCGCCGCCGCCCTCGCCACTGGCCACGGTATCGAGACATGCGAACGCGGCGACGAGTTCCCCGGCCCGCGCCCGGAACCCACCGGGCGCAGCGCCGACTTCGCTGAGCACGGCGATGGCCAGCAGACCGCCCGGCGCGAGCCGGGACAGTATTGCGGGATACAACCGAGGATCCCGAAACAGGTGGCACACGATGACATCGGCCCTGGGCCCGGGCGGCAGACCCTCGTCGAGGTCAGCGACTTCGAAACGGCACCGGTCACCGACTCCGGTCGAGGCGGCCAGTTGCCGAGCTTGCTCGACCGCCACCGGTGACACGTCGACGCCCAGGACCGTCAGTCCGCGCCCGGCCAGCCATGCCGACACCGCGCCCGGACCACAAGCCACATCCAGGGCAAGCCCGGCCGTCGGGAACGCGTCGGCGTAGCGCGCGAAGAGCTGCGGTAGCCCGGCAACCGCGCCGGCACGACCCGCGTAGCGGTCGTCCCAGCGGAGGCGATCCGTTTCGGCCACGGCACTCACCGTAGAGGCCGGCGGCGGCCACAGAAGGGTGATTGGGATTGGCGGCAGCGGGTACGCCCCCCTAGATCGGTACCCCATGCCCTGAGGACGGACGAACAGTGACCAACCCATCGAGTGCATCGATCCCGAAGGCCGAGTCCAAGTGGCTGTCGAAGTCGGCGTCGCAGACCCGCGGGTCGGACAAGCAGGAAGTCCAGTTCCACTACGACATCTCCAACGAGTTCTTCAAACTCTGGCAGGACCCGACTCAGACCTACAGCTGCGCCTACTTCGAGCGCGACGACATGACACTCGAAGAGGCTCAGATGGCCAAGGTCGATCTGGCGCTGGGCAAGCTCGGCCTGCAGCCGGGGATGACGTTGCTCGACATCGGGTGCGGCTGGGGCTCGACCATCCAGCGCGCTGTCGAGAAGTACGACGTGAACGTCATCGGCTTGACGCTGTCAGAGAACCAGAAGCAGCACATCGAGCAGAATCGGTTCCCGAGCATCGACACCAGCCGCACCATGGAAGTCCGATTGCAGCCGTGGGAGGACTTCGACGGCAAGGTCGACCGCATCGTGTCGATCGGCGCCTTCGAGCATTTCGGCTTCAACAAGTACGACGACTACTTCAAGAAGACTTTCGACTGGTTGCCCGATGACGGGGTGATGCTGCTACACACGATCATCATTCCCGAGGACGAGGAGATCAAGGCCAAGGGTCTGCCGCTGACCATGTCGCGGGTGCGGTTCATCAAGTTCATCATGGACGAGATCTACCCCGGTGGCCGTCTGCCGCTGGCCTCCATGGTCAAGGAGCATGCCGTCGACGCCGGTTTCACCGTGACCCGCGAGCAGCACCTGCAGCCGCACTATGCCCGCACCCTGGACACCTGGGCGGCCAACCTGGAAGCCAACAGGGACCAGGCTATCGCGATCACCTCCGAAGCGATCTACGAGCGGTTCGACAAATACCTCACCGGATGCGCGGATCTGTTCCGCGAGGGCTACACCGATGTCTGCCAATTTACGTGCGAAAAGGCAATCAGCTAGCCTGTTTTCAGTTGCCGCGTGAATAAATCGCTCCAAGGGGGTCGGTGGTAGATGGCGGAAAATGGTTCGGGCTCAACGCAGATGCGTCCTGCCTACGAGGACGTACAAGCCCATTACGACATCTCGAACGATTTCTTCGGGCTGTTCCAGGACCCGTCGCGCACCTACAGCTGCGCATATTTCGAGCGCGACGACATGTCTCTCGAAGAAGCGCAGATGGCGAAAATCGATCTGGCACTGGACAAGTTGGACCTGCAGCCGGGGATGACCCTGCTCGACGTCGGCTGCGGCTGGGGCTCGGTGATGAAGCGCGCGACGCAAAGATTCGATGTCAACACACTGGGATTGACGTTGAGCCGTAACCAGTGCGCATTGGGCCAGCAGGTGCTTGACGCCGTCGAGACGCAGCGGTCACGGCAAATTCAGCTGCGTGGCTGGGAAGAGTTCGACCAGCCCGTCGACCGGATCGTCAGCATCGAGGCTTTCGAGGCGTTCCCGAAAGACCGTTACGCCGCCTTCTTCGACACCTGCCGGCGGGTGATGCCCGATGACGGGCGCATGGTGCTGCAGACGATCATGGGCCACCCGCTGAAGCGTTGGCCGGAGATGGGCATTCCGATCACGATGACCGACTTGAGGTTCATGCGGTTCATCGCCAAGGAGATCTTCCCCGGCGGCGCGGTGCCCTGCGACGAGGATGTCGTCGAGTACTCCGAGAAGGCCGGCTTCGCGGTGGACAAACTCGATTACCTGACCCCGCACTACGTGCGCACCCTGGACATCTGGGCGCAGCGCCTTGAGGCGGCCCGGGACCGCGCCATCGAGGTGACCTCCGAAGAGGTCTACGACCGCTACATGCGTTATCTGATCGGATGCTCGGACTTCTTCCAGCGCGGCATCTCCGAGGTGGGGCAGTTCACCCTCGTCAGACGGTAGTCAGGCGGCGCCGAACACCAGCACGACGTTGTGCCCGCCCATGCCGAAGGAGTTGCTGATCGCATAACGGTAGTCGCCGTGCCGTGGCCGGTCGACCACCACGTCGAGGTCGATGTCCGGGTCGAGGTCTTTGACGTTGCGCGTCGCCGGCACCACGCCGTCGCGCAACGCCTGCACGGTCAGTATCGCCTCGACGGCGCCGGCCGCACCCAGCGAGTGGCCCAGCGCGGCTTTGGGGGCATAGACGGCCGGCGCGTGGCCCCGCAGCCCTCGTCGAATCGCCCGCGCCTCAGCCAGATCGCCGAACGTGGTCCCGGTGGCATGGGCGTTGACGTGGTCGATGTCGGTCGGCTGCAGTCCCGCAAGGTGCACGGCGTGGGCGATGGCGTCACCGGCCGGTTCGCCGCTGGGATCGGGGCGCACGTCGTCGTAGGCGTCGGAGTTGGTCGAGGCGCCCATCAGACGGGCCAGGATCGGTGCCCCACGCGCCTTAGCGTGCTCCTCGGTTTCGATCAGCAGCATGGCACCGCCCTCACCGAGCACCATGCCGTCGCGGTGGCGGTCGAAGGGTCGGCAGGCGCCCGGCGGGTCGTCGTTATTCGTCGACATCATGCCCAGCTCGTGAAACGCCGCGACCGGCACCGCCTCGACCCAGGTCTCCACCGAGCCGCAGATCGCGATGTCGGCCTCGCCGAGCACGATGTGCCGCCAGGCCTGTGCGATGGCGGCGGCGCCGGAGGCGTCAGCCATCACCGGGGCGATCACACCGGCCTTGGCCTGCCGCTCGAGGCCGATCGCGGCGGCAGGGGCGTTCGGCATGAACATCTGCACCGCGAGCGGAGACATCGCCCGCAGGCCACGCTGGTGCCAGTCGGCGGCCCGCTCGGCGATTTCCTCGGTGTTGCCCAGCGCCAGGCCCACCGACACCAGCAACCGGCTGGTGTCGATGTCCGGGGCACCGGCAGCGTCCCACAGCCGCCGACCCAGCACGGTGGACATCTTGCCGAGGTAGGACAGCCGGCGAAGTTCGACGCGGTTGAGGTAGTCGTCGAAGTTCTCCCGCACCGGGGCACCGATGCGCACCGGTGAGTCGAATTGGTCCACGAACCACTTCTGTAGGGGGCGGATTCCGCTGGCACCCTCGAGAAGTTGATGCCAGGTCTCTTCGGCGTCGGGGGCCAGCGCAGTACTGGCGGCCGCCGCGGTCACCACCACGTCGACCAGCCCTTCGCCGGTCCGCAAAGCTGTCATCCCCGCCGGACATCCTTTGGTCGAGTCGTTGGTCGCCCGCATACCCCGACCCGCCAGAAACTATGCGTGCCGCACTACTGCTATGCTGGCTGCAACGTTGGCTTCACGACAAAGTCGCCAGCACGTCGTGGAACACCTTCACTTCACCGGCCTAGAGCCGAGTTCAGCTGATGCAGTGCCTCCCGGGCACACAGTCTCGCGGCGATCGATTTTGCCCACCGGCAATCTCGCCACCTCTTTGATGCCCGAAAGGCACCATGCACAACGAAACATCCTTCGCCGACCTTGGCGTGCCCGCACCACTGGTGCGCGCGCTCGCCGACAACGGCATCACCCAACCGTTCCCGATCCAGATCTCGACGCTGCCGGACACCCTGTCCGGCCGCGACGTCCTGGGCCGGGGAAGACCGGTAGCGGCAAGACCCTGGCATTCTCGATTCCCCTGGTGAGCAGGCTTACCGGGTGTACCCGGCGGCCATCGCGGCCGTCCGGTCTGGTGCTGGCCCCCACCCGCGAGCTGGCCACCCAGATCACCGCAGCGCTGCAGCCGCTGGCCGCGGCTTCGGGCCTACGGGTCACCACCATCTTCGGCGGCGTCCCGCAGAACCGTCAGGTCAAGGCGCTGCAATCGGGTGCCGACATCGTGGTGGCCTGCCCCGGTCGCCTCGAGGATCTGATGGGCCAGCGCCTGATCAGCCTCGACGCCGTCGAGGTGACCGTCATCGACGAGGCCGACCACATGGCCGATCTCGGATTCCTGCCCGGCGTCACCCGTATCCTGGCTGCCACACCTGCCGGTGGGCAGCGCCTGCTGTTCTCGGCAACGCTGGACAACGGTGTCGACAAGCTCGTCAAGCGCTTTCTGCGCAACGAGGTCTCGCACGCCGTCGACTCCGATACGTCGCCGGTCGACGCTATGACCCATCACGTGTTCCATGTGGCCAGCGCCGAAGCCAAGAAGCAACTCGTGCACACACTGGCCTCCGGCACCGGGCGCCGAATTCTGTTCCTGCGCACCAAACATCACGCTCGTAAGCTGGCCAAGCAGCTCACCGAGGCCGGCATCCCGTCAGTTGACCTGCACGGCAACCTGTCTCAGCCGGCGCGCGACCGGAACCTAGCGGCCTTCGCCGCGGGCACGGCGCGAGTTCTGGTAGCCACCGACATCGCCGCGCGCGGTGTGCACGTCGACGACGTCGAGCTAGTGGTGCATATCGACCCGCCCGCCGAGCACAAGGCCTACCTGCATCGCTCCGGGCGTACGGCTCGGGCCGGCCGCAGCGGCGACGTCGTCACCGTGGTGCTGCCCGAGCAGCGGCGCGATACTCAGGTGCTGCTGCGCAGGGCCGGTATTGCGGCGAAACCCGAAGAGGTGTCGGCAGACTCAGACTCGGTGCAGGCGCTTGTCGGGGAGGTGGCGCCTTACCAGGCTCCGCCGGCCGTCGCACCTGCCGCCCCGCGCACCGCACGTCGGCGCCGCGACGCCCGCGTGGTGGCGGGCAAAGCGCCCACACCGGGCACACCGGACAGGGCGGCCGACGCCGCTCGCGCCGGCCGCGTTCGGTGGCCGGCAGCAGATAGATTTCGCTCCGGCGGACCCGCCGGGACGAGCACCGGATGCTTCGGCATCCACTTGAATGAGAGAAGAAAGATAGATGGCACAGGGAACTGTGAAATGGTTCAACGGCGAAAAGGGCTTCGGCTTCATCGCTCCTGACAGTGGCGACCAGGATCTGTTCGTCCACTACTCGGAAATCCAGGGCAACGGCTACCGTTCGCTCGAGGAGAACCAGCGTGTTCAGTTCGAAATCGGCCAGGGCCCCAAGGGCCCGCAGGCGACTCAGGTCTCCGCGGTCTGATCGAACCACAAACCACCTAAGGGCTGGTACGGCATTGCCGTACCAGCCCTTAGCTTTTGGTCACCTCCCGGCGGACTCTACTGCAGGTGTCGCCGACCCTCGCCCCGCCGACGCGGCGCTCTGGGCCCTGGCGGCCTGCACCACCCGATCGGCGGCCGCATACTCCGGGCAGTCATGCTCGTCGGACAGGATCGCCATCGTGGCCGCGTACCGCAGGACCATCCGGCCGAGCGCCGGGGCTGTCATGTGCGGGATCACCAGCAGCCGGGCGCAGGCCGTTTTCCCGACGACGACCATGATCCGCTGGCGACTGTCGTTCCACCGCATGTTCCGTAGCGCCGCCGACGAATGAGTTTCGAGGATAGGCGCACCCATGGTCGCCGACCAGTTGAGGTTGATGTCGACGATCTCGCCCAGCTGGGCGTGCAGTGCGTCGATGAGCTCGGGTAGTTCCGCGGCCAGCGCCCCGCTACGCGGCCACCAAGCCCCGTCGATATCACCACCGAGCACCGTGTTGAGCGTCAGGCGAACCGGGCTTGCCGTGCGGCGTGGTCCGCGCATGCCGTTCACAAGGAGGCCGAGTCGGGCTTATCGCGATCGGAGAACACCGGGTGGGCCACCGGACCCGGCGCCTTGTCATAGGCGATCTCGGTGGTGTCGGCGGGGTTCGAGAACAGGTCGGAGTGCTCCATGCGGGTCCTCACGAATTGATAGGTGGATCCGTGGACGGTGACGATGGCTCTTGCGAACGGACCACTGTGGACACTACACCCGGGTTTCGGTGACCTCGCATCGCATTGTGCACCCAACCGTGGTGGGTTCGGCCCCAGCAGACAATCCGCGAAACAGGGGCGAGCATGGCAGCCATCCGCTCAGCCGATCGACACCAGCTGATCGACCAGATCGCGGGGCAGGTCACCGTCGACGATCGCCATGACCTGCAGCCGGTTCAAGGTGATCGCACCCTTGTGATTGTCGAGAAAGGCGATATCCGCGGCGTCACGGCCGGTCGCGATGCGCACCAGGGTCTGTCGGGGCGCCAACAGCGTGGCGTCGACAACTCGCCACTGGCCTTCGACGTATGCCTCCGCGACAGCGTGGAAGTCCATCGGGTACAGACCCGGTGCGTACACCGAGACCACCCGCGCGGGCACGTTGACGGCCCGCAGTAGCGCGACGACGAGGTGCGCAAAGTCGCGGCACACCCCAGCACCTGCGAGCAGCGTATCCACCGCTCCATCGATCGGGTCGCTCGAGCCGGCCACATAGTTCAATCGAGTGCCCACCCACAGCGTCACCGTTTCCAGTAGAGATGCCGAATCCAGGTAGCTGCCGAATTCTGTTGCCGCGAAACCGTAGAACTTGTCCGCTTCGGCATAACGGCTCGGACGCAAATACATCGACAGGTCGTACTCGGTGACTGGCGCCGGCTGGGTCCGGCCCGTGATGGTTGCCTCGTAGGTCACCCGCAGGGTGCCCCCCGGAACCTCGAGCTTGTGAATGCGGTTTCCGTGTACCCCGCTGATCTCCAAGGCTGGCACCGGGGATCCGTCCAAAACGAACGACAGTGCCTCGGAGACCGTCGTGCCCGGATGCGGTGCCACCGCGATCTGAAACTCCAATGTCGTCGCAGCTGTGACGTCGACTTCGAGTTGTGTGCCCACCTCTCGCTTCATGCCGCCAATGATGCATCGTCACAGACCCGCATGCTGAGGTCGCGCCGAGCCAGATTTCGCAGCTCCACCGAGAACGTGAATATCGGGCGTTCATTTTCGTTGCCAGTCAATCACTTTCAGATAGGTCGGCAGCGACCAGAAGCACCTCCCGAATACGCGTAGACTGAGCAGGTCGGCGGTATTTCGCACGCGGTCATCACAGGCAGCGTCGTCGTCGACGATCTTGGCCGGTCTGCGGCCGAAGACAAGGAGCGTCCTATGACGCGACCGATTTCCCGGGCAACCGTCGGCTGGAAACAATCCCCGCCACAACACACTCCGCGCCTCCGCCTCAAGCCACTTGGTCCTCTCTCCGGCCGTGTGGACGGAGCATGGTGGCCCCGCAGCGAAGATCTGGAGGCGGAGATCCCCGACGTGTTGGCCGTCTTGTCGGTCCGCCTCGGACCCATCAGCTACGTGCTGTACAAGCTCACCGAGTGGGTCAAGATCAAGAGCAAGGTTCCGATCGACGGCAAGTTCGTCCGTTTCGGTGGATACCACCGCCAGCCCGACAACACCATCGAAATCCAGGGGCTCGGCGGAAAGAAGATCGTTCTGCTGGTGGTACCTGCCACGACTGATCCCGAGCGTGCACACGCGATGATGATGGCCGCCGCTGCACCCGGGGACGCATCCACCGTCGAGGAACTTCTGGCCACCGACGTGTGAGCGCTGACGCCGCGCATGCTGTCCCCCGGCCGGGGGACAGCATGATCCACCGATAGGTTCCGCCGCACAGTGGATACCCGTGACGGACGTCACCGGCGACGATTGCGGCATGAAAGCACCGCAGGGATCCCGCACCACGATGCGCCGGGTCGCGCTCGCGAGCTACGTCGGCTCGGCGATCGAGTTCTATGATTTCTTCATCTATGGAACCGCCGCCGCTCTGGTGTTTCCCGTCGTGTTCTTTCCCCGCCTCGGCCCGTTGATGGCCACCATCGCCTCACTCGGGACCTTCGCAGCCGCCTTCCTCGCTCGACCGGTCGGCGCGGCCGTCTTCGGCCACTTCGGTGACCGCATCGGACGCAAGAACGCGCTCGTGGTCACCTTGGTGGTCATGGGTACCTCGAGCATCGGCGTCGGCCTGATCCCGAGTACCGACACCATCGGCATCGCTGCGCCGCTGTTGCTCATCACGATGCGGCTGCTGCAAGGGTTCGCCGTCGGCGGTGAGTGGGCGGGTGCCGCGCTGATGAGTGCCGAGCAGGCCCCGCACAGCAGGCGCGGCTACTACTGCATGTTCACCCAGCTGGGTTTGGGCACCGCATTGGTGTTGGGCAACGTGGTGTTCCTCGGGGTGCACGGCGCCTTCGGGCAATCGAGTTCGGCGTTCCTGCAGTGGGGCTGGCGGATCCCGTTCCTGCTCAGTGCGGTGCTGCTCGCGGTGGCGCTCTACGTGCGGTTACACGTCGAGGAGAGCCCGGTGTTCGCCGAGTCCGCCGGTCAGGACCACGCCGGTGTGCCGATAGCCGAGGCGATGCGCCACCAGGGCCGCGAAGTCGTGCTGGCGGCCGGCGCGGTGGTCGGGATGTTCATGCTCGCGTTCCAGGCCGGCACCTACTTCCCGAACTATGCCGCCACCCACCTGCACTTCAACGAAGACCTGATCTTGTTCGTCGGAGTGGTCGGCGGCCTGACGTCGATCGCGACCGTCGCTGCCGCGGCCACCCTCAGCGACACCTATGGACGGCGCCGCGTGCTGACCCTCGGAGCGGTCCTGGCGCTGCCGTGGACACTGCTGGTGTTTCCGCTGATCCAGTCCGGCGACCCGGTGCGCTACGCGGTGGCCATCATCGGCACCTACGCCGTCATCGGCGTCATGATGGGCCCGTTGGCGGCTTTCATCCCGGAGATCTTCGCCACCCGCTACCGCTATACCGGTGCAGGTCTGTCCTACAACGTCGGCGGCATCCTGGGCGGCGCACTGCCACCGGTGCTTTCCCCGATGCTGTTGTCGTCCTACGGCAGCTGGTCGATCACCGCAATGATGGCGGGATTCATTGTGCTCACGCTGGTCAGCGTGCTGATGCTCACCGAGACGGCCGGGCGTCCGATGGATATCGCTGACGCGCCACGGCTAACCGCCCTTCCGCAGCAAGCCCTGGGGCCAGTGGCGAGCTGACCATGTCCGGGCCAGACGGCGAAAACTCTGGCGTTGTCGTCAGTGCGCCGACGTCTCCGTGCCGTCGGCAAGACATCTCGAATTCCACCGCGAACTCTCCGCTCTAGCGGCTGCCAGTAGGCAGTTGGCCGTCTCGAGCACCACACCGTCATGATCGACAGCTGCAACGGGTAGTGAGGCCGACAACCGCGACACAGCATGCGCCAGAGCCGATTTCGCGGTGGAGGGCACCACAAGAAGCTTCGCAGATCCCTTGCGGCCAGTGACAAGAACCAGGCGCACGCGTCGGTCGTTCCAGCCCAACATCGACATCGGCCCGGCGGACAGCGGTGTGAGCGCAGGTGGCCGGGTCGCCAGTGTCCAATTGAGTTTCAAGTCGACGATCTCACCGAGTACAGGGTGCAGTGTCGCGACGAGTTCAGGCAGTTCACGCGCCAGCGACGCCGTGTGTGGCCACCACGCGCCGTCGATCTCACTGCCGAGCTCCACGTTCAGGGTTACCCGGACGGGGCTGGCGGTTCGGCGCGATCCTCGCGTGTCGGTCATGACGGGTCCACCTCGTGAAGCACCGGGCGCCACAATGTGGTTCGGAGAAACCGGACAAAGACATCCATTCGCAGGCCTCGCGTGAGCAGAATCGAATTCTTGGATCTATCACGCACCGCTAATGCGATTGGACCATCCTCGACGCTACACCAGCGCATTGGGTACGGTCGGACAGGGTCACTATCGGCCCACGCGCGGCCCGAACCGCGGCAACAGCCTGTGGCCGCCCAGCGATCCGCCGCGCGCCAGATGTCGCTCCAAAGCCGTTGTGATGCAGCAGCCCTCACGAAGCAGGATGAAATCTCGCGGGGAGCGCCGGCGAGCCTTTGCCCTGCAGAATATTCGCCATCCCTGCCACCGCACACCCTTGTCGGGTCGAAGCGCATTCTCGCGCCCATGGGCGGGCGCACCGCTCCGACTCCCCTACGGTACTTCAGTTGTCCAACCGCCGGATCGAATCGGGCGTACAGTCACTGGCACCGGGACCACCGACAGGCCCCCAATGGAAGGCCTCATGTCAGACAAGTCCCCCGTCAGTCGATGACGAAGAAGTCCAGCAAGTCCCTCAAGGAGAAGCGGGCCGACAAGCGCGCGACTCAGGCGGACGCACCCCAAACCGAGGCCTTCCCGCACGCCAAGCGGCGTTAATCTATTTTGCGGCACACGGTTTCACCGCGAGCCTCATTCGGACCGCAACCTTTGGTGCCGGGCGGCCGGCCCCTCGAGCGGGCTGCCCCTTCATCCATCCGCACGACGAGAGAAATAGGCCAATGGCGCAGGGCACTGTGAAATGGTTCAACAACGACAAGGGTTTTGGTTTCATCGCTCCCGATGACGGCACGGACGACGTCTTCGTCCACTTCAGTGCGATTACCGGCGGCGGATTCAAGTCGCTGGCGGAGAATCAGCGGGTGCAGTATGAGGTCACCCGAGGCCCGAAGGGACCTCAGGCGGCCGATGTGCGGCCCACATAGCGGCACAATCGGGCCGCTATCCCACATCAATGAGCGCCTACGCCGCGCCGGCCGGCTATGGGCTTCCGTTGAGCCGATCCACACGGTACCGTCAGACTCGGTTGGCTTCCCAGCCACGGCTACGTGACGGCGGCGATGTGATATCCCCGCCGAGAGGGCTAGGCGCCCTACGGATGCCAACAGCTTAGGCGATCTCCGTCGCTATCGGCTCGGGAGCCCGATTGGCCGAAAGTTCACTCCCCGCTGGCGCAGTCGCATCTTGCCACTTGCACCGAGTGCGCGGTGAACGCTCATCGACGCCATGTCCCGCCGAACCGTCCGTCGCCGCGCAACGTGGGTTCGCGGCTCAGCCAAAGGGCAACGAGTGAGCAGATTTACCGACACGATGTACGCCAGCGCGATGACGAGTCGGAAAGGGATGGTCACCGGCGAGCCCGCCAACCCGACTCGCCACACCTGGTGCGAAGTCCACGAACGGGCCCGGCGGATTGCCGGCGGCCTGGCCGCCGCGGGGGTCGGACCTGGCGATGTCGTTGCCGTCTTGGCCGGCGCCCCGGTCGAAATCGCCCCGACGGCACAGGCCATCTGGATGCGGGGCGCGAGCCTGACCATGCTGCACCAACCGACTCCGCGCACCGATCTGCAGCGCTGGGCGGCCGAGACAACCTCCGTCGTCAAGATGATCGACGCGAAATCCGTCGTGGTATCCGACCCGTTCCTGCCCGCCGCACCACTGCTGAGCGAGCTGGGTATGCAAGTGCTGACCATCGACCGCCTCTTCGAGGGCCGGTCTGCCGATCCGGTGCGCACCGCCGAGGACGATGTGGCGCTGCTGCAATTGACTTCTGGATCAACGGGATCACCCAAGGCTGTCCAGATCACCCACCGCAACATCGTGTCAAACGCCGAGGCGATGTTCACCGGCGCGGAGGTCGATCCCGATCAGGACGTGATCGTGTGCTGGCTGCCGCTCTTCCACGATATGGGGATGACCGGATTCCTCACTGTACCAATGTATTTCGGTGTCGAGCTGATCAAGGCCACCCCGATGGACTTCATGCGCGACACACTGTTGTGGGCCAGGCTCATCGACAAGTATCGCGGCACCATGACTGCCGCCCCGAATTTCGCCTACACCCTGTTCGCCAAACGCCTTCGCGGGCAGGCCAGTCCGGGTCAGTTCGACCTGTCCACACTGCGATGGGCGTTATCGGGAGCCGAGCAGGTGGAGCCGGCCGACGTCGAGGCTCTCCTAACCGCCGGCAGACCATTCGGCCTGCGACCGGAGGCCATCGTCCCCGCGTACGGCATGGCTGAGACGACGGTTGCGGTGTCCTTCACCAAGTGCGGTAACGGGCTCACCGTCGACGAGGTCGATGCCGATCTGCTCGCGGTGCTGCACCGCGCTGTGCCGACCACCAAGGGCAAGACGCGCCGCCTGGCAACACTGGGCAATGTGCTCGACGGCATAGAGGCGCGCATCGTCGACGAGGACTGCGCACTGTTGCCGGCTCGCGGTGTCGGCGTCATCCAGGTGCGGGGCGAACCCGTGACGACGGGATATACCACCGAAGCGGGATTCGTTGCAGCTCAAGATGACCAGGGCTGGTATGACACCGGCGACCTGGGTTACCTCACCGAGGCCGGCGACGTGGTGGTATGCGGCCGGGTCAAGGACGTCATCATCATGGCCGGTCGCAACATCTACCCCACCGATATCGAGCGTGCTGCCGCCCGCGTGCCGGGCGTCCGGCCGGGCTGCGTGGTCGCGGTGCGCATCGAGGCCGGACATTCGCGCGAGACGTTCGCTGTCGCGGTGGAGTCGGCAGCCTGGCAGGACCACGCCGAGGTGCGTCGCATCGAACGTCAGGTGACACACGAGGTCGTTGCCGAGGTCGACATGCGGCCCCGCAACGTCGTCGTGCTGGAGCCGGGAATGATCCCCAAGACGCCGTCGGGGAAACTGCGCCGGGCACACGCGCTGGCGCTCGTCAGCTGACTCACCCCGTTCACCCGGGGGTAGATTCCCCTGCGGATGTCCGATTACGACGCGCAGCCTGGCCGCACACCGCCAGAGCCGGGAGATCTGTCCGCCGCCCAGCGGGGCGCGGACGAACTTGACCTGTCCGCCGGGCTGCGTCGAGTCGCCGGGATTGTGGCCGGCGCCAAGCCAATCGTGGCTCTGTTGCACGATGTGGCCGAATTTGCGGTGCAGGCGTTGCCCGGGGTCGACATGGCCGGCCTGGCCCTGATCGACACCGGCTCGGCAGTGCGGACGTGGGCCGCCACCGCCGCCCTGGTCGACCAGATCGATGCGGTTCAGTACCGCGAACTCAACGAAGGCCCCTGCCTGACTTGCATGGATACCTGCCGCCCGGTGGTCAGCGGATCGCTCGGGAGCGACGGCCGTTGGCCGCGCTTCGGTGGGCGGGTGGCCAGGATGGGGGTGCACTCGGCGTTGTCGCTGCCGCTGATTGTGGACGACCGGGTGATCGGTGCCATCAATGCCTATGCCCGCGACCGGGATGCGTTCGGTGAGCACGCCGTGCGACTGGGTGCCCAGTTCGCCGGATCGGCCGCGGTGTCGGTGTACAACGCGCAGTTGCTGACGGCGGCCCAGGAGCGCACGGCCCGGCTACACCGCGCGCTCAGCAGCCGCGCCGTCATCGACCAGGCGATCGGCATCATCCGCAGCCGATCGGGCGGGACCGCCGAGGAGGCCTTTCAGCGGCTCTGCGAACTGAGCCAGCACGAAAACGTCAAGCTCCACCTCGTTGCCGAGCAGCTGGTCGAGGAGGCGGCGCGCCGCGCTCGCGCCCGGCGCACTCACCGCTGAGCCAGTGCGGAGATCTCAGCGATGAGCTGGGAGCGCGACTGCGGCTCGGTCATCAGCCGGCGGGCTACATCGGTGAGGTGCTGGCCGCGGACCCGCGCATAGGTTCGCAACAGGCCGAAGCCCTCTTCGACCGACACACCCAGACTTTCCCGCAGATAGCCGGTGGCCTGCTCGACGGTGACCCGGCTATGCAGCGCTGACCGTAGCCGCGGCAGGACGGCCGACGGGGTGGGCGCATGCTCCTGCACCAGCGCGACGGACGCGATGTGCGCCAGCGTCTGCCCGACCAGCAGATCGGCGTGCGATAACGGCCCGGGCCGGGTGCCGAAGAAACCGAGCGCACCCAGCGGGCTGCCCGCGGCACGCATCGGAACGGCATGCACCGAGGCGAACCCACCGGCGAGCGCGGCGGGTACGAAGCGCGGCCAACGGTCTGCCGCCGCTCGCAGGTCGGGAATCGAGACCGGTTGCCCAGTGGCGAAGCAATCGACACAGGGCCCCTGGTCGGCCTGCAATTGGAAGAGCTCGAGTTCGGCGGCCTGCTCGGTGGTGGCCGCCAGCAGGCGCAGTCGTCGCAGCGGATCGGCGAGCAGCACTGCTGCGGCGGCGATGTCGAGCAGCTCGGCGCTGTGTTGGATCAGATCGGTAAGCAGGTCGACGACATCGAAGTCGACTAGCAGGCTGTCGACCAGCGACGCCACGGCGTGCAGTACCTGCGGTTCCCGGGAGATGTCTGTCACGTTCCCGTCCTTTCGCCGTATCGTCGTGCGCCGGTGGGTTGCACGTCAGTCGGCTTCCAACTTGAGCCGGCGATCGAGTACGTCGCGCGCGACCTCGGTGACGCTGCGGCCGTCGGCGTAGGCGTAGGCACGCAGCCGGGCCAGAGCTTCGGCGGGCTCGACGCCCAACTGGGCGACCAGCATGCCGGTGGCCTGGCCGACCTCGGTGCGGCTGATCGCGTTGAGCTGGGCCCAGGCGTTGCTCTCGGGGTCGGAGGCGGCAGCGTGCAAATCCGCGTCGAGTAGGTCCAGCACGGTGATACCGGCCAGCTCGGCAGCCGCACCAGCACCGGCCAGGGCCTCTCCGGCGAGCTGTCCCGGCAGGGCGCAGAAGAGGTCGAGTGCGCCGACGAATTCCGCCGCGACGACGATCGGCAGCGCATAGACGGCACGAATGCCGTGGGCGAGCATCGCCGGGCCGTACGCGGGCCAGCGGAGCTCTGCGGAGAGGTCGACGACGAGCATCGGGATCCGGTGGGTGACGGCATCCAGACACGGCCCCTCACCCAGGGTGAACTGCAGTTCGTCATAGACGCGTGCCGCCGGGTCACTCGCTCCGAGGGTGCCGCTGCTGGCGCCGTCGAAGACCAACGAGATCGCCGCGGCGTCGACGGCGAGCAGCGTCAGGCAGGCCGCGCAGATGCGGTCGGCGGCGTCAACTCCGCGCCGGCCGTCGACGGCAGCGATTAACTGCTCATGGATCGCCACATCTAACCGACGGGAAGGCGGGCGGTCCACGACGCGCCCCGGTGCGGTGGTGACCAGTTCATCGCTACAGCGTGCGCTATCTGGACGCAGATAGCGAATGTCCTGGGCGATCGGTTTGCGGCAGCGCTGCACCCTGGATGCAGCCAGGCGCTCTGGGTCAATTCGGTTCGGCGGCCAGCACGTCGGCGGCGATGCAACGCCCCCGGTGATGCAGTTCGATGTCGTCGGCGAAGGTGCGTAGCGCGCTGCGCACCATGCGCGCCGTCCCGTCGGGGTGCCGACAGGATCCGCGCCCGTCGACCAGCCGGGTGATCCGCCGGATCTCCTTCACCAGTGGGTCGTTGGCCCGGCCGTAGGCCAATTCATCGAGCAGTTCGGCCAGCCGCGGCAGACCGTTACGGCACGGACCGCATTGGCGGGCACTCTGGCCGGCCAGGTATCCGGTGATCTCAGCGGTGCGGGCCAGACCGCAGTCGGTGGGGCCAAGGGCGTGGACGATGCCCGCCCCCGGGCTTGCCCCCAACGATTCCAGGCCGGTCCTGGACAACCTCGCTCCGTGCAATGTTGCAGCGGGAAGCCAACTTCCGTGGTATCCACCGATGAGGACGGCTGACACGGCCCGCGGAGCCAGCAATTCGGTGAGTAGCGTTCCGGTGGGCACCTCGAGGACACCCTGGCCGTCCACAGCACCGGACAGGGTGACCAGCATGGTGCCCGGGTCCTTGTCGTCACCCACCTGCCGGAACCAGTCGGCGCCGAACCGGACGATCAGCGCGATGTGGGCCAAGGTTTCGACATTGTTGACCAGGGTGGGCCGACCGCGCACCCCGGCCACGGCGGTCAGCACGATGCGATCCCGAGGCAACGCCGGGCCGCCGTCGATGTGGCGGACGGCGGCGGACTCCTCCCCCGCGACGAACATATCGGGAGCCTCGACCACGACGACCCGGTACGGATCCAGCCCGGCCGCACGCCGCTCCTGAACCGCCGTGCGCACCGACGCAACGGCTTCGGCGTGCACGTAAAGGTAGGCCTTGTCGGCCCCGATGGCCACCGCGGCAGTGTCCAGCCCGTCGAGCACCAGGTGCGGGGCGCGGGTGAGCAGCACAGCGTCCTTGCGGCTCAACGGTTCTCCCTCGGCACCGTTGCCGACCACGACCGGCTTGGCGCCGGTGACCGCGGCGATCTTGCGCCCGGTGGGAAACCCGGCGCCGCCCCGCCCGGACAGTCCGGCCTCGTCGAGCAACGCGATCAGCTGTGTTCGGTCGACGGTAGGCAGCGGACCGAAGTGTTCGCGATGCTCGCTGAGCGTAACGCCTTCAGCGGCAAGCAGTCTGGATGTGCTAGGCATCGGCGTACTCGCTGAAGTCGGCGCGTATCCGCCACACCAGCACGACGGTCACCAACAGCGCACAGCAGCCCGCGAACGCCAGGAACCAGATCCGGCCGGTATCGGTGCCGTTGCCCAGTGCATGGGCCGTCGCAATGGGCCACAAGGCATAGGTCGCCCAGTGCACCACCCGAAACACCCGTGGGCCGAGGTGGGTGCGCAGCAGCCCGGTGACAACCACGACGGCGAGCACGTCGACGGCGACCGTGCCCAACCCCTGCCACAGCGGCCGGTAGGCCCCGAGGAACGGGACGACGAAGTCGACAAGCTCCAGCTTGGCGTACGGGTCCAGGAACAGCAGCGCCATGTGCAGCGCCACGAGCAGCGTCGCGGCCAGCGCGACGAACCGGTGGACATCGGAGACGGCGAACCGCGGCAGCGCCCACATCGGGCGCCCCGAGCGGGTGGTGATGCCCAACGCCACCGACAGGGTCAGGAAGGCCAGCGCCACCACACCGTTACCGCGGCCCAGTGCCCACAACGCTTCGCTGGTCATGATCCGCGGGAGACGGTGACGTGCGGGGAGAAGTTGTTGCCGCCCGATGTCCCGCCGCCACCCAAGGGGACGTGGCTCTGGCGGATGGGGAAGGCCGGCTGGGACTTCGTCGTCGGTGCGGCGGCGGGGGGCTGCTGCTGCACCGACGCCTTCGGGGTGTAGGTCTGGACCGGTGCCTCGGTGGTCGGCGCCGGCGCCGGCTCCGGCTCCGGCGGCTGCGGCGGAGGCGTCATGTCCGGGGCGGGCGGTGGTGCGACGGACGGCGCGGGCGGCAGGTTCACGGCGGGATCGGAGACGGCGTCCGGTGAGACCACGGCGGGCGTTGCCACCGGCGCGGGCTTGACGGTGCCGGCGTAGGCCAGAGCGGATGCACCGGCGACCCCCGCCGCACCGATCCCGGCCAGGGCCCACGAGGTCAGTGCGGCGCGGCGAAATCCGGAACGAGGTGATTCCATGGCCACGATGGTGGCGGCCGATTCTTTAAGGCCTCAAAGAACTTCGAGAGGTCTGTGCAGGTGGTGGCCATCGGGCCAGCGCGATGTGACGAAAGACCCCGGCACGGATGCCCGATGTCGTGCCATTCTGGGACCTGTGAGCACCTGGGACGACACCACCGACACCGGCGAATACAGCGTCGAAGACGACAACCAGCTCCAGCCGGAGGACACCCTGGTCGACCGGGGCGTCGACGACATCCTCGACGAGGGCATCTCCCCGCCGGAGCGGCCGTACGCCCGCACCAACCTGGACCATCCCGGCCCGGAGACCCTCGACGAGCTGCTGGCCGAGGAGGAGCCGGATCCGGTCTCGCGGCTGGGCAACGTGCTTGATGAGTTGGCGCAGGAGCGTTCAGAGGCCGATTCGGAGGCCGAGGAGGAGTTCCCGGAGGACGACGAGGTCGGCCAAGCCCGCTCAGGCCGGCTGGTGGCTCCCGACGCCGGCTTCGGGGAAGACGACGACGCGGAGGCGTTCGCCACCGATGTCGGCATCGACGGCGGCGCAGCCTCCGCTGAAGAGGCCGCCATGCACGTCATCCCTGACCAGGACTGAGCCACTGCCGTACCGGCTGTGGGTGCTATGACGGCCGTACGGGTGCGTTCTTCGGCATAGGCCCCACAGTCGTGGGCACAACATTTGAGTCCCGCCCCTGAACGGGGGCGGGACTTTTTCTTGCACCACCGCAGGATGAGAAGCCACTCATCTTCGTCTCCTTCAGCTCTCACCTCGGCTCGCGAATCTGATGTCACGCGAAAGACGCGAATCGAGAACCAAGGAGAACGCCATGAACCGCAGTACCCGTACCTGGAAGGTCCTCGCCGTCGGCGTTGCGATGGCCGGCCTGAGCTTCCTCGGCATCACCACCGCCGAGGCGGCCCCGGCTCCGGCCGGTATCACCGGCACCACGCAGGACTGCACGTCCGGGGGAGCCGATGCGACCCGATGCCAGACCAACGGCAGCACGGCCATCAAGACCTCGCCGTCACCGGTGCGCGGTGGCCCCGGCCGATACGGCCCCTACATCAGTCCCGATCAGGTGTGGCTGGTCGCCGACTGACCGCCGGCGCGACCCCGGCTTGCTCGCGAGCCGGGGTCGATGCCTGCTGACACACCATCGAAAGAAAGACCAATGAAGCGAGCCCAGTGGAAGCTCGTCATCTTCGCCGTTGCGGCTGGCGGGCTGAACCTCTTCGGTATCGGATGTTGGGTCGTGCAGCCCCATTTGAGCGAGCCCGGCATCAGCATCCGCACCACCGTCGCGGCCAGCCAGGTGCCGGAAATTCGCGGGGTATCGGTTCGGACGGCGGATCCCTGCCCGGCGGGCAGCAGAGCAACCGGATCCGAGTCTGTCCCGAGCGGCGAGCCGGGACGGTGAAGACGATTCAGGGCACCTCGTCGAGCCGATAACCCATGCCCCGCAGCGTAATGAACCGGTCGGCCCCCAGCTTGCGGCGCAGATACCGGACGTAGACGTCGACCACGTTGGAACCGGGATCGAAGTCGTAACCCCAGACGTGGCTGAGCAACTGTTCCCGGGAGAGCACCTGGCCGGGGTGGCGCAGGAACGTCTCCGCGAGCGCGAACTCTCGTGCGGACAAGTCGATCTCGCGGCCACCGACCCGGGCACGACGAGTCCGTAGGTCCAGCGCCAAACCACCGTAGGACAGCACCGTCGGCTCCGGAGTGCGTTCCGTGTTGAGCCGCACCCTGATTCGCGCAAGCAACTCCTCGAACCGGAACGGTTTGGCCATATAGTCATCGGCCCCGCCTTCCAGGCCGGAGACGGTGTCCTGCACGCTGTCGCGCGCCGTCAGGATGATCACCGGCAGCGGATTGTTCGCGGCGCGCATCTTGCGCAGCACCTCGAAGCCGTCCATCCCGGGCAGTCCGATGTCGAGGATCATCATGTCGAACTCACCAGTCGAGGCATAGTCGAAGGCGGTGATTCCGTCGCTGACCACACTGACCGCAAAACCGTTGGCGGACAGCCCTTTGTTGATGAACGAGGAGATGCGCGGTTCGTCCTCGGCGATCAGGATTCTGGCCATTGCTCTCCTTGCCGGATAGGTAGGACGACGCCGAAGGCGGCCCCGCCGCCGGGGCTGCTGTCGAGTTCGACCCTTCCGCCATGCGCCGAGGCGATGGCCGCGACGATGCTCAGCCCCAGTCCGGCACCGTCAGAGCGGTGGCCGCCGGCGCTGCCCCGGGTGAACCGGTCGAAGATCCGGCTCTGGTCCTCGGCGCTGACACCGGGCCCGTTATCGGCGACCGTGAACCGCAGCCAGCCGTCCACTACAGCGGAACCCACCCTGATCCGATCGCCGGCCGCGGTGTAGCGGCGGGCATTGTCCGCCAACGCGATCAGCGCCTGGGTGATGCGTTGCGGATCCAGTTCGAGGGTGATTTCAGCGACCGCATCGAGGTGGAAGTCGCGCTCGCCGAGTCCGGTGACCTTGTCGAAGATCTCGCGGGTGAGTGCGCCGACGTCGACGGGCCGGGTCTGCAGGAACGTGGGTTGTTCGGCGCGGGCCAGCAACAGCAGATCCGACACCATCCGGTTCATCCGTTCCAGCTCGTCGTCGACCAGCGCCAAGGTGTCACGAATGTCGTCGGGGTCGTGCGGGTCGAGCAGTTCGAGGTGGCCGCGCACGATGGTGATCGGCGTGCGGAGCTCATGGCCGGCGTCGTCGACGAAGCGGCGCTGGGCGGCGACCCCGGCCTCCACCCGATCGAGCATGCTGTTGACGGTGCGCACCAAGTCGTCGAGGTCGTCGCCGGTGGTGTCGGTACGCGTGGGAATCCGTCGCGACAGGTCGGTGTCGGTGATCGAACGGGCGGTTTCGGCCACGTCGCGCAGGGGCCGCAGAATTCGGCCGGCGACCAGCCAAGCCGCCGCGGTGGCGATCAGCAGGGTGCCCGCCCCGACGGCGAGCATCAGCTGGGCGACGGCGTTGGCGTCGGCGCGTTCGGGGTCGGCCAGGAAGGCGGCGACGATCACCCCCGTGGACGGGTCACCGGCCAGGTGCACCGGCATCGCTTGGTAGCGGACGTCACCTAGACCGGGCTGGTGGTAACTGCCGCTGGTGGGTTCGGTGACCGAGCCGACCAGTGTGGTGAACGCGTGGTCTGCGGCCAACGCCGCGGCGGTCTGGTCGTGGGCATGGATCTGTTCGGCGGCGACGATGCACTCACACTGGTCGTAGAACTTGCCGTCGACGTAGCCGAGGAAGAACTCGTTGGGCCGCGCGACGCGGTAGACGATCGCGTCGCTGATCATGTCCTCGACGCTGGCGAAAGGTTGCCCGGTGGTGCGGTTGACCCCGGAAAGGGTGAGTTCCTCGAACTCGGCGACCTCGGCGTGCAGGGCGGCGTCCATCCGGTGGTCGACCGCGCTGAGCAGCAACCGCCACGTCACGAGGGTGACGATGCCGAGCGCGGCCAGGATGAGCAGCAGAACCCAGCCCATGATCCGGGTCCGCGCTGCCGACGGGAGCAGCTGCCGCGCCTTCATGGCCGCCTCCCCCGTCTCGCCCGCTGCTGGACACGCCATGGTCATCATCCACGGCGGCGCCCGTTGCGGGGCCGAAGTCGACGGGTTACCGCCTCAACGGTGAGAGTCGGCGGACTACCAGACCCTGATCCAGTCGATCAACATGTTGGCCGGGTAGCTGCCCGGACCCGGATCGCCACCGCCGGAACCGGCGACAGCGAGGTCGAACACCGGGAACATCTGGTAGCCGGGGTCGTTGAACTGCCAGTCCGGCAGCGAGCGGGCCGGCACGTTGAAGTAGGGCGCGGCGCCGTCGGCGTAGTCCTTGTAGAACCGCATGCCGGCGTCGTCCCAGACGACGCGCCAGGTGTGCCAGGCGCTGTCGACGGCGATGGTCTGGCTGACGTGTTCGCCGCCGTTGAGTTTGGCGTGCACGGCCGTGCCGGGGGCCCATTTGCCGTTGCCGTACCACTCCATGACGTCGACTTCGCCGCCGTTGACCGGGCTCTCATTGGACAGATACCAGGCCGGCCAGCAGCCGGGGGTGAGGCAGTCCAGTTTCATCCGGGCTTCCCAGGTGTGCCCGATGCCGCCGTTCCACTTGCCGAAGATCTTGCCGCTGTAATAGGTGGGGCCGTCCTTGGCGGCGTGGAAGACCAGGTTGGAGTTGCCGTCGAGGTAGACGTTGCGACGGTCGTCGCGGTACTGGCCGACGTTCTGCGGTAACTCCCAGTAGGTGGGGTCTTCCATCGACTCGCGGGCCAGGGCCACGGTCCACTTGGACGGGTCGGGGGCCGAGCCGGCCGGGCCGTCGAACTCGTCGTGGAAGAGGTAGTTCTGCGGGGCCGGGGCGGCCGGAACCTCGGTGGTCGGGGTGGCGGTGGCCTGCGGAAGTCTGGTGGCGGCGGCGAGCAGACCGAGGCCTGTGGTCATGAGCATCTGGCGACGATCCATCACCCCATGAAAGCCGCTTCATTTGGCGGGGCGCAACCTTGGTATCGGCCCGATGGCATCTGATCTGGGATTTTGCGGGTTTGGAGCCTACGGTGGAGCGATGGCAGAACAGACCGCGGCGGTCATGCCGTCGGCTCCGCCCGGAGTAGTCATGCGGGTGGTCAATCCCCTGATTCGAACCGTGCTCGGGACCCCGCTGGCGGCGAGCCTCGGCAAGCAGTTCATGGTGCTGAACTTCACCGGGCGTAAGTCCGGGCGTCAGTTCTCCGTCCCGGTGACGGCGCACTGGCTGGACGGCTCGCTGTACGCGCTGATGGAAGCCGGCTGGAAGGTGAACTTTCGCGGCGGCGCGGTGGCGCAGGTGCGCCACGACGGCAAGACCACGGCCATGCGCGGTGAACTGATCGAGGACCGAACCGCGATCGCCGAGTTGTTCCTGCGGTGCGCTTCGGCGTACGGGCCCCGCAAGGCACAACGGATGATGGGACTGAAGTTCCGGGATGATCGGATGCCGACGCTGGAGGAGTTCCGGACCGCGGTCGATGAATACGGGTTGGCGGCAGTGCGGTTCAGCCCCGTTTAGCGGCGGCGGCGGAACAACTCGGCGGGCCTGCCGCGGGTGCCGGTGTTCTCCTCCATCACCCCGGTCCCGACGAGCCGCGGTTCCATGGTGCGGCGGAACTTGTCGCGCTGGAGCTTTCGGCCCGCGACGGCCTCATGCACCTGACGCAGGTCCCGCATAGTGAACCGGGGACCGAGTAACCGCTCCGGGTCGGGTTCGCTCTCGTAGCGTTCGCGGATGTCGGCCTTGGCCAGGCGGACGATCTCGGGGTGGTCCCAGGAGAGTTCACCGGGTCGGTCCACCGGGGCCAGCCTGGTCTGGCTGGCCGAACCCGATCCCAGCGCGCGCAGTTGGTCAGGGCGCACCACGGCCAGGTGGGCAACGGACAGCACCCAGTCCCGGTCGTCGCGGTCCGGATCGTCGAACACGTGCAACTGCCGGGGGCGGATCCCCTCGACACCGAGCTTCTCACGCAGGCAACGTTCGACCGCGTCGGCCAATGTTTCGCCGGCACGCAGGAAGGTGCCGGGCAGCGCCCATCTGCCCGTGTCGTCGCGAGCCAGCTCGGCGACAAGCAGGCCCCGGTCGCAATCCCAGGTCAGCAGGGCGGTGTCCACCGCGACAGTCGGGCGGGGATAGTCGTGGACCTTCTTCACCTCGAGTCCGTGTCCCACGAAGCTGGACTCTAGCATTAAGCGCAAATATTGCGCTAAATATGATTTAGTGCGAAACTTGCGCTAAATCGACGGTTCAGACGTGGGACCCGACCCTGGAGAGACCGACATGGCACCGAGTACCCCGAACCCCAGCTGGGCACACGACGACGTGGTGCACGCCTGGTGGGTGATTCCTGGACGCCTCCTCGCCGGCGAGTACCCCAGTTCCACAGAGCCCGAGACGGCTACGCGCAAACTGCACACCCTGCTCGACGCCGGCGTCGATTCGTTCGTCGATCTCACCGAGGAGGGCGAGAACGCCTCCAGCGATCCCGCACTGCTGCGCTATGACGACATCCTGCCGATCCGGCACACGCGTTTCCCGATCCCCGACTTCTCGGTGATCGACGATGCGGGATACGACGACATCCTCGCCCACATCAGGGCAGAACTTGCCGAGGGCAGGGTGGTGTTCGTGCACTGCTGGGGCGGCACCGGCCGCACCGGCACCGTGGTGGGATCCTGGCTCATCGCGGAGGAAGGGGTGGGCTACCCCCAGGTGCTGGACCGATTGCAGCAACTGCGAGAAGGGACCGGCAAGGCCGACCGCCGGGCTCCGGAGGCCGACGAGCAGGCTGAGGTCCTGCGCCGGCGGGCCAGGCCGCGCGACTGGTTCGAACGCCTCACCGGGTTCGTCGAGGACGGGCACCCGGCCGCACGACTAATCGTGGACCGCCACGAACTGGTGTCGACAGTCAATGGAAAGCGCTACAGCATCGGCGAATTGACCTTACCGACCCTGGCGGAGCTTCGCCGCCGCTCGCCCCTGGACCGGGGCCGGCGCACCCGAGTGAGCGCGCTGGTCGGCGATGCGCGGGCGCTGCACGCCGATCCCGAATTCGAAGGTGCCCTGTTCCAGGTGGCGTCGCAGTTCAACCTGTTGGAGATGCCCGCGCCACACGTCACTCCCGAGCACGGGGTCACCGGCTACGCCCATGACCACACCCAGGGACCGGCGTGTGCGATGGCGGCCGGCGCGGCGACGATCTACCGCAATTACTTCGTCCCCATCGGGGACAGTATGGGGCAGACCGCCGACCGCCAGGTCGACGCGTTGGCCGGTCTCGGCGCCGCATTGGCCCAACTGACGGGCCTGCCGCCCGGTGAGCTGTGGACGATGCGCAACGGCTATGCGCTGTGCACCGCGGTGGGGTTGACGGCGATCAACGGCGCGCTCGGCGCCGCCACCCCGGAGCTGATCGATGAGCTCCGCGGCCGCCTGGCGATCGGCCTGCACCGCGACGTCGAAGTCACCGATGTCAGCGATCATCGACAGCTGGTGTCGCAGGCGTTTTGCTCCGCATTGCCGGTTGGTTACTCAACTCTGGCGCAACAAGATTGGGAACCGTTCGCCCGCCTGGTCCTCGAGGCCACGTATGAGGCGACGTTGCTCGCGTGCGCCGAGCAGGCGGGCGGGGGCGGCTCGGACACGGTGCTCCTGACCCGCGTCGGTGGTGGCGTGTTCGGCAACCATCCCGTGTGGATCGACCACGCTCTCGAGCGAGCCTTGGCCGTCGTCGAGCATGCCGGCCTGGACGTCCGCATCGTCGGCCACCGCGAGGTACCGCCCGCCGTGCACGGCATCATCCACCGCTGGAACGGAGGAAGATGATGGACTGGATCGCGGCGGCGGTGGCACCGTTGAACGCCATGGCGTTCACCCTATGGGGTGATCCGGTGAGCTGGGCCGAACTGTTCGGCTTCCTCACCGGTGGGGCTTGCGTCGCACTGACGGTGCGCCGCTCGGCGGTGAACTTCCCTGTCGGGATCGCGAATTCGACGTTGTTCTTGGTGCTGTTCGGCTCCGCACAGCTGTGGGCCGATTCCGGCCTGCAGGTGATCTATATCGTCCTGGGCTTCCTCGGGTGGTGGCAGTGGTTGTACGGCAACACCGAGCGCACTCCGCTGCCGGTGCGGGGCGCAAGTCGGCGTCACCTGGTGTGGTGCGTGACGGCGGTCGTCGTCGGTACCGGGGTGCTCTATCCGCTGCTGGTGTCGATACATGATTCGGCGCCCTTCCTCGACGCGCTGACGACCAGCTTGTCGTTGGTGGCGCAGTGGTTGCTCAACGGCAAATGGATTGAGTCCTGGTACTTCTGGATAGCCGCAGATGCCATCTACGTGCCGCTCTACTTCAGCCGGGGCCTGAACCTGACCGCCGTCATCTACGTGTTGTTCCTCGCACTGTGTGTGGCCGGTCTGCGGGCGTGGTCGCGGGAGCGGGCCGGCATCGGCGACCGCCAAGCCGTTGGGAATGCGGTGTGAACAGTTATCGACATGGCTTGCTGGTCGGCAAGTTCTATCCGCCCCATCTCGGCCATCATGCTGCGATCCGCGCTGCCGCCGAGCAGTGCGAGCGGTTCACGGTGCTGGTGATGGCGGCCGCCGTCGAGACCGTTGCACTCGCCGACCGAGTGGCGTGGCTCCAGGCGGAACACGGAAGCGATCCCGGGGTACGGATCGTCGGTATCCGCTGTGATGCTCCGGTGGACGTGACCAACCCGCGGGTGTGGGCGGCGCAGGTCGCCACGATGACTGCTGCCCTGCGCCGGACCGGCGGCCCGGTCGAGGTGGACGCGGTGTTCTCCGCGGAGGACTACGGGGCGGAGTTGGCGCGGTGGTTCGGCGCGAAGGATGTACGGCTGACTCGCACCGGGCTGAGTGCGACGGCGGTGCGCCACGATCTGGCCGGCCGGTGGGCCGACCTCGCACCGGCGACCCGGGCCGGACTGGCCGCCCGGATCGTGCTGGTCGGTGCGGAATCCACGGGAACGACCACACTTTCCCGCCTCCTGCGTGACCACTACCGGGCCCGTGGCGGAGTGTGGGCGCTGACGCAGTGCGTCGAGGAGTTCGGCCGCGAGTACACCGAACGCAAGTGCGGTGAAGGGGCTGACGTTTCTGATTTGATCTGGAGTGCTTCGGAATTCGATGTGATCGGCGCCGAGCAGGCCCGACGAGAGCAGGCCGCTGCGGCCGCGGGTTCGCCGGTGTTGATCTGCGATACCGATGCGTTCGCCACCGCGGTCTGGGAGCGACGCTACCTGGGATCGGCGTCGCGGTCCGGGCAACCGTGGACGCAGGTGCCGCCCAGGGCGGTGTATCTGGTCACCGATCACGACGGGGTGCCGTGGCACGACGACGGCATGCGGGAAGGAGATCTGGACGTTCGGGCGGCGATGACGGGGTGGTTCGTCGAGGCCCTCACCACCGCCGGGCACTCATGGGTGTTGTTGACCGGCAGCGTGTCTGAGCGGTTGGACGTCGCCGTTCGGACGATCGACCCGCTGCTGGCTCTACGGGCACGGTTCGGTGAGCCGCTGCACGGCCCCGGATTCGAGGCTCGCCGTGGTTAGGCGGGCGGGGGTGTGCCGATCAAGACGGCGTTGATGCGGCAACCCTGTGGGCCCGCCTTCCACGCGTGATCGACGCCCGCCATGACCACCATGTCCCCTTCGCTCAGGGGGTGGACACCGTCGTCGAGGATGAGCTCGATGCTGCCACTGATGACGGTCTGCAGGTCCAGGGTGTCGGTGTGGTGCATCGGGGTGCGCGAGCCCGGGCCGTAGTCGATGACGATCCAGCGGACATGGCCCGGCTCGATGAACTGGTCGATCAGCCCGGCGCTGCCCGGCGGACGCGGCGGTGGCGGGCTGGAGGCCGTGGCGTACGGGATGCCCATCGCGAAACCGGGGGCGACGTCGTCGAGCTGCGTTTCCTCGGTGCTGACGACGCAGGACTTGCCGTCGGTGTCGACCCCGGTGATGAGTAGTCGCATCGGATCAGGCCGCGGCCCACACCCCTACGCAGGCTTCAGCGTGAACGGAATCTGCTCCTGCCCGGGCCGGGTCATCTGGCAGATGCCTTGCTGGATCGCGGTGAGCTGACCCTGCAGGGTCTGGGAGTTCCACACGTAGACCATCGCGCCCTTGGTGGTGGTCTTGTCCGGGCACACCGGCACCTGGCCCTTGAGCGTCATCATCCAGGTGTGCGCGCCGCGGTAGGTGGCCTGGCCGTCGATCAGCGGGGAGTGGATGTCGGCCTGGCACCCGATCGACACTTCGCCACAGTTGGTGGTGATGGTCCAGGTGTCCAGAATGGTGTTCGGCCCGACAACCTCATAGGTGCCGCTGAGGATGTCGTCGGATGCATGCGCCAAGGGTGCGGCGCCGAGCAGCGCACAGAACACAAAAGCCAGCGAGGCGGCGCGGCCGAGGGTCCCCATACGAACCGTTGCTCCCATCGTGAAGAACCTGCCGAATTAGATCGGCTATGGAACGTTATCCCACGTGGGGGCCTCGGCGTTACGCCGCCAAGCAGACCCTAAGCAAGCCTTAATCGAGCGATGCCGGGCCCAAGCGCAACGGCAGGACTCCTGAGCTGCCGAGATGTGGCGGTCCCGAGCCGCCGAGGCTCAGACCGCCGCGACCCACCCCGACCGGTCGAGCCGCATCACGTCGCGGTAGGAGTTGGCGGCCGGGACCGTGGCGGCACCGGCCAGGTTGAACAGCACCGCGGCTCCCGACATGATTCCGATGACCAGGGCGGCCGCCGCTCCGACCACCTGCCCGACGAGGAAGCCCAGCGGGTTGTCACCGAAGAGCGCTCCGATTCCCTGGCCCACGGCCACCCCGAGGGCGACCTGCAATTGCTGGCTCTTCACGACCGCGTCGATCAGTGTGGTCGTGATATCACCGGGCGGTGTGCCGTTGAGAACGTCACCGGCCAGGCTGCTGATCAGGTCCTGGGCGGCCGGATTGGAGAGCAGGGCGTCGATCGCGGCCTTGGTCACCTGGCCCGCGGCCGGATCGAAGACCGTGTTGTTCAACGGCGTCCGGCCGAGCAGATCGGCGACGACGCCCTGGGCCAAGCCGCTGATCACATCCTTCACCGCCGGGGCGGCCAACGCCGAGCGCAGCGCCGCCGGCAAGGTGGCATCCAGCGCGGCGTTGATCACCGGATCGGCCTGCAGCGACTGCAGGACGTCGTGGAGCACGTCGGTCGGCGCCACACCGGCCATCAGGGCCGCGACCGTCTGGGTGGTCGCGGCCGACAGCACCGCAGCCACCCCCGGCTGGCCGAGGAAGCCGGTGATCACGGTGCCAGCCGTGGCGGCCAGTTGAGCCGCCGACGCCGGGTCGGCCAGGGTGTTCAACAGCGATGGCCCATAGGTGGGGCCGACCAGCGCGCTGACGAAGGCGCGGGCGGCGGGGTCGGCGGCCACGTCGGTGATCAGCGCCGCGACCCCAGTTGTCACGGCGGAGACCACATCGGAGTTGGTGGCCAACGCAGCGAACGCGCCGCCGGCGGCGGCACTGAGCGCAGACCGGAACGAGGGGTCGACACGCAGCCCCCACCAGGCCTGATCCAGCGCTGAGAGCCAGTGGGTGCCGTCCAGGATGTCGCTGCCCAGCGCCGTGACGGCGTCAGCCACCGCGGCAGCAACGTGCGGTGCGCCCAGGATGCTGGGGACCGCCGCGCCGATCGCGGTGGCCAGGCCCTGCATGGCTGTGGTGTTGCCCAAAAGGCCCTGGACCGCACTGCCCAGCGCGGTCCCGATCGCGGTGCCGGCGGGACCACCGAGTTGCGCCGAGACTGCGCGGGCGACCACGTCGCCGAGCCACGCCGGCACCTCCGAGCCCTGGGTGAGGTCGATGACCACCTGCGATGTGGCGGACGCCAGCGCGGCCTGAACCGCCGGAGTGCTCAGGAAGGTCGCGACGTCACCCGCTGACCGCGGGACGATCGAGGTGAGGTATTCGCCGAGCGGCGCAACGTCTCCCCCGGCCAGGCCCGCCGTAATCGCGCCGTATTGATCCGGTGTCGGCATCACGGCGTGGGCGACCACGTCCAGGGCGCTCTGCACACCGGCATTGCCCAGCGTGTTACGAACGAGATTGGCTGCGGCGTCGCCGATCACGGTGCCCACCGCCGGCGGCACACCCCAGTAGGAACCCAGCGCCGTCGAGACCTTCATCGAAAAGAACTGCATGACAGCGGTATTGGTGACAAGCCTGTTGACCTCAGCGCTCACCGAGCCGTTGGACAGCAAGTCCTGGATGCCGTCGGCGACGATCGGAGCCAGCTCGTCGGCGATCGGCGTCCACCCTGGCAGGTGCCGGTCGATGAAGTCGTGCACGGCGGCACCGAGGTCCGCGCCGGCGGTGACCGATGCCGCGACCGGCGGGTCGGTGGTCGCACTGCCGGCAGGCGGTGAAAGTGGCCCACCGCCCACGGCTTCGCCAACCGTCACGCCGTCGGCGAGCCGTACCGACTTGGTGATCCGCTCGCGGCGAGTGACCGCCAGCACCGCCCACGACAGCGGCTCGGTGCCGGGGGTGGCCGGATCGTCGCCGGTTCCCAACCGGTCCAACGGACTGCGGCTGGCCACCGACAGCGCCCCGTACGGCTTGGCTGACGCCGCCCTCGGTGTGGTCGCCCGCTGCGCTGCGCCCGGCTTGGTCACCGTCCTGGCCGAGCGGGGGCCGGGTGAAGTGGACGTGCCCGCCGAGGCGTGTCGCGCCGACCCGGCCGAGGCCGTCGTCTTGCCGGATGCGCCGGCTCCGGTGTCGGCGTCGGCGACCGCGGGCAGCGCTGCAAGCGCACCGCCGATTCCCAAGGCGATGGCCAACGCCCCGATGCGACCGACGTAGCGACCTTGCTGCCCCATGTAGCACCCACCCGACTTTTGACGTACCAGCCAATTAGCTAGGGGTATAGCACATCGTCCCCTCCTGGCACCCCGCTCTCGCGCATAGTGGGAGGTGCCCAGTGCGACGCCGAGGGATGGGAACGCCACATGACGACACGGTTCGTGGTGCAGCGCAACGACCTGCACCAGGTGCACTGGGCCGAGTCGCCGACCACGCCGCTGGAGCAGGGTGAAGTCCGCCTGCGCATCGACACGTTCGCGCTGACCTCGAACAACATCACCTACGCCGCCTTCGGCGACACCATGGGCTACTGGCAGTTCTATCCGACCGGTGATCCCGCCACCGGGTGCATTCCGGTGTGGGGCTTCGCCGCAGTCGTCGAGTCGCGCTGTCCCGAAGTGGAGGTCGGCGAACGCTTCTACGGCTACTGGCCGATCGCCGACGATGTCGTGCTGCAGCCCGCGGATGTGCACCCGGGCGGCTTCACCGACGCCACCGCCCACCGCCGCGCCCTGCCCCCGATCTACAACCAGTACGTGCGGTGCAGTACCGATCCCGGTTACGTCGCCGAGCACGAAGCCCAGCAGTCGCTGCTGCGACCTTTGTTCGCCACCTCGTTCTTGATCGACGACTTCCTCGCCGACCACGACTTCTTCGGGGCCACCACGGTGGTCCTGTCGAGTGCATCCAGCAAGACCGCCTACGGCACGGCCTTCTGCCTTTCCCGGCGCCGCGCGATCGCCGACGGTTTCGACGTCATCGGACTCACCTCAGCACGCAACGCCGGCTTCACCCGATCCCTGGGCTGCTATGACGAGGTCTTGGACTACCGGGATGTGACGGCCGCACTGCCCGACGTCGCGTCGGTCTACGTCGACTTCAGCGGTGACGCAGCCGTGCGCGCGGCGGTGCACCACAGGCTCGCCGACCGGCTCACCTACAGCTGTGCTGTGGGCGCCACGCATTGGGACGCCCTCGGCGGCGGTGATCTCCCGGGTCCGGCCCCGGTGCTGTTCTTCGCGCCCGATCAGGCGCGCAAACGGGCGGCGGACTGGGGCCCCGCCGGGCTGCAGGAACGGATGGCCGCGGCGTGGACGGCGTTCATGGTGCCGGTCACCGACCCTGAACGCCCGTGGCTGACGGTGGTGACCCGACACGGCCGCGACGGCGTCGAGCAGTGTTACGCCGCGCTGCTGACCGGGGCCGTACCGGCTGCCGAGGGGTACGTCCTGTCGGTCTGACAAGCAAGCAGCGAGACACGTACCCAGCCGCGAAAACGCAATCAGGCCCGGTGAAACCGGGCCTGACGAACGTGGCAGGTACAGGATTCGAACCTGTGTAGGCTTTCGCCGACGGATTTACAGTCCGCTCCCATTGGCCGCTCGGGCAACCTGCCGGGGGTCGCACCCGCCGGGAATCCGGTTTGGTGCGAGTAGCAGGGTACAACGAGGATGTACCCCGAACACAAACCGGCCGATCACATACCGAGGAGGGCACGAGTCCAATGGCGGATTCATCGTTCGACATCGTGAGCAAGGTCGACCGCCAGGAAGTCGACAACGCGCTCAATCAGGCCGCCAAGGAACTGAGCACCCGGTTCGACTTCCGCGGCACCGACACCACCATCGCCTGGAAAGGCGACGAGGTCATCGAGATCGTCAGCTCCACCGAGGAGCGCGTCAAGGCCGCGGTCGACGTCTTCAAGGAGAAGCTGGTCCGGCGCGACATCTCCATGAAGGCCTTCGACGCCGGAGAACCGCAGGCCAGCGGCAAGAGCTACCGGGTGTCTGGCACTCTCAAGCAGGGCATCGACCAGGAGCACGCGAAGAAGATCAACAAGCTGATCCGCGACGAGGGCCCCAAGGGCGTCAAGTCCCAGGTACAGGGTGACGAGATCCGGGTGAGCTCCAAGAAGCGCGACGATCTGCAGGCCGTCATCGCCCTGCTCAAGGGGGCCGATCTGGACGTCGCCCTGCAGTTCGTCAACTACCGGTAGGCGCCGCCACATCGACGAAAGCCCCTCGCTCAACCAACCGGTCAGTGCCTAATGTGGTGACCATCACCACATCAGCGCCGAAGCGAGGACCGCGATGACCGCCACCCCGGAGACTGCCCCGTGCCCGTCGAGCAGGACGGCGGGTCCTACGACGTCGTCATCATCGGCGCCGGCATCTCCGGGATCGGCGCGGCCTACCGCATCCACGAACGCAACCCGCGGGCCCGTTACGTCATCCTGGAGCGCCGCGACCGGATCGGCGGCACCTGGGACCTGTTCCGTTACCCCGGGGTGCGCTCGGACTCCAGCATCTTCAGCCTGTCCTGGCCATGGGAGCCGTGGACCCGCACCGAGGGCGTTGCCGACGGCGACCACATCCGCGAGTACATGGACAGCACTGCCCGCAAGCACGGCATCTTCGGCAACATCCACTTCCACAGCCATGTGCAGTCCGCGGATTGGGATTCGCGCACGGACACCTGGACCGTGCACGTCATCGAGAACGGCACCCCCAAGACCTACCGCGGGCGCTTCGTGTTCTTCGGCTCCGGCTACTACAACTACGACGAGGCCTACACCCCCGACTTCCCCGGGCTCGGCACGTTCCGGGGCACCGTGGTGCACCCGCAGTTCTGGCCGGAGGATCTGGACTACACCGGTACGAAGATGGTGGTCATCGGTAGCGGCGCCACCTCGATCTCGCTGATCCCCGCCCTGGCCCAGAAGGCGGCCAAGGTGACCATGCTGCAACGCTCCCCGACCTATCTCCTGGCCGGATCGCGGGTCAACCCCCTCATCGAGGTGGTCCGCAAAGTGCTGCCCCGCAAGTTCTCTCACGCGTTCGCCCGTTACTTCGCGGTGGCGTTCGAAAGCCTCGTCTGGTTCTTGGCCCGCACCACACCCGCGCTGGCCAAGCGGCTGATCCGGGCGCAGAACGCCAGCCGACTGCCCGCGGGTTATCCGGTGGATGTGCACTTCAAGCCGCGCTACAACCCCTGGGATCAGCGGTTGTGCCTGGTGGCCGACGGCGACATGTTCGACGCCATCAAAGCCGGGCGCGCCGAGGTGGTCACCGACCATATCGACCATTTCGACGAAACCGGCATCATGCTGAGATCCGGTCAGCACCTGGATGCCGACATCATCGTCACCGCCACCGGCCTGCAACTGCAGGCGCTCGGCGGTGTGCGAATCACGGTGGACGGCAACGAGATCAAGCCACAGGACCGGTTCTCCTACAAGGCCCACATGCTCGAGGACGTGCCGAACCTGATCTGGTGTATCGGTTACACCAACGCCTCGTGGACGTTGCGCGCCGACATGACGGCCCGCTCGGCGGCCAAGCTGATCGAATACATGGATTCCCACGGCTACACCCACGCCTTCCCGCACCTGGGTGGCGAACCGATCGCCGAGAAGCCGACCTGGGACCTGCAGGCCGGTTACGTCCTGCGCAACATGCACGCCCTGCCCAAGTCGGGCACCAAGCGGCCGTGGGTGGTGCGGCAGAACTACCTCGCCGACGCCATCGACCACAACTTCGTGGACAAGGTCGACGAGAACATGACGTTCGGCCGGCTGGCTTCGCCGGCACGCGTTGCGGGCTGACCGGACACGTCCTAGCTGACCGGCGGCCCGATCGATGGGTGGCTCATCCGATGCGCGCGCGTTCGCGGGATTCTCGCAAAGAAATGCGGTCAAACCCGGACCGATACGTCATACTCAACCCCGCTACACGACAATCGATCAAAGTCGTATTCGGACTGACGGGGGAACCATCGTGACCAGTACCGCAAAGAGTCATTCCGCACTGACCGGCGCAGTAGTCGCCGGCGCCGCGGCAACCGCAGTCTTCGCTGGCACAGCCTTGGGCGCGGCTCCCGCCGCCAACGCGAGCTGCGCGTCGTTCTTCGGCCTCGGCAACAGCGCCGAGTGCACCTCGACGCCGTTGAGCATCGCGATCGCGATCGGCAACGGGGCAACCGCGCACGCCAGTGGATTGTTCGGTGCGGCCTTTTCGACCGGCACCAACGCCGTCGCCACGACCGGCGACGCCTTCACCTTGGCGACTGCCCTCGGCGACGGATCGGCCGCCACAGCCAATGGCCTGTTCGGCATCGCCACCCAGCTGGGCTCGAACGGGTCTGCCACCACCGCGGGCTCCGGAGGAATCATCAATCTCGGGTTCAACGTCGCACTGAATGTCACCCCGTTCGCATCCGCGCCGAACAGCAGCTCGGTGACCGCCGGCGGAACCGGAGGCGGCGGAAACCTCGCCATGAACTTCTTCGGCACCGGGACCTCCGGCGCACCGGACAGCATGAAGGTTGTCGCCAACGGCCTATTCGATATCGCCACCAACGTCGGGGGCCGCAACAACGTCGTTCAGTCGGGCTCCTCGTCGGCGGGCTCCATCATCAACCTGGCCACCAACCTCTTCGGTGACGGCAACTCCGTTTCAGCCCAAGGCGGCATCTGGAACTGGGCGACCAACATCCTCGGCACCCAGAACCAGGTCGGGACCGACGGAAGCCTGCTGAACACCGCCAGCAACATCCTGGGCAACAACAACGAGGTCGTGACGACGGGCGGTTATCTGAACTGGGTTCGCAATATCCTCGGCGACGGAAACATCGTCATGATCGTCGGCGGCTATCAGAACTCGGCGCGAAATCTGTTCGGCGGCAGCAACGCGGTCCAGATCGTGGGCGGGTACGGAAACACCGCGCAGAACCTGTTCGGCACTCAGAACATCGCCTCGATCTCATCCGGCTACTACAACACTGCCAGTAACCTGTTGGGCGGCAACAACAATCAGCTCATTTCCAACGGTGGGTATCTGAACTCGGTGCGCAACATCGTCGGAAGCAACAACACGTTGACCGTCGGTGGCTTCGGTAGCAACTGGAACACCGCTGACAACTTCTTGAGCAGCCACAACACCCTGGTCGCAGGTGGAGTCGGCAGCAACCTGAACGCCGCGTTCAACACCGGCGGGGGCGGCAACGCCGTCAAGGCTGGCGAAGGCGGCGGCAACCTCAACCTGGGGTTCAACTTCCTTGGCAGCACCAACACCGTCACCGCGGGACCGGGACCGCTGACGCTGGCCGGAACCGTCCTGGTGAACGGCCAAACCGTCACCAAGAACACCGCGGGCATCGCGATCAACAAGTTCCGCGTCGGCGGGGCCGCCGCGACCGGCGGGCAGAGCGCCAGCGCTGCCTCGGCGAAGGCTGCCACCGGCGTTAAGAAATCCGCCAAGAAGAGCGCCGCCGGCGCCGGTAAGCGGACCAGGAACTAGTCGGCTGAGGTCCAGTCGTACGGCAGGAACTTGCCGTCGAGGGTGACCACGACCCGGTCCCCGGCAGGGTGCGACTTCTTGTCCACGGTGACGCTGAAGTTGATCGCGCTCATGATGCCGTCACCGAACTGCTCGTGGATCAGCTCCTTGATCGCCCCGCCGTACACCTGGAGCGCCTCGTAGAAGCGGTAGATCGTCGGGTCGGTCGGTACCGCGGTCGGCAGACCGCCGCGCATCGGCACCGCCGCCAACACCGGTAGCGCCGACTCGTCCAGATCGAGCAGTTCCACGAGCACCCCGCCCTGCTCGGGCGGGATCGGATGCTGGCCCAACAGCGCCGCCGTCGTCCACACGACGGGCCGTCCGATCGCGTCGGCCAGCTGCTGCCAGGTCAGACCCCTGGTCAGGCGGGCGACGACGATCTGTTCGGTGAGTTCTTCTCGGGTCATGCCCCTCAGCATGCCCTGCCGCCGAGGCGATGGCAGGGCGGGCGGCCAGGGGTTTGTCGCTCGGAGGCGGGCACCGAAGCCTTGCCGACTCTGGTTGTTTGGCAGGCATTTCCGCCGGTGAAGTGACACCGCGCCGCGTAACGCGCTATCGCTGGTGATACCGGACTCTGGCGGACCCCAGTCGGCGGCCACGGTGACCGAAAAGTCACGCGACGTCGCATCGCAGCTACCGAACTCCGCGAACTCCGCGTGAACAACGGGGTGTCGGCAATACCCTAAACGCCATGACACCTGATCGCCGCGAACCCAACGTCGTCGTGCTCGGTGGCGGGTCCTGGGGAACCACCGTCGCCTCCATCTGCGCTCGCCGCGGGCCGACGCTGCAGTGGGTGCGTTCGGAGGAGACCGCCAAGGACATCAACGAGAACCACCGCAACTCCCGATACCTCGGCGACGACGTCGAACTTTCGGAAACCCTGCGCGCCACCACCGATTTCAGCGAAGCCGCCGACTGCGCCGACGTTGTCGTCATGGGGGTCCCCAGCCACGGCTTCCGCGGCGTACTCGGCCAGCTCAGCAAGGAGCTGCGGCCGTGGGTGCCGGTGGTCAGCCTGGTCAAAGGCCTCGAACAGGGCACCAACATGCGGATGAGCCAGATCGTCGACGAAGTGCTGCCCGGCCACCCGGCCGGCATCCTCGCCGGACCCAACATCGCGCGGGAGGTCGCCGACGGCTACGCCGCCGCCGCCGTGCTGGCAATGCCCGACCAGCACCTCGCCGCCAACCTTGCAAAGATGTTCCGCACCAAGCGGTTCCGCGTCTACACCACCGACGACGTCATCGGTGTCGAGATGGCCGGCGCGCTGAAGAATGTCTACGCCATCGCCGTCGGCATGGGTTATTCACTGGGCATCGGCGAAAACACCCGAGCCATGGTGATGGCCCGCGCAGTGCGCGAGATGGCGAAACTCGGCGAAGCCGTCGGCGGTCATCGCGACACCTTCTCGGGTCTGGCCGGGATGGGTGACCTGATCGTCACCTGTACCTCCAAGCGCAGCCGCAACCGCCACGTCGGCGAACAACTCGGTTCTGGAAAGACCATCAAAGAGATCATCGACTCGATGAACCAGGTCGCCGAGGGCGTCAAAGCCGCCAGCGTGATCATGGAGTTCGCCGAGAAGTACGGGCTGAACATGCCGATCGCCCGGGAAGTCGATGCCGTCGTCAATCACGGCGCCAACGTCGAGCAGGCCTACCGCGGCCTCATGGCCGAAAAGCCCGGCCACGAGGTGCTCGACTCGCACTTTTAGTCGAGCCGACCGATGCCGCCGAGGAACGAGGCGGAGGAGGAGCGAGACAATCCGGCCCAGTCGAGCCGACCGATGCCGCCGAGGAACGAGGCGGAGGAGGAGCGAGACAATCCGGCCCAGTCGAGCCGACCCGGCTCAGCCGGGAAACGACGGGAACAGCGGGTTACCGCCCTCCGGCCGGTCCAGCATCGGGCTGGGGCCGGAGGTGAACGTGGCCGTCGGACCGACGACGAAACCGACCTGGTCGTGGGTGTTCACACACGCCACCACACCGCCGCCGTCGACGCCGCAGCTGATCTCCCGAAAGCTCAGCCGGGTGTTCGGCGGCAGCGGCTTGACCTCGCCCGCGGCGGCGAAGATCGGGCCGCCGGTACTCGAGAAGCCGGGTTCGCCAGAGGCGCCGCCGCTGACCAGGTTCGCACCGTCCGGCGCGCCGGGTAGCGGGCCGCTGCAGCCGTAGCTGGTGTTCTGTCTGTTCAGCACGCACGTCACTCCGGGCGGACCGGCGAAGGCGTACCAATTGCCGCCCATCGTCGTGTAGTCCACCGGGCTGATCGGGGTGTAGGCGTTCACATTGGGAAGCACCGGGGCCGGCGGCGGCGCGGGATCGGACCAGGCCGTGCCCGGAACACCGATCGCGGCCGCCCCCGCAACGCTCATCAGGCCGATCAGGATTCTGCTCGCCATCACCACACCCTACGTAAGCACCGCGTGCGGCGCAGTTTGCACTTACCCGGTCCTTCGACCCGAACACCTACATTCGTTACCGGGAGACCCAGAACTGGGCGGCAAGGTCCCCGGCACGTTCACCGTAATTTCGCAGGCCGGCGGCCTAGACTGAATCATCCCGAACCGACCCTGGGGGCCGCGCCGTGGCTGGGCATATGAGGCGGACGATGCGCGCAGGCGCAGCGGCCATCAGTCTTGCCACCACCATCATGGTCCTAGCCGCCACCCAGCCCCCGGCGTTGGCGACCAAGGACGTCGATCTCGCCGCGCTGATCGTGCACGGCACCGCCACCAACCCGACCGGTGACGCCATGGCCGACCTGTTCGACGGTGAACTCAAACGCACCTCCGACGGCGGCCTGGTCTACGCCAACGTCCTGGGCGGCCCGGTGGGTCTCTATGGCGCCACCCGCGGCGACAGCGATACCGAGGTGATGTCGGTCGGCGACGGCCCCGACGATGCCGCCCGGCTGGCCGGACTGCTCGACTCGACGGCGCCTGCGACCGGCCTCTTCCATGTCAACTACGAGTACGACACCCGCGCCAAGACGCAGGTACTCAATGTCTTCACCGACGCCGAGGCGATGTCCCGGCACGACGCCAAGACGTCTCTCGACGACGCGGGAGGCGTGGACTGCACCGGAGCGATCACCTGCCACACCGATCCGAGCACCCAGATCACGACCGTGACCTATCCGGACGGTGTCGTCGCCATGATCCAGCGGATCAACGACCTCACCCTGGTCGCGTACAAGACGCTCGGCTCGGCACTGCTCGGCGGCGCGGGACCCGCAGATCCGCCCGCACCCCCGGCACCTCCCGCTCCTACGCCTCCCCCGACCCCGCCCGACCCGTCGTCACCAGCGGCACCCGCTCCCGCCGCACCGCAGGTTCCGGCGGCACCGTCGGCCGATCACTCGACCGCACCCGCCGACAAACCCGGGCCACGCCTGAACATCCTGCGACCGGCGCCGCACTTCGCTCCCGGGCGCACGGCGCCGACGGGTACGTCATCGACCCAAGTCAAGCCGGACCTGCCCGAATCCGTCACCAGCCTGACCGAAACCGTGACCGGTGTGCTCAACCGGTTCTCGGACACCGTCAAGAAGGTGTTCAATCGTGACGCCGGTGCCCCGGCGACCGGTCCGCCCGGCACCGCTCCCCTAGCGGGGAATGAGATTCACAGCCGAATCGAGGTGTAAAGCGAGCCCGGCGGGGAACGTTACAACGGACCCCTGTGCTCACTGCGCATCAAATTATCGCGCCGACAAGGCAATTCGACCTTATATGACTTCACTCAGCACGACGTACCTGGCGGCGGGCCGCTGGCAGGAATATTGGACCAGCAACCTCGGTGACTGGCTGCGCACCAAGGGCATCCACATTCTGTTGGTGATTCTGGCCGCGCTGCTGATCACCCGCCTGATCAACTGGCTCGCCGGCCGGATCGCCCGGCGGCTGGATCGTGGCCACGCGCTGGTGCGCTCCGAGAGCGTCAAACACCGCCGGGCCGTGGCCTCGGTGATCTCCTCGGTCTCGATCGCTCTGCTGTACGTGCTGGTCGCCGTGGACATCATCGACACCCTCGGCCTGCCCGTCGGGTCGCTGGTCGCCCCGGCCGCGGTGATCGGCGCCGCGCTGGGCTTCGGCGCCCAGCGCGTGGTGCAGGATCTGCTCAGCGGCTTCTTCATCATCACCGAGAAACAGTACGGATTCGGCGATCTGGTGTCGCTGACCGTCACCGGGTCGGCCAAGGACGCCCAAGGCACAGTCGAGGACGTCACCCTGCGCGTGACCAAGCTGCGCTCCGGTGACGGAGAGGTGTTCACCATCCCCAACGGTCAGATCGTCAAATCACTCAACCTGTCCAAGGACTGGGCCCGCGCCGTCGTCGATATCCCGGTGCCCACCAGCGCCGACCTCAACAAGGTCAACGAAGTCCTGCACGAGGTGGCCGCCTCGGCCATGGACGACAGCCGGTTGAACCAGCTGCTGCTCGACGAACCCGCCCTGATGGGTGTGGAAAGCATCGAGGTCGACACCGTCAACCTGCGGATGGTGGCGCGCACCCTGCCCGGCAAGCAGTTCGAGGTGGGCCGGCTGCTGCGGGCGATGGTGCTCCGCGCGCTGCGTCAGGCCGGGATCGTCAGCGCCAACAAGGCGACCTTCGGCGCCATGTCGGCGACGGGCTAGCGCCCGGCCATCTTCTCCAGCCGGGCGATCCGGTCCGGAATCGGCGGGTGGGTGGAGAACAGCTTGCCGATTTTCTCCCCGACCGAAACGGGCTGGCGATCATCAGGTGGGCCTGGTCGGCCAGTTGCGGCTCGGGAGGCAGCGGAGCCTGCTCCACCCCGCCGGAGATCTTGCGCAGCGCCGACGCCAAGGCCAGCGGGTCACCGGACAACTCCGCCCCGGACTCGTCGGCCTGGTATTCGCGCGAGCGCGACACCGCCAGCCGGATCAGCGTCGCGGCGATGGGACCGAGCAGGGAAACCAGCAACAGGGCAAACGGATTGGCTCCGCCCTCGCGATTGCCGCCGCCGAACATCCCGGCGAACATCGCGATGTTGGCCAACGCGGTGATCACCGAGGCCAGCGCACCGGCCACGCACGAGATCAGGATGTCTCGGTTGTAGACGTGGGACAGCTCATGGCCGAGCACTGCCCGCAGCTCCCGTTCGCTGAGGATGTTCAGGATGCCGGTGGTAACGCACACCGCGGCGTTGCGCGGGTTGCGGCCGGTGGCGAACGCGTTGGGGTTCGCGGTGTCGCTGATGTACAGCCGAGGCATCGGCTGGTGGGCGGTGGTGGCGAGCTCACGCACGATCGCGTAGATCTGCGGCGCCTGCACCTCGGTGATCGGCTGCGCGTGCATGGCACGCAACGCCATCTTGTCGGAATTGAAGTACACGTAGGCGTTCATGCCCAGAGCAAAGATCAGCGCCAGGAACATGACATTGCGGCCGAACAGTGACCCGATGAAGACGATCAGCGCCGACATCCCGACGAGCAGCACGAACGTCTTGAAGGTGTTGGCGGTCGGATGCCAAGTCATCGAGTTCCTCCTACGAGTGACGCACTCTCCGCGAGGTTAACGCCCCGCACCGACTGCCAGGTTCCGCAAACGCGTCAGCCGTGTCGGTTGATGGTGTAATCCACCAGCGCGGCCAGGGCTCGGCGACCCGGCACATCGGGCAGACCGGCCAGTTCGTCACCGGCCTGGGCGGCGTACCGCTCGACGGTCGCCTTGGCCTTGGCCAGCCCGTCACCGGCGCGCAGCAGGCCCAACGCCTCGGCCAGCGCGTCGTCATCCTCGATCGGACCCTTCAGCAGATCGCGCAGCCGATCGGCATCGGGGCCGGTCTCGCGCAGCGCGTACAGCACCGGCAGGGTGTGCACCCCTTCGCGCAGGTCGGTGCCCGGCAGTTTGCCGGACTCGTCGGGGTCGCTGTCGATGTCGATGATGTCGTCGGAGATCTGGAAGGCGGTGCCCACGATGCCGCCCAGGCGGCTCAGGCGGGCGATCTGGTCGTCGGTGGCTCCGGAGAAGGTGCCACCGAACTGACCCGAGGCCGCGATCAGGCAGGCCGTCTTCTCGTAGACCACCTTGAGGTAGTGCTCGACCGGGTCGACGTTCTGCGCGGCACCCTTGGTCTCGCGCATCTGCCCGGTCACCAGCTGGGCGAAGGTTTCGGCGATGATCCGGACCGCATCCGGGCCCAGCCGGCTGACCAGCCGTGACGCCGTCGCGAACAGGTAGTCACCGGCCAGGATCGCGATGTTGTTGCTCCACCGGGCGTTGGCGCTGGGCGCACCGCGCCGCATCTGCGCCTCGTCCATCACGTCGTCGTGATACAGCGTGGCCAGGTGCACCATCTCGATGACCGCGCCGGCCACCGTCACCTGCCATGCATCCGGCTCCGGGCCGATCTGCGCCGAGAGCACAGTGAACAGCGGGCGGAACCGCTTGCCGCCCGCCTCGAACAGGTGCACGACGGCCTCGGTCATCAGCTCGTCGCCACCGCGCAACTCGGTGCTCATGAGCTCTTCGATACGGCCGACACCGTCGCGGACGCTCTGGGCGAACACCGGGTCCCCGAAGTCCACCCCTGCTACCACCGTGGCCGGAGTCCTCACCCTGCCAACATACTGGGACGCGTGCACAGGCATAGCAACGGGCGGTGGGCAGGAGCGCAGCGACCCGGGGCGGATGTGGTGGTCGTCGGCGCCGGACCGGCCGGATCCTCCGCCGCCGCGTGGGCTGCCCGCGGGGGGCACGAGGTTCTCGTGATCGACGCCGCCGAGTTCCCCCGGGACAAGGCCTGCGGTGACGGGCTGACCCCGCGGGCGGTCCTGGAGTTGCAGCGCCTGGGACTGGGCGACTGGCTCGACGGCCACATCCGCCATCACGGCCTTCGGCTGTCCGGGTTCGGCGCCGAGGTCGAGGTGCCCTGGCCGGGGCCGTCGTTCCCGGCGTCCGGTTCCGCGGTGCCGCGCACCGAGCTCGACGACCGGATTCGCCAGGTCGCCGAGGACGCCGGGGCGTCGATGCTGCTCGGCGCGAAAGCCGTTGACGTCTCCTTCGATTCGGCCGGTCGCGTGGACGCGGTGATGCTGGCCGATGGGTCGCGGGTGACATGCCACTGGGTGATCGTCGCCGACGGCGCGCGCTCACCGTTGGGACGGGTACTCGGTCGGCAGTGGCACCAGGAGACGGTGTACGGGGTGGCCGTCCGCGGCTACCTGACCTCACCGCGGTCCTCGGAGCCGTGGATCTCCTCGGATCTGGAGCTGCGCTCGACCGAGGGGAATGTGCTGCCCGGCTACGGCTGGATCTTCCCGCTGGGCAACGGCGAGGTGAATATCGGTGTGGGCGCCCTGGCCACCGCGAAACGGCCCGCCGATGTGGCGCTGCGGCCGCTGATCAAGCACTACACCGACCTCAAGCGGGAAGCGTGGGGTTTCGAGGGCGCCCCGCGCGCGGTGGCCTCCGCGCTACTGCCGATGGGCGGCGCGGTGTCGGGAGTGGCCGGGCCCAATTGGATGCTGATCGGCGACGCCGCCGCCTGCGTGAACCCGCTCAACGGCGAAGGCATCGACTACGGGCTGGAGACCGGACGGCTGGCCGTCGAGTTGCTGGGTTCCGGTGACGTGTCGCTGGCATGGCCGGCGGTGCTGCAGGAGCACTACGGGCGCGGGTTTTCGGTGGCCCGCCGGTTGGGGCTGCTGCTGACGTTGCCGCGGTTCCTGCCGCTGACCGGTCCGGCGGCCATGCGTTCGTCGCGGTTGATGGGCCTGGCGGTGCGGGTGATGGGCAACCTGGTCACCGACGACGACGCCGATTGGATAGCGCGGGTGTGGCGCTCAGCCGGGTACGGGTCGCGAGTTCTGGACCGGCGCAAGCCGTTCAGCTGAGGCTTGCGTCCGCGAGCGTGCGCGAGGTGCACACCACCGCGGCGTGTCCGCGCGCAGACACGCACGCTCGCCAGGCCGATCGCCCGCCAGAATGACAAATTTGACAAAACTCCTTCAAATCCGGACTGCACCGTCATAAGCTCCGCGCCATGAGTGATTACGACGCGATCATCGTCGGCGCGGGACACAACGGCCTGACCGCGGCGGTTGTGCTCCAGCGTGCGGGCCTGCGGACGCTGTGCCTGGAGGCCAACACCTACAGCGGCGGCATGTCGGCCACCGTCGAGCTGATCGACGGGTTCAAGTACGAGATCGCCGGGTCTGTGCGGTTTCCCACCGCGCCGAAGATCAACAGCGAACTGGGCCTGGACACGCTGCCGACTATCGAATCGGAAATCATGTCGGTGAACCTCGGCGAACACGGCGAGGAAGCGATGATCTTCCACAGTGATCCGATGGCGATGATGACCCATCTCAACGAAAAGCACGGCATGGAAGCCGTCATGGCGATGGCCAACCTCTACGCCTGGAGCGTCGGCCCGGGCAAGGCGCTCGGCCGCTTCGACGCGCTGGCACTACCGAAGACCATCGACGAGATGTACGCCTGCGCCGACAACGAAGACGAACGCCGAGCCATCCACGAGATGCTGTTCGGCTCGGCGATGGACGTCGTCGACCGGTTCCTGCCCGACAAGGAGAAGCACGCCGTGATCCGCGGCATGCTGGCCTTCCTGGCGGTCAACTCCACCTACCGCGGTCCGTACACCCCCGGCAGCGCAACGTGTTTGGCGTTCGCAATGGCCATGCCCCAGAGGGGGCCAGATGACCACCAAACTCAAGGGCGGCATCGGTGTGCTGGCTGAGCATCTGCGCGATCTGTTCCTCGACGCCGCCGGGGAGGTGCGCTACCGCACCAAGGTCGAACAGATCCTCGTCGAGGACGCCCACGTCACCGGAGTGCGGCTCAAGGACGGCGAGGTGATCACCGCGCCGATCGTGGTGTCCAACCTGGCGCCGGAGACCACCCTGCTGGATCTCGTTGGCGCCGAGAAACTTCCGTCGTCACTGGTCACCCGGCTCGGCGGCCGAGACCACCGCGCATCCTTCATGCAGATCCACTTCGCCCTCGACGGACTGCCCGAGTACGCCGCACCATACGACTTCCTCAACGAACCGGGCATGCAGATGTCGGTGGGCATGTTCGGCTCCCCCGAAGAACAGCAGCGGCAGTGGGAGAAAGCCCGCGGCGGTGAGGTGCCCGACAACCCCGCACTGTCCATCCAGATGCCGACAGTCGGCGATCCCGAAATGGCTCCGCCGGGTAAACACGCGGCCAGTGTGTACGCCTACGGCTTCCCCATCGAAGCACCGCGCGACCAGCACGGCCACCTGAAATCCGTCATGGCCGAACGCGTCGTCGACAAGATCACCCGCTACGCACCGAACTTCAAGGACATCCTGATCCGCGACATCACCTTCGCGCCGTACCACATGAACACCATGTTCGGCGCGCCCAACGGCGACTTCTGCCACGGCCTGCTGCAGCCGGAACTGATGGGTCCCAACCGGCCGGGTCCCAAGGGGTTCCTCGACGAGCCGATCCCGATCGAAGGCCTCTACCTCGGCGGGGCCGGCTGCCACGGCGGGCCGGGCATCACGTTCATCCCGGGCTACAACGCCGGCTATCAGGTGCTGGCCGACGCGGGACGCTAGCGCGCCGTAATCACACCAGCGCGTCGGCCACGTCCAGCAGGTCCTCGCCGACGATGTCGGGCTGCGGACCGATCGGGATGAGCTCCTGGCCCGGCCGGCGCACGAACGCGCCCTGACATCCGGCGGCCAGCGCCCCGGCGATGTCCCAGCCGTGCGCCGCGACCAGCCGCACCTGGCTCAGCGGCACGCCGAGGGTGTCGCCGACATGTTGATAGGCCCGCGCCTGTGGCTTGAGCGCGCGCACGTCGTCAGCTGACAGGATCGCATCGAAAAGGCCTGTGACTCCGTTGAATTCGAACTGCTCGGTCACCACCGCCAGCGGCGAGTTGGTCAGGGCGACCAGGGCGAAACCGCTGAGCCGCTCGAGGGCGGGCACCACGTCCGGATGCAGCGGCAGCTCGCGCATCTGGGCGGCCACCTCGGCGGCGTTGTCCAACCCGAGCATCGTCAGCGCCGCCCGCTGCGCGGTCGGGAAGTCCACGTAGTTGCCGGTGAGCCCGCCGACAAAGGCGATCTGCAGCATCTGAGCGAACCAGCGCCGACGGACCTCGGCACCGCCCAGCAGCGGATCGAGCGGGCTGAGGTCGAGCAGAGTTTCGTTGACGTCGAAAGCGATGACGGACATGTCTCCGGTCTACGCGCTTTCGGTGCGGTTGTCCTCACCCAGCGACGACAACCGCGCCCACATCACTTGACCGCAGCGTGCAGGGCGACGATGCCGCCGGTCAGATTGCGCCAGCGCACCTGCTGCCAGCCGGCATCGCGAATCTGCCGGGCCAGCGCCGCCTGGTCCGGCCAGGCCCGGATGGACTCGGCCAGATAGACGTAGGCCTCCGGATTGCTCGACACCGCCCGAGCCACCCGCGGCAGCGCCTGCATCAAGTACTCCTTGTAGACCGTGGAGAACACCGGGATGACCGGGGTGGAGAACTCACACACCACCAGCCGGCCGCCCGGCCGGGTCACCCGTGCCATCTCGCGCAGGCCCGCGGTGTGGTCGACGACATTGCGCAGACCGAAGCTGATGGTGACCGCGTCGAACACCTCGTCGCCGAACGGCAGCTTGGTGGCGTCAGCGGCCACCTTGGGCACCGGCCGGGCAGCGCCGGCCTGCAGCATGCCCACCGAGAAGTCCGCGGCCACGCACCACGCGCCGGACTTGGCCAGCTCGACTGTCGAGACCGCGGTCCCGGCGGCCAGGTCCAGCACGGTGTCCCCCGGCCCGACCCCGAGCGCGGCGCGGGTCGCGCGCCGCCAGGACCGGTCCTGCCCCAGGGACAACACCGTGTTGGTGACGTCGTAACGGCGCGCCACGGCGTCGAACATCGACGCCACATCACGGGGATCCTTGTCCAGCGTCGCGCGGCTCACCGGGCCGACGCTACCTGTGAAGTTCGTGAAGGTGGGAATGGGGAACCCGCCGTGACGTTGGTAGGGCTGGGACGAGACGCGCACTAGACGAAGAAAGAGGCATTCATGAGCGAGAAGGTTTGGTTCATCACCGGGACGTCGCGCGGCTTCGGCCGGGAATGGGCGATCGCGGCCCTGGACCGCGGCGACAAGGTCGCGGCCACCGCACGCAACACCGATTCCCTGGCAGACCTGGTCGCCAAGTACGGCGACGCGATCCTGCCGATCCAGCTCGACGTCACCGACCGGGAGGCGGATTTCGCCGCCGTCAAACAGGCCCATGACCATTTCGGGCGGCTGGACATCGTCGTCAACAACGCCGGCTACGGCCACTTCGGCTTCGTCGAGGAGCTCAGCGAGCAGGAGGCCCGCGACCAGCTCGAGACGAATCTGTTCGGCGCCCTGTGGGTGACCCAGGCGGCGCTGCCCTACCTGCGGGCCCAGGGCAGCGGGCACATCATTCAGGTGTCGTCGATCGGCGGCATCTCCGCGTTCCCGTTGGTCGGCATCTACCACGCGTCGAAGTGGGCCCTGGAAGGCCTGTCCCAGGCGCTGGCCCAGGAGGTCGCGCCGTTCGGTGTCCACGTCACCTTGATCGAGCCGGGCGGCTTTGACACCGACTGGTCGGGCTCGTCGTCGAAGAGCTCGGCCGAGCTGCCCGACTACGCCGAACTGCACCGCCAGGTCGCCGAGAACCGCAAGCAGCGGTGGGCCAAGCCGGGCAACCCCAAGGCGTCAGCGTCGGCGATCCTGAAAGTGGTCGACGCGCCCAATCCGCCGTTACGGGTGTTCTTCGGCGAGACGCCGCTGCAAACGGCGCGCGCCGACTACGAGAGCCGCCTGGCGAATTGGGAGCAGTGGCAACCCGTCGCCGTGGAGGCTCAGGGCTAGTCACATCGCCTGCGCGTCGACCTTCGGCAGTTGGCGCGCTCGCGATGCCATGCGTTCGCTGAGGTGGATCAGCCGATCCTCGTGCCCGGCGGGCATCGTGTAGGCAAGCCGGCGAAGTTCGATCGCGAACGCTTGCAGATCTTGGCGATAGGACGCATCACTCATCAGACGTCTCCCCCGTCATGGAGTGGTTGGTTAACACAGCTGATACGGGTGTGACCGGGTTTCTTCCGGTGTTCTCCCCCTTGGGCTTTAGTGTGCTCCAGCCCACAAGGGATGGGAAGGCTTCTCAGAAACAATTCAGTCAACCGACATCGATCAGGCCGCGCGGCTGCCGCGCCGCCCCTCGGCGCGCACCGCCTCGTAGTGCCCCAGAAGTTCATCGCAGATCGCCGGCCAGGTCCGGCCGAGCACGCTGCGGCGGGCGGCCACCGAATAGCGGGCCCGCTCATCGAGCAGATGGTCCACCGACTGCTCCAGCCGGGCCTCGAATTCATCGACCTCGAGCAATAATCCGGTGCGATACGGCGCCACCAGGTCGCGCGGGCCACCGGCGTTCGGCGCCACCACCGGCAGGCCGGAGGCCATCGCCTCCTGCACGGCCTGGCAGAACGTCTCGTGTTCGCCCGGGTGCACGAACACGTCCATGCTGGCGTAGGCGGCGGCCAGCTGCTGGCCGTAGAGCGCACCGGTGAACACCGCCGTGGGCAGCATTTCCCGCAATGTGTCCCGGTCGACACCGTCACCGACGATCACCAGCTGAAGATCGTCGCGCCGAGCCAGCACCGCCAGCCGTTCCACATGCTTCTCCGGCGCCAACCTCCCGACGAACCCGACGATCGGCTTGCCCTGCGGTGACCAGTGGCTGCGCAGCGCACCGTCGCGCGCCGACGGGGCGAACCCGGTCACGTCCACACCGCGCGCCCAGTGATGAACCCGGGGAATACGATGCGCAGCAAGATCTTCCATCGCCGCAGTCGACGGCGCCAGCGTGCGGTCGGCGCGGGAGTGCAGGTGCCGGGTCCAGGCCCAAGCCGCTCGCGAAGCCGCACCGATCCCGTAGCTCTCGGCGAAGCCGGCGACGTCGGTCTGGAAGACCGCCACCGTCGGCACCCCGAGGTAACGCGCAGCCTGCAGCCCGCCGTACCCGAGCAGTGCAGGTGAAGCCAGGTGCACCACGTGCGGGTCGAAGCCGCGCAGCACCCCCACCATTCGCGGCCGCGGCACACCCAGCGGCAAGGAATTCACCTTGGGGAACATTCGCGACGGGACCCGATGCACCCGGATACCGTCGTACACCCGCTCGGCCGACGGCTCCCCACGCGGGGTGTCCGGCGCAATCACGAGCGCTTCGTGACCGGTGCGCCGCAGATGCTCCAGCACCCGCAGCACCGAGTTGGTGACTCCGTTGACGTTGGGCAGGAAAGATTCGGCGACAATCGCAACGCGCACGTCACGAGCGTGACAGCAGCGCCTGTCAGCGAGGTTGCGGCAAGGCATACGCGACGCGAAAAGCTGGTGCTACCGACGGATGCCCCGGCGATCGGCGTCATGCTCGCGACCCGCGAACGCGGCGGTGGAACGGCATGGACCACATGCCATCTCAAACGGTGGACCGGAGATTGCCGAGTCACTCGGCCTCCCCGACGACCAGGTGGTGCAGGCCGCGCTGACGCCGGTGGCCTACACCAGGGGCACGTCGTGCCGGACGGTGCCGCGCGCCGATCCGGCCGGGTTCATGCACTGGAACTCCTGGTGGGCACACCAGCCCGCGAGTACCGTGCGTGCATGCGGTACTGGTGGGCGCTGATGGTGGCCCTGATCGTCTTGGTCACCGGGTGCAGCCGCCAGATCGCCGGTGCGGCGCAGGTCGATCCGCACGCGCCGGCCACCGCGGTGAGCAAGGATGGCTACGGAATCGTTGCCGGCGATCCCAATGCGCCCGTGCACATCGAGCTGTACACCGAGCCCCAGTGCGAGCGCTGCGCCGAGCTGCAGGCCGATTTCGGCGACCAGTTGGCCAGCTATCTGAACCTCGGCCAGCTCAGTGTGACCTACCGACCCCTGACCTTTCTCGACAACGGCCCGGGTGGGTATTCCGACCGGGTGAGCAACGCGCTGTTTCTGGCCGCGGGACCGGATACGCCAGCCAAGGCGTTCCAGGCCTTCATCCAGGAGCTGTGGGGCCACCAGGACCCGAAAGGCAAGGGGCCCAACAATCAGCAGATCGCCGAGATGGCCAGGTCGAGCGGAGTCGGGACGGCAGCCGTCGACGCGATCAGGGCGGGCAAGCCGGCGCTGGATCTGAAAGAGATGGCCGACACCAACTTCGAATACCTCTACGAGATCGACCCGATCAACACCGGCACCCCGACGGTCTACGACCTGAAGAAGGACGAACCCGTCGACATCTACGACAACAACTGGCTGTCCAGGCTGATGTCGTCCTGAGTCAGGCGGCGCTCCAGCAGCGCGAGCCCGGCCAACACCGCACCGCCGATCAGCCAGCCCAGCACCGCGATCGAGCCGGCCGGGATGATCGCCAGCGCGGCGGTACGGTGTTGCACGCGAACGAGATCCGGATCATTCTTGTCGTACTCGACGTAGATGCGCATGCCGTCGGCCAGCTCCGAGGGGTAGAGCACGCCGAGTTCGGGGCGATAGGTGACCCGGTCGGGGGTGACGAACTCGATGGTCGAACGGCGCGGGCCCGCCGAGAGCACCTCGGCCTGGGCGACACCCATGTTGCGTTCGATCTGGCGGTCGTTGCGCCAGGCGCCGGCGACCAGCAGCACCGACTGCAGGGTGACCAGGCCCAAGACGATCCACACCGCACACTTGCTCCACCGCAACGCTTTCCGCGTGGGTGTGTCCTCGACGCCCGGCTGACGCCGGGGCAGCGCATGGTCCAGCAGGGCTCGCAGCCTGCCGATCACAGCGCCGCCCGGATCGCGGCGTGCAACTGCCGCAGCGATGAGCGATCGGCCTTGACCTCCAGCACCCGCACGCCCTCGTGCGGTTCATCGAGCGCAGCGCCGAGCTGGTCGACCTCGATCTGCCGGGATTCGATGTGGTAGGCGCGGCACAGGGCACCGACGTCGACGTCGTGCGGGGTGCCGAAGATCCGCGAGGACACGTCGGAGAAGCGCGGATCACCCTGCTCGAGCAGTTCGAAGATGCCGCCGCCGTTGTCGTTGGACACCACGATGGTGAGGTTGTTCGGTGTCGGCTCGGTGGAGCCGATGAGCAGCCCGGAACTGTCGTGGACGAAAGTCAGGTCACCGATCAGCCCGATGGTCCGGCCCGGTTGATGCGCGAGCGCGGCGCCGATGATCGTCGACACGGTGCCGTCGATCCCGGCCACCCCGCGGTTGGAGCGCACCTTCACCCCGTCGGTGTTCAGGCCGACCAGCGCGGCATCGCGCACCGGGTTGGAGGCTCCGAGCACCAACTGGTCCCCGGGGCGCAGCGCGTCGGCCACCGCGGCGGCGACGTGCAGCCCGGTGGTCAGCGGGTGGGCGCCCAGCTGGTCGCGTACCGCGGCGACAGCGTGCCGGTTGGCCTCTGCGCAGCGGCGCAGCCAGGCCGGGTCCGGCGTCCCGTGGGTCTGGGCGCGGGTGCCGGTGGCCTGCGAATTGCCGGAGACGTCCGGCCAGCGCGGCCCGGTGGTCAGCGCGAAAACCGGCAGCGACGGGTCGGCCAGCAACGTCGACACCGGCCGGTGCAGAGTCGGGCGGCCCAGCATGATGACCTGCCGTGGCCGCAGCAGCGGCAGGGCCAGCGGGTGCAGGGCGTTGGCGGCGTGTGGGGCGGTCGGCTCGGCGACGGTGGGCAGCACGGCCAGATTCGGGTGCACCCCGGCGCCGTGGCCGGCGATCACCACGGTGTCGGGGGTGATGTCGATGTCCAGTGGCTGGTCGAAGGTGACCGGCGGGGTATAGGTCCACGGCTTGCCGTCGGGGCGGCCGGGCGGGAATCGGGCGGGTCGGTCACCGGCGTCATCTGCGTCGGGCACCAGCGGCTCGCGCAGCGGGATGTCGAACTGCACCGGGCCGGCGTTGGCGGTGCGGGCACCGGTGGCCGCGGTGACCACCCGGCAGGTCGCGGAGCGCCACTGCGCATTGAGGGCATCGAGCTTTTCCGGAGCATCTTCGGCAAGGCCCAGACTGATCGCCGCACGCACCTGAGTGCCGAAGTAGCCCAGCTGTTCGAAGGTCTGGTTGGCACCGGTGCCCAGCAGCTCGTAAGGCCGGTTGGCGCTCAGCACGATCAGCGGCACCCGGGCGTAATTGGCCTCCACGACTGCGGGCCCCATGTTCGCCACCGCGGTGCCCGACGTCATCGCCACACACACCGGCGCCTGTTCGGCCACCGCCAAGCCGATGGCCAGGAAGCCGGCGGTGCGCTCGTCGATGCGGACGTGCAGCCGCAGCCGGCCGGCGCGGTCGGCGTCGGACAGCGCGAAGGCCAGCGGGGCGTTACGTGAGCCGGGGCACAGCACGACGTCGCGCACGCCGCCGCGAATCAGCTCGTCGACGACGACCCGGGCTTGAGCCGTCGATGGGTTCACCACTACAGCGTGTCATAGGGCGGTATGTCCGCCCAACCGCGTGGCGGTCGGCGACGTCACACCAAGGTGCCGGCGAAAAAGTCCAGCATCGCGCCGTTGACCGTGTCCGGCCGCTCCAGGAAGCCGAGGTGTCCGGTGTGCCCGATCTGGACGTAGCGGCCGTAGGGCAGCGCCTCGGCCACCTCCCGGCCCAACGCGGGCGGGGTGAGCACGTCATCGGCGAATCCGATCACCAACACGTTGGTGGGAATGGACCGGTAGGCGGGCAACCGGTTCTCCTTGGGATAGACCTCGAGCTGGGCGCGCAGGCCGGGAGTGCGTTTGATCGGGAACGCGGTGAACATCTCCATCCAGTCCCCGATGGCCTTCTCATCGTTGATGGTCTTGGGTGAGAAGTTCTCCAGCACACGGACTTTGGCCGCATACGCGGCGGGCAGCCGGATCTCGGCCTTGGTCAGTTCGACGTCGGCGGCGCGGAAGGACTTGCGGGTGCGGTCCAGGCGCCCGCGGGTGCCCATCAGCACAGCCTGGGTAACCAGATCGGGCCGGGTCAGCATCAACTCCTGGGCGATGTAGGCGCCCATCGACATCGCCACCAGCCGGGTGGGACCGCCGACGACCTGCTCGATCAGGTCGGCGGTGTCGTCGACCATCTGGTCGGCGGTGAAGCCGCCGGCGTTCTCGGTGGCCCCGATGCCGCGGTTGTCGAACGTGATGCAGCGGTAGCCCGCCGCCAGGAACGCCGGGACCTGGTGGATGTGCCAGGTGCGTCCGGCGCCGCCGGTGCCGGCGATGAACAGCACCGGGTCACCGGAGCCGTTGTCCTCGTAGGCCAGGTTGATCACCTGGCAGAGGCTACGCTCCCGGTGCTGCGGCGTTTGCGACCGCCGCGTGACCGGGCCGCCTCGATCGCCCCGGTCCACAGCAATGTCGTCATCGCCTTGAGCTGTGCGGGCTTGGCCAGGTCCTTGGCCATGAGTGCGGCGGCGGCTGCTTTCGTGGTGGCCGACGCTTTGGACATGTGCCCGGAGTCGAACGGCGGCTGCGGATCGTATTCCATCGACAGCTGGATCACCTTGGCGCGTTCCTCGCCGCCGATCCGGCCGGCCAGCCACAACGCTAGGTCGATGCCGGCGGACACCCCGGCGCTGGTGACGATGTCGCCCTCGTGCACCACTCGCTGGTCGCCGATCGGGATGGCGCCGAGCGCCTTCAACGCGGTCAGCGCCATCCAGTGCGATGTCGCCCGCTTACCCTTCAGCAGACCTGCGGCGGCCAGGATGACCGATCCAGAGCACACCGAGGTGGTCCATGTCGCGCTCTGGTGGGCCTGACGCAGCCAGTCGAGCAGCCTCTGGTCGCGGGCATGCTCCATGGTGGTCATGCCGCCGGGCACCAGAATGACGTCGGGCGAGGGGGTTTCGTCGAACGAGTGGGTGGCGCCGATCACCAGCACGCCGGAGTCGGCGGTGATGGGCCCTGCTTCGTGCCACAGGAACCGGACCTCGGTGTCGGGCAGCCAGCGCAACACCTCATAGGGTCCGATGAAGTCCAGGGCGGTGAAACCCGGATAGAGCACAACGGCTATCTGCATGACGCTCCTCTTCAGGTGAACGATTTGCGGTAGTGGTCGGGGGCGATACCGATACGACGGATGAAGTTGCGGCGCATGGTCTCTGCCGTGCCGAAACCGCATCGGGCGGCGATCGTGACGACGGTGTCGTCGGTCTCCTCGAGTTGGCGGCGAGCAGCCTCGGTGCGGACCCGCTCGACGTACGCACCGGGTGCCTCACCGACCTCGTCGGTGAACACCCGGGTGAAGTGGCGTGGACTCATCGCCACGCGTCGGGCGAGCTCGGAAATACTGTGCGGGGCACCGGGTTCGGCTTCGATGGCTTCCTGCACCTCGCGGATCGGCCGGCGACGCGCCCGCGGCATCCAGACCGGCGCCGCGAACTGCGTCTGGCCGCCGGGTCTGCGCAGATACAACACCAGGTACCGGGCGACGGTCTGCGCCACCTCGGTGCCGTGATCCTCCTCGACCAGGGCCAGCGACAGGTCGATACCCGCCGTCACCCCCGCGGCCGTCCACACTTGCGCAGAGCTGCGCACGAAGATCGGTTCGGGATCGACAACCACCGCGGGGAACTCGCGCGCCATCCGGTTGGCGTGGGCCCAATGGGTGGTCGCGCGGCAGCCGTCGAGCAGACCGGCCTGCGCGGCCAGGAAGGCGCCGGTGCAGACGCTGACCACGCGCCGCGACGCGGCGGCCGCCCGCCGGATCCAGGCCATGGTGTCCGGGTCCGCCCGGGCGTCGTCCACACCTGCCCCACCCGGCAGCACCAGGGTGTCGATGTCCCGCGGTTCGGGCATTGCCGGGGCGACGAAGGACAACCCGGTGCCGGTGCACACCGGATCACCGTCGCGGGAGGCGACGCTGACCCGATAGCCGCCCTCGGTCAGCGTCGCGGCGCCGGTGAACACGTCATGAGGCCCGACGATGTCGAGCGCCTGCACGCCGGGAAACCCGAGGATCACCACCGATCGCGCCATGGCTTCAGTGTTCGTCACCCACGGCGGTGGCGTCTACGCCGGGCAACCCACAGATCAGGACATGACCGGGCCGCGGCGCCGGCTGACTAGTCGATGCTGGTCATCGGTAAGGGGCCCGCGAGCCGCTCCCCTTCGATGCGCCGACGCAGCGTCCGACGCGACCGCCACGACAACATCGAGCGCGCGTTGAGGACCTCGAAGTGGGCCATCGACAACGCCGTCGGCACTCCGGCCGGGGTGCGCGCGGCGACCAACACCGGACCGTAAAGCAGTGGCACCTCGGCGGCCGACCAGTTCGACGTCGCGAGCAACAGCTGCGTCGCCAACCGGTTCACGTCGTTGCGCCTGCGCCCGACGGTGGTGAACCAGAACACCACGCCGAGACGGCTGCTCATGGTCTCCCACCACGGGCCGCCGACGATCGCCCCCATCGCTTCCGGGGAACCCTCGACGACTCCGATCGCGCCGTCGGGGTGGACCATCACCGCTGCGGGTCCCGTCGGCCGCAGCCGGGAGGCCACAGCAGCCGGTAACACCCGTTTCCTCACGTCGGCCTCCGATGCCCCTCCCCTTGCTCAGTATCGCGCGCACGAAGTGCCAAGGGAATGACCAATGTATGACCGGCACCGCGGGGATGAGCGCTCTAGGAGCGGTCCTCTTCGAGGAACTCGTCCTGCAGCGGCGTCTCCGCGACGATCGGGTAGTCGCCGGTGTAGCCGACGCGTTCACGCGCCACCTCCAGCACGCGACCGCGGACCCGATACCAGCCCAGCGTCAACGCGGGGACGATCACCAGCAGCGCCACCAAATTCCAGTAGTTCTCGATGCACATCAGTATGGTCACCGCGGCGAGGAAGGCCAGGGTGGCGTAACTGGTGTAGGGAGTGCCCCACAGCCGGAAGGCGGGCCGGCTCAGGATTCCCTTCTGCGACCATCGGTACAGCTGGATCTGGCAGATCACGATGGTGCCCCAGGAGGCGATGATGCCCAGCGCCGACAGGTCCAATGCGATGTTGAACGCCTCGGCGGGAACCACCAGATTCAGGAACACCCCGAGCACGGTGAAGCAGGCGGTGAGCGCGATGCCGGCGAACGGCACGCCGCGCTTGGTCATGCGTTGGGTGAACTGCGGTGCGCTGCCGTTCATCGCCATCGACCGCAGGATCCGCCCCGTCGAGTACAACCCCGCGTTCAGGCTGGACAGCGCGGCAGTCAGAACCACGAAGTTCATGATGGTGCCCGCCGCCGGCACCCCGATGCGGGAGAAGAACGTGACGAATGGGCTCTCGCCCTGTTTGTAGGTGGTGTAGGGCAGCAACAAAGCCAGCAGGATCAGCGAACCCACGTAGAACACCGCGATACGGAAGACCACCGAGTTGATGGCCTTGGGCATCACCTTGGCCGGCTCCTCGGTCTCGCCGGCCGCCGTGCCCACCAGTTCCACTGCGGCATAGGCGAAGATGACGCCCGAGGTGATGACCACCAGCGCCAGGAGGCCGCTGGGCAGCAACCCGCCGTTGTCGGCGATCACCGACGGTCCGGTGGCCGCCCCCTCGATGGTGAACCGGCCCGCCAGAAAGACGATGCCCACCACGAGGAACGCGACCAGGGCCACGACCTTGATCAGCGCTGCCCAGAACTCCATCTCGCCGAACAGCTTGACTGAGATCATGTTCACCGTCAGCACGATCACCAGCGCGACCAGCGCGATGCTCCACTGTGGAATCGCCTTGAACGCGCCCCAGTAGTGCATGTAGAGCGCGATCGCGGTGACGTCGACGATGGACGTGCAGGCCCAGTTGAAGAAGTACATCCAGCCCGCGACGTAGGCGGCCTTCTCGCCCAGAAACTCTCGCGCATAGGACACGAAGGATCCCGACGACGGCCGATGCAAGACCAGCTCGCCGAGTGCGCGCAGGATGAAGAACACGAACAGGCCGCAGATGGCGTACACGATGAACAGGCCGGGACCTGCCGTGTTGAGGCGTCCTCCCGCGCCCATGAACAGCCCCGTCCCGATCGCTCCCCCAATGGCGATCATCTGCAGCTGTCGGGGCTTGAGCCCCTTGTGGTAGCCGACTTCTTCGTGGGCCAACGCTGAGTTGTCGTATGTAGTTGGCGCTCCCATGCGGCCGGGAGTAGCCCCCCGGCCATATCGCCGAAACCCGATATCGGTAAACGTTCGGTTACCGACTATTTCGCCTGCGTCACAGCACGACCCGGGTGATCAGGTGGACGAACTCCGAGCAGCTCTGGTATCGGTGTTCGGGTCGCTTGGCCATCGCCTTGGCCAGGATGGAGTCGAACGCGGTCGGCAGCCAGCGGTACCGATGCGACACCCGCGGCGGCCGGTGGTGCAGATGGGCGTCGATGAGCCCCACCGCCGTCGCGGTGTGGAACGGGGGCGCTCCGGTGATCAACTCGACTGCCGTGCAGGCTAATTCGTACTCATCAGTCGCCGGGGACGGTACCTCTCCGGTGAGTAGCTCCGGGGCCGCGTAGGGCAGCGAGGCCTGGATGTGATCCGGGTGTGCCGCCCGAGGCTCGACCGGATCTTCGATCAGGTACGCGACCCCGAAGTCGATCAGCACCGCGTGGACGTCCGGAAGTGACGGGGCAAGAAGGATGTTGGCCGGCTTGACGTCACAGTGCACTACACCGCAGCCATGGGCGTAGTCCAGCGCGTCGGCGATCTGACCGAGGGCGGCCAGCGCGCCACCCAGCGTGCTCAGCGCCGTGGCATTCCCCCCGCCGAGGTACTGCATGGCCAGCCAGCCCGGACCCTCGCCCGCCATGGCCACGATGTGCTGGTGGCGCAGGCCGTGGGCGATCCCGAATTCCCGCCGCAGCCGTTCTACCGCCTCCGGGGTGGGGTCCCCGGCCAGAACCTTCAGGGCGACGGCGGGCTCGGAGGGCCGGTGGGCCAGGTAGACCGTCGCGCTGCCGCCACGACCGAGGGTCCGGTCGATGACGTAGCCGGCGAACACATCACCAGGGCGCAGCACAGAACCAGCCTATAGGCTGCCCGCGCGGCGGTAGCCGTAGCCGGCGCGCCGCTACCGTGGGGAAGTTACTGGGGCAACTCCGCTTTCGGCCTCGACCACGGTGGGCGCCGAATACGACTGCTCGCCGCGGCGCAGGAACGACGCTGCGATGCTGGACATTACGGCGACGCCGACGCAGTACACGACGATGTAGGACCAGTGGCCGTCACCGGCGGCCAGGAGTGCGGTGCCGATGATCGGGGACAGCCCGCCGCCGAGCGTCGCACCGATCTGTTGCGTCATCGACAGGCCCGAGTAGCGGACATTGACCGGGTAGAGGTTTCCGAACAGCGCGCCCTGAGCGCCGTACATGGCGCCGTGGCCGACAGCCAGGCCGAGCGTCATCGCCAGCGCCATGGCTGCGAAACTTCCGGTCTGCAGCAGCAGGAAGAACGGCACACTGAGGGCTGCCTGGAACAGCGCACCCCCGATGTACACCCGTCGCCGGCCGATTCGGTCGGAGAGCGCACCGAACAGCGGCAAGGTGAAGCACTCGACCGCACACGCGACGAGTACGGCCATCAAGACGGGGCCGCGGGGAAGGTCGAGTTCGGTGGTGACGTAGGCGATCGCCACCACGTAATAGATGTTGAACAGTCCACTCTCGGCGATCTTGGCCAGTACCGACAGGGCCAGGATGCCCCCGTGCTGCGTCACGACGTCGCGGGCCGGCATGCTCTGAATAGCCTTCTGGGCGCGCATCTCGATGAACTCGGGGCTTTCGGTGACGCGCAGTCGGATGTAGACCCCCACGCCGATCAGCACGATGCTGGCCAGGAAGGGCAGCCGCCAGGCCCATTCTTCATAGGCGCCGTCCGGCAACGCGGCGTCCAGGATGGTGACCAGTGCGACGGGAATCAACACACCTGCCGGAGTGCCGATGTGCACGAAAGACGTGATGAGCCCTTGACGTTGGCGGGGACTGTGTTCGAGCGCCATCAGGACCCCGCCGCCGTACTCACCCCCCATCCCGAGCCCCTGCACCAGCCGGATCGCCACCAGCAGCAGCGGCGCAGCGATGCCAATGGAGTCGTAGGTCGGCAGCAGACCGATGGCGAACGTGCCGAAGCCCATCATGAGCATCGTGACGATGAGTACGTTCTTGCGGCCGAGTTTGTCGCCGAAGTGCCCGAAGATGATGCCGCCGAGGGGCCGGGCGAGATAACCGACGAAGTACGTCGCGAACGCGGCGAGGGTTCCGACGATCGGCGATGTCGCGGGGAAGAACACCTTGTTGAACACCAGGGCCGCGGTCGTGGCGTACAGCGTGAAGTCGTAGTACTCGACGGTGGTGCCCAGGGCGCTCGCGGTAACGACCCTGGTCAACGGGGCCCTCGCGCTACGCGGCTGTGACTGCTGTGTCATGAACTCCCCTGGCTCGGTCAAGGCGACAATGCCTGTAGTTAATATGTGATGCATCAGATGCTAGCCCTCGATCGTGACTGGGGCAACACCCCCGGGGCCCGGGCCGACCCCCGGCTACCGCAGCTCTGCAGGCAGAGCTGCGGCCGGCACGTTCTGGTACGCGACCGGACGTCGGAACCGAGCGATGGCGGCGGTGCCCACCGAGGTGGTGTGCGGCGCGGTGCTGGCGGGATAGGGCCCACCGTGCTGTTGGGCGGGGGTCACCGAGACGCCGGTGGGCCACTGGTTCCACAGCACCCGGCCGACGTGTTCGGCCAGCCGCGGGATCAATTCCAGCGCTTGCTCATCCGGTTCGTTGGCACCGATCACGGTTCCCGTCAGTTGACCGCCGACGGCGTCGACGACGGCAAGCGCATCGGCGGCGTCGCGGTATTCGACGATCAACGCCGCGGGGCCGAAGACCTCGTGTTCGAGGATCTGGGGTGTCTGAACGGCTTGCGCAGATGTGACGCGAAACAGCGGAACCGGCCCCTGGAATGCCCGCCCGGTAGCCGCGGCTGTCGGCGGACCCACCAACTCCGACAGCGAGTTCGCGGACGCGGCGAAGGCCTGGGCGATACGCGGATTGAGCATCTCGCCGACGATCACGTCAGGCGTGCGGGCGATGAAATCATCGGCGTCGGGCACGATGAGGACGCCGGGCTTGGTGCAGAACTGACCGGCACCCAGGGAGACCGATTCGGCGAACTCCCGGGCGATGTCATCGGCGCGAGTGCGCCAGCCGTCGAGCGTGACGACCACCGGGTTGGTCGAGCCCAGCTCCCCGAAGAACGGGATCGGTTGCGGCCGTTGGGAAGCGATGTCGAACAGGATCCTTCCCACCCGAGTGGACCCGGTGAAGGCACCCGCTTTAATCCGGGGATCCGCGAGGGCGGTGGCACCATCCTCATCAGAGGAGATGGTGGCGAATGCGCCTGCCGGTGCCAGGCCTGCCAACGCACTGCTGACCACATCGGCTGTGGCAGCGGACAATTCGGGGTGTCCAGGATGGGTCTTGACGATAACCGGACATCCGGCGGCCAGCGCGCTGGCGGTGTCACCGCCGAATACCGAGAATGCGAACGGGAAGTTGCTCGCGGCGAACACCACGACCGGGCCCAGGGCCACCGTGGTGCGGCGCAGGTCTGGGCGCGGTCCCATCGGCCACTGGGGATCGGCGATGTCGATGCGGATGTCGGCGTGCCAGCCCTGCTCGACGGCCTCCGCCAGCAGACGGGCCTGGAAAGTGGTGCGCACGAGTTCACCACGCAGTCGAGGCTCCGGCAGGTGCGTTTCGCGAATGGCGATCGGCACCAGGCTGTCCGCCGCGTCGTCGAGTCGATCGGCGACCGCACGCAGCCAGGCTGCGCGCCCCGCGGCGGGTGTGCGGTCCAGGGACCGGGCTGCGGCGGCGGCCGCTGTGAGAACCGCGTCCAGTGTTGAGGTAGTCGTTTCGGTGGGAGTCGTCATCGTGACGGAAGCCTTTCTGTGCTGCCGCCTCGGACGTCTCAGTCAGAGGCGGACTTCGTCATGTCTGCCGTCGTCCATTCCTCGACCTCGTCGAGGTGGATGGCGGCGGCTTGCTGTGCCGCGGCCACGTCGCGCGCCGCCATGGCGTCGAGAATCTGCAGGTGCCGGACGGTCGAACCCTCCGCGCGATGTGGACCCGTAGCGCCCAGGATCCGCAGCCACGCGATGAACGGTTCCACCGACCCGCGGGCCCGCATCATGCGCACGTTTCCGGTTTCGGCGACGATCTCGCGGTGCAGGCGCAGATCGCTGTGGAAGAACGGCTCGTAATCGCCTTCACGCAGAGCCACCAGAGCCTCTTCCGCTTCTGCTCGAAGGTCGGCGATCTTGCTCAACGGCATCGTCGTGGCGGCGACGCCGGTGGCCACCCATTCGATGCCTTTGCGCAACTGGCACACCTCGTGCACGTCACGAACACCCGGCCGAGCAACGAAAGTGCCCGAGCGCGGCCGGGTTTCGATCAGCTGGTCATGGTCTAGCTGAGCGATGGCGTCCCGCACGGGCGTCCGGGACACCCCGAACTCCCGGGCGACCGCCTGCGGGTCCAGGCGGTCACCTGGCGCGTACGCACCGGTGACGATGCGATCCCGAAGAACTCGATACAGCTGATCCGCAATGGATTCGACCATCAAATCTTGCGGCGCAGGCGGCGAGATGCTCACGGGCGCTCCGTTCTCAGCAACTGATGTCTAATCGATCAGATTAGCAGTGCGCAGCGCCCTTTCAATTCGACGAGTGTCCTCGGGTGTCGCCGGCGCGAAGGGCTTGCGGGGTAGGCCGCCATTGCGACCCTGCAAGCGAAGTGCCTCCTTGAGCAGCGCGGGCAGATTCGGGCCGTCGATAGCGCGCCACACCGTCAACACCCGCAGGTGCAACTGCCGGGCCAACTCGTGGTCGCCCTTCTGGGTGGCGTCCCACAACTCCACCGACAGATGAGGGGTCACGGTCGGGATGGCCGCCAGAGCGCCGTGCGCACCCAGCGTGAAGGCCGGATAGTGCAGATTGTCGAGAGCCGCCAGGATGACGAACCGGTCGCTGACATCGGCGAGCAAGTCCACGAGCAGGTGCATATTGCCGCCGCTCTGCTTGATCGCCACGACCTGCGGGACGTCGGCGATCATCTTGATGGTCTCGAGCGGGACGAGGGCCCACGGGACGACGTTGTACAGGATGATCGGCAGGTCAGCAGCCTCACCGACCAGCCGGTAGTGCTCGACGGTCTCGGCCGGCGAGGGCGCGAACACGTAGTGCACCGGCGTCACCTGCAGCGCGTCCACACCAGCCTCCTTGAGGGCCAGCGAGTAGCGGATGGCCTGTGCTGTCGAGTTCTGGATCACGCCGCCGATGACCGGCACCGTGCCGGCCACCTCGTCGACGACCACCTCACAGATGGCTTTGCTTTCCTCCAGAGAGAGGGTTTGCCCCTCCCCGGTGCTGCCGCAGGCGCAAATGGCGGTGACACCCGCATCCAGCAGATAGCGGACTTCGGCCCGCAGGAGGTCGAGATCGATGGTGTCGTCTTCACGGAACGGGGTGACAACGGTGGAAATCATCCCGCCCAAGGGCACATGCTTCACAGGTCCTCGCATTCGTCGATTGGCCCATCTGGTATCTGATACATTAGATCACCAGTTGCGATTTGGCCAGCTCGCGGATTGGCGGTCGTGGCGCCCGCGGGCACCAAAACCTAAGGACGGCAATGTCATCAGAGACCGCAGAAGCGATGGGTCACTTCCATCCCGAGGATGGCGATCCGGTTCCGGTTGCGCTGTGTGGGTTCGCGCGCGCGAACAGTGACTTCGTCGAGCTGCACGAGTCACCAACGTTCTTCACCGCACGGCACCGCAATGGCCGTCGGACGGTCGGACTCGTGTCCGGCGGCGGCTCGGGCCACGAGCCGCTACATGCCGGCTTCCTCGGCGAGGGCATGCTCGACGCGGTGGCGCCCGGCAAGGTCTTCGCCTCCCCGCACAATCGGCAGGTTCTGGAAGCCAGCCGGCATGTCGCGGGCGAACAGGGCGTACTGCATATTGTCAAGAACTACACCGGCGACCGAATCAACTTCGGCATCGCCGCCGAGCGGCTCCGGTTGGAGGGCATCGAGGTCCGCCGCGTGCTCGTCGATGACGACATCGCGACCGACAGCGCAGACACGGCCACGGGCCGACGGGGCACCGCCGGGACGGTCGTCGTCGAGAAGGTCCTCGGCGCCGCCGCCGATGACGGTGCCGGCCTCGACGATCTGGTAGAACTCGGCACGCGCGTCGCCTCCGTCACCAGAAGCCTGGCGGTCGCGTCGCAGGCGCAGACCGCGATACACAGCGGCAGGCCGGCGTTCGAGCTGGAACCCGGCGAACTCGAATACGGCGTCGGGATTCACGGCGAACGCGCCGCTTCTTCGCTGGCTCGCCCGGCAACGCCAGAATTGGTGCGGCGCATGACCGGCGAAGTCCTCAATGCTTTGCCCGACGGGGCTGATGCCATCGTGATCGTCAACGGACTCGGCGCCGTCACGCTGTTGGAACTCAACGTCATATTCGAGTACGCCGCGCGCGAGATCGAGCTGCGCGGCCGACGAGTGGTCGGCAATCTGGTCGGAGACTACGTCCCGGCCCTGGACATGCGGGGCTTCTCCATCACGGTGACGATGGCCGATGCCGAACTGCTCGCCTTGTGGGATGCGCCGGCGTTCACACCCGCCTTCCCGAACCGGTTGGTGACGACGTCGACAGAACGGAGACAGCAGTGAGCGCTCTCGATGGCAGCGAAGCGGATCTCGAGCGTGAGATCGTGACCGGGTTCGCCGCCGCGGTCGCGCTCGCCCACGACTCCCTCACCCGGTTCGATCAGCACAGCGGCGATGGCGACTTCGGCGACAACCTGCGCGGCGGAGTCACCGCGGCCGTCGAGCGGCTCTCGAACGCGTCGGCATCACCACTGAGCGTTCTCGGGGCAGTGTTCCTCGACGACGTCGGCGGCACGTCCGGTCCACTGCTGGGCCTGCTGTTCACCGAGATCGCCGTCGCGGTGGCCGACGCGCCGGATTCGGTCGACGGATGGGCTACCGGGTTGGCGGCCGGCCTCTCGGCGATCACGCGCGTCGGCGAGGCCGCAGTCGGGGACCGAACCATGGTCGACGCGCTGGCTCCCGCGGTGGAATCCCTGCGCGACACCGGCGATTTCGCCGCCGCCGCTGCTGCGGCTGCCGACGGCGCGCACGCGACCGCCTCCATGCGTGCCCGCATGGGTCGCGCCAGCTATGTGGGCGAGCGCGCGAAGGGCGAGCCGGATCCGGGCGCCGCCGGCGTCGCGCTGTTCATGTGGGTGGTGGCCACCGTTCTCACCCGCACCTCCATCGCGCCGCCACTGGACTGTGGACTGGAGCAACTCTCGTTCGACAGAGGGTGAGCCAGCGGTGTCCCCGACCACACGTGAGCACAGCTACAGGCCGGCCGTGAGGCGGTAGATGCGCTCGAGGTCAGCGGGGCCGGTCTGCTGCGGCATCACGATGAGTTCGGTGGCGCCGGCGTCGAGATATCCGCGCAGAGTCTTGGCGACGGTTTCCTCGGTGCCGATCGCGGCGAGGTCGACGCTGGCGGAAACGCCCTCGCGGGCAAGGACCTTCTGATAGGACGGGATCGAATCGTAGAGGGCCAGGCGAGGCGCGATGTCAGCGCGCGCAGCCTCGATGTCGTCGGTGATCGCCACGCTCACCATGGTCACCACCCGTGGGGTGGGCCGGCCGGCCTGGGCAGCGGCCCTGGCGATGGTGGGCACGATGAAACTCTCGATGGTTCGCGGTCCGGTGTTGGCAACGATTGTGCCGTCGGCCCATTCACCGGTGACCCGCAACGCCTGTGGGCCCATCGCGGCGACCAGGATCGGGAACCGAGTGGATCCCGCCAGGGCGACCGGCAGTACTTGCGGGTCGACCGCGGTCAGATGGGTGCCGTGGTGGTCGAGGGGGTTTCCGTCTCGGATCGCGTTGAGGACGGCCAGGTATTCCTGCAGCCGCGCGATGGTGTGTGCCCACGGCAACCCGTAGACGCGCTCTTCGAGGAACGCCACTCCCAGACCGAGGCCGAGGGTGAAGTTACCGTGGGTCGCGGCCTGCGCGGTCTGCACCGCGGTGGCCAGCACCAGCGGGTGACGCGGGTTGATCGGCACTACCGAAGTGCCCACTCCGACACCGGGATTGGCTGATCCCACCAGAGCGGCCAACGTGACGGCGTCGAAGTCGAACTGCTGCGATATCCACAGCTGCCGGACTCCGGCACCGACGGCGGCGCCGGCCTTCGCCGAGACATCGTCGACCAGGTTGTCCGCGGTCCGGTCGGCCGGGATCATGATGCCTGCATGCATGAGATCTCCTCTCAGACGGTTTCGACAGCGAAGTAGGAGCCCTGTTCGAGATCCTCGATCAGACCGGGACCGGTGGGCTGCCAGCCGAACCTTTGGCGGGTGAGGGCGCTGTTGGCCGGCATGTCGAGGCCGAAAAATGCACCGATCCAACCGAAGTGGCCGAAGGTGTCCTCCGCGGGGATGCTGGTGACCGGGATGTCGAGCTGTCGACCGATGGTCTCGGCGATCACGCGGGTGGGCACGCCCTCCTCGGCGACCGCATGCAGGATGGTCCCGGTGGGCGCCGCTTCGACGGCGAGCCGGAACAGCGCCGCGGCGTCGTCGCGGTGCACGGCCGACCACCGATTGACACCGTCGCCTATATAGGCCGCCACACCCGTGTCGCGGGCGATATCGATCAACCGGGGGACGAAGCCGTAGTCGCCCGTGCCGTGCACCGAGGGAGCCAACCGCACGATCGACACCCGCACACCCTGGTCGGCGAAGGCCAGCGCCGTATGCTCAGAGGTCCGGGGTGACTGCGAGGTGGCGGGCTGATCCTCGGTCAGCACGTGACCGGGCGCATGCCCGGCCGTGCCGTTGGTGACGACCAGCGGCCGATCGGATCCGGCCAGGGTCTGGCCGAGCGCGGTGATGGCGCGGCGGTCGAGTTCGCAGCCCTGCGCGAAATTGTCGAAGTCGTGGCGGAACGCGAGATGGATGACCGCATCGGCGGCGGCGGCACCACGGCGCAGGCTCTCCTCATCGTTGAGGTCACCCCGGTGGACCGAGGCGCCCCGTGCGGCGAGTGCGTCAGCGGACGCGTCGGATCGGGCCAATCCGATTACGTCGTGGCCCGCCGACATCAACTCGGGTACCACCGCCGAACCTACCCAGCCCGATGCTCCGGTAACGAAGATCTTCATCGCAGAACCTCCATGTCAGTCGCTGTCATCAACGTGCGATGATGTCAGCGACTGTCATGCCGGTAATATTCCGGCATGGCTCGCTGGGAACCGGACGCCGAGGGCCGCCTGCAGGAGGCTGCCCTTGCGCTGTACACCGAGCGAGGATTCGACCAGACCACGGTCGCCGAGATCGCCGAGCGCGCCGGACTGACCGAGCGGACGTTCTTCCGGTACTTCGCCGACAAGCGCGAGGTGCTCTTCGGCGGGCAGCGTCCGCTGCTCGATCAACTGATCACCGCGGTTGCCTCGGCCCCTGATTCGGCGTCACCGCTGGAAGCGGTGAGTGCAGCGTTGGAGCAGGCCGCCGCTTTCTTCGCCGGCCGCCGCGAGCGGTCCCGGCTACGCCAAGCGGTGGTGTCGGCCAACCCGGCGTTGCGGGAACGCGAGCTGATCAAGCTCGCCGCGCTCAGCGAGGCGCTGGCCGACGGGTTGCGCCGGCGCGGTGTCCCGGATACGACGGCGCGACTGGCCGCCGAGGCCGGCGGTGCGATGTTCAAGCTGGCGTTCGACCAGTGGATCGCGGCGGACGACGAGCGCGACCTGGCGCACCACGTGCGCGCGGCGGTGACCGAACTCAAGGGGCTGACCGCGGGCTGAGTGGCGTCGAAGTCGACGTTATGCCGCGATCTACTCGCGATTGTCCTGCCGTTTGTCGGTTTGGGCGAGGGGGAAGCACGCGCGAACCCGGTCGATCCACCAGTCGCGGCGAGCGGACGGCGCGGCGAGCGCCGACAGTCGCGCCGGGTCGGGCGCGATGTCGCCGACGGGCAGGCAGCCCTCGACGGGCGTGACGTCGAAGACGTCCTCGACGAACAACCCTCCGGTGCCCAGGCCGCAGGCGTGCTCGAGGCGCGGCAATGCGGCCGCCGCCGCCAACCCCGCCGCGATGCCCACCGCCGAATCCAGCGCCGAAGAGATCACCACCGGGATGTCGATGGCAGCCGCGATGTCCAGCAGCGCGCCCACTCCCCCAGCGGAGCGACCTTGAGCACCGCGATGTCGGCGGCCCGGGCGCGTACCACCGCCAACGGGTCCGACGCCTTACGGATGCTCTCGTCGGCGGCGACCGCGACATTCACCCGGCGGCGCACCTCGGCCAGTTCCGACACCGACGCGCACGGCTGCTCGAGATACTCCAGCGCCCCGTGCTCGGTCAGGGCGGCCGCGGCGGCCACCGCCTGATCGACCGTCCACCCGCCGTTGGCGTCCACCCGCACCGTGGGGATCGTCGCGCGCACCGCGTCCACCCGGGCGACGTCGTCGGCCAGCGTCTGCCCCGGCTCGGCCACCTTCACCTTCGCCGTCAGCGCGCCGGGGAAGCGGGCCAGCACCTCGGGCACCTGAGCCGCAGGCACCGCGGGCACCGTCGCGTTAATCGGAATCCGGTCACGCCGCGTCACCGGCCTTGTGCCGTAAGCGGATTCGATGGCAGAGGCCAGCCAGTACGCCGCTTCGGGCGGCTCATACTCAACGAACGCACCGAACTCGCCCCACCCGTTCGGACCGTCGATCAGGGCCACTTCGCGCAACGTGATGCCGCGGAAGCGCACCCGCATCGGCAACGCGACGATGTGCAGGCGTTCGAGCAGGTCGTCCAGCGATACCGTCATCAGATCGCGCGGTCGCGGTTCTCCCAGTACGGCTTGCGGAGGTCGCGCTTGAGCAGCTTGCCGGTGGGATTGCGGGGCAGCGCTTCGGAGATCTCCACGCTGCGCGGGCACTTGTAGTGCGCCAGGTGCTCGCGACACCAGGCGACCAGCTCTTCCTCGGAAACGCTTTGGCCCGCCGACAATTCGACCACCGCCTTGACCGACTCGCCCCACTTGTCGTCGGGCACACCGAACACCGCGGCGTCGAGCACTGCCGGATGGTCGGTGAGGACCCGTTCGACCTCGACGGAGTAGATGTTCTCGCCACCGGAGATGATCATGTCCTTGAGCCGGTCCTCGACGAAGACGAAGCCGTCCTCGTCGACCCGCCCGATATCACCGGTGCGGAACCAGCCGTCCGCGGTGATCGCCGATTCGGTGGCTGCCGCCTTGTTGTGGTAGCCCTTCATCAACTGTGGTGTGCGAAACCACAATTCGCCAGGTGCGCCGGTGGGCATCTCGGCTAGCGTGTCGGGGTCGACCACACGGACCTCCACCTCCCGAGCCGGCTGGCCGGCGCTGACCAGCCGCTCGGGGCGGGAGTCGTCCCGGTGCACCTCGGGAGAGAGCTGAGTGATCGCCCCGCACACCTCGGTCAGCCCGTACACCTGGATGAAATCGGTGTCCGGCCATGCTTTCAGAGCCGAGCGCAGCAGGGCGGGCGGCATCGGGGAGGCGCCGTAAACGAAGGTCCGCAACGCACTGAACAGCTTGACGGCGTCCTCGCCGGACTCCAGCACTTTGCCCAGCACGGCAGGCACCAGGAAGGTGCGGTTGGCGCCCTGCAGGATCGCACCGGCCAGCGAGGCGCCGTCAGCGTCGCGCGTCATGATGGTCGGGATTCCGGCGTGGATGCCGTACTGCACGTAGGACGAGCCGCCGACGTGGAACAGCGGCATCGCCACCAGGTTCTTGTCACCGGGCTCGAAATCGAAGGTGCCCGCGTTGAGGGTGTGCGCCAGCAGGTTCCGCTGGGTCAGGGTCACCCCCTTGGGATGACCGGTGGTGCCCGAGGAGTACATAATCAGGCACGGGTCATCGGGATCGACCTCGGAGCTGCGCCCCCTGGGTGCCGCGGCGGCGAGCATCGCCTCGTACTCATCGCCGTCAGCACCTTCTGGGGTGACCTCGATGACGTGTTGGACATGGACCAGCCGGTCGCGGATCTTGTCGATGGCGGGTTTCATCTCGGATCCGACGATCAGCAGTTTGGCGCCGGAATCGTTGAGGACGTAGTCCATCTCCTCGCCGGCCAGCCGGAAGTTGATGATGGCGGTCGCCGCCCCGATCGAGGCCGCGGCCAGGGTGAGCTCGACACACGCCGGGTGGTTCTTGTCCAGGAACCCGACCACATCGCCGTGACCGATGCCGCGCTCGGCCAGGGCGCCGGCCAGCCGGCGGATCCGGTCGTCCCACTGCGCCCAGGTCCAGCTCCGGCCGAGGTAACTGATGGCGTCCTCGTCGGGCTTGTGCTGGGCCCAGTAGGCCGGCCGGTCGTCGAGAAAGCGCGGTACGGGAGGTTGCATACCGGCCAGGGTGCCATGCCGGCCAAAAGCCGGGCGACGGCTTGTCGATATCGGCGCCAGCAGCACCGGCGGCCGGTAGGTAAGACAGCCCTTCCATCAAATCTGGAACACGTTCTAATGTGGACCGCATGACCCAGCCCGTCTCCTCTTCGCGCGAGCGCTCATCGGCCGAGCTGCTGCGCCATCCCATTCATTCCGGACACCTGACGGTCGGCGCGCTCAAGCGCAACAAGAACAAGCCGGTGCTGCACCTAGGCGACACCACTCTGACCGGTGGCCAGCTCGCGGAACGCATCAGCCAATACATTCAGGCGTTCGAAGCGCTCGGCGCCGGGACGGGTGCGACCGTCGGGCTGTTGTCGTTGAACCGGCCCGAGGTTCTGATGATCATCGGCGCCGGCCAGACCCAGGGCTACCGGCGGGTGGCACTACACCCTCTCGGTTCGCTGGACGACCACGCCTATGTGCTGGGCGACGCCGGTGTCACATCGCTGATCATCGACCCGAACCCGATGTTCGTCGAACGGGCACAGGGTCTGCTGGAGAAGGTGCCCGCCCTCAAGCAGGTGCTGACCCTCGGCCCGGTTCCCGAGGCGCTCGGCGATTCGGCGGTGGATCTGATCGCCGAGGCGGCGAAGTACTCGCCCCAGCCCCTGGTGGCTGCCGATCTTCCGCCCGATCACATCGGCGGCATGGCCTACACGGGCGGCACCACCGGCAAGCCCAAGGGCGTGCTGGGCACAGCACAGTCGATCACCACGATGACCACCGTGCAGCTGGCCGAGTGGGAATGGCCGGAGAACCCGCGGTTCCTGATGTGCACCCCGCTGTCGCATGCCGGGGCGGCGTTCTTCGTCCCGACCATCATCAAGGGTGGCGAACTGGTCGTGCTGACGAAGTTCGATCCGGCCGAGGTGCTGCGGGTGATCGAGGAGCAGAAGATCACCGCGACGATGCTGGTGCCCTCGATGATCTACGCGCTGATGGACCACCCGGATTCGCAGACCCGCGATCTGTCTTCACTGGAGACGGTGTACTACGGCGCCTCGGCGATGAACCCGGTGCGACTGGCCGAGGCGATCCGCCGCTTCGGGCCGATCTTCGCCCAGTACTACGGCCAATCCGAGGCGCCGATGGTGATCTCGTACCTGGCCAAGAAGGACCACGACGAGAAGCGGCTGACTTCCTGCGGGCGGCCGACCCTGTTCGCGCGGACCGCGCTGCTCGACGCCGAGGGCAACGAGGTGCCCCAGGGCGAGGTCGGCGAGATCTGCGTGTCCGGACCGCTGCTGAGCGGTGGGTACTGGAACCTGCCGGAGGAGACGGCCAAGACGTTCAAAGACGGCTGGCTGCACACCGGTGATATGGCCCGTGAGGACGAGGACGGCTTCTGGTTCATCGTCGACCGGGTCAAGGACATGATCGTCACCGGCGGGTTCAACGTGTTTCCCCGCGAGGTGGAGGATGTCGTGGCCGAGCATCCCGCCGTCGCGCAGGTGTGCGTGATCGGAACCCCGGACGAGAAGTGGGGCGAGGCCGTGACTGCGGTGATCGTGCTGCGCCCCGACCACCCTTCCGACGAGGAGTCGGTGGCCAAGGTGACCGTCGAGATCCAGACCGCGGTCAAGGAGCGCAAGGGCTCGGTGCAGTCGCCCAAGCAGGTGATCGTCGTCGAGTCGGTACCGGTGACCGCGCTGGGTAAGCCGGATAAGAAGGCCGTGCGGGCGCAGTTCTGGGAAGGTGTCGGTCGAGCCGTCGGGTGACGCCGCGGGGCGCCAGCCCCGCGGCGGAATCCGACCATCAAACCCCGTCGGCTAATGCCGGCTCGAGAGCAATAATGGGTGATGCAGTCCCGCATCATCCCGCTCGAATACCTCAAAGAGCGCGACGTGATGTTCTGGCTGCCGCCCGGCGGCCGGGGCAACGACGTGTGGGCCGACACCTGGATAGTCATCGCCGAACTCGACGTCACCGACGCCGGGCCAGTGCTTGAACTCTTGCAGGACAACGATATCGGTGGCTACGTCGCCAAACCGAGCCGTCGCACAGGTGCCGCGGCTCCGGGGCGGCAACTCTATGTGGATCGCGAGCAATACACCCGGGCCGGCGATCTGCTGATGCTGTTCCTGCGCAAGAAGGAACCATCAGCGCTGCCCGCCGGTGCGACTCGCAAGCCTCCGCGGGCCGCACCCCCCGTCAGGGAGGCCAAGCCACGCGGTGTCCGCATCCTGGTGACGGCCGCCAAGATCGCATTCGTCGCTGCCCTGATCGGCCTTGGCGTTCTGCTGGCCTACTACAAGGGTGTGGAGTTCACATCGAACCTGCGGCACACGCCCCCCTCACCCGCTCAAGCACCGGGCCTCACCGCTCCCGGACCGTGAACCTGGGACGATGGACCAATGCACGCGTCTGCCGTCCTCTTCGACTTCTCCGGTACCTTGTTTCGTCTCGAAGGAGACGACAGCTGGTTCACTGGAATGGAGCTGGTCAACGACGACGGCAGGCGCGCGGTCGATGAGCACGCGCAGGCCGAACTGATGGACCGCCTGACCCATCCGACCGGCGGCTCGGTGACGAGGACTGCGGAGGCATACCACGCGTGGGTTAACCGCGATCTCAAGCCGGCCCTGCACCGAGAGGCTTATCTTCACGCGCTCGCTGACGCGGGGCTGTCGGGGCACCACGCCGAGGCGCTCTACCGGCGGGCGATCGACCCTGACTCCTGGGTGCCATACCCCGACACCGTCGAGGTATTGCGATCACTCGAGGCCGGTGGCGTGCGTACCGCCGTCGTCTCCAATATTGCGTTCGACATCCGGCCGGCGTTGGAAGCCGCGGGGGCCAAGGCCGACGAAATCGTGCTGTCCTACGAAGTCGGTGTGGTCAAACCCGACCCGCGGATCTTCCAGATCGCGCTGGAGCGTCTTGGTGTCGAGGCACACGAGGCCATCATGGTCGGTGACAGCGAGGAAAACGACGGTGGCGCTCGCGCGATCGGCTGCGACTTCATCCTGGTCGACCCGCTGCCGGTGGCCGAACGCCCAACCGGATTGATCGACCCGCTCCGTGCTCGGGGCGTCGCGCTGTAGGCGTACCTTTTCAGATCATGGCCGACTCCGAACGCATCAGGCCACCGTGGTGGCTGAAGGCGATGAACAGGGTGCTCATGTCCGTGATGCGGACCGGACTGATGCCCGACGGCCCGATGGTGCTGACCGTCCCGGGCCGCAAGTCGGGCAAGCCGCGCTCGACGCCGATCACCCCGTTCACCGTCGACGGTAAGCGGTACGTGGTCGGCGGCTTCCCCGGCGCCGACTGGGTGCGCAATGCCCGAGTGGCCGGCGCCGCAACGCTGACCCAGGGCCGCCACAGCGAACGCGTACACCTGGTCGAACTGTCCGTCGGGGAAGCCCGCCCGCTGCTGCGCGCCTTTCCCACCTTGGTGCCCACCGGCGTCTCCTTCATGAAGAATGCCGGCCTGGTCACCGATGGCCGGCCCGAGGAGTTCGAGGCGCTGGCCGGTCGGTGCGCGGTCTTCCGGTTCGACCCGGTGGTCCCATGACCCGGCTTGCGCTGGCACTCGCGGTTGCGCTTGCCATTGCGGTCATGAATGCCCCTGCGGCCCAAGCCGATCCGTTCTGCACCGAAGACGGGCCACCGCCCGGTTCGGCCAGCAAGCCCTTCGACGGTGGCGCGCTCTGGATCAGTCCAGACGGACTGATCGGCGTGACGACCGCCGTGGGCAACGGCCGAGTCCGGGTAACGGGGGCATCGCCAATGCCGTTGCAGGCGATGGTCATCGACGCCCAGGCCGACGGCCAGCGCCAGCTGATCGTGAGCACCGGCCGGGTTGCCCACCTGTTCGCGCTCGTCGGTTGCAAGATCGACACGGTCTACGACACCCAGGGTCAACCCTTCCTGTTCGACCTGGAGAACCTGCGGGGCAACGGCACCGGAATCGGATGCAGTGATCTCGGTGACGGCAGGCATCTGGTAGGACTGCAGGCGCTGCCCGACGGCAACGGGTACACGGTGCGCCGCACCGAGATCGACCTCGGCGGTTCGACCGCGACGATCGGGCGTTCCGACACCGTCGCCGGAACCTCGACAGCGGATCCAGTGGTGACCTCGGCGATGACGATCAGCTGCGGAGAACAGACGATGACCCAGGACGGAGTTCAACAGCCTTGACTGACAATCCCTTTGACGCCTCCCTCTGGAAGACCGTCGACGGCTTCGAAGACCTGACAGACATCACCTACCACCGCCACGTCTCCGACGGCACGGTGCGGGTGGCGTTCGACCGGCCCGAGGTGCGCAACGCATTCCGCCCACACACCGTCGACGAGTTGTACCGCACGCTGGACCACGCCCGGATGTCACCGGACGTCGGCGTCGTGCTGCTGACCGGCAACGGCCCGTCGCCCAAGGACGGCGGGTGGGCGTTCTGCTCGGGCGGCGATCAGCGGATCCGCGGGCGCACCGGATACCAGTACGCGGCCGGTGAAACCGCCGACACGGTGGATGCCGCCCGCGCCGGACGGCTGCACATCCTCGAGGTGCAACGGCTCATCCGATTCATGCCCAAGGTGGTGATCTGCCTGGTCAACGGCTGGGCCGCCGGCGGCGGACACAGCCTGCACGTGGTGTGCGACCTGACCCTGGCCAGCCGTGAGCACGCCCGGTTCAAGCAGACCGACGCCGACGTCGGCAGCTTCGACGGCGGCTACGGCAGCGCATATCTGGCACGGCAGGTGGGCCAGAAGTTCGCCAGGGAGATCTTCTTCCTGGGCCGCACCTACACCGCTGAGCAGATGCACCACATGGGTGCGGTCAACGAGGTCGTCGACCATGCCGACCTGGAGCAGGTGGCGGTGCAGTGGGCCAAGGAGATCAATGGGAAATCGCCTCAGGCGCAACGCATGCTGAAGTTCGCCTTCAACCTCCTCGATGACGGTTTGGTCGGCCAGCAACTGTTCGCCGGGGAGGCGACCCGGTTGGCCTACATGACCGACGAGGCGGTCGAGGGGCGCGATGCGTTCCTGGAGAAGCGCGACCCGGACTGGAGCCCGTTCCCCCGCTACTTCTGATACGCGAGCAGACGCAAACGGGCCCTACCCTCCGGCGTGTCGGGGCCTTCTGCGTCTGCTCGCGGGAGAGAGACAACCCATGGACCTGCGCCGCAGATTGACCGAAGTGATCGCGTTGACCGGGATGCGCCCGCCGCTGAGCCTGCCGACCGGGACCAACATCGACCTGCGCGGCAAACGGGTGCTGGTGACCGGCGCGTCGTCGGGCATCGGCGCCGCCGGTGCCGAGCAGTTCGCCGCCAACGGCTGCGAGGTGGTGCTGGTGGCACGGCGGGCCGACCTGCTCGACGAAGTAGTCGACCGCATCACCGCAGCGGGGGGCTCGGCGAGTTCGATGCCCTGCGACCTGTCCGACCTCGACGCCGTCGACGCACTGGCCGACAGCGTCGGGACGGTGGACATCCTGGTGAACAATGCCGGCCGGTCGATCCGGCGGCCGCTGGCCGAGTCGTTGGACCGGTGGCACGATGTCGAACGCACCATGACGCTGAACTACTTCTCCCCACTGCGGCTGATTCGGGGGTTGGCACCGGCCATGATCGAGCGCGGCGACGGGCACATCATCAACGTCGCCACCTGGGGCGTGTTCAGTGAGGCCTCTCCGTTGTTCGGTGTCTACAACGCCTCCAAGGCTGCACTGTCCGCGGTGAGCCGGGTCATCGAAACCGAATGGTCGCCGCACGGCGTGCATTCGACGACGCTGTACTACCCGTTGGTGGCCACCCCGATGATCGCGCCGACGAAGGCCTACGACGGCCTGCCCGCGTTGACCGCCGAGGAGGCCGGGCGGTGGATGATCGACGCCGCCCGGCACCGACCGGTGCGCATCGCGCCGCGGATGGCGGTCACGGCCAGGGCGATCGACGTGGTCGCCCCCGGTGTGCTCAACCGGGCGATGAAGCGCCAGCGCATGCAACCCAGCTGAGGTAGACACGAAGCATGGACATCCTGGCGAGCCGCATACTGCTCCGGCCCGCGGACTACCCGCGTTCGGTGACCTTCTACCGTGACGCGATCGGGTTGGCCATCGCCCGCGAATACAGCGGCGGCACAGTGTTCTACGCCGGCCAGTCCCTGATCGAGTTGGCCGGCCACGGCGCACCGGCGAGGTCGAACGACGGGCCGGCCGCACCCTTTCCCGCAGCGCTGTGGCTGCAGGTGCGTGATCTCTACGCCACCCAGGACGAGCTGCGGGCGCGTGGCGTCCAGATCGCTCGCGAGGCCCGCCGAGAATCCTGGGGCCTGCACGAGATGCACGTCAGTGACCCGGACGGGATGCCGCTGATCTTCGTGCAGGTTCCCGACGACCACCCGCTGCGCCGCGATACGCGTTAGCGGTGTGGGCCGTGTGGGCGGTTGCCTACCCGGTGGGCGGGTCAGTGAAGCCCATCAGGGTGGGGCCGACTGTCGGCTCACAGTCGGGACACACGAGGTAGAGATCGCCATTGCGCCCGTAGATGGCGTACCAAGCCTCTTGACCCTGTGGATCGTCCAAATGCTTGCCGCACTGGCCAGCACACGTGAGCAACATGGAGCGCGCCCAATCCCCCACGGGGCCAACTCCTCGCCTGGCAACGACCCACCTGTTGGGCTCACTGCAGGATAGGAGCGACTGGGATCGCCGCGCACGCGTAGTCGACCACTCTAATCGTGACGAAGTCGCTCGGGCGGCCACCACCACGTCGAGACATCCTGTGCTGCATCGGATTCTGTCGACCGAATGCCGCGTGATCGGCAGGTTCGTCGGGCAAGCCGAGCGGGAGCTGCGCCGCGCTACGCGTTAGCGGTGTTCGAGCGGCCAGCCCACCGAGGCCAACCGGGCGGCCACCTGGTTGAGCTCGTCGGCCACCGGTTCCTTCTCGATGGTCTGGCGGACCGCCTCGCGGATCTGCTCTTCGGTGACCGGGCTGTCGAAATCGCCTTCCCGCAGGATCGACTGCGCAGCCTGAACGACCTCGTCCTCGGTCAGCGACCTCTTCAGCAGGGCCAGCAGCGGGTAATAGTCCTTGGGCGGAACGCCTTCCGGGTAGCCCTTGCGCAACCAGCCGAGCACGCTGTCCAGGAACGCCGGCTGCTGCTGTTCGACGGTCATCGCACTCTCACTTCTTGGGCAGCATCGGGAACAGGTCGACACCGAAATGGTGGATGATCGTCGCCCGGGTGATCCAGGCCACGGCCGTCAGGATCACCAGAGAGACGAAGACGAACAACACGATGCCCACCAACTTCAACGCCGGGTTCGGCTTGTGGATCGCGTGGTCGGCTTCCTCACCGCCTGCGCCGAAGGAGTAGGCCAGCATGCCGGTGGCGAACAGGGCCGGCAGGCCGGCGCCAAGCACCAAGCCCACGATCAGCACCTTGAAGATCGACTCGAAGTACGTCATCACCGTGTCCTTAGGTTGGTGAGCGGGATCAGACCGTGGCCGTGGGCTTGGCCGACTTGGTGTCCTTGGTGGCGGCACGCACCTCGGCCGGCACCACCGAGTTGGTGGAGCTGTCCCAATCGGCGTTGACGTTGTTGTGGTCGACCTTCTGCTGCTGGGCGCGCCACCACATGTAGCCCGACAGCGCGACGAGGACCAGGAAGATCAGGCCGTCGCCCATCAGCTGGGAGTTGGTGACGTCCTTGACCACGTAGGACAGCCAGTAGGCCAGCGCTCCGACCAGGGCCGCGGCCGGCAGCGTGACCAGCCATGCCACCGCCATCCGGCCCGCGACCGCCCAGCGCACCTCGGCCCCGGGCTTGCCGACGCCGCTGCCCAGGATCGAGCCGGTGGCGACGTGCGTGGTCGACAGCGCCATGCCGGCCGCGCTCGAGCTGAGGATGATTGCGGCCGAGGAGGCTTCGGCCGCCAGGCCCTGCGGCGACTCGATCTCGACCAGTCCTTTACCCAGGGTGCGGATGACCCGCCAGCCACCGATGTAGGTGCCCAAGCCGATGGCCAGCGCGCAGCTCAGGATGATCCAGAACGGCAGGCCGTCCTTCTTGACGTCACCGGTCAGGTGGCCGGTGGTGATCAGTGCCAGCGCGATGACACCCATCGTCTTCTGGGCGTCGTTGGTGCCGTGCGAGAGCGCGACCAGCGAGGCGGTGGCGATCTGGCCCCAGCGGAAGCCCTCCTCACGGCGGCGGGCAAGGACCTTGCGGGTGATCCGGTACACCAGCCAGGTGCCGCAGGCCGCGACGATGCCGGCGATGATCGGTGCGGCGACGGCCGGGATCAGCACCTTCTGGGTGACGCCGGCCCAGTTGACGCCCTTGGTGCCCAGCGCAGCAAGGCCGGCGCCGATCAGGCCACCGAACAGGGCGTGCGACGAGCTGGACGGAATGCCGAACAGCCAGGTGAGCAGGTTCCACAGGATGCCGCCGATGAGGCCGGCGAAGATGATCGTCAAGCCGGTCGACGCGTCGATTCCGGGCAATAGGTGCCCGGTCTTGGAGTCTTGCACCTTGAGCACCGAGGTGGTGACGGTGACGGCGACCTCGACGGAGAGGAAGGCGCCGACCAGGTTGAGCACGCCGGCCAGCAACACCGCCGTCTTCGGCTTGAGCGCGCCGGTTGCGATCGAGGTCGCCATGGCATTCCCGGTGTCGTGGAAGCCGTTGGTGAAGTCGAAAGCCAGTGCGGTGGCGATCAGCAACACCAGGATGATCATCTCCGTGCTCATGCCTGAGATTCTGCTGGGTAATCGGACCCTTTGGGAAGTTGCCGAAGGTCACTAGAAAGCCTGCTAGCTGGGCATTTGCGAACGCTCCGCAGGTGTTCATCGGTTGTTAACCTAGAATCCGTCGATGGTTAGCCTGCGGCGACGGAGGGTGGGTACACCGATAGGGCGGGGCGGGGTAGCGCCGACTAGGATTCCGACATCCATACGGGCGGCCTCAGGCGGCCCTGGCCAGGGAGATACCGCGGTGACCAAGTTTCTCACCAAAATCGTGGCCTGGATCAAGGCCGGGTATCCCGATGGCGTTCCGCATCCGGATCAGGTACCGCTGTTCGCCCTGCTGCGACGGCGGCTCAGCGAGGAAGAGGTGCTCGCGGTGGCGGGCGCCCTGCTGGAGCGTGGAGGATTCGACCACATCGACATCGGGGTACTGATCACCGAGATCACCGATGCACTGCCGAGCCCGGACGATGTCGAACGAGTCAGGGAAAAGCTCGCCGCGTACGGCTGGCCCCTGGACGACCCACGAGACAGCGAGGACGTCGAATAACCACCCTGCGAGCGCTCGCCATTCCGCCCGGCCCGTCAGCGCTGTCATTGCTGGCCGCCCTCGAGGGCGTCCTCGACGGGCGCGACGCACCGTGGGTTCCGATCCCGGCCGGAGATCTCCGCGAAAGCGAGCTCCTGACCACGTCGTTGCGGGTCGGCGAAGAGATCGACGACGACGTCGCGCTCGTCGTCGCGACCTCGGGAACCACCGGAACGCCCAAAGGCTCGATGTTGACTCCGGCCGCGCTCGTCGCCAGCGCCGCCGCCACCCACGACCGCCTCGGCGGGCCGGGGACCTGGTTGTTGGCGTTGCCGGCCCACCACATCGCCGGCATCCAGGTGCTGGTGCGCAGCTTGCAGGCCGGCACCGTGCCGGTGGAGATGAACGTCGCCGGCGGCTTTGACGTCACCGAGTTGCCGACGGCTGTCGCCCAGCTCGGTGGAGGGCGGCGCTATACCTCCCTGGTCGCCACCCAGCTCGCCAAGGCCCTGCTGGATCCGGACGCCACCGCCGCACTGTGCGAGCTCGACGCCGTCCTGCTCGGCGGCGGCCCGGCGCCGAGACCGGTGCTCGACGGCGCGGCGGCGGCAGGCATCGCGGTGGTGCGCACCTACGGATCCAGCGAGACCGCCGGCGGCTGCGTCTACGACGGCGTGCCGTTGGACGGGGTGACCATCCGGCTCGACGACAGCGCCGAACCCGGCGAAGGCCGGATCGTGATCGGCGGGCCGACGCTGGCCAAGGGCTACCGCAACCCGCCGGAGCCGGATCCGTTCGCCGAGCCCGGCTGGTTCCGCACCGACGACCTCGGCGTGTTCGACGAGGCCGGGCGGTTGACCGTGCTGGGTCGCGTCGACGAAGCGATCAGCACCGGTGGGCTGACCGTGATGCCCGCACCCGTGGAGGCTGTCCTCGCCCGGCACCCGGCAGTAGCCGACTGTGCGGTGTTCGGGCTCGACGACGACCGACTGGGCCAGCGGGTGGCCGCCGCAGTGGTCCTCGTACCGGGTGTGGCTGAGCCCACAGTCGACGACATCCGCACGTATCTGGCACAGTCGCTGGACGCCACGGCAGCCCCCGCGAACTACATATCGTCGATGAGCTGCCCCGACGCGGTATCGGCAAACTCGATCGGCGTGCGCTGCTGGCCCGCTTCGCGCACGGCGGCGACCTGCCCGGCGGCTACGGCTGGTGAACAATGTTGTTGCGGGGTTTGTACACCCACTCAGAGGGGACACGAAAGCATGGGCGAGTTGAAATATCTCGACCTCCACGGCGACCGTGTGGCCTACCTCGACGAAGGCCAGGGCGAGGCGATCCTGCTGCTGCACGGTATGGCCGGGAGTTCGAAGACCTGGCGGTCGGTGCTGCGGCCGCTATCGCGCAAATACCGGGTGATCGCGCCTGACCTGCTCGGCCACGGCCAATCCGCCAAGCCGCGCAGTGACTACTCGCTGGGGGCGTTCGCCGTGTGGCTGCGCGACCTGCTCGATGAACTCGGCGTCGCGCAGGCGACCGTCGTCGGCCACTCGCTGGGCGGTGGGGTGGCCATGCAGTTCGTCTACCAGCATCCCGACTACTGCCGCCGGCTGATCCTGCTCAACAGCGGCGGGCTCGGCCCCGACGTGGGGTGGACGCTACGGCTGCTGTCGGCCCCCGGCGCCGAGCTGTTCATGCCGATCATCGCGCCGCCGCCGGTGTTGTCCGCCGGCGAACGGGTGCGGTCCTGGTTCGGCAAGCTTGGCATCCAATCGCCGCGCGGGGCCGAGATCTGGAACGCCTACAGCTCGTTCAGCGACGCGGCCACCCGGCAAGCCTTCCTGCGCACGTTGCGGTCGGTGGTGGACTACCGCGGGCAGGCGGTCAGCGCGCTGAACCGGCTGAACGTCAAGGCCGATATGCCGATCATGGCGATCTGGGGCGACCAAGACGCGATCATCCCGGTCGAACACGCCTACGCCGCACACGAGGCACGGGCCGACGTCCGGCTCGAAGTACTGCCCGGTGTCGGGCACTTCCCTCAGGTCGAGCGGCCCACCGACGTCGTCGAGCTGATCGAGGACTTCATCGCCAGCACCAGCGGCGCCGACATCGAGCAGCCCGCAACCCAGATGTGAGCGAGTCTTCCGACCGGTTCGCGGCCGCACCCGTCGCCAGGCTGGCCTCCGTCACCGCCGACGGCAGGCCGCATCTGGTCCCGGTCGTGTTCGCCACGGCGGGCTCCACGATCTACACCGCCGTGGACGGCAAACCGAAATCCACCCAGCAGTTGCGGCGGCTGGCCAACATCGAGGCCCAGCCCCAGGTCAGCATTCTGGTCGACCACTACACCGACGACTGGTCGCAGCTGTGGTGGGTGCGGGCCGACGGCACCGCGACGATTCACCGCAGCGGCACCGAGCGCGATCGCGGATGCACCCTGTTGCGGGCGAAATACACCCAATACCAGTCGGTTCCGCTAGACGGACCGGTGATCGCGGTGAACGTCACGAAATGGTCGCCCTGGTCGGCGTGAGCCGCCCGTAGGCTGGACCCTCGTGAGCATCGGTCGCAAGGAAGCGGTCGCGGTAACGGTCGGCGCCCTGCTGGTGGTCGCGGCATTCGTGGTGCCGCACCTGCACCTCGGAATCGTCACGCCGCTGATCAACAGCACGCCGGACCAGATCAGGAGCTTCGCCGACACCGCGCCGATCTTCGGCTGGTGGAACACCCACATCGGATGGGGCACAGTGCCGGCGATCCTGATCGGCGCGGCGGCGGTGATCTGGGGCGCGTCGGTGGCGCAGCGGCTGTCCTGGCGGTGGTTGACGCTGACAGTGTGGGCGACGTCGCTGTGTTGGGCGTTCGCGCTGGCGATGATCGACGGCTGGCAGCGCGGCTTCGCCGGCCGGCTCACCGCCCGCCATGAGTATCTGCGGCAAGTCCCGACGATCACCGACATCCCCGAGGCTGTCCGCACGTTCTCCAGCAGAATCCTTGATTTTCAGCCAAATTCGTGGATCACCCATGTCTCCGGCCACCCGCCGGGCGCACTGCTGACCTTTGTGTGGCTGGACCGCGTCGGTCTCGGCGGTGGCGGGTGGGCCGCCATGTGGTGCCTGCTGTTCGGGTCGTCGGCAGCGGCCGCGGTGCTGGTGGCCGTGCGCGCACTCAGCGGAGAACCGACCGCTAGGTTGGTGGCACCGTTCGTCGCCGTGGCGCCGACGGCGATCTGGATCGCGGTGTCCGCCGACGGCTATTTCGCCGGTGTGGCCGCCTGGGGTATCGCTCTGCTGGCGTTGGCCGTTCGTCGCCGGGTGCGCTGGCCGCTGGCGGCGGCGGTGGCGGCCGGCCTGGTGCTGGGTTGGGCGATCTTCCTCAACTACGGCCTGGGGTTGATGGCGATACCGGCAGTGGCGGTGCTGATCTGCGCGGCCTCATGGCGCGACGTCGTCCGGGCCTTGGTCCCAGCGGTGCTGGCAGCCGTGGCGGTGGTGGCGGTGTTCGCCATCGCCGGCTTCTGGTGGTTCGACGGGTACACCCTTGTCCAGCAGCGCTATTGGCAGGGCATCGCGCTGAACCGGCCGTTCCAGTACTGGAGTTGGGCCAATCTGGCCTCGGTGGTGTGCGCGATCGGTCTGGGCAGCGTTGCCGGGATCGGGCGGGTGTTCGACATCGCGGCGATCAAGAGGCGCTCGGGCCTGCATCTGCTGGTGCTCGGGGCGCTGGCCGCCATCATGCTGGCCGACCTGTCCATGCTGTCGAAGGCTGAAACCGAACGGATCTGGCTACCGTTCGAGGTCTGGCTGACCGCCGCCGGCGCCCTGCTGCCCGTCCGCGCGCAACGGTGGTGGCTGAGCCTCAACGTCGTCGGGGCCCTGCTGCTCAACCACGTCATTCTGACCAACTGGTAGCAGTCGGTCGCCGATCAGGTACATCAACGCCGCGCCCCACACCACGGCCAGCGCGATCCAGAACCCGGTCTGGTAGTCGCGGTCGAGCACGGTGGGGTTGTCCAGATGCTGACCGGGCTTGTCGTACACCGGAATTGCCAGCAACACCAGCACGACGGTGGTCAGCGCGGCCACCAACACCGGTGTCCACCACCGGTGTGGCAGGAGGCGGCGGCCGACGAAGCCGAGGGCCACGCACAACGGCGCGAACACCGCGTCGTGCAACAGCACGCCGATCAGCGCCCAGGTCACGATGCGGATCACGACCTCAGTCGAGTTGCTCATCACCAACATCACACCATAGGCCGCGGTTACCACACCGAGAACAACCAACATCACCCGCACGGCGATCACGTGACCACCTCGATGCGGGTCAGCCACTTCGTCTGCAAGACACCCGGTCTGGTCGGCGCGATCAGCCGACACGGATAGCCGTGGTCGAGGTCGAGGGTCTGACCGTTGAGCTTCAGCGCGATCAGCGTTTGCGAGTCACGCGCATGGCGGGCAGGCAGCACGGTCCGGGAGTACGGCCCGGGCGGCTCCAGCGAAACCATGCGCAGGTCGGAGTCCGGGTGACCGCCCGCGGCTCTGATCAGATCGGCCAGCACCACCCCGGTCCAGTCCGCGGTGACGCTCCAGCCCTCGACACACGCAATCGGCAGCCGGCGAGTGGTCTGCGGCATCGCCGCGAGCTGTTCGAGCGTGAACGGTGTCGTCGCGTCGGCGGTGACGACGGTGAGCCGATACTCCGGTGAGCGGGCACTGCCCAGCACCCCGGCGGCGAACGCCGACCGGTTGACCGGAACCCCTTGGGGCCCTTGACCCGAGCGTGGGGCCAGCAGCGAGACCCGGCGCAGCCACGGGATCGTCTGGCCAGCGGTCAGTACGGTCGCCGCCCCGACCGCCAGCCAGGTGGCGCCCAACACCGCGCGGCGGTTCGGGCCCCGGGGCAGTTCACCGGTCGGGATCTCCTCCAGGGGGTCACCGAGCGCCCGACGGATCACCGGTAGCTTCACCCCGATGTGCACCAGCACCGCACCGGCGGCCACGTAAGCCATCGCGTAGTGACTGGTGGTGAAGAAGAACCGGAACGCGTACCACTGCGCGATGTTCATGATCCCGGTGGACAGCTGAAAGATCATGGAGCCCACCAGGACGAGGACCGATGCCCGTTCCAGTTGGCGGGTCAACCCGCCGATGAGGGGCCGCTCGAACAACTTCGGATACACCGACCACAGCTTGACCACCAGCAGCGGAATCGCCGCGATGCCCGATATCACGTGTAGTCCCTGCGTCAGCTGATAGAGCCAGACCGGCCGGGTGGGCCAGAAGAACCAGGGCTGCGGGTGTTGGATGAAGTGACTGAGCAGTCCCGTTCCGAAGCAGACGGCCACGGCGACGCCCAGCGCGATCCCGACCCGGGCCGTGACTGCCGTGCTGCGCAGGGCGGCCTTGGTGGTCGTCCCCATCTGCGGTGTCACCGCAGTGCGAGGGTAGCCACGACGCGCGAGCCGATCGGGTGGATCCCCATCAGCGCCAGGCCGACCTCGTCGGCGAGGGTGGCCGCGCAGTCGATGCCTACCGAGGCCCATTTGAACCAGGGACCCACGCTGCGGGAGGACTCCAACCGCACCCAGCTGCTGCGCACTCCGACGACCTCGGGATCGAACTCGGCCACGCACCGGCCCCCGGCGCGCAGCAACTCGGCGGCCCGCCGCAGCACGCGCAGCGGATCACCGGCCAACCCGACGTTGCCGTCGGCGAGCAGGACCGTCTGCCAGCGTCCGGTACCCGGCAACGGTTCGAAGACGTCACGCAGCAGGGCGGGTGCGCCGCTACGGCGGGCCAGCCGGACGGCCGTCGCGGACTGGTCGACGCCCAGCGCCGGTATGCCGCGCTGGATCAGATGAGCGACCAAACGCCCTGGGCCACAGCCCAAGTCGATGGTCGGCCCGTCGCACAGGTCCACCACGGCGGTATCGAACACGGTGTCGGCGCCGTGGCCGCCCAACCAGCTGCGCACCGGCAGCCGGTGCACGCGACCGTCGTCGTGGCGTAGCCAACAGCGCTCGCCGGTCAGCGCACGGTCGTAGAGCTGTCCCAACATCTCATACCCCTTGCGTGACATTGGCGAACCGACTCGATGGGCGGCAGGCCCCCCGGACCAGTGGAATGTCGTCGATGGTGTCGACGTCGTGCAGTTCTTCGACGAGTTTCACGCTGATACCCGTGTCCTGTAGCGCCGCAAGCGTTACAGCACCGGTCTGGGGCACCGACATCGGCACGTCACGCAGGCATTCGGCCGTTGCCGCGTCGGTGACCCCGAGTACCCACCAGCCGCCGTCGCACGCCATCCCGAGCAGCGCCGGCACGCTACCCAGCAGGTGTGCACACCCGGCCAGCAGTTCGGCGCTGACCTGGGGGTGTCCATCCCGATCTGGACCACCGGCAGCCCGTCGCCTACCGCGGCGGCGTCGGCGTGGGCATGAATCAGGCGGGCGGCGAAGTCGTCACCGCGTTGACCGACCACGGTGAACGACGTCAGTCGCGCACGGATCTCATCGGCGCGACAAGCCCGGTTCAGGTCACCGGTCATCGCCACGACACGGTGCGCCACCGGCGTATCGGCCACCGCATCCAGCGTGTCCAGCAGGGCGGCGGCGGCGATGTCGGCGGCAGCCTGCTCCCCCAGCGTCGCAGCCAGACGCGTCTTGGCCAGCCCCGGCACCGGGGCCTTGGCGACGACGAGCACAGTGACCGGTAGCGGTCCCGGGCTCTGCGTCACGAGATGACCTTCCAGAAGTCGACGGCGGCGGTGAAGCTTCCTCGCACCGACCCGCTGACCTTCGACTTCCCGCCGGTGCGCGGGCCGTAGTCGACGTCGACTTCCACCACGCGCCATCCCGCGGCCGCGGCACGGACCAGTAATTCCAGCGGATACCCCGAACGGCGGTCGGCCACTCCGAGCGTCAGCAACGCGTCACGACTGGCCACCCGCATCGGGGCGATGTCATGCACCGGCAGCCGGTGCCGGGTACGCAGTCGCCAGCACACCACCGCCGTGCCCAACCGGGCGTGCCACGGCCACTTCAGTCCTCGGATCGGCCGGCGCCGGCCGGTCACCATGTCGGCGCCACGTTCCAGTTCGGCGAACAACCGGGGCAGCTCGCCCGGATCCAGTGAGCCGTCTCCGTCGAGGACGGCCACCAGTGGGGTTTGGGCGGCGCTGATCCCGGCGTGAACCGCCGACCCGTACCCCGGCCGAGCCTCGGTCACCACCGCGGCGCCGTGCCGGCGCGCCACCTCCGCGGTGCCGTCAGTGCTGTTGTTGTCAACGACCAGAGCCCGATAACCAGCCGGTATGGCAGCGAGGACGGCGGGCAAGGATTCCGCTTCGTTGAGGCAGGGCAGCACGACCGTGACCAGACTTTCGGGCATAGCGCCCAACCTAGGCCAGGCCTGCCGGCTCTGGGCCGCAGGGAATGACAAAATCGTGACATCGGCGCTGGTAGGGCCTGGTGTTGGTTACTCTCGGAGGTGTGACGGCCAGGGTTCTGATCGCCGACGATGACACCGTCGTGCGCGATGTGGTGCGTCGCTACCTGGAGCGTGACGGCCTGGAGGTCCTGGTCGCCGGAGACGGGAGCGAGGCACTGCGGGTGCTGGGCACCCAGCGTGTCGACGTGGCCGTCCTGGACGTGATGATGCCCGGACCCAACGGCCTGTCCCTGTGCCGCACGCTGCGTCAAGGCGGTGATTACAGCGTGCCGGTGATCCTGTTGACCGCGCTCGGCGAGGAGGACGACCGGATCGCGGGCTTGGAAGCCGGCGCCGATGACTACCTGACCAAACCGTTCAGCCCGCGCGAACTTGCCCTGCGCGTCCGTTCGGTGCTGCGGCGGGCACCGTCCCCGGTGGCTGCACTGCCGATGGAGATCACCGTCGGCGACCTGACGGTGTCGACCGCGGCCCGCGCGGTGTACATCGACGGCAGACCGGTGGGCCTGACAAACCGGGAATTCGACCTACTGCTGTTCTTCCTGACCCACACCGACACCGTGTTCTCCCGCGAGGAGCTTCTGCAGAAGGTGTGGCGTTGGGACTTCGGTGATCTGTCGACGGTCACGGTGCACGTCAAGCGACTCCGGTCCAAGCTCGGCGAGCACCACCGCGTCCAAACGGTCTGGGGCCGTGGGTACATGTGGCGCGGTGAGGCCGGCGGCGGTGATCGTGCCTCCGCATGACCTAGCGGAGATCGCAATACTGGCGCTGGCCTGCTCGCTGCCCATTGTCCTGGTGGGCGCGTTGGTGATTCGGCTGGCCCGGTCCTGGTCGATGACCGTCACCATGGTGGCACTGGTCCTCATCCCGACCCTGGCGACACTGACCGGCGTGCTCGGCGCGAGCGGCTTCATGATCACCGGCACCTTCGTCCCGATCGCGGTGGTACTGCTCATCGTGGCGATCGTGACATTGCCGGCCGCGGTGATGCTGGCCCGCTATCAAGCCCGACGAACGGTGTGGGAACAGGAGATTCGCGACGCCGAGCGGGTGGCCGAACAATCCCGCCGCCAACTCGTGGCATTCGTCAGCCACGACCTGCGCACCCCGCTGGCCGGCATCAGGGCGTTGGCCGAAGCCATCGCCGACGGCGTGGTCAGCGATGACGAGGTGCGGGTACAGGCCAAGCACATCGAAAACGAGTCAGTCCGGCTCTCGGAAATGGTCGACGACCTGTTCGAGATGTCGAAGATCAACGCCGGCGCCGTGTACGCGCCGTACGAGAAAGTGGCGCTCGACGAGGTGGTCGACGATGTGATGGCCGCTCATCGAATCGCCGCCGAGCGGGCCGGTGTCCATCTCGAGGCGGCGGTGCCCACCAAGCCGGTCCGCGTCATCGGCAGCGACCGCGCACTGGTGCGGGTGTTGTCCAACCTGGTGGCCAATGCGATCGCGCACACTCCGTCGGGCGGCACGGTGCGGCTGGCGTTGGGCGCCGACGCGAGCGGGGCGTGGGCCCGGGTCGATGACACCGGCGTCGGCATCGACGAGGCGGATCTGCCACGTGTCTTCGATGTGGCCTACCGCGGATCGAACGGCCGGGTTCCGCGCGGGGATTCGTCGCTGCCCAGCGGCTCCGGCCTGGGCCTGGCGATCGCCGCCGGCCTGATACAGGCCCATCGCGGAACACTGTCGGCGCACAACACCGCACACGGCGCGCGATTCGAGGTCCGACTGCCGTTGGCGGACTAGGTCGGTACCCGTCCGACATGGTGGGGTCGGCGAGCAGGTGGGCTAGCGTGGACAGCGTCGCCGAATCTGCGCCCGCGGGCCGGCGCGAAGGGAGTCTCCGTTGTCTGTAGCTCGACGTGAACGCGCCGCCCTGATCGACACCCTACGCAAGGTGGGGCCCGACGCGCCCACCCTCTGTGCCGGCTGGACAACTCGGGACCTGGCGGCGCACTTGATGATTCGCGAGTACCGGGTCGATGCGGCGCCGGGCATCATGATCCCGCTGTTCGCCGGCCACACGGCGAAGGTGCAGAACGCGGTGGCCGAGCACACCGACTTCGACGACCTGGTGGGCAAGGTCGCCGCCGGACCGCCGCTGTACTCGCCGTTGAAGCTGGTCGACCCGGTGGCCAATGTCGCCGAGATGTTCATCCACCACGAGGACGTCCGTCGCGCTGCCCCGGACTGGTCACCGCGAACGCTCGAACCCGCGCTGACGGCTATGCTGCGCCGCACGTTGGGCCTGATGGCGCGGCTCACGCTGGCGAAAATGCCGGCGCGCGTGACGCTGCGGACCCCCGACGGCGCGACGGTGCTGACCGCCGGCCGGGGCCCGGCGGTGACCGTCACCGGAGCGCCCGAGGAGTTACTGCTGTTCTCGACCGGACGGCTGGCCAACGTGGACTACACCGGCGACGCGGCGGCGATCAAGGCGGTCCAGGACGCACCCAAGGGGCTGTGATCAGTCCTCGATGGAGCGGCACAGCCGTTCGGCGGCGGACAGATAGTCCTCGATGAACTCCAACACCACCTCGCGGGCCGGCTTGACCTTGTTCATCAGCCCGACGCCCTGACCGACGAAATAGGTCGCCAGCGCCTGCGCTCCCGGATGACCGTTCTCAGCGAGTTTGTCGACCCGCCGCAGCACCGGCTCGGAGATCATCGACTGCAATGGCAGTGGAAGAGGTTGGCGCCCATCCTTGTTCGGCGCCCATGCATCAGTCCAGTCGGAGCGAAGCTGGCGCGACGGCTTGCCGGTGCGCCCAGCTGAACGGACGGTATCGCGCGAAGAGGCGGCCAGCATCTTCTGCACCGTATGCGGCGCGGTCTCGGCCTCCTCGGTCGTCAACCAGACCGACCCGGTCCAGGCACCGGCGGCACCCAGAGCCACCGACGCGGCCATCTGCCTGCCCGTCACGATCCCGCCTGCCGCCAGCACGGGCACCGGCTTGCCTACCGCCTCGATCGCTTCGATGACCTCGGGGATGAGCACCAGGGTCGTCACCTCGCCGCAATGCCCGCCGGCCTCGGTGCCTTGGGCGATGATCAGGTCGACGCCGGCGTTCACCTGTTTGATGGCATGCTCCTTGGCGCCGACCAGGGCGGCCACCGGAATTCCGGTCTGCTTGCCGGCCTCGATCATGTAGTCCGGCGGCACCCCGAGGGCGTTGGCCATCAGCTTGATCGGATGATTGAGCGCCACGTCCAGCAGGCTCTTGCCGGTGTCCCCGGACAGCGAGGACGCCGCCAACTTCGGCTGCTCACCGAGGTCGATGTCGTGGGCCGCCAGCAAGTCGGCGATGAAGCTGCGGTACTCGTCCGGAATACGCTCGGCGAGCTGACCGGCCGACAGGCTCTCGCCCTTGCCTTCGAATTTGGCCGGCACGATGATGTCGACGCCGTAGGGCTTGCCCTTCACCTGGTCGTCGATCCAGCTGAGTTCCTGGTCGAGCTGGTCGGGGCGGAACGCGGTGCCGCCGAGCACGCCGAAACCGCCGGCGTTGGTCACCGCCGCCACGACATCGCGGCAGTGGCTGAAGGCGAACAAGGGGAATTCGATGCCGAACTGGTCGCAGATCTCGGTCTTCACGAGCTCAGTATGCGACAGGCCCGGCCCTCGACCAACCATTGGGTTGATGCACACGATCCGCAGTGCGGGGCCGCCACCCGACGGTGGCGGCCCCGGATCTGCAGTTCGATCAGGTCAGCGAATCACGCTGTGGTGAGTACCTGCGCCGTCAGCAGCGCCTGCGCGACCCCGGAGACGATCGACGCCAACCGGATGGCCTCGAAGATCACCGTGCGGGACACGTCGGCGTCGCGGAGCTCCTTCTCGTGGGCGGCCAGGCACTGGTCGCACCCGTTGATCGCCGAGACGGCCAGCGACCACAGCTCGAAGTCCGCCTTCGCGACCCCGGGATTGCCGATGATGTTCATCCGCAGACCCGCCCGCAGGTCGTCATAGCGACCCTCTAGCTGATGCCTGGTGCGGTAGAACACGTTGTTCATCCCCATGATCGCGGCAGCTCCCAGCGCCGCGTGATAGGCCTCCTCGGAGAGCACGTCCAACGCGTCCTCGGTGACCTCGCGCAGCAGCTGCTCGGACTTGGTCGCCGCGGCGGTCGCGACCAGGGCGCCCCACAGCTGCTGTTCGGTCAGTTCGGTCGACCGGACGATGCTGCCGAGGTTGAGCTTGAGATCCTTGGCGTACTCCGGCAATGCCTCTTTGATGGCGTCGATGCTCACGATCAGACCGCCTCAGCCAGCAGCTCGCCGGCGTCGATCGTCGGATCGCCCTTCTTCCAGTTGCAGGCGCACAGCTCGTCGGACTGGAGCGCATCGAGCACGCGCAGTACCTCTTCGACGTTGCGGCCCACCGATCCCGCGGTCACCGACACGAACTGGATCTCGTTGTTGGGGTCGACGATGAAGGTCGCACGGTCGGCCACCCCGTCGGCGTTGAGCACACCCGTGGCCAGGCACAGCTCGCGCTTGAGATCCGACACCATGGGGAACGGCAGCTTCTTGAGATCCTCGTGCTGCGCGCGCCACTGGAAGTGCACGAACTCGTTGTCCACCGACACACCGATGACCTGGGCGTCGCGATCCTCGAACTCGTCGTTGAGCTTTCCGAAGGCGGCGATCTCGGTGGGGCAGACGAAGGTGAAGTCCTTGGGCCAGAAGAAGATGATGCGCCACTTGCCCGAGTTGTCGGAGCTCGTCACCTGAGTGAAGTAGTCGTCGGGCTGCTTGGCATCGACCTTGGACAGGTCACCGCCGACGACCGCCTTGAGGTCATAGGCCGGGAACTGATCGCCGATCGTCAATAGCGCCATGATTGTCACCACTCCTCGAATTTTTCTGCCGAACCTAGACTGGAACCATTCAAGATTCTGCCAGTTCCAGCAGGGGTAACGGGGCCGTCGGAGCCCGAAGGTGACCATTGTCACCGAATCCGGTGACCTTCGAGAGTCACCGCCATGGTGGCTCAAATCGCCCCGCCGCAAAGGGAATTGAGTTGTGATCCCAAACACAGCACAGCCGGCTTCCGGTGCTGCGTCACATCCGCAACGGTGCGAACGCGAACTCCCGCAATCCCTGTTCCGGATCGATAGCGGCACGGAAGCCCAGCGACTCGGCCGCACGGGCCGGGTCGGCAACGATATGCCGGACGTCGCCGCTGCGGTACTGGCCGGTGACCACCGGTGCCGGTCCACCCCTGGCCTCGCACAGCCTGGTGGCCACCGCCATGATCGAGATCGGGCGGCCCGAACACACATTGGCGGCCAGGAACCCGCCGGCCTCCGACTCCACGGCGGCAACATTGGCGGCGACCACGTCGTCGACGTGGACGAAATCGCGCATCTGCCCACCGTCTTCGAAAACCCTAGGGGGTTCACCCTTTTCCAGTGACGAGCGGAAGATCGCCGCCACCCCCGAATAGGGTGTGTCGCGAGGCATGCCGGGCCCGTAGACGTTGTGGTAGCGCAACGCGACCACCGAGCCGCCGGTGGATTCCGCCCATGCCAGCGCGTAATGCTCCTGCGCGGCCTTACTGGCGGCATAGAGGCTGCGCGGACGCAGCGGCGCATCCTCGTCGACCAATTGCCAGGACAGCTCCTCGCCCCCGAGCGGGCACCGGTGCTCAAACAGCCCTGCGTCGAGATCGGCCCGGCTGCGCGGCAACGGCTCAACCACACCATGTGCCGGACATGCAAAGCGGCCTTGCCCGTACACCACCATCGAGGAAGCCAGTACCAGCCGCTGCACCCCTGACGCGAACATCTGCGCCAGCAGCACCGCGGTGCCGTAGTCGTTGTGGCCCGCGTACGACGGTGCGTCGGCGGCATTGACGCCGGCACCCACGACCGCTGCCTGATGACAGACCACATCTATGCCGGATAACAACGGCGCCAACGCATCCGAGTCCCGGATGTCGAGTCGGTGGCAATCGTCTGGCACTACCGCGCCCGGGCCGTGCGCGGCGTCGAGCATGAGATCGGTCGCGACGACCTCGTGCCCGTCGGCGATCAGCGCGGCTCGCACCCGGCGGCCGATGAACCCAGCCGCACCCGTCAGCAGCACCCTCATGGCAAGTCGAAGGGAAGCTCGACGCCGTCGTGAGCCAGACAATGTGTGCAGACTCGCTCCGAGGCCACCTGGTCGATGGCCTCGTGTACCAGCTTCTTGAACGGCACCATGTTCTTCTCGAACTCCGCGAACACGTCGACCGCCCGGACGCCTGCGCCGACGTCCACCCCTGCATCCAGATCTGTCACCAAAGCAATTGCCGCGTAACACATTTCCAACTCACGCGCCAACACCGCCTCCGGATAGCCGGTCATGTTGATCAAGGTGAAGCCCTCCCGCGCGAACCACCGACTCTCGGCGCGGGTGGAAAACCGCGGGCCCTGCACCACCACCATGGTGCCGCCGTCGATCACTCCCGGCAGGTCGGTCGCGGCGGCCCGCAAGGTCGGGCAGTACGGGTCGGCGAAGCCGACATGGATACCACCGGAATCGAAGTAGGTGTCACTGCGACCGCGAGTCCGGTCGACCAACTGATCGGGAACGACGATCGCACCGGGTCCCAATTCCGGTGTCAGGCTGCCGACAGCGCAGGGGCCGAAGACCCGCCGCACCCCGAGTGCCCGCAGCGCCCACATGTTCGCGCGGTATGGCACGGTGTGCGGCGAGAATTCGTGGCTCAGGCCATGCCGCGGCAGAAACGCCACCTCGTGCGAGCCGACCCGGCCCACGGTGATCGGCGCACTGGGTTCGCCGTAGGGAGTGTCCAGATTGACGCTGCGGGCATCGGACCCGAAGAAGGTGTAGAAGCCGCTGCCACCGATCACTCCGATCATTCGACCATTGTGGTGTATCGGCAGTCCGGCCCCGCAGCCCGCTACGACCCGACCGCGTCCGGCGACGAATCAAACCCGCTCAACCTGGCATTGATGCGCCGGCAACTGTCTCCGAGCGCGATCATCTGCGGCCGGCTGAGCTCGTTGAGGAAGTGCGTGCGGACCAGCCGCGAGTAGGTTTCCAGCGCGGCGGCCAGCGACCGGGCGCCGGTCAGCGTCAACATCGCCATCACCCGTCTGCCGTCGTCTTTGGCAGCGCGGCGTTGCACCAGTCGACGCCGCTCGAGACGCTGCGCCTGCTGGGTCAGAGCGCCCGGCGTGACCATGAGCGTCTCGGCGATGGCGCCCATCGGGCTGGGTCCGCGGTGCTTCAGGTACGCCAGCATCTGTACGTCGGTCAAGGTCAGCCGGTGGGTGCGGACCAGACCGCGATTCACGACATCGTGCAGCTGCATGGCGACGGACTCGAAATTCAGCCACGCGCCGGCCTCGATGTCGTCGAACCCGAGCCAGTGGCGGTGAATAGGAGCCGACCGGCTATCGACGTCGTCCGGCCGCGATGTCGTCACATCTGTTCGCCTGCCCTCCAAGACCCGAGGGACGGCCCCTGCCAGGTCGACAGGGGCCGCCACTCACATCGTCATGGCCAGAGGCCCGGACTACCTTCCGCTGCTCGCGGCGTGCCGGGCGCTGCGGGTCTTGCCGGTGTCGCCACCAGTCGTCTTCTTGGCCACGCCGGTGTCCGACGCGGCCGAATCACGACTTTCAGCATTCACGCCGGAGCCACCGACTCGCCGCGGCTGGGCCTTGTTCGCCCCGCGGACCACCGACGTCGACCCCGATGCCGCCTCAGTCCCGGCGTTGTCCTCGGCGGATGCCGCGTCCGAACCGGATCCCGCGGTGCCTGATGCCTGCTCCGTGGCGTCGGTTGCCGTTTGCGTGCTGGTCGTCACTTCGTCGGCCACCACGGACGCGGCGACCGCCGCCGGCTGCCGGCCCGCCAGGGTCGGTTGCGTCGCCCCCAATGCCGTGGCGATCGCCTTCGGTATCGAGACCATCAGCGTGTAGGCAATGCCGGCGTTGTTCCCGAACTCGTCCGGCGGGGAGAGCAGCCCCGGATAGGTGGTGCCATCGGTGGCCACATAGCCGTTGATGGCAGCTGAGATGACGGTCGGCAGCGTGTTGACCGCGGCGTTGAGCGCGGCGACGGCATCGCCGGCCGCCGCGGAATCGAGTACCTTCTGGGCGCTGTCGCCGACCGACTGGATCGTGCCTTCGATGGGGCCGAGCACCCCGATCAGCGCGGGCAGCACCGTTTGCAGGCCGGTCACCGTCTTGACCACGGCAGCGAGGTTGTCGGCGATCTTGCCCGGGATGTCCACCACCGGGAACAGCGGCAGCCCCAGCGTGAGGATCGCGGTGCCGAGTGCGTTGTTGATCGTGGCGGCCGCACCGGAGAGGTTGCCTTGAGCGATCTGCTGGAACGCGGTGGTCAGCGATTCGGGCACGGTCGTCGTGAGGTAGTCGTACGTCGCCGAGACGACACCGCCGAGCGCTGTCACCGTCGTCTGGCCGTAGCCGAACCAGTTGGCGCCGAGCTGCCGCAGTGCGGGTGCCGGATCAGCCAGCCAGTCCTCGCCGAGGGTCGAGACGTTATTCACCGTGGCCGTGATGAGGTCGACCCACGGCGCCACCGGGTTGAAGGCAGCGGTCAGTTCGACGCCGGCAGCGGAGAAGACGGCGGGAAGGTGAACGTTCGACAACGGTGAGGCGACCGGTTGCACCGGGGCAAGCGCGATGGCACCCGCTCCGACCAGCGCGACGCCAGATGCGATAGACGACCGCACAGCAATGTGCATGATAACTCCCGTCAGGCGACTCTTGTGGACTCGGCAAAACGTACCTGAGGGGAATCTGAGAGTAGACGGCATTTCGACAGGAACTTACTTGTCAGTCAGTTCCCAGGAAGAACGCGCAAGCATGACGCCCAGGAGATGCGCAGGTGAACGCCATGCCGCCGCCATCCAGCAAACCTTACTGACGCGTGAATTATTTTAGAACGCAACAACCACCGCGCTGCTCCGCTGTCGGCGCCGGCCCCCTCCCGGGCGCCTGCTCGCCGCCAAAGAGCGGTTCGACCAGGCCCGAGGCACTCCTTCGGCGGGCGGACGAGCTACGCCGCGGCCGGTAAATTCCGACTATGAGAATGTTTCGCTTTTCGGATAGCAGCTACCTCACGAAAGCCGGTCCCGGGCAAAGTCCGATGAGTTTGGTTTGACCAGCTTATCGACGAGAGAGGGCGGGAAGCGCCGACTTCAGCGAAGGGACAGACGGGCCGCGGTCAGCTATCCCGCGACCGCGTCGCGGCTCGCCGCCCAGCAAACACTGGCCGACCGTCGTTCAGCTGGCCGGTACGTACCCGTCGGCGCACATGCGACGATTGCGGGCATGGCGAGCATCGCGCAGTGGGTAGAGGGGCAAGGCCCAGGACACTGCCCAACGCGGTGGCTCCGGTGATCGCCGGAACGGGAGCAGCAGCCTGGTCGCATTCGGCGGTGTGGTGGAAAGCGCTGCTGGCATTGGCCGTATCGGTGGCGTTGATCATCGGCGTCAACTTCGCCAACGACTACTCCGACGGCATCCGTGGCACCGACGACGAGCGTGCCGGACCGCTGCGTCTGGTCGGCGCCAAACTGGCCTCTCCCCGAGCGGTGCTGACCGCAGCGGTGATCAGCCTCGGGGTGGGCGCTGCGGCCGGGTTGGTCCTCGCGGTGCTCAGCGCACCGTGGCTGATCGCCGTCGGCGCGGTGTGCATCGCCGGCGCCTGGCTCTACACCGGCGGGTCCCGGCCCTACGGTTACGCCGGGCTCGGCGAGATCGCGGTATTCGTGTTCTTCGGTCTCGTCGCGGTGCTGGGCACCCAGTACACCCAGGCGCTGCGGGTGGACTGGGTTGGCTTGGCGCTGGCCGTCGCGACCGGTGCGCTGTCCTCGGCGGTGCTGGTTGCCAACAATCTGCGTGACATCCCGACCGATCGGGTGGCGGGCAAGATGACACTGGCCGTCCGGCTCGGCGACGCCCGGACCCGGCAGTTGTATCAGGCGCTGCTGGCGTTGGCGGGCGCGCTGACGTTGGTGCTCATGCTGGCCACGCCCTGGTGCGCGGCCGGGTTGGCGGCGGCGCCGCTGGCGGTTCGAGCCGCCGGGCCGGTAAGCCGCGGCCTCGGTGGCCGCGAACTCATCCCGGTGCTGCGCGACACCGGCCTGACGATGCTGGTGTGGTCGACCGCGGTGGCTCTGGCCCTGGCCCTGGGCTGACCGCGAGGCCTAGCGAGGCTTGTCCCCGCGCAGCCGGGCCTGCAACTGCTCGCGATCGCGCCGCCGCCGCTCGTCGACGAGGGCGATGCTCGCCGTGGCCCGCTTGCGCAGCGGCCCGAGCAACCAGATGCCCAGCGGTAGCGCGATGACGACCGCGAACAGCAACGCGACCACGAGCGGGAACTCGTGGATCCCGATCAGCTGGGCGATGTAATAGATCGCCGCGGTGAGAGCGACCACCAGTACAAGCCGCGCAAGGGTGTACACGACGACGTCGCGCATCATGCGGCCGCTGGAACCGGTCCTCACGTTGTCCGCATTGTCCGAATTGTCCGACACGGCGCCGAGCCTACCGACGCGCGTATATTCGGACCAAGGAGGTTGAAGTGCTGTACCTGCTGCTTGTTCTGATCATCGGCGCGGCGATCTATTTCGGCTGGCGCGCTATTCGCGCCCAGTCCAACCGCGCGAAGACCCGAGTCATCGGGCCCGACGATGATCCAGACTTCCTGTGGCGGCTCAGCCACGGCGACAAGCCGCGCTAGACGAACCTCTCGCTGACCTCGGCGGCGGGGAACCCGTCGGCCACAACGGCGGCCAGCTCGACCAGGGCTTCCCGGGTCTTCGGCTTCAGCCGGTCCAGATCTATCTCGGCGCCCTCTTCCAGATGCGGGTCGAAGGGCACCAGCCGCACCGCCCTGCACCGCCGCGCAAAGTGATCGACGACCTTCTGCATGTCGACTTTGCCGGTGCGCGGACGTACCGCGTTGATCACGCACACCGACCGTCGCACCAGATCCTGGTGGCCGTGGGCGTCGAGCCAGTCCAGAGTCGCCGAGGCGCTCCGCGCCCCGTCCACCGACCCTGAACTCACCACGATCAACGTGTCCGCTTTGGCCAGTACCGAACTCATCACCGAATGCAGCAGTCCGGTACCGCAGTCGGTGAGCACAAGACTGTAGAACCGCTCGAGGACGGCCAGCGTGCGGTCGTAGTCCTCGGCGCTGAACGCCTGCGACACCGCCGGATCGCTTTCGGAGGCCAGCACTTCCAGCCGGCTCGGCCCCTGGGAGGTGTAGCCGCGAACGTCGCTGTACCGCTCGATGCCCTCGGTGTCACGCAGCAGGTGGCGAACGGTGGCCGGCGTCTCCAGCGGCACCTTCTGGCTCAGCGTGCCCCGGTCCGGGTTGGCATCGACGGCGACCACCCGGTCGCCGCGGATCGAGGCGAACGTGCCCCCCAGGCTGGCGGTGATCGTTGTCTTGCCGACACCGCCCTTCAGCGAAAGCAGAGCAATCTTGTAGCAACCCTGCAGCGGGCGATTGACCTGCGCGACAAGCTCATTGTGACGGATGGAACGCCGACCCTCCCCGACGTTGATCAGCTTGCCCGACGCCAGATAGAGCCATTTGCGCCATCCGCCCGACGGCGCAGGCTTGACCTGGCGCAGCAGAGCGCTGGTCGAGAGGTCCGGATAGGGCGTCGGCGGCACCGTCGGACGGTAGGACGGTGCCGGCTGTTCGGCGACGTACTGGTGGTACGGCTGGGCGGCCGCCTGCAGCGGATCCAGGGGGATGCCGATCGGCGGCGTGGAGGCCAGCCAGTCCGGCTCCGGCTCCGAGGAGGCGGCAGCCGGGTCGTGGAATCGCTGCTCGGTGCGGAACACCGTTGTCGCGTCGGTCATTTCGTGGCCCCTGCGGGGCGCATGCGGATCAGACACGTGCACTTCCCCCTGACGTATCGTTTCGGGTCGAGTGGTTCTCGTGGCGTACTTCGAAACCCTAGCGCAGAATCTGCTCAGCCCACGCCGGCGTAGGAGTGCAGACCGACGGTGACCAGGTTGATGAAGAACAGATTGAACACCATCGCGACGAAGCCGACGACGTTGATCCACGCCGCCTTCTTGTCGCGCCAGCCGGCGGTCGAACGTGCGTGCAGGTAGGCCGCGTAGACCACCCACGCGATGAACGACACCGTCTCCTTGGGATCCCAGCCCCAGTAGCGGCCCCAGGCCTCCTCGGCCCAGATGGCGCCGAAGATCACCCCGAAACCGAAGATCGGGAACGCGAAGATCGTGGTGCGGTAGGCGATCCGGTCGAGGGTCTGCGCGTCGGGCAGCCGCTGCACGATCCGCGCGAGCGCACCCTCGCGCCCCGCGTCGGCCAGCGGCGACATCTTCAGCAGGAACAAGATGCTGGCCACCCCGGCCACCAGGAACACCCCGGAGCCCAGGCTGACCACCGAGACGTGGATCGGCAACCAGTACGACTGCAGCGCGGGCATCACCGGCGCGGCGTTGGTGTAGAGCCACTTGCCCGAGACCGTCAGCAGGATCAGCACCGGCACCAGGACGAACACCCACAGCGCACGGTATTGCGGTTTGCGCAACACCACCGCGGCAGCCACCAGACCGCAGAAGCTGGTCAGGTTGATGAATTCGTACATGTTGCCCCAGGGCACCCGAGCGGTGGCCAGGCCGCGCAGCACGATGCAGGCGAACAGCAGGGCGATACCGACGTATACCAGCGACAGCCCCGCCTTGCCGATGCGTTCGTCGGTGGGGCGCTGCGGCTTGTCGAGCACCACGCCGGGGCGGTCGCTGTCGGCGCTGACCGCTCCGGTACCCGCCGGCCCGGCGGCTCCGGCCGACACCAGCTCGCGGGCTTCGACCTTGCGGCCGCGACTGTAGGCCAGCTCGACGGCCAGCAGGAGCAGTGCGCCGACCAGAACAACGATCGACGAGGTGAACGCCCAGTCGGAGTAGCGAGCCAGGCCGATGTCGATGTGTTCGGTGTTCATCGCGTGTGTCTAGACCTTCTCTTTCGACGGCGCCGCGGCGGGCAGATCCGTCAACAACCGCTCGGTGAGCTTCTCGAACTCGCCGCCCCAACCGGAGTTGTCGGTGCGAGCCAGCCCGCCCAGCTCGATGTTCACCGTACCGGGGTGTTCTGTCGATGGCGTAATCCTGGCCCAGACCCGGCGTCTGCGCACGATCAGCGACACCAGTAGCCCACCCATCATCGTCATCGCGAACGCCAGCACCCACAGCTGGCCGGGATCGTGCGACACCTGCAGGTTGACGAAGGGCGTGGCACCGTCGAACTTCACCACGGTGCCGTCGTCGAGCCGCACCTGTTCACCCTGACGCAGGTTGATCCGCTTGACCTTGGTCAGCCGCTTCTGCTCGATGAGTCGCGGGTCGAGGGTGAACAGGGATTGGGGACGTCCGGTGTCCAGCCCGGTGTCGCCGCGATAGATGTCGATGGCCACCGCCGGATCGTTGGCTGCCGGGTAGCTCGACGAGAGCAGTGTTCCGTCCAGTTCCGCGGTGGGCGCGAACAAGCCCATGATCGCCAGCTGATGCTTGCGCCGCTCGGACGGGTCGGGATACATGCCGCCGGGCGGGTCGACGCGGATCACCCCCGACGACAGCAGGGTGCGGGGATCGTCGGGGCGCCATTGCAGAGTCTGGGTGCGCTGCTGCCCGTTCGGAAAGGTGACGGTGAAGGTCGGCGCATATCCGTGGCCCTGCAGGTACACCCGGTTGCCGCCGATGCGCAGCGGATGGTTCACCTCGAGCCGGTACGGCCGCCAGGTGCCGGCGGCCAGATCGTCGCCGGCCTGGTATTCGATGTTGGAGGCGAACGAGGTGGCCTGTCCGTTGGGCAGGTAGTGGGCCTGGAAATCGTTGACCTTCAGACACATCGGATACAGCGAGGTGCCGTCCACGTTGTTGCCGGCGCGGAACGAGTCGAACGCGGCCGGCGACGCGGAGCAGACTCCGGGCCCGCCGTTGGCGATGACGATGACGTTGCCTTCGTAGCCGAACAGTTTGCCCGCTGCGATCGCCACCAGCAGCCCCAGCAGCGAGAAGTGGAAGACGATATTGCCGAACTCGCGCAGGTAGCCCTTCTCGGCCGAGACTTCGGTGACCCCGTCCGCCGTTCGGGTCACCCGCCGCCAGCCGCGCAGCCGCGCGCAGACCGCGGCGGCCGCCGACTCCGGCGAGCCCGCTACCTCGCCGGCGGCGTGCTTGGGCAGCCGGGACAGGTTGCGCGGGGCCGCGACCGGGACCGAGCGCAGGGTGCGGACGTGCTCGATCATCCGCGGGGTCAGACACCCGACCAGGGAGATGAACAGCAGCGCGTAGATGGCGGTGAACCAGAAGCTGGAGAACACGTCGAACAGCTGCAACCGGTCCAGCCACGGTCCGATGATGCGGTGCTCGGCGATGTACTGCTGGACCTTGGACTCGTTGAGACTGCGCTGCGGCAGCAGGGCGCCCGGCACGGCGCCAAGCGCCAGTAGGAACAGCAGCACCAGTGCGGTGCCCATCGAGGTCAGGGCCCGCCAGCCGGCCCGCGCCCACCGCGCGAGCAGACGCAAAGGTCCCCGCCGCGCCGGCGTGTCGGGGGCGTTTGTGTCTGCTCGCGCAGGGGAGGTGGTCAAATCGGCAACCTCACATCGGAGACGAATGCGTCGCGCACCCAGGAGATGAAGTCGTTCCACGCCCCGCTCACCAGCGCCAGGCCGACGGCGATGAGCAGCACACCGCCGACGATCTGGATGGCCCGGGTGTGCCGGCGCAGCCACCCGAATCCGTTGACCGCCCAGCCCGATCCGAGAGCCAGCAGCACGAAGGGAATGCCCAGCCCCAGGCAGTAGGCGATGACCAGCACCACACCCCGGGCGACGCTGGCGCCGTCGGTGGCCGAGGCGACGGTGATCACCCCGGTCAACGTCGGACCCAGACACGGCGTCCAGCCCAGCCCGAACACCGCCCCCAGCAGCGGGGCACCCGCCACCCCGGCGAGTTGTCGGGGAGTGAACCGGGCCTGGCGCTGCAGCGCTGGGATGAAGCCGATGAAAGCCAAGCCCATGACGATCGTCAGGACACCGCCCACCCGTTGCAGCACAAGTTGATTGGTGATCAGCGCGGTGGTCATGCCCAGGACCGCCACGGTGCCGAGCACGAACACCGCGGTGAAGCCCGCGACGAACAGCAGCGCCGAGCCGGCCACCCGCAGGCGCTGGGTTTTCAGCGCGACGTGTCCGTCGAGGTCGTCCACCCCGACCACAGCGGCCAGGTAGGACAGATAACCGGGGACCAACGGCACCACGCACGGGGAGGCGAAGGAGACCAGCCCGGCCAGCACGCACACCCCGAGGGCCAGCAACAGCGGGCCCGCCGCGGCGGTCTGCGCGAAACCGGTCATGGCTTGGCCTGATTCGGGGCGGGTTCGGCGGCCAGTCGTTGCACCACCGGCAGCAGGTCCTCGGCCAGCAACTCGCGCAGGAACACCGCGGCCACCCGGTGTTCGCGGTCGAGCACGACGGTGGACGGAATCACGGTGGTCGGATACTTGCCGCCGAACGCGATCATGGTGCGCATGGCCGGGTCGTAGATCGACGGGAATGTCACCTTGCGGTCGACGACGAAATCCTGCGGTGCGGTGATGTCGTTGTCACGGACGTCGATCCCGAGGAACGCGACTCCCAGCGCACGGGTCTGGTCGTAGACCTTCTCCAGCTGGGTGATCTCCGAGCGGCACGGACCGCACCACTGGCCCCACACGTTGATCACCACAACCTTGCCGTCGAAGTCTTTCAGCGACAGCGTCTTCGACGGATCCATGAGTTCGGGTCCGGACAGCGGCCCGGGGGTGCCCCGGCTCGCGGGGGGATCGTAGAAGATGTCGGTCTTCCCGCCGGGCGCGACGAATTCGAATGTGCCGCCCTGGGCGACTGCGTCGTCACCGGTGGAGCAGCCGACCAGCATCGTCGCCGCCACCAGGAGGACCGCCAGGCGCTTCACCGCCCGCCGAGCTCCGCGTATCCCCAACCGACGTAGTCGTCGCCGTCGAAGTAGAACGACGTCACCGAGGCCAGGTTGCACAACCGCTTTGTCGGGAAGTGGTGTAGCGGTTGATCATTCATCGCCCGACGCAGCGTTTCGACGGGCAACTGGTGGCTGACGCACACCGCCTCGTGGCCGGACCCCTTCACGCGTGCGCGCTCCACGGCCCCCTTCATCCGCGCGGCGATCTCACGGTAGGGCTCACCCCACGACGGCGAACGCGGGTTGCGCAGATGCCACCAGTTGCGCGGGTCACGCAGTGCCCCGTCACCCGGAGACACCTTTTCGCCTTCGAACACGTTGTGCGATTCGATCAGTTCGGGGTCGGTATCGACGGCCAGGCCGTGGTGGGCCGCGATCGGCGCCGCGGTCTCCTGGGCCCGCTCCAGCGGTGAGGCGACGACGTAGACGATGTCGCGGCTCGCCAGCCAACTCGCGACCGCCGCCGCTTGGGCGCGCCCGCGGTCGGAAAGGTGGTAGTCCGGCAGCCGGCCGTAGAGGATGCCCTCCGGATTGTGCACCTCACCGTGGCGCATCACGTGTACGACGGTCCGCATCTGGTCACTCACGCGGGCTTCGCCTCCGCCGCGGCGCGCGCGGCTCCCGGCAGAGCGTCGGCGATCCGCTCGAACGCGGCGTCGTCGAGAGCGGCTGAGACGAACCAGGTTTCGAATGCGCTCGGCGGGGCGTACACACCGGCGGCGAGCAGGGCGTGGAAGAACGCCGGGAAGCGCCAGGTCTGGCTGGCACGGGCCGAGGCGAAGTCCGTCACCGGGCTGTCGGTGAAGAACACCGACAGGAAGTTGCCCGCCCGGGCCACCTGATGAACCACTCCGGCGTCGGTCAATGCCGCTGCGAGCAGACCAGCCAGCCGGTCGGCGTTGGCGTTCAGTGCGGCGTAGACCGCCTCGTCGGCGTTGCGCAGCGTCGCCAGACCCGCGGCCACCGCCACCGGGTTTCCCGACAGGGTGCCGGCCTGATACACCGGCCCCAGCGGGGCCAGCCGCTCCATCACGTCGGTGCGCCCACCGAACGCCGCCGCGGGCAGCCCGCCACTCATCACCTTGCCGAAGGTGAACAGGTCGGCGTCGACCGGATCGATGCCGTACCAACCACTTCGGCTCATCCGGAAGCCGGTCATCACCTCGTCGACGATCAGCAGCGCGCCGTGCTCGGCGGTGATCCGGCGCAACGCGGCGTTGTAGCCCGGCTGCGGCGGGACGGCACCCATGTTGCCCGGGCAGGCCTCGGTGATCACCGCGGCGATGCTGTCGCCGAACTTGCCGAACGACTCCTCCACCGCGGCGACGTCGTTGTAGGGCAACACGATCGTGTCGGCGGCGGTGGCACCGGTGACCCCGGGTGACGACGGCAGCCCCAGGGTGGCCACACCCGACCCGGCGTCGGCCAGCAGCGCGTCGACGTGACCGTGGTAGCAGCCGGAGAACTTGATGACCTTGGAGCGGCCGGTGAACCCGCGGGCCAGCCGGACCGCGCTCATGGTGGCCTCGGTGCCCGAATTCACCAGCCGGACCCGCTCGACGGGGTCCACCCGGGCAACGATCTCGGCGGCCAGTTCGGTCTCACCGGGAGTGGGAGCGCCGAAGGACAGCCCGTCGGCGGCGGCCCGCTGCACCGCGTCGACGACCGCTGGGTGCGCATGACCGAGGATCATCGGACCCCACGAGCACACCAGGTCGATATAGCGGTTGCCGTCGGCGTCGGTCAGCCAGTACCCCTTGGCGGAGGTGATGTAGCGCGGCGTGCCGCCGACGGAGTTGAAGGCCCGCACCGGGGAGTTCACTCCGCCGGGGATCACCGCACAGGCGTCGGCGAACAGCCGGGCCGATACCCGGGATGAGGTCGAGGCAGAGGCGGCCTGATCGGTACTGCTCATGGCCACCAGTGTCCCAGTCGCGGCCGGGCGGTCAACTACAGGGTGTAGCAGGCCGGCCGCCCGTCACTTCGCGAGACCCGCGACCACCAGATCCAGCAGGTGTTCGTAGCTGGTGGCCGGGTCTGACGTCTGGCCGATCCCGGCGATTTCGAGCGTGACCGCACCGTGGACCGCGGCCCAGACCGCCTGGGCGGCCTCGACCGCGTCGGTTGCCGGCTCCCCCGCGGTCACCGCGCGAACCAGCCCGACGAGCACGTCGAACACCACCCGCCCGTGCGCGGCCGCAGGCGACGCCTGATCCTGCAAAGGGCTGCCGGTGGCGAAGATCAACAGGTATCGCGCGGGATGCGTCAGCGCATACCCGCGGTAGCTGCGGCAGGCCCGGCGTAACCGCTCGGTGGCTTCGACCGACGGTGGCGTGTCGATGGCCGCGCCGAGTTGATCCAGTGCCCGCATGGCCAGCGCCGAGAGCAGGGCTTCTTTGCTGCCGAAGCGGTTGTAGACACTCATCGGCGCGACCGTGGCCTCGGCCGCGACGGCGCGGATGGTGACGCCCGCCGTTCCGCTGCGGTCCAGCACGGTCTCGGCCGCGCTCAACAACGCGGCCGAGACCTGCTCGCTGGCGGTGCGGCGACGACGGGGTGCCGCGGTCATGCCCGTCCGGTGCGGCCCTGGTCGGCCAGCCACGCCAGCGCGGTGTCGGCGACGTCACGCCAGCCGTGGTCGATGGTCAGCGAGTGCCCGCGTCCTTCGAACTCGTGGAAATCGGTGACCGCGCCGGACTTGCGGTACAGGCCGTGCGCCGCTTTGGCGCTCACGTACGGGACGGTGTGATCAGCGGTGCCTGCGGTGATCAACAGCGGCCCACGACTGCTGTTGGCGGTGTCGACCTTGGCGGGCGAGTTCGGCAGGAAGTTGGCTGTCGCGGCCTCGAACAGCGGCTTGCCCGGCGACGGGATGGACCACTGTTGCCACAGCGCGTCGGATTCCTCGGCCGTCAAGGCGTTGCCGAAGCCGTACCGCCATTGGGCTTGGCTCAGGCCCTTGGCCCGTCCCCGGTTGAGCGGGTTGCCCAGCACCGGAAAGGCCGAGCGCAGTTGCGCGATCGGGAGCGGCTTGACGCCCTTGATCGGGGCGGGATCGATCGCGATGGCCGCGGCGGCCTTGTTCTGGCCGAGCAGCTTCTGGGCGATCAGTCCACCGAAGGAATGCCCGATCACCACCGGCCGGGTGTCGAACTGGTCGAGCACCGTGGCGAAGTGATCGGTCAACTCGTCGATGCCGAATCCAGCCTGATCGGCGGCATTCTCGCGGGTCGCTGGCACGGTGGTGTGTTCGCCGGGCCAGGCCGGCGCGATGGCGTGGTAGCCCTGGGCCGCGAAGTGGTCGATCCAGGGTTGCCAGGCGGTACTGGCGATCCACAGTCCGTGGATGAAGACGACATTTGTCATGACGGGTGCTCCTGTCGGGGACGTTCGGTGTCGCTCGAGTTACGGATCGTCTCGGGCCCCGCTCCGCTTATAGCACTAAGTTCTATAAGCATCGCAACCGATGGAACGCCCCGGTGACGACGAATAATTCCCTGCTCGATGTGGGGGTGCTCACAGCACAGCCGATGGACGCGTTCCCCAGGGTGCAACCACAGCAAGCGCGGCCGACGGATGCGCCTATCCTCTAGCCGTGTCCTCTGTGTCCGACCGGATGAGCCGACGCCGCCTGGCGACCGGTGCCGACCCGGACGCGTCGGTCACGACCACCCTGGCCGACCTCCGCCGCGGCGAGCGGGCCACCGTTGTCGGCTACGGCGACGAGGTCCCGGCCAGCACGGCACGCCGCTTCTTCGACCTGGGCATCGTCCCGGGCATCGAGGTCACGATGGTGCGCCGCGCGCCCCTGCGCGATCCGGTGGTGTTCCGCGTGGGCGACTGCGAACTGGCGTTGCGGACCGTCCAATCCCGCTGCATCCACGTGGAACGGATCCGTTGACCGGCCACCACCACCACGGCGGTGGGACCGCCGAAGCCAACACCGGCCTGACCCGCTTCGCCGTCGTCGGCAGTCCCAACTCGGGCAAGACCACCCTGTTCAACGCGATGACCGGCCTGCACGCCAAGACCGGCAACTACCCGGGCGTCACGGTGTCCCGATTCGAGGGGCGGATGACCCTCGACGAACACCACACCGTCGTAATCGAGGACCTGCCCGGCACCTACAGCCTCGATCCGATCAGCCCCGACGAACAGATCGTCGTCGACGTCCTCGACACCGAACGCCACAACCAGCGCGTCGACATACCCGACGCGCTGCTGGTGCTGCTCAACGCGACCACGCTGCGCCGCTCGCTGGGTCTGCTGGCCCAACTGCTGCAGACCGGACTGCCGGCCTGCGTGGTGCTGACCTTCACCGACGACCTGGCCCGGCGCAACGGCCATCTCGACGTTGCCGCCCTCAGCCGGGCCCTGGGCGTTCCCGTCGTCCCCGTGGTCGCCGGACACCGCGACGGCATCGTGGCCCTGCGCGAACTGATGGCCGACCACGCGTCGTGGAGCACGCCGGTGGTGCCGCCGCCGACCGACACCGCCGAGGTCACCGCCTGGATCGACTCTGTGCTCACCGCGGCCGGCTACACCGTGCCCGAGATCGACCGGCGCACCAGCCGCATCGACGCCGTGCTGCTGCATCCGGTCGCCGGCACCGTGGTCTTCCTGCTCACCATGTTCGGGTTCTTCCAGACCATCTTCACCGTCGCCGCGCCCCTGCAGGGCTACGTGGAGGACCTCTTCGCCTGGCTGGGCGGGGTCGTGGCCGAGCAGGTTCACCTCTCCTGGCTGTCGGCATTTCTGTCCGAGGCCGTCATCGGCGGCGTCGGCAGCGTGCTGGTGTTCCTGCCCCAGATCGTGCTGCTGTTCGTCCTGATCGCCCTGCTGGAAGGCACCGGTTACCTGGCACGGGCGGCGTTCCTGATGGATCGGGTGATGGCGGGCGCCGGGTTGGAGGGCCGCGCGTTCGTCGCGCTGTTGTCCTCGGTGGCGTGCGCGATTCCCGGCATCATGGCCACCCGGTCGCTGCCGTCGGCCAAAGACCGGCTGGCCACCATGATGGGCGCCCCGCTGATGACGTGCTCGGCGCGGCTGCCGGTGTACATCCTGCTGATCAGCATGCTGCTGAGCGCCGACGCCCGGATCGGCCCGTTCAGCGCCCGCGGTGTGGTGATGTTCGCGCTGTATCTGCTGGGCGCGGTCTCGGCGATGACGGCGGCCGCCGTCTTCAAGCGGCTCACCTCCCGCGGTGCCGCGCTGCTGCCGTTCTACATGGAGATGCCGCCGTACCAGTTGCCCCGGCTGCGCACGGTGGCCGCCGAGGTGTGGACGGCGGCGTCGGCGTTTCTGCGCAAGGTCACCTCGATCATCCTGGTGACGACGGTGGTGCTCTGGGTGCTGCTGAACCTGCCGGTGCGCCACGAGGCCGACATGGCCGCCGCCGGAGTCGACACCACCAACGATGCGGCGGTCTCGTCCTACGTCATCGACCATTCGTATGCCGCGTCGGTGGGTCGCGCCATCGAACCGGTGTTCGCGCCTCTGGGCTTCGACTGGCGGATCAACATCGGGGTGCTGTCGTCACTGGCCGCTCGCGAGACGTTCGTCGCCACACTCGGTCAGGTGGCCGCCGCGCAGACCCCCGACGATCCGGCGGCCTCGCTGCGCTCGATGCGGGTGCAGAGTGGGCCGGCGGCCGGCCGGCTGTTGTTCGACGCACCCACCATCGCCGCCCTGCTGGTGTTCTTCATGTATGCGCTGCAATGCATGTCGACGGTGGCGGTGCTGCGCCGCGAGACCGGGTCGTGGAAGTGGCCGGCCATCGCGTGGGGATACCTGTTCGTCCTGGCGTGGGTCTTGGCGTTCGTCGCCAGGACCATCGTGGCGGCCCTGACGTGATCGCGCTGCACGCCGAACGGGTGACCGGCGAACCGTCGGCGGTGCGCTGGGTGGTGCGGACGGACGGGCTGCCGGTCGGTCGGGTGCGCACCGCGGCCGGCGACCTGGGCCGCATGTTCGATGACGGAGCCCTGACCGGTGGGCTGATCGACGACACCTCGGTGGTGTTGTGGCTGCGCGAGGGACTGTCCTGGCGCGCCGAAGGTCCGACGGTCCAGGCCGCTCTGCGCGCGGCACTGCGGTCCCCGGCCGAGTGGGTGGTCGAGGCGGCACCGGGTGAGGTCCTCGAACGGGTCACCGCCGACGTGTTGGAGGGAGCGGTCGGCGACTTCGTGCGATCCCACGGCGGTTCGGTACGCGTGCAACGGATCGGCGACGCGGTGGCGGTGCAGCTCGGCGGAGCCTGTGAACACTGCCCGGCCGCCGAGCAGACCCTGCGCCAGCGGTTGGTCAACGAATTGCGCCGCCACTGCCCCGATCTGGTCGAGCGGGAGTCCCGGGGCGGGCAGTTGCTGCTGGAACTCGGTGTGAAGCCGTAATCGGTCCGGCGTGCTATCGCTGCGCAACCGAGGTCAGCGCCGCGGCGAACTCTGTCAGGAACCTGTCGGCATCCGGCTCGCCGAAGGCCAACGGCGGGCGGACCTTGAGCACATTGCCGGCGGGGCCGGAGGCCGAGATGAGCACCCGCCGGCGGCGCAGTTCGTTGACGACGGCCGCGGCGCCGGCAGCATCGGGCGTCCCGTCGACCGGGTCGACGACATCGGCACCGAGGAACAGTCCGCACCCGCGCACCTCGCCGATCATGTCGACATCAGCCGTCGCGTGCTGCACCGCCCGCTTGAGGTTGGCACCGACCCGTGCCGCCCGCTCGATCAGCCCCTCGGCGCGGATCGTGTCGAGCACCGCCTGGGCAGCCGCGACGCACACGGTGTTGCCGCCGAAGGTGTTGAAATACCGAATATTACGCCCGAACTCGACGAGCAGGTCAGGTCTGAACACAGCGGCAGCGATCGGCATGCCGTTACCCATCGGTTTGCCGATGGTCGCGATATCCGGCTCGATACCGTGGCGTTGGAAACCCCACCAGGATTCGCCGGTGCGGCCGAAACCCGGCTGGACCTCGTCGGCGATGTAGAGACCACCCGCGCGGTGCACCTCGTCGATGGCCGGCCGAAGAAATCCGGTCGGGTCGCTGCGGACGCCGTCGGAGGAGAAGATGCTGTCCGCGATGAACGCCGCGAGGCCGACACCGTGGCGCTCGAGATCGTCGACGGCCGAGCGGATCTGAGTGCGCAGGCGCTCGCCGAGCGCATCGTCGATTGCCGTGCGGTGATCGAAGGGATCGACGGTGCGGACGTGAATGTCGAGCGGCGAGCGGGCGCCCAGCGATGGCGAGATCGCGGCGACCGTCTCGGTGACACCGTGGTAGGCATTGGCCGTGACGATGATCCCGCGCCTGCCGGTGACGTACTTGGCGACCCGCAGCGCCAGGTCGTTGGCCTCGGAGCCGGAGCAGGTGAACACGATGTTGGACAACGCATCTGGGAACGTGGACAGCAGATCTTCGGCGTACTCGGTGATGCTGGGTTGCAGATAACGGGTGTTGGTGTTCACCGTGTGCAGTTGTCGGGTCACCGCATCGGCCACGGCGGGGTGGGAGTGGCCGATACAGGGGACATTGTTATAGGCATCGAGGTACTCGTTGCCCTCTGCGTCGTAGAGATAGGTGCCGCTGCCGCGGACCACCTCGACGGGATCGTGATAGAACAACCGGTACACCGGCCCGAGGACTCGGTTACGCCGCTCTACCGCGTCACGGGTGTGCGGGCTGAGATCCGACATGCGTTCGGGATCAAACCCGTTGACCATGGTCGGCGCGGCAGTCCGCGGCTGTGTGCTCATTGCGGGTGGGGCCCTTTCACAACAGTGGGGTCGACACCGACGGCACCGCGGATCCGCGCCTCGGCTGCATCGAGCGGAATTCGGCGCAACTGCGCCAGCGCCTGCCAGGTGTGCTGGGAGCGGGCGAGGCCGTACTTGCGGGTCGGGTCATCACGCCGGGCGGTCCAGGTGGCCGCGTTCACGGTGAGACGGACCACGGCCAGGGGGTAGATCAGCGCGAGTTCGGCGTCGGTCAGTGGCAACACCTGGTTGAACCCCGCTGTCACGGCCGCCAGCGCGGCGATGGGATCGTCTTTGCGCAACATCGCGTATGCGCCGGCGATTGCCGGCTCCGCCACCCGGACGGTGTCGAGGGCATCGGCGAAATCGATGATCCCGCCGATCCGCGTACCCGATGCATTCGCAAGCACGTTGAAGTCGTTGAGATCCTGGTGCACAACAGCTTTGGGGAGATCGGCGATCCTCGGCGCGATCACGTCGGCGAACACGGTGATGGCCTCCACGTTGAGCTGCCGATGCGCCGGGTCGACGAGCCGCGGCAGCGCAGCGGCGATGGCGTCCGGTGCTGCGCGCAGATCCCACATGTGGGTGGCGGGGGGCGCCCCGGTCGCATGCATGCCGGCCACGCCGACCACGATCTTCGCCGCCGTCACGCCCCAGTCGACCAGGAGCTCTCGGGGGTGGCGGTCCAGTTCGGCGAGCAACGCACCCTCGATCCAGGAATACACCCCGAACCACCGGTCGCCGTCCAGCGCGCTGACGTCCTGCCCTGAGCGGGTGCGCACCACGGCGGGCACCGGCACAGTGCCGGCCAACCGATCCATCAGCTGGTGTTGCCAGCGAACACCCTCGATGTCCTCGGCACGGTAGATCTTGACAACGAACCGTTCGCCGCATTCGGTGCTTGCCGCGAAGGTTTGGTCGAATTCCCCGCCCAGGGGGCGCAGATCGGTGACGCGCAATCCGTACCCGGTGTCGGCCGCGACGGCGATCTCCCCCGCCGCGACGGCGACCCGCCGGTCCTGCATCCGCTCTCCTCGTTCGGCGACTGGTGCCACGGCTACCTATCGTCGATCCCGGCCGCGCGGAAGTCCACCCCCGGCACCGTGCGTGCCTTGGTCACCGTCAGCACCGACAATGTCGAGACCCCGGCGACCACCAGCTCAGCGAGCACACTGAGCACCGCGTGCGGCGCGGGCTGCCAGCCGTGTTCGGTGAATCCCAGCAGACCGACGGTGCGCGACATCACAAAGGCCCCCAGTGCCGCCAGGGAACCGCCCAACGCAGCCAGGCGTAGCCACCGGGGCCCACCCGCCGCGATGAGCACCGCAAGGGCGGCGAAAACACTTGCCGTCACCAGGAACCCGGTGCCCACAGCGGGAAGATACCGATAACCGTGCAGGTACAGATAGCCGTGGCTGACGGCGCTGACCAGCAGGGCTGCCGCGATGACGAGGTCGACGCCCCGTCTCATTGCAACGTCTCTTCCTTGAGTGCCAGCACTTGCCGGCCCCGGTTGTAGCTGACCTCTCGGATGCCGAGAGCATCGTGGAGCTTGCCGGCCGGCAAGGTCAACGGTTTGGGCGCCGATCCGTCGCCGGGACGCGGCAACGGGTAGGCCGTGGTGGTACCGCTGTAGAAGGTCACGTTGTCCTCGGTCTTCGAAAAGAGTTGATGGACATGACCGTTGAGGCACGTCACCGAGGAGAACCGGCGCAGGTAGCTCAGCGCCTGGGTGGCGTCGTCGGTGCCCCACCCCCACTGCGGGTACATCGCGAACAGCGGGATGTGGCTGAACACAATGATCGGCGTATCGGCCGACAGCGAGGCCACGTCCTTCTCGACGAACTCCAGCTGGTCGGCGCCGAGGTGGCCCAACTTCTTCAGGTTGAGCGTGTTGACCAACCCGATCACATGGACACCCGCGATGTCGAAGCTGTACCAGCCGTCGCCGCGGGTACCAGCACCGAATGCGGCGCGGTACTTCTGTCCGGCGTCGTCGACCGAATCATGCTCACCGGGGACGGTGAAGACGTGCGGAGTGTCGAGGCGGCGCATCATTTGTTTGACCTGGTCGAACTGGGCGGGCGTGGCCAGATGGGTGAGATCACCGGTGTGGATCACGAAGTCGGGACGGTAGCCGAGGTTGTTGATCTGGTCGATCGCCCGGTCGAAGGAAGCTGTGACATCCGGGTTGGCTGTTCCGTTGAACCCGATGTGGCTGTCGCTGATCTGCGCGAACCGCAGGGTGGGGCGCGACTCCATGGCAGTCGGAACCGGCGCGGCATGGGAGAGCACTTCTCCACCGATGACGGCCAGGCCGACTGCTGCGCCGAACCAGGCCCCATGCCGGATCAGCTGCCGCCGGGTCATCTGATGGGGATCGCCGGTCACTGGTTCACCGCCACGGTGCCGCGCATGAACGGGTGGATGCTGCAGATGTAGTCGAAGGCGCCCGGTTTGGTGAACGTGTAGCTGTAGGTGGCGTTGGTGTCCAGCCCCGGCGAGTGAAACGAGCCGTCGTCTGCGACGACGGTGTGGGGTTCCTCGTCTTTGTTGGTCCAGGTGACGGTATCCCCCACTTTGATGGTGAGAGTGGTTGGCGCGAAGGCGAAGTTGGTGATCATCACCACCGTTCCGGCGACCGGCGGCTGCGCGCTCGCCGAAGTAGTCGCCGATGCACCGGAGGCCGGTTGAGGTCCCGTCCCCGACATTCCCGGCATTCCCACGGCTGTGCCCGCGTTGGATCCGAAGTCGACCGTCGGTGCCGGGGCCTTCGCCGGCGCGGAGCACGCGACCGCGCCGGCGACGATTGCGGCGCACGCCAGCGCGGTACGGATGTGATGCATGGATATGCCTCCTTGGCTGAACCAAGTCCGCGGCGCGGACCGTCTCATCAAGAGGTAGTGCGGTGGTTACGCCTCTGGCGGTGTAACCACCGCCGCTATCTCTTGTCGATGAGCGGAAGGCACATGATGATGGCGGCGCAGGACGATCTACGCCCGCGACCCGACCTGTGGCTGGTCAGCGAGATGGGCTACCCGGATTGGGCGAGCGTCTACGACGACAACGTCACGTGGGTGTACCGGATGATCTTCGGCCGGGTCGGGAATCAGCCGGACGCAGAGGATCTGACGTCGGAAGTCTTTCTGGCCGCGATGCGCCCGCTGCGCTTGACGGCCAGCATCGCCGAGGTGCGCGCCTACCTGCGCGCCACGGCCCGTACTGTCCTCGCGGCGCACTGGCGGGCCACCCTGGGCACCGAGGTCACCACAATCGAGGACCTGCCGGCCACGGTGTTCGGCCCGGCCGCGCCGAGCACGGCGCCGCAGCGCGTGGCGGCCCTGCTCGACGCCCTGCCCGACAACTACCGTCGCGTACTGGAACTGCGCTTTCTGCAGGGGCATTCGGTGCGGGACGCCGCCGCTGCGCTCGGCGTCAGCGTCGCGAACGTCAAGGTGCTGCAGCATCGTGCGCTTCGGTTGGCGGCGCAGATCAACGAGGGAGTGATCCCATGACTCGCCGCCAGCTCGACCGTTACATCGACGATCTGATGGCGGGGCGTCGGCCGAAGTCATTCGCTCCAAACGAGTTCGAAGCGACGCAAATGCGCACCGCCATCGACCTGTCCGCCACCCGTGACGGCGCTGACGATCCGCGGCCGGAGTTCGTCGACAGCCTCAGGGCAAGGCTGGCGACCCAGATGTCCGCAGAATCAAGCGCTGTCGCGGTCCCGCAGTCCGCAACGCGGACAACGTCGGCCACTCGCCGTCAGGTCATCGTCGGTACCACCGCGGCCGCGACGGCGGCGGTGGCCGGCGTTGCGGTATCCCGACTGGCCGCACCGCCAGATGACGGGGAACGTCGGGTCGCCGACACCGAGATGCTGCCCGCAGAGGGGTCCTGGCAGCGCGTGGCCGCCAGCGCCGACCTACCCGAAGGCGCCGTGCGGGCATTCGACCTGGGTTCGGTCAGCGGCTTCGTTCGCCGGGTCGACGGACGGGTGGACGCGGTCTCAGGAGTCTGCACCCACCAGGGCTGCAAGCTGTGGTTCGATCAAGGCGACGACCGGCTGCGCTGCCCGTGCCATTCGACGTCGTTCTCACCGGCAGGGGCAGTTGTGACGCACGCCCTGCCAATCGCTCCGAAGCCGTTGCCCCACTTCGATGTCCGCGAGCGAAGCGGTGTCGTCGAAGTGCTCGCCCCACCACCGGAACCGACCTGAACAGTAACCTCCGGACATATCTATAGGTATGTACAGCAACATTATTGGTGCCTCGATGGCCCTCACTGGCCTGGTCCATGTCATCGCACCAGGAGCCGGTTCGGCTCCCGACATCGTCAACGAATTGCAGGCTCAGGGCTTTATAGTCCAGTTCAACGGCCAGCCGAACGGGGCACTCTCCCAGTGCACCGTCACCGACGTCCACCGAGCGTCACCCACCGCGTATGTAGACCTGGATTGTCCCGGCAGTGACTAGACCGGCACCGAACGCAACGCGTCGGGCAGGCTGGGCAGGAAGTGCCGAGTGGCGAACTCCCGGATATCGTCGGCGGTGTCGAGCGGCTCGGGGCTGGGCAGCAGTAGCGCCATCATCGCGTAGCGCCAGATGTTGTCGGCCAGTTCGTGAACCGCCTGCGGTCCGATCCGTTCGGCGAAGCCGGGCGGGAAGATCACCTGCAGTGCCGCCTCGATGCGCTGCACAGCGGCGGAGTAGTGCTTTCGGGCCAGTTCGAGGGTGAGCGCTGGCTCGTCGAGCACCATCCGGTTGAGCACGCGATGCCTGCGGCCGCGCAAGATGGCCTGGGTGAACGCTTCGACGTAGTAGTTCGATTGCGGTCGAGCATTTTTCAGCTCCTCGGCGATGTCGGCGAAAAGCCGCGCGTTCTCCCGATCGACTACCGCGGAGACCAGGTCGTCCTTATTGGCGAAGCGCCGGTAGATCGTGGTGCGGCTGACGCCCGCGCGGCGTGCGACGTCGTCGAGGGCGACCCGGCGGATGCCGTGCTGGTCGAACTCGACGAGCGCGGCGTCGAGGATCGCCTCGGTGGACGGGTCAGGCATGTCCCGACCGCGCGAAACCCGCTCTGGCATAGCCGTTGTAGCGCACCTTCATCGGCAGATGACCCCACACCCAATTGACCGCCCTCGAGCGCCAGAAGGCTGCGAAGAGCTGGTAGTTGCGCTCCTGGCGATCGCTCCACGGCAGCCCCAGCACTGCGCGGGTGCGCGGCGGCATCCCGCCGGTGGTCAGGAACGCCGCCACCGGGTTGAACACCGGAGCGACCAGCCGCCACACGATCGGGTGGACGGCCTTGGGTTTCGGGAAGCCCTTGGTCACATAGCCGACGCCGTACTTGGCGGTGGGGTGCGCGACGAGAACGTCGTTGATCATGTGGTCCCAATACCGTTCGAACTCGGCGTAGTCGGCCGGCATCGGCCGATCGCTGACGCCGTAGCGGCGGTACCAGGTCTTGGATTCGAGGTACATCTGTTCCTTCTCGGCGCGGGTGAGGCGCTTGACGAAGGTGTCGGCGAAGTAGAGCGCCTGATCGAAGAAGGTGGCATGCGCCCAGTAGTACGTCTCGGGATCCAACGCGTGGTAGCGACCGCCCTGCGGCATGTCGCCCTTGATGTTGACGTGGAAGTCGCGAACCTTGGGCCCGGCGTTGTCGTCCTCACTGCCGTAGACGGTCATGAAGATCGGCGGAAGCGAGCGCTTGATCCGGGCCGCGGTGTCGGCGAACCACACCGAATGGTCGAACACCCCCTGCCCGAGTTCGGCGAGCATGTTCTGCAGCACGGCGGGCCGGGGCCCGATCAGGAACATGCGGTTGTCACCGAAGTAGCGCCACACCAGTGATTGCGGTCCGAGTGGCAGGGCGTCGGTGGCCGACCGGGATTCGGCGAGGTCCGTCATGTGCAACAGTGTTACAGATTTCGCACTTTGTACCAACGGGTTCGTGACGAGGGTCACCGTCGTCGAGATCGACGAAATGCAGCGATCTACTCGTATTTCTCCGGCGAAAACGTCAGTTTGGGCGCAGTCAGTGGAAGCGCTTGAGGCGCAGGCTGTTGGTGACCACCAGCACCGAGGAGAACGCCATCGCCGCACCCGCGATCATCGGATTGAGCAAGCCCAGCGCCGCCAGCGGAATGGCTGCCACGTTGTAGCCGAACGCCCAGAACAGATTCTGCTTGATGATCCGCAGCGTGCGGGCCGAGAGCCGCAGGGCGGTCGGGACCGTCCGCAGATCACCGCGCACCAGCGTGACGTCGCCGGCCTCGATCGCGGCGTCGGTACCGGTGCCCATCGCCATCCCGACGTCGGCCGTGGCCAGTGCCACCGAATCGTTGACGCCGTCGCCGACCATGGCGACCTTGCGTCCCCGGCCCTGCAGCCGCTTGATCTCGTCGGCCTTCTCCGAGGGCAGCACGCCCGCGATGACATCACCCGGCCCGATGCCGACCTCGGCAGCGACCCGAGCAGCGACGGCCGGGTTATCCCCGGTGAGCAGGATCGGGGTGATACCCATCGCCTTGAGTTCGGCGATGGCCTCGGCACTGGTCGGCTTCACCGCGTCGACCAGCCTGAGCACCCCACGCCGGGAGCCGTCCCAGGTCACCGCCACGCTGGTGCGGCCGTCGTCGTCGGAGAAGCGAGCCACCTGTACCCGCACCCCGTCGACCACACCGCTGACCCCGGTGCCGGGGTCGTTGGCGAAGTCGCGCACCGCGGGCACGGCCAGCCCGCGCCGGCGGGCGGCGGCCACGATCGCGGCGGCCACCGGATGTTCGGAGGCCGATTCGACGGCGGCGGCCCGGGCCAGCACAGTGTCGACGTCCTGTTCGACCTGGTCACCCTCGATGGCATCGAGGGTCATCGTTCCGGTGGTGACGGTGCCGGTCTTGTCCAGCACGACGGTGTCGATACCGGTGACCGTCTCGAGGACCTGCGGCTCCTTGATGAGCACACCGAGCTGCGCGCCGCGACCGGTACCGACCAGGATCGCGGTCGGTGTGGCCAGGCCCAGCGCACAGGGGCAGGCGATGATCAGCACCGCGACGGCTGCGGTGAACGCCGCCGTGACCGCCGCCCCGGACAGCAACCACGCCACCAGCGTCACCGCGGCGATGCCGAGCACGATCGGGACGAACACCGCCGACACCCGGTCGGCCAGCCGCTGGATCGACGCCTTGCCGCTCTGCGCGTCGGCCACCATCGCGGCCATCCGCGCCAGCTGCGTGTCGGCGCCGACCCGCGTGGCCCGCACCAGAATCCGGCCGTACGTGTTCACCGCTCCGCCCAGCACCTCGTCACCTTCGCGGACGTCGACGGGTACCGATTCGCCGGTCATCGCCGAGGTGTCCAATGCCGAGGCTCCGTCAATGACGACACCGTCGGTGGCCACCCGCTCCCCCGGCCGCACGACGACCACATCGCCGACGTGTAGATCCCCGGCCGGGATCTTGACCTCAGCTTGCCCCTCGCCGCTGTCGCGCAGCACGACGGCGTCCTTGGCCCCCAGCGACAGCAGTGCGCGCAGGGCCGCACCGGCCGACCGCTTGGCCTTCGACTCCGCGTAGCGACCGGCCAGCAGGAACACCGTCACGGCGGCGGCGACCTCGAAGTAGACGTGGCCATGCCCGTGGCGTGCGGCTCCGGTGACCACCTCGAAGACCGACCAGGCGTAAGCCGCCAGGGTGCCGATCGAGACCAGGGTGTCCATCGTCGAGGAACCGTGCCGCGCGCTGTTCAGCGCTGCCTTGTGGAACGGGTAGCCGCCCCAGAACACGATCGGCGTCGTCAACACCAGCACCAGCCATTGCCAGCCCGGGAACTGCCAGGCCATCACCATCGACAACGCCACCACCGGCACCGCGAGTACGGCCGATCCGATCAGCCGCGGGCGCAGCTGCTCAGTGGGTACGTCGTGATTCATGTGATCGTGGCCGCCACCGGAATGGTCGATCACCGAAGCGTGATAGCCGGTGGACTCCACCGCATGGATCAGGTCGTGCTCGGACACCTGCGGCCCGTGTTCGACATGTGCGCGCTCGACGGCGAAATTCACCGTGGCGTGCACACCCCCAGGTCGTTGAGGCTGCGTTCGATCCTGGCCGCGCACGACGCGCAGCTCATGCCGCTCAACTGAAGGTCCGTCGTCGTCATGCCTTCATGGTACCCCCAGGGGGTATGTTGTCCAGGGGTCCGCCAAAAGCCGGGCAGCGCAGCTCGGCGCCCGTTGAAAGGGAAGGCGGCGACCCGCCGAAGGTCAGGCCCGGGTGCGTTGAACCGCGCGGCGGGCTCGGACCAGCCCGGCCACCCCCAGTACCGCCAGCACCCCGGCCGCGGTGACCAGCAACCAGGTCAGTGCCATCATCGGCGGGTCGTAGGCCACCGACGTCGTCGAGGGCTGGCCGTCGGCGACCGGAGCGACATAGACCAGACTGCGGGCTGCCAAACCACTCGCGACTCCAGCGGCCAGCGTGAGGACGGCCAGCACCAACTGAATGATGTGCTTCACCTGGCGCTCGCCGTCTGACCCTCGACCAGGGTGGTCAGGGCGGCTCGTAGTTCGCGGTGGTTGCGGGCCCACGCCTGCGCGGTCCGCTTGCCGGTGAGCTCGACGCCGATCGCGGTACGCCCGCGCGGCACACCGCTCAGTTCACCCAGGGCACGAGCGGTCTGCCACTTTTCCAACGGCTCACGGGATTTCACACTGTGCTGCGCCTCGGGCAACACGGCGACGATCTGGCCCACCGGAGTGATCTCGGTGCCTTCGCGCAGGGCGGTGCGGGTGAGCTCGACACTGGTGTGGACGCGCGCGGCTTTGACCTGGAGTCCGACGAACCCGGTCACCAGTACCAGAAAGATCAGCGGTACGACGGGCTGGAAGCCGACACCGCCTTTGTACTGGATCAGCAGCATCGCGACGGCCGCCGCCGGCCCGGACAGCAGCCAATACCAGCTCGCGCCGGTCTCGACGAACAGCGGCTCGGACTGTTCGGGCTGAGGTTCCTCAGGCATCGGATGCCGTGGACTCGGGGTTGAACCAGGCGGTCACCTCGGGCCGGCTGAGCAGCAGGGTGCCGACGATCAGGGGCAGCAGGCTCACCAGGGCCAGAAGGTGCGTCCCGGCGAACACGGCGACCAACCCCACCAGGACCACGATCGCCAGCGCCAGACCCATGGTGGCGCGACGGAAGCGGGTGTCGCCGGTCCGGGCCCGCACGGCGAGCACCGCCAGCGCGACCGCCGCCAGTGCACACGCGATTCCTGCGCCGCGATGAAACCGCAGGTAGTCGTGCAGCGTCTGATCCGAAACCGACGGCGCCGCCGCTTGCCGGATGGTGTCGAAACTGAGCGCGGCGGAGAGCAACCCGCCGGCGAAGAGCAGAACCGTGCCGGCGACCAGCAGCCAGAACGCGATGTTCAGGGCGCGGGGCCGGGGAGCGGTGGGGGTCATGGTCGAGCCAGCCTATCGGGTCACTTGGTGAAGAACCCGTGGGCGTCCTGGCGGTGCAGCAAGTAGATGCCGCCGGCGATGAGCACCGAGCCGACGATGCCGGTGACGGCGAAGACCACCGCCTGCACCGGCTCCCGGACCGTGCCGAACAAGCTGGCCGCGGTGTAGATGACGGTCGCCACGCCACCACCGGTCAACACGGTGCGGGTCCAGCGGTAGCCCGACCGCATCAGGAACAGGAAGGTCAGCACCATGGCGGCCATCACCAGGGCGACGAGCACGCTGAAGCCGATCACCAGAACCGACGCGTGCTTGCCGGCGGAGAAGAACGCGTCGACCAGGTAGCCGATCACCATCAGCGGCAGCGCGGCCAGCCACAGCCAGAAACCGGTGTCGACGTCCTCCGGACGCGCCGGCGCCTCGCTGGGCTGCTGGTGCGTCACGCCAGCCAGCCCGCGACGTCGGCAGCCCAGTAGGTGAGCACGACGTCGGCTCCGGCGCGCCGGATGCTGGTCAGCGACTCCAACGCGGCAACCCGGCCGTCGATCCAGCCGTTGGCGGCGGCGGCGCTGATCATCGCGTACTCCCCGGACACCTGGTAGGCGGCCACCGGCACCGGCGAGATGTCGGCCGCCGCACGCACGACGTCGAGGTAGGCCATCGCGGGTTTCACCATGATGAGATCGGCACCCTCGTCGAGATCGAGGGTGACCTCCCGCAAGGCTTCCCGAGCGTTGCCGCTGTCCTGCTGATAGGTGCGCCGGTCCCCCTTCAGGCTGGAGGCGACCGCTTCGCGGAACGGGCCGTAGAACGCCGAGGCGAACTTGGCGGCGTAGGCGAGGATCAGCACGTCGGTGAACCCGGCCGCGTCCAAGCCGTCGCGGATGGCGGCCACCTGGCCGTCCATCATGCCGCTGGGACCCACCACGTGCGCACCCGACTCTGCCTGGGCCACGGCGAGTCTCACGTACTGGGCGTTGGTGGCGTCGTTGTCGACCCGGCCCCGTGCGTCGAGCACACCGCAATGGCCATGGTCGGTGAACTCGTCCAGGCAGGTATCGGCCATCAGGACGGTGTCGTCCCCGAGGTCTTTGGCGAGGTCACGCAGGCCGAGGTTGAGGATGCCGTCGGGATCCACACCGCACGAACCAAGCGGATCCTTGTCGGCGTCGCGAGGGACCCCGAACAGCATCAGCCCGCCCACCCCGGCTGCGACGGCCTGCTCGGCGGCGCGGCGCAACGAGTCGCGGGTGTGCTGGAAGACGCCGGGCATCGAGCTGATCGGCCGGGGTTCGTCGATGCCGTCGGCGACGAACATCGGCAGAACCAAATGCCTTGGTTCGAGCGATGTTTCGGCCACCAACCGGCGAAGCGCCGGCGTGGAACGGAGGCGGCGGGGGCGCTGTCGCGGATAGCCGGGCAAGGTCACGCCACCCAACCTAGCGGCGTCGGCTCTTCTTGCGCGGGGGCGGGAGCGCTCCCTCGGCGCGCAGCCGGGCGGCGTGCTCGGCCAGGGCGTCCACCAGCGGGCCGACCGCGGCCGTCTCGGGCTGCACGTCCACCCGCAGGCCGAATTCCGCGGCGGTCTCCGCCGTCTTGGGGCCGATGCACGCGACGATGGTGCGGGCGTGCGGCTTGCCGGCGATTCCGACCAGGTTGCGGACCGTCGAGCTCGAGGTGAAGCACACCGCGTCGAATCCACCGGTCTTGATCATCTCGCGCGTCTCGGCCGGCGGCGGCGCCGCGCGCACGGTGCGGTAGGCGGTGACGTCTTCGATCTCCCAGCCACGGTCGCGCAGGCCTTCGGCCAGCGTCTCGGTGGCGATGTCGGCACGCGGCAGCAGCACGCGATTCACCGGATCGAAGATGCTGTCGTACTCCGGGAACTCGTCAAGCAGACCGAGCGAGGACTGCTCGCCGGAGGGCACCAGCTCGGGGCTCACCCCGAACGCGCGCACCCGGTCCGCGGTCGACTCCCCCACACACGCGATCTTCACCCCGGAGAAGGCCCGGGCGTCGAGACCGAACTCGCCGAACTTTTCCCACACCGCGCGAACGGCGTTGGTGGAGGTGAACACCACCCACTGGTAGCGGCCGTCCACCAAACCCTTGACAGCCCTTTCCATCTGGGCCGGGCTGCGGGGCGGCTCGACGGCGATGGTGGGGACCTCGATGGGCAGCGCGCCGTGGCCCACCAGCCGGTCACTCATCTCGCCGGCCTGGTCCTTGGTGCGCGGCACCAGCACGGTCCAGCCGTACAGCGCGCGGCTCTCCCACCAATTCAGCTTCGCGCGGTGCGCGACGGTCTTGCCGATGGTGACCACCAGCGTGCCGGTCAGCGGGCCGGCAGGGTCGTTGTTGCAGGCCAGGGTGGCCCGATCGGTCAGACCGTGCAGGGTGGTCTCGACCGACCGCTGGGCGCACGTGGTGCCGTTGGAGGTGACCACGCAGGGCGTGCTCTCGGCCAGGCCGTATTCGATCAGGGTGCGGGCCGCCTCGGGCAGATGCGACGCGCTCGCAGTCAGGATCAGCGGGCCCGGCGCGGCGGCCAGCGCCGCCCAGTCCACCTCGCCGCGGACGTCGGCCACGGTGTGCGCCGACCCCAGCGGCAGACCCGCGTAGGTGGGCACCGCGCTGGTCGCGGGCAGGCCGGGCACGATCTCGAATTCGGCGTGGGCTCGCGACACCGCATTGACCTCGGTGATGACCGAATCCACCGACAGCGGGTCGCCGGCGACCAGGCGCACCACGTCGAAGCCGGCCTTGGCCTCGGCGACCAGGGTCTTGGCCACCTCGGCCGGATCGCCGAGCGCGGGCCGGATGTCGGGTCCGACCGACACGACCGGCGGCGCGGTCTCGTCGTGCCCCTGCACCGGGACGTTGTCCGGCCCGGGCGCCGGGGCGGGCCCGACCGCGGGCGGCAGATCGGTACCGACCACACTGAGGATGGCCTGCGGCACATCGGGGTCGGTGAACACCAGCGCGGCGTTGGCCAGAACGGTGCGGGCGCGCGTCGTCAGCAGGTTGGGGTCACCTGGACCCGAGCCGACGAACGTGATGTGTCCCGGCTTCGCCTTACGTCCCCGACCGCTCACATGCCCAGTCATCGCTTCACTCCCGATCTACCGCGTCGTCATCGCGGAGTCTGTACCGACATGACTTCGCGCGCGCCGAGTTCGAACAACTCCGCGGCCACCGAGAGCCCCAGCTCTGCGGCCCGACCGGGCGTGCCGATTCCGGACGCACGGATCACGTCGGATCCGTCTGCCGCCGCCACGCATGCGCGCAGCGACAGTTCGTCGAAGACGTTGCCGTCCTCATCGATCGACTCGACCACCTCGGCGATCGCGCCCACCGGTGCGGAACAACCCGCCTCCAGTTCGGCCAGCAGAGTTCGCTCGGCGGTGACCGCGGCACGAGTGTCAGGATCGTCCAACTGTCCCAACAGCGCCGCGAGCTCGGTGTCGCCGGCGCGGCATTCGACCGCGAGCGCACCTTGAGCCGGCGCTGGCAACATCTGCACCGGCTCCAGCGTCTCGGTGACATCGCCGAGACGTCCGAGGCGGGCTAGACCCGCCCGGGCCACCACGATGGCGTCGAGATCACCACTGCTTACCCTGTTCAACCTGGTATCTAGGTTGCCTCGTAGGGGGCGGATTTCCAAACCGAGACCCAGTGCTTTAAGCTGTGCCGCCCGTCGCACGGACGACGTGCCGATCACCGAGCCCGCCGGCAACTCCCCCAGCACCATCCCGTCGCGGGCTACGAGGGCATCGCGGGCGTCCTCGCGCCTGGGTATGGCGGCGATGACAAACCGGTCGTCGGCGGCGGTCGGCAAATCCTTGTAAGAATGCACCGCCATGTCCACCCGGCCGTCGGCGATGGCCTCGCGCAGGGCTGCGGTGAACACCCCGACCCCGATCTCGGCGATCGGCTTGTGCGACCGGTCCCCTTCGGTGCTGATGATGACCAGCTCGGCGCGCTGGCCGCGTTCGATGAGTTGGTCCCTGACAGTCCCTGCCTGCGTGGTCGCCAGCAGGCTGCCCCGGGTACCGATCCGGATCACCGCGTCATTACTGCCGGGCAACCGCGCTACCCAGTGCCGTCGGTTCGGCTTTGATCGAATTCCGTTGCCAGCAGGGGTAATTCACCCGCGGCGACGGCGTCGACAGCCTGTGGATCGAGTTCGAAGAGTTCGCGCAGCGCCTCGGCGTAGCTATCCCCGCCCGGCGCGCTGGCCAGCTGCTTGACCCGGACGGTGGGGGCGTGCAGCAGCTTGTCGACCACCCGCCGCACGGTACGGGCGACCTCGTCGCGCTGGGCTTCATCCAGACCGGGCAGCCGGTGGTCCAGCCGCAGCAATTCCGCCTCCACGACGTCGGCGGCCCGCTGCCGAAGGGCGGTGACGGTCGGTGTGACCTCGGCCATCCGCTGCCCGGCCAGATAGCTGGCAACCTCGGCCGCGACGATCTGGCGGGCGGCTTCGGCATCGGTGGCCGCCGCCCGTGCCGAGGGTTCGCGCTGCACCCGGTCCATATCGATCACCCAGACGCCGGGCAGCCCGGCAACAGCGGGATCGATGTCACGCGGCATGCCCAAGTCGCACAGCACCAGCGGCTGGGTGTTCTCGTCGCGCCGCGTGGTGGCCAGGGCGTGGTGCACATCGGCCAGCGAGACCACCGGGCGCACGGCGCCGGTACAGCTGACCACCACGTCGGCGGCCGCCAGCGCGGTCGGCAGCTGCTCGAGGCTCAGCGCCTGCGCGGCGATGCCCTGCTGGCGGATGTTCTCGGCCAGCCGCTGGGCGCGGGGCAGGGAGCGGTTGACGACGTCGATGTGGGTGACCCCGGCTCGCACCAGGTGGGCGACCGACAGCCCACCCATGGAGCCGGCGCCGACCACCGCGGCGGTACGCCCGGCCAGACCGGTGCCGGCGAGCCGGGAGGCGGCGATGTCCAGGGCGACCGACACCACGCTGGCACCGGCGGAGTCGATCGCGGTCTCGGAATGCACCCGCTTGCCCACCGACAGGGCGCGCTGGGACAGATCGTGCAGGATCCGGCCGACGGTCTTGTTGGCCTCTGCGCTGGCATAGGCGCGGCGGACCTGTCCGAGCACCTGCTGCTCGCCGATCACCGCGCTGTCCAGACCGCTGGCGACGGCGAAGAGATGCTCGACGGCGGCCTCGCTGTACCGGACGTAGGCGTACTTGGTCAGATCGCCCATCGACATGCCGGAATGCTCGGCGAGGACCTGACCGATCGCTGAGAGGCCGCCGTGGAAGGCGTCGACCACCGCGTAGACCTCGACCCGGTTACAGGTCGACAGCACCATGGCCTCGGTCACCAGCGGCGATTGCAGCAGCTGGTCGATGATCTTGAGTTGATCGGCCTCGTCGGTGGACAACTGCTCGAGAACCGACACCGGAGCGCTGCGATGCGACACCCCGAACAGCAGGACGCTCACGGCACGATCACCTGGCCCGCTCCCTTGCTGTGACGGAATGCTCCGTTAGTGAAACTTACTTCCACGGTAATCGCTGCGCAGGCGGCTGGCCAAATTCTCGTGGTGTTCACCTCTGGGCCAAATCGGCCCGCAGTCGCGGCACGTCGACGTCCCAGTAACTGTGCTCCCGGCCGTCGAGCAGCACGACCGGCAGGCGGTCGCCGAATTCGGCGCGCAACGCGCTGTTGCCGGCCGCCGCAGCCGCGTCGACGTCAGTGGTGGACAGATCGAAATCCAATTCGGCGGCCAGTTCGGCCAGCCGGTCGTACACCTGCTGGCAGATGCTGCATCCGGCCCGGGTCATCAACTCGACGTGTGCGCGGCTCACCCGAAGCAGTGTCGCAGTTAGGGTGAACCCATGGGTTCCGGGGACCACGACCAGGAGCTCGCGGGCGATGCCAGCGCCGAGCGGGCCGTCGACGAGTTGGTCGCCGAGCAGGCCAGCGCGGTCGCCCGCGACGCCAGCATCGCCGCGCATCGCGAAGCGGCGCCCGAAGCCGCACTCGAGCCGGAGCCGCCGCCCGCCGACCTGACCGCGGCGGCGTTCTTCGACGTCGACAACACTCTGGTGCAGGGATCGTCGCTGGTGCACTTCGGCCGTGGGCTGGCCGCGCGCAAGTACTTCACCTACGCCGACATGTGGAAGTTCGTCTACGCCCAGGCGAAATTCCAGCTGACCGGCCGGGAGAACAGCGACGACGTCGCCGAGGGGCGCCGCAAGGCGCTGGCGTTCATCGAGGGCCGTTCGACCGCCGAGTTGGTGGCGCTCGGCGAGGAGATCTACGACGAGATCATCGCCGACAAGATCTGGCCGGGAACCCGCGCGTTGGCGCAGATGCATCTGGATGCCGGCCAGCAGGTGTGGCTGGTCACGGCCACGCCCTACGAGCTGGCCGAGATCATCGCCAAACGGCTGGGATTCACCGGCGCGCTGGGCACGGTCGCGGAGTCCGAGAACGGCGTGTTCACCGGGCGGCTGGTCGGCGACATCCTGCACGGGGTCGGCAAGGCGCACGCCGTGCGTCAGCTGGCCATCCGCGAGGGCCTGAACCTCAAACGCTGCACGGCCTACTCCGACAGCTACAACGACGTCCCGATGCTGTCGCTGGTCGGCACCGCCGTCGCCATCAACCCCGATGCCGACCTGCGTGAGCTGGCACGGGAACGTGGCTGGGAGATCCGCGATTTCCGGACCGCCCGCAAGGCAGCCCGCATCGGTGTGCCCTCGGCGTTGGCGCTCGGCGCGATCGGCGGCGCGCTTGCCGCGGCCGTATCCCGCCGGCACGAGCACTGATGCCCGCCGGCCGGCCGAAACCGCTGCGCTGACCGCCACAGTCGGCGGCGTGAGCACCGGTCAGCCGCTGATAGGCTCCCCGAGTGTCAATCGCCAGCGACATCATCGGAACCCACTACCGCTATCCGGACTACTACCTGGTCGGGCGGGAGAAGATCCGCGAGTACGCCAAGGCGATCCAGTCGGATGATCCGCTGCACTACAGCGAGGAAGCCGCCAAGGCGGCCGGCTACGCCAATGTGGTGGCCCCGCTGACGTTCATCGCGATCGCCGGACGCCAGGTGCAGCTCGACATCTTCCGGAACTTCGACGTGGGCATCAACATCGCCCGCGTCATCCACCGCGACCAGAAAATTCGCTTTCACCGACCGATCGTCGCGGGCGACAAATTGTTCTTCGATTCGTGGCTGGATTCGGTGGTCGAATCGCACGGCACGGTCATCAGCGAATTGCGCAGCGAAGTCACCGACGAAGACGGCAACCCGGTGATGACGACCGTCGTGACCATGATCGGCGAGGCGGCCGGCGCGGAGGAGACCAACGCGCAGGTGGCCGCGATCGCGGCCGCCGCACTGGGTCGGCAAACCGCGGGCTGAGCGCGGGCTCAGCCCAGGAACATATTGCGGCGCTTGGTCAGCAACTGATAGAGCGTGGCCTGGATGGTCTCCCGCACCTGGTCGGTGAGTTCGAAGGTGACCATCGGGTCGTCGGCCGCGGTCTCGTCGTAGTCGGCGGTTTCGATCGGAGTGCCGAATGCGATGTGCCACTTGGACGGAAGCGGCACCAGCCCGACGGGCCCGGCCAGCGGGAACAGCGGGGTGATGGGGAAATACGGCAGGCCGAGCACCCGCGCGAGCAGCTTGACGTCGGCGACCATCGGATAGATCTCCTCGGATCCGACGATCGAGCACGGAATGATCGGCGCCTTGGTGCGCAACGCCGCGGAGACGAACCCGCCGCGGCCGAACCGCTGCAGCTTGTAGCGGTCGCGAAAGTGCTTGCCCAGCCCCTTGTAGCCCTCCGGGAAGACCGCCGTCAGCTCGCCGCCCGCCAACAACCGGTGGGCGTCGATGGTGCAGGCCATGGTGTGCCCCGCCTTGCGCGCGATCGGGCCGAGCATCGGCATGTCGAACACCATGTCAGCGGCCAGCAACCGAAGGTCGCGGTGCGCCGGGTGGTGGTCATGAACAGCAACAGACAACATCAGGCCATCGAAGGGCAACGTCCCGGCGTGGTTGGCGACCACCAGGCCGGCGCCGCTCTGCGGCAGGTTCTCGATCCCGCTGACCTCGACCCGAAACCAGTTCTGGAAAAAGAACCGCAGCAAAGGCAGCACGAGCGCATTGTTGAATTGGGGATCGAAGCCGAATTCATCGACGGTGTAATCGCCGGTGAGCCGTTTGCGAACGAAATCGGCGACCGCCGAAATCTGTTGTGCGAGTTCGTTGGGAGCGTCATCGGCACGCCCTTGGCCGGTCGCGCCGCGGCGATCGTCGATCTCGCGGACGACGGCGGCGATGTCCTGCGCCGAGGCCCGGGTACCGGGGTCGGCCAGCAGCGAGGGATGCCGCCGAGCCGACTCGGCGCGCGCGGCAGCCCGCCGAGCCGCCGCTGCACGACTCGAATTCGAATGCAGCGGAATCACTTTCGCTTTTGATTCACCCGCCACTTCAGTTACCTTCTCCCCACCATCAGCTGCCCCATCGCTGAGCGACGGCGACCGCGCGACTCTCCACAGAGCCTACCCATTTCGGATCGATGATCGGTGTCAAACCTCTGCCGCGCACATAGTCGTCGAATGCCTCTATCGTCGTCCATTTCGGCGCGAAGCCCAACTCGGTTTTCATCCTCGAGGTGTCCATGACCCGGCCGTAACTCAGCCAATCCATCTGGTCGCGGGTGAGTTCGGAGTTCCTCGTGGCCTTTCGCAACGATTCCAGTAGCCGAACCCCGACGCCGGGCACTGGAAACGCAATGCGGCCGGAGCGCCGGATCGCCTGCGACATCATGATGATCCCGTCCGCGCCGATGTTGAACGTGCCGGACCGGCCGGCCATCGTGGCGCGTTCCAGTGCGCCCAGGGCGTCCTGCTCGTGCAGCAGCTGCAGCCGGGCGTCGTGTCCGAGCACCGTGGGCACCAACGGGCCGGCCAGGTACCGCGACAGCGCGGTGTCCATGCCGGGCCCGATCATGTTGGCCAGCCGCAGGATGGTGACCGCGATGTCGGGCCGGCGCCGGCCCAGCCCGCGGGCGTACCCCTCGATGTCGATGCTGTCGCGGGCGAAACCCTCGCGCGGCGGACGACGGCTGCTGCTGTCCTCGGTGTAGACCACTGGGTCGTGCGGATGCGACCCGTACACCTCGGAGGTCGACTTGAGGATCACCCGCCGCACCGACGGCGCCTTCTGGCAGGCCGCGAACAACTGCATCGCGCCCATGACGTTGATCTCTTTCAACGTCGCACGACCACCCGAACGCGGGGCGTACGACGCCGCGGCAGCGTGCACCACGGTGTCGACGTCACCGTTGCGGATCACCTTGGCGATGAACGGGTTCCGGATGTCGGCGCGAACGAATTCGGCCCTTCCCATCCGGCGCAGCAGGTCCTTGCTCGGGGCGATGGCGTCGACCGCGATGACCTTGTTGATCAACGGGTTCTGCGCCAACCGCGCGGTCAGATAGCCGCCGAGGAAGCGGCAGGCTCCGGTGACCAGCACCACCTTGGGGTAGTGCGGGGCCCCGGGGCCAGACCCACCGCCGGAGTCGGAGCCGATGTCGGTGCCGCCGGAATCCATCTGCACAGCCTATCGGCCGGGCCGTGGTGCGGCATGACGCGAGAACGCCGGGCGCGCGCCCGGCCGGCGACTACTTGCCGAGTTTTCTGCGCTGAACCCGGGTACGACGCAGCAGCTTGCGGTGCTTCTTCTTCGACATGCGCTTACGCCGCTTCTTAATGACTGAACCCATGAATTCCGCTACCTAAGTCCTCGCAGTGCCCACACCAGGGCAGGCTTCTTTGTGTCTGGGACACCTTACCTAAGCGGGCAGGCGGAACGGAAAACGGCCGGTCGGAGACCGCTGCGTTAACCGGCGATGAGCCGCGTGCGCCGAAAGAAATCAGCCTGCGTCGAAGTAGGAGGTCTCCAACAGGTCGTGGACGGCCTTGGCGTGCACCCGGAACGAGCGCCCGACCCGGACCGCGGGTAGTTCACCGTTGTGCACCAGGCGATAAACCGTCATCTTGCTGACCCGCATCAGCGCGGCCACTTCGGCGACGGTGAGAAACTGAGCTCTGGCGGCCGGTGCGGCGTCGGCGCCACCGGCATCGCGCGCCGATTTCCCAGCCGAATCCCGCGCCGATGGCCCGTTCATAGACGTCATCGCAACCCAATCCGTCAGGCACGGTCAGTTCCAGCGGCTTCCCCACCGCTGGCACCGAGGCCGTGCATACACGAGGAGAATAGCGTGGCGGGTGGGGTTACTGCGACGGGTGTGGGTCAATCCATCATAATTTTCTTGAACTACTCTGATGTAATTCCTAGCTGCTCAGAGCGTGTTTTCGCGGCGTCGATGGCGTTGGCGATGGCTGCCCGCACCCCTGCCCGCTCAAGTTCGCGCAGGCCAGCGGCGGTGGTCCCGCCCGGGGAGGTGACCATGGCCCGCAACCGGCTCGGCGAGGTATCCAGCGCGACATCTTCGCCAGCCGCCCGCTGACTGTCGAGGCGTTCCAGCAGCATCGCCGCCGATCCGGCCATCGTCTGCACCGCCAGATCGGTGGCGACGGCCCGGGACAGGCCGTTGGCGACCCCCGCATCGACCAACGCCTCGATGAACAGGAAGAAGTACGCCGGCCCCGATCCGGACAGCGCCGTGACGGCGTCGAGCTGGCTCTCGGGGACGGTCAGCACGTCGCCGACCGACCGAAACAGGCCGGAGACGTCGGCGAGCTGCTCAGGTGTGGCGAAACGGCCCGCTGACAGCGCGCTGACGCCCGCGCCGACCAGGGCCGGGGTGTTGGGCATTACCCGGATCACCGGGGAGCCTGCGGGCAGCCGGGTCTCGTAGAAGTTGATCGTCACTCCCGCGACGACACTGACGAAGACCTGCTCGACGGTATCGCTCTCGGCCTGGGCGGCAGCCTCGGCGATCTCGCCGACCACACTCTCCGCGTCGGCCGGCTTGACCGCCACCACAATGAATCCGGCCGTTTCGACCGCTTCGGCAACCGCGGCGACCTGGACCGAGTACTTCTCGCCGAGGTAGCGGGCACGCTCGGGCATCCGCTCGGAAACCACCAGGTCCTTGACTTGGCGGCCGGACCGGAGCAACCCCGCCAGGATTGCCTCGCCCATGCTGCCGCCACCGATGATCGCGATTCTGGCCATGTCGCAGAACCCTATCGGGCCCGCACCCGCCCCCGCGATTTCGGCGCGCTTGTGGCCGCCCAGCGGAGACAAGCGCGCCGCAGCCCTATTCGGGCGGGACCAGCGCCAGCTGCCGCGTCTGCACGATGATGCGGCCGGCACTGTCGACCACGGTGTGGTCCTCGTCGAACCAGTCCCGTCCGATCTGCGTCGTCGTGCACGCCACCCGCAGCCACCCGTCGGCGGGCAGCCCGCGCAGATAGGCCGTCATCTGCACCGTCGGGGCCCACCCCCGGCGACCGACCGCGTAGCAGACCGGCACCGAGATGTCGCCGCACATCAACGCGAACAGCACATCCACCGGTTCGTCCTTCGGGCGCACCCAGATGGTGAACACCGGCGCTCCGGACTCGGTGAAGGTCTCGGAAAGCTCGGGGCGGATGTCGCAGCCGCGGGCGAGGTTGTTGATCGCGGCCGCGGGATGGCCGGGGCCGATCGGGGCCACGTGTGCGGGCGGCTCCGCAGTCATCAGCGCCGTGACCGGGTTGGCCGACAACAGCGGCTCGGCACGATGCTCCGGCTCCCCAAGGGTGACCACGGCCCGCACGCAGGTCCGGTCGCCCTGGTCGAGCGCGACGTCGACCAGCCCGATCCGGCGCCCGCGCTTGCGCACGGTGGTGGTCAGTCGCACCTCGCCGGGGTCGGGCGCCGACAGGAAATCCGCCGACACCGCCACCGGCTCGAAAGTGCTCCCGGCATGCCCGGCATACGCCTCGCGGGCGGCCTTGGCGCACAGCGCCAACATCACGCCGCCGTGGATCTTGGGCCCAATGGTCCAGTGCTCGTTGAGGTTTGCCGAAAAACCGTGATCGAGTGGATGCAACACCATCGCGTCGGAGAAGCGGGGAGTCATCGAGACCTTTCTCGCGCGCTCAGCGCAGCAGATGGGTGCGTGCGAACTGAAGCGACTCGGCCAGCAGCGCCTCGCGCTCGCCCTTGGTGCGCGCACCGGAGGTGGTGACCTCGAGGATGACATGCCCGGCGAAGTCACTGCCGGCCAGCATCTGGCACACCTCCACGGTGGGTTGGCTGCCGTGCCCGGGAACCAGATGTTCGTCGGTGGAGGCGCCGCTGCCGTCACACAGGTGCAGGTGCACCAGCCCCGAGCCCATCCGTCTGGCCATGTCCAATGCGTCGGTGCCGGCCGTCGCCGTGTGGGACAGATCCAGCGTGTAGTGGGCATGGTTACCGTCGAGCGGGTCATAGGAGGGCGCGAACGCCGAGATGCCCACACCGGGAAGCCCGCCGCGCTTGCGCATCCGTTCGATCGACGGCTGCCCGGAGCCGAAGAACCGGTCCGCGCGGAAGGGGAACATGTTCTCCACGGCCACCAGGACGTCGCTGCGGCTTTCCAGTTCGGCGACCTGGTCGCTGAATCCGTCGGCGTAGCGCCGCTGCCACCGGAACGGTGGGTGCACCACCACGGTCTGCGCTCCGAGCCGTTCGGCGGCCTGCACGCTGCGGGTCAGTTTGGGGATCGGATTGGCGCCCCATACCCGCTGCGAGATGAGCAGACACGGGGCGTGCACCGACAGCACCGGCATGTTGTAGCGGCGAGACAGCGTGGCGATCGCGCCGATGTCCTGGCTGACCGTTTCGGCCCACACCATCAGCTCGACGCCGTCGTACCCCAGTTCGGCCGCGTACTCGAAAGCGGCCTCGGTCCTCAGCGGATAGACCGAGGCCGTCGACAGACCGACCTTGATGGCTGGGCGCACTGACGAATCAGGTCGACTGCAGCAGTGCCAGCGGTCCGAGCGTGACCAGGGCGCCGACCGCCACCGCGATCAACGTGCTGGCGATGTCCTCGGTCTTGCGCACGATCCGGACGGCCACCACCAGGCCCAGGATGACCAGCACCGACAACACCAGCGCGATGATGTTGTTCCACCGCCACAGCTGGTCGAAGGCGACGAACAATCCGGCACCGAAGGCCACCGCGAGGATCGACTGACCCACCACCACCAGGGCCCGCCACAACGCGGTGAGCTTGCTCTCGCCGGCAAGGTCGTCCTCGGTCTCGGCCTCGCCCCTGGTGGCCACCGCCACCGCGCCGACCGCCTGCTCGTCCTCGTCGACGACGCCGCGCCGGGCCAGGTCGTCGGCCACCGTCTGTCCCCCGAACAGGGTTCCTCCCGACGAGCGCAGATAGGACTGCAACTCGGCAGCCTCGTCCACCTGCTCCTCGGCCGCGAGTTCGAGCAGTGGAGCCGATTCGTCGACCGGGTCGAAGGCCATCTGCTCGGCGTCGGACTCCGATGCCGCCACCGCGGGCGCCGGCTCCGGTCGGCGCTTGGGCCGCGGGTCGTGACTGCGTTCGGGACCGCGCTCACGGCTGGGCAGGGGGTTGTCGGAGCGCTGCGGCGGCGCCTCGAATGGGCGTGGCGGCGACTCGTCCTCGACCGGCGGGGCCGACCCGTTGGTGGCCGGCGCCTCGGCCGCGGGCGCCGCCGTGGTGTCCTCGTCGACGTCGGGTCGGGCCTCATCGGCGTCGTCATCACGGGAGACCGGGATCTCACCGGTGCGCGCGATCGGGATCTCACCGGTGCGGAAGATGGGGATCTCGCCGGTCAGTTCGGCGACGGTGACGGCATCGCTGTTGCCGCGCCGGCGACGGCGACGGCCACCCACCGGGGGCGAGCCGATCGTCCCGTTCTTCGCGAGCAGCTCGGCCACCGAAATCGGCCGGCTGTTCTCGTCATCTGGTGCAGTCATCGTGTGCCTCTCGATCGGGCGGCAGTCGACCGATCAAAATCCTGGCTTCCAGCATCCCCCACGGCCGTCTCGACCAAGGCGGTTCCGTCAGCTTCACTGTCGAGTCGGCGCAGGATGATGCCCTCGCGCAGCGCCCACGGACAGATGTCCACGTAGTCCAATGACAGTGCTCTCATGCTCGCCTCCGCCACCAGAGCGCCGGCCACGATCTGTGGCGCCCGCTCGGCACTGACTCCTTCCAACTCGGCCCGGTCAGCAGTGGTCATCCTAGAGATGAAAGATATGAGTTGCCTCAGGCCGTTGGCCGTCAGCGTCCGCTTGACCCTCGGTCCGGCACCCGACGGCGCCGCGCCGGTCAGCCTGGCCAGCGAGCGGAAGGTCTTGGACGTCGCCACCGCCAGGTCGGGCAGCCCCGCGTCCAGGACGAAGGCGCTGGCTTCGGCCAACTCGTTGTCCAGCCAGTCGCGCAACATGGCGACCCGTCGTCGGCCCGGCGGATCGTCGGGCAGCCATTCCCGGGTCAGCCGGCCCGCCCCCAATGGCAGCGACAGCGCCACCTCGGGTGCCTCGTCGACCCCGTTGGACAGTTCCAGGGAACCGCCACCGATGTCCAGGTTGATGATCCGCCCCGCGCTCCAGCCGTACCACCGGCGCACCGCCAGGAAGGTCAGCCGGGACTCGTTGGCGCCGGACAACACTTGCAGGTTCACTCCGGTCTCGGCCAGCACCCGGGCCAGCACGTCCTCGGAGTTCTTGGCGTCACGGACCGCGGAGGTGGCGAAGGCCATCAGGTCGGCACACCCCGAGCTGGCCGCGATCTTCGCGAATTCGTCGACGGTGTCGACGAGCTTGTCGGCACCGCGGCGGGTGAGCTTGCCGGAGTCGTCGATGGCCTCGGCCAGGCGCAGCGCGGCTTTGGTGGAACTCATCGGAGTCGGGTGCCCGCCCCGATGGGCGTCGACCACCAGCAGATGAACTGTGTTACTGCCCACGTCGAGCACGCCTAATCGCACGTGAACAACCTATCTTGCAGGCCGGGACACAGAGACAAAGCCGCCGCGATGGCAGACCGGATTTGCATTACCGTTGACCCCTGTGACGCATGAGCACCCCGGCGAGGTCGAACTGGACTTCCCCGTGAATGGGTGGAGTTCTACGACCCGGACAACCCCGAACACCTGATCGCAGCGGACCTGACCTGGCTGCTGTCGAACTGGACGTGCGTGTTCGGGACGCCGGCGTGCAAGGGAACGGTCGAGGGCCGCCCCGACGATGGTTGCTGCTCACACGGGGCGTTTCTGTCCGACGACGACGATCGCGCTCATCTCGACGACGCGGTCAAGCAACTCACCGACGCCGACTGGCAGTTCCGGGACAAGGGCCTGGGCCGCAAGGGTTACCTCGAAATGGACACCTACGACGACAAACCCAACCTGCGGACCCGCAAGTACAAGGGCGCCTGCATCTTCCTCAACCGGCCGGGTTTCCCCGGCGGGATCGGCTGCGCATTGCACACCAAGGCACTCCAGTTGGGTGTCGAGCCGCTCACGATGAAGCCTGAGGTGTGCTGGCAGCTGCCGATCCGGCGCAGCCAGGAGTGGATCACCCGCCCCGACGGCACCGAGATCCTGCGGACCACGATCACCGAATACGACCGGCGTGGCTGGGGTGAGGGCGGTGCGGATCTGCATTGGTACTGCACCGGAGATCCGGCCGCACACGTCGGCGCCAAGCAGGTCTGGCAGTCCTACGCACCCGAACTGACCGAACTGCTGGGCGAGAAGGCGTACTCGGAGTTGGCGGCCATGTGCAAGCGCCGCAGCGGCTTTCCACTGATCGCCGTGCACCCGGCCACCCGGGCGGCGCAATAGCAAAGTTCTGCCCAGCCCAGTTGCTAGTGTGACCGGCATGCGGGCAATGGTCACCGGGGCGGCCGGATTCATCGGATCGACGTTGGTCGACCGGTTGCTGACAGACGGGCACTCCGTGGTCGGTGTCGACAATCTCAGCAGCGGCAAGGCAGCCAACCTCGACGCCGCCCGCGAGCACGACGCATTCGAGTTCGTGCTCGCCGACATCGTCAGCCACGACCTGATCGCCCTGCTCGGCGAGGCCAAGCCCGAGGTGGTCTTCCACCTGGCCGCCCAGATCGATGTACGGCGTTCGGTGCTGGAGCCGGCGTTCGACGCCTCGGTCAACGTCGTGGGCACCGTACGGCTGGCCGAAGCCGCCCGGCGCGCCAAGGTCCGCAAGGTGGTGCACACCTCTTCGGGCGGGTCGATCTATGGTGTGCCCAATCACTACCCGGTCGCCGAGTCCACCCCCACCGATCCGGAATCGCCTTATGCCGCAAGCAAAGTGGCTGGCGAGATCTACCTGAACACCTTCCGCCACCTGTACGGCATGGACTGCTCGCACATCGCTCCGGCGAACGTGTACGGTCCTCGCCAAGACCCGCACGGCGAGGCCGGCGTGGTGGCGATCTTCGCGAAAGCACTCTTGTCGGGAGCACCGACCAAGGTGTTCGGCGACGGCTCCAACACCCGTGACTACGTCTTCGTCGACGACGTGGTGGACGCGTTCGTGCGGGCGTCCGGCGCCACCGGCGGCGGCCAGCGGTTCAACATCGGCACCAGTGTCGAAACCAGCGACCGCAAGCTGCACTCGGTGGTGGCAGCGGCGGCCGGCGCCGCCGACGACCCCGAGTTCGCCCCGGCTCGGCTCGGCGACGTCGCCCGATCCTGCCTCGACGTGCGCAAGGCCGAGATGGTGCTCGGTTGGCATCCGCGGGTCTCGTTGGAAGAGGGCGTCGGGCGCACGGTCGACTACTTCCGCGCGCAGGGCGGCTAGCTCCGCCCCGGTGGCAGTGCCCGCAGCATCTGGTCGGCGATTTGGTCCCAGGACCCGCCCGCCGCAAGGCTGTCCGCACCCGCCTTCGCCATGGCGGCCGCCAGCTCGGCATCGGTGAGAAGTCGAATCAGCGCGGCGGCCAGCGCATTCGGATCATCCGGGGACACCAGAAGTCCGGATACCCCGTCGCGGACCACGTCCGGAATGTCTCCGACCCGGGTCGCCACGACTGGCCGGCCCAGGGTGTAGGCCAGGTGGGCGACCCCGGATTGCGAGCTGCGTTTGTAGGGCAGTACGACACACCGGGCGGCCGAGAAGTAGGACGCCACATCGGAAACCGGGACATATCCCAGTTCCAGCGTGACGCCGGCACCGGCAGGGATCTGCGCCCGCAGCTGCTTCTCGTCCATGTCGGGGCCCAACGCGCCGGCGATCACCAGCGTGGCGTCAGCGACCCGGGCCCGCACCGCGGGCCAGGCCTTCAGCAGCGTGTCGACGCCCTTGTATGCGGTGACGGTGCCGAACGACAACGCGACCGGGCCGGTCACCACCACATCGGGCACGTCGGCGGAGTCGAAGATCCCCTCATCGCCGTGCGGGATCACGTGGACCGGCGCGGTGATCGGCCATGTCTGCGACAGGACCTGTTTGGCGGATTCGCCGAGCACGAACACCACGTCGAGATCGCCGTACGCCCGGCCCAGCGCCCGGGTCATCAGCGCCGAGGTCTTGTACAAGCCGTCCTGGCCAGGTTGTTCGACAAGGGGCCGCGGCTCGTGGGCCACCAGAGCCAGGACGGCGTGTGGCAGCACCTTGCGCACGGCGTGCACCCCCCAGCCGTCGATCGGGAATCGCCAGGCCGACCACACGACCACGCCGGGGCGGGTCCGGATGAGCCGCGCCAGCAGGACACCCCAGGCGGCGGTGTGGCGTCCGGCCCGAACGACGCGGCGGGCCAGCCGCAACACCTCCGGCAGGTCGGCACCTGCGGTCGGATGCCACGTCGGCAGGATGCTGACCACCTGGCAACCGGGCTCTCGCGACGGCAGTTCCGGCGACGGCCCGGTAATGAGTTCGACTGTCTCACCGGCGCGCGCCAACGCCTCACCGAGCTGCAGTGAGAACTGAAACAGCCCACCCGACGGCGGGAACTCCACCAGCGCAATGCGTCGCGCAGAACCGACCGGGCCACCACCGAGCACCCGGTCGTAGAGGGTCCGCAGCTTCTGGACCCAGACCTCGGCACTGAAGAGGGTCTCGTATCGCTCGCGGGCGGCTCGGCGGATCGCGGCCAATGCCTCCGGGTCAGTCCGAATGGTCGTCGCCATCTCGGCCATCGCCGTGCTCAGCGCCGCGGGGTTCGCCGGCTCGACCAACAATCCGCAGCCAGGGCCGACGATGTCGGGAATGCCGCCGACGTTGGTCGCCACGATGGGGCGCCCGCCGGCGAGCGCCGAGATCAGCGACGTCGGCAGGGCATCCTCCAGTGAGGGCTGGACGACGAAGTCGGCTGCCGCGACCAGATCGGGCACATCTGGTCGAAATCCGAGGATCCGGATCCGTTGAGCGAGTAGAGGATCGGACTCGACGGTGGCCCGGATCTCGTCGAGCAACGGACCGTCACCGGCCAGCGCCACGATGAGGGGTGTATTCGCCGGCAAGAGACGCACCGCCTCGACCAGGTCCGCATGGCCCTTCTCGGGGCGCATCAGGCTTGCGCAGACCGCCAGCAGATCACCCTCGGCCACATCGAGCTCGGCGCGCACCTCCGAGCGCGTCCGTGTCACGCCGGGTTCGACCACCCCGTTGGGCAACACCACGATCGGGGCCCCTGCACCGGCGTACTGCGCGTACCACCGGCGTTGCGCGCTGGACAGCGCGATCACCGCACTGGACAGGTACCGGCGGGCCAATACCGCAGCCTTGACCCGCGCCCGGTGCATGCGAGATGTCGGGATGTCGATGACGTGCAATGTCGACACCGCGGGTACCCCGATCATCCGGGCTGCCAGGCCGCCGACCAGGTCGGCGTGCTTGAGGTGGGTGTGCACGATGTCGACACCCTCGTCGCGTAGCACCTTGGCCAACCGCATCACGGCCGTGGCGTCGTAGCGCCCCGAATGCATCTCGTAGACGGTCACCCCCTGCGCGCGCAGCTGCGGGACCGCCCGGTTATCCGTGCCGGAATCGGATTGCTCGTCGGAAAGGCCAACGACGACAAGGCGAATCGCGACACGGGGAGCTACGCGAGCCAACTCGACCAGTACCGCCTCTGCGCCGCCGGAGCCGAGCGAGTGAATCACGTGTCCCACCGTCAACGGACCCGGTTGGGCCCGGTCAGGCACGCTCATCGATGACCTCCCGGTAGAGCCGTTCGAGCCCGTTGACCCACGTCCGCATCGAGTACTTCTCTTCGGCTTGCGCCCGGCCTGCGGCGCCGTATGCGGCGGCACGTTCGGGATTGCCGATGGTCTCCAGCAGTGCGCCGGTCAGTGCCGGCACGTCACGCAGCGGCACCAGTCGGCCGGTCACCCTGTCCACAACGATTTCCCGGGTACCCCCGGCATCGGAGGCCACCACGGGCAGCCCGCTGGCGCCCGCCTCGATCAGCGCGGTCGGCAGCGCCTCGTCGACGGAGGCCGACACCACTCCGTCGACGGTGGCCAGAATCTCGGGCACGTCCTCACGCCGGCCCAGCAGCCGCACCGAATCTGCCAGTCCCGCTTCGGCTATCGCGTCCTCGATGTCGGATCGGCTTGGCCCGTCGCCCACCACCAGCAGGGTTGCGCCCGGGTGCACCGCCACCACACCGGCCCACGCCCGGACGAGGTCGACATGGTTCTTGTCCGGACGCAGCGCGGCGACCACCGCCCACATCGGTCGCTCGGTGGAGCGCAGCCCGGGCCGTACCGTATAGCGGCTGACATCGACGCCGTTGGGGATCATCCGCCACGTCGAGCGGGCCGGCCCGTGCCGCTTGGCGTATTGGTCGAAGGCATGTTGGGACACCAGCACCAGCCGACCCAGCCGAGCCGGAATACGCACCGACAATCGCTCTTTGAGCCATTCCCCACGACCACTGTGCGGCTGGGGGCTCAGATGCAGAGTGGCGACGACCGGCTTACCGACCAGCCGCGCCGCGAGTGGGACCAAGGTCGCGGAGTACCCGAGGTGGGCATGCACGACGTCCACCGGTGCGTCGCGCAACGCGCGCACCAGACGGGTGAAACCGCGGGGGTCCAACAGTTTTCGAACGGAGATGTAGGTGGGGTCCAGGCCCGCGTCAGCCAGCCGCCCGAGCATGGCGTTCCTGCCGCTGTCCTGTGGCGCCAGGCTGGCGACGGAGACGTCAAGGGCCGCGGGGGCATACCGACCCAGTTCGGCGATCAGATTCTCCGCCCCGCCGAAGTTGTAGGAGTCCAGGATCATCAACACCCGCGTCGGCTTCGACGACGATCGTTGTTCGGTCAACGCGGACCCCCGACCCGGGACGCGGACTCGACCCGCGCGCCGCCCCGGCGCCTACCGATCGACCGTCGAATGCCGTTCACCACAGCCACGGCGGGCGACAGACCACCCATGACGAGGACGGTGAGCACCACTCGGACCAGTGGCCGGGTGTGCCCGCCGTCGCCGGGGGCCGGCGCGGCGGACGCCGGATCGGCGGCCGGGCCGCCCCGGACGGAGCGGACCACCGCCAGACCGGCGTCGAACAAAGCGGGAGCGCTGATCTGCAATCCGAGGACGTATGTCAGCAACCCGGCCACCATGGTGACGAAAAGCACTGCGGGCGCGGGGAACCCGGACACCAGCTGGGAGAGTCCGAGCATCACGACGCCCATGCCGACCGCCGCGGGCAACGGCTGTCCGACCGCCTTCCACAGCTGGCCGGCGGTGATGCCGCCGACGGTCTGTAACAGCACGGTGTTGGCCATGAACAGCACGCACTCGACGGCAACGAGCGCCAACCCGACCATGACGATGCTGTGGCCGGCGGCCCACCAGACCGGGCCGATCATGAGCACCAGTCTGGCTGTGCCCGTCGCGAGCAGCAGCGACGGCCGCCCGATGGCCTTGAACACGTCACCGGCATGCCAGGACACCGAGAATAGCAGGCCGTAGGCCGATAACACGACCAGTACTGGTGCGGCACCGGCATATTCGGGCCCGTAGAGGGTGGCGATCACGGCTGGGGCGACAGTGGCCAGCGCAACGCTGATCGGTGCGCTCAATGCCATGGTCACCGCCATGACTTCGAGGAAGTGCTCGCAGAGACGCTCGCGGGCATGCTGAAGCCGGGAAAGCGAACTGAACAACACCTCACTGATCACGTTGCACAGCGCCAGCACCAACAGGTCGGGTAACCGGTAGGCCAGGGTGTAGAGGCCTAGCTGCTCATCACCTCGCCGGATGCCGATGAAGAGGTAATCCATGTTGAACATCGCGAAGCTCAGTAGGGCAACCCCGGTCAACGCCGAGCCGTAGCGAATGAGGTTGCGGGCCTCGCGCCGGTCGAAGCCGAAGGCAACCCGGGTTCGGGCGACCACCCAGTAGAGGATCGTGGTCAAGACGGTCCCGACCAGCTGGCCATAGACCAGGCTCCAGACCCCGTGCCCGGCGGCCGCCAGCGCAATGGTGAGCACAGCCTTGGCGGCGGAGCCGAGGAACTCCGGCCAGATCCGCTGCCGGAAGTCGAGATCGCGGCGCAGCCGGGCGGCGGGGATAGCGCTGAACGCCGAGATGGTCAACCCGATCGCCAGCACCCTGATCAACGGGGTGAGGCCGGGCTGATGAACCAGTTCGGCCCCGAACGGGGCGAAGACAGCCAGCGATGCGCCGGCGACGACACCGAACCCCGCCGAGAGAGTCAGCCCGGTCGGCGCGAGCCGCTCCCACTGCCCGGGACTCTGCACCAGTGCGGCGCCGACGCCGAGATCCTTCATGTAGTCGAACAGGTTGACGACCAACAATGCCAGCGTGAACAGACCGAAGTCGGCCGGGTCGAGGAGCCGGGCCGCGACGATCGTCATGATCAGGGTCGAGCTCTTGCTCAATCCGAAGACCAAGTAGTTCCACGCCGCCTGACGGCCGGTCGGGGGCGCCGGTTGCGGCACCTCCCCCGAACTGTCCGCACCATCGATGCGGCTCGCACCGGTTACGGTCGGATCCTCGCCCTGTACCACCCGAAGAATCCCCGATCAACCTGGAGCCGCAGCTTTTTCACGGCCATCATAGAGCTTGGGACGGGGCTCGTGGCCGCTGTTGCGCCCGACCCGCGCAGGCGGTCTCAGCGTGACGCGAAAAGATAGCCGGCCGCCCACGGGCGCGGGTCGTCGTCCCTCGAGGTCACCGTGAAGCCGGCGTCGACCAACATCGCGCGCACCTGTTCCTTGGTGCGGTACGACTCGTCACCGGTTTCGTCGGCAAGGAAGTCGTGGCAGCCGATGGCGGCATGCCGAACCAGGGAAAGGACATCCTTCGCGCCACGGAGGGCTGGTACTTCGGCACCTTCGATGTTCATCTTGAGGAAGTCGATGCGGTCCAGGTGCAGCTTGGCGACGAGGTCGGGGATCGTGACCGCCGCAACCGGCACACCCTGTGTGCCGATCTTGTTCTCGAGGTAGGCCTCCGCCTGGAGGTCACTGATCAGCACCGGCTCGTCGGAGTCCATCACCGCCGCGTGGATGGGTTCGACGTTGCGAAGGTTGTTCACCTGACACACCCGCTCGAGCTTGGCGTAGGTCGTGGGGTGTGCTTCGACGGCGATGACTCGGCCCGACTCGCCAACCATTTTGGAGAACGGCAACGCCTCGGTGCCGATCCCCGCGCCGACGTCGAGAACCACGTCTCCGGGCTGCAGCGAGTAGTCGCGGAGGAAGACGTCTCGGGCGAACTCGTCGCACTGCCCGGCGTCCATCCCCTCGCCACCCAACAGGTCCGACATCAGCATGGCGCCGGCCTGGGTTCTTGTCAGCCAATCACCGGTCTGCCGGTCATAGGTGATGACCGCGCGCTGGCCCTGAAGGGCCTTACGCCCAGACGCGGCAAGCCCGAGCAACCAGCGGGTTCGTGGTCGGTTGAGCGCGTCGTAGACGGCGTGCTTGAGGGCCATTTGTGCACGATAGCAGCACCTCTGGAGCAGTCAGCCCGGTTGATCGAGCGCGGGTCAGCGCAGTACGCGCAATTTCTCCCACGGAACGTGATCCATCGGATCGTAGTCCCAGCGGAAGCCCGCGGCCTCGTAGACCTTACCGAGGCCGGGGGCGGCGCGGAGGTGTCGAGTTCGAAGCTCACGCTCAGTGGCGCACCGCTCACGTCGACGACGTATCCACCGTAACGCTGCATCGCGGTGGCGACCGCCAACTCACCTTTGGTGAGACCTAGCCTGCTCACGTCCAGGGCCGGATCCAATTGCAGGTGCGCGCCTTCGGGAATGCAGTCGGGCCGCGTCGCTGTCCCGTCGGACTTCACCGCCGGAGACCGAAAGGTGCTGCAGGCGTTGCTGGTTTGCAGGGCTAGCGCATGTGGAATGATGCCAGCACCGATCTCGGCGACGCGGATGACACCGGCCAGCCGGGAGGCACCCGATCCGGTCGCCGAGCCACCCCAGCCCGACCCGCGCAGACTGTTCACCGCACCCCACTGGGCCGCCCAGCCATCACCCACCTTGCTCGCCCGCCAGAACTCGAAGACGGTCGAGGTGGACTCGTCAACAGTCACCATTGCCCCGTCTGACCCCGAATTCGGTTTCGCACCAGAAGGTATCGGCACCGGCCAGCCGGCGAACGGGCACACGCCCCATTCCTGCCCGGTGCATGTCACCGGGTAGGTAGGGGTATCGGCATCGGCGTGGAAAATCGGAATGCCGAATTCCACCAGATTGGCGAACAAGCCGCGCGTGGACTGGACATTCGCGATCATGGCCACGCTGTTGGGGTCGATCGGCGGCTTGTCGGGAATCGTTGTCCGCCAGGAACTGTCGGGGGCGAATGGCGTTGCGGTTAGCTCGGAATTCGAACAGGCCGACACGCCGGTCACGGTCACGAGCGCCATGACGGTCAACACCGCGGTCGCGAACGGGCCGGGCCGCCGCATGATCCGATGGTGCGGGGCGACACCGGCCATTCTCATTCGACGGATATCCGATCCAACAACGGTGGGGCGGAATCGGCTTCGTCCCTGCGACGTCGACCAGCCACCGCCGCCAACGTCAGCCCGGTTACCAGGGCACCCATCGCGGCGAGGGCGACAGCGGTGAGCACCGTCGTCGTGGTGTGGTCGCGGGTCGGGGTGATGTCCATACTACCGATCACCTGCAGCATGTACTGGTCGTAGCCGTTGACTTGGCTCAACCGGTTACCGGCAACCGCGGCTGCGCGCTGCAATTCATCACGTGCCTGGGTTGCGCTGTCGCCCGTGGCGGTGAAGGTCAGCAGACCGCGCACCGGATCGGCCTCGACGGTGACCGGCGACTGGGGGTCGCGCAGCACCCTGGCCATGGTCGGCAGCAACTCGATCCTCGACCGGATGTCGAGTGCGTAGGCATACCATCCATTGATGGGCCGGGCCGGCACCAGGGTCATGTGCTGGCTGGCGCGGAACCCTGAGCTACCGCTCGCCGCCAGGGACGCCCATCCGATGGTTCCGCCGATTGCGATGGCCAACAGCCAGATACCGGCGCGGCGGCCGAATCCGCGGATGGTCGCCGTGGGCACCGGCCACCTGGGCGCAAGAGCCGGCACCATCGCCAACACCAACGCGAAGGTGCGGAAGTACGCAAGATGAAGCCCCGCACTGGATACCGACCACCCGAGGATTGCCGCGACGACGGCTGCAACGAGGACTCGGTCGGCCGAGCGTGGCTGGGCGACGATCCGCAGGACGAGGATCGTGAGGAAACCCGCGACCATGATCGTCCAGCCGAACAGACCGAACACCCCGGACTCCGCGAGCAGTGACAGATAGATGTTGTGCGCCTCGGCGTTCGGCTGCCGGACCGCCGTCGCCACCCGCCCGGCGAAGTTGATCACCTCGCCGGGAAAGGTGCCCGGACCGAAGCCGAAGTAGGGCCGCTCGGCCCACATCATGGCGGCCTGTTCCTGGGCTGCGAGCCGACCGAGCAACGACGGGTCGACGTGGCCGTTTCCCTCGCCCTGGCTGAGCTGTTGGATCATGTCCTGGAGCCGGTCACCGACACCCGGAACGAAGAACAATGCGAGTACCGCCGGCAGGCTGGCCAGACCCCATCGCCGTACCGAGCCCTCGGAAGCGATGAACCACACCGCTATTGCGATTCCAGCCGAGACGAACGTGCCACGGGACTGCGTCAGGTAGATGCCTGCCAGCAACGCAACGATCGCCAGGACCACCGCGGCTACGGCCGTCTTGTTCGACGCCCGCAGCGAACGGGTCAGCAAAGCGGCCGCCAGCGGCAGCCCCATAGTCAGATGCCGGCCCCAGAAGTTCGAGTCGGGCAGCGGCCCGCCATAGCGCGGCGTTGTGACGAGTTCTCCGGAAGATGTTGTGACGATGGAGAATCCGCCGAACGATGTCGATCCCCCGAACACGGCATAGTCGATCACGGTGAGCACCGATAGCAGAGCCAGCACCGCGACGATCGTGATCGCGACGGCCCACGGCCGCGCCGTCATCTGAGCCAGCAACAGGACCAGCAGCAGAAACACAAAGTCGATACCGGTACGACGCAGCGAGGACAGTGACACCGCCGGATCGGTGCTGCCGAGCGCCGCCACCACCTGAGTCGCCAGGAACAGCGCCAACAGCCCGGCGCAGATCACCGTCCAGGCGTTGAGCCTGGCGCGCAGCTCCGGGTCGCGCAGGGCGAACCCCACTGCCAGGAGCCCGAGCGCCATGGAGGCCTGGAACACCGGTACTTTGCCGTACTGCTCGAGCACACCGGAGAGATTGCTGACCTCGATGGCGACCATGGCGACCAGTGCCAGCGTCGGACGCCGCGCCCCGAAGACCAGGACGACACCACCGACGAGCGCCGCCACCACGAACAGCGGGCTGCGCGAGCCGAACATCACCACGGCAGCCAACGTCGCGGCGCCACCGACCAGTGCCATCGCCGCGAGTTCACCGGAATGCGGCGTGATCCGGACCGACCCGGTCATAGCCCGGGCAGCACCTCTTCGTCGACCGTGCCGGCCCGGCGAGCGGTGACGTCGGTTCGCCGCCCACGCGACCGGGCGACGAACCAGCCGATACCGCCGCCGATCAGCAGCCCACCGAGCGCCACCGCGGCGGCCACCTGGGAACGGCGTGGGCTGGGCAGGGGCAGGGCGTTGTTCTCCGGCGGCCACAGCACCTTCACGGCGTAGGGAGCCGCCAGCGCGGTCACATCCGGGGTGGCCTGCGTCAGGACGTCATTGAGACCCGCTTCGGCGGCCGCCGCCGAATGGGCGACCACGGTGACGACCACGATCGTGGTGTCCGGCAGCGCTGCCGCCGACAGCGAAAGGTCAGCCTGCGGGACCTTCGCCGCGTTGGCCGCCGAGGGCACCCAGCGCTGGTCGTTGTAGAGCACCGCAGCAGTCCTGCTGACCTGCCCCCTGGTGAGTACCTCCCAGAAAGCGGAGGACTGCTCGGTGGTCAGGTCAGGCGCCGGGAGCAGCGCGACGTTGGCAGACGCCTGATACCAGTGCGAGCGCGGGACGAGAAAGAATCCCAGCACCGCCCCGACTACAGCGCCGACCAGTGCGAAGATCACGATCGTCCTGCGGTACGTGGTCATGTCCCTGCCCTACTCTCTGCACTCTCGCCGTGCCACGTGCAGCGTAGCTTTCGAGCCGTCTTTTCTTAACGGTGTTGGTCACCCTACATCGCTCCTGAACTGCGACGACAGTTCTTCAACGCGCTGGCCGGCCGGCGTCGGGACGGCTCGGCGGCGCGCCTTGCGCGCCGCGCGGACCGTGCTATCTTCACGCCAAGAACTACAGGTGGACCGGGTGGAGAAGCCGATGCGGCGGACAATTCAGATCGAATTCAACGAGTTGAGTCCGACCTTGATCGACGAGTTCATCCAGGCCGGCGAGTTGCCGAATTTCCGGCGGCTGCGGGACTCCTCGGAGGTCTTCGTCACCGATGCCGCCAACGAGATCAATCTCGAGCCGTGGGTGCAGTGGCCGACCCTGCACACCGGTATCCCTGACCGTGATCACGGCATCCAGCACCTGGGCGAGGCAGACCTGGTGGCGGGCCGCGGCATCGCCCGCGAATTGGCCGCCGCCGGATTCAAGGTGGGCGTCTTCGGTTCGATGAACCTCGATTACGGACCGCTCGACGGTTTCGTGGTACCCGACCCGTGGAACGCTGAGTTGACCCCGCACCCGGCCGAACTCAAGGCGTTCACCGACTTCGTCGTCTCGGCAGTGCAGGAGAACTCCGCCGAGCAGCTGGACAAGCGGGCCGCACTCCCGTTCATCGCCTACCTGACGACGCACGGCTTGCAGCCGGCCACCGCCCGCGCTGTGGTGCAGCAGCTCATCGATGAGCGGCGCGACCCAGGCGTGAAGTGGCGGCGGGCCTTCGCCCTCGATGCCATGTCCTACGACGTCTTCCGAAAGCTGGTCCGCCGCCACGAGGTGGCTTTCGCCACCTTCTTCTCCAACTCCACTGCCCACCTGCAGCACTACTACTGGCGCAACTTCCGGCCCGAAGCCTTCTCGGTGCCGTCGCCCCCGAGGACCATGCCTCGCTGGCCGATGCGATCCTGCAGGGCTACCGCAACCAAGATCGCCTCGTCGGACGGTTCCTGGCGGACTTCCCCGACGATCGGCTGGTGTTCGTCAGCGCGCTGAGCCAGCAGCCCTGGGACACCACCAAATGCACCTACCGGCCCAAGGATTTCGACCGGTTGCTTGCGCTCATCGGCATCGACATGACCAACGCCGATGTCACCCCACTGATGGCCGAAGAATTCCTGCTGGCCTTCCCCGATGAGGCCAGTGCCGACCGCGCGCTGGCGGCGATGACACAGGCCCGCGTCGGCGACGGTCCGCTGTTCCGGATGCAGCACGCCGACGGACCACGATTCAAGGCCGGCTGCGCCGTCAACGAATGGTCACCGGACCGCTTGATGATGACTCTGCCTGACGGCAGGCAGGCGCCGTTCGACGACTACTTCTACCGCATCCACAGCATCCGCAGCGGCCGTCACCATCCCGACGGTTGCTTCTGGGTGCAGTCCGCCACCCCGCGTCGGGTCGAAGACCGGGTGCCGCTCACCGCGGTGGCACCCAGCATCCTGCGGCTGTTCGGCGTCAACGCCCCCGCGTACATGAAAGAGGCCCAGGTCGGGCTGTCCTGCTACCCGAGCTGACCACACCAGAGACTCCTCACCGCGCCGCGTCTCCCGCTAGGTGGCTACCATCGCGCGATGCCCGTTGCGCTGATCAGTGCCGTGGATCCCTACCCGACCGATGCCGGCAAGAAGGTGGTGCTCGCCGGATTCCTCGCTTATCTCGCCGAGCGGCACGGCCCGGCGAACGTGCACTACATCAAGGTCGGCGCGGCACCGCAGGGCCAGTTCCCGGTGCAATTGCACGTGGTCCCCGGCCCCAGCCGGGCAGCCGTGCTCGGCAACATCGCGACCAAGGTGACCACCGGCCGGGCCAGCCTGCAGGAGGCATTCCTCGGTTCGTCGCACACGGCGGCCGCGATCCGACGGGTCCTCGGCGAGATCGGGCCGGCCCTGCAGATCTACGACACCGTCCGGATGGCCCAGTACGCCTCCGACGCGGTTGCCGCCGAGCAGGTCTGCTACCTCGACGACCTGTTCTCCGAACGCTACGACCGGATGCTGCAGGCAGCCCAGCGCTACGGCGACATCAACATCAGCCCGCTGGGGAATTTCGCCGAGCACGTGCCCGCACGGCTGCGCCCGGTGGCCACCAACCGCCTCGGCCAGACGCTGCTGTTGCGTCTGGAACGGTCGCTGGTGCGGCGTAGCGAGGACCGTACGGTACGGCGGTTCAACCGGTGCCTGCTGGTCAACGCCGAGGAGGCGACGATCCTGGCCGAGCGCACCGGTGCGCCGGCGGGTCGAGTTCGAAGTGTCCCGCCACTGGTGGCGACGCCGGCCGGCGAGGATCGGCACTTCGACGGGGCCGCCGAGTTCGTCTTCCTGGGACTGCTGTCCCTGCCGCACAACGATGACGGCCTGCGGTCGTTCCTGCGTACGGTGTGGCCGGTGGTGCTGGACCGGCTGCCCGGGGCCCGGCTGCGGGTGATCGGGCGCGAGGCCCGGCCCGACCTGCTGGCGCTGGCCTCGACCCTGCCCGACAGCGTCACCATCGAGGGATACGTCGCCGACCTGGGTGACGCACTCGCCGGGGTGGCTGCCCTGGTCAATCCGTTGCGCTTCGGATCGGGTATCAAACTCAAAGTCATCGAGGCCCTCAGCCGGGCGTTGCCGGTGGTCTCCACCCCGGTCGGGGCCGAGGGCATCGACAGCGGTCCGGGCACCGGCGTCCTGGTGGGCACCGAGCCGGCCGAGCTGGCCGAGCTGTTGTGCTCGTTGACCGATCCCGCGCGCAACGCCGAGGTGTCCGACCAGGCGCGTGCCCACTTCGCCGCGGCCTATGCCAGGGCCGCGGTGTTCACCGCCTACGACAGCGCCTTCGGTCCGGGGTGAGCGGCCGGGGCTATCCCTCCAGCTTGTAGCCCAACCCGCGCACGGTGACCAGGTGCACCGGGTTGGCCGGGTCCGCCTCGATCTTCGAACGCAGCCGCTTGACGTGGACGTCGAGGGTCTTGGTGTCGCCGACGTAGTCGGCGCCCCACACCCGGTCGATCAACTGGCCCCGGGTGAGCACCCGGCCACTGTTGCGCATCAGGTACTCGAGCAAGTCGAATTCCTTGAGCGGCAAGGTGATCGGCTCGCCGTTGACCGCGACGACATGGCGTTCGACGTCCATGCGTACCGGCCCGGCCTCGAGAATGGCGTCACCGATCCCGGTGTCGTCGGGGTCGCTGCCGCGGCGCAGCACGGCACGGATGCGCGCGATCAGCTCGCGTGCCGAATACGGTTTGGTGACATAGTCATCGGCGCCCAGCTCGAGGCCGACGACCTTGTCGATCTCGCTGTCCCGGGCGGTGACCATGATCACCGGCACGCTGGACCGCGCCCGCAGCTGCTTGCAGACATCGGTCCCGGTCATTCCGGGCAGCATCAGGTCGAGCAGCACGATGTCAGCGCCCGCCCGGTCGAATTCGGCCAGCGCCGATGGGCCGTCACCGACGACGGTGGCTTCGAACCCCTCCTTGCGGAGCAGGAAGGCCAGCGGGTCGGCAAGCGACTCTTCATCTTCCACGATCAACACGTTGGTCATTGGCGTAGTGCCTCCTCGTCAATGGCCGACTCGTCGGCCTGTTCGTCTTCGTCGGTATCTGGGTAGGCGGGAATGGACAGGGTGAAAGTCGAGCCGGTCCCAGGCTGGCTCCACAGCCGGATGCTGCCGTTGTGGTTGGCCGCAACGTGTTTGACGATTGCCAGGCCCAAGCCGGTACCGCCGGTGGCACGGGAGCGGGCCTTGTCGACCCGGAAGAACCGCTCGAACACCCGCTCCTGGTCTGCCCGCGCGATGCCGATACCGCGGTCGGTGACCGAAACCTCGATGTTGTCGCCGCGGCGGCGTCTGCTGATGGACACCTTGGAGCCGTTCGGCGAGTACGCGATCGCGTTGGAGATCAGGTTGGCCAGTGCGGTGACCAACAGGGATTGATCACCGAGCACCCGAAAGCCACTCGGCGCATCGGTGGTCACGGTGATCTCGGCGCTGTCTGCCGCCACCTTGTGGCGCGAAATCGCCTCGCTGACAACAGAATCAACATCGACGGCTTCGAGGTTCGGCAGCGGCTCGGCGCCTTGCAGCCGGGACAGCTCGATCAGCTCGCCGACCATGTTGGCCAGCCGCTGGGACTCGGTGAGGATCTTCTTGGCGAAGTGGTCGATGGTGTCCGGGTCGTCGGAGGATTCCAGCAGCGCCTCGGCCAGCACTCCCATGGCGGCGACCGGTGTCTTGAGCTCGTGGCTGACGTTGGCGACGAAGTCGCGCCGGCTGGCCTCCATCCTGGCCTGTTCGGATTGGTCTTCGACGTAGACCACGGCGAACCGCGGATCCCGCTTGGTCAACATCCGCACGTGTCCGCGCACCGAGAGTCCGGAGCGACCCCCCGCGGCGCGCTGGGGATTGGACAGATCGACCTCGACATCCTCACCGGTGGCCAGTACGCGTTGAGCGGCGTTCCAGGCTCGCTCGTCGAGCTGGCGATCACGCACCAGGCCCAACTCGGTGGCGCGGTCGTTGATGAACACCACGTCGCGGTGCGCATCGACCACCACCATGCCCAGCGGCGCCAGCGACACCACATGCTGCAACATCTGCGAAACCGTGATCCCGGCCTCGGTGATGGCGCGCCGCTGCTTGCGTGCGAGGATGCGCGGGGTGAGTGCGGCTCCGACCGCCAGGCCGGCAGCGAGCGCGACCAGCGCCGCGACGGTGACCAATAGAGTCACCGAGACAACACTCACAGGAAAATCGTACGCATCCGGTGAACGTCATCCCAGCAGCGTGCGGCTTATTCGGGATACGTCACACAGTCCGGCGGATGTATTCCGCCGCTGTTTACCGACCGTTTGCCAACCAGCGGTCACCGGACTGGCTCCCGGCGCGGGGCGAGCGCCCTACTTGGCGCCCTGGCTGGCGACGGCGGCCGCCCCGGCGGCGGCAGCCTCCGGATCGAGGTAGGTGCCGCCCGCCACCAGTGGCTTCAGGTCGGCGTCCAGGTCATAGCGCAGCGGGATGCCGGTGGGGATGTTCAGACCCACCACGTCGGCATCGGACATCCCGTCGAGGTACTTCACCAGCGCCCGAAGCGAGTTTCCGTGCGCGGCGATCAGGACGGTCTTGCCGGCCCGCAGGTCCGGGATGATCGTCTGCTCGAAGTACGGCACGAACCGCGCGACCACGTCGGCCAGGCACTCGGTCAGTGGGCCACCGTCGATATCGGCGTAACGGGGGTCGGTGTCCTGGCTGAACTCGCTGCCCGGCTCGATCGGTGGCGGCGGGGTGTCGTAACTGCGCCGCCAGAGCATGAATTGTTCATCGCCGTACTTGGCCTTGGTCTCGGCCTTGTCCAGACCCTGCAGCGCGCCGTAATGCCGCTCGTTGAGCCGCCAGCTGCGGGTCACCGGGATCCACAGCCGGTCAGCGGCGTCGAGCGCCAGATGTGCGGTGGTGATCGCGCGGCGCAGCAGCGAGGTGTACAGCACATCGGGCAGCAGGCCCTGCTCGGCCATCAGCTTGCCGCCCCGCACCGCCTCGGCGCGGCCTTTGTCAGTCAGGTCGACGTCCACCCAGCCGGTGAACAAGTTCAGGGCGTTCCATTCGCTCTCGCCATGCCGGAGCAGGATCAGCGTCGCCGAAGAATCCGAAGCCATGTGCGAAGTCTCTCACGGCCCGGTTCACCGGCGCGATCGTCGGGCCGACTTCAGCCGCGCAGGGGCCGGCTACGGCGCGTCAGCGTCGGCGATCAGATGCTCGAACGCCCGCAGATTCTTCAACGACTCCCCCGCGACACCCGCCACGCCCACTCCTTCTGGATCGACGATGCGAAGCCCAGTTCCAACAGGGTGTTGAAGTCGGCGTCGACGGCCTCGAGCACCTGTCCCAGCACCCGGTCGATCTCGTCGGCGGTCACCGCATCCAGCGCGATCCGGCCGATCAGGTAGATGTCGCCGACGTTGTCGAGGGTGTAGGCGACCCCGTAGAGCCGCCGATTGCGCTTGAGCAGGAAGCGATAGACCGCTTCGTGGTTCTCGTCGGGCTGACGGCAGACGAACGCCTCAACCCGCACCGCGTGCTCGCCGACGCTGAGCAGGGTGTTTGTCTTGAGCTTGCGCTCCCCGGGCAGTTCGACGATCAGCCCGGGCAATCCGCCGTGTGCACCCTCGTGATCGCTGTAGGCCAGGCCGTGCTCGGTCAGTGCCGCCTCGATGGTCCGCCGGACCGCCGCGGGCCGCACGTCGCGCGTCATGCGCGCACGCCGCGCCGGATCGACCAGCGGCGGCCGTTGCGTCGGGCCAGCAGATCTCCGGCGGCACGGCGACGACGAGCACTCGCATAGTCGGTGATGGCCTGTCCGTAACTGGCGAGCAATCCGTCGACGGTGTTGTCCCAGGAGAAGCGCCGCGCGTGTTCCACCGCGGCGCGGCTTGATTCGACCGGGTCGCGGTCGAGCACCGCCGCGATCGCATCCGCCCACTGGCCGGGATCGTGGTTGGGCACCAAGGCTCCGCTCACACCGTCAGCCACCGCGACCGGAAGGCCGCCGACCGCGGCGGCGACCACCGGCGTCCCGCAGGACTGGGCCTCCACCGCGACCAGGCCGAACGATTCCGAATAGCTGGGCACCGCCACCACATCGGCGGCCCGGTAGACGTTGACGAGTTGCTCGCGCGATTGCGGAGGCAGGAAGGTCACCCGATCCGCGATACCCAATTCGGCGGCGAGTTCAACCAGTGCATCGGGTGTGCTCAATCCGCTCCCGGACGGTCCGCCTGCGATAAGCACCCGGACCTGCGGCAGCTTCGCCGCCGCCCGCAGCAACACATCCGGTGCTTTGAGCGGCTGGATGCGTCCGACGAAGGCCACCACACGCTCGCGGGCGGCCAGCCCCAGCACCGCCCGCGCGGCATCCCGGTCACCTGGGGTGAACATCTCCAGATCCACCCCGGGGTAGACCACGTCGATGCGATTGGCGTCGGCGTGGTGCAGTGAAACCAGTTGCTGCGCTTCGTCTTCGGTATTGACCACCAGCCGGTCGGCCTCGTCGACCACCTGTTGCTCGCCCACCGCACGCAGCGGCGGTTCCGGTGAATCGCCTTCGGCGAGAGCGGCGTTCTTCACCGCGGCCAGGGTGTGCGCGGTGTGCACCAACGGCACCGCCCACCGGTCGCGAGCCAGCCAGCCAACCTGACCGGACAGCCAGTAGTGCGAGTGCACGACGTCGTAGTAGCCAGCCTCGTGGGTCGCTTCGGCCCGCAACACACCGGCGGTGAACGCACACAGCTGGGTGGGTAGGTCGTATTTGTCGAGCCCCTCGAACGGACCTGCCACCACGTTGCGGACCAGCACGCCGGGGGCGACGTGCACCAGCGGCTCGTCCGAGGAGGAGGTGGCGCGGGTGAAGATCTCCACCTCGACTCCGCGCCGCGCCATGTGCAGGGCGGTCTGCAACACGTAGACGTTCATGCCGCCGGCATCACCGGTGCCGGGCTGGGCCAACGGCGAGGTGTGCACGGAGATCACCGCGACGCGGCGCGGCACCCCGTCGATCGAACCGTCACTCAGTTCCCGGGCGTGCCGCACGACTCCATCTTTACACCCGTCAGGCGAGGGCTTCGCGCCGGTTCTGCGCCCGGCGCAGCGCACCGATCGGGTCGGCGTACAGACCGCCCAACGACACGATGCCGGCGCCCGCCTCCTGCACGCGATTGCCGAACGCGGTCACGCGGATGTCGCGGGGTGGTAGCGCCGAGCGTTCGGCGAAGGCGGATTCCACCGCCTGCATGCCTTCCGGGTATTCGGTGAAGGCCTGGCCGCCGACCACCAGATCGTCGGGGTTCAGCATGTCGCGCAGCAGTGCCACCGCCCCGCCCAGCACGCGGGCCCGCTCGTCCAACAGCTCGCGGGCGCCCGTCGCGGCGGGGGTGTTGTCCTGGCGGGCGGTCCGCAGCAGGGCCGCCATCGAGGAGCCCGGGCCGGAAGCCGGGACGATCCGGCGTTTCCGCGCCGCGGCCAGCACCGCCTCGTCGGCAACGGTCGACTCCAGCTGACCGCTTCCGCCGAGCAATTCGGAGCTGACCGGCAACGCGGCGATGGTGCCCGGGCCGCTCGCCGGGCTGTGCACCCGCCCGCCGATCACCAACGCGAACCCGACTGTCTCGCGGGCGTAGACGTAGAGGCTGCTCGATGTGGGTGCCGGCGGACGGCGCAGGCCCAGCAGCACCTCGGCGCCCGCCATCGCATCCACGTGGGAGGCCACCGACACCGGTAGCCCGAGCGCCTCGGCGAGCACCGGGCCGACCGGAGCCTGCGACCAACCGAGGCGGGCGTGGTCCACGTGGCCGCTCACGCTGTCCACCACACCACCGATGGTGACGCCGATCGACAGCGGGCGGCGGCGATGCCAACGGCTCAGATAACGCCGCGCGCTTGCGGCCAGCGATGCCAGGGCCACCTCCTGCCCGCCGCGCGGCGTCGGGGTCTCGACGGCATCGAGGGTCCGGCCAAGCAGATCGGTGGCGACGATGTTGGTGGTCCGCGCGCCGATGTGGACCCCGAGGGTCAGGAACGGCTCGTGGTTGACCTCGACCGGGACGCGAGGCCGACCGATGGCGCCGGAGACGGCGAGGTCGGCCCGCTCACGCAGAACGCCCGCATCGAGCAGGGCGGTGACCTGACGGTTGACGGTCGCGATCGACAGATTGGTGAGCTGGGCGATCACGTCTCGCCCGATGGCGCCGCGCTGGCGGACCGCGGCGAACACCGACGCGGCTGCGGCTTCGGGGATGCGCAGCGAGGGAGCCACGATGTGGTGGCGGGTGCGCAGGTGATGCGGCCGGGCACCGACGCGGGCCGCGTCATGAGCCCCGACGCGGGCCGCGTCATGAGCTGAAGGGCGGGCCGCGTCATGAGCTGACGTGCGGAGCGGATCATGGGAGGAGCGGGCGATGGTGCGCACTGGGTTGTCCTTATTCGAGTCGGGGCGGGAGCTGTGCCACACCTGGCGACGTGAACGGGACGAGAAAGAAGCTGTCCGGTCGGGTCAGGCGCAGCGAATCGCGCGACAACAACACGCGGTGTGCGCGACCAGACAGCTGGCCAGCCCGAAACGGATCACACCGAGGAATTTAGCACAGTTACTAGAGTTGGGCAGATGACAACTCCAGACGCTCATTCCCGCGTGGCGGTCGTCACCGGCGCCAGCTCGGGCATCGGCGAGGCGACGGCCAGAACCCTTGCCGGACAAGGCTTTCATGTGATCGCTGTGGCCCGCCGGGCGGACCGCATCCAGCGGCTGGCCGACGAGATCGGCGGCACCGCCGTTGTGGCCGACGTCACCGACGGTGCCGCGGTGGACGCCATGGCCGCCGGACTGAGTCGGGTCGACGTGCTGGTCAACAACGCCGGCGGCGCCAAGGGACTCGAACCGATCGCCGAGGCGAATCTGGAGAACTGGCGGTGGATGTGGGAGACCAACGTCATGGGCACCCTGCGCGTCACCCGCGCGCTGTTGCCCAAGCTGGTCGAGTCCGGTGACGGATTGATCGTCACCATCACCTCGGTCGCGGCGCTGGAGGTCTACGACGGCGGCGGCGGCTACACCGCGGCCAAGCACGCCCAGGGTGCGCTGCATCGCACCCTGCGTGGTGAGCTGCTCGGAAAACCGGTGCGGCTCACCGAGATTGCTCCCGGGGCGGTGGAGACGGAGTTCTCCCTGGTGCGCTTCGGCGGCGACGAGCAGCGCGCCGAGGCCGTCTACAACGGGATCACACCGCTGGTGGCAGAAGACGTCGCAGAGGTGATCGGATTCGTGGCGTCGCGCCCATCGCACGTCAACCTCGACCAGGTCGTCATTCGCCCCCGCGATCAGGCCAGCGCCCGCCGGTTCAACCGCCGGTCGTAGCCGCAGTCGTCGACGGCGCACCGGTGGTCGTCGAGGTCGACGAGGTCGACGAGGTGGTGGTGGTCGAGGGCGCGGTGGTCGTCGTGGGCGTGCCGGACAAGGTCGGGGCATCGCTCGGGGTGGCCGGCGCGCTGCTGGGGATGCTCGACTCCGGCTGGGTGTCGGACAGCGCCGACATGGACTTCCACTCGTTCCAGTCCACCGCCCAGTCCCAGATGTCCCCGTCGGCGTACGACAGCTCGATCGACGTGCCGGTCACCTCGACCGGGTCACCGTAGATCGCGGTGCCGAAGTACTGCTCGGCGTCGCCGGTGGACAGGTTGATGCAGCCGTTGGTGACATTGGTGTTGCCCTGCGCACCTGACGAGGCCGGGTTGGCGTGGATGAACTCGCCGTTGTTGGAGATCCGCACCGCCCACCGTTCGTGGACATTGCTGTACCCGGCGGCCGGGTTGGACATGTAGAAGTCCGCGTACTTCTCGGTGACCACGTGGATACCGCTGCGGGTGACGTTGCGCGGCAGGTCGGCTTCGCCGTAGCTACACGGGAAATCCATGATCACGCCGTCGTCGGTGATCACCTGGATGCGGTGTGATCCGGCGTCGGCCTTCACCACCTGGCGCCGCCCGATGTCGAAATCCAACGTCGAATCCGCGGCGCCGTACGCGTCGTCGGCGAATTTGACCCCGTACAGCCGGGCGTCGACATGCACCTTGGTGCCCGGCTGGTAGTACTCACGGGTCCGCCAGTGCACCCGCGAACCGCCCGCCTCGTCGGGCAGCCAGGCCCAACTTCCCTCCGTCGGTGGAACCGTGGTGACCGTCAACGCCCGCTCCACGTCGGGTTTGTGTGCGTCGTCGATCGCGGCGTCGAACTGCAGGATCACCGGCGCCGCGACCCCGACGGTCTGCCCGTCGGAGAGCTGGAACTGGCCGTTGACCTGTGTGGTCGGGGCGACCGTGGTGAACGACGCGGCAATGGGCACGGCTTGACCGTCCCGGCCCACCGCCGAACCGGCCCAGGTGTAGGACGCACCGTAGCCGAGCGGCTCGGTGGCGGTGAACTCCGTGCGATCGCGGTTGAGCGCACCCGCCACCACCTTGCCGTCAGCGTTGGTCAGGGCGACCCGCTGCAGCCAGCCGTCCTTCACCTTGAGGGTGATCGCAGCGGTGGGCAGGACGTCCTTGGCCGCGTCGGCCGGACTGAACTCGAGCGACGGCTTGGGCGGCGGAGCCGGCGCCGCGGATTGTTTGCCGGATCCGGCAACGCAGGCGGCGAGCACATTGGGCGCCGTCACGCCCAGCGCCAGCGCTGTCAAGGCTCGTCGCCGATTGATCGGCGACGGTCGGTTGGCTGGGCTCACGTCAATCCAAGATACGGAACCCCACCGTCGGGCTGCCAATCGACGGCGCCGGAGCGGACCCGGCGGCGCCCGTCGGGTCAGAGGCCGAACAGCTGCAGGAACGCCGGGGCGACCCCGCCGAACCGGGTGCCGGCGAACTCGATGTTCCCCGCATCGAACTTGACCAGCACCGAACCCGTCCCGTCAACGCCGCTGGTCGCAGGCCACGTCACCGACACCGGACGCAGCGGCGCGAAGACGCCGCCGACCGGGATGTGCAGTGCCACGACTTCGCCGGTGTCGCCGACCGCTTGCAGCGGCAACGTGATCGTCTGCTGACCGACCAGGACGGCGTTCATGAAATTGAATCCTGCCGTGGCGAATGTGAATGCAGCAGAACCAAAGTCACCGTGCTGAATCGCCGTCATGAACGACGTGGCACTGGTGTAGAGGGAGAGGCCGCCGGTGATGAAAGAGCCGGCAGCGTTGGCCAGGAAAGCCACCGGGGCAGGCAGCACCAGGCTGCCCTGGGTGATCGAGGTCTCGCTGACCACAGCAGGGGTGGAATTCGGGTCTGTGGTGAATTTCTGGTATCCGCTGAGGGCGAAATTCGCCGCGCCGATCGGCGTTGCCGCTGTCAAGGCCACCGATACCGGACCACTCGTGCCGTTGTCGGGCGTGGTAATGGTTGCTGTGACCGTGATCGCACCCAATGGCGTGTTGATGGTCTGGGTCTGCTCGGTGGTCTGCGCGGCCGCGGCGGCGGCGCGACGGGCGGCGGCGAGGGGCTGCCGGGTCGAAGACGACAACCGCGCCGGGCTCGGCGCGGGGCTCACCGCGGCTGCCGGAGCGACCCGCGTCAGCGACGCCCTCCTGGCGGCCGGCGTCGCCTTGGCAGACCCAACAGTCGTGCTGTTGATCGAGGCCGCCTCCGACGCCCGTTTGGGGCCGGCGTCGTGCTTGCTTGCCGAGGGGCGGGCAGCCTGGTGGTCTGCGCTGTCGGCGTGGGCCACACCCGCGGCCCCGGCCAGGGCAGCACCCACCCCCACCGTGAGCGCACCCGCGCCCAGCCAGGTTCGCACCGCCAGTCGGCGGCGACCATCGCGTCCGGCTCCTGCTTTCGCCCGCCCACCAGCCATGTCGAACCCCCGTTTGCTCTGGAAGCAATTACCGAGAAGCAGGTTCGCACCCCACCGGAACGGGTAATAGCCGCGCGGGTCAATTATCAGGATATTCACAGCTTGCGCCGGTCTAGAGCGAACAGCCGACCAGCACAGGTTCGGGGACCAGCGTGATACCGAACGCCGCGCTGACCCCGTCCCGAACGGTGCGCGCCAGCGCCAGCACGTCCGCCGTGGTCGCGCCGCCGCGATTCGTCAGAGCGAGCGCATGCTTGGTCGACAACCGCGCCGGTGCGCCATCGACTTCGGGGTAACCGCGCCCGAAACCGGCGTGCTCGACCAGCCAACCTGCCGCCAGCTTGACCCCGTCGTCGGCCGGATAGTGCGGAACCGGACCCTCGACACGCGCCGCCAGCGCCTCGAACTGCTCGGCGCTGACAACGGGGTTGGTGAAGAACGACCCGACGCTCCAGGTGTCGGGGTCGCCGGCGTCGAGCACCATGCCTTTTCGGGCTCGCAAGGCCAGCACCGTCTCCCGCACCTGCGCCGGGTCGCCCCGCCCGCCCGGCGCCACGCCGAGGGCCGCGGTGAGCTCTGCATAACGGAGCGGCGCCGATCGGCCGGTGCCGTCGAGGGCGAACTCGACCTCCAGGACCACCGCGTCCGACGCGTTCTTCAACACACTGTGCCGATAGGAGAACCCCAGCTCGGCTGCGGCGACCCAGCGCACCTGCGAATCACGCCGGTCCAGCAGCCGTACCCGGGTTAGGACGTCGGCGACCTCGACGCCATAGGCGCCGACGTTCTGCACCGGGGTCGCGCCGGCCGAACCGGGAATCCCCGACAGGCACTCCAGCCCACCCAGCCCGGCCGCAACCGCGGCGATCACCACCTCGTCCCACACCGCACCGGCGTCGGCGCGCAGTCGCGAACCGTCGATGTCGACCGTCGCATTGGCCAGCCGCACCACAGTCAGGTCGGTGAGGTCGTCGGCGATCACCACGTTCGAGCCGCCGGCCAGAATGAGCACAGGCCCTGCCGGGGCCCGATCGAGTGCCCGGACAACCGCCACGATCTGCTCGGTGGTGGTGCAGGTGATGACGCGGCGGGCGACCGGACCGACCCGAAGCGTGGTCAACGGCGCCAGCGGCACGTATTCGGCGACCGTCGCACCGGCATAGTCGTTCCCCGGATCGCTTCGCTCCTGCCCGGGTGTCACGCCGGGTAACGGTAGCCTCACCAGCTATGCCGCGTTCATTCGACATGGCCACTGATTACGAGGGCAGCGTCGAACAGGTGTATGAGGCCTTCCGCGACGAGCAGTACTGGCTGTCGCGGCTGGCCGACTCCGGCGCGGACGATGCGACGCTGAATGTGCTTCGGGTGAGCCCCGCCGGTGGAGTCGACGTGGAGACCACCCAGGTGCTGCGCGCCGACCGGTTGCCCGCCCTGGTCACCCAGTTCCATCGCGGTGACCTCCAGATCCACCGGATGGAGAGCTGGACTGCGCTGGTGGACGGCAAGGCGGTCGCCACCGTCGGGGGAAGCATCGCCGGCGCGCCGGTGTCGTTGACCGGCGACGCACAACTGATTCCGTCAGATGCCCGCGCGCACTTGGCATTCCGAGCGACCGTCGAGGTGCGCATCCCGCTGGTCGGGGGCAAGGTGGAGAACTTCATCGGCAGCCAACTGGTAGACCTGTTGATCGCCGAGCAACGATTCACCACCATGTGGATCGCCGAGAACGGCTGAACCCGCAGGTACGGTGTCGTCATGTCCCGCCGCATGGACTATGTCATCGAGCTCGACAAGCCTGTCGCCGATCTGTACCAGAGCTTCACCAGCCGTACCTACTGGGAAGACCTGATCACCGAACACCAACGGCACACCGACTCCCAACTGACCCGGTTCGCCTCGGACGAGACCGGAACCGACATCGTGTTCACCCACACGATCTCCCGCAAGGATCTGCCATCGGTGGCGGCGGCGGTGGTGCCGTTGCGGCTCACCGTGACCCGCGAACAGCACTTCGATCCGTTCGATGTGGCGCGCAATTGCGCCGACGGGCACTACCAGGCGCTGGTGCCCGCCGCCCCGATGGATTTCGGCGGCACCTACGTGCTCACCCAGACCGCCGGCGGAAGTGAACTCCGGCTCAACAGCGTCTGCAAAGTCAACGTGCCGTTGGTCGGCGGCAAGATCGAGCAGTGGATCCTCACCGGGCTGCGTGGATTGTTCGACGCCGAACGGGATTTCACCCGTGAGTGGATCGCCGACCATTACTAGGCCACGACCGGTCGGCATCCCGACCCGCGGCACCACCAACGCGAACCGACTGCGGCGCGCCGACCGCTGGCTGGTGCACTCTCCGCGGGTGCTGGCCGCCCTGGCGTCGGCCGCCGATCCGTTGGTGGTCGACCTGGGATATGGCCGGTTGCCGGTCACCACATTGGAGCTTGCGGCACGCCTTCGGGTGGTGCGTCCCGACATCACCGTGGTCGGTCTCGAGATCGACCCGCAACGCATCGTCCCCGACGTCGACGGCGTTCAGTTCCGGGTCGGCGGGTTCGAACTGGCCGGCCTGCGCCCGATGCTGGTGCGAGCCTTCAACGTGCTGCGCCAGTACCCGGTTGAGTCCGTCGCCGAGGCCTGGGCGGTGATGCAGGACCGGCTGGCGCCCGGCGGGTTGATCGTCGACGGTACCTGCGACGAATTGGGTAGGCGCGCATGCTGGGTGCTGCTGGATCGGGACGGCCCGGTGAGCCTGACGCTGGCCTGCGACCCACGGCACATCGACCGCCCTTCTGATTTGGCCGAGCGTTTGCCGAAAGTGCTTATCCACCACAATGTTCCGGGGCAGCCGATCCACAGTCTGCTGTCCGCGGCCGACCGCGCGTGGGCGGCGTCGGCCGGTCAGTCGGTGTTCGGGCCACGGCACCGGTGGCGGGCGATGCTGGCCGAGTTGCGCGCCGCGGGCATCCCCCTGGCCACGACGCGACGCAACGAACGCGATGCGATCCTGACCGTCCCGTGGGCCGCGGTGGCGCCGGACGCGACCCCGGGCTGAAGGGTTCGCCGCGACGTACTGTGTCGGTATGCGGATTGCGCTGGCCCAGATCCTTTCGGAAACCGACCCCGCCGCAAACCTCAAGCTGGTCGAGGACTACACCCGCGACGCCGCCGAAGCCGGCGCCCGGCTGGTGGTGTTCCCCGAAGCCACGATGTGCCGGTTCGGGGTGCCGTTGGCACCGGTCGCCGAGCCGCTCGACGGGCCCTGGGCCGACGAGGTTCGCCGCATCGCACACAGCGCCGGAATCACCGTACTGGCCGGCATGTTCACCCCGGCACCAGACGGACGGGTGACCAACACGCTGCTGGCCGTGGGACCCGACGTCGATGCCCACTACCACAAGATCCACCTCTACGACGCGTTCGGCTTCGCCGAGTCCGACTCGGTGGCCGCGGGCCACGAACCGGTGGTGATCAGCGTCGACGGTGTCGGCGTCGGGCTGACCCTGTGTTACGACGTCCGCTTTCCCGCCCTGTACGCCGAGCTCGCCGATCGTGGCGCCGCGCTGATCACGGTCAGCGCATCCTGGGGTGCCGGGCCGGGCAAGCTTGACCAGTGGACGCTGCTGGCCCGGGCCAGGGCACTCGATTCACAGACCTTCGTCGCCGCCGCCGGGCAGGCCCATCCCGGTGACCAGCTGGCCGCCGCGACCAAGGCACCCACCGGCGTGGGAGGCAGCTTGGTGGCGTCCCCGCTCGGCGAGGTGGTCGCCGTGGCGGACGGAAATCCCCAGTTGGTGGTGACCGATATCGACACCGACGTCGTGCCGGGCGTCCGCGCAACCCTCGCGGTGCTGCGCAACCGCTCAGAGTTCGCTCAGATTGATAAGGCAGAATCGCCCGGGTGACGAATCCGCCACAAGGTCCGAACCATCCCGTCGGACCGGGCGACCCGACCGCCTGGGCCCGCCCCGCCGTCCCGGCGCCGGATGCGCCCACGCAGCACATCCCCCACCCCCGGGGGCTGGCAGCCCGGCCGACGCGCCCACCCACTACATCCCCAACGCCTCGCCGCCACCACCCGAAGAGGCCGGATCCAAGCGCGGTTTCCTGCGCGATCCGCTGTCGATGGTGCTGGTGCTGGTCATCGTGGTGGCCGTGGCCATCGCCGGGTTGGTGGGCACCGAGCTCTACGTCCGCCACCGGGCTGACACCGTGGTCGCCAACGCCGTGTCCTGCGTGGTGCAGGACACGGCCAGCGTCTCCTTCGGTGCCCGGCCGTTCCTGCTGCAGCACCTCAGCGGCACCTACAGCGACATCTCGGTGCAGACGGCCGGCAATCAGATCCGCCAGGCGAAGGGCATGAAGCTCGACCTACGGCTCGATGACGTCACCGTGCGCAAGACCGCCGACTCGGCGGGCACGCTCGGCGCGCTGGACGCCACCATCACCTGGTCCAGCGACGGCATCAAGCAGACCGTGCAGGATGCCATCCCCTTCCTGGGCAGTCTGGTCAGCAATGTGACCACCAGCCCGTCGAACGGCACTATCGAACTCCAGGGCGGCCTGGGCAGCGTGACCGCCAAGCCGGCAGTGTCCAACGGTGGGTTGACCCTCGAGGTGACCAATCTGACCGGTCTGGGCTTCATGCTGCCGCGCGAGACCATCCAGCCGGCCCTGGATGCCTTCATGATGGCGTTGACGAAGAACCTTCCGATGGGCATCCACGCGGACAGCGTCGCCGTCACCGACAGCGGTGTCACCGCCAAGTTCGTGACCCGGAACGCGACGATCCCCAACGGCCAGCAGGACCCCTGCTTCGCCGGAGTCTGACCAGACGAAAGCCGGCGACGGCCGCTTCGGCGATCAGCGCAGTCCGTCGAGGACCGCTCGTGTCCCGGACAGCCCGAGCCGGGTGGCGCCGGCGTCGAGCATCGCCAGCGCGTCCGCCGCGGTCCGGATTCCCCCGCTGGCTTTGATGCCCAGCCGCCCGCCCACCGTCGCCGCCATGATCTCGACGGCGAGCACCGAGGCGCCGCCGGCGGGATGGAACCCGGTGGACGTCTTGACGAAGTCGGCACCGGCCTCCTCGGCGGCCCGACACGCCTCGACCAAGGTGTTCTCGCCGCCCAGGCTCAGCAGAGCGGCCGACTCGACGATCACCTTCAGCGCGACCCCGGGGATAGCGGCCCGGACAGTGGCGATGTCGGCGGCGACCTGCGCGAAGTTGCCGTCCAGAGCGGCCCCGACATCGATGACCATGTCGACTTCGGCGGCTCCCGCCTCTGCAGCCAGAGCGGCCTCCTGCGCCTTGACCGCCGCCAGATGCTTGCCGGACGGGAAACCGGCGACCGTGGCGATGGTCAGATCGCGGTGCTTCGCATTGGCCGCCCAGCGGGCAGGCGTGATCATCGACGGGGACACGCACACCGCGAACACCGCCAGGTCAACGGCTTCAGCCACCAGGGCGATGACATCGGCGTCGACAGCCTCGGGTTTGAGCAGCGTGTGGTCGACCAGCGCGGCCACCTCGGAGCGGGTCCATTCCCCGGGTCGCTGCGCTCCTGCCCGCCGAGTCCATTCCCCGGGTCGCTGCGCCGGCATCAGAACGGTTCCTCCACACCACCGGGGTTGCAGCCCGCGGCGACCATCGCATCGTCGTCGACCACGGGACGCCAAGGCTCCAGATTCCAACTGGTCTTGCCGGGTGCGCCGATCTCGGCGAAGCGGAAGTGGCAGGCGAACTGCGCACGCATGCCGGGCAGGTCCGCATCGGGTGCCATCGCCAGCACCTCGCCCCACGCCTCGTCGATATCCGACTGGGGCTTGAAGAATTGGGCGGCATCCGCCCGGCCGGCGGCGGTGGGATACACCCGCAGGCTGGACAGGTCTCCCCAGTGCACCCACTTGACGTGATCGATGAACGGCGCAGCGGGAGCCGGGTCCGCGGACGCGGGAGCGGCCAGGCCGAGGGCCGCCGGGACCGCGGCACACGCCACCAGAAGCTGGCGCACGGTCAGCGCGATTTCCCCTGCACCTCGAGCAGCTTGGGCCGCACGTCCACCAGGTACACGCCGGCCGCCACCGCAGCGATCGCCACGCCGGTGACCCCCAGGAACAGCGACAACAACCCGGCGACGCCAAGGATCACCAGCCACACCGGCTTAGTCAGCTTCTCGGCTGCGGTGTACGCATCCGGCCGCTGCATCGCAGCGTGGACGAACGCGTAGATGGTCACCACGGTGACCGCCCAGAACACGACTTGAAGAACAAGACCCGCCACACCTTGCAGCATCACAGCTACCAGGGTAAGCGGGTCTTGTTCCCTACGTGAAATTACTTCTGGGTGACCTTCTTGGCCGGGGCCTTCTTGGCCGGGGCCTTCTTGGCCGGGGCAGCAGCCTTGGCCGGGGCCGCCTTCTTAGCCGGGGCTGCCTTCTTGGCCGGGGCGGGAGCCGGGGCCGGAGCCTCCTTGGCCGGCAGCTCGACGCCGACCAGCTTGGCGGCGCGCTCACCCACGGCGCGGGTCTGCGAGGACACATTGCCCAGTGCTTCCTGGGTCAGCTCGACGGCCTGGTCCACATAGCCCTCGGCGCGGGAAGCCACTTCCTTGAGCTCGGGCTGGTTGCGCAGCCGCTCCAGGGCGGCCTCGCCGCGCTCGACCAGGCTGTTGTAGGTCGCGGTGGCGGTCTCGACATAACCCTCGGCGGCCTTGCGCAGCTCTTCGGTGGACAGCCGGCCGCGCAGCTCCTCGGCGCGCTGCGGCAGGTCTTCCTGCAGCTTGTTCAGCGCGGCGCGGCGCTCTTCGACGCGGGTGGTCGCCTCGGTGCGGGCCTCACCGGCGCGCTCACGCAGGGTGGCCACGATCTCGTTGACGGTGGCCAGGGCCAGATCGGCAGCGCCGACTGCGGCGAGCAGCGGGGCCTTCAGGTCTTCGACGTTCGGGTTCTCAGCCATCGTAGTGGCTCCTTTCGGATCTTGATTTGGATTGTCGTTCAACGGTTTTCAGAAGGTGTGTGGCTCACGTTGTTCAGGGTTGTTCAGTCGACAACTCCTCACGGGTAGCTTCGTTCTGCTGGCAGAACGAGGTGTAGATGTCGAGCAGGACCTGCTTCTGACGCTCAGTGATCGCACTGTCGCCGATGATCGCGTCGTGCACCTTGCTGACCTCCCCGGGTTCGAGGATGCCGGCCCGGATGTAGAGCACCTCGGCCGACATCCGCAACGCCTTGGCGATCTGGCTCAGCACCTCCGCGGACGGCTTGCGAAGCCCGCGTTCGATCTGACTGAGGTACGGGTTGCTGACGCCGGCCTTCTCGGCCAACTGCCGTACCGAGACTTGAGCGGCTTCACGCTGCGCCCTGATGAAGCCCCCGATGTCGTGCGCGGCACTGGACACCACGGCTTGAAGATCTGCGTCTTGCGCCATGGCCCGCCTCCCGTCGCGCTGGTCATCCGATGCGTACGGATGCCACGTTACGCCGGGGTGCTAACTTTTGCAAGCACAGTGTTAGCGCAGGTCAGAACAGTAATTGCGCGATGGTGTAGATCGCCAAGCCGGCCAGGGCGCCCACCACAGTGCCGTTGATCCGGATGAATTGGAGGTCGCGACCGACATGTAATTCGATGCGCCGGCTGGCCTCCTCGGCATCCCAGCGCTCGATCGTGTCGGTGATGATCGTGGTGATCTCGGCCCCGTACTGAGCAACCAGATGCTGGGCTCCGCGCACGATCCAGTTGTCCACTTTGTCGCGCAACTCGGCGTCGTCGCGCAGCGATTCACCGATGCGCACCACCGAATCCGCGACGCGGGCCCGCAGCGTGCTCGACGGATCGTCGACTCCGTCAAGCACCAAGCGCTTCAAGGTCTTCCACGCCGTCTCCGCGGCGCGAGTCACCTCGTCGCGGGCCATCAGCTGCTCCTTGACCGCCTCAGCCCTGGCGATGGTCGACTCATCATTCTGCAGATCGTCGGCGAACTCGAACAGGAACCGGGTAGCCGATTGCCGCAGTTCATGATTCGGGTCACGGCGAACCTTGTCGGTGAAGTCCATCAACTCGCGATGGATTCGGTCGCCCACCAACTGGTCGACGAAGCGGGGCGACCAGCTCGGTGAGTCCCTGGTGACGACCCGCTCGATGGTCTCGCCGGCGCCCAGGGCCCATTGAAAAGCCCTGTCGCACAACAACTGAATGAGGGCCTCCTGGCGGTTCTCAGCGAGAAGCTGGGACAGCACCCGACCCACCGGCGGCCCCCATTGCGGCTCGGCCAGCCGTTTGACGATGGTGCGGTCGATCACCTGCTGGATGTCGTCGTCGTTGAGCAGTTCCACCACCACGCGCAACACGGTGGCGGCTTCACCGGCGACCCGGCCAGAGTGCGCCGGCTCGGACAGCCACTTACCCAGCCGGCCGGCCACCTCCGCGTCACGCAGCTTGGTCTCCACCACCGCCGGCGACAGGAAGTTCTCCCGCACGAAGGCGCCCAGGCCCTCACCGAGTTGATCCTTCTTGCGTTTGATGATCGCGGTGTGCGGAATCTTCAACCCGAGCGGGTGACGAAAGAGCGCGGTAACGGCGAACCAGTCGGCGAGCGCACCGACCATACCGGCCTCGGCCGCCGCGCCCACGTAGCCGATCCACGCCGGTCCGCCCTGGGCCTGGCCCCATCGGCAGGCCAGGAAGATCACCGTCGCTCCGAGCAGGAAGCCCAGCGCGACCGCCTTCATCCGGCGCAGTGCGCGCCGGCGTTCGGCGTCGGCCTGCTGATCGGCGCCGGCAAAGGATTCCGCGAACGACTTACCGGCGCGGACGACGCCTGCCGGCAGCGCGGGAAGGTCGCGATTGGTAGCCACATCACCATCATCCGCTATCCGCCGACCCAGTTAATGTGACCTTGCCGTTCGAACAGACCGTAGAATCGTTGAGAACAAGGGGAACGGACTCCGCGATAGTGGCACAGCAGATCAGCCATGGCGTAGAAAAGACGCCGGCCAAGACCGATGGTCGTAAGCGGCGCTGGCATCAGCACAAGGTCGAACGCCGCACCGAACTGGTGGACGGCGCTCTGGAGGCGGTCCGCCAGCGTGGTCGAGACGTCAGCATGGACGAAATAGCTGCGGAAATCGGTGTGTCGAAGACCGTGCTGTACCGCTACTTCGTCGATAAGAACGACCTCACCACCGCGGTGATGATGCGGTTCGCGCAGACCACGCTCATCCCGAACATGGCGGCCGCACTGTCGTCGAATCTGGACGGTTTCGACCTCACCCGCGAGATCATCCGGGTGTACGTCGACACCGTCGCCGCCGAGCCGGAGCCCTACCGCTTCGTCATGGCAAACAGTTCAGCCAGCAAAAACAAAGTGATCGCCGATTCGGAGCAGATCATCGCGCGGATGCTCGCGGTCATGCTGCGCCGCCGGATGCAGCGGGCCGGAATGGACATCCACGGTGTGGAGCCGTGGGCGTATCTCATCGTCGGCGGAGTCCAACTGGCAACGCACTCGTGGATGTCGAACCCGCGGATGAGCAGCGATCAGTTGATCGACTACCTGACCATGCTGTGTTGGAACGCGCTGTGCGGCATCGTCGAGGTCGGCGGCTCGCTGGACACGTTCAACTCCATCCCTCACCCCTCTCCGCAACTTCCCCCGATCAGTTGAGATAGGTCCCACGCGGCGGCCTCGGCGCCAACAAGACCGTCCTCTGGTTTCGCGGCGTCGCTCCTGGGGTGAATGAGTGCGCGTTAGTCTCGTCGGCTATGACTGATCTCCCGTCGCAGTGGACGCATGAACCGCACAAGATCCTCAAGTTCCGCGCCGGCAGCCAGGTCAGCGACATCGACACCGATTCCAGCCCCGGATACGACGGCGACCGTGACGGTTCGGCCGAGGTGCAGGCGCAGCGCAACGAACGTTTCGCCGGCCTGCAGGAGATGCTCTACGCCGCCGGCAAGGGCGGCGACAGCCGGTCGCTACTGCTGGTCCTGCAGGGCATGGACACCGCAGGCAAAGGCAGCATCGTCAAGCACGTGGTGGGCGCGGGCAACCCGATGGGCATCCGCTACACCAGCTTCGGGGTGCCCACCGAGGAGGAACGCGCCCACCATTATCTGTGGCGGATCCGCAAGGCACTGCCGGCTGCCGGCCACATCGGAGTCTTCGACCGGTCGCACTACGAGGACGTGTTGGTGGTCCGGGTGCACGAGCTGGTGCCGCGGGAGGTGTGGGAGGCCCGCTACGACGAGATCAACGCGTTCGAAAAGGAACTCGTCGACTCCGGAACCACCGTCGTCAAGTGCGCGATGTTCGTCTCACTGGACGAGCAGAAGCGCCGGCTGGCCGAGCGCCTGGACCGGCCGGACCGGTACTGGAAGTACAACCCGGGTGATCTCGACGAGCGCATGTTGTGGCCGGCCTACCAGGAGGCCTACCAGGCGGTGCTGGACCGGACCTCGACCGAGCATGCGCCGTGGTACGTCATCCCCAGCGACAAGAAGTGGTACAGCCGGCTGGCGATCAACGAGCTGCTGATCGAGGCCCTCAAAGGCATGGCGCTGACCTGGCCACCCGCGGATTTCGACGTCGAGGCCGAGAAGGAGAAGCTGGCCCGCGCCTGATCAACCCTTGACGAGGGTGAACTGCCCGATGTTGGTGATGCCGCGGCGAAAGAAGTCCGCGCAGCCGGTCAGGTACTTCATGTAGCGGTCGTAGACCTCTTGCGAAGTGATCGCGATCGCCTCGTCGTGGGCCGCCAACAGGTTGGCAGCCCACATGTCCAGCGTGCGGGCGTAGTGCTCGCGCAGCAGGTGAATGCGTTCGAGGGTGAAACCGGAGTTCGCCGCGAGCTGCTCGATGTCCTCGACCGCGGGCAGCCGTCCGCCGGGGAAGATCTCGGCTTCGATGAACTGCATGAACTTCAGGTCGCTGATGGTGACTTTGATGCCGTTGTCGCGGAAGAACTTCTGGGTGTGCGCCAGGATGGTGTGCAACAGCATTCGGCCGTCGGCCGGCAGCAGGCTGTAGGCCTTGTCGAAGAACAGCGGATAGCGCTCGACCTTGAAGGCTTCGAACGCGCCGATGCTGACGATGCGGTCGACGGGTTGGTCGAACTCCTCCCAGCCCTGCAAACGCACCTCGATCGAGCGTTCGGTGTCGAGTCTGGCCAGCCGCCGGCGGGCGTACTCGGACTGGTTTTTGCTCAGGGTGATTCCGATGACATTGACGTCGTACTTCTGGACGGCCCTCTCGAGTGCGCCGCCCCACCCGCAGCCGACATCGAGCAGGGTCATCCCCGGCTCGAGGCCCAGCTTGCCGAGCGCCAGGTCGAACTTGGCGTTCTGGGATTCGTCGAGCGTCATGTCCTCACGCTCGTAATAGCCGCAGGTGTAGCCCATGGTCTGTCCGAGGAATAGGGCGAAGAAGTCGTCGGAGACGTCGTAGATGGACTGCGATTCCTCGTAGTAAGGAGTCAGATCCGTATCGACGTTGACCATCAACAGCAACCTTCCAGATTTATCTCTAGATGGTCGGGCGCCGCGAGAGAGCAGTGTGCTGCTGCGGTCCCCTCGACCAAGATCAGCAGCCTAGTCAATTACCGCTTTGAATGCACAAAGCGAGGATTGATGTCACTGTCAGTACTTGTAGAAGCCCTGGCCGGACTTCTTGCCCAGCAATCCCGCCTCGACCATCCGCAGCAACAATGGCGGCGGGGCGTAATGCGGGTCCTTCAGCTCCTCGTACATCGAGTCGGCGATGAGCTTCATGGTGTCCAGACCGATGAGATCCGAAAGCCGCAACGGACCCATCGGATGGGACAGGCCCGCTACCACGGCGGTGTCGACGTCCTCGACCGTGGCGACCCCGGCCTCCACCATGCGGACGGCGGAGAGCAGATACGGCACCAACAGTGCGTTGACGACGAACCCGGAGCGATCGGCGCACCGCACGACCTTCTTGCCAAGCACCTCGGCGGCGAACTGCTCGACCCGGGTCGCGGCCTCGTCGGAGGTGACCAGTGTGCTGATCAGTTCCACGAGCGGGAGCACCGGCACCGGATTGAAGAAGTGCAGGCCGATCACCCGGTTCGGATTCTTGGTCGCCGCAGCGATTTTCATGATCGGGATGCTCGAGGTGTTCGAGGCCAACACCGCGGCGGGGTCGGTGATGATGCGGTCGAGTTCGCTGAAGATCTTGGCTTTGACGGCCTCGTCCTCCACGACGGCCTCGATGACCAGTTCCCGGTCGGCCATGTCGGCGAGGTCGGTGGTGAAGGTCAGCCGGCCCAGTGCGGCGTCGCGATCCGCCTCGGAGAGCTTGCCCTTGCTGGCCGCGCGTTCCAGCGAGCCGGTCAGGCGGTTCCGTCCGGCGTTGATCAGGTCTTCGGTGGGTTCGAACACCACGACGTCGGCACCGGCCTTCGCCGCCACCTCGGCGATGCCGGAACCCATCTGCCCCGCACCGACCACGCCTACTCGTTGAATACTCACGTCATCTCCTCACGCATCAGGCCCCGCCCAATATAAGGACGGGGCCTGATGTCACAGTCGGCGGCTCTCAACCGCGAGCGTGCGCGTGGTGGCGCGCGCTGCGGCGTGTCACCGTACCGACACGCACGCTCGCGGAAAGAGGTCTACTGGCTACCGTCAGTGGAACTGGCCCTCTTCGGTCGAGCCCGCGAGCGCGGTGGTCGAGCTGGTCGGGTCCACGGTGGTGGCGATCCGGTCGAAGTAGCCGGCGCCGACCTCACGCTGGTGCTTGGTGGCCGTGTAGCCGCGCTCCTCGGCGGCGAACTCGCGCTCCTGCAGCTCCACGTAGGCGCTCATCTGGTTGCGGGCGTAGCCGTAGGCCAGATCGAACATCGAGTAGTTGAGGGCGTGGAAGCCGGCCAGCGTGATGAACTGGAACTTGAAGCCCATGGCGCCGAGCTCCTTCTGGAACCGGGCGATGGTCGAGTCGTCCAGGTGCTTGCGCCAGTTGAACGACGGCGAGCAGTTGTAGGCCAGCATCTGGTCGGGGAATTCGGCCTTGACACCCTCGGCGAAGCGACGGGCCAGGTCCAGATCCGGGGTGCCGGTCTCCATCCAGATCAGATCCGAGTACGGCGCGTACGACTTCGCGCGGGCGATGCAGGGCTCGAGTCCGTTCTTGACCCGGTAGAAGCCTTCAGCGGTGCGCTCACCGGTGATGAACGGCTGATCGCGCTCGTCGACATCGGAGGTGATCAGGGTGGCGGCCTCGGCGTCGGTGCGGGCGATGACCACGGTCGGGACGTCAGCCACGTCAGCTGCGAGTCGGGCAGAGGTCAGAGTGCGGATGTGCTGCTGGGTGGGGATCAGCACCTTGCCACCGAGGTGGCCACACTTCTTCTCCGAGGCCAGCTGGTCCTCCCAGTGCGAACCGGCGACGCCGGCCGCGATCATGGCCTTCTGCAGCTCGTAGACATTCAGGGCGCCACCGAAACCGGCTTCACCGTCGGCGACGATCGGGGCCAGCCAGTTCTCCACCGAGGTGTCACCCTCGACCTTGGCGATCTCGTCGGCGCGCAGCAGGGCGTTGTTGATACGACGGACGACCTGCGGCACCGAGTTGGCCGGGTAGAGGCTCTGGTCGGGGTAGGTGTGGCCGGACAGGTTCGCGTCACCGGCGACCTGCCAACCGGACAGGTAGATGGCCTTGAGGCCGGCCCGGACCTGCTGAACGGCCATGTTGCCGGTCAGCGCGCCAAGGGCATTGACGAACTCCATGTCGTGCAGCTGGTTCCACAGCACCTCGGCGCCGCGGCGGGCCAGGGTGGCCTCCTCCACGACGCTGCCCTGCAGCGCGACCACGTCGGCCGGGGTGTAGGTGCGGGTGATGCCCTTCCAGCGGGGGTTGGTGTCCCAGTCGCGCTGGATTTCTTCTGCGGTCTTCGGCTTGCCAACGTTGGACATCAGCCTGCTCCTTCGAGATCGAGTCGCCACCTTGACGGCAAGTTGTTAACGCCAGTGCAGCTTCGCTTGTGTGCTGACTCGAGCATGCCTCGCACCATTAGCGCAGTTCAAGCCGTTGTGACTGCCAATTTTCGCCAAGCTGGCGGCCGGCTTTGCAAAGCTTGCAAAGGTGCACCATCGCTGAACCGGTTCAGAAGTTACCGTTCAGTACGAGCTTTTCGCAGGTCAGTACGCCCGTACTGTTAAACGACCCGGTCTCAGAGCTGGAAGATCGACGCGACGGCTTTGGTCTCCTCGCCGACGACGTATGTGAGCGTTCTAACAGTCCGGTCGGCCAACTCCGGGCCGAACTTGTCGGTCGATCCGGGCGGATACACGTGCAGCAGGATCTCGAGCTTGTCTCCGAATGCCACCGGCGCATCGTGCTCGATCGTCACGCGCAGCGGCGACTCCAGGAGTTCGGGCGTGGGCGCGAGGAATTCCTCGACCACTTTCCAGTACACGGAGTTGTTGACGTGATCGAAGAGGTCGATGTCGCTGACCCGGATCGGGAAGTCGCGGATCTCAGCGGCGTCTTCGCGGGCGCCGGCGCTCAAATAGGGCTTCCAGCGCAACCGGTTGACGTCGGTGGTGCGCTGCAGACCCTCCATGAAGTCGTCGGCGATCCGGGCCGGACCTTGGGTCTCGCGGTTGATGTTGATCCAGAACGCTTCGGATTCGATGAGGCCGCCTTTGCGTCCGTCGATCCGGACCCGCATCTCACACCAGCGATTCGACGTACCCGAGCACCAGCGCCGCATGCGCAGCATGTCCTGGAATTCGATGGGCCGGATGAGATCAACCATGGTGCGGCGGACGATCCATAGCGGGTGGGTCTCCTCGTGGCCCATCTCCCGCAGCTGGTCCTGGCCGATGTCCTGGATGTGCCGGCACGCCGCATCCAGGCGCAGCCGGCCCACCCGGTCGATGTCACCGACCCGCAGCGGCCACTCCCGATCGAACACATCCGGGTGCGGATCGGGGACCGGCATCAGCACCTTCGCCAATCCGGTGCTGGCGGTCTTCTCGCCGGTGCTCATGGCAGTCCTCTCCCCAACAGCAACCTTGCCCCGCCAAGCGCGATCATGCCAAAGGCCCACCTGAATGCCAACCGGCCTGCGTTGCCAACGCTGCTAACCCATTCTTCGCAGACCGGTAGGCTGGCGTCGTGGCCAAGACGTTCGTCGGCTCCCGGATACGTCAACTGCGCAGTGAGCGCGGATTCAGCCAGGCCGCCCTGGCCCAGATGCTCGAGATCTCGCCCAGTTATCTCAACCAGATCGAGCACGATGTCCGCCCGCTGACGGTCGCGGTCCTGCTGCGTATCACCGAGGTCTTCGGCGTGGACGCCACGTTCTTCGCCTCCCAGGACGACACCCGGCTGGTGGCCGAACTGCGCGAGGTGACCCTGGACCGCGACCTCGATCTCGATGTCGACATGACCGAAGTCGCCGAGGTCGTCAGCTCCCATCCCGCGATCGCGCGCGCCATCGTCAATCTGCACCGCCGGTTCCGGATGACCTCCGCCCGGCTGGCCGCCGCCACCGAAGACCGGTTCAATGACGGCAGCGGCAGCGGCGCGATCACGATGCCGCACGAGGAAGTTCGCGACTACTTCTACCAGCGGCAGAACTATCTGCACGAGCTCGATACGGCGGCCGAGGACCTCACGATCCGGATGCGGATGCATCGCGCCGAGCTGTCCCGGGAGCTCTCCGACCGGCTCACCATGGTGCACGGCGTGCACATCATCCGTCGTATCGACTTGGGCGACACGGTGTTACATCGATACGACCCCGCGTCTCGCACTTTGGAGATCAGCAATCACCTTTCGTCGGGCCAGCAGGTGTTCAAAATGGCGACCGAACTGGCCTACCTGGAGTTCGGCGGCCTGATCGACAAGCTGGTCGACGAGGGCAAGTTCACCAGCGAGGAGTCCCGCAAGCTCGCCAGACTCGGGCTCGCGAACTATTTCGCCGCCGCCACGGTGCTGCCCTACGGTCAGTTCCACGACGTGGCCGAGAACTTCCGCTACGACATCGAACGGCTGTCGGCGTTCTACCAGGTGAGCTATCAGACGATCTGCCACCGGCTTTCGACGCTGCAGCGGCCCTCGATGCGAGGTGTACCGTTCTCCTTCGTGCGGGTGGACCGGGCGGGAAACATGTCGAAACGTCAGTCCGCCACCGGTTTTCACTTCTCCTCAGCCGGTGGCACCTGCCCGTTGTGGAATGTCTACGAGACGTTCGCCAACCCCGGCAAGATTCTGGTACAGATCGCCCAGATGCCGGACGGACAGAACTACATGTGGGTGGCGCGCACCGTGGAACGTCGTGCATCGCGCTACGGCCAGCCCGTCAAGACATTCGCGATCGGGCTGGGGTGCGAGATGCGGCACGCCAGTCGGCTGGTCTACTCGAAGGGGCTGGACCTGTCCGCGGACAGCGCGACCCCGATCGGTGCCGGCTGTCGGGTGTGCGAGCGGGACAACTGTCCTCAGCGCGCCTTCCCGGCGCTGGGCCGGGCGCTGGATCTCGACGAGCATCGCAGCACCGTGTCGCCCTATCTGGTCAAGGAGTCCTGATGGCCCAACGTATTCCGCCCGGCGGTCGCCGCGAGCTCGGCCTGATCAACTGGGCCATCTCCCGCATTGCGGCCCGATCGATCCGAGCGCCGGAAATGCACCTGTTCACCACTCTCGGGCAGAACAGATCGCTGTTCCTGTCCTTCCTGCCGTATTCCGGCGTGCTGCTGAACTGGGGCAAGCTACCCAAGCGGGACAAGGAGCTGGTGATCCTGCGGGTCGGCCATGTGCGCGGCTCGCAGTACGAGCTGCAGCAGCACCGCAGGCTGGCCCGCAGCCGCGGAGTCGACTCCGCGTTGCAGGACAAGATCTTCGCCGGGCCGACGGCACCGGGACTGACCGAGCATCAGCGGGTCCTGCTCACCGCGGTCGACGAGTTCGTGCTCAATCGTGACCTGACCGACGACACCTTCGCCGAGTTGTCGGCGCAGCTGACGCGCCAGCAGATCATCGAGTTCTGCGCCCTCGCCGGCCACTACGACGCGATCGCCGCGATCCTGGCCACCCTTCGGGTGCCGATGGACTTCCCTGATTGAGGCTCAGCCCCGCCCGTAACGCGGGGCCTTAACCGCCGGGGCGGCCTTCTGAATGTCCAGTACCGACGGCGGAACCGTGGTGGTCACCGTCTCGCCCTCGGTCATCGGACCCGGCAATACCGGCGAGGCCGCGGGCACCAACGAGGCGGCCGTTTCGCTGCCCACGACGCAGAAACCGGCCAGCATCAACACGGCGCTGCCACCGAAGACCGCCATCAGAAACCTGGTACGTCGCCCAGACGTCGACTCAGCCACTTCGACCCCCCATTTCGAACCGGCGCCCGCCGGATGCGAAAAGTGGACCCCGCCAGGCTTGAGAACGCCTGAAACGAACCTGTCGAATTGCTGACAACCCGCCTCAGAGGTAGGTGACCCCCAGCACGATCAAGGTGAAGATCACCGGCGAGATGGGCAAGCAGGCCAGGAAGGCCGCCAACACGACCCGCTTACGCTGCTGCATCCACCACGCCAGCAGCCCGACCGCAATGGCGGCCACCGCGATCACCGCGGCGAGGATCAGCACCCAGAAACTGACCCGCGGCCCGCTGGTCGCGATCGAGATGCCGATCAGCCACAGCACGTGGCCGAGCACCAGTCCGCCGATGCCGGCGATCAGTGTCGGCCTCAAAAGTTGATCATGTGGCCGGCGAGACCGTGGAAGCATTCCTGGAGCGCCTCCGACAGCGTCGGATGGGTGTGCACATTGCGGGTCAGCTCGTTGACGGTCAGGTCCCACTTCTGCGCCAGGGTCATCTCCGGCAGAAGCTCCGAGACGTCGGGCCCGATCAGGTGGCCACCGAGCAGCTCGCCGTACTTGGCGTCCGCGATGACCTTGACGAAACCCGTGGGGTCGCCAAGTCCGTGCGCCTTTCCGTTGGCGGTGAACGGGAACTTGGCCACCTTGACGTCGTACCCCTCGTCGCGGGCCTGCTGCTCGGTGAGCCCGAAGCTGGCGACCTGCGGCTGGCAGAACGTCGCCCGCGGCAGCATCCGGTAGTCGCCGAGTGCGAGCGTCTCGGCACCGGCGATTGTCTCGGCGGCCACCACGCCCATTGCTTCGGCGACGTGGGCCAGCTGCAGCTTGGCGGTGACGTCGCCGATGGCGTAGATGTGCGGCACGTTGGTGCGCATGTAGTCGTCGATGCCGATCGCCTTGCGGTCGGTGAGGGCCACCCCGGTGTTCTCCAGACCGAAGCCCTCGACGTTCGGGGCGAAACCGATGGCCTGCAACACCTTTTCGGTCTTGATCTCCTCGGTCTTGCCGTCCTTGCTGACCACGACGGTGACCGTCGAGCCATCGTCGGTGATGGACTCGACCTTGGTTCCGGTAAGGATCTTCACGCCAAGCTTCTTGTACTGCTTCTCGATCTCCTTGGAGACCTCGGCGTCCTCATTGGGCAGGGCCCGCGGCAGGAACTCGACGATGGTGACGTCCACGCCGTAGTTCTTCATCACGTAGGCGAACTCCATACCGATCGCACCGGCACCGGCGATGACGATCGACTTCGGCAGTTCGCGGGACAGGATCTGCTCTTCGTAGGTGACGACGTTCTTCGACAGCGAGGTGCCCGGGACGAGGCGGGTGCTGCTTCCGGTGGCGATGATGGCGTTGTCGAAGGTGAGGGTTTCGGTGCCGCCCTCGTTGAGCTTCACCGAGAGGGTGTTGGCATCGGTGAAGGTGCCGTAACCGTGAACCTCGGTGATCTTGTTCTTCTTCATCAGGAAGTGCACGCCGGCCACCCGGCCGTCAGCGACCTTGCGGCTGCGGTCGAAGGCGGATCCGTAGTCGAAGGTGGCCTCACCGCTGATACCGAACGTCTTGGCTTCCTTGGTGAAGATGTGCGCCAGTTCGGCGTTGCGCAGCAACGCCTTCGACGGGATACATCCGACATTGAGGCACACGCCGCCCCAGTACTTGGGCTCGACGATGGCAGTGTTCAGCCCGAGCTGGGCAGCGCGGATCGCCGCGACGTATCCGCCGGGGCCTGCTCCGAGAACGACGACGTCATAGTGGGTCACGTCGTCAGCCTATCGTCGGACGGGCTATCCATTCGAAGTAGTAGGCCCCATGCAGCACGGCGGCTGCGGCGACCGACGCCAGCGGCGCCGACATCAGGGCGATGGCCAGCGCTGTTACCGGCGGCCGGTTCTGCACCATCGACACCAGCATGCTGGCCACCGAGCACACGATGAGGTAGATCAGCACGCTGAACACCGCGGCCGTCTTGTCCAGCGAGGTGTACCACCAGAAGTAGAAGCCGAGGCCCGCGGCGGCGGCCAGCACCCAGACCGCGGCGACGATGAACACGAACTGCCACCGCTTGAGGTACTGATAGCTGGCCGGAACCACAGTCGGCGCCGCAGGCACCACGACCGGTTCGGCGTGCGATGCTCCGTTGACCGGGTGCAGAAATGCGTCGGTGTCGAAAGTGCCCAGGTCGTTGAAGGCGAAGGATTCCGAGGGCTGCGGCTCGCCGCCATCGCCGATGGCTTTGAGCGGGTCGGGGTGGGGCCCGGTGTCGAAGATCGGTGCGTGGTGCGGTTCGGTCGACGGCAGGGAAGTCTTGTCAGCCACCGGACACCACCTGAATGAGAACCAGCACTCCCAGCCAACCCGGCGCCATCGCCAGAATGAACGCCCCTACCGTCGTGGCCCACCGTCGCCGGGACAGCAGGATCAGCAGCATGCCGATCACGCTCGGAACGGCGACGACCAGCCCGACGACCAAGTCGGGACGGACCGGGGTCTTCACCAGCAAGGTGGCCACGACCGCCGCGACCAGGCCGGTCACCGTGCCGACCAGCAACGCGCTTGTGAGCAGCCATGCCCGAGGCAGGGGTATCACCCTCCCAGGGTACGGGCCGGGGTCCGGACTACCGGTCAACAGCTCCGGCGTGCCGGACCTGGGATTGCGCAGGCGTCGGCGGCCTCCGCGACCACCAGGTCATCCCGCTCGGCCGGGCGATCACCGCGTTCATAGTCGGCGCCGGTCAGCGGTTTTGCGGCGGCCAGCAACTGGTTCTCCTCGTCGGTGAAGGCCCGCCCGCGGCTCAGGAAGCGCATCCCCTCGGGGGATTCCAGGCTGAAGCCGCCGCCACGGCCGGGCACGACGTCGATCACCAACTGGGTGTGTTTCCAGGTCTCGAACTGTGAGCCGGAGATCCACACCGGCGCCCCTTCGAGCACGCCGAGCAATACGTCGCGATCCCCGACGATGAAGTCACCGTCCGGATAGCACATCGGAGATGAACCGTCACAGCATCCGCCGGACTGATGGAACATGACCGGCCCGTGCCGTTGCTGTAGCCGATTCAGGAGGTCGACCGCCGCCGCGGTGATCAACGCCCGCGCCGGCGGCACGGTCCCGTGATGGGACAGCTGGGCGGTGATAGGCCCGCCGACATCGCTCATGAGCCCTCCTCTACGAGACGCTTGCCTGGATGCGAATGGCCCGAACCGCCGGCGCGGTCGACGCCGGCAACACCGCCGACGCGTCGGCGGGATAGCGAACCGTGACGTCGATGCCGCCGGCGAATCGGTACGGCTGCGCGGCGAGCAGGCCGGCGAACTGCTTGCGCAACCGGGACAGCTCGGCACGAACAGTCACCACCCGGGAACGATCGCCGTAGAGATCGGCGGCCAATTCGGGTGCCGACCGGCCCAGCGGGTCGCGGGCGAGGATCAGCAGGATCTCGGCGTGGCGCAATGAGATGTCGTGCCGCCACCGACCGAATTCACCGGCTATGTCCAACGCCGCCGAACCAGGCACACTCACGTCCAATGACACCCGGGTCAACGCCGGGGCGTCCTGGCTGTCGGTCGGCCGAACCAACCAGCCGCCGGGCAGGACGTCGACGTCGCAGACGCCGAAGGTCGGGATCCACACCCGCCCGGGCGCGACGTGGTCAGGCAGCAGGATGCGGTTGTGCAGGGGCAGGGAGTCGACGGCCGCTACCCAGCCCTCCGCGTCCACCGCCAACGCCGGCTTGCCGATGCGGGCCAGAATCGGGGCGGCCACGGTCCGCAACCGGTTCAGGGTGCGGTCATGCTGTTCGCGCAGGTGCGACTCGGCGAGCCGGGCGACCGCGTCGACCAGAGCCACCGTGGTGGGATGCACCGTAGCGGCGGGGCCGGACACGTCGACCACGCCGATCACCTGCCCGGTGCGCGGGTCGCGGATCGGTGCACCGGCGCACGTCCAGGAGTGGTGGGTGCGCATGAAATGCTCGGCGGAGAACACCTGCACGGCTCGGTTGGACACCAGCGCGGTGCCGATCGCGTTGGTGCCGACCTCGCCCTCCCCCCAGTGGGCGCCTTCGATGAAGCCCAGTCGATCGGCATTGTTCAGCACCGCGGGCGACCCGGACCGCCACAGCACCCGTCCGTGCGCGTCGGCGACCACGAGGATGTTGGTGCCGTCGGCGATGATCGACTCCAGGCCGCGGGACACCTCCTCGAGGACCGCCATCAAACCCGACGCCCGCCGCAACGCCTCGATGCCGCCGGACTCCACCACCGGTGGCGTGCGGCAATCCGGGTTGACCCCGGCCGACATCATCCGCCGCCACGATTCGCCGATCACGTCGCGCGGACGCGCAGGCGCCCGGTGGCCCGACATGGTCGCGTCGTAGACAGCCGACATCAACCGCGCATAACTACGCGGGTCCTCGCCGACCGCGACCGCGGGCTCAGGCACATACGCCCCTTGCATCAATGCCGATTGTGCTCCGCATCTCAGCGGTAAACCAGGCCGCCGTCGATAAGACCCGACTGCCCGGTCATGTAGTCGGCATCCGGCCCGGCCAGATACGACACGAAGCCCGCCACATCGTCGGGAGTCTCAGCCCGGCCCAGCGCGATCCCGCCGACGAACTTGTCGTAGGTCTCCCCCTCGGCGGCGCCGGTCAGTTCGGCGAAGCGTTGGTCGATCTCCACCCACATGTCGGTGCCGACCACGCCGGGGCAGTACGCGTTGACGGTGATGCCGTCGGCGGCGTGCTCCTTCGCCGCGGCCTGGGTGAGCGCGCGCACCGCGAACTTCGATGCGCTGTAGACGCCGAGCATGGCGAAGCCGTCGTGGCCGGCGATCGAGGACGCATTGATGATCTTGCTGATCTTGCCCTGATCCTTGTTGCCCAACTCCTTGAATTTGGCCGCGGCCGCCTGGATGCCCCACAGCACCCCGTTGACATTGATCGCCCAGACCCGGGCGGCCTCTTCCGGAGTCACGTCCGCGATGGGTCCGACCAGGGCGATGCCGGCATTGTTGACCATGATGTCGAACCCGCCCAGACCCCGGGCGGCGTGGTCGACGGCGGCGAAGACCTGGTCACGGTCGCTGACGTCCGCAGTGAATATCGTGGTTTTGCAGCCTATTTCGGCGATCTCGGCGGCGACGTCATCGAGGCCTTCGGCGCGGACGTCGACCAACGCGATGTCGGCCCCGTCGCGCGCCAGGCGCAGCGCGATGCCGCGCCCGATCCCCCGAGCCGCTCCGGTGACCAGGGCCACCTTCGAGTCCAATGTCATTGTGATGCTCCGTTCAGATGGTGGGGTCGACCAGGACTTTCATCTTTTTGCCGGCATGTAGCGCCTCGAATCCTTCGTCGACCACCTCATCGATCGGGATCGTGGCCACCCAGCCCGTCGTGTCGTAGGCGCCCTTGGCCATCAGGGCGATCACGGCCTCGAAGTCGGCGCCGGTGTAGCACAGTGAGCCTTGAATCCGGCTCTCGTTCATGACGAGGTTGAGTAGCGGTGTCTCCAGCGGCTTTTCGTAGATCGCGACGCTGACCATCGGCTTGCGGGAGCCCACGCATGCCAGAGCGGTGGTCACGGCAGGCGTGACGCCGGCCGCGTCGAACACCGCGTCGGCCCCGTCGCCGTCGGTGTGGTCGGCGATGAAGGCCGGTACCTCGACCGCGGACGGATCCAGCGTCTTCGCGCCGAGCGCCTCGATGGCCGCGCGGCGGGTGGCCGACGGTTCGACGACGAAGACGTCATCAAGTCCCTTGCCGCGCAGCGCAAACCACAGTCCGATACCGATGGGCCCGGCACCGAAGACCATCGCGGTGTCGCCGGGATGAACGTCACCGAGGGTGGCGGCGTGGTAGGCCACCGACATCGGCTCGACCAAGGCGCCGAGCTCCAGAGAGACGTTGTCGGGCAACCGGTGCAGCATGGACGTCGGCACGACGGTGTACTCGGCCATGCCACCGTCGGACATCAGGCCGTGAAAGCCGATCTGTTGGCAGACGTTGTAGTTCCCGGCCCGGCACGGGGCGCAATGCCCACATTTGTAGATGGGTTCGACGGCCACCCGGTCACCCTCGGCCCAGCCGGTGACACCGTCGCCGACCGCGACGATGGTCCCGGAGAACTCGTGGCCGATGGTCAGGGGTAGCTGCTGCCCGGTCAACGGATGCGGTTCGGTGGGCACGAAGATCGGCCCGGCGTAGTACTCGTGCAGGTCGGTCCCGCAGATTCCATTGAACCCGACCTGGAGTTTGACCGTCCCCGGGGTGGGCTCGGGCTCGGTGACGTCGGCGATCTCGACCTTGTTGGGTCCGTAGTAGACGGCAGCTCTCATACCGCAGTTCTATGTGACGGCGACCACACTCCGAAAGAGTTGCAGGGGGTTGCACGCCGCCGTTGCAACGCCTCGCAACTCTTGTCGGCCCTGCGGTGGCCAATGTGTCCTGGCTCACATGACATCAACTCTTGAACCCCAGACGGATCTGACCCCGCAGCAGCGGGTCGACGCCTGGCTCGCCGATTTCGAATCCGCACTCGCCGACCGGGACATCGACCGGGCGGTCGCCAAATTCGCCACCGACAGCTTCTGGCGTGACCTCGTCTCGTTCACCTGGAACATCAAGACCGTCGAGGGGCGAGATCAGATCGCCGGCATGCTCAGTGCCCGACTCGCCGACACCGCCCCGTCGGGATTCCGGACCCGCGAAACTCCGACCGCCGATGGTGAGGTGACCTCGGCGTTCATCGAATTCGAGACGGCCGTCGGCCGGGGGACCGGTCATCTCCGTCTCAAAGGGGACCAGGCCTGGACCCTGCTGACCGCGTTGCAGGAACTGAAGGGCTTCGAGGAAGCCAAGGGCCCGTCTCGGGTGATGGGTGCGGTGCACGGCGACGACCCCGATCCCCGGTCGTGGGCCGAGAAGCGCGCCGACGAGGAAGCCCAGCTGGGCTGGACCGTACAGCCCTACGTGCTGGTCATCGGGGGCGGACAGGGCGGTATCGCACTCGGCGCGCGGCTGCGCCAGCTGCGGGTGCCGGCCATCGTCGTCGACCGCCACGAGCGACCCGGAGATCAGTGGCGCAAACGGTACAAGTCGCTGTGCCTGCATGACCCGGTCTGGTACGACCACCTGCCGTACCTGCCGTTCCCGCAGAACTGGCCGGTGTTCGCCCCGAAGGACAAGATCGGCGACTGGCTGGAGTTCTACACCCGGGTCATGGAGGTGCCGTACTGGCCCAAGACGACCTGCCTGTCGGCGTCCTACGACGACGCCGCGGGCACCTGGACGGTCGAGATCGACCGGGACGGAGAGCGGCTGACCCTGCATCCGACCCAACTGGTGCTGGCCACCGGCATGTCCGGCAAGCCGAGCGTGCCGACGCTGCCGGGCCAGGACGTCTTCCGCGGCGATCAGCACCATTCGAGCGCACATCCCGGGCCGGATCAGTACGTGGGCAAGAAGGCCGTGGTCATCGGGTCCAACAACTCCGCACACGACATCTGCAAGGCGCTCCGCGAGAACGGTGTGGACGTCACGATGGTGCAGCGGTCCTCGACGCACATCGTCAAGTCGGACAGCCTGATGGAGATCGGCCTGGGGGATCTGTACTCCGAACGCGCGCTGGCGGCCGGCATGACCACCGAGAAGGCAGACCTGACGTTCGCCTCGCTGCCCTACCGGATCATGCACGAATTCCAGATTCCGCTCTATGACCAGATGCGCCAACGGGACAAGGACTTCTACGACCGGCTGGAGGCTGCCGGATTCGAATTGGATTGGGGCGCAGACGGATCCGGGCTGTTCATGAAGTACCTGCGCCGCGGCTCGGGCTACTACATCGACGTCGGAGCATGCGAGATGGTGGCCGACGGCCGGATCAAGCTGGCTCACGGCCAGGTCGACCGCCTGACCGAGGATTCGGTGGTGCTGGCCGACGGGACCGAGTTGCCCGCCGACGTGGTGGTCTACGCCACCGGCTACGGGTCGATGAACGGCTGGGCCGCTGACCTGATCGGGCAGGAGGTCGCCGACAAGGTGGGCAAGGTATGGGGTCTGGGGTCAGACACCCCGAAGGACCCTGGACCGTGGGAGGGTGAGCAACGCAACATGTGGAAGCCCACCCAGCAGGAGAACCTCTGGTTCCACGGCGGCAACCTGCACCAATCACGGCACTACTCGCTGTATCTGGCGTTGCAACTGAAGGCCCGCTACGAAGGAATGCCCACGCCGGTGTTCGGCCTGCAGGAGGTCCACCACCTGAGCTGAGCCGGCGAGCCCGCAGAATAGAGGGATGGCCGAAGACGACCCCTACCTCTGGCTCGAAGAGATCGCCGGCGACGAGCAGCTCGACTGGGTGCGCAAGCACAACGATCCGACCGTCGCCGAGTTCAGTGGCGAGACGTTCGAGCAGCTGCGCGCGGAGGCGTTGGAGGTGCTCGACACCGACGCACGTATTCCCTATGTGCGCCGGCGCGGCGAGTACCTCTACAACTTCTGGCGCGACGCGGCCAATCCGCGGGGTCTGTGGCAGCGCACCACGCTGGCGAGCTACCGCACCGAGGAGCCCGATTGGGACGTCGTCATCGACGTCGACCAACTGGCCGCCGCCGACGGCGAGAACTGGGTGTGGGCAGGTGCCGACGTCCTCGAACCGGAGTACACCAGGGCGCTGGTCAGCTTGTCCCGCGGTGGATCGGATGCGGCGGTGGTCCGCGAATTCGACATGATCACACGCGAATTCGTGCCCGGCGGGTTCGAGCTTGCAGAGGCCAAGTCGCGGGTGTCGTGGGAGGACCCCGACACGGTCTTGGTGGGCACGGACTTCGGTCCGGACTCCATGACCGAGTCGGGGTACCCGCGGATCGTCAAACGGTGGCGGCGCGGCCAGCCGTTGAGCGAAGCGACGACGGTGTTCACCGGGCCGGCCACCGACGTGATCGTCGGAGCGTCGGTGGACCGGACCCCGGGCTACGAGCGCACCCTGCTGCATCGGGCCCTGGATTTCTTCAACGACCAGGTGTACCAACTGCGTTCCGGTGAGCTGGTGCGCATCGACGCGCCTACCGACGCCACGCTGTCGGTGCACCGCCAGTGGCTGCTCATCGAATTGCGTAGCGACTGGCTGACCGGCGCGGCGTCGTATCGGGCCGGATCGCTCCTGGCTGCGGACTACGAGCAGTTCCTCGACGGCACAGCCGATGTGGCGGTGGTCTTCGAACCCGACGCGCATACCTGCCTGCACCAGTACTCCTGGACTCGTGACCGGCTGGTGCTGGTGACCTTGGCCGACGTAGCCAGCCGGGTGGAGATCGTGACCCCGGGTTCGTGGGTGCGCGAGCCAGTTTCCGGCACTGGTGGGAGCACTGTCATCGTCGCCACCGACGACACTGGCGACGAGATTTTCTTGGATTCAAGCGATTTCATCACGCCATCGCGGTTGCTGCACGGTGTGGCCGGCGGGGTGCTCACCGAGATCAAGCGTGCCCCGTCGTTCTTCGACGTCGCCGACCTAGCGGTCACACAGCATTTCGCAACCTCCGACGACGGCACGTCGGTGCCGTACTTCGTGGTCGGGCACAAGCACAATCAGGCGCCGGGCCCGACCCTGCTGGGCGGTTACGGCGGCTTCGAAGTTTCCCGGACGCCGGGTTACGACGGTGTGCTGGGCCGGCTGTGGCTCTCCCGGGGCGGAACCTATGTGCTGGCCAACATTCGCGGCGGCGGCGAGTACGGTCCGACCTGGCACACCCAGGCCATGCGGGAGGGCAGACACAAGGTTGCCGAGGACTTCGCGGCGGTGGCACGCGATCTGGTGCGGCGCGGGATCACCACCGTCGCGCAGTTAGGCGCCCAGGGCGGCAGCAACGGCGGCCTGCTGATGGGCATCATGCTGACGAAGTACCCCGAACTGTTCGGTGCGCTGGTGTGCCAGGTGCCGCTGCTGGACATGAAGCGGTTCCACCTGCTGCTGGCCGGTGCGTCGTGGGTGGCCGAGTACGGCGATCCGGACGAACCCGAGGACTGGGCATTCATCTCCGAATATTCGCCTTATCAGAACATTTCGGCCGAAAAGCGTTATCCCCCAGTGCTGATCACGACGTCAACCCGGGATGACCGAGTGCATCCCGGACATGCCCGCAAGATGACGGCCGCACTCGAGGAAGCCGGTCACAACGTCTGGTACTACGAGAACATCGAAGGCGGCCATGCCGGAGCGGCCGACAACTCGCAAACGGCGTTCAAGTCGGCGCTGAGCTACTCGTTCCTGCATCGCATGCTGGGCTGATCGGGTGAATTGATCAGCAAACTGTGCGCGGTACCCTGGACCGAGCAGCTAACTCGCTAGGGGGTTCGACGTGTTTGTCGATCATGACGGCCTGCGGCAAGGGGCCAACACCTCGTACACAGCGGCTGACCATGCATACGAAGGATCTCGGCATCTCAACCGCGCCGGAGTGGGGGAGTCGGCATTCGGCGACTTCGCAGCCGCGAAATCGTTTGGCCGAATCGTCAGTGAGACGCAGACGAGGCACGTCGGCCTGATCACACAGCACTACGAATCCTTGGGCTCGATCGGTGACAAGGCCCACTTGGCTGCTTCGACATTCGCCGACATGGACCAGCGCAACGCTGCCCGGCTCGAGGCAGTTCGCGGCACCGGACGCGTAACGGGTTACGGATCCTTCTTGTGATGCCTTGGGTGGGCGCGGTACTCCAATGACTGCCGGCGCCGAAACGGCCAGCGACGGCCGGCGGCAAATGCCAGGAGATAGAGGGCAACGAAGCCGCCCGCCGTCAAGATCCCGATGATGGCGAACTGAACATACTGGCCGCGGGCAACACGATACCCCCAGCTGGCGTCGCCATAGGCCAAACCCACTGACAAGAGAACTAAGCCGAGGACAGCGATCACGGTCACCCAGTCGAACTTCCTATCAGCAAGGGCGAAAACGATATTCACCATGCCGATGGCATACGCGACGATCATCAACCACCAAGCTTTGGCGGCGGTGACGCCTGTTCCATAGGCGTCGGGATGCGGGTCCGAATTCACTTCTTCAGCATCAGCACCGATACTGCGTCTCCGGATTTGATTGGCTTCTGACTCACTGTCTTGAATGTGGAATGCCCGAACCTTGCCGCCGAGTTTGATGAACGGTGTACTGAAATACGCCGGAATGCACATCCCGACGAATAGGAACAAGAACATCGCCAAGCCCATTTTCCAATTCGGGAGCGAAGCGATGAAGCCACACACCCCGGCACCGAACACGCCGGCCCAGAACACCCGCCTCTGCGATGCGGTATCCCGCTTGTTCCATATCGAGGCCGCGCCGACTCCGAGACCCACCAAGGCCAACACAAAGAAGATCAGAGTATGCGGCTGATGAATCGTGGGCTGGGACGACGTCGCCGCCAGGCTTAATTGGAGAGACCTCACAACTATCCTTTCACCCACTCAAGCAATCTCCCGGCAGCCCTCTCGCCTGCAAAGGCCCCGCCGACGCCACCGGCAAGCACCCCGATGAACACACCGGGGGGACCGAACCCTGACAGAACAAATCCGCCTGCTTCGGCGCCCGCCCAGGCACCAGCCATGCCACCACCCGTTTCCACTGCGACATCCACCAAAGGCTTTCCCTCGACGAAAACCTCATAAGCCCCGACCCCCAAATCAAGAGCGCTTCCCACAACGCCTATACGACGACCGAGCGTCTTGAGCGCCTCAACGTCGTCGGGCGAAAATGCCACCCCCGGCGCCCAATGACGTCCACCCGGAAGCAAGTCCGCGTAAGACCCCATGGCTTCGTTTCCTGAATCGAAAACCTTGCTCGCCGCAGAAGCGCCCTCTAGGTATTCGTCGGGAATCACGCCATGCGCGAATCCTTCGGCCACCTGTGCCGCTCCCTCGGCGGACATGCCACACTGTTGAAGCGTCTGCTGCAGCCGGACAAGGGTATTGGCTCGGTTCGCGAGCTCCATTTGGTCCATCAGCTTGGTCGCTTCATCGGGTATCAGGGGTTGCGGATGCGACGGAAGCTGTCCGGTTTCCAGGTCATGCTGCAGCTTGAGCCGGGTTTGGGCCCGGGTCCGGACATCGCCGCCCAGTACTGGATCCCGCGCCACAACGCCGGTCGAGTTGGCCATATTGAAATCGTCCAAGCGTTCGCCGGCCAGCCGCTTCGCTTCTGCTTGTGCCGCCTCGCCACCGCGGTGCGCTACACCACGAGCGGGATCGGTGATCGATTTGTAGTCCTCAAGTCGCTGAGCGGCGTCCTGCTCATCCCTGCTCCAGCCGAGGGTGCCGTCGCCCTTACTCGCCCGGGCCCGGTCGGAAAGTGCTTGGTCTTTGGCACGTTGCCCGGACTGGTCGTACCTCTTCGCCGCCTCGTCAGGTGAATCGCCCGGCACCCCGTCGATGCGGTCAAGCGCATCTGGAATGTAGCCAGAAGCCATCATCGCCGTCTCCGCACCATGCAGCTGATCGAGATAGGCCCCACGGATCGTCTCGATATGCGCTAATCCGGTTCGAGTAGCGTCGCGCGCCTGGCCGTGCAGTTGAGGAATCAGCCATGGAGCTTCCGGCCCTTGAGCTGAAATCTCGCCATCGATTCCATGAAGTTGCGTGTTCATTGCATCGATCTGCGCTGCGCTTTCATGCTGGGCAGTCGCAAGGGCTGCTGCTGCTTGCTCAAGATCTGTTGCAATTGATGCCAGTTCTTCGGGGTGGGCGGCCAGTGCGGCACTGACCCGCTGCACCTCGGCTGCATCGTTGATGGGATGCTGCGCACCGCCCCGCCGATTCCATGACTCCTCGAATGTCTTTTTGGCCGCGTTGAATTCGTCGTCGGCGTCCTTTACGTGAGTCGAACTCCTGTGAAATGCCTCAGCGAGGTCGTTGATGGAACCAGGGTCACCGGCCTGCAGCTCATCGTCGGCCTGCCATGGGTCACCGCCCGCCAACGCCGCCAGCTCGGCCGTGGTGAAGTGCACGAAGTGAGGCCTCACGCGCGGCACCATCGGCGGGACCGAGCAAATAGCCGATGCCAGGATGCGGAAAGCTCTACTGCAAACTCGAGATGCCGTGCAATTCCACCCCAGAAAGGCCCAACTACCTCAGCCTTCTTCGACCGCACATCGAAAGCCTAGGTGCGAGGAGCACACCGGTCAACTCACCTATAGGGCAGTGGCATCCAAGCGTCGGCAACACTCCTAGGCTCCGGACGGCCTAAGCTGGGGCGTCGCCATCGCGGGCCTCGCCCCGAGAGCCGTGACCAACAAAGGTCCCGTCGCTGAGGCGGCGGTGGGTCATGGCAATTCGGCGATCGCCATGCCGCGGTATCGGGAAGGGGCAACGCACTCTTCGCACTGGGCCTGGTGGCAGTCGCTGTTATTGGAGCCGGCGTGTCTACGCCTTCCACACCACGCCATTCATCAAAATCGGCGGTCGTGGACCTTCTTGGTCAGCGATGCTTGCGAAGATCCCGATGTGCCGCCGCCACCAGCAGACAACTGCCTGCAACGCCTGACCGCACCGAGCCTGTGGTGAACGCTTGCCGGGCTTGGCGTGATCACTGGCGGGTTCGCCTTGTCCATGGAATGGCTTGCCCCAGTGGGCATCATGGGCGGAGCACTGCTAGCGACTCCCCCGGCGGCGATAGGGCACCGCGATGGGAAGGACCGACGGCGGCACGTATTCGCCCATCGCCGTCGCCCCTAACTCGTGCTCGCCAGACTCACCAGCAGCGAGACGATCACTCCGATGATCACCAGGCCACCACCGACCACGAGGGTGATGTTGAGCCACTGATGCATGCTGTTTTCGGCAGTGTTGACCATGACTTCGGCGATCCGCCGGATGTCCCCCGAGGAATTGTCCAGCACTTTGTCGAGGTGGCGTCGGCCGAATTCTATTGCGGCCCAACCCGCCGCACCGACCAGCAGCGCCGCCACCCCAACCCCACCAACATCTTGCCGCGACTGCGCGCGATGAACAGTGTCAGCAGCGCAGCCAATCCGGCCAGCACCGCCAGCCCGATACTGGCCCACGGCCCGTATGTCGCGACCGGGCGCAACGCACCGGGGCGCAGTACAGCAGGTGCGTTGTCCGTCAACGGAATTGGCACCGACGCAGGCACGGTGATGTTGTAGTCGCTCAATGTCTCTTTGAAGGCGGTATCGGACAACATCGGCGCGATGTCGATCACCCACCGCCCTTGCTCGTCCACACTGGAGCGGATCTGGTCGGTGAACAGCCACCGGTGCGCGAAGCGGTTCGCCAACGCGAACTGACCGGGAAAGGATGCACTCGAGGTATAGGTGGAGGCCACCAGGCTCACGGTCCCGGTGTTCACACCGGTGCCCAGCCGAGCCACTTGGGTCGTCAATTCCGACGCCATCGCCGACTGCAGGCCGGGATCTGCCGCGGCCTTCTGCGTCAGGGCCGCGTACCCGTCAGCGTCGACCAGGTTCTGCTGAACCCACGCCGCAGGCAGGGCGATCGCCAACAGCAGCGTCGTGACGACCCACATCAGGAGCGTCGCCACGAACCGCACGCGTCCTCCTCGACAAGGACACGTCCGACTCAATCGGAGTGAGTCGCGCGTCCCACGATCAGCGGGTCGGGCTGGCCGACCACCTCATGGTCTTTGTTGTCGTAGTTGAACTTACTCAGCACGTGGCGCATCGCGTTGATGCGGGCGCGTTTCTTGTCGTTGCTTTTGATGACCGTCCACGGCGCGATCTCGGTATCGGTCCAGGCGAACATGTCTTCTTTGGCCGCGGTGTAGTCATGCCATTTGTCCAGCGACGCCAGATCCGTCGGGGACAGCTTCCACTGCCGCACCGGGTCGACCTGCCGGATGGTGAAGCGGGTGCGCTGCTCGGAGGACGACACCGAAAACCACAGCTTGGTCAGGCTGATGCCGTCGTTGACCAGCATCTGCTCGAACAGCGGCGCCTGCCGGATGAACTCGGCGTGCTGCTTGGGCGTGCAATAGCCCATCACCCGCTCCACCCCGGCCCGGTTGTACCAGGACCGGTCGAACATCACGATCTCCCCCGCCGCGGGCAGGTGGTTGACGTAGCGCTGGAAGTACCACTGCGTGGTTTCCTTCTCCGTCGGCTTCTCCAGAGCCACCACCCGCGCACCACGCGGGTTGAGGTGCTCCATGAACCGCTTGATGGTGCCCCCCTTGCCTGCCGCGTCGCGTCCCTCGAAGACGATGACGTGCCGCAACCCGTGGGCTTGGCTCCACTTCTGCAGTTTCAGCAGCTCGATCTGCAGCAGCCGCTTCTGCTCCTCGTACTCACTGCGAGACAGGCGATGGTCATACGGGTAGTTCTCCCGCCAGGTGTCGACTGCCATCCCGGCGGCGTCGAGCAGCACCGGGTCGTCATCGTCGTCATCGAAGATCGTGTAGCCGTTGGTCTCTAGTGACACGAGCGCAAATTAACCCGCCCACCAAACGAGCGAGTGGCCGGTGGGTAAACGCGAGATGGCCGGCACGCCTCGGCGTGCCGGCCATCTCCTCGAGCACTCAGGCGGCGTGGTGCGCCTTGGCCCCCCGGGTAGCCGCGGCGCGCGGCTTCGAAGCCTTCGATCCGGTGGCATCGCCAGCCTTGACCGAAGGTGTCGAATCGGAGTCCTGCGCCGCATCCCCGGCTGTTGCCGTCGCGGTGGAATCCGACGAACCGGTTGTCTGCTCATCATCGGCTGCGGCCGAGCCCGCCCGCAGCGCCGCGACGACGCTCGCGGACTCCTCTGCCGGATCGGCTGCCGTCGCCGGCGACGATGCGGAATTCGCCCCAGCTTTGGCCGCCGACACCTTCTTCGCCGCAACCGGCGCGGAATCGGTCGCGGCGGCATCGGCGTCGTCCCGCGCCCCCGCTGCCGCCGCCGGAACCGCCGCGGGTGCTGCGGCGGCGAACGGCGTCGGGGTGATCGGGGCGGGAAGCACGCTCAGCAGACCGGAGATGGCGTTGACGATGCCGCTGTAGGCGTTGTAGGCAAAGCCGTCCGCGGCGCCAACGGAGCTCTCCCCGATCGGTGCCGGCAGGAAGAAGAACGGCTTGGCCACGCTGTACAGCAGCCCACCCAGCATGCCGTCACCGAGGTTGGGATCCAACGCCCCGTAGATCAGGTTGCTGATCAGCCCCGGAATCTGCGACGGGTTCTGGATCGCCGACTCGGCGGTGGCCTCCAGATCGGCCGGCAGGTAAGCGGCCCAGTAGGCGACGGTGGCGGCCAACTGGACGGGAAGGGAAAGGGTGTACTGCGCTGCGTAGGTCAACCGGCCCGGAACGCTGCTGTAGAGATCCCACATCGCGTCAACGGCCGCCGTGGGATCCGGCAGGTTGCTGAAGATGTTGTTGATGCTGTCGGCCACCCCGTTGATGGCGTTGGAGACAGCCGAATTCAACGGGGCCGGCAGAACCCCCGCCAACGGCTGGAGCACCAGATCGTTCAGGTAGTACGGGTACGAGTAGTAGGCGTAGTTGTAGGAAGGGTTGAGATAGGTCTGCGCGACGTAGCTCAGCAGGCTCCCGATCCCGCTCGGGTTCTGCAATCCGACCACCGCAGCGAACAGGGGATTGAACGGGACACCCCAGCCATAGTCGTAGTCATCGAGGTAGAAGTTCAGGCCCAGGGCGGCGTCGGTCCCGATCAGCACCGCGTTGGCTACCGAGTTCACGACATCACCGGCGTTGTAGAGCAAATCGGTGACGAACGAGGCAGGCTGCACGGCGACGTTGCTGAACGCGGGCACCCCCTCGGCGCCCATGGTCACTGCAGCAGGTGCTGTGGCCGCCACCCCGGCGGCCATGAAGACCGCGGCGAGTTTCGTACGTGAACGACCGGCAACGGACATAGATCCCCCTAGGAGTGTTGATGCGACAGGTGCGCAGCCGAAGCATCGCATACGGCTACTACAACGTCAATAACCGAGATTGCCCTGATCCTGAACGTATTCGCGTGGCGCCGACGCCCTTCGGAACGGGGTGAAATCGCCGCTGCGCCAGCTGCGTCGTAGCCTCGTCCGACGCATGCCGCCGGTTGCGCGATGCAGCCGCGCCGAGCTAGCCGGCCACCCTGGGGCAACACCCGCGGTTGAGCCCGGCCACCGAGGTCTCAACGGCTGGGCGCGCTGCCATCGCACTTTGCCACGCTCGCGATCACCACCGCAGCCAGGCACACCAGCGACGTCCCCAGCAGCAGACCGCCGACGGTGTCGGTGAAGTAGTGATACGTGACGGCCTGGCCCAGCATGCCTAGCACCGCCCACACACCCGAAGCCAACAGCAGCCAGAATCGGGCGCCGACGGCCAGGATCACCATTCCCAGCACGACAACGGCCAGCGTGGTGTGACCGCTGGGATAGGCGACGGCATCGCCCTTGTGGCGTCCGATGGCATGCTTGAGAACCCGCGAAAGCCACACCGCCACAACGGGAGTCACGAAGACCAACGCGGCCGTCCACCACTTCTGCCGGTACAGCGCGCACCCCAGCGCCGCCAGCAGCAGCACCGCAACCGTGCGGTAGTCGGTGAAGAACAACAGCCACCGCAGCGCGCTGCCATGGGCCGCTTGAAACCAGTCGTCGACCGGCGTCGGGCCATCGCGCACCGCCCAGCCGAGCACCGCCATCGCCGGCACCGCGAGCAGCGGCCACCACCGGACCGCGTTGGGTGTCAGCGGGCGATGCCCCGCACATACGCCGCCTGCCCCAGATGCTGGGCGCAGTCGTCGATGATGCTGACCAGCCGGATGCTGGCGGTCACCGGCGGGTTCCAGTTCTTGTCGACCACTCGGGCGAGTTCGTCGGGGGTGACACTGGCGATGTACTCCAAGGTCGCCTTGTGTACCGCGTGGTAGTAGCCGGCCAGTAGATCGGCCGGGGCCCGGACCTTGCCGACCTCCTCGGCCGTGTGCCCGTAGCCGTGCGCGTCGCGGGGCAGGTCCAGATTGAAGCGGTCCACCCATTCCCCGCTGAACCACACCTGCTCGGTGCCGGCGATGTCGGCGAGCTGGGCATCCTGCACGCGGGCGCTGTGCCAGATCAACCACGCGATGCTGTTGGCCGTCGCGGTGGGCCGGAAGAACGACACCTCGTCTGTCAAGTCGTCGGTGAGGTTGTCGACGTGCTCGATGATCCGGGTGAAGGAATCCCGCAGGAGTTCGCGGGCCGCGTCTGCATCGGTCAGGGAGTCAGCCATAGCTGTGACGCTACGCGGAGTTGGTCGGCGTCTGGGCCTCGGGCTGGGCGTCATGGAAGACCGCCTCGACGTTGTTGCCGTCCGGGTCGCGCACAAACGCTCCGTAGTAGCCGGGGTGGTACTCCGGCCACAACCGCGGCGCGTGCAACGGCTCGGATCCCAGCGCCAGCGCGGTGTGGTAGAAGGCCTGCACCGATTCCGCGTCCTTGGCGGCGAACGCGATGTGCACCTCGCGGTTCGGCCCGGTGGCTTCACCGGCCGAGGCATCGGCAATCCAGAACTCCGGCTTGCCGTCGACGCCGTAGCCGATCGCCGGGCCGAAGTCCATGACCCGCGTGTAGCCCAGCACGTGCAGCACCTTGTCGTAGAACTCTTGAGACTGGGCGAAGTCGGCACAGTTGATTCCGAAGTGATCGATCACAGCCTCCATCGTTGCAGGCGACGTAATCTCGTCGCCATGAGCTATGACGTGGTCATCCGCAACGGCACCATCGTCGACGGTCTCGGCGGTGAGCCGTACCGAGGGGACGTCGCCGTATCCGACGGCGTCATCGCCGCCGTCGGCAGCGTGACCGGCACCGCCGGGCGGGAGATCGACGCGACCGGGCTGCTCGTCACTCCCGGATTCGTCGACCTGCACACCCACTACGACGGCCAGGCGATCTGGTCGGATCGGTTGACACCGTCGTCGGCCCACGGAGTGACCACTGCGCTGATGGGCAACTGCGGTGTCGGCTTCGCCCCGTGTCGCGCCGAGGACCACGACGTACTGGTGGATCTGATGGCCGGCGTCGAGGACATTCCGGGCGTGGTGATGGTCGACGGATTGCCGTGGACGTGGCAGACCTTTCCGGAGTTCCTCGACGCCATCGCTTCGCGGCAACGGGATATCGATGTGGCGGCGCTGTTGCCGCACTCGCCGCTGCGGGTTTACGTCATGGGTCAGCGCGGCGTCGACCGCGAGCCGGCGACCGCCGAAGACCTGGCCCAGATGCGCAAACTCGCCGCCGAGGCCGTCGAGGTCGGTGCGCTGGGCTTCGCCTCGTCGCGGTTGACGATTCACAAGTCGGAGAGCGGCAGACCGATCCCCAGCTACGACGCCGCGCAGGCCGAGATCGAAGCGATTGCCCGGGGTGTCGAGGACGCCGGCGGCGGGTTGATCCAATTCGTACCGGACCTGGTCGCCGGTGATTACGAGCCCGCGTTGCGGACGGTGTTCGAGGTGGCCGCCGAAGTCGGCCTACCCGTGACGTTCACCCTGGCGGTCGGAAATGCCGGCGAACCGTATTTCCTCGACGCGCTGAGGATGGTCGAGAAAGCCAACGCAAACGGTGGCGACGTCACCGCGCAGATCTTCCCGCGGCCGGTCGGGCTGGTGCTCGGGCTGGAGCTGAGCGGCAACCCCTTCGTCCTCTATCCCAGCTACCAGGAGATCGCCGGACTGCCACTGGCCGAGCGTGTCGCCGAGATGCGCAAATCCGAAGTGCGCGAACGCATCCTGTCGGACCAGCCGGCGGGAAGCGGGCACCCGCTGATGTTCGCCGTTCAGGCCTGGGACTACATCTACCCGCTGGGTGAGCCGCCGAACTACGAACCCGACCCATCGCAGTCCATCGCGGCACGCGCGCGGGCCCGCGGGGTCAGCCCGCTGGAGGAGGCCTACGACCGGGTTCTCGACGACGACGGGCACGCCATGCTGTTGGTCACGCTGGCCAACTTCCGCGACAACTCGCTGGACACCGTCGCCGAGCTGCTGCGTCGAGACGATGTCGTCCTGGGCCTCGGCGACGGCGGCGCGCACTACGGCATGATCTGCGATGCGAGCTATCCGACGTATCTGCTGACGCACTGGGTGCGCGACCGCCCGTCGGGCCGGCTCAGTGTGGCCGATGCCGTACGGGAGCTGACCTCGGTCCCGGCGCGGGTGGCCGGCCTGGCCGATCGTGGCCGAATTGCCGTGGGCTACAAGGCTGATCTCAACGTCATCGACCAAGAAGCGTTGCGGCTGCACAAGCCCTTCGTCACCCATGACCTGCCCGGGGGCGGGCGGCGATTGGACCAGAGCGCCGACGGTTTCGTCGCAACCATCGTCTCCGGTGAAGTGATCGCCGACAACGGTGTGCCGACCTCGGCCCGGCCGGGCCGGTTGATTCGGGGGCGCCAGCCCGCGCCGATCGTTTCTCTTTGAGCCGCCGACAGTGCAGTTTCATACGCAACACGCCGCGGCGGGCGGATGAGAACGCACACTCACCAGGTGCGTGGGCATCCACGAGCAAGCAGGGCTGACCCGACACGTGCAAGGAACGCAGCGGGATTGTTATGCAGCATCTCGGACGTGAGTCGAACATCAATCCAGCCCAACTCCGACAGCATCGCATAGCGCTCCACGTCCCTGGACCGCTGCTTCGGGTCAGTCCAGTGATGAGCGCCGTCGAAGTCGACGCCCACCCGCCACCGCGGCCATCCCATGTCCAGCCTCGCGACCACGAACCCGTACTCGTCGCACACCCGAACCTGGGTATGCGGCCGCGGAAAGCCGTTGCGCACAAGCAGGATCCGCGTCAACGACTCGTACGGTGACTCCGATCCGCCGTCGACCAGATCGAGCACCTTGCGCAGCTGCACGAGCCCACGGCAACCACGGTGGTCGGCGATGACGGCATGGATCGCGTCGACCTTGAGGTCGGTGACGGCCATGAGGGCATCAATCCGTTGAACGGCCGAGGTGAACTCGAGTCGTCGACCGATGTCGAACGCGGTACGAGCGGGCGTCGTTATCGGCAGGCCAAGCACTTGCTGAGTCTCGGCGGGCGCCAGCCGGTCGGCGTACACGATGACGCCGGTTGGCGGGCGGCGGTTGGCGTGCATCAGCTCCGCGGGCGCGTCCGGATCAATCCACTTGGCGCCCAGCATCGCCGAGGCCGACAAGCCGGCCAGCACGCCTCTGCCACCAGACCACAGCCAGGCGGCCCGAGCCCGATCGATCGCCGAAAGAGAGGCGTCGCGCGGAGCCCAGACGCCGGGGTACACCGCTGCGTGGAAACGCCTGAGTTCGCGAAATGTCAGAGCCCCGTCAGCCAGCGCCTCTGCCGCGATGAACGGCCAGGCGATTGTCTGCACCCGCGAAGGATGGCAGTGCGCGGCGCGGCATGCCGTCGGCTGCCCACAGCATGGATTGCGAGTGTGCGAATCGATACGCAACCGCCGGCGTGTTGCAAATGAAATTGCGCGGTCGGCGGAAAGACAACGAAAAGCCCCGGCGCTGCTGACGCAACGCCGGGGCTCCTTCGTGCAGGGACTTAGAAGTCCATACCGCCCATGCCACCGGTCGGGTCGCCGGCAGGTGCGGCGGCCTTCTCCGGCTTGTCGGCGACGACAGCCTCAGTGGTGAGGAACAGCGCCGCGATGGACGCCGCGTTCTGCAGCGCCGAGCGGGTGACCTTGACCGGGTCGGCGACGCCGGCCTTGAGCAGGTCCTCGTACTCGTTGGTGGCAGCGTTCAGGCCGGTGCCGAGCGCGGAGTTGCGAACCTTCTCGGCGACAACACCCGGCTCCAGGCCGGCGTTGAAGGCGATCTGCTTCAGCGGGGCCTCGAGCGCAACGCGCACGATGTTGGCACCGGTGGCCTCGTCACCCGAGAGCTTGAGGTCCTCGAGCGCCGGAGCCGACTGCAGCAGAGCCACGCCACCACCGGCGACGATGCCCTCCTCGACGGCGGCCTTGGCGTTGCGCACCGCGTCCTCGATGCGGTGCTTGCGCTCCTTGAGCTCCACCTCGGTGGCAGCGCCGGCCTTGATCACCGCAACACCGCCGGCCAGCTTGGCCAGGCGCTCCTGCAGCTTCTCGCGGTCGTAGTCGGAGTCGCTGTTCTCGATCTCGCTGCGGATCTGCGCCACGCGACCGGCGATGGCGTCGGAATCACCGGCGCCCTCGACGATGGTGGTCTCGTCCTTGGTGACGACGACCTTGCGGGCCTGGCCCAGCAGGGAGATGTCGGCGGTCTCGAGCGACAGGCCGACCTCTTCGCTGACGACCTGGCCACCGGTCAGGATCGCGATGTCCTGCAGCATGGCCTTGCGGCGGTCGCCGAAGCCCGGGGCCTTGACGGCGACGGACTTGAAGGTGCCACGGATCTTGTTGACCACCAGGGTGGACAGGGCCTCGCCCTCGACGTCCTCGGCGATGATCAGCAGCGGCTTGCCGGACTGGATGACCTTCTCCAGCAGCGGCAGCAGGTCCTTGACCGTCGAGACCTTCGACGACACCAGCAGGATGTACGGATCCTCGAGGACCGCTTCCTGACGCTCGGCGTCGGTCACGAAGTAGCCCGAGATGTAGCCCTTGTCGAAGCGCATACCTTCGGTGAGCTCCAGCTGCAGGCCGAAGGTGTTGGACTCCTCGACGGTGATGACACCCTCGTTGCCGACCTTGTCCATGGCCTCGGCGATCAGGTCGCCGATGGTCTGGTCGCCCGCGGAGATCCCGGCGGTGGCCGCGATCTGCTCCTTGGTCTCGACCTCCTTGGCGCTCTTCAGCAGCGACTGCGTGATGGCCTCCACGGCCTTCTCGATGCCGCGCTTCAGGCCGAGCGGGTTGGCGCCGGCAGCGACGTTGCGCAGACCCTCGCGAACCAGGGCCTGAGCCAGAACGGTAGCGGTGGTGGTGCCGTCGCCCGCGACGTCGTCAGTCTTCTTGGCTACTTCCTTGACCAGCTCAGCGCCGATCTTCTCGTACGGGTCCTCCAGCTCGATCTCCTTGGCGATGGACACACCATCGTTGGTGATCGTGGGCGCGCCCCACTTCTTCTCGAGGACGACGTTGCGACCCTTGGGGCCCAGCGTCACCTTTACCGCGTCGGCGAGGGCATTCAGGCCCCGCTCGAGGCCGCGGCGGGCCTCTTCGTCGTAAGCAATGATCTTGGACATTGCGAAGTGAATCCTCCGGTTGGGGGTTACACGTCTCTTGGCCGGACGCAGTGCCCGCGACGGACGATCTCAGCTGTGTTCGGCTTCGATCTCACCGTCCCGACCTAGCACTCACCGGTCGGGAGTGCCAACCACATTCTTAGCACTCGACCTAGGCGAGTGCAAGGACACACATGGCCGTTCACCCCGCGCGTAACCCGGCCACGATGACGTTCGTGATCCGGTCGGCGACCTCGTCCCCGTACGACTGCCCGCTCTTGCACACGACCAATAACGCCTTGAGTTCGGCGACGCCGACGTCAGCGCGTGCGGTGCCGGCCTTCTGCGCCGCCGCCAACATCTCGCCCAGGATGCCGAGGAATTCCGCCTCGGCGCCAGGCGCTGCGGTGTCCAGGTCGATTCCGTAACTCGCCAGCGCCTCCACCATGCCGTGGTCGGCGGCCCCCTCACGGACCATCTGACGGAGGAACCCAAAAAGAGCATTGGCGGGATCCGCGGCCAGCAGCTCACGCGCCCGCGCCACGACGAAACGCATCCGCTCGCCGATGACGGCTTCGAACAGCGCTTCCTTGGTCGGGAAGTGTCGGTAGACGGTGCCCGCCCCCACCCCGGCCCGCCGGGCGATCTCGTCGATCGGCACCGACAGCCCCTGCTCGGCGAAGACGTCGTAGGCAACCTCCAGCACCCGGGCGCGGTTGCGCGCCGCGTCAGCCCGCAACGGCCGGCAATTCAGAACCACCTCATACCCCTCGCGCATTGACAAAACGGGGCGCGCGTTCCGTATAGTCAGAGAAACCGGGGCGCACGCTCCGCTTTAGTCTAAACGAGGAGACGACATGGCCCGCTGGACTTCGACCGACATTCCCGACCAAACCGGACGTACAGCCGTGATCACCGGGGCCAATACCGGGCTGGGTTACGAGACCGCGCGCGCACTGGCCCAGCACGGCGCACACGTCGTGCTCGCCGTCCGCAATCTCGACAAAGGCAAGGCGGCCGCGGATCTCATCGCTCGCCGCTCGCCGCAGGCACAGGTCAGCGTGCAGAAGCTCGACCTGACCTCGCTGGAATCGATCCGGTCCGCCGCCGACGAGCTGCGAGCCGGTCACGACCACATCGACCTGCTGATCAACAACGCAGGCGTGATGATGACGCCCAAGGAGACCACCCGCGACGGGTTCGAGCTGCAGTTCGGCACCAACCACCTCGGTCACTTCGCGCTGACCGGCTTGCTGATCGACCGACTGCTCGACACGCCGGGTTCCCGCGTCGTGACGGTCAGCAGTCAAGGGCACCGCTTCGCCCGCCGCGGCATCAACTTCGACGATCTGAACTGGGAGCGAGGTTACAGCCGCATCGGCGCCTACGGGCAGGCCAAGCTGGCGAATCTGATGTTCACCTATGAGCTGCAGCGGCGCCTCATCGGCACTCAGACCATCGCCGCCGCTGCCCACCCCGGCGGTTCGCGCAGCGAACTGTCGCGCAATCTGCCGCCGGCGGTTCAGGCCGTCTTCACGGTGTTGGAGCCGTTGTTCCAGGAAGCGGACATGGGTGCCCTGCCGACGCTGAGGGCGGCGACCGATCCGGGTGTGCTCGGCGGCCAGTACTACGGGCCCGACGGGTTCGGTGAACAGCGCGGCTATCCGAAGATCGTCGCCTCGAGCGCGGCCTCGCATGACACGGCCGCCCAGCGCCGGCTGTGGGCGGTGTCCGAAGAGCTGACCGGTGTGGTGTATCCACTCGGCTGAGGGGCAGACTGGGGGCGATGTCACTGCACGTGCCGCCCTATCCCCCACCGCGATACGACGGTGCCGGCGAGGTGAGTGCGACGTTGCGCACCGCCGACACCCCGCCGGACTACCAGAGCTGGGGGGTCAAGTACAGCTACCTGGCCAGCCAGCAGTCCACCGGTGGCGACTTCGGCTTGTATCGCGTGGACCTCGATCCCCAAGCGGGCGGGCCCGGCCCACACTTCCACAAAGCGATGTCGGAGTCGTTCTTCGTGCTGTCCGGCCGAATGCGCCTCTACGACGGGCGCGACTGGGTGGACGGCGCAGCCGGCGACTACCTCTATGTGCCGCCGGGCGGCATCCACGGCTTCCGCAACGAAGCCGACGAGCCGGCCTCGATCCTGATGCTGTTTGCTCCCGGCGCCCCACGCGAGTACTACTTCGAGGGGTTGGCCAAGCTAGGCGACCTCTCCGACGAGGAACGTCGCGAGTTCTTCATTCGCAACGACAATTTCTTCGTCTGACGACACGCCGGATCGAAGTGCGCAGGCGTATCCGCTTGGGCTAGAGTCCATCTCGGTCAGAGAGGAGTCCCAGGGTGCGGGCAGTGGATGCGCCCAGCACCCAGGCATTGCGGGGCTGGCAGCGGCGGGCTTTGGTCAAGTACCTCACCGCCCAACCGCGGGACTTCCTGGCTGTGGCCACCCCGGGCGCCGGCAAGACCACTTTCGCCCTGCGCATCGTGGCCGAACTGCTGGCCGCAGGCACCGTCGAAGCCGTCACGATCGTCGTGCCCACCGAGCACCTCAAGATCCAGTGGGCCCAGGCAGCGGCCCGGCACGGCATCGCCCTGGATCCCAAGTTCTCCAACTCCAACTCGCAGACGTCCGCGGAGTACCAGGGCGTGGTCGTCACCTACGCCCAGGTCGCCAGTCACCCCACCCGGCACCGGGTGCGCACCGAGAATCGCCGGACCCTCGTCGTCTTCGACGAGATCCACCACGGTGGTGACGCCAAGACCTGGGGTGACGCCATGCGGGAGGCGTTCGACGACGCGACCCGGCGGCTGTCGCTGACCGGCACCCCGTTCCGTAGCGACGACAGTCCCATCCCGTTCGTCACCTACGAGACCGGGCCGGACGGTTTCGCCCGTTCACAGGCCGACCACACCTACGGCTACTCCGACGCACTGGCCGACGGCGTCGTGCGCCCGGTGATGTTCATGGCCTACTCCGGCGAGGCCCGCTGGCGCGACAGCGCCGGCGAGGAGCACGCCGCCCGCCTCGGCGAGCCGTTGACCGCCGAACAAACGGCCCGGGCGTGGAAGACCGCGCTCAACCCGGCCGGCGAGTGGATGCCCGCGGTGATCGCCGCCGCCGACACCCGGCTGCGCGGCCTGCGCGAACACGTGCCCGACGCCGGCGGCATGATCATCGCCTCCGACCAGACCGCCGCCCGCGCCTACGCCGATCTGCTGCGCAAGATCACCGGTGAAGCCCCGACCGTGGTGCTCTCCGACGATCCCGGCTCCTCGGATCGCATCTCCCAGTTCTCGGCGGGCACCTCGCGCTGGCTGGTAGCGGTGCGGATGGTGTCCGAGGGCGTCGACGTCCCGCGGCTGGCCGTGGGCGTCTACGCCACCAGCGCCTCCACACCGCTGTTCTTCGCGCAGGCGATCGGCCGGTTCGTGCGTTCCCGCCGCCCCGGCGAGACGGCCTGCATCTTCTTGCCGTCGGTGCCCAACCTGCTGCTGCTGGCCAGCGAGATGGAAGCTCAGCGCAACCACGTGCTGGGCAAACCGCACCGGGAGAACCTCGACGACGATCCCCTCGAGGCGGAGCTGGCCAAGCAGAAGCGCGACGAGGCCGACGACACGGACAACAAGATCGAATACCTCGGCGCCGACGCCGAACTCGATCAGGTGATCTTCGACGGGTCGTCGTTCGGCACGGCCACCCCCGCAGGCAGCGACGAGGAGGCCGACTACCTGGGTATCCCGGGCTTGCTCGACGCCGATTCGATGCGAGACCTACTGCGCCGCAGGCAAGAAGAGCAACTCACCAAACGCACCGCCAGTGGCGAGGCACCCCGGCTGACCACCCACGGCCAGCTGCGGGACCTGCGGCGAGAACTGAACACGCTGGTGTCACTAGCGCACCACCGCACCGGCAAGACACACGGGCAGATCCACAACGAGCTACGGCGGATCTGCGGCGGCCCGCCGGTGGCGGCCGCGACCAGCGATCAGCTCAAGGCCCGTATCGAGGCGGTTCGCGGGCTCACGTCGTCGCAGTGACCTTCGCCAGCCGGGCCAGGTTGGCCAGCGAGTTGTCCAGGTGCTCGAGGGGAAACGGGGGGAACTGCATGTTCGCCCGAACCGCCTCCGGGGCTCTGGACCAGTCGTAGGTCAAGGTGACCCGGGTCTGCGCGGTGTCCACCGGTTCCAGGTCGTAGCGCCACGTCCAGCCGCCGAATTCCAACTCTCCGCCGGCGGTGGTCCAGCCCGGCTCCCAGGCGATGGCCCGATCCGGATCGACGGCGATGACCCGGTTGGCCATCTCGTAGTGCTTGTCTGGGTGCAGGTCGTGGTACATGGCCATCCGGAAGACCTGTCCGGTGGACGTCAGCGGCGCCGGATCCAGCGGTTCACGCACCCAGCCGGTGCCGTCGATGTCGTGATGGGTGTTCGGGTCGGCCAGCACGCCGAACACGGCGGCGGCAGGCGCATCAACAGTGGTGGTGACAATCAGAGTTTCGCTCATACCCGGTCAGACCCGGGGCGGCGGCGAAACTCATCGCTCCTGCCCGCCGGTTCATTTTCCCGAGTCGCTCCGCTCCTGCCCGCCGGTTTCTTTTCCCGAGTCGCTCCGCTCCTGCCCGCCGTCAGAGCCCGAGCAACTCCGGCAGGTCGGCCACCGAATCGAGCACATAATTGGGCTGCATCGCGAATTCGTCTGCCGCCCAACGGTCCAGAGTGTCCTGACGGAACTTGCCGGTACGCACCAGCACCCCGGTCATGCCCACCACCTGGGCGGCCAGCACGTCGTTGTTCAGGTCGTCACCGACCATGTACATCTCGTCGGGGTCGACACCGAGCCGGGTCGAAGAGGCCAGGAATCCGGCCGGCGCCGGCTTGCCGACCGCGGTGGCCTTCCGCCCGGATGTCTGCTCCATTCCGATCAGGTACATCCCGGTGTCGATACGCAGCCCGGCGGTGGTGGTCCAGGCCGTGCTGCGGTGCATGGCAACCACCGGCACTCCCTTGGTCATCCAGTCGTAGACCCAGCTGAGCGTGACGTGGCTGTATTCGGGTCCCGCTCCACCCAGCAGGACGACGTCGGGGGTGTCGGGCACGTGACCGTCGTCGAACATCATCGAGTCGACGATGTCGATGCCCGGCATGTCATCGGTGATCTGCCCGTTGTTGACCAGGAAGCAGCGGGCGTCGGGATAGTTCGCGCGGACGTAGTCCGCGGTCAACACCGCCGCGGTGATCACCTCGTCGGGCCGCACGTCGATGCCGGCCTGGCACAACGCCGACGCGATCTGCTGGCGGGTCCGGGTGGTGGTGTTCGTCAGATACGACCGCGCGATCTGATGGTCGGCGAGCACACCCAGCGCCTCGGCCGCGCCGGGGATCGGCTGCCACGAGGTCACCAGGACGCCATCGATGTCGAAGAGGACTCCACCGATCGCCATACGGCGACATTAAACGGCCCCGGCCGCAGTGCAAGTTGGAGCCCGTATCGTCTCCTTCTATGAGCGCACGGCAGTGGACCGAGTCAGACGTTCCCGATCAACACGGACGCATCGCAATCGTCACCGGCTCCAACACCGGTCTGGGCTTCGACACTGCGCGCGTGCTGGCGCAGCACGGCGCCCGGGTGGTGATGGCCGTCCGCGACACCGCCAAGGGCGACGCCGCCGCCGCCCAGATCCGGGCACTTGCACCCGCCGCCGATGTCACCGTGCACAAGCTCGACCTGGGGTCGCTGGCGTCGGTGCGCGAAGCCGCCGCCGAACTGGGCAGCGCCTATCCGCGGATCGATCTGCTGATCAACAACGCGGGTGTGATGTACCCCCGAAGCAGATCACCGCTGACGGATTCGAGTTACAGTTCGGCACAAACCATTTGGGCCACTTCGCGCTCACCGGCCTGCTGCTGAACAACCTGCTGCCGGTCGACGGATCGCGGGTGGTGGTGGTCGCCAGCATCGCCCACAACATCCGCGCCAAGATCGACTTCGACGACCTGCAATGGGAGCGTCGCCGCTACGAGCGGGTGGCCTCCTACGGACAGTCGAAGCTGGCAAACCTGATGTTCGCCTACGAACTGCAGCGCAGGTTGGCCGCCGCAAACGCCAAAACCATTGCCGTAGCAGCACATCCGGGCGTCTCGAACACCGAACTGATGCGCCACGTGCCCGGGTCCGCACTGCCGGGCGTCAAAATGCTGGCCGGCCTGGTGCTCAACAGCGCCGAGTTGGGTGCACTGCCGACGCTGCGCGCCGCCACCGATCCTGCGGTGGTCGGCGGCCAGTACTACGGGCCGGACGGGTTCCGGGAGCTGCGCGGCCACCCGAAGCTGGTGAATTCCAGCGCGCAATCGCACGACCGGGAGATCCAGCGCCGACTGTGGACGGTGTCCGAGGAGCTGACCGGCGTGAGCTTCCCGGTCTGATGCGCAGCGTCGAAGAACACCAGCGCGTCGTCGCCGACCTGATCGCCGCCCGGCGGCCGGTGAGCGCCGGGCTGGCCGACGCCGAGGGACGGGTACTGGCCTCGGACGTGTCGGCGCCGCTGTCGTTGCCGGTGTTCGACAACTCCGCGATGGACGGTTACGCGGTCCGTGCCGAGGATGTCGCCGGTGCCGACGCGAACCCGGTGACACTGCCGGTCGCCGAGGACATCCCGGCCGGGCGAACCGACGTACTCAGTCTCGAGCCCGGCACCGCGCACCGGATCATGACCGGGGCGCCGCTGCCCGCGGGCGCGACGGCGGTGGTTCCGGTGGAGGCGACTGACGGTGGCATCGAGACCGTCGAGATTCGTGCGACCGCCAAGCCGGGCCAGCACGTCCGCCGCGCCGGCGAGGATGTGACGGCGGGGACGACGGTGTTGCGGGCCGGTCAGGTGGTGACCCCGGCCGCGCTCGGCCTGGCCGCCGCGCTCGGCCTCGGCGAGCTGGCGGTGCTGCCGCGGCTGCGGGTGCTGGTGATGTCGACCGGATCGGAGCTGGTGTCGGCCGGCACCGCGCTCGCGCCCGGCCAGATCTACGAGTCCAACGCCATCATGCTGGCCGCCGCGGTACGGGAGGCCGGTGGCGAGGTGGTGGCCACCCCGACGTCCAGCGACGACGTCGCGCAGTTCAGCGCGGTGCTCGACGGGTATGCCGGCCAGGCCGACCTGATCATCACCTCCGGCGGGGTCAGCGCGGGTGCCTACGAGGTGGTCAAGGACGCGTTCGGGGCGGGAGCGGTGGAGTTCGTCAAGGTCGCCATGCAGCCCGGCATGCCGCAGGGAGCGGGACGGATCGGCGGAGCCGCCTGGCCGGCGACATCGGGCTTGGGCTGCCCGATCGTCACACTGCCGGGCAACCCGGTCAGCGCGCTGGTGTCCTTCGAGGTGTTCGTCCGGCCCGCCCTGCGCGCCGCGATGGGCCTTCCCCATCCGCAGCGTCCGCGGCGAAGCGCGGTGCTGGTGGACGATCTGACCTCACCGAAGGGCAAGCGCCAATTCCGCCGCGGCGTGTACGACCCGGCGGCCGGCACGGTCACCACCTACGGTCCGCCGGCCTCGCATCACCTGCGCTGGCTGGCCTCGGCGAACTGCCTACTGGAGATCGCCGAGGATGTCACCGAGATGGCCGCTGGAGAACAGGTGCAGCTATGGGACCTGTCGTGATCGGGCGCGGCTAGACTCGTCGCCGATGGCCAGACGCCCCCGCACCGCGGAAGACAATATGAAGTCCGGCCCCCAACGGCTGGTCGCGCTGGTGCGTTCCTCCGTTCCGCCGGTCCACCCGGCCGGTTTGCCGTTCATATCCGCTGGTCTGGCCGTCGCCGCCGTCGGCCGCAAGAACCGCTGGGTGCGCCGCGCCGGGCTGGTCGCGGCCGCCGCCAACGCCGGATTCTTCCGGCACCCGCCGCGTCAGCCACCGAGTCGGACCGGTGTCGTCGTCGCCCCCGCCGACGGACTGATCTGTCTAGTCGAAGACGCGGTGCCCCCCGCGGAGCTCGGTCTGGCGCCCACCCCGGTGCCCCGGGTCAGCATCTTCCTGTCGTTGCTCGACGCCCACGTTCAGCGCATCCCGGTCGGCGGCGAGGTGGTGGCGGTGCAGTACCGGCCGGGCCGTTTCCATTCCGCCGATCTGGCGGCGGCCAGTGAGGACAATGAACGCAACAGCGTGCTGATCCGCACGCCGGAAGGACGGGAAGTGGTGGTCGTACAGATCGCCGGTCTGGTGGCGCGCCGCATCATCTGTGACGTGCGTGCCGGGGACAAGGTCGCCATCGGGGACACCTACGGCCTGATCCGCTTCGGCTCCCGGCTGGACACCTACCTGCCCGCCGGCTCGGAGGTCCTGGTCGAACCGGGTCAGCGGGCGCTGGCCGGCGAGACGGTATTGGCGCAGCTGCCGTGATCAAGCCTCGCCCCCGGCCGCTGATCAGCACCCGGCTGCTGCCCAGCGCGGTGACGGTGCTGGCCATCTGTTTGGGTCTGACCTCGGTGAAGTACGCGCTGGACGACCGGCCGACCGAGTCGATGGCCATGCTGGCCGCCGCCGCCATCCTCGATGCGCTCGACGGGCGGATCGCCCGCGTTCTCAAGGCCACCTCCCGGATGGGTGAAGAGATCGACTCGCTGGCCGACGCGGTGAACTTCGGCGTCGCGCCGGCGTTCATCGTGTGGACGCTGCTGCTGTCCGACACCAGGGTCGGCTGGATCGTGGTGCTGCTCTACGCCGTCTGCATCGTCCTGCGCCTGGCCCGCTACAACGCTCTGCTCGACGCCGACCTGCCCGCGTACACCAAGGAATACTTCGTCGGCATGCCCGCCCCGGCCGGCGCCATCGGAGCCATCGGCCCGCTGGCCGCGAAGATGCAGTGGGGCGACGGCTGGTGGACCTCCTACTGGGCGGTGTCGCTGTGGATGGTCGGCGTGTCGCTGCTGGTGGTCAGCCGCATCCCGATGCGCAAGATCCACACGTTCTCGGTGCGCCCGAACATGGTGGCGCCGCTGCTGGCTCTGCTGGCGATCGGTGTCGCGGCCGCGTTCGTCTTCCCCTACCTGGTGATCCTGGTGATCATCGCCGCCTACGTCGTGCACATCCCGTTCGCGGTGCGCAGTCAACGGTGGGTGGCCGCCCACCCGGAGGCCTGGAACGACCGGCCCCGCCAGCAGCGTGCCGCTCGCCGGGCGACCCGCCGGGCCCGCCAACCCAACCGCCGCTCGATGGCCCGGCTGGGCCTGCGCAGGCCGGGTGGCTGAGCGGTGCCGTCGAGCCTGACGCTGACCGCACGGCTGAACACCTCGGCACTGGATTCCCGCCGCGGTGTGGTGCGCCTGCATCCCGAAGCCATCGCCGCCCTCGGCATCCGGGAATGGGATGCGGTCTCGCTGACCGGTTCACGCACCACCTCCGCCGTCGCCGCAGCGGCGCCGGCGGAGGTCCCGGCCGGCACCGCGCTGCTCGACGACGTCACGCTGTCCAACGCCGGGCTGCGGGAAGACACCACCGTCCTGGTCGCGCCGGTCACCGTCTACGGCGCGCGATCGGTGACATTGCGCGGGTCCACGCTGGCCACTCAGTCGGTGTCGTCAGCGACATTGCGCCAGGCACTGCTGGGCAAGGTGATGACCGTCGGCGACACCGTCTCGCTGCTGCCGCGGGATCTCGGCCCCGGTACGTCGACGACGGCGGCCAGCTCGGCGCTCGCGTCGTCGGTGGGCATCACCTGGACTTCGGAGCTGCTGACGGTCACCGGCACCGATCCGGCGGGACCGGTGAGCGTGCAACCCAATTCGTCGGTGACCTGGGGGGACGGCACCCCCGCCGCGACCAGCGCGGCCGTGCACACCGCCGCGGTGAGCCCGCCGCTGGTGTGGCCGCAGGCCCCGCCGGTCAGCGTCGACGATCTCAAGGGCCAGCATGTGCAGGCCGGCAGGCTGACGGAGTGGCTCAAGCTCGCGCTCGACGAGCCGCAGCTGCTGGAGACGCTGGGCGCCAAGCCCAATCTGGGTGTGTTGGTGACCGGCCCCGCCGGGGTGGGCAAGGCGACCTTGGTGCGGGCGGTGTGCGCGGGGCGCCGGCTGGTCGAGCTCGACGGCCCCGACACCGGTGCCCTGGCCCCGCAGGATCGGCAACGGGCCGTTGCCGAAGCGGTGACCACCGTCGGTGCCGGGGGCGGCGTTCTGTTGATCACCGACATCGACGCGCTGCTGCCCACGCCTGCCGAACCCGTGTCGGCGATGATCCTGACCGAACTGCGCAAGGCGGTGGCCGCCCCGGGTGTCGCGTTGGTGGCAACCTCGCAGCAGCCCGACGCGCTCGACGCCCGGCTGCGGGCGCCCGACCTGTGTGACCGTGAGCTCGGCCTGAGCCTGCCCGACGGCGCGACCCGCAAGGCCTTGCTCGAAGTGCTGTTGCGCGAAGTCCCGGCCGATGAGCTGGATCTCGGGCAAGTAGCCGACCGCACACCAGGTTTCGTGCGCGCCGACCTGGCGGCATTGGTGCGCGAGGCCGCGTTGCGGGCCGCGGCGCGGGCCAGCGAGGACGGTAAACCGCCGGCACTGACCCAGGACGACTTCACCGGTGCGCTGACCGTCATCCGGCCGCTGTCCCGGTCGGCCACCGAGGAGGTGTCGGTCGGCTCGATCACCCTCGACGACGTCGGCGACATGGTCGAGGTCAAACAGGCGCTCACCGAGGCGGTGCTGTGGCCGCTGCAGCACCCGGACACATTCGCTCGCCTCGGCGTCGAGCCGCCCAGGGGTGTCCTGCTCTACGGACCGCCCGGCTGCGGCAAGACCTTCGTGGTGCGTGCCCTGGCCAGTTCGGGCCGGCTGAGCGTGCACGCCGTGAAGGGCGCCGAGCTGATGGACAAGTGGGTCGGCTCGTCGGAGAAGGCTGTCCGCGAATTATTCCGGCGGGCAAGGGATTCGGCGCCCTCGCTGGTGTTTCTCGACGAGATCGACGCGCTCGCGCCGCGGCGCGGTCAGAGTTTCGACTCGGGGGTGACCGACCGAGTGGTCGCCGCCCTGCTGACCGAGCTCGACGGCATCGAGCCGCTGCGCGATGTGGTGGTGCTCGGCGCGACCAACCGCCCCGATCTGATCGATCCGGCACTGTTGCGGCCAGGCCGGCTGGAGAAGCTGGTCTTCGTCGAGCCGCCGGACGCCGACGCGCGGCGCGAGATCCTGCGCACCGCAGGCAAGTCGGTGCCGCTGAGCCCCGATGTGGACCTCGACGCGCTGGCGGCCGACCTGGACGGCTACAGCGCCGCCGACTGTGTGGCGCTATTGCGGGAGGCGGCGCTGACCGCGATGCGCCGGTCGATCGACGCCGCCGACGTCACCGCAGCCGATGTGGCCGCGGCCCGCGAGCGGGTGCGCCCCTCGCTGGACCCGGTTCAGGTGCAGTCGCTTCGGGACTTCGCGGCGAACCGCTGATCGCGTCGAGCCTCAACGACTCGCTTCGCTGATCGTGGCCAGCCGGTCGATGGAGCCCAGCAGCTTGTCGGCGGTCGTGGCGCGCGCCCGCGCCATCCGGTTGGGATCGGCGAGCTCGGTCCAATCGTAGGTGTGGGTGACCAGCGTGTGGTGGTCGTCGACCGGTTCGAGACGCCAGCGCCACAGGTGACCCGGCGGCGGCGAGCCCACCTCCGACGGACGCCACGCGATCAACCGCCCCTCCTCGAACTCGACGACGTGGTTCTCCCGGGTCGGGCCCTGGGTCAGGATCATGGTGAACACGTCGCCGACGGCACGTACCCGTTGACCGGCTGCGGCCTCGGCGAGGTTGTCGTTTCCGTCCCACTGCGGCTGGCGCGCCGGATCGGCGATGAACTCGAAGATCACCGACGCGGGTGCGGCGATTTCCCGGCTCGCGGTGACGACCTTGTCTTGATCACCCATGAGCGCAATTGAACAGCATCCGGCAACACTCCATCTTTGACATGTTACGGTTGGAACGTCGCGTCCCTGGTGACGCGGGTTCGATGCTGCCGAAATATGCTGGCGCCGAGCCACATTCACAACGTGCGGCGCCCGCGGGGCTCGGGGAGCGCCGCGGGCATCGGATCGGCGTCAGCTCGACACCGTAGACTGAGGGCAGGACATAGCCGAAAATTTTGGCTGACACCCCGACCGAACGGTAGATCCCCGACGCGCTGGCGCGTCCATAGATCGGAGTGCCATGCTCGTCATCCTGATCGCGCATGCGATCGCCGCCGCCGTGGCGCCGGCGCTCGTGCACCGATGGGGACGGCTGGCCTTCTACCCGCTGGCGTTGGTGCCGGCGGGATCGCTGGTGTGGGTCGCCGTCAACTGGCCCGGAAGCGGACCATCGACCCCATCGGTCAATGTTCCGTGGGTGCCGGAGCTGTCGATGAACATCACGCTGCGGTTCGACACGTTGACCGCCGTCATGAGCGTGCTGGTGCTCGGCATCGGCGCGCTGGTGCTGTTCTACTGCGCCGAGTACTTCCATCACCGCTCAGGACCCAAGGCTGGGCACACCGAAAACCGGCTGCCCAGTTTCGCCGCCGAACTCACCGCGTTCTCCGGAGCCATGTTCGGCCTGATCGTCAGCGACAACATGCTGCTGCTCTACACGTTCTGGGAGCTGACGACGGTGCTGTCGTTCCTGCTCGTCGGGCATTACGCGGAGCGGGCGACCAGCCGCCGCGCGGCGATGCAGGCGTTACTGGTCACCACCGCGGGCGGTCTGGCCATGCTGGCCGGCATCGTCGTGCTCGGCCACAGCGCCGGCACCTACCTGCTGTCCGAACTGGTGACAGCGCCGCCGCACGGGACGGCGGTCGCGGTCGGGATCGTCTTGGTGCTCGTCGGCGCCCTGTCCAAGTCGGCGATCGTGCCGTTCCATTTCTGGCTGCCCGGGGCGATGGCGGCGCCCACCCCGGTCAGCGCTTATTTGCACGCCGCGGCGATGGTGAAGGCCGGCGTGTACCTCATCGCCCGGCTGGCGCCCGGTTTCGCCGACTCGCCCGGCTGGCGGCCGACGGTCATCACGCTGGGCGTGGCCACCATGTTGATGGCCGGCTGGCGCGCCGTGCGCGAGTACGACCTCAAGTTGATCCTGGCCTTCGGCACCGTCAGCCAGCTGGGTTTCATCACTGTGATGGTCGGCGGCGGCGGACGGGACCTGATGCTGGCCGGGTTGGCCATGCTGTGCGCGCACGCCCTGTTCAAGGCGACCTTGTTCATGGTGGTCGGGGTCATCGACCATTCGACCGGCACTCGTGACATCCGCCGGCTGGCCTGGCTGGGGCACCGCATGCCCGGTCTGTTCACCATCGCCGCGGCCGCAACCGCCAGCATGGCGGCGGTGCCGCCGTTTTTGGGGTTCGTCGCCAAAGAAGCCGACTTCGAGACCATCGCGCACAGCGAATCGCTCGGCCCATGGGCACCGGTGGTGCTCGCCGGGGTGGTCACCGGCTCGGTGTTCACCACCATCTACAGCCTGCGTTTCCTGTGGGGAGCGTTCGCGCGCAAGGGGTCGGCGGGCCCGACCACCCTGGTGGCCAACCTGCACCGCCCGGCGGGGGTGTTCCTGGTGTCCCCGGCCATCCTGGCCGCGGCCGGATTGCTCTTCGGCCTGGTGCCGCACCAACTCGACGACACCCTCGACGACTACGCCGAGACGCTGCCCCCCGCCGGCGCCGACGACGGGCACTACACCCTCGAACTCTGGCACGGCTTCGGCCTGCCCCTGCTGCTGTCGGCGGTGGTGCTCGCGGTGGGCACGGCGGCGTTCTTCAGCCGTGACCGCCTACGTCGCGCCCGGCTGGGCCGCTGGCGACCGCTGGGCAACGCAGACCGGGTCTACGACGCGGTCATCCGCGGCGCCGACGTTGCCTCTGTCCGGCTCACCGCCCTCACCCAGCGCGGATCCATTCCGGTCACCCAGTCGGTGATCTTGTCCACCCTGGTGCTGTTCCCCGTCATCGCGCTGATGCTCGGGGCGACCGACCGTCCCCACTTCCGGCTGTGGGACTCCCTGGTCCAGCCGGTGGTCGGCCTGCTCATCCTGGCCGCCGCGGTGGCCGCGACCGTGATGCGCAACCGGTTGGCCGCGGTGCTGCTGGTCGGCATCACCGGCTACGGCTGCGGGGCGATCTTCGCCTTCCACGGCGCCCCCGATCTGGCCCTGACCCAGTTCCTGGTGGAGACCCTGACCCTGGTGATCTTCGTGCTGGTGCTACGCACGCTGCCCGCCGAGGCCGACGAAGCCAACATCAAGCGCTACCGGTTGCCGCGGGCCGCGCTGTCCCTCGCGGTCGGCGCCACCGTGACCACCCTGGCGGTGTTCGCCATGGCCGCTCGCACCGCTACCCCCATCGCCGACCTGCTGCCGGACGCCGCGTACTACCGCGGGCACGGCGCCAACACGGTCAACGTGCTGCTGGTCGACATCCGGGCCTGGGACACCCTCGGCGAAATCTCGGTGCTCGTGGTCGCCGCCACCGGCGTCGCTTCTCTGGTCTTCCGCAATCGCCGGTTCGGCTCGGCGCCGCGGGTCTCCGACGCCGGCCAACCCGACATCGGCGCGCTGCCCTCGGTCCGCTACAGCCCGTCGGTCAGCGACACCACTTGGCTACGCGGCAGCGAACTGCGCGACCCGCGCTACCGCTCCCTGGTGCTCGAGGTCGCCACTCGGATGATCTTCCCGCTGATCATGGTGCTGTCGGTGTACTTCTTCTTCACCGGCCACAACACCCCCGGTGGTGGCTTCGCCGGCGGCCTCACCGCCGGACTGGCGCTGGTGTTGCGCTACCTGGCCGGCGGTCGTTACGAGCTCGGCGAGACGCTGCCACTGGACGCCGGCAAGATCCTCGGCGTCGGTCTGGCCCTGTCCGGCGGAACCGCGGTGGGCTCGATGCTGCTGGGCGCCCCGGCGCTGTCGTCGGCGGTGATCACCGTGCACCTGCCGCTGCTGGGCACGGTCAAGTTCGTCACCGCGCTGTTCTTCGACCTCGGGGTGTACCTGATCGTGCTCGGCCTGGTACTCGACGTTCTGCGCAGCCTCGGCGCGCGCATCGACGAGGAATTGGCCACGCTGCCCCGGCCTGCCACGAAGGCGAAGGCGAGGGCCTCATGAACACCTACCTCGTTCCCCTCATCATCATCGGCGGGCTCACCAGTTGCGGTGTGTACCTTCTGCTTTCCCGCAACCTCACCCGCATGCTGTTGGGTCTGCTGCTGGTCGGCAACGCGGTGAACCTGCTGATCCTGACCGTCGGCGGCGAATCGGGCAATCCGCCGATCCGCGGCCGCACCAGCGGATCGGAGACCACCACCGCCGACCCGTTGGCGCAGGGCATGATCCTGACCGCGATCGTCATCGCGATGGGCATCGCGGCGTTCGTGCTGGCACTGACCTACCGTTCGTTCCGGTTGACCACCGAGGAGGAAGTGAGCAACGACCCGGAGGACACCCGGGTGTCGAAGCTGTCCGACTCCGAAGCATCCTCGATCGACGAGGACGCACCCACCCACATCCCAGCCCGCGACACCGACGAACCCGACGAGTTGGACGCGCTGCCCGGACACGAGGGGTCGCGATGAGCCTCTCTGGTGTGCTGATGCCGCTGCCGGTGTTGATTCCGTTGATCGCGGCTGCACTGACGCTGGTCGCCGGTCGCCGGCCGCGGCTGCAGCGGCTGATCGCCCTGTTCGCGTTGAGCGGGGTCCTGGCCGTCTGCGCGGTGTTGCTGTACCTGACCGACCGCGACGGCACCCAGGCGCTGCACGTCGGGGGTGGGGCCCCACCAAGGAAGGGCTCGGCCCGTTGGGCATCACCCTGGTGGCCGACCGGCTGTCCGCGCTGATGTTGGTCGTGTCCGCGATAGTGCTGCTGGCGGTGGTGTTCTACGCGATCGGGCAGGGCATCCGCGACGGCGACGAGCGCCAACCGGTGTCGATCTTCCTGCCGACCTATCTGGTGCTGTCCGCCGGGGTGTGCACGGCGTTCCTGGCCGGTGACCTGTTCAACCTGTACGTCGGGTTCGAGGTGCTGCTGTCGGCGAGCTTCGTGCTGCTGACCATCGGCGCCAGCAAGGAGCGGGTGCGCGCCGGCATCTCGTATGTGATGGTGTCGATGGTGTCGTCGCTGATCTTCCTGATCGGCCTGGCCCTGGTCTACGCGGCCACCGGCACACTGAACATGGCGGAGCTGTCGCTTCGGCTGCAGGACATCAGCAGCGGCACCCGCAGCGGAATCTTCGCGGTGCTGCTGGTGGCGTTCGGTATCAAGGCGGCGGTGTTCCCACTGTCGGCGTGGCTGCCGGATTCCTACCCGACCGCACCAGCGCCGGTGACGGCGGTGTTCGCCGGCCTACTGACCAAAGTGGGTGTGTACGCGATCATCCGGGCGCACTCGCTACTGTTTCCGGCCGGCCGGCTGGACAACGTGCTGCTGGTCGCCGCACTGCTGACCATGCTGGTCGGCATCCTCGGCGCGATCGCCCAGAACGACATCAAGCGGTTGTTGTCGTTCACCCTGATCAGCCATATCGGATACATGGTGTTCGGCATCGCGCTGTCGAGCCGGCTGGGCATGTCGGGGGCGATCTACTACGTCGCCCACCACATCGTGGTGCAGACCACGCTGTTCCTGGTGGTCGGGCTGATCGAGCGGCAGGCCGGCGCCTCGACCCTGCGCCGCCTGGGCGGCCTGGCCGCAGCCAGCCCGCTGCTGGCTTTCGTCTTCATGGTGCCGGCCCTCAATCTTGGTGGCATACCGCCATTTTCGGGCTTCATCGGGAAGGTGGCCCTGCTCGAGGCGGGCACCGCGAACGGTTCGGTGCTGTCCTGGTTACTGGTCGCGGGCTCGGTGGTGACCAGCCTGCTGACGCTGTACGTGGTGGCCCGGGTATGGACCAAGGCGTTCTGGCGGGCCCGGGTCGACGCGCCCGAAGGAGACCTCGCCGACTCGGCGCCGTCAGCGCTGCTGGATGACTACTCCGAGGACGTCGCCTTCGTCGACCGCGGTGACGTGGGCCGGATGCCGGTCGGGATGGTGGCCCCGACCATGGGTTTGATCGCCGTCGGAGTGGCGCTGACGGTGGCGGCGGGACCGATCTTCGGTTATACCGACCGCGCCGCCGACGAGGTCATGGACCGGACACAGTACATCAGCGCTGTGTTGGGCAATCCGGAGATGAGTCCGCGATGAGGGCCTGGGCACTGCGGGTTTGGACGCTGGTCTGGCTGATTTTGGTGTGGTTGCTGTTGTGGGGCAACGTGTCGGTGGCCAACGTGGTTTCCGGTCTGGCGGTGGCGCTGTTCATCACGCTGCTGCTGCCGCTGCCCGCGGTGTCGGTGCAGGGCCGGCTGCATCCGTTGTCGCTGCTGTGGCTGGCGGCCAATGTGTCGTGGTGGCTGGTGCTGTCCTCGGCCCAGGTGGCGTGGCTGGCGATTCGGCCGGGCCGGCCGCCGCTGTCCGCCGTATTGCGGGCCCGGCTGGCGCTGAAGTCCGACCTGGTGCTCGCGTTGGCGGTGAACATCATGAACCTGACTCCCGGCACGATCGTGCTGGAGATCGACCAGACCCGCCGATTGGTTTACGTCCACGTGCTCGATGTCGGATCGCAGCGCGCGGTGGACCGGTTCTACCGCCAAGTGGCGCAGCTGGAGCGGATGCTCATCGCCTCGTTCGAGCGGGACTCCGAATGGCGGCCGGTGGCGGTTGAACCCGAGGAGGCGGATCGCGCATGACGTATGTGTGGGTGTTGGCCGGTGTGATGCTGGTGGCCGCGGCCGCAGTGACGATGGTCCGCTTGTTGGCCGGTCCCAGCACGCTGGACCGGCTGGTGGCCGTCGACACTCTGGTGGCGGTCACCATGTGCGGTGTCGGCACCTGGGCGGCGTTCAGCCTGGACACCACGGTGACCTACAGCTTGGCGGCGCTGGCGTTGATCAGCTTCGTCGGCTCGGTCAGCGTGGCCCGGTTCCGCGTGCCCGACCTGGCCGGCAAGGACGAGTTATGAGCGCGCACGACATCGTGGCGGCGGTGCTGGTGCTGGGCGGCTCGGCGCTGGCACTGACCGCCGCCATCGGGGTGCTGCGGTTTCCTGACACCTTGACCCGCATGCACGCCGCCACCAAGCCCCAGGTGTTGGGACTGCTGCTGGTGCTGGGCGGCGCCGCCATCCGGCTCAGCGGCAACGTCGACGTCGGCATGATCGTGCTGACGGCCATGTTCACCTTGATCACCGCGCCGGTGGTCGCGCACCGGGTGGGACAGCTGGCCTACCGTGAACAGAAAATGGGCGACGACCTGACCGTCGACGAGATGCGCGACGATACCGAGAGGGCGGACCGGAATCCGTGAGCCGAACCGACGATGACAGTTGGGACATCACCGAGGGTGTCGGCGCCACCGCGCTGAGCGTGGCGCGCGCCCGGGCCGCGGAAACCGAGGCAGGCTGTCCGCTCTACACCGATCCGTACGCGCACTTCTTCATCGAGGCGGCCACCGAGGCGGGGTGGCGCTCGCCCTTCATGGACGACCAGCCGCAGCGCGCCAAGGCCATGGCCGCCTACATCGCCTCGCGGACGAAGTTCTTCGACGAGTTCTTCACCACCGCCGGAGCCAACGGCCTCGACCAGGCGGTCATCCTGGCCGCGGGTCTGGACACCCGGGCATGGCGGCTGCCGTGGATCAGTGACACCACGGTCTACGAGATCGACCAGCCCAAGGTGCTCGAATTCAAGGAGCGGGTGCTCGACGCCCACCGTGCGAAGCCGGCGGCCGGCTACGCCGCGGTTGCGGTAGACCTCCGGCACGACTGGCCGACCGCGTTGCGCGACAACGGGTTCGATCCCTCGACACCGACGGCATGGTCGGCGGAGGGCCTGCTGCCCTACCTGTCCGCCGCGGCCCAGGACACCCTGTTCGCGCGGATCGACGAGCTGAGCACCGCGGGCAGCAGGCTCTCGGTGGAGGCGTTCGGCCCGGTGTTCTACTCCCCCGAGTTGTTGGCCCGCCGTCGCGAGCGCATGGAACAGGCCCGCCTCGACGCCGTCGATAGCGGCCGGCCCGAGGTCCCCGACGTGACCCGGTTGTGGTACCTGGAGCCGCGCACCGATGTCGCCCGATGGCTGACCGAGCGGGGCTGGGAGGTCACCGCGATCACCGCGGCCGACCTGATGGCGCACTACCAGCGACCCGCACCCGACGACCTCGAGGACGCCGTCCCGGACACCGTGCTACTGGACGCCAAGAAGCTCTGAACTGCGGGCAACCCTACTCGTCGGAGGACAGTTGGAATTCCACTAGGGCTGTGACGGTTTCGATGGCGTCGATGAGCACGTCGACCCGCTCGGTCAGGGTGGGCGCGGCTAGCACCGCGTGACGATCGGCCTGTCCCATCGGGATTCGAGACGCCAGCGCATAGATGTGCCGGCACGGGTCGTCGGCGATCTCGGGTTCGACGGCGAGCGCGTCGGGGCGCAATTGCGCGCCCCGGGCGCCCACGATGCGCTCCAGCAGCGCCAGTATCCGATCGATCACGTCACCGATGCGCTCGGTGGTGACCGGGGGGCCGGGCTCGTCCGGCCACGCTTCGATGACCGCCCGCGGATACGGATCGTCGGGTAGCCACTCCGCTACCCGGATACGTTCGCCGACAAGCGCTCTCAGCTCGTACCGGCCCTCACCCTGGTCGACGTGCTCGGTGATGTGGGCCAGCACGCCGACGTCGCTACGGGTGTCACCTCCGCCGACCTCGCGGCCGCGGGTGATCAGCACCACGCCGAAGGCGGGGTCGGCCATCGCCAGGCAGTCCCGCACCAGCTGCGAATAGCGCGGCTCGAAGATCCTCAGCGGCAGGAGTTCTCCGGGCAGCAGCGCCGACTGCAGCGGGAACATCGGCTGCACGGGCATCAGCGAATTCCCCGGCCCACCACGAGATCGCGCACCGGCGCACTCGGATCGACGAAGGTGCACAGCGCCCCCGCCACCCCCGCCCACAGTTCCGGGTTCTGCGCGACGACCCGATTGCCGGCGTCACCGATGGCCTTGATGACCTCACGCCGGGTAACGGTGTCCATGGCCAGGTACTGACGGCAGGTGGTCGTCGTCAGATCGGCCGGCGGCAAGGGCTTTCCCGCTTGACCGGGCTCGGCCACCGGGGTGCCGGAGATGGGGGCTGCGCAGCCGGCGCCGAAGACGACGACCGCGACCGCCATGATCGCCAGTCCTGTTCGACGGATCCTCATGGCCCCTCCTCAGATGTCCAGCTCGCCGACCAGCGCGTCGACCACGGCGTGCAGGTCACCGCCGTTCTCCTCGGCTACCCGGTGCTGACGCTGGTATGACGCACCACGCCGGGGGATGTCGGCCACCGCGGCCAGTTCGTCGGCGCAGTGCAGCGATTCAGCAACCGGCTGCAACCGGGTCAGCAGGTCGTCGAGATCCTCGGTGACCAGCCGTTCATTGCTGTCGGCGTCGAGGATGATGATGGCGTCCAGGCCGTAACGCGCCGCCCGCCACTTGTTCTCCTGAACATGCCACGGCGGCATCACCGGCAGCTGCTCACCGGCATCGAGTCGGCGGTCCAAATCCACCACCAGACAATGCGTCAACGCCACCAGAGCCGACAGCTCCCGCAGGTTGGACACGCCGTCGAAGATGCGCACCTCCACCGTGCCCAGATGCGGTGAGGGCCGGATGTCCCAGCGGATCTCGTTGACGTGATCGATGATGCCGGTGGTCTTCTGGTCGTGCACGAACCGTTCGAACTGGCTCCAGGTCTCGAACTGGAACGGCAGTCCCGCGGTGGGCAGCTGCTGGAACATCATCGCCCGATTGCTGGCGTAACCGGTGTCCTCCCCGGCCCAGAACGGTGATGACGCCGACAACGCCAGCAGATGCGGGTACTGGTTGAGCAGCGAGGAGATGATCGGCATCACCTTGTGCGCGGACGAGATGCCGATGTGCACGTGCACACCCCAGATCAGCATCTGGCGACCCCACCACTGGGTTCGTTTGATCAGCTCGGCGTAGCGGGGCGCGTCGGTCAGCTTCTGCGCCGACCAGGACGCGAACGGGTGGGTGCCGGCGCAGAACAACTCCATGCCCCGCTCGTGCACGATCTCCCGCGCGGTGAGCAGGGTGGACCGCAGATCGGCCATCGCCTCGTCGACGGTGTCGCAGACCCCGGTGACCACCTCGACGGTGTTGCGCAGCAACTCCTTGTGCACGTGCGGGTTCTCGCCGAGGTCGGCGATCACCGCGGCCGCCTCATTGCTCAGGTCGCCGGTGGCGGCGTCGATGAGCGCGAACTCCCATTCGACACCCAGGGTGGGGCGGGGCGAACCGGCGAAATCGATGCGTCCGACCGGACGCCGGCCCGCTGGGGGGTTAGCCGGTGCCGATGACACCGCACGCCACCCGCTTGCCGGCGTCACCGGTGGCCATCGTGGTTTCGTCCGGGCCGGGCGCGCCGCCGTTGATCTGCTGGTAGCGCTCCGGCGGGATGTTGGCGAAGTTATCGGCGTCGGCGTGGATCATGATCACCGTACCGGCGCCGCCGAGCAGGTCCTGCTTGGTGAATGCGTCGGTAGTGGTCACCAGCATGGCGGTGCCGTCCTCACGCACCTGCAGTGAGGTCAGGTCACCGCTGGCGGGGTGACCGGTGTGCCCGCCGGCCTGGAAGTGCCCGCCCGCGGACAGGAAGTCACCGGGGGCCCCACCCGTCGGCGCGACCGAGTTGGGCTCACACTTGCCCACCGAGTGGATGTGCAGGCCATGGAACCCGGGGGTGAGCTTGCCGCTGCCGGTGGTCTGGACGGTGATCTTGGCGAAGCCGCCCTGGAACTCGAAGGTGGCCGCCGCAACCTGGGTGCCGTCCGGCGCCTTGAGCTGCGCGGTCAGGGTGTCGGCCGACTCGGCGGCCTGGCCCTCGGGGGCACCGTGGGACGCACCGGCGGACTCCGACGCCGACGGCGCCGGCGACCCGGTCCAGATCGCCGGCGTCGTGCCCGGCTGGGTCGCGATCGGCTCGTTGGGGCTGCATGCGCTCAACAGGGCGACGGGAGCGGCGAACAGGACAGCGGCGGCGGTTTTCAGCTGGCGGACGGGCTTGACCATGTGCCGAAGCCTATCCCGTCACCAGAACGATCACGCCCGGCGGCTGCTCGGCGATTTCCGGAATTCTGGGCGCGGCGGGAGCGTCGAGCAGCTTGGCCACCGCCTCGGCGGCGGCCTCTTCACCCTCGGCGGTGCCGAAGTACACCGTCGTCGCGGGCGGTGGCGGAATCTCCAGGTTGCTGGTCTCGGTGACGTTCCAGCCGGCCTCGCGCAGCCGGTCGCCGGTGCGTCCGGCGGCGCCTTCGTCGCCACCGACGTTGAACACCCGCACGTCGGCCTTGGGCGCCGGCGCGGCCGACGTCTTGGAAGTCGTGGTGGTGACTGTCTGCGCTGTGGAGGTGTCGTCGCTGCTGTCGTCGCCGGAGCCCATGGCCTGGAATCCGACCAACAAGAAGATCACGCCGAGGAACAGCAGCACCATCACCATGGCCCGCAGCGGCAGCCCGGAGGAGTCAGGGACGCGGTCGTTCATCGGGCCCACTGTAACCGCGGCTGACTGCTCTTCGTGCAAGCGCTCATCGGCGGCGCCGCCAACGGAGAAAAATCAGGGGACCTCGAAGCCGAGTCGCCGCGCTGCGCGGGCCTTCTGCCGGCTCGCGCGCAGCCGCCGCAGGCGCTTGACCAGCATCGGATCGGCCGCGAGCGCTTCGGGGCGGTCCACCAGGGCGTTGAGTACCTGGTAGTAGCGTGTGGCGGACATGGAGAAGAGTTCCTTGATGGCCTCTTCCTTGGCGCCGGCGTACTTCCACCACTGCCGCTCGAACGCCAAGATGTCGTACTCGCGGCGGGTCAGCCCAGCAGGAAGGTCAGCGTCGTCATTGGGCCGCTCAGCCCGTGCGTTGGCGCCGTCCATTTCGATCTGTGGACCCTTTCGAAGAACTGCAGTTGACGTCCCTGTGCTCGGCGCTCATTCAATCACGCCGGGGCCGGTTGGGACGGCAGCCAAGCCCGCGCGTCGGCTGACTTAAGCTTGCCGATCATGGCAGTCAGACCAATTGTGATTCTGGGCGATCCCGTTCTGCACAATCCGACCTCTCCGGTGCCGGTCGGCGAGGACGGTTCCCTGCCCGCGGATCTGGCCGATCTGATCACCGACATGTACGACACCATGGACGCGGCCAACGGAGTAGGCCTGGCGGCCAACCAGATCGGCGTCGGGCTGCGGTTGTTCGTCTACGACTGCGCCGACGAGCGCGGCAAGACGACCCGGCGCCGTGGTGTGGTGATCAACCCGGTGCTGGAGACCTCGGAGATCCCCGAGACGATGCCCGACCCGGACAACGACGACGAGGGGTGCCTGTCGGTGCCCGGGGAATCGTTCCCGTGCGGCCGGGCCAAGTGGGCGCGGGTGACCGGACTGGACGCCGACGGCAATCCGGTCACCCTCGAAGGACACGACCTGTTCGCCCGGATGCTGCAACACGAGACCGGGCATCTCGACGGCTTTCTCTACGTCGACAAGCTGATCGGCCGGCACGCTCGGGCGGCGAAGAAGACGGTGAAGAAGAACGGCTGGGGTGTTCCGGGTTTGTCATGGACACCGGGTGAGGTGCTCGACCCGTTCGGCCACTGATCCATGGATCGCATGCCGCCGGTCGGCAGCCGGGTCAGCGTTCGCTACCGGTTGCCTGCCGGCAGCGCCCCGCCCATGACGGACGTGATCGGGCATGTCGAGACCGTGGCGCCCTTGATCGTGCTGCGGACCAAGTCCGGCGAGCTGGTCGAGATCGCCCACGCCGACGTGCTGGCGGTCCGCGAACTCAGCGGCGGGCCGGTCCGCGCCTCCGAGATCCGCGCACTGGAGCACGCCGCGGCCCTGGCCTGGCCTGGCACCGAGCAGCACTGGCAGGACGGCTGGTTGCTACGCGCGGCGGGCGGCTATACCAGTAGGGCCAATTCCGCTGTGCCGCTGGACTTCTCCGCCACGTTGGCGGCGCTTCCGGCGATTGTCGACTGGTATGCCGACCGAGACCTGCAGCCGTGGCTGGCGCTGCCGGAACGGTTGCTTGCGGTACGGGCCGAGGGCATCAAGCACACCAGGGTGATGGTCATCGATCTGACGGGTCCGATGCCCGGGGCCCAGCCGGACCCGGCGGTGACGCTGCTCGAGCGGCCCGACGAGGCGTGGCTGACCCGCTACGAACGCGACGTCCCGCCGGCGGTGCTGACGGCCGTCGTCGACGGTGTGGCGGTCTTCGCCTCGGTGACCGGCGCGGCGGTGGGCCGCGGCGCGGTGACCAGAGCGCCGGACGGCACCGGCTGGCTGGGCATCTCGGCGGTGCGCGTCGACCCCGGCCAGCGCAGGCGCGGTCATGCCCGCACGGTGTGCCAGGCCCTGCTCGGATGGGGCGCCCGCAACGGCGCGAGCCGCGCCTACGTCCAGGTGCTGTCCGACAATCCGGGCGCGATCGCGCTGTATCACTCGCTGGGGTTCCGGCTGCACCACCACCATCGCTACGTCGATGCCCTGTCATTGACCGCACGTACGCTGTAGCCCATGCCCGCCGACGTCCTGCGCCTGGCCACCTGGAATGTGAACTCGATTCGCGCTCGGGTGGATCGCGTCGTGAGCTGGCTGCAGCGCGGCGACGTGGACGTCCTGGCGATGCAGGAGACCAAATGCTCTGACGACCAGTTCCCCACCATGCCGTTCCTGGAGGCCGGCTACGAGGTGGCGCACTGCGGGTTCAGCCAGTGGAACGGGGTGGCGATCGCCTCCCGGGTCGGGCTGGACGAGGTCGAGGTGGGTTTCCCAGGTCAGCCGTCGTGGAGCAAGGACGGCGTGGACGCCAAAGCCGAGGCGCGGGCGTTGGCGGCCACCTGCGCCGGGGTCCGGGTGTGGAGTCTGTATGTGCCCAACGGCCGCACGCTGGCCGACCCACATTACCAATACAAGCTGGAATGGCTTGCCGCCCTTCGTGATACGGCCGAGTCGTGGTTGCAGCGCGATCCTGATGCGCCGATCGCGCTGGTCGGTGACTGGAATATCGCACCCACCGACGAGGACGTCTGGGACATGGCGGTGTTCGAGGGTGCGACACACGTGTCGGAACCGGAGCGCAAGGCATTCGAGGCGATGGTCGACGCGCGCTTCGTCGACGTGGTGCGCCCGTTCACCCCCGGCCCGGGGGTGTACACCTATTGGGACTACACCCAGCTGGCCTTTCAGAAGCGGCGCGGCATGCGGATCGACTTCATCCTGGGCTCACCGGGATTGGCCGCCCGGGTGACGCACGCCGAGATCGTCAAGGATGAACGCCGCCCGGGGAAGAAGGGCGATCCCGCGCCCAGCGATCACGCGCCGGTGCTGGTGGACCTGCGGCGTTGAGTCAGCTGGTCGGTTCGCCGACCTTCACCAGCATCTTGCCGATGTTGGCCCCGGTGAACAGCCCGTTGAGGGCGTCCACGCACGACTCCAGGCCGTCGAAGACGGTTTCGCGGTGCACCAGTTTGCCCTCGGCTTCCCAGCGGCGCAGATCGGCGAACGCCTCGTCGAAGCGGCCCCACATGTCCAGGGCGTTGAACCCTTGCATCGAGGCGGTCTTCGCGAGCAGGTTGACGTAGTTGGCCGGGCCGGGATGTTCACCGGTCAGGTAACTGGAGATGACCCCGCAGAGCACCACCCGCGCCTTGGGCGCCAGCCGGCCGAGCACCGCGTCGAGGATGGGACCGCCGACGTTGTCGAAGTACACGTCGACACCCTTGGGGCAGTGTCTCTTCAGGGCTGCGGGCACGTCGTCGTTCTTGTAGTCGATGCACGCGTCGAATCCGAATTCGTCGACGACTGCCCGGCACTTGTCCGGGCCGCCGGCGATGCCGACCACCCGGGCTCCGGCGATCTTGGCGATCTGTCCCGCGATCGAGCCGGTGGCGCCGGCCGCGGCGGACACCACCACTGTCTGGCCCTCCTTGGGGCGGCCGACGTCGGTCATGCCGAAGTAGGCGGTGGCGCCGGTCGGCCCGTAGACACTCATGATCGCCAGTTGGTCGCTTTCGCCGGGGATCGGAGTGCTGAAGACGTCGTCGCGGATGACGGCGTAGTCCTGGAAGCCGGTCAGCGTGGTGACGATGTCGCCGATTCGGAAGGCGTCACAGCGGGACTCGACCACCTCGCCGATCCCGGCCGCACGGATGACTTCACCGAGTTGCACCGGCGGCAGGTAGCTCGGCTGGTCGTCGAGCCAGGTGCGGGCGGCGGCATCCAGACCGACATAGGTGGTGCGCAGCAGCGCCTCCCCCTCGGCCAGTTCGGGGGCGGCCGCCGTGATCAGCTCGGTGTCGTCGGGTTGCACCAGACCGGCCGGACGGCGGCGCAACAGGATCTGGCGGTTCGTCAACGCAGGCACGGTTCGTGAAGCTACCGAATTCGGTGGGGGTTACGCGGGCGGTTTGGATCATCCCGGTTCACGACAGGTAAACACTGGGTGATTCAGGTGGCCGTAACCGGGTCCCGACGGGAAAATGTTCGGGGTGCGATCGTTTGTATCGGTGTATGTGGACTGGGCGGCCACCATCGAGCAGGTGCGTGCGGCTGCGGCCGAATTGCCCAAGCCATCCGGCGTGCTCGGTGTCGAGGTCGTCGCGGCCGGTGACACGCTGGGCTGCCGGATCGCCGTCGACCTGACCGGCGACTTCGACGAACAACGCGACGGGCCACGCATTGCGCGTGGCTACGCGGCGCAGCTCGCCGAGGTGCTCGGCGTCCCCGCGTTCGCGCTCCACGACCTGATTCTCGTCGGCCGTTCGGATTGGTGAACCGAGGTCGTCTTCGTCTGGTCACGGTTTGTTCGCACCGGCGTGGTGGGCTGAGGTCAGAGACCGCCGTCCCGCGAAGTTGGTGAGCAGATGAGTTCCGACGTCGTCATCCTGATCCCCAAAAGCACTGTCCATCAGGCGTTGACATGCGTCGACGCGCTCATTGAGTTCTACCGCAGGCAGGCGCCGGCCGGAGCGTCCCGTGCAATCGGCGACCTCCTCGAGTTCCGGGAGATCATGGCGCAGAGCATGCAGTCCTCCCGGGATCGCACGGCCCGGGTGGCCGCCGTGACAGTGGCGCGGATCTGCGACCGCCTCACCGCGTGCGCACAGGCCGAGGTGGGTACCGACGAGATGCAGGCAGCGATGTGGCGCACCGCGGGGCGGTTACATCGCTGGGTCGCCGAAGGCGCCGTCGCGCCACCTAGCTGTACTGACCATGGACGTTGGTGACGGCGTGGCGTGGTGACATGACGAAGACCTCCGAGTGAAGTGCGAGCTGTCTAGGAACGCCACTCACTCCGGAGGTCTTCGTGGTCCACCGTAATGCTCCGCTGTCTGAAACTGGCCGTCTGCGGCTGGCTCGTTGTGTCGTTGATGAGGGTTGGCCGCTGCGACGTGCTGCTGAACGGTTCCAGGTCTCGGCCACCACTGCCCGTCGCTGGGCTGGTCGTTACCGCGAGGAGGGGCACGTCGGGATGGTTGATCGCAGCTCGCGTCCGCATCGCAGTCCGAACCGCACGCCGACTCGGACCGAGCGGCGGATCATCAAGGTACGTGTGCTGCGCCGCTGGGGCCGGCGCGGATCGCCTACCTGTTGGGCCTGAATGTCTCGACCGTGCATAACGTGCTCACCCGCTACGGGCTGGCCCGATTGCGCTGGCTGGACCGAGCGACCGGCCAGGTCGTGCGGCGGATGGAATCAGCCCAATGCGGCGATCTTGTTCATGTCGACGTCAAGAAATTGGGCAAGATCCCCACCGGGGGCGGCTGGCGCATGCTCGGACGCACGATCGGCAACCGCAACGCCCAAGCCGGTAGGAATCCCGGACAACACCGAAACCGCCGCCTGCTGCGCGGGTATCACTTCCTGCATACCGCTGTGGATGCCTACTCGCGGCTGGCTTACTCCGAACTCTTGGCTGACGAACGAAAAGAGACCGCTGCAGCGTTTTGGCTACGCGCCAACGCGTGGTTCAACGAATGTGGCTTTAGTGTTCGAAAGGTATTGACTGACAACGGGTCCTGCTACCGCTCGCACATCTTCCGTGACGCCCTTGGCGACATCGAGCACCGCTACACACGCCCGTACCGGCCACAAACCAACGGAAAAGTGGAGCGATTCCATCGCACCCTGGCCGATGAATGGGCCTACGCCCGTCTCTACCGCAGCGACGCCGAACGCTGCGAGGAATTCCCCCGCTGGCTCCACACCTACAATTACCACCGCGGCCACACCGCACTCGGCGGCCAACCACCAGCCACCCGCGTACCTAACCTCTCAGGTCAGTACACCTAGCCGGCCGGCTGGTCAGCGGACGTCGTCCCGGGCGGCTGGGCCACGGTGACCAATTCGGCCCCGTAGCGGCCCGGGTTGAACAACGAGGCGATCGCACCGATCACCATCATCACCGCGGCCGCCCCGAACACCACCACCAGGCCGGCGTGGAACGGTTCGGTGATCAGGTGCGGGAAGAACGTCTTGCCGGTGAGCAGTTCGGCGTTCACTCCGGGTTGATGCAGGGCGTCGTAGGGCGCCAGCAATTCGGCGATCGGGTTGTAGCCCAGGAAAGCCGCGAACAGACTGCCGACCGGCGGCAGGTTGGCCACGTCGTGCGCGACGGTCGCCGAGACGCCCTGTTCCTGCAGCCCCCGGCTCATCGCGTTGGGCAGCGTGCCGGCCAGGCCGACGATCATCAGCGAGAAGAAGATCCCGATCGACAGCGACGAGCCGGCGTTGAAGAACGTGGCGCGCACACCGGAGGCGGCGCCGCGCTGGGCGGCCGGGACGCTGGACATGATGGCGGCGGTGTTGGGGGCGGTGAAGATGCCGCCACCGAGCCCGTTGAGGAACACCAGCACGGCGAACACCCAGTAGTTGAAGTTGACCGGGATCATCACCAGCGCCACGAATGTCACCGCCATGAGCACCATGCCGCCGACGGTGAACGGCCGGGCACCGAGTCGGTCGGCGAACGAGCCGGCGATCGGCGCGGCGGCCAGGAAGCCGAAGGTCATCGGCAGCATGTAGATGCCGGCCCACAGCGGGGTCGATTCGAAGCTGTAGCCGTGCAGCGGCAACCAGATGCCCTGTAGCCAGATGATGAGCATGAACTGCAGTCCGCCGCGGCCCACCGAGGACATCAGCCCGGCGAGATTGCCCATGCCGAACGACGTCGACCGGAAGAGCCTGATGTCGACCATCGGTTGCGCCACCCGCAACTCGATGAAGCAGAACGCGACCAGCAACAGCAGTCCGCCGGCGATCGCACCGAGCACCAGTGGGTTGGTCCAGCCGGTCGTCGAGTCCCGGTAGGGCTGGATGCCGTAGGTGATACCGATCAGCAGGACCGTCAGGCCGACGCCGAAGGTGATGGTGCCGGCCCAGTCCATCCGGCCGGGGTTGCGCACCCCGAGTTCCCGCAACGACCGCATGCTCCAGACGGTGCCGAGAATGCCGATCGGCACCCCGACCCAGAAGATCGCCTGCCAGTGGATCTCGGAGAGCACGCCGCCGATCAGCAGGCCCAGGAATGAACCGGCCACGGCCGCAACCATGTTGACGCCCAACGCCATACCGCGCTGGCTGGCCGGAAACGCGTCGGTGAGGATGGCCGACGAGGACGTCATCAGCATTGCGCCGCCGACACCCTGGATCACGCGCCAGGCGATGAGCCAGATGGCCCCGGCATCGAGATGGAAGGGGTCGAAGGACAGCGCGATCGCCGACAGGGTGAACACGACGAACCCGACGTTGTAGATCCGCACCCGGCCGTACATGTCGCCCAGCCGCCCGAACGGCACCACCAGGACCGCGCTGACCACCAGGTAGCCCATCAGCATCCACAGCAGGTAACTCACGTTGCCCGGGGCCAGCGGATTCAGGCCGATGCCGCGGAAGATCGCGGGCAGCGAGATCAGCACGATCGAGGCGTTGATGGTGGCCAGCAGCGTGCCCAGCGTGGTGTTGGACAGCACGACCCACTTGTAGTGCGGATGGTCATGATCCATCCGCCGCCGGCGACGGTCGGTTTCGGCCAGGGCAGGGTCAAGCTCGGTCGTCACGGCAAACTCGTTTCGTATGCAATCGTCTCGCAAAAGCGCAATGGCGCCTGGCGGCGCAATAACGCATATGTTAGCTATACAAATCATGTTGGGCCAATCGTTGTTCCCGCATCCCTGCTAGCGTTGGCGTCGAACGACCACAAAACCGAAAACCACGGGAGCGCACGCGTGAGTGCGCTGAGAGGACGGCTAGCGCCGTCGACCGTCGAACCTGTCCGGGTAATGCCGGCGTAGGGAGTGAGAATGACCGATCTGTTTGTCGACCCCACCGTCACCACCGGCCCGATCGCGGGCAGCTCGAAGGTGTACCGCCAGCTCGACGGCGACCTTCGGGTGCCGCAACGCCGGGTGCACCTGGCCGGCGGAGAGCACCTGGACCTCTATGACACGTCCGGTCCGTACACCGATTCCGACGCGGTGATCGACCTGCATGCCGGGTTGCCGGCCCGGCCGGGAGTGGTGCGCGACCGCGGCACGCAGCTGCAGCGGGCTCGCGCCGGCGAGATCACCGCCGAGATAGCGTTCATCGCCGCCCGGGAGGGGCTGCCCGCCGAACTGGTTCGCGACGAAGTGGCCCGTGGCCGGGCTGTCATCCCGGCCAATCACAACCATCCCGAAAGCGAGCCGATGATCATCGGCAAGGCGTTCGCGGTGAAAGTCAATGCCAACATCGGCAATTCGGCCGTCACGTCCTCGATCGGCGAGGAGGTCGACAAGATGGTGTGGGCCATCAGGTGGGGTGCCGACACCATCATGGACCTGTCCACCGGAGCCGACATCCACGCCACCCGCGAATGGATCCTGCGCAACTCGCCGGTCCCGGTCGGCACCGTGCCGATGTATCAGGCGCTGGAGAAGGTCAAGGGCGATCCCACCCAGCTGAGCTGGGAGGTGTACCGCGACACCGTGATCGAACAGTGCGAGCAGGGTGTCGATTACATGACGGTGCACGCCGGAGTGCTGCTGCGCCACATCCCGCTGACAGTCAAACGAGTCACCGGGATCGTCAGCCGCGGCGGCTCGATCATGGCCGCCTGGTGCCTGGCACATCATCAGGAATCGTTCCTGTACACCAACTTCGAAGAACTCTGCTCGATCCTGGCCCGCTATGACGTCACCTTCTCCCTCGGTGACGGCCTGCGGCCCGGTTCCATCGCCGACGCCAACGACGCCGCCCAGTTCGCCGAACTCGCCACCCTCGGCGAGTTGACGAAGGTGGCGAAAGCGGCTGGGGTGCAGGTCATGATCGAGGGCCCCGGCCACGTGCCGATGCACAAGATCGTCGAGAACGTGCGGCTGGAGGAAGAGCTCTGCGAGGAGGCGCCGTTCTACACCCTCGGTCCGCTGGCCACCGACATCGCACCCGGTTACGACCACATCACCTCGGCGATCGGGGCGGCGATCATCGCCCAGGCCGGCACGGCGATGCTGTGCTACGTCACTCCCAAGGAGCACCTCGGCCTGCCCAACCGCAAAGACGTCAAGGACGGGGTGATCGCCTACAAGATCGCCGCCCACGCCGCCGACCTGGCCAAGGGGCACCCCCGAGCCCAGGAGCGCGACGACGCACTGTCGCAGGCCCGGTTCGAGTTCCGCTGGAACGACCAGTTCGCGTTGTCCCTGGATCCCGACACCGCACGGGAGTTCCACGATGAGACGCTGCCCGCCGAGCCGGCCAAGACCGCACACTTCTGCTCGATGTGCGGACCGAAGTTCTGCTCCATGCGCATCACGCAGGACATCCGCGAGGCGATGAGCGCCAAATCCGACGAGTTCGCCGCACACGGCAACCGGGTGTACATCCCTCTGGAAAACTCACACCCGTGAACTTCCTGCCGCTGACACCTCCGGGTCAGACTCCGCTGCGCGTCCTGACCATCGCCGGCTCTGACTCCGGTGGCGGGGCGGGCATCCAGGCCGACATGCGCACCTTCGCGTTGCTCGGTATGCATTCGCTGGTCGCAGTTACCGCGGTCACTGTGCAGAACTCGTTGGGTGTCAAGGGCTTTCACGAAGTTCCGACGGATGTCATCGCGGGCCAGATCGAGGCGGTCGCCACCGATATCGGCATCCATGCTGCCAAGACGGGCATGCTGGCGTCCTCCCAGATCATCGAGACGGTGGCCGGCACCTGGCGAGACCTGGGTCTGGCCGGGACCACGCCGTTCGTCGTCGACCCGGTGTGCGCGTCGATGCACGGCGACCCGCTGCTGCACCCGTCCGCACTCGACACCTTGCGTACCGAGCTGTTCCCGCTGGCCAGCCTGGTCACGCCGAACCTCGACGAGGTGCGGCTGCTCGTCGGCATCGACGTGATCGACTCCCAGACCCAGCGTGACGCCGCCAAGGCTTTGCACGCGCTCGGTCCGCAGTGGGCGCTGGTCAAGGGCGGTCATCTACGGGGGTCCACCCACAGTCCGGATCTGCTCTACGACGGCACCGATTTCCACGAGTTCGACGGCCCGCGGATCGACACCACCCACGACCACGGTGCCGGCGACACGCTGGGTGCGGCGACCGCATGCGCGCTGGCGCACGGCTATCCGATGCCCGAGGCGGTGGCCTTCGGGAAGGCCTGGGTCACCGAATGCCTGCGCGAGGCCTATCCGTTGGGTGCCGGGCATGGCCCGGTGTCGGCGCTGTTCCGGTTGCGCGCATGAGCCTGTCCCTGGACGACATCGCCGGAGTAGCCCACGAACCGGAGGGCCGCCCAGCCGGTGTGGTGATGCTGACCCACGGCGCCGGCGGCAACCGGGAATCCCCGCTGCTGATTCGGCTCTGTGACCAGTGGGCGGCCCGCGGCTGGCTGGCGATTCGCTACAACCTGCCCTACCGGCGCCGGCGCCCCAAGGGCCCGCCGTCGGGCGCGGCAGCCGGTGACCGGACCGGCATCGCCGAAGCCCTCATCATGGCGCGCGGGCTGGCGGACGGCCCGGTGATCGCCGGCGGGCACTCCTACGGCGGACGACAGACCTCGATGGTCGCCGCCGAGAACCCCGAGCTGCTCGACGTACTCACGCTGTTCTCCTATCCGCTGCATCCGCCGGGCAAGCCGGAGCGGTTGCGCACCGAACACTTCGGCGCGCTCAGCGTCCCGACGGTCTTCACCCATGGCACGTCCGACCCGTTCGGCACCATCGACGAACTGCGCGCGGCGGCCACGCTGATCACTGCGGACGTGCGATTCGTCGAGGTGACCGGGGCGCGGCACGATCTGAGCTCCAAGACCTTCGACGTGCCCGCGCTGGCCGTGGACGCCGCCTTGTCAGCGCTGCCCGCGGGGCTGCCCCGCTCCGGTGACCTTGGTCCCACGGACTGAGGCTGCGCGGGTCTCGGGTGGTCACCGGCGGGTCCGGTACGGTCATTTCATGACCGAGCAGCAGTTCGACGCGATCATCGTCGGTGCCGGTTTCGCCGGTATCGGCGCGGCGATCCAGCTCAAGCGCCTGGGATTCGACAACTTCATCCTGGTGGACCGCGAAGCCGATCTTGGCGGCACCTGGTACGTCAACCACTACCCCGGGCTGACCGTCGACGTACCGACCACCACCTACTCGTACTTCTTCGAGCCCAACCCCAACTGGAACCGGCTGTTCTCCACCGGTGCCGAGATCAAGCAGTACGCCGACGACGTCGCCGACAAATACGACATCCGCCGTCACATGCGGTTCAACACCACAGTGGACAGCGCCCAGTGGGACGACGAAGCCAAGCTGTGGCGAGTCACCCTGGCCGGCGGCGAGCAGCTCATCGCGCGCTACCTCATCACCGCGACCGGGTTCCTGTCTCAGCCGTTCACCCCGGAGATCCCGGGCATCCACAGTTTCGAAGGCAAGGTCGTGCACACCGCCGACTGGGACGACGCCTACGACCCGGCCGGCCGCAAGATCGGCATCATCGGCACCGGCGCCACCGCCGTGCAGTTGATCCCGGAACTGGCCGAATCCGCCGCGGACCTGACCGTTTACCAGCGCACCGCCATCTACGTCGTGCCCAAGGTCGACATCAAATTCTCCGCCAGGGCCAAGCGCGTGTTCGCCCGGGTGCCGCTGACCCAGCGCGCCATCCGGGTCGTCACCGATTCGCTCTACGAGTTCATGGTCTATGTCGGGGTGCTGCGCCAGCGCTATTTCCGCCGCTTCACCATCGCCGCAGCCGATCTGGCCAAGATGTGGCGATTCGCCACCATCCGCGACAAGGAGCTGCGCCGCAAACTCACCCCCGACTACGACTTCGGGTGCAAGCGGCCGACCTTCTCCAACAAGTACTACCGCACCTTCACCAAACCCAATGTGCACCTGCAGACCAGCGGCATCGACCACATCGAGGCCGACGGGATCGTGGCCAATGACGGCACCAAGGCCGTCATCGACACCCTGGTGTTGGCAACCGGATTCGACATCTGGGAAGCCAACTTCCCCGCGTTCGAGGTGATCGGGCGCGACGGCCGCAACCTCGGAAAGTGGTGGCGGGAGAGCCGCTTCCAGGCCTACCAGGGGGTCTCGGTACCTCATTTCCCGAATTTCCTGAGCCTGGCCAGCCCGTACGCCTTCCTCGGGCTGAACTTCTTCAACTCGATGGAATACCAGATGCGGCACATGGACCGGTTGCTCGGTGAGGTGAAGCGCCGCGGCGCAACCACATTCGAGATCACCGAGGAAGCCAACGCGCGCTACCTCGACCGGATGACCGAGCTGCTCGGCGACTCGTTGTTCACCCAGGGCAACTGCGCCTCGGCGCGGTCGTACTATTTCAATCCCAGTGGCGAAGCGACCCTGCTGCGTCCGATGACCACGCGCACCGCGGTGCGTGAGGCATCGACGTACCCGGTCACCGACTACCACATCAGTTGAAGCCGAGAGGATGTCAGAGGATAACGATGTCTGCAGAACCGTTGATCAAGCTCACCGGTGTGGTCGTGGCGGTCACCGGGCTGTCGCACTTCGTGCGGCCCGAGCTGTTCGAATCCGCGACCAAGTCGGCGTTCCCGAATAACACACTGCAGCACACCTACATCGACGGCGGCATCGAGACGGCGATCGGGCTGGCCTTGGTGGCGCCGAAAACCCGCAAGCTCGCACTGGCCGGACTGCTGGCCTATGGCGCTTATCTGGGCGCCAACGTCGCCCGTAATCGCTGAGGACCTAAGGTCACAAATCTGACAACTTTTACGACTACGTCAGATTTTTCCCTTACATTGGTCGGGCACGGCGACGCGTTGGTCGTTGGCTTGTGAGGATGCCACGCAAATTGGGTCGGGGGACCGTGCCGGACCGGCCTGGGTGCGGATCTCCACACCCACGCCGGTCCGCATTCATCTTGGCCCTCTAGCATGCCGCCGGTGAGCACGCTGCAGCGACGTCTGGGGACCGCCGACGCCGTGATCATCGGGCTCGGGTCAATGATCGGGGCCGGCATCTTCGTCGCGCTGGCTCCCGCGGCCGCCGCGGCCGGATCCTGGCTGCCGGTCGGGCTGGCTGTCGCCGGTGTGATCGCCTACTGCAACGCGACGTCCTCGGCGCGGCTTGCCGCCCGCTACCCGCAGTCGGGCGGGACCTACGTCTACGGACGCGAGCGACTCGGTGCGTTCTGGGGATATCTGGCCGGCTGGAGCTTCGTGGTCGGTAAGACCGCCTCCTGCGCGGCGATGGCGCTGACCGTCGGGTACTACGTCTGGCCGGCCTGCGCGCACGCAGTGGCCGTCGCTGCGGTGGTTCTGTTGACCGCGGTCAATTACCGCGGCATCCAGAAGTCGGCGCTGCTGACCCGGATCATCGTCGGCGTGGTGCTGGCGGTGTTGGCCGCGGTGGTGGTCGTCATCGCAACGTCCGGCCGGGTGGAGCCGGCGCGGCTGGTGCTGACCGACGGCAGTGCGCTCGGGGTGTTGCAGGCGGCCGGACTGTTGTTCTTCGCCTTCGCCGGTTACGCGCGGATCGCCACCCTGGGCGAAGAGGTCCGCGACCCGGCCCGCACCATCCCGCGGGCCATCCCCCTCGCGCTGGGCATCGCGCTGGTGATCTACACCGTGGTGGCCGTCAGCGTGCTGGGCATTCTCGGCGCCGGCCGGTTGGCCACCGCGACAGCGCCGCTGGCGGACGCGGTCCGCGCCGCCGGGGCGGCAGGATTCGAGCCGGTGGTGCGGATCGGGGCCGCCCTCGCCGCGCTGGGATCGTTGCTCTCGCTGATCCTCGGGGTGTCGCGGACCACCCTGGCGATGGCGCGCGACCGGCACCTGCCGACCACTCTTGCCGCTGTGCACCCCCGGTTCGGGGTACCGCATCGCGCCGAGGTGGCCGTCGGCGTTCTCGTCGCGGCGGTGGCGGCGGTGGCCGACGTTCGCGGGGTCATCGGGTTCTCGTCATTCGCGGTGCTGGTGTACTACGCGATCGCCAACGCCTCGGCATGGACGTTGGGGCCCAGCCTTGCCCGCCGCGCCGTTGCCGCTCTCGGCGTCGTCGGCTGCGCGGTCCTGGCGGTCGCGCTGCCTACCGCTGCGGTGGCCTCCGGCGTTGCGGTACTCGCGCTCGGTGCACTGATCTATGCCTTGCGCCGGTTGCGGTAGGCCTCCACGGCGGTCGGCAAGGTCATGAAGATGTGGTCTTCGCCGATCTTGTCCAACAGTCCGGCTGCCCGCAGCGCCTCGCGCAGATGCCAGGTCACCCGGGCCATCCCGAATTCGATGCCGCGCCGATTGAGTTCCGTGCGCAGCTGATCGAGGATGTCCAGGGCGGTGAGGTCCACCTCGACGTTGGCCTCGGCGTTGACCACGAACCATTCGACCGGATCGGGGTTGTCGTCGACGGCGGCCAGCGCCCTGGCGCGGAAATTCTCGGCATTGGCGAAGAACAGCGGTGCGTCGTAGCGGTAGATCAGCAGGCCCGGTTCCAGCCGGGCCTGCGGGTAGTCATCGATATCGTGCATCCCGGGAACACCGGGTACGAATCCGAGCACGCTGTCGTGCGGGCGGGCCACCCGGCGCAGCAGATCCAGAATCGACAGACCGACCGCGGCCAGCACGCCGTACAACACTCCGAGCCCGAGCACACCGGCGGCGGTGAGCAGGGCCAGCACGAGTTCGCTTCGCCGAAAGGCCGCCAGCCGCCGGTATTCTCCGACGTCGATCAGCCGTAGCGCGGCGAAAATGACCAGCGCCCCCAACGCGGCGGTGGGGAACATCGCCAGCACACCGTGCGCCGTCACGGTGACGACGAGTAGAACACCAAGGGCCACAAGAGAATACAGCTGGGTCCGACTACCCACCAGGTCACCGACGGCGGTGCGGCTACCGCTGCAGCTCACCGGCAGCCCGTGACTCAGACCGGCGCCGAGATTGCAGGCACCCAGGGCTCGCAGCTCGGCGTTGGCGTCGATCCGCTCCCCCCGCCGGGCCGCGAAGGTCCGCGCGGTCAGCACATTGTCGGAGAACCCCACAATCGCGATGCCACCCGCGGCGGCCGCCAACGTCCCGATGTCGTGCCAGGGCACCGCGCCGAAGCCGAGCGGCGGCAGACCGGCCGGGACGTCGCCGATCACCCGGATTCCGTAGTGGTCCAACGAGAAAGCCGCCACCGCCGCGGTGGCCAGAAGCATGGCGATCAACGGACCCGGGGATCGTGGGAACAGCCGCGACAGCCCGAACAGCACCGCCAGCACCGCGATCGAGAACACCACGGTCGGCCAGTGCGCCTGCCCGACGACGCGCGCCAGTGAGCGGACCTGCGGCACGAACTCGTCGCCGGCGACCGGCGCACCGATGACCTTGCCCGACTGGCTGGCGATCATGATGATCGCGACGCCCGTCATGTACCCGACGAGCACCGGCCGGGACAGCAGATCCGCGAGGAAGCCCAGCCGGACCATGCCGCCCACCAGACAGATGACGCTGACCAGCAACGCCAGCATGGCCGCCAGCGCCGCATACCGCCCGCCGTCGCCGGCGGCCAACGGGGCCAGCGCCGTTGCCGTCATCAGGGCGGTCGTGGACTCCGGGCCGGCCGACAACTGCCGTGACGTGCCGAGCAGCGCATACACCGCCAGGGGCGCCAGCGCCGCCCACAAGCCGACCACCGGCGCCAGACCGGCGACCGTCGCATACGCCATCACTTGGGGCACCAGGTACGCCGACACCGTCAGGCCGGCCACCAGGTCGCCGCGCAGCCAGGACCGCTGGTAGCCACGGAACTGGCGCAGCCCGGGTGCGACGGCCATCCAGTTCACCGGTCTAGCATGCGCGATCCCGTTCGATGGGGTTGAGTTTCCAAGCGTGATCCCGCTGACTTGGACGCCGGTCGAGACCCGCGCCGACGAGACCTTCGTCGTTGCCCCGCACGAGCGGCTGAGCTGGCCGCGAACCCTGGGCATCGGCGCTCAACACGTGGTGGCGATGTTCGGCGCCACGTTCCTGGTGCCGGTGCTGACCGGGTTTCCGCCCGCGACCACGCTGCTGTTCTCCGGCATCGGCACCCTGCTTTTCCTGGTGATCACCGGCAACCGGCTGCCGAGCTACCTGGGTTCCAGCTTCTCGGTGATCGCGCCGGTGACTGCGGCGGTGGCCTCGCACGGCGCCGGTAGCGCGCTGGGCGGTCTGATCGCGGTCGGGGTGCTGCTCATCGCCATCGGGGCTGCCGTGCACCTGGCCGGCACGCACTGGATCGAGGTTGCGCTGCCGCCGGTCGTCACCGGCGCCATCGTCGCGCTCATCGGCTTCAACCTGGCACCGGCGGCCAAGACGAACTTCGAGAAGGGTCCGCTGGTCGGCGTCGTCACCCTGGTGCTGCTGGTGGCTGCGCTGGCGTTCTTCCGGGGCATCATCGGCCGGCTGGCGATCTTCGTGGCCGTGGTCGCCGGCTACCTGCTGGCGCTGGTGCTCGGCGAGGTGGACACCTCGGGCATCGCGGCAGCGGGCTGGATCGGGCTGCCGCAGTTCCAGACGCCGACCTTCAGCCTGTCGGTGTTGCCGATGTTCCTTCCGGCGGTGATCGCGCTGGTGGCCGAGAACATCGGCCATGTGAAGTCGGTGGGGCAGATGACCGGCGTCGACACCGATCCGCTGACCGGGCGTGCGCTGGCCGCCGACGGTGTCGCCACAGTGCTGGCCGGTCTCGGCGGCGGGTCGGCCACCACCACCTACGCCGAGAACATCGGGGTGATGGCGGCGACCCGGGTGTACTCCACCGCGGCGTACTGGGTGGCGGGGGTGACGGCGATCGTGCTGGCATTGTGCCCGAAGGTGGGTGCCACCATCTCGGCGATCCCGCCGGGCGTGCTCGGCGGGGCGACCATCGTGCTCTACGGCCTCGTCGGTGTCCTGGGCGTACGGATCTGGCTGACGAATCAGGTGGACTTCGGTCTGCCGATCAATCAGATGACGGCGGCGATCGCGTTGATCATCGGGATCGCCGACTTCACCTGGAGCATCGGCAGTTTGACGTTCACCGGTATCGCGCTCGGCTCGATTGCGGCGCTGGTCGTCTACCACGGTATGCGGGCGTTGGGGGCGCTGCGAGGTTCGCGGTCTGCGTGATCACCGCCGTGGCATCGAGTCAGACCTCAGATCGAGTCTGCCCGGCAATCCAACGATCTGAGGTCTGACTCGATGCGCGGATGGCTCACGGCTCGGTGATGACGTGGCGGGTCCGGTCGTCGCGGACCGGGACACCGTTGCGACCGTCGATGTCCTGCGCATAGAGGCCGACGGAGTAGGCCACGCCGCCACCGAGAATGCCCAGGGCGGTGCGGTCGATGTGGTCGAGGGTGTCGGTGTCCTTGTGGTAGTTCGGATCGAACGGCGCGTCGGCGGTACCGCCCCACAGCTTCTGTTGTTCGGCCGTCTTCTTCTCCTCCGCGCCGGAGAACAGCCCGCCGGCCGGCACGCCGGCCATGGTGAACGCGTCGTAGTCCGACCGCCCGTCGAACGAGGTGTCCTGGGCAGTCTTGCCGGCCGCCTTCAGATAGGCCACCAGGGTGCGCTCGATGCCCGGCGAGCCCTCCGGGACCCGGGGCACCCGGCCGTTGGCGCCCGGCGGGCTTGACTGGTCCCCGTCGTAGGTGAAGTAGCCCGGATTGGGCGAGCCGATCATGTCGTAGTTGAGATACAGCGCGATGTCTTTGAGCTGATCGGTGGTCAGCGATTCGACGTACTTCTTCGAGCCGATGGTGCCGAGCTCCTCAGCACCCCAGAACGCGAACCGCACGGCGTTCTTCACCGCCGGGGCGGAACCGAGCTGGGTGGCGGTCTCCAGCACCGCCGCAACCCCGGAACCGTTGTCGTTGATGCCCGGACCGTCGGGAACGCTGTCCAGGTGGGCGCCGACGACCACCACATCGGCCGCCGATCCGGTCTTGGTCTGGGCGATCACGTTGCGGGCGTTGACGGTCTGGGTGCTGGCGTCGAGCTTGAGCGTGGCCGGTCCGGGAGTGGCCCGCACTCGGGCACCGTCGGCCTTGCTGATGCCCACGACGGGAATCTTGACGTCGGTGTCCTCGCCGAGAGTGGCACCCATGTGTTCCTCGTCGACGTTGTCGGCGACCACCAGGGCGACCGCCCCGAGCTGGGCGGCGATGGCCTGCTTGTCCCCGAACGGGCAGGCGCCACGGTCGACCAGGACCACCGCGCCGCGGACAGGCAGGCCGTTGTAGTCGGCGGGGGCGCAGCCCGGGCTGTCGTCCGCCGGCGCGGCCACCAGCGGGCCGCCGAGGCCCTGCGGCGGAGTGGGGATGCTGAACTCCAGCGCGCGGGCACCCACCTCGGCACCGTTGACCCGCAGGTCGGCCGTACCCGGCTGGAAAACCCGGGTCTGGAATTCCGGGGTCTGCACGTCGAAACCCTTACCGCGCAGCACGCCGGCGACATAGTCGACGCTGGCATCGAAGCCGGGGGTGCCCACCGCCCTGGTGCCGTTGTTCGCGTTGGCGATGTCCTGCAGTTTCTGCAGGTGCGCCATCATCGCGTCGGTGGTGACGCGCTGGCGCAGATCGTCGGCGAACTGCGGGGCGGCCGCAGGGGCCGCCGTGGGCTGCGCGGAGTCGGTGGAACGGTTGCATCCGGCCAAGGCGATGACGGCGACGACAAGGGCCAGCCAGGCCGTCATGGCCGGGTGTCGGTATTTCACTGCGCCCAGGTTAGACGCATCCGCCAACTCGCAGGCTCGAGTGGCACGATGTCCGCAATGTTGCCGATGACCGTGACCGCTCCCCGCCGCCGCCTGGTGACCTCTACCGAGGTTCTGGTGGCCGGCCTGGTGATGTGCGCCCTGGTGGGCACCTGGATGCGGGACGGAGTGGCGGGCAATCCGCAGCTGGCCACCGCCGGCACGGTGTTCGCCGGCGTGTTCCTGCAAGCCGTGCCCTTTCTGGTGCTCGGGGTGCTGATCAGCGGTGTGATCGCCGCCTTCGTCTCGCCTGAGCGATTGGCCCGGTGGCTGCCGCGGCGGGCGCCGGCCGCGGTGCTGGCCGCCGGTGTGGCCGGCGCTGCGCTGCCCGGCTGCGAGTGCGGTTCGGTGCCGGTGGCCCGTCGGCTGTTCGGGGACGGAACAGTGGGTGCGGCGGCGCTGACCTTCATGCTCAGCGCACCGGCGATCAACCCGGTGGTGCTGGTCGCCACGGCGGTGGCGTTCCCCGGCCAGCCGCAGATGGTGCTGGCCCGGTGTGTGGCCTCGCTGATCACCGCGGTGCTGATGGGGGTGCTGTGGTCGCGGTGGGGGCGTCCCGGCTGGGTCACCCGCAGCCTGCCGCGGTTGCACGACGGGACTCAGTCCCGCTGGACGGTGTTCACCGAGGCGGCCCGCCATGACTTCCTGCAGGCCGGTTCCTATCTCGTGATCGGTGCGGCGGCCGCTGCGACGTTGCGAGTTGTGGTGCCGCCCTGGGTGTTCGAGCACGTGGCCGGCCACCTGCTGCTCGGCGTGGTGACGATGGCCCTGCTGGCCTTCGTGTTGGCCCTGTGTTCGGAGGCCGACGCGTTCGTGGCGGCGAGCCTGACCATGGTGCCGCTGATACCGCGGCTGGTGTTCCTGGTGGTCGGCCCGGCTGTCGACGTGAAACTCGTTGCCATGCAGGCCGGTCTGTTCGGACGCGGGTTCGCGCTGCGGTTCGCGCCGGCCACTCTGGTGGTCGCCACCGTGGTGGCGACGGGGGTGGGCTTGGTGCTGTTGTGAGGCGCGAAACCGAGAACACCTTGTTGCTGATCGTCGGGATCAGCCTGGTGATGGTCACCGTCACCGGTGCTTACACTCGCTACGTCAAACCCGCCATGTTGCCGTGGCTGGCCGCGTCCGCGGCGGTGCTCATCGTGCTCGCACTCGTCGCGATCGGGCGCGACGTGAAAAGCGGAGGGGTCCGCGGTGGCCACCAGGAGCCGCATGACCACGGCGGTCACCGGCACCGTGGCGGCATCGGCTGGCTGCTGGTCATCCCGGTGGTACTGCTGATCTTCGTAGTGCCACCGGCATTGAGCGCACGGGCCGCCGCGCCGGTAACCGTGTCGGTGACCAACGCTCGCTCCTTCCCCCGCTGCCCGCCGGTGACGCGCCCGTCGTCGCCCTGCCCGAGGTGCTGATGAGGGTCGCGGTCGGCAAGGTCGGTGGGCTGGACGGCCGCCGGATCACGGTCACCGGTTTCACGATGCGCAACGACAACCGGGTGGATCTGGCCAAGATCGTCATCATCTGCTGCGCGGCGGACGCCCAACTGGCTCGCTTCCACCTGTCCGGCCCCGCCGCACCGACGGCGGCGGCGCTACCCGAGAACACCTGGGTCCGGGTGCAGGGCACCGTGCCACCGGGGCAAACTTATTCCGGGACGGACTCGATACCGACGTTCGAGGTGTCCAGCGTGACCCGCATCGATCCGCCGGCCAACACCTACGGCTCCTGAACCCGGGCCACCACCAGGCCGGCGACGGCCTGCATCCCGGCGGCGTTGGGATGGAACGGTTTCGGGCGCCAGGGCAGCAACGAGCCGGCGCCGATCGTCCACGGCTCCGCCGACCACGCATGGTGCCCGCGGCTGGCCTCGGCGGCGGACACCACGTCGCAACCGGTGGCCTGTGCCGCCTCGGCGGTGACGGCTTCCAGCCGCTGCGCGACGTGCCTGCCGAGGTCGGCGATGTCGTCGGGCAGCGGCGGGGCGGGGGTGCCGGCCGGCGGCAGCAGGGTCAGATAGTCCACGAAGAGGACCCGCGCCTGCGGCGAGCGGCCGCGCACCGCCCGGCCGACCTCTCGCAGCGACGTACCGACCTGGTTCAGCGCGGCGTCACGGGCGACAGGGTCGAGCAGTTCGCGCAGCTTGTCGCCGAGCACCGGGAGCTTGCGCAGCAGCCGGGGCAGGGTGGCGGCGAACAACAGCGGGACATAACCGACGTCGTTGCCGCCGATGGTGACGGTGACCAGGACTTCGGACCCGTTCAGCGCGTCGATCTGGGGTGGCGCGCCGTGCTGCGGTTCGCGCAGGATGTTCGCGGTGGTGGCGCCGGAGTAGGTGACATCGACCAGGTCCGACCCGAGCCGCTGCGCGACGAGGTGCGGGTAGTTGCGGGCCGACCGCCCCGCAGCCAACGGCGAACCCGGCGCCCGGGGCTTGATACCCGGACCGGCCGCCATCGAACTGCCTAGGGCGACATATCGATTCACGCGTCCTGCCAAGACAGGGTCGGACTGGAGGCTTGCGCCCAGAACCGTTTGGGGATGCGGCCGGCGTGACGGGCCAGCAGGCCGGCGGTCACCGCTGACGCCATCGCCGCGGCCATCGCCGGCGGGTCGGCGGCCCGGGTGACGGCACTGGCCAGCAATACCGCGTCGCAGCCCAGTTCCATCGCCAGTGCCGCGTCGCTGGCGGTACCGATACCCGCGTCCAGGATCACCGGTACCCCGCGGAGCTCACGATCATCTCGATGTTGTGCGGGTTCGCGATACCCAGCCCGGTGCCGATCGGCGAGCCCAGCGGCATGACGGCGGCGCAGCCGATGTCCTCCAGCCGTCGGGCCAGTACCGGGTCGTCGTTGGTGTAGGGCAGCACCACAAAGCCGTCGTCGACCAATTGCTCTGCTGCGCGGACTAATTCGACGGCATCGGGCAGCAGGGTCCGCTCGTCGGCGATGACCTCCAGCTTGACCCAGTCGGTACCGAGCGCCTCGCGGGCCAGCTGCGCGGTGAGCACCGCCTCCGCGGCGCCGCGACAGCCCGCCGTGTTGGGCAGCGGTGTGATCTCGAGCCGGCCCAGCAGCTCGAGCACCCCCGTTCCGCTCTCGGCGTCGACCCGGCGCATGGCCACCGTCGTCAGCTCGGTGCCCGAGGCGATCAGCGCCTCTTCCAGCACAGTGAGGTTCGGCGCACCCCCGGTGCCGAGGATGAGCCGCGAGCCGAATCGCCGTCCGGCGATGGTGAGTTGGTCAACCACCCTGCACCGCCGTCACGACCTCGACGCGGGCACCCTCGCAGACCACCGAATCCCATTGCGAGCGGGGCAGTACGGTCCAGTCCACAGCGACCGCGATGCCGCGCGCCGGCAAGCCCAGGTGCTCCAGCAGCCCGGTCACCGTGGTGCCGTCGTCGACGTCGATTTCCTCGTCGTTGACCATGACTTTCATGCCCGTGCTCCTATCAACTCGGCGGCGATCCGCTCGGCGGTCCACGGCGCCAACAGAAATCCCGACCGACCGTGGCCGGTCGCCACCAGGGTGCGCTCGTCCAGACGTCGCACGATCGGCATGTTGTCCGGCGTCATCGGTCGCAGTCCGGCTGCGCATTCGGCGAGTTCGTATTCACCGAGCGCGGGCATCACCGCGCAGGCGTCATCGAGCAACTCGCGGACACCGGTCACCGACGGGGCGGTGTCGCGTCCGTGTTCGTACTGGGTCGCGCCGACCACCACACCGTCGGCGCGGGGCACCACATAGACCGGGCGGCCGTGCACCCGGGCGCGAACCACCCGCTGCGGCACGGGCATGCAGCCGCGCCGCCACCGCAGGCGCAGCACCTCGCCTTTGACGGGACGGACCGGCAGGCCCGGCCACAACCGAGGAGCGTCAATGCCGTTGGCGATCACCGTGGTGTCCACGCCGACGCGGGCGTCGTCGAGACGGTCCACCGGCGGTGCCCATCGCACGCCGAGCTGCTCGCAGTGCGACTCCAACGCGGCCACCAGTTTGCGGTTGTCCACCGCCAGCTCGTCGGAGGCGATGAGTCCATGCCGAATCCCTTGCGCCAGAAGCGGTTCGATATCGCGGGCCGCGGTGGTGAGGGTCACCGGATGCCCCTGGGCCGACAGCCATTGGGCGACGGTTCGCAGATCGGCGGCATCGGCACGGTCAACCGCGACCACCAGAGACTCCCGGGCGGTGACCACATCGTCGGGCAGGCCGTCGAGGAAGCCCCCGTGCCACAGCCGTAACGACTCCAGCCCGAGCGCCAACAGCTGCTCTTCACCGGGCCAGCCTTCGCTGTGCGGGGTCAGCATTCCGCCGGCCACCCACGATGCCCCAAGGCCCGGATTGTTTCCCGGGTCGCTTCGCTCCTGCCCGCCGGAATAACTCCCCGGGTCGCTTCGCTCCTGCCCGCCGGAGGTCCGGTGCACCCGCACCGACAGCCCGTCGAGTGCGGCGCGGCGCGCCACCGCCAGCCCGATCACGCCGCCTCCGATGACGGCCAACGACTCGTTCGACATGTCCCCTTCGCTTCCTTCGCCGGCATGACCCGGATCAGGTGGTGACGGTCTGGAGGTGTCACCTCCACTCTCAGCCCCGCTCCAGGGACTCCCGTGCCAAGCTTCCACGCTAGCCGCTACCGTCGCGGTGTGCACGAACCTCATTCCAGGCTGGCGGACGCGCGGCTGTACCTGTGCACCGACGCCCGCCGCGAACGCGGTGACCTGGCCGAGTTCGCCGACGCCGCGTTGTCCGGCGGCGTCGACATCGTCCAGCTGCGGGACAAGGGCTCAGCAGGTGAGCAGCGCTTCGGACCGTTGGAGGCGCGGGCCGAACTGGCCGCGCTAGAGATCCTGGCCGACGCCGCCCGCCGCCACGGCGCGCTGCTGGCGGTCAACGACCGCGCGGACATCGCCCGCGCGGCCGGGGCCGACGTGCTGCATCTGGGACAGGACGACCTGCCGCTGGAGGTGGCCAGGGAAATCGTCGGCTCCGACACGGTGATCGGCCGCTCCACCCACGCGACCGGGGAGGCGGCCCGGGCGCTGATGGAGGATGTCGACTACTTCTGTGTCGGCCCGTGCTGGCCGACGCCGACGAAGCCGGGGCGGCCCGCGCCCGGCGTGGACCTGGTGCGGTCGGTGGCGGGCGTGCACCCCGACAAGCCCTGGTTCGCCATCGGTGGGATCGACGAGCAGCGCTTGCCCGAAGTACTCGATGCGGGGGCGCGCCGGGTCGTGGTGGTGCGCGCGATCACCGCCGCCGCCGATCCGCAGGCAGCCGCGCGACGGCTCAGGTCGGTGCTGGCCGCTGTTAGTTGATTCCCGCGCCCGCCGGCGCGCACCAGGCGAACACCCCGGACTGGATTTCGACAGTGTGGGGCACCGCCAGCCGGCATTGGTCGTGCTCGTCCGGGTTGAGCAGGGCGGTGATCCGCAGCCGCTCCCAACTCGCGGCGAACCCCGGGTGCAGCGGCAGGCCGATCACCTCGTCCTCGGCCACCCACCGCAGTTCGGAACTCTCCCGGTTGGGGACGGTGGTCAGCAACGCGGGGGCATCGGCGACGACGGTGGTGTAACTCCACTGCGCGCCGCGGGTACCGACGATCTCGGCCGTCACGACCGTCGCGCGCACCAACACGTGTTCGGCCAGCAATCCCGCTTCTTCGTGCGCTTCCCGAACGGCGGCTTGTTCGGGGGTCTCGTGGCTGTCGCGGGCACCGCCGGGCAGACCCCAGGTGCCACCCTGATGGCTCCACGGCGCACGGTGTTGCAGCAGCACCGCCGGTGTGCCGTCCGGGCGGGGGGCACGCAGCAACAGCCCGGCCGCGCCGTGCCGCCCCCAGTAGTGCGCGCCGGTGTCGGACACCACCCAGCCGTCGCCGTCGCCTCGCACGCGTTCAGAATAAGCGCGCCACGCCGCAGCTCGTCGGTCGATCCCGCCCCATCCGTCACAGCACCTCTTAGGATTGTCTCAGGAAGTGTGAACGGGGTCCGGGCAACAGGGAATGAGGTCCGCGCGAGGTGACCGTTGAGCTGGCGCACCCGTCGACCGAGCCATTGGCGCAACGGTCGACGACCCCGCCCGCTCACCCACGGTGGTGGTTCCTGCGCACGACGCCCGGCCGCATCCTGACCATCGGCATCATCCTGGCCACGCTGGGGGTGCTCAGTGCGTTCGCCACGTCGACGACGATCACCGACCGGCAGACCCAACTGACCACCGTGCTCAACCACACCGAACCGCTGTCGTTCGCCGCCGGCCGGCTCTACACCACGCTCTCGGTGGCTGACGCCGCGGCGGCGACCGCGTTCATCGCCGGCGCGGAGCCGCGTGCCGTGCGGCAACGCTATGAGCAGGCAATCACCGACGCAGCGGTCGCCGTGACGAGGGCGTCCAGCGGCCTCACCGACGAGCCGCAGATACAACTCCTCGGGCGCATCAACGCCCAGCTGGCGGTCTACACCGGGCTCATCGAGACCGCGCGGACCAACAACCGGATGGGCAATCCGGTCGGTTCGTCGTATCTGTCGGAGGCGTCGGCGTTGATGCAGCAGCAGATCCTGCCGGACGCGCAGCGGCTCTACGAGCAGACCTCGGCCCGGGTCGACGCCGAGACCACCGCCTCCACCCAGATCCCGGCGCCGGTGATCATCGTGGTGGCGATGACCCTGCTGTTCGGGGCGTTCGCGCACCGGTGGCTGGCCAGGACCACCAAACGGCGGGTCAACGTCGGGCTGATCGCGGGCGGGTTGGCGATCGTGGTGATGATCATCTGGGTGGGCTCGGCGCTGGCCATCTCCACCGCAGGTAGCCGGGCTGCGAAGGACACTGCGGCCGAGTCGCTCAAAACAGTGACTAACCTGGCGATCACCGCGCAGCAGGCGCGCGCCGACGAGACGTTGTCGCTGATCCGGCGCGGTGACGAAGACGTCCGCAAGCGGTCCTACTACCAGCGCGTTGAAACCATGCACACCCAGCTCACCGATTACCTGGCCCGTAAGGACGCGATCGCCAAGAGCGATCTCGCCGACGCCGACCAGCTGTTGATGAAGTGGCGGCAGGCCGACGAACGGATCAATGCCTACATCTCGGTGGGCAACTATCAGGCCGCCACCCAGGTCGCGCTGGGGACGGGCGAGGACGATTCGACGCCGGCTTTCGACAAACTCGATGCCGCGCTGTCTAGCGGGATCAGGGAGAGCCGCAACCAGCTGCGCAACGACATCCTGTCGGCTCGCCGGGTGCTCTCGGGCACCACGGTGGGTGGTGTGGTGCTGTCGGTGGGGGCGGCGCTGGCGGTGGCGTTGGGACTGTGGCCACGACTGAGCGAGTACCGGTGATGAGCGCTCGCGCGAAGAACAGACCGGTCGGGATGAGCGCTCGCGCGAAGAACAGACCGGTCGGGATGAGCGCTCGCAAGCTGCTGTGCCTGCTGATCGCCGTGGCGAGCCTGCTCACCGGGTGCGGCAAGACCGAGTACATCCAGAGCGCACCGGTGCCGACGCTGGCCCCGCCGACCCCGGCCGGCATGGAGGAGTTGTCCCCGCAGCCGCCGCAGCCGCCGGACCCGACGGTCAACGACTGCGACCGCACCGCAAGCCTGCGGCCGTTCCCCACCAGGGCCGAGGCCGACGCCGCGGTGGCCGGGATCCGGGCCAGGGGACGGTTGATCGTCGGGTTGGACATCGGCAGCAATCTGTTCTCGTTCCGGGATCCGATCACCGGCGAGATCACCGGTTTCGACGTCGACATCGCCGGTGAGGTCGCACGCGACATCTTCGGCACCCCCTCGGCGGTCGAGTACCGGATCCTCTCGTCGGCCGACCGCATCACCGCCTTGCAGAACAACACCGTCGACATCGTCGTCAAGACGATGACCATCACCTGCGAGCGCCGCAAACAGGTGAACTTCTCCACCGCGTATTTCACGGCCTATCAACGCATCCTGGCCCCCGCGAGTCGGCCATCTCACAGGCCTCTGATCTGTCCGGGCGGCGGGTGTGCGTGGCACGCGGGACGACCTCGCTGGATCGGGTCCGCCAGATCGCGCCGCCGCCCATCATCGTGACGGTGGTCAGTTGGGCGGACTGCCTGGTGGCCCTGCAACAGCGCGAGGTCGACGCCGTCAGTACCGATGACTCGATCCTGGCGGGCCTGGTGGCCCAGGATCCCTATCTGCACATCATCGGCCCGAACATGGCCCAGGAGCCGTACGGCATCGGCATCAATCTGACCAACACCGGGCTGGTTCGCTTCGTCAACGGCACGCTGGAGCGCATCCGGCGCGATGGTACCTGGAACACGTTGTACCGCAAGTGGTTGACGGTATTGGGCCCGGCGCCCGCTCCCCCGACACCGAGGTATCTGGACTGATGGACACCCCGGATCAGCCAGACACCGACCTGGGCACCCAGCCGGCGAGTTTCGATGACCTCGGCATGGATTCGATGTCGACCCTGCGGCCGATGGCCACCCAGGCCATCTACCGGCCGCACTTCGACGATGACGACGAGTCGGTCGGCAGCGTGGGCACCGAGCCAGAGGCCATGCACCACCCCACGGTGGCGCGCAAGCTCTCGCCCACTCGACGACTCGGTGGCGGCCTGGTGGAGATCCCGCGGGTCCCGGAGATCGATCCACTCACCGCCCTGATGGTCAATCCTGTTGTGGCCGAGTCGAAGCGGTTCTGCTGGAACTGTGGCCGCCCCGTCGGCCGCAGTTCCGAGGACGGAAAGGCGGAGTCCGAGGGCTGGTGCCCGCATTGCGGCAGCGCGTACTCGTTCGTGCCGCAGCTGGTTCCCGGTGACATGGTCGCCGACCAGTACGAGATCAAGGGGTGCGTTGCGCACGGCGGCCTGGGCTGGGTGTACCTGGCGGTGGACCACAACGTCAACGAACGACCAGTCGTGCTCAAGGGCTTGGTGCACTCTGGGGACGCCGAAGCGCAGGCGATCGCGATGGCCGAGCGGCAATTCCTCGCCGAGGTGGTCCACCCGTCGATCGTGAAGATCTTCAACTTCGTCGAACACCCCGACAAACACGGTGAGCCGGTCGGTTACATCGTGATGGAGTACGTCGGCGGAAAGTCGCTCAAACTGCCCAAGGGTGAGAAGCTTCCGGTGTCGGAGGCGATCGCCTACATGCTGGAGATCCTGCCGGCGATGGGTTATCTGCATTCGATCGGCTTGTGCTACAACGATCTCAAGCCGGAGAACATCATGGTGACCGAGGAGCAGCTGAAGCTGATCGACCTCGGCGCCGTCTCGCGGATCAACTCCTTCGGTTATCTGTATGGCACGCCGGGCTACCAAGCGCCCGAGATTGTCCGCACCGGACCGACCGTTGCCAGTGACATCTACACGGTGGGCCGGACGCTCGCCGCGCTCACGCTCAATCTGCGGACCCGCAAGGGGCGTTACGTCGATGGGCTGCCCGAAGACGATCCGGTGCTCAAAACCTACGACTCGTTCGGCCGATTGTTGCGGCGCGCCATCGACCCCGATCCCCGGCGCCGCTTCGCCAGTGCCGAGGAGATGTCGTCCCAGCTGCTCGGCGTGCTGCGTGAGGTCGTCGCCGAGGACAGCGGTGTGCCACGAGCGGGCTTGTCCAACGTATTCACCCGCACCCGTTCGACATTCGGAGTGGACCTGCTGGTGGCACACACCGACGTCTACCTCGACGGGTTGACGCACGCCGAGAAGCTGACCGCCACCGAGATCGTCACCGCGCTCCCGGTCCCCCTGGTCGACCCGACCGACATCGCGGCGACCGTGCTGTCGGCGACCGTGCTCTCCCAACCGGTCCAGACGCTGGATTCGCTGCGTGCGGCCCGCCACGGTGGACTCGATTCGGAGGGGGTGGACCTATCGGAATCGGTGGAGCTGCCACTGATGGAGGTCCGCGCGCTGCTCGACCTCGGCGACGTCGCCAAGGCCAACCGCAAGCTGGACGACCTGGCCGAGCGGGTGGGCTGGCGCTGGCGATTGATCTGGTTCAAGGCTGTCTCCGAACTGTTGACCGGTGACTATGACTCGGCGACAAAACATTTCACCGAGGTACTGGACACGTTCCCGGGCGAGCTGGCGCCGAAGTTGGCGTTGGCCGCGACGGCCGAATTGGCCGGCACCTCCGACGAACTGCCGTTCTATCGAACGGTGTGGCACACCGACAACAACTCGATCTCGGCGGGTTTCGGCTTGGCCCGCGCACAGTCCGTGGAGGGCGACCGCGAGGCCGCCGTGCGCACCCTCGACGAAGTACCCGCAGCGTCAAGGCATTTCACCACTGCACGATTGACCAGTGCGGTGACTCTGCTGTCCGGCCGGTCCGCGCATGAGCTCACCGAAGAGCAGATCCGCGACGCCGCCCGCCGCGTGGAGGCGCTGCCGGACAGCGAGCCTCGGGTGCTGCAGATCCGCGCGCTGGTCCTGGGCACGGCGATGGACTGGATCAGTGACAACACCGCCAGCACCAATCACATTCTCGGGTTTCCGTTCACCGAACACGGGCTGCGCCTGGGCGTGGAGGCTTCACTGCGCAGCCTGGCCCGGGTGGCCACCAGTCAGGCGCACCGCTACGCACTGGTCGACATGGCCAACAACGTGCGTCCGACGAGCACCTTCTAGGCGCTACGCGTCGACTGTGCGCGCTGCGGTATGTCGGTGGGATGATCCTCGGCCACCACCGCACCGTTGGCGTACAGCGGTATCTGAGGCCGAGGAAGCCCACCGCGAATCGGCAGGAGCCGCAGGTGGGTTTCGCGTGGCGACTCCGCGCCCCGGTCAACCAGTTCACAACACACTCCAACTGACGCAGTCCTGGAAGCCCCGCGATGGCGGCTCGCGAGCGCCAACACGTCTTCGACACGCAAGTCGGTCGCTCGGAGCAAGGCATCGAGCCGGGTGACTGCCGATGTCGAGGTGCCAAAACGGCCGAGGTCGAAGGCTGTTCGCTCAGGGGTGGTAGCGCGATAGCCGCCGAGCCGCTGCACCTCGGCGCTGTCCAGGAACGCACGCCGGGTCACCACTGCCTGCGGCGCACGCGGATTCGCGTGTAGGAGCTCGATGCGAACATCGTCGGCGACCCGGCTGCGGCTGTCCAGAGGCCGCCCGTCAACCGCGGCTGAAGCGGTCTCGCAGCACCGGGTCGGCTTCCCACCACAGCGCCGGTGCCGACGGTGCCTCGTCCGGCTCACTCAAAGCGGCGTCGACCTCCGCGGCGCGGCGTCGTTCGTCGGTGCCCAGCTGACGCATGAGGACCAGGAGGAACGGGATGCTCAGCACGTCGGCGACGATCCAGAGGATTCCCGCGCCGATCGACTGGTCCACTCGCGGGCTCGGTCCCCAATTGCGATGCAGAGAAGCGTAATAGCCGGCTGCGATGAGCGGGCCCAGCCACAGCACCACGCCCAGCACACCGTCGGTCAGCGACTCCACCACGCTGATCGCGATGGACACCAGCGGCGAGAACCGCCGGGGCACCGGGTCGGACTGCACGCGGGCGTAGAAGTAGCCGAAGCCGACGACGAGGAGCAGCAGGCGCGTGCCCACCGCCACCGGACCGGTCATCGACGCGACGTACCACGGGGTCAGGTAGAGCAGCCACGGCGTCGCCAGCATCGCCACCGACGTGCTCAACGGCGAGACGGCCAGCCGGACGGCCTTCGATTCCAACGCGGGTTCCACGAGACGGCGCACACGGTCCGATGCGGCACATGCCACCGCTAGTGGCCGGCCCAGTGCGAGCAGGAACGGCGCGACGAACAAGAGCAGCAGCACCTGTAATGAGCGCACCCAGAACAGCACCGGCGCGTACCCGCCGACCGCGCTGAAGGTCGCCACCGCCCACACCGCGATGCCGGCGAGGAAGCACCCGGCCTGGGCACGGGTGACCACACCGGTTGCGCTGACCCGGCGGTAGCACGCCAGGTAGCCGACGCAGGTGGTGACCATGAGCACCAGCGCAGTGCCGTCCAGCGTCCGCAACCCGCCAGTCATGGCCGCTGACGGTACGCGGGCTGCCTGGCAGATTGCCGTGAGCGTGGTGGCAGGGCGGGCTGCCCGCTAGATCACCGTCAGGCAGGCGCGGGCGATCGCCAGCTCCTCGTTGGTGGGAATCACCAGCACCGTCGTCGGCGACTTGTCCGCGGAGATGCGCCGCGCGCCTTGGGCGGGACTGTCGTTGAGGTGCTCGTCGAGTTCGATGCCCAGCGGTGCCAGCCCGGTCAGGGCGTCGCGCCGAACCAGGGCGTCGTTCTCTCCCACCCCCGCCGTGAACGTCACCACGTCGGTGTGACCCAGTACCGCCAGGTAGGCCCCGATGTACTTGCGCAACCGGTGGATGTACACGTCGTAGGCCAGTTTCGCATCCTCGTCGCCGGATTCGATGCGACGGTGCAGATCCCGGAAGTCCATCTGCCCACCCAGACCGAGCACACCCGAGTGCCGGTTGAGCAGGCCGTCGATGTCCTCGACGCTCATCGCGGCCCTGCGCCACAGATAACTGATGATGCCCGGATCGACGTCTCCGCTGCGGGTCCCCATCACAAGACCTTCCATCGGGGTCAGCCCCATCGAGGTGTCGACGGGTCGCCCGCCGGCGATGGCCGAAGCCGAGGCGCCGTTGCCCAGATGCAGCACGATCTGGTTGAAGGACTCGATCGGCGCGCCGATGAACTCCGCCGCCTGCTCACTGACGTAACGGTGGCTGGTGCCGTGGAATCCGTACCGACGAATCTGCCACTGCCGCGCCACATCCCGATCGATCGCATAGGTGGCCGCCGCCTCGGGCAGGTCGTGGAAGAAAGCCGTGTCGAAGACCGCCACATGGGGGATGTCCGGAAGGATCCTGCGCGCCACCTCGATGCCTTGCACCGCGGGTGGGTTATGCAGTGGCGCGAGCGGGGCGAGGTCGTTGATCCGGGCGACCACTGCGTCATCGATCACGGTCGGCCGGTAGAGGTCCAGGCCGCCGTGCACGACCCGATGACCGACCGCCACCAGGCCCAACGTTTCGAGATGTCCGCCCGCCTCGGCGAGGAGTTCGAAGACCAGCCGCAGGGCCGCCTCGTGGTCGGGGATGGACTGCTCGCGACGAACATGCAGCCCGCCGAACTCGATCTTCACCAGGGACTGGTCGGCACCGATGCGCTCGGCGATACCGTGGGCGACCGATCCGCCGCCGTCGGGTTGGACGAGGCTGTACTTGACCGATGACGAACCGGAGTTGAGGACGAGAACCGTAGGTTGCACGACTACTTCCCCTGGGCCTGGATCGCGGTGATCGCCACCGTGTTGACGATGTCTTCGACGAGCGCCCCGCGGGAGAGATCGTTGACGGGTTTGTTCAGGCCCTGCAGCACCGGGCCGATGGCGATCGCGCCGGCGCTGCGCTGGACGGCCTTGTAGGTGTTGTTGCCGGTGTTGAGATCCGGAAAGATCAGCACGGTCGCCTTCCCCGCTACCTGCGAGCCGGGCATCTTGGCCGCCGCCACCGTCGGATCGACTGCGGCGTCGTATTGGATCGGCCCCTCGACCAGCAGCTCGGGTGCCCTTGTGCGGACCAGTTCGGTTGCGGCCCTGACCTTCTCGACGCCGCTGCCACTGCCGGAATCGCCGGTGGAGTAGGACAGCATCGCCACCCGCGGCTCGATACCGAACTGCGCCGCGGTGCGCGCCGAACTGATCGCGATGTCAGCGAGCTGCTCTGCGGTGGGGTCCGGCACGATCGCGCAGTCGCCATAGGCCAGCACCCGATCGGACAGGCACATCAGGAAGATGCTCGACACCGTGGACACGTCGGGTTGGGTCTTGATGATCTCGAAGGCGGGCCGCACGGTGTGCGCGGTGGTGTGTGCCGCCCCCGAGACCATGCCGTCGACGATGCCGTCGTGTACCAACATCGTGCCGAAGTAGGACACGTCGTGCATGATCTCGCGCGCCTGCTCCAGGGTCACCCCCTTCTTCTTCCGCAGCTCGGCATACTCCGCGGCGAACCGGTCGCACAGGTCGCTGGTTTTCGGGTTGAGCACAGTGGCAGCCTCCAGGTCGACTCCCAGTTCTGCTGCACGGGAACGGACTTGGGTCTCGTCGCCGAGAATGGTCAGGTCGGCCACCCCGCGCCGCAACAGGCGGCCCGCCGCCTGCAGGATGCGGTCGTCGTCACCTTCGGGCAACACGATGCGCCTGCGGTCGGCGCGTGCTCGTTCCATCAGCTGGTAGGTGAACATCTGCGGGGTGGTCACCGTGGGCATGGGCAGCGCGATCCGGTCCTGCATGTCCCCGATGTCGACATAACGCTCCATCAACGCGATCGCGGTGTCGATCTTGCGCTGCGAGGAAGCGGTGACCCGGCCGCGGGCACCGGCCACCGCACTTGCCGTCTCGAACGTTCCGAGGTCGGTCGCGATGATCGGCAGGCGCAGACCCAGACCGTTCACCAGTTCGGCGATCGAGCGATGCAGGGCGAGTCCGCCGTTGAGGATCAGAGCGGACAGCGACGGGAATCCCTCGGCGGCGTGCGCGCTGGCGACTGCCAGGACGACGTCGGAACGGTCGCCCGGCGTGACGACGGTGACGCCCTCGGTCAGCCGCTCGAGACAGTGTTCGGCGGTCATGCCCGCGACGAGCACACCCATCACCTCGCGGCCCAGCAGCGACTCGTCGCCATGGACGAGGACACCGTCGACCGCGGCGCGCAGGTCGGCGACCGTCGGCGCGACCAGCAGCGGTTCCTCCGGCAGCACGTACACGTGGGGCCCGAGGTGCTCGCACGCTTCGGCCACGGCCTGCATCTGATCCGGCTCACACCGGTTGGCCACCACGGCCGCGGTGTGGGCATGCTGTGCGGCCAGCTCGGCCAGGCACAGTTCGATGACTTGTGCCACTTCCTTGGGGGTGCGGTCACGGGCCCGCACCGAGAGCAGGACGGGGGCGCCCAGGTTGGCCGCGATGCGGGCATTCACACTGAGCTCTGTGGGGGTGGCGACGTCGGTGTAGTCCGACCCCACGATCACCACCGCATCGCACTGCGCAGCCATCGCGTGATAGCGGTCCACGATGTCGGCGATCGCGCCCTCGGGATCGGCGTGCAACCGCTGATAGCTCACCCCGACGCAGTCCTCGTAGGCCAGGCCGGCATTGCTGTGGGCGAGCAGGAGTTCGAGGATGTAGTCACGGTTCTCGCGACGGGTGATCGGGCGGAAAACTCCCGCCTTGGGCACCATCGCGGTCAACCGGTGCAGGATCCCGAGGGCGATCGTCGACTTGCCGGTGTCACCTTCGGGCGAGGCGATATAGATGGACGTGGCGGTTCGGACGTCAGTCACGACAGTCAGCTTTCCGCATCACCAACCGGGAGCCAAGTGGAGCCGGGCGACGCCTGTCGACCACCGAGAGCTGGTGCTGGCGTCCGACGCGCTCGACGGCCGAGGGATGAGCGCCAACGGGATCTACGCCTTCGCCAATTTTCCACCACCCCGCGCTGTGGTTATGTATTGACGTTCTAGTTAAATAGATCACTGTCGCGCCCGGTCTGGTTGTTGGGGTCGACACGCGGCGGCGCCGTTGGCATGACGCCTAGGCGGCGCACGGAAGACGACCCGGTGCGGCGGCGCAATCGCGCGCTGGCGATATCCGCCCCTAAGGGCCTGTGAACTGCAGGTGTAGCCGATCATTGGCCGCAAGGCGGGGCAGGTCATGGTGGGTATCGCACCCGGCGCGCCGCCGGGGTGCCCGACTCCGTTATCCGCGCCACCGACCCGAGCTGGACGCGCGGCGCGCCAACCCGAGTGCTAAATTCGACGTGAACGGTTAGTTTTGGCAAACTCTGATGAGCATGTCTTGACTTTGCAATCTGAACTACCGGCTGCCGCGGGGATACCAGCCGACAATCCGGGGCGAAGGGTATCCGCGTGAGTAGGTGTCTCGATCTCCCCGATTCGAGTCTGGCTACCAGCCCCGCCGCGCCCGAGGCCGACCGCCGCGACGCGCCGCGCCATCGCAGGCGGATGCGGCCGTCCCGGGGACAGCTGCTTCGGGTGGTGTTGCTCATCGCGTTCACCCTCGTCGCCTTCGGCAGCACCTTCTACGAAACTGCACTGTCGATCGCCGGCGGCTCCCCGCTGGCCTACCTGGCGGTATTGCCGATCCTGCTCGCCATGATCGCCGTGGGGTCTGCACCCCCGCGCGGCGTCGGTGACGCCGAGGCCGACTGGATTCTGGCCGGCGTGGTCGGCGGTTTGGGGCTCCTGGCGCACTTCCTCCTCGAGGACAGGTTCCCGACGCTGTCCGGCTTGTGGAAGTTGCCACTCATCGCCGCCGTCATCTGGGTCACCGTCGCCGCCACCATCCTGTTCGGCGTACGGCGCGTGGCCAACAAGTGGCCGGTATGGCTCTTCGCACTTTTCACCGCCACCCCGCTGCCATATCTGATGACGACAGCCTGGCTGGGCGGATCCACCTTGGCGGCGGCAGCGGTGGCCGCCGCGCTCGGGGCGGTCGCGGTGTTTCTCGCCGGTCGGCAACGGCCGACGCCGTGGCGGTTGGCCGCGACCGCGGCGTGCTTACTGCTGGGTGTCAGTGTGGCTGTGGCACTGCGCGACTGCCCGCTGTTGCTCGCGGTCGCGGTGTCCGGCGGTGCCGTCCCGGTGGTGACGTTCGCCGTGCTGACGGGCTTCACCAACGGCAGACCGCGCGGCCCGCTTTTCGAACCCACACCGTTGCCCCATCGCTCGCCGCTGTCCATCGCGTTGCTCGCTGTCTTGGCTGTTGTGCTGCTGGCGCTCAACACCTCGCGATGGACCGCGCCCACACCACCACCGCAGGCGCAGCCCAACTGGCCGAGCGAGCTCGGACTCGTCCAGACCGACCAGTTCGATTTCGTGCAGCGCTACCTCGGGCCGGACGCCAGCTTCGTCCGATACACCGTCCCCTCTCGGGACGGCTATTCCGAGGCGGCGGTGGATGTCATCAGCGCCGACAACCTCGAACGACTGCGCACCTATCGCGACGTCGTCTGGTACCCGGTCACGGTGATGCCCAACTACACCCACATCGACGTCGGCAACCCGGCGGTGACCGATGCTCGGGCCGCCGCGAGTGACTCCTCGGCCGCCACCGACGCCACGGCCAAGCAGTGGTACGCCGTCACCTGGGTGTGGCGCACCGGTGACACCTATCAACAGGTATTCGTGACGTTGAATCAGGACCCGACCTCGGCGGCCGCACCACCGGCACCCGAGCTGCTGTCGTTACGCGACACGCTGGCTGCTCCGGTGCTGTGGCTCAGCCGCCAACAAGCGAATCCATCCGGTGAGGTGGATTCGGAGGTCTCCGACCGGGCCAACGACATCATCGCGGCAATCCTGCGTGCCGGAGCTCCCAGACGTGGGTGAACCGCACAGGACCACAGTGTTGGATCCGCAGCTGTCTGCGCGCACCGCGCTGGGCACCCGAACCCTGTTGGCGATGCTGCTGGTCCTCGCCACGGTGGTAGCGCTGATCGTGGCCTATCCCCACATCGCGGCGCCGGTGCTGACGTTGGTGGCCGCCGCCCTGTACCTGGTATCGACCATCGACCGTAACCTGCTCATGCTCAGGGGGATTCGTTCATCGGCGATGGTGTCGGTCAGCGACGCCGATGCACTGGCGGTGCCTGACAGCGAGTTGCCGGTATACACCGTGCTACTGCCGGTCTACCACGAACCGGAGATCATGCAGAACCTGCTCGACGGGGTCGGCAACCTCGATTACCCGCCCGACAAGCTCGAGGTGCTGCTGCTCGTCGAAGATGACGACATCGCCACCCAGGCGGCGCTGCATCTGCTGCGCATCAGCGGAATCCGCGTCGTGATTGTCCCGCACAGCCTGCCCAAGACCAAGCCGAAGGCCTGCAACTACGGGATGTCATTGCCGGGCCTGCGCGGCGAGATGGTAACCATCTACGACGCCGAGGACATTCCCGATCCGCTGCAGCTGCGCCGTGCGGTTGTCGCCTTTCAGAGGTTGCCCGAGGACGTCGGCTGTCTACAGGCCCGACTCGGCTATTTCAACGAGAACCAGAACCTGCTGACCCGGTGGTTCTCGATGGAGTACGACCAGTGGTTCGGCGCCGTGCTGCCTGCCGTCGAACAGGCGCGCAGCGTTGTTCCCCTCGGCGGGACGTCCAATCACATGCCGACCAGGGTGTGGCACGACGTCGGCGGCTGGGACGAGCACAACGTCACCGAGGATGCCGACCTCGGGGTTCGGTTGGCACGCAACGGGTATCGAACGATGATTCTGGATTCGATCACCCTCGAGGAAGCGAACTCCGATCTGATCAACTGGATCCGTCAGCGTTCACGGTGGTACAAGGGTTACCTGCAGACGATGATCGTGCATTTGCGACATCCGGCTCAGCTGCGGCGCGAGGTCGGGCTCAAATCCGCACTGCGCCTGGTGAATATGACTGGCGCCATCCCGCTGACCAACGCGTCCAATCTGTTGTTGTGGTCGACGATGGTGATCTGGATCGTCGGTCGCCCGCAGGCGGTGAGCCTGATGTTCCCGCCGCTGACGTACTACCTGTGCCTGGTGCTGTTCTTGGTGGCCGCACCGATGTCTTTGTTCGTCGGACTCATCGCCGTCGTCGCGCTGGGCAAGCCACACCTGTGGTGGGCCGCGTTGCTGGCGCCGGGATATTGGGTCCTGCAGTCCTTCGCCGCCTTCAAGGCGGTGTACCAATTGTTCTTCCGGCCGTTCTACTGGGAGAAAACCGTGCACGGATTGACCAACCCAACCACCGCGAGAGTTCAGGTGAACGCATGAGGGCCGCCGGGACCCGGGCTTGGGCGGCCATTGTCGCCTGCCTGCTGTTGTCCACCGCCGTGCTGGGAGCTCCCACCCCGCAGGCGTGGGCGGATCCGGAGCCAACCGAACCCGGCGTGGAGTCCTCGACGGAGCAGGCCGTCGTCACCGAACCCAACACCACGCCGCCGATCGCCTGGCCGCAGCTGGGCAGATCAGACCGCATCGACATCGTGGGCAGCAACCAGACCGTCGACACCGACATTCCAGTGCCGCAGGGCGTGGTGCCGGGACAGCTGACCGGCACAATCGGCTCGGTGGTCAATGTCGTCGACGGCCGCGTGGACGTACTCGACGCCCGCGGGGTGCTGCTGGGCAGCGTCGCCGCACCAGCCGAAGCGGGATCGGTACCATTCGCCATCGACCTGTCCAATGCGCAGGTGATCGACGGCACGGCGAAGCTGAGTTTCGTTCTGCGAGACAATAATCCGCCGGGAAATAGTTGCACGCAACTGTCGTCGGTCACCCTGGGCCAGCTCGCCGCCACCTACCTGGGCCAGACACCGTTCCCGGCGCTGGTGTCCGACTTCGAGCCGGGCTACACCGACCAGATCGTGATCCGCACCGGCCCGAACCCGTCCCGGGCACAGCAGCAGGGCGCACTCGACCTGGTCGCCAAGCTGACGCAGCAGTATCGGCCGATGCCGGTGCGGATCGACGTCGACACCTCACCCGATCCGCTACCGCCCGGCTCCCCCACCCGGCGGGTCATCGAACTGCGTGAGGTCGTCCCGGCCGGTCTCACCGTCGAGAACCCGAACTCACCTGATGCGGTGCTGGTGATTGCGGGCAGGGGTGACGACCTGACCCGCCAGGTCCAGTTGTTCACCGACCAGCGCATCAAGCTGGCTCAAACCGGTTCGGTCGCGGTCAAGACGGTGAAATCCGACAGCCCGAAGTCCACCAACATCAAAACCTTTGCCCAACTCGGCATGACGGGACAGATCTCGGTTCTCGGCGCGGCGACCCTCTATGTCGGTTTCGACGTCAGCCAGTTCGCGGTCGGCTCCATCCAGGATGCCAAGCTGCACATCATCGGCCACTACACGCCGGTACTCGGCGGGGAGGCCTCGGTGGTGGTGCGCTCCGGAAGCACCGTGCTCGGGTCGCGCCGTCTCGACGAATCCGGCGTGCTGGACCTCACCGGCACCATCCCTGCCGAAGGAATTCAATCGAACGTGGGGATCGCGCTGGAGCTGCGGTACCAGCCCAGTCAGCAATGTGCACCGCTGAACGACCGGATCCAATTCACTCTCGACCCGTCATCGACCGTGGCGGTCACCCCCGGTACCCACAATCGGGGCGGGTTCCCGATCCTGCCAATGGCATTCACGCCCGACTTCGACGTCGTCGTCGATCAGGCCGACCACCTGCGGTTCGCCGCCGAGGCGATCAACCTCATGGGTCAGCAGACCGCCGTCACGCTGCATCCCCGGCTGAGCACACTGCCGGCGGCGGCCGGCAACGGCCGCGGCCTGCTTGTCGTGGCCCGCGGAGAAGACCTCTCACGAGCCGGGCTCAAGCCCACTGTGCTGGCCCAGCAGGGCAACTCGGTGGACTTCCGCGGCGCAACCGACACCGATGTCGACCTCAACGGTCCGGTCGGCCTGGTACAAGTCTTTTCGCAGAACAACCGGACAGTGCTGGCCGTGAACGGAACAGACGACTGGTCGCTGGTCGAGCGCGACTTCGACTACATCCGCGCACTGGACTCCCGCTGGGCCTCGCTGACCGGCGACGTGGTCGCCACCGGCGCGGCCGCGCAGACCGTGAATCTGACACTGCGCGAGGGTGGTCCACTGATCAACGAGTATCCCGGTGACGGTTGGAAGTGGTGGGCATGGGCGTCAGCCGGGGCGCTGGCTGCGGCGCTGGCCGCGGTTGCGGCGATCGCACTATGGCGGCGCAGGCACAGGCAGACGCCGGAGGAAACCCTGCCGGACGTACTCGACGAGTGATGCGGTGACCGTACTCACCGCGCACCTCCCAGCGGCGCCGACCTACGACGAGGTGCCGACCAGACCGGCAACAGCCCCTGGTCGGGGACGCGGCGTGGCCCTCTTCGTGTTCTTCAGCACGTTGTACTTCACCGTCGGCTATGTCCTAATGATGCGCTACAACATGTTCGATCCGGATTCCACCAGCCGAGTCGCCAACGCCGGCTACGTCCTGGAAAGCCGCGACCCGCACCTGTCCGCGGTCGGCTTCGTGTGGAATCCGTTGCCGAGCCTGGTGGAGATCCCGATTCTGCGGTTGGCTCAGTGGTGGCCGGAACTGCGTGACCACGGCATCGCGGGCGTGGTCCAGAGTGCGTTGTTCATGGCCGGCGCCGCGCTGATGGTGCGACGGATCGCACTGGACCGCGACATCGGATCCGGTTGGCGCAGAATCGCCGTGGCCTGCTTCGCGCTCCAACCGATGATCGTCGTCTACGGCGGCTCCGGGATGAGTGAGGCCGCCGAGACATTCTGTGTGCTGTGGTGCGTGCGCCATCTGTTGCGGTGGGTCGAGGATCGTCATGTGGGCGACCTGGCCTTCGCCGGCGTCGCGCTGGGGGTGGGTTACCTGGCCCGCTACGAGGTGGTCCCGGCGGCGCTCGGCGTGGCGATGTTCGTGACCGTGCTGGTCTTCCGGCAAGCCGTCCCCACCACTCGAATGTCCACCACGGCAGCTCACCTCGCGATCGTGCTGTTTCCGATCACGGTCGCGGCGGTGGTCTGGGCGTTGACCGGTTGGGTCGTCAACCAGGAGCTCTTCGCCACTCTCACCTCGCGGTACGGCAACGAGAGCCAAGTGGCCGGTGCGATGGCACGCGGTGGTCCGCTGAGCCGGGCCGCGTCCGCCGACTGGGTGGTGGTGTCGGCGCGGATGTTCGGCATGCAGCCGTTCGTCGGGATCGCTTCCGCCGGTGCGCTGCTGTACGCGGTCTTGAGCCGCCGAGTTGCGGCCCTGGTACCGCTGGTGACCTTCGGGGCGGTGCTGATGTTCGCAGCCTGGGGGCAGGTCAGCTCAACCACGTTCGGCTGGTTCAGGTTCTACCTGTTGGCCATCCCGATGGTGGTGTGCATCGCATTGGTGTGCTGGGCTCCCCAGCGTGGTCCGCGGGCACCGTGGCAGGCCGAGACGCGCCCCGCCAAGTTCGCGGCGGCGTTACTGATCCTGTCGGTTGTCGTCGGATTCCCGGTGACGGTACGCGCCTCACTCAACGAGCGAATCGGCAATCAGCAGCTGCAGTTCGGCTTCAACTCGCTGCTGCATCCCGACCAGTACCCCGCACAGGAACAGTGGTACCGCAGGCTGATGGTCAACGACCGGGTGCTGGCCGACTACCTGGACCGAATGAACCTGCCCGACGGGTCGATCCTGATGGACACCTTCAACACCTGGGGTGTGTGGCTCAGTTCCGAACGGCCCAAACAGTTCATCGTCACCAGTGACTACGACTTCAAGACCGCTCTGAACCGCCCGTGGCTGCATGGGGTGAAGTACATGCTGTTGAGCAATCCGGAGATCACCGACGCCGACGCGGTCAACGTCCGCTACCCCTCGATGTGGTACGACGGCGCGGGGATCGGGGAGCTGGTCTACACCATCTACGGCGCCACCGGCGACGAGCGGTTCCGGCTTTACAAGGTCACCGGTCCGCCACGTCCGAGGTTGGCATCGAGCCAGAACTCAGAGCGATGATCTGACCGGATTCATCGCACTGAGTTCTGACTCGATGCCCACAGCCGCCTGGTCCGCTCGACGATGTCGGCCTCTCGGTCCCCGGCCACCACGGTGATCCGCCGCCAACGCCGTTCGGTGATGTACTCCGACCGGGTTCGGTCGTTGCGGTAGATAGTCCGCTCCACGCGATGTTGCTCCCCGTCGTACTCGACCGCGAGCATCGGCTCGCGCCAGCCCATGTCCAGGTAGTAATACGAGCGGCCGTTCTCCCGCAGCACCGGGATCTGGGTCTCGGGCCGGGGGAATCCGGCTGCTATCAGCAGGAGTCGCAACCAGGTTTCCCGGGGAGATTGCGCACCGGCATCGGCAAGGTCGAGCACCCTGGGGACCCGGCGGATGCCGCGGGCGTTGGAATGCCGCGACACCAGCTCCAGCACGTCGGTCATCGACACGCGGGTGGCGTTGGCAAGGGCGTCGATGCGGGCGATCGCCTGGTGCACCGTCCCACGCCGAGCAAGGTCGAACGCCGTACGCGGCAACGACGTCACCGCACACGCGCTGAGGTGGAGGACCTCGTCGTCAAGAAGTGTCTCGGCACGGCTGATGATCCCGGCCGGCGCCTTGTTGTTCGCATAGTTCAGCTCGATCGGGACTGCCGCATCCACCCACTTGGCTCCGTGCAGTGCCGAGGCGGCCAGGCCGGTCACCACCCCTCGGCGCCGCGACCACAGCACCGCCGCGATGGCCCGGTCCCGGACCGACAACTCCCCCGCCGCGCAGGTATACACATCGGGGAAGACCCGCCGGCAGTGCGCCCGGAGTTGATATTCGGTCAGGCGGCCCGCAGCCACGGCTTCAGTTCCGATGAATACCCGCTCCACCCGAAACAGGGTCACGCACACCGGGGATTCCGGTATGCCGCCATCCACAGCTCATCGAGTCAGAACCGGGTGCGAAGACATGCGGCTGAGCATCGCACTGTGGTCTGGCTCGATGCCCAGCGCCGCTAACCGAGCTTGCGCAACCGCGGTTCCAGGTCGCGCTGGAACAGCTCGAGGAACCGGCGCTGGTCGTGGCCCGGGGCGTGGAAGACCAGATGGTTGAGGCCCCAGTCGACATAGTCCTTGACCTTTGCGACCGCCTCGTCGGGATCGGAGGCCACGATCCACCGCTTGGCCACCTGCTCGATGGGCAGCTCGTCGGCGGCCTTCTCCATCTCCAGCGGGTCGTGGATGTTGGTCTTCTGCTCGGCGGTCAGCGAGAGCGGCGCCCAGAACCGGGTATTCTCCAGCGCCAGTTCAGGATCGGTGTCGTAGGAGATCTTGATCTCGATCATCCGGTCGATGTCGTCCGGGTTCTTGCCGGCCGCTTCGGCGCCCTCTTTCATGGCCGGGATCAGCTTGTCCTTGTACAGTTCCTCGCCCTTGCCTGAGGTGCAGATGAATCCGTCACCGGCGCGGCCGGCGTACTTGGCCACCTGCGGGCCGCCGGCGGCGATGTAGATCGGAATCCCGCCCTCGGGCACGTCGTAGATGGAGGCGCCCTTGGTGTGGTAGTACTCACCGTCGAAATCGACCCGGTCGCCCAGCCACAGTTCGCGCATCAACCGCACCGATTCGCGCAACCGTGCGTAGCGCTCTTTGAACTCCGGCCACTCGCCCTCGTAGCCGGTGGCGATCTCGTTGAGCGACTCGCCGGTACCGACGCCGAGGAAGATCCGGTCGGGATACAGACAACCCATGGTGGCGAACGCCTGGGCGATCACGGCCGGGTTGTACCGGAACGTCGGCGTCAGCACCGAGGTGCCGAGCACCAGTCGCTTGGTTCGCTCACCGACTGCGGTCATCCACGCCAGCGAGAACGGCGCATGCCCGCCTTCGTGACGCCACGGCTGGAAGTGGTCGCTGACCGTCGCACTGTCCATCCCGTGCGCCTCGGCGAGCACCGCCAGCTCAACCAACTCGCGCGGCGCGAACTGCTCCGCCGACGCCTTGTATCCCAGTTTCAGTTCAGCCACGCCTTCGTTTCTACTCCAGCCGATCGGTGAACGTGCAGCCGAGGTCATCCGGGCGAAACTCAGAGCGCGAAGACTTGCCCGTCCTTGGCCACGGTGGTGTTGCCGCTGAAGTTCTTGCCGACTTCGTCGAGCCACTGGGAGTCGGGCAGATCGACCGGGTAGTAGTGGCTCAGGATCAGCTGCTTGGGGTTCACCGCCGCCGCCACCTGCCCGACCTGCTCGGCCGAGGTGTGCGAGTTCTGCAGGTATGTGGGCGGAAAGCTGTCGCCGTAGTAGGAGTCGTCCAGGGTGATCATCGCCTCGTGCACCAGGATGTCGGTGCCCTGGGCCAGCCGGATCAGGTTGTCTGACTTGGTGGTGTCGCCGGAGAAGGTGATCGACAGAGTGGGATTCTTCAGATCGAAACGGAAGGCGAACGCCGGGTACACGTCGTAGTGCGACACGAGCGTCGCGGTCACGACCATGTTGTCGTCTTCCATGACCGCAAGAGGCGCTGTCCTCGGTGCCCTATCGCGATAGTTCGACCCTGGGGGAACGGCGATTTCGTGCACGTCGACCAGGTTCTGGATGTCGTCGATCCCGACGTCGCGGATGAAGATGTTGCTGGTGTAGGCGAACGCCTTGTGCAGTGCCTCGGTCGTGGCAGCGAGTCCGGGCGTCGGGTCGGCCGGGTTGACGGTGGGCGGGTGAGGGACGCCGAGCTCACTGGGTGGCAGACCACCGGCGGGTCCGGGACCGTACACCCGGACGGCGGGTTTACCGTGCGGGGCTTTGTAACCGCCGGAGAGGAAGAAGCTGTAGTAGTCGACGATGTGGTCGGTGTGCAGGTGTGTGATGAACATGGCGTTGAGGTCGTCGAAACTCAAGCCGGCGTTGGTGAATGCATTCAGCGAGCCGAGGCCGCAGTCGATGACGTAGAGGTCACCGCCGAGTTTCAGTGCCGTCGAGATGCCGTAACTGTTGGCCGACGGTGGCGGGCCGGCCGCCACTCCCAATGTGATCAGGGCGTTGTCCGGCAAAGTCGTCGAGCCCCCGGCCGGCGCCAACGGTGCGGTCCGGGACTTCTCGCCCGCTCCGGTGAGCACCGCCGATCCGAGCATGGCTGACCCGGCCACCAGGGCTGATCGCCGTGAAATCGCATCGAGCCGACGTTTGTTGTCGTGGTCGCAGCGCTCCGTCACGCCGAGAGCGTACTGCGCTGACAGCGAATTTTCGTGCGGAGCGCGCCGACGTATCACGCCCGGGCCCACTCCGAGCAGCCGCCTAGACTCGCGGGCATGGCACTGGCCCTGACCGCCGTCACCGACCGCGTCCATATGGCCCAGACACCGTTGGTCAACTGGACCCTCGTCACCGGCGACGACGGCGTCATGTTGATCGACGCGGGTTACCCCGGGGACCGAGACGACGTTCTCCGGTCCCTGCGCGAACTGGGTTTCGGGCCTGCCGATGTGCAGGCGATCCTGTTGACCCACGCCCACGTCGACCATTTCGGCACGGCCATCTGGTTCGCCAAGACCCACCGCACCCCGGTCTACTGCCACGCCGACGAGGTCGGCCACGCCAAACGCGAATACCTGCAGCAGGCCGCGCCGGCCGATCTGCTGATGCACGCCTGGCAGCCGCGCTGGGTGAAGTGGTCGCTGGACATCGTCCGCAAGGGCGCCCTCTCGCACGAGGGCATTCCCACCGCCGGCGCACTGACCGAGGACGTCGCCGAGAACCTGCCGGGCCGTCCGATGGCCGTCCCGACCCCGGGCCACACCGGCGGACACTGTTCCTACATCGTCGACGGTGTCCTGGTCAGCGGTGACGCGCTGGTCACCGGGCATCCGCTGGCGTCGGGCACCGGACCGCAACTGCTGCACCGGGTGTTCAACCACGACGAGCAGGCCTGCGTCCGCAGTCTGGCCGCACTGGCGATGCTCGAGACCGACGTGACGATTCCCGGGCACGGTGACATCTGGTTCGGGCCGATCCGTGAGGCGGCCCGTCAGGCCTCGCCGCGCTAGAGATCCTTGATGAAGGCGACGGCGTAGGTTTCACCGTCGTACGGAAGCGGTTCCTGGAGTCGGACATAACCACAGGCCGCGTAGAGCGCTTCGGCCTCCGGTTGCCGATCGCCTGTGGTCAGGTAGATCCGTTGATAACCCCTGCTGACGATCTCGGCTTCAAGAGCGGCAAGCAACGCTCGACCAAGGCCACGGCGGCGGTATCCACTGTCGGTCCAAATTCGTTTCAGCTCAGCGGTTTCCATGCCATCGACAGGCCCGAATCGGCGGAACGCACCGCCGGTCACCGGCCGCTCGCCGAGCACTCCGATCAACATCCCGCCACCCGGTGCGTCGAACTCCGCGGCGGGGTAGCCGCGCAACCACTGCATGACTCCGGCCTCGCTGCCGTTGTACCGGGTGGCGTACTCCACCGCGAGTTCGGCCAGCAGCGGTTGGGCCAGCGCGTCGTCCTGCTGGGCCGGAACGAACCGGAGTTCACCGGTGGAATGAATCGTCACGGCTTCGAGTGTGCCTCGGGATCTTCCCTGCAGAATTTGACACCTGTAAAGTTCGCCTTCATGGACAACATCCGCGGCAAGACGATCGCCATCACCGGCGCGGCACGGGGCATCGGTTTCGCCACCGCACGGGCCCTGCTGCAGCGCGGCGCGCGGGTGGTGATCGGAGATCGAGATGTGGCCCTCGAGGAGTCGGCCGTCGCACAGCTGAGCAAGCTCGGGCCGGTGTCGGGCTATCCGCTCGACGTCACCGACGCCGAGTCGTTCGCGACGTTCCTGGACAAGGCCCGCGCCGACGGAGGCGGGCACATCGACGTGTTGATCAACAACGCCGGTGTCATGCCGGTAGGGCCGTTCCTGGATCACTCCGAGCAGGCGGTGCGGGCGGCCGTGGAGGTCAACTTCTACGGGGTGCTCACCGGGTGCCGGCTGGCGCTGCCCGAGATGGTCAAGCGCCGCGCCGGCCACATCGTCAACATCGCCTCGCTGGCCGGCATGCTCGCGGTTCCAGGTCAGGCGCTTTACGCTGGAACCAAATTCGCCGTGGTGGGGCTGTCCACCGCACTGTCCGACGAGTTCGCCCCGCAGGGCGTCCAGATCAGCTGTGTCATGCCGACTTTCACCAACACCGAGCTGATCGCGGGCACCAGTGCCACCGGCGCGAATAAGCCGGTCCAGCCCGAGGACATCGCCGACGCCGTCGTCAAGACCTTAGACAAGCCGAAAACCGTTGTCTCCGTTCCGTACCCGTTGCGCTTCATCGCGGCCGGCACCGCGTTCCTGCCGCCCAGGGCTCGGCGCTGGCTGGGTAGAAAGATGGGCACCGACCGAGTCTTCCTCGACTTCGACACCGCCGCCCGCGCCGCCTACGAGCAGCGCGCGCAGTCGGCCACCGGGGTACTGGAGACCCCCGAGAACGGTTAGCTGAGCACCGGAACAGCACTACCGTGCCGGTAGGCCTCGATCTCCTCGATGTGGGCGAGCAAGGTCTCCGGTGCCACGCTGTAGAGCTGGCCGTGGTCCTCGCCGGCGGTGCCGGCCAGCACCGCGGTGACCCGCTCGGGGAAGTCGTCGTCCGCACCGGCGAAGGTGATCCAGATCCTGGTCACCGGCTCGCATCGTTCGTCGGAGAAGTCGGTGGCCGACGGAGGGTAGAACCAGCTCAGCAGCGTCTCGTTGGAGAAGTCGGTGTCGAAGGTCCAACCGCGCGAGATGAGCCACTGGTCGAAGGTCTCGACCGCCTGCCCGAGTTCGTCGTCGAAATCGTCGCCGACGAGGTTGTCCATCACCTGGTCGGGAATCCAGCGCGCGTCACGGCCGGTCTGGCGTTTCTTTCGACGAGCCTTCTTGGCCTGCGAGTTGCGCGACATCGCTAGCCCAACGCACGATCCAGGTCGGCGAGCAGGTCCTCGGTGCCCTCCAGTCCGACCGAGATCCGTACCACCCCGTCACCCAACCCGATCGCGGCGCGACCCTCTGGGCCCATCGCCCGGTGGGTGGTGGTGGCCGGGTGGGTGATCAGCGATTTGGCGTCGCCGAGATTGTTCGAGATGTCGATCACCTGCAGCTTGTCGAGCACCTCGAACGCGCGCTCCTTACCGCCGTCGAGTTCGAACGTCACCACGGTGCCGCCGCCACGCATCTGCCGCTTGGCCAGGTCGAACTGGGGATGCGATTCCAGGAAGGGGTATCGCACCCAGTTCACAGCGGGCTGGGTCTCCAGGAACTCCGCAATGCGCTGGGCGGACGCGTTGCTGTAGTTGACCCGGACCGACAGCGTCTCCAGACCCTTGAGCAGCACCCAGGCGTTGAACGCCGACAGCGCGGGTCCGGTGTGGCGCATCAGTTTCTGCACCGGGCCGTCGATGTACTCCTTGTCGCCCAGGATCGCGCCGCCGAGCACCCGCCCCTGCCCGTCGATGTGCTTGGTGCCCGAATACACCACGACATCCACCCCGAGCGGAAAGCCCTGCTGCAGCAGTGGCGTGGCAAAGACGTTGTCCAGCACCACCTTTGCGCCGGATGCGTGAGCCATCTCGGATACGGCGGCGATGTCGACCAGCGATTGCATCGGGTTGGACGGGGTCTCGAAGAACACCGCCTGAGTGGGCGTGGACAGCGCCTGCTCCCATTGGGCGAGGTCGTCGCCGTCGACGAAGACCGTCTCGACTCCCCACCGCGGCAGGATCTCGTTGCACACCACGAAGCAGGAGCCGAACAGGCTGCGGGCGGCCACCAACCGGTCACCGGCGCCCAGCAAGGCGCCCAGGGCGGTGAACACCGCGGACATCCCGGAGGCGGTGGCGAACGCCGCCGGGGCACCCTCGATCAGCCGCAGCCGCTCCTCGAACATCGAGACCGTCGGGTTGCCGTACCGGGAGTACACGTAGCGGTCGATCTCGCCGGTGAACGCCTTCTCGGCGTCGGCGGCCGAGGAGTAGACATACCCCGACGTCAGGTACACCGGCTCGGCGGTCTCCTCGAAGCCCGAGCGCAGCAGACCACCGCGCACACCGAGGGTGGCCTGGCTGACCCCGTCGGGCAGCGGTGCGGGAATCCGGACCGACGGCACCTGCTCGCTTGGGTCGGTCATGACTGCCTCCAGGGCAGCCCCAGCGCCCGCCAGCCGCCGCTGCCGCGGTGGCCGTTGGCATCGAGTTGGCCCTCGAATCCGTCGAGCATGTTGTAGGACGGCGCGATACCGGCCGCGGTGGCGGTCGCGGCGGCCGGGATCGAACGATTGCCCGAGCGGCACAGGAAGACCACCGGGCGTTCGCCCGGGGTGACACCGGCGGCGATCAGCTCGTCGACGAAATCGTCGTTGTGCTGCCCGTTGCTGCGGTTCCACTCGACGAAGACCACGTTGCGCCCGAGGCTGGTCAGATCGGGCACCCCCACCCACCGCCATTCGGCGTCGGTGCGGCAGTCCACCAGCACCGCGTCGGGGTTGTCGCTGAGCAGTTTCCAGCTCTCCTCGGGGGTGATGTCTCCTGCGTAACTCACCTGCGTGAGTCTTCCACACCGGGCTGAGACGGCCGAACGAAGACCGCCGAACGCACCTGTCCCCGCCTGCGGTGTTGGCCCTATTTCGGCGTGGAGCAATGTCAACTGCCCGCCGTCATCCCGCTCTGCCGTCCGGGTCAACGAGATGGGGCGGGTATCCGCATTCCGGGCGTGATGACGATCGACTGGATGCGCCATCCACGTGAGGTACGGGTGTAGGTCAGGTCGGCACCGAGGTATGCGGGTGTCCGTCAAAGACATCGCCGACGAGGCCGACGTGTCGGTACCCACGTTGTTCAAGCACTTCCCCGACGGCAAGCCGGCCGTGATGTTCGACGACGGTGTGGAACGTCGAGAAAGTCTGCTCGCCGCTGTCTCGGATCGGCCACCGCACACCTCAGTGCTCACCGCCCTGCGCGAATTCATGGCCGGCAGAGGGCCGTTCGTAGAAAGCCCCTCGCGAGCGTTCGTCCGGCGCACCGAATTGATCATGGCCACACCGGCACTGCGGGACTATTCGCGCAAGCTCTGGATTCGCTGCGAGAAGCCACTTGCCGAGGCCATCGCCGCCGAATTGGGTCAACCGGCCGACGACGTAACGGCCCGTGCGGTCGCCCGTTACGTGCTGGAGATCCCGCAGTTCGTCGGCGACGAACCCGAACCGCGCAAAGCCCTGGACGCCATCTTCAACCTCCTCGAGCACGGATTGGCGACGGCTGACCAAGCAGCTATTTCCTGACCCAGTCGGGAGTTGCCACCCATGAGGCCATCGGTTCGAGGAGTCCGCACGCACCGAGCCCCGGCCGCCGCCGAAGCGCCTAGACCGGACCGGGCGAGCACACCGTCCAGTCCTCGCCCTGCCGGACGAAGGTCATCGGGGTAGAGATCTTGGTGTCCGGCGCGTGTTCGAAGTGGTAGACGACCGTCCCGGTGGCCCGGTCGCCGCCGATGCTGACACCGGTGACGTCGTCGACGAAGCGGGCGCCCCGGGCGGCTTTCGACTTCTGCTGCGCGGCAAGCACTTCGGCCTCGGTGCCCTGCTGCGCGGGGCAGGTGTACTTGCGGAAGTCGGCGTAGTCGCCCCGCTGCAGGGCGTCGTTCTGGGCCACCGCGGCACGGCCCACCTTCACGTCCTCGCTCATCCCGTCCCCGCGGACCAGCCAGGAGATCCCCACCCCGACGAGCACCAGCATCGCAACGCCCAGCGCGATCAAAATCGGCATCGGACTGGAGCCGTCGCGTTCCGGCTCGGTCACGACTGCCACAGCCTGCGCAGCGCCGTCGAGACCTGGCGCACCCGGTCGCGGGCGATGGTGACGTCAGGCCCGGTGGCCAGCGCCAGCCCCAGCCGCAACCGAGACGCCCCCTCATGGCGGCCGAATAGCCGCACGTCGCTCTCCGGAACGGCCAGTGCCTCGGCCAGCACCTCGGGGTTGGCCTCGGGTCGCTCACCCGCCTCGTCAGCACCGCCGTAGGTGACCTCCGCGGCCCCGGGCGAGATCATGATGGTGTCGACCGGCAGTCCCAGTACGGCCCGGGCGTGCAGCTCGAATTCCGAGAGCCGCTGAGTGCCCACGGTGACCAGCCCGCTGTCGTAGGGACGCACGCTGACGTCGGAGAAGTACACCTCGTCACCGCGGACCAGCAGTTCCACCCCGAACACACCGCGGCCACCCAGCGCCCGCACGATCCGGGCGGCTACCGACTTCGCCGCGCCCAGTGCGGCGACGGTCATCTGCTGAGGCTGCCAGATCTCCAGCACCCCGCCGTCGATCTGGCGGTGGCCGATCGGTTCGCAGAAGTGCAGCGCCGGTCCGGCGGGGCCGTCGGTGCGCACCGTCAGCAGGGTGACCGCGTAGTCGATCTCGACCACCGTCTCGGCCAGCACCCGGTTATGCGGCACCCGGCCCCCGGCCGCCACGGCACGCTGCCAGGCCGGCTCGACGTCGTCGGGTCGCAGCAACACCGACTGACCCTGCCCGGGGACCCCGATCACCGGCTTGACCACCAGCGGGAATCCGGCGTGCTCGGCGACGGCGGTCAGCTCCTCGACCGAACCGGCGAACCAGAACGGCGCGGTCGGCAGGCCGAGTTCGTCGGCCGCCAACCGTCGCATGCCCTCCCGGTCCAGGCTCAGTTGGGTGGCGTAGACGGCGGGCACCACCTGGGTGGATCCGCTCTCCGCGGCCGCCCGCAACGCATCGATGGCCACCGCGTTGGTGTCGACCACGACGTAGGCCGGCTCGACCCGGGCGATGGCGGCAGCCAACTCCTCGGGGTCGGTCATCTTCACCACGAGTGCCTCGTCGGCCACGTCGTGAGCCGGGGCGTCGGCGTAACGGTCGACGGCGACCACCTCGGCACCGAGTCGCTGGAAGGCCAGCACCAGTTCGCGGCTGAGCTCACCGGATCCCACCAGCATCACGCGCATGATGCCCAAGGATAGGTGGGCTCAGTTCCGCGCAGGCCAGTGCCAGGGCGGCTCGTCGAGCAGACCCTGGCCGACGATCGAGGTTTCGCCCAATACCTTGGCCAGCTCGATGCTGTTGACGTCACAGCGATCGCGCAGCCCGTCGGCCAGGGCCGCGGCGTGGGTGACGACGACGAGCTGGGAGTTCTGCGAGGACCGGGCGATCAGGGCCGCCAATGCCGGCAGCAGGTCGGGATGCAGGCTGGCCTCGGGCTCGTTGAGCACGGTCAGCTCGGCGGGCCGCGGGGTCAGCAGCGCGGCCACCCACAGCAGGTAGCGCAGCGTGCCGTCGGACAGTTCCGCGGCCGTCAGTGCACGCAGCATCCCGGGCTGCCGCAAGGTGACCTCGAACCGGGCATCGGTGCAGTCGATCTCCACCCGGCTGCCGGGGAAGGCGTCGTCGACCGCCTCGGCCATGGCGGCGGCGTCACCGATCTCGGCGATGGTCTGCAGCGCGGCGGCCAGGTCGGCGCCGTCGTGGCTCAGCACGGGCGTCCGGGTACCGATCTGCGGCCGGCGAGCCGGTGCATCGGCGTCGGTGCGGACGTGGTCGTAGAACCGCCAGGACCGGACCCGCTCGCGCAGCGCCAGTAACTCGGGCGCGGCCTGCGGATCGGCGATCTCGCTGAGCATGCTGTCGAACGGGCGCAGCCCCGCCGGGCTGGTGCGCCAGCCGGCCGAATCGTCGTCGATGTCGCGGAGCCGCACAGCAGGGCCCAGCCGCTCGGCGAGCAGGGCCGAGGGCCGCAGCACGGGGCCCGCCCACACCGCCTCGGCCTTGATCTCCGGGTCCAGGTTGAACACCGTCCGTCCCGGGACGGGCATCCCGAAGTCGACGGCGTAGCCGAAGTCCTCACCGGCGAAACCCAGCTTGAGGCTGGCCGGTCCCCTGCCGCCCGCGCCGGCCCACATCGTCGAACTCAGGCCGCCCTCCCGGGCCAGGGCGTTGACCGCGCCGTTGCGCGCCGAATCGGCCAGCAGCCGCAGCGCCCGGTACAGGCTCGACTTGCCCGACCCGTTGGGCCCGGTGACGACGTTGCACCGGTGCAACGGCACGACCAGCCGGCGCAGTGAGCGGTAGTTCTCCACGGCGACGGTGTCCAGCACCGCGCCACCTTAACCAGGGGGTGCCGACAAATCCGCACGGAAGTCGGCCATCGCCTGCAGCACGGCGGCGAAGACCCGGTGCGCGGCGGCGAGATCGGAATCCGGCAGATCGGCCATCGAGCGGTGGGTGTGGGTGGCCAGCGGGGTGAAGAACTCCCGACCCACCTCGATGCCGTGGTCGGCGTAGCGCAGGATCACCTTGCGACGATCGGCCGGATCGGACTCCCGGCGCAGATGACCGGAGACGATCATCCGTTCCACCAGGTAGGTGATCGCCGCCCCGGACAACCCCATCCGGACCCGCAGTTCGCCGGCGGTCAGCGGAAACCCGGAGTTCTCGGCGACCATGACGTGGACCAGGGCACGGAAATCGTTGGCCGACAGCCCATGCGCGCCGGCGAAGACCCGGCCGATCTGGTCGGATTCGGCCGACAGGGCCTGCACATCGGCGACGACGGCGGACTCCAGCGCGGTCCGGTCCGGTTCGTCCATACCCTCCACAGTATCTGTTAAGTAGATGAAATGTTCAGTAACTGAAGCTATTGTTGGCGTCATGCACCGTGGAGCAGAACTCAAGCGACCGGTCTGGGATCGCATCGGCGGGCTGGTCAGCGGCCGGTTCTCCTGGGCGCTGGCTCTGCTCGTCCTCGTGATCGGGGGCGCGCTGATGGGGATTGCCGGGCAGAATTCCTCGGCTGAGCAATCGCCGGTGGCGCTGCCGCCCAGTGCCGAGTCGGCCAAGGTCACCGCACTGCTCACGGAGTTTCCCGGCGGCGATCAGGCCCCGGTGATCCTGGTCGTGACCCGCCACGACGGCGGCACTCTCAGCTCGGCCGACCTGGCCGCCGCAGAGGCCGCGCGCAGCCGCATGCTCGCCGTCACCGGGATCGGCGGCCCGCCGATCCCGGTGATCGCCGCCACGGACGGCAAGGCCGCACTGACTCCCGTTCCGGTCGACTCGAAACTGTCCGGATTCGCGCTCAACGACATGGTCAAGTCCTTGCGCCAGGCCGCCGCTGACGGCTTGCCCGCCGACCTCGTGGCCAACGTCACCGGCGGCCCCGCATTCGGGGCCGACATCGCCAATGCGTTCGCCGGGGCCAACGTCACCCTGCTGGCGGTCACCGGCGCGGTCGTCGCACTGCTGCTGATCATCACCTACCGCTCGCCGGTGCTGTGGCTGGTGCCGCTACTGGTCATCGCCTTCGCCGACCGGGTGGCCGCGGTGCTCGGCTCGTCCATCGCCCAGGCCAGCGGGATGACCGCCGACGGGTCGACGTCGGGCATCACCAGCGTGCTGGTGTTCGGCGCGGGCACCAACTACGCGCTGCTGCTGATCTCGCGCTATCGCGAGGAGCTGCGCCGCACCTCCCACCACCGCCAGGCCCTGGCCACCGCGGTGCGCTTCGCCGGTCCGGCGATCGTGGCGAGCAACGCCACCGTGGTGCTGGCCCTGCTCACCCTGCTGTTCGCCTCCTCGCCCAGCACCCGCAGCCTGGGCGTGCAGGCGGCCTCTGGCCTGGTGGTCGCCGCCGTCTTCGTGTTGCTGGTGCTGCCGCCGCTGCTTGCCCTGTTCGGCCCGAAGTTGTTCTGGCCGTTCATCCCTCGACCCGACGCCGAGGAGATCACCACAACCGGCGCCTGGCATCGGGTGGCGGACTGGGTGTCCCGGCACGCCGGCCGGGTTGCGGTGGTCTCCATCGCCGCACTGGCCGTACTGACCACGGGTCTGCTCGCCACCCCGGTGGGGCTCAACCAGATCGACCAATTCCGGGTGAGTGCGGATTCCGTCACCGGCTACCAGACCCTGTCGAGGCACTTCCCCGGCGGCCTGACCGATCCCACCCGAGTGATCGGCAGCACCGACAAAGCCGATGCTTTGAGCCAAGCGATGCAGACCGCACCGGGTGTCGTCTCGGTCACCCCGGCCGGCCAGACCGGCAACGGCCTGACCCAGTGGCAGGTGGTGCTCGACGCCGCACCCGCATCCCAGTCGGCATTCGACTCCGTTGCTGCCCTGCGAGATTCGGTGAAGAAAGCTGATCCCGGTGCGATGGTCGGCGGGTCCGACGCGCAGGCGCTGGACGCCAAGGACGCGGCCATCCACGACCGCTGGGTGGTGATCCCCGCAATCCTGATCGTCGTACTCGCGGTGCTCTACATCCTGCTGCGAGCCGCGCTGGCCCCGCTGGTCCTGGTGGCGGCAACGGTGCTGTCCACGATGGCGGCGCTGGGGCTTGGCGGCTGGGTCAGCGTGCACCTGCTCGGCTTCCCCGCGCTGGACAACACCACACCGCTGTTCGCGTTCCTGTTCCTGGTGGCCCTGGGCGTCGACTACACCATCTTCCTGGTCACCCGCGCCCGCGAGGAGACACCGCAGCACGGCACCCGGGGCGGGATCGTCCGGGCGGTGTCGGCCACCGGGGCGGTCATCACCAGCGCCGGCATCGTGCTCGCCGCGGTGTTCACCGTCCTCGGCGTGCTGCCGTTGATCGTGCTGACCCAGCTCGGCATCATCGTCGGCTTGGGCATCCTGCTCGACACATTTGTGGTGCGCACAGTGGTGATCCCGGCGCTGTTCACCCTGATCGGACCCCGCATCTGGTGGCCTGCATTCGCCCGCGAGGAGATCGAGGCCGCCCACGACGCGTAACGTCGTGTCATGACACATGCTCCCGCGCTGCCGCCAGTGCACATGCGGCGCAACGGGTTCGATCCAACGCCGCAGCTCCGCGACATCCGCGACTCCGACGGGGTGGGTACCACCGTCAACGCCTTCGGCATGCAGGTGTATCTCGTCACCCGCCACGACGACGTCAAAAGCGTGCTGGCCGACCACGAGCACTTCGCCAATGGCCGCCCGCCCGGGTTCACGGTTCCCGGTGCGCCGCAACTTCCCGAAGACGAGCAGGCCAGCGCGCGCGCCGGCAACCTGCTGGGACTCGACCCACCGGACCACACCAGATTGCGCCGGATGCTGACCGGCTCGTTCACCGGACGGCGGATGAAGGCACTCGAGCCACGCATCGCCGAGATCGTCGCGGCCCGGCTCGACGCGCTGGAGCGCACCGGTGCACCCGCCGACCTGGTGGCCGAGTTCGCGCTGCCCATCCCATCGCTGGTGATCTGCGAGCTGCTCGGCGTGCCCCCGGCGACCGGGCGGACTTCGAGCGGCGCAGCGCCCGTCAGCTCGATCTGTCCATCCCGATACCCGAACGCTTCGAGTTGCAGCGACAGGGCCGGGAGTACATGGGTTCCCTCGTGGCCGCAGCTCGGCGTAGCCCGGGTGACAACGTGCTGGGCATGCTGGTTCGCGAGCACGGTGGCGAGCTCACCGACGCCGAGCTGATCGGGATAGCCGGACTGCTGCTGCTCGCCGGCCACGAGACCACGTCGAACATGCTCAGCCTGGGCACACTAGCCCTGCTGCGACACCCTGACCAGCTCGCCGCCGTGCGCGACGACCCGGAAGCCGTCGGTCCTGCCGTGGAGGAGCTGTTGCGCTGGCTCTCGGTCGTGCACAACGCGATCCCCCGGATCACCACCTCCGAGGTCGAGGTGGCCGGAGTGACCATCCCGGCCGGCGCCCTGGTGCTGGCGTCGCTGGTGTCGGGCAACCGCGACCCCGCGTTCGTCGACCGGCCCGACGTCCTCGACATCAGTCGCGGAGCCGTGGGGCATCAGGCCTTCGGACACGGAGTCCACCACTGCCTGGGTGCGCCACTGGCGCGGATGGAGATGCGGATCGCCTTGCCTGCACTGCTGCAACGTTTTCCGACCCTGACCCACGTGGAACCGTTCGACGAGATCGATTTCAGGTCGTTCCATTTCATCTACGGCCTGAAGTCGCTGCCGGTGGCGTGGTGAGGGTCAGTGCCTGAATTCAGTCGCCGAACTCGTCGCGGTGGCCTTCGAAAATTCCGGCGCGGGTCAGCAGCAGCATGCTCACCACGAACACCCAGATCGGAAAGCCAAGGGTCAACCACATGCTGATGTCGCTGGAGATCAGCAGTGCCACCGCCAGCAGGTAACTGACGATCACCAGCCAGCGCGGCATCAGGTGAGTGCGCAGCCAGATCGTCGCCAACGAGATCATGAATACCGCCGCCATCCGCAGTGCATAGGTCTTCGACAGCGCCAGCACCACCATCTGGCCGAAGACCGCCACCTCACTGTGCCCGAGGGCCTCGTATCCGACGGCACTGTTACTGGCCGAAAGACCCGCGCCGATCGCGCTCGTTGCGAACATCATCGCCAGGAACAACAGGCCGCTGCCCAGGAAAACGGTGCCGAAGAACTTGTCCTCGAACCGGCCGAGGCCGTCGCGCACCACACCGATGAACCACAGGAAGGCGATCCCGGCGAAGGGCATCAACATCGCGGCGATCTTCATCTTGCCGCTGGCTGCGTCCAGCCACTGAGATCCGGGTTGCGCCCCTTCCGGCAACGACGACCGGATCAGGATCAGGTTGGCGCCGAACAGGAGCGCGAACACCACCCCGGCCGCCGCGGCAGCGCGCGGGGTGGTCAGGCTTTTCAGTGCGGGCGAGCGATCTGACACGCCGCCATCGTGACAGATCTCAGGGCTGGCCGGGCAGCAGTCGCACCATCAACCCGTTGGCTTCGGCGCACAGTGTGCCATCCGGAGTCCGAAGTTCGGCGTTGACGAACGCCTTGCGGCCCTCGGCTTCCCGCAACCAGCCCCGCGCGGTCAGGTCGGTCTCGATCGGGGTGACGCTGCGATAGTCGACGTGCAGGAAAGCGGTGCGGCTGATCGGACGGCCGGTGGCGTGGATGATCATCCCGAACACCGAGTCGAACAACAGCGGCAGCACGCCACCGTGCACCGCGTAATTGCCCCCCACATGGAACCGGCTGAACCGGACGGCCAGCTCGACACCCTCGGGGGCCATGGTGACCACCCGGAACGGCGGCATCAGCAGGCTGCCGCCGCCGGGCAGGTCGGGCACCCGCGCAGCCGGCCCGACACCTTCGTCCGCTTCGAACGGGGCCAACAGCTCCACCAGCTGCTCGACCCGGTCGGCGGCGGCGTCCCAGGTGTCCGAATCCGGGTTGGCCGATACCGCCAAGTCCTGGGCCCGGCGCATGGCGGCGACGAACCGGCCGAACCCCGGACCGGGGTGCGCGACTTCGAGCTTCGGAAAGCCGCCGTGCCTGTCGTAGTCGGGGTCGAGCTCGTGTGCGTCGCTCACCCGTTGGTCGCCAGTATGTCGCGGCGGACGATGGTCTGGTCCCGGCCAGGTCCGACGCCGATGCACGAAACATGGGCGCCGGCAAGTTCTTCCAGCCGAAGGACGTAGTCGCGCGCCTTGGCCGGCAGGTCGGAGAACTCACGGGCGCCGGAGATGTCCTCCCACCAACCGGGCAGTTCCTCATAGACCGGTTCGGCGCGGGCGATGTCGCTCTGGGTCATCGGCATCTCGCTGGTGTGCTTGCCGTCGACGGTGTAGCCGACGCACACCGGGACCGTCTCCAGGCTGGACAGCACATCGAGCTTGGTCAGGAAGTAGTCGGTGATGCCGTTGACCCGGGTGGCGTAGCGCGCGATCACCGCGTCGAACCAGCCGCACCGGCGGGGGCGGCCGGTGGTGACGCCGACCTCGCCGCCGGTCTTGGCCAGGTATGCGCCGTGCTCGTCGAACAGCTCGGTGGGGAACGGTCCCGAGCCGACGCGGGTGGTGTAGGCCTTCAGGATGCCCAACACCGTGGTGATCCGGGTGGGGCCGATGCCGGAACCGACCGCCGCCCCACCCGCGGTGGGATTGGACGACGTGACGTAGGGGTAGGTGCCGTGGTCGACATCGAGCAGAGTGCCCTGGGAGCCCTCCAGCAGCACCGTCTCGCCGGCTTCGAGCGCGGTGTTGAGGATCAGCCGGGCGTCGGCGATGCGGTGTTTGAAGCCGTCGGCCTGCGCCAGCAGCGTCTCGAGAACCTCGTCGGGGTCCAGCGCCTTGCGGTTGTAGATCTTGACCAGTATCTGGTTCTTGAGCTCCAGCGAGGCGCCGATCTTGGCGGCCAGCAGATCACGGTCCAGGACGTCGGCGACGCGGATGCCCATCCGGGCGATCTTGTCCTGGTAGCAGGGCCCGATGCCGCGCCCGGTGGTACCGATCTTCTTGCTGCCCATGTAGCGCTCGGTGACCTTGTCGATGGCCACGTGGTAGGGCATCAGCAGGTGGGCGTCGGCGGAGATCAGCAGCCCGGAGGTGTCGATGCCGCGGTCTTCCAGGCCGGCGAGCTCGCCGAGCAGCACGCCAGGGTCAACCACCACCCCGTTGCCGATCACGTTGGTCACCCCGGGTGTGAGGATGCCCGACGGGATCAAGTGCAGCGCGAAGTTCTCGCCGTTGGGCAGCACCACCGTGTGGCCGGCGTTGTTGCCGCCCTGGTAGCGCACCACCCACTGCACACGCCCACCGAGCAGATCGGTGGCTTTACCTTTGCCCTCGTCGCCCCACTGGGCGCCGATGAGGACGATTGCCGGCATGACGTAATCTCCCGCTGATCTGCATAAATTCTGTCCAGCCGGTGACCCACCCTATCGGAGCGCAGCACGAGGAGTGTCGTTGACCAACACCGAGATGGCCGTGTTGCGATTCAGCGGCCGCCGGCTGCCCCGCTCGCTGGCCTCTGTCCGGGTCCACGACGTCGACGGCCCCGCCGATATCGACGCGGCGATCGACGGGGTGTCCCGTGCCGTCGTGGTGGGCACGGATGCCGACCTGGCGGCGGTGCTGACCCGGCTGATGCGCACCGAACGGCTCGACGTCGAGGTCGCCCACGCGCCCGGGTGGCGCGCCGCTCGGCGCGCGCGAATCGGTGTGGCACAACGTGTTCCGTTGATCCGAGATGAGTCGGGCACCGTGGTGGTCAGCGCGGCGCTGTGGCTGCCACCCGGGGCCGGGCAGGTGATTCACGGCGAGGCGGTCGTCGACGACGAGGTGCTGTTCGACGGTGAGGTGACCGGGGTGCGCATCGAGCCGACCCGGACGATGCCGGGCCTGCGGGCGACAGTGCTCACCGGTCGGACCCGCCGCCGCTGGCTGACCGGCCGGGCCGCCCAGCTGGGCACGACCGGCGCGCGCGTGGTCCGCGACGGTGTGCCGGCCGACCGCGAAGTCAAGCGGGCGGCACTCTATCGGCACACCACGGGCTGGCTGCGGGTGTCGTGAGAGAAGTACACCCTGGTGCCGTTACGGGGCACCAGCACCGGAGTCGCCCCGGACTGTGGGCACTCCAACCGTGGGCTGACCGGCTCCAGCCGGCCCGCTCGCAGGATGGTGTGCAGCACGGTGACCAGCTCACACATCGCGAAGCTGGCTCCGATGCAGCGCTTGACTCCCCCACCGAACGGGATCCAGGCGTACGGGTGCGGACGCGTCCCCACGAAACGTTCCGGACGGAACTCGTCGGGGTCGGGATAGGTGTGCGGGTCGCGGTTGACGACGTCGAGCAGCAGCACGATCCGGGTGCCCGGCTCCAGGGTGTAGTCGCCGAGCTGGAACCGGCCCGCGGTCATCCGCCCGGTGATCGGCGCGGGTGGGCGCAACCGCAGGGTCTCGTTGATCACCGCCTCGGTGTAGGCCGTCGCCCCGGACCGCGCCTCGGCCCGCACCAGCTCCAGCGCCGGTGGATGGTGCAGCAACAGATCGATCAGCCACGCCAGCGTTGTCGCGGTCGTCTCGTGCCCGGCCAGCACCAGCGTGATCAGATCGGCCCGAATCTCGTTGTCCGACAATCCCTCTCCGTCATCGGTTCGGGCGTCGGCCAACATTGACAGCACGCCGCCACCCGCCCCGGGCGCGGCCCGGCGCTCGGCGATCAGACCGAACACGATCTCGTCGATTCGCCGGTTGACCGCGGCCAGTCGGCCCCAGGCGCGTAGCGCTCCGGCCCGGCGTAAGGCGTAGCGCACCGGAGTCTGCGCGGAGATCGCCAGGGTGAGCAGTTCGTCGAAGGGCTCACCGAGCCTCTCGACCTCAGCGGGGTCGTCGACCCCGAACATCACCTGGATGATCACGTCCAGGGTCAGGTCACGGGCGGCTTCGAGCATCCGCATCGGTGTTCCGACCGGCCAGGTGGCCATCGCGGCCTGGGTCGCAGCCTCGATCACCGGCACGTACCCGTCCAGGGCGGTGCCGTGCAGCGGCGGTGTCAGCAGCCGGCGCCGGCGCAGGTGTTCGGGCTCTTCCTGGACGAACATCGACGCCGAGCCGTAGATGGCCGCGGCCGGTCCGACGCCCTCGCCCCCGAGCAGTACGTCGGGTTTGGCGCTGAACACCTCTTTGGCCAGTGCGGCGTCGGCAACTGCGACGACCGGCCCGAACCCCAGTACCGGTAGCGCGACGACCGGCCCGAGACGCTCGACGGCCCGGTAGACCAGCGGCTGGCCGCCCAGCCCGTAGGCGGCCGCGTACAGGCCGCCGAACAGGGCCGAGAACGGTTTGGGTGCGGGCAGGGCGGGCGGGCGCATACCCCACGATCTCAGGTGGTCACAGGCCTGTCCGGTAGTTTCGTGAGGTGAGTATTCGTCCGCTGCGCCAGTCGGTGCGGCCGAGCCCCATCTTCCTGGTGATCGTGGCGGTCACCGTGCTCGGCGGGGTGCTGGCGTGGTTGGCCGCGGAGTCGGTCCGTCCGCTGGCCTACGTCGGGGTGTTCATCTTCGTCATCGCCGGCTGGCTGGTGTCGCTGTGCCTGCACGAGTTCGGCCACGCCTTCACCGCCTGGCGGTTCGGCGACCACGACGTGGCGGCGCGCGGCTACCTGACCCTCAACCCGTTGAAGTACTCCAGCCCGCTGCTTTCGCTGGGCCTGCCGCTGCTGTTCATCGCGCTGGGTGGCATCGGCCTGCCCGGCGGGGCGGTGTACCTCAACACCGGCTACATGACGCCGCGCCAGCGCAGCCTGGTCAACCTGGCAGGACCGGCGGCCAACCTGGTGTTGGCCGTGCTGCTGCTGGCCGCGACCAGGCTGTTCTATGACCCTGACCACGGCGTGTTCTGGTCGGCAGTGGCGTTCCTGGGCTTCCTCCAGATCACCGCGTTGCTGCTGAACCTGCTGCCGATCCCGGGCCTGGACGGCTACGGGGCGCTGGAGCCGCATCTGAGCCCGGAGACCCAACGCGCGGTGGCGCCGGCCAAGCAGTTCGGCTTCCTGATCCTGTTGGTCCTGTTGCTCGCCCCGGCGCTGAACCAGTGGTTCTTCTCGGTGGTGTTCTGGTTCTTCGAGCTGTCCGGCGTGCCGGCGGCCCTGGCCTCCATCGGAGGCCAGTTGACCCGGTTCTGGTCGGCCTGGATGTGAGACGGAAACCGGGCCGGCCCGCAGCGGCCCCCTCGACCGTTGCCGGCCGGCCCGGCTCCATACCCCGGTAGGCATCTGGAACCTAACCGGCAGTATGCAGCTAAGGAAGGGACCTCGGTCCTTTATTTTCCAATACGTCAGTTTTTACCGGCGGTGCTGAACCCGCCGTTCGTAGGCGGCCCGCGTCGAGTCGTCGGCCTGGAGCATCTGGTGATCGGCTCCCAGCAGCGACATCAGTGAGGTCCGGGCAGGTGACGGCAGCAGGCCGTACACCGTGGAGATCACACCCAGCCGGCGCGGGACGTACACGGCACGGCGACCTCGGCGCACGGCATCCACGATTCCGGCCGCTACGACGTCGGCCGAACAGGACCGCATCATCGCGTGATCGGACAACCCGGCAGCCAGCTCGGTGTTGACCATCCCGGGGAAGACCGTGGTGAACCGGATACCCGACGACCGGTACTCGAGAGCGGCGGCCTCGGTGAAGCCGGCGACGGCGAACTTGGTGGCGGTGTAGGTCGCCACGCCGCCGAACCCGATCCGCCCGGCCGCCGAGGCGACGTTGACCACACTCCCCGCGCCGCCGGGTGCCATGCGCTCGATCGCCAGCTGGGTCCCGTAGACGACCCCGGCGACGTTGATCGCGAGCTGGCGTTGAACGGACTCGGCCGACTCGTCGACCAGAGCCGTCACCGGCATGATGCCGGCGTTGTTGACCAGGACATCGAGCCGGCCGAGGGCACCGATCGCCGAATCCAGGAAGTCGGCGAATCCGGCCCGATGGGTGACGTCGAGTCCGGCCCACCAGCAGCCGAGGCGGGACGCGGTTCGCTCGGCGAGGCTGACGTCGACGTCGCCGATCGCCACGGTGGCGCCGGCCTCGGCGAACGCCGCCGCGGTCGCCGCGCCGATGCCTCGTGCACCGCCGGTGATCGCGACGACGCGGCCGGCCAAGTTCATCTTCGCCACGGGTGGGTGTCCTTTCACGAACCGAGTCGGCGCCGCAGTCCGCGCGCACCGAGAAAGCGGGAGACGTGGCGCACCAGCGCGCGACGCGCCGGGGTGTACGGGTACCAGGTGAGCTCACTGCGCGGGGTCAGCCGGGCCGCGACGATCGCCTGCGGCCGACAGAACTTCGTCACCGCGTCACGTCCGCCGCGGGCACCGATACCCGATTCCTTCCACCCGGCCTGTGGGAGCGCCAGAGTGAACAGGTTGGCGAACACGTCGTTGATGTTCACTGCGCCCGCGTCGATCCGGCGGGCCAACCGCTCGGCCCGCCGCCGGTCACCGCTGAAGACCACCGCCGAGAGGCCATACCGGGACGCGTTGGCCAGGCGGACGGCTTCATGCTCGTCAGCGACCCGCATGATCGGCAGCGTCGGCCCGAAGGTCTCCTCGGTCATGCACAGCATGTCGTGGTCGACACCGACGAGCACCGTCGGACTCTCCACGTCCCGCCCGCCGGCAACCGCGGTGGCCCCGCGTCCGAGCGCATCCTCGATGTGCCGTCGGACCACCTCGTGCTGGTCGGAACTGGTCAGCCGACCGATGTCGGTTCCGGCGCGCAAAGCGGTCACCTTTGCGGTCACCGCCGCTACGAACCGGTCGTAGACCGCCGACTCGACGTAGGCCCGTTCCACCGAGACGCACATCTGGCCGCAGTTGGCCATCGCCCCCACACCGCGGCGTTGGCCGCGCGCTCGATGTCGGCGTCGGCCAGCACGATCATGGCGTCTTTCCCGCCGAGTTCGAGAGCGCAGGGAATCAGGCGTTCGGCCGCCGCCCGAGCGATGATCCTGCCGGTGCGGGCCGACCCGGTGAACTGGATGAAGTCGACGGCGTCGACCACCGCCGCACCGGCGCCGCCAGCGCCGGTGACGACACGCAGCACCGGCGGTGCTCCGATCTCGGCCCATCCCCCGACCGCCACGGACACCGCCGACGGCGTCAACTCAGACGGTTTGACCACGACCGCACAGCCGGCCAGTAGGGCCGGTACCGCATCCAGCAGAGACAGCCCCAGCGGGAAATTCCATGGCGTGATCACCCCGACGACCGGGTACGGCCGTTGAACAATCAACTGCCGCTTGGTGATCGCGAGTATGCCGTGCGGGCCAGGACGCCGGTCGGCCAACAGCAGCGGCGCGCGCCGGCAGTGGTAGTTGATCGCCTGGACAACGTAGGGAATTTCCAGCGCCGCCTCGGCCGACGGCTTGCCGGTCTCCTGCGACAGGATGTGTTCCAGTCGGGACTGGTTGTCCAACAGCCAATTCCGGTAGCGCACCAGCCAGCGCACCCGGGCGGTGACCGACAATTCCTGCCAGGCGGGCTGGGCACTGCGCAATGCGTCGACGACGGCCGTCACCGTCGGCGTCCCCGACATCACTCGGCAGCCCAGGCCAGTAGCTCGCGCTTGAGCACCTTACCGGTTTCGTTGCGCGGCAGGGTATCGAGGAAGACCACATCTCGGGGTACCTTGTGCCGGGCCAGCCGTTGCCGCACATAGGACCGGACGCCGTCGGCGTCGAGGGTTGCGCTGTCACGGATCACCACGAAGGCGCACAGCCGCTGACCGAAGTCCTGATCCGGTCTGCCGACCACCGCGGCCTCGACGATCGACGGATGCTCGCCGAGCAGGTTCTCCACTTCGATCGGGTAGACGTTCTCTCCGCCGGAGACGATCATGTCGTCGTCACGCCCGTCGACGAACCACCGGCCGTCGCCGTCGAAGTGGCCGGTGTCGCCGCTGGACAGCATTCCGTCGAGCACCCTCTTGCGCCCGCCGTCGGTATAGCCCGCAAAGCTCAGTCCGCTTGACACATAAAGTGTTCCGCTGCGCCCGGGCTCGGTGATGACGCGGTCGTAGGCGTCATAGGCGGCGATCCGGCAGCCGACGGGTGGGCGCCCGACCGTCCCCGGAGCGGCACGCAGGTCGGCCGGGGTCGCCACGGCGGCGGTCGCCACCTCGGTCGACCCGTACAGGTTGTACAGGACATCGCCGAAGGTCTGCAGCGTCCGGCGGCACAGGTCTGGGGACAACGCCGATCCGGCAGCGAAGATGACCTGCAGCGAGGAGGTGTCGTATCGACTGAGGATGTCGGGGCCCAGGTCGAGAATCCTGCCGAGCATCGTCGGCACCAGAACCACTGCCCCGGCGCGGTGTTCGGCGACCGCGCGCAGCACCTCCAGCGGATCGAACCGCCGGGACAGCACGATTCGGTTGCCCAACGCCAAGCCGACTGCGGCGGTGGCCAGCCCGGTGGCATGGAACAGTGGTGCGGCAATCACGTAGGAGCTGCCCGCCGGCCACGGCACCCGGTCGAGCAACTGCGCGGACTGCAGCGGGCTGATCCGGTTGCGCGGCGCGCCCTTGGGGACACCCGTGGTCCCGCTGGTGAGCAGGACGAGCCCGCCCGGCTCGCGCGGGACGGGCAGCGGCTCGTCGGACTGCGCCGCGGCGAGGTCGTCGATCACCGGTAGCGTCGGCACGTCGTCGGCCCAGTTCAGGATCACCTGGATGCGGGCCGGCAGGGCGCCGAGGGCTTCGGTGAACTCCTGATCCGCCAGCACCACCTCGACCCGCTCCCGCAGGCACACATCAGCCAGCTGCGGACCGGCGAACCCGGTGTTGAGCAAGACGATCCGCGCCCCGGCCTTGCCGGCGGCCGCGAGAACCAGCAGGAGCCCACGGTGACCCCGGCTGAGCACGCCGACGGTCGCGGCAGCACCGGAGGGCCCGGCGTGCAGCACCCGGGCCACAGCGTTGGACTTCCGATCGAGTTCAGCGAAGGTCAGTGTCCCGCGCTCGTCGGTCAGCGCCGGGGCATCCCCGTAACGCGCAGCGGTGTGGGTGGCCAAGCCCCCGAAGGAGCCGTACCGCCGCAGGGCGCGGGCGGCGCTCACCAGCGCCACCGGGTTGCGGAGGTCGATCATCCTCCGGCGCTGCAGCACCACGACGGCGCGGGTGAGATCGGCCCATCGCCCGATCATGGCAGCCTCATGATCAATCGGGTCACCTCGTGGGGATCGTCGAGCTGTGGGCAATGACCGGAGCGCGGTAACACCACGAACGAACTGCCCGGAATCTGCTGGTGCAACACCCGGCTCGCCTGAACGGGAATGATCCGGTCCTTGGCGCCGTGTGCCACGACGGCCGGGCAGTCGATGCGCAGATCCCGATGCCCGTCAGCGGTCTCCAGCGCATACTGAAATGCGTAGCGGCCCAGCGCCGCCAAGGACGCCGGCCCGCACACGGTGCGCCGCCATCGTGCGACGACAGCGGGATCGGCGGCGACGCCGGGACCGTAGAGGACGCGTCGCACGGCGTGTCCGGTCGCCCAGCGCAGCACCCCGGCGGGAATCGGCATCATCGCCGCCGCATGCCAGACCTGATCGGGCAGGTGTCCTCGCCGGGCCAGACGAGCCGGCAGGTGACGAGCGTTGAGGGGATCGTTGAGCGCCAGAACCGCCCGCACTGCACCCGGATTGCGCGTGGCAGCCCGGACGGCCGTGGCGGCGCCAAGCGAGTTTCCGACCAGTACCGCCGGCCCCGTCTCGGCTAGTAGGTCGTCGACGAAGGTGTCGAATTGCGGTAGTAGCGGCCCCGGTTGGCGGCGGTCCGCCCACCCGAAGCCCGGCAGATCGATCGCGCGGGCACGCCGGCCGGCGTGGGCCAGCCGCGCGAGCACCGCGCGCCAAGTGTCCGCCGAGTCCGCGTAGCCGTGCAACAGCACAACGGGTGGTCCGTCGCCACCCACCGACAAGACCCGGGTCCGCACACCGTTGTAGCACCCCGTGCCGGAGCTGATCATGCCGAAAGGAGTCCTTTGGCGATGTGGGTGACCTGCACCTCGTTGCTTCCCGCATAGATCATCAACGACTTGGCGTCCCGGGCAAGCCGTTCCACGTGATACTCGGCCATGTAGCCATTACCACCGAATAATTGAACGGTCTCCATGGCGACGTCGGTGGCCGCCTGCGACGAATAGAGCTTGATCGCCGAGGCCTCCGCCAGGGAAGGCATCCTGCCCCGGCCCGCAGCTTCCAGGGTCTGGAACACCATGTTCTGCACGTTCATCCGGGCGATCTCCATCTGCGCCAGCTTCAGCTGGATCAGCTGGAACTGCCCGATGTTCTTGCCCCACAGCGTGCGGGTCTTGGCGTAGTCGACGCTCAACCGATGGCACTCGTTGATGATGCCCAGCGACATCAGCGCGATCCCGATCCGTTCACCGGCGAAGTTCGCCCTCGCACTGTCCCTGCCGTCGCCGGCACCGTGCCGCTCGGTCTCCCCCAGCAGTCGGTCAGGGCTGAGGCGGACATTGTCGAAGAAGAGTTCACCGGTCGGCGAGGACATCATGCCCATCTTCTTGAACGGCCTGCCCTGAGTCAGCCCAGGCATGCCGGCATCGAGAACGAATGTCAGCACGGGCCGATCACGTTTGTCGACCCCGGAATCGATACCTTCGTCGAGTTTGGCGTACACCACAATGACGTCGGCATCCGGACCGTTGGTGATGAACGTCTTCTGGCCGTTGAGCAGATAGTCCGAGCCATCCCGGCGGACATAGGTTTTCATGCCGCCGAAGGCATCGGATCCGGCATCGGGTTCGGTGATCGCCCACGCCGCGATCTTCTCCAGCGTCATCAGCTCAGGAAGCCAGCGTTCCTTCTGCGCCAGCGTGCCACGCGCCATGATGGTCGAGGCGCCCAGTCCGAGACTGACCCCGATGGTCGAGAGCAAACCGATGCTCACGGCGGCAAGCTCGGTGACCAGCACCGCCGCCATCGACACTTGGGCGCCGAGATCGCCGATTCCGCCACCGGTTCGAGCCGACGACGTCGTTGCACCGCCCTCGGCCTCGGCCCGGGCGCGTTCCCGGTCGAGCATCGTTTTGACCGCTTCGGCGGCCATCACGTCGAGGCCGAACTCACTGAACAGCTTTCGGGCGATCGGGTACGGCGAGAGCTGCCCGCTCTCCAGTTCCTCGATGTGAGGGCGGATCTCCTTGGCGATGAATTCGCGCACGGTGTCGCGCATGATGATGTCGGTATCTGACCATTCGATCATCGGTGGTTCTCCTTTGTCGTCGGCGCGGGCCGGTCAGGACGGCAGTCGCTGCGCGATGTCGTCGACGTCCCAGACCGTGTCGGTTTCGATGGTGGCGATGTCATGCCAGCCCTTCAGCAGCGAGATCGCCCCGCCTTGGACGGCATAGACTCGCCCGGTGAGCGGGCATTTCTCACTGGCCAGGTATGCCACCAGTGGTGCGATGTTCGCCGGGGCGAACAGATCCGGCTCGCCGTCCTCCGGCTCGGCCATCAACGCACCCATCCCCGGCGTGGCCAGCGTGAGCCGGGTACGAGCGATCGGCGCGATGGCGTTGACCCGCACGCCATAACGTTCCAACTCCTCGGCGGCGATCAACGTCAGCGCGGCGATAGCCGCCTTGGCGGCGCCGTAGTTGGCCTGGCCGGCGTTGGGCAGCGTCACCCCGGAGCCCGATGCGGTGTTGATCACCGCCGCGGTGGGTTGCTCACCAGCCTTGGACTGGTCCTTCCAGTACTGGGCGGCGTGTCTCAGCATCGAGAAGTGCCCTTTGAGATGTACGGCGATCACCGCATCCCACTGCGACTCGGTCATACCGGCGATGAATGCGTCGCGCAGGATGCCCGCGTTGTTCACCAGGACGTCCAGTCTGCCGAATTCGTCTAGCGCCGACCGGATGACCGATGCGGCACCATTCCATTCGGCGATGTTGGCGGTATTGGCCACGGCGCGCCCACCGGCTGCCACGATCTCCGCGACAACCTCATGCGCCGGCCCGGAGTCACTGCCGTCGCCGGTATTGCTGCCACCCAGATCATTGACGACGACCGCCGCGCCTTCCCTGGCGAACAGCAGCGCGTGCTCGCGTCCGATGCCCCGGCCTGCGCCGGTGATGACGGCTACCCGTCCGTCCAGAATCCCCATCTGCGTGTCCTCTGCTTCAGTCGGTTATCTCGGCGAGGCCATCGGTGATCACGAAGTCCCCACCGCGGGCCGTCTCGAATGCATAGGTGGTGGCCCCGTTACGCGAATCCGTGCGCCAGATCCGGGTTTCCAGCTCGTCACCGGGAAGCACCATCTTGGAGAACCGCACGGCGAATCGCTTGAGCCGGGTGACGTCGGATGCCGCCACTTCGGTCAGCACCGCCCAGGAGGTGAACGCCATCGTGCACAATCCGTGGGCGATGATCCCCGGCAGCCCGGCATCCTTGGCGACGTCCTCGTCGAGGTGAATCGGCATGGGATCACCCGACGCGGGTGCGTACCGGAATGTCTGGTCGGCGTCGATGCGCTGAGCAACCTTGGCCAGCGGAGCCTGGTCTCGCAACCGTTCGTCGAACTTGTGCGACGGCGTGAGCTCGCCGATCTTGCGACCGGCGTCGAAGCCACGCACGAAGCAGGTCACATACTGTTCGTTGACGAGTTCGCCACTTTCGGTGCGGCATTCGAGGAAGATCGCCGCCCGGGTCCCGTTCTCGAGTCCTTCGTAGCCGATCATCTTGCCGCGCGAGACCAGCTTGTCGCCGGGGCGGATCGGCCGGTGAAAGAAGAAGTCCTGTTCGCCGTGGACCACGCGCGGCACCAGCTCGACGGGTAGGACGTCGACGGTGGGCATCATCATCGATTCGAAGACCGGCACGATCGCGAACACCGGCGGGGCGACGTCGCCGGCGCGGTGTGCCGGGATCGGGTCGTTGGTGGCCTCGGCGTACTGCGCTATCCGTTCCCGGCTGACCTCGAAGCGGTCGTCATCGGTCCAGCGGTTGAGGGCGGTGTCGTCGAAAGCGAGCTCATCAGCCATGGTCACACCGCGGCCGACGCCAGCTGGTCCAGCTGGGCCAGCGTCTTGTCCAGCTGACGCGCACCGTCCTTCTCGACAGCCTTGGCCAGGGCACCTTTGACCAGCGCGCCTTCGAAGTCACCGGAGACGGTGAACCGTGAGCCAGTGGCGATCGGCTCGATCGTGAACGCGAAGTCGGCTTTGACTCCGGCCATGCCCGTGCCGCCCAGCGCCAGGGCACGGGGCGCGTCTACCGAGCGGACCGTCCACTCGATCTTGTTGGCCATGTTGAGCATGACGATCTTGGCCGTGAGCCGGGTGCCCGAGGTCAGCACCGCAGGCGGCTCCTCCAGCCATCGATCGTGCACGGTGAACCACTGATCCCAGGTAGCCGGGTCAGAAATGATGGCCCACAACGCTTCCGGGCTGGCCGTCAAGTCACGCGTCGCTTCGATGTGTCCCATGATGATGTGTCCTCTTTCGGTGGTGGAGTCAGCGCTCGGCGCGCTGGTAGGCGGTCACGACAGCGGCGCCGCCGAGCCCGATGTTGTGTTGCAGTGCCGCGGTGACCGCGGGAACCTGGCGTTTGTCCGCTGCGCCACGCAACTGCCAGGTCAGCTCGGCGCACTGGGCCAATCCGGTGGCGCCCAGCGGATGTCCTTTGGAGATGAGCCCGCCGGACGGGTTGACCACCCATCGGCCCCCGTAGGTGGTGTCACCGGCGTCGATGAGCTTGGCCGCCTCGCCCTCCCCGCACAGTCCCAGCGCCTCGTACAGCAGAAGTTCATTGGCGCTGAAGCAGTCATGCAGTTCGATGACCTGGAAGTCGTCGGGCCCGAGTCCGGACTGGTCGTAAACCCGCCGCGCCGCTTCGACATTCATGTGGTAGCCGACCAGGGCCTTGCAGGTTCCGTCGAAGCTGTTGGCAGAGTCGGTCGTCATGGCCTGCCCGACGATTTCGACGGCCTGTCCCGCCAGTCCGTGCAGTTCCACGAAGGCCTCCGACGCCAGGATCGCGGCGCCGGACCCGTCGGAGGTGGGCGAACACTGCAGTTTGGTCAGGGGGTTGTAGATCATCGGCGCGGCCAGGATGTCCTCCAGGCTGTACTCCTCCTGGAACTGCGCATACGGGTTGTTCACCGAATGCCGGTGGTTCTTGTAGCCGATCTTGGCGAAATGCTCTGCGGTGGAGCCATGTTCGGTCATGTGCTCACGGCCGGCCGCGCCGAACATCCACGGCGCGGGCGGAAACAGCACCTCGGAGATCTCGGCCAGCGCCAGGAAATGCTTCTCCATCGGCTGGGCCCGGTCGTCGAATGTGGAGCCCAGCGACCCCGGCTGCATCTTCTCGAAGCCCAGGGCCAGCGTGCACTCAGCCAGTCCTCCGCGAATCGCTTGTGCGGCAAGGTACAAGGCGGTGGATCCGGTCGAACAGTTGTTGTTGACGTTGACCGCTGGGATACCGGTCATACCCAGCTCGTAGACCGCGCGCTGGCCGGATGTCGATTCGCCGTAGACGTAGCCGACGAAGGCCTGATCGACCTGGTGGTACTCGATGCCGGCGTCGGCGAGCGCCTTGGTGCCGGACTCGCGCGCCATGTCGGGGTAGTCCCACCCATCGCGTCGCCCCGGCTTCTCGAACTTGGTCATTCCCACGCCGATCACGAACACTCTGTTCGCCATCACTTCTCCTCTCCCGGCATCGCTGTCGAGGTGTGCGACGCGATTCCAGAAACATACCAACCGGCACGTATCTTTACAAGGGTTGGTCAGTAGTCGGCCGACAAGGCGTCGGTCAGCAGCGGGGCCAGGTACACCGTGGCGCGCTCCCAGCGCCGGCGCACCTGTTCCGGCCCACGCTCGGCGAAGCTGGCGACCAAGATTCCGCGGAGCACATCCATGGCGGTGTAGATGGCGTTGCGCAGCGCCTGCTGGGCATCGCAGCCCGCGAGCAACTCGCCGACAGCAGCGATCACCGCCTGATTGACCAACCGCTCCACCCGCGCGACGTGACCGGCCAGCACGTCGTCGGTCAGGGCTGCGGCCCACAATTCCATGGTGGCCACGAACATGTGGCCCTGGTGCGTATCCCAAAGGAAGGCAAGGACATCGGCAGCGGGGTCAGCCTCACTCCGAGAATGCCCATGCCCCCGCAGTGCGACCCGGACCCGTTGTTCGGCCAGATGCTCGACGGCAGCCACGACCAGAGCTTCCTTGGACGGGAAGTGGTGCACCTGCGCACCTCGCGTCACGCCCGCCCGCGCCGCGATGCGGTGCGTCGTGGTCCCCGCGTATCCGTGCGCGATCAGACAATCGACCGTGGCCTCCAGCAGGCGCCGCCGGGTGAGGGCAGTGCGCTGCGACTGCGTTCTGCGCCCGATCTCCACAGCCGGTAGAGTACCTGCATTCCGTTCTGTATGTAATACGGTGCGCCGATCACCGACGAGTGTCAGCGGCTAGTCAGAACCGTTGGACGCCAAGGCTTCTGAGAGGATCGTCGACAAGTGCACCGATGCGCGCTCCCAGCGCTTCCTGGCCTGGGTGACGTCGCGGTCGACGAATCCCACCACCAGGATTCCGCGCAGCGCATCCATGGCCGTGAACAACGCGTTTCGAACCTGTTTGCGCGCTGCATGATCCGGCAGAAGTTGAGCCAGCGCCGTGATGAGCGTGCTGTTCACCATCGGCTCGACACGGGCCACCTCCCGGGCCAGCACGTCGTCCGTCCGAGCCGCAACCCACAGTTCGATCGTGGCCACGAACATGTCGCCCTGGTGGGAATCCCACAGAAACTGCAGCACCGCCGCCACCGGGTCACCGTCGTTCCACACGCCACTGTTCTGACGAATCGCGACCTGGATCCGCTGCTGCGCCAGGTACTCGACCGCCGCGACCACGAGATCTTCCTTCGATCGGAAGTGATGCACCTGCGCGCCGCGGGTCACCCCCGCCAGATCAGCGATCCGCGGCGTCGTGGTCCCGGCATATCCGTAGGTGACCAGGCACTCGATTGTCGCGCGAAGGAGCCGGGTTCGCATCGCCGCGGTGCGCTCAGCTTGGGTTCGACGTCCGCCTGTGCGGTCCACGCTCGTCACCGTTTCGGCAGCACCTCTACCCATGCGACATTCCTGTTCGTCGGATAGCGTACCGGTTTCAGCAGCCGATGGGCCGCTCGCGCGTCACGACACGGGGACAACCGCCGGCGATGTCATCACCGGGCAACGGTCGTCGGCGGTCCGACCAGCGCGCGAGGTAGGTCGGCAAACCTGCCGTCACGGTCGCTTCGACCCTTTCGGATGGCCTGTCGAGCCGTGGTCGTGGGCGGCGGTCCGGGCGGCGCCCTGCGTCCGCGATTTGCCCACACCCGAGTGTCGCCCGGCCCGGCCGGGGCGTTCGCCGCGGTAACCGGTGTTGATCATCCGCCGCAATGGCCTGTCCAACCAGTCGACGACCTGGTCGGGCACGCCCAGTGCCCGCAACGGCCGGGTGAGCGGAAGTTCGTCGGTCGGTACCAAGACGTGGGTGGTGGTGCCCCCCAAGGAGTTGGTGCTGACCGTCACCACGTTGGACGGGTCGGAGAGGTCCACCCCACCCTTGTTCGGGTGCTCGTAGACGACTCCGGCAAGGGCGTTGAAGACAGCCAGGATGTTGAGCGGGTTGTCGGGAAAGTCCGCATAGCCGTCGTACTCGTGGACGATCTCGATCGTGTCGTAGGGCGTGTCGACGGGAGCCTGCGGGATGGTCACGTCCAAGACCGGTATGTGGAGGTGCGGAAGCTTCGCCAGCAGGCCGCCGTCGCTGTTGGTGGGGTCGCCGATGGTGACGAACGAGATATCCGGTGACGGATCGGATTGCGCCATCAACGCCCGCTTTTCGTAGTTGATCACGACGGCGCCTTGACTGATCCCTACCACGGTAACGGGCTCAGCCGACTCCGCCAGGGCTGCATCGAGATTGGCGACCCCGACCGCAACGGACTGATCGAGGGTCAGCTTTCCGTGCACAGGCCAGAGGTCGGCGGGATAGCGCACCCCGACCGGCTCCGGATCGTCGACGATGCCCTGCTCGAACAGTCCGTGCATCATCTGTTGCGAGGGCATCGGATTGCCCGATCCCCCGACCACGAGCGCGTGCCGGAACTCGAGACCGGGTGCGGTGTCCGATCTGGCGACTGGACAGCCCAGGACCGACAGGCTCGAGACCGTGATCACGACAGCCAAAGCGCCACCACGGGTTACGCGTTCAGTGGTGATCACGCGTTTGGCGTCCCCATGACGAGATGATTGCCGTTCATCGACGATTCGATGGTGCCGTTGATCGTCTGCTGGTTGGCGATGACGACGTTGTCGGCCCGCAACCACCCGATCGTCGTGCCGTCCGCATCGGTGACCGTGATGTCGGCGTTGTAGGTGATCGACGTAAACGTCGCGTTGGCGACGGTCGACTCGCTGCCGTTGAGGATGTAACCGGAGCTGTCTTCGAAGTTGGTGTAGGTCACGGTGGTCGTCGTCAGCTTTCCGCTCGTTGTGCTCGCGACCTTCGCCTCACCACCGACCAGCCCGGCGCGGCCGGGCTCCAGTTGTGGAAGCGTCGGAACGAAGCCCGACAATGCCGGCGCCCAGCTCGACATGTCGGGAGTCGAGGTGTCGGTGGGCACCGTGCCACCACCGAGATCGTCGAGGTAGGTCACCACCAGCCGGCTTTGCGCGGAGTCGGCGATCGACGCTTCCCAGAAGGCGACCGCGGTGACGTCGGGATTCCAATTGGCCACCGGGCGTGAGACATACGCGCCCGTCGGGTCGCCGAGGAAGACTCCGTCCTGTCCGGCCAGCTCGTCAGACGGTGAGACCAGCCAGGCCTGGTTGGTGGTGCCCCGCTTGGCCAGGAAGGTCGGGAACACGACGTAGGCCGGCACGAACGACGGCCGGACAACCTGGGTCATCGGGGTCAGGTAATCCAACGTCCGCGAGCTGCCCACAATCAGCCATTGCCCATTGGGCGAAATGTTCGTGCTCTCGTCGTAGTCCAGGTTGGCCGTGAGGCGGCTGATCGACCCGTCCTGCAGGTCGACCACGACGTTGTCGGCGTTGCCCTGGTTGTACCGACCGTAGAAGTCGGTGACGATGACGCCCTTTCCATCGGGAGTGAAGGCCTTGATCTCGCCGGCGTCATAGACGACGCGGGAGTCGACGATCTGGTAGCCGTCCGGCCCGGCTTGCAGGGTGCCGACGCTTGTCACCAGCACCGTTTTGGTTCCGGAGGCCAGCAGCTGGGTGTAGGCGATGTGGGTGCTGTCCGGGGCCATCCGCATCTCCCGGGTCTGGACGACGACCACCCCGGGGGCGTACTGCGTCGGCAGCATGATCAGCGACAGTGCCGAACCGTCGCCGCAGCCACCGTCGCCGCCGGCGCAGTGCAACACATAATGGTCAGCCGAGGTACCGCCGGTCGGTGACTGCGTGCCGCTGCTGAGCAGGTAATCCGTCCCGTTCGCCATCGCGAATGGCTTGGACAGGTCCTGGGTCAGCTCGGGGCGAGTCCGCAGGACAGACACTGAAAGTCGCTGCCGTCGAGATCGATTCGATAGATCTCCGACCTTCCCCCGCCTTGCGGGGTAGCACTGAACACCAGCGATTTCCCGTCGGGAGTGAAGTTGGGTTCACGGGCCGAGAGCACGCTGTCGGGAACCTGGACGACATAGCGTGCCGGCGCAACCGGCACTGTGACGGTCTGCGTGGTGGACCCGAAGCGGTCGCTGGCAGTGACCACGAACGTATCGGTGAGTGCGACGGTGCCATCCGCGGCCAGGCGCGCCGCCGTGGACGGAGTGTAGGTATAGGTGCCCGAGTCGCTCACCGTGACGGTCCCCTGGGTCGGTCCGGTGGTGACGGTGTAGGACAGCGGCAGGCCGCCCGGCGCGCTGAAACCCAGCGTTCCGGTGATCGCACCGGTCGCGGTGTCGGGCATCCCCACGGTGGGTCCGTGTGCGTACGGTGCCGGATGCAACGCGATCTCGATCGCAGCGGTGATGGCACGGGCGACGGTACGCACCGTTGTCACCACGGCGTGCACCGCGAACCGGACGACATCGCCGATAGCACGGACCGTCGCGGCGACCGCCGCGCCGATGTCTCCCACCAGCGTCTGCACCGCCTGGCCGGCGGGTCCAGCAGCCGCGACCGTTTCACCGGTCACCGCGGCGGCCGTCGTCAACGGACTCTCTCCCGCCAGACGACGGGATGTGCCGACGCTTTCGACATCACGACCGGCGAGAGCCACGACGCCGGCCAGTTCCGCAGCCGAGCCGGGTTTCGGCGGAAGGCTTCTGGGGTTGGCGCTGACGCGCAGGGTCGGTACGGTCCGCGCGGAGATGGCCGGTGCTCGCCGCACCGCCGCCGGCAGTTCCGGGACGTTGGATTTGCGAATGGCAGTGGACCTCTGTTCGCTCGCGCTCGCCGCGGGCCGGCCCGTCGACTCGCGCCGCGCGGTCGAATGCTTGGGCCCGGCGTTGGCAGCCGACGTTCCCGCCTGCGCGCCCGACGGTGTCGCATCCGCCTGTGCCATGCCGGCACCACACGCCAGCGCCGCGCCCATGCCCAGCGCGATCGCACCGAGCCCCAACCAGCCGTAGGGTTGGATCCGGCCGCGACGAATGGCAGGGGCTTTGCCGACAGTTGTGGATCTTCTGCTCGCATTCTCTCCAGTCTCAGTCCGCCGACCGGGCCCGACATCTGCCGAGGAATCGGCTGAAGTTGGTTTCTGCCCATGCGAATACGTCATTGTTCCTCCGATGCGGCGGTGCACGTAGTTACAAACCGTTCTGAATGTTTGTTTTGTCGAATGTAATGCAGATCACGCGAGAGGGTCAAGGACTGGACGCGTCACACCCGCCAACGCGGGCGCTCGAAGATCAGGACGGCTGAGGGCCGTGCCTTTTGGCCCGATACATCTCCGCGTCGGCATGGCGGAGCAGCGTGTCGAGAGTCGTGCCGTCACGCGGAAAGAGACTTATCCCCACGCTGCCGGCCATTTCCACCTCGGTGCCGCCGATCGCCAACGGCGCGGCCAGGCTCGTGCCGATACGGCGGGCAAGCTCCTGCGCCGGGCCCGGCTCCCCGGTCTCGGGAAGCAGAACCAGGAATTCGTCCCCACCCAACCGGGCCACCGTGTCGCCGCGCCCGACCAAGCCGAGCAGTCGGTCACCCACCGCCTGTAGCGCTGCGTCGCCGACGGCGTGACCGAAGCCGTCGTTGATGCTCTTGAACCCGTCAAGGTCGATGAACAGCACCGCGAACGCCCGACCCAGCGAGATGGCGTGCTCGACCCGCTGTTCGGCAAGGCTGCGGTTGGGCAGCCCGGTCAGCGGATCGTGGGTGGCCAGGTGACGCAGCCGGAGTTCGACGTCGCGATATCCGGTGATGTCGCGGAACGACCAGATTCGGCCGTAAGACCGTCCGTCGTCCCCGATCACCGGACCCGAGAGCCGGTGCAGGATGGTGCCGTCGACAAGTTCGACCTCGTCGGAGCTGGTGGCGGTCGGATGCTCGATCAACCACCGCACCGCACGGTCGAACGTGTCCGGTTCTTTGGTGCGGCTGCTGATGAAGTCGAGCAGACGTTCGGTGTCGGCACTGTCAGCGATGCCGGGCGGAATCTTCCACAGGTCCTTGAACCGTTGATTCCGGATGATTCTGCGGTTGTCGCGGTCGACGACCAGGATCCCGTCCGGGGCGTTCTGCACCATCGCCTCGAAAAGTGCTCTCTCCTTGCGCAATTCCTCTTCCACACGTTCTCGTTCGCTGATATCGATTCCCACGCCGACGAAGCCGGGCCGGCCGTCGTAGTCGAATCGCAAGGCGTTGAACACGTGCGGGACGTGCGCCCCGTCTTTGAAGACGTAGCGCATCTCACCGCGCGTCGTGCCGGACCGGAAGACCTCGGCGATCGCATCGGCGGCCAGCCCGCGATCGGGCGGGGCGATGAACTCCTGGGGTGCATGGTCACCAGATCGTCGTCGGAGTAACCCGTCGTCTGCGCCACCGTCCGGTTCCACCGCAGCAGGCGCATCCCGTCGTCGTAGTGAAAGAAGATCCCCGGCAGGCTGTTGATGATCGCGTCGGCGTAGTCGCGCTCCTGCAGCACCCTCTCCTCGGCCCGCTTGCGCGCGGTGATGTCATGTCCGATCGCGGTGACGACGCCGGCCTCGGTGACCACCACCGACCAGATCGCATGCCGAACCTCACCGCTGCGGTGCAGACAACGGCATTCGACGTTGCCGACGAGCTCACCGTCGCGAGCCGCCCGAAAACTGGCCCAGGCCCGGTCGACGTCGTCAGCGTGCAGAAACGTCGAAAACGCTTGACCGACCAGCTCCTCGGGGTGGTAGCCGAGGACCGCGCGCACGGCGTCGTTGACGACGAGCAGCCGACCATCGGCGTCGACCGAGACGACCAGATCGATCGAATGCACAAGCAGCAACCTGGCCAAGTCGTCGCGGGTGGGGTGCGCCCTGCGCCGCTGCACAGCACCGAGCGCCCGGTCAATCGCCGGTCCGAGCTGATCCAGCCTGCTCGTCAGCAGATAGTCCGCTGCGCCGAGTCGCATCATCTGCACCGCGAGGTCTTCACCGGCGCGGTCCGAGACCACGATGACGGCCGCGTGCTCGAACGCGGCCAGCGCCTGCACCGCCCGGCCGTAGTCGGCAATCACCAGGTCGTAATGCTGACCGTGCATGCCTTCGGGTTCGGCGACCCAGTCGGTGGACACATGGTGCGCCCCACCGGCCATCGCCTCGACCATCCGGACCGGGTCGTCGAAGGGGTGCCCCACCACCAGCACCCGCCGAATCGTCATGCCCGTTCCCCCGCGCTCTGCGGTCTACCCGAATCCAGTAACGGTCACCCTGCCAGACGAATCAGCGCCTCGCGGCCCGAGCCTCTTGCAACATATGCGTCCTTATGCATATATTGCCGTCATGGGTTCCGGACACGACCACAGCCACGGTGGTGACGCGCGGGTGAGCCGGATGCTCATCGCCGCGGGGATCCTGACCGTCTTCTTCGTCGTCGAGCTGACCACGGCCCTGCTGATCGGCTCCATCGCCCTGCTGGCCGACGCCGGACACATGCTGACCGACCTGGTCGCGATGTTCATGGGATTGACCGCGGTTCTGCTGGCCCGGCACGGCCCGGCATCGGCGTCGCGCACCTACGGCTGGCACCGCGCCGAGGTTTTCACTGCCGTCGCCAACGCCGTGCTGCTGATGGGCGTCGCGGCCTTCATCCTCTACGAGGCAGTCGAACGACTGGGCAACGCGCCGGAGGTCCCGGGCGTCCCGATGATCGTGGTGGCGCTGACGGGCTTGGCGGCCAACGCCGCGGTGGTGCTGCTGTTGCGGTCGCAATCCGAATCAAGCCTGGCGGTCAAGGGCGCCTACATGGAAGTGGTGGCCGACACCGTCGGCAGCATCGGCGTGTTGATCGCCAGCATCGTGACCGTGACGACGAGGTGGCCGTACGCCGACGTGGTGGTCGCGGTGTTCGTCGCGCTGTGGGTACTGCCCCGGGCGGTCGGCCTGGCGCGGGCCGCGCTGCGAATCCTGTCGGAGTCGTCCCCCCAGCACATCGACGTCGACGAGCTGCGCACGGCGCTGGCCGCCGTCGACGGCGTCACCGAGGTTCATGATCTGCACGTGTGGACGCTGGTGCCCGGTAAGGACATGGTCACCGCTCACCTGACCAGCAGTGGTGACGCGGCCAGGGTGCTCGACGATGCCCGGGCACTGCTGTCGGCCCGTGGCCTGGACCACGCGACGGTGCAAGTCGAGCCACCCGGCTGCGCCGACGGGTGTGCCGACCAGACCGACTGGTGAGCTGATTGGGCACACCATCGCGCTGGCGCATCGGCCTGCGCGCCGCGATCAGCACCGCCATACCGGTGCTGGTCGGCTGGTCCGCCGGATCGGTCGGAGCGGGGCTCATCGCCAGTCTCGGCGCGTTCACCTCACGCTTCGGCGGCGATCGCCCCTACGCCAACCGCGGTATCGAATTGGCGACGGTGGCGATATCGCTGGCCGCCGCGGTCGCACTCGGCGACTGGTCGGCGCAGCTGCCCTGGCTCGGCGTCGCGGCGGTGTCGCTGGTCGCCGTCGCGGCGGTCTGGCTGTGCAATGCGCTGGCCGTCGGACCGCCGGGGGCGTACGTCTTCGTGGTGGCGTGCGCGGCGGGCGTCGGCGTCTCGGCGGCTCACCTGCCTCCCTGGGCCATCGGGCTGCTCGTGCTGTCCGGCGGCGCCGTGGCGTGGTTGGTGCAGATGGCCGGCGCGGTGCTCGAGTTCCGCGCGCCCGAACGGGCGGCCGTCAGCGCCGCCGCCGAAGCGGTGGCCGGCTATCTCGAAGTGGCCAACACCCCGCAGGAACGCACCGCTCGCCACCGCGCGGCGACCGCCCTGCACAAATCGTGGAGTGTGCTGGTCAACTACCAGCCGTTAGCGGCGCGGCCCACCAGCGTCCTGCACCGGCTGCGCGGCGCCAACCACGCACTGCACGTCCTGTTCACCACCGCGCTGTCCGCCGGCGCCGCCCCGTCCGCGGAGTGCGCCGGGCAGGCCCGCCAGATCGGCGCCCTGCAACTGCCCCGGAGACGGTCGCCACCAGAGCCACTGACCGGATTCCCCTGGGCAGCCCCCCACTGGTCACCGTGCTACGCCGTGCGGTCAGCCCGGGCTCCCACGTACGCCACGTGATGGGCCGGGTCGCGGTCGGGGTTCCGCTGGCCGGCGCGGTCGCGATGGCGCTGGGTATCGACCACGCCTACTGGGCGATGGCCGCGGCCGTCCTGGTGTTGCATCAGGGCACTGACCGCAGCCGGACGCTGCGCCGCGGCACCGAACGACTACTGGGCACCTGGGTGGGTCTGGGCTTGGCCGGGGCGATTCTGTTGCTCCACCCGCAAGGCTTGTGGCTGGCGCCGCTGCTGGCTCTGCTGCAGTTCGTCATCGAGATGCTGGTGGTGCGCAACTATGCGCTGGCAACAGTTTTCATCACCACGGCCGCGCTGACCATTTCATCGGGCACCCATTCCGTCGACATCGGTCGGCTGCTCCTGGCGCGCGGCGCGGACACCCTGATCGGCTGCGCCGTCGGGGTGGTGGTCTTTCTCATCGCGGCGCACTGGCAGGAGTCGACGCGACTCACCGACGCCATCGGACGCACCCTGGAGGCCGCCGCCGAGGTGTTGCCCTACGTCGCAGCCGGTGACACCACCACACTGCCGGCCAGGGCCGCCCGGCGCGACCTGCAGCTGGCCGCGATGGCGCTGATGGAGTCCGACGAGGCCGCGCTGGCCGGCTCAGCACGGCACCGGTGCGCCGCGCAGCAATTGCTGCCCGCGGTCGCGGCGACCGAGCAGCTGGCCTACCGCACCATCGCGGCGTGCTGGACCATCGAGCATCGGGGCGACGGTGTCGCGTTCGGGCAATCGCTGTTCGACGAGCGCGCCGCGGACCCTGCTGTCCGACAGTTACGCGACCTCGCGGTGGCGGTGCGCACCGGCACCGCGCCACCGGCGTGCACCAGCACCGAGGCGTTCATCGACGACCAGATCGCCGAGCTGCGGCAATCGCTGGTGGACGATCGCTAGGCGAGGCCGAGCTCGACGCGGGCGGCCGGGTCGCAGTCGTCAAGCAGGTCCAGGCAGCGGGCGAACTCCTCGGTCTCGCCGATGGTGTCCGCGGCCCGCGCCAGGGCCGCCACGCACCGCAGAAAGCCACGGTTGGGCTCATGCCGGAACGGCACCGGCCCGAAACCCTTCCAGCCGTTGCGGCGCAGTTGATCGAGTCCGCGGTGGTACCCGGTCCGGGCGTAGGCGTACGCGGTGATCGCCTTGTCGTCGGCCAGGGCCTCCTCGGCCAGGGTCGCCCACGCCACCGACGCAGACGGGTGGGCGGCCGCCACGATCGCCGCCTTCTCCCCCGCCTCCAGTTCGGCTTCGGCCGCGGGATCACCGGGCAGCAGCACGGGCTCAGGCCCGAGGAGATCACCAAAGGACGTCATGGGTCCTATTGTGCCGGTGCTGCCGCCAGCCATTGGTCGGACCCACGAGTTAGGGTCAGTATCAACAGCGCTTGAGGAGGACCGCAGCACCACATGTCGAACCCATCCGGGCCCGACCACGGCGACGCGACCGAGCCCGTCGCGCCCGAGGGCGGCGAGCAGCCGCCCCAGGAGACCGGCGAGGCCACCGAGTCGATCGGGGCCGCCGACTCACCGCCCGAACGTCGTTACACCGCACCAGGTTTCGATGCGGGGTCGACGCAGATCATCGACCGCACCCCGGAACCGCAGACCGAGATCATCGCCGCCCCCACCGAGGTCTTCGCCGTCTCGGCACCGCGCACCGGACCGCAGGCCATCCCGCCGCGAGTTCCTGCCACCCGCCGGCGCAGCTGGGCCCTGGTCATCGCGGTGATTGCGGTCATCGCGGCGGTCGCCGCGGTCGCCATCCTGATCACGATCCTGCTGACCCGGCACAAGTCCACCACGGTCTCTCAGGAGGACTTGGTGCGCTCGACGATCCAGAGCTTCGACACCGCCGTGCAGAATGGCGACCTCGCGACGTTGCGCGGCATCACCTGCGGCCAGACCCGGGACAGCTACGTCAACTACGACGACCAGGCCTGGTCGCAGACACATGCGCGGGTCGCGGCCGCCCGCCAATACCCGGTCGTCGCCAGCGTCGACGAAGTGGTGGTCAACGGCGACCACGCCGAAGCCAACGTCACGTCGTTCATGGCGTTCGACCCGTCCACCCGATCGACCCGCAGCTTCGACCTGCAGTTTCGCGATAACCAGTGGAAGATCTGCCAGGCAACCTAGAGATTTGGGCGCGGTTATCGCCGCCGAGTGGCGATAACCGCGCCGCACGCGCTAGCCGGCCGACACCGAGCGGCCGGCGCTGTGCAGATCGTTGCACGCCTCCACCACCCGCTCGGACATCGAGGCCTCGGCCTTCTTGAGATAGCTGCGCGGGTCGTAGACCTTCTTGTTCCCGACTTCCCCGTCCACCTTCAGCACGCCGTCGTAGTTGGAGAACATGTGCGCCGCGATCGGACGGGTGAAGGCGTACTGGGTGTCGGTGTCGACGTTCATCTTCACCACGCCGTACTTCAGCGAGTCCTCGATCTCGGACTTCAGCGAGCCCGAGCCGCCGTGGAAGACGAAGTCGAACGGCTTGGAGCCGGCCGGCAGGCCGAGCTTGGCCGAGGCCACCTTCTGGCCCTCGGCCAGCACCTCGGGCTTGAGCACGACATTGCCCGGCTTGTAGACACCGTGCACGTTGCCGAACGTGGCAGCCAGCAGGTAGCGGCCGTGCTCACCGGCCCCGAGAGCTTCGATCGTCTTCTCGAAATCCTCCGGAGAGGTGTAGAGCTTCTCGTTGATCTCCGCCTCGACGCCGTCCTCTTCACCGCCGACGACACCGATCTCGATCTCGAGGATGATCTTGGCCTCCGCCGCCAGCTTCAGCAGCTCCTGCGCGATCGACAGGTTCTCGTCGATCGGGACGGCCGAACCGTCCCACATGTGCGACTGGAACAGCGGGTTGTCGCCCTTGGCCACCCGCTCGGCCGAGACCGCGAGCAGCGGGCGTACATAGGTGTCGAGCTTGTCCTTGGGGCAGTGATCGGTGTGCAGGGCCACGGTGATCGGGTACTTCGCGGCCACCACGTGGGCAAACTCCGCGAGCGCTACCGCGCCGGTGACCATGTCCTTGACGCCGAGACCGGAACCGAACTCCGCGCCGCCGGTGGAGAACTGAATGATGCCGTCGCTGCCGGCGTCGGCGAAGCCCTTGATGGCGGCGTTGATGCTCTCCGAACCGACGCAGTTGATGGCCGGGAACGCGAACGAGTGCTCCTTGGCACGGCCCAGCATCTCCGCGTAGACCTCGGGGGTGGCGATGGGCATGGCGATTCCTCTCGGCTGATCCGGGTTGTCTGCAGAAGTATCTCAAAGAGGTGCGGTTGCGGCGCCGCCAGCGGGGGCGAGCACAGCAAGTCCCGGACCCGGACAGGTATGGTCGGGCCTCATGACGAGCACCAGCCTCGCGCTCATGCCCGATTTCCTCGACCCGGTCACGTTGATCAACCACTTCGGCACCTGGGCCTTGATCGGGTTGCTGGCGGTGGTGTTCGTCGAGTCAGGAGTGCTCTTCCCCGTCCTGCCCGGTGACACCCTGCTGTTCGTCGCCGGGATGCTGGCCGCCGGCACCGCAACCACCCAGGGCGGAGCAGCGAACTTCACGCTCTGGCAGCTGCTGGTCTTCATCCCCATCGCGGCCATTCTGGGCGGCCAGGTGGGGTACCTCGTCGGCCGGTTCATCGGCACCGCGATGTTCAAACCCGACGCCCGCTTCCTCAAGCAACGCTATCTGGACGAGGCACACCTGTTCTTCGAGCAGCGCGGGCCGTTCGCGATCGTGCTGGCCCGGTTCGTGCCGATCGTGCGGACCCTGGCGCCGATCGCGGCCGGGGCGGCGCGGATGCGCTACACCACTTTCACCGCGTTCAACATCATCGGCGCGATCGCCTGGGGTGTCGGCCTGCCGTTACTCGGCTACGGCCTGGGGCAGTTCGAGATCATCCAGAAGCTGCTGGAACCGATCTTCGTCCTCATCGCCGTGGCCTCGGTCAGCCCGATGATCATCGAGTGGTACAAGCGCCGCAAGAACGCCAAGAACGGCCTCACTGGGACGGCGCCGGAGCCGACCGAATAATCCCGCGGTCCTGCGGCCAGGAGCGCGGCGCCGGCCCGGCCGGCACTCAAGCAGACTCCCAGGCAACGCACAGCGCTTCTGCCAGGGTCGGCGGTTACCTTGCGCTGATCGCGTGAAAGGTCACAGATTTGATAAAGATCATCTTCAGTGGAGTCGTCGCCTCGGCCGCCATCGGCCTGGCCGGCATGTTCGGGGGCATGGCGGTGGCGTCCGCCAGCAGCCCGACGGTCACGTTCGCCGTCCAGGACGGCGACAGTGGCCATGACGGAGCGGCCATCGACTCCGACGGCACCCAGGGCAGCTTCAAGTCAGCGGTCGACGGCTCGGAGGCCGGGCCGATCATGGTCGCGGCTCCGCAAGACAAGGCCGTGCCCTGATCTGACCGCTCCGGAGGTGCTCAACGCCCTGGACGGCGGCGACGACACCGCGCGCGGGCCCCGCGAGCTGGTGCCGCCGATCCTGGGCTGATTACAGTCGGGCCAGGGTGGCGAACAGCTCACGGATCCCGGCCAGCGAGTCGGCCGGTAGAAACGCATCGCAGTGCGGCAGCGCGGCGGCCATCGACCCGGCCAGTGGCTCGAAGCCGGGCGCGGCCGCCCGCGGGTTGAGCCAGATGAGCTGGGCGGCGCGGCGTCTGATCCGGGTGAGGGCGTGGTCGACGACCTCGGGCGGGTCGCTGTCCCAACCGTCAGAGGCGACGATCACCACCGCACCGCGCAATACAGCGCCGTTGGGTGCGGTGAGCAGCGCGGCCAGCGAACGGCCCAGGTGGGTACCCCCGTAGCGGTCGGTGACCTTGGCGTTGGCTCGGGCCAGCGCGGTCTCCGGCGAGCGGTGTGCCAACACCGCGGTCAGCCGGGTCAGCGTCGTGGAGAACGCGAAGACCTCGGGGCGAAACCCCTTCTGCCGCAAGGCGGCAGCGCGCATCAGATGCAGATAGACGGCCACATAGGGTTGCATCGACCGGCTGACGTCGCAGACCAGCACCAACCGTCGGGGCCGGCGCCGGGGCCGGGTTTTGGTCACTACCAGTGGTTCCCAGCCCGTGGTACGGGACGCCCGGATGGTGGCACGCAGGTCGACGCGCTTGCCGTGCCGATCGGCCTCGGCGCGCATACTGCGCCGCATCGGCCACAGCGACGTCGTCTGCTCCAACCAGCTGCCGATCTGACGCAGGTCCGCCTCGTCGAATTTCTCGAATGGCTCGTCGCCCCGCGCCACAATCCGGCTGGGCAGCAGGTCGGGGATCGCGGTGCCGTCCTGCGCCGCGTCGGCGGCGCGCAACGACGGTGGCCGGGTGGTCCAGGGCAGTCCGCCGGCCTGCGGACCGGAGTCGGCGGTACGGCCGCTCGCCGGGATCGGGGCGGCGGCAGCGCCGCGCTGGGCCCGCAGCGAAACCGGGTCGACGGGCAGGACAGCGTCGGCGAAGACGGCGTCGAACACCGCGTCGAACGCCGGCAGGTCGTCGGCGCGGTTCACCAACGTGAGCCGTGCCGCCCAATACAGCTGGGTTCGTGAGGTCGGCACCATCGCGCCCATCGCAGCGACCAGACCCGCGGGACCGCTCGCAGACACCGCCACACCGCCGGCGCGCATGCGGGCCACCAAACCGGCAGCAAACGCGGCCAGGTCGACGCCCCTCAGCAGCGCCGGCGCGCTCACTCGGTGTGCCGGCGACCGAAGACCAGGATGAGAATCAGCAGCACCAGGGCCGCGACACCCACCGCCGCATACTTCGTCACCGCGGTGCCGCCGGCCAGTTGCAACAGATCGATGGGTTCGGGCTCGGGGGCCGGTGCGATGTTGGGTGCCGGGGCTGCCGGGCCCGCGGCAGGTGTCGCCGATCCGGCCTCGGGTGCGGCGGGAGCGGCCGGCTGCGTGTCGCCGGCGAGCTTGGCCTCGAGCGCGTCGACGAACTGGCCGAGCAGTTTCTCCGACACCTGCTGGAGCATGCTGCTGCCGAACTGCGCCAGCTTGCCGACGATCTTCAGGTCGGTCTCGACGGTGACGCGAGTGTGATCGCCGGCCTCGTGCAATTGCAGGGTGACCACGGCCGCGGCGTTGCCGGTGCCGCGGGCCTCCTTGCCCCGGCCATCGATGAGTGCGCGGTGCTGCACCTCGTCGCGCTCCAGAAAGTGTGCCTTGCCACTGAATTCACTGTTCACCGGTCCGACCTTGACTTTCACCTTGCCTAGGTAGTCATCGCCCTCGTGGCCGACCAGCTGCGCGCCCGGCATCAACGGAACCACCTGCTCCATATCGGTCAGCACCGCCCACGCCTGGTCGATCGGGACGCTGACGGTGAACTGGTTGTCGATCTTCATGGGCTCTCCTATCCGGTGGCCAACTGGGTGCGGTACTCACTGAACGCAGTGCGCAGGCCTGCACTGTCATCAGGGGTCTTCCCCAGCGCGCTGAGGCTTGCCAGGGCGGCGGGGTCGACCAGATCACCAGCCCCGAGAGCGACCAGGGCGGCCACCCAATCGATCGTCTCCGCGACGCCGGGCGGCTTGTCCAGATCCAGTTCCCTGGCCCGGCTGACGAATTGGGTGGCGTGCTCGATGAGCGCAGCGGTCGCCCCGGGCACACTCCGCCGGACGATCGCGGCCGCCCGCTGCGGCTGGGGATAGTCGATCCAGTGATACAGGCAACGCCGCCGCAACGCGTCGTGCAGATCGCGGCTGCGGTTCGAGGTCAATACCGTCACGGGCGGCTGCGCGGCGACGAAGGTTCCCAGCTCCGGCACCGTCACCGCCGACTCGCCGAGGAACTCCAGTAGCAGGGCCTCGAATTCGTCGTCGGCGCGGTCGATCTCGTCGATCAGCAGCACTGGCGGTGTCGGACCGCGGTGCCGCACACAGGCCAGGATCGGCCGGTCGACGAGGTAGCTTTCACTGTAGAGGTCGGCCTCATCGATCGCCGCACCGCGGCTCTCGGCGAGCCGGATGGCCAGCAGCTGGCGCTGGTAGTTCCAGTCGTACAGCGCCTCGGCCGCGGTCAGCCCCTCGTAACACTGCAGCCGGATCAGCGATGTGTGCTGCACGGCCGCAAGCGTTTTCGCCGCCGAGGTCTTGCCGACCCCGGGCTCACCCTCCAACAGCAGTGGCCGTTTGAGGGTGGCGGCGAGGTAGAACGCCGAGGCGGTCCCGACATCCAGCAAGTGCCCGTGCTCATCGAATCGGCGGATGACGTCGTCGACGTCGTCGAATGTCACGGCGCCACCGCCGCGAGCAGACGCTGGTAATCGTCCCAGGTGTCGACGTCGAGGGGTACCGGGCCGGCAACCGGCACTTCAGCGACGCGAAAGCGACCGTCTTCGATCAACTTCCACACCGCCTTGTCGCCGTGCAGCAGACTCAGGTCTGCGAAGACGGTGCGGCTCAGCCAGAACGGATGCCCGATTCCGTCGGCATAACGACATACCGCGATGGGGTGATCCGCGTGGCCGAGCAGTGCGCGCACCGCCGCGACGGTCACCCCGGGCTGGTCGCCGAGCAGCAGGACGATACCGTCGGTGTCCGGATGCACCCGCTCGAGCGCGGCTCGCAATGACGCCGAGCAGCCCGACTCGCTGACTTCGGCGACGACGATATCCAGCCCGTCGAGTGGCACGGTGTCCTGTACCGCTGCGGCGGCACCACCCAGAGTGACGATGAGCTGATCGAATCGACAGCTGCGGGCCATCGTCAGGGCCGTTGTCAGTGTCTGACCAAGCAGCGTCGAATCGCGATACGGCAGCAGCTGTTTGGGCTGTCCGAGCCGGCGGGATGCGCCGGCGGCCAGCACGACGCCGGTGACGCGGCGGACGGTCATGTCTGCGCCCGGGCCGCCGCGAAGCTGCGCCGGCAGCCGGGGCAGCAGAACCAGTAGTCCTGTCCGTCCACGGTCAGGTGCGGCGTGTCCACCGCCACCGTCACCGTCATCCCGCAGACCGGATCAACCGCGGCGCGCGCCGGCACGTCCTCCGGGCCCCGGGGTGCGACGGGTATCCCCTGACACCGGATCTCGGCGATCACCTCCGCGGCGATGGACACCGCGATCTCGCCCGGTGTCTTGGCGCCGATCGACAGACCGACCGGGGTGTGCACCCGGGCCAGCTCCGGTTCGGCGAGGTCGAGTGTCTCGAGTACGGACAGTCCGCGCGCGCGGCTGGCCACCAGACCGACATAGCCGACCCCGGCATCCAAGGCCGCCCTGATGGTTTCGGCCTCCACGCCACCGTGGGTGGCGATGACCACCGCGGTGGCGCCGTCGAAGCCACCGTCGGCACCGTCGCGACGGACCTCGTAGCCGAGCACCTCGCACACCCGGGCCAGCTCGTCGGCGATCGGTGTGCCCCCGCAGATCCGCACCAGGGGAGACGGCAACCGCGGCGCCAGGAAAATCTCCAGCGCGCCGCCGGACAGGCATGGATTGACGACGACGCACGCGCCGGGGGCATCCGGGAAATGGACGTCACCGTCGGGCAGCACCCGCAACAGCAGGCTCTCACCCGCCTGCAGTGCGCCGAGCGCGGCTTTGCGCACGGAATTCTGCGCGCACTGCCCACCGACGAACCCTTCGATGGTGCCGTCGGCCAGCAGAATCGCCTCATCACCGGCCCGCGCGGAAGTCGGCGGCTGGGCGCGCACCACCGTGGCGTGTACGAACGGCTTTCGCTCGTACAACAGTTGTCTGGCCCGTTCACTGACTGACATGACGGAGGTCAGCCCAATCGGCGCGCTCCTCCTCATCGCTCGTCCCTCGCTCTGCATCGTCGCCGCGCGGTCAGATCGGTGGGGTGGCGCGGCCCTGCATGGCCTCCCACACCCGCGACGGGGTCAGCGGCATGTCGGCATGCCGAACCCCGAACGGCGCCAACGCGTCCACCACCGCATTCACCACCGCCGGCGGCGAACCGACGGTCGCGGACTCGCCGACCCCCTTGGCACCGATCGGGTGATGCGGCGAGGGGGTCACCGTGTGACCGGTTTCGAGATGCGGCACCTCGACGGCGGTCGGGATCAGATAGTCCATCAGCGATCCGCCCAGGCAGTTGCCTTCCTCGTCGAAGGCGATCATCTCCATCAGCGCCATGCCGATGCCGTCCACGATGCCGCCGTGCACCTGCCCTTCGATGATCATCGGGTTGATCCGGGTGCCGCAGTCGTCGACGGCCAGGAACCTGCGCACCTTGACCACCGCGGTGCCGGGATCGACGTCGACGACGCAGAAGTACGCGCCGTAGGGGTAGGTCAGGTTCTCCGGGTTGTAGCAGACCTCGGCGTCCAGACCGCCTTCGATACCTTCGGGCAGGTCACCGGCGCCGTGCGCGCGCATCGCGATGTCGGAGATGGTCACCGACGCCGACGGGTCGCCCTTGATGTGGAAGGAGCCCTTCTCCCACTCCAGGTCGGCCACCGAGGCTTCGAGCATCCCGGAGGCGATGATCTTGGCTTTGTCGCGGATCTTGCGCGCCACCAATGCCGCCGCCGCACCCGACACCGGGGTGGACCGGCTGCCGTAGGTACCGAGGCCGAACGGGGTCTGGTCGGTGTCGCCGTGCACCACCTCGATGTCGTCGGGCGGGATGCCGAGTTCTTCGGCCACGATCTGGGCGAACGTCGTCTCATGCCCCTGGCCCTGAGTCTGTACCGAAAGACGCAGTACCGCCTTGCCGGTCGGATGGATGCGCAGCTCGCAGCCGTCGGCCATGCCCAGGCCCAGGATGTCCATGTCCTTGCGGGGGCCGGCCCCAACCGCCTCGGTGAAGAACGACATGCCGATGCCCATCAGTTCGCCGCGGGCCCGCTTCTCGGCCTGTTCGGCGCGCAACTGGTCGTAGCCGATCATGTCCATGGCCAGCCGCATGGTGGCCTCGTAGTCACCGGAGTCGTAGACCCACCCGGTCTTGGACTTGTACGGGAATTGGTCTGCGCGCAACAGGTTCTGCAACCGCAGCTGCGCCGGGTCCACCCGCAGCTCATGAGCCAGGCAGTCGACCAGCCGCTCGACGAAGTACACCGCCTCGGTGATCCGGAACGAGCAGGCGTAGGCCACCCCGCCGGGCGCCTTGTTGGTGTACACCGCGGTCATGTGACAGTAGGCGGCCTCGATGTCGTAGCTGCCGGTGAACACCCCGAAGAAGCCGGCCGGATACTTCACCGGTGCCGCAACCCCGTTGAACGCACCGTGGTCGGCCAGCACGGTGGAACGGATAGCCAGGATCTTGCCGTCGTTGGTGGCCGCGATCTCGCCGACCATGATGTAATCGCGCGCGAACCCGGTGGAGGTCAGGTTCTCGCTGCGATCCTCCATCCACTTCACCGGCTTGCCCAACAGCAGCGACCCGACGATGGCGCACACGTAGCCGGGATAGATCGGCACCTTGTTGCCGAACCCGCCACCGATGTCGGGGGCGATGATGCGGATCTTGTGCTCGGGTAGCCCGGCGACCAGCGCGTAGAGCGTGCGGTGGGCGTGCGGCGCCTGGGTGGTCGACCACAGGGTCAGCTTGCCGCTCACCGGATCCAAGTCGGCGACCGCGCCGCAGGTCTCCATCGGGGCGGGATGCACTCGGGGATAGACCATTTCCTGTTTGACCACGACGTCCGCCTTGGCGAAGACCGCCTCGGTCGCGGCGGCGTCACCGGTCTCCCAGTCGAAGCAGTGGTTGTCGGTCTTGCCGTCGAGATCGGTGCGGATCACCGGTGCCGACGGGTCGAGTGCGGTGCGGACGTCGATGACCGGATCCAGCGGCTCGTAGTCGACGTCGATGAGTTCCAACGCATCCCGCGCGGAGTACCGGTCCTCGGCGACGACGAACGCGACCTCCTGGCCCTGAAACCGGACCTTGTCGGTGGCCAGCACGGCCTGCACGTCGTTGGATAGCGTGGGCATCCATGCCAGTCCCTTCTCGGCCAGGTCGGCGCCGGTCACGACGGCCTTGACTTTGGGATGGGCCTGGGCGGCGGTGGTATCGATCCCGTTGATGGTGGCGTGCGCATACGGTGAGCGCAGGATGGCCAGGTGCAGCATGCCGGGCAACTGCACGTCGTCGACGTAGTTGCCGCGGCCACGGATGAACCGCGGATCTTCTTTGCGCAGCATCCTGCCGTAGCCGCAGGGCTTTTGGTCGTTATCGGCGGTGTCATCTGGTGACGGTGGCCGGGATTCGATTGTGGTCATGCCTGCACCTCCTCGGTCGAATGCTTGGCCGCCCACTGGATCGAGCGCACGATCGTGGTGTAGCCGGTGCAGCGGCAGATCTGGCCGGAGATGGCTTCGCGGATCTCGTCCTCGCTCGGGTCGGGGTTCTCGTCGAGCAGCGCACGGGCGGTGATCATCATGCCGGGCGTGCAGAAGCCGCATTGCAGGCCGTGGCACTGCATGAAACCTTCCTGCACCGGGTCCAGCCGACCGTCCACGGCCAGGCCTTCGACGGTGCGGATGTCGTGGCCGGCGGCCATCGCGGCCAGCATGGTGCAGGATTTCACCGGGGCACCGTCGACCGACACCACACACGTCCCGCAGTTCGACGTGTCGCAGCCCCAATGGGTTCCGGTCAGTCGCAGTTGGTCGCGCAGGAAGTGCACCAGCAGCATTCGGGGCTCGATGTCGGCGCTGACCTGCTCGCCGTTGACGGTCATGGTGACGTGCATCGGTTCAATTCCCCTTCGGTGCGGGTATGGCACGAACCCGCTGCACCGCCGTGCGCAGAGTCCGGATGGTCAGTTCGGAGGCCAAGTGGCGCTTGTAGTCGGCGGTGCCGCGCTGGTCGGTGACCGGCTCACACGCTTGCGCGGCCAGCCGGCCCGCCTGGGCGAAGGTGTCCTCGTTCGCCGGCGATCCGACCAGCGCCTCTCGCACGGCCACCAGTCCGTCGTGGTCGGCATTGACCGCGGTCAGCCCGACCCGGGCGGCGATGATCCGGTCGCCGTCGAGGGTCACCGCGGCGCCTGCGGCGGTCACCGCCCAGTCTCCGACTCGGCGCTCGACTTTGGCGTATGCGCTGGAGCTGTTGTGCCGCAACGGTACCCGAACCTCGACCAACATCTCGTTGTGAGCCAACGCGGTCTCGTAGGGCCCCAGGATGAAATCGTCGATGGCGATCTCGCGCTGACCGGCCGGCCCGCGCGCCACCACCACCGCGTCGAGGATTTCGCACACCGTGGACAGGTCCTCGGCGGGGTCGGCCTGGCACAGTGACCCGCCGACCGTGCCGCGATTGCGCACCACCGGATCGGCGATGACCCGCTCAGCGTCGGCGAAGATCGGGCTGACCTCGGCCAGCGGGGCCGAGTCGAGCACCGCCCGGTGCCGGGTCATGGCACCGAGCCGGGCCAGTGTGGGTTCGACGCGGATATAACCCAACTCGTCGGCCAGGTCGTTGATGTCGATCAGATACTCGGGATTGGCGATGCGCAGCTTCATCATCGGCAGCAGGCTGTGACCGCCGGCGACGATGAACGCGCCCTCCCCCAGTCGATCCAGCAGGCCGACCGCATGGTCGACACTGGTGGCACGTTCGTACTCAAAGGGACCGGGAACTTGCATGTGATGGACCTCACATCGTTGCGGGGACCCCAGTCTCCGCCCGGCATTTCGAGATCGTCAATAGGGAGTTAAGTGATCGCTTAACTCCCCTGGCTCAGCCGGGTTACCGTCGTCGTCGTGGTGGATCCGGCCGTCGACCTCCGACAGCGGACGCCCCTGGCCGCCCCAACGCCGCGCGATGATCTCCGCGGCGATCGACACCGCCGTCTCCTCGGGGGTGCGGGCACCGAGGTCCAATCCGATCGGGCTGGACAGCCGATCCAGCTCGGCCTCGGTCAGGCCCGCCTCACGCAGCCGCGCGAGCCGATCCTCGTGGGTGCGCCGCGAACCCATCGCGCCCACGTATCCGACATCCAGCCGCAACGCCACCTCCAGCAGCGGCACGTCGAACTTCGCGTCGTGGGTGAGCACGCAGATCACCGTCCGCCGGTCGACGGCACCGGCTTGCGCCTGCGCGGCGAGATAGCGGTGCGGCCAGTCGACCACCACCTCGTCGGCGGTGGGAAACCGGGCCGGGGTCGCGAACACGCCGCGCGCGTCGCACACGGTGACGCGATAGCCGAGAAACGAACCCTGTTGCGCCACCGCCGCGGCGAAGTCGATGGCACCGAACACCAGCATCCGGGGACGTGGCGCGTGGCTGGCGACGAACACCTCCATGCCCTCACCGCGACGCTGGCCGTCGGGGCCGTAGGTGAGCACTTCGCTGCGCCCGGCCGCCAGCAGTCCGCGGGCGTCGTCGGTCACGGCGGCATCGGCGCGCTCGGATCCCAGCGTGCCGGCCGTGCTTTCGGGATCGACGACCATCCGCCGGCCGACCCACCCCGGCTCCGGATGGGTGATGACCGTCGCAACGGCCACCGGGCGGTGCCCCTCGATGGCATCGACGACCCGCCCGAGGTGTGGGAAGGTCTGCGGCGAGACGGGCTCGACGAAGATGTCCAGGACACCGCCACAGGTCAGTCCGACGGCGAAGGCATCGTCGTCGCTGACCCCGTACCGCTCCAGCCGGGGCGCACCGGTCGCGACGACCTCGGTGGCCGATTCGTACACCGCCCCCTCGACGCAGCCCCCCGAGACCGAGCCGCTGACCGACCCGTCCGGAGCGACCACCATGGCGGCGCCGGGCTGGCGCGGCGCCGACCGGAAGGTCCGCACGACCGTGCCCACACCGGCAGTTCCGCCGGTCCGCCAGATCGCAACAAGTTCTGCCAGGACGTCCTGCACACAAACAAACGTAGGCTGATTTCGTGACACCGGCGCAACTTCGAGCCTTCTCGGCTGTGGTGCGGTTGGGCTCTGTGCGAGCCGCCGCCGAAGAATTGGGCGTGTCCGACGCCGGGATCTCCATGCATGTGGCGCAGTTGCGCAAAGAACTCGACGACCCGCTGTTCAGCCGGACCTCCGCCGGGCTGGCGTTCACCCCGGGCGGGTTGCGGCTGGCCAGCCGGGCCATCGAGATCCTCGGGCTGCAGCAGCAGACCGCCATCGAGGTCACCGAGGCGGCGCACGGGCGGCGACTGCTGCGGATCGCCGCGTCGAGCGCGTTCGCCGAGCACGCCGCGCCGGGACTGATCGAGTTGTTCTCATCGCGGGCCGACGACCTGTCGGTCGAGCTGAGCGTGCACCCGACGAGCCGGTTCCGCGACCTCATCGCGTCGCGGGCGGTGGACATCGCGCTGGGACCGGCCGGCGGTGACACCGACGCCGCGATCACCGTCCGGCCGTTCCTGAAGTACCAGATCATCACCGTCGCCTCCCCGGGAAGTCCGCTGGTTGCGGGGACTCCCACCCCGGCGCTGCTACGCGAGCAGCAGTGGATGCTGGGACCATCAGCCGGTGGGGTCGACGGCGAAATCGCCGCTGTCTTACGGTCATTGGCCATACCAGAAGCCAATCAGCGCATCTTCCAGAGCGACGCTGCCGCGTTGGAAGAGGTGCAACGAGTGGGCGGGATCTCACTGGCGGTCGGGTTCGCCGTCAGCAAGGATCTCTCGGCCGGCCGGCTGATGCATGTCAAGGGTCCCGGGCTGCAGGTGTCCGGTGAGTGGTGTGCCTCGACCTTGCCGCCATCGGCGCGGCAGCCCGCGGTGACCGAGTTGCTCAACTTCATCACCACACCACGTTGCACTCAGGCGATGATCCGCGGCACCGGTGTGGGCGTCACCCGGTTCCGTCCGAAAGTTCATGTCACACTCTGGAGTTGACCGAGGCTGTCGCACCGGCGGCGTGCGACGACGAGTCCGCCGCACATGAGCTTCGCCGAGCGGGAAACCCGCAGCACTGTGCCGATCTAGGCGACACCTAGGACCGGCGGCCGGCTTCCAGCGCCCGGATCAGGCTCGCCGCGTCCCACGGCCCGCGATGGCGAATCCCGTTGACGAAGAACGTCGGTGTCGAGTTCAGGTCCATCAGCTCGGCATCCTGAGCGTCGTCGTCGACCCGGTGCAGAACGTGCGCCGAGTGCACGTCTTCGTCGAATTTGGTGATATCGCAGCCGACTTGATCGGCGTAGCGATAGATGTGCTGCCATTCCAGGTAATCCTGGAACTGGAACATCATCGCGCCCATCTCGAAGAACTTGCCCTGCAGACCGGCCGCCTCGCTGGCGCGTGCCGCGTCCATCGCCCGCGGGTGCGGCTTTTCCAGCGGCAGATGCCGCCACACATATCGCAACTCGTCGCCGAAGTAGGCCACCACCTCGTCGATCGAGCCGGTGGCGCGGCTGCAGAACGGGCACTCGAAATCGCCGTATTCGACGAGGGTCAGGGGTGCGTCGGCCGGCCCGCGGATATGGTCGCGGCCGGGCTCGACATCGCGAACGAGCTTGAGCCCAACCGGTACCGGCGGACTGAGCCAGTCGGTCAACCGGAACACCGCCCATCCCAGCACGACGGCGATGACAGATGCGGCCAGCACGCCGACCCTGGCCAGGTCCGCCGAGTGGGGGTCCTTGATCGCCAGGTCGACGATGAACAGCGAAATGGTGAACCCTATTCCGGACAGCGCGGCCCCACCGGCCACCCGGCGCAGCGTCAGGCCCGGGGAGAGCCGGCCCAGACCGGTGCGTTGCATCAGCCAGGTCGCACCGGTGATGCCGACCAGCTTTCCGACCACCAACCCGGCCACCACGCCCCAGGTCAGCGGGGAGCGCACCGCTGCGAGCACGGTGTCGGTGTCCAGCCGCACACCGGCGTTGGCCAACGCGAACAACGGCAGTACCCCGAAGGAGACATACGGCCCGAAGCCGGTCACCAGCCGCTCGTTGATCGAGATGGAGTCACGCAGGCTGCGGGTGGCGGCGCGGGCGTACTCCGAGTTCGGCGACTGCCGGAAGGCTCGGATGACCTCGACGGCCGCCTCGACCCGTTGCCGTTCGGGGGTGAACACCGGGATCATCAATGCCACCGCGACGCCGGCGAGCGTCGGGTGCACCCCGCCACTGAACAGGGCCAGCCACAGTGCCACCGCAAGAACGGAATACGACAGGCCGCGCGTTGCAGGCGGCAGGAAGCGCACTCCGGCAAGCCCGGCCAGCAGCACGACGGCGATCAGCAGCGGGACCACCTTGATTCGCTCGGAGTAGAACAACGCGATGGCGGCCAACGCGCCGACGTCGTCGACGACGGCCAGGGTGAGCAGGAAGGTGCGCAATCGGGCCGGGTACTTCGGCGCGATGATCGCCAATGCTCCGACCAGAAAGGCCGTGTCGGTCGAGATCACCACGCCCCACGCACTCGCAGCGTCACCGGAACGATTGAACAGCAGGAAGATCAGCGCGGGCACCGTCAGGCCCGCGATCGCGGCGACCACCGGTACCAGCGCGCGTGAGCGTTCGGTCAGCTCGCCGATGGTGAACTGCGCCTTGACTTCCAAGCCGACGATGAAGAAGAAGAACGCCATCAGACCGTCGTTGACGAGTTCCTTGACCGTCAGCTCCGCGTGCGTTGCACCGAACGTCAGTCCGACCGGCGTCTCCCAGAATTCCGAATAGGTGTGCGCCCAGGGTGAATTCGCCCATAGGATCGCGATGACGGTGAATGCCAGCAGAAGTCCCGCGGCGGCGTTCTCGCCGAAGCGCTTCGCTGTCGGATCATGTCCCAGCCTGCTGCTTTTCACGCTGCCACCGTATGCGCAGCCTCCATCAGCATCCAACCCGACAGTTGCACCGACAGATCCCGCTCCGGGATCTCCGAGGAGTTCACCGCTCCCTCGACGAACCGGGCCTGCTGGCTCCCGGCGGTGGGGATCTCGGCTGCCCGGTCCCAGAACGCCGCGAACAACGGCAGGCCCTCGATGCTCTGGCGGTTGTCCCAGACGGCCTGTGCCGAGGTCAGCACGATCGTGCGGGCAGTATCGCGCGCCACGGTGTTCTCCTGCGAATCGCCGGGAAGGTCGGTCGCGGCCAGCGCCAGGTACCTGGCGGTGATTCCGGAGAACAACCCACCGTCGCCGCCGCCGGCACCGTTGAGAATGCCACCCGGTGCCATGTGCTCGGCGATGGCTGCGACCAGTCGCCGTACCCGCGCCGGATGCCGTGGATCGTCGGTGCGGGCGGCCAACTCGGTCTCCAGCCCCAGCACCACACCCTGGCAGTAGGTGTATTGCGCGCGCACCAGCGAGCCGGCCTTGATGCCGTCGAACACCAGATGGGTGTCGGGGTCGATCAGCGTCTCGTCGAGCCAGTCGGCCATCTGCTGGGCCCGGCGTACACGTTCGCCCTGTGAGGTGAGGTAACGGGCCAGGAAGATCCCGGCCGGGCCGTTTGCCGGAGCATTGAAGAACTGGTCCTGTTTGCGCCAGGGGATTCCGCCGCCGTCCTCGGGTACCCAGGACCGGAGGAACTGCTCGGAGAGCGTCTTCAGTGCGCCCGGACGTTGGACACCGGCAAGCCGTCCGGCCCGCTCCAGGGCCAGCGCCAGCCAGGCCATATCGTCGTAGTAGCTGTTGGTCCAGCGACCGTTGTTGCGCAACCGGTGACCGCGAATCTGGCGCTTGATCCGCCCCAGCCGATCCGGCTGGGGATCACGGACCTGGGCATCGACCAGGCAGTCCAGCAGGTGCGCCTGCCACCAGTAGTGCCATGTCCCGAACGCGCGATCACGGCGACTGGCCGGCCAGGCGACGACACCGAGCTGGGTGCCTGGCAGATTCCACAGCCGCCGCAGATGCCGTTTGGTGATGGCGGCCTCGGCGCTGGCTGCGCGATTGGCCCACAGCTGGTCCATAGGGATGAATCCTGCCCTACCAGGCCTGGGAAAGATCGGCCCATTGTCTGATCCAGGCGTGCATCGCGATACCCGCGGCGACGGCGGCGTTGATACTGCGGGTCGATCCGAATTGGGCGATCGACACCGTCATCGCCGCACCCGACCGGGCCGACGCGGAGATGCCCGGGCCCTCCTGGCCGAACACCAGGACACATTCCCGGGGCAGGGTGCTGGTTTCCAACGGCACCGCGCCGGGGACGTTGTCGACGGCGACCACCGTCAACCCGGTGTCCGCGGCGAAGCGCAGCAGGTCGTCGGTGGTGTCGTGGTGCGTCAGCCGTTGATAGCGGTCGGTCACCATCGCCCCGCGCCGGTTCCAGCGCCGGCGCCCCACGATGTGCACGGTGTCGACGGCGAAGGCGTTGGCGGTGCGCACCACGGCGCCGATGTTGGCGTCATTGCCGAAGTTCTCGATCGCGACATGCAGCGCGTGCCTGCGCCGATCGATGTCGGCGATGATCGCCTCCCGCGTCCAATACCGGTAGGCGTCGACGACGTTGCGGGCGTCTCCCTCGCGCAGCAGGTCGGGGTCATAGCGCGGATCGTCCGGCAGGTCCTTCTCCCACGGCCCGACGCCCGGGGCCCCGGTGCTCCACTCGGTCGGCCCGGCGTCAGCGCCGCCGACGGCGGTGTTCGTTCTCACGTCCTGCACGGTGTCACACCTGGCGGCCCTCGGGCATGGCCCGCCGGTATCAGCTCGGTTGCAGCCGGTTTCGCGCCGGCCGAGATCAGCAACCGACACACCCGCTCCGCCGAACGAAACCGGCCGCCCGGATCGGTGCTGAGCAAGACCCGGGCCAACTTTGCTAGATGTGCATGCCGGCGTGCCGGTCAAGATCAACGCCGGAGCGGTGGACGACAGCGCCGCCCCGCAGGCAGTTTGCGCCCCGGTTCGGCGTGGCCGGGGTTCGTCGACGGCGGTGCGATTCAGGTCACGCCCCGAGCAGTTCCTGCCCCGCCGACGCTCTGAGCGTGGTATCCGGCCTTCGGCTCGACGGTAATAAGAATCCACGGCCCTGCGATGACGACGGTAGGGTCTACCACCCGCTCAGTAGCCAGGTCGTCGTTGACCTCGAAAGTTGTTCATTTCGACGTTCGCGGTGGCCGTCTGGTCAGGTGGCGTTCGCCGCGAACCGCGCCGGCTACCCCCGGTAACCAGGGCTTTTCCGGCGAACGGCTGGAGTCATCCCACTCTTCGGCGAGATACTGATATTTGCAAGTTCGAATATTTTGCGCTCGCGCAAGCCCGGCTTTCACTGCGGAAACCCGGTTCACCACCCGCTCGACGATGGGAAATGATGAACGCTTCAGTGCTGGATTTTCCTGACCAAAAGCTCTACCGGCTCCCTGAGACCATTAGCTGGCGAGACGCAGACACGGGATGCACAATCGTGCTCGCACAGCCGGACAGCGAACCTGAGCTATGGGAAGACTACCTGCAGGGAGCGTTGCGCAGCTACCGCAAGCACGGTGTCGAGGCCGCACTGGACGCCGATTCGTTCAGCGACGGCCGGGATACCACGCTGTTCTACACCGCCCTCGACGACGACGGCCGGATGCTGGGCGGCCTGCGAGCCAAGGGCCCGTACCGCAGTGCCGACGAGTCCCACGCAATCGTGGAGTGGGCCGATCAGCCGGGTCAAGCGGCCGTCCGCAAGATGATCACCGACCGTCTGCCGTTCGGCGTGGTGGAGATGAAGTCGGCCTGGGTCAGCGACGACCCGGCCCGCAGCGGTGCCCTCACCAAGACGTTCGCCCGAACCGCCTTTCCGACCATGAGCTTGTTGGGCGCGCAGTTCATCCTGGCCACCGCGGCCGCACATGTCCTGGACAAGTGGAGTACCTCCGGAGGGGTGGTGGCCAACAAGATCCCGGCCGCCCCCTATCCCAGCGACCGGTACCGCACCAAGATGATGTGGTGGGATCGGCGTACGTTCGCCAACCACGCCGAGCCCGGGCAGCTCGCCAAGATCGTCAAGGAGATGCGCATGCTGGCCTCGATTTCCGAGGAGTTCGGCGACTTCGGACCGCAATACGGGAGCGGCATGTGAGTTTCGACGTCTCCGCCGAAGCCGGCGCTGACGCGTACAGCGCGCGAATCCTGCGCAGCGACCATCCCGAAGACGATTCCGCGCTGTCCCGGTTGCGCGCCGACCCTTGTGTCGAATTTATCGACCACACAGCAGGATTCGCTTCCACGCTGGATGCTCTGCGGCCCATGCCGGGAGCCGACCTGCGCAGCGAACCGATGCGGTGGGCGTACTACCCGTGGCGGCGGGCGGTGGTGGCGATACCTGGCCCGCGCGCGTTCGCCCGGCTGCGACTGGACCGCAACCGCAACATGATCACTGTCGACGAGCAGCGCACGCTCGCCGGCCTGAAGATCGGTGTGGTGGGGCTGTCGGTCGGCCACGCGATCGCCCACACGCTGGCCGCGCAGGGATTGTGCGGTGAGCTGCGGCTCGCCGACTTCGACGAGCTGGAACTGTCCAACCTGAACCGGGTACCGGCGACGGTGTTCGACATCGGGGTGAACAAGGCCATTGTCGCGGCGCGCCGGATCGCCGAGCTGGACCCGTACCTGATGGTGCGCGTGTCGACCGCCGGGCTGACCACCGATTCCATCGGTGAGTTCCTCGACGGACTCGACGTGGTGGTGGAGGAATGCGACTCCCTCGACATCAAGGCGGCGGTGCGCGAGACGGCACGGGCGCGCCGGATCCCGGTGTTGATGGCCAGCAGTGACCGCGGTCTGATCGACGTCGAGCGCTTCGACATGGAGCCCGACCGGCCGATCCTGCACGGACTGTTGGGCGATGTCGGGGTGGCCGAGTTGGCCGGGTTGAGCAGCGCCGACAAGGTGCCGCACGTGCTGCGGATCGTCGATGCCGGACGGCTGTCCGATCGCGGTGCCGCATCACTGGTCGAGGTCGGCCGAACCTTGTCGACGTGGCCACAGGTCGCCGGCGATATCGCGGTGGGTGCCGCGACCATCGCCGAGGCGGTGCGCCGGCTGGGTCTCGGTGAACCGCTGCGGTCGGGACGGGTGCGCATCGACGTGTCGGGCGCGCTGGACGCGATCGGTGAACCCGCGCTGCCGCCGTACCGGGCCGCGACCGCCGAGCCCGCCGAACAGGCCGAGCCCGCCGAACAGGCCGAGACCACATCGGCATCGGTCGTGGTGGCAGCTGCTGCGAGACGTGCCCCGTCCGGGGGCAATATGCAGCCCTGGAACATTGTCACGCAAAATGATTCAGTGACCGTCGAGCTGGAACCGAAGTACACCTCGACGATGGACGTCGCCTACCGGGGCAGCGCGGTGGCGATCGGGGCCGCCATGTTCAACGCCCGGGTGGCCGCTGCGGCCCGCGGCGTGCTGGGTCCGGTCACCTTCACCGAGGACGGCGATGCCGTCCCGCTGCGGGCCACGATCACCCTCGGTGCAGGCCACGACGAGCCGCTGGCCACCCTGTACGGCGCGATGCTGGACCGCGAGACCAACCGCCACCGCGGCACACCGGCACCGCTGGCCGACGCGACGGTGGCCGCCCTGGCCGCCGCGGCCCGCGCGCAGGGCGGCACCCTGCGACTGCTGACCGACCGCGGCGACATCGAAGCGGGGGCGGCCTTGCTGGCGGCCACGGATCGGATCCGCTACCTGGAACCGCGCCTGCACGCCGAGATGATCTCCGAGCTGCGCTGGCCCGAGGATGACACCGCCGACGGGTTGGACATCCGCGGCCTGGAGCTGGCGCCCTCCGACCTGGCCACCCTGGACATCCTGCGCCGCGGTGATGTGATGGCCCGCCTCGCGCAGTGGGATGCCGGTGAGGCGCTCGGCCAGGACGTCACCGAACGCGTGCTGTCCAGCTCGGCACTGGGGGTCGTCACCGTCGCCGGGCGTGCGCTCACCGACTACGCGCGCGGCGGCGCGGCCGTCGAGGCGGTCTGGATCGCCGCCCAACAGCACGGGCTGGGCGTCCAGCCGGTCTCGCCGGTGTTCCTCTACGCCCATGACGACGACGATCTTGCCGAGCTCGCCGCCGACCACGTCGCGCCGTTGCGCACCCTGCAGCAGCAGTTCCGGGCGCTGACCGGTACCGGCGTGGACGAGGCGCAGACGCTGGTGCTGCGTTTCAGTCACGCCCCCAGGCCGTCGGTGCGCAGCAGGCGTCGAGCCCCGCAGGCGTGCGGCCGATGAGCCTGGAGAACCTCGTCACCAGCGTGGCCACCAAGTTGATGGCGGCCACATCGGCGACGTCGGCACAGGTGAGCCAGGAGGTGCTCGCCGAGCTGGTGACGTCGTTCGGTGTCGACGTCAGCTTCCTGCGCTACAACGACCACTCGATCCGCGCCACCAAGCTGATCGCCGAATGGCCGCCGCGGCCCGATGTCCCCGATCCCGACCCGCTGGGCGTGGTCTTCTTCGCTGACGCCGACCCGATCTTCGCCGCCGCCGAGCATGCGAAGGAACCCGTCTTCTTCTCCCCGGAGCCGGCGCCCGACGACGCCGAGGACTATCAGCGCCGGGTCCAGCAGGCCAGTGGGGTGACGTTGCCGTCGATGGCGTCGGTGCCGTTGCTGTCCGGTGACGTCACCACCGGTGCGCTGGGGTTCATCAAGATCGGGATCAAGGACTGGTCGCCCGAGGAACTCAACGCTCTCAAGGCGATCGCATCGCTGTTCGCCCAGGTTCAGGCCCGGGTCATCGCCGAGGATCAGCTGCGGTACCTGGCCGAGCATGACGACCTCACCGGCCTGTGTAACCGCAGGGCGCTGCTGGCTCATCTCGACGCGCGGCTGCGCAACGGTCGGCCGGGACCGGTCGCCGCGCTGTTCCTCGACCTCGACCGGCTGAAGGCCATCAACGACTACCTCGGTCATCAAGCAGGTGACTGGTTCATCCGGGCCTGCGCCGACAGGCTGCGGGAGGAGACCGGCGACGCCGACGTGATCGCCCGCCTCGGTGGCGACGAATTCGTGGTGGTCCCGGCTCAACCGATGACCGCGGCGGCGGCCGAGCAGCTGGCCGACCAGCTTCAGTCGCTGCTGCGGGAGCGGGTGTCGATCGGCAGCGAGATGCTCACCCGCACCGTCAGCGTCGGCGTCGCCCTGGGCATACCGGGCCGCGACACCACATCTGATCTGTTGCGCCGCGCCGACCAGGCCGTGCTGAACGCGAAGAATGCCGGCGGCAACAAGATCGCGGTGTTCACCGAGGACATGTCGCTGCGCAGCGACTTCCGCAACGACATCGAGCTGCACCTGCAGGAGGTCATCGAAACCGGTGAGCTGATCCTGCACTACCAACCCGAGGTCGACATGCGCACCGGTGAGATCCTGGCCGTGGAGGCTCTCGTGCGTTGGCAGCACCCGACGCGCGGCCTGCTGTATCCGGATTCGTTCATTCCGGTCGCCGAATCGATCAATCTGGCAGGCGAATTGGGCCGCTGGGTGATGCGTGCGGCCTGTGCGCAGCTCAGCCGATGGCACGCCCAGGGCATCGGGGTCAATGCGGTGATGCGGATCAACGTCTCACCGGTGCAGTTGGTCACCGACGGGTTCGTCGAATCGGTCGCCGACACCATCGCCGAATTCGGCCTCGACGGCAAGTCGGTCTGCCTGGAGATCACCGAAAGCGTTGTGGTGCAAGATATCGAGACAACGCGGATCACCCTGGCCGGCCTGAAGAGGGTCGGCGTGCAGATCGCCATCGACGATTTCGGCACCGGGTACAGCGTGCTGACGCATCTCAAATCGCTGCCGGTGGATACCCTCAAGATCGACAAGAGTTTCGTCCTTGATCTGGGCACCAACCCCGAAGACCTCGCGATCGTGCGGGCCATCATCGCCCTGTCCGACGCATTCAACCTGGAGCTGGTGGCCGAAGGGGTCGAATCGCCCACGGCGGCGATGACCCTGCTCCAGCACGGCTGTCACCGCGCGCAGGGGTACCTGCTGTCCCGCCCCATCTCGGCCGACGCCATGGCCGAACTTTTCGCGAAGATGGTTGTGCCGGTCGATTTTTCGGCCCGAAAGCCCAGCTGAGTCAGGAGCCGTACAACAGCTCGACCCGGCCGAACCGGCTCGCGGTTCGGCTCACCACGGCGACGTGCGCCGCGATCCCGCGCATACCCGCCTGGACCGGCCAGTCGGCGTCGTCGGGCAACGCCGCGGTCGACAGCGCCACACCAGAGGTCGCCCGCACCAGCCGTGTCCCCGATGGCGTGGCCAGCGCCGCGCCGGCCACCCGGCCGCCTTCGAAGATCAAGCGCTGCAACGTCGTATCGCCGGGCTCGAGCAGCCCGCGCTCGTCGGCCCAGTCGCGCAGACGGCCGGTGAGTTCAAGCCCGGGACGTTCGGTGTCGGGTTGGTAGTCGCCCACCACGGTGGCGCGGATCAGCTGCCCGGATTTCGCCCGCATGGCGGTCATGTTCTCCGGCACATGGCTGTAGATGATCCCGAACGGGGAGACCGCACACCGTGCCGACCAGCCACGCAATTGGGCACCGAAGAACGGTTCCACGGTGGCTCGGCGGCCCTTCTCGACGACGACCGGCTCAGCGTGCACGCCGGAGAGCTCCAGATCGTCCGGGCCCGGGATCAGTGGGCCGAGGTCGTCGGTCATCGATTGCAGGTAGGCGGCGGTGTCCGGATCATCCACCTGTGCGGGCACGGCGACGTCGGCGAGTTCCACCGCGAGGTCGAGATCGGCGCAGGCGATGGCATGTGCGAGCACACCGGGACCGGCGCCCGCACAGATCACGTCGACGACGTCGTCCCAGTCCAGGGCCGACGGTGACGGGAGATCTTCGCCGGTGCTCACCACCGCCAACGCATCCCTACTCAACTCACTGCTTCGACAAACCGAGGTCGGCCAGCCCGAGCACGCTGCGGTACGGCACCCCTTCGGCCTCGATCGCCTCGGCGGCACCGGTCGCCCGGTCCACCACGGTGGCAACGCCGACAACCGTCCCGCCCGCGTCGCGCACCGCGTGCACCGCGGTCAATGCCGAGCCGCCGGTGGTGCTGGTGTCCTCCACCACCAGGACCCGTTTGCCCGCGACCTCGGCGCCTTCGATGAGACGTTGCATCCCATGGCTTTTCACCGCTTTACGTACCACGAACGCGTCGATCGGGCGGCCGGGGGCATGCATGATCGCCGCGGCGACCGGGTCGGCGCCCATGGTCAGTCCGCCGACGGCGGCGTAGTCCCAGTCCGCGGTGAGCTGGCGCATCAACCGTCCGATCAACGGCGCCGCGCCGTGGTGCAAGGTCGCCCGGCGCAGGTCGACGTAGTAGTCGGCCTCTTTGCCCGAGGACAAGGTGACCCGGCCGAACACCACCGACAACCGGCGGACCAGATCGGCGAGTTCGGCGCGCTCGGCGGCGTCGAGTTCAGGTGCGTCCACGGCTTCGTCCTCTTCCCTTGTTGATCGCGCGCACCAGGCTGCGCGGAATCAGTCGTCCGACCGTCGTCAGCGCCTTGTACTGCAGGCCGGGGATGCTGATCACCTTGCCCTTGGCCACGTCGGCGAGGCTTTCAGCGACCACGTCATCGACATCGAGCCACAGGATCTTCGGGATCGAGGTCATATCGATGCCGGCTCGCTGGTGGAATTCGGTGTGCACGAAGCCCGGGCACACGGCGTGGATGCCTACTCCGGTGCCGGCCAAGCCGTTGGCCAGGCCCTCGGTGAACGAGACCACCCACGCCTTGGATGCGGAGTACGTCGAACCGCGGCCCGACAGCAGCCCGGCCACGCTGGCGATGTTGATCACCGTCCCCGAACCGGCCGCCAGCATCGACGGCAGTGCGGCGCGGGTCAGCTGCATCACGGCGGTCACGTTGACGTCGAGTTGGGCCTGTAGCAGTGCGGGTTCGGCGGTCCAGAACTCACCGGAGGTGCCGAACCCGGCGTTGTTGACCAGCACCTGCACCCCGGCGGTGAGCCGGTCGGCCACCTTGGCCCGGTCATCGGCGGCGGTGAGATCGGCAGCGAGGACTTCGACGTCGACGCCGTGTGCGGCGCGTAGTTCGGCGGCCAGTTGCTCGAGGCGCTCCGCATTGCGGGCCACCAGGACCATGTCGTAGCCGTCCCGGGCGTAACGGCGGGCGTAGCCGGCACCGAGGCCCGCGGTGGGTCCGGTGATCAGCGCGACGGGGCGAGGCACGCCCAGACCCTACCGGTTCAGCGCTGGTAGTTCGGTGCCTGTGTGCCGGCCTGAGTTGAATTGCGAGGCTGCTGGGGACGCAGGGGTGGCGGCGCTTCGGCGTGTCCGGGCGGGAGCTCGCGCCGGCCGGCCGGGGCCAGCGGGCGGCCCGGGGAGGCGTTGCGCCGGCCCGCGGACTGGGTGAGGGCAGCTTGCTGCGGCATCGGCGGCAGCACCCGCAGCAGGTCGTTGAACTGCCGGACGGTGCGCAGGCCCTCGTCCCATTGCGCGCGGGTCGAGGAAATCGGCATCGACACCAGCGTCCAGTTCTGCTCGTTCCACATGATCTCCGCGCAGTCCGGTGCGGTGTGGGCGAAGGTGACCATCCGCCGGTCGCAGGCTCGGCGGGCGGCGTCGAGGTTGGTCGAGTAGACCATGCGCGGGCCGATCGCACCGAGCAGCCAGATATCGCTCTCACGCGGTTCGGCGATGCCCTTGAGCCGCAGATCCATCACCACGTTGGTGCCGACCTTGCGGTGCAGGGCGATCACTGTGGCGACGTCTTCGAGGTCGAAGATGTACACCGCTTCGCCGCGGATCTGACCCAGCACCACGTTGCGGGCGGTGACATCACCGACGGTGGACATCACCCCGCGCTTCCAGCGGTCGACGATGTCAGCGGACTCGGGTTCGTAGTCGAACCCGTGCGACCGCGCCCAGGACTTGCGGCGGCGGCCCAAGCCACGTCGACGCCCGAGGTCGACGTACAACAGCACCGCCGCACCCACGAAGCAGAGCGCGGACAGCGTGAACCAGAACGGAACCATTAGACGTAGCGTATCTGCTCTCCCGCCGGAAGCGAGAACTCCAGCAGGTCACAAGCACATTACGGCTGGTCGGCAGGCACCTCAGCCGAGCCGATCAGGCACCGGATAGTCCGGGTAGCCCATGACGTCGTACAGCCGGACGCCCTTGTCGTTGAAGCGGGCGATCGTCCTGGTCAGTCTGCTGGGTAGCACCGACAGCGCCCAGCCGGCGCCAACCAGCGCGCGCACGCCCAGCGTCGATCTGGGCACCAGCGATCTGGCGACCGTCCGGGCGAACGCGCGGCTGTGCCGCACCGGGTCGGCCATCACCGCCTCGTACGCGGCGAAGGCCGCGGTGGGATCGCCGCCGGCGCGTTCGAGTTCACCGGCCAGCACATAGGCGCCCAGCACCGCCAGGCTGGTGCTGCCGCCGACGCCGGGCCCCGGGCAATAGCCCGCGTCACCGACCAGGGTGACCCGGCCGCGCGACCAACTGGTCAGCTCGAGCTGGGTGATGGAGTCGAAGTAGAACGGGCCCGGACCGTCGAGTTCAGCCAGCCAGAGATCGACTGTCGGGGACATGCCGGCGAACACACTGCGCAGCAGCGATCGCTGCCGGTCGACGTCGCGATGGTGGTAGTCCAGCGGCGCATCCGGGCGGAACAAGAAGACCGCGCGGGCGTCGTCGAGGTGATCCGCGGTGTACACCATCGCCCAGCGGCCGGGGTCCAGGAAGCTCGTCGCTTCACCGTCGTGGGCGAAGCTCTTCGGGACCGACAGCACGGCGAGGTAGCCCCCGAGGAAGCGGCTATGCCCGGCGTCGGGACCGAAGACCAGCTGGCGCACGCCCGAGTGCAGGCCGTCGGCGCCGACGACGACGTCGTAGCGTCGCGACTGGGATGCGGCGAACTCCACCGTGCCGTCATCGGCGATCGCGGTGATCTGGTCGCCGAACAGGTACTCGACATGTTCGCGGCCGGCGTCGTAGTAGATCTGGCTCAGGTCGTCGCGCATGATTTCGACGTGCCGGTCGGATATCACCGAAACCAATTTGAGGTAATCGACGTCGACCGGGTGCCGTGCCCCGGAGCGGCGCAGGATCATCCGGGTCGTTCCGGTGGCCCTGGCCTGGATCTCTTCGATCACACCCATCTGCTCGGAGATGTTCATCGCCGGGCGGAACAGGTCCACCGCGTGGCCACCTGTCTTGCGCAGCGCGGGTGCGCGTTCGACCACCGTCACGTCGAACCCGCGACGGGTCAGCCAATAGGCCAGGACAGGGCCGGCGATGCTGGCGCCGGAGATCAGGACACGCACACGAGTCTCCTTACTTAACGATCGGTAAGCTGTACGACTGGCAGCTTACCTACCGATCGGTCAGCTAGGGTGGCTACGTGAGCAGGCCGGTATCGGGCACCCGACAGCGGATCCAGGACGTAGCCCGGGAGCTGTTCGGACAGAAGGGCGTACAGCGCACCAGCCTGCAGGACATCGCCGATCGGCTCGGCATCACCAAGCCCGCGCTCTACTACCACTTCAAGTCGCGCGAAGAGCTGGTGCGCAGCATTCTGCAGCCACTCATCGAGGAGGGTGAGCGCTTCGTGGCCGAGCAGGAGGCGCGCGCCGCCGACAACCCCGCGACCCCACGCGAATTACTCGAGGGCTACTTCGACTTCCATTACCGCCACCGCGCCGACCTGGTGCTGGTGGTCACCGAGCTGAGCACGCTAGCCGATCTGGGCTTGATCGACAAACTGCTGGCCTGGCGGGAACGCTTGTGCGCGTTGGTGTTCGGGTCGCGCCCGACGCTGGAGCAGTCCGCCCGCGGTGTCATCGCATTCGGCGGCCTGCAGGACTGTTGTCTGCAGTTCCCCGACAGCGCGCCCAAACGACTACGCCAGGCCACTGTCACCGGCGCGCTCGCCGCGCTCGGCCTGCCGGACTCCTAGCGCGAGCAGACGCAAAAACCCCGAAACACCGAGGTTTCGGGGTTTTTACGTCTGCTCGGCAGAGAGACTCAGCCCAGAATCAGCGATTCGCCGTCCGGGCTGACGTTGACCGGCACCACGTCACCGTCGTGCACCTCACCGGCCAGCAACAGCTTGGCCAGCTGATCACCGATGGCCTGTTGCACCAGCCGGCGCAGCGGCCGCGCCCCATAGACCGGGTCGAACCCGCGTTGGGCCAGCCATTGCTTGGCGGCCAGCGAGACCTCCAGAGTGAGGCGACGCTGCGCCAGCCGCTTCTGCAGCTGAGCCAGCTGAATGTCGACGATCGAGACCAGCTCGCCGGGCTCCAGGCCGTGGAAGATGATCACGTCGTCGAGCCGGTTGATGAACTCCGGCTTGAACGCCGCGCGCACGGCGGCCATCACCTGTTCCTCGCTACCGCCCGATCCCAGGTTGGACGTCAGGATCAGGATGGTGTTGCGGAAGTCCACCGTGCGACCCTGCCCGTCGGTGAGCCGGCCCTCGTCGAGGACCTGCAGCAGCACGTCGAACACGTCCGGGTGCGCCTTCTCGACCTCGTCGAACAGGATCACCGTGTACGGACGCCGGCGCACCGCCTCGGTGAGCTGGCCGCCCTGGTCGTACCCGATGTATCCGGGCGGGGCACCCACCAACCGGGCCACCGAGTGCTTCTCGCCGTACTCGCTCATGTCGATGCGGACCATCGCACGCTCGTCGTCGAACAGGAACTCCGCCAGCGCCTTGGCCAGCTCGGTCTTACCCACACCGGTCGGGCCCAGGAACATGAACGATCCGGTCGGCCGGTTGGGATCGGCGACCCCGGCACGGCTGCGGCGAACCGCATCCGACACCGCCTGCACCGCCTTCTTCTGGCCGATGACGCGCTTGCCGAGCTCCTCCTCCATGCGCAGCAGCTTGGCGGTCTCGCCCTCGAGCATCCGGCCGGCGGGGATGCCGGTCCAGGCCGACACCACCTCGGCGATGTCGTCGGGGCCGACCTCCTCCTTGAGCATCACGTTCTCGCGGGCTTGCGCCTGCGGCAAGGCGGCCTCGAGCTGCTTTTCGACCTCCGGAATGCGTCCGTAGCGCAGCTCGGCGGCCTTGGCCAGGTCACCGTCGCGCTCCGCACGCTCGGACTCACCGCGCAGCGTGTCCAGCTGCTCCTTGAGTTCCCGGACGGCGTCGATCGCGTTCTTCTCGTTCTGCCAGCGGGTGGTCAGTTCGGCGAGCTGTTCCTTCTTGTCGGCCAGCTCGGCGCGCAACTTCTCCAGACGCTCCTTGGATGCCGCGTCCTCTTCCTTGGCCAGCGCCATCTCCTCGATCTCGAGGCGCCGGACCAGCCGCTCGACCTCGTCGATCTCGACGGGCCGGGAGTCGATCTCCATCTTCAGCCGGCTGGCGGCCTCATCGACCAGGTCGATGGCCTTGTCCGGCAGGAAGCGGGCGGTGATGTAGCGATCGGACAGCGTCGCCGCCGCCACCAGGGCCGAGTCGGTGATGCGCACACCGTGGTGCACCTCGTAGCGGTCCTTGAGACCACGCAGGATGCCCACGGTGTCCTCCACCGACGGCTCGCCGACCAGCACCTGCTGGAACCGGCGTTCCAGGGCCGCATCCTTCTCGATGTACTTGCGGTACTCGTCGAGGGTGGTCGCCCCGACCAGCCGCAGCTCGCCGCGGGCCAGCATCGGCTTGATCATGTTGCCGGCGTCCATCGCGCCCTCGCCGGTGGCACCGGCGCCGACGATGGTGTGCAGCTCGTCGATGAAGGTGATGATCTGCCCGGCCGAGTTCTTGATGTCGTCGAGCACGGCCTTGAGCCGCTCCTCGAACTCACCGCGATACTTGGCACCGGCCACCATCGAGCCGAGGTCCAGGGAGACGACGGTCTTGTCGCGCAGGCTCTCCGGCACGTCGCCGGCCACGATGCGCTGGGCCAGGCCCTCCACGATCGCGGTCTTGCCGACACCGGGTTCACCGATGAGCACCGGGTTGTTCTTGGTCCGGCGGCTCAGCACCTGTACAACGCGGCGAATCTCGTTGTCGCGCCCGATCACCGGGTCGAGCTTGCCCTCCCGGGCCCGCGCGGTCAGGTCGGTGGAGTACTTCTCCAGCGCCTGGTAGCTGGCCTCGGGGTCCGGGCTGGTCACCCGGGCGCTGCCACGGACCTTGACGAACGCCTCCCGCAGCGCCTGCGGGGACGCGCCGTGCCCGGTGAGCAGCTTGGCCGTGTCGGAATCCCCGGTGGCCAGACCGACCATCAGGTGTTCGGTGGAGACGTATTCGTCATCCATCTCGGTGGCCAGCTGCTGGGCGGCGGTGATCGCCGCCAGCGACTCGCGCGACAGTTGCGGCTGCGAGGTCGCCCCGCTGCTGGTGGGCAGCCGGTCGACGAGGCGCTGCGCTTCGGCGCGGATCGTGCTCGGGTCGACACCGACAGCCTCCAGCAATGGCGCAGCGATGCCGTCGGCCTGCGTGAGCAGCGCCAACAGCAAGTGGGCGGGCCTGATCTCCGGGTTGCCGGCTGCACTGGCGGCCTGCAACGCGGCGGTCAGCGCCGCCTGGGTCTTGGTTGTCGGGTTGAAAGAGTCCACGACACCTCCGTTTCTGTCTAGAAAAAGCCTGTCGGGCTTTACAACGCCGTCAATCTTGAGTCTGTTCCGCTCAAGTTTAACGAATTTGCCACGCACAGCCCAAGAGGCTTTTGGCACCAAAATGGCTCAGGCGGCGGAGATGCGGGCCCGAATCTCGAAATCGAGGTCGATCGCCTCGGCGACGTACACGTCCTGGCTCAGCTGATTGCCGTGCATGGTGACCTCACCGCGCGGGCTGATGTAGGTCAGGCCCGCCGCGGCCGCCGTCAGGTCGCCCACCGTCAGCGAGCCGGCCCGCGATACCAGCGCGATCAGCAGGGTGATCGCCTCGTAGCAGGATTCCCCGATGCTGTTCAGCGCCGGCGCGGCCGGCCCGAAGGTGGCGTAATAGTGGGCGGCGAAATCCATGCTGGCGGTCGTGTGCAGCGCCTCGAAGTACCCGGCTGCCGCGAACAGTCCCCGATTGCTCTCACTTCCGCTGGCCATCAGCATGTTCTCTTCGACGTGTGGGCTCAGCCGCGGCACCACGGTGTCCAGGCCCACCTCGGCGAATTGCCGATTGAACATCACCCCGTCGCGTCCGACGAGCAGCAACACCACCCCGGTCGCGCCACTGATCTCGACGTCACGGATGGTGGCCGAGAAATCCTCGGTGCCCAGCGGCACGTAGATCTCGCCCACCAGCGGGTTGCCCTGGGCGCGGGCGTGTCCGGCCGCGGCGGCGCCGGTCTGCCGCGGCCACACGTAGTCGTTGCCGATCACGATCCAGCGGTCGACACCGTGTTCGTCGGCCATCCAGTCCATCGCGGGCAGGAGCTGCCGAGACGGCGTCTCACCGGTCAGGAACAGGCCCGCGGTCCGCTCGCCGCCCTCGTAGAGCGGACCGTACACATACGGCACCCGGCCGGCGGTCACCCGGGCGATCGCCTGTCGCACCGGTGAGATGTGCCAACCGGTGACCGCGTCGATGGCACCGAGGTCGACCAGCCGGGCGATATCGGCGGCGACGACGGCCGGCGGCCGGCTGCCGTCGACCGGAACCAGGCGGACCATCCGCCCCAGCACCCCGGTCGTGGCGTTCACGTCGGCGATGGCGAGTTCGGCACAGGCTTCACAGGACGGCCCGTAGATACCGGCCGACCCCGAGCGCGGGATGACCAGGGCGACGTTGATCGCCGGTGTCAGTTGCACCATCGACCTCCGTCCGCCTGCCTCGCGACCACGCCGACACCATCGTCGGCCCGTCCCGTTACTACCGCGTTGCGCGACCGTTCACGGGTTGGAAAACAGGTCGCCGACGCGGGCCAGGGTGCGGATGAACGCGACGGCGTTGTCCTCACCGAGTTCGTCGACCAGTGCCGCCTTGAGCCCGGACTCCTGTTTGGTCAGTTTGCGCACCTTGGCCTTGCCACGCGCCGAGAGATGAACCAGAACCCGCCGGCGGTCGGTCGCGTCGACGCGCCGAAGCACCAGACCGGAGTCCACGAGCTTGTCCACGATGCGGGTCAGCGTCGGCGGCGGGATCGACATCGCCGCCGAGATGTCGCTCATCGTGAAACCGTCACCGTTGCGCAGTGCGCCCAGCACCCGCCAACCTTCGATGGTGTTGACGTCGGCATCCAGCAGCCCGCTGCACAGCGCGTCGGTCCAACGGCGCTCGGCGCGAAAGAACACTTCCGCAATGCTTTCCAGATTGCTCGTCGACGTCAGCACGACGCTCCTGGCTCTTGATAGCTGCTGGGATGACAACTGCTTTGCGGGACAGTGTATCTCACTGCACCGCGCGCCGCAGGCCCGTCGACTGGGCCAGCATCCCTATCGCTGTGGCCCCCCACTCCGAAGCGATACCGAACCCAGCCCCGACCAGCGCGGTGGTCGCGGCGATGAGCGCTGGGTTGGACACCCCGCTGGTGGTGATGGAGTTCCCGGTCGCCGCAATGGTTCCGACGGTCATGGCGAACCCGAACACGATGGCCGGCGTGGCCGATATCCACGACAGCCGGGACACCTGGACCATCGCGAAACTGCCGACTCCCACCGCGATCGCCAGCAGCAGGGCACTGGAGGTGTTATGCACCGAAAGCAGTGTGGCGGTGGCGATGGCGATGCCGGTCCAGTTGCACGCCACCGACTTCAGCAGCCCGGGCACTCCCGATCCCACGAAGAAGAATGACGCCCAGGCCAAGAAGAGTACCCAGACCGGCAGGTGCCACACGGTGGCCGTCATCAGTGTCGACAACATGCCCAACACCCCCACACTGACGGCGAGCGAGGAGACTTTCGATATCACCGGAATCCCTTCTGCCTCAGTGTCCGTGGTCATGGTCATGGTCATGGTCATGGTCATGGTCATGGTCATGGTCGGCATGCGTCAGGCGCTGCACCTCGGCGACGGTTCGCGTCTCCAGCTGATCGGCGTCGAAGAACCGCTTCTGCGCAGCCAATCGGCAGAACGCCTCACCGAACTGGCGGTAGTAGACCTCCGGATCGCAGGTCTCGTCGATGCCGGAGTCACCGATCGCCGCGATCAGGTGCGTCTTGAACTCGTCCCACTCGAAGGCACCGGCTTTGCACAGGTGCACGACGAGGCCGAAAAGCCTTCCCTGCCAAGGAGCGTCGAAGACCAGCTCGCCGTTGGAGCGGGGTAACGCGATGACGCCGCCGGGATCGTCGAACCCGGTCAGGTCGAGAGCCGTGGTCATTTACACGCTCCCCGGTGCCGTTGCCAGCGCAGTACCCACCATCGAGTCACGGTTGATCAGCGGGATCAGCTCGTCGACGGTCATCCCCTCGGTGCCTTTCGGGCGCTGCGGGATCACCAGATAGCGGATCTCGGCGCTGCTGTCCCAGACGTCGATCTTGACCTCGTCGGGCAGGTTGACGCCGAACTCGCCGAGCACGCTGCGCGGGTCTTTGACCACCCGGGCGCGGTACTGCGGGTACTTGAACCACGCCGGCGGAATGCCGAGCAGCGTCCACGGATAGCAGGAACACAGCGTGCAGACCACGACGTTGTGCCGCTCGTCGGTGTTCTCCACGGCCACCATGTGCTCGGTTTGCAGACCGGTGAATCCCATATCGGCGATCGCCGCGGTGGCGTCACGCAGCAGCCACTCTCGGTATTCGGGTTCGGTCCATGCCCGGGCGACGACCTTGGCCCCGTTGACCGGGCCCATGTCGTTCTCGAATGACGCCACCACGGCGTCGACGGCCTCGTGTTCGGCCAGGCCCTTCTCGACCATCAGCGACTCGAGCGCGTTGACCCGCGCCTCGACGTCGGACAAAGACAGCCAATCCATTTCGCTCATCTCTCCTAATCTCAGGCCGGTTCGAGGTAGTTCTCGAACAGATCGGCGTACAGGTTGAAGTCTTCGACCGCCTCGTCACCCCACAGGTCGACGGAGCTGAACTTGACCATGTAGAGCTGATGAGGGGTGTCGATCTGCTTGTGCGCACTGTCGGCGGGGTCGTGGAATGCGCCGTACTGCTTGGCGACGACACCGGGTGTGCGGTTCAGGTAGCCCGGGAGCCGATTGTGAGTCACCTCGTTGAGGTTGCGCACGCACACCTTGTCCCCAACGGCGTAGCGCGGAGGCGCATCGGCGGGCAGGTCGTGCGGGGTGCCCTTCCACAGAATGTCGATCATCTGCTGGGCGAACGGCGAGAGGTTCTCCGGTTTCTGCGGATGCGGGGTCATCGACGGACTCCCCAGCTCGCGCATCCGCTCGTCGATCTCGTCGTGGGAGATGTAACCCTTGTCGTTGAGGAGCTTCTCCACCGAGAACAGCCAGTGCGCGTAGTAGGTTGAGTCGAGATAGTCGCTCCACTTCATCAGCTCGATGCCGTGGCGCTGTTCATCGAGGTTGAAGGCACCCTTGGCGATCGCCATCGCGGTCACCGCGTGCATCCTGCCCTCGAAGGGATAACGCCAGTCCGGGATTCCCGGCTCGAGGAATTCGGTGGCGACAGGGCCGATGCCGTCGCGCCCACCCAGATCGTGTGGACCGTGCATGTGCGGCTCTCCAATCATTAGTTCACGGTCGTAATACTTTCATCTGGAACTATGCGCAGCATTGCGGCAGGTGCGCAATGCGAACCGTCAGGCGTAACACAGGATTTACGCCCGGCAGCACCATTGTTAAACCTGGATTTCGTCCCGGCCAGACCGCGCCCCACCGGTTGACCGGGCCGAACTTCGGCGGGTATGCAGATCGAGCGCAATATTTGCGAAATGGAAGCAATATGCTCAACCGAGAGGAACGTGATGTCTTCGACCACTGGACGGTCCGCCGTGCGACCCGGCACGATGCTCGAGCTGCCCGATACCACCACCATCGGGATTGCCCTGCAGTTGACGGTGACCACCGTGCTGGCGCTGATCGCCTTCTACTTCATCGGATTCGACCAGGGCGCGGTGTCGGTGTTCGGCTCCGACACCCACGTCCACGAGTTCGTCCACGACGCCCGGCATCTGCTCGGCTTCCCCTGCCACTGAAGGACGACCTCATGAACAAAGTCATCGGCCTCGGGCTGACGGCCGGCCTGGCGGGCGGGGTCGCGGCCTTCGGATTCGCCCGCCTCATGGTCTCGCCGCTGGTCGACCAGGCGATCGGCCACGAGCAAGCCCATGCCCACGGCGAGGAACACGAGATCTTCAGCCGTGCCCTGCAGGAGAACGTCGGCGCCGGCGCCGGCACCGTGATGTTCGCCGTGGTGCTCGGCGCGCTGTTCTCGGTCGCCGTGGCCACCCTGTCGATGCACATGTCCCGACGGCAGGCCGTCGCAGACCCCCGGTGGATGGTCAGCGGTCTGGCGGTCGCCGGATTCGTCGCGGTCAACCTGATCCCGGCCATCTGCTTTCCGGCCAATCCGCCCGGCGTCGGCATGGCGGACACCATCGGCGCCCGCACCACCGCCTACCTGGGCATCCTGGTGGCATCGGTGGTGCTGGCCGGCATCGCGATCGCATTGGCCGTCCGGCTGAGTTCGCGGCTGGGCAGCTGGGCCGCGGTGACCATCGCCGGCTGGGGCTACCTGGTCTGCGTGACGGTCGTCGCACAGGTGCTGCCCCGCTTCGACGAGGTGTCCGACCACTTTCCGGCCGGCCTCCTCGCCGATTTCCGGCTGTATTCGCTGCTGACCCAGGCGCTGATGTGGCTGGTGCTGGGCACGGTGTTCGCCGCACTGCTGCCGCGGGTGCTGACCCAGAGGACGGTCGATGCGCGTCGTTGAATTCACTCCCAGCCGCGATCAGTACGTCTGGACGTTCGGCGGTGCCGAACCGGTGCTGGAGGTCGAGCCCGGAACCGCGATGCGGTTGTGGACCGAAGACGCCTTCGCGGGGCGAGTCACCTCCAGCACCGACAAACCCAGCCAGGTCCTCAACACCAAGGAACTCAATCCCCAGACTGGACCGTTCTACGTCACCGGCGCCGAGGTGGGCGACACGCTGGCGCTGCATTTCGTGTCCATCGAACCGGCCAGGGACTGGGCCGCATCGACCACCATCCCGTTGTTCGGCGCGCTGACCGGAACTGACCGCACCGCCACCCTGCAGCCGCCGCTACCGGAATTGTCCTGGATCTATCGGGTCGACCGGGCACGAGGCACGGCCACCTTCACCGCCCACGACAGCGACTTCAGCCTCGACATCCCCCTGGCACCGATGATGGGCACGGTCGGCGTCGCACCCGCTTTGCGGGAGGTTCGGACCACCCTGGTCCCGGACTATTTCGGCGGAAACATGGACACCCCGGAACTTCGCGCGGGCACGACCGTCTATCTCGGCGTGAACACCGAAGGTGCGCTGTTCTCGGTGGGCGACGGTCACTATCGCCAGGGTGAAGGCGAGACCTGCGGGACAGCGCTGGAGGGGGCGATGAACGTGACGCTGGTGGTCGACCTGATCAAAGGCGGGGCGCCGGCCTGGCCACGGTTCGAACACGACGACGCGCTGCTGACGGTGGGTTCGGCACGCCCGCTCGAGGACGCCTGGCGGTGCAGCCAGGTCGAGATGGTGCGCTGGCTCGAGGAGCTCTACGACCTGAGCACCATGGACGCCTACCAGTTGTGCAGCCAGCTGTGCCTGTCCCCGCTGGCGAACGTGGTCGACGTGAACTACAGCGCGGTGACCAAGATCGGCAAGGCCCTACTCCCCTCCGCCGAGCCGTACGGCGGAACGCACCGCAAACTGCGGGCACTGGGGCGCAGCTGAGCTGATCTCCGGGCAGGGGTGGACACGGCGAACTTCGAACATATGATCGAACAGTGGGTGAGCTCACCTCCATCGGTTACAACGGCCAGCCGCTGCGGCCGCCGTTCCGGCCGGTGCACCCACCCCTGCCCGTCCTCGTCGACCTGACGGTCCTGTTTCCGCGCGAGCCGCACCGCACCGGCCGATACCACCCGCACGGCCTGCAGATGCACAAGGTCGTTGCGGGCACGCTGAGTTGCTGGGGACTCTGCGAACAGGGCGATTGGTGGGGACTGGTCACCTACGAGATCGCCTACGGCCCGAAACACAGATCGGTGACGCACTGGGTGCCGGCCTGGACCCTGCGGCCGGGCCGTCAGGTGCGGGAGTAATCCCAGTACTGCAACCACTGCACGGCCGCGAACACCGCCAACGTCACCAGATAGCCGCCGACCAGCACGGCGGCGCCGAGCGCGCTGACCCCCGCGGCGGCGCCGTCGACCGGGTCGAGCCAGCGGCGAAACCGCTGCCCGGCGAAGGGCATCAACACCCACTGCAGTGCCGCCACGCTCACCACCTGGCTCAGCCACATCGCCAGCCAGGGGGCGGCACCGACATCGTCGAGCACCGGGCCGAGGAAACGGGACAGCAGCATCACCGTCGGGTACAGCACCAGCAGGATCAGCATGGCGGTCTTCCACTTCGGCGTGACCGCGGTGCGGCCGTTCTCGGTGCGGACCGTGGCGCCGAACGCCGTCGTCGACGACACCAGCGAGAACTCGCGGGTCAGGCTCAGCCGGAGCGGCCCCAGCGCGGCCAGCCGCTCCGGGGAGCCCAGCCACGTCACCAGTTGGCGTTCGGTGCGGAACCGCAGCACCGCGAACGATTCCCCGCCGGCGCCCGGGCCGAACGTGCAGCACCCTTCGAACCCGCTGAACCGAGCACTCGCCTCGGCGAGTATCGCCTCGGCCGCCACGAACTCGTCCTCGCGATCCGGTGCCACGGTATGCCGGAACAGGCCCACACCGGGCGGCATGTCGCCGTCGGCGGTGAACACCAAATCGGCCGTGGCACGCAGTATCCCGAGTCCAGCACCGGTACGCAGCATCCGCTGCCGGGCGGCGCTGTCCAACCAGGCGTGCAATGCGTTCTCGTCGGCAAAGCTCACCGCGATCCCCCAGTCCAGATGCGGATGTCCCAGCACCGAGATCCGGAAATCGGACGCCGCCGGCGCGGTGGACCGCACCTCGTCGGCCCAGGCAGTGAAGTCCGCGGAGTCGTTCGTCGGATGAAAGATCGTGACGACGGTCGCTGCGCTCATGGCGGTCAGGATCTCACCTGCCGGCGAGATCCGGGTTCAGTACGGGTGCTTGTTGGGGCGGCCGTCCCACGCGGCGTAGGACGGCGTGCCGAGCTCGGGTCGTAGTTGGCGGATCGTGATGCTGCGCTGCTCGTAGGGCTTGGCGAAGTCCTGGTACTGGAATTCGTCGTCGAACCCGATCGCGCTGGTCTCGGCGAGGTCGTTGGCGAAGTAGACCGCGCCGATGCGGGCCCAATAGATCGCACTCATGCACATCGGGCACGGCGCGCCACTGGTGTAGATCTCATAACCCATAAGCATTTTCGCGCGCATCGGGACTTTGTCTGGCGATCCCGGCGGCCGGGGCACCAGCTCCAACAGGGACTCGTTGACGTGCGCGACGGAGATGGTCGGGGCCTCGGGGATGAGGGTCGAGCACGCTTTGCGGATGGCCTCCATCTCGGCGTGGGCGGTCACGTCGCCGGTCAGCAGCACCCGATTCTGACCACGGGCGACGATCTCACCGTCCTTGACGATGACGGCCCCGAACGGCCCGCCCCAACCGTTTTCGACCGATTCCTCGGCGAGCCGACACGCCTCGGCCATCAGATCGTCAGGAGTCATCCGCCTGTTCCCGCCAATTCTCGCCAATTCCGGTGCCCCGCAGGCTGGTCCACATCAGGGAGTCCGCTAACGGTAACCCACCGGGACCGCGGCGCAACTCGAGCGCCGCAGGCGTTCAGTACGCCCCGGCGTTCGGCGACGAGGTGGTGGCGTACGGATTGGAGATGGTGGCGGTGGTCTCCGTGGTCGTGGTCGACGGTTCCGGCGGAACCAGCTCCACCGCGCTCTCGGGCGGCGCGGGCGGCGGCTCGCTGGTCGGGCTGAGGTCGGCCGGCGAAACCGATGTCGAAACCGACGGCGAAACGTCCGTCGAAATCGGCGCCGTCGTGGTGGGCGTTGTCCGGGTGGTCGTCGACGTCACCGTCGCCGTGGGCGCGACCGGCACCGGCGCATGCTTGCGCGAGCTTTGCGCGGTGTGCATCACCGCGAGCACCAAGATCACAAGCAGCAGCACCGCGGCCACCCCGGAGACGTAGGTCAAGGCGTTGCCGCGGGGACCGCCCGCCCCGGCTCCGGCCTTTTCCTCGTCGGCATCCTCGCCCACGGGCAGAGATAGTACGGTCAGCTGGCCGGAGGTTGCCGGTCTACCGCCAGGAGGAGCATGTGACGACCAGTCTGAGCGCGGGACTCACCGAGCTGATCCCGCTGGCGCTGGTGATCACACTGTCCCCGCTGACGATCATCCCGGGCATCCTGATGTTGCACACGCCCGCGCCGCGCCCGACCAGCCTGGCCTTCCTGGTGGGCTGGGTGGTGGGGATCGGTGGCCTGACCGCGGGGTTCGTGTTGATCTCCAACGCACTCGGCGGGCTCAACAAGCAGCCGACGTGGGCACCGTATGTGCGCATCGCGATCGGCGTCGGGCTGATCGTGTTCGGCCTCTACCGCTGGTTCACCCGCAACCGTTCGGCACATACTCCGGGCTGGATGAAGTCGATGACCAGCATCGGGCCCGGGCGGGCGTTCGTCACCGCCGTGGTGCTGGTGGTGATCAACCCCAAGGTGCTCTTCATGTGTGCCGCAGCGGGATTGGCGATCGGTTCGGCAGGGCTGGGCACCACCGGAGCGTGGACCGCCGACGTCGTCTTCACTGTTGTCGCCGCCTCATCGGTCGCGTTGCCGGTGCTGGCCTACCTGGTGGCCGGCGAGCGTCTCGACGAGCCACTGAACAAGCTGAAGAACTGGATGGAGGAGCAGCACGCGACCCTGGTCGCGGTGATCCTGGTGGTCATCGGTGTCATGGTGCTGTACAAGGGAGTTCACGGCCTCTAGGCGATGGGCAGGCCGAATTGTGCAGCATCACCGCCATCGACGAGCCACTGCCGGGCCGGCCCCTGGCTCGTCGGAGCCTCGGGATGCCGCCGGCAGCGGTATTTCACCAGGTGTTGAAATAGGACGCACACGGGCTGGACGGTATGGGTGCCGACCGGCGGCGTTGCCGATCGTGATCGCCGCGGCACGCGGGCGCGCCTAAAATCGCCGCCGTGGGCCTCGAGGATCGCGACGCGCTGCAGATACTGCAGGCTGCGCTGGACCCTGGGCCCGGCTCCGACGATCTGATCCGCCGGTTCTACACCCATTGGTTCGCGCTGGACACGCACGTCCGCGACCTGTTCCCGCCCGAGTTGGCCCACCAACGGGAGACCTTCCGGCAGGCGATGCACTGGGTGTTCGGCGAGTTCGTCGCCCAGCGAGCGCAGGCCCCGGTGGCCTTTCTCGCCCAACTCGGCCGCGATCACCGCAAATATGGTGTGACACAACAGAATTACGACACCATGCGACGCGCCTGGTACACCACGATGCGCACTCATCTGATCGACGACTGGACCGCGGCCGTCGACGACGCCGCCGTCCAGGCCATCAACCTGATCTCCGGAATCATGGCCGGTGCCGCCGACGCCGAGGATGGCCCGCCCTGGTGGGACGGGACGGTCCTCGAGCACCATCGGGTCTCCCGCGACGTCGCCGTCATCCGGTTGCATCTGGACCGGCCGATGCCCTACCACCCGGGCCAGTACGTCAACGTCCAGATCCCCCAGTGGCCGCGGCGCTGGCGTTATCTGTCCCCGGCCATGCCGGCGGACCCGGATGGATTCATCGAGTTCCACGTGCGCTCCGTGCTCGGCGGCATGGTCAGCAACTCGATGGTCGGCGAGACCAGGCCCGGCGACCGGTGGCGGCTGTCCAGTCCGCACGGCGCGCTGCACGTCGACCGGGACGGCGGTGACGTGCTGATGGTGGCCGGCAGCACCGGGTTGGCTCCGCTGCGCGCCATCATCATGGATCTGTGCCGTTTCGGGGAGAACCCGCGGGTGCACCTGTTCTTCGGCGCCCGCTATCCGTGTGAGTTGTACGACCTGCGGACACTGTGGGAGATCGCCGGTTCCAATCCGTGGTTGTCGGTCTCACCGGTGTCGGACTATCCCGGTGACCCGCCGTGGGCCGCCGACTATCCCGACGTCCAACCGCCCCGCGGCCTCCATGTCCGCCAGACCGGGCAACTACCGGCGGTGGTGAGCCGATACGGCGGCTGGGGGGACCGGCAGATCCTCGTCTGCGGGGGCCCCGCGATGGTGCGCGCCACCCGGGACGCGCTGGTCGCCAAGGGCGCACCGGCCGACCGCATCCAGCACGATCCCCTGGTGGGTTGAGGCCGGCGGCCACTAGTTGTGTGACTTTTGTCCCTTTCACCCGGCTGCCACTGAGACGAGCATCACAGTCAGGGGGTTAGCAGTGAGGGGCTGTGATGACGACTGCCGGTCCGACTGACGGGGCCGACGCCGGCGAACTCGATACCGTCGCTTGGCACTTCCTGTGTTCGCCGTACACCGGACGAACCTATTGGGATTGGCCGCTGGAACGACGCCTCGACGCCTACCTGCGCCGCCAGCATCGCGAGGACATCCTCAAAGACGGTGCCGCCTACGCCACCGTGCTCGAGCGCGTGATGGCCAACCTGGGCCGGGCGCGCCGTGACGGTGTGCTGTCCCCGCCCCACGCCTGAGAGGAATCATGGACGTCATCCACAAAGGCGCCGAGGACCTGAAGGTGGCGCCCAACCTCGCCGACTATGCCCGGTCCCGCGCTGCGTTCGACTGGGCGACGGTGCCCGACGTATGCGCCGGCATGGGCGCCGGCGGCTGCAACATCGCCTATGCCGCGGTGGACCGCCACGCCGAGGGCCCCGAGGCCGGCCGGACCGCCCTGCGGTTCATCGCCGACACCGCCGACCTGACCACCCACGACCTCAGCTATGCCGAGTTGGGCCGGCTCACCCGGCGATTCACCAACGTGTTGCGCGGGCTGGGCATCGGCAAGGGCGACCGGGTGTTCGTCATCATGGGCCGCGTCCCCGAACTGTATGTCAGCATCCTCGGAGCGCTGCGCAACGGGAGCGTCGTCTCTCCGCTGTTCTCGGCATTCGGGCCCGAGCCCATCGCCACCCGGGTCGGCATCGGCGCCGCCGACGTGCTGGTGACCACGGCCGCGATCTACCAGCGCAAGATCGCCAAGATCCGTGCCGAGTTGACGACGGTCAAGCATGTCCTGGTGGTCGGTGACGACGGCCACGCCGATATCGAGGGCACCCAGAACTTCCACCGGTTGATGGACGCCGCCACCGACGACGCCCCCATCGAGCCCACCGGTGCCGACGACCCGTCGCTGCTGCATTTCACCAGCGGCACCACCGGAACACCCAAGGGCGCCCAGCACGTCCACGGCGCGGTGGCCATGCACTACATCACCGGCCGCTACGCCCTGGATCTCCATGACGATGACATCTATTGGTGCACTGCCGATCCGGGCTGGGTCACCGGTACCTCGTACGGAATCATCGCGCCGCTGCTGCACGGGGTCACCTCCATCATCGACGAGGCGGAATTCGACGCCGAGCGCTGGTACCGGATCCTGCAGGACCAGCAGGTGACGGTGTGGTACACCGCACCGACCGCCATCCGGATGTTGATCAAAGCCGGCCCGGAATTGCCGGCCAGATACCGCTTCCCCAAGCTGCGGTTCATCGCCAGTGTCGGTGAGCCACTCAATGCCGAGGCGGTCTGGTGGGGAAAACGGGTGCTGGGCTTACCGATTCACGACAATTGGTGGCAGACCGAGACCGGCGGCATCATGGTGGCCAACACTCCCGCGTTCGACATCAAGCCGGGGTCGATGGGGCGGCCGCTACCGGGGGTGGACGCCGTGGTGGTGCACCGCGACGACACCGGCGCGGTCAGCATCGTCGAGGCCCCCGACGTCGAAGGCGAACTGGCGTTGCGGGTCGGCTGGCCGTCGATGTTCCGCGGCTATCTGCATCAGGACGAGCGGTACCGGAAATGCTTCTCCGCGGACCTGTACCTCTCTGGTGACCTGGTCAAGCGCGACGCCGACGGATACTTCTGGTTCGTCGGGCGCGCCGATGACGTGATCAAGTCCTCCGGACACCTGATCGGCCCGTTCGAGGTGGAGAACGTGCTGACCGACCATCCCGCGGTGGCCGAAGCGGCGGTGATCGGCAAACCCGACCCTACTTACGGTGAGCTGGTCAAGGCGTTCGTGACCCTCAAGACCGGTTACACCGGTGACGACGAGCTGCGCCGTGACCTGATGGGGCACGCCAGGAAACGTCTGGGAGCGGCGGTGGCGCCCAAGGAGATCGACTTCGTCGACGCGTTGCCACACACTCGCTCCGGCAAGATCATGCGTCGCCTGCTCAAGGCCCGCGAGCTCGGGCTGCCCGAGGGCGACACCTCGACGGTGGAGTCCACCGGCGCCCGGCACGGCCAGGAGGTGACGGCGTGACCGACCCAGGCCTGGCCCGCGGCTTGCTCGGCGACATGATCCGGGTGCGCCGGATGGAAGAGAAATGCGCCGAAATGTACAGCGCCGCAAAGATCCGCGGCTTCCTGCATCTTTACGTCGGTGAGGAGGCGGTTGCGGCGGGCTCGCTGCGCACCCTGGGTTCCGACGACGCCGTGGTGGCCACCTACCGCGAGCACGCCCACGCCCTGCTGCGCGGGCTGCCGATGACCTCGATCATGGCCGAGATGTTCGGCAAGCAGCAGGGCTGCTCGCGGGGGCGCGGCGGGTCGATGCACCTGTTCGACGCCTCCCGGCGGTTCTACGGCGGCAACGCCATCGTCGCCGGTGGGCTTCCGTTGGCCACCGGGCTGGCGTTCGCCGACGCCCAGTTGAAGCGCAACCGGGTCACCGCCTGCTATTTCGGTGAGGGCGCCATCGCCGAAGGCGCGTTCCACGAGTCGCTGAACATGGCCGAATTGTGGCAACTGCCGGTGCTGTATCTGTGCGAGAACAATCGCTATGCGATGGGCACCGCCATCGACCGGGAACTGTCGCAGACCGATCTCACCGCCAAGGCGGCGTCCTACCGGGTGCCCACCGCATCGGTCGACGGCATGGACGTGCTGGCTTGTCACACAACCACTGCCGCGGCGGTCGAGCACATCCGCACCGAGGGCGGCCCGTTCTTCGTCGAGTTCCGCACCTACCGGTTCCGGCCGCATTCGATGTTCGATCCCGAGTTGTACCGGGAGAAGGCCGAAGTCGAGCATTGGCGCGAACGCGACCCGATTCGGCTGTTCTCCGAGCAGTGTCTGGCCGGCGGCGTCCTGACCGCCGACGACATCGCCGCGATGGAGCGGGCCGCCGCCACCGAGGTCGCCGACGCCGTCGCCTACGCCGAGGCGGGAACGCTGGAGGGTGTCGACGAACTCACCCGGGATCTGATGACGCCGGCCGGTTCGGAGGCACTCGCGTGAAGACCACCTACCGCAACGCCGTCCACGACGCGATCCGCGAGGCCATGCGCAACGACGACCGCGTCGTCCTGCTCGGCGAGGACGTCGGCCGCTACGGCGGCACCTACGCCGCCTCCAAGGGCCTGCTCGAGGAGTTCGGACCGGAGCGGATCCGCGACACCCCGCTGTCCGAACTGGGCTTCGTCGGCATCGGGATCGGCGCGGCGCTGGGCGGTCTACGGCCGATCGTCGAGGTGATGACGGTCAACTTCAGCCTGCTGGCCCTCGACCAGATCGTGAACACCGCCGCCGCACTGCGACACATGTCCGGCGGGCAGTTCTCGGTGCCGCTGGTGGTACGGATGGCCACCGGCGCCGGCCGCCAGCTGGCCGCCCAGCACTCGCACAGCCTGGAAGGCTGGTATGCCCACATACCCGGCATCACCGTGATCGCCCCGGCCACGGTCGCCGATGCCTACGGGATGCTGCTGACCGCGCTGGCCGACCCCGACCCGGTCATCATGTTCGAACACGTCCAGCTGTACAACACCTCCGTGGACCTGGACACCCTGGGACCTACCGACATCAGTCGAGCCGCGTTGCGCCGCAGCGGAACCGACGTCACGCTCGTCACCTACGGCGGGTGCGTCCCCAAGGTGCTCGACGCCGCCGACCAGCTGACGCTGGCCGGAATCGAGTGCGACGTGATCGACCTGCGGGTGCTGCGTCCCCTGGACGACGCGACGATCTTGGACTCGGTACGCAAAACCCACCGCGCCGTGGTGATCGACGAAGGCTGGCGTACCGGCAGCCTTGCCGCAGAGATCAGTGCCCGCATCGTCGAAGGGGCGTTCTTCGACCTCGACGCCCCCGTCGCCCGGGTGTGCACCGTCGAGGTGCCGATTCCCTATGCCAAGCATCTCGAGGAGGCCGCGCTGCCGCAGGTCGACAAGATCGTGGCGGCGGTCCAAGGCCTGTTCGGAGACCGGCGGGCCGAGGATGTGCACCCATGATCGAGTTCACCATGCCGGCCCTCGGCGCCGATATGGACGAGGGCACTCTCAACGAGTGGCTGGTCAAGCCCGGTGACGCCGTCACCCGTGGCCAAGTCGTCGCCGTCGTCGAAACCACCAAGGCCGCAGTCGAAATCGAATGCTGGCACGACGGCGTGGTCGGCGAGCTGCTCGTTCCGATCGGGCAGACGGTAGCGGTCGGCACACCGCTGGCAACCCTGCTGGAAGCCGGGGAGCAGGCGGCCCCGCACGACGCGGCGCCGGTGGCCGCGCCGCAGACTCGGCACGACCAGGCGCCACCGCCTCTGTCCCCCGCCGTCGCAAGCTCTCCGATCGGCCACCGGCTCTGGGTGTCACCGGTGGCGCGGCGTACCGCGGCCTCGCTCGGCGTCGACCTCACAACGGTGACCGGGACCGGCCCGCAGGGCGCGATCATCCTGGCCGACGTCGAGCATGCCGCGGCCACCGCCCACCACACCGAGCCCACGCCGCCCCCGTCGGCACCCGCCGAACCGAAGTCGGCGGCCGAGAAGGCCGCGGCACGCGGCGCGGCGATGCGGGCCTCGATCGCCGCGGCGATGAGCCACTCCAAACGGGAGATCCCGCACTACTACCTGTCCGACGAGATGATCCTCGACGCCGCGCTCGGGTGGTTGACCGAGCAGAACCTCAACCGGCCGATCACCGACCGGCTGCTGCCGGCGGTGCTGCAGCTCAAGGCGGTGGCCCTGGCCGCACAGCGCTTCGGCGAGTTCAACGGGTTCTGGCGCGACGACGGCTTCCAGCCGGCGACCGGAGTTCATGTCGGCGTTGCCATCTCGCTGCGCGGCGGAGGCCTGGTGGCACCGGCCATCCACGACGTGAACGAGAAGAAGCTCGACGAACTGATGCGCGACCTGACCGACCTGGTGGCGCGGGCCAGGGCCGGGTCGCTGCGCAGTTCGGAAATGTCCGATCCGACCATCACCGTCACCAATCTCGGTGACAAGGGTGTCGACGCGGTGTTCGGCGTCATCTATCCACCCCAGGTGGCGCTGGTCGGATTCGGTCGGCCCGCGCAGCGGGTCGTCGTCGTCGATGGCGGCATCCGGGTGGCCACCACGGTGCAGGCCAGCCTGGCCGCCGATCACCGAGCCAGCGACGGTCACCGCGGCGCCCTGTTCCTGGCCGAGATCAGCCGGTTGCTGCAGCAGCCACACGAGTTGTAGAAGGGAGCACGACGTGAGCAACGCCGAGATTCGTGATCAGGTGGTCGAAGAACTGCTGGCGATCGCACCCGAGATCGAGGCGGGTGAGCTGTCCGACACCGAGCTGCTGCGCGATCAGGTTGATCTGGATTCGATGGACTGGCTGAACTTCCTCGTGCGGCTGCACAAGCGTTTCGAGGTCGACATCCCGGAGTCGGAGTATGCCTCGCTGCGGACCATCGACGACCTGACGAGCTACCTCGCCGCCCACCGTTAGACTCCGACGATGGCGCAACTGCCTTCCGTCGTCCTGCGCGATCCGTCCTCCCCGCTGACCGCCACTTACGTACCCTCCGCCGGCATGATCTGCACCTCGCTGGCCGATGACGGTGTCGAGCTGCTCGGCCAGCGCCGCGGGCTGCAGGCGTATCTGACCACCGGCAAGACGATGGGTATCCCCATCCTGTATCCGTGGGCGAACCGCTTGAGCGCCAACGGCTATGGGCTCGACGGGGGCGCGGTGACGCTGACCCCCGGGGTGGGTGGCGTGCGCTCCGACGAGCACGGTCTGGTGATCCACGGTGTGCTCTCGGCTTACCCCGGCTGGCTGATCACCGAGCAGTCCGAGAACCGCCTGACCGCGGATCTGGATTTCAGTGGGCAGCCGCGGCTGCTGGCCAGCTTCCCCTTTCCCCATATCGTCACACTCGACATCACCCTGGCCGACCGGGCGTTGACGGTCGAGACGACCGTGACGCCCACCACCGCGGCGTCGGTGCCGATGTGCTACGGATTCCATCCCTACCTGACCATCCCCGGGGTGCCCCGTGCGGAGTGGACACTGCAGACTCCGCCGCTGCGTCACCTCCCGGTGGACAACTGGGGCATTCCCACCGGGGACTCCGAGGAATGGCCCGCACTTGCCGAACAGTTGGGCGACAAGATCTTCGACGACGGCTTCGACGGGGTGGCACCGGGCGGGGTGTTCTCGCTGTCCGGCGCTGACCGTCGCATCGAGGTGGTGTTCCAGCAGGGGTTCCCGGCCGCGCAGATCTTCGCCCCCGGCACCGAGGACCTGGTGGCCATCGAGCCGATGGCGGCGCCCACCAACGCGCTGCGCAAGGGCGGCTATGGCACCGCCGTGCCGGGCCGGCCAGCGGTGTCGGCGTTCACCATCCGCGTCAGTTGACCTCGGCGAGCAGACGTAAGGCCCCCGACACGCTGAGCATGTCGGGGGCCTTTACTGGAGCTTCCCGCTTGCGGGGACTGTCGGGGCTTATCGCCGCGGCTTCCACACCACCAGCGCGGTGCTCTTCGGCACCACGGCCAAATCACGGCGCTGGTTGGCGCGCAGTGCTTCCAGTTCCTCGGCCATCTCCTCGATCCGGGACTGCAGGGCCTCGACCTGGTTGGTCAGTTCGATGATCCGCTTGATCCCGGCCAGGTTCACACCTTCGTCCTGCGAGAGTCGCTGCACCTCGCGCAGCAGCTCCACGTCCCGCTCCGAATAGCGCCGCCCCCCACCGGAACTGCGGCGTGGGCTGACCAAACCGAGCCGGTCGTAGGTGCGCAGCGTCTGCGCGTGCATACCGGCCAGCTCGGCGGCCACGGAGATCAGAAACGTCCGAGCCTCATCGGAGCTGGCCATCAGCGGTTACCCGCCCATCCCGCCCGTGGGTCGAAGCCGCTGGCCCGCTCGGCGGCCGCATAGGCCTCCAAGGCTTCCAGGGCGGCACCCTCCAGGTTCGGCGGCACCGCGACCTTCACGGTGACCAGCAGGTCGCCGTGGCCGCCGCTGCGCTTGGGCACACCGCGTCCACGCACCCGCAGGATTCGGCCGTCGGCGGTGCCCTTGGGTACCCGCACTCCGACCTTGCCTTCCAGGGTTGGCACCGAAAGCGTTGTGCCCAAGGCGAGCTCGGTGAAGCTGACCGGAACGGTGACCGTCAGATCATCACCGTCGCGGCCGAACACCTTGTCGGGCCGCACGTGCACGGTCACATACAGGTCGCCCGACGGCGCTCCGCGCAGCCCAGCCTCACCCTGACCGGCCAGCCGGATGCGCTGACCGTCCTCGACGCCCGGTGGGATGCGGACGTTGATGGTGCGCGTTCGAGTGGTCACCCCGGTGCCCCGGCACTCGTCGCACGGATGCTCGATGATCGAGCCGCTGCCCCGGCAGTCGGTGCAGGGCTCGGAGAATCCGAACGCGCCCTGATTGCGGTTGATCACCCCGGAGCCGTTGCAGGTCGGGCACACCTTCGGGCTGGTGCCCGGACGCGCACCGCTGCCGTGGCAGTTGGTGCACGGCGCCGGGCTGGTCAGCCGCAGTGGCATGGCGACACCCTTGGTCGCCTCCAGGAAGTCGAGATCGGTCTCGGTCTCGAGGTCCTTCCCGCGCCGGGGCCGGCTGGGCCGCGGCTGGGCGCCGCGGCCGAACAAGCCGCCGAACAGATCGCCGATGTTCGCGCCGCCGGACTGACCGGCGGCGTCGAACAGGTCGTTCAGGTTGAACTCGGCACCGTCGGCGTCGTAGCCACCGAAACCGCCGAAGCCGCCGCCCCCACCGCCGCCGCCGTTGAATCGGCGGCCGAAGCCGCCGCCGGCGAACATCCGTCGGGTCTCGTCGTACTCCTTGCGCTTGGCCGGATCGGTCAGCACATCGCGGGCCTCGCCGACCTCCTTGTAGCGTTCGTCGGCAGCCGGGTTGTCCGGGTTGCGGTCGGGGTGATTCTCGGCGAGCAGCTTGCGCGCCACCCGTTTGATCTCGTCCTCAGTGGCGTCAGAGGAGACGCCGAGCACCTTGTAGAAGTCCTTCTCAACCCATTCGCGTTGAACCATGCCGCGTCACCTCCTCTCACCTGTTGTCATGGTTGTCAGTTCGATTCTGCGTTCTTCGCGCCGGTCTGCTCACTGTTGACAGGCGTGTCGGCATTCTGGGATTGCCCGGCTGGCCCGGCGGATCCGTCATCGACGGTGTCGACAACCCCGACGAGCGCGTGCCGCAGCACCTGCTCACCGAGTCGGTAGCCCTGCCGCATCACCGTGCCGATCACCGGTTTGGAGCCCTCCCCCTCATGCTGCACGGCCTCGTGCAGCGACGGGTCGAACTCGTCGCCCTCGGTGCCGAAAGCAGTCAACCCCAGCCCGGTCAGGGCGGAGACCAGCTTGTCGGCCACCGACTTCAGCGGGCCGGTGTCCAGATCGCCGTGGCTGCGGGCGCGGTCGAGGTCGTCGAGCACGGTGAGCAGCTGGCTCACCACGACGGCCTTGGCCCGCTCGCCGGCGACCTGCTGATCGCGCAACGCACGCTTGCGGTAGTTGGCGAAGTCGGCCTGCACCCGCTGCAGATCTGCAGTGAGTTCAGCGACCTTGTCGGCCTGGTCCCCGCCGGAAGGCTCCGGCGCCGGCCCACTGGGGGCCGGGCCGGTGCCATATCCTGCGTCGCTTCGCTCCTGCCCTCCGGAGGACTCGCGAACGTCGCCGGTCAGGGGATCGATTCGGCGCTTGTCGGTGACAGTTACCGGTTCGTCCGCGTGACCTTCGCTCACTTCTTCTCCTGATCGTCGTCAACGACTTCGGCGTCCACCACATCGTCGGCTCCGGAACCGCCCTGGGCTCCGCCGCCGGCGGCCTGCTCAGCCTGGGTGGCCTCGTAGATGGCCTGGCCGAGAGCCTGGCTTTCCTGACCCAGCTTCTCCATCGCGGACTTGATCGCCCCGATGTCGGTACCGGCGAGCGCCGTCTTGGCCTCGGTGATCGCGGCGTCGACCTTGGTCAAGGTGTCCTCGGGGACCTTCGAGCCACCTTCGGCGCTGCGCTGCTCGGAGACGAACTTCTCCGTCTGGTAGACCAGCGACTCGGCCTGGTTGCGGACGTCAGCCTCTTCGCGGCGCTTGCGGTCCTCCTCGGCGTGCGCTTCGGCGTCCTTGATCATCCGGTCGATCTCTTCCTTGGACAGGCCGGAGCCTTCCTGGATCTTGATCGTGTTCTCCTTGCCGGTGCCCTTGTCCTTGGCCGTGACGTGCACGATGCCGTTGGCGTCGATGTCGAAGGTGACCTCGATCTGGGGCACGCCGCGCGGAGCCGGCGGGATGCCGGTCAGCTCGAAGCTGCCGAGCAGCTTGTTGTGTGCGGCGATCTCGCGCTCACCCTGATAGACCTGGATCTGCACCGACGGCTGGTTGTCGTCGGCGGTGGTGAAGGTCTCCGACCGCTTGGTCGGGATGGTGGTGTTGCGCTCGATCAGCTTGGTCATCACGCCGCCCTTGGTCTCGATGCCGAGGCTCAGCGGGGTGACGTCGAGCAGCAGCACGTCCTTGACCTCGCCCTTGAGCACACCGGCCTGCAGGGCCGCGCCGACCGCGACGACCTCGTCGGGGTTGACGCCCTTGTTGGGTTCCTTGCCACCGGTCAGTTCCTTGACCAGGTCGGTCACCGCGGGCATACGGGTGGAACCACCCACCAGCACCACGTGGTCGATGTCGGCCACCGAGATGCCGGCGTCCTTGATGACCTGCTGGAACGGCTGACGCGTGCGGTCGAGCAGATCCTGGGTGATCTTCTGGAACTCCGAGCGGGTCAGCTGCTCGTCGAGGAACAGCGGGTTCTTGTCGGCGTCGACGGTGATGTAGGGCAGGTTGATCGAGGTGCTGCCACTGGAGCTCAGCTCGATCTTGGCCTTCTCGGCGGCTTCACGAAGCCGCTGCATGGCCATCTTGTCCTTGGTCAGGTCGATGCCGCTGGTGCCCTTGAACTTGTCGACCAGCCAGCTCACGATCCGGTCGTCCCAGTCGTCGCCACCGAGGTGGTTATCACCGGAGGTAGCGCGGACCTCGACGACACCGTCGCCGATTTCCAGCAGCGAGACGTCGAAGGTACCGCCACCGAGGTCGAAGACCAGGATGGTCTGTTCCTTGCTGCCCTTGTCCAGGCCGTAGGCCAGGGCCGCAGCAGTGGGCTCGTTGACGATGCGCAGGACGTTCAGGCCGGCGATCTGGCCGGCCTCCTTGGTGGCCTGACGCTGGGCGTCGTTGAAGTAAGCGGGCACGGTGATGACCGCGTCGGTGATGTCCTCACCGAGGTAGCTTTCGGCGTCCCGCTTCAGCTTCATCAGCACGCGGGCGCTGATCTCCTGCGCGGTGTAGTCCTTGCCGTCGATCTCGACGGTCCAGTCAGTGCCCATGTGCCGCTTCACGGACCGGATCGTCCGGTCGACGTTGGTCACTGCCTGGTTCTTGGCGGGCTGGCCCACCAGCACCTCGCCGTTGCGCGCAAAAGCGACCACCGACGGCGTGGTGCGGGACCCTTCGGAGTTGGCGACGACGACCGGGTCGCCACCCTCCAGTACCGCCACGACGGAGTTGGTGGTCCCGAGGTCGATGCCGACCGCACGAGCCATGTTGAAATCCTCCTGATAGTTACGTCTTGGGTCTGAGCGAACCAGGCTCAAGCCTGCCCCTTCCGGAGGCCGGCTGTCAAGCCATAGTTGAGTCTTGTTCACTCAAGTTGTCGTTTGCGTCAACGGAAGCGGTTGGGAATTTGTTCCCGGCTACAGTGACTGGCATCGGCGCAAATCTCCGGTAAGTTTGCTCACTGTGGGCATTACCCTCGCTGACCTGGATCGTTGGGATCCGGGCGCGGTTCGCTCGGTTGCCGACGCCGCCACAAAGCGCGCCAACGACACCCGCGCCGTCGCTCACGACATCGGCGGCATCATGAGCCGCTTGCAGTGGGAGGGCTACTCCTTCGAAGCGGCGAGGGCCAAGGCACAGGCGATCAGCACCGAACTCGAGAAGCACGCTGACGAATGCGATCGGGCCGCGACCGCGGTCCGGTCGGCCGCCTCGGAGGTCGAGTCGATCAAGGCCGAATGGTCACGCATCCAGCACATGGCGGATCGCTGGAGCATCACCATCGACGTCGCGGACGGCGCGCTGCACTATCCCACGCCGCCGGACCCTCAACAACGCGCCGAGATCGAGCATCACGTACAGATCGTCCACGACGCGATCGTCGATCTGCTGCGCCGGGCAGACTCCACCGATCAGCACCTGAGCACGGCGGTCAACGGTGCGATCAGCGACATGGCCGACGCCCTCGGCACGGATCACATCGACTCACCACAGGACGCCCAGAAGACCGTCGAACAGGCACTCGCCGGTAATCAGGATGCGGCAGCACAGGTGAAGTCGGTGCTGGACTCGATCACCGCCGACCAGCGGGCAGGCAAGGCCCCCCTGACCCCGTTACAGGCATCAGTGTTGAGCCAACTACAGGCCCAGCAACACGGAATGTCCATCGACGCCCTTAACACCGCCGAGCAGCGCCTCGGCGACAGCAAGGGCATCCTCGGCGACTCATGGCAGTTGATGAGCAATCCGACCATCCACTTCCCCAAGACCGAACTGACACCCGGCGCGGTGGACGACCCAAAGATCATGGGCGCGGGCGGATTCGGCCAACTTCCCGCCAGCGTGCAGTCGGTGCTGTCGTCCAAAGGAATGTCCAATCTCAACGAGATGGGCAAGCTGACCACCATCGTCAAGGACGGCAACCCGATGCTCCGCCAGGGCACCGCGCTGGATCGCAACATGCTCAACAAGGCCACCGAAATGATGGCTGCCCCAACATTCGACGGCACACCGGTCAGCGGTCGGGGTGGCCCGACCGTCATCGCCAACGACGGCCGGCCCGTCGCGCTTGATGCGCTCGCTACCGCCGGGCAAGACCACCTTGCAGTGCACGACGTCGTGCGGGACTCCTCCTACGCGGATCGCTTCATGAAGGGGGTGACCTCCACCGATTGGAGTGACGGCGGAAAGGCCGCAGGATCGATGTTCGGCTGGACCGGTGATGCGGCCAACGGCCCCGAGGCCAAGCTGGCCGCTGAAACCGCCTCCGCGTACGGGTCCTACGTCGGCCACCACGAGCAGGATCTCCTACATATGGCCGGTAACCAAACCCTTGGCCAGATGAATCCCGAACTGGTGCGCGGCCTTTCACACGGCTTGGCGCCCTACATCCCCGATATTGCGGAGCTTTCCGAGGGTCGGCATGCAGGGTTCGATGTCCCCGATCCGCTGAACAGCGACTTCCGAGTCGCCAAAGGGATCTTCTCGGTCCTCAGCACCGACAAAGAGGCTTCCGACTACTTCAACGGTCAAGCCGGCCGGGATGCAGTCGCAGCGCAGATGGACTACGCCAACGATTTCAAGCACGGCGTCGACATGTCGAGCAACAACCACCGACTGCGCGATTCCATGACCCTTCAGGGCCTTGTGGACTCTGGAATCCACAATTCGACAGACGTCTCTCACACCAACGACGCGGCTAAGCTTGCCGACGCGTACGAGGCGAAGAAGTCAGCCTATGAATTCGCCTTCGCCGGACTGGATGCCGTGGGCGTACCGGGTACGGATCTGATATCGAAAGGCTTCGAGGAAGCGCTGATCGGGAAGCCACCTACTGACAGCTGGCAGGCTGGCGCAATACCCGACCTACAGATCGGACAAGGTGAACACCAAGTCCTCAACGCCTTGGCAGAATCAGGTGTTCCGATCCAGGGTTTGCCCGAGGACTTCCTGACACCTCAAGATCCAAGCAACCCGGACGGACCGCGCCACGTGTTGTCGCTCGAGGAGTACAACGCTCTCGGCCACGACAATCTACTCGACAGTGGCACGTACGACGACTACATCAAGGCCGCTATCACCGCAACCATGGGCGAGACTCGAGTCAACAGCATCGACGCGCTCATGACCAATCGCTATAACGCAGTGACGGAAAACCCGGAGCCTAAATGAGGATGCCTAGCGGAAGCAGCAGGCAGAAAGTCGCTCTTCTGGTGTCCGCCGCAATGCTGGCGGCGGCTTGTGCGGATTCGGGCTCGACATCAGAGCCTCACCGAGAAGCTCCGCGCTGGCCGACACTGATGTCCGATCTCCACTTCGCGTGGAGCGCGGAACCAGGTATCGATCTATTCTCTGGTGCCGCGGTAGTCATCCGTGCCTACCAAGAGTCTCTGACGGCGGCCGCGTACGGGGGCAACAACGAATACCTGTATCCCGGTTTCGACAATGCTGTTGCACCGAACCAACCGCAAGGAAGCCCACGATCCACAAGAGCACTTTGGCCAGAACTCGGGTTTCCACTTGAGCGACCGCTAGTAGGCACCTTTCGGAACCACATACTCCACGTCAACACTGCCGGACCGAATACTTCTGTCACCGTGTGTGATTGGCTATGGGGCGCGGCGAGGCAGCAGCCGGACGGCAAATTTCTTTCGGGAACGTCATGGCGGGCCGCACCAGGTGTCAGCGTTTCGCGCTACACGCTGGCCACGCCGCCCAGCACCGATTCAACAGCCCAGCAGCCTCAACGCGGACCGTCCTTGTTCGCAATCAACAACGTATTCGGGAAATGGCGCGTCATCGGCCGGATTACCGCGACGGACTCGATAGCCGCAGGCCCCGAGTGGCCCGAGTTCGACCAAGACCTCGCCGCCTGCGCGGCCAAAGCCCCCGAATCCGAAGAACGCCGACAATTCCTCACCACCGGCGAACACCCGCGGTCGGACTTCCCCACCCTGCCCGCCTACCCCGGCTGGCCGGCCGAAAGTCAGTAGCCGCTACAGGTCCGCCGGGCCTGTGACGTTTCGCAGCTCGGCTGCGTTGCGTCGTTCCATGTCATCGAACAGCCGGGCAGCGGTGTCGATGTGGGTAGCGTGATTCTCAATAGCCGCCGTGTGCCGCGCGCTGATTGTCTGCCACTTGCCAGCCATCTCCACCAAGGCATCCGCCGAGGAACCGACCCAGCCTTCCTCTGCCGCGGCGAGGCTGCTCACCGAGCTGGTGTGCGAACTCTTCAGCACGGCAGCTTGCTCGGTCACCTGCGTGCTCCCACCGATCAAGCCGGCGATGTCGACTTTCAGCGTCTCTGCCATGACGAGTACCTCCCATCGTGATGCTAGAGGGTATCGACTGATCAAGCCATCGGCCCGACCGCTGGGAGGTGTTCAGTCGACGGTGACGTTGCTCAATTGGATCGACACCACAAGTTGGTCGGGCATCGGCACCGCGGCGCACAATAGCCCGAAGCTCTTGCCGCACTGACCAACCTTGGTCCTCGGCCATCCACCGCGCGTGGCCTGAGTCCGCGAATTTCAGCAGCGGCCGCCTCATCGACGCACTGTGGCCTCGCCGTGCCGGGCGAGGTAGCGCACGACTTCGCCGCCCCCGGTGGAGTGGCCGATGTGGATCGCGTCGTGCAGATCGAGGTGCGCGACCAGCGCTTCATCGGCGTAATGGTCGATGTCGTGTCCGTCCGGCGTTTGGGTGGAGCGGCCGTGGCCCCGGCGGTCGTGTGCGATAACCCGAAACCCCCGCTGCAGGAAGAACAGCATCTGGTTGTCCCAGTCGTCCGACGACAGCGGCCAGCCGTGACTGAACACAATGGGCTGGCCGCTGCCCCAATCCTTGAAGAAAAGCGTGACACCATCGGACGTCGTGAATGTAGCCATAACCAGCACCTTCGCCGGCCCGGCACATCGGTGAACCCGTAGATACCCCGGGAAATCGGCGCACAGCCCGAGGATTCCGACAGCGAAAGCCCGCGGGTGACTACCGCCTCCCCCCTGACAGCAGTATTTTCCCACCCATGGGCATCACACTGGCGGACCTCGACAGGTGGAACCCCGAATCGATCCGTGCGGTCGCGACCGAGGCAACCAACCGGGCGAGCAGAGGGCTGACATGGCGCGTCCGGTGATCGACTGGAGGAGAGCCACCTTGGTCGGCGCGATCACCGGTGGCGTGTTCTGGGGAGTGGCCGCGGGAGCTATCCTGGCCTCGCATGCCGCTCCGGCGGCTATCGTCGCAATCTTGTGTGCTGCAGTGATATTCGTGGTGGTAGGCGTGATCGTCGCCTTCAGAAGCCAGCACCCGCTCCATCGCACCGTCGGCGTTGCCCTGATACTCGCTCCGCTCACCGGTGCCGTACCGGTACTCGCCGTCTGGCTGCCCGGCTCACTCGCCCAAGTGATCTCGTGGAGAGGATGACCCCCGCATGAATGCACCGCCACCCGGCCGGGACATCGCACCAAACGCAGACCAGCAGCCGATTCCCCTCTTGGCAGGCATGTTCGTTGGCTTCGCGTCGGTGCTTCTGACGTTCGGCTTCTTGTGGCCGTTCGCGCCACTGTTTCCCGCCGTCGTTGCGGCGATAGCCTGGATCATTCCCGTCAAGAACCATACGGCCGTCGCTCGCGGTGCCTTCTACTCATGCCTCGGCGTCGTCTGCTTCGAAGTTGTCTTTGCCCTGTCTCTCCTGCTGAGCTGACACGCCGCAGATAGCGACAACAAGCGAACCGACGCTGTCGGTACATGAGACCCGCGGCCGTGACTCGGCCCTGTTACCGGTCCGCCGGGCCCCGGACGGTCTCCAACTCGGCCGCGTTACGCCGCTCCATGTCGTCGAACAGCGCTGCGGCAGCACGGATGTGGGCGGCGTGGCTTTCAAGCGCCGTCACGTGGCGGGCACTGGTCACCTGCCATGTGCCAGCCATGTCCACCAAAGCGTCGGCCGACGAACCCACCCAACCGGACTCCGCGGCGGCGAGGCCGCTCACCGAGCTGGCATGCGAACGTGCCAGTGCAGCAGCCTCGTCGGCCACCGCCGAACCCCCGCCGATCAAGCCGGCGATGTCAACCTTCACCGTCTCTGCCATGCCCCACCTCCCTTTTCGGATGCTAGCCGACTCACACACCACCAACCACTCACCTGCGCACGACAGACTTGCCCGCTAGGGCGGGCGGCATGCCCACCCCGGGGTCGACCTGAGCACCCGACAGCACCTGATGTCCGCCGCCTCGTCGAGGCTAACGGCGGCGGCTGAACACCCGCGCCAGCACGAACTGCGCGACGGCGAACAGGCCCAACACGCCACCCACGATGCCGAACCCGCTGTAGGCACTGTTGCCCGAGGAAAAGGCCGCGCCCACAACGCTGTTGATGCCGACCGAGATCGCCGTGCGGCCGAATTCCGACGCCGCCGTCACCCCGCCCGCGTATTCGAGCGGGGTCAGCTCCTGACGCCATCGGGTCAACACCAACCGGGCGCACACGTTGCTGACCCCGAACAGGAAGACCGCCACCACCATCACCGGCAGGTTCACCGGGATCCAGCCGACCGCGAGCACCACGGTCCCCACCGCGCCGCCGAGCACCCACCCCACACCCGATCCGCGGTGGCGCGTCACCGCATACAGCAGCGCCCCGGCCACTCCACCGAGCGCAAACGCCGACCCGATGTGCCCGACCGCGGCGGGATGGTGCAACAGCCCCTTGGCGAAGAACGCGCTGAGCAGCTTGCGGAGTTCGTAGAGGTGGAACAGCATCAGCCCGAGGACGACCAGCAGCAGGTAGGGGTGGGCGAGGATGTACTTGAGCCCGGCCCAGGAGCCGCCATGCCGGGGATCGGCGTGGTCGGCCGCCGCCGTCTCCACCACCGCGGTCTTCGGGATCAGCAGGTAGCAGGCCGCCGACGCCACGAAGCCGATCGGGATGACGATGTGCGGCACGATGCCGTCCGCCCAGATCATCAGGCCGCCAAGCATCAGCGGCCCAGCCACCGCCCCCACCTCGAAGGCCACCTCGTAACGGGAGTTGATCCGGTCCAGCAGGTCGCGGCGATGTCCGACCAGGTCCAGGGGGACGGTGTGCACCGAGGTGTCGACGTAGCCGCGGATCAGTGCCTCCAGCGTGTAACAGCCCATCACCCAGGGCAGGCTGGCGACGCCGAAGGCCATGGCGAGCGGGATGCCGGCCAGCACCACACCGCGCAACAGGGTGGAGAACACCAGGACGAGCCGGGCGCCGAACCGGTCGGTCGGCCAGCCGGCGAGGTAGGTGCCGAGCATGTGCACGCCGGTGCCGAACGCGGAGAAGAAGGCCGCGCTGCCCAGCGACCCCGAGAGATCCGCGATCAGCAGTGGCTGCGCCAGGTGCACCGCACTGTTCACGACCTGGGTGACCAACACCCCGCTGAGTAATCCGCCTAGCCGAACCGAGCTGGTGTCGGGTGTCGCCAGGCCCATCGCATCAGCTCCTCGGCATGTGGTCGAGCGCATTGTGGAACACGAACGCGGCGGCCGCCAGCAGAAGCACGGCGATGATCCAACGCCCGTGGACCTTCATCAGCCGCTCGTAGCCGTCCTTGATCCGCCCGGACGCGCCCGGACTGACCAACTCGATCACAGCCGGCGCCAGCGCGGGCACCACTGCGATCGCCGCGAACACCACGATGCCCAGGGTGCGGTCGGAGCGATTACTGATGATTAACAGCTGGTGGCCGGCGGCTATCGCGATCGGGAAAACCTTCGGGTGCAGTCCGCAGACCGCGAAGCCGGCGAAGCCAGCCCGGGAAAGACGTTGGCGTACCGTCAAATCCGCGTCCGGGCTCAACCTCCTGGCCACTGCGGGGAAGCGCTGCACGATCCCGGTCCGCAAGCTGCTCCGTCGGCGGTCCGTTGCGGTGGGGTCCGCGATCGGCTTGTGCCGGATGGCACCGGCCGCCCGGTGCAGCCCGATCGCCAGCAGGGCGCAGGCGATCAGGACACGCACGATGAAGCTGGGCCAGGAATTGTGGTGCGGTGCAGCCGTGGCCCCGGTGAGGTGTGCGATCAGCATGCCGACACCCGTGGCGAACGCGATGCCGGCCACCGCGCCGACGGCGAAGGCGAACGACGCCGGCCTGGGCACCTTCTTGTCGCTGGCCACGACCAACCCGAGGACCAGCGTTTCGGGGCTGAACAGGATGGCCAACGCCAGGGTAGCCAGCACCGCGAGGTGTGCGCCCATCGGTCAGCTCAGCAAGGTGTCGATGACGGTTAGTGGCCGGGCGTGCATGCGCGGCCATCGGACATCGGCGAAGACCTCCACGGTAGGCATGGCGGGCAGGTTACTCGGTCGCCCGCGGCGCCTCGGCTTAACCCAGTCTTCAGCAAAGAGTGGTGCGTTATCTTCCCGTGCCTGGTTAGATCAGCCAACCGTCTACAACAGGAGAGCAGTGAGCGGCGACAACCCTTCGGACAGCAGTCATAGGTCACGTCGATTCGTGCTTGGCGCCCTCCCGGTGGTCGCACTCGCCGCGGCCGCGTGCAACTCCAGCGAACCCGCCCATTCGGTCGATGAGGTCCGCGCCGACGCCGGACCGGCGCCGCGTCCGGCTACCCCCGACGAGGCGATCGAGATGTTGATGAAGGGCAACAACCGGTTCGCGGCACGCCGACCACAGATCCGCGACACCGCCGACATCGAGGTGCTGTGGACCGAGATCTCCAATGGCCAGCAACCCTTCGCGACGGTGCTCAGCTGTGCCGACAGCCGCCTGGCGCCCGAACTCATCTTCGACCAGTTCGTCGGTGACATCTTCGTCGTCCGGGAAGCCGGCAACATCGCGGTGTCACCGACCAACGTGGGCAGCCTCGAGTTCGGCTGCGTCGCCCTGAAGTCCAAAGCCATTTTGGTCCTCGGCCATTCGTCATGCGGAGCGGTCAAGTCCGCGTGGGAGAACGGCACACCGGGCGGAAACATCCAGGCGATCATCGATGCCATCAAGCCGGGGATCGCCGGTGCCCGCGACGTCGATGACGCCATCACACGCAACGTACAAGCCGTCATCGCGCACATCCGCAAGACCAGCCCGTTGCTGACGGATGCCGAGGCTTCCGGTGCGCTCAAGATCGTCGGCGCCGTCTACGACATCAAGAGCGCGGCGGTCCGCCTGCTCTAGCTCGGCTGGAAAAGGACACGACGGAAACGCCGTGGACGCGCCGACCCGCGCTCTAGTCTGTGCGACAGCTGAAGATCGACTGTGGGACAGATCGGAGACGTGTGGTGACGGTCAAGCAGGTGTGCCTGGGCATCGCGGTGGCGGGAGTGGTGGCCGGCACGGGTTCCGCCGTGGCGACGGCGGTGGCCTATGCCGAGTCGGGTTCGTCTGACTCGCAGAACAGCGCGGGCGCCTCGGCCCCGTCTCCGTCATCGGATTCGTCGGGTTCATCATCGACGGCGGCCCAGTCTCGCAAGCACACGGCCAAGCCCGGGGTCGCGACGGGACCCCGGCGGGCCACCGTCGGATCGAAGGGCGACGCCGACTCCACCGCGGCCGCTACGTCGCCCTCCGCCGCCCGCGCGGCGGCCCCGAGCGCAACGGTGACGACGCGGGCCGTGACGCGGCTGCCGAAGCCCGCCGCCGAGGCCGCGGCGGTCCCGGCGCCCGCACCGACACCAGTCGCCTCGAGCGTCGCGACGTCATCGGCGACAGCGCTGCCCGCCTCGGTGCGGCTCCTGGCGGTGCCGCATCCGATGTCGGCGCCGGTGAAGCCCCTGCCCGGCCCCGGCCTTCCGCTGGCACCGGCGACCACGGCCTCGATCACCAGCACCGTCTACTCGTTCCGGGCCCGCAGCGCGGGTATCCCAGCCGCGTCCCAGGACGCCGACGAGGTCGACCCGACAAAGGTTCATGTCCTGGTGATCGGTGTCGACGGCACGAACATGAGCAAGATCCTGGCCGATCCCACGAACGTGAACTTCTTCAATTTGATGGGCGACAGCACCACGGGGATCGCGAGCATCGTCGGTCACACCACGATCTCCAACCCGTCCTGGACCGCGATCCTGACCGGGGCCTGGGACAACCAGTCCGGCGTGATCAACAACGTCTTCACCCCCGACACCTACGACAAGTGGCCGACGGTCTTCACCCAGCTCGAGGCCTACGACCGGGACATCAGGACGATGGCGATCGCCGACTGGAGCGTGATCACCGACATCGCCGGTGCGGGGGCGATTCCCGCCGACTCGGTCACGCTCGTCCCGCAGGTCGCCGGTGACACCAACTGGTCGCTGACCGATGCCGAGGTGACGGCGCAGACCGTCGCCGCGCTGAAGGGCAGCGTCGCACCGAACCTGCTGTTCTCCTACCTCGTCCAGGTCGACGAGGCCGGGCACCAATACGGCGGAGCCTCACCGCAATACGCGGAGGCCGTGCACCGGACCGACACCAACATCGGTGAGATCATGGCGGCCGTCGCCGCCCGCGAGGCGCAGGGCGAGGACTGGACCGTCATCGTGGTCACCGACCACGGGCACCAGCCGCAGCTCGGATTCGGTCACGGCTTCCAGTCCCCGGATGAAACCTCGACGTGGGTGATCGCCAACGGCGACGACTTCGGGGCGGGCAAGCTGAACCTCGCCTACTCCATCGTCGACGTCACCCCCACCGTCATGCACCTGTTCGGCGGTCCGGCGCCGAAGGGTTCGACAGGGGTGTCGCTGACAACGCTGAAGCAGAGTCAGGTCACCCCCACGAACCTGCACCAGGCGATCACCGATGCCCTCGCCAATCAGGGCTGGCCGGACATCGCCACCAACGTGGCGCTCAGCGCCCGCACCATCTTCGCCACCATCCCCTACTGGGTGGACGGCGCCATCAACACGCTGACCGCGCAGTTGCAGGACATCGTCAGCCAGAACATCTTCCTGGTCAGTCCGCTGGCGGCGGCCGCGGAAGCCACGGTGCGGGTGGTCGGCGGCGCCGTCTACACGGCCACGAACGTGCTGGCCCAGCTGGTTGCCTGGATGACCGGGGTGGACATCTTCTCGCAGGGCTACCCGATCGATCCGCAGCCCGCGGTGACCGAGCCGACGGTTTTGGTGGCCTGAGTTCCTCCGGGCGCCTCGGCAGGTCGGTCATACTCCCTCCCGTGGGTACCTACGCAGTCACCGGTTCGGCCTCGGGCATGGGACAGGCCGTCGTCGCCAAGCTTCGCGCCGCCGGCCACACCGTGATCGGGGTCGACATCCAGGCGGCCGACGTGGTGGCCGACCTCTCGACCCCGGCCGGGCGACGGTCGGCGGCCGACGCGGTGCGCAGTGCGTGCGGCGGGAGGCTCGACGGCGCGGTGCTGGCCGCCGGGCTGGGTCCGACGCCGGGCCGCGACCGCCCGCAGCTGATCACCCAGGTGAACTACTTCGGGGTGGTCGAACTGCTGCAAGCGTGGCGTCCCGCCCTGGCCGCCGGCGAACGGGCCAAAGTGGTGGTGTTCTCCAGCAATTCGACCACCACCATCCCCGTCATTCCGCGCCGGGCGATCGGGGCACTGCTGGCCGGCGACGCCGAGAAGGCGGTCCGTGCGCTTCGGCTGTACGGCCGGGCGGCACCGTCGATGGCTTACGGGGCGTCCAAGGTGGCGGTGAGTCGGTGGGTCCGCCGTCACGCGGTGACTCGGGAGTGGGCCGGAGCGGGGATCCGCCTCAACGCGATCGCCCCCGGCGCGATCCTGACTCCCCTGCTGGAGAAGCAGCTGGCCACCCCGGCCGAGGCCAAGACCATCCACGCCTTCCCGGTGCCCATCGGTGGTTTCGGCGACCCCGGCCAGCTGGCCGACTGGGTGGTGTTCATGCTGTCCGATTCGGCCGATTTCCTATGCGGCAGCGTGGTTTTCGTCGACGGTGGCTCCGATGCCTATTTCCGTGCGCATGACTGGCCCCGGTCGGTGCCCGCGCGCCGGCTGGCGCATTACCTGTGGCGTTTCAAGCGGTTCAAGGCCTACGGCGGCTCTCGGTGATCGTCCGCTAGGGGCGCATCACATACGCATGGTCGTAGTCCGCGACCTGCTGCCACACCCGATCGAAACGGTCCGCGGAGCTCACCGGTTTGCGCACCGCGGCCAGTGCCCAGTCCTGTTGCGCTGGAGTCGAACTCGCCTTGCCGTGCAGGGCCACCGCATAACTCGAGAAGTCCCGCACCTGGACGTCGAAGATCTGGTCGACCACGTCGGGGTCGATACCGCGCAGCTGCGCCTGCTCCAAGATCAGCTGGCCGTAGACCACCAGGGTGAACAAGTGGCCGACGACGAGCATGAAGTCGAGATCGCGCTGCTGCTCGGCGTCCGGCGCTGCGGTCAGGACGAACTGCTGCAGTGCCCGCACCTGCTCGAGGAACCGTGCGACATTCGGTATCGACGATGCCTTTTCGTAGACCGGAGCCCAGTCGGCGAACTGCACCTTGGAGGCGCCCCGAGCCGGTCCCTGCGCCCAGAAGAACGTGTCGTCGCTCGGATCGTCGCGAGTCTCGATGTCGGGATAGTCGGCGGGGTTGAACAGGTAATTGGGCATGAACTTCAGGATCTGCGCGACGTTGACGTGGACGGTGCCTTCCAACCGCGGTAGCGCGCCGATCAGCCGGGTCACCTGGGCGAAGTAGGTCTCACGCTCGAACCCCTTGGCCGCCATGACATCCCACAGCAGTGTCACCACTGCCTCGCCTTCGGAGGTCACCTTCGCTTTGGTCACCGGGTTGAACAGCAGATAGCGACGGTCATCGAGGCTGGCGCTGCGGAAGTAGTCGATCGCGCGGTCGCTGAACAACTTCATCGCGACCAGCCGTGCGTAGGCGTCGACGAAACTGGCGCGCACGTGCGGGAAGTCGGTGACCGGATTGCCGTACAGGATGCGGTTGTTGGCGTGGGTGATCGCTTCGTAGAACGCGTGCTCACACATGCCGATCGACGCGGTGCAGAGGTTGAACTTGCCGACGTTGACGGTGTTGAGCGCCGCCGAGAACGCTTCCGGGCCGGTACACAGGATGTCTTCTTCGCGCACCGGGTAGTCCTGCAGCGCGAAACTGCTGACGAACATCTGACCGCGGACCACGTTGCCGATCAGCCGGTAGGCCGGATGCGAGCTCTCCGCGACGAACCACACATACCCCTCGGGCCCGTCGACGTCGGCACGCCGGGAGAACACCGACACCATCCCGGCGACATTCCCGTTGCCGATGTAGTACTTCTCGCCGGTCGCCCGGAAGACCACGCCCTCCTGGTCACCGTCGGCCGGGGTCAGGACCATATCGGTGTTGTAGATGTCGGCACCGTGCTCGCGTTCGGAAAGCGCAAACGCCATCACCTCACCGGCCTCCAGCTGCGCGGCGGCGCGTTCCTTGGCTTTGATGTTGTCGCTCTGCCAGATCGGGCCCAGGCCGAGGATGGTGACCTGCTCGGCGTACCAGTACGCCAGACCGTAGAAGCCGAGGATCTCGCTGAGCGCGGCGTTGCGGGAGGTGTCCCAGCGTTTGTCGTCGTCGCCGAGGCCGAACTCCGACGGGGTCAGGAATGTCGCGAAGATCCGCTCCCGCTTGATGAAGTCCAGAAAGTCCGAGACCCACACCGCGTCGAGGTCGTCACCCAGCAGTCGCGCCTTGCCGCGTTCCTCGAACCAGTCGATCAGCGCCCGTAGCCGGCGACGCGTGCCCGGGTCGAACTGCCGCGGATCGTAGGTGTTGGGGTTGAACAGCAGCCCGCCGGTGTCCGCCATGGTGCCCTTTCGTCGATGGCTCGAATCTAACGCGACCCGCGGGGACGGATCGAGCGTTCGCCGATCATCCGACACCACCCCGCGAGTCACTCCAGTCCCAGCTGTCACCCCTTGCGTACCCTGACCTACGACGGCAGGAGTGCGGTGTGCGAGTAGCCAACGGTATGCGGGCCGCGGTGGCGGTGGTGTGGCTGCTGGCCGCCGGCGCCGCCGGTGCCGGGTGCAGTTCGACGACCGACGGCGCGGCCACCTGTCCGGGGTGCGGCCCGGGCGGCGAGCCGGCGTTTCCCACCACCCGGCCCACCGTGTCACCGCCGACGTCGTCCCCCACGCAGACCATGCCCACCCCGGTGCCCACCACACCGGGCGGTCAGACGCTGGCGCCGAGCGACACCGGCTACGTCTACATCGAGACCAAGTCGGGCCAGACTCGCTGCCAGATCAACTCCGAATCGGTCGGCTGTGAATCGAACTTCGAGAACCCGCCGGTCGTGAACGGCCAGCCCGCCAACGGCGTCGAGGTGTCAGCCGGCGGTAGCGTGCGCTGGATCGCCGGCAACCTCGGCGCCATCCCGACCACGCCGATCGACTACACGACCTATCACGCGGTCGGCTGGACGATCGACGCCAGTGAGAGCGGAACCCGGTTCACCAACGACGGCACCGGCCACGGGATGTTCATCAGCACCCAAGGGGTGGAAATCTTCTAGGCTGGCGAGAGTGGATTTCCGCGTCTTCGTCGAACCTCAGCAGGGCGCCAGCTACGACGATCAGCTCGCCGTGGCCCAGGCTGCCGAATCTCTCGGTTACTCAGCGTTTTTCCGCTCCGACCACTATCTGGCGATGAGCGGCGACGGACTGCCGGGCCCCACCGACTCCTGGGTGACGCTTGGCGGCATCGCCAGGGAGACCACCACGATCCGGCTCGGCACGCTGGTGACCTCGGCCACGTTCCGCCATCCCGGACCGCTGGCGATAGCGGTGGCCCAAGTCGACGCGATGAGCGGCGGCCGGGTCGACTTCGGCATCGGGGCGGGCTGGTTCGAGGAGGAACATCTGGCCTATGCGATTCCGTTCCCGCCGCTGCGTGAACGGTTCGACCGGCTGACCGAGCAGCTCGACATCATCACCGGGCTGTGGACCACCCCGGCCGGTGCCACGTTCGACTATGACGGCACCCACTACACCGTCAAGAACTCGCCCGCGCTGCCCAAGCCCGCACAGGCTCCCCACCCGCCGATCGTCATCGGGGGCGGCGGGGCCAAGCGCACCCCCGCGCTGGCCGCCACGTTCGCCGCCGAGTTCAACCTGGCGTTCCCGGCACTGGACTTCGTCGAGCCGCAGTACGGCCGGGTCCGCGCCGCGCTGGAAGCCGCCGGCCGCTCACCCGAGGACATCGTCTACTCGGCGGCGTTCGTGGTCTGCGCCGGTCGTACCGAGGCCGAGATCAGCCGACGGGCCGAGGCGATATCGCGCGATGTCGACGAGCTGCGCGAGAACACCCCGCTGGTCGGCACGCCCGGCGAGATCGTCGACCGACTGGCCCCGTTCATCGAGGCCGGGGTGCAGCGGGTCTACCTGCAGGTGCTCGACCTGGCCGACCTCGACCACGTGGAATTGTTCGCCACCGAAGTAGTGCGTCAGCTGGCCTGATTGCACAAAGCTGGGTCTGCGCTGGCTGGCCGTTTAGCATAGGTAGCCGTGGCGAAGTACGACCCCGCCGGGGATGTCGGCGACGCCGTTCCCTTTGCGGATCCGTTCGGCCCGTACCCCGATCAGCCCTATCCCGGCTCGGCGCCGTCGGCCGGAGCGTCGACCGGGGCCCACCGCACCCCCGCGAACGGTGCGCCGGCCAGTTCCGTCGACGACGCCGTCGACAACGCGGCCGATGACGACCCGCCCACCGACCCCGCCCTGCCTGTGGTCGCTGCCGACGAGGGGTTCGATCCCTTCGCTCCCGATGCGTTCTGGTTGCCGCAGCGGCCCTGGTACCGCAAGAAGCAGGCGACGCTCGCACTCGGCGCCATCGGCGCCGCGGTGGTGGCGATCCTGGTCGCCGCGGTCCTGTTGGTGTCCCTGGACTCCGGATCCGACGGGTCCACCGAGCCGTCGTCTCCGGTGACCACAACGCCGAGCACCACCGGCTTGACCAGCTCTCAGCCCCCGGAACCGCCGCCTCCACCACCACCGCCGCCGGAGACTCCGCCCTCGGCGCAGACGCAGAGCACCTGGGTGCCGCAATACCCGCAATACCCGCGGCAGAACGGCGGCGACCGGCCGAACGTGACCACACCCCAGACCAGGCCACCCCAGATCAGCGTGCGCCCGACGCACCGCCCGGCGTTCCCCAATCAACCCGGCGGAGGCTGACGGCTACTATCGGAACCCGTGGCGCGTGACGGTTCCCCCGACCCGAGCAACTACTCCGACAGTGATCCCACCCAGTACGCCAACTACGGTGGCGGCACTGGCGGTGAGGCCTACAGCGACTATCAGCAGGACGAGTACGGGCAACCGACGGGTTATGGCCAGTACCCCCCGCCCGAGCCCACCCCGTTCCCCCCGCCCGAGCCCACCCCGTGGTACCGAAAGCCGGCAGGACTGATCGGTCTCGGTGTGCTGACCGCCGTCATCCTGGCATTCCTGGTGTACGCGGTGGTGAAGTTCACCGGTAGCAGCGGGTCGAGTCCGAGCGACACCTCGACGACATCGTCCACGTCGCAGACTTCCCAGACCTCGGGAGCCGAGGGCACGTCGGCCTCGGTGGCGCCGGTACCTGGCGGCACCACCCAGACGGTGACGGTTTCCCCGACGCCGACGACGGCTACAACCTCGGAGACGCCGACCACGACGACCGAGTCCCCGACGACGACCACCACCACTGAGCCCCCGTCGACGAGCACCAGCACCAGCACGTCGGTGGCGACGTCGACGAGCACCGTGACCGAGACCATCACCACGACTGCGCGGGTGCTACCCACGCTGCCGACCCTGTTCCCGCGGCCCAACGGCGGCGGTCAGTAGCGCTCGGCCGCCGCGTACATGGCGACCAGCGCCTCCGCGCTGCGCACCGCCGCTCGGCACGCCCTGGTCGTGAACGGATCGTTGAGCGGATGCTCGGCCCTACGCCGCCAGCGCTGCGCCGCGGCGAACGCGGCGCGCGGTCCGTCATAGGGCGCCTCGGGTGTCAGGCCCAGCCGGCTGGCCGCGTCGGTCCCGGACCCGCCAATGATGCGTCGCAGCGACACCATCTCGTCTTCGGTGAAGGTCGTTGGGCGAGAACGTAGTTGGCTGAGCAGCCGAAGTTCCTCGAAGGCGTGGGTGTCGGCGAGCAGTGGATCGATGTCGGCGATGATGTAGGGCGTCGCGGGAATCGGGTGCAGCTCGACGAACCTGCGCAGCGACAGCAGGGCGGTATGCGCCTTGAGCAGTTCGGATCGCTGGGCGAACTGCTGGTCGATCACATCGCGCAGCGCCACCAGTCCGCTGCGTTCGAGCAGCTCATCGGCAAGCGATACCGAATCGGTGACGCCAGAACGTAATACGGCGATCGAGATCCTGATCCCGAACATGCCGAACCGGTCCAGTAGCTGCGCGCGGGTCGCGGCGTCGACAGGCAACGCGCTGTCCTCGCGGACGAACCGGTCCACGCTCAGCATCGCCTTGTTGAGTTCGGCGATGTCGACCGCCGCCAGCTTCTCCAACGCCGCGAACTCGCTCTGCCGCAATGTCCGCGCAGTGAGCGCCAGCAGACCAGACACCGGCACCACCGCCTGGCAGATGCCGGTCCGGTCCAGCTCCTCGGTGAAGCGATGCGCGACATCCTTGGCCGACATCATCGCGTCCAGCCGTCCGGCGCCGATCTCGTCGGCCCGCGAGGCGACCCCGATCACCCCTAACGCCCCGGACGATCCGCCGACCAGCTCACCGATCTGTTTGAGCAGCGCGATATCGGCCGCGTTGAGCGTGCGGAGCAGGAACACCACCGCGTCGACCCGGGGCACCCCGTCCTCGGGGACGAGCAGTCGCAGGGTCCGTTCGGAGACGTCCCGCGACAGCGAGGAGGTGCCGGGGGTGTCGATGATGGTCGCGTCGATCAGTTCGGCGGCCGGCCACTCCACGTCGAGGTCGAGAATGTCGGCGGCGTCCAGGGTGCCGAAGTCGAAGGTCAGGCCGCCATTTCTGGCGATGGGCACGTTGGAGCGCCGCCCGCCGACATGGTTGGCGGTGACCTTGGGGATCGGACCGTGCCGGAACCAGGTGACGATCCGGGTGGCCTCGGTGGCATCGGTGGGCGCGATCGTCTCACCGACCAGCGCATTGACCAGAGTGGACTTCCCCGCCTTGAGCGTGCCGGCCAGCGCGATGCGGATCGGCTGGTTGAGCCGCCCGGCGATGCGATCCAACTCGTTGAACACGTCGGGCCGCTGCCGGTAGGCAGGCTCACCCTGGTATGCGCGACGGGTGCCGCCCAGGATGGCGCGAACCTGATCGCTGGTGCTCATCGAGGGACGAGTCTACGGTTCGGCGAGCTGCGCGCACGACCGCTAGGATCAGCCGCCATGGCCCCGGAGAAGACGCCGTGGTACCGCTCGGCGGCCGCGACCGCCGCCGCGGGGCTGCTCGGGCTGGCGCTGATCGCGATCCTGGTCATGACGGTGGTGAACATGTCCAGCAAGTGGAGCTCACCGGAAACCGCACCTGTCCTGCCGCCCGGCACCCACCTGCCCGAGCCGCCGCATGTCGCGGCGACGACGGCCTCGACGAGCACGTCCTATCCCAGCGTGCGACTGTCGACGACGGACATCGGGCTGCCCGGCGAGAGCACGACCAGCGACACCTCGAGCGCCGAGCCCACCCCGAGTGCGTTGCCGACCGACGGCGTGGCACCCACCTTCCCCGGCACGTTCCCGACGCGGGTCACCAACCCGCCCGGGCCGCGGACCACCCGGTCGGGTCCGCGGCTCAATGTGACGCGGACGGCGTCGCCGTAGCCGAAGCTGTTGCAGCGGTGAGCTTGTCGGCGTTGTCGATCACCTGGGTGAGGATGTTGAGCTGTCGCTCCAGTTCGGCTATCCGGTTGTTGCGTTCGGTCTCCTCCATCCGGGCGGCGGCAATCGTGGACTGCAGCGACTCGTTGAGGGATCGGGTGGTCTGGTTCGCGATCTCGCGGTAGTGGTCGCGCAGCTGGCGCTGCACGTTCTTGAGCCGGTCGCGGGATTCCTTGGCGACCACGAACATCACGTCGTCGACGAAGCGGCGCAGATTGGTCTTGGCTTCGTTGCGCACCCGCAGCATCCGGTTCTCCATGTCCTCCTTGTAGGCCTTGCGGCCCAGCAGCAGGCCCGCGCCCAGTGACAACGGGTTGAACATCCCCAGCCCGGCGACCGAGGTGAGCATGCCGAACATGAGCACACCACCGTAGGAGCCACGCATGCTGGTGATCACCTTGTGGCCCTTGTCGATCGGCTTGGATTCCAGACGGGCCAGAGACTTGAGCCGGCCCACACCTGCACCCATCTCGGCGGCGCTGACCTCAGGCATCTTGATGGCGTCCAGCCCGGCCTCGACGAAGGTGCGCGCCACCTCGGAGGCCAGCACCTCGGCACGCTGGTAGGCCCACACGAAGTTGTCGCCGACGGCGTTGGCGACGGCGTCCTCGACTTCTGCACCGATCTCGGCCCAGTGCTGGGTGGGGTCACAGGTGTCGATGACACCTTCGATGTGTTGGGTGATGGCCCGGAACCGGGCGCGCAGGTCATGGTCGACGTCGGCTGTCAGGTCGGCGATGCCGTCGTTGAGGACCTGCTGCCACAGCGCGGTCTGCTGCAATGCGTCCTGCGCCTCCTGCTTGCGCCGCTCCAGGTCCTCGGTCAGTCGGCGGGCCTGGTCCGGGTCGCTCAACGCGGACAACTCGGAGTTCACCGCCAGGCTGAGATGCTCTGCAGCCGCTCGAATTTCGGCGACAACATGATCACGCACCCGATCGTTCTCCCGGGAGAGCACCTTCTCGGAGAGGAACTTCACGATGGCCGGGAAGTTCGACTCCTCGTTGAGTTCGGCGTCGTTGAGCGAGATGGCGTGACTGCGCAGCAGCGCCGAGGCCGGAATCACCGGCAGGTTCACACCGGCGCGTTGCAGGTGCGCGGTGTTGGTCTCGACGATCTGACGCCAGAACGGATACAGGTCGGTCTTGGTGGCGACGATCGCACCGACCGGGCAGATCTCGACGGCCTGCCGGATGAACCGCATCTCTGGTTCGGTGAATTCCTGGCTGGTGTCGCTGATCATCAACATCGCGTCGGCGTCGGGAAGCAGCCCCAGCGTGGCCGACAGATGCGGCTGGCCATGGCCGCCGACGCCGGGGGTGTCGATGAAGGCCAGGCCACCTTTGAGCAACGGGCTCGGCGCGCCCACTTCGACGCGAAGCACTTCCCGGCCTTGCGCCTGCGGGGCTCGGCGCAGGTCGTTCTTGATGTCGGTCAGCGGGATGTCGACGGTCTGCGGCTCGACGCCCTCGCCCGCCGAGATCACCAGTCGAGCCCACGGTTCCTCGGCGTAGCTGACGACGGTGGCCACCGCGGTGGTCTCGTCGTCTCCGACGCGGGCCACCGGCAGGTTGAGCAGCGAATTGAGCAGTTGACTCTTGCCCTGTTTGAGCTGGCCGGCGATGACCACCCGGATCTGCGGGTCGGTGATCCGCTCCCTGGCGACGGCCAATCGAGCCGCCAGGTCGCCGCGATCGTTGAGCTCGGCGATGGCGCTGGTGTGGCCGATCAGCTCGACGATCACGTTGACCCTGCGCGGGTCCTGCGGTTGCGTCACATGTCCTCCCAGTGCTCTACACCGTATGCGCACAAGCTGGCGGGGACCTCCAGACATCGGTGGAGGTCCCCGCCGCCGCTGCGAGTTACAGACCCAGCAGGTGGTTGCCCGACGCCAGCGAGGTGTCCTGGCTCGCGTCGAGGTGGCTGTTGACCAGCGCGGTGTCGTGGCTGTTGTCGAACAGCGAGTGGTTGGACGACTCGTGTGTCGAGCTGTCGGCGACCTGGTGCACCGAGTCGTCGGAATGGTCGACGACCGTGGTGCTGGTGGTCTGGGTGTGAGTCGGGACGCTCACCGAGTTGCCACTGTTGGTCGACGTGTGGCCGTCGATGACGGTGATGCCGCCTCCGCCGGCGTTTCCGCCCGAGGCATGCCCACCACCGAGGCCGATCAGGCTGCCACCGGCGCTGGCTCCACCGCCGTTGCCGCCGCTGGCGTCCACGTCGTGGAAGACCGGGCCGCCGTTGTCCTTGATGACGGTGCTGCCACCGGTCGCGGTGGTGCCGTTGTCGTCCACCTGGCCATGGCCGATGGCGACGTTCGAGCCGGTGCCGGCCCACACGTGACCGTTGTTGACGTCGTTGCCGTTGCCCAGTACCGCACCGTCACCGCTGACGATGTCGCCGTGGTTGGGCCCGTCGACCACCACGCCGCCGTCGGTGGCGGTGTTGGTGGTCTTGTTGCCGAAGGTGATGTCGCCAAAGCCGAGGTTGAAGGCGCCCTGCTGGGCGTTCGCGCCGGCCGCCTGGTCGGGGCTGAGCAACGAGGTGTCGTTGTGGCTGGCCAGGTCGGTCTGCGGGGCGAAGGTCGGCGACGGCGCGTAGACCGGTTCGAACGACGGCTGATAGGCCGGTGCGAACCCGTACTGGTTGGACACCGCGCGCTGCAGCCCGACGATCGGATCGCCCCCGCCGAGCACCAGGCCCGGGACGGCGGTGGCGGCGACAGCGGAAACCTGAGCGGCTGACACTCCGGCGAGGCCGGCGTCACGCATGGTCTGCTCGGGTGCGGCGACGAAAGCCCGGGCGGCGTCCTCGTTGCGGAAGAGGTCGAGGATCCAGTCGATCAGAGAGAGCATGGTCGGAGACCTTTCGGATGGTGCTCGCCGGTCCGTCCGGCGATCTGGACACCACGTTATGGGCGCCGAGGACTACCGGAAACGGGGTCGCGTCCCCTGCCCGACCGGCCCCTATTAGGGATTTCCCGGTAGCCGCACTAGGGGAATAGGGGGTCCCTAGGGAGCCGTCATGAAGTACGAAAAACCCCACGTCACGAAGGACGTGGGGTTGTGTCGACGACTGTCAGAACAGGTCGAAACCGGGATGGTCGGTGGTCCCGTGGGTGTCGTCGGTGTGGGTGTGCTCCCAGCCGGCGTGATCGACCCAGTCGAGCGCGGTGTCCACCGCTGGCGCGGGGTCGGCGACGGTGTCACTGACCTGTGCCGACGCGTCTGCCAGGGCTGATTGCAGACCAGCAGACTCGGCACCGGGATCGGTGATCAGTCCCGGCTCATTCGCCACCCGCTGGACGAGGTCGGTGATCACCGGGTGAGTCTCGGGTAGCGGCGCGGCAGGCAGGTGCGCGTCGAAGGCATCGAACGCAGCGGTGGCCGCACCACTGGCCCACACGTTGCCGTCACCACCATGGTCCGGCCCGAAGCCCGACCCGGTGGATGACAGCGGACCCGAGAGTGAATCGGCCACCATCGGGATGAGGTTGTTGACGTCGACGCTGGTCACATCGGTGAGGTGCGCATCGGCGATGGCGCCGGCCGGATCGGCGGCATACCGTGCGGCGGCATCGGGATCCCGCACCAGCGACATCACAAAGTCGAGCAACGAGTTTGCCATGTCACGCATTCTCCCCTACGGCCGATAGTCACAGTGGAATCCCAGCTGCTGCCCAGAATGCTAGCGATCTATCCGCTTCCCGGGATCGGTGTCGAAGCCACCCTGGTGGGCGCAGCGTTAGGGGGTGTGACCTTAGGGGTTCTTGCGACATTAGGGGATCGCTGCCGGGCTTTGGACTGGGCAGCGTTTAAGGTGAACACGGCCCACCGAGCCTGACGGCGCGGGAGAGCGCGTGGCAGCGAAGGGATGTATGAGTTGAGCGAATCGCTGGGGTTGTCGATCGGAGCGACCAACCTGGTAGCGGCGCGCCCGGGCCGCCAGCCGGTGACCCGTCGATCGGTGCTGACGCTGTGGTCCAACCGGCCCGCCGAGGTCGGCGTGCCCTCCCAGAACCCGGAGTTGACCAGTCCCAATCTGACCGAGGCGGGACAGGTGTTCCGGGGCTTCGTCGAGCGGGTGGGCGACCCGGTTCCGTTGGTGGCCGCCGACGGGTCGCCGCATCGCGGTGAGGTACTCGTCGCCGAGGCACTGGAGGCGATCGCGCGGGCCGTCGACGACGGCCAGCCGCCGTCGAATCTGGTCGTCGCCGTGCCGGCCTACTGGGGCCCGGCGGCAGTGGGCGCACTGCGCGGAGCGCTGCGCGCCAAGCCCACCCTTTCTCCCAGCGGTGTGCCACCGATGCTCATCTCCGATGCCGCCGCCGCGCTGGCCGCCCTACAGGCCGACCCTGGCCTGCCTACGCAGGGCGTGGTCGCGTTGTGCGATTTCGGCGGCAGTGGCACCAACATCACCCTGGCCGACGCCGGCGCGAACTTGGAGCCGATCGGTGAGACGGTGCGCTTCGTCGATTTCTCCGGTGAACAGATCGACCAGGCGCTGTTGACGCACGTACTTGCCGGACTACGCGACGCCGCCAATCTGGATCCGGCCAGCACCGCGGCGGTCGGGGCGCTGACCCGATTGCGCGACGAGTGCCGAGCGGCCAAGGAACGGCTGTCCTCGGAGACAGCCACCGTCGTGCCAGCCGAACTGCCGGGCCTGCGTTCCGACATCCGCCTCACCCGCGCCGAACTGGAAGCCCTCATCGCCGAGCCGTTGGCCGGATTCCTGGATGCCCTCGGAGATGCGCTGGAGCGCAACAGGATTCCTGCGGTCAACCTGGCCGCGGTGGCCACTGTGGGCGGTGGTGCTGCCATACCGGTTCTGACCCAACGGCTTTCCGAAGAGCTGCGGGTCCCGGTGATCACCACCGCCCGACCCGGCCTGAACGCAGCCATCGGCGCCGCCGTGATTGCCGCCCGCGGTGGCGCGCCGGACGCACCGACGGGTATGGCGATCGCCGCCGCGGATGCCCCGACGGGTCTGGCGCCGGCCGCGTGGGCGTCAGGCGCCGCCGGCCAAGCGGCCACGGAGTCGGCCACCGACGGGTCACCTTCGGCGACCTTCCGCGCGCTGGCCTGGTCTCAGGACGACACTCCGGGTGAGGAACCGGTGCCGTACTCCGGCGAGGACTACACCTTCGACTACGCCCAGCAGGCTCAGAGCGGGACCGGCGCGCGGCCCATGGTGGAGTTCGAGCCGAACGAGGACGACACGGCCCTGGTCGAGGCGCCGGTGCCCTGGTATCGCCGGCCGCCGCTGCTGTTCGGCATCGCCGCCGCCCTCGCCGCGGTCGCGGTCGGCGGACTGGCGATCACGTTGACCAGTAGTGACAGCACGCCAACCACCACGACCACCCGGGTCACCAAGCCCGGCGAGCAACCCACTGACGCGCCTGCCACGAGTGTCGTTCCCCCGCAGACGGTTACGATCACCGGCTCGAACGGGATCCCGACTGAGTCGACGATCCCGGCCAGCACCACCGTCGTCCCGCCCACCACGACCACGCCGTCCACCACGCCGTCGACCACGACGACCACCACCACGACACCCACGACGACGACCACAACCACCACGACCACCACCACAACCACTACGACGCCGCCGACGACGACCACCCGGACCACGACCACCACACCGCCGCCGACCACCACGACAACCGTTGCGCCACCCACCACGACGGTGGCCCCGCCCACGACGACGGCCGCACCACCCCCGACCACCACCGTGGCACCGCCACCGACGACGCAGGAGATCCTCACCGGCGTGACGGCACCGGAAAGTTAGCCTGCCGGTGGCTGATTCGATCCCGGTTCCCCTACCGCCGGCCATCCAATCGGTGGTCGGCATGGTCGGCTCGGGACCGGTCAAGCTGCTGGTGACCGGCGGTATCGGGGTCGGAAAGAGCACCGTCCTGGTAGCGGTTCGCGATGCGCTGCGGCAGAGCGGCGTCGCAGTGGCGACCCGGCCGGGGCAGGATCAGGCGGCCATCGTCGTCGACGACGCCCATCTGCTCGACGAAGCGGACCTGCGCCGTCTGACCGAGGTTGCAGCCGATCCGTCCTCGACCATCGTGGTCGCGACACAGCCGCGAGAATCGGACGACAACCTGCGGGCTCTCGCCACCTCGATCGAGCGCGAGCACGCACGAATCAGCTTGGAGCCGTTGAGTTCCGGTGAGTTGTCGCGACTGTTGACCGATCCGTCGGGCCACCCGCCCCGCACTGAACTGGTCACCAACATGCTCGTCGCCACTGCGGGCATACCGTTCCTGGTGACCGCAGCGCTGGCGTCGGCTCGACCGTACTCGTCGACATCGATCGCACAAGCCGCGCTCTTCGCCCTGATCGACCGGCTGCGTCGCCTCGACGAGCCAGAGCTGGAAGCTCTGTTGATCATGTCGTTGAGCCGTGAGTTGGGCGCCGCCGATGTCGCCGCCGCGCTCGACCTCGCGACCGATCGGGCCAGGGTCCTGGTGGACCGGGCTCGCGCCACCGGGTTGATCGAGCCGGCGCACAGCCCGCACTTCGTGCGCTCGGTACACCGCGCAACCGCCCAGATCCTCGGCAACGCTCGCCACCACGATGTGGAGACCGCACTCCTGCGCTCGCAGATCGCGATGTCGACGCTCTCACCCGATCTTGCGATACGCCTGGCTGAGCACGGAGTGCGCGACGAGCGGCTGGCCGATGTCCTACGCCGGCAGGCCGGCAGTGGGCGGCCCGAGCCTGCGTCGGCCACCCAGGTGTTGCGCGCGGCGGTAGACGCCGGTGCTGGCGAACTGCGGGCCAAGCTCGCCGACGCGCTGGCCTTGGCCGGCGAGTGTTCGGCGGCCGCGGCCGAGGCCGATGATCTGCTCGGGTCGGAGGACTCCGCCGAGCGCGCCGCCGCCGTTCGGGTGGCCGCCAGCATGGCCGCGCACAACGGAAACACTGCGCAGGCCGCCGAGTTGTTCACCTGGCTGGGCCCCTATCCGGATGCCGCGGTCAGTGCGGCCGGAGCGATCGTGTTGATCGGGACCGGTGACCTTGCCGGCGCCGAGCGGGCGTTGGCCCCGGACGGGGCCGGGCCGCCGACCGCCGCCTCCCGTGCGGCGCGCAGTCTGGCGGACGGATTGGTGGCCACGGTCACGGGTCCTTATTCGGCGGCGGCCACCAAGCTCGGTGCGGCGATGGCCGCCGAGTACTCGGCCGCTCAGGTCCTCCCGGACAGCCCGACAGCGCTGGTCACTCTGGCCGCATTGCACGGCGGCGACCCGGTGCGGGCCCGCAGCGTCGTCACCCGCGCGGTGCGGGCGGACCGGGACACCGAGGACGCGCTGTACGGGCAACGGCACCGCCTGCTGCTGGCCTGGACCCGGATGCAGGACGGCCAGCTGGCCGCCGCGACAGCCGACATCGCCGGGCTGGACGCGTCGGGGTTGCACCGGCGCGATGCGTTGTGGTCGGCAGCGCTGCGCACCGCGCTGGCTCGGCGAGGCGGCGACACCGGCGCGGTGCACAAGCATTGGTATGCCGCCATGGAGGTACTGGCCGAATACTCCATCGACCTGTTCGCATTGTTGCCGCTGGGTGAGCTGTGGGTGGCCGCCGCCCGGCTCGGCCAGCAGGACCGACTCGAATCGGCCCTGCAGCAGGCATTCGGAGTTCTCGAGGCGCTCGGAAATCCACCGACGTGGGCGCTTCCCCTGCGCTGGGCTGGTGTGCATGCCGGGATATTGGCCAATGATCCCGCTGCGGTCACCCCGCACGGCCAGGCGCTGGCCGCGGCCGCAGCGCACAGCCCGTTCGCCCGGGCCTTGGCCGCCGCCGGACGGACGTGGCTGCGGGTGCTGGCCGGTCAGGTCGAGCCCGAGGAGGTCAACCTCGCCGCGCGTGGCCTGGCGCAGTTCGGTCTCACCGCCGACGCCACTCGGCTGGCCGGGCAGGCCGCGCTGCAGGCTTCCGACCCCAAGGTGTCGGGGTTGATGCTCCAAGTTGCCCGGGACCTGAAACTGTCCGCCGGCGACGGCACCGTCGACGACGCACCGGTCGCCCCCTCCGAACCGGCGGGTGCCGCGTTCGCCGGGGCCCGGCCGGCGTCCCCGCTGTCCGACCGTGAGCGTGAGGTGGCCGAGTTGCTCCTGCTCGGCATGCCTTACCGCGACATCGGCGCGCAGCTGTTCATTTCGGCCAAGACGGTTGAGCATCACGTCGCCAGGATTCGTCGGCGGCTGGGCGCGGAGTCGCGCTCGGAGATGCTGTCGATGTTGCGCACGATTGTGACTCCCTAGCCCGCGGGACCGTTCACGCGCAATGAGGTTAGGGCAGCCTTTGTAGCGGCCCTACTGGCGAGGATGCAACTATGAGCTGGATCGAAGTTAAGTTACCCGCCAGTAACTTTCGCTAAGTTACCCTTGAGTAACTTACAACAGGGAGGCTGTCCGTGACCGCTCTCGACTGGGGCCGGCTGGTGGTTGGCCTGCTGGCCACCGCCATCGTATTGGTGTTTGCCGCACGCCGTGTGCAGTTCCTGACCAAGCTGATCCGGTCGGGTCAGCCCGTCGGAGACGAGGCCGGCCGCAAGGACAACATCCCCGATCGCATCAAGGCTCAGTTCACCGAGGTCTTCGGCCAGAAGAAGCTGCTGAAGTGGTCGATCCCCGGCATCGCGCATTTCTTCACGATGTGGGGCTTCTTCATCCTGGCCACGGTGTACTTGGAGGCCTACGGCGTTCTGTTCAACCCCGAATTCCACATCCCGTTGGTGGGCCGGTGGGACGCGCTGGGCTTCCTGCAGGACTTCTTCGCCGTCGCCGTGTTGCTCGGCATCGTCGTGTTCACCATCATCCGGCTGCGCTCCGAGCCCAAGGAGTACGGCCGTTCGTCGCGCTTCTACGGGTCTCACACCGGCGGCGCCTGGTTGATCCTGTTCATGATCTTCCTGGTCATCGCCACCTACGCGTTCTTCCGTGGCGCCTCGGTCAATGCGCTCGGCGAGGCCTTCCCCTATGGCTGGGGTGCGTTCTTCTCCCACGGCATGGCGGCGCTGCTGGCCCCGCTGGGCACCACCGCCAACGTGTGGATCGAGACCATCGCGCTGATGGGTCACATCGGCGTCATGCTGGCGTTCCTGCTGATCGTGCTGCACTCCAAGCACCTGCACATCGGCCTGGCCCCGATCAACGTCACCTTCAAGCGGCTGCCCAACGCGCTGGGTCCGCTGCTGCCGGTCGAATACAAGGGCGAACCGGTCAACTTCGAGGATCCCGCCGAGGACGCAGTGCTCGGGCGCGGCAAGATCGAGGACTTCACGTGGAAGGGCTACCTCGACTTCACCACCTGCACGGAGTGTGGTCGCTGCCAGTCGCAATGTCCGGCGTGGAACACCGGCAAGCCGCTGTCGCCCAAGCTCGTGATCATGAACCTGCGCGATCACCTGTTCGCCAAGGCGCCCTACATCATCGGCGGCAAGCCGATTCCCGACGGTGAGAACGAGGCCGAGCAGTTCGCCTCCGCCGAGGGCGGTTTCGTCGAGACCAAGCACGACGAACACCACGCGGTCCCCGAATCCGGCTTCGAACGTGTCATGGGCTCCGGCCCGGCCCAGGCCACCCGCCCGCTGGTCGGTACCGCCGAGCAGCTGGGTGTGATCGACCCCGACGTGCTGTGGTCGTGCACCACCTGCGGTGCCTGCGTCGAGCAGTGCCCGGTGGACATCGAGCACATCGACCACATCGTCGACATGCGCCGTTACCAGGTGATGATGGAGTCCGAATTCCCCGGCGAGCTGGGCGTGCTCTACAAGAACCTGGAAGCCAAGGGCAATCCTTGGGGGCAGAACGCTAAGGAGCGTCTGACCTGGATCGACGAGGTCGAGTTCGACATCCCGGTCTACGGCAAGGACGTCGAGTCGTTCGCCGGTTTCGAGTACCTGTTCTGGGTCGGTTGCGCCGGCGCCTACGAGGACCGGGCCAAGAAGACCACCAAGGCCGTCGCGGAGCTGCTGGCCGCCGCCGGGGTCAAGTTCCTGGTCCTCGGCGACGGCGAGACCTGCAACGGCGATTCGGCTCGCCGCTCCGGCAACGAGTTCCTGTTCCAGCAGCTCGCCGCCCAGAACGTCGAGACGCTCAACGATCTGTTCGAGGGTGTGGAACGCGTCGACCGCAAGATCGTGGTGACCTGCCCGCACTGCTTCAACACGCTGGGCCGCGAGTATCCGCAGGTTGGCGGCACCTACACCGTCGTGCACCACACCCAGCTGCTGAACCGGCTGGTCCGGGACAAGAAGCTGGTGCCGGTCAAGGCGGTCGATGGCGGTGCGAACGTCACCTACCACGACCCCTGCTATCTGGGCCGGCACAACAAGGTCTACGACGCACCCCGCGAGCTGATCGACGCCTCCGGGGTGACGCTCAAGGAGATGCCCCGGCACGCCGACCGCGGCCTGTGCTGCGGTGCTGGTGGCGCCCGGATGTGGATGGAAGAGCACATCGGCAAGCGGGTGAACCACGAGCGCGTCGACGAGGCGCTGACGCTGGATCCGGCCAAGATCGCCACCGGCTGCCCGTTCTGCCGCGTGATGATCACCGACGGCGTCGGTGACCGCGAGAAGGCCGACGAGGTCGAGGTTCTCGACGTCGCACAGCTGCTGCTGGGGTCACTGGACCTGAGCACGGTCACGCTGCCGGAGAAGGGTGCGGCTGCCAAGGCTGCCGAAGCCGCCGCCGAGGCCGCTGCCGCAGCGGCGCCGGCTGAGGCCCCGCCGGCCCCCAAGGCCGAGCCGCAACCGACTCCCGCTGCCGAGCCGGCTGCCGCAGCACCCGCCGAACCGGTCAAGGAGGCCGCGCCCGTTAAGGGCCTCGGCATCGCGGGCGGAGCCAAGCGACCCGGCGCCAAGAAGGCGGCAGCGCCGGCAGCAGCTGCACCCGCGGCCGAGGCTCCGGCGGCGGAGGCCCCCGCGGCCGAGGCCGCACCGGTGAAGGGTCTGGGCATCGCTGCCGGCGCCAAGCGACCCGGCGCTAAGAAAGCAGCAGCGGCACCGGCGGAGACACCGAAGGCCGAGGCGGCCACCGTGAGCCAGCCGGCCAATGTTGATCCGGATAAGGCCGAGACGGTCGAGCCGGTGCAGCAGCCCCCGGTCAAGGGCCTCGGCATCGCGGCGGGCGCCCGTCGTCCCGGCGCCAAGAAGGCCCCGGCAGCAGCGCCTGCGCCGAAGGCTGAGCCCGCACCCGAAGCCGAATCGGCTGCGCCCCAGGCGGATTCACCTGCAGCCGAGCCCGCCGAAGCCAAGGCCGAAGCCAAGGTCGAAGCCCCCAAGGCCGAAGCTCCACCGGTGAAGGGTCTCGGCATCGCCCGGGGCGCCCGCCCGCCGGGCAAGCGCTGACCCACCCACCGTCGCGAACCTCAGGCCGCTTCGCCGCCCCCATCGTCGGGCGGCGAAGCGCCGCCGAGTAGTCGCTCGGGATGGTGAAAGTCGTTGGTACCGCCCCGAAGCATGGGAAGGTCCGGCGGCGGGATCCACTCGGTCGCGCCGTCGGGTCGTTTCCGGGTGGTCCAGCCACCGGTCTCGACGAGTTGGTTGTCGGGCCCGCAGGCCAAGGTGAGGTCGTCGATGTCGGTGGCGCCACCGTGTTTCCAGTCGCGTGCGGCATGGTGGACCTCACTGTGATATCCGGGGGCATCGCAGCCGGGCCGGGTGCAGCCCCGATCCTTGCTGTGCAGGATGATGCGCTGATCGGCTGATGCGATGCGTTTGGTGCGGCCCAGCCACAACGCCCGGCCGTTCACCCCGTCGAACAGCGCCAGATAGTGATACGCGTGCGCCGACAGCCGGATCAGCTCGGGGATCGGAATGACGGTCCCGGCGGCGGTGACGGCGTGGCCGGTCTGGTTCTGCAAGTCTTGCAGCGTCGCCGAGACGATCACGGTGACCGGGAGCCCGTGGTGCTGGCCGAACTTCGGATCCCCCAGCGCCCCGCGCAGTAGCGCTGTCAGCGCGTCGTGCTGACGCTGGCCGTAGCTGCGCTGGTCCCCGCCGATGACCTCGTCGGTGGGCTCGCCCAGCACGGTGGGTGACTCGTCCGCGGGATTACACATACCGGGTGCGGCGTATTTGGCCATCCAGGCATCCACGGCCGCCCGCAACTCCGGATCGGCGACCAGCTTTCCCGACGCTCATGCCATCGACACCCTGCCCGCCGCACCACACGAATCCCCGCTTGCGGGCGCGGTCCTCGTCGGAGAACTTCCCGTCGGGATTCAACAGCAGCGACAGTTGGTGAGCGACCTTGGCCAGCTGATCCGGGCGCAGGTTCACCGCGTGCTCGGCAAGCGATTTCTCGGCCTTCTCGACCTCAACCGCCGGCACATGCTCGGGCAGGTCGCGGAAGAACTGCTGGATGACTCGCAAATGCTCGACGTCCAACTGCCCGTCGTGCCAGACCTTCGACGTCTCCGGCAACAGCGGGGGCACCGGTTCGCCCGTCAACGTCCGCCGCGGCACCAGCTGCTCGGCGTCGCGCATTCGCCGCCGCGCCTCCCGCGGACTGACCCGCAACACATCAGCGAGCGCGATCGGTACCGGCGGGCAGCCCTCGAACTGCTCCAATTTCGCGACCCACGGCAGGGCCACCGCGACCTGCCGACGTCGCACGTTCTCCAGCCGCTCCAACGCCGCGAACCGCTGCGGTGGCGCCACCGTCTCGAGGTCGACCGCGGCGATCTCCTCGACGAGGGCGTCGAGGTCGTCGAACATCGCGTCGATCGAACGCATGTTCGATACATTACCTTGGCCCTACGACAAGCAGGACCGCCGGGAAACCAGCAGGTTAACTCACCCTTTTGAGCTGGAATGGCGCCTGGGTGATCTGGCCGCCCGGGCAGTCACCATTGGAGTCGGCGGTCAGTGACCCGGTCAGGGTGGCCGCGTCAATCGAGTAGGCGATCCGCACCGGCGCGTAGCTGCCGTCATCGCAGACGACCCCGTCCGGCTTCGTCACAGTGAAGTTCCAGCGCCCGTTGGAGTACGTCGCGACGCTGGTCCAGCCCACCGTGCTGACGAGGTTCGCAGTACAACCATCGACCAACACCGGGCAGCTCGACGTGGCGGTGACCACCGCCCCATCATCACCGCCGATCACGGCGAAGGTGCCGTTGATGGGGGACGAATCAGCGTTGGCCGCGGCCGGCGAGCCCAGCACCGCCACAGCCCCCGCCGCCACCACGCTCGCCGCACCCAGGACGCCGGTGATCGTTCGCTTCATTTCGGTCCCCTCCAAGTCTTTGCAGCAAATTAACAGCGTTTGGCACAGGAACTCGGGAGGTTGCAGCTCAACCGTCGATCGTGTCAGTGGTTAGCACAGGAAATGGATTTGCACCGGGGTGGGAGAATCGTTTCTGTGAGTACTCATCAGTTGCCGTGGCACGGCACGAGCCATCAGCCGCGGCAACGCACGTTCACACAGTCGACGAAGCTGCAGGACGTTCTCTACGAGATCCGCGGCCCGATCCATGAGCACGCCAACCGGTTGGAGAACGAGGGTCATCGCATCCTCAAGCTCAACATCGGCAACCCCGCGCCATTCGGGTTCGAGGCGCCCGACGTCATCATGCGCGACATGATCGCCGCCCTGCCCTACGCCCAGGGCTATTCCGACTCCAAGGGCATCGTCAGTGCGCGGCGTGCGGTGTTCACCCGCTATGAACTGGTCGAGGGATTCCCCAAGTTCGACATCGACGACGTGTACCTCGGCAACGGGGTGTCCGAGCTGATCACGATGACACTGCAGGCGCTCCTCGACAACGGTGACCAGGTACTCATCCCCGCCCCCGACTATCCGCTGTGGACCGCGTCGACCGCGCTGGCCGGCGGCACACCCGTGCACTACCTGTGCGACGAGACCCAGGGCTGGATGCCCGACATCGCCGACCTGGAGTCCAAGATCACCGACCGCACCAAGGCGCTGGTGGTGATCAACCCGAACAACCCGACCGGCGCGGTGTACAGCCGCGAAATCCTGCAGCAGATGGTCGAGGTGGCCCGCAAACATCAGTTGCTGCTGCTGGCCGACGAGATCTACGACAAGATCCTCTACGACGACGCCAAGCACATCAGCCTGGCCTCGCTGGCACCGGATCTGCTGACGTTGACGTTCAACGGGCTGTCCAAGGCGTACCGGGTCGCCGGCTACCGGTCGGGCTGGCTGGTCATCACCGGCCCCAAGGAACACGCCAGCAGCTTCATCGAAGGCATCAGTCTGCTGGCCAATATGCGGCTGTGCCCGAATGTGCCTGCGCAACATGCCATTCAGGTCGCGTTGGGTGGCCACCAGAGCATCGAGGACCTGGTGCTACCGGGCGGGCGGTTGCTCGAGCAGCGCGACGCCGCGTGGACCAAGCTGAACGAGATCCCCGGCGTGTCGTGCGTGAAACCGACCGGCGCGCTGTACGCCTTCCCGCGCCTGGACCCCGAGGTGCACGAAATCCACGACGACGAGCAGTTGGTGCTCGACCTGCTGTTGCAGGAGAAGATCCTGGTCACCCAGGGCACCGGCTTCAACTGGCCGGCCCCGGACCATCTGCGGATCGTGACGCTGCCGTGGGCACGGGACTTGACCAGTGCGATCGAACGGCTGGGCAACTTCCTGGCCAGCTACCGCCAGTAATACAACAGGCAGACGGCTCTACCCTGTCCGAGTGGCGCACTCCCATTCGCACAGCGGCCCGGCCCCGCTAAGTCCGTTGGCCGCGCGCATCGTCGTGGTGGCGCTGGCCGTGATCGGCTTGGCCGTGGTGGTGGGCGGTGTGTTGCTGTGGCCGACCGGTTCGAAGGTCGACATTCCGCTGCCGTTCCAGAACGGGGCGGGCGGTGCAGTCACCACCGAGGGTGGCCACGTGCTCTCCAGCAGTCTGGCCGACTGCGGAAGCCCCTCGTCGGGGCAAGTTCTCACCGCACCACCGGCGCCGGGCGTGCCCGGCAGCGGGACATGTGTGCAGTCGGTAGTGGCCATCGACAGCGGTCCCAACCGGGGCGCCACCACGATGCTGGAGTTCAGCCCAGGTCCCGGGCAGCCAAATCTGCTGGCGGGCGACACTATTCGTATCTCACGTCAGGTCGACCAGCAGGGCTCGACCAGCTATGCCTTCTATGACTACGAACGCACCTGGCCGTTGATCGCCATGGCGGCGGTGTTCGCCATCGTCATCGTGGTGGTAGCCCGCTGGCGCGGTCTGCGGGCGCTGATCGGCATCGTCGTCGCATTCCTGGTGCTGGTGGTCTTCCTGCTGCCGGCGCTGCGAGACGGTGCCCCGGCGGTGCCGGTCGCTCTGGTCGCCTCCGCGGCGATCCTGTATGCGGTGATCTACCTGGCCCACGGCGTCAGTCTGCGCACCAGCGCCGCCCTGCTCGGCACGTTGACCGCCATGCTCCTGGCGGGTTACTGTCTTGGGGCGCAATCGAACTCGCTCATCTCACCGGACTGTCAGAAGACCAGAACAACGAGGTCGCCGCGTACCTGGGCCATGTGTCGATCCAAGGCCTGCTGTTGGCCGGGTTCATCATCGGCTCCTTGGGTGTGCTCAACGACGTGACGATCACCCAGGCGTCGGCGGTCTTCGAGCTGGCGCATGTCGGACACGGGACGCGCCGGCAGATCTTCCTGCGCGCCATGCGCATCGGCAGCGATCACATCGCCAGCACGGTCTACACCCTGGTGCTGGCCTACGCCGGGAGCTCGCTGCCGCTGCTGCTGCTGTTCAGCGTGGCCAATCGTTCGTTGGGTGACGTGTTGACCAGTGAGAGCGTGGCCATCGAGATCGCGCGGTCGGCGGTGGGTGGCATCGCGCTGGCGTTGTCGGTGCCCTTGACCACCGCTATCGCCGCGGTGCTGGCTACCCCCGGTCCAACAACCCCAACAGGTAACCGCCATAGCCTGACTTGAGCAGATCGGCGGCCCGCCTGGCCAGTTGCTCATCGTCGATGAAGCCCATCCGCCACGCCACCTCTTCGGGGCAGGACACCTTCAGTCCTTGGCGCGCTTCGATGGTGCGGACGAAATCGCTTGCGTCCAGGAGTGAGTCGAACGTGCCGGTGTCCAGCCAGGCGGTGCCGCGGGGCAACACCTCGACCGTCAACCGGCCCTGATCGAGATAGGTCTGGTTGATCTCGGTGATCTCCAGCTCGCCGCGGGGTGACGGCCGAAGCCCGCGCGCGATCTCGACAACGTCGTTGTCGTAGAAGTACAGCCCGGGCACCGCATGGTTCGACCGGGGGACGGTGGGCTTCTCTTGTAGGGACACCACCGTGCCGTCGGAGGCGAACTCGACCACACCATAGGCCGACGGGTCAGCCACCCGGTAGGCGAAGATGGCGCCGCCCTGGACATTCCGGAACCGGCTCAAGCTGGTGCCGACACCGGGACCGTAGAAGATGTTGTCACCCAGGACCAATGCGACCGGCCCGCTGCCGATGTGGTCGGCACCGATCAGGAACGCCTGCGCGAGACCGTCGGGACGGTCCTGCACCGCGTAACTGATGGCCACGCCCAGGTGCGTGCCGTCACCGAGCAGCCGGTGGAAGGCCGGGGCGTCGTGCCCAGTGGTGATCACCAGGATGTCGCGGATGCCGGCCATCATCAGGGTGGAGAGCGGGTAGTAGATCAGCGGCTTGTCGTAAACCGGCAGCAGTTGCTTGCTGACGCCTTTGGTGATCGGGTACAGCCGCGTCCCGGCCCCTCCGGCCAGGATGATGCCCCGCATGGCGGTCAGACTTGCAGGTCTTCGTCGGACATCTCGGTGGCCGCCAGCGCGGCGGCGAGGTCGTCGTGGCGGAATGCCGAGGTGACGTGGTCGTGTACCACCCGGAACGCTGAGGCCGCGGTTCTGGTGTCGGCGGGGTCGGTCTTGGAGGTCAGCGTCTCCTCGACGACGACGACGCCGTCGTGGTAGTAGATCTGCCCCACCTCGATGTTGACGTCCGCGCTTTGTGCCCACTCGCGCAGCGCGGCATGGCCCTGGGCTGCGCCGCTGGTGTCGCCGATCTCGATGTCGTCGCTGGACAGCGAGACCAACGTGTCGAGGTCCGAGGTGTTCAGCGCGTCATGCCAGGCCAGGACGGTGGCGATCTCCGAGGTGCTCATGAACGCTCAAATTACCCGGTCTAGAACGGTGTGCGTGCCAGCCAGGTGTCCCACACGTCCGGGTCACCGAAGACTTCGAGGTTTTCCTGGGCGGCGGTGCGACGGCGCACGACGGCCAGCAGCAGGCTGCGGGCCGGCCCGCGCAGGGCCACGGTGGCTTTTCCGTGTTCGTGGTCGAGGGCGATGCCGTCCGGTCGGCCGAGGATGGTCCATTCGCCGGCCTCACCCAGGCCCGGGTCGGTGGCGTGCAGGTGGATGGACTGGCCGTCGCCCAGCGGGCGGTCACCGCCGGCGGGGCCTTCTTCGTCAGCCTGGACCACGACTCGCTCCAGCCATTCGGTGATGGCGTCGGCAGCCAGAGCCGGCTCGACGTGGAAATCCGTGCCCAGCGCCAGCGCGGCGTCGGCGCGGTGCACCAGCACCTCGTGCAGCCGGCGCCGGATCCACCAGGAGGCCGGCCGGGGACCCAGGAACGTCCACACCGGGGTTTGACCGCCGGTCTGGGCGACGGCGTCGACGAGCTGCTGGACGCCGCCATGCAGCCAGGCGATCTCGTTGTCGCGGCCCTCGGGCGGCTTGCCGCCGGCCACGGTCCGCGGGTCGATGAAGTCCATCGACTGCTCGGCGACGATCTGGGCGCACCACCGGTCCCCACGCCCGACATGGCGCATCAACTGCTCGAGGGTCCATTCCGGGCAGGTCGGCACCGGAATCGACAGGTCGGCGTCGCGAAGAAGGTCACCGAACGCGGCGTTCTCGGCGACCAAAGCCGTTGCGTTGTCCACCGAACGAACCTACGCCACCACCGGGCGGCCCAGAGCGAAAACCTTCCATCCGGCCCGGGTCCAGCGCTCGGCATCAAGGCAATTACGCCCGTCGACAACGACTCTGGCCCGCACAGTCTGGGCCAGCGCGCCGGGGTCGAGTTCGACGAATTCCTGCCACTCGGTGAGCACCAGCACGGCGTCCGCGCGGTCACAGGCCTCCAGTGCCGACGTCGAGTAGTTGAGCGTCGGGAACAACCGCTGCGAGTTCTCCATCGCCTTCGGGTCGTAGACGTTGACCGTGGCACCGTTGAGCTGCAGCATGCCCGCGACATTAAGCGCCGGCGAATCTCGGACGTCGTCGGATTCGGGTTTGAAGGCCGCACCGAGAACGGCGATGTTGGCGCCCAGCAGCGAACCTCCGCATGCGGTGGTCGTCAGTTCGACCATCCGGGTCCGGCGTCGCATGTTGATGCTGTCGACTTCACGCAGGAAGGTCAGCGCGTGGTTGGCACCGAGTTCGCCGGCCCGGGCCATGAACGCGCGGATGTCCTTGGGCAGGCAGCCACCACCGAACCCCAAGCCCGCGTTGAGGAACCGTCGCCCGATGCGTGGGTCGTAGCCCAGCGCATCGGCCAGCACCCGCACGTCCGCTCCGGCCGCTTCGCACACCTCGGAGATGGCGTTGATGAACGAGATCTTGGTGGCCAGAAAGGCGTTGGCCGACACCTTCACCAGTTCGGCGGTCTGCAGGTCGGTGAGCAGGAACGGGATGCCCTCGTCGAGCAGCGGTGCGTACAGTTCGCGCAGCGCTGCCTCGGCGCGAGACGAATCCTGTTCGACGCCAACCACAATCCGGTCCGGATGCAGGGTGTCCTGGACCGCGAAGCCCTCCCGCAGGAATTCCGGGTTCCAGGCGACCTCGACCTCCACACCGTCGCGGGCCAAGGTCTGCGCCAGCCGGCCCAGCTCCGCGGCGGTACCCACCGGGACGGTCGACTTGCCGACGATCACCGCTGAACGGGACAGTCGCGGCACCAGCTCTTCGATGACGGCGCGGACGTGACGCAGGTCGGCGCCGTATTCGCCCTTTTTCTGCGGCGTCCCGACGCCCAGGAAGTGCACGTCGGCGAAGTCGGCAGCCACGTCATAGTCGGTAGTGAACCGTAGCCGTCCGGCAGCGAGGTTGTCGCGCAACACCTTTGCCAGACCGGGCTCGTAGAACGGGATGTCGCCCGCGGACAGCTTTGCGATCTTGCCGGGATCGACGTCGACCCCCACGACCTCGTGGCCCAGCTCGGCCATGCCGGCGGCGTGGGTGGCGCCGAGGTAACCGGTTCCGAATACGGTGCATCGCATACTGCCCTCTATAGGCAGCCGCGATGAGCTAACCGCGTCGCGACACTAAGCGGCAGGCCAACGGCTGGTGAACTCCGACATCAGTGGCCACCGAAACCGGGCCACGGCCACAACGGACTCTGCGATCCGCCGCCACCGGAACCTCGTCCGGACCCACCGGACCCACTACTGGAGCGCGGGCTGTCCGAGCCTGACCCGGAGTCCGAACTCGGTCCCGATCCGCCGGGCGCGTAGCCGCCGCCACCGGAGCCATAGCCGCCGGAGCCGGCGCCGGGGTTCGGGTAGCTCGGCGCCTCGGTGACGGGCGGCGAGGACGGGTAGGACGGCTCCTGCGACGGATACGACGGGGCCGACGGATAGCTCGGCGGCGACGACGGATAGCTGGGTGGAGCCGATGGATAGTCGTGCTGCGGCGCGCGCGGCGGGCGCAGGAACGGCGGAATCAGTTGTCGGGGCACCACGATGACCGGCGGCGGCAGCACCGGGGCCGGGATGATCGGGGCGACCGGAATGGGCGCCGGGACCACCGGGGCCGGGGCGACCGGGGCGGGCGCCGGCGCCTCCGGGGGCGGTGCCGGTGCCGGGGCCTCCGGGACAGGGGCGACCGAGGCCGGAGCCTTCGGGGCCGGGGTGACGTAGACCGTCCGCGGCGCCTGCTGCACCACCGGCACCGGTTCCTGAATGGTGTCGGGAACCGACGGGGCCGACGGCGGTGGCGGGGCGGCCGCCTCCGGCGCGGCGGGGGCGGGAGCCTGGGTGGTGGGACGATGGCGCTCTGGCCAGGGCTGGGCCGCTGGTCGACGGTCGGCCGGATGCTGACCGCCAGTGAGATCACCAGGGCGACGACGCCGACGACGAAGATCGACGTCAGGGCGCTACCGACCAGGAGGAACGGCTTGCGTTCCGGTTCTTCACGGCTGAAATCGAGCTCACCGGACAACGCGTCGTAGCCCAACGACGGGTCGTAGTCCGGCTCGTCGGCCACCTCGCTGTAGCCCAGCGGGGCCATGTAGCCGGCGGCGGCCATCTGGGTGCCGGCATCGGACATCTCGGTGTCCGCGCCGGCGGGGTACACCGCACCGGCGGTCGTGCCGTCACGGTCCTGGGCATAAGCCAGCCCCACGGTCGATGCTTCGTAGCGGGGCGTGGTCGCCGAGGCCAGACCGGCACCACGGGCCAACGCCAGCTCGGCCTCTTCGGGGGCATGCACCGGAAGCGTGGTGCCGAGCGAAAGCTGTGACTTCACCGCTGCGACGTCGACACCGGCGCCGAGGATGAACAGGCCCTGCGGCGGCTGGTCGAGGCCTTCCAGCCCGGCGACCATGCGCTGCAGTTCGGCGACCGCGTCTTGGGCGTGCAGGCTCTCGGTCTGGACCTTGACGATGGCACCGGTGGCGGTCTCCACCACCGAGAGGGTGGCGGTGTCGCGCTCGAGGAACATCAGGGCGGTGCGCTCATAACCGACGGCAGCTCCGACGGCCTGGGCCAGCGCTCCCGCGGCATGCAGTTCGGAGACCAGCACGACGTCGTCGATACGGCGCGCCGCCAACGCGTCGCGCAGTGCCGCGGCGGCCGCGTGGTCGGTCCAGGTGACGCCGGTCGACACCAGCCGGTGGCCGCCTTCGACGGCGCTCTCCCGGGTGCCGAGGATGGCGGCGATCACTTGGTCGGCAGCAGTTGCCGAATCTTCGCCCGTGGTGATGTCGAAAGTGTCGTGGTCGACCGTGACGCCGTCGGCCTTCTCGCCTTCGACCAGCACCATGCGCACCGTCGTTGGTGTCATCGACACACCAAGTACGATGTCCACTACCCCTCCAAGGTTGTTTGCTGGCTCACCCCGACCCGCTGCTGCGCTCCACCCTGCGGGAGCCGCCCGACTACAGAATTCATCGCCGCAGGTAGCGGCCCTGTTACAGCCGGACGGATTAGCTGGTGGCTCGTAGCTGACCCTGGAGTTCCGAGGTTACCCGTCGACCCTGGACTGGATGAAGTTCTGATACGAGCGTGACGGGGTGGGGCCGCGCTGGCCCTGGTATTTGGAGCCGACGCTGGCGCTGCCGTACGGGTGTTCGGCCGGGCTGGTCAGTCGCAGCAGGCACAGCTGACCGATCTTCATGCCCGGCCACAGGGTGATCGGCAGGTTGGCGACGTTCGACAGCTCCAGGGTGATGTGTCCGGAGAAGCCGGGGTCGATGAAGCCGGCGGTGGAGTGCGTCAGCAGGCCCAGCCGGCCCAGCGACGACTTGCCTTCCAGCCGGCCGGCGAGGTCGTCGGGCAGGGTGCAGCATTCCAAGGTGGACCCGAGCACGAATTCGCCCGGGTGCAGCACGAACGGTTCCCCGGCTGCCGGCTCGACCAGGCTGGTCAGCTCGTCCTGCTGTTGGGCGGGGTCGATGTGGGTGTAGCGGGTGTTGTTGAACACCCGGAACAGGCTGTCCAGCCGGACGTCCACGCTCGACGGCTGCACCAGGGCGTCGTCGAAGGGGTCGATACCCAGGCGTCCGTCGGCGATGGCGGCACGGATGTCACGATCGGAGAGCAGCACGCGACGAGCGTATAGCCGGGGAGCTCGGCGCGGTCGATCCGCAGGAGTTTGTGAAGGTTGGCGCCGGGGTTGCTATCCTTCGTCAGCACCATGCCGATGTAGTTCAATGGCAGAACATCAGCTTCCCAAGCTGAATACGCGGGTTCGATTCCCGTCATCGGCTCCACCGCTGTTACACGTGACCGCCGGTACCGGTGTCGCGCCACAGTCCCTCATCTTCGGACTCTCCCCCATCGGCTGGGCCAGGTCCTCAGACGGTTGACTCCCTCACGTCGGCCGGCAGCGACGGCGACAGTGCGTGATCCTCAATCACCGTTGCCGCGGGCTGGACGCGCCAGTCACCTACGCCATGCGGACGTCAACAACGTCGACCAACACACGAATCCGCTATATCCATTGCACTGCAACACGCTTCAACCCCACGGTATGCAACCAAACACCGCGCCGCAATGAACTCATATGAGACGCATAGAGGAGGCGCGACAGCGGTCACACCGTTGATATGCGTTGTCTATGAACATCTTTGGATGAGCTTTGCGCAGCCGCGCATCGGGGTAAATCTGGATCAGCTACCGAGAACGTAGTCAGACATTCCGGCTCCACGGCCAGTGGGTCACCCGGGGTCGGCCAGGACTCAACGGTTTTGGTTACACGAAGAGAGAAAGGACCATCATGTCGCTCAAGATGCTGGCTGTTCCGTTCCTCGCGGCAGCAGGAATCACCGTCGGACTCACCGCCGCACCCATCGCCGCCGCGGTGGAACCGTGCAGCAATGCCGTGTCGTCGTCGCGCTGCCTCGGCCCCGCCGGGGTGGACGGCTTCAGCCCGCCGAGCCCGAACGCGGGTGCCCAGAACGGACCGTACGGACCATGGGGTGCTGTCCCGCCCATCGGTCGATAACGCACAACCACGAAATAAGGAGAATCACAATGACATTGAAGTTCGCCATCCCATTCCTCGCGGCCGCGGGGCTGACCGTCGGACTCGTGGCCGCACCCGTCGCCGCCGCGGTAGACCCGTGCCGCAGTGCCGTCTCCTCGTCGCGCTGCCTCGGCCCCGCCGGCATTGATGGCTTCAACCCGGCGACCCCGAACCCCGGCATTCGTAACGGCCCCTATGGACCGTGGGGATCGGTTCCGCCGATCGGCTGATCTGTCAGCACCCGACGTCGTGGCTGAGGCCAAAGCCTCAGCCACGACTCGTTTGCCACTGACCAACCCCAAGCGACAGAAGGCGGCCATGCCAGACAAGGGATTTCCGGCGGACCCTCGCACGAGACTTCGTTTCGCCGTCGCGTTGGCGGCGATTGCCGGCATCGCCGACGCCATCGGCTTCATGGAGTACGCGCAGCTGTTCATGTCCTTCATGAGCGGTAACACGACACGGTTCGGCGAGGCCGCCAGCTCGGCCGACTGGATCGGTGTGGTGCGCTTCGGCGGGGTCATCGCCGTCTTCTGCTTCGGCGCGTTTCTCGGCACTTTGATCGCGGCATGGTCGGGCCGGTGGCGTCTGGCCGCGCTGCTCGGCACGCAGGCGTCACTGTTCGTCACCGCACTGCTGATCCCCGACGGCGGAGACGCCGTGCCCTGGCAGGTGTACCCCATCGTGCTGGCACTGGGTCTGCAGAACGCGACGCTGCAGGACGAGGCGGGCCGCAGCCTGGCCCTGACCTATGTGACCGGCACCGTCGTTCGCTTCGGCGCAGGTCTGGCCAACATGCTGTTGGACAAGCCCGCACCATCGTTCTGGATACAGGGCCCGCTGTGGGCGGGTCTGACATCCGGCGCCGTGCTGGGCGGGGTCATGCAGCAGCATTTCGGCGAAGCGGCCTTCCTGCTGCCCGCCGCGCTACTGGCAGCACTGGCCTCGGTCGCCCTGGTGATCGCCGTGCATCGGCCGGACAGCGAGCACATCACCAGCGAGCATGCTCCGCAGCCGGATGCGCACCCCACCGCGAAACCCACCGCCCTGGTCTGATGTCCGCAGCGGCGGTTGCCGCACCGGGCCCCTTGACGACGACGAGCCGATCAGCGCACTGTGATAGCAGTCACACCGCGGCAGAGAGGCGGACCCATGACCACCAGGGACAAGTACACCGACATCCCCACGCCTTACTCATGGGAGGTCCCCAGCGCCGGCGATGCACGCTTCACCTGGGAGTACGACGAGGGCCGCGCGCGGCTGCTGTCCCTGTATCAAAAGGGCAAGGACAAGCAGTGGGACGCCCAGTCCCGCATCGACTGGGGACAAGACGTCGACCCGATGAACCCGGTCGGGCTGCCCGACGAATTCCATCCACTGTTCGGTAGCCCCATGTGGGACGCCGCTGACGAGGCACGCCGCGCCGAGATGCGCCAGCACTTTCAGGCGTGGCAGTTCTCCCAGTTCCTACACGGCGAGCAGGGGGCCATGGTCTGCGCGGCCAAGATCGTCGAAGTCGTACCCGACCTGGATGCCAAGTTCTACGCAGCCACTCAGACGATGGACGAAGCCCGCCACGTCGAGGCGTTCTCCCGGTTCCTGCAGGAGAAGGTCGACCTCGTCTACCCGATCAACACCCACCTCACCTCCCTGTTGGAGGACACCCTGCGGGACTCCCGATGGGACATGCCCTACCTCGGCATGCAGGTGCTCATCGAAGGCCTCGCGCTGGCTGCATTCGGGGTGTTGCGCGACATGGCGGCTCCGGACTCGCTGGCCAAGCAGGTGCTCGCCTACGTCATGCAGGACGAAGCCCGTCACGTCGCCTTCGGCCGAATCTCGTTGAAGGACTACTACTCTGCGCTTACCGACGCCGAACGCGACGAGCGGGAGGAGTTCGTGGTGCAGGCCTGCTACCTGATGCGCGACAGGTTCCGCGGCGAAGAGGTCTTCGAGACACTCGGCATGGACGTCAAAGCCTGCGCGGAATGGGTCGACACCTCACCGTTGATGATCCAGTTCCGCTCACACCTGTTCAGCCGGATCGTGCCGATCGTCAAGGACATCGGGCTGTGGGGCGACAAGGTGCAGAAAGCCTTCACCGACATGGGTGTTCACGAGATGGCCGCGTTCGACATCGAAGCACTGATGAAGGCCGACGAAGATCAGGCCGAGGCGCTGGACAAGGCCCACGCCGAGATGGCCAGCCGCGCACTCGAGGTCGATCAGGTGATCGCCGCAGGGGGGAGCTGACCGACGAGCCCTACGCGGGGGCGCCACGGCGACGGTCGTCGGCTTCTCGGCGACCGACTCGGCCGTCAGCGTCGAGCTCGCATTCGGGGTCGGCCCCGCGGCCAGTTCCTGCTCGCCCAGGCCCATGCACTCATAGGAGTTCTGCCCGGTGCACGGCACCCCGTCGACTTCGGGCAGGCCGCCGCCGGGTGGGGTGGTCTCGGCAACGATGTCCGACGGCAGCGCCGGCATGCAGATGTTGGTCGCCGGGTCCAATGTCTCGCCGACCGCACACTTCTCGGCCGTCGCCGTGGGAGTCATCATGAAGACGCCGACGGTCAACACCGCCAACGACCCGATCGCCGCCACCGCCGAACTCCGCTTCCAGGACCCCCATCGCATTACTCCATAGTGGAGCAGGTCGCCCGGGCGCGCAGGCCAACACCGAGATATCGCGGCGCCGACGCGTCAGATCGGCAGGCCCTACCAGACCCGGACGTAGTCGACGAGCATCTCGGCCGGGTAGGTGCCCGGCCGCGGGTCACCGCCGCCGGATCCGCTGACAGCCAAGTTCAGCACCGGAAAGACCCGGTACTCCGGCAGATTGAACGGCCAGTCATCGAGCGAGAACGAGGGCACCGTGAAGTACGGCTCGGCACCGTCGACGTAATCCTGCCAGAAGTACATCCCGGAGTCGTTCCACGTGACCCGCCAGGTATGCCAATTGCTGTCCACACCAACGGGAGTCGTCGCAAACGACGTGCCGTCGAGTCGGGCGTGGACAGTTGTCCCCGACGGCCACTCGCCGTTGCCGTACCACTCGACCAGGTCCACCTCACCACCGACTTCGGGGTGGTCATTCATCAGCCACCAGGCCGGCCAGGCGCCCGCGGTCAGGCAGTTGAACTTGATCCGGGCTTCCCACGTCGTCCCGATACCGCCCCACCAGGTTCCGGTGACCTTGCCGCTGACGTACTTGTTGTCATTGCGGGTGGCGCGGATGACCAGGTTGGAGTTGCCGTCCAGAAACACGTGCTGACGATCGTCGCGATATTGGCCCATGTTCTCAGGCCGGTCCCAGAACACCGGGTTCTTGATGGTTTCGCGGGCCTTGGCGATGTTCCACTTCGCGGGGTCGGGGCCGATCCGGCCGGACCGTCGAACTCGTCGTGAAACAGGTAGGCCGGCGTCGTGGCGTTGGGGGCCGGTGCTTGCGGGCGGGTCGGAGTGGCTCCGGCCACCGGCACGGGCAGCGCAGCTGCAACCGCACCGAACCCCGCCATGAGCATCAGGCTTCGGCGATCAATATCGGGCACAGCTAAACCATAAAGGCGAAACCTCGATGCGGGCGTATCTGGGGTCCGCTGGCCCCTCCCGCTGCCCGCGCTGCACTCGCTCACCGCATCTGACCTGCGCCGTCGGACGTCATTCACGCCCTATTCGGTCAGCAAAGAACTGTGCTGTGTCGCCCTGGACGCACCGCCGCTGGGGATGGCCGCCGAGATCCCCAGCCGCGCAGGAGCCACCCAGATGGCGGGCTTGATCGACGGTTTCCGCACCACAACGGCAATCCGTGGCAAACGCTGTCCCGCCACGCTGCTGGGGAATCCCCGAAACACGCCGCCATTCGGACACACCCCCACCGACCGAGCCGCGCGCGGTTCGCCAGCCGCTCAAAACGGGGAGCCAACCAGGAAAATCGAAGTATCTACGCAGCCGTAAAGCGGCGCTGAACTGCAGTTTTCCGTTTGTCGACACAGGCGTGGCGAAGGCCCGCGCCACCCCCACGCCACTGGCGATTTGCTGGACGGCAAGCATCCGGAACGACGTCATTCACCGCTAGGGGTGGTTGTGACCTGGCCCGTCGTTTACTATGCCCTTGAACCAGCGAAGGGGCAGCAAATGGGGTCAAGCAAGTATGTCGGTTACGTCGGCGGGGTCGCTGTCGCGGTGGGGGTGGGCGCCGCTGTCGCGGCAGCCAGCCAGGGGATAGCGAGCGCCGACACCGACAAAGCTGACTCCTCCAGCGCTTCCGACTCGGCAAAAGTCGACGCCGGACCCAAGAAGGCCACCAGCAGCGCCGTCAAGCGCGCGAAGCCGTCGTCGAAGGTCGGCGCCAAGACCACCGACACCGGCAACGCAAGCAAAGCCGCCGACGCGGTGGTCCAGGCGGCCGACAGCCTGACGGGCGTCATCGCGCAGCGCACCGTGGTTTCGAAGGTCCCCGCCGCGGCGAGCGTCGCCAAGCCGACGGCCGCCGCGTTCGAGGCCGCCCAGGTCGACAACCTGGAGAACCTCTACAAGGGCGGCGCCCGCAGAACCGCCAGGGCCGCCGCCGCTGATGTCGCCGCGCGGCCGACAGCCGCCGCCGACGCCGCGACCCCAGCGGTGCCGTGGAGTCCCAACCCGTTCCGCCCGATGCCGCCCGAGCCGGCACCGCAGGACATGCCCGGACCGATCTGGACCCTCGAGCAGTCCTTCATCAACGTCTTCCCCGACCTGCTCAAGCCCGTATCGCGAGAGGGCTTCGAACTCGGCTACCGGCTCACCCAGATGATCCCGTGGGTCAACCTCGTGGTGCCGCTGACGAATATCATCACCGACCTGCCGAACGCGCTGCAGGGCGACAAGTTGGCCTCCCAGCGCGTGATCAACAACCTCATCGTCACGATCCACCCGGTTGCGGTGCTGTACTACGGCTACAACGAGATCGCCGACATCGTCAATCTCGAACAGCAGGCACTGGACCTGCAGACCTGGGCCATCGCCACCGCGTGGAACATCCTCGATCCGTTCGCCTTGCTGCACGTGCGCGGCGAGTCCGGCCTGCCGCTGTCGACCACGACACCGCCGCCGTACCCGCCTGAGGACACCGCCGACACCGTCACCGATCAGCAGGTCGTTCTCGCGGCGTCGGTCACCTCGGCTGCCAACAAGAGCGATTCGCTTCCCGAGATCACCCTTCCCGACGAACCGTCCGATCCGCTGCGGGCCGACGATCCGTACCCGATCGGTATGCCCGACGTGACGCTCGCCGCCGAGAAGGCGCTGGTGGGAGTCTTACCCATCGACATCCAACCCATCGTGCGCGAGCTGTACGAGGCCAGTTGGCGAGTGTCGCAGATGGTTCCGGGGCTCAACGCCGTCATCCCGATCGCCCGGCTGGTACCCGCCTTGTTCCAGGCCGCGCTCGGCGACCGGGACGCAGCGCAGTCGGCCATCAACGACGTGCTGCTCACCACCACCGTGCTCTCGGTCTTCTACTACGGCTTCGACCAGATCGCAGACCTGCTCAACGTCGAGGACCAAGCGCAGGCCTACAAGTCGGCGCTCTACGCACAGGTGTGGGATGACGTGGATCCCAACGGTCTGCTGCACGTGCCGGGCCACTCCGGCATCCCAGTCTGAAAAATCCGGCCGGGTGTGCTCTCTGGGCGCTCCGCAAATCGCTAGTGCGGCTTGACAACTAACCTGCCGCACCCGCCCTGAGCGGCGTGTTCCGGCACATGCGACGCCGCCAACCTCCCAGCGGTGCCCGCACAGCAACGGGCTGAGCGGTTGCACCATCGTCTGACCCAGAAATCGTCAGATCTTTCCGGATGCGGAGCTGCGGTTCTGCCCCCAAGATCTAAGAGTTACGGCAGAGTGACCTACGCCTAACTCAGTCGGTTTTGTTGTCAGAGCAGGGAGCAAAATGAAGCTGCGCATGATCGTGGCCGTGGGAACCATTGCGGCGGTGGCCGCCTTCGGTGTTGCCGCGTGCGGCGGCAAGAATGGCGGCGGCGGCAAGGGCGGTGAGATCAATGTGTCGATGACGTCGTTCCCCGACTACATCGACCCGCAGCTGTCCTACACACTCGAGGGCTGGGAAGTCCTGTGGAACGTTTACACCCCGCTGCTGACCTACAAGCACCAGAAGGGTGACCCCGGAACCGAGATCGTCGCAGGCTTGGCCAAGGACATGCCGCAGATCTCGCCGGACGGCAAGACCTACAAGCTGACGCTGCGGCCGAACATGAAGTATTCCGACGGCACCCCGATCAAGGCCTCGGACTTCACCTACGCCATCAAGCGCCTGTTCAAGGCCAACTCAGGCGGCTCGGTGTTCTACGAAGGCATTGTTGGCGCAAAGGATTTCGCCGATGGCAAGGCCGACACGATCAGCGGCATCGTCACCGATGACAACACCGGCGACATCACCATCCAGCTGGAGAAGCCCAACGGGACATTCAACAATGTCCTCGGCCTGATGTTCGCCGCACCGGTGCCGCCCACCACGACACTGGACAACGACGTCACCAACAATCCACCGCCGTCCAGCGGACCCTTCGTGATCACCAAGGTCGATGCGCCGAATACCCTTACCTTGGAACGTAATCCACAGTTCAAGACGGTCAAGGACGCCGGCGCCAGCGAGGTCGCCGATGCGCAGGTCGACAAGATCGTGGTCACCCAGAACAAGAACAACTCGTCACAGGTAACCGGGGTCGAGCAGAATCAGATCGACTTCATGACCGATCCGCCGGACGCCGATCGTCTGCCGGAGGTCAAGGCCAAGTACAGCAGCCGGTTCCGGCTCGAGGACTCGATCAACACCTACTACTTCTGGATGAACACCCAGAAGGCCCCGTTCAACGACATTCGGGTTCGCCAGGCGATCAACTACGCGATCGACCCCGAGGCGCTCAACCGGGTGTTCGGCGGTCGCCTGCATCCGACCCAGCAGATCCTGCCGCCCGGCATGCCCGGTTACGAGGAGTACAAGCTGTATCCCGGACCAAATCTCGACAAGGCGAAACAGCTTCTGGCCGAGGCTAATCCGACCGACAAAGACATCACCGTGTGGACAGATGACGAGCCGGATCGCAAGCGTATCGGCGAGTACTACCACGATCTGCTCACCCAACTCGGTTTCAACGCGCAGCTCAAGGTGATCGCCGGAGATGTCTACTTCACCACCATTGGCAATACGTCGACTCCCGACCTGGACACCGGGTTCGGCGACTGGTTCCAGGATTTCCCGCATCCGGATGACTTCTTCCGGCCGCTGCTCAACGGTGCAAGTGTGTTGCCGACCAACAGCAACAACTTCTCCCAGGTCATCTTGCCCGACCTCGACGCCAAGCAGAACGAGCTGCTCACCCAACAGCTGACCGATGACGTGAAGAAGCAGTACGGGGCTCTCGACAAGTCCTACATGGAGCAGGCGGTCTGGGCGCCGTACGGCAACGAGGAGTACACCACGTTCCTGTCCGAGCGAATGGACTTCGACAAGTCCTATCACCATCTGCTGTTCAACCAGGACTACACCTCGTTCGCGCTCAAGTAATGGCGACTCCAACCACGGACGTGGCGGCGGCTGTCCCCACCACGGTCCGGGGCCGCAGCCCGTGGTATCTGGCGTGGATCCGGTTGCGCCGCAACAAGGTTGCGCTCGGCTTCGGGGTGCTGTTCCTGCTGATCGTGGTGTTCTGCCTGGCGGCTCCGCTGTGGGCCGACCACGTAGCGCACACCGGGCCCAACCAGAACCACATCACCGACAAGATCATGATCGACGGGCAAGAAACCAACGTCGTCTCCCCCGACGGCACCCCACTCGGGCCGGGACTGCGCGGCCAGTACCTGCTCGGCGCCGACCAGAACGGGCGCGACGTGATGGTGCGCCTGATGTACGGCGGGCGGACCTCGATCTACGTCGGGGTGGTCGCCGCCTTGATCACCACGGTACTTGCGGTGATCGTCGGCATGCTCGCCGGCTACTACCGCGGCTGGATCGACTCGGTGCTTTCCCGAGTTCTCGATGTGGTGTGGGCTTTTCCGGTGCTGCTGCTCGGCATCGCGCTGGGCACCACGCTGGCATTGGGTGGGCTCAAGGTCGGTGGCTTGCAGATCGCCGGTGACTCGTTGTGGATACCGATCCTGATCATCGGTTGCGTGTACGTGCCGTACATGGCCAGACCCATCCGCGGTGAGATCCTGACACTGCGGGAAAAGGAGTTCGTGGAAGCCGCTGTGGCCCAAGGAAAAGGCCCGGTGAAGATCATGGTCTCCGAACTGCTGCCCAATATCGTCTCGACAATCATCGTGTTCTTCACCCTCAACATCGCCAACAACATGCTGTTGGAATCGGCACTGTCATTCCTGGGCGCCGGGGTCCGCCCGCCGAACGCGTCATGGGGCACGATGATCGCCGACGGATACCAGACCATCTACACCGCGCCGCACCTGACCATCGTTCCCGGATTGATGATCGTGCTGACGGTGCTGTCGCTCAACGTGTTCGGCGACGGTCTGCGCGATGCACTGGATCCACGCGCCAAGATCCGGCTGGAGCACTAACCATGGTTCGATTCGTCGCCCGGCGCCTGATCGGCATGGTTGCCGTGCTGTTCGCCATCTCAGTGATCGTCTTCCTGATCTTCAACGTCATCCCCAACTCGGATCCGGCAGCACGAATCGCCGGTAAGAACGCCAACCCGGCCCTGATCGCCCGCGTCAGTGCCGATCTCGGCCTGGACCGGCCGCTGCCCATCCAATACCTGACGATGATGAAGCAGATCTTCACCGGCCAACTCACCTCGTACGCCAGCGACCAAAACGTGGCGGAGCAGATCTGGGACGGATTGCCGGCAACGCTGTCACTGACCATCGGCGCCGCAGTGCTGTGGATGGCACTGTCGGTGTGGTTCGGCTATCTCAGCGCCGTGCACGCCGGCAGGTTCACCGACCGGGCCTTGACCATCCTGTCGCTGGTCGGCATTTCGATGCCGGTCTTCTGGCTTGCGGCAATCTTGCTGTACTACTTCAGTTTCAAAGTCGAGCTGTTTCCGACCGGCAGTTACGTGCCGCTGACCGAGGACCCGCTGAACTGGCTGTATCACCTGATCCTGCCGTGGATAACGCTGGCCGTGCTCTACGTCGGCTTCTACAGTCGGGTGCTGCGCTCCAACATGCTCGACGCGATGAACGAGGACTACGTGCGCACCGCACGGGCCAAGGGCATCAGTGAGCGCCAAGTTCGTATCCGGCACGTCCTGCGCAATTCGATGATCCCCATCGTCACGCTGTTCGGTCTGGACTTCGGTGCGGTGGTAGGCGGCGGTGCCATCCTCACCGAAACCGTCTTCAACCTCAACGGTGTCGGCCTCTACGCCGGCCAGGCCATCGGCAAGCTCGACCTGCCGCCACTGATGGCGGTCACCATGTTCGGGGCGTTCTTCATCGTGTTGTTCAACACCATCGTCGACATCCTGTACGCCGTCCTGGATCCCCGCATCCGCCTCGGAGAGGCCGCGCCCGCATGAGTCCCATCCTGACCGTCACCGACCTGCGCGTCAGTTTCGCCACCGAGGACGGTGTCGTGCATGCGGTCGACGGAGTGTCGTTCGACGTCGCCCCTGGCGAGGTGGTGGCCATCGTCGGCGAATCCGGCAGCGGCAAGAGCGTGACCGCACAGACGCTGGTAGGGCTCACCCGGTCGTCCAACGCCAAGATCACCGGCTCGGTGAACTTCGACGGCCGCGAGCTCACCACCATGTCCGACGACGAACTGCGCGGTGTACGAGGCGAACACATCGCGATGGTCTTCCAGGATCCGATGACATCGTTGAACCCGGTGTATCGGGTCGGTGACCAGATCGCCGAGATGATCCGAGCCCACCGCGACGTCTCCAGGGCCGAGGCACTGTCGCGAGCCGTCGAATTGCTTCGCTCGGTGGGCATTCCGACCCCGGAGCGCAGGGTGCGCGACTATCCGCACGAGTTCTCCGGTGGCATGCGCCAGCGTGTGATGATCGCCATGGCTTTGGCGTTGGAACCGGAGATCCTGATCGCCGACGAGCCGACCACCGCCCTCGACGTCACCATCCAGGCTCAGATACTGCGGCTGCTCGACTCGCTGAACCGGGACCGCAATCTGTCGGTGGTACTCATCACCCACGATTTGGGTGTCGTCGCCGAGCTCGCCGACCGGGTCGTCGTGATGTACGCAGGCCACATCGTCGAAGACGCGCCCCTCGACGAGCTCTTCTACAACCCGCAACACCCCTACACCTGGGGACTGCTGGGGTCGATAGCGCGCCTCGATGAGGCACGTCCCGAACGGCTGACCCAGATCCCCGGTTCGCCTCCGTCACTGCTGAATCCACCGACCGGCTGCCGGTTCGCGCCGCGCTGCAAGTACGCCTTCGACCGCTGCACGCAGCCACCGCCGTTGGAAGCGCGGCTGAACGATCCGACCCATCTGGATCGCTGCTGGCTGGAGCCCGCCGAGAAGGTGGCCAACCGATGAAGGGCGATCCCCTGCTCGAGGTCACCGACCTCGTCAAGCACTTCCCGATCAAGTCCGGCATTGTCATCGACCGCGAGGTGGCACGGGTCCGCGCCGTCGACGGTGTCAGCCTCACCCTGCGAGAAGGCGAAACCCTAGGCCTGGTAGGCGAATCCGGCTGCGGTAAATCGACATTGTGCCGGGCGATCCTGCAGCTCGAGACGCCGACATCGGGTTCGGTCCGGTTCGAAGGCCAGGAGCTCGTCGGGCGGTCGCGGCGCGATCTGCGGCCGCTGCGGCGGCAGATGCAGATGATTTTCCAGGACCCGTTCGCGTCGTTGAATCCCCGCAAGCGGGTCGGGCAGATCATCGGCGACTCGCTGGAAACCTACGGCCTGGCCAGCGGTGCGGAACTGAAGCGACGAGTACAGCACTTGCTCGACCGGGTCGGGCTGCAGGCCGAACACTACAACCGCTATCCGCACGAGTTCTCCGGCGGACAACGCCAGCGCATTGGCATCGCCCGCGCCCTGGCCCTGCAGCCCAAGCTGATCATCGCCGACGAGCCGGTGTCCGCCCTCGACGTGTCGGTACAGGCGCAGATCGTCAATCTGCTGGAGGAGCTGCAGGACGAGTTCGGTTTGTCCTACTTGTTCGTCGCCCACGATCTCGGCGTGGTCCGACACGTCTCAGACCGCGTCGCGGTGATGTACCTGGGCAAGGTCGTGGAGCACTCGCACGCCGACGGGCTCTACGAACATCCGCTACACCCCTACACCAATGCGCTGCTGTCGGCGGTCCCGATTCCCGACCCGCGACGCAACATGGCCCGTGAGCGCATCACGCTCGAGGGTGACGTGCCCAGCCCGATCGACCCGCCGTCGGCGTGCCGGTTCCACACCCGCTGCCCCTTCGCCACCGACATCTGCCGCACCGAAGAGCCACCGCTGGCCGAGCTGGAGCCAGGGCATTTCGTGGCCTGTCACCATCCCCGGCTCTAGCCGTCAGTAGGCGCCGCCGGTGTAGGAGCTGGAGCCGTGCCCATAGGGCACCGGGCTGTTCCACGCCCCCACGCCATAGGGAGCGTTCGGATCGGTGCCGTACGGAACCAACGGGTCCGTGCCTGATTGCAGGCACTGGTACGCCGTCGGGCAGGACGGTGACGTGTCGGTGGCTTCAGCGAGGCCGGCCGACCCCACACCCAGAACCATCAGTGCACCAGCGACCGTCGCGACAATGGTGGATTTCTTCATAATCGACTCCCTACGTGTGTCACCCCGTACGTGATGACATCTCCAAGTCTTCCGCCGACGGGGGTCGCCATCATTGGGGCTGGCCACCGTTGTGCAACTGCAGCTAGCAGGTAGTCCAGCTGTGCGTTTCAACCGCCGCTGGAATGGGGATATATGCCATCACTACCTGGCGAGCGAAGGAAAGCTATGGACGACAGAGATGGTGCTGGCGGCGAGATCCTCCCCACACTCGGACTGTTACTCATGCTCACCGCGGTCGTCGGATTCGCGCTGTTCCTGAGCACCCTGGGCGCCGGATCCGGTCCTTCCGGCCTCGCGGCGGGTGTCACGGCACTCACCTTCCTGGGGAGTCTGGCGTGCTTTGCCATAGACGGCGTCGGTGGTGAGGATAGGCCCGGCCAATCGGCTCGCGCGGCAACGGTGACTACCCGTACGGTGTAGTGGTGACAACCGTTGCGCAACACATTCTTTCGACCCTGACAGCCAGCGGCGTTCGCCGCGTGTATGGCCTTCCCGGAGACAGCCTCAACGGGTTCACCGATGCCATCCGGCGTTCCGGGGACATCACCTGGGAACACGTACGGCACGAGGAGGCGGCCGCATTCGCCGCCACCGCCGAGGCGGCGCTCACCGGGCGGCTGGCGGTCTGCGCCGGCAGTTGTGGTCCCGGTAACACCCACCTGATCAACGGTCTGTACGACGCCCAGCGCACCCGGGTCCCGGTGCTCGCCATCGCTGCGCACATCCCGATGAACGAAGTCGGCACCGGTTACTTCCAGGAGACCCATCCGCAGGATCTGTTTCGCGAGTGCAGCGTGTACTGCGAACTGGTCAGCACTCCGGAGATGGCACCGCGTCTGGTGGAGATCGCGATGCGGACCGCCGTGGAGGAGAACGGCGTCGCGGTGCTCGTCATCCCGGGTGAGGTTTTCCTGGGCCGGCTACCCGACCGGGAATGGAACATCCGACCGGTGTTGCCCACCCGCTCGGTGATCCGTCCCGACGACCTGTCGCTGCGCCGGGCGGCTGACATTCTCAACTGGGGATCGCGGGTGACCATCCTCGGCGGCGCGGGAACGGCTGGGGCGCACGCCGAATTGATTCAGCTTGCCGAGACCTTGAACGCGCCGATCGTGCACGCCTTCCGCGGCAAAGAACACATCGAATACGACAACCCGTTCGACGTGGGGATGACCGGACTACTCGGATTCGCCTCCGGCTATAAGGCGATCAAAGAAGCCGACGTACTGCTGATGCTGGGCACCGACTTCCCCTACTCGCAGTTCTATCCGGAAGACGCCCGCGTCATCCAGGTGGACATTCGCGGCAGCCATCTCGGCCGGCGCACGCCGGTCGACCTGGGGCTGGTCGGTGACGTCAAGGACACGATCGAGGCGCTGCTGCCGCTGTTGTCGCCCAAGACCGACCGCACCCATCTGGATCGCTCGCTCAATCATTACCGGCGCACCCGAAAATCGTTGGACTCGTTGGCGGTCAACGATCGCGACCGCACCCCGATACGACCGGAATACGTTGCCGGCGTGGTGGATCGGCTGGCCGCGGACGACGCTGTCTTCACCTTCGATGTCGGATCCCCGACCATCTGGACGGCGCGTTACCTGACGATGAACGGGCGCCGACGGCTGTCCGGATCGTTCACCCACGGCACCATGGCATGTGCGTTGCCGCACGCGATCGGCGCTCAGACCGCCTTCCCGGGGCGGCAGGTCGTCGCACTGGCCGGGGACGGCGGGCTGGCCATGCTTTTCGGTGAACTGCTCACGTTGGTGCAGAGCAATCTGCCCGTCAAGCTGATCGTGTTCAACAACTCGTCGCTGAACTTCGTCGAACTGGAGATGAAGGCCGCCGGCGTGGTGAACTTCGGCACCGAATTGAAGAACCCCGATTTCGGCGCTGTCGCGCGCGCGATGGGAATCTTCGGTCGCCGCGTCGAGCAGCCCGCTGATCTGGAGCAGGCGGTCGCCGATGCGTTCGCCCACGATGGTCCGGCGCTCATCGACGTCGTGGTGGCGCGGCAGGAGCTGTCCATCCCGCCAGCTATTTCCGCCGAGCAGGCCAAGGGTTTCACGGTGTACGCGATCCGCACCATCCTGGCTGGACGCGGCGACGAGCTTCTCGACCTGGTGAGCACCAACGTCGCCCGGCGCATCCTCGACTAGCTACGCCGGCTCAGTTTGTCCGCTCAGCCCAGCCGGCGGGTAGCTCACCGGGCGCCACGTCGATCACCGATTCGTCGTCCTCACCGACATGCTCGAACAAGGTGATGTAGGCGAATTCCGGCACGACGTAGATCGGATAGGTCGGCCCCTCGTCGCGATACGTCCGCATCTGGTCCAGATGGTCGTTCTGGAAGCACACGGTGCGCTCGCCGTGTTCCCGGATCCACCGGGGAAAGAAGATCACGCCGTGCAGGCGGCGCTTGCCTGGCATGACGTTGACGGCGACCGACGTCCCGGTGGGCTCGGTCCAGGAGATCTTGAAGCTGTCGTCGTCAAGTTGCACCAAGTCGACCTCCTGACCCTTGACCCAACGCCCGCCGACGTGGCCGGAGTGGATGCGGTAGTCGATGGTGTGGGCGTTCTTGACGTACATCTCGTACTGCCAGCCGTTGGCGTAGGTGTAGATGAACCGGTGACCGGTGATGCCGGACAATTCTTGGGTGGGGATCGGGTGCTCGATGCTGGGCATTTGGTTGGCGTGCCCACGGTAACCGACCTCAAACCGGGCATACTGCCGTTATGGCATTCAAGGTTTGGCTCGCCGATGAGGACACGCCGCACGAGTGCGGTGACGGCGACATCTATGAATTTTTCGCGGGTGGGGTGCTGGCCGTGCACTATTCGACTCCAGGTCGCTGGTCGGACTACTACCAGCCGGATCGCTGGGATCATCTGTCTGCCGAGCCCAACCACGCTCCCGGCGAGCCGGCCAACACCAACGTCGGTCCGGACTTCGATTAGTCGCCCGCCGGGCCGTAGTAGCCGAGCCGCAGCAGTTCGCTGATCTCGCTTACCAATGGCATCCGGGGGTTGGTGCGGTTGGACAGATCCTCGAACGCCGTCATCGCCAGGGCGGGCAGCGCGTCGGTGAATGTGTCTTCTGCCACCCCGAATTCGCGCAACGAGCGCGGCATGTCCAACCGTGCCAGCAGGTCGTCGACGCCGGCGAAGAGCCTGTTACGGCTGTCCTCGGCGTCGTGGCCGCCGAAGATCAGAGCTCCGATCAGGGCGTACTTCTCCGGAGCGATATAGGCGGAGTATCCGGGTGCGGGCATGAACTTGCTCGGCAGAGATGCGTTGTACCGCAAAACATGTGGGAGGAAGATGGCGTTGGCCCGCCCGTGCGGGATGCCGAACGCGGCACCAGTGGCGTGCGCCAACGCGTGGTTGGTGCCGACGAAGGCATTGGCAAACGCCAAGCCGGCCAGGGTGGCGGCGTTCGACATCGCGGTGCGTGCTTCGATGTCGTCGGCATCGCGGTAGGCCCGGGGCAGCGCATCGACGATCAGCCGTGCCGCCTGCGCGCACAGCGCGTCGGTGTAGGGCGAGGCGAAGATCGATACCGCGGCTTCCAATGCATGGGTCAGCGCGTCGACGCCGGTGTCGGCGGTCAGCGACGCCGGCATGGACGATGTCAGGACGGGATCGACGATTGCCATCTCCGGCACCAGGCTGTAGTCGACCAAGGTCTGCTTCCTGCCGTCGACGGTCAGCACCGCGGCCGGGGACACCTCCGACCCGGTTCCGGAGGTCGTTGGGATGGCGATCAATTGGAGCCGGTGTCGGTCGGTGGGATAGTTGGCCACGCGCTTACGCGGATCCAGGAACGGCATAGTCAGCTCGTCGAGTGTCTTCTCCGGATGTTCATAGAACAGCCGCATCGCCTTGCCTGCGTCGAGCACGGAGCCGCCGCCAACGGCGATCAGCGCGCCGGGCTGCGCCCGCTCCAGCAGTGCGACGCCGCGTCGGATCGTCGCTTCGTCTGGCTCCGGGGTGACCTCGCTGAACGTCTGCACGTGCCGGGCACCGAGCTTGCTGCGCAGCAGATCGACCACACCGCGCTCGTCGGTCAACGCGTCAGTGACGACAACCACCGTCTCGCAGTCGAGTTCGCGCAGATTGTCCAGGGCTCCAGCGTTGAAGTAAGTGTTCGACGGCACCCTGAACCATTGCGGTGGGGTGCGGCGTTGCGCGACGGTCTTGATGTTGAGCAGCTGCCGGTAGTTGACGTTCTCGGTGCTGCTCGAGCCACCCCAGGTGCCGCAGCCCAGCGAGAAGGTGGGCGTGAGATTGTTGTACACACCGCCGAGCGCGCCGACTGCCGTGGGCGCGTTGACCAAGATGCGGCCGGTACGCACGGCAAGGCTGTAGGCGTCGACGACTTCTTGGTCGTCGGCGTAGATCGCCGAGGTGTGGCCCAGGCCGCCGTGCTCGGTGACCAGCACGGCGACGTCGATGGCGTGCTGGACGTCACGGGCCCGGACCACACCGAGCACCGGCATCAACTTTTCGGCGACCAACGGGTGGGTGGCCAGCTCGTGCAGGTCGGCCGGCAATGGCGCCAATAACACTTTGACCGTTGGCCCCACACTGAATCCGGCCCGGGTGGCCAGCTCGGGCGCATTCTGGCCGACGGCGTCCATGGCGATCTTCTCGCCGCAGCCGAAGGCGAATTCGGCGATCCTGGCGGCTTCGTCCTCGGTGAGCAGATGGGCGCCCATCTGCTCGAACTCGGCGATCATCCGGTCGTAGATTTCGTGGTCGATGATGCAGGTCTGCTCAGCGGGGCAAATCACCGACGAGTCAAAGGTCTTGGAGATCAAGATGTCGACGACGGCACCGCGCACGTCGGCGGTCTTGTGGATGTAGATCGGCGCGTTGCCGGGTCCCACGCTCAGGGCGGGCTTTCCCGCTTGGTTGGCCAGCGCGACGATCCGTGGCCCGCCGGTCACCCAGATGAAGTCGACCTTCGGATGCCGAAACAGGTAGTGGGTGATCTCGTGGGCGGCGTCGGGAATCACCTGCAGTGCGCCCGGCGGCATCCCCGCCGCCTCGCCCGCCTCCCGCAGGATCTCCACCGCGCGCTCGCAACTACGCACCGCATACGGCGACGGCCGGAAGAGCACGGCGTTACGGGTTTTGGCCGCGACGATCGCCTTGAACAGCACCGTGGACGTGGGGTTGGTGACCGGCGTGATCGCCAGCACCACGCCGATGGGCTCAGCGACGTAGACGATGTTGTGCTCGACGTCCTCGTCGACCACGCCCACCGACTTCTTGTCCCGCAGGTAGTCGTGCAGGAACTCGGTGGCCACGTAGTTCTTGACGACCTTGTCCTCGAAGACGCCGAACCCGGTCTCCTCGATGGCCAGGGCAGCGAGTTCGCCGGCGGCGCGCACTCCCGCGCGGACCATGGCCTCCACGATGTGGTCGACCTGTTCCTGGCCGAGTTCACGGAACTCCCGGGCGGCCTGCGCGGCGGTGTCGACAACCGCGTCGATCTCGCCTTCGCGCACGTCGTCGGTCTGGAGTGGGGTGTGGTCCAGTGTCCGGTTCATGGCGGTACCTCTCGCAAGATTCGGGGATCGTAAGTCCGCCGGTGCCGGAAGATATAGGGATCAAAGACCCTTTATGCTGAGTTAAGCTGAGTGAACTCAGCACTGGCTACAACAACTAGGGAGAGTGATGGCCACCCACCACGCTGTACACGTGAAATCGGCCGGGCAACCGCTGGAGTTGGTGCAAGTGGTCACCGAATCCCCCGCCGCCGGCCATGTGCGCATTGCCGTCAACGCCTGCGGCGTCTGCGGCACCGACCACGCCTTCGTCAACGGCGCTTTCCCCAATCTGACCTGGCCGCTCACACCCGGACACGAGATCGCCGGGACCGTCGCCGAGGTCGGCTCGGGGGTCGACGGGTTCGCCGTCGGCGACCGCGTCGCGGTGGGCTGGTTCGGCGGCAACTGCAACAAGTGCCTGCCCTGCCGCAAAGGTCAGTTCATGCAGTGCGTCAACGGGCAGATCCCCAGCTGGCACTACCCCGGCGGGTACGCCGAGTCGGTGACCGTGCCGGCTACGGCGATCGCGCGGATCCCCGACGGCTTGTCCTTTGCCGAGGCCGCGCCCATGGGTTGTGCTGGGGTGACGACGTATAACGCGCTACGCACCACCGCCGCGGTCGCCGGAGACCGGGTCGCCGTGCTGGGGCTCGGCGGGCTCGGGCACCTCGGTGTGCAGTGGGCGCGGGCGATGGGCTTCGAGACCATCGCGATCGCGCGCGGGGCGGGCAAAGCCCAGGACGCCAAAGAGCTGGGTGCGCATCACTACATCGACTCGACCGCCGGCGACGTCGCCGCCGCGCTGCAGGCACTCGGTGGCGCTCAGGTCGTGCTGGCCACAGCAGCCAACTCAGCAGCCATGGCGGCCACCGTCGGCGGCTTGGCGCCGCAAGGCGAACTGGTGATCGTGGGGGCCACCTTCGACCCGCTACCGATCACCCCGGGCGACCTGATCTTCGGTAACTACAGCGTGATCGGCCATCCCTCGGGCACGTCGGCCGACATCGAGGACACCATGCATTTCGCGGTGCTGTCCGGGGTGCGGGCCCGCATCGAGGAGCGGCCGCTGGCCCAGGCGGCGGAGGCCTACGCCGCGATGGACGAGGGCCGTGCCCGCTACCGCATGGTCCTGACGACCTAGCCGCAGCTAGTCGCTCTCGTCGGCATCGACGTCGGCGTTCTCGGGTCCGTCCAGGACGCTGACGTCGATGCCGTACGGCAGGAACCGGACGCTGCGGTTGGCGTCGGTGTTGTGTTTGTTGGCCCGCAGCGCGTCGAGTTCGTTCTGATAGACCTGCTCGACGTGCGCCTTGCCGCCGGGATCGGTGGTGTAGATGGCCCAGACACCGTCCCCGGCCTCGCCCGCGGTTTCGGGCTGAGCCCGCGGCCGCGTACGGCGGGTGAATTCGTCGAACAGCACGCCGAACCCGGCCGATTCCCCGGATGTCGTCAGGAACCGGCCGAAAGCGTCACGCAGACCTTCGCCGGCTTCGCGGACGGCGCGGTCGAAGTCGTCGGGGTCGAAGCCGAACGGTCCTTTGTTCTCCATAGCTGCCAGTGTGCGCGCCGTCGGCGGTCACGTCGACAAGTTGATCTTCGCCGCCCGCGAAATCAGGCGTCGTCGTCGAGGTCATGGCGCACTACTCGGAGACGGCCGTGCAGTAGGCAGGCGAGTCCCGTACCGCTCAGACCACGGTCAGCGGAATGGAGCGACGCTCCTCGAATTCGAAGGTGGCACCGAGGCTGAACTTAGTGACTTGCACCTCGGGAGCTTCTTTGGCCGCGGTGTCCGACTTCTCGAACTCGGCGGTCCATTCGTCGTCGGTGCCGGTCAGGGTTACCGCGATGTGCGGGTCGACCGCGGTGGCGATGGCCTGCAACGGCTCCGGGGAGGCCGGCGAGCACAGCGAGATCCACGACCCGTCCTCGTGAGCCGGCGACCGGTGCACATGGAGGCGGCCACCTTCGATTTCGGCGACGACATAACCGGCGGGGTTGAACAGCGGATGCAGCTCGAGGACCCTCGTCAATCCGTCGAAGTCGTTGGGTAACTTCAAGGCCCGGCGGATGCGTTCGGCGCCCACCCCCGCGATGCCGGTGAGCTGCTTGGTGCAGATCTGGGTCGCAAGTTCGGTGTTGTCCTTGGCCCTGGCGCGCACCGCGATACCGAAGGACAAGTTGAGCAGATGCATCTGCAGCACCACCTCGTCGGCGATGCGTACGAGTGCGGAATGCGAGAACGCCGTGAAATCGAGGTCGGACAGCAACGGTCCGGTGTAGTCGGCGTGTCCGTCATCGGTCGGGTCGATGGCGGCGAGTTGCCATGTGGCAGCGTGGGTTCCGGCGACGATATCCAGCGCCGGAATGCTGGTGGCGTCAGGGTAGGACTCGTCGATGATGACGGTCCACGCGCAGTGCGGGTGCCGGTCGGCCGGAGTGCGGGGCGGGCGGTGAATCGGACGTACCTGCGCCTTGGGGTTGGTCGCGACGGCGGTGGCGTCGAAGGTCGGGTCCTCGATGTCGTGGCACATGCCCTTGACGTAGTCCGGACCCATCGGCTCGACGTCGAGCAGCGCACCGCAGTGGTCGAGGTGGAATTCACCGTGCCACCGGTCGTGGACGGTGTAGCGGAAGTCCATGAATTGCGGAGGGGCGCCGATGTCGAGCTGCAGTCCCTTGAAGATGGTGACGATGTCGTTGCCCTCGTAGTTCAGGGCCTTCTGCATCCGGCGGGTGTAGAGCGGGCTGCAGCCGGCCCACTCCTCGATCGCGATCTGCAGCATCTCGGGCCGGCCGAACGACTGTATGCACCAAGCCATTCCGGAGCGGTCGATCATCTGGCCGATCAGCAGAAGTTCGGGGACCAGGGTGGCCAGCTCGGCCCGGGAGAGTTGGGCGTAGCGGCTGCGCGGTTCGCTCACAACGCGAAACATAGTCGGCTCAATGATATAAAGTCAACGATGTGAAGACGCTCGGCACTCCCCCCACCCGGCACACCGCGGCGCCACGCAAACGGGGCGATGACACCCGTGCGCAGATCATCGACGAAACCGTCCGATGCGTTGTCGAGGAGGGTTTCCACGCCGCGACCGCCAAACATGTCGCCGAGCGTGCAGGCGTCACGTGGGGAGTGATCCAGTACCACTTCGGTGACCGCAACGGCCTGCTGATGGCGGTGGTCGACGAGGGCGTGGCCCGACTGCTGGAGAGCCTGGGGTCGGCCGAGGTGGGGGATTTGCCGCTGCGGGAACGGATCGAGGTAGTGGTGGACACCGCGTTCCGCTGCTACAGCAGCCCCACGTCGTTGGCCGCCTTCGAGATTCTGCGCGCCACCCGAGGTACACACGGTCAGAGCGCCACCCGACATCTGCTGGAGATCAACGCAGCCATCAACCAACTGGGTCAGCTGATCTCCGATGATCCCGTGGTCGCCGAGGTGATCTGGTCAGCACTGCGCGGCATGGTGCTCGTCGAGATGATCGTCAACTCTCATCTGGAGTGGGAGCGGGAGCGGCGACTACTGGTCGACATGGTCAGCCGGTACCTCGACGGCTAAGCCAGCGAACACCGTCACACCCTCCACCCGGTCGTGTCGGCCGTCACAGCCTGCGGCCCGGACGTCGCGTCTCCGAGCGTTCCTGTCACCAAACTCACACGTCCAAAGTTGATTTACACGAAATTAACAAGGACCATTAAGAGGTTCCTTAGACAGGCGATCCCTGATCGGTGAACACACAGAGCAAACATGCCCTCGAGACCCGGGGGCGATTGAGGAGTTGAGAGCACAATGTCGATCGCGCAGTTCCGCCACGATATGAAGCGGGCCATGCGGCGCCGTCGCCTCTACGCGCGGATCAACGCACTTCCGCCGTCAACGGTCCGCGAGGAGCTGGTGGCCATCGCGCAGCGCTACGAAGACGGCAGCCGCTAAGCAACAAACGTCCGCTGAGCTGTAGCAGCTCAGCGGACGTTCTGTGCGATCACGCGTTGTCGGCGGGAGCTTGCAGGCGCGCAGCCACAGTGACCACTCGCCGCGCCAGATGATCAAGGGCAGCTTGCGTGGCCCCGTCGATCTCGTTCTTGTTCTCCGGACCGGTGACGTGGCTTACTCCGTAGGGGTTGCCGTCGTTGAATTTAACCGGGTCGGTGTAGCCGGGCGGCACGAGGATGCCGCCGAAGTGCATGAGCGTGATGTAGAGGGCGAGAAGGGTGGACTCTTGGCCACCGTGGACGGTCTGCGACGACGTGAACGCAGCGTAGACCTTGTCGGCGAGCTTTCCCTGCGCCCACAAACCGCCTAGCGAGTCAATGAACGTGCGGAATTGCGATGCGGGAGAACCGAATCGGGTTGGGGTACCGAAGATGACCGCATCCGCCCAGACGATGTCGTCGCCAGTGGCTGCGGGCAGATCCTTGGTCGCCTCGTAGTTGGCCGTCCACGCTGGGTTCTGCGCGAACGATGCGGGGTCGCGGGTCTCGGCGATGTGGCGGAGGCGCACTTCGGCACCTGCTGATTCGGCGGCCGCGACCACCCTGTTGGCCATCGCCGTGCCGTGTCCGGTAGCCGAGTAGTAGATGACCGAGAGCTTTGTCATGTCGTTCCCTTTCCCCCTGGGAAGAGCTTACGCATCACAGCACCGCTGACGATGCCGACGACGATCAGCGCGATACCGATGCTCGCCGACAACGCATCGCTGACCCAGCCGGCGATACCGACGCCGACCACGAAGCCGGGAAGCCACTCCCACAGCTTCCCGTATGACGGTGCGTCCTCGACAGGCTGTCCTACGGCGGCTCGAAACCTCGCTCGCGCGTAATCCGGATAGAACTCGGTGATGGCGGCCGCCGTCAGGGTGACCGCCAGTTGCACGATCCAACCGGTCCAGAAGTTGTCGCCGTCGCGCAACATCACGTCGCCAAGCGTCCCGACGGCGGTGTTCACCACGAGCGCGCCGGCCCACACCGCACTCAGGGTGTAGTTGACTCGCACGAATAGCGGGCTGTTCCAGTGCTCGGGTGCGACGGTGTCGCGGGCGTAGCTGATGGTGAACGGGCGTCGGACGGCGATCGTGGCCAGCGCATAGACGGCCAGCAGGCCGTTGGTGATCTCCCCGGCCCACAGCTCCAGCCAGGCGACAAGAGTCGTCGAGCCGACGATGCCCAATCCAACGAACACAGCGAAGACCGCGGCACCGAACACCTCGAGGGAATGCACCCTGATGCCGCGTCGGCTGCCGATCCACATCACGATGAGGGTCAGTCCGAGCGCTGCGGCGGCGGCCACTCCGAAACGCCCCGGGCCTGACAGGACGGCCATCAGGATCCACGGGGCGATGCCCGACAGCGGAGACCGCAGCAGACCGTCGATGACGTTGGATTGCTGAACCGTGGCGTCGCGATCGGCGTCGTCGGGTTCAACAGTTCCTGACATTGTCGACTCCGGATCGATGAGATCTCCCAGGCTTGGTTCATTGTCACCGGGACAACCGTCCCCGTCGACACATTCGGTGTGCTGCAATGGCGAACATGGCTGATGCGGACGCAATCGAGGCGATCAAACAGGTGAAGTACCGCTATCTGCGGGCCCTGGACACCAAGCACTGGGACGACTTCGCCGACACCCTGACTGAGGACATCATCGGCGACTACGGGTCGTCGCTCGGCGAAGAGCACCACTTCACCAACCGCACGGATCTGGTGGAGTTCATGCGCAAGTCGATGCCGGCCGGTGTGCTGACCGAGCATCGGGTCACCCATCCCGAGATCACCGTCGACGGCGACGAGGCCGAGGCGACCTGGTACCTGCAGGACCGGGTGATCGTGCCCGAATTCAACTTCATGTTGATGGGAGCGGCGTTTTACCGCGACCGCTACCGCAAGACCGCCGACGGGTGGAAGATCGCCGCGACCGGGTACGACCGCACCTACGAGGTGACGATGTCGACCGAGGCGCTGAACTTCAACGCCACCGCCGGTGCGGCGATCGCGACGCTTATTTAGCGACAGCGATCAGTGCGCCGGGCTGTAACCAGCGCATGATCTTGACCAGCGTGTCGTCGTCGAGCGACACGCAGCCTGCCGTGGGGCCGCCGTCGCTGGTGTGCACGAAGAAGGCGCCGCCGTTACCCGGCACGCGCGCCTTGTTGACGCCCATGACGACGGCGTGCGCGTACTGCGCGGCAGCACACATCGAAACGACGGCTCGGCGCATCAGTTCATCGTGTCTGGGCGATTCCTACCGGGTCAAGTCAAGGTTCGATGACGATCGGGCCGGGCCAGCTAACGGGGCGGACAAGGCTACGTCGGTATGCACCAAGCTCTCAGTCGGAGCCGGGTCTTGATCGGCCGTCGATAATCCATGGCTGAGCTGCGATGACAGCTCCCGGCTCGGGATTTTCCGCCCAAAAGGGGAATAACGCGCCGGCAAACACACCGGATACCATCGCCCTATGTCGCAAGCGCCGTACGGACCGGGCCCCGCAGGACCGACGCCGTGGCCGCCCCAGGGGCCACCCCGGCACCGCGTGGGCCTTCCCGACTACCGACGATCATCGCGATCGTCGTGGCGTTAATCGCCGTGGCGGTCGCGATCGGAGCCTGGTTCCGACCGGCGCCCAAGCCGGAGGCTCCGGCAGCGAAGACGTACAGCGATCAGGAAATCGCCGACGCGAAAAAGGCAGTGTGCGATGCGTTCGATCGCGGTCAGAAAACACTGGATGTCACAGGCGGCAAAGTGGGAGCAAATCCCGGTGACGCCTTCACCATAGCCGTAAATTCTAGAGTCGCGATTGGCGCTATCAGCACGTATTGGAGATCATCACTCCAACAGCATCCGGCAGCCCCTTCTGAGGTCGCTGGACTTTTGAGTTCGCTTGCTGATCTGTACGAAAATATTTTGCTTGCACAGCTAGCCGAAGGCAGTCGGTCCGATCTCGACACCCTGTACGCCTCAGCTGACGATGCGGTGCCGAAAATGAAGCAGGCGTGTGGATGACAGATCTACCCCCGGGCGAATGGTCGTACTACTGGTCGGGCACCAATGGCCAAGCGAATTGTCCGCGGGCATCGCGAACGCGGCTTACGCAAACAGAGCCACGACGCAGGCGGGCTACGAAGCGTGCACAGAGCAACTTCGGTCACCCTTATTTAGCGACAGCGATCAGTGCGCCGGGCTGTAGCCAGCGCATGATCTTGACCAGCGTGTCGTCGTCGAGCGACACGCAGCCTGCCGTGGGGCCGCCGTCGCTGGTGTGCACGAAGAAGGCGCCGCCGTTGCCCGGCACGCGCGCCTTGTTGACGCCCATGACGACGGCGTGCGCGTACTGCGGGATGTAGAGGTTCTCGGTGCCGCTGGCCGGATTGGTGTCGAACGCACAGTCGGCCTTCTTGCAGACCTGCATGGTGTTGTAGGTCGGGCTGCTCATGTCGCCATCCCACCAATAGTCCGGAGTGACCTGGACGTATTGGAGTCCGCCGCCCGGGTTGGGCTTGGTGCCGAAGGCGAAGTCGAGAGTGAAGATGCCCATCGGCGTCTTCATTTCACCGTCGTGCGACTGCGGCGTCATGCCGTTGGCCCCGATGTGGGTCGGGATGGCGGTGGCGACGGGCTGCCAGCCGTTGGCGTCCCGCTGCCAGACGTCCATTTTGGCGTTCGCGCCGCCGGTGCCGACAACTGAGAGCACCTGGGTGGCGTTCCCGACGTTGGCTTGGAACCACGGCGTCTCGGCATGGCCGGGTGGGGCCGAGGCAATCGCCAGTACGGACGCGCTGAGGGCAGCACACATCGAAACGACGGCTCGGCGCATCAGTTCATCGTGTCTGGGCGATTCCTACCGGGTCAAGTCAAGGTTCGATGACGATCGGGCCGGGCCAGCTAACGGGGCGGACAAGGCTACGTCGGTATGCACCAAGCTCTCAGTCGGAGCCGGGTCTTGATCGGCCGTCGATAATCCATGGCTGAGCTGCGATGACAGCTCCCGGCTCGGGATTTTCCGCCCAAAAGGGGAATAACGCGCCGGCAAACACACCGGATACCATCGCCCTATGTCGCAAGCGCCGTACGGACCGGGCCCCGCAGGACCGACGCCGTGGCCGCCCCAGGGGCCACCCCCGGCACCGCGTGGGCCTTCCCGACTACCGACGATCATCGCGATCGTCGTGGCGTTAATCGCCGTGGCGGTCGCGATCGGAGCCTGGTTCCGACCGGCGCCCAAGCCGGAGGCTCCGGCAGCGAAGACGTACAGCGATCAGGAAATCGCCGACGCGAAAAAGGCAGTGTGCGATGCGTATCAAAGAGTCGATCGCGCACTCACTGCAACCACAAGCAAGGGCGGCGGCGGGCAATCGACCGAAGATGTCTTAATCAGTATGAACGTTCGACTTGCCCTAACCGAGGGGGCTCAATACTTGATGACTCGGCTTAACGAAGAACCAGCGACGCCCGACCCGCTCGCGGAAGCTGTCCGAAAGGCAACAGATGCCTACCAGAACATCGCTATCGCCAGGCTCGGTGACGCGCCTCAATCAGAGGTGGATGAGATCATCAAGAACGGCGACCCATCAATCTCAGCAATCAAAGACGAATGTCGATGATTGAGTCATCAGTTGGACAATGGACAGCCCTGCTGATTGGCCACCAATGGCCAGGCTCAGAATCGTTCACAATCACAGCTTCGGCGGCGATAAGTCGCAAGACCTCCGGTGGATCACTTGAGCAGTACGCCGATTCGCTGCGGCTGACAACGGCGCCCGATTCATACAGGTTTCGTCGCCGCCGCATGCCTGGTCCTCCGCGTTAGCTAACGAGGCCCACGGGGTCACGTCGATGTGTGCTGGAATTGCAGGTCTGAGCAAGCCCCTCATTCGAGGTCGATATTCGGCGGCTGAGCTGCGACAACATCGCTTATGAGCCCCGAGTCTGCCTCATAAGGTGAATAGCGCACCGGCAAACACAACGGATACCATCGCTCTATGTCGCAAGCGCCGTACGGCCCCGGGCCCACAGGACCCATGCCGTGGCCGCCCCAGGGACCGCCGCCAGCACCGCGTGGGCAGTCGCGCCTGCCGATGATCATCGCGATCGTCGTCGCGCTGATCTCCGTGGCAGTCGCGATTGGGGCCTGGTTCAGGCCTGCGCCTAAGCCAGAGGCACCTGCGGCGAAGACGTACAGCGAGCAGGAAGCTACTGATGCGAAAAAGGCTGTTTGCGATGCGTTCGACATCGTGCACAACGCAGTACGAATTAATACCGGGCGTAACGGCGGAACGGACGCCACCACCACACTGGCCGTTGCCGCTAACGCACGTCTCTCACTTTACGGCGGCGGCGGGTACTTGCAGGATGTCCTTGGGGCAAATCCGGCGACGCCGAAAGATCTTGCCGGACCCATCGGTCAGCTTGCGAATGTCTACCGCAAACTGGCACTCGGCTATCTGGCAGACGTGAGTGATGCTGATCTTGAACCGTCGTTGACATTGGCGGACAGCTCGACTGTGGCGGTAAAGAGCGCCTGCCAATGACTGATCTGCCCCCGGGTGAGTGGACACCATTGCTGGTCGGGCACCAGTGGCCAAGCGAACTGTCCGCGGGCATGGCGAAGGCGGCTCACGCAAATAGATCCACCACGCAGGCGGGCTACGAAGCGTATACAGAGCAACTTCGGTCGATCCGACTCGGCCTCATGGCAGATCAACAAGGCGCAACAGCGGACGATACGAGGCAAGCGTTCTCCCTAGGGGAACGCCTCGCCGAATCGGTCGCCAACAAAAGCAGAATAAAGAAAGAGGCTTACGCATCCGCCACCAACGCAATCGAAGCACTTAGGACGGATTTAACCGAAATCGCGACCGAGGGCAATCAAAAGATTAGTGAGATTCAAAATTCGAAGAGGAATTTAGCGCAGAAAGTCGCAGAGATCGTCGATGTGATTGCCGAAAAGCAATCTTATGCGAATCACAAGGCGATGGCTTATGGAGCGAATATCTCAGCCGCGGCTCAGCGAATCCTCGATGAGGACGCAGGCGGTCAATCAGTTCAGGACTTCGCGAAATTGCATGGGCTTGACCTGACGAAGACATTCGACTCGCCTAAAGTCGACGAGATCCGAGACCAGGTCCAAATGATGTTTCGCGGCCCTGGGGGCGCTGGCATCGGTGGCGGTGGCAGAAGCGGCACCCAAATTGACGATGGCCAAAGTCCGACCGAGGGTTTGACTACGGGGTCAGAGGCCGGGATCGGCACCGCCAACAGGACTCCATCCCGCACGGTCCAAACCGCTGTGCACCCTCCCGAAAACCCTCCTGCCCACGTCGATTCTGGGATAGGTGAGGGCGGGCGTAGCGGACCTGAGCTTGCAAGTTCGGGCGCTCCCGCAATTGGACCAACGCAGACACCTTCGGCAGGTACCCTACCCAGTCTCATCAATGCTGGACCGGCGAAGGTGCCCTCCTTCGACGGCACGGGAGTTCCTCCGTTCAACTCCTCAACGACGACCCCATCCCTAACTCCCACTTCTCCCACCAACGCACTCTCCCCGAGGGCTTCGCCCAGAACTTCAGCGCCGGCTCACAGGCCGGCAACCCCATGTCGGCGGGAACTGAAGCGCTGTCCAACAGCGCAGCGCACGCCATGCAGCCGCAGACCCCGATCCACCCCGAAAGCATGGCCGCACCGCCAATCGCGCCGACGACGCCTAGCGCCGGAGCGCCACTCTTCGAAAATGCCCACGCCGCACCGACTTTCGATGCACCGCCGCCGGCCGCTCCCCGGCCGACGCTGCCCAGGCCTACATGGCCGCACCGGCGGCCCAAGCCGCACCCGTCATGCCGACGACTTCCGCCCCGGCCGCCCCGCAGGGTCCGCTCCCCGCTTACGGCGCAGACCTTCGCCCGCCAGCTGCCACCGCACCCGCAGCACCCCCTCCCGGCCCGTTGGCCGCAAGCCCCGCGTCGGCGCCCGTCCACCCCTCGAACGCCAGCCCGTTGAGCCAACCTGCGGTCGTCCGTCAGCAACCCATTGCCCCGGCAGCGCCGGCACACCCACCCGCCGGTATTGCCGAAAATGCAGTCGCCGCAACCGGTACTGGAGCGGTGTCCGGCGCCGCCGCAGCCCAGATCCGCGCCCAACAGCGTCTGCAGCGCCTCGTCGACGCCGTCGCTCGCCAAGAGCCCAAATTGAGCTGGGCCGTCGGTGACCGCGACGACGTCACCACCGTCCTGACCACCGACCTCGCGTACGGCTGGATCCCGCCGCACGTGCAGATCCCCACCGGCGTCAAGCTGCTGACGCCCGCACGACGAAGCCGAACCCTGGAAGCACTGCTCGGCGAGACCACCCTGACCGCCGCCTACACCCCCGGCCAGTACATCCCGCCGGCCGAGGACGGCGAACCCGTGTCGATGTCCATCCGCGCCCGCGACACCGATGATGTCGAAGAGCTGGGATGGGAACTGTCGCAAGCCACCAAATGGCGCGACGGCCTGCCGCGGCTGGCCCACACCCTGGCCAAAGCCGTCTCGACCGGAACCGGCTACCTGGACTCCGAAGTCGACCTGCTGCGCGAGCACCTCGACACCGTCGCCCAACAGGTCATCGCCGACTACCCCGAGGCCGACGTCATCGACATCGGCCACTGGCAATTGCTGGCCACCATCGACGCACTCATCAAGAATGAAAAGACCGCAGCCAATTACCACTTCGCGTGGTTTCAGGCCCTGAGTCTGGTCGCGAAGTGGGAGGAACGCCGATGACCAATGGTCAGATCAACACCATTATCGACCAGTACCTGGCCGCCAACGCCGCGAACGTGCCGCCACCGCCCATCGCCTCTGACCCGCTGGTGGCGGGGGCTGTGCCGATCGAACAGCTACTGCGGGTGCTGGGGTTGGCCGCCAATCTCGGTGACCCCAAGGACAACAGCGAGAGCATCGAAGAGCACGGCAAGCGAGACGCGAAGACTACCGATGCCGCAAGCAAATTCGGCGCTCAGGACGAACGGGCTTCTGCCGATATGAAGGGTGTTGCCGGGCAGGGCGAAGCTTCTCAGATGGCACAACAGCTTCCGCAGATGATGTCGGGCATCGCCGGCGCGCTGGCCGGGGCGATGGGCGGCGCTCTGCAGCCGCTGACCCAAATGCCCCAACAACTAGCCCAGGGTGCACAACAGGCCATGCAGACCGGAATGGGCATGATGCAGCAGGCCGGCGGGGCGTCCGCAGAGCTGGACAAGGCCAGCTTGTCCGACCCACTCGGTGAATTCGGCGAAAGTTCAGGTGAACTGGGCGCCGGAGGTGGCGGCGCCTCCGGCGGAGGCGGCGGTATCGGAGGCACCGCGCCGATGTCCATGCTGGGTCCGCCGCCGGTTCCCTCTGCAGGCACCTCACCGTCGTCGGCGCCGACCATGGCTACCCCGCCCGCGAAGACCGCCGCCCCCAGCGGGCCGGCGAGCGCAGGCATGGGCGGGATGCCGATGGTTCCACCGGGCGCCATGCACGGTGCGGGCGGTTCAGACAAAGATGCCAAACCCGACACCAAGCGGGTATCCGTGCCGACCGTCAAGAACGGAGCACCCGTCCAGGGGCGAATCACCACCCCGCCCCCGGCGCCGCAAGTCACCAAGAAGGTCGACGGCAAGCCGGTCGCCACCAAGCGCATCATCCTGCCCAACAGCAAAGCCGACGACGAGGCGGCCGAACCGAAGTAGGCGGGTCGCGCGGATCGACTGTGCAACCAGGTCAACGCCACCGCTACGTTGGGCTGATGACATCGCGAAGCTTGCTAGAAGGTCAGGGCCTCCGACAGATCACGAGCGGGCTCGGCACGCTGGACCGCGAAGTGTTCGAAGCTGTCGCCGAATCGCCGAGCCTGTTGCTGGACAAGGCCATGCCCGTGCTGACCCGCGCCGCCGACCACTCCAAGCTCTGGTTCGCGATCGCTGCGGTTCTCGGTGCGACGGGTTCGCCGGCGGCGCGCCGGGGCGCCGGCCGCGGTGTAGCCACATTGGCCGTGACGAGCCTGGTCACCAATCAGTTCGCCAAACGTGCCTGGAAGCGGCAACGGCCCAACGGCACCTTGGTGCCGTTGGTACGACGAGCCCGCCGGTTGCCGACGTCGAATTCGCTACCGTCCGGGCATTCGGCCAGCGCCGCCGCGTTCGCAGTCGGCGTCGGTCTGGAAAGCCCGCCATTGGGCCTGGGGCTGGCGTTGCTGGCCGGGTTGGTCGGGCTCTCCCGCGTCGCCACCGGCGCGCACTACCCCGGTGACGTCTTCGCCGGCTTCGGCATCGGCGCTGCCATCGCGGTTCTCGGCGGCCGTCTCGTTCCCCCGATCGTGCCGGCCAAGCTGCCCAGCAATGAGCCGCTCCGGGTCGAGACACCTGAACGGCCTGATGGAGCGGGTGTCGTCCTGGTGGTCAATCCCGCCTCGGGCAGCGGCACCGGGGCGCGGGTCATCGACGAGGTGCGCCAGAAACTACCCAAGGCCGAGATCGTCGAACTCGGAGACGGCGACGACCCGGAGACCGTGCTGCGCGCCGCGGCGTCGCGTGCCGAGGTACTCGGTGTGGGCGGCGGCGACGGCACCGTCTCGTGTGCGGCCGCAGTCGCTGTGGACACCGGGCTGCCGCTGGCAGTCTTCCCGGCCGGCACCTTCAACCACTTCGCCAAGGACATCGGCTGTGACACCGTCGAGCGCACAGTGTCGGCCATCCGGACCGGCAACGTCTCGTGCGTCGATCTGGTGTGCCTCAACGAGGATCAGACCGTGATCAACACCGCCAGCATCGGCGCCTACCCGCAGTTCGTCCGAACCCGCGAAAAGCTCGAGCACAAGATCGGCAAGCCGTTGGCCGGGTTGTACGCGATGCTGCACACCCTGCGCAGCGAGAAGCCGGTACGCATCCGCTACGACAACAAGACCCTGCAGACTTCGCTGTTCTTCCTCGGCAACTCGGTGTATCTGCCGAGCGGTTTCGCCCCCGCCCGACGCACCCGGATGGACGACGGGCTGATCGATGTCCGGATTCTGGAGACCGGCCGGCGGCTAAGCCGACTGCGCATCCTCACCGCGCTGGCGCTCGGCCGGTTGGAACGCAGTCCGCTCTATCACGAGATCCAGGCGCCGGAGTTCTCCTTCGAGGCGGTCGACGGTCCCACCCCGCTGGCTCGCGACGGGGAAGTGGGCGACACCTACGGCCAGGCCAGTTTCACCGCGCGGTATCGAGTTCTGCCGGTGTTCCGGCCACTGCGGTGACCGCGCGCGGCGGCACCAGCCGCACACACAGTAGGTAGTAGAGGCCACCCAACGCCCAGCCGGCCAGCACGTCGGAAGGGTGATGCACGTTGAGCACCACCCGTGCCGCCCCGACCAGCACGATCAGCGCGACGCCCGCCATCGCCACCGGCATCCGCAAACCAGCGGGGAGGTAGGGCCACAACACCGTCAGCAGGGCCAACACGCCGACCATCACGCCCAGGGCGTGACCGGACGGGAACGAGGTCGACGCGGCGTGCGCCAGCGCGGTGTCCGGGCGTGGCCGGTCGGCGACCACCTTGGCGGCCAGCGTGACCAAACCACTCAGTTCGACGCTGACCACCAGGAACAGCGCTGTCTGCAGGTTGCGCCGCACCAGGGCCACGATGATCACCACCAAAGCGACCAGACGAAATGCGCTCGGTCCGAACACCAGGCTGAACACCACCCAGAACGACACCCAACCGGGCCGGGAGGCACCGACATCGTGGAATCTACGCAGCAGCAGGTTGTCGACGTCGTCCAGCCAAGCCCAGTTCTCGGTGTACCCGAGCCACATCGCCACATACACCGCCGTGGCGGTCGCGACCGCCGCGATCAGCCAAGATTTCCGCGCTGCCATCCCTTCTTCAGTACCACGACAATCTGGCACGATCGTCAGATGGCCATATTCCTGCGCCGTTTGTTCGGGATCGGCAAGCTCCCCAGCGCAATGCGCGCGCAGTTCGAGGGGAGGGGATCATCTATCTGGCCGAGTACGTCGCGGTGACGCGCCGGTTCAGCGGCAAGGTCCCCGGGCTTCGCGCCACCGGAAGCGTCGCCAGTTACGTCGGTTCGGTGGTGTTCACCGCCCAGCGCGCCGTCACGACGCTGTCCAGCGTCCCCAAAATCGCCGGCCGCACCCTGGACGTGCGGTGGGACGATCCCCAACAGGGCAACGCGCGAGCCGAAATCACCAGCAGTGGCGTCGCTTTGGAGATCGATGTCGCCGCGGTGGATCCCGGGTTCAGCGGACATCTGTCGCTGACGTACAAAACCGACATCCCCGACGACGTCTTGAGCCGACTCCCGACCACGCACCTCGCATTCGACGTCCCGCCCGAGTACGTGTTCCGAGCGGTGGGTGTACCGCACAACCCCTGACACCGTTGTCGCTGCGAGGCGGGCAGGTACCCAGTCACTTCGGCGCGGAGACGGATCGGGCGCAAGTGACGGATGAGGCGAACCCGTGTCTCATAATCGCGGCTGTGCACAACCCTTGTGCCGGACGCCGGTTGCGGGCACCGTCACCCGGCGGGGCAAGCTATACCCAACGACCCGAACGGAGGCATCCCGCGTGAGCCAGCCGCAACGCGACAACCTGCTGATCGTGCACTGGCACGACCTGGGCCGCAGCCTGGGCGTGTACGGACACCCGGGGGTGTCGAGTCCCCGCCTGGACCAGCTGGCCGCTGAGGGCATCCTGTTCACCCGCGCGCATGCCACCGCTCCGTTGTGCTCACCGTCGCGCGGCTCACTGTTCACCGGCCGCTATCCCCACAGCAACGGCCTCGTCGGCCTGGCCCATCACGGCTTCGAGTACCGGACCGGGGTGCGCACCCTTCCCCATATCCTCCATGAAAATGGCTGGTATTCAGCACTATTCGGGATGCAACACGAGACGTCCTTCCCGGTCCGGCTCGGCTACGACGAATTCGACGTCTCCAACTCGTACTGTGAATACGTCGTGCCGCGAGCACAGGAGTGGCTGACCGACAGCGCACCCATCGAGCAGGGCACGCCGTTTCTTCTGACCGCCGGGTTCTTCGAGACACACCGCCCCTACCCCCGAGACCGATACGAGCCCGCCGACACTGCCGACGTCGACGTCCCTGACTTCCTGCCCGACACCCCGGAGGTCCGCGGTGACCTCGCCGACTTCTACGGCTCTATCGCGGTCGCCGACGCCGCCGTCGGTCAACTGCTGGACACCCTCGCCGATACCGGGCTGGACGCCACCACCTGGGTGGTCTTCCTCACCGACCACGGGCCGGCGTTCCCGCGCGCGAAATCCACCCTTTACGACGCGGGCACCGGCATCGCGACGATCATCCGCCCGCCCCGGCGGATGAACCTCGCACCGCTGGTCTACGACGAGCTATTCAGTGGTGTCGATCTGCTGCCGACCCTGCTCGAACTCGTCGGCATCACACCCGGCGACGACATCGAAGGTCTTTCCCACGCAGCCAATCTGATCTCGGAGCGCGGTGAGCCCGTCGAGGTACGCGACCACGTGTACACCGAGAAGACCTATCACGACTCCTACGATCCGATCCGGGCGATCCGCACCAAGAAGTACAGCTACATCGAGAACTACGCGCACCGACCACTGTTAGATCTGCCGCTGGACATCGAGGAAAGCCCGTCAGGCCAGGCGGTGGAACCCTTCATTCACCAACCGCGCCCGTCCCGGGAACTCTACGACCTGGAATCCGATCCCGCCGAAACGCGGAACCTTCTCGAGACGGACCTCACCGAGGAAGCTGAGGGCATCGCCGGGGAACTCGCGATCAGGCTCAACGAGTGGCGCCAGAAGACCGGTGATGTCATCCCGTCGGAGTTTGCGGGAACCCGGATCGCGGCGCGCTACACCGAAACCTACTTCGAAATCCACGGTCTGACGTTGACCAGCAGAGCCGCCACCGCTGCCGAGCGCGGCTTCGACGACGAAGTTGGCTCGCAGCAATAGTTTTCGTCACGCGAAGTTTAATTTCCACCGCGCCCCGCCGGGCCAGGACTGCCGTTAGGCTCGGCGCATGGCTGCGCACCCGACGGCTTACCTTGTGCTCGCCTCGCAGCGCAGCGGCAGCACGCTGCTGGTCGAGTCGTTGCGAGCCACCGGCGTCGCGGGCGAGCCGCAGGAATTCTTCCAGTACCTGCCGAACACCAGCATGTCGCCGCAACCCCGGGAGTGGTTCGCCGACACCGACGACCAGTCGATCCTGCGACTGCTCGATCCGCTGATCGAGGGAAAGCCAGACTTGGCTCCCGCCGAGATCTGGCGGGACTACATCCGCACCGTCGGTCGCACCCCCAATGGCATTTGGGGCGGCAAGCTGATGTGGAACCAAACTTCTCTACTGCTTAGCCGGACCAAGGATCTGCCGCAGCGCTCCGGGACGGGGTTGCTGTCGGCGATCAGCGACGTCATCGGCAGCGAACCGGTGCTGATCCATGTCTACCGCCCCGACGTGGTGTCCCAGGCGGTCTCATTCTGGCGCGCGGTCCAAACTCGGGTGTGGCGTGGCCGCCCCGACCCGACGCGCGACGCCAGAGCCGAGTACCACGCCGGCGCGATCGCCCATGTGGTCAAGATGCTGCGTGACCAGGAGGAGGGCTGGCGCACTTGGTTCGCCGAAGAAGACGTCCACCCGATCGATGTGCCCTATCCGACGTTGTGGCGCAACCTGACTGATGTCGTCGCACAGATACTCGAAGCGCTGGGCCAGGATCCACGGTTGGCGCCGGCGCCGGTACTGGAACGACAGGCCGATCAGCGCTCGGACGCATGGGTGGATCGTTATCGCGCCGACGCCGAGCGTCAGGGCCTGCCGACCTGAGCGACGACGAAGATGCGCCGAAACGGAAAGTATGTCCGGCCATCCGGCCGCGGCGGATAGGCATCATCGAGCATCGGGATGATCTCAGCACGAAACCGCCGCCATTGTTCGTCATTCAACCGGTCGCGGACCGGGGTCAGCGCCGTACCGGTGATCCAGTCGAGTACGGCATGCTCCCCCGTCAGCTCGTGAATGTAGGTGGTCTCCCAGACATCGACGCTACAACCCGCGTCAGTAAGCAACTCGGCATACCTCGACGGGGTATGCACCACCGCTGCAGTGCGAAAGATGAAGTCGCCCAAAATTTCTGACCACGGCGGCCGGTTGGCCAGCTCGCGCACCGCCACGTGGGAGGGCGCCTCGAAGTTGCCGGGCACCTGAACCGCGATCCATGCGCCCGGCTCCAGCAGGGCGGCCCAACGCAGCATCAACTCGGCATGACCGGGTACCCATTGCAACGCCGCGTTGCTCAACACCACGTCGGTGTCCGGTTGCGGCGTCCATGCGCTGATGTCACCGATGTGGGCATCGATACCGCGCTCGCGCGCCGCGGCCACCATCTCCGGTGAACTGTCGACCGCTTCCAGCGCTGCCCGGGGCCATCGGCGGATCAGGTGTTCGGTCAGATTGCCCGGACCGCACCCGAGGTCGGCCACGCGGCGCGGGGACTCGGCGCCGACCCGCGCCAGTAGGTCAAAGAACGGCCGACCGCGGTGGTCGGCGAACTCCAGATAGGTCTGCGGATTCCACATGCCGCCACTTCATCACACGCCCGGCCATCATGAAATACACAGCGACTTCCCAGTCGTCCGCACCCGTGCCGGCCAGCCCCTTCGTGCACGGTGGTTCGGTGACCGCCGTCGCCGACCGCCCCGACGTCGCCAGCACCTCAGAGGCTGGCGACAGGGATCAGATACCGCCGCGTTGGCCGGCCGTCGCGCTCACCGCCCTACTCGCCGGCACCGCCGCGCTCTATCTGGCGAATCTGCCGATCAACGGGTACGGCAACGCGTTCTACGCGGCAGCCGCCCAGTCCGGCGCCAAGAACTGGACGGCATGGTTTTTCGGCTCGCTGGATCCCAACAACTTCATCACCGTCGACAAACCACCGGCTTCGTTGTGGATCACGGGTCTGTCGGTTCGGTACTTCGGCATGAACAGCTGGGCCATCCTGGTGCCGCAGGCGGTCATGGGCGTACTGGCCGTCGCGACGCTCTACGCCACCACGCGCCGCACCGTCGCCGACCCTCGTCGTGGCGCCGTCGCGGGACTGATCGCCGCCGCAGTCCTGGCCCTCACTCCCGCCGCCACATTGATGTTCCGGTACAACAACCCCGACGCGCTGATGGTCTTGTTCATGGTGGTGGCCGCCTACTTCCTCATCCGCGCTACCGCGGCCGGCTCGTGGCGATGGCTCCTGCTCGTCGGCGTCACCCTCGGGTCCGCGTTCCTCACCAAGATGCTGGCCGGGCTGATGGTGCTGCCCGCGTTCGGCCTGGCATATCTGCTCTACGCTCCAACGCCGTGGCGACGGCGCCTGGTGCATCTCGCGGGAGCGACTGCGGCGCTGGTCATCTCGAGCGGTTGGTGGGTCGCCGCGGTTGCGTTGTGGCCCGTCGCCTCGCGGCCGTACATCGGTGGCTCGACGGACAACACGGTGCTCGATCTGGCCTTCGGCTACAACGGCGTCGATCGGATCTTCGGTGGTGGCGACAAAGTCGCGCGCGGCCGTCCCGGCGGCTGGGGCATCCACGCCGGGACACTGCGGATGCTGTCGGGGGAAATGGGCTACGAGATCTCCTGGTTGCTTCCGGCCGTCGTGGTCGCACTCGTTGCCGGCGCGTATCTACTCGCGCGCAGCCGGCTTTCCCGGCTGGAATCGGCCGGCTACCTGATGTGGGCGGTCTGGTTCGTCGTCTGCGCGGTGGTGTTCAGCAACATGACCGGGATAGTGCACCCGTACTACACCGTGGCGCTCGCACCGGCGGTCGGCGGGTTGATCGGCCTGACGGCGGTGCGCAGCAGACCCGCTGCGATCGCGATGGTCGTGCTGGCCGCTGCCTGGAGTGTCGCGGTGCTACACCGCGCCGGACTGGGCCCGTCGTGGATGCGCTGGGTGATCGGGCTGGGCGCAGTAGCCGCGGTGGTCCTACTGCTGGGGGCAGCCCGCCGATGGCCGCGGATGACGCCGGTCGCGGTGGCGTTCTCGGCCCTCGCCGGTCTGGGCGGTACCGCCATGTTCTCGGTGGCCACTGCGGCCACCCCGCACAACGGGTCGATCCCGAACGCCGCGCACACCGCCGATGTCTGGCCGACGGTCGGATCGCGGTTCGCCAAGACGCTGATGATCGGAGTCGGGTCCACCCACATCGACCCTCACCTGGCCGAGCTGCTGTGCGCCACGAAGACCACCTGGTCGGCGGCGACCCCCGGATCGCAGGCGGCGGCGGCGCTGGAAATCGCCTCGGGTACTCCGGTGATGGCGATCGGTGGGTGGAGCGACGACCCGGTGCCCACTTTGCCGCAGTTCATCGACGCCGTGCACGCCAGGAAGATCAGCTACTACGTCGAGAGTGGGCGGATGCGCCTCCATGACCGCATCAGCGGGCAGATCGCCGACTGGGTCGAGCACCATTACCCACCGATGAGAGTGGGCGCGACGACCGTTTACCGCCTTGTGTGAGACGGCCCCGCTAGCATCCGGGTGAGACTCGCCTGCCCGGAAAGGCCGCATGACAATGACGTCAAACGCCGACATGCCCATCCCGGTGCCCGATGTGCCGGGCGCCGACGCCGGATACGACGGTCTGCCGGACCGGTCCGACCTGACGCTGATGCAGCGCACCATCGTGGACTCGTCGGCGCTGGCCGACATCGGGCTGCGGACCGCGATCGCCTCGCTGGTGGGCATCTCGATGCTGCCGACCGTCGCGACGGGGATCGTGCGCCGGTCGGATCTGCATCGCGAGCGCAGCAACCTCGAGTTCTACGCTGAGCTGGCCGCCCGCCAAGATCCCGCGGCCTCGTTCCCCGCACCCACCGTCACACCGACGGTGTCGAGCCGGCCGGCCAATCCCGTCGCCGAATACATCACCCACCGTCAAGCCCATGGCAGCGTCCACAACATCTCGTTCCCGAGCAGTTTCGAGCCGGTCAATCCGGCGATGCGCGCCCAGTGGAAACGCTTGGAGCGCAACAACACCGTATGGGCCCAGCACTGGCGCCACGGCGACGGACCGCGACCCACGCTGTGTGTGATCCACGGCTTCATGGGATCGGCGTACCTGTTCAACGGCCTGTTCTTCTCGCTGCCGTGGTTCTACCGGACCGGTTATGACGTGATGCTGTATACCCTGCCGTTCCACGGCCGGCGCGCCGAAAAGGGTTCACCTTTCAGCGGTTACGGCTTCTTCGCCCAGGGCATGGCGGGTTTCGCGGAAACCATGGGGCAAGCGGTGCACGACTTCCGTTCGGTGCTGGACTGGCTCGGCCACACCGGCGTGGAGCGCATCGCCTTGACTGGAATGTCGCTGGGCGGCTACACCTCGGCCCTGGTCGCCTCCGTCGACGACCGGCTCGAGGCGGTGATCCCCAACGTGCCGGTGGTCACTCCGGAGTCGGCATTCGATGACTGGTGGCCGGCCAACAATCTGGTGTCGTTGAGCCGCCGGTTCGGCGGGATCAGCCGGGCTGACTCCGCTGCCGCGTCGGCCTACCACTGCGCCTTGAACTACCGGCCCCTGGTGCCGCGCGATCGTCGGCTGATCATCACCGGGCTGGGCGACCGGCTGGCCCCGCCGGATCAGGCCGAGGCGCTCTGGGAACACTGGGATCGCTGTGCACTGCACTGGTTTCCGGGCAATCACATTCTGCATGTCAGCCAGCCCGAATACCTACGCCGCACCAACAGGTTCCTGCGGCCCTTCATGTTCGGCTAGCCTTTGACTGCGCTGACCAGAGTGATGCTGGCCAACATGTTGGCGGCCTCGGCGTCGGCGGAATCGACCGACCGACCCACGGTCTGCAGGTAGTCGAGCAGGGTCGTGGCCTCGGCGTCCCAACCACGCTCGGAGAACCACTGTGCGGCCGGCGCGTGCTGCTCGTTGTAGACCAGCTGCCACCATTGGCCGCGTTCGTCGTCGACGGACTTCGCCTCCTGGACCTTGGCTTGGAATGCGTCGCGGTCCATCGGCCTGCCCTCTTCCACCGCGAGATGACTCCCGGAACCGGCCAGTGAGTCGATCCCGGTGAACAGCTGCTCCTGAGCACTGGCGGGAAGGTAGATCAGTAGTCCCTCAGCGATCCAGGCCGAGGGCTCGTGCTGGTGAAAACCACTGTCCCGCAATGCCTGCGGCCAGTCGTCGCGCAGGTCCACCGCGATCTCCCGACGTTCGGCCCTCGGCACGGCGCCATACGCGGCCAAGGTGTCACGCTTGAAGTCCAGCACCTGAGGCTGGTCTAGTTCGAAAATGGTGGTGCCAGCAGCCCAATCGAGGCGGTAGGCACGTGAGTCCAGGCCCGCGGCCAGCAGCACGATCTGTCGCACCCCGGCTTCGGCGGCCCGCCGGAAATAGGCATCGAAGTATCGGGTGCGTGCGGCCTGGAAGGTGACGAAGTGCTGGCCGAACTCCTCGGATTTCAGCGGGTGCTCGGGGGCGGTCCCGTCCAGCAGGTCGGCCCATGGGCCGCCGACGGCCCGGCAGAAGACCTCCGCATAGGGGTCGACCGCGAGCGGATCGGGCTTCTGCGCTTCCAGCGCCCGAGCTGCCGCGACGAACAACGCGGTGGACCCGACGCTGGTGGTGATGTCCCAGGTGTCCTTGTCAGTTCGCACGACGGCGAGGGTACGCGCGGATTCTGACAGGGCTCACACCAGCGGCCGGCCGGTGCGGATCCGCCAGTCCAGGTCGCGCAGCAACAGATTGAACGGGAACTCACGGATGAACCGTGGTGTCAGGTTGTTGACGAACCGGATGCGGCTCATCAGGCGGTCGAACTGGCGCTGCTTGTCCGCATTCCATTCCAGCCGCATCTCCTCGCGGAAGCGCTGCGGCAGGAAGCCGGTGGTGATGAGGAGATTGAATCGCTCGAGCGCCTGTTGCCCAGGGAATCGAACGCCGCGCAGCCGCGACACCGCGAAGGGGTAGAGGTACTCGCGGATCGTGTCGTCGATGTGCACTTTGTCCAGCGATTCCTGCCAGTACCGATCGAACGCCGCCCGGTCGGCGGGCCACATGTCAGCGGGCACCTGCAAGGTGGTGGCCAGCGCCATGCTGTCGCGGTAGTGCCGGTCCGCGGTGTCGTCATCCATGTCCCCGATGAAGACCCGGGCGATATCGACGCCGCCTTTGTAGAGGCAGGCCGCCACCCACAGCTGGAGATCCTTGTCGAACGCGTTGTACTGCACCGGGCTGTCTTCTGTGGAGTACACCTGGGCGTGCGACTTGTTGACCGCTCGCCGATAGGCCTTCTTCTGTTCATCGCTACCGCGGGTAGCCACCGCGAGGTAGGTGAACGTCGTCCGCGCCCGCTTGATCGGGTGCCGGTCTGCTCGGCCGCTCTCGACCCGGCTTTCCATCACGCCGTATCCGACACCCGGCCGGGCCAGCTCCATGATCACGTTCGCCGGGCCGGCGAGCAGCGCCACGCCCATCAAACCGTCGTCGAAGCCGGGTCCCCACTTCCGCCTGCGCCCAGGCGAGCGGGGTGGTGCACTCACCGCGCGATCGACGTGACTGATGACGGGTTCACGGATCGCCACTGCGCGCCACCTATCGCAAATCTGACAACGTCTGTTTCCCAATATTGCCGCTGTCGGAGCCGCAGTGTCAAGATGGGCTAATGACGCAGGCGCGGCCGTACGGCGGCGTGGATGCCGCCGACCGGCTGGCCCGGCGGCGGGCACGTCTGCTGGATGCTGGCCTCAAGCTCCTCGGCAGCAATATCGATCCGGCCGAGCTGACTGTTCGCGGCATCTGCCGCGAGGCCGGGGTGGCGACCCGCTATTTCTACGAGAGCTTCACCGATAAGGACGAGTTCGTCGCGGCGGTGTTCGACTGGGTGGTCGCCGGGCTGGCCACCACCACCCAGGCCGCCGTGGCGGCAGCCCGGCCCGAAGAGAAGAACAGGGCCGGAATGGCCAACATCGTGCAGACCATCGAACGCGACCCACGGGTGGGGCGGTTGATGTTCAGTTCCCAGCTGTCCAACGCGGTCGTGGTCCGCAAGCGACAGGAGTCGGGGGCCCTGTTCGCGATGTTGTCAGGTCAACATGTCGAGACCATGCTGCGCCGTCCGGCCAACGACCGGATCAAGGCGTTGGCCCACTTCGTCGTGGGTGGAGTCGGCCAGACCATCAGCGCCTGGCTGGCCGGCTCGATCCGGCTCACGCCCGACGAACTGGTCGACCAACTCACCGCCATCGTCGACGAACTGGGCGAACCGCGATTGTTTCGGGACTGATGCTGGGCGGTCAGGCCCGCGCCGCCACCCGCGATCGGCGGTCGGCGGCGGTCTTCGGCGCAATCGTGGCTTCCTCATCGGTGAAGTCTCTGGTCCAACAGGCGAACTCAAGCACGATGCCGTCCGGGTCGGTGAAGTAGAAGGACCGCACATAGACACCGGGTCGGAAGTCGGCCGCCACTTGCGAGGGGCTGTCGTCGTGATTGAGCACTGGACCGACCCGCACGCCCTTCTCCTTGAGACGGCGACGGTATTCGTCGAACTTCTCCGCCGGAACATGGAAGGCCAGGTGGTTCATCGACCCGACCGCGCTGACGATCGACCCCAGCCCGGGCAGAGCCGCCGGCAGGGTGTTGCCGGCCTCGCCGTCGGGGGCGTCGGCGAACCAGAAGAACGCGACACAGTCGCCGTTGCCGGCATCGAAGAAGAAGTGCTGCCCCAATCCGTCGGGCAGGTCGATCGACTTGATCAACGGCATACCCAGCACGTTGGAGTAGAAGTCGACGGTGCGTTGCATGTCGGAGCAGACCAACGCGACGTGGTTGATGCCGCCCAGCTCGAACTCGGGATTGGCGTTGTGCGGCTTGATCATGACGTGCCCCTGAAGATGCTGGTCAACGGTCGTTTCTGAACCTAACATCAGATTCAGTTTCAGACCAGAAGGGGCATCGTGACGGCACTGTCGGAGCATCCTCGCCGGGAGCGGCCGGTTTTGCCGACAGCTCGCGGCCGCCGCACCCAGGCGGCCATCGACGCGGCGGCCCGCACCGTGGTGGCACGCAAAGGCATCCTGGCGACCACGGTCGCCGACATCGCCGCCGAAGCCGGCCGCTCGACGGCGTCGTTCTACAACTATTACGACTCCAAGGAGGCGATGGTCCGGGAGTGGGCCATGCGCTTCCAGGACGAGGCGACCGAACGAGCCAAAGCCATCAACCGCCCGGGCCTGACCGACCGCGAGCGGGTGCGCGAAGCCGCAGCCGCGCATTGGACCACCTACCGGCACCGGCTGGCGGAGATGATCAGCGTGTCGCAACTGGCCATGGTCAGCGACGACTTCGCCCAGTACTGGGCCGAGCTGTGCTCGGTACCGATCGCCTTCATCACGGAGATGGTCAAGCGGGCGCAGGCGCAGGGCCATTGCCCCGGCGACGACCCGCACCTGCTGGCCGAAGCCATTGTTTCCATGTTCAACCAATTCTGCTACGTCCGACTCAGCGGTGACAGAACCGATGTCGACGATCAGGCATGCATATTGACGCTGACGAATATCGTCTATCGGACGATATTCGGTAAGGAGGCCGACTGACCATGCCAACCCCCGGAGTCGTTCGCGAGTTCATCGGCATGTCCTCTCCCACCGCCCGGCGGGCCGGCGCCGGCGGGCACCCGTGCCAGGGCCTCTACCACCGTGGGGTCGGACGCAAGCCCAAAGTCGCCGTCATCGCCACGCATTACCAGATCGACTTCTCCGAGCACTATCTCGCCGATTACCTGGCCACCCGCGGGATCGGATTCCTGGGCTGGAACACGCGTTTCCGCGGCTTCGAAAGCAGCTTCCTGCTCGACCACGCACTCGTCGACATCGGGGTGGGCGTGCGCTGGTTGCGCGAGATACAGGGCGTGGAAACCATTGTGCTGCTGGGCAACTCTGGTGGCGGCTCATTGATGGCCGCATACCAGTCACAAGCCGTCGATCCGAACGTCACGCCATTGGATGGCATGCGGCCGGCCGCGGGGCTCACCGATCTCCCGCCCGCCGACGGTTACATCGCCAGTGCCGCACACCCCGGCCGCCCGGAAGTGCTGACCGCGTGGATGGACGGTGCCGTGGTCGACGAGAATGACCCGGTGGCAAGCGACCCCGAACTCGACCTGTTCGACCAGCACAACGGTCCCCCGTTCGCACCCGAGTTCGTCGCGCGATATCGGGCCGCCCAAACCGCCCGCAATCACGCGATCACCGACTGGGCCGAAACCGAACTGAAGCGCGTCCAGGCCGCCGGATTCTCCGACCGGCCGTTCACCGTGATGCGAACCTGGGCCGATCCCCGGATGGTCGACCCGGCACTCGAGCCGACCAAACGCCAGCCCAACCTCTGCTACGCCGGAATTCCGGTGAAAGCCAATCGATCCGCACGCGGCATCGCCGCCTCCTGCACCCTGCACAACTGGCTGGGCATGTGGAGCCTCAAGACTGCTCAGACCCGAGCCGAACCGCACCTCGCGCGCATCACCTGCCCCGCCCTGGTGATCAACGCCGAGCAGGACACCGGGGTGTTCCCGTCGGACGCCAAACGCATCTTCGACGCACTGGCCAGCACCGACAAGACTCAGTGCTCAATCGACACCGACCATTACTTCACCACACCAGGGGCGCGCAGCGAGCAGGCCGACACCATCGCGAAGTGGGTAACCAAACGGTGGCGCTGAGAGTCCTGGCACACTTCATCCCCGGCGACAGTGTTCTGGAAATCGTTGCGCCGGAATCAGATTGGCTTGACGTCCGATGGTGCCACGAGGACGACGACGCGACCTTCTACCGGGAGTTGCCCCACGCGGAGGTGCTCTGGCATGTGCTGCGGCCGCTCTCGGACGAAGACCTGCGCGGTGGACCACGCCTGCGCCTGGTGCACAAGCTCGGCGCCGGCGTCAACACCATCGACGTCGCCACCGCGACCGAACTGGGTATCGCGGTGGCCAACATGCCCGGCGCCAACGCGCCCTCGGTAGCCGAGGGCACCGTACTGCTCATGCTGGCGACACTGCGTCGGCTGCCGGCCCTGGACCGGGCCACCCGCGCCGGCCAAGGCTGGCCGACCGATGCCGGGCTGGGCGAGACCGTCCGCGACATCGGCAGCTGCACCGTCGGGCTGGTGGGATACGGCAACATCGCCAAACGCGTGGAGCAGATCGTGCAGGCCATGGGTGCCACCGTGCTGCACACCAACACCGCCCCCGACGGCACCGGCGCCTGGCGCACCCTGCCCGACCTGCTGGCCCAAAGCGATATCGTCAGCCTGCATCTGCCGTTGACACCGGCCACCGACAAACTCGTCGATCGAACGGCGCTGGACGCGATGAAACCACATGCTGTGCTGGTCAACACCTCTCGCGGCGGCATCGTCGACGAACCCGCCCTCGTCGAAGCCCTGCGGGACGGCCGACTGGCGGCCGCCGGCCTGGACGTCTTCGCCAGTGAGCCGGTGGACCCCGGCAACCCGCTGCTGCAGCTCGACAACGTCGTGGTGACGCCGCACGTCACCTGGCTGACCGTCGACACCATGCGCCGGTATCTCGTCGAAGCCGTCGACAACTGCCGTCGACTCCACGACGGACGTGAGCTGGCCAACGTCGTCAACACGGTCGAAGGGAATTGAGCATGTCCGTCACGTCGACCGGTGAACAGTCGCTGGAGACGCGCACGTTGCGCAAGGTCATCATCCGCGTCGTCCCCTTCTTGATGGCGCTGTACTTCGTGAACTACCTCGATCGCACCAACCTGGGTATCGCCAAGGCGGACATCAGCGAGCATCTGCAGCTCACCGCCAGCATGTTCGGGCTGGTCTCAGGCATCTTCTTCATCGGCTACGTGCTCGTCGAAGTCCCGTCCAACCTCGCGCTGGAACGCTTCGGCGCCAGGCGATGGCTCGCCCGCATCGCGGTGTCATGGGGAATCGTCGCGGTGGCAATAGGTTTCGCGCCCAACGCCGCTACCCTGCTGGTCCTGCGATTCCTGCTCGGGGTGGCCGAAGCCGGGCTGTTCCCCGGGGTGATCTTCTACCTCACCCGCTGGTTCCCCGGCGCCTACCGGGCGAGGATCGTGGCGATGTTCATGATGGCCAGCCCGGTCGCGGCGGCGATCGGAACACCGGCTGCGGCATGGCTGATCGAAGCCGGCGAGGGAACTTTCGGGCTGGCAGGCTGGCAGTTCATGATGATCGGCGTCGGACTGCCCGCCATCGTCCTGGGCATCACCTGTTGGTTCTATCTGACCGATCGCCCCGCCGATGCGCACTGGCTGCAACCCGATGAACGGCAGTGGCTGATCGACGTCCTGGCCGCTGAAGAGCGTGACGTCGCCGGCAACTTCGACTTCCCGCTACGTCGCGCGCTGACCAGCTCGAGAATCTGGGCGCTGTCGCTGGTCTATTTCGGGATCGCCTACGGCCTCTACGCGCTGGCGTTCTTCCTGCCCTCGATCATCTCCGGGTTCAAGAAGGCCTTCGGCGTGCACCTTTCGATCCTTCAGGTCGGCTTGATCACCGCCGTCCCGTACACGCTCGCAGCCATCGCGATGTATGTGTGGTCGCGGCACGCCGACCGTGCTCGAGAGCATGTCTGGCACGTCGCCATCCCGATGGGCTTGGGCGGCTTGGCTATTCCGATAGCGCTCTACCTGGATAGCCCGCTGCTGGTGATGGTGCCGGTCAGCATCGCCGCGATGGGAGTGTTCAGCGCGATCCCCAGCTTCTGGGCGCTGCCCGCGCAGTTCCTTACCGGTGCGGCGGCCGCGGGCGGCATCGGCCTGATCAATTCGGTCGGCAATCTCGGCGGCTTCGCCGCGCCGTATGCCACTGGCGCGCTGAACCAGTGGACCGGCAGCGATAAGGCCGGCATGTGGGCGGTCGGAATCATGATGTTGGTGTCAGCGGTCGTGGTGGTGGTCCTGCGGGCCACCCCGGATCGGACGAATCTGCGGTAGCAGTATCGAGTCTGCGCCCAGATCGTGACTTCGGGCCGAAACGCGATCTGTCGGCAGACTCGATCTGGAGTGGTCGTGAGCGCACCGGGGGCGGCGCGGACCAGCCGAACGGGTACCCTCGGTCCCAACCGACCGATTTGTCCTCCAGAAGGCGGCCACCTGCGCAGGTCGTTCCGCTGAAGCGTGCTGGTTAGTGGCCAACCCGCACCGGATAATCGCGAACTCTGATGAAATCCTCGAAAGTTGCCGCGAATCCCCTGGCACTTGTTCTAGGTTCCAAAGTCCTGGGAGACACAACGAATAAAACAACGGGGGTTGTTATGCAAGGGTGGGATTCCGTCATCGACGCCTATGTCGCGTACATGAAAGCGATCGGTCGTCCCAAAACGACCATTGATCTGCGGAAATTCCAAATCCTCTACCTAGCGAAGTCGATCAACCTCACCCCCGCAGCGATCACCCACGACGACCTCATCGGCTGGTTCAGTGTCCACGATTGGAAACCCGAGACCCGCCGCAGCTACAGGTCCGGGGTACGGGGATTCTTTGCCTGGGCATGCAAGCATGGGCACATCGCCGCCGATCCGGCCGTCGAGATCCCGCAGGTGAAAATCCCCAAGGCGGCGGCCCGGCCGGCGCCTGACCCGGTGTACCAGGAAGCTCGCACCGTCGCGTCGGCGCGCACCGCGCTGATGCTGCGACTTGCCGCCGAGGGTGGATTGCGGCGCGCCGAGGTGGCGCAAGTGCACACCCAGGACGTCCGCTACACCCCGAAGGGGGCCCAGCTGCTCGTCCACGGGAAGGGATCCCGGGAACGCGTCATACCCATCAGCGACAGCCTGGCTGCGCAGATCGTGGCCGGCGCGGGCGGTCACACACCCGGCGGCGGCGACAAGGGCTGGCTGTTTCCCAGCAGCCGCGGCGGTCACGTCTCGCCGGCCTACGTGGGCACACTCTGCTCGGACGCCTTGCCGGGCATCTGGACCGTCCACAAGCTGCGGCACCGGTTCGCCTCGAAGGCATACCGGGGCACCAGGAACCTCCGCGCAGTCCAGGAACTTCTCGGCCACGCCAACGTGGCTATCACCGAGCGGTACACGGCCGTCGACGACGACGAGATGCGGGCCGCGATGATGGCCGCGGTCGCCTAACGGTCCGGTCGCCGGCTCAGCCATGCGTCAACCGTCTCGGGTAGCCAGCCTTTGACTCGCCCCACCATCGCATCCGGCTCGGGGAGGCGACCGGGGATTTGACTGTAGGACTTCACGGTGTTGCGGGACAGACCTGCCTTCTCAGCGAATTCGGAGACGCTCAAGTATCTGACCACTGGGCTGACGGTAAGCACCCGAAAGGGTGTATACGTTTGGGTGTCCCATCAGGTATATCGCTTCGTTACTGTGCGCCTCATGGCTGTGCGTCGTTCACCCTGGATGAATGACCGCGCGCAACTTCTGGTCCGGCTGCTAGCCGAACAGGGTTTCGACATCAGCGAAGACGTCGCCCGGGAGGACATTTCCAGCCAGGTTGACCTCATCGCCGAACGGATGCGCATCGGCCGGCAAGCCGCCAAGGTGTACGTCACCGATGAGTTCGTCGCTGGGTTGGCTGAGCACATCGCCAGGGCTGTCACCGAACAGCAGCAAATGGTGAAGCCGCGGCATCTGCGGCCGGTTCCGCCGGCAGACTGAAACCTTGCCGCGCGCGTTGACATGCGCGTAACCTCCCTGCTCACAGGAAACTGGCAGGGGGATTCTGATGGGGGCACGGTCGGGCGTCGCGACGCCGCTTGCGTTACTCGCTGCTGTCGCCGCGGGGTGCGGATCGACCACGACGACGTCGAGCACCACCGTGATACAAGTTCCTCCACTGCCATCGCCGAGCTCGACGGCGGTATCTGCGCCGCCGCCTGAAGCCTCGCCCGGCACCGACCAGGACCGGGTCCTGTTCTCGCAGCTGGCCGACGACCCCAGCTTCCGGAGCATCCCGCGCGGCCAGCTGGTCGAGAAGGCGCACGAGATCTGCTACGGGTTCGACACCATCGGCAAGACCGAGACGATCTCGAAGATGATGGACGCCGGCTTCCCGCTGGACAAGGCGGTCAAGTATGCGGCGGCGGCAGCGGCAGCGTACTGCCCTCAGTATCTGGCGCAGACCCGATGAACCGCCCACTCATCGCCGCCCTCGCCGTCGCCGTCGGCACCTTGGTTTCCGCCGCGCCAGCCGGTGCCGACCCGGCCACGTTCGACCCCCACACCCCCAACCTGATGATGGGGTGGTGTCCCGGCGGTGGCACCGGCTGGACCCCCGGCCTCGTGGGCTGGTGCGACGGCATCCCCTACGACGACGGCAGCCGCTGGCATTACGACGTCTCGGGTGGCCAGTTCAAACTCTGGTGTGTCGTCGGCGACTCGACGATCTTCCCCGCCCGGGCGCCGCAGGGCGGCTGTGGCGGGGCGTGGCCGGGATGAATGACCCCAGCAGGACCGCCCGTAGCGGCGGGCCTGGCGGGCCCACACCATCAGGTCCTCGTTCACCGGCCGAACAGGACCGCGACCCGATAGAACGGGTCGACCCGGGCGGGAAGCAGGTTCAGCAGGTGCGCGGCCGTGAGGACCACCGCGGTGCGGGTCAGCCACGGCCGGCGCGCCAAGTAGCGGTCCACGCCCTCGGAGAGGAGTTCACCCGGTTCGGCGGTGGCCTCCACCACCAGCACGACCGCCGCGACCGTGAGCCATCCATAGTCGGCCTGCCGGAGCTTCATCGCTCAACACCCCCAACCCTTCCGGACAGCCCCCGTTTCGGTTGCTAGGTGTCGGCCTCGCGGTCGCGGTCGCGTTGCTGCTCCCGATACAGGGAGATGAGCATCGGGATATAGACCGCCACCCCGAGTGCGTAGATCACGAACCGGACGTGCTGGCGGCCCGGGTACTCGGTGCTCAACCACGATGAAGCCGCCCCCTGCCATAGCACCAGCGGCAGCACCATCGACTTGGCGAAGAACACCTTCCCGATCGGGTTTGTCCGCCACCGTGACCGCAGCCCATACAGGGCGCCGAACGTGGTCACGAGGACCGCGATGGCCAGCAGCGCGATGTTGGCCCAGCGTTGAAAGTCGATGTCCAGCCACACGTCGGACAGCACGGTTCCGAATACCAGCAGCAGCGCGATGCCGTACACCCACAGCATCAGGTGCCGGTACTCGACCAGACGGCGGATCATCCGCTGTGCCCCCTACGTCCGAATGTCGACACCAACAGTTCGGTGAAGCCGTTCAGCTTCACCTGGTTACGCAGTGACTCTGTTTTCTCTATCGACTCCGCGGCCCGGCGGCCGACGATGTCGCGCTGCCGCCGCGCGGCGGCGACTCGCTGCTCAGCTTCGCTGGCCTGCCGCTGGGCGGCGGCTTCCCGGCGCTTCGCTTCGGCCATCTCCTGCCGGTATCGCCGCCACATCACTGGCCTGCCCGTTGCTCTTGACCGTCACGCAGGGCCCGCATCAGCTGTGTCGTCGCTTCCTCGACCGCGTCTTTGCTGGCCAACGTCTTGGCCTGGATCTGGATCGTCTCGGCTTGGACGTCGGCGCGCTGGTTGGCTGAGGCGAGTTCGCGTTCCTTGGCGTCGAGCTCTCTGTCCTTGGAGGCAACGAACTCGCGGTGGAAGTTGCCGGGAACGAGCCAGCCGCGGGAGACGGCGACGAGGAAGAACGCGCCGAAGATGATGACGACGCCGACGATGTTGAACTGACCCCACTCCGCTGGGGACCAGGTCGGCATCAGCCCGAGTTACGGTCGCCGCGAGTCGCGGACCGCAGAAACTGTTCGACGAGGCTGAGCGCTGCGGCGGCAGGGGGACCGACAATCGGTGTCGCACCGATAGCCTGGTTCACTCCCGTGAGGATATTGCCCAACGCCGTGTCAGCGGCAGCCGCGGCGGCCGCTCGATCGTCACGCTCCTGAACGGCGGCCTGCACATCGCTGATCACACGTTCATCGACGGGGGCGGCCGGCGCCCCCGGTCTGGGCAGGTTGGGAACACCCCACGTGACGAGCGCGGTCAGAACAGTTCCGGCGCCGCCAACCCACAGCTGCAACTGCGGAGGAGCGTTGACGGCAGCCAAGAACGTGGCGAGTGATCCCAGGAGTGTGGCGAGCGCCTTCGCGTTCTCACGGACTTTGGTCAGAGTCATGCCGATGCTCCATTCGATTGCAGCAGGGTGGGATTCGTGGTGGCGATGTAGAGCAGGACGTCTTTGGCCTTCTGCACAGCCCACGGGTCGATGCCGGGATTCGGGTTGCCCTGGTTGACTTCCCACCACTTGGTGGCGCCGACGCCTCCATTCGCGGTGGCGGCGACCAACTCCAGCGCCCACCGTTCACCGCGGATGGCGCAGGTCTCCACCCAGTTCATGTGGGATGTTGCGTCGGCACCGAAAGAGGCGTCGTCGCCCGTCATGGTGCGGTTGTTGCTCGTCCGGTAGATCGATCGGCTGGTCTGCAGCTGTTGCGGCATGCCGTCCTCCTGGTCGGGTGTGGCTGTCGTCGTGATGCCCAGCGCTTGGGCGAATGCTGTGGCGGTGTAGCCGTCTGCGCTGTTCATGTCGCAGTTGCCGAACGGTGGTGCGCCTTCGGGCAGGCCGCCGCCGTAGCCCTGGCCGTCGGTGTACTGGTGGGCGATCTTGCCCGGATACGAGGGGTTCGATCCGTAGCCGGCGACGACCAGGCGCACACCGTCGGGTTTGCGTGGCCACAAGGCGTTGAGGTCGCCGACGTTGCCGTAGCCGATGATCCGGCGGCGGTCGCCCAACCACGCGGCCAACGTGTCGATGGTGGCGTTGATGCCGGCCGACTGGTCGCCGCGGATCTGGCCGCCCCAGGACTCGACGTCGACCATCACCGCCATCTTCGGGTGCGGGTCACCGACCATCGCTTTGTGGACGGCGACGCTGTCGACACCCGGCCGGTAGACGAAGTAGACGATGAAGAACGCGATGCGGCCGGTGTCAGCGGCGCGTCTGCACCAGGCGTAGTTGGTCGCCCACTTGGTGTCGCGGTGTGTGCCGTCGTTGGAGCGGATGCAGATCACCCGATACGGATAGGAGTCGTCGACTGGCTTCTGCCACTCGGACACGTCGGCGTAGAGAGTGTCGGCAGGCTCGGCGATAGTCGGCGCTGTGCCGTCCTCGATGATCGGGCCGGGGAGATAGCACCACGCGTTGGCGTACGGGTCGTCGATCGCCTTCGCCTGGGGCTGCGTGATCAAACCGACGCCACCGCCGCGGGATTCGATGCGCATCCCGTCAACCTCGCACCACATGTGCGAATCTGGGCCGCCGCCGCCATGATGCAGCGCGATCTTCAACGGCGCGTCGGCGGGAATGTCCCGCGGGGATGCGACACGGATCGTGCCGAACGGACCCACACCCCCGATCGGGATCAGCCTGCCGTCCGGGTAGATCCGATAGCTCTCGGTGGTCGCACCCTCGAACTGCCGACCGGGCACATACCGACCCAGCACCAACTCGGCGGCAGTCTGCACCGCCTCCGAACAGTCCGTGCCCTGCTTGACGTTCGTCGGCGACAACGCCCCCGCGTACACGTACGGGTCGCCGAACCGCGGCCGGAAGAACGCCTTCGCCGCTTCAACATTCGCCCGGGTAGGTTGCTCGGCCACAAACGCACACGGTATGAGCAGCGGGTGCAGCCACTGCGCCGCATCCAAGAATCAATAATTTGCTGTGGGCCAATTAGAGTAGTCGACTACGCGCGACGTTTGAGCTAGACCCACCTAGCCTCCAAGAGCTGACCAGAGTGGTTTATTTCGGGGAGTTGCGTGGCTGGGCAATTGTGGGCTGGCGTCTGTTTCGCGGGATTCGCCGCCGCGGCGCTACTGGCTAGTGGTTCCGATCGGGCCGATGAGGCGGTCCCGGTCCTCCAGTCAGCGATCGCCGATCGTCCGGCCGTCGAACTTGCGGCCGGATTTGGGGATTACCCCGGTCTGCTGCTGATCGGTGGCGCCATGTGGGCGGTGCTCCTCGCCGCCGCCTACCGGCATTGGCGAAATCCGGACGTCAACCCGGATCGCTGCCCGTCGTGCAGGCACAGTTGTGGACTGGATGGGCCGCGCCAGCATTGCGGGCATGTTGAGGACAGCAACGGGTGGTCGACCGACGCCTGCGATTGCCAGAGTGACTACCACTGGAATTACGACTCCACTGCCGTCGATTTCGGCGAGGGGCCTACGCAGTCCCGTAGTACGCCTTCTGATTAGCGGCACCGGCGGCCCGCTGTGTGTCGTCCAGCGCCGCTGTCCATTCGATCAGTTCCGACATGGTGCCGTTGAGGAACGACCCGGACGTGGTTGCACCGCCCAGGACGTGGGTGGTGGTTTCCGACATCGTGTGCCCCGATCGGGTGTAGGCGGCCGTCCCACACTGAATGCCGTTGATCCAGTTCGTGGCCACCGTCCCCGTGTCGACAGCGGACACCTGCACCAGGGTTGCATCGGGTAGCACCTGACCGGTGGTGGCCACCATGCCCGCCTGGGTATCGTCGCGGATCTGGATCGACAGGGTCCCGTCCGACTTGTGGATGCCAATCAGGTTGTAGGCCGGATCGGAGCCACGCTCGACCGCCAGGCCGAGGTTCGAGCCCTTCGTCGACGAGTACACCGCCAGCGCCGACGCCGCCCCTGCCGAGTAGAGGCCAAGATTCGTAGTGTCGAGGTAGATCGATGATGCGAACACCGGTGACGGGCGCGTGTTCTTCACATCGAGAACTCCGGCGTTGACGATCCGCGCTTGGCTGGCCGCCGTCGATTGGGTGACGTCGCGGCCATTGCCGGACTGGTCGTACCACGTCTTGATCCACGCGCTTCCGCCGTGCGCGGCGGCACCCGCAAGTAGCGCTGCGGTGTCGAGGTTGTTGGTCCCGGTGGCGAAGCCGATGTCCGCTTCGCTGTTGTCGGTGTAGCGCACCCGGATCGCCGACCCCGCGTATGCGCTTCGCAACTTTCGAACTGCCCAGGCGCGATACGCGGAGACTCCAACTGCGTCAATCAACGGTGTTGGGGCGGCGGTGTAGACCGTTTGGGTGGTGCTCGCCGAACCAGAACCAGCCGCGTTGATGGCCGTCGCCCGCACATCGTATTGCGTCGAATCCGTCAGTCCCGTCACCGATCCGGTCAACTCCGTCACCGTGGCGAACGGGGTCCATGACGAATCAGCGTGCAGCTTGTACTCGATCAGGTACGAAGTCGCGGCCCCATGTGAGCCATCCGCAGTCGGCGCGGTGATGGTGTAGGGAATGGTGTATGCGGTAGGCGAGCCCAGCGCGAGTGTCGCCTGCCCGGGCAGCTTCACCAGGGCGATAGTCGCCGAATCGGTCCACCCGCTGACGCCCTCTTCGTTGACGGCCTGCACCTGCACATCGACGGTGTTGCCCAGCGTCATCCCGGAGATGGTGGCGGCGGCGTCGAGCGATTGCGCCCGGGTCAGCGCCGTCCACGCTCCTGCATTGACGCGGTATCGCACGTTGTAATCCGTCACCCGGCCGGCGGTGCGCACCCATGACGCCTTGACCGCCGTGCTCACCTGTGTGAGGGAAACAGCGCCGGGTGTGACGGGGTCGGTGCCGAGCTTGTTCGCCAACGCCAGGTCGAGCGCCCCGATCATGGCCATGCCGTTGATGCGCTGGCCTTCGTTGTCGTAGTGCAGCGGGGTTGACAGGCCGTCGTAATGGCCCACCGCGCCGTAGTTGAACGCGGTCAACAGCTTTCGTCGTGGGGTGTCTACGTGGGCGGCGTTGATATTCGGGTAGGTGCTGGAAATCTTGATCCGCTCGGGAACCATCTGGCCGATGATGAACGGCATGTTCTCCGCGCCGGTGATGCGTGATCGGAAGCCGTCGATCAGCTCGTCGAGCTTGGCCGCGTACTCCGACTGCGTCATGTAGGCGGCGTCGGCTTCGCCCTGGACCCAGATGCAGGCGATGACCCGATTGTTCGGCGTGCTGGCGATTGCCGCGTTCGCCTGTGCGATCGCGAACTCGTACAGATTGATGCCGCCCTGATCGCCGGACGGGTCCCAGCCGCCGGCACCAGAGATGGTGTGGTAGCCAGCCGGGGGGGATTCCAGTGACGTCGTGGTAAATCCGGTCGACCCGCGCGCCGCCGGCACCAGCAGAATCTTCCGATTCGGCTTCGTACGCCGCAGCAGTTCCCGAGCAAACGGCATCCCCGGCCCCACCGTGCCCGTTTGGGCCAGCACGTGGAACAGCGGATCCACGGCCTGCACCGGCCGACCGAGGCCGTAGTAGTCGCCGCTGCTGGGCCACTGCATGATTCGCTCATTGGCCGGATCCAGATATGTCGTGTTGATCGGGCTAACGCCCGTCACATATCCGACCGCATTCGACTGCCCGACAATCAGAACGATGTCATAGCCGACGTCGTCGGCGAGAGCCAACCCCTGCGAAGTCAACTCCCAATCCGAAGAACCGTCAGGCACATTCAAGGTGTGATCTGTGCGGCACCGATACTGCGAGCCCTCATACTGCACGACATCGCTGACTGAATAGTCGAGACCCGACTGCCAGACTCCACGCCACCGCATTCCCACGACGGCCACAACCTCATCCCGCGCTGACTGCGGCAACCGCTCCCCAACGGGATCGGTGGGATCAATGGAGATCAGCCGCTCATCTTCGGTCGCCACACGCCGCAAATTACGGTCGCGGCGTGCAGCCGCTAGCCCATCAGGACGTAGTCCAGGGCGGGGCTGAACCGGCGGGGACCCAACACATCCTTACCTCCCTGCCCCACCACACCCAGCGACCGGTATCCCAACCCCTTCGACGCGGTCGCGCCGCTGTCGTTCCACTCGCACAGCTGGTATCCGTTGCGGTACAGGCGGTGCAGATTGCCGACGTACACCAGGCGCAGCCGGTTGCCCGCCACGAACGTGCCGCCATCCTTGACGACAGCGAACGTCCCCGACACCAGCCGCACGATCGACGCGTGCCCAGCGTTGAGCTCGATGCCCATCCCGTGACTGAACGCACTGTTGGACAAGCGGCCGAACACCTGCGTCACAAACCCCGTCAGCGCCCCATTGAGCAGCGATCCGCTGCTGCCCATGCTGGACGGCCGGCACTCCACGTATCCGTCGTCAGCGTGCGCTGTGGCGGCGTTGAACCGCATCCGGGAAGTCCGCAGGTCGAAGAACCCGCCGACCAACCCTTCGGGGATCTGGATTCGGGCGGCCCCGTTCTCGATGCCCATCTTGTAGTCGCTGGACGGCCCGTGGTCGGTCCAGTTCCCGCCGAGGGTGGCGGCGTCGTCGCGGTCGAAGTTGTCGCGGGTCACCGACCGCGCCCACACCTGCTCGTCGCCGTGGCGCACCTCGGTGATGGGGGTGGCGCCGTGCCGGATGTCGGTGATGAGGGTGGTGCCGTGGTAGAGCGGCATCAGCTTGACAGGAAGTAGAAGGTGTTCGGGTCCGGTGATACGAGGGCCGCGTACTCCGTCTCGGTCATACGGACACCGTGCGCGTCGATGTCGTTGCCGGCAACGTCTTTCATCGTCATCACCCCGGTACCGCACTTCGGCGGGGTGACGGCTTCGTCGGCGAGTTTCGCGGTGGTGACGGCTCCGCCCTTGATATTGGCGGTCTCCACACCGTTGGTGGCGATCTTCGAGCTCGTCACCGCGCCGGGCCCCAACTTGGGTTCCGTGACGGCTTCGTCTTTCAGCTTCGCCTCGGTGATGGACCCGTCGACGACGGCGCTCGGGGCGACCAGCGCGACCTCGTCGCGCACCTCCGGCGGCAGCCGTTTACCCGGATCCGCGCTGGGGTCGTAGGCGATGAAGATCGGGTCAGCCACAGGCCAGAAGGTAGACCGTCACCCTGCAGTCTGAGCCGACGTCCACGCCCGCCACGACGCCGCCATCTCCTCCGGCGAGAACCCTGGTGGCGGCTTCGCCAGCTTCCGTTTCCCGTTCACCACACGCACTTCCGCCGGCGGCGGCGGATACAAACGGCCGTACAGGGCGTCGCGTGTCTCCTCGTCGGTCGTCGACTCCACCAGCAACTTCTCGGTGGCATCCAACACGATGTGCATGTGCGGCAAATCCATCGGATCCCGGTGGCCGGCCAGCACGAACTGGAGCCGGATCGTGCGCCACAGGTATGCGGTGTTCAACGCCAAATTCAGCACCGTCTGATGGGGTCGCGCGGTGCCCCAGGTGGCCAGTGCGCGGGTGACGAGCTCGATCGCGTCCTCCGGCGCCCCGTCGTCCATCATGGCGGTATTGAGCCGCTCCCACTCCCCGACGCCGATATGCGATTGGGTGAACCGGGCCGAGAACTCGGACCGCTCGAGCGGTGTGGCATCCTCGTTGACCGACATCGCCAGCCACGCGATCGCCGCCGGCCGCGGCCGGCGCGCCACCACCACCCCGACGTCAGGCACAGCGAGATCCACCCACCGGTCACTGAAGGGCCCCGTCTCCGCGTCCCCCAGCATGTCGAGATAGCCGGCCGGCGGCTCAAACACCGGGCTGGGCACCCGGGATCAGGATCGCGGCGCAAATCGAATGGCCCGTGAAGTACGGGACGTAGTTCAAGGCGAACGCCCGGTCACCCGTCGGGCGCGGTGGGTCCACCATGTAGGCCAACGCCAGCGCACTGTTGCTGTTCGACAGGTCGACCGCCTCCGTCATCCCGTCGGGCGGTGTCTGCGTCAACGGCCCTTCCAGCGCGGACTCGACGAACGACGTCGCCACATACGACACCGCCAGCAGCAGTTGCCCGGCCCGGTTGATCGACGGTGCGATGTGGTCTTCCACGATCCGCCACCGCGACAGCGACGAAGCGACGTACCAGCTTTCGATATCCGGCTCGTACGGGGCGGCGTCCCGTACCCCCACCAGCAGCACCGTCTCCTCGGCGAACAGCCCGTTGGTGAAAGAGTACGTTGCCGGTTCTCCGCCGACGATCGGACGCACCCAGATCTTCATGTGGACGTCTTCCCACCCGGAGGGGTCGTCGTTGCGGCTGTGGAGCAACACCCACCCGGACTGCACCGGGTTGATGTCGCCGCCCAGGCCGAACTGGTTGGCCACCACCGCAATCAAGATGTCGCCGGCGGTCAGGCCGGCTGGCACGTCCACCTCCGTCTGGGTGCCCGACACGATGTTGTTGAATCCCACCGCGTGGGTGATGTTGCCCGCCCCGCCTGCGAGGGAGGGAGTCGACCGCGGCGGCGGCGTCACCGCCGCCGGGATGGCGAACAAGTCGAGCTGGATGTCGCCGGTGATGACTTTCGACTCGGTATCCGCGTCGCCGCCGTCGATCTGGGTGTTCTCCCAGAACTCGGAGACGAACCACACCTCTATCCGGGCGTGGAACGTTGCCCCTGCCGCGACGGGGAACCAGCCGGTGATGTGCGGCATGAACGGGGCGGTCATCGAGTGCTGGCGGATCTCCGAAATGCCGTACGCCCCGCCCAACGCCAACAGGCCACCGTTGCCGAGGTCGGACCCTACCCCGAACTTCGACACCCCTGACGTGACGACATCGTCGGGGTCCCCGTCGATCTGGTAGCCGTGCCGGGTGTCGAGGTAGCCGCGGGACCGGCATTGCAACGTCACCTGAGACCCCGACTTCGACACCATGCCGTACACCCACTGAGTGGTGGGGGTGTCGTTCGTCCACGACACCTGAACCGTCTGCAGCAGATCGTTCTTCGCCCACCCGTCCGACGGGTCGTAGCTCTTCGACACCGACGCCGCTGATTCCGACGCGGCCAGCCGCCACTGCATCCACGGCGCCGGCCCCACCCCATCGCCGATCACCGCGAACTGGTCACTGAAACTCACGTCACGTCCCCTATCGGTGTGGCGATGGCGATCAAGCGGGCGTAACGGGCGTGCGCTTCCCAGCGGGGTTCGAACTCGCTCGGCGTGGTCCACACCCCCGGGGTTTGGACCGCCGACAGGTATCGGAAGTGCAGTGCCTCCATCGGGTCGACACGGCCGACCGTCACCCACGCTTGGGAGGAGTCGAAGTCGTAGAACTGGCGGCAGTAGCCGAGATCAGCAGCCGCCGTGGACGATCGGTTCGTTTGCAGCTTCCCGCCGCAGGTGTCCTGCCACACCGACGGGAAATCGGCGGTCGGGCTGGCCCCCACAGCGTGGCTGGTCGCGTCGGTGATCACCACCGTGCCGGGAGATTGCGCCACGATCGACCGGGCGGCCCGGATCACCTGAACGAACACGAACTGCGGATCGGCGGTGTTGTTGGTCCAACTCAGGTCGCCGTCGATCATCGTGACCGGATCGGGTGAGCGTTTGATCTCCCCGTCCTTGGTGGACTCCAGGAACGCCTCGGCGACGATCCGGGGAAAGAACGCGCGGGAGAACCCCAGTCCCCTCACGGTGGACAACATTCCCTCGCTGGTGCACAGTTTCACGCTCATCGCGGCGCCGCCTGGTGGTTGTCGTCCAGGGTGGGCAGCAGATGCCGGTAGACGCCGTGCTGCTGGTTGATGCGGGCCCCGCAGTCTTTGCACACCATCAGCCGGCCACCAGAGTCCCTTGGGTGGGGAACGCGATCAGCTGCAGCCGCACCCAACCGGCGTTAGCCCGGTGCAGGGGGGCGTTCTTGTTCGCGTTGTCGGAGAACGGCGGCGGAGTCCACACGTAGGCCCGATACCAGATGTTCAGCTTCTCCCCGGGCGGGACGGGCCCTAACCATTCGTCGACGCAGTTGACATCCGACCACACCCATTGGCGGCCCGGGTTCGGTTCGGCCACCGAGTTGGTGCCGAGGTCGATCGCCGACCCCACTTGGCTGTTGTAGATGCCGGTGGCGATCGGTGTCGTGGGGGTGATGTCGTCAGGGTCGATGGTGTAGGTCCATCGATCCCGGAACTGGATGGCGTTCGGGTTCGAGGTGATCCACGACCGTGATGCCCGGGTGACGCGCAGCAGCACCATCGATTCCAACGGGCTGTCGCTGCGCCACCCCACCTTGCGGTCGATCAGCAGTTTCCCGGGCAGTGCCTGCTCAGGGAACAGTGCCCCGTCGCCACCGGACAGTGCTCGCACGTCAGCAACGAGGCGTGGCACCGCCCACGGCTGCATGGTGAGCATGCCGGCGTCATCGCTGGTGAGGTTCTCGTCAACGCAGACGTTCGGCTCGGTGAAGTCCAGCGGGTCGTACGCCACGCGGTGAGGCTACGAATCCGGGGTGCTGACCGGCGGATAGATCGGCCAGTCGATGTGCCCCATGTCGTAGTGGTGGGCGCCGGTCTGCCCGTCGGTGACGGACCACTTTGCCACGCCGCCGACCAGGACGCGGAAGGCTGTCGAGTCGGTGATGGGGTCCCGTCGGATCGTCCCGACGGGGTCGCCGGCGCCGACATGGTTGTAGGCCGCCACCACGGCCGTCACGACCTGCTCTGCCGGCACGGGGTTACTGCCGGCTGCTGCCACGATCTCGGCGAGCTGATCGCTGACCGCCGCAGCTGTCGCGGCGATGATGTCGGGGGAATCGTTGAGCACATCGGTCATCGGGAATCGTTCCTCAGTTCGGTGGGATGGACAGGATTTCGAACGCGGTCAACGTGCCGCCGGCGTCACCGATGACGTCCACCGGTGATCCGCCGATCAAGTTCAAGCCCGCGGCGACGGTATCGCCGGCTTGCAGCGGTATCGTCACCGACACCGATGCGGCCCCCGAGAAGTCTCCACCCGACCGCCGCGGCGTCCCGTTGACATAGACGACGGGCTGGATGGTCGACAACCCGGGTGACGCCACCCCGATGCGCAGGGTCACGACATAGGTGCGGGTCTTGGACACCGTGAACGTGTTGGTCGCCGGATCGTAGTCGAGATCGTCGGTGATGTAGTCGACGGTGTCGATGGTGCTGGCCGACAGTGTTGTCGGTGTGCCCGATGTGGTGACGCCGCTGGTCGATGACCGGTAGGCGCGGCCGGTGCTACCCACGACGGCGGCGGTGGTGTTGTCCCGCAGGAGGAATCCCGCCAGCGGGGAGCCGGTGGCGTACTGGTCGACGGTCGCGCCATAGACGTAGGTGGTATGGACATGCTGCGACGACCCACCGCCACCGCGATATCCAGCGCCGAGCTGGCTGGTGGTACCCACCTCCGTGTGGGTCAGCACCGGGGTCATCGCCGCACCCTCGAGCACCCGGTAGACGCGCAGTCCGCCGCCGCCGCCGCATTCGAGGTAGTAGGGGGTATTCGCCTTGAAATTCACTGTCTCCGTTTTGAACACCGTCCTGGTGCCGGCGACAACACAGGACAACCGCAGCACCGTATTGCCCGGCAGGGAGGTTCCCCACCCGGAGGTGACGGTGCCGAACTCTGCTTCGATGAACGTGTCACCCGCCGCGTTCTCCCGGCCGCGCAGCGTGTGCTGCGAGAACGACCAATAGACGACGCCGAACAGCTGGTAGTCGATGTCCGCGCCGGGCGGGGTGGAGAACACGCCGCCGACGATCTGGTAGTCGCTGTCGGTGTCACCGGCGTTGTGAAGGTATTCGACTTTCCGGCTGTCGGTGTTGGCGCCCAACCATGTTGCTTTCCCACCGCTGATCCCATACCCGCGGCTGCCGGGCCCACTGAACGTCGCTGTGAATTCCGGTGGAAGGCTCGACGAGTCGGGCATCGAGGAGAAGTCGTAGAGATACGACTTGCCGCCGTTGGCCCCTGCCGAGGAGTTGGCCAGCAATGCGGCGACAGCGTTCTGCAACGCCAGTGTGGCGGCGGCCTGATCCGCTACAGCCTGGTTGGCGTCTTCCTGCGGCCGGCCGAAGTTGAAGATGCCGGAGAGTGCGTTCGCCAAGCCGTCGATGCCGGCTTGGATGTTCACCCCCGCGGCCAGCAGCTCGTCCCACTTCGTGTGGACCAGTTGAGCTGCCTGGTCGAGGATAGAGGCGGCGCCGCTGCTCTCACCCTTGACGGTGGTGGCCACCTGGTTGGCGGTGACGTAGCCGCGGGTGAGGTCGGCGACGATCGGGGCGACAGGCTCGTCACCGACGGTCAGGTTGTCCATGCCGGGCCGTGTGACGATCAGGCTCTCGCCTTGGTCGGAGAACACCCACGCCCCGGCCCGCAACGTGCGGGACCGCTCGATCTTGAGGATGCGGTCTTCCATCTGCTTTAACCAGGACGCGACGTCCGGCGGCGGCTGCATCGGGTGTGTCACGATCCGACCCCCTGGCCGAGCCCGCTGATGGAGTTCTTGCGTTGCAAGGTGATCAGCTCGGGTAGTTCATCGTCCACCGCGGCGATCCGGATGCTGACGGCGGAGGTGTCAGGTGTGTAGGACACGTCGATCCCGGTGAGCTCGACGGGAATCAGCATGCCGAACGCTTCGATCGTCATCCGCGCCGACGGCAGCAGCTCATCGATACTGACTGGCGCTGACGGGTGTAGCACCGCGTTATCGGGGAGGCTGATGGTGTCGTGGAAGCGGGACACGTAGCGGGCGCTCGCCTTCGTCGCCCGGTCGGTATTCGACACTCCTGTGGTGGTGTCGGAGTGGAATATCGTTTGCAGATTCAAACCGCCCATCTCGACGCGCGAGCGGGACTTGTCGGTGCCCGACAACAGCAGCACATCGTTGAAGGTGCTGGAGCCGTCCCGGTCAAGGGTGATGCCGTCACTGTTCATGAAGTCGGTTTCCGACAGCGCCGCAACAGGTTTCCTCGACCGCGGACCCAGCATGGGGACACCGCCGACGACAGTCCAGAACAGGCCCAGGTTGACCAGTTCGCTGATGTGGGTGTCGAGCATGGCGGCGTCAGCGGTCACCGCATAGTCGAATTTGTCGCCGAACGGATCGAACCGCACGATGGGCGCCACATTCACGTTGTGCAGGCCGATCATCGCGTTCACGAGCTCGTGGGCGATCGCGGCCGGATCGGTGGCATCCCAGCGTTTCGTGATCGGGCAGCGTGTCCGCGTGTAGAGGGCGCCGATGTCCTTCGCTGTGATCACGGTGGTTTGCCAGCCGAGCGCGGCCCGTTGAATCGGACCGCTCCACAACAATTTCTGCCCTTCGCCGTCCCACACGTCGATCCAATGCAGCCACGGCTGTATCTGCGGCAACCCGCCATCCACCGCCAGCGGGGTGGGGATGGTGAGGCGGCAGGTCGACACGTCACGGGATTCCAGAGACCACGACAAGTCGATCAGTTGCCCGTAGTCGGGCAGGAATTGGTAAAGCTGCACACCCCGCCAGGTGCGCAGCGACACCATCTGCTTGTCCGGCAGGACCGGCATCAGGACTCCCGATCGATCAGCGTCATCGACACGTCCAGATCGGAGTAGGAGGCTGTCTGGATGATGAAGTCCCAGCATGTGGTTCGGTCGATCACCGGTGGCCGCCACGGCGCCCCGTTGGGTGTGGCCACCACCCCGACGGGCCGGCGGATCCGCTCATCGTAGAACGCCCAATACCGGCCGCTGACACCATCGAGATACAGTTGCGCACCCGCCGGCAAGCCTGTCACCTGCAAAGGGAATTGGTTGTCTTCACACCGCACGTCGGTGCCGCACACCCGCCAGAACGCCTGCAACGTCAACGGCCGCTCACCGGTGTTGGTGATCACCATCGAGACGGTGGTGTCGCGGCAGCGGAACGCGTAATCCATCGTGGGCACCTGGAAGCTGTACTTGTCGATCCCCCCGACCGGCATGCAGCCGCCGCAGACCGGTGGCGGTGAGTTGACGATCGGGATCTCCTCAGGCACACACTCGGTGGAGAACATGACAGGCATCGGGTCGCATGTCTCCGGTTTGTGGCAGTCTGCGGCGTGAATCCAGTTGATCGGTTGCCGGACAATCGAATCCCAGTCGACAACGACATCAACGGCGGGCAGGTGCGCGTACGGGTTGGTGGCGGTCAACTCCCAGGTGATCCGGTAGACGTTGGCTTGCCGGTTCTGATCCGAGCCGGTGAGGATCTTCTCTTTCACCGTCGGGGCCTGTGTGAGGACCACGCCGTGGAGTTCCCGCACCAACGTAGCCGGGTCGGCCTGCGAGTCGCCCGGGTGGGCGTTGAGATACCGCAGCCGGTGGGTAGTGCTGTTGACGGTCGCCCGCAGCAGGCACGTCAGCCAGTCCAGCCCGTACTCGACGCCGGCGTTTGTGCAGCCGATCAGCAGCGCGTCGAAGGTCAAGACGCGGCTGGCGTCGCGGTGCGGGCCCGCCACCCCACCAGACCCGACCGTCTCGGTGATGGGACGCGCTACCGGGGCGTTGTCGAAGCCCTGGACATCCAGCATCCACACGCCGCCGAACTCCCCCGACTCGGGCAGTTCAGTGCTGTACCAGGGCGCCAACTCCGGCCGGTACGGTCCATCGCCGAGGAACTCAGCCAGGCCGGGCCAAGTGTCGTCGTACTGGACGGTCGCTGAGCATGACAGGCAGATTTCAGCCGGCCCCCAGCAGTCACCCACCTGGTAGAGGCCGGGCCCGTAGCGGCGGGCGCCGCGGGGCGGGCGGAACAGGCCGGGGCTGACCTCTTCGGTGCCCTCCGGGATGACGTACAAGCCGGGGTGGTCGGGGTTCTCCGGCAGGCTGCATTCAGACCCTTCGGTCAGGTACAGGCCGTAGCCGGGCAGATCGCCGGGATCGTAGAGGCCGTCCTCCGCTCCGCCGATCGGCGGGGCGGGGATATACAGTCCGGATCCTGGCGGGTCCTCGACGAGGGCGAAGGTGTGGCCGCTGGCGCCGGTGAAGATGTCATCCGACAGCGGGATGTCGCGGCCCATGTGCGCGGCGGTGCGCGAGGAGTTGACGAATTCCCGCCCATTCAGGGAGAACCAACCACGGTACGGCATTGCGTTGCCTCCCTTCCTAGTTCCGCTTACGCATCAGGTAGTCGGAGACGTCACGGGCGATCTGGAGCGTGCTCTGCTGCTGCGCGTGGATATGGATTCCGCCGACATCAATCGGCGCGCCCCCTAGGCTGTTCGATTGCAGTGCCCCCACCAGTGCCCGCAGTTCACCCGGAAGTTCCTCGAATGCTGCCGTCTGGCCCGGTGACAGGACTCGCTCCGGCTGGATCGTCTTCTTGGCCATCAATCCGATACCGGTGGCGACGCCGCCGTCATCGAACGGTAGGCCCGGAATCAGCGACGCCAGCCCGCCGACCAAGCCGCCGAGCGCCATCGTCACACCGCCGAGCATTCCCGTCAGGCCCTGGCTGATCGGGTCGATGATGGCCGCCGCCAACCCGCCGCCGAAGAACAAGTTCGACAAATCCGGCAGGTACGACTGGAACAACGACCCGATCGCGTCCAGGCCGACGTTGATCAACGACTCCGCCAGGATGGTGCCCACCTCGGCGACGATGTCGACGGTGGCCGAGCCCGCCGCCTGGATCGCTGAGGATGCCGCGCTGCCGATGATGCCGCCCACCACCGACCCGCCCGGGAACGCCGCCCCCATACCGCCGGAAATCGCCCCCGACACCAGCTGGGAGCCGATGTTAATCAACGAGTTGGCAACCGCTTTCGCGATCGGCACGATGATCTTCTCGATGATGAACTTAAGCAGCCCCTCAAGTACCTGCTTCATGATGCGGATGCGTTCGTCGGCGGCGGTCTGCTCGTTGGAGGTAGTGCGGTCGACGAGTCCGCTGGTGTCATTCATCAAGCGGCCGGCGGCGTCGAATGCTTTGAAATCGCCACGGAAGTCGCGGAAGTCGTTGGAGATTTCGTTGAGGGTGTCGCGGGCCTGCACCTGCACACCGATGACCTTGAGGAGAACCGCCACGAGGAGGTTGACGATGGCGCCGATGATCGGCACCTGCGACACCCCGAACCAGTCGGCGCCCACCGTCGATGACACATCCACCCCGGAGACGGTGGCCTGGTGCTGCTGCAGTGGTTGCAGATTCCAGCCGCCCAACAGGCCGGCGTCGAACAGGCGGGTCTGTTCGGGGTCGAGGACGCGTTCGTCAGCGCCGGACAGGTTGGTGCCAAACGTGCCTGACGGCCACAAGCCACCTTCGTCGTACAGATTGCCCAGTGGCCCCCTCCCGATCGGAAGGGGGGCGAACACACCGGACTGGCCGAAGTCGAAGCTGTGGAAGCCGCCGGAGTTGACCGACATGGCGGCTTGACCAATGTTGGCGGCGCCGAGCGCCGCGGTGTTCACCAGGGCGGCGCCCGGGTTTCCGCCGCCGCCTCCTCCGCTGCTCGACGGGATGGCGGAGGCCACCGCCGACGCGATGGGCGGTGCCGCGGCCTGACCCATCGACGCGCCGATCGCCGCAGTGACACCATCGCCCATCGCCCCCATGCCGTCGGCCACACCCTGCTTCACCACCGGGGCCAACACGTCTTTGGATAGCTTGTCCCGCACTTCGTTCAGCACCGCCATCACCTGGTCATGGCGGGCCTTCTCCGCGGCATCGAGGTTGGTAAACGTGCGGTCGATCAACGCGGCCGTGTCGGAGTAGATGCGTCCCATCGCGTCGTTGGGTGGGCCACCGTTGAGGAGCAGATTCTGGGCGTTGGGCCCGCCTCCCTGACGGCTGTAGTCCGGCACGTTGAATCCGGATGCCTGCGCCAGGAACAGTGGGTTGCGTTCGGTCGCCAACTGATTCAGGTCGGTGCTGGGCGCTGTCGGGGTGCCGGGATAGCCCATCGGGCCCGGGAGAGGGAAGCCGGCGACATCGGAGGCGATACCGCCGAAGGTGTCGCCGATCGGGCCGCCCGCCGCGCCGAGGATCGCGCCGATGTCCCCTGTGGTGACGCCGATGCCGCCGAGTATGCCGGCCATGACGCGGCGCGGATCACCATAGGGCAGTTTGCTGTAGTCGAACGGCTGGGCTGTCTTGAATCCGCCGCGCTGCTTCTCGGCCAGGTCGGCGTTCGCCTTCGTGACCCCGTTCTGGGCGTCGACGACCTTCTGCCACGCCTCAATCACATCGGATTCGGTGGCGAGGTTCTGCTTCGCTTCCTCTTGCACGATGGCGTATTCGCGTGATGCTTTGGCGAATTCGAAGTTGGCTTTGTCGCGGGCGTTCGTCGCTTCCCACACAGCTTGCTGGTCGACCTGGAAGTAGCCTTGCTGGCCGGTGAACGGGTTGATCTGCAGAGGCCCGCTGGTGGCGTACATGTTCTGACCGAGCGTGCTCGGCACCGACAACCCGTCGAGAACTGGCAACAGGCCACCCTTGCCGTCCTGGACGTAGGCGTGCACGTGATCCATGTGGTTGGCGGTCGGCGAGCCGCGGTCTTCCATCGGCTTCGGGCCCTGACCTGGATTCCACGTCTGCTGCTGCCAGAGCGTGTACTGGATGCCGAGCTGGGCCGCGTTGGCTTGAAGGAACTGGTTGATCTGCTCGCCGAGAGCCCGATTGTTGCCGACCATGATGTCCAGGGCCCGCCCGCTCGGATGGTCAGGGAACGGGTCATGGGCTCGCCACCCGCCTATGCCTCCTGTCTGGGCGATCTGCGGGAATTGGGCCGACACAATACGATTCAGCTGCTCAGCCAGCGGCGTCAGATGCGACGGTGAGGCAAACCCCTCAGGCAAGCTCGCGGGCGCCACACCGGGGCCGAGGAATGGGACACCGCTAGGCATCGGCGCGGTGATACCTGGCATTGCATTGGTGACCGTCACCTGCATCGGCGGCTGTCCGGGCGCGCCCGGCTGCTGGTTTAGGAACTGCTCGAGCGGGAACTGGGCTTCGATCTGCTTCTTGCGGTCGGCGTCGGTCTGCGGCTTCGCATTGACTGCGCCAGCGATGTCCTGTGGCGGAGGCGCAGCTGGCCATCCACCAGGGGGTGGAGGTGGCGCCAATGGCCCCAATGCCGGGTACAAGTCCTGCAACGATGGGCCGCCCTGCGCAGGAGTAGCCGTTGCAGGAGGGGGTCCTCCCGGGGCGCCAGGTGCGGGCGTGTAGCCCGGGACTAGCAGGGAGCCAACCGACGGCGGCGCATAACCCTTGGGCAGCGGTCCCGAAGGTCCCTGCGGCATCTCAATTGGCTTGGCGATGATGTCGTTGACCACACCCAGCACTTTGTTGAAGGCGTCGAAGAGCGGGCCGCCGGCGGTTTCGGCCGCATCTGAGATGCGGTTCTTGAAGATTTGCCAGTTCTCCGCCAGGTCAGCAGTTTTCTTGTTTGCGTCGCCAATTGTGTCGCCGGTGTGCCCTAGGCCCTGATTGAGGCTGTCGACCGTCAGCTTGCCTTCGCGAATCAGATCGACGAACTTTTGCGCACTTCTCTCGCCGAATACCTTGCCCGCTAGGTCAATCGCTGCAGCGTCGTTGCCGGAATCTACAAATCCCCTCAGCTGAGTGATCGTGTCACCGAGGCCGGTCTTCAAGTCGATGTTCTTGTCGGCAAACACCTTCGCCGCGGTGGAGAGTGCCTCGTACGTTCGGACGCTACTGATTCCAGCCTCGTCGAAGCTAACGATCAGGCCAGCAGTCTGATCGAAATCGAGGCCGAGAGATTTCGCCGCCGTCGCGGTAGCGGCCAAGGACTGCTCGAGTTGGTTGACCGGCATCCCAGTGTCTTGGAACACTTTCGCCAGTTTGTTCACCACGTCAGATGCCTGGGAGCTATCGATATCGAAGGCTCGCAGTACATCTTTCAGTCCACCGATGTCGAAGCCCTCACCGGTCATTCGCTGGAAGTCGAGGATCTGCTTCGATACGGTGTCGAGTTGATCTCCGGTCAAGTGGATGGTTTGAGACACGCGACCGACGACGTCGCCGATACTCTCCAGTGATGACGCGGTGGTGTTTCCAACTTCTTGCACGGATTGTTTGAGCTGACCCATTTGATCGTCGGTCGCCCCCGTACGGGCTGCGATGCCGTCGTAGATCGCGTCGAAACGCTTCCCCACGCCGTATAGCGCCTCACCAACTTTGACCGCACCAATCGCAATTCCAGCGAGTGACAACCCTACGCCGGCAGCCATTAGCGCTGCCTTGCTCTCGATACCTCCGAGCGCCTCAGTCACGCCACCAAGAGCGCTACCTACGCCGGTTCCGCCGCTTGAAATCGCGGACGTCAAGCCGGTCATGAACTCCGAGCCGAGACTTCCACCCACCTTGGCGATGCCGCTGGCCGCGGAGCCAGTCAGATGTGAGGCCAGTTTCGACGTGGCTCCAGATGCTCCACTGTCGATGGCCGCCGAAAGTTCCTTGATGAATCCAGAACCGGCGGCTGAACCGGTCTTTGAGACGGCATCGACCGTTGGCTTGAGGCCCTTCTGGACCGCATCGTTCAGTTCTTTCGGCGCCGAGGTTCCATCGATCGTCAGATCGACCCGGATGCTGCCGACTGGCGAGGTCACCGGCTCAAGCTAGCCAGCGGGGGTGCTCAGCTCACGACTTCAGCGAGTGCCTCGGCGTCTCTCTTGATTCGTTCGGCGCCCAGATCAAACAGTATTTTCATGATCTCGCTGAACGCGTCGCCTTCGAATTCGGCGGGGACATCGGCGTACTCGACGTCGTCGGCGTCTTGCATGCGGCTGTTGACCCGTTCGAAGCTCTCGACTGAAATGTGATTGGCCGTTTTGGTGCCGTCCTTGCCGGTCTTGAGCCAGAACGATGCTATGTGGGCGTTGCGTGCCTCCGGCCGGAAGTGGGGGTATTCATCACGGATCGTATGGCGTTCATCTTGGGGATGCGGACCGCGAGTCGGTCGCCTCGGTAGTCGAGCCAGTCGTATTTCCAGTCGTCTGGGTTGGTCCACTTGTCGCTGTCGACGGCAGTAGTGCCGTCTGGAAGTGCCGGGAGGTCGGCGGGGGTCAGCACCGGTTCGGCGGGCTCGGCCGCAGCCGGTTCGGCGGACGCCGTCGCGGGGGAGAGACGTCGTCGGCAGGCGCATCTGGCAGCGGGGCGGCAGGGACGGCTCCAGCAGCGGCCACAGTGGCCGTTTGTGGGGTGACAGCGGTGATGGGTTCCGAGGCGGTAGTCATGCCCGCAGAATGGCGTTCAGCCGTGCACGGCTGGATGTCAGCCCTGAGTGTCCTGGGCGATGACCCGCAGGGCGGCGTTCCGCAGGAACGGGCGGGCCTTCACGCCCGGGTGGCGCACCATTTTCGCGAACACCGTCCGGCCGCCGATCTCGAACCGCAACGCTTTCGCGGTGCGCGGCCTGATCACATGCGCTCGGCTGCCCTCATGAACCGCCGCCGCATACGGCGCTGTGGCCTCCACGCTGCCCTGCACCACCGCCGGCCCGACGAACCGGATCTCCCCCTCCCGAATCGACCGGCCGAGATTCCCGGTCTTCACCGGCACGTCCTGGCGGGCCTGATTCGCGATCCTGCGCTGCAGCGACGCCATCCGCCGGCGGCCGATCTCGCGGACCTGCCGGTTCAGCTCCGCCTCGTTCAGCTCGAAGTGGGCGTCAGCTCCCACCGGAGGCCTGCTGATCGATGATGATCAGGTCATCGCGGCTGGCCCACGCAGTCTTGTCGCCGGCGTCGAAGGCCTCGCGGTCGTCGGGGAACGCGATGCCCTTGCTGCGCAGATAGTCTGCCCAGCGGGCGCGACTCGCGTTGTGGGCTGGCGCAGCGGCGGTGGACGTTTCCAGCTCGACATCGTCGGGATCGTCTGGTTCCAACACCGCGTGAATGTGCTCTGGATGCTGGGTGTCCGCCTCGGCCGAGACACGTTCGGCGACGACCCGGGCAGCGCCGGCGCGCAGCAGATTCCGCACCCGGACGTCGAACTCTACCTCCCAGCGTTCCCCGCGGCCCGGGCCGCCGACCGCCGGAGTCCATGTCCCCTCGATCGTCACCATGCGTGCCACCACAGCCTCCTCAGATCAACTGCACGTACGCCACACCGGACCACGCGATCGCGCCGCCGGCCGGGCCGGCCACGCCCACGGTATCGGTGGCCACGGCACGCTGAGGTGTCCGCAACTTGCACACCCCGCGCCGCAGAACCAACTCGATGCGCCACGAATCATCGAGGGAAATCTCGTTCTCCCTCTCCAGATCTGACCACTTCGGGGCCGGATCGATGCTGGCGCACCGGCCGACGCCGACTTCGATCTCCACGACGGAAATCACGCCGGCCTGGTTGCAACCCCAATCGCCGACGTACGCCTGGGGAAACGTGTCGGTTCGGCTGCGGAACCGGCGGGGAACCCGCACCCACAGGAACGGATCGGCGCAACCACCGCGCGCATCCGGATCCCACACCTGCAAGGCGTTCTCGTCACCGGCGAAGAATCGCACCGTGGTGGATCCGCGTCCGGCGGGCGGCGACGCCGAGTCCGGGTCGAACGCTTCCCGCATCGCCGCGACGAACACATCTACCGCGTCGGATGCCGGGTCGGTGCGCGTGCCGGTCACAACACCACCGTGTCCTGTTTCAGGTTGGACGGGTTCACCGCGGCCAGCCACAGGTCCACCTCCGGCAGTCCCGTCTTGCCGTTGGCGAGGATCGCGGCAGGGTCAAACACGTTCGTTGCGCCTTTGCGGGTGGTGCTGCGCAGGGTGCGAGGTAGGCGGCAGCGCGCCTCGTCGCTGCTGCCATCGCTGCACGCGAGCATGAATTCCTGCGCCAACGCGCCGACGAGCGGGGCTACTGATGGGGGTGCCGGGTTGCCGCGGTGGTAGGACACCGACCACGTTCCTGGTTCTCCGAGTGGCCGGCCGAGGTCCTGCGCCGGCCAGATGTTTCCGCCGGCCCGGTAGAGGGCGTCGCCCTCCAGGATGTAGGCGTCGTGGTCGAGCTCGACACCCGCGACAGTGACGACGATCGGGGTGTCCTCAGTGTCCGGTTGGGTGGGCCCGGGCAGGTGGATCACCCGTGGCCCCGCCACGGTGCACCGGTTGATTCCGCAGCCGCACGGCCAATCCACCCAGTGGCCGAACTCCCGCAACAACATCCACGGCCGGTACCCGAAGCCACGCGCATATACCGGGCATGGCCGCACCGTCGTCTCCGTGACCCCGAACTGGCGGCCCGACAGCGCCCACAGGACGCTGACGGCCAGGTCTTCAGCGGCGTCGCGGCGCGCCAGCGCGGCATCGTAGGAGGCCTGCGCCGAGTCGTGCTCGGCCAGCTGCTCATCGGTCGGGTTATCCGGCAGCGGCGGCACCACCGGCAGGTCCGGCAAGCATGTCCGATCAATCGGCCAGGTGTACGCCACGGCACGAACGGTAACGACGCGGGGTGCTCATGCACCGGAAATGACGAACCGCCCCGGGGGCTGCCACGCCAATGCCCAGGGCGGTCCGACGACTGCTATTACGAGATGGCGACGTCCGGTGCGGTGCCGCCGATGAGCGCCTTCGTGCCGATCGACATCGCGCCCAGCACCGCCGGATACTTCACCACCAGCGCGGTGCCCGGCAGAGCGCCGCCAGTGACGGTGAACTCCGCCGCCAGGTGCCCATCGTCGACACCGGAGATAGCGGTCTTGGCCGCCGAGTTCGTCGAGTTGTAGGCGATCGTCGCCGACAGCGACGAATCCCAGTTGGCGAACTTCACGGTGAAGTTGCCGCCTGTCGGGGAACCGGTGACGGTGATCGTCGCCTCCAGCGAATCGTCCTGATCCGGGGCCACATCCGCTGCACCCGAACCGAAATACGGATCCACAGTGAACAACGACTGGATACCCAGCGAGACCGCGCCGTCGGTGGTTTCCGGCGGATCCACCGGTGTGCGGAACCAGGTGAGGTGCCGGTCCTTCTCGATCGGCACCAGCAGGCGTCCGGCGGTGCCGGAGTTGTCGATGCGGGCCACGTTGTACGGGCCGCGACCCCACCGCGACATCGGAGTCGTGATACCGGTCATGGTAAACGTTGAGATCGCCGCCTCGATGCTGATCGGCGGCGGGGTGAACTCGGTGACGCACATCAGCAGGTAACCGTAGGTGAGACCGCTATCCGGCAGGGAGAAGATGGTGTCGTCGTCGGGAATCCCGCAGTCATCGTCGGTCGACCCGCCGGTCCACACCTCGATCGCCAGGCCGGTCTTCGAGTCGACGTCCTTCTTGTCGCCGAACCCAATCACGTTGCCGTTGTGGTCCAGGATCGTCGGATAGTTCAGGAACAGCGCCCACTGTTCGGGGTCGATGCCCGCCATGACGATCTCGGCGTTGTGGTGCTTCCGGGATGGCGGGGTGGTGTCGGAGAAGATGACGCGGCCTTCGGCGTTGGGCTGCTCCAGCTCCTGCCGGTCCTTCATCACCGGGGTGGTCTTCACCGACACGAAGCAGTCGGTGACGAACCGGTTCTTCGGTCCCTCGAGTGGCAGTCCGCAGCGGTCCGTCTTGGTGGCGCGGAGCTTGTAGCCCTTGACGACTGGCGCAACACTCACGTTGCTTGTCCTCCTGTGTGGGGCGCTACCGCGCCGGGCGGGTCGTAGTCACGAGGCATGCGGGTCATAGTTGTTCAGGCGGGTGCATCGGCGCCGGGGAGCTTCGCGCCTCCAGCGATCGCCGTCTTGATCGCGGCGAGCAGCAGCTCTTTGTTCGAATAGTCGGCGGGGTTGAGCGGCGGCTCCAACTTGGCGGCGTACTCGTTGAGGGCGGGACGCGACCAATCGCTGTCGGGCAGGCCGTCGTCGTAGCCCTTGGATTCGTTCTTCGGGGCAGGCTGTTCGCCGTCGATGAATCCGGCGTCGCGGGCGACCGCCTCGGGCACGATGTAGGCTACCCGGGGGCGGGTCACCTTCCGCACCTGCTGCGGGCCGCCCACCGAGAGCAGCTTCCCGAGTCCTGAACCACGCAGGGACTGGTCGACGAACTCGATCGTCGCTTCGCCGTCCTCAACCAAGACGTTCACACCTTCAGGCATTGTCTTCGTTCTCCTCAGCGTTAGGTGATGGTGGCCGCGCCGACCGCAGCCTCGTAGCCGATGAGCAGCGACCGCTCAGCAACCGCGTGATAGAGGTTGTGCCGCGTCACATCCAGACCCGCCTTCACCGCAATTTCGGTGCGCCACCCGTACGGCTGCGAAGTGGCCACCAGCGTTTGGTCCAGGCCGTCGACACCGACGTAGCCGCCGCCGAACACCCACGTATGGCCCAGCGGGGTCTTGAGCGCCACACCAGAACGGACGATCAGCTGCGCCTGTGCTGCCGGCGCGGCGAGCTCGGAGCTGGCGTGAATGAAGCCCAGTGTGTTCGTCTTGGCCAGCAGTCCCTCGAGTTTCGCGACAGCGGCGACGATGTCGGCCACCGATACTGGGCTGGTATCGGTGAGAAGCCGTGCGGCAAACTCCTCCTCAGCGGCGGCCTGCTCCTCTAGCAGCAGCACCTGCTGAGCCCGGTCCCGGATCTCCTGCTCGGGCAACGCTCCCGGTTCGCACGCGTCGGCGCCCACCACCGTCATCGCGATGTAGGCATCTGGATCGTCCGGCCGCACACCGGTCTTCACGTCGTCGTCGCCGAGATCCTCTTGCAGACCATCCCAGTCGGCCGTCCACACCTTGAACGCGCTGCTGTTGCCGTAGTTGCGGCTGCGGATCAGCATGCCGGCACCGATCCAGCGCGCCGGCCCGGACTGGGGTTGCCAATTGGTGGCGGCGTACAGGCCGTTGGGTGCTGGAGTCACCAGTGGTGCATCGAACACCACAGGATTGAGCGTCACCGTCATGTCGTCATCCCTTCCTGCGGGAAGGCGGGCGGACGTAAACCTGCCTCGTGTGGTCCACGCCGCCCGCCTCCGTCTCTGATTCCGCAGACCCCCGGTCAGGAGATGGTCGCGCTCGGCAAAGTGCCGCCGGTCAGGGAATTCGTCCCCAACTGCAGGTCGCCGAGTCGGGCCGGGTAGGTGACGACCCAGGCGCCTGCCGATCCGCCGACGGTAATGTCGCCGGCCGCGGTCACGTTGTCGTCGATCGCCGTCAGCGTGCTGTCGACCGTGCTGGTAGACGCGTTGTAGGCGATGGTCCCGGACTGCGTGCCGTTGGCCGAGAACTTCAGCGTGATGGTGCCGCCAGTCGGGCTACCGGTGAGGGTGACCGTCTTGGTGGTAGTCGTCGCGTACTCGGTGGTGCAGTCGATGACCTCGCGGGCACCGACGGCGCTGTTGACGCACAACGGAATCCGGATCAGGTGCGACGGGTAGCAGCGCTTACCCACCTGGAACTCGTCCTCGACGAAGCCCTCCATCTGGCGGTTCTGCTGCACCAGATCCATCGGGAACTGGACACCGAGATTGAGGACGTTTTGCCGCGACCGCCAGAACGTGCCCGCCGGGTACAGCACCACGTCGACCGAGCCGGGCCACCACGAGGTGTCTTCGTGGCCGGGCTTGCCGGAGGTGAGGGACTGCCAGGCACCTTCGTACTGCAGGTAGATTCCGCGGTCCGCGAGCCAACGGTCGACGTCGGCGTCGGTGACGCTCAGGCCGGCGATATCGTCCCGGCCGGCGAGGTCGGCGCGCAGCACGTCGCGGAACCACAGCGGCGCGATGCCCTCGATGACCATCTTGCGGGTCTTGATCTGCAAGTTACGCGCCCGCATGTGCAGGCCGTTGAGGATGCTGGTCGTGGCGCCCAGAACGACGTCGTTCGGGACAACCTTCGCCGCGGACGACTGCGCGAGGATCTTCGTGACGGTCAGCGCCGACACCCGATACTCGTGAGCCACCATGAACTCGTCGAGGAACTTCTTGACCAGCTCCGGCCACGCCCGCTTCTGCAAGATGCCGGACTTGACGGCCCAACCGATCGCCTCGAGCCGGTATTCCACCATCTCGGGCGGGCAGGGGATCTCGACGTAGCTCTTGATCGCCGTCGGGGTGTAGTTGGGTGAGCCGCTGTCGGCTTCCAACTCCGTCTCGGTGAAGTGAAACCCGTTCTGCAGCGCGGAGAAGTCCGGTTCGGCGGGGAAGATGACACCGCCGCGGTTGATCGTCATCTCCGGCAGGGACAGTAGACCGACAGCGGCGGGGGTTTCGCAGAAGTCGTACAGCTGCTCCGAGGGGGCGCACCAACCGCCGGCGGCGACGAGTGCCTTGGCGGTGACGGCTCCGTGGCCGGGGATCTCCGAGGAGATGCGGTCCAGTTCTGCGTAGAGGTCTTCAGCGCGGGTGATGACCTTGCCCTGCGGTCGCTCCATCGAGGCGATGATGGTTCGGCGGTCCGGGTTCAGGCCGGTGAACTGGCCGTTGGAGCAGATACCCTCGGCGATCGCCGCGGTGTCGACCTTCTGGTTGCCCAGTTCGGCGAAGTTCGGCGCTTCCGGCTTGAGGTCCCACCGCTTACTGGCATCGCCGCCCGTGTTGGGCTTCGGCACCTCGGTGGTGGTGACTGCGCCAGCGAATACCCGGCCGGCCGCCTTGCCGGTGGCGGCGGCGGTGACGGGCTCGGGCTGTTCGGCGGCCTGCGCGGTGGCGGCTTCCGCTTCGGCCACAACCTCGGCTGCTGCGGCGGCGTCACCTGGCTCCGGGGTGGCGGCCGGGGTTTCCGGCGCAGCCTCAGCGGCAGGGGCCTCGGGGGTCGGCGGGTTGACGCGGTCCAGCAGACCCGCCAGCTTGTCGGTGTGTGCCTGCTCTGCGGCGGACACGGTTTCGCGTTCGGTGACGATCTCGTCTCGCGAATCGAGCAGGTATTCGAGGCGTTCGGTGTCCTCGGGGGACAGTTCCTCGCCTGCGGCGTGCCGGGCCTGGATGACGGCGATTTCAGCGCGGGCCTGGTTCGCGAGTTCGTCGAGTTCGGCGACGGTGGCGGGCAGCTGATCGGGGCGCGTGAACTTCACGTCGTGTGCTCCTGTTCTGGAACGTGCTGTTTCGTTTCCGATCGCTCCCCGGCACATAGCGCGGGCGGGAACTCTCTTGGCGGCAGAACGTAGGAGGCAGGCGTGCACGCGGGCTTGTGAAGCTGTCGGCGATCGCCGCGATGGCGGTCAGGGCGCGACGCCCTCCAACCCCGTGAAGGGATGACGGCCATGCCGAAAGAAGTGATTCAACGCCCCGAAACCGACGGCTTCGCCCGGTTCGGCGGCACCGGAACCGAACTCTCGGTTCACTGGGACAAGAACGACGCGAATGGATTCGTCCAGATCGGGCTCACCCGCCACGTCTTCTCGGCCGCACCGGAGCCCCGGCCCAACGACATCGTGAGCCCACCGACGCCACACCACGCCGACCATTCGGCGTGCCACGAGTGCGTGCTGGCCGTCGAGCGGAACGCGAAACTCGCTGAAGAGCGTGACGGCCGGACGATGGCTATGACCGTCGGCCCGGGTGACTGCCCGCCCATCAGCGAGTTCGACCCGCCAGCCACCGTGTTCACCGTCCCGCTGACTCGCCGGCAGATCAACAACATGATCGAGACGCTGCGCCGCGCCCGCGACGGAGCGTTCGGTAAGGACGCCTAACTCCGCAGGTCACAGCTAGTTCACAGGCCGAGTGGCCCGCACCCACAGTCCATACGGTGCGGGCCATGACGCTCACCCACGCACTGGGCCGGCTCGTCGACCACGACCCGCGATCCCGCGAATTCGCCCACTTCGCCGCGGCGAAACCACTGCAGCCGAAGACAACCCGATGGACGACATCGGCGCCAGTACTCGACCAAGGTCAAGTGGGGTCATGCACAGGCAACGCGATGGCACAGTGGTTGAACACCGACTACGCGCACACCAGCACGGCCCGACGCGACGGTGGTTACCTCGACGAAACCAAGGCGCTCGAGCTCTATACGCTGGCCACCCGATTGGACGGCATCCCGAACAACACCTACCCCGGTGTCGATCAGGGCAGCTCCGGCAACGGTGTCGCGAAAGCGGCACGCCAGCTCGGTTTCATCCGCCGCTACACGTGGACATTCTCCATGACGGGGTTCCTCAACGCTCTGCAGACACAGCCACTCATCGTGGGTACCGCGTTCTACTCCAGCATGGAGGACCCTGACCGCAATGGCATCGTCCACGCCTCCGGCTCGCTGGAAGGCGGCCACGAGTATCTCGTGCTGGGGGTGGACTATCACCCGTCGTTCTACAAGACGGCGGTCATCGAGTGGCTCAACTCGTGGGGCGACGGCTGGGGGCTGCGCGGTCGGGCGTACACGCCCATCGATGAATTCGCGCGGCTCCTCGCTGACCGCAACATGGCCGGTGATGTGACAGCGCCGCGCCTATGAGCCGGCCGTGACGGCGACGATGGTGCCGCCGCCGCGCTTGCGGCGTTCCACCAGAGCGGATGCCTTGTCGGGGAATCGGGTTGGTGTGTCGCCGCCGGGAGGCGTGAAGTCATAGCCCACGATCCGTGCACCGGTGCGCGCCGCCGCCGCGCCGCCGCGGCAACTGCATGCCACTGTCAGGCCCGTTCCAGCAAGGCCGCCAACCGCTCCGCAGGCGTGGGCGGATCACCCACGACGTCGCGGGCCCGCGCCAACGCCGACTCGCGGCGGGCCGCCAACGCAGCCGTCCGTTGGGATTCCTCCAACTCAATCCGGACGGCGGCGCGGATGTCGTCGAACGACAGATGCCCGATACCGCCCGCGGTGGCGCGCTGCGACGGCCCCAAGCTGGCGACCATCGCCAACTGGTCACCGGCCGCCGCTGACGTTCCGCCACCGCGGCACAAGAAGCCCGGGGTGTTGACGGCCAGCACCGCCACCAGGTCCAGGCCCCGGCCGTACGGCCGCCAATCCCCCGACATCGGCGAAGCCAACCCCATCTCTACTTTCTCCGGGGTGGCCCACGGCGCCGGCACACCCGACACCCAGATACCGAACTGATCCTCGCCAGCGCGAACGAGGGCGAAGCACGATTCAGGGTTGTCGTAGTGTGCCTGCGCGGCAACGTTGCTGATGCCTGTGGTGGGGGCGTGGCCGATGCCGACGGTGAGCCGGCCGACGGGCAGGCTGCTGCCGTCCGCGAGCCGCACCGGTGGGGAGCTGTGGAAATTCTCGTACCCGGTGGCCGAATGGGGTGGGGTGATGTTGCCGAGGCCAACCGAGCGGTGCCGCTCCGACCAGCAGGCGACGTGGCCGAAGATCCGTCCGTCTTCGGTGATCGTCAGGTGGGTGGGGCCGGTGAGTTTCGGGTCGGCGAACAGCGCCGGGTCGTAGACACGGGGTGTGAACTCCGCGACGGCCGACGCCACCAACGCCTTCGCGCGCGGTTCTCGCTGCTCATTCAACGCGATACGTGTTTCACCGAACGCGGGAATGGCCACCAACGTCACCGCCAGCAGCTCGGCTTTGACGGTCGTCCACAGGACTTCCATGTCCTCGGCGTAGGTGTCCTCCGTGATGAGAATCCCGCCCTGGTCGGTGGGGATGATCTCGCAGTTCCCGAGATCCACGGATGGGTTACAGACGCCGTGCGAGACCAGATCGATGGCCTTGAGCGCGTTCTCGTTGTTGAGCATGTATCCGTCGCCGCGGACCTGACCGTTCTTGAAGCGGATCGCCTCCACCACGCCGACGGTTACGGACCCGTAGTGTCCGCCTTCCATCTCTTCGCAGAACTGCACCGGCAGTGGGGTTTCCCGCATCGTGAGGTCAAGGTTGGCGTCGAGCATGCGACCGTCGGCGGTCGGCACGCCGGTGACAGCGAATAGTGCGTCGGTGAACGTGAAGTACGTTTCCTCGTCGACTGCTGGTTCAACGCTCGTCATGCCCATCTCCTGTTCGCTCGGTGCGGTCCAGCCGCCGGATGCCACCCGCCCAATGCCTTCTGGGTCGTCGCGGGCGCGGATATTGCCGTCGTCGGCGCGACGCTGAATTTCCTCCGCCTGGGTGCGCCCGTCCCGGTTGATCACCACACTGTCGCGGCCGTCGAGCCGCTCGGTGTGCCGGTCGACCTCGTCGGGAAGCGCTTCATCCTTGGCCAGGACACCCACCCGGCAGCGGCAGTTCTTCCGCTCAGCCGCGGATGCGTGGGGGTCGCCGGGGAACTCGAGGTGCTCACCACCCACCGTGAATTTGCCGCCCAGTGGGGCGCGCTGGCCGTCGGCAGCCCAATGGGTTGGTCTGGTTCGTCCGTCGAGCGTCGCAATCCAGCATTTCTGGAGCTCGCCCGCATCGGGATCCTGCTGGGCGGCGGTGATGACGGCGTGGTTCATGACGCCGGCGGCTTGGTAGCCCTCGCGGCGGGCGAGGTCACGCATGGCCGGGCCGGCGGCGTCGAGCATCTGAGCGGTTTCGGCCCGCAACTGTGCGCTGTCGATCACCACCGCGGTGGTGGTGGCTTGGACCTTCAGCGATTGGACTGCTGCGGTGAGTGCCTCGCGCACCATGCCGGGTACGGCGGCGACCTGGTCGCGGTGGGAGTCGACGAACACGCCGAGTGCGTCGCGGCTGGACGGGTTGGCGGTCGCGCGGGCGAGGTCGTCGCGGGCCTGCCGTGTGGTGGCGTCTGTAGTGCGGGCAATGATGGCGGTGACGGCCGGGTCGATGTCGGGCCGCGGCGCATCACCTGGCGGGTCGGGGAGGTCGATGCCGAGACCTTCAACCGCGTCGGTGTAGGTGACAGCCCACAGCAGTCCGAGGCCGGCGAGGATCACGGTGGCGGCAATCGCATCCCATGAGGATTGTTCGCCGGCAAGCGCGTCGGGATCGGGCGGCAGTTGTTCGCCGGCGGCGGCGGTCAGCGCAGGCAGGACAGCGGCGCGCGCTGCCGGCGCCCACCGTCGCAGCGCTTCGGCGTACAGGTCCGCGACGGCGGCTTCGACCTCGATCGTGCGGTCGAGCGCCTCCCCAGGTTCGGGCCACATCAGGCGTCGACCACCTGGGCGGTGAGCTGCTCCCGGGCGCGGCGTTCCACCACGCTACGAACCGCGTTGGCGTCCAATCCGTACCGGGCCGCCAACTCATCCAAACCGGCATCCCAACCCTTGATCAGCTTCGGCACCTGACCGTCCGGAACCGGCTCCATCAGCCGGTGATAGTCTTGCGGGGCAACGTCGCGAAGCCGCAACGCCTGCGCCGGATCGTGGCTACGCACACGCCGCTTCCCGGCGAGCTCCAGCGCCCGCGTCACCATCAGCTCCATCGCCATCGAAATCCCGCGGCCGGCCGCCGCAGCCGACTGGCGACTGTCAGTGTCGTTCTGCTGCTCCGTCTTCGGTTCCTGACCCTGTTCCGCCCCCGACTCCTCTTCGTCGGCCGGATCGGTGTTGCCGGCAGGCAACGAGGGAGCCGGCTCAGGGAATTCGACACCCGCGATCGGGTCAAGGATCGGCGCCCAGAACCGAATCAGAGCGGGGTCGGGATTCTTGGCGATCTGGTCGCGCGCCAACTCTTTCCACCCATCCGGGTCCGTCAAGTCGTATCCGCTGTCCTCAGGCAAGCCGAGGAACCGCAGCAGCTCCGCATGCCGCAACGCACCCCGATCCGATGCATCTTTCGCTTCGTCGGTCAGGTCCGGGTCGGCGGTCAGCCGGCTGGTGTCGTACCACAGGGTGTACTTCGTCGGGTCGATTCCCAACTTGGTCACCAGGTTCCGCAACGCGTTGGTGTAGATCGCGTGGCAGATCAACTGCATCACGGGCGCCACATACAACTGGACGTCCTGGTCAGCCATGATGAACGCCGACCAATGGTTGGAATTGCTGCCCAACCCGAGCAGCTGCTCCGGTGACATGTCCAACCCCATCGCTAGGCGCGCGATCGCATCGTTGCGGGTCTGCAACGCCACCGGGGTGATCTGGTCAGCGAACTCGATGTGCTTGATCTTGTCGACGTGATCGCCGGGCATCTGGATGATGATCGGCAGCAGCGCCGCCATGCTCGTCTCACCCTCTTCGATCGCCAGCAGCGCCTGCTTCGCGATCAATTTCGTCAGCTCCACGGCGGGTTTCGCGCGCGGGCCTGGTGGGGGTGATCCTTCCGGTTTGTCCGCTGCCGTCGGGGCATCCTGCGACGGCAGCGACGCCTCTGCGGGGATCGCGAGGATGCCGTTGCCGATCAGGCGCGACAGGTCCGCGTTGCGGATCTTCTTCGTGGCCTGCTGGATTTCCCGCAACGCATCAAGATTGGCCTGCGCCGGCGACGTCGGCAACGTCGCATCCTCAGCATCGGGATCCCACACCCGGAACAGGCCGTCGTCGGGCGGGTTGAAGGGGTGTTTCGTCCCGTCGGGCAGTTTGATCAGCAGCCCGTCGCGGCCGTTGCCGGATTCCATCTCCTTGCGGGTGACGGCAAACCACTGTTCCCCCTCGGGGCGTTGCAGCACCGCGATCCACAGCTCTCCGGCCACCGTCAGGTTGTGGGCGGTGCGTTTGATCAGTTCCGACTGTCCCAGCGAGCCGCCCGCGATGGCGCGAACCAGCGCGGCGACGATCTGGCCCTCGGTGTTGTCGTCGGCGATCGACCCGGTTGGGTCGCCGGTGACGGGATCGATCTCGGAGGCAACGAACTTCACGCGGGAGCAGCAGTTGGCTCGCCACCGCACGTAGGCGCCGAACTCGCCGACACGGCGGTAGCATTGCCACGCTTCGGCTTGCCAGTTGTCGCGGCGGCCGCCGAGCCCGATCGCTTTGAACACACTCGTCGGGTCGGTGACGGGCGCGGACGCAGCCACCAGCGGTGCGGGCGCGGACGCGGTCAGCGCACCCCTGGGGCGCCGCACTACACGCAGGTTGGGGCCGGCCACGACGGAGACGGTAAAGGTCAGCCGTGCTCAGGGGCCGGTTCGATGCTCATCTCATCGTCGGGGGCGGCTAGTCGGGCGGCGATACCGATGATGTGCGATGCGGCCAACGCGACAGGAAACAGCGACCACCACGGCCAGCCGATGATGGCGACAGGCGCGTAGGCCGAGGCCAGGCACAGCCAGAATCCGATGCACCACGGGCATTCGAGCAGGTAGGCGGCTGTGTTCCAGCGGCCTTCCCGCCGCTGATGCAGGGCGGCGGTGGTGTACTGGTCCGCCAGTGTGGCCTCGGCCGCAGCAGATTTCGCGACGGACGCGCGGCGCGCCACCGCCACGCGGATCGGATCGGCTACGACGTCGAAGTTGATCAGCCTGGTGAGTCGGGCCACGGCCAACACGTAGATAGCGAGGATCAGCAGCGTCATGATGCGGACGATAGAACCGTGGCGGGCAGCGGATTACCGTTCACTGGAACGGATTGGCTGTTCAGGGGGCGTGGTTTACGTTTTTTGGCGTCCCATGTGCGGCGGCATTCGCGGCACCGCTCCTGACCGTTGCGACGGTACACGTTGTATCCGACACGGGGATGTCCGCAGCGCGGGAACGCCTTCAGGGTACCGGCCTGCAGCTTGTCGAGGATCTGGGCCAGTTGGTTCCGCAGGCGTTCGTTATCGCGGCTGGAGTCGGCGAGGGCGCGGCGGGTGTGGGCGTGGGCGGCGCGTTCTGTCGACAGATCCCGCTCGAGGACGGTGGTTTGGTGGTGCACCCACTTGCACACCGCGGTCATCTCCCACGAGCGGATCGTGCGGATCAAACGCAGCGAGCAGTGGGTGCGGTCGGCGATCTCCTCTGCCACCATGCCCCGCACGGTCAGCCCGGCCACCAGGTAGGCGCGGTCCGGGTGTGGCAGCTTCGTCATGTGCAGGAACGATTTCGGGGAGTTGAGCACTTCGGTGACCATCAGGTGGTCGGGTTGCCAGTCCTGGGGTTCGCAGGAGTCGTCGGGTAGGTCGGTGACGGCGAGGTCGAGTCCGTGGAGTTCGAGCGCCGCAGCGAGCTCGGCGAACAGGGCGGCTTGGCTGGGGGTGAGGGCCTGGTTGAGGGCAACACGGACTGCTGGTGTGCGTTCAGGACTGGCGTGCCCCACGGGCGGAAGGTAGCGGCAGGGGCCGCGAATCCCCGAACCCTGTGCGCGGCGTCACGTATTTCGGTCCGGTTAGGCGAGTTTCTGTCGCATCCAGTCTTCGATGTCGGTGACGGACGCCTCCGGCCGCCCCGAACCGCCGCCGGTGGTGGCGTAGTCGGCGGGACTCGCCATGCCCCACTCCTGACCCGCCGCGTGCACACACAAGTCGTGGCCGACGATCAACGCCGACAACCGGTCCGGCTGGTGCTGGCCCGGCTGCCACGCCGTGGCCTGCTCCTCGAACGTGGGGAACTCGCCGGCCAGCACCAAGGTTCCCACCTCCAAATCCTGCCGCAGCGGCGCCGCCCGGGCGATCGCATCCCCACCACCACGACCCGACCCCTTCGGCGGCCACCCCGTCACGATGATGTCCCGGTGCAGCTTCCCCTCGTCCTGGCGGCGGCGGATCGCCTCCCGAACCACCCGGGTGTAGGTTTCACGCGCGGCGAACCCCTCCACCCCGATCTCCGAGGCGCCCACCTCGATCGCCAAATCCACTGCAGCCAAAGCCCACTGATCTGATGTCATCCGCCCAGACTTGTCTGCGATCATCGCCACCCGCCCCACCCCGAACAGGGTGGTGGCGACGATGCCGCACTCGTCGCCCTTGCCGGAGTCTGCTGGGTCGACACCCACCACGGTGTAGATCGGTGAGCGGGGGGCGGCGGCCAGCCGATGCTGCGTGATCCACGCCGACTTGATCAGGGAGCCGGCCGGGTTCGACGGCTTGCCCATGTACTGCGCGTACCACATGCGATCGCCGACAGTGCGGCGGCGGCGGGCATAGTCCTCCGGAATGAACCCCAGCGCGGACGTCATCGCCACGCCAGGGTCCTTGCCGAGCGCATCAGGGATTCCTCGCTCCCCCACCGCGGTGATGTTGGTGGCCCGCCACTGATCCGGCTCAAGCTTCAACAACGCCCCAGCGATGTCCTCCTCATGCCAGCGGGTCATCACCAGCAGAATTGATCCGCCAGGGTGGACGCGGGCAGCCAACGAGCCCTGATACTCGGCCAAAATCCGTTTGCGGTGCGCTTCACTGTCGGCTTCGGCCGCGCTACCCACCAAGTCGTCCAAGATCATCAAGTCCGCACCGAAACCGACGATGTGGGAACTGATGCCCGCCGCCAGCATGGCGCCGTCGTGTCCTTGGACGTTCCACTGGCCGGCCGCAGTCTTATCAGGCGCAATGTTGAAACCGAGGAACCCAGCGTGCTCACGGATGATGTCACGCACCTTGCGGGAATGCGCCCGAGCGAGGTCATCACCATTCGAGATGATCATGATCTTCAGATCCGGGCCCTTCATCGGGAACGCCGGGTCCGGCATCAACGCCCAGACAGGCAGCCAGACGGCCAGCTCCTCAGACTTACCCGTACGAGGCGGGGCGCTGACGACGTCACGCTGATTCGGATCCCGCACCGACCGCACCGCGATATCCGAAATCAGCCGGATCGTCGGCGTCACAACGAACTTCGGATCCAGACGGCGGGCGAGCTCGGCGGGCGACGCTGGCCGCACCCTGCCACGCGCCGTCTGCAACAATCGGCACGCGACAAGCAGCTTTACGGGGTCCATCGCAACTCCGGGCGTGCCTCCAACAACCTGTCCAACAGGATGTCGATCAACGTCTGCTCAGCCGCCACATCCTCCAACCGCTGCTGCCGCAACGCCCGCCCCAGCCGGGAAGCAGCACCCCGCAAGTCCCGCAGCACCCGCGCATCGGTTAGCACGCCGCTCAGGGTGTCAACCAGGGGTGACGTCACCTACCCTGCAGCAGATGGCCACCCACGTCACCAACGTCACCCTCACCCTCGAACGCGACGACCAAGGCCACACCCTGTGGCGGCTCCGGTGGACGGTGCGCGGCGGCCGGCACACCGACAGCCTCACGATGACCTACCTGGCCCGCTCGTTCTGACGACATGCGCTAGGTAACCATCCCAGTCGAGTTTTCGAGTGCCTTCGCGGGCCGTAACACAAACCCGCTGCCCCTCCCTAAAACCAGTGGCCATTAGCGGACATCCCTCTCTCACCAATAAAGCCGCGTCTCGTCAGATTCCCGTCGGCGTCTGCCAACGCCACTAGCTTGTGAACCGGTGGGCTGCGGTGCAATCACACTCCCCGCAACCACCCCGGTTATGCCACAAATGCCCGCAGTCGCACAATTGAGGCACCTCAGGGAATTCCAGCCCTTCACCGAGCACCCACTGCGCGACCTCCGGCGCGTCCAAGCCGGTCGACCCACCACCAGACCGACCCCAACCCCCTTTCGGCAGTCGAGGCACAGCGGCCCAAAAGAGTACGAGTCCCCGACACCCACCGCGACCATCTCATGAGTCATCGCGCCGCACCGGCAGCAGTGGCAGCGATGCGGATGAGGCTCCACGCCGCCCGGGCCGTGGAACCCCTCAACGCAGATGCACGAGTTGGGCCGCTGGCCACACTGACCGCAGGTCGCGATCGTCACGTAGCCGTCCTCATCCATCCGAACTCTCCTCCTCGACCCGCGCCCGCAGGATCGCCAGGTGCTCCTCCGCAGCCCGAAGCCGCTGCGGAGGCAGCACGTACCCTGCGCCCTCGACGTCCGTCAACAGCGCCTCGGCGGCACGTAACTCCCGCATCGCCCGCTCCCGGTGCTGCTCCCGGGTCAGCCAGCACCGCGTCGGCGTCGACTCAATGAAATGACCAACGCCGGTAATCTTCTGGCAGCGGCCCCGCATCCGGGTCGTAGAACGTGTGCCCCTCGTTCACCGCGCCTCCTCGGCCGGCATGACCGGACACGCAGTCGGACAATCACTCCGAACGCACCCCTCACACAACCGCGTCTCCGATCTCGGCGCGGCCTCGACCACATCGCCGCCGGCGCCGCCAGTTGAAAACCACGGCGCCCGATCACCCATCGCCAGCCTCCTCAGCCGCCTTCAACACCCGGTACACCGTGTCCCGCCCCACCCGAAACGACTCCGCGATAGCCGACACTGACTCTCCCGCCGCCGCCAACTTCACCACCTGCTCCACCTGCGCCGGCGTCAACGCCCGCGGCCGCCCCGTCGGCAACCCCCGCGCCTTCCGCGACGCCCGCGCCGCCTCCCGACGCTCACGCCCCAACTCCAACTCGAGCTCGGCAAGGCTGGCCATGATGCCCAGCACCGCCCGCCCCGTCGGCGTCGAGGAATCCACCCCCTCCCGCAACGCCCGGATCACGATGTCCCGGGTCAGCAGATCCCGAATCGTCAGCATCACCTCAGCCGCATCACGGCCCAACCGATCCACACCCTTGACCACGATCACGTCACCGGGCCGCGCATAATCCAGCAACGCAGCCAGCCCCGGCCGATCCTCACGCCGCGACGCACCCGTCAGCTTGTCGACGTAGATCCGATCCGGGTCAACGCCGGCCGCCTCGATGTCATCGACCTGGGCATCGTTCGACTGATGCGCCGTCGACACCCGCGCATACCCCAGCAGTTGGCCGCTCACGGCCGGCTTCCATGCCTCGGGCATGCCCGCCGCGTCAGCACAGCGCTGCCGAACGTCAACCAGGTGAAGAACACAGCTGGCACCACACCCACGCCGAGGGTCGCAACAGCAACGGGGATCCCACCCCCATCACCCTTCGACCACGCCACCGGGATGATCCACACCGAAAACGCGGCAATTCCCACCAGACCGACCGCCGCCGCGGCGAACAGCGCCCACTCGCCGACACATCCCCGCAGCGCACCTCCTGGCCGCTCACCGCTTGCCACCCCCAATCTGTTCGGGCGTCACACAAGAGAAGCACTCGCCGCCGATCAGAGGGTTTTGCAAGTGCCACAGACGATTCGTTCAACCAACGCTCCGGGTGGAAATCGGCGATAGACCTCGTCACCTTCGTCGTTGACCCCGTAGAGCGTCACTGAGCCGTCACTGTGCTTCTCGGTGCGTGTGATGCGGATGATTCCCGTCGGCTCGGTGCTCACTGCAGATCCTCCCGTGGTTTTATGCCAGATTTCATACCGGCCTGCGCCGCCGAACACTGCTCCGACACCCGACAACCGGGGCCACGCACCGAACACATCTCGGTGTGAGTGACCTGCGACGTGTCCGGTTTCACGCACGAATCCGAGGGCACCGAGCGGTACTCGTCAGGGCCGAGGAACACAGCCCCCCTCGTGGCATCGACTTGCGCCGCCGCCCGCAACTCCTCGTCGGAGTACTCGCGATCCAACACCACACGGCCATCAGCCCGTTCCAGCCACACACCGAGCTGGGCGTGCAGCCGTTCCACAGCCTCACGGTCCAGGCCGACGGCCACAGCTTCAGGGCCGGACTCTGCGGTGAACACGACACCCAGTGGGCCGCCCGTGCTGACCTCCAGCTGCGCGTCGTCGCCATCGCTATCGCGGTACACCACGTAGTCGCTCATGACCGTGACTCCTGCTCCATCAAGAACTGGCGAGCGTCAGCCAGCAGCTCCTCGCTCGGCATCGGCTGACCCTCCAACCCGATCCGCTCCACCGCTCGTGCAAACCATCCCGACACCAAGGCCACCATCCCGACATTCGACGGGTCGATCGGGCCCACCAGTGCGGTGGCGTTGCGGATGTCCTCAGCGATCGAGTCGGCCCGATCGCGGACTGGACGACCTCACCGAGGGTGAGCTGGGGCGTCGCGCCGGCAGCGGCAACCGTGGGCGGATGGCACACCGAGCACCGGCGATCAACACCCACCGCGGCGCCGCACCGCTCACACAGCCCCACCTGAACACCGCTCATCGTCCGTTCCTCCGTCGTTTCTTCGCCTGCTTGGCCGCCTTCTCCCGAGCACGCTGCATCTTCCGCTCCGAACTCGACACGCCCTGCTCCTTGGCGCACCGCCTCTCGAAATAGCGCTCCAGCCGAGCCGCGTGCTCAGCGCCACGCACCACGGACTCCAACGCTTCCCGATCAGGACCGATCACTGGTCGCTCCAATCGGGATGCCAAACGAGGATCGCCGGCAACAGATGCTCACCCGGATAGTCCGGGCTGTCGCTGCCCGCCTCCAGCCACAATTCGCAATCCTCCGCCCGCTCAAACACACCAGGCGTGAAACCACCGCGCCGGATCACCGACCCACTCGGCAGAGCGTCGAGCTGCTCCACCGTGGTGATCGTCATCGATTCACGCCACGCCGCGGTCCAGTCGAACGCCAACAGCGCCTCCGCAGCTTCCATCAGGCCGCGGTGCTCACCCATCAGATACTGACGCCGCTCCTGATCGCCGTCAGCGCGGGCAGCTCCAGCGTCAACCCGGGCGTCGGCCGCGAGTTTGGTCAGTTGGTCGACCACGGCCAGCATCGGCGTGCGCGGCGACGGCGTGTCAGCAGCTTCGGCGCTGAGTCCAGTCATGGCGTCACCAGGTCGAGAAGCTCCGGGGGCGTTGCCTTCGCGGTGAGATCAGACCCGTACCGCACGAACACGTACATGTGCCCGACCTCGGTGATGATGCCTTCCTCGCCGGGCTCGCTGGACCGGACGTGCGGGGCGCGATAGACGACTTTCGCCCCGACACGCTGCCTGGCCGTTTCCAATGTGATCATGGTTTCCATCTTACGCAAATCTCACGCATAACACCATATTGCGAATACCTTTTTGCGGCGGCTTTTGCGACACTCCGTCCTGGGGATATGCCGCCCCACGGCCCGCCCCTCGGCCCGTCCGCAAAACTAAAGAATTGCGACATTCGATCACGGCTCCTTGATCGGGCCATCACCCTGGCTCGTCCCGAACACCAGGCCGACCACTCGCCGGAGCAGCCGCGGTCTCTCCCGCCCATCTGCGCGCTGCTCGGTCCACGGGTCCACCCACGGCTCGGGACCACGGCAGCTGATCGGCACGGGCGGCGGCTCCATCGCGTCCGCATCGTGCAAGAGCCCTTCCCTGCGCAGCTGGGCGGCGATCCGCTCGGCGAGCGCCAGGCGCTCAAGCTGCAGCCGCTCGCAGTGCATGTTCGTCCCCGCGTCGAGCGCGGCGGCGTCGAGCACCATGAGAGTCGTCCACTTGGCCTGGTCACTCATCGTCGTCTCCGTCCTCGTCGGCGCTGGCCGCCAACGCCTGCTCAATCCACGACTGCGGGGCCGGCGGCGGCCCCTCCGCAGCCCGGTACACCGCCACCCACTCCGCCAGCTCGTCCGAGGTGATCCAGCCCCCCACCGCCAAGCACTGGCGGGCGACATCGACGTGCAGCTCCCACATTTCGTCGCCCTCACCAACCACCCGCCCGAACGCGGCCCGGGCCTCGGCAGCCGCCACGGCCGCCAACTCCGCCGGGTCCAGGCGCCCCTCGGCGATGTCCTCAGCGACAGCCAGCGCCGCGGTGATCGCGTCCTCGTCGGTCGTCACGCCTCCACCACCTCGGCATCGACAACCGGGGCAGGTGGCGCGATAGCCGGCATCTGGGCCCGCCGCGCGGCGGCGATCGCGAGCAGGTTCGAGCGCGCCTCCCCGATGACCGCGGCTGGTGTCAGCCCCACGGTGACGTTGACCTCGACGTCGGGCTTGTCGGGCTCGACGTACTGGCCGGTGAGCTTCGCGTGTTTGTCGGTGAGGTCGCCGATGGCGCGGGCGATGGTGGCGCTGGCGGTGAAGTCTTCGGCTGTCTCGGCTTTGTCGGCGAGGCGTTGGAGGCGTTGGAGGGTGAGTTGGTAGCTGCCTGCTGTGTAGGCCTTGAGGATGGCTTGGTCTTCGGTGGGTTGGCGTGCGAGGTGTTGGCGTACGGCGGTGATGGCGCCTGCGTGGCTGCGGTAGCCGAGTTCGGTGGCGATGTCGCGCCATGTCCAGCCTTTGCAGCGGAGGTTGAAGGCTTTGGCGGCGCGGTCTCGGCTGTTTTGGCGTGGTCCGCCGGGTGGGCCGGGTCTGGTCATGGTCAGAGTTTTTCTGGGGTGGGTGCTGGTGGGGTTTTGGTGTTGGGGTGTCCGTTGGTGGTGGTTTGGGGGTGTGGGTTGGTGGTTGGTGGTGTGTTTTTGGCCCCGGAATGGGGTTCTCCGGGGTTTTTGGGAGTGGTCTGGGGTGGTTGGTTGGTCCAGCCCATTTGGGCGCGTATGGCGGCGATGTGGCGTTGGGCGGTTTGGGTGTGGTCTTGGTGGTCGCAGACGCGGGTTCCGCGGTAGCCGTCTTGGTCGCAGAGGTGGCAGTTGGTGATGGCGAGTTGGCGGGTGGGGGGTCGTCGTTGAGTCGGACGGTGCCGTCGTCGTTGAGGTGGGTGGTCATTCGAGGGCGCTCCAGTCGTGGTTGGGGCAGCGGGTGACGCCGTTGCCGAGGTCGGTCATGCCGTTGGGGTCGCAGCATGTGGCGGGGCGGGTTTGGGTCCAGAAGGCGCGGCGGCGGGCGGCGGCGGTGTTGGCCTGTTCGGTGTCCCAGGCTTTGCGTGCGTCGTTGGCGGCTCCGCAGGCGTGGCAGGGTTTGTCGGTGCCGTTGGGGTGTCTGGAGCAGTGGGGGGAGGGGGGTTTTTCTTGCGCGTCTGCTAACGCAACCCCTCCATGAGAAGTCTCTACAGAAGTACTTCCATGGGTTGGGTTGGGTTGGGTATACCCGGGACTTCGCCGTGACTCCCCCTGTGACGGACGGTGGGAGTCACGGCGTGACATTTTGGTGATGTCGCTGGTGGGGACATTTTGGCCGTTGGTTTCGTGACCATTTTTTTGCGCACCATTTTTGCTTTGTAGTGCCATATGTACCGCGTCTGTAGTGCCCTTTGTATTAGTGTTTTTGACACCTGTTTCGAGCTCGTTTTCGTCAGCACCGCCAGCAGTGTCACGGCGTGACTCCCCCTGTGACGCCTGGCGTGACTCCCGCTGTGACGCCCGGGACTTCGCCTTGCGCTCACGAGACGCCTTCCGGTCGGCCTCGATCTGCTCCTTGCTGTCCTGACGGCCCGGGCCCACGAACTCGTGGAACTGGTAACCCTTCTCGCCGTCGCGCTCAGCACCGTCATGCCACAGCTCCGCCTCGACAAGTTTCTTCGCCTTCGCTAATCCCTTGGGCTGTTTCTTGACCCACCAGTCCGGCACGAATCCGTCCGTCAGGTAGGCCATGCAGAAGCTGCCCGCGCGCACCCAGAATCCGACAGCCTCATCGCCGACGCGCTGCGCCTTCGGGTGCGAGTGGAACGCGTCGTCAACACGGAAGTGCGGCATCAGTTGGCCTCCGATCCGGCCGTCACGGTGGCGTCAACCTCGTTCAGGTCGAACCGAATCAGACGCTTCCCGACGGGGTAGGCGGTCAGCTCGCCGCGCTCAACCATGCGGTCCACGGTGCTGATGCTGGTGGCCAAGTACTGGGCCACTTGAGATTTCGTGGCCCACCGGCGACCAACAGGCATATCGATGTCCTCTGAATCACTTTGATCACTCATGACGTCTCCTGCTGTGTACTCGCGGGCCGTGCATCGCGGGCTCGGCGTTGCTTCTGCGCCTCGATGTGGCGTCGGGTGTTGGCCTTGCGGCATGGGTCGCAGATCGGTTCCCGCCGGCGGCGATGCCGCTCATAGGCTGCGGGTGTGCCGCACGGCTTCAGCCGGCGGTCGGGGTCTTCGCTGTCACGCAAGGTGCGGCGCACGAACGATGACACGCCCAAGAGTTTGGTGCGCTGCGTCTGCGTCAAACCACCCCAGATGCCGTCCGGTTGGCCGGTGCGCAACGCGTAATCCCGGCAGGCGGCGATCACCGGGCAGGTTCGGCAGATCCGCAGCGCCGCCGCCTTGGTGCGTTTGTCGCCGCGCTCCGGGAACCACAGGTCGGGGTCGTGAGATCGGCACGCGGCCTGCAGCCGCCAATTCGTCACGACGCACCACCCTCACGGTCGACGGTGCGTTCCGGCCGGCTGGTGACATGCCAGGAGCCGCAGTGACACAGGTAGGAGCGGATCGGGCGGTAGCGGCGGCCCTCGTAGGCCGCGTGGGTCAGGAACAGCTCGGCGGACGCTTCGGTGGGGAAAATGAGCTTCCGCGGCGTCGGACAACCCACCGCCGAACCCGCGGCAGCGTCGCCGCCACGGCGACGATCACCACGGCGGCGGGAACGCTGCCGCGGCTCCCTGAAACGAATTCGGCCGTCCTCGTCACGCTCGAGCTGCCCGCTGTCTCGCTTTCGGGCGTAGCTGTTCCGCAGGTGCTGGTGGATCGCGTCGACCAACTCGGCCCGCGTCCACCCCTGCGCGGCGATCAGCGAGTCGGGGTAGCGGCTCGCCTGGCGCTCGGCGATCTCACGTAACTCCGTGTCGACGCTCATCGCCCACACCGGCGTCCGTCGACGATGGCTTCACCGCGTGGCAGCAGCTTCGGCGGCTTAGGCCCGGTCGGCTTGTGGCGGGGAACCAGGCCGGCACGGTCCAGCTTCAGCGTCCGACCGCAGGTGTCGCAGACGGTGTGCTCGCCGTCGAAATTCGTGGGGAACGCGCCAGCCCCCCGCACTGCCCGCTCACTGCCGCACCTCGAACGTGATGTCGGCGCCGACCGCGTGGGCGTACCGCAACAGAGTGCTCAGTAGCGGCTCAGCGCGGTGGGATTCGAACGACGACACCCCGGACTGGGAGATACCGATCTTGCGGGCCACCACCGCCTGGGACATGCGGCGCTTGCGTCGAATGGCGGCCAGGTCGTCCACCAACTCCCGGGCGGTCACGCGCGCCTGCGCACTCACGGCTGCGGCCAATCCGGGTGGTGGGTGAGCCGCGCCGGCAACCCAACCTCAGACGACGCCTCCGAGATCTCGCCGCCCGCCGGCCACCACGGCTCATCAGGGTAGAACCGGTCGTTCTTGAGCCACGGCCCGTTCACCGAGCGCACCTCGACGCCGCTCGGCAGCGCGTCCAACTCTTCAACCGTCGTGATGGTGCACGCCTCACGCCACATCGCAGCCTGGTGCTGAGCAAAGGTCGTCGTTCCTGGCGTGACGTCAGGGTCGAATCCGCAACCCCCACATGCGCCGTACGCCGGGTGATTCGGGTCGAGACGGCGGTAATGTTTCGCCAGCACATCGGCCAGGCTCAGGAAATCCGTCATGCGACGTGACTCCACTTCTCGCGGCGCACAATAGTTCCCACCGTGAATCGGTTGATACCAAACCGTCCTGCGATCGATCGGTACGTCTCGCCATCCCTGGCAGCAGCCCGGATCGCCCGTACATCGGCCTCGGTCAGCTTCGCCCTGCCATGCGACTCACCCCGCGCGGTGCGGTCGGCCCACTCCTCGCCGCGGTGGGACACGTGGGTGCCGGGGTGGTCGACGGTGAACTTGCAGTCCGAGCCTGACTGCGGAGACACAGATCCGCAATGGATCTCGGCATCAACCACCCCGTCGGCTGGTGGCTTGTAGCAGCCGTATTCGACGGTGTACGCGATCAGGCAGGGCACCGAGCAGAAGTCGTGTTCGTGGCCGACCACGTCGGTGAAGGTGAAGCGGTGGCCGGGGTCGACGTGGTCTTCATGGGTACGGACCGTTGTGCCGCAGCGGTCGCAGCGGCAGCCGATCATTTCCGGTCCTTCGCGGTGAACGGCCGCCCCAGGAGGGCGGGGTCGACGGGAATGGCGCCCTCGCGGGCGAGCGTCGCCCGGACCCGCTTCTGGCTGCGGTCGTGCTCGGCGAACTCTTTGACGCAACCCCGCACCCACGAGTCACCGCGGCGGGTCCACCGGCAGATGCCCTCACGGTTTCCCGACAGTGAAATCGGCTTCCCGCAATGCGTGCAGAGCGATCCGTTAAGCACCTTGCGGGCCAACGCTTCTACCGCCTCGACCGGTCCCGCGCGGTTGTCCGCCATGATGCGGTGCCCGCCCCACTGTGCGTGTGCGTACCAGCCGGCCTCCTCCACCGGGACGTTCTCGTTGACGTAGCCGATCTCGAAGGCTTTGGCGCCGGCGCGGCCGATCAGCTCGATGCCGGCGTCAAGCGCGTCGGTGTCTACGTCGGGGGGCAATTGCGGCTGTTGCATCAGTCCGCCTCGATCGGGTCGGGCTTACGGAACCCGGAGTCCGCGCGATCTTTGAGGATTCGTGCTTCGATCGCGGCCTTGGCGTCGATCTGCCAGTCCCGGCGGCTTTCCTTGAGATTGACGCCGAAGCCGTAGACGCGATCGCCCTTCCACCCGCCCGAGCGGTCCACGCTATTCGGGATGCCTTTGCACTCGTGAGCATCGACGTCGACTGTCCAGGACAGCACGTGTCGCTTGGGCAGCTTCGGCCGGCCATATCGCTGGCGTTGGAGCGTGGCCTTGACCGGGTAGACCGCCTCCGGCATGTCGATCAGGATGCGGGCGACTTCGGAATCTTCGTACCAGTAGCGTTTGTCGCCGAACAGGATGTCGAGTGGGTTGAGCTTGATGCTCCGCGAGCGCCAGGGTGCGAACTCGCCGCGTTTCCAGCCGTTCTTGCGGGTCCAGAGTTCCAGCCAGAGTCGACCGTCACTGGTGCGGATCTGGAATCGCCTTCCCTCGTAGATGAAGTCACACCACTCGCCATTGCGGCCGATGTGCCGCTTGGTTGTCGCGCCGGGATTCCACGGTGGGCAGTCGCAGGTTTCCGGCTGGCCGGGTCCGATCAGGCAATCACGGCTGCGTAGGCGATTCGGTAGCCGGTTGAACCAGAACTGGGTGATGTTGGTGGCCAGATCGCCGCCAGCTTCCAGGCCCCAGTACAGGGTGGTGCCAGCGATCTTCAGGTAACCGTCGAACGGTGTCTCAGATCCCCGCGTGCCGACCTCGAAGTTGATACCGAACTCGGATGTCGGCTTCGAGAGCACGAACTCGACGTGACCGCCGACGATGGCACGGTCGTGGTCGTCGGGGCCGACATAGAGCTTGAAGAACCATCGCGGGTACCAGATCATCTTGCCGCGCGGGGATTCCTGGATTGTGTGGGTCCACAGTCTCATCGAGTGATCTCCAATCGGGTTGTTTGGTCGGGGTATTCGTCCCAGGTGCGGCCGTCGAGCAGCCGGTTAGATCGGGCGTTGCAGGCGCGGATGTCGTCTACCAACGCGCTCAGCGACGGATTCGGGTCATAGCCGGCCGGCATCCACGGGAACGGATCGTCATCACCTCGGGCAGCGCGGATCCAGTCGACCTGCTCCTGCAGCTCCAGCACCAGTCGCGCCCGGTCGGCCTTGATCCGCAGGTACGGCAGCACCGCGAGGATGATCGGCACCGCCCCGCTACCGCCTCGCTGCCAATGGAATTGGACACGGTGGTGCGCTCGGAGCCGGTTCGGTTGATGCGAGGTGACGTTGCCGCCGAAAATCTGGGCCGCGAGGTCGTGCGGTGCTCGATCGCTACCCGTGATGCCGATCTGCGCGCCGAAGTACTGCCGGCCAGCATGTGTTGACCGGGTTGCGGTCACGTACCCGTCGGCGTCGATGACACCGGCCAGATAAGCCAACGCGGTCGACTCGGCTTCGATGCCGCTGCGATCGCTCACTGGCCCGTCTCCTGTCGCTCGATTTCGGCCTGCACGTCGGCCGGCGGGGTCCACAGCCCGAGCAGGCCGCTGCACGGGATCGGCTCAGCCAGCAGTCGCGGGTTCTCCAGCACCAGGTGGGTGATCCGGCGGCGTTCCCGGCCGCCGTGCTCGACGTAGGCCGACTCACCCCACGGCTTGCAGCAGCCGGCGTCGGGGTGGCAGTCGACGAGCTCGACGGTGCCGAGGATCGCGCCGTAGACGAGCTGCCCGGGCAAGCTCACCGGGGCGCCTCCGTGGTCGCGCTGAAAGTGACTCAACGCCCGCCAGATACGGTCGTCGGCCATACCGCGCTCCGAGATCCGCTGACCGGCGTGGATTGCCAGCGGCCCGCGGTAACGCCACTGCTGGGTGCGGTTCTCGATCCGCTTGGCGCCGATGGCGACAGCCCAGGCCCAGGGTTGCTGGATCGTTAGGGCCTTCACGATGCGGCCTCCACTGCGAACAGGGAGGGCATGTCGTGGCGGCGTTCCTCAGCTTCAAGATACTTCACACCGTCGAGGTAGTAGCCGGTGTTAAGCTCCACTCCACGGCCGCGGCGACCCAGCTTCAGCGCTCGCACTGGAACGGTCATCAAGCCGGCGAACGGATCGAATACCAGCTCGCCGGGATTCGAGTACCGGGTGATGATGCGGTCGACGATGTCGAACTGCAGCGGGCAGACGTGCATCTGTTGCGCCCGTTGGGATTGCGTCGTGTTCAGAGTCAGCATGCGGTTGACGTCGTGCCACACCTCGTCGGACCACGATCCGGGCGCGAGCGTCATGAACGTGGCCGGGAGCGCGCCGCGGCCGTCGAGAGCTTCCCCGATGCGGACATGGGATTCGTAGTCGTACACCTGGCGCAGGGTGTGCTCGGTGAAAACTCTCGATAGCTGATCTGGTGGGAGCTTGGCCAGCTCGTCGGTGGTCAGCAGCCGGTCACCGGAGGACCGCCAGAACGCGTGCGCATCGACCTGCCAGCGGGCCCGTGTGTAGCCCTCTTTGCTCTTGACCACCGGGGTGTCGGCGTAGCCCTTAGACCGATCGGACTGCGGCTTGTGAAATAGCAGAACGTATTCCGGCGACCCGACACCCATCTTTGTGCCGTCCTTGCACTGCTCCGACCAGCCCAGCCGATACGTCTGGTTGTTCTCCCGCACCACATCGGTGACGACGGTGATCATGCCGAGGTAGTCGAAGCCGTGGCGTTGTGCGTGAAAGATCGCTTCGGCGTGGAACGGGGAGACGGTGGGGACGCCGGCGCCGGTGACGTTGCCGAACAGGATCCGGTCCTTGACGTGGCAGGCGTAGATCCGCCCGGGTGCGAGGATCCGCAACAATTGTGGGGTGAGGTAGTCCATTTGCGCCCAGAAATGCTGGTTGTCGTCGGTGTGCCCAAAGTCGTTGTAAGACGGGGTGTATTCGTAGTGGTTCGCGAACGGGATGCTCGTCACGATCAGGTCCACCGAGCCGCTGTCCATCGCTTCGGTCTCATTCACGCAGTCGTTGTTCGCAGCAGTCCAGCCCTGGCCAGTGGCTTCGATGCGGTCGACGCCGATAGAACGTTGCAGGGCTTCGGCGATCGCGGTCGGCTGGAGCCCGTATTCGCGGATGATCTCGGCCATGGTGGTGGTCAGCTCCCGATGTTCAGCCCACTTGCGTTGCAGGGTGCGCACCACTTCCCGCTCGGATTCGGCGTAGATGATGTCGATGCGGACCCGCTCGGTCTGCTGGAACCGTTGCAGGCGGTGTATGGATTGGATGAAGTCATTGAACGAGAACCCGACACCGACGAATACCGCCCGGTGGCAGTGCCGTTGGAAGTTGCAGCCCGACCCGGACAGTGATGGTTTGGTGGCCAGGATGCGGTGGCGGCCGTCGGCGAAGTCGATGACCCGCTGCTCTCGCTCCTCCAGATCGAGGGTGCCGTACACCTCCACCGCTTCAGGGATGGAGGCTTTCAGTGCGCGGCGTTCGTCCTCCAGGTCGTGCCACAGGATGAAATGGTCGCCGGGTGATTCGGCGACGATCTCGCAGGCCTTCGCGACCCGAGCAGGCAAGGTATCGCGCTTTTCCCGGGCGGCGTCGACGGTGGACATCGGCCCGCCGCGGAACAGCTGGCCCTGGCCGTCGCGGTCGGCGGGTGCGGTGCTGTGATCGACGTCGATCTCATGCCAGCGGACATCCAGCTCGGGCAGCTCGTAGCCGTCGTCGGAGTGACCCAGGTCAGATGGTCTCTGCGCGAACACCGCCCACGTGTTCAGCCACAACCAGAACTCCCGCTGCTTATGTGGGTAGAGAGTGAGGTTGTTGGCCTTCGTGGAGTCCCGCTGAAAGAACCTGGTGAGCGCTTGCCCGGTATCCATGATGCCGAGGAACCCGGCGTAGTGGATCAGCTCCTTATACCGGTTCGGTGACGGAGTTGCGGTCGCGACGAACCGGTACGGCACCCCATCGAACAGAGGTAGGAACGTCTGGTAGGTCTTCGACCCGAACGACCGCAGAACACTGGCCTCATCGAGCGCCACGGCGGTGAACCACGTCGGATCGACCTTGCCCTCACGCACCGACTCGTAGTTCGTCAGGTAGATCACCGGGTACGGCGGCCCCGGCTCCAAGCATTCGAGATGAGAACGGATGAACTTCACCTCGACGCCAAGCATCTTCGCGTCACGCACGAACTCGTGACGGACACCGAGCGGGCACACAATCAAGCCGGTCCCCGGCCCACCCGCGCCGCACGACCGGTTGTGCGCGAGGATCGTCAGCCGCAGAATCTCCAGCTGCATCACGCTCTTCCCGAGGCCGAAGCTGGCGAAGATCGCGCGCCGACCGCCGGCGATCGCCCACGCAACGATGTCCCGCTGGTGCGGCTGCAGTATCGGATTGATCGCGGCCGGGTCGACATCGAATCCGAACGAGGAATCAAACCGCACCTTGTCGGCCAGAAACTCTGGGTACGGCTTCGCGTGGTCCGTCAGAATCACCAGGTCACCCCGCGTAGGTGTTCGAGCTGCTCCACTTCGTCGTCGTCGATGTCCCGGGTTTCGTGCCCGGCCGGGCACACTCCCGTGTTGTCGGTGTCGGCGAACAACTGTTGGCAGCGTGGGCACCACGTCATATCAGCGGCGGCCATCAGACACTGGCCTTTTGGCGGTCCACGTACGCCTGCCGATGCAGTTGCGCGCAGAGGCGGCAGTGTCGATGGCTTCGGTTAGCCCTACTTGCCCGATCCCCGGGTGTTTGTTCACCGTGGCGTAGCGGCTGATATGGCAGCCGTTTTCGCCCATCTCATAGTTGTCGTAGGCACGCTTGCCAACGTGGGGTGGTATGAACAAGTCAGGCGCCATTGAGCCGCTCCGTCACTAGGCGCAGTTCACCGCGGCCACCGACCGTCGTCGGGCCGCTCCAGTACTGGAACACGACCGGCGCCGGCGTGATCGCGGCGATGATGCCGCGCGCTGCCCGCTTGGCGCCGTCGCGGGTGTCGTACATTTTCGACGTGGTGGTATTCGCGCCGTTACCACCGCGCAGGGTGTACCAGTAGTCCCCCTGACCGTTCTCACGCTGATCGATTCGGATTGGTCGCTTCACTGGTCGTCCTCCAATACTCGAATGTGAACACCTGCCGTCTCGCCGATCTCAGCGAGCCGCTTATAGCCCGACAGCGCTACCACCTGGGAGTCGTCGGCGAAGCACACGTCAGTGAGCGCGTCCAATACCGCGCGCTCGAGCTTGTCCAAGTCAGGACGTTTCGTGGCCTTCGGCGTCGACCGTTTGGGTGCTGACTTCGGCCGTGGCAGCACGAAGTTCAGCTCCACCGAGACAGCCCCCGCGATTAGAGCCCGACCCAGCATCGCGTTGTGAGCCGCCAACGCGACACGTTCCCGCCACGGCCCAACCTCTTTCGACGACTCGACCAAGATGCCGCGCCCGACATGACGCTTACTGCCTTGCGGGGCAGCCTTCCCCGGCACAAAGAACTCGAGCCGAACACCAACTGCCGGAAGCGGGAACATCACTCGCCGCCAGCGGGCTTCGGTGCGTCACTGAACAGGCTGTCCATCGACCCCGGGGAGTCGTCCCCCGAGCCAGCCTCGCCGCCGTCGTTCAGCATGTCGGCCAATGCGCTCTCCGGCAGCTCCGGCAGCACGGGCTCAACCGACGGCCCATCCGTCCGCGTCTCCGACCCCACCTTCACCGGCATCACAGCACCCAGCCAGTTGTCACCGATCTGCACCAACACCCGATGCGTCTGCGGCGAAGTAAAGAACTGCATCGTGGAATTGCGGCGCTGCGCGACCGCCACCACCGGACCGATGACGCTCGCCGACCACACCGTCAGCGGCGACTCCTCGAACCCCTCGGTCGGTCTGAACAACCCCCGCAACATCCGATTCACACCGTCAATCGGGAACCTCCCCTCAGGGAACGCGTGGAACTGGAACTCCGTGTCCGACTCGAACAACGCCGGCGTCTCCCGAACCGTCACCACCCAACCCGGGTGCTCTCCATCCTTACCGCCGTCCTCCGGTGGATCCGCCACCACCATGTCGATGTCGACGGTGTGTTCCTTCCCGCGCCGCGCCAGCAAGCTACGCGCGATCGTCACAACGGTTTTCGTGTCACTGACAGGCCACACCATCGCGGCCATCTGCCCCTCACACGGCAGCCACGTGTGTCCGGCAACGTAACCGGTGCTCGAGGTCACCGATAAGAGGTCGACGTCGCCTGGCTCCTCACCGAACGGACCACGATGGGTGCCCAAATGGATACCGCTGTACGCGGTTTGCATTCCGTCGGTCAGGGCGTCGATCAGTTTCTTGGTTGCAACAGTGATGGTCACGGCCTGCTCGCCTTCGGTTGTTCTTCCGCGGATTGCTCACGTTGGGAGTCGTTTTCAGTAACGGTGATGTATCGATTCGTGGTGATGGAGTCGCGGCCGACCTCTACGGGACAGCTGTCTGACCATCCGCCCGTCTCGCGGAAGAGCCTGCGGAGATCGCCGAGCGTCAGTGCACCCTCAACCCTCGCTTGCACTTTCACGATTCCTGCCCCTGGAACAGGGCGATGACGCGGGTAGCGTCGTCGAACGTGATCTCTGACTCCCGGGTGGCCCCCACACCAGCCACGTCGGCCATGTAGCCGAACCATTCATCGTCGGTGTCGTACTTCTCCTGCTCGCGGATGTTCTTCAGCTGGGCGAGTTGCGTTTTCGTAGCCATCCGCGGCTTGCCCGTCCCACCGTCCGCGACGACCGACTCACCTGCGGACGACTCCACGGGAGAGTCAGACTCGGTGGGGCTCTCGATCGCCTGCGCATCCGCCACGACCTCTCCGTCGACGAACTCAGGCTGATAGGCGTCCAGCGGCCCGATGTCGGTGCGCACCGACCCATCAAGTGCCGTCGCGGTGTTGAATTCCGGTGACAACGGCAGCCACTTCGACAGTTGGCGGACAGCGGTTTTCTTCGCCATCGCGTTCCAGTCCGTCACCCACGGCCCGTTGTTCGCCGCCATCGACCGCTTCCGGATCGCCTCCACCTCGTTGCGGGTCATCGTGACGAAAGTGGTTGTCCCGTCCTTAAATTTCGCCACCGCATACACGTCGGTGACTTCACCCCGGTCGTTCCGGTCATTGACCGTGTGCTCGATGTCACGGTGCAACCCGAGCGTCACCTTGTAGGTGTCATTGGCGTACACCAGCTCGGCATAGATGTCGGACACCTGACCAGACTGGCGGGCCAACTTGATCAACCCGCGATATCCGGGGATGAATGTGCACGTCGTCTTGTACGGAACGAAATAGGCTTCACCGGTCGGTCCGGGCTCCAGCCCCAGCTGGCTGGCGGTGAGCAACGCACCCAAGAACGATGCGGGGTCACACTCCGCCAGCTTCGGGGTCGCCCGCACGACCGTGACGGCGATACGCGCCATCCGCTCCGGGGTGACGTGCCGCGGGAGCGCCTTCGCTAACTCGGGTGTCATGTCAGTGATGAGCTTCGCCAACGTCTTCTGCTTGGGTGTCTGGCGAACCACTTCGGTGCTTGTCACTTGGTGTAAATCCCTTCCAATTCGGCGATCAGTGCATCTGCTTCGGCCTGCGTAGCGGCCTGGTCTATCTCGTAGGCGGTGAGGCCGTCGGCGTTGCGCCACCACCGCGGAGGACTCAACGTCACCACCCCATCTGCATAGGCCGGCCACCGTCCTGAATCCCGGCAGCGGGCAAAGGTTTCGATGGCCTGCCGGTTCACCCGACGCCCCTCCGCGAGGGCGTCGTCGTCGTACTCCACCACCTGCACGATGTGCGGCGGATCCTTCTCCACCACCACGAACCGGAACCGCGGATTCTCTGAGATGCCAAGAGCTATCAACAGGTCTCGGTACCAGGCGGCCTGCATCCAGTACCCGAGTTTCCAGAACGCACGGTCCAACTCGGCAGGATTGGCGGTGACAGAGGTTTTGACGTCGTCGACGTTGTCGCCGCACCACCAGTCAGTGCGGCCCCGCAACTGCACACCGGTGATCGCATCCATGCAGTAGAACGACTGCTCAGCCTCGCCCTGCTCGAAAGTAGGGCCGGCGATCGGATCGTTCAGCACCGCGTTGGCCATCGCCTCAGCGCGCCGATACTCGTCGATGTGGATTGGGGTAGCGCCACGCTCACGCGCCTCGGCGGCAGCCTGCTTCCAGCTGGTAGTGGCGGCTGGATTCGACGCGGCATCGCCATCTTTCGTCAGGCCATGCACTGCTGGATCCAGGACCGCAATCTCAACACCCTTGCCGAGGATGAGCCGGTGCGCGACGTGCCCGAAGTCCCACACCTTTTTGGTTGGTTTCGGGTTGTCCATGTAGTGGCGGAACTTCGCTGGGCAGGACGGCGGCAGCAGTAATTTCGCGCCCGACACCGACAGTGAGGATCGGTCTGCGTGGTATTGCTCGTCAGGAATTCCGTTGTAGCGGCCGTCGTTGCGCTGCTCAGCCACCAGACACCGCCTCGGCAGCGTCAGCGGCAGCCAATAGGGCTGCCTCCAGCGAGCGCGCATCCCGGGACGGCATCCAACGGTCGTCAGGGGTAACGACCTGGTGTCCCGGCCATGCGCTGACAGGATCTGTCTCGGACGTAGTTGGCCAGGCACCCAGGCAGTCGTCGCCCCAACCCGTCGGAATAATCACGTCCTGCGGCAATTCCACGACGGCGATGCGCTGAGCCTTCAGCGCTGCCACGATCACGGCAGCGTGGTGGTCGCGCTGAAGCGATTCGCCGCTGACCGATCCGATCTCGAATATTTCAGAGACCCAGTCACACTCGATGCAGTTCCACCATTCTTTGCGTTCCCCACCGCCGATGCGCAAGCTCCGCTCGATGGAATGCCGTCCGAGCGCCGTGGCGATGGTGTCGGTGATGCGGTCAGACATCGGCGACCTCGTCTCGGTCGACGACAAACCCGCACGCGCACACGCCTCCACCGTTCCGCGTCGGGACGGGCCGATGCCGGCCGGGCGGGCACGTACCACCGCTGCTGCGGCGCGCACTGGAGTACTCCACCCGGTCACCGGCCGCCCGCTCGGCCGCCGCTTCACTGGTCTCTCGCAACTCCGCGCGCCGGTCGTAGCTCACTGCGCCTCACCGCATCCCGCATCGCCGAACTCAGTCCACGGGATGAACCGCTCGGCAACGCTAGTGGCGGTGTAGTTGTCATCATCCGGGTTGATGAAGTTAAGCGGCTGCACCTTCCGGCACCAGAAGCCCCAGGTGCGTGCTCGGCGGCCGGTGACGATGATCGTCCAGCACGGCAGTGTGCGGCCGTTTCCTGATCCGTCACAGGCGCCGCAATCGGTCTCCATCCACCGACTATCTGGTACCTGCCCGTAGCCGATTCCCGTTCCCTCGCAGGACGCGCAGGACTTCCACAGCAGGGCGACACGGTGTCGCCACGTGGCGGGCCGGTAGGCGATCGAGCCGGCGCGGCGGCGCTTGGTGCCGGCGTCTGTGATCTCGTCGTACTGGCCTCGCAGGATGAGACTGACGAACCACCAGGGGTGATCGTGTAGCGCCCGGTCGTCGTCGCTGCGGAGGAACTTGTGCAGGTAGATGTTCAGCACGGGGTTGCGTGGGATGAGGTGCCAGCGAAGCAGGTACGGGTCATCAACCCCGCCGATGACTTGGTGCGGCCGGCGGGACACCAGGCCATGCAGCCATTCCCGCAGCGTTGGTTGCACACTCGTGACACTCATTCGGGACTCCCAGCATCATTTGGCCACACCGCACGTCGTTCGGACAGCTCAACCACTGGCGCAGCCGACGGATGCGGGCCATGCCCGAAAGGCGTGTCCCTGTAACCACAATCGCTGCGATCCTGGTCGAGGTAGCCGGCAACGACGACCCCCACCATCGACGCGACCAGCAGCACCAGCCACGCCCAGAAACTCAAAAACAACACCCACCACGAGGCGCAAAACAACGCCAACGCGACGAACACCATCCGACGAGCCATCAGAACCCCTCCCTAACATGTAAACGCTTCCCCGTCTCGATCAGGTCATCCACCGTGATCCCCAACGCCCGCGCAATCACCGGCAGATCCGACGCCCGAATATCGTTACGGCGAAGTCTCTTACCGCCCGTACCGCGATGCTTCGGCCGGATCGTGTTCGCGCGGCGCTTCGGATGCGGACTCACGACGCCGCCAACCGCGACGCCGACACCGCCCGGGCCCGCCCCACCAACGTGGGCGTGTCCTCGAGCGGATCGAACCAGACAGCGAAACACATGATGATCTGCGCCGCCTTAGCCGGATGCCATGCGCACAAACTGACCAACTCGTCGAACATCTCGCGAGGGTCTTCCTCCCGGATACGCTCACCCAGGCCGGACGTAATACGGCCCACCCGATCGAGATTCGGGTCGGGCGAGAAATCAATCGCCCTCATCGCGGTCCTCGCTGACGACGCCGAGCATGATCGCCCGACAGAACTGCTCGACCACAATCGGCTGTGGACTGCATTGGGGGGTGGGGGGGGGTGGGATTCGGATCAGTCACGGCGCGACCCTTTCGCGGCGCGCGCATGTCCGGCACCGATCACGCAGACACCGCCACCCGGAACCCGCAGCAGGAACTACACCGACATCGGCGATCGTGTGCGCGAACCGATGCATCCGATGCCGACCCCGTGAACAACGACGCGGAACCCGCCGCGCCGAATCCATCACCCGCGCAACGAACCGATCAACATCCGCGGCAGTGATCTCCACCATTTCAGGCCACCGCCTTCGGCACCGCCACCGCATACCGGTCCACGAACGCCTCCCACACCGGCGCATTCCGGGTGCACAACTCCGATATCGACCCGGCAATGAACAGACCAGCCTGCGACGGCGTAAGCCCCTGCTCCACAAGGACAGTCACCATCCGCGACACATTCGCCACGGTCGGATCACGGTCCAGGCTGGAGCACACCGCGGCGGCAGCCTCCCCGACCGGATCAGCTTTGCTCTCCTGCGCCCACGCCAGACCACAGGCGGCCAGCACCGCGCCGGACAGCGCGCAGGCGGCCAAGCGACGCACCTTCCGCGCCCGCATCGGCCTCACGACGCGACCGCCGTCGAACGCGCGGTGATGAACGCCAACGCCGTCGCCAACATTGCTGCCAGGTCGCCGTCAACACGGAAGCCGTTGAGGTGAATTCCGTAACGCCCTGGCGTCATCGAGGTCCAGATGTACTCTCCGTCGCGTTCCTCGTCGAGGTCCGCGAAGTGCCCCGGTAGCCCCAGCACCTCAACAGATGCGTAGTCCGAATCGCTGTGCCGGTTGAGCTTGATCGCGACGGATAGATTTGGATGGGTCGCGTATATCGCCCGCATCAGTTCGCCAACATCGCCCATCGAATCGGGGCTGTGAATCTCACGCATCGGTGGTCACAACCGACTGCCAGTCGGTGCCGAGCACCTGAACCCATGGGCTCATCAACGTGTCGATGTGGGCCTGTGTGAGTCCGTGTTGGCCAACGAGATCAGCGACCACGGCGGCCCTGGCGGCGTCCCTGGCGGCGGCCCTGGCGGCGTCCCTGGCGGCGGCCCTGGCGGCGGCCCCGGCGGCGGCCCTGGCGGCGGCCCTGGCGGCGTCCCTGGCGGCGGCCCTGGCGGCGGCCCTGGCGGCGGCCCTGGCGGCGGCCCTGGCGGCGGCCCTGGCGGCGGCCCCGGCGGCGGCCCTGGCGGCGGCCCCGGCGGCGGCCCTGGCGGCGGCCCCGGCGGCGGCCCTGGCGGCGGCCCCGGCGGCGGCCGCCTGCGTAGTCTCTTCAAGAGTCAGCAGGGCCGCTCGGCGAATGACTGCCACGACCAAAGCCCATGACGGGCCGAAAGTCTCGGCCAAGTCGTCGTCAGTGACCTCAATCGTCATCATGCGGGCGACGACCTCTTCTTTGGTGCGCCCGCGCTGGTCGTTCCAGTGCTCGGTTACGCCCCTTGTGCGCATGACAGCGCGGATGATCCACTCGTCACCGGGGCGTAAGTCTTTGCAGGTTTGGACGGCTCCGTGTGCGCAGACGGCTTCACCCTCGGTCATTTGACCTTGGATCCAGTTGCGTTTCTGGAGGTTGGTGACGACTTGCTGCATTTCTTCGGGCAGGCTTGGGTAGGTGGGGCGGGTATCGTTGCTGGTTGACATCGGATCTGGTTCCTTTCGGTGTTGATGGCCCGTTCCGGATGACGCCCGGGGCGGGCCGCTAATCTTCGGCCGCTTTCGTCGAATTGAGTTCCGCCAGTTCGTCCTCAAGATCGGTGACCCGAGCCAGCGCACGGTCGCGCTCCTCGCGCGCCTGCTGCGCCGCCACCGCGTAGTGATCCAGCTCCTGCCACGCCCGCGCGTACTCGGCCGACGTCTCCGCCAGCTCTCCCGCGAGCGCGGCGGCATAATCCGACGACTTGTGCAGCAGCCGCGACAGCTGCACCAGCTGCTGCCGGTGGTCGTCAGTGGCGCCATCAACGAACTGGTCGACCAGCCGCGCCATGTCGGCGAACACCTGCCGCGACACAGCCGGCGGCACCGGGGCGCTCACCGCGGCACCGCCAACGCTTCAGCCGTCGACCGCAACTCGGTGATCAGCTGAGCCAGGTAGTCGACCCGCCACGCTTCAACCATCGGAATCGCCGGCCGGCCACGCCACGTCTCCAACTGGGCGGCGGCAGCGTTCATCAACTCGACTGCGCGCGCTTGAATCTCGATCGCCGTGTTCGCCGCGGCCAGCGCCCCGAAGAACGCCGACGGTGCACACTCCGGAACGACAGCGATCGGGGAATCCCACGCGGCGGCCGGATCCCGCAACGGGTCGGTGGTCGTCACGAGTCCACCTCGGCCAGCTCGAGGGACCGCGCCAGCTTCCGGCGCAGGAAATCAATCCCCGCCGGCAACACCTTCGTCGTCGCGGTCGGGATCGTCTCCCCCGCCTTGTTCGTGTAGGTGCCGGGCACCACCTTGAAGTGATGCGCATACCGCTGATACGGCAGCAAGTTGCCCTGGACGACACCGAGCCGCCGCAACTCGCGGCACATGACGTTGCGGCCCCAGCCGAGCATGTTCGCCACCTGCGCCCACGAGAAGCAGCCATCGGCGTCCATCAGCTCGTCGTAGAACTCGGCCTTCGGTGCCAGCTCGGCGATCCGTTCGTCCTTCTCGGCCAGCATCGCCTGGGCCTCGACCACGGCCAGGGCTAGCCGCTCCTCGCGGGTCTGCCCGACTGCGGCGCGGCGCAGCGCGGAGAATTCGCGCACTAGCCGTTTCTTGAAGTCCTTCACGACGTCGTTGTTGCGCATGTAGGTCAACAGCAGCGTGGCGTGTTCCTCGTTGAGGATGGCTACCTCGCGCCGCTGGACGCCGCCGGCGGTGTCGAAGGGTTGGATTTCAAATCCGACCCCTCCGAACTCTGTGAAGTCGGCGATGTTGTCCCGGATCAGCCGCAGGACCGAGGCGTGCTCGTTGCGAGTTCCGTTGGCGACGCGCATCGAGGTTGTCGTTGGAACACCGCGGTCGGCAGTGACGATCGGTGTAGCGCGTTCCAATGCAGCGAAAGTGCCGCTGACGCCGTGAGTAGTGGGGATACGAGGGCCGGTCATGCGACTGCCTCGCCTACCAGCGCGGCCAGTGGAACGTCGAGAGCTACGGCGATTTTTCCCAGCTCGTCGATGGTGAACGACGTTTGTCCGGATAGGCGCCGGGACAGTGCCTGCTGTTTCATGTCGATCGCTTTGGCGAGCACAGCCTGCGTACGCTGGGATCGGGCCATTTCAGCGCGGACGTTGGCAGCTACACGCTCAGCGTGTGATTGTGGGGCCATGCCGTGTAGTTCTACACGGCTAGCGTGTGATGCACAAGCACAACCGGGCGTGTCGTTCACCGAGAATTTGAGAGATCAACATCACTAGCACTTGCGCTAACACGTTAGGCGCGTAAAGTACACGCCATGACAACATCTCTGGTGGTAGTAGATGGGGATCGTGGCGAAGGTATCGACAAGGCTGTCCGCCGGCGTATCGGCGAGGAGCTGGGGCGAGTCAATCTGTCCGTGTCTCAAATTGCCCACCGGATGGGCGAGACTCAGCAGAAACTGTCACGCCGAATGACTGGCCAAAAGCCATGGCCGATTACCGAACTTTACGAATTCTGCCAAGCGGCTGGAATTTCATTCGTTTATGTGACGACAGGCATCAAGGAAATCCCCACCCCCGGACGTGGACCAGATGGTGGTGGGCGCATTGTGACCCAACCGACCGGTTAATTGACAACGTTGGTCAGTCGACACGAGGGAAGGCATCGTCATGCCCATCGCGATCACGCCCGAACACAACGACCTCGCGGACTCGGTCCGGTCTCTGGTCGCCCGGGTGGCACCGTCCGAGGTTCTGCACGACGCACTGGAGAACCCGGTCCCGACACCGCCGCCCTACTGGAAAGCAGCCGCTGAACAGGGACTGCACGGCGTGCACCTCGCTGAATCGGTGGACGGCCAGGGCTTCGGACTGCTCGAACTGGCGATCGTGATCGCCGAGTTCGGCTACGGCGCGGTACCCGGCCCGTTCGTGCCGTCGGCGATCGCCAGCGCTCTGATCTCCGCACATGACCCGGGGGCGGCGCTGCTGAGCCGGCTGGCGTCCGGAGAGGTCGTCGCGACGTGTGCGCTGGAGTCCGGGCTCACCGCGACCCGGCAGGACAACGTCCTGGTGATCCGCGGTGAGGCGCGGTCGGTGCTCGCCGGCGCGGAGGCATCGATCCTGGTTCTGCCGGTCGCCATCGAGAGTGGCGCGGAATGGGTGATCCTGGACGCAGCCCAGCTGGAGATCGAGCCGGTCAAGTCGGTGGATCTGCTGCGCCCGGTGGCTCATGTCCGCGCCAACGGCGTCGAGGTCACCGACGATCGGGTGCTGTCGAACCTGTCTCAGGCCGCCGGCCGGGCCATCCTCACCACCCTGCTGTCGGCCGAAGCCGTGGGTATCGCCCGCTGGTCCACCGACACAGCCGCGAGCTATGCCAAGATCCGCGAACAGTTCGGACGTCCGATCGGCCAGTTCCAGGCCATCAAGCACAAGTGCGCCGAGATGATCGCGACCACCGAGCGGGCCACCGCTGCTGTCTGGGATGCCGCACGCGCACTGGATGAAGCGGCCGGAAAGGCTTGGGACGATGGCGAAACCGCCTACCAGTTCGCCGCCGCGGTGGCCGCCAGCCTGGCTCCGTCGGCCGCCCAGCACTGCGCGCAGGATTGCATCCAGGTGCACGGCGGCATCGGCTTCACCTGGGAGCACGACACCAACGTCTACTACCGGCGCACTCTGGGGCTCGTCGCCGCGTTCGGCCGGTCCTCGGAGTACCCGCAGAAGGTGTTCGACACCGCGACGAGCACCGGCATGCGGGCCATCAACATCGATCTCGACCCTGAAACCGAGCAGCTGCGCGCCGAGATCCGCGCCGAAGTGGCTGCACTCAAGGCAATTCCACGTGAGGACCGCAAGGCCGCCATCGCCGAGGCGGGTTGGGTGCAGCCGCACCTGCCCAAACCGTGGGGCCGGGCGGCCAAGCCGATCGAGCAGATCATCATCGCCCAGGAGTTCACCACCGGACAGGTCAAGCGCCCGCAGATGGGCATCGCGGCCTGGCTGATCCCGTCGATCGTGGCGTTCGGCACCGACGAGCAGAAGCAGCGCTTCCTGCCACCGACCTTCCGCGGCGAGATGATCTGGTGTCAGCTGTTTTCCGAGCCGGGCGCCGGATCCGACCTGGCCAGCCTCACCACCAAGGCCACCAAGGTGGACGGCGGCTGGCGGATCACCGGCCAGAAGATCTGGACCACGGGCGCGCAGTACGCGCAGTGGGGTGCCCTGTTGGCCCGCACGAATCCCAGCGCTCCTAAACATGCTGGCATCACTTACTTCCTGCTCGATATGAAGGCTGAAGGCGTCGAGGTCAAGCCGCTGCGCGAGCTCACCGGACACGCCATGTTCAACACCGTGTTCATCGACGATGTGTTCGTGCCCGACGAGCTGGTGCTCGGCGAAGTGGACCGCGGCTGGGAGGTCAGCCGCAACACCCTGACCGCGGAACGTGTTTCGATCGGCAGCAGCGAACCTGGATTCCTGGCCAACCTGGACGGCTTCGTCGACTTCGTCAGCGGCGGCCATTTCGACCAGGTGGGCCATCACCGGGCCGGTGAGCTGATCGCCGAGGGGCACGCCGCCAAGCTGCTGAACCTGCGCTCCACACTGCTGACGCTGGCCGGCGGTGACGCCATGCCGTCGGCCGCGATCTCCAAGCTGTTGTCGATGCGCACCGGTCAGGGCTATGCCGAGTTCGCGGTGTCGTCCTTCGGTATTGACGGCGCGATCGGTGATCCTTCTGAGCTGCAAGGCAAGTGGGCTGAGTACCTGCTGGGCAGCCGGTCCACCACGATCTATGGCGGCACGTCCGAGGTGCAGCTCAACATCATCGCCGAGCGGCTGCTCGGCTTGCCCCGCGACCCGTAGCTGACGCCGAGATCGACGAGATGCAGCGATCTACTCGGACTTCTCCTGCCAATCATCGGTTTGGGCGAGAGGCTGGCCGCGCTACTGCAGCTCGATCTGGCGGAGCTCGCGCTTGAGGATCTTGCCGGTCGGGTTACGGGGCAGCTCGGACAGGAAGATCACCTCGCGCGGAACCTTGTAGCGCGCAAGGTGTTCGCGCACATAGTTCTTCACGGCTTCCTCGGTGAGCTCTGCCTCCTCCTTCAGGACGACGAATGCCCGCAGCCGAGCCCCCAATCGGGATCCTCGACACCCAACGCGGTCGCCTCCACAACGTCGGGGTGCCCGCTGATCAGATCCTCGACCTCGGCGGGGAAGACGTTCTCGCCACCGGAGACGATCATCTCGTCGTCGCGGCCGCTGACGAACAGCAGACCGTTGTGGTCGAAATAGCCCACGTCACCGGACGACAGCAGGCCGTCGATGATCTGCTTGTTGCCGCCGCCGGTATACCCCTCGAACGGAAAACTGTTGCCGACGAAGATGCGGCCCACGTCGCCCTGGGGCACCTCGTTGCCGTTGTCGTCGAGGATCTTGATCTTTGTTCCCCGCACAACCGACCCTACCGTCGCGGGATTCTTCTGCAGGTCCTCCGGCTTGGCGATGGTGGCCAGCGCGACTTCGGTTGAGCCATAGAGGTTGTAGATCACCGGCCCGAGGTCCTTCATGGCCCGGGTGGCCAGTTCGGCACCGAGCTGCGAACCCGACACGAACACGATCCGCAGCGACGACAGGTCGGGCTTGGTATCCATCTTCTCCAGTGCGTCGAGCATGCGGGACAGCATCACCGGCACCACCACGATGGCGGTGACGTGATGTTTGGCGATGTCCTCAAGCACGGTCACCGGCTTGAACTTGCGACGCAACACCAGCGTGCTGCCGAGGGTCAGTGCGATGGTGGCGTGCAGATACCCCAGCGCATGGAACATCGGTGACGGAAGCGACGTCACTTCGCCGGCCCGGAACGGCACGCTGGAGAGCACCCCGCCGATCGGCGCCAAGCTCGGGGGCGCGTTTCGGGTTGCGCCCTTGGGAGTTCCGGTCGTGCCGCTGGTGAGGATGATGACCGACGACCGCTTGGTCACCTTCGGCGGTGGCGCGGAACTGCTGCGGGCGATCAGCTCGGCCAGCGTCTCGTCCGTGCTGCCGGAGGGCTCGGTCGCATCGGGATTGGTGCCCAGTGCGCGCAGCTTGCCCAACGGCGGCTCGGCAAGCTTGACGGCCTCGGAGTACTCGTCGTCGTGGATGATCAGCTTGGCGCCCTCCCGCTCGGAGACGTCCCTGATCTGCGGGCCGGAGAATTCGGTGTTGAGCATGATCGTGCGGGCGCCCACCCGGGCGCAGCCGTAATTGGCGATCACGAACCAGCGGTGGTTGCGGGCCAGGATGGCCACCCCGTCACCACCCCGGACGCCCATGGCCAGCAGCCCGTTGGCCACCGCGTTGGCGGCGTCGTCGAGCTCTTTGAAGGTCATCGAGCCTTCGTCGTCGATGATCGCCGCCTTGGTGGGCGTGCGCCGGGCGTTGAGCGCCGGGACCATGCCGATCTCGCCCCACCGGCGGATGTCGGCGACCAGCCCGATGAGGTTCTGCGGCGGCTCCAGGCCGAAGGCACCGGACTCGATCATCTTGTGCAAGTAGTGCAGCTCAGACGAACCGCGTTCGGCCAACCGCTGAACCTTGGCCAAGGCCTGCGCGGGCAGATCCATGAGACTGGGCATGGCGCCCACTTTATGTGACGTGCATCGCAGCGAGGTAGGAAAGGCCCGGGGTAATTACCATGGCACTATGGCGGGCTCCCCCGACGGCTTCCTGGACGTCGAAGGCCGCCACGTCACCATCAGCCACCCCGACAAAGTGGTCTTCCCCGCCGCGCGCGGACGCGAGCCGGTGACCAAGATGGATCTCGTCACCTACTACCTCGCGGTGGCCGACGGCGCGTTGCGCGCCGTCGCCGACCGCCCGATGATCCTCAAGCGCTTCGTCAAGGGGATCACCGAGGAGGCGATTTTCCAGAAGCGGGCACCGGAGAAGCGACCGGAGTGGATCGATGTCGCCGAATTGCGCTATGCACGGGGCACCTCGGCCAAAGAGGCGGTAATCCACGAGCCGGCCGGACTGGCCTGGGCGGTCAACTTGGGCTGTGTGGATCTCAATCCGCATCCGGTGCGTTCCGGCGATCTCGACCATCCCGACGAGTTGCGGATCGACCTCGACCCGATGCCCGGCGTCGAGTGGCCCCAGATCCTCGAGGTGGCGCAGGTGGCCCGGGAGGTGCTCGAAGATCACGGACTCACCGCCTGGCCCAAGACGTCGGGGTCGCGTGGCTTCCACATCTACGCCCGCATCGCGCCCCGCTGGCCGTTCACACAGGTCCGGCTGGCGGCCGAGACCGTGGCCCGCGAGGTGCAGCGCCGCGCGCCGGAGCTGGCCACCAGCCAATGGTGGAAAGAGGAACGCCGCGGCGTCTTCGTCGACTTCAACCAGAACGCGAAAGATCGCACGGTGGCGTCGGCGTACTCGGTGCGCGCTGTCCCTGACGCCCGGGTGTCGACACCTCTGACGTGGGACGAGGTGCCGGGGTGCCGGGCCGATGAGTTCACCATTGCGACCGTGCCCGCCCGCTTCGCCGAACGCGGCGATCCGTGGGCCGCGATGGACGACGCGGCCGGTTCCCTGGAGGCGTTGCTGCGCCTTGCCGAGGAACTCGGCCCGGCGGAGAAGCCACCGAAGGGCAACAAACCACTGATCGAGATCGCCCGGACCAAGACCCGCGACGAGGCGATGGCGGCACTGGACACCTGGCGGGCTCGCCACCCCGAGGCCGCACAGGTGCTGCACCCCACCGACATCCTCGTGGACGGTATGCGGGGGCCCAGTTCGATCTGGTACCGCATCCGTATCAATCTCGAACACGTCCCCGCCGACCGACGCCCGCCGCAAGAGGAGCTGATCGCGGATTACAGTCCGTGGGAAGGGTATTCGGGCCGTCAGGTGCGGCAGTAACCGTCAAACGAGACACCCAGCCTGATCACAGGGTGAACCAATCCGCCGGCATTAGCGTGGTGTAGAGCACCAAGACGTTTGTCGACCAAAGGAATTCACCGTGCCCGGAGCCGCACCGCCAACACCGGCCGTCCTCGTCGTCGTGACCGAGGTGACCTACTACCTGAGCCTGGCATTGCCGCTGGGCATCGCCATGACCGTCGGCCACCTCGCGACGCCGGAGGGCCGCGGCGGTCTGGTGTCGCGGGAGGCACGCCGGTTGGCGCTACCCGTCGCGGCCTTCGTCACCGCCGCAGCGATCCTGCGGTGGTTCACCTCAGTTTCGACTGGCCCAGCGCGGGTCCAGTTCGCCGGGTTCGTGCTGATCGTGGCCGGGCTCGTCCTGATGCGACGATCGGCGTCGCGGCGGTTGGCCGCCGGCGTCGCGGCGGTGGCGGTGATCGTCGCGGTGCTTCCCGAGGTTCCGCTGCGCTGGCCGACTGCCGACACCATGGCCCGCGACGTGTTGACCGCGGTGCACATCCTGGCCGCGTTGTCCTGGGTGGGCGGCTTGGTGAGCCTGGCCGCGGTGGGGCTGGTGTGGCGGCAGCATCGCGGCGACGACCGGCGCGATGCCGATGCCGCGGCGACCGACTGGGCACGGACCTGGGAGCGCTTCAGCGTCGTGGCACTGGTCGCGGTGGCCGCGCTGATCGTCACCGGAGTCTGGCAGGCCTGGGTACACGTGGGGACGCCGGGCCAACTGCTCACCACGCCCTACGGGCGATACCTCGCGATCAAACTGGTTCTGGTGATGGCGCTGCTGGCGGCCGGCGGTTACAACACCCGAGTGGTGTTACCGGAGATCCGCGCGCGACAGCGGTCCGGCGACACCCGAGGAGTGCTGCGCTTGGCGGCACAGCACTTCCCGCTGGTGGTGTCGGCTGAGGCCGCGCTGGGGGTCGGCGTCCTGATCGTGGTCCCGTTCCTGCACGGCTCGGCCCGCAGCCAGGCCGGGTGGCCCAGCGCCGGCCCGTTCGATCTGAGCGTCTTCGGTACCGGCGCGGTGCTGCTCGCACTGATCGTCGCGGCGATGTGGGCTGGTAGCCGCCGCCCGCTCAGGCGCTCTGAGCCCAGTACGCTTGCGCCTTGATCGCGCCGCGGGGAATGCGGTAGTTCTCGCGCAGCACCCTGGCAACTGCGCGGGTGGTGCGGTTGTCGCTGGCCACCCAGCCGAAGTGGTCCTCAGCGTTGTGTGCTGCCGCGCGGACCACCTCGACCAACTCCTCCCCGGAGCCGCCTCGGTCCACCCAGACCACGCCGGTGTCGCGTGCCACCGGAAGGGTTCGGTCGTCGTCGTGGGCGGCCGACAGGAACACCGTGGCGGGACTGTCGTCGATCGAGTCCAGCAGCGAGTTGATCGCCGGAAGCGAAGCGGTGTCGCCGACGATGACGTACCCGGCCGGCGCCGGACGTGGCAGCGCGAAGCTGCTGCCGAGCACCGTCGCCGAAATGGTGTCTCCCGGCCGGGCGGTCTGGGCCCACCGCGAGGCGATGCCGTCGTGCAATGCGAACTCGATGTCCACGGCATCGGCGGCGGCATCCGGGTTGACCAACGTGTAGCCCCGCTGATGCAGTTTGGCGCCGTCGGGGAACCACATCCGGATCCACATCGTCGGATGCACGCAGCGACCGGCCAGCAGACCGCCCGCATCGAAGCTCACTCGCAGATAGTGCGTGCTGATCTGTTCGCGCCCGGTGACGGTCAGCTGGTAGTCACCGGCGCGAAACAGCTTGAGCACCGCGCCCTGCCAGCCTCGTGACGGCTTGTTCTCGGTCATGAATCCTCCTGTGTCTAGGCGATCAGTCGTGCCCCCGACCGCGGATGCAGAGCACTCAGCGCGGCGGCCTGCCTACCGGGGACCGGCACCAGTCCCGGCACCGGCACCGCAGCGGAGGGCGCCGCGTCGGTGCGGATCGCTGCGGCGGCGCTGAGTCGTGGCAGCGCCGGTGTTCCGTCGATCTCCAGCACGGTCCAGGATTCGCCCGGCGCCGACGCGCGGACCGCTGCCAGGGCTTCCTCAGTGGCCTCGCCGACGCCGTAGACCGCCACATATCCCTGCGAGTCGCTGACCGCGCGCCACCGTTCTCGTGCACCGTCGGCAACCGCGGTCGGTGCGTCGTCGACAAGTGTTGTCGTGCACCCTATTTCATCTAGCTCTCCGACAAGCCGGCGAGCAGCGGCCGCAGCCGTCTGCTGCAGCGGCAGCTCCTGGGCGCGCGCCTGCAGCGCCGCCAGGTTGCGCGCGGCATCGAAGGTCAGTCCGATCCACGTCGTCGTGCCGGCCGCCGTCGTCCGAGTGGTGAGCCGGACTGAATCACACACCAGCCCATAGCGATCGAGATACCCGACCAGCAGTCTGAGCGGCACCTGACGGTCGGACTCGGACATCCGCAGCAGCACCGTGGTCGTGGCGTCGGTGCGTGCCTCACCCTGCCGGATCGAGGTGCCACCGAGGGCGATCCGGACCCGCTGACGCGCGATCGTGGTCAGGTAGCGGCCACGCCACCACACCAACGACACCACCGCCACGGCAGCCGCAACACCGAGTACCCAGCGTTCGGTCTCGGTCCGCCACGGGTGGGCCAGCACCGCCGCGACGATGGCCGAGAGTACGACGGCCAGCCGGCCGGTACCAGGCGATGGGACGCCGGTCATTTCGGTTCCTCCTTGCGTCGGCGCGTGATGACAGCGGCCGCCACCACCGCGATCGCCAACCCCGCCGTCACGGTGAACGCCGCGGTGCGGGTGGTGTGGTCGGCCGCCGGGGGCGGCGCCGGAGCAGGTACCCGCTTGGTGAGCGGCGCGGCGTCACCGGCAGGATCGATCGTCCAGGTCAGAGCGCCGACCGGATCGAGGGCGCCGGCACCGACGACGTTGGACGGTGCCTGCGCGCCGTTGTGGGCCGTCGCGATCAGCCGGTGCACCACTTCGTCGGCGTGCAACGCCGGATAGCGGCTGCGGACCAGCGCCGCCACTCCCGCGACATACGCTGCGGCATAGCTGGTTCCGTCCATGGGCGCCATTGCACCGCGGCCGTCGGGCACACCGTCGGCGAGCCCACCGTCGGCGTCGTTGCTCAACGACACGATGTCTTGTCCCGGGGCGGCGATCCCGACCCACGGGCCAGGCATCGTGAAACCGGTTGGCTGTCCGTCCGCGGTCAGCGCACCGACCGAGAGCACATAGGGCTGCCACCACGACGGGACTGAGACGGAGGTGACGCCCGCCCAGTTGCGTGGGTCCCCCGCCGTCCTTGGATCACCGAGGGGATTGGCGGCGCAACGGCTGCCTGGCGCCCCGGCGGTGGTGGCCCCGGAATTGCCTGCCGCGGCGACGATGACCACATCCTTGTCGACTGCGGCATAGCGCAGGGCAGCACCGAGGGCCTGCTGGTCGCCGAGTGCGTCCGGCGCCACGCAGGACACAGTCGAGATGTTGATGACGGTCGCGCCCGCATCGGCGGCTCGCACGATGGCTCGGGCCAGGGTCTGGATGTCGACAGCGGCCTGCACCGACGCCGGGTCCTTACCTCCGGCGTTGGGCGCGAACCTCGGCGACGTCTGCCGGATCGAGAGCAGCCGGACTCCGGGTGCGACCCCGACGAATCCATCGGCACCGGGCTGGCCGCCGATGATGCCGGCTACCGCCGTGCCGTGCCCGTCGCAGTCGGTCAGCCCGTCACCACCGGACAGATAGTCGCCGCCGCCGATCACGTTGGGCAGCCGCGGGCCGGGACGTACCCCGGTATCGATCACCGCGACGGTCTGACCGTCACCTTGTGAATAGGACAACGCACCTGCCAGATTGAGCATCACCTGGTTCGGGGACACTCCGGCCGGATCGCTTCCAGGCCGGATCCCGGTGGTCACGCATTCGGCACGCTGACTCATCGCCGTCGTGGGTCCGGCGATCCCGGGCGGTGGCGGTATCGCCGGGTCGACCGCCGGTGGGCTCACCGCGCCGGCTGGTGCGGCGCCGGCCAACAGCACTACCGCGATGAGCGCGGCAGCCCGGATCATCGCTCGAGGATCCAGGTGAACAGGCCGACCAGGTAGGCCGCCACCGGGATCAACGACGCATCCAGCGCTGCGGCCACGAACCCGACCAGGCGCCGAACCGGCAGTGAATACCGCTCGGCGACAGCCGTTTCCGGGTTGACCGCGACCACAACCCAGGCTGCCGTCAAGCCGCCGAGAACGACCAGCACCCACAGCGCGGGGACGAACCGGTGATCGGCGGCGTAGAGCACCAACAAACCGGTACTGACTCCGAACGGCTGCGCCAGCAGCCAAGCCTTGCACGCTGCCGTATCCCACACCCGGGCACGCAGCACCGCCGCGGCCGCCGTCGCTGCGACCAGATACCAGCCCCACGGGCCGGGGTCTTCCGAACGCCCCGCCACGAACAGCGAACCCACCACCGAGATCAGCACCGCGCCGGCGATCACGCCGTTCTGATGCCCCTCGCCGCGCCGGACGCGACGCGGCAGGTCGGCCAGCACCCGTGCCGACGGAGCGGTCGGAGTCGGATCTCCCGGCGCCGGGATCACGGGCAGCGGAAGGCGGGCCCACGCCGCGGCGAGTTGCGGCGTCGATACGGTGACCAGCAGGCCCACTATCAGCACCGCACAGCCCACGGTGAGCGCCGGCAGCTGCCACAACGTCGAAGCCGCGGCGACCAACAGCGCGGTGACCGCGACAACCGTTGCGGCGGTGAACAATGCGACACCGTCGTCGGATTGGATGAGGACGATCACCGACCACGCCGCCACCCCGGCGGCGGCAAGCATCACGTGCTCGGGACCGATCGCCCCCGGGACGGCCAGCCAGAAGGCGCACGCGATCGGCACCAGGGCGGCCGCTGAGATTTCGGTGGCGATGCGGGGCGAGCGCGCACGCAGCAGCAGGCCCGCGAGCACGGTGACCAGTGCCAGGGCGCCCACCGCGTACAACCCCACCGGTGACGTGGAGACCAGCCGGTGTACGGCAGCGGTGCCCGAAAGCGCCAGCGCGAACAGGATTACCGCGAGTCGTGCCCCGAGCTGCAGGCGCTGTGGTCCCCACGGCCGTTTCCGGGCGGCCGAGAAGATCACGGCCGCGTCGGCGACGTCCTCGACCACTCCCGGTGATGCCGGTCCGAGCGGGATCGGCTGCAGGGTGAGCAGGTCGCCGTCGACCACACCGACGGTGTCCAAGCTCGCCTCGACGCTGAACGGGGCACCCGCGATCGGCGCCAGCGTCATCGGGGTGGGGCCGTGGTCGGCGTCTGCGTCATCGGGTTCGGGTGGCGGCACCAGGCGCTGCACGGCCGGCAGTATCTCGCGCAGCGGCAGTTCGGTGGGCAGCGCCACATCGGTGATCCGGCCGTGCGCCAGCACCGCGACGCGCACGATCGGCAGCACGGGGGTTTCGGTCATCGTTGTCGTCTCCTGTTTCAGGTTCTGTTGCCGGCGAAGTCGCGTACCAGTTCGGTCGCGGGAAACCAGCCGCCGTCGGTGAGGGTCGCGGTGAGTCTGGTCAGGGCCAGAGCGATCGCAAACGGTGTCCCGGGGGTGAAGGTGGACAGCCACTCGCCGTCGGTGGCGCGCTGTGGACTGACCAAGACCCGGCCGGCTTCGGAGTCGACGATGCCCACGCCGACCTCGCTGAGTTCCTGGACGCCACTGCGGTTCGCCCCGGCCCGCGCTTCCACATAGCTGCGGGATCCGCTGATCGCCGACCGCACCACCGCAGCAGCGGACCCGGGGATGCCCAGGTGGTCGAGCACGCCGTCCAGGCCGGCGCCGTTGCGAAGCCGCTCGTCGGCCCGTGCTCCAACCCGAGTCGGCAACACGAACTCGGCGAATCGCGCGGGAGTGCGGCCGGGGAGCCCGGCGATGACCACCTCAGCCAACAGGTGGGGGTCGGTGATATCGAGTTCGGTGAAGGTCACCAACTGACCGCTGCGCAGGGCCACGACGGTGCGTCCGGCCCAGCGGGCGACGATGCCGCGCAACAGGTCGCTGTCCGCGCCCCGAACGTACCGCAATTCCAGCCACTGTTCGGCGGTGCACACCGTGCGGATCCACCGCACGACCGCGGGATGGACCACGTCGTCGGCCGTCATGACCCCCGCGTCGATCAGCTCCACGCGCAGCCCGGCACGGATGAGCGCGGCGTCGCTCGGTTGGCTCAGTGGCGGCGTGATGGCCAGCACCCACGGGAACCATCCAGCCCCAACGGTTTCGGCGACCAGCCAGGCGGCACCGACCGTCATCTCAACGGCGTCAGGAGCGGCCACGCCTCAGCCCCACTTGGCGCCTTCGGCTTGATCACGCGCGTGCATCGAGAGGGTGTTGGTCTCGTGCGTGGTGGCCATCGCACGGTAGGCGCGCACGAGTTCCTCCATGGCCAGGTTCCATTGGGCCTGCCATGCCTGATACGTCAGACCGCTATCGCCCTGCCAGGCGCCCTGCAACGCGGATTGTTCGGCGGCGATGTCGGCACCGACCGTCTGCAGCGTGCCCGCATACCCCGCCATGTCGCTCGCATGCGCCAGCATGGCCGGGTAGTTGTACATGATCTGGGACATCAGAATCCTCCATACGTGGTGGCCGCGGCCGCGTCCTCGGCCACGTACGTGGCGCCCGCTTCACCGAGGTTGATCTGCGCGATGTCGAGCAGCGAGTTGACCTTCGCCGAGACCTCGACGAAGCGAGCGTGTGCCGCCTGGAAGGCGGCCGATGATTCACCGACATGGAATGCCGCCGCGGCCATCGCCGCCTGTTCGGCCTGCGCGATGGTGCTGCGCATCAATGCCGTCTTGGCGCCGAAGGCGGCCTCCGCCGCGACGATCTGTGGAATGTGGGCATCCAGCATGCTCACGGTCGTTCTCCAATCTCTCTCGTTGGGTCGATGTTTGGTCCGATTGCGACTCAGCCGCCCCTGGCGACCACATACGAGGAGGCCGCCGCGGCGTCGGTGACCGCATATCCGAGACCCGCGTCGGCCACCGCAACACCCGAGCGGCCAAGTTCGGTCACGCCCTGCGCGGCGAGGGTGCTGTGCTCGAGACCCTGTGCGCTGAACGCGGCGGCGGCCTGCAGTGACACCGGGTCCGCGGCGGGGGGTACCACCGCGGTGATCAGCGGAGCGGCGGCGGCATGCGCGGCAGCCAGTCGGGCGGTGAGCGCCTCCACCGCGGCGCTGGCCGCGGCAAGGCCTTCGGGCAGTACGCGAAGGGTCACGTCGGGTGCTCCTCTGTGAGCTGGGACGGGGTGACGTTGTGGGCGTGCACGAGCGGGCTCACCAGCTGCAGGTGCTCGCCGATGTCGTTGTCGCCCAGCAGAAGCGCACGTCCCGGTGGTTGGCGGACGAATCGGTGTCCCCGGATCTTGGCGCTGTCGGCGGGACTGCCGGACAACATCAGCACGGCAGCTTGCAGGTCACTCATCCGGCGCAGCAGTGGATTTGTCATCAGCGTGTGGCCCGAGCCGCTGGCGCGTCCGGTCACGATCACCCGCAAGCCGAGGTCTCGCGCGGCGGAGAGCAGTCCCAGCAGCGGGGTCCATGGGCGATGGCCGGCGTACGGCCCGGCCAGGGCTGGGCCGTCCGGGATCTGGTCGACATCGTCGACGACCAGATAGTGGGTGTGGGGATTCCCGCCGACGTGGTAGTCCCACGTCGACAGTTCACCCGGCGCGAGCCCCGCCGGCGGACGGCGCTGTTCGATGAGGTTGGCCAGCCCCAGCACCGCCGGGGTGACCCGGTCCAGGTTGGCGCTGTACTCGTTGTCGGCGAACAGCGGCTCGTCGACGAGGTGCAGGCGCCGGTCGAACACCGTGAACGCGACCTCTTCGGCTGTCGCGTTCTCCCGGATGGTGCGGATGAGATGCCGCAACAGCGTGGTCTTTCCGGACCTGGTGTCTCCGAAGACCATCAGCAGCGGATGCTCGGCGAAGTCGAACACCACGGGCGCCAAATCGGTTTCGCGCTGGCCCAACACCACCCGTTCCCGTCCGCGGTACAGCGGCGCGACGTCGGCTGGGTCCAGATCCTCGGGCAGCAGACGCACCGCAGGCGCCTGCACACCCGGGTAACGTGCATTGATAGCCGGGATCCGGGCCAGATCCGGCTCGGCGAACAGAAAATGCTCACCGGCCATGGTCAGTCCGCGCCCGGGCTGGTCGTGTGGCACCGACTCGGCCGGACGACGCAGGCTGTCGGCTACCCGTACGTTGCTGTCCCGCGGGTCGGGCAGGCGCAACTCCAGGCGCAACCCCAGCCCGTCACGCATCGCCAACGGGACCTCCATCCAGTTCGGCGTGGTGACCACGACGTGGATGCCGTGCGCCAGGCCGGTGTTGGCCAGCTCGGTGACGCTGGCCAGCAACGGATTACGGGTGTTGAACTGGTCGGTGTTATCACGCCCGAAGGCATACAGGTTGTCGATCACCAGGAACACTTCACCGTGGCCGTCGCGATGGCCCGCTGAGCCCGCGCCGTCCCGTCCGGCGGCACCCCGGCGCGCGGCCAGCAGTTGCTCGAGCTCACCGAAGGTGCGGCGGATCCGCTCGGGTTCCAGCGGTGAGGCAACACTGCCGACGTGCGCCAGACCGTCGAGTCCGCGAAGCCGCCCACCCCCGTAGTCGAGACAGTAGAAGGTGACCTCGCGCGGGGAGTGCAACTCGGCGGCGGACAAGATGAACGTCATCAGCGCCGTGGATTTCCCGGACTTCGCACCGCCGTGGATCACCATGTTGCCGGCTGCTGACGAGGCGTCGAAAAGCAAAGGGTCACGCCGCATATCGAAGGGACGGTCGATCTCACCGAGTGGCCAGCGACCCTGTTGCGCAGCTACCGCGGCATCGGCCAGCACGGTGTCCAGTCCGATGGGCTCGTCGAGCGGAGGGAGCCACAAGGTGGGCGCGCTCGGCCCGTAGCGGGCCAGTTGGTCCCCGATGGTGGCCACCAACTTCCGCGGCGGCCCGGCCGGGATGTGCTCCTCGTCGGCGAGCACGACGACGTCCTCGTCGAGCGCGACTGGACCTGCGGTGAATCGCGCCGGTTCCGGCACAGCGGGAACCACATACGACGACACCGGACGCGGTGGGTCATAGATGCCCTCGACGTAGGTGCTGCGGAACTTGATCGGGGCGGCACCGGGCGCGGGCACCAGGAATCCGACGCCCTTGTGCTCCTTGCCGGATTCGACGTGATAGGCGTCCTCGACACCGAGGATCTGCCGGGACGCGGCCGGGCTGGCGACCTTGAGGCCGATCCGGTAGGAGGTGTTCTTGTCGATGTCCTTGATCCGGCCCACGTCCAACGTCTGGGAGGCGAACAGGATGTGGATCCGGAACGAGCGCCCCTTGCGGGCGACGTAGTCGAAAAGGTCGGCGTATTCCGGGTGTTCGGCCAGCATCAGGGTGAACTCGTCGGCCACGACGAACAGCGTCGGCAACGGCGGCAGCTCGATGCCGGCCGCTTCCGCGGCCGGGCGGGCGGCCTCGTATTCGGTCACCGAGTTGAAGGCGCTGCCCTGCAGCTGCCGGCCCGCGTCGCGCAGCAGGTTCTCCCGCCGGGACACTTCACCGCGCAGGGTGTCGGCGAACCGGTCGGCGAGCGACTTCTTCTCGGCCATGTTGGAGATGACCGCCACGACCTGCGGGAAGTTGCGGAAGATGTCCGCCCCGGCCTCACCCTTGAAATCGACGTAGATGACGATGAGCCGGTCAGCCGAATGCGTGGTCAACAGGGACAACAGAATCGACATCAGCGTCTGCGATTTCCCGGACCCGGTCATACCGATCATCAGCCCGTGCGGGCCCATCCCGCCCTCCGCCTCGTCCTTGAGGTCGAAGTACATCGGCACACCGGTGGCCGTCACGCCGATCGGCACCCGCAGTTCGTCCTCACGACGGCGTGGCGCCCACAGCGCGGGCACGTCGAGGGCCGAGGCGTCCTCGATTCCCATCAGGCTGGTGAACGTCGCGCCGCGGGTGGCGGCTGAGCGCAGTCCGGCGTGGGTCGGGTTGGAGTCCCACCGCGCCAGCCGCCGAGCCAGGTGGGCCGCCTGCGCGGCCGACATCCGGTCGGCATGCTGCACATAGGGTTGCCAACCGCCGGTCTCCCAGCGCTGGATGGAACCCTCGACGATCCGCAGCAGTGGCCGCTCCGGATCGGGGTAGCGGTCGGCCCTCGGGGCGATCTCGGGGTCGGCGGTATAGATGACGGTGACGCCCGCCAGCCCGGTCGCCAGTACCGAATCCTGCGGCTCGTGACCGGGATCGTCGACGACGATGACGAGATGACGCATCGGTGCCTCGGTGCCGGTGCCGAACAGTGGACGCTCGGCCAGTACCGGCCCGATGGAGCCGACCAGCGCCTCGGCATCGGCCACCAGGTGCCGTGCGGGCCCACATCCGTCGAGGTGCCCCGCGACGTCGGTGTGCGGTAACCACTTCAGCCAGGACCAGTCCGCCGACTCCAGATCGGGGCTGGCCAGCGCGATGCCCAGCGAAGCGGCATCATGCCAGGTGACGGCCTGGGCCAGCCAGGCCCGCAGCACCGCCCGGACGTCGTCGGCGGTGCCGGCGACGGTGATGCGTGACGCCGTCTTCAGGTCGACGCCCCGCGGGGCGTCGCCGACGGTTCGGTGCACATCCAGCAGGGCACGTAACGCGCTGTGCGACACCGGTTCCAGGTCGACCTCGTCGGCGATGTCCTTGACTCGCAGTGTGGTGTCCAGCGGCACGCTGTGCAGTCCGGCGCGTACCACCAGGAAATCGTCGTCGTGTGGGTCGCGCTCCCATTGCCGTCGCGATCCGGGGATCGCGGCCAGGGCTGCGGGATCAGGGTGTGACCACAGCAGCGCTGCCCGCTGCGCGGTCGCTGCGGCGCGCACGTTGTCGCGGACCACCGACAGGTAGCGAAGGTAGTCGGCGCGTTCGGCGTCGACCTCCTCGGTGCGCGTCTTGTTGTCGTTGCCGCGGTAGAGGGCGGTCGCGGCCAACAACAGGACGAACGGGAAGAACAGGGTCTGCGGTGAGATCAGCCGCATCCCGGTGGCCACCATCGCGACGATCATCCCGACGATGAGAATGACGATCAGGTAGGGCAGCGCCCGGCGCAGCAACGACGGCGGTATCACCCGCGGCAGTTCCGGCGGCGCCTCGATGACGATCGCGCCCTTCTGGGTCTTCGGACCGGATAGCCGTCGGCCGGCCTCGAAGATCAGCCTGCTCATCGAACCTCCTGAAGTGCGGGCCCCACGGCGTCATAGGTCACCAGCGCGTCGGCCTGGGACAGGGCCGGGCCGGGTGCGAACAGCGTCAGCACCGACCACGGGATCGGGACGGCCGGATTACGCAAACCCAGTGCGGCCACTGCTTTCTCGGAAGTCTGATGATCACCGCCGATGCCGTAACGGACGCCGGTGTCCGAAATCCAGAACAGTGACCCGGCCGGTGGGGAGGCCGGCTGCTGGCCGACGGTCTGCACGAAGTAGCCGCGGCCGGCGGGTAACGCGGCCCGGTCAGCGGTGCCGGTGGCGCCGGCTCCGACGAGCTCGACCGCGCGCACGCCGTCCGGAAGCGGTAACGCCGAGCCGCTGAGCACAGACAGCGAGCTGGTCGCCGCGCCATCGGTTTTGGTCCAGTGCACACAGGTGACGGGCGCATCGGCGGCGTCGACCAGTTCGAGGGGGTGCGCCGGGTAGGCCGACACGTCCAGCGCTGCCGACACGGGTAGCCGGGCGATGTCATCGGCTTCCAGCCGCGGTGGTTGCGCCAATCCGTGGGAGTCGGCGTTGCGCAGGACGGCGGCCAGCACCGGTGTGACGGGTTGCAGCCCGTCCGCGAGCACCGCGTAGTACGTCGGCGTGCCGTCATTGCGGTAGGCGATCACCACCGCTCCGATGGGCGCCGCGACCGGCAGCGGGAATGCCGCCGGCTGGCCGGCGTCGGCGATCTGCGGTACCCGTAGTGCGGGGCCTTCCGGAATGGCGTTGAACAATCCCGATGCGATGGGACGGGGTGTCGGCACCACGGCCGGCAGCCCCAATGCGTCGGTGACGGCGCGGTCGGCGGGATCCACGGCGCTGCGCCGGCCTTCCCACAGCAGCCAGGTTCCACCGGCGGCGGTCACCAGGACGGCGTGGTCGGCCGGCAGGACGCCTGCGCGCGCCCCATTGCTGTCCACCGGACCGGTGATGACGGATACGCCGGCATTGGCCGGTGAGCTGGCGACGCCATCGCATACTGTCCAGTCGGCGTTGCGGGAATCGTTTTGCACCATACGTTCCGGCGCGCCCGGTATCCCGACCAGGCTGCCGCGGGCGAACGTGTCGAGCTGTTGACTGCTGACGCTGGTCGGATCGACCGGGCGCCCGACGGCGAGTCGCGCCGAGGTGAGGTTGAGCACCGGATGCAACCGGTCGCCGAGGCGGACGTACAGCGCCGCGGTGGACCGATCGGCGAGCACGGGATCGTTGCCGGCGACTCCGGCCGGGCGCAGCACGGAGAACACGAAACAACCGGCGACCGCGGTCACCAGCACCAGGACGCCGGTGAGGACGGCGCGCGACTGGCTGCGTAGGGGGTCGACGAGCATCCGGGTGTCGTGCAGGGCGAGGCCGGAAGCGATGCGGCGCATCACGAATCGCCAGCCCGTCACCTGATGGCGGGTGATGAACCCGCGCCGGTAGGTGACCCGGTCGGGGTGGTCGTTGGACGGTGTGCGGGAGGAGAACGAGCGGCGCTCGTCACCAGGGTTCATGCCGGCACCGTCAGGCCCAGGCCGCGCAGCAGCGGCACCACTGACCCGCGCACGTCGTCGGCGGTGATGGTGATGAGTTGCTCGTCGGTGAAGTCGTCGGCTCCGGACAAGTCGGTGTGGTCCAACCTGAATTCCCGTTCCTCTTCCGACCGTTCGACGACGTTGCGGACGAATCGTCCGTTGCCCGCGATGTCCAGACTGCGCCGGTCGATCCCGGCGGAATCCGGCATCGTGGAACTGGCCAACTGCCCGAACAGCTCTTCGAGGTCACGCAGCGCGGCGGGTTCGAACGCGCTGTCTCGCTTGTGCGCCATGGCTTGGGCGATCTCGACGAGTTCACCGGCCGAATACGACGGGAAGTCGATACTGCGGCTGAACCGCGACCGCAGACCCTCGTTGGTATCCAGGAACCGGTCGAGGTCGGCGCGATATCCCGCGACGATGACCACCAGCCGGTCCCGGTCGTTTTCCATCCTGGCCAACAGGGTGTCGATGGCCACCAGTCCGAAGTCGTTCTTGGCCCCGGTGGCCACCAACGCGTATGCCTCGTCGAGGAACAGCACCCCGTCAAGGGCGCTGTCGATCACCGCGTTCGTCTTGGCTTCGGTCTCGCCGATGTGCTGGCCGATCAGATCAGCACGGTGCACCTCGCGGACGTTCTCTCGTTTGAGCAACCCCAGACCGCAGTAGATCTTGGCCACCACCCGGGCGATGGTCGTCTTACCGGTGCCAGGTGGACCGGCGAACACCAGATGATGGGTGCGCTGCGCCACCGCCAGGCCACGCTCCTGGCGGCGAATCCCCATCGCCACCGAACTTTTCAGCCGCGCCACCTGATTCTTCACCTCATCGAGGCCGATGAACTCCCCCAACTCGCGCTCCGCCTCCTCCAGCAGGGCAGCCTTGCGCTCCCGAGAATCGGGGTCGACGAACTCCTCCTCGCCGGGCTCGGTGGCCGGATCCCACGGATCGGTACGCGCCTCGATACGCGCGGCTGTGGTGGTCGCGATGCCGAACGTGGGATCGGACAGGGCCTGCTCGACCTGCTCGTTGTCCGGGTTGGCCGCATACAGCTCCTGCAGGACGTCGGCGGCACCCTCCTCCTCGCCGTAGGCCCGCAACGACAGCGCCTTGGCCAACGCACCATCGACCGCGGCCACCGACACCGGACCCGCGGGGTCCTCCAGATACGACAGCGCTGGCGCGAACATCCCGAGCCGGGCCAATGCCACACCCAATGCGATCCTGGCCGCGTGGGCATACACCGGGTCCAGGGCTGAGTCGTTGACCACCGGAGTGAGGAGCCTGATCACGTCAGTCCAGCGTTGCGCCCGTGAGCGCACGGCGGTGTCGACCCACCGGGCGTCTGCCCATTCAGGCCGACGGTCCCTGACCTCGCGCACCAGCTCATCGGCTCTGCCGACGTCGCCCGCGACCGCCAGTGCGGCGGCGTACGCCAACCGGAACCCATCTGGTTCGGTGGCACGGAAACGCAAGTACAGACCCGTGTCGTAATCGAATCCCAGTGCGCCGCGGGCAAGTTCGATCCGACGTTGCAGCAATCCGCTGGTGTCGGCGGTGCGGTCGACGGCCGCCAGTACCGCCAGGCTGTCATCACCGGATGCCGCCAGACCGGTCCACGCGTCGCACTGCTCGTGGGCGACCCGGGTCAGCTCACCGAAGCCCCGCCGGGCGGCGTCCAGGTCGGCGGGCCTGCGCCGGTCGTAGACCGCCAGACCCAGCGCCTTACAACACGTGGCGAATCGGCTCACCAGGTCCGCGTCGGGGCGCGCACCCGGTACCGGCTTGATAGCAGCACCGTTGATCATGGGCATCGTGCCGACCGCCGCCGGCGCACTCCTTAGGTTTGCCTAAACTAACTTCCGTGAAATTAGCATTACCTAACCGGACTGTCGAGGCCTCCCTCAGCTCTGCGCAGTCACGGAGTCGGTGGCGGTGGCGCGGGGTCGGCCTCCGCCACCTCACCCATCCAGGTATGCGGCAGCAACGGCGCGGTGGCCTTGCCGTCCAGGGTGCCGGTGGCCAGATGGGACAGACCCCTGGCGCCGAGCAGACCGAGGCCGTGCTCGCCCACGCCCGCTGCGGGGGATCCCGTCGACGGGTCCGGGTCGTCGGCGGGCAGCGTCATCCGCCCGTCGCCGGCCAGATATTCCACGCGATACTGACGAGATCTCCTGCGGTGCTTGGATGTTCGGGTTCCCTGCGCCCGATCAGACTGCCGTGCCGACCCAGCTGCCGCCGCGGCGGCAGCAGCCGACGCCGCAGCGGACGAGGTCGCGCCGGCGGACGGACTGAAACCCTCTCCGTCCGGGCCCGCGACGGCGTAGAGCAGTGCGCCGGCGGGCCCGGGCGCGGGTGCGGGTGCGCTGGCGGTGGGACTCGGGGCGGGCGCCGAACTTGGGGTACCGGAGGCCGACGCGGTGTTGACCGGTAATGGGGCCGCCGCCGCGGCGGGGAGCAACTCAGGGCGCGCCGCCGGCGCAGCTACCGGTTCTTCGCTGGGAGCGTCGTCAGCCGGTTGCGCATAACCCAAGGCGGCCAGGCCGGCCAGGCCGGCCGACCCGGCCGGCAGCAACAGCGGGCTGAGCAGCGGTGTGAACGGCCCCAGATAAATGGTGGTGTCGATGACTCCGTAGGCCAGGTAGTAGAAGACCGTGCCGTCGACGAAGTTGATGATCGAGTCCAACACCTGGGTGACCATGTCGCGCCAGGGTTCCGGCAGGTCTTGGGCCAGGTCGCGTAGTTCGACGAAGAAGTCGTGGATGGCCTTGATGACCTGCTTGGGGATACTCAGCGACTCGCCGTCCTCAGCCGTCGCCTCTGCGCTGACGATTCTGGGCGCCGGCGTTGTCGGCGCCGACGGGAGGGCGACCGCCTGGGTCACCGCCTGGTAAGTCGTCATGCTGGTGGCGGCCTGCATCCACATCCGGGCATAGTCGGCCTCGTTGACCGCGATCGGAATGGTGTTGATGCCAAGAAAATTGGTGGCCAGAAGCACACCGTGCACGGCATGGTTCGCGGCCAGTTCCGGCAGCGTGGGCATCGCCGCCAGCGCCGAGGTGTAGGCGGCAGCCGCGGTCTCGTGCCGGGCCGCGGCCTGGGCGGCCTGCGCTGACGCTTCGCTCAGCCAGGCAAGGTAGGGCAGGTGAGCGGCGGCGTACAACGTGGCGCTGGCGCCCTCCCACGACGTCGCCGACACGGAGGCGACGAGGCTGCGCAGCTCCGCCGCCGCCGCGTCGTACTCCACGGCCAAGGCGCGCCATGCCTGCGCTGCGGCCAGCAGGGATCCCGGGCCCGGCCCGGTGGACAGCAATGCGGAATGCACCTCGGGAGGCACCGCGAACCACGGTGATGTCATGACCAGGAACTTACATTAGGTGAGCCTAACCTTCATATGCTTGCTCGGTTTCGGCACAGTCCTGACACGACCAGGGGTTTGAGGTTCAATGGTCCGGTGGCCGACATCCGCCGCACACGCACGATGGCGGCCGGGCCGCAGGCAATTTGGGACGTCCTGTCCGACTTCGGGGCGATCAGCTCCTGGGCCCGCACAGTCGACCACTCCTGTCTCCTCGAGCACGGCGCCGAACCGGGCCTGGGAATGTCCCGCCGCATACAGGTGGGGCGCGACACCCTCGTCGAGCGGGTCGTCGAGTTCAGCCCGCCGGACACCCTCGGCTACGACATCGAGGGGCTGCCCCGCCGGCTGGCGGCGACCAACCGATGGACCCTGGTGCCCATCGGCGGCGACCGCACCGAGGTGACGCTGACGAGCACGGTGCGCGTCGGCGCCAACCCGCTTGCCACCCTCGTCGAGCGCGCCGTGTGCCGGTTGGTGGCCAGGCAGTCCGACGCGATGCTAGCCGGCCTCGCCCAACGAGTGGAGAGTTCCCATGTCTGACCGTCCCGACATCGTCATCGTCATGACCGACGAGGAACGCGCCACTCCCCCATACGAATCCGACGACGTCCTCGCCTGGCGACAGCGGGTGCTCGGTGGACGCCGGTGGTTCGACGAACACGGCGTCAGCTTCGGCCGCCACTACACCGGCTCACTGGCGTGCGTCCCGAGCCGACCGACCATCTTCACCGGTCAGTATCCCGACCTGCACGGCGTGACCCAGACCGACGGCATCGGCAAGACCTTCGACGACTCACGGATGCGGTGGCTGCGCCCCGGTGAAGTGCCTACCCTGGGCAACTGGTTCCGGGCAGCGGGTTATGACACCCACTACGACGGAAAATGGCATATCTCGCACGCCGACCTGACCGACCCCGACACCGGCGCCCCGCTGGCCACCAACGACGATGACGGTGTCGTCGACCCCGCGGCCGTGCGCCGCTACCTGGACGCCGACCCACTGGCCCGCTACGGCTTCTCCGGCTGGGTCGGCCCGGAACCGCACGGCGCCGGGCTGGCCAACAGCGGAACCCGCCGCGACCCACTGATCGCCGACCGCGTCGTGTCCTGGCTCGAGGACCGCTACGCCCGCAGGCGCGCCGGCGATCCCGCCGCGCTACGGCCGTTCCTGCTGGTGGCCAGTTTCGTCAACCCGCATGACATCGTGCTGTTCCCGACGTGGGCGACCCGCAGCCCCCTGCAACCGTCACCGCTGGATCCGCCACACGTGCCCGCGGCACCGACCGCCGCGGAGGACCTGCGGACGAAACCGGCCGCCCAGATCGCCTTTCGGGAGGCCTACTATTCCGGCTACGGCCCGGCCGCGGCGATCCAGCGGATCTACGACCGCGGCGCGCAGCGCTACCGCGACCTGTACTACCGGTTGCACGCCGAGGTGGACGGCCCGATCGACCGGGTACGGCGGGCGGTCACCGAGGGCGGTTCGGACAACGCGGTGTTGGTGCGTACCGCCGACCACGGCGACCTGTTGGGCGCGCACGGCGGATTGCACCAGAAGTGGTTCAACCTGTACGACGAAGCCACCCGGGTGCCGTTCGTGATCGCCCGGGTGGGTGATCGGGTGACCCAACCCAGGGTGGTCCAGTCCCCCACCTCCCATGTCGATCTGGTGCCGACGCTGCTGGGCGCCGCCGGCATCGATGTGGACGCCGTCGCCTCGACGTTGGCCGCGTCGTTCTCGGAGGTGCACCCGCTACCCGGGCGCGACCTCATGCCGATCGTCGACGGGGCACCCGACGATGACGAGCGCGCCGTGTACATCATGACCCGCGACAACATGCTCGAGGGTGACAGCGGCGCCTCCGGACTGGGTCGCCGCCTCAAGCGGACCACGAATCCCCCCGCACTGCTGCGTATCCGGATACCAGCGCACACCGCCGCGAACTTCGAAGGTCTCGTCATGAGAGTCGACGGAGGGCTCTGGAAATTGGTCAGGACCTTCGATGATCCCGCCACCTGGACCGTACCCGGGGTGCGGCACCTGGCCGCCAATGGTCTTGGCGGCCAGGTGTATCGGACCAGCCCGCTCGACGATCAGTGAGAACTCTACAACCTGAACGACGATCCGATCGAGGCGGTCAACCGGTGGTCCGATCCGCAGTTGCACGACGTTCGCGGGCTGCTACAGGACCACCTCAAACAGGTTCGCGCCGAAGCTGTTCCGGAACGGAACAACCCTTGGCCGTACGCGGCCCGGCGGACGCCGCCGGTCCGGCACAGACTCTTCGGCTAGGCCGCGACAAGCCGCAAGGGCAACCGCTCGTGTCGCCGAATGATGTTGTTGATAGCCCACCTGGGTGGTCCGGTCCGTTCGATGCGGGCCACCCGTTCGGCCAGTTCCCGCAGCATCGCCGAGGTCTCCAAGCGAGCCAGGCCCTGTCCGGCGCAGGCGTGGGCGCCCTGCCCGAATCCGATGTGCCGTCCGGCGTCACGGGTGATGTCGAAGGTTTCCGGTCGATCCCACTCGCGCTCGTCACGGTTGGCCGACGCGTAGATCACCAGCACGCGCGATCCGGACGCCAAGGCGGCGCCGGCGATCTCGGTGTCGACACAGGTCTGTCTGGCGAAGGCCCGCAGTGGAGACTCGAAACGCACGATCTCGTTGACGGCGTTGGGGATTCGATGTGGTTCGGCGCGGAGCAGTTGCCACTGCTCGGGGTGGCGGGCGAAGAGATCCAACGCATTGGAGATCGCACTGATGGTGGTATCCAGCGAGGGGGCGATGTAGTCGACCAGCAGGGCCGGGCACTCGTCGGCGGACACCGCGCCCTGGTCGACTGACGCCAGGAGCTCGTGCGCCAAGCTGCCGTCGAGTACGGTGCGCTGACGGACGACCCGGCGGGCGAATCGCAGCATCTGGGTTGTCCCCGGTACAGATCTAACCGCCTGCCGGTTCAGTGGCCCCAACGCGTCGAACGTGGCCCCCGCCCAGGCGATGAGGTGTTCACGCTGGTCTCGAGGCCAGCCCACCAGGTCCGGCACGACAGCCAGCGGCAGTGCGGCGGCCAGTTCGACACCGTCGATCTCGCCGCGCCGCACCGCATCATCGACGACCTGGCCGGCCAGCCGGTCTACCGTGTCGCTGATCGCCCCCAACGCCCGTGGCAACAGCCGGTGCGCGACCAGCTTGCGCCGTCGCTCGTGGTCGGCGCCGTCGCTGTTGAGCGTCGTTCCCCTGGACAAGCGGTTGCTGATGCGGTTGAGCGCAACACCACTGCCCGAGATGAAGACCGTGTCGTCACGAAGCACCGCCTTACATTCGGCGTACCGGGGCAGCGCGTACACCCGTTGGCGGGGCAGCCAGACCACCGATCCGAGCTCGCGCATCCTCGCGTAGTGCGGATACGGGTTCACGATCGCGCTGTGGGCATAGATATCCGGTCGGTAGTGCGCACCATTGCGTGTCTGCCGCATCGAGCCGTTCCCGCCTTGACTGAGGGTTCCGTCGTATGTGACGATTTCGTCATACGGTAGTGCAGGAGGGTGCAATGGACAAGGTCGTCGCGGCACACAACGACTTGCACAGCGAGCAGGGCGCGCTGCGGGGTGAGCATCCCGGCCGCTCCCGCAACCCGGTGATCAAGGTGCACGATCTCGCCTGGCTGGAGTTCGAGAAGCCCGATCTGGCCGCCGCGGAGACCTTCGCCCAGGCGTTCGGGTTCCAGACTGCGGCGCGCACCGCCGACGAACTGCAGCTGCGCGGAACCGACGCCGGCGCCCCCTGCGTGCTGGTGCGGCGCGGGAACCGAACCCGGTTTCGCGGTCTGGCGTTCACTGCGCAGGACGATCTCGATGTCCACCGGTTGGCTCAGGCGCACCGGGCTCCGACCCAGGCGCTGCCGGAGTCACTGGGGGTGTGGCGGTCGAGCTGACCGACCCCAGCGGCATTCCGGTGAAAGTGGTAGCCGGCCTCCACGAGCTGCCCGCACTCCCGGCACAGGCCCCGCACATGTTCAACTTCGGCCACCACCAGGCCCGCACCAACGCGCCCCAGCGGCCGCCGCGCGAACCCGCCGCCGTACAACGCCTCGGCCATGTCGTGCTGCAGTCCACCCGGTACATCGAGGCGCTGAACTGGTATCTCGACAATCTCGGCCTGATCGTCAGCGACTTCCTGTACTTCGCCGGCCAGCGCGACCGGGGACCGACCATGAGCTTCATCCGCTGCGACCGCGGCGCCACGCCGACCGATCATCACACCCTGGCGATGGCATTGGGACCGGCCAACCGCTACGTGCATTCGGCCTACCAGGTCAGCGATCTCGACGCCCTGGCCGCCGGCGGCGAGTATCTGCGCGAGCGCGGCTACTTCCGGTCCTGGGGTATCGGCAGACACATCCAGGGCAGCCAATTGTTCGACTACTGGCGCGATCCGGACGGTTTCCTGGTGGAGCACTTCGCCGACGGTGACCTGTTCGACAACACCCTGGAACCGGGGTGGGCGCCGTTCACCGCGTCCGGATTGGCCCAATGGGGTCCGCCGGCGAGCGGCGACTTTCTCGGGACCAGCCCCAAACACGCTCGCGCCGAGGCACTGTCGATGTTCAATGCGGTTCGTGAGCACAACGAGTTCGACGTCAAACGCCTCATCGGCCTGCTGAAAGTTGCCACCTCATGAGTATTTCCGTCCTCCGCACCGCCGACGCGTGGTGGGTCGCCACCCCGACCGGGGCAGCGAAGATCGCCACCTCGGCACGCAGCACCGCCGAACTCCTGGCTGACCGCGCCGCCGTCGACGCCGCCGCGGCCAGCACCGAGACCGTGGACATCGCGAGCCTGGACCTGCTGTCGCCGGTCACCAAGCCCTGCCGGGTGGTGGCCCAGATGACGAACTTCGCCTCTCACGTCCGGGACGCCGGAATGGACCCGAAGACCATTCCGCTGACGTTCTTCCGGAAGTCCTCGGCCTCCATCAGTGGCCCGTACGCCGCGGTGGTCAAGCCGGCGCACGTCAGATTCCTCGACTACGAGGTCGAGATCGGCCTGGTCGTCGGACGTGATATCCCGGTCGGCACACCGATTTCCGGATCCAACCTCGGTGACTACATCGCCGGGCTGGTGGTGACCAACGACATCTCCGCCCGCGACATCCAGCTGCCCCAGACGCAGTTCTACGAAGCCAAGTCCTATCCGACGTTCACTCCCGTCGGCCCGGCGCTGGTGCTGACCGATGAGTCCGAGCTCCGACGATTCGGCGATCTGCGGCTGCGCCTGCAGATCAACGGCGAGGAGCGGCAGAACGCGGTGGTCGACGGTGACATGCTGTACCGCCCGCTGGCAGCGCTGCAGTCCCTGGCCCGCTTCCAGGATCTCGCCGCGGGCGACTTGATCCTGACCGGGACGCCCGTCGGCACCGCGCTGAGCGCGCCGCCGAAACCCATCGAGATCATCGGGTCGTTGTTGCCACCCGCGATGAAGTGGAAGGCCTTCTTCAAACGCCAGGCCGGCAATCCGAAGTACCTCCAGAACGGTGACCTGATCGAAGCGTCGGTGCGCACCGACGACGGCGCCATCGATCTCGGCACCCAGCGGATGACCGTCGCTTACGGCTGAAACACTCCGTCTGGCAGCGGCAGGACGCAGACCTCGTGTGCGTCCTCGGCAGACATTCCGAACAGCCGCAGCACATCCTCGGTCACCGCGTCAGCGGTCGTTGCGGCATCGCGTTCGGGATGGCTGTGCAGCAGGTAGCCCAGACCCAACAACGCTCCGGCGGCGACAGAGAGGGTGAGCTCGGGATCCTCGACCTGGAAACGTCCGGCTGCCACCGCGGCCTTGATGTCGCGCATGGCGCGCGGAGCCAGGCCGCGATCCGACGACAGCAGTGCCCCCCAGTTGGCCAGCAGGATCCGGCTCTCCTGCGGACGCTCCCGGAAGAACCGCCCGGTGAGCCGGAAGCTGGATGCGAACACGGCCGCCGGGTCGTCGATGTGGGCGGTGAGACGGTCCAGGACGTCACCGTGGGTATCCAGGACGTCGATGACTGCGGCCTCGAACAGTTGCTCTTTGCTCTCGAAGTGGTTGTAGAACGAGCCCATGCCCACGTCGGCGGCCTGGGTGATCTCCAGGACCGGGACATTCGCCCTGCCCTCGGCGATCATCGATTGCGCCGCCTTGATCAGCGCCATCCGGGTGCGCTGCTTACGGCGCTCCAGACGGTTGATCGGCAGATCGCCGGCTTCGCTCACTCGATCCCCCAACAGGCTGGTCTCAACGGCTGGAATCCTACCGGGCTCACAACTGATGATTTCATCAACTACCCCTTGACTGACAGTTACGTCGCGTGTGACGATTTCGTCAGTTAGCGCGTGAGGAGGGCCATGAGCTCCACAGATCCCGTCGTTGTGATCGTCGGTGCCGGACCCACAGGTATCACCGCGGCGACCCTGCTCGCCCAGCATGGTGTGCCGAGCCTGATTCTGGACCGCTACGCCGACGTCTATCCGCAGCCCCGCGCGGTGCACCTCGACGACGAGGTGTTCCGCATCGTTCACCGCCTCGGTATCGCCGAGGAGTTCGCCAAGATCTCGCGGCCGGCGCTCGGGCTGCGGCTGCTCGATCCGCGGCTGGACGTCCTCGCCGAGTTCCAACGGGACCCGACCCAGTCCCGCCATGGATATCCCGAAGCCAACATGTTCGACCAGCCCGAACTCGAGGCCCTGTTGCGCACCAACCTCGCTCGGCATCCACTGGCCGCGCTGCGCGGCAACGTGGAGGTCACCGACGTCGCGCCCGCCGGTGACGGCCGTACCCGGATCACCTACACCGACCGCGGTGACGGCGGCCGGCACGTCGTCGACGCGGACTACCTACTCGGGTGCGACGGCGCCAACAGCCTGGTGCGGTCCCGGATCGGCTCGACCATGCGGGACTTGAACTTCGAGCAACGATGGCTGGTCGTCGACGTCGCGACCACCGCAGATCTGCACCAGTGGGGCGGAGTCCATCAGCTGTGCGACCCACGTCGCGCCGGCACCTTCATGCAGATCGGTGATGTCCGCTACCGGTGGGAGTTCCGCCTGCTACCCGGCGAATCCGCGGGCGACTTCAGTACATTGGACGCGCTGGGTCCCCTGATCGCGCCGTGGACCGTAGGGGTTGGCGTGGACGATCTCGAACTGATCCGGGTCGCGGAGTACACCTTCCGCGCCCAGATCGCTGACCACTGGCGGCGAGCCAACACCTTTCTGCTGGGCGATGCCGCCCACCTGACGCCGCCGTTCGTCGGCCAGGGCATGGGCGCAGGAATGCGGGACGCGATGAACCTGGCCTGGAAACTGGCGTATGTGATCAACGGGCGGTTGGCCCCGACCGCGCTGGACAGCTACGAGGCAGAGCGAAAGCCGCACGCACGCAAGATGATCAACCTGGCCCTGATGGTTGGACGGGCCATGACGGCTGGTGGTGAGATCGGGAATCTGTTGCGGCGTAACGTCGTCCCGCGAATGCATCTACTGCCCGGGCTCCGGGAGCGTGTGGTCGACTCCCGCACGCCGGCGCTGCACAGCTCCACCCTGGTACACCGCTCGCGCGACCCGCGGTGCCGCCTCGGCGGCACACTGTGCCCCAACGCCGTCGACTCGGACGGACGCCGACTCGATGACGTAGTGGGCAATTCCTTTGCGATCGTGACAAATCAGGCGCCCGGTGCCGCCGACCGCACCGTGATCGAGCATTACGGTGTGATGCTTCAGGTGGCCACCCCGGGAACCGAGTTGGCAGCGTGGCTGCGCCGCGGCCATGCCGGAGCGGCGATCATCCGGCCGGATCGGACGGTCCTGCGCGCGAGTCGCGACGCCGGGGAGGCTGCTCGCCTACTCCGGAGCTATCTGGTGGCTGTCGACGAAAACAAGGGTGCCGGCGTCCAATAGCACTGCCCAACGGCGGGCGGCGTCGGCGATGTGCGTGTCCCCGAGATCGACGGCGTGGCCGGCCAGGTCACCGAAGTCATCGACGATGACGCCGCGGGACTCGTCATCGGTGTCGACATAGACTCGGACGCGCTGATCGATGGCTACAGCCTCTTGGGCATCTTGCGCCGCCGCACGCTTCTTATCTTCTACTGACTTCTTCACCCGAATGCCTTCCCCGGAGGAGCAGTTGGGCCAGTACAGCACGTCAGGGGCGATTTAGGCTGGAATTCCGCGGGATTGGCGGCACGATCGACCAGAGGACCTCGCTCTCGTCCTGGCCCGGGTTGTCCCAAGAATGCACGGCCTTCGCCGAGAAGGTGTAGCAGTCGCCGGTTTTGAGCACGGACTCCTGACCGTCCACGGTCAGCCGCAGGCAGCCACGGATGACGAAGACGAAGATGGTCTCCGACTCCAGGGTGTAGGCACCGCCGGTCCCGCCGCCCGGCCGCAACACCGAGCGCATCACCTGCAGATTGCGTTCGTTCTCCGGGGTCAGCAGATACTCCCGGATACCGCTGCCGCCCATCTCGACCGGTGCGCCACCGCCACCGCGCACCACCGCCGAATCGGGATAGTCGAACAGCGAACCCACTGAGACACCGAGGATGTCGCACACCTTCAGCAGATTCGGCACCGAGATGGTGGTCTGGCCGCGTTCCACCAGACTGAGAAATCCCTTGGTGAGGCCGGCGCGATCGGCGATCGCCTCCAACGTCAGTTCGCGGTCCTTGCGCAGGGCACGCAACTTCGGCCCCAGCCGGGTCATCCAGCCATCGATCTGGACCGGCTCACCGACACCGTGGGGGACTTCCTCCGAGGAGAGATCCTGCGACAAGTCCGGGGACAAATCGGGGGACATATCCGAGGACATGAGGACACCTCACCTTCACGATCGGTCGCCAGCCCTTGCGCCGCCAAAGTTTAGCGGTATATAACTTTCGTAGTTTTACACTACTAAACAATCAGGACGGGACATGAGTCTGTACGCAGTGGTCGACCCGAAGACCGGTGACGTCGTGCGGGAGTATCCGACCGCGACCGACGAGCAGATCGAGCAGGCGCTGGCCGCGGCCACCAAGGCCTACCGCGAATGGTCGAAGACGTCCACGGTGGCCCAGCGCGCGGACCTGATCCGCCGCGTCGCGGCCCTGCACACCGAGCGCCGCGAGAAGCTGGCCGAGATCATCAACCGGGAGATGGGCAAGCCGCTCGATCAGGCCCTCGGCGAGGTCGACTTCAGCGCCGCGATCTACGAGTACTACGCCGACAACGCCGAGCGGTTCCTGGCCGACGAACCGATCGAGCTGCTCGACGGCGAAGGCAGCGCGGTGATCAAGCGCGGCCCGGTGGGCGTGCTGCTCGGCATCATGCCGTGGAACTACCCGTACTACCAGGTGGCTCGGTTCGCCGGACCGAACCTGACCCTGGGCAACACCATCGTGCTCAAGCACGCGCCGCAGTGCCCGGAGTCGGCCGAGGCCATCCAGCAGATCTTCGACGATGCCGGCTTCCCCGAGGGCGCCTACGTCAACGTGTATGCGACCAACGAGCAGATCGCGAACGTCATCGCCGACCCGCGGGTCCAGGGCGTCTCGTTGACCGGCTCCGAGCGCGCCGGTGCCGCCGTGGCCGAGATCGCCGGCCGCAACCTGAAGAAGGTCGTACTCGAGCTCGGCGGCTCCGACCCGTTCATCCTGCTCAGCAGTGACGACCTGGACGCGACCGTGGAGGCCGCCATGGCTGGGCGGTTCGAAAACACCGGCCAGGCGTGCAACGCGGCCAAGCGCTTCATCGTCGCCGCCGACCTCTATGACGAGTTCCTGGACAAGTTCACCAAGAAGGTCCTCGAGGCCGCCGACGGGCTGGCCCCGCTGTCCTCACTGGGTGCGGCTCAGCGGCTCGCCGAGCAGATCGACCGTGCGGTGTCCGACGGCGCCAAGCTGGTGTCCGCCGGTGAGCGCGACGGCGCGCACTTCCCGCCCGGCGTACTGACCGAGGTGTCCCCGATTCGGCCACCTACCGCGAGGAGCTGTTCGGCCCGGTGGCGATGGTCTTCAAGGTCGGTTCCGAGGACGAGGCCGTGGAGTTGGCCAACGACATCCCCTTCGGTCTGGGCTCCTATGTCTTCACCACCGACACCGAGCAGGCCAAGCGGGTCGCCGACAAGATCGACGCCGGCATGGTGTTCGTCAACGTCGTCGGCGCCGACGGCGTGGAGCTGCCGTTCGGCGGGGTGAAGCGCTCCGGCTTCGGCCGCGAGCTGGGCCGGTTCGGCATCGATGAGTTCGTCAACAAGAAGCTGATCCGGATCGGATGATCATGAGCACCACCGCAGCACCCCCCAAGAAGGACACCTACACACCGCTGGAGCTGTTCAGCACCGACCGCCTGCTGGATTCCGACGAACGTGACATCGCGACCACCGTGCGCAAGTTCGTCGAGACCCGGCTGCGGCCGAACGTCGAGGACTGGTTCGAATCGGCCACGCTGCCCAAGGAACTCGCCAAGGAGTTCGGCGACTTGGGCGTGCTCGGCATGCACCTTCAGGGCTACGGCTGCGCTGGGACCAACGCGGTGAGCTACGGACTGGCCTGCATGGAACTCGAAGCCGGTGACAGTGGGTTCCGCAGCTTCGTGTCGGTACAGGGCTCGCTGTCGATGTTCTCGATCTACCGGTACGGCTCGGAGGAGCAGAAGCAGGAATGGCTGCCCCGGCTCGCCGCCGGTGAGGCGATCGGCTGCTTCGGGCTGACCGAGCCCGACTTCGGCTCCAATCCCGCCGGGATGCGCACTCGTGCAAGGCGCTCCGGCGCCGGAGAAAACGCAGATTGGGTGCTCAATGGCACCAAGATGTGGATCACCAACGGCAATCTCGCCGACGTGGCCACGGTGTGGGCCCAGACCGACGAGGGCATTCGCGGATTCCTGGTGCCGACGGACACTCCCGGCTTCACCGCCAATGCCATCCACAAGAAGCTCTCGTTGCGGGCCTCGGTGACCTCGGAGCTGGTGCTCGACAACGTCCGGCTGCCGGCGTCGGCGCAGCTTCCGGAGGCCGTTGGCCTGGGTGCGCCGCTGTCCTGCCTCAACGAGGCACGGTTCGGCATCGTGTTCGGCGCGCTGGGCGCCGCACGTGACAGCCTGGAGACCGCGATCGCCTACACCCAATCCCGTGAGGTGTTCGATCGGCCGCTGTCGAGTTTCCAGCTCACCCAGGAGAAGCTGGCCAACATGACCCTCGAGCTGGGCAAGGGCATGCTGCTGGCGATTCACCTGGGCCGGATGAAGGACGCCGAGGGTGCCCGCCCCGAGCAGATCAGCCTGGGCAAGCTCAACAACGTCCGTGAGGCGTTGGCGATCGCCCGTGAATGCCGAACCCTGTTGGGCGGCAGTGGAATAACCCTGGAGTATTCGCCCCTGCGGCATGCCAACAACCTGGAGTCGGTCCTGACCTATGAGGGCACCTCCGAGATGCACATGCTGTCCATCGGCCGCGCCCTGACCGGGCAAGCCGCGTTCCGCTGACATGGCGGGAGCCGTCGAACTCCGGCAGTTGATTGCCGGGCAGTGGCGTTCGGGTGACGGCGACGCAGTCGCCAGCCTCAACCCGTCCCGTCCGAATATCGTTGTCGCCGAGGGTGGTTCCGCGACGATCGCCGACCTCGACAGTGCGGTGGCCGCCGCATGCGAGGCGCGTCGCGGCTGGGCGGGTACGCCGACCCACCAACGCGGTGCGGTGCTGCTGGACGCCGCCGCCATCGTCGACCGCAATGCCGAGGACTGGGGCCTGGAACTGGCCATCGAGGAGGGCAAGACCAGGGCCGAAGGCGTCGGCGAGGTGCGCCGGGCCGCACAGATCCTGCGGTATTACGGTCATGAGGGTGACCGGCAGGCCGGCGAGATATTCGCCTCGCCCCGCGCCGGCGAGCAGATCCTGGTGACCCGCAAGCCCGTCGGTGTCGTCGGGATCATCACCCCGTTCAACTTCCCGATCGCCATCCCCGCCTGGAAGATCGCGCCTGCGCTGGTGTACGGCAACCCGGTGGTGTGGAAGCCGGCCAGTACCGTTCCGCTGCTTGCTATTCGGCTCGCCGACGCACTCAACACCGCCGGCCTGCCTGCCGGCGTGCTGAACCTGGTCATCGGTGAGGCCGCGATCGGGGATGCGTTGGTCAACCACGCCGACGTCGACGCGATCAGCTTCACCGGCTCCACCGGAGTCGGCCGGCGGATCGCCGCCGCGGCCGCCGCGCGGGGGGTGCCGGTGCAGGCCGAGATGGGCGGTAAGAACGCCGCAGTGGTACTCGACGACGCTGACGTCGAACTGGCTCTGGAGCAGGTGATGCTCGGTGCGTTCCGCTCGACCGGTCAGAAGTGCACGGCCACATCCCGATTGATCGTGACAGAGGGAATAGCCGACCGATTCCTGACCGAGCTCGCACAGCGGACCGGCGCACTGGCCGTCGGCGATCCGACAGACGATGCCACCCAAATGGGTCCGGTCATCACCGGTACCGCCCAGCGGGGTATCTACGGCAGCATCGGCACGGCGATCAGCCAAGGCGGCGAGGTGTTGGCCGGCGGTCAGCCCTACACCACCGGGCCGCTGGCCGACGGGTTCTTCGTGGCGCCCACCATCGTGGAACTGGCTGGGTCGGGCGATATCTGGGTCGAGGAGCTGTTCGGCCCGGTCGTGGCGGTGCGCCGCGCGGCCGATGCCGACGAGGCCTTCGCGCTGGCCAATGACAGCGAGTTCGGCCTGTCCGCGGCGGTGTTCACTCAGGACCTCACCCGCGCACTGCAGGCCGTCGACCACGTGGATGTCGGTGTGTTGCACATCAATTCCGAGTCGGCCGGCGCCGATCCGCACGTGCCGTTCGGCGGGGCGAAGAAGAGCGGGCTGGGCCCCAAAGAGCAGGGCACCGCAGCGCGCGAGTTCTACACCCACACCACGACGGTGTACCTACGCGGCGGGCGGCCGCTGAACTGAGGCGGTGGCGGGGTGGCCGCCTCGTTCAGACGACGGTTCCCACGCCGCCATCGTCACGGACGACCGGCCGGCCGCAGTCTTGCCATGCCTTCATGCCTCCGTCGAGGTTATAGGCGGCCAGCCCCGCCCCGGCGAGCTTCAGCGCTGCGGCGCGAGAGCGGTTTCCCGATCGGCAGATGGCGACGATCGGGACACGCCTGTCGAATGCGGCGGGGTCCACGTCACCGAGGCGGACATGGACTGCGCCCGGCGCGTGGCCGGCCATCCACTCATCGTCTTCGCGAACGTCGAGCAATAGGGCGGACGCGTCACTCGCGAGGCGCACGGCGGCGTCGGCGTCGATGTCCTCAGGGGGCGCTGCGTGATCCACGGTGGTCATTGGTGATCCTTTCATCAAGCTTGCACCAATGACCCGAATATATACCCTATGGGGTATATATCACCACTTCCATCGTCGCTGCGCGGGTCGACGGGCTAGGTGGCCGCGCCGTTGTCGACCGCCCTGGCCTGCTGACGCTTGGCCTTCTCCTCCTCGGCGAGCTCCTCGACCCGGTCGGCCTCGGCACGGGTGCTCACGGCATCGGAGCGTTTCTCTTGCGCGTCTTGAAGTTTCGCCTGAGCGGCCTTGGTCGCCGCCTTCTCCGCCGCGCTGATCTGAGCTTCCTCGACCCGTTTGGCGTTCTCCACGGCGCCGGTGCGCTGCGCTGCGGTCTTGGCGGCACGTTCCTTGGCGGTGTTGGCACGCTCGGTCGCCTTCTGTGCCGCGGCCCGCTTCCGCTCCTCGGCCTGCTCACGCGACTCTTCGACGGTCTGCCGCTTGGTGGCTTTGGCGTTCTCCGCTGCCGGGCGGCAGCTGCACGCTGCCCCTTGAAGTCCTGATCGGCTGCGCGCACCTCGGCGCCCGCCTCCGCCTCGAGTTCGGCCGCCAGCCGCAACGCATCGCTGCGCTCGGCCAGCGCCGCGCCGCGCTTGGCGACTTCGGGGTCGTCGAGCAGATTGCCGACCGTCACGTCCAGCGCTCCGAAGGACCGTTCGTAGAACAGCCGCGCAGGCGACTCCGGGGCCAGGCGAGCCACAAGCTGCTGGTCGAGCAGTTGGAGCGGGAGGCGAACGGCGCGGTACTGCAGCCGCAGAATTGCGAAAGGCACGTCTGAAATCTTCATCTAGCTGTACTGACCTGAGAGGTTAGGTACGCGGGTGGCTGGTGGTTGGCCGCCGAGTGCGGTGTGGCCGCGGTGGTAATTGTAGGTGTGGAGCCAGCGGGGGAATTCCTCGCAGCGTTCGGCGTCGCTGCGGTAGAGACGGGCGTAGGCCCATTCATCGGCCAGGGTGCGATGGAATCGCTCCACTTTTCCGTTGGTTTGTGGCCGGTACGGGCGTGTGTAGCGGTGCTCGATGTCGCCAAGGGCGTCACGGAAGATGTGCGAGCGGTAGCAGGACCCGTTGTCAGTCAATACCTTTCGAACACTAAAGCCACATTCGTTGAACCACGCGTTGGCGCGTAGCCAAAACGCTGCAGCGGTCTCTTTTCGTTCGTCAGCCAAGAGTTCGGAGTAAGCCAGCCGCGAGTAGGCATCCACAGCGGTATGCAGGAAGTGATACCCGCGCAGCAGGCGGCGGTTTCGGTGTTGTCCGGGATTCCTACCGGCTTGGGCGTTGCGGTTGCCGATCGTGCGTCCGAGCATGCGCCAGCCGCCCCCGGTGGGGATCTTGCCCAATTTCTTGACGTCGACATGAACAAGATCGCCGCATTGGGCTGATTCCATCCGCCGCACGACCTGGCCGGTCGCTCGGTCCAGCCAGCGCAATCGGGCCAGCCCGTAGCGGGTGAGCACGTTATGCACGGTCGAGACATTCAGGCCCAACAGGTAGGCGATCCGCGCCGGCCCCCAGCGGCGCAGCACACGTACCTTGATGATCCGCCGCTCGGTCCGAGTCGGCGTGCGGTTCGGACTGCGATGCGGACGCGAGCTGCGATCAACCATCCCGACGTGCCCCTCCTCGCGGTAACGACCAGCCCAGCGACGGGCAGTGGTGGCCGAGACCTGGAACCGTTCAGCAGCACGTCGCAGCGGCCAACCCTCATCAACGACACAACGAGCCAGCCGCAGACGGCCAGTTTCAGACAGCGGAGCATTACGGTGGACCACGAAGACCTCCGGAGTGAGTGGCGTTCCTAGACAGCTCGCACTTCACTCGGAGGTCTTCGTCATGTCACCACGCCACGCCGTCACCAACGTCCATGGTCAGTACATCTAGCTGGCTCCTCGGGTCCGGTGGGTGCGCTCAGGGCAGGTCGGCGTCGTCGGTCAATTTGTCCGCCGCTCGGCGGAGCTGGTCGGCTTCGGCCCGCGCATGCGCGGCATCCCGGACGGCCTCCTGGTGATCCTCGGCAGCGTCCTCGATCTGTTCCTCAGCCTGCCGCGTGCGCAACCGTTCCTGTGCCTCGGCCTCCGCCGCCTGACGGGCGGCGTCCTGCTCGGCGCGGGCGGACTCGCCCGCCGCCTGCTGGTGCGCGGCCTGCTCGGCGGCGCGCTTGTGAGCGGCGGCCTCATTGTCGATGGCCTGTTCGGCGGTCGCCGCGCGGGCATTCACCTCGACGCGGGCATCGGCGCCCTGCGCCCGGGCATCGGCCTTCTCGTCGAGCGCCTCGCCGGCCTCGGCGTCGGCGACGGCTTCCGCGGCGTTGGCCTGCTTGCGCTGCTGGGCCTCGACCTGCTGCAACTGGCCTTCGGCGGTCAGCGAATCGTTGCCGGTGACAGCGCCGAAGATTTCCTTCGCCTTGCCCTTGATCGAGTCGACCAAACCCTCGCGGGCCTGATCAGCTTTGTCGTTCATGTGGTCCCCTCATCGGCGTGCGTAACGCAGGCTGCGTTCCACGCCGGGGACGAACGAAACCCCTTTGTGAAGAAGATGTGAGAAGAACTACGGCTCGACGGTGACTTTGATGGCCTCTCCGCTGGAGACGATGCCGAACGCATCGAGCACGTTGTCCAGCGAAATATGCCGAGTGATCAGGTCTTTCACCGGAACCTGGCCGGTGGAGATGTATTCCAGCGCGCGCTTGTTGTGCTCAGGTGCCGATCCGTTGGCGCCGTGGATGTGCAGCTGGCGGTAGTGCACCACGTTGGAATCGCAGGTGATCGTGGGGTTTGTCTTGGGCAGGCCGCCGAAGAACGAGATCCGCCCGTTGCGCGCGGCCATCGCGATCGCCTGCTCCTGGGTGATGTTGGCCGCCGTGGCGGTGATCACCACGTCGGCACCGCGGCCACCGGTCAATTCCATCACCTTGGCCACCACGTCGACTTGGGCGGCATTGATGACCTCGTCCGGCTGCACCGCATCGGCCGACATCGCCAGGCGGCTGTCGTTCACGTCGACCAGATACACCGGCCCGCACTTGTGGACGCCGCGGGCGATCCGGATGTGCATGCATCCGATGGGGCCGGCGCCGAACACCACGACGGTGTCACCCTCCTCGATGCCGAGCAGCTCCTGGGCGTTGATGGCACAGGCGAACGGCTCGGCAGCCGACGCCTCGTCAAAGCCCACGTTGTCCGGGATCCGGTTGAGTCCGTCGACCTTGAGGACCTGCTTGGGCACGATCATGAACTCGGCGAACCCGCCGTCGTACTGGTAACCCACCGACGTCTGGTTCTGGCACACCGCCATCCAGCCCTTGCGGCATTCGTGGCACTCACCGCACGGCACGGCGGCGATCACCTGAACCCGGTCGCCGGCCTTCCAGTCGCTGCCGTAGGTGGTGTTGACCTCGACCCCCACCTCGACGATCTCCCCGGCGATCTCGTGGCCGATGGTCCGTGGCGGGGTCAGGTTCTGATGGCCGTTGTGCAGGATCTTGACGTCGGTGCCGCAGGTCGAGCAGTTGCGCACCCGGATCTTCACCTCGTCGGGTCCACATTCGGGCTCGGGGACCTCCTCCAGCCGGACGTCCTCGGGGGCGTAGAAGCGCAGGGCCTTCATGATGATCGTCCTTCGTCTCGGGTGGCGGGTAGATGCGCCGGTCAGCGCCCTGGAGCGCCTGGAGCGCCGGTCAGCCAAAAAGCACTGTATCGACGATATCCGGAATCCGGGCATAAAACCACAGTTTTGTACGCCCGTTTGTGACCGAATGCTTGCGCAGATGCCCGGTTGTGCGATTTACTAATCGTCAGATGTGACTGGCATCACCCTCAGATCGGAGGCACGAGTTGTCCACCACAGAGACCAAGCCGCGCAGCGGGGCACGGGTGCACGTGCAGAAGCTGGGCACGTTCCTGTCGAACATGGTCATGCCCAACATCGGCGCGTTCATCGCCTGGGGCCTGATCACCGCGCTGTTCATCAAGGCCGGCTGGCTGACCGGCCTGTTCCCCGGTCTGCGCGACCCGGGCGGCTGGGTGGCCCAGATCGGCGGGTGGGGCGATTTCGCCGACGGCGGTGTGGTCGCGCCGATGATCAGCTACCTGCTGCCGATCCTGATCGGCAGCACCGGCGGCCGAATGGTCTACGGCACCCGGGGTGCCGTCGTCGGGGCCATCGCCACCATGGGTGTGATCGCCGGCTCGGACGTGCCGATGTTCCTGGGCGCCATGATCATGGGGCCGCTGGGCGCCTGGGTGATGAAGAAGGTCGACGCCCTGTGGGACGGCAAGATCCGGCCCGGCTTCGAGATGCTGGTGGACAACTTCTCCGCCGGGATCATCGGGCTGGGTATGGCGGTGTTCGGGTTCTTCGGCATCGGCCCGATCGTCACCGCCTTCTCCAAGGGCGCCGGTCACGTCGTCGACTTCCTGGTCGACCACGACCTGCTGCCGCTCACCTCCATCTTCATCGAGCCGGCCAAGGTGCTGTTCCTCAACAACGCCATCAACCACGGCGTGCTGACTCCCCTCGGGACCACCCAGGCACTGCAAACCGGCAAGTCGGTGCTGTTCCTCCTGGAGGCCAATCCCGGACCAGGCCTGGGAATCCTGCTGGCCTACATGGCGTTCGGTCGCGGTGCCGCGCGGGCATCAGCGCCAGGCGCGGCGATCATCCACTTCTTCGGCGGCATCCACGAGATCTACTTTCCGTATGTGCTGATGAAGCCGAAGCTGATCGCGGCCACCATCTTGGGCGGCATGACCGGGATCTTCATCAACGTCCTGTTCGGGTCCGGACTGCGCGCCCCGGCCGCCCCCGGTTCGATCATCGCGGTCTACGCCCAGACCGCCACCGGCAGTTTCCTCGGAGTCACCCTGTCGGTGCTGGGCGCCGCCGCAGTCTCGTTCGCGGTGGCCTCGCTGCTGCTCAAGACGGACCGCTCTGACGACGACGGCGATCTGGTCGCCGCCACCGCGGAGATGGAGGCGTTGAAGGGCAAGAAGTCCAGTGTGTCCGCCGCGCTCGTGGGATCGGCTGATCGAGCACCGATCACCGACATCGTCTTCGCCTGTGACGCCGGCATGGGATCGTCGGCGATGGGAGCCTCGGTGCTGCGCAAGAAGATCCAGGGAGCCGGGTTCCGCGACGTCAAGGTCACCAACCAGGCGATCTCGAATCTCACCGACAGCTACGGACTGGTGGTCACACATCAGGATCTGACCGCCCGAGCCCGCCAGAAGACCCCCTCGGCGGTGCACGTCTCGGTCGAGAACTTCATGAACGCCCCGCAGTACGACGAGATCGTCGAGCTGCTCGGCCGGGCCAACAACGGCCAGGGTGCCCACCCCACCGCCGGCGAGCAGCCCGAGGAGACGACGGCGCCGGATGTTCTCGATGTCGAGTCGATCGTGCTGGCCGGCACGGCCACCACCCGGGAGGGGGCGATCAGCGAAGCGGGCCGGCTGCTGGTGGCCTGCGGCGCCGTGGAACCGTCCTACGTCGACGCGATGCACGAGCGGGAGGGCTCGGTCTCGACCTACATGGGCAACGGCCTGGCCATCCCCCACGGCACCAACGAAGCCAAGGACGCCATCCGGCGGACCGGCATCTCATTCGTCCGCTATGCCGAACCAATCGATTGGAACGGCAAGCCCGCCGAATTCGTGGTCGGCATCGCCGGTGCCGGCAAGGACCACATGGCACTACTGACCAAGATCGCCGGAGTGTTCCTCAACGCCGACGAGGTGGCCCGCCTGCGGGACGCCGGCAGCGCCGAGGAGGTCCGGTCGGTACTCGGCGGCACCGGCGGGTGAGAATACCGACGTGGATTCGGACACCCGGCAAAGCCGCATCGTCGAGTTCGCGCGCACCAGGGGGCGCGTGGAGGTCGTCGCCCTCGCCGACGAGTTCGACGTCGCGGCGGAAACGATCCGGCGTGATCTGAAGGTGCTGGCCGGGCGGCGGCTGCTCAAGCGGGTACACGGCGGCGCCATCCCGTTGGAGACGGCCGCGTTCGAGTCCACCGTCGAGTACCGCAGCCAGATCGATCTGGCCGAGAAACACCGGATGGCCGCGGGCGCCGTCGAGTTGCTGCACGGGGCCGAGACGGTCTATCTGGATGAGGGCTTCACCCCGCGACTGATCGCCGAACGCCTGGCCGAACGGGACCTGACCGTGGTCACCTCGTCGCTGTTGGTCGCCGAGGCGCTGGCGCACAGCAAGTCGGTGACGGTCCTGCTGCTTGGTGGCCGGATGCGCGGCCGCACCCTGGCCACCGTCGACCACTGGGCGACCGACATGCTGGGCAGCCTGGTTGTCGACGTGGCTTACCTTGGCACCAATGGGATTTCACCCGAACACGGGCTCACCACGCCCGATCCGGCGGTGGCTGCGGTGAAGCAGACGGCGGTCAAGGTCGCGCGTCGGCGGGTGCTGGTGGCGGCGCACTCGAAGTTCGGAGCCAGCAGCTTCTGTCGGTTTGCCGAGGTCGCGGACTTCGACTCGATCGTGACCGGCACGGAGTTGCCGTTGATCGAGGCCCGCCGCTACGAGGCGTTGGGCCCGACCGTGGTGCGTCAGTGAACGCCCTCCATCAACCGGCTGACCCGCGGCGCGAACACCCACACCACCGCACCGACCACGATCGCGACGAGCCCGAGGATGCCGAAGTAGGCGAACTCCCGGTCGGGGCCGTAATAGCCGGACAACACCCCTGACATCGACGTGCCCAGACCGACCGAGAAGAAGTACAGCGCCATCATCTGGGCCCGGAACGCGTTGGGCGCCAACTGGGTGGTGACCGACAATCCGATGGGCGACAGCATCAACTCCGACACCGCGAAGACCGCCATGATCGCGACCACGACCAGGGCCGGCACGCTGCGTCCGGTCGACCCGGCCATCGGCAGGAACAGCAGGAACGCCAATCCCATGCCGACCACGCCGTAGGCGAACTTGCGCGGGGTGGTCGGCGCACGCCGGCCGAGCTTGGTCCACATCGCCGCGAACAGCGGGGACAGCACGATGATCCAGACCGGCTCGATCGAGCCTATCCAGTTCGACGGCGCGGTCCAGCCGAAGATCGACCAATTGATCCGCTCATCGGAGTAGACCGCGAGCACGGTGAAGATCTGCTGAACAGCGACCAGAACACCGCATTGGCGACGAACAGCGGGATGAACGCCCGCACCCGGGTGCGTTCGGTCTCTGCCACGGTGGAACTGCGCAGCATCACCACGAAATAGCTGATCGACGCGACGATGATGACGCCCGTCGTCACTTGTGACAGGTTGGCCAGTGTGATCACCCCGAGGACGAAGGCGATCACGACAACCGCCAGGACCCCCAGTGCGATACCGGCAGTACGCCAGAACTGCTTGTGCGACAACGGGTTCGGAACATCTCTGCCGTGCTCACCGAGATTCTTGCGGAACACCACGTATTGGGTCAGGCCCAGAGCCATCCCGATCGCGGCTGCCCCGAAACCGTAGTGGAATCCCAGCCGGGTCTGCAGCAGGCCGGTGACCAGCGGTCCGACGAACGCGCCCAGATTGATGCCCAGGTAGAACAGGGTGAAACCACCGTCACGCCGCGGGTCGCCTTCCGGGTACAGCGTGCCCAGCAACGAGGACGCGTTGGCCTTCAGTGCGCCGGACCCCAGCGCGATCAGCACCAGACCCACCGCTACCCCGGTCAGTCCGGGCAGCAGCGCCAACGCGATGTGGCCGAACATGACCACCACCCCGCCGTAGAAGACGGTGCGCTCCATGCCGAGGATCCGGTCGGCCACCCAGCCACCGAGCACGGTGGACAGATAGACCAGCCCGCCGTAGGCGCCGACGATCCCGGTCGCGGTGGCTTTGGGTAGCCCCAAACCACCGTCGACCAGGGTGTAATACAGGTAGTAACCGAGGATGGTGAGCATCCCGTAGTAGGAGAACCGCTCCCACAACTCGACCCCGAAGAGGTTGGCCAGCCCGACCGGATGGCCGAAGAGGGTGCGCTGCGCATCGGGGTGCCCGGGCCGTCCATCCTGGGTGACGGAATTGACCATGGCAGGTCGTCTACCCAGAATTCAGCCGATCGACACCGACTCCGGATGGCTCACCACAGCAGGATGATCGTCACCTGCTCGTCCGGATCACCCGGCTCAGCGTCGGCGTCCGCGCCGGCCGCGGCCGGGAACGGGATCACCTCGGCGCTCGCCGAGTCTGGGGACGGGTCGGTCACCCCCGAGTGTCGGGCGACCCTCGGGGGTGTCACGCGTAGTCGATTACTCGAAACCGCCGACCGCCGGCGGCGAACGTCAGGGCTGCTTCTGGCCGGGGATTCCCTCGTAGGCGATGTCGCCGGTCTTGAGGTTCTGCGCGGTCAGCTCGGACAGCCCGTCGAGGAACTTCTGCCGTTCGGTCACCACGTGCTGGATGGCGACGTCGACGTTGTCTTTGGTGATGGCCGGCATCTTGTACACCGGCTTGGTGTCGACCTGCTCCTTCTTGGCCAGTGCGTTGGCCACGGCCAGACCCGCCGACAGCTCGACGGTGCCGTTCTGCAGCGAGGTGCCGATGAACTCGCCGCTCTTCACCGCGTTGAGCCCGTCCTCGATGCCGTCGATGCCGACGATCGGCACGTCATTGCGGCCGGCCTCCTTGAGCGCCTGCAGCGCGCCCAGACCCATGTCGTCGTTCTCCGACACCACGGCGTTGATCTGGTTGCCGAAGCCCGAGATCCAGTTCTTCATCTTGTTGACCGCCTCGTCGCGCTTCCAGTTGGCGGTGTCCTTGGCGAGCACCTTGATGTCGGGGTACTTCGCCAGCACGTTGTTGATGCCCTTGGTGCGGTCCAGCTCGCCGGACTGGCCGAGCGGGCCCTGCAGGATCACGATGTTGCCGCGGCCGCCGAGGCGGTCAGCCATCATCTGCATCTCCTGCTCGCCCGCGGCGACGTCGTCGGGCTGCACGCTGCCGGCCACATCCGGGTTGTTCAGGGCCGCGTTGACCGCGACCAGCGGGATGCCCTTGGCCTTGGCGGCGGCGACCTGCGGGCCCAGCGAGTCGGCCTGGATGGGCACCACGATGATGGCGTCGACACCCTGGTTGACCATCGAGTCGACCTGGTTGGCCTGGGTCGAGACGTCGAGGTTTGCCGAGTTCCAGACCAGTTCGATGTTGTTGGCCTTGGCGTAGGCCTCCATGCCTTCCTTGCCGGCGGTGATGAACGAACTCATGTCGTACACCGTCACGCCGATGCGCTTGGTGTCCTTGTTGGCCGAGGTGTCGCCGGCGCCGCAGGCGGTCAGTCCCAGTCCGAGCATGCCGGCTGAGGCGACCGCGGCGACCTTGGTGATCATTCGCATCTGTGGTTTCTCATTTCTCGTTTATCTGACTTTCCGATCTGAACAGTCTGTGCAGCAGTCTTTTTCGTCAGGTCCGCCTCCTGGATGACCACACATCGACGGCCACCGCCGCCACGATGAGCACGCCCTTGATGACGTCCTGCCAATAGGCCGGAACGACCAGGATGTCCAGACCGTTGTTGAGGGTCATGATCATGAACAGGCCCAGCGCGGTCCCCCACACCGTGCCGCGGCCGCCCATCAGGCTGGCTCCGCCGATGACGACCGCGGCGATCGCGTCCAACTCGTAGCCCTGACCGAGATTCGGCGGCCCGGAGATGACGCGCGAGGCGAGCATGACACCGGAGATTCCGGCCAGCAGGCCGGACAGCGCGTAGACCGAGAACAACACGTTCTTGGTGTTGATGCCGGCGATCTCGGCGGCGTTGCGGTTACCGCCCACGGCGTAGACCCGCATGCCATACGTGGTGCGCTTCATCACGATTGCCAGCACGATGATGCCCGCGATCATCAGCAGGACCGGGATCTGCAGGCCGAGGATCTTGGTGTTGGCGATCGAGCCGAACTCCGCAGGCAGTCCGTTGATCGGCGCGCCGCCGCCGATGACGTAAGCCATGCCCGAGCCCGCCGTCAACGTGCCCAGGGTCGCGATGAACGGTGGCACCGACAACCTCGACACCAGCACCCCGTTGATGCTGCCGACCGCCAAACCGACTGCCATGGCGACCAGCACGGTCATCCATACCTGTCCGGGGTTGGCCTTGGCGGTGGCGGCCGCGGCCATCGCCGACACCGCGATGACGCTGCCCACCGACAGGTCGATGCCGCCGGTCAGGATCACCAGGGTCTGACCAAGGGCGATCAGGGCGAACGGTGCTGCGGCGACCAGGATCGTCACCAGGTTCTCCGGGGTGGAGAACCTGGCGCTGCGGTAGCTGAAATAGCCGATCACCAGCAGCACCACGATCACCATGGAGTAGCGCAACGCGACACCGGCGAACCACTGACCCGAGAAGAGCTTGACGGGCTCACCGGTGATCGGCGAGGCGACGGTGTGGGCCGGCGCCGATTCGGCCGGCTGGCCGTCGGTGTCGAGTTGAGAGGTCATGATGCTTGCTCCTGGTCGGTGGGCTGGTCGGTTCGGGCGTCGAGGGCGGTGGCCAGCCGGAACACCGACTCCTGGACTTCGGGATGGTCGAGCGCATCCCGATCGAGTTCGCCGACGAGTGCGCCGCCCCGCATGACGAAGGCGCGATGGGACAGCCCGACGATCTCGGGCATGTCGGAGGAAGCCATCAACACCGCCATGCCCTGGGCGGCGAATTCGGTGATGATGCGGTAGATCTCGCTGCGGGCGCCGACATCCACGCCGCGGGTGGGCTCGTCGAGCAGCAACACGTTCACCTCGCCGGTGAGCCAGCGGGCCAGCACCACCTTCTGCTGGTTGCCACCGGAGAGGGTGCCCACCTCCTGCCCCAGTCCGCGGCTGCGCAGCCGCACCGAGGACATCACGTCGGAGACAGCCTTGGTGCGGCTCTTGCCGCGCAGCCAGCCTGCGATGGAGAACGACGCCAACCGCGGCAGCGAGCCGTTGTCCAGCACGCTCATCGACAGCACCACGCCGGACAGCTTGCGGTCCTCGGGCACCATCGCCATGCCTGCGGTGATGGCGGCGGCGGGCTGATTGCGCTTGACGTGTCTGCCGTCGACCACGATCTGGCCGGCAGTCGTGCGCCGAGCGCCGAAGATGGCTTCCAGCAGCTCGGTGCGTCCGGCCCCCACCAGGCCGGCGAGGCCGACGATCTCACCGGCTCTGACATCGAAAGTGACTGGCGCGCTGGCTCCTTCGACCTGTAGGTCGCGAACCTGCAGAACAGCGTCGCTGCCGGGTTCGGGCCGCGGCGGGAACAGGGTGTCCAGCTCCCGGCCGATCATCGCGGTGACGATGTCGTCGTCGGAGACGTCGGCGATGGACTTGTCCAGAATCAGTCCGCCGTCGCGCAGCACCACGACCCGGTCGGCGATGGCTCGGATCTCGGCCATCTTGTGGGTCGTGTAGACCATCGCGACACCGTGCTCGCGCAGCCGGCGCACGATCTTGTACAGGCCCTCCACCTCACGTTCGGAGATCGCCGAGGTCGGCTCGTCGAGCATCACGACCTGGGCCCCCGTGCGCGCGGCCTTGACGATCTCGACGATCTGGCGCAACCCCACCGGCAGGCTGCCCATCCGGGCGGTCGGCGAAATCGAGACGTCGAACACGGCCAGCGTCTCGGTGGCCTCGTGGATCATCGCTCGCCGGTTCAGGAAGGGTCCGACGGTCAACTCTCTTCCGACGAACAGGTTTTCGTAGACCGTCATGTCCTCGATGGAGGCCAGCTCCTGCGGGACGATCGCGACACCGTGACGCACCGCTTCCCTGGTGTTGCCCGGGGTCAGCTGGGCGCCTTTGACCGAAACGGTGCCGTGATCGGCGGTGTACTGGCCGCTGATGATCTTCATCAGCGTCGACTTGCCGGCACCGTTCTCGCCGGCCAGCGCCGTGACGGTGCCCGGTTCGAGATTCAGCGTGACACCCTTGAGCACCGGCACGCCGCCGAAGCTTTTGTGAATATCGGTGCAGGACAACAGTTCCTCGGTCGCCTGCGCCGTCGGGGTCATCGGGGCACCACGATCGACTTGAGGCTGGCCGGATCGGAGTCGCTGTCCAGCGCCTCGCCGACATGGTCGAGGTCGTAGTGCGCGGTCACCATCGAGTCCAGGTCCACCGCACCGGAGGTCACCAGATGAACCGCCGCCGGCCAGGTGTCGGTGTAGCGGAAGACGCCGGTCACGTTGATCTCCATGGCCTGGATGTAGCCGATCGGGACGGCATAGTCTTCGGCGCCCATGCCGACCAGGATCACGTGCCCGGCCGGGCCGACAGCCTTGATGCCGCTGACCACGGCCGGTGCGGCACCGCTGGCGTCCACGAAGGCGTCCACCTTCGGGTCGAGGGCGGCGATATCGGTCGACATCGGGTCGAGCACCTCGGTGGCGCCGAACGCGGCCACCCGTTCCCGCCGGGAGGCCACCGGGTCGGAGACGACGATGCGGGCCGCGCCGAATGCCCGCGCGGTCTGGGCGCAGATCACGCCAATGGGTCCGGCACCCGCGATCAGGATCGAACTTCCCGGCACCACATGGGCTTTGCGCATCGTCGCAATCGCCACCGACAACGGCTCGAGCAGGGCGGCGGCTTCGTCGGACATCGAGTCCGGCACCGGGTGGGCCATGTCGTCGTCGGTGAGCACGTAGCGGCAGAAGGCCCCGTCGATCGGCGGGGTGGCGTAGAACTGCATGTCCGGGCAGAGGTTGTAGCGGCCGGCCCGGCACTGCGGGCACCGACGGCAGGGATGCTGCGGCTCGACGGCAACCCGCTGGCCCACCCGCGCCTCGTCGACACCGGGGCCCACGGCGGCGATGCGGCCGGACAGTTCGTGGCCCAGGATCATCGGTGCATCGACGACGAAATCGCCGATGCGACCGTGTCGGTAGTAATGCACATCCGACCCGCACACACCGACCGCGGCCACCTCGACGAGGACCTGATGCGGACCGGGTACCGGCACCGGGCGGTCCTCGATCCGCAGCATGCCCACCCCCGTCATCACGCTGGCGCGCATGGAGGCGGGGGCCGGCTCGATCGTTGCGGTCATGAAAGGTCTCCTCTCGCCGAGGTCAGCAGGCCACGCCCGACGACCAGGGATTGTGCACCGGCTGTAATGCACAGCGGCGCAAGTTCTTCGGTGACGCCACCGCCCACGATCACCGGCAGTTCGGCGGCGCAGGCGGTGGCCATGCCAAGCCGGCCGAGTCGCCCGGGCCCCAGCGTGCCCGGCTCGGCGAGTAGGACGAGCACCCCGTCGGGGGCAGCCGGCCATCGCGGTACTCCGATGCCGTCCCATTCCGTCCACAGCGCGATCCAGGCGGCGCTGCCCGCGGCGCGAACCGTCGTTGCCCGGCTTGGCGTGAAGGCGGACCAGGGCAGAAAGACCTTGGCCGGGCGCAGCCTCAGCACATCGGACAGCACGGAATCGACGAAAGCCGGCGATCCGACCAGGTGCACACCGAGCCGGTGCGGCACGATCGCCTCGGCGATGTCGCGCAGCTCGGCGATGCTCACCCCGGCGGGCGAGCTCTCGTCGGCCACCGTGATCTCCACGTGCACGGCCAGGCCCGCGGCCGCGAGTTCCCGCGCGGTCCGCGGTCGCTGGGCCGGCGGCACCGCGTCAACCGACCCGGCGATCTTCCCGGCGAACCGGCTGTGCCAGGGGGCCAGCCGAAGCGTCGTCGTCATGACACCCGCCCGCCTGCCGGACGCGCTGCGTTGAGCGTGCATACCAGCGGGAGATACCCGGCAGTGACGTCCACCACACCGGTCCGCCAGGACAGCACGGAACCGGCGGGCGTGCTCCGCCCGCTATCGTCTCCGCCCATCACCGCATCCGCTCATCTGTGACATCGATTGCTCATTTGATTGCGTGTGGTTCGGATCATTGTCTACGCTATGCTCATATGTCAACCGCTCCGCTCATACGAGCAGCCAGTGCGGCGGATCGGAAGGAAGCGCCATGGGACCGGACGAGCTGTTCCAGCGCGCCGTGATCGCCCGCCGCTATTACCTCGAGGGGCGCACCCGCATTCAGATCGCCGAGGAATTCGGGCTGTCCCGGTTCAAGGTGGCCCGCATGCTCGAAGAGGCCGTCGAATCGGGAATGGTGGAGATCAAGATCCACAACCCGGGCGCCATCGACCTCGAACTGTCGACCGCCCTGCAACGCCGCTACTCCCTACAGCACGCCTACGCGGTGGCCGCGGACTCGACGGAGCCCGCCGACCGGGTGGAGGCGGTGGCCAAAGCGATGGCCGAACTGCTGCAGTCGATCCTGCGGGAGGGTGATGTGATCGGGGTCGACTGCGGGCGGACCATGACTCACATCGCGCCGTACCTCGGTGCGCTGCCGCACTGCGACGTCGTGCAGCTGACCGGAATGGCCGGGGCCCTGACCACCAACGGCGCCGACCTGGCCCGCCGCCTCGGTGAGATCACCGGCGGTATCTCGTGGCCGCTGTACGCACCGCTGGTGGTGTCCGACGCGCGCACCGCGGAAAGCCTCGCCGGCAATCCCCAGATCCAGGAGACGTTCGCCCAGCACGCAAAGGTCACCTGTGCCCTGGTCTCGATCGGCGCCTGGGGCCCGACCACGTCCCAGGTCTACACCTCGCTGACCCCGGCCGAGACCAAAGAGCTTCAGGCCGCGGGCGTGTGCGGTGAAACCTGTGCGCTCCTGGTTGACGCCGGGGGCAACCGGGTACCCGGCCTCGACGAGCGCCGAATGGGGATCAGCGAGAACGCACTTCGCGCCATTCCCACCGTCATCGCCATCGCCACCGGTCCGGAGAAGGTCGCCGCCACCAAAGCAGTGCTGTGCTCGGGGCTGGTCTCCTCACTGGTCACCGACACCGAAGTGGCCGCGGCCGTTCTGGCCTGACACCTGCCCGACTCGAGGAAAGGATTCAATCCGAAATGACCGAACCGACAGTCGATCTGGACTTCCGACTCGACGGCAAGGTTGCGCTCGTCACCGGTGGAGCATCCGGTATCGGTGCAGCCATCGCGGCCGCCTTCGCCACCAAAGGTGCACGGGTCGCCGTCGTCGACCTCAACGCGGAGGCCGCCGCCCAGACGGCCGCCACTCTGGGCGACGGTAGCCGCGGATTCCGTTGCGACGTCTCGGATCCAGAATCGGTAGCCGCGGCCGTCGAGGCCGTCGCCAGCGAATTCGGGCACATCGACATCCTGGTCAACAGTGCCGGAATCGTGATGCTGGCACCCGCTGAGGAGCTCTCGCTCAAGGCCTGGGACTCGACGATCGATGTCAACCTCAAAGGCACATTCCTGATGTGCCAGGCGGTCGGATCGCGGATGCTCGCGAGCGGACACGGCGTCATCATCAACATGGCTTCGCAGGCCGCAACCGTGGCGCTGGATCAGCATGTGGCCTACTGCGCATCCAAGTTCGGTGTGGTGGGCGTCTCCAAGGTGCTCGCCGCCGAGTGGGCCGGACGCGGAGTCCGGGTCAACACCATCTCGCCCACCGTGGTGCTGACCGAACTCGGGCACAAGGCGTGGGACGGACCCCGCGGCGATGCGCTCAAGCAACTCATTCCCACCGGACGGTTCGCCTACCCGAATGAGATCGCGGCGACCGCAGTCTTTCTCGCCTCCGACGCCGCCGCCATGATCAACGGGGCGGACCTGCTGGTCGACGGCGGATACACCATCAAGTAGGCGATAGCGCCCCGGGATGGGGCGCGCGGGTCAGGCCCACTGGTCCCATGGAACGCTCCAGTCTCCGTTCTGCCAGAGCTGCAACGGCTTTCCGCCGGTGTTACGCACCTCCACGACGTCACCGGGCACCGAGAAGTTATAGAACCAGACTGCATTGTCGCGGTTGAGGTTCAGGCAGCCGTGGCTGGTGTCGGTGTTCCCTTGGGCCCACACCGTCGCGTCCAGCTCGTGCAGGTAGACGCCGTCGGTACTGATCCGCACGGCGTAGTTGATCGACTCCTTGTAGCCGAGGTGGGAGTTGATCGGCAAACCGTAGGTGGAGGAGTCCATGATCACCGGGTTGCTCTTGTCCAGCACGGTGTACACGCCCGGTTGCGTCCAGAAGCTCAGGGTCGTGTTGCCGACCTTCTCGGTGCCGCCGCGCCCCATCGAGGTGGGCATCGTGCGGACCAGTTTCCCGCCGTCGAACACGCTGACCTGCTTGGTGGCGTCGTCGGCGATGGAGATGTGCGAGGCGCCGATGGTGAACGTCAGCGGCGGGTTGAGCCCGTCGGTGACGGTGACGGCGGTCCCCGGCGCGTAGTACTGCGCAGGACGCCAGTGGGCGGTGCGGTCGTCGACCCAATGCCAGGCGCCGTCGACCGGCGGTTCGGTGCTGACCTGCAACACCTGCTCTGCCGTCGCCCGGTCGATGGGGGCGGCGAAATGCGCGACGATGACCGTCCCGATCCCGTACGTGGCACCGTTGCTCAGGGCCGCACCCGAGGTGGTGGTCAACGAAACACCGGGCAACGCAGGGTCATCGGCGCTGGCAATGCCTGGCGCGCCGGCCAATGCCAGCACCAGCGCGGCCAACACAGACAGCAGGGCGGTACCCCTGCGACGAACGATTGCCATTCACCACTCCACGATCGACGGATGGACCGCTAGATCATGGTGCATGGCAGCGGTTCTGGCTAGCCGGGTGCCGCTGACATGGGCGTGGCGGCCACTGTGCAGGAGTTGCCGAGCCGCCGGCGCGACAACCTTGCGAATCGCTGTGACTACACTGCGAGTTCACTGGGCGCCCTGCGTATCCGCCGCCGGTGGGGTGCGCGGCATCGCCACGACCGCCAGTGCCGTGACGACGGCGACGGCGAGGACACCGATGAACACCGCCGTCGAGCCCGCCTTGATCAGGGCGGGGCCCAGCGAGTGCACGTCGCCCGGGCCGAAGATCGAGTTGGCGAGGGCGCCGAAGATGGCCACACCGACCGCGCTGCCCAATGACCGGGCGAACATGTTGCTGCCGGTGACCACACCGCGCTCGGCCCAGCCCACCGAGGATTGCGCGGCGATCAGCGTCGGCAGCGCCAGCAGGCCCATGCCGCCACCGATGAAGAAGCACACCACCGCAACCAGGGCGACGCTCGGCGCGTGCGCGATCGCCACCAGCACCGACATCCCGGCGATCACGACGACCGCGCCCACCGCGGCGGTCTTCTTGAACCCCAGCGCAGGTAGAAGTAGCCGGCCGCACTGGCCGTCGCCGGCCAGCCGATCGTCAAGGCGGCCAGCGCAAGTCCGGCCACCACCGGCTGGACCCGCAGTGAGCCCTCGAGATAGGTGGGCACATAGGAGGTCAGGCCCATCAGGATGGCACCCACCCCCACCGCGACGATGGTGGTCGTCAGCAGCAGTCGCCGAGAGAACACCCACAACGGCAGGATGGGTTCACCGGCGCGGCGCTCCACCACCACGAACCCGATCAGCAGGATGACGCCGGTGGCGAACGCGGCGATGCTCGGCACCGAGGCCCACGGCCAGGTCTGCCCGCCGCCGAGGATGCCCAGGATCAGTGCCGTCATCGCCACCGCCAGCAACATGGCGCCCAGATAGTCGACTGTGCGGCGGGCGTGTTCGATCGACTCGTGATAGTGCCGCATCAGCATCCACCCGGCGATCAGACACAGCGGGATGTTGATCAGAAAGACGCCACGCCAGATGCCCCATTGCGAGAACACGCCACCTAGGGTGGGCCCGATGACCGAGGAGATGGCCCACACACTGGCCAGATAGCCTTGCACCCTGGCCCGTTCGGCCAGGGTGTAGATGTCGCCGACGATCGTCATCGCGGTGGGTTGCACCGCGCCGGCGCCGATGCCCTGCACAGCCCGGAAGACGATGAGCGCGGGCATGTTCCAGGCGACACCGCACAGGATCGAACCAAGCAGGAACACCCCGATCCCGAGCAGCAGGACGGGTTTGCGACCGAAGACGTCGGAGAGCTTGGCGTAGATGGGTGTGGTCACCGCTTGACCGAGCAGGTAGGCCGAGAACAGCCACGGGAACTGGTCGAACCCGCCCAGCTCGCCGACGATGGTGGGGACTGCGGTCGCCAGCACGGTCGAGTCGATGGCGACCAGTCCGGTGCTCAGCATCACCGCGATGAGGACCGGGCCCCGCTCGGATCGGAATCCGACAGCCGTCGACGAGCCCACCGCTTCCGAGTCGTCGAGGTGCACGCGCGATCCTTCCCAGAGATAGGCCGGCGTCGGTATACCCACTGACCGCCGGCGGGCCACGCTGCCCCGGCCATCAACCTTCGCGCCGAGCAAATCTATTCCCGTGGGTCGACCCGACGGGCGCGCCGGTGCGCTACGACAACGGCGTCGACGCCCTCGGTTGGGTGCCGTGACCGCAGCGGATCACAGCCCGTAGACGCGATGAGCGTTGTGAACGCCGATCATGTCGACGATCCGGATGGCGTCGGCCGCCGAACAGTCGCCGGTGCGGACCCACTCGCCGAGGACCAGGCCCATGGCACGGCGCCACAGCACCGAGCCGAGCAGGTGAAGCTCCGGGGGCCGAAGGCATCCGAGGAGAACAGCTGCTTGGCGAACGGGGCGGTGTCGAGCGCCTCGGCGACCAACGAGGTGGACCGCGGGCCGAGATAGTTGACGGCCAACCCGACGTCGAAGTTCACGTTGTCGAAGGCCTGCGCCAGATATCCGGCCTGGCGGTGGAACGGATAGCAGTGCAGTAGCAGCACCGGGACCGGGGTCAAGGTGCGCAGCAGCGGCAGCAGGAGCAGCGGATCGGTGCGGTTCAGGTCCAGATCACGGTCGCCGAAACCGACATGGACCTGGATCGGCAGACCGGCGGCGGCGGCCTCGTGCACACCGAACGCGATGAGCACCGGGCTGTCCAGCCGCAGCGGGTGCGGGCGCCCGGCCAGGTCCCGGGCGGCTGTCACGACAGCGTCGTCCCCGGGACGCGTCCAGTCGATGTCGAAGTTGGTGCGGTAGGCCGCGATCGTCTTGGTTCCGACGGTGTCCGGTGACGCCGCCGCCTGCGCCAGCGCCGCGCGGAAAGCGTCGGGGAAATCCGCTGGGCTGGTGCCTGTTTCGAGGAGGTCTTCGGCCAGGCGTTCCAGTCGCAGGATCGACGAGGACGGGCTTGCGCTGACCGCGGTCATGCCCTCCGGCGTGCTGATCAGATCACCTTTGAAACCGGTGTCGACGATCCAGCGCGAGATGCCCGCCGCCCCCAACATCCGACGGGCCAGCTCGGCCGGGTCCAATTGGCTTCGGACAGCCCAGTATTCGTCGGCTCCGGTGAACGGTTCCAAGCCGAGCACGGGTGCACACCAACGCCGGATCGCCAATCCCAGCGGCGAGTCGAACATCGTCATGAACCCCGGGACCGGGTCGGTGGATCCCTCGTTGATCGACGCTTCGAACGTCGCTCGGTCCACCGGTTCGGTGAATGCGCCGTGCACGTGGTGATCGACCAGTCGGACACCACGCAGATGGTCGGCGAGAGCCTCCGGCACCTGCGCGGTGACCCCGGTGAACACGTCGGGGAGATCACCAACCGGCATAGCGGGCGACCTCCTCGGCGTCGACCTTGCCCGCGGCCGCATCGGCGATCGCCTGCCCCAGGATCTCGGCGGCGCGCGTCGCCTCGGTCTCGGTCAGGATCAGCGGCGGGGTGACCTCCAGGACATTACCGCCGACGTAATAGACCACGGCGCCCAGCTCCCAAGCCCGGTAGACAACCTGCGCCGCCAGGCGGGGATCCCGCTCGCCGGTGCCGGGGTCGACCAGTTCCACGCCGATCGCCAAGCCGCGGCCGCGGACGTCGCCGATGCGATCGGCACCCGGCGACCCGTCGAGATCGCGCAGGGCAGCGGTCAGGACGGCGCCGACCGTGGCGGCGCGACCGGCGAGATCGTCCTCGACGATGGTGGACAGCACCGCCCGCCCGGCTGCGGTACACACCGGGTTGCCCGCCGTGGTCAGCAGTGCGGCGGCGGGCGGCTCGTCGAGCAGTTCGGCCGGTCCCACCGCCGCCGACAGCGGCAGGCCACCACCGAGCACCTTGCCGAACGTGACGATCTCGGGCACCACGTCGTCGTGCTGGAAGGCGTGCAACGTGCCGGGGCGACCCAGGCCCATCTTCACCTCGTCACAGATCATCGGGACGCCGTGCCGCCGGCACAGGGCGTGCAACTGGGCGAGGAACCCGTCGGGCGGCACGACCAGTCCGCCGTCGGACAGGATCGGCTCGACGATCAGGCAGGCGATCGAATCGGTCGCCAGATATGTCTCGGCCAGCTCGAGGCAGGCCGTGACATCGGCGTCGACATCACCATGCGTCGGTCGAAAGGGGTTGGGGTACGGCAGGAATGCGCTGTCCGGATCGGCCGGAGCACCGGCGTCGACGTGCACCCCGGACACCCCCATCGCCACACCGACGCCGCCGTGATAGCTGTGCTCGAATGCCAGCACCGTGCGCTTGCCGGTGGCATGGCGGCAGGCCCGCAACGCGACATCGTTGGCATCCGAGCCGGCATGTCCAAGGTAGACGCGCCGTTCACCGGTGCCGGGCACCAGAGCGAGCAGGTCCTCGGCCAACCCGACGGAGTCCGGATGCACCGCCGACAGACCGCCCGCCCCGGGTGCGTCGCGGACCGCACGGCTCACCGCCTCGACGACGGCGGGGTGCCCGTGCCCGAGCCCGCACGCGGTCCACGTCGCCGAGAGGTCGAGCAGCTCACGCCCGTCCGGGGTGAGCAGTGTCGAGCCACGTCCGGACACCACCTCGAGCGGGAAGAACCGCAGCTTCTCGATCCCGGCGATGGCCGCCTCGTCGCGCGCGTAGAGCGTGCTCATTCGACCGGCGTACCGGGGTGCATGTGCGGGGCCAGATCCAGTTCGACCGACAGCGACTCACCGACCCGCTTGGCGATCCGGGAGGCCGCCAGGGCGATGATCAGTCCGACCACACACCAGTACAACCCGAGAAGCGGTGCCGCTGACCATGTTTCGGCATCCTTGACGTTGAACCAGAGCACCACCACGATCACCAGCGCGCCCAACAACGGTAGTACCAGACCCGCAGCCTTGCCGGTGCCGCCGTGCACCCTGGCGAACTTGGGCGCACCCACGAACCATGCCGCGGCGAGCTCGACCAGCAGGTAGCACACCATCAGGCACACCGAACCGGCGACGGCGAACAGGAAGTAGGTGTTGATCGCAGCGTTGCCGGCTCCCATGTCCGGCCAGCCCAGGGCGCCGCACACGAGGTCGACGACCAGCGCCACCACGACCACCAGCCAGGTGGCGCGGCGCGGCCCGCCGGTGTCGGCGTGGATGTGCGCCAGGGCCTTGGGACCGAACCCGTCGCGGCCGAACGCGTAGAGCATGCGGCCCGACGTGGCCGAGGTCGCCAGGTGACAGCCGAACGCCGACACGATGGCGGTGAAGATGATCACCAGCGAGAACCACTGACCGATGTAGGTACTGCCCAAGTCGCCCAACGTGTTTCCGGAGTTCTGGAACGCCGTGAGGCCGGCCTCGTCGGTACCGAAGCCCACCACCTGGGCGAACATCACCACCACGAACAGCACGCCGGTGAGGATCAGCGTGCCGGCCAGGGCACGGGGAATGTTGCGCTTGGGGTCGTCGGTCTCCTCCCCCATCGAGGCGCATGCCTCGAAGCCGGCCCAGGACAGGAAGGCAGCCACCACTCCGGCCAGCACCGCGGATGCGGAGACACCGGCTCCGGAGAACGAGAACACCGAGAAGTCGATCCCGGTGGCCGGGGCGCCGCCCTTGGCGAAGATCACCACGACCAACACGATCATCGCCAGGATGCCGACACCTTCGATGGCCAGCAGGATCTTGGCGAGCAGCTGAATGTCTCGGCCGGACAACAAGAACGAGATAACCGCACCGATCACCACGATGAGCAACCACGGCACCTGGTAGGGGTTCTCGTTGCCCGGTTGCAGCGCGGCGATGAACGAGTTGACGAAGGCCGCGGTCAGGGCCAGCGTACCGATCGAGAAACCCCAGTAGGCGCCGAGCATGGCGAAGCCGGAGAAGAAGCCGGCGCGCGGCCCGATCGTGCCGCCGACGAGTCCGTACGCGGACCCGGCGTGGTTGAGGTGGCGGGTCAGCCGCACGAAGCTGTACCCGACCAGAGACACCCCGACCAGGCCGATGAGGAACACCAGCGGGATCGATTTGCCGACCGTGGCGATCAGTCCCTGGCCGTTGCCGGACATGGCCAGGGTCGGCCCCACCAGGGCGACCGAGAGTGCCAGCGCTACCCAGAATGGCAGGCGACGATGGGGAAGCTGATCAGCCTCCGCCGGGGTGGTGGTACTCATCTGGTGTCTCCTTTCATGTCGTCAACAACTCCAGGCGAGCCGCAATGCTTCGCAGGTCTGCGCCAACGGTCCGGCACCGAAGGTGTCGATCTCGTAGCGGCGCACCGCGACCAAGCCCTCGACGATCGCGGCTCCCAGTAACTCGGCAGCCACCGGCGAGGACTGCAGCGCGTCGATGACGGCGGGCTGCTCGGTGGCCAGTGGCGCCGGCGCGCCGTCCGACTTGCGCGGGTCCTCGGGTACTTCGGCGGGAAGTTCTGCGGCGTGGTCGATTCCGCGCAGCGCGCTGCCCAGGAATGCCGCAGCCGCCAGGTACGGGTTGGCGGTGGGGTCGACGAGCTTCAGTTCGGCATTGGCGCCGTGCGGATTTCCCGGCGTGGCAGCCACGAAACGCACTGCCGCTTCGCGGTTCTCCAACCCCCAGCACGCGGTGGCCCCGGCCCAGTTCCCCGGTTTCAGCCGGGCCGCCGACAGCGCCGAACCGGCGTAGACGCCGAGCAGTTCAGGCAGTGTCTCGATGACGCCGGCGATCGCCGACGCACCCGCCGGCCGGATTCCGTACGGGCCGTCCCCGCCGGAGAGCAGCGGGCCTTCGCTGTCGGCCAACGACAGGTGCAGATGCGCGCCGTTGCCGGCCTCACCGTCGAACGGGACCGGCGAGAACGAGATCTTGAGGTCGTGGCGGGCGGCGACCCGGCCGATCACGATGCGCGCCAGGATCACCGCATCCGCGGCCGCGACCGGGCTCTGCGGCGGAAGGGACACTTCCAGTTGGTCGTGGCCGTACTCGGTGTGGACCTGCTCGAAGTTCAGGCCGGCCCTCTCGGCGGTCCGCACCAGGTCCACCAGGAACGCCGAGTGCTGCAACGAGGTCCGCATACCGTAGGGCGACCACGGATCCGTCGAAGCGTGGGTGCCGTCGACCGTGAGCATGGTGCACTCGAGTTCGGCCCCGAGCTTGGCGCTCAGACCCCGCTCGGCGGCCCGCGTTTCGACCGCGGCCAGCAGGGACCGGGGGCAGAGTGGCGCCGGCTGCCCGTATTGATCGTGCAGACTGCCCGGGGCCCACGCGATCCCGTCGTCGATCACCCGCAGGTCGTGCGGGTCGATCCGGATCCGAAGGTCGCCGGCGACGCCGATGGTCGGGGTGAAGGCGATACCACTGTCGACGCAGAAGACGCTCCAGGACGGCGACACTCCCATCCCGGACCGGACGAAAGCCTCGACCCGACGCACCGGCACGTACTTGCCCCTGGTCACCCCGGCCAGGTCGGTCACCGAACCGGCCACCAATTCCACACCCTCAGAGCGCAACTGGTCGGCGCACCGAGTCATGTCGACGGCGGGGGACGACGCTTCCCGGACGTGACCCCGGACGTCACTGCCTACCGGCATCGAACCTCCTCTACGGACGGCGAGACAGTTCGAACCCTATGTCACAAATGTTTCAGAATCTTTAAAAATCTCGGTTTACGATTGATTCGTAAAATTGCGGATCGGAGGATTGCCGTATGTGCCGGTTGCTGGGCGTGGTGTCGACGTCGCCGATCTCGGTGAGCGATGCCGTCGGCGCGTCGACGTTGAAGGACTTCGTCGCGCTGACGGCGATCCACGGCGACGGATGGGGGATCGCGCGCACCGAGGCCCCCGGGCGGGCTCCGACCACCCAGGTCTCTGCCCGCAGCGCCCTGGACGACCCCGCCTTCGCCGCGGCCACCAACGACGTGCCGGCGGCGGCCAGTCTGGTGCACCTTCGCTGGGCGACCAGCGGACTGGCGGTGCAGCCGCAGAACTCCCACCCATTCCTCGCCGACGGAATCGCCATGGCGCACAACGGTTCCATCAAACCCATGGACATGCTCAACGAGTTGATCGAACCGGAGATCGCCGCCACGCTGGCCGGTACCACCGACAGCGAGCGGTACTTCGCGGTGATCCGCCAGCATCGGCGTACCGCGCCCACCCTGGCCGAGGCGGTGCGTCGGGCGGTCGCGCAACTGCGTGGGCTCTACCCCGAGGCGAGTCTCAACGCGCTGCTTCTGGGTGAGGACCAGCTGATCGCGGTGCACGCGCACGCGCACAGCCGGCTGACCACCGAGGACCACGACGAGATCAGCGCCACCGATCTGCCCGCCGAACACCTGGAGGACTATTTCGCCCTACGGTTCGCCCGGCCCGACGACCGGACGCTGGTGATCGGCTCCACCGGCTTCGGGGATCTGGACTGGCAGCCGCTGCCCCCGGAATGCGTCACCTCGGTGTCGCTGCTCGACCTGTCGCTGCACCTGGTGCCGCTCGTGGCAGATTGAACGCGTGCCCGACCAGAGTTCTGCCACCGTCGCCGCCCGGGCGAACGCCGCACTGCCGAATCTGAGCCGCGCGGAGCGACGGGTGGGCCGGGCCCTGCTGGCCGACTATCCCAGTGCCGGCCTGGCCAGCGCCGCCCGGCTGGCCGAGCGCGCCGAAGTCAGTCCGCCGACCGTGTTGCGGTTCGCCCAGTCGCTGGGCTTCGACGGGTTCACCGACCTACAGGTCGCGCTGCGGGCGGAACTGTCGGCCCAATCCAGCGGTCCCATCACCCGGCTGCCCGACGCACCCGCGGCCGGCAGCCGGCTGGATCGGCTCCTCAAGCAGGCCCGCGCGCAGAATGACCGGGCCATCGAGACATTGGCACGACTGCCTGCACCTGCCCTCGACGCTGCCGTAGCCCTACTCGCCGACACCAGCCGTCCGCTCTATCTGCACGGCGGCCGATTCTCCATGCTGCTGGCAGCCCACCTGGCCGCCCACCTGGAGCAGTTGCGCCCCGGTGTCCGGCTGCTGACCGACCCGACCGGGTCCGACCTCGGCACGATGATCGAGCTGGCCCGGCGAGACGTCGTGGTGCTGTTCGACTATCACCGCTATCAGCGCAGCGCCGCCGACCTCGCCGCACGCATCCATCGCGCCGGAGCGAGCATCGTGCTCATCACCGACGAACTGGCCTGCCCGGTCGCCCCGGACGCCGAAGTGGTGCTCGCTGCCGCCAGTACCGTGGGCACGGTCTATCAGAGTATGGCCGCCGGCTTTCTGCTGACCGAACTACTCATCCCGCTGGTGATGGACGCCATCGGCGAGCCGGCGCGCACCCGGATGGCCCTGTGGGAGCAGCAACGGCGGGCCGAACTGCTGCCCTGATCAGCTGCGACGGAGGCTGGCGGCTGCGGAAACGATTGCCGCTGTGGTCTTTTCGACGATAGCGGTGTCCAACTTCCAGCACTGCCAGAACAACGGGACGTCGAGGTGCACATCGGCGACCTGGACGAAACTGCCGTCGGCCAGCGCGGACCGAGCGGACTGCTCCGGGTACATGCCCCAGCCCAACCCGGCTCGAACCGCGACGGCGAAACCCTCGGCGGTCGGCACGTAGTGCACCGGACGCGCGATCGGGCGCCGGAACACCTTGCGCACCAGCATGTCCTGTAACGCGTCGTCCCGATTCCAGGCCATCGACGGTGCGCGTGCCACGGCGTCCGCGGTGAATCCGGCCTGGAGATGACGGTGCACGTAGCCCGCGCTGGCCACCGGCACATACCGCATCACCCCCAGCGGCCGCACCCGGCAGCCCGGCACCGCGGCCCGCTCGGTGGTCACCGCGCCCATCACCGTGCCTTCGCGCAGCAGCCGCGCCGAATGGTCCTGATCCTCGATCCGGATGTCGAACAGCACATCGGGGAGGCCGGCCAGCACCGCACCGAACCAGGTCGCCATCGAGTCGGCATTGACGGCGAGGGCGATCCGGGGCAGCGGCGCCGAGGCGTCGGCGCCGGCCATCTCGGCCACCGCTTCGGCCTCCAACATCGCCATCTGGGCTGCCAGCCGCAGGAGTGGAATGCCCGCCGCGGTCGGCAGACAGGGCTTCGCGCGGACCAGCAGCACCTGGCCGACCTGCTTCTCCAACGCCTTGATCCGCTGGCTGACCGCCGACGGTGTCACGTGGAGCTGCTCGGCCGCCGCCTCGAAGCTGCCGAGCTCCGCGATCGCCGCGAAGGCCGCCAACTGGCCCGCGTCGAGGCGGGCCTCACCAACCGGGCTCAGTAGCAGGGATCCGAACCGGGCGTGTAATACGGAACCCCTTCGGGGTGTAGCAGGGCGGCTGACCGGCAGCGGCCTGCGCGGCCGCGTCGTCCTCGGTCGCCACCGTCCCGGCCACCACCGCGTCCCCGGCGACGTCGGTGCAGCCACCCACGCTGACATGCCGACCGCCGACGTCTCCACACACGTCCGCCTGCGCTGCGGGGGCGATCGCCACCGGCACCGCCACCATTGCGATGGTGCTCAACAGCACCGCTGCCAGCTTGTTCATCGTCGGTACCTCCCCTCTTCGACTCACCGGCATTATCGCGCTCGGCGACACGCGTCGGGGGTATTCGACCGAGCGGTCACACCTGACAGATCACCGCAGGGAGTACCGGATCGGAAGGTGCTTGATGCCGCCGACGAACGTGGTGGCGACCCGCTCGGGGTCACCGGCGAGTTCGATGGTCTCGATCCGCGGGATGAGTTCGGAGAAGAAGCTGTTGATCTCCATCCGGGCCAGGGCAGCGCCCAGGCAGAAGTGCACGCCATAGCCGAACGACAGGTGCCGGTTCGGGTCGCGACTGATGTCGAACCGGAACGGATCGGCGAAGACCTCTTCGTCACGATTTCCCGAAAGATAGGACAGCAGAACGGATTCACCCTTGGCGATCGGGACGCCGCGCACCTCGGTGTCGGCCTGGGCGGTGCGCATGAACTCCTTGACCGGCACCGTGCAGCGGATCATCTCCTCGACCGCGGTGCCCATCAGCCCGGGGTCCTGCTGGAGCCGGGCCAGCTCCTCGGGATTGCGCAGCAGTTCCAGCAATCCGCCGGCGATACCGGCACTGGTGGTGTCGTGACCGGCGCTGGCCACGATCACGTAGTAGGACGCCGTGTCCATGTCGGACAGAGGTTGACCGTCGATGGTGGCGTTGGCGATCGCCGAGGCCAGGTCCTCGGTCGGGTTGGCTCGACGGGAGGCGGTCAGCGCGGCGAAGTAGTTGAAGAAGTCCAGCAGCACCGCCAGCATCGCGTCCGGGGTGATGTCGCGCTGGAACTCGGTGTCGTCGCCACCGAACAGCTCCTGGGTGAGTTTGAGCATGCGAGGGAAGTCGGTCTCCGGTAGGCCCAGCAGGGAGAGGATGACGTACAGCGGGTAGTTGACCGCTATCTCCTGGGCGAAGTCCAGTTCCGGGCCGCGCTCGATCATTTGGTCGACGTACATCTTGGCCAGCTCGTCGCACCGAGCCTTCAGCGCCCGCATCGCCTTGGGGCGGAACCAGTCGGCGCCGATCTTGCGCATGTCACGGTGGTGCGGATCGTCCATGTGGATCAGGGTGCTCAGGCCGATCCCCGCCTCCCGGTCCGCGCGCAGCTTGTCGTCGAGCTCGTCGGCGACCAGGATCGGCCGCGGGTCATTGGTGAACAGGTCGTTGCGCCGCTCGATGTCCATGATGTCCGCGTGCTTGGTGATGGCCCAGAACGGCCGGTAGCCCTCGACGTCGACCCAGGACACCGGGGCGTGGCTGCGCAGATGGGTCAGCGCCCGGTGTAGGCCCTGCTCATCGGTATAGGCCTGCGGGTCGGCCAGCAGTCGCGCCGCCTGGTCCATGATCCGAGCTGTCATCGCCGCACTCCTTGTGGGCCGGAGGGCCGCCCCGAGTAATCTGGAACGGAATCGTTCTAAATTATGACGCAGGGCACAGATGGGTCAAGATGGCTTCATGGCTGTCGAGGGTCGCACCTACGGCGGGCTCAGCGCCCAACAGCGTTCACGGGAGCGGCGCCAGCGCCTACTCGACGCGGCGCGTGACCTGATCGCCGAGGTGGGCGTGGCGCCGTTGACCGTCGACCTGGTGTGCCACCGCGCCAACCTGAGCAAGCGTTACTTCTACGTCGAGTTCGGCAGCAAAGACGACCTCCTCGATGCCTGCGCCGAGGAGTTGTACGCCCGGCTGCGGGCGACCATGGAAGCGGTCCTGACTTCGGCTCCGCTGCCGGATCGCGCGCACGGCGTATTGCGGACGGTGGTGCACACCCTGGTCTCGGACGCGTCCGACGCCCGCCTGTACATGGAATCGCCGGGCTTCCCCCGGCTCCGCGAGCTCCAGCAGCGGGAGATCGGCGAGTTCACCGCGCGTATCGCCGCCGAAGCGATGCCCTTCACCGGCCCGCCGAGACCGCCGATCGACCGCGCGCTGGCGACCCGGGCGATGGTGACCGCCGCCACCGAGCTGATCATCGCCTGGTTGCACGGTGACATCGACACCGACGAGGACACCCTGGTCGCCACCTTGACCGCGACGACGCTGGGCGCCGCGGGGGCGGTCTGATACCCAACGCTCGTTAGGCTAACCTAAGTCGAATGAGCTTCTCGTTCGCGACCGTCGTCGAGGCACTGCAGCTCAGTCCGCGGTTGCGACGGATCAGTCTGCAGGTCGAGAACGCGGCGGCGCTGGCCATCCCGCCGGGCGCCGACGCCGCGGTCGGGGTCTATTTCGACCCGGAATCGCCCGGCGAAGGACGCAATTACTCGGTGCGCCGCCACGCCGGTGACCTGATCGACCTCGACGTGGTCCTGCACGCCAGCGGGCCGGGAACCACCTGGGCCGCGAACACCGCAGCGGGAGACCGGGTCGGGGTCGACCACGCCCGGTCCTGGTACCGGCCGCCACCCGGCGCGGACTGGCAACTGCTGGTCACCGATCTCTCCGGTCTGCCTGCGACCGCGCGGATCCTCGAGGAACTCCCCCGTGCCATCGCGACCGTCGCCGTCGTCGAGGTGGCCGATCACCACGACCTCGACTACCTGCCGACGCGGGCCGGCGTCACCGTCGTCTCCAGCCTGGGCACCGGAAACGGTTTCGGCCCAAGCCAACTCGCCACCCTCGTTCGCCAGCTCGCGCTGCCGGCCGCCGGCTACTGCTGGTTCGCGGGGGAAGCCGCACAATCCCGCGAGGTCCGTAAGCACCTGCGCGGCAACGGCTGGACGATCGACCAGTACGACGTCACCGGCTACTGGCGGTTGGATTCGGAGACCTGGGATGCCAAATTCGCCCTCGTCGAGGGCGACGTCCTGGCGGTCTACGAGCGTGCCCTGGCCGACGGCAAGGGCGACAAAGTGGCATCCGAGGAGTTCGACGACGCCCTCGAGCGAGCGGGACTGTAGGCAGGTGTCCGCGCCCGCGACCAAGTATGCGGCGCCGCCGGCCCCGCATGTCCGGGCCAGGCACCGGCGCTCGGCCGGACTGTTGGCGGCGACCGGACTGCTGCTGCTGATCTGCGTGGCCAGTCTCGCGATCGGGACCCAGACCGTGTCACTGCCGACCGTCTGGCACGCCGTGGTCGACTACCGAGACATCGGCGACCAATGGATCGTGCATGATCTCCGCATCCCGCGCACCGTGCTGGCCCTGTTGGTCGGCCTGGCGCTCGCGCTGTCCGGCACCCTCATCCAGGCCGTGGGCCGCAACCCGCTGGCCGACACCGAGATCCTCGGAATAAACTCCGGCGCAGCGCTATTCGTGGTCGCGGCAATCGCATTCCTGGGCCTGCACGGGATCTGGACCTACATCTGGTTCGCCTTCGCCGGTGCGCTGGTGGCCATGGCGGTGGTCTATCTGGTGGGAATGACCGGCCGGGCGACGGTGACACCGGTTCGAATGCTGCTCGCCGGCGTCGCGGTGGGCGCGGTGCTGGACGGCGTCGGTTTCACCATCCGGCTGCGCAACCCACGGGCCTTCGACAATATGCGGTTCTGGGACGCCGGGGCGCTCGACGGCCGGCCCCTCGAGGTCGCCGCGGCGATAGCACCGTTCATCGCAGTGGGTGCGGTGCTGTGTGTGATCGTCAGCCGATCGCTGAACGCCACCGCACTCGGTGACGACCTGGCCCGGACCCTGGGCGGCAGCGTGGCCCGCACCCAAGCGCTGAGTCTGGTGGCGGTCACGCTGCTGGCGGGCGCGGCCACCGCGGGCGCCGGACCGATCGGATTCGTCGGGCTGTTGATACCGCACGCCGTCCGCCCGTTCACCGGGCCGGACTGGCGGTGGATCCTTGGCTACTCCTGTGTCGCCGGGCCGGCGTTGCTGTTGGCCGCCGACATCGTGGGCCGGGTGGTCATCCGTCCCGCCGAACTGCCCGCGGGCATCGTCACCGCCTTTCTCGGCGCGCCGATGCTGATCTGGTTGATCCGCAAGCAGGGAGCCGACCGGTCATGACGACCACCGATTTCGGTCGCCGGCAGCTCATCGTGCGCGCCGGCCCGGTGTCAGCGCGGTCATCGTGGCGCGCCGCCGTCGTCGTCGCGGCGCTGCTGATCGGCTGCGCCGTGGTCGCCGTTGTCGCCGTGGGCTTCGGCAAGTACGCGGTGTCCCCCGGTGACGTGCTGCGAGTGCTGGTCGGCGCCAACACGTCTTTCGACCGCGTCGTCGTGCTCCAGTGGCGGATGCCACGCATGGTGATGGCGCTGCTGATCGGTGCCGCACTGGGGATGTCCGGCGCGATTTTTCAAGCGCTGACCCGCAATTCGCTGGGCAGTCCGGACATCATCGGGATCAACGCCGGCGCCTACACCGGAGCCCTGGTGATCATCGCGGCGGTCGGGACCGGCTACTACGCCGTGGCCGCGGGTGCACTGGCCGGCGGTCTGCTCACCGCGGTCGTGGTCTACGCGCTGTCCTATCGCAACGGTGTGGCCGGGTATCGCCTCATCGTCGTGGGCATCGCGGTGAGTGCCGTGCTGAGCTCGGTCAATCAGTGGATTGTGATCAAGCTCGACTTTCACACCGCGGTGACGGCATCGGTGTGGCAGCAGGGCACGCTGGGCGGCGTGAGCTGGACCCAGGTGGTGCCGATGACCGTCTGCCTGCTGATGCTGACCGCCGCGCTGGTGGCCATCGGCCCGCGGCTGCCGGTGTTGCAGATGGGCGACGACGCCGCCGGTGCTCTGGGGGTGCGGCCCGAACCGGCCCGATTGGGGTATCTGGCCATCGGTGTCGGCATGGTGGCACTGGCCTGTGCTGCCGCCGGTCCGATCACCTTCGTCGCGCTGGCGGCGCCTCAGATCGTGCGGCGACTGACCGCCAGCCCGGGTGTCGGGCTGGGCCCGTCGGCGGCAATGGGCGCGCTGCTGCTCCTGCTCAGCGACGTGCTGGCCCAGCACCTGTTCGCCGGCAGCGAGCTGCCGGTGGGAGCGGTGACCGCCTCACTCGGCGGCGCCTACCTCGTCTATCTGCTTGTCTCGCAAGCACGGAAGGGTTCCCGATGAGTGCTTCACCGAGCCGGCTTCGCACCCAGCGGCTCTCGATCGGCTACGGCAGTCCGGTCGTCACCGGCCTGTCCGTCGACGTACTCGACAACGCGGTCACCATGATCGTCGGTCCCAACGCGTGCGGGAAGTCCACTCTGCTGCGTGGGCTGGCCCGGTTACTCAAACCCACTGCCGGGCAGGTGATTCTGGACGGTCACGATATCGGGACCATGCACACCAAAGAGGTGGCCCGACGGTTGGGCCTGCTGCCGCAGACCTCGATCGCGCCGGATGGCATCACGGTGGCCGACCTGGTGTCCAGGGGCCGCTACCCGCACCAGAGCGTGCTGCGACAGTGGTCCCGCAGCGACGACGAGGCCGTCACCGAAGCGATGCGCGCCACCGGGATCACCGAACTCTCCGGACGACTGGTCGACGAACTGTCCGGTGGCCAGCGCCAACGGGTCTGGGTGGCGATGGTGCTGGCCCAACAAACCCCACTGGTACTGCTCGACGAACCGACCACCTACCTCGACATCACCCACCAGGTGGAGTTGCTCGACCTGTTCACCATGCTCAACCGTGAACAGGGACGAACGGTGGTCGCCGTATTGCACGATCTCAACCACGCCTGCCGCTACGCCGACCAGATCATCGCGATGAAAGACGGGCGTGTGGTGGCACAGGGCAATCCCACCGACGTCATCACCGAGGATCTGGTCCACGCGGTCTATGGGCTGCGCTGCCAGATCATCGACGACCCGCAGACCGGAACGCCACTGATCGTCCCGCGCGCCTCGCCGCACATCACGGTTCGCCGGTGAGATAACCGCCGCCGCGCCCGAAATAGGTCAGCGCGTCGTGATCCACGCCGTCGTCGGTGCGCACGACATCGAGCACCAGGCCGGGCGAGCCACCGAGGTAGGCCTGACTTCCCGCGACGATCACCATTCCGCCGTCCTCCTCGATGAACACCCGCCCCGGCGTGCCGCCGTACACGCAGCGCGAGACGTGGGCGGCGATCAGTCGCAGGCGTTGTCCGCGAAAATACGTGTGGGCGTTGGGATAGGGATCCGACAGTGCACGGATCAGACGTTCGATGTCGGCCGCCGGCCAGTCCCAGTTCACCACACCGTCCCGGTCCGAACGCTTGTGGAAGAACGTGCGCCGGCTCAAGTCCTGCGGCACGGCGACGCTGGTGCCGAACTCCAGCCCATCCAGTGCCTCGCCGAGCACGTCCGGAACCAAGTCGAGGGTGGCCAGCACCAGACTCGTGCCGGTACTCGTCGGCGTGATCTCGACCGCGCGCTGGACCAGGATGTCACCGGTGTCGAGTTCGGCGTCCATCAGATGGGCCGTCAGGCCGGTGTGGCTGGCGCCGCTGATCAGCGACCAGATCACCGGCGAGAACCCGGTGAACTGCGGCAGCAGCGAATCATGGAGATTGACAGTGCCGTAAGCCGGGATGGTGAACAGCTCCTCCGGCAGACGGGTGCGCCAGTTGTTGGCCACCATCACGTCGGGAGCCAGGTCCCGCACCCGGGCGATCAGCTCCGGTGTCGGGCGGCGGGCCAAGAACACCTCGATACCGGCCTCCCGGGCCAGGTCTTCGACCGAGTCCGCCCAAATCGATTCGTAGGCATGGTCACTGACCGGGTGTGTCACCACCAGACACACCTCGTGCCGCGACTTCAACAGCGCCGCGAGGGTGCGGTACCCCCAGGTCTGATACCCGAACATCACGACGCGCACGTCGGCCCTCCCTGCCATTAGGTAGCTGACTATGGTTAGCCTTACCTTTGATAGCATGCCGGATGTGCCGCCCGCGGGTCTACCCGGTGCCGGCACGACACGCACGTATGGGAGGAACGTCTTGTCCAGCAATCCTTTTGACGATCCAGACGGCCGCTTCTTCGTCCTGGTCAACGACGAGGACCAGCACTCGCTGTGGCCCACCTTCTCCGCCGTTCCCTCGGGGTGGACCATCGCTTTCGGTGGGCCGGACGGCGCCGACCGGGACAGCGCGCTGCGATACGTCGACGAGAACTGGACCGACATGCGCCCCAGGTCGCTGCGCGAACAGATGAGCCGGGCCGACGGCGCGGCCGCATCGGCTTGAGCGCGCAGGGCGTCAACCTGACCGGTGCCGCGATCCTGCGCCGCACCATCACCCGTAACCTCCGCTGGCTGGTGCCGGGATCGGGTTTAATTGCGCTGCATCAGCTTTGCGAGGTATCGGTGCCGGTGCTCATCGGCGTCATCGTCGACCGCGCCGTCGGTACCGGCAGCGTGGCCGCCATCGCCGGATGGATATGTGCTCTCGCCGCGCTGTTCACGGTATTGACGGTGGTCTACCGTTATGGCGCCCGGCTGTTGATGTTCGCCATCGCGCGCGAGGCGCATCTGCTGCGGATCGAGCTCAGCGCCAAGATCCTTCACCCATTGGGGATACGCACCGAATTCCAGGTAGGCGAACTACTGTCGATCTCCTCCACCGATGCCGACGAAACCTCCTACGTACTGGATTACGTTCCGCGGGTCACCGGCGCGGTGGTGGCGACCATCGCCTGCGGCGTGGTCCTGCTGAGCATCGACGTGCCCCTCGGGCTGATGGTGCTGATCGGCGTCCCTGTCGTGGTGGCCGGGCTGCAGCTCACGGCACCGATGATCGCCCGCCGAGTCGAAGATCAACAGGCCGAGGTCGGACGTGCCACCGCATTGGCCACCGACCTGATCAGCGGGCACCGCCCGCTGCAGGGCATCGGCGCGCACCACAACGCCGCGGCGCGCTACCGCGCCGCCAGCCGCCGCTCGCTGGCCGCGACGCTGCGGGCCGCCCGCATCCAGAGCCTGCACGAGGGAGCCGCAGCCGCCGCGGGCGCGCTGGCCGCGATGGCGGTCGCCGTGGTGGCCGCCTACTTCGCCCTGCGCGGTGTCATGTCCATCGGCGAACTGATCACCGTGATCGGCTTGGCTCAATTCCTCATCGAACCGTTTTCGTTGCTCGCGATCGTGCCGAGCTGGGTGGCCGAGGCGCGCGCGTCGGCGAATCGGGTGGCCACCGTGCTCGACGCGCCGCATCGTCACGATCGATCGGCCGCTCAATCGGCAACGACGCCCGCCACCGCCCCGGGAACGCTGACGGTCCGCGATGCCGACCACGCCGCGCTCGACTCACTGTCCCTGGACGTCACTCCCGGAGAGTTCGTCGCGATCCTGACCGCCGACCCCCGCGAAGCCGCCGCGCTCGTCGACCTGCTGTCGGGGCAGGTACGGACCGGCGGCGAGGTCCGGGTCGGCGGCAGGCGCATCGGTGAGATTCCTCCCGGTCGGCGCCGCGCCACCCTGCTCGTCGAGCACCACCACGGTGACTTGTTCAGCGGCACACTGCAATCCAATCTGGACGTCTCGGGTGCCGACCCTGCTGCGGTACACGACGCGTTGGCGGCCTCCTGTGCGCTCGACGTCGTGGACCTCTACTCCGACGGCCTGGCCCATCCCGTCGTCGAGCGCGGCGCCAGCATGTCCGGCGGGCAGCGGCAGCGCTGGACACTGGCCAGAGCACTGGCGGCCGACCCTGAGGTGCTGGTCTTGCACGACCCCACGACGGCGGTCGACGCGGTCACCGAGCAGCTGATCGCCGAGGGCATCCGCCGGCTGCGCGGGCGGCGTCGAACCACCATCGTATTGACCAGTAGCCCCGCACTTTTGGCGGCCGCCGACCGGGTCATCCTGGTCTCCGGCGGAACGGTGCAGGCCGACGGTACCCATCGCGACCTGGTGCACGGCGACCTCGACTACCGACGGCGGGTCACGCGATGACCGAAACCGAACCGATCACCGCACCGGTGCTGCCGGTCGCGAGCATGTCGCGCACCGGCGGATGGCTGCGCGCGGACCTGTTCGCCCGCCGCCGCGCGACGGCGACCGCCGCCGCCGTCGGTTTGGCCGCCGCCGCCGCGTCCACCGTCCCGGTGTATCTACTCGGCACCCTGATCGACCGGATCGGCCATGGCGGCACCGGCACCGGCCTCGCCGTCCTGGCCACCATCATCGGGGCAGCCGCCCTGGCCGGCGGTTTGGGCACTGGACTGTCGTCGTATCTGATCGCGCGACTCGGCGCTCAGACGGTGGCCGACCTACGCGAGCAGGTGATGCGGCGGGCCCTTGACCTACCCGCCACCACTATCGAGGAAAGCGGCCGCGGCGACCTGTTGTCCCGGGTCGGTGCGGATGTCGCCGTCGTCGCCAAGGCCGTCTCACAGGTCATGCCGACCATCCTCAACGCGGCCTTCCTCGGCGTCGTCACCCTGGCGGGCATGGCAAGCCTGGACTGGCGCCTGGGCCTGGCCGGGGCACTGTGCATCCCCGCCTACGCCGCCGGCCTGTGGTGGTACCTGCCGCGCTCGGCGCCGCTGTACGCCGACGAACGCCTGGCCGTGGCCGCCAGGGCGCAGGTCAGCGTGGAGGCCATTCAGGGCGCCAAGACCATCGAGGCCTACGAGATCCATGACAGGCACCTGGCCGACATCGACGCGGCCTCGGCGCGGGCCCGCGACCTCTCGATCACCGTGTTCACCCTGTTCACCAGGCTGGTGGGACGGGTCAACCGGGCTGAATTCATCGGTCTGGCAGCGACTTTGGTGGTGGGATTCCTGCTGGTCCGGTCGGGCGGTGTCACGGTCGGGCAGGTCACCGCTGCCGCGCTGATGTTCCACCGCCTGTTCAACCCGATCGGCATGTTGATGTACAACTTCGACGAGGCGCAGGAGGCGGCGGCCAGCCTGGCCCGCCTGGTCGGGGTGATCGACATGAACCCGCCGGACCGGGATGACCGGTCAGCCGGTGCCGAACCAGCCGGCAGCGCTGTCGAGGTGGACGGAGTGTCGTTCGCCTACCACGACGGGCGCGAGGTGTTGCACGACGTCTGCCTGCACATTCCCGCCGGAACCCGCTGCGCCATCGTGGGTTCCACCGGCGCCGGCAAGACCACACTGGCCGCCGTGATCGCCGGGCTGCAAACCCCGGCGCGCGGGGAGTCCCGGATCGGCGGGGTCGCCGTCGGCGACATCGCCCCCGATCGGCTGCGGCACTGGGTGGCCACGATCACCCAGGAGGTTCATGTGTTCTCCGGGCCGCTCGTCGACGACCTTCGCCTGGTCGCGCCGCACGCCGACCGGGAGGAGATCTGGGCTGCCCTGCGCACCGTCGGGGCGGCCGAGTGGGTCGAGGCCCTCGACGACGGGCTCGACACCGTGGTCGGTGAACACGGTGCCGGTCTGACCGCCGCCCAGGCCCAGCACATCGCGATGGCGCGGCTGGTACTGGCCGACCCGGCCGTCGTCGTGCTGGACGAGGCCACCGCAGAAGCGGGCAGCGCCCACGCCGCCGAACTCGAGGCCGCGGCGGCGGCCGCCACCGCGGGGCGCACCACCGTCGTGGTGGCTCACCGACTCACCCAAGCCGCTACCGCTGACCGCATCGCGGTCATGGACGACGGCCGCATCGTCGAAACCGGCTCGCACGACGAGCTGGTCGCCGCCGGCGGACGTTACGCGCGGCTGTGGCAGGCCTGGGCCGCCAACAGCTGAGCACCGCTACCGCAACGCTCATTCGAATGCCGATATGGAAGAGGGTTCACCGTTCGTGACCACGGACTCATTGGACATCACCGAGCTCCTCGAGCAGTGGAACGACCACTCCATCCCCGAGTCGACCTCGACGGTGGTCACGCAGTTCGCCACGCAGTGTGTGGCCACCCCGGACGCGGTCGCCCTCGTGCACCGCGACCGCCGGATGACCTACCGCGAACTCGGTTCGCGGGTGAGCGAACTGGCGCACGCGATACGGCAGGTCGACCCCCGCCCGGAGGCCGTGGTCGCCATCGGCGTGCCGCGCTCCGCCGAGATGGTGGTGGGGGTACTGGCCGCGTTGACGGCCGGTGCGGCGTTTGTCCCGCTGGATCCCGATTGGCCGGTGCTGCGCCGCCGCCAAGTCCTGGCCGACTCGGGTGCGACCGCCGCGCTGATCGCTGGCGAAGACCACACTCATTGGGACACAACGACACTGACGGTCGACCTCGACGCATGGGGCTATGCCCGGGAGAGCAGTGCTGCGGTCGGCGTAGCCGTCGCCCCTGCCCAACTGGCTTATGTGATCTTCACCTCCGGATCGACCGGCAAGCCCAAGGGCGCCATGATCCGCCACGACGCCATCGCCGAGCGGTTGTGCTGGCAACGCGACCACATCCTCGAATTCGGTCCTGAGGATGCCACGCTGTTCAAAGCGCCACTGTCGTTTGACATCTCGGTCAACGAAATTCTGCTGCCACTGATCAGCGGGGGGCGCGTGGTCATCGCCGACCCCGGCGGCGAGAAGGATCCGGAGTACCTGCTCGAGTTGATCCGGTCGCAGCAGGTGACATTCGTGTACCTGGTCTCATCGATGCTGGACACCCTGCTGGACCTGGACCGAACCATCGCCAACGGCGGTCAGCCGTCCGCACTTTCGTCATTACGCCACGTCTGGTGCGGTGGCGAGGTGCTCACGCCGGGGCTGTTCGCACGGTTCCGCCGGCAACTGTCCACCACGCTCTATCACGGATACGGCCCAGCCGAGGCGACGATCGGCGTGTCACACGTCATCTACCGCGACACCGCCGAGCGGATCGCGACGTCGATCGGTCGGCCGAATCCGCACACCCAGCTCTACGTACTCGACGACGACATGCGCCCGGTGCCGCCGGGCGTGGGGGGCGAGCTGTACGCCGCCGGCTTCCTGCTGGGCCGCGGGTACGTCAACGCCCCCGCCCTGACCGCGTCGCGGTTCGTGGCCAATCCGTTCGACCCCAACGGATCCCGGATGTACCGCACCGGCGACCGGGCCCGGTGGTCCGCGGACGGCTCGTTGGAATTCCTGGGCCGTACCGACAACCAGGTCAAGATCCGTGGGCGGCGTATCGAACTGGAGGAGATCGAGTCCACCCTCGCCGGGCATCCGGCGATCCGTCAGGCCGTCGTCGACATCCACCGGCAGGGCGCCACCGAACAACTGGTCGGCTATTACGTCGCCGACGCGGACAGCTCAGACGTCGACGCCGCCGCCATCGCCGGGTGGTGCCGCGACCGGATGCCCGACTACATGGTTCCGACCGCCCTCGTAGCACTGCCCCGAATCCCATTGACCGCCAACGGCAAAGTGGACCGCCGGGCGCTACCTGCGCCGGAGTTCAGCCGCACCGTCACCGCGCCCCGCACACCCCGCGAGGGCGTCCTGTGTCGAACGTTCGCCGCCGTGCTGGGCCTGGCGGCGGTCGGGGTCGACGAGGACTTCTTCACCCTGGGCGGGGACAGCATCGTCGCCATCCGCGTGGTCAGCCGGCTGCGCGCCGAGGGCTACGCTCTGCGCCCACGTGACCTGTTCGCGGCCCGTACCGTCGAAAAGCTGGCTCCGATCCTGGTCGGGGCCGCACCTGAGGAGGCAGGGTCCGCGCTCGAACCAACCGGTCGCGCCGCCGCCACCCCCATCTTGTGCTGGCTCGACGAGGCAGGCCGGCACGGTTCCGTCCTCGACGGGTTCTACCAGGGCATGTCGCTGCAGACTCCCGCTGGTCTGGAGGCCGGCACCCTGCGCGCGGCCCTTCGGGCGACACTGGCCCGCCACCCCGTCCTGTGGTCCGCTACCGACGGCGCTGCGGCCCGGCTGGTCATCCCGGATCACGCACCGGAGCCCTACCTGCTCATCGACGACCGCACCGACGACCTCGAAGCGCTGCGCGACCGGCTGATCGCCGCGCTGGATCCGGCGGGCGGCGTGATGGTGACATTCGGCTGGTCGCCCGGGGCCGGACGGCTGCTCGTCGTCGCACACCACATCGTGGTCGACGGTGTGTCCCTGCGAATCCTGGCCGACGACATCGGCGCCGCCCACGCACAGCTGACCGCGGGCCGGCCGGCGGCGCTACCCGCGGTCGCGACATCCTGGCGGACGTGGGCGCAGCGTCTCACCGACACCGTCGCCGGTGGCGGTTTCGACGCCGACCTCGCCTATTGGCGACGCGTCTGTGCCACGCCGGCGGCGCTGTGGCCGGGACAACGGCCCGATCCCGTCCGGGACGTCGTGGCCACCGAACGCCGGTTGACCGTCGAGCTGCCCGCCGACGTCACCGATACCGTCTTGTCCGCGGTGCCCGAACGTATCCACGGCCACGTGAACGACGCCATGGTCGCCGCGCTATACCTCGCGCTGCGCCAGTGGCGGGCCGACCACGGTGAGGACTCCGCCGAGCTGCTCATCGAGATGGAGGGGCACGGCCGGGAAGGCCAGCAGGTCGGCGACCTGGACCTGTCGGAGACGGTCGGCTGGTTCACCACCCTGTACCCGGTCGCCCTCGACGACAACCGATTCGACTGGCGGGCGGCGTTGGCCGGCGGCGCGCAGCTCGGCGCCGCCGTCTCCTCGATCAAGGACCAGCTGCGGTCGGTGCCCTCCCACGGGCTGAGTTACGGTGCCCTGCGGCATCTTCGCGAACCCGACGACACCGTGGTGGCCGCCCCGCAGGTGTTGTTCAACTACCTGGGCCGCTTCGACGCCACCCGGCGGGACTGGTCCTTCGCCGACCAGCACACCGTGCTCGAGGGCCGCGATCCCGCGATGCCGCTGCCCCGGCTGCTGGAGGTCAACGCCGAGGCGCTCACCCGTGGTGAGGACACGGTGCTGCGGGCGAGCTTCAGCTGGCCGGCGGCGGCCGCCGATGACGCCGAGATCGCCGCGGTGGCACACCGCTGGCTCGAGGTGCTCACCGCGATCGCGGGCAGCCCGGACGTCGCCGGGCATTCCCCGTCGGATTTCCCACGAGCACCGCTGAGCGTCGAGGACGTCACCCGGCTGGAGTCGGCCTATCCGGGCCTGACCGACGTACTGCCGCTGACGCCGACCCAGCAGGGAATCTTCTTCCACTCCACCTTCGATCGCCGTCACGACCCCTACGTCGTGCAACAGATCGTCGACATCACCGGGCAGCTGGACACCGACCGCCTGCAACGCGCCACCGAGACCGTCGCCGCGCGTCACCTGGCCCTGTCGGCCGCGTTCACCACGCTGACCGACGGCACCCCGGTTGCCGTCCACAGCAGCGGGATCGCACCGGATTTCGATGTCGTCGACGGTCGTGGCGAGGACGGCACGGGGTTGGTGGCACGGCTGTCCGAGCGGGACCGACGGCGGCGCTTCGACCTGGCACGTCCGCCGCTGACCCGCTACACCGTGGTGCGCCGCGACGACGAGCTGCACACGATGATCCAGACCGTCCACCACATCGTCGCCGACGGATGGTCGGTGCCGGTGGTCCTCGACGACCTGCTCACCGCCTACAGTGGATCCGATTTCACCGGTCCGGCACCGCGATTCGCCGACTTCGTCGGCTGGCTCGAGACCCGCGACCGCGCCGCACAGCGGGCCGCCTGGGAGCCCATTCTCAGCGGGATCCACCATCCGACCCGGATCTCGGCAGCCGACGGCACCGGTGTGCGTACGCTCGGTTTCGGCCGCCGGACGACGACACTCGGCCCCCGGAACGCCCTGGCGGCCGCCGCCGGCCGCGCCGGGGTCACCGTCGGCACCCTGCTGCACACCGCGTGGGGCGTCACCCTCGGGCGGCTGGTCGGCAGTGCCGATGTCGTGTTCGGAACAGTGGTCTCCGGGCGCGACGGCGACGTCGCCGGTATCGACACCATGGTGGGCCTACTCGTCAACACCATCGCGGTGCGGGTGCGGTGGTCTGCCGGTGACAGCGTGGCCGAGACCGCCGGCCGACTGGCCGAGGCCGAGTCCGCCGTGCTCGACCAGCAGCACCTGCCGCTGGTCGAGGCACACCGCATCGCCGGTGTCGATCCGCTCTTCGACACCCTGGTGGTGATCGAGAACCTCGGTGTGACAACCCATTCGACCGACGAACTCACCTTGGGCGACATCGACGTCGTGGAGGCACCGCACTACGCCCTGACCGTCATGGTCGCCGTCCGTGACGTGGTCACCGTCACGGTCACCAATGACCGCGGTGAGGTCTGCGACATCGTCGCCGACGCCGTGGCGACCTGGTTCACCGACGCGCTCGCGGTGATCTGCGCCGACCCCGCGGTGCGCTGCGCGGCCATCGCGCCGGGCATCGCCTCGGCGGGTGCTGCCGCGCCGGCGCCGCGCACCGTCACGGCACTCCTGGATGACGCGTTCAGCACCCACCGCGACGACACCGCCCTGGTCGTCGGCGCCGCACACCTCACCTTCGGTGACCTCGACCGCCGTGCCCGCGAAATCGCGCACGCGCTGGTGGGCGCCGGCGTCCGCCGCGGGGACGTCGTCGCGCTGGCCATGTCCCGGTCGGCGGACCTGGTCGCGGCACTGCGCGCTGTCATCTGCGTCGGTGCCGCCTATCTGCCCATCGACCCGAGCTACCCCACCGCGCGGATCGACTTCATGCTCAGCCACGCACGACCGCGCGCGGTCTTGACCGACAAGGCCGGCCACGACGCGGTCGCCGACGCCATCCCGGCGGGCACCACAGTGGTCGATGCCGGCAGCGGACTCTCAGCCAGCCGGCGGGCCGACGGCGGGCCGATCCCCGCAGTCACGGTGGACCCACTGGACGCGGTGTCGGTGCTGTACACCTCGGGGTCCACCGGAGAGCCGAAAGCCGTTGTGGGAACCCATGGCGCGCTTGCCAATCGACTGACGTGGGCGGTCCGCGACTGGCCTGCGACCAACCGGCTGGCCAAGAGTTCACTGTCATTCATCGACGGCACCACCGAACTGCTGGCGGGACTGGCGGCCGGCGCGACTACCGTGCTGGCCGATGACGCCGCAGCCCGAGACGGCCGCGCGTTGGCGGAACTGATCGCCGGCCACGAGGTCACCCAGTTGGTTGCGGTGCCCACGCTGGCGGTCGCGCTCGCCGAGGAGCACGCCACCGACCTGGCGGCGATGCGCCGCTGGATCCTCAGCGGTGAAGTCCTGGACGCCGGTCAGGTCGCCGCGCTGCGCGCCAGTTGCCCCGACGCCGAGATCGTCAATTCCTATGGCTCGTCGGAAGTCACCGGCGACGTCCTGGCCAGCGCTCAGGCCGAAGTCCATGGCGCCGAACCGATCACGTTGGGCGCGCCGGTGCCGGGTGCCGGCATTCACATCCTCGACACCCTGCTGACCGAGCAACCCGCCGGTGTGATCGGCGAGATCTACGTCAGCGGCGTTCAAGTGGCGCGCGGTTACCTGCACCGCCCCGGGCAGACCGCCACCCGGTTCCTGGCCGCCGACGGCGGTGGACGGATGTACCGAACCGGCGACCTGGGTGCCCGGCTGCCCGATGGCCGGGTGGTGTTCGCCGGCCGCGCCGATGATCAGCTGAAGGTCAACGGCCACCGGGTGGAGCCGGGTGAGGTCGAGGCCGCGCTGACCGCCCACGCCGAGGTGTCCGAGGCTGTCGTGGTCGGCGACGGGGCCACGCTGCGAGCGTTCGTGGTCGCCGGCGCGGTGAGCGCCGACGAGATACTCGGGTGGGCCGCCGACCGCCTGCCGCGTCACCTGGTGCCCGGCAGTATCACGGTCGTCGCCGCTATCCCCCTGCTGCCCAACGGCAAACGCGACATCACGGCACTGCGCGCACTGGGCGCACCCGTTTCCCGCCGACCGGATGCACCGCACGAACCGGCCGACGACCTACAACGCACGATCGTCGACGTGATGGCCGGTGTGCTGGGAGTCGACACGGTGGCCGTCGACGACGACTTCTTCGCATCCGGCGGCGACAGCATCGCCGCCATCCGCCTCACCAGCCGGCTGGCCCGCGCGGGTCATGTCCTCACCACCGAGGACGTCTTCCGCCGACGCACGGCGCGGGCGCTGTCGGGCCTGCTACGGGCCGGCCGCAACGGGCCGGTGGTCCGCGAGATACCGCGCTACGGCACCGTGCGGTTGTCCGCGGAGGCCATCGGCCGGCTCGGCCCGGACGTCGCCGACGTCTGGGCGATGTCGCCGCTACAGCGGGGCGTCTACTACCAGAGCACCCTGGACGAAGCCGGGGCCACCTATGTCACGCAGAACCGTTTCGACTTCGACCGGCGGATCGACGTCGAGGCCATGCACCGCGCACTCGGCGCGCTCCTCGACCGTCACCCGCAACTACGCGTCGGCTTCCGGGCCGTCGAGGACGGCGACACCACCGAACTGGTGCAGGTGATCCCCGCTGCGGTGCCGGCCGACATCACGTTGGTGGACCTGACCGGCGACGCTGACCCCGAAGCAGCCGCCGCCCAGGCCACCGAGGCCGACCGGCGCACACCGTTCGACGTCGCCACACCCCCGCTGCTGCGGCTGACGGTGCTGCGCCTGCCCGGCGGCCGCGACCGGATGCTGGTCACCTACCACTTCCTCTTGTTCGACGGCTGGTCCCGCGAACTGGTGCTGCGGGAACTGTTCGCGCTCTACGAATCCGGCGGTGCGCGCGGCGTGTTGCCACCGCGCGGACAGGTGGTGGTCGGATACCTGGATTGGTTGGCCGGTGCCGGTGAAGCTCAGGCCATCGACGCCTGGCGGGAACTGTTGCGAGGACTCGGTGAGCCGACGCTGGCCACCGGTGTCCCCCCCGGCCACCCCGATGCCGCACCGGAGTCCGAACCCGGCCGGGTCGTGGTGACGGTCCCCCAGGTACTGACCGAGCGACTACAGCGTCTCGCCAACAGCCTTGGGGTCACCGTGAATTCGGTGGTCACGACCGCACTGGCCGTGGTCACCGGATATCAGGCGGGCAGCTCCGACGTCGTCCTGGGACCACCGTGGCCGGGCGCCCCGGTGAGCTGGTGGGCATCGACGAGACGATCGGCCTGTTCCTCAACACCGTGCCGGTGCGGGTCGACCTGTCCCCCACCCGGCCGGCGGCGCAGGTGATCCACGGCATCGACGAGCAGCGAATGTCGATGATGCGGCACGACCACCTGGGAATGGGTCAGATCCAACGTGCCGCGGGCGACTCGGCTGCGGCACTGTTCGATTCGCTGTTGGTTCTGCAGAACTTCCTCGATGACGACACCTTCGCCGATCTGGAAGCGGCACACGGGATCAGCGCCGTGAAATACCACGACAGCACCCACTTCCCGCTGACCTGGGTGCTCACCCCGGGCCGGGAACTCACCGTCAAGCTGGAATACCGGGTGATCGACGATCGCCGGGCCACCGATATGGTCGACCAACTCCTCGGCACGTTGCAGGCGCTCGCCGCGGATCCTGAGGCCGCCGTCGGCGCGGTCGACCTGGTGGGGCCACAGCGCCATGCCGAACTCGAAGAACGCTGGTCACAGACCCGCCATCCGGTCGAGGATGTCACGATCGCGGAGTTACTGGCCCGCCGTGCCGTCCGGGAACCGGAGGCGACCGCACTGGTATTCGGCAGTCAGCGGCTGAGTTTCGGCGAGTTCGACGAGCGGGTGTCTGCACTGGCCCGTTTCCTGCGCTCCCGTGGTGCGCGGCCGGAAACCTTTGTCGCCCTGGCACTACCACGCTCGATCGACATGGTGGTGGCGCTGTTCGCGGTGCTGCGCAGCGGGGCCGGTTACCTGCCGTTGGAGCTCGACCTGCCCCTCGGACGGTTGCGCACCATGATCGAGGACGCCCGCCCGGTGTTACTGCTCACCACCGGCGGGAACGGCGAGCTCGCCGACATCGCCCGCCGCGAGGGCACGACGGTGATCACCGTCGACGACCCGGACATCGCCGGCACCGCAACCGATCCCCTGACCCCGGCGGAACTCGCCGACTTCACCGGTCGCCAACGGCTCGGGCACCCCGCCTACCTGATCTACACCTCTGGGTCCACCGGCCGGCCCAAGGGCGTGCTGACCGGGTACGCCGGGCTGACCAATATGTTCTTCAACCACCGTGCGGCGATCTTCGCCCCGACGGTGGCGCGGGTGGCCGCCGACGGCCGCGAGCGGCTGCGCATCGCCCACACCGTGTCCTTCTCCTTCGACATGTCCTGGGAGGAGCTGTTCTGGCTGGTCGAGGGACACACCGTACACATCTGTGACGAAGAGCTGCGCCGCGACGCCCCGGCACTGGTGACGTACTGCCACCAGAACACGATCGACGTCGTCAACGTCACGCCCACCTACGCCCAGCATCTGCTCGACGCCGGGCTGCTCGGCGACAACGGCCCGGCCCTGGTGCTGCTCGGTGGCGAAGCGGTCGGCGACCGGGTGTGGTCGCAGCTGCGCGATCATCCCCGCAGCGCCGGATACAACCTGTACGGCCCGACCGAATACACCATCAACACCCTGGGCGGCGGCACGGATGGCAGCGCGACTCCCACTGTCGGACAACCGATCTGGAACACCCGCGGTTATGTTCTCGACGCCGCGCTGCGGCCGGTTCCCGACGGTGCGGTGGGCGAACTGTACATCGCCGGTATCGGGATGGCACGTGGCTACCACCGTCGGCCGGGGCTCACCGCCGCGGCCATGGTGGCCGATCCCACCGTCGCAGGCGGACGAATGTACCGCACCGGCGACCTGGTCCGCCGCCGCCCCAGCGGCGATCTCGACTTCCTGGGCCGCGCCGACGACCAGGTGAAGATCCGCGGCTACCGGGTCGAACTGGGCGAGATCGAATCGGTGCTCGCCGAGGCCGACGGAGTGTCCGGGTGCGCGGTGGTGGTCCGGCCCGGCGCAGGCGAGCCGCCGGGGAGAACCCTGGCCGCCTACGTCGTGCCCGCCGAGCAACCCGGTGACACCGGCGAGTTCATCGCCGGGCTTCGCGATCACCTGGCCGCGCGGCTGCCCGCCTACATGGTGCCGACCCGCTACGGACTTCTCGACGCATTGCCGTTGACGGTCAACGGCAAGTTGGACACCGCCGCGCTGCCCGAGCCGGTGGTGCCGGTCAGCAGCAGTGGACGGGCACCACGCACACCTGCCGAAGCCGCGCTGCTCGACATCGTCTCGGCCGTCCTGGGACTCGACGGCATGGTCGGTGTGGACGACGATTTCTTCACCCTCGGCGGTGACAGCATCTCCTCGATCGCGGTCTGCGGCCGGGCCCGCAAAGCCGGCCTGCGCATCACCCCACGCGACATCTTCCGGCGCCGCACCGTCGCCGCGGTGGCGGCCGCCGCGGAGTCGACGGCGGCGTCGGTGCTCATCGCGGACCCGGGTGTCGGCACCGTCGAGTCCACGCCGATGCTGGCCGAGACGGCGCACGCCGGCACACCGCTGACGAACTTCTATCAGGCGATGGTGTTACGCACGCCGTCCGGGATGACCCGGATTCAGCTGGAGACGGTTTTGCGCGCCATGCTCGACACCCACGGCATGCTGCGAGCCCGGCTCGAGGTCGGCGACGGCGGGTGGACGCTGACCGTGCCGCCCGCCCAGGAGGCAGCCCAGCCGCGGCTGCGGGTGACATCCGGGCCGCTGGCCGCCGCCGAAGTCACCGCGGCAGCCGCAGCGGTCGCGGCCGAACTCGACCCCGTGGCGGGGTCATGGTGGGTGGGGTGTGGCACGACAACCCCGGCCAGCCGGGCCAGCTGCTGCTCGTCATCCATCACCTGGTGGTCGACGGTGTCTCGTGGCGCATCCTCGGCGAGGACCTGACCCGGGCGTGGAACGACGTGGCAGCCGGGCGCCGGGTATCGCTCGACGAGGTGCCCACCTCGTTTCGGACCTGGGCGGCCGGCCTGCGGCGGGCGCCGTTCGACGACGAAGTCCCCTACTGGAACGCGGTGTTGTCCACGCCCGATCCCTCGTTGGGTCAGCGGGCCCTGGATCCGGCCGTCGACGTCGCCGATACCGTTGCCACCCACAGCTTCTCACTGCCGTCCTCGGTCAGTGCCGCGCTGCTGTCCTCGGTGCCGGCCGGCTTCCACGGCGGGGTCAACGACGTGCTGCTCGCCACGCTGGCTCTGGCATTGTCGCGCTGGCGGGCCGAGCGCGGCCAGTCCGCGGACACCGCGACGATCCTGAACCTGGAGGGCCACGGTCGAGAGACCGACGTGGTCGCTGGCGACCTGGATCTGTCCCGGACGGTCGGCTGGTTCACCGCGATCTACCCGGTGCGGGTGGACCCCGGGCAGGTCAACTGGGCGGACGTGCTGGCCGCCGGTCCAGCGCTGGCCACCTCGGTCAAGGCGGTCAAGGAGCAGTTGCGCGGCGTACCCAACGCCGGGCTCGGCTACGGGGTTCTGCGCCATCTCACCACCGACTCGCCGATCCACGGCGTCACACCCCAGATCCTGTTCAACTATCTCGGACGATTCGCCGGTGGCAGCGGACGGGACTGGCAGCCCGTCGCCGAATTCGGTGCGTTGCGCGAAGCCGTCGATCCCGCCAATCCCGCTGTCGCGCTGGAGATCAACGCATTGACCGAAGACCGCCCCGACGGACCGGTGCTGACCGCGACACTGGCCTGGCCCGGCGGACTGGTCGACGGCGCCGACATCCGGGCGCTGGTCGGCCTGTGGGCCGATGCCTTGACCGCACTGACCCGGTGCACCGCGCTGGCCGGGCACACACCGTCGGACTTCCCCCTGCTCGCCGTGACCGAGGCGGATATCGCCGGCTGGGAGCACAACGGCCCGATCGACGATGTGCTGCCGCTACTCCCGCTGCAGCAGGGCATGTACTTCCACACTGTCTTCGGCGACGGCGACGACACCTACCGGGTACAACAGGTCGCCAGGCTGAGCGGGCCCGTGCAGCCCGACATCCTGCGGGGTGCGATCACGGCGGTGGTCGGCAGGCATCAGGCGCTGCGAGCCAGTTTCCGCGAACTGACCGATGGGCGACTGGCCCAGGTGATCTGGTCGAGCGTGCCGGTGGACTTCCGCGTCGTCAGCACCGAGGGGCAGCGGCGGGAAAGCTCGCAAGGCTGGGAAGTCGTTGCGGCCGAGGATCTTTCCACGCCCTTCGACCTGACCCGACCGCCGCTGGTCCGCTACACCCTGGTGTCGACGAGCGCCGATGAGCACCGCCTCATCCAGACACTGCACCACATCGTCGCCGACGGATGGTCATACCCTCTGCTGTTCACCGACATCGTCGAGCACCACAACGCCGCGGCCGGGCTGGGTGCCGCGCCGCCACCGGTATCGGTCACCCTTCACGACCACGTCGAGGCACTGGCCGGCATCGACCGCCCAGCGGTCCGGCAGGCCTGGTCCACCGCACTGGCGGGCGTCGAACCGACCCTGTTGTTCCCGGAGGCCACCACGGTGGGCGAACATCGCAGCGTCACCCGACGGCTGTCCGGTGACCGCACCGCCGCGCTGACCCGGCGCGCCCGAGAGCACGGGCTGACACTCGGCACCGTGCTGCACGGTGCGTGGGGGGTGCTGCTGGGTGCTTTGACCGACCGGCGGCAGGTGGTGTTCGGGTCGACGGTGTCCGGTCGCGGTGGTGAGCTGGCCGGGACCGACTCGATCGTCGGGCTGCTGATCAACACCGTGCCGGTCCCGATGGCCTGGGACGCCACAACCCCGCTGGCCGCGGCGCTGTCCGAGCTGCAGCACCAACAGAGCAACCTGCTCGACGCCCAACACGTCGGACTGGGCGAGCTGGCGAAACTCGCCGGGATCCGAGAATTCTTCGACACCATGGTGGTCGTCGAGAACTTCCCCACCACCTCCACCTCCACCTCCACCACACCGGATGCGCTGCGCTACCACGGTTTCACCGGCACCGACGCCCCGCATTACCCGCTGGCGTTCGTCGCCTACCTCGGCGACGAGCTGACCGTGGAGATCAAGTACGACCGCACCGTCATCAGCCAGACGCAGGCCGGTCAGTTCGCCGAGCGGATCGAGTCGGTGCTCACCGCCTTCGTCGAACACCCCGATCAGCCGGTCGGTGCACTCGACGTCCGCACCGCAGCCGAGCGCGACCTCGCCGCGGGCAGCTCCGCGCGCCCCGGTCCCGACCGCACGCTGGCACAGTCCTTCGCCGACGTGGTCCGGTCGGCACCGGATGCCGTCGCGGTGAGCGTCGGGACCGAGCGGCTGCGCTACGCCGAGCTCGACGAGCGGGCTTCGGCACTGGCCGCGGTGTTGACCGACCGGGGGGTGGGGCCGGAATCGCGGGTGGCGGTGGCGCTTCCCAAGTCGCTGGACCTGATCGTCGCGTTGGTGGCGGTCGTCAAGGCCGGCTGCACGTACGTGCCACTCGACATCGACTCACCCGCGGCGCGGCTGCGGCACATCCTCGACGACGCCGCACCGGTGTGCGTCCTGGCCGACCACGAAGACCGGATCCCGGCGACGGGCTACCCGCTGGTGCTGGTCGGCCAGACCACCCCCGCGGGGAGACCGCGGCCACCGGTAGCCGCCCACGCCGACAACGCCGCCTACGTCATCTACACCTCCGGGTCGACGGGCCTACCCAAGGGGGTGGCCGTCACCCACCGCAACGTCGCAGCGCTGTTCGCCGGTGGCACAGACGTTTTCGACTTCAGCGCCGATGACGTGTGGACCATGTTCCATTCGGTCGCCTTCGATTTCTCGGTGTGGGAGCTGTGGGGGGCATTGCTGCACGGCGGGCGGCTGGTGCTCGTCGAACCGGACGTCGCCCGCGATCCCGACCGGTTCGTCCGGTTGCTGGCCGACGAGCGGGTCACCGTCCTGAACCAGACGCCGTCGGCGTTCTATCCGCTCCTCGAGGCCGACGGGCGACTGCGCCCGCAGCTGTCGCTGCGATACGTGATCTTCGGTGGTGAGGCCCTCGACCCCAGTCGGCTGTCCGACTGGTATCGCCGGCACGGCGCCGACTCCCCGCGCCTGGTGAACATGTACGGCATCACCGAGACATGTGTGCACGTCTCGGTGCGCCCGCTGCTGCCCGCCGACACCGACGGCGATGCCAGCGTGATCGGCGGTGCCATCCCAGGCCTGGCCGTCCACCTCCTGGATCGCCGGCTGCGACCGGTCCCGGTCGGAGTCGTCGGCGAGATGTACATCGCCGGCGGCCAGGTCGCCCGCGGCTACCTCGACCGGCCCGCCCTGACTGCACAGCGGTTCGTGGCCAACCCCTTCGACCCCACCGCAGACCGGCTCTACCGCAGCGGTGACACCGCGATGTGGACCGCCGACGGCGAGCTGGTGTACCTCGGCCGCTCCGATCACCAGGTCAAGGTGCGCGGCTACCGGATCGAACTCGGCGACGTGGAATCGGCCATCGTCGCGCTGCCCGGCGTGGCCAACGCCGCGGCGGCCGTGCACACCGACGACGCCGGACGCGCCAGGCTGGTCGGTTACCTGGTCGGATCGAACCGGCTCGATATCCAGCGGATCCGCGCGGAGATGGCCCGGCGGGTGCCCGACTACATGGTGCCCTCGGCTTTCGTCACCCTCGACGCCCTGCCGTTGACCATCAACGGCAAGCTCGACCGGTCCGCGCTGCCCGCCCCGGCGAAGACCGCCGAGACCGCACCCGCCGAGGCAACCACCAGCGCCGAACTCCTGGCCGCACTGTGCTCCGAGATCCTCGGCGGCACTGTCGGACTCGATGACGACTTCTTCGACATGGGTGGTGACAGCATCGTCGCCATCCAGTTGGTCAATCGGGCCCGCCGCGCGGGAGTGCAGATCACCCCGCAACAGGTGTTCCGCTGTCGGACGCCCGCCGACCTCGCGCGGGCGGCGGGCGTGGCCGCGGCGACCGTGACCGGTGCGGACGGACCCGATGACGGCGGAGCCGATCTCGGCGAGGTGATGCTCACCCCGATCGTCCAACGGCTCGCCGAGCTCGGCGGCTCGATCGCCCGGCTCAACCAGGCCGAGCTGCTCCGGACCCCCGCCGGATTGACCACCGACGAGCTGCGCGCGGCGCTGGACGCCGTCACCGCCCGCCACGACGCCCTGCGGCTGCGGCTGAACCGGCCGGCCCCGATGCTGTGGTCACTGGAAGTGGTTACCGAGTCGGCGGTTGCGCTGCGCCGCGTCGAGGCCTGCGACCTCACCGAAGCCGAACTGCGGGAGGCGATCGGCATCGAGTCCGACGCCGCCGCCGACCGCCTGGATCCGGACAGCGGGCGCATCGCCGAGGCGGTGTGGTTCGACCGCGGCGACCATCACCAGGGCCGGTTGCTGCTGGTCATCCACCACCTGGCCGTCGACACCGTCTCGTGGCGGATCCTGCTCGACGACCTGCAGGCGGCCCACCGCCGCGAAGCACTGCCGGCAGTGGGCACCTCGATCCGCGCCCACGCCCGGCTGTCCAACGAAAGTGCGCAGAGCACCGCGCGATTGGCCGAGTTCGAGCACTGGACGGCAACGTTGGCACCGGGTGGCGAGCTCGATCCGCAGGCCCACACCGCCGGACTCACCACGGCCGCCACCCGAGATCACGAGGTGCGACTGACTGCGCCGGAAACGCATCCGTTGCTGACCACCGTTCCGGCAGCGGCCAACGCCGATGTCACCGAGACACTGATCACGGCCCTGTACCTGGCGGCGGCGCGATGGCGGGCCGCTCACGGCGGCGACGCGGCGGCACCACTGGTGATCGACCTCGAGCGCCACGGCCGCGACCACTGGGACGAGCAGGTGGACCTGTCGCGGACCGTCGGATGGCTCACCGCGATCGCGCCGGTCCGGCTGAGCGCGAACACCGGCGACCCGATCGCCGCGCTGAAGAGCATCAAGGAACAGGTACGCGCCGCCGCGGACGGCGGCCTGGGATTCGGCCAGCTGCGCTACTGCAACCCGCGCACCGCCGGTGTACTGAGCCGGCTCACCGCCCCGCAGGTTCTGTTCAACTATCTCGGCCGGTCGCCGGCCGACACCACCGCCGACTGGACACCGGCCCCGGAATCCGACGCCCTGCGAACCGCACCGAACCCCGATCTGGGCACGCCGTACCTGTTGGAGATCAACGCGTTCTGCGAAGACAACGGTGACGGTCCGGCGCTGCGGGCCATCCTGACCTACGCCGACGGCGGGCTGGGCCCCGACACCGTGACCGAACTGGGCGAGCACTTCGCCGCGGTGCTGCGCGATATGGGGACCCACCACAACCATCCCGCGATCACCTCGCTGACACCGTCGGACCTGCCGCTGGTCAGGCTGGGCCAGGACGACATCGACCGCATCACCGCGACCGCACCGGGGCCGGTGGAAACCGTCTGGCCGCTATCCCCGCTGCAGCAGGGGGTGTACTTCCAGGCGCGGTACTCCGCCGCCGCGGTATACATCGTGCAGAACGTCTTCGACTTCGCCCGGCCGGTCGACCTCGACGCGCTGCGCACTGCCTACGCCGCGGTGATGCGACGAAACCCGGTGCTGCGCTCGGGCTTTCATGCCGACGAGCTACCGCAGCCGGTGGCGGCCGTCACCACCGATCCGGTATGCCAACCCGAACTGGTCGACCTGACCGGGCTGGCCACCGCTGACGCCGCGACACGGATCGACGAGATCACCGCGGCCGACCGGCTGCGCACGTTCGACGTCAGCAGGCCGCCACTGGCCCGATTCACCGTCATCCGCACCACCACGACCGACCGGCTGATCTTCAGCTACCACTTCCTGCTGCTGGACGGTTGGTCGCGAGAACACCTGCTCCGAGAGCTGTTCGCCGAATACGCCGCCGCCACCCGCGGTGTTCGCGCCGAGCTCGCACCACCGACCGCGAGCTTCGCCGACTACCTGCGCTGGCTGGACCGGCAGGACCAGAACGCGTCGGCGCGGCAGTGGTCCACCGCGTTGGCCGGTTTGACGGCCCCCACGCTGCTGGTGCCGGCGGCGGTCGGCACCGAACCGACACTGGCACTGCGCCTGGACTTCGTCTTGACCGACGAGCAGACCCAGGCGCTCAACCACGCCGCACGCGCCGCCGGGGTCACCATCAACGCGCTGATCAGCACCGCCCTCGCCCTGGTGCTGGGCTACGAAACGGGCTCAGAAGACGTGGTTTTCGGTTCGACGGTAGCCGGCCGGCCCACCGAGCTGAACGGCATCGACACGGTGGTCGGATTGTTCCTGAACACCGTCCCCACCCGGGTACGGCTGCACCCGGACCGGACGGTGGCCGACACCGCGCACGCGGTGCAATCCGACCGGCTCGCGCTGATGGACCACGAGTACCTCGGCCTGGGCGACATCCAGCGCGCCGCGGGTTTCACCGGCCCGTTGTTCGACAGCCTGTATGTGCTGCAGAACTTCCTCGGTGACGAGACGTTCACCGACATGGAAGTCGAGCACGGCATCACCGGTCACGACTCGGTGGACGCCTCGCACTATCCACTGACCTGGGTTGCGTCACCGGGCAGGCGGCTGTGGGTCAAGCTCGAATACCGTCCCGACGTCGTGGACCGCGGCCACGCCCAACGGCTGCTGGACCGGTTGCACCAGGTGCTGCGCCACGTCGCCGGCCACCCGCGCGCCGCACTGGCCGATGTGCCGCTGGAATTGCCCGCCGAGCGAGCCAGCCGCAGCGTGCGGGCGGATTCGACTCGACACCCACTGCCGACGGTCGGCGTCGCCGACCTACTCGCCGAGCATCGGGATTCCGTGGCGACAGCACTGGTCTGCGGCGGGCATCGCATCGACTACCGCGAACTCGACGAGCGGATCAACGGGCTGGCCTGGCTACTCCACCAGCGCGGGACCGGTCGGGGACGCATTGTCGCACTGGCTATTCCGCGGTCCATCGACGCTGTGGTCGCCCTGTTCGCGGTGCTGCGGGCCGGGGCGGCCTACCTTCCGCTCGAACTCGACTACCCCGACGAGCGGCTGGCCGTGATGCTCGCCGACGCCCAACCGGACTGTGTGCTGACCACCGGATCGACCGCGGCTCGCATCGGTGCCCTGACCGGTGCCGCTGAGTTGATCGTCCTGGACGCAGCGCCACCACCGGCGGCTCCGCGAGGTTGGCGACCACCGGCCGTGCACCCCGACGAGCCCGCCTACCTGATCTACACCTCCGGCTCCACCGGCAAGCCCAAGGGTGTTGTCACCGCGCACCGTGGGCTGACCAACATGCATTTCAACCACCGCGAGGCCATCTTCGGCCCGGCCATCGCCAAGGCCGGCGGGCGGCGACTGCGGATCGCGCACACCGTGTCGTTCTCCTTCGACATGTCCTGGGAGGAACTGCTGTGGCTCATCGAAGGCCACGAAGTGCACATCTGCGACGAGGAACTGCGCCGGGATGCCACCGCGCTGGTCGCGTACTGCCACGCGCACGACATCGACGTGGTGAACGTGACGCCCACCTACGCCGCGTTGCTGTTCGAGGAGGGGCTGCTCGACCCCGCCGGCCACCCGCCGGTGCTGGTGCTGCTCGGCGGTGAGGCGGTGTCGACGGCGGTGTGGGATCGCTTGCGCGACAGTGACACCAGCTACGGCTACAACCTCTACGGTCCCACCGAGTACACCATCAACACGTTGGGCGCGGGTACCGAGGACAGCGCGACTCCGACGGTCGGGCAGCCGATCTGGAACACCAGGGCCCACATCCTGGATCGTTGGTTGCGACCCGTGGCGGACGGCACCGCCGGCGAGTTGTACATCGCCGGGACCGGGCTGGCGCAGGGTTACCTCGATCAGGCCGCCCTGACCGCCGGACGATTCGTGGCCGATCCGTTCGAGTCCGGCCGCATGTACCGGACCGGTGACGTGGTGCTGCGGCGGACCGACGGCAACCTCGAGTTCCTCGGCCGAAGTGACGACCAGGTGAAGATTCGCGGCTATCGCGTCGAACCGGGAGACGTGGAGAGCGCCTTGGCAAGTCATCCGCGGGTACGCCACGCCGCGGTCGTCGCCCGCCCCGACCCGAGGACGGCGGGCTCGCACCGCCTGGTGGGCTATGTCGTCACCGACGGCGGTCCGGAGCTGGCCGAGGAGTTGCGCCGCCACCTCAAGAGCACGGTGCCGTCCTATATGGTCCCGTCCGCGATCGCCGTGATCGACCAGCTGCCGCTGACCGACAACGGCAAGCTCGATGTGCGGGCCCTGCCGCAGATCGGCCCGGGGGACGCGGAACCCCCAGCCGGGCCCCGGCGTCGGCCGCCGAAGAGACACTGCGCGCACTGTTCGCCGAGGTCCTGGAGGCCGACGACATCGGTGTCGACGACGACTTCTTCGACCTCGGTGGACATTCACTGCTCAGCATCCGGCTCATCAACCGGGTCCGCGCCGTCCTGGGCGCGGCGATCTCGCTGCGCGACGTGTTCGACAACCCCACCGTCGCCGAACTGGCGGCGCGCCTGGACGCCGAGCCGTCCGCCGCGCAGCGCCCACCGCTGGTGGCCGCTGACCGGCCGGACCGCATCCCCGCCTCGCCCGCGCAACAGCGGCTGCTGATCCTGGACCGGCTGGGCACCACCGGCGCGGCATACAACTATCCGCTGGTTTTCCGGGTCCGTGGCGCCCTCGACATCGGCGCGCTGCACACGGCGCTAGGTGAGGTCGTCGACCGGCACGAGTCGCTGCGGACGGTGTTCACCGACGCCGACGGCGTCTTCTTCCAACGGATTCTGCCCGCCGGTGCTGCGGTGCCGCTGCGCGCGGTGGACTGCGATCCCGACGACCTCGACGATCGGGTGGCCGTCGAGGTGGAGCACCGCTTCGACCTGACCGCGGACATACCGGTGCGGGCCACGGTGCTCCGGACGGCGCCCGACGACCACACGATCGTCATTCTGCTGCACCATATCTGCACCGACGAATGGTCCGACGGCCCGTTCCTGGCCGACCTCAACCAGGCCTATCAATCACGGGAACCACTGGCGCCGTTGACCATCCAGTACGCCGATCACACCCTGTGGCAGCGCGAGGTGCTGGCCGAGGTCGGCGGCCGGCAACGAGAATTCTGGCGCGGCGCCCTGGCCGGCGCCCCGGATGAACTGGCCCTGCCGACCGACCGAGTCCGGCCTGCCCATCCCACCGGAGCCGGGGGCACATTGCGGATCGCGCTGTCCGACACCACTGCCGCGGCATTGCGGGCACTGGCAACCGACCGCCAGGTGAGCAGGCTGATGGTGCTGCACGCCGCGCTGGCCGTGCTGCTGCACCGGCTCGGCTGCGGTGACGACATCGTCGTGGGCACACCGGTGGCCGGACGGGACGAGACCGGTCTCGACGAGGTTGTCGGCTTCTTCGTCAACACCGTGGTGCTACGCACCGACGTGTCCGGCAATCCGTCCTTCGATGAGCTGCTGGCCCGGGTCCGGGCCGCCGACCTGGCCGCGTTCGCCCATCAGGACCTGCCCTTCGAACAACTCGTGGAGGAGATCAATCCGCCGCGCGTCGCCGGGCGCAACCCGCTGTTCAACGTGTTCCTCGGATACCACTTACGCGGTGCGGGCGCCACCGAGATGCTCGGCCTCGCCACCCAGTGGCTGGAGCCGCCGGTGACGGCGGCCATGTTCGACCTGGGGTTCACTCTGATCGACGAGCCCGGCGGCCCCGCAACCATCATGGCCGAGTACAACGCGGATCTGTTCGACCCGGGCACGGTGCGGAGCCTGGCCCGCCGGTTGGCCCTCGTGCTCGACAGCGCCGTCGGCGATCCCACCGCAAAGATCGGTGCCATCGCGGTCTTGACCGACGGCGAGCGCGACGAATTGGTGCAGGGCCGCAACGACACCGGACACGGCGTCGAATCCACCACCCTCGCCGCGCTGGTGTCGAGGCAGGCGCAACGCACGCCAGACGCGACCGCCGTCGTCTACCAGGACGACGAACTGTCCTACGCCGAACTCGACGCCTGGTCGGACCGGCTGGCGGGCGTGCTCGTCGCCGAAGGTGCCGGCGCCGGCACCACCGTGGCGGTCGCGCTACCCCGGTCCGTGGAGTTGGTCGTCGCCCTGGTCGCGGTCGCGAAGTCAGGTGCGGCCTTCCTTCCGCTCGACACCGACTACCCGCCGGATCGGCTGCGCTACATGCTCGACGATGCCCGGCCCCCGGTGGTACTCGATGACGCGGCGACGGTCCGGGCCACCCGAGACCTGGGGACACCGAGCCCGGTCGCGGCGGTGCATCCGTCGGCATGGGCCTACGTGCTCTACACCTCTGGCTCCACCGGGCAGCCGAAAGGCGTTGCGGTGCCCCACGTCGGTATCGTCAACCGGATCGCGTGGCTGCAGCACGCCTACCCGCTGGCCGGGACCGACCGGATGCTGGTGAAGACCCCGATCAGCTTCGACACCTCGGTGTGGGAGGTGTTCTGGCCGTTGAGCGTCGGCGCGGCGGTGGTGCTGGCCCGGCCCGGTGGTCATCGCGATCCGGCCTACCTCGCGGAAACCATCGCCGCCCAAGGTGTCACCGCGGTCGACTTCGTGCCGTCAATGCTCGAGCTGTTCCTCGAGGAGCTGCGGGCGGACCAGTGCACGACACTGACCCGGGTGACGGTCGGCGGCGAAGCGCTCAGCCTGGAGCTGGCGCGCCGCTTCGCCGGCGTCTTAAATGTGCCGCTGCACAACCTGTACGGCCCGACCGAGGCCGCGGTCGACGTGCTCGGCTGGACCTTCGACGGTGGCCCCCCCGCGCTGGGGACGCCGGGCTGGAACGTCCGGGCTTACGTGCTCGACGACTACCTCCAGCCGGTGCCGTCCGGCAGCGCCGGTGAATTGTATTTGGCCGGTGTACAATTGGCCGGCGGATACCTCGGGCGAGCCGGCATGACCGCACACCGGTTCGTGGCCAGCCCGTTCGACACCGGTCAGCGCATGTATCGCACGGGTGACCTGGTGCGCTGGCGCGGCGACGGGCAGCTGGAGTATCTGGGACGCACGGACGACCAGATCAAGCTGCGCGGTGTGCGGATCGAACCCGGTGAGATCGAAGCCGCGCTCGCCGCACATCCGGCGGTGGGCTCCGCCCGCGTCGTGGTCCGCGGCGATCGCCTGATCGCCTACTACCTGCCCAGCGGCGACACCGATGCGAGCGCGCTTCGCGAGCACATCTGCGCGCTGGTCCCGGCCCACATGGTGCCGTCGGCCTTCGTGGAACTCGACAGCTTCCCGCTCACTCCGAGCGGAAAGCTGGACCGCCGCGCCCTTCCGGCGCCGGACTTCGTTGCCGGCGCCGGACGACCGCCGTCGTCGGCCACTGAGCGACGATTGTGCGAGCTGTTCTCCGATACTCTTGGATTGAGCGTCGACAGCGTGGGCGCCGACTTCTTCGCCCTCGGTGGGCATTCCCTGCTGCTGGTGCGGCTGGCGGCGGCGATCCGGCGCGAATTCACCGTCGAGGTGCCGGTGGCCGACCTGATGGTGGCACCGACCGTGGCGGCGGTGGCCGACGTGCTGACCGGCAAGGACGGTGCCGACAGCCTGGCCCCGCTCCTGCCGTTGCGGGTGACCGGAACGCAACCACCGCTGTTCTGCCTGCATCCCGCCAGCGGGCTCAGTTGGCAGTTCGCCGGACTCAAACGCCACCTGCCGGCCGACATCCCGTTGTACGGCCTGCAGTCTCCCCTGTTCACCACCGGACGGCTCCCGGCCACCATCGACGACCTCGCCCGGGACTACGCCGACACGGTGGCGGCGGTTGCACCGACCGGTCCGATTCGGCTGCTGGGCTGGTCATTCGGGGGTTCGATGGCACTGCTGGTCGCCCAGGAACTCACCCGGCGGGGGCGCGACGTCGGATTCCTCGGAATGCTCGACACCCGTATCGACGACAGCCCACCACCACCATTCGACCCGACCGCGGTTCTCGCGCAGCTGCTCCGGGAGATGGGGTTCGCGGTCGAGCCGAACACCACGATGACCATTCCCGACGCGGTGCGCCTGGTGCGCGACAGCGATGACGCGATCGCGGTGCTCGACGACGCCCACATTGCCCAGGTCATCGAGAATTACGTCGCCGCAGAACGATTCACCGTGGACGCGGACTACGGGCGCTACCGCGGGGAAGTGTTCTTCGTCGACGCCTCGGTACTCGAAATGGAGCTGACCGGCGTCGCCTCGGATGGCTGGCGGACGCGGGTGGACGGTGCGCTGCGGGTGGTCGAACTGAACTGCCGGCACTCCGAACTGATGGACCCCGCGGTGCTGGAGCAGTTGGGCCCGCTCATCGCGGCCGAACTGGGCCGCTGACGCCGAATGCCCGCCGGTGTGCACCGGCGGGCATTCGCTGCGGGGCCTCGCTCAGGCGTTGGCCAGATCGGCCACCGGACGGCCGTTGAGCGCGTTGGCCAGTTGCGGGGTCAACACATCGAGCGCGTACAGCATGGCGTCCGGCCCGCTGTAGGTCAGCGCGCCACTGAGATTCGAGTCGAAGCTGGTGTAGAGCGTCCGGTCGTCGCGAACGACATTCAGGCGCGCGAACGCCGGCGCGGCCAGCATCTGCTCCTTGGTGGCACCGTTGACGAACAACACGTCCCGGTCAAGAACATCGAGCCGTTCCTCGCTGACGTCACCGTCGACATCCTGGGTCTTGAACCCCAGCGCCGTGAACAGCGAGCGCCGCGGATCTTTCGCCGGCAGCAGGTAGTGCCCGCCATTCTCCGGACCGAAGTCGACCACCAAGGTCTTCCCGTCGAACTCGGGATTTGCCTTGCGCGCCTGGTCGATTCGGCTCTGCACCTTATCGGCGAGCTCCTTGGCCTGCGCCTCCTTGCCCAGGGCCTTGCCCGTGGTCAGCAACTGCACGTTCCACGGCGTTTCCTCGTCGGCGTAATCGGCGGACTGGATCACGGTGGGCGCGATGCTGGACAGCCGGTCATAGGTCGGCTTGTCGATCGACTCGTAGATGGCCAAGATCAGGTCCGGTTTCTGGGCGGCGATCGCCTCGAAATCGATCGAGTCGGCCCCGCCCCACGTGGGCACGCCCTTGCCGTCGGTGGCTGTCTTCACCCACGGATACTCGTTGTAGCGTTCGAAGAACTCACGCGTGCTGACCGGAATCACCCCAACGGCAAGACGAAATCCTGATCCGTCCATCCCACGGTGACAACGCGCTTTGGATTGGCCGGCACCGTCGTTTCGCCGAACTTGTGGCTGATGGTCACGCCCGCGGCGGGCGTTGACTCCTTCGCTGCAGCGCATGCAGAGAGGATGCTCGCGGCCAGCACGACCACGGCAACGGCAGCAAAACCCCGCCGCCATCTTCGGAACTGCGGCATGCCTATATCCCTTCACTCGGTGATATCACCGCCGCATGTTAGCTTAGGCTTAGCTAGTTTCGTGGAGTCCCTTGCTGCCTGAGTTCTGGCCGATGGCCTCCGGAGCTGCTGCGCGACAATTGATTTGACACGGATGCAATATCTCGTCGAACACGGGGGTGGGTCTTGCGCATCACGATAAGTTGGTTAGCCTCTCCTTAGTAGATCGCCGTCGGTGGCCATCAGGGGCGGTGGCGTCAGTAGCGACGGGGCGGGAAAGGCCAGGATGCAACGCACAATGCTCGGCGGAAAGATCCACCGGGCGACGGTGACCCAGGCGGATTTGCACTATGTCGGTTCGATCACCATCGACGCGGAGTTGATGGCAGCGGCCGGCATCGTGGAAGGCGAACAGGTACACGTCGTCGACATCACCACCGGGGCACGCCTGGTCACCTACGCCATCACCGGATCGCCCGGCTCAGGCGTGATCGGGATCAACGGGGCGGCCGCGCATCTGGTCTCGCCCGGCAACCTCGTGATCATCATGTCGTTCCTGGGCCTCGACGAGGCCGAGGTGGCCGCACATCGCAGCCGGGTCGTGCACGTCGACACCGCCAATCACATCGTGGCAGTCGGCTCCGACCCGGCCGAACCCGTGCCAGGGGCCGTCGACCAGCTGGCGGGTGCGTAATGGCCGAGGACAACGGTGGTGTGCTCGATTTCGTCGGCGTCGGCTTCGGCCCGTCCAACCTCGCACTCGCGGTCGCGGTTCAGGAGCACAACGAGCGGTGTGCGCGCGCAGTGCGCGCCGAGTTCGTCGAGGCGAAGCCCGAGTTCGGGTGGCATACCGGGATGCTGATCCCCGGTGCGACGATGCAGATCTCGTTCCTCAAAGACCTTGTCACCCAACGCAACCCGCAGAGTGAATTCACCTTCCTCAACTACCTGACCGAGCGGGGCCGGCTCACCGAATTCATCAACTACAAGACCTTCTTTCCCACCCGGCTGGAGTTCCACGACTATCTGCAGTGGGCGGCCGCCAAGGTCGACGCGTCAGTACGGTACGGGTCCCGGGTGACGGCGGTCCGTGAGGTCGACGGGGTTTTCGAGGTCGACGTCGACGGCGCGGCAGCGGGGCGGTTGCGCGCCCGTAACGTCGTCATCGCCGGTGGGCTCAGCCCCCAGTTGCCGCCGGGGTGACGCCGTCGGCCCGACAGATCCACAACCAGAACTTCCTGCACGACCTGCAGCGCCTGCCGTCGCGCCAGCACGACCGATTCGTCGTGGTCGGCGCCGGGCAGAGCGCGGCGGAAGTCGTCGGCTATCTGCACGACTTGTCGCCCACGACCGAGGTGCATGGCGTCTTCGCCAAATACGGCTACAGCCCGGCCGACGATTCCCCCTTCGCCAACCGGGTGTTCGATCCAGACGCCGTCGACGACTTCTATGCCGCCGAACCGGTGGTGCGCCAGCAGCTGCTGAACTACCACCGCAGTACCAACTACTCGGCCGTCGACCTTCCGCTGATCGAAGAGCTCTACGGCCGCGAGTACGCCGAACGGGTCGGGGGCACCCGCCGACTGTTTCTGCGGGGCGCGTCGAGCATCCTTCGGACCGAAGAGACCGGCGCCGGGGTGCGAGTCCGCATCCGACACCACCCCACCGGAGCCGTCGACGAGATCGACTGCGATGCCGTCATCTACGCAACCGGCTTCGCGCCGACACCGCTGCCGGACATCCTCGGCGAGCTGTACCAGGACGTCGTCCTCACCGACGGCAGGCCGGCCGTCTCACGGGACTACCGGCTGACCACCTCCCGGCCGATGTCCGGCGGGCTCTACCTCCAGGGCAACACCGAACACACCCACGGCCTGACGTCCTCGCTGTTGTCGAACATCGCGATCCGCTGCGGTGAGATCTTGCGTTCGATGCTGCAGCGGGATGCGGACAACCCGCTGGCGCTGGCCGAGGCGAAAGGCTGACGATCGGCGCGCCAATCACACCCATTCCGCGGCGCTAAACACCTCTTTCTGTGATATACCTCACCTATTCTGTCGAACATGAGGCAGATCACAGATGGAGGTGTTCGATGAGCAGTGTGGAACGTTCTCCCGAGATGACCGCCCTCGCGGCGCGCTCGCGTGCCGCGGTCAAGCCCCACCCGATGCTGATGGCGATCCTGATGGTGACCATCGTGCTGGCCGCCGTCACCGGCGTCGTGCTGGCACTGTCGTTCGGCCATGCCGCCTTCGTGCTGAGCATCGTGCTCATCGCGTTCGGGCTGATCGCAGCCGCCACAGTGTGCTGAGCGTGCCGAGCCGCCCTCAGTCGCATAAGCCGCACTAATCCTGATGAAGAATCTTTAGCTGTACTCAGCCGGCCGGCCTTCCTAACGTCGAGGTCATGTCCTCGCCACTGTTCGTCGGATTCCTGACCTCCTTCACCCTCATCGCGGCGATCGGCGCCCAGAACGCCTTCGTGCTGCGCCAGGGCATCCGACGGGAGCACGTTCTGGCGGTGGTCAGCGTGTGCGCCGTCTCCGATCTGCTCCTGATCACGGCCGGCATCGCCGGTGTCGGAGCCCTCATCACCGCTCATCCCGAGGCGGTCACCGTGGCCAAGATCGGCGGGGCGGCCTTCCTCTTCGGTTACGGCGCACTGGCCGCCCGGCGGGCCCTGCGACCGTCGGCCATGACACCTGCCCAGAACGGCTCGACGCGCCTGATCTCGGTCCTGCTCACCTGCCTGGCCATGACCTTCCTCAACCCGCACGTCTACCTCGACACCGTCGTCCTGCTCGGCACGCTGGCCAATCAACACGCCGACAGTCGCTGGCTGTTCGGAATCGGCGCCGTCACCGCCAGCGTCGTGTGGTTCTTCAGCCTGGGATTCGGCGCCCGCCGGCTGGCCGGGTTGTTCGCCAGCCCGCTCACCTGGCGGGTCCTCGACGGGATGATCGCGGCCACCATGATCGGACTCGGTGCCTCGTTGCTGCTCTCCTGAGAAAAATTGACGCGTCAGCAAGCGCGTAGATCGCTTCGTGGGCAACAATCGACGCATGTCAGAGCCGCCGCGTCCGCCGAGCCTGCGGGAACGCAAGAAGGCCAGGACCCGGGAAGCCATTCGCCGGGAAGCCTTCCGCCTGTTTGAAGAGCGCGGGTACGCCGTCACCACCATCGAGCAGATCGCCGACGCCGCCGACATCTCGGCCAGCACGTTCTTCCGGTACTTCCCCAGCAAGGAGTCGGTACTGCTGGCCGATGACCTGAGCATGGTGATGCTCGAGGCGTTGGCCGGCCAGCCCGCCGACATGTCGCCGATCGCGGCCTTCCGGCGCGCCGTCCACGACACCTACGAGAAGATGACCGCCGAGGACTGGGATATCGAGAAGACCCGCCAACGGCTCATCTATTCACTACCCGAGCTGCACCCCGCCCTGCGCGAGGAGTACAACTCCCTGGTCAACGGCGTTTCGGAGGCCATGGGACGGCGGCTGCGGCGCAGCCCGCACGACCTTGACATCCGGGTGTTCGCGGGTTCGGTGATCGGCGCGGTCATGGCACTGGGCAATCGCGGACCCTTTTCGCTCGACAACGTCGATCAAGCCATGAACGTCTTGGAGTCGGGTTTGCACCTGAAGTGAGTTAATCTCGCGCCGTGAGCACGCACTGGACCAGGCGTGGGTTTCTGGGCGCCGCCGGTGCGGCGGGAGCGCTCCTTGCCGCGGCCTGCGCGTCGGATGGTTCGGCCGGCGACGCGGCCCCCAAATCGGTGACCATCAAGCACATTTTCGGCGAGACCACGGTGCCCGCGCCGCCCAAACGGGTCGTCAGCGCCGGGTTCACCGAACAGGACGATCTGCTGGCCGTCGGTCTCGTGCCCATCGCCGTGACCAACTGGTTCGGCGACCAACCCTTCGGAGTGTGGCCCTGGGCGCAGCCCAAACTCGGCCCGGCCCAACCCGTTGTGCTCAACCTGGACAACGGCATTCAGGTCGACCAGATCGCCATCCTCAAACCCGACCTCATCGTGGCCGTCAACGCCGGGCTCGACGCCGACACCTACAAGCAGCTGTCGGCCATCGCCCCCACCATCGCGCAGTCCAACGGTGACGCCTTCTTCGAGCCGTGGAAGGACCAGGCCAGCGCGGTCGGAACAGCGGTGTTCCAGGCCCGGCAGATGAAGCAGCTGATCGCCGGCGTCGACGACAGATTCGCCGAAGTGGCCAAGAACAATTCCGCATTCAAGGACCGCAAGGCGGTGTTGTTGGCCGGCAGCTTCTTCGACAACACCCTGACCGCGACGCTGCCCGGCTGGCGCACCCAATTCCTGACCGCCATGGGCTTCCAGATTCCCGACGGCATCAAGGACTACGCGGTCGACGACCACCGCGCGGCGATCCCCCGCGACAAGCTTGCCGACGCGCTCGACGGCGCCGACGTGCTGATCTGGTCCACCGAGAGTGACGCCGATCAGGCAGCCCTACTGGCCGACCCGGCCGTCGCCGCACTGCGCGCCACCACCGAAAATCGCAACGTCTTCACCGGCAAGGACCTCGCCGGCGCGATCGCCTTCGCCTCGCCGCTGTCCTATCCGATGGTCGCCGACCAGCTGCCGGCGCTGCTCTCCCGTGCGCTGGGCTGAGTACACGTGTTTGGATAGCATCCGTGACCAGCAGCCCGACCACCGCGCGCCACGATGCCCCCACACCGGGATTCGCCCAGGTCGGCTCGCATTATTATCCCGTCCTCGTCGCCGTCTTCACCGCCCTGGTGATCATCTCCAACGTCACCGCCACCAAAGGTGTCGCCTTCGGCCCGATCATCGGAAACTGGTCGATCATCACCGACGGCGGGTTCATCGTGTTCCCGCTGACCTACGTGATCGGCGACGTCCTGTCCGAGGTGTACGGGTTCAAGGCCGCCCGGCGGGCGATCATCCTCGGATTCGCGATGAACGCGCTGGCGGCGGCGGCGTTCTGGGTGACGATCTATCTACCCTCGGCCGACTTCTACACCAACCAAGAGCATTTCGAGAACATCGTGCACGCCTACACCCAGCTGATCGTGGCAGGCCTGGCCGGGTTCATCGTCGGCCAGACCATCAACGCCTGGACGGTGGTGAAGATCAAGGAGCACACCAAGGAGAAGCATCTATGGGCTCGGCTGGTCGGCTCCACGTTCGCCGGTCAACTCGGCGACACCCTGGTGTTCTGCAGCATCGCCGCCGGCGCGATCGGCATCACCACCTTCGGCGACTTCGTCACCTACACCGCCCTCGGCTGGATCTACAAGACCGCCGTCGAGGTGATCATGCTTCCCATCACCTACCGGGTGATCGCCTTCATCAAAGGCCACGAGCCGACCTACACCCAGATGGTCTGACGGGCTCGATAAATATGGGATGCCTGGCAGCTCTGAGTCTTCGGTAAGGCAGCTCTGGCAGTGCTCGAAAACCGGCGTCCGGCCCACCGCGACGGACCTACCGTCACTGAATGAGTGTGGCAACGGATCTCATGGTGTCCACCATCCGTGATTACGGGGACCAGGCACTCCTGCTGGAGTGTGCGTCGACCGCCGAGGTGCTGGCGGTGTCCGACGCCCTCCGCGAGGCACGGCTGCCCGGTGTCCTCGACGTCGTGCCTGCGGCGCGCACGGTGCTGTGCACACTGGCCGACCCGCGCTACCAGGCGCCGACCCGGCAACGGCTGAGCCGGCTGCGCATCGATCCCGCTATGGTCGACACCCCTGCGGACCGGCCGGCCGACGTGGTGATCGAGGTGATCTACGACGGTGCCGACCTCGCCGACGTAGCTCGGCACACCGGCATGGCCGTCAGCGACGTCGTCGACGCGCACACCGGCACGCTCTGGCGGGTCGGATTCGGCGGATTCGCACCGGGTTTCGCCTACCTCGTCGGCGGTGACCCCCGGCTGGCGGTGCCGCGGCGCAGCGACCCGCGCACCGCGGTGCCGGCCGGGGCGGTGGGGCTGGCCGGAGAGTTCAGCGGCATCTACCCGCGCCAGTCACCCGGCGGGTGGCAGTTGATCGGACGCACCGAAGCCGTGCTGTGGGACATCGACCGCCCACGGCCCGCGCTGTTGGTGCCGGGCATGTGGGTGCGGTTCCGCGCCGTGTGAGGAGTTCACCATGATCACCCTGGAGATCCTGCGGACCGGTCCGCTGGCGCTGCTCGAAGACCTCGGCCGGCCCGGCCTGGCCCACGTCGGAGTGACCAGATCCGGTGCCGCCGACCGCCGTTCGCACCGTTTGGCGAATCGGCTGGTGGCCAACCCCGACGACCGCGCCACCGTGGAGATCACCTTGGGCGGGTTCGCCGCGCGGGTCCATGGCGGCGCCGTGGACATCGCCGTCACCGGCGCCGACACCGACCCAGCGGTAAGCGGAATTCCCTTCGGTACCAACAGTATTCATCATGTTCGGGACGGCGAGGTGATCTCCCTCGGCGCGCCGCACTCCGGACTGCGCAGTTACCTGGCGGTCCGTGGCGGCATCGCCGTCGAGGCGGTCCTCGGCTCACGCAGCTTCGACATGATGTCGGCGATCGGACCGCGCCCGCTGCGCGCCGGTGACGTCCTGCCGGTCGGCTCACACACCGACGACTACCCCGAGCTCGACCAGGCGCCGGTCGCCGCCATCGCCGCTGACCTGCTGGAGCTGCGCGTCGTACCGGGCCCCCGCGACGACTGGTTCACCGATGCCGACGCGCTAGTGCACACCGACTGGGTGGCCACCGACCGCAGCGACCGGGTCGGCATGCGCCTGGCCGGCCGGCCGTTGACCTATCGGTGGCCCGACCGGCAACTGCCCAGCGAGGGGGCCACCCGTGGCGCCATCCAGGTACCGCCCAACGGCCAGCCGGTGATCCTTGGACCCGACCATCCGGTGACCGGCGGATATCCGGTGATCGGTGTCGTCACCGACGCCGACACCGACACCGCGGCCCAGATCCGCCCCGGCCAGACGGTGCGGTTGCACTGGACGCGGCCACGAATCTCAGCGGGGAGCTCCGCGGGCTGGTAGAGCTGAGGTGTGCACGCCCAGGTCCACACCGCCCGGCTGATCCACACCGCTGATCTGGATGCGGAGACCCGGGAGAACGCCCGCCAGATGGTGTCCGATGCGTTCGGCGGCGAGTCGGAGTTCAGCCCGGCCGACTGGGAGCACGCACTCGGTGGCATGCATGCCGTGATCGCGCACCGGGGTGCCCTGATCGCCCACGCCGCGGTGGTACAGCGCCGGCTGCTGCACGCCGGGTCGGCGCTGCGCTGCGGGTACGTGGAAGCCGTCGCGGTCCGGGAGGACTGGCGCGGCCAGGGCCTCGCCCATGCCGTGATGGACGCCATCGAGCAGGTGATCCGCGGCGCCTACCAGCTCGGGGCGCTCAGCGCGAGCCCCGCCGGGGAGAAGATCTACCGGCCACGCGGGTGGCTGCACTGGCAGGGACCGACCTCGGTACTCGCCCCGACCGGCGTGACCCCGACCCCCGACGACGACGGCTCCATCTTCGTGCTGCCGGTCGATGTCCGCCTAGACCCGAAGGCGGACCTCGCCTGCGACTGGCGCGACGGCGACGTCTGGTAGACCCGGCGCCACCAGATAGATAACCGAGCCAATATATTCATCAATCGGCCACTCGCGCCGCGCCTCGGTTCCGAGGTCGACTATCGCAGGCATGCTGCTGTCCGGCAACGCATTCCGTCGCAGCTCTGACGAAGGGGCCCGCGCCACCCGATCGTGGCTGCGGTGCGGCAGCCGGCGGAAACGATACCGCAGGAAGCCATCCAACCTGGGAACCCACTGTGGCATCGCCCAAGACCGCCGCGATTGCTGCTACATAGTGTGCGTGATATAGATACCGAGTGGGCATCGAGCTGACCGATCGCGACGTCAGTGAGTGCATCGGCGACGCGCTGGACCAGGCCGTCGACCTGACGGTGCGATCGCTCAGCGATCGGGCCGACCTGAGCACGACAGCCGCCACCACCTTGAACCGGGTGGACCGCGAAGGCCCGATCCGGTTGACCGTCCTGGCCGCCAAAGAGGGCGTCAGCCAGCCGTCGATGACCCAGTTGATCCAGCGACTGGAACGTGCCGGTCTGGTGGCCAGGCTCCCCGACCCCGACGATCGGCGTGCCGCACTGATCGGAATGACCGGCGACGGTCGGGCGTTACTGGACGAGCGCAGACAACGGCGCCGTGACCGACTGGCCACCTTGATGGCAACCCTGACCCCGAGGAGCAGTGTGCACTGTGGAGTTCGGCGCGCGTCGCACTGCCGCTCCTGTGCCGGCTCACCGCCGAGGCAGAGCGTGCCGAGGATCGAACGACAGGGACTGGGACGGCCGCGCCGCGGCCGGTTCATTGACGGAAGGTATTCGGGGTGAAGGCTATTCCGGTGGGTCCCGGCCTGAAAAAGGGCCTGAAGAAGGTGTGGATACCGATAGTGCTGGTGGTCGTGCTGGCGGTTTCGGGTCTGGTTGTCTCGCGCCTGCACAAGATGTTCGCGTCCCAAGACCTCAATGCCGGCGCCGGCGCCGGCATTGAAATCGTCCAGTTCAACCCCAAGGTGATGGTCTACGACGTCGACGGCGCACCCGGAACCACCGCCCAGATCAGTTATTTCGATCCTGACGCCAAGGTGCATTACATCACCGCGCCGTTGCCGTGGTCGATCACCTTGTCGACGACGTTGCCGGCCGTCAGTGCCAGCCTCATGGCACAGACCGACGGTGACCAGATCAGCTGCCGCGTCACCGTCAACGGAACCGTCCGTGAGGAGCAATCGGCCAATGGCATCAACGCCCAGACCTACTGCCTGGTGAAGTCCGCATGACACACACCACCACCGCACCGGAAGCCAGCAGCGGCGCAAAGCGTCCTGTCCTGCCGCACCTGATCCGCATCCTGGCCCTGCCCATCGTGCTGTTCTGGATCGCGGTCGCCGTCGCCGTCAACGTGCTCGCCCCGCAGCTCGAGGTGGTGGGTGAGTTGCACTCCGCGCCAATGGCTCCCGAGGATGCGCCCTCGATGCGGGCAATGAAGTTGATGGGTGACAACTTCAAGGAGTTCAACTCCAACAGCACCATCATGGTCGTGCTCGAAGGCCAGCACCCGCTCGGACCGGACGCGCACCAGTACTACGACGAGATCATCCGCAAACTGGAGCAGGACCCCGAACACATCCAGCACATCCAGGACTTCTGGGGTGACACGTTGACCGCCGCGGGTGCCCAAAGCGCCGACGGCAAAGCCGCCTACGTGATGCTCAACCTCGCGGGTGAACAGGGCCAGACCCTGGCCAACGAAGGTGTCGACGCCGTCCGCAAGGTCATCAAGGACACCCCGGCACCGCCGGGCGTGCAGGCCTACGTGGCCGGGCCGGCCGCACTCACCGACGACTTGCACGTCATCGGCAATGCCAGCCTGGCCGAGATCACCCTGATCACCCTCGCCGCGATCGCACTCATGCTGCTGGTGGTCTATCGCTCGGTCCGGACCACGTTGATCCAGCTGTTCCTGACCTTCCTCGGTCTGCTGACCGCCCGCGGTGTGGTCTCGGTGCTGGCCACCCACGGCGCCTTCGGGCTGACGACATTCGCCGGCAACATCCTCACCATGCTGGCCATCGCCGCGGCCACCGACTACGGCATCTTCATCTTCGGTCGCTACCGCGAGGACCGCGGCACGGGTCTGGACCGGGACGACTCCTACTACGCCACCTTCAAGTCCGTGGCACCGGTCATCGTGGGATCCGGACTGACCATCGCCGGTGCGACGTACTGTCTCAGTTTCGCCCGGCTGCCGTACTTCTCCACGATGGGCGCCCCGGTCGCGATCGGCATGCTCGTGGTCGTCGCGATCGCCGTCACCCTCGGCCCGGCCGTGCTCTACTTGGGCAGCCGCGTCGGCCTCTACGAATCCAAGCGGCCGCCGCAGAGCCGATTCTGGCGCCGGATCGGTACCGCGGTGGTGCGTTGGCCCGCACCGATTTTCGTGGCCAGCCTGTTCGTGGTGCTGATCGGCCTGGTCGCGATCCCCGGGTATAAGCCGGCCTACAACGACCAGTACTACCTACCCAAGGATGCCCCGGTCAACATCGGCTTCGCGGCCGCTGACCGGCACTTCACCCAGGCCAGGATGAACCCGGACATCCTGATGGTCGAGGCCGACCACGACATGCGCAATCCGGCCGACATGCTGGTGCTGAACAAGGTCGCGAGCAATGTGATGCACACCGAGGGCATCGCGATGGTGCAGAGCATCACCCGGCCGCTGGGTATCCCCATCCAGCACAGCTCGATTCCGTTCCAGACCAGTATTCAGGGCCAGACCAGCAATATGAACCTGCCGTTCCAGCGGGATCAGTTGGCCAATCAGCTCAAGACCGTCGATGCGATGAACACCTCGATCGACATCCTGGAGAAGCAGTACCAACTCTCGCTGAAGCAGACTCAGCTCACCCAGGATTCCGCTGCCAGGTCCGAGGATCTGCTCGAGACCACCAAGGAACTGCGCGACAACATCGCCAACTTCGACGACCAGTTCCGGCCGTTGCGCAACTACTTCTACTGGGAGCCGCACTGCTTCGACATCCCGATGTGCGCCGCGGCCCGGTCGCTGTTCGACTCCCTCGACGGCATCGACGAGGTGACCGACAAAACCCAAGGGGTGCAGGGCAATACCGATCAGCTGGCGGCACTGGCGCCGCAACTGACGGCGCTGCTCCCACAGACCATCGCGTCGATGAAGACCAGCCGGGACCTGACGCTGGCCTCGTACAACTCGCAGAAGGCCCTGCTCGACCAGATGCAGGCCTCCAACGACACCGCGCTGGCGATGGGCGAGAGCTTCGACCAGGCCAAGAACGACGATCTTTTCTTCCTGCCGCCGGAGGCCTTCCAGAATCCCGACTTCGAGCGCGGCCTGAAGATGTTCCTGTCGCCGGACGGCAAGTCGGCCCGGATGTTCATCACCCACGAGGGTGATCCGGCGACCGTCGAGGGTATCGCCCGGGTCGACTCCGAACGCAAGGCCGCCCAAGAGGCCTTGAAGATGTCCTCGCTGTCGAACGCCAAGATCCACCTCGGTGGCGTCGCGGCGACCTACAAGGACATGTCCGACGGGGCGCGCTACGACCTGCTGATCGCGGTGGTGTCGTCGCTGACGCTGATCTTCATGATCATGCTCATCCTGACCCGCAGCGTGGTTGCCGCGCTGGTGATCGTCGGCACCGCCGGCAGCTCGATCGCGGCCTCGTTCGGCATCTCGGTGCTGATCTGGCAGGACCTGTTCGGGATCCAGGTGCAGTGGCTGGTCATGTTGATGTCGGTCATCATCTTGTTGGCGGTCGGCTCGGACTACAACCTGCTACTGGTCTCCCGGTTCAAGGACGAGATCCACGCCGGCCTCAAGACCGGCATCATCCGGTCGATGGCCGGGACCGGTGGCGTGGTGACCTCTGCCGGTCTGGTGTTCGCCGCCACGATGGCGGGCATGATGGGCAGCCAGCTGGTCGTGCTGGCCCAGATGGGGTCGACGATCGCCATCGGCCTGCTGATCGACACCTTCATCGTGCGCTCGCTGCTCATGCCCTCGATCGCAACCATGCTGGGTCGGTGGTTCTGGTGGCCGCAGGTCGTCTACCCGCGCGGGGACAACCACTTCCGCAAGCCGCAGCCACCGAGGCCGGCGAGCCAGGACGACGACACCGCGGCGCTGCCGGCGCAGACCTAGCCCCAACGCCGTATCAGCGCCAGCGGTCCAGGATCTCGTCGGCCCGTACCGCCAGGGCGCGCTGCCAGAACGGGCCGAAGCTGATACGCGCCACCCCCAGCGGCCCGAACGACGCCGGGTCGTCCGCCTCGGGTATCGCGATCGCGTTGATCGGCAGCGGAAGCTCGGCGGCCAACCGGCGCAAGGTCTGCGGTTCGTGCCGACCGACCGGATAGAGGACGTCGGCACCGGCCTGCGCCGCCTCGGTGAGCCGGGCGATCGCCCGGTCCACCCGGTCGGCGTCGTCACCGTCGTTGCGCAGGAACAGATCCGTGCGGGCATTGACCACCACGTGCACCCCGGCCTGGTCGGCGGCCGCGCGCAGCCCACCGACCAGTTCGGCGTGTTCGGCCGACGAGCGCAGTCGCTTGCCCTCGCTGTGCACGGTGTCCTCGATGTTCAACCCCACCGCTCCCGCACTCAACAGCCCCTCGATGAGGCGCTGGGCCGGTTGCCCGTAGCCCGACTCGATGTCCACCGAGACCGGCACGTCCACGGCGGCGGTGATCTGGGCGACCCGGGCCAGTACGTCGTCGAACGACATCCCCTCGCCGTCCGGCTTGCCGACCGAGTCGGCCATCGGGTGGCTGCCGACGGTCAGGGCCGCAAACCCGGCCGCTACCGCCAGGTTGGCCGACCAGGCGTCCCACACCGTCGGCAGAACCACCGGGTTCCCCGGCTGGTGCAAGGCCAAGAGCACCTCGGCACGTTCGGCAAGTCCGTTCTGACTGGACACCGCGTCACCTCTGTTCTGTCGGGTGTTCTGTGGGGGGTTTCGGCCTGTGCAACGCAACCACGCCACGGCCATTCCAGACGTGACCTGTCTCACGTTGCGTTCGAAATGTGGCTAGCATCGATTGTCGTACTGTGATCCATGACACCTTCGCACCCTGAGGAGGCCCGGTGTCCACCACCACCGAATTGACCGAACTGCACCATCTGATCGGCGGTCTGCGCCGCTGCGTGGCCTCGTTGAAATCCAAGTACGGCGACACCCCCGCAATGCGACGAATCGTCAATGACGCCGAACGCATCCTCAATGACGTGGAACTTCTCGATATCGACGCCAATGAGCTTGCCCTAACCCAGCAAACGGCTGTGGTCTCCGGTGAAAAGATCGGAATCCCCGACACCCCATACGACTCCGCCTTCTGGCAAGACGTCGACGACGAGGGTGTGGGCGGCCACAACCGGCGCTGAGACCCGCGTTTCATCGGGTGCCGTGATCTAGGTACCCTCCGAACAGTTAATGCGAAGGGGATCACAGTAGATGAGCGCACCTGCGGGTAACCGCCCGGCGACCGGCGTCTTCTCACCCGGCCGTGCCCAGATACCGCAGCGCACGCTGCGGACCGACAACTGGCTGAAGGCCCCGATCTGGACCGACCTCGGGTTCGCAGCCTTCGTCATCTACGCGACAGTGCGTGCGTTCCAGCGGGATTACTTCTTCGTCCCGCAGTACCACTATCTGACGCCGTTCTACTCGCCGTGCCTGAGCAAGGCGTGCGGTGAGGCCAGCGACTTCTGGCCGCAGATCCTGCCCGCGACCGGACCGCTGTCGTTCCTGCCGTACGCCCTGCTGTCGCTGCCGTTCCTGCTGCTGTTCCGGCTGACCTGCTACTACTACCGCGGTGCCTACTACCGCTCGGTGTGGCAGTCTCCGACAGCCTGCGCGGTGGCCGAGCCGCACGCGAAATACACTGGCGAGACCCGCTTTCCGCTGATCATCCAGAACACCCACCGGTACTTCTTCTACATCGCCGGGATCATCTCGATCATCAACACCTACGACGCGATCGTCGCGTTCCACTCCGAGACCGGGCCCGGCGGCTTCGGATTCGGCCTGGGCAACATCATTCTGGTCGGCAACGTGGTGATGCTGTGGGTCTACACGATCTCCTGCCACTCCTGCCGGCACGTGACCGGCGGCCGGCTCAAGCACTTCTCCAAGCATCCGGTGCGGTACTGGATCTGGACCCAGGTCAGCAAGCTGAACACCCGGCACAAGCTGTACGCCTGGATCACGCTCGGCACCCTGATGCTCACCGATTTCTACGTCATGCTGGTGGCCAGTGGCACCATCTCTGACCTGAGATTCGTTGGCTGAAAACAACTTTGAAGAACCATAGCGTGAGCGAGGTCAAATGACGGTGGAAGTCGAACGGCATTCCTACGACGTGGTCGTGATCGGTGCCGGCGGCGCGGGCCTGCGAGCGGTGATCGAGGCCCGGGAACGGGGCCTGAAAGTCGCCGTCGTCACCAAGTCCCTGTTCGGCAAGGCACACACGGTGATGGCCGAAGGCGGCTGTGCTGCGGCGATGCGCAACGTCAACACCAAGGACAGCTGGCAGGTGCACTTCGGTGACACCATGCGCGGAGGCAAGTTCCTCAACAACTGGCGGATGGCTGAGCTGCACGCTCAAGAAGCCCCCGACCGGGTGTGGGAGCTGGAGACCTACGGTGCGCTGTTCGACCGCACCAAAGACGGCAAGATCAGCCAGCGCAACTTCGGCGGGCACACCTACCCGCGGCTGGCCCACGTCGGCGACCGCACCGGCCTGGAAATCATTCGCACCCTGCAGCAGAAGATCGTCTCGCTGCAGCAGGAGGACAAGAAGGAACTCGGCGACTACGAAGCCCGGATCAAGGTCTTCCACGAGTGCTCGATCACCGATCTGATCAAGGACGGTGATGCGATCGCGGGCGCCTTCGGCTACTACCGCGAGACCGGCAAATTCGTTCTCTTCGAGACGCCGGCGGTGGTGCTGGCCACCGGCGGCATCGGCAAGTCCTTCAAAGTGTCGTCGAACTCCTGGGAGTACACCGGCGACGGCCACGCGCTCGCGCTGCGCGCAGGCTCCGGCCTGATCAACATGGAGTTCATCCAGTTCCACCCGACCGGCATGGTCTGGCCGCTGTCGGTGAAGGGCATCCTGGTCACCGAGGGTGTGCGCGGTGACGGCGGTGTGCTGAAGAACTCCGAGGGCAAGCGCTTCATGTTCGACTACATCCCCGACGTGTTCAAGGGGCAGTACGCCGAGACCGAGGAAGAAGCCGACCAGTGGCTCAAGGACAACGACTCCGCGCGTCGCACCCCTGACCTGCTGCCGCGCGACGAGGTGGCCCGCGCCATCAACGACGAGGTGAAGGCCGGCCGCGGCACCCCGCACGGCGGTGTCTACCTCGACATCGCCTCCCGCATGCCGGCCGAGGAGATCAAGCGCCGGCTGCCGTCGATGTACCACCAGTTCATCGAGCTGGCCGAGGTGGACATCACCAAGGACATGATGGAGGTCGGGCCGACCTGTCACTACGTGATGGGCGGTATCGAGGTCGACCCCGACACCGGCGCCGGCTCGACCCCCGGCCTGTTCGCCGCGGGCGAGTGCTCCGGCGGCATGCACGGATCCAACCGCCTCGGCGGCAACTCGCTGTCCGACCTGCTGGTGTTCGGACGGCGCGCCGGACTCGGAGCGTCCGACTACGTGCGGGCACTGTCGCAACGGCCCGCGGTGTCGGACACGGCGGTCGAAGAGGCCGCCACGCTGGCGCTGTCACCGTTCGAGCCGAAGGACAACGCCGAGAACCCGTACACGTTGCACGCCGAACTGCAGCAGTCGATGAACGACCTCGCGGGCATCATCCGCAAGGAGGGCGAACTGCAGGAGGCCCTGGTCAAGATCGACGAGCTCAAGAAGCGCTACGCCAACGTCGTGGTCGAGGGTGGTCGCATCTTCAACCCGGGTTGGCACCTGGCCATCGATATGCGCAACATGCTGCTGGTCAGCGAGTGCGTCGCGAAGGCCGCGCTGCAGCGCACGGAAAGCCGCGGCGGGCACACCCGCGACGACTTCCCGAAGATGGACGCCGCATGGCGCAACAAGCTGCTGGTGTGCCGGGTAAGCGCGGCGAACGCCGCGGGAGACACAGCCGTCGTGCCGGACGTCGAGGTGACACCAGAGCAGCAGCCCGTGATGCGGCCCGATCTGCTGGCCACGTTTGAGCTGTCCGAACTCGAGAAGTACTACACCGACGATCAACTGGCCGAGCACCCGGACCGGAAGGGCTGACAATGGCTGCCTACAACGCGAAGCTGCGGGTCTGGCGCGGCGACGAGACCGGCGGTGACCTGCAGGACTACACCGTCGAGGTCAACGACGGCGAGGTGGTGCTCGACATCGTCCACCGGCTGCAGGCCACTCAGGCCGGTGACCTGGCGGTGCGGTGGAACTGCAAGGCAGGTAAGTGCGGCTCGTGTTCGGCCGAGATCAACGGGCGGCCGCGGCTGATGTGCATGACCCGGATGTCGACCTTCGGCGAGGACGAAGTCGTCACGATCACGCCACTGCGCACCTTCCCGGTGATGCGCGACCTGGTCACCGACGTCTCCTTCAACTACGAGAAGGCACGGGAGATCCCGTCGTTCACTCCCCGAAGGACCTGCAGCCCGGCGACTACCGGATGCAGCAGGAGGATGTGAACCGCAGCCAGGAGTTCCGCAAGTGCATCGAGTGCTTCCTGTGCCAGAACGTGTGCCACGTCAACCGTGACCACGAGGAGAACAAGAAGTCCTTTGCCGGCCCGCGCTACCTGATGCGGCAGGCCGAGCTGTCGATGCATCCGCTGGACACCCTCGATCGCCGCGATATGGCTCAGGACGAGAACGGCCTCGGCTTCTGCAACATCACCAAGTGCTGCACCGAGGTGTGCCCCGAGCACATCAAGATCACCGACAACGCGCTGATCCCGATGAAGGAGCGCGTGGCCGACAAGAAGTACGACCCGGTGGTGTGGCTGGGCAACGCCCTCTTCCGCCGGCGCAAGTAGCCTGCCGAGCAGACATGAACTCCCCCAGACACCCGGCGTGTCGGGGGAGTTCATGTCTGTTCACGCGTTGACGCGGGGGCCGACGTGGGTAGCCTCGGAACATGGGAAGTGTTCATAGCGTCAACGACATCCGCACGGCGATCCGCGAGCTGTCCGCCCGCGCCGAGCTGGCCCGCAAAGAGGGCCGACCCGATGACGCGGCCGAGATCGAGCAGCGGATCGCGGCGTATCGCGACGAACTCGCCGAAAAGCCCTGAGGCAACGCCGGCGGCCGGGCTGGGCTAGGCGCCCAGCCTGCGAAACGTGCTGCGGTGGAAGACGATCGGCGGCACGTCGTGCACGGTGATGTCCTCGACTCGCAGGACCACGATGGCGTGATCGCCGGCTGGCACCTCCTGCTCGACCGACGTCTTCAGCCACACGCTGGTGCCGTGCACGAACACCGCGCCGCTCTCATGCGAGTGCGTCTCCAGCCCGGCGAACCGGTCCCCGGTCTTGGCCGCCAGGGTGCGGGCCGCCACGTCGTGCGACTCGCCGAGCAGACTGATCCCCAGCGATGGCAGGCCCTTGAGTTTGGGCCACGTCTCGGAATTGTTCTGCACACAGAAGGACACCAACGGTGGGTCCAGGGACACCGGCACGAACGTGCTCGCGGCCAGACCGACCCGGACGCCGTCGACCTCGGCGGCGATGGCGATGACACCGGAGGGAAAATGCCCGAACGCCTCACGCAGCGCGGCGGGGCTCAGCTCTGGGTTGCTCATGGCGCCTCCCACTTTCACGCCAGCCATTTTCACACGCGAGGCTGCAGCCCGGCCACAGCATGACGCGCTGTGATTCAAAAGCCGGCAGGGCTCGGCGGCACGTCTGTACCCCACACATATTTGCCGTTGAGTAGCCTGGCTCAATGCCGAACGTCTCCATCCTGTCCGTGCTACGCGAACGCGCAAGGCTGACGCCCGACGACCTTGCCTTCACGTTCACCGAGTACGAGCAGGATCCGGACGGCGTGGCCGAGAGCGTGACGTGGGCGCAGCTGTACCGACGCACCCTCAACGTGGCCCGCGAAGTCAGTCAGCACGGGCTGCCCGGGGACCGGGCGTTGATCGTCGCCCCGCAGGGGCTGCCGTACATCGTCGCGTTCCTCGGAGCCATGCAGGCCGGGCTGATCGCGGTGCCGCTGTCGGTTCCGGTGGCCGGCTCCCACGACGAGCGGGTCAGTGCCGTGGTCACCGACACGTCGCCGACGGTGGTCCTCACGACGGCCGCCGTCGCCGATGTCGCCGCACGGTATGTGGACGACGGGGCTGCCGTGATCGCCGTCGTCGCCGTGGACACCCTTGATCTCGATGCCGAGGGACCCGTGACCGAGGAGATCCCCGACGGCCCCGACATCGCGTACCTGCAGTACACGTCGGGCTCGACCCGGTTGCCGGCCGGCGTGATGATCTCGCACCGCAACGTGTGCGCGAACTTCGAACAGTTGATGGCCGAGCTGCTGGCCCACCATGGCGGCAAGCTGCCGGCGGAGACCAGACTGGTTTCGTGGTTGCCGTTCTATCACGACATGGGACTGATGCTCGGCATCGCGGCACCCATCTTGACCGGGCACCCAGGGGATCTGCTGAGCCCGATAGCGTTCCTGACCCGCCCAGCCCGCTGGGTGCAGACCATGGCCCGCAATCCGCGGTCGTTCTCCGGCGCACCGAACTTCGCGTTCGACCTCACCGCGCGGCGCACGACCGACGCCGACCTCGGCGGCCTCGACCTCAGCGGGGTGGTGGCCATCCTCAACGGTGCCGAACGCATTCACCCGCACACCCTGGCCCAGTTCAACGAGCGACTGCGCCCCATCGGTTTCCGTCCTGAGATGGTGGTGCCGTCCTACGGTCTGGCCGAGGCGACGGTCTACGTCGCCAGCGGCGGCGCCGGCCGCGCCCCGGAGGTCGTCGAGTTCGACGCCGGGGAATTGCCCCAGGGCAACGCGGTGCGCAAGCCCGGCGGTGCCCAGTTGCTGCGCTACCAGCAGCCGGTCGCTCCGCTGCTGCGGATCGTCGACGCCGACACCGGCCAGGTGTGCCCGGACGGCACCGTCGGCGAGATCTGGACGCACGGCGAGAACGTCTCGGCCGGCTACTGGCGCAAGCCCGAGCAGACCGGGTCCGCCTTCGGCGCGACGCTGTCCGACCCGCCGGCGGACACCCCCGCGACCGGCTGGCTGCGGACCGGTGACCAGGGCTTCGTCTCCGACGGAGAGCTGTTCATCGTGGGACGCATCAAGGACATGCTGATCGTGCGAGGACGCAACCACTATTCCGAGGACATCGAAGCGACGGTGCAGAAGATCACCAGCGGGCGGGTGGCGGCCATCGCGGTGCCCGACGAGCAGACCGAGAAACTGGTGACCATCATCGAGTTGAAGCGGCGCCAGGACTCAGACGAGCTCACCGTGGTGAAAAACGACGTGATAGCCGCTATTTCGCGAGCGCACGGGCTGCAGGTGGCCGACATCGTCTTGGTGGCGCCGGGCTCGATCCCCACCACCACCAGTGGCAAGATCCGCCGGGCGGCGTGCGTCGAGCAGCATCGGCAGGGGCACTTCGTGCGGTTGGACGCCTAGCCGACCAGCCGCCGACCAGCCGATGTGGCCCACCCTGCTGGTGATGGCTGTCGCGGTGAGCCTGGAGCCGTTCCGCATCGGGATGTCGGTGCTGATGCTCAACCGCCCTCGCCCGCAACTGCAGTTGGCCGCCTTCTTGTGCGGCGGCTTCCTGATGGGGCTGACCGTCGGGGCGGTGGTGCTGTTCGCCCTGGAATCGCGGATGCCCGCCTCCGCGCATTTCACCCTACCGAGGGTGCAGATCGCCATCGGTGCGCTGGCCCTGCTCGCCGCGGTGATTCTGGCGGCCACCAGGGGACGCGACCGTACCCCGCCGGCGTGGGTGCTACGCCTGCTCGACGGCCAGTCGCTGTGGGTCGCCGGCGTCGCCGGCCTGGGCATCGCGTTGCCGTCGCTGGACTATCTGGCTGCGCTGGCGGTCATCGCCGCCGCGGCCGCCGCCCCGGCCACCCGGATGGCGGCGTTGCTGGTGTTCAACGCGGTGGCGTTCGCCCTGGTCGAGATCCCGTTGCTCGCCTACCTGATCGCGCCGCAACGCACCTACGCCGCGTTGACCGCGCTGCACCGCTGGATCCGGACCCGGCGCCGGCGGGAGGTCGCCGCCCTGCTGGCGGTGGTGGGCACCGTGCTGCTAACCGCGGGGCTGCTCGGAGCCTGAGTCAGCCCTTGTTGTTGTGCCCGAGCACGTACTGCAGACCCGCCATCAGCTGGGACACCGGGTCAGCGCCGCCGCCGAACGCGGCCTGAGTGGCCGGCGCGGTGACGGCCGCCGGATCGAACCCGTGCACCGGGTCGACCTCGATCGGCGCGGTCAGCGGGTCGTCATTGCGCGAATACCCGGAATCCACCATCGGTTTCAGCACGCCGTCCAACTGATTGAGGGTGCCCTCGTCGACGCCCAGGTACTTGAACGGCAAGACCAGGGGCAGATGCTGTTCGGGGATCAGGTACGTCGTCGTCTTCGCACCCCTGGAGTTGACCGTCGTCCGGATGTTCTGCGGCGGCACCATGCTCGGATTGGTGAACGCCACTGCCGTGTGACCGGTCGCCAGACCGACGACCGCGTTGAGGACCGCCATGATGTTGTCCTGCCGGTCCGGCCAGTCGGCGATGCTGTCGTAGGCGGAGACGAAACGGTAGGAGTCGTACTGACTGTCCACCGGCTCCGGGATGCGGTAGTCGAGCGCGGGCACGACACTGCCGACCGGGAAGTTCTGGGTCAAGAACCCCTCGCCGAAGGCGTGCGGCGCGATCGGATCGCCGAAGGTGGCGAACGACAACTTGTCCGGCGGCGGCGCCGACGGATCGTTGGCCAATCGCGCCTGCACGGCGTTGAGCACCATCGCGCCCTCGGACAGGCCCAAGACCGTGCCCTGGCCACCCTGCTGGATGGCCCGCATGACGTTGCCCTCCCCGACGTCGACCGACTCGCCGACACTCGGGCCGTCGATGCCCAGCCCGGGAAAGTCGTCGTCCAGCCGGCCGATGCCGGGGAACATCCGCTCCAGAACATGGCCCTGCACCTGCCCGGCCGGGTAGTCCACGATCTGCCGGTCCAGCCCGGGGAACCACTCCGCGCCGGTGCGGCGGATGTACTCGTCGTACGGGATGCCCAGCACGTGGGCGCCGCCCAGGGCGTACCCCTTGCCCGGCGTACCGATCGGTGAGGGCCCGTCGCCTTGCGAACCGCCCGGTGACGGCTGATCGGCGGTGGCGACACCCGCGGTGGCGCACAGCGTCATCGCCGTGGTCACCGCAGCCAGAAGCTTCTTCATGCCTTACTGCTCCCCTGCGATGTGAGTCGGGACGGCCACCAGTTCGCCTTGCCGACCAGCGTAGCCATGGCGGGCACGGTGACCGTCCGGACCAGGAAGGTGTCCAGCAGGATTCCGGCACCGATGACGAAACCACCCTGGACGACGGTACCGATGCTGGAGAACAGCAGACCCCACATCGACGCCGCAAAGATCACTCCCGCCGCGGTGATCACACCCCCGGTCGACGACAGCGTCCGGATGATGCCGTAGCGGGCGCCGTGCGGAGACTCGTCGCGCAGCCGCGAGGCGAACAGCAGGTTGTAGTCGGCCCCCACCGCGACCAGCACCACGAACGCCAACGGCGGCACCGTCCAGTGCAGCGGCTGACCCAACACGTACTGGAAGGTCACGACGCCGATGCCGAGCGCGGCGAAATACGAAATCACCACTGATCCAACCAGATACAACGGCGCGATAACCGCCCGCAGCAGGAGCATCAAGGTCAGCAGCACCACCACGATGGTGACGGCGATGATGAAGCGAATGTCCTTCTGGTAGTAGTCGCGGGTGTCCCGCAACGCGGCGGGATAGCCGCCCATCGATATCGTCGCGTCGGCCAGGGTGGTGTTCGGCTGGGCCGACCTGGCCGCGTCGCTGATCGCGTTCACCTGATCCATCGCCGCGGGGCTGAACGGATCGAGCTTGGTCAACACCAGGTAACGCACCGAATGCCCATCCGGTGAAATGAACATCTTGGCGGCGGCCTGGAAGTCGGCCAGTTGCAACACCTCTGGCGGGATGTTGAATCCCGCCATCGCGGGCCCGGTGGCATTCTGCTTCATCGACAACAGGAACGCCGACGCTTGGTCGAGTCCGGTTCGCATCAACTGGATCTGGTCGACGACCTGGCCCACCCCGTTGGCCACGTCCCGGCTGCCGTTGGCCGAACGATCGGCGCCCTGCCGCAGTTTGGTCAGGGTGGCCTGCGCGCCACCGGGGGTGTCGAGGCCCATTTTGCGCATCACCGTGGTGATCTGGGTGAAGGCGTCGCCCAGCTGACCCAGCGCGGCACTGAGGGACTGCTTGTCCTGCAGCGACTGCAACTGTCCGGCCAGATCGTTGATCCGGTCCAGACTTCCATCGTCACGCGCGGCGACCAGTCGCTGGAAGTGCCCCCGCGTCTGGCTGCACGAAGGGTCCAGGTCGCACACGGCATTGCCCTGCAACGCCATCAACACCGGCCCCACCCAGGCGAACATGTCCCGGGCCGCGGTGAAACTGATTCCCATCGAGTTTCCGAGCTCGTTGATGGCGGTGACCAGCTTCGCCGCGACCTCGACGTTGCGTACCAGCTTGTCCCCGCCGTACTGGCCGCGCAACGCGGCGAAGGCGTCGACCATCTGCTGGATACTGGCTGCGATCTGGTTGACCTGACCGCGCACGTCGGCCAGGCCGGTCGCCAGGGTGTCGGCACCCTTGGCCAGCCGGTTGAGATCGCCGGTGTTCTCGGCGATCATCGCCGATCCGGTGGCCAGCCGGTCGCCGACCAGGCCTGCCTGATAGGTGGCGCGGAACTCGGGCGGCACCACGCCCAGGGGGCGGGTGATGCCGCTGACCATCGCGATGTTCGGCAACTGGGTGATCCGCTCGGCCATCTGCTCGAGGTCGGCCAGCGCCTGCGGTGTGCGCAGGTTGCGCGGCGATTGGACCAGGACATAGGACGGGATGGACTGGTTGAGGTCGAAGTGCCGTTCCAGCGCTGCGTAGCCGACCGAACTCGGCTCCGAAGCGGCCACGGCCTTGCGGTCGTCATAGTTGTAGCGCGCCAGCCCGACACAGCTGGCGAGCAGGATCAACACCAGCACACTGGCCACCAGGTGGAGCCTGGGCCGGCGCACGATCCGGATCCCCGAGCGGCGCCACCACCGGGCGGTCAGCTCGCGTCGCGGCGTGACCCAGCCGCGCGGACCGACGACGGCGAGAATGGCCGGCAGCAACGTGAGCGCGGCCAGATACGCGACCCCGACCCCGATCGCCGACGACACACCGACGGTGGAGAACACGCCCATCTTGGCAAAACTGATCCCCAGGAACGTGACGCCGATCGTGGCAGCGGATGCGGTGATCACCTTTCCCACCGAGCCCAGCGCACGCCGAACCGCGTCATCGGAGGTCTCGCCGCTGCGGACGTAGTCGTGATACCGGCTGATCAGGAAGACCGCGTAATCCGTTCCGGCACCGGCGATCATGGCGCTGAGCAGGATGATGGCCTGGTTCGACACCCCCAGGCCGGTGAACGCGGACAGACCGGCGACCACGGATTGCGCGATCAGCAGGGACATCCCGATACCGGTCAACGGCAGCAGCATGGTGATGGGGTTGCGGTACACGACCAGCAGTACCGCGAGCACCAGCACCGCGATTGCGATCTCGATCGGCAGCCGGTCCCGTTGACCGGCGACGGTCAGGTCGGCGACGGTGGCCGCGGGTCCGGACAGCTGCACTTCCAGCGGGCTTCCCGCGGTGCTTTGTCTGACGATGTCAGCCACGCGTTTGAACGAGGCGTAGGACTGCGGGGTGCCCAGTGCACCCGCCAGACCCACCGGCAACACCCAGGACTTGTTGTCCTTGCTCGTCAAAAACGAACGCAGCGCCGGAGTTCCGACGAAATCCTGCAGCATCACGACGTCGTGGGGGTCGTCGCGCAACGCGCCGACGAGCTTGCGGTAGGTCGCCTCGTGCGCGGGACCGAGGCCCCGCTCGTCGGTCAGAACCACCAGGAGTAGATCGTCGGAGCCCGGCTCCTGGAAGGCCTCGGTCATCTGCCGGGCCGCGACGCTGGACGGCGCGTCGCCCGGCAGCATGGACAGCGGGTGACGCTCGGCCATCTCGTTGAGGCTCGGCAACGTTAGCGGCAACACGACCGCCAGCGCGAGCCAGATCCCGATCACTGCCCAGGGCCTGCGCACCACAAAATCGGCTAACCGACGCACGACGCCCCCAGCCGTGGTGCTCGCATCCGTCTCGTCGCGAAACTCACTCTCACAGGCTCAAGCCGCGCAATCCCTCGTCACACCGCACGTCACCACTGCCCACTGTCGGCGACCCGCTGACAGACGGACTTCATCGCCGCGACGTAGCGAGCCACCGACTTCTGGGCGATCGGGTTGTCCGGAAACATCACCGACATTGCCGTTCCGGCCTCGTAGCGGAATACATAGATCGTCAGCTGATAGGAGAATCTGCCGTCGGAGTAAATACCGATATTGTTCGAATAGCCCATGTCGGCGGCCGCCAGCACGGCGTTGAGCGGAGCGGCGCCACCGTGTAAGAAGTTCGAGACCGGAAAGTTCGGCCGCGGCTTGTCCAGCCACGGCGCCAATTCCAGCACGCGGTAATACGGCACCCTCGCCAGGTTCAAGCCCGAATCGAATGAGCTCTGCGCCGCCCAAGCCGCTTCACCGAACGATGTCGCTGCGATCGGAACGGTGATGGGCACCAGGCCGGTGAACCAGCCCTGGGTCATGAAATTGTCCGAAGTCCTGCGGGTGTCCCTTGGCGTAAGCCCGTAGTACGTTGCTGCACCGGTGAATTCATGGTCCACCATCGCTGTGCAGGCGAACAGGCCGCCGACGAAACGGGCGCCGGCCTCCTTGCACGCCGCTTCGAAACGCTCCGTCTGGTCGGCGTCCATCAACATCTCCCCGACCATGTCCGCGACAGTCGGCTCCAGCGGGTTACCCAGCGGGAGCGGGAACTCCGGGAGGGTGCCGTTGTTATTTTCGGCAAACTCGATCCAGGCGCGAACCTCGGGCGAATCGACGGTTAGTTCGGCCGTGGATTCGCGCTCCTGTACGCAGAAATCATCAAAGCTTCCGGCCTCCGGCAGCGCCAGTGGCTGACCACTTTGGGTCAGCGACGAATACATGCCGTGGGCCTCCAGCATGGTGATTCCGATCAGCGCCGCATCCCCGTGCACATGATCGATGCTGGCGTAGAAATCGAAATGATCCTCACCTTGTACGATGCCGAAAGAGAAGCAACCCCATTCCAAGGGGGTCGGAATGTCCACGATATGTTTGCGCGCATCTTCGACGGCCATTTCGCCGAAATCACTGGGCTCGAATTCTATATCCTGGGGATCGGCAATGGTTCGCCGAATTATGTCGCCGCTACCGGAGTATTCGAACCAACTCCGATAGGTGTCATGCCGGCGCAGGTATGCGTTCAGCGCGTGGTTCATCGCATCAATATCGCACTGACCAGGCACTTCACAGGTCGCGATGATCTGCCGCGAGTAATCCAGACCCGCGGCCTCCTGTTCGTAGACACCGCGAATGTGCTGGCCCTGCATATAGCTGACCGGTACCGGACTGACCGGCGCTTGCCGCGCCTTCTCCATGGCCGCATTTGTCGGGTGCCAGGAAATCACCACACCTGGCCTCGGCGTCCAATCATCGATTGTGCCGACTCGGATCTTCCCGATATGCAACATTCCCTCCCGGATGTGTACGGCTGCGGCTGCGGTCCGGCCACGCTGGTGCCGACTTCAACATAACCCCTGTTGCTGTCAAGGTCGTCAATACGCCAGGACGGCGGGGACCCGTGCGTGAGCCGGGCACCGGGCACACACAGCCGCGCCCCGGCCTGCGGCGACGATGGCACCTACCGGGAAACAGGGTCGTTCAGCAACGCACATGCCATACTGACGGCTAGGGAAAAACGAGCCGGCCGTGGCTGTCGGGACATTTGAGCGCGCCGTGGCCGTTCGCAAGACGATCCTGGCCCTGACGCGGTCTCCCGCAAGGCATCGACACCTCACCGACGCGGAGAGCACAACCTCATGGCAGTTACCGAACGTCCGACGCAGCAGACACCTCGTTTCGCGATCATCGGATACGCGGCGCGTCTCCCCGGTGCCGCGGACGCCGATCAGTACTGGGACGTGCTGCACGACGGCCGCGACGCGGTGACCGAGGTTCCGCGTGACCGCTGGGACGCCGAGGAGTTCTTCGATACCGACCCCAGCGCCCCCGGAAAGGTCGTCACCCGGCGCGCCGGCTTCGTCGAGGACGCCACCGGGTTCGACGCACCCTTCTTCGGCGTGTCGGCCCGTGAGGCCAACCTGATGGACCCGCAACACCGGTTGCTGCTGGAAACCTCGTGGCGGGCCGTCGAGCATTCGGGCACCGCGCCAACGGCGTTGGCCAACACCAGGACCGGGGTCTTCGTGGGCCTGTCCACCCATGACTACCTGGGCATGGCCTCGGACGAGCTGACTTATCCCGAGATCGAGGCCTACCTGGCCATCGGCACCTCCGGTGCGGCCGGGGCGGGCCGGATCAGCTACCGGCTGGGGCTGCAAGGCCCCGCGGTCACCGTCGACACCGCGTGCAGTTCGTCGCTGGTGGCCATCCACCAGGCCTGCCAGGCGCTGCTGCTGGGCGAGTGCGATCTCGCCCTGGCCGGCGGGGCGAACGTCCTGCTCAGCCCGGCCACCATGATCACCTTCTCGCAGTCGCGGATGTTGGCCCCCGACGGCCGCTGCAAGACCTTCGATGCCGCCGCCGACGGCTACGTCCGTGGCGAGGGATGCGGCGTCATCGTCATCAAACGCCTCGAGGACGCCATCCGCGACGGTGACCACATCCGCGCCGTGATCCGCGGCAGCGCGGTCAACTCCGACGGTGCCTCGGGCGGTCTCACGGTGCCCAACGGGGTCGCCCAGCAGCGGGTCATCGCCGAGGCACTGGATCGCGCCGGTCTGGCGCCCAGCGACGTCGGCTACCTGGAGGCGCACGGGACCGGCACCTCGTTGGGCGACCCCATCGAGGTGCAGGCCGCGGCCGCCGCACTGGGCAAGGGCCGGCCCGCCGACCAGCCGCTGCTGATCGGGTCGGCGAAGACGAACATCGGGCATCTGGAAGCCGCCGCGGGTGTCGCCGGGGTGCTCAAGGTCGTCCTGTCCCTGGAGCACCAGGAGCTGCCCAAGCACCTGAACTTCCAGGATCCGTCGCCACACATCCCGTGGGATCGGATTCCGGTGCGGGTGGTCGACGAGGCTGTCGCCTGGGAGCGCGGTGAGCGCCCCCGCATCGCGGGCGTCAGCTCGTTCGGATTCTCCGGGACCAACGCGCACGTGATCCTCGAAGAGGCGCCACAGCCGACCGCGCCGACCGCGCCGTCTGCCGATCCGGCCGACGACCGGCGATTCATGGTGCTCCCGCTGTCGGCGCGCACACCCGCCGCCCTGGTGCAGACCGCCGAGCAGTACCGCGGCTGGCTCAGCGAGCATCCCGACGCCACCCTGGCCGACGTGTGCCTCACCGCGGGCACCGCGCGCGCCCACTTCGAGCACCGCGCCGCCTTGGTGGTGAATTCCACAGAGTCCGCGCGCGAACTGCTCGGTGCGCTGGCCGACGACCTGCCGGCTCCGGGACTGGTGCGCGGCGAGGGTGCCGACGCCCCCAAAACCGCATGGTTGTTCCCCGGCCAGGGCAGTCAGTACGCGGGGATGGCCCGGGAGTTGTTCGAGACCGAGCCGGTGTTCGCCGAGACCATGCGGCGGTGCGCCGACGCCATCGCCGATGTGCTGGAAAAGCCGCTGCTGGACGTCATTTTCGGCACCGACCCCACCGATGCCGACGTCGCGGGCACGCTGCAGCAGACCCGCCACGCCCAACCCGCGATCTTCGCGGTGGAGATGGGGCTGGCGCGTCTCTGGCAGTCATGGGGTTTCGAACCCGACGTGGTGCTCGGGCACAGTGTCGGCCAGTACGCGGCAGCCTGCGTCGCCGGTGTGTTCAGCCTCGAGGACGGTGTCCGGCTGCTCGCCGAGCGCGGTCGTCTCTTCGGCGACCTGCCCGCCGGTGGGCGGATGGCCGCGATCTTCGCCGATCCCGACCGGGTCGAGCGCATCACCGACGACTATCCGTCCTTGTCGGTCGCCGCCTACAACGGTGCCAACACCGTGTTGTCCGGGCCCGGAACCGATCTGGAACAGGCGGTGGCCGCGCTGACCGCGGACGGTGTCCGGTGCGACTGGCTCGACACCAGCCACGCGTTCCACTCCGCCCTGCTGGATCCGGCGCTCGACGAGTTCGAGTCGTATGCCAGCGGTCTCGAATTCGGCCCGCCGCAGCGGATTCTGGTGTGCAACCGGACCGGGGCGGCCCTGGGGCGCAGCGCCAAGCTGGACGCCGCCTACTGGCGCCGCCACGCGCGCCAGCCGGTGGAATTCGCCAAGGGAGTCGCGACGCTGGCCCAACTCGGCTGCACAGCGCTGCTCGAGGTCGGCCCGCAGCCGGTGCTCACCGCGGCGGCGCTGCGCGCATGGCCCGATCCGGCAACCGCACCCAAGGCGATCCCCTCGTTGCGCCGCACCGGCGCCGACCACCGTCAGGTCACCGAAGCCTTGGCCGGCAGCTACGTCGCAGGCCATCTACCCGACTTCGGCGCGGCCCTGCACCGGCCCGCCCGCAAGGTCGACCTGCCGACGTACCCCTTCCAGCATCGGCAGTACTGGTTCCGCCAGCAGCAGAGCGAGACCGGTCCGCTGTCCGGACACCGCAGCGCGACTCCCACCGAGGCCGTCCGGCTGCTCGAGGACGGACGGATCGAGGAACTCGCGGCGCTACTCGACGGCGCGGGCGCCAGCACCGCTACCGCTGAGGTGTTGACAAGGCTTGCGGCGCAACACAACCGCCAGCGCAGCGCGCAATCCATCGCGGACATCCGCTACGAGATCCGCTGGCAGACCACCCCGAGGTCTCCCCCGCGGCGGTCGGCGAGGGCGCCGCCTGGCTGGTCATCGGCGACGATGCCGGTGTCACGGCGCCGTTGATCGAGGCGCTGACCACGCACGGCCACCGGCATCGTGTGCTGGGATTGCCGGCTTCCGATGCCGACGAGGAGCGGCTGGTGGCCGAGCTGCGCGCCGCGGTTCGCGACGAGCCGGCACTGCGCATCCTGCACGTCGCGGCGCTGGATGCCGACGGCGCGCCGTCCATGCGATCACTGCTACGAATGCAGCATCGCATCCTCGGCGGCACCCAGCGACTGTTCCGGGCCGCGGCGGCGGCCGAACTGCGCGCACCCATATGGGTGGTGACCCGGGCCGCCCAGCGGGTCACCGACACCGACACCGTGTCGCCCGAACACAGTGCGCTGTGGGGCTTCTGCCGCGTGGCCGCACTGGAATACCCCCAGGTGTGGGGCGGTCTGGCTGACCTGTCGGGCGACGCCGACGACTGGTCACGGCTGATCAAGCAGGTCGTCGCGGCGACACCCGGTGAAGACCAGATCGCTCTGCGCAACCACACCGTTCATGTCCCCCGCCTGGTCAGGCGTACCGGCCAACCCAACCCGACACAGCTGGAATTGCGTTCCGAGGCAACCTATCTGGTTACCGGTGGACTCGGGTCGGTCGGGTTGGAGATCGCCGGGTACCTGGCTGCGCACGGCGCCCGCCAGCTGGTTCTGACCGGCCGTCGCGCGCCGGACGATGCCGCCGAACGTCGCATCGAGGCGCTACGCGAGCAGCACGGCTGCGCCGTGCGCGTGTTGACTGCCGACGTTGCCGACCCGCACGACATCGCCCGCCTGATGGCCGCCGTGCACGCCGAGCTCCCGCCGCTGGCCGGCGTCGTCCATGCCGCGGGCGAGAACAGCACAACGCCACTGAGCTCACTGGAGAACACCGAAGTGGATCGAGTGTTCGCCGGGAAGGTCTGGGGCGCTTGGTATCTCAGCGAGGCCTGTGCCGACCTCGCACTGGACTTCTTCCTGTCCATCTCGTCGATCTCGGGGGTGTGGGGCAGCTTCGGCCAGAGCGCCTACAGCGCTGCCAACGCCTTCCTCGACGGGCTGACCTGGCGGTTGCGGGCGCGCGGCGGCGCGGCGGTCAGTGTGGACTTCGGCCCTTGGTCGACGGGTATGGCCGACGAGGACGCCCGCGCACAACTGGAACGCCGCGGCGTGGGCACCCTGTCCTCGGCCGACGCACTGGCGGGGATGGCCGACGCTCTGGTGACGGCCCGTACCCACGGTCCGGCGCAGTCGGTGGTGGCGCGGGTGGACTGGGCCCGCTTCCTGCCGGTCTACCTGCAGGCCGGTCGCCGGGCGCTGCTGGCCGAGGTGGCCCGCGAGGTGCCCCAAGCCGCCGCAGAATCGGGGGCGCAGGCGGCCGGAGCCTCGGGACGCACCCGGCTGGTCGAACAACTCACCGCAGCCCCGGCGCAACAACGCAAGAAGCTCGTGCTGGAGTACCTGCGCAACACCGTTGCCGAGGTGACCAGGATCGACGCCGCGGAGGTCCGCGAGGAAGCCGGATTCTTCGACCTCGGCATGGATTCCCTGATGGCCGTCGAGCTGCGCCGCCGACTGGAGCAGGCGTTCGGCCGGGAACTACCGGCCACGCTGGCGATGGATTACCCCCGGTTGACCGATGTGGCGGACTATCTGCTCACCGACGTCCTGAGCCTCAACGAACGGGCCGGCAGCACGCTTGTCGCCCCGCCGGTGTCGCTGGCGACCTCGGCAGCCGACGAACCCATCGCCATCATCGCGATGGCCTGCCGGTTCCCGGGTTCGCCCGATCCGGACGCGTACTGGCAGGTGCTGTCCGAGGGAGTGGACGCGATCCGGGAGATCCCCGAAGACCGCTTCGACGTGGACGAGTACTACGACCCCGATCAGCAGACGCCGGGCAAGATCTACACCCGCAGCGGCGGATACCTCGACAGCGTCGACGGTTTCGATCCGGAGTTCTTCGGCATATCCCCCCGCGAGGCGGTGTGGATCGACCCGCAGCAGCGCCTGATGCTCGAGACAGCCTGGGAAGGCCTGGAGCGGGCCGGGTACTCCGCGGCGTCGTTGCGCGGCAGCCGGACCGGAGTCTTCGTCGGCGTCGGCGCCAACGAGTACTCGCATCTGCTGTCCGGTGACTCGGTCGAGAACCTCGAGGCCCATTTCATCACCGGCAACGCGCTCAACGCCGTCGCGGGCCGGGTGGCGTTCACCCTGGGCCTGGAGGGTCCCGCGGTCGCGGTGGACACCGCCTGCAGCTCCTCGCTGGTGGCCGTCCATCAGGCCAGTCAGGCCCTGCATTCCGGTGACTGCGATCTGGCACTGGCCGGCGGCGTCAATGTGTTGCTGAGCCCGGCGTCGATCGTCGCCGCCTCCCGCGCCCGGATGCTGGCCCCCGACGGCCGGTGCAAGACCTTCGACGCCGCAGCCGACGGTTATGTGCGCGGCGAAGGCTGCGGGGTCCTGGTGCTCAAGCGGTTGAGCGACGCCGAACGCGACGGTGACCGGATCTGCGCGGTCATCCGGAGCAGTGCAGTCAACTCCGATGGCGCCTCCAGCGGTCTGACCGTGCCCAATGGCGGTGCGCAGCAACGACTTATCAGCGCGGCGCTGGCCCGCGCCGGCCTCACCGGCGACGACGTCGACTATCTCGAGGCGCACGGCACGGGCACCCCGCTGGGCGATCCGATCGAGGTGCAGGCCGCCGCGGCGGTCTACGGGGCCGGGCGCGACCCGGGCCGGCCGTTGCTGATGGGAACGGCGAAGACCAACATCGGGCATCTGGAGTCCGCGGCCGGCGTCGCCGGTCTGGTCAAGGTCGTGCTGTCGTTGCAGCACGGGCTGATCCCGCAGACCTTGCACTTCCACAATCCGTCGCCGCACATCCCGTGGGACGCGCTTCCGGTCCGGGTGGTCGACACCGCGACACCGTGGCCGGCCAATGGCAGGCCACGGCGCGCCGGGGTGAGCGCGTTCGGGTTCACCGGCACCAATGCGCATGTGCTGCTTGAAGAAGCACCCCAGCCCGTGGCGGCCGCCGACGACCGCTACGGGACGGACGAGGGTGCTGCGGCACCCGCTGCCCGGGAACCGTTCAGCGTGCTGCCGTTGTCCGCCCGCTCCGGACCGGGGCTGGTGGCGCTGGCTGCGCGCTACGCCTCCTGGCTGGACGCGCACCCCGAGACACCGTTCGCCGATGTGTGCTTCACCGCCGGAGCGGGGCGTTCCCACTTCGAACACCGGGCGGCGTTGGTGGCGAACTCCGTCTCCGAGGCCAGGATGCTGTTGGACGACCTGGTGGCCGGCCGACAGCGGCCGGGTGTGCAGCGCGGCGAATGCACGGACCCGCCGACCACCGCGTGGTTCTTCCCCGGGCAGGGCAGCCAGTACCCGGGGATGGCTCGGGACTTGTTCGACAGTGAGCCGGTGTTCGCCGACACCGTGCGCCGCTGCGCCCAAGCCGTGGATCCCATGCTGCCGCGCCCGTTGCTGGAGGTCTTGTTCTCCAGTGATCGCGAGGCGGCAGAGACGCTGCGGCACACGTCCTTTGCCCAACCGGCGATCTTCGCCGTCGAGATGGGCTTGGCCCGGTTGTGGCAGTCCTGGGGCATCGAGCCCGATGTGGTGCTGGGCCACAGCGTGGGACAGTATGCCGCGGCCTGTGTGGCCGGGGTGTTCAGCCTCGAAGACGGCGCCCGGCTGATCGCCGAGCGGGGCCGGTTGTTCGGCAGCCTGCCGGCCGGCGGTCGAATGGTGGCGGTGTTCGCCGATCCGGAGTACGTGGAGCGCGCAGCCGATGCCTTCCCGCGTGTCTCCGTCGGCGCCTACAACGGCCGCAACACGGTGCTGTCCGGACCGGGCGACGACCTGGAGCAGATCGTCGCCGCCTGCAGTCAGGACGGCACCCGGTGCACCTGGCTGGAAACCAGCCACGCCTTCCACTCGGAACTGCTGGACCCCGTGCTCGACCAATTCGAGTCGTTCGCCGCGCAATTCGAGTACGCCGCCCCCACCCGCCCGCTGGTCTGCAACCGGACCGGCACGGTGCTCGCCGCCGAAACCCCGCTCGATGCGCAGTATTGGCGGCGGCATTCCCGCCAGCCGGTGCAGTTCACCGAAAGTGTGCGTACCGTCGCGGCGTTGGGCTGCTCGGTGTTGATGGAGATCGGGCCGCAGCCCATTCTGACCGCCGCCGCCCTGCAGATCTGGCCGGAGTCATCGGCCCCGCTGCGTGCGATCGTGTCCCTGCGCAAGGGCGCGAACGCCCAGCGTCAGATCACCGAGGCACTGGCCACCACCTACATCTGCGGCCACCGGCCGGACTTCGCCGCGCGGCGGCACACCCCGGTCACCGGCTCGAACTGCCCACCTACCCGTTCCAGCGCCGCCGCTACTGGCCCAAGACCTCGGCCATCGCGGGCATGAGTTCCGGTGGTGTGTCGACATCCGGCATCCTCGGCAGCCCCAAAGATCTCGCCTCCGGCGACACCGTCTACAGCAACATCCTGTCGGTCAAGACGCAACCATGGTTGGCGCACCACGTCATCTACGGCACCGTCGTCGTGCCCGGCGCGACATATGCGGCGATGGCGCTGGCCGCCGCCGGTGCCCCGGCACGCGTCGAAGAGGTCTTCTTCTACGAGCCGATCATCCTGCCCGACAGGGCTTCTCGTGAGGTGCAGCTGACGTTGCACCCGCTCGAAGCCGGTGCGGGATGGAAGTTCCAGGTGCACAGCCGACCCTACGGAGTCCGGGATTCCGACTGGTCGTTGAACGCCGACGGCACACTGTCGGCGGGCGCCGACGCCGAACCGCGGGAACCGGGAACCACCCCGGACGAGGCGACCGAGCAGATGACCCGCACTCGCCCGCAGGAACTGTTCGACATCTTCCACGACATGGAACTCGCCTGGGGACCGACCTGGTCCACCTCGCTCAAATCGCTGTGGGTCGGCGAGGGCGAGGCGATCGGCGACATCGCCATCGGCGAGGAGCTCGCCGAACACCTCAGCAGCGAACCGATCCACCCGGTGTTGCTCGACCTGTGCACCGGGGTGGCCTTCCCCGCCTTCCCGGCGATACTCGCCGCCGAGCAGGGCATGTCGGACCTGTTCCTGCCGCTGCGGTACGGGCGGGTCGAGGTGCAGGAGAAGATGCCGCGCCGGTTCTACTGCCGGGCACGCTGGCATGAGAGTGCGTTGAACAGCGAAACCCAGGTCTTCGACATCGATTTCGTCGACCGCGACGGGCGCCTACTGGGCGGCATCCGCGAATTCACCGTCAAGCGCGCGCCCCGGGAAGCTCTGCTGCGCGGGCTGGGCGGCGACTCCACCCGGTTGCTCTACACCCTGGGTTGGCAGGAAGCGGCCGCCCCGGACCGTGCCGACAAGAACTCCACCACCAGTGGCACCTGGCTGGTCGCCGGATTCGACGCACTGGCCGGCGAGGTACCCGGGGCCGCCATCGTCGAGGCGCCCAGTGATCCGCAGGCCTGGCGGCAGGCGTTCGCCGATGCCGCCGAGCGCGGCACGCCGGTCACCGGAATCGTCTGGCGCAGCCGCCGCGGGCCGACCGCCGAGGCCGGTACCGCCGATCTGCAGGCGCGGCTGGAAGACCACGTCGGGGGTCTGCTGGCCGCCGCGCAGACCGCGCTGGCCGAGGAGAAGAGCACCTTGTCCGGCGGACTGTGGATCATCACCGAAGGGGCGGTGGCCACCGAACCCGGCGAACCCGTCGACCCGGTCCAGGCCGCGCTGTGGGGTCTGGGACGCACCCTGATCGCCGAGCAGCCGACGCTGCGCTGCCGGCTGGTGGACAGCGATCCGGAATCGCTGGGCTGGTTGGCCGAATCGCTCGGCACGCCGGTTGTCGAGCCCGAGATGGCGGTGCGGCAAGGCCGTTTCCTGGTGTCGCGGCTGCTGCACTGGGCGCGCAGCGGGCAGCTTCCGATGCCGCGCAGCGACGACTATGTGCTGGCGCCGACCGAGCGCGGTGCGATCGACAACCTGCGCCTGACCGAAGCCGAGGTGACCCCACCGGCACCGAACGAGGTCCAGGTCCGGGTCGAGGCCGCCGGCCTCAACTTCCGCGACGTGTTGAACGTGCTCGGCCTCTACCCTGGGGACCCCGGCCCGATCGGTGGCGACCTGTGCGGCACCGTCACCGAGGTGGGTGCCGAGGTCACCGGCTTCGAGGTCGGCCAACGGGTGTTCGGCTCCATGCAGGGCGCTTTCGCGAGTCGACTGAACGTGCCGGCGCCGCTGCTGGCGGCGGTCCCGGACGGGATCGGTGCCGTCGACGCCGCGACCATTCCCGCGGCGGCGCTGACCGTCCGCCTCGCGTTCGACTGGGCGAAACTCAAGCCCGGCGATCGCGTGCTGATCCACGCCGCGAGCGGAGGCGTGGGCCTGGCCGCCGTCCAGATGGCCCGGCAGCACGGTGCGACGGTGTTCGCCACGGCGAGCACATACAAGCGTGCAACGCTACGGGCGATGGGCGTTGAGTACGTTTACGATTCGCGCACCACCGATTTCGCCGACCAGATCCTGGCCGACACCGGCGGTGAAGGTGTCGATGTGGTACTGAACAGCCTGACCAACGAGGGGTTCGTCGAGGCGACGGTCAGGGCGACTGCCAAGGGGGGCCGGTTCGCCGAGATCGCCAAGCGCGACATCTGGACTCCCGAGCAGATGGCGGCATTGCGCCCGGACATCGACTACGAAGTCATCGCGTTGGACGTGACGATGATGACCGACCCCGGCCACATCCAGCGGCTGATGGCCGAGGTGTCCGCCGGGCTGGCCAGCGGTGAGTGGACCCCGGTCCCGGCCGAGGTGTATCCGCTGACCGAGGCCAGGGCGGCGTTCCGGCGCATGCAGCAGGCCCGCCACATCGGCAAGATCGTGGTGCAGATGCCCAAACCGCTTCAGCCGCGCCCGGATCGGAGCTATCTGGTGACCGGCGGCCTCGGTGCGCTCGGCCTGCACACGGCTGCGTATCTGGCCCAGCTCGGCGCCGGTGACATCGTGTTGACCAGCCGCCGGGCGCCCGACCCGGACACCCTGAAGGCTATCGAGGCCGTCACCGAGCGTTACCACTGCCGGATCCACGTCTTGTCGGCTGACGTCGCCGACGAGTCCGAGGTGGCCGGGCTGTTGGCGAAGATCAGGGCCGACTTCCCGCCGCTGGCCGGCGTGGCCCACCTGGCCGGTGTGCTCGACGACGCGCTGATACCGCAGCAGAGCCCCGAACGGTTCCGAACGGCGTTGGGCCCCAAGGCTTACGGCGCCCAGCACCTGCACAACCTGACCCGTGACGACGCGTTGGACTTCTTCATCGTGTACTCGTCTGCGTCGGCGGTGCTGGGTTCGCCCGCACAGGCCAACTATGCGACCGCCAACGCGCTGCTCGACGGACTGGTCGCCCAGCGCCGGGCACAGGGTCTACCCGCGACGGCGGTGAACTTCGGTCCGTGGGGCCACGGCGGGATGGCGAGTTCGCAAGCCGCAGTGGCCAACCTCAGCGCGCAGGGCATGATGCCGCTCGAGCCAACCGCGGCGCTGGCCGCACTCGGCGAAGTCGTCCGGCACGGCACGGCGCAGGCGACCGTTCTCAAGGCCAACTGGCAGCGCACGGCGAAGATGCTGGGCGGCATCCGGCCTCCCCTGCTGGACCAGGTCCTGCCCCGCGACGAAGCGGCGGCAGGCGGGACAGCGAGTTGCTGCGGCAGCTGCAGGAGACCCCGGTGGCGCAGCGAGCCGGCTTCATCACCGAGTTCCTGCAGCGCGAGGTGCAGGGCTTCCTGCGGCTGGCTGCGCCGCCGGCCGCGAGCAGCCGGTTCCTGGACCTCGGCACGGACTCGCTGATGGCGGTCGAACTGCGTAACCGGTTGTTCGGACAGTTCGGCGGCAAGTTCGATATCAGCCCGACGGCGGTCTTCGACTACCCGACGATCGGAGAACTCGCCGAGCATCTGGTGTCGCAGCTGCCCGACTCGGATTCGCCCCCGGAGGCGGCCGACGCCGAGCCCGAGCCCACCGAGAACTCCGGCGGGCAGCAGGCCCCGCCGGAACGCTGACCGGACCGGTCTCGCCGGATCGCGTGCATAAGCCCCACAGTGGTCGGCTACCGCCTACCCGACGCTGATACTGCCTCGCCGCGCCGCCACCCGCGGGTGCATGCACTGGACCGTAACCCGCGCTGGCCAGCGGAAAAGCCGAGGTCGGCGCGCTTTGCCGCGCGCCTACCCAACCAGTGGGTTGAGTTGCTCACACTGACTTGCTTTCGGGTTACCGGTCGGTATAGTTGCTGGGGTTACTGGTGGGTAACTTAGACCCAAGTACCCAACCGATAAGTGGCGTTCTCGTCGAGGAGGAATAGTGAGCCACTACAAGAGCAACGTACGTGACCAGGTGTTCAACCTGTTCGAGGTCTTGGGCCTGGAGAAGGCGCTCGGCCAGGGCAGCTACAGCGATGTCGACGCCGACACGGCGCGGGAGATGCTGCAGGAGATGAGCCGCCTGGCTGAGGGGCCGGTGGCCGCCTCGTTCGTCGAGGGCGACCGCAATCCGCCGGTCTTCGACCCCGAGACCCACTCGGTGAAGCTGCCGGAGGCGTTCAAGAAGTCCGTGCACGCCGTGACCGAGGCCGGCTGGGACAAGGTCGGCATCGAAGAGGAACTCGGCGGCACGCCGGTTCCCCGCGCACTGGTCTGGGCGTTGGCCGAGCACGTGCTCGGCGCCAACCCCGCCGTCTGGATGTATGCCGGCGGCGCGGGATTCTCCAGCATCTTCTACAAGCTGGCCACCGAGGAGCAGAAGAAGTGGGCCGTCCTGGCTGCCGAGCGCGGCTGGGGCTCCACCATGGTGCTCACCGAGCCGGACGCCGGCTCCGATGTGGGTGCCGGCCGCACCAAGGCGGTCAAGCAGGATGACGGCTCGTGGCACATCGACGGTGTGAAGCGGTTCATCACCTCCGCCGACTCCGACGACATGTTCGAGAACATCTTCCACCTGGTGCTGGCCCGCCCGGAGGGCGCGGGCCCGGGCACCAAGGGCCTGTCGCTGTTCTTCGTGCCGAAGTTCCACTTCGACCCCGAGACCGGCGAACTCGGCGAGCGCAACGGCGCCTTCGTCACCAACGTCGAGCACAAGATGGGCCTGAAGGTCTCCACCACCTGTGAGCTGACCTTCGGCCAGCACGGCGTGCCGGCCAAGGGCTGGCTGGTGGGCGAGGTCCACGACGGCATCGCGCAGATGTTCGACGTCATCGAGATGGCACGAATGCTGGTGGGCACCAAGGCGATCGCCACGCTGTCGACCGGTTACCTCAACGCCCTGGAGTACGCCAAGGAGCGCGTGCAGGGTGCCGACCTGACCCAGATGACCGACAAGACCGCGCCGCGCGTCACGATCACTCACCACCCGGACGTCCGTCGCTCGCTGATGACCCAGAAGGCCTACGCCGAGGGGCTGCGCGCGCTGTACATGTTCACCGCCACCTACCAGGACGCCGAGGTCGCCAAGGCGCTGCACGATGTCGACGCCGAACTGTCGGTCAAGGTCAACGACCTGCTGCTGCCGATCGTCAAGGGCGTCGGCTCCGAGCAGGCCTACGCCAAGCTGACCGAGAGCCTGCAGACCTTCGGTGGTTCCGGCTTCCTGCAGGACTACCCGGTCGAGCAGTACATCCGCGACGCGAAGATCGACTCGCTGTACGAAGGCACCACCGCCATCCAGGCGCAGGACTTCTTCTTCCGCAAGATCATCCGGGACAAGGGCGTCGCGCTGGCGCACGTCGCCGGCCAGATCGAGCAGTTCATCTCCAACGAGTCCGGCAACGGCCGGCTGAAGTCCGAGCGTGAACTGCTGGCCAAGGCGCTGGAAGACGTACAAGCCATGGCCGCGTCGATGACCGGCTACCTGATGTCCGCCCAAGAAGACGCCGCCAACATCTACAAGGTGGGCCTGGCGTCGGTGCGCTTCCTGATGAGCGTCGGCGACCTGATGATCGGATGGTTGCTGCAGCGTCAGGCCGCGGTGGCCATCGAGGCTCTCGACGCCGGTGCCGCCGGTGCCGAGCGTTCCTTCTACGAGGGCAAGATCGCCGTTGCTTCGTTCTTCGCCAAGAACTTCCTGCCGCTGCTGACCAGCACCCGTCAGGTGGTCGAGACGATCGACAACGAGATCATGGAGCTGGACGAAGCCGCCTTCTGATCCACGCTGACTGCACAACGGCCCCGAGACCATCCGGTCTCGGGGCCGTTGGCGTTCCGGCTGGTCTGAATCGGCGCCCAGTGTCGCCGACGCGCGGGGACCGGCATCGATGATTGACGTGGCTCGGGACGATTCGAGGACTTTGGTCCCGCCCGGCTGGGATGGCCCCGCAACGGACCTATGTCGGGACCTTGGTCCCTGGCACCTGGCTGGGTATTCGCTAGGTTCGAGGGATGGCGATGCCTGACAGCAACGACGCGCTACCCGAGCACCCCGCGCCGAGCGGGAAGAAGCAGGGCGGCGCGAATCCGCTGGCGAACATCGTCGGCCCGTTCACCAAGGCCGGCGGCTACTACGCCCGGTCCTGGGGCGCCTACCTCGACGGCGGCCGCGGGGAGCTACCCGTCGCCCGCCCGACGCTGTCGTTGGCGACCCACGCCCTGCGCGACGAGATCGTGCTGGTCGGTCTGCGGTGGCGGCGGCCCCTGAGCGATGCGGCGGTCTACGAACGGATCAACGCCGAGGTCGACGATGCGATGGACTTCTACGGCGCGCGGGGATGGCTCGACGCGCCGGCCGGCTTCTTCGCCGCCCCGCCCCCGCCCACCGAGGTGTCGCTGCGCTCCTACACCAACCGCAATCGCACCCATGAACGGATGTCGTTCGAAAGCGGCTATCAGCCCTACGTCGGCGAGCCGGGCCGCGACCGGTGGCTGGGCTACACCGGCAACCGCCGCGAATACGCCCTGGTGCTGCGGCACCGCGAGCCCCGGCCCTGGCTGGTGTGCGTACACGGCACCGAGATGGGCCGGGTCGGGCTGGATCTGACATTGTTCCGGGCCTGGCATCTGCACGAGGACTTCGGCCTCAACGTGGTGCTGCCGGTGCTGCCCATGCACGGCCCGCGAGCACGGGGCCTGCCCAAGGGTGCGGTCTTCCCGGGCGAGGACGTGATGGACGACGTGCACGCGACCGCGCAGGCGGTATGGGACATCCGGCGGGTGCTGGCCTGGATCCGCTCGGAGGCACCCGGCGCCCGCATCGGACTGAACAGCATCTCGCTGGGCGGGTACATCGCGGCCCTGGTGGCCAGCCTCGAGGACGACCTCACCTGCGCCATCCTGGGGGTGCCGCCGGCCAACCTGGTGTCCATCCTGGGCCGGCACGCCGGGCTGGGGGTCGATGATCCGCGCCATCGAACGCTGGAATTGGCCGAACCGATCGGCCGGATGATCTCCCCGCTGTCTCTGCAGCCGAAGGTGCCGCCGGAAGGACGCTTCATCTACGCCGGGGTGGCCGACCGGATCGTGCATCCCCGCGAACAGGTCCTGCAACTGTGGGAGCACTGGGGGCGGCCGGATATCGGCTGGTACAGCGGTGGGCACACCGGGTTCTTCCAGGCCCGGCCGGTGCAGCGGTTCGTCGACGCCGCCCTGGTGCAATCCGGGCTGGTCGATGCGGGGGCCCTCGACGAGCGGTGACCGGCAGAACTGCCCGGGTCAAAAATGACCGCCGCTGGACTCCCCTCCTCTCCAGCGGCGGTCCTTCGTCCACGTCAATAAGTCATGGACAAAGAGGATGCCCCGTGTTGCCGTCGGGTCGGGGGGTCAGACGGCAACACGGAGCTATCCAGTGCATCGGTTACCCCGACGGGTTCGTTACAAACCACTCGAAAAATTCTCGGAATCTTTCTTCACCGCTGGTCAGGCCTCCAGGATTGCGGTGACGCCCTGACCGCCGGCGGCACAGATGGAGATGAGGCCCCGCACCGGCTGCCCGGTCTCCTTCTTCTTCTCGGCCAGCTGCTTGGCCAGCTGCGCGACGATCCGGCCGCCGGTGGCGGCGAACGGATGGCCGGCGGCCAGCGAGGAACCGTTGACGTTGAGCTTCGCCCGGTCGATGCCGCCCAGTGCGCCGTCCAAGCCGAGACGCTCCTTGCAGTACTCCTCGGACTCCCAGGCCTGTAGGTGAGCCAGCACCACCGAGGCGAAGGCCTCGTGAATCTCGTAGAAGTCGAAGTCCTGCAGGCGCAGGCCGTTGCGGGCCAACAGCCGCGGGACGGCGTAGGTGGGGGCCATCAGCAGACCGTCTTCACCGTTGACGTAATCGACCGCCGCGGTCTCGGAATCCACGAAGTAGGCCAGCGGATCGAGCGAATGTGCGTGCGCCCACTCCTCGCTGGCCAGCAGCACCACCGAGGCCCCGTCAGTGAGCGGGTGGAGTTACCCGCGGTCATGGTGGCGTCACCGTTGCGCACGCCGAACACCGGTTTGAGCTTGGCCAGCTTCTCGGCGCTGGAGTCGGCCCGCAGGTTGTTGTCGCGGTAGATGCCGAGGAACGAGGTGACCAGATCGTCGAAGAAGCCCCGGTCGTAGGCGGCTGCCATGTTGCGGTGGCTGGCGGCGGCCAGCTCGTCCTGGTCGACCCGCTTGATGCCCATCTTCTTGGCGGTGATCGCGGCGTGCTCACCCATCGACAGCCCGGTACGCGGTTCGCCGTTGGTGGGGATCTCGATGCCCAGCGAGGCGGGCAGCTTGCCGACCAGTTTGAGCCGGTCGACGTTGGACTTCGCCCGGCGCAGACCGAGCAGGGTGCGACGCAACTCGTCGCCGAGCCCGATGGGCGCGTCGGAGGTGGTGTCCACCCCACCCGCCGCCGCGGCCTCGTAGCGACCCGCAGCGATTCCGTCGGCGGCGGCAATGCACGCCTGCAGACCGGTGCCGCAGGCCTGCTGCAGGTCGATCGCGGGAGTGTAGGGCGAGAGCTGGCTGCCCAGCACGCTCTCCCGCATCAGGTTGAAGTCGCGGCTGTGCTTGAGCACCGCTCCGCCGATCACCGCGCCGAGCCGCTGCCCGGACAGTCCGAACCGGTCCACGAGCCCGCCCAGCGCGGCAGTGAACATGTCCTGGTTCGAGGCCTCGGCATAGGCGCCGTCCGAGCGCGCGAACGGAATGCGGTTGCCGCCGACGACGGCGACCCGACGGCTGTTTGGACTGGTAGAGGCCACGTCAATCTCCGCTTTGTCTTCGGTACGAGTTGGGTATACCCACCCATACTACGCACCGTCCTTACTCTGGAGTAAGTTCGTTCCCGATCCACCCGAACCGCAAACGCGAAAGGCACGTTCGTGGCTTCCGACCTGTTCTCCCAGATCGTCAACTCCGCACCCGGATCACTGCTGGCCAAGCAGCTCGGCATCCCGCAGCCGGAGACGCTGCGGCGCTACCGGCCGGGTGAACCGCCATTGGCGGGCGCGCTGTTGATCGGCGCTCCCACGGATCGACCTGGCCGCGTCGTCGAGCCACTGCGTGCCGCCCTGGCCGACGACTACGAGCTGGTCGCCGACAACCTCGGCGGACGGTGGGCCGACTCGTTCGGCGGCCTGGTGTTCGACGCCACCGGGATCACCGAGCCGGTCGGGCTGCGCGGCCTCTACGAGTTCTTCACCCCGCTGCTGCGCAATCTCGGGCCGTCGGCCCGCGTCGTGGTCGTCGGCACCACCCCCGACGAGACAGCCACCGCCGAGGAGCACATCGCCCAGCGCGCCCTGGAAGGGTTCACCCGGTCGCTGGGCAAGGAGCTGCGCCGGGGCGCCACGGTGTCCCTGGTGTACCTGTCGCCCGCGGCCAAACCGGCCGCCACCGGTCTGGAGTCCACGATGCGGTTCCTGCTGTCCGGCAAGTCCGCCTACGTCGACGGCCAGGTGTTCCACGTCGGGGCCGCGGACTCCGCACCACCGGCGGACTGGGACAAACCACTGGACGGCAGGGTCGCCATCGTCACCGGCGCGGCCCGCGGTATCGGCGCGACCATCGCCGAGGTGTTCGCCCGTGACGGCGCCAAGGTGGTCGCGATCGACGTCGAGCAGGCACATGACGCGTTGAGCGAAACCGCCGCCAAGGTGGGTGGCACCGCCCTGGCACTGGACGTGACCGCGCCCGACGCGGTGCAGAAGATCACCGACCATCTCCAGGAGCACCACGGGGGCCGGGCCGACATCCTGGTCAACAATGCCGGCATCACCCGGGACAAGTTGCTCGCCAACATGGACGACAGCCGCTGGGACGCGGTGATGGCGGTCAATCTCCTTGCCCCACAACGTCTTACCGAGGGCCTGGTCGAAAACGGCAGCATCGGCGACGGCGGCCGGATCATCGGCCTGTCCTCGATGGCCGGCATCGCCGGCAACCGCGGGCAGACGAACTACGCGACCACCAAAGCGGGCATGATCGGCATCACCGAGGCGCTGGCACCGTCGCTGGCGGACAAGGGCATCACCATCAACGCCGTCGCGCCCGGATTCATCGAGACCGCGATGACGGCCGCGATCCCGCTGGCCACCCGGGAAGTCGGCCGCCGGCTGAACTCGCTGTACCAGGGCGGCAAACCCGTCGACGTCGCCGAGACGATCGCCTACTTCGCCAGCCCGGCGTCGAATGCGGTGACCGGCAACGTGATCCGGGTGTGCGGCCAGGCGATGCTGGGGGCCTAGAGCGGTGACTCAACAGCCCAGCGGCCTGCGGAACATGCTGCGCGCGGCGGCCGGTTCCCTGCCCTTCGTGCCACGCGGGGACACCCTGCCCAGCCGCACACTGCGCGTCGACGAGCTGCCGATCGACCCCGCCAACGTCGCCGCCTACACGGCTGTCACCGGCCTGCGCTTCGGTGACACCGTGCCACTCACCTATCCGTTCGCCCTGACCTTCCCCACCGTCATGGCACTGCTGACCGCGTTCGACTTCCCGTTTGCGGCGATGGGCGCGGTGCATGTCGAGAACACCATCACCCGGTACCGGCCGATCGCGGTCACCGACTCCGTCGGCGTCAGCGTGCATGCCGAGAACCTTCGCGAGCACCGCAAGGGCCTGCTCGTCGACCTGGTCACCGATGTCAACGTCGGCAACGACCTGGCCTGGCACCAGGTCGCCACCTTCCTGCACCAGCAGCGCACGTCGTTGTCCGACGAGCCCAAGCCCGAGCCGCCCAAGCGGCCGAAACTCCCGCCGCCCAACGCGATCCTGCGGATCACGCCGGGCCAGATCCGTCGCTACGCGTCCGCCAGTGGCGACCACAACCCCATCCACACCAGTACGGTGGGCGCCAAGCTGTTCGGCTTCCCCACCGTGATCGCGCACGGAATGTACAGTGCGGCAGCTGTTCTGGCCAACATCGAGGGTCAGTTGCCGGACGCGGTGCAGTATTCGGTGAAGTTCGGCAAGCCGGTGGTGCTGCCCGCCAGCGCCGGGCTCTACGTGGACCGGGCGGCCGACGGCTGGGACATCGCGCTGCGCAATATGACCAAGGGCTATCCACACCTCACGGCGACGGTTCGCGGGCTCTAGCCGCCGCGGCTGCTAGGACTGGCTAGGACGACGGTGCCGAGGAGGCTTCCTTCTCGGCCGGCGCGCCCTTGAGGCCCCGCCAGAACAGGTTGATCAACATGTCGGCGGCCTCGTCGACATCGGCGTCGCCGGCGCTGACCCGGGCGGCGACCGCCTCGCCCGCGCCCACCAGCGCGACGGCCATCATGTGAAAGTCGGTGTCGGGCTCGGGATGGCGGGTGCCCGCCTCCAGCAGCCGGGCCACCATGTCGATGATCTTCTCGCGCCCCTCACGCACGGTGTGGGCGAACGCCTGCGAGCTGGTGGCCTGGGTGTAGAGCACGATCCACGACGCGCGGTTGGCGTCGATGTAGCGCAGCACCGACCCGATGGTGCTGCGCAACAGGTCGTGCGGGCTCTGCTTGAGGTCGATGTCCTCGCGGACCGCCTCGATGAACCTGCTCAGCTCACGGCTCAGGCACGCACCGAACAGCTCTTCCTTCGAGCCGTAGTACAGATAGAGCATCGGCTTGGAGATCTGCGCCTCGGCGGCGATGACGTCCATCGAGGTTTCGTGATAGCCGTTGACCGAAAACATCTGCACGGCGGCGTCGAGCATCTGCTGCTCGCGCACGGCACGGGGCAACCGCTTGGTGCCACCCGCCATATCGTCGCCTTTCGGTTGGGCCGCCAACGGCGAGAAATCGTCTGGGTGCCCTTAGGCTAACCGCCGCAGCGCGGGCTGGGGCCCTTCAGACGCGCCATCCGCAGCACCGAGGTCTCGACGGCCGGCATCGACAGCTCGCCGGCGTTGACCGCCTTCTCCAGCCGGTCCAGCACCGCGGGCACCTCGTCGGTGGTCACCCACAACGCCACATCGGTGCCGGCCTGCAGGCTGCGCAACACCGCCTCGGCCACCCCGTAGCGATCAGAGATCGCGGCCATGCTCGACAGGTCGTCACTGAACACCGGGCCGTCGAAGCCCGGGCCACCGTAGCCCCCGCTGCGCAACAGGCCCACCGCGGCGGCGCTCAGGCTGGCCGGAGTCGTCCCGGTCAGCCCCGGCACCTCGAGGTGGCCGACCATGACCGCCACCGGCACCTCGGTGGTCAGCGTCCGGTACGGAATCAGGTCGTCGTTCTGCAGGTCCGCCAGCGGCGGGGTGGTCACCGCGCCGGCGGTGTGCGAGTCACCCGAGCCGTGGCCGTGACCGGGGAAGTGCTTGAGCACCGGCAGCAGTCCGGCGTCGCGCAACCCGCGGGCGTACGCACCGGCGTAGGCGGTGACCACGGCGGGGTCGTTGGAGAACGACCGGTCGCCGATCACGGTGTCGTCGGGGCGTCGGTGACGTCGACAACCGGTGCGAAATCAATGGTGATGCCCAGTCCGCGCATCTGCCGGCCGCGGTCGAGGGCCAGTTGGTAGACCTCGTCGGGGGACTTCGTCTGGGCCAGCACCCGCGCCGAGGGCGCCGCGCCGATCAGCGAGGTCAGCCGTGACACCCGGCCGCCCTCCTCGTCCACGCTGACCGCCAGCGGCAGCGGCCCGGCGTTGGCGAAGTCCGGCAGCGAGCCGTCGGTCAACATGGTCAGGTCGGTCCAGCTGCCGATGAAGATGCCGCCGACGTGATAGGTGTCGACGACGGCCCGGGCGTCGGCGGAGCTCTTGACGCCCACCATCAACAGCTGCGCCAGCTTGTCGCGGGTGGACATCGACGCCAGCATCGCCGGACCGTCACCGCAGGCCGGTGGCGCCGGGGTGGCCGGGGTGGGTGCGGGGCCGGCCAGCGGGACCCCGCCCGCCGGGGACCCGGCATGGGCCGGGGCGGACGACGAGGCCGGCGAGGAGGACGAGGTGCGCGATGCGGGTGCAGAACACCCCAGGACCAGCAGCGGCAACGCCGACAGGGCCGCGAGTCCGGCCGCGAGTCCGGGGACGAGAACAGGCGTGTGGCCATCCGGACATGCTGTCACGGCCGGCGCCGTCGTCCAACCGCGGTGCGACGCGTGCTAGGTTTGCCAGCGGGTGTTCACCCCATCGTCCCGTCGCCTCAGCACCTCGCAAGGAGAACCGTTCATGACCCGGTTCGTGGTTCCTGCCGCCGCCAGCATCCTGGTCGGTCTGCTGCTCGGGGCGGCCGCGATCTTCGGCGTGACGCTGATGATCCAGCAGGACACCAAGCCGCCGCTGTCGCCTGGCGACCCCGCGTCGTCGGTGCTGAACCGCGTCGAGTACGGCAACCGCGGCTAGCCTGAGCACGCTCACCGCCGCCTCCCCCGAGGTCACCCAGCCGCCGCTGACGACCCCGCCGCTGTCGCGGCGCTGGCTCGGCGGCGTGTTCGTCGTCGCGCTGGTGATGTGCTTCGCGCAGTCGCCCGGCCTGATCTCACCCGATACCAAGCTGGACCTGACCGCGAACCCGCTGCGCTTCCTGGCCCGCGCCGCCAATCTGTGGAACAGCGACCTACCGTTCGGCCAGGCCCAGAACCAGGCTTACGGCTACCTGTTCCCGCACGGCGCGTTCTTCCTGCTCGGCGACACTGTGGGCTTGCCCGGCTGGGTGACCCAGCGGTTGTGGTGGGCCCTGCTGCTGACCGCCGGTTTCTGGGGGCTGCTGCGGGTGGCCGAGGTGCTGGGCATCGGGACCCGCTCGTCCCGCATCGTCGGTGCCGTCGCCTTCGCGCTGTCGCCGCGGGTGCTGACGACGATCGGCTCGATCTCCTCGGAGACGCTGCCGATGATGCTGGCACCGTGGGTGCTGCTGCCGGTGATCCTGGCGCTGCGGGCCGATACGACCCGATCACTACGAGTGCTCGCCGCCCGCGCCGGCATCGCCCTGGCCCTGATGGGTGCGGTCAACGCGGTGGCGACGCTGACCGGATGCCTGCCCGCGGTGATCTGGTGGCTGTGTCACCGGCCCAACCGGGTGTGGTGGCGATTCACCGCGTGGTGGGCGTTGGCCTCCGTGCTGGCGGTGACCTGGTGGGTGGTGGCCCTGCTGTCGCTGGGCGCGATCAGCCCGCCGTTCCTGGACTTCATCGAGTCCTCCGGTGTCACCACCCAGTGGACCTCGTTGACCGAGATGCTGCGCGGCACCGACAGTTGGACGCCGTTCGTCTCGCCCAACGCCACCGCGGCCGCCGAGTTGGTCACGCAACCGGCCATGGTGATCGCGACGACGCTGGTGGCCGCGGGCGGGCTGGCGGGCCTGGCGCTGCGCACGATGCCGGCCCGGGGGCGTCTGGTCACCATGCTGCTCGTCGGTGTGGTGTTGCTGGGCTTGGGCTACTCGGGCGGTCTGGGATCACCGGTGGCCCACCAGGTGCAGGCGTTCCTCGACGCGGCCGGCGCCCCGCTGCGCAACGTGCACAAGCTCGAGCCGGTGATCCGCATCCCGCTGGTGCTCGGGGTGACCCACCTGCTCAGCCGGATACCGCTGCCGGGCAGCGCACCACGGCCGGTGTGGTTGCGGGCGTTCGCCCATCCGGAGAACAACAAGCGGGTGGCGGTGGGCATCGTGGTGCTGGCGGCGCTGCTGGTGGCGACCTCGATGGCCTGGACCGGCCGGCTCACCCCGCCCGGCGCGTTCCGCGCAATCCCCGACTACTGGCACCAGGCCGCGGACTGGCTGACCGAACACAACACCGGCCAACCCACACCAGGCCGGGTGCTGGTGGCACCCGGGGCGCCGTTCGCCACCCAGGTGTGGGGCAACAGCCACGACGAGCCGCTCCAGGTGCTTGGTGAAAGCCCTTGGGGGGTACGCGATTCCATTCCACTCACCCCGCCGCAGACGATCCGTGCGCTGGACTCGGTACAGCGGCTGTTCGCCGCGGGCAGACCCTCGGCTGGCCTGGCCGACACCCTGGCGCGGCAGGGCATCTCCTACGTGGTGGTCCGTAACGACCTCGACCCCGACACCTCCCGCTCGGCACGGCCGCTGCTGGTGCACCGGGCCATCGACGGATCACCGGGTCTGCACAAGGTGGCGCAATTCGGGGATCCGGTCGGCCCCGGCACCCTCGACGGTTTCATCAGTGACAGCGGGCTGCGGCCGCGCTACCCGGCGGTGGAGATCTATCGCGTCGACACACAGGGCAATCCGGGCGCCCCCTACCTGACCGACGCCGGGCGGATGGCCAGGGTGGACGGTGGGCCGGAGGTGCTGCTGCGGATCGACGAACGGCGTCGGCTGCTCGGCCAGGCGCCGCTGGGACCGATGCTGCTGACCTCCGATGCGCAGCGCGCCGGCCTTCCGGTGCCCCTGGTGACCGTGACCGATACCCCGGTGGACCGGGAGACCGACTACGGCCGGGTAGACGACCACTCCTCGGCCGCCAGGGCCGAAGGCGACCGGCGCAACACCTTCAACCGGGTGCCGGACTACCCGGTACCCGGGGCGAAGCTGGCCGAGGGCGCCTGGACCGGCGGGCGGTTGTCGGCGTCGAGCTCGTCGTCGGATTCCACCGCGCTGCCCAATGTCGCACCCGCGAGCGGTCCAGCCGCGGCCGTGGATGGTGACCCCGCCACGGCGTGGGTGTCCAACTCCTTGCAGTCCGCCATCGGGCAGTGGCTGCAGATCGACTTCGACCACCCCGTGACCAACGCGAACCTCACCATCACCCCCAGTGCCACCGCGGTCGGCGCCCAGGTGCGCCGCATCCAGGTCTCCACCGAAAACGGCACCACCACAGTTCGTTTCGACGAACCGGGTAAACCGCTGACGGTGGCACTGCCGTACGGGGAAACCCCGTGGGTCCGGATCACGGCGGTCGGCACCGACGACGGCTCGTCCGGCGTCCAATTCGGCATCACCGATCTGTCGGTCACCCAGTACGACGCCTCGGGCTTCGCCCATCCCGTCGACCTGCGCCACACGCTGCTGGTGCCCGGCCCGCCCGCCGGGTCGACGGTGGCGGCCTGGGATCTGGGTTCTGAACTCCTCGGGCGGGGCGGCTGTGCGGACTCATCCGACGGGGTGCACTGCGCGGCGTCGATGACCCAGGCCCCCGAGGAGCCGGTCACCTTCAGCCGAACCCTGAACGTCCCCAAACCCGTCGAGGTCAGTCCCACGGTGTGGGTGCGTGCCCGGCAGGGCCCGCACCTGGCGGACCTCATCGCCCAGCCGGGGACGACCCGCTCACGAGCCGACGCCGACCTCATCGACGTCGACGGTTCGGCCTACGCCGCCACCGACGGCGATCCGCGCACATCGTGGACCGCCCCGCAGAATGTGGTGCAGCACCGCAGCGCCCCCACCCTGACGGTGACGCTGCCCAAGCCAACCGAGGTCACCGGTTTGGTGCTGACGCCCAGCTCCTCCCCGTTGCCCACCCACCCCACCATGGTGGCCGTCGACCTGGGCGACGGTCCACAGGTCCGCCGGCTCGACGGCGGACCGGACGCCGGCGCCCAACGAGTGTCGCTGCGTCCCCGTGTCACCGACACGGTGCGGATCAGCCTGCTGGACTGGAACGACGTCATCGACCGCACCGCACTGGGTTTCGATCAGGTCAAGCCGCCGGGCCTGGCCGAGGTCGGGGTGCTCGGCCCGGACGGCAAACCGGTCGCACCCGCCGACGCGGCCCGCAACCGGGCCCGCACCATCGAAATCCCCTGTGGCCAGGGCCCCGTCGTCGCGGTCTCGGGCCGATTCGTACAGACCTCGGTGACCACCACCGTCGCGGCGCTGCTGGACGGGAAGCCGGTCCCGGCCCGGGCCTGTGACCCGACCCCGATAGCGCTGCCGGCCGGGCGTCAGGAGCTGCTGATCAGCCCCGGGTCGGCTTTCGTCGTCGACGGCGCCCAGCTCAACGGACCGTCGGCCGGCCAGATTCCCACCGCACCAAGCACTCCCGCCGACATCCGGGCCTGGGGGCCGGACCGGCGCGAGATCGACGTCAGCCGGTCGCCCATCGCGCGGGTGCTGGTGGTGCCGGAGAGCATCAATCCGGGCTGGGTCGCCCACCTGCCCGACGGCGTCACCCTGACACCGGTGATCGTCAACGGCTGGCAACAGGGCTGGGTGATCCCGGCCGGCGAGCAGGGCACGGTCACGCTGAGCTTCCCGTCGAACCACGCCTACCGGATCGGGTTGATCGCCGGGCTGTCGCTGTTGCCGCTGTTGCTGTTGCTAGCGCTGGTGCCACCGCGCCGTCGCCCCACCCGTGCGCCCGCCGCATCGCCGTGGTCGCCGGCGCTGCTGGCCGGCGCCGGTGTCCTGGCCGCCGGTGCGCTGATCGGTGGGATCGGGGGCCTGGTGGTGTTCGGTGCGGCGCTGCTGGTCGGCTACGGACTGCGCCGCCGGGCCCGGCTGCGTGACCGGCTGACGCTGGCGGTCTCCTCGTGCGGGCTGATCGTGGCCGGTGCGGTGCTGTCCCGGTATCCGTGGCGCTCGGTCGACGGCTACATCGGGCACTCGCCGTGGGTGCAGCTACTGGCCCTGATCGCGCTCGGGGCGCTGGCCGCCTCCGTCGTATGGCGGACCCCGCGCCCAACTGAGAGCGAAACCGGTAAGGACACCAGCATTTCTCGTTAGTGTGCCGGTATGAGCGGGCCTGCTTCGACGTCGCAGATCGAGACCGTGCGGGGGCCGGTCGCCACCGATGACCTGGGCGTGGTGTTGATGCACGAGCACGTCTTCGTGCTCTCCCCCGAGATCATGACCAACTACCCGGAGGGCTGGGGCGACGACGAGGCCCGCGAAGCCGACGCGGTGGCCAAGCTGAACGCGCTGAAAGCCGTCGGGGTGGACACCGTCGTCGACCCGACGGTGATCGGGTTGGGCCGCTACATTCCGCGGATCCAGCGGGTGGCCGCCCAGACCGACCTCAACATCGTGGTGGCCACCGGCGTGTACACCTACAACGACGTACCGATGTACTTCCACTTCACCGGCCCCGGCACGGGAATGGGCGGTCCGGAGACGATGACCGATCTGTTCGTCCGCGACATCACCGAAGGCATCGCCGGAACCGGAGTCAAGGCGGCAATCCTCAAGTGCGCCACCGACGAACCGGGTGTCACCCCCGGCGTCGAGCGGGTACTGCGGGCGGTGGCGGCGGCCCACCGGGAGACGGGGGCGCCCATCACCACCCACACCCATGCCGTCACCCGGCGCGGTCTGGAGCAGCAGCGCATCTTCGCCGAGGAAGGCGTCGACCTGAGCCGGGTGGTGATCGGGCACAGCGGCGACACCACCGACCTGGACTATCTGGAGGAGCTGGTCGCCAACGGGTCCTACCTCGGCATGGACCGATTCGGGCTGGACATGATTCTCGGCTTCGACGAGCGCGTCGACACGGTGGCGCGGATGTGCGAGCGCGGCCATGCCGACAAGATGGTGCTCTCCCACGATGCGTCCTGCTACATCGACTGGTTGCCCGAGGCGCTGCTCCCGGCCGTGGTGCCGAACTGGCATTACCTGCACATCCACCACGACGTGCTGCCGGCGCTGCGTGCGCGCGGAGTGACCGAGGACCAGATCACCACCATGCTGGTGGACAATCCGCGCACCGTCTTCTCCGGGCAGGCCGGGCGATGACCGACGAGATTCCGCCGATCGGAACGCGACTGAGCCAACTGGCCGCCGAGGCGCCCAACCGGCCGGTGGTGACCTGCGACGGGCGCACCGTCACTCGCGCCGAGTTGGAGTCGGCTTCCAACCGGTTGGCGCGCGCCTACGCCGAACTCGGGGTGCGCCAAGGCGATTACGTCACCATCGCGGTGCCCAACTCGATCGAGTGGGTGCAGGCGACGGTGGCGGTGTGGAAGCTGGGGGCGATCCCGCAGCCGCTGTCACCGCGACTGCCCGACGCGGAGTATGCCGGCCTGCTCGACCTGAAGCCCCGCGCACTGCTGGTGGGCCGGGCCGACCCGCGGGGTATCGTGCCGTCGGTGCCGGCTGAGTTCACCGGCCGCCCTGAGCTGCCCGATGATCCACTGCCCGAAGCGGTTTCGCCGACGTGGACGTCGATGGCATCCGGGGGCAGCACCGGACGGCCCAAGCTGATCGAGGCCGGCGGTCAGGGCCGGATTCCCGCGGAACTGCTGGCTATGTCGATGGGCAACGAGCCCACCGACACCCAGTTGTTGCCGGTGCCGCTCAGCCACAACACCGGCTTCACCTCGGCGACCATCGCCCTGCTCACCGGCCAGCATCTGGTGCTGATGCGCCGCTTCGATCCCGACCTCTTTCTGCGGCTGGTCACCGAACACCGGGTGGACTACCTGGCCACCGTGCCGACGATCATGCAGCGGCTGCTGCCGGTCTACCACGCCAACCCGGAGCGCTACGACCTGTCCTCGCTGCGCCGGCTGTGGCATCTGGCCGCGCCCTGCCCGCCGAACATCAAGCAGGCCTGGATCGACCTGCTCGGGCCGGACGCGGTGTGGGAACTCTACGGCGGCACCGAACTTCAGGCCCTGACGTTCATCAGCGGCAGCGAGTGGCTGACCCACCGCGGATCGGTCGGCCGGGTGGTCGCCGGCGAGATGAAGGTGCTCGACGACGACGGCAACGACTGCCCGCCCGGCGTTCTCGGCGAGATCTACATGCGACCCGACCCCGGCAGCGGCCCGACCTACCGCTACGTCGGCAGTACCGCCAAGTCGCGGGACGGCTGGGATTCCCTGGGCGATCTGGGCTGGTTCGACGAGGACGGCTACCTGTACCTCGCCGACCGGCGGGTGGACATGTTCACCGTCGGCGGGCGCAATGTGTATCCCGCCGAGATCGAGAACGCACTGTCGGCGCACCCGGCGGTGCTGTCCTGTCTGGTGGTCGGCGTTCCGCACGAGGACCTGGGGCAGGTGCCCTACGCGCTGGTCCACACCGACGGCGGCGACCTGGACGAACACGGGGTGCGGGCGTTCGTCGCCGAGCAGCTCGCCGACTACAAGGTGCCGCGCGGCGTGGAGTTCGTGGACACCCCGCTGCGCGACGACGCCGGCAAGGCCCGGCGTTCAGCCGTCCGAGACCGGGTCATCGCCCGGCTGACCGGCTAGTTCTGGGCCTGCCAGGCGCGGGCGGCGACGAGTTCGGGCACCAGCACCTCGGTGAGCAGCCGGACGTCATCGTCGTCGTCGCCGGGATAGCGCACCTCGACCTGCGCGCCGGCCGCGGTGCCGCCGACGCCGACCACGGTGGTGCCGCGCAGCGTGGTCCACTCGGCCATCTGCTCCTCCCATTCCGACCCGGCGAACACCAGCAGGCGGTAGTCGGTGGTCTTGGTGAGGTAGACGTCGACGTGACTCCAGTCCCCGGTCTCGCAGCCGACGGCGCCGCGGCGCGGCCCTTCCCGCAGCATGAGCGCGCCCTGCTGGGCCGAACAGAACCGGTGCGCCGGTGCGGCCAGGTGCGTTCCCGCCGGCCCGAGCAGCAGGTCACCGGCCGGTGGACGCCAGTGCACCTCGGTGTCGAGCAGGTGGGCGCTGGCGGCGGCCGCCTTGGTCACCGCGGCGGCCAGTCCCGCCGTGTCGGCACCGGCCAGCTGGCACTCCAGCGCCATGAGCAGCGCCAGGGTGTGCTGGTAGCTGCGGCAGGCCACCCCACCCACTTCGGGTTCGGCCGTCAGCTCGACGACCGCCCCGCAGCGTTGGGTGATGGCCGACCCGGCCGTGTTGGTCAGCGCTACGGTCGCCACGCCGGCGGGCAACCGGTCGAGCGCGTCGAGTGTCTCGACCGAGCCGCCGGTCGCCGAGGTGGCCACGATCAGGGTGCCCTCGCCCCAGTCCGGCAGTAGCCGGGTGGAGGCCAGTTCGGAGACGGCGACCAGTCCCCGGGCCCGCATCCGCGCCGCCGCGACACCACCGGCGTAGGCCGAGGAACCCATGCCGAGCAGGACCACCCGGCTGGTGCCGGCGGGGACGACGTCCGCCCAGGGGTTGCCGGCGGCCAGCCGCTCTGCGAGCCGGCCCAGAACGTCGGGTTTGCGCGCCAGGTCCGCGGCGAAACCGTCAGGATCCACCAGGAGTCCTCTCCTCGAGCAGTGCGGGCAGCGCCGCGTCGGGTACATACATCCACCGGGGTAGATGCCGTGCAGCGTAGACGATCTCGCGTAGCACCTGTTGAAGCCGAAAGGCGCGCAACGGCTGCGGATCGTAGAGCCCGGCACCGCCGAGTGCGGCGAGGCGGGCGGAGTAGCTGGCCAGGAACACCTCTCGCGCGGCGTGGTCAGCCGCGGCCAGTGCGGCGGCGTCGAGCTGGTGGTGCCGGCGGGCGACGATCGCCACGTGGGCCAGCGACTGGGTCATGCCGGCCACGTCGAGCGCAGCCGGGATTGGCAGGGCCCGCTCGGCGGCCGGCAGCACCGGGTTTCCGTCGAAGTCGGTGACGACGTAGCCACCGGCATGCCGCAGCACCTGGCCCACATGCAGGTCACCGTGGCCGTCCAGCACCGGGCTGCCGGCCAGACCGCCGAGGCTGCCCAGGAGATGTTCGATCTCTGCGCGACCGTCAGCCAGGAGCTCGGTGAGCGGTGAAATGCTCAGCGCGCGAGCCTCTTCCAGAGTTGCCAGCGCCGTCTCCCGCCACCGCCGCGCGTCGGCGTCCGTCGCCGCCGAGGCGGTGCCGCTGAGGGCGGCATGCAGCTCGGCGACGACGGCACCGACCTCGGCAGCGGCCGATTTCAGCGCCTCGATCCGGCCGTCGCGGGCCGCGGCAACCATGTCCTCCACCGCCCAAGTCCAGCCGTCGACCGCGCCGGGCAGGTACTCGTCGACATTGACCACCAGCGTCTGGGCGCCGTCGGCGGGTTGCCAGGTGATCAGCCCCCACGGATTCGGCATGAAGCGGAAGCCGTTGGCGCGCAACACTTCGATCCGGTGCGGGGCCGGATGCGGACCCTGCTGCAGATGTGTCGCCCACTTGACCACCGCGGCGTCACCGACGATCACCGACTCGTTGGTCTGGTCGACGGCGACGGCCCGCTCCCCGGCGGCGGGCCGCGCCGTCCAGGCGTGCACGGTGAAACACCCCCGGGTGTGCACCCCCGGCGCCGCCGCCAACAGCGCCAGCAGCGCCTCGGCGGCGCCGTCGCCGGGCCGTGCCCGGCGCCACGTCCCGTCGGCCTCGCGCACCATCGGCAGCGCGGCCAGCCCGTCCGGCCCTTCGACGACGGCCAGGCGGCTGCCCTCGGCGAGATCCAGCGAGTCGAGTTCCCGACTCACCGGGTGTGCTGCCTGCCCACCTGTTCGATGACGTCGGCCCCCACCCGCAGCCCGTCGCGGGCCCGGATCGCCGCGCCGGTCTGCGCCAGCCGCGCCCGCAAGTCGGTGTCGGCGAGGATCCGCTCCACCGCACCGGTGAGTTCCTCGTCGGCGAACCCGTAAGTGTCCAGCCGCACCCCAAAACCCAACTCGTCGATGCGCTGGGCATTTTCGTATTGATCCCAGAACAGCGGCAGCACGATCAACGGCTTGCCGAAGTGCAGCGTCTCGGTCACGGTGTTATTGCCGCCGTGCGAGATGACCAGGTCGACCTCCGGGATGATCTTCGTCTGCGGCAACATCTGCTCACCAACCATGTTGTCGGCCAGCGTGATCCGGTCCGCCTGCGGGCCCTTGCTGACGATGAACCGGTGTCGGGTGGCGCCCAGCACGTCGACCAGCCGCTGCATCAGCGCGACGTCGGCACTGCCCAGCGAGCCCAGCGACAGATAGATCAACGCGCTGCCCTCGGGCCGGTCGGCCACCTCGGCGGGCAGCACGTAGTCGGCGTCGGTCTCCCGGACGCTGGAATCCATCCGAGTCCAGCTGTCGTCGAGCGGTCGGGCCTCGAGGTAGTCGGCTTCGGCGGGATAGACGTAGAGGTTGGCCGCCGGATTGCCCGTCCCGCCGCGCGGCATGAACTCCAGATCGGGCAGCGGGGCAGCGCCCTGGGCCTGCACCCAGTCGTTGAAGTCGGTCCACATCGCCCGATGGGTGCGGTCGAACTCCGCCCGGTAGGCGTCCCACTGTGCCGGGTCGGCACTGGGCAGCCCGGAGAAGGCCGGCGGGACACCGGGACCCGGGACCTCCAGCGGGCTGCAGGACACGATCCGCACGAAGGGCGCACCGGAACTCACCAATGCCGGGAACAGCACGACATTGTCTTCGACGATCACATCGGGCCGATGCTCGGCGACGATCTCCCGCAGCCGGGGCTCGCAGTACTTCGCGCCGTCGATGAGGGCCTGATAGGTCGGCTGGATGAACGTCTCGAGTTGCAGAAGAGTCGGCTTGCGGAACTCCGGCGCGGTTTCGGTGATGAAGTCGGTCCAGAATTTGCCCGGGTCCTCGTCGGCGGCGCCCTCGGCCGGCTCGGCGAGGTCGACCAGCTCCTCGACGAATCCGAGCGCCGCCAGCTTGCCCGCCCAGCTGCTCTCGGCGGCAAACACGATGCGGTGGCCGCGGTCACGCAGGATTGCGGCCAGACCAATGCACTGGTTGGTCGGCCCGTAAGCCGATTCGGGCCAGAACATGATGGTCAGTGCCTCAGCAACCATGGCGATCCCTTCAGACATGCGGTCAGGCACAGATCATCGCGCAACAACCGGCTCCGGTGCATCGTCGACCGAACTGTCCAGCGGCGGAACCGGTGACACCGTGCGGTACTCCCAGCGCCGCAGCAGGTTGCGGCACGGCGACTCGATCAACGCGTAACTGACGGCCGCCATCGCGAACCCCAGCACCAGGGTCAGCACCAGGATGACGATCAGGTTTCCGTTGAACATGAACTTGCCGACCATCGGGAACACCATCACCAGCGCGGCCAGATGCCAGATGAACAATCCATAGGACCAGCGACCGAGGGTCACCATCGCCGGGCTGCCCAGGATGCGGTGCGCGGTGTCGGGGCGGTCGAGCACCAGCGGCGCCAGCAGCGCGCCGGCGACGATGGCGCCCATCGAGGTGCGGATCACGAACTGCGCCAGCGTGGCCGGGACGAGATCCTTCGGGCCGGCCAGCGGCGAGGCGGAAATCAGGTAGGCCACCAGCGCGATGCCGAAGATCGCCCACCGGTTGCGGGCCAGCTTGTGCGCCCAGCCCAGCGGGCTGACCGTCCACTCCGCCAGCAGCATGCCCGCCGCGAACCACGAGGCGTAGGCCGGCGGCCAGTTGAGGAAGTTCACCCCTTGGGCGGTGTGGATCGGCAGCAGCCCCCAGCCCAGGCTGGCCAGCGCCACGAACGCGATCACCGGCACCCGGGCCCGCACCGGCAGCCGGCGCGCCAGAAACGCCAGGATCGGCAGCGCCAGATAGAAGCTGACCTCGACCGACAGGCTCCACATCTGGGTCAGCCCGGCGGTCAGCGTCAGCGGCACATAGACCTGGGTGAGAGTGAGGTTGGCCAGCCACACGGTGAGGTTGGCGTGGTTGGCCTCGGGCAGCAGCGTCAGGATGACCACCACCGCCACCAGATAGCCCGGCAGGATGCGGATCAGCCGCGAACGCAGATAGTGGCCGGTGGCCGGGCGGCGGCGCAATCCGCGGGCCGCGGCGGCGTGGCCACGCCAGAGCAGGAAGCCCGAGAGCGCGAAGAACACGGCCACGGCCAGGTCGAATCGATGTAACAGCCGGCCGAGGACCGGGGTGGCGGTCCCGGTCTGGAACGCGACGTGGGTGAGCACCACCCCCATGGCGGCACAGGCGCGCATCCCCTCCACGGCGGGCAGGAAGCCGCGGGTGCCCCCCACCTGCTCCGCCTCGGCTGCCATGCCGCCAGTCTGCCGGTGCACTGCGGTACCGCGAAAGTGGGTACTCCCTGGCCTGCGGTGTGACCTCCTAATGAGCCGGTGTCTCGGCGTCTGCTGTTAGGGTCAGACCGGTTTGCTTCGCCGTCAGGCGTTGCGGAAGCCGATCGCGAGTGAGGAGGCCACGGCAGCGTGAACCGCGCAGGCATGTTGCGTATCGGGGCATACGTCATCATCGGGCTGGGCGCCGCCCTGCTGATCGCCGCGCTGCTGCTGTCGACCTACACCTCCGGCAAGATCAAGAAGATTCCGCTGAACACCGACGAGACGTTGGTCAGTGACGGGACCGGGACCGCGCTGGACCCGGCGTCGCTGAGCGGCGAGCGGTTCGTCGTCGACAAGAACGTCCCACTGGTGTCCCAACAGCAGATCACCGTGGAGTCGCCGGCCAACGCCGACGTGGTGACGCTTCAGGTCGGCACCAGTGTCCGGCGCACCGACAAGCAGCAGGACAACGGGTTGCTGCTGGCCATGGTCGACACCGTGACGCTCAACCGCTCCACCGCGCTGGCGGTGTCCGACGACACCCATCCGGGCGGATCGGTTCAGAAGCCGCGCACGATCGAGGACGACAAGCCGCCGACCAACATCGCGTTGCCGCACGAGGGCCTGTCCTACCGGTTCCCGTTCAACACCGAGAAGAAGACCTACCCGTACTTCGATCCGATCGCGCAGAAGGCGTTCGACGCCAACTACGACGGCGAGGACGACGTCAACGGGCTGACCACCTACCGGTTCACCCAGAACGTCGGCTACGACGCCGACGGCAAGCTGGTCGACCCGATCAAGTACGCCTCGCTCTACGACAACAGCGAGGACGGCGAGGTGACCGCGCGGGCGTCGTTGTGGGGCCTGCCCGGCCCCCCGACGAGCCGGTCACGATGACCCGCTACTACGCGGCGCAACGCACGTTCTGGGTCGACCCGGTGACGGGCACCATCGTGAAGGCCGAGGAGCACGCCAACCACTACTACGCGCGCGACGCGGTCCGGCCGGAGATGGAGCTGGCCGACTACAAGGTGACCTCGACCGAGGAGACCATCGAGTCCCAGGTGGCCGCGGCCCGCGACGAGCGCGACCGGGTAGGGCTGTGGTCACGGGTGCTGCCGATCAGCTTCACCGCCGCCGGTCTGGTGGCTCTGGTCGGCGGGATCCTGCTGGGCACTTTCAGCATTCGCGCCGAGTCGGCTCTGATCGATCCGGGCCTCGACACCGCCGATCACGGATTCTTCGGTAAAGACGAGACCGGCCCGATGCCCGCCGCCGAAGCCGCCACCGAAAAGCTTCCCGCGGCGCGACCGGATCTGGAGCCTCCGCCTCCGCAGCGGTGAGCGCTCCGGTGACCCGGGCACGTCGAGCCCCGGCGTGGGCGCTGCCGGCGTACGCCCTCCTGCTGGCCGTCGTGGTGACCGCACCGCTGTGGGCGCCTGGCTATCTGTTGTTGCGGGACGCCGTCTCCACCCCGCGTTCGTATTTTTCCGACGCCGCGCTCGGCTTGAGCGAATCCGCACCTCGCGCGCTGCCACAGGATTTCCTGGTGGCCGGGCTGTCCACCGTCGTCGACGGGGGTGTGGTGGTCAAGGCCCTGCTGATCGCGGGGATCTTCCTGGCCGGCTGGGGCGCCGGGCGGCTGGCCGCCCTGCTGGTGGCCGACGCCGGACTGCCGGGCCAGCTGGTGGCCGCCACCCTGGCGGTGTGGAACCCCTACGTCGCCGAGCGACTGCTCCAGGGGCACTGGAGCCTGTTGGTGGGCTACGCCTGTCTGCCGTGGGTGGCTGCGGCCGTGGTCCGGCTGCGCGCCGAGCCGGCGGCCCGGGGGCCCGCTGGGCGCCGGTGCTGTTCTGGATCGCGTTGGCCGGGCTCACCCCGACTGGTCTGCTGTTGGCGGCTGTTGTGGCGCTGGTGTGCGTGGCGGCACCCGGTCCCGGGGTACGTCGGCTGTGGTGCGTGGCAGGGGTGCTGGCGGCGGCGGCGCTCACGGCGGCACCGTGGCTGACCGCGTCGGCCCTCGGTGACGCGCTCGGTTCGTCGCCCACCTCCGGTGTGCTGGCCTTCGCGGCGCGGGCGGAACCGGGCCTGGGCACACTCGGCAGTCTGGCTGGGCTGGCCGGCATCTGGAATGCCGAAGCTGTTCCCTCCTCCCGCACAACGGTTTTCGCATTGCTCGGCACGATCGTGCTGTTAACGGTGGTGGTACTCGGGCTGCCCGCGGTGATCCGCCGCCGAGCGGTGCTGCCGCTGCTGGTGCTGGCCGCCGCGGCCGTGCTGCTGCCCACCGCGATGGCCACCGGACCGGGGCTGGCGGAGCTGCGCCGGCTGGTCGACGCCGTCCCCGGCTTGGGGGTGTTGCGCGACGGGCAGAAGTGGGTGGCTCTGGCGATGCCCGGCTACGCCGTCGCCGCCGCGGGGGCGGTGGTGACGTTGCGCGCCCGGCTGCGGCCGGGTCTGGCGGCGCTGCTGTGTGTGGCCGCGATGATCGCGGTGCTGCCCGATCTGGCCTGGGGGGTGGCGGGCAAGGTCACCGCGGTCCGCTACCCGGCGGGCTGGCCGGCGGTGGCCCGGATCGTCAACGCGCAACCGGCGACCGTTGCCGTGCTGCCCGCCGATTCGATGCGCCAGTTCCGGTGGTCCGGGCCGGCTCCGGTGCTCGACCCGCTGCCCCGCTGGGTGCGGGCCGACGTGCTGGTGACCGGGGATCTCACGATTTCGAATCAGACGGTGTTCGGCGAAGGCGGGCGCGCTCGCGCCGTGCAGCGGATGCTGCTGGCGGGTGTCCCGCCCGAGGCGCTGGCCGAGGCAGGCGTGGGCTGGGTGGTCGTCGAGACCGGCAGCGCGGGAACGCTGGGCGACGCCCCGCGGACGCTGCAGCTGCTTCCGGTCGCCTATCGCGACGACGATCTGACGCTCTACCGCGTCGGTGGCACCAGCCCGGCCGCAGCGCAGGCCAAGCGAGCCGCGGTGGTGGCCGCCCACCTGGTGTGGTTGGTGCTGCTGGGCGGCAGTGGCGTGGCGTTGGCCGCCGCGACGCGCTGGCGGGCCAAGTTCTCCTGACCGGCCGCGCCGCGAACCGACGGGCACGTATCGTCTTCGACGACAGTGCGATTCGTAACCAGCAGGACGGAGAGTGCCGCTGTGGCCACCGATGGCTCTGCGACCCAACACCACGCCGGTGATCTCGACCAGGGGCGCATGCGGGTATTGGACGCCAAGCCGGTCAATCTCGACGGGTTCAGCGTGGCCGACCCCACCCTGGGCCTGGCCGCGATGCACAGCCCGCATGACCCCGAGCCGTCGCTGGTGGTCTCCGACGGTGTGGTCGTCGAACTCGACGGGAAGCAGGCGAGCGACTTCGACGTCATCGACGAGTTCATCGCCCGGCACGGCATCGACCTGGCGGCGGCCGACGAGGCGATGGCGCTCGACGACGCCGTGCTGGCCCGGATGGCCGTCGACATCAACGTGCCCCGCGCGGAGGTGGTGCGCCTGATCGGCGGGACCACCCCGGCGAAGCTGGCCCGGGTGATGGCCGTGCTGACCCCGGTCGAGATGCAGATGGCCATGGCCAAGATGCGGGCCCGTCGCACCCCGAGCAACCAGGCGCACGTCACCAACCAGCTCGACGACCCGCTGTTGATCGCCGCCGATGCGGCCAGCGCGGTGGCCTATGGCTTCCGGGAGGTCGAGACCACGGTCCCGGTGCTCGGCGATGCGCCCTCGAACGCCGTGGCGCTGCTGATCGGAAGCCAGGTGGGCGTGCCCGGTGCGCTGGCCCAGTGCTCCATCGAGGAGGCCCTGGAACTCCGGCTGGGCTTACGCGGACTGACCAGCTACGCCGAGACGATCTCGATCTACGGCACCGAGCAGGTGTTCGTCGACGGTGACGACACACCGTTCTCCAAGGCCATCCTCACCTCCGCCTACGCCTCTCGCGGGCTGAAGATGCGGGTGACCAGCGGCGGCGGGGCCGAGGTGCTGATGGGCGCGGCGGAGAAGTGTTCGATCCTCTACCTGGAGTCGCGGTGCGTGTCCCTGGCCCGCGCGCTCGGCTCACAAGGTGTGCAGAACGGTGGGATCGACGGTGTCGGTGTGGTGGCCTCGGTCCCGGAGGGCATGAAGGAGTTGCTGGCCGAGAACCTGATGGTGATGCTGCGAGACCTGGAGTCCTGCGCCGGCAACGACAACCTGATCTCCGAATCCGACATCCGCCGCAGCGCGCACACCCTGCCCGTCCTGCTCGCCGGTGCCGACTTCATCTTTTCGGGTTTCGGCTCGATCCCTCGCTACGACAACGCTTTTGCGCTGTCAAACTTCAACTCCGACGATATGGACGACTTCCTGGTGTTGCAGCGGGACTGGGGCGCCGACGGGGGGCTGCGCACCGTGTCGGCCGAGCACCTGGCCCGGGTGCGCCGGCGCGCCGCCACCGCGGTGCAGGCCGTCTACCGCGATCTCGGCCTGGCCGACTACGACGACGCCCGCGTCGACGAGGTGGTGGTGGCCAACGGTTCCCGCGACCTGCCCGCCGGCCATCCCAAGATGGTCGCCGAGGCCGCCGCCGCCATCGAGGCCCGCCAGCTGACCGTCTTCGACGTCGTCGCCGCCTTGCACCGCACCGGATTCGACGCCGAGGCGGAGTCGATCATGCGGCTGACCGCCGAGCGGCTGCGCGGTGATCAGCTGCAGACCTCGGCCATCTTCGACCAGGACTTCAACGTGCTGTCCAAGCTGACCGACCCCAACGACTATGCCGGGCCTGGAACGGGTTACGCGCTGTCCGGGCCGCGGCGGGCGGAGATCGACGACATCCGGCAGGCCCGGACCACCGCCGAGTTGACCGCCGATCAGGCCGACCATCACGGGCACATCACCTTCACCCCGGTGGAGGCCGCCAGGCAGGGCAGCGATCCCCGCGAGGTGTGCATCGGCTTGTCGCCGGCGCTGGGCCGCAGTGTGTGGTTGACGCTGTGCGGGCTCACCGTGGGCGAGGTGCTGCGGCAGATCGAAGCCGGGCTGGAGGAAGAGGGATGCGTGGCGCGGCTGGTCCGGGTCCGCTCCACCATCGACGTCGGGCTGATCGGGCTGACCGCGGCGAAGCTGTCCGGGTCGGGCATCGGAATCGGCCTGCAAGGCAAGGGGACTGCTCTGATACACCGGCGAGACCTGGCGCCGCTGGCGAACCTGGAACTGTTCAGCGTCGCCCCACTGCTGAATGCCGACATGTACCGCGAGCTCGGCAAGAACGCCGCCCGCCACGCCAAGGGGATGGCACCGGTGCCGATCTTCACCGGTGGCACCGACGAGTCGATCTCGGCGCGGTATCACGCCCGGGCGGTGGCGCTCGTGGCACTGGAGCGAGAAGCCTGCGAACCCGGCGAGGCGCCGGTCACCGTCGAAGCGAGGCGGGCATGACCGAAGAGCGTTTCACCGTCGCCGCGGCGGTCGACGGCAAGCTCACGTTGGCGGATCTGCGGATGGATCCGGCCGCACTGGCTCATCAGGCGGATGTCGCCGCTGCGGGCGGCAACCCGCAACTGGCCGAGAACTTCCTGCGCGCAGCCGAATTGGCGACCATGGGCGACGACGAGGTGATGAGCCTCTACGAGGCACTGCGCCCGCACCGCTCGACGGCACCGGAACTCGAAGCCCTCGGGGCGGCCCTGGAGTCGCGCGGCGCCACCCGCTGCGCGGAACTGGTGCGCCACGCTGCGACCGTCTACCAGCGGCGGGGTCTGCTGCGTTGAGTGTGGTGGCCGGAATCGACGTCGGAAACCACACCACCGAGATCGTCGTCGCCAGGGTCGCCGCCGGCTCGACGGAGCCGATCTGTCACGGACAGGCGCCGACGCGGGGGCGCAAGGGTTCTCGGGACTCGCTGGCCGGTGCGGCGGCACTGTTGCACAAGCTGGAGGTCCAGGCCGGTGTGCCGGTCGAGGAGATCGTGCTCTCGGCGCTGCGCCCGGTCGACACCGCGACAGCGCCGTTGCCACCACCGACACCGCCGCACTGTCCGGTACGCAGCCTGCGCCGCCCCAGCGCCAGCACGCCGGCCGGCGCGGGCTCCGCGGTCGGCGCGCACGTCCCCCTGGCCGAGACGGCCGGCGTCCCGGTGGCCGGTCCGGTGATCGTGTCGGTCGACGCGACCGTCGACTTCGAGGTGGCGGCGCGACGGATCACCGAGGCCGTCGAGCGCGGGTGGCGGGTCGCCGGGGTGATCGCCGAACGGGACGAGGCGGTGCTGATCGCCAACCGCATTCCCGGTGGCATCCCGGTGGTCGACGAGGTCGACCTCGCCGGCCTGCGCACCGGCGCTGCGGTGGCGGTCGAAGTGGTCGCCGAAGGCCGCGCCTACCGGGCGCTGGCCGATCCGATAGCGCTGTCCGCGGCGCTCGGCGTGGGTCACGAACACATCCACCGGATCGCCGAGTTCACGCGGGAGCTGGCGGATTCCCCGGCGATCGCGGTGACCCTGCGCGACGGGGACCCGCAGCCGCCTGCCGCCGACGACGACTACGCGCAGTGCCGCGTCGACGGCGTCGTGCGGCGGTATTCGCCGGCCGAGGCCGAGAGCCTGCTGCGGGTGCGACAACCCGGCACCGTGGTGCGTGTTCGGCTGGCCGCCCTGCCCTCGACAGCGCATGGTCTTGCCGTCGATGATGCCTACTTCACCAATCTGCGGGTCATCGACGACGGCGCCTGGCTGCGCCGCGGGGTGGTGGAGACCAGTGGCACCGTCGTGGCGCTGCTGGCCGCCGACGAGGTGGCAGATGCCGCGGCAACCCTGCAGGAAATGTGCGACCGTCCGGCGCGGACCATCGCCTCGGAACCGCGGGCGGCGGCCCGCGGCGCGCACACCACCCCGCATCTGCCGCCCGGTTCACTGGTCTGCGACATCGGCGGCGGGACGATCGACGTGATCGGGCCGGACCGGGAAGTGGTGGCCGCCGGGGCGGGCGAGGCCATCACCACGGCCGTCGCCGCCACCCTCGGAATTCCGCGCGCGCTGGCCGAACAGGTCAAGCGCTCACCGGCGATCCGGGTGGAAGGACCGCACATCGCCCATGAGGAGGACGGCCGGCGGGTGTTCCTGGACTCCCCCGCCCCGCCGGAGGCGATCGGACGGTTGTGCACCCGCGGCAGCGCCGGGCTGGTCCCGTTCTCCAACCGGCTGGCCGCCGAGGAGTGGCGCAGCCTGCGGCTGGCGGTCAAGCAGCAGACCGTGGCCGCCAACATCGCCCGCTGCCTGAAGGCCTTCGACCGACCGCCGGTTGCGCTGGTGCTGGCCGGCGGCGGGGCGCTCGACGACGAGCTGCTGCGCACGGTCGGCGAGTCGCTGCGCAATGTGCCGGTGGCCGTCGGACGGGCCGATGTCGACGGAGTGCACGGCCCGCGCTACGCCGTCGCCTCCGGACTGGTCCACCTGCATGCAGAAAGCTGTTGAGCTGGTTCAGCTTTCGGCGTCGTGATGACCGTAGCGCTTGCGGTAGTCGTCGGCGATGCGGGCGTCGCGTTCACGGGCCCGCTCGTTGACCAGGCTGTCGTCCAGACCGTGCTGACGCAGCCGATGCGCGCGGTAGATCTTGTCCAGCGCGTGGGTGAAGTACAGGCAGGGCACGAACAGCAGCGCGGTCATCGCCAGATGCATGTAGACGGTGGTGGGGATCAGCCACAGCGGCGCCAGGATGATCAGCGCCGGGATGGCGACGCGGAAGAAGGTTCGGCGCTGAGCGCCCTTGCCGGTGAGGTCTTTGCGCACCCAGTCGTGCATGGCCGGCGGCAGGACCTTGCCGTAGCTGTAGGCGATGTACTGCAGTGGGCCGGGACGGGTGTTGTCGCTCATCGACTTTCGCTCTCCTAAATCACGCCGCTGACGCGGGTACCGGCATGCACTGACTCCAGCACCTGCCGCATGGCATCGGCGCTCTGCCGCCAGGAGAACTCCCGGCTGCGCGCCTTCGCTTTGGCGCCGAGCTCATCGCGCAGCACCTGGTCGGTGAGCAGTCGTTGCAGGTGGCCGACCAGTTCGTCGTGGTCGTCGGCCAGCACGCCGGTGACCCCGTCGACGACGGAGTCGGTGAGCCCGCCGGAGCTGCGGTACCCGATGGTCGGCACGGCGTGCTGAGCGGCTTCGATGACCGCCAGGCCCCAGCCCTCCTTGCGCGAGGGCAGCAGGTGCACCCAGGAGCGTTGCACCACAGCGTGTTTGGTGGTGTCGTCGACATGGCCGTGGAAGGTGACGGCATCGGAGATGCCGAGCAGGCGGGCCCGCTCGACGAGCCGCTCACGCCACCAGCCGCCGCCGACGACATCCAGATGCAGATCGGCGATCTGCGACCGCAGGGCGGCGACGGCTTCCAGCGCGTCTTCGATCTGCTTGTGCGGCACCAACCGCGACAGCACGACCACACGGGGGGTCGGCGAGCGCTGCGCGGTCAGTGTCTCGGCCGGCGCCTCGTCGAGTCCGTTGCGCACGACCGCGATGCGCCCGGTGTCGACACCGAGATCGGACAGGTCGCGGGCCGACGGCAGCGAGACGGTGACGTACTGGTTGTGCCGGTGCATACGCGGGGAGAGCCGGGATTCGACCAGCCAGCCCAGCCGGCCGACGAGGCGCCCCGCCACGGGCCATTGTTCGCGGTGGCAGTGGTGCACCAGCACCGCCACTTTCCGCCCGAAGGCCAGCCGGGCCAGGAACGGGACACCGTTCTGGATGTCGACGACGACGTCGGGCCGGACCCGGCGCAGCGGTCCCAGCCCGATGCGGGCGAGGACCATGGCCAGCCCGGCCCAGATGTAGACGCTGTACGGGCCGCCGCCGCGGCTGATCACCACGCCGTCGGCGACCTCACGGCGGGGTGCGCCCCGGTAACGGGCGGTGCGCAGGGTGACGTCGATGCCCGATTCCGCCAGCAGCGCGCCGATCCGCTGGAGGTAGGTTTCGCTGCCGCCACCCTGCGGGTGGCCGGTATCCCGCCAGCACAGCAGCAGGACGGAGCGAATGGGTGTGGACATCGTGTTCAGCCTAGTCCGCTTGCCGCGACCTGCGGTGCGGCCGGGCGGGGCTCTGGTGGGCACCATGATCGCGCGGAACGCGATATCACCGGCGATACCGTGTTTCGGAAGAGCCACCACCCCCGGGGCGCACCCGCCGCGATTACTAGGGTGAGGCCGATGGCCGCCACCGATCTCTTCGCCCGGCGGGCCACGCTGGCCCGGTCGGTACGGCTGTTGTCGGAGTTCGGCTACGAACAACGCGACCCCGCCCGGTTCTACGGCGCACTGGCCGCCGACACCGCCGGCATGGTCACCGATTTGTGGCGGGCGACCCACTCCGAACCGCCTGCCGGTCACACCGTCGTCGACGTCGGCGGCGGCCCGGGCTATTTCGCCACGGCCTTCACCCGGGCCGGCTGGAACTACGTGGGCGTCGAACCGGATCCTGCCGAGATGCATGCCGCCGAACCGGTACGCCGGGCCGGGCCCGGCTCGTTCGTCCGGGCGTCCGGGATGGCGCTGCCGTTCGCCGACGGCAGCGTCGACGTCTGCTTGTCGTCCAACGTCGCCGAGCACGTGCCGCGCCCGTGGCAACTGGGTTCGGAGCTGCTGCGGGTCACCCGGCCGGGCGGGCTGGCGATCCTGTCCTACACGGTCTGGCTGGGCCCGTTCGGTGGGCATGAAATGGGCCTGACGCACTATCTGGGCGGGGCCCGCGCCGCGGCCCGCTATACCCGCAAGCACGGTCACCCGCCGAAGAACAACTACGGGTCGTCACTTTTCGCCGTCTCCGCCGCGGCCGGCCTGAACTGGGCGGCGAGCACCGGTGCCCTGGTTGCGGCATTCCCGCGTTACCACCCAAGATGGGCGTGGTGGCTGACCAAGGCCCGGGGATACGGGAGTTCCTGGTGAGCAATCTGGTGCTGGTGCTGCGCCCGCCGAATTCGGCGAAATGAACAGGTTCTAGTTTCTGTCTGCAGTCGGTAATGTGACGGGTATGACACAGGGCGTAATTTCGGGCACCAAGTTCAAGACCGAGTGGGACAAGCTGTTCATCGGTGGTAAGTGGGTAGAGCCCGCCACAAGCGAGGTCATCGAGGTGCACTCCCCGGCGACCGGCGAACTGGTCGGCAAGGTTCCGCTGGCCACCGCGGCCGATGTCGACGCGGCCTGCGCCGCCGCCCGCAAGGCCTTCGACGAGGGCCCGTGGCCGCACATGACGCCCGCCGAGCGCGAGGAGATCCTGGCCCGCGCGGTCAAGATCCTCGAGGAGCGGGCCGAGGAGTTCAAGTTCCTGCTGGCCGCCGAGACCGGCCAGCCGCCGACGATCGTCGACATGATGCAGTACGGCGCCGCGATGGCGTCGTTCCAGTACTTCGCCGGTGCGGCCGACAAGTTCACCTGGCGCGACTTCCGTGACGGCGTCTACGGCACCACGATGGTGCTGCGCGAGCCGATCGGTGTGGTGGCCGCCGTGACGGCGTGGAACGTGCCGTTCTTCCTGGCCGCCAACAAGCTCGGCCCCGCGCTGCTGGCCGGCTGCACGATCGTGGTGAAGCCAGCCGCCGAGACTCCGCTGTCGTTGTTCGCGATGGCCGAGGTCTTCGCCGAGGCCGGGCTGCCCGAAGGTGTGCTGTCGGTGGTGCCCGGCGGGCCGGAGACCGGCCGCGCGCTGACCGCCAACCCGGAGATCGACAAGTTCACCTTCACCGGGTCCAGCGGGGTCGGCAAGGAGATCGCCAAGATCGCCGCCGAGAAGCTCAAGCCGTGCACCCTGGAACTGGGTGGCAAGTCGGCGGCCATCATCCTCGAGGACGCCGACCTGGATTCGACGCTGCCGATGCTGGTGTTCTCCGGGCTGATGAACTGCGGTCAGGCCTGTGTGGGGCAGACCCGCATCCTGGCGCCGCGGTCGCGCTACGACGAGGTTGTTGAAAAATTGGGTGCGGCCGTCGCCGGCATGCCGGTCGGCCTGCCGGACAACCCCGGCGCCATGATCGGGCCGCTGATCAGCGAGAAGCAGCGCGAGCGGGTCGAGGGCTACATCAAGAAGGGCGTCGAGGAAGGCGCGCGGCTGGTCACCGGCGGCGGCCGGCCGGAAGGCCTGGACAGCGGCTGGTTCGTGCAGCCGACGCTGTTCGCCGACGTCGACAACGCGATGACCATCGCCCAGGAGGAGATCTTCGGGCCCGTGCTGGCGGTGATCCCCTACGACACCGAGGCGGACGCCGTGCGGATCGCCAACGACTCCGCCTACGGGCTGGCCGGGTCGGTGTACACCACCGACAACGACAAGGCCATGAAGATCGCGGCGCAGATCCGCACCGGCACCTACGCGGTCAACATGTACGCGTTCGATCCGGGTTCGCCGTTCGGCGGCTACAAGAACTCCGGCATCGGCCGGGAGAACGGCCCCGAAGGCATCGAGGCCTACACCCAGGCCAAGAGCGTGCTGTTGCCGTTCGGCTACAAGCCCGAGTAACCCGCCGAGCAGACGTGAAAGCCCCCGCACGCACGGCGTGTCGGGGGCTTTCACGTCTGCTCGCTCTAGATCTAGAACAGGGCGCGGACGATCATCTCGGCGACTGCGGCCGGCTTGTCCACACCGTCGATCTCGACGGTGTGCTTGACGGTCAGGTTGACGGTGTTGTCGTCGACCTTGTCGGCCCCGACCAGCTCGGAGCGCACCCGGATGCTGCTGTCGACCGGGACGGCGGCGACGAACCGGACCTTGTTGAGCCCATAGTTGATCGCCATCTTGGCGTTCTCCAGGCGGAAGTTATCCTTGCTCAGCGCCGGGATCAGCGAGAGCGTCAGGAATCCGTGCGCAATCGGTGTGCCGTAAGGGCTTTCGGCCTTGGCACGGTCGACGTCGACGTGGATCCACTGATGGTCGCCGGTGGCATCGGCGAAGTCGTTGATGCGCTTCTGGTCGATGTGCAGCCAGTCGCTGACACCGAGTTCCTGACCGACCGCGGACACCGCGTCGTCGATGGACGTGATCACCTTCATGGGCACACCCTAACCAGGATCAGAACGTCTCTTCACCGATGTCCATGATGGCCAGTTCAACGGATTCCGCGATCCGGCGCTCGGCGGCCAGCCGGGGCAACACGTTGCGGGCGAAGAAGTTCGCCACCGCCACCTTGCCGCGGTAGAACGCCTCCTCCCGCGGGTCGGGATCGCCGTCGAGGGCGCGCAGGGCGATCTCGGCCTGGCGCAGCAGCAGCCAGCCGATCAGCAGGTCACCGACCGCCAGCAGGAATGCGACCGACTCCAGGCCCACCCGGTACAGCTCGCGGGCATCCTCTTGCGCGCCCAGCAGATAGCCGGTCATCGTGGCCACCACCGCGCGCAGGTTGTCCAGCGCCTCGCCCAGCAGCGCCCGGCTGCCGGCCAGTTCGGCGCGCGCATCGGGGCTGTCGATGAACTTCTCGATCTGCGCCACGACATGGGCCAGCGCCACCCCGCGGTCCCTGGCGATCTTGCGGAAGAAAAAGTCCTGGGCCTGGATGGCGGTGGTGCCCTCGTAGAGCGAGTCGATCTTGGCGTCGCGGATGTACTGCTCGATCGGGTAGTCCTGCAGGAACCCCGACCCGCCGAAGGTCTGCAGCGATTCGGTGAGTGTCTGGTAGGCCCGCTCGGAACCCACGCCCTTGACGATCGGCAGCAGCAGGTCGTTGACCCGTTCGGCCAGCCCGGCGTCGGCGCCGGAGACCACCTGAGCCACCGCCGGATCCTGGTGGGCCGCGGTGTACAGATACAGCGCGCGCAAGCCCTCGGCGTAGGCCTTCTGCATCATCAGGGCACGGCGCACGTCGGGGTGGTGGATGATCGTCACCCGCGGCGCGGTCTTATCGGCCATCTGGGTCAGATCGGCGCCCTGCACCCGAAACTTGGCGTACTCCAGCGCGTTGAGGTAGCCCGTGGACAGGGTGGCGATTGCCTTGGTGCCCACGAACATTCGGGCATACTCGATGACCTTGAACATCTGCGCGATGCCGTCGTGGATGTCGCCGACCAGCCACCCGATCGCCGGCTTGCCGTGCAACCCCAGGCTCAGCTCGGTGGTGGCCGAGGCTTTCAGGCCCATCTTGTGCTCGAGGTTGGTGACGTAGACGCCGTTGCGCTCGCCCGGCTCGCCGGTCTGCGGGTCGAGCAGGAATTTCGGCACCAGGAACAAGCTCAGCCCCTTGGTACCGGGGCCGGCGCCCTCGGGGCGGGCCAGCACCAGATGCAGGATGTTCTCGAACAGGTCGTCGGTGTCGCCGTTGGTGATGAAACGCTTCACGCCCTCGATGTGCCAGGTGCCGTCGCCGGCGTCGACGGCCTTGGTGCGACCCGCGCCGACATCGGAGCCGGCATCCGGCTCGGTGAGCACCATGGTGGCGCACCAGTTCCGTTCGGCGGCCAGGGTCGCCCAGTGCCGCTGCTGGTCGTTGCCGATGTGGAACAGGATGTTGGCCATGATCGGGCCGGCCATGTACATGAAGACGGCCGGATTGGCACCGAGCACGAGTTCGTTGATCGCCCAGGCGACCATCGCCGGCGCCGGCACCCCGCCGACCTCCTCGACGAGCCCGATGCGGAACCACTCGCCCTGCTGCCAGGCCCGCGCCGACTTCTTGAACGGCTCCGGAAGCGACACCGCGTGTGTGTCGGGGTCGAACGTGGGTGGGTGGCGGTCCGTCTCGGCGAACGACTCCGCGACAGGCCCCTCGGCGAGGCGGGCGGCTTCGGAGAGCATCTCCCGCACCGAGTCGCCGTCAAGGTCGGGGTAGCCCTCGAGCGCCTTCTCCAAGTCGAGCAACTCGAAGAGGTTGAACTCGAGATCGCGGACGTTGCTCTTGTAGTGCCCCATCGTTTGCGCCCCTCTCACTCGCCCACCCAGCCGAGCCTAACCCGAGTCTCGGGCCTGCTCAGCGAGTTCATCAGGCGCCAGAAAATATGATCTGCGTCATATCCGAGCTGGAATCGCAGTGCCCAACCCCAGTTCAGCGACACCGTTATCCAGCCGTTAACCCCGGGGTCATGTCATAGGTTGCGCTTAGCGATTCCTAATCTTATGGTCGTAAGCATAGTTATGGAGGGTTGCGTCCGCACCCTGGCGAGGAGAGAACGATGTGGCTGATCGAGCTCAACATCGCCGGCCACCGGTTCACCCGTGAGGTGCCCGACAAACGCCGGCAGTTGTTCGCCCGTGGCGCCCGCGCGCTGAACTGGCGGGGCAACGACGTCCGTCAATCCCCCGCTGCCTGAATGGCCCGGACACCGACCGCCGGGGCCGCTCGCCGAACCCGCAGTTCCACGCGCACCAAGATGCTGGACAGCGCGGCCGAAGTGCTGCGCGAACGCGGCGCAGCCGGTCTGACCATCGACGAGGTTCTGCACCGCAGCGGCGCCCCGCGCGGCTCGGTCTACCACCACTTTCCCGAGGGCCGCAGCCAGATTCTGCGCGAGGCGTTGGACTACGCCGGCGATGCGATCACCGCCAGTATCGACGAGGCGGCCGGCGAAGGCGCCACCATGTTGTTGCACCGCTACGTCCAACTCTGGGAAGACGCCCTCACCGGAAGCGATTACACCGCCGGCTGCCCAGTGCTGGCCGCCGCCGTGGGTGCCGGCGACGACGCCGACCAGCTCACCACACTTGCCGCCGACATCTTCGGTCGCTGGCGCGCAGCCACCACCCAGGCCTACATCCGCGAGGGATTCGAACCCGCGGAGGCGGCGGCCCTGGCCGACACGACCATCGCCGCGCTGGAAGGCGCCGTCGTGCTGTGTCGCTCGGCCCGCAGCCTGCAACCGCTGCACGACGTCGCAACCCAGCTCGAATTCCTGATCAAGGCGAAAGAGTTCGTGACGAAGTTCGGGGTACCGGCGCTCAACGGTTGAATCGCCAACGGGCGCAGACGAAGTCTCCGTTGACACCGGTTTCGACCAGCGTCCACTCCGAGCGCACCGGCAGCACCGGCGCGCCCGAGCCCAGGCTGCAGGGCGCATAGGACACGATCATCTCGTCGACCAGACCGGCGGCGACGAACTGGGCTGCGACATCGCCACCACCCATCACCCAGACATCGCGCTCACCGGCGGCGTCGACCAGCCGCGGATGCAGGTCGGCGACTTCGCCACTGAACACCGTCACCGGATGGCCCTCGGCGACGATCTGCGGGCGTCGGGTCAGCACCCACGACGGCTGGCTGTACATCCATTCCCCCGGCTGATTGGCCACCAACCACTCGTAGGTCGCCGATCCCATCACCACCGCCCCCACGCCCTGCTCGAACGCCCGGTAGCCGAAGGGGCCGTCGACGTCGATCTCCCTGGACGTCAGCCAGTCCAGGCTGCCGTGGTCGTCGACGATGAACCCGTCGAGGCTGGACGCGGTGAAATAAACGGTTGCCATAGCTAGTCACATACCGTGCCGCTCGGATGGTGGCCAAGTCAACGATTTGGTCTAATTAGCATCGACGACAACGGCTGAGCGGAGCCGTCGGGGGTTGGGGGCAGATATGCGCCGTTCCGTGCGCAACAGCAGGTCGACGTTGCTGGGCGTCGTGTGCAGTGCGTTGCTGGCAGCGCCGGCGATCCTGGCGCCCGGGGCGGCGTCCGCCGCGACCGCACTCATCATCGGCACCACCTTCCTCCCCGACCCGACCGAGCCGTTCTATTGGCACGCCGCCCAGGACTACTACGTCACGCCGACCACCGTCTGCGGACACCAGACCTGTTCATTTCAGCCCGTGCTGACCCCGGAGCAGTTCTGGCCGGCCTCCGGCCCGGACGACCTGACGATCGACGAGTCGATCGCAGTCGGCACCGACATCGTCAACCACGCGCTCCGAGATCAGTTGTCCGACGGCACCGATCCGATCGTGCTGTTCGGCGACTCGCAGAGCTCCAGCATCCTCACCATGGAAAAGCGTGAGCTCGCCGGACTCTCGGAGACCGACAAGGATCGACTGACCTTCGTGATGGTCGCAAATCCGAACCGCCCCAACGGGGGCTTGCTCAACCGCCTCGCCGGGATCACCGTACCGATCATCGACCTCACCGGAACGGGAGCGACCCCGACGAACACCGGCATCAACACCATCGACATCGCGTTCCAGTACGACGGGATCGCCGACTTTCCGCGCTATCCGCTCAACCTGCTGGCCGATCTGAACATCCTGGCCGGCGCCTACATCCACAGCAGCTACTCGCAAGGGCTCAACGGCTACACCGAGGAAGAACTGATCAACGCGATCAACGACCCGGCCAATCAGCAGACCTACGGCGACACGACGTACGTGACAATCCCGGCCAAACAACTGCCGCTGTTGATTCCGCTGCGTCAGCTCGGCGAGGCGACCGGTACCAGCGCGTTCATCACTCCCTTCGCCGATCTGATCGAGCCGACGCTGCGTGTCCTCGTCGAGTTGGGGTACGACAGGTCCATTCCCTACGGTCAGCCCACCGGGTTCGGCTTGTTCCCCCATATCGACCCGCGCGATCTGGCGTCCGATCTGGCGGGGGCCGCCCAGCAGGGCGTCAATGCCGCACTGGTCGATCTCGGCGTGATCACACCGCCGCCCGCCGCCACCCCGCCGAAGCAGACTCCCGACGTGCCGCCGGCGTCGTCGGCTACCGTGCGCCCTGCCCGGCAGGTGCCCGCGAGAGCTCAATCGGCGGCCGCGCACACACCGAAGAAGACCGCGGCCCTGACCGCCGCGACGCCGACGAAGTCGGTCGGCGAGAAGGCCTCGGCCGGGGTCGGCGGTGAGCGAACCGGCGGCGCCAGCAGACAAGCAGCGCACCGTTCGGCATCCCGACATCCATGAGGACGACGCCCGGATGTTGAAATACCAGGCGTGACGACGCCCGACATCCCGGCTGCCCCGCAGGATCCGGAAACCCCGGAAAGCGTGCTGACCCGATTCGGCATCGAGACGCTCGACGAGAATCTCACTGCTGCGACGGTGACGGCCGCGATGCCGGTGGCCCGCCTGGTCAACCCGTTCACCGGCCTACCCACCGTCGGGCCGCTGGCCATCCTCGTCGACGATGTCGGCGGCCGGGCCAATTACCATCGGCGCGCCTCGGGCCAGTGGACGGTCTCCAGCGAACTGAGCCTCGAGTTGAGCCCCGACGGTATCGACAGCCTGCTTGCCGCGCCCGACGAACCGGTGGTGGCCACCAGCCATCCGCTCGGCCCGCATGGCGCGACCCTGCTGGCCGTCTGCAGCCTCAGCCACCGGGGTGCCGCGATCGGCACCGGTACCGTCCGCACCATGGCTCTCGCCGGCGGCCCTGAGGGTCCGATCCACCGCGGACTCGACAGCGTGGTGCGCACGCCGCAGACGCAGCTGGCCGAACTGATGTCGGCCGACCCGTTGCCGGTCGAGGCCGACACCCATGTGCTGGCCCAACGGCCCGATCCCATCGTCAACAACCTGATCGGAATCGTGCACGGCGGCGTCAGCAGCGCCGGGCTGGAGTTGGTGGCCTCAGCAGCGATCAACCACGGGCAGTCCGAGCCGCTGCGCACCGCCTCGCTGCGGGTCAACTTTCTGCGGCCGTTCTTCGCCGGGGCCCGATCCCGTTACGAGGGAACGCTTCTGCGGATCGGTCGCAACTCTGCCATCGCCGACGCCCGGGCCGTCGGGGACGACGACAAGGTCGCGATCATCGCCCGTTTGACGGGATACCGGTGACCGCGATGGCCGGTGACTTCGCGGCGCTGTGCGCCAATGAACCGGAGCTGGCCGCACTGCGCGCGTCGGTGCGGTCTTTCCTGGACGCGGACCGGGCCGAATTCGGTTGGACGCCAGGCGTAGACGCCTGGCTGTCCTGCTGGGACGAGCGGTTCAGCGCGCGGCTCGGCGCCGCCGGCTTCCTCGGAATGACCATTCCGCGCGAGTACGGCGGGCAGGGGCGCGGCCACCTGCACCGGTACGTGGTGACCGAGGAACTCCTCGCTGCCGGGGCGCCGGTCGCGGCGCACTGGATCGCCGACCGCCAGGTCGCGCCCGGGCTGCTGGCCTACGGCTCCGAAGAACAGCGCCGGCGTCTGCTTCCGGAAATCGCCGCCGGGCGCTACTTCTCAGCGATCGGGATGAGCGAGCCGCAGGCCGGTTCCGACCTGGCCGCCTCGGCCGCGAAGGCCGTGCGGGCGGATGGCGGCTGGGTGTTGTCGGGCACCAAGGTCTGGACCAGCGGGGCGCATCTGGCCCACCAGATCGTCGTGCTGGCCCGCACCAGCCCGATGGACCCGCAGCGACGCCATGCCGGGTTCAGCCAGTTCATCGTGCCCACCGGTCGGTCAATTCCCGGGTCGCTGCGCTCCTGCCCTCCGGAAATAACTCCCGGGTCGCTGCGCTCCTGCCCTCCGGGCCCCGGCATCACCATCAGCCCGATAGTGCTCATGTCGGGTGAGCACCACTTCAACGAGGTGACGTTCGACGAGGTATTCGTCGAGGACGCCAACGTGCTCGGTGAGATCGGTGCGGGCTGGCACCAGGTAACCGCGGAGTTGTCCTTCGAGCGCAGCGGCCCCGAACGGATCCTGACCACCGCCCCCCTGCTCACCGCACTGCTGCGAGCGCTGGCCGCCCAGGACGAACTCGACGACCATGCCGCCGCGGCGGTGGGTGATCTGCTGGCCCGGCTGATCTCGCTGCGGCAGTTGTCGGTGTCGGTGGCCCGGGCGCTGGCCGGCGGCCAGTCGCCGGTGAACCAGGCGGCGCTGGTGAAGGATCTCGGAACGCGCTTCGAGCAGGAGTCGGTGGAGTTGGCAGCCGACTTGTTCGCCTACGTGGCCGCCGACAACCCTGGCCGCGACCGGCTGGCCGCGTTGCTGGACGCCGGCCGGCTGCATTCGCCGCTGTTCACCCTGCGCGGTGGGACCAACGAGGTGTTACGCGGCGTGGTGGCGCGCGGAATGGGGTTGCGGTGATGAGCGCTTGCGCGAAGAACAGAGAATCCCGATGAGCGCTTGCGCGAAGAACAGAGAATCCCGATGAGCGTCCTGGGCGGTGGGGTGTTCGAATCAGACGGCGAGACAGACGACTTCGCCGATCTGCGACAGCTAGTTCACGACATCGGGTCGCGGTCGTTCGATGAGCGGATCGGGCATCGCGGCCTACCGGACGGTTTCGACGCCACCGCGTGGCGTCACCTGGAGGAGGCCGGGTTGACCCGGCTGAGCAGCAACCCCGAATCCGGCGGCGGCCCAGCCGAATCGGCGTTGGTGTTGCGCACCCTGGCCCGTCATTCCGTCACCGTGCCGCTGGCCGAGACCGACGTGCTGGCCGGCTGGCTGGGCCGCGCGGCCGGACTTCCGGTACCTGATACCGGCCCGCTGACACTGGCGCTCGGTGTGCACGGCTCGCCGACGGTGACCGGTGTGCCCTACGCCGCCGATTGCGCCGCAGTGGTGTTCGCGCTGCGTGACGGCGACCGGCTGCGGGTCGGGATGGCCGAACCGGCCGCACTGACCATCACCGCCGGACACAATCTCGGCGGTGAACCCCGTGACACCGTGGCGGTGCCGGACATCACCACCGCCGGCGTCGATGTCGCCGCCGAACTGTGCCGGCGGGGCGCCTGGTCACGCTGCGTGCAGGCGCTGGGCGCGCTCGACGCGGCCGTCGAGTTCTCGGTGGCCCACACCCGCGAGCGGGCACAGTTCGGTCGGCCGTTGAGTGGCTTCCAGGCCGTGCAGCACGCCCTGGCCGGGATGGCCGGTGAAGTGGAACGGGCGCGCGCCGCAACCGAACTCGCTGTCGCCGCCGTCACCGACCACGGGTTCGGCAGCCCGCAGGCCGACTACGCGATCACCGTGGCCAAGGTGGTGCTGGGCCGGGTCGTGCCGACCGTCGTCACCGCCGCGCACCAGCTGCACGGGGCGATCGGGGTGACGATCGAGCACCGGCTGTGGCTGGCCACCATGCGGGCGCGCAGCTGGATCGACGAGTTCGGCGACACCGCGCGGCACGCGCGCCGGCTCGGCCGGATAGCGCTGGCCACCGACGACGGGCGCGACCCGTGGGACCTCGTCGTCGGGGCCGTCTGAGCGGATCGGATCAGCTGCCCGTCCAGTTGGGTGCGCGCTTCTCGGCGAACGCGATCGCCCCTTCTTTGGCGTCGTTGGAGGCGAACACGGGCAGGAAGATCTTGGCCTGCTTCTTCCACTGCTCCTCGGGGGTCCAGCTGCGGGACTCGGTGATGATCCGTTTGGTGGCTGCGACGGCCAGCGGACCGTTGGCGGTGATACGTTCGGCCAGCCCGATCGCCGCCTCCAGCGCGTGTCCCGGCTCGGCCAGCACGTTGACCAGACCGAGCTGGTGCGCCCGCTCGGCGGAGAGGTTGTCGCCGGTCAGGGCCAACTCCATGGCGATCTGGTAGGGGATGCGCTGCGGCAGGCGCAGCAGCCCACCACCGCCGGCCACCAGGCCGCGCTTGACCTCGGGGATGCCGAAGGCGGAGTCGTTGGCGGCCACGATCAGGTCGGTGGCCAGTGCCAGCTCGGTGCCACCGGCCAGCGCATAGCCCTCGACCGCGGCGATCAGCGGCTTGACCGGCGGACGTTCGGTGAAACCGAGGCCGCGGCCCTCGGCCACCACGTTCTCCCCCGCGCGAACGCCTTGAGGTCCATGCCGGCACAGAACGAGCCGCCGGCGCCGGTCACGATGCCCACCGACAGGCCCGGATCCTCGTCGAGGCGATCCATCGCCGCCGCCAGACCATTGCTGACCGCGGCGTTGACGGCGTTCTTGGCCTTGGGCCGGTTGATGGTGATGATCAGGATGCGACCGCGCTGCTCGGTGAGGACGGCGGGCTCTTCGGTAACAACGTTTTCGCTCACGCCTCGGATCGTAACGATCGAGGTATGAGCACCGGGGGCAGCCCGGTACGATCAAAACTAGAACACGTTTCAATCCACAGGGGGCTGTGTGAGCGCATCCGAGGTGACCGAGACGGCGAAATGGGACCCGGGCCTGGTGGAACGGACGATGGGTGTGCTGCGCCCGTTCCTGAGGCTCTACCACCGCAGCGAGGTACGCGGGCTGGAGACGTTCCCGGCCGGCGGCGCCCTGGTGGTGTCCAATCACTCCGGTGGCCTGTTCCCGATGGACGTGCCGGTGTTCGCACTGGGCTTCTACGACCATTTCGGCTATGACCGCCCGGTGTACACGCTGAGCCACGATCTGGTGTTGACCGGCCCGACAGCCGACTTCTTCATCCGCAACGGATTCATCCGCGCCAACCACGAGAACGCCGACGAGGCGCTGCGCTCCGGCGGCGTGGTGGTGGTCTTCCCCGGCGGGGACTATGACGTCTACCGGCCCACGTTCGCCGAGAACACCATCGACTTCGACGGCCGCACCGGCTATGTGCGCGCCGCCATCAACGCCGGGGTGCCGATCGTGCCGACGGTCGCCATCGGCGGCCAGGAAAGCCAGCTCTATCTGTCCCGCGGCACCGGCCTGGCCAAGCTGCTGCGGCTGGACAAACTGCTGCGGGCCAAGATCCTGCCCATCTCGTTCGGCTTCCCGTTCGGGCTCAGCGCCGTCGTTCCGCTGAACGTCCCGCTGCCCACCAAGATCGTCATGCGGGTGCTCGAGCCGATCCACATCACCGAACAGTTCGGCGAAGATCCCGACATCCACGCCGTCGACGCCTACGTCCGCGGCGTGATGCAACGCGCCCTGGACGAACTGGCCGCCGAACGTCGCCTGCCGGTGATCGGCTGATGGACCTGCTGTCCCGGTTGACGTCGGTCGGCGACGCGGTCCTCACGCTGGCCAAGGCCGGCTTCCTGACCCCGATGCGCCCGGACCGGACGGTGGCGATGGTGGCGGCCGCCCGCGCCGAAGGACTGTCGATCGCCACCGGCTTCGCCACTGCCGCCGCGCGCCGCCCCGACAGCCCCGGGCTGATCGACGAACTCGGCACACTGACCTGGCGTGAGCTCGACGAGCGCGCGCATGCCCTGGCGGCGGCATTGCAGCAGCTGCCGGGCGGCACACCCGAAGTGGTCGGCATCATGGCCCGCAATCACCGCGGGTTCGTCGAGGCGCTGATCGCCGCCACGCGCATCGGCGCCGACGTGCTGCTGCTGAACACCTCGTTCGCCGGCCCCGCCCTGGCCGACGTGGTCAACCGGGAGGACGCCGACGTCGTCATCTACGACGAGGAGTTCACCGCCTCGGTGGACCGGGCGCTGGCCGACCGGCCGCAGGCCACTCGCATCCTGGCCTGGACCGACCATGACACCGACGGGCAGACGTTGGACAAGCTCATCGCCGCCCACGCCGGACAGCGGGCCGGGCGCACCGAGCGCACCAGCCGATTGATCCTGCTGACGTCGGGTACCACCGGAACACCCAAGGGCGCCAAGCATTCCGGCGGCGGCGCGAGCAACCTGATCGCCATCCTGCGCCGTACTCCGTGGCGGGTGGGTGAGACCACGGTGGTCGTCGCCCCGATGTTCCACGCCTGGGGTTTCTCCCAGCTGGTGTTCGCCTCGGCGATGGCGTGCACGGTGGTGACCCGCCGCAAGTTCGACCCGGAGGCGACGCTGGCGCTGGTCGACAAGTACCAGGCCACCGGATTGTGTGTGGTGCCGGTGATGTTCGACCGGATCATGGAGCTTCCCGACGAGGTGCGGCATCGCTACAGCGGCCGCTCGCTGCGGTTCGCGGCGTGCTCGGGGTCCCGGATGCGGCCGGATGTGGTCACCTCGTTCATGGACGAGTTCGGTGACGTCATCTACAACAACTACAACGCGACCGAGGCCGGGATGATCGCCACCGCGACGCCGGCCGATCTGCGGGCCGCACCGGACACCGCGGGCAGGCCGGCTGTCGGCACCGAGATCCGGATCTACGACGAGGATTTCAGCGAGGTGCCCACCGGGGAGGTCGGGCGCATCTTCGTCAAGAACTCCACCCAGTTCGACGGGTACACCTCCGGCACCACGAAGGACTTCCACGACGGTTTCATGTCCTCGGGCGATATCGGCCGTCTGGACGAGGCGGGCCGGTTGTTCGTCGTCGGCCGCGACGACGAGATGATCGTCTCCGGCGGCGAGAACGTCTACCCGATCGAGGTGGAGAAGACGCTGACCAGCCACCCGCAGGTGGCTGAGGCCACCGTCCTGGGCGTCGACGACGAACAGTACGGCCAGCGACTGGTCGCGTTCGTGGTGCTGGCCGACGGATCGAGCACATCCGGCGATGACCTCAAGGCGCACGTGCGGGAGAACCTGGCGAATTACAAGGTGCCGCGCGCGATCACCATCCTGCGCGAACTACCGCGTGGCAGCACTGGCAAGATCCTGCGTAATGAACTCATCGCTCGCACGGCTGAGGGCTGAACTGCGGCGGCCGCGCCCCCTGGCGCGCGCGGTCGTCGAAGTTGCCAACGCGGCCAACGGTTTTCGGCCGCTAGGCCGCAAAGGGTATAAGACACTCGCGGTGTTCTGGGTGGGCTGGCCGACATCGGAGGTGCCACTGTTCTACCTGGCGGCATCGGTGCTGGACGCCGTACGCAGGGGCCTGCGCGGCGACTTCCGCGGCCGGCGCGGGTCGGCGGCCCTGGCGTTGACGGCGGTGTCCTGGGTGATCCTCGGGGCGATCCAGCGTCGCAGCGTCACCACCCCGCGGCCGGTGTTGCGCGCCGCACTGGTGGAGGGTCTGGGCGAGGATTTCGCCGACGTGCTCGATACCCTGCCGAGCACGCCGTCACCGTCCGGGCGCCCGACGGCGTGGCGGACCACCTGGTCGCGCCGTCGCTACGTGGAGAAGACCAACATCATCACCTACGGCCCGCACGGCAGGGCGAATCTGGCCGACGTGTGGCGCCGACGGGACCTGCCCCGCAACGGAAAGGCCCCGGTTCTGCTCGAGGTGCCGGGCGGAGCCTGGGCCCTGGGCTGGCGGCGCCCGCAGGCGTATCCGCTGATGAGTCACCTCGCTGACCGCGGCTGGATCTGCGTCGCGATGAACTATCGGGTCAGCCCCGCCCACACCTGGCCGGACCACATCGTCGACGTCAAACGCGCGCTGAAGTGGGTGAAGGAGAACATCGCCGACTACGGCGGCGACCCGGACTTCGTGGCCATCACCGGCGGGTCAGCCGGCGGCCATCTGGCGGCACTGGCCGCGCTCACCGCGGGTGATCCCGAGTACCAGCCCGGCTTCCCTGACGCCGACACCTCGGTGGTGGCCGCGGTACCGGTATACGGCCGCTACGACTGGTACACCACGCACGGCAACGGTCGGCGCGAGTTCATCGGATATCTGGAGCGTCTGGTCGTCAAGCGGCAGTTCAGCCGGTTCCGGGACATCTACACCGACGCCTCCCCGATCCGGCGGTTGCGCGCCGACGCCCCGCCGTTCTTCATCCTGCACGGCGCGAACGACTCGCTGATCCCGGTCGGTGAGGCCCGCGATTTCGTCGCCGAGATGCGCAAGGTATCGCAGTCGCCGGTCCTGTACGCGGAATTGCCGGGCGCGCAACACGCTTTCGACATCTTCTCCTCACCGCGGGCACACAACTCGGCCGAGGCCGTCGGCCAGTTCCTGTCCTGGGTGTACGCCAGCCGGATGCCCAAGGAGCACGACGGCTAGAGCCGAATCGGCCTAGACCCCGGTGGCCTGCGCCATGGCCGTCTCCACGACGGTCAACTCGGCGGAAAGTCCTGCCGCCGAACGGATCTCACGGAACGCCTGCAGCATAGCCTCGGTCGCCTCGTGCGGATCCTGCAGGGTGGCGCCGTCGGTCAGTACCGAGATGTTGAGCTGGTCGACATAACTCCACACGGTGATGTTCATCCCGCTGCCGGTGGTCAGCGGTCCCACCGAGTAGATCTCGGTGACCAGCGCGCCGCCCACCCGTCCTGGCTCGCGAGGACCCGGCACATTGGAGATCGGCAGGTTGAGCACCTTGTTCTGGCCGTCTTTGGTCGACAGCCGCCGGAACAACGCCTGCGCCGGCGCCGGCGGCAGGTACGCCGACCACCGGCTGACCAGCTCCGGCCCGACCAGCTGGTGGCCCTCCTTGGCCGTCACCGCAGCCTCGTGGGTCTGCCGGACCCGTTCCAGCGGGTCGGCCACCTCCACCGGCAGGGCGACCATCATGCCGGTGAAGTAGTTTCCCGACACCCGGTCGGGGTCGAAGTTGAAGCTCACCGGCACCGACGCCAGGAGGGGGTGATCGGCGGCACCGTCGTAGCGCAGCAGCAGCGTGCGCAGCGCACCCGCCGCGATCGCCATCACCAGGTCGTTGATCGTCACACCGAGGTGCTTGCTGGTCTGCTTCACATCGGCGAGCGCCAATGTCGCTGTGGCGAAACGCCTCTCGGGCGTGAGCATGTGGTTGAGGAAACTCGGCGGCGGCGTGAACGGCATAGTCAGCTCGGGTGACAGCTTGCGCGAGCTGCGGCGTACCCGGCGCAGCCCGTCCGCGGTGTACTTCATCACGCCGGGCACCCGCGCGATCTGGCGCAGGTGGTCGACGAACGCCGTCTGCACCAACTCGGCGCGGGTCGGAGCCGGATCGGTTCGGAAGTCCTGATCCGGGTCCGGTCCGCTCTGCAGATCCATGCCACGGGCCATCAGATTGCCCGACGCGATACCGTCGGCCAGCGCGTGATGGATCTTTCCGACCACCGCGATCCGGCCGTTGGCCAGCCCTTCGATGAAGTACATCTCCCACAGCGGGCGACTGCGATCCAGCGGTGTGCTGGCGATCTGGCCGATGGCCTCGTCGAGCTCGCGCCGGCCCCCCGGCTCGGGCAACCGCCAGGGCCTGATGTGGTAGTCCAGGTCGACGTCGCAGTTCTCCCGCCACATCGGGTGGTGGAACTGGAACGGGATGTTGACCAGCTGGTAGCGGAACGGGTCCAGCTTGTAGAGCCGGCCCCGGATCACCTGGCGAAACTCCTCGACCCCGAAAGTGCGGCCGCCGAGGTCCTCCAGTTCGATCACCGCCACCTTGAGGGTGTGCATGTGCACATTGGGTGCCTCGCTGTACAGCAGCACCGCATCCCAGCCACTGAGTCTCTTCACCGATGAACCCTCATCACCCGCCGCACCTCCCTGCCGGGACCATACAACCGGGGAGGCCTCAGATGACCTCTTTGGCGGACATCAGGCTGCGGTCGCGGCGGATCTGATTGAGGAACAGACCGATCGCGGTGGCGACCGAGCCGGTGCGGGCACCGTCCATCATGTCGAAACCGTGTCCGGCACCGGGCAATTCGATGTAGCTGACCGGAGACTGGGACGTCGAACTCAACCGCTCGACGAAACTGCGGGCCTGCTCGACCGGGATCACGCTGTCACCGGAGCCGTGCACAACCAGGAACGGCGGCGCCTTGGGATGGATCCGGGCGATCGGCGAGGCCTTGCGGAACACCTCGCCGTGCCGGTGCTGGCGCTTGTTGACCACCACCCGTTCCAGGAAGTCGACGAACCGGGCGCGTTCGGTGGTGGACCGGTCTTCCCAGTCGTAGCGGCCGTAGATCCCGATGACGGCGTCCACCGACGTGTCCGACCCCTCCGGCAGATGCTCCTGGTATTCGGCATCGTCGATGGTCAGGCCGGCCAGCGCAGCCAGATGGCCACCGGCCGAGGCCCCGGCCACCGCCACGAAATCGCGATCGCCGCCGAACCGGTCGACATTGGCGCGGGCCCAGGCGATCGCGGCCTTCACGTCGTGGATGTGTCGTGGCCACCGATGGTGCGGCGCCACGCGGTAATCGATCGACAGGCACACCCAGCCCATCTCGGCCAGGTGCGACATCAGCGCGTAGCCCTGCAGGATGCGGCTGCCGTGCACCCATGCCCCGCCCGGCACGAACAGCAGCACGGGTGCGGGTTCGGCGGGCAGATCCTCGCGCCGCCACACGTCGAGGCGCTGGGCCGGGTGGTCACCGTAGCGGACGGAGGTCCGGTGCAGATGCCGCCGGTGCTCCAACGCTTTCCACACCGGTGGGGTGCGCTCCGGCGCGGGCCATGCGATCTGCAGGTCTTCCGGCTCCACCACACCGCGCAGGGCCGCTTCGGATACCGCATTCGTGCTTTCCCGCTGGGTCTTGCGCACCTCACCAGCACCGGGGGACAGCCAGGACCGCGCCGCCGCCCCGATGAAATCGGGCAGGTGGCGGGTGCCCCACACGGTCATCGCGGTGGCGCCCCCCAACGGCTCGAGGTGGCGGCCGATGACCGGCAGCTGGGCGGACGCAACGCTCATGGCGAGCAGATAATCGGCGGGACTCGCTTCCATCATCCAGCGAGCGCGGGTCCACATAGTGGGACCTGGGTACCGGACTTCCGGTCGGGCCGTCATGGCGCGAGCCTACCCTGCAAACCGGTTGCTGAAACGGGAATTCATGGTGTCAGCAGAACTTTCACGTGTTCGCCGGAACGGGAGGCGACCGCGGCGTAGCCCGCGGCGGCCTGCGCCAGCGGAAGTGTGGTGGTGAAGATGCCGTCGACGTCGAGTCGACCGTTCTGCAGCAGCGGGATGAGCTCCGGCCAGGTGCGCTGGACCGGTGCCGTCGTCATCCGCACCGTGAGGCTGCGCAACAGGGCCGTCAGCGCCGGGAACGGGTAGGGATTGAGGTTGTGCACCCCGACCACTGACACCGTGCCCCCGGCCCGCACGGTGGCCAACGAGTCGTCCAGCGAGGTGTCGTTGCCCACCGCGTCGATCACCGCGTCGGCACCGACCCCGCCGGTGGCCTCCATCACCGCCTGCGCCGCCGGGGCCGCGATGGGCGTGCCACCCAGTCGAGCGGCCCTTTCGCGGCGCGCGGCGACCGGATCGACGGCGAATACCGTTGCCGCACCGAGGAACAACGCGCTGCGCAAGGCGCACAGACCGACCGCCCCCAGGCCGATGACGACCGCGGTGCCACCAACGGGGATGTCGGCCCGCTGGGCGGCCGCCCAGCCGGTGGCGAGGTTGTCGGTGAGCAGCAACGCCTGCTCGGTGTCGATGCCGGCGGGCATCTTCAACAGCTGGAAGTCGGCGGCCGGCACGGCCAGCAGTTCGGCCTGCGCGCCGCCCAGCACCCCGGAGCCGAAGATCTGCGGGCCGGAGGCACACCGGATCGGGTCTTTCGTCGCGCATCCGGCGCAGGCTCCGCAGCCGGCCACCGAGGAGACCAGCACCTGGTCGCCCACCTTGACGGTGCGGACATCGGGACCCGCCTCGACAACCGTGCCGATCGCCTCGTGCCCCAGCGAGACCGGCGCGAACAGCGGATAGTCACCCTCGTAGAAGTGCAGGTCAGAACCGCAGATCGCGGTCGCACTCACCTGCACCACGGCGCCGCCGGGACCGGGCAGCACCGGATCGGGCCAGTCGTCGACCCGCACCGTTCCCGGCGTGTCAATGAGCACCGCGCGCATGGGAGTGTCCTCACTTCCCTTTCGTCACAACGAAATCGGACCAGTCCGGTTCGCGCACCGCGTTCCAGTACACCGGCAGTCGCCACGGGCTGACGGTGTGGATCTCGCCGTCGGGATTCTTGAAGTAGGAGTGCTTGATCGACGGGTGGGCCCACACCATCGTGGCGATCTCTTCCTGGTGGCGCCGGTGCCATTCCCGGGTGGCCTCCGGTGTCGGCTCGATCGCGTCCCAGCCGTTGGCGATCAGCTCGGCCAGGCAGGCGTCGATGTAGCGCATCTGCAGCTCGGAGTTGAAGATCAGGCTGCCGCCGTGCGCCAGGTGGTTGCCGGGGCCGTAGAGCATGAAGAAGTTCGGGAAGCCGGGCACCGTGATGCCGAGATAGCCGGCCGGCCGCTCGCCCCAGGCGGTGCGCAGATCGACACCGTCGCGGCCGGTGATCCGCATCGGGTAGAGCACCTCGGTGGCGCGGAAGCCGGTCGCGTAGACGATGACGTCCGCCTCGTGGGTCACGCCGTCGGCGGTGACCACCCCGTGTGCGGTGATGCGGTCGATCGGGGTGCGCACCAGCTCGACGTCCTCGCGGCGCAGCGTGCTCAGCCAGGTTCCGTTGTCCTGCAAGGTGCGCTTGCCGGTGGCCGGATAGTCCGGGAGCACCTTGCTCAACAGCTCCGGATCGTCCCCGACCTGGGTGGTGATCCAGTCGGTGAACATCAGCCGCGCGACCGCGTTGATCTCGCTGACCGCATAGTTCGGGTCATCGGGATGGGCGTAACCGGGATCCGCTCGGGCGGCCTCCAAGCCCTTGTCGGCCCCCGGCCACATCACCAGGAAGCGGTACCAACGGCCGTAGTAGGGCAGGTGATCCATCGCCCAGCGCACCCCGTCGGGCACGCTGTCGTGGTACATCGGGTTGGGGAACATCCACTGCGCGGTGCGCTGGAAGACCGTCAGGTGCGCCACCCGGTCGGCGATCGCGGGAGCGATCTGGAAACCGCTGGCACCCGCGCCGATCAGGGCCACCCGCTTGCCGGTCAGATCCACCGAGTGATCCCAGGCCGCCGAATGGAAGGCCGGCCCGGTGAAACTGTCCGCACCCTCGATGTCGGGGACGAACGGCCGATTCAACTGACCGACGGCGGTGATCACCGCGCGGGCCCGAATGACGGACTCCTCGCCGTCAGCGGTGCGGACCCGCACCGACCAGGTGGCGTCGTCGTCGTCCCACTGCGCCGAAACCACCTCGGTCTGCCAGCGCACATTGTCGTTCACATGGTGCTTGTTCAGCACCGATTCGAAGTAGGCGCGAAGTTCTGGCTGCTCGGCGAAGAAGTGCGACCAGTTGTTGCTCGGCTCGAAGCTGTAGCAGTAGAAGTGGTTGGCGACGTCGACGCGCGCCCCGGGATAACTGTTCTCCCACCAGGTTCCGCCCGGTCCGGCGTTCTTCTCGATGATGGTGAACGCGATGTTGGCCTGCTTGAGCCGGATTCCGGCCAGCAGACCCGATTCGCCGCAGCCGATGACGACGACGGGAAAGTCGGCGCCCACGGCGGGGTCGATCGCCTCGGGGCGGCGCGGGTCCACACCGTCGAGATCCATCTCCTCGAGCACCATCGGCCGGTACTCGTCGTCGACATGCTCGCAGGCCGCCCAGTCGAGCATCTCCGCGATGAGGTCCTGGCTCAGCGGAACCGGACCCGGGCAACCGCGGTCGCGATAGTCGATCAGGACCGGCAGCGCCGCCGCGCGGGCCTTGGCCTTGTCCTCCTCCGACATGAAGCCCTGCACTTCGTTGAGGAAGACGCCGTTGCACCGGAACTCCCGGATGAACCGGGGATCACCGGTGATGTGCACGAGCGACAGCAGCAGAGTGGGGATGCTGACCTGTTCGAGCGCCGCGGCGATGTCCTCGTCGGAGGACGTGAAGGGTTTACCCACATAGGGATTGGTGGGATGAGTCGCCATCGACCGGTGTCCTCTCACGAACGGCAATTACGCTACGCATCGTTCCGTAATAGCCGCCATCACGATACTGTCGGTGCCGTCACGGATCAAGGTCCCGTACCGGCACCGATTTCGGCGATTGACATACTTGGCACGTGTCAAGCACCGATATCCACCCTGAGCTGCGCAGTGTGGCGCGGTTTCTGCCGCGCAGGCCCATCCGCGCCCGCACCCTGCCGCTGCTGCGCAGACTGAGCGGATTGCAACGACCCAGGTCCGACGGCGTCGAGGTGCTGATCCTGCCCTCCGGGGTCGGGGTCCGCCTGTACCGGCCGGCCGGCACCACCGCCGCCACCCCGGCACTGGTGTGGATCCACGGCGGTGGCTATGTGCTGGGCACCGCCGCCCAGGACGATGCGCTGTGCCGGCGGTTCGTCGAGCGGCTCGGAATCACGGTGGCCGCCGTCGACTACCGTCTGGCACCCGAGCACCCGTACCCGACTCCGCTGGAGGACTGCTACACCGTTCTGCGCTGGCTGGCCGACCTGCCGGGCGTCGACGGGGACAGGGTCGCGATCGGTGGGGCGAGCGCGGGCGGCGGCCTTGCCGCGGCCCTGGCCTTACTGGCCCGCGACCGCGCCGAAGTGCGGCCGGTGTTCCAGGTCCTGGTCTATCCGATGCTCGACGACCGCAGCGTCGGTCATCATCTCGACGATCCCGGGCACCGGCTCTGGAACGCCACCAGCAATCGGTTCGGATGGCAGTCCTATCTCGGTGGCGCGGATCCGGCGCTGGCCGTGCCGGCCCGACGGACCGACCTGTCCGGCCTGCCGCCGGCGTGGCTCGGAGTGGGCACCCTGGACCTGTTTCACGACGAAGACCTCGACTACGCCGCCCGGTTGCAGGCCGCCGGCGTTCCCTGCGAGGTGCACGTGGTGCCGGGCGCCTTCCACGGCTTCGACGGGATCGCCCCGAAAGCCGACATCTCGGCGGCCTTTTTCGACAGTCAGTGCGCGAGCCTGCGTCCGGCGCTGTTCGACGGGAATGCCGCATGCTGAGCACCGAACAGCAGGACCTGGCCGAGGCGGTCGCCGATCTGATGGCCAAGCGGGCACCCGAGGCCGAGGTGCGCCGGCTCATGGCGACCGACGCCGGCTACGACCCGGCGGTATGGGCCGAACTCGCCGGCATGGGCCTGATCGGCTTGCTGATCCCGGAGGACTTCGGCGGCTCCGGTGCGGGACTGGTCGAGGCCGGGCTGGTCATGGAGGCGATGGGCCGGTCGCTGCTGTGCGCACCCTATCTGTCCACCGCGGTTCTGAGCACCAATATCCTTCTGGCGCTAGATGATCCGACAGAGCAGGCCGGGGTGCTACCGAGGATAGCCGCCGGGGAGCTCATCACGACGGTGGCCCACGCCGAGCCCGGCGCCGCCCGGCCCGAGCGGCCGGCGACCACGGCGCACGCCGACGGCACCGGCTGGCGGCTGTCGGGCACCAAGACCTACGTGCTGGACGCCGGGATCGCCCAACGGTTCTACGTCACCACCGCGACCGCGGTGTTCGCGGTCGAACCCGACGCCCCCGGCCTGCAGGTCGAGACGCTCAGCACCGTCGACCAGACCCGCAGGCAGGGCCGGCTCGTACTCGATGACGTACCGGCCCGGCTGGTCGGCTCACCCGACACCGGGCGCGCAGCGGTCGAGGAGGCACTGGACCGGACATCGGTGGCGCTGCTCGGCGAGCAGGCCGGTGGAGCCATGCAGGCGATGCGGATGGCCACCGACTACGCCAAGACCCGCCTGCAGTTCGGCCGGGCGATCGGAAGTTTCCAGGCGGTCAAGCACATGTGCGCCGACATGCTGCTCGAGGCCGAGTCGGCGCTGTCTGCTGCACGCCACGTCGCCGCGGCCTTCGATGCCGACGATTCCGACCGTCTCGCCGATCTTGCCCTGGCGCAGGCGTTTTGTTCCGAGGCGTTCGTGACGGTGGCCGCGAACATGATCCAGGTGCACGGCGGTATCGGCTTCACCTGGGAACACCCGGCACACCTGTACCTGCGACGAGCCAGGACCGACGCCCAACTCCTCGGCGACCCGGCGTGGCACCGCGAACGCTATGTGCAACTGCGAGAGGCACAATCATGACCGACGACGACGTGCGCGACGAGGTCCGCCGCTGGCTGACCGACAATTGGGACCCCGCCATGGAGCGATCTCGATGGGCGCAGCGGGTGTTCGACGCCGGCTGGGCGGTGCCCAGTTGGGAGCCGCAGTGGTGGGGCCGCGGCTGCACCGATCGGCAATCACGCTTGGTCGCAGCGGAATTCGCCGCAGTCGGCGCCCCCGGCACCGGCCATGACCGGGCCAACCTGTTCGCCTGCACGCTGCACGATCTGGGGACCGAGGAGCAGAAGCGCCGGTTGATCCCACCGTCGATCCGGGGTGAATCCAAGTGGTGCCTGCTCTACTCCGAACCCGGAGCCGGCTCCGACCTGGCCGGGCTGCGCACCCGGGCCGAGCGCGACGGGGACGACTGGGTGATCAACGGCCAGAAGGTCTGGACCTCGTTCGCCAAGACCGCTGATTACGGTCTACTGGTGGCGCGGACCGACTGGGATGTCCCCAAACACAACGGGATCAGCTTCTTCATGTTCCCGATGCGCCAACCCGGGGTGGAGGTCCGGCCGATTCACCAGATCACCGGCGAATCGGAGTTCAACGAGGTGTTCATCTCCGATGCCCGGGTACCGGACGCGAACCTGGTGGGCGAGCCCGGTGGCGGCTGGTCGGTGCTGCAGGTGGCCCTGGCCTACGAGCGACGGCTGATGGGCGACCTGGCGCGAACCTCCCGCTCGGCGCGCAAGCCGCAGGCCGACAACGACAGCCTGGTGGGCATGGCCCGCGCGGCGGGCACACTCGGTGATGCGTTCATCCGACAGGAGATCGGCCGGGTCGAGGCCTACGCCGCGGTCAACCGGTGGAACACCCAGCGCGCCAAGGCCACCAAGGACCGCGTAGAGGCCGCCACCTTGCTGGCGCTGGGCAAGATCGCGATGTCGCGGATCCTGCACGAGACCGCGCGCGTGCAGACCGAGATCGTGGGACCGGAGTCGATGCTGTGCGGGCCGCAGCACCCGGTCGGTGATGCGGTGACGTTCCGCACGCTCAACGCCTACTTCACCTCGATCGGCGGCGGCACCGATCAGATTCAGCGCAACATCGTCGGTGAGCGGATTCTGGGCCTGCCCAAAGAGCCTGAGCCCTATCGGAACACACCGTTTCGGGAGCTGCCCACCAGCTCCTGAGGTCCGGTGGCCATCGATGATGGCGGCTGCGTCCAGGTCCGCGTCGACAGGTGTGGTGCCCGCCTCGCAGCGACAGCTGGTCGGTGGCGGCAGCTAGAAGTGCAGGGCGGTGAACCGCCAGTCCAGTACCGGACGGTCATCGCCCTCGTCGGCCACCGCATAGACCACCGAACGCAGCGTCAGCACCCCACCCCGATCACCGGGCAGCGGATCGGCCGCCTCCACATATAGGTCGCTGTAGACGGTGTCGCCTTCGTGCACGGGCCCGGTGTGGTCGCACGACTGCCAGCCCAGCACGGTGACCAGATTGGGCAGCAGCCGGCTCGCCTGGGCCAGCGCCAACCCGATGGTGTGCCCGCCGTAGACCAGCCGCTGCCCGCCGACTCGTGAATCATGATGAGTGGCAGCGATATTGAGAGTAAGGCGGGTCAGCTCAGGCGCGGAGCTGACGACGTCACCGGTGCTGCGAAGTACCGAGCCGGCAATATCGGGGTAGAAATGCGGACCGGGCACCCGCTCCCGGAACGCCACGGCGTCCCAGTCCGCGGTGGGGTCGGGAGCGGAGGTGAGGTCCGCACCGATCCGGGACAGATCGTCGGCATGGCCGGTATCCGGGGCATCGGGGCTGAGCGGCACCATGGCGCATCGGTAGAAGTCCAGCACCAACCGGCCGATCTGGTCGATGGTGGTCATCCGCAGTGCGGCCATACCGGTCGGCGCACGGCCGGGCTTGGCGCTGTTCTGCCGCAGTCCCACCACCTCGGTCCGGGTGAACAGGGTGTCGTCGATGACCGGGTACCGGTAGAAGGTCAGCCCCCGGTAGAACAGGTTGGCCTTGACCCGTTGAGTCACCAGCGTGCTCTGGCCGATCGCCACATCGCACACCAGCGCGGGGTGGGCCAATCGGCCGTCGCAGCCCACCACGGTATGCGCCAACTCGCCGTCCAGCGACAGCCGCATACGGTCCCCGAGGATGCCCTGGTGGGCTGCGGCGACCCCGGCGCTCAGCGTCATCGATGGCGCCCAATCGAAGACCTGGCCGACCACCAAGTCATCGAAATAGGGGCCGCCAGACCCGCCTGCACCGATATGGCCGTACAAAGTCACAGTCGGTCATCCTGGTGGTTCGCGCGGCCGCGTGTCAATATGGCCGTACATTTCGATGAGTGGAGCTGACGCGGTGTCCCTAGGGTTGAACGACGAAGAAACCATGCTGGTGAACACGGTCCGGGCCTTCGTGGACCGCGACGTCAAACCGTCGGTGCGCGACGTCGAACACGCCAACACCTATCCCGAGGCGTGGATCGAACAGATGAAGCGGATCGGCATCTACGGGCTGGCGATCAGCGAACAGTACGGCGGGTCGCCGGTGTCGATGCCGTGTTATGTCGAGGTCACCCAGGAACTGGCACGCGGCTGGATGAGTCTGGCCGGCGCGATGGGTGGGCACACCGTGGTGGCCAAGCTCCTGGAGACGTTCGGCACCGACGAGCAGAAGAGGACCTACCTGCCGTCGATGGCCACCGGTCAGCTGCGGGCCACCATGGCGCTCACCGAACCCGGTGGTGGCTCGGACCTGCAGAACATGGCCACCGTCGCCAGGGCCGATGGCGACGAACTGGTACTCAACGGATCCAAGACCTGGATCACCAACGCCCGCCGATCGGGCTTGATCGCGCTGCTGTGCAAGACCGACCCGAATGCCGTGCCCCGGCACAAGGGCATATCGGTGGTGCTGGTGGAATCTCCCTGCGCCGGTCTGACCATCTCGCGAGACCTGCCCAAGCTGGGCTACAAGGGTGTCGAATCCTGCGAGCTGACGTTCCAGGACTGCCGGCTGCCGGCATCGGCGATCCTGGGCGGTCAGGCCGGCAAGGGCTTCACCCAGATGATGAAGGGCCTGGAGACCGGGCGCATCCAGGTGGCCTCCCGAGCGCTGGGTGTCGCAGCGGCAGCACTCGAGGACGCCCTGGCTTACGCCCAGCATCGGGAAAGCTTCGGGCAGCCGATCTGGAAGCATCAGTCGATCGGCAACTATCTGGCCGACATGGCCACCAAGCTGACCGCCGCCCGCCAGCTCACCCGCTATGCCGCCGAACGCTACGACAGTGGCCAGCGCTGTGACATGGAGGCCGGCATGGCGAAGCTGTTCGCATCGGAGGCCGCGATGGAGATCGCCCTGAACGCGGTTCGCATCCATGGCGGGTACGGCTACTCCACCGAGTTCGATGTCGAGCGTTATTTCCGCGACGCACCGCTGATGATCGTCGGTGAGGGCACCAACGAGATCCAGCGCAACGTCATCGCCGGCCAGTTGGTCAGCCGCGGAGGCATTTGATGCCGACATCAGACGTGCGAGGCATTTGATGCCGGCGATGAGACCCGAACCCGCGTATCAGATTCTGCGGCAACGCCTCCGCGAGGAGATCGCGGCCGGGACGTATCCGGACGGGGTCCGGCTGCCGACAGAGTCCGAGTTGGTCGCCGAGTACGGCCTGTCCCGGCAGACGGTGCGTCGGGCGTTCCAGGATCTGGTGGCCGAGGGCGCGGTCTACCGGGTGCCGGGCCGCGGCACGTATGCCCGGGACAACGCCTACCTGCGGCAGCTGGGCTCGATCGAGGACTTGATGAGCCTGTCGGAGGACACCACGATGGAAGTGCTGCAAGGGCTTTCCCGGCGGGTGGACGTGGCCGCGGCAAGTCGGCTGCGACTAGATCATGACGTGGTGTACACGGTGGTGTTCCGTCGCCTGCACGATCGGCGGGCAGGAGCGCAGCGACCCGGGGAGACCGACGGTGTTCCCTTCGTCGTCACCACGGTGCACCTGCCCGAGCCGGTGGCCCGGCTGGTCGGGGACGCACCGGAGCTGACCACCGGTGCCGTCAGCACCAACACCGTCATCGGACTCCTCGAACCGCATCTGAACCAGCCGATCGCCCAAGCGGCACAGTCGATCACGGTCGCACCCGCCGACGGTGTGGCCGCTGGGGCAGTGGGCTGCGATCAAGGCCATCCGATGCTGCGGGTGGATCGGCTCTACTCCGACACCGCCGCCGCTCCCGTCGAACTCGCGGTCAGCTACTTCCTGCCCGAGCAATACACCTACCGGGTCACGCTGCGCCGGTCGGGCTAGCCGGCACGACCACCATCGCCCGCGCGTTATCCGGTTGCCGCCGGCGCCGAATACTTCACGATCAGTTCCTGCTTGTACAGCTTCCCAGTGTCGGTGCGTGGCAGCTGCTGCTCGAAGGAGATCGACCGCGGGCACTTGTAGTGCGCCAACCGCTCACGCAGCCACGCCGAGAGTTCTTCGGCCAGTTCCTCGGAGGCCTCGTTGTGGTCGACGAGCTGCACCACACCCTTGACCCGCTGACCCATCTCCTCGTCAGGCACGCCGAACACGGCCGCGTCCATCACCTTCGGATGCGTGACGAGCATGTTCTCGGCCTCCTGCGGGTAGATGTTCACCCCGCCGGAGATGATCATGTGGTGACGGCGGTCGGTGAGATAGAGGTAACCCTCCTCGTCGAGGTAGCCGATATCACCGACGGTCATCCAACCCTGCGCATGCCTTGAGGCAGCTGTCTTTTCGGCGTCGTTGAGATACTCGAAGGAGTTGCCGCCCTCGAAGTAGATCTCGCCCGGTTCACCCGGCGGCAGCTCGTTGCCGTCCTCGTCGAGGATGTGCAGATTGCCCACCATCGGCTTGCCCACCGAGCCGGGGTGCGCCAGCCATTCCTCGGCGCTGATCAGGGTGGAGCCGATGGCCTCGGAAGAGGCGTAGTACTCGTCCACGATCGGGCCCCACCAGTCGATCATCTGTTTCTTGATCTCCACCGGACACGGGGCCGCGGCATGCATGACCCGCTCCAGGGTGGACACGTCATACGAATTCCGCACGGATTCAGGCAGTTTCAGCATCCGGGTGAACATCACCGGCACGAACTGCCCATGGGTGACGCCGTGGCGCGCGATCGCGTCGAGCGTGCCCTCGGCGTCGAACTTCTCCATGACGACCACCGGGATTCCCGCTGCCTGCATCGTCAGCGACCAGACCGAGGGCGCGGTGTGGTACAGCGGCGCCGGGCTGAGGTAGACGCCGTTGGGATTCATCCAGAACGACACCAGCATCGACATCAGTCCGGGCGCCTCCGACGGCGGCAGGTGCGGCAGTTCGCGTTTGATCCCCTTGGGCCGGCCGGTCGTTCCCGACGAGTACTGCAGCAGGTCACCCTCGATCTCGTCGTCGATGGGCGTATCGGGTTGATCGGCAACACATTCCGGGTAGCGCAACCAGCCCTCCAGATCCTCGGAGGCGCTCGGCGCCGACGATTCGGCCCCGCCGACGACGATCAGCAGCTCCGGCAGGCCGTTGGGCAGGTGCTCGGCAAGGCCTTCGAGCACCGGTCGCAGCGCGGCGGATCCGACGATCGCCTTCGCCGCGGAGTTGTCGACGATGTAGGCCGCCTCCGCCGCGGTGAGATGGGTGTTGATCGGGACGTAGTACAGCCCGCTGCGGCGGGCGGCCCACATCACGGTGTGCATGTGCTCGTTGTTCTCCATCAGGATGGCGACGGCGTCGCCCTCCTTCAGGCCTGCCTTGCGGAACAGATGCGCCAACCGGTTGGCCCGGGCTTCCATCTCACCGAACGTGACGGTGGTGCCCGACGGATAGAGGATGACGGCAGGTTTGTCCGGGGTGGCCTCGGCATGCTCACGGATCTGCATGATGGAACTGTACGACAATCAACTTGACAGGCGTCAAGTAGGTCACAGTCAGTCGCTTCGCCGGGCCCAGGTCACTAGATAGATCACCATTGCCGCCACCAGGGCGATCAGAACCCACAGCACCAGCGCCTCGTCGATCCAGGATCCCGCCGGCGGATTCCCGGGCAGCACATTGCGGATCGGGACCACCGCGAAGAGCATGGCGGCGAACCAGGTGGCAAACGGCGGCTGGAACTTCTTGCGGCCCACCAGCATCTCGATGGCGGCGAACAGCGCCATCGCGGGCAGTGTCAACAGCACCAGACAGATCCCGAAGATCAGCGCCAGCGGTCCGCGCGCCCGGGTGAAGGTGATCGTCGCGCTGTCGTCGGCGCCGCCCGAGTGCGTGACCGGACCGGCGCGGTCACTGCGGATGTCCCAGCCGTACAGCGAACCCGATACCTCGACCCGGGCCGGCACCCAGCGCCGGGACTGCCCGGAGCCGACATACACGTCGGCTCCGATGGTTTTGGTCGTGTAGGTGTCGAACGGCCACCGGTCGGCATCCCCGTTCGCGAGCAGCGCCGTCTTGGCCACCTTGGGCGCCTGGCCGGTGGGGAACACCAGTTCGCCGAACTCCGTGCACGGGCACAAGCGCACCACCATGTCGGTGTTCAGCGTGCCGAAGTCCGGGTCGAGGAACTCCCGCTGCGGAATCACCACCACCTCGACATCCACTCGATTGTCGGTGGGGTGGATCGCCGTCAGGTCCAGCAGCACCACGGTTTCGGTGCCCGCGTCCAGACTCCTGGGCTCCAGGGTGTGAGCCGCACTGTCGATCCAGAAGTAACCGGCCACCGACCCGATGTAGATCGCGATGATCGCCGCGACCGCGGCCACCCGCCGCCACCACGTATGCCGGCGCTCAGGACGCTTCGGCGCCGCCGCTGGCTCGACGGTAGGGACCCCCACGCCGGAGATGGTACGAGATGGCCACCGTCGCCGATGGGATTCGGCTTCCCCTCATCGGGCCCCGGGGACCCGCATCGTCAGGCGTCGGCCAGCCGCTGCTTGAGGGCTTCGAACTCGTCCTTCACACCGGTGGGCAACTTCTCGCCGACGAACTCGAACCACTCCTCGATCAGCGGCAGCTCGTCGCGCCACTCCTCGGCGTTGACCTTGAGCGCCTCGGAGACGTCGCCCTCCTCGACATCCAGACCCGACAGGTCCAGATCGCCGACCCCGGGCACCGTCCCGATCGGCGTGGAGGTGCCGTTCGCCTTGCCTTCGACGCGCTCGATGATCCACTTCAGCACGCGGCTGTTCTCACCGAAGCCCGGCCACAGGAAGCGGCCGTCCTCACCGCGGCGGAACCAGTTGACGAAGAAGATCTTCGGCAGCTGCGATTCGTCGGAGTTCTTGCCGATGTCGATCCAGTGCTGCATGTAGTCGCCGACGTTGTAGCCCATGAACGGCAGCATCGCCATCGGGTCGCGGCGCACGGTGCCGACCTTGCCCTCGGCCGCGGCGGTCTGCTCGCTGCCCAGGGTGGCGCCGATGAACACCCCGTGATGCCAGTCGCGGGCCTGCGTGACCAGCGGCACGGTCGTCTTACGGCGCCCGCCGAACAGGATGGCCGAGATCGGCACGCCCTGCGGGTCGTCCCACTCCGGGGCCAGCGTGGGGCACTGGGACATCGGCGTGCAGTACCGCGAGTTCGGGTGAGCCGCTTTGTCGTCGGAGTCGGGCGTCCAATCGTTGCCCTTCCAGTCGATCAGATGCTGCGGGTCGCCTTCCAGGCCCTCCCACCACACGCCGCCCTCGTCGGTCATCGCGACGTTGGTGAACACGGTGTTGCCGGCGGCGATGGTGCGCATCGCGTTCGGGTTCGAGCTCCAGTTGGTGCCCGGCGCGACGCCGAAGAACCCGAACTCCGGGTTGACGGCGTAGAGCCTGCCGTCCTTGCCGAAGCGCATCCAGGCGATGTCGTCACCCAGGGTCTCGGCCCGCCAGCCTGGGATGGTCGGCTGCAGCATCGCCAGGTTGGTCTTGCCGCACGCCGACGGAAACGCCGCGGCCACGTAGTAGGCCTTGTTCTCCGGGGAGATCAATTTGAGGATCAGCATGTGCTCGGCCAGCCAGCCCTCGTCGTGCGCCATGGCCGAGGCGATGCGAAGCGAGTAGCACTTCTTGCCCAGCAGGGCGTTGCCGCCGTAACCCGAGCCGTAGCTCCAGATTTCGCGGGTCTCGGGGAAGTGCGTGATGTACTTCGTGTCATTGCACGGCCACGGCACGTCGGCCTGCCCCTCCTCGAGGGGAGCCCCCAGCGAGTGCAGCGCCTTGACGAAGAAGCCGTCCTCGCCCATCTTCTCCAGCGCGGCAGAGCCCATCCGGGTCATCGTCCGCATCGACACCACGACGTACTCGGAGTCGGTGATCTCCACGCCGAGCTTGGGATCCTCGGCGCCCAACGGGCCCATGCAGAACGGCACCACGTACATGGTGCGGCCGCGCATGCTGCCCCGGTACAGGTCGGTCATCAGGGCGCGCATCTCGTCCGGCGCCATCCAGTTGTTGGTGGGACCGGCGTCGATCTCACGCTCGGAGCAGATGAACGTCCGGGACTCCACCCGGGCCACATCCGACGGCGCCGACCGGGCCAGGTAAGAGCTGGGTTCCTCGGAGTCGCTGAGCGGAATGAAGGTGCCCGCGGCCACCAGCTGATCGCAGAGCGCGCGGTACTCCTCTTCGGAACCGTCGGCGAACACCACCCGATCGGGTTGCGTGAGTTCGGCGACCTCCCGGACCCAGGCGAGCAGGCCCTGATGCTTTGTGGGTGCGGTATCCAGACCGGGAATGGTCGCTGAAGTCATCGGTATCTCCTGCTTATGTTTATTGCCAGGACGCAGGCCGGATTCCGCGCCGGCAACACGGTCCTCCCTGAAAAGTAGGTTAACGCGCGTGAGATACCCGCGGTTAATTGGGATTATGTCCGATGACTCACAGGAACGATTCAGAAAGCCATAAACAGCTTTATTGATCTGACTATTCAGCGCCCAATTCGCTGTGGACCGCCGCCAACGCCCGCGCCACGGCAGGCGCCCGCTCCTCACGCGCGGCGACTGCTCGGGCCCGTGCCAGGGTGTGCTCCCGGATCTCACGGTCGAACCGGGCGACGAGCTCGTCGGCGCGGGTGCGCTCGATCTCATCGCGTTCGGCGGCGGCCTTGCTGAAAGCCGACTCGGCCGCCAGCACCCGGGTGGCCACCCACTCCTCCATCACGGTGCGCAACCCGGCGGTCACCTCGGCGACCCAGCGGTCCAGCACGGCGCGATCGTGCAGCAGCCCGCGCACAGTGACGACCCACAGCGTCAGCGCTACCCCGACGAATGCGCAGCCGACGGCACCCGCGACGGTCCATTGCGGTGCCACGTCGGTGAACAGCCGGGTCAGCGTCAACGCAACACCGAGCCCGAACCCCGCGCCGAGCAGGCTCATCAACCGGGTTTCGAGCCGGCGTGACCGCACCGGCGCAGCACCCACCGCAAGCGCCGGGGCGGGGCTGGCCGGCGGTTCGGCGACCAGTCCGAGTTCGGTGCCGACATCGGCCAGTTGTCGGGTGACGCCGTCGTCGACCTCGTCGACCACCTCATCCACCCGACGCGCGACGTACGGGGCGAACGCACCGAACCGGCGACGGGTCAACGCGGCGGCATCCTCCTGCAATTCGGTCCGCACCGAGGTGCACCGGCTCCTGGCGAAGTACGACAGTTGCACCCTGGCCTGTTGCAGCTGGCTGCGCACCGCGATGGTCCGCTCGGACCGGTCCAGCCGGTAGCGCCGCAAGGCCGCGGCGCGCTGCTCGCGCAGATCGGCCAACCGCACCTCACGGCCGGCACCCTCGACCTCTCTGTCGAGTCGGCGATGCAGACCAGACAGGCGATTCTCCCACGCCCGCAGGTGATTTCGCCGGGACAGCGAATCGTCGTGCAGAGCGACGCGCAATGCGCCGACGAGGTCGTCCAGCTCCGGTTCACCCAGATCCGGAGCGGCCGCGACCCCCACCCATGGCATCCGGACATATCGGGAATCGTGGGCGGCCAGCCGCGCACGGTCAGCCTCGAGCACATCTGGCCAGGCGCGGTGGACGTCGATCTTGGTGACCACCCCCACCACCGCGTCGGTGTCGGCGGCCACGACGTTCAACAGCGCACAGTCGGAGTCGGTCAACGGGGCGGCGGCCGACACCACGAACACCACCGCAGTCGGCGCTTCGCCGGCACGAAGGTCGGCCGCTTCCACAAAGCGGTGGTCGGGCTCCCGCTGCCGCAGGGCTGCGATCAGGCTGCTGCTGCCGGCCAGCCACGGGCCGACCACCAGGACCCCGTCCCGGCGGGTGACCGCCGGCGGCGGCAGCTCGGCATCGATGCCCGCGATCACCGCATCGACGTCGGCGTGGGCGTCGGCCGCACTCACCCCAACGCCTCCGCCACGCCACCGGCGCGCTCCCACAGCCGCAGCGAACCACGGGCGATGTCGGCACCACACCGACCCTGCAGCGGCGACACCGGCCCACGCGAATAGCGCTGCCACAACACCGCCCGCCGCAGGTGTGCCGCGCGGCTGCGGTCGCGGTCCACCGTCATGCCGACCGCCTCCACCACTTGGGTGGCCGCCGCCATCCGGGCGGCGATCACGTCGTCGCCGGCGAGGAATTCGGCGATCGGATCGGCCCCGGTGTCCGCGATCGCCACCGCGGCCCCCAACGCGCTCAGCGCCCGGGTCAGGCGCAGGTAGCGCACCGGTGCGGCAGCCGCCGTGATCGCCGCCAGCACGGCGTCCACCCCGCTGGCCCGCCGCAGCGCCACCCGCACCGCATGCCGCGCCTCGCCGGAACCCACGTCACGCACCGCCCGCACCCCGTGCGCAATGCCGAACAGGTCGAGCTCGGCGAGCAGGCGCTGCCGAACGGCATGCGGCACCCGATGCTCACCGCGCACGAAGCGGTCGGTGGAACCCAGGTCGGCCGGATCAACGCCGAGCACCCGCAGCGCCCCGACCAGCGCGTCGTCGACAACGGTGTCGTCGAGCGCGGCGGCCGCCGCGAGGCCGGCCAGCGGATACACCGTCGTGCCGGCCAACTCGCCGAGCAGCAGGCAACGGCGGGCCGCCGCGGCGACGGGCCCGTCGCCGCCGAACCCGGCCAGATCGGCCTTGTTGAGGATCACGACGGTGGGCCGGGACGCGGTGCCGATCGCGTGCAGATCCTCCGGTTTGAGCGTCTCGGTCAGCAGATGAACGTCGACGTCCGCCGGCTCGGCCACCGCCATCCCCGCCCCGGCCAGGGCGCGGGCCACCGTGCGCCGGCCGCCGCCGGCACGGCCGGTGACGCCCACCCGCACCGGCGCCACCAGCTCATCGGCCAGGCGACCCGCCCCGGGGTCCGCGACCCGGGCGCTCAGGGCCTCAAGCCGGTCTCGGAGCCGGGCTGAGAGCGGGTCTGAGAGCCGGTCTGGGAGCTGCCCCACCACACCGCACATGCTGACATTCCGCGGCGTGTGGCGCGAGCCACTACCAGGAGAAGGCAACTGTTGGGTATCAATCTGCACCACGGTGCGGGTACACCCACTTCCATGAGCGACCATGGACGAATGCATGTGCAGCGCCACGGGGGCTCGGCCACGCCCGAAGCAGGGGCGGCGCACCTGTATCCCCGGGTGACCAGCTTCCGGTCCCGGCGCTCCACCCTGACCGAGGCGCAGCAGGACATCTGGGACCGGCTGTGGCCGCAGCTCGGGACGCAGGCGCGCGACGGGGACCGGCCCGCTGACCGGCTCGACGCGCAGGCCTGGTTCGGCCGGCAGGCCCCGCTGATTTTGGAGATCGGTTGCGGTACCGGGACCTCGACGCTGGGAATGGCACTGGCCGAACCCGACCTCGACGTGGTGGCCGCCGAGGTCTACCGACGAGGGCTGGCCCAACTACTGGGCGGGATCGACCGCGAAGGCGTGACCAACATCCGGCTGGTCCGTGGCGACGGCGTCGACGTCCTCGAGCACATGATTCCCAGCGGCTCACTGACCGGCGTACGCGTGTTCTTCCCCGATCCGTGGCCGAAGTCACGCCACCACAAACGCCGGCTGCTGCAGCCGAAGACCATCGCGCTCATCGCCGACCGGCTGCGGCCCGGCGGTGTCCTGCACGCCGCCACCGACCACGCCGGCTACGCCGAACAGATCGCCGAAGCCGGTGACGCCGAGGCCCTGCTGCAACGCGTGCAGCCCGGGCAGGAACTGCCGATCTCGGTGCAGCGGCCGATCACCAAATACGAGACGAAAGCCCGCCAGGCCGGCAGCGCGGTGGCCGAACTCCTCTGGACGAGACAACGATGAGTGTGATGGAAGACGCCGCCGCGGCCCCGGACCTGCCTGACGGCGACGATCAGGTGGTGGTCCCCTCGCCCCAGCGGGTGCTGCTGGTCTGGGACGCACCCAACCTCGACATGGGCCTGGGGTCGATCCTGGGTGGTCGGCCCACGGCCGCTCACCGGCCCCGCTTCGACGCATTGGGCCGCTGGCTGCTGACCCGCACCGCCGAACTGGCGGCCGGGCGCCCGGAGATCTCGGTCGAGCCCGAGGCGACCGTGTTCACCAACATCGCTCCCGGCAGCGCAGACGTCGTCCGCCCCTGGGTGGAGGCCCTGCGCAACGTCGGCTTCGCGGTGTTCGCCAAACCGAAAGTCGACGAAGACAGCGACGTGGACAGCGACATGCTGGCCCACATCGAACTTCGCCGTGCCGAAGGGCTGGCGGCCGTGCTGGTGGCCTCCGCGGACGGACAGGCGTTCCGCACTCCGCTGGAGGACATCGCGCGTGCCGGCACCCCCGCCTACGTGCTCGGATTTCGCGAACATGCCAGCTGGGCGTTAGCGTCGGATACCTTGGAGTTCGTCGACCTGGAGGACATTCCTGGTGTTTTCCGTGAGCCGCTGCCGCGAATCGGCCTAGATTCGCTACCAGAGCAGGGGGCGTGGCTGCAGCCATTCCGGCCGCTGTCCTCACTACTGACATCGCGCGTCTGAATAGTAGGAGCACCGATGCGCAGGTCGCCACAGATTTAGTTAGGAGATTCCGTGTTCGCCTGGTGGGGTCGAACTGTGTATCGCTACAGATACATCGTGATCGGTGTCATGGTCGCGCTGTGCCTGGGCGGCGGCGTCTACGGAGCCAGCCTGGGCAAGCATGTCACCCAAAGCGGGTTCTACGACGATGGCAGCCAATCGGTGCAGGCGTCGCTGATCGGCGACGAGGCCTACGGCCGCGACCGCACCAGCCACGTCGTGGCCATCCTCACCCCGCCGGACGGCGAGAAGGTGACCGACCCGGCGTGGCAGAAGAAGGTGTCCGCCGAACTCGACGCGGCGGTCAAGGATCATCCCGATCAAATCGTCAGCTGGGTCGGATGGCTGCGGGCACCGGACAGCACCTCCGAGACGGTTCAGCAGATGAAGACCGCCGACCTACGGCACACGTTCGTCAGCATCCCGCTCAAAGGCGATGACGACGACACCATTCTGAAGAACTATCAGGCCGTCGAGCCCACGCTGAAGAAGATCAACGGCGGTGACATCCAACTGGCCGGGCTCAACCCGCTGGCCAGTGAACTCACCGGCACGATCGGCACCGACCAGAAGCGCGCCGAAATCGCCATCGTCCCGCTGGTGGCGGTCGTGCTGTTCTTCGTGTTCGGCGGGGTCGTCGCCGCCTCCCTGCCGGCGATCGTCGGTGGACTCACGATCGCGGGCGCACTCGGCATTCTGCGTCTGACCGCAGAGTTCGGCCCTGTGCACTTCTTCGCTCAGCCGGTCGTCACGATGATGGGCTTCGGCATCGCGATCGATTACGGGCTGTTCATCGTCAGCCGGTTCCGCGAGGAGATCGCGGAGGGTTACGACACCGCGACCGCCGTGCGCCGCACCGTCATGACGTCCGGCCGGACCGTGGCGTTCTCCGCGGTCATCATCGTGGCGTCTTCGCTGCCGCTGCTGTTGATCCCGCTCGGGTTCCTCAAGTCCATCACCTACGCCATCATCGCCTCGGTGTTGCTGGCGGCGTTCCTGTCCATCACCGTGCTGCCTGCGACACTGGGCATTCTCGGGCGCAACGTCGATGCGCTCGGCGTTCGCACACTGTTGCGGGTTCCGTTCCTGGCCAACTGGACCTTCTCCCGCAAGATCATCGACTGGTTCGCCGAGAAGACGCAGAAGACCAAGACCCGCGAGGAAGTCGAGCGCGGTTTCTGGGGCCGACTGGTCAACGTCGTGATGAAGCGGCCGATTGCGTTCGCCGTGCCGATTCTGATCGTGATGGTCCTGTTGATCATTCCGCTGGGACAACTAGCCCTGGGCGGAATGAGTGAGAAGTACCTGCCGCCCGACAATCCGGTGCGCCAGGCACAAGAGCAGTTCGACAAGTCGTTCCCCGGCTTCCGCACCGAGCCCCTCACCCTGGTGATCCGCAGCGATGACGGGAAGCCGATCACCGATCAGCAGCTGGCGGATATCCGCGCCAAGGCCGAGACGGTGTCCGGGTTCACCGGATCCGACGACCCGTCCACGATGTGGCAGGAACGGTCCGCCCAGTCCGATGGCTCCAAGGACCCATCGGTGCGGGTGCTCCAAAACGGCCTGGTCGACAGTAGCCAGGCGGCCAAGAAGATCGACGAGCTACGCGGGTTGACACCGCCACACGGGACACAGGTCTTCGTCGGCGGCACGCCGGCGCTGGCGCAGGACAGCATTCACAGCCTGTTCTCCAACCTCCCGTTGATGGTGCTGATCCTGGTGATCACCACCACCATCCTGATGTTCCTGGCGTTCGGGTCGATCGTGCTGCCGATCAAGGCGGCGCTGATGAGCGCGCTGACCCTGGGCTCGACCATGGGCATCCTCAGCTGGATGTTCATCGACGGGCACGGATCCGGGTTGATGAACTACACTCCGCAACCCCTGTTCGCGCCGATGATCGGCCTGATCATCGCCGTGATCTGGGGCTTGTCCACCGACTACGAGGTGTTCCTGGTCTCGCGCATGGTGGAGGCCAGGGAACGCGGTATGTCCACCGCCGAGGCCATCCGCATCGGTACCGCCACCACCGGGCGACTTATCACCGGTGCCGCACTGGTGTTGGCCGTCGTCGCCGGTGCGTTCGCATTCTCCGACCTGGTGATGATGAAGTACCTGGCGTTCGGCCTGCTGATCGCCCTGCTGCTCGACGCGACGATCGTGCGGATGTTCCTGGTCCCGGCGATCATGAAGCTGCTCGGCGACGATTGCTGGTGGGCGCCGCGGTGGATGAAACGGATACAGGTCAAGATCGGGCTCGGCGAGACGCACCTGCCCGACGAGCGCAAGCGCCCGATCGTGCGGGAGTCGGACGCCGCCCTGGTCGGCGCGGGGGCGCCGGTGTCGGCGGCCGATGCGCGCCGTCCCGTGCACGATCCCACCCATCCGGGCGGTGACGCCCGGCCGCGGCCCCGCGTCGTCGGACGCGCTGAGTACCGGACGCCGCCTGCCCCGCAGGAGGCTCCCTCGGCGGCGGGTACCACCCGGATGCCGGATGCCGTGCAGCCGGATGCGGACACGCCGACCACCCGGTTCTCGGTGGCCAAGAACGCCGTCAAGAACGCGGTGAGCAGCGCCAGTGCGGCAGCCCGGTCCAGCCGGCCGGACACTGCGCCGGCACCGGATCGCGAGATCGAGTCGTGGCTCGGTGAGCTGCGCGGCAAGCCCAGTAACGCCCCTGGACCCCAGCCGTCGGCCGAGCCGACCCGGGCGATGTCAGCTCCGGACGACGCCACCACCGCCATCCCGATGGGCGGTGCGGGCACGCGCGGCCAGAACGGGTCCGACGAGGTGTCGCCGTCGATCGCGGCCGAGGAGACGCGCGCCATCCCGGTCAGTCGTCCCGAGCAGGGCGACTCCGAGGTGGCGACCGAGAAGCTCAACTCCCGCGGCAAGAAGGAAGGCGAGGAGCGTCAGCGCCGCGGCGGCGGCGTGAGCGCACAGGATCTGCTGCGCCGCGAGGGCAGGCTCTAGCCCGTCACGCTCAGTCCACCCGCACGAACAGCCGCGCGGCCGGGGCCGGTCACTCGAGTCACTCGAGCTGGTCGTCGCCCTTCGACGGCACAATGTCGGGTTTGGCTTCGATGACGATGCCGTCGTCGCGGTCCTCGAGTTCGGCGGCCTCCTCAGCGGGGTTGTCGGCCACCAAGACCCGGATGGCGCTGTTGAGGAAGGCCACCAACGGCACCGCCAGCAGCGCCCCCACGATCCCGGCGAGCACCGCGCCGGCCGAGATGGCCAGCACGATCGCCAACGGATGGATCGACACCGCGCGGCCCATCACCAGCGGCTGCAGGATGTGAGCTTCCAGCTGTTGCACGGCGATGATCAGACCGAGGGTGATCAGCGCGTAGACGAAACCCTTCGCCAGCAGGGCCACCACGACGGCCAGGAATCCGCTGACCACGGCTCCGACCAGCGGAATGAAGGCGCCGAGGAAGACCAGCGACGCCAGGGGCAGCGCCAGCGGGATGCCCATGATCGCCAGACCGGTGCCGATGCCGACCGCGTCGACCAAGGCCACCAGGAAGGTGGCCCGGACGTACCCGATCAGCGAGCCGAATCCGGCGCGGCCGGCCTCGCGCACCCGTTCCCGGGTCTGCGTCGGCACGATCTTGGTGACGAAGGCGTAGATGTTGCGTCCGCCGTGCAGCAGGAAGATCAGCGTGAACAACACCAGCAGGGCACCGGTGACGATCTCGGTCAGCGTCGCCGCGGTGGACAGCGCACCGGTGGTCAGCTTCTCCTGGTTGTCGCGCAACGCCTTGATGGCGGTGTTTCCGGCATTGTCGATCTGTTCACGGCTCAGGTGGGCGGGCCCCTCGATGAGCCAGCGGCGCATGCTGTCGATACTGTGCGTGACCTGTTCGACCAGCCCGGGTAGGCCCGAAACGAACTGGCTCACAACGAAAGTCAGGATCCCGCCGAATATTCCGAACCCGGCGAGGAGCACCAGGGCCACCGCGCCACCGCGGGGGGCGCCGCGCCGGTCGAGCCAGTCGACGGCGGGCAACATCAGCGCGGCCAGCATGGTGGCCAGCGCCACCGGCACCACGATGACTTCCAGTCGGCGAACTATCCACAACAGCGTCACGATGGCCGCCGCGATCACCAGCAGGCGCCAGGACCACGCCGCGGCCTTGCGGACCATGGGATCTACCGAATCGTCATCCGAAACCCGGGTCGTCGGCATGCGGCAAGCGTAGCCGTCGACCACCGACATCCCGCGGCGGACACCGTCGACACCAGCTCGCACCGTTACCCTGATCTGCGTGTCCTACGACGCGCCGGTAGACACCGCCCGCGCGGAACACGGCCCCCCGGCCCGCGGGAAGTACTGGTGGGTCCGCTGGGCGCTGCTCGGCGTTGCGGTGATCGTGCTGACGGTCGAGGCCGCCCTGGTCTGGGATCAGCTGGCCAAAGCCTGGATGAGTCTGGTCACGGCCAACGCGTGGTGGGTGCTGGCGGCGGTCGCCGCGGCCATGCTGTCGATGCACAGCTTCGCCCAGATCCAGCGCACACTGCTGCGCTCGGCCGGGGTGGTGGTGCACCAATGGCGCTCCGAGGCCGCGTTCTACGCCGGTAACGCACTGAGCACCACGATGCCGGGCGGCCCGGTGCTGTCGGCCACCTTCGTCTATCGGCAGCAACGCAGCTGGGGCGCCTCGCCGGTGGTCGCGTCCTGGCAGTTGGTGATGTCGGGGGCGCTGCAGATCGTCGGACTCGCACTGCTCGGGCTGGGCGGCGCGTTCCTGTTGGGCGCCAAGAACAATCCCTTCTCGCTGTTGTTCACTCTCGGCGGGTTCGTCGCCCTGCTGCTGCTCGCCCAGGCGGTGGCCACCCGCCCCGAGCTGATCGACGGCATCGGCGCCAAGGTCTTGGGCTGGGTCAACTCCGCCCGCGGCAAGCCGGCCGAGACCGGCCTGCGCAAGTGGCGCGAGACGCTCACCCAGTTGGAATCGGTCAGCCTGAACCGGCGCGAACTCGCGGTGGCGTTCAGCTGGTCGCTCTTCAACTGGGTGATGGACGTGGCGTGCCTGGCCTTCGCCGCCTACGCCGCCGGCGGCAAGCCATCACTGGCCGGCCTGACCGTCGCCTACGCGGCTGCCCGCGCCGTCGGCTCGATCCCGCTGATGCCCGGCGGGCTACTGGTCGTGGAGGCGGTGCTGGTTCCCGGTCTGGTGTCCAGCGGGATGACGCTGCCCGACGCGATCTCGGCGATGCTGATCTACCGGCTGGTCAGCTGGATCTTCATCTCGGCGATCGGCTGGGTGGTGTTCTTCTTCATGTTCCGCACCGAGGGTGCGCTCGACCCGGACGCCGTTGTCGAGGAGCTGGCCGGCGCCGAGACGTGTCCCGGCGGCGGTGCGGCGGCCGACGATCCCGCCGACACGGCGCTACAGGGACCGGTGCCACCACCGTGCCCCGCGCCGGAGGACGACGGCCGGACCTGACATCGCTGTGATTGGATCCGAGCATGGCAGTTCGCACCGACACCCGGCCCTCGTCCCGGTCGCTGGCCCTGGCACTGGCCGGCGACATCGTCTGCGTCGTGGTGTTCTGCGCGATCGGGCGCCGCAGCCACGCCGAGGGCGTGACGTTGGAGGGCATCGCCACCACCGCGTGGCCATTCCTGTCCGGCACGCTGCTCGGGTGGCTGATCTCGCGAGGGTGGCGTAACCCCACCGCACTGGCCCCGACCGGCGTCACGGTGTGGGTGGCCACCGTCGTCGTCGGGATGTTGTTGCGCAAGGCGAGCTCGCAGGGGGTGGCGGTCAGCTTCGTCGTGGTGGCGTCGCTGGTGACCGCGCTGCTGCTGCTCGGCTGGCGGGCGATCGCCAGGGTGGTCGGCAACCGCGCCCGCTAAGGGTGCTGAGAGATCCCGTTGGACATCCCGTTGCCGGCCGGCTCCGGCGACGTCGACACCGTGAGGATGGCGCGCAACCCGCCGAGCGGCCCGTCGGACAATTCGATGTCACCGCCGTGCAGAGCGGCTTGCTGAGCCACCAACGCCAGCCCCAACCCTGATCCACCCGGGGTCGCCGTACTGCCACGGGCAAAGCGCCCCAACACTTTTCGATGCTCCTCGGCCGGGAGTCCACGGCCGTTGTCGTCGACGGTGATGCTCAGCTGCGGCTCGCGCCGTCGCGCGGTCAGCACGATGCGGGTGGCCGCGCCGTGGGTGATCGCGTTGCGCACCAGGTTGTCCACCGCCAGCCGCAGCCCCGCCGGCCAACCCCACACCGTGCCCGGCTCGTCGGCCTCGACGATGATGTCGACAGAGCCGGACCGCATGTTCTCCCGGGCCACCCGGTCGAGCATTTCGGCCACGTCGATCGGCTCCCGGTCCTCGGCACGCGCCAGCTGTCCAGACGCCAGCTGGCCCAGCGCGGTGATGGTGGCCTCAACCCGGCGCTGCGCCCGCGACAGGTCGGCGACCACCTCGGCACGCTCGTCGGCGGGCAGATCATGGATGCGCAGGGTGTCCAGATCGGCCCGCATCGCGGTCAACGGGGTGCGCAGTTCATGGGCGGCGTTGGCCGCGAAATCCTGCGCGGCCTGCAAGGAATTCGTGGTCGCGGCCTGGGCGTCGGCGAGGCGGCGCAGCATCTGCGCCATCGCCTCGGAGAGGTCCTCGGCTTCGCGCGCCCCATGCACCGGTTCCATCTGGTCACTGCGGGTGCCGAGGCGCCGGGTCTGCTCGGTGAGCCGGAGCAGCGGCCGGATGGCCGGCCCGGCGAGGATCCACCCCAGACCGGCCGCCACCATCACGGCAAGACAGACGATGAGCACGTACAGCGGAATTCGCGCCCGGCTGAGCAGAATGCTGTCGGCGCGGATACCGATGGACACCAGGATGCCGCCCGACTGGTCGACCAGCACCGTGCGCACTCGGTAGTCGCGACCGTTGACGGTCACGGTGTCGGTGCCCGGCGGTAGTGGCGGCAGCTGAAAACCGCGCTGAAAGACCACCTGCCCGGTGGTCCGCGACCGCCCGGTGGTCAACACGCGACTGGGGTCTTGCAGCTGCTCGGGGAACATGCTGGCGTCGACGATGGAGTCCAGCCGCCGATCCAGCTGCGCGTCGTCGTTGTTGGCCAGCACGATCGAGGTCAACCCCGCCAGCAGCGCGACGACGATGGCAGCCGCCAGTGCAGCTGCCACGGCGACCCGGACGCGCAACGAGAGGCTCCGGCCCGGCCATCTCACGACCGGCTCACGGCTCCGTCCGCAACACGTACCCGATGCCGCGCACCGTGTGGATCACCCGGGGCACGCCCTCCCGCTCCAGCTTGCGCCGCAGGTAGCTGACGAACACGTCGGCGACATTGGTGTCGACCTCGAAGTCGTAGCCCCACACCAACTCGAGCAGGCGTTGCCGGGACAGCACCACACCGGAGTTCTCGGCCAACACCGCGAGCAGGTCGAACTCCCGCTTGGTCAGCTCGACGCGGTCACCGTTGACGAACACCAGCCGGCGCGCGGTGTCGATGGTGAGCGGCCCGATGCTGACCGCGTCGGAGCCTTCCTGCGAATGCGCGGCCCGGCGCAGCAGCGCATGCAGGCGCGCCACCAATTCGCCCAGGTCGAACGGCTTGGTCAGATAGTCGTCGGCGCCCGCCTCCAGACCCGCGATCCGGTCGTTGACCGTATCGCGTGCCGAGAGCACACAGATCGGAATCTCATTGCCCAATGCGCGCAGGGCGGTCACCACCGCCACACCGTCGAGCTCGGGCATCTGAACGTCGAGGACGAGAGCGTCGTGGTTCTCGCTCGCCAACAGCCGCAGGGCCTCCTTGCCGGTCGCCGCGACCCGAACGTCGAACCCCGAGTGCCGCAATCCACGTGCGACCGAAGTCCGAACGTCCGGGTCGTCATCGACCATCAGGACGGTGCGGCCTGCGCCTTCCTGCGCGGGCTGCTGTCCTACCCGCACCGGGGCTTAGGACGGCGGCAGATCGGGGCTACCGCCGCAGCGGTTCTTCAGGTCGACCAGCGGCTGCCGGATGCCCTGCAGGTCAGCCTTCACCGACGGGTTGTAGTCCAGGTACTGCTTCACCTCGGTGCGGATGGTGTCGCGCGGGGCACCTTCGAGACCGGTGAAGAACGCGTTGACGTCCGGGTGCGTGAAGAGGTACGCCGACGTCGCCGCGGACACACCTGCAGCCACCCCGGCGAGGTCGGCAGCGGTGCAGTTCGGCGGCGGATCGGCCAGCGCGGACGGGGCCGCGCCCAGAATCGCGCCGGCGACAGCGCCCGTGCCGATCACTCCGACGACCACGCGACGGGCCAGACGGGCATTAACCAACATGCTCGGACTCCTTAAGCGTTGGGGAGAAGCCAGGTCAGTAACCATTACTGACACAGGAAAGCTAAGCAGAATTGCTGCCGACTTTCGCGCCTTGAGCTTAACGAATCGTAAGAATGTTCCGAATCAGCTGGTCAGGCCACCGCAGGGGTCGCCCGAGCAGTGCCAGATCAGCGGGTGCTGTAGGTGGCCGGGCCCGGCAGCGGGCCACTGCCCATCGGGATCTGGGTGCCGGCGACCTGTTGGGCGGCCGCCATGCCCGGCAGTGCGCCGGCCGCGGCGCCGGACTGAGCGGACTGCAGCAAGCCCAGCAACTGCGGCAGGCTGACCGGCAACTTGCACTGGGTCGACAGAGCTGTCAGCGGCGACTGGATGGCCTGCAGATCTTTGGCGGCTTGTGGATTGGCGTCGAAGTAGCTCTTCAATGCGACCACCGTTTGCGGACCGGCCTGCTGCTGAGAGATCGTCGTCAACGCCTGGTTGGTCTGCGGGTGCGCGTCGAGATAGGTGCCGGTGTTGGTGGCGACCGAACCAATGGTCTTGGCGATCTGGCTGGCCGCGCACGGGTCCGGCGCGGCGACCGCCGGGGAGGGCGTCAGCACCAGCGCGGCGGCGGCACCCCCGGCCGCGGTGGCGGCAAGCACAGCGGCCAAGCCGCGGCGGCCGCCGGCGATCGTCGAGATGATGGTCGCAGACATGGCGGTCCTCCGGTTCGCTGCCGACAAGCCGAGCCGCAGCATCGCTACGGCCGGCCCGGTCCCCGACCCGGTACATGGTCAGCCGTCATCCTGCCATCGGCAACATCCGGTTCGCCAGTTGAGCATCGGTAACGGCGGGCTGATCAGCAGGTCTCGATCCAGCTAATACGCCGATCACGGCGGGTCGGCGCACAGCTAGTTGCGGTACGCTCGCAGCCACGCAATTCGGGGAGAATGCGGGGAGATCGCCATCCAGCAGTTCATGATGCGCCTGAGCGGCAACCTGCGCAGATACCGCTGGCTGGTCTTCTCCGGCTGGTTGCTGGCGCTGGTGCCGGCCGTGTATCTGGCGCTGACCCAGTCCAACCACCTCACCGGTGGTGGCTTCGACGTCGCCGGTTCCCAGTCGCTGCATGTGCAGTACCAACTGGAAGACCACTTCCCCGAACAGGGCGCCTCGCCACTGGCCCTGGTTGCCGCGCCGCGCGCCGACGCCAGCTACGAGGACATGAACACCGCCGTCGCCCAGTTGGAGCAGGCGGCCAAGCAGGTACCCAGCGTCGTCGTGGTGCCCGACACAGTCCAGCCGGCCCCCGCCCCGGACCGGCCGTATGTGGTCTCGCTGCGGCTGGATTTCAACAACACCGGCGCCGTCGACGTGGCCCGCCAGTTGCGGCAGAAGATCGGCGTGACCGGTGACCAACCCGGGCAGATCGAGAACGGCCGGGTGCGGCTGTACGTCATCGGTCAGGGCGCGCTCGGCGCGGCGGCGCAGACCAGCACCAAGCACGACATCGCCGAAGCGGAACAGTGGAACCTGCCGATCGTCCTGATCGTGCTGCTCGCGGTGTTCGGCTCGCTGGCCGCGGCCGCCGTCCCGCTGGTGCTGGGACTGTGCACCGTCGTGGTGACGATGGGCGTGGTCTATCTGCTGTCGATGTTCACCACCATGTCGGTGTTCGTCACCTCCACGGTGTCGATGTTCGGTATCGCGCTGGCCGTCGACTATTCGTTGTTCATCCTGATGCGGTTCCGCGAGGAGCTACGGGCGGGCCGCGACCCCCAGCAGGCGGCGGACGCGGCGATGGCCACCTCCGGCCTGGCGGTGCTGCTGTCGGGCCTGACCGTGATCGCCTCGCTGACCGGTATCTACCTGATCAACACCCCGGTCCTGCGTTCGATGGCCACCGGCGCCATCCTGGCGGTGGCCATCGCGGTGCTGACGTCGACCACGCTGACCCCGGCCGTGCTCGCCAAGTTCGGGCGGCCGGTGGCCAAACGCTCGCCGTTGCTGCAGTGGTCCCGGCGTGCGGAGGCCACCCAGTCCCGGTTCTGGACCCGCTGGGTCGGCGAGGTCATGCGCCGGCCGTGGCTGTCGGCGCTGGGTGCGACGGTGGTGCTGCTGCTGATGGCCGCGCCCGCGTTCTCGATGGTGTTGGGCAACAGCATGCAGCGGCAGTTCCCGTCCTCCCACGAGATCCGGGGCGGGGTGGCCGCCGCGGCTGAGGCGCTCGGCCCGGGTGCACTCGGCCCGGTTCGGGTACTGGTCACCTTCCCGGGCGGCGGTGCATCGGATCCGAAGAACGCGCCGGCCCTGGAGGCGATCAGCACCGAGATGGCCAAAGCGCCCAACATCGTCTCGGTGTCCACGCCGGCGTTCGGCAACGACAACAACAGCGCGCTGATCTCCGCTGTGCTCTCGGTGGACCCCGAAGACATCGGCGCCCGCACCACCATCGACTGGATGCGCGCGCACCTGCCCGGGCTGCCGGCCGCCGCAGGCGCTCAGGTCGACGTCGGCGGGCCCACCGCCTTGATCAAGGACTTCGACGACCGGGTGTCGCACACCCAGCCGCTGGTGTTCGTGTTCGTCGCGTTGATCGCGTTCGTGATGCTGCTGATCTCGGTGCGGTCGGTGTTCCTCGCGCTCAAGGGCGTGCTGATGACCGTGCTGTCCGTCGCGGCGGCCTATGGCAGCCTGGTGATGGTCTTCCAGTGGGGGTGGTTGGAGGGGCTCGGATTCGAGCCGATCTCCTCGATCGACAGCACCATCCCCCGCTCGTGCTGGCGATGACATTCGGTCTGTCGATGGACTACGAGATCTTCCTGCTCACCCGCATCCGGGAGCGCTACCTGCAGGCCGGCGACACCCGGGACGCGGTCGCCTATGGGGTGGCCACCAGTGCGCGCACCATCACCAGCGCCGCGCTGATCATGATCGCGGTGTTCACCGGGTTCGCGTTCGCCGGTATGCCGCTGGTCGCCGAGCTGGGTGTGGCGTGCGCGGTGGCGATCGCGGTCGACGCCACCGTGGTGCGGCTGGTGCTGGTGCCGGCGTTGATGGCGATGTTCGACCAGTGGAACTGGTGGCTGCCGGCCTGGTTGGCCCGCATCCTGCCGTCCGTCGACTTCGAGAAGCCGCTGCCGAAGGTCGACCTCGGCGACCTCGTGGTCATCCCCGACGACATCTCCGCCCTGGTGCCACCGACCGCCGACCTGCGCATGGTGGTCAAGGGCGCCGCCCGGCTCAAGAGCCTGGCCCCCGACGCGATCAGCGTGGCCGACCCGCTGGCCTTCAGCGGCTGCGGCGAGCTGACCGGCAAGGTCAAGGGCAGCGACGACGCCAGCGCCCACGGACCGCAGCGGATCCCGGCCGGTGGCAACACCCAGACCATCGAACGCCGACTGATCCGTGCCTACCGCAGCGCCAGGACGGCGCCGCGACCGGTCCACCCGGTGACGATGTGGCGCGGCCGGCTGTCGATCGCCTTGGACGCACTGGAGACCGGCGCCGACACCGTGCACGGCGGCGTCGAGCGGCGCAGCCCGGTGGAGACCACCCACGTGCAGTTGCCCACCGGTGACCGGCTGCAGATACCGACCTGCGCCGAGACGCTGCGCATGCAGGCCTACCTGATCATGTGCCGGAACAGCCGATCCGACTACGCCGAGTTCGCCGAGTTGGTCGATGTGATGGATACCGAAGCCGCTGCGGTGGTACTCGCCGGGATGGACCGGTATTACTGTTCTGAGCAGTCTAAGCGACAATGGGTGGCAACCCAGCTGGTGCGCAGGCTCGCCGATCCCGACCCGTCCGACATCGTCGTGGACGACGAGCGGTGGACCGGACCGGGTGGAGCAGCCGACTGGGAGAGGATCAGGCAGCGTTGCCTAGCGGTGGCGGTGGCGATCCTGGAGGAGGCGAGGTGACGTTGGCAGCGGACCCACGTCGCGACGCCGTACCCGTACCAGGGGCCCAGACGTTCAACGACAGTCGCCCCGTCGAATTCTGGCCCACCGCTTCGATCCGGGCGGCGCTGGAAACCGGCGACATCACCATCTGGCAGCGCATCGTTGTCGCCATCAAGCGCGATCCGTTCGGCCGCACCGCCCGGCAGGTCGAAGAGGTGCTCGAGCACTCCCAGCCGTACGGCATCTCCAAGGCGCTCTCGGAGGTGCTGGTCCGCGCCCGCAACCATCTCGAGGCCAATGAACGCGCCGAGGCGGCCCGCCATGTGCGGTTGCTGCTGGACCGCTCCGGTCTTGGCGAGCAGGAGTTCGCCTCGCGCATCGGGGTGGAACCGGCCGACCTGACCACCTACCTGGACGGCTCGATCAGCCCGCCGGCGTCGCTGATGATCCGGATGCGCCGGCTCTCCGACCGGTTCGCCAAGATGCGCGCCCAGCGCATGGCGGGCGGAAATTAGGCCGTGAACCCGGATTCAGCTGGGCTGCAACGGATTCTGCAAGACACCCACACGGTGGCGGTGGTCGGAGCGTCGAACAACCCGGCGCGCCCCAGCTATGACGTGTACCAATACCTGGCCCGGTTCAGCGATTACGAACTCTTCCCGGTCAACCCCAACATCGACGAGATCGACGGGCAGCGGGTCTACCCCAGTCTCGCCGACCTGCCGGTGGTGCCGGACATGGTCGACGTGTTCCGCCGCCTCGACGACCTGCCCGCCGTGCTGGCCGACACGCTGGCCTTGACCCCGCATCCCAAATACCTGTGGCTACAACAAGGGTTGTGGCACCGCGAGGTGGCCGCGCAGGCCCAGTCCGCGGGTGTCCAGGTGGTGATGGACCGGTGTTTGAAGGTGGACTACGCCCGGCTCATCGGGCGTTGATCGGCGCGATGTCGAGCACCAGCCAGCGGCCATCCGGTTTGGCCAGCCCGACCCGCAGCGCCAGCACGGCGGTGCTCGGCGGCTGCCCGGGCTGACTCTGGGTGCCGCGCATCACCACCGCGACGCTGGCCGCCGACGGTCCCAACGCCTCCAGCCCGGTGGAGATCGTCTGGGCCTGGGCGGTGATGTTCTTCTTGGCCAGATCCGAGGTGGCCTGCCCGAACTCGCTCTTGAACGCATCGGCCCGGTCGGGTGCCATGAAGGACGCGGCTCGATCGATGGCCGACATCGGGTCGGCTGGGGTGAAGGTGGCCGTGGCCTCGCCGACGGCGGTCGCGATGCGCACCACGTCGGCGGTGTCGCGGGTGAAGTCTCGATCGGGCTGCGTCCAGCGGGTATAGCCGACGACCACCGCAACCACCAGCGCCGCGGTGGCCAGTGCCACCACGGCGAGCCGCAGGCCCGGACCGTCGTCGTCGGTGCCCAGCGTCACCGAATCCCGGCGGTAGAGAACGAAATTGACGATCATGCCTTCGACGATGAGCAATCCCAGCATCGAGCAGACCGACACCCACCACAGCGGCCAGCCCAGCACCACGCCGATGGCCAGCAGCGCGCCGATCGCCGCCAGCGGCGCCGCCACGTCGAAGGCGACCACCCGGGCCAGGTTCCTCATCTCATCGACTCCAGCCGCGAGATCATCAGCTTGCCGTCGACATCGGAGACGCCCAGGCGCAGGTTCCAGCGCACCGTCGTCGGCTTGTTGCCCGAGTTTTCGCTCACCGAGGTCGCGATGACCAGCACGGTGTCGGTGCGCTGGGCCAGTTCCGGCGGCAGGGCGGCGGGTGCGGGCGGCCGCTGGCCGTTCTGCGGCTCCGGATCGCGATGGCTGGTCTCGAAGGACACCGACTCGATGTGACCGGTGGTGCGGGCCTGCAGCGTGCGGACCACCTCACGGTAGGGCTTGATCGAGCCCTCGAAGTCGGAGTTGAGTTCGCCGACGGTGCCGTCGTGCAATTTCTGCAGGCTGGCGTCGACGTTGTCGACGTTCATGTTGATCAGCACCCCGGTCCAGTCGGCGGCGGCCGCCATCACCCGGGTCTGGTAGGCCCGCTCCGCGGTGGCGGACCGGTGCGAGGTCCAGATCATCGCGCCCAGGATCAGGGCAGCCACTGCGACGAGGCCCAGGACGGCCGAGGCGACGCCGTAGCCGGAGAACACCCCGCGGTGCGCCCCTTCTTGGCTTCGTTGCACCTCGGGCATGCGTGCGAGGCTACCGGGCCGCCCGCGCCGGACCGTCGGCCGTCCGAGACGATGGCCGCAAACCTCTGGTAAGGATGGTTGGGTGACGGTAGAAACTGTGCGTTCTGGTCTCGACCTCTCCCACGTCGAGGCAGACATTCGCCCGCAGGACGACCTGTTCGGCCACGTCAACGGCCGCTGGCTGACCGAGTACGCGATCCCGGCAGACCGGGCCACCGACGGCGCCTTCCGGACGCTGTACGACCGGGCCGAGGAACAGGTGCGGGAGCTGATCACAGCGGCCGCTGAGTCGGGCAGTGGCACCCCCGGTGATGAGCAGCGGATCGGTGATCTCTACGCCAGCTTCCTCGACGAGGACGCCGTGGAGCAGCGCGGGGTGCAACCGCTGCTCGACGAACTGGCCCGCATCGACGCCGCCACGGACCCGGCGGCGTTGGCAGCGGTGATCGGCACGTTGCAGCGCACCGGCGTGGGTGGCGGCGTCGGCCTGTACATCGACACCGACTCGAAGAACTCCACCCGCTACCTGGTGCACCTGACCCAATCCGGTCTGGGATTGCCCGACGAGTCCTACTACCGCGACGAGCAGCACGCCGCCATCCTGGGCGCCTACCCGCAGCACATCGCCGCGATGTTCGCCCTTGTCCTGGGCGGCACACCCGACGAGCAGGCCGAGCGCGCCGGCCGGATCGTGGCCCTGGAGACCCGGCTGGCCGCCGCACACTGGGATGTCGTCAAGCGCCGCGACGCCGACCTGACCTACAACCTGCGCACCTTCGCAGACCTACCTACCGAGGCCCCCGGCTTCGACTGGACGGGCTGGATCAACGCATTGGGCAGTTCCCCGCAGGCCGTGTCCGAACTGGTTGTGCGCCAGCCTGATTACCTCACCGCCTTCGCGGACCTGTGGTCGGGTGCCGACTTCGCGGACTGGCAGGACTGGGCGCGCTGGCGGCTGATCCATTCCCGCGCCGCCGTCCTGAGCCGGGCGGTGGTCGACGAGAATTTCGCCTTCTACGGCCGCACCCTGTCGGGCACCGAGGAGAACCGGGAGCGCTGGAAGCGCGCCGTGTCACTGGTAGAGAGCCTGATGGGCGACGCGGTCGGGCGACTGTACGTCGACCGGCATTTCCCGCCGGACGCCAAAGCCAGGATGGACGTGCTGGTCGACAATCTGCGCGAGGCCTACCGGGTCAGCATCAACGACCTCGCGTGGATGACGCCGGCCACCCGGCAGCGGGCGCTGGCCAAACTGGACAAGTTCACCGCCAAAATCGGCTACCCGAAGAAGTGGCGGGATTACTCCGAGCTGGTGATCGACCGGGACGACTTGTACGGCAACGCTATTCGCGGCGCCGAGCTGGAGTTCAAGCGGGAATTCGGCAAGCTCGGCGGTCCCGTCGACCGCGACGAATGGTTCATGACCCCGCAGACGGTCAACGCGTACTACAACCCGGGCATGAACGAGATCGTCTTCCCCGCCGCCATCCTGCAGCCGCCGTTCTTCGACGCCGAGGCCGACGACGCCGCCAACTACGGCGGCATCGGCGCCGTGATCGGCCACGAGATCGGTCACGGTTTCGACGACCAGGGCGCCAAGTACGACGGGGACGGCAACCTGGTCGACTGGTGGACCGACGAGGACCGCGCTGAATTCGGTTCCCGCACCAAGCAGCTCATCGCACAGTACGACGAATACGTGCCGCGCGGACTGGACGACGACGCTCATGTCAACGGCGCGTTCACCGTCGGCGAGAACATCGGTGACCTCGGCGGGCTGTCCATCGCCCTGCTGGCCTACCGGCTGTCGCTCGGCGGAAAGGAGGCCCCGGTGATCGACGGGCTGACCGGCGTGCAACGGGTGCTGTTCGGCTGGGCTCAGGTCTGGCGCACCAAATCCCGTGCTGCCGAAGCGCTTCGACGGCTGGCGGTCGACCCGCACTCGCCGCCGGAGTTCCGGTGCAACGGGGTGATCCGCAATATCGACTCCTTCTATGAGGCGTTCGACGTCAGCGAGAACGACGCGCTGTATCTCGAGCCCGAACGTCGCGTACGGATCTGGAACTGAGGACACGGTCGCCATGGACGCCTGGGACGCTATCCGCGCACGCCGCAACGTGCGCAGCTACACCGCCGAGCCCATTCCCGACGACGTCGTCGACCGAATCCTGGAGGCCGGGTGGCGCTCGCCGTCGGCCCGCAACAACCAGCACTGGGATTTCGTGATCGTCACCGATCCGGCTGTGCTGCAGGATCTTTCGACGGTCTGGGTCGGCGCGGGTCATATCGCGGGGGCCCGGGCGGCGATCGCGCTGGTGTTGCCTGACGCTCCTGACGAACGCACCCGGCTGATGGACCAGTACGACCTGGGCCAGGCCACCATGGCCATGGCGGTCGCCGCCACCGATGCCGGTGTCGGAACCGGCCACTCGGCGGTGGGCGACCAGGAGCGGGCGCGGGCGATCCTCGGGGTGCCCGAGGACCACACAGTGGCCTACTTGTTGGGCCTGGGCTATCCAGCCGATCGCCCGCTCGCCCCGATCCGCAAACCGAACCGTCGGCCGTTCACCGAGGTGGTCCACCGCGGCAGGTGGTGATTCAGGCGCGGGTGCTCGCCTCCCGGTTGGCGCCCTCGACGACGGAGGCCAGCAGGCCGGGCAGGGCCTCGTCGACCTCCGCGGTCCGCAGCCGTTGGTAGATGAGTCCGCCGGTCACCTGCCGCTCGATGATGCCGGCCTCGCGCAGGATCTTGAAATGGTGGGTGGCGGTGGACTTGTTGATGCCGTCGTAGAGCGCACTGCACTGTAGCGGGATGCCGGCGTTGCGCAGCCGTCGGATCATCTCGAGGCGGACCGGGTCCTGCAGCGCGGCCAGCACCTGGTGCACCGCGCCGACGGGATGACAGTCGGCCTCGAGTGCGTTATCCGATTCGGCCAAGGTCTGTGCCCTCCATCACCACCAGGCGGGTTTGATGTCTATCAAACCTAGCGTACTCTCGATCAAGTTCGATAACTGTCAAACTTACCCGGTGGGAGGGCGCCATGACGTGCCTCGACGAGACCCCGACGAGTCACGCCGAAACCCAGCGGTGGGCATACCCGTTGCTACTCATCGTGTCCGGCGTCGCGCTGGGCGTGTCAGGCCTGCCTGCGCCGCTGTACGGCATCTATGAGGCGAACTGGCACCTGTCCCCGCTGGCCACCACGATCGTCTTCGCCGCGTACGCATTCGCCGCGCTGGCCGCCGTACTGGTGGCCGGCCGGATCTCCGACGTCGTGGGCCGCAAACCCGTCCTGCTCGGCGCGCTGGCCGCCCTCATCATCGGCCTGGGGATCTTCCTGATCGCCGACAGCATCGGCATGCTGCTGCTGGCCCGCACCATCCACGGCGCCGCCGTCGGCTCGATCGTGGTGGCCGGCGCGGCGGCACTGCTCGACCTGCGCCCGCACCACGGCGTGCGCACGGGCCAGCTCAGCGGGGTCAGCTTCAACGTCGGCATGACCGTGGCGATCGTCGGATCCTCACTGCTGGCGCAGTACGTCGCGCACCCGCTGCGAACCCCCTATGCGGTGGTCGCGGTCGTGTGCGCCGTCGTCGGGATCGCTGTGCTCGCGCTGCGCGAGACCCACGCCGGTCGCACCGGCGGGCGCATCCGGATCAGCCGACCCGCCGTGCCACCGGAGATTCGAGACGACTTCTGGTTCGCGGCGCTGGGGGCGATGGCGTCCTGGTCGGTGCTCGGGTGCTGCTGAGCCTGTACCCGTCGCTGGCCGCCCAGCAGACCCACGTCCACAATCTGGTGTTCGGCGGCGGGGTGGTCGGTGTCACGGCGTTCTCGGCGGCGATGGCGCAGCTGGTCGCCACCCGGCTACCGGCCCGCCGCTCGGCGGTGATCGGCGACGTCGGGATGGCCGCCGCCCTGCTGCTCACCGTCCCGGTTTTGCTGACCCACCGCTGGCCGCTGGTGTTCGTGGCGGCCGCGCTGCTCGGCGCGACCTTCGGCCTCGGCTTCGGCGGCTCGTTGCGCCACCTGTCCGACGTGGTGCCCGCCAACCGCCGCGGCGAGACCATGTCGGCGTTCTACCTGCTGGCCTACACCGCGATGGCACTGCCGACGATCGCGGCGGGCTGGGCGGCCACCCGGTGGGCACTGGCCGACGTCTTCCCATGGTTCGCCGCGATCGTCGCGCTGGCCTGCCTGGCCGCCGCCGGGATCGGCGCGGCCAGCATGCGCCGGGCTAACCGGGTGCCGAGCCCGGCGTCTTGATCTGCGCCGCCAGCCACGGCAGGGCGTCGGAGAACGCCCGCTCGGCGAACTGCCAGGTGTGGTAGCTGATGATGCGGTGCACCGAACAGGCGATGTCGACGGTGTGCGCCACCCCGCACAGGTCGTCGGCCGCACCGGCTTCGTCGGAGTCCCGGAACTCGTCGTGCCCACCGAAGCCCAGTGGCGCGTCGGACTGGGGTCGGTGCCCACCGCCGTAGGGTGAGGCTCCGGCAGCGGGCTTGACGGTGTCCTCGAACCAGCCGGCGACACCGACGTACGGCCCGTGGCGGAGCATGACGGTACGCGGATCGAACTCGTCCCATGCCGCGGCGTCGCCGCCGTAGAGCCGGCTGATGGTCTGTTCCTTGGTTCCGGCGGTGGGCCCGTGGTCTCCGGCGATGTCTTCGAAGGTGCTGAACAGCTCCGGGTGCATGACGGTCAGGTCGATCGCACAGGTGCCGCCCATCGACCAGCCGACCACCGCCCAGTCGGCTGCCTGGTCTGCCGCGCCGAAGTTCTTGATGACATAGGGCCGGACATCCTTGGTCAGGTGATCGGCGGCGTTTCCGCGCGGCCCGTTGACGCATTCGGTGTCGTTGTTGAAGCTGCCGCCGGAGTCGACGAAGACGAAGATCGGGGCCTGCCCGCCATGGCTTTTCGCATAGCCGTCGATGATGGGCATCGCGTTTCCGGTGCGTATCCAGTCGGCGGGGGTGTTGAATTCACCGGCGACCATCATGATGACCGGCAACCTGGGCGGGGTGGCGCCGGCGAACCAGGCCGGCGGCAGGTACACGTATTCGCTGCGGTGCTTGAATCCGCTTGCCTGCGAACCGATGTCGACCTCGACCAGCTTTCCGGCCGACTGCACGGTGTTCCGCAGGGCGGGCAGGTCGGCGGCATCCACCTGGTTCGGCAGCGGTCCGGCGGTCAGGGCGCCCCACGCCGTCTGCACGCTCGGGTAATAGCCCACCCACTGGTTGAGTGCGAGCAGCGCCGAGAGCAGGGTCAGCGGGATCGCCACGATCGACAAGCTGCGCCGCCACCACGGGCTGCCCCGCCAGCCGACCACGACCACGGCGATCCCGGCCGCGAAAACACCGATCCAGATCCACAGTCCGAACGGCGCCGGATCCGAGGCCAGGCCTTCGGAGTTGACGTAGGTGCGCGCGGCGAGCGCACCGAGCACGCCGACGGCCACACTGACCGGGAACCACAGCAGCCACCAGCGACGGGTGCGCCGGGACACCACCGCGACCACGGCGATGGCGGCGACGATCTCGACCGTCAGCGGAAGCCAGCCGCCCAGCAGCGAGATCCCGTGGGCGTACTGGTGAAAGTCCGGCGCAGGCAACTGTGGCAGGGGCGGCGTCGGGTCGGCCGGCGACGGCGTTGGCGACGGGGTTGGCGGCACAGCCCCATTGTTGACTCTGTTGCTGTGCCTAACCTTTGAGCGTCAGAGCCCCGGCTAGGCCAGCTGCCACTGCCAGTCGTCGGCGCCGTCGGGGTTGTTATAGGTGCCCACCGAGTTCTTCACCACGATCGGGTCACCGCTGCCGAAGTTGTCGTAGAACCACTTGGCGTTGTCCGGTGCGAGATTGATGCAGCCGTGGCTGACGTTGCGCTTGCCCTGATCGGCGACCGACCACGGCGCGCTGTGGACGAACGCACCGCTGTTGTCGATGCGCACCGCCCATTGCACTTTCAGCTTGTAGCCCTCGGCGGAGTTCACCGGGACGCCGTACGTCGACGAGTCCATGATGATGTCCGGGAACTTCTCCAGCACGTAGTACGTGCCGTTCTTGGTCTCGTGCTTGCCATCCGGCTTGCCCATCGAGACGGGGAACGTCTTTTCCACCTTGCCGTTGCGGGTGACGGTCATCTGGTGGGTCTTGTCGTCGACGGTGGCCACCAGGGCGTCGCCGACCCGGAAATTCGACTTGGCGCCGCTGGCGTCGATGTTGACGACGGTGCCGGACGGCCAGAAGCTGTACGGCCGCCAGCGCACCTGGGTGTCGGTCGTCCAGTAGAACGCGCCGGGAACCGGGGGAACCGAGGAGATGTGGATCGCCGATTCCGCCAGCGGGCGGTTGGCGATCGGCCGGGCGAAGTTGATGATGATCGGCTTGGCCACACCGACGAGCGCACCGTTGACCGGGTTGAACGACGGCGGCGCGAACACCGGGTCACCGGAGTACGGCAGCGGGTTCTGGCCCTTGACCGGTCCGGCTGCCGCGGCGGCCTGCTGGGCGGCCAGCGGGTCGATCGGGGCCGGCGGCGCGTTCGGGTCCGGCGGCGGGCCAGGCAGGGCCGGGTCGGGTGCCGGCATGGCAGCCGGATCCGGGCCCGGCAGCGGTGCCGGCGGCTCGGCGGGCACCTCCACCGGCGGTACGTCGACGACGGCGGGATCCACCGGCGCCTGGTCCGGATCAGCCAGCGCCGATCCGCTGCCCAGACTGATGCCGGCGACCACCCCGACCACGCACAACGCGGCCGCCACAGCCCCCTTCACCCGCAGCGCCATAACCAAACTCCCTCGATAACCACTCGGACCCAGTGTGGCACAGCACGCTGGGCGGACCTTCATAGACGATTCGCCAGCGAACCCGGCCGCCGACACCGTCAACGCCCTGAACTGTGCAGATCGTCGCGGAAGGGTGAGAAGTGTTACTTCTCGCTGGTAGCCGGGGCCAGCGCGAAGAGGCCTCGGCTGGCGACCACGCTCACCAAGGCGCTGAGCATCAGCGCCGCCGAGGCGGCGAGCATGACCGGCAGCCCGGCCCGTTGGTAGAGCAGTCCACCGGCCAGCGAACCGGCCATGATGCCCACCTGGAACGCCGCGACGTACAACCCGGAGGCACCGTCGGGATCGTCGGGTGCGTGCCGCATGGCGGCCGCCTGCAACATCGGCGGCATCGCGGTCACCGTCGCACCCCAGAGCACCACCGCCGCGGCCCCGGCGGCAACCGCGGCCGCGGTGTGCTGGCCCGCCCATCCCAGCGTCGCCAGGACGACGAAGGCCACCGACGTTCCCGCCAGGCAGCCCATGACGGCGCCTTTCGGCCGCCGGTCACCCGGTCTGGCCAGCACGGCCATCGCGGTCAGCCCGGCGATGCCGTACCCGGCGAGCAGCCAGGCCAGGTGCGGTCCGCGGACACCGACGACGTCTCGAATGATCACCACGATGAACGTGTAGGAGATGAAATGGCCGGTGACGCCCACCAGGGTGAGCGCACTGAGGATGACCAGCGGGCTGTTGTGGCGGTGGCCGATCCGGCGGGCCTGCGCGGCGTTCGCCGGCGCGGTCCTGGGGAAGGCAGCCATGAACGGCAATGCCAACCGGGCGGCGGCCAGCACGGCCAGGGACACCGCGGCGATCGCCCCGACCGCCAGCCGCCAGCCCCACAGTTCGCTCATCGCCGCGGTCAGCGGGCTGCCCACGACCAGGGCCAGTCCGGTGCCGACGTAGACGGCCATGGTCGCGCGACCGGCGTGGCTGGGCGGGACCAGCCGCACGCCGATCGGGGCGATCACCGACCACATCAACCCGTGCGTGACGGCGCACAGCACGCGACCGACGGCCAGCACGGCGAAGGTGGGAGCCAGTGCGGAGATGAGCTGGGACACCGACAGGCAGGCCAGGGTGCACAGCAGCGTGCGCCGGCGCGGCCAGTCCGCGGTCCAGCGCACCAGCGGCATCGTCGCCAACGCTGCCACCAGCGCGTAGGTGGCCAGCAGGGTGCCCACCATCGCCTCGCTGACGTGCAGGTCCCGGGCTATTGCGGGCAGCGCCCCGACCGGCATGATCTCGGCGGTGACGTAGATGAACGCCGCGGCGGCGAGCACGGCCAGCGCCGCTGTGACCCTTGGTGTCCACGGGCCGGTGCGATTCGGCACGGAGGGCACGCCATCACGGTATCGGCTGGAGCGCCGAAAACGGCTTACGCCGCCCGGCGTTGCACGGGCCGGCCTTTTTCCCGCACTGCGCGGTTAGGACCGGACCAGCCGGGCAATGGCCGCTGAGGCCTCAGCCAGTTTCTTCTCGGCTTCGTCGCCGCCCTCGGCGACGGCGTGGCTCACGCAGTGGTTGAGGTGTTCTTCCAGCAGGCCCAGGGCCACCGACTGCAACGCGCTGTTGACGGCGCTGATCTGGGTCAGCACGTCGATGCAGTACTTGTCCTCGTCGATCATCTTGGCGATGCCGCGGACCTGGCCTTCGATCCGGCGCAGGCGCTTGGCGTAGTTGTCCTTGCGGGCCGAATATCCATGTGCGCCGGTCATTTACCCTCCCAGCATCTGTTTCATCTGATCGATCTCGGCCTGCTGCGCGGTGATGATGCTCTTGGCCAGGGTCGTCATGTCGGCGCTTTGCCCATTGGCGACCTCCGCCTTGGCCATCTCGATCGCGCCCTGATGGTGGCCGATCATCGACTGCAGCCACAGTGTGTCGAAGTCCGGGCCCTTGAGCGAGTCGAGTCTGGTCATCGTCGCGTCGTCGACCATCCCGGCCATCCCCATGCCGTGCCCACCGTGGTCGGCCGCCGCGTTGGGGTCGACATCCCACTGCAACAGCAGCGCCTTCATGGTGTTGATCTCGGGCTGTTGTTCGGCGGCGATCTTGGCGGCGAGGTCGACCACCGCCGGATTGCTCGAGCGGTCGGGCACCAGTGCGGACAATTCGAGCGCCTGCTGATGATGGGGGATCATCATTTGGGCGAACATGACATCGTCGGCATTGTGGGCGGCGACGGTCACGCTGGTGGTGGTCGACGTCGGGTGCTCGGCGTGGTCCTGCGAGCTACTGCACGCTGGCAGAACGACGGCGACGGCGAATGTGGCGGCGACCGCGACGATGCGGCTGCTGATGGATGTCATCTCGCCAGGATACGGGAATACCCCTTGGGGGTATTGAAATGATTTGGTCCACCACCAGCGACGACGGCATACTTGACCGGTGAGCCAAACGCCCGATTTGAAGCCCCGCAGTCGCGACGTCACCGACGGCCTGGAGAAGGCCGCCGCCCGCGGGATGCTCCGCGCGGTAGGCATGGGCGACGAGGACTTCGCCAAGCCCCAGATCGGGGTGGCGTCCTCCTGGAACGAGATCACCCCCTGCAACCTCTCGTTGGATCGGCTGGCCAAGGCCGCCAAGGACGGCGTGTACGCGGCGGGCGGTTATCCGCTGGAGTTCGGCACCATCTCGGTGTCCGACGGCATCTCGATGGGCCACGAGGGCATGCACTTCTCGCTGGTGTCGCGAGAGGTGATCGCCGACAGCGTCGAGACGGTCATGATGGCTGAGCGCCTGGACGGTTCGGTGCTGCTGGCCGGCTGCGACAAGTCGCTGCCGGGCATGCTGATGGCCGCTGCGCGACTGGATCTGGCCGCGGTGTTCCTCTATGCCGGTTCGATCCTGCCCGGACGCGCCAAGCTGTCCGACGGCACCGAGATGGATGTGACCATCATCGACGCGTTCGAGGCCGTCGGCGCCTGCGCCCGCGGGCTGATGTCGCGCGAGGACGTCGACACCATCGAACGGGCGATCTGTCCGGGCGAGGGCGCCTGCGGCGGCATGTTCACCGCCAACACCATGGCCAGCGCGGCCGAGGCACTCGGCATGTCGCTGCCGGGCAGTGCGGCGCCGCCGGCCACCGACCGGCGCCGGGACGGCTACGCCCGCCGCAGTGGCGAGGCCGTGGTGGAGTTGCTGCGCCGCGGCATCACGGCCCGCGACATCATGACCAAGGAAGCCTTTGAGAACGCGATCGCCGTGGTGATGGCGTTCGGCGGGTCCACCAACGCAGTGCTGCACCTGATGGCGATCGCACACGAGGCCGGGGTGAAGCTGGACCTGGCGGACTTCACCCGGATCGGCGCGAAGGTGCCGCACCTGGCCGACGTCAAGCCGTTCGGCAAGCACGTGATGTTCGACGTCGACCGCATCGGCGGCGTGCCCGTGGTGATGAAGGCGCTGCTGGACGCCGGCCTGCTGCACGGCGACGTGATGACGGTGACCGGCGAGACGATGGCGGCGAACCTGGCCCACATCGCTCCCCCGGATCCGGACGGCAAGGTGCTGCGCGCGCTGAGTAATCCGATCCACCCGACCGGTGGCATCACGATCCTGCACGGCTCGTTGGCCCCCGAGGGTGCGGTGGTCAAGTCGGCCGGCTTCGATTCCGACGTGTTCGAGGGCACCGCAAGGGTTTTCGACGGCGAGCGGGCGGCCATGGATGCCCTCGAGGACGGCACCATCGTGGCCGGTGACGTGGTGGTGATCCGCTACGAGGGCCCCAAGGGTGGCCCCGGGATGCGTGAGATGCTGGCCATCACCGGTGCGATCAAGGGCGCCGGGCTGGGCAAGGATGTCCTGTTGATGACCGACGGCCGGTTCTCCGGCGGCACCACCGGCCTGTGCGTGGGGCACATCGCGCCCGAGGCCGTCGACGGTGGACCCATCGCCTTCGTCAACGACGGTGATCGGATCCGCCTCGACGTCGGCAACGGCACCCTCGACGTACTGGTCGACGAGGCGGAATTCGATTCGCGCCGTGCGGGATTCACCCCGCCCGCGCCGAAGTACACCACCGGTGTGCTGGCCAAGTACCGCAAGCTGGTCGGGTCGGCGGCTCAGGGGCCGTCTGCGGCTAGCCGCAGACCTTCATTCCGACGGCGTTCGGCGGCAACCTAGTCCACGGGCAACGGGGGCACCGGAGTGCCGGGGCTCCCGTTGCTTCCCGCGGTGACGCCACTGCCGCCGGTGCCGCCGGTGCCGCCGTAGCCCGACGTGCTGCCGCCGTTGCCGCCGTTACCCCCGTCGCCGCCCCGGCTCCGCCCGGCGCCGCCGTTGCCTCCGTTACCTCCAGTGCCCTCGGCGCCGGCGTTCCCGCCCTTGCCACCGTTGCCGCCGTTACCGCTGCCGCCGCCGTCACCACCACCACCGCCGTTGCCGCCGTTGCCGTCCGGCCCGGCGTTCACGCCCGCGTTGCCGCCCGCACCGCCGTCGCCACCGCGACCGGCGCCGGACCCGGCGCCGCCGGCACCGCCATTGCCGCCCCGGCCGAGGGCCCCGCCGGCGCCACCGTCGCCACCATCACCGCCCTTGGCCGAACCCGCACCGGCACCACCGCCGCCGCCGTCACCCCCGCTGCCGGACAGTCCGGCCGGGACCAGGCCGTCGCTTCCGTCGGCCCCGGCGACCGCGCCCGTTCCGCCGTGCCCACCGGTCCCGGCCGAGCCCGGGTTGCCACCTGCCCCGCCCTTTCCGCCCTTGCCTCCCGCGGTGACCACGACGCCTGGCGTACCGCTGCCGCCGCGCCCGCCGTTCCCGCCGACACCGGCATTGCCGCCGGCTCCCCCGGCACCCCCGGTGCCGCCCAGGTTCAGAACGAGCAGGACCGATCCGGCACCCGCAGCGCCGCCATCACCGCCGGCAGCGCCGACGCCGCCACCGCCGCCGGCACCACCGCCGCCGCCCAACAGGTCGGCCCCGCTCCCGCCCCGCCCGCCGTTGCCGCCGTTTCCACCGGCACCACCGGCGCCGCCGTCACCGCCACGCCCGAAGATCGAACTGCCCTGGCCGCCATCGCCGCCCCGCCCGCCGGCCGTTCCGTTGCCGCCGTCTGATCCGTTTCCGCCCAGGAGATCGGCGCCGTTACCGCCGTTGGCCCCGGAGTATCCGGCACCGCCGCGACCACCGGTACCGCCGCTGCCGAACAGTGAGTACGCGCCGACGTCGCCACCGGCTCCACCGACTCCCGCGCCGCCACCGATGGAGGCGCCGCCGGTACCCCCGCTGCCGCCGCTGCCGAAGAAGGCGCCGCCGGAACCGCCGGCACCACCCGCACCGCCCGAACCGTTGGCTCCCCCGATCCCGCCGGTGCCGCCGCTGCCCCCCACGCCGAGGAAGGCCAGAGCCCCGGTGCCGCCGCCGGCACCGCCCGCACCGCCGGCACCACCGGCGGAGGTGGCGTTCGCACCGTTGCCGCCCCGGCCACCGCTGCCGACCAGCAGCGAGGCGGCACCTCCGGTACCGCCGTCACCCCCGTTGACGCCTTGCCCGCCGGTGCCACCCGCACCGGCGGCCCCCAGCGGCGACAGCAGGCCCCGGTTGCCACCGTTGCCGCCCCGGCCACCGTCGCCGCCCTGGTTGTTGTCGTTGCCGATGCCGCCGGTGCCGCCGTCACCGGCGAACCCCCAGAACGAGAACAGGCCCGCATCGCCACCGTCGCCGCCGTCGCCGCCTGATGCGCCGAAGTAGTTACCCCAGCCGCCGACACCCCCGGTGCCACCGCGACCACCGAACAGCCCGCCCGCACCGCCGTTACCGCCTCGGCCGGCGGTCGTGCCGGTACCGCCGGTCGCGGCACCACCGACACCGCCGATGCCGCCGTCGCCGATGAACAGCCCGCCGTTGCCGCCGTTGCCGCCGGCACCCCCGTCGATGCCATTGCCGCCTGCGCCGCCGTTGCCGAACGCACCGGCCGATCCGCCGTCGCCACCGTTGAAGCCGTTGCCGCCGTTACCGAAGAGGCCACCGTTGCCGCCGCGGCACACCATGCTTCCCGCGCACGTCGTGGCGTCGAAGCTGAAGCCGTTGCCGGCGAGGATGCCGGCATTGGGGTTGTCCGCGGTGCCGTTGCCGACGAAGAACCTGATGAAGTCACCGACGGGGTCGGCCGGGCCGGACGCCGCCGCCGCTGGCACCTGGGCGGCGGCCGGCACCAGATCGGGTGCACCCCGGCGGGTAGCCGCCGAGTGGTTGTCGGATGGGGTGGCGACTGCCGCGGACGACGGCACCGCGCGCACCTCGATCGGGGCCGCGACGGCGGCCGAACGCGAATGGGGCCGGGCGGCACGGACGCTGCCGCCCGATGCCGTGCGGGAGGCCGCCGCACCCGATGCCGCCGCACCCGATGCCGGCGACCGGACGCCGGTGCGGGCGGCGGCGGACGGCTTGGCAGAGCGTGCCGGCCCCGCGGATGACGAGTGGGAGCCGGTCGGGTGGGCGGATTCGGTGTCCGCCCAGGCCATCGAGGGCACTGCGGCCAGCCAGCCCCCGACGCCCAATGCGACGGCCAGGGCTCCCACCCGCCCGATGGTGCGGGCCGTACCCAACCGGTGCGGCGTCAGCAAAGCCCAGCTAGGTAATCCGGTGCCGCCGGTGCGGGAATTCGCTGAGCCCATCTCAGTTCCCTCTCAGGTTCGGTTGGCTTCGGCCGAAGTATCCGCAGTATGCCGCGCGGCCACCGCCCGCGTCGCTAATTCTGTCAACGTGACGAGGGATATTGGAGTTCGGACGCCGTCCCGCCAGGTAGCCGCCCGCGCCCGTGCGGCCGCCTGGTGAACCGGGTGCGGGCACGTCGCTGAGGCGCGGCGTTCTTGGGTTTTTTTAAGCAATCGGACCTGCAGTCCGTCCCCGTTAGTTAAGGTTCGTCCCAACCTTGCCCGGTCGGAGAAAGGAACGCCGGTCATGTTCAATTCGGTACAAGACGGCGGTTTCCGCCGGACCAGGCAGGGTCGAGCGCAGGCGCGAAATCTGATCGCGGCAACCGCGGTCGCGGCGGCGGCGGCGGTCGGTCTGGCCAGCACCGAGGCCACCGTGCCCGCCGCGCGCGCCGACGGCGCCAGCACGATCAACATCACGGTGGATCCGACGTTCACCGCCGGCATCATCGCCGGCCTGCTCGATGTCCTGGGCGTGGATGACATCCCGATTCCGATCAACCAGGAAATCCCGGTGCCCATCATCGGCCCCATCACGATCGGCACCCTGGAGCTGGTTCTGCACAACGTCCCGTCCAACCCGGCGAGCATCTACAACGCCATCAACGGCTACAGCGGCTGGTCGACGACCGGCAGCACCCGATACCGGTTCCCCGCCACGGTCGGCATCGGCAACGGCGCCTTCGACCTGGTCAACGCCTACCGCGCGCAGCTCGACAGCGTGCACGGGAACACCCCGTCCGGGTACACACCCTTCGTCCCGGGCCCCGGCGGGCAGGTCAATTTCACCAGCCAGGTGTTGATCTACGGCCAGAACCCGTACCGACCCAACGGCGGCATCCTCACCCGCTTCGGTCCGCTGCTCAACCTGTTCGGCGTCGACACCACGTTGCCGCCGGTCGGCAGGCACACCGACGCCACCGGCAAGATCGTCTTGAACACCGCAACCCTGGACCTCACCTGGGCCTACGATCCGTTGTCGGACTTTCCCGTCACCCTCAACCCGTTCTCGCTGGCCAATAGCGCACTTGCGGCGCTGCCCACCAACCTGCTCGGCGGCGTCGAGATCGACCCGGCATTCCAGGAGCAACTGGTCGACGCCGGACTGAACATCGCCGGCACGTTGGGTGTTCTCTACAACCTCAGCGGCGGAGTTCTGACCCCGCCTGACGGTCAGGCCTGGTACGCCACCCTCATCCCGAAGGATCTGCCGCTGCTGGAACCGTTGCGGCTGCCGGTGCGTGTCATCAACGCGGTCTCGTCGCTGATAGGGCATCCGCTCAATCTGGGCACGCCGCTGGCCGACGCCCTGCAACCGGCGCTGTCGATCCTGGTCAATACGGGTTACACCGACGTTCGGACGCCCACCGACGGTGGCACCTACAACCGGACCTTCGACCAGTCGGCAACCGACGTCCCGTTCCTGTCCCAGGCTCCGCTCACCCCGGCGGAATGGGCACAGGTGCCAGGAGACGTCGTTCGGGCGCTGATCGTCGGCTTCCAGGACAGCTTCCCGGTTCTTCGCTTCGGGCAGCCCGCCCCGACCCTGGTCGTGGACGGAAACCACCTGGCCATCAGCTACGACTCGACACCGGTCACGGCGGGTGCGACGGTTCCGACCGCGGCGGCCGCCCCCGACGCCTCGACGGAGGCCGACAGCGCCACCCCCGCGGTACCGAAGGTCGCCACGTCCGGTCACCGGTCAGCTGTCGGAGGTGCTGTCCAGACCCGCGCCAGCAGCGCGGCCTCGCGACCGGGTGCGCAGCGCACCACGAGCCGTGCCGAGGTTCACCGCGCGTCGAGCCCGGATTCGACGTCGAAGGCCAGCGCCTCGGCGCGCAAAAGCACCGCGGACCGGAGCGCGACCCGGTCCGGCCGATAGGTGCGCTAGCTGTCCGCGAATTCGGCGTGCAATGCCGGCAGGAATGCCGCCAGGTGGTTCATTTCCTGCGCACAGTGCACCAGCAGATCCCGCGGGTCGGGCAGCTGGTGGGCGGCGATGGGCCGGATGACCGAATCGGCCAGCCGGTTGCCCCGGCGCACCCCGGTGTACGGCCCGCCCATCCAGAATCGGGACCGCATCTCGGCACCGTCGGCCGTGGCGCGGATGTGGTGGATGAACCAGCCGATGTCGACCGGCACCTCGCTCGAGCCCAGCCGCGCGCACACCGCGACGCTGTCGCCGAGGCGGTCCGCGTCGAGCCCGAGGGCCGAGGGCTCGAGGAACTGGATCGCCGCCTTGGCGTAGGAGGAGCCGAGATACTCCTCGATGATCGAGGTGCGGCCCACCCAGCGGCCGTCGGCGTCCTCGTCACCCCAGCGTGCCGAGGCGTGTGCGCGTGGATGCCACAACTTGTACCGACGCGAGTCGCTGCCGTGCCAGCCGAACCACCAGTCCCACATCGCCGGCGTCACCCCGGGCATGTCGGTGCGCACCGAGACCTGGAAACCGCCGCCGCGCAGCGTGCCGTAGCCGTTCTCAGTCTGCTGATAGCCCTCGTCGAGAAGGGTTGCGGCGGAATCGAATCCGAGCAATGTCTGGTCGGCTTGCGGACCATGGTCGAGCGCGACGACGACGTGGCCGGGCAACGGCTGCATCTGCGGGTTGAAGTACCTGCCCCATGCCGTGTCCGCGTCACCGGCCCGGTAGCCCAGATAGGCCTCACCGTGCAGGCCGGCCATCAGACTCGCCCCATCCAGCTGTGGAAGCGGCCGTCGGGATCGTAATCCGCCCGCACCCGGTCCAGCTTCGCCATGTTCTCGTCGCTGACGAATCGGGCCGGGCGCGCACCGAGGTTCTCGTCGGCGAGCTGGATACCGCTGGCCAGCGGCGCCATCGCGGCCATGTTGGACCGCGGCCAGTCACCGTACTTCTCGTCATCGGCGGCGTCTCGCCAGCCGGCATACAACGCCAGGTAAATGGGGTCTTCCAGGCTGTAGGCCATGTCCTGACGCTGCGGCGAGGGCCCCCAGTTCAGCCACAGGAAGTGCGACGGGTGCGGCGGCATGGTCTCGATGATCCGGCGGATTCCCGGTAGCAGGTCGTCGGCGGAGGCCGAGGTCCACATGTTGTCGGCGGTGTAGCGGTGGTCCTCGAGATAGTTGCTCATCACTGCGGTGTACCAATCCGGAAGTGCCATCGGCACATACGGCATGGCGATCAGCGCCTTGTCGACCACCGGGCACCGGTCGAGGATGCCGAACGCCTCCTTGGCCTCGGCTTCGGTGTCGGCGAACACCGGCGAGGCCAGCACGATGGCCGGCTGGTCGATGCCGGCGTTGGGCACGCTGCTGGACGCGACGATCTGCAGTTCGACCCGACGGTCCACATCGGCGGAGATCTGCCTGGCCCAGGTGTAGATGTCGTCGGCGCACTCGATCGGGTAGGCGTAGAAGCTGCTGCCCAGCACCGGCGGCTTCGGATAGAGCTTGAGGTGGAATGCGGTCACCACGGCGAAGAAGCCGGGACCCGCGCCGCGCGCCGCCCAATACAGGTCGGGGTGGTTGTCGGCGTCGATGTAGAGCTGTTCGCCGTCGGCGGTGACCACGTCCAGGCCGATCACGCTCTCACACGCCGGCCCGTACACCCGGCTGTTCCAGCCGTATCCGCCTTGAAGCAGGTAGCCGCCGATGCGCACACCCTTGCAGTGACCGGCGGGGAAGAACAGGCCGAGGGCGTCAAGTTCGCCGGCCAGCACGCTGCCGCCCTTGCCCGGACCGGCGACCGCGACCATCTTCTCGGCGTCGACGCTGGTCTGGTCCAGCCGGCTCATGTCCAGCAGCACCGCGCCGTCGCGCAGGTGGCTGGCCGCCCAGCTGTGCCCGCCGGACTTGATGCTCACCTTCTTGTCGTGCGCCTTGGCATAGCGGATCGTGGCCACCACGTCATCGGCGTCGACGGCCTGCACGATGACATCCGGATAGCGGTCCGGCACCCGCTGATTCCACACCGTGGCGCGCCGCGCCACCTCATACCCGTCGTCACCGTGGAAGAAATGACGACCCTCAGGAAGTGACCCCACCAAAGCCTCCTTGGATTCGCATTGCGGACCGGTATGATCCGTAATGCGGCACACTACCGCGGCGGGGCACCGGATAGGAAGGAACGGCAAGATGGCGGATCCGAAAATTTCCGTAGTGGCCGACACCAGGAGTTCCAGCACGCGCGACGACGGCATCCAGGTCCTGCGCCGGGCGGCGGCCGCCCTCGACGAGATCGCGACCGCACCGGGCCGGCTTCGACTGGTGGACCTGCACAGCCGGCTGGGCCTGGCCAAGTCGACGGCGCGCCGCCTGCTGGTCGGACTGGTCGAGGTCGGGTTCGCCGCGGTCGACGACGACGGCCGCATCAGCCTCGGTGACCGGCTGCTGGGCCTGGCCAGCGCCAACGCCGCCCACATCACCTCGGCGTTCCGCCCGACCCTGGAACGGGTGGCCGAGGCGACCGGCGAGACCGTCGACCTGTCGGTCTACCGGGGCGGCCAGATGTTGTTCATCGACCAGATCGAATCTCCGCACCGGTTGCGTGCCGTCTCGGCGATCGGCGGCCGGTTCACGTTGTGGGACACCGCCAACGGCAAGGCCACTCTGGCGCTGCTCGATGACAGCGACGTCGAGGCGGTACTGGCGCCGCTGGAGGCATCGGTGGCCGACCGGGTCCGAGCCGAGATCCGCGAGATCCGCACCAGTCGAGTGGCTTACGACCGCGACGAACACACGTCCGGGATATCGGCGGCCGGTATCGCGGGCCGCGCGGCCGGCGGCAATATCGTCGCGATCTCGGTACCGGCCCCCACCGAACGCTTCACTGCCCACCGCGACCGGATCGTGGACGCCTTGCGGGGCGCCTTGGAGTCCTCGGCCTGGTGCAGCTGAAGATCTGACCATCCGGTTGGTCGGGCTTGCCAGCGGGTCCGGCCGGGGAGCACAGTGACAGTCGTGACCCGCACCGCACTGCGTATCTGCCCGATCTGTGAGGCCACCTGTGGGCTGGTCCTCACCGTCGACGACGGGCGGGTCACCTCCGCCCGCGGCGACCGCGACGATGTCTTCAGCCACGGCTTCATCTGCCCGAAGGGCGCCAGCTTCCCCGAACTGGACAACGACCCCGACCGGCTGCGCAACCCGCTGGTGCGCCGCGACGGTGAGCTGGTCGAGACGTCCTGGGCCGAGGCGTTCGCCGCGGCCGCACACGGCCTGCAGCGGGTGATCGGCCAGACCGGCGGGTCGTCGGTGGCCATGTATCTGGGCAATCCCAATGCCCACACCATCGCCGGATCGCTCTACGCCCCGGTCGTCATCAAGTCGCTGGGCACCCGGCAGGTGTATTCGGCCAGCACGCTGGACCAGATGCCCAAGCACGTCTCCTGCGGATACCTGTACGGCAACCCGGTCGCCTTCACCATCCCCGATCTGGACCGCACCGACTACCTGGTCATCCTGGGCGGAAACCCGTTGGTGTCCAACGGTTCTCTGGCCACCGCGGCCGATTTCGGCGGCAAGCTCAAAGCGCTGCGCCGCCGAGGCGGCACCCTGGTGGTGATCGATCCGAGCCGCACCCGCACCGCCGAGCTGGCCGATCGGCACCTCGCGCCGCGGCCCGGGACCGACGCCGCCCTGCTGTTCGCCATCGTGCACGTGCTCTTCGACGAGGATCTGGTGAACCTCGGCCGGCTCGCCGACCAGGTGACCGGGATCGAGCAGGTGCGGGCGGTGGCCGCGGACTTCCCGCCAACCGCAGTAGCCGGCCACTGCGGTATCGACGCTGACGAAATCCGCACTCTGGCAAGGGAAATCGCCGCCGCACCGAGTGCCGCGGTGTACGGCCGGATCGGCACGTCCACGGTCGGATTCGGCACCGTCACCAGCTGGCTGGTCGACGTGGTCAACATTCTGACCGGCAACCTGGATCGCGCCGGCGGGGTGATGTTCACCAGCTCGCCGATCGCCGCGGCCCCGCGCCCACCCCGACCCGGACGCGGCTTCGCCACCGGCCGCTGGCACAGTCGGGTCGCCAAGCACCCGGAGGTGCTCTCCGAGCTACCCACCGTCGCGCTGGCCGAGGAGATCGAGACACCCGGCGACGGGCAGGTCCGCGCCGTGATCACGATCGCCGGCAACCCGGTGCTCTCCGCACCCGACGGTGCCCGGCTCGGCGACGCCCTCGACTCGGTCGACTTCATGGTGTCGGTGGACCCCTATCTCAACGAGACGACCCGCCACGCCGACGTGATCCTGCCGCCGCCCCCGCCGTCGTACGCGGCGCATTTCGATATCGCGCTCAGCGCGGCGGCGGTGCGCAACAACGCGCGCTACTCCCCGCCGGTGCTCGAGCTGCCGGCCGGGCGACCCGACGAGTGCGAGATCCTGTCGCGGCTGGCGCTGATCGTGCTCGGCATGGGACCCGACGCCGACCCGAAACTGGTCGACGATCAGGTGATCGGGGCCGCCCTCGGCAAGGAGGTGGCCGACGCGAATTCCCCGGTGCACGGACGGTCGGTCGAAGAGTTGGCCGCGATGCTGCCCGACGCGCCGGGATACGAACGCCGGCTGGACATGATGTTGCGGCTCGGCCCGTTCGGTGACGCGTTCGGCACCAAACCGGACGGATTGACCCTGCAGCGGTTGCGGGAGACCCCACACGGCGTCGATCTCGGCGCGTTGACGCCGCGAATTCCCGAGGTGCTGCGAACCCCTTCGGGCACAGTAGAACTCGCTCCCGAGCCCATCCTCGCCGATATCCCCCGACTGCTCGCCTCCCTCACCGACGAGCCCGGGTTGCTCCTGATCGGCCGCCGCCACCTGCGGTCCAACAACAGCTGGATGCACAACCTGCCCGCACTGTCCGGCGGCACCAATCGCTGCACTTTGCAGATCCATCCCGACGATGCCGCCCGGCTGGGCCTGGGTGAGCTGGCCGTGATCACTGGGCCGGGCGGGAAACTCGAAGTCCCGGTGGAGATCACCGACACCATCCGCCCCGGCGTGGTGTCACTGCCGCACGGGTGGGGTCATGACGAGCCGGGCACCCGGATGCGGGTCGCCGCTCGGCACCCCGGGGTGAACGTCAACAACCTCAACGACGGCACGCTGCTGGACCCGCTGTCAGGTACCGCGGTGCTCAACGCGCTACCAGTCGAGGTGGCGCCGGCCGGCTGACGGCGGAGTCGCACACCGGCGAGTGTGGGCGTTGTGCACGGATTTCCGCCAGTTTTGGTGCACAGCCCCCACACTCGAACTGTGCCGGCCCGCCCTACGTCACCAACGCGATCGCGACGCCGTCCCAACCCTTGAGGCCCACCGTCTGGATGGCGGCACTGTCCAGACGCGGGTGCGTGCTCATCATCTCCAGCATGTCGCGCACGCCGCGGGCCTGCCGGTCACCGTCCGCGGGGTTCAGGATGCGGCCGTGCCGTACCACGTTGTCGACGACGATGACGGTGCCGGGCCGGCCCAGTTCGATGGCCCAGCGCAGGTAGGCGCTGTTGTTCTCCTTGTCGGCGTCGATGAACACCAGGTCGAAGTGCCCGGTCAGCCCGGGCAGGCTGTCCAGCGCCGCGCCCACGACGATGTCCACCCGGTCGGCCACCCCGGCCCGTTCCAGGTTCCGCTGCGCGACGACGGCGTGGCGGGGCTCGAATTCCAGTGTGACGACGCTGCCTTCGGCGCCGACCCCGCGGGCCAGACAGATCGTGCTGTACCCGCCCAGCGTGCCGATCTCCAGCACCCGGCGCGCGCCCCGGATCCGGGTCAGCAGATACAGCAGCTGCGCACTCTGCGGTGACACCTCGATGGCGGGCAGGCCCGCGGCAGCCGAATCGGCCAGTGCGGCCGCCAGCGCGGGATCGTCATCCAGCAGCAGCCGGTCGAACAGTTCGTCGACGGGCCGCCAGTCGTGAGGGCCAATGCTGTCGTTCATCGCACTCCTTCTTTGGTGTAGACGACCCGCAACACGTGGCCGACCTCCGGGCCCATCACCATGGTCGCCAATTCGCAGAACGTCGCGGTGAATTCCGGACCGTGCGCGGGCCCGTCCGGCGTCAGATGGTGGGCGATCTCATGCAAGACGACCAGTTCGCGCATGGCCCAGTCCGCGGAGTCGCGATCGGGGACGGCGATAACGCCTGTGCCCTCCTGCCTTTCGTAATGTGCAGCGGTGGCCGACCGGCGGCCACGCACCCGTAACGGCCCCGGGCCCGGCCATCTGTCGGTAACGGCGGGCAGTGCGAGCACCTCGTCGACGTAGCGTTGCGCCGAGGGCATCGACGCGAATCGCCCCTCGGGGGGCAGCGTCAGCTGGGTACCGAAGAAGTCGATGCTGCGCGAACTGTGTTGGGCGGCACGGTCGAAGAGGGTTCGGACGAACTCCTCGGCGGCGTAGACCCGGGAGCGCTGGCTGTCCCGCGTCGTCACCTGGGCAGCCGGGACCGCGCCCCGGGCAGCTCGGGACTGGCTCCCAGCCGGGCCTGTTTGCCCGCCCGGTCGCCGGCCCGCCGGGCCGCCGACGAGTACCCCGCCGAGGCTCGGCTGGCCTGCCAGGTGCCGCGCGCCTTGGACGTCTGCCGGTAATAGGTGCGCAGTTCGATGTCCTTGTTGCGCAGCGCCAATGCGGTCCCGGGTGCTGTCTTGCGGTCGGCGGTGGCTTCGGCCCGGGCCTGCTCGCGCGCCTCGGCCAGCCGTTGTGCGACGCGCGCGCCGAAGGCCAGCTGAAAGTTCAGCCGCGCGGTGATGGTCGGCGTCGGGCGGTGTGCACCGGTGGCCAGGTAGGCATCGCAGGCGCGCACCATCTGTACCACCAGGCTGGCGTAGAGGGCGTGGCTGGCGTCGATGTCCTCGGCGAACCCGTAGGCGTAGACGAACGTCGAGTTGGATGCGACATCACATTGCACGTCGTTGGCGGCGGCGATGCCGGCGAACAGCTGAACATAGGTGCGCAAGCCCCGGCTGCCGGGTTCACCGATGGTGATGGTCCGCTGGGTCGGCGCCTGGGCCGCCGTCCGGGTGGCCGAATGGGCGCGGGCGACGGCCAGGTCGATCGACGTCGCGGTGGCCAGCCGCTGGGCGGCGGCCATGAACGCCTCGGCCTCGTGGGCGTTGTCGGTGCCCTCGGCCTGCCGGAGCAGCGCCGCGATCCGCGCGAGCATTTTGTCGTCACTCATGGTCTGCAACCTAGGCGAGCACTCTGACGAGGGCACGCCACACCGCCCGGTTCATGCACACCCCAACCCTAGTGCGCTATTTGGTGACGAACTGGTCCAGCGCGGCGGTCAGCTGGGGTGACAGCGGAGCCGGCTTGGCGTAGTTGCCGACGTTGTCGGTCGGATCGTCGCGCAGGACGTGGTTGACGCCCTTGAGTTCGACCAGGGTCAGCGCGGTGTGCCCGAGCGCAGCGGACAGCGGTTTGGCGTCGGCGCAGTTGGCCTGGGCATCGGAGTCTGAACAGGTCATCAACACCGGCATCCCCGCGGGCAGCCGAGCCGCCAATTCCAGCGGGTCGATGGCGTCGGCCTCGACGACGGCCTTGACGTTGCCTGGGTTGAGGATCGCGCTGAGCCCCTCGGGCAGTTTCGCCGGCACCGTGCCCTTGGTGCGGGCTTCCGCGACGGCCGCATTCCATTCGGCGATCACCTGGTCGGCCTGTTGCTGGTTCTTCTGACCGCTCTTGACCGCGGCCGCCACGTCGGCGTTGACCCGGTTGGTGATGAGGTCGAGGTAGCGGCCGGCCAGGGGCTGCAGCAACCCCAGCGAATGGATCTTCGGCGCCCCGGCGGACGTGTCGTCGGCCAGCGCCATGGCGTGGATAGTGCCCTCGCCGAGGGCGTACACCGAGATACGGTTCTTGTCGGTGCCGCTCTGGTCGGCCAGAAACCGCACAGCGGCTTTGGCGCCGGTGGTGTAGACCGCACTGCCGACGTCGGCGGGGCGCCCGACGTACGGGCCCAGTCCCGTCCGCCCGGTACCGACCTTGTCGTAGCGCAGGGTGGCGATCCCGTGGTCGGACAGATATTCGGCGAGCTGCCGCATGTTGCCGATCGGCCCGGCGACGTTGTTGTCACCGTTGCGGTCGGTGCGTCCACTCTCCGAGATCAGCAGTGCCGCCGGCCCTTGCGGGCTGCCGTGCTGGTGGCGGTAGGTGCCGTGCACGGTCAGCCCGTCGGCGTCGAAGGTCACCTCGTCCTCGACCCAGGCGTGCTGGGTCGCGCCGTTCGAGGAGCACCCGACGACCAGCAGCAGAGCCAGCGTCAGCGCGGCGAGACAGCGCAGCGGTGTGGGGCCCGCTCTCACAGCCTGGCCTCGATCCACGCGGTGACGTCGTCGAGCACCCGCTCGCGCTCGGGCTCGTTGAACACCTCGTGGTAGAGCTCCGGGTACACCTTGAGGTGCACGTCGCCGGAGCCGACGCAGTCGACCAGCAGCTCGCTGCCGGAAGCGGGAACCAGGCTGTCTTCGGCACCGTGGATGACCAGCAGCGGGGCGGTGAGCCGGCGGGCGCGCTGCGGCATGGTCTCGCCGACTTTGAGCAGCGCCTTGGCGATCCCGGCCGGGATCTTGCCGTGATGCACCAGCGGGTCGGCGTTGTAGGCGGCGACCACCTCGGGGTCGCGCGAGACGGCGTTGGCGTCGAGTTCCTCAACCGGCAGGTTGGGCAGCAGGGAGCCCACCGCCTTGCCCAGCATGGCTTTGCCGCGGGGCACCCCGATGTGAGCCGCGACGGCGGGACCCGACAACACCATCAGGTCGAAGTCGCCGGGGTGGTCGACGCCATAGGCGAACACGATCCCCCGCCCATGCTGTGGCCGAGCACGATCCGCGGCAGCTCGGGGTGCTCGGCGGTGGCGATCTTGACCAGGGTGTCGAAGTCGCCGGTGTACTCGTCGATGCGCTTGAGGCGGACCCGCTTGCCGCCGGAGCGGCCGTGGCCACGGTGGTCCAGCGCGTAGGTGATCAGGCCGGCCTCGCCGAAGCGCTCCGCGACGTGGTCGTAGCGGCGGGCGTGTTCGCCGAGGCCATGGGCGAGCACCACGACGCCGCGCGGCTCGACGTCCGGTGTCCACACGTCGTAGACGATGCGGATGCCGCCGACCCCGTCGAACGTCCGCTCGGTGCGCGTAGTGACCATCAGGGGAGCCTAGCGGGGTGGGGCATGCCGTCGACCTCGGCACGCGACCGGTTCGTCGGTGGCCGTGCGTAAGCTCGGCTGGTGTGAGCGTGCTCGCACAAAGCCTGGATGAGGGCGACGGTGATTTCCTGGCGCAGGCCGAGCCATACCGCCGGGAATTGCTGGCGCACTGCTACCGGATGACCGGTTCGCTGCACGACGCCGAAGACCTGGTTCAGGAGACCTTCTTGCGGGCGTGGAAGTCCTTCGACCGGTTCGAGGGCAAATCCTCGGTGCGCACCTGGTTGCACCGGATTGCGACCAACACCTGTCTGACCGCGCTGGAGGGCCGGCAGCGCCGGCCGCTCCCGACCGGACTCGGCGCGCCCAGTTCGCACCCGGCCGACGAACTCGTCGAGCGCACCGAGGTGGCCTGGCTCGAGCCGCTACCCGCGTCGTTTCACGACGACCCGGCCGATCCGCTGACCATCGTCGGCTCGCGGGAATCGGTGCGATTGGCGTTCGTCGCCGCCCTGCAGCATCTGTCGCCGCGGCAGCGGGCGGTGCTGGTACTGCGGGATGTCCTGCAGTGGCGCGCCGCCGAGGTGGCGGATGCCGTCGGCACCTCGACAGCGGCGGTCAACAGCCTGTTACAGCGGGCCCGCGCCCAGCTCGACGAGGTCGGTCCCAGCCAGGACGACCAGCTCGCACCACCGGAGTCGGCTCAAGCGCGCGACCAGCTCGCCCGCTACATCGCGGCGTTCGAGGACTACGACATCGAGCGGCTGGTCGAGATGTTCACCGCCGAAGCCATATGGGAGATGCCGCCGTTCGTCGGCTGGTATCAGGGCGGGCCGGCCATCGGCGCGCTCATCCACCAGAACTGCCCGGCCAACGCCGCCGGTGACATGCGGCTGCTGCCGCTGACGGCCAACGGTCAGCCGGCCGCGGCGATGTACATGCGGCTGCCGGAGTCCGGCGGCCGCCACGTCCCGTTCCAGTTGCACGTGCTCGACATGGGCCCCGACGGCATCTCGCACGTGGTGGCGTTTCTCGACACCAGTCTGTTCGCCAAATTCGGCCTGCCCGAGGTGCTTTAGTCAGGACCGCTGCAGCTCGATGACGGGGATGACGCGCGAGGTGCTGCGCTGGTAGTCGCCGAACTGCGGCTCCACCGCAACCTGCTTGGCGTAGACCTCGTCACGTTCGCTTCCGGTCAGGACCCGCGCAGTGACGGCGAACGTCTCGGTCCCCAACTCGACGGTGGTATCCGGGTGCGCGACCAGATTGTGATACCAGTCCGGATTCGTGTCGGCGCCGCCCTTGCTGGCGAAGATGAAGATGCGACCGTCCTCGAGTAACGGCACCAGCGGGGCAATGCGCTCGGTACCGGATTTGGCACCGATATGGTGCACCAACACCAGCGGCTTGCCTTCGAATATGCCGCCCGCCCTGCCGCCGCTGCTGCGGAACTCCTCGATGACCTGTCGGTTCATGTCGTCAAAGTTGATTGCGTCTGTCATGAGTTCACCGTAGCCGCAACAACTGTGCTGGACTCGACGTCATGACTGGGTACGAGGCGACCCTGCGCGGTGACTCTCATCCGACCCAGGCGGCGCTCATCGAACCTCGGGCGGTGCGGCGCCGTGGCGTCGTGTGGCCGGCGCCGGGTCAGAGGTTGAGTGCGTCCTGCGCCGACCGCAGGGTGGTGGCCGATGCCTGCAGGCCCAGCAACTCCTGGACGGCCAGCGGCACCTGCAGCACTTCCCCGGCTCCGGCCGCCGACACCACGGTGGGCAAGGACAATGCCACCCCGCTGATTTCGTAGGCGCCACGCTGAACACTGGAGACCGGCATGACACGATGCTGGTCTCCCAGAACAGCCTCGATGATGCGCGCGGTGGACAGACCGATCGCCAGGTTGGTGGCCCCTTTGCCCTCGATGATCTCGTAGGCCGCGTTGACCACCTCGGCCGAGACCGCCGAGCGGGTGGCCTCGTCGAACACCAGCGCACCGTCGCTGCGGAACTGCTCGGCCGGCACGCCGCCGATCGACACGCTGGACCACAGCGATATCTCGGAGTCGCCGTGCTCCCCGACGATGAATCCGTGCACGTTGCCGACCGCGAGGCCGGCGCGCTGGGCGACCAGGAAGCGAAAGCGGCTGCTGTCCAACACCGTTCCCGATCCGAAGATCCGCCCGGCGGGAGCATCCGCGGCCTGTGCCGCAGCATAGGTGACCACATCGACGGGGTTGGTCACGAAGATCACCACCGCATGTGGCGACAAATTCATCAGCTGCGGTGTGAGTTGCTGTGCCATGGCCACATTGGTCGCTGCGAGCTCCAAGCGGCTCTGTCCGGGATGCTGCTTGGCGCCGGCGGTGACCACGATGATGGCCGATCCCGCGGTGATGTCGAGTTGGTCGGACCCCGACACCGTGCAGTGCGGGACGAATTGGCTGCCGTGGTTGAGGTCGAGCACCTCGGCCCGCACCTTCTTGGCGTTGGTGTCGTAGAGGGCCAGCGCTCCCGCCGACCCTCGGATCAGGCAGGCGTAGGCGATGGCCGTCCCGACGCTGCCGACCCCGACGATGGAGACTTTCTGATTCCGTTGCTCGGACACGTCTCCATCATCGGGGGTGCGGCGCGGGTCGGCTCAGTTGATGCCGACGATCTCCTGGGCGATGGCGGCCAACCGGGTCTGGGCGGCGGACACCAGTCGCTGGCGAGCCTTGTGGGCCTCCTCGTAGGCGATGATCGCCCGCAGGTCGGCCGGATCGCTGAGTTCCTTGACGGCTGCGACGGCCTCGCTCAGGTTGAGGTCGTCGTATCCGGCGACGGGCAGTTCCTCGGGGGCAAGCACGCCGGTGGCGCTGCGCATTGCGTGCAGTGCGTCGGCTGCGCCGTCGGCGCCCTCACGGCGGGCGACCTTCTCGGCCGTCTCCAGAGCGGCATCCCTTGACGCGGCGGCGGCCTTGACGGCCACCTCGCCGGCATGCGCGCCCCGGCTGAACAACTCGTCGACGGTGGGGCGGGTGTTGCGCAGGGCGTCCAGCGCCCGGTCGATTCCGCGCACCGAGGAGATCACCGGCCAGTTGGCCACCCGGACGGCCAGGCCCGTGGCGATCTGCAGCGGCGTGCGCCGCAACGCAGCCGGGCCGCCCAGGGCGTCCTCGGCGAGCACGGTGGTCAGCCAATCCACCGTTGCCGAGTGCGCGGTGATCAGCCGGTCGGCCAGGCTCTCCACGTCGGGCTGACGGGTGGCCACTGCCAGCGCCTTGAGGTAGCGGGCCCGGTCGAGCAGCTGACCCTCCAGCGCGAGGTCACCGAGTAGTGCTTCGTCGAACGGTTGGGCCTGTTCGGTGAGGGCCTTCACCGCTGCCGCCGCCCGTCCGAAGAACGGACCGATGACGTCGGGGAAGCCGCCCAGATCACGGATTGCGGTCTCGATGGCCTCGGCACGTTCGCGGCCGTTCTCCGCGTTCTGCGTGAGCTCACGCCGCACTGCCTCGGTACGGGCCTGCGCGACCCGCGTCTCGGCGATCTGAATCTCGGTATTGGTCAGGTCGAGCACCGCTCGCAGTTGAGCGAGCAGGGTCGTGGTGTCGGGATGGGACATTGGGTTCTCCCCTAATGCGTAGACGGATATTTGTCGGCGCGGGGTTTGCACCTCCCCAACCCTCTACCCGATCTGTCCGAGCAGTATTCGCGTTTGCGGGTGGTCACATTTCTATTACGGTGATTATCACGTTCCGTTAAGGAAACACCCGGCCGAATAAGGGCGTTCAGTTCGCGGACATGCCGAAAGCGGCCCGCTCAAACCGATTCGGCGAAATTGCGGCGAAGATCACCCCGCCCGACTGTAACGCGCGGGCAGTCCGGAAATGCCGTCCGCGTAACCGTCCTTTGCTGCAAAACCGCAGGGGTACTTTGGCTTTCAGGGCGGGGGATCAGTAAGGAGATCCGTGATTCGGAAACGATTCACGAAGCAACTCGAAAGAGAGATGTGCTCATGAAGTTCAGCGGTAACGCGTCGAGCTGGAAGGTCGCGGCCGTGACCACCGGTTGGCTCGTCGGGGGTATGGCGGTGGCCACCACGACCTTGCTGGCCGCTCCGATCGCCGCGGCTGCGCCCGACTGCAGCAGCGCCGGTGTCGCCAACACGGTCAGCTCGGTGACCGGCGCAGCCCACCAGTACCTCGCAAACCATCCTGGCGCCAACCAGGTTCTGACGGCGGCCTACACCCAGCCTCGCCCGGAGGCCGAGGCCAACGTCCGCGGGTACTTCACCGCCAATCCCGGCGAGTACCACGACCTGCGGGGCATCCTGTCACCGCTCGGCGACACGCAGCGGCAGTGCAATGTGTCGGTACTGCCGGCGGATCTGCAGTCGGCCTACGACCAGTTCATGGCGGGCTGACCCGTCTGACCGGTGAATCCGCCGCCACGGCCCGCGCTGTGGCGGCGGATTTCACATCCCGCGGTCAGGGGTCCAGGCGGTGCAGCGCGGCGGTTGTCAGCGCGTCGAAGGCGCGCAGTTGCGCGGGCGTCAATCCGTCGAACACCACTGACCGGACCAGCGCGACATGTCCGGGCGCGGCCGCAGCCAGCGCCGCGCTGCCGGCGTGGGTGATCTCCACGGTGGCGCCCCGCCGGTCGTGCTCGTCGCCACGCCGCTCGATCAGCTCACGTGCCCGCATCCTGGCCAACTGGTGCGACAGCCTGCTCTGCTCCCAGCCGAGTTCGTCGGCCACCTCGAACACCCGCATCGGCCCTCGCTCCGACAACGTCACCAGTACGTCGTAGTCGGCGAGCGACAGACCACAGTCCGCCTGGAGCTGCCGGTTCATCGCCGCTTGCAGGCGCGTGACCATCGACAGGTAGTTACGCCAGATTCGTTGTTGCTCGCCGGTCAGCCAGCGTTGAGTCACGCCGCCGAGAATAGCGGAATACATGACACGTCATCCATGTTGTCGGGTTCAGCGTCGGCCACCTAGGCTGACAAGGACCCGAGGGGTGATGACATGGCCGCAACCGTCGACATCAGACGAGCCGCCGACCGCGCGAAGACCAGGATCGACTGGCTGGACTCCAAGCATTCGTTCTCCTTCGGACACCACTACGACGCCGCGAATACCCATCACGGCCTGCTACTGGTGAACAACGACGACATCGTGTCGCCGGGCACGGGATTCGACACCCACCCGCATCGCGACATGGAAATCGTCACGTGGGTGTTGCAGGGATCGCTGGTACACCAGGACTCCACCGGACACTCCGGGGTGATCTACCCCGGGCTGGCCCAGCGGATGTCCGCCGGCCGCGGCATCCTGCATTCGGAGAAGAATGATTCGTGGACTCTCACCGGTCGCGAAAGCCACAGCGAGCCAGTTCATTTCGTGCAAATGTGGGTAGTTCCCGACGAGTCGGGCAATGACCCCGGCTACCAACAGCTCGAGATCGATGACGAGCTGTTGCGCGGTGGGCTGGTGACCATCGCCTCGGGCATGCCCGAACACCGAGACCAGACCGCCATCGCGATCCGCAACAAGTACGCCGCACTGCACGGCGCCCGGCTGCAGCCCGGTGACACCGTCTCCTTGCCGGAGGCGCCCTATCTGCACCTGTTCGTCCCGCGTGGCGGAGTGGCCCTGGAAGGTGCCGGCGAGCTGCACGAAGGCGACGCGGTGCGCTTCACGGCTTCGGGTGGTCAGCGGGTCACGGCCATCGAGCCGTCGGAGATCCTGGTCTGGGAGATGCATGCCGGGTTGGCGGGTTAGGGCCGCCGGGCCCTTGGCTGCCGCCGCGCTGGTGGCGGTGGCAGCGGCGTGCGGGCAGTCGGCTGCGCCGCCGGTGCCGGCGGCGCCGCCGGCGGCCGCCCCCAGCGGCCTGGTACCGGTGACCGTCGGTGTCCCCGGCGATCTGGCGCAGGCTCCATTCGACACCGCGCGCACGGCGCTGGTCCCGGCCGGCTGGACGATGTCGGTGTGGGCTCGCGTGCCCAAGGCCCGGCTGGCCGTGTGGGCGCCGGATGGTGCGCTTCTGGTGTCGGTGCCGGCCCGCGGGGAGATCCTTCGGTTGACGCCGACGGGCCCACAGGCGACCGCTTCGGTGCTGCTCGAGCGCCTGGACCAACCGCACGGGCTGGCCTTCGACGGTGCCACGCTCTACATCGCCGAAAGCGATCAGATCGTCGCGGCGAATTATGCCGACGGCCGGGTCGGTGAGAATCGCGTCGTCGCGGCCGGTCTGCCGGATGCCCGCAGCCCGGATTTGGGCGGCGCCTATGCGCACGCTCTCAAGAGCGTCGTGGCGGGTCCTGATGGGGCGGTGTACTTCTCGATCGGATCGACCGGCAACATCAGCGCGGCCGACCGAACCGCCACCCCGCCACGGGCGACGATCATGCGGGTGCCACCCGGGGGCGGGGCCGCGGCCGTCTTCGCCACCGGAGTGCGGAATGGGACCGGGCTGGCGGTGGCTCCGGATGGTTCGGTGTGGACCGCGGTGAACAACCGTGATCAGATCGCCGATCCGCGTCCGGGCCCGGACTACGGCAAGGTGACGGACTACGTCAACGATCATCCCCCGGAGGCCGTCGCGCGGCTGACCGCCGGACGCGAATTGGGCTGGCCTTATTGCCATCCCGACATCGATGCGGGGTCGGGGTTTGTGCGCGACGCTCAGACCAATGCCGACGGCACCCGGCTGGACTGCGCTGCGCTCCCGCCGGTGGAGCAGACGCTCGGCGCGCACTCCGCGCCCCTCGGCATGAGTTTCGTCGACGGGACACTGCCGCAGCCCTTCGCCACCGGCGCGCTCGTCGGCGTACACGAGTCATGGAACCGAAACCCGCCCCGCGCCCCGGAGGTGTCGTTCTTCAGTTGGCACGACGGCACTTTGGGCCCGCAACAGACCTTGGTCGGCGGGTTCCAGGATCAGGGCGGCTCCCGCTGGGGCCGGCCGGTCGCAGCGGTGGCCGGCCCGGACGGCGCGGTGTACGTCACCGACGATGCCGCCGGTGCGGTGTACCGGATCGCGCCGCCGGGCCGCTGAGCGTCAGTGCCGAACCCGGCTGCTCCGCCCGGTGATGGCCATGTAGACGGCGATGAGAACCACCGCGATGACGACGCCGACCAGGAACGGGATGATCGCAAACCCGCCGTTGGCATTGGCGTACCCGACCTGGTAGGTGATCCACGAGCCGAGGAACGAACCGACCACACCCAGCAGGATCGTCATGATGATGCCGATGTTCTGCTTTCCGGGCATCACCAGGCGCGCCAAGGCGCCGACGATCAGGCCGACCACGATCGCTCCGATAATCGTTCCGATCATTGCTGCTCCTCATGTTCCGCCGGACCCCGGTGGGTACCGCGCAACCGGGGTGTTCCCCGCCGAGGCCCCCGATAATCGCCGGAAGGAGAGAGATCGGTGCGCCAGCAAATGCCGAGCCATCGTTGTGACGGCGCCGCGGCCGAACCGTCATGCGGCCGTTATGAAAGTTGACAGTGTGGCAGGTGAGGTTATTGTGAAGTTGCTGTATGTCCTCACAGACGCGAAAGGGCAACTGTGCCAACCCTCGCCGCCGCCCTACGCCGGATCGCTGCCGGCGCACTGGCGGCGGCCGGTTCCGCGCTGCTCGTGTCGACCTCGACCGCCCCAGTCGCCTCGGCCGATGGTCGCGAGCAACTGGCGCAGGCGATCGCCACAACCCGGGGCAGCTACCTGGTCTACAACTTCGGCAGCGGCTATCCGGCACCCATGCTCAACGCCGGCGGCAACTGGTACGAGATGACCAACGGCGGTCACCTGATGATCGTCAAGGCCGCCGCCAAACGCCTGACGCCGCGGCTGCTCGTCGATAGCCACGCCGGCTACCAGTCCCGCTGCGAGCGCACACCCGGGGCGCGTACCCGGGAAGGTCTGGTGCAAGCCTCGGAAACCTACACGCCGTTACAGGCCTGGCAGGCGCTGGGCCAGCCGACCATCGCGGTCAACGCCAACTTCTTCGACGTGCGCTCGCAGCAGGCCGGCTCATGGAAGACCACCGGGTGCAGTTCGCCGCTGGGCGCTTACGTGGACAACACCCAGGGGCAGGGCCGGGCCAACGCCGCAGTGACCGGCACCATCGCCTACGCCGGCAAGCAAGCTCTATCCGGCGGGGACGAGGTGTGGACCGCCCTGACCACCATGATCATTCCGGCCGGCGGCGCACCGTTCTTGGTGACACCCAAGGCGCGCGACGATTACGACGCCGCCTCCCCGGTGATCCAGGGCCTGCTCGACAAGGGCTCGCGGTTCGTCGCCGTCAGCGGTCTCAAACTGCTGGCCCCCGGCGACACCGGCCAGCTGAACGACCCCGGCCCGAGCGCCGCCCGCACGGCGCTGGCCTACGCCAGGGACAAAGACGAGATGTACATCTTCCAGGGCGGCAGCTACACCCCCGACCAGATCCAGGACCTGTTCCGCGGCCTGGGCAGCGACACCGCGATCCTGCTCGACGGCGGCGGCTCGTCGGCGATCGTGCTGCGCCGCGACACCGGCGGCATGTGGGCCGGCGCGGGCGTGCCCAAGGGCTCGTGCGACACCATGCAGGTCTTGTGCGACTCCCGCGAGCGCGCTCTGCCGAGTTGGCTTGCGTTCACCTGATTGTCGGCGCTCAACCGGTCGCGCGGACCGGCCGTTGCCGCCATCATCCCCTCTCGACACGCCCAGCCGATGAACGTTCGAACCTCTCTCCAGCACATGCCGCTACAGTCGGCTCACACAACTTAATGTCGCTCACGTCAAATGTGCGCGAGATCCGAAGGGGCGAACCATAACAAGCCGTCGCGTACTGATGTCCACCGCAGTGGCCACACTCGTCCCCTGCCTTTCGCTGGTCCTGCCGATGGCCGTGGCGAACGCGCACGGCTATGTGTCGTCGCCGCCCAGCCGGCAAGCCCAATGCGCGCAGAACGCCGCGGTGCTCAAATGCGGGGCGATTCAGTACGAACCCCAAAGCGTGGAAGGGCCCCAAGGACTTCGGAGCTGCAGTGGCGGCAACGCGAAGTTCGCTGCACTCGACGACGACAGCCGGCCCTGGAAGGTCAGCCCCGTCACCCAGAACGCATCGTTCACCTGGACCTTCACCGCGAACCACAAGACTGCCAACTGGGAGTACTACATCGGCAACACCCGAGTCGGCTACGTCGACGGCGGCAACCAGCCCGCGCCGGCGGGCGGCGTCACGCATACGGTCAACCTCAGCAAGTTCAGTGGCCGCCAGAAACTGATTGCGATCTGGAACATCGGCGACACCCCCAACGCGTTCTATTCGTGCGTCGATCTGCAAATCGGTGGGACACCAACGACATCCACCACCGCGACCACCACGACAACGCCACCCACGACCACCACCACGACGCCGCCGCCGCCCACCACGACAACGCCGCCACCGACAACCTCCGCGACCACACCCCCCACCGGGCCGAAGCAGTGGGCCGCCGGCGCGAAGTACTCGGTCGGCGACGTTGTCACCTACGGCGGCACCACATATCGGTGCCTGCAAGCACACACTGTGTACGACGCGACCTGGACACCACCCAATACGCCTGCGCTGTGGCAGAAGGTCTCCTGACCCTCGGCGTGGCCGTCGATCCTGGTATCAGAGCTGCGGGGTGAGGTCCAATGACGTCACCGTCGTCATCTTCGTGACCCGCCAGTGCGACCCGTCGCGCTTCAGCTCGAGCCGATACGACAGGTACCGCATCGCCGGGATGTTCTTGGACAGCGGACTGGTCGACGTGGTGTTGGTATAGACGATCGCACTGGCCTGCGAACCCTGCAGCGACTCGACCGCGGCACCGACCACCTGGGTGCTGTTGGTGACCTTGGCCTGCTTGTTGGTGGGGACAATGGCGTCCACGTACTTGCGGTACTGGTCCTGAAAATCTCCGGACAGGTACTTCGCCGACCGGTCGGGCAAGCTCTCCATGTCATCGGGGGTATAGGTCCACAACGTGGCGATCGCCTCGGCGGCGGTCCTGGCGATCTCCATCTTGGTGTCGACAGCCGCGCGATCCATCAGGTACGGCTGGACGGTTGCCCCGGCGAACGCCCCAGAAGCCACGAACAACGCTGCCGACGTCGCGACGACCACATGAATCTTGTTGCGGCTCAACCAGCTTGGCCGCTTGGGCGTCTCGTCGGCGGAAACGTCCCCGGTGGCGGTCGCGGTTTCCGTCTCGTCGCCGGTGACGGTATCGGTATCGGTATCGGTGACGGCATCGGGTTGCGCGTCGGTCAGATCACCTGCAGGAGATTGCTGATCTTCCACTGTCCTCCGGCACCTCCTTCCTGGATCGCGGTGACCACCCAGCGGCTACCACTTTCGATGGTCTTGCCGTCGGGCATCGTAGTTTTCGTCGTCGCGGCTACCACCACGTCGGCGCTGCCGTCGGAGTTCCAGCGCTCGATGCCGAGATCCTGCACGGTGCCCGTCGTCGGTTCGGCCTGGGCAACCTGGATGACGACCTCGTTCATCTTCTCCTGGTACAGCTTGGCGAACTGGCCGGTGCCCTGCGCCAGCACGTTGTCGGCGTAGGCGTTGGCGTGGAACGGGTCGATGGACGTGTATTGCGTGACGAAACCGCGCACCGAGCTGAGCACGGCCACATCCCGCACCGCATCGTGGCGCTGAGTCTCCCGCTTGATCAGCAGCAGCGCGCTGACGGTGAGCGCGGCAGCGACCGCCACGGCCGCCAGCGCGGCGACCACCGGCAGACCCCAGCGGCGCGGCCTCGGATCCGGCAACCGGAACAGCTCTGGGCTGCCCGGTTCGACGCGACGGCGGGGACTCATTTCGCCTGCCCAGCCGGATTGGGTTTGGCCAACACCGACAGATTGTCCACCTGCCACTGCCCACTCGCCGACCGCACGAACTCGACCCGCACCGTCGCGGTGATGAGCCGCTGCTTGGGTGCCTCGCCGCGTTGGCCCTGCATGAGCAGCAGCATCGCCGCCCGGTCTGCCGTGTTGGTCAGCACGGCAGAGTTGGTCACCCAGTAGTCGTTGTCGACCGGACCAGCCTTGCGCACCGCATCCTGCTGAGCCACCAGCTTGGGCCGGTAACCGTCGGTCACCAGGCCGCGAGCGCGGGCGAAGTCGTCGTCGATCGAAGTCACGTTGTAGCTCAACATCTGTTGGACGATCTTCGGGCCCTGCACCGCCAGCTGCTGCTGAGCCTGCTCGATCGCGAGCTCCGGGCGATAGACCGCCGCGTAGCCCAGTCCGGTGGCCGCCAACCCGATCAGCGCGGTCACGGCGATCACCGCGCCGGCCAGCCGCCGTCGGCCGGGCCGGTCCCCCGCCACCCGCACCACGGACGTACGGGTGAGCAAGTCGGCGAACGTCCGGCCGCGAGAGTCCCACAGCGGCCACAGCCAACCGAGGAACAGCGCTGCCGTGTCCAGCAGGTGCGCCAGATCGCGCAGCAGCAGGCGCCAAGGGCCAGCCGTCGCGCCATCACGAGTGACCACGCGGATCCCGGCCAAAGAGCGTCCCAAGGTCCAGCCGGTGATCGACGGCAGCAGAAGCCGGTTCACCGCCATCGCCAGAAACACCACAGCCGCCAGGCTGACCACCGCCCACCAGACCCAGCCCCGCAGCGGCGCCGCCCAGGCCACCAGCAGGCAGATGATCACGACCGCGGTGCCGAGCAGCACGTCGAGCGCGAACGCACCGGCCCGCGCCCACCAGCCGGCGGGCACCTGCGGGACGGCTTCGACGTCGTGGGCGCCGCCCTGCTCGGTGTCGTACTCGGTGTCTGAGCCGGCGGCCGCCACCGTCACTTACTCACCTGTTCGAGGTCGGCGATCTTGTAGGTGCCGGCGTCCGGCATCATCCGGACCCGCAGCCGGTAGCCCTGCTCCTGATCCTGGGCCTGGGTGTTGGACACCTTCACCCGCAACGCCACCAGGATGTCCATCGAGCCGTCGTCGTTGTGCCGCTCCACGGCCGCGCGCATGTTCGACACCTGCACCTGCACCTTCGCGGCCTGGTAGGCGTCCACCAGCAACCCGCTGTACAGCGTGGCCTGGGCGCCGAAATCTCCGGTCGCGCACTCGATGATCTTCTGCTGACTGGCGGCCATCGCGTCGGCATTGGGCGCTTGGGTGGCCGCCACGCAGTCCTTCGCCGCGGCCAGGGCCGCGGTCTCGGCGCGCGCCGATGCCAGGCTCTTCTGATGCGCCCGTAGGGCGAAGAAGCCACCGGTGGCCACCAGCGCACTGGCGATCAGCAGGACGACACCCACCGCGACCAGTCGGCGACCGCTCAACCGGGAAGCCGCGACCGGCGGCCCGACTGGCTCGGGCTCGGGCTCGGGCAGAGCAGGTTCGGTGTCGACGGGTCCATCCTCGTCCACCGACTCCTGCACCGAACCGCCGTCAGCCTCGTCGCCGGCTGGGTCCGATTGCACCGACTCCTCGGCTTCGCTACGTTGCGCCTCGTCGCCGGTGGTGGGCGGGTTGGGGGTCAGCCGGCCGGGGCCAGCATCTCCTTCCATCCGTCGTCTCCTGTACTGCTCGAGTTGCTGACGCTGTACTTCACACCGTCAGGACCGACGACCTCGCCGCTCGACGGGTTGTAGACGGCCGTGTTACTTGCTGCCGGAGTGTACGTGCAGGGGTTGGGTTGCTGACCGTTGCACTGCACCGTCCCGGTACCCGGCGGGCTGAGGTCGTCACTCGTCGGCGGCGTGGGGCCGGGCAGCAGGTCGGCCGGCAACGGGTTCATGCCGTTGTTGATCGTCGGGGCAGGTATCACGGTACCGGGGTTCACCGGCTGGTCGCAGCGAGCGCCGGGCGCCGGGCAGTTCAGCACCTGGTTCGGATCGCCGTACCAGGGGTTGTTGCCCAGCGGCGTGTACGGCTCGTTGCTGCGGCACTCCATCGGCGTGGCCGCCCGCTTGCCCGGAACGTCGACGCAGGGGAAGTTACGTGCGCCGCGAACCACGTTGGCGGGGGTGTCCTTCGGGATCTTGCAGTACAACCCGTTCTCCACCGGCATCTGCCTGGTGTCCGCCGGGGCGCGCCACTGGCTGGCCGGCAGGAAGCCGGTCAGACACGGCGGCGGCTGGTTGATCGTCAAGCCGAAGTCCAGTGCCGCCTGCCCCGGGTAAGGAGCCGACACCGACTGCGCCACGGACGCGCCCTGAGGCAGCAGCACCAGTGACTGCTCGACACCCTTGTTGTAGCGCTTGAGCATGTCCAGGATGATCTCGAGATTCGCCAGCGTCTGCGGCAACGCCTCCCGCACATCGCTGAACACCGCGGTGACCGCGTCGGCGGTCGGTGCGGCCTGCCGCAGTCCGTCGCGCAACGCCTGATCCTGCGCCGCGGTCTGCGAGGCGATGGTGTTCAGGTTCGCCGCCCACTGCTGGATGGCACCGCCGGAGTTGATCTGGCTGTCGACGATCGGCGCGGAATTCTGGATGATGTCGTTGACGTCGGCGATGTTGGTCTTGAAATCACCCACGATCGCCTGCGTGCCGTCGACCAGCCGTTGCAGTGACGGGCCGAGCCCGCCGACGGCCTGGGCGGTCTCGTTGAGCAGCACCGGGATCTTGTCGGCCGGCAGCGCCGCCAGTCCCTTGTTCGCCGCGTCCAGGGCCGGGCCGATCTCCTCGGGCACCGTCGACTTGGTGATGGTCTGCCCCGCGGCGAAGTACTGCCCGGGATTCCCGTCGGACACCAGGTCGAGGTACTGCTCGCCGACCGCCGACACCGAGTGGACATTGGCCGAGGCGTCGACCGGGATCTTGTACTTGTCGCTGATGCTCATGGTGGCCCGGACACCGGTTTCGGTCGGCTCGACCTCGGTCACCCGCCCGATGGTGACACCGCGGAAGGTCACGTTCGCGGTGCGATACAGACCGCCGGAGGTGGGCAGGTCCGCCTTGAGGGTGTACTGCCCGACCCCGGCCAGCGTCGGCAGGCGCAGGAAGTACACGCCCAGCACCAGCAGCGCGATCACCGTCAGCACGCCGAACACGACGAGTTGCGTCTTGATGAAGCGAGTCAACATCTACTCGTCACCCCTCACTCGCCGCGCTCGACGTACGGGCCGCCATCGGTCATGTTCGGGTGCGGTGTGAACCGGACGTCCGGGATCATCGTCTGCGGATCCCGGCCCCACGCCTGTTCCAGCGCGCGCAGCATGCCGGACACACCGGTACCGGTCAGGAACGCGTTGTCGATCGAACTGAGCGTCAGGTCGAACGTGGCCGAGGTGTTGATGTAGTCACCGCGAATCACCTTGGGAATGTTGTCGATCGGGTACGGCGCGGTGATCACCAGTTTCAGCGAGTCGATCAGGTAGGGCGCTGCCCGGCCGAGTTGCTTGAGCGGCCGTTGCAGCAGGGCCAGGTTGGTGTCGAAGTCGGCACGCGACTGCGAGAGCGTCTGGTCGGTGATCCGGCTGAACCGGCCCAGGGCCTCCACCGCACCGGTGAACCGATCCCGTTCGTCGGCGAAATACTTGATCAGCGGGGGGAATTCGGTCAGAACCCGGTCCAGCGTGGCGTTGCGTTGCGCCACGATCGAGACCAGTTCGTTGGTCTTGTCGATCGCCCGGGTCAGGTCGTCGCGCTGCTGGTTGAGCTGATCGGTGAAGGTGTCCAGCTTGCCCAGGAAGTCGCGAATCTGTTCGGCGTTGCCGGACAGGATGTTGCTGACCTCGGTCTGAATGATCTCCAGGTTCGGGATGCCACCACCGCGCAGCACGGTGGCGATGCTGGCCAGGGTGCGCTCGGTGGTCGGGAACGACTGGGAGTTCTTCAGCGGGATCGTGGACCCGTTGCGCAGCGGTTCCGGCGACGGATCGGGCGGGGCGTCCAGCTCGACGTGCTGGGTGCCCAGCAGACTGGTCTGGCCGATCCGCGCAATCGCGTTGGCGGGCAGCTTGATTCCGGGCTGCAGGTCCAGCGTCAGCGTCGGGATCCAGTTCTTCAACTCGATCGCGCGCACCGAGCCGACGAACACATCAGCCACCCGGACCCGGCTGTTGACGTTGAGCGCCAACGTGTCCGGCATCTGCACGTAGACGGTCATCTTGTCCTTGCCGCTGCCCGGTCCGCCGGGCATCGGCACATTGGCGATGCCGCGCCAACCGCACGAGGACAGCACCAGCGCCGTGACCACCAGCACCAGACCGCGCCAGCCGAACCGGCGGGCCGAGGTCATGACCGCGCTCACTGTCCGCTCCCCATCTCAGCGGGCAGCGCCGGGCCGGCCGGTGCGGCGGGGGCGGGACCGGCGGCGGGCGCCGGTGCTCCCCCGTTGATCTGCTGGGAGACCGGCAGCGGTCCGGGGACCACGTCCGGGCCGGGCGGCGGAGGCGGTATCGCTCCCGGGTACCACGGCGGCGGCAGCGGGTTGTTCTGGTCGTAGGAGTTCGACGGTGCGCCACCGCGCGGTCCGCCGGGCGGATACGAGACCGGGTCCGGACCGCCCATCAGCGCGGCCAGTGAATCAGGCGTGAGCATGTTGGCGGTGAAGGCCTGCACGTCGACGCCCTGCATACCGGGTGCCACGATCCAGCCCTGTTCGTGGTTGCCGTGCGAGAACAACGTGTCACGCGACCAGATACCGGGCACCGTGGTGTCCTTGTAACCCGGCGGGGGCTGCAGTCGGGGCTCGGAGTAGGCGACGTACTTCGGCAGCGTCTCGGCCGTGGAGAACTGGTTCACGCCGAACGGCGGGAAGTTGAACTTGATCGCGTCCATGATCGGCGCGAGGTACTCCGCACACATCTCCGCCGAATCCTGGTAACCCAGGCGGCTACCCGACTGGATCGCGCTGCAGATGAACTGCATCGGGTTGGCGAAGCTGGCGATGGTCGGAATGGCCACCAGTGCGCCGTGTGTCGGGTGATAGATGTTCTGCAGGTTGGCGGCCAGGTTCGGATAGACGTGCAGCACCGTCTCCAGGCCGTTGCGCGAATCCGGTTGCAGGATCGCGTTGGTGACGTCGGCGAGGTTGTTGATGTCCTTGCCGAGCACCGAGCCGTTGTCGTTGACGAACTTGCGCGCCGTGGTCAACAGCGTGTCGATGTCCCTGACCGCCTTGGCCACTTCCTGATCGGAGTTGGAGAACGAGTTGGTGAAGGTGGCCAGGTCGTTGTTGAGCGCCACCAACTGCGAGTCGCTCTTGTGCAGGGCGTTGACGAACAGTGCCAGGCTCTTGAGCACCGCGAAGAAATCGCCGCGTCCCTCGTTGAGCGCGGTGACCGCATCCGAGAGCGCCTTGAACGTGGTGTTGATCTGCTGGCCCTTGCCTTCGAGACCGTTGGCGAAGGACTCCAGGACGTCGCCGAACGGACCCTTCGGTTGCTCCGGTGTCGGGCCGAGTTTGGTGACGATGTCGGAGATCTGGTTGCGCAGGTCGTCCCATTCGACCGGCACCTGGGTGCGTTCGATCGGGATGACCGCGTTGTCGGCCAGCACCGGGCCACCGCTGTAGGCCGGCGCCAACTGGATCACCCGCGACGCCACCAGGCTGGGGTTCAGGATGGTCGCCGTGGCATCGGCGGGCACCTTGTACTTGTTGGCGTAGTGGAAGGTGACCTTCATCTTGTCGCCGGCCGGTTCGATCTTGTCGATGTTGCCGACCTGCACGCCCATGATCTGAACCCGGTCACCGGGATACAGCGCGAGCGCCTCCGGGAAGTAGGCCACCACCGTGTTGGTGGTCAGCTTCTTGTACAGCTGATAGCCGACCAGCGCGGCGACCAATCCGACGATCACCACGAGCGTGCCGACGATGACGGACATCCGAGACATCTTCGGCAGGCCCAGGTTTCGAATGCTGAAAACTGTCGACATCGCTTACGCTCCCCCTCCCTGATCGACGGGCGCCAGGTCACCCACCGGGGGGACCTGCGGCCCCGGTCCCGGTGGCGGAATCGGGCCGATGAGTGCGTTCGGCGGCGGCGCATAGCCCGGAATGTCGGTCGCCGGACCGGGTGTCGGCTCGACCGGCACGGTGCGGGCCCCGGGCGGGCCGGGCGCCAGCGGCGGGGCCGGTACGCCGGGCACGTTCGGCGACAGCTCACCCGGGAAGGCGGCGCTGGGCACGCCCGGGCCGCCGACCGCGGCGGGGTTGGGCGCGGAGATCGGCACGTCGGGTGCCGGGTACTCCGGCCCGCCGAACGGGCCCTGGGTGAGGCCCGCGCAGGGCAGCGGGTTGGCCGATGTCGGAATGCCGTCGGCCGGTGGGGTGTACGAGCAGGGCGAGCCGGGGCCGACGGCCGGACCCGGATGGTCCGGGGTGCCTTCCAGCGGTGTCGGCGCGGGCGGCGGGGCACCGTTGGGCTGGCGCTGACCGTTGGGATCGGGGAACCGGAATGCCGGCAGACCCGCGTTGCGCCAGAACTCCTCCGGATCGATACCGCGCTTCTTGAACGCGGCGTCCACCCACGGCTGCAGGATCTGGTAGGGCAGCAGGTTGACCACCAGCACCTTGAAGTACGGACCCGAGCCGATGGCCTCGGCCAGCGCGCCCATGAACTTCGATGCGGTGATCAGCACGTCGGCGAGGTCCGTCTTGTGCTTCACCAGCACGTTGCTGATCGTGTTCAGCTGCTGCAGAACATGATTCAAGTTGGGGTTGTCGTTGACGAACCCGGCGAACTGCTCGGAGACCTGCGAGATGTTGGCCAGCAGGTAGTCCACCTCGGCGCGACGCTGGTTGACCGCGGCCAGCAGCGTCTGGGCGTTGACCGCCAGCCGGTTGATCTGCTCGCTGCGGTTACCCAGCACAGCGGCAACCTTGTTGGCGTTGGCCAGCAGCTGCTTGAACTGTTCGTCGCGTTTGCCGATGGTGTCGGAGAACCGGGCCACGCCGTCGAGCGCCGCACTCAAGTGCGGGTAGGTCTGGTCGATGGTCTCGGACAACACGTTCAGCGAGCGCTTGACGGTGTCGATGTCCCATCCGGCGGCGGCCTTCGTCACGTCGAACACCGCGTCGTAGATCTGGTAGGGCGTCGTGGTCTGCCCGACCGGCAGCACGCCACGGGCCTGCAGCAGGGTGTTGCCGCGCGGCTCGATCTCCAGCACCCGCTTGCCCAGGATCGTCTCGGTGCGGATGGCCAGCCGGCTCTCGGTGCCGATCTGCCTGGCGCCCAAGCCGAATCCGATCAGCACGTGGTCGCCGTCGATCTTCAGCGACTTGACCTGACCGACGTCCATGCCGGCGATACGGACCTTGTCGCCCGGGTTCAGCCCCGCGCTGTCCGTGAACTGGCCGTAGTACGTCGGCTGGGCGAACAGCTGCGGGACGCTGGCGAAGCTCTGGCCCACGGCGACCACCAGGACGAGGATCAAGATGCCGGCCAGGCCGTTCTTGATCCGGTTGTCGGTCTCTAGTGTCCTCATTGCGGGGTGCACCTACCCGTGGGCTGCTGGGTGATCTTGACGGTTCGGACCGGGCCACCCGGCTGCAGGCCGTTGAGCTTCAGGTTGATGTCGCAGAGGTAGAAGTTGAAGAAGTCACCGTAGATGCCGCCGGCGCGGCCGATCATCTTGACCGCCTGCGGCAGCTTCGTCAGCAGATCGTCGAGCCGGTCCTGACCGTCGGCCAACGGCGTCTGGATGGTCTCCAGCTTGGCGATGGTGTCTTTCAGTTGCGGACGGTCGTCGGCCAGCAGGTCGCCGAGGGTGCCTGCGGCGCTGCTGATGTCGGCGGTGGACTGGGCCAGCGGATCGGCACGGTTCTTCAGCCCGGTGATCAGCACCTCGAAGTTGTTGACCGTCTGGTCGAAGTCCTTCTCGTGCTTGACCGTGGTGTCGAGCACCGTGTTCAGGTTGGTGATCACATCGCCGATCGCCTGGTCGCGGTCGGCCAGTGCCGAGGTGAGCTGGGCGGTCTGGTCGAGGATGTCGTTGATGGTGCCGCCCTGCCCCTGGAAGACGGTGATCAGCGACGAGGCGATGGTGTTGACCTTCTCCGGATCCAACGACTTGAACAGCGGCTTGAACCCGCCGATGAGGGCGTCGAGGTCCAGGGCGGGCTGGGTGCGTGACATCGGGATGAAACCGCCGGCGGGCAGGATTCGGTCCGCGCCTTCACCTGTTCCGCGGTCGAGGTTGACGTAGCGGTTGCCGATCAGGTCCTGATAGCGGATCTGGGCGGTGGTCGACTGGTACAGCGGCAGCGTCCGGTCGACGTTGAGGGTGACCAGCACGCGCCGGCCGTCGTCGACGAGCTTGATGTCGGAGACCTTGCCCACCTCGACACCACCGGCCCGGACGAACTGGCCGTCCCGCAGTCCGCTGGCGTTGCTGAACTCAGCGGTGTACGGGGTGGTGCGGTCGAACCGGAACTGCCCGAAGACGATGACGATGATCGCCGTGAAGAGCAGCAGCACCAACGAGAACGCTGCGAGTTTGACTGCTGTGCCGGTGATTTTCATGGGTTGATCGTGTTCTCCCCGACTTGGCGTCCCCAGACGTACTCGGTGAGGATGGGCTGGCCGAGCTCGAAGTGGTTGTACGGCGCGAGCGAGGCGCCGTCGTCGACCACCAGGTACGGAGCGGGCCAGAAGTTGCGGTCGACCTTCTGCCAGCAGCCGGGCGAGCCGCCCGGGCCGCCGCGCCCGTTGACCCGGGGCAGGTTGTCCGGGTACACGTACGGGTTCGGGGCGCCGAGGAACTCGGTGACGGTGTTCAGCGAATATCCGTTCCCGCCGAAGGAGGCCAGCGCATCCGGAAGCGCCTGGGCCTCACTGCGGATCTGGCAGTACAGCTGCGGGCTGTAGGTGTCCAGCAGCCGGTTGGTCGGGATCGCGTCGGCCTGGCCGCGCACGAAGTAGGGGCCGCCGCGCTCGAAGATGTCGGCGCCGGTGTTGCCGAAGCCGGTGGAGGCCAGCAGTGCGGCGTCCAGGTCCTTCTGCTGCGCGTTGAGGGTGTGCGCGGTGGTCACCGCGTTGTTCAGGAAGTCCCACAGGTCGGGGCTGGCCTTGATGTAGACGTCGGCCAGGTTCGACAGCTGCTGGATGTTGCTGCGGATCTGCGGCATCTGCGGGTTGATGTCGTCGAGGACGGCGTTGCCGTTGACGATCGACTGGCCGAACTTGGTGCCCAGCCCGTCGAGTGCCTCCGCGGTCGCGCTCAGCGTCATGTTCAGCTTGACCGGGTCGACCTTCTCCGAGATGGAGGTCAGCGTCTCGAAGAGAGTGTTGAACTCGGTGGTGACTCCCGACGCCGTGATGACGTCGGCCGAGGAGATCCGGTTCTTGGCCGGGTCCTTCGGGCTGGTGAAGGCGACGTACTTGTTGCCGAAGACGGTGCTGGCCTTGATCTGGGCGTCGACGTTGGCCGGGATCAGCGCGATCGAGTCGGGTTTGACCTGCAGGGTCAGCTCGGCGGCCGGCTCACCGTCCCGGGCCACCTCCGCAACCTTGGTGACCCGGCCGATCTCGACCCCGTTGTAGGTCACCTTCGAGCCGGGATCCATCACCAGGCCGGCGCGGTCGGAGACCATCGTGAGTGTGGTCTTCGGTGTCAGCACACCGCGGAACTGCAGGTAGACCAAGGTGAGCAGCAGAACGGCGATGAGCAGGAACACCGCCCCCGCCAGCTTGATCGGGGGACGCCGTGACGAATTCAACGGGTGGGTCATGCGACTACACCGTGAGGTTGAAGTTCGGGTTGGTGCCGTACAGCGCCAACGAGGCCAACAGAACGACGGTGGCGACCGCGACCAGCGAGGCGCGCATCGAGATCCCGACCGCCTCACCCACGCCCACCGGACCGCCGCTGGCGTTGTAGCCGAAATAGCAGTGATTGATCATCACGAAGACCGCGATGATGATGGCGACGACGAAGGACCAGAACACGTCGTCGGGACGCAGGAACGTCCGGAAGTAGTGGTCGTAGGTACCCGTCGACTGGCCGTAGAACACGGTGGTGGTGAGCTGGGCCGCCAGGAACGACAGCAGCAGTGCCATGGCGTAGAGCGGGATGATCACCACGATGCCCGCCAGGATCCGGGTCGACACCAGGTAGCTGATGGACTTGATGCCCATCACCTCGAGCGCGTCGATCTCCTCACTGATGCGCATGGCGCCCAGCTCGGCGGTGGCGCCGGCGCCGACCGTGGCGGCCAGCGAGTGCCCGGAAACCAGCGGCGCGACGACGCGCACGTTGACCAGCGCGGCGACGAACCCGGTGAACGCCTCGACGCCGATGTTGCCGAGCGAGGCGTAGCCCTGGATCGCGATCAGCGAACCGCCCGACAAGGTGACGAAGCCGACGATCGCGATGGTTCCGCCGATCACCGCCATGGCGCCGGTGCCCATGCCGATCTCGGCGATCAGCCGCAACGTCGCGCGCCGGTAATAGCGCAGTGCATGCGGGATCTGCCCGACAGCGGTCACGGTGAACCACGCCACGTCGCCGACCCGATCGATGAACCGGCCCGGCGCCGAGGCCCACTTGCTGGCTGTCGAGTAGGCCCGGGGATACCGGCTGCGCAGGACTGTCGCGGTACTCATGTCAGTGCCCCGTTCCGAACCGCACACCGATGGTCGTGAGGACGACGTTGACGGCGAACAGCGCGACGACCGAGAGCACCAGGGTCTCGTTGACCGCCGTGCCCAGCCCCTTGGCGCCGCCGGACACCGTCAGGCCGCGGTAGCACCCGACCAGGCCCGCGATGAGCCCGAAGGTGAGCGCCTTGACGATGGAGATGACCACTTCGGGCAGTCCGGTGATCAGCGTGAGGGTGGAGACGTAGGCGCCGGCGGAGATGTTCTGCATGTACACACCGAAGATGAATCCGCCGACCAGGCCGACGGCGATGACCGCGCCGTTGAGCAACACGGCGACGAACGTCGAGGCGACCACCCGGGGCAGGACCAGACGGTGGATCGGATCGATGCCCAGTACCTCGAGGGCGTCGATCTCCTCGCGAATGGTGCGGGCACCGAGGTCGGCGCAGATGGCCGTCGACCCGGCACCGGCGACAACCAGCACGGTCACGATGGGGCCGAGCTGGGTGACCGCGGCCAGCGCGGCGCCCGCGCCGGAGACGTCGGCGGCGCCGAACTCGACCAGCAGGATGTTGATGGTGAAGATGATCAGGATCGTGTTGGGGACCGCCACGGCGATGGTCGGCAGGAACGTCACCCGGAACTGAAACCAGGCCTGGATGATGAACTCACGCCACTCGAAGGGCCACTTCGCGGTGGCCCTGGCGGTGAGCACGCACATGCGGAAGAAGCCGCCGACAGCGGTCAGCGGCGCGCGCATCTTGTCCTGGACGTATCCGGAGAGCCCGGTCGTCGTCGCGGTCACCGGGACGCTCGCATGACGGGTCCACGTCGGTCGTCGCGGCTGGACGGCAGTCCGTCTGGCACATACCCTCCTTGCCCCGACCCGCAGTACGTGAGTGTCGTCTCCCTACTAACCAGTAGTAAGGCGGACCACAGGAATGTACCCGATGGCTGACGGGCAGTGCACCGCATCGGCACTATTAACCCTCCATCGTCATTTCCAGCAATTTTCGCCGCAGTAAGTGCTTCCATCATGAGTTGGGATCGGCTGTATCCGAAGCATTTTCAGCTGTCAAATCCGTTTCGGCGCTGGCGCTGAAACGGATTCGCAGCTCGGTCTTGAGGACTTTGCCAGCGGGGTTGCGGGGCAACGCGTCCACGATCTCGAGGCCCTTGGGGTGTTTGTAGCGGGCCAGCCGTTCGTCGAGGAACCCGAGCAGGTCGGCCAGCCGCAGTTCCGGCGCGGAGATGGCCGCGACGGCCACCGGCACCTCACCCCATTTCGGGTGGGCGCGCCCGATGACGGCGACCTCGGCGATCGCCGGGTGCGCCGCGAGCACGTTCTCCACCTCGGCACAGTAGATGTTCTCGCCGCCGGAGATGATCATGTCCTTCTTGCGGTCCACCACCCAGACGTAACCGTCGGCGTCCATCCGGACCAGATCGCCGGAGTGGAACCAGCCGCCGGCGAACGCCTCGGCCGTCGCTTGCGGGTTGTTCCAGTAGCCGGCCATCAAAGTCGGTGCGCGATAGACGATCTCGCCCACCTCGCCGACCGGGACGTCGTTCATGTCCTCGTCGACGACGCGGGCCGCGACGGTCGGGATCACCTTGCCGACCGAGCCGCGCTTGGTGATGGCGTCCTCGCCGAGCAGCATGCAGGTGACCGGTGACATCTCGGTCTGGCCGAACGCGGCGAGGATCTTGCTGTCCGGGAAGGTCTCCGACATCTCCCGCAGTAACGTGTCGGAGGCCGGGGCCGCCCCCCACGACAGCGACCGCAACCGGATGTCACGGGGTTTGGCCTTCTGCGCGGCGCACACGGCCTGCCATTGGGCGGGCACCAGGAAGATGCCGGTGACGCGCTCGGCCTCGAGCATGTCGAGCAGTTGACCGGGATCGAATCCGCCCAGCGGGTGGATGACCGTCGGCGTGCCCAGCATCAGACCGCCGAGCGTGTTGCCGATGCCGGCGATGTGGAACAGCGGGACCCCGATGAACCCGACATCGTGGTTGATGTCGGGGCCGGTGGTGTACATCGCGGTCATCGCCTGGCCGGCCAGGTTGGTGTGGGTCAGCACCGCGCCCTTGGGCCGTCCGGTGGTGCCCGAGGTGTACATGATCAGCGCTGGGCTGTCGTTGGGGATGTCCACCGGTTCGTGCGGCTCGCCGTCCTCGGCGACGAGGTCCTCGTAGCCGAGCACACCGTCGTCGGTCGTGGCGCCGGCGACCACGATCGCGGACAGTGCCGGCGCGATCTCCCGGACCGCCTTGGCAACGTCGACCAACACCGGTTCGGTGACCAGCACCCCGGCCTCGCAGTCCTGGACCAGGAAGGCGAGCTCCGGCGGGGTGAGCCGGAAGTTGACCGGCACGGCGATGGCGCCGAGCCGGTTGGCGGCCAGGGTGGCCTCCACGAACTCGGGCCGGTTGAGCATGAGGATCATGACCCGGTCGCCGAAGCGCACGCCGCGCCGCTGCAGGGCGTCGGCCAGCCGGGTGACCCGGTGGTCGAATTCGCCCCACGTCGTGGTGCGGCCCAGGAAGCGCAGTGCGGTGGCGCCGGGTTGCATCAGTGCGTGCCGCGCGAGCTGGTTCGACCAGTTCTGCCGGCGGGACAGATATGGCTGCTCTGTGGTCGCTGTCAGCTGCCCGGTCACTGGCGCCTCTTCCGTCCTCTCGAACCGTCCGTCCGGCGTGAACGTTGCGTGAACCCGATACTGGAGACCGCAGGAACGTTATATTTGATCAAATCCGTTGTTGCTTGGGTCACACTATTGCCTCCCTGCTGCCCACACAAGTCCCCGGAGGTCACGTGAACGCACCGACTTCTACACGGGCCGACAACCGTCGCGGGCGGCGCGCGCAGCTGTCCGACGAGGTCGCCGGACACCTCCGGGAAGCCATCATGACGGGCGCGCTGCGGCCCGGGACGTTCATCCGGCTCGATGAGACCGCCGCCCAGCTCGGGGTCAGCATCACCCCCGTCCGGGAGGCCCTGCTGACGCTGCGCGGCGAGGGGATGGTCGCTCTCGAGCCGCGGCGCGGCTACGTGGTGCAGCCGCTGAGCCGCCAGGACGTCGCCGACATCTACTGGCTGCAGGCGACGATCGCCAAGGAACTCGTCGTCAGCGCCGCCGACCGAATCACCGGCGAGCAGATCGACGACCTCGAGCGCGCCAACGAGGTGCTGGCCCACGCGGTGGCCGAGGGCGACGCCGCCCGCATCGAGGCGGCCGAGTTCGCCTTCCACCGGTTGCTGAACCGGTCGGCCGGCCGGATCAAACTGGCCTGGTTCCTGCTGCACGCCGCCCGGTACATGCCGCCGCACATCTACGTCACCGACCCCTCGTGGGGGACAGCCGCGGTGGAAAGCCACCGCCAACTGATCGCCGCGCTGCGCAGCCGCGACAAAGCGGTGCTGGCCGAGGTGGCCGCGGCGGAATTCAGCGACGGCGCCGACCTGCTGCTCGAACAGCTCGAGCGCAGCGGGATGTGGCGCTGACTCTCATCCGGGGCGACCGGGTTCAGGCCGACAGGTGCTCGGCGCGCATCTTGAGGTTGTCGGCCAGGTGCTCGAGCACATCGTTGACCAGCTTCTTGACCATCATGGCCGGCACCGGCAGCGAGATCTCGACGTCGAGGTCCACAGTCAGCAGGCTCGACGGACCCATCTCCACCACCGAGAACAGCTGATCCTGTTTGGTGAACACCTCACCCTGCTGCAGCACCGTCTGGATCTGGCCGGCGCCGGGGTAGTACACGGCCTGGATGAAGGTGCCCGCCTGACCCTGAATCTCCATGTCGAGCCGCAGCTGGCTGGGCCGGCCGTCGTCATAGCGGGCGAGGATGTACACCGCCTTGACCTCGTCGTTCCATTCCGGGTACGCCTCGAAGTCGGCGACGATGTCCAGGATGGACTTGGCATCGGCGTTGACCTCGACGGTCTTGCTGACGAGCGGCATCGGCCGATCATATCGACCGGCCGGACCACCCCGATCGGCCGCCGCGGCTAGGCGTGCGCCTTATCGGCCGGCACTCCATCGGGGCCCAGCGGCGACTCCACCCGCACCGTCTCGTCGCGGATCAAACCGCGCAGCAGCGCGGTGCTGAACTCGGCGGCGATCTCCTTGGCGCTGCGCCGGCCATCGGGGCGCAACCAGCGGTAGGCGCCCAGCGTCATACCGATATAGCCGAGTGCGACCACGTGCGAGTCGCACTCGAAGAACTCACCGCTGGCGATGCCGCGGTCGATCAGGCCGGTCACGTGCTCGTAGACCTGGGTTTCCTTCTCCCGGACCTCGGCGACCTGCTCCTCGGTGAACCACTCGGTGATGTAGGGGGCCTCCTGGAAGTACACCGCCGCACCCTCGGGATTCTCCGCGATGTTCGTCAACAGCCGGATCGTGTACTGGTAGAGCGCCTCCCTGGCCGTCCAGGACGGGTCATCGTGCACGGCTTGCAGGGTGTTCTCGGCCGCACGGCGGTAGATGTCGAACAGGATCAGCGACTTGCTGGCGTAATAGTGGTAGACCGTGGCCTTGTTCAAGCCGACCACATCGGCGACGTCGTCCATCCGGGTGCCGTGATAACCGCGCGCGGCGAACAGCTTGGTGGCGACGGCCAGCAGCTCTTCGCGCCGGGTCATCCCGCTTTCGGGTGGCATGATGTCCTCGCAGTCTTAAGGCATTCTCTATCAACTGGTTGGGTAGTTTAATGATCGGTGTCGTGACGCGGGCCCGCGGACTAGACTCCGGTTCATTCCGGTGGCGCTGGGAGGTGTGAGCAATGGATCCGAATCCGGATTACGACGCGAGCGACGAAGTCGAGTACTTCTTCAGCTGGCTGCCCTGGGCCCTGCGCGGGGTCTACCCGCCGCCCGCGTACCCGCCGGTCTAAGCCGACCGCTCGATACTTTTGCCGGCCGGCCTGCGGGCGATGCTCGCCCGCGACCCCGATGAACCGCACCGCGCGGCCAGCTCACTCGAGCTGCTTTTCGACCTCGTCTTCGTCGTCGCCGTCTCCCAGTCCTCTGGCGCGCTGCATCACCTCTGGGAAGAACAGCACTTCGCCGAAGGCCTGGCGGCCTACGCGATGGTCTTCTTCGCGATCTTCAACGCCTGGATCAACTTCACCTGGTTCGCCAGCGCCTACGACACCGACGACTGGCTGTATCGGGTAGCCACGTTCGTCCAGATGGCCGGGGCGCTGGTCATCGCCGCCGGTGCACAGCGCGCCATGCTGGACAGCGACTTCGGGGCCATCGTCGCCGGCTACGCCATCATGCGAGTCGCCACGGCCGCCCAGTGGATTCGGGCGGCCGTCAGTGATCCCGAATACCGCGGCACCTGTGTGCGGTACGCCGTCGGGATCGTCGTCGTCCAGCTGCTGTGGATCACCTGGTGGGTTCTCGACGGCCCGGTGTGGTGGTTCCCGGTGCTGGCGGTGGCCGACCTGTCGGTGTCGCCGATCGCCGAACGGTACCGGGCAACGGCCTACCACCACCATCACATCGCCGAACGGTACGGCCTGTTCAACCTGATCGTGCTCGGCGAATCGATTCTGGCCGCGGCCAACTCGATCATCGGTGGGTTGTCCAACGATGAGGCACGCGTCGGGTTGGTCGGCGTCTCGGCCTGCGCACTGGCGATCGTGGCCTCGATGTGGTGGATCTACTTCGACCGCCCGCAACACGACCAGACGATGACGGTCGGCAGGGCCTTCTATTGGGGCTACCTGCACTACTTCATCTTCGCGGCGGCCGCCGCCTTCTCCGCCGGCGTCGAGGTCGTCGTCGCCGAGCATCTGGGCGAGAGTCACCTGCCGAGCACGGTCGCCGGCCTCACGCTGACCGTCCCGCTGGCGGTCTTCCTGGTGGCCACCTGGCTGGTGCTCGACGCGGTCCGCCGCGACACGGTCCAGGCGATCGGCACGGTGCTGCTGGCCGCCGCCATGGTGGCCTCCGCCGTCCTGCCGCACCCGGTCTTCGGCGCGGCGGTCGTCATGGTCGCGGCGGCGGCGCTGGTGAGCTGGCGGCACGCGGCCACTAAGCTTGCGCAGCTGTGACCGACTGGACAACCACCACAGCGCGCCCACACGAGATGCGGCTTCGGCTGGACTCCTACCCGGTCGTCGACATCGCGCAGGCCCGCTACGGCGACATGGACGCCAACGGCCACCTCAACAACCTGGCGCTGGAATCCCTGCACGAGAACGCACGGGCGACGATGAACCAGAGCCTGTTTCCCGACATCTACGACATCGCCACCCGGCGGCTGCGCCTGGTCACCTCACAGAACGCCGTCCACTTCCTGGCCGAGGCGCACTGGCCGGCCGTCATCGAGACCGGCGCCGGGGTGGGACGGATCGGGCGCACCTCGTTCGTCGCCTCGACAGGGCTGTTCGTCGGCGGCACCTGCGTCGGGGTGTGCGACACGGTGCTGGTGCTACTCGGCGACGACGGGCCGGTGCCCATTCCCGACGATCGGCGCGCAGCACTGGAAACCGTGCGCCTACGGTTGCCTGACTGAAGCGCTTGCCGCTACAGCGCTTTGAGTTCTTCGATGACCTCGCTGACCGACTTCTTGGCGTCGCCGAACAACATCGAGGTCTGCTCGGCGAAGAACAGCGGGTTCTCGATGCCGGCGTAGCCCGAGCTCATCGACCGCTTGAGCACGATCACCGAGCGGGACTGATCCACGTTGAGGATCGGCATCCCATGAATAGGGGAGCTCGGGTCGTTGCGCGCCGCCGGATTGGTGACGTCGTTGGCACCGATCACCAAAGTCACATCGGTGCGGGCGAATTCGCCGTTGATGTCGTCCATCTCCTTCATGGCGTCGTAGGCGACATCAGCCTCGGCCAGCAGCACGTTCATGTGGCCGGGCATCCGGCCGGCCACCGGGTGGATGGCGTACTTGACCTCGACACCCTTGCTCTCGAGGATCTCGGCCATCTCCTTGACGGTGTGCTGCGCCTGGGCGACGGCCAGGCCGTATCCGGGCACCACGATCACCTGGTTGGCGTAGGCCATCTGGATGGCCGCGTCGGCGGCCGAGGTGGCCTTGACGGTGCCCTGCTCGCCGCCGGCGGGTCCGCCTTCGGCTCCCCCGCCACCGAACGAGCCGAACACGATCGCCGGGATGGAACGGTTCATCGCCACCGCCATCAGGTTGGTCAGGATGGAGCCCGATGCGCCCACGATCATGCCCGCCACGATCATCGCCGTGTTGTTGAGCGCCAAACCCGCTGCCGCGGCTGACAATCCGGTCAGCGCATTGAGCAGGGAGATGACCACCGGCATGTCGGCGCCGCCGATCGGGAACACCACGAACAGCCCCATCACACCGGCCAGGACCAGCACCAGCACGATCAGCCAGTCCGGGCTGCCCGTGCCCGCGTGCAGGCCGATGTAGACCGCGGCGGCGACCGCACCGAGCAGCAGCACGATATTGGCCGCCTGGAAGAACTTGGCCGATTTGACCAGACTCTTCTCGACGTTCTTGGGGATCGACTCCTGCAACTTCAGGAACGCCACCAGCGAACCCCAGAACGACACCGAGCCGATGATCGCGGCGAACAGCGATCCCACCACCAACGCGACGGTGGGCGACTGCTCGGGCTTGAACACCGAAAACCCGTCCGTCTCAATGAATTCCGCCCAGGCGATCAGCGCGACGGTGCCGCCGCCGACACCGTTGAACAGCGCGACCAGCTGCGGCATCGCCGTCATCTTGGTCTTCTTGGCCGGCGGCACACCCAGAACCACACCGATCACCAGACCGGCGATGATCAGGATCCAGTTGATCGAGGCGGTGTCGCGCACCTTGATCAGCGTGGCCACCACGGCGATTCCCATGCCGGTGGCGGCGATCCAGTTGCCGCGCACCGCGGTCTTGGGTCCGGTCAGGCCGGACAGGCCCAGGATGAACAGCGCGAACGCGACGATGTAGAGGACGTTGACCAGATAGTTCACTTGTCGGCTCCGGCCTTCGGTTCGGGCTTGCGGCCCTTGAACATGCCGAGCATGCGATCGGTCACCAGGAAGCCGCCGATCACGTTGAGCGTGCCGAAGATCAGCGCGACGAAGGCGATGATCCGCACGCCCCAGTGGGCGTCGGCGGGCAGGTTACCCAGCACCAGCAGCGCACCGAGCACCACGATGCCGTGGATGGCGTTGGTGCCCGACATCAGCGGAGTGTGCAGGGTGTTGGGCACCTTAGAGATGACGGCGAACCCGACGAACCCGGCCAACACCAGGATCGCCAGGTTTCCCAGCAGTTGTTCGTACATCTACGCCTCTTCGCTTGATGGCTTCGCCGCTGGCGCGGCTTCGCGCGTGACGCACGAGGCCGCGACGACCTCGTCGGAGAAGTCCGGCGCCAGTACGCCGTCGGTGATGAGCAATTCCAGTAGCGAGGTGAGGTTCTTGGCGTACAGCTCGCTGGCGTGCTCGGGCATGGTGGCCGGCAGGTTCAGCGGCGAAGCGATCGTCACCCCATGCTTGACCACCGTGCGGCCCGGCTCGGTCAGCTCGCAGTTGCCGCCGGTCTCACCGGCCAGGTCCACGACCACACTGCCCGGCTTCATCCCTTCCACCGCGGCGGCGGTCACCAGCCGCGGCGCCGGCCGGCCGGGCACCAGCGCGGTGGTGATCACCACGTCGAAGTTGCCGATCGCGGTCTCCAGCGCCTTCTGCTGCTGGGCACGCTCGTCTTCGGTCAGCTCCCGGGCGTAGCCGCCCTCGCCGGCAGCATCAATGCCGACGTCGAGCCACTGCGCGCCCACCGAGCGCACCTGGTCGGCCACCTCAGGGCGCACGTCGTAGCCGGTGGTGCGGGCACCGAGGCGTTTGGCGGTGGCCAGCGCCTGCAGGCCGGCCACCCCCACACCCAGCACCAGCAGACTGGCCGGCTTCACCGTGCCCGCCGCGGTGGTCAGCATCGGGAAGAACCGGGTCGACTCGCTGGCCGCCAACAGGACCGCCTTGTACCCGGCCACGTTGGCCTGTGAGGACAGCGCGTCCATCACCTGGGCGCGGGAGATCCGGGGGATCGCCTCCACCGCGAAGGCCTGCACACCGCGCTCCTTGAGCGCACCGATCTGGTTGTCGGCGTTCCGCGGCGCCAGAAAGCCGATCAGGGTCTGCCCAGAGCGCATCCGCGCGACCTCCTGCGCCGTCGGCGGGGCGACCTTCACCACCACATCAGCCGACCAGGCGTCACCGATCGTGGCACCCGCTGCGGTGTAGAGCTCGTCAGGCAGCAGCGCGCGCTCACCCGCCCCGCGCTCCACCACTACCGCCACCCCACTGTTGACCAGTGCGGTCACCGCCTTGGGCACCAGCGCCACCCGGCGCTCGTCGGCGCCGGATTCGGCGACGACGCCCACCACCGGAGCCGCACCGGCGGCGACATCTGGCACCGGAGCCGCACCGGCGGCGACATCTGGCACCGGAGCCGCACCGGCGGCGACATCTGGCACCGGAGCCGCACCGGCGGCGACATCTGGCACCGTCTTCGTTTCAGTCATGACCCGTGCGTCTGCTTCCTAGCGTGGATTTCGGCGGGGAAGGCCCCTCTGCTCGTGACACCCTAACCACATTCGCGGCCATCTCCCCAAGCCATATCGACCGCATCGATACAGTTCCCCCATTCGGGGGAGGCGCTACTCCGCGGCGCTGGGAACGGTGATCACCGCCGTGGTGCCCCCGCCCGGCGTTCCGTCCAGCCGGACCGATCCGCCCATCGCCTCCACACCCACCACCAGCGATGACAGCCCGATGTGCCCCTCGGCAACCTTGCGGTCCAGCACGGCGGGGTCGAAGCCGACGCCGTTGTCGATCACCCGCAGCACCAGCGCATCGGCCACCTGGTCCAGCTCGACCCGTAGTCTCGTGGCGCGAGAATGCTTGTGCGCGTTGGCAAGTAACTCACGCGCCGCGCGGTACAACAGCGCCTGCGAAGCGGGTTTGCCCACATCGCCGACCGCGCAGTCGATCGCGACATCCCAGCGCTTCTCGTATTGGCGGACCAGTTCGTGCAACGCCGGGCCCAGGCCGACCTGCGCCAGCACCTGCGGGTGCAGCGTGCTCACGGCGCTGCGCAACTGGTTGATGGCGTCCTGCAGGGCGGCGTCGACCCGCTCGAAACCCGCCGGTGTCGGTCGCTCGCGTAGATCCTCGAGGTCCAGCCGCGCGGCGAGCAGGTTCTGCAGCGGCCCGTCGTGCAGCTGCTCGGAGAGCTCTCGGGTATTGCGTTCATCGGCCTGCATCGACTCCGAGACCAGCCGGCGGCGCACCTGCAGCAGCGCACGCACCCGGGCCGATCGGCGGGCCAGCACCAGACACAGCGCCGTGGTCGCCAACGCCAGCCACACCAGGCACCCGACCTGTACGTAGACGATGTTGGGCAGACCCATGGTGTCGTCACGTTTGGAGTAGAAGATCCACGCCCCGAGATAGCCGATCGCGGTGCTGGCGCCGAGCAGCGCGGTGATCTCGGGCCGGTCCAGGAATGCGACGGTGATCGGGATCAGGAAGAAGATCGGCAACAGCCAGGTGGTGGCCCCGCCGGAGGCCACGCACATGGCCAGCACGGCGACCACGTCGATCGCCGTCGATGCCCAGCCGAACCACCAGCGGGTCGGCTGGCGCACCACGACCACCAGCCACACCACGGCGGCCGCGGTGTAGAGCACCAGCACCGACCAGTAGACGGCGGGCAGCCAATGGTTGACGCCTTCGATCCAGACCAGCAGCGCGACAAGCACGATCAGCGGCAGGCGGAGGACGGCTGAAACTCGCACCGGTTCGGTTCCCAGGAAGTCGACAGCGCGTTGCAGCGGGACCGGCAGCCTACTCAAGCAGCCCCCGCCGCATGGCTTCGGCCACCGCCGCGGCCCGGTCACCCACCCCCAGCTTCTCGTAGAGACGTTGCACGTGGGTCTTGACCGTCGATGGCGCCAGGAACAACGCCTCGGCGATCGCCGGAATGCTGCGCCCGAGCGCGATCATGTTGAGGACCTCGCGTTCGCGCGAACTCAGGCTGGGTCCGGAAGGTTCTGCGCGGCGCCGGATTTCCACCGCCAGGCCCGAGGCGAGTCGCGGAGAGAGAACATCACGCCCCTTCGCGCAGTCGAGCACCGCGTTGACGATCTCGGACCGCGTCGAGTCCTTGGGCAGATAGCCGGCGGCGCCCTGTTGCAGCGCGTGGTAGACGATCTCGGCGTCGTCATGGGCGGAGACCAGCAGCACCCTGGTCGACAGCTCGTCACGACGTACGGCGGCGGCCACCTCGGCGCCGTCCATTCCCGGCATCCGATAATCCAGCAGCGCCACGTCGGGGACGTGTTCCTTGATCAGGGTCAGGGCCGACATACCGTCCTCGGCCTCGGCGACCACCTCCACCTCGCCGCTCCCGGACAGAGCCCGTACCAGGCCGTCGCGGAACAGCGGGTGGTCGTCACCGACGACGACACGCACCTTGCGGTTATCGGGCATGGCAGGAGCTTTCCACAGGGATCCACCGATCGGGGGACAAACACATCATCCCTGCAAGGGTCCCATCAGCGGACAGACGCGGCCCGGCGCGCGAGCAATAGTCAACTCATGGCCGAAAACATCGGCCCCGAGCCAGGGAGACGGACATGGACCGCACATTCACTCGCCGCTTCACCACCGCACTGTCCGGGTCCACCCTCGCGGTGGGCGTGCTCGCCAGCACTCTCATCGTCGAGAGCCCCGCCGCCACCGACACCATGGGCATCAGCGCCGCCGCTTCCTCCACCACCGCCCCGGCCAACCTCATCACCATCAACCTCTGAGCCCGACTCTGGCCGCCCGGCGACAAAGGGGGCCGCGAATTGTTCCCGCCAACCAACCCGCCTTCGGGAGTGAGGAGCCGCACTGAGCGATAACCCTTTTTCTCCACATGCCTGCGAGGCCCTCCCTACGGTCATAAGGGAGGGCCTCGCTGTTGTTTAGACGGGTGTCATATCGTGGCGGTCATGGATTTCGCCATGTCCGCCAAGGCGGCTGACTACCACAAACGCCTCACCGAGTTCATGGTCGAGCACGTCTTCCCGGCCGAGAAGTCCTACGACGAGTACCGGGCTGCGGCCGGGGCGGGCGACTTCACCGTGCCGCCGGTGGTCGAGGAGCTCAAGGTGCTGGCCCGCCGGCAGGGTCTGTGGAATCTGTTTCTCCCGCCGGAATCCGGGCTGACCAATCTGGAGTATGCGCCGCTGGCCGAACTCACCGGCTGGAGCACCGAGATCGCCCCCGAGGCGCTCAACTGCGCCGCGCCCGACACCGGCAACATGGAGACCCTGCACCTGTTCGCCACCGAGGAGCAGCGCAAGCAGTGGCTTGAGCCGCTGCTGGCCGGCGAGATCCGCAGCGCCTTCTCGATGACCGAGCCGGCCGTCGCCTCCAGCGACGCGCGCAACATCCAGACCGCGATCACCCGCGACGGTGACGACTACATCATCAACGGGCGCAAGTGGTGGACCTCGGGTGCCAACGATCCGCGGTGCAAGGTCCTCATCGTCATGGGTCGCACCAACCCCGATGCGGCCGCCCACCAGCAGCAGTCGATGATCCTGGTGCCGATGGATACGCCAGGGGTCACGCTCGTCCGGTCCACCTCGGTATTCGGCTGGCAGGACCAGCACGGGCACGCCGAGGTGATCTACGACAACGTCCGGGTGCCTGCCTCGAACCTGCTGGCCGAGGAGGGTATGGGCTTCGCGATCGCGCAGGCCCGGCTGGGTCCGGGCCGCATCCATCACTGCATGCGCGCCATCGGGGTCGCCGAACGGGCGTTGGCGCTGATGGTCGAGCGGGCCCGTACGCGTATCGCATTCGGCAAGCCGTTGGCCGAACAGGGCATGGTCCAGCATGCAGTTGCGGTGTCCCGCAACGAGATCGACCAGGCCCGGCTGCTGTGTGAGAAGGCGGCGTGGACCATCGACCAGCACGGCAACAAAGAGGCCCGCAATCTGGTGGCCCAGATCAAGGCGGTGGCACCGCAGATGGCGTGCAACGTGATCGACCGGGCCATCCAGGTGCACGGCGGCGCCGGCGTCAGCGACGACTTCCCGCTGGCCCGGATGTACGGCTGGCAGCGCGCCATGCGGATCTTCGACGGACCCGACGAGGTTCACCTGCGCAGCATCGCCCGCGCCGAGATCGGCGCGGAGCAGGGACCGCTGGCGGCGGCGGTGACGCGGGCGTGAGCAACGGTCACCTTTCCGGCGCCTGGAACTTTCGCGACATCGCCGAGACCGCCGGCGTTCGGCCGGGCCGGTTCTTCCGATCCAGTGAACTCAGCAATCTCGACGATTCCGGACGTGACGCGTTCCGCCGGCTCGGCATCACCGACGTCGCCGACCTGCGCTCACCGCAGGAGGTCGAGCGACGCGGTCCCGGGGCGGTGCCCGACGGGGTGGCCATCCACCTGCTGCCCTTCCCGGATCTGTCGAACACGACCGCCGAGGCGCCGCACGAGACCAGCTGGCAGAAGATGATGACCGAGAAGCCCGACGAGGACGTCGAAATCGCGGCGGAACGGTTCATGACCGAGGAGTACCAGAAGTTCCCGGTGCTCGGCGGAGCGCAACGTGCTGTGCGCCAAGTGTTTTCACTGCTCGGCTCGGGCCGCCCGGTGATCACGCACTGCTTCGCCGGCAAGGACCGGACCGGGTTCACGGTCGCGGTGGTGTTGGAGGCCATCGGCGTGCCGCGGGACGCGATACTGGCCGATTTCCTGCGTAGCAACGACGCGGTGCCGCATCTGCGTGACCATATCCTGGAGACCATCCGCAGCCGCACCGGCGAGACGCCGGAGGTGATGACCTTCGCCGAGGCACGGCTGACCGACGGGGTGCTGGGTGTGCGCGAGGACTACCTGGCCACCGCCCGCCGCACGATCGACGAGAACTACGGCGACCTCGACGGTTTTCTGCGGGTCGCCGGGGTCACGACCGAGGATGTCGGGCGGGTCCGGACCCAGCTACTGGGTTAGCAGCAGGCCGACGACCCACACCCCGGTGGCGATGAGACCGCCGGCCAGCTCGACCCCGATCGACAGTGCGGCCGCCTTGACGGCGTGCACGGTGGCCGCCCAGGCTCGGCGCTGGTTGCGGCGTACGACCAGTTCGGCCAGGTAAACGCCGAGCACGAACCCGAGCACCAGGCCGACCACCGGCACCACGAAGAAGCCGATCAAGCCGAGCACCGCACCAGCGGCCAGCGTCGCGCTGCCAACCTCCGCGGCCCGCATCCGGCGCACCGGCCACAGGTACTTCACCAGCAGGCTCGCGCCCAGCACCGCGGTCACGACGCCGAGCACCGACCAGGACACCGCCGTGCGCTCGACCACTGCCCACACCGCGATCGCGGCATAGATCAGTAGCGTCCCGGGCAGCAGCGGCACGATGATGCCGACCAGGCCGATCGCGACGGCCAGCGCCACCAGGATGACGCCGCCCGTGCTCACGCCATCGAGTCTGCGGGTGACGGCGTCGGGACCGCAATCAGTGCAGGTCAGCCCAGCGAGAAGTTGGCCGGCTTAGCCGCGGACAGGTCGTCGATCGTCGACCACTGCGCGGCGACGTCGTCGACGGTGGGCACCTGCTCGAAGGTGACGCCCTCGTTCTGGAACAGCGCGGCGCGCTGCACCTTGCCGCCGCCGACGATGAAGACCGACGCCGTGTCGGGCACCTCTTCGGTGCACAGGTAGCCGACCACCGGGGCAACGTACTCCGGGGTCAGCTTCTGGAAGACCTCCGGCGGCAGGATGTCCTCGGTCATCCGGGTGGCGGCGATGGGCGCCAGCGCGTTGGCCTTGATGTTGTACTTGGCGCCTTCCTGGGCCAGCGTGTTGATCAGGCCGACCAGGCCGAGCTTGGCGGCGCTGTAGTTCGCCTGGCCGAAGTTGCCGAACAGGCCACTGGTGGAGGTGGCGACGACGATGCGCCCGTAGCTCTGCTCGCGGAAGTGCGGCCATGCGGCGCGGATGACGTTGTACCCGCCGTAGAGATGCACCTTGAGCACCGAGTCCCAGTTCTCGAACGGCATCTTGTGGAAGGTGCCGTCGCGCAGGATGCCCGCGTTGCTGACGATGCCGTCGATCTTGCCGAACTCGTCGATGGCGGTCTTGACGATGTTCGCGCCGCCCTCGGGCTCGGCGACCGAGTCGTAGTTGGCGACGGCCCGCCCACCGGCCGCCTTGATCTCGGCGACCACCTGGTCGGCCATCGAGTGGCCGGCGCCGGTGCCATCACGTGCCCCACCGAGGTCGTTGACCACGACGCTGGCACCTTCGGCGGCCAGCGTCAGGGCGTACTGCCGGCCCAGACCGCCGCCGGCACCGGTGACGACGATGACTCGATCCGCAACTCCGGGCATGGGCTTCCTTTCTTCAGGCCTCGCGGGCCTCCGACTGACCGAACGCACTCCCTGTATACGTGGGCCGCTGAAGCCTCGGGCACCCGGGTGGTGTCAGACCTTCTCCGCGACGACGAAGGTGGCGAACGCATCCGGGTCGTCGCCCATCGGCACCTCGATCCAGCGACCCAGCCGGCGCATCTCGTCGGTGGACGGCTGACCGGATGCACGCCAGCCGTGGGCGTTGAGCCAGTCGGTGACGTCGGCCCGGTGGGCATCGTTGTAGGTCAGGTTCTGGATGTCGATGGCACGCTCGATACCCAGCTGGTCGGCGAACTTCTCGAAGCGTTCCCGCATCTGCTCACGGCGTTCCTCGTTGTGGTGGCCGACCGCTTCGGCCGAGACCCGGCTGCCCGGCGCACTCAAGTCGGTGATCAGCTCGAACAGCCGATCCTGGGCCTCGGCGGGCAGGTACATCAGCAGCCCCTCGGCCAGCCAGGCGGTGGGCTGCGCCGGGTCGAATCCGTGCTCTTTGAGCGCTGCGGGCCAGTCCTGACGGAGGTCGACCGGCACTTCGTGGCGTTCGGCACGCGGGTGCGCGCCGTGGGCGGCCAGCGTGGCGGACTTGTATTCGAGCACCTTGGGCTGGTCGATCTCGTAGACGTGGGTCCCGGCGGGCCAGTCCAACCGGTAGGCGCGGGAGTCGAGACCCGAGGCCAGGATGACGATCTGGCGGATGCCGGCCGCCGCGGCGTCGGTGAAGAAGGCGTCGAAGAAGTGGGTGCGCACCGCCTGGTAGTTGCGCATGTGGGCGAAGACCGCGGCGGCTTCCGGATCGGCGTTGGCCAGCCGGTCGGCCATCGAGTCGTCGAGGATGGTTTCCCACACCCCGGTGCCTGCTCCCTCGACGAGGATGCGGGCGTAGGGGTCACGGATCAGTGGGTCGGCACTGTCGGTCTCGCCGGCGCGCGCGGCGGCGACCATCACGGCGGTCGAGCCCACACTGGTGGCGATGTCCCAGGTGTCGTCGTCGGTTCGCAGATTACTCATGGCGGCAGTACTCCCAGTCGGCGTCACGAGCGATGCTACCGATTAACTTAGCCAGTCTATGCGGCTGTGGCGCACGTCACCGGCCACCCGTCAGGAGTGCCAGGCCTTACCGTTGAGCAGCTGCAGGAACTGGTCGGTGATCGCGACCAGGCGCTCTTGATCCCCACGAATCCGGCATAGAAGCCGAGCCCCCACATGACGGCCATCAGCATCTCAGCAGCGGCCTCGACGTCGATATCGGACCGGACCTCGCCGGCGTCGACGGCATCCTTGAGGGCCGACTTCACATATCCCCGGGTGAACTCCCGCGAATCATGATCCGTCTCGGCCAGTTCGGGATGTCGCTCGGACTCCAGCACCGAGGTCACCAGGAACGCCGCGACCGAGCGGTCTTGGCCCTGGGCTTGGACGGCCGACTGGATGAAGGCCCGGATTCGGCCGGCCAGCGTGCTCTCGCGCTGCGATTGCTGGACGGCGGACTCGATGACCAGCGCGTTCGTCTGGTCGACGACTTCTTGGTAGAGCAACCGCTTACTGGCGAAGTAGTGGTTGATGGCAGGCCTGGTCAGATCGGCGCGGATGGCGATTGCCTGGAAGGTGGCAGCGTCGTACCCCAGTTCGCTGAACACCTCGCGGGCGGCGCGCATGATGCGCTCGCGTGTCTCCGCCGCCTTAGCTGCAGGGGGGCGACCCGGGCCCCGACTCGCTGTGTGCGGCACACTCGAATTGTGCCACAACCAAGGGCACAATTTGACGGCCGGCGTCATTTGCTTGCGACTTCCATATTGGAATTCTGCTCATCTTTCGTTCCACATTTGAAATATGTTGCCATGCAATGAGTTTCAATAGAGTCCTCGAAGGGCCGTCCCGGCAAATCTCGTATTCTGGCCGTCAATTGGCGCGGCGAGCGGCAATTCCCAACCGTCATCAAAATTCGCTCGACGTCAACCGCCGCGCAAGTGATCCCCGTCAAGCCAACTCCGGCCAAAAGTACGAAGTTTGCTGGCGCAGATTATTACGGAATGGTTAGGGCTTACATGACCTTGCGCATGAGCTTGATCGCCCGGTCGGTGTACGGCGGGTACATCAGGCTCAGGTCGAACTTGGTCGGCTTGGCCAGCACGGCACGACGGTGACTGAGCGCCTCGAACCCCCACCGTCCGTGATAGGCGCCCATCCCGCTGGCCCCGACGCCGCCGAACGGCAGCTGCGGTACCAGACAATGCACCGCCACGTGATTGATGACCGCGCCACCGGACGGGATCCGGTCGACCAGGTCGCGGGCCGCCTGCTGGTTCGCGGTGAAGACGTAGAGCGCCAGCGGCTTGGGCCGCGCATTGACGAACGCCACCGCGTCCTCGGGGGAGTCCACCGAGAGGATCGGCAGAATCGGGCCGAAGATCTCCTCGGACATCACCGGGTCGTCGGCGGCAGGATCGACGATCACCGTCGGCTCGATCCGCAGCGCGGACCGATCGGAGCCGCCACCGGTGACGACGGTGCCGCTGGTCGCGCTGATCAGCGACACCAGCCGGTCGAACTGTCGCTCGTTGACGATGCGCAGCGACGGATCCTTCTCCTCGGCGCGGAACTCGGCGATCGTCGCGACGATCTTGTCGGCCAGTTCGGCGGCGACCGTGCGGTCGACGAGCACATAGTCAGGGGCGATGCAGGTCTGCCCCGAGTTCAGCATCTTGATCCACGCGATCCGGCGCGCGGCGACGTCGAGGTCGGCGTCGGCGCGCACCACCACCGGGCTCTTGCCGCCGAGTTCGAGCGTCACCGGCGTTAAGGTCGGCGCCGCAGCAGCCATGATCTTGCGGCCGATCTCCGTGCCGCCGGTGAACAACGCATGGTCGAAGCCCTGCGCCAACAGTTCCTGCGTGGTCGACGCAGCACCCTCGACCACCCGGATGGCGTCGGCGTCGAGGTACTGCGGAACCAGCCGGGCGATGACGGCCGAGGTCGCCGGCGCCAGTTCAGACGGCTTGATCACCACGGCGTCTCCGGCGGCGACCGCGGCCACCACCGGTGCCATGCACAGATAGAAGGGGTAGTTCCACGGCCCGATCACCAGCACCACCCCGACCGGGTCGAACTGGACCCAGGCCCGGCCCGGTAGCTGCGCCAGCGGGAGGCCCTGCCGCTGCGGCTTGACCCACTTCTTGAGGTTCTTACGCGCGAAGGTGGCTTCACCCTTGGTCGACCCGATATCGCCCAGCCAGGCTTCGAACGACGACCGGCCGAGGTCACGGGCCAGCGCCTCGGCGATCTCCGGTTCGCGCTCCTCGCACATCCGCTCGATCGCCCGCAACTGCTCGGCCCGCCAGGCCAAAGATCGGGTACGGCCGCTGTTGAACACCCGGCGCACCTCGGAGAGCACGCCGGCTGCGCCACCTTCGGTGGCGTGGTCACTGGTGATCTGGACGGTCATGCCAACTCCTCGGATCGATCGCTTGTCTCCAGCTTGCCCCATCGGAGCCGCGGCGCGACAGGGCCGCAACTCGAGTTGGTCACGATCATGCACGTCACGGCCATCCGGCGGCGGCGGGCGAACTATGGTCATGTCCATGGCCACGGTCGCCACCAGGGAGGCGTACTTCGAGACCGGCCTCGAGGTGCTCGCCGACCTCGGCTACGGCGGACTGAAGCTGGCCGAGGTGTGTAACCGGCTCGGGTGACCACCGGCTCCTTCTACCACTACTTCGCCAGCTGGCCCGCGTTCACCAAAGACCTGGTGGCGTACTGGGTGCAGGACCGGACGGTCCGCGTGATCGGCGCCATCCTCGAGGAGTCCGATCCTCGCCGGCGCATCGAGGCCATCATCGAGGTCGGGCTGTCGCTGCCGCACGGCGCGGAGGCCGCCATCCGATCCTGGAGTTCGGTCGATCCGCACGTGCTGTCGGTGCAGACCGAGGTCGACCGGCAGCGGTTCACCATCCTCTACGAGTCCGCGCTGGAGATCGTCCGCGATCCCCGGCAGGCCGAGGTCTACGCCGCGTGGGCGGTCTATGTGTTCGTCGGCTACGAACAAGCCACCCTTCCCCGCGAGCCCGGCATGTTCGCCTGGATCGCCCGTCACATGCTCGATGCTCTGGACTCGGGCGGTTTCGCCAGCGTGCCGCGGTGAGGTCCGTCCAGATCCCGGCATGCTGAACCCGGCCGCGCTCCGGGCCCGGGCAGTCAGCCGGATCCACGACCGCGATCCGGAGAACGACGGCGCCCGCCGCGCGGTCCGAGCCGCCCTGGTCATCCCGGTGGCGGCGGCGGTCAGCTTCGCCGTCGGAGGCGGTTCGCAGACGCCGCTGTTCACCATCTTCGGGTCGATCGCCCTGCTGATCGTGGTGGACTTCCCCGGCAACGCGAACGCCCGCGCGCTGGCCTACGCCGGCCTGGGATTCAACGGGGCCATCCTGATCAGCGTGGGCACGCTGGTCGCGCCCATTCCGTGGCTGGCGGTGACGTTGATGTTCGTCGTCGGGGTGGCGATCAGCTTCTCCGGGGTGCTCAGCGAGACCATCGCCGCCGGTCAGCGGGCCACCTTGCTGACCTTCGTGCTCCCGGTGTGCACACCGGTGGGCCCACTGGGCGAGCGGCTGCTGGGCTGGCTGATCGCGCTGGCGATCTGTGTGCCGGCCGCGCTGTTCGTCTTCCCGCCCCGCCACCACGGCGAGTTGCGCCGGCACGCCGCCGCGGTCTGCGCGGTGCTCGCCGAGCGGATCGAGGGCGGCGCGTCGGCCGGCGCGGTCACCACCGCCATGGACGCCCTGCGCGCCAACTTTCTGGGTGCGGCCTACCGTCCGGTCGCGCTCACGGCGGGCAGTCGGGCCCTGGTCCGGGTGGTCGACGACCTGCAATGGCTGTGCGACCGCGTCACCGGCCACACCGGTGAGCTACTGGGACCGATGGCTACACCGGTGGTGCGGGTGCTGCGCGACTGCGCGTCGGTTCTGGAGATCACCCAGTCTGCCCAGCGGGCCGACGAACGCGCGCGGCTGGCCGCCGCCCTGATGGAGCTGCGCAACGTCGCGGTCGGCAGTTACCGGCAGGACATCGTCGACATCCTCGCCGAGCCCGATGACACCGCCGCCGTCGAGCTGGGCCGCACCCTGTTGAGCCGGCGCACCGTCGGCGCTGCCGTCGGGGTCACCGGTCGCCTGATCGCCGCCGCGGCGGCCGCCGACGCCCGGCCGGTGCTGGCGCGGGTACTCGGCCGTCAGCTACCGGAGACCGGTGTGGCCGACCGGGTGTACTCCGAGACCACCGCCGTCACCGCACTCACCAGCGGGTATGTCGTGACCCGGTCGGTGACGGCACGCAACAGCCTGCGCACCGGCCTCGGGTTGGCGCTGGCGGTGTTGATCACGCTGGTCTTCCCGGTGCAGCACGGTTTCTGGGTGGTCCTTGGCGCGCTGTCGGTGCTGCGCAGCAGCGCGCTGACAACCGGAACGACGGTGGTTCGGGCGGTCAGCGGCACGGTCATCGGGTTCGTTCTCGGCGCCATAGTCATCGAGGTCCTCGGTGTCGATCCGGTGGTGATGTGGGTGTTGCTGCCGGTGGTGGCGTTCGGCTCGGCCTACGTGCCCGAGATCGGTTCCTTCACCGCCAGCCAGGCGGCGTTCACCATGATGGTGCTGATCGTGTTCAACCTGATCGTGCCCACCGGGTGGCAGGTGGGCCTGATCCGGATCGAAGACGTGGTGGTGGGTGCGTCAGTCGGTGTCGTCGTCTCGCTGCTGTTGTGGCCGCGAGGGGCCAAGACGTCGGTGCAGCGGGCCATCGACGCGGCCTGCGCCGTCGGCGCCCGTTACCTGCGGGTGGCGGTGCTGCGGGTCACCCGCGGCGCGTTCGAGGCGGCCGAGAACCAGGTCGACGCGTTGAGTCATGATGCACTCGCCGCCTCCCGGACATTGGACGATGCTGTGCGCCAATACCTTTCGGAGAGTGGCGGACCCACCGACTCCCGGGCGCCGGTGGTCCGGGCGGCCAACCGGGCGGTGCGGCTGCGCGCGGCCGCCGATCTGATCGCCGACATCGTGCCGCCGCCGTTGGCGGTCTACCCGCGAGCCCGCGCCGTGCTGGAGGCGCACGCCGCGGTGGTCTGCGCCCGATTCGACGGCAGCGACCCCGCCGCCACCGCCGGCCCGATCAGTGACGACCTGGTGCCGGCACTGCGGGCCGAAGCCGGTGCGGGCGAACTGGCGGTGTCGGCGGCGCTACCGCTGGTGACCGCGGCGGCCAACCTCGGGGAACTCGAGCTGACCTATCCGCCGGTGCTGGCCGCGCTCACGCCCGGTGTGGCATCAGAGCGCCGGGCGGGATCGCACCGAACCGGCCGGCATTGAAGTCCTCGAGCGCTTGGATGATCTCGGATTTGGAGTTCATCACGAACGGTCCGTAGTGGAACACCGGCTCGCGAATGGGCTTGCCGCCCAACAGCAGCACCTCCATGGCGCCACGATGGGAGTCCTGGCTCGCGTCGGCGGCCACCGTGATCCGGTCGCCTGGACCGAGCACGGCAAGCTGACCCTGCTGGATCGGGTGCCCGACCGGCCCGACCGTACCGCGACCGGAGAGCACATAGACCAGCGCGTTGTAGTCCCGCGGCCAGCCCAGATTCAGCTGTGCTCCTGGCTCGATGGTGGTGTGCGCCAAGGTGATCGGCGTATGGGTCGCACCGGGGCCGGACCAGCCGTCGATGTCGCCGGCGATCAGACGGACCAACGCGCCGCCGTCGTCGGAAGCCAGTAGCCGCACAGCCGAGCCCTCGATGGACTGGTAGCGCGGCTCGGCGAATTTGTCTTGGCGCGGCAGGTTCACCCACAGCTGGATGCCGTGGAACGTGCCGCCACTCTCCACGAGTTCGGCAGGGGGAGTCTCGATGTGCAGGATGCCCGCTCCCGCGGTCATCCACTGGGTGGCGCCGTCGGTGATCAGACCGCCGCCGCCGTGGGAATCCTGGTGGGCGAAGCGACCGTCGATGATGTAGGTGACGGTCTCGAAGCCGCGGTGCGGGTGCCAATCGGTGCCACGGGGCTCGCCCGGTGCGTACTCGACTTCGCCCATCTGGTCCATGTGGATGAAGGGATCGAGGTCGGCGGCGCTGACCCCGGCGAACGCGCGGACGACGGGAAAGCCCTCGCCTTCGAAGCCCCGCGGTCCGGTGGTGATGGATCTGACCGGCCGTTCGGTGTCGGCCGCGGTGGCGCTGTGCACCCGCGGCAGTGTCAGGGTGTCTGCGGTAACTGCTGGCATGATCCGATTAACCGGACCGCAGTCCGAATAATTCCCTCAGCCCAGCACGGCCAGAGCCGCTGCACGCGCCTCAGCCGCACTCGCCGTGGTGAGCACCGCATCGGCGGCCTCGCGACACTGCTGCAACGTGACCGAGGCGAGCTTGGCGCCCACTCCCGTCACCGCCGCGGCGGCCGCCGACAGCGACGTGACGCCCAGTCCGGTCAGCACACAGGCCAGCATCGGGTCCGCGGCGGCCTCACCACAGACACCGACCGGCTTGCCCGCGCCCGCCCCGGCCCGAGCGGTCTGAGCGACGAGGGCCAGCACGCCGGGCTGCCACGGATCGGTCAGGGTGGCCAGTTCGGCCGACATCCGGTCGGCGGCCATCGTGTACTGAGCCAGGTCATTGGTGCCGATCGACAAGAAGTCGACGTGCTCGAGGATTCGGTCGGCCAGCAGCGCGGCAGCAGGGATCTCGATCATCACGCCGGGCACCAGGTCGCGCTGCCGGGCCCGCTCGGCGAACCGCTTGGCCTCCTCGGGCGTGGCGATCATCGGTGCCATCACCCACGGCGCGTTGCCGGTGTGGGCGGCCGCGGCGGCGATCGCGTCGAGTTGACGTTCCAGCACGTCCGGATGGATGGCCTCGATGCGGATGCCGCGCACTCCCAGCGCGGGGTTGGCCTCGTCGGGGTGTCCGACGAACTTCAGCGGCTTGTCGGATCCGGCGTCGAGGGTGCGGATGACCACCTTGCAGCCGGCGAACGCATCGAGCACCTCGGCGTAGATCGAGGCCTGCTCGTCGACTGTCGGCTCGGTGTCGCGGTTGAGGAAGCACAACTCGGTGCGGAACAACCCGATGCCCTCGGCAGGCGTCTCACGTGCGGCGCGGGCGGCCGAACCGTCCTGGACGTTGGCCAGGATCGACACCGGATGGCCGTCGGCGGTGGCACCGGGTCCGGTCCAGCCGGCCATCGCGGCGGCGGCCTCCTCGGCGGACCGGACGACGGCGGCGGCCTCCTCGGCGTCGGGGGTGATGGTGACGGTGCCCTGCGTGCCGTCGATCAGGACGTCGGTGCCGGCCACGACCTCGTCGAGCCCGTGGACGGCCACCACGCAGGGGATGCCGAGCTGGCGCGCGATGATCGCGGTATGGCTGGTCGGTCCGCCCAGCGCGGTGGCCAGGCCGACGATCAGTGCGGGGTCCAGACCTGCGGTGTCGGCGGGGGCCAGGTCTTCGGCGCACAGGATCGCCGGGTGCGACGGCACCGGCACACCGGGCTCGGGCAGCCCACTCAGTTCGGCGACCACCCGGTCGCGGATGTCACGCAGGTCGGTCACCCGCTCGGCCATCAGTCCGCCGAGCTGGGTGAACAGGTCGACGAACTGCGCAACGGCCTCGGCGGTGGCCCGCACCGCAGGCGCGCCTTCGCGCACCCGCTTCTCGGCCGCGCCGAGCCACGCGCGATCCTGGGCGAGCATCGCGGTGGCCGCCAGCACCTCCGAGGCCGCCCCGGTCGCCCGCGCGGCGCGCTCGCGCAGCCGGCCGGCGACGGTGGCCGCGGCGGCGGTGAACCTGGCCGCCTCGGCGTCGCGCTCCGCGTCGGCCACCTCGCCCCCGGGATCGAGGTCGTCGATGGCGGGCCGGCGGCCCGGGCGAATGACCGGTGCGTAGCGGACACCGGGGACCACCGGCACGCCGGCGAGGACCTGTCCGGCACCGAGTGAGGTAGGTGTGGAAGAGGCGGTCATGTGAACCACGTTACAACAATTCATTGACAAGTCAACACGAACGGGAGTAAAACAACACATACCAACATCCATTTCGGACGCTACCCCACACAATCGGAGGATCGTGTACCCGGAAGAACGTCAGCAGGCTATCGCCGCGCAGGTGTTGTCCCGGGGGCGCGCATCGGTGGCGGAACTGGCCCAGGCCTATGACGTCACCACCGAAACGGTCCGCCGCGACCTGGCGGTCCTCGACCGGGCCGGTGTCGTTCGCCGGGTGCACGGCGGTGCCGTGCCGGTCCGGGCGCTGCACGTGGTCGAGCCCGGCGTCGACGAGCGGGAGATCACCCGCGCCGACCACAAGGAGGCCATCGCCCGGGCGGCCACCGAGTTCCTCCCGCTGGCCGGCGCATCGGTGCTCTTCGACGCCGGCACCACCACCGCCCGAGTCGCCGCCATGCTCCCGGCCGACCGCGAGCTGGTGGTCGTCACCAATTCAGTGCCGATCGCGGCCCGGCTGGCCGCCATGCCGTCGGTCAATCTGCAGCTGCTCGGCGGCAGGGTCCGTGGCCTGACCCAGGCGGCGGTCGGCGAACCGGTGTTGCGCAGCCTGGACGCACTGCGGGTGGACATCGCCTTCATCGGCACCAACGGGATCAGCGTGCGACACGGTCTGTCCACCCCCGACAGCGACGAAGCCGCCGTCAAGCGGGCAATGGTGCGCTGCGCCAACTACGTCGTCGTACTTGCCGACTCGTCGAAGATCGGTCGCGAGGAGTTCGTCAGCTTCGCCCCGATCGACAGTGTCGACGCACTGGTGACCGACTGTGAGATCAGCCCGACCGACCGACACGAACTGACCGAGCGGGGCGTCGAAGTCGTCCTGGCTGGAGGGGAATCATGATCGTCACCGTCACACCGAACCCGAGTATCGACCGCACGGTGACGTTGCCGGGGCAACTGGTGCGCGGCAATGTGCACCGGGTGCAGTCGGTCTCGACCGAGCCGGGCGGCAAGGGCGTGAACGTGGCCCGGGCCCTGACCCTGGCCGGCGTGGAAGCCGTGGCCATCCTGCCCGCCGCCGACCACGACCCGCTCGTCGCGGCCCTGGAGTCCTACGGTGTGCCGTTCCATGCCGTGCCCATCGACGGCGCGGTCCGCACCAACCTCGCCATCACCGAATCCGACGGCACCACGACGAAGATCAACGAGCCCGGCGCGGTGATCGACGACGCCGCACTGACCGCGCTCACCCGGGCGATCCTGGACCGGGCCGGATCGGCACGCTGGGTGGTGCTGTCCGGTTCGCTGCCGCCGGGGCTGCCCGTCGACTGGTACGCCCAGGTGGTGGCTCAACTGCAGGGCTACGGGTGCAAGGTGGCCGTCGACACCTCCGATGCCCCGTTGGCGGCGCTGGCCGCCGGTTTCAGCCACGCCGCGCCCGACCTGATCAAACCAAACGCCGAAGAGCTGGCCGGCCTGGCCGGCGTGGCTGCCGAGGAGCTGGAAACAGCGTTGGCACAGGGCGATCCGGATCCGGTGGTGCTGGCGGCCCAACAGCTCATCGGACGCGGAGCCAGGACTGTGCTGGCCACCCTCGGCGCGGCGGGCGCGGTGCTGGTGGACGACACCGGCAGCTGGCTGGCCACCCCTCCCCCATCACACCCAGGAGCACCGTCGGCGCCGGCGACTCCTCCCTTGCCGGTTATGTGCGCGCCGACGTCGGCGGGGCGCAGGCACCGCAACGACTCCAGATGGCCGTCGCCTACGGCAGCGCCGCTGCGGCGCTGCCCGGTTCGGCGCTGCCCGCCCCGGCCGAGATCAACCTCGACGACGTGGTCGTCACGTCGATCGCGCCCTACTCCACAGGCTCACGGTCCATCACGACCCCGCCCGGCTCTGACATCACCGAAAAGGCACTCCCATGACGAATTCCATCGTGTCCATCATCAGCACCGACCTGGTGCTCCTCGACGTCGACGCGGGGACCGACAAGGAGTCGGTGATCGGCCGGCTCGCCGATCGGCTCGCCGACAGCGGCCGGGTCAGTGATCGGGCCGACCTGCTGGCCGCCGCCATGGCCCGGGAAGCCCAGTCGGCCACCGGGTTGCCCGGCGGCATCGCGATCCCGCACTGCCGGTCAGCCGCGGTGGCCAGCCCGTCGATCGGGTTCGCCAGGCTGGCGCCGAAGGTCGACTTCGGCGCTCCCGACGGACCGGCCGACCTGGTCTTCCTGATCGCCGCGCCGGACGGCGCCGGCTCCGAGCACATGAAGCTGCTGTCCAGCCTGGCCCGCGCCCTGGTCCGGCCGGACTTCGTCGCCTCACTGCGGGAGGCGAAGACGGCGGACGAGGTGGTGCGCCTGGTCGACGGCGTGGTCAACCCGGCGCCGGCCGCACCGACCACCACACCCGCTGCGGAATCCCAACCGGCACAGTCGACGTCGCTCGTCGCGATCACTGCCTGCCCGACCGGGATCGCGCACACCTATATGGCCGCTGACGCCCTCAAGCTGGCTGCCGAGCGCGCCGGGGTGAACCTGATCGTCGAGACCCAGGGCTCCTCGGGCAGCACCCCCGTCGGTGCGGACACCATCAAGAACGCCGACGCCGTCATCTTCGCCACCGACGTGGGGGTCAAAGACCGGCAACGCTTCGCCGGCAAACCGGTGATCGCCTCCGGCGTCAAACGGGCCATCAACGAGCCCGACAAGATGATCGCCGAAGCCGTTGCCGCTGCGGGCAATCCGAACGCACCCCGGGTGGAGGGCACCGCCGGCGCCGCGGACGCCGGCGTGCCCACCGGCGGTGTCGGATGGGGCACCCGGATCCGGCAGATCCTGCTGACCGGTGTCAGCTACATGATCCCGTTCGTGGCCGCCGGTGGTCTGCTCATCGCCTTGGGATTCCTCTTCGCCGGCTACGACATCGCCAACAAACCCGACGGCGCCACCGATTCGCTGGCCCACATCATCGCCACCACGAACTCGCTGACCAATCTGCCCAGCGGCGGATTCACCCAGTATCTCGGTGCGGTGCTGTTCACCCTCGGTGGTCTGGCGTTCAGCTTCCTGGTGCCGGCCCTGGCCGGTTACATCTCGTTCGCCATCGCCGATCGGCCCGGTATCGCACCGGGTTTCACCGCGGGCGCGGTCGCGGTGTTCGTCGGCGGCGGGTTCATCGGCGGCATCGTCGGCGGCCTGATCGCCGGGTTCGCCGCACTGTGGATCAGCCGGTGGAAGGTGCCGCAGTGGTTCCGCGGGTTGATGCCGGTGGTGATCATCCCGCTGTGCGCGTCGCTGATCGTCGGTCTGCTGATGTTCTTCCTGCTCGGCCGTCCGCTGGCGGCGGTCACCTCCGGCCTGACCAACTGGCTCAACGGCCTGTCCGGTGCGTCGGTCATCCTGCTCGGGGTGATCCTGGGACTGATGATGTGCTTCGACCTCGGCGGCCCGGTCAACAAGGCGGCCTACGCCTTCGCCACCGCCGGTCTCAACGTCGCCGACCCGGCGTCGCTGCGGATCATGGCCGCGGTGATGGCCGCCGGGATGGTGCCGCCGCTGGCGATGGCCTTGGCCACCACCGTCCGGCCGGGCCTGTTCAGCGAACCCGAGCGCGAAAACGGCAGGGCCGCATGGCTGCTGGGCGCCTCGTTCATCTCTGAGGGCGCCATCCCGTTCGCCGCCGCCGACCCGCTGCGGGTCATCCCGTCGATGATGGCCGGCGGTGCGGTCACCGGCGCGCTGATCATGGCGTTCGACGTGACGTTGAAGGCACCGCACGGCGGGATCTTCGTGTTCTTCGCGATCGGGAACCTGGTGTGGTTCCTGGTGGCCCTGGCCGCCGGGACGGCGGTGGGCGCGTTCGCCGTGATCGGCGCCAAACAGTTCGCCGGCCGCCAGCGCGCCCAAACCAACGTCTCGCAGCAGTTGTTCGAGTAAACATCTACATAACGTCGAGTTCGGCACAACCAGAAGGAAGCCCATGCACACCAAGACCGTCATCGTCGGCTCGTCGATCGGCCTGCACGCCCGCCCCGCCGCGATCATCTCCGAAGCGGTTGTCAAGGCCGGGGTTCCGGTCACGCTCACCCTCGAGGGCGGTGAGCCGGTCGACGCCGGGTCGGCACTGATGATCATGACCCTCGGTGCCGGCAACGGCGCCACCGTCACCGTCGCCTCCGAGGACGAGGCGGTGTGCAAGAGCATCGCCGAACTGGTCGGCCAAGACCTCGACGCCTGACGGCCTCAGCCGATCAGGCCAGGCCTTTGAGCATCAAGTTCCAGTACAGCATCGGCAGGCCGTACTTCTTGAGATACCAGTACGCCCGGTGCGGCTTGGCCGGGTCGAGGATCGGGAACGACGGCTCCATCTTCAGGTTGTAGTCGAACTCGGCCAACAGCATGGCGTGCGACGACGTGACGATCGGGCACGACGAGTAGCCGTCGTAGGCTGCCGTCAGCGGCCGGTCGTTGAGCATGGCATCGATGTTCTCGACCACCACGGGCGCCTGCTTGCGCACCGCCGCACCGGTTTTCGCATTCGGTGACGAGGCGGCATCGCCGAGGCTGAAGACGTTGGGATAGCGCACGTGTTGCATGGTGTGCTTGTCGACCTCGACGTAGCCGCCGGCGTCGCCGGTCGACAGCGGGCTGGACTTGATCCAGTCCGGAGCCGACTGCCGTGGCACGACGTGCAGCATGTCGTAGGGCAGCATCAGATCCCTGCCGCTCGGCCCGACCGCCGACACCGAGACCTTCCGTGCCGCGGCGTCGACCGCGGTCAGCTCCGACTCGGTGTGCAGGGTGATCCCGTAGTCCGCGATCACCTTCTCCAGGCTGTCCGCGATCGGCGGGATGCCGAAGATCCGGGGCGCCGGCACCACCAGATGTACGTCGATGTCTTTCAGCACGCCCTGCTTACGCCAGTAGTCCGACGCCAGGTAGGCGATCTTCTGTCCGGCACCCGCGCACTTCACACCGCCGGTCGGCATGGTGAAGACCGCGGTGCCGGAACGAGTCTCGCGGATGAAGTCCCATGTCTTGGGCGCCAGGTCGAAGCGGTAGTTCGACGACACACCGTCTTTGCCCAAGGCGTCCTCGAGGCCGTCGGTGGCCGCGAAGTCCAGTTGGATGCCCGGGCTGACCACCAGCACTGCGTACTCGTAGGTCGACCCGTCCGAACAGGTGACGATGTTGTTGTCCGGGTCGAATGCGCTGGCGGACTTGCGTATCCAGGTAACACCCTTGGGCATGACCGATGCTTCGGGCCGTTCGGTGGTGGCTACGTCGGCCTGTCCCCGCCGACGAGCGTCCAGAGCGGTTGGTAGTAGTGCTTGTCCGACGGTTCGATGACGGCGACGTTGGAGTAGCCCTTGCGAAGTAGCCGGGCGGCCACCGTGATGCCGGCGGTGCCACCACCGACGATCAGGATCTGGTGCTTGGCTGTGATGCTCATTGTTTCTCCCTTTCTATTCAGGCGTTCTGGACGGCTTCTTCCCAGGCGCCGTAGCCACCCAGGACATCGCTGACATCGGTGAAGCCGTGGCGTCGCAACAGGCTGGCAGCGACCGAGGAGCGGTAGCCGCCGGCGCAGTACACGACAGTGGGCTTGCGCGGGTCGAGTTCGCCGAGCCGGTCGGGCAGTTGTCCCACCGGGATGTTGACCGCCCCGGGGATCGTGCCGGCGGCAACCTCGCCCGGGTTGCGGACGTCGACCATCTGCAGTTCGGGGACGTCGGCGATCCGTTCACCCAGCGCGTTCGTCGTCAGCCGGGAGGCCACGTCGACATCGTCGCGATGGGTGAACATCACTTGGTAGGGCTCGTTGAGGTAACCGATGACACGGTCGAAACCGATTCGGGCCAACCGGTTCTTGCCTTCGAGTTCCATACCGGGCTCGGTCATCAGCACGATGTCGACGTCGGGCTTGACCACCGAGCCGGCAAATTCGGCGTAGCGGCCCTCCAGCCCGATGTTGATCGCGCCACGCAGGTGGCCCTGAGCGAATTCCTCCGGAGTGCGGCCGTCGACCAGCATGGCACCGGCCGTCATCGCGTTACGCGCTTCCGAATAGGTCAGTGCTGGCGGCATTTTCGTCTCGTCGAGCAGTTCACGGTCCTTGCGGTTGAGGATCGCGTCGTAGACGAAGTATCCGGGTGCGGGTGGCTGGCCCTCGGTGACGAGGTCCATGAACGTCGCCTTGTCCGGGGCGCGCAGGGCGTAGTTGGTCCGGCGTTGTTCGCCCATGGTCGACCACAGGTCGGTGGACAGGTTCTTGCCGCACGCCGAACCTGCGCCGTGTGCCGGATAGACCCGAGTGGTGTCGGGCAGTGTCATCAGCTTGCCGTGCAGCGAGTCGTACAGCTTGTCCGCGAGTTCCTCGCGGGTGAAGCCGATCGAGGCCAGCAGGTCAGGTCGGCCGACGTCACCGATGAACAGGGTGTCGCCGGTCAGCACGCCGTAAGGTGTGCTGTCACCGGCATGTTCGTAGATCACGATGCTCAGCGATTCCGGCGTGTGGCCGGGAGTGTGCCGGAATTCCAGCTGCACTTGGCCCAACGAGTAGCGCTCGCCGTCCTCGACCGGCATGAACTCGTACTCCGGCTTGGCCACCGAGGAGTAGACGATCTTGGCGCCGGTCGCCTCGGCCAGTTCGAGATGGCCGGACAGGAAGTCGGCGTGGAAGTGGGTCTCGATGACCAGCTCGATCGTCATGCCGAGCTCCTTGGCGTCGGCGATGTACTCGGACACGTCGCGCTGCGGGTCGACAACCACTGCGCGGCCGGTGGTTTCGTCACCGATCAGGTAGGACGCATGGGACAGGCAGTCGAGGTAGTACTGGTTGAACTTCATCGGAGTTTCCTCTCTTGGGTGGTTTGGCGGTTCAGGCGAGCGCGAGGAACAACTTCTCGAGCTCGGATTGGGTCAGTGGGGTGTCGTCGCCGGATCCCGGCTGCGTTCCAGAAGCGCAGTGCCGCAATCCGGTGGCGACGATCTTGAAGCCGGCGCGGTCGAGCGCCTTCGATACGGCGGCCAGCTGGATCACGATGCCTTTGCAGGGGCGACCCTGTTCGACCATCGAGATCACGCCGGCGAGTTGTCCCTGGGCGCGGCGCAGGCGGTGCAGGACGTCCGTCGCGTCGTCGTCGACCATCGTTTCCTCCTCCCTGTCGTGCTGGTGCGTCATACCGCACCCGCGGCAGACGTGGGCCTCGGCGAGATGCGGCGCAACGGGCAGGCGGCGATGTGGTTGCAGGCGAAGGTCATTGCGGCGGCCAGCCCGATCAGGGCTGCGGCAACGTAGCCGACGACGGGGTCGACCTCTTCGCCGAGGATGACGGCGGCCATCACCAGGACGAACCAGCCGAAGGCCTTGCGTAGCAGGTCGGGATTCACCATGGAGGCGAACCGCGCGCCGATGAGTCCACCGACAACCGCGGCGCCGGTGACCATCCCGGCCAGCGCCCAGTCGATGTGGACCACCGACAGGTAACCGGCGAGACCGGCGAACGAATTCATCGCGATGACCACCAGTGATGTGCCGACGGCGACGGGCATGGCCAGCCCGGCCAGCAGTACCAGAGCAGGCACCACGAGGAATCCGCCTCCGGCGCCGACGGTTCCGGTCACCAGACCCAGCGCCAGGCCGATGGCGGCGATCTTGGCCAATGGGAGTTTCCGTCCCGGGTCCGCCGCGGTGTCGGTCCGGCGTCCGCGCAGCATCGCCAGGGCGGTCGCGACCATGATGACCGCGAAGCCGATGAGCAGCGCGTGGCCGGGGATGAACTTGGCCAGGTGTCCGCCCCCGTACGCGCCGACCATCGAAGTCGCGCCGAAGAGCAGCGCGGTGCGCCACTGCACCCGCCCGGCCCTGGCGTGCGACACCGCGCCGACCGCGCTGGTCGCACCGACGACCAGCAGTGACGTCGCGATGGCGTGCTTGGGATCCATTCCGGCCACATAGGCCAGCAGCGGCACCGTCAGGATCGATCCGCCGCCACCGAGCAGCCCGAGTGAGACACCGACCAACACGGCCAGGAGCACCGTCAACACCATCATGGACTGCACCGTCCGTTCCGTAGTCCTGTATACCTATGGGGGTATCGTGAAACCCACGCTACATACCCCCATAGGTATGCGCAAAGGGTATTTGGTCACATCAAACGACCAAGGGGTGCGGTCGACGGAGAGTCAGCCGGTCAGGGTGCGGTGTCGGGTAGCCGGTCCGCCGTGTCCGGGCCCGATTCGGGGTGCAGCCGGGAGAGGACCGTCTCGTAGGTGACCCAGCCGATCAACGATTTCCGGTCGGCGTCGAGAACGGGCAGGCCGGTGCCGCCTCGACCGGCCAACGCGGTGAGAGTTTCGCGGACATTTGCCTGTGCACCAACAGTCACCGCCGGTTTGACCAGGTCGGCAATGGTGGCCGGCGCATCGGACTCGTCGAGTGCCTCTGCCACATCCTGCGCGGCGATGCAACCCGCGTAGCGTCTGTCGGCGGTCACCACCGGAAGCATCCCGAATGCCGCACGCGACAAAGCCTTGGCCGCGTCCGCCAACGAGCTGGTGATCGGTACCGGTTTCGGCGCGGGAGCCGCGAGGTCGACGGCTCGCAGGTCGGGCAGATCCGGTGACCCTGCGTCGAGGTCGATGCCGCGCCGCCACAACTTGGCGGTGTAAATGGTGTCCTTGGACAACAGGTGCCCGGTTCCGGCCGCCATCACGACTGCCGCCATGAGCGGCAAGATTATCGAATACTCACCAGTGAGTTCGAACAGGATCACCACCGCCGTGATCGGCGCGCGCGTCGCGCCCCCCAACGCCGCACCCATCCCGATGAGTCCGTAGGCGCCGGCCGATTCGGTGACGCCCGGGAACAGCTGGTGGGCCACCAGCCCGAACGCCGTCCCGGCCATCGCCCCGATGAATAACGTCGGCGCGAAGACGCCGCCTGATCCGCCGATCCCGATGGTGAGGCTGGTCGCGAACATCTTGCCGACCATCAACAGCAGCAACATGCCGATCAGGTAGCGACCTTCGACTGCGTTCTCGAGCACGGGGTAACCAACCCCGTACATCTGTGGCAGCGCCAGCAACAGGCCGCCGAGTAGCAGCCCACCGACAGCGGGTCGGGCCCACTCCGGCCCGCGCCAGAGCCAATCGCAGGCGTCTTCGACCAAATAGAGGATCTTCGAGAACGCCACGCCCACCACCCCGACCGCCACCCCGAGGGCGATGTAGAGCAGGTACTCCACCGGACTGCGAACGGCGAACGACGGCAGCGACAGGAACGGCTGGTTGCCGAGCATCGCCCGTCCCACGACGTCGGCGGTGACGCTGGACAACACCACGGCACCGAACGACTGGGCGGCGAAGTCGCGCAGGATGAGTTCCATCGCGAAGAAGGGGCCGGCCAGCGGAGCGTTGAAGGTCGCGGAGATACCGGCGGCCGCCCCGCAGGCGACCAGGAGCCGGATACGTGCCGTGTCGAGCCGCAATAGCTGGGCGACGGTGGAGCCGGCGGCCGATCCGATCTGGACGATCGGCCCCTCCCGGCCGACCGAGCCGCCGCCACCAATGCACAGGGCCGAGGCCAGGGCCTTCACCAACGTCACCTGCGGCGCGATCCGACCCTGCTTGTGACTGACGGCGTACATCACTTCGGGGACGCCATGACCGCGAGCCTCCGGAGCGAACCGATGGACGATCGGCCCGTAGATCACTCCGGCGATCACCGGTGCCAGCAGCAGGAACCAGACGCCCAGCCAAGGCCAATGCAGGCTCGGCACGCGGCCCAACCCCGAATAGTCGTCATACCCGGTGAACAGTCTGGTGAAGAACGTGATGAGGAATCGGAAGCCCACCGCTCCCAGGCCGGTCACCGCGCCGACGGCGACAGCGAGCACCACCAGCGCTGACGAGCTGTCCCGAAGCCAACTCGTCCACCGTGCACCGGTCGGCACGGGGATTCTGCGCGGCGATTCGAGACCATCGGTCACCATTGCAGTATGCAATAGTTGCATACTGCTTGAGTGATCGGGTTTGGTGACGAGGGTCCACGATGACGCAGCAAGACGGGCATGCCGACGATTCACCGGAAGCCATCACCGATGCATTACTGCGGGCATCGCGATTACTGGTCGCGATGTCTGCCCAGTCGATCGCCGCCATAGACGAGACGATCACCATCCCGCAGTTCCGAACCCTGGTGGTGCTGTCCACCCAGGGTTCGCTCAACCTCGCCGCGCTGGCTGGATTGCTCGACGTCCAACCGTCGACCACCGGACGGATGGTCGACCGGCTGGTGACCACCGGCCTGATCGACCGTCGGCCCAACCCACACTCCCGGCGGGAGGTCGTCATAGAACTGACCGCCCACGGGCGCGCGGTGGTGGAGTCGGTGACCCGGCGTCGCCGGGCCGAGATCGCCCGTGTGGTCGACCGGATGCAGCCGGCCGACCGACTCGGCCTCGTCCGGGCGTTGACGGCGTTCAGTGCGGCGGGGAACGAACCGCCGACTCCGCCCCTCTGCACCGACGCCGCGCCGCAGATTCCTTAACCGTTCATGTTGCGCCTTGTAACTGTCTCACCACGATTCAGCTAAATATCGTGCTTTGCGGCCACTTGGCATGGGATCCTCCACTGAGGATTACCCGTTCAGCGCAGAGGGGGCTCTACCAGTGTCAACACCCACGATGACGCATCGACTGGCAGCAGAATTCGTCGGCACCTTCTGGTTAGTGCTAGGCGGCTGTGGCGCAGCGGTTTTCGCAGCAAACCCGGCCGAAGACAGTTCGGTGGGTATCGGGTTCCTCGGGGTATCACTGGCCTTCGGCCTGACGGTACTGACCGGTGTCTATGCCTTCGGCACGATCTCCGGCGGTCACTTCAATCCGGCGGTCACGCTGGGTGCCGCACTGGCCAAGCGGGTCGAGTGGAAGGCCCTACCGGCCTACTGGGTGGTGCAGGTGATCGGCGGCTTGGTCGCCGGCGCGGTGATCTATCTGATCGCCAACGGCAAGCCCGGATTCGCGCCGGCCGGCCATATGGCAGCCAACGGGTACGGCGAGCATTCGCCGTTCAACTATTCACTGACGGCGGTGGTGATCGCCGAGGTCCTGCTGACGTTTTTGTTCCTGCTCGTCATTCTGGGCGCCACCGACAACCGGGCGCCGAAAGGCTTTGCCGGCCTGGCGATCGGGCTGATGCTGACCCTGATCCACCTGATCTCGATCCCGATCTCCAACACCTCGGTCAACCCGGCCCGCTCGACCGGTGTCGCATTCTTCAACGGGGGCGGGGCACCCGCGCAACTCTGGGTGTTCTGGCTGGCCCCACTGGTGGGTGCGGCCATCGCCGGAGTGGTCTATCCGCTGTTGTTCGGACGGGGCGACGAACTGGCCGACCGCCCCATCCGAGACGACGCACTGGAGCGCTAAAACCTCAGCGCGCGGCGCCCGCCGCACTCTTCTCGGTCGTCTTGCCTTCGTGCGTCAAGGTGCCGCCGGAATTCTCCAGGTGCGCCCGCACGAACCACTGGAACTTCTCCAGTTCGCCGGCCTGCCCGATCAACATGTCCTGAGTCACCGGGTCGAGTTCCTCGGTGTCGGCGATGGCCTTGCGGAGGTCCTCGATGACCCCGTCGTAGACCAGGTCCACCGCGGCGAGATGCGCCTGCACGGTGTCCCGCCCGACCGAGTAGTCGTCCCAGGTGCGGTCCTTGAGGATGGCGCCCGGCGTGCCCTGCGGTGACGCCCCGAGGGTGGCGATCCGCTCGGCCACTTCGTCGGCGTACCCGCGCACGAGCTCCACCTGCGGGTCGATCATCTCGTGCACGCCGATGAAGTTCGGGCCGACGACGTTCCAGTGCACGTGCTTCAACGTCAGGTGCAGGTCGTTGTAGGTACTTAGCTGCTTCTGCAGCAGGTCGGCCACCTTGCGGCTGTTCTCTTTGGTCATACCGGGGACGGTGAACTTGGAACCCATGTTTGCCTCCCTTTTTCGCGCTTTCGTTGTCGCAGCGCGCATACCCGGGTTAACGGCCAGGTAATCCGGGGCGGGAGCGCCGTCACAGATTGCTGATGTGCTGCACCGGGAGTCGGGCACCGCGGCGCGGTTCGTAGGCCAGGCCGCTGGCCTCGAGCAACCGCACCGCCCGGTAGCGGTGCGGTCGCTCGGGTTCCAGGAGTTCGACCATGCCGGCATCGTCGACCGGTCGGCCGATCAGCGTCCAGCCGATCATCTTGGCGATGTGGTAGTCGCCGATCGACAGTGCGTCGGCGTCGCCGAAAGCGCGTTGCGCGGTCTCGGCCGCGGTCCACACCCCGACGCCCGGAAGGGAGGTGAGCGCCTGCCGCGCGTCGGCAGCCGGCCGGGCAGCGAGCCGCTCCAAGGTGGCCGCCCGCTGGGCGCATCCGACGATGGTGCGGGCGCGGCCCGGGTCGACGTTGGCGCGGTGGAATTCCCAAGACGGGATGCGCCGCCACACGTCGGCGGCGGGCGGCACGCGCATCCGGGCCGGCGCCGGCCCCGGCGCCGGGCCGCCGAATTTGGTGACCAGCAGTCGCCAGGCCCGGAACGCGTCGGCGCCGGGCACCCGCTGCTCGATCACGGCCGGTATCAACGCCTCCAGCACCCGGACGGTGCGGCCGAGCCGCAGGTGCGGGACCCGTTCGGCTGCGGCGCTGATGATCGGGTGCTGCGGCCGATAGGCCGCGGGATCGTCGTCGGCACCCAACAGCGCGGGCAGCCCGTCGAGGAACTCGTCGGCGCCCTCCCCCATGCCTGACAGACCACCGTGTCCGGGGCGGTGCGCCGGATCCGCGCGGTCACCGCACCGCTGGACTGCAGACTGGTCCGCCAGATCGCCCGGTCGGCGTCGAGCTGGAAACAGGGATCGCCCGGTCCTCGGCGCTGCGGGGCCAGCGTCAGACCGGGACTGGCCGGGCCGGGGAAGGTGAGGGTGCGTTCGTGGCAGTCGATCTGCGCCACCCGGTCAAGCCGGCTCGACGCTGACGTCGGCCCGATCGGGGTAGAAAGCGACATGCCCGGCGATCGCGGCCACCGCCGGGTAGGGCTGCTCATAGGTCCAGATGGCGTCCTCCACCGTCAGGTGACCGACCGTCACGTTGTAATAGGCAGCGTCCCCTTTGTACGGGCAGTACGTCTGGGTTCGGCTGCGGCTCAACACTTTCGGATCGACGTCCCCGATCGGGATGTACTGGACGACAGGGTAGGTCGACTCCTGCAATCCGAGCGCCGAGCCGGTGTCGGCGATGAGTTCACCGTTGACGCGCACCCGTACCCGGCCGGCGGTGGGGGTGATGGTGATCGGATGCTCGGCGGTGGGCTGCTTGATCTGTCGGGTGGTCATCGGCGACTCTCCTAGCGGTCGGTGTAGGCGGTGCAACACCGTCTGCCCACCATGATTCCCCGAATTCGGTCAGGGGCGACGCGCAATCGTGTCGGCGATAACCGCAATCGGCGATGTGGTGGCGCGGCCGCCCTCCTCATGCCGGTCGGCCACCTTGTACGCGGTGTACATGCCGCGCACGCCCAGCCAGCGCAACGGCTCCGGCTCCCAGGTGGCGGAGTGGTGACCGACCCACGGCATCTCGGTCAGCGGCGTTGTGCGCTTGAGCACCAGATCGGTCAGGGTCCGGCCGGCGAGGTTGGTCGCTGTCACGCCGTGCCCGACGTAGCCGCCCGCTTCACCCAGACCGGTCGCCGGATCCAGGCTGACCCCGGCCGACCAGTCCCGCGGCACGGCCAGCACCCCGCACCAGCCGTGCGCGATCGGCACCCCACGGGTCTGCGGCAGGACGGTGTTGAGCACGCCGGTCAGGTAGTCGATGGTGCCCTGACCAACGGCGCCGTCGCTGTCGATGCCGGAGGCGTACCGGTACGGCACCGCCCGGCCACCGATCGCGATGCGGTCGTCGGCGGTGCGCTGCGCGTAGAAAAAGCCGTGCGCCAAATCGCCCACGGTCTCCCGGCCTTCCCAACCGATCCGCGCCCAGGTGTCCGCCGACATCGGCTCGGTGGCGATCATCGCGCTGTTCATCGGCAGCCAACGCCGGCGCAGCCCGGGCATCCGGGCGGTGAAGCCCTCGGTGGCGCGTAGCACGATCGGTGCCCGGACCACACCCATCGGGGTTTGCGCCCGCCCCGGGCTGATGGTGGTGACCGGGGTTTGTTCGTAGATGGTGACGCCGAGGCGTTCGACGACATCGGCCAGCCCGCGAGCGAGCTTGACCGGCTGGATGCGGGCGCAATGCGGGTTGAACGAGCCCAGCACCAGGTGGTCGATCCGGACCCGGTCAGCGGCCTCGGCGGCGGTCAGCATCTCGATACCGTCGGTGCCCCACTCGCGGTCCTCGTCGGCCTCGGCCCGCAGCCGACGGGCCTGCGCCTGGTTGCGGGCCACCTCGAGGTTGCCGCCCTTGACGATGTCGGCGTCGATGTTCTCGGTGGTCGCGACGTCGATGACCTCGTCGACGGCCTGGTTGAGGGTCTGCTGCCAGGCCACCACGCTGGCGCGGCCGTACTGCTTGGCCAGCAGGCCTCGGTGGCCGGGGGCCAGCCCGGACAGCCAGCCACCGTTGCGCCCGGACGCCCCGAAGCCGGCGAAGCGCGCCTCCACGATGGTGATCCGCAGCGACGGGTCGGCCTTCTTCAGGTAGTAGGCCGTCCACAGCCCGGTGTAGCCCGCGCCGACGATGCACACGTCGGCGTCCCGGTCGCCGGGCAGGGCGGGACGCGGTTGGGGGAGCTCGGTGAACCAGTGCGACACGGCGCCGTTGATGGTGGCCATGGGAAGAATCTTGGCAGCCGAGCCTGAGGACGGCGAACGGTGGTCGGGGCTGGGCCGACGACCAGCCGGCCGTGCATCGTCGGGTGGTACCGGCAGTGGTAGGCGTGGCCGATGGTCGACCAGGGCGAGGATGCCGCCGCGGCACCGGTTCAGTCCGGCTGGGCGGCTTTCGCCTGGCGTTTGGCCTCGCGCAGTCCGACCCAGAATCGGGCGGCCTCCCGGATCGACTCCTCGACCGGACGGGGCTGCCAGCCCAGCTCCCGGACGGCCTTGCTGTGGTCCAGTGGCCCCTCGGCGCGCATCAGGCGCAACGAGCCGAGCGACAGTTTCTCGTCGGTCTTCGTCAGCCGGGCCTTGGCGGTGCCGAGGGCGGCCAACGCGTAGGCGAGCGGCAACGGGATGGTCTTGGCCGGCGGCGGAACCCCGGCTTCGGCGGCGGCGATCCGGGCCACCTCGGCGTTGCTGATCATCTTCTCCGAGATCAGGTAGCGCTCCCCGACCCGGCCGTGCTCGGCGGCCAGGATCATGGCCCGGGCGGCGTCGTCGACGCCGACCGCTTCCAGCTCGATGCCGCCCATGACGAACGGCAGCTTGCCGAAGGCGGCCCCGGCGATGATCGCGCCGTGCGGGGTGCGGCCCCAGTCGCCGCTGCCGTAAGTGGTCGACACGCACATGGCGATCGCGGGCAGGCCGTGCTCGCGGGCGTAGCGCAGCACCAGTTCCTCGGCCTGCACCCGGGACCGGACATACGGCGTCAGGCCCTTGTCCTTGATGATGTGTGTTTCGCTGGTGGTCGTGCCGCGGCGGCGCTCGACGGTGACGTAGCTGCTGGTGAAGATGAACCGGCGCAGGTCACCATCGTTCTGGACGGCCCTGGCGACTTCGAGGACGTTGCGGGTGCCCTCGACGTTGGTGTGGAACAGCGGCGCGGGATCGCTGAGCCAGCCGCGGGTGTCGACCACGCAGTAGTAGACGTCGTCGACCCCGGCCATCGCCGCGCGCAGCACGTCGTTGTCCCAGATGTCGCCGACGAAGCGCTCTACGTCGAGGTCGTCGATCGCGATGGTGTTGGCACCGTCACGCACCATGACCCGGACCTGGTGGCCGTCGCCGACCAGCTGACGGGTGACGTGCGAGCCGAGGAATCCGTTGGCTCCGATGACGAGCTTGGTCACTGACGCGCCCCCATCGCCTGCATCCAGGCGGCCGCCTCGTCGTCGAGGGTGCCCAGCTTCTCGGCCTTCTTGCACCACTTCATGCCGGCCTGCAGGAACTTCATCGGGTTGTAGATGTCCTCCTGCCGCGACCACAGCCCGTCGCCGGCGTAGGTGATGATCGAGATGTTGGTGGCGCTGATGATGGTGCCGTCGCCCGGGTCGCGCATCGGGTTGTCCAGTTCGCAGATCACCCGGCCGGTGTCCTCGTCGAACACCTTCCACAGCGACGGAAACTCGGTCATGTAGCTGCCCGGAAAGCTGCCCATGGTCTTGGTGATCCAGGCCCGCACCTCGTCGCGGCCCTTCATGGTGCCCATCGCGTGCTCGATGTAATCCACGTCGGGGGTGTAGTGACTCACCCAGGCGTCCCAGTCTTGACTTCGGGCCGCGTCGTCGACCGTCTTCTCGAAAATTGCGAATGCTTCGGTCAGTTCATCCCGGGAAAAGCGCGCCACAGCATCAAACTAGAACACGTTCTACCCGGCTTTGTCGAGGAATTGCGCGCAGGCAGGAGCGTTTCTGACGGAACTGTGACATGGGATGATCTGAACGGTTGTTGAGGTTGAAACGGGCATGTCGCACGACTATCACCGCAATCCCGCCGCAGTGTCCGCACTGTCGCCCGAGCAGTATCGGGTGACCCAGCGCAACGGCACCGAGCGTCCTTTCACCGGCGAGTACTGGGACAACCACGAGCCGGGTATCTATGTCGACGTCGTCTCCGGCGAGCCGTTGTTCGCCTCGGTCGACAAGTTCGACAGCGGCAGTGGCTGGCCCAGTTTCACCAAGCCGATCGAGCAGTCCAACGTCGTGACCAAGCGCGACTTCAGCCACCTGATGCTGCGTACCGAGGTCCGGTCCGCCAACGGCGACAGCCACCTCGGGCACGTCTTCACAGACGGTCCGCGCGCGCAGGGAGGGTTGCGCTACTGCATCAACTCAGCTTCGCTGAAGTTCATCGGACTCGACGACCTCGAGGCGCAGGGCTACGGCGAGTACAAGAAGCTCTTCACAAATCGGGAGGCACAGGCATGAGCGAGACGAAGACAGCGATCCTGGCAGGCGGCTGCTTCTGGGGCATGCAGGATCTGATCCGCCGCCAGCCTGGCGTGATTTCCACAAGGGTGGGCTACACCGGCGGGCAGAACGATCACCCCACCTACCGCAATCATCCCGGTCATGCCGAGGCCGTTGAGATCGTCTACGACCCGGCGCAGACGGATTTCCGTGCGCTGCTGGAGTTCTTCTTTCAGATCCACGATCCGAGCACGAAGAACCGGCAGGGCAATGACGTGGGAACCAGCTACCGCTCGGCCATCTTCTACCTCGACGACGAGCAGAAGCAGGTGGCGCTGGACACCATCGCCGACGTCGATGCCTCCGGTCTGTGGCCGGGCAAGGTGGTCACCGAGGTGACCCCGGCATCGGACTTCTGGGAGGCCGAGCCCGAGCATCAGGACTACCTGCTGCACTATCCGAACGGTTACACCTGCCACTTCCCGCGGGCGGGATGGAAGCTGCCCAAGCGGGCGCAGGTCTAGTCGAAAGACTTCACTCCGGGCAGCTCGAGCTGACGGGTCCGGCGCATCCGGACCGAGGCAGGAAACGCGGCATCACACACGATGCCGCGTTTCCTGTCTTTCGGCAGCGCGCGCTCCGCGGCGTAACGGGCTGCAGTACAGCACTTCCCGCCAGCGATTCCGACCGCGCATGCGGCCACTCTCGGTTGCTGAGCGCCCTCGATGTGCAGCCAAACCTCGGGCACGTTTCGAATTTTCCATTTCTGTGAATTATCTGCGTGCTGTCCCAACCGAGAGAGGTTCCCAGTGAAGCGAATCGTGCACTTTGCTCTTGCAGCATCGGCGGCCGCGGCCGTTCTGAGCGGTTGCTCGGCGTCGGAGGTCGTCAACACCGGTGGCGACACCAAATGCAAGGACTTCCTCAGCCAAGACGACAAGAAGCAGAACGACGAAGTCAGCAAGATGCTCAAGGACAAGAGCGGGACGGATCCCACGAATATGGAGATCACCGCCACCAAGGCCTCGGTCACGCTGTACTGCCAGACTCTCGGCAAGGAAGACACCAAGATCTCCGAGGCGCCGCACGGCTGACCGGCGCTTGCCGACTCGGCGAAACATGTTCGGGCCGAGTAGCTTTCCTCACGTAGCTTTCCTCACCAAGCCGCTGCCGCCCGATGTCGGCACGGGTAGTGGCCCCGAAAGGTGCACCCGCGATCTGCGCGTGCGCGATGTCGGAGGTAGCAGCCCCGTGTGTGGGTCGACGCCTGCACCTCGACTAGGCTGTATTCCGCCGATGCCGTCGGGGCGCTTTGCAGGCGTGGTACACGATGTTCGTTGGTCGCGGCGCACGCCGCGTGTGCTTGGAGGTTGTGCTCATGCGTTCTGTCCGCGTGGCCGTGGTTGCCGCGGTGGCCGCGGTGTCCCTGTCTTCCGGGCTGGCGGCGGCCGCGCCGAAGGATTACTGCGCCGACCTCAAGGGCGGTAATACCGGCAGCATGTGCGTGATCCAGCTCTCCGATCCCGCATACAGCGTCGACATCAGCATCCCGCTGGATTACCCCGACCAGAAGACCGTCGCCGACTACATCTTCCAGACGCGGGATGCGTTCATCAACACGGCCAAGTCCGGCACACCGCAGGGCACGCCGTCCGTGCTGAGCATCGAACCGGCGGAGTACAGCTCCTCGATTCCTCCGCGCGGCACGCAGGCGGTGGTGTTCACCGTCACCCAGAACGTCGGCGCCGCAAGCCCCCAAACGACGTACAAGGCGTTCAACTGGGACCAGACCTACCGCAAGACGATCACCTACACCGCCGCACCCGACGACAAGCAGAACACACCGCTGTGGCGGGTGGACGATCCGCTGACCACCGTCGCGCCCATCGTGCAGTCCGAACTGCAGCAGCAGCTCGCACCACCGCCACCGCCGGCCGCACCGCCTGCCCAACCCGGACAGCCGACCACCACAACCACGCCGACCACACCGACCACAACCGCGCCTGCGCCGCCGCCGTTGCCGTTCGTGCCGGGCGCGCTGTACAACCCGGCCAACTACCAGAATTTCGCAGTGGTCAATGACGGGGTGATCTTCTTCTTCGACCAGGGCGCGCTGCTGCCCGCCTCAGCCGGCCCGCTGCATGTCTTGGTGCCCCGTTCCGCGATCGACCCGATGATCGCTTGAGCGTGCGTGTCGGTACGCGACACGCCGCCGGCGCTGTGCTGTTCACGCACGCTCGCCGCAGTCAGCGCCGCCGGTACACCACCACGCGGCCACCCTTCTTCGGAGTGAACGCCACACCGCGCGAGTGAACCTTCTCCCCTGGTGCATCGGTGGTCTGAATGGTGAACCGGCGCAATACTGTTCGCAGAACGATGTCCATCTCCATGTTGGCGAAGGCCGCCCCGATACACCGGCGGGTGCCCCCGCCGAACGGCACCCACGCGAACGTGTTGGGCTTGGTGTCAACGAAGCGCTGCGGGTCGAACCGCTCGGGATCGGGGAAGATCTCGGCATTCTCGTGTAACTGGTTCAGGCTGACCATCAGCGAATACCCTTGCGGCACACGCCATTGCCCGAGCTCATAGATCGGGGCCATGACGTGGCGACCGGAGAAGTCGATGACCGTGCGGTTGCGCTGCACCTCGAAGATGGTGGCCTGCCGGTAGGTGTTGTCATCGGTGTCGGCCTCGGCGACCAGCCGGCGCAGCACCTCGGGATGCCGGGAGATTCGCTCGAACGCCCAGCCCAGGGTCGACGCCGTGGTCTCATGGCCGGCGGCCAGCAGGGTCAGCAGCTCGTCGCCCACCTCACCGCGGGTCATCGGCGAGCCGTCCTCGTACGTGCTGCGCAGGAACAGCGACAGCACGTCGGTGCGCTCCTCGAAGTGCGGGTCGCGCCGGGCCCTGTCGATCAGGATGTCGATCAGACCCTCGTACTCGCGGCGGTACTCGGTGAGTTTTCCCCATGGCGTCCACGGCAGTTCGCGCTTCGGCGAGGGCAGGACGGCCAACCGCGAACCAAGGGTCACCCAGCGCGGGATCAGGTCACGCAGCCGCTCGAGCTCTGCTCCGTCGGCACCGAAGATCGCTCGCAAGATGATGTTGAGGGTGATGTGCATCATCGGCTCGAGCGTCTCGAACTCGCGTCCTTCGGGCCACGACGCGATCTCGCGGAGCGTCTCCTCCTCCACGATCTGCTCGTAGCCCTTGATGCTCTTGCCGTGGAACGGCGGGGTGAGCAGCTTGCGTCGCACCCGATGCTCGACGCCGTCGAGGGCGAACACCGACCCGGGACCGAGCAGCCGGCTCAGGTTGGGTTGGATGTTGTACAGCACCTCGGGACTGGTGGTGAAGATCTGCTTGGTCAGTGCCGGGTCGGAGACGAAGACGCTGTCTGCGAACACCGGGATGCGCAGGGTGAAGCAACGCCCGTAGCGGCGGGTCAGCCAGTCGGTCGTCTGCCGTCGCGCCACCATGAAGGCCACTCGGACCAGCGCGTTGGGGAGGCCGGGCGTCGGCGGCAACTTGGGTTCGGCATTCACCGGCACGTCGACGGTCGGTGCTTCGCTCATCGGTGACAGTCCTCCCGGCAGTCGCGCGGTACTGCGTTGTACCACTGGTTGCGAGGTACGGTACCCTTTGGTACCAGCCCTGACAAGGGCCGGTTCCGGATTGGAGGAGGTCAGGTGTCCACAACCGTGGCCGACGAGACCGCAGCTCCCAGCAGGGACGACGGCTTCCGGCGCCGGCTACTCGACGGGCTGGCGGCCTCGATCGACGAGCGCGGCTACCGCGAGACGACGGTCGCCGACATCGTCCGGCATGCCCGCACGTCCAAGCGCACCTTTTACGACCAGTTCGCCGCCAAGGAGGACTGCTTCGCCGAACTGCTGATGGCCAACAATGACCAACTGGTGGCCACCATTCAGGACGCGGTCGATCGCACGGCACCGTGGCGGGAGCAGGTGCGCCAGGCGGTCGTGGCCTACGTGCACAGCATTCAGGAGCACCCCGCGCTCACCTTGAGCTGGATCCGCGAGCTGCCCGCCCTCGGCGAAGACGCCCGGCCGACGCTGCGCCGCGGATTCGGCCGACTGGCGACGATGATCGTCGACCTCACCGCCAACGACGGGTTCCGCGACGCCGGCATCGAACCGCTGTCCCATGCCGCCGCGGTGATCCTGGTGGGCGGCCTGCGTGAACTCACCGCCCAGACCGTCGAGGACGGTTTGCCCGTCACCGACATCATCGAGCCGGCGCTGAGCGTGTCGCTGGCCCTGCTGGGCCCGAAACCTACGGTTTGAGAACGACTTTGATCATTCCGTCGGCCTTCTTCTGGAAAGTGTCGTAGGCCTGCGGCGCGGCCGACAGCGGGAGCCGGTGGGTGGCGAAGGTATCCACTCCGAGCGGGTCGTCGTCGGTCAGTAGCGGCATGATGTCGGGCACCCACCGCTTGACGTTGGCCTGACCCATCCGCAGCTGAATCTGCTTGTCGAACAACACCATCATGTTGAGCGGGTCGGCGGCCCCGCCGTACACCCCGGACAGCGATATGGTCCCGCCGCGACGCACCAACTCCACCGCGGTGTGCAATGCGGCCAGCCGGTCCACGCCGGCGTTGCGCATCACCGCGCGCCCGACCGGAGAGGGCAGATAGCCGGCGGCTGTCTGCGCGAACTCCGCGACGGGCGACCCGTGTGCCTCCATCCCCACCGCGTCGATCACCGCGTCGGCGCCGCGGCCGTCGGTCTGGGCCAGTACCCTCTCCACCAAATCGCCACTGCGCAAGTCGATCACGTCGTCGCAGTAGGGCCGGGCCCGGTCCAGGCGGTCGGCCACCAGGTCGACGCCGATCACCCGGTGGCGGTTTCGATGGGCCGCGATCCGGCAGGCCATCGAGCCGATCGGTCCCAGGCCCAGCACCACCAGGGTGCCGTCGTCGGGCACCTCGGCGTACTCCAGTCCCTGCCAGGCGGTCGGCAGTACATCGGAGAGGTACACGAAGCGGTCGTCTGAGCCCTCGGCCGGAACCTTGATGTGGGTGTAGTTGGCCTGCGGCACGCGCAGGTATTCGGCCTGCCCACCGGCGACCTCGCCGTAGAGCTTGGAATATCCGAACAGTGCGGCGCCGGTGCCCTGGTCGCGGTTCTGCGTTGTCTCACACTGGCTTTGCAGACCATGCCCGCACATGAAGCAGTGCCCGCAGGAGATGTTGAACGGAATCACCACCCGGTCTCCGACGGCGAGCTGGTCCACCTGGTCGCCGACCTCTTCGACCACGCCCATGGCTTCGTGGCCGAGGATGTCACCCGGTGACATGAAGGCACCGAGCACCTCGTAGAGGTGCAGATCCGATCCGCAGATGTTCGTGCTGGTGACCCGGATGATGGCGTCGGTCGGTTCTTTGATCTGAGGGTCGGGCACGGTGTCCACCGAGACGTTACGACGGCCATGCCAGGTCACTGCGCGCATGAGGGGCTCTTCCACTGGGAGTGTCACTAGGTGTCAAGGGCCGCATGCCCGTTCGATCGTTCCTCAAACGTCGCGAGCCGTCGGCAGCACGAAGCCGAAGACCCGAGGAAAGCCCAGCCCCGTCACCCGGCCGCGACGCAGATCCGCGACGCGCTCGGTGACCTGGGCACCGGCCGAGGGTTCGTAACAGTGCACCACCGCATCGCCGACCTCGGTCAGCAGCACCCAATGCCGCGGGACCACGGCGCCGATCAGCATCGGCACCGGCCAGCCCGCCGCCAGCGCCGCGCAGACCTCGCTGCGCCGGTGCGGTGACCAGGCCGGGCGCCAGCGGTAGCGCACGCCACGAGCGGCGCTGTGTGCGGTCAGCGCCCGGGCCATCCCGGCCGGGGTGGTGCCCAGCGCCCGCGGCCACACCACGTTGACGGTGCGGTGCACCCGCACCTGCTCGGCGTCGAACCACTGCCGCGCACGGCTCGACCGCAACGGCGCACCGTACCCGGCATCGATCAGCGCGCCCGCCGTCACCGCCACGCTGGGGCCGCAGGTCACCCCGTCGCGCTGGGGAAACCAGCCGGTCATCCGCCATCTCCCTGGGACGGTTTCGTTTGACACCCGCGCGGCAACACCGCAGACGTCACCGCACAGTGTGCCCCGTGGGCGCGGCGTGCGATCAGGAATGAGAAGGGATTCAGCCATGGCACTCGACGACGAGGACATCACCACTTCCACTGCCGGTGGCGAAGGCCCCGCCGACGGCGGCTCCAACCCCGAAGGCCATGACGGCGGCGCCGACGGAACAGCCGGCGAAGGCCCCGCCGACGGCGGCTCCAACCCCGAAGGCCATGACGGCGGCGCCGACGGAACAGCCGGCGAAGGCCCCGCCGACGGCGGCTCCAACCCGAAGGTCACGACGGCGGCGCCGACGGATCGGCCTGATCGCCGGCCGATGCTGAGCCGCTGCATCGCGGTCGACCCGCAGGCCTTCGCCGCGGGCTATTGGGGTCGGCAGCCGTTGCTCAGCAGGGCCGCGGAGTTGCCCCGGGACTTCACCGACCTGCTCTCGCCGGAGGCCGTCGACGAGTTGATCGCCGAACGCGGGGTGCGGGCGCCGTTCATCCGGCTCGCCAAGGACGGCGAGGTGCTGGCCAAGGATTGCTACCTAGGCCCGGCCGGGTTCGGTGCGGAGATGCCCGACCAGGTGGACTCCGCCAAACTGCTGAGCCGATTGGCCGACGGCGCAACGGTGGTGCTGCAGGGTCTGCACCGGTTGTGGCCGCCGCTGATCGACTTCGTCCGGCATGCGGTCGACGACATCGGCCATCCGGTGCAGGCCAACGCCTACATCACGCCGGGCGGCAGCCGGGGATTCGACCCGCACTACGACGTCCACGACGTGTTCGTGTTGCAGGTGTCCGGGGACAAGCGCTGGGTGGTGCACGAGCCGGTGCACCACCATCCGCTGCCGTCACAGCCGTGGACGCAGCACCGCGCGGCTATCCGTGAACGGGTCGGCGACCAGCCGGTCCTGGACACGGTGCTGTCCGCCGGCGACGCGCTGTACCTGCCGCGCGGGTGGGTGCACGCGGCGCAGGCCCTGGACACCACGTCGATCCATCTGACCATCGGCGTCTCGGCGATCACCGGTGTAGACGTCGCCTCGGCATTGCTCGACCAGCTGGCCAACGTCGACGCGCTGCGGCAGTCGTTGCCGATGGGTACCGATCCGACCGACACCGATGAGACGATCGCGTCCGTGACCAAGGTGCTGGCGCAGATCGTCGAGGTATTGCGCGACGACGCCTCGACGCTCAGCGCGGCGGCCGCCGCCCAGTTGTCGTCCAGCTACGCCCAGCGCACCCGTCCCGCCGCGGTCCGGCCACTGGCCACCCTCGCCGCGGCCGCTGATGCGGGGACCGAGACGGTCGGGTGGCGCCGCGGACTGGTCGCCACCGTCGAGCAGTCCGGCCAGCGAGTGGCACTGCGCCTGCCGGACCGGACGATGAGCTTTCCGCAGTCCTGCGCTGAGGCGCTGCGCGCGCTGCACGGGGGCCTGGTCGCCGGCGCCGATGCGCTGCCGGGGTTGGATCGGGCCGACGGCACGGTGCTGATTAGGAGGCTGCTCAGGGAAGCGGTGGTGGTCCCGCAGCGATGACACGGGCGCCGGGACAGGCGTGCAGCGATCTGTCGCTGGCACGGCACGATCCGCTCTACGGGACCGCCTCGGCGGGATCGACCTGGTTGCTGCTCGAACTGTCCGGACCGTGGGGACCCTCGGCGTTCCTGCAGTCCCCGGGGTGCATCGCACCCGAGCTCGGTCGCGCGGTGGTGCGACGGGCGGAGGCGGCGGGCCTGCGGATCGCCGCCATCCGCCGGCCCGGCCGGCGCCCGGCGCAGCCCCGGTGGCGCTGGTTCGTGGCGCACGCGGGCGTCGGCGCCGAAGCGCTGTACGGCGGTGAGGTCGCCGAGCCCCGCGACTATCTGGACCTGGCGCTCGACGGTTCGGACGGAACCCCGGCCGCCGGGCCGCTCGTTGCGGTGTGCGCGCACGGCAAACACGACCAGTGCTGTGCCGTCCGTGGCCGGGCGGCCACCGCCGCCATCGCGGCGCGACACCCAGAATCCACTTGGGAATGCTCACATCTGGGCGGTGACCGGTTCGCCGCGACCATGCTGATCCTGCCCGAGGGGCTGTGCTATGGCCGGGTGGACACCACCGATTCCGCCGCCCTGGTGGACCGCTACCTCGACGGGCGGGTGGACAATCGCTTCCTGCGCGGGCGGACCTCGCTTCCGCACGCGGTCCAAGCCGCCCAGTACTTCGCGCGGGAAGCCTACGGCGACGACCGGATAGCCGCCTGGCGCCCGATCGACGTCGAGCGCGGTGAGGGGTTCATCCGGGTGGTCCTGGCGGGCGCGACCGCGCCGGTCGAGGTGGTCCTGGGCGAGGAACTGTCCGGGCCGCTGCTGTCGCAGTGCCGGGCCACGGTGGCCGGCCAGGTGCGGGTGTTCACCCTCACCTCGCTCACGACGGGGGAAAACCGCCCGTCGCCACCGGTCCCCAGGTCTGCGGAGTGACCCGGATCAGGCTCTTGCCCTGCCGCACCATCGCCTCGCGGTACTCGGCCCAGTCCGGGTGCTCACCGGCGACCGCCCGGAAGTAGTCGACCAGCGGCTCAACCGCCTCAGGCAGGTCGATCACCTCGGCCGGGCCGTCGATCTGGACGTAGGGGCCGTCGAAGTCGTCGGAGAGCACCACGACGCTGGCGCGCCCGCTGCGGCGGATGTTGACCGCCTTGGCGCGACGCGGATAACTGGCGATCACCAGCCGGCCCTGCTCGTCGACACCGCCGGTGACCGGCGAGCTCTGCAGCGAGCCGTCGGCGCGGAACGTGGTGAGCACCATGCGGTGGCGGGGCCGGACGAAGGCGAGCAGCCCGGCGAGATCCACGGTGTCGGCTTTGGCGATCCTGGGCGACATGTCGCCACTGTAACCACGGCCGTAGCGCCCGGCGTAAATTGTGTCTGACCCGAGGAGGTAGCGATGGCGGCGACGATGCGTGCCGAGCGGTTCTACGCGGATACCAAAACTGTTGTGCTGGAGGATGTTCCGATACCCGAGCCCGGCCCGGGTGAGGTCCTGGTCAAGGTGGCGTTCTGCGGCATCTGCCATTCCGACCTCAGCCTGATCAACGGGACCTTCCCCGCCCAGCGTCCGGTGGTCACCCAGGGCCACGAAGCGTCGGGCACCATCGCCAAGCTCGGTCCCGACGTCACCGGCTGGTCGGAGGGTGACCGGGTGGTGGTCGCGGCGGGACGGCCGTGCGAGCAGTGCGCCAACTGCCGGCGCGGTGACCTGGCCAACTGCCTGGCGATCCGGCTGATGGCTTTCGCCTACGACGGGGCGTGGGCCGAATACACCCTGGCGCAGGCGGCGGGTCTGACCCGGGTTCCCGACAACGTCCCACTGGAGCAGGCCGCCATCCTGGCGGACGCGGTGTCGACGCCGTACGGCGCGGTGGTGCGCACCGGCAAGGTCGGCGTCGGCGAGTCGGTCGGAGTGTGGGGCGTCGGTGGTGTCGGCACCCACATCGTGCAGCTGGCCCGCCTGGTCGGTGCGGTCCCGGTGATCGCCGTCGACATCAACCCGACGGTCCGCGACCGGGCACTCGAGGTCGGTGCCGACCATGCCTTCGACTCCCGCGACCCCGACCTCAAGGAAAAGATCGCCGCGGTCACCGGGGGGCGCAAGCTCGACGTCGCGTTCGACGCCGTCGGGTTGAAGGTGACCTTCGAGCAGGCGCTGGACAATCTGACCGTGGGTGGCCGACTGGTCGGCGTGGGGATGAGCGCCGAATCCCCGACCATCGGCCCCACCTCGATGTTCGGCCTGACCCACCGCCAGGTCCTCGGCCACCTCGGCTACCAGAACGTCGACATCGAGACGTTGGCCAAGCTGGTCTCCCTGGGGCGGCTGGACCTGTCTCGCTCGATCAGTCAGATCATTCCGCTCGAAGACATCGCCGAAGGCATCCGCATCCTCGAACACGCCGAAGGAAATCCCATCCGGGTGCTCGTGCAGCCGTGAGCGCTGCCGCCGCGCAAACCGCGATCGGGCCGATGGTCATCGTGGCCGCCGACCAGCACGAGCCGGCACCGCTGGTGCACGACCCGTGGGCGGCTCGGCTGTTGCCGCCCGCCGGTCGGCTGGCGGCGGAGCTCTCGCGTTGGCGGCCGGTGCGCGCAGCGTTGAAATCGGCGACCGACAGGCGTATGGCCGGGGGCTGGGCCAGCATCCTGTGCCGCAAACGCTACATCGACGACCAGGTGATCGCCGCCGTCGCCGAAGGCGTTGAAGCGGTGGTCATTCTGGGTGCCGGATATGACACCCGCGCCTATCGGATATCTGAGCTGGCCGGCATTCCGGTCTGTGAAGTCGACCTGCCGACCAACTGCGCCGGCAAGGCCGCCGCGCTACGCCGCACCTTCGGCGGGATTCCGCCCCACGTCACGCTGGCCGCGGTGGACTTCGAAACCGACGACCTGGCAACGTGTCTGGAGCGTGCCGGTTTCGGCCGGCAGCGACGTACCTGTTACGTGTGGGAGGCGGTCACCCAGTATCTGACCGAGCCGAGCGCCCGCACGACGCTGGAGTGCCTGAGCGGGGCCGTCACCGGCAGCCTGCTGGTATTCACCTTTGTACGAGACGATTTCCTCACCGGGCAAAGGATGTACGGCGCCGAGAACGCCTACCGGCGATTCGTGGCCGAAAGCCCGGCCACGAAGCCGTTGTGGCGGTTCGGTCTGTCGCCGGAGCGAGTGGCCCCGTTCTTGGCCGAGTACGGATGGCAAGAGCGCGAGCAGGTCGGACCCAGTCAGTACGTGCAGCGCTATCTTGCTCCCGCCGGCCGCAGCGCCACGGTGTCGGAGATCGAACGCGCCGTGCTGGCCGTGCGGGTGGGCTGAGGTCTGGGCTCGCCGGACCAGCCGTTTCGACGCGCGGCGTTGTGGCCAAACGTCCGCCGAGCCGTCGCCGGTGTGGACGCTTGCGGGCCACCGGAGGCGCTCGCGACGCTGCGGACCACCGAGTTCGGTCGGTGAGCCACCGGCTGTTCACATCGATGCCCCCAACTCAACCCGGCACGCGATGCACAAAGTGACTAAGCTGGCGCCTTTCCCTTGGTCGGCAGCCAGTCGACCGGCGGGACCTCCTGGACCAAAGGAGCGACCATGTCCGCCGAAGCACCGTCTCCCGCCGCGCCGAAGGGCTCGGCCGGCCATATCAGGCTGACCTCCCACCGTGGTGCGGACGATGCGCCGCCGATCCGGTGGGGCGCACCGACAGCTGCCGAACGCGGGCCGCTGGTCGGCACCACCACCACCCGCAGCCACCGCAACGTCGTCGGCACCCACAGCGGCTCCTACAGCGTCTACCGGGCCCTCGCGGTGGCCTCGGGTGCGCTGTCGCGCGAACATCGGGCCGATCTGACCAACACCGCGCCCACCGACCGGATCGGCCCCTACCCGCAATGGAGCCGACCCGAGGCGATCGTCAGCATCGATCCGTGGGGCGCCATGGTCGCCGAGGCGTTCGCCACCGAACTGGCGGCCGGTCACGACATTCGTCCGACGATCGCGATCACCAAGGCGCATGTGATCCTTCCGGAGATCGCCGACGCCATCGACAAGGGCCGGCTGCATCCCGACGGCCGGGTGCTGCTGCCCGGCGGGGCCGCCCTGGTCACCAAGGCGGCGATCGAGCCGGTCTGGTACCTGCCGGGTGTCGCCGAGCGGTTCGGGTGCAGCGAAGCGCATTTGCGCCGGGTGTTGTTCGAAGAGACCGGCGGCATGTACCCGGAGTTGGTGACCCGCTCAGACCTGGAGGTGTTCCTGCCCCCGATCGGCGGCCAGACCGTCTACATCTTCGGCGATCCGCGTGACCTCGCCGATCCCGAGGTCGAACTCACCGCCCGGGTGCACGACGAGTGCAACGGCTCCGACGTTTTCGGCTCTGACATCTGCACGTGCCGGCCGTATCTGACGCACGCCATCGAGGAGTGCATCCTGGGCGCCCAGCGCGGTGGAGTGGGCCTGGTCGCCTACTCCCGCAAGGAGGGCCGCGCACTGGGTGAGGTGACCAAGTTCCTGGTCTACAACGCCCGCAAGCGTCAGGAGGGCGGCGACACCGCCGAAGGCTACTTCGCCCGCACGGAATGCGTTGCCGGCGTGCAGGACATGCGGTTCCAGGAACTGATGCCAGACGTGCTGCACTGGTTCGGGATCCGCAAGATCCACCGCCTGGTGTCGATGAGCAACATGAAATACGACGCCATCGTCGGCGCCGGCATCGAGGTCGGCGAGCGGGTCAACATTCCCGACGAACTCATCCCCGCCGATGCGCGAGTGGAGATCGACGCGAAGATGGCGGCCGGTTACTTCACCCCTGGCCCGGTGCCCGATGCCGCGGAACTCAAGAAGGCCAAGGGCCGGGGACTGCACGGGTGAGCTCGGCCACCGAATGCGGCGTCGACACCCCCACGGGAGCGGCTGCGGCGCTGCGTAGTACGCGCGCGGTCCGGGACCGCGCGCGTCAGCTCACCGCACGGGCTCGCGCCGGTGACTCACCGTGGTTCGTGGTGGCCGATGACGCCCTGCCCGATGCCGCGGCGGCGGTGGCCGACGTCACCCGAGCCAACTATCCGGAGCTGAACATCCCGTTCCACAGCCGGTGGCGGCATTTCGAGTCCGGTGGCGTGGATCGCAAGGCGGAGCTGGATCGACTGCTGTCGCACCGCGACACCGCTGCGCGGGCTCGCGCGATGGTCGATCTCACCGTCGTCAGCGTGCTGCTCGACGCCGGCGCGGGGGCCGCCTGGGCCTATCGCGAGCCGGGCACCGGCAAACGGTTCGCCCGCTCGGAGGGGTTGGGGGTGGCCAGCTTTCACGCCTTCACCGGTGGTCTGTTCTCCACCGATCCCGACGACCCGTTACGCGTCGACGCCGCGGGCCTGGCCGGTGTGAGCACCCAACAGCTGGCCGAAGCCTTCCAGGTCGACGGGGCCAATCCGCTGGTCGGACTCGACGGCCGGGTGACGTTGCTGCACCGGCTTGGCCACGCCATGGCCGACGCATCCGATGTCTTCGGCCCGGACGGCCGGCCCGGCGGCCTCTTCGACACGCTCTGCCCGCCGTCGGGCGACAGCGTCCGCGCGCACGACATCCTCAGCCTGGTGCTGACCTCACTGGGCGGAATATGGCCGAGCCGCAGCATGATCGGCGACCAGTCGGTGGGCGACTGCTGGCAGCATCCGGCTGTGTCCGGCGCCGGACTCACCGCGGGCTGGGTACCGTTCCACAAGCTGTCCCAGTGGCTGACCTACTCGCTGCTGGAGCCGTTCGGCTGGGCCGGGGTAACGGTGACCGATCTCGACGAGCTGACCGGGTTGCCCGAGTACCGCAACGGTGGACTGTTTCTCGACACCGGCGTGCTGCGGCTGCGCGACGCCGAGTGGCGAAACCAGAGCTTCCGCGCTGCAGACGAATTGGTGATCGAGTGGCGGGCGTTGACGGTATGCCTGCTCGATGAACTGGCGCCGCTGGTGCGGTCGCGGCTCGGAGTGGACGCCGAGCAGATGCCGCTGGCGTGCGTCCTGGAGGGCGGCTCGTGGGCCGCCGGGCGCGTGCTGGCGCAGCAGTTACGTGACGGATTGCCGCCGCTGACGGTGTTCAGCGACGGCACGGTGTTCTAGGGGGCAGACCATGCAGAACGTTCATCTCGTCGACCACCCCCTGGTGCAGCACAAGCTCACCCTGATGCGTCGTAAAGAGACCTCCACCAACACGTTTCGGCGGCTGGCCAACGAAGTCTCCGCCCTGTTGGCCTACGAGGTGCTGCGTGACACCCCGACGCAGGAGATCACCGTGCAGACCCCGCTGGAGACCACCACCGGGACTGTGATCGACGGCAAGAAACTGGTGTTCGTCTCCATCCTGCGGGCCGGCACCGGTGTCCTGGACGGGCTGCTGACCGTGGTACCCGGTGCCCGCATCGGGCACATCGGGCTCTATCGCGATCCCAAGACCCTGGTCGCGGTGGAGTACTACTTCAAGATGCCCAGCGACCTGCACGAGCGCGAGGTGGTGGTGGTTGACCCGATGCTCGCGACCGGAAACTCCGCGGTGGCCGCGGTGGACCGGCTCAAGGAGTTCGCTCCGCGGTCGATCAAGTTCGTCTGCCTGCTGACCTGTCCGGAAGGCATCGCCACCCTGCACCACAGCCATCCCGAGGTGCCGATCTACACCGCGGCGGTGGACCGGACCCTCGACGATCACGGTTACATCGTCCCGGGCCTCGGTGACGCCGGCGACCGCCTCTTCGGCACCAAATAGCCGCGCACCGCTTGGCCAGTGCTGCGACTGGCCGCGGTCAGTCGTGGTGATCGTGGTGATCGTCAGTGTGCAGACTCGACTCGACCATCGGTCGACCGGGATCGATGGGGGCCGGGTCAGTCCGAGACGGCTCCGCGGCGTGCTGATGCCCCGGCGCCTCACTGGTGACCTGTTGTCCATCCTGCGCTTCGGCTGGGCCATGATGGTGCGGGCTGTGGCCAGACAGGCTCGAGACCACCCCCGCGGTAACCGCAGCGGCCACGATGCCGTTGGCGCCGAGCAACACCAGCGCGCTACCCACTCCTGAAACCTGCCGCGCTCGCATACGCCGCAGCCATGCCCACGACGCGCCCATCACAACGTAGAACTGCAGCAGCAACACACAGATACCGGCGGCATCTATCGCTTCGGGCGCGCCGGCGCCGGGACCGATCGGGGCGCCCACAGTCCGCGAATGCACCCACAGGGCAATCACGCCCGCGTTGGCGAGGATGCCGGCGGCCAGCACCGACACCGCAGGTTCCGACCACGCGAGAATCGCCCAAACCAATTGCAGCAGAGCAACAGAGGCGAAGAAGACGCCCGATGGCCACCAGTGCTCCCAGTGCGCGGGTGCGACCACGGCATGAATCGCTGCCGCGCCGACCGAAGCGATCGCCGCGCAGCGAGCGGCCAGCTGGCCATCTGTTCGTGACTCCGCGTTGGTGGTCATCGCACGAATCGTGGCACGAGTTCCGCGGTCGGGACGAGCAGCACCGCATAACAGTCGGATGCCGGTTCGGACACAGTGCTCGCAGTGTTCTACCAGCCAGTTCCCAGGCGGGGATGGGTCAATGGCTGCTGTGACGACGACGTGCCTGGGCCAGGCGCCAGCGGAGCCGGCCGACGCCGGGACACCGGCCGTGCGATCCTCGCGGTGGGACCGGATCGGCCTGGTGGTGCTGCTGGCCGGCACCGCGGTGATGTACCTGTGGAAAATCACCGTCAACGGGATGGGCAATCAGTTCTATGCCGGTGCCGCGCAGGCCGGCTCGAAGAACTGGGAGGCGTTGCTGTTCGGCTCCCTGGATTCGGCGAATTTCATCACCGTCGACAAGCCGCCGGTGTCGCAGTGGGTGATGGGCCTGGCCGGCCAGTTGTTCGGGTTCAGCAGCGCCAGCATGCTGGTGCCCGAGGCGCTCATGGCGGTGGGCACCGTGTGGTTGCTCTACGCGGCGGTCGCCCGCGTCTGCGGCCCCCGCGCCGGGTTGTTGGCCGGCGCGGCGCTGGCGCTGACCCCGGTGGCCGCCTTGATGTTCCGGTTCAACAATCCCGACGCAGCCATGGTCCTGTTGATGACGGCCGCGGCCTACTGCACGGTGCGGGCACTCCAGCGGGCCAGCGGCCGGTGGCTGGCCTGGGCGGGGGTCGCGCTGGGCTTCGCCTTCTTGGCCAAGATGCTCGAAGGTCTGATGATCGTCCCCGCGGTCGGCCTGGCCTATCTGATCGCCGCCCCGGGCGGATTGCCACGCCGGGTGTTGCACCTGCTCGGCGCGGCGGGCGCCTTCGGAGTCTCGGCGGGCTGGTTCGTGGTGCTGACGCTGCTGTGGCCGGCATCGGCCCGGCCCTACATCGCCGGGTCGACCGACAACAACTTCATGAACCTGGTGCTCGGCTACAACGGATTCGCCCGGGTGGCCGGAAACAACCACATGAGTTTTCAGATGCCCGACCCGCTCGGCAATTCGGCCGGCGCCCAGCTGCGCCCGGCACACCTGGGCGGGTTCGGCGGTCAGCGAGAAGGGTTGTCCCGGTTGTTCTCCGGTGAGTTCGGCTACGAGATCGGCTGGCTGGTCCCGGCGGCCCTGCTGGCGCTGGTCCTGGTGCTGATCGCGCGCGGCCGCGCACCGCGCACCGATCCGATCCGGGCCGGGGCGGTGCTGTTCGGCGGCTGGCTGCTGATCGACGGACTGGTGCTCAGCTACATGAAGGGCATGGTGCATCCGTACTACTGCCTGTCACTGGCACCGGCGGTGGCGGCGATGGTCGCCATCGGCGGGCATGAGATGTGGGCGCGCCGGCAGTCCTGGTTCGGCCGGCTGGGTTTGGCCGCACTGATCCTGGTAACCGGCGGCTGGAGCTGGTGGGTGCTGGGCCGCAACGCCGATTGGCTGCCGGCGTTGCGCTGGACGATCCTGATCGGCACCGTCCTGGCCGCGGTAGCCGTCGTCGTCTCCGCATCCCAGCGGCGCCGGGTCACGGTGCTGGCCGCCGCATTGGGCGTGTCGGCAGTGCTGGCCGGGCCGGCGGCTTATGCGGTGGCCACCATCTCCACCGCCCACCGCGGCGGCGGCCCGACCGTTGGTCCGGCGCGAGCGGCAGACGGCTTCGGCGCCAAGGCGTTCGGTCAATCGCCGGATAACCCCAAGCTGGCTGAGCTGCTGCGGGCGACGCAGACGAAGTGGTCGGCGGCCACGGTGGGATCGTCGACTGCGGCGGGTCTGGAACTGTCCAGCGGCACCGCTGTCATGGCGATCGGGGGGTTCACCGGTCGCGATCCGGTGCCCACCCTGGATCAGTTCAGGGCCGATGTGGCCGCCGGGCAGGTCCGCTACTACGTCGTCGAGAGGGACTGGCGGGGGAAGGCAGGCGGCTGGCCATTCGGTGGCAATCACTCCGGCATCACCGACTGGGTCACCGCCACGTTCCCGGTGACCCAACTCGGCAACACCGATGTCTACGACCTGTCGGCGCCCAAGTAGTCAGGCGACCCGGGCCAGGTCCGGCGTATCCTGGCCGGCTTTGGTCGGCAGCGCCAGCTTGACGATCTTGCGGACCACGGTGGCGAACTGCTTGGGCAACGGCCCGGCGTTGTACGGGATCCCGTAGCGACGGCACACCTCGCGCACGTCGGGGGCGATCTCGGCGTAGCGCCGCGCCGGCAGGTCGGGGAACAGGTGGTGCTCGATCTGGTGGGACAGGTTGCCCGACAGAAGGTGAAACAGCCTGCCGCCGGTCAGGTTCGCCGAACCGAGCACCTGCCGGAAGTACCACCTGCCCCGCGATTCGTCGCGGGTCTCTTCCACGCTGAACTCCTGGGTGCCGTCCGGGAAGTGGCCGCAGAAGATGATCGCGTAGGACCACACGTTGCGGATCAGGTTCGCGGTGAGATTGCCGGTGAACACGAACGGGGCGAACGGGCCGGCCAGCAGCGGGAAGGCGATGTAGTCCTTGGCGGTCTGCCGCCGCGTCTTGCGCCAGATCTCCTGCAGGACTTCACGCTTGTCCGACAACGAGATCTCACCCGCGCGGATCCGGTCGGCTTCCAACTCATGCAGAGCCACGCCGTACTGGAAAAGCACCATCAGCAGGAAGGCGTACACCGGGTTGCCCAGGTAGTACGGTCGCCATGGCTGGTCGGGGCTCATCCGCAGGATGCCGTAACCGATGTCGCGGTCCATGCCGACGATGTTGGTGTAGGTGTGGTGCGAATAGTTGTGCGAATGCCGCCACTGGTCGGCCGGGCACGCGGTGTCCCACTCGAAGGTGCGCCCGCACAGGGCCGGGTCGCCGGTCCACTCGTATTGGCCGTGCATCACGTTGTGGCCGATCTCCATGTTGTCGAGGATCTTGGCGACCGCCAATAACGCGGTGCCGGCCAGCCAGGCCGGTGGCAGGATGCCCGCCATCAGCAACGCCCGTCCGGAGATCTCCATGGCGCGTTGGGCTTTGATCACGCGACGGATGTAGTCGACGTCGGCTTGGCCGAGGTCGGCGATCACCCGCTCTTTGATGGCGTCGAGTTCACGGCCGAACGCGTCGGCCTGTTCGGGGGTCAGGGTGATGGGTGGCGTGGTCATGGTTGTCCCTTTCGGCTCACAGCGCGAGTTCGACGTCGCCGACGGGCACGGACACGCAGATCTGCACGTCCTCCTCGTCGGCGGTCGACACCGTGCCGGTGGTCAGGTTGCGCACCGCGCCGCGGTGCTTGCGGCGGGTGCAGGTATGGCAGATGCCCATCCGGCATCCGCTGGTCGGGGTCAGTCCGGCGGCCTCTGCCTGGTCGAGCAGGGGGCGTCCGTCGTCGGTGGTCTCGATTGCGCTGTCACGGAAGGTGATCCGACCGCCCGACGGTGTGTCTGGCAGAACGAAGGGCACTGGGACGAAGCTTTCCGACAACGCGTTCGGGCAGTGGTCACGCACCGCGTCGACGAGCGCGGGCGGCCCGCACACGTAGACGGCGTCCGGCTCGGCCATGGCGATCTTCAGGTGTTCGAGCCCGAAACGACCGTCGAGTTCGCCGCCGGGCGACCGGGTGTAGCCGTGCAGCACCCGCACCCCCGTCGCAGCCATCTCGGCCAGTTCGGTCCGGTAGCAGGCCTCGGCGGGCGTACGCGCGTAGTGCACGAACGCGATCTCACCGTCATGGCCTTCGGCGAGCAGGGTGCGCAGCATGGACATCACCGGGGTGATGCCGCTGCCGCCGGAGACGAACAGGACGCGGCGCGGCCGCGGCGCGGGCAGCAGGAACTCGCCGGCGGGTTCGGACAGGCCGAGCACCATGCCGGGCCGGGCATGCCGGTAGAGGTGGTTGGACACCAAACCGCCGTCGTGGCTTCCGATGGTCAGCTCGATCAGTGCGGCGCCTTCGGCGCTGGCCGGCGAGTAGCAGCGGGTGTGCCGACGACCGTCGATCTCGACGGTCAGGTTCACGTGCTGGCCGGCCCGATGACTGACGACGGCCGCGTTGGGCTCGAGCAGCAGCGTGACACTGCGGGGTGTGGAGCGTCGTACGTCGACCACCCGGGCGCGGGCATCGGTGGTCCAGATGGGGTCCACCAGCTCGGTGTAGCGGTCCACACCGTGTGGTCCGGTGAGCAGATCGACCAGCGGTGAACGGAGCACCTTCTTGGTCAGAGTTTGAGTGAACATGTGTACACTGTCGGTAATGAAAGTGCACGTCGTCAAGGAATCGGACCAGTCTGTGGTAGGGTTCACAACAGTGAACAGTCGTACGCCGAGCTCACGTCATGAGCGGTCTGGGAAGTCTCGGTCGCGCGAGGCGCCGTCGCGTGAGGAGCGCAAAGAGGCCACCAGAAGGGCCATCATCGCCGCCGCGCTCAAGCTGCTCGACGAGCGTAGCTTCAGCGGCCTGAGCCTGCGCGAGGTCACCCGGGAGGCGGGCATCGTGCCCGCCGCGTTTTACCGGCATTTCGAGTCGATGGACGCCCTGGGCCTGGTGTTGATCGACGAGTCGTTCCGCTCGCTGCGGGAGATGTTGCGCAGCGCCCGGGCGGGCAAGCTGGACCCGAATCGGGTGATCGAGTCCACCGTCGAGATGCTGATCGCCGGGGTGAGCGAACAACGCGAACACTGGCGGTTCATCGGCCGGGAGCGCTCCAGCGGGGTGACGGTGCTGCGCTATGCGATCCGGACCGAGATCCGGCTGATCACCTCCGAGCTGGCCACCGACCTGGCCCGTTTCCCCGGCCTGAACACCTGGAGTACCGAGGACCTCAACATCCTGGCCAGTCTGTTCGTCAACTCGATGATCATCATCGCCGAGGCGATCGAAGACGCCCATGACGCGGCGGCGCTCGAAGAGATCCGGCGCACGGCGGTCAAGCAACTGCGGATGATCACCGTCGGTGTCAACGATTGGCAGCCCCGGGCCGACGAAGCCCAGCCACCGACACCGTAGTTCCGGGACATATCCGCCGAGCGGCAGCGCAAACAACCCCCGTGTGGGCGCGTTCCCGATAATCGGGTACCCCCGTCGCATGGAAAAACTCCGGCCCGCTGTGCTGTTCGACATCGACGGCACCCTGGTCGACTCGAACTACCTCCACGTCCACGCCTGGCAACGGGCGTTCCACGACGTCGGTCTACCCGTCGAAGCGTGGCGCATCCACCGCTGTATCGGCATGGACGGTTCGACGCTGCTCGATGAGCTCTCCGACAAGGCCGACGACGATGTGCAGAAGCGGCTCAAGGAGTTACACACCCGCTACTACGAAGCCGACGCCGCGCTGTTGGCTGCGCTGCCGGGGGCGCGCGAGCTGCTGGGCCGCGTCGCCGACATGGGCCTGCAGGTGGTGCTGGCCACCTCGGCACCCGAGAACGAACTGGCCATGCTGCGCGACACCCTCGACACCGAGGACATCGTCTCGGCGATCACCTCGTCGGAAGACGTCGAGCAAGCCAAGCCCCGCCCCGACATCGTCGAGGTGGCGCTGAAGAAGGCCGGGGTGGACGCACAACAGGCGGTGTTCATCGGTGACACCGTCTGGGATGTGGAGGCCGCGGGCCGCGCCGGGGTGCCGTGCATCGGCGTCCTGTCCGGCGGGATCTCGCGTAGCGAGCTCGAACAGGCCGGTGCAGCAGCGGTTTTCGACAATGCCGAAGACCTGCTCCGGCACCTGGACGACTCGCCGGTCGCCGCGTTGACCTGACGCTGGGTTTCGCCGGAAGCGGCTTCGGGTAAGGAGTGCCCATGACTTCGCCGGTGCAGCATCTGGCCAGGGCCTCCGCACCGGCGCAGCTGTCCGCGCTCTACCGCGATCCGCCCGACGGCGTCCGCGCCAACATGATCATGTCGCTGGACGGCGCGGCGGCATTCGACGGCGTGGCCGGCCCGCTGTCCGATCCCACCGATCAGAACCTGCTGCTCACGCTGCGCGGATACGCCGACGTGGTTCTCGTCGGGGCGGGCACCGTGCGCGCCGAGGGCTACGGGCCGGTGCGATTGACCGCCGACCAGCGCGCCGAGCGCCGGCAACGCTGGGGCGTCGACTCGGCGCCGCCGATCGCCGTGGTGACCCACACCGGCCGGGTGCCCCCGTCGCTGTTCGCCGAACCGGACCAACGCCCCATCCTGGTGACCACCGCGCGGCTGGCGCGATCCCGGCCCGAGCTGCGGCAGCACGCCGACATCCTCATCGCCGGGGACACCGCGGTGGACCTCGACTCCGCGCTCGCCACGCTGCGGGCCGGGGGCATGCGCCGCATCCTGTGCGAAGGCGGCCCCACCCTGCTCGACGAACTCATCGCCAACGACCTGGTCGACGAGATGTGCCTGACGGTCTCCCCCACCCTGGCCGCGGCGCCCACCGGCGCACGGTCGGGGGCGCCTGCGCTGCACAGCCCCGCACGGATGACGCTGGGCCACGCCGTCACCGTCGATGACTACGTCTACCTCCGATACCTACGAGACCTCGGGCACCACCGGGCCGAGGAGTCCGCGCACGCCGAGGAGGTCGTTCGATGAGCGGATCCGACGAACTGCTGGGCCGTCGACCCGCCGGGGCCGACGACGACACCGTGGCGGCCGTGGGTTCGCTGTCGGAGGCGCTGGAATACGTGGAACGGGCCCGCGGGCACCTCTACTCGTTCCACCAGTTGATGGGGCACGCCGATCTGCTGCTCGGCGAGGCCTGCGACAAGTTGCGCACGGCGGGCCACCCGCAGATCGCCGACACCCTGGCCACCGACATGGTCGGCCGTAACGTCCTCGACGGCCGGTGGACCTTCCAGGTGGTCGAGGAGTTCGACGACGGCTACTGGTCGGTGCTGCGTGACCACGAGCGGACCGTGCGGGGCACGCTGATGGCCGGCAAGCGCCATGTGTACGAGGCCGAGATGAAGGAGCGGCGGCGCACCGCCGGACGGGCGGGCCACGAGGCCACGCCCTGACCACCAATATTGTCGACCCCGTCACATCGTCGTTTCGGGTGATTGGGGACCACCCCTTGCGGGGTACCCCGCACAGTCAATCCGCCGATTCGAGGGAGTCCACGTGACCAACGCAACCGCCACCGAGGTATGGCCCGGCAAGGCCTACCCGCTGGGCGCCTCCTATGACGGATTCGGTACCAACTTCGCGTTGTTCTCCGAAGTGGCCGAGCGCGTCGAGCTGTGCCTGTTCGCCGAGGACGGCACCGAAACCCGCATCGTTCTGCCCGAGGTCGACGGCTTCGTCTGGCACGGTTACCTGCCGGGCGTGGAACCCGGCCAGCGGTACGGCTACCGGGTGCACGGCCCGCACGACCCCGGCCAGGGCCTGCGGTGCAACCCCAACAAACTGCTGCTCGATCCCTACGCCAAGGCCATCGACGGCCACTTCGACTGGGACCAGTCGCTGTTCGGCTACAACTTCGGCGATCCCGACAGCCGCAACGACGACGACTCCGCGGCGAGCATGCCCAAGTCGGTCGTCATCAACCCCTACTTCGACTGGGGGGTGGACCGGCCGCCGCAACGCGAGTACGCCGACAGCGTCATCTACGAGGCACACGTCAAGGGCCTGACCCAAACGCATCCCGACATTCCCGACGCCATCCGCGGAACCTATTCGGCCATCTCACATCCGGCGATCATCGCCCACCTCAAGGAGATCGGCGCCACCGCCATCGAGTTGATGCCGGTGCACCACTTCGCCAACGACTCCACCCTCATCGACAAGGGACTGTCCAACTACTGGGGCTACAACACCATCGGGTTCTTCGCCCCGGACAGCAAGTACTCGGCCAGCACCACCCCGGGCGGACAGGTCCAGGAGTTCAAGGCGATGGTGCGGGCGCTGCACGAGGCAGGTATCGAGGTGATCCTCGACGTGGTCTACAACCACACCGCCGAGGGCAACCACATGGGTCCGACACTGTCCTTCCGCGGTATCGACAACGCCGCCTACTACCGCCTCGTCGACGACGACAAGCGCTACTACATGGACTACACCGGCACCGGTAACAGCCTCAATGTCGGGCATCCGCATTCGCTGCAGCTCATCATGGACTCGCTGCGGTACTGGGTCACCGAGATGCACGTCGACGGCTTCCGCTTCGACCTGGCCGCCACGTTGGCCCGCGAGTTCTACGACGTCGACCGGCTGAGCGCGTTTTTCGAACTGGTGCAACAGGATCCGACGGTGAGCCAGGTCAAGCTGATCGCCGAGCCGTGGGATGTCGGCCCCGGCGGCTACCAGGTGGGCAACTTCCCGCCGCAGTGGACGGAGTGGAACGGCAAGTTCCGCGACACCGTCCGGGATTTCTGGCGCGGCGAAGATGCCAGCCTCGGCGAGTTCGCCTCGCGGCTGACCGGCTCGGCCGACCTCTACGAGCACACCGCTCGCCGACCGGTGGCATCGATCAACTTCGTCACCGCCCATGACGGTTTCACCTTGCGGGACCTGGTGTCCTACAACGAGAAACACAACGAAGCCAACGGCGAGGACAACAACGACGGCGAGAGCAACAACAAGTCGTGGAACTGCGGGGTCGAAGGCCCCACCGACGATCCGGAGATCAACGCGTTGCGCACGCGCCAGCAGCGCAACCTGATCGCCACCACCATTCTGTCCCAGGGTGTCCCGATGATCTGCCACGGCGACGAGTTGGGCCGTACCCAGGGCGGCAACAACAACGGCTACTGCCAGGACAACGAGATCACGTGGATCGACTGGTCCTCCGCCGACAAGGATCTGCTGGAATTCACCGCCGCGGTGTCGGAACTGCGGGCCGCGCACCCGGCGTTCCGCCGGCGTCGGTTCTTCAACGGGCGCCCGGTGCGGCGCCGCGGTAGCGAGGGTCTTCCCGACATCTCCTGGTTCCGCCCGGACGGTTCGGAGATGAGCGACGAGGATTGGGACTCCGGGTTCGGCAAATCGGTGGCCGTCTACCTCAACGGCCACGGGATTCCCGATCTCGATGCCCGCGGCCAGCGGGTCACCGACGACTCTTTCGTGATGTGCTTCAACGCCCATCACGAGCCCATCGAGTTCACCCTGCCGCCGACCGAGTTCGGCGCGGCGTGGCAGCCGGTGCTGGACACGGCGGCCGGCCCGGGCGAGATCGACCAGGCGGCGATGGTGAAGGGGGCGACACCGCTGCGGGTGGAGTCGCGGTCGATGGTGGTGCTGCAGGCGGTCCCGCAGTAGCCAGCGCACAAGGGGGGCCATGGCCGGTCCCCTCCCCTCCGGAGGACCCGCCATGGCCCGCATCACCACTTGCGCCGATTATCACAATCCCAAGGGCGCGATACGCAGTTTTCGCAAACTTGCATACAACTTGGCAGAGACGTGCAGCAAACGTTCAGCCAGCGCTAAGCTGCCGTCCGCCCCACCTCATTCCGCGGGGTTACTCGACGACGGGGAACAGCGAATCGCCGTCCTCCGGGGTGCCGCTGATCTGACCGTGATGAGCGCGGTCTGCGGGTGTGTCGTCAGGTTCGATGTCCTCGATCACGTCCGGCTCTTCCTCGGCCAGGCGCTCGTCGAGCGATTCCCCCTCGCGCTCCTCGCGCGCGGTCATCGGCGACTTGGTGGCCGCGCTCCAGTCGTCGGGCGGGTCGACGACGGTGTCGCCGTCGTCGTTGCGCACCTCGTCGGAGTCGAGTGATTCGGCGGCATTCAACGTGTCGCCGGGGCCGTCTTCGTCGGGAAACTGCGCTGGGTTGGTCATGTGAACCACCTCCCGTTCGCTGGCGTGGACAGTCCGCGTCGGTTGCCCAGCCGCCGAGGTGGCTAAACCGGTGCGATCATCACCGAGGGGCGCGCCACATCGGCCACAGCGACGGACCGCCTTCGGGCAACACGATCTCGCCGGTCACCTCGAACCCGAACCGTTCGTAGTACGGCACATTGGCCGGATTGCTTGATTCCAGGTAGGCGGGGGCGTACTCGGCGTCACAGCGGTCCAGGCGGGACTGCATGAGTGCGCGGCCGAATCCGCCGCCGCGCACGGTCGGGTCACTGCCGATGACGGCCAGATACCAATGCGGTTCCTCGGGATGATTCGCCTTCATCAGGTCGGTGACCGCCCGGCCGGCGGCCAGTCGGCCGCGGAACGCGCGAAGGACGGCCGGCAACATCGCGAGCTGTTCCCGTGGGGACTGCTGCCAGCGCCCCGGCGGATCCCACAGCGCCGCCCCCGCCACACCGTCTTGCGACACCGCGACCTCGGTTGCCCGGCCGGCGAGGAAATGGTGTCGGGCCAGGGCTCCGAAGAGTCCGGGCAGCGCCGCCTTGCGGCGCTCGGCATCGGGCTGCACCCACGCCATCACCGGGTCGTCCTGGAAGGCTCGCCCCAGTACCCGCGCCAACGCGGGGATGTCCGGCTTGCGTGCGGGACGAACGTCGATGGACACCACTGCAGGTTAGTCACTCACACTGAGGTCGGCTTGACGCTGCGACCAGTCCCACAGCCGGGCGGCTTGCCCGGGGTCCACCGCCCAGTCCGCGACGCCGCCCTCGGCGCCCTCGGTGAACGGTTCGGCGACACGGCAGTCCTCGAGGTACAGCCCGCCGCGACCGTCCAGTTCCGGGCTGACCGCCGCCCACACGGTGGTCGCCGCACCGTGCTCGACGTCGGTCACGTCGAGATTGGCCAGCCGCCCGCCTCCGCTGAAGTCGTCGCGGGTCATGTGCCTGGCCAACTCGGTGGCGACCACCCCCGGGTGCACGGCGAACGAGTGCACGCCTCGAGGTCCCCAGCGCCGTTCGGCTTCGACGGTGAACAACACGTTGGCGGTCTTGCTCTGGCCGTAGGCCTGCCATTTGTCGTACTGGGATTCGTCTGCGTAGTTGGGATCGTCCCACCGGATTCCGCCGGCCAGGTGTCCGCGGCTGCTCAGGTTGACGATCCGGGTGCCTTCGGCGAACGTGCTCACAAGCCCGGTGGTGAACACGAAGTGGCCGAGATGGTTTGCCCCGAGCTGCATTTCGTAGCCCTGGGCGGTGCGCGACAGTGGCGGCGCCATGATCCCGGCATTGTTGACCAGCACGTCGATGCGGTCCAGGCGGTCGGCCAGCTCGGCGGCTGCGGCACGCGCCGAACGCAAGTCGGCCAGCTCAAGGCGGACGGTGTCGCAGTCGATGGCGGCCCGGGTCTTGTCCAGGTCACGCACGGCGGCCACCACCTGAGCCCCGGCCGACTGCAGGGCGCGTGCGGTCTGCAGACCCAGCCCGGAGGACGCCCCGGTGACGACGACAGTGCGCCCGGTCAGGTCCACCCCGTCGAGAACCTCGGCCGTCGTCTTCATGCCGGATCTCCCGTCTCGCTGGCCACCGACCGCCACACCGGGGGCCGTTTCGCCCGCCAGGCGGCCGGGCCCTCGGCCGCGTCCGGGCCGCCCATCAGTGTCAGGTGCACCGTAGTCTCCTCGGCGGCCACCGTGTCGGCGTCGGTCTCGGTCCACAGCAGCCGTTTGCTGTAGGCCACCGAGGCCGGGTTGGCGTTGACCGCGACGTCGCGGGCCAGTTCCAGTGCCGCCGGCAGCACGTCGTCGGCCGGCAGCGCCCGGCTGGCGATCCCCATCGCGGCGGCGTCACGGCCGGTGAACGTCCGCCCGGTCAGCAGCACGTCGGCCGCCACGGCCAGACCGACGGCACGCTTGAGGGTGTAGTGCACCGCGCAGTCGCCGATCATGCCGCGACGTACCTGCGGGACGCCCAGCGTGGCATCCTCGGCGACCAGCCGGACGTCACATTGCAGCGCCAGCGTCAGCCCGATGCCGATCGCGTGGCCGTTGACCGCGGCGACGACGAGCTTGCGCACCCGCCACGCCGGCGGCTGGATCGGGGAGGCGCTGAATCCGTCGGCGGGACTGTCGAATACCGCGGCGTCCGCGGACATGTCGGCACCGGCGCAGAACGCCCGGCCCGCGCCGGTGACGACAACGGCACGCACCGTGTCGTCGGCGTCGCACCGCCGGTAGGCGGCGCCGAGGCGGCGGGCGGTGTCGGCGGAGAACGCGTTGAGCCGGCCGGGCCCGTCGAGGGTGATCACGGCCACCCCGGGGTCGACGATCTCGAGGCGAACGGACGTCGACATCGGTGATCCTCTCTGTTCCCTGTTCAGCCCAGCACGGTGGTGATGCCCAACGTCAGGACGCACGCCACCACCACCGCCGTCGTCGCGACGTAACCGATCAGTCCGCGGCGCCCGATAGCGAACCCGCCCATCAGCTCCCGGTCGCGACCCAGTCCGATCATGGCCAGCATCAGCGGGATCAGCAGCACGGCGTTGAGCACTTGGGTTCCGACCAGGATGGTCACCAGCGGCGCGTGCGGCGCGAGCACGATGACCGCACCGATGCCGGTGATGATCCCGTAGGTCAGGTAGAAGGTCCGCGCCTCACGGTAGGGATCGTCGATGGCGGCTTCCAGGCCGGCGTATTCGCAGACCGAGTAGGCGGTGGACAGCGGCAGGATCGAGGCGGCCAGGAACGCGGCACCGATCAGGCCGATGCCGAAGAGTGTGGCCGCGGCCTCGCCGGCCAGCGGCTGCAGCGCGATCGCCGCGTCGGCGGCGTCGATGATGCGGCGCCCGTCGCGGTGCAGGGTTGCCGCGCACGCCACCACGACGAAGAACCCGATGACCCCGGTCAGGACCGCCCCGGTGATGACGTCGACGCGTTCCAGCGGCAGGTCTTCGGTGCGCAACTTCTTGTCGACGGCATAGGACTGCATGAACGACAGACCCCACGGCGCCAGCGTCGTGCCCAGCGTCGCGGTGACGATCGCGATCGCCTGCCCGGTCATCGGCATGGACGGCACGAACGTGCCGTGCAGTGCGGCTCCCCAGTCCGGTTTGGCCAGGAACCCCGAGACCAGGTAGGCCAGGAAGACGGTCGACAACAGCAGTAGCAGCCGCTCGACGCGATGGAAGCTGCCGCGCAACACCAACAGTGACACCGTGACCGCGGCGGCCGGCACGCTGACGTAGCGACTGATGCCGAACAGCTCGAATCCCGCGGCGATGCCGGCGAATTCGGCACAGGTGGTGCCGATGTTGGCGATGACGAGGGCACCGAGCACGGCACCGCCGATGCCGACGCCATAGCGCTGTCGCACCAGGCCGATCAGGCCCTGGCCGGTCACCACACCCATTCGGGCGGCCAGGCTGTGGAAGACGATCAGCGCGACGGTGGACAGCAGCAGCACCCACAACAGCTGGTAGCCGTGGTCGGCGCCGAGCACCGAGTACGTCGTGATGCCGGCCGGGTCGTCGTCGGACAGACCGGCCAGCAGCCCAGGGCCCACGACTGCCAGCAGCGCCCCGAACCGCTTGGTGGTGCGGCCGGGCGCTCTCATGAGCCGGGTCCGCTGCGGTGTCGCGGATTGGCCTCGAGCCACACCCGCGAGCGCAGGAAGCGCCGGCCGAGCAGCGTCGGGGCGTGTTCGAGCCGTTGCCGCCATCGGCCGGCGTGTTCGGCGGGCATGGCGGCGAGGATGCGGGCGGCCGCCGTGCTGGGCATCGCGCGCAGCACCCGTTCGCCGACCGCGGGATGGGTGGCCTGCACCACCTCGGCGGCCTCGCCGGGGACCTTGGTGGCCAGAATCTCCGTGGCTGATTCGGTGTCCACCTGGCTGACCAGCGCGGCCAGCGCCCGCGGGTCGAGGTGGTGCACGGCGGCGCGCGGCGTGGCCAGTTGAACGGCGTGGCCGCGCTCGGAGGTCAGGTGTAGATCCGACCAGGCGATGATGTCCTGGCCGGTGCGTCGCGCCAGTGAGCCCAGCTTCAGCCGCTGCAGCACGCCGCCGAAGCCGACCTCGACCCCGACGAGTTCGACGCGGCCGGACGGGGTGCGGGCCAGCACGACGTCAGCGACGCGGGCCAGCCGCTGGCCGACGACGTCGACCACCTGGGTGTCGAGGACGTCGCGGCCCAGCAGGATCTCGTGTCGGCGCAGTGCCTGCACACCCGCGGCCTCGGCGGACTCCCCGGCGGCGTCGGCGAGGACGACCTGTGTGGGCCCGAATCCGACGACGCGGTGCCACGGCGTCAGCAGAGGTTCGGCGCGGCGGCGGCGGACCAGCAGCCGCTGCACCAACTGGGGACCGGACTGGTCGCCGAGGTCGGCGGTCAGGTCGGCCAGCCGGCCGATCACCCGCCCGTCGGGTCTCAGGACGTCCAAGCCGGTGACCCGGCTGAGCAACAGCACGGTGGAAGCATGCCCGATCGGCTCGTCGGATCCCATTGATTGATGCAGTTGTATGAAGTTATGATCGCGCCGCCTCAACGTCGCGGACCCCGAGAACTTCAAGGACCAAACCATGTGGGATTTCGAGACCGATCCTGACTATCAGAAGAAGCTCGACTGGGTCGAGGAGTTCATGCGCGAGGACCTCGAACCGCTGGACTTCGCACCGCTGGACCCCTACGAGAAGACCAACCCCGAGGTGTTGCGGATCCTGCGGCCGCTGCAGCGCAAGGTCAGGGAGCAGGGCCTGTGGGCCGCGCACCTGAGCCCGGAACTCGGCGGCCAGGGCTACGGCCAGGTCAAGCTGGCGCTGCTGAACGAGATCGTCGGCAGATCGCGGTGGGCACCTTCGGTCTTCGGCTCCCAAGCCCCGGACTCCGGCAATGCCGAGATCCTGGCGATGTTCGGGACCGAGGAGCAGAAGCGGCGGTATCTGCAGCCGTTGCTCGACGGTGAAATCTCGTCCTGCTATTCGATGACCGAACCCCAGGGCGGCTCCGATCCCGGACTGTTCACCACCCGCGCCGAACGCGACGGCGACCAGTGGGTGATCAACGGCGAGAAATGGTTCTCCTCCAACGCGCGCAACGCCGCCTTCTTCATCGTCATGGCGGTCACCAATCCCGAGGCCCGCACCCACCAGAAGATGTCACTGTTCATCGTGCCCGCCGAGACGCCGGGCATCGAGACCATCCGCCATATCGGGGTGGGCGGTGAATCCGACGACCGCGCCGGACACGGGTACATCCGCTACAACGACGTTCGAGTACCCGCCGACCACGTGCTCGGTGGTGAGGGGCAGGCGTTCGCAATCGCCCAGACCCGGCTCGGCGGCGGCCGCGTGCACCACGCCATGCGGACAATAGCCCTGGCCCGCAAGGCTTTCGACATGATGTGCGAGCGCGCGGTGTCACGGCAGACGCGCCGTGGACCGCTGGGCGACTACCAGATGACGAGCGAGAAGATCGCCGACAGCTGGATCCAGATCGAGCAGTTCCGTCTGCTGGTGCTGCGTACCGCATGGAAGATCGACAAATACCACGACTACCAATTGGTGCGCCGCGACATCGCCGCGGTGAAAGTCGCGATGCCCCAAGTCCTTCACGATGTGGTGCAACGCGCCATGCATCTGCATGGGGCCCTCGGCGTTTCCGACGAGATGCCGTTCGTGAAGATGATGGTGGCGGCCCAGTCCCTGGCGATCGCCGACGGCCCGACCGAGGTGCACAAGCTGACCGTGGCCAGGCGCACGCTCAAGGAGTACCAACCGGTGCAGACCCTGTTCCCGTCGCAACACATCCCGACCCGACGGGAGGCCGCGCAGGCTCGGCTGGCCGAGCTGATCGAGCACGAGGTCGCCGAGCTTTGACAGCCGCGTGATGGCTGTCGACACCCGCGCCACTCTGGTCGCCACCGCCGAGCGACTGTTCGCCGAACGCGGCGTGGAGGCGGTGAGCCTGCGCGAGATCGCCCGCGAGGCCGGCGCCCGCAACGTGATGGCTGTGCAGTATCACTTCACCGACCGTGCCGGGGTGCTGGCCGCCATCGGCGACAAGCACCTGCCGATGATCGACGCCCGGCGTGACGTGTTGCTCGAGACGGTGCGCGGCGAGCAGGCGACTTCGATGCGCGCGATGGCCGCTGCGCTGGTGCGGCCGCTGGCCGCCGAATTGACCAACCCCGACGGCGGTCCGGCTTTCCTGCGCATCCACGCCGATCTGCTCAACCGGCCCGTTCCCGCCTTCGACTTCACCGGCGGGTCCGCCAGCAGCCTGCAACGGTGGCGGCTGCTGCTCGAACCGATGCTGGACCCACTGGCGGTGACATTGCATCCCCGGCTGGGCGCCCTGGTGTACGCCGCGGTGGAGTTGGGCCGCCGTGCCGCGGGCGCACCGCACGCCGACGACCGGTTGTTCACCAGCCATCTGGTCGACACGGTGGCCGCGATGCTCGCCGCCCCGCTGTCGGAGGAGACCCGCTCGCTGGCCACCGAGCGGCAGGTGCGACGTCAGTCCCGCACGACCGCCAGGCCCTCCTGAACCAGGGTGGCGGTCAGTACCGCGTCGGCGTCGTAGAGGTCCAGGGTGACCAGCCCACGACCGCGCGCTGCCGCGGGTGAGCGGGATTCCAGCAGGTTCCACCGATCGGCGCGGATCGGCCGATGAAACCAGATCGACGAGTCGGTGGTGGCGGTGCGGTGGCTGCGGTCGGTCATCGAATGGTGGTGCACCGCCAGCACCGGGTCGATACCGTAGATGTCGGTGACGTAGACCGCCGCGCAGGCGTGCACCCTGGGATCGTCGGGCAGCGGCGCGGTGACCCGCCACCACAGCCGCCGGACGAATTCCCCAGTGCTCCAATCATCGTCGGTGCGGATGTCGATCTCGTCGAGCGGTACCGCCGGCGCCGGACCGATGGGCCCGTTGGCGGGCAGCTGCTCGGGATCCCCCGGCGACACCGCATGCCGGGCGTGCTCGGGCCCGACCGCCGACGCGGAGAACTGCGCCGCGGCGGTCACCAGCAGCCGTCTGTCTTGCCACCCAAGTACCCGCCGCGCGGCCGCTGTGCGGCCGTCGTAAACCCGCTCGACCTGGTACCCACCGGCGCGCCGGCATCTCCACCGCGCAGGAACTGCACGTGCAGGTTGGTCGGCCGCAACGCGGGCTCGACGGTGTGGCACGCGGCCGCCATCGCCTGCGCGGCCAGATGCCCGCCGTAGGCACGCTTGTCCGGCGGGCCGGCGGGCTTTCCCGTGAACGCGTCCGCTGTGGCCGGGTCGGCGTCGACCTCAAGTAGGCTGGCCAGGACATGAGTCACGTTGTCACCGTGCCGGATTCGACCAGAGCGGTGATCTCCTCGGGCGTCATCCCGAGTTCGGCGAGCACGGCCGCGGTGTCGTCGCCCAGTGCGGGCGCCGGTCGGGCCGGGGTGTGGGCGCCGTCGACCGACATCGGCAGTCCCGGTGCCAGATAGCTGCCGATCCGGGGCTGCTCGAGCAGGCTGAATAGCGGATTGTGGGTTACCCGTGGATGTTCGGCGAGCTCCGCGAAATCGAGGTAGCGCTCCCACAGCACTGAACTCCCCGCCAGCGCCGCGCTGACCTCCTCGGCGGTGTGGCTACCGAACCACCCGGCGAACAGCCCGGTCAACACGTCGCGGTGCTGGTAGCGCTGGCCTTCGTCGGCGAAGTCGGCGCCCAGCGCTTCGGCGATGGCGGCAACGGCTTTCGCGGTACCGGTGAGCTCGGCGAGATCGCGGAAGTGCCGCGATGTCAGGGCGACCACCATGAAGGCGGCGCCGTCGCTGCTGGTGAAGTTCTGGCCGTATTGGCCGTAGATGGCGTTGCCCAGCCGCGGCCGCTGCGCTCCGGTGACCATCGGCTCGGTGAGGAATCCGAGGTTGGCCGCGGTGGCCAGCGCGACGTCGTCCAGTGGCAGGCGGATGCGGCTGCCCTGCCCGGTGCTGTCCCGGCGGCGCAACGCCACCAGGATCGCCAGCGCGGCGTACAGCCCGCAGCTGACATCCCACGCCGGGAGCACGTGGTTGACCGGGCCGGTCTGCCCGGACGGTCCGGTGACCAGCGGGAAACCGGTGCCCGCGTTGACGGTGTAGTCGACACCGGTCGAGCCGTCGCCGCGGCCCACCACCTCCAGGTGGATCAGGTCGGCACGCTGTGCGCTCAGCTCCTGATACGAATGCCATTGCCGGCCCGCCACATTGGTGATCAGCACCCCGGCTTCGCCGATCAGGCGCGCAACCAGCTGCTGTCCGCGCGGGCTGCGCATATCGGCGGCGACCGAACGTTTGCCCTTGTTCAGCCCGGCCCAGTAGATGCTGTCACCGGCCTCGGTCAGCGGCCAACGGTGATAGTCCGCCGCCCCGCCGACCGGGTCGACGCGAATGACCTCGGCACCCAGCTGCGCCAGCGTCATCCCGGCCAGCGGCACCGCCACGAAGCTGGAGATCTCGACGATGCGGACACCGTCCAGCGGCAGGTCAGATGAAGCGGTCACCCGACGAGTATGGCGGCGTGGCGGTCACCAGACCGCGACGGGCACACCCAGGCACACCAGCGTCAGGGCCAACAGGAACCATCCGGCGCCCTGCCAGATGGGCCAGACCCCCTCGGCACGCCAGATTCGGTAGGTCTGCACGAAGGCGCCCACCCCGCCGACGAACAGGATGACCGGTACCAGGACGCCGGCGATCCGGGAATGCCAGACGGCGGTGGCCGCCAACGCCAGGCCGGCCACCGCGACGAAGGCGACCACGTATTTCACCGCGGCACGGAACATCCCCGGATCGCGCCAGCGCTTCTCGACGTCGTTGGTCATCACCATCACCTCGTTCCCAGGGTAGGACTCGATAAACGTCGGCGCTGCGCGGTTGACGGCTCGGCCCACCGGGTAGTCCGCCGGGCATGACGCATCCCACGGACGAGAACAGCGAAGACGTCGCTTCCGACGAGAAGATCGCGTCCTCGCGCGCGGGCAAGGACGGCGACAGCGGAACTTACGTCGGCGAGACCGGCCCCGACGATGCGATCGACGCCGGGGAGACCGGCGCGGAGGCACGCAGCCAGCGCGGAGGTCAGTGAGAGGATCGGGCCATGCGCCTGTTGCTGCTGGCCGACACGCACGTTCCGAAACGGGCCCGCGACCTGCCCGCTCAGGTGTGGGCTGAGGTGGCGAGCGCCGACGCGGTGATCCACGCCGGCGACTGGGTCGAGTTGGACCTGCTGGAGCGGCTGTCCGCGAAGGCGAACCGGCTGATCGGATGCTGGGGCAACAACGACGGCGCCGACCTGCGCTCGCGACTGCCCGAGTGTGCCGATGTCACGCTCGACGGGCTGCGCTTCACCGTCGTCCACGAGACCGGCGCCGCCTCCGGGCGGGAGGCCCGGATGGCTCAGCGCTATCCGCACACCGATGTGCTGGTCTTCGGACACAGCCACATTCCCTGGGACACCACTGCCCGCACGGGTCTGCGGCTGCTCAATCCGGGCTCGCCGACCGACCGCCGCCGTCAGCCGTTCTGCACCTATATGACCGTCGCCACTCGTGCCGGCGTGCTGTCTGACGTGCGACTACACCAAATCGAGCGACAATAGCTCTGCAACAGAGCTAATCTGGCGGGGTGTCCACCCGCACCGATCTGATCACCGAGCTGTTCGCCACGGTGGGCCGATTCCGTCGCACCGTGCGCCGCGCGGCCGGCCGGCCCTTCGGCGCCTCCGGACTGACCGAGTCACAAGCCGAGCTGTTGCGCCTGGTCGGCAGGCAGCCGGGCATCTCGGTCAGCGCGGCCGCCGCCGAACTCGGACTGGCCGCGAACACCGCCTCCACGCTGGTGTCCAAGCTGTCCGCCGACGGGCTGCTGGAACGCACCCCCGACCCCGAGGACCGCCGCGTCGGCCGGCTCGCCCTGACCGCGCCGGCCCAGCAGCTCGCCGACGCTTCCCGCGCCGCTCGCCGGGCGGCCCTGGCCGAAGTGCTCGACGACCTGTGTGACGACGACACCGAGGCACTCGCCGGCGGCCTGCGGGTGCTCGCCGAGATCACCGCGAAACTGCAGGAGAGCCGACCATGAGCAAGCCCGCCATCGACTGCCAGAACCTGACCCACCGCTACGGCGACTTCACCGCCGTCGACGACCTCACCCTGCAGGTCCAGACCGGCGAGACGTTGGGGCTGCTGGGCCCCAACGGAGCCGGCAAGACCACCGTGGTGCGGCTTCTGACGACCCTGGCCCCCATCCAACGCGGGCAGGTGCACATCTTCGGGCTCGACGCCCGCCGGGACACCATGGACATCCGCTACAACCTCGGCTATGTGCCACAACAGCTTTCGATCGAACCGGCACTGACCGGCCGGCAGAACGTGGAATGGTTCGCCCGGCTTTACGACGTGCCGCGCGCGAGCCGTAAGAACCGGGTCGCCGAGGCGCTGGACGCCATGCAGCTGCTCGATGTCGCCGACCGGCTGGCCGGGACCTACTCCGGCGGCATGGTGCGCCGCCTGGAACTGGCTCAGGCCCTGGTGAACCGGCCGTCGCTGCTGATCCTCGACGAACCCACCGTCGGCCTGGATCCCATTGCCCGCGACGGAGTCTGGTCACAGGTCCAGAGCATGCAAGCAGAGTTCGGCATGACCGTCCTGCTGACCACCCACTACATGGAGGAGGCCGATGTGCTGTGCGACCGGGTTGCGCTGATGCACCACGGCCGGCTGCGAGCGGTCGGCACGCCGGCCGAACTCAAGACCAAGGTGGGCCCGGACGCCAGCCTGGAAGACGTGTTCCGGCACTACGCCGGGTCCGGGCTCGACGAGACCGCCGACCACTCCGGGCTCGGCGCCGTCCGGGCCGGCCGGAAGGCGGCCCGCGATGCCGGTTGAGTCCACCGCCGAACCACGGCTACTACGGGCGCCCCGCGGCTGGCGCCGACTGCCCAGCCTGGCCTCCCGGATCGAGACCTTCGCCTGGGTCGAGCTGCAGAAGCTGCGGCACGACCGCACCGAACTGTTCACCCGGATGGTGCAGCCGGCGCTGTGGCTGCTCATCTTCGGCACGACCTTCAACCGGTTGCATGTCATCGACACCGGCCCGGTGCCCTACCTGGCGTTCCTGGCCCCGGGCATCATCGCGCAGTCGGCACTGTTCATCTCCATCTTCTACGGCATCCAGATCGTCTGGGACCGCGACGCCGGCATCCTGGCCAAGCTGATGGTGACCCCGGCCCCGGCGTCGGCCTTGGTCAGCGGCAAGGCCTTCGCCGCCGGAGTGCGCTCGGTGGCCCAAGTGGTCGGCGTCCTGGTCCTGGCCTACCTCATGGGGATTCACCTGACCTACAACCCCTTGCGGGTCGTGGCGGCGATGGGTGTGGTGATGCTCGGGTCGGCGTTCTTCGCGTGTCTGTCGATGACCCTGGCCGGACTGGTCCGCAACCGGGACCGGTTGATGGGGATCGGGCAGGCCATCACGATGCCGCTGTTCTTCGCCTCCAATGCGCTCTACCCGGTCTCGGTGATGCCGGAGTGGCTGCGCTGGCTGTCCCGGATCAATCCGCTGAGTTACGAGGTGGATTCGCTGCGGCTGCTGCTGGTGGGCATTCCGTCCGCGCATCCGTGGTTGGACCTGGGGGTACTGGTGCTGGCCGCGGTGGCGGGCATCGCGGCGGCATCGGCGCTGCTGCGGCGGCTGGTCTCCTGAGCGCGCTCACTCCCGAAGCCGGCGGCTCAACCCGGTGGCACGCACCGCTCGGCGCGCCACCGCGGCCCGCAACTGCTCGGCCGAGCCCACCACCCGCACCTTGTGCTGGGCGCGCGTCACCGCGGTGTACAGCAGCTCACGGCTGAGCAGTCGCGAATCCTGTTCCGGCAGCAACACAGTCACCTCCGAGGCCTGACTGCCCTGGCTCTTGTGAATGGTCATCGCATGCATGGTCTCGACATCGGCCAGCCGGTTGATCCCGAACTCCACCGGCCCGCCGGCCCCAGCCAGCACCGCGCGCAGTCCACCGTCGCGCAGCACGGCAACCCCGGTGTCGCCGTTGTAGATGCGCAGCCCGTAGTCGTTGGCGGTGACCAGCAACGGCCGGCCCGGGTACCACGATGCCCACTGCGGGGCGTCGGTCTCCTCGGCGATCCAGCGCTCGACCTGGTGGTTCCAGTACGCCACGCCATGTGGCCCGTGCCGGTGCGCGCACAACAGCCGGTGCTCGTCGAGGGTGGCCAGCGCCGCAGCACCGTTGCCCAACACCGCGGCTTCCCGCAGCCGCAGGGCGTGCGGCACCAGCACAGCGCGCAGGCTAGTCGCCGGGTCCTCGGTATCCACCCATTCGATGTGTTCGCCGCCGGCGTTCAACACGTCGATGGCCCGGTTGGCATCGCCCACCCGGATCGCCAGGGCCAGGGCGCCGATCGAGGCGCCGAACCGGTGCGACCTGGCCAATTTCGCCACCCGGGTGTCGGCCCGCGCGCTCAGTCCCTCGACCAGGTCGGCCAGCACCGCACCGGCGTCCACCGACGCCAGTTGATCGGGGTCGCCGACGAGCAGCAACCGGGAGTCCGGGCGCACCGCCTCCACCAGCCGCGCCATCATGGTCAGCGACACCATCGAGGTCTCGTCGACGACGATGACATCGTGCGGCAACCGGTTCTCACGGTGGTGCCGGAACCGCGACGAGGTGTCGTGCCGGGCCCCGAGGAGCCGGTGCAGGGTGGTCGCATGCAGTCCCTGCAACCGCTCACGGTCGACGGCGGACAACGCGTCGACCTCGTGCTGCACAGCCTCCTGCAGGCGAGCGGCAGCCTTACCGGTCGGCGCGGCCAGGGCGATCCGCAACACCGGCCGACCGTCGAGCTCAGCCTGCTCGGCCAGCAGCGCCAGCAGCCGGGCCACCGTGGTGGTCTTGCCGGTGCCGGGGCCGCCAGTCAGGACGGTCAGCCCCTGAGTCAGCGCCACCTCGGCGACGGCGCGCTGCTCGTCGAACCCGGGCGGGAAGAGCCGGGTGACATCGGGCACCTGACGCGGCGGCCTGGCCGCCGCCAGGGCCAGCACATCGGTAGCAACCTGCTGCTCCTCGAGCCAATACCGGTCGAAGTAGAGCAGCCCGTCCTCGAAATGCAGCACCGCGGGCGCGGTCAGCAGAGCACTGGCGGCCACGGCGGCCGACCACTCCTCGGCGGTGGGCCACGGCAGCACCGGTAGGTCGACCTGCTCCGGCACCGCGGCCAGCTCCACACACACCGACCCGCCGCGCACCGCACGCACCACGAACGCGATAGCCAGCGCGACCCGCTCGTCGGGTTCTCTGCCGAGCGCGGTGAGTCGTTGGGCGACAAGCACATCGGCGGCCTCGATCACGCCCGCGTCGTTGAATGTGCGCAGCAGTCCGGTGGCGGTGGCGCAATGCCGCCAGTCCGCCGTATCCAGCGGTGACATCCCCCAGTCGCTGCGCTCCTGCCCGCCGGCCACCTCGACGGTCACGCCGCCACCCGCCGTCCGTCGAGCAGGTCGGAGACCGCCATCACCAGGCTGGCCGGTGGACGCCAGCTGAACACACCGGCCGGATGCCCGTCGACCGCCGGGGTCTGCGGCCCGCACATGCCGCGGACGAACAGGTACAGCACCCCACCCAGATGCCGGTCCGGATGGTAGCCGGGCTGGCGCCACCGCAGGAACCGGTGCAGCACAACGCTGTACAACAACGCCTGCAGCGGATAGTCCGAATGCAGCATCGCCTCGGCCATCCGGGTGCGGTCGTAGTCGGCGGCACTCAGCGGGCGACGCCCCTCGCCCAGCCAGTTGGTCTTGTAGTCGACGACCAGATAGCGGTGTCCGGCACCGTCGGGTATCCGTAGCACCACGTCGACCGACCCGGACAGATAACCGCGCAACGGCTGGCCGCCGAGCGCACCACCGGTCAACCGGTCGGCGTAGGAGGCCAGCGGGTCATCGGAGGGGAGGTGGTCGCCGAACAACTGACCCACGTCGGCCAGCCGGATCTGTGGCGCCGCCCGACGGAGGTCTCCGCCGTCGAGCGGGAACTCGAAGTCCATCTCGCACAATCGGTCTCGCAGCCCGATCTGGCGCAGGGTCAGCCCGTTGGCCAGCGGCCCCAGCGGGGTGTCGTGCAGCGGCTCAAGGGCCACTGCCAGTTGGGCCGCCGGCACGTCGACGGGCCACCACACCGAGTGTCGCTCGATCTGGGTCTGCAGTTCGGTGGTGAGGTCGGCGGCCAGCGGGTCGGCGGTCTCCAACACCGCGTGCACCAGGGAGCCGAACTTGGCGCCGGTCGGCAGGTCCGCCATCGGGGACGGGACATCCGCCCCGGTAGGGGGCGCCGTGACTGCGATGTCCGCGACTTCGTCGTCGAGTTGGCCGATTTCCGGCTCGCTGCTCACCCCGGCCGACTCGGCGGCGCGCAACAGCCCGGAGTAGGAGGTGCGCCGCCACGTGGTGTCGATGCCGCGGTGAAAATGCCGGACCGCCAGATCATTTCGCTGCTTCGGTGCCGCAAGCTGGGTGGGCGCGGCGATGACGGACTCTTCCAGCACCGGGCCGCCGGCGGTCTCCCATGCGCGCAGCAGCGCCACCGCCTCCGGGTCGTCGATCCGCTCCGGGTCGCAGCGGTCCGGCACGGCGGCCTGCCCGGGATGCCGGCCCCGCAGCAGCCGTGACAGGCCCCGTTGGGCTCGTCCCACGACGGCGCCCACCAGGCCACCACTTGGGACTGGGCCCGGGTCATCGCCACGTAGGTGAGCCGGGTCTCCTCGCCGGCGGCCTCCCGTCGTCCGAGCGCCTGCACGGTCGCCAGCTCGGGGCTCTGCGCGCCGCCCACATGCAGGCAGCGCTGATCGCCGTCGTGGAAACGCACCAGATCCTCGCTGCGCACGTAGCGGTTGAAGGTGAAGGGCAGGTACACGATCGGGAACTGCAGGCCCTTGCTGACCCACACCGTCATGATCTGGACTGCCGCCGCATCGCTGTCCAGGCGGCGATTGCGTTCGGGGGCACCGGTGCGCTCGTCGCGCTGGGTGCGCAGCCAGTCGCGTAACGCGGTGAGGCTGAACCGTTCCCGGTGCGCCACGTCGTGCAGGAGCTGGGTGACGTGGGCGAGGTCGGTCATGTTGCGTTCACCGCCGGCCCAGGACAGCACCCGCTTGCCCATCCCGGCCAGCTGGGCGGCCTCGAAGACGGCCGCGACGCCGGCCTCGCGGGCGTGGTCGGCCCACTGCCGCAGGGTCTCGGCGATCCGATCGGTGAGATCGTCACCGCCGTCGGCGAGATCCTCGGCGGTCTTACCGAAGAACATCGTGGTGGCGGCGGCGCGCACCAAGCCCGGCCGGTGCAGTTGGTCGAACGCCTCCAGCAGGCTCAGCCAGTCGTCGGCGGCCGCAGACTTGAGCACGTCGGTGTCACCGGTGTAGACCACCGGCACCCCCGCCTCGACCAGCGCGTCGAAGCAGGCCCGCGCGTCGGCGTGGCTTTCGGTGATCACGGCGATCTGGTGGGCACCCAACGGGTCACCGGCGAAGGTGGCATCGCTGGCCAGCAGGGCGGCGATGTCGGCGGCCAGATCCCTGGCGATATGTGGCCGCAGCACATCCATCTTGATGGTGCGGGTACCGCGCAGCCCGAATGTTTCACGGGAAACGACCCGCAACCGGAACGGGTCGTTGTGCGGTGCGCCGGCCAGCCGGTGGCCGTCGTGGCGGGCCTCGACGTCGAGGACCTTGATGTCGGGGTGGCCCAGTTCGGCACCGCGAAGCACACTGTGCAGGCGCGCCACCAGCGCCGAATCACTGCGCCAGTTGACGGCCAGCGTGCGGCGCTCCCCGGCGGTGCGGGCGGCGTGCAGATAGGTGAAGATGTCGCCGCCGCGGAACGCGTAGATCGCCTGCTTGGGGTCGCCGATGAGGATCAGCGTCGATTGCCCGCTGAAGGCCCGTTCGATGACCTGCCACTGCACCGGGTCGGTGTCCTGAAACTCGTCGACCATCACCACCGACCAGCGGCGGTGCATGCGACCGGCGGCGGGTGAGTCGGGCGATTCCAGCGCGTCGGCCAGCCGGCTGAGCAGGTCGTCGTAACTGAGGATGCCGCGTCGGCGCTTTCGTCGCTCCAGCTCGACGAGGACATCGTCGGCGAACCCGACCCGCACCGCGGCCTGCGAGCCGGCGGGCGCCGCCAGTGGCCGCAATTCCGTACCCGGGTTGGCCACCACCTCACGGGCGAGACGCAGTGCCTCGCTGCGGGTGATCGGTGGCTGTTCACGGTCCTGGCCGAAGTGCCGCAGGTACAGGTCGTCGACGATTTCGGTGACCAGGTCGTCCAGGCTCTCGGCCAGGGTCACGCCGGTGTCGGTGTCTCCAGCGACGCCAAGGGATTTCAGCACCAGGTTGCAGAACTGATGGGTGGTGGCGATCGTGGCGGCGTCGAATCCGGCCACCGCGTCGCGCAACCGCCGCCGCCGCTCCTCGAGCTCTGCGGCCGCACCCGTGGTGAGCATCGTGAGCACCTCGTCGGCCTGCGCCAACTGCGCGTCGTCGAATGCGCGCAAAGCGTCCTGCAGTGCGCGGCGCACCCGTTCGCGCAGCTCCTGGGTGGCTGCCCGACTGAAGGTGATCAGCAACATCTGATCCAGCGTCGCCCGCCCTTCGGCGATATAGCGGGTCACCAGCCCGGCCAGAGTGAAGGTCTTGCCGGTGCCGGCGCTGGCCTCCAGCACGGTCGTCGAGCAGTCCATGGGCAACGGTCCCAGTAGGTCGAATTGCCGCATCACACACCGTCCTCGGCGTCCAGCAACGGTGCCCACAGCCGGGCCGCATAGGCGCCCAGGCGCGTCGTCTCACCGTCGGCCTCCTCACCGGGGCGCACCGGCGTCAGAAGTTTGTCCAGCTCCGGCTCCCGGCCCCAGACCCGTTCGATGGCGGGATCCTCACGCTCGTAGCGCCATTTCGACCATGCTTCGCTTCGCGGGTCCTGCCTGCTGCGCCGGGCCACCGCCCACGCGTGAGATGTCTTGATCGGCAGCGGGATCGGCTCGCGGCGTCCCGCGTCGTAGATCGCCACCAAGTCGCGCAGCACACCGACCGGATCCTGCAGCGGGGGCCCGAGCACCCGTTCGGCCACGCCGATCCGCCTGCGCTGGCGCCCGATGCACACCCCGACCACTGTCCCGGATACGCCGCGGACAACGCCACCATCGGGATCCAGGCCCGCAACAGGTGCGGCGCGTCCAGCTTGGAGTAGGTCACCTCCACCAGGCGGTTGCCGAACACCCCGGAGACGGTCCCGGTCAGCCGACGGCCACCCCCAGGTCGACGTCCAGGTCGTGGGCTCGCGGCGCCCCGACTCGGTGCGCCGCCGCTGCCCTGGCCAGTTGGGTTGCCTGGTCCCGTATCTCGTTGGCCTTCCGCCAGCCCAGCCGTCCCGGCGGGAGGGTGCCGCGGCGCCATTCGGCCTGCCCGGCCCGGTCGGGGTCCATACCGGCCAGCATGTCGGTGAGCAGCCGCTGACCGACCGTCCACTCCTGCAGGCTGTCGATCTCCACCGGCATGGCATCCTCGATGCCCTCCACCTCCCAGGGCAACGCGAGGTCGAGAGCGGTGAAGAATCCCTTCACCGGATTGCCGAAGAACCTCGCGAGGTCACTGAGCGTGACGTCGTCGGCCGCCGCCGCGGGCAGCGGGCCGGCCAACAGATCGGGTTGCTCGGGGCGTTGCCCCCGGTGACGGCCGCCGAGGCGAGCACGGCGGTGTCGAAGGTGAACGGTTCCCCGGCGACCCCGAGCTCTCCGGGGATGACGTTACGAATATCGAACGGCTGCAACGGGTGTCGTACCACGACCGCATCGCGCACCGGGGCCTCGGTGGTGCGGTCCAAGGCGTCGAGCAGCTCGGCCAGCGGGACAGCGGGCGGGCGGGGCTGTCCGGAGTATTCGTTGGCGCCGGTGTAGGTGACGACAAGCTTGTCGGTCGCGGCACTGATCGCGTCGAGCAGCAGCTGCCGGTCTTCGGAACGGATGTCGCGCTCACCGGTCATCGGTTCGCGCGCCAGGGCGTCGTCGCCGTCGACCACTCCGATCCGCGGGAAGACGGTGTCGTCCAGTCCGACCAGACACACCACCCGATGCGGCACCGAGCGCATCGGCACCATCGTGCACACGGTCAGCGTTCCGGTGCGGAAGTTGGCCCGGGTCGGCCGGCCGGCCAGCCGCCGGGTCAGCAGCGCGGTCACGTCCGGCAAGCGGAGCCGGATGCCGGCGCGTGGCCCGGCGGTGGCCCGCACGTCACCGAATTCGCGTTGCAGCTGACTGGTCTGCCAGGCGTCGTCGCCGGAGGTCAGGGTCAGCAGTTCGACCGCGTCCTGCAGTGCCACCAGCCAGTCCGCCAGGGGTTTGACGCCGCTGAGCGACTCCACGACCCGCTGCAGCCGGGCCACGTATTCGGCCAGCCGGCCGGCCAGCTCGACGCTGTTGCTGCCGACGTCGTCGAGCGGCAGTGTGACGTCGAGCCAGCCCTTGGAATCGTCGGACATCGCGACACCGGCCAGTACCCGGTCGATGCCGAATCGCCAGGTGTTCTGGATGAACGGGATGCCGAACGGCGCGCGATGGTCCTGGTCGAAACCCCACCGGATGTTGGCCTGCTGCACCCAGCGCGTGATGGTCTCCAAGTCGTCGTCGGTGAACGCGAAACGGGCCCGCACGGGTTCCAGGTGGGCGAAGTCGAGGACCTCGGTGGCGGTGACCCGGCTCCCGGCGAGCGCCAGCAGTTTGGCCGCCACCGCAAGCAACGGATTGGTCTGCACCAACGCCCGGTCGGCCAACCGCACGCGCAGCTGGTGGGCCGGATGCGCACCGGGCACCACGTCGCCGAGCCCGAAGTCGGCCACGATCAACGGCGCATAGGTTTCGATGTCCGGACACATCACCAGGATGTCGCGGGGTTCCAGCGTGGGGTCCTCGGCGAGCAGGCCGAGCAGGACCTCACGCAGCACGTCGACCTGCCGGGCGGGGCCGTGGCAACTGTGCACCTGCACCGAACGGTCGTCGGCGCGGCGGGTGCGTCCCTGCGGGCGGGGCGCATTGGCGGCGATGTCGGACTGCAGCCAGCCCAGCATGGTGTCCGGCGGGTCCGCGCCGCCGAGGAATTCGTCGCTGGCCACCCCGGTGGGCAGGCTGCGCTGCAACTCGCGCACGTCACGCCCCAGCGTCGCCAGCAGCGGATGCGCAGCGAGTCGGTGGCTGGTGTCCTCCCGGCGCGCAACCGTTCCGGTCAACCCGGTCAGCGCCGACCACAGCGCGGCGCTCGGGTGTGGCAGCCACAGGTGCACGTCATGGTGTCGGGCCAGCGCGTCGATGAGTTCGATGTCGGTGCACGGCAGCCGGGTGTGCCCGAAAAGCGAGATCCGGTCCGGCAGGTCTGAGCCCGACTGTCGAAGCCGTGCAACGGTTTCGGCATGCCGGATATGCGGCGGGGGCAGTCCCATCCGGTCGACCAGCGCCCGCCACAGGTGTGGCTGCCAGCGCAGGTCGTCGTCGAGGTCGGCCGGTTCGCCGTCGCCCTCGAGCCAGCCCACCAGGAGCTGCGGACGCTGTCGGTGGTAGGAGGCGAACAGACCGGCCAGCCGACGAGCGACCGCGTAGCGTCGCCCCTGCCGCAGCTCCTTTTCCTCCCCGACCACGAAGTGGCCGAGATGGGTGGCCAACGTGGCGGCCCACGGCGCGTCGAGATGCGCGTCGATCACCTCGAGCAGCGGCCAGGCGATCGCGTCGGCCGACCACGGATCCTGCTCGCTGGTTCCGGCGAGCTCACCGATCAGTGACGCCGGCGACCGGAACGACACCCCCGCGCAGACGCCGCCGCCGGTGTCCCCGCGCCCCAGCACATGCGACAACCGCTGGCTGAGCCAGCGTTCGATACCGCGGGCCGGGACCACCACCAGTTCCTCGGCGAACGGGTCGGGCGGTGGGATTGCCAGCAGCGCGCCCAGTCCGTCGGCGAGCAGATCGGTCCGCTCGGCGCGGTGCACGTGCAGAGACATCGGCATAACCGTAGACCGCCGAGCGGACAGTTTGACCCCGCCTCGGCGGGGTAGCCGTGCCGTCATGACAGACACCCGCCCACTGGCCCTGATCACCGGCGCATCCAGCGGCATCGGCTACCAGCTGGCGCTGCAGTTCACCACCCACGGCTACGACGTCATCGTCGCCGCCGAGGATGACGCCATCCTGCCCGCCGCCGCGAGCCTGGCCCGTGAAGGCGCCTCCGCCGAGGCGGTGCAGGTGGACTTGCGCAGTGCCGATGGCGTCGAGCAGCTCTATCGTGCCGTCAGCGAATCCGGCCGGCCCCTGGCGGCGGCAGCACTCAACGCCGGAGTGGGCCGTGGCGGTCGGTTCGTCGACACCGACCTGCAGGACGACTTCGACATCGTCGACCTCAACGTGCGCGCCACGATGCACCTGGCCAAATTGGTGCTGCGCGACATGGTTCGCCGTGATTGCGGACGGGTCTTGTTCACCTCGTCGATCGCCTCGACGATGCCGGGCTCGTTTCAGCCGGTGTACAACGCATCCAAGTCGTTCGTGCAGTCGCTGGCCGAGGCCCTGCAGGACGAACTGCGGGACACTGACGTGACGGTAACGTCGCTGATGCCCGGTCCCACCGACACGAACTTCTTTCACCGCGCCAAGATGGACGACACCGTCGTGGGGCGGATGAACCTCAAGGACGACCCCGCCGACGTGGCGCGGCAGGGCTTCGAGGCGTTGATGCGCGGCGACCGGAAGGTGGTCGCGGAGTCGTTGAGCACCAAGGCGATCGGCCTGGCCAACAGGGTGCTGCCCGATTCGGTCAAGGCGGTGGCCAATCGGGTGCTGTCGGCACCGGTGAACCGCTAGTTCGGTTGCGCCGCAGGGACAGTCAACGTGAACGTCGCTCCCGCCCCCTGGGCCGACGTCACGGTGATGTCGCCGCCGTGTGCCTGGGCGATCTCGCGGACCAGCGCCAGCCCTATCCCGTAGGACGTTCGTCCCTCGCGGGTGGTGTGCTCGGTGCCGTGCGAGAACCGGGTGAACAGCGTGGCCATGGTGTCGGTGTCGATACCGACACCGTCGTCGGCCACCGCGACGCTGACCGTCGGGCCGTCGCGGTGCAACCGCAAGCGCACAGTCCCGCCCTGGTGTTCGTGGCCCAGCGCATTGTCGACCAGTGCGGTGAGGGCCCGCCGCAGTGCCGCCTCGGAACCGGTCACCTCGAATAGCCCTGCAGGGCTGCGGTTTTCCCGTTCGACGAGCAGGTCGACGCCCAACGACTCGGCATACGGCGCCATGCTGTCGCGCACGGCGTCCAGCACTGCGCCCAGGTCGACGAGGTCCCTCGGCGGCTTGCCCGCCGCCAGCGTCGCCGAGGCCAGCAGGTCGTCGACGACATCGGCCAGCACCCGGGTATCGCTGACCAGTGCGGCGGCGTCTCGTTGTACGGTCTCGGCATCGGCGGTGGCCGCTCGATGCGCCAACATCTGTGCCCTGGTGTGCAATACGGTCAGCGGTGCACGCAGCTCATGGGAGGCGTCGGCGACGAAGCGCCGCTGCAGGGCCAAAGCCTGGGCCAGCGGTTGCACCGATCGGCGAGTGAACAGCACGACCACCGCGATCGAGGCCAGGATGCCGGCCAGCTCGGCGAACGCCAGCGACATCAGCAACCGGTTGCGGCCGGCGTGGTAGGGGGCCAGGTCCATCATCGCCGCCACCCGGCCTTCCGGCCGGTCCACGACCAACGTCCGGTAATGCCGTCCGTCGGCATGGATGTCGCCGTATCCGGCTGGGCCGGACAGCAGCGGCAGACCGGGCTGGCCGCCGTCGCTGGTCGAGGTCTGACCGGTGTTCTCCCGCAACGCCAGCTCCATGTCCGGGGGCGGATCGTTGGCGTCGTCGGCCGTCGTGGCCAGTGTCTGCAGTTCGGTGTCGATCTGGCGGTTCTGCGCGCGGACGTAGACGGTGAACACCACCCCGCCCACCACCAGCAGGACCAGGGCGAGGGCCGCCGAGGCCTGGATGGCGGCGATCCGGCCGGCCCGTTTGACGACCGCGAGGTCGCTGCGCGGTGTCATTCCAGCCCGAACCGGTAGCCGGTGCCGTGCACCGTATGGATCACCTGCTTGCCGAGCTTGCGCCGCAGATAGTGGACGTACAGGTCGACGGCGCCACCGGATTCGACGCCGTCGAACACCGCATCCAGCAGCTGGGCACGGCTGAACACCCGCTTGGGCGCGCCCATCAGGGTTGCCAGCAGCGCCGCCTCCCGTTCCGACAGCTCGACCTCGTCCCCGTCCGGCGTGGCACCGGAGACCCGCCGGGTCAGCCGGTCCAGCCTCAGCGCACCCGCGGTGATCACACTGGCGGCGCTGTCGGTCCGGCGGAGCAGGGCACGGACCCGCGCCAGCAGCTCCGGAACTTCGAAGGGCTTCACCAGGTAGTCCTGGGCGCCGGCGTCGAGGCCTTCGACCCGGTCCTCGACGGCTCCACGCGCCGTGAGAAGCAGCGCCGGGGTGGCGATTCCCTTCGACCGCAGCAATGCCACCAGGTCGGCGCCGTCCATCACAGGCAGTCCGCGGTCGACAACGAATGCGTCATAGTCGCCGGTCAGTCCCCGGTGCATGCCTTGTTGTCCGTCGTAGGCGGTGTCGACCCGGTAGCCCGCCTCGGTGAAGAGGTCGACCAGCATCGCGCTGAGCGCACGGTCGTCCTCCACCACCAGGATCGCGGGCGCGGGATTGCCGACGGACACCTCAAGAGGGTGCCACGACGGTCGCTCCCGGCGCCCGTTTCTTACAGAGCTCAAAGATCGTCCGCGCAGCATGGCGGTCATGGCGTCGACGCTGGCCGGTTTCGGCCAATCGCAGTGGACCCGGTGGAGCACGGATATGCATCTGCTGCTCACCCGGCCCGACGCGCTGCCGCAGGCCCGGGCGGTCGTCGACACCGAGTTGGACCAGATCGAACGGGCGGCCTCGCGGTTTCGGCCGGACTCCGAGATCTGCGCCTTGGCCGCCGCAGGCGGAGCGCGCACCACCGTCAGCCCGGTGCTCGCCGACCTGATCGAAGCGGCCCTGGCGGCGGCAAGCCTGACCGGCGGTGACGTCGACCCGACGGTGGGTTCGGCGATGATCGCCCTCGGCTACGACCGGGATCTCCACCAACTGCATCCCGGTGCGCCGCGGGTGAGCACGCTGGCAGTCCGGGCCGACTGGTCGATGATCGAATTCGACGGTCGCAGTGTGCGCGTGCCGGCCGGAGTGCTGCTCGATCTGGGCGCGACGGCCAAGGCGGTGGCCGCTGATCGCTGCGCTCGGCGGGTGCGCGACCAGATCGGCTGCGGGGCGCTGGTCAATCTCGGTGGTGACATCGCGACCGCAGGGCCGGCGCCCGAGGGTGACTGGCGGATCCTGGTCCAGGACACCGACGATGATCCCGGCAGCCGGGTGACCCTGGGCGAGGATGCCGGGCTGGCCACGTCGAGCACGTGCCAGCGGCGATGGTGGCACGACGGTGTCGTCGTGCACCACATCCTCGACCCCCGCACCGGCCGGTCGGCCGAACCGGTGTGGCGCAGTGTCAGCGTGGCCGCCAACAGCTGCCTGACCGCCAATGCGGTCAGCACCGCGGCGGTCGTGCGCGGCAACCAGGCCGCGGATTGGATTGCCGCACTTGGCCTACCGGCGCGGCTGGTCGGCCGGGACGGCACGGTACGCACGATTGGAGGTTGGCCGGCATGAGCGAGCATCCCACCCGGCTGCACGTCGACTGGACCCGCTGCGACGGCCGCGGATTGTGCACCGAGCTGCTGCCTGACGTGTTCACCCGGGACGACTGGGGTTATCCGTTGGCCCGCAAGCCGGCTCGCGAACCCGCGGTCGCACCCAGATCGGTCAAATACGCCAAGGCGGCGGTGAAACGTTGCCCGCGGTTGGCGTTGCGGCTGGTGGACTGAGCGGTCCGCAGTGCCTTGGCGGTCAATGTCCGCGAGCCGCCACGATCTGCGCCATGTTGGCCAACCCCAACTCCTGCGCCTCGTGCAGCGCCGGCGGAAGCGGCGCCTGCACCTCGGGCAGCACGACGTTGTCGATCAACGCCTGTAGCGCAGCTTGTTTGGGGCTGCGTCCGGCTTGGTTGTCGATCTCGCGCACCCCGTCGGGTGCGGAGTAGTCGTACAGCTCGTGGTCGATCGGCCGGGAGGTGTCGATCTGCATCGTGCCGGGCTTCCAGTACGAGTAGGTCCCGTACTTGGCGTCCGGGGTCCGCACCGCGACGATGTGGCTCGGCCCGGTGGTCGGGATGTGCGTCGGCTTGTCGATTCCGAATGCTCTCCGGACCTTGTCGGATGACAGCAGCGCGGCCATCTCCTCCACGGAGATGTCATCGGTGACGTGGGCGATCCACGGGCGTCCCTTGGCGCTGTCGTCGGCGGCGATCGCGGCCAGATCGGCCCGGGCCGCCAGGTGCGCGAGGGCAGGTTCCGCGCGCCAGGCGTTGCCGCCTGCCGCGATCGTCAGCAGGAGGGGCACGAGGTCCACGCTGGATGTCAGCTGCCGGCGGGTGCTGCCCGGCGCGGGAGTCAGGTGTCCGTACGGGTCGCGAACGTAGAGCGGAACCCGGATGCCTTCTTCGTACATGGTGGCGCCCTTGCCCCGCATGCCGTGCGAGCCGGCGTATTCGCCGTGATCGGAGGTGAACACCACCACCGTGTTGCGGTCGATATCGGGCCGGGATGCCAGCGTCTGCATCACCCGGCCGATCTGGACGTCGACCTGTTGGTGCAGCCACAGGTACATGTCGAGACCCCTGGCCCACTGTGTGCCGACGTCTGGCCCGGTGTAGGGCAGCGCGCCGGTGATCAAAGGGCTCATGAAGTCGATGTAGTCCAGCTGCAGCTGGGGCTTGTTGCGCCGGCGAAGGTCGTCGGGCACTTCGAAGTTGTCGGGAAGCGCGTGGAACACGTGCGGAACATCATCGGGGAGCGGACTTCTGGGCCACCACATGATGTCGTGCGGATTGACCAGCGAGACCGTGGTGCACCACGGCCCGTCTGCGGCGTGTTGGTCGAACCACGCCACGAACTGGTCGGTGATCTCGGGATCTTTGTGCAGACCCTGGCTCGGCGCACCGTTGGGCGAGGGGTAGGTGCCCCCGGAGAACCCGTGGGCGTCCAGACCGTCCGGGGTGTTGTCGGCCTCGGCGCCCAGGTGCCACTTGCCCCACCACCAGGTGCGGTAGCCCCGCTCCCGCAGCATCGTCCCCCAGGTCGGAAACTGCGGTGCCAAGGTCGATTCGGTCGCCCCGTCGCCGGTGAACAGGCAGCCCGTCTGGTGCGAGTACAACCCGGTGGTCATCACCCCGCGCGCCGGTGTGCACATGTTCGACGCGGTGTAGTGCGATTCGAAGGAGACGCTGGCACGGCGCAACGCGCCCAGGTTGGGCAGCGCAGTGTCCAACGCCGCGGTATCGGGAAACCATTGCGGCGTGCGCATCTGGTCCACGATCACGACCAGGATGTTGGGCTTGCCGTCGGCGGACGGCCCGGACTGTTCGGGCCGCGCACGGCGGGTGAGTTCGACGCCGGTGACGCCGGCAGCGGCGGCGCCCAGCACCGCCGCGCCACCCAACAGGGCCCTGCGGTTGACAGCCATCACGCCAACCTACTAGATCAGCTAAGGATTCGTCCTGGTGCGACGACGGTCGGCAATATCAGCCCACCAGCCGGGCGATCGAACGCATCGGGATGTTGAGCCAATTGGGCCGATGCCGCGCCTCATACCCCGCCTCGTACACCGCTTTGTCCAGCTCGTAGGCGGCCAGCACCGCGGCATGGTCGCGCGGGTCGGTGCCGGATTGCGCGGCGTACCCGTCACAGAACGCCGCACAGTTGCGGTCGACCCATTCCTTGACCCGCTGGGCCAGTTCCGGGTCGGGAGACTGGTCGACCAGCTGTTGGTAGGCCGCGTATTCGAAGGAGCGCAGCATCCCGGCGACGTCGCGCATCGCCGAGTCCGGCTTGCGGCGCTCCTCCACCGGCTGACCAGGTTCGCCCTCGAAGTCGATCAGCAGCCAGCCGTCCGCTGTGCGCAGCACCTGGCCCAGATGCAGGTCGCCGTGGATGCGCTGGACCGTCACCGGCTCGTCGGCCAACTTGGCGTAGCGCTCCTCGACGGCGGCGCGGTATTGCGCCAGCTCGGGCACGGCCGCCGCGGCAGCCGCCAGCCGCTGCCGCATCACCTCCACCGGGAGGACGCCGGTCGAGGTGCCCAGCTCGTGGGCCAGCGTGGCGTGCACCGAGGCCACCGCCTGTCCCAGCCGGTAGGCCTCGCCGGCGAAGTCGTCGCCCCCGCCGTGGACGGCCAGGTCGCGGGTGGTCGCGGTGGCCATGTCCCAGCCCTCGGTGGAGTTCGCGGCGAACGCTGTCACCATCCCGAGCGGGCAGGGCTGTCCGTCCATGGTCGTTTCGAAGGAGCCGAGCAGCCTGGCCACGTGCCGATTCTTGGCGCGGCCCAACACCCGGTTGAGTTCGATGTCGGGGTTGATCCCGGCGGCGACCCGGCGGAACAGCTTGAAGATCGCCTGGTCGGCGAACACCACGCTGGTGTTGCTCTGCTCGGCCCTGGAGATGCGCGGTATGACGTCCAGTGGCAGCGTCACGTCGGGTTCTTTGGTGAAGGTGACATCGCCGATGGTGGCGCCCGAGTCCATCAGCGACAGCAGCAACTGTGCCGACGCCGGGTCATAGAGACCGTCGAAGGCACCGTCGGTGATGACGGCGCCGGCGATCCCCTCGGGCGGCGAATCCCACTGCACCACAACTTGATACCGCTCAGCTGACCCGTCGGTGTAGCTGACGTCGACGAGCATGAGGTCCAGGCCGGGTCGTAGCGACACCACCTCCGCGGGGCAGCCGCTGTCATGGTGCGGCTGCGACCGGCGTACCACCGCTGGGTCGGCAGCCACTCGGTCCAGGGCAGGTGTACCGGTGAGCTCATTGCTTCTCCTCGGTCGGGCGCATCTAGGTTCCACTACCCCACACCGGCCCAACCGAACCGTCAGCCGGTGGGCGAGCGTGCGCGAACTGCGCGCTATCGCGGCGTGTCGGCATACCGACACGCACGGTCGGCGGTCAGTCTCGGACCCGGACCACGACCTTGCCCTTGGCGGTGCGGTTTTCCAGTGCGGACACCGCCGCGGCGGCCTGCTCGAGTGGATACACCTCGGGCTGCGGGGCGGCCAGCCGGCCGGAGGTCAACAAGGCGGCCAGGCCGTCCCACTGCTCGGCGAGCGCCCCCGGATGGGTCATCGTCCAGGCGCCCCAACCGACACCGACCACGTCGATGTTGTTGAGCAGCAGCCGGTTGACCTTCACCGTCGGGATCTCGCCGCCGGTGAACCCCACCACCAGCAGTCGTCCACCCGGGGCCAGTGACCGCAGCGAGTCGGTGAACCGGTCACCGCCCACCGGGTCCATGACGATGTCGACGCCCTTCCCACCGGTCAGCTCGGCGACAGCATCCTTGAAACCCGCGGCGAGCACGACGTCGGTGGCACCGGCCGCGCGGGCCACGTCGGCCTTGTCTTCGGTGCTGACGACGGCGATCACCCGGCTGGCGCCGAGCGCCGGGGCCAGCCGCAACGTCGAGGTGCCGATTCCGCCGGCCGCGCCGTGCACCAGCACCGTCTCCCCCTGGCCGAGCCTGCCGCGCACAGTGAGCGCGAAGTACACGGTCAGGTCGTTGAACAGCAGACCGGCACCGGCCTCGAAGCTGACGTTGTCCGGCAGCGGAAACACCCGCTCTTCGGTGAGCACGACGGTCTCGGCCATCGCCCCGGTGATCATGGTCAGCCCCGCCACCCGGTCACCGGGCTTCACCGGCGCGTCAGCGGGCGCCGAGCGGACCACCCCGGCGACCTCGGCGCCCAGGGTGAACGGGAGTTCCGGCTTGTACTGATAGAGCCCGCGAGTGAGCAGAGCGTCGGGAAAAGCGACGCCTGCGGCGTGGACGTCGACGACGATTCCGCCGTCATCGGCGGGTTCGTCGACCTCGACGAGCTGCACCGACTCCGGACCGCCCAGTTCGGTCACCCTGATCGCACGCATCGCACCTCCACGCTGACTCGGTTGCGTGGCCAGTGTTCCATGACCGCCGCCGACGGCGGCGGGCTACTTCGGATAGTCGATGGCCAGCAGATCGACCTGCAGTTCGCCCCGCGGAGTGGCGTAGGTGATCGTCTCGCCGGCGCTTCGGCCGAACAGCGCCAGGCCCAGCGGGCTGTCCGCGGTCAGCGTGGTGTCCTCTTCACCGGCCGGGGTCTCCTCCAGGAAGTGCAGGACCTTCATCCGGATCGGCTCGTCACCCGGGAACTGCAGCGTCACCTCGGTGCCGTTGGGCAGTTGCCCGGGGGCGTCGGCGTTGCCGCCGGCCAGCAGCCAGGTCAGCCGGTCGATCTGCGCCTCGATCCCGGCGAGCTCCTCGGAACGTTGCAACGCATCGGCGGCGTCACCGCGGTCGCCGACGGTGTCGGCGTCACCCTGGGACTCCGTCCGCATCTGGTCGGCGCGGCGCCGCAGGTCGGCCAGCTCCTCCTCGATGCGGTTGCGTTCCTGCTCGCTGAAGTTCGTCGATCCGGTGTCCTGACCCATGTCCGACAAGGTACTGCCGGTCGGGTTCACCGGGTGGGCGTTCGGTCGCGACCGGCGTCAAGCCGCCGCGCTCGGCACCACCAGCGCCTCGGTCTGCTCGATGCTGATCCGCACCGGCGTGCCGGGTGCGAGCCCGCCGGCGTGCGCGCTGGCGGTCTGGGCCACCAGTCGGGTGCCGTCGGCCAGCGTGCAATGCACCAGTGAGATCGGACCGAGGAACGACACCGAGGCGACCTGTGCGGTGCCGGCCGGGTCGGCGGTCACCGCCAGCGATTCGGGCCGGACCAGCGCGACGCCGCGGCCCGCGCTGATCGACCCGGCGGCAACCGGCAGCGTCGCGCCGAGAACGTGGGTGGTGCCGTCGGCGACCTCGGCTCCCACCTTGTTGTTCAAGCCCACGAATTCGGCGACGAACGGCGTTGTGGGGTGTGCGTACACGTCGGCGGGCGCAGCGATCTGCTCCAGGCGGCCCTGGTTCATCACCCCGACCCGGTCGGCGACCGCCAGCGCCTCCTCCTGATCGTGGGTGACGAACAGCGTGGTGGTGCCGACCTCGAGCTGCACCCGACGGATCTCGTCGCGAAGCTGGGCGCGCACCTTGGCGTCCAGCGCCGAGAGCGGTTCGTCGAGCAGCAGGACCCGCGGCTGGATGGCCAGCGCCCGGGCCAGCGCCACCCGCTGCTGCTGGCCGCCGGACAGTTGACTGGCGTATTTCTCCTTGTGGGCCGAGAGCCCGACCAGATCGAGCATGTCGGCGGCCCGGTCGGTGCGTTCGGTCTTGTTCTTGCCGCGCAGCTTGAGTCCGAATGCCACGTTGTCCAGAACGGTCAGGTGCGGAAACAGGCTGTAGGCCTGGAACACCATTCCCATGTCGCGCTTGTTGGGTGGCACCTCAGTGACGTCGCGACCGTCGACGGTGACCCGCCCCGACGTCGGATCGTCCAGACCGGCGAGGATGCGCAGGGCGGTGGTCTTGCCGCACCCCGACGGGCCGAGCAACGCCACCATCTCACCGGGCTCTAATTGCAGTGTGAGCCCGTCAAGGGCTCGCACCGTCCCGTACACCCTGGTCACATCGGTGAACTCGACGGCCACTCCGTTGCGGGTCATCACGGTCCCTTCCCTGTACTCACCGGTGCCGGTGCGACGATCGCCGCGTTGTGCCGGCGACCGCGAGTCACCAGCGAAAGGATCAGCAGCAGAACGAAACCGAACACCAACGTCGCCAGCGATGCCGCCACCGATGTCGGCCCGTCGCTCTTGCCGATCGCGACGATCACCACCTGCAGGTTCTGATAACCGCTCAATGACGCGACGGTGTACTCGCCCAACACCACGGCTATCGAGATGAACGCCGCCGACAGCAGGCCCGACCAGATGTTGGGCACCACCACTCGCAGGATGGTGGTGGTCCACCCGGCACCGAGCGAACGAGCAGCTTCGGCAAGGGTTTTCAAGTCGATCGAGGACAGCGCGGCGTCGATCGACCGGTAGGCGAACGGCAGCACCAGCACCACGTAGACGAAGGTCAACGTCAGCGCCGACTCGCCGAAGAAGTAGACCACCCACAGATAGACGTTGCGCAAACCGACGACGATCACCAGTGCGGGGATGGTCAGTGGCAGCAGACACAGGAATTCGACCAGCCGCCTGGCCCACGGCGCGCGCAGCCGTACCCAGATCATCGTCGGCACCAGGATCGCGAGCATCAACACCACGGTGAACACCGCCAGCAGCAGCGAGATGATGATCGCCTGGTACAGCATCTCGTTCTGCACCAGGTTCTTCCACGCCTGCAGGGTGCGGCCACCGCTGATCAGGTTGCGGGTGCTGAAGTCGGCCATCGCGTACAACGGGAAAAGGAAGAACATCCCGAACAGGGCCAGCAGCAGCACCCTGCCGATCCGGCCGGCCTTCACCGCAGCCACCTCGACGTGCGCCGCACCAGCACGTTGTAGGCGAGCATCACCGCGGCCACCACGACCACCATCTCCAACGCCAGCGCATAGGCGAAGCCGGACTGACCGAGCACCACCTCGGAGGTCAGCGCCGTCCGGATGAGCAGTGGCACGATCGGACTGCCCTGGCTGACCAGGGCGGCGGCGGTGGCGTAGGCGGCGAATGCGTTGGCGAACAACAGCAGTGCCGACCCGAGGAACGCCGGCGTGAGCAGGGGAAAGCCCACTTCGCGCCAGTACTCCCAGCGCGAGGCACCCAGGCTGACGGCGGCTTCCCGCCATTCTGCCCGCAGACCCTCCAGCGCGGGGGTGAACACGATGACCATCAGCGGGATCTGGAAGTAGGTGTACACCAGGATCAGCCCGCGCAGCGAATACAGCCAGCCGTCACCGGCCAGGTTGAAGCCGAAGCGCTCAAACACCCACACCGTCAGCACACCGTTGAGCCCGATTGTCGCCAGGAAGGCGAACGCCAAAGCCACACCGCCGAATTGAGCGAGCACGCTGCACAGCGACAACACCACCCGGCGCAGTGCGGAACTGGGTGAGCTGCTGACCACCAGCCAGGACAACACCGCACCGAGCACCGCGCCGATCAGCGCGGTGCTGGCCGACAGCAACACGCTCTTGCCCAACGCCGATAGCGCCGTGCCGGAGAACAGCAGACCGATCCGCTGCAGCGAGAAGACGCCGTCGAGGTAGAACGCCGACACGATCACCGTCACCGTCGGGACCACCAGGAAGATCGCGACGAACGCTGCGAAGGGCAACAGCGGCAGGGCTTCTCGCACACGTCGGCGCACAGCTCCTGCTGCCACCGCGGTCAGCCGATCGCCTTGGCCCAATTGTCGGCCAGATATTTTGTGGCCGCGTCAGTCTGGGCCTGGGTGAGGATCACCGGCGTTCCGCTGACCGGTGGCAGTTTGTCGTAGGCGGCGGTGTCGATGGTGCCCGATTTGACCATCGCGTCCGCGCGCACCGGGCGCGCACCGCCGGCCAGGAACAGGTTCTGGCCCTCATCGCTGTAGAGGAACTCCTGCCACAGCCGCGCCGCCGCCGGATGTGGGGCGTCCTTGTTGATGGCCTGGAAGTAGTACCCGCCCAGTACCGCACCCTGGGGGACGAACACCTTCCAGCTCGGCAGCTTCTTGGTTTCGGCGGCGTTGAGGTAGTCCCAGTCGATGACGACCGGGGTTTGTCCGGATTCAATGGTCGCCGGAGTCGGGTCCAGCGGAAGGAAGTTGCCCGCCTGCTTCAACTTGGTGAAGAACTCGACGCCCGGCGCGACGTTGTCGGCCGAGCCGCCCTGCGACAACGCCACCATTGCCACCCCGGAGAACGCCGCACCGGCCTGGGTGGGGTCGCCGTTGAGCGCCACCTTGCCCTTGTAGTCGGGCTTGAGCAGGTCGTTGACGGCTGCCATGTCCGGGACCTTGGCCGAGTCGTAGCCGATGGACATGTAGCCGCCGTAGTCGTTGACCCATGCGCCGTTCGGGTCCTTCATCGCCGCGGGGACGCTGTCGAAGGTGGCGACCTTGTAGGGGGCGAACAACGTCGTGTTGGCCAGGGCCACCGACTGTCCGAGGTCGAAGACGTCCGGTGCGGTGCTGCGCCCCTTCTGCTGGGTGGCGGCGTTGATCTCTTCCTGGCTGGCCGCGTCGGGCTGCGCCGAGTTCACCTTGATGCCGTACTTGTCCCCGAACGCCTTGATGATGGCGCCGTAGTTGGCCCAATCCGGGGGCAGGGCGATGACGTTGAGTTCGCCCTCCTTCTTGGCCGCCGCGACAAGACCATCCATGCCGCCGAAGTCGGCCGCCGATGTCGCCTGGGCGGCGGCGACACCACCGTTGGCCTGTTCGTCACCACTCTTCTTCTCCGGCGGAGCGCACCCGACGGCGGCGGCCACGACCGTGGCGGCGACAGCGGCGAGCAAGCGTGCGTTCTTCATGAGTGAACCCTCTTATGTGCAGGCGGCGCCGCGGTGGCGCCGAGGCAGCCACAGCGTTGCGCGAAGGTGAACGGGATCGGCACGATGTAAGGACATTACCTCCGGCCCGGCCCGGATTTCGACGCATTGACCGCTTCTCATTGGGCGATTCGTGCTGCGGGTAGCCCGGCGGGACGACCGCGTGCACCCCGCCGAAGGCGTGGTCCGACAGCGATTGGCGCAACCGTATTCGGTGACGTCACTTGCATTCTCAGTGAGCGCGGTATCGTGCTGACGTGGCATCCCGCGATCACGGCGACCCCGGCGATGCGCCGTCGGCTCCGCCGCCGTTGAGCGAGATCGCCGATGACACTCGGCCGTCGGCCGCCGAGGAGGCGCGCACGATCGCGGCCTCGACCAACACCGCCACCCTGGCCACGCTCACCGCCGACGGGGATCCGTGGGCATCGTTCGTCACCTACGGCCTGCTGGGCGGCGCCCCGGTGCTGTGCGTGTCGAATATGGCCGAGCACGGCCGGAATCTGGCCGGCGATCCCCGGGCCAGCCTGGCCGTCGTCGCACCCGCCACCGAATCGGACCCGCTGGCCAACGGCCGGATCACCCTCGCGGGTGTTGCCGAACGCCCCACCGGCGATGAGTTGGCCGCGGCCCGGGAGGCCCATCTGGCCGCGGTCAGCGCCGCGAAGTACTACATCGACTACACCGACTTCGCGGTGTGGGTGTTGCGCGTCCACCGGGTGCGCTGGGTGGGCGGCTACGGCCGGATGGACTCCGCGACCGGGGCCGACTACGCGGACGCCGCCGCCGACCCTGTTCGGCCCGGTGCCGGCGCGGCGATCGCCCACCTCAACGCTGACCACGCCGATTCGCTGGTCGAGATGGCGTGCGCACTCGGCGGTTTCCCCGACACCACTGCCGCGGTGTGTACCGGCATTGACCGGTACGGCTTGGATCTGCGTGTCCAGACGCCCCGCGGTAACGCCTACACTCGAGTCGGCTTCGGCGAGCCGCTGTCGTCGGCAGATCAATTACGGTCGGCTGCAGTGGATTTGGTGAGCCGAGCGCGGCGGTCGTGATTCACCCGCCGAGTTCGGCCACCGCCGTCTCCAGCGCGGCCGCCTGCTCGAGCAGCTCCCGGTCGGACAACTGCGCACCACCGGCCTGGGCGATCAGTTCGGTGCGGGTGATGACCTGAAGGGCGCCGCGATAGTCGTCGGTGTCCAGGGCAGCCGGGTCGACCACGTCGACCCGGCCTTCGATCAGCACCAGCACCGTGTCGGTATCGCTGTCGAGTAGTCGGCGGACGTCGTCGGGGGTGATCATGACGCACCCCGCCCGGTGGTCTTCTGCAAGTCGTCGATCATCTCCGAAGCTTGCGCCTTGGTCAGCTGCTCGGGCACCTCGACCCCGGCCTCGTGGGCCAGGGTGCTCAGGTAACTGCGTTGGGGACCGGTCATCGGCTCATCTCCGGTGACCCACTCCGACTGGTCTTTGGTGGGGTTCTCCTGTGGCGCCCGGTCCGGTTCGTTGCTCATGCCCTAGCTATGCCCACGCCGGCGGCCGTCTACGCCTGAGGCGATCACACCGGCAGATTGCGGTTCAGCGCGAGCGCGGCGAACGCCGCGATCGTCACGGTCAGGACGGCCAGCCGCAGCCAGCCCGCACCGGCAGGGGCGCTCACGGTCTGGTATCCGACCTGCTGCAGCACCGCCCCGTAGCTCCGGTCGAGTTCGTCGATGTTGGTGGCGGTGTAGCTCTGCCCGCCGGACAGCTCGGCGATCCGCTTCATCTGGGCGTCGTCGGAGGGCACCGGGATGGTCTCGTCCTTGAGGGTGACGGCACCGCTGCGTGTGCCGAAGCTGATGGTCGAGACCGGCACACCCTGGTCCTTGGCCGCGCGTGCCGCGGTGAAGGCGCCGCGTGGATTGTCCGGGTTGGCCGGCTTGTTCTCGCCGCCGTCGGAGAGCAGCACGATGCGCGCCGGCGGCGGCGTGGCGTCACCGGCGGTCAGCACGGTGGTCACCGTCTGGATCGAGTCCAGCGCGGTCAGGATGGCTTCACCGGTGGCGGTGGAGTTGTCCAGTTGCAACTTGTCGATCGCATCGACGGTGGCGCCGTGATCCGGGGTTGGGGACACCAGCAGGTTGACGTTCCCGGCGAACGACACCAGCCCCAGGTTCACTCCCGGGGTGAGCTGCTGGGCAAACCGTTTGGCGGCATCCTGAGCCGCACGCAACCGGGTGGGTGGTTCGTCCTTGGCCGCCATCGACTGCGATACGTCGATGACGAGCATCACGACCGCGCGATTGCGCGGGATCTGCGCCTGGTGGGTGGGCCCGGCCAACGCCACCACAAGAAACAGCAAGGCCAGGGCGGACAGGGCAACCGGTAAGTGCCGCAGCCGATGTGGCCGGTTCGGCGACACCCGGTCCAGGGCGCTCGGGCTGCTGAACCGGCGCAGCCGGCGAGCCCGGTGCACCTGCGCGGCGGCATACAGCGCCACCAACCCGAGCGGGACCAGCGCCAGCAGGAGCACGACCGGGTGCGCCAGCCCGGTCACCGTCAGCGCGCCGATGCCCGGCAGCGTCATCGGCGCCGTCCGCATGGTCGCACCCGATGCGTCTTCGTCATCACGTCGGACCTCACTCCTGCCGTTGCTCGCAGCTGTCTGTACGCAATCGCGATTAACGTGTCCTTTGTACCGGTGTTCGTTGGGAGAGGCGGTCGGGATGCGACCTCGGGTGGCAGTGATCGTCGGCCGTTGCTGTCGAAAAGGTTTGGATCCGCTGTGAATTCGCTGTCCTTATCCGGTTTCGCGGCGCCGTGGTTCTTCCTCTACCTGGGCATCGTGGGTCTAGCGGTCGGGGCCTACATCGTGATCCAGCGGACCCGGTCCCGGCGCGTGCTGCGCTTTGCCAACACGGCACTGCTGGAGCAGGTCGCCGCCGGGCGCAAGCCGCGGCGGTGGCGACATCTGCCGGCGGCCCTGCTGGTGGCGGCGCTGGCCTTACTGACCACCGCCATGGCCGGACCGACCCACGATGTGCGGGTCCCGCGCAATCGCGCGGTCGTCATGCTCGTCATCGACGTCTCCGAATCGATGGCCGCGACCGACGTCACACCGAGCCGCATCGAGGCGGCCCGGCAGGCGGGTAAGCATTTCGCCGACCTGCTCACGGCCGGCATCAACCTGGGCCTGGTCAAATTCTCCTCGGGCGCAACACTGTTGGTGGCCCCACCACCGACCATGAGCAGGTGAAACGGGCCATCGACAAGCTGGTTCCGGAGCCGCGCACTGCGACGGGTGAGGGCATCTTCACCGCCCTGCAGGCGATCGCGACCACCGGCGCGGTGATGGGTGGCGGTGACGGGCCGCCGCCGGCGCGCATCGTGCTCGAGTCGGACGGCAAGGAGACGGTGCCGCCCGACCTGGAGTCCCCGCGGGGTGCGTTCACCGCCGCGCGGGCCGCCAAGGACCAAGGCGTGCCCATTTCGACGATTTCCTTCGGCACCAAGGACGGGATGGTCACTGTCGACGGGGATTCGATCCCGGTCCCGACCGACGACGCGTCGCTGGCGCGCATCGCCGAACTCAGCGGTGGGCAGACCTTCCGAGCCGGCAGCCTCGACGAGTTGAACCGGGTGTATTCCACCCTGGACCAGCAGATCGGCTACCAGGTGGTGCGCGGCGACGCGAGCGCCGGCTGGATAGCCCTGGGCGCGCTGGCGTTGGCGCTCTCGGTGGGGGCCGGCATCCTCATCAACCGCCGTCTGCCCGGCTGAGGGGACTCCCAGCCGATTCCCAGCAGTCGCTCAACCGGCCCTCGCCGCGGCGCCGGTACACCACCGCCCGCCCGCCGGCCCCGGGGGCGTTGGCGACCCCGCGCGAGTGGTACCGCTCCCCCGGCTCGGTGGTGGGGGCGAAGGTGAACTCACGCAACAACGTTCGCAGCGTGACCGTCATCTCCATGTTGGCGAACGCGGCGCCGATGCAGCGCCGGATGCCGCCCCCGAACGGAATCCACGCATAGTTGTCCGGCGCCGCACCGAAGCGGTCCGGGTCGAACACGGACGGGTCGGCGAACCGGTCCCGGTTGGCGTGCGCCATCGCGATGCTCACCATGACCACGTAGTTCTCCGGAATGACCCACTGGCCCAGCCTGATCCGCTGCAGCGTTCGGCGCGACGTGCCGTCGATGACCGGCCGCACCCGCTGTACCTCCCAGATCGTGGCCTGCTGCAGCTCGGATCCGCCCGCGTCGACCTCGGCGGTCAGCCGGTCCAACAACTCGGGGTGGCGACGCACCCGCTCGACCAACCAGGCCAGCGTGGTCGCCGTGGTCTCGTGCCCGGCGGTCAGCAAGGTCAGCAGTTCGTCGGCGATGTGGCGATCGGAGATGGCCGAGCCGTCGTCGTAGCGGGCCCGCAGCATCAGGGACAGCACGTCGGCGCGCTCGTCGAATGCGGGATCGTCGCGCGCGGCGGTGATCAGCTCGCCGATGATCTCGTCGTAGCGGTCTCGATAGCGCCGCATGGCCCCGCCGGGGCTGTACGGGCCGAAGTCACGGCGGACCACGCGCGGCAACACGACGAGGCGGGATCCGACCTCCACCGCCTTGGGCAGCAGTTCGCGCAGTTCGTCCAGTGCTGCGCCGTCGGCTCCGAAGACTGCGCGCAGGATGGCGTTGAGGGTGATCCGCATCATCGACGGCAGGGTCTCGAACTCGACGCCGTCGGGCCAGCCGGCGACCTCGCGCAGCACCTCCTCCTCGACGATCGCCTCGTACCCGGCCATCCGCTTGCCGTGGAACGGCGGCACCAGCAGTTTGCGCCGTTCGCGGTGTTCGTCGCCGTCGAGGCTGAACGTGGAGCCGGGGCCGAGCACCTCGCCGAGGTTGGTGGCCCGGCCGACCAGGTCGCTGCCCGCGGTGAACAGGTCTTTGACCAGGGCGGGATCGCTGACCAGGACCGTCCGGCCGAAGATCGGCAGGTTCAGGGTGAAGGTCGGGCCGTAGCGGCCGGCCAGCGCCCCCATCGATGATCGGCGCGATGCCACGAACCGCACCCCCTGGACCAGCCGGGGAGCACGGGGTCCGGGCGGCAGTCGGACGGGATCGGTCGTCGCCTGTGCCATCGATTCACCCCTGACGTCGGTACATCGCTGTACCAGACACGGTACGCGGATGTACCGGGCGGCACAACGACGGAAGCCCGGGCCGACGGCAGTAGTGTCGGGTACCGGGGTGCTACACCGATACCCAAGAGGAGTTCGCACTGATGTCTGGCACTGACGAGCGGCAGGCACTGTCGCAGACCGGCGAAGAGCGCGGCTGGCGGCGCCGGGAGAGCGGCAGCGCCGACATTTACAGCCGGGACCGCTACCGCATCCGGGTGATCTGGCAGGGCGACGGCGCGATCAGCGGCGCGTCCTACTTCTCCGACGACATCTACGAGACCTACACCCGCGACCTGGCCAAGGTGCGCACCTGGCTGGCTAAGTAAGGGCTCAGGTCCCGGATCCGGGCGGTCCCAACAGTGCGATGGCGGCCTCGGCCGCCTCGTCGGTGACGTCGCTCATCCGGCCCCCGCTCTCGACGGTCATCGCCGTGAGTTCCCGCAGACCGCCGATCAGCATGATGGCCCGCTGCCGGGACACCGGCACGATGCCGGCGGCCCGCAACTCTTCGGTGTCGCTGAGCGTGCGGACCATCGTGATGAACGACTCGGTGACTTCCCGCTGCAGCCTGCGTGCAGCGAGCCCCAACGCAGGCACGTCGCGGATCCAGCTCAGCATCACCGCGGGCTGCGACTCGGCGTTGGCGATCCAGGCCTGCACCGCCTGCCGAATCTGGGCGTCCCACGGCGCGGCCGGGTCCACCGCCTCGGAGATGGTGTCGATGGCACGGCGGTTGGTGTCGGTCAGCAGCGCCACCAGGCACGCTTCCCGGTCGGAGAAGTTCTCGTAGAAGGTCCGCCGTGAGGTCCTGGCGCGCCGGACGATGTCGGCGACGGTGGTGGCCGAATAACCGACGTCGGTGATCGAGGCGGCCAGCGCATCGATGAGTCGCTGGCGCGGGGCACAGCCGCCGGGGCGGCCGGCAAGGATGCCCCCGACTCCGCGGAGGCCACCGACTTCACCGTTTGTACACCCCGCCTTCGGATCGTCTGCCGATCGTACTGCGCTGCGCGGCACTAAAGTCGGACATCATGTCCGACATCGGCTACTCCCGCTTTGTCGCGATCGGCGACAGCCAGACCGAAGGCCTCTGGGACGGCGACGACACCACCGGAGTGATCGGGTTCGCCGACCGGCTCGCAGCCATGCTGGACAGCCGGTATCCCGGGTTGCTGTATGCCAACCTCGCCGTGCGGGGCAAACGCGTGGCCGACGTGCTGAACAACCAACTGCCCCAAGCACTCGCCATGGATCCCGACCTGGTGACGGTCTGCGTCGGCATGAACGATGTGACCCGCCCGGGAGGCGCCTTCACCGCGGCGTTGGCCGACCTCGACGAGGTGTACCGGCGGCTGGCCGAGTCGCAGGCGACCGTCGTGACCACGCTGTTTCCCGACATCGCGAAGATGCTGCCGGTCGGCCGGCTGATCGGGGACCGGATCGAGCAGGTCAACGGCGTCATCAAGGCCGCCGCCGACCGGCACGGGTTCGGGCTGGTCGACCTCTACCACGCGCCCTCGATGAGCGAGGCGCTGACGTGGAGCCACGACCGGATGCACGCCTCCACCCGGGGGCACATCCTGTTCGCCGAAGCTGCCGCCGAGGCGTTGAAACTTCCTGGCAGCAACCACGACTGGGCGCAGGCCACCGGGGGCTACACCGAGGCGAACTCCTTCGAACGCCTCTACGCCCTGGCGCAATGGACCCGCGGGCTGCTCATCCCGTGGGTGTGGCGGCACGCGCGGGGCCGATCCTCCGGGGACGGCCGGGACCCCAAATACTCGCAACTGCAACCAGTCTCCGAGCGGGTGCGCCAGGCCAGCCACACCGGATGACGACCATAGTGCGGTGACCTGCATCACCCGGCCCGCCCAACCGGGAGTTCGTCACCCGCACCGATTGGTCTGAAAAGCCCGGTACCCCCGGCCTGCGTGCGATAGTGGCAGGACTGACGACCGGCGACCTGCGGTCGGACTGCTGTACGTGGAGGGGACCCCTGTGATTTGCAGGTGCGCACCTGATGAGTGACCAACGGGGCACAGCGCCCGGCTGGCTTGAGAGCCGAGTCCGGCACTGGCAGTACTCGCCGCCCATCAAGACCGCGTTCGCCGTCACGGCCATCCTGTTCATCGTCATCGTCGTGGTGGTCTACCTGCAGTTTCGTGGCGACTTCACGCCCAAGACCCGACTCACCCTGATGTCGCCGCGCGCCGGCCTGGTGATGGACCCCGGGTCGAAAGTCACCTACAACGGCGTCGAGATCGGCCGGGTGACCGGCGTCGACGCCGTCGAGCGGGATGGCACCACGCAGGCCAAGCTGTCGTTGGACGTCAACCCCAAGTACGTCGCGCTGATCCCGGCCAACGCGATTGCCGAGGTCAAGGCCAGCACCGTCTTCGGCAACAAGTACGTGTCGTTCCGCAGCCCCCCGGACCCGACCCGGCAGCGTATCTCCGCCGGCGACGTGATCGACGTGTCGCACGTGACGACGGAGTTCAACACCCTGTTCGAGACGCTCATCTCGATCTCGGAGAAGGTCGATCCGGTCAAGCTCAACCTCACGCTGTCGGCGGCCGCCGAGGCGCTCGACGGGCTGGGCACCAAGTTCGGCCAGTCGGTGGTCAACGGCAACGCCGTCCTCGACGACATCAACCCGCAGATGCCGCAGATCCGCAGCAACATCCAGCAGCTGTCGAACCTGGCCGACGTCTACATCAAGGCCAGCCCCGACCTGTGGGACTTCCTGAACAACGCGGTGACCACCGCCCGCACCCTCAACGCGCAGCAGCAGGACCTGGACGCCGCACTGCTGGCCGCAGCGGGATTCGGTAACACCGCCGGTGACGTCCTCGAACGCGGCAGCCCCTATTTCGTGCGCGGCCAGGCCGACGCGATCCCGACCAACCGGCTGCTGGACACCTACAGCCCCGAGTTCCTCTGCACCATCCGCAACTACGCCACCTCCAACGCCAAGGACAGCGCGGGCGGCAACGGGTACTCGATCGACTTCCACATCGGCCTGACCGGTGCGGCCAACCCCTACGTGTATCCGGACAACCTGCCGCGGGTGAACGCCAAGGGCGGTCCGGGCGGCGCCCCGGGCTGCTGGCAGCCGATCACGCACGACTTCTGGCCGGCGCCGTTCCTGGTGGCCGACTACGGCGCCTCGCTGGCGCCGTACAACCACTTCGAGCTGGGCCAGCCGATCCTCACCGAGTACGTGTGGGGGCGTCAGGTCGGCGAGAACACCATCAACCCGTAAGCCCGAAAGCCGCCGCCAGTTCACGCAGCGACGGGCGCGGATCCCAGGCCGGGTTGCCGTCCCCGAGGACCTGCACGACGACGTGGTCGGCACCCGCGTCGAGGTGCGCGGTCACCGAGGCGGCGGCCTGCTCCACCGAACCCATGCCGACGATGCCGCGCGCCAACCGATCGGAGCCGCCCTTGACCAGGTCGGAGTCGTCGAATCCCTGGCGTAGCCAGGAGTTCCGGTAGTTCGGCAGGCCCGAGTAGATCTCCAGGTGCAGATGTGCCCGGCGGAGCTGCTCCTGCGCGTCCTCGCCGACGGCGACGGCCTGCTCGGACACGATCCACTTGTCCGGGCCCAGGATTTCGCGCGTGGTGGCGCTCTGCTCGGGGTGACGAGGTAGGGATGCGCTCCGTCGGCCATCGTGCCGGACAGCTCGATCATCTTGGGCCCCAGAGCCGCCAGCACTCGGGTGGGCCGCACACCGCCTTCGATGAAGTCGGGCAGGGCGGCCATCCGCTCGAGGTAGGTCCGCATGGTGGCCAGCGGCTTGTCGTAGGACAGGCCGAAGGCGTTCTGCACCAACGGCCCGTGGCTGACACCGAGGCCGAGGACGAAGCGGCCGGGATGGAGCGCATTCAGGGTGCGCCCACCGCCCTCGGCGACGGTTGGCAGCCGAGCATGGATGTTGGCGATACCGGTGCCGATCACCAGCTTGTCGGTCGCCTCGAGCAGTGCCGCGGACTCGACCAAACAGTCCTTGAGCCCGATCTCCGGGATGAACAGCGAGCCGTAGCCCAACGATTCGATCTCCCGGGCCACCTCCTGAGCCGCCGGCATGGGCCAGGCGGTGCCGCCCCACCACACCCCGATGCGGGACGGGAAGTCGATACGTGCGCGTTCAGCTGTCACAGGTCTCTCCTCGGGCTCGGACGGTGGGGATCCGCTGGTGGCCATGCCAGCATCCCAACCGGGCCATCCGGTATGTCGGCCGGGGTGTGCCGGGGTCCCGCTGGGCGATCATCCTCGCCGAACCAGTCCCGGCCGCGTGGCAGACTAGAACGCGTTCTAGTCTGTGCCACGCGGAGGAGCGCCCATGGGCAGTGCCGTCAGCTTCGACCTCTCGACGGTGTTCCACACCGTTGCCACCACCCTGCCCGACCGCCGGGTGTTGATCTGGCGCGACCGGGAGCTGACCTACGCCCAGATGGACGCCCGCATCGACGGTGTCGCCCACTACCTGACGTCGCAGGGCCTGGGCTGCCACACCGAGCGCGACCAGCTCCAGCCGCATCAGTCCGGGCAGGACCACATCGGCCTGTACCTGCGCAACGGCAACGAGTACCTCGAAGCGATGGTCGCCGGCTACCGCGCCCGGGTGGCGCCGTTCAACGTCAACTACCGCTACGTCGCCGAAGAACTGCTCTACCTGCTGACCGATTCCACGGCCAAAGCCCTGGTGTACGGCGCGGAGTTCGCCCCGCATGTCGCCTCGATCCGCGACCGGTTGCCCGACTTGCGGGTGCTCATCCAGGTCGCCGATTCCTCCGGCAACGACCTGCTGCCCGGCGCCGTCGACTACGAGTCCATCGTCACCACGCCCGAGCCGGCCGGCGGGATGCCGACGCCCAGCGGCGACGACCTGTACATCCTCTACACCGGCGGCACCACCGGCATGCCCAAGGGTGTGCTGTGGCGTCAGCACGACATCTTCATGTCGGCGATGGGTGGCCGGCCCTTCGGCTCCGACAAGTCCCTGCAGTCCTACGACGACCTCGTCGAGCAGGCCCGCACCAACGCCGGGTTCCGCACCATCTTGATGATCCCGCCGCTGATGCACGGCGCGGCACAGTGGGCGGCGTTCAACATGATCAGCACCGGCGGTTGGGTGGCGATCCCCGACGACGTCGACCACATGAACGCTCCCGCCGTGATGCGGCTGGCCGAACGTGAACGGGTGCTGAGCATCCCGGTGGTGGGCGACGCGATCGCGCGGCCGCTGCTCGAGGAGATCGAGACCGGCAAGTACGACCTGTCCGGTTTGGTGACGATCAGCAATGGCGGCGCGCCGCTGTCGCCGACGGTGCGTGAGCGGCTGCTCGCGGCGCTGCCCAACCTGATGGTGCTCGATGCCGTCGGCGCCTCCGAGACGGGCATGCAGATGACGACCATGGCGGCCAAGGGTGTCGACGCCAAGGCCGCAACCTTCACCCCGCAACACGACACTGCCGTCATCGCAACCGATCTCAGCCACGTGTTGACGCCCGGCGGGGGCGAGGACGAGGGCTGGCTGGCGCGGCGGGCCTATGTGCCGCTGGGTTACCTGGGCGACGCGGAGAAGTCCGCGCGGACGTTCCCGACCATCGACGGCGTCCGCTGGTCGGTACCCGGAGACCGGGCCCGGCTGCTGGCCGACGGCCAGATCGAACTGCTCGGCCGGGATTCGGTGACCATCAATTCCGGCGGCGAGAAGATCTTCGCCGAAGAGGTCGAACGCGCAGTGGCCAGCCATCCGTCGGTGTACGACGTGGTGGTGGCGGGCCGGCCCTCGGAGCGCTGGGGCAGCGAGGTGGTGGCGATCGTGCAGTTCGCCGAGGGCAGGTCGGCCACCGACGAGGAGCTCACCGAGGCTTGCAAGGCGCACATCGCCCACTACAAACTTCCGAAGGCGTTCGTCCGCACCGACAAGGTGATGCGGTCACCGGCAGGTAAGGCCGACTACCGCTGGGCCAAGGCACTGGCCGCGGAAAGCCTTGCCGCACAAAGCTAGATCTTCAAGTAGCCCTTGTCCGCCGGCACCTGCGCGGCGGTCAGCAGGGCGGAGGCGTCGCTGGCCAGAAACAGCACGACCTCGCTGACCTGATGTGGCGGGGTCAGCGAGTCGGTGGGCAGCGCGCCCGGCGAGAAGCTGTGGATGTATTGCGGATGCTGCTGGAAGATCTCGTACATCGACAGGTCGTTGCCCAGGGCGGTGTCCACACCGTAGGTGTGGATCGAGTTCACCCGAATGCCGTACTCGCCCAGTTCGATTGCCAGTGAGTTGACCAACCCGACCACCCCGAACTTGCTGGCGCAGTAATGGCCGGCGCCGGGCACCGCCTTGATACCCGCCGCCGAACTGACCGCGATGATCGATCCGCCGTTGCCCGCCTCGATCATCGCCGGCACGGTGGCCTGAAAGGTGTTGAAGACACCGGTCAGGTTGATGTCGATGGTCTCCTGCCATTGCTCGGCTGGAATCTCCCAGGTACGTCCCCAACTCATCACCCCCGCGTTGGCGACGACGACGTCCAACCGGCCGAATTGTTCGATGGCATCGGCGATCACCCGCTGCTGTGCGGCGAGATCGCGGACGTCGACCCGGTCGGCGGTGACCTTGACGCCCTCGTCTTCGACCAGGCGCACGGTTTCGGCGAGATCCGCTGGTTCGGCCGGGGCGTACCCGATGTGATTGCCCACCGGTCCGCACGCGTCGACGGTGACGATATCGGCACCCGCCTGCGCCAACCGGATGCAATGCGCTCGGCCCTGCCCCCTGGCTCCCCCGGTGACGTAGGCGACCTTGCCCTCCAACGGGCGCACGGTTTTCACGGCCTCACCATACGATCGTCGAGGCGGTGGATGGCCGGAATCGCGGCAATGGCACAGGTCGGCAGCGGTGGGAACAAATCCGCGTGGCAGGTCGCTGGTGCAGGCTATGCAGATCAACCTCAACGGCAAGACGGCACTGGTGACGGGCTCCACTCAAGGGATCGGGGCCGCCATCGCGAAGGGCCTGGCCGCTGCCGGGGCGAGGGTGGCGGTCAACGGCCGCTCGGAAGCCTCGGTGCAGCGTGCCGTCGACGCGCTGCGCGCCGAGCTCGCCGATGCCGACCTGGTCGAGGTGGCCGCCGACGTCACCACCGAGGAGGGCGTCGCAGCATTGCAGGCCCAGCTTCCCGACGTCGACATCCTGGTCAACAACCTCGGCATCTTCGAGGCGGTGCCCGCCCTGGAGATCGACGACGCGCAGTGGCGGCGGTTCTTCGAGGTCAACGTCTTGTCCGCGGCTCGGCTGACGCGCATCTACCTGCCCGGCATGATCGAACGCTCCTGGGGCCGGGTGCTCAACATCGCCAGCGATTCGGCCGTGGTCACACCGGTCGAGATGATCCACTACGGCATGTCCAAAACCGCGCTGCTGGCCGTGACCCGCGGCTTCGCCAAGGCAGCCGCCGGATCGGGTGTCACCGTCAACTCCGTGGTCGCCGGCCCCACCCACACCCAAGGCGTCGAGCAATTCGTCTACCAACTGGTGAACAAGGATCTTCCGTGGGATAAGGCCCAGCGGCAGTTCATGATTGAGCACCGTCCGCAATCGCTGCTGCAACGCCTGATCGAGCCCGAGGAGATCGCGAACATGGTGGTCTACCTCAGCTCACCCCTGGCATCGGCCACCACCGGTGGAGCCCTGCGCGTCGACGGTGGCTATGTCGACGCGATCTTGCCGTGACCACCACCGCGCCCCGCACGTCACGGGTGGCCATCGCGGGGCTGCTGATTCTGACCGCCGGCACCGGTCTGGTGGACGCGGTGTCCTACCTGGGACTGGGTCACGTGTTCGTCGCCAACATGACCGGCAACATCGTCTTCCTCGGTTTCGCGGTCAACCCCCGCTCCGGGCTGTCGGCGGCCTTGGCCCTGATCGCATTGGGCGCCTTCCTGGCGGGCGCGCTGGCCGGCGGTGCGGCCGGTCACCGGTTCGCCGGCTCACGGGCCTGGCCGTCGTCGGTGTTCGGGGTGCAGGCGCTGCTGCTGGGCGCGGTTGCGGTGGCCGGTGCGGCATTCGGAATCGCGGCACTCGGTCGCCCGGTTGTGGTCGCCGCGCTGGCATTCGCGTTCGGTCTGCAGAACAGCACGGCACGACGGCTGGCGGTGCCGGATCTGACCACCACGGTGCTCACGCTCACGGTGACCGGGCTGGCCGCCGACAGCCGGATCGCCGGCGGACCAGGCGCCAAGCCGGTTCGCCGCTTCGCCTCGATCGCCGCCATGCTGGCCGGCGCGGCGATCGGTGCCCTGCTGGTCCAGGTGTCGGTACCGCTGACCGTCGGCGCGGTCGCGATCTGCGTTCTCCTGGGAGCCGGCCTGCTGCACCGCGATCCGATTGCCCGTCAACGTCTTTGATGTCTTTGACGTCTCTGACGACACTGACGTCACGGACGCTGGCCCACGACACGCACACGGCAGCCGTGCCGCCCGCCACGGGTGCGTCACAGTAGCGTAGGCCCATGACGGCGAGCAGGCTCAAGGTCCGCTACGCCACCGCCCTCGTCCTGGCCCAGATCCTGGCTGCCGTCGAGTTGACCGCCCTGGTGATACCACTGCGCCATGACCTGGTGGGCGCCGTCGACACCGTGTTCGCCGGTGACACCCTGATCGCCGCAGGCATCCTGTCGGTGCTGAGCGTCGCCGTCATCATCGGCTACGCCGTGTACGTCGTCGACCGTAAGCTGCGCTGGTTCACCGCCGGTGAGCCGCCTGGCGCGGCTGATCGGCTGTTCGTGCACCGCTTCCTGCGCGACCAGTCGGCGCTGTTGGCGGCCATCTGGTCGGTCAGCGGAACGGTGCTCTTCGTCGTCAACTCCGACGGCGGCGCGGTGGTCGCCTGGCTGATCGGGATGTTGATGCTGTTCGGCGTCACCACCTCGACCGGCGCGGCGTTGCTGCTGATCCTGCGGCCCCTGCGCCCGATCACCGCCGCGACAACAGGATCGGACTCCGGACCGGACACCGCCCCGGGTGTGCTGCCACGTCTGCTGCTGATGTGGCTGATGAGCAGCGCCCTGCCGACCATCGGCATCGCCGTCGTGGTCGTCATGCGATCCAACGGCTGGATCATCGAGCGGACCGCCTCCATCGAGGTGCCCGTGGTGGTGCTCTCGGTCATCTCCATCCTGGTGGGGCTGCGCGGCATGGCGATCGTCGCACTGTCCATCTCCGATCCGGTGCGTGACGTGGTCGATGCCATGGCCAAGGTCCAACACGGCCGCATCGACACCAGCGTCGACGTCTATGAGCGGTCCGAGATCGGCCGGCTGCAGAGCGGATTCAACCGGATGGTGGCCGGGCTCGCCGAACGCGACCGGTTGCGGGATCTGTTCGGCCGCCATGTCGGGGCCGACGTGGCGCGCCGCGCGGTCAGCGACTCCGACACCCGCACCGGCGAAGTGCGTGAGGCGGCAGTGCTGTTCGTCGACCTCGTCGGTTCGACCCAGCTGGCCCAGACCCGCTCACCACGGGAAGTGGCCGAAGTACTCAACCATTTCTTCCAGATCGTGGTGGCCGCCGTCGACGAGCGGCACGGGCTGATCAATAAATTCCAGGGCGACGCGGTGCTAGCCGTGTTCGGTGCGCCGCTGCCCAATGCCCGATCCTCGGCAGACGCCTTGGCCACCGCCCGTGCACTGGCCGTCACGCTGCGTCGTCTGCCGGTGGTCGACTTCGGCATCGGGGTATCGGCCGGACCGGTGTTTGCCGGCAACATCGGGGCCGAGCATCGCTACGAGTACACCGTGATCGGCGATGCGGTCAACGAAGCGGCGCGGTTGGCCGACCGCGCGAAATTCACCGAGCGGCGCACGCTCTGCTCGGACGTCGCCCTGTTGAGCGCTGATCCGGCCGAGCGCGCGCACTGGACGCAGTGCGCCTCGGAAGTGCTGCGGGGACGGCTCGAACCGACCCGGATGTCGGCGCCCACCTCCTGATTTCCGCCGTCGACTCTGCGCTCAGCGCAGGGTCGACGGCGCGGCCCTGGCGTCCGTCGATTATGTATGGTTGCATACATAAGCATGACCAGCCCGCGTGACCGGATGATCGCCTCCGCCGCCCTGCTGATCCGCGAACGTGGAGCCCAGTCGACGGCGATCGCGGACGTGCTGGCGCACAGCGGAGCGCCCCGCGGGTCGGCGTACCACTACTTTCCCGGCGGTCGCACCCAACTGCTGTCCGAGGCCGTCGACTACGCCGCCGATTTCGTCGCCGACCGAATAGCCAAGACGGATAACAGCTTCGAGCTGCTCGACTCGCTGGTGCGCTTCTACCGCAAGACCCTGACCGAGACCGGCTTCCGGGCCGGCTGCCCGGCGCTGGCCGTCGCTGTGGAGTCCGGTACGCCGGACAAGCCCAACCCGATGATCGACCGGGCCGCCGCGGCGTTCACCCGCTGGAACGGCCTGATCGCGCAACGGCTCGCCGCCGACGGTGTTGCCGCGGACCACGCGGCGGAGCTCGCCGTGACCATGACCGCCGCTTTGGAAGGCGCCATCGTGCTGGCCCGGGCTGCCCGCGACGCCAAACCCCTCGACATCGTCCACCGCCAACTGCGCAACCTGCTCGAAGCCGAACTTCCCACCTAGGAGAACCTATGTCTGCTGACTGGCAACCCACCGCCTGCATCCTGTGCGAGTGCAACTGCGGCATCGTGGTACAGACCAGCGTTCAGGACGGGGTCCGCAGCCTGGCCCGCATCCGCGGCGACAAGGACAATCCCGCGTCGGCGGGCTACACCTGCAACAAGGCGCTGCGATTGGACCACTACCAGAACAACCGAGCGCGACTGACCTCACCACTGCGCCGCCGCCCCGACGGCAGTTACGAAGAGATCGACTGGGATACCGCCATCACCGAGATCGCGGCCGGCTTCCGGGAGATCGCCGACACCCACGGCGGAGACAAAATCTTCTATTACGGCGGCGGCGGTCAGGGCAATCACCTCGGCGGCGCGTACAGCGGCGCGTTCCTCAAGCTGATCGGCTCCCGGTACCGCTCCAATGCCCTGGCCCAGGAGAAGACCGGCGAGAACTGGGTGGACATGCAGCTCTACGGCGGGCACACCCGCGGCGAGTTCGCACACGCCGAAGTGTCGGTCTTCGTCGGTAAAAACCCGTGGATGTCGCAGAGCTTCCCACGGGCCCGGGTGGTGCTCAACGACATCGCCAAGGATCCGGCCCGCTCGATGATCGTCATCGACCCGGTGGTCACCGACACCGCCAAGATGGCCGACTTCCACCTTCGGCTCAAGCCCGGCGCCGACGCCTGGTGCCTGGCCGCCCTTGCCGCCGTCCTGGTTCAGGAAAATCTCTGTGACGAAACGTTTTTAGCGGAGCATGTGCACGGCGCCGACGAGGTCCGCACGGTGTTGCGGTCGATCCCGGTCGGTGAGTACGCGCGCCGCAGTGGCGTCGACGAGGAGCTGCTGCGGGCAGCCGCACGGCGCATCTCGGCGGCGGACAGCGTCGCGGTGTTCGAAGATCTCGGCGTGCAGCAGGCGCCCAACAGCACGCTGTGCTCCTATCTCAACAAGTTGTTGTGGATCCTCACCGGTAGCTTTGCCAAACGTGGTGGGCAGCACCTGCATTCGTCTTTCGCGCCGCTGTTCAGCCTCAGCGGGGTGGGCCGCTCGCCGGTGACCGGTGCGCCGGTGATCGCCGGGTTGGTGCCGTCGAATGTGGTGCCGCAGGAGATTCTGACCGACCACCCCGACCGGTTCCGGGCCATGATCGTCGAGAGCGCCAACCCGGCGCATTCGCTGGCCGACTCCGAGGCCTGCCGCGCCGCCTTCGAATCACTGGAATTGCTGGTGGTGATCGACGTGGCGATGACCGAAACCGCTCGGCTGGCCCACTATGTGCTGCCCGCGGCCAGCCAGTTCGAGAAGCCCGAGGCGACGTTCTTCAATTTCGAGTTCCCGCACAACGAGTTCCATCTGCGGCACCCGCTGTTCGAGCCGCTGCCCGGCACCCTGCCCGAACCCGAGATCTGGGCCCGGCTGGTGCGCGCATTGGGGACGGTCGGCGACGACGACCTGCGCCCGCTGCGCGAGGCCGCCAGGCAGGGCCGGGCGGCCTACACCCAGGCCTTCTTCGCCGAACTGGCCGTCAACCCGGCGCTGGGCAAGGCGCTGCCCTACGTGCTGTACGAGACGCTGGGTCCGACACTGCCCGAGGGCATGGCGGGTGCCGCCGCGTTGTGGGGGCTGGCCCAGAAGGCCGTGATGACCTATCCCGACGCGGTGCGCCGCGCCGGACACGCCGACGGCAACGCCCTGTTCGACGCGATCCTATCCAGCCCCTCGGGCGTGACGTTCAGCGTGCACGAGTACGCCGACGACTGGATGCTGATCAGCCATCCAGACCACAAGATCGCGCTGGTCATCCCGGAGATGCTCGACGAGATCCGCGCACTGGAAGCCGCGCGCCCGGGATTGACCAGCCCCGAGTTCCCGATCGTGCTGTCCGCGGGGGAGCGGCGGGCGTTCACCGCCAACGACATCCTGCGCGATCCGTCCTGGCGCAAACGGGATACCGACGGGGCATTACGGGTCAGCGTCGAGGACGCCGAGGCCCTGGGTCTGGTCGACGGTGCACGCGCCCGCATCACCACCGCCGCCGGCAGCGCCGAGGCCGTGGTCGAGATCAGCGAGACCATGCAGCCCGGGCACGCGGCGCTGCCCAACGGCTACGGCCTGGACTTCATCGGCGACGACGGACAGGTCACCGTGGCGGGTGTGGCCCCCAACGCGCTCACCTCCACCGACTGGCGCGACCCGTACGCCGGGACACCCTGGCACAAACACGTCCCCGCTCGGATCGAGGCGGTGCCGGCCGACCTGGCGATGACCTCCGCCTGAGGAGGCCCACTACCATCGACTGTTGTGCACTGGGGTGAACACGTCGCCGACGGCCGATACGCCGGGCACCCCGGGCTGATCTACCCCGAACGGCCCGGCACGTTCGCCGAACTCTTCGCCGGCACCCAGCGCTGGGCGCAGCGCACCTTCCTGGTTCAAGGCGCGCGGCGCATCACCTTCGGGAGCTTCTTCGCCGCGGTCGACGCGGCACGGGCCAGGTTGCTGCCGTTGCGAATAGCGCCCGGCGAACGGGTCGTCCTGCTGGCCTACAACAGCCCGGACTGGGTGGTGGCGTTGTGGGCGATCTGGTCGCTGGGTGCGGTCCCGGTCCTGGGCAACCGGTGGTGGAGTCCGCTGGAGGCCGAACACTCCATCGCCCTGGTCGCGCCGAGGGCGGTGATCACCGATGCTGACGACGTGGCGGTTCCGGCCGGTGTGCCGGTGCATGCCGTCGGCGACTTCCGCGACTGCTTCGGCGGATTCAGTGCCCAGCCGCCTGCACTTCCGGGGCCGTCAGACGAGGACGATCCGGCTGCGGTGCTGTTCACGTCCGGTAGCTCAGGCATGCCCAAGGGCGTCGAGCTGTCCTTCCGGGCGGTGGTCGCCAACCAGCAGAACGTGCTGGTCCGCTCCCGGCAGCTGCCGCAGCAACTCGATCCGCACGGCTCGCAAGCGGTGAACCTGGTCTGCACACCGTTGTTCCACGTCGGCGCACTGGCGACCCTGTTGACTCAGATGATCACCGGTGGGCGGATTGTCTTGAACCAAGGGCGTTTCGACGCCGGGCAGGTACTCGGGCTGATCCAGGCCGAGGGCGTGCAACGGTGGGGTGCGGTGCCGACGATGGCGGTCCGGGTGCTCGAGCATCCCGACTTCGACGCCTTCGATCTGTCGTCACTGCAGGCATTTCCACTCGGCGGGGCCGCGGTCTCGCCGGTGCTGTTGGAGCGGTTGGCGCGCAAGCTGCCGCAGCTGGCCCGTCGCGGGCTGGCCAACACCTGGGGCATGACCGAGGGTGCCGGCTTCTTCACTGTCGCAGGCAGCGCGGATCTCAGCCATCATCCCGGTTCAGTCGGCCGGGCGTATCCGACGGTCGAGCTGTCCATCGCGGATCCGGACGCCGAGGGTGTCGGAGAGGTGCTCGTCCGCTCCCCCACCGTGATGCGGGGTTATGTCGGGATCCCTGATGGACCAGTCGATTCCAATGGTTGGCTGCATACCGGCGATCTCGGCCATCTCGATGACGACGGCTACCTGTACATCGACGGGCGCAGTAAGGACATGGTGATCCGCGGCGGGGAGAACATCGCCTGCCCGCATGTCGAGGCCGCGCTGCTGAGCCATCCCGACGTGGTCGAGGCGGCGGCGATCGGACTGCCCCATCCCGATCTCGGTGAGGAGCTCGCCGCCGTCGTCGTTCACCGGGCGGGGAAGCCCGCCCCTTCCGAGGCGGATCTGATCGGGCATCTGCAGGGCGCGGTGGCCTACTTCGCGATCCCGACCCGCTGGCGGATCCGGGAGCGACCGCTGCCGACGGTGGCCGGCGAGAAAGTCGACAAGAAGAGCTTGGCAGCGGAATTCGGCGCGCGATGAGAGCCATCGTGTTGCTCGCCGAGAGCGGCCATCTCGACAAGGCCGGCACCGTGCACGCGCTGGGATTGGGTTGGACCACCAGCCCGACACCGACGGCCCAGCACGTTCTGATCGTGTTCGTCGAGGTGCAGTGGTCCGAACTGGGGGCGTCGTTCCCGATCCGTGCCGAACTGGTCGACGGCGACGGCAACCGGGTGGCGCACACCGAGGAGAACGTCATCAAGGCTCGGCGCCACCCGGTGCACCCGGAGGGCACGCCGGTGACCATCCCGTTCATCGCGACCATCCCGCCGCTGAAACTGGAAGTCGGGCAACGCTATCAGTGGCGGGTGTCGATCGACGGGGAGATGCACGAGGACTGGCTGGCCGGCTTCACCGTGACCGACGACCAGAAGTGAACGCCAACATCACGTGTAGCACCCACGGCCACAACAGCTTTCGAATATTCGACGGTTGACACCCGTACAACGCCACCCTAACGTGAGCCGCATGGAATGCCACGCGGCCGGCGGGTCGCCGGACTCTGTCCGATGAGCCGTCCGCTGCACGGCCGGCGTGCGGTGGTGACGGGCGCGGCGAGCGGGCTGGGCGCGGCCGCGGTGAAGGCTCTCGTCGAGGCCGGCGCGCATGTCGTGGGCACATATCACCAGACCGAGCCCGCCGACGACGCCGGCGCTCACTGGTTGCAGTGTGACGCCAGGGATCCGGTGGCCGTCGACACCATGATCGATGCCGCCGTGTCCACGCTGGGCGGACTGGACGTGCTGGTGAACGCCGCGGGCCTGTGGCACCAGGGCATCCCGGGCAGTATCACCGCCGCCGACATCGACTTCGTGCTCGACACCAACCTCAAGACCACGATCTACACCAACCAATCCGCCCACGCGGTGATGCGCAAGTCCGGTGGCCACATCATCAACTTCGGTTCATCGGAAGCGGTGATGGGCAGCCCGATTTCGGCGGTGTACGCCGCGGCTAAGGGGGCGGTGCAGGCCTGGACCCGTTCGGCGGCCAAAGCCTGGGCAGCCGACAAGGTCACGGTCAATGCGCTGGCACCGGCCATGCAGACCCGTGGCGCGGACCGCCTGCGGGAGTTCCTCGGGCCGGGCGCCGCGACGTTCATCGATCAACAGATCAAGGCCAGCATCCCGCTCGGTGGTGCGCTCGGAGACCCCGAACGCGATCTCGGTCCGGTGGTGGTGTTCCTCGCCGGCGAGGGGTCCCGCTTCATCACCGGTCAGCTGCTCGCGGTCGACGGCGGCCTGATCATGCTGGGCAGCTGAGGCCGCAGCTGGCTAGCGCCGGGCGAAGTCCGGGGCGTGCTCGGGCCGGATCCCCACGCCGACCAGGTAGGCCGGGATGGCCGACAGCCAGGGCAGCCGCCGGAGCAACGCCGCGACGAACGCCGGCGGCTGCGCGGTTCCGCCGGCCATGACGGGCGCGACCAGCGCCCGGTGCATCACTCGCTGCATCGCCTGGGTGAGCGCTGCCGCAGGTAGCCGCCGCCGGCGCACCGCGGCAAGGTCGCGATCGGTCACGTCGTGGCGGCGTAGCGGATCGGCCAGGAGTGTCGCCGCACCCACCGCGTCCTGGACCGCCATGTTGATGCCCACCCCGCCCACCGGGGACATGGCGTGCGCGGCGTCGCCGAGGCACAGCAGGCCGTCGGTATGCCAGCGCTTGAGCCGGTTGAGCCGCACGTCGAGGAACTTCACGTCGTCCAGTGACGCGAGGCTGCCGACGTTCGCCTCGGGGATCAGCTCGGCCAGTTCAGCCTTGAACGCATCGAGGCCGCGGGACCGTAGCTGCGCGTCGGCGCCTTTCGGGATCAGGTAGGCGATCTGGAAGTACCCCTCACGCGGGATCATGATGAGCATCCGGCCGGGGCCGAACCGCGGGATCAGCGTGTATTGCCCATCCATTTCGCGCGGCAGCCGAAACCACCACACATCGAACGGCACGGCGAACTCGCGCGCCGACAGCCCGGCACTGCGCCGCACCACCGACCAGCGGCCGTCGCAGGCCACCGTGAGATCCGCCTGCAGTTCGCCCTCACCCTCCGGGCAGCGGTACCGCACGCCGGTGGTCCTGGCCCCGCTGCGCAGCAGCCCGGTGACCTCGTGTTGCAGGCGCAACGTGTAGGTCGGCTCGGCCTGGCCGGCCTCGGCGAGCAGGTTGAGCAGGTCCCACTGGGGGACCATCGCCACATACGGGTGCGGCTGGCGTAACCGGCGGAAGTCGACCATCGTCACCGGGTTTCCGTCGCCGGGGAGCTGCGCGTGGTCGATCTTGCTGTGCGGCAGCGTCGAGAACTTGTCCCACAACCCCAGCTCGTCGAGTAACCGCAGGGTGGTGGGATGCACGGTGTCGCCGCGGAAGTCACGCAGGAAGTCGGCGTGTTTCTCCAGGACGGTGACCTCGATGCCGGCCCTGGCCAACAACAGTCCGAGCACCATGCCGGCGGGTCCGCCGCCGACGATCGCACATGTGGTGGATTCACTCATCAGCTACACCTCGATCCGTGCGCCGATCAGCACGGTCTGATCAAGCGGTAGTCCGAAGTATCCCGCGGAGTCGGCCGCCATGAATGACGTCGCGATGAACATCCGCTTCCGCCAGGGCGCCATGGTGGGCTGGTCACCGGCGAACAATTCGATCTTGGACAGGAAGTAGGAGGTGTTCTCGATGTCGATCGGGCCGCCGACCGCGGCGGGGTCGACAAGCCGCAGTGCGGCAAGCACATTGGGGCGTTCCATATAGCCGAACTGGGCGGCTACGTAGTAGATGCCGTTATGCGAGTTGCCGAGATCGCTGACGGAGATGCGCTGATCGTCGGGCACCCGTGGCACCGGCGGGACGACCATGGACAGAATGATCGCCCGTTCGGGCAGCACGTGGTTGTGGTTGACGTTGGCCCGCATCGACAACGGGGCGGTTTCGGCCTCACGGTTGAGGAACACCGCGGTGCCGGGGATCCGCGCCAGCGGAGGTTGGCGGCTGGTGATCTCGTCGATGAACTCCGGCAGCGGACCCTCGGCCCGGTCACGGGCCTTGGTGACGATCTTGCTGCCCTGCTGCCAGGTCATCAGCACCGTGAACGTCACCAGCCCGATCAGCAGCGGCAGCCAGGCGCCGTGCACCAGCTTGGTCAGGTTGGCGGCCAGGAACATCAGGTCGACCACCAGAAGCGCACCGCCGCCGCTCACCACCAGCCATAGCGGCCACCGCCAACGGGTGTGGGCGATGTAGAGGAACAGCAGTGTGGTGATGGTGATGGTGCCGGTGACGGCCATCCCGTAGGCGTATCCCAGCGCCGCCGAGCTGCGGAAGGCGAAGACCAGGATCAGCACGGCGACCAGCAGCATGCCGTTGATCCACGGGACGTAGATCTGTCCGATCGAGGACGCCGATGTGTGCGCGACGCGCAACCGCGGCAGGTAACCGAGTTGGGCCGCCTGCGATGCGACGGAGTACGCCCCGGTGATCACCGCCTGGGAGGCGATCACCGTCGCCGCCGTGGCCAGCAGCATCATCGGCAGTTCCCAGCCGGCCGGCACCAGTAGGAAGAACGGTGCGTTGACCACACTCTGGTTGCCCAGCAGCAGCGCGCCCTGGCCGAAATAGTTGAGCACCAGGGCCGGTAGCACCAGTCCGAGCCAGCCCCAGGTGATCGCACGGCGGCCGAAGTGGCCCATATCGGCGTAGAGCGCTTCGGCGCCGGTGACGGACAGCACGACCGCGGCGAGCGCGAAGAACGCGATGTGGAAGTGGCCCAGCATGAATTCCAGGGCGTAGGTCGGCGACAGGGCCCGCAGGATTTGCGGGTGCCCCAGGATGCCGCGCACTCCGCAGGCGCCGATCACGACGAACCAGACGATCATCACCGGGCCGAAGAATCGGCCCATCATGGCCGTGCCGTGCTTCTGCACGGCGAACAAGCCGGCGATGATCACCGCGGTGATGGGGACCACTAACTCCGACAGTCTGGGGTCGACGACCTTCAGTCCTTCCACCGCGGAGAGCACTGAGATCGCCGGGGTGATCATGCTGTCACCGAAAAATAGTGCGGCACCGAGTATTCCGAGGGCGGACAGCGCGCTGATGACACGTGGGCTGGATCGGCGGCCGAGTCGGCGCACCAGCGTGATGAGCGCCATGACCCCGCCCTCACCGTCGTTGTCGGCGCGCATCACCAGCGTGACGTAGGTGAGGGTGACGATGATCATCACCGACCAGAAGATCAGCGACACCACGCCGTAGACATTGGCCCGGGTGATCGGAACAGGGTGCGGATCACCAGGGTTGAACAGCGTCTGCACGGTGTAGATGGGGCTGGTGCCGATATCGCCGAAGACCACCCCGAGTGCACCGACGATCACACCGGTGCGCGCCTTCTTCGCGGCCGAATGCCCCGGCGCCGCGACCTCTGTGCTCACAGCTGCAGTCCTCTTGCTCGGTCCGCCTGGCGTCGATCCCGGGCGACGTGGAGGCCAATGTTAGCCACCCGGGATGCCGGGGGTGTTCGAACCCGCATCCCGGAGATCATGATTCCGCTCACTGCTTTCGCGGCGGCGGTATTCGGCGGCCCGTTCAGCGAAGCGGCGGATCGGTGACATTGCCGATTCCACTCGATCGGGGCGGACGCACCGCATAGATTCCTAGTTGGACTAACACGATTGCCGGACGAAGGGAGTCCGCCGGTGCGGACGGTGGCGACAAGCATTGCGCTCGCGACGGCGGCGGCAGCGTTGACGTTGGCTCCGCCGGCGTCCGCCGAACTCTGGCCCGGCAACTACAACCTGATCATCCCGGACCGGCGTGACTTCCACACCTGGGTGTGGGCCGCCACGCCGTGTCCGCCGGCGATCGAGTTCAACCCGACCTGCGTGCGTGTTTCGGCGAACCCGGCCCCCATTGCCAAGGCGTACGCCTGGTACGGCATCGCGACGCTGCAGAACGGGCAGTACACCCTGACCGTCGATGTGCCGGACGGGCTGCGCTGCGGCGACATCTACTACGGCCCGGTCATCCCCACCCACGACGTCTACACCTGGGATGCCAAAACCATGGCCGGCTCGATGCAGTCCACGTTCGACGCCGGATGCGACGGCGCGCCCGGGGGCACGTTCACCTACCCGTTCTGGCTGACCCGGCTCTGACCGGCATCGTCGGCTCGACTCGCGTGCAGCGTCTTGCTCATCCCGTGATCAGCGCGCCGAACTGGGAGACCAGATCGGCCGTGCGCCAGTAGATCAGCGCCGCGAACACCACCAGCACGCCGGCGCTCACCCCACCTTGCACCAGGTTGCGATGCTCTCGCGGGGCGTAGGTGTAGGCCGCCGCGATCAGCGCGCCGGTGACCAGCCCGCCGATGTGGCCCTGCCAGCTGATCGACGGAACCGTGAAGGTCATGACCAGGTTGATCCCGATGAGGACCACAACCCAGCGGACGTCGAGGTTGAGCCGTTTGGCGACGACGAAGGTGGCCCCGAAAAGGCCGAACACCGCGCCCGACGCCCCGGCGGTGGCGGCACCGATCGGGGCGAGCAGGTAGACCAGCACCGAGCCGCCCAGCGCGCTGAGCGCGTAGAGCGCCCCGAACCGCAGCCGGCCCAGCCAGCTTTCCAGCGGCGGACCGATCACATACAGCGCCCACATGTTGAACAGCAGGTGCAGGATGCCGTAGTGCATGAACGCCGAAGTGATCAGCCGGTAGAACTCGCCGCCGGCGACGCCCGGAGCCCACAGCACGAGCTGGCGCTGCAGATCCCGTGACGTCATCTGCAGCACGAACATCACCACGTTGACCGCGATCAGCGCGTAGGTCAGCACCGGCTTGGTGGAACGCTGCACGCCGCCGAACGCGGTCCTGGCGGCCGGCACGGTCTGCGCGGCCGCGGCCACGCAGTCGACGCACTGATGGCCGACGGCGGCGCTGCGCATGCAGTCCGGGCAGACCGGCCGCTGGCAGCGGGTGCAGTGAACGTAGGTCGGCCGGTCGGGATGCCGGTAACAGGTCGGCGTGCCGGGGGGAATCTGGGGTGGGTACGGGATGCTCATAGTCCTGCCCCCGAAGATACTGTGCCGGTGGCCGGCGGGGGCTCAGCGGACGCCGCGCAGTAATTTGCCCGGACGCGCACCGGTGTCCGCACCGAAGCGGCGAGTGACGACACCACTGACCACGGTGGCGTCATAGCCGCGGGCGCCCTGGATGAGGCGGCGTCCGCCGGCGGGCAGGTCGTAGGCCATCAGCGGCACCTCCAGCGCCAGCGCGTCCATGTCGATGACGTTGACGTCGGCCTTCTTGCCGACGGCCAGCACGCCACGATCGCTGAGCCCGAACAGGCTTGCGGTGTCCAGAGTCTGCTTGCGCACCACGTACTCCAACGGGAAGCGCGGGCCGCGTCGGCGGTCCCGGGCCCAGTGCGTGAGCATGAACGTCGGGTAGGACGCGTCACAGATCAGGCCGCAGTGCGCGCCGCCATCGGACAGCCCGGAGACCGCGGCGCGGTGCGTCATCATCTCGTGGATGGCGTCGTGGTTGCCTTCGACGTAGTTGAAGAACGGCATCATCAACATCGCAGTGCCGTTGGACTCCAGCATGAGGTCGTACATCGTGGCCAGCGGATCCTCGCCGCGAGCCCGCGCGATCGCGCCGACGGTCTGGTCGGGGGTGGGCTCGTAGTCGGGCGGGTCCCCGATGGCGTAGATGTTGTCGGCGCTGTGCTGGATCATGGCGTACAGCGCGTCGAACAGCGGGAGCGGTTGCGGCGGCAGATCGGTGTCGGCAAGGATCGCCGCCCGGACGGCCGGGTCGGCGAGGCGGATGCCGAGTTCGGCCGGACTCAGTTCGGCCTTGAGTTTGCGGAATGTCGGCCGGTGGGTGAAAGCGTGATAGCCGCCGAACCCGAAGAGCATGCCGAATGGCCGGGCGGCGAACTGCGGGTGTACCCGGATTCCGTCGTCCAGCGCGCGTCCGGCGATGTCGAGTTGCTTGCGCCACAGGTCGGGTGCGGATTGGGTCTGCACCATGGCGAAGGACAGCGGGCGGTCGATCTCGGCGGCCAGTCGGACCATCCAGTCGAGTTCGCGCAGCGGGCCATCGAGGTTCTCTCCGGCGGTACCGGCCGGGGCGACCTCGAACACCGCCTGGCCACCGGCGGCCATCGCCCGGCCGAGCGCGAACAGTTCGTCTTCGGCGGCGTAGGTGCCCGGCACCGGCTCTCCGTCGACCGCTCGGTGCGCTTCGGTGCGTGATGTCGAAAAGCCCAGCGCCCCAGCCTCGATCGCCTCTTGAACGATGCGCGCCATCATCGCGATGTCCGCTGCGGTGGCGGCCTCGTTGCGAGCACCCCGCTCCCCCATCGCGTACCCGCGCACCGCGCCGTGCGCGATCTGGGTGCCGAAGTCGACGGCCAGGGACTGCTTCTCGACGGCATCGAGGTACTGCGGGAAGCTCTCCCACTCCCAGGTGATGCCCTCCGCGAGCGCCGTACCGGGAATGTCCTCGACGCCTTCCATGAGTTCGATGAGCCACTGCTCCCGACCCGGTCGGACCGGCGCGAAACCGACCCCGCAGTTGCCGCTGACGACGGTGGTCACCCCGTGCAGGCTGCTCGGTTCGAGCAACCCGTCCCAGCTGACCTGGCCGTCGTAGTGGGTGTGGATGTCGACGAATCCGGGCGTGACGATCCGGCCGGTGGCGTCCAGGTTCTGGGCCGTCTCGCCCGACAATCCGCTGTCTTCGCCGTCGCGGCGGCGGACCTCGACGATCACCCCGTCTTTGATGCCGATGTCCGCGCGGACCGGCTTGTCTCCGGTTCCGTCGACGACGGTGCCGCCCGTGATCGTCAGGTCATACATCCCGGCCTCCTCGACGTTGACGCTGTTGGTAAGGGTATGCCGGTGCCTGGCCGCGTGGTAGACACTTTCTCGAAACTGTCATTCGCCAAGCCCTGCGAACGTGGCTGCGGATTCAATTGCGAACGACGTCAATATTTGCCAAATCTCGCGGCGGCTGTCCCAATTCCGGGGCGCGTCTACAGCACTTGAAGTGCAGATATAGCTTTCCGAAACATTTTGTAGCCGCGCCACGAAATCCGTAGTACATTTCCACCAGGTTGAGTTCACAGCCGCCCGGAGCCGCCGATTGTGCGAGGGCAGAACTCTCGCAGCGAGGCCTCGAGTTCGATGGTTTCGACCAGCGCGCCCCGACCACAGTGCGGAAGATGACTGAGGAGGCGTGATGACTGTTGCCACTCCCGCGACGCCGATGGCTGTTAGCCGCCCGGACCGCGACCGCACCGAACGCGGACTGTTCCGGGCCCGGGAATTGAGTACCTCGACCCTGCTGGTCGCGGCCGTCGGTGAGATCGACGCATCGAACTCCGGTGCGCTGTTCGACTTCGTCGAGACCCGCCTGGCCGGATATCAGCAACTGGTACTGGATCTGTCGCGGCTGGCCTTTTTCGGCACCGACGGATTCTCGGCACTGCACACCACCAACGTCCGGCTGTCGCGGCGCGGGATCGACTGGGTGCTGGTTCCCGGACCGGAAGTGGCGCGGGTGTTGCGGGTCTGCGATCCCGAAGGCCTGCTGACCACCGCGGGCAACATCGTCTCGGCGGTGGCTGCTCTGGCGCGCGGGCCGCACACCCATCTGCAGTTGGCCCCGCTGCCCAAGTAGCCGGATCGCACGCTTCCTAGACTGGCTGACAACAGCCGGTTCGGAAACGGAGGCGGTCCGCCATGGCGACACCCGGTCGCAATCTCAACGACGTCGTGACGCGATTCTGGACGGTGGCCGCGCCACTGTATGACCTGCCCATCCTGCAGCGGTGGGTCTATCGTCCTGCCCAGGACGAGGTGATCACCGCGCTGCGCACGCACGGCGCTCGTCGCATCGCCGACATTGCTTGCGGCACTGGAATTCTGGCTGCTCGGATCGAAGCAGAGCTGGACACCGACGAGGTCTACGGTGTCGACATGTCCGACGGCATGCTCCGAGCGGCGCAGGCTCGTTCACCGCAGGTGCACTGGCTCAAAGGGCCGGCCGAACAGTTGCCGTTCGACGACGGTGTGCTGGACGCCGTCGTCTCCACGTCGGCGTTCCACTTCTTCGACCAGCCGGCCGCCATGCGCGAGTTCCATCGGGTGCTGCGCCCGGGTGGTCTGGCCGCCGTGGCCACCATCAGCCCACCGACACCACCTCTGGTCAGCCGGCTGACAACCCCCTTGTCCAGCGCCGCGCACAACCCGTCACCGACGCAGATGCGCACCCTGTTCGCCGATGCCGGGTTCACCCTCGGCGATCAGCATCGGGTGCACCGGCCGCTGTGGACCAAGGCGGTGTGGGACCTGATCACGATCGGGACCAAGCCCTGAGGTTTGCCGAAAGAACGTTATCCTTCCGCCCATCTTGCCCATTCAGCGCAGAGGAACACCCATGGCCATCGAGCTGCTCGCACCCACCGTCGAAATCGGTCTGGTGACCACCAACCTCGGTCCGATGGTCGATTTCTACGAGAAATTCCTCGGGTTGTCCTTCCAGGGTGACCTCGACTTTCCCGGCGGCACGATGAAGCGGTACGCCCTGGGCAACAACGTGCTCAAGCTCGTCACGCTGGACCAGCCGCCGGCCGCCCCGGCCACTGCGGGCGGCGGGCCCGCCGCGGCCGGGATCCGCTATTACACCCTGGTGGTGGCCAACGTGACCGCCGTCGCCGAGCAGATCAAGGACGCCGGCTACGAGGTCGCCCAGGAACTCGCCGAGTTCGCCCCGGTTCCCGGCATGGGGTGGATGTTCGTGGCCGACCCGGACGGCAACTGGGTGGAGCTCGTCGGCCCGCTCTGATCCACTCGCCCCGTAACCTGGCGGGGTGCCCGATCTGCATCCCGACCTCGCCGTCCTGGCGCCACTGCTCGGTACCTGGGCGGGTGCGGGCGCCGGTGAGTACCCGACCATCGAATCGTTCGGTTACCTGGAAGAAGTGACCATCGGGCACGTCGGCAAGCCGTTCCTGACCTACTCCCAGCGCACCCGAGCCGCCGACGACGGCCGTCCACTGCACGCCGAGACCGGCTACATCCGGCTGCCCGCGCCAGACCGGATCGAGATCGTGGTGGCGCACCCCACCGGGGTCACCGAGATCGACGAGGGCACACTCTCGGCCGACGGCGCCGCGGTAGCCATCGAGGTCACCTCCACCTCGATCGGCCTGACCAGTTCCGCGAAATCTGTGACCGCGCTGAGCCGCTCGATTCACATCGATGGTGACGTGCTGACCTACACCCTGCGGATGGCGGCGGTCGGTGTGCCGCTGACCCACCATCTGGCCGCGACCCTGCACCGGCAGGGCCGATGAACCACTCCCCCGACGGCCGAATCCGCGTCCCCGCCGACCTGGAGTCCGTCACCCACGTCGGAATCGAGGACCACAGCCAGATCTCGGCCGCCACCGCCGAACGGATCTGGCAGGCAGCCCGGCACTGGTACGCGGCCGGCATGCACCCGGCGATCCAACTCTGCCTGCGCTACGACGGAAAAGTCGTGCTCAACCGCGCGATCGGTCACGGCTGGGGCAACGGGCCCGCCGACCCACCCGACGCCGAACAGGTGCCGGTCACCGTCGAGACCCCGTTTTGCGTCTACTCCGCGGCCAAGGCGATCAGCACGACCGTGGTGCACATGCTCGTCGAGCAGGGCGCCTTCTCCCTCGACGACCGGGTCAGCGACTACCTGCCGAACTACACCAGCCACGGCAAGGACCGCACCACCATCCGGCACGTCATCACCCACAGCGCTGGCGTGCCGTTCGCCACCGGCCCTCGGCCGAACCTGAAGCGGATGAACGACAGCGAGTACGCCCGGGAGCAACTCGGCAAGTTGCGACCCATCCACCGCCCCGGGTTGATGCACATCTATCACGGCCTGACCTGGGGTCCGTTGGTGCGTGAGATCGTCGACGCGGCGACCGGCCGCAGCATTCGCGACATTCTGGCCACCGAGATTCTCGACCCGTTGGGCTTCCGTTGGACCAATTACGGTGTGGCCGAGCAGGATGTCCCGCTCGTCGCGCCCAGTCACGTGACGGGCAAGCCGCTGCCCGCACCGATCGCCGCGGCGTTCCGGACTGCCGTCGGCGGCACCATGGCGCAGATCATCCCGTTCTCCAACACTCCGCTGTTCCTCACCGGCGTCATCCCGTCGTCGAGCACCGTCTCCACCGCCGACGAGCTGTCCCGGTTCGCCGAGATCCTGCGCCGGGAAGGTGAACTCGACGGTGTGCGGATCATGCAACCGGAGACTCTACGGCGGGCGGTGGCACCGGCCCGGCGGCTACGACCCGATATCGCAACAGGTTTGGCCCCGATCCGGTGGGGCACCGGTTACATGCTGGGCTCGGCCCGGTTCGGGCCGTTCGGCCGCAACGCGCCGGCCGCGTTCGGGCACACCGGCCTGACCAATGTGGCGATCTGGACCGATCCCGAACGCCGGCTGTCGGTCGGCCTGATCAGCAGCGGCAAGCCCGGGCGGCACAGGGAGGCCGGTCGCTACCCTGCTCTGCTGGACCGTATCGCCGCGGAGATCCCCCGCTCCGCCGGGTGAATTGTGGCCGTCCGGCCCGGCGGATACCGTAGCAATCATGGGTGACTCGCTGCTGCAGCAGCAACTCGATGAGGTGCGTACCCTGCTGCAGCGCGCCCGTGAACTTTTCGGTGCCAATCCTGTTGCGCCACCAGAGATCATCGCTCCCGACGTGCCCCGGTCCCCCGAGCGCTGACCGGTCAGGACGCCGCTTCAGGCCGCAGCCGGTGGCGGCGGAGTGCCGCGCTGGCCAGTTCGAGGTCGCGCTCGCCGGGCACGTCTGCCGACGGGCTGTGGCCCGCAGCCAGGATCTCACCGCGAACCTGCATCAACGCTTTGAGATAGGACACGTCCGCCGTCAGCAGGATCGCCTCCGCCAACGTCTCGGCGTCGGTGTCCATCGCCGGCTCGGCCAGCGCCACGCTGTGCAGGTAGCCACCGCGACAGGTGCGGAACAGGACGTGCCCGCTCGGGTGGGCGGTGTCGAACTGCGGGTCGGGCTCGGTCACGGGCCCGCCTCGGCAATCCGGCCCAACTCCGCGGCGGCGGCGCTGTCCTGGTGTTCCCAGTCATCGGCGACGCGGCGCAGATTGGTGGCCAGCTCGGCATGTGCGGCGGCCTGCTGCTCGTAGCAGCTGCGCCGCTGGTCGAGCAGCTCACGTCCGACATCGCGGAGTTCGGCGAAGATCGGGCCGAGCGACTCCAGGCTGGCCAGCACCTCGTCATGGCTGGACGGCGCCGTGCTCAACTGCTCGGCGGTGTCCTCGTGGTGGCGCGCCGCCTGCCGCAACTCGTCGGGCACCACGTGGATGCGTTTAGCCATGTTGCTCTCCTATCGCCGGCGGGCCGGCCGTCACCGCCGGCCGGGTGGGGGCCGGTTGGTCGGGTGCGGGGTACTGGAAGGGATGCCCGGCTCCGGCGGATGTTCCCACCCTAGAAAGCTCGGGCCGGTCACGCTCGTGATGGGCTGGATCCGATAGTCGAACATCGCCTTGCCGTGGCCGAGCGCCAGCGCATGCCGATCGGTCAGCACGCCGATGTCGCCGGGCAGCGCCTTGGCCGGTTCGACCGGGTGCACCACCGCAGCACCGGGCGCCGGGATGGTGATGCCCTGTTGCCGGAACGCCTCGGCGATGGGCGTCCCGGACACCGCGGCGCTGATGGCGGCGGCCAGTTGGGGACTGGGCGCGGTGACGGTGTCCCCGTCGGGCAGCCGCACCGCGGTCGGGTCGGTGGTGGGTGGTACCGGGGCCTGGTCGTCGGTGTTGTCGTCGGTGTTGTCGTCGGCGATGTCGTCGTCTTCGCCCAGATCGGCCGGCTCGGTGTCCTCGGTCGGCGCGTCCAGCAGCGGGTCGTCGAACATATCCGAGTCGTGCTGGCCGCCGAGCCGCACCGGAGCCGGACCGTCCAGCCCGGCCGGCATGGCGGGCGGCGCCACCGGGAACGCTGCGGGACTGCCCGCTCCACCCGGAGGCGTCATGGGGGGTATCGGGGCGACCATCGGGGCCGCCGTCGGCGGGTTCGCGGGGGCTGGGTCGGTCGACGGGCCACTGAGGTCTTCGGGCAGCAACGTGTCGAGGAAGGGATCGGCACCCGGATCGGCCGGCATCGGCAGTTCGGTTGCGGCCGAGCCTCGCTCGGGTGGGGTCGGCGCCGGCGTGGGTTCGCCGCCGGCATCCGGGGTGGCCGCTGCGTACAGCGACGCCAGCGCCGCGGCCAGGGTCGCCTTCGACGTGGAGTCCAGGCCCGCGGTTTCGACGACGGTTTTGATGTCGCGCAGCCGTCCGATGAGGTAGCGCTGGAAGGCGCGTGCACCAGCCGGAGTGTCGAGGTCGGTGCGGGTGGCGACGGCGGCTTCGATGTCGCTCTGCAGTGCGTCCAGCGCCGCGCGTCCCGCCGCGTGCGTGGTGTGGGCGTTGAGCACCGCGGTGAGCACTTGCAGATCGAGGCGAGCGCTGGCCGAATTCTGCAGTGCCAATGACGTTTCCGCGGTGCGGATGGCCTCGGCGGCACTCCCCTGCCCCGGCTCCGGCTCGGGTGGCAGCGGGGCCGTGGAGGGGCCGGGTTCGAAGATCTGGCGGTGCACGGCGCGGATCTTGGCCAGCACGGTGTCGATCGCGTTCGGCGTGACGACGCTCGCCGGGCTGGTCACGGTGGCCAGGTCGGCGCCGGACAACTCGGCCATCCAGGCGCGGCCGTCGCCGGTGGCGGCGCCGACGCGGGCTATCGCGTCGAGCAGTTCTTGGTAGGTCGCCACCGGTGGCCTCTCATGTCGGTGACTGTATCCAGCGCGGCCGCACCCGACAATTCACCCGTCCACAACGGTGTTCAGATGCGGTAGCGTTCCTGCAGATGTTGCAGCGCAACAGCTTTGGCCTCAGATGCGGCGCGCGCGGTGTTGACGATATCGGCGATCTCGTGTTGCTTGTCGAGCAGGAACCGCGCGAATTCCCGACCTTCGTGCGGCGTGGTCACCGCCCGCTGCGCTACCGCCGCCTCCATCTCGGCGCTGACTGCATCGAGCCGCCGGATGGCCCCGGTGGCAACGTCATGTGCTGCGGCCAGCACCGCGGCGAGGTCGGCGTCGGCTTCGGCGAGTTCACGATCCCGGGCAGCCAGCGCCGACCGGGATGCCTCCAGGGCCTGTCCCGCCGCTGCGACGTGCTCGGCCATGCGTCGACGGTACTCAGCGCGGTTTCGCCGGACAACTCACCGTCTAGAGCGGGCGGCGGATGACGACGCCGGTGCCCAACCGGCTGATCCGGACGTCGGCACCGGCGTGCGGCGCCTCGACCACCAGGCCATTGCCGATCGCCATCTGCACGTGTCCGGGGTTGGGGAACACCAGGTCACCCGGGCGCACCTGCGAGCGGGCGACCGGCACACCGTCGCCGATCTGGTCGTAGGTGGTGCGATCCAGGTGCACGCCGGCCTGCGCGTAGGCCCACTGCACCAGCCCGGAGCAGTCGAACCGGTCTGGTCCGGTCGCACCCCAGACGTAGGGGCAGCCCAGCCGCGACAAGGCCGCCCGGACGGCGAGCGCGGCCCGTGAGTTCGGTGCCGCGGTCCGCTGGCGGCGGATCCGGTAGCGCAGCGCCCGCAGCAACGCGAGTCTGCGGCGCGCACGGCGGCGGGCCGCCAGGACATGGGCTTGTTGTGCACGCAGCCGGGCGGCTCTGCGCCGCAACAGTTCTCGATGAGCTACTGGATTGTCCGGCGCTGTCGCCGCGTCGGCGCGCGCTGCGGCCAGCACGGCTGCGGTCTGCCGGTGCCCCTCGCGACGATCATGGTGGGCGCCGGCCAGGATCGCCGAGAACTGGTCGTCGACCCCGCGGGCATCGATGAGGTGGTCTCGGCGGCGGGCAGCCACCGCGCGGTACGCGGCGGGCATCCCGTCAGCCGGCGGCGACGGCCGATCAGCAGCGGTGTCCAGGGTGCGCGGGTGTCCGTCGCCGGTGAACAGCAGATGCGCGCGGGTGAGGATCTCGACCTCGTCGGCGGTCACGGCTGCGCCTCGACGAAGGCTCGCACCCTGGGCAATGCTCCGGGCGGGATGACCCCGCGGTTACGGATGTCCCACATCTGTTCGGTGCTGACCCCGAGCAGGGTGGCGATCACCGATTCCGGCAGCGCCGAGCGTGCACACGCCTGGTCGAAGCGGCTGCCGATACTGCCTGGCAGCCGGGCGAGCAGTCCGGTTCGGATCGCCTCCAGCGACTCCAGGTGGGTCATCAGACGATCGGTGGATTGGGCGCCGGCGTTGACGGCGACGCGCCAGGAGTTCGCGGCCAGCATCTCGGCCTTCACACACTGAGCGATCACAGACTGAATATACGTTTCGTATTCGTTTGACGTCTCCGCTGGCAGTCGAGCCATCAACGAGTTCAACGATTCCAGGTGCGCCTCGGCGTGTGCTTCGAGGACTTCGGCGTCACTATGCCGGTTCACCACGATGCTGGTCGCGGTTCGCGAGTCGTCTCGCTCGGCCGGAGAAGTGGCCAACAATTGGGCGAGTTCCGCAGCCGGATCATCGGCGACCACGAGCCGGGAATATGTCCCCGCGGGCAGTCCCAGCCCGTTCTCGACCTTCTGAACTGTGCCTTTGTGCGGCTTTCGGGCGCCGCGCTCCAGGAAGCTGAGTCCCATGATGCTGACCCCGGTTGCGGCTGCCAGGTCAGCGAGCGACCAGTCCCGCGCCTCGCGCAGCGCTCGGATGGCCGCGCCGGCCGCCTCACGGCTCACCGTCGGGCTCCCGCCATATACAGATCGTACACAGGATCAAAGCTGTATACGTTTTTGTGTATGTTTCTCTTGCGGTGCGGCGTGGTGCCGTATACGCTTCCGTCATCGAAATCGACCAGGGAGGCCGCGATGAACTACCGCCCATGCTCGGCTGAGCCCGATCTGTGGTTCGGCTACGCCGACGACGACGCCAGTGACGGTGCCGCCAAGGCCCGCGTATACGAGCAGTCCGCTACCCGGGCGCGCACCATCTGCCTGCGGCGCTGCCCGTTGGCGCAGCAGCGCGCCTGTGCCCGCGATGCCGTCGAGAACGGCGAGGAATACGGCGTGTGGGCCGGCATCAAGCTACCGGGCGGTCAGTACCGCAAGCGGGCACAGCTTGCGCACGCTCACGCGGTGCTACGGCGCATTGCCGACGGGCACCTCAATCCGCGCGAACTGCCGGAAAGTGCCGAGCTGCTCTCTCGCAGCGAGACACTGCCGACGCAGGTGGCGACCGTCGTCCACCTGCGCCTCGGCCGCCCGCGAACCGCGGCCTGAGATCAGCCGGAAACCGTTGCCGCCGAGCGCTTCTGCATATTCTCGTCGACTTCGCGCTGCCAGACGTCGTAGGCGTGCGTGGTGTCGACTTCCAGTTCGAAGCGGTCGGTCATATCCGAGGTGACCTCGGCGGCGTCGACGTAGAACTGTTCGTACCAGCGCCGGTACTGATACAGCGCGCCGTCTTCCTCGCACAGCAGCGGGTTCTCGATGCGGGTCTTGTGCTTCCAGATCTCCACGTCCTGCAGGAAGCCGACCTCGTACACCTTGGAGTACGAGCGGGCGAGCTTGTCGGCCTTGTCCTTGCTCATCCCTTCCGGCACCTCGACGGAGACCCCGAACTGAAGCATGAACGAGTCCTGGCTGATCGGATAGTGGCAGTTGATCAGGACCGAGTTGATCGTGAAATCCGGCGCCAGGTCGTTGTGCAGCCAGTTGATCATGTACGACGGGCCGAAGTAGGTGGCTTCGGAGCGCAGCTTGGTGCCCTCCCAGAGGCGCTCCGGATTCTCCGCGAAGTCCTGGCGTCCTTTGGATTCCATGAACTGACTGGCGGTGTGGCCTTCGAAGACGTTCTTGAAATAGGTCGGGTAGGCGTAGTGGATGTAGAAGAAGTGCGCCATGTCGACGTTGTTGTCGACGATCTCGCGGCAGTGCGACCCCTCGATCAGGATCGAATTCCATGACCACGCGGACCATCGGTCGGTACCCATCCCCTCGATCTGGGGCGGGTTGAGGTCCTCCGAAGGCGTCGATCCCTCGGGGTCGTGCCACACCAGCAGCTGACCGTTGACCTCGAGCGTCTGCCACTTGCGGGTGCGGGCCAGCTTGGGGACCCGCCGGGCGTAGGGGATCTCGACGCAGCGCCCGGTCGCCCCGTTCCAGCGCCAGTCGTGGAACGGGCAGGCCACGTTGTCACCCTTGACCGAGCCCATCGCCAGGTCGGCACCCAGGTGGCGGCAGTACCCGTCGAGAACGTGAATGTCCCCCTTGGTGTCGGCGTAGACCACCAGTTTTCCGCCGAAGGCCTGGATGCCGTGTGGCTTGCCGTCGCGGAAATCGTCGGCGAGGCCCAGGCAGTGCCACCCGCGCGCGAACCGGGTCAGCGGCGTACCGGTGTCGATCTCGCGGATCTGGTTCATCTGGCGCATCCTTTTCGCTCTGGTTTGAACACTCAGCACCCGGCGTCAATTTAAGCACATGTGCTTAAAGTCGCCTAGCGCTGATTTAGACTCCCCGTGTGGACCGCGGTGCCCGATCCCGGGAAGAGCTGCTCGACGCTGCCGAGCGCCTGATCGCCGAGCACGGCTTCGAGGTGCCGCTGCGTGAGATCGCCAAGGCGGCCGGGCAACGCAACAACTCGGCGGTCAACTATTACTTCCGCAGCAGACAGGACCTCATCGACGCAGTCGTGGCCCGCCGGCTGACTCCGATGGAGGTGGAGCGGCAAGCCCTGCTCGACCGGATGTCACCACAGGACATGACCGATGCCCAGGCCGTGCTCCGGATCCTGGTGAGCCCGTTCTTCCACAGTGAGGGCACGCATTACGCCCGGTTCCTCGAGGTGGTCCGGATCCGGTTGAAGAACGAACCGCAAAGCCCGGCCGAGTCGGCCTGGCCGCGCATCCTCGATGCCCTGGCCAGGCTGGTGCCGCTGAAAGGCCGCGCCGCCCGCGAACGCCGGGTGGCGGCGGTGGCCACCGCGATGTTCGCCCTGCTGGCCGACCACGAACGGCAGGTTGAAGCCGACGCTCCCCGGCAGGAGCAAAGCGACTCGGGGGATGGTGAGAACCTCGAGGAGATCGTCACCATGCTGGCCGCGATGCTCACTGCCCCGGCGGCCCGACTGGTCGTCACCGGCTGACCGCATCGGCTATTCGCCACCGCGACAGCGGGTACGCGGTGAACACTGTGACGACGATTCGATGCGCAGGCGAGGGGAGCGTTCCGTGACAGTCGTGGTGGTGGTGGCTCTGGTGGGTTTGGTGGCACTGCTGGTGGCGGTGTTGACCGACAGCACGTTCGTCGCCATCGTGGTGATCGCGCTGGCTGCGCTGGGCATTCTGCTGCTCCTGCGTGACTGGCGGGCCGAACATCGCCAGCTCGCCTCCGATCGGGTCGTCCCTGCCGATGATGACGAGCCCGCGACCGCACAGGGCGACGCCGAGATGCGCCCGGAGATGTTCGCCCCCGACATCGCCGCCGAGGGTGCTCGCCGGCCACCCGATGCCCACTCGGACTAGACCCGACGGTCGGCCCATGCGTGCGGGTAGGCTCGCCAACGTGGCGCGCGAGTTGGATGCTCACGCTGCGGGGGCGCGACTATGAGCAACCTTGAGACCGCACCCGCGGAATTCGCTTGCGCGGCTGCCGATTTCGACGGAGTCGAGGTGCTGGAGCCGCGGGAGGTGCCACTCGGCGGCCCTCGTGCCCTCCCGGTCCGGCGAACCTTGCCGCAACGTCAGCGGTCGCTGATCGGCGCCTGGTGTTTCGCCGACCACTACGGACCGCACGACGTCCGGGGCGCCGCTGGCATGGACGTCCCGCCCCACCCGCACACCGGCCTGCAGACCGTCAGCTGGCTGTTCCGGGGCGAGATCGAGCACCGCGACAGCGCGGGGGTGCACCAGCTGGTCCGGCCGGGTGAGCTCAACCTGATGACCGCGGGCGCCGGCATCTGCCACTCCGAGGTGTCGACGTCCTCGACCACGATCCTGCACGGCGCGCAGCTGTGGGTGGCGTTGCCGGAGTCCGACCGCAACACCGCACGCGATTTCGAACACTATGCACCCGAGCCGGTTTCGCACGGTGCGGCCACCTTTCGGGTGTTCCTCGGCGAGATCGCCGGCCAGCGCTCGCCGGTGCACACCTTCACACCGCTGCTGGGCGCCCAGCTGGACCTGACCGCCGGATCCACCGTCGAGGTCGAGGTTCATCCCGAATTCGAGCACGGGCTGCTGCTCGATCTGGGCTGCGTCCAGGTGGCCGGCCGGCGGCTGAACTCCGGCGAGTTGGCCTACGTCGGCCCGGGCTCCACGTCGCTGCGTCTGCACAATCCAGCCGGGCTGACCGCGCGGCTGCTGCTCCTGGGCGGCCCCCCGTTCACCGAGGAACTGTTGATGTGGTGGAACTTCGTCGGCCGCACCCACGAGGACATCGTGGAGTACCGCCGGCTGTGGCAGGACGGTGACGATCGGTTCGGTGCCGTCAGTGGGTACTCCGGTCCGGTGACACGGTTGCCCGCGCCCCCACTGCCGGCGACCCGATTGCGGCCCCGCCGCCGAACCTGAAGGGATTGCCAATGCCCACCGACAAGACCGGCGCACCGACCACGGTGACCGCCGAGAGCGACCGGTTCACCATTGCCGTCGACGGCAAGGAGGTGGGGCGGGCGTTCTTCGTCGAGCACGACAACCAACGGATCTTCCATCACACCGAGGTCGACGACGCCTACGAAGGTCGGGGGCTGGCCAGCATCATGGTCTCCGAGGCCCTCGCGGCGACCCGCGCCGCCGGACGGCGGATCGTCGCGGTGTGCCCGATGGTGGCCGCCTTCCTCGACAAGCATCACGACTTCGACGACGCGGTCGACCCGATCTCGGACGACACCGAGCGGGTGTTACGCGAGCAGCTGCGGGCCGGCTGAGTTCTCCCGCCGCTATCGTGTGACTTCGTGACGGAATCCGGCGATCGTGGTGACCGGGGTTCGGTGGCCCCCTACTTCGTCCTTGACGGCGATGTGCTGCTGCCCGGCCAGGCGGCGCAGGGGCCGTGGGGGCAGACGATCAGCGGGCACGTCGTCGGCGGCATCCTGGCCCGCTCACTGGAGCAGGTGGGTTCCGGGCCGGAGCTTCAGCCCGCCCGCTTGACCGTCGACCTGCTGCGCCCCACCGCGATCGAGCCGGTGGAGGTGCGCACCACGGTGCGGCGCGATGGCCGGCGGATCCGGCTGGTCGACGCCGAACTGATCCAGGACGGCATCGTGGTGTCGCGCGCCAGCGCGGTATTCCTGCGCCGAGGTGAGCAGCCGAGCGGCGACGTGTGGTCGGCGCCGATCGCGATGCCTGCGCTACCGCCCGATCCCGGGCCGATGCCCGACGACGTGATGATGTATGTCTGGGGTTATGGCGGAGATGGGATGTCCGGCGGGGCAATGGGATTCACCGAGTGGCACGACACAGCCGGTCCCAAGTACGCCTGGGTCCGTCAGGTGCGGCCGCTGGTCGCCGGCGAGCCGAACAGTCCGTTCGTCGAGGCGGCCATGGCCGGTGACGCGACCAGTGCGTTGACCCATTGGGGCACCGGCGGCCTGCGCTACATCAATGCCGACTACACCCTGACGCTGACCCGGCTGCCGGTGGGCGACTACATCGGCCTGGCGGCGCTGGTGCACTCCAGTCACGACGGGGTGGCGTCCGGGGCGGCGGCCGTGTTCGACGCGCAGGGCCCGATCGGCAACGCGGTCACGGTGGGCTTGGCCAATCCCGCGGAGTCCTTCCACCCGAAGGCCTAGCCACAACGGAGGCGTCGGCGTGACTGCCGTGCTCCATCGGGTCAGTGCCGCGTCCCGGAATTCTGAAGGTTGCCGTGCCGACGCGGTATCACCCGCTGCGAAGGCGGCGGTGAGCCGCCGCGGAAGGTCCGAGATCCTTTCGCGCGCAGCGTATCCGGCCTGACTGCCGCGGCTGTCGGGTTGGGCCGGTGCGGACTTGGATGTTGCTTTGTCCTGACCCGGGCTGTGGTCGGCGCAGCGGGAACTGGCGCCTCGGCATTCCAGATTGCCGCGCCCTGTTCGACCGCTGCCCGCAGCTGCTGCTTGAGCGTGCTGACGTCGATCGGGGGAAGAGTTCGGCCGGAGCGGGTTCTCCGTACGCAGTGGTGCGGTCGTAACCGGCTTCGACGAGCACCCTCAGCACCGGTTCGATCGCGTCGAGAACGCGCGGGTCGACGCCGAGGTCATGCAGAGGGAGCAGCAATGGGAGCGTGTCGGCTGGGATGAAGTAGTAGGTGGTGTCGCCCAACTGCTGGACGACGGTGTCGGGGTGGTATCCGGGCGCGGTGGGGTCCAGGGTCGCCGTCGCATAGTTGTGGGTGCCGTACACAAGGCCGATCAGCACGTTGAGGTCGGCCAGCAGGTTGGCCGGGTAGCGAGGGAAATCGGCGAAGAAGTCGTACTGCTTGGCGATGTCGACCGTATGGAACGGGGTGTCGGTCGGCGTAGCTTCGCTGAACGTCCAGCCTTTGAAGGCGGTCAGTCCGGGAAAGCGCGCGCTGAGGCCGCCGTTGGGCCGGTTGGGGTTGGCGGCCAATATGAACTCGACCGCAGCCACCGACTCTCCCTGCGCCGCACGGGTCGCCAGCTGTCGCTTCTCGAACGTCGCGATGACGGCACTCTGGGAGTAGCCGAAGACGACGATCGGCGTGGTGGGGTCGGTTTCGGGTTTGGCCCCGGCCGCCTTGATGTGGCCATCGATGATCGACAAGCCCTCTGCCACAGAGAGGTTGAGTGTCAAGTCGGTCGGGCCGGTGAAGGGATAGAACTGGGATGGGGTGACCACCGGCGTGGCGGTGAAGGCGCCGCCGACGGTCGGGGCAATGTAGTGGTTCATCGCGATATCGACCCAGGCTTGATCGACGACCGGCATGCCGGTCCCGGCCATGATCAGTGCATCGGTGGTGGTGGCCATCAACCGTAACGCCGCAGCAGCCGGTGGCAGTCTCGCTGAGGCAGGCGTACCACCTGAGGACACGGCGACGAGCGCCGCCCCCACCGCGACAGCAGCTACCGACTGAAGCCCAAATGGGCAACGAACGACCCCCCGCACCGCGCAATCGTCACACAGCCAAGACCTTCTTGCAGGGCGCGGGCGTCAGGGCCAGAAGCCACCGACCGGGGGACCGCCACCGCGCGGCGACTGGTTCTGCAGGATGCCCAGACAGGTGCCTACCGATTTGCCGGGGATACACGGGATTCCGCCGACAGACGGCACCCCGTTGGCGACGAAGCACTGCCCGGTGATCGGGTCGGACAGATGACCGATCGGGCAGGCGCTCGCCGGGGCCGCCGCCACCACGGGGGCCGCGACGGACAATGCACCGCAGGCGCCGGCGAACAGCACCCTGGCAAGTCGCACCCGAACAGTCACCCTGTGAGGATACTGCGAGTCCGCTGCCAGGGTGGGCCGTTCACCCGACGGTCACTCCTCGATGTCCAGGACCGGTGTGGGCCGCCGGAAGCCGCGGGTCACGCCGAGCAGCCAGATGAATCCGATTGCCAGCCAGCACAACCCGATGGTGAGCGCGAGCCCGTCCAGGCTGGTCCACAACCACACCGTCAGGACGAAACCGATGATGGGGAAGATCAGGCTGGTCAGCAGCTGGGTGCCCTGACGCTCCTTGAGGTCGACGAAGTAGTGCTTGATCACCGACAGATTCACGGCGGAGAACGCGACGAGTGCACCGAAGCTGATCACCGAAGCCAAGATCGCCAGGTCGATCACCAAAGCCAGCAGCGACACCACGCTGACCACCAAGATCGCGTACACCGGGGTGCTGAACCGTTCCGAGACATGGCCGAACACCCGGCGCGGCAGGATACCGTCGCGGCCCATGGCGAACAGAATGCGCGCCACCGAGGCCTGCGAGGTCAGGGCCGAGCCGAGCGCGCCCGCCACGTACGCCGCGGTGAAGAACGCCGACAGGAACTGCCCGCCGGCAGCCAGCATGACATCCAGCGACCCGGAGTCGACGTCGGCGAATTTGTTGGACGGGAACACCAGCTGAGAGACGTAGGACAGCACGATGAAGATGACGCCTGACACCAGCGTGGCGATCAGGATCGCCCGCGGAACATCGCGTTTGGGCGCCTTGGCCTCCTCGGACAGGGTGGAGACGGCGTCGAAGCCGAGGAAGGACAGGCACAGGACTGCCGCCCCGGCGAAGATCGGCGAAAAGCCGGGCGCGCTGCCGTCGCCGGTGAACGGGGCGGCGATGTCGACATTGCCGTGGCCGAAGACCTTGGCCACACCCAGGATCACGAAGGTGACGATGAAGATGGTCTGGATGGCGATGATGAGGAAGTTGGCTCGGGCCACCGACACGATGCCGACGATGTTGAGCACAGTCACGATCGCGATCGCGACGACGATGAACACCCATGCCGGCACGGCGGGTATGGCGGCCGCCAGGTAGATCCCGATCACCAGGTAATTGATCATCGGCAGGAACAGATAGTCCAGCAACAGCGACCACCCGGCCAGGAAGCCGACGGGGGCACCGAAGCTCTTCTGCGCATAGGTGTATGACGAGCCCGCGACCGGATAGGCGACCGACATCCTGGCATAGGACACGGCGGTGAACACCATCGCGATCAGGGTGACCACGTAGGCCAGCGGCAGCCGGCCGCCGGTGGTCTCGGTGACGATTCCGTAGGTGGTGAAGACGGTCAGCGGAACCATGTACACCAGGCCGAAGAGGACCAGCGACGGCAGGCCGAGGGCACGCTGCAGGTGGCCTTCGTGTTCCTCGAACAGCGGGTTGCCCGCGGAGGCGTTGGTGGGGACGGTCATCGGTACTCCTCTAGCTGGCGCTGGTGTAGGCGGCGCGACCGCGCAGGTAGGTCGCTCGGATGGGCAGGGCGGGCAGGTCGAGCGCCGGGGTGGCGCGCGGGTCACGGTGCAACCAGACGAAATCGGCGCTGGCTCCGGGTGTGAGCCGGCCCCAGTGGTCTTCGGCGAACGCTTGGTAGGCGACGGCCGCGCTGTAGGACGACAGCGCCCGCTCGATCGGGACGATCTCGTGTGGGGTCCAGCCGCCCTCGGGGTGGCCTTCGGCGGTGCGACGTGAGGTGGCCACGGCGATGCCGTCCAGCGGCGCTCCCGACGACACCGGCCAGTCCGATCCGAAGGCCAGCGCCGCTCCCGTGCGGTTGAGGGTTTGCATCTGGTACTGCCGGTCGGAGCGTTCGACACCCAGGCGCGGGATGGTCAGCACCGTCATCAGCGCGTCCATCTGCGCCCACAGCGGTTGCATGTTGGGGATGACGTCCAGTGCGGCGAACCGCTCGATGTCGGCCTGATCCACCAGTTGGACGTGGGCGATCACCGGTCGGCGATCTCGTTTTCCGTTGCGCGCCTGCACATAGTCGATAGCGTCGAGCGCTTGGCGCACTGCGGCGTCGCCGATGGCGTGGATGTGGATCTGCAGCCCGAGCTCGTCGACACGACGGGCCGCCTCGGCCAGCGAATCGCCCTCCCAGTTGCGCATGCCCAGGTTGTCTCCCGCGCCGCTACGCGGCGCCCCGCCGGAATGATCGTGCAGCCCCGAGCAGTACGGGGCCAACAGTGCCCCGGTCTCGTTCTCCACCACACCGTCGGCGAAGAACTTCACGGTCTGCGCGGTCAGCAGGGGTGAGCCAGCCTCCTGCACGGCGCGTCGGGACTCGGCGAACTGCTCGATCTGCGAATCGAAGTGGCGTGGATCGGCGTACAGCGCAAGGTTGAACCGCATCCGCAACGCATCCTGACGCGCGGCGGCGACGTAGGTGGCGACGTCACCGGGTTCGACCCAGGCGTCCTGTACCCACGTCACGCCGCGGGCCAGGAAGTAGTCGGCTGCGGTGCCGAGTGCGGCGATGCGCTGTTGCTCGTCGCGGGCCGGCATCACCGACATCACCAAATCCGTTGCGCCCCATTCCCGCAGCGTGCCCAGTACTGTCCCGTCGGGCCGGTGCGGGATTTCGCCGAGCACCGGGTCCGGGGTGTCTGGGGTGATGCCCGCCCGCTCCAGCGCCGCAGTGTTGACCCACAAGGTGTGGTAGTCCCAGGCCCGCAGGACAACGGGGCGATCCGGTACCGCCGCGTCCAGCCACTTGGCGTCGAACAGTCCGCCGGGGGCAAGGCTGCCGTCGTAGGACGCGCCGACGATCCATTCTTCGTCGGGATGATCTTCGGCGTAAACCTTGACCGCCGTGACGATTTCATCGATCGTCGCGCATCCGCGCACCGCGGGGCCGACCGCCTCCAAGCCGCCGTAGAGAGGATGCGCGTGGCCGTCGCCGAAGGACGGCATGACGAATCCGCCTTCGAGGTCCACGTGCTCGCAGTCCAGCCCGGCCGCCAGCTCGCGGGCCTGGTCACCGAGCGCGCGTACCAGCCCGTCGACGATCAGCAGGGCATCGGACTCGTCGCCGGTACCGGTCCACACGACTCCACCGGTGAGCAGGGTCGCGCTCACCGGACCACGTCCGTCACGGGGTGGCCGGCCGACTCGGCGAGGACAACCGAGCGCGACGGCGGCTCGGATGCAGGGGCGGTCAGGGTGATCATTCAGCTCCTAAAACGAATACGATTCGTTTAGTGTGAACTCGCGCATAATTCTTCGCAAGAGAAAGCCGAATTCATGGGCCGGCCACCCTCGCCACTGCTTTCCACCGAACGCATCGCGTCGGCGGCGATGGAGCTGGTGGCCGCGACCGGTGGCTTCACCATGCCCGATTTGGCCCGAAAACTGCATGTCAGCCCGTCGTCGCTGTACAACCACGTGGCCGGCCGCGACCAGATCGTGGAGTTGCTGCGCGAGCGGGCCATGTCCGAGGTGCAGTTGCCCGACGACCAACCGGACCGGCCGTGGACCGCGGTGGTGGCCGACCTCCTGCGCTCCTACCGGCGCAGCTTCGCGCGCTATCCGCGGCTCATCCCGTTGTTGACGGCGTATCCGGTGAACAGCAGCCATGCGATGCAGATGTACAACGTGCTCGCGGTGACGCTGCGCCGCGCCGGCTTCGGCCCCGCCGACACCCTGCGGGTGATCACGCTGATGGACTGCTTCGTGTTGGGTTCGGCGTTGGACGTCGCCGCACCGGACGAACCGTGGCACTCCGGGGAGGAGGTTGGCCCGGAATTCGCGGCCGCATTGGCCACCGGCATCGGCAAGGACGATCGCGCCGACGACGCCTTCGAGTTCGGTCTGGCGGTGTTGCTGCGGGGGCTGTCCGCCGAGGCGTGACGGTCAGTCGGCGGGCGCCTTGCGCTCTCGTTTGCGCCGGTAGAGTTCCGCGTCCGCGTCGGCGAGCAGAGCGGTGAAATCCGTCGCTCCCGTCGGCCGGCCCACGGCGACGCCGACGGTGACCCGCACAGCACTGGCATCTGCCAAGGCCCCGGCGATCCGACGGGCGTCGGCGTCGCCGTGACCGGGTAGCAGGACCACGAATTCGTCGCCGCCCAGGCGGCCGATCAGTGCGGTGCGCGGTAGCTGGGCCTGCCATCGCCGGGTTAGGCCGACCAGGACCCGGTCTCCGGCGGCGTGCCCGTCAGTGTCGTTGATGAGCTTGAAATCGTCGACATCGAGCAGCAGGACGGCCAGCTGATGTCCCTTTCGGGCGCCGGCGGTGATCAGCGCGTCCGCCCGTCGATCGAATCCGGCCCGGTTCCACACCCCGGTCAGCGGATCGCGGTCGGCGGCGTCGCGCAGGACGGCGTGGCTCAACCCGAACACCTCGGCCGCCCCGCCAATCGACAGAATGAACAACAGCGGCCACAGCCTTGGTGAGGGAGCCGGGGCACACACTAGACCCACCGACGCGGCCAGCCCGACCGCCAGCACATAGCCGCGGCTCACCCCGGGCCCGTGCCAGGTCCGGACGAATACACCGAGGAACATCAAGGGGATCAGCGACCACACCTGTGCCGCCAGATTGTCGTGGAAGAACAGCGCCGTCACCGGAGCGGCGCTGACGCAGGCCAGTGCCGCGACGTAACGCCACCCGCGCAGCGGGGGTGCCAGACACAACACGAATCCGGCGACTCCGAGTACCGCGGCCGCGACTTCGCCGCGGGTGTCCTCCGGTGTGGTGTCGGTGAGCGACGACAGCACCGCCAGCCAATACACCCCGGCCACGAACAGCGCGTAGACGATCAGCATCTGGCGGCGCCACAGCTCCTCGCGCTGCCCCGCGGCCGACCGACCCATGACCGCCATTATGGCCGCATGCAAGTTTGCCAGCTGTGGGCCGGTCGGTTACCTGCCGGTACGCTCCCGGTGCTTGCAGCCCGGCCAGCAGCAGGGCCGGCGTTTGCCCTCTTCCAGTTCCTCCTGCGTGCGCCGGATCCGGCGCGCACGGGTAGCGTCCTGCTTGGCGTCCTCGACCCAACAGATGAACTCGTTGCGGGCCAGCGGTGTGATGTCGTTCCACGCCGCGAGCGCGGTGTCATTGGCCACCAGCGCCGCGCGCAGGTCGGCGGGAAGGTCGTGGACGACGCCGCCGGCAACCTGTTGAGTGCCCACCCGGCCAGGGTAGCTGGCGGCGGGCGACGGGCCGCTGCGGCGGTTGCCAGAAAGCGCTGGCAAGATTGGCGGGGCAACTATTCGCGGCAGTTCCCGGGCAGATTGTGGGAGTGGTTGATGGCTCGGTGGGGACGTGCGCCGGGCCGTCAGGCCGACCAGTACGACTGGATCAGCGCCTACCTGCACGACCGCGGTCTGCAGCGGCTTTGGCGGGTGATGATCTTCACTGCCACCGCGCTGCTGGCTGGGTCGACGGCCTTGATGACGTTCAGCCCCGAGGGACCCGGCAACCGGCTCACGACCACTATCTGTTTCGTGGCCGCCGGATTGGCGACCGTCGCCGCGGTGCCGTTCCTCCTGCACTGGCCCACCCGTCAGCAGTCGACGGTGTTCTCGCTCACCTCGACCGCCACCATTGCCGCGGCCTGCCTGTCGTTCTCGAACGCCTACGTGGGGTTGATGGGCTGCGCCACGTTCGCGGTGATCGGCGGGTTCGTCGCCTACTTCCACACTCGGCGCGAGGTGATCCTCAACGGGGCCGTGGCCGCGATCTGCGCCGTGGTGCTGGCCGGCCGCGTCGTCTCCACCACCGGTGATGTGTACCTGGCGGCAGCCGCCGTGGCGATCGTGGCGGCGCTCAACATCGGCCTGCCGTTCGGTATCGAGTCGCTGGTGCGCACGTTGCGTGTCGACCTGCGCAGCTCGGGCCGTGACCCACTGACCGGGCTGCACAATCGGCGGTCGTTCCACTACTCGGTCTACGAACTGATGGTGCGCCACCACGGCACCGGCGCACATCTGATGATCACGATGATCGATCTCGACAACTTCAAGCAGCTCAACGACACCCAGGGCCACGCCGCCGGCGACGCCGCCCTGATCGGGGTGAGCGCCGCGCTGGAGAAGGCCTGCCGTCGCTCCGCGGTGATCGGCCGGGCCGGGGGAGAGGAGTTCCTCATCGCCGACGTCGCCCGCCATCCGGCGCCGACGGTTCACGCCGAGCGGCTGCGCCAGGCCATCGCCGACATACCGGCACCGGTCACCGCCAGTGTCGGCACAGCCAGCGCGCCGCTCGAGGGTGACACGGCCGTCCCCAACCTCCAGCTCGTCGACGACCTGATCCGGGCGGCTGACGACGCCATGTACCAGGCCAAGCGCGCCGGCGGGAACCGCTTCTGTCACAACGGACAGCTCTAACCGGCCTAGCTTTCGGCAGGAGCGGCGCGGCCGGCGAACGTGACGGCTTCGATGCCGTGTTCGCGGGCGTCGTCGTCGGCTTTGGCGTGTTCGGCGGCCAGGTCCAACGAGCGGGCCATCACGATGTAGGCGACGGCGGAGGCGAACAGTCCGACGAACAGGGCGATATCCACGCCACCCATCGCCGCGGCCACCGGCCCGGTGTACCAGACGGTGACGACGAACGGGATCATCGCGGCGATGCCCACGCCGTAGGCGGCCAGCCCGCGCCAGCCCCAGGTGCCGTACACCCCGCCGTGCGGCACGAAGATCTCCCGGACGGCGTAGCGGCCACGCCGGACGAAGTAGTAGTCCACCAGGTTCACCGACGTCCACGGCACCAACAGGTAGAGCAGCACCACCAGGAAGCTGCTGAAGTTGTCCAGGAACGCACCGCTGGAGGCGATCGCGCCGAGCAGACCTGCCAACGCGATCACGGCGCAGGCCGTCACCCGCAGCCGGCGGGTGGGTTGCACGGCACGGAACGAGTCGACGACGGTGATCAGCTCGATCGACGCCGCGTAGATGTTGACGGTGATGACGGTGATCAGGCCGGGCAGTGCGGCGGCCAGCAGCCACAGACCCGAGCCGGGCAGGATGCGGTCGGCGGTCTGACGGATGGCCTCCAGAGGGGAGGCGTCGGCGAACAACGCGGCCACGAACGCACCCAGCACCATCAGCCAGGCTGCACCGACGAACACGCCGGTGTAGGTGTGGAACAACGCCTTTCGCGGGCTGGTCTGCGGGGGCAGGTACCGGGAATAGTCCGAGACGTAGGGCGCCCAGCCCAGGGCGTAGGCGGCGGCCGCGGCGAACTGGACCAAGAAGGCGCTCCAGCTGAACCCCCCGAAGCCGAACTGTCCGGCCGGCACGTCGGAGGCCACCAGCGCCACCACCGTGAAGACGCCGAACGTGGCGAGGAACAGCCACGTCAGCCAGGTCTGGACCCGGTGGATCCAGTGGTAGCCGAAGATCGCCAAAGCCAGTGCGAGTGCGGTGATGATCACGAACCACACATCTCGCGCGTCGGTGGCGGTGACCATGGTCAGCACGTCACCGGCCAGGATCTGGTTGAACACGTTGAATCCGACGATGCTGAAGATGACGACCGCGCAGATCACGACCACGCCGCGGTACCCGAACTGGGCTCGGGACTGGATCATCTGCGGCAGGCCGAGCTGGGGGCCCTGCGCGGAGTGGAAGGCGGTGAACACCGTGCCGACTGCCGCCCCGAGGATGATCGCGACGAGCGAGGTGAGGAACGACGCGCCCAGCGCCGCGCCGACCATGCCGGTGGCCAGGGTGGTGAGGTTGGCATTCGACATGAACCACAGCGGGAACAGGGTTGACGGCTTTCCGCGGCGGTCCTGCAGGGGCACCCAGTCGATGGACTTGGATTCGATGGCGGACGAGTCACTGGACACGGGTTCCTCGCTTCAGGAGATGGGGAGGCGGACAGGGGTCCGGGGTACCGCGATGTCCCCGTACAGTTCGGGCCGGCGATCGGCGAACAGGTCGTTGAACTCGCCCAGCGACTTGTCCGCGGGCAGCTCGAGCAGCGCGGTGGCCGGCCTCGCCGCGTCGCCGGTGGCGACCAGCCAGCCGTCGGAGGAGATGACGCAGGTGCCGCCGGTCCACGTGACCCCGCGTTCACTGCCGTGCCGGTCGGCGATGACGGTCGCCAGTCGGGAGGATCGGGCCGCGCCCATCGCCTGCACCACTTCGGGCGGGTGCTCACCGGCCGGCCGGTCCACCAGTGGCCAGTTGACCGGCAATGCCAGGACCTCGGCGCCGGCCAGCGCGAGCCGCCTTGGTAGTTCCGGGAATTCGTTGTCGTAGCAGATGACGACGCCGAGGCGGCAGATCGGTGTGTCGATCACCGTTCCGGCCTCCGGCCCGGCGGCGAACATGGTGCATTCCGCCGCCCACAGATGGGATTTGCGATACCGGCCGAATATCTCGTTGTGGCCGAGAACCACCGCGGAGTTGTACAGCGCGTCGCCGTCCCGTTCGCAGAAGCCGACCACGGCCACGGTCTCGGGTGCCAGCTCCGCCGCCAATGACGTCAGCCTGGCGTCGTCAGCGGTGAGTGCGAGTTCCCACGCCTCCCGCCGGTCGCCGAAAACGTAACCGCTGGTGGCTAATTCCGGCAGCACGACGAGATGGGGCCCGGACTGCCGGGTCGTGGCCAGCGCCCGGCGCAGGCGGTGCAGGTTACCGTCCAGGTCACCGATGGTGACGTCGACCGGCACTGCCGAGACCTGCAGCCGTGTGCTCATGTTCGACTCACCGGCCGCGGTTGACTGCGGGGGTGCCGGCGAAGGCGCCTGAGTGGCGCCCAATCTTGTCGATCCGCACGGTGGCGGTGGCCTCGTGCGCCGCCAGGCCCTCGAAAGCGGAGATCCGCTCCACTGCTGGTGCCAGCTGCGCGGTGGCCTCTCGTTGCGCGCGCTGGTAGGTCAGCGGCTTGAGGAATCGCGACACCGACAATCCCGCGTTGTAGCGGGCTGTCTTGCCGGTCGGCAGAACGTGATTGGTGCCGGCGATGCCCTTGTCGGAGTATGCCACCGTGCTCCACGGGCCGAGGAACAGCGACCCGTAGTTGCGCAGTTCCTTGTGGAAGTAATCGTCGTCGGCGGTCTGGACTTCGAGATGCTCGGGGCCGAGTACGTCGCTGATCGCCGCAGCCTGCGCACGATCGGCCGCGACAATCACCGACCCGTAGTCGCGCCACGCGGCCGCAGCCACGTCGCGGGTGGTCAGCATCTTCAGCTGACGCTCGATTGCCTCGATCACCTTGTGGCCCAATGACTCCGATGTGGTGATCAGAGCGGCGGGAGAGTTCGGGCCATGCTCGGCCTGGCCCAGCAGATCGGCGGCCACCCACTCGGGATCGGCGGTCTCGTCGGCCAGCACGGCGACTTCGGACGGTCCGGCCAGCAGATCGATGCCGACTCGGCCGAACAGTTGGCGTTTGGCTTCGGTCACGTAGGCATTACCGGCGCCTACCAGCATGTCGACCGGCGCCTCACCAAGCAGCCCGAAGGCCATGGCGCCCAATGCCTGGACGCCACCGAGGGCGAACATCCGGTCGGCTCCGGACAGATAAGCGCCGTAGAGCACGGCCGGGTGCACGCCGTATTCTCCCGACGGCGGTGAGCAGGCCAGCACCGCGGGCACCCCGGCGGCCTTGGCCACGCCGACGGTCATGAAAGCGCTTGCCAGCAGGGGGAACCGGCCCGCAGGAAGATACGAACCGACCCGGGACACCGGCACATACCGGACCCCGCCGGTGACACCGGGGGCCAATTCGATCTCGAAGTCGCCGAGGTGGTCTCGCTGGGCGGTGGCGAATCGGTTGGTGCGCTCATGGCCGAGCTCGAGGGCTTCGCGCACATCGGCGGGCAGGGCGTCGCCGCTGCGGCGCAGATCGTCGGCATCCACTTCCACCGGACCCGACCAATCGTCGAGATCCCGCGCGTAGCGCTGCACGGCATCGAGGCCGTTGCGCTCGATGTCGGCCAGCATCGCCGCCACCCGGTCGATGACCTCGGGCAGGCGTTGGGCGGGGGGTCCGTCGACCGCAGGCTTCTTCAGCCAGGTGAAGGGTCCCAGCGCGCGGGCTTCGTCGGTGGTGATCTGCATGAGCGGCGACGTTAAGCGAAGATCCGCCACAGGACTAGGGGGACAAATCCTGCGCGATGTACAGGATCTACCTATACCTAGTGGTCACGGCCGCAGCCGGGTGATCAGCGGAACGGCGGATCGATCACCGGACTCGGGTGCTGCCAGCTCACGGATGGTGTCCTCGGCCAGCCGGGCGAACTCGCGCGTGGCGTTGGACAGCGGGCGGCCCCGGTGCTGAGCCAGCGCGATGACATCGAACAGTGGTTCGGCGAACCGAGCGGTATGCAGGCCGGGCGGGAAGGCGTCACTTGCCACCACGGCGCCGCTGGCGATGGTGTCGCCGACCCCGGCTGCCACCAGCTTGAGCGCGGACTCGACATGCTCGATCTCGATCCTCGGCTCCAGCCGTAGCCCGGCGAGTTGGGCCCGCTCGGCGAGCTGGCGCCGAGTCGGATCCTTCCAGCCGTAGTGCGCGTCGTAGAGCACCAGATCGGCGGTGGCGAACTGGGTGATGGTGACCGGAGCCGCGGTGTGCGACGGGTCGGCACTGACGTAGAACACCTCGTCGCGCAGCAGCGGACGGACCGTCAGCTCATCGTCATCGATGGGCAGGATGAGAATGCCGGCCTCGATCTCGCCGGTCTGGATGGCCGCCGCCGTCTCAGCGGAATTCTGGCCGACCAGCCGGACCCGCACCGCCGGATACCGTTTGTGGAAGGTCTGCACCAGACTGGACAGCAGGTAATAGTCGGCGTTGCGCGGCATCCCGAATGTCGCAGTGCCGCCACCGAGCGATCCGAGCGAGCGCACCGCGTGGGCGCCGCCGTCGGCGGCCTGCACCACCTGCTGGGCATACGGCAGCAGCTCCTGGCCGGCGGTGGTCAGCGCCAGCCGGCGGCTACCCCGGACGAACAGCTGAGCGTCGAGTTCGTCCTCGAGCCGGCGCACCAGTTCCGACACTGAGGCCTGGGCAATCGCGAGCTCCTCGGCGGCCGCAGTGAACGAGCCGAGACGTTGCGCCTCCAGGAAGGCCCTGAGCTGGTTGAGGGTCATCGCAGACAAACCGTATGCCGAGTGGACCGGGTCAGCGGTCGGCTCCGTCAGAGCGCGCCGGTGGAACTGATCTGGCGGAGCACCTCGCCCATGTCGGCGAGATCCCAGACGTGGGTGAACTTGTCGCCCTGGACCTGGTAGAGGGTGAACTGCGAGACCGCGACCGGGCGGTCCGTGGCCTCGATGCCCTGGAACGAGCCCCGATGGGTGCCGGTGACCCGGAAATGTAGCGACAGGTAGTCGTCGTCGACGACGAGATGCTTTACCTCCCAACGCCAATCGGGAAAGGCGGCGACGACGGGCGCGAACTGCGCGGTGACGTCGGTGGCCGGCATCGGCACGTCATTGACCACCAGGACCGGTGTGTAGAAGCTCTGCATCCGGGTGAAATCGTGTTCGTTGCAGGCCTCGAGATAGGCCGCATACAGCGCTCTGTTGCGCTCACGCTGCTCCGAGGGCGTGCTCCCGCTGTTCACCGAGGCGACTCCTTTGATCCGGTGGCCGCCAGACTAGCTACCAGGTGCGTCCCTCGAGGTAGTCGAGTTGGCCGAGCTCGAACAGCAATCCGCCGGCGGTCGAGTGCGGGGCGCGGCTGAGCGCCCACCACAGATGCGGCGGCGCGGTGTCGGCGCCGTCGCCGGCTTCGGCGCGGCGGGCAGCGTGAAAGAGAATCGACTTGGCATTGGGGCTATAGGCGACGTGGATGAAGCGCGGGGCGCGCCGCGGACCCAGGAGCTGATCGGCGCCGACGATGATCGCCTGCGGCTCGACGCCCCGGGTGTGCAGGGCCCGCACCATCGGGTCGGCATCGTCGGCCATCAAAGCAAGCAGCAGATGCGTGCTGCTGATGCAGTCGTTGTGACGGTGGTAGGCCTCGTCGTGGGCGCGACTGAGCAGCAGCCGGGCCGGCGACCCGAGCCGCGTCAGCGCCCAGGCCAAGTTTCCACTGCTGATGTCGTCCGGGGAAGCGACGGCCTACTCAACGCACTTTGCACACGGTCCCCCTCCAGATACCCGTCGGCAAACTTGCCGCGGGCACACGATGCCAGTCAGACCAGCAACAATACCGCCGTATTGTTGAATCGGCACGGAATGGGGCCGGTGCGCTTTCGGCGGGTCACGCGCCGCGCGCGAACTGGGCTGTGCGAGCCGGGCCGCATCGGCACCTATCCAGGTAATTGACCGCGACTGAGCAGCTTGTTCACCGACGCCTCCCAGCGACCGAGTTGCGTCGGGGAGGTCAGCGGCTCGGGCAGCTGGCGGTCGACGTGACGACGCAGGACCAGCGTCCCCAAGGTCAGGATCAACGGGTTGAGCGCGGCCCACGTGACGTCGAGATCGGCGCTGTTGGCACTCGCGTCAGCAACGTTTTGCCAGTGTGTCTTGTTGACGGCCACCATGGCGTCGAAGAAGGCCGACCCGGCGGGGTGCCGGTGACGATCATCTGCACGAAGTGGTCCACCTCCGGCAGGTGCTCGGTCACCAGACGATGCACACGTCCACCGAGTTCCAGGACCGCGTCGGGCGCTGAGGCGGGCAACGGCGCCGACATGGTCGTGGTGATCACCGTCAGGACATGGTTGTCCACGGCCGCGATGAGACCGTCCTTGGAACCGAAGTGGTGCTGCACCAGCCCGACCGAGACGTCCGCGGTGCGCGCGACATCCTGCATCGTCGCCGCCGAGGTCCCTCGGTCCGCGAAAACTTCGAGCGCCGCCCTGAGGATGCGCTGTTGACGCGAGATGCGTTCGCCGCTGTCAGCCATTTCGGCACCCATATAAGCAGGCCGCACCCCGGTGCGGACAGTTACCGTGCGCCGCCGGCCGAATTGGGCTGCCGTGTGACACGCTGCGGACATGGTCGAGGTCGCGATCGCCGAGCCGGGCGAACTCGCAGCTGCTCAACTCGAGGCGGCCGAGTCGCTGGTGCGGGCCGCGTTCGGGCCGAGTTTCCGCTCCCACGACTGGCTGCACGCCCTGGACGGCGTGCACGTGGTCCTCACCGCGGGTGATGCCCTGCTGGCGTTCGGGGCCGTCGTCCCGCGGACCCTGCGCCACAATGGCCGGGCGCTTGACACCGGTTACGTCGAGGCTGTCGCGGTCCGCGCCGACCAGCAGGGTTCAGGGTTGGGCGCCGTCGTCATGGACCATGCCGAGAACGTGATTCGGGCACGCCACGAGGTGGGCGCGCTCAACGCCGTGGAGAGCGCCACCGGCTTCTACGCCCGCCGCGGATGGACACCGTGGACCGGGCACACCCAGGCCGCCGGGCCGGCCGGCGTCATCGACACCTATGCCGATGCCGACCGGATCTATCTGTTGTGCCCGCAGCCGTTGGACCCCGGTGCTGCGCTGGTCTGTGACTGGCGGCCGGGGGATCTTTGGTGACCGTCAGGCCACGGTGACTGGTTCCACCGGGCCCTTGGTGTCTTTGGTGGTGGTGGTGTCGCGGCATTCCCCGAACAGTTCGATCTCGCGGTTGGGGGTGCTGACATTCTGCGGCCCGAACACGGCGACCACGTTGTTCTTGGTCAACGCCGTTCCGTGGGAATGGAAGTCGGGATCGCCCACCCAGCCGGCGTCGCGCAGCTGCTGGACCATGCCGGCGATCTGGGCGTCGGATTCGGCGAAGCTGGCCGCCGGTGGGTAGGCCACGCGCATCTGACCGCGAAAAGGCGGATCGCCCTGGTCGTTACACGAGGCATGCCAGAACGCGGCCTCGACGACGTCGAGTTTGAGGGCCGAGACGATCTCGTGGGCGGCGTCCATGACCTGTGCCTTGGACTGGTCGGGGGTCAGCGGGTCGGCGACCTTGTCAGCATCGGATTCCATGACTCCACATCCTGCTAGGGCGATGGTGGCCAGCCCGGTCATCAGCAGCTGGGCGGCTCGTCGGTTCAGGGACTGGGGTAGTGACTTGGTCAAGGGCGGCTCCGTCCTAGTGGTAGTGGCCCGAGGTCGGGGCGCGGTAGAGCTCGGGGTCACCGGGCAATCCCAGATTGGACAGTTCGATGCTGCGATGCGCCGCGGTCATGCCGTCCAGTTCGAGCGCATCGCCATGACCGGAGACGATGTCGGCCATGCTGAACAAGGACTCGGTGCCGGGTTGGTAGTAGTGACTGTGGTCGCTGAAGGTCAGGCCGGGTACCTCGGCCTTGAACCGGGTGGAGCCGTAGCCGTCCACCGCCGGGTCGGCGCCGAGGGCCAGGTTGACTCCGGTGCCGGGGACGTGGATCTGCGGCAGACCGCCGAGCTGGGCGACCGGATCGGTGGAGGCGGCGCCGACGAAGACGTGCCCGCCGGGGGAGAGGTGGAAATCGGCCGCGCTGCGGGCCAGGTCGGTTCCGGGGCAGCCGATGAGGACGGCGTCGTCGGTGTGCATACCGTAGCCGGCCGCCGCGTCGGCCACCGTGGTCGATCCGTAGGAGTGGCCGATCACGGTCATATGTGACGGGCCTGTTCCATGAGTGACGTTGAGGCCGTTGACATCTGCGGCCAGCAATGCGCCACCTTGGTGGGCCAGGGAGGTCTGGGCGACCTGCGGGTCGAGGAGGCTGTCGGGGGCGTTGTAGCCCATCCACGCCACCACCGACGTCGCCTTGGAGGGGTCGGCGTTCTTGGCCTCGTTGTAGAGGTTGGTGACATCGTCTGCGCTCAGCCATCCTTCGGTGACGCTGTGACTGGTGCCCGGTACCACCACGGTGGTGTTGGCAGAGGTGTCCGGGTTGCCGATCGCGACGGCCGCGCGGCCCTGGCCGTCGAACTGACCCGGTTGGTACACCTGCAGAAACGTCGGGGCGCCGGTGCGCAGATGGTCGTCGGCGAGGGCTTGGTTCACCTTGACCGCATTGGTGTAGCGGGTGACGTCGTTGGGGGTGCAGCCGTAGCGGAACGGGTCGTCCAGGACGTCCTGGACTGAGACGCCGCGGCGGGCGGCGGCTTCTTCGATGTTCTCGATGTCGGTGCGCATCACCCGCAGGTTCGCGTCGTTGCGGGCGAGCACCGGGATGCCGTTGAGGTTGCCGACGAATTCGGGGTTGTCGCGTAGTTCGGCCTGTTGTTGCTCGGGGGACAGCGAGTTCCACCACTTCGCGACGTCCTCGGGTGTGGTGGACTCCGGCGGGGGCGGCGGGGTGCGGGCCGCATCGGGGATGGGGGAGCGGCCGTCGGCCATGTGGATGGCTGCGGCCAGTTCGGCGTCGACGCCGTTCGCTTCGGCGATGACGGTGGCCAATCGGGCTTGTATCGCAGCCACTTTGGTGACCAGCTCGGCGGCCGTGCCCTTAAAGCCGGGGCCCTTGACCACCGTGTTGGTGTTGGGGTCGATCTGCAGGCCGGCGTCGGTGGCGGCGTCTTGGACGTCACGCAGGTCGATCTTGACTTTCTCGATGTCTTGGGCGGCCTGCTGCGCCGCCTGGGCTACGGCCAGCGCCTCGTTGGCGTGTGCGTCGAGATCGGCGCGGGTCTTGCCGATCGCGTCGCGGGCGGCGTCGGCGGCCACGCCACCCCAGGTTTGGAAGGCCGGCAGCTGCTCGGCGGCGCGGGCCGCCTCGGTGGCGGCACCACTGCGCGCGGAGGCCGCGCGGAAGACTTCGCGAACAGCTTCGGGATCCCAGCGTTCGATGTCGGCGACGCTAAGCGTCACGCGCCTGCCCGTTCGGCCGGTGCACCGCGGCGAGGTTCTCGGCGTCGCGCTGATCCATGGCAGCGAACGTCAAGCCACTGGTGCGCAGTCCTTCGGCGTGCTCGTAGAGGCGCGCGGTCAGCGTCGTGGTGACGGTCGACCAGTTAGCGGCCTTGGCTGCCAATGCGGCTTGTGACTGCCCGACCCAGCTGTACAGCGACGATTCGATGGTTTGGTCGGCCGAGGAATGCGCGACGAAGACGTTCTGCGAGTGCTCGTCCAGCACCGAGCCGGAACTGACCAGGAGCTCCGGATCCACGTTCAACGACTCGGCCACACCAGACCTCCTCGCCGTGACCAGCAAACTTGTTAAACGGAAACTACCACTGATGGCGTGGTGTGCAATGCGGTGTCGTGTCGATTGACGCGCCCGGAAATTACGGGCGGCGACGCCTCACGGAAGACCGCCTTTCGCAGAGCAGTCGACTTTCAGCGTCGGGTCCTACACTCGGACCGTGGGGATCTTGAACGTAACGAGCGCAGGTTTATGAACGCTCGCGGCCCAGTGCATCGCAACTTCGATCGAGATTTCTGACCGTATCCCCGCCAGCGCACCCGCTCCGTCTTCACAACCAACGACTGCGGCAGTTGGCACGACCTACACAGCGCTTGGGTCAACCGCCGCTGTTCTCGTATTGATGCACTCGCCGCGAGGGTGTGACGCGATTCGAAGAGTTGGACTTGCCGCTCGGTGATGCGCCTGACCGAGTCGAAGCTGGACGGCGAGGCCCCTCGCAGTTCAAGCCGTATTCAACCGAGCGACTAAATCGTATGATCCTAAGATCGTTGCAGCCCAACTAACTTCACTAGATGCGCCGGCGGTGCGCCTGACCCTTCGATGGGCCCGCTTCGGTGGCTACAAATTGCTCGCCGCAACATCGTTCATTCGGTTGGGGTGACTGGACGCCTTGGAGATCAGCCATAGACTGGCCGGGTGGGAACTCTAGAGGTTCACGGTGACGGCCTAAACGCACTGTCTGCGCAGTGCACTGCCATTGCGTCACGGTTCGTCAGCCAAGTTCCGAACCCCACTCGTGGTCCTTCAACGCAGGCGACAGTGCCAGCAGTCGAAGGTACCTACGCAGCCCTGGATACAACCGCAACGCTGTTAGCCGACAGAGTGCACACCACAGGGCGCAAGCTCACGGCATCGGTGGACCGGTACCTAGACACCGATGAGACCTCCGCTCAACAGCTATCCGCACTGGGTCACGAACCAAGGCAGCGATAGATGCCCGCGGTCGCCGGTGCGGCGCTGCCAAGCCTGTCCCAGATCCTTGGCTGGGATACCGAGCATCTATCCCGCGCCGCGACCGATTGGAGCACTACCGCTCAGCGATGGGAAGACGCCTTCGACACCGTGCACCGAGGCATGCTGGCGCCAGGCGGCACCGTCTGGGTAGGCGCAGCCGCCGAGGCTGCACAAGAACGCGCCTTCGCCGATCTGGTCAGAGTGCGCGGCCTGGCCGACGCTTTGAGCGACTCCGCAACAGTCGCGCACCGAGGAGCCGAACAACTGGAATACCTCAAACGGCAGGCCATTGAAGCCGTCAGGGAGGCCCGCGAGGCGGGCTTTACCGTGGGTGAGGATCTCTCGGTGATCGACACCGGCAAGTACAGCGGCGTTCGCGCCGCGGCGGCGCAACGGTACAGGGTGGCGATCACCGCGCGCGCCGCTGGACTCAGTGCGGCCGACAGGGACATCGCCGCCAGAATCAGCGCCGCGGCAACAGCATTGAACAGCGGGGGGTTCTCTGAGTCACCTAAACAGGTTCAAGCATTGGATGCCCCGCTCTCACCGTCACGAGAAGACGAGCGACGGCGCAATCAGTTCGAGGCCTTCCGCAGAGTATTCGGACGGGAACCGGTCTCGGCGTCGGATTGGACCACCGCCGCCGGCTTGGATCCGCACACCTACGACCCCAAGTTTCGCGGCACCAACTCTGATGTCGAGGTGGTGCGCATCAAACCGGTACCGGGGCAGGGTGCCGTGCGGTCGTCGCAATGGATACCCGATCGCGAGGTTCGCGGAGCGCCGCCCTGGTCGCACGACCTCGGCAACAACCGAGGACCCAATTCGAACTTCGACCCCGAGGACACCAAAGTCACCACCATCATCGACTACGACAATGGCATCGTCATCATGCGCCAGAACCCGTCGGTGCTGGAAAACTCTGACGGATCGCCCGGCGAGGTCCGAGTGGGACATCCCACCGGGACTGTCACCCAGCTCCAAGACGGCTCAGTGCGGATCAAGTATGGCTCCGGCAACCCCTTCGCACCTGAGGTCAGTCGCGACCCGAACATCACCGAGGGCCACCCATGGACCGTGAACGGGGACCTGGTGTTCACACCCGGCGTCAACGGTGTGAGCGTGAACGGTACCCGTACTGACTATCCGTCGATGGAGGTCTACCAGGACATGCCGGACGGCAGCACTCGCACCGTCATCATTGATAACGCCGCCCATACCGGCCAACAAGGACCGATGACCAACCTACCCTTCCACCACGATGTCGGCAGCGGCGGAAAGGCGTTCGCGCCGTTCGACACCGGTGGATGGAACCTTCGGTACGACGTGCCGACACCGCTGCCTGGCACAGCATTCGGACCACCGGAGCAGGCGCCATCAGCGGTGCCCCCGGTTGTCGGGTTGCCGATGTGACCGGGCCAGCCAACCCGGCGACCCTGACCAAGGCGCCGACCGAGCGAATGTGGGCCGTTGCAACCTGGTCCAGCTTGCTGCTGTTCCAGGCAGTGTGCGGGCTGTTCTTCGCCGCAATGGCCGCGCTTGCGAAGCTTGGTTACCGCGACAACAACATCGATCTCGAACGAGAGAAGATCCTTACCGCTGTCGTCGCAACGACCCTCATTTCGCTCGTCGCGTCAGCACCGTTCCTCTCTACGCACCGGCCTGTGACGCGAGGCGTCGGGGTCGGTCTCGCTGGATCGGTGATCATCTTCGCGATTGGAGCGGCAGGCTATGTCCTCTGGCTCTACTGATGAAATCCGCTACAGCCGTGCTGGTTTCGTGGCGTTTGCGGTCAACGTGCTGGTACTGGAATTTATGACTTGGGTGCTACTCACCACCGCACCGTACTTCGTCCCGATCATCGCCATGCCGCTGGCCATTCTCGATGCACTGATCGGCTGGGTGCTAACCCGTCGCGGCGGCACGTCCGCGCAAGTCGGCCGAGGGACGCTAATCGCCTGTCTGGCGCCGGTGCTGACGGTGCTGATCTTCATCCCCGCCTGGATCGTCACCCGTAACCTCGGGCACTGACTGGGGCAGCCCCGATCGACCGGTCCGGAATTCCCATCGACTAGAAGCGCCCCGCCACGTCTGGACCCGCGATGCCTTTGGCGAAACGTTTCATCGGGGTGTCGTGCTCCTCCGTCTCGAGAAGCCTGACCACTCGCATCCTGGATTCGAGACAGTGCGAGGCAGTCGTCGGACGGCTGGCTGACAGGTTGCCTCGACTACCGGTCAGGGCTATCGCCAGACTGCAGCCGCGGGGACTGCCGCCGTGGCCCTTCGGTATTCCGCCCGCCGGTGGGTCATTCAGAAGACGATGTCGGCGACCCGCAGCAGACTCGGGTGCGCGCTCCCACACCCGCCGGGCCCTCACCGAGTCGCGATACCACCTCAGGGTCTCTGGTCAGGATTTCCCACCAGGGCCGCCACCAGCGATCGGCCACTGTCGCGGGGGCTGGCCGTAGCGGCGGCGGGAGGCCTGACTGAAGGCGGCTTCTGATGAGTAGCCGACCTGGTTGGCGATGGGTGTGGTGCTGGTGCGAAGCAGCTCGGCGGCGTGACTGAGCCGACGATCGTCGATGTAGGCCAACCGCGGTTGGCCGAGCAGTCGAGTGAATCGCTGGGCCAGCGCGGTCCGGGAGACATTGGCAATGGCGGCGAGGTCGGTGACCGACCTGGGGTAACCGAGGGTCGCGATGGATAGCCGTGAGGGCGGTGCTTAGTGCGGGATCCATTGCAGCGGTTAGCTATCCAGCAGTGGCGGGTTGCTGCCGGGACCATTCGCGCAAGACGTGGATGAACAACAGGTCCAACAGCCGCGAGATCATCACGGAGGAGCCTGGACTCAGCGAGGTGACCTCGATAAGCAACAGTTGCAACCAGCGGCGGCAAGCCCCTGCTCATCGGCAATATCGGCACGCTGACCATCGAATCAGCTGCTTATGCCTACATCCTCGGCATGGCGGAGCGATTGGTGGTAGAGCCGGGCGGCAAGGTCGTGCTCCGCGGTATTGCCGAGGCGACGTCGTCAACGAGGGCGGTGACCTTGCGGTTATGCGTGGGGCCGTCATCGATGGAACCTTGCACGGACGCGAATCCACTCAGGTGGGTCCAGGGCGATCATCGGCCAAGCACCGCCGATCAGACGTGACACGGAGGTGGCGATAAAGTCGTAACCGTTTTGGCCGCCGGGGTAGACGGGTTGGCAGTCGAAGTCCGCGATCTCACCCTCGAACGCCTCACGGAAGCCACCGGAAACCTCCACGACTTCACCGGACGGCACGCCGGCCCGAAGAGTAGCGTTGTGGGTGCGCTCATTATCGAGCGTGGTCGACGAGGAGGTCGCAATGATGACCACTCTCCACAACACATGTCTGGGGAGCCTAGGCGCCGCCGCGCTGGTGACAGCTTTCCTCGCTACAGCCCCCGCAGCGACGGCCGACTCCAGTCAGCTGCCCTCCGCTCCCTGCTACAACGGCATCACCCCGTTGAATCCGTACGCCGGCAACTGCTCCATTCCATCGCGGCCGTCGCGCGTCCTGGGGTCCGCACCGGATCAGACAGCAATACTCAACTGCAGTGTCGGCAGCCGGACACTACGCGGAATATGCCTGTCGCAGTACGTCAATGGCGGGCCATACCCAGGGATCGCGCTGGGTGTCGGATAGGAGTTCAGCCTGTTGCGTTCTTCCACTGTCGCGGAGGCTGACCGTAGCGGCGGCGGAAGGCCCGACTGACGGCGGCTTCGGACGAGTCACCGACCTGACTGGTGATGGTGGCGATGGGTGTGGTGCTGGTGCGAAGCAACTCGGCGGCATGACTGAGCCGACGATCGGCGATATAGGTCAACGGTGGTCGGCCGAGTAGTCGAGTGAACCGCTGGGCCAGCGCAGTCCTGGAAACGTTGGCGATCGCGGCGAGCTCGGTTACCGACCACGGATAACTCAACCCCGATCTGCTGGGGTTCATCACGGGCTGACCGCCGCCAGCGGCATTCTCCTGCGCGTCCGCGACTTCGACAACACCTCCGACCGCCGCCGCGCCGCTTGCAAAAAGAGTGACTTCAAGTGCCTTTCCAGCGAGAGCGGCAAAGCGGTGCGCATACTGTCACCGTGCTGGACGCTGCCGAAGTGGTGCGGCTCTACGGTCCGTGGAAGGACCGCACGCCGCAGGACGCGGCCACATTGCTGCACGGTTATTCCGGGCGGTGGTGGATCGCCGGCGGATGGGCGATCGATGCGTTCGTGAGGGCCCCACGGGCGCACGGTGATCTCGACATCGGCATCCCACGCGCCGAGGTTGACGGCTTCATCGAGTTCGTCGGTGCCTCGCTAGACGTGTGGGCGGCGGCGGGGAGCCTGACACCCCTTGTCCATGGGCGCTCAGATCTGCCGGTTCATTGCGGCAATCTCTGGTTGCGGGTCAGCGGGGCCCACCCGTGGGAATACGACATCCAGCTCAACAATGTCGACGATTGGACCTGGCGGTACAAGCGCAACCCGAATATCTCACGGCCGCTGACCGATTGCCTCTGGTCGCTCAACGGGATCACCTATTTGCGGCCAGAGGTTCAACTGCTGCACAAGGCCAAGCATCTCCGAGACAAGGACATCCTTGACTTCCAGCGCTGCTTGCCACTTCTCGACGAATCGAGCCGAGTATGGCTTGCAGAATCGCTTCTTCTGGACAGTCCGCGACATTCTTGGCTCACCGAGATAGCCACCCGCCCGCTCTGACCACTCTGCGGCGCGGGAGCAGACCCGCCATGCGCCCGGGCCGATAGGATCGGTAGCTGGTGGAGGCCGACTGGGACGAAATCGCGGACTGGTACACCGCGTTGGTTCGTGGTGGATCGGCCATGCATCAGTTCTCACGGGACATTCTGCTGAACGCTCTCCCTGACCGAATGATCGGTCTCGATGTCCTTGATGTGGGGTGCGGCGAAGGTATCGTCAGCCGCGCGCTGGCGGCGGCCGGAGCGCGCGTGGTGGGCATCGATCCCACTCGCACGTTGATCACCCACGCCGAGGCAGCAGAAGCTGCCCACCCTGCTGGAGTGACGTATCGCGTCGACGATGGCACCACCCTGCACACTGTGGCCGACGATTCCGTCGACGGCGTGACTGCGGCGCTGTCGTTGAACAACATTGCTGACCTTGATGCTGCCTTGCGCTCGTTCCGACGAGTGCTGCGCCCCAATGGTTTTCTTTCCTTCACGGTGCCTCACCCCTGTTTTGACGCTCCCGGAGCCGAGACCATCTCAACATCGAGCGGGATGCGGCGTGCCGCCGGAGACTACTTCGCCGAAGGCCTCTGGCGATCAGCGCACCCGCACAGCGTTCGCCGAGCCGGCAATTACCATCGCACTATCTCGGCCTACCTCACCGCAGTGATGGACCACGGCTTCGCACTTCGCGGCTGTGGGGAACCGGCCCCCGGCGACGCCGTACGCGCCGAGGTTCCGCACCGGCTGGGACTACCGCCGTTCTTGCTGGTCAGCGCAGTACTGGCATAGGGCTATTCCTCGGGGCACAGTGGTCTCGCCCGTACCCGACCATGGCCGCCAGACTACGGTCGGTTGATGATCTACCGGATGCGGATCTACCGGGCTGTGGCAGACAACTTGCCGCTTTTCCACGAGTTCTTTCGCACTCACCTGCTACCGGTGCAGCTGCGCCACGGCGCTCGACTGGTCGGTCGATGGGAGGCCGAGGACGGCAGAGTGGTCGCCGTGTGGGAGTACGACGACCGTGACGCGTACGAGCGGGTGCAGGCTGCGGTGGTGGCCGATCCCGCAACCCGACAAGCCCGAGAGGTACGGCAAGGGCTGCCGCCGCTCTTCACCGAAAAGGACGAGGTGTTCATGAAACCGGCGCCCGAGCGGTTGGAACCCGAGGAAGCTCCAATGCCTCGTTTCTAGAGATTCTGGGCCGATCAGATCCGCTCTGCGCTGGTGGCAATAATTGCCCTGCCGCTACGCTCGGGTATGTGTTGACGGCGGCCGATCCAGTGACATGGCAACCACAACGCATCGCTATCGCTGGCGTGACAGGATCTGGCAAGTCGACTCTGGCCAAACGACTTTCGACCCGATTGAATCTCTCCTACGTTGAAATCGACAGCCTCTTCCACGGTCCCAATTGGGAGCCTCGCGCCGACTTCGTCCGTGACGTGGAGGCCGTCATCTCCGGAGATTCATGGGTGGTCGAGTGGCAGTATTCAGCGGTCCGCACGAAGATCCTCGAACGCGCCGACACGTTGATTTGGCTGGACCTCCCCACGCCACTGACCCTGTACCAGCTGACGTGCCGCACAGTCCGCCGCCGGTTAGGGAAGGTGGAACTGTGGAATGGCAACTATGAAAGACCCCTCCATGGTTTCTTCACCGATTCTGAGCACATCATGCGCTGGGGGTTCCGCACCCGAAACAAGCTCCGTGACCGGGTGCCTGCGGTCGCGGCGCTCTATCCACGTTTGCGTGTGGTGAGACTGGCCTCCCGACGGGATATAGAACTCTGGGTCGGTCACCTTGCGACTGGTGGCACGTCCTAGTCGGGAACGGGGCGCACAGCTGAATTGCTCTCTCGCGCTGCTATAAGACCGGGACGGCTCAGTTCCCCTCTCCCGGCGGTGGTCGTAGCGCCGCCGAACCGAGTGCAGTGCGGTAGTGCGTCGGAGTAGTCCCGACGACCTCTTTGAATTTCGCGCGTAGGTTGGCGGCTGAGCCGAGCCCCGCTTTCGTGGCGACACGGTCGACGGAGTGATCGGTGGTCTCGAGGAGCCGTTGCGCGGCGCGTACCCGCGTCTTGGCCAACCATGTGCTAGGGGATACGCCGAGCTCGGTGGTGAAGCGCCGGTGCAGGGTGCGTGGGCTGACGGCGGCGTGGGCGGCGATGTCGGCGACGCTGATCGGCAGGTGAGCGTTGCGCTCCATCCATTCCAGGGTCGTGGTGAGGGTGGTTGCCCCGATCGCATCGTCACGAATGTACTGGGCTTGGCTCGCTTCTCTGATCAGCGGCATCACCGCAATGCGCGCGGCATCCGCGGCCACAGCGCCTCCGTGGTCGCGGGCGATCATGTGCAGACACAAGTCGATCCCGGCCGAGGCACCAGCAGAGGTCAGAATCTGACCGTTGTCGACGAACAACACGTCGGCGCTGACCTCGACGCGTGGGTGCATGGCTTGGAGGGCGCCTGCCGCGCGCCAGTGCGTGGTCGCCCGCAGACCGTCCAGGAGTCCGGTGGCGGCCAGGTCGAGGGCGCCGGCGCAAATCGACGCGATCCGCGCGCCACGTTGAGCTGCTGCGCGCACGGCGCACACCACGGGTTCTGGCATTGGCGGGCTACCGGCCGCACGACCCGGCAGCACGACGGTATCGGCCCGGGTGAGTTGGTCAAGGCCGTAGGGCACGGACAGGCCGAGAACACCCGCGCTCACCTGCCGCTTGGGGCCGGCGACCGATACCTCGTAGAGCTGTTGGCCGGTGCTTGCGCAGACGTGCCGGAAAACCTCCACAGGGGTTGCCAAGTCAAAGGCAATGACCCCGTCGAGGGCTAGGACCACCACCGAGTGCACGCAAATATCTTCGCAAACCGATGACCGATCTCATGCGGATAACGTCTGATCGGCCACTGGCCGAGGGGCGTATCGCTGCCTAGCGTGAAAACCAACCACGACTTCGAGGAGTGCGTTGCTAGCTCAGATCGTCTTGTTTGACGGCGTCGACCCGCTCGATGTCATTGCTCCGTTCGAGGTGCTCAGCGCCGGCTCGGATGCGCTCGCCGGGGCACTCGACGTCCGCCTGGTCGCTGCCAGCGAAACCGGCTTCGTCACCACCGGCACCCGCGGTCTGCGGCTGGAGGCCACCCATGTGCTCGACCCGCAGGCACCTGGCGTCGTGATCATTCCCGGCGCCTCCGGACCGATCGAGGGTGACCCCGACGAGGTTGACACGATCCCGGTGCTCCTCGCCCGCACCGTCACCACTGCGCTGCCCGATCTGATTCGCCGATCCATGGCTTGCGACCAGGTCCTCGTCGCCACGGTATGCGGCGGATCGCTTGTGCTGGCGATGGCCGGGCTTCTCGAAGGCCGCAGTGCGGTCACCCACCGCCTCGGCAACGACATGCTCGAGGCGACCGGCACGACGGCCGTCGATGCTCGGGTGGTCGACGACGGCGACCTCGTGACTGCCGCAGGCGTCACCTCCGGTCTCGACCTTGCCCTCTACCTCTTAGAGCGTCTGTACGGAGCGCGCATCGCACACGCAGTCGAGCAACTCTTCCAATACGAGCGGCGCGGCACCGTATGGCGCAATCACGGCCCGGCCCCACAACCGTTCTGACCAACCCTGAAAGGAGAACCCCGTGACCTCGATCCCCGGGACCTGGGCGCTCACCATGCGCACCCCGATCGGCCGCATCCGTGCCGAGATGACCTTCACCGAGGTCGACGGCGTACTTTCCGGCGTTGCCGTAGGCGCTTCCGAAACCGTGCCCCTACAGAATATTTCGGTGACGCAGACCGACGAAGGTGAGCGCGTCACCTGGAAACAGTCGATCACCAAACCACTGCGGTTGAACCTCGACTTCGACGTTGTCGCCGTCGGCGACACCATGCACGGGCACTCCCGTGCCGGCCGCCTGCCCAAGTCCACCGTCAGCGGCGAACGTACGTAGACCCCCGCCACGTGGGCAGTGCGTGCCGGTCGCTCATTCGGTGCAGTCTTTGTCGGGCGGGTCAAGCAGCGTTGGGCATGTCTGAGTGCTGATGTTGTAGGACCCATAGCCGGGCGGGGGATCTGGTCTTCCGAACGGTGTGCCGCCTAGTCTTCCCAGGCGGTCTATGTGGATGCGCGTGCCGGGGAACGTGATGGAGTAGCCGGCGGGGTCGGGCATGGAGGGGCAAAGACGGCCTCCACAACGCAGTACAGGCCATCGTCAGAGAGCGCTTCCTTTCTGCTCAGAGGTACACGGCGGAGACGCGCGGTGGATCGGGTCTCATCGATGAATTTGGTTGTTTCGCCTTGTAATTGGATGCGAGCACCATTTCCCATTCCGCGATTGGCGCCTCGTCCGGCGCACGTGCCGTCCGGCAATATGTCGAATGAGTCCGCCAACGACCACTTCACGGCCACCGTGTGGTCGACTCCTGATACGGCCGGCGGAGCAACCGGCAACGAGGGCGCTGTCCCCTGTGGCACTGGAGCGCTTGGCGAGCATGCCGACACCGTCGCAGCGACTGTAATCACCGCCGCCACGCCAGGCAACACCCGGTAGATGGCCATCTCAGAGAGGTTTTCGGCCCGGAGGAGTCGGCTCGTCTGCGGTGGTGCAGAGGTCACCGATGGGTGCAACGACTGCGTTCGTGCTGGGCTCCACCCACACCGCGTGATCATCCACCAGGCGGGGATCCAACATGTGCTCGCCGGCGATGGGCCATTGCACCCACTCTGAGCCAGCCAGCTTGTACTGCACGTCGCCGGCCAGCCAGACCAGCGCCTGCGGTGCCGAGGTCTCCAGCAGATATCCCAAGCAGCGGTGGTACGTGCCGACGGGCCCGTCGAAGCCCACCGCAATCGCTCCATCGGAGGCCGTGAAGCTCCAATTCATCCCGTGGAAGGAGAGCGGCCGGCCATACCGACGGCAGTCTAGGTCGCGACTCACCGCAGGGGCAGCGGCAGCCCAAACATCAGGAAGATCACCGGGTGGAACGCCGCCCATGGCGAATCGCCAGGACCGATCCGGCATATCCCACGACATGACTCCACCGTCGCATGGTGGAAACTAGTACGTCGACCGCTTTGGCGACGGTTCTTCGCCTTCAGAGCGACGGCGTATTCGTTGCACTTCGCTATAGGGCAACTCACGCAACGGTTTGACGTGTACAACACTAACCACGAGCGAGTGTGCGGACGCCATCGCCAATAGGGATCCGTTGGCACGAGGTCGGGCCGGTTAAGGAGGGTGTTCGACGACGTTGCCGCTGACCGGTGCCGTGGCGGCGATATCGGACTCAGCGATACGGATATGTTTCGTGATCAGCGCCGCCGAGGCAATCACATCAATAAGTGGTTGACTCCCAACACATCTCAGATCTAGGAATCGAGACGCGTCGCATCCTTCTCCAGATGTGATTCGAATTCCGACTGAACTATTACCGCGGAGCAGCAGGGCTGATGACGATACGGTTTGGCTACTCACATGCTGACGCCGGCGTACATCGCCGCGGGGGGTTGGGCTAGTAACGCTTTCACCGCCCTGGTATCAGCGTCGGCCAATACCTCGTCGGCCCCCGACTCGATTCCGTCCAGCGCGTCGCGGACCACGTCGGCTGGATCATTTTTCGCCATGTCGATGCCGGCAAGCATGTCGGTGTCGGTGGCCGACAGGTGCAAGCCGACCACCTGGGTGCCCTGCGCCGCCAGCTCAAGCCGAGTGCTATTGGTCAGCTGCCATTGAGCGGCCTTGGCGGCGGCGTACGCGCCGTTGCCGGGGAACACCTGGAATGACCCGACCGACAACACGTTGAGGAGGGCGCCGCCACCATTGCGTGCCAAGACCGGGGCGAAGGCACGGGTCATCGACAGTGTGCCCCAGAAATGGGTGGCCATCTCGAGTCGCATCGCGTCGAGGTCTCCGGTCACCAAATTCTGAAAAGTCACCGTCCCGGCGTTGTTGATCAACACGTCAACGTCGGCCGCGGCCCTGGCTGCCTGCGCCACCATGGTTTCGTCAGTGATGTCCAACCGCACCGGCACGATGCGAGCGTCGCCGCCGGGAATCGTTTCCGGCCGGCGCGCGGCGGCGTACACCGTCGTCGCGCCACGGGCGAGCAACTGTCGGACGAACTCTGCACCTAGTCCGCGGTTGGCACCGGTCACCAGGGCAGTCGCGCTATGCAGTTCCATTCCCAAAGCCTAAAATCTGACATCGATGTGAGGTTCAAGGAGCCCGCGGCGTGATCTAGCGCACAAGTATTGGCGGCGGAGGTGGAATGAAGATCGGTGAGCTCGCCCGAATCACCGGCGCCAGCGTGAGGTCACTGCGGTACTACGAGCAACGGGAGCTGCTGTTGTCCCGTCGCACCGCCGGCGGTCAGCGAATTTACGATCAGGACGCAGTGGAGCGGGTCACGCTGATCAAAGAACTGTTCGCTGCCGGTGTCAGCAGTGATGCGGCGGTGCAGTTGATGCCCTGCATCCATTCGGGACGGCAACGCCAGCGATGGTGGAACGGCTGGTACACGAACGCGCGCGAATCAACACCGAAGTAACCAGGTTGGCCGCCACCCGCGACCGTCTTGACCGGCTCATCATCACTACGCGCGCCGCGATCCCGCCTGCCGCCGCTCACGCGGCTTCTTCCGATTGAACTTCAGCAGCTGATTTTCGGGGTCTGGCATTTACCTGACTTCGTCCCAAAGCGATGCGTCCGCGTGTGTGGCAGGAACGGACCACCATCTGTTCTCACACCAATACGTGGCGAGTCCCGCACGCTGGTCGTGTGGCCACCGCCGAACAACGCCAAATCGCCTAGCATTCACCACGACTCGTTGATCACAACGCGTGAACCCACGCCGATCCGAAGTCCACCACCCCAAGGGGCACTATCGGGAATGAGCCGGCGACGTGGTGCGATCCGCCGAACCAACCATGACCACGGTCGGTATCGAGATCTCGGCCAAGCGCGGATAGCGGTCCTCGTGGATTGACGCTCGCACCACGTCAGGCAACGACCCATGCCGCTGGAAATGCTCAACAAGCACATCAGTAAACACCGATACCATCGTCGGTGAGGGGCGCACGCCACATTGAAAGCCGCCGAATAACAGGCCGATAGTTCTGCTGCGCAACAGCCATTGCAGCAGTCCACTTTTCAGCAGCGGCCCCTGCAATCGACTCTGCGGAGCGCCGTCGAGAATCCTCCCGGCCCAGGTCGAGGCCAGCACCAAACCACCGAGTCGCTCGGCAACATCGGGGTGATCGAGTACGGCGCGGATTGCGACAAAACCACCCATCGAGTGCCCTACCAGCACGCCATCACGCACATCGAAGTGCTTCAAGACCGCTGCGTAATCCTCTGCCATCGGCTCAGATCCGACACCGGCAGAGCCGAGTGTGGAACGCCCATGACCACGCTGGTCGAACGCGATGACCCGGTGCCCGCGCGACAACAGCTCGTCCCACACGATGTTGCACTGCCCAAGGCCGAGGCCATACCCGTGGGCGAGGATGACGGGCGGCCCTTCCCCCGCCCCTTTCGCGCGCAGCACCGTTCCATCGGGGCGCGCAATGAAGACCTCCGTGCCGTTAGGTTCGGCGACCAAGCGGTCGTAAGGAACAGGACCCGGGTCGGTCTCGATCTGGGCGGCCGCGGCGCGTGCACCGTACGTTGCGCCAATAGCGGCGAGAGCAACAGCCGTCAGTGTCGCTTTCACTTCGCGTGCCGCCTTTGATCTGCCGACTCAACTTCGCCGATCTCTCCAACAACGAATTGTCGGTGATCTCATCGAGCTGGGCTACATCTCCTCTTCGTCGACCACAGGAATGGGACCCAATTGTGCGCTGCACTCACCGGGCTCACACCAGTCGTCTCACATCTAGAGAATGTGGACGTCTCATGACTTGTCTTGGACCATCCTCAGTCGATTTCGATGAGGTTGACGGGGTTGGCGTCGGCTCGCGGATGAGGTCGAGAACTGGCTGCAAGTGAGGGTCGGTGAGGTGGCCATCGATGTACACATGGCCGCCGCCGCGCGAGGTGAGCGTTTCCAGCACGGTCGCAAGGGCGGAGGCGACGAGTTCTTGACCCCGGAAATGGCTGGTCCTGGGATGGATTGTCTCTGCGACGACGTCGATACCGTCGTCACTGGGGAAGGCCAACGCCAACGCAGCCAACTGGCCATCGGCCCACGCGCCGCTACTCGCCATGCGGTCAACATGGGTGATGTCCTGGCGCGAGACCTCCATCAACTCGTAGATGTCGGTCACCGGTGACCAGCTGCGATGGCTCCACGTGTACAGATTGGCGAATGCCGTCACCAGCATGTCGGTGTCCAGGGCTGCGAGATCGGTGCAGTTAGCCTTCGGTTGCGCGCCCGCCCACTGGCGCACGCTCGGATGAGACGCGTCGATTACGACACCGGCACAGCGCTGGTAGACCCGGCCCCCTATTCGGTCAATGAATGCCATCGCGGGAGCGTCCGGGCGCAGCTTGGTCGACAGCGGCCGCGAAGTATCCGGTCGCAAGTTTCTCATCTGCTCCAAGAGCAGCGACCCAACGCCTCGCCGCCGCCACGATGGGGCCACCTCGATCGCGCACGGCATCCGACCGGCGTGCAGTGGGTTGGTGATGACGGTCGCGGCGCCGATCACCGCGTCGGTGCGGTCAATGGCGATACGAGACCTCCGCCACTGCACACCATCATCATCGAGACCATGCAGGACGTGGAATTGGTTCTTCCACAACACATCAGCTGATGTGTCGAGGAGAGAAGCAACGGCTGTTTTGTCGTCGGGGCGCCACGGCCGGACCCGGACACCATCGTCTTCGTCGGCGGCACCAGGGCTCGAGCTGGCGGTGCCTCGACGTGGCCTAGATAGTGGGGCCATGGTGTCCGCGGGCGGGTGGTCAAGGGTGATGAAGACGTCGTCGAGGACGCGGGCCCGCCCGGCTCGTGTAGCAGTGGCGCGGGAGGGGTGGTTGTGACGGTCGATCATGCCGACGAGCAGGTCGGTGGGGTGGGCGACACCTGCGTGCGCCCACGCGCACTGCGCGGAGGTGGCATACCGGTGCCCGGTATGGGCGACGCTGATGACTTCCTCGTTGACTTCTTGGCCGCGGATCCAGCCGATCGCACCGGGCGCCACCGCCAGCGCACCGACAGTGTCTCCGTGACGGGTGATGGCCCACACCTGACGACGGGCGTGCCACTGCCGCAGATCCTCGGGTGCGGCCGGGGACAGGTTGTACGACAGCACGGGGTCCGTCGCCTCAAGATGGGTGTAGCGGTCGGCCACCACGACCAGGGCGCGCTCGGCAGTGTCGAAGTGATGCAGTTCGACTCGGCCGTCGTCGGGGGCCATGTCGCGGCATTGGGCGGCGTGAATGGTCTTGTCGAGCAGGACGTCGGATCGACCGGTGAGCCGTCCGGGGCGGGTCCGTAGGCGGAGGTAGCGCACGGCGAACGGCGACCATTCGGCGTGGACACAGGCGGCCAGGGCGTCGAGGTCGTCGAAGTCGTGGGCTACGACCTCCACGAACGGGCGGGCCAGGTTGCGCGAGTAGAACCTGATCCCGCCCAGAAGATCCCCTTTGGTGGTGTGGACGTGTCGGTGCGCGTAGTCCAGGGAACTGATCCCGGGCAGGTAGACGTGATCGGAGAAGGTCCGTGCGAAGTCCCCGTCACCGACGAACCCGACTTGTTCGGTGAACCAGTCGCCGACCTTGCCCGGCCCGGACGGGCCGAATAGCCGCTGCGCGACCAGGACCTGATCGGCCAGCGACGGCCACCGCTCGACGATCCCCACCACCACAGCATCTCCCCACACCCGCCCCCCGGCGACCCGGTTTTCTTGCCTACTGACGCCGCAAGGGCCGATGCGAAGCTCCGCACAGTCCCAGATCTAGAGAAATGAGACAGGGCTCAGCGCGCCGCTCTTCTGCTGCATAGTCGCTGGTCGAGCTGTCTCATTTCTTCTCTCACACCGCGTGTCTCAGATCTGCGCTGTCGGGAGGCAGTGGGCGCCGACGTCTGAGCTCTCGTCTATGAAATTGCACCGTTGCCAGACGATGCCTTCGGCTTCGGCAACGAAGGCCCTGAGTCGCTCGTCGGATGGTGCGAGAGCGAGGCGCGCTTGAGCGTCGGAAAGCACGTGCTCAAGGTTCTTGGTCGCGACGACATCGGCGCTCAGCTTGCTTTCGACGTCCCGAAAGACTTCGAGGCCAGACACCGCGGTCCATAAATCTGACATTCGGGGGGAACATGCTCCGCTACGGTTGAGGTAATTCCAAGGGAGGTTCCCGACCCTGCCAGAACGACTAGCGTCTCGGCGTTGACGACCAATCCCAGCTCGTCGCGAAGGCTCGACGTCGCTGCGGCGCTGGCCGCCTTTGAGTCGTCATCCGCATCGTTGTCGGCCTCCAGGGTCTGCCAGGACCCGCCGGTGAAGCCGCTTAGGACTTCGGGTTTTGTCTCGGCGTTGTCGCCAGCGGATTGGCTCGTCACGGACTGTCCTCCCTTAAACAGCCACGGCGGAGGGTCCTGCACTTCCGAGACCGTCCGGTTCATCGCGCTGCCGCAGGAGAGCACGACTTACCGGGCGCCACTCTCATAGCCCCACCCGCTGCAAATTTTGGCAGTCAATCGGGAGAGTGTCTGGCGAAACGGGGTCTAGCGAGAGCGGCCCTAAGTCCGAAGTGAATATGGCGCCGACGACGTTGCCGTCACTTTGGGGATTTCTCCAGCGAAGTCCCCTACAAGGCCGGGTCAGCCCTAAAGGCACCCTTCCTCACCAAAACACAAAGGTCACGACCCATTTCTGGTTCGTGACCTAAGCGCTGCGGTTACGTGGAACCGCTCAAAGTGGGCGAAGGGGACTTGAACCCCCACGTCCCGAAGGACACTGGCACCTGAAGCCAGCGCGTCTGCCATTCCGCCACTCGCCCAAAACAACCGGGGGAGCGTATCACGGGTGAGGGGGTGAACCTCAAACCGCACCCACGGCTCACTCCAGCGTAGCGACCCTCGTCACAGTCTCCTCAGGATGCTCCTGACCTGGCGTAACGCGATTCTCAGAATTCTCATGGTGACGGCGCGTCGACCTGGGCCGATACCATGCAGAAGAAACACAACGGCGGCGCCACGCGCGCCGACCTTGAGCTAGGCGGTGAGATGAGTAACCAGAAAGGTCTGGTTCAACGCATCGAGCGCCGCCTGGAGAACACGGTGGGTGACGCGGTAGCCCGGGTGTTCGGCGGATCGATCGTCCCCCAGGAGGTAGAGGCCCTCCTTCGGCGGGAAGCCTCCGACAGTGTGCAAACGCTGTCGGGCGGCCGTTTTTTGGCGCCCAACGAATACGTCATTACGCTCAGTTCATCTGACTTCCAGAAGGTCAGTGCGGATCGTGATCTCACCACGGACACTTTTGCCACACACTTGGGCGGATACATCCGTGAGCAGGGATGGCAAACGTATGGTGAGGTGGTCGTCAGGTTTGAGCAGTCGCCGAACCTGCACACTGGCCAGTACCGTGCGCGCGGTGTCGTCAACCCCGACGTCGACCCCCACCCGTCCTCAGCCAGCACCGCCCCACCACAATCGAACCAGGCGTACACCGCAGAACCAGGAGTACCAGCGATGAGTGACAACCCCAACTACCGCGGCGACCAGGGTCAGGGCGGCCCGGCGACGACTACTACGACGATCGCTACCCGCGCCCGGAGGAGCCGCGTCCCGCCGCCCCCGAGCAGCGCGCCCCCTACCCGCCCGAGCAGGGCGGTTACGCACCCCCGCCGGCCGACCAGGGCTACGGCCAGCGCTACCCCGAGCAGGGCGGCTATCCCGCCGGCCCCGGCTACGGCCAGGGCTACGAGCAGCGTCCCCCGGCCGGCGGTTACGGCAGCCAGGGATACGACCAGGGCTACCGCCAGGGCCCGCCCCCCGGCTACGGCGCACCGAACTATGGCCCCCCGCAGGGCGGCTATCCGCAGCAGGCCCCGCCGAGCAGCGACTACGACTACGGTCGCGGTCCCGGCCGGCACGAGGAGCCCGGCTACGGCCGGCCCGAGCCGCGCCCGGCCTACCCTGACCAGGGCGGCTACGACCAGGGGTACGGCCAGCCCGGCGGCTACGGCCGGCCCGAGTACGGCCAGCCGGACTACGGCCGTTACGAGCAGGGCGGCCAGGGCGGATACGCCGAGCCCGCCGGCCGCGACTACGACTACGGCCAGCAGGCGGGTTACGGCGGTTACGCCCAGCCGCCGGCCGAGCAGGGCGGCTACCCGACCGCCGGCCATGCGGTGACCCTGCAGCTCGATGACGGCAGCGGCCGCACCTACCAGCTGCGCGAAGGCGCCAATGTCATCGGCCGCGGCCAGGACGCCCAGTTCCGTCTGCCCGACACCGGCGTCTCCCGCCGGCACCTGGAGATCCGGTGGGACGGGCAGGTCGCGCTGCTGTCCGACCTGAACTCCACCAACGGGACCACGGTGAACAACGCACCCGTGCAGGAGTGGCAGTTGGCCGACGGTGACGTCATCCGGCTCGGCCATTCCGAGATCATCGTCCGCGTTCACTGAGGTCGGCCAGGGCCGCGGCGTGGGCGACGCGGGATGGCTTCAGCCGCACGCCCACCGGTGTCCAAGTATCGTGACGATGCCGAAGTCGCCCCGGTGCCAGCAGGTATCCCCGGGGCGACGACAGCGCCATGAGGACGGAGAGGACGCCGGATGCAGGGACTAGTACTGCAGCTGACGCGCGCCGGCTTCCTGCTGCTGCTGTGGCTGTTCATCTGGTCTGTGCTGCGCATTCTGCGCAATGACATCTACGCACCCACCGGCGCGGTGATGGTCCGCCGCGGGCTGGCACTGCGCGGTTCGCTGCTGCCGTCGCGCCAGCAGCGCCATGCCGCCCGCTACCTGGTGGTCACCGAGGGCGCGCTGGCCGGCACCCGCATCACGCTGGGCGCCCAGCCGGTGCTGATCGGCCGCGCCGACGACTCCACCCTGGTGCTCACCGACGACTACGCCTCCACCCGGCACGCCCGACTGTCGCCACGCGGTGCCGACTGGTATGTGGAAGACCTAGGATCGACCAACGGCACATACCTCGACAGGGCGAAGGTGACGACGGCAGTACGCGTTCCGATCGGCACGCCGGTATCAATCGGCAAGACGGTAATCGAGCTGCGCCCGTGACCCTTGTCCTTCGCTACGCCGCCCGCAGCGACCGCGGCCTGGTGCGCGCCAACAACGAGGATTCGGTGTACGCCGGGGCCCGGCTGCTCGCGCTGGCTGACGGCATGGGTGGGCACGCCGCCGGCGAGGTGGCCTCTCAGCTGGTGATCGCCGCGCTGGCCCACCTCGACGACGACGAGCCCGGTGGCGATTTGCTCAGCAAGCTCGACGAGGCGGTCCACGAAGGCAACGCGGCGATCGCCGCGCACGTCGAGATGGAACCCGAACTCGAGGGCATGGGCACCACGCTCACTGCGATCCTGTTCGCCGGCAACCGGCTTGGTCTGGTGCACATCGGCGACTCCCGGGGCTACCTGCTGCGCGACGGCGAGCTGACCCAGATCACCAAGGACGACACCTTTGTGCAGACCCTCGTCGACGAGGGCCGCATCACTGCCGAGGAGGCGCACAGCCATCCGCAGCGCTCGCTGATCATGCGCGCGCTCACCGGCCACGAGGTGGAGCCCACCCTGATCATGCGGGAGGCCCGCGAAGGCGACCGCTACCTGCTGTGCTCCGACGGTCTGTCCGATCCGGTGAGCCACGACACCATCCTGGAAGCCCTGCAGATCCCCGACGTCACCGAGAGCGCCGACCGGCTCATCGAACTGGCGCTGCGCGGTGGCGGTCCGGACAACGTCACGGTGGTGGTCGCCGACGTCGTCGACTACGACTACGGCGGACAGACCCAGCCGATCCTGGCCGGTGCGGTCTCCGGCGACGACGACCACGTCGCCCCGCCGAACACCGCCGCGGGCCGCGCCTCGATCATCGCGCCGCGCCCGGCGGCCGCCAAACGGGTGGTGCCCGAGCCCGAACCGCCGCCCAAACCCCGCTCCCGCAAGCGGATGATCATCGCTGCTGCGGTGGTGGTGCTGCTCGTTTTGGCCGGTCTGGCCGTCGGTCGCCAGATCATCCGCAGCAACTACTACGTCAGCGCCCACAACGGCACCGTCGCGATCATGCGCGGCATCGACGGCTCGATCCTGGGCTATCCGCTGCAGGAGCCCTACCTGCTGGGCTGCCTCAACGACCGCAACGAGCTGTCCCAGATCAGCTACGGCCAGGCCACCGACTCGCTGGGCTGCCAGCTGATGCGCCTGCAGGACCTGCGGCCCTCCGAGCGGGCCCAGGTCTCGGCCGGGCTGCCCGGCGGCAGCCTCGACAACGCGATCGGGCAGCTGCGCGAATTAGCGCACAGCTCGCTGCTGCCGCCGTGCGCCCCACCACCGACCGCCGCCCCGACCCCGCCGCCGGCTCCGTCGCCGACACCCGCCTCCGGCACGGCGACGCCGTCACCCACCGCGGCCTCCCGGACAGCGACACCGGCACCGAGCACCACGCCGGCGTCGAGCACCCCACCCGCACCGTCACCGGCCCCGAGCACCTCCGCTCCGTCGTCAACCACTGACGAAAGCGACGGTACGACAACCACTTCCGTCGCCCCGCCGCCTCCACCGAGCCCGTTGCCGACGGTGACCCAACTGCCCGCACCGCCGCAGAAGCCGGGCACCGACTGCCGGGCGGCGGCGTGAGCAGGCGGGGGGAGAGCACCGCGCCGCAGGCTCCGGTCGCGCTGGCCCCCGTGACCCCGACCCGACGCAACGCCGAGCTGGCGCTGGTGTGCTTCGCGACGCTGATCACCGTGGTCGCCCTGATGATCGTCGAGGCCAACCAGGAACAGGGCATCAGCTGGGACCTGGTCAGCTCCTCACTGGCGTTCCTCACCTTGTTCGTCTGCGCGCATCTGGCCATCCGGCGATTCGCGCCCTACGCCGACCCGGTGCTGCTCCCGGTCGTCGCGCTACTCAACGGCCTGGGGCTGGTGATGATCCACCGCCTGGATCTGGTCAACGGCGCGCTGACCGCCACCCCCGGCCCCAGCGACAAGCAGCAGATGCTGTGGACCCTGCTCGGTGTCGTCGGTTTCTCGCTGCTGGTGGTCTTCCTCAAGGACCACCGCATCCTGGCCCGCTACGGGTACACCTGCGGGCTGGTCGGCCTGGTGCTGTTGGCCATTCCGGCGGTGCTGCCGGCCCACTTCTCCGAGACCAACGGCGCCAAGATCTGGATTCGCTTGCCGGGCTTCAGCATTCAGCCTGCCGAGTTCTCCAAGATCCTGTTGCTCATCTTCTTCGCCGCGGTCCTGGTGGCCAAGCGCAACCTGTTCACCAGCGCCGGTAAGCACGTGCTGGGCATGGACCTGCCCCGCCCGCGTGACCTGGCACCCCTGCTGGGGGCGTGGATCGCCTCGGTCGGGGTGATGGTGTTCGAGAAGGATCTGGGCACCTCGCTGCTGCTGTACGCCTCGTTCCTGGTGATGGTCTACATCGCGACCGAGCGACTCAGCTGGGTCGTCATCGGGCTCACCCTGTTCGCCGTGGGCAGCGTGGTGGCCTACTACCTGTTCGGCCATGTGCGGGTGCGGGTGCAGACCTGGATGGATCCGTTCGGCGACCCCGAGGGCGCCGGCTATCAGATGGTGCAGTCGCAGTTCAGCTTTGCCACCGGCGGCATCTTCGGCACCGGGCTGGGCAACGGGCAGCCCGGCACCGTTCCGGCCGCTTCGACGGACTTCATCATCGCCGCGGTGGGCGAGGAGCTGGGCCTGGTCGGGCTGGCCGGGGTACTGATGCTCTACACGATCGTCATCGTGCGCGGGCTGCGCACCGCGATCGCCGTCCGCGACAGCTTCGGCAAGCTGCTGGCCGCCGGGTTGGCCTCGACGCTGGCCATCCAGCTGTTCATCGTCGTCGGCGGGGTGACCGGGCTGATTCCGCTGACCGGCCTCACCACACCGTGGATGTCCTACGGCGGCTCGTCGCTGGTGGCGAACTACCTACTGCTGGCGATCCTGGTCAAGATCTCCCACGCCGCCCGCCGCCCGATCATGAACAACCCCCACACCCCGATCGCAGCGGCCGGGACCGAGGTGATTGAGCGCGTATGAACACCTCGTTGCGTCGTATCTCGGTGATGATCATGGCGTTGGTCGTGCTGCTGCTGCTCAACGCCACCATCACCCAGGTCTTCCGCGCCGACGGCCTGCGCGCCGACCCGCGCAACCAGCGGGTGCTGCTCGACGAATACTCCCGCCAGCGCGGCCAGATCACCGCCGGCGGGCAGTTGCTGGCGTACTCGGTCTCCACCAACGGCCACTACCGGTTCCTGCGGGTCTATCCGGATCCCTTCGTGTACGCCCCGGTTACCGGCTTCTATTCGCTGCGGTATTCCAGCACCGGGTTGGAGCGCGCCGAGGACGGCATCCTCAACGGATCCGACCAGCGCCTGTTCGGCCGCCGCCTGGCCGACTTCTTCACCGGCCGCGACCCGCGCGGCGGCAATGTCGACACCACCATCGTGCCCAGGATCCAGAAGGCCGCGTGGGAGGCCATGCAGCAAGGCTGCAACGGCGGCTGCAAGGGCGCTGTGGTGGCCGTCGAACCCTCGACGGGCAAGATCCTGGCGATGGTGTCCTCACCGTCCTACGACCCGAACCTGCTGGCCACCCACGACACCGACGAGCAGGGCACCGCCTGGCAGCAGCTGCGCGACGACCCGAATTCGCCGCTGACCAACCGGGCCATCGCCGAGACGTTCCCGCCCGGTTCGACGTTCAAGGTGATCACCACCGCGGCCGCCCTGCAGGCCGGGGTGACCGACAACGACCAGCTCACCGCTGCGCCGCAGATCCAGTTGCCGAACAGCACCGCCACCTTGGAGAACTACGGCGGCACGCCGTGTGGCAACGGGCCGACGGCGTCGCTGCGGGAGGCGTTCGCCCGGTCCTGCAATACCGCGTTCGTCGAACTGGGTATCCGAGTGGGCGCCGACGCCCTGCGCAACACGGCGCAGGCATTCGGGCTCGACAGCCCCCCGGCGCCGATCCCGTTGGAGGTCGCCGAGTCCACCCTCGGCCCGGTCTCCGACGCCGCCGCGCTGGGGATGTCGAGCATGGGGCAGAAGGACGTGGCGGTGACACCTTTGCAGAACGCGATGGTCGCGGCGACGATCGCCAATTCCGGCGTGCTGATGCAGCCCTACCTGGTGGACAGCCTCAAGGGACCCGACCTGTCCAACATCGCCGGAACCGCGCCGCAGGAGCAGCGGCGTGCGGTTTCCCAACAGGTCGCGGCTAAGCTAACAGATTTGATGATCGGCGCCGAACAGATGACCCAGCAGAAAGGGGCGATCCCCGGCGTGCAGATCGCATCGAAAACCGGTACAGCCGAGCACGGCACCGACCCGCGAAACACCCCGCCACATGCGTGGTACATCGCGTTCGCACCCGCGCAGAGCCCCAAGGTGGCGGTTTCGGTGTTGATCGAGAACGGCGGGGACCGGCTCTCGGCGACCGGCGGCGCGCTGGCCGCCCCGATCGGGCGGGCAACCATCGCCGCGGCATTGCAGGGGGCCTCATGAGCCCGCGCGTAGGGGTTACGCTGTCCGGCCGCTACCGGCTGCAGCGACTGATCGCCACCGGTGGCATGGGCCAGGTGTGGGAGGCCGTCGACAGCCGGCTGGGCCGTCGCGTCGCGGTCAAAGTCCTCAAACAGGAGTTCTCCTCCGACCCTGAATTCGTCGAACGGTTTCGCGCCGAGGCCCGCACCGTCGCCATGCTCAACCACCCCGGCATCGCGGCCGTCCATGACTACGGCGAGACCGACATGGACGGCGAGGGCCGCACCGCCTATCTGGTGATGGAACTGATCAACGGTGAGCCGTTGAACTCGGTGATCAAACGCACCGGCCGGCTGTCGCTGCGGCACGCCCTGGACATGCTCGAGCAGACCGGCCGCGCCCTGCAGGTGGCCCACGCCGCGGGACTGGTGCACCGCGACGTCAAGCCGGGCAACATCCTCATCACCCCGACCGGCCAGGTGAAGCTCACCGACTTCGGCATCGCCAAGGCCGTCGACGCCGCCCCGGTCACCCAGACCGGCATGGTCATGGGCACCGCCCAGTACATCGCACCCGAGCAGGCCCTGGGCCACGACGCCACCGCTGCCAGCGATGTGTACTCGCTGGGAGTTGTTGGCTACGAAGCGGTTTCGGGCAAGCGGCCGTTCACCGGTGACGGTGCGCTGACGGTGGCGATGAAGCACATCAAGGAGACGCCCGCACCGCTGCCCGCGGATCTACCGCCCAACGTCCGCGAGCTGATCGAGATCACCCTGGTCAAGAATCCCGGCATGCGCTACCGCAACGGCGGGCAGTTCGCCGACGCGGTCGCCGCGGTCCGCGCCGGACGCCGGCCGCCGCGGCCCAACTCTGCCCCGACCATCCGGGCCACCCCGGCGTCGATCCCGGGCAGTTCACCGCGACTGCCCGCCGCGCCGCCGACCGGGATGCGGCCGCGCGCCGTCACCGGCAGCCACCGGCCGCCGCCGGCCCGGCGCACCTTCTCCTCCGGCCAGCGCGCACTGCTGTGGGCGGCCGGTGTGCTGGGCGCGCTGGCGATCATCAGCGCCATTCTGATCGTGCTGGCCGACCGTGACCGTAAGGACAACACGCCCGTCGAGCAGACCGTCACCGACACCGTCACCCCGCCCGCGCAGTCGGCGCCGACGGGTTGGACGAATGACCCGTCCACCGGTAATCCTGGAGATCAGATCGGGACAATCCGATTCAGCGCTGTCAGCGTGGATATTGCTGCGCTGACCGAACCCGATCGACACGACGAGATACCGCGATGACCACCCCACAGCACCTGTCCGACCGCTACGAGTTGGGCGAGATCCTCGGCTTCGGCGGCATGTCCGAGGTGCACATGGCTCGCGACACCCGCCTGCACCGCGACGTCGCCGTCAAGGTGCTGCGCGCCGACCTGGCCCGCGACCCGAGCTTCTACCTGCGGTTTCGCCGGGAGGCGCAGAACGCCGCCGCCCTGAACCATCCCGCGATCGTGGCGGTCTACGACACCGGTGAGGCCGAGACCAGCAACGGACCGCTGCCCTACATCGTGATGGAGTACGTCGACGGCGTGACCCTGCGCGACATCGTGCACACCGACGGCCCGATGCCGCCGCGGCGGGCCATCGAGATCATCGCCGACGCCTGCCAGGCCCTGAACTTCAGCCACCAGCACGGCATCATCCACCGCGACGTCAAGCCGGCCAACATCATGATCTCCAAGACCGGCGCGGTGAAGGTGATGGATTTCGGGATCGCGCGAGCGCTGGCCGACGCCGGCAACAGCGTCACCCAGACCGCCGCGGTGATCGGCACCGCCCAATACCTCTCGCCGGAACAGGCGCGCGGCGAGCCAGTCGACGCCCGCTCCGACGTCTACGCCCTGGGCTGCGTGCTCTACGAGATCCTGACCGGCCAGCCGCCGTTCGTGGGGGATTCGCCGGTGGCGGTGGCCTACCAGCATGTCCGCGAGGATCCGGTGCCGCCGTCGCAGAAACACCCGGGCATCTCCCCGGAGCTGGACGCCGTCGTGCTCAAGGCGCTGGCCAAGAACCCCGACAACCGGTACCAGACCGCCGCCGAGATGCGCACCGACCTGGTGCGGGTGCACAACGGCGAATCACCCGAAGCGCCCAAGATTCTCAGCGCCGCTGAGCGGACGTCGATGCTGTCGGCCGCCCCGCGGCCCGCGCACGGCGACCACACCGAGCAGATGCCCCGCCCCGGCACCGCCGTCGACACCGATCGCGCCGGCGGCTCGATCGGCCGCTGGCTGATCGTGGTCGCGGTGCTGGCGGTGCTGACCGTGGTGGTGACGGTCGCGATCAACATGGTCAGCGGCAATCCGCGCAACGTCCAGGTGCCGGATGTGCGCGGCCAGTCCCAGCAGGACGCGGTCGCCACGCTGCAGAACAAGGGCTTCAAGATCCGCACCCAGCAGAAGCCGGACAACACCATCGCTCCGCAGATGGTCATCGGGACCGATCCGCCGGCCAATTCGATGGCCGCCGCCGGCGACGAGATCACCATCAACGTGTCCTACGGGCCCGAGCAACGCGAGGTACCCGATTGCACCGGCGGCATCAGCTACGCGGACTGTGTCAAGAAACTCAAGGACGCCGGGTTCGGGAAGTTCAAGGAGTCGATGTCACCATCGACGCCGGACCAGAAAGACAAGGTGCTGTCCACCATCCCGCCCGCCAATCAGAGCGCGGCGATCACCAACGAGATCACCGTCGTCGTCGGCAATGGACCGCAGACCGCCGAGGTTCCGGTGGTGGCCGGCCAGACCGTCGACGTCGCCCAGCAGATCCTCACCGCGTCCGGCTTCCTCAAGACGCTGCCGGTACCCACCGACAGCCCTGAGCCGTCCGGCCAGGTGGTCGGCACCGACCCGCCCAACGGACAGACGGTGCCCCAGGACACGGTGATCCAGATCCAGGTGTCCAAGGGCAACCAGTTCGTCATGCCGGACGTCCGAGGCATGTTCTGGACCGACGCCGAGCCGCGGCTACGCGGGCTGGGCTGGACCGGGGACCTGGACAAGGGGGCCGACGTGCAGAACAGCGGTCAACCGTCGCACGCCGTCGTCACCCAGAGCCCGGCTCCTCAGACGCCGGTGAACAAGGACGCGATCATCACCCTCAGCTTCGCGTCGTAGCGGGAGTTATCCCCCGGTCACTGCGCTCCCTGCCCGGCGAGGGCGTACCGCACGGTGTCGGCGACCTCCTGCTCCAGGCGGCGCACCAGCGTCTCCTCGGGCGCCTGCCCGCAATCGCCGAGCCAGTTGGCCAGCATCCGGTGACCGCCCTCGGTGAGGATCGACTCCGGGTGGAACTGCACACCGTGGATGGGCAGCTCGACGTGCCGCACCGCCATGATCACCCCGCTCTTCGTCCGGCCCGTCACCTCCAGCTCGGCGGGCACCGTGTCCGGCAGGATGGTCAGCGAGTGGTACCGAGTGGCTGTGAACGGGTTCGGAAGTCCATGCAGCACACCGACATTCGTGTGATAGACGGTGCTGGTCTTGCCGTGCAGCAGCTCCGGCGCCCGGTCGACGGTGCCGCCGAACGCCACGCCGATCGCCTGGTGGCCCAGGCATACCCGAGCAGCGGGGTACCGGCCGCCGCGCAGGCGCGCACCAGTGAGATCGAGGCGCCGGCCCGCTCCGGCGTGCCCGGGCCGGGGCTCAACAGGACGCCGTCGAACTCGGCGGCGACGGCGTCCGCATCGGCCAGCCGGGTGTCGTCGTTGCGCCAGACCTGCGCGTCCACCCCGAGTTGGCCCAGGTACTGGACCAGGTTGAACACGAAGCTGTCGTAATTGTCGACGACCAGAACCTGCATCAGCCCAGGTTACCTGGGGTGCACCAGCTCAATAACCGACGGGACCCGCCGGCTGGGCGTAGTGCATCCGCACCGGCTCGGTGTAGCCGGCGACTTCGACGTCGCCGCGCACCTGCTCGCTGTAGCCGAGCCCGAAGCGCACGACGTACTGCTTGTACAGCGTCACCAACGGCGCCGCGGCCAGGGCGGCCTGCATGGCGGCGGCGTTCCCGATCGCGGTGATGACATACGGCGGGCTGTAGGTGCGTCCGTTGAGCAGCAGGGTGTTGCCGACGCAGCGCGGCGCGGAGGTGCCGATGATCCGCTGGTCCTGCATCTGGATCGCCTTGGCGCCGGCACTCCACAGCGCGTTGAGCACCGCCTGAATGTCCTGCTGGTGCACCACCAGGTCGTCGGGGGAGGCGTCCCGCGGGAAGCGGCCGTTGGCGTCACGCTGGGCGTCGGAGAGCGTCACCACCAGACCGGGCCCGTGGACCGGGTCGAGCCCGGCATCGCCGGCGAGCTCGTCGGCGCGGGCCAGCATGGCCGCCAGCGCGGTACCCGCCGAAGCGCCGTGGGTGGAGTCCACCTGCGCGGCGAGTGCATCGCGTTGGATGCTGAGCCGGTCGACCGAGCGTTGGGCGTCGTTGACCAGATCGACCAGCCGTGGGGAGTCGCTGCGCCGGATCTCGCTGCCGCCGGAAACGCCGTGCGTGGTGGCCAGCAGCACTCCGGCCAACACGCACACCACCGGCACGCCGAACCGCCACGGCGAGCGCTGCGCGCCCGTCGTCGCTGGTGCCGGAGTTGTCTGGTCGCGGCGTCGCTGCGTTAATCTCATACTCGGTCTGCGCACCATCGTCGCAGAAGTTCCCGGCCCGAAGGTACCCATGCCCAAGTCCAAGGTTCGCAAGAAGAACGACTTCACCGTCAAGCCGGTCAGCCGCACCCCGGTCAAGGTGAAGGCGGGACCGTCGAGTGTGTGGTTTGTCGTGCTGTTCATCAGCCTGATGCTGATCGGGCTCGCCTGGCTGCTGGTGTTCCAGCTCGCGGCGTCCGGTTTCGACACACCCAGCGCGCTGCAGTGGATGGCCAACCTCGGCCCGTGGAACTACGCGATCGCGTTTGCCTTCATGATCACCGGCCTGCTGCTGACGATGCGGTGGCGCTGAGCAGCGGCGACCACCTTAGTGGATCCTTGCTGTGTTATCAGCGTTTCGGGACTGGCAACCTTCTGGTAATCCAATCACACGCGTGTGATTCATCCCCATTGTTGATAGCGCCTGTGGATAACTCCATCGGCCACGGTATCGGCCCCCGAGGAATCCATGCAGCAAACTGAATGGGCGCCCAAAATGGGCGCCGTCGCAGGTCTTGGCATCGCCGGAATCCTGATGGCTATCGCGTGTGTGACCGTTGTCACAGACGTTCCCGGTCGGTTCCTCACCGGGATCGCCGCGGTCGGGCTGCTGGCGTTTGCTGTGGGGTCGTGGCGGTCCCGACCGAAGCTGGCAATCACCTCACAGGGACTGGTCTACCGCGGCTGGTTCGGCACCCAGACGCTGACCCGCGCCGACATCTCGCTGATCCGGATCACCGAGTTCCGCCGGCTCGGCCGCAAGATGCGGCTGCTGGAGATCGAAACCACCGCCGACCGGTTGATCGTGCTCAGCCGCTGGGATGTGGGGACCGATCCCCTCGAGGTGCTCGACGCGCTGACCGACGCCGGCTACGCGGGGTCCTGAAGACAGCAAGATCGACGCCCGCGTGCGGGCCTCATCGGCCCGTGTCGCACGCCGGGCGTCGATCTCGGTGAAGAACGTCAGGAAATGGTGATCGACTCGATGACCACCGGCTCGGTCGGCCGGTCGTTGCGGTCGGTGGCGGTGCTGGAGATCGCGTCGACGACCTTCTGCGACTCCGGGTCGACGACCTCACCGAAGATGGTGTGCCGACGGTTCAGGTGCGGGGTCTTGCCGACGGTGATGAAGAACTGGGAGCCGTTGGTGCCCGGCCCGGCGTTGGCCATCGCCAGCAGGTAGGGCTTGTCGAACTGCAGCTCGGGGTGGAACTCGTCGGCGAACTTGTAGCCCGGACCGCCGCGACCGGTGCCGGTCGGGTCGCCGCCCTGAATCATGAACCCGTCGATGACCCGGTGGAACACCGCGCCGTCGTAGAACGGGCCGGCGGTGCTGCCCGAAGCATTCTGCGTCGAGTATTCCTTGGTGCCCTGGGCCAGGCCAACGAAGTTGGCGACGGTCTTGGGGGCGTGATTACCGAACAGGGCGATCTTGATGTCACCGCGGTTGGTGTGCAGGGTCGCGGTCGCGGTCGCAATAGGGCTCGTCACAGGATCCCAGTGTGCCACTACCACCGTGTGCCCCATCCCGCGGCCACCCCCGGGGGCGCTATGGCAATGTTGAGGCGACGACGCCGCCAGCGCAGGGAGGATCCAGATGGGCCGCAAGACCGAACCCAAGCTCACATCGCGCGAGCGGCTGACCCGCGGACTGCGCTACACCGCCGTCGGTCCAGTGGACATCACCCGCGGGGTGGTCGGCATCAGCGCACACTCCGCCGAGTCCGCGGCGGCCGGCATTCGCCGCCGGGCCCGCGAAGCCCGCGCCGCGCGCGAGGACGTCGCCCGGGAGGCCGCCGCCGTCAAGCAGGTCGTCGCCGAGATCCCGCAGGCCCTGCAGGCGGCACGCAGCGCCCCGCAGCGGCGGCGGCGCCGCCTGCTGGTGTTCGGCACGCTCGGTCTGGCCACCGTGGTCGGCGGCGCGGTCGCCTTCACGATCGTGCGTCGCTCCGCCCAACCCGAACCGTCTGCGCTGCCGCCCAGCGTCGAGGTCGCACCCAAGCTGTAGCCCCGCCGTGGCCGTCAGCGTCTTCGACCTCTTCTCCATCGGCATCGGGCCGTCCAGTTCGCACACCGTCGGGCCGATGCGGGCGGCCGCCCGTTTCACCGCCCGGCTCACCGCCTCCGGCCGGCTCGACACCGTCGCGCGCGTGCGGGTCGAGCTCTACGGTTCACTCGGCGCCACCGGCGCCGGACACGGCACCATCGGCGCAGTGGTCCTCGGCCTGGCCGGCGCCGATCCAGAGACCGTGGACCCCGGCCGGGTGGACGCGTTGGTGCAGTCGGTGCGCGACGAGCATCGCCTCCCGCTGGCCGGCCTCCGGCAGATCCCCTTCGACATCGACTCCGATGTGTCGATGAGCCTGCGCCGCTTGGACTTCCACAGCAACGGCATGGCCTTCGAAGCACTCGGCGCGGACGGCGCGGTGGTGGAACGGCGGGTCTACTTCTCCATCGGCGGTGGGGCGGTTCTCGACGAGGATGAAGCCGCCGCACCGACCGTCACCGACGCCGAGGTGCCCTATCCGTTCGGCACCGCCAAGGAATTGGTGGCCCTGTCGATGGATCGGGGTTGCAGCATCGCCACTGTGATGGCCGACAACGAACGAGCCCTGGCCCGCCAGCCCGACCTGCGCGCCGGGGTGTTGCGGATCTGGTCAGTCATGCAGCAGTGCGTCGCGGCCGGGCTCACCAACGACGGAGTTCTCCCCGGCGGCCTGGGGGTGCGGCGCCGAGCCGCCCAGCTGGCCGCCCAGCTGGAGGCCAGCCCGGGTGACCCGCTCTACGCCATGGACTGGGTGACCGTCTACGCGCTGGCGGTCAACGAGGAGAACGCCGCGGGCGGCCGCGTGGTCACCGCGCCGACCAATGGCGCCGCCGGGGTGATCCCGGCGGTGCTGCACTACTACCACCGCTTCGTGCCGGGCGCCGACGACGACGGCGTGGTGCGATTCCTGTTGACCGCGGCGGCAATCGGTGTGTTGTTCAAGGCGAACGCGTCGATCTCCGGTGCCGAGGTCGGCTGCCAGGGCGAGGTCGGCTCGGCCTGCTCGATGGCGGCCGCCGGCCTGACCGCCGTCCTCGGCGGCACGCCCGAACAAGTCGAGAACGCCGCCGAGATCGGCATCGAACACAACCTCGGCCTCACCTGCGACCCGGTCCGCGGTCTGGTTCAGATTCCGTGCATCGAACGCAACGCGGTGGCGGCAGTCAAGGCGATCACCGCCGCCCGGATGGCCATGCACGGCGACGGAACCCACTTCGTCAGCCTGGACACCGCCATCAAGACGATGCGTGACACCGGCGCGGACATGGCCGACAAGTACAAGGAGACCGCGCTGGGCGGCTTGGCGCTCAATGTGGTCGAGTGCTGAATTCAGTTGCCCGGCAGCAGCATTGACTGCCAATCGCGGGGCTGTTGCCCGCCCGGCGCGAGATTGCTCTGGGTGTAGGGGCGACCGTCGGGTCCGGTGAAGCCCCCGGTCGTCGGGTCGTACTCGGCGCCTTCAAGCGGCGGCTGGGGCGGCGGCTGCGGGACACCCTGGCCCGACAGCGTGGCGTTGGGGTCGCCCTTCCAGTTGTAACCATCGTTGAGCGGAAGGTAGTCGGCGTCGCTCTCGCACATCGCCACCGTCGGCGCGCGTTTACCCGGCCGGGTGGTGCACGGAATATTGCGCACCCCACGCACACTCAGCGCCGAATCCTGCGGCACCCGGCAGTACAGGTCCCCCGCCGGGCGATCGGGATAGTCCTGCAGCGATGCCGCCCGCTGCTGCTGAGCGGGCAGGAACCCGGTGGTACAGGGCGGCGGCTGGTTGAGACTCAGGTTCAGGCTCAGGTAGGCGCCGCGGTAGGGCTGCTGGGTGTCCCGGTTGGCCAGCACGATCGCCTGCGCGGTGGCGGCCGCCTGCGGCAACAGCACCAGCAACTGCTCCAGCCCCGGCTGGTAGGTGACCAGCACTGGCGCCACGCTGGCCAGGTTGGCAGCGATGACCGGCACCGTCGGCCGTACCCGGTCCAGTAGTTGGCGGACCTCGTCGAGCGCCGGCGCCCCTTGCTGCAGAAGATCTTTCAGCCCCGGATCGTTCTGCTTCAAGCTGCCGCTGAGAGTGGCCAGCTGGGTGGTCCAGATTTGAATGGCGTCGGACGATTCGGCCTGGGCATCGAGGACGGGCTTCGAGTCGTCGATCAGCGTCAGTAGCGGCCCCAGGTTGGCGCGGGCACCGGCGGCCAGCTTGGCACCGTCGGTCACCAATCGGGACAGCTGCGGTCCCAGACCACCCACCGCCGTGGCGGACTCGTCCACCACCGTCTTGAGGTCATCGCGCGGGATGGCGTTGAGCCCGGTGTGCAGGGCATCGAGGACGGCGTCGAAGTCGGGGGGAACCGTGGTGCGGTCGGCCGCGATCACATCCCCGTCGCGCAGCGGCGCCGAATCGCGCCGGGGGAGCAGCGTGATGTACTGCTCACCGACCGCCGACTGGCTGTGCACCTGCGCGTCCAGATCCGACGGGATGGCGATGCCCGACTTCAGTGACAACACCGCCGCCACACCCGAATCGGTGAGGCGCACATCGGCGATGCGCCCGACCTCGGCGCCGCGATAGGTGACGTTGCCACCCGGATAGACACCGGCGGCGCGGGGCAGATTCACGATCACCTGGTATCGCCCGATGCCGAACATCGCCGGCAACCGGATGTACCCGAACACCATCGCGGCACCGAAGACCAGTGCCACCACCGCGAAGATGGCCAACTGGATGCGGATGCGCAGTGTCAACGGGGGCACGTCATCGTCCTTGGTCCCAGTGATACGGCGCGACAAGCGGATTGCCGTGGGTGTAGGGGCTCGGCAGCTGGCCGATGGTGCGTCCCCACTGCAGTTCCAGTTCCGTCAAGTCGCCCTCCCACCGGGTACCGGTGAGGAAGGACGCATCCACGCGGCTCAGCGTCAGGTCGATGACGGCGGTCAGGTTGGCGAAATCGCCGCGCTGCCAGATACCGACATTGTCGGTGGGGAACGGGTAGGTGGCGAACAGACCCAGCGACCGGGTCAGGGCGGGCCCGGCATCGGCGAGCGACTGCAGGACCGGGCCCAGATCCCGCAACTCCTCGACCAGGCTGTCCTTGGTCTGGTTGGTGGAGTCGGCGACCAGGGCGCTGAACTTCCCGAGCTGGTCGAGTGCATCCACCAGGGTTTGGCGCTGCTCACGGATCACCCGCAGCGCGGCGGGCAACGTGGTGAGCGCCTTGTCCATCACGGGTTTCTGCTCGGCGAACTGGCCGGCCAGCCGGTTGAGGCTCTCGGCGGTGGCGATGATGTCGGCGGACTGGTCGTTGACGTATCGGGTGAACGTGTCGAGCTGGGTGATCAGGTCACGCACTTCCTGCTCCCGCCCGGCCAGCGCGGTGCTCAATGCCTCGGTGATGTCGTGAACCTGACCGACACCACCGCCGTTGAGCAGCAGCGTGATTGCCGAGAGCACCTGCTCGCTCGACGGATAGACCCCCGCCGAGGACAGCGGGATCACCGATCCGTCGTGCAAGGTGCCTTGTGGTGCGACCAGCGTCGGCGGCGCCAGCTCGACGTGCAGGGAGCCGAGGAGGCCGCTTTGCCCGATCGCTGCGGTGGCGTTGGCCGGCAGTTGCACGCCGCCGTCGATGCTCAGGGTCAGCAGCGCATGCCAGCCCTGCCGTTCGATCTTGGTGACGGTGCCCACGGTGACGTCACCCACCTGAACCCGCGAATTCGGCTCGATGGTGCGCACATCCGGCAACTGCGCCTGAATCGTGTAGGAGCCCGGTCCCCGTCCCGCCGTTCCCGGTAGCGGCAGTGAGTTCAGTCCGTGCCAGCTGCAACCGGATGACCCGGCCGCGAAGGCCGCCATCAGCACCGCTGCGGTCACCTGTCGTGCTCTCATGGTTCCTCCGGGGGCGGGACCATCATCCCGGGCAGCCCCGCCGCCGGGTCTGTCTGCTGCACATCCGGTTTCGGCGGGATGTAGTCGGGCCGCAGCCAGTCCTCGCTGTAGGTGACCTCATTGGGTCGGGCGGCCGCCCCGACAATCAGGTTCTCGCCCAGCGGCGGAAAGTTGTACTGCCGATTCTTGACGATCGGCGCCAGATATTGGACGCACAACTTGGCGGACTGTTCTGCGCCCAGGCGTGACGCGGCCTGAATAGCGCCGCACAGGAAGGTGATCGGGTCGGCGAAGTTGTTGAAGGCGTAGGCCCCACCCATGGTGGCCTGGGCGGGCTGGTAGGTGTTCATCAGGTTCTGCAATTCGTTCGGGGCGATGTGCAGCGCCTGCTTGATGTCACCGAGACTGGCAGCCAGCGCCGTGGACACCGAGGCCAACCGGTCGGCGGTGACCCCCAGCGTGTCACGGTTGTCGGCGACGAAGCTGCGTACTTCACCGACGACGGCATCCAGTGCCGCCACCGCATCACCGAGTTCGGCCGGGTCATCAGTCAGCAGGGCGGTCACCGATGCCAGGTTCGTGTTGAGCTGGCGCATCGCCTGTCCACTGTCGCGCAGGGCCGTCACCACCGTCGACAGGTTCTTCAGGGTGCCGAAGACGTCGTCGCTGTGCTGGCCGAGCAGCGAGACCGCCTGTGACAGCTCCACGATGGCGGTCCGGATGTTCACACCCTGGCCCCGTAGGGCGTCCGCGCCGGTGTGCATGAGGGCGCCCAGGGTGCTCACGCCGCCGGGCTCGGTGGGCTGCGCCATCTGGCTGAGTCGTTCGAGCTGCTGACGCAGGTCGTCCCACTCGACCGGTACCGCTGTGCGCTGCAGCGGGATCACCGCGTGGTCCGGTAGCTGCGGGCCGCCGGTGTAGGCCGGCGTCAGCTGGATGACTCGGGCGGTGACGATCGCTGGTGACAGGATCACCGCCTTCGCGTCGGCGGGCACCGGATATTTGGCGTCATACCAGAAGGTGATCTTCACCCGGTCGGGTTCTGGCTCGATCCTGTCGATCTTGCCCACCGGCACTCCGAGGATCCGGACCTCGTCGCCGGTGAAGATGCCGTTGCTGTTGGCGAAGTAGGCGACCACGGTGCGCCGCTGCGCCTTGCCCGCCTGCATCACCAGCACGGTCACACCGGCAGCCAGGAGCACCGCCAGCGCCACGGCCAGGGCGATCCGGATGCCGACCCGCCGGCTCATGATGCCGGCCCGGCGAAGGCAGGTGCGGGCGGTCCGGGTGGCGGACCTCCCGGCGGCGGAGCCGGTGGCGGCTCACGGTACGGGTAGCGCGGATCGCCGGGTGTGCCGGTGATCGCGTCGGGCAGGCTCAGGCGCGGTTCGCCGCCTTGGCCGGTGCGGGGGAAGGGCGCAGGCAGCGGCGGCGTGCCGGGTTGACCGGTCTGCGGGTCGGTGCGCTGCGCGGGCGTCAGGACGTTCGGATCGAGGCCCAGGTCGGAGAAGGCCGCGTCGACGAACGGCTGGATGAACTGTCCGGGAAGCAGGTTCGCGATGTAGAACTTGAAGAACGGGCCCGACGACATCGACTCGCCCAGCGACATCGCATAGTGGTTGAACCCCTTGATGGCCTGCTGGATTCGTGTCTTTCGGTTGTCCAGGATCGTCAGGAGTTGGTTCAGCTTGTCGAAGGCGGGCTTGAGGGTGTGTCGGTTCTCGGCGATCACCGCCCCGAGGTGGTGGCTCAGTGCGGTGATGGTGCCGCAGATGTCGTCGAGCGCACGGCTCTGGCTGCGCAGGTCGGCCAGGAGGGCGTTGCTGTCGGTGAGCATGGTGGCAATGGCCGCGCTGCGCTGCGCCAGCACCGTCGTCACCTTGTCGGCGTCGGCCAGCAGCGCACGCAGCTGGGCGTCCCGGGCGTTCAGTGTCTGCGAGAACCGCGCCACCCCCAGCACGGCGCCGCGCAGAGCGTCTGGGGTATCGGACAATTCGTCGGCCAGCAGCTTCCACGAGTCGGACAGTCGGGTCGTGTCCAGTTGGCTGACGGTCGCGGTCAGATCACCAAGGGCATCGGGCAGTTGGTAGGGCGAGGTGGTGCGCTCCAGCGGAATCGGCCCGGCTTGGGTGCCTGCGCCGAGCGGCGTCACTTCGAGGAGCTTGGCGCCCAGGATGCTCTTGGTCTTGATCGCCGCTTCGGTGCGGTCGCCGAGCCGGATCGCTTTGTCGACCTCGAAGGTGACCACAACCCGCGCCCCGTCGAGCTCGATGCTGTCGACGGTGCCGGCCTTGAACCCGGATACCTGCACCGGTGCACCGGTGAGCAGTCCGCCCGCCTCGGCGAAGTAGGCCGAATAGTGCCGGGTGGAGTTGACGAACGGCAGCTTCCCGCAATTCAGGGCGGCGAGTATCACGGCGAGGGTGGCGGCGACCCCCACCACTCCCACGGTGATCGGATTGCGTTCGGCGAAGGTCTTCATCGGGGCGTGCACCGCCCGGTGTCCTGCCCGACCACCTTCACATAGACCGGCTGGCCGCCTTTGCCGTTGAGCTTGAGCACGAGGTCGCACAGATAGAAGCTGAAGTAGTCGCCGTAGAGGCCCTGGCGGTTCAGCATCCGGTACACATCGGGCAGCGTGTTCAACAGATGGTCGAGGTAGTCGCGGTCGGCCAGGGCGACGTCGGCCGTCCGATCCGCCTGCTCTACAACGGTTTTCAGCGGCCCCCGGCCCTCGGCGAGCAAGCCGTTCAGCGATGCGGCCGCGGCGTCGGCATAGGCCAGCCCGTTGCGCAGATCCTCCCGCCGGTTCGCCATCGTCGCCAGCGACGCCGATAGGTCGTCGACGGCGGTGGCGAGCTGCGCGCTCTGGTCGCCCAACGAGCCGGCCACCGTCTTGATGTTGGTGATGACCTGCCCGATCAGCTGGTCGCGGTCGGCCAGCGTGTTGGTCAGGGCCGCGGCCTGGGTCAGGAAAGCGGTGATCGCGGGTCCCTGACCCTGCAGCGCCTCGACCAATTGCCCGGACAGGGCGTTCACCTGTTCGGGGTCCAGTGCCCGGAACAGGGGCCGGAAACCGCCGAGCAGTGCGTCGAGATCCAACGCCGGGGCGGTGTGCGACAGCGGGATGGTCATCCCCGGCGCCAGGACCCGGGTACCGCCGGCGCCCTCCTCGAGGGCCAGATAGCGTTCGCCGATCAGGTTGCGGAAGCGGATCACCGCGCGGCTGCCCTCCGTCAGCACCAACGAGGGGTCGGTGCCGAACTCGACCAGCGCCACTCCGTCGTCACGGATGCTGATGTGCTTGACCTTGCCCACCTCGACACCGGCGACGCGGACGAAGTTGCCATTCTCCAGGCCCGTGACCGTGCGGAACTCGGCGGTGTAGGTCTTCTCGGATTGGAAGCGTAGTTGGGCAAAGATCGCCAACATCGCGGCCAGGCCGAGCACGCAGACCCCGAGGAAGGCACACACCCGCCAGATCGCGCCGGGCACATCCTCTCTCACCACACGCCCGCTCATGGCGCCGGTGCCGGTGTCGGTTGAAGGTGTGCGGTTGCGGGGACGTCGAACGGTTCGGCGCCGGGCGGCGGCGGCCCCGGCTCGGGGGCGGCACCCGGTGGCGGTGCGGGAGGTAGCCCCGGCCACAGCGGGGTCCCGTCCGGGGCGTACAACGTCGCCCCGTAGGGCGGGGCGCCCGGGTAGGGGATGGGGCCGGGCGCCGGACCACCGGGATAGCGGACACTGGGTGGTTCAGGCACGGCCCGGGTCACCGGGAAGTAGTCGGCGTACCCGGGGAAGCCGATCCCCGGATTCGGGCGGATGTCCAGGCCGGTTCCCCACCCGGTGTTCGTGATGAGTTGGCGGACCGGCCAGTTGGCGGCGACGTCGGGCAAGGAACCACATCCGGGTGTGCCGCCCGGACCGCCCCTGGCCCCGATGATCGGCAGGTTGTCCGGATAACGGTACGCGTCGGGCCCGAACAGCAGCGCGCTGTCGAGGATCAGTGACTTGCCGTTGGCGGCGCCGGTCGCGTCGAGGTAGCCGGTATCGAGTGCCGTCTTGGCGCCGACGAGGGTGCAGGTGTAGGTGGGGTTGTACTTCAACAGCAGCCGGGCGGTGGACTCGAAGCTGGTCACCGCAGTGGTCATGTTGGCCTGGCTCGATTCCGTCAGTTCAATACCGCTGCGGGCCAGTCCGACGACGTTGGTGAGGATCGAGTCCAACGGTTGGGCGTTGTCGGTGACGGTGGCCGCGGTGGTCGCGGCCGAGTCCAGGGCGGACAGGAGGTGTTGGGCGGCGGCACTGTAGGCGTCACTGGCCTGTCGCAGCGATTCGCGATCGGCGGTGATGGTGTCGGCTCGTTCGTTGAGCTCGGCGAGCACCTGGTGGCTGTCGGCGATGGTCTGCCCGATCATGGCGCCGTGGCCGCGCAAGCCGTCGGACAGCGCCGACAACACCGCCTGCAACTTCGCCGGGTCGACCTGGTTGAGGATGTCGGCGACGTCGCGGAACAGGGTGTTGATCTCGGTGCTGACGTTATCGGTCGTGATGACGCCACCTGCCGCCAGGCGTTGCGGGCTGGGGTCGGTGGGGTAGACCAGTTCGACGAACTTCCCGCTGAACAAGGTTCCGGCACGGATTCGTGCGCCGATATTGGCGGGGATGAATCTCATTTGGTCGGGCCGTATTTCGAGCGTGAGATCGACCTGGTCGTGCGCCAGGCGCACGTCACCCACCCGCCCGATCTGCACGCCCCGCAGTTTGACCTTCGCACCACGGTCCATCACCAGGCCGGCACGGTCCGCGGTCAGGATCACCGGCACGTAGTCTCGCAGCGATCCGGAGAACAGCACCGTGGTGGCCACGATGGCGCCGGCGGTCGCGACGACGAAAATCAGCGTCCACCAACCGGGATGCATTCCATCTGAGCGCAGATCCGACATCGTGGGTCACCCGCTGAGGTGGAAGTTGCCGGACTGGCCGTAGATCGACATCGCCACCGCCAGCAGCAGCAGCGTCAGGACGATCAGGGAGGTTCGCACCGAATGACCCACTGCCTCACCGACTCCCGCCGGACCACCGGTAGCGGTGTAGCCATAGTAGGTGTGCACCAGCATGACGGCGACGCCCATCAGGACGACGGTGAAGAACGACCACAGCAAGTCGGTCGAGTTCAGGAAGGTGTTGAAGTAGTGGTCGTAGACGCCGGTGGACTGCCCGTAGAACCCGGTGGTGCCGAACCGTGCGGCCAGAAAAGCGCACACCATCGCCACGCAGTACAGCGGGATCACCACGACCACACCGGCGATCACCCGGGTCGACACCAGGTAAGCCACCGAGCGTACGGCCATCACCTCGAGCGCGTCGATCTCGTCGGCGATGCGCATCGCACCCAATTGCGCGGTGGTTCCCGCGCCGATCGTGGCCGCAAGGCCGATGCCGGCCACCGCGGGTGAGATGATCCGAACATTGACGTAGGCGGAGATGAACCCGGTCATCGCCTCGACACCGATTCCGGAGAGTTCGTTGTAGCCCTGCACGGCGATGACCGCACCGGTGGTCAGGGTCAGGAATCCGACGACGACGACGGTGCCGCCGATAAGCGCCAACGCGCCTGTCCCCAGGCTCATCTGGGCGATGAGTCGCAGGATCTCGGTGCGGTAGCGGGTGAGCGCGATGCCCATCTCACGTACCGAACGCGCGTTGAACGCGATCTGGGTGCCGATCCGGTTCCATCCGTCGGCCACGCCGTGCACGACGTTCTGCACGGTGGAATGCTCAGGTAGCGCGGTCATTTCACGCTCGTGTAGTAGACGGCGGTGGCGATGATGTTGATCACGAACAGCGCGATGAACGAGTACACCACCGTCTCGTTCACGGCGTTGCCCACGCCCTGCGGACCACGGCGCACCGACATGCCCTTGTAGCAGGCGATCAACGCGGCCGACGTTCCGAACAGTGCACCCTTGACCACACCCAGGATGATGTCGGGTAGCCCGGTGAACAGCGTGAGGCCGGCCGCGAAGGCTCCCGGTGTGACGTGCTGGACGAACACGGCGAAGCTGAAGGACCCGACCAGCCCGACAAAGGTCACCAACGACACCAGCGACACGGCCACCACGGTGGCCGCCAGCACCCGTGGCACGACCAGGCGGTGCACCGGATCGACACCCATCACCCGCAGGGCGTCGAGTTCGTCCCGGATGGTGCGCGCACCCAGATCGGCACACATCGCGGTCGCCCCGGTGCCCGCGACCACCAGCACGGTGACAATGGGCCCGATCTCGGTGACCGCGGCGCTGGCGGCACCGGTACCGGAGAAGTCGGCGGCGCCGAACTCGGTCAGCAGGACGTTGAGGGTGAAGACCACCAGGACGGTGAACGGGATTGCCAGCAGCAGGGTCGGCATGACTGCCACCCGTGCCACGAACCAGGTCTGGAGGAAGAACTCCCGCCAGGCGAACGGCGGCTTGACCATTTCGACGAGAGTGTCCAACGCCATCGCGTAGAAGTCGCCGACCGAGCGGATGGGCTTGAGGACGCTGTCGGTTGACACCACGGTCGTGACCCCCTGGCCCCGCTGCCGACGGTCTGCGGCATCTCAGGGATCTCACGCTAAGCAGCACAGAGCGCAACGAAAGGGGTCGAAGGTCACTTCGTCAGGGGGCGGAAGGCTGCCGAGAATGGCGACTTTGTGGAGCCTAGGAGATTCGAACTCCTGACATCTGCCTTGCAAAGGCAGCGCTCTACCAACTGAGCTAAGGCCCCTCGTCACGGTCGTCGAGGGTGTGCCAGGCCTCGCCGCGGCGGATTCCGACCACTGCGGCAGCTACGGCGAGAACCGCCACCAGCAGTGCGATCCTCACGGGCGCCCTTCCCGTCGACCAGGACATCGTGGGCCTAGGAGGACTCGAACCTCCGACCTCTTCGTTATCAGCGAAGCGCTCTAACCGCCTGAGCTATAGGCCCGTAATCGCATTACGACCGAGCGACGAGATTACCGTACCCGCGCCGCCGAACCCAAACCGCACCGTCCGCTGGGCACTTTCATGGCCCGGCTCACAGCGACAACACCGGTCCAACCCCGCATTTGTCGCGCAGAGGCGGGCAACGATCACACACCGTGGGAACGCGGACCGCTGTCGCCTCGGGGCGAGGCCGCCCCTAGTCCCGGTCGGCCAGCGTGACTTCGATGCCGCCGACGATGTCGGTGCTCAGGTTGTAGATGAAGGCGCCGACGGTGGCCATCGCGGTCAACAGCACGATGTTGACCAGGCCGATCAGTGCCGCGCCACCGAAGATCGTGCCGCTGGACACCAGCTCGCCGCCGCTTCCACTGGTGGCGGTCAGCAGGTCGCCGACGTTGCTGTTCAGCTTGCTCCACACCCCCATGCCGCCCAATACCAGGTACAGGAACGCCACCGCGATCATCCAGACGAAGAACAACGCCACCGACAGCAGCAGCGACACCTTCAGCGCGCTCCACGGGTCGATGTGCCGGATCTGCATGCTCGCGCGCACCGGTCCGCGGGAGCGCGCGGCCGCAGCCTGAACCCGCGTTGCGGCCCCGGCCGGGCGGCTCGGCTGCTCGGCGGAGCGCTCAGCCGGCGCCTTACGTTGCGCCACCGGCTTGGGTGGGGTGGTTCCCGACAGGTCGGGCAGCTCGCTGGCATAGGCCTCGGGCCGGGGCTCGGGTCGCGGTGCGTCGTTCTCCGGGCGCGGCGGCGGTCCACCCGCACCCGACAGATCAGGTGCCGCCGAGCCGGTGATGAACCGGTTCACCCGCGCTTCGATGCTCGGTCCGGCGCCGGCCGAGGACCCGGGTCGGGAATCGGGGCGGGCCGGGCCGTCAGCACCCGGTCGCTGAGGGGCGCCGCCCTGCCGGGCTCGCGTCGCACCGCGCTGCCACGGCGGAACCTCGTTGGATCCACCATTGGCGGCCGGTGCCGGTCGGGCCCCAGCCCGCTCGGCCGCGCCGAGCCCGTTACCGGGGCCGTCGCCCGGTCCGGGTTGGCCCGGCTCGTTCGGTGCGCTCACCGCCACTCCTAACCTTCTCGCCCAGCCGTGCTACGTCGCGTCGGTCTCAGGGTCCAGCCCGGCCACATCGTCCGTGCTGTCCTGCTCTTCGGCATTGCGAGCGATGGCTAACAGTGTGTCGCCCTCACCCAGGTTCATCAAGCGAACGCCCTTGGTCTGGCGCCCGGCCTTGCGGACCTGGCGTGCGGCGGTGCGGATGACACCGCCGCCCGAGGTGATGGCATAGAGCTCACTGTCTTCATCGACCACCAATGCGCCAACCAGACTGCCACGGCGGCGGTCGTATTGAATGGTCAGGATGCCTTTTCCGCCACGGCCCTGCGGCGTGTATTCCTCGATGGCGGTGCGCTTGGCGTAGCCGCCGGCGGTCGCAACCAGCAGATACGTCCCCTCGCGGACCACGTTGAGCGACAACAGCTGGTCGTCGGCATTGAACCGCATGCCCTGCACGCCCGAGGTGGCTCGGCCCATCGGGCGCAGCGCCTCGTCGGTGGCCGAGAATCGGATGGACTGGCCGTTGGCGCTCACCAGCAGCAGGTCCTCCTCGGCCGAGCACAGCACGGCACCGACCAGCTCGTCGCCGTCCCGCAGGTTGATCGCCACGATCCCGCCCGACCGGTTGGAGTCGAAGTCGGTCAGCTTCGTCTTCTTGACCAGCCCGTTGCGGGTGGCCAGCACCAGGTAGGGCGCGTCTTCGTAGCTCTTGATCTGGATGACCTGGGCGATGCGCTCCTCGGGCTGGAATGCCAGCAGGTTGGCGACGTGCTGACCACGCGCGGTGCGCGAGGCCTCCGGTAGCTCGTAGGCCTTGGCGCGATACACCCGTCCCTGTGTGGTGAAGAACAGAATCCAGTCATGCGTCGAGCACACGAAGAAGTGCCGGACGATGTCGTCCTGCTTGAGGCCGGCGCCCTGGACTCCCTTGCCGCCGCGCTTCTGGCTGCGATACAGGTCGGTCTTGGTCCGCTTGGCATAGCCGGTTTCGGTGATGGTGACGACGACGTCCTCGCGGGCGATCAGGTCCTCGTCGGACACCTCGCCGTCGCTGGCGACGATCCGGGTGCGCCGGTCATCACCGTGCTTGTCGGCGATCTCGGCGAGCTCGTCGCGCACGATCGCGCGCTGACGTTCCGGCTTGGCCAGGATGTCTTCCAGATCGGCGATCTCGGCCTCGATCTTGGCCAGATCGTCGACGATGCGCTGGCGCTCCAGGGCGGCCAGGCGGCGCAGCTGCATGTCCAGGATCGCCTGAGCCTGGATCTCGTCGACGTCGAGCAGCTCCATCAGGCCCACCCGCGCCACGTCGGCGCTCTCCGACGCCCGGATCAACGCGATGACCTCGTCGAGCGCGTCGAGTGCCTTGACCAGGCCGCGCAGGATGTGCGCCCGCTCGTTGGCCTTGCGCAGCCGATACCGGGTGCGCCGCACGATCACATCGAGCTGGTGGGCGACGTAGTACCGGATCATCTGATCCAGCCGCAGCGTCCGCGGCACACCGTCGACGATCGACAGCATGTTGGCCCCGAAGCTGGTCTGCAGCTGGGTGTGCTTGTAGAGGTTGTTCAGCACCACCTTGGCCACGGCATCGCGCTTGATCTCCACGACGATGCGCAGACCCACCCGGTCACTGGACTGGTCTTCGATGTTGGAGATGCCGGTGAGCTTGCCGTCGCGGACCTGCTCGGCGATCGAGGTGATGAAGTTGTCGTGGTTGACCTGATACGGCAGCTCGGTGATCACGATCGAGGTGCGGCCGCGTGAATCCTCTTCGATCTCAACCACACCGCGCATCCGGATCGATCCGCGGCCGGTCGTGTAGGCGTCATGGATGCCTTGGGATCCGACGATCAGACCGGAGGTGGGGAAGTCGGGGCCCTTGACCCGTTCGCACACCGCGGCCAGCGTGGCTTCCTCGTCGGCCTCGTGGTTCTCCAGGCACCAGTAGACGGCTTCGGCCAGCTCGCGCAGGTTGTGCGGCGGAATGTTGGTGGCCATACCGACGGCGATACCGCCGGATCCGTTGGCCAACAGGTTGGGGAACCGGCTGGGCAGAACCGTCGGTTCCTGCACACGACCGTCGTAGTTCGGGATGAAATCGACTGTCTCCTCGTCGATTTCCCGCAGCATCTCCATGGCCAGCGGTGTGAGTCGGGCTTCGGTGTAGCGCATCGCGGCCGCCGGGTCGTTACCCGGAGAGCCGAAGTTGCCCTGCCCGTCGACCAGCGGGTAGCGCAGCGACCACGGCTGCGCCATGCGCACCAGAGTGTCGTAGATCGACGAATCACCGTGCGGGTGATAGTTACCCATCGTCTCGGCGACCGAACGCGCCGACTTCGCGTGGCCTCGGTCCGGGCGGAAACCGGAGTCGAACATCGCGTAGAGCACCCGGCGGTGCACCGGCTTGAGGCCGTCACGCACCTCGGGCAGCGCACGCCCGACGATCACACTCATCGCGTAGTCGATGTAGCTGCGCTGCATCTCCTGCTGGATGTCGACCGGTTCGATGCGGTCGCCGGCCTCGTCGCCGGGGGGCAGGGTGGTGTCAGTCATGTGGTTCCTCTGTTGTCCCTAGGAAAGGGGGTACGTCACTAAACATCCAGGAAGCGAACGTCTTTAGCGTTGCGCGTGATGAAACTGCGACGCGCTTCGACGTCTTCACCCATCAGGATGGAGAACAGTTCGTCAGCCGCTGCGGCGTCATCGAGGGTGACCTGGCGCAGCACCCGGACCGACGGGTCCATGGTGGTCTCCCACAGCTCCTTGGCATCCATCTCGCCCAGACCCTTGTAGCGCTGGATACCGTCGTCGACGTTGATTCGCTTTCCGGCCTTCTTTCCGGCTTCCAGCAGACCATCACGCTCACGGTCGGAGTAGGCGAACTCCGGGTCGGCGCGCTGCCACTTGAGCTTGTACAGCGGCGGCTGCGCCAGGAAGATGTGGCCGTTCTCCACCAGCGGCTTCATGAACCGGAACAGCAGCGTCAGCAGCAACGTCGAAATGTGTTGCCCGTCAACGTCGGCGTCGGCCATCAGCACGATCTTGTGGTAGCGCAGCTTGGCCAGATCGAACTCGTCGTGGATACCCGTGCCCAGGGCGGTGATGATGGCCTGGACTTCGGTGTTCTTCAGCACCCGGTCGATGCGCGCCTTCTCGACGTTGATGATCTTGCCGCGCAACGGCAGGATCGCCTGGAACATCGAGTCCCGACCGCTCTTGGCCGAGCCGCCAGCCGAATCACCCTCCACCACATACAGTTCCGACAGGCGCGGGTCGGTGGAGCGGCAGTCGGCCAGCTTGCCGGGCAGACCACCGATGTCGGTGGCGCTCTTGCGCCGGACCAGCTCGCGGGCCTTGCGCGCGGCGATTCGCGCCTGGGCCGAGGACACCGCCTTGTTCACCACCGTCTTGGCTTCGGTGGGGTTGGCCTCGAACCAGTGCGTCAGCTGCTCGTTGCAGATCTTCTGCACGAACGACTTCACCTCGGTGTTGCCGAGCTTGGTCTTGGTCTGGCCTTCGAACTGCGGCTGGGAGACCTTCACGGAGATGACAGCGGCCAGGCCTTCGCGGATGTCGTCGCCGGTGAGGTTCGGATCCTTGTCCTTGAGCAGCTTCTTGTCTTTGGCGTACTTGTTCACCACGGTGGTCAGCGCGGCGCGGAAGCCTTCTTCGTGCGTGCCGCCCTCATGGGTGTTGATCGTGTTGGCGAAGGTGTGCACCGACTCCGAATAGCCGGCGTTCCACTGCATCGCGATCTCGACCTCGTGGCCCTCGCCCTTGCCGTCGAAGTCGATCACGCTGGGCTGGATCGGGTTCTTGGTCCGGTTGATGTGCTTGACGAAGTCGACCAAGCCGCCGGGGTAGCAGAACACCCGATGCTTGACCTTCTGCTTGCCGCCCGCTTCGGCGGCCTTCTCTTCCGCGGTCTTGGGCGCTTCAGCGGTATCGCTGACCACCTCGTCGACCACCTCTTCGGCCGTCACCCGCTCGTCGGTCAGCTCGATCGTCAGACCCTTGTTGAGGAACGCCATCTCCTGCAGGCGCCGGGCGATGGTCTCGAAGTCATAGGTGGTGGTCTCGAAGATGTCGGGGTCGGCCCAGAACCGGATGGTCGTGCCGGTCTCCCTGGTCTTCTCACCCTGGCGAAGGGTGCCCGGCACCGATTTGTCGTAGGTCTGGAACCACTCGTAGCCGCCGGTGCGGACATCGGCCTCGAGCCGGGTCGACAGTGCGTTGACCACCGAGACGCCTACGCCGTGCAGGCCGCCGGAGACCTGGTAGGCGCCCTCTTCGAACTTCCCGCCGGCGTGCAGGACCGTCATGACGACGTCGATGGTCGGGATCCCGGTGGCGTGCATCGCGACCGGAATGCCGCGACCGTCGTCGGTGACCTCGACCCCACCGTCCTCGAGAATGCGCACCGTGACTTTGGTGGCGAAACCGGCCATCGCCTCGTCCACCGAGTTGTCCACGACCTCCCACACCAGGTGGTGCAGTCCTCGCTCCCCGGTCGAACCGATGTACATGCCTGGTCGTTTGCGGACCGCCTCCAGTCCTTCGAGGACCTTGATCGAGTCGGCACCGTACTGTTCGTTGGCAGCCACTAGCGGAACGCTCTCCTTGGGGTTCGCGGCGCACGGTTCGTCCGACCGGGCGCGAGTCTCGATCCAGTCTACCGGTTGGCGCGGTTCGGACTGATGCTGTGGCGGCGTTTCTACACACCTAGTTGAGCCGTGCACGGAATTTCTCGGATCGGCATACGTGATGACGCTTGCCGTGCCCGTCGACGGGCGTCTCGTGGCCGTCAGCGGACTGTGGTAGAACCGCTCAGCCGTAGGTGTCGCGCGGCCCGCGCCCGGAGATATGTAACGGCCCTTTTCGCCAGGACGGCGCCACCGGCCCGGTGATCTTCAGAGCTGTCACCACCCCGTCACCCACCGCCGCGGCGATCTTGGCCAACAGTTGGGCCTGCACCATCCGCAGCTGGGTGGCCCAGGCCGTCGACTCCGCCGCCACGCTGAGCACACCGTCGCGCAGGGTGGTCGGTTCGGCGTGCTCGGCGATCTGCTCGCCGACCACCGTCGCCCACTGAGCGAACACCGCACCCTCGGCGACCCGCGGCTTCCAGCCCCGGGTCTTGGCCAACTCGTCGGCCGCCGAACCCAACAGTTCCGGGTCACGACGATCCGGACCGGGTCCCGACCACCGGCGCCCGCCCTGCGGGGTAGACCTTCGGACTCCCGGCGAACGGCGTCCCCGCCCTACTTCTTTACCCTGGCTGCGAGCAGCACCGCGGGCCTCCTCCAAGGCCCGGCGCACCAGGTCCATCCCGGGCAGATTCGCCAGATGCTCGGGCGGGCCGGCCGGGCGGTCGTCGGGCTCGGTCATGACGCCACCACCGACTTGCGGCCGTCCTCGTCGTCGCGCAGCACGATCCCGATCCGGGTGACATCCCAGTCGTCGGGGATGTCCTCCCCGACCGCCGCGGTAACCAGCACTTGCTCGGCGTCGGCGGCCACCCCCGCCAGGGCGCGACGGCGCGCGTTGTCCAGTTCGGCGAACACGTCGTCCAGAATCAACACCGGCTCGCTGCCCTCGGTACGCAGTAACTCATAGGAGGCCAGCCGCAACGCCAGCGCCATCGACCAGGATTCGCCGTGGCTGGCGAAACCCTTAGCCGGCTGATCGCCGAGCCGCAATTCCAGATCGTCGCGGTGCGGCCCTACCAGGCAGACACCCCGTTCCAATTCGGCGTCGCGGCGGCGCGCCAATCCGGCCAGCAGCGCCGCCTCCAGGAACTCCACATCCTGACCGCTGTCAAGACCATCCAACTCGACGCTGCTGCGATAGGCGATGCCGGCCGGGCGCGATGCCGGGGCCAGCAGCTGATAAGCCTTCTCCACTTCCGGCGCCAGCAGGTTGGTCAGGTCGATACGGGCCGCCATCAACTCCGCACCGTGCGCGGCAAGATGCCCATCCCACACATCCAGGGTGTCCAACACACGGCGATCGCCCCGAAAGCGCGCTCCGGCAGCGGATTTGAGCAGAGCGGTCCGCTGCTTGAGCACCTTGTCGTAGTCGGCGCGCACCGCGGCGATCCGCGGCCGGCGCACCGTCGCCAGCTCGTCGAGATAGCGGCGACGTTCCCCAGGATCGCCGCGCACCAACGACAGATCCTCGGGGCGAACAGCACTGCGCGCACCGCCCCGAGGATTTCGCGGGTGCTGCGCACCGGGGACCGATTCAGCCGCGCCTTGTTGGCGCGGCCGGCAGCGATCTCGATGTCGACAGCCAGTTCGCGGCCCTCGTTGACCACGATCGTGGACACCACCGCACGTTCGGCACCGGCGCGAATCAACGGCGCATCGGTGGCGACCCGGTGCGAGCCCAAGGTCGCGCAATACCACAGCGCTTCAACGAGATTGGTCTTACCGAACCCGTTGCTCCCGACGAAAACCGTTCGGCCCGGCGCCAATTCGAGATCGACGCTTTCCCACGACCGAAAGTCGCGCAGCGCCAGGTGCCGGACGTACATCGGACCTGCTTATCCCGACTCCGAGATCCGCTTGACCGCGTGCCCGCCGAACTGGTTGCGAAGCGCCGAAACCGCCTTCATGGTCGGTGAATCATCTTGGCGCGAAGCAAATCTGGCGAACAGCGACGCCGCGATGACCGGCATCGGAACGCGATGCCGGATAGCCTCTTCGACGGTCCATCGGCCTTCGCCGGAATCCTCGGTGTACCCCGAGATCGCGTCGAACGCCGGGTCTTCTTTGAGCGCCTTGGCCAGCAACTGCTGCAGCCAGGACCGCACGACCGTGCCGTTGGTCCACGCCTGGATCACAGCCTGGGTGTCTTTGATCAACGGTTCGGCCGCCAGCAATTCATAGCCTTCGGCGTAGGCCATCATCAACCCGTACTCGATGCCGTTGTGCACCATCTTGGCGTAATGGCCGGCACCGACCGGACCGGCATGGACGAACCCGTCGGCAAGTTCTCCCGGCGGGCGCAACGTGTCGAAGATCGGCATGACCCGCGCCACGTCCTCGTCACTGCCGCCCACCATCAGGCCGTAGCCCTCCTCGAGGCCCCAGACACCACCGGAAACACCGGCATCGACAAACGAAATACCCTTCGCGCCAAGCAGTTCGGCGTGCGGACCGTCTTCGGTGTACTTCGAGTTGCCGCCATCGACAACCAGGTCACCGGCACTGAGTACATCGGCCAGCGAGCTGATGGTCTGCTCGGTGATGGGGCCCGACGGCACCATCACCCATACCACCCGCGGCGCGGTCAATGCCGCGGCGAGAGCGGCCAGGCTGGGCACATCGCTGACTTCGGGTCGAGGGTCGTACCCGATGACTTCATGTCCGCCCTCGCGCAACCGCTGGCGCATGTTGAAGCCCATTTTCCCCAGGCCGACCAAACCCAACTGCATGAGTGCCCTCTCGTCGTCGGTGATCTCCGGTCAGCCCGGCAGCCGGACCGGCATCAACAGATATACGTAATCGGTCTGAACAGCGGGAAACGGCCCGGTGCCATCTACCTGTGCATCTTCCTGTGCACCACCGGCCGGCCGCAGCACGGCCGGGCGGCTCGGCGTGGTGAAGCCGAAGGTCACCCGATCCGAATGCAGCGAACCCAGGCCATCGGTCAGGTAGGTCGGGTTGAAGGCGATCGTCAACGGCTCACCGGCGAACTCCACCGGCAGGTCTTCCTCGGCGCGGCCGACATCGTCGGCGCCGGCGGACAGGTGCAGCACACCGTCGCTGAATTCCATCCGGACCTGGGCGCCACGATCGGCGACCAGTGCCACACGTTTGATCGCGTCGGTCAGATCCGCGATCCCGATGGTGGCCACCGCGGTGTGCTCACTGGGCAGCAGCTGCCGGAATTTCGGGAACTCGGCGTCGAGCAACCTGGTGGTACTGCGCTTGCCACCGCTGCGAATTCCCAACAGTCCCTCTTTGCCGACCGCCGAACCGGCTCCCAACGCCAGATGCACCTCAGACCCGGAGGTGCCCGCCTTGGCTGCCTCGGCCAAGGTCTTCGCCGGCACCAGGACCGCGGCTTCCAGGCTGGGGGAGGACGTCGACCAGGTCAGTTCGCGAACCGCCAGCCGGAAGCGGTCGGTGGCAGCCAAAACCACTGTCTCACCGGAGATCTCCACCCGGATGCCGGTCAACATCGGCAGCGTGTCGTCGCGGCCCGCGGCCACCGCGACCTGGCCGATCGCCTCGGCGAACAGATCGGCGGACACCACCCCGGTCTCCTCGGGCAGCGCCGGCAGTGCCGGGTAATCCTCGACGGGCATCGTGGGCAGTGAGAAACGCGCGCTGCCGCAGGTCAGTGACACCCGGGTGCCTTCGACGGTGACGTCGACCGGCTTGGCCGGCAGTGCCCTGGTGATGTCGGAAAGCAACCGCCCGGACACCAAAACACTTCCTGGAGAAGCTATTTCGGCCGGAACCTGCACCTCGGTCGACACCTCGTAGTCGAACCCGGAGATGGTCAGGCCGTCCTCGGTACCGGTGAGCAACACCCCGGCCAGCACCGGCACGGTAGGCCGGCTCGGGAGGTTACGCGCGACCCACGCCACCGCGTCGGCGAAGTCTTCCCGCACCAGGCGGAACTTCAAGTCGGAGCCAACCGTCGTCGACGCCACGTCCATAGTGTCCCTTCGTAACCGCACCAAGCCCGACCAGCACTCACTGCAGTGCCGGGCACTGGCGAGCGTGGTCTGTGGGCGACAGCCGCTGAACGGCAGTCAGAACAACAACCGTAGAGCGTCGGACGCCAACTTGAAAGCTAATCGGTCTGGGTGACAAGAGCGCACCGAGGCTCGACGGAAGGCGCCTGTGCAGGAGCTGTTCCCCAAGCCTGTCTTCATAGAAGGAAGATGAGTAGAGATAACGGCAACAGTAATAGGGCCTGTGCAAGCTGTGGATCAGACCGACGACGGCCTGTTCGGATGCGGTGAGGGCATGTGGATCAGCTGTGTACCGATGAATGCCAACTCTCCCGGGGGTGTGCACAGCCCGGAGTTGTTCACGGTCATCCCGGGACTTCGGCGGGCAGTCTGGTAGTTCTCCACAAGGGTGTGCACACCGATTGAGTGTGGCCTCTGATACGAGTGTGACCAAAGTTTTTTGGTCGAGACGCGAGAAAAAGGGGGATTTCAGCGCTTGGAGCGCTGACGGATCCGGGTGGTGAGCTCCTTGACGTGATCGAACACCTCACGCCGATGGGCCATTTCGCCCCGAATCTTCTTCTCCGCATACATCACCGTCGTGTGATCGCGGCCGAACGCCTGGCCGATCTTCGGCAGCGAGAGGTCGGTGAGCTCCCGGCACAGATACATGGCGATCTGGCGGGACTGTGCCAGCGCCCGGGTCTTGCCGGGGCCGCGCAGTTCCTCGACGCTGATGTCGAAGTACTCCGCAGTGGCGGCCATGATCGCCGCGGTACTGATCTGCATGGTGCTGGCGTCGGAGATCAGGTCGCGCAACACGATCTCGGCCAGGGCCTTGTCGATCGGCGTCTTGTTCAGTGACGCGAAGGCGGTGACCCGGATCAGGGCACCCTCGAGCTCGCGGATGTTGCGTTCGATGCTGCTGGCGATCAGCTCCAGGACGTCATCGGGGACGTCGAGCCGCTCCATCTGCGCCTTCTTACGCAGGATCGCGATGCGGGTCTCCAGCTCGGGCGGCTGGACATCGGTGATCAGACCCCACTCGAAGCGGGTGCGCAGCCGGTCTTCGAGGGTCGCCAGCTGCTTGGGCGGCCGGTCGGAGGAGATGACGATCTGCTTGTTGGCGTTGTGCAGCGTGTTGAAGGTGTGGAAGAACTCCTCCTGGATGCCTTCCTTGCCCTCGATGAACTGGATGTCGTCAACCAGCAGCACGTCGATATCGCGGTAACTGCGTTTGAACGCGACCTTGCGGTCGTCGCGCAGGGAGTTGATGAAGTCGTTGGTGAACTCTTCGGTGGAGACGTACTTCACCCGCATGCCGGGGAAGAGACGTTGGGCATAGTTGCCTGCCGCGTGGAGCAGATGAGTCTTGCCCAGACCGGACTCGCCCCAGATGAACAGGGGGTTGTAGGCGCGGGCCGGTGCCTCGGCGATGGCCAGAGCGGCGGCGTGGGCGAATCGGTTGGAGGCACCGATGACGAAGGTGTCGAAGGTGTAGCGGCGATTGAGGCTGATGCTGGGTGTTTCGGCGGAGGGATTACTGCGCGGGCGCTCGATGAAGTAGCTCGGCCACGTCTCGTGCGCGCTGGCCAACGCCTCGCGGTCCTCGTCGACTTCGTCGAGATCGAGATCGGTGCTGCCGAGATCGGGGGTGGGCGGCTCATCATCCGGTTCGACCGGGGGTGGGGCGATCCGCACCCCGAGTTCCACCTGCTGACCCAGCCGGCGACTGAGCGCCTCCACGATCTGGGTGCGCAGGTGCCGTTCGATCTCGTTCTGGACGAACGAGCTCGGTACCGACAGCAGGGCGAAACCCTCCGCGATGGTCAGCGGCTGCACCAGTTTCAGCCAGGCACGCTGCTGCGGAGTCAGGGGAGAGTCGAGGGCCGAGCCATTGCCCGGACGGGAGGCTTGGTCGCCGTCACCGTTGAGTTCGGCGACGACGGAACTCCACACCGCGGCGAATGCTGAACCGGGATCATCGGTCAA